>OY760941.1:0-4870744 GCA_963664265.1 Marinilabiliaceae bacterium
CTGGTGCAGAACCGTTTGTTTGCCCAATGTGCCAGGATGTGCGCCACGCCCTATCATCGGTTGCTCATCATCGAGGGTGACCCTTATCAAACGCCTTACGACATCGATCCACAGGCCATCCGGGGAGCCTTGCTGTCGGTGGCAACGGCTTGGCAGATCCCGCTGTTGTATTCCTCTGTGCAGTCCGAAACAGCCCAGTTGTTGCTGATGGCGGCTCAGCAGAACTTGAAAAATATGGTTTCTGGAATCAGGGTTGGTCACAAACCCAAGGCTGTGCACCGGCAGCAGCTCTATTTCCTACAAGGTTTGCCTATGGTGGGACCCAAGGGCGCCAATGCCCTGCTGGCTCATTTTGGGTCGTTGGATCGGGTGGTTCTGGCTACGGAAGATCAACTCCTTGAAGTGCCCGGCATTGGAAAAAAAGTAGCGGCAGTCATCCGCTCATTTCTGACAAGGGAGGGATGAAGCTTACAGTGAACAGTGATCAGTTTACAGAGTTGAAAAGTTTGACAGTCGAAGAGTTGACGAGTCAATCAGTTCACAGTAATTCAGTTTTAATACTGAAAGTTTTGGCACCCTCCCAATTGGGGAGGGACGGAGAGGGGCTCTTCAATATGAATAGCCGCCGGTATAACCGGTGGGTGGTGGGTTGCAATAACTACGCAACGCCGCAGGTGTTGAATGTGCAGCTTTGCACACAGATTTTCTCCACAGATTTCTCTGATTTCTTTCCTGCGGAAAGCGCAAGCGATGACTTGGCTGCTCCAAGCGGCAGAGGCGAGCGCCACTGATTATTATTGCCGTTTTTTGTAGTGCTTTCCTCTAATCGGTGCTCCGCCTCGGCTGCGAGCCTTAGAAATATCATGGAGCGTAGCTGTTAAGAAGCAATGCTGTTTGAGGTTCGGTTAAAGCGCATATGAAAACATAATCGTTAACTTGCGAACCGAGTTCATTGCTTCGAGCGCAGCGGAATAATAGTTCTTAGGTGAGCAGGCGCAGCGGCGGCACTTTTTGTTTACTTTTTGGTGCTGTAGCCAAAAAGTAAAAGCCCGTCCGGTTTGAGGACAAATAACCACTTTGCTGTAATCATGGCTTTCAGCTATTAATTGTTAAGTCCCAGTTCAACCCGCTTCGGGGTTGGTTGGCTTTTGGACTCCTGAACCCGCGGATTTCATCCGCGGTTAATCATATTACGACCTCCGGTCGTTCAATTTGCTGAAGAGTTCTGAAAACTGCATAGGATCTTCAAATTAGCACATCATAAAATTAGTACATTGGTTGTTTGTTGCTGCTCCGCCTCGGCTGCGAGCCTTAGAAGTATTGAAAGTCCTGAGGTCAAACAGTCCTAAAGTCGTTCAGTCTTCAAGGGCACTCAAGGCTGCGGGGATCGATCTCGGCCGGTGTGCCTTCTACAGGTTTCAGTGAACAGGTTTCAGAGAACAGATAGCAATGATCATGAAACGGTTTTTACATCGAATTCTTTAAATTTTGACATCCTCCCAACAGGGGAGGGACGGGGAGGGGCTTCATTTCAGCCGCATAGCGGCGAAATCTTCCAGTAGAGTGCCAAGTCCGAAGGACTTCAATGTGAATAGCCACCGGTGGAACCGATGGATGCCAGGCACATGATAACTGCAAAACACCGTAGGTGTTGAATGTGTTGATGTTAAGGGGGTGCGCATATATTGTCTGGTTTATACGCTTTTTTGTTGTCATTATCTTCAGTTCAACTCGCTTCGGGGTTGGTTGGTTTTTGGGCTCTTGAACCCGCGGATTTCATCCGCGGTTAATCGCATTACGACCTCTGGTCGTGCAATTTACTGGAGACTTCTGAAGACTGCACAGGATCTTCAAATTAGCACATCTTCAAATTAGTACATTAGTTGTTTGTTGCTGCTCCGCCTTGGCTGCGAGCCTTAGAAATATCACGAAGCGGAGCGGTTAAGAAGCAATGCTGTTTGAGGTTCGGCTTATGTGTTGGTGAAGGCATAAATGTCATTTTGCGAACCGAGTTCATTGCTTCGAGCGCAGCGGAATGATAGTTCTTAGGTGAGCAGGCGCAGCGGCGGCACTTTTTGTTTACTTTTTGGTGCTGTAGCCAAAAAGTAAAAGCCCGTCCGGCTTGAGGATAAATAACCACTTTGCTGTAATCATGGCTTTCAGCTATTAATGGTTAAGTCCCAGTTCAACCCGCTTCGGGGTTGGTTGGCTTTTGGACTCCTGAACCCGCGGATTTCATCCGCGGTTAATCACATTACGACCTCCGGTCGTGCAATTTACTGGAGACTTCTGAAGACTGCACAGGATCTTCAAATTAGCACATCATAAAATTAGTACATTGGTTGTTTGTTGCTGCTCCGCCTCGGCTGCGAGCCTTAGAAATATTGAAAGTCCTGAGGTCAAACAGTCCTAAAGTCGTTCAGTCTTCAAGGGCACTCAAGGCTGCGGGGATCGATCTCGGCCGGTGTGCCTTCTACAGGTTTCAGGGAACAGGTTTCAGGGAACAGATAGCAATGATCATGAACCGGTTTTTACATAGAATTATTAGAATTTTGGCACCCTTCCAATTTGGGGGAGCTGGAGAGGGCTTAATTTAAGGGTTTTGAATGTGTCTAATTAGGACTTGCTGAAAATGTCAACAAACCCCATCCATTTCAATTATTTGTCCTCGAGCCGGACGGGCTTTTACTCTCTTTATTCGGGTCGTGTTTGTTTTCATTGGCCCTCATGATCCGCTTCGCTTCACTACAGCTGCAGAGAGTAAACAGAGCGCTCGGCTTTGCCGCTTGGCGCAGCCAAAAAATCGCTTCCACCCGGCGAAACCAAGAAAGCCGTCGCAGTAGATAAATGGCTAAAATTGAGCTTGTTTGCCTAAACCCCGCGAAAGACTTGCCTGACTTACTACGCGGGCTTTTTAACGGCAAACAATCTCAATTTGACTCAGGCATATTGTCATTCAAAGGAATTCGTCGATTTCCGCTGCGCTCCAATTCTTAACGCCATTTTTTGATAGAAATATTATTTTCAATGGCCTCAAAGAACTTACGTTTCTCTGAGGTGGTTATATAGAGACTCTTGTTCATTGATAACTGCAAGATTATTCAAGATGACAGTTAAAATGCCTTGCACTAATCACAACAAAAATACACCTAAATAACAGATTTTATGTGTATTATTCATTTTTCAGCAGCCCCTAATTACCTGTGAATATGATGGTGTCTTGCAAACAAAGTTTTTGCCCTTTAACGATGCCTGCATAAATATTCAGCCTCCAGGGTTTCATTCAAAATCTGCTCGCCATTGTAGACGATTTTACCTTTCATAAAAATAAACTCGGCACGCCCGCGCAATTTGTATTCCTGGTTAATGGATCCTGATTGGGAGAAGGAGACAAACAAGTTGCGTTCATAATCGGCATCCCAAATAATTAGGTCGGCATCACCACCTGCCTTTAAATTTCCCTTCACTGGAAAAAGGTTGAAGAGGTGAGCCGGGCGCTGGGCAATTATTTGGGCGATTTGATGGGGCAACAAAAAAGAACCGTCTACTGGGATGGAAGAGAGTACCGAAAGGAAATACTTGGAATTGAAATAATCGTCGGGCCGGTTGTACCCTTTGCCACTCGACAGCACCTCTTCGTTGAACACATTCATGTCGGCACGTCCAATAAGGCACCAGTCGTGGCTCAGCACCTCTTTGATCAATTGGTGTGCTTCAAACGGCTGGAAGCAGGGTGTTTGACCAGCGGTAATGTGGTATTTGCTTTTGAAAGCCTCCTTGCTGCCCAGTGTGACCGAAAGAGCCAATTCTGCATAAATTTCGCTGTCTTGTCGCAACTCTTTCAATATGGCCAACTCTTCCATGAAATGAACATTTAGGAAACAGGCTCTGAATTGGTATGTGCGCACCATTTCGGCCAGCAAATTCAGTTGCGACAAATGGTAATTGGTGATGGTGTCGGAGGAGATATAGTTGTCGGTGGAGTCGTATTGATGCAAAAACTGGAGGTCGAACACAATCAGTAGATCGTGTTGGCAGGCAAACTCAAAAACCCGACTTAACTGTTTTTCCGCGATGCTCTCTTGCAATGGCCAATGGAAGACCAATGAAGTAACTCCCCGGGAGAGTATGAGCGGCAAAAAAGATTGCGGATCTTGGCAAAATGCCCCATCCACCAGCAGATGGAAGGAAAAATCGGGCATTGAAATGGATTCCATGGTTAACACCTCGGGGGAGGGCGATAACTCCTTTACAGCTAACGCATCGAGCCAAAAGGTGGTACCCGATATTATTTGTGATTGCAACAAGCGCAACAGGCGCTGATGATCGTAACAATAGTGCTGATAAAAACTGCGGTTGATATCGATAATCCCTGGTAGCACATATTTTCCGCCCGCATCAATCACTGGTGTTTCAAGGTCGGGGCGCGCGAGTGCCTGGCCGACATCTATAATTTTATTTTCACAGATCAGAATATCGGATGCCTGGTCATCTCCTTCCTGTGCCAGGATCCCATTCTTTATCAATACATAATCCATAGTGGTAAGATAGAAATCAGTCGAAATTAACAAAAGATCAAGTACAATGCAAAAAAAAGATAATATATAATAACGACCAGGAAGAATGGCTCATTAGACTCTATATTTGCAGAAAAACAACTATGTGGCTAACTTTTTCGCTGTTTTCAGCCTTTTTTCTGGGCATTTACGATGTGGCAAAGAAGTATTCTCTTAATGGGAATGCTGTTTTTCCTGTCCTGTTTTTCAGTACCTTCACCACCTCGCTCGTGTTTGTTCCGCTGCTGTTGGCCTCGCAAAGCGGCTTGATCGGCAGTGCATCACTTTTCTACATCCCACTCATCAATAGCCACGACCATATCCTGCTGATGATCAAAAGTATCATTGTGCTGACCTCCTGGATTTTTATCTATTATGGGTTGAAACACCTCCCGCTGAGTTTTGTCGCCCCCATACGTGCCACCGCCCCCATCTGGACTCTTTTGGGAGCCATTGCATTTTTTGGGGAACGTTTGAACCATCTCCAATGGATGGGACTGATCATTACCATTGTTTTTTTCATTCTGTTCAGCTTGTCGGGCAAAAGGGAAGGGATCTCCATGCGTGCCAACAAATGGGTGTGGTTCATCATTGTTGGAACCCTGACGGGTGCGGCCAGCGCCCTTTACGACAAGTTTCTGATCGCGGGCATCAACCGCATGGCAGTGCAATGCTACTATTCCTTTTACCAAACCATGATGCTGGTGCCACTGACGCTTATTTTCTGGTTCCCGGCCAAACGCAAAGGGGCTGTATTTCAGTGGCGGTGGAGCATCCCACTAATTGGTCTCTTCCTGGTGGTGGCCGACTTTCTCTACTTTTATGCCATCAGCTTGCCAGGAAGCTTGATTGCCTTGATTTCACCACTGCGGCGCAGCAACGCCATCGTATCCTTCACCTTGGCTGCCATCCTGTTTAAAGAGAAAAACATCTGGCGCAAAGCACTCTTTTTAGCCGGCATCTCTATTGGTATTGCGGTCATCATCATAGGCAGTTTGGGGTGATGGGCTGATTTGATGATGTGAAAAGAGAAAGCCCCTCCCTTCCCTCCCCAAAGTGGGCGGGTGCCAAAACCAACAACTTTTAATATTTTAAAGGCCACTTGAACTTACATAACCAATTAGGGAAACTGCGTTTACCATATATTTATCAAGACTAAAAGGATTTAAGAAATGCAAACAAAAAACCCGGCTTATACCGGGTTGGGAAAATCAATTACAAAACAGTCAAACCTTTGAGCACCAGTTCTGCTGTGGCGGGATTCGTGGCCAGGGGCACATTGTGTACATCGCAAATCCGCATCAACATATTGATATCGGGTTCGTGGGGATGCTTGTCGAGGGGATCGCGGAAAAAGAATACCCCTTGAATCAAACCTTCGGCCACCTGCGATGCGATCTGGGCATCACCGCCCAATGGGCCCGATAAGACACGCTCAACCTGCAAACCGGCATCCTGGGCATGTTTCCCTGTGGTGCCAGTGGCAATAATGGAGATATTGGCGGAATGTAAAACTGTCAAATGTTTATTTAAAAAGGAGACCATTTCGGCCTTTTTGCCATCGTGGGCAATTACTGCTAATTTCATCATATCTAATAACTTATATTTGGGCAGACATTAATCGACTACCCTTCAAAAATACACAAATATTGTGGGACAATTCAACGGGAAAGCCTAAATAATCTAAAAAAAGCGCCACCCGGGTAGGATGACGCTTGTAATTCAATAATGAAAAATTCAATTAGAAAGATAGTTTGATGCCCAGCATCATACCCCAAGTAGAAGAGGTACTGACATTATCCACAAAACGGGCATTCTCTTTGAAATAATCCATATTGGAAGCATTCAACTGATAAACAGGCTGTCCATTCTGGTAGCCAGCCACATTGAGCAGCTTGATGTTGTCGTAACTGGACAAACCGAAGTATTGGTAGGAACCCCAATCTTTGTTCAGCAAGTTGCCCACATTTAAGATATCCAATGAAAGAGTCAGGATTCCTTTTCGAGAAGGTGTGATATTTGTATATGCTTCACGAG
The DNA here is from genome assembly GCA_963664265.1 of Marinilabiliaceae bacterium. GTDB lineage: Bacteria > Bacteroidota > Bacteroidia > Bacteroidales > Marinilabiliaceae > JAGPIS01. Next base: position 6,594 of record OY760941.1, read on the forward strand.
AAATTTTAAAATCAAAACGGTTCCTCCAAGGTTCCAATTTCCCAAAACGCTCTGCATAACTTCCTTTGTTTTCGCTCAAATAGTCGTCGTTTTGTACATAATTCCAAAAAGCCTCACTTTGATCATTTGCGGAAATTGCTACACTTCCATCTTTGGCAAGTATATCAGCAAATACCAATTCATTTTGAGTTTTTGGGATGTACATCAAATCGGAAGAGTTGCCATCGCCATTCATGTCGTTGCCATAAACATACGACATTCTTCCTTGGTGGCTACCTGTATAAAACAGAGAGAAAGAAGTAGCCACATGATCCCAATACTCAATTTTATAAGTGATTGCGCCCACCAAACGATGAGGCACATTGAACCCGGAGAAACTTAAGCCAGGATCATTCAAACTATTCACTGCCACATTACTCGACCAAGCCGAGTTAGCAGATGAGCCAGGATTAGAGGTCATATCCTTTGCCACACTATAAGTATAAGCCACCATACCCGAAATTCCATAGGAGAACTTCTTGGTCAATTGGGCCATTAGAGAGTATTGGTACCCCTTACGGGTGTTGTCCAAAACCATGGCATTGGAGATTCCTGAATTGATCCGGCTGTCCTTTTTCATGTTCTTATATATCACATAAGTGTCATCGGTAGGCAGGTTGGTAAACCAATGGTTGCGGTCATCCGATCCTGAAAACACAGGTGAATCCGTGCCACTCAATACTTTTTCGTTGACATTTTGCTGTACAATGGCATAAATATCCTTCGAATACATACCTTCTACAGTAAAGGTCATGTCGTAAGGTAGCTCATAATCGAACCCAAGGGTTGATCGCCATACACGAGGCAGCTTGAAGTCGGGTGAAACCACATTGATGGTGCCGGGAGCTTTCTCAACAGGCGTAGAAGGGAACAACGATGGATTGGCGGCCACCTGGTCGCGCCAGTTTTCCTCGAAGCGGATATTCGCAAGCGTAGCTGTATTGGTTATCTCCACTGTATTTTGAATCACTCCCGAGTTGGTCGGTTGGTTGGTGTACCACACAAAGGGCAGTAAACCAGAGAATAACCCTGTACCACCTCGCAATACCATGGAACGGTCACCATTGATATCCCAATTGAAACCAACGCGTGGCAGTAGCATGAATTTGGCATCAGGCCATTGAGAAACATCCAATTGCATCCCATCGCGGAAAGTTAATTCCTTGATGGCATTATTGCCTTTCAGGTCATCGAAATAGAACGGACGCTCCAAACGCAATCCACCCGTTACTTTAAAGTTTTCGTTAACTTTAAATTCATCTTGCACATAGAGAGCCCCCATACCAAAGGTCAGCTCTGCACCGGGCGCTTCGTTGCCATTGTAACCATAAGTCAATCCTAAAGCTGTAGGCGCTTCATTGTTCATAAAAGCTTCCATGGAGGCATAACGGTAGTAGCTCAGGGCATAACGAAGGTAGGAATTCTTAAAATACATCCGGTCAAAGGAGACCCCTGCGGTCATGGTATGTTTGCCAAGATTTACATTTACATTATTGGTGATATTGAAGGTATTGTTCACCACATCGTTGTTATAAGTAAACAATTCATAACCAAAGCTCATATACTGTTTGCCATCCTTGTAAATATCCACAAATGGGAATGGATCGCTGTTGCTGCCACGGGTGTCCTGGATGTGGGTGTAACTGGCCAATAGTTTGTTAGACACGTTGTTGCTGAGTTTGCTATTCAACTCACCTGTGATGGAACGCACATAGTTGGTGAAGTTGTAGTTGGAATTGGAAAACGCCATAGATTGAAGACCAATACGGCTGTCCCCACGTGGATTGGGCGCACTGTTGTTGTTGACCGACTGGTCGTTGGTCGATTTTACATCGTTGTAACGAACCGTGAATTTATGGTTGGGGTTGATGTTCCAGTCCACACGTGCCATAATCTTGTAATTCTCACTTTCGAAATTACCGAAATTACTGTAAGACCCAGGATCGTAACCATAAGTGTCGATCAAATGCTTGCGCATGGTTTCCAAATCAGCAGTGGTGGTTCGGGAAATCTTATCATCAGCACTAGCATCGGAACCATCGGTTGTGCTGGCACGCCATTCAATGCCTGGATATTTTTGCTTTTCCAACTCACCATTCACAAAGAAAAACAACTTATTCTTGATGATCGGACCACCCAGACTCAAACCATAGGTGTGTTGCGATTTTTCCTTCGCATCGGGGACGATCTTATCGCCCACCTTTTCACCGGTGAATGATTTTGGACGTAGAAACGTGTAAGCAGTAGCCTTGAATTGGTTGTCCCCGCTCTTGGTCACCGCATTGATGCTGGCGCCTGTGAAATTTGACTGACGGATGTCGAAGGGGCTCACATTGACTGAGATCTCTTCGATGGCATCCAACGAAATAGGTTGGGCATCACCCCCAGGCAGGTTATTGGAGCTCAAACCAAAGTTGTTGTTGAAGGCAGCCCCATCGATGGTGATGTTGTTGTAACGGCCATCGCGGCCTGCAAAACTGTTGCCACTACCAGCATAAGGTGAAACACGCGTAAAATCGTTGATGCTTCGGGAGATGGTAGGCATCGTCTGGATTTGACGCGACGAGATACTGGTGTTGGTTCCTGTGCGTTCAACCGTGCGTGCAGCTTGAACCACCACATCGCCTAAAGCAACATTGGATTCCGATAAAACCACATTGAGGGGATACTCATCCCCCAAAGAGAGCTGAAGGTCTTTGTAAGATGCCGTGGCATACCCCACGAACGATACATCAACCTTGTAAGGGCCGCCGGTGCGCATGCCATTGATCTGATAGTAACCATCGTTGTTGGTGATGGTGCCATACTGGGTGCCTGAGGGTTCATGAACGGCAATCACCGTTGTTCCCGGCAAAGGTTGTCTATTCTCATCAACAACCCGTCCTTTCATGCCCGATGTTGTCACCTGGGCAAAAATACCACAGTTCAACGACAACGCGACGATGATCATCACAACTCGAAAAACAGATTTCATCATAATAGTAAACAATTAGTTAGATTAGTTTAAGATCTTTCAATAGATCCCAAAATTAACAAATTTTAAATATTAAAAAAATCGAATTTATAATCTCCATTATCTTTTAAAAACTTGTCGCAAAAATGCAATATTAAAGTGGATTACATGTAAATTGAATCTTAATAATTATAAAATTTAATCACCATTTTGACAAAACCTTAACGCCTTATGATTGGAGTACTCGAAGCATATACTGAAATTAGCTTAGAAAGCATGGTTTTTCGCCTCCCTGGGGGGAGTCGGGCAAGGGGTTTTCTTCCTGTATAGGATGGCTTGATTAATATGTCTGCCCAGGCTTAAATGTGACTTAGTATTGGAACCCAAAGCCAATTCTTCCGTATAGGCAACTCAGCCGGCCCAACCTTTGAACCATAATGGTCTCAACCTACTTCCTTCACTGGTTCTTGTAGGTTGAAGCAGCAGCCAATGCAAAAAAATTAGAATGGGTGACAAATGATTGTTAATTTTATTCTATATTGGCACTCGCTTATTAATGAAATTTAAATATACAATCATGCAATTCGATTCATTTATTTCACAATTACAAAAAGACGATTTTTCGGCCTTGAAAGGGTTATATGGATCCGATTCCGCTATCATCGCCCGTCAAGCAGAGCGGTATACCCAATTGGCAGGGGAGTTTAAAAGCAAGTTCAATGAAACCGAATTTGAAGTTTTCAGCTCACCTGGCCGCACCGAGATTGGTGGGAACCACACCGACCATAACTTTGGCCGCGTATTGGCAGGCGCCGTGAACCTCGACAACATTGCCATGGCTGCACCCAATGGTACCATGACTGTGCGCATTGCTTCGGCAGGCTACCCGCAGTTTGAGGTGGATTTGAACAACCTCAAACCCGATAGCAGCGAATTCTTCACCTCCGAATCGCTGATCCGTGGTATCAGTGCCCGTATGCAAGAGCTGGGCTACCAAATTGGCGGTTTTGATGCCGTAATCGATGGTGGTGTGCCCAAAGGATCTGGGTTGAGCTCATCGGCCTCATTCGAGGTTTTGATCGGAGCCATCATCAGCCACCTGTTCAACGAAGGCAAACTTGACCCCATCGAAAACGCCATTATTGGTCAATATGCCGAAAATGTTTTCTTTGGCAAACCATGCGGCTTGATGGATCAAACAGCCTGTTCTGTAGGTGGGTTGGTTACCATCGACTTTAAAAACCCTGCTGAGCCTGTGGTGAAGAAAGTTGATTTCGATTTCACAAAAACCGGGTATGCCCTGGTAATTACCGACACTGGTGGGAATCATGCCGACCTGAACGATGAATATGCCTCGTTGCCAACCGAGATGAAATCGGTAGCCGGCAAATTGGGCGCCAAAGTTTTAAGGGAAGTATCGCTTGAGCAGGTTGTTGAAAACATCCCACAGATGCGTGGCCAAGTGAGCGATCGTGCCATTTTGCGTGCATTCCACTTCCAGCGCGACAATGCCCGTGTGGTAGACCAGGTGGCAGCATTGGAGCAGAGCGATTTCAAATCTTTCCTAAGGATGGTGGTCGAATCGGGTCACAGCTCGTACATGTACAACCAAAATATCTATCCCATCAATAACGTGGAAGAACAAGGCATTTCTTTGGCATTGGCCATGAGTGACATGGTACTCAATGGAGAGGGCGCCTTTCGGGTTCATGGAGGTGGTTTTGCAGGCACCATTCAGGCGTTTGTTCCCGAGCACCTGATCGAAAAATATGTATCCACCCTGGAGCATGTATTTGGCGCTGGCAGCTGTCACAAACTTTTTATCCGTCCACAAGGAGCAATTAAAGTGAATTTTTGCTAATTTCGGCCAAAATTATTCAATTCACACATATTCAAAAAAATAATAATGGAAAAAACACAAAACAAAAGTTACGCGTTGCCTATAGCAATGATGTTTGCACTGTTTTTTATGATTGCCTTTGTGACTGGATTGCCGAGTCCCATGGGTGTGATTGTGGCAAAACAATTTGGTGCAACAAATTTCGAGTCACAACTTGGATTTCTTGGTAATTTTATTGCGTATGCCTTCATGGGCATTCCCGCTGGTATAATGTTGAGGAAAATTGGCTATAAAAAGACTGCATTATCAGCAATTGTTGTTGGTTTCGCAGGTGTTGGCGTACAATTTCTGTCGGGTCAGGCAGGCAGTTTCACTATTTATTTGGTGGGTACTCTTATTTCTGGTTTTTCAATGTGTATGCTTAATACTGTTGTCAACCCAATGCTTAACACACTCGGTGGAGGTGGCAATAAAGGCAACCAACTTATCCAATTTGGTGGCTCAATCAACTCCATTGGAGCTACCATCACGCCTATGTTAGTAGGTTTTTTGATGGGTGCCGAAGCCGGTCGCACCATCGAAAAAGCAAATCCTGCCTTGTTCTTGGCAATGGGTATCTTTGCATTGGCGTTTGTTGTTCTGAGGTTTGTTAACATTCCCGAACCACACCTTCAAACAGTAACCCAACAAAAAAGTAAGCACAAGCACAGTCCCTTGTCGTTTCGCCATTTCATTTTTGGTGCTATTGCCATCTTTGTTTATGTGGGTGTTGAAATTGGAATCCCCAGCACAGCCAATTTGTTTATGACAGCATCACCTACTGCAACAAATCCGGGATTAGGTATCGATGCAACTGTTGCCGGCAGTATTGTTGGTATCTACTGGTTGTTAATGTTGGTTGGACGCCTTGTTGGGGCTTCTGTCGGAGCTAAGGTTTCAAGTAAAGCCATGTTGATCTTCGTGTCGTTATTGGGGATGTTGTTAATGGCACTGGCTATTATCAGTCCTACTTCGATTGCGATAACTGTTCCTTTTATCGGTTCTACTGTACCGCTATCTGTTATATTCATTGTATTGGGAGGACTTTGCACATCCATTATGTGGGGTGGAATTTTCAATTTGGCCGTTGAAGGGCTTGGTAAATACACCGCTGCAGCATCCGGAATCTTTATGGTGATGGTAATGGGAGGGGGTATTATTCCGCTTCTTCAGGGCTGGGTTTCCGATAATTTAGGCTTTATCAACAGCTATTGGGTAATGTTTGCTTGTATGGCTTATCTTTTGTGGTACGCGCTTGTGGGCTGCAAAAATGTCAATACTGAAATTCCCGTGGAATAATCACATATTATTGAATAAGAAAAGAGGATGTCTCAATATTAGAGCATCCTCTTTTTTTGTTGTTTTGCTCTTTGTGTATAGATGCGGGTTAAAGTGTTGTTTGCTGCGGCATTGCTAACACAGATGTTATTGCCAGATGTGCTTCGGGGGGCTTGCTTTGCATACCCCAAATTTTTCATTTATAATGCTTAGGGCAATAGTTCATCCACTCCTTAATAGGGATCTTCGTAACCATCCGATTCAACGAGAGCGGGGGCTTATCTGCCTTTATTGCAGATAAGCCCCCGCTTCATTATCTTCTCCTATCAGGAGACCCTTCTGTCATTAGGCAGAAAGCGATCTCCTCACGCGGTTATTTCTCCATCTCTTTCCAAACCAATGCAGAGGCACCCACAATGGCGGCATCGCCCAATTTGAGGCTGGATGGCAATACTTTGATCTTACCCTTGAATACGGGCAATAAAAATTTGTCCAGGTGGTTTTTGATGGGGTTGAAAATCAAATCGCCGGCAGCAGTAGGGCCGCCAAAGATAAAGATGGCTTCGGGGCTAGTGTGGTGTATTGAATCGGCCAAACCTTGAGCCAAAAATTTTCCGGTGATTTCAAACACTTCAAGGGCTATTTTATCGCCTTTGACGGCAGCTTCGTAGATATCCTTCGACTCGAGTTCCTTAAACGATTTGGTAGCCAAAAGGCTGTTGGTGTCGTTGTAGTGGCTCAGTAGTTCAAATGCAGTGCGTTTCATGCCCAAAGCCGAGCAATAGGCCTCCAAATGGCCACGTCCGCCACAGCCACACACACGACCATCGGGTACCAGAGTGGTATGGCCGCATTCGCCGGCAAAACCATCGTGCCCATAAACCAAATCGCCATTCACAATAATGCCGCTGCCAACGCCGGTTCCAAGGGTATACATCACAAAGTTGCGCATCCCTTTTGCGCCGCCATAAATCATTTCACCTATGGCCGCAGCATTGGCGTCGTTGGTTAAGGCTATAAAGGGCATTTCGGGGAATTGGTCCTTCAGCATCGACACAAAGGGAATGATCCCCTGAAACGACAAATTGGCCGCATGTTCGATGGTTCCCTGATAGTAATTCGCATTGGGTGCTCCCACGCCGATACCGATGAATTCAATTTCGGGATTCACCAGCTTCACCGACTTTACGATCTCGCGTATGGCTCCCGACAAATCCTTTACGTAACGGTCGATGTCACCATGGGCTGGGGTTGGAATGGAATCTTTCACAATCACATTTCCTAAATTATCCACTACACCTATTGCAGTATTGGTGCCACCAATATCAATTCCTAAAGCCACTTTCTTCATACTCGTCATACCTAAAAGCATATCGTTACAAAACATCATAATTGTACATAAAAAAACAAACAGGAAATGTTTGTTTGAAAAATTTATCTAAACTCTATTTTAAAGCACAATAATAAACTAAAATTAAGGTACAACAAAACGATTTCTGTTTTTTTTCATACGCGGTGGAGCTAAAATATTGCAGAAATCTATTCTCCTATACAACATTGTAACAGAGTTAATGACATTATAAAAAGGGGAGTAGGGCAAAAACAAAAAAAGTCTGGATCGGAAACCCGTCCAGACTTGAAATATGAATCAATGTAGAATCAAAGTTTGTAGGCAAGCTCCACACTTTTTTCGGAATCATCGTAATCGGTATACTTGACCACTAAGGTGATCTCCCCAGTGGAAGACACATTAACTAGGGCGGGCAAACTTTGTAAATTATAAGCCAACACATCGTTGACATTGGGGGAGGTGCCAACCTTATCTTTTTGATAATGCTTCAGACGCAAAACAATCCTAGAAGATTCTTGGTCAACATTATCCTCTTCGGAATATCCTAGTACAAAAGAATCGGAATTCTCTGTTTTTGTGCTGTAGCTGATACTTAAATTCATAAATCTACGGCCAATGGCATCGGTGGAAATATAACCCTGGTTTAACGAGATAAACACATCCTCAACACCTTCGGGCGAAGCAGGATTCATCGATAGCGGTTTCCCTAGGTTCAAACTACAAGAATTGACATTCACATCGTAGGTGCCATCGCCATAATCCTTTTCGATGGTGCACGACATGTAAACACGGTCACCATCATTCAACTGATCCTTTGGATCCACATCGGTTAATGACTTGTATGTATAGCTTTCGCCCGATTCATTCCTGTCGGATTTAAAAGTAACATAGCCCAAAAGGCTGTTTTTTTCAACCGTGGCAAAGCCATAAAAGAAAGGTTTTGGGTCATCCCCATCAATACAACTTGTGAATAACAAGCAAGAAGTCAACACTAAAAATAATATCCTTTTCATAAAAAAATGTTTTAATACTGATTGTAAGACGCAAAATAGGTAAAAGGTTGCGTAAAAAAAATAAAATTATTCAATAAAAAAACCGGGTATTGCTCCGTTTTAGGAACAGTTACCCGGCAATAAGGTTCAATTATTAACAGGCCAATGCGATAGGCCTATTTTTCAATGTATACAACCTCCAAATCGTAAATGTAGGTAATAAAGCTGTTGTTACCCGATGAGGAAGGCAATATCACCGAAGATTGACCAAAACGGTTCATTAGCATGATGGCATCGTTCAAACCGGAGTAATATCCCGAAGAGGCATTCACCTGTCCGGCATAAGCAAATGCTGGTTCCAAATCGGAATAATTTGATCCTGCATACCTTTTGCGGGCAAAACCGGCCGAATCGAGGATGGCATAAGCCTTATAACGGTAGCCGATCAGTTTTCCGGCAGTGACCGGTTCCCCAATCCCTACTTTCTGGTTGAAATAGATGATGCCGCCCCTGTCCTTATAGTAATCCACCGTATCGATGGCCGCTTTGGTCAAGCTATCCAAGCGGGGCATGATTTCGCCATTTGCACCGCCATATCGCACTGTGTCGGTCAAATACTTTTGCAGAAGGGCATTCTCTTCTGCCGTCAACTTGGCATAATCAATTCGTTTATACTCGTCTTCACAGGCCTGCAATCCGGCGAAAAGAACTAACAAAACCAGAATATAAAAACGTTGCATTAATTTCATTGAAATATCTTTAATTATAAATATCAATAATTGATCACCCGCAAAGTAAGTTAAATTTATACAAACCTACAATATCAAGTTGACCGAAAGCAGTAGAACATTATTGGTTCACCAAATCCACCACGGTTAAATCGTATCGCACGATGGCACGCGATGGAATCTTGGCATCATCGCCCAAAAGTCCGTAGGCCAGGTGGGGCGGCAAAATCGCAATGGCACGGTCACCCTTACGCAGATGGAGCACTGCTTCTTCCAAACCGGTCTCCACACCGCCCTGACCAATCAGGAAACGCTTGCGACCCAGTTCGGATGATTGGTAGCAAACCGTACCGTCCAACAATGAAAGGGTGTAATCCAACTCGATGATTTGCCCTTTCTGCGCCATGGCTCCCCGTCCAGTCGAATCGACCTGCAGCCAAAGTCCTGTGGGGAATAACTGCAAATCTAGGTTTTCCTCGGCCACATAGGCGGCAATAATGGCTGAATCGCGCGAAACCAACATCCGGTTAACCGCAATCAACTGCTCTCGCGTCACCTTTTGTTTGTTCTTGGCGCTGCGGTTTTGAGTGCAGCCGCTCCAAGCCAGTAAACCCAACACAGCAAAAAACAGAAATCGTTTCAACTTCATGACAAATTAGTTTTGATCCAATCCTGATAAAACAGCGCCAAGCTGGTTTCAAACGTTTCAATAGCCTGGGCCATGGTGCCCTTGAATTCTCCTCCAGCGGCATTTTTGTGCCCCCCACCATTGAAGTAGGTGGCTGAAAATTCGTTGACCGGAAACTCCCCCCGTGAGCGGAAAGAGAATTTGATCAGGTCATCCTTTTCCAGGATCAAAGCAGAAATGTTTATCCCGTCGATGCTCAATGGATAGTTGACAAAGCCCTCTGTATCCCCATTTTTGGATTGATACTGCAAAAGTTCCTCCTTGGAGAGGGTGATGTAGGCGGCTTCCTGCTTTGCCAGATGCTTCATCTTGGCCGAAAGGGCGTACCCCAGCAGCTGCATGCGGGTAAAAGAGTGGCTGTTGAAGATTTGCTGGTGAACCTTAGTCTTGTCGATGTTGTACTTCAATAAATCAGCTACCACGTAATAGGTTCTTGGCTGGCTGGAATTGTAGCTTAGTGCGCCAGTATCGGTGATGATGCCAGTATAAAGCGCTTCGGCGGCATCGCGATCCAGAAATTCGGCCATGCCGGCTCCTTGCAATACATGAAACAACAATTCGCAGGTGGATGACACCGATGTATCGGAAAACAGAATGTCCACCGTTTCCTCGGGCTGGGGATGGTGATCCACCATCACTTTTATAGCCGTGGATTTGCCCACCCACTCCGAGAGTGCCTTTAGCCGCGAAGGGGTATTGAAATCAAGGAAAAACAACACCTGCGCATCCGATAAGGTAGACAAGCAGCTTTCTGGATTGTTATCGAACGCCAGCACATCACCAGAATCGGGTAACCATGATAGAAATTCGGGACAGCTATTGGGCGAAACAACGGCAGCTTTTTTCCCATAATTATTCAACACCCGTTTTAAGGCCAGAACGGAGCCCATGGCATCGCCATCGGGATTGACATGGGGGATGATGACAAAACTATGATGATCGTCAATTACTTGACGCAATTTTGCATACTTTTCAATAGACATAAAAAACAGATTAATGGTCAAATTTAATAAAAAACATTGGTGTCCTGAATAAAAACCAAACCTTTCAAAGCTTGGGTTAGGTATCCCATTTTTGGATCGACTGTGACAAATAGTTGTAAGGATTTGGTAAACTGATGATAAAACAATAATTTTAAAACAAATCCAAACATCCGATTTATGACAAACAAAAACAAAACATTGGCCATCATCAAACCTGGCGCTGTCAAAAACAGGCATATTGGTGAGATACTGACAAAGATAGAGCATTCGGGGTTCACGATTGCAGCCATCAAAACGCTTCAGCTGAGTTTGGAGGAAGCAGCCGAATTCTATGACATTCACAAGGAGCGTCCATTTTTTCAGGAACTAATTGAATTTATGTCATCGGGTCCTGTTATTGCTATGATTCTGCTCAAGGTGAATGCCGTAGCCGATTTCAGGCAATTGATTGGCGCAACCGATCCGGCAGAGGCTGCCGACGGCACCATTCGCAAGTTATTTGCCGAAAGTAAGTCGCACAATGCCATTCATGGATCGGACAGCGACGAAAATGCCGAAAAGGAGACCCTGTTTTTCTTCAGCAAACAGGAGTGGTTGCGCAAAACCATCATTTAAAAAAGCCGGGTACCGGCTTTTTTTATGCGTCAACGGAACACCACATCGCGCAACACCTCTTCGCCCACAGCGTCGTTGAGGCGTTTGATGATCTTATCCTTTAGCATCAGTAGTTCGCCCCTGATAACACTGGAGTTGAGATGAACGTAGAGCACCCCATTGTCCACATAAATTTGACGGGTGACGCGTGCCACCGATGGTCCCAACACCTGCGCCCAAAGCCCTTTGATGCGGTGCTCAAACAACCCTTTGTTGAGTTTTTGGTTTTTCAGAACCTCGGCCATCACCTCTGCGATGGTTTGTGTATTGCTTTTTCTTTTATCCATAACCCACAATTATTCGGCCAACGAAACAGCCCCATTGGCTACATTAAAAACACGGAAATCTTTGCCCGTCCCACTTAATACCGATTCCAAATGCGCCCGGTTGGTATCGGTGATGAAAATTTGCTCGAAAGTGTGGTTGGCCACCAAAGTAATCAGGTTGGCTCCCCGCTTAAGATCCAATTTGTCGAAAATATCGTCGAGCAACAAAATGGGCTTAAAGCCATTGTGTTGGCTCAAAAATTGAAACTGAGCCAGTTTCAAGGCGATCAGAAATGACTTTTTTTGTCCCTGCGACCCGATTTTTTTGATGGGATGCCCGTTGAGCAACAAATTCAATTCATCTTTATGAATTCCGCGGGTAGTGTACCCTAGTTGTAAATCGCGTTGGCGGCAAGCCATTAATCCGTGAGCCAGGTCGTACTGATGGAGCCCCGACTGGTAAACCAGGCTCACCTGTTCCTGAGCGCCCGACAGCAGATGGTAATACTGATTGAACACCGGCAAGAGCGTCTCCACAAATTTTTGTCGTTGCTGATGGATGGCATTGCCAAGCACTCCCAATTGGGCATCGAGTACCTCGAGCAGCCCCAAGTCGCCACCCCCTTGCTCGCGCCATTGCTTGAGATAGGCGTTGCGCTGAACCAAAAGCTTGTTGTAGCGCATCAAAGCATATAAATAGTTGCGGTCGTACTGCGAAACAACGCCATCCATATATTTGCGTCGCTCCTCAGCCCCTTCGGTAATCAGCAGTTCGTCGTTGGGGGAGATCATCACCAGAGGTAACAGACCTATGTGGTCGGCCAGCCTTTCATAATCCTTCTTATTGCGCTTGAACTGCTTTTTTTGGTTGCGTTTGAACCCGCAGTATATTTGCTCCAGATCGTTATTGCGCTGAAAATTACCCTGCAAGACAAAGAACGATTGATCGTGCCTGATATTCTGTGAATCGCCAATACCCAGGAAGCTTTTACAAAAGGCCAGGTAATAGATGGCATCCAAAAGGTTCGTCTTACCTGCGCCGTTATCTCCCACAAAGCAGTTGATCCCGGGTGTGAAATCAAGATCAGCTCCTTCAATACTTTTATAATTTAATATGTGTAGATTTTGTAAAAACATTCCAACTTATTTGTTTACAAAAATAGAAAAACAAACATAGAATGACGAAAAAACATGTTCTTTCCTAAGTGCCCCATCCTTTAACGGCATGCAGACAAAAATACTCAAAACAAATGAATGGTTTGTTCGTTTGCCAAAAACAACACTCAGAGCAAAAAAGAGTGCAACTGGCGTTCCTTTAAACTATATTTGAATGATCTTTATCATGATATGACAACAACCAATCGTCCTATATATTATTTCTTACTGACAATCCATCTGCTACTGGTACCAATCTTGGTTGGCGGGCAAACCACCATCAAGGGGGTGATCAGGGATTCGGAAAATTTTGAAACCCTTCCCTTTGTCAATGTCTTCATCAAGAATGCCATGATTGGCACTTCCAGCGACATGGAGGGGCTTTTTATGCTCAAGGTCGACACCCGCAAGGACACTATTGGGTTCAAGCTGATTGGATACAATGACCATTTCGTGCCAGCCAACCAATTCAGAAGCGACACCACCCTGGTGTTGCTTACCCCATCGACAGTGGCATTGGACGAAATTAGGGTTAAGCCCAACGGGGAAGCCTTGAGATTGACCCGACTGGTGATCAACAACAAGAAACGCAACAACCCCGAAAACCACAATCGTGCGTCATACGAGAAATACTCAAAATGGGAGTTTGCCCTCAACAACATCAGTGACAGATTGCAGGAGTCGTGGATATTTAAAAACGGTCAAAACCTGATGCGTTACGCGGAAGACAGCACCCGCTATCTACCGGTTTATTTTTCGGAGCAACTCACATTCAATGAATTGCAAAAAGATCCTTTGAAACAAAAATCAACCATCCTGGCCGACCGAACCACCGGTCTCAACATCCTGAAGGATTACGAAATATCGGGGTATTCCAGTGCCTTGGATATGGAGGTGAATTTCTATAACAACATCATGGTTGTGTTTGGACAAAGCTTCATCAGTCCCATCGCCGACAATGGCCCCTTTTATTACCACTACTACCTGACCGACAGTCTGGAATCGGCAAATGGCAAACAATACGTGATCAAATTTAAGCCCAAACGCCCGGGAGACAAAACCTTTGTAGGCACTTTTACCTTGGAGACCACGCGCCACACCTTGGTGGAAATTGATGCGACCCTGTCGGAAAAGAGCAACATCAATTTTGTCAAGGAGCTGAGGCTGAAAAGTAGCTACCAGCTGGTGGACGATTCGCTTTGCTTCTTTAATCGCAATGAGATTGAAGCTCGACTTGATTACATCCCGGTCAACTCGACCAAGAAGCGGCTGGAGCTGAACTACCGCATGGCCAATACGGTCGAGAAGGTGGATTTGAGTCCTGAACAGGAGGTGAAACTCAGCATGCCGGCCTTGAGTTACGAAACCATCAAGGCAAAGGAAGCCACCCAACGCGACACCAGTTACTGGAACCAAATACGCCCCGAAAACCTTTCGGCCACCGACCACAGCACAGCCAATGCCATCGACTCGCTCAACAACCTTAAACCGGTGAAGTTCCTTGATAATTTGGCACGGATGACCGTGACTGGTTATTACGATTTGGGGCGGTATGAATTCGGTCCCTTTATGGAAGCCATCAACACCAACAAGGTGGAGGGATTGCGCTTTTTCGTTGGGGGACGAACCAGCAAGGAGTTCAGCACCCGATGGCAGTTCTGGGGCGGCATCGGTTATGGCACCAAAAACGAGAAACTGGCAGGCCAAGTCGGCGCCGGTTACAAGTTCGACAGCCATTTCAGAAAGGTGTTGAAGGTCTCCTTCAACGATAAGATTGTCCGGATCGGTGAAAGCGATAAGATTCTTTATCTCTACGAAAATATGATGACCACCTCCGAAAGCAATTTGGTGGCATTGGTAATGCAACGCGACGAGATGGACGAGCTGATTCATGAGCGCAAATTCAATTTGAACTATGAACACGAATGGCGCAGCGGTCTGGATAGCCGGTGGAAAATTTTCCACACAACCCAATACTCGCCTGTCTATTACCCGTTTACTCGCATGGGCACCCCCATTGACCGAATCAGCCAGGCAGAAGTGGCCATCGACACACGCTGGAGTTGGAAAGAGAAATATTTCGAAGATGGCTTGCAACGCCTTTACATTGGCTCCAAATATCCTGTTATCCATCTGACCGTCGCAGGAGGGGAAGCCTCGGTTGAAAACCAACAGCACTGGTATGGCCGATTTCACACCACCCTGAAACACTATTTTTACATCGGATTGGGCGAAGTACAGTATGCTGTGGAAGGTGGTATGGTATTTGGTTCCCTGCCTTACACCATGCTGGAAATTCCCAGGGGCAATAAAACCTATGGACTCTATTCGTACGACTTCAACCTGCTGGATTACCTGGAGTTTGCCAATGACAAATATCTTAACATCTATGCCGACTACCACCTGAACGGTTTTTTATTCAACAGAATCCCCTTATTGAAAAAATTGGGGCTACGCGAGGTGGTAGGGTTCAAAAGTATGTTGGGCAGCTTAGATGACCGGCACCGCAAGGTTTTGGATTATGCGCGTGACTTGAGGCCCCTCAATGGTGCCTACCTAGAGTTGAATGCCGGAGTTGAAAATATTTTCCGTTTCTTCAGGCTCGATGCCATTTGGCGCGTGACGCCCAATTCCAGCACCGGGGCACCATCCTTCGGTTTGCGTGCCCAATTCAATGTGAAGTTATGATGTTATTTTACCACGGTCAATTTCTTGCTGGCTAATTGAATCTTCGTCATTAGCATCTTAGCATTCTTTCAAATCATCGCATTATCTATTTATGGTTGAAACTGTTATCGTTTAGCAGGCTTTTTTTATAATTTAGTTATATTTGAGGCATAATTTTTTTCTATGGCTGATACGATTCCAAGTTACTCTCAGGGGGCGAAAAACACCAGTAGTCCAACTGTATTCGATTTGCATAAAGTGAAGGAACTTCTAGTGAAATACTGGTATTGGTTGGTCATTTCTTTAATCATCTCTTTAGGAGTAACCTATATGCTTCTCCGTTATGAAGTGCCGGTTTACCGTGCTGCCACCACCATATTGTTGAAAGATGCCAGCGACAATGCCTTTTCACGCATGGAGCTAACTGAGGGCTTTGGTTTGTCACCAGAGATGAAAAGCATCGAAAACCAAACCTTTATCATCCGCTCGCAGAAGATGGTGAAAAGAGCCATTGAACAGCTTGATTTCTATATCTCCTATGCGGTAGAAGGGAGCGTGAAAACCACAGAGCTATACAATAATGCCCCGTTTGAAGTGCTGATGGATACTACTCGAGCCCAGTTGGTTGGTGTCAATTTCAGGGTGGTGCCCATCGATGGAGATTATTATCAGCTGAAAGTTGAAAATGGTGGCGGCTGGCGTTACCGCTACGATCAGCAATCTTTTGAGGGCGCTGTGGAAGCGCTGAATGTATCGGCAAAATACCGCTATGGGGAACCGGTTATTTCCGATCACTATGCCTTTACCATCCACCGCCGGCAGAATTTGCATTTCAATGCCGAGATGAACTATACCTTCCGTTTTAATACCCTGGCGGCATTGGTATCGGAGTACCGTGGTGCCTTGTCGGTGTCGCCCTACAGCGAGGGATCCTCCATTGTTGTGATCAATGTGGTTGGGCGGCAAACTGAAAAGATGACAGCTTTTCTGCGGGCACTCACCCAGGTTATTATGTCGTATAATTTGGATAAGAAAAATGAAATTGCCACCCGGTCACTTTCCTTTATCAACACCCAGTTGAAAAGCGTCTCCGATTCATTGCTTCGGGTTCAGTCGCAATTGGCGGCTTTCAGGAAGGCTCACCCTTTTTCCGGTTCTTCGGGTTTTTCGCAATCTGCCTCTTCCGACTATTTTTCGTTGGAGAAGGAGTTGCGACTATTGATGTTGCGCAGCGAATACTTGGTGTTTTTGAAGGATCATTTGACCGATCGGTCAGCGTTGGAGGATTATTTTGTGTTGGCCAGCTCCTCCGAGCAGGATGGGGATCCCATGGCGGCTCAGTTGGTGACCCAATTGATGGCTCTGGCCGATGAAAGGGCATTGTTTGGATCGGGGGAGTTGGAGCAGAACCCATACATCAAATCGTTGGATCAAAAGATGGCTCACGCACGTCAAAACCTTCAAGTCCTGTTGGTTCAATCCATCGGGCGAATGTCGGCCCGCATTAACGATACCAGGGTTCTTCTTGCCGAGATGAAAGGGCGCATGGCTCAGTTGCCCGATTTGGAAAAAGAGTATGTTGATATCGAACGCCGTTACAAGCTGAACGATGCCATTTACACTTTTTTGCTTCAAAAGCAGAGCGAGAATCAAATAGCTAAGGCATCCAACACATCCGACAACGAAGTATTGGAGGAGCCCACCGTGGTGGCCTTGGTGTCGCCCGATGAGCGCCGCCACTATACGCGTGGCTTGATGATCGGACTCTTAATTCCTGTCGTTATTATCGTACTGAAGGAATTTCTTAACACAAAGGTGCGAAACGTGGACGATTTGAAGGGGATGATGCTCAATGTGCCCATGGTGGGTGCCATTCCACTAAATCCTGAACCGATTCATGATGTGATTTACAAAAGTCCGGCATCCCTTTGTAGCGAAGCGTTCCGTAGGTTGAGGGTCAAGTTGCAATTCCTCTTGTCGGGCAAAGATAAAAAAGTGATATTGGTCTCTAGCAGCAATATGGGCGAAGGAAAATCGTTTTGCAGCTTCAATCTGGCTTCCGTATTTGCGGTCTCGGGGAAAAAGACTGTTTTGCTGGGGTTCGACCTACGCAAACCTAAGCTCGATTACCTTTGTCAGACCGATGTGTGCGTGGGGTTGTCGAATTATCTGGCCGAGCAGGCTTCCATCCAAGAGATCATTGTGCCGTTGAAATACCCCAATATGTCGTTTGTTGGGGCGGGCGTGGTGCCGCCCAATCCTGCCGAGTTGATCTCGCAACCCCGCACGGCTGAGCTTTTCGATTATCTGAGGGCCAATTTCGATGTGATTGTGGTGGATACAGCCCCAATAGGTGTTGTGGCCGATGCCCGTATCCTGGTCGATTATGCCGATGCGTTTGTCTTTGTCACCCGTGTGGGCATCACCGAAAAAGAGCACTTAAAGCTCACCATCGACAATCTGTTATCCGAAAATGTCCATTCCATGGGTTTGATTTTGAATGGCATTGAGGCCAGCGATCGTTCCTATGGTTACTATGGCAGCGCTTACCGCAAGAGTGTTGATTGATCCTTTTAGGCTCTAATCCTTCTTGAAGAACTGGCCAACTTTGCTGAAATTTTTAACCAGCAAGGTGGCCATTCCGCCTATCTGATTGTTTTTGATGGCCTGGTAGTCCTCTTTCATTTTGATTAAAATGTTCTGAATGGATCGGTTGCTGGCACCACCCACGCGCATCTTCACCAAACATTGCGGTAGATAGATGGTTTGCAGCTCTGGTCTAGAGAATAGGCGCAAAACAAAGTCGTAGTCGGCAGCTATCTTCATTTGACGGTTGTAATTCCCAATTCGGTTGAACCACTCTCGCCTGACGTAGAGGGTAGGGTGGGGTGGCATCCAGCCGCGCTTCAGCATGCTGGGGTTAAATGGGGAGCTGATCCACCGCCTGATAACGCGCCCGCTGTTGTCGGCCGCTATGTAATCCAAATCGCCGTATAGGGCATCCGGATGGTGTTGGTCTATGGCTCGGTGGATGGATTTGAGAACGTTGGTGTCGGCCATCATGTCGTCGGCATGCAGCAGTCCCACATAATCACCCGTGGCCATGGCAATGCCTTTGTTGATGGCATCATAGATTCCGCCATCGGGTTCGCTCACCCATTTGGATACCAGGTCACTGTTGGCTTCAATAATGTCGAGGGTGCCATCGGTTGATCCTCCATCCACAACGATGTATTCCACGTCGCGGTACGTTTGGCTTCGGATGCTGTCGATGGTGTGGGGCAGGGTTTTGGCCGAATTATAGGTGATGGTGATGATGGATAGGATGGGTGTCATAGTGGTGGGGAACAATTTGTTAGCGTCGGTGTTGATTAACCCAGCTGTTGAACTTCTGTTTGGATGGCTTCGAGAGCTTTCCTGATGTGGTATTGGCACGCTTCAGGGGCACTGGCCAGGATGGCCTTTCCCATTTCTATGGAAGGCAGGTCGGGCTTGGTTTCTCTGGCTGTGGTGTTGATCAGCTTGATGACCTCCTCTTTGGCCACTTGCACCAGTTTCCAGGTTTGCGGTGTGAGGTAGATCTGCATGGCCACGTTGTGCTCATATTCCGTGCGGATGGCTTTCAGCAATATGGAGTGAAAAACCAGGCAGTTGATGGCATTGTTCTGTTCTCTGATGATTATCGATTCGGGCGATATGCGTTCCAGAAACAGCGCTATCCGTTCGTAAGCCTGTAGCCGGTTTGGCAAAATATTAGCCTTGTCGCGAAGTATCAATTCCAATTGCCGTTTCTTCTGCTCCGTCCGCATGAACCACACCATGGTCAACAAAGTAGTCACCGATAGGATCAGCAAAGGGATGGTAACAATTAATATTTGTGTCATTGGTCTCTCTATTGATGGGGCAAAAATAGGATTAATTTGTTAATTATTACATGATTCATAACGGGATAGCACAAATTGTTCAATGCTTGCTGTTAAATTCTTACTTCTGTTTTGTTTTATCTAACAGTTTTAAATAATTTAGTGGTGCCAAATTAATTAATAAAAGCAACCGTTTATGAGTCTATTATCATCGCGTCTGATGGCTTTGGGTGAGTCCGAAACAATAGCTATGTCGCAGCGCAGCCGTGAGTTACAGTCAAAGGGGATTGATGTAATCAATTTAAGCCTGGGTGAGCCCGATTTTGATACTCCAGCACATATTAAAGAAGCTGCGAAACAGGCCATCGATAATAATATCACGCACTACCCACCCGTGCCGGGATTTCCCGAGTTGCGCCAGGCCATTGCCAACCGTTTGGAGCGCCGTTTTGGCGTTACTTACCACATGAATCAGGTGGTGGTTTCGGGTGGCGGCAAACACTCGCTGGCAAATGTTTTGATGAGCATCATAGGTTCGGGCGACGAGGTGATTATTCCTGCACCCTATTGGGTGAGTTACCTCGAGCTGGTTAAGCTATGTGAAGGGAAAAGTGTGGTGGTGGAGGCTGGTATCGACCAGGATTTTAAAATCACACCTGCCCAATTGGAAGCTGCCATCACGCCTAAAACAAAGGCCATTCTGATGAATTCGCCCTCCAATCCCTCGGGCAGCATGTACACCCGCGAGGAGATGGAAGCTTTGGCTGTGGTGTTGCGCAATCATCCGCAGATTATGATTATCTCCGATGAGATCTACGAGATGATCACTTACGATCAGGAGCATGTATCCTGGGCACAGATTGACGATCTTTTTCCACGGGTCATCATCGTGAATGGCTGTTCCAAAGGTTATGCCATGACTGGCTGGCGATTGGGGTATATTGCTGCTCCCCTGGAAATTGCCAAAGCCTGCAATAAGCTGCAGAGCCAGTTCACCTCAGGAACCTGTTCCATTACGCAAATGGCTGCTTTGGCTGCCATATCAGGCTCCGACGACGCTTCGCTGTCCATGACCGCTGCCTTCAAGCGCCGGCGCGACCTGGTGATGTCACTGGCCAAGGAGATTCCCGGTCTGATGGTGAATACCCCGCCGGGGGCATTTTATATTTTCCCCGATGTGAATTACTACCTGGGCAAGTCATTTGATGGAAAGGTTATTGCCAACACCAGCGAACTGTGCATTTACTTGCTCGACCATGGGCATGTGGCTACCGTAGCCGGTTCTGCATTTGGTGCCGAGGGCTACATCCGCATCTCTTATGCTGCGAGTGATGAAAAACTGAAGCTGGCCATGAACCGCATCAAAGAAGCCTTGTCGCATTTGAAATAGGGTGATTATGGAATGAGAGGGACATGCCATAAGGTTATTGTGAATAACCGGTTTCTCTAAGAAAAAATGGAGGGGCGTTGATGGTGATTTTGCCGAAATGCCCCTCTTTTTTTCAGATGTTCAACTAAGTCCGAAGGACTTGAATATGAATAGCCACTGGTGAAACCGGTGGTAACAAAGCACCAACCATTGCACAACGCCGGAGGTGTTGAATGTGTTTATAAGGAGGGGTGTTAATTTTGTCCACAGATTCTTGGCTGCGCCAAGCGGCAAAGCCGAGCACCGCAGATTCTCACGGATTTAAAACGGATTATTATTGGTCTTTTCAGGTATATCCAAGCGGCAGAGCTGCGAAATATTTGTAGCAACCCGCCAATCCTAATATTCCATAAGGTGCAGAGCACCGGAACATCTCCACCATATGAGAAACACCGATGAAACCTGCAGTTGGCGAGATTTTTATAGAGATTAAAGTTAGACGTCCCGAAGGGGCGGTTTATTTCAGCCCGAGGCATCGCCTCGGGAACTAATCATCCAATGAAGAAGCGTCCTGGAAGGGCAGCTTATGCTTGTTGCCTATCTGTTTTAATTACAATGTATTAAGCCGCCTATTTCTGGGCTCATTCATCACTATTTCATTTTTCCCTGGGCGATGCCCAGGGCTGAATTAAATATGGCTTACAGCCATTGATGGGTTTTATTCTACGTTCAACCCGCTTTGGGGTTGTGATGCCTTTGGTTTCAGAACCCGCGGATTCCATCCGCGGTTAATCACATTACGACCTCCGGTCGTGCAACTTGCTGAAGACTGCAAAGGATCTTCAAATTAGCACATCATTAAATTAATACATTAGTTGGTTGTTGCTGCTCCGCCTCGGCTGCGAGCCTTAGAAATATCATGAAGCGCAGCGGTTAAGAAGCAATGCTGTTTGAGGTTCGGTTAATGCGTCGGTGTTAGCTTAATTGTCATCTTGCGAACCGAGTTCATTGCTTCGAGCGTAGCGGAATGATAGTTCTTAGGTGAGCAGGCGCAGCGGCGGCTCTCTCTGTTTACTCTCTGCAGCTGTAGGCAGAGAGTAAAAGCCCGTCCGGCTTGAGGACAAATAACACCGATGGTTGCCCTAGGCTGAACTATACATGGCTTTCATCCATTGATGACTATATTCCAGTTCAACCCACTTCGGGGTTGAGATGCCTTTGGTTTCAGAAGCCACGGATTGCATCCGTGGCTATTCATATTCAAGGCCTTCGGCCTTATTCGAATATCTTTTAACCATTCGTATGTCAATTGCCCCGGATTTCAGTCCTGGGGAAGAAGGTTTTGATGATCATTGAGGATTTTTTTCCGTAATTGGCTGTTGTTGAGTTTTTAAGCATGTAAAAAATGGGTGGCGATATGTATAAATTATTGAAACAGCCATCGTTAGATATGTTGTAAAACAACCTTTTTCATGACAAAAATATGTTGTCCTCATATTTATTAATTCTATTTTTGTCAATCAATAATAAAAGATAAACTATAAATAACTT
Source organism: Marinilabiliaceae bacterium (assembly GCA_963664265.1). Lineage (GTDB taxonomy): Bacteria > Bacteroidota > Bacteroidia > Bacteroidales > Marinilabiliaceae > JAGPIS01. The sequence goes on from OY760941.1 coordinate 29,010, forward strand.
TTTATGAAACCAACGCATATTGAACACATTGGTATTGCGGTAAAAAGCCTCGAACAGGCCATACCATTTTATGAAAAAGTGTTCGGTCTTGAATGCTATGCAGTAGAAGAAGTTGCTGATCAACGGGTGAAAACGGCATTCTTTAAAGTGGGTCAAACTAAAATCGAATTGCTTGAGTCAACCGATCCCGAAGGACCCATTGGTAAATTCATCGAGAAAAAAGGTGAAGGAATCCATCACTTGGCATTTGCGGTTGAAGGCTTGGCTGGCAAACTGGAAAAAGCTGCCGAGCTGGGTGTTCAATTGATTGACAAAACACCCCGCAAAGGTGCCGAAGGTTTGAACATCGGTTTCTTGCACCCAAAATCCACATTTGGTGTATTAACCGAGCTTTGCGAACATCCCAACGAATAACTTTTAAGCCATATATTTCATGCAAAATAAAGATAAAGTAGCAGCACTTATTGAAAAACGCGCGCAAGCTAAGCTTGGTGGCGGTCAAAAGCGCATCGATGCACAACATGCTAAGGGTAAACTGACTGCCCGCGAACGGATTGAATTGCTGGTTGACGAAGGCAGCTTCGAAGAGTTCGACATGTTTGTCACCCACCGTTGCACCAACTTCGGAATGGAGAAAAATAAATTTATGGGCGACGGTGTGGTAACTGGTTGTGGTACCATCGATGGTCGTATTGTTTATGTTTTTGCCCAGGATTTTACCGTGTTTGGTGGTTCCTTGTCGGAAACCTTTGCACAAAAAATTTGCAAGGTGATGGACATGGCCATGAAGGTGGGGGCACCTGTCATTGGTTTGAATGACTCGGGTGGAGCCCGTATCCAGGAAGGCGTTACTGCCTTGGCCGGTTATACTGAGATTTTCCAACGCAACATCCTGGCTTCAGGTGTGATTCCACAAATCTCAGCCATTTTTGGCCCTTGTGCCGGTGGTGCAGTTTATTCTCCTGCCCTGACCGACTTCATTGTGATGAACAAGGACAAGAGCTACATGTTCTTGACTGGCCCTAAAGTTGTGAAAACGGTTACCGGTGAGGACGTTACCGATGAGGAACTGGGCGGTGCTTCCGTTCACGGATCCAAATCGGGTGTTACCCATTTCGTATCCGAGAGCGAGGAGGAAGGTATTCAGATCATCCGCAAACTGATCAGCTACTTCCCACAAAACAACCTGGAAGAGCCACCAATTGTGCTCAACGAGGATCCCATCGACCGGACCGATGACCATTTGAACGAGATCATTCCCGACAACCCAAATAAACCTTACGATGTGAAGGATGTGATCCACACCATCGTTGACAATGGCGAATTCCTCGAAGTGCACCGTCATTTCGCACCCAATATTGTGGTAGGTTTTGCCCGCTTCAATGGTATGAGTGTAGGTATCGTGGCCAACCAGCCAGCTTACCTGGCCGGTGTGTTGGACATCAATGCTTCGCGTAAGGCTGCCCGCTTTGTGCGTTATTGCGATGCTTTCAATATTCCTTTGGTGACATTGGAAGATGTGCCAGGTTTCTTGCCCGGTACAGCCCAGGAGTATGGCGGAATCATTGTTCATGGAGCCAAGTTGCTTTATGCTTATGGCGAAGCTACTGTGCCCAAGGTAACCGTGGTGTTGCGTAAAGCTTATGGTGGTGCATACTGCGTGATGAGTTCCAAACATTTGCGTGGCGATATCAACTATGCTTGGCCAACTGCTGAGATTGCCGTGATGGGTCCCAAAGGCGCCATCGAAGTGTTGGAGAGCAAAAATATTGCCGCTTTGGCTACCGCTGAGGAAAAAGCAGAATACATCCGCAAAGCCGAGGACGACTACAAGGAAGAGTTTGCCAATCCTTATGCCGCTGCCAAGTATGGCTATATCGACGATGTGATTGAACCCCGCAATACACGTTTCCGCATTATCAGGGCTCTTCAAACATTGGCGACTAAAAAGGATGTCAATCCTCCTAAGAAGCACTCAAATATTCCATTATAATTATTTTTGTATGCGAAAAACACTCTTCAACGCATCAAAAAAAGTGGTGATACTGTCAGTGTTGCTTTGTGCCGTGCTTCAAGCGCGTGCACAAAGTGCCATTGATTTGCGTATCAATGAGGTTTTGGTGGTCAACGATTCCAACTATGTTGATGGTTTTGGCCAGCACAGCCCTTGGGTGGAAATATTCAATTCGGCTTATAATTCAGTCGATATTGGGGGTCTTTACCTGACCAACGATATGAACAATCCCACCAAATACCGAATTCCTAAAGGTCAAACCGCAACCATCATCCCAACGCGTGGGTACATCGTTTTTTTTGGCGATAACATTCCTACCAATGGGATTTTGCATCTGAACTTTGATTTGCGGGAATCTTCTTTGATCGCTCTCTTCGATGGCAATGGTAAAACATTAATTGATAGTGTTCATCTGCCAACTTTGCACAAAAGGGATATCTCTTGGGGACGAGAGGAAAATGGTTCCGGGGATTGGGTATGGTTCGAACGAACAACGCCCAACGCAAGCAATGAACCCGACGTCGTGATGACGGCTGCCGACCGTTTTGGGGTTGTTGATCCCGATGGTTCGGGTATGGCATTTATTTCGATGGGCGTGGTTTTTTCAGCATTAATATTACTTTCAATTGTTTTTACCATGATAGGAAAACTAATGAGTGGTGCTTTCTTTAAAAAGAAAAGCGCTGCAGGACAGCAAGCTTCTGCAAAATCGAAGGATGGGGAGTTGTCGGGCGAAGTGGCTGCTGCCATTATGATGGCTTTGCATCTGTATCGGAAAGAACAACACGACGAGCAGCAACATGCCGTTCTCACCATCAACCGTATGTCGAAAATCTATTCCCCTTGGAGTTCCAAGATTTACAGCATGCGTCGTATGCCCCGTTAATTATTAATTATTTAAAACATCAACGAAATGTCGAAATATAAGTTTAATATCAATGGCAATAGCTATAGTGCCGAAGTTCTGAGTGTTGACGATAACATTGCCCAAGTGGAGATCAATGGTTCAACCTACCAGGTAGAATTGGATAAGGCGATCAAATCGAGCAAAACCCCTAAATTGGTGCGCAGCAATGCCGTTCCTTCAACCGATTCGCATCCTTCGGTAGCCAAAACCAGCAGCCCTGGTGGTCCTAAAGGTGGTGGTACCATTAAATCGCCACTTCCTGGTGTTGTGTTGGATGTTATGGTAAAAGCCGGCGACCATGTAAAAATTGGTCAGCGCCTGTTGATTCTTGAAGCCATGAAGATGGAAAACAATATTGATGCCGACAAGGAAGGAAAAGTTGTTTCTGTATCCAAGAACAAAGGCGACTCTGTCATGGAAGGTGATGTTCTGGTTGTAATTGAATAAGCCCTATGGAAAATCCAAGTTTTTTGCAATTTGTCCTAGATAACCTGGCCCAGTTTTGGTCCTATACAGCATTTGCCAACGTTACGCTTGGTCATCTGGTGATGATTGCAGTCGGATTGATTTTCATTTACCTGGCGATCGCCAAAGAGTATGAGCCCATGTTGTTGGTGCCCATAGGCTTTGGTATTATCCTGGGTAATATCGCTTTTACACCAGGCCTGAAAATTGGCATATACGAGAGTGGCAGTGTCATGAACTACCTTTATTTTGGCGTCAGTCAGGGGATTTATCCCCCTCTGATATTCCTCGGCATTGGTGCCATGACCGATTTTTCAGCCCTCATTAGCAATCCAAAACTGATTCTAATTGGGGCAGCGGCCCAGATTGGTATCTTTGGTGCTTACGCCATTGCTCTGGCGTTGGGTTTCAGTCCTGCTGAAGCCGGTGCTATTGGGATTATTGGTGGTGCTGATGGTCCTACTGCCATTTTCATCTCCTCCAAACTGGCTCCTGATCTGATGGGTGCCATTGCCATATCGGCTTACTCTTATATGGCGTTGGTGCCGGTGATACAGCCTCCCATTATGCGGCTTTTCACCACCAAGAAGGAACGGTTGATTAAAATGCGCCCGCCACGTGTGGTATCGAAACTCGAAAAGATCATGTTCCCATTGGTTGGGTTGTTGCTCACTTGTTTTCTGGTGCCAACGGGTTTGCCACTTTTGGGGATGTTGTTCTTTGGAAACTTGCTTAAAGAGAGTACCGTTACCAAGCGGTTGGCCGATACTGCTAAAGGGCCTCTGATCGATATTGTCACCATCTTGATTGGTGTGACTGTTGGTGCTTCAACGCAAGCCACTACATTCTTAACCATGAAATCAATCGGTATTTTTGCCTTGGGTGCAGGATCCTTTATTATAGCCACCTGTGGTGGTGTACTTTTTGTTAAGTTGATCAATCTTTTCCTCAAGGAGGGTAATAAGATCAATCCTCTGATTGGGAACTCCGGTGTTTCTGCCGTTCCCGACAGTGCCCGTGTTTCTCAGGTTGTGGGTCTGGAGTACGACAAAACCAACCACCTGTTGATGCACGCCATGGGTCCTAATGTGGCCGGTGTGATTGGTAGTGCCGTGGCAGCAGGTATTCTGCTAAGCTTCTTGAGCTGATGATTCATTATTATAATACTGAAAGAGCCTTCCGTTTGCATAGCGGGAGGCTTTTTTTTAGATAAGGCTCCTCCTGATCCCCCAGTTGGGGGGTGAAGGGAGTGTCGCGGTTAAAAGAAATGAAGTCGAAGTGTCGGGGTGTTCAAGTCACATCAAGAGCCTAAAAAGCCACTACCATAATGAGTCATGTCGATTCCGTTTTTTTTTTTCACCGATTACGCAGATTTCAAGAAAGAAGCATCGAAATATTTAGTAATTACATTGGATAAATCTTAGAATACACTGATTATTACCTTTAGTTGTAACTGTACCCGTCCCGTAGGGACAACTTAATTCAGCCCGAGGCAACGCCTCGGGAATGCGGATTCCACTATCACAGCGCCCTAGCGGGGCAGCTTTCCAGCGGCAGCGCCTCGGAATCTTTGTAGCTACCGCCATCCCTCATATTCCATAAGGTGCAGAGCGCCGGAACATCCCGCCTCGTGTGATAATTCCTATTCCGGGACGCTGTCCCTATTGTTTTGGTGTAGTATTGGCTACCGTCGTTTTGGGGAGGGATGTGGAGGGGAGGCCGGGCGGGACATGATGGGTTTATGATTAAAGAAACAGCACCATTATGGTTGCTCCGCCTCGGCTGCGAGCCTTAGAAATATCATGGAGCGGTGCGGTTAAGAAGCAATGCTGTTTGAGGTTCGGCTAAAGCGCACATGGACACATAATCGTCAAATAGCGAACCGAGTTCGTTGCTTCGAGCCTAGCGGAATGATAGTTCTTAGGTGAGCAGGCGCAGCGGCGGCTCTCTCTGTTTACTCTCTGCAGCTGTAGGCAGAGAGTAAAAGCCTGTCCGGCTTGAGGACAAATAACCAAGTAAGTTGCCCCGGGCTAAATTAAATATGCCTTTCAGCCATTAATTGCCATATTTCCGGTTCAACCCGCTTCGGGGTTGTGATGCCTTTAGTCTCTGGAATCCGCGGATTCCATCCGCGGTTAATCATATTACGACCTTTGGTCGTGTAAAAAGAGTATTAAAGTCAAAGAATCCTAAAATCTTGAAGTTTAAAATTTTTCAGGAATCGCATCCTACTCTCCCCCTTGGGGAGCCGGAGGGGGCATCTTTTTAGCGGCAGCGCCTCGGAATCTTTGTAGCTACCGCAATCCCCCATATTCCATAAGGTGCAGCGCACCGGAACATCTTCACTTGTGTGGTATTTAAAATGATCAGTGACTAGCGGGGGAAGTCCGAAGGACTTGAATATGAATAGCCACCGGTGAAACCGGTGGTAACAAAGCCCCAACCATTCCACAACGCCGGAGGTGTTGAATATGTTGATATTGTCTATACATAAATTCTCCACAGATGACACGGATTTCCTCAAATTTTTGTTGTCTTTTTGTCGTAAAGTCCCTACCTGCTATACCGACCAACGCGTGGTCATTCCTTTCGCATCGCAATGGCGAGGGGAATCCCTTGCCGTTCTTTATCTAATTTATTCAAGCATTTTCACATTCAACCCACTTCGGGGGTGATGTACTGTGTCGTTACAATCCACGGATTGCATCCCAGGCTATTCCTATTCAAGGCCTCCGGCTTTGTTGTTTTACTTGCTTATTTATGGGCATAATTTAATCAAATAATCACCTCCTCAAATAATCACATCACCACATTAGCACATTATCAAAATAGCCTCAGTTGTCGATCTACCGGTTTCTTTTCCAGCTCCTTCTGTGCAAATTCAATCACCCGTAGTTTGCAGCGGCCGCAACCGGAGCCGGCACCTGTTAATTCCATGATTTCGCTGGCCGATGTAGCGCCTTTCTTTATGAGGGTTTTGATCTCTTTTTCTGTAACCATTTTACAATGGCAAATGATTTTCGACATGGTGGTTTTTTTACCGGTTTGCATGCTAAAATGATAAATTTCCGGAATATATCAAAGTGTTCACGGTGAATTAACCCAATGGGTGCCTTAAGTGGAGAGGTGATTGCTTTTGGTTAGGTTTTGTTGAATTAAATTCACAAATTAAAACAAAACAAATTGATTTGCAAGTTATTGAAAATCAATAGTTAAAATTTAGTCTGGTTTAGAATGAATAAAATTGTTGGCTTTTGAGTGATAAAAGCGATGCGAAGCCTTGTTTTTGCTAATTATATTTATAAATTTGTATTACCATAATTAACGCACGATTATTAACCTAACCTTATTTTGATGGAAAAGCATGCAACTTCCCGGGGCATTCGTTCATTGTTGCCCCAATGTGTTCCAAAGATCGATGATCGATTCCTATTTACTTACCATTATTAACTTTAACCTTAAAATTTATGCGTAAATCATTGTTGTTATTGATTTTATGCGTTTTTGTTGGCTCCGTCTCCTTGTGGGCTCAAACAAAAACCATTACCGGTAAGATTACCGGATCCGATGATGGACTACCTATTCCGGGTGCAGCCATTATGGTCAAAGGCACCAGTGTTGGTACAGTCACCAATGCCGATGGTGTTTATTCCCTCCAAATACCCGAAGATGCCACAACCTTGTGGGTATCGTATATGGGTATGAAAACCCAGGAAGTTGAAATTCAAGGGCGTTCCACCATCAATGTGGCGCTTCAGTCCGATACCAAACAAGTGGACGAAGTGGTGGTGACGGCATTGGGTATTAGTCGCGAAAAGAAAGCGTTGGGTTATGCGGTACAAAGTGTGAAAGCAGAAGAACTTACCCAGGCTGCTAATTCAAATGTGGCAACGGCGTTGCAAGGTAAGGTGGCTGGTGTGGAAATCGCTTCTTCCTCCGGTATGCCAGGTGCCTCCTCTAAAGTGACTATTCGTGGTGCTCGATCATTTACTGGTAATAATGCTCCGTTGTATGTTGTTGATGGTACCCCTATTGCTTCTACTTCGGATGTTACTACTGGTAATTCAGTTACCGGAGCGGATTATGCGAACCGATCCATTGATATTGATCCTAATGATATTGAAAGTATTAATGTATTGAAAGGCCAGGCCGCTTCAGCGCTTTACGGTATGCGAGCCTCTAATGGCGTGATCGTGATAACCACAAAAAGTGGAAAGAATGCAAGAAAAGATAGGCCACAGATATCTTTTAACACCAATGTTTCTTTTGATGTTATCTCTACTTTGCCTGATCTACAAGATGAATTTGCTCAAGGTTCTGCTGGTAAGTATAATCCTAATGCATCAACCAGTTGGGGGCCAAAAATTGCCGAATTAGCCAATGATCCAACATATGGAGGAAATACTGATAATAAATATACTCAAGCCGCAGGGAAAAAACCGGGGATGTACTATGTTCCTCAACGCGCTAAGGCTGGTCTTGATCCATGGGCAAAGCCGCAGACATATGATAACGTTGGAGACTTTTTTGAAACAGGTGTTACTTGGAGTAATTCTGTTAGTATTGCACAGCGTTTTGATAAGGGAAATTTTGCTTTATCCTTGGGTAATACATCTTCTGAAGGTATTATACCCTCCACCGGATTGGATCGATACAATGCAAAATTATCTGCCGAGGCTCAATTGAATCGTGATTGGTTGGTTGGTTTCTCAGGTACGTTTATTTCAAGTAAGTTAAATAAGCAGAGTTCAGCCAACAACGGTATTGTAGCTACTGTTTTTCCTGCACCTCCTAGTTATGATTTAGCAGGCATTCCTTCACATATTGATGGGGATCCTTATACGCAAAACACATATAGGGGAACGGGTGGTTTTGATGCCGCGTATTGGGCTATTGATAACAATGAATTTACTGAGAGGTTACAGCGTTTCTTTGGTAATACTTATATTCAATATACCACGGATTTTAATTCAGATAATCACAAGTTGGTAGTGAAATATCAGCTAGGTAACGATGCTTATACAACTAATTATACTGATCTGTGGGGGTACGGTCACTCCAATGGAAAGGGTGAAGTTGATCACTACACTTATACCATCAATGAAATGAATTCTTTGCTAACGGGTACATATAATTGGAAAATTAACGATGACTTTGTTTTCGATGCAGTACTGGGTAAAGAATTAGTGGAGTTTAAGCGTAAGTTTACCGAGGCTTATGGAAAGGATTTTAATTTTTCAGGCTGGAATCATATCGACAATGCATCTGTTTTTCAGGCTGCAGAATCTTACCGTAAGGAACGTACATTGGGTGTCTTTGGCAACTTAGCCCTCGCGTATAAGAATATGTTATTCCTTAATGTGACTGGGCGTAATGATATTGTATCAACCATGCCTCGAGATAATCGCTCATTCTTCTATCCCTCAGTTTCTTTGGGATGGATATTTACGGAATTGGATGTTGTTAAGAATAGTGTTTTGACTTTCGGTAAACTTCGTGGTTCCTATGCTGAAGTTGGTCAAGCAGGTAATTTTTATGCTAACTATTATGACAAACCTGCCTATGGTGGTGGCTTTTCATCAGGTACACCAATAAATTATCCAATTGGTGGTGTAGTTGGGTATATTCCAAATACTTCGATTTATGATCCAGCATTGAAACCTCAAAATACTGTTTCTTACGAAGGTGGTTTGGATCTGACTTTCTTTGATGGCTTGTTTGATGTGAGTTATACATTCTCTCGCCAAAATGTTAAAGATCAAATTTTTGCAGTTCCATTGGCAGCATCAACAGGGTATGCAAGCTTAATTACAAATGGGGGGTCAATTCATACCAATTCACATGAATTGACGATTGGTGCCACTCCTGTGAAAATTCGAAACTTCAAGTGGTCCCTAGGGGTGAATTTTTCCAAAATCGACAATTATGTAGATAATTTGGCTCCTGGTGTGAATAGTATTTTCTTGGGGGGATTTGTTGAGCCTCAAGTGAGAGCTGGTATCGGCGATAAATTCCCTGTGCTTTATGGTGTGAGTTATTTGCGAAACGATGCAGGCCAGATTGTTGTAGACGCCAATGGTTATCCACAGGCCGGAGAAGAAAAGGTGATCGGTAGCGTTTCACCCGATTTTAGGTTGGGATTTAATTCCACTTTTGATGTGTTTAAATTTAAGCTTTCAGCTGTTTTTGATTGGAAGAGTGGTGGCCAGATGTATAGCGGAACTGCTGGTTTGCTCGATTATTATGGAATGAGTCAAACTTCTGCCGACTATCGCAAAGCTGATAATTTTATGTTTGATAAGCCTGCTGTTAAAGTTACTAGCGTTGATGCACAAGGTAATGAAACTTATGCGCCTAATGATATTAAAATTCCTGGAAGTCAGGCTCAGGCTTACTTTAATCGGGTGAATAATATTTCTGAATCGATGATTTATGATAACTCCTTTATTAAGTTGCGAGAGTTGGCTTTGAGTTATCCTGTTTATCAAAAAAGTGGTATCAGCGTGCAGGTTAGTGCTTTTGCTCGTAATTTGATTCTTTGGTCAGAAATTGATGGCCTCGATCCTGAAGCTACGCAGGGTAACAACAATATGAGTGGTGCTTTTGAGCGCTTTTCATTGCCTGGTGCAGCTAGTTATGGTTTTGGTATTAATTTGAATTTTTAAACTATTTGAATATGAATATATTAAAATATATTTCCAAAAGCAGTTGGCTGGCGTTGCTTCCATTTATTGCACTGACAGCTTGCTCAGAGGATGAAATGGATAAAGTTAACAGGGATCCCAATCATACCCAAGATGTTCCTGCTAAGTATATTTTGTCCGATGTTATTACTTCAACCGCTTTTTCTAATGTAGGTGGAGATCTTAACACATACGGTTCTGCATATGTGGAGCACGAAGTAGGTACTCATAATCAATTATGGCGTGCCGAACGCAGGGAAGGAGAGCCATCTTCTGCTTCTACATTTAATAATGTTTGGGGTAATCTTTATGGTACTTTAAAAAATGCCAGAATTGCCATCGATAAGTGTTCTGAGGATGGGACACAACCGGGGAATCAGTTTACAAAGGGAGTTGCTGAGGTTTTGGCGGCCTATAATTCAGCTTTAATTGCTGATATGTTTGGTGATGCACCATGGAGTCAAGCTGCGTTGTTTGCTAGTTCAGGTGTTCCTGAGTATATGAATCCTAAAGTGGATAAACAATCTGAAATCTATGCCGGCGTAATGGAGTATATCGACAATGCCATTGTTGACTTGCAGGGAGATGATAGTCATGCTTCCGGTTCAATGGGAGCCAATGATTTACTTTATGGCGGTAATAAGGCAAAATGGCTTAAGTTTGCTTATGGATTGAAGGCTCGTTATACCATGCGTCTTCTTAAGCGTTCTACCAATGTTAATGCCGATCTTGAGGAAGTGATAGAACTTGTTGACAAATCATTCAGTTCTCCTGCTGAGCAAGCAGCGTTTAAAATCTATAGTTCATCTAACTTGAATCCTCTTTTCGATTACCAGTGGAGTAGAGATGGTTTAGCTGCCAGTGAAAGTATGTCAGAAAAACTTATTGCCCGTAATGATCCTCGCCTGAGACGTGTTTTTGTCGGTGCCGATTGGGTTCAAGTGACCGGTACGGAAGATGAAAACTTTTTTATGGCTCCAAATGGAGAGAATGAGCAGTTGCAATATTATTATAACACATCGGTTTTTGTCTTCTCTCAGACAGCTCCAACTTTGTTGTTAAGTTATCATGAAGTGATGTTTCTTAAAGCAGAAGCGTTGGTGCGCCTGAATCGTTTAGAAGAGGCTGAAGACGTGTTGAAAGATGCTATTCTTGCTGCTATGGCTAATACTGAAGTGGCTGTCGTTGCGGCAATGAATGCGCCAAGCGTTTTAAATTATGGTGGTTTGGCCGAAACAACCGATGCCATCTCGCAAGATGAAGCCGAAGAGTATTTTTCAAATTCGGTGAAGCCTCTTTTTGACGCTAATCCTCTTCAGGAAACAATGATGCAAAAGTATTTGGCATTCTTTGGGGCTTCAGGTGAATCAACAGAATGTTACAACGATATTCGTCGAATGAAAGGGTTGGGCGAAAACTTGATTGTTCTTAAGAACGTCAATCCTTTCCCGTTACGCTGTCCTTACGGTAATGATGATACGACAACCAATCCTGAAGTACAAGAGGCTTATGGAGATGGAGCGTATGTGTATTCAGAGCCCGTTTGGTGGGCAGGAGGAAACCGTTAGTTTTATTTATAAGGTTTAGTTATGTGCTTGGGCGGATCAACGGATCCGCCCTTTGCATTTTATATCGCTTTCAAATTGAAACCACCCATATCTTTCACGCTTCGGAACCCTGAGTTTAATCACTGAAATAACTGATAATTGTTATTCTTTAACACTCCTTGGTTTTCGGTAAACTTTTATTAACAATGTTTTTGTAATTCTTTCTTATTTGATTATGAGATTCTTGGCGGGATATGGAAAAATAGGTTCAATAAAATTTCGACTAATTTTGTCATTTTGTTAGAAAACGATTGGAAAATTTGAGGGTTTTACTACTTTTGAACCCTCTGAATGTATTTAATTTGTAATAGAACCCAAATCTATTCTTGACCGATAATGAAATATTGAGTTGCCGTAAATCGACTTCTCTAACTGTTGTTTGGGAAAGATATTGTTAATTTACTTTGTTTTAACCTAAAGCTCCGCAAATACAAAATGATTTGTGGTGCCTACTATTTATATAACTAAACCTTTCTTTTATGCGTAAATTATTATTGTTATTCACAATGATTGTTTTTGCCAGCTCGCAGCTGTTGTGGGCGCAAACAAAAACAATTACCGGTAAAGTTACTGGACAAGATGACGGAATGCCCATCCCGGGTGTTTCTGTAGTTGTAAAAGGTACCACCATGGGTACCGTGACCAATTATGATGGTGTTTATAATCTAACGGTCAGTGCTGATGCTACTTCACTGCTCTTCTCTTTTGTGGGAATGGAGAGCCAAGAACAGGCTATCAGAAATCAAACAACCATCAATGTAGTATTGAAGTCCGAATCCATCGGAGTGGATGAAGTTATGGTGGTTGCTTATGGAACTGCCAAAAAATCATCATTTACAGGTTCTGCTAAGAGTGTGAGTGCTCAGGAGCTTGTGCGTGGTAATAAAGAGTCGTTGGATAAAGCTCTTAGCGGTAAAGTTGCCGGTGTTAGGGTTTCTTCAACCACTGGTGACCCAGGTGCATCGGGTGAGATCAATATCCGTGGGGTTGGTTCTATCAGCGCCGGGAGTTCTCCGTTGTATGTTATTGATGGGGTACCCATTAAAACCGGAAACGAAATGTCATTTGGCGAAAAAAGCTCCAACGTTTTGTCGAGCTTGAACCCTGATGATATCGAATCAATGACCATCCTGAAGGATGCTGCTGCTGCTTCATTGTACGGTTCACGTGCTGCCAACGGTGTAGTGATCATTACTACAAAAAAGGGTAAGGATGGAAAAACAAAAGCTGCCTACACCGGTGAGTTTGGTATAACCGATATGGCTGTAGATCAATTTGAAATGATGAGCGGTCCCGAAATGGTTGAATATGCACGTCATGCCTATAGAAATTATTCATTGTACACTGGTAAATCGGAGGCCGAAGCTGATGCTTACGCTGCAAGCATGTTGCCTACTTTATTTGCCGATCCAACAGGAAAAACCAGCACCGATTGGAGAAAAGAAGTTTATCGTAAAGGATACTCTCAAGATCACCAGTTCTCTGTTTCCGGAGGTAATGAAAAAACAAAATTCTATACCGGCGTTGGATATAATAAAACCAATGGTATTGTGCTTGGTAGTTCATTCAACCGTTTGTCTGGGCGTATGAACCTTGACCACAAAGTGAATGATTTTATTGATTTGGCTGTTAAGCAAATGATTTCACGAACCAATCAGGAAGGGTTTAGGGATCAGTCCGACCAGGGTCAAGGGATTGGAACATCTTCTCCCCTTGGGATTTTGTTTGCCATGGATCCTACAGCTGCATTGAGAAATGATGATGGCTCTTGGAATGGTGATGCAGGATGGGGAAAAGTTTCGCACCCTCGCTTGATGTTGGCCGGTGAAGATGCTGAGCGTGAATTTGTCAAGTCAAAAACCACCAAGAGTATGACCAATGTGGATTTGAACGTGCGTCTTTTCCCTACTCTGAATTTGAAATCTGTTTTTGGTTATGACTATACCAATGTGGGGCACCAGGAGTTTTGGAGTCCAACAAGTGTGAACGGAGCTTCATTGAATGGACTTGCACAACGGGATATTTACCAAAATGATGTATTGACCAGTTCAACCATTTTGAACTATTCTGAAACCTACAAGGAGAAACATAATTTGACTGTTTTAGGAGGTTTTGAAGTTGAAGATAATAAGTTGCTGAGCTTAAGTGCTTCGGCTAAAGATTATTATACCGATAAATTACCGGAGCTTTCCAATGGTCAGTCCTATAATAATTCAAGTGCTGTATATGAATCCGCTTTGGTATCCTTTCTGGCCAATGCAAATTATAACTACGATAGTAAATATTACTTGTCTGCTAGTTTCCGTAGGGATGGTTCATCACGTTTAGGTGCTGATAATCGTTGGGGTAACTTCTGGTCCGTGGCCGGTGCATGGCGCATCAGCGGCGAATCCTTCCTCGAAGGAAGTGAATTGTTTAGCGACCTTAAATTGCGCGCCTCCTTTGGTACAAATGGTACGCTTCCTTCCGATTATTTTGTGCACCAATCACTTTATTCGGGTGGTGGATACGGTAGCGGAAACCCAGCTATCTATTGGTCACAATATGGTAATGATAAACTTAGTTGGGAAAAATCGAACAACCTGAATGTTGGGGTGGATTGGAATATCTTCCAAAAGGTTAGTCTGACAGTAGAATACTATAATAAAGATACCCGCGATTTGTTGTTTCAAGTTCCATCGTCATTGGTTACAGGCTTTGGCTCAACCTGGCAGAACTTGGGTAAAATCAGAAATAGTGGACTTGAAATTGAAATCAATTCAACCAACATCAAGCGTGGCGATTTCAGCTGGAACACCTTGTTCAACTTTACCAATCAAAGCACTATCATCAAAGAGCTACCCGAAGGAAAAGATGTACAGTATGGTGATGGAAATATGTATATCCACCGCGAAGGAGAATCGATGTATTCCTATTACTTGCCTGTTATGACCGGTGTCAATTCAGAAAATGGTTTGGCTGAGTTCCTGATTGATCCTACTGATCCTTCGAAGGGTGTTACCAATACCTATGCAAAGGCTGGAAAAACCATTGTTGGCAAAGCATTGCCTGATGTGGTTGGAGGCTTGGGTAATACGTTCAAATGGAAAGGTGTTGATTTGAATGTGTTGTTAACTTACCAGTTTGGTGGCGATTTGTTTGACTACCCAGGTTATTTTGGCCGTGGTGATGGTATTCGTATTGGTAACTTCAACACGCTTGCCGATGTGGCTGGTAATTACTGGACTAAACCAGGCGATGTGGTGGACAATCCAAAACCTATATACAGAAACCCATACCGTTCTGATAGATTTTCGTCGCGTCACATTCTTTCAACCGACAACATCCGATTGAAAGAGATTTCCATAGGATATACAATTCCTGTGAAGAAATATATCAACAGCATCCGTGTTTATGGTAGGGCAAACAATTTGGCCATGATCTGGCAAAAAACTGATGGTATCGATCCTGATGTGCCTTTGAATGGATATCGCCAAGTGGATACGCCTGTTACCAGAAGCTTTATGTTTGGTGTTAATGTTGAATTGTAATTTTTAATACTTTTATTATGAGATATATAAATATGCTGGGTTTGATGGCCTCACTGTTGTTCGCATCTTGTGAGAGCTTTCTGGATAGAAACCCATCAACTAGTTTGCCATCTAATGAAGCCGTAACAACAGTAAAGGATTTGAATTTTGCTGTTAATGGCGTCTATTCTTTAATGACCGATACACGTGGTACTTACGCAGGTGATTTTCCCATCTTCGCCGATTTGCGCGGGAATGATTTGACGCCATGGGATAATTATGGACAGATTTCCCCTGTTGCTTTTTATACTGTGGATAAAAACAACACAATTGCTTTAGAGTTTTACAGTCAGTTCTATACGGGGCTTGCACGTGTTAATAAAGTACTGGCTCAAGCAGCGGAAATAGAAGTATCTTCTTCCGATGAAGCTACTTATAATAACTTGATTGGGGAACTTTATGCTGTTAGGGCATTGTATCATTTCGATCTTGCTCGTCTATTCGCCAAAATTCCGACCAATAGCAGCGCCGATATCAATGCTGCCAATAGTGGTATTGTTTTGTCTGATAGAGTGTTTGAGTCTTCCTATTTGGGTAGCCGTTCTACATTGAAGGAAACCTACGATTTTATCCTTTCCGATCTGGCCGAAGCTGCCAAAGTGATAAAGACAACCAAGAATACAGGTCATTTGAATTATTGGGCTGTTAAAGCGCTCGAAGCTAGGGTGAATTTGTATTATGGCAAAAATCAGGCCGCTCTGACTGCTGCTGAAGAGGTGATTAAGGATTGTCCTTATGCACTTTACGAGCGCAATGATTACACCTCTGTCTGGGAAAAAGAAGGTACTTCGGAGTCCATTTTAGAGATATTAGTGACCGACATCTATAGTGCACAGCGGAATTCCGTTGGTTATTACACCCACATTGAAGGGTATGCCGAATGTGCTGCGGGTGATGCTTTTGTTGCGTTCCTGGCTAGTCGGGATGGAGATGTCAGGGGGCAATTGATCGAAGAGGAATCGGATGGGACATATTCAGGCATGTTTATTCAAAAATACCCTGGCCGTAATGGTAATCTATATTTGAATAATCCTAAGTTGATCCGTCTTTCGGAGGTGTATCTGATTGCTGCCGAAGCAGCAGTTAAAGGAGCCAGCGGAACACATGATGCTGCCTATTATATGAATGCGCTAAGAGCCAAACGCATCGAAGGATATGTGGATGTGGCAGGTGTTACTTTGGCTGATGTGCTTACCGAACGCCGTTTGGAATTGTTTGGAGAAGGGCATTATGCATGGGATTATTGGAGGAACAATATGGCTATTGTCAACGATTATATCAAAGGAGGAGTCGTTGCCCCCGATAATTATATGACCATACTGCCTATTCCTCAAACGGAAATTGAGGTTTCGAAGGGATCACTGGTTCAGAACCCACAATATTGATTTTTCAAAAGAGCTGCTCAAGGGCAGCTCTTTTTTTTGCTTTGTAATGTTTTCAAATTGTAGAAAAGAAGATAAGTTCTTTGAATGAAATAATGTCGTATTCTCTTTTATTCTACCCCTAAATTGGCTACGCCGAACTTCGTTTCCCTAAAGGGGACTTTCAGCAACTGCCTGATCGACTTGACTGTTGCAGGTACCCCCTTTAGGGGGCTAGGGGGTATAAAATAGGACAATATTTTCTTCTTATTACTTAGCGCTTAAGACTAAGAGTATTCTTGTTTTGATATATCTTTTGATTTATAATATGCCTGGGCGGATCTGTTGATCCGCCTTTCGTGTTTTCATGCTTTCAATTTGTAACTCCCCTTTTTTGTTGTTGCTTGAAACCCTGAGTTTAATCACTGCAAAAACTGATTATTGAGGTTTTTTAACAATGTCGGGTTGTTTGGTAATAATAATTAACAAAGATTTTAAGTTTTTAGAAGTGTTGTAAATGAGTGTTTTATAATTTTAATTGATGCCAGGATTGTAAAAGTTTAAAATTAATTTGTCATTTTGTTAGAAAATGATTGGTTAATTTGAGGATTTTACTAATTTTGAAGTTGGTGAATTTTTGCGAATGACACCATTGAATGAAATCTAAACCTGAATGCCCGTGAAAAAAATCTATCTCCCCATCCGTGGTATGGCCAATATTTTTTTGGTCAACTCAATTCCCATTTATCCCTGTTATCGATTTAACTTATAGTATGGCTTATGCTTATGGCATGGCTGTGCTTTTTATTTATATAACTTAAACCTTTATTTTATGCGTAAACTATTATTGTTACTAACATTAATTGTTTTTGCCGGCTCACAACTATTGTGGGCGCAAACAAAAACAATTACCGGTACCATTACCGGAAAAGATGACGGAATGCCCATACCGGGTGCCTCTATCGTGGTGAAAGGAACAACGATTGGTACTGTGAGTAGTGGCAATGGAACATATTCAATTAGTGTTCCAGAGAATTCCACTGTGCTAGTTGTTTCGTTTATCGGAATGGAATCGCTGGAAGTATTGATTACTAACCGAAGTAAAATTGATGTGGAGCTATCCGGTACATCGGTTGGACTTGATGAAGTAATTGCTGTGGGCTATGGTGTGACAAAGAAATCTTCGCTGACTGGTTCAATTGGAACTGTGAATAGTAAGGAGATTTCAGACGTTCCTGTTGCCAATGCCGGACAAGCTCTTCAGGGAAAAACAACTGGAGTTCAGGTTGTGGCTTCCTCCGGTCGTCCTGGGGCTGCTGCAATCGTAAAAGTTCGTGGTGTAGGTTCTATAAATGCTGGAACAAATCCTTTATTTGTTATTGACGGTGTTTATATGAGTGCATCTGATTTTTCTTCTTTAAATAGTAATGATATTGAAAGTATTACTGTTTTGAAGGATGCTTCCGCAACAGCTATTTATGGTTCACGTGCAGCCAATGGTGTTGTTATTGTAACAACTCGACGGGGTGATGTAGGAAAAAATACGATAACTGCGAAGGCTCAATGGGGTATCACTAACAAAACTCAGGATAGGTTTGAAATGATGAATGCCTCTGAAAAACTAACTTATGAGAAACAGTTAGGTGTAGGACTTGGAAAAACTTTGACTGATAAAGAAATTGCAGAGTATCCTGTAAATACAGATTGGGCTGATGAAGTATTCAGTACTGGTACTACTCAAATTTATGATGTCGCCATTTCCGGAGGTTCTGGTGGTACTCGTTACATGGTTTCAGGACAATACTATAATCAAAAAACAATGGTGTATGGCTCCGATTATGAGAAATTTACTGGTCGTTTCAACTTGGAACAGAAAATATTGGAAAATCTGAAATTTGATGTTAAGGTTGGAACCGGAAGCACAAAAGAGAGTGTTTTACGGACTTCTCGTAATGCGTTGAATCCATTTAATTATATTTATTCTGCTAATCCATATGTTGCTCCATTTAATGAGGATGGTTCTTATAATTTGGATCCCAAAATGCCCAATAGCTTGAATATTTTTGAGCAAATTGATAATAACCCTCAAGATAATAGCATTAATCGAACTATTGGTGCTGTGTCTCTGGAATGGGAAATTGTTAAGGGTTTAAAGGTGAAAACTACAGAAGGGATCAACTATTTGAATTTATATTCCTATTACTATGTAAAACCTGAGTCCGGGCTTTCTCAACTTTTAGGATCTCCTTATGGATACAGGACTGACACATATCAGAAGGCTTTGACTTTCGTAACAACAAATCAGTTATCATACGAAACTACATTTGCAGATAAACATGATGTAAAGGTGATGGTGGCTACCGAAGCCAATAAATATGATTATAGGGAAACTGTAGCTGCAGGTTCTGGTTTTGCGACAGGAAAGATCGATGCATTGAGTACCGCTTCAACACCCGAAGCTGCTTCCGGAGGAGAGACTGCTTGGCGTATGTTATCCTATTTTGGAATGGGTAACTATGTATATGACAATAAGTATTTTTTGGATTTGTCTGTTCGTCGCGATGGTTCTTCTCGATTCGGCGAAAATGCAAAATATGGTACTTTTTGGGCAGCAGGTATTGGATGGAGTCTTAAAAATGAGAACTTTTTGACTGATGTTGAATTTGTTGATCAATTAAAGTTAAGAGCAAGCACTGGTGTTTCCGGGAATAATTCTATTGGCGATTATGCAGCTCAAGGAGTTTTTTCATATGGATCCTATGCTAATAATTCTACTGCTTATCCTAGTCGTCTCCCAAATCCTGATCTAACATGGGAAAAAAACTATCAGACTTCTGTTGGACTTGATGCTACAGTCTATGATGAAAGAATTAGCCTTACTGCTGATTATTACATGAAAAAAACTACTGATATGTTGTTAAGTCGTCCTCTTTCAATGACTTCGGGTTTTGGTAGTCGTATCGAAAATGTTGGAGAGATGGAGAATAATGGTATTGAGTTGTCTTTAAGTGGATATGTGATAAAAAATAATGACTTATCATTGAAGCTATATGCCAATACTAGTTATAACGTGAATAAAGTCACTAAGCTCTATAATGGAGAAGATATTAATGTGGGATGGAATAATCTTATCTCGGAAGGCTTGCCAATTTATAATTACAAAATGGTTCGTTGGGCCGGCGTAAATCCAGCAAATGGAGAAGCTCTATATTTGGATAAAGATGATAAGATTACGAATGTGTATGATGAGAGTAATTCTGTTGTTCTCGATGATTATACTCCACTGCCAAAATATTATGGTTCGTTTGGTTTGAATATGGAGTATAAAGGTTTTGAGTTGAATGCTGATTTCTATTACAGCTACGGCAACTATATTTATAATCACAACTCATTCTTCACTTTGAGTGATGGAAATTCAGCAGCAACAAAGAATTTAGATCGACGTTTGTTAACAGATCAGTGGAGAAAGCCTGGGGATATTACAAATATTCCATTCCAGTCTGCAAGCAATAGTAGTTATATGTCAACAAGATACTTGGAGGATGCGTCATATGTTCGCCTTCGAAATTTAACTATTGCATATAAATTACCAAGCAATTTCTTGAAGAAGTTAAAACTTGAAAGTATGCGAGTGTTTGCCACCGGTAATAATCTTTTGACATTTACTGGATTTACTGGATTGGATCCTGAAATTGGAGATGCTCCTGCTGGTAGTGGTACTGGATCTCAAGGAAGTGTTCTTGATTTTAGTTATCCTGCTTCTCGTACAATTATGTTTGGTATTGAATTAGGTTTATAATTGAGAAAGGAATAATATGAAAACAAAAATATTGAGCATTATTGTGATAGTTGCTTCGCTAGGTTTTTATTCTTGTGAAGATTTTCTAACTGTTACTCCTCACGATTCGTTGAATAGTGATAATGCAATGGAGTCGATATCTGACTACAATAATGTAATGATGAGTTGTTATGAGTCAATTCGGAATGATGATTACACAGACTTTAATACAATTGTACCTGATGTGATGAGCGATAATTTACTACTCTGTAGTGATGGCCGTCAAACTTGGAATGAGTATTTTCAATTTAATTTTACATCAACTACCTTTGGTACAGCTGGTTTGTGGTTGGCTTCTTATAATGCCATTCTTTCTGCAAATGAGGTTATAACACGAATGGATGCTGGAAAAACCTTTGCCGATAAAGATGAGGATGCTCAGGCTCAAGGGATACTAGCTGAAGCTTTAGCCTTTAGAGCTTATGTGCATTTTGTTTTAGTTCGTTATTATGGTAGTGCCTATCAAATTGCAGGCGAAAATGGTTTGGGTGTCCCTTACAAAGTTAGCACTGATGCAAGCGAGAAACCATCTCGAGAAACAGTTAAATCAGTTTATGAAAAAATTATCACTGATTTAAATAGAGCTAAAACTATCTTGACATCAAACTCTACCTATAATTCCAAGGTGAATAATCGTATTAATCTTCGGGGAGTTAATGCTATTTTGACAAAAGTTTATTTTACCAAAGGTGATTACACCAATGCTGAAGTTTGTGCTTTAGCAGCCATCAAAAAGGATGGTTCAGATGTTGTAAAACTAAACGACTATACAAAGATGTGGACTACCTCAATGGAAATTGATGAAGTTATTTGGCGGATTACTATGTTGCAAACAGATGATCAGATTCTTGGTAATGTGTATGGGCAAGGAGATCCATCCAATCATAAACCTGAGTATGTTGTAACTCAATCCCTTGTTCAATTACTTAATCCTGATACTGATATTCGAGCCTCAGGAGTTCAGGAGGTTACTTTGAGTGGTAAAAATTTTAATGCCGTCTGGAAGTTTCATGGTAGAACAGGTGAATCTACAGGAAAAGTCGATATGCCACTTATCCGAACTTCAGAAATGTATTTGACACTTGCTGAAATCAAATATCGAAATAGTGATTTGAATGGTGCTAGGGAATTTTTGGATTATGTTCGACAAAACAGATATTTAGAACTACCATCTGTTTCTGATTCTGAATTGTTAAGCGCTATTTACTTGGAACGAAGATTAGAGCTTGCTTTTGAAGGTGATCGTTTCTTTGAAATTAAGCGATTGAATTTGGATATTCAGCGGGATAATTTTGGGGATCAAGCAGATGGTAGTGGTATTCCTGCGGTGTTGCAGTTTATTCCTAAAACTTCGCCTCACTTTTTATTGGCAATTCCTCAAGATGAGATCAATGCCAATGCTAATATGGTTCAAAATAACTATTAAATAATTATTATGAAGAAAATATTTGGTCTATTGTTGCTTGGCATGCTGCTGGTTTTGTCAAGTTGTGAAGAGAACGAAGCAGATTACTTCAATCGAAGTAACACTTCTGTGATGTTTGATTCCAAAGCTGCTACCACAATTGGTGAAAAAGGTGGAACTTATGCGTTGCCAATTGTACTAGCAGGTCTTCCAGGAGGTGAGTCTGTTGAAGTCAAAGTTGAAATTGATGTTGCAAATTCCTCCGCTAAAGAAGGTGTAGATTTTATACTTAAAAATAAGAGTTTAAAATTTACCGATGGTTTTGGTATTCAAAATTTGGAATTCGATATTTTGGATAACGAACTTTATACTGGAGATAAGAGTTTTGTAGTAAAAATTTCGGATGTGAATGGCGCTCTTAAGGGGGCACTAACCGAAGTGGTGGTATATATTGTTGATGATGAACATCCATTAGCAATTGTTTTGGGTAATTATACTGCAGGTGATTATTTGCTGGAGGACAATAGCTTGGATGGAGGCAATTATTCTGTTGCAATTTCATCGATTCCAGGAAGTGAAACCAAGGTGACAATTTCCAATTTCTGGGGCGGTGGAAAGGATATCGTGGCCGAAGTTGATCTTGAAGCTGGAACTGTAACTATTCTACCTGGTCAAACAATTTATGTTCATTCCACATATGGTAATGTAATCGCTGTTTATGTCGATTCCCAGGCAGGTTCATGGAATGCCTCAGATCCTATATTAGGAACTATTACTGAAACAGGTATTCAATTTAATGCATGGGGTGCTAAAGTTCCAGCTGGGTTCTTTGGTGTATATGCCGCTACAATTCTAGAAAAGCAGTAATATTTTTAAGGGGGATCATGCATATGATTCCCCTTTTTTTGCTTTTTTTTTAATATCGTTGTTAATTTTTTGTGTTCCTTGTATCCACTCGTCATGAAAAAATTAAGGTTATTATTTTTTTTCACAGTTCTTTGTTGTGGTCTATATTCTGCCCCAATAAAGAATGTTTTAACCATTGTATCACAAGCAGATGGATCAAAACTTACTTTTTATGCATCTGGAGATGAGTTTTTTAATCGTTTACACGATAGTGATGATTTTACGGTTATTTTGAATGATGATGGTTTTTACTACTTTGCTCTTTTAGATGATTCAGGAAATTTGGTGTCTAGTAAATATCGATATGGTTCTGTTGATCCAGTTAAAGTCGGTATTCCTAAGGGTTTGGTTATTAGTCATGATCAGTATCTTCGCAAAGTTGAATTTTTTCATTCTGATCAAGTTTTTGCTGACTTACGAAAAATAGAATCAACCCCCAAATATGAAAAGTTTGCATTAAAAACAACGATTCCTAATGCGAATATTTTTAATAATATAGTCATTCCAATTTCATTTCCTGATGCACAGGATATGTTGAAGTCTCGTTCTGAATATGATTCAATCTATAATGCTGTGAGCAAACCTTCTTTAAAGAGTTATTATAAAGAAGTTTCTTATGGGGAGTTAGATATGAGATCCTCTTTTTTCCCAAATGAAAATTCTGCTATTCTTTCTTATTTGGCAGATAACAGTCGAAAGTATTATCAGGCATATAATCAAACATTAAACCCCTTAGGTTACATGAATGATGAACAACGGACTGGAAGGGAACATAATCTTATTGCTAATGCAATTAATTCTTTGAAGTCTAGTATTGAGTCAAATTTTTCTAGAGATGAAATTGATTTGGATCAAGATGGTTTTGTTGATAATATTTGTTTCATTGTTCAAGGAAAATCCGATGGCTGGAGTGATCTTCTTTGGGCTCATAGATGGTCTTTGTATTCTCAAGATGTTTTTATTCATGATAAAAAAGTTTCCACTTATGTTTTTCAACCTGAAAATCAGGTAGTCGTCACAACACTGTGTCATGAAATGTTCCATGCTTTAGGAGCTCCTGATTTATATCACTATAATGAAGCTTCAAGTTCCTTGGATCCTGTTGGTAAATGGGATCTAATGCATAGTGGGTCAGGACATATGGGTGCTTATATGAAATATCGTTATGGTGGTTGGTTTGATCAAATACCTGAGATAACCTCTATTGGTTCGTATAGTTTAAGAGCTATTGATTCCAAAACAAACGATAATGTTTGCTATAAGGTGATAAGTTCTAAAGAAAGAGAATATTTTGTTCTTGAATTTCGAAAGAAAGGTGGTTTGTTTGAAGATCAGAATTACGGTTCAGGTCTAGTTGTTTATAGGATTAATGAAAATATTGCACCTGATGGCAATCGTAATGGCCCTCCTGATGAAGTATATGTGTATCGACCCTATGGAAGCTTATCGGAAAATGGTAATATTTTGCAATCCTTTTTCAGTAGCGAAAGCAGACGAACATCTTTTGGAGGAACCTTGCTTGTTCAATCTTTTCTATCTGATGGAACGGATGGATTGCTTAGAATTAGAAATATTTCTTCGGCTGGAGGTGAGAGTATTACTTTTGATATCACAAATATACCCGTAGTAAATACTTCTTTGAAAAACGATTGGTTAGATGGTGTTTCTTTTGTTGTAGTTGACAAGGCTTTATTAATAAAGGATCTTAAACCTTATTCTCGACTTCAGTTATTCGATGTTAAGGGTACTTGTCTTTTTGATCAGGTAATTTCTGATAGTTCCATTAAGTTTGACGGCTTAATGTCGGGTCTATATATTTTGATGGTGGATGGATGTGTGAAAAAAATAGCAATTTATTGATTTTAATACATACTAAGTTATGAAAAAAAAATTATTGATTTTGGGACTATTAGTGCATTTTCTATCTATCGCCCAAATTTCCACATTTAAGCTCACCAATGGCCTCACGGTCATTGTCAATGAGGATCATCAAACCCCAACCATTTTTGGCAACGTGGTGGTGCGGGCTGGATCGGTGGATGAACCTGCCGATGCCACAGGATTGGCGCATTACCTTGAGCACGTCCTTTTCAAGGGATCGAGCAATGTGGGTACCACCAATTGGGAAAAGGAGAAAGTGCATTACAACAACATCATCAATCTCTACGACCAACTTCGCGAATCCCCCGAAACGGAGAGGGTTACTATCCAACAAAGAATCAATGAGGAGTCCATCCTGGCAGGCCAGTACACCATCAATAATGAGTTCAGTAATATGGTGCAGTCTATTGGGGGCACTAGCCTCAATGCTTCTACGGGTTATGAGATGACCCAATTCTTCAATGTTTTTCCTTCCTACCAGTTGAAAAAATGGCTCGAACTCTATGTCGATCGTTTCAAATCACCCGTTTTCCGTGGTTTCCAGGCTGAGCTGGAGACTGTTTATGAGGAGAAAAATATGTATTCCGATAATCCCTTCAGTGTCCTCAGCGAGGAGTTCAACAAGGGTATTTATGGTGCCGCCTCACCTTATGGGCGGTCGATCATTGGTGAAACTGATCATTTGAAGACGCCCTCGTTGCGCAAATTGATTGAATTCTACGAAACTTATTATGTGCCCGCTAATATGGCTCTGGTACTCTCGGGCGACCTTAAAGCTGACGAGGTGAAGCCGCTTCTGGAGGCAACCTTCGGCCAATGGAACCCAACCAACAACATCAAAAAGGAGCCTATTGAAAAGTCATCCTTCAAATCAAAAACAGTCGTTAAAAAGAATGTAACCCCTGTTCCTGTCTTGATGATGGGATATAAGGGTGCCACAGCAGCCGATGCCGATTCGTACGTACTGGAAATGATTGAGAATATTCTCTCCAACCGCAGTAAAACTGGTTTGCTCGACCGCTTGGTGATCGACAACGACATCATGCAGGTTCAGGTTTCGGTTGACCAACGCCGGTACGATGGTGCCATTCAAATAATGGGTGTTCCTACCTTCGATGTGGCCCAAATGCGTTTTACCTCCATGTCGGCGGTTGAAAATCTGATTCTGAAGGTGCTGGATGAGCTCAAGCAGGGCAAGGTCGATGACTGGTTGGTGCAATCGGTGAAAGACAACCTGATTATGGATTATGAGATGATGAAGGAATCCAATATGAATGTTGGTATGTACCTTTCCTATATCTACGCCAATGGGCTTCCTTTTGAAAGCTTTGAAAATTATGCTAGCCGCATTAAAGCCGTGAGCAAGGAGCAGATTGCCAATGTGGCCAATAAATATTTTGTTGACGGCTATTTGTCGCTGCAGTCGCAA
Organism: Marinilabiliaceae bacterium; assembly: GCA_963664265.1. Lineage (GTDB taxonomy): Bacteria > Bacteroidota > Bacteroidia > Bacteroidales > Marinilabiliaceae > JAGPIS01. The sequence goes on from OY760941.1 coordinate 55,075, forward strand.
AAGGGGAAACCGGCCAAGGATGAGCTGGTCAAGCCAGAATATAAACCCATAGATCCAGCCAAAGGTCAAACTTCAGAATTTGCCAAAGCATGGATGGCTCAACCAGTAGCCGAACCGGTTCTTAACTATATAGATTTCAATAAAGATGTTGCCTCCAGCGAGTTGAATCCTGGCGTAACTTTTTACCATACGCAGAATTTGGCCAATGATATTTTTTCAATGACCATCAAATATGGCGTTGGAACGGAATCTATTCCTGGGTTGAAATTTAGCGTTGATTTGATGAATCGTGCCGGTGTAATGGCTCAATTTAGTGCTTACGACCTGAAAAAGGAATTCAGCCGTTTGGGTTGCGTGGTCAATTTTTCGGCCGACAAGAGTTATACATACGTCACCATGCGGGGCAAAGAGGCCAGTTTGGCCAAGGCCTGCCAATTGCTCGCCAAGACCTATTTGATGCCAGCCTTGGACGAGAAACAGATGAACAGCTTGTTGGGTAATGAGTTGTCGATGCGCAGCATCGAAGGGGAGGACAAGGATGCGCAAGGAAGTGCCTTGAGCGAATATTTGAAATATGGCAAGAAATCCTCGTTTCTTAATCGTTTGAATCGGACAGAAATCATGGAACTGACGGTTTCAAAGCTAGCGGCTGATTTTATCAAAGCCACCCAATATGAAACCTCGGTTCATTATACTGGCCGTTTTGATGCTTCTGTGGTGAAAAATGTTTTGATGAAAAACTTGGCTTTCCCTTCTGATTTGAAGGCCAGTCAATCACCTTTTGTCACGCCATTGACCGAATATTCTGAGAATACGGTATTGCTCTATAACAATAAGGAGGCTCGCCAGAGCGATGTTTATCTTTTTGTGGCTGGCGATCAGTTCGATTTGGCCGAGCGCAGTCGCATCGATGCCTTCAATCAATATTTTGGAGGCGGATTCAGTGGTTTGGTGATGCAAGAGTTGCGTGAATTACGCTCGTTTGCCTATACCGCCGCTGGAAACTATGTTACCCCTGCATTACCTGGTTATAATGGTTGGTTGAGCGGCTACATCGGCGTTCAAAAAGATAAAACCAACGATGCCATTGATGAGTTCATCTCCTTGATTAAGGCAATGCCTGAAAAACCCGAACGGATTGATAACATCAGGCAGTATCTTTATCAAGCCACCATCACCTCTTCGCCCTCCTTACGCAATAAGACCATGGTAGTGGAGAATTGGAAGCGATTAGGCTATCAGCAGGATCCTCGCATCGATTTGTTGACGGAGTATAAGCAGTTGACTTTTGAAGATATTGTCAAGTTTTATAATCAGGTGGTCAAATCAAAACCTGTGGTCATTGGTATAGTGGGCAATATCAAATCGCTCGATCAAAATAAGCTCAAATCATTCGGTAAAGTGGTCAATGTAAGTAATAAAACACTCTTCAAATATTGATTCACACTTTTTTATCCTCAAAAGGCTGTCTGGAAATCCGGACAGCCTTTTCTATTTTGGTCAATTCGATGGCATTTTTGTTCGGTTTGTGCATAAATAGCAAGACGCCAATGTTTTATGTGTTATTTTTATAATACGTTGCTTTAGTAAATTGTTTGACTATGCGTAATAAAATGGAGCTTCACCCGGCTTATCACCATCTGGCGGATTGGATTCAACAACTGCCCGATTCATTTGGCAAGGAGGGAGAGATATTGGTGGATGGCCGCAACCAAGTTCACGAGGTAGTGGTGGACGGTGAACGTCTGGTGGTGAAGTATTTCAAGCGGATCACGACTGCCAACCGGTTTATTTATCGTTATTTTAGAGCTTCCAAAGCTTCTAGGGCATACCGTAATGCCCTGACATTGCTTTCCAAGGGTGTTTCAACGCCCTTTCCCGTAGCGAGCTTAGATGTTTATCGTCAGGGGCGGCTGCTACACAGTTTTTTTGTGAGTCGGCATGTAGCTTTTTCATCGGCCTATGAACTGATGGCAAAGCCCTATCATGAGGTGGAAGGGGAATTGAAGGATTTAGCAGCATTTTTGTACCGGCTCCACCGTTTGGGAATCTTTCACGCCGACTTGAATTTGTCCAATGTGCTTTACAAGCCGGTTGAAGGAGGCGCTGAGTACTGCCTGATCGACAACAACCGGATCCGGTTCCGATCCTACACCCGCCGTCGTGCCATGCGCAATTTGCGTCGCCTCCAGATGCCCCTGGTCAATTATGCGGCACTGGTGGACGAGTATGCCCGGTTGGCGCACCAAGATGTGTTTGAAACCTTTGGGTTGATGATGTTTTACCGATCTCTTAACCGCGATCTCCGCAAGGTGAAGCGATTCTTCAAAGAATTGAATCTATTCAAAGTGCTGACTCAAAAGTATTAATTTTGTCGATAATCAGTGAATTGCCCCGGAGTGGGCAATATTATCAGTAACCGTATGCAAGCAGAGCGTTGCTTACGGATGATAAGCCAAAAAGCAATGAAGCCCGCGTGGGCGAGATTTTTAATGAGATTAAAGTTAGACGTCCCAGAGGGACAGCTTATTTCAGCCCGAGGCATCGCCTCGGGAACTTATCATTCAAGGACAAAGCGCCCTGAAATGGCAGCTTATGCTTGTTGTGCATGTGTTTTAATCACAATGTATTAAGCCGGCCATTTTGGGCTTATTTAACACTATTCCATTTTTCCCTGGGCCATGCCCAGGGCTGAATTAAGCATGGCTTACAGCCATTGATGGTGTTTATTCTAAGTTTAACCCGCTGCGGGGTTGGGATGCTAGTCGTGTCTGATCCCACGGATTGCATCCGTGGCTATTCATATTCAAGGCCTTCGGCCTTATTCGCATATCTTTTAACCATTCGCATGTCAATTGCCCCGGACTTCAGACCGGGGGGAAGGGATTCATATAATTGAGGGCTTAAGCCCAATGGTAATGAAGGGTTTTTGATTTTTCATCCTGTCAGATTTCTGGAATCTGACAGGATTAAACCCCGCGGAGGTAGGGTAAGAAAAATAGCGATCATTGTTCAGTTATCAATAAACAATGATCGCTGATTTAAAATGGATTATTATTGGTCTTTTCTGGTATATCCAAGCGGCAGAGCTGCGAAATGTTTGTAGCAAACCGACAATCCTAATATTCCATAAGATGCAGTGCATCGGAACATTCCTTCCCTATGAGAAACACCGATGAAACTCACAGTGGGCGAGATTTTTTAGGAGATTAAAGTTAGACGTCCCAGAGGAACAGCTAATTTCAGCCCGAGGCATCGCCTCGGGAACTTATCATTCAAGGACAAAGCGCCCTGAAATGGCAGCTTATGCTTGTTGTGCATGTGTTTTAATCACAATGTATTAAGCCGCCCATTCTGGGCTCATTTAACACTATTTCATTTTTCCCTGGGCCATGCCCAGGGCTGAATTAAGCATGGCTTACAGCCATTGATGGTGTTTATTCTACGTTCAACCCGCTTCGGGGTTGGGATGCTAGTCGTGTCTGATCCCACGGATTGCATCCGTGGCTATTCATATTCAAGGCCTTCGGCCTTATTCGCATATCTTTTAACCATTCGTATGTCAATTGCCCCAGACTTCAGACAGGGGGGATGGGATTCATATAATTGAGGGCTTTAGCCCAATGGTAATGAAGGGTTTTTGATTATCCATCCTGTCAGATTTCTGGAATCTGACAGGATTAAACCCCGCGGAGGTAGGGTAAGAAAAATAGCGATCATTGTTCAGTTATCAATAAACAATGATCGCTGATTTAAAATGGATTATTATTGGTCTTTTCTGGTATATCCAAGCGGCAGAGCTGCGAAATATTTGTAGCAAACCGACAATCCTAATATTCCATAAGATGCAGTGCATCGGAACATTCCTTCCCTATGAGAAACACCGATGAAACTCACAGTGGGCGAGATTTTTTAGGAGATTAAAGTTAGACGTCCCAGAGGGACAGCTTATTTCAGCCCGAGGCATCGCCTCGGGAACTTATCATTCAAGGACAAAGCGCCCTGAAATGGCAGCTCATACTTGTTGTTCATGTGTTTTAATCACAATGTATTAAGCCGCCCATTCTGGGCTCATTTAACACTATTCCATTTTTCCCTGGGCCATGCCCAGGGCTGAATTATGTATGGCTTACAGCCATTGAAGGTTTTTATTCTAAGTTCAACCCGCTTCGGGGTTGGGATGCTAGTCGTGTCTGATCCCACGGATTGCATCCGTGGCTATTCATATTCAAGGCCTTCGGCCTTATTCGCATATCTTTTAACCATTCGTATGTCAATTGCCCCAGACTTCAGACAGGGGGGATGGGATTCATATAATTGAGGGCTTTAGCCCAATGGTAATGAAGGGTTTTTGATTATCCATCCTGTCAGATTTCTGGAATCTGACAGGATTAAACCCCGCGGAGGTAGGGTAAGAAAAATAGCGATCATTGTTCAGTTATCAATAAACAATGATCGCTGATTTAAAATGGATTATTATTGGTCTTTTCTGGTATATCCAAGCGGCAGAGCTGCGAAATATTTGTAGCAAACCGACAATCCTAATATTCCATAAGATGCAGTGCATCGGAACATTCCTTCCCTATGAGAAACACCGATGAAACTCACAGTGGGCGAGATTTTTTAGGAGATTAAAGATAGACGTCCCAGAGGAACAGCTTATTTCAGCCCGAGGCATCGACTCGGGAACTTATCATTCAAGGACAAAGCGCCCTGAAATGACAGCTTATGCTTGTTGTGCATATGTTTTAATCACAATGTATTAAGCCGCCCATTCTGGGCTCATTTAACACTATTTCATTTTTCCCTGGGCCATGCCCAGGGCTGAATTAAGCATGGCTTACAGCCATTGATGGTGTTTATTCTACGTTCAACCCGCTTCGGGGTTGGGATGCTAGTCGTGTCTGATCCCACGGATTGCATCCGTGGCTATTCATATTCAAGGCCTTCGGCCTTATTCGCCTATCTTTTAACCATTCGTATGTCAATTGCCCCGGACTTCAGACCTGGGGGGATGGGATTCATATAATTGAGGGCTTTAGCCCAATGGTAATGAAGGGTTTTTGATTTTCCATCCTGTCAGATTTCTGGAATCTGACAGGATTAAACCCCGCGGAGGTAGGGTAAGAAAAATAGCGATCATTGTTCAGTTATCAATAAACAATGATCGCTGATTTAAAATGGATTATTATTGGTCTTTTCTGGTATATCCAAGCGGCAGAGCTGCGAAATATTTGTAGCAAACCGATAATCCTAATATTCCTATAAGGTGCAGTGCATCGGAACATTCCTACCCTATGAGAAACACCGATGAAACCCGCAGTGGGCGAGATTTTTTAGGAGATTAAAGTTAGACGTCCCAGAGGGACAGCTAATTTCAGCCCGAGGCATCGCCTCGGGAACCTATCACCTAAGAATAAAGCGCCCTGAAATGGCAGCTTATGCTTGTTGTGCATGTGTTTTAATCACAATGTATTAAGCCGCCCATTCTGGGCTCATTTAACACTATTCCATTTTTCCCTGGGCCATGCCCAGGGCTGAATTAAGCATGGCTTACAGCCATTGATGGTGTTTATTCTACGTTCAACCCGCTTCGGGGTTGGGATGCTAGTCGTGTCTGATCCCACGGATTGCATCCGTGGCTATTCATATTCAAGGCCTTCGGCCTTATTCGCATATCTTTTAACCATTCGTATGTCAATTGCCCCGGACTTCAGACCTGGGGGGATGGGATTCATATAATTGAGGGCTTTAGCCCAATGGTAATGAAGGGTTTTTGATTTTCCATCCTGTCAGATTTCTGGAATCTGACAGGATTAAACCCCGCGGAGGTAGGGTAAGAAAACTAGCGATCATTGTTCAGTTATCAATAAACAATGATCGCTGATTTAAAATGGATTATTATTGGTCTTTTCTGGTATATCCAAGCGGCAGAGCTGCGAAATATTTGTAGCAAACCGATAATCCTAATATTCCATAAGATGCGGTGCATCGGGACATTCCTACCCTATGAGAAACACCGATGAAACCCACAGTGGGCGAGATTTTTTAGGAGATTAAAGTTAGACGTCCCAGAGGGACAGCTTTTTTCAGCCCGAGGCATCGCCTCGGGAACTTATCATTCAAGGACAAAGCGCCCTGAAATGGCAGCTCATACTTGTTGTTCATGTGTTTTAATCACAATGTATTAAGCCGCCCATTCTGGGCTCATTTAACACTATTCCATTTTTCCCTGGGCCATGCCCAGGGCTGAATTAAGCATGGCTTACAGCCATTGATGGTGTTTATTCTACGTTCAACCCGCTTCGGGGTTGGGATGCTAGTCGTGTCTGATCCCACGGATTGCATCCGTGGCTATTCATATTCAAGGCCTTCGGCCTTATTCGCATATCTTTTAACCATTCGTATGTCAATTGCCCCGGACTTCAGACCTGGGGGGATGGGATTCATATAATTGAGGGCTTTAGCCCAATGGTAATGAAGGGTTTTTGATTTTCCATCCTGTCAGATTTCTGGAATCTGACAGGATTAAACCCCGCGGAGGTAGGGTAAGAAAAATAGCGATCATTGTTCAGTTATCAATGAACAATGATCGCTGATTTAAAATGGATTATTATTGGTCTTTTCTGGTATATCCAAGCGGCAGAGCTGCGAAATATTTGTAGCAAACCGATAATCCTAATATTCCATAAGATGCTTTATATTTCGGGTCTCCGATCCTTATCTTTTTTTGGGATTAATAAGGCTACAAATATTCCGGGGCGCTGCCCCTACTTGATTGGTCAACAAGTCAATTAGTCAACTGGTCGACGAGTCCATAAGTCAACAAGCTTGCTGGTTAACCCATTGATTATAAGACTTGTCTACTGATCGACTGGTTGACTCTTCGACTACTTTAACTCTTTATCTAACCCTAAAATAGGCAATCATCTCCTTGAGCTGTTCTGCTTGTCCGGCTAATTCTTCGGAGCTGCTGGCCAATTCTTCTGATGCAGCTGCATTTTGCTGGGTAATGCGGTTCAACTCTTGGATGGCACCATTGACCTGCATGACACCGTTGCTTTGCTCCGCGCTGGCTGCGGCAATCTCTTGCACCATGGCATTGGTTTGTTCAATGTCCTCAATCACGTTGGATAGCTGACCCGCTGCCTTTTCAGTGATGCCGAGGCTGTTTTCGGTCAAGTTTACGATTTCATCGGCTGCTTGGCGAGAGTTTTCGGCCAATTTGCGCACTTCGGCCGCCACCACCGCAAAACCACGGCCATGCTCGCCTGCACGCGCCGCTTCCACTGCTGCATTAAGAGCCAGGATGTTGGTTTGCATGGCAATGTCGTTGATGACCTGTATCTTTTCGTTGATCAGCCTCATGGAAGTCACGCTTTGTGATGCGGAACTGCCCACTAAGTTGATAGCATTGGCCACATTTTGTGATATTTGTTTGGTTAACAGGGCATTTTCGGTGTTTTGTTGGATGTTGGCTGCTATCTCTTCCATGGTCGAGGAGATCTCCTCTACACTGGAGGCCTGTTCGTTGGAGCCTTCGGTCATCTGTTGCGAGGCGGTACTTGATTGCACGCTGGCCGAAGATACATTTTCGGCACCTACCAACACGCCCGACAGCACCTCGGTGAATTTGTCGCGCATCCCCATTAGCGCTCGAGCCATGTCGCCAATCTCATCCTTGAGCACCATGAATTTTTCTTCTACCTCGTCGGTCAGGTTCCCCGCGGCATAATTTTGGGCTAACTGGGTGGTGCGTTTGAATGACGAATTAAAATAACGGGTGATGGTGAGGCTGATGACCACACCAGCCATTAGGGCGAGCAATGTGATGACGATTACACTCCAGGTGGCCTGACTTTTGGTTTTTTGTGCCAAAAGATCCAATAACTCCGATTCATGGGCTAGCTCCGCCTCAATATTATGCCCAAAGGTGCGCAGGTTGGCTTGACTGGACAGCATATTCGGTGCCAGCACCCGGTATTCTTCAACGGCAACTTCGTATTGACCGGCCAGCCGTTGCAATTCTCCTGAAGACAATTTTTTCATTCTCTGAATGGCTGTTTTGGCCTCATCTAAAAGAGCGATGTTGTTGAAAACTTTTGATCGCAGCACATTGATCATGGACGACATGGTGGCATATTGCTGGTTCGCGCTCAATTGTTTGGGTAATATTTGGTTGGCAATGCCTTTCATATGTTCAAGAAGCAAAACTTCTTGTTCTACCAAAGATCTGGTTTCCTGTAATTCGGCCAGATATTGGTCTATGTCGCCTTTGAGTTTGATGCCCTGAAGCCGGTCTTCCTCTGTGGGAGCATTTCCGATAAAATCGTCCAGCTCCATTTTGGCGCTGTCGGCCATCATGACCGATTTTTCATAGTCGGCGATGTTGCGCAGCATGACATAGTTGCGCGAACTCAGTCGGGCATCGATAAAGTAGGCGTCGGCCCAACTCATCTGATGCACGTTGTTGGAGATATTACTGTATCGTTCTATACTTCCAATACCAATATAGGCCACGATGAGCGTGAGTATCAATACAGAGCCAAAGCCCAGCATCAGCTTGGTGCGCGTTTTGAAATCTTTCAATTGCATGATGATTGTGTGTTTATGTATGATATCTTTCAACGGGTTTAAATGTGTTTGGTTATACAATGTTTGCTAATTAGTGTTAATATTGGAGTGTTTTGTCATTTAAAAGAATTTGTTGGTCAAAAAACGGAGAGTCGCAAAGTCGATTAGTCTTAGAGTCGGGAACAGTAAACAGGGGACAGTAAACAGTGATCAGTAAACAGGGGACAGTAAACAGGGAACAGTGTTCAGTAAACAGTGATCAATTAACAGTGGACAGTAAACCGCGTAGCGTCGCCATCTTTGTAGTTTCTATTTTGCTAATAATGTAAAAGCCACGTAGTGGCGATATCTTCCACGGTATGCCAAGTCCGAAGGACTGGAATAATAATAGCCACCGGTGAAACCGGTGGTCTGGAGTTTGGGTTTAACTAGATAAAAAAATCAACAGAAAATATGACTTGTTGGTTTTTTTATTATTTTTACATCTAGTTACATAACTAGTTTTACTTTTTAGACCAAGATGCCATGGGATTTCCAACAAAAATTCAACTGATTAAAAGAGCTGCCAGCGAGCAGTGGTATATCAATTTTCCATCAGCTGTAGCACAAGCGATGGAATTCCAGAAGGGGGAGGTTGTCGAATGGGTAATCGAAGACAAACAGCGGATGACTCTTAAACGAGCAGACCAAACTGTTGTGCCAGATAAAAAAAAACTTTTAACGGATCATTAACCGATGAACTTGATGAACTTTTCAACCAATGCCACCCTGCTTTTCCCAATCATGAGTCATGGTCCCGATGCAGAGAGTTGATGTATGGTGAACTGACCTGTCTGGGGCGGCATACGGTTACGGGGATGCTGGCGGCCAGCGGCAATCAATTTACTGATTGGTCATCTGCTTACCGGTTGTTCAGCAAGCAACGGGTTGACGTACCCCAAATATTAAACATTGTGCAATCAAACGTATTGAAAGAAACAAGCAGTCTCCCATATATTGTAGCCCACATGGACGATACGGTGATAAAAAAAACAGGGAAACGAATTCCAGGCACCGCTTGGAGAAGGGATCCGCTTGGACCTCCCTTTCAAACCAATTTCATCTGGGGGCAGCGTTTCCTTCAAATATCACTAGCGCTGCCCCAAGAAGGAAATATTGGGCAGTCAAGAGCTATCCCTGTTGATTTTCATCATTGTCCCACAGTGGTTAAGCCCAAGAAAACAGCTGAAGAAGAACAATGGCAAGCATACAAAGAGGAGCAAAAAATAGCCAAGCTTAGCCGTCAGGGATCCGACAGGATTTCATTGTTACGAAAAACATTGGATGAGCAGGGATATCAAAACAAAGAGTTGCTTGTCGGGGTGGATGGCAGCTATACCAATAAAGAGGTGTTGAAAAAGCTTCCTAAAAAAACAACCCTAATTGGGCGCATACGAAAAGACACAAAACTTTATACCAAACCTCAGGCACAGCCCAAATTTGGTCGCAAACGCGTATATGGAGAACAATTGCCAACCCCTGAACAAATAAGACAGTCCGATCAGTATCCTTGGCAACAAGAAAAGGGATGGGCTGCTGGCAAAACCCATACATTCAGCCTCAAAATTATCAGAAATGTAAGATGGCGTTCCGCAGGACCTCAAGACCTTATGCTGATTGTTATCCGGCCTTTGGGCTACAGGTTGTCAAAAGGCTCCAAGATACTCTATCGAGAGCCGACTTATTTGATTTGCTCCGAAACCGATCGTGATATTAAAGATATTCTACAGGCTTATCTCTGGCGTTGGGAAATTGAGGTAGACTTCCGGGAAGAAAAAACGTTGCTTGGATGTGGCCAGGCTCAGGTAAGAAACCCTAATTCAGCAGAAAGCCTCCCCGCATTTGTTGCGGCCATGTATGGTTTGTTGCATCTGGCAAGCCATCGGGCTGCAAATGCAACCAACTCCATGCTTCCAAGACCGAAATGGTATCAGAAGGCCGATGCAAAACGTATAACAACAGGTGACTTATTAAACAACTTAAGAGCGCAATTATGGGCAAAAGCTACAAATTTGAATTTCTTGGACTTCGTGAACACACAGACTAGAACACAAAGCCTCAAAAATGAATTTAAATATAATGGCTCCGCAGCATTTTATGTGAGAAATTAGCCAAACTCCAGGCCACCGGTGAAACCAGTGGTAGCAAAAAAACCACAAATCCTTAACGCAGGAGTTGTTGAATATAGTTTTATAAAAGAGATTCCTCCCTGCGGTACCAATGACGGATTTTCGTTTCTCCTGTCATCAACACATCATGCCCAAATTTTGGGGTGGCCACTCGGAATGACCATGAGTTTATAGCGACCAACGAAAAGTCATTCCGATCGCAACGTAGTAGAGAGAGGAATCTCATTCCGGCAAGGATCTATCCTGATGTTTTGCTGTTCAACCCGGTTCGGGGTCGAAATACCTCTGAGCCACCAAATCCGTGGATTCCATCCGCGGTTAATCATATTACGACATACGGTCGTTCAATTTGCAGAGCAGTTCTGAAAACTGCACTGGATCTTCAAATTTGCACATCATTAAATTAGTACATTAGTTGGTTGTTGCTGCTCCGCCTCTCTTGGCTTCGCCGGTTGGAAGCGAATTTTTTGGCTGCGCCAAGCGGCAGAGCCGAGCGCTCTGTTTACTCTCTGCATCTGTAGTGGAGCGAAGCGGATCATGAGGGCCTATGAAAACAGACACGACTCGAATAAAGAGAGTAAAAGCCCGTCCGGCTTGAGGACAAATAACAACGATGGTTGCCCAGGGCTGAATTAAGCATGGCTTACAGCCATTGATGGTTTTTTTTCTACGTTCAACCCGCTTCGGGGTTGGGATACCAGTCGCGCCTGATTCCACAGATTGCATCCGCGGTTAATCATATTCAAGGCCTTCGGCCTTGGAATTTGCTAAAGCTTCTGAAAATTGGGCATTGTTTTTCGAACCATTGAACCATCACATCCTCACATTAGCACATTACCAAATTAGTTTTTCGGGGTGGCCGGGAAGGCATTCCTTTTTGACCATAAACGAAATACCGTTATCTTGCGCAAAAATGAAGATTATGGATGGCAAGTCTCGAAAGAACGTAAAAATAGGCCAGCTGGTCAATATTGTATTGAAGGAGGATCAACGGACCGGTGATTTGACCGAAGGGGTAGTGAAGCGCATTTTAACCAATTCGCCCAACCATCCGCATGGGATCAAGGTACAGCTGGAAACCGGGGAGGTGGGGCGAGTGAAGGAGATTCTGGAAGAACCGGAGTATTAAAAGGAGGTTTTCATTCCGCCCAAGGCTTTTAAAATAGGGCATGTGGGGGAGATGGGGACACCGATGCGGTACTGATCCAACAGGGTGATTGAAGCTTCAGCCAGCATTCTTCGTATTTTCCTGCGTTCGCCCTTGATATTCGGGATCTTCAGGTTATCGTAGGCGGTGGTTTGGTGGCGCATCCAGGCAATAACCGCTTTGGCAGCTCGTTCTGATATGGGGATCATGGTGGTGCGAGCCACTGTGCCGCTTCCAACCGGTATGGCATGTTGAGTGACCCGCTTAGCCAGCTCCTGCTCAATGGCCTGATGGTTTTCATGGAATTTGAGAAAACTCCTGACCGCCAATAAAAACTCCTGTTCGTAGGCCGTTTGTTGTTTCTCTCTGCGAAGGCGTGCTTGAGCCAGCTGCTTCTGATGGGCTTCGCTGCCCCGTTGAACTTCTGTTTGTTTCTGAGCCTCTTCGATGGTGGTGGCCGGTGCCCAAACGCCTTTGGCGAAGGTTTTACGGCCGCGTTTCTCCTGTACCCGCCAATACTGGCCTTTGGCCGTCACTTTACGGGTGACCCCAGCATCCCCAGCCGGTAGGAAAGCCCATCCCACAGGTGGTTGCAATGTGATACCATATTCGTCTTTGATGGTGCCGTTGGGCCCTGGTGCTACTATGCGGATATTTTGAGACATGATGAATGGTTGAGCAGGCAAAAATAGTGATTTCAGTTTACAGTAAGCAATGATCAGTAAACAGTGATCAATTATCAATGGACAGTAAACCGCGTAGCGGCACCATCTTTGTAGTTTCTATGTTCCTAATAATGTAAAAGCCACGTAGTGGCGATATCTTCCACGGTATGCCTAGTCCGAAGGACTGGAATATTAATAGCCGCCGGTGGAACCGGTGGTAGCAAAACAGCAGCCGCTGCACAACACCGTAGGTGTTGAATGTGCTGCTTTGCACACCGATTTTCTCCACAGATTTCTCTGATTTTTTGGCTGCGCCAAGCGGCAGAGCCGAGCGCCACTGATTATTATTACCTTTTTTTGAAGTGCTTTCCTCTAATCGCTGCTCCACCTCGGCTGCGAGCCTTAGAAATATCATGGAGCGTAGCGGTTAAGAAGCAATGCTGTTTGAGGTTCGGCTAAGGTGCTGGTGTTGAATAATGGTTTACATGCGAACCGAGTTCATTGCTTCGAGCGTAGCGGAATGATAGTTCTTAGGTGAGCAGGCGCAGCGGCGGCTCTCTCTGTTTACTCTCTGCAGCTGTAGTGGAGCGAAGCGGATCATGAGGATCTATGAAAATAGACATTCCCCGAATAAAGAGAGTAAAAGCCCGTCCGGCTCGAGGACAAATAACAATGGTGGTTGCCCCGGGCTGAATTAAATATGGCTTTCAGCCATTAATGATTATTTCCCAGTTCAATCCAATTGGGGGTTGTGATGCCTTTGGTCTCCTGAATCCGCGGATAATCATATTACGACCTCCGGTTATATCGGAATATTCTGAAATGGTCAATTATCACCTCCCCTAGGGGAGGTCGGGAGGGGCTTTGAATTAATAACCGGCAAATGCTATCTTTGTGGGCAAATTCTTCATTTATGGTCAATCAGTCATCGTGGTGGGATGGGGCAAATTCCATTCCGCAGCGCATCGTCCGCAGCTTCCATGCCGCTTTCCCAAAGGCGATGAAAACAGCCCTCTGGCTTCTCAAAATAATGATCCCGGTCACCTTTCTGGTTCTGGTGCTTGACTATTCGGGTTGGCTTGCCGTGATGGCCGGCTGGATTGCCCCGGTTTTCGAGTGGATAGGCCTGCCCGGCGAATCGGCCTTTGTGTTGCTCACCAGCATTTTTGCCAACATCTACTCGGCCATTGCCGTAATCACCACCTTGGGATTCACCCTGCGCGAAGCCACCATCTTGGCTATGATGTGCCTGATTGCCCACGGGTTTATCATTGAAACGGCTGTCGTGCGCAAAACGGGGTCCAATGTAGTGTGGATGATTGTGCTGAGGTTGTTGACCAGCTTGGCATCGGGCTTATTGCTGAATTGGTTGTTACCTGAAATGGCTGGTAAAGTTGGTGCTGCCGCGCATGTGGAGAGCCATTCGTTCCTTAAAGCACTCACCATTTGGGGGATGGCCACCTTCTGGCTTACTATGAAAATCATCTTGCTCGTTTTGGGATTGATGTTCTTGCAAAAGATGCTGGAGGAGTTTGGGGTGATTAGTGCCTTGAAAAAGCCGTTGCAACCCCTGATGGGGTTGATGGGACTGCCTACATCCACAACCTTTTCGTGGATCGTGGCCAATGTGCTGGGGCTGGCTTACGGATCGGCCATCATCATGGATGAAGTGAATGAAGGGCGCATGAGCCGCGAAGATGCCGACCTGCTGAACCACCACATCGTGGTTTCGCACTCCCAATTGGAAGACCCATTGCTCTTCGCCGCCATTGGCATCCCCTTGGGTTGGATTATCTGGCCTCGTGTGGCGCTGGCCATTTTGGTGGTGTGGCTTCGAAAAGCATACGATAAGATTATAAAGGAAAAGACAAATATTTAACACACTACCGCTATGGCCAAATATGGATCAACCTGGTGGGGTCAGCAGTGGCTCCAATCATTGTCGCGCATCGATTTTAGCAACCGGTTGCCCCGAGGGCGAAGTTATGCCAATAAAGGTGCCGTTCAGAGCGTCGATATCAGGAATAACACCATTTCGGCCAGGGTTCAAGGCAGCATGCGACTGCCCTATAAAGTCACCATCACGGTGCCACTTTTTTCCGACACAAAAAAACGAGCGTTGGAAAACATCATCCACGAAAATCCGCTTTTGCTCTCGGCGCTGCTCAATAAGGAGCTCAGTCCAGAGTTGGATCAGCTGGCGCGCCAACAGGGTATCGAGCTATTTCCTCGCTCGTGGCACGACTTTGACATGAAGTGCAATTGCCCCGATTATGCCGTGCCCTGCAAGCATTTGGCTGCCGTGCTCAATGTGATGGCCAATGAAGTGGATCGCAACCCATTTGTACTGTTTCAGCTGCATGGATTCGACCTGTTGGCGTCGCTGGGCGATGCATCGGAGGCGAAGGTACTGCCCGAAGTGCCTGCCATCCATCTTCTCCTCGAAAATTTTCATCATCATGGATGTGAGATGGATATCAACGCATTGACTTCTGTTGATTTGTCGCCCTTGTCGGTCGATCCCATATCGGTGACGGCTCTGCTGGAGGCCAATCCCCTTTTCCACGACAAGGATTTCAAAGCCTTGCTGCTGGATACCCAGAAAAACGTGGGTCGCTTTGTTTCAAACCAAACAGGAGTACTGAATCCCGATATGAACTCAAAGGTGAACGATAGCAGTATTTCCATTGATTTTAGAAACGATTTCCTCTCGCTCTATGCGCGGGTCGTCGGCAGCCATAAAACGGAAACCTTCTCGTTCGATACCTTGGTGTCGATATTGAATGGCTTAGAGGATAAACAGTTGGCCAACATTGATTATTCTTGGGTCTGCATGCACAAGGTTTCGCTACTGGCTCGCCAACTGGTTATCAATGGCCTCTATTATCCTAGGATATTTAAAAGTTCCACGAAGTCAACACTCCTCTTTTATGTGCCTGCGCTTTTGAGTGAGCCAGTGAAGCAGATTTTTAACCAGATGCTGCCGCTTATGCCTCGTGGCCTGGTTGCCGTGAAACCCGATGGCCCTGTGTTGGCTTTCGCCGACCATCAACAGGAGTTGTCGATTCTTTGCGGTCTTTTCATCGCCTATTGGGTTCGTCAATGCTACGAAGCCGATAAATTGCCCCGGGGATGGGACGATGCCAAGATGCTGCCCGAACTGGCCGATCTTTTTATCTATGGCTACTCATCGGGGTTCAATCGTTTTGAAACAGCGCAAATACCAGCCACCATCTATCAGTGGTTGAGTGTGTTCGATATTCATACCCGGCGTTTCACCACCATCCTGCAAGTGGAGGAGCACGACGACCAGTTTGCGCTTTGCCTGTTGGTAAAGGATGCACAACAAAGCGACAGCTCGCCTGTGTCATTGGCCGAAGTTTTTACCAATCCCCTGTTCGATGGCAATCGGTTAGAGATCCTCAAAGATCTCAGCTTGCTGGGGAATTATCTGGCGCCCGTCAAGGAGATGGTGGCTTCACGCGGGGAAGGGGTATCGTTGGTTTCGATGCACGATTTTTCGGTTTTGTTGATGAAGGTGTTGCCTTTGGTTCGTTCATTGGGGGTAATGGTGTTGCTACCCAAGTCGTTGCGCAACCTGATTCGCCCCCAATTGATGCTGAAAGTGAAGAAACAGCAGTCGGCCAATGTGTCGGTTCAATCGTTGGTTGGGCTCACCAACCTGCTCGATTACGACTGGCAGGTCACACTGGGTGAGGAGAATTTGTCGGTGGAGGATTTTTTCAAGATGGTACAAGGCTTGAATGGTCTAGTGAAAATCCGCGACCAATATCTTTTCCTCGATGAAGGCGATATCAAAGCGTTGCAGAAGAGCTTAGAGAAAAACCGATCCCTTTCGGCCATGCAGCTTCTTCAGGCCACCATGGCCGAGGAGGTCAATGGCATCCAAGCGGGCTTGTCGGACGAGGTGGTTCAACTGCTGGCCGATGTCATGAAAGAGGCGGTGCCTGCCTTGCCCCAAGGGTTGAAGGCAACCTTACGCCCCTACCAACAGCGCGGCTTTGAGTGGCTTGCTCAGAATGCTCGCCTGGGTCTGGGTTCCATCATTGCCGACGATATGGGGCTTGGGAAAACCATCCAGGTGATCAGTTTCTTGCTCCATCAGAAGGAACAGGGGCTGCTCAATAAGAAAAAAGTGTTGGTGGTGGTGCCCACCTCTTTGATATCGAACTGGATGCACGAGATTGCCCGCTTTGCGCCCGCGTTGACCGTGGTTTGTTACCATGGTGCCACACGGAAGGCCGATTTCGATGGGAGCGATGTGGTGCTCACCTCCTATGGCATTGTGCGCAACAGTTCCGAAGTTTTCGACAAACAGAAGTGGAACGCCCTAGTGGTTGATGAAGCCCAAAATATCAAGAACCACACCACCGAGCAATCCAAATCCATCAAAAAGCTAAAAGCCGATTACCGCATTGCCATGAGTGGAACGCCCGTTGAGAACAGGTTGAGCGAGTATTGGAGCATCTTCGACTTTGTGCAGAAGGGATACCTGGGCTCTTACAAATCGTTCAATGAGGATTTTGCTAAGCCCATTCACCTGAACCACGATCAGGAGCGCATCAACCAATTTAAGAAGATTACCGCTCCATTCCTGCTGAGGCGGGTGAAAACCGACCGTTCCATCATATCCGACCTGCCCGACAAGGTGGAGGCCAACCATTTTTGCAGCCTTACCAAACAGCAAGCTGCCCTGTATCAAAATATGGTGGATGAAACCGTTGCCCAGCTCGATACTCTGGATGGCATTCAACGCAAAGGGCTTGTGCTGAAGCTGATGATGGCGCTCAAGCAGATAGGAAACCATCCGGGACAATACCTCAAGACCGGCGAAAACAACCCGGCGGCGTCGGGCAAGAGCCAATTATTGGTCGATTTGGTTGGGAATATCCTGGAAAGCAACGAAAAAGTGCTGGTGTTCACCCAATTCCGCGAAATGGGGCATCTGCTTGAGACGATGATTGCCGATGCCCTTGGAGAGCAACCCCTGTTCTTGCATGGTGGTTGCAGCCGCAAGCAGCGCGACGAGATGGTGAATCGCTTCCAAAATGGGCACAAAAGGGTTTTCATCCTGTCGCTCAAGGCCGGCGGCACGGGATTGAACCTGACTGCCGCCAGTCATGTGATCCATTACGATCTGTGGTGGAATCCTGCCGTGGAGTCGCAGGCCACCGACCGGGCCTACCGCATTGGTCAAAAGAAAAATGTGATGGTGTACCGCCTCATCAACACCGGAACCCTCGAGGAGAAAATTGACCGCATGATTCAGGAAAAGCGCCAGTTGGCCGACCTCACCGTGGCTTCGGGCGAATCGTGGCTGGGCAACCTCTCCAATAATGAAATCCGGGAGTTGGTGATGCTCAGTGAACAGTGGACAGGGAACAGTAATCAGTGAACAGTGGTTAGTTTTATGAATTAAAAAGTTGACGCGTTGACAAGTCTTTTAGTCGGAGAGTCAGTAAACAGTGATCAGTCTTCAATCCGACGTCCCGGAAGGACAGCTTATTTCAGCCCGAGGCATCGCCTCGGGAACCAATCATTCATGAAAACCGCACCCTCGTAAGGGCAGCTAATGCTTCTTGTGCCTATATTTTAATCACAATGGATTAAGCCGCCCATTTAGGGCTTGTTATTCATCTGGTGATGATTACACTCTCCTTTTTTTTACCCAGGCCGGTTATGGTGAGTGATTTCCAGTGGGGAGGCAGGCATGGCGTGCGTTGCTCAAACCCATCATCGGTCAAATGGATTCCTCCAAAGCCAAAAATAACGGCTTGCAGCAATCCGCCGGCACCAGTGGCAAAGTAGGGGTTGTTTGATTGTGCCGATTCGGCCAATACACCAAATGGAGGCCGCTTATTGGTGACATACCCTTTGCGGAACATCTCGTAAGCCTTTTCGGGATTGCCCATGCGGGCATACAGGATGGAAAAAATAGAGTATGTCATGGCAGGACCTTCGGGTGCCACTTTCGGCTCATAGTAGCTCAAGTCCTTTAATATTGTTTCATGGTCATGAATCAACTCCAGCGGGTAGGCCAACAGGTTCACATCGGCCTGCTTGATGATTTCACCCGTGTAGCTCTTGTGTTCCTTGGTGGTGCCATCGGCAAACTGCTCTATGCGGAGTCCCTTGCTGATATCGCCCCACATTTCAGGAACTTCAATCCCCAGAATTTTGGCAGTCTGGATGGCATCCGACAGAACCACCTTGACCGAACCATTGGTGAAGGCGTTGTTGTTGACGCCATGGGCATACTCGTTGGCGCCCACAACATTGTTAATGTGAAAATCAACATTGTTGTCGCTTGTGACCCGGCTAGCCCAAAACTCGGCAACATTTTTAAGGAGTGGCCACCCTTTCTCGCGTAACCAAATAGTGTCTTGCGTCACCCTGAAATAATTCCATGCCGCGATACCCACATCGGCTGTGATGTGCTGCTCGAAAGTTCCGGTCAGGCACCACGATGGGGTGGCTTCTTCACCCGAATTGTCCGACTCCCATGGGAACATGGCTCCCCGATATCCGTAATTGCGCGCCTTCTGACGGGCTTGCGTGAGCCGGTTGAAACGGTAGTTCACCATCGATTGTGCCATGCGGGGCTGCAGCAACAGTAAGGGAGGAAACATCCATAATTCGGCATCCCAAAATATATGACCATTGTATCCCTTGGAGGAGAGTCCCATGGGGGCAATGCTCAAATCATCATCGGTGTTCCCGTAGGCATAAAGGTTGTAAAGGGCAAAACGGATGTCGGTTTGCGCCTCGTTATCACCTTCCACGATGATGTCGCCCTGCCACAATTGCTCCCAAAAACTGTTGTGCCTATCAATCAACTTTTTGGTACCTTCCCTTTGGGCAAAAACCACCATACGTTCCGATTCCCCATAAGGATCATAAAAATCTTCGGAAGTGCAAACTGCACCCATCAGACTGAAATAATACCGTTCCCCCTTTTTTAGGGTAATGGTAAACTCTGCCGATGCGCCTTTAGGATTTTTAGTATCGTTCCCCAATTGTGGTGGCGTATCTTCAAAGATAAAGCCAGATGTTGCCGCGATTTCAATACCTCGGTGCGCCGATGTGGCAGTTGACTGCAGAATGGGCATGCGAGCATCCAGGTCGCGCAGTATCCTGAAGGAGGAACGGCTGTTACTGTATTTTAGTGGCGTTTGGATGATATTCCGCACAGTGACGGTAATATCCTGGTCGGCCTCGAGTTTTACTCGCATCAATCCGCCATAGGGTAGAGGCCTTAAAGCTCTTGTCTCACAAGTTATTTTAGCTTTGTTTTTCCAATCACATGTGGTGGTAAACACCGCCTGTTTCATATCCAGTGTTTGCTGCCAATTTTCACACCCGGTAAGGGTTACCGTCTCCTGGTCGATGCTGATTTCCAAATTTAACGGGTTAATTCCTTCCAATATGCAACTGACATCGAAAGGGGATGCCCTGTCGTAAACATTGTTGAGGATGATCTCGCGCGTTTTAAATAGATTCATGGCAGGAATGATGCCGATGCGGCCGTTGGCCAAGCAGGGCGGCATCTGGTGAGTTTTATCGCGGGTGGAGATTTCCCATCCCGATTGAGCCACGATAGCAGTAGATAATACTAACGAGAGGCAAAGGATAAAAGCTGATTTTAGCATTAGGTTATGTTTTGAATGAATACAAAGAGCCTCCATCCCTTCTGGTATTGGGATGGAGGCTTTGCGATTTATTTTTTTACAAAATGGATGGCCTGGCCGCCACCTTCTGCTAAGTTTATATCAAGGCTTTCGGAGGCTTTGACGTCCCGTTTTTCGATCGTGTAGGCCGTCGGATTGGTGATCCAGTTGGCATCGTCGGCATCGCGGTAGATGTTGGCTTCGTAAACAGCACCGGGTTCTAGGAAATCGAGCTGGACGGTGAGTGTTCGGGCGGTTTCGTTGGTGGCACTACCAAGGAACCATTCGTTGCCTGAGCGTCGCACGATGGTGATGTATTCGCCAATCTCACCATTGAGCACCCGCGACTCATCGGTGTCGGCCTTGTAGTCGCTGATGAATTGAAAAGCCGGATGACCCTGGTAGTTCTTGGGCAAATCGCTGGCCATCTGCAAGGGACTGTAGAGGATCACAAAGTTGGCCAGCTGCTTGGCCAATGTGGTGTGCACCCGGGTTTTGCTGATGTCCTCGGCATTCCACTTGACGCGCTCCCCCGCATTCTGGAACAACACATCGAAAGTGCCCGGCGTATAGTCGGTAGGCCCTCCCAATCCACGGGTGAATGGGATGATCAAGGTGTGCGAGGGTGGGTTGCCATCGCTCCAAGCGTTCCACTCCATGCCGCGCACCCCTTCGCGGGTCATCATATTGGGCCACGTGCGGCGGATGCCAGTGGGCTTGATGGGCTCATGAACATCGAGCATAATTTGGTATTTGGCAGCCATCTCCACCACCTTGCGGTAGTGGCGCACCATAAACTGGCCATGGTGGTGTTCGCCACGCGGATAGATGCCACCTGCATAGCCTGTTTTAACAGCATGGATACCCAAATCACGGCATTGCTTGAAGGCTGCCTCCATGTAATGTTCGTAGGCTGGAATATCGCCTCCGGTTTCATGATGACCAATTACCATCACGCCTTTTTCTTTGGCGTAGGCAGCCACCTTCCCAAAATCAAAATCCTTGGCCGGGGTGATGTGATCAAAGGCATCCTTGCCACCCCAGTTTTCCCATCCGGCATTCCATCCTTCAAAAACAACGCCTTGAATATTGTGGGCAGCCGCAAAGTCGATGTGCGCCAGTGCATTTTTTGTATTGGCGCCATGACGTGGGCCGGCGTACCAAGTTTCGGTACCCAGGTGCATGCCCCACCAGATGCCGATGTATTTCATGGGCTTGATCCACGAGGTGTCTTCGATGCGAGATGGTTCGTTCAAATTCAGTATCATGGTGCTCTCCACCAATTTGGCTGCCGACGGACTTATTTGAAAGGTTCTCCAAGGTGTCTTCGCAGGCGCCGAAAGCCTTACTTTGTCTCCATTGGCCCAAGGTACCAGTTCGGCCTTGTAGGTTGATGGGGCAGATTGTTTCAGGGTCATGTCGGCATAGTCGGTGAGTGCTGCCTCATGCAAGCTGATGTGACATTGCGATCCCATCTGCATGGTGACGGGTGTGGCCACCCATTGGGCATCGGTAAGCGGTGTGCTTTTATACAGTTTTTCGTAACTGTCGAAATCGGCTTCAATCCACCAGGTTTTTGGATTGCCTTGGATGCGGAACTCCGTCAATTCATCCATGATGATGAAACTGTCGAGATTGGCCTGCTGGGGAAACTCATATCGGAACGCCACACCATCGTCGAAAGCCCGGAAGATGATGTTGAGCAGGCGGCCTTGAGGCGCATCTTGTTGCAGGCGAACGACCATTTCGTTGTGATGGTCTCGAATGGTTTTGTTCTCTCCCCAGGGTTGTTCCCATTGGGTATCGTGTTGGCCATAGATCACATCTAATATTGTGAACCCGTCTTTCATTGACTCGGCATCCTTGAGCTCAAAGCCCATGGCTGATGGCCGAATGAGGGTATCGCCCCGGTACACGACGCCATATTGGGGCTGACCATCCCCACACGAAAACTTCAATTCAATGGCGTGGTCGGGGGAGGTGATTTTTGCTGTGTCCTTGTCTTTGCAGCTCCAAATTGAGGTGGCCACAATCAATGACATGATGGTTTGGGTGAATAATTTCATACGTTAACTGTTTTTATTATTACTAATTATCTCTTGTAAGTCCTTCAATTAATGAAGATAGTGTTTTGATATTAAAACTATCAGACTCCTCAACTTTTCAACTTATAAACTTCCCGACAGGGAGACTATCAGACTTCCCGACTCTCCGACTTCCCGACAGGGAGACTCTTCGACTTCCCGACTGCGAGACTATTAGACTCTGCGACTCTTTAACTGATCATCAAATTTACGCAACCTTGGAGTGAAAAGAAACGAAGTGGAGGGTTTGGAAGGGTAAGTGTAGTTTGTTATGAGTTTATTTATTTGATAATAAAGGTGTTGTGTTTGTGTAAATACAGATGGTTTGACATGGGCAGAGCGCCTTTGGATGGGCTCCAAGGCAATGGCCGATGATCATCGGGAGGGGATGGCCAGGATAAAGGCGTCGAATTGAGCCGCACTCAAGTTGGTCTTCGCCTTGATGCGGTTGCGGTAGTTGTAGATGGTGTTGCGCGACACACCCAGGATGGAGGCCACCCGGTCGGTGTTGTCGATTCCGAGCCGGTAAAGGGCAATGACACGCAATTCCGCCGAAAGCCTTTCTTTGGAAAGATCTGTAGTATTTTCTTGCCCGGATTCGAGTATGGATTGGAGTGCATCCACAAACGCAGGGAATAGGCTTAGGAACAAGGCATCGAAACGGTTCAGCAACTGCTCGCGCCCCTCTTGTGCCTGTTGCTGTTCCAGATAGTGGGCTATTTCTTGGTGTTTTTTCTGAACCAGCCAGCTGCCAATCTTTTCTTTCATCTTCTCCATTTCGTGAAAGTAGATGGAACTCAATTCAAAATAGCCGGTCAAGTACTCTTCCTTGATCTTATTCGATTCGGCCAACTGGTGATTTTGCTTTGACAAGAGGTCGTTTTGATGGTTTAGTTTCTGTTGCGCCCCTCTGAGCTCTTTGTGCCTGCGGCTCAAACGTAACAATAGTATTGTGATCGCTACCAGGCTGATTACCAAAATCGCAACAAAACCTGCAATGGCAAGACTTTTGATTCGTTGCACCTCTTTGAGCTGCTGCTCGATGATGGGGACGATGTGGGTGATTTCTGCCTTGCGCTGGCGGGCTCCATAATGCTCGGCTTCCTTAATGGCTTCCAATACGAAGCGGTGGGCCAGTTCGGTTTCGCCATTTTCCAACAATAGCTGAGCCAGCTTGCGCCCCGAAGTGGTTTCGTAGGTGGACGAATGGATGTCGCACCGGATGCTCTCCACCAAATAAATGGCCTGTTTCGTTGGGTCTCCTTGTTTTTCTGCAGCCCAAGCCATAGTGGAATAGACCATGGCTCTCTGATGGTCGTCCACCTGACTGTCGGCTAGGAATTGGTGGCAACGCTCCAATGCCTGTTTTGCGTTATTATCATCAATGGCCTTTAATGCCCAAGCCCTTAGGTGTTCAACCGATGATGGGTCACTGGTCAGGAGCAGCGAATCGGTGTAAAGCCCGTTGAGTTGCTGGTATCTATGATTGTAATGGTTGACGTCGTTGTAATTCTTCAAATCACCATAAAATCGGGTCATCAGTTGGTAATAGTAAGCTGAATTGCTGCTCTCTTTGCTGATGGATAGCTTGCTTAGGAGGTTGGAGGCCTCGTTGAACAATCCGGCGCAGATGAGCACATCGGCTTTGTGTAGGCGGGCATGGGTGAGGAGGCTGGTGTCGTTGATTTGCTGTGCCAGGCGCTCCATGGCCAAAGTGGCATCGAAGGCTTCGTGGCTCTTGAACGAGTAATACTCCTCAAATAGCAGATGCTGAAGATTATATTGTTCTTTGATGTTTCCTTGATTAATGCTTTGCGACAGCCTGCTTTTTAGGTCGTCAATTCGTTCCAGTCGAGGCCCATCGTATCTTGCTCGCTGTTGATACAGCCCCAACACCGATTCAATCATCTCCAATTGCTTTGATGGGATCTGTGCAGAAGTGTGAGAGGCTGCCAAACCGATCAGCATCAGAAAGAAAAGGAGGAGGGAGAATTTGTAGCGCTTCATGGAATTTATCTTGGGTGCTCAATCAAATTTGAAAAGCGAATATACTAAAAAACACAATTGCCCGGAATCTGAATGGATCACCGGGCAATTGGAGTTTGTTTTATGTTGACTTATTGGCCTATCATTTTGTTGAAAACGCGGAGATTGTCCATCTGCAAGCTTTCCTTATTTTGAATTGAGCCCAATTGCTGCAGCGGGAACACCAGGGTTTGGATGTTGGCGCGTTTGTCCTTGCCGCCATTGAACTCGCTAATACGTCCTTGGAGACGCTCCATCAATTTTCCATCCACATAGAGTGCCGTGCCTTTGTGATCGCCTTGGATTGTGATCGCCACCCATTTCCCAGCAGGTACCGTGTAGTTGAAAGTATAGGTGTAGCCATCGCGTGTAAAACCCAATTTGCCACTCTTGGGATCGCTCAACCAGAATATGGCATTGGGCGATTGCCAAAGCACAGTGCCATTGGTTGGTGTTTCGCGCTTCACCATCATCTCCACGGTGTAATCGTACCCAATTTCTTTAACAGGAAGCGTCATGGTGCTCTGTGCTGGAATCAACAATGCCTGGCCATGAAAAGAGGCGATCCGTTTGGCCTTTTTTGAAGGCAGGAAGTGGTAGCCATTGCCCGATTGGTCGTTCAGTTTCTTGCCCTCGAAATCGAAGCTGAGCACAAGGCTGTCCTTAGAAACAACACGCCCTGCCACGTTGACACCTGGGGCTTCCATCAACCGGCTTGATTTTTCCATAAATTGTGCATAGGCCATGTTGGATTGGTTGCCTTGCCACATTTTTTGCGACAACACCTTCATGGAGGGCAACACCCGGTGGTGCACATCCTTTTCGGTGATGCCATTGCCGGCATGGTCGTTCCAAACGGCAAACTTGCCGCCCAGGATGTTGGGATGGCCATAGGGGAACACGGCTTTGCCAATCTGAACCGGCTCCCAGTTTTCGAAGAGGTATTGGTTGTTCAGGTAATCGTAGTAGTAGCCTGCCGCGGGCACGATGTAGAGGAGACCATCGGGGATGCTCACCAGGTCGTAACCTTGCTTGATCATTTCGGCCGGATCGGCATAACCGTTGTACCAGGCATCCATAATCACATTTTCCGATTTAACAGGTGTGGTGCCTTGGGCATGTGTCAAAGCACCCCACAGGCGGGCGCGCTTGCCAAACGACTCTATATACCGAATGTAACGGTCGGTGAAGTAGCGGAATTTCTCAGCCTCCCGTTTGTCGTATTCGTCGGTTCCGATGTGCACCTCTTTTCCTATGAAAACAGGATTTTCGCCTTCCAGGTACTCCTTGAAGAGGGCATCCATAAATTCATAGGTTTTGGGATTGTGCAGGTCCAAGTGATCCTTGCCATATTGTGCACTGCCCAGCTCGGGATTGTAGTGGTAAAAAGCCAGTGTATGCGCCGGGGCATCTATCTCAGGCACAATGTTAACACCATACTGGGCTGCCAACTGTTGCAGTTCGATAAACTCCTTTTTTGTGTAGTGGCCATCCTTGGCAGCCAAACCGGGGAAAGTGGTGCTCTCGAGTCGGAAGGCCGAATAGGTGCTGTCCCAATCGTGGTTGTAAAACTGTTTGAAGGCATTGTCGTTCAAGTGAATGTGGAATTCATTCATCTTATAGTGCGACATGAATTTCACATAGTCGCGTAGGAAGGCCATGCTGAAGAACTTACGCCCCACATCGAGCATAAAACCGCGCCGCTGGTACTTGGGATAGTCGCGCACAATGCCGCAAGGGATGTCCTTGGATTGCTCCAGCAACTGCAAAATGGTGCGGGTAGCCCAAAAGCAACCTTGGGCTTGGTTGGCGCACACAGCAATATGCTCTCCAATCTCCATCAGGTAACCTTCTTCACCCAGGCTTTTTTCAGGGTTGTCCAACGTAAAGAACAGGTCGCCCTTCTTGGGTTTGCCAAATTCGATGGCTATGGAGTTGCTAGTGAGTTCCTTGTAGTCGGCAGCAAAAGTTTGTGCCACTGGTTCAAGTTGTGCCTTGTGGGCAGGGTTAACCACCACCGCCATGGCTTTGGTGGCTGTGAATTGGCCTTCGTGGCCAAACCATTCGCGGATTTCGGGCACCACAAAAGGTTTTGGGGTGTTGGCACTGCTCTCATAACGGCCAGGCACCAAGACTGTGATCGATGGCACGTCGGCCACATTCCCATAGGCATCACTCAAGGTGTAATAGAGGTGAACCTGGGTGGTTGTCAACGGCAGCGTGACTTGCCCATCAGCAGCGATCACCGGAAGGCAGTCGGAGCCAGCCAATTGAACTTCGTAGCCAGTGGGCACCTCGGGCCGAGAAAGAACTTTGTCGCCCTTCTGCACTACTGGTTGCTTGATTTGCTCGGCCATGCTCTGCAAATTGCGCAATACCGTAGAATCAGAACTAATGCCAGGTTTGGCCAAGCTATTCACCGATAATAGCAGTAAAAAGCATAATAAGTAGTGATTGATTTTCACCATGATAAAAAATGATTGATTAATAAATGTGTGTGAATGGCAAAAATAACCAAAAATCCTGGTAAATCTAATAATTGTCAACGCCTATAAAATATTGATAAATTTAATGAAAAATAAAAAAAAATCGGGCAGACTATTTTTTTTAAAAACAGATGTTATTAATTTGCACACGCTATCTGGCAATGAATTTTTTAAGTTTTAAACGGCTCATATTTAATTTTTAAAGGAGGAATTCAAAATGAAGTCAAAATCGCCCAGGCGAAATAGTAATGATTTCTATTCGTTCGATGATTCAGTTGGACGCCCGGGGGTAACACCCGGAAAAGGTAAGAGAGACCGCAAACCATCCATTTATGATGAGGATGACGATTATGATTATCGGAAAGATCTCGTGAATGAAGATGATGATGATTTCTTCAGCGATGATCAAATAGATGATGATGAGTTCAACGAGGATGATTTTGAAGATGAAGATTTCGACGATGAAGATTTTGACGATGAAAACTTCGACGAAGATTTCGAGGAAGAGTTTGACGATGATAACCAAAATTAATTGACCAATAGGGGCTGCGCTGGCAGCCCTTTTTTTTGCCCCTCCTTTTCATATCCCTGCCGCTAATTTTGCCCTTCAATCAGCAGGTTTTTGTTTCTTTCTGTTAAAGATGTTTTATTTTTTCTCCTTTGGTGCGCTCGGTTTTTCAAGGGGTGTGTTATGGTTCAGGTGTTTATAATTTGTGCAAAAACGTTTGTAAATCATGCAAGCGCTTGCATAATTAAAAATTTATTTGGAAATTTGACAAAAGTTTAGAAACGTTAACTCAATTACAGCTATGAAACAAATCTTGAAATTCGTCTTTCTATGGATGGTGTGCTTGCCGGCCTTGGGTCAGGAATTCACTGTCCGGGGGAAAGTAACCAGTGCCACCGACGGGCTTCCGCTACCAGGAGTGAATATTGTTGTTAAAGGCACCATGCAGGGAACCGTCTCATCGCTCGACGGTGATTTTTCCTTGAAAGTAACAGAAGGCGCCCGGCTGGTTTTTTCAGCCATTGGCATGACCGCTCAGGAGCACCCAGCCTTTGATGGGGTGCTGAACGTGATTATGCAGGAGGACACCCGCGACTTGGACGAAGTGGTGGTGGTGGGTTATGGTGTGCAAAAGAAAGCATTGGTGACCGGCGCCAACCTGAATGTGAAAGGCGAGGACGTGTCACGCCAACGCACATCCACGGCCATGGAAGCCCTCCAAGGGGTTGCTCCAGGCATCAGCATCACCCGCAACAACGGAGCCCCGGGTGCAGGTACGAAGGTGACCATTCGTGGCGCCGGTACCATTTATAATTCCAACCCCCTCTATGTGGTGGATGGCGTAGTGGTGGGCAACATCGACTACCTGAACCCCTCAGACATTGAATCCATCAACGTGCTCAAGGACGGAGCCTCGGCTGCCATTTATGGATCCCGTGCTGCCAACGGCGTTGTGCTTGTGACAACCAAGTCGGGCACCAAGGATGCCGCCACGGTGATTTCGTACGACGCCTATTACGGCGTGCAGAACATCTACAAACAACTCACTCCGCTCAACGCCCAGGAGTACATGTACATTATGGATGAGCGCCGCCTCAACGACGGGGAAGCACCTTACGACTGGGAGGATATGATTGTGACTAAGAACAAATTTCTTGATGATAGTTTTTCAGGAAAAATTGGCACCACTTATGGACAACAAGTGTGGGACAAACTGCAAAATGGTTGGAAAGGCACCAATTGGGTGGATGAGATGGCTCAACGGAATGCCCCAGTGCAAAGCCATGCCCTCAACATCAGTGGGTCGGGTCAAGATATCAGGTACGCCATGGGGCTCTCTTACCTCGATCAGGAGGGCATCCTTGGAGGCCATATCACCGATGCCGGCTTCAAGCGGTTGACCGCTAGGCTGAATACCGAAATGGTGTTGATGAAAACTTCGGGTAGAAACTTGCTCACCCTGGGAGAAAACTTCACCTACACCAATACGCAAACCCGGAGCATTGCCTCAGGCGATATGTATTGGAACGATCTACACAACGCCTTGACGGCCAATCCGCTCACTCCGTTGCATTACAACCATGAGACGTTGAATAAATGGACCAACGGTTATGCGCCTATCCTAGAAGGTGTTTCGGAACAACATGCCAACCCGGTGGGGTTAATGTATTACCGCAACAACTTCAACTGGGGCAAGGGCAACAACATTACCGGGAATGTTTATGCAGTATTCGAACCTCTGAAAAACCTCAAATACCGCTCGGCTTTCGGCATCACGGCTTGGTTTGGGCACAGCCGTTCCTTCACCCCGGTTTACAAGTTTGGCCGTGTGTCGCAAAACACCACCGATGCGGTTGGGCAAAGCCAATCGCTGTATGCCGAGCATACCTGGACCAACACCTTGAGCTATGAGCTGAAAAAGGGAAAAAGCAAGCTGGCTGCCCTGGTTGGCATGGAGGCCAATAAGCAGGAAATCAACAATACCATTGATGGTTCCATAAAAAATACCCGATTCGGATTGCCCGGCTATGCGTATTTAGACAATGTGAAAGCACCCACCAGCGTGGATGATATCAGCCTCTCCGGTTCCGATCGGGCAGCTGAAGGGGGCGGATTGCTCTCCTACATCGGCCGCCTGTCGTACGATTTCAACGAAAAATATATGGTGGATTTCACTTTCCGAGCCGATGGCTCTTCCAACTTCATCAAGGAAAACCGCTGGGGCTATTTTCCCTCCGTCTCTGCCGGATGGAATTTCTCCCAGGAGCCTTTTATGGCCGATGTGGCATGGCTTACCTTCGGGAAGTTGCGGGCCAGCTATGGGCAAAACGGCAACAACAACGTGCCGGCCTTCTCTTACCTGTCCACCATTTCAGCTCTAAAGAGTGCTTACTATTTTGGCGGCAACAAGGTGTCTCCTGTAGATGGGACAGCTCCTTATAGGGTACCCAATCCTGACTTGACCTGGGAGACTTCGGAACAATACAATGTGGGATTGGATTTGCGGCTGTTGGATTCCCGCATGGGTGTCAATTTCGACTGGTATCAAAAGACCACCAAAGATTGGTTGGTAGAACCTCCGGTTTTGGGCACATTTGGTATGATGGCGCCCTACATCAATGGTGGTTCAGTGGAGAATAAGGGTTTTGAATTCGCCATTTCATGGAACGACCAGTTCAGGCAATTAAAATATGGCGTGACGGTAACGGGTGCCCACAACAAGAATACCGTAACCCAACTCGATAATGCCGAGAAATACATCTCTGGAATGGAGGATCTTCTGGCTTATGGTACGGCTTATGTGTCACGTGTGGAGGTTGGCAAACCCATTGGCTTCTTTTATGGCTATCAAACCAACGGTTTGTTTCAAAGCCAGGATGATGTGGATGCTTATGTGACGCCTGATGGCCAGCCCATTGTGGTTGGCATCGAAAGTGAGATAGCACGCCGCCCCGGTGATGTGCGTTTTGTGGATCAGAACAACGACGGCGTCATCGATGATGCCGACAAGGTGATGCTGGGCAAGCCCCAACCCGATTTTGAGTTGGGTATCCAATTGAATGCCGAGTACAAAGGATTCTTTGCCAACACCACTTTGGCCGGCAAATTTGGTATGCAGGTGATGCAGTCGTACCGCACCTACATCGACCAGCGCGAGAACTTCACCACCGATATTTTCGACCGTTGGCATGGGGAAGGCACTTCCAACAAGATCCCAAGGTTAAGCTCTGGCTCCTCGGCCAACTTCAGCCTGATATCGGATGTTTATATGTACGATGCCGACTATTTGCGCATCAGCAACCTCACTTTAGGCTATAAATTCGACAGTCTGCTCAAGAATTTTAAATATGTGAAGGGGGCTTCTATTTACGCATCGGTGAACAACCTCTATACTTTCACCAATTACAATGGCATGGATCCAGAGGTCGGTTACGGAGGCGGGGAAGACTCTCCATGGGCATCAGGCATCGACCTGGGATTGTATCCGCTGCCCCGCACAGTCATGTTTGGTGTTAATGTCACATTTTAATCAATAAGAGATGAAAAAAATAGCATATATACTCTCCCTGCTCATTGGCTCCCTAGTTATGGGGTCATGCAGCGATTTTTTGGATTCCAAGAATATCTTCTCTGTGGCTTCCGACAACTATTACAAGAATCCTGAGCAGATCAACGAGGCGCTGGCCGGTGTTTACAATGCCTTCTATGCCCCTTATCAAACCAGCGACGAGCATCTGGTGGCCAACCTGCTCGAGGACGTCACCTTTGCCGGTGGCGGATCGGATGACTCTGAAACGCGCAACATCGCCGAGTTTGTGGATCCACTTGAAAACACCCATCATGATTTGTGGTTGCAAACCTACCGGGGGGTGGCCCGTGTGAATGTGATCATCGAATCGGTGGCCAACAACGATTTTTCAGGCTCCTTCAACTCTTCATCAGAGGCCGAAGTCTTTAAAAACAACACGTTGGGGGAAGCCCATTTCTTGCGCGGATTCCTGATGTTTCGGGCAGCCCGCTTCTTTGGGGGCATACCTGTGATCACCACTTCCGTGGGGCCTTACAATGAATCCAGGGCTTCTTTTAGCGAAACTTTTGCACAGATTGCCTCCGATTTCAGCAAAGCGGCCGAGTTATTGGGCGAACAGAAAGTAAGCGATATGAAACTGGCGGAGTATGGCCATGCCAACCGTTGGGTGGCCAAGGGATACCTGGCTAGGACTTATTTGTTCTACACTGGTTACCAAACCAATATTGAGAAGCAAGCCACCGATGTATTGCCCTTGGCCGAAGGTGGCGAGGTAACCAAAAGTCAGGTTGTGCAGCATTTGGAAGATGTGATCAATAAAAGTGGTTATGAGTTGACACCCGACTTTCGCAACCTCTGGCCCTATGCCTATGTCAACCAAAGTGCCGGACAAACCGTTTTGCCTTGGGCTGCAGACAACAACCTGGCATGGGTGGGGCAGGATGGCCCTGATTCAGAGATCGGAACCGGCAACCGGGAGGTGATGTTTGCCCTACGCTACACCAATGCAGCCGACTGGGAGGAGACTCAGCCAACTCGCAACTGGGTGACGCTCTTTTGTGGCATACGTAAAAACAGCTTGGTTCCTTTTGGTGAAGGATGGGGTTTGTGCACGGTGCATCCTACATTCTTCAACAATTGGAGCGACGACGACACACGCAAGGAGGGTTCGGTATTGGTGATGGGCGAAGAAGCCCAAGGTACTCAAGACTACGCACCTGTGCAAGGCAACCATGAAACTGGATTGTTCAATAAAAAATACACCAACTTGCAACATCCCGATGCCGCAGGAGAAATCATCGGCATGTTCCGCAACATCTATGGCAACGGCGAAAACAGCTACATGCTTTGGCACGCCCAGGATTTCTATTACATGCGATACGCAGATATCCTGCTGATGCATTCTGAATTGACCGGCACCGCCACCGGCTTGAATAAGGTTCACCAACGGGCATACGGGGAGAAACATGTGGACCTGGCTTATTCGCTCGAAGCACTCAAAGAGGAGCGACTGCGCGAATTTGCCTTCGAAGGCATTCGCTGGTTCGACTTGGTACGCTGGGGCGATGTGGCTTCCACCAACAACTACTACAACAAAGAGGCTGAAGTTACCATGGAAAATGGTTCGGTTGTGAAATACAAAGTAACCTACCGCCCCGAGACCAAAGGCTTACGACCAATTCCCGAGAGTGAAGTCAGGCTTTCCAATGGTGCTTACACACAAAATCCCGGTTGGTAATTAATCATCTAAAACTATTAGAAATGAAGAAACTAATGAATATCGGTTGTTTGATGGTTGCGTTTGCATTGGTCTTGTTGGCCTGCGAACCCATCGAAGACCGCCTGGAGCTCAAGAACAGCTTCGACCCTGAAAAAATTGATCTCAAAGTGGTTCAACCCTCAACGGGGAGCAACAAACTTTCCATCCAGATGAACACGCCTGGTGTGGTTGGCTTTTGGGATTATGGCATCGACCGTGGATTCACCGACCGAGTGGAGGTTGTCTATCCCATTCCTGGCACACATACCTTCACGTTTTATGTCACCAACGGCTATTTGCCCGGCAACGACCTGTCGGAAGTGGAGTATGTGTCCAAAAGCATCGAAGTTAAGATTGATAAACTGGACTATGAATTGCCTGCGGCTTATTATCGGTTGGTGGGAGAGGAGTTGCAGTCCAAAACGTGGGTGTTCGACCGCTCCAATCCCGATATGTGGTGGTATATGACCGATGAAGACTGGAATGTGTTCTGGTGGCAACCCGATTTGGGCGATTGTCCCGATGCCGATGGCGAGATGGTGTTCGACCTCAAAGGCGGCGCCAACTACACCTACTACAGTGCACCCGACGCCGAAGCATTGACCGGCAGCACTTGGGGCTTCAACAAGGATTACACCAAGCTGACCATTAAAGGTGATGCCAATATTCTGGGCGTCGCAGGTGGCGCAGAAAATAATACCGGAAGTAAAGAGTACCAAATTCTGGAGCTCACCGACGAACGGTTGGTATTGTTTCAATCCGACATGGTGTGGTCACCCGGTTGGGTTTGGGTGTTCAAGGCCAAAAGCAATCCAACGTAATTTCTGTTGCACGAATAGGTTTATATCATAGCAACTGGTTTTGTCGAGCCTAACAGATCAAAGAGGTCTGTTAGGCTTTTTTTTAGTATAGCTGCACAAGCTTTGTAATTGTAAACCCTAATTGAACCGATTCTAATTGAAAGTGATTTCGATGATGCTGGTTTTATCAGTGAAAATCCAAAAACATGGCATTGAAATCGTCTGAATTTTAAAATACGTACCTTTCCGGTTTGTATCGCTACAACTATAAAGCTTTTATGGTTACTACCATATGGATTGTATAGTTACTACCATATGAGTCGTATAGTTACTACTATATGAGTCGTATAGTTACTACTATATGAGTCGTATAGTTACTACTATATGAGATTTATAGTTACTACTATAAATACATTGGTTAATTCTGAGTCCGTGGGGTAATGCTTCCATTAAAAATTGGCAACTGTCTTGCTGCATTTTGAAATGGTTTCTTCAACGTGATTTAATTCAACTATCCATTCAAGTAAATCACTATTTTTTACTAAACGTTCTTTAGAAGATTAACTGGAGTGCATCCTTCTATGGGCTACAACCTAAACCGATGATGGTAGTTTAATCCATCAGATCAATTTTACCGTGGTTTGATCTTTACCTCAATACCTGATACCATCCAGTATACTTCGTCGGCCATTTGGGCGATGTGCTGGTTCATCCAACCTTGCAAATCGGTGAAGTGCCGCTGCAAGTCGTTGGTGGCATGGCCTCCCATGCCAATCTCGTTGGTGACAAATATGAAGGTAGCCTCCTGGCTGGTCAGGCGGGCAAACTCAGCCTTTGCTTGCTCAAGGCTGGCATCAATATTAGATTGATTATCAAAAAAATAGTTGGTGAGCCACAGGGTGACACAATCCACCAACACCACCCGGCCGGTAAAGTCGTGCTTAGACAACTGTTTCTCTTCCTCGATGTTGGTCCACTCATCACCCCGGTCGGCTTGGTGGCGCAGGATGCGTGCGCGGTGCTCCTCATCCCAAATGCGCGAGGTGGCCAGATAGACTGGCTTGGGCGACAGTTTCAGTGCCATCTCCTGGGCAAATCGGCTCTTTCCCGACCGGGTTCCTCCCGTTATCATAACGATCCTGCTCATATTTGGTATGGTTATAAGAATTTGACATTGGTGACTTCTCCAGCCATGGTAGTCTTGAGAACGGCTCCATACTCCAGCCTGAGGTTGAAGATGTGGGTGTGGGGGATGGCAAGCCACTGCATCAGGAAAGCCCGCAGGCATCCTGAATGGGTTACCACGGCGATTTTCGATTCCGCAGGCAATCCTTGCAAGCTGGCCAGGAACCGCCCGGCACGGCGATTGAGTGCCTCGAAGCTTTCCCCTTCGGGCGGTGCGCTGAAGTAGAAATCATCCATCCATGGTTGCAATTCATTCATAGGAATTTGATCCCAAGGAAGCATCTCCCAACGGCCAAAATTCATCTCCATCAAATCATCCGACAAGGATGCAATCTGAGTGGGAAATAGTGTTTGAGCCAGCAGGTGGCAACGTTTGAGGGGGCTCGAAAATACCACATTGGGGGTGAACCCATTCAACTTCTCCCGAATGGTTTCCGCCTCTAGGGCAAACGAGCAGGCCAATCCAATGTTGGACTGTCCATAGCAGATGTTGGTTCCAACCTCTGGGGTGGTGTGGCGGATGACGAATATCTCCATGGGCTTACAGTTTCATGGTGATGGCCAGCACCGAGAGGTAAAACACCACCTCGGTGAGTTGCTGAATGGCACCCAGACAGTCGCCCGTGTAGCCGCCAATGTGCTTGACGAACCAGCGTTCCATCAGCCATTTAGCTAAAAATGCCGGAATAAGCGCCAACAGGTAGATGGCCTTGGGGATGAATATCAATGCCACAGCCGTTAATAATATCGCAACCCACAGGTCGGAAGAATGTAGGTTTTTGGTGATGGGCTTCGACTTGCTGGTTTCGTCCTCGCGCACGTAATCGAGGGCAAACATGGTACTCACGGCCAGGGTGCGGCTGACGGTATGACCCAGTATCATGATGATGAAAACCTCGTTAAAGCGTAGTTCGAACAGGACAAAATACTTCATCATTAACATGCCCAGCAGGCCAATGGCGCCATAGGTGCCCAGGCGGCTGTCCTTCATGATGAGCAGGATCTGTTCCTTTTGCCAGCCACCGCCAAAACCGTCGCATAGGTCGGCAAAGCCATCCTCGTGAAAGGCTCCGGT
Organism: Marinilabiliaceae bacterium; assembly: GCA_963664265.1. Classification (GTDB taxonomy): domain Bacteria; phylum Bacteroidota; class Bacteroidia; order Bacteroidales; family Marinilabiliaceae; genus JAGPIS01. The sequence continues at coordinate 90,768 of OY760941.1, forward strand.
GAAGAGGATGGTGGCCAGCATGGCACCTAAGAGGGCGATGCTGGCCGGGAAAATCATCAGGAGCAACCAATAGCTGAGCGCCATAAAGCCACCCACCAATAAGCCTATTAAAGGGAAATAACGGTTGCAACGGTTAAGGGCGTCCTGGCTGTATTGGCAGGCGTTGCCTACAGGCACCCTGGTGAAAAAGGAGAGCGCCGTGAGGAAATAGTTGATCTCACGCTTTATCATCATGCTTTTGTTTGATCCCATGGGTTTCATCTATTTTATTTTGATACGCCGGCTTCTTCAAAACTGCTCATCTCGTTGAAAAACCGTACGGCCGACTCCACTAGTGGATAGGCCACGGCGGCACCGGTGCCTTCGCCAAGGCGCATGCCCAAGTTCAGCAGAGGTTCAGCCTCCAGGTATTCAATCATGGCTTGGTGCCCCTTTTCGTTCGACTGGTGCGAGAAGAGGCAATATTCCAATACATTTTTGTTGATGGCTTGTGCGGCCAATAGAGCCGAGGTAACAATAAACCCATCCACCAGGATGATCATCCTGTTTTGAGCCGCCTGAAGCATGCCGCCTACCATCATGGCAATTTCCAAACCGCCAAGGGCACATAGGATGTCGAAGGGTTCGGTGATGCTGGCGTGGAGTTGGAGAGCTTTTTCAATAACCGAAATTTTGTGGCGGATTCCCTCTTCCTTGAGACCAGTGCCGGCACCGGCAGCATAGGCAGGTGCTGTGCCGCTGTATTTGCAGAGGAGTGCGGCGGCGGCGGTGGTGTTGCCAATGCCCATCTCGCCAAAAATGATGGTGTTGCACCCTTCGGCATGCAGTTGGTCAATAATTTCGGCACCATGACGCATGGCTTGATCGCATTCGGCTGGTGTCATGGCCCACTCGCGGGCAAAGTTGCGGGTGCCTTTGCGCACCTTGCGGTGAAGGATGGGGGTGGCGGGATCGAAATTGAAATTGACACCCGCATCGGCCACCAGCAGTTGCATGCCGTGCTGGCGCGTGAAAACATTGATGGCGGCGCCGCCACCTGTGAAATTCATGATCATCTGCCACGTTACCTCCTGCGGGTAGGGACTCACGCCTTCTTCCACCACGCCATGGTCGGCAGCGCACACCAATACGGCAGGCTTGTGCAGCGCAGGCTTCAGGGTGTTTTGGATGCGGCAAATTTTCAGGGCTGTTTTTTCCAACACACCCAAGGCACCTAGTGGTTTGGTTTTTAGGTCAATCTTACTTTGGATGGTTTCATCCAGTTCTCTTCCCGGAACTTCGATTTGGATCGATTGGTGTAGCATTGTTTTTTGTTTAATGCCGGGTAAAAGGGGAGAAGATTATCTCCCAATACTTTCACCCGAAGTAATGGTTATAAAAAAATGACTAAGGCAGGTCTTCTGGCTCACTCCCTGATGACAAACGCCTTCCCGTTATTACAGTGGCCTGTGTTTGTTTTAAGAGTTTACAGCTGCGGGGACAGCTCCGGTTTTTCACCGGATTCCCATTTTAAGCTTGCGCACCTTTGACGTCAAAAGTAAAAAATTATTCCTTAACCTGATAACCCAATCCTGTTATGGTCTCTTTTATTTGTTGAATATCGTAATTAAGACCCTCAATCCGCACCGATTTCTCGCCCGGTGAGGCTTCCACCATTTGTACCCCTTTTAGCTTGCCCACATGACTTTCCACCGAGGCTTTGCAATGCGAGCAGGTCATCCCCTCTACCCGCAGGGTGTTTGTTTGCACGATGGTGGCCTTGGAAAATTGCGGTCTGAAAGCCGATGAGGCTATCCTCGGCTGGTTCATCAACACACCCCTGTTGGTATTGGATTTGGGTGTTATGGGTTTGACTTTTCGGGCGGTCAACGTTTTCCTGGCATACCCATAAACAATGAGCGCAATCATCGTCAGAGCTGATGCAGACTTAAACCACATGGGCAACAAGTGGTGTTCGTGGGCATGATGGAGGGTGTGTTCCCCCAGACTGAACCACTCTGCCGGCAGGAGGCGGTTGATGATGGTGCCGAAAAGCAGCGCCCCGCCAATGATGGAAAGCAGATAAGTCCAAAAGGTTTTGTTACCAAGCACGTTGCGGATAACCGCAATGGTGGCGGCATTGGTGGCCGGGCCGGCCATCAGGAACACCAGAGCGGCGCCGGGCGATAGCCCTTTCAACATCAAAACAGCAGCAATGGGCACCGAAGCGGTTGCACAAATGTACAAAGGCACCGAAGCGGCCAGGATCACCAGCATGCTCAACCATTCATTGCCGATGTAGGCCGAGAAGAAATCGTCGGGTATCACTATGGCCAGCAGGCCTGCTATGGCAATGCCGATAATGAGCCACTTGGCAATGTCCATCAGGAACTCATGGAATCCATAACGAAAGATGGTTCTGATTTTTTGTGATAGAGTGAGCTTTATCGATTGTGTTGGCACACTTTGGTGCCCCGATTCGTGTTGCCCTTTTTTGTTAACTAAATCGGTGAGGTAGCCCCCCACGATGCCGGTGACAAATGCCACCACCACCCTTATTAGGGCAAAGGGCAACCCCAGCAGCGAATAGGTGACCAGCACCGAGTCTATGCCCGTTTGAGGGGTGGAGATCAGGAAACTGACGCTGGACCCTTTCCCGGCTCCATTTTTATAGAAGGAGATGCCTGTGGGGATCACACCGCATGAGCACAACGGCAATGGTACCCCGATGAGGGCTGCGTTGATGGGCGAAAACCTATTGTGGCTGCCCATATAGCGGTTGATGATCTGTTGGGGGAAGACCACCTTCAGGATGCCGGCAAATAGGAATCCTAAAAGCAGGTAGGGCGACATCTCCTGCAGAAGGTGCCATATTTCAGTGGTGTAATCGATCAGATATGTGATAGAATTATTCATGGAATTTTGATGTTTTATGGTTTTCAAAGATATAATTTTCCGCTTGGGGCCATTCGTTCTCACCAACCAAAACAACCGCCGGGCTGGTTTGTTCGTTGCGTCACCACCAAAACAGGCCTGATCATGTTCTGTCATTTTATGCTGGTTATTTAACATGCACTTTGTGGCTGAAGTGTTTAAAATGTTGTAAATTGTATTTGATTTTTATGGGAACAGCCAGAACATTAGGTGCTTGGATTATTCTCATGAATGATAATATCAACAACCAATCGTATCGATTTATGGCAGAATTTATCAATGCATTCCAGCAAGTGATGGCTCATGAAGGGGGCTATGTCAACGATCCCGATGATCCGGGTGGTGAAACATACAAGGGGGTGGCACGCAAAATCCACAGCAAGTGGGAAGGATGGACTACGGTTGACTTGCTCAAGCGCCAATCGGGGTTTCCGGCCAACCTCGACAAGGATGAAGGGTTGCAGGAGGCCGTTTCGGACTTCTATCGGGTTACCTTTTGGGATCGGATGAAAGGGGATCAGATGACCCACCAGGCAGTGGCCAACTCCATATTCGACTTTGCCGTCAATGCCGGTCTTTCTACCAGCGTCTCCCTGGCGCAAATGGTGGTGGAAGTTGCTGCCGATGGCGTTATTGGGCCCAAGTCACTTGCCGCCATCAACGCCTTTAATACCGACCATTTTCTGGCTGCTTTTACAGTTGCCAAAATCGCACGTTACATTAATATTGTGAAAAAACGCCCCTCCAGCCGGAAGTATTTTTATGGCTGGGTGTGCCGGGCCTTAGGAGATAATTAAAAACGATCAATATGGGTTTTATCAAAGATCTTTTTTCAGGAGGCGCCGGTAAGCTGGTCGATTCGGTGGGCAAGGTGCTCGATAATGTGGTTACCACCAAAGAGGAGAAGTTGCAGCTTGAGAATGAGATGCGCAAATCGGAGCTGCAGTTCCAGGTGGAGATGAAAAAGCTCTCCATCGACGAGCGGCGCATGGTGTTCGACGACATCGGCAGCGCCAGAGAGCGTGAGGCCAAGGTGCAAACCAGCGAGCATGCCACCAAATTGGCCAAGAACATATCCCCATACTTGGCATTGGGCACAACGTTTATCACGCTGACATTTTTTTATATCCTCATTTTCAAGCCCGAGAGCATCACGGACGAAAGCCGCGACATCGTGCTGTACATTCTGGGGGTGTTGAGTGCCATTCTCACTCAAATCTACAGTTATTACTTCGGGTCATCGGCCGGGAGTGCCGATAAGGCCAATACAATCGCCAATTTCAAAAACAAGGCTTAGGCGGTCAATGCCATCAATCAAAAAAGGGTATCCTGTTAGGGACACCCTTTTTTGATCATTACAATGCTTTCTTACCAAATGACGGGACGTTCGTTTTCAGCTACGAACATGGCCGAACCTTCCTGAATGTTGAAGGCCTGGTAGAATGGAGCAAACAACGGGAGTGGCCCGTTAACGCGCCATTTGCCCAGCGAATGCACATCCTCTTTGGTGAGGCGGTAAACCTCTTCGTTGCGGATATTCTGTGCCCAAACGCGGGCATAACCCAGTATGAACCGCTGTTGTGGCGTGAAGCCATCGATCACAGGTTCTGCCAACTGGTTGTTGCAGCTGTTGGTGAAGGCCTGATAGGAGATGCTCAAGCCGCCAAAATCGGCAATATTTTCACCCAAGGTTAATTCACCATTGGCTTTCAATGTGTCGATCACGGTGAAGCCGTTGAAACGATCCACCAACACTTTGGTCTTGGCGTTGAAGTTCTCTGCATCTTGTGCTGTCCACCAATCGGTCAGGTTACCATCTTTGTCGTACTGGCGTCCCTGATCGTCGAAGCCATGGGTCATCTCGTGGCCAATCACCACGCCAATGGCGCCATAGTTAACCGCATCGTCGCCTTCGGCATAAAAGAATGGCGGTTGCAGGATGGCGGCCGGAAAGACGATTTCATTGGCCACGGGATTGTAATAAGCATTCACGGTTTGCGGATTCATCAACCACTCCTCCTTGTCAACCGGCTTGCCGATTTTTGCAAGGTCGAAGGCAGCATCAAATTCGTTGCTGGCCAATACATTGCTCCAGTAGCTGTCCTTGCTGATGGCCAATGGGGAATAGTCGCGCCATTTATTGGGATAACCCACCTTCACACGAATGGTACCCAATTTTTCATGGGCGGCTTTTTTGGTGCTGTCGCTCATCCAGGTCAACTGATCTACGCGTTGCCCAAAGGCGGTGCGCAAATTCTCCACTAGTGTTTCCACCCGAGCCTTGGCCGCTTCGGGGAAGAACTGCTGCACATACAACTGGCCAACAGCCTCACCTAAGGCGCCGCTTGTGGTGTTAAGCACCCGTTTCCATTGGGGCTCCATGGCCTGTTTGCCCGAAAGGGTTTTGCCGTACATCTCAAAGGTGGCCTGTTCAAACTCTGTCGATAAGTAGGAGGATGCAGAACGGACGATGCTCATCTGCATGTAATCCTTGATGATTGCCAAATCGGTGGTGGCAATGATTTCCGACAGGGCAGCCACGTAATTGGGTTGTGCCACGTCGATGGCCACATCCTGACTTAGCCCAATTTGCTGGATGTAAGCACTCCATTGGAAGTTGGGGGCGATCTTTTCCAGGTTGGTCACATCCATCTTGTTGTAGGTCTTCTGGGGATCACGGTTTTCCAGCCTAGTATTGGAGGCTTTGGCCAATCGGGTTTCAAAAGCGATGATGCCGGCCGTTTTTTGTTGCGCCGTAGCAGAATCCAATCCAATCAATTGATGGAGTGTTTCAAGATATTTCCTATAGCTGTCGCGGATGGCAACGGTGCGGGCATCTTCTTCCAGATAGTAGTCGCGGTCGGGCAAGCCCAATCCACCCTGATAGATGCCGCCAATCACCATATTGCTGTTTTTCTGGTCGGGCGTGCTGTAGAAGTAGAAGAATGGGGCAATCTGCTTGTGGTGCAGGAAGGCCGTCATGGCAGTAACCTGCGAGGCATCATTCATCTCGGCCACTTTGTCAAGCAGGGGTTTAATGGGGTCGCAGCCCATCTCAGCACGACGAACCGTATCCATGCCGCTGGCAAAGAAATCGCCAATCTGTTGGCTGACACTACCCGGTTCACCACCTTTTTGAGCGGCCTGTTCTATCACCAGTTTCACTTTTTCCCGGTTCTCTTCGGCCAGCAGGTCAAAAGCGCCAAAACGGCTCTTGTCATCGGGTAGAGGATGTTGCTTGATCCAGCCGCCGTTGGCATATTGGTAAAAATCGACAGCAGGATCCATCGTCAGATCCATATTGTCGGCATTGAAGGCTGCAAATTTGGCCGCCTCCTTTTTAGGACAGTTGCAACTCGATAGCGCCATCGTCGTCATCACAGTCCACGCAAAGACATTCTGTTTGTTCATCTGTTGTTTGAAATTGAGGTTAGAAAATTCAAATCTACTGTTTTAATTCCTTTTTTATTTTGACCGGTGCCGGTTTTTTAGATGATTTTTACCACCATTTGGGTGTGACGACACAGGCCGTGGTGAATGAGCCAAGGGTGCCTCGCTCCTGTTGAATATTTTTTTCAACAAGTCGGGCCGTCCCAATGTTTTCAGCCGGCTTTCAATCTTTGACCGGTATTCGGGCTTGTACCAAAAGAAATACATGCGTTGCTGCAGTTTCTCCTCCTGGCTGCGCGGCGTAAAGACAGGTTGAAGCGTGTAAGGGTGGAACCCCGAATAGTAAATGACGGTTGAAACAGTCATGGGTGTTGGTGTGAAATCCTGCACCTGCTCCAATTTGAAGTTCAACTCATGCGTCTCGGCCGCCAAATGGGCCATATCCACCTCCTCACTCCCCGGATGGCTCGAAATGAAATAGGGGATCAGCTGTTGGTTGAGTCCCTCCTTCTGGTTGATGGCATGGAACTCCTTGCTGAAGCGCTTGAAGAGTTCAAACGGTGGCTTGCGCATCATATTGAGCACTTTGTCGGAGGTGTGCTCCGGCGCCACTTTTAGCCTGCCCGACACATGTTTGGAAATCAGTTGGCGAATGTAGCGCTGGTGGCTCCTTTTCTCTTCGGACGAGGCGGCATCGTTCAGCAGCATGTCGTATCGCACCCCACTGCCAATAAAAGCTTTCTTGATGCCGTCTAAGCCATTCACACGGTCGTAAATACTTAGCAACGCGTCGTGGTTGGTGTCCAGGTTGGCACACACCTTGGGGAAAATGCAGGAAGGACGGGCACACTTGGCACATAGAGAGGCATCGCGTCCCTTCATCCGGTACATGTTGGCGCTGGGGCCGCCCAGGTCGGAGATGTAACCTTTGAACCCCTCCATCTGGATCACTTTTTCAGCCTCCTCGATGATGGAGCGCTCCGAGCGAGAGGCGATGAACTTGCCCTGGTGCGCCGATATGGTACAGAAGCTGCAGCCACCAAAGCAGCCACGGTGCAGGTTAATGGAAAACTTGATCATCTCGTAGGCCGGAATCACTCCTTTTTTGTGGTATTTGGGGTGCGGCAAGCGGGTGTAGGGCAGGTCGAACGAGTGGTCAATCTCCTTGGTGGTCATGGGCGGGAATGGAGGGTTGACCACCAGACGTTGGTTGCCAATCTCCTGCACCAGACGGGCAGCACCCATGCGGTTCGACTCCTGCTCAATGTGTTTGAAGTTCTTGGCATAGCAAAGCTTGTCGCTCAGGCACGCTTCGTGCGAATGGAGCTGAATGGTCTCCCAGTTCTTATTTTTCGGCAACTCCTCATCCTTCGGTTGCATGATCACCGTCTGTGGGATGGTGGTCAGCGATGTAAAGGGCACCCCTTTTTTTAGCAGGTTCAGCATAGCCAACAGGGGTTGTTCGCCCATGCCATAGATCAATAGGTCGGCATTCGATTCTGCTAGGATGCCTGGTTTGAGGCGGTCGGCCCAATAGTCGTAGTGGGTAACACGGCGCAGCGAGGCTTCAATGCCGCCCAACACAACGGGCACATCGGGGTAAAGCTGCTTGAGTATCTTCGAATAGGTGATGGAGGCGTAATCGGGCCGGAATCCAGCCTTTCCATCGGGCGTATAAGCATCGTCCGACCGTTTTCGGCGGTTGGCTGTATAGTGGTTCACCATGGAGTCCATGGCACCGGCCGACACCCCAAAGAAAAGCCTAGGCGCCCCCAGCTTTTTGAAGTCACGCAGGTCGTCGCGCCAATTGGGTTGCGGCACAATGGCCACCCTGAGGCCTTGCGACTCGATGATCCGTCCCACCACTGCAGCACCAAACGAGGGGTGGTCTACGTAGGCATCGCCCGTGAAAAGAATTACATCCAATTGATCCCATCCCCTGAGCTCCAACTCTTTGGCCGTTGTTGGCAGCCAGTCGGTCACCGTGTATTGATTTTCCATGATATCCGTTTTTCTCCCGCTAAGCCTTTCTCTTTGTGCGGATTTTTTTTACGATGCAAATTTAACCAATTAATGGCGGGTTGCTATTTTACGCCGCTTATTTTGATGCTGGGAGTGGCAGAAGGGTATGATATTTAAATATGAAATAATATGATAGCCATTTTTGAGGATTATGATAGAGATTTTGGTTGTGCCAAAGCTTCGTGCCATTCCAGTGGCGCGTCCCAATAATGACAAGGCATAGCTTGTTTTTTCAAAAATGGCGTAATCAAGGCCAGTTGACGTAAAATGATTACTCTTGGTTTGAGGCCTATTAGCTTTCTGCTATCTTTTTTTTAAGAAAATATACAAAAGAATGGTGTGAATATTTTTATTTTTTAAATGCAATATTAACTTTGTAGTGAAAAATGTGGTCATGGCAGATTTGAATATTGAATTGGTTACACGACTGTCGAATAATATTGATAAATTGAAAGACCAGTATCTGGGCTTGAAACAGGAAGTCAAATTATTGCAGGGCGAAAAGGCGCGTCTCCTCAAACAACTGGAGGAGGCTTCCCAATCGTATGTGGAGCTGGAGGAGAATTTCAAAGTCTATAAGTTATCACGCTCTTTTGTTGGCGACGGGGAGGAGCTCTCCGAAACCAAAAAGAAGATCAATCAAATTGTGCGGGAAATCGATAAGTGCATTGCACTTTTAAACCGATAAATTAATCAGATGGACGATAAGTTTTCCATAAATGTCAAGATAGGTGAGCGGTTTTACCCGCTTCGCATCGATCGTGCCGACGAAGAACGCATTCGTTTGGCGGCAAAGCTGATTAATGACAAGGTGACTTTATATAAAGAGAAATATTCAGATAAAGATGTTCAGGATTGCCTAACCATGGCATCGTTGCAGTTTGTCATCAAAATGCTGGAACTTGAAAGCCGCAACGATGAGTCGCCGGTTATTTCAGCAGTGGCCGAGTTGAACGAGAAATTGGAACAACTTCTTCTGAACGATTAGAATATAGAAAAGAACAATAGTATCCCGCATTATTTACTGTGAATTAGTGGTTTGAAACTTTTCAGCCATTGGTTTGTTGTAGGTTATGCGGTTTTTAGTTTTATATATTTAATTAATAAAGACCAAACATGGAAATATTGATAGGACTTGGTGCTTTTCTGTTTGGCGGTGGATTATCATGGTTTTTATATGCGAAAGCTCTACGGTCGCGCAGTCGTAAGATTATTAAAGATGCGGAAATAGAGGCAGAAGTAATAAGGAAGGATAAAATTCTACAAGCCAAAGAGAAGTTTTTGCAGCTCAAAAGCGAGCATGAAAAGGAGATTAATTCCCGTAATTCAAGGGTTTTAGCCGCCGAAAACAAACTCAAACAAAAGGAGGTGGTTTTCACCCAACGATTGGAAGAGCTGCAACGGAAGAAAAAAGAGGTGGATGTGATCAAGGAAAACCTTGATGCACAATTGCTTTTAGTTGAAAAAAAGAAAGAGGAAGTGGAGCGTATCCACAAACAACAGATCGATAAGCTGGAATCCATCTCCGGGTTGACCGGGGAAGAGGCCAAAGAAATGTTGGTTGAGAATATGAAGGCTGAAGCCAAAACAGAAGCGATGTCGTACATCAACGACATCATGGACGAGGCTAAGATCAATGCTAATAAGGAAGCCAAGCGGATTGTGCTGCAAACGGTACAGCGTGTGGCCACCGAAACGGCCATTGAGAACTCCGTTACCATCTTCCACATCGACTCCGATGAGATCAAAGGACGCATCATTGGTCGCGAAGGGCGCAACATCAGGGCGCTTGAGGCTGCCACCGGTGTTGAGATCATTGTGGACGACACACCTGAGGCAATTGTCCTTTCTGCTTTTGACCCCATGCGCCGTGAGGTGGCGCGCCTGGCATTGCACCAGCTGGTGACCGATGGCCGCATCCACCCAGCACGCATTGAAGAGGTGGTGAACAAAGTTCGCAAGCAGGTGGAAGAGGAGATCATCGAAACCGGTAAACGTACCGCCATTGACTTAGGTATTCACGGACTGCATCCCGAGCTGATCAAGTTGGTGGGCAAAATGAAATACCGTTCATCCTACGGTCAGAACCTGCTGCAACACTCCCGCGAAACGGCCAACCTTTGTGCCATCATGGCTTCAGAGCTGGGCTTGAACCCCAAGAAAGCTAAACGCGCCGGTTTGTTGCACGATATCGGCAAGGTATCCGACGAGGAGCCTGAATTGCCACACGCCATCTTGGGTATGAAGCTTGCAGAAAAATACAAGGAGAAGCCTGAGATTTGCAACGCCATTGGTGCTCACCACGATGAAGTGGAAATGAACACCATGTTGGCACCCATCGTTCAGGTGTGCGATGCCATCTCTGGTGCCCGTCCAGGTGCCCGCCGCGAAATTGTGGAGGCATACATCAAACGATTGAACGATCTTGAAAATCTGGCGCTCTCTTATCCTGGCGTACTCAAGACTTATGCCATACAGGCAGGCCGCGAGCTGCGCGTGATTGTGGGCAGCGAGAAGATCACCGACAAAGAGGCCGAAAGCCTGTCGTTCGATCTGGCACGGAAAATCCAAACCGAAATGACCTATCCCGGTCAGGTGAAGATTACCGTCATCCGCGAAACCCGAGCGGTTAGCTATGCCAAATAATTAAGACAAGAATAATTTTTATAAAAAGCAGCCGCTGGTCGGCTGCTTTTTTTGTTGTAAATAATTGGTTATTAGTGGTTGAATAGTTAATATTTATCAATAATCCGAACATTTGTTCCCGTCATAGATAAACTGTTTTATTTTTGTAAAAAAAAATGCTGTGAACCAATTACGAAATCAAAAAGTGCTGGTGACCGGTGGTGCCGGTTTTATCGGTTCCAACCTCGTGGATAAATTTCTGAATCAAGACAATCGCGTGGTTTGCCTCGACAATTTTGCCACAGGCAAAAGGGAAAACCTGGCTGAGGCCATAAAAGATTGTCGCTTCACGTTGGAGGAAGGGGATATTCGCAACCTGGAGGATTGCCGAAGGGCCGTGGACGGTGTGTCGGTGGTGTTCCACCAGGCAGCTTTGGGCTCGGTGCCGCGATCCATCAACGATCCCATCACTTCCAATGAAGTCAATGTGTCGGGATTCCTCAATATGTTAGTGGCTGCCCGTGATGCTGGCGTCAAACGTTTTATTTATGCCGCCAGCTCCTCCACCTACGGCGATAGCGCAACCCTGCCCAAAGTGGAGGATAATATTGGCAAGCCATTGTCGCCCTATGCAGTCACCAAATATGTCAACGAACTCTACGCCGATGTGTTTGCCAAGCTTTATGGCATGGAGATCATCGGACTGCGCTATTTCAATGTTTTTGGTCGCCGCCAGGATCCTGATGGCGCCTATGCAGCCGTCATTCCGCGTTTTGTTAAGTCGCTGATCAACCATCAATCTCCGGTGATCAATGGCGATGGCTCATTTTCGCGCGATTTTACCTACATCGACAATGTGTTGCAAGCCAATGAACGGGCTGCACTGACTGTCAATCCAGATGCCATCAATACGGTTTACAATGTGGCATTTGGTGAGCGTACCACACTGAATGAATTGATTCAATATCTCAAGTCCTTCCTGTCGCCCTACGATGCCAGGATAGCTGAGGTGATGGTGCAATATGGCCCGGAACGTGCAGGCGATGTGCCACATTCATTGGCCTCCATCGATAAGGCCTCCCGCCTTATGGGATATCAGCCGCAGTTCAGTGTGGAAAAAGGCCTTGAGGAAGCCATTCACTGGTATTGGAAAAACCTGAAGGTGGATTGAAGTGGTTTTTCTTCACCTTCCTTCGATAGATGCCATTTATTTTTGTATTTTGTGCCACATTTAATACTCGATTATGTCAAAAGTTGCTTTAATAACCGGTATCACCGGGCAGGATGGCGCCTATCTGGCCGAATTCTTATTAAAAAAGGGATACACCGTCCATGGGATCAAACGGCGTTCGTCAATATTCAATACCGACCGCATCGATCACTTGTACCAGGATCCGCATGTTCAGAACCGCAATTTCTTCCTTCACTATGGCGATCTCACCGATTCAACCAACTTGATTCGCATCGTGCAGGAGATTCAACCCGATGAGATATACAATCTGGCAGCCATGAGCCATGTGGGGGTCAGTTTCGACACACCCGAATATACGGCCAATGCCGATGGGCTTGGAACACTGCGTCTGCTGGAGGCCATCCGCCTGCTGGGGTTGACGAAAAAAACCAAGTTTTACCAGGCTTCCACCAGTGAACTGTATGGATTGGTGCAGGAAGTGCCTCAAAGTGAACGAACCCCTTTTTACCCCCGTTCGCCCTATGCCGTGGCCAAGCTGTATGGCTACTGGATCACCGTCAATTACCGCGAAGCTTATGGCATGTATGCCTGCAACGGCATCCTGTTCAACCATGAATCGCCCATTCGGGGTGAAACTTTTGTCACCCGCAAGATCACCCGCGCCGTGGCTCGCATCGCGCTGGGACTTCAGGAGAAGCTCTACTTAGGTAACCTCTCTGCCAAACGCGACTGGGGTCATGCCAAGGATTATGTAGAAGCAATGTATTTGATGCTTCAGCAGGAAAACGCCGAAGATTTCGTGGTGGCCACCGGTATCACCACAGAAGTACGCGAATTTGTTAAGATGGCCTTTGCTCAAGTTGGTATTTTGGTCGATTTCAGGGGCGAAGGGGTCGAGGAACAAGGTTTTGTCGTTTCGTCCAGCCATCCCGACTACCAAGTACCTGCCGGTTCGGTAGTGGTTGAAGTGGATGCCCGTTATTTCCGTCCCACCGAGGTGGAACTTCTGATAGGTAATCCCGAAAAGGCCATGCAGAAGCTGGGCTGGAAACCCAAATACGATCTTCAGGCTCTGGTTGAAGATATGATGAATGGCGACATCAAAACTATGAAAAAAGAGAAATACCTGAAAGATGGTGGTTTCCAAACTATGAACTATTTCGAATAATGAAACTTACAAGCAAAATATATGTGGCCGGACACCGTGGTTTGGTCGGATCGGCCATTGTCCGAAACCTCAAGACCCGCGGCTTTCAAAACGTCATCGGACGCACCCATGCCGAGCTGGATTTGACCAATTCGGCTGCCGTGGATGCTTTTTTCGCTACCGAAAAGCCCGAATATGTCTTTCTGGCTGCTGCCAAAGTGGGCGGCATTATGGCCAACAACACCTACCGGGCCGATTTTATTCTGGAAAACCTTCAGATACAAAATAATGTAATTGGCAGTGCTTGGAAACATGGGGTTGCCAAACTGCTGTTCCTGGGCAGCTCCTGCATCTATCCCAAGAATGCGCCACAGCCACTCAAAGAAGAGTATCTGCTGACCGATGAACTGGAATATACCAATGAGCCTTACGCCTTGGCCAAGATAGCCGGCATACGCCTGTGCGAATCCTTCAACATTCAGTATGGCACCAACTTCATATCGGTGATGCCCACCAACCTATATGGCCCCAACGACAATTATGATTTGCAGAAAAGCCATGTGCTACCCGCTTTAATCCGCAAAATGCACCTGGGTAAGGCTTTGGAGCAAAATGATTGGGACACCATCCGCAGAGATTTGGATCAACGGCCCATCGAAGGCGTTAATGGCAAGAGCTCTGACCAGGAGGTGCTGGATGTTTTGCAAAAATATGGCATCCACCGTTTGGCACCTCAAACTGTGTCGGTGGCTCTGTGGGGCAGTGGTGCACCACTACGCGAATTCCTTCATTCCGATGATATGGCCGAGGCTTGTGTCTTTTTGATGGAAAACATCAATTTTAACGACATCGTTTCGCAACGTTCGTTGGATGAAATCCGTAATACCCATATCAATATTGGCTCAGGAACCGATCTGACCATCCGCGAATTGGCTCAGGAGGTCAAGCGCATCACCGGCTTCCAGGGTGAGTTGCATTGGGATGCCTCCAAGCCCGATGGTACCATGCGCAAATTGATGGATGTGTCGCGCCTCGAAAAGTTGGGGTGGAAATATCGTATCTCCCTGGCCGAAGGCATTGAGTCAGTTTATGCTGCTTATTGTGAAAATTTATAACCTGAAAAATATGACTAGAATCAACTATTTATTACTTGTTTTGCTGGTGGCTTTTGTGTCGGCATGTGGTGGCGACGATAAGGATCGTGCTCCTGAGTTGGATATTACTTTCCCTACAGGAACTACCAAATTTATGCGGTCGGGTGATTTCACATTCTCTGCAACCATCACCGATGATGTGGAGCTCAAGGAGATCAAATTTGCGCTCGCTTTCAAATCTGGGTTGAAAGGCATTGAAGATCCTTGGGTGCCTGCCGATGATGTACGAACCCTGACAGGAAAAGAGAAGGTGTATACCAACGAGATTCTGTTCAACGACCCGATTATTTATGAGTGCAAAGCAGGCATCTATACATTATTGGTGACAGTAACCGATAAAGCAGGCAATATCACCGAGAAAAGTGTGGATGTCACCATTGATTGACCGATTATTTTTGTAATTTTATAGAGCTCATCGTTGATGAGCTTTTTTTTTAATCTGAATTTATGTACGATTTCGATTCAATCATTAACCGCAGTAAAACAGACTGCTACAAGCTTGATCTGCGTCAGCAGAATTTTGGCAACCCCAATGTAATTCCCCTTTGGGTGGCCGATATGGATTTTGCTGCGCCAACCGCAGTGGCTAAAGTGATACAGGAGCGGGCTCGACACGAAGTGTATGGTTACACCATTCGCCCCGATTCTTTTGTCCAATCCATTGTCAATTGGCAGAAAAATCACCATCAATGGATCATTGAGCCCGAATGGGTGGAATACAGTCCCGGCGTGGTGCCGGCCTTGGCTTTTTCCATATTATCGCTCACCAACCCCGGCGATGGCATTGTGATCCAACCTCCTGTTTATCCACCTTTTTTCTCTGTGGTAAAGAGCAATCAGCGTAACTTACTGCTGAACCCATTGGTGAAAAACCAGCAGGGGCAGTACGTCTTCAACCTCGATGAATTTGAACGGTTGGCTGCAATGCCCACCACCAAAATGCTTATTTTGTGCCATCCGCACAATCCGGTTGGGCGCGATTGGACCATACAGGAGCTCACCGACATTGGCAACATCTGCATCAAGCATGGTGTGACGGTTCTATCCGATGAGATTCATGCCGACTTGGTGTTGAATGGAAAAAAACACACCCCCTTCGCTGCAGTTTGCGACGATTTCGCCATGAATTCAATCACCTTTATGGCGCCCAGTAAATCGTTCAATATTGCAGGGATGAACACTTCCTATGTTATTTCCAAAAACAGTGAACTGCTGACCAAATACCGCGATTTCCAAAACAACCTCCATTTGAATATGAGCCACGTGTTTGGTGGCATCGCTTTGGAGGCGGCCTACAACCATTGTGCCGGGTGGTTGAAAGAGTTGTTATTTTATCTTGCCGACAATGTGACCTTTGTTCAAGATTATCTTAAGCATAATATTCCGGATGTCAGGGTGACAAAGCCTGATGCCACGTTTTTGTTGTGGCTCGATTTCTCTGCATTGAATTTGAACCAGGAGGAGTTGCGGCAGCGCCTTTACCTCAAAGCAGGGGTGGGTTTGAACGACGGGCTCTCTTTTGGCGAGGAAGGCGTGGGACATATGCGCATGAATGTGGCCTGCCCTCAATCGGTGCTTCAGGATGCCTTGGAAAAGATGCGGCGCGCCTTGATTCAGTGAATTGATAATTAGCCGTCATGAAACACATACTGGTGGTATGCGATTCGTTCAAGGGTTCCCTGTCGAGCGTGGAAATGGCTCAAATTGCGAGGGGCGTATTTCATAAAGTTCCGGCTATTGAGCTCATCACGCGGATTTTTGCCGATGGTGGTGATGGATCCCTGGCGTGTGTGGCATCGGTTGTTAATGGACAATTTAGAGAGGTTGTGGTACCCGGGATTTTTGGGCAACCACAACCTTCTGTTTATTTGATCCACCAGCGGCGGGCGTATATTGAGGTGGCCTCAGCTTGCGGGATCCATAACCTAGCCAGGCCTCAGCTTGATCCTTACCTGGCTGCTTCCGATGGCGTGGGATGGTTGATTCGCGACGCCATTATGCAAGGTTGTGATGCCATTACCCTATTTTTGGGCGGCACGGCCACTGTAGATGGCGGAACCGGTATGATGCGGGCTCTTGGCGCGCAGTTTTTTGATAATTCAGGCGCCCCAATAACGCAGGCCAATCCACTGCCCATTTTCTCTCAGGTTCAATGGCATAATTTGAACGAATTACTGGAAGGTGTTCAATTTGAAGTGGTTTGCGATGTGCGAAACGCCTTGCTTGGCGCGGAAGGAGGGGTTCGTATCTTTGGCCCACAAAAGGGTCTTATGTCTGCTGATGTCGATCTATTTGAGCATCAGATGATGGCTTGGATGCAACGGTTGGATGCTCGTTTTTCCAACCAACCTAATTTAACAGGTTCTGAACCATTTGGTGGCGCGGCCGGCGGGCTAGGCCTGCCGTTCCTGAATTATAAACGGGCCACTTTTCGTTTGGGGTTCGATTGGTTTCGATGCCTCTTGGACTTGGAGCAAGTGGTGAAACAGGCTGAGTGGGTCATTACCGGCGAAGGGCGCATCGACCATCAAACCAATATGGGGAAAGGGGTAGGACAGCTGGCATTGTTGTGCAGGGCGTTGCAGAAACCTGTTTATGCCATTGCGGGTTCTACGGATGGACAGTGCGATCTGTTCGATCAAATTTTCCTTCTTGGGGATGGCCAATTGACCCAAGAAGAGTCCATGCAGCAGGCAGCCTCGCTTTTCGCCGAGCAGTTGGAAAAGTTGATCCGCCATTTAGGCTGAGGTATTGCTCGACTGGTAAAAGAACTTCAACAGGACGGGGTAGATAAAGACGGACAATAGAATAATCCCGGTTCCTGCATAGAAACCGGTGGTCATCATCTCCGATTGTCCAAATATAAAATAGGCCATCAGAATGCCATAGACAGGTTCCATGTTGACTGAAAGGGTAACGGTGTATGCCGACAGGTGTTTCATCAACCCGATTGTGGCAATATAGGGATAAGCCGTGCAGCCAATGGCCAACAAGCCCAACCAAAACCAATCCATGGGGGAGGGGATCATGGCAGGTGAAGTGATCAATCCTGTGGTGGTAAGATATAAGAGGATGGCTAAAAAGCCGCTCCCCATCTCAATGGAGCCGATCACCAAAGGCGAACAGGCATCGCGTTGGATGAATTTCCTGTTCATCACGGTGAAAAGAGCTGCCAAAAAGGCGGATGTGACGGCAGTCAGAATTCCGTAAAAATAACGTGTTTCAAACCTGAAAATTAAATAGAGGCCTCCAATGATCAGCAAACCGATGAGCAACTCCAAAAGCCGGAATCGTCGGCGCAAGAGAAGTGGCTCCAAGATGCTGGCAAATAGGGTGGTGGAGGCCAAACCGCCAAGGGCCACCGATATGTTGGCGATTTTGATGGCATGAAAAAAGGTGATCCAGTGAAGAGCCACCACAAGGCCAATTGATGCATAATGCCAAATAAGCCGCTTTGGGATTCTGAAATCCGTTTGACGGCTGAACATGACCACACCAAGAGCCAGCACGGTGATCAGCATGCGCCAACCCACCAGCATTTCTGCTGTGAGCGATATCAGTCGCCCTAGAATGGCCGTGAAGCCATATATCAAAACAATAAAATGAAGTTCCAAGTGGTTTTTTAACGATGGTGTCATGCGGAAAATATAAGAGGCCGAAACCATTTTTTTTTGCAAAAATAACCCATTCATGTTTTATATTTGTTGTACCATATTGAATATATTAAAAAATCGCTCAAATATGAAGATTAAAATCAAACGCACCTTTATTCAGGGCGCACTGCTTGGGTTGATCTGGTTGGTAGCAGGATGTTCAAGCGTGCCCATTACAGGACGGCGACAGGTCACTCTTATGCCGGAATCCCAGATGATGTCCATGAGCTTTACGCAGTACGACCAATTCCTGAAGGAAAACAAGCTGAGTTCCGATAAAAAGAATGCCGACTTGGTTCAAACGGTCGGTGCAAGGATTTCTGCGGCCGTAGAGCAGTATATGGCCGATCATGGGCTCTCTTCCAAGCTTAATGGCTATGCATGGGAATTTAAGCTGGTGGAGGACGATACGCCCAATGCCTGGTGCATGCCGGGAGGGAAGGTAGTCTTTTATACAGGCATTTTGCCGTACACCAAGGATGCCAATGGGATTGCCGTGGTCATGGGGCATGAAATTGCCCACGCTGTGGCCCGACATGGCAACGAACGGATGAGCCAACAAATGATCACCCAGTTTGGCAGTGCCGTTGGGAATGTTATGTTGTCGGAGAAGTCAGAAGAAACCAAGCAGATCTTCAACGCCGTTTATGGGGTTGGTAGCCAGGTGCTGGTGGCGTTGCCCTATTCGCGGAGCCATGAAACCGAGGCAGACCGCTTGGGCTTGATATTTATGGCGATGGCTGGATACGATCCATCGGCCGCCATTGCTTTTTGGGAGCGGATGGCGGCATCAGGAGGACAAAAACCACCGGAATTCCTGAGCACACACCCATCCGACCAAACCCGCATCAAGGATTTGCAATCCTTTTTGCCTGAGGCAATGAAGTACTATAAGAAATAATTGTCTTTCATTAAGAATAGGATGGGATATCCTATGGCTGAAAGCCATATTTAATTCAGCCCGGGGCATCGCCCCGGGATTGTTTGAAATAGTGATGAAGGAGCCCTGGATGGGCGGCTTAATTTATTGTGATTAAGGTGTATGCACAGCCAAGCGTGAGCTGCTCTTTCGAGGGCGCTTTATTCTTGAATGGTGGGTTTCCGAGGCGATGCCTCGGGCTGAAATAAGTTGTCCCTCTGGGACGTTTACAAAAGCACTTTGCGACATCAGTGTTTGTTAATACTGAACAATGATCGCTATTTTTCTCACCCTACTTCCGCGGGATTTAATCCTGTTAGATTTCAGAAATCTGACAGGATGGAAAATCAAAAACCCTTCATTACCATTGGGCTAAAGCCCTCATTTTTATGAATCCCATCCCCCAGGACTTCAGGCCGGGGGGATGGACATACGAATGATTAAAAGATATGCAAATAAGGCCGAAGGCCTTGAATATGAATAGCCACGGATGCAATCCGTGGGATCAGACACAACTAGCATCCCAACCCCGAAGCGGGTTTAACATGATAAAACAGGCATTATTAGTGCTTTGTTACCACCGGTTCCACCGGCGGCTATTCATTTTGAAGTCCTTCGGACTTCCCCTTTTGCTAACTGATCACTGCTTGTTGGTGTGTATTGACTGATTGATTATCAGGAATTAAGACTTGTGAACTTGTCGACTTTTTAACTTTCCAATACTTTAACTCTTCAAACTATTTATCGATCACTGTTCACTGATCCCTGTTCACTGACTCCTGATCTTTTGTTAATATTTGTGCAGAATTATTACAAAACCTCTTGTGTTTGTTGTTTGTGTTTGTATTTTTGTAGCATGTATTACAACCAAAAATTCAGGAAGGATGATTCAGAAATTATGGATGGTAATGTGGTTACTCGTTTCGTCGCAGCTGATGCTCTTAGCCACCCCAAAGCGTGAGATGCGCGCGGTATGGATTGCCACGGTGGCAAACATTGACTGGCCTTCTGCCAATAATCTGGAGGTTGAACGCCAAAAGGCCGAAATGTTACAAATCTTGGACCAGGCCAATGCTTACCGGTTGAATACGGTTGTTTTCCAAATCAGGCCTGCCTGCGATGCGCTGTATCACTCTTCTTTGGAACCGTGGTCGGTTTACCTGACTGGTCAAAGTGGCTTGGCGCCAAATCCCAAATACGATCCGCTCGAATTTGTTATAGCCGAATCGCGCAAGAGGGGATTAGACGTTCATGTTTGGCTCAACCCATACCGAGCAGAGGTCGATACGACCCAAAAAACGGTTGGAGAAAATTTGTATTACCGCAGCAATCCCAATCATTTTGTCACCTACGGCAAAACACGGTACCTCAACCCAGGACTGCCGGCCGTGCGCGACTACGTGAGTTGTGTGGTAGCCGATATTGTGCGCCGCTACAACATCGATGCCATCCACATGGACGACTATTTCTATCCTTATCGGATAAAAGGGCAGGAGTTTCCCGATCAAGAAGCGTTCGAAAGGTTTCCGGCTGGTTATTCGGCATCCGAAAAAGACCACTGGCGGCGCAACAATGTGGATTTAATCATCAAGCAGATCAGCGACACAATCAAATCCATCAAGCCAGAGGTGGCGTTTGGCATCTCCCCATTCGGCGTGTGGCGCAACGCTTCGGTCGATCCATTGGGCTCACAAACAAAAGCCGGTGTCACCAATTATGATGACCTTTATGCCGACATTCTTAAATGGCAAAAGGAAGGGTGGATCGATTACGTGACGCCCCAAATCTATTGGGAAATTGGCAAAGAGGTGGCCGATTATCAAATTCTGGTGAAATGGTGGAACGACCATGCCTACGGTTGCCCCGTCTATATCGGCCAGGCGTGGTATCGCATCAACCCCAAAGCTAAGGAGAAAGCCTGGCACTCCTCCAAGGAGATCGTCCGCCAGGTCAAATTGCTCCGGCAGCAGTCGAATGTGGCTGGCAGCATGTATTTCAGTGCCAAAACCATGGCGCAAAACCCTAAGCGCTTAAAGCAACGACTCTTGAAGAAATCCTATTCCTGTTTGGCATTGGTGCCCGAAAATCCACGTATTGAGTCGATCACAATTCAGTCTCCTCAAAATGGAACCATCACACGCAGCGGTAAACACGCGTTGTTGGCGTGGCAGCCGGTTGATGGCGCTAAAAATTATGTGATTTATCGGTTCCGTAAAGGTGAGATGGCCGATTGTTCTGATGCTTCTGCCATCATAAGGGTGACATCCGATACAAAAATTGCCTTGGATGCGGCCTATTTCAATAAAAATAAGTATTATTATGCGGTTTCGGCACTCAGCAAAACCAATTTTGAAAGTGCTGCCACCACTATGCAATACTAACCGATAAACTGTTGTGATGACTACTACCATATCGTTGATGGTTATTGGCTGCTTTTTTGCCATGCTGTTAATCTTATCCTATTTTTCGAGCCGCAAGGCGGGCAATGAAACCTTCTTCACGGGTAACCGGCAGATGCCCTGGTATCTGGTGGCCTTTGGCATGATTGGCGCTACCATTTCGGGGGTGACATTTGTTTCGGTTCCCGGAGAAGTGGGACATTCCAATTGGTTTTACCTTCAATTTCTCCTTGGTAACTTTGTGGGATATTGGATTATTGCCCTGGTGTTAATTCCCCTCTACTATAAATTGAACCTGGTGAGCATATACACCTACCTGAACATCCGGTTTGGCGAGCGAACCTATCGCACAGGATCCTTTTTCTTCATTCTGTCGCAAACCATTGGTGCCTCTTTCCGGCTCTACCTGGTGGCAGGGGTTTTGCAAATTGCTGTTTTCAACCAACTGGGTGTTCCCTTTTGGACAACGGTGCTGATCACCATATTCCTGATATGGCTCTACACCTTTCGAGCGGGCATTAAGACGGTGGTGTGGACCGACTCCCTTCAGACGCTCTTCATCCTACTCTCGGTAGGGCTTACCATTGTGGTGGTTTCAAAGGAGTTGAACCAAAGTTTGAAGCAGTTGGTGGTGGATGTGGCCAACCATCCTTACAGCCAGATACTCGATTGGGATTGGAAAAGCAAAACCAACTTCTTCAAGCAATTTTTTGCCGGACTGGGTATGGTGATCGTACTGAATGGTTTGGATCAAAATATGATGCAGAAGAGTTTGACCTGCAAAAACCGTCAAGAAGCCCAAAAAAACTTATACTGGTTTAGTCTTGCCTTTATTGTTGCCAATGTCTTGTTCCTTGCATTGGGGGTGATGCTTTACCTATTCTCCGCTCAAAAGGGGATCGCCATACCTGCCCACACCGATGATCTGTTCCCCACTTTAGCCTTGAACCATTTTGGCCTGGTGGCAGGGATATTATTCCTGTTGGGCATAACAGCCGCGGCTTATTCCAGTGCCGACTCTGCTTTAACTGCGCTCACCACTGCTTTCTGCATCGACTTCCTGCGCATTGACCCGGCTTCCGATCAAGGACGTAAAAGGCGGTTTTTTGTACACATTGGCTTTTCTTTGCTGATGTTCCTGGTGATTGTGCTGTTCCGAATCATCAACGACAAAAGTGTGGTGAGTGCTGTCTTCACGGTGGCGGGTTACACCTACGGCCCTTTACTCGGGTTGTTCTCCTTTGGCATCCTTACCAAGCGCAAAGTGGTCGACCGTTGGGTTCCTGTTATTTGTGTCCTGTCACCAGTGGTGTGCTACATTCTGAACCTCTATTCTAAAGAGTTGTTTGGCGGGTATCAGTTTGGGTTTGAATTGCTATTGCTCAATGGAGCCTTGGTCTTTATGGGATTATTTCTTAACTCAATAAAAAATACAAATAATGGATAAATCAACAAGGTATTTGGCATTGGATGTCATGCGGGGCATGACCATTGCTCTGATGATTACCGTCAATAATCCAGGGAGTTGGAGCTACATCTATGCCCCACTCAGGCATGCCGCTTGGCATGGCTGTACCCCAACCGATCTGGTATTTCCTTTTTTCTTGTTCGTGGTTGGGGTTTCCATGTTTTTCTCCTTTTCGAAGCACCACAGCACACTCAATCGCGATTCACTGATGCGCATTGGCAAAAGAACCTTGTTGATTTTTGCCATTGGGCTGTTTCTGAACTCTTTCCCCCAGTGGAAGACTGATTGGAGCCATTTCCGCATCATGGGGGTGATGCAGCGCATCGCACTGGTTTATGGCATCGGGTCACTCCTGGTGTTGGTATTGTCGCGCAAAGCCTTGATGGGCGCTGCATCCGGCATTCTACTATTGTATTGGGGCATTCTCTATTGGGGTGGTGGCAACGATCCCTATAGCCTCACCGGAAGTGCTGCCTTTGCATTCGACCGCCTGATCATCCCCGAGGCACATCTCTACAAGGGCTTTGGTGAAGCTTTCGATCCCGAAGGGTTGCTCAGCACACTCCCTGCCATCGTTACTGCCTTGCTGGGATACTTGGCTGCCGGAGTGATTCAAGGTGAAGAAAAAACAAAGGTGCCGGTCAAATTATTGATTTGGGGCATTCTGGGTGTTGTCGTCGGATGGGGTTGGAGTTACCTGCTGCCGCTTAACAAATCGTTGTGGAGCAGCTCCTATGTAGTCTATACAGGCGGGTTGGCCACCATCTGCCTGGCTGTTCTGATCTATCTGATCGATGTGAAATCATATAAAAAGTGGACCTCCTTCTTTGTGGTGTTTGGCATGAATCCGCTATTTATTTTTGCCTTTGCTGGCGTGTGGGGGAGGGTGCTTTCGGTTTTAATACGAATTCCTGTTGATGAAGGGAAAACCATTGGCGCCAACACATGGCTGTACCAAAATGTTTTTGTCCCCTTGGCCGGCAACCTGAATGGCTCATTGCTCTATGCTTTGGCCAACATTGCCTTCTTTTGGCTTATTGGCTGGGTGCTCTACAAACGCAAGATTTTTATCAAGGTTTGATAAACGAGGTTTCTTTTTTCTCCACTGAATACATGGATAATTATTGCCGTTTTGTGGTTTTCATAAGTATGCTGGTTGGTGCGCGGTTTTCAGCGACTTAGCTTAAGGGGAGATGAACACCGATGTTACTACCAAAAGCGTTTGCACACGTCCCGGAGGGACAGCTTATTTCAGCCCGAGGCATTGCCTCGGGAACCAATCATCCAAGAACAACGCGCCCTCGTAAGGGCAGCTTATGTTTGTTAGGCATAGATTCTAATCATGATGGATTAATCCGCCCATCTAGGGCTGTTCATAAATAATCCAATCTCTCCAGGGGCGTTGCCCCTGGCTGAATTAAGAATGGCTTTCAGCCATTGCTTCCCTGATTGATTATCTCATTATCAAATCTTCAAATCAAATCCGGTTGATTTGAATGTGAATAGCATCTGGCGGAACAGCAGGATGTAATAATATATAATCCGTGTATCCTTGGAATTTTTCTCCATCGATGCACGGATTTCTATTTCGTTCGACTCAGCGAGCCGCCCCTTTGTTATTAGAAATTATTGATGGTCTGTCTAATGGCACTCAGCCTGGTCATCAAACCTTCGAACAAATCCAATGGCAGCATATTGGCACCATCCGACTTGGCATTCTTGGGGTCGAAGTGTGTCTCAATGAACAATCCATCGGTGCCCACAGCAATACCGGCTCTAGCGATGGTTTCAATCAACGCGGGCTTGCCTCCTGTAACACCCGATGCCTGGTTGGGCTGCTGAAGCGAGTGGGTGATGTCCAATACCACTGGCACGCCCATGGCCTGCATGGCAGGAATGCCACGGTAATCCACAATCAAGTCGTAGTAACCAAAGGTGGTGCCCCGGTCCGTGATGATGATCTTTTCGTTGTTGCACTCCCGCAACTTGTTCACCGCATGTTGCATCGCTTCGGGCGATAGGAACTGCCCTTTTTTGATGTTGACCACCTTGCCCGTTTCCGCCGCAGCAATCAGCAAATCGGTCTGGCGGCACAAGAATGCGGGAATCTGCAGAATGTCCACATACTCCGCTGCCATGGCGGCCTCGTTGGCCGAATGGAAATCGGTGATGGTGGGGATGTCGAAGGTCTCGCTCACCTTGCGCAGGATCTTCAATGCCTTCTCATCGCCAATACCGCTGAACGAGTCGATGCGTGAGCGGTTGGCTTTGCGGTACGAACCTTTGAACACATAGGGGATCTTAAGTTTGTCCGTCACTTTCACAATGTGCTCGGCAATGCGAAGGGCCATCTCTTCACCTTCAATGGCACAAGGACCCGCAAAAAGGAAAAAGTTTCCCGAGTCGGTATGTTTTATCCTAGGTATTAGATTGATATCCATGGTCTATTATTTTAATGTTCAATACAATTTTTACTTCTTGTTTTTCCAGAGTTGCCCCTGCCTTTCGCTGATCTTGACCTCCTGGGGGTTGTTTTGCGGCTTGAAAAATCGTTTGCTCTTGATTTTTTCGGGCAGGTAATCCTGCTCCACAAAATTGCCTGGATAATCGTGCGCATACTTGTATGCCTGGCCATAGTTCAAATCTTTCATCAATTTGGTGGGGGCATTTCGCAGGTGCAAAGGTACGGGTAAATTTCCGGTTTGACGTACAAAATCCAGCGCCTCATTGATGGCCAGGTAAGCCGAGTTGCTCTTGGGGCTGGTGGCCAAGTAAATGGTGGCCTGCGACAGGATGATGCGTCCTTCGGGCCAACCGATCATCTGGATGGCTTCAAAAGCTTGGGTGGCCATCAGCAGGGCATTGGGGTTGGCCAGGCCGATGTCTTCCGCTGCCGATATGATGAGCCTTCGGGCAATAAATTTGGGATCTTCACCACCTTCGATCATCCGTGCCAGCCAGTAAACGGCAGCATCGGGATCGCTCCCGCGGATCGATTTGATAAAGGCCGACACGATATCATAATGCATCTCACCATTCTTGTCGTATTGCGCAGGGTTTTGCTGCAAGTTGCGCGTCACCACTTCATCGTTGATGATGATGGGATCCTTCGCCCATTCCGAGTTGGTTACCAGCTCCAGAATGTTCAGCAGCTTGCGGGCATCGCCACCGGCGTAACGCAACAAAGCGGCTGTCTCTTCCAGCTTCACCTCGCGTTGTTTGAGCAACTGGTCGGTAGTGAGCACTTGGTTGGTTAGCTTGAGCAGATCCGATTCATCCAGGGACTTCAAGACGTAAACCTGGCAGCGCGACAGTAGGGGAGAGATCACCTCAAACGAGGGATTCTCGGTGGTGGCACCAATCAAAACCACCGTGCCATCTTCTACCGCACCCAACAGGCTGTCCTGTTGCGATTTGCTAAAGCGGTGGATCTCGTCGATGAATAGGATTGGAGCTACTGGGTTGAAAAAACGGGCGCGCTTGGCTTTTTCAATTACCTCCCGCACATCCTTCACGCCCGAATTGATGGCTGAGAGCACATGGAACGGGCGGTTGAGTTTTTGCGAAATGATGCGAGCCAGGGTGGTCTTGCCTACACCCGGAGGTCCCCACAAAAGTATGGAAGAGATCATATTGCTCTCAATCATACGGCGTAACACCGCACCCGAACCAATCAAATGCTCCTGGCCAATATATTGGTCCAGAGATTGGGGGCGCATGCGTTCTGCCAATGGCGGATAGGAAGATGAGATCAAATTTTCCATGCCCAAAATTACTAAAAGTTACGCATTATCCATCCGATACATTGTTTTTTCAGTTTTAACCTTTTTGACGTTGCGTTGTTTTATTGTCAGGTTGATTCTAGCATGGTGAAAGATGAAAAGATTGTATTATAGTATTCTATTATTAATTTTCTTAAGTATGAATTTAGAAGCCAATAATAAACAGGTTATCTACCTGGGCGGCGGATGCTTTTGGTGCATCGAATCGGTTTTTGAACGGCTCAAAGGGGTTGAAAAGGCCGTGTCGGGCTACATGGGAGGGCAGACGCCCAACCCAACCTACCAGGAAGTCTGTACGGGCAAAACCGGCCATGCCGAGGTGGTAAAAATAGAATTTGATCCTCAACTGGTCTCCTTGGAGCAACTGTTGAGGGTATTCTTCTCGGTTCACGACCCCACAACGGCCAACCGCCAAGGAAACGATGTGGGCACGCAGTACCGTTCTGCGATATTCTACACCTCCGATATTCAGTTGGAAACAGTCAATAACTATATGGAAGGCCTTAGAAACGAAGGTGTGTTCGACCAGGATATTGTCACACAAGTTGTGGCAGCTGAGCAATTTTATGAGGCAGAAGCTTATCATCAGGATTATTTCCGCCGCAATCCCAAACAGCCCTACTGCCAAATGGTGGTCGCCCCCAAAGTGAAGAAGTTGGAATTAAACTTTTTGCCTTTGCTAAAATGACCCATCAATTTGATAATGCGATAATTTGGAAATGGAAAAACCATTCTCACGGTTTTTAGTGGAATACAGCATTGTTAATTGATTAGTTTTAAATTCGTGTCAATTCGCGCTAATTAGTTGACAGAATAATCGTTGACAAAAAAGTCACCACCGGAATGCCCTGTGGTGACTTTTTGTTTTTTATTAATTTGCGATTGGGAAAAAAACTACTTCTCGAAGGGGTTGGGAACCAACAGCACTTGTTTTTGCTTTTCATATTTTGAGCTGCGGCGGTCAAATTGTTTCCATGCCAACTGGTTCCCGATCTGGGCCGATTTTGTTGTTTGGCCGGAGATCAGCTCAATGGCTTTAGCCAGGAAGGGTTCGTCTACATCACCCAATTGAGGAACTGTTTCTGCCACCAGCAACTCTTCAACAACATGGTTGGGCGCCAGGCCATCCTTGAAGTCGGTCAGCCCGGCTGCATTGGCATATTTGAATATGATGGGTTGGATCGCCCAATTTTTGATATCTGGATCCAAATCACCCTTGTCGTTGATGGTGGGCTGGAATGTTGACGATGCCGTGTATTTTCCGCTGGTGGTTTGGCCAATGGTCACCACTTCCATATAGGGCATCAAACCGGTGATGGTGAGTTCCGATGCAGAGGCTGAACCGTTGGATGTCAAGAAATAGACCCGCGACAGATCCATGTTGACTGCCACATCTTTATTAAAAGTGGTTTGCAACTGTTCGGTGATGTTGTTTTGCGTCCAATAATCCTGATACAGTTGGTTCCATTGCTTCTTGATCAAAATTGCCGGAGTGCTCACTGCACCCTGTGGTGCTAATATGCTGCACAAATGGATGGCGGCATCCACGTAGCCACCGGGATTATAGCGCAAATCAATCACTATATCGGTAATCTGTTGATTTTTAAACTCTTGAAAAACAGAGGTCAGTTGGGTGTTGTAGTCGGAGATGTACTGGTTGTAAACGATGTAGCCAATTTTCTTGCCATCAACATCCATCGTTTTGTGTAAAAGGATGGGGTTGATCGCCAAATCCCGAGACGTCATGCTGAGGGTGGATCCCAACGCAATGCCACTGCTGGTCAGCACACCCTTTGTAATGCTGATGGTGGAACCATAGAATAGCTCCATGTAATTGGATTGGGTAATCTCATTGTTGTTGACTTTCACAATCAGATCGCCCCGCTGCAAACCCGCCTCACTGGCAGGGGTGTTGGGATTCACATATTCCACAATTCCAAAGTATGTTTGTGTTCCCGTAAATTGGCCAAATGTCAGGCTGTAACCAAAGGTTTTCTCCCTGCCTTCGAAGCCGTTCAGAAGCCCTTCCACATCGTCGGTTAGGAACGACCATTTGTCGTCTTGATACAACAATTTGTCGAAGTACTCGGTGGGGTCGGGTTCATTGTTGATGTCGATGTTGCGGGGCATCTGCGCTTGCCATAGGTAAACTTCATCCATCACCTCCCAGATGAATTTATTGACCTTGAGTATGTTCGCCTTTGATGAGTCGGGATTTGCTTCATCTTTTTCGCACGATACAAGAATGGCGAGTAGGAAGAGGTAAAAGGGTAGTAAGAATAATTTTTTCATGTAGGATTATTTAATTGGTCTCTATTATTTGTTTTAACCGGCAGCGGATGGCTGGAGAGGCATCCTGGCTGATCAGTTCGAAAATTTCGGTCAGTTCATGTTTCAACTCCGGGTAATGGGTCAACAACTGCTGTGTCAACTTCAAAAAATTCGCCTTCACGGCAATGGCACTTCGCTTGTTGATGAGTTGCCTAAAGCACGTGTCGATGAAGGTGCCATCGGCGTAGCCCAACACATCGTGTTTGCCCAATATGCGGGTGAAATGGCGCAAAAGGCTCTGGTTTTCTTCCGTATTGAGCCGTTCCTTCAGTTCATGCAAAAAAGGCAATAGTTTTTCAGGCGCTTGTTCATTGATGATGTCCATCAAATAGGCTGCCCGCCAGGCAATTTTGGGATCCCTGTCATTTGTCAACCCAAGCAATTGGGGCAAAGCACCCTCTGTTTTCACAAGTTGCTTCCCATATTCTTTGAATGGAATCCCCTTCCAATCGCCAATGATAACAGATTTTATGTCTTCTTGTTGCATATTAATTGATAATTCCTGCATGGTCGGCTAATATAATCAAAAACAAGGCGATCAGAAATGAAAAGACAGGAGCAATGATCCAAACAACAAAAAATTTATTGACTTGGGTTTTGCGGAAGATGTTTTTTGCCCCCAGTTTGGCCACACCAATGCCCAGGATGGCGCCCACATTGAGCTGCACCAATGAGGTAGGGATGCCTTTAATTAAGGAGGCGGAAAGCAACAGGCTGCCTGTGACAATGGCAATGATGACTGCTTCAATTTTTCCGAAGAGGATAATCTCCTTACCGGTGTTTTTCACCAGTTTGTGGCCAAAGAACGAACTGCCCAATCCGAAATTGGGCGCAATAATCAAGGTGCATAGGATCATGATTTGTGTGAAGCTTTTTTCATCACCAGGCAATCCCAGCTCGTTGATGGTGAGCGAGGCGATGGGGCCGGCCGCATTGGCCACATTGTTGGCTCCGATCGAAAAGGCCACGTAAAGCGACGACACAACAATCAATGCCTTGAGGATCGGATGATTGCTCACCAGTGGTGACATGAAGTACCCTCTGCGCCTGATGGGGTTGTAGATGTATTTGCCAATCAATAGGCAAATGAAGAATGAGATGATCGGCAAAATGAACCAAGTGGGCAATATTTCGAACCACAATTTGTGGTAGTTCATCTCGTCGAAGTAGATGGCCGGGGCCGATACCGCCAATATGGTGGATTGGCTGGTGCTTTGGGGCACCCCCAGCAGGTTGGCCACCAACAGCGAAATGCTGACGCTGAACAGGATGATACTGATAATCATATAATCCACCAACTCAGGCCGCAACAGCTCCTTCCCGATGGTGACAGCCGTATTACGCCCGGCCAGTATGGCACCTAAAAAAACCATGATGCCGAAAAGCCCAGGGATCAGGCTCCTTTTTATGATGTTGGCACCATAGGCAGCTGAGAAGCTCGGTGCCGTTCCACTACCGCCCATGTTGATGGCCAGGAATACGGCAATGGTGTAGGGCAACAACAGATGTCCAAAGATAAACGACATAGTTCTGGGTTTTGGGAGAGGCTGCCTGAAAAGTGATTGCTCTTTCCAGTTAGCCTCTCCATAGATTTCAGGTGTCAGCCACCCACTCTCTTAACTTTTTTATAGCCCATCTCCAACAAAAGCGCCATCACCTTATCCCGAAAATCGCCCTGGATCAGGATCTCCCCATCCTTAACCGATCCACCCACACCACATTTGGTCTTTAATAACTTCCCCAGCTCTTTCAAATCATCCTCCTGTCCTATAAATCCAGTGATCAGGGTGACCGATTTGCCGGCTCGCTGTTTCTTGTCGAGCATCACCTTCAGGGTTTGCTTGTCGGGCGCTAAGGTTTGCAAATCCTCCGACTCGCTTTCGTATTGGTATTCAAAATTATTGCCGGTAGAATAAACAATCCCATCTCGGTTTTTCCACTTCTCTTTTTTCATCTGTCGTATTGTTTTAAATCATCCTCATGCCATTCGCCCTATTAAGTAATGAAAAGGAAATCTTGTCGTATTTTTTACCCCACAATCCCCTAAAGCGGGTGTTGTAACTGCTCAGTCAATCAGATAGTAGCGCACAGTACCCTTTAGGGGAACAAAGTTCGGCGGAGCCAATTTATGGGTAAAAAAAGGAGAATACGACATAGTTTCATTCAAAGAACTTATATTACCGAACCCACAATATTCGACCTTGGCTCGTTTTATCCATATTTGGACGATTTTCAGGTGTTTAAGTAATAAGAATAAAATAATGTCCTATTTTGTTGTTTATGTGATATAAAATAACTATATTTATCTCATTATGAGATACTTGAACCTGAAAACAGAAGAAATTGAAGCGCTTGAAAGGCTTCTCAAAAACAGTCCCGATAGCATGGCCAGAAGAAGGAGCCATTGCCTGTTGTTATCCCATCAAAAACGAACGATCAATGACTTGTCGGACATTTTTGATGTAAACAGGAAAACCATTGAGCGTTGGCTTGACAGCTGGGCTAAAAACGGTTTCGATTCTCTTAAAATCAGGTCTGGCCGGGGAGCGAAAACTCGATTGAAAGGTCTTGAGAAAGAGATTGCTGAGTTGTTAAAGAACCATAGCCGTAACTTAAAATATGTGTTAACCTACTTAGAAGAGCAACATAATATCATAATCTGCAAAAGAACTTTGCAGAATTTTTTAAAAGGCACTGGGCTATATCTGGAAGAGAGCCCGGCTATCCTTAAAAAGCAAACGCAACCAAGATGATTTCGAGCTAAAACAACAACAAATAGAAAGCCTTAAAGAATTGGAAGATGCCGGGTACATAGACCTTTATTTTGGTGATGAAAGCCATTTTGGACTTACACCAAACGTTCCATATGCCTGGCAAACAAAAGAAAACCCGATATTATTACCCGCTGCCAAAGGAAAGTTTCTAAACGTTGTGGGTTTAATGAACCGTAAAAATGATCTATTCTTTGAGGTTAGCGAAACAACATTCAATACGGACAAAGTTATTTTGTTTATGGATAAGTTTGCAGCCCAGATAGTTAAAAAAACTGTTGTGATACTTGATAATTCACCAATTCATAAATCTAAAAAGTTTATGGTAAAAATAAGTGAGTGGAAAGAGAGGGATTTATTGGTATTCTTCCTACCACCCTATTCTCCGGAATTAAACCTGATAGAGATCCTTTGGAAAAGAATCAAATACCAATGGTTGCCATTTGATGCATACCTCTGTTTTCAAAATCTCAAAGAACGTTTGTCGTATGTCCTTAATAATTTTGGCAAATTATACGACATTAAATATTAACAAGTACTTAAATTAGTAATTTGTTTTATAATTTTAGTTCTTTGAATGCTAAAATGGCGCATTTCTATTTTTAATACTTAACAACAGGCAGCTCCAAAATTAATCAAAGCTCCAGAAATCGCAGTGAATTTCATTTGATTTATTATGAATTAATGCTTTTTCCGGTTGTGAAATGTAATTTGCTTATTTGGAATGGATGTAAATTGTGTTGATATGACCGATGTTATGGTGGGGATAGTGATTTTTTTCCAAATTTTGTGGTTCTGATGTTACTTCGCATCGAATTAAGTAAGAACTTCAAGTAGAAATTATTAAAATATTATAAGCGGATGAATCAAATCGTCAGTAAAGAATATTTCTCCGAAAATGTGGTGAAGTTGGAGATAAAGGCACCCCGGATTGCAAAGTCTCGCAAGGCAGGACATTTTGTGATGGTGCGGGTGGGAAGCGATGGCGAACGCATTCCATTAACCATTGCTGCTGCCGATATCGAAAAAGGTACCATCACGCTGGTGATTCAAAAAGTGGGCGTCACTTCCCGCAAATTGGCCGAATTGAATGTGGGTGACAATATCACCGATTTGGTTGGGCCTCTGGGACAAGCTACCCATGTTGAGAAAGTGGGAACCGTGCTGGCTTGTGGTGGTGGCGTTGGGGTAGCACCCTTGCTGCCCATCGTCGAAGCTTTTAAAAAGGCCGGCAATAGGGTTGTCACCGTCATTGCAGCCCGAAACAAGGATCTGATCATTCTGGAAGAACAAATGCGTCAATGGTCCGATGAGTTGATCATTATGACCGACGACGGTTCTTATGGTCAAAAAGGTTTAGTTACCGAAGGCATGGAACAGGTGATTCAGCGCGAGAAGGTCGACCTATCGGTTGTCATTGGCCCGGCCATTATGATGAAGTTTGCGTCATTAACCACGAAAAAGCACCAGATCAAAACCATTGCCAGCCTCAACACCATCATGGTAGATGGTACTGGCATGTGCGGAGCCTGCCGGGTGACGGTGGGAGGTAAGACCCGTTTTGTTTGTGTGGATGGACCTGAGTTTGACGCCCATGAGGTTGATTTCGACGAGATGATGCTCCGCCTGGGTGGTTACAAGGAGTTGGAAAAACGAGCCGAAGAAAACTATTTGAAAAACAAGGAGATTTAATATATGGCGGTTAACGAAAGCATTCTGAAAGCAGAACGCGATGAACCATGGCGCCAGGCATTGCGCGCCCAAATGAAAAATAAGGAGCGCACGCAACTAACCCGTGTGCACATGACGGAGGAGGATCCTGAGTTTAGGATTCAATCTTATGTGGAGGTGAACCGTGGCTTGACCATCGAAGAAGCCGTGGCCGAGGCTCGCCGTTGCTTGGATTGTCCCAATCCAACCTGCATCACTGGTTGCCCTGTGGAGATTAATATCCCCAAATTCATCAAGTACATCGAGAAGGGGGAATTCCTCTCTGCAGCCCAAACCCTGAAGGAGACCAGCACGCTGCCGGCTGTGTGTGGACGTGTATGCCCACAAGAAAAACAGTGCGAGGCCAAATGCTTCTACACCCAAAAGATGAACGCCCCAGCCGTGGCCATTGGTTACCTCGAACGGTTTGCCGCCGACTACGAAAGGGAGTCGGGACAGATGTCGGTTCCTCAAGTGCCGGCCTGCAATGGCATTAAAGTGGCCAGCATCGGCTCCGGACCTGCGGGATTGACCTTTGCTGGCGAAATGGCCAAGAAAGGGTACGATGTGACGGTATTTGAAGCCCTCCATGAGATTGGTGGGGTGCTGAAATATGGCATTCCAGAATTTCGCTTGCCCAACGACATTGTGGATGTGGAAATTGAGGTGTTGCGCCAGATGGGCGTGAAGTTCGAAACCAACTTCATTGTGGGACGCACAGCCACCATCGACGACCTTCGCGACGAAGGATTCAAAGCATTTTTTGTGGGCAGCGGTGCCGGATTGCCCCGTTTCATGAACATCCCCGGCGAAAACAGCATTGGCATCCTGAGCTCCAATGAGTATCTCACCCGTGTGAATTTGATGAAGGCCGCCGATAATCATTTCGACACCCCCGTGTTGATGGGCAAGCGGGTAGCGGTCATTGGCGGTGGCAACACGGCGATGGATTCAGTACGCACGGCAAAACGCCTTGGTGCCGAGCGAGCCATGATCATCTACCGCCGCTCCCTAGAGGAGATGCCAGCTCGGGTGGAGGAGATCAAACATGCCCAGGAGGAGGGCGTGGAGTTTATGATGCTTTCCAACCCCATTGAATATATTGCCGATGAAAAAGGGTGTGTGAAACAGATGGTGGTGCAGAAGATGGAACTGGGAGAACCCGATGCCAGTGGACGCCGCAGCCCGGTGGTGATCGAAGGATCCGAAACAACCATCGAGGTGGATACCGTGGTGGTCAGCGTGGGGGTGTCGCCCAACCCATTGATTCCCAATTCGCAACCGGAGCTGAATACTACCCGTTGGGGCACCTTGGTTGTGAACGAAGAGACGCTTCAGACTTCCGTTCTCGATCTGTTCGCAGGTGGCGACATCGTGCGGGGCGGAGCTACCGTGATTTTGGCCATGGGTGATGGCCGTAAGGCAGCGGCATCCATGGACAGATGGATCGCAGGGAATGGCAAGTAAGATTTGAAAAATTTTGGTTCCACCAATTTAAATAAAGAATAATGCAAAATCTACATACCACATTTATGGGCCTGCCCATCCAAAATCCATTGGTGGTGGGCAGTTCCGGCCTGTCGGGTAGCCTGGCTTCTATCAAGAAACTGGCTGAGGCGGGTGTCGGCGCCATCGTTCTGAAATCGGTGTTTGAGGAGGAGATCCTACGCGAGGCTGGCATAATACAGGCTGCTGAAGTGACCGATATGAAGGGGAATGCCGAGTTTTTCGACTACTTCGAATATGAGTTGAAGCAGGATGTGCTCGACCGCTATGCCGCCTTAATTCGTAAAGCCAAAGCGGAAGTATCCATACCCATCATTGCCAGCATCAATTGTCTTTCATCGGGAGAGTGGGCTTCGTATGCGCATAAACTGCAACAGGCAGGTGCCGATGGTATTGAGTTGAACATCATGATGCTGGGCAGCGACCCCTCGCTTACCGCTCAAAAAGTGGAGGAGTTGCATTTCGACATCATCAAAAATGTACTAAAACACACCTCCTTGCCGGTATCCGTCAAAGTATCGCCTTATTTTTCAGCGGGGGCTTCATTCTACCAACGCTTGTCCGAATCGGGTATCCAGGGTCTGGTGTTCTTCAACCGCATGGCTGAGTTCGACTTCGATATCAAAACCCGCCAATTTACCAATGGTGAGGTGTATTCTTCTCCACAAAGCTATTCCAATACGCTTCGATGGATCAGCATCTTATCGGCCGAAAGCAGCTGTCCGTTGACAGCCTCCACCGGTGTGCACGATACCGAAACATTGATCAAAATGCTGATGGCCGGCGCCCACACCGTGCAGGTAACATCGGCCCTTTACACGCATGGAGCAGCATACATCACCCAGTTGCTCAATGAGCTAGGAGAATGGATGACAAGCGAGGGGTTTGAATCTTTGGAGGAGTTCAGGGGTTGTATGGCACGCCAAGCAGGTGATAAGAGCGAACTGTTTGAACGCGTGCAGTTTATGAAGTACTTTTCGGATCACGACCTGACCACTTAATCTGCTGTTTCCAGGGAGGATAGTATATTTTCAAGGGGGCTTGGAGCGGTTGCTTTAAGCCCTCTTCTTTTATTCAACCAATGACGATACGTGAGCCATATCTCGTATAATGACACCTTCCTTGAAAACTTCATAAGCAAAGACCCAGTCTCGTTCAAAAATAGCACATCTATACTTTAATTTTCGCCATCGATTAAAACGACACAAAGGATGATCAGTAGGTTGACTTAAGGCCAATATGTATTCTTTCATCCTTCGGCTTCGCCGCAACGCGGCATCTTCTGATAAGCCCAGTTCATCAATTAAAAAAAATTCAAGCTCTGTAATTTTATCTTTTACATTCCTTGAAATACGGACTTCACGCATGATCAAACCTCTTTTTTATCCTGTTGTCCAAATCATCAAAGAACTCATCTACCGTTAGAGCTTGGCAATTTTCTGCCGCTTCTTGGAATGAATTTTTGTCATCGACTACTGTGACGAAGGGTAATGACTTGATGTAATCTATTAATTTTTTGGCTTGAGGGCTTTTATCCTCTATGATGATTGTAGTCATGGTTATTATGATTTACGTTTCTATAATAAACAAAGATAGCCAAAAAATACTATTGATTATACATCAGCCAGCACGCTCTATTTGCTAACCCATTTAACATTCGCTACAGAGGGCTGGACAGATGTGTTTACTCTTGCTGGCGCGGATCTGTGATCCGTGCCATACTAAAATTGATTTGTTGGCTCTAAAAAGTATAACTTTGATCAACAAAACCAACCTATGAGTCGTAAATACAAGTTTAAAAATCCTGAGGGCCTCTATTTTGTAACATTCGCCACAGAGGGCTGGACAGATGTGTTTACCCGCAATGAATACAAGAACATACTGATAGATAACCTAGCTTATTGCCAAAAGAACAAAGGACTTGAGATATTTGCCTGGTGTATCATGACCAACCACTTGCATTTAATGGTGAGAGCAACAGAAGGGCATTTGTTGCCGGATATTTTGCGCGATTTCAAAAAATTTACGGCCAAAGTCATCCTTAAAGCCATCGCCGACAACCACCATGAGAGCCGAAAAGAATGGCTACTAAAGCAGTTTATCACACCCGATGGCAACCGTTTTTGGCGCTCCGATAACCATCCGATAGAACTATGGAGTAATGCAGTGATAGATCAAAAGCTGAATTACATTCATCAAAACCCGGTAAAAGAAGGCTTGGTTTTTCGAGCGGAAGACTATGTTTACAGCAGTGCCAGTGATTATGCCGGTGAACATGGTTTGTTGGATATATGGTTGATTTGATGGGGGTGTTGGCACGGATTTCAAATCCGCGCCAACAGGGGGTATCAAAAGAATGGTGAAAATATGAATGATCAATTCCGTAAATTAAATGATAATTAATGAAATATTATAAGTTTAAACCAGATGCCGATAATGGATTTCAGGCTTACTGTGATCAAGTTTCTGATTCTTTGTTGAAAAAGAATTTGTATATGAGTTATGAACATCAGTTAGTTACTGGTGTTGTAAAAGATGATAAGGCAAAATTAACAGATGTCCTAAATGAGGGAACATTGTCTTTAAAGGGAATAATTGTAAGTGAACAGTTTAGGAATGTAGTATTGAATAATAAACTACATGATATTCAATTTATACCTATTGAAGATGAGCAATTGAGTAATTATAGTTTTATGTTTTTTAATGGAGAGTTGGCTAGTTTGATTGATTATGAAAAGACTTGTTTAAAAGTTCAAGAATGGGATCCTGATGAGACTGTTTATTTAGATGTGGATATGCCCAAAAATAGAGAGGGGATAACTAATGTTTATAAAGAATATTGTGTTGGATCTGCTTTTAACTCTTTAGTTCCTATAAATGGATATTATTTTAAGGAAGATCAAAAGTTAATAGGATTAGATTTTTTTCGAGTGGGATATTTTGACCTGTCTTTTTATATATCAGATGGTTTAAAAAAGAAATTAGAAGAAGAAGGTATTAGTGGATGGAAGTGTATAAATAGCAATGAATTTTATTTTTAAGGTAATATCCTCCGCTGGCGCGGATCTGCAATCCATGCCATACTAAATAATTCATTGCTAGGCAATTTTTTTCCTTCGGCATCTTCTGATAAGCCCAGTTCATCAATTAAAAAAAAAATTCAAGCTCTGTAATTTTATCTTTTACATTCCTTGAAATACGGACTTCACGCATGATCAAACCTCTTTTTTATCCTGTTGTCCAAATCATCAAAGAACTCATCTACCGTTAGAGCTTGGCAATTTTCTGCCGCTTCTTGGAATGAATTTTTGTCATCGACTACTGTGACGAAGGGTAATGACTTGATGTAATCTATTAATTTTTTGGCTTGAGGGCTTTTATCCTCTATGATGATTGTAGTCATGGTTATTATGATTTACGTTTCTATAATAAACAAAGATAGCCAAAAAATACTATTGATTATACATCAGCCAGCACGCTCTATTTGCTAACCCATTTAACATTCGCTACAGAGGGCTGGACAGATGTGTTTACCCGCAATGAATACAAGAACATACTGATAGATAACCTAGCTTATTGCCAAAAGAACAAAGGGCTTGAGATATTTGCCAGGTGTATCATGACCAACCACGTGCATTTAATGGTGAGAGCAACAGAAGGGCATTTGTTGCCGGATATTTTGCGTGATTTCAAAAACTGAATTATATTCATCAAAACCCGGTAAAAGGAGGCTTGGTTTTTCGAGCTGAAGACTATGTTTATAGCAGTGCCTGTGATTATGCCGGTGAACACGGATTGTTGGATATATGGTTGATTTAATTGGGATTTTGGCAAGGATTGCAAATCCGCGCCAGCGGTGGGTTTTGACCTTCTTTCCAATATTAAGATTCTTCAGGTAGATTTATTGATAGTGAAAAAACATGTCTTTTCAATTGTTTTGAGGAGATAACTTTTAAAAGGGTGACTATTAGAAAAGATTACAGAGACTTTCGGGTCTCTGTAATGAATTGTAAAACAGTGTAAAAATATTTCTATCAGGCTAAATAGAAGAATGGTTGGGAACTATTTGCCACTGATTAATGATCTTGCCTAGCTCATCGGCAAACATAGCCGCACCTTTAATACTCATGTGAGTTCGGTCCTCCGGATTGTCCAGGTTTAGGTTTGCTTCTGACGTAATTTTATCTCCGGCCACAAATACCAGTTTGTCATCTCCGTTTGATTGAAATGTTTCAACAATAGTTTTCAAGGCCTTACGGTAATCGTCGGGTGTTACCCCGGTTTTTTCATTACCCGTTGAACGGGTATGGGTCAAGCTGATGCAAAAAATCCTGGCATTGGGCTGGTTTTTTCTGATTTCACTTAAATAAGCCTGGTAGGATGAGGTATATTCAGCTACCGTCTTGTTGTTAAAATGCAAATCGTTGTAACCTATCAGGATTGTGATAATGTCGGCCTGTGGCATCTCGGCTGTCTGGGCCGCAATGGCTTGCGATATTTTCGCTCCCCCTACTGCCAGGTTATAATAATCAAACCCCAGATTTTCAGCCAATAAATAAGGATAGGTCAGGTAACTGGCCGACCCTTGTCCCACTCCATGGGTGATGCTATTCCCAAGAGCCAGATAGATGGGGCGTCGTTCTGGTGTGCAGGCACCCAGTTCCTGGAGATCATCAATTTCCAATTTAGTTAGGGCAACGTTTGATAAACTTGGCAGAACTACTTCAAAAAGTGTCTCCTGTTCTGTATAAATATTGGTGATTTTCAGGATCATCTCTTTTTTGCTGGCCTCTCCTTTGAAATCAAATTTTCCTGCCAATTCACCATTTTGTAGCACAGCAAACTCAGATCCTCTGTTGGATCCTGCCTGGGGCATAAAAGTTAAATTCACAAATGGGCTTGCCGTTTTAAACCGGATTTTTATGCCACTGTTCGTCTTTGCATTCTCAGGGTTAAACATCTTATTCTGTAACGGAGCATTTAGGGTTGCCTCGGAGAAACGGCAATAATGCAGTTTCTCCACTGATGGATACACATAATTTGCACCCATCACTTGGATGTTTGGATGATTCAATGGAATTGTTTTGGCCTGTAGGGAGCAAAGAAATAGCAGGGGAAAAGCCATGCTGATAAGTAAATGTTTCATAATTAATTAATTTATAAGTGGTTGACATATATTCTGTTTTGGTTATATACTCAACTCAGCACTAGGCAGTATCAATGACGTTAGGAAAGAGCTGGCTTTGTGTATTCCATTTGTTTTGTCGAACAGAATCGGCACCGGTTAATTGAGCCTTTGGACAGGTTGAAGAGTTAATGAACGGGGTTTAAATGAACAGTTTTCATGTTTATTCTAAAACTAATTTGATGCACTGTCCTTCGAATGAGAGCAGGTGTATTCCTTTGGGAAAACCTTTTAAATCAACGGTTCTTTTCCTTCCCGTGGTCACTTTATTTCCCAGCAGATCATAAACGATCCATTCCGGATTTTCCTTTGGAGCCGTGATTTTAAAATGACCAGAAGATGGATTGGGATAAACTTGGATCATGTTTTTCTGATCGTTGTTTTTGATGGCTGTATTCGTGCTTTTATTCAGTTTGATATCCCATTGGTTAATCCTTACCGCCCCAAATCCGTCTGTTATTTCTAAACCTAGTTGAATATTGGGGATGTATTGTTGTTTGTTGAGGAAAGCTCTGGATGAAAAAGAGTTGTATATACTTTTCATGTCAATGGTGCCTTTTAACAGTTTTTCCTCATCTTTAATAATAACCCGCCGGTATTCATATCCGGTATCCACATCTTTTTTATATAACCGGGTGAAGGATGCGTCGTTAATAATGGTATCCCCGATATTAACTGGGTAGGAGGGGATCCAGTCACCGATCTGATCGAAGACCATGAAGAAATCGCCGTCGTTATTGCCAAATGGGGCAATATAGTTCTCATCGGTCAAAAAATGGTTGAGCGCCATCTTGTAATCTTCAGTGCCAAACAACTGTTCAAAATCGAAATCAATATTCAAAGATTGTATGGATGCGATTTGAATAGGAAACCCGGTCAGGTCTTCCCTGATGTTTTTTCGGTTACCCCACATGATATTCATATACGACCATACAGAAGCACCATTGAAATCAGATGCTTTTGATGGGACATCCCATAAGAAAACTGTTTGATCGGGTATCAAACTGTTATATAGCGTGGCCATTCTGAAATCCACGCCAGGCAGGGCATTCCCCTTACCCCATAGGTTGTTGAAAACAGTGTATGGATTATCAGTGGTGAGGTATGTTTGGTTGTGCGCCTCCAACACTGTGTATCCTGGATGTTTTTGAATGAAATAGTCATATCCATCTACAATTTCAACTACGCTTTGAGTGGCAGAATTGCCAACAGTAAGCAGATCCTTGCGTACGCTATTCTTTTGGTCAGGAATCTCTTTGGCAATGGTAAGTTGGCCTGTGGTTGAATTTATAGCATAAAAACCATCCGCATTTCCAGAGGCGATGGAGTAGCTACTATTGCCTTCTCCGGTCAAGTTGAGGTCACCAATCACATCGCCCACTTTTTCATACTCGCTGCGAAAAATGAGTGTGTTTTGTCCATGGGTAATGAATGAATTTAAAGCCACGTAGATAAATAAAAGAGATTGGTAGATTTTTGTCATTTGATTTTATTTTAAAAGATTGATGTTTATAAGGAAATTGGTTTGAATACAACAATGAAACTTGTTTTAAAATGTACATTGGATTTGGATTGTGGAATTTTCCAACTAGATCGGG
Organism: Marinilabiliaceae bacterium; assembly: GCA_963664265.1. Lineage (GTDB taxonomy): Bacteria > Bacteroidota > Bacteroidia > Bacteroidales > Marinilabiliaceae > JAGPIS01. Next base: position 132,533 of record OY760941.1, read on the forward strand.
TTAAATCAATTGATTGAATACTCCTGGTAAAAATAAATGGCCTTTACGCGATAACTTCCGGTCTGGAGCAACTGAAAACCAGGTCATCTTATGACCGATTCGGCCAGGGTAGTAAATATTTAACAGGATGGTTTTGGGTCGTTACTTTATCTTTTTCTGGCCTATTTTCGAAGGCATGGTGAAAAAAACGATGAGTTGGAAAAAAAGGGAACAGGTTTCCATAATGACTATTGGTTTATTGCTTCAATGGGGCAAGTGTAATTTAAAAATACCTCTGCAGTAAATTGATTGCAAAGGTATTCTCATTGTCACGTTACTTAAGGAAATTATTTCTTGCTGAACTTTTGTTGCACAACCTTACCATGTACCTTGGTTGATACAATATATAGACCATTGGCTAACTGGCTTATATCAATACCATCGGTTGTTTTGATAGCTTCTAAAACCTTCTGTCCTGAAATACTATATATTTCAATCTTTTCAGTAAATCCTTCACTATGAATGAATAAGCGCGAAGAGGCAGGGTTTGGATAAACTTTAAACGATATTGATTTGCTTTCTTGTCCAATCGAAGTGGCACCGCTAATCACCAATGTAAAAGATTGTTGAATTGTGTTTATGCCATCTGCCAGAGTAACGGTTAGTTCATAGCTGCCACCTACATCTGGTGTTCCGGTGAGTTCACCTGTATACTGGTCGATGGACAACCATTCTGCTCCGATTTCCGGTTTGGAGAGAGACCATTTTCCCAAACCCGGATTACTGCTTGTGGCTTTATAGCTATAGGGCTTCCCAGCTTCACCTACGGTGATGGCTGTTGATGTAATGGTTGGGGTACCTGGATAGGCTTCAATGGTAATGGCATCGATGTAATAAGCTCCTGCTACTTCGCCACAACGTATGGTGTTGGTAAAATAGCTGGAAGTTAATAATACTGGTGGGGTTGACTTGTCATAAAACTGGTAATCTACTGCATATTTGTATTTTCGGTATTCACTGGTCAGTTGCATGGTTCCGTTAAAAGCACCACCGGATTGGCTTTTCCCGATTTCATCCTGATAGGCTTGAGCGATCATTAATTTAGGAATTTCATTCTGATTTGTCGGTGTGGCTTTGGCGTAAAATGAGACCACTTTGGCACTTCCGCCAAAGATGGCCATAGCTGTGTTTTTAATTTGGACATCTCCAATAGAAGGGGTAGCAGCCGGCGTTGTAACGACTATTTTCATTGCCTTGGAACCCTCATGCACTTCCACTGATTCATTACTAATCGAGGCAATTGCGCCATTGGATAAACTAATTCCGTACCAATGTTCGGAAACACCAGATTCCATTTTTCCGTTTAATACTTCTGAGCCATTTACCAGAGTAATCTCAATATCATCAATGTAATAGACAGCATCCTTAGTATTTCCTTGTATTTGAATATTATAACTAGTTGTTGAGGCATCTATCGCAAAAGGTGCTTCAACTTTTTCCCATGTACCTGTTGAGCCAATGGTGTGGATGTAGTTTAAGTAGTTTGTTGCCGTACTTGTTTTCACTACATTTTGCATTTTGATTATGTTCCCTTTTGAGCCTTTTACCCAAAAAGATGCCAAGTAGTTCCCTTGAGAGGGAGTAATAAATGAGGTCATTTTTATTAATGAGGTAGTCGTCACAGCCGTCATTTTGAGGGCTGTATTTCCAGAGTGAACATTAAGTGCACTAGTTTCGGCTGCTTTTGTAGCTGAATTTAAAACTGTCCAACCATTATCGTATGGAGTGTCTTCGAACCCACCATTATTGATTTGAGCAAATCCTGATAACGCGACAATAGAAAATAATAGCGTAAAAATCTTCTTCATAACTTGAGATTTAAAAATGAATACTGCTGCTAAATTACCCTGTGTCATCCATGGAATGGGGTGGGTAATCGTTCTAATTGGGTATGAGTTTGATTCTGTTGATTAAATATTGGCTGTCCGCTAAAATTTGTATTTTTACCCATGTCCTCCTTTTTTGTGAGCTAAATTAAAAGTAGATACACCGAGTGGTTCTTCAAAATGAATTGCTCGGTAATTTTTTACCGGGTCTAGTGATTTTTATGCAAGAATAACGCATTGGTTATGAGGTTGTTGATAATAATATGTTTAAAGATATCTGTCGTTTTGAGCCTGATTTGTTTTGATAACGTTGTAAAGGCTCAGGAAATTTTTGTTTCTCCAACTGGATCAGACTCCGGAATAGGTACGGCAGATTTACCCTTTGCAACGCTTCATGGCGCGATGGGTGAGGTTGTGAAGTTACGTTCAACTGGACAATCCAATGTCATTACCATTTCTTTGCGTGGTGGGACATGCCGGATCCAAGAAACGCTTCATCTTGACAGGACTTTCTCTGACTTGATCATCCGTGCCTTTCCCGGAGAGAAAGTCATATTTTCAGGAGGCAATCAACTACCCCTGCATCTCCTTACCCTGACCAATGGGTTGGAAGGGGCACTGAGTCAGTATCGACTGGATCTGAATGAAGCTCCCGCTTGCGCGGATTTGTGATCCGTGCCATACTAAATATTCAATATAACAAATTCATTGCCAAGCAATTCTTTTCATTTACATCGTGATTTGTTAGCTCTAAAAGGTTTATCCTTGATCAGTAGTGTCTATTAAATTTAGTTAAAATCACCCATAACACACATATAATCAGTACTAAAATTGTCTCAAACCTTGTCGCACTTTTGAAATGTTTACCTTCATTGGTAAACATAAAAGTAGCGAAAAATGAACAGTGGCAAATATCTTTTCAGTCAAATCACCGATTTTCTTCCCAAACGATATTTTGAAAGACTCGTTATGAACCAATGTAACGATAGGACTCAAGGTTGGAGTTTTACATACTGGAATCAGATGCTTGTTCTGATATTTGGACAGTTGGATGGCTGCAACAGCCTTCGTGAATTGACGGACATTACTACTGCTCATGCGAAAAAATCTTTTCACCTTGGTTTTGGTAAAACCCCAATAAATCGAAGCGTTCTATCCAAGGCTAACCAACTGCGTGATTATCGCATTTTTGAAGAATTTGCCTATCACATGGTGGCTCTTGCTCAGAAAAATCGCATAGACAAAGAGTTTATACTCAATGGGAAATATTACGCTTTTGACTCTACCACAATAGATCTCTGCATGTCTCTTTTTGACTGGGCAAGATTCAGAAGTACCAAAGCTGGCATCAAGGTACACACCCAACTTGATATCGTGACCGAAATCCCCGTTTCATTCAACATCACAGAAGCTGCAGTTCATGATGTGAATGCGATGGATTGGATTAACTACGAGCCGCTTGCCTGTTATGTTTTTGACCGTGGCTATTGGGATTTGAGTAGGCTGTACCGGATAGAGATGATCAACTCGTTCTTTATCATCCGAGAAAAACAAAAACCGAAGTTTGAAATAGTCGCTGGAGATGACCTCATGGAAAGCCGTGATAATATACTCCGAGATCAAACTGTGAGGTTCATAACAAAGGGAAACAGAGAAAACTATCCTTCCGAAATCAGGAGAATAGTATACTATGAGCCTGAACTAAAGCGAACCTTCACCTACTATACGAATAATTTCTATTTGAAGGCCAAGGATATTGCCTTTCTTTATAAAAACAGATGGACTGTAGAGACCTTTTTTAAATGGATCAAAGGTCACTTGCGCATCAAGTCTTTCTGGGGCAATACCGAGAATGCGGTTCGAATACAGGTATATGTGGCCATCATTACATATTGCACTGTTGCAATCATTGAACGAAAACTTGCTCTAGATAGAAGTATTTTTGAAGTAATGAGAATCCTTGGTAGTTCCCTCCTTGCAAAGGACAATATCAAGGATTTGTTTCAATCAGATGAGGCGGAGCAGGCTCAAGATTGCGTGCAATTGAAATTGGATTTTTAACATTAATTAATAGACAGTAGTGATCCTTGATCAACAAAACCAACCTATGAGTCGTAAATACAAGTTTAAAAATCCAGAGGGGCTCAATTTTGTAACTTTCGCTACAGAGGGCTGGACAGATGTGTTTACCCGCAATGAATAGAAGAACACACCGATAGACATGAACCGCGTTTTTCAGTCACGGTATTAAGTATCGGCGCGCTCCGTAACATTTTCCACGGAAAATATAGCAGGAGGCTCTTGTTTATTTCAAGATATACGCTAACTTTGCACCTCGATTATAAAAACCTTTAAAATTAAGGAAATATGTTGAATCAGTATGAAACCGTTTTCATCTTAACTCCCGTTTTGTCTGATGTCCAGATGAAGGAAGCGGTACAGAAATTTAAAGATCTGATTTTGGAGAATGGAGGTGAAATTGTCAATGAAGAGAATTGGGGCCTCCGCAAGCTTGCTTATCCTATTCAGAAGAAATCAACAGGTTTTTACAACTTGTTTGAATTCAAAGCAGAACCAAGTTTTGTTGAGAAACTTGAGTTGAACTACCGTCGCGACGAGCGTGTGATCCGTTTCTTGACTTTCAGAATGGAGAAATATGCCGTACAGTACAGCGAAAAAAGAAGAAGTGCAACTAAAAAAGAAGAAAAGGAGAAATAAGCCATGGCACAAAGTCAATCAGAAATTAGATATCTTACGCCTCCATCGGTAGAGATCAAAAAGAAAAAATACTGCCGTTTTAAAAAGAACAAGATCAGATACGTGGATTACAAAGATCCCGAATTCTTGAAAAAGTTCCTGAACGAGCAAGGAAAAATTCTTCCTCGTCGTTTAACTGGTACTTCGTTGAAATTTCAACGCAAAGTGGCCCGCGCAGTGAAAAGAGCTCGTCATTTGGCTTTACTGCCATATGTAACCGATTTAATGAAATAAAACTGAGGAGGATCTACAAATGGAAGTAATTTTGAAAGAAGATGTGGCACACTTGGGTCACAAAGACGATATTGTTAAGGTTAAAAATGGTTATGGTCGCAACTTCTTAATCCCACAAGGGATGGCAGCTCTGGCCACCGAATCGGCTCGCAAAGTGCATGCTGAAAACCTGAGACAAAAAGCCCACAAACAAGAGAAAATCAAGCAAGAAGCCATCGAATTGGCAGCTAAGCTTGAGGGTAAATCTATCACCATTGGTGCAAAAGCCAGTGCAACCGGCAAAATCTTTGGATCGGTTAACACCATCCAGATTGCTGAAGCCCTTGAGAAAGATGGTTTTGCCATCGACCGTAAAACCATTCTTATCAAAGAAGAAGCGGTTAAGGAACTGGGCAAATACACCGCTACCATCAAACTTCACCGCGATGTGAAGGTTGATATCGCTTTCGAAGTGGTAGCAGAATAATTATTTATTTTCAAACAGGATTACGTTTTTCAAACATAAAAGCCGGTGGGGACACCGGCTTTTGCTATTAAGGTACTTATCATCAACCCCCATAGAGTTATGATTAAGAAAATTATGCTTTTAGGTTCCGGTGAACTGGGCAAGGAGTTCACCATTGCAGCACAGCGGTTGGGACAAACCGTCATTGCCGTGGACAGTTATGCCAATGCCCCTGCCATGCAGGTGGCCGACCATTGCGAAGTCATTAATATGTTGAATGGCGATGCACTCGACGCCATTGTGACCAAGCACCAACCCGATATTATTGTGCCCGAGATAGAGGCCATCCGCACAGAACGCTTGTTCGATTACGAAAAGCAATCCATCCAGGTGGTTCCATCAGCCAAAGCGGCCAACTTCACCATGAACCGAAAAGCCATTCGTGACTTGGCGGCCAAAGATTTGGGGTTGGCTACTGCCAATTACCGTTATGCCTCGTCGCTTGCTGAGCTGCAGCAAGCTGTTGGGGAGGTTGGCATACCTTGTGTAGTCAAGCCGTTGATGTCCTCCTCGGGAAAAGGACAGTCCACCATCAAGTGCGAAGCTGATATTGAGAAGGCATGGGTTGCTGCTTCGGAAAAGGGACGGGGTGATGCCCAAGAAGTGATCGTCGAGTCGTTCGTGCCTTTTGTAAGTGAAATCACTCTGCTTACGGTGACCCAAAAAAATGGACCCACACTTTTTTGTGCGCCTATTGGCCACCGGCAGGAGCGGGGCGATTATCAGGAGAGCTGGCAACCAGCTTTTTTGCCCGAAGGTTTCCTTCAGCAGGCTCAGGAGATGGCGGCCAAAGTCACCAATGCATTGGGGGGCGCCGGCCTTTGGGGCGTGGAGTTTTTCATCACCAACGAAGGGGTGGTCTTTTCGGAGTTGTCACCGCGTCCTCACGATACGGGCATGGTTACCCTGGCTGGGACCCAAAATTTCAATGAGTTCGAACTGCATTGCCGGGCGGTGCTGGGGTTGCCCATTCCTGAAATCACATTGGAGCGTGCCGGTGCCAGTGCTGTGGTGCTAGCCACCTGCGAAGGCGAAAATCCACAATATGCTGGAGTGGAATCTGTTTGTGCCCATGAAAAAACCGATGTGCGCATCTTTGGAAAACCGTTGGCTCGACTGCATCGACGCATGGCGGTGGTTTTGACCCTAGGGGATCCCCAAAGTGATGTGATGGCATTAAAAGACAAGGCTAGGATGCTGGCCGATCAAATTGATGTGGTGGTTCAGTGATCCCGAAAAAAAGATAAAAAAAATGCGAAGGATTTCCTTCGCATTTTTTTTATTTGACTGCAATGGCTTCTATTTCAACCATAACCCCAAGTGGTAGTTCCCGCACGGCAAAGGTAGCGCGGGCTGGAGCCTGACTGGTGAAGTACTGTGCATAAACTTCGTTGAAGGCCTTGAAGTTGGCCATATCACTCAGCAGACAAGTGGTTTTTACCACGTTCTCCAAACCATAACCAGCCTCGGTCAGGATGGCTTTGATATTCTCGAGCGACTGGCGCGTCTGCTCACTGATTCCTCCTTCGGCCACTTTGCCGGTGGCTGCATTGACAGGCAACTGGCCCGAAACAAACAACATCCCGTTGGCTTCAATAGCCTGACTGTAGGGTCCGATGGCCGCTGGGGCGCCTGTTGTTGAAATGACTTTTTTCATAATCAATTATTTATGGTGATTGTAGAAATATGATTTTTATCGGTAAAAGTTCGCATTGTTGTAGGCACTGTTGCGCTTTTCGTATTTCAAATCCTGCAACATGCTCGAATTAACGTTGATGCTGAAGAAATAAGACTTATAACGTCCCACAGGTACCATGTTGAACCGCATGCTCCAGCAGTGCAAATCGCGAGTGATGCCGATGTTGGTTTGCGATATGGTTTTCTGGTCGAAACTATAACCTGTCGATACCGAAACCTTCCATTTTGGCGTCAGAGAGATGTTTCCAGTCACATTCACATCCGATCCCACCACATACCGGTATTCTTTCCTTAAGGCATCAAATTTGCCCTTTGAAACCCGCATACTGTAGTTCAGGGATAGGCTCCAGGGCATAGAGAAAACCGCATATCCATCTTCGTCCGCTTCAAGACCTGTTGGGGCAGCCCCAGCAGCACCATCGGCCAATGGGTCTTCGCCCAAGGCTGGTGGGGGGGTGTTGGCATCGTTGCCTTGCCCTTGATTGCCTGCATTGTTGGCTTTATCATCTTTGCGCTTGAATGTTTCCGGCGATAAATTGAAACCGAAGCTCATGCTGGCACCTTCCAATCGCAACAACTTGCCATTTTGGTGCAACGCCGACTTGTTCACCCTCACAGGATTCCCATTTTTGTTGACATCCACGCCATAAGGGTCGAAGGTGGCGTTGAAGTTGATGCTGGTGCCCAAAATCTTGGTACGGCCACTCATGTTGATCATGCTCCATTTTAGAGAGTCGGCCAGGAAGTTGTAGCTGGAACTGAAATTTAAACTCTCCAGGATGGAGATTTTTCTAAAGCCTGTGGAGTCCTTGGAGTCTTTCACTTTCATCTCCAATGTATTGCCCAAACTCAACGACATGGAGCCCGAACGACCTTTCCCGGCGGTACCGTAAATATAACCATCGTAATAACTGTAGTCGTAACGGGTGATTTCATTGGTTTTGGGATTGTAATATTCGAACCAATCGTAAAACCCATATTTCTCCTGTCCAAAGTCGGGCCGATACGACAAGCTGACCGATGGCGTAGCCACGTGTCGGATAGCTTCAATGCCATCGCCAAATAATGCCCTGGAGGGTTTGAAAAAGGTATAAATCTTTGTGCTGGTACCCACACTGGTGGAGTAGTCGTAAACGCGGTTAAAACCGGCCTCAGGCTCTTTTTTTACAATTTTCTGATTCTCTTCATCCCACTCCTGGCGCACTTTGTTCAAATACCACCGTTCGGTGTAGTTAAATGAGGGGCTCAAAGTAAAAAATTTCAACATTTTAAGGTTCATACTCAATGGGATGGAGTGCTTCATCCCGTTTTTCCACTCTTCGGAAAGGCTTTTGCCTGTGAAGCTGAGGTCTTTCTCCTTGGTGTTGATGAAATTTTTTGTGTTGCCCGAATAGGAGAAGCTGACCTTCTCATACCAGCGCTCTTCCCCAATTTGTTCCTTGCGCTTGAAGGGGAAAATCCTGTTCATGGTCAAGGTGATGTCGGGGATGGTAAGACTAATGGAGGTGTCGCGGCTATTTTGCGAGTGTAGCAAGTTTGCCGAGAAGTTAAATGGGCTGCCAGGCCACCTTTTGCTGTATGAAATACTGGAGCTTTTCTGGTTGGTCGACAGGTCGATGGGGTTGATGATGCTCCCCACATTGTTGCGGTCATAGGAACTGGTGGCAAAATTGACACTAGCCGAGAACGTCTGGTAGGGATTGGCCTTGGCATCCTGCGTATGGCTCCAGCGTATGGAGAAGTCCTTGTTTTTGCTGTAATCGGGTAAATCCTTTTCCGATACAATGTTGGTGATGTAATCGGCGCTTAACCTCCCGCTGTATTTATATCGGTTTTTATAAGTAGTACCAAAATGCGTGCCCCAGGAGCCATTGGTGTAGATGTCGCCAGTTAATCGTAGGTCGAAGTAGTCATTTGCTGCAAAATAGTAACCCCCTTCGCGTAGAAAGAACCCACGCTCCCCTTCATCACCATAGGAAGGCATCACAATTCCGGAACTGTATGAAGTGGTGTTGGGGATCAGCGCAAATGGCACAAAAATTGGGAGCTTCACATCTTCCACCACCAAGTAGGCCGGTCCTGTGATGGTTTTTTTCCCTGGAATCACCTTGGCCTTAGTTAAATTCAGATAAAAGTGGGGGTGGTCGTGATGATCGCAAGTGGTGTATTTGGCATCGCGCATGAAATACTCGGTTTCGTTGACCCGCTTGGCCTTCTGTGCAATCACAAATCCTTCGCCCTGCTCGGTGACAATATGCTCGATGATGGCCTTTTTGGTTTCAAAGTTGTATTTCATTCGGCGCATGGTGTAGGAGCCGCTCTTGTCTTTGAAAATAGGCAGATCTTGCTCAACACCGGCTGTATCCACCCGCCCGTAGGCAATGGCCAGTGTACTGTCCAGATCCAGCTCAATGGCATGAGCCGACAGCTCAATGTCAAGATATTTGATTTCAGCTTTGCCATACAGGTACATCTTTTGACCGTCAAAATCAAAAGCCAACGAGTCGTTTGCCTTGTAGAGCACCTGTGCTTCTAAAAAAGGCTTGCTACCCTGGATTGGCGCCAATGAATCGTTTTTTTGCTCCTGTCCTTGAACCGTCTCTATTCCTGTCAGCTGCGCGATGGAGGGAGTTGTATGGAGTGAAAAACATAATCCTAAGGCGATTAAGTGTTTTAGCATAAGTAGTTTAAATATGTTGTACTATCTTGTTGTTGATCCGGGTATTTAAAATGATGATGGCAAAAATAAAGAAAAATAACACACCGACTGGCCTGTTTCTCAAAATATGATGCTGGTATGCTTTTATTGCCTCAAATATAATTGTTATTTTTGACTGCAAAATATAATCATTTTGGAGGTTATTTCAATTTGTTTTAACTATTTTCATTGGTTGTTATTATTAATAAAATGAGCAGGATCACTATACTCTTTTGCTTTTTATTTTTCCTTTTGTGGCCTAGCCTAGGTCAAGGCCCCATCCGGCTCAAAACCATCGTGATTGACGCCGGGCATGGGGGCAAAGATCCTGGAGCCGTTGGTAAATTGGTGAAAGAGAAGGATGTGGTTTTGAATGTGGCGCTCAAATTCGGCAATCTCATCAAGGAAAGCTATCCCGAGGTGAAGGTAGTTTACACGCGTCATTCCGATGTTTTTGTGCCACTTGACAAACGGGCTGAAATAGCAAATAAGAACAATGCCGACCTCTTCATCTCCATCCATGCCAATTATATCAGTTCCCCGAAAATTGGCGGTGCGGAAACGTTCGTGCTTGGTTTGCACCGATCGCAGGACAACCTTGAAGTGGCCAAGAAGGAAAACTCGGTGATTGTGCTGGAGGATGATTATACAACCAAATACGAAGGTTTCGACCCCAACTCCACTGAATCGTATATTATTTTCGAATTGATGCAAAATGCTTTTCTGGATCAGAGCATCGAAGCAGCTTCCATCATACAGACCCATTTCAACACCAAAGCCCAACGGTACAACCGAGGGGTGAAACAAGCGGGTTTCCTGGTGCTGAGGCAAACAGCCATGCCTGGGGTGTTGGTGGAGTTGGGCTTTTTGAGCAACGCGGCCGAAGAAAAGTACCTGGCCTCTGCCTCTGGACAAAATGCATTGGCCAATGCGCTCTACCAAGCTTTCGGATCGTATAAACATCAGTTCGAAGCCCAAAACAACATCACCAATGGCCATGCGAAAGAGTTAAAAGTGGCAGACATTCCCAATGAGGTCAAAGAAAAGAAACCAGAATCGGTGGTGTACAAGATCCAGGTAGCCTCGTCATCAACGCCATTTGCCAAGGGGAAAGGCATTCTGGCAAAATTCCCCGATGCAAAGCATTACAAAGATAAGACCTTGTATAAATACACCGTTGGTGAAACAACCAGTTACAATGAGGCTCTAGCGTTGCAAAAAAAAGTGCGCTTGCAGGCGCCCGACTGTTTTGTAGTGGCTTTTTATCAGGGGAAACGGATTACAATCAAGGAAGCCAGGAAATTGGATGGCCAATGAATTATCGTCATAGAAAAATGCTTTGCGGCATTTTTTAGTTTAATGAACTTGAGTAAATAAAACGAATATTTTCAATATGATCAAGAAGGAGATTAAAATAGGGGTCTTTGTGGTTTCGACACTCGCGTTGTTGGGATGGGGACTGAATTATTTGAAGGGGCGCGATATATTCTTTGGCGGGAACATCTATTATGGCGTTTTCACCAAAGTGGATGGATTGACCGACGCCAGCCCGATCTACTACCATGGTTTTAAAGTGGGCTCCGTGCGCGACATTGTTATTGATCAAAGCATGGGCGACCGCTTCATTGTCACCTTCGCACTGAACAAAGAGTTGAAATTGCCAAAGAATTCCGTAGCTCAGATTTATAGCCTCGACCTTTTGGGCAGCAAAGGGGTGCAGTTTATACAGGGCAATAGCCCCGATTACCTGATGCCCGACGACACACTCTCCACCTCGGTCATGGCTGATATTACCGACCAGTTGAGTACCAGTGTGTTGCCCTTGAAAGAGAAAACCGAACGTTTGATCAGCCGTTTCGACTCCGTTTTGGCGCAGGTTGGCACCTTGTTCGACAAAAACAATGTGCAAAATCTTAGCATGGCCATTGAGAATTTTTCGGCCTCCATGAGCCATGTGGAACAGTTGACGGCTAATCTTGCCCACTACACAGGCCCGGAGGGAAATTTGAACAAGACGACTCAAAAACTCGATTCGCTGTTGACCAAGCTCAACGACCAGGGGCAATACATCGACACCACCATGCAGTCGCTCTCGGCGGTGACATCCGATTTGCGCAAAGCTCAACTCAACGAAACCATCATGGCTTTGAAATCGACCTTGCAACAAACCGACAGCATGATGCAAAGCATCAACCATTCCGAAGGTTCCCTGGGGCTTTTAATCAACGACAAAGCTCTCTACCATTCCCTGGCGGAAGCGTCGGCCAATCTCAACCGCCTGATGATGGACGTGCGGCACAATCCCAAACGATATGTGAGCTTCTCGGCTTTCGATTTCGGACGCAAAATTTATTTCGACCCCTCGGCCGCTGATCAGGAAATTGTTTTTCACATCCAGATTTTTACTTCCAAACAACCCACCGTGCTTGGAAACAACGCGGTGACAGAAAAACACCATGTGATTGAGTTTTTCGACGGGCGACAATACCGCTACCTAGTTGCGCAATCAAACAACTATCAGGATGTTCTGCAGCTGCACAATCAAATCAAGACCACCTATCCCGAAGCCGAAATCATTGCCATGGAAAATGAATCGGTTATCGGCGTGAAAAAGGCTTTGCGAAAAATAAATAAGTGATAAAATACTGTTAATGAAATTGCTTCACCGATTAGAGTGGAGCAATTTTTGAAATATTCTTGATTTTCAAACAAGAGCTTTATTGCCAAGGGGTTATAACTTGTACTTAAAGTAGTTGTATTGATTTATTGTGCTGTAAGCCAATGTTTTACAGTGATTTCTTTTAAGTCTTTGAACGATAGGGTGAAAGCATTATTCGAAAAAATCAATGGACAACCTATTTGTTTTTTCGATTTTTATTTGCAAATTTTGAACTCTCAAGTAGATTCGTCATATAACATAATTCAAATATAAGTAAGGAAAAATGAAACCGGATTGTGTATCAATTTGGAATAGGTGTCTGCGGTTGATAAAAGAAAATATCAGCGCGGGAAGTTTTAGTACTTGGTTTGAGCCCATTGTTCCTGTAAGTTTTGAAAATAATATCCTAACGATTGAAGTGCCCAGCTATTTCTTCTATGAACATCTGGAAGAACACTATATTGAATTGATTAGCAAAGTGCTGCGCAAAGAAGTTGGCCCCATGGTAAAATTAAAATATACCGTGGTGATGGAAAAACCATTGGCTGCCACCATCCCCCCAGTGACTGTGAATATGCCCACAGCCAACCGGGTTGACTTGCGCAATAGGGCCATGTCGCAAAGCAGCCATCAGGGCGATACGCAGGTTGCTATACGCAATCCGTTTGTTATTCCTGGCATCAAACAGCTTCATGTCGATCCGCAGCTCAACAGCGACTATACTTTCGAAAACTTTGTGGAAGGTGAGTGCAACAAGCTGGCGCGTTCCGCAGCCATGGCCGTGGCCAAAAACCCTGGCAAAACGGCTTTCAACCCCTTGTTCCTTTATGGCAACAGTGGGTTGGGTAAGACTCACCTGTCGCAGGCCATTGGCATCGAGGTGAAACGCACCATGCCCGAAAAAACGGTATTATATTTGAATGCCAATAAATTTCAGCTGCAATACACCGATTCCATCCGGACCAATTCAGCCAATGATTTCTTGAATTTTTACCAGATGATGGATGTGTTGATCATCGACGACATTCAGGAGTTGGCAGGCAAAACCAGCACTCAGAATACTTTTTTCCACATCTTCAATCATTTGCAGCAATCGGGCAAACAGATCATCCTGACTTCCGATAAAGCCCCAGTTGAGATGCAAGGCATGGAAGACCGGCTGTTGTCCCGTTTCAAATGGGGATTGTCGGCCGACTTGCAGATGCCCGATTTCGAAACCCGCGTCTCCATCCTGAAGACCAAAATCATGAACGACGGTATTGATTTGCCCGAAGATGTGGTTTATTATATTGCCAGCAATGTGGTGAATAATATCAGGGAGTTGGAAGGTGCCCTCATATCACTTTTGGCTCAGTCGACGCTTAATAAAAAAGACATCACCCTCGATACAGCCAAGTCGGTGGTAGACAAACTGGTGAAGAAGGTGCACCGTGAACTGTCGGTCGATTACATTTCACAAACCGTGTGTGAGTATTTTGGTATTGATGTGGATGCTTTGCAGTCGAAAACACGCAAGCGCGAAATTGTTCAAGCTCGTCAAATTGCCATGTTCTTTAGTAAGACCCTCACCAATTCGAGTCTTTCGGCTATTGGTGCCAAAATTGGGCGGAAAGACCACGCAACTGTTTTGCATGCCTGCAAAACAGTTAATAATCTGCTGGAAACCGATCGCGATTTTAAGAACCAGATTCAAACCATCGAAGAGCAGTTGAAAGTCTGAAGAATATAATTTTGTTGCGAAAAGGATCGGATATGGTGGCACATTCGATCCTTTTTTTGTTTTTTTGTATCCTATTCATTATTTAATGCAATGCAAGCATGACATTTGACCGTTTTTTACCCGCCGAATGGCATCCACAAAGCCTGGTGCAATTGACCTGGCCCGATGATTCTACCGACTGGAAAGATCTGCTCGACGAGGTGTTGCCCTGCTACGCCTCATTGTGTAAAGAGATTGCCGCGCGCCAACCGCTGTTGATCGTGGCCAACAATCAAGATGAAGTGATCCCTTGGCTTGCCGAGGCCAACCGCAACAACATCACCATCGTGGAAATGCCTGTCAACGATACTTGGGCGCGCGACCATGGTTTCATTACCGTACTGGAAAACAATATGCCGGTGTTGATGGATTTCAAATTCAACGGCTGGGGGCTTAAGTTTGCTGCCGACAAAGACAACCTGATCAATGGCACGCTTTTCAAAAAGGGCCTATTCAGCCAGGCAGTCAAATATGAGAACCAATTGAATCTAGTGCTGGAAGGCGGCAGCATCGAATCGGACGGGGCGGGGACTATTCTGACCACCTCCGAATGCTTGTTGTCTCCCAACCGAAATGGTGCCTACAGCCAGGAGCAGATAGAATTGGAGCTCAAGAAACTGTTCAGTGCCAAGAAGATCCTTTGGCTAGACCATGGTTTTCTGCAAGGCGACGATACCGACAGCCATATCGACACCCTGGCTCGTTTGGCGCCAAACAACCGCATCCTCTATGTGAAATGCGATGATCGCAACGATGTGCACTTCCACGCACTGAGTGAGATGGAGAAGCAGCTTACCACCTTCACCTCTGCCCAAGAGGTTCCTTATACCTTGGTACCACTGCCCATGTGCACGCCTGTTTATGACGGAGGAGAACGTTTGCCCGCCACCTATGCCAATTTCCTCTTTATCAATGGCGCTGTTTTGGTGCCTGTTTACGGTCTCCCCGAAGACAAACCTGCCTTGGATATTTTTCGGAAGGAGTTTCCCGATTTGGATGTGGTGGGAATCCACTGTCTTCCATTGATTAAGCAACATGGCTCGCTACATTGTGTCACCATGCAATTCCCTGCTGGGGTTTTTAACCATTAATTTGTCGTACCATGGAGAAAATATTAAAAGTGGGACTGGTTCAACAGTCCGTGGAATTGGATCTGGCTGCCAACTTTCAGAAATTGGCTGATAATATTCGCGCTTGTGCTGCTGAAGGTGCGGAACTGGTCGTTCTGCAGGAACTTCACAATACAGCCTATTTTTGCCAGACAGAAGATACCAACTGTTTTGATTTGGCCGAAACCATCCCTGGCCCCTCAACCGATTTCTATGGCGCCTTGGCCAAGGAGCTTGGTATTGTGCTGGTCACTTCGCTTTTTGAGAAAAGGGCACCAGGCCTATACCACAATACAGCTGTCGTGTTTGAAAAGGACGGCTCCATGGCCGGCAAATATCGTAAAATGCATATTCCCGACGATCCGGCCTATTACGAGAAGTTCTATTTCACGCCTGGGGATTTGGGGTTTGAACCGATTCAGACTTCGGTGGGCACTTTGGGCGTGCTGGTGTGCTGGGACCAATGGTATCCCGAGGCAGCCCGCCTGATGGCCATGCGTGGTGCCGACCTGCTGATTTATCCCACGGCCATTGGTTGGGAATCGACTGATGGCGATGATGAAAAATCGCGCCAGCTCAACGCGTGGATCATCTCCCAACGCGCCCATGCCGTAGCCAACGGACTGCATGTGGTGAGTGTTAACCGGGTGGGACATGAGGCCGATCCCTCCAATCAAACCAACGGAATCAGCTTCTGGGGGAATACTTTCGTGGCTGGTCCACAGGGGGAAATGCTCTACCAGGCTTCCAATACTCAGGAGACAAACCAGGTTGTGTCCATCAACCTGTCCCGATCGGAGCAGGTGCGACGCATCTGGCCGTTCTTTCGCGACCGACGCATTGATGCTTATGGGGCACTTGACAAACGTTTTTTGAAATAGTGGGTGGCTCTTACGGCCAAAAATGACAAACATCATGACCCATAAAAGATAATTGAGCTATTTTGTGAAAAACCTTAAATATATTATTAATGAATAGATTACTGACACTATTTGCCGTATCGGCGCTGGTGCTCACCGCCTGTCAGAAAGGGCAGGACAGCACCAATCCGTTCTTTGCAAAAAAATATGCAACGCCCTTCGAAGTGCCGCCGTTCGAGGAGATCAAACCTGAACATTTTGTACCCGCCTTTACCGAAGGGATCAAGCAGGAACAGGAAGGTATTGAGCTGATTGCCAATAATCCGGCCAAACCAACTTTTGATAACACCATCTATGCTTTCGACCGCTCGGGAGAGCTCCTCGAAAAGGTCTCCACCGTCTTCGGCTGCCTGCGCGGAACCGATGACAGCGATACGTTGAGAGCCATCGCAAAAGAGATGACCCCTCTCTTGACGAAGCACCGCGACAACCTGATGATGAATAAAAACCTGTTTACACGCATTGCTCAAATCCATGAGATGCGCCATGAAAGTGGGCTGAATCCATCGCAAATTCGTGTAGTTGAGAAGTATTACAGCGATTTTGTGCGCAATGGTGCCTTGCTAAACGATGAGGATCAGGACAAGCTTCGCAAACTGAACGAGGAGCTATCCATGCTGAGCCTCCAGTTTGGCGACAACCTGCTGGCCGAAACAAACAAGAACTTTATGCTCGTGATCGATAATGAAGCCGACCTGAAAGGGCTGCCGGAGGGTGTCGTTTCGGCTGCTGCCGAGGCTGCTCAAAAAGCTGGGCATGAAGGCAAGTGGTTGTTCACGCTGCAGAAACCCAGCTGGATTCCTTTCCTCCAGTACGCCGAAAATCGCGATTTGCGAGAGAAACTGTACAAAGGGTATTACATGCGTGGCGACAACAATAACGAGCAGGACAACAAAGAGATCATCGCTAAATTGGCCGAACTCCGTGCTGAAAAAGCCAAATTATTGGGTTATAATAATTTTGCTGAGTATGTCATTGAAGTTAACATGGCTCAAACACCTGATCGGGTCACTGATTTCTTGTCGCAACTTTGGGTTCCGGCCTTGAATGTTTCAAAAAGGGAGCTGGCTGAAATGCAACGTCTGGCCAACAATAATGGCGCGCGCTACAAACTGGAATCTTGGGATTGGTGGTTCTGGGCCGAGAAGCTCAGAAAGGTAAAATATAATTTGGATGAAAACGAATTGATCCCATACTTCAAGCTGGATAATGTGCGCGACGGCATGTTTTGGACAGCTACCAAACTATATGGCATCACTTTCGAACGCATCACCAATGTGCCTGTTTACAACCCGTTGAATGAAGTTTACGAGGTGAAAGAAGCCGATGGGTCGCACGCAGGATTGATGTATTTCGACTGGCACCCACGTGCCGGCAAACGGGCAGGAGCCTGGTGCACCTCCTTCCGACGCGCCCTCACCACCGACGGCGTACGTACCACTCCGCTGGTTTCCATCGTTTGCAACTTTACCCCGCCAACCGGCGACAAACCTGCGCTCCTCACATGGGATGAAGTGAACACCATGTTCCACGAATTTGGCCATGGCTTGCACGGATTGTTTACCCAAGGGGATTATAAACGCACTGCCGGCCGTGTGGCCCGCGATTTTGTTGAATTGCCTTCACAAATCATGGAACACTGGGCTGCAGAGCCCGAAGTAATGAAGCAATATGCCCGCCATTATCTGACCAATGAGCCGATGCCTGAGGTTTTGATGGAGAAACTGCAAAAAAGCAGCACCTTCAATCAGGGGTTTGCCACCGTTGAATACCTGGCTGCCGCCCAATTGGATATGAAATGGCACTCCTTGGCAGCAGGGCAGAAGGTGCCCGATGCGGAGCAATTTGAAAAACAAACTCTCGAGGAAATGGGGTTGATCAGCGAAATCATTCCTCGCTACCGCTCTACTTATTTCTCGCACATCTTTAATGGTGGTTATTCTGCCGGATATTATGTCTACATCTGGGCCGAGGTGCTCGATTCCGATGCTTTTGATGCTTTCAAGGAGACGGGCGATATTTTCAACCAGGAGTTGGCTCAAAAATTCCGCGAACACTGTTTGGCCGATTGTGGTGAAGACGAAGGCATGGTGCAATACACCAAATTTCGGGGTCATGAACCTACCATCGACGCCTTGTTGCGCAACAGGGGTCTTAACTAAAACAAAAAAAGTCCGGGTTTTCCCGGACTTTTTTTATTGGTTAATCCATTGTATGATTTGTGGGTCGTTGGGCTTTACTTTGGGGTCGATTACCCGCTCAAGCTGCCCCTCCACATTGATCAGGTATTTTTGGAAATTCCACTTGACCTGGCTATCTTCTTTTCCATTCAACTCTTTATTCGTCAACCATTGATATATGGGAGCCATATCATCGCCCTTGACCGAAATTTTGGCCATCATGGGAAAGGTGACGCCATAGTTGAGAGAACAAAACTCCTTGATTTCCCGATCGGATCCCGGTTCTTGCCTTAGAAAATTATTGGCTGGAAAACCAATGATGATGAAACCCTTATCCTTGTACTGATCATAAAGGGCTTGCAGCTCTTTGTACTGTGGCGTCAAGCCGCATTTGCTGGCGGTATTGACAATCATGACTTTTTTTCCTTTCAGGGAGGCGAAATCAAAAGTGTCACCATCAATGGTTTTTTCCTTGAATTGGTAAATATTGTTTTGAGCCACAATGGCCATGGAGCTTAAAAGAAATAGCGCTGCAAATAATAGTTTCATAATCCGAATGTTTAAGTGTCTGAATTTTTCTTGCTAAGCTTAAACAAACGGTGATCCAAAAAGTTCATGCGCTTTCTTTGCCAACTATCATCACCTAGGTCATTCGAGGGCATCGGTGCCGTCCTGGTCGGGTCTGACGATGATGGGGGCAGAAACATGGCTTTGAGCAATGCACCATTGACCGTGCCGCATAACCATTACGCCAGTGTGGCGGAAACCTTCCAACCGGAACGGCTCCCCACGAGTCTCCAGACAGGTGTCTATCAGCTGCGAATACCAGGCGGTGGTTCCCTCTTCACTGACCACAATGCGGGTTTCCAATTCCTCGATTTTGTGTCCTTTACGTTCGCTGATGGCCAGTTTCATAAAACGGCTGAAATCCTCCCATCCATACCAGATCTCATCCAAATCGGTGCCAATATTGACCAGATCATCTGTGTGCAGGAAGCAACTCTCAAAGAGCGACAAATCACCCTCTTCCTGTGCCTTTACAAGTTGCGTTAGTAGGGCTTTGGCTTCTTCATCCAATTGGCTGTGTGATAAATGCGGTTCCTTTTTCATGGCTGATCGATTAGCGTGAATAGTTCCTTGATCCTTTTAAATTTACAATAAGGAAAAAACAATGTCAAGTAAAAAGAAAACGATATATTTGTAGCCCTCATCAAAATAGGAATTATTTATGCACCGGTATTTTATTGAAATGGCTTATAATGGCTCTTCGTTTCATGGCTGGCAGGTTCAACCCAATGCTGTTTCTGTACAGGCTGTTGTAGATGATGCCCTTGGCAAACTATTGCGGGTTCCCGTGCATGTGGTGGGAGCGGGTCGCACCGATACGGGTGTGCATGCCTCCTATTTTGTGGCTCATTTCGACACCCAGATCGAAATCGACAACCCGGAGCATTTCCTTTATAAAGTCAACCGCATTTTACCCCGCGATGTGGTAATCTATTCCCTTCAAGAGGTGGATCAGGAGCTGCACAGCCGCTTCTCGGCCATCAGCCGCACTTACCATTATAATTTGGTGCTGCTGAAAAATCCTTTTAAACAGGATACGGCCTACCTGCCGGTTTACAATTTAGATTTCAATCTGATGAATCAGGCAGCCCAACTGCTTTTCGACTATACCGACTTCACCAGCTTCAGCAAACTGCATACCGATGTAAAGACCAATAATTGCACCATTATGTTGGCGTATTGGCACCAAATTGGCGATCACGAATGGCAATTCGTCATCCGTGCCGACCGCTTTTTGCGCAATATGGTGCGCGCCATTGTGGGCACGCTGTTGGATGTGGGCAGAGGGAAAATATCCATTGAGGATTTCAAAAAGGTGATCGAAGAGAAGAACCGCGGAGGAGCAGGATCCTCAGCTCCGGCTCAGGCTCTCTTCCTGGTCGATATCGCCTATCCCGAAGGGGCTGGCTTTGTGCCAATGCCGCAACAACTAATCCTCCGAAAGGGCTGTTGAATCGTCCGCACTCCAGATTTCCCAAGCCCGTCGCGCCTGGAGGAACAACATCTCAATGCCATTTTTGATTTTGGCGCCCCGTTCCTCTGCATTTTGCAAAAATTGGGTTTGCTCAGGATTGTAGATCAAATCGTAAACCAAATGGTTTGACGTGAGGTGTTCATAAGGAATGTCGGGACAATTGTCGGAGTAAGGAAACATGCCAATGGGGGAGGTGTTGATCACCAGCGTATGGGCATGAAGCACCTCCCGGGTGACCGCCTGATATTGGATCTCATTCAATTGCCGTGGGGTGCGCGATACAAAGGTGTATGGAATGCCCAGCCTGTTTAGGACGTAGGCCACCGCCTTGGATGCTCCACCAGTCCCCAGGATCAAAGCCCGCTGGTGGTGGGGTTCAAGCATAGGAGTCAACGAATGCTCAAAACCGTAAACATCGCTGTTGTAGCCTTTTAAAAATGGTTTTGTCCCGTTCCAGGATATTTTGATCACATTGACGGCGCCAATCTCTTTTACCGCCTCGTCCAATGCATCCAGGTAGGGAATAATCTTCTCTTTATAAGGGATGGTGACATTCAAGCCCGCAATATAGGGGTGGTGATCAAGCAATTCAGGAAATTCGGTGATGGCTGGAATGGGGAATAACAAATAACGGGCATCCACTTTTTCATCCTCAAATTTACGGGTGAAATATTGCTGCGAAAAAGAGTGGGAGAGGGGGTATCCAATTAATCCATAGGTCTTCATACGCCGGTGTATTATGGTGCAAAAATCTTGTTGTCAAGCTTAACGGGTTGGTTCTACCGTTTTTTTCGCCAAGTATTCGGTGAGTACAATGGCAAGTATCCCCAAGATAATAAAAAAGAGTGCCAAAAACAAAGCACTGTCAACTTGGGGCAGGTGCCAAGCATACCCCACGGTTTTAACCTTCCCGCCAAATGATTGTTCCAAAGCGGTTTTCCAAGGCCACAAAATACCAAGGGAACCGGCAATAAACCCAACCAGGGTGGCAATGGTTTCATTGCGCCGACGCTTCAAAAGCCAGGACAGGAAGGTGGAGAACATGGGCAGACCAATGGCGGCCCCCAAGGCTACGGGAACCAATACGGCCAAATTCATCCCATTAACGGCATCGATCATCACCAGCTGGTAATTGCCCATCAATATCAGCACAAAAGAGCCCGACAAACCGGGTAATATCATGCTGCAAACGGCCACAATGCCACAGACGACCAAATAAAAAAATGAATCATTCGCACTCGCAGGAGTCATCAGGGTGATGCCGGCTGCCACCACTGTGCCAGCCACGAGACTTGCGATGGTGCCCCAATGCCATTTGGTGATGCTCTGCGCCACAAACCAGATGGAGGCCAGTACAAGCCCGAAGAAGAACGACCAAATCAGGATGGGGAAGTGCTCAAACAGGTACTTGAACAAGTGGGCAAATGTGATGATGGCCATGAAAACACCGAAGAACAACGACAACAAAAAATATAGGTCGATGTGCCTTGCCAAATCGTTGAAACGTCTGGCCAATAACAATTTAACCGCCTGGCGGTCGAACGACTTGATAGCCTCTATAAGCCGTTCAAAGATGCCTGTGATCAAGGCAATTGTGCCGCCCGAAACACCGGGAATAACATTGGCTGCGCCCATGGCCATTCCCTTAACCATCAGCAGGAGGGCCTCTTTTTTCGAAAATTGCATCATGGATGGATTCTGTATGTACGTGAAAGGTTAAATTTTTTGTTGGAAACGGAAATGCTCGATCAGCTCCCTGATTTCGTCATTGTCAATCATCTTGGCTGCCTCTTCCTTTATCTCGTCAATCATCAATGGATTGTTCTCCAGGGCTTTGATTAACTTATCTTTGGTTTTTGTAACGTTTTTTTCCAGGAAAAAGCTAATATAGGCATCCAGGTACATCAGAGCAGCGTTCTGATGGCCATGCTCGCGCCACGCCTTCTTCATAAAGCTCTCCACAGTGAAACGTTTGGAATAGACTGCCTTGATTTTGAGCAGCTCAATCCATGCTAATATCTCCTCAGGTGCTAGGGATAGGCCTATTTCCAAGCTTTCCGTGCACTGTTTAAAATCTTCTTTCTCTAGGAAAGCTTGTGCGAGCGCAAAATAGTAGTCGGGATTCATCGGATTGATGGACAAGGCCTGCCGAATCATTATGATTCCTTCATCCAGCTTGCCCTGTGAAATCAAGGCAGTGCAGTAGCCATACATGCTGTCGGCACTGAGCGGATCGAGCTCCAGTGACTTCTGGAAAAATCGGATGGCCATATCAGCATTGCCCAGCTGCTCCCAGCAGTCGCCAATATATTGGTACGTTTGATTCAAATCGCGCCTAAATGACGCATGTTCGAAATAGGCATCCATGGCCTGCTCGAATAGCCCCATGTTAACCAGTGTGTTACCCTTGTTGAAATAGGCGTCCGAATAATCCGAATTAATGGTCAGGGCAAAATCGTAAGCATCCACTGCCTCCTGAAACCGGTCGCATTTGTTGTATTGTATGCCCAGATTGTACCACGCGTTCTCAAGGTATGGATTAATCGCCAACAGCTGCTCGTAAGTGGCAATACTCAATTCTGTTCGGTCGGTCTTGTCGTAAGCATACGCCAGTTCAAACAAACCATTCTCGCTATTGGGATTCATGGCCAGGCACCGGTTCAAATA
This sequence comes from Marinilabiliaceae bacterium, assembly GCA_963664265.1. Classification (GTDB taxonomy): domain Bacteria; phylum Bacteroidota; class Bacteroidia; order Bacteroidales; family Marinilabiliaceae; genus JAGPIS01. The sequence goes on from OY760941.1 coordinate 155,625, forward strand.
GGTGATGGCCTGATTGTAATAATCACTTTGATTGAGGTTGATGCCGATCTCAAGCAGCAACTCCTCCCGGTCATCATTTCCACAGAGACGCACGGCTGTTTCAAAATATTGCAAGGCAGTATCCACCGAATCTTTCTTGAGGAAAATCCATCCCAAATTGATGAAGACATCCGAATTGTGGGCATCGATCTTCTCCAAGGCGTTCAACAACTCCAAGGCTTCATCCAACATGTCCTGGTCGGTCAGCAACGAAGCCTGGCGAATTTTCAGCGTGATGGCATCCGGATGCAGGGATAAGCCGGCATTCAAAACCTTTTCCGCAAAATCATAATTGTCGGTCTCCACAAAATAGTCGTACAGCGACTCGATCTCGTGAACATCAAAATAAAGCGTTCTTTCTCCACGTAGCATCTTTTCAAAACGCTCTATAGTTTCGTTGGTTTCGTCTTGATTGGCATGGAAAAATTCCTGCATAATAGTGTCTTTAGAGCTGCAAATTTATTAAAAAATTCAGAGTTTCCAAGGTTTTCAGCATCCCAAGCCTACATTGTCAGCCACTGGTGATGAAAAAATAAAGGCACCGTGCTTAAGGTGCCTTTAGATATCTGACTTTTTCAAGTCGATTCATTGTTTGCCTTTACTGCTCCATCTTCCACCACAACCCAGCCTTGGGAGATGTCCCACATCCAATCCTGGATGTCATAATCATTGTTTTCGTAAAGCGGAGGTATCACATACATCCACGATTGCAAATAAATAAGTTCATTGGTTTCCCATTCAACATAATCGAACATCCACGATTGAAAAGGGATTTTAAGGGACGTAGTTTCCGCGTTATCTATCTGTTTCTTTCGCCAAATACAGGGGGTAGCCATTAATAGTTGTGTTGCCGACAAAAATAGTATTGCCAGAACAGCCATACGGAGGGGAGAGCCTTGTTTTTTCATAACTTGGTATGTTGGTGTATGTCCATACTAAATTAACATTTTTTTAGTCAAATTGTTCCATCTATCCCAAAAAAACCATTTGTGCACGAAATTTGCACATTGGTATCGCATTTAATTGTCGCTTAACACATATTTAATAATTTAGCAACCTGAAATTTAAACAAAAGGATCATGAATACCATACGTTCACTGGCTTCACTATTTAGAGTTCCCAAATTGGAATTGAATGAGTTTCTGGTGTTGGCTTACCGTTTTGCGTTGCTTTTCATCTTTTATGCCATTTTTCGCATCGCATTTTTCCTAATGAATGCCTCGCTCTTCCCCAATGTTGATTTTGTCGGTTTTTGGCGCATCATGCAGGGCGGATTGCTGTTCGACACCAGTGCCTTGATATACATCAACATTCTCTATTTTGTGTTCTATGTTTTGCCCCTGCAATGGAAATTCAAGCCCGGTTACCAGAAGTTTTTAAAATCCCTCTATATGGTCACCAATGGTTTGGGTTTTGCGCTCAACAGCATAGATTTGATCTATTACCGCTTCATTTTGAAACGTTCCACCTTTAATGTGCTGGATATATTAAAGAATGAAGAAAATATGGGCAAGCTTTGGTTCCAGTTCATCATCGACTTTTGGTATGTGGCTGCTTTTTTCCTGCTGATGATGATGCTTTTGGGTTTCGCTTATTCATTGGTTCAACCCCGTAAAACACGACTGCAGCACCCGGTGCTATACGCCTTTGTCTCCTTGCTGGTTTTTGTGCTGATCTCAGGCTTTTCTGTTATTGGCATCAGGGGCGGGTACAAGCATAGCACACGCCCCATCACCCTTAGCAATGCCGGGGCTTATGTCAATTCACCCGAAGAGATGGCCATCGTGCTCAACACCCCTTTTTCCATTATCCGCACCATTGGCAAGAAGAGCTTCACCAAGATGGATTTTTTTGGTTCCGACGCCGAACTGGATCAAACCTTCAGTGTTGAACGCCAATATGCGTTTCAGCAACCTGCGAACAAAAAAAATGTGGTGGTCATCATTTTGGAAAGTTTCAGCCGTGAATTTTTTGGAGTTTTCAATCCCACGCTGGAGGGCGGCCAATACAAGGGATACACTCCTTTCCTCGATTCATTGGCTCACCACAGCCTGGTTTTTCCCAACGCCTACGCCAACGGACGCAAATCCATCGATGCTATGCCTTCGGTGCTGGCGGGCATCCCGGCACTGGTGCTGCCTTATGTGGTGAGTGAATACTCCTCCAATAAAATCAACAGCGTGGCCAGTATCCTGGGGCGCGAGGGTTACCAATCAGCCTTCTTCCATGGTGCACCCAATGGTTCCATGGGTTTTGACGCTTTCGCAAAAATTGCCGGTTTTCAAAAATATTATGGTAAGACGGAGTACAACAACGATGCCGATTTCGACGGTATCTGGGGCATCTGGGATCATGCCTTCTTTCAATTTTTCGCCAGCGAGATGAACCGTATGGAACAGCCATTCGTAACTTCCCTTTTTTCAGTCTCCTCGCACCACCCATTCAAAGTGCCAGCCCAATTCGAAGGTGTTTTTCCCCAAGGGCCACTGCCTGTGCAGCAGTGCATTGGCTATTCCGATCATGCGCTTAAGATGTTTTTCGATTCGGCTCAAAAAATGCCATGGTTCAACAACACGCTTTTTGTTATCACCGCCGACCATAGCAGCGTGCCCGAACACGAGGAGTATAAGAACAACCTCGATGCCTTTGCCATTCCCATCATGTTCTATACCCCCGACGGATCGTTGTCTCCAGGGGTTAATAACCGATTGGCGCAACAGATCGACATCCTCCCATCGGTGCTCAATTACCTGAATGTCAGTCAGCCTTTTGTTGCCTTTGGCAACAACCTGTTGCAGGAGGGTTCCAAGGAGTTTGTGCTTAACTATTCCAATGAAGTGTACCAATTTATCAACAACGATAAGGTGATCTATTTCGATGGGAAAAAAATCGTGGGTGTGTACCTTTATAAAACCGACCATTTTCTGAAAAACAACCTGCTGGGTTCGCTGCCGGTGGAGGAGGAAGAGCGGCTCTTAAAGGCGGTTATTCAACAATTTAACAATCGCATGATTGAAGATCGTCTGACGGTAGGGGATCCGTCATAAATAATAGAACCAAACCACTGATCACTTTGTTATGGAGTTGAATCACTGAATGTTTAAAGGCCTAAACCATGAATCTGATGAAACGATCAATTCCTGTTCTTCTGATTTGGCTGCTTTGTGGCACCACTTTCCTGGCTCAGCGTCCCAAAATAGGACTGGTGCTCAGTGGGGGCGGAGCCAAAGGGCTTGCCCACATCGGAGTCCTCAAGGCCATTGACAGTGCCGGCTTGAAAATCGACTACATATCAGGAACCAGTATGGGTGCCATCATTGGCGCCATGTATGCCATGGGGTATTCGGGTGCTGAAATAGAAGGTTTGGCTCGTGATTTGAATTGGGATGAACTCCTGGCAGGCAAGCCACTCTACCGCAATATCAGCATTGAATCGAAAAGAGAGTATGAAAACTACGCACTGGAGATCCCTTTTGAGGGGTTTAAACCCAAATCGTTTACCGGATTCATTGAGCCGCAGGAGATTTGGTTAAAGTTCTCTGAGATTTTCTTCCCGGTATACGATGTGAAAGACTTTCATCATTTTCCGATCCCATTCCAATGCGTGGCCACTGATTTGTCCAACGGCCAAGCGGTTGTGCTGAAAGATGGCGAAATCGTCAAGGCCATCCGCAGCAGCATGGCCATCCCAGGAGTTTTTTCAGCCGTTGATTACCAAAACACCAAACTGGTGGATGGCGGTATCGTTCGCAACTTCCCGGTTCGTGATGTGGTGAAAATGGGTGCCGACTTTGTGATTGGTGTGAACCTTTTCTCGGGATTGTCGCACTCCAGCAACATCCGCACGGCCTTTGACGTGATGTACCAAATCACTAACTACCGCGATGCCGACGATTTGGTTAAGGAAAAGCAGATTTGTGATCTGATTATTGAACCGCCAGTGGATCAATTCACGGCGGCCAGTTTTGATGCTTCTGATTCCATCATCAACATTGGCAATCAGGCCGGCAGCGATTTTTACATCTTGTTCAAGCAGTTGGCCGAATCATTGGAAAAAGATACGGTTGTAGTTGAACCACGCCGCATACCAGACAGGAAATCCGTTGTTATCAAACAAATTGGTTATCAAGGACTCGAAAAAACCAGCCTTGCCCTGTTGGAGCATAATTTGAACCTGAAAAAGGGTGCCCGCTACACGCCAAAGCAGATCAATGCGGCTTTCCGTAGCGCCTATTCCACCGGGTATTATAAAAACCTGCATTATGAATTGATCCCCATAGATACATCGGGGGTGAAACTCAACTGCATTGTGGAGGAAAACCCGTTGTCGTCGCTCAAAATCGGACTTTCGTACCACTCATTCACCAATGCTGCCTTGCATTTGAATTACGCCTGGAAAAACCTGTTGGGTGAAAGGTCGTTGAGTCATATCAAATTGTCGGTCAGTGAATCGCCCAGTATGCGCTTCCAGCACATGCAATACCTGGGCAAACGCTATAACCATTACCTGGATGCTTCCTACAATGCCAATCGCTACAAAATCCCGGTGTACGAAAACGCTCGTTTGAACTACCAATACTCCACAGTTTTCCACAATGCTGCACTTTACTATGGGCACATCATCAACCAAAATCTAGAGGCACGACTGGGAGGCGGATATGAGTTTATGAAGTTTTCTCCAACAATTGCCGCCAATACTACAGCCAAAGGAAGTGTTGGCAATTACTTTGCCAACATCCAATTGCGGTACCATACCTTGAACAAGAAGTTTCTGCCCACCCAGGGCATAGCTGCGGAGGTACAAGCCTATACAGGCTTCGATAGGAATTATTCAATCAACGGCTCCTCCCCAACAGCCAACGAACCATCATTGGATTCCGATACTTACTACCGTTTCCTTTTAGGTTTTGAGGCCTACCAGCCCATCCATCAGCGCCTCACCCTTGTGGGAAAGTTATATTCTGCCCAAAGTTACCGTCACAACAATCTGATATTTAATCACTTTTTATTAGGCGGCGCCTACAGCTTCATGTCTCACCACATTCCTTTTCTGGGGATCAACGAAGGGCAACTCTTTGTCAGCTCGGCCACCATTGGGCAACTGGGATTGCAGTGGCGCATGTATGGCGACCTATATGGCATGTTGCGCGGCAATGCCGGCCTTTTCAATTATGACGATTTAACGCGCGTCGCAACGGCCGATTTTTATTCCGGAGCCGCCGTGACGGTGGCTTATGATCTGTCGCCCATGCCTTTGGAGTTCTCGTTGATGTATTCGCCCGAAATAGGCAAAGTATATGTCAACGCCCGCATCGGATTCTTCTTTTGACCAAGGGGAGGAGGAAAGGCTATTTCTTGACCAAAACAAGTTTTTCCTGCATCAATTGACCTTCGCCGTCGTACCGGTAGGCGCCAAGGTGGCCACCGGCTGCAACGCAGGCATCTACGCAACAAATATTGGGCGTTTGTATCATTTGGTTGCCCATACAATAATGCCCAATAAAGACGATGGGCTCATCTGCCCCATAAACATCGTATGGTTTCACAATCTGGTCGGGGATGGTGTAGTGAGGCAGAGCAAAACGACTGCCAAAACACATTTCGTTGAAAGAACGCCCATTCATGGGCAGCCACCATTTAATGCGAAAACTATTGCGCATGATGTTCCTGGAATCCTTCAGCAACAAATCGTGGGGCAATATAAACTCAATCCCCCTGGTTGTCTCATGAATAGCCTGAGCAAAAACCCCCTTTTTTGAAGCTATCTCTTTCAACCGGTTCTTCCTGATCCGACCATCTTCGTGCAGTTGAGCCAAGACTTCGATGTGCGAGGCATTCCAATAGGCATGCACAACCCTGAAGTCACCGTAATCCAGGAAGAGGGGTAAGGTGCGCAACCAGCGAATATCACCGTCTAATAGTTCCGCCTGGCGCCCATACTCGGCTGCAAAACGTAGCAGAACCTGCTTGTTCGATTTGCTTGGCTCATGAAGTGGTTTCTCTTTCGACTTGGTGAAATAGAGGATGGCGTTCAATTCATGGTTGCCCAAAATCGCCTGAGCAAAGCCTGCTTCCACCATATTCCTAATCAAATCCAACACCGCTTTGCTGTTGGAGCCCCTACAGATGAAATCACCTGTGAAAATGGCCTTGCGGTGGGTGTGTTGCCAAACAGAATTGATATATTGATAACCAAGGGTGTCCAATAAAATTTCTAGCTCATCTATAAAACCATGCACATCGCCAATAATATCATAACCCATATCCAAGGTGCCAGCCATAACCGGTAAAAGATTTGTTACAAATTTTCTTATCTGAAACTAAAAATAGTCATTATAATCGTTCCATGGGCAAGCAAAAATCATAATTCCTCATTTGAACTAATTTTTATCGGATCAAACCACTATTTTTGCATTATAGACTGTAAATATGGAATTGGACGCATACAAAACTATTAATCAACCATCCGAAGGCATTTATAAGGAAAAAGGGAGCAAATTCATCGCCTATGCTTATCCTGTTTACGATGAAGAGCAGATTCGCGGCCACATTGAGCATCTAAAGAAAACTTACTATGATGCCAGGCACCATTGTTATGCCTGGCAATTGGGTGTTGAAAAGGATCATTTCAGAGCCAACGACGACGGAGAACCCTCCGGGACAGCTGGAAAACCTATTCATGGACAGATATTGTCGCATGAGTTGACCAATATATTGATTGTGGTGGTGCGTTATTTTGGTGGCATCAAATTGGGGACCAGCGGATTAATTGCAGCCTACAAAGCCGCGGCGGCCGATGCAATAGCCAATGCCGAAATCATTGAAAAAACAGTTCAAGACTATTACGAAATCCATTTCAATTACGAAGCCATGAACGATGTGATGCGCATCCTCAAAGACGAACAACCCAATGTGATTCGTCAATCGTTCGATCTGCGCTGTACCATTGAATTCTGCCAACGAACCAGCCAAATTGTGCAGCTGATGCAGAAACTTGAGTCTGTTACTTCGGTGAAAACCATTTTCTTGCGCCGAGCTTAAGCGACCCATATCAAAGGATCAATGCAATGAAATATGAAAACGTTAAACACCTTATATCGAGGCCTTTACTTTGTCTTATAATTAATATTATGATAAATAGGATATGCAAAATATAATCCGGCATAGCACCGGATCATATTCTGTCGCCTAATTACATGTTCTGCAACTTGGCATTCACTTCATTGTATTTGTCCATCATTTCGAAACGGTAATACAAGCTCTTCAAACTTTCCAATACGGCTGGTTCATTTGGCTGTATTTCACCAGCTTTCTCCATGTATGGCAAGGCTTTCCTGAAAATATCATCGGCTGCTTTCTTCGCTTTCTCAAACGCTTTGTAGTCTGTCAGGTCATTGGCCTTATTGCTGGCTTCAACACCGTAGTTGTAATAGATCACGCCGATGTTGTAAAGCGAGTTGAAAAATGCAGGGTCGATGGCCAGCGATTTCTCGTAGCTCTCAATCGACTTATCTTTGTCAGTTGATTCGTACAAAACGCCACGAGCGTAATAAAACGATGGATTGTTTGGATCTTTCTCAATAGCCGAATTCAAATACTCCAAAGCCTCCTCATTCTGTTGCTCAGTAATGTAATGCTGAATCAACGTGGTGAGGATGGTTTGGTTGTCGGGATAAATGGACAAACCTTTTTTAAGGTTGGCCACCAACTTGTCCTTCTCCTGTGTCTCGGTGTAAACGTTGTTGAGCAACAATACCGCATCAGGACCAGGATATTTTAAATCGATGCTTTTATTCAGATACAACTCCGACTTGGGCCAGTTTTTTGCATTGTAAGCACCCAAGGCAGCATTCCAAATAAACACAGAATCGCTGGCCTCTTCGTAGTTTTCGTTGCCAAAACGGTTCGCCCAAAGGATCGATTCAAAATTGAACAAAGCTCCTTCGAAATCCTCTTTGTTGAAATTGTCGATGGCCGCATTGGTCAAATCGTTGGTGAACATGGTCAATGCAAGCTTGATCTCTTTATTAAATTTGTTCTTGCCTTTACCTTTTTCATCACCTTTCTCGTCCAGTTCAATGGCTTTTTTATAAAACTCCACTGCTTTCTCGTAGCCGTTGTCAAGTTTCCCTGCCCGGTCAAGTGAAGCATATACCTTGGCAGCCACAATATAGGTTTTGGGCCAAGTGTTCGATTTTTCATTGTCCACGGCTAAGTCGATGGCTTCCTTGGCAGCATCCAAATCGTTGGTCGCTTCGTAATTCACCGCTGCTGCGACCTTGCCTTTCTGACCATATATGACAGAAACACACAATAAACTAAAAAATAATAAACTAAGCTTCTTCATTTTCTATTGGTTTTAAATCAATTATTCACTCTTCGCTGACGCCATTTTCAGTTGTAGCCTCTGGCCCTGCTTCACTCAAGCCTGCCTCGGGGTTTACAACGGTTATTTCGGTGTTGTTTTCTTCCACTTCCTCCTCTTCCGAGTTGACTTTTGCGATGGAGGCAATTTCATCATTTTTCTTGCTCAGGTTGATCAGCTTGACACCTTGTGTCGCCCTTCCAGTAACACGTATATCCTTCACTGCCAGCCTAATGGTAATACCACTCTTGTTGATGATCATCAAGTCGTTGTCGTCCGTCACATTTTTTATAGCAATTAATGCGCCAGTTTTTTCGGTGATCTTCATGGTTTTCACACCCTTGCCGCCCCGGTTGGTGATTCGGTAATCATCAATGGACGATCGCTTGCCGAATCCTTTTTCCGATACCACCAGGATGTCTTCGCTGGCGTCGTTGATGCACACCAAACCAACCACTTCATCTTGCTCGTCATCCAAAGTGATACCGCGAACACCGGCTCCTGTCCGGCCTATGCAGCGCACTTTGCTCTCGTTGAAGCGGATGGCGCGGCCCGATCGGGTTGCCAGCAGGATTTCGCTATTGCCATTGGTTAGGCGAGCCTGTATCAACTCATCACCATCTTTGATGGTAATGGCATTCACACCATTTTGACGTGGCCTGGAATAATCCTCCAGCGAAGATTTTTTGATAATCCCCTTGCGCGTGCCCATGATAATGTAATTGTTGCTGATGTACTCCTGGTCGTCGAGCTTGCGCACTTTGATAAAGGCCTTCACCTGGTCATCCGAATCGATGTTCAGCAGGTTCTGTATGGCACGCCCTTTTGAATTCTTGCTACCTTCGGGTATCTCGTAAACTTTTAACCAGAAACACTTGCCCTTCTTGGTGAAGAACAGCATGATGTTGTGCATGGAAGCCGGATAGATGTGCTCAATGAAATCCTCATCCCGGGTCGTGGTTCCTTTGGATCCAACGCCTCCCCTAGCCTGCGTTTTGAACTCAGAGAGGGGTGTACGCTTGATGTAACCAAAACGCGAAATGGTGATGATCATCTCCTCATCGGCATAAAAATCCTCTGGATTGAACTCTTCGGAGCTGTAAACAATTTCAGTCTTGCGCGTGTCGCCATATTTGGCTTTGACTTCCAGCAACTCCGCTTTGATCAGGTTCATCCGCAACTCTTCATCGTTGAGCAATGCGGTCAACCGCTCGATCAAACGCATAATATCCTCATATTCCGCATGCAACTTGCTTTGCTCCAGACCAGTTAACTGGCGAAGGCGCATCTCCACAATGGCACGGCTTTGTATATCGGTCAACCCGAAGCGCTCGCACAATGTTTGGCGCGCTTCGTCGGGTGTTTGGGCACCCCGGATGATTTTGATTACTTCATCGATGTTGTCGCTGGCAATGATCAAACCTTCCAGAATGTGAGCACGCTCTTCGGCAATCCGTTTTTCATAAATGGTGCGTCGGATCACCACATCGTGGCGGTGATCGACAAAATAGCCAATCAACTGCTTCAAATTGAGCAGCTGCGGACGTCCATTGACCAGCGCAATATTGTTGACCCCGAAGGTCGATTGCATGGCCGTGTATTTGTACAGGTGGTTGAGCACCACGTTGGGAATGGAATCGCGCTTGATGTCGATCACAATGCGCATCCCGTCGCGATCCGACTCATCGTTGACGTTGGAGATGCCCTCAATCTTCTTCTCGTTGACCAAGTCGGCGATCTTCATAATCAGCTCAGCCTTGTTGACCATATAAGGGATTTCGGTTACCACGATTTTTTCGCGGCCACCTTCATTCTCAATCTCGCACTTGGCACGGATAACCACCCGCCCCTTGCCGGTCAGGTAAGCATCCTTCACCCCCGCATAACCATAAATCAAACCGCCTGTAGGAAAATCGGGCGCTTTGATGATCTTCACCAGGTCGTCAATCTCTATCTCCCGGTTGTCGATGTAGGAAATGGTGGCATCGATGGTGTCGCTGATGTTGTGGGGTGGCATATTGGTGGCCATACCAACAGCAATACCAGAAGCGCCGTTTACCAGCAATATGGGTATGCGTGTTGGCAACACGGTGGGTTCCTGCATCGAATCGTCGAAGTTGTTCTGAAACGTTACGGTTTCCTTTTCAATGTCCAGTAAGGTCTCCTCTGCCAGCTTGTTCAATCGAGCCTCGGTATAACGCATGGCCGCCGGACTGTCGCCATCCACCGATCCAAAGTTTCCCTGACCGTCGACCAGCGGGTAACGCAACGACCAGGTCTGAGCCATACGAACCATGGCATTATAAACTGCGCTGTCGCCGTGCGGGTGAAACTTACCCAACACCTCTCCCACGATCCTCGCCGATTTTTTATATGGTTTGTTGGATGACACGCCCAATTCGCTCATGCCATACAAAATTCTTCTGTGAACGGGTTTTAAACCATCTCTTACATCGGGCAATGCCCTGGAAACAATCACCGACATCGAATAATCGATGTAAGCCGACTTCATTTCCTCTTCGATATTAATCTGTATTATTTTCTCTCCTTCAGCCATTTATGCCAGAATTTAAGTTCAATTGGTTACATAAAAAAAGGCCCTTATCCAAGCCGTCTATAAACTGCCCTAAATTACACTTTTTGTTGTAAAAGAAAAAATTTATAGCTGATCTATTTATCAACAAATAGTAGCGAATATCCTGACAAATAGTTATATCTTTATTTATGGCACGAAATTTTCTATTGTGTTATATGTGGCGGAATCTGCCATATTTTTATTATTATTGCAGTAGATACAACAAAGAGGATATTATATATGGATTTGAATTTTTCAGCTCGCATACGGGATGTGATTTCGTTCAGCAAGGAAGAAGCTGAGCGGTTGGGTAACCGTTTTATTTCCCCCGAACACCTGATGTTGGGTATTTTACGTGAAGGGGAAGGTGCCGCCGTTCAAATTATGGAGCATCTTCAGGTCGACCTTTCCGAAATACGAAACGAACTCGAAGAGTCTTTGAAAGAAAAGGAACCCTATAAAAGCGAACAGCTCCCACTGCTCAAGTCAACCGAACGTGTTCTTAAACTGGTGCATCTGGAAGCCAAAGCTTTGAAAAGCAAAAAAATAAATACCGGCCATCTGCTTTTGGCCCTTTTGAAAGAAAAAAACTCAATATTAGGAGAAATTATGAGTAAAAAACAGATTGATTACCAAAATATACGCCATCTGATGGAGAACCCCAAGCCCAAGGCAAAGGCTGAATATCCCGAAGATGACGATAACGACAGCCCATTTTCTGGTTCTTCGGAAAACCCACACTCCGGACAGGCCAAAGGAGGATCGGAAACACCGGTTCTCGACAATTTCGGCATCGACATTACCAAGGCAGCCGAAGAGGGACGTCTGGATCCCATCGTAGGCCGTGAACGCGAAATTGAACGCTTGGCTCAAATCCTAAGCCGTCGCAAAAAAAACAACCCAATACTCATTGGTGAACCAGGCGTGGGTAAATCGGCCATTGCAGAGGGACTGGCTTTGAGGATCCACCAGAAAAAAGTGTCGCGGGTGTTGTTCGACAAACGGGTGGTGACGCTCGACTTGGCCTCCATTGTGGCCGGAACCAAATATCGCGGCCAATTCGAAGAGCGGATGAAGGCCATCCTCAACGAACTCAGCCGAAACCCGAATGTCATCCTCTTTATCGATGAAATACATACCATTGTGGGAGCCGGTGGAGCCACCGGAAGCCTCGATGCGGCCAATATGCTCAAACCGGCACTGGCACGGGGCGAAATACAATGCATTGGCGCCACCACGCTGGATGAATACCGGCAGCACATCGAAAAAGACGGTGCCCTTGAGCGCCGCTTCCAAAAGGTGATGATTGAACCCACCACCATGGAGGAGACGATGGAAATACTTAACAATATTAAAGAGAAATACGAGGATCACCACAGTGTTTTCTACACACCCGAGGCCATTGAAGCCTGTGTGAAGCTAACCGAACGCTACATCACCGACCGCCATTTGCCCGATAAGGCCATCGATGCCCTCGATGAAGCCGGCAGCCGTGTGCACATTGCCAATATTGTGGTGCCAGAGACGATCCTCAACCTGGAGAAGAAGATTGAGGAGACCAAGGAGAACAAGATCAAAGCCGTTAAATCGCAAAACTTTGAACTGGCCGCCAGCTTCCGCGACAAGGAGAAGAGTTTCCTAGAGGAGTTGGAAAATGCCAAGAATAAATGGGAGCAGGAGTTGCAGCAACATAAAGAGGAGGTGGATGCTGAAAAAGTGGCAGAAGTTGTTGCCATGATGACAGGTGTTCCGGTTCAACGAGTGGCTCAAGCTGAAGGTTCCCGCCTGCTGAAAATGGGCAAAGAATTACAGGGCAGCGTGATTGGACAGGATGAGGCCATTGAAAAAATCGTTAAGTCCATCCAGCGCAACCGGGCTGGATTGAAAGATCCCAACCGCCCCATCGGATCCTTTATTTTCCTTGGGCCAACAGGTGTTGGAAAAACCCACTTGGCCAAAGTGTTGGCCAAATACCTGTTCGACTCTACCGATGCGCTGATTCGGGTCGACATGAGCGAATACATGGAGAAATTCACCGTATCGCGTCTGGTAGGTGCACCTCCCGGATACGTGGGCTACGAAGAGGGTGGCCAGCTGACCGAAAAGGTTCGCCGCAAACCATACTCGGTGGTACTTTTGGATGAGATTGAAAAGGCTCACCCCGATGTGTTCAACCTGCTGCTGCAAGTGCTCGACGAGGGGCGTTTGACCGACAGCCTGGGGCGAAAAGTCGATTTCAAGAACACCATTGTCATCATGACTTCTAACATCGGCACGCGCGAGTTGAAGGATTTCGGCCGTGGCATCGGTTTCTCCCAGTCTCAAAGGGCTTCGGATCAGGACCATACCCGCTCGGTGATCGAGAAAGCCCTCAAGCGGGCCTTCGCCCCCGAGTTCTTGAACCGAATAGACGATGTGGTGGTGTTCCACAACCTCCAGAAAGAGGATATCTTCAAAATCATCGACATAGAACTCAAAGGACTTTACAGCCGGGTTGAGGCGCTGGGCTACAAGCTTGAAATCACCGAAGAGGCCAAGGATTTTATAGCCGAAAAAGGTTACGACATCCAGTATGGTGCCCGTCCACTGAAACGAGCCATCCAAAAATACCTCGAGGATGAGATGGCCGAGGTGATCATACAAGCGGGACTGACGCCGGGACACACCATCCGGGTGGAGCTCGACAAGGAAAACCAATCCATTAGGACGGCAATCGTTTCAGACCAGTTGTCCAACCATGAGTCAAACTAAAAAAAAAGCCCCGGCCAATAAGTGCCGGGGCTTTTTTTATACCTGGAATTTAAAATTTATAGGAAAAACCGAGTGAAGGGACATAAGCAGTCGATTTGTACGAGCCGTTGAATGGCTGCTCCTGCTTGTTCAGTGGATTTATATATTGATATGTCCCATCGGCACCCAAGCCCACGATGGACAAGAAGGCTGCATCGATGGAGAAGTTTTGGGTTGGGCGAAAGCTGAACCCGGCCGAAAAGCCCAATTTGGTCATGCCAGGCGTTTCTGGATTGTAATTGGCTTCGTCAACAGGCGTTGTATCAACATAGAAACCAGCACGGGCATCAAAACGCTCAGTAACAGCATATTCCCCACCCAAGCGAATGGCATAAGCATAGTTGTAGTTTTTATCGGCTTCGATGCTATACCCATTCAGGACATTCTCGGTGAACTTAAGCGACAGCTTTTTATAAGCCTCCCAGTTGACACCCTGATATTCTACCGACAACAAGAGTTTGTCGGTGGGTTTGAAGGCGATGCCAATATTGAGGTTGGCTGGCAATGGCAACTCAGCACGGAATGTGCCCTGATCCAGCGGGGGCACCATCCCTCCCACCAAGGCCTTGATGCTTTCACTGGCATAAATCAGCTCAGCTTCCCCTTCGGCCACTTTCATCTTCATCTTTGAACGGTACGAAACACCAACCGACCATTTGTCGTTGATATCATACAAAACACCAAGGTTGTAACCTAAGGCAATGTCGGAGCTGCCATTCAACGTGGCCGACACTGGTACAACATCTTTATAGTCTGCCCCAAATCCGGGGATGTTGACCAAAAATCCAACGGGAATAATGGAACGCGAAAGCTCAACATTCCCTTTGGCAATCATCAACCCGCCCCCCAAGCTTAATTTAGGGGTGATGCGGTAAGCCAAGGTGGGTTGAACCACAAACGCCTTTAAGGAAATGTCCTGCACCAAGTGGCCCCCTTTCCAGGTTTTGCCCCAATTCATGGAACTGCCGTAAGGGGTGGTGACACCAATCCCCGCTTTGAGGTTGTCGTATATGCTGAAGGCCGCATAACCATAAAGAGGCGTGCTGACCGAGTTGTCGGTACTGGCTTTGTAACCATTGTTGTCATCGTACTCTGCTTTGGAAAAGACTCCTGACATGCCGACAGAAAAATCCATGTGCGAACTTAAAAAACCCAATCCAGCCGGATTGAAATGCATGCTCTCGGCACCAAGTTTCAATGCACTCCCCACATGTCCCATGCCGGTTTGTTTGGTACTCTGCAGGTTGACTTGATAACCTTCTGCATATAAACCAGTTGATAATGCCATTGCCATTAATAAACTCGAAATTTTTTTCATTTTTTCTTTCGCTGTTAGTTTATTTACTATATTATTAATTAAAACGGCGTGAAGATAAAACAATTTTTCTTTTTTCAATAATCTAAATAACTGACTATCAAGCAAATTGACTTAATTAGTTGAATAGTCAAAAGTTCAATTATTTGATTATTTGATTATCTACCATTTAGCATCAGCAGTTAAGCAAGATGTCTCTTTATTTTTATAAACTTTTTATTTATCTTAGAAAAATAAAAATCCATGTTTGAAAAATCAGACCTAAAACAACTGCAAGCCCGCGGCATCTCCATCGATACGGTTGAAAGACAGATCGGCCAATTTAGAATGGGCTTCCCCTATTCCGATGTGGAGCAACCCGCCACCCTGGGCGATGGCATCCTTTCGCTGAGCAGCAGTGAGGAAGCCAAATATGTGAACCTTTACGAGCAGATGACTGGCCAGGGCACCAAATCGGCCAAATTTGTGCCAGCCTCAGGTGCAGCCACCCGCATGTTCAAAGACCTCTTCCATTTCTTGTCGGGTAGCGCCGACGACCAGGCCATCTGGAGCCATGATGAACCCTACCGCACTTTTTTCAATGAATTGGCAAAATTCCCTTTCTACCAGGCGTTATTACAAGTGGTGCCCGATGGTGCCAAAGCTTCTAACAAGCAGCTGGTCAGGTATCTGCTCGATGCTTCAGGCCTGGGGTATGGGCTGAAACCCAAGGGGGTTTTGCTTTTCCATACTTATGCCGATTCGGTGCGCACGGCTGCCATGGAGCATCTTTTCGAAGGTTTGCACTATGCCTGCGACCACAACCGAGCCATCGATATTCATTTTACGGTGAGTCCCGAACACCAACCCTTGTTTGAATCGTCGCTACAAAATTTCACAACGAGGTTGGAAAAGCAATTTCACACGAAATTTAACATAACCTATTCATTCCAGAAGCCTTCAACCGACACCATTGCCGTGGACAGGACGAATAACCCCATCAGGAATGAGACGGGCGAATTGATTTTTCGGCCTGCGGGACACGGAGCTCTGATCGAAAACTTGAATGAACTCCATTACGATCTGGTCTTTATCAAAAATATAGACAATGTAGTGATTGATGGCCAATTGCCAACGACGGTTCAATATAAAAAAGTACTGGCCGGCTTCGCTTTGTCGGCGCAAAGGGAGGTTTTCGACCATTTACAACAATTGGATCGGGCAGAACCTGGCGCCATCGAGAGGGCAACCGATTTTTTGTCGGGATCGTTGAAGCAGATTTTGCCCGACGGTTTTATGGCCATGGACAACCAAGCAAAAACAGCCTACCTGCACCAGCAGCTCAACCGCCCCATCCGGGTTTGCGGGATGGTGAAAAACTCAGGGGAACCTGGTGGTGGCCCTTTCTGGGTGAAGGATGCACAGGGCAACCGTTCTCTCCAAATTGTGGAAATGGCTCAAATAGACCTGTCGGATCCAGTGAAGCAGTCGATTGTGAAAAAGAGCACCCACTTCAATCCGGTCGATTTGGTCTGTTGCACCAAGGATTACAAGGGAAACAAATTCAACCTGACCAATTTTGTGGATCCACAAACGGGGTTCATATCCGAGAAGAGCATCAATGGCCGCCCGCTGAAGGCGCTGGAATTACCAGGTCTTTGGAATGGTGCCATGTCGGGTTGGCTCACCTATTTCATTGAAGTGCCTGCCGAAACGTTCAACCCGGTGAAAACGGTGATGGACCTGCTGCGTCCCTCCCACCAGCCGTTGTTGGAATAGATAAAAAAATAGGGTGTCTCAAAATTTAGAGACACCCTATTTTTTTATGCTTTTGCCTTTCAATAAAATGAAAGGGTTTGTATCGCCTTACCTTCGATTTTCAAAGATTTCAAAGGCTTGCCATTGCTTTGGTAGATCATCAACTGATCACCACTGACGCCCCTTTGCAGGTAATAGATGTTCCCCGATTTGTCATCAATATTGAAACCCCCAAATATCCTGGGTTCTTCGCCATCAATGATCCCTTTTTCAGGCAATAGGCTGTTGTTGATGAAGTGGCGCTTCAAGCCATTGTCGAAATAGTAGACATAAGCACCAGAAGGTGCCAAGCCAATGTTGAAAGCCGCATCCGACTCCGCACCCTCCAACAGGAAGTCTTCGCGGATCAATTCATTTTCCCACGACAGGTGCTTAATCTTGGTCAAACCGGCTCCTTGGCAATAGATCCAAACATCGTTGGTTGCATCAACAACAAAATCGCTGGGATTGTCCAACGTTGGTATTTCATAAGCCAACTCCTTGGTTGCATGATCCACCACACTCACCAAATTATCCTCGGGATGGGCGATGTAGAGGTATTTACCTTTCAACAGCAGCTGCCCGGGTTTGTGGGTCAAGGCAAGGGTAGATACAATGCTTGACTTGGAGAAATCACAAAAACTCAACGAGGGATTGATCCCTGCATTGGACACAACGGCCACACTGTCGTTCAAAAAGGTGAACGCAGCTGGTGAATCGAAGCCTGAAATGGTCTTTGTGTTCTTGAATCCGACAAAATCAACCTCATGGATCGCCCCACTCCCATCGGTTTTCCGGGTGAGTATATAGGCATGACTACGGCGCTTGGCGAAGCAAACGGCTGTTTCGCCGGTTGGCTGGCTACCGGGATTCATGGCCGTGTAATAATCTCCAATCACCTCCCCTGTTGAAAACTGGTAAAATGATACAGCCCAGCTGTCGGCCGCCCCGGAGAGGACATAAATACCCTGCTCCGGCAAATACAAATCATCATTCGAATCGGTACAGGCACCCAAACCCAATACCATAAAAACAACCAATACCTTAAATAATCTTATCATATTTTTCGAATCATCATGTTAACTAATCCACAAAAAAACTCATGGATACAAAAATACTCTATTTTACGGTTTTTCCAGCATGGATATTTGAAAAGATAAAATTTGTTATCGCTTTTATTCGGCCATTTATTGTATTTTTGTTTATATAAATTTATACTTGGATATGGGAAAAACAACTGTAGAACAAGAAATTAATCACCTCCGGAGTGTGCTTCACCGGCATAACCACCTCTATTATGTTTTGAACGCACCAGAAATCAGTGACTTGCAATTCGATCAGCTGATGGAGCGATTGGTTTTCTTGGAAAAGCAGAATCCTGAATTTTATGATGCCAACAGCCCTTCACAAAGGGTTGGCAGTGATATTAATATGGAATTTGAGCAAGTGCGGCACACCTACCCCATGCTGTCGCTGGGCAACACCTATTCGGAAGCCGAAATCACCGATTTTTACAACCGGGTGGCTAGGTTGCTCAACGAGCCTTTCGAGCTGGTGTGTGAGCTGAAATTCGACGGAACTGCCATCGGCATCGTGTATGAAGATGGCGCCCTCGTGCGGGCAGTGACCCGTGGCGATGGCGTGGTGGGCGATGATGTGACCCGCAATGTGAAGACCATCAAGTCCGTCCCGCTTTACCTCAAGGGCGATTTTCCCGCCAAGCTGGAGGTACGAGGCGAAATTTTCATGCCCCGTGCAGGGTTCGATCAAATCAACCAGATGCGCACAGCCCAGGGCGAAACGCCATTTGCCAATCCACGCAATGCTGCTGCTGGCTCTTTGAAACTCCAGAACAGCAGCCAGGTGGCCAAGCGGCCGCTGGATTGTTTCCTCTACTACCTCTTGGCCGAGGCGTTGCCCTCCAACCTTCACCATCAGAACCTGCAGAAGGCCCAAGAATGGGGCTTCCAAATATCGCCGCACCATCGGTTGTGCCAATCACTTGAGGAGGTGTTTGAATACATCGGCCATTGGGCCACCGAACGCGACAACCTACCTTACGACATTGATGGCATTGTATTGAAAGTGAATAACTTGGATCAGCAAAAACGGCTCGGTTTTACGGCAAAGACACCCCGTTGGGCTATCTCGTACAAGTTCAAAGCCGAACAAGTGGCCACGCGGCTTCTCTCCATCGACTACCAGGTGGGGCGCACAGGCGCCGTCACGCCGGTGGCCAATCTGGAACCGGTTCAGTTGGCCGGCACGGTGGTCAAACGCGCTTCACTTCACAATGCCGACATCATCGAGTCGCTGGGTCTGCATCAAAATGATGTGGTGTATGTGGAGAAGGGGGGCGAAATCATCCCCAAAATTGTGGGGGTGCAGTTCGAGTCGCGCCATCCTGAGAGCACCAAAATTGAGTTCGTGCAGGTGTGCCCCGAATGCGGAACAGCCCTGGTGCGCGAGGAGGGCGAAGCGGCCCACTACTGCCCCAACAGCAACCACTGCCCGCCGCAGGTGAAGGGCCGGCTGGAACATTTTATCTCGCGCAGAGCCATGAATATTGAAGGCATCGGCAGCGAAACCATCGACTTGCTTTACCAGAACAACCTGCTGGTGACGGTGTCCGATTTTTACCATTTGGCATTCAGCGATCTGGTGGGCTTGGAAAGGATGGGTGAAAAATCGGCCGCCAACATCATCAACGGCATTGAACAATCCAAAACCATCCCCTTCGACCGTGTCCTTTTTGCACTGGGGATCCGCCATGTTGGCGAAACGGTGGCCAAAAAACTGGCCTCAGCCCTGCGCAACATCGATGGTCTAAGGCGTGCCACCCTGGATCAGTTGCTGGAAATTGACGAGATAGGTGGAAAAATCGCCGAAAGCATCTTGTCGTTTTTTTCCAATGGCGAAAACCTGCAAATTGTCGACGCCTTGCGCGCCGCAGGGGTACAAATGGCCTTGGCCGAGCGAGAAAATGCCTCGGTCAAGCTGGCGGGAAAGAGTTTTGTGATCAGTGGCACGTTCCAGAGTTTCAGCCGCGACCAGATTAAAGAGCTGATCGAGACTCATGGGGGTAAAATCAGCAGTGCCATCTCAGCCAAGACCGACTTCCTGGTGGCTGGGTCCAATATGGGGCCGGCCAAACTCCAGAAGGCCGAGAAACTCAACATTAAACTCATTTCAGAAGACGAACTATTAACCATTATTGAACAGGAGAATGTTTGAATATTTCGAAAAAATAAAGCAGAATATCGGTTCTTTCCTATTGAAACGGAAATACAAGGAGCAGCGCACCAAACGGTTTGTCCCCATTGCTTCGGCCAAATCGATTCTGGTTCTGTACGATGCAGAAACTCCGGAGAACGATCTGGCTGTTAAGAAGATCAGGGAGCTGTTGAAAACCATCAACCCGGGCGACATCCATGTTGTTGGCTATAAGCACCATGGGCATAACCAGGAAGAGTATATGACCGACACGTTCAACAGCTACATCTCCAGGAAAGACTTCAACTTCTTTTACCAGCCGCAGAGCCAGATGGTCAAAGATTTGTTGACCACCCAATACGACCTGATGTTTTTGTTGACGGCCAAACGTGTTTTCCCTCTTGTGGTTTTGGCGCACTACATTCCCGCTGCCTTTAAAGTGGGCCGCAACAACATCGACGATGAGGACCTCGATTTCATGATCGACCAACCCCAGGAACAATCCCTGGAGACACTTGGCCGTAATTTGGTCACCCACATCAACATGTTCAAAGCCAAAAGCGTTACAACAAATTGACGGTTTTTAAACCATAAACCTATGAATCACCATCATTCCAATATAATGATCGACAAAATACAAGGCACTGGAGTCGCCCTGGTGACGCCTTTCCACCCCGATGGAGCCGTGGATTATGAAGCCCTACAAGGATTGGTGGAATATGTTATCCTAAATGGCGCCAACTTCCTGGTGGCTTTGGGCACCACGGCCGAAACAGCCACCCTCACCAAAGAGGAAAAGCACCAAATTGTGAATACCATTGTGGCTGCGGTAAAAAAACGTGTCCCCATTGTGCTGGGTATTGGGGGGAATTGCACTACAGAGGTTTGTAACTCTTTGTCCATTTGGGATCTGAAGGAGATCGACGCCATTCTTACGGTGGTACCTTACTACAACAAACCTACCCAAGAGGGTATCTACCAACATTTCAAACAAATTTCGGATAATTCGCCACACCCTCTTATTCTGTATAATGTTCCATCGCGAACAGTTGTAAATATACAACCAGAAACTACTATTCGCTTGGCAAATAAATGTAAAAACATTATGGGCATCAAGGAGGCCTCTGGCGATTTCCACCAGATGACTAGGCTACTCCAGCTTGCCCCAAAGGGTTTCAAGGTGCTTTCGGGCGATGACGCCACCACCCTGCCACTGCTTTGCCTGGGCGGGCACGGGGTGATTTCGGTTATTGCCAATGCCTTGCCCCAGTTGACCTCAAAAATGGTATCTGGTGGGCTTGAGGGCAACTACGCGATTGCCAGGGATATGCACTTCAGACTGCACAACTTGCAGGAGCTGCTGTTCCAGCAAGGGAACCCCGCAGGGATCAAGGCGTTTTTGCACCACTTGGGGCTGTGTGGCAATTACCTGCGGTTGCCATTGACGCCTGTGTCGCCGGAACTTTACCGCTTGATTTCCAACGAATCGGATCAAATAAATCGACAATTCTAAAACTTTGAAATATGAGAAAGTTATCTTTTTATGTGCTGTTTTGCGCAGGCCTTATGTTGGCCAGCTGTTCTTCGCATAAGGTGGAACGGGTTTCGATAGATGAAAAAATAGATTTGAGTGGCCGCTGGAACGACACCGACAGCCGCATGGTGGCCGAAGAGATGGTAAGCCAAATCACCCGTGGCGCCTGGATCGACAATTATACCAAAGCCCACGATGGCCAAAAACCGGTGGTGGTGGTGGGCTTGGTTTACAACAAGACCAGCGAACACATCGAGCCGGCCACTTTTATCAAAGATGTTGAGAAGGCTTTCATCAACAGCGGCAGGGTTCGCCTGGTGCAAGCCGGAGAAAAACGGGAGGAGTTGCGCCGCGAGCGCGCTGCCCAGCAGGAGTTTGCCTCCTTGCAAACCGCTAAGCAGTGGGGTCGTGAGTTGGGCGCCGATTTCATGCTCAACGGCGACATCGCTTCCATCATCGACACTTACCGGAAGGAACAGGTGACGTACTACCAGGTAACTCTGGAGCTCTCCGACCTGGAAAGCAGCGAGGTGGTTTGGATGGGTGATAAGAAGATTAAAAAATACATTGTCAAATAAAGTCTCCCTGGCAGGCTGATGGGTTTCAGAACCCACGGCCTGCCCTTACTGTTTAGCCATGATTCCAAAGAGAAAAAAAACAATCCTTGCTTCCATCGGCTTGTCCATCATCCTTTTCGGCTGTGCCAGTTACTATAAGCAAAACCAGGCTTTCCACAACCTGCTCGAAAGCGGGAGGCTGCCTGAGGCACAGCGTTTTCTGGAGAAGAACAACAAGCAGGCCGACGGGGTCAACCGTGTTTTGTACAATTTGAATCTGGGCACAACGGCTTACCTGAACGGGGATTACCAAAAGAGCATCGAGCAGTTCAAAACAGCCGATTTGTACAACGAGGATTATGCCAAACAGCTGGGTTACGAGGCGCTTGCCCTGGTCAGCAATCCCATGGTAAAACCTTACCGCCTGGAGTATTTCGAGTCGGTGATGATTCATTATTATCAAGCCCTCAATTTCATTGCCCTCAACGATTTCGAGGGGGCGCTGGTGGAGTGCCGCCGGGTAAACCTGCAACTCCAGCGCATCAACGACCAGTTTAAGAACCATACCAACAAATACGCCCGCGATGCGTTCGCCCACAACCTGATGGGCATTGTTTATGAAGCTTCGGGCGACTACAACAATGCTTTCATTGCCTACCGCAATGCCATTGAAGTTTACGAAAATGACTACAAGGCACTTTACGGTCTGGATGTGCCTTTACAATTGAAAAAGGATGTGATACGCGCGGCTGCCCTGACTGGTTTTGCCGACCAGGTGGATTTTTTTGAGCGCAAATTCAATCTCAAATATGAACCCCTTCCGGCCGACCATGGCCAACTGGTCTGTTTTTGGATGAATGGCCTCGGCCCGGTAAAAAGCGAATGGAGCATCAATTTTGTGAATACCGGCTACAACGATGGCTGGATCACCCTGGCCAACGAGGAGACCGGCATGTCGTTCCCTTTTTTCATCGGCAACAAATCGTCGGATGAGAAGCATGCCCTAGCCAACCTGCGGGCGTTGAGGATTGCCTTCCCAAAGTATTCGGAACGCCGGTTGAAGTATTCACACGCTTTGTTGAAGGCGGCCGACCAAACCATCGGGCTTGAACTGGCCCAAAACATCAATGCCATTGCCTTCCAGAGTTTGAGCGACCGTATGTGGCGCGAGATGGGGAACAGCCTTCTGCGGTTGGCCACCAAGAAAGCCTTGGAGGAGCTGGCCAGTTCGAGAAATAAGGATCTGGGAGCGGTCATCAGCCTGGTGAATGCCTTCACCGAAAAGGCCGACACCCGCAACTGGCAATCACTGCCCTATGCCATCTCCTATGGTCGCCTCTCGTTGCCCGAAGGAGAACATGAAGTGGCCATTTTGCCCAACGGGAATATCGACCACACGAACAATCAATCCATCACAATAAGAAAAGGAAAAACCAGCTTCCTCTCTTTCCACCAGTTTTAGTTGATATGGTCGGGAACCCGAAGTTTGTAGTTGGCCCAGGCCTGGTCGGCTTCAAACAGATCGCGCTTGGGCCAGGATGTGATGGGCCGCAACGCACGCTCCATCACCCGGTGAATTTCATTGGCCAAAGCAGGCCCTTTGTGGTTGGCACAATTCAGCACCACCGCGTAATTGACGCCATCGACCCGCCGCACCAGCAGTGCCGATGATCCGGCCAGCGTCCCGGTGCGGTACCACCCTTTTTCATCGGTCTTGCGCCACCCCAAGGGACTGAACTGGTTGTTCTGGTTGTCGGCCATAACTTTGAGTGATTCTTCGCTCAAAATATCAGGCACTTCTGGAAATCCATCCAAGGCCAGCAGCAGCTTCATCAAGTCGGTGGAGGAGGCTATCCATCCGCCGGCCGCCCCTAAAGTGTGGATGTCGGAGCCGCCATACGAACGTCGCACTTTTTCTTCGCGTCCGCAAAAGTCATCCACAAGGTATAAGGTGTCCGATTCGTAGTATTTCACCTCCAAATCCACCCGTTCTTCCTGGTAAGAGCGCCCCAGCCGCATGTCAAAAATCCCGAGGGGATAGAGTATTTGAGACTGAATGTATCGTTCATAAGGGATGCCCGAAACTTTGGCGATCACTTCACCCAATATGGCAAAACCAAGGTTGGAGTAGCTGGAACTGCTGCCCGGCTCAAAATGAAGACGTTTGGACAACATGAAGGCGATGATGTCTTCCACGCCGATGGGCATTGGCACTTGCCGCTTGGCTGCTATCACCTGGGGCATAAACATAGGGTCGCCCCAGCGGGTGGTCCAGCCTCCGGAGTGGTTGAGCAGGTGGAGGATGGTTATTTTCTCAACCCGACTATCGAGATAATCCAAATAGACAGAGTCGTTGAGAATCCCTTCGGACCCGAAAACTTTGCTGTTGAGGCTTATGGCTCCCTGTTCCACCAGTTTCATGATGCCAACGGCCGTCAGCAACTTAGAAACACTGGCCACCCGAAACAGTTGGCAGGGCTCCACGGCAACACCCTGCTCCCGGTCGGCCCAGCCATACCCTTTGGAATAGACCAACTGTCCCTGGTGACTCACCGATACCGAAGCGCCCCCCAGAAGGTTTTCTCTTTTTAGCAATTGTTCCATCTGCCGATCCAATTCGCCAAACCGATCGTCTTCAACCCACCCATTTTTGATGTGGAAGGAGTTGAAATGGCTCGTTTCGGGCGAAAAGGCCACATTAACCGATGAGCTCAACGGAAAAAAGTAATGGGAGCATAACCAGATGGCCAGTATGCAGGTTAACAGGATGGGGACTTTAATGAGTATCTTCATCAGTAGGATATTGGTATTTCATCGCAAAGTAGCACGATCCACCATGGGTGGTTTCTGTCCATAGTGCTTAGGTACAACAGTTTGATTGGTCTTTTGTTTGTTGAGTTTGGGCTGCCAGTTGGCATAGTGCCACAACCTGACTATCAAAGTTAGTGCCACAGGGTAAACCAAGGTGGGTAAATCCTGCGGAAAAAAATACCCAAAGCAGAACACCATAGCTGCCAGTATGAATGAGAACCGGCTCCACCAGCGCAGCCACAGGCGGTTCCTGGAGGCTTTGAGCACAAAGAGCAAGCCCAAATTAGTGGGCATGGCCCACATCAGGTTCATATTCCAACCAGTAACACTGTGGTCGGTGAAAAACCAAAGATAGCTCATCAGTAGGCCACAGAGGCCGGTGACCAACAACAGGAATCGGTCGGCACCCACCCATTTTGTCCGCTTGCGCAACTCCCAGGCGGTGATCAACAAGTAGATGAACAGGAGCCCCAAACCAGCGGCCAATGGGGTAATGCTGGTGGCTTCCATTTCCGATGTGACATCGGACACAATGGTTTCAGTTGACAAAACCAAGCCACCGGCAGCTGGAGCCATCAGCAGCGAATCCAGATAATCAGGCAAAAAGGCGCGGTGGTAAGGGGATGCTACTGCATCGGCTTTCAATCCGATGATCAGGTCGATGCCTTGGGCGATCCATGGGGATTGTTCCAGGTACTGGTGCAGGTAATCGCGAAACGAATGGGTGCCAACAGTATTAAAACCATCGGGTTGGATGTCTTTGACGTTGAAAAACAGGTCGCGGATGCGTGTGGCACAATTGTCGAAGAAAAAATCGTATCGGTAAAACCGGTTTTCGGGCTGCATGTTCCAGTTCAGGAAATCCCATACCTGCTGCTTCTCCGCGTCGCTCAAATCCAGCAGGTGAGCCCGTACGCCTCGGTTGTCGGCCTCATAGTGCGACACGAAGCTGCCGAAGCGGCTCACCGAAAGCATGTAATCCAGGCGCCCGTTCATAAACTTCATGTAAAAATTAGGCGTCATGAAATCGAAGGTGCCATAATTGAAAACCAGGTCGATTCCATTAATCTCGTCCTGAACCCGGATGGCACTGTGCCCAAAGATGGCGTAAAGCTCCTGGCCGGGTGAACAGGAGAGAAGGTAAACCTTCGACTGATCGGACAAGGGTTGCATCGCCTTGACCGACGGCAACAAAAGAAATAGTAATAATAGGATCCGTATGACTCTCATAAATGTGTCCTAATTTTAAAATTCATCTTGGCCAACCTTTTCACATATTTGCCTGCCCATGGTAGGCGACCGCGAAATAGCGCCATCAAAACTATTAGATTATGTTGTATTTTGCTAACATCAGAAGCACCGACCTGTTGGTGATTTCAACGACGGGCTTAAACAGCAACTGGCGCAAGGCAAATATTCGCAAAGCACAAATGTAAATTACATTTGTGAATTACATTTGTAAGCTTCCGCGCAACTGATTGACATCCTTCAACCCTTGATCCAGGAGGTATTGTTTAATTCCTTCAACAATCTGAATGGTGATGGTGGGGTCGATGAAGTTGGCTGTCCCCACTTGGATGGCGCTGGCTCCAGCAATGATGAATTCTAAGGCATCAGTTGCATTCATAATCCCCCCCAAGCCAACCACGGGGATTTGCACGCTATTGAACACCTGCCAAACCATGCGCAGCGCCACGGGCTTGACCGCTGGGCCCGACAAACCGCCAGTGACGGTGGAAAGCAACGGTTTCCTGGTCTTGACATCGATGGCCATGCCTAAAAGCGTGTTGATTAAGGAGACAGAATCGGCACCCGACGCCTCCACGGCCTTGGCGATCTCGGTGATGTCGGTCACATTGGGCGATAACTTAACCATCAAATGCCTTTTATAAACCTGTCGCACCGCTGCCACCACCGCGGCGGCCGACGGACAGCTGGTGCCGAATGCCATGCCGCCCTCCTTGACGTTGGGACAGGAAATATTGAGCTCGATACCTGGAATGTTGGTTAGTTCGTTGATTCGCTCGGCCGTAGCCACGTAATCTTCCACCGTGGAGCCGGAGACGTTTACCAGCACGTTGGTGTGGTAGTCTTCCAGTTGTGGGTTAATTTGTTTACAAAAGTAATCAACCCCTTTGTTTTGTAGCCCCACGGCATTAAGCATCCCCTTGGGGGTCTCGGCCATGCGGGGATAGGGGTTCCCTTCGCGGTGGTGAAGCGTTGTGCCTTTGACAACAATCCCACCCAACGCGGAGACATCAATAAAATCATCAAATTCATAACCGTAACCAAAGGTTCCGGAGGCGGTCATCACCGGGTTTTTAAGGATCAGACCGTTCAAATCGACTTGTAAATTCACCATTTCAGCTCTTTTGAATCAAATACAGGACCTTCCGTACACACACACTTGTGGCCTTGCGTGGTGTCGGTCACGCAGCACAAACAGACGCCAATGCCGCAGGCCATGGTGTTCTCCAGTGACACCTCGCAACGGATGCCATGCTCGCGGGCATATTTGGCAATCACCCGCATCATGGCATCGGGGCCGCAGGTATAAATCATCTCAATGTCGGGATGGAGGGTGCGTAACACCGGACTGTGGATCACATACCCCTTGGTGCCGTGCGAACCGTCTTCGGTGGTGGTATGAACCTTGCCCAACTGCTCAAACTCCTCCAGTTCTAACAACCCGGAAGCATCACGGGCTCCGAAGAGGAATTCTGGTGCATAACCGTTCGATTTCAACACCTTACCCAAGAAAAGCATGGGCGCAATGCCGCAACCGCCACCCACCAACAGCAGCTTGGTATCTTTCCGCTCGGGCAGGCTGAACCCGTTGCCTAGGGGATAAACCAGACTGAGTTGGTTGCCGGGTTGTTCTAGCCCCATGGCACGGGTGCCCTCACCGGCCTCCCTTACGAGCAACTTAATCTGGTTGTTGTCCATGTCCACATCGTGTATGGAGATGGGACGCCTCAGGAAGGTGTTGGGCGCGTTGTTCACCTTCACCTCCACAAATTGACCTGGCAACATCGGGGGGAGCACCCCGGGGTGCTTGAGTGTTAGAATCACATATTCGCGGTTGACCCGCCGGTTGGCGACCACCTCAAACTCTTCAACGAATCGTTTCATATCCTGTTGCAATTTTTCACAAAATAGTGCGGCGCTCAGTAAGTTACAAATGTAAACGCGCCGCTTTCGTTGCAAAGATACGAAAATCCGTTTTTTATCCTAAATGATCGGGCATTTATCAGGGCTGGTAGGACTCAAAAGAGTGGTCGTCGTAAAAAATAACGATCCTGGCTATGCTTTTGGCTGTGGTGGCCTGACTGGGAAGCGCGCTGGCACTGTTTTGCGGCACCATGGGAACCTCTTCCGCCTTGGGCTTGGCAACCACCTGGTATTCTGCCCGATCCTCTGGATCCTTCACATCGGGAGGCTCTGTGCTGAAGAGTGTAGCGGCGAAGGCTGGCTTCTGCACTTTCTTCTTAAGCATCTCCCCTTTGCCGGTAATCAACCAATCGCCACTAATATCGGGGTAATTGTCCATTAGCTTGGCCAAAAAGTCCAACCCTGGATTGTTCCTGCCCGACAAAATGTGCGACACGGCCGAGCGCTGAACGCCAATCTGGTCGGCAAAACGCGATGGGGTCAGCCGGTAATGCTGGATAATGGATTGTATTCTACTCTTCATATGGATATGGTCTGCGCTTTTGCTGATATAGCCATTACAAATGTAATAAACAGGATTTACTTTTGCAAACTGTGCATTAATTACATTTGTATTATGTGGATTTGGTATTGTGTTTACAAATGGGGATTATTGCCGCGATTCTATTTCATATTCTATCAGCTGTTTTATGGTCTTTATTATTTTATTAAAGTAAATTTGATTAAGTAGCTGTTAAACAGTCTTTAATTATACCCCTATCCCCTATCGTTTCTCCCAGTTGGCCGCTTTGGGCTTATTTGTATGGCCGCTGGTTATCAAGGGGTTGCTGGTAAAGAATTTTAGCTTTATATAAACTCGCTAAATTACTGGTTAATAGAGCTATATATTTTAAAATGCTTGCAAATTTGGTGGCTTTACTGCAATAATTCACATTTGTAATTATAGATCTAGAGTAATACTTCACCATGCTCTATTTAAAATACTGGTTTACAGTGATTAAAGTTGGCAATTTGATATCTTTTAGTAGGGGCTTTGGCGTGATTTTCCTATGCTGACTCCCTTATATCTTTGGCTACCCCGGTTCCAATGGAGCGGACTTCCATTTTGGCTACTCACTGGCTGCCTTTCTGGTTGTTTGCGGTTTCCAATGCTCTCCCCTGGTGCTGACCTGCTTTTTTGATATTTGCCACCTCTCGGTAACATTGAGTGAATTAGGATGTTCTGAGGGTATAGATTATGTTGTGATATTTTCTTTATATTTGAGATCGTATTTCCATTAACAAAAACACAACCAACCTGTATGCCCGTTTCTCGTCTCCAGGTGGTGGATGCCCTCAGGGGATTTGCCATTGTTTCGATCATGCTTCTGCACAACCTCGAACATTTCGACTTCTATTTCGTGCCCCCTGCACTGCCGCCTTGGATGGTATGGCTCGATGGTGCCATTTGGGACACTTTGTTCTTCCTCTTTGCCGGAAAATCTTATGCCATCTTTGCCTTCCTATTTGGCTTGACTTTCCACATCCAAAATGAAAACCAAAAGCTCAAGGGGCAAAATTTCGACGGCAGATTCGCCTGGCGGCTGGTTCTGCTTTTTCTGTTCGGCCTAGTCAATTCAACCCTCTACCAAGGGGATATCTTGACCATCTATGCTGTGGTGGGGTTCATACTGATCCCGGCCAATCGCCTGTCCAACCGGTCGGCTTTGGTCGTGGCCTCACTTTTACTGGCTCAACCTTTCCAGTGGTGGCTGTTGGCTAAGGGTGTGCTCAACCCCATCACGACTTTGGAAAACCCACTATCCTGGGCTTACTTTGCACGCTCGGGGGAGTTTCTTGCTGGCGGTTCGTTTGTGGAGACGGTGATGAGCAACCTGACCAATGGGAAATTGGCCGTGCTCAATTGGTCGTGGGAGAATGGCCGGTTCTTCCAGATTGCAGCGCTTTTCATCCTGGGCATGCTCTCAGGCAGGAATCAGCTGTTTGTTTCATCGGAACAAAACCGGGTGTTTTGGCTTAAGACGCTTTTGGCTTCTGCCCTGGTGTTCATCCCGCTGTTCCTATCGCAAAGGGTCTTGATGGATTGGATTCCCATGGAGTCGGCCAGGCGACCACTGGAAACCATGGTGGCCTCATGGAATAACTTTTCTTTTATGCTGGTGCTGGTTTCAGGCTTCTACCTCCTTTTCCAACGGCCATCAGGCCATCAGGTACTCAGGATCTTCTCGCCCCTTGGACGGATGAGTCTCTCCAATTATATGATGCAGTCGGTGATGGGCACGATTATCTACTATGGTTTTGGTCTTGGGCTCTACCAATACACCGGATCGACCTATTGCCTACTTATAGGTGGCGGTTTGGCCCTTTTACAAGGAATTTTCAGCTGGTGGTGGTTGAATGTGCACAAACAGGGTCCACTGGAGTTCCTCTGGCATAAGGCTACGTGGCTCAAGCTGGGAAAATAGCATCGAGCCTACCAAACAAAAAAGGCACCAGGAAAACCTGATGCCTTTTTTTGTTTTGGTGACCCAGCTGGGGCTCGAACCCAGGACCCCATCATTAAAAGTGATGTGCTCTACCAACTGAGCTACTGAGTCAACTCTTATTTTCTTTTTTGCGGTTGCAAAGATAGGGGTTTGTTTTTCTTTATCCAAAAAAATTGGTATTTTATTTTATTTTTTCCTTCTCTCCTGGTTTGTTGCCGCATTACTGCAAATAATCCTATTTTTGCAAAAAAAAATAATGACGCTTCTCTCCCTCATCCTGATATCCATTGCCTTGGCAATGGACTCCTTTGCTGTTTCCATCTCGGCTGGTTTGGCCATGAAGAAGGTTAGGCTCAGGCAGATGGGGAAAATAAGTCTGCTCTTTGCCCTCTTCCAGGGGGTGATGCCCATCATCGGATGGTTGGCCGGCGTTTACTTCGAACCTTATATCAAACGTTTCGACCACTGGATTGCCTTTATCCTGCTGTGTGCCATCGGCGGCAAAATGATTTGGGAAGCCATCGACAAGCAGACCGATGCACCGGCCATCAACCCCTACTGCAACCGCACCATCACCACGCTGGCCTTTGCCACCAGCATCGATGCGCTGGCCATTGGATTGAGTTTCAGCATTCTGGATTATGCCATCCTGATGCCGGCCTTTGTCATCGGACTGATTACTTTTATCTTTTCCTTAGGCGGCCTGACGTTGGGCGTCAAATTGGGCAATGTGTGCGGCACCAAGATCGAACTGGTGGGCGGCATTATCCTAGTGGCCATCGGCATCAAAATCCTGCTCGAACACCTCACCGCGTGCTGTTGAGAACGCCCAATCCTCTGCATTACAAATAAAGAAACGGCCTGAAGCAACTCTTGCCACAGGCCGTCCACAATATTGACAACGGGACGGGTGCCCTACTTATTTGAATTCCTTTTGAAGCTGCTGCCCCCACTTTTCTATCCGCTCCTTGGTCATGGCGGCCTGGTTTTCAATATCAAGGGCCAACCCCAGAAACTGGTCTCCCCGCTGGGCTCGGCTGCGCTCGAATGAATAACCTTCACAGGAGGTCATCCCCACGATCTTACCATGTCGGTCTTCCAAAAATTCGGCCATCACGCCAATGCCATCCACAAAATTTTCGGGGTATCCCTTCTGGTCGCCCCCGCCAAAGATGGCAAATTTTTTCCCCTTGAAGCTTTCCCCCTCTATGGCAGGCAGGAATTCATCCCAATAGTTGGGCAACTCCCCATCGAACCAAGTGGGCACGGCCAACACATAGTTGTCGTATCCCATGAAAATATCCTTGGTGATGGCGTCCAAATCCACTTCGTCAACCGTCACACCAATGGCCTTGATGATTTTCTTGGCTTGTTGCTGCGATTTCACCGAGCGGAAACTGTAAAATATGGCTGTTTTTTTCATTTTTTCGCTTTTAATATTTTAGTAAATCGGCGGCAGCATCATAGATCTTCTGCATGTTAGGCAGCACGGCAGCTTCAAGAATGCGGTTGAAGCCCACGGGGGTGAATTCCGATCCCACACGTTTCACTGGCGCATCCAGCAGTTCGAAGGCATCGGAGGCGATGATGGCTGCTATTTCACCTCCAAAGCCTGCAAATACTTTGTCCTCATGCACCACCAGCACTTTGCCTGTTTTGCGGATGGAGGCGATGATGGTTTCCATATCAAGGGGAACCAGCGAACGGATGTCGATCACCTCCACATCGGCTTTCCCTTCCTGTGCCAGTTTGTCGGCAGCATCCAGACATAGGTGGGTGGTGTTGCCGTAGGTGACGATGGTCAGGTCCTTCCCTTGGCGACGGATGCGAGCCTTGCCAAAAGGTACTTCGAAGTCGTCGGGGATGGGTGTGGCAGCCTTGGGCGAGTTGTAGAGCGCCTTGGGCTCCATAAAGAGGGTCATCCCCTCGCTGCGCATAGCTGTGCGCAATAATCCAGCCGCATCATCGGCGAAGGATGGATAAACCACGCGCACACCTGGGAAGGTGGTCAGTGCCCCTTCAATGTTTTGGGAGTGGTACAAACCACCACCGATGTAGCCGCCCGAGGCCAGCCGCACCACAATGTTGGGCGAAAATTGCCCTTTGGTGCGCCAATACTCGTGGGTGGTCTCTACAAACTGCTCCATGGCCGGCCAGAAATAGTCGGCAAATTCGGCTCCTTCCACTACGATGCGGATCTTCTTGTCCAGGCGCGACATACCATTGGCAGTGCCCATGATGAAGTCCTCGGCGATGGGCGCGTTGAACACCCGCTTGGGACCGAACTCCTGCTGCATACCCTTGGAGACGTTGAAGATGCCACCTTTTTCCTTGTTGGCAATGTCCTGACCCCAGAGGTAGGTGTCAGGATTGTGCCGGAACTCGGCCTTCAGGGTCTCGTTCAACCCCTGAATAAGCTTTTGCGGCTCCCCTTGGTGTTGGTGGGTGCCATCGGGGTATTTGGCGGCCGGGTAGGCTGGCGGCAGCACAAAGTCGTGGATGGATGCAGGGTCGGGATGCGGGGCTGCCAGAGCTTTGCGGTGCGCATCTTTGACGATTTCAGCCACCTCTTTTTCAATGGCCTGCAGCTCCTCTTCCGTGGCACGCTCATACCGGATCAACAACCTCCGGTATTTGGCCAGCGGGTCATACTCCTTCACATACCCCAATTCGTTGTCGTCGCGGTAGAGCTCATGCCGATCCGAATTGGAATGGGAATGGATGCGCACGCAGTTGGCATGCACGATCACCGGTTTCTGATTCTCTTCGGCCCAACGGACGGCTTCGGCCATGGTGTTCATGGAGTCGAACACATCTTTACCGTTGCAATAGAGGGTGCGCAAGTATTTGATGCCTTCGAAGTTGCGGGCCACCTTGCGGTTGGCCGACTGATCCTTTTTGGGCACTGAAATGCCGTAACCGTTGTCCTGGAAAACAAAAACCACCGGCAGTTGCTCCCTGGAGGCGCCATTGATGGCTTCGTACACATACCCTTCGGAAACCGACGATTCGCCCTGCGAAGAGATAGCTACGCCTTTTTTGCCATAGGTCTTCAATCCCCTGGCCACACCTACTGCATGGAGGGTGTGGTTGCCGGTGCAAGAAGATACGTTATGGATGTTCCAAGCCGGTTTGGCGAAATGGTTCGACATGTGCCGCCCGCCACCTGCCACATCGGCGTCTTTGCTGATGCCGTTAAGGATGATCTCCTCGGCGGTCATGCCGGCCGAAATGGCGGTCTGCATATCGCGGTAGTACGGGAAGAGGTGATCCTTGGTGCGGTCGAACACCTGCCCAATGGCATGTTGGATGCCATCGTGGCCTGCAGCCGGGGCATGGTAGCTCCACCCGATGGCCTGCTTGAGGTAGTTGGGTGCCCGGTCGTCGAGGGTGCGCCCCAGGAAGAGCAGGTGGTACCATTTCAACAAGGTGTCCTTGTCGGTTTTGGTGATGGCATATAGTTGGGGTACTGTTTTATTAGTGACACTCATGATGTTTGTATATGTGGTTAAACTTCCCGTGATAAATCGAAGGCTTCCAAGTAGTCGGCAATGCGACGCAGGAAATTCCCCCCCAGCGAACCGTCCACAATGCGGTGGTCGTACGACAGCGAAAGGAACATCTTGTGGCGGATGGCAATCACATCACCGGTGGGGGTTTCCACCACTGCCGGTTTCTTCTCGATGCTTCCGGTTGCCAAAATGGCCACCTGGGGCTGGTTGATGATGGGGGTGCCAATGATGTTGCGGAACGAGCCGAAGTTGGTGATGGTAAAGGTGCCGCCTTGGATCTCGTCGGGCGAGAGCTTGTTGTTGCGGGCACGGTCGGCCAGGGAGTTCAGGTCGGTGGTGAGCCCCACCAGGTTTTTCATATCGGCCTGCTTTATCACTGGCACGATCAGGTTACCCGATGGCAGCGAGACGGCAATACCGATGTTGACGTTTTTGCGCAGGATAATCCGCTCCCCGTCCACCGATGCGTTCACGCCAGGGAAATCGCGCAGCGCCTTGGCGGTGGCTTCGGTGAAGATGGGCATGTAGGTGATTTTCTCCCCGTATTTCTTTAGGAACAGATCCTTATTTTTCTCGCGCCACAGCACGATGTTGGTCACATCTACCTCCACCACGCCGGTGACGTGAGGCGATACTTGTTTAGACATCACCATGTGCTCGGCTATCAGCTTGCGCATGCGATCCATCTCCACAATCTCGTCGCCTGCACTCACCGACACCGACACTTTTTGTGGTGCTTTGACGGCAGGTTGAGCCGTTGCTGCGGACGGGGTGGGCTCTTTGGGTTTGTCGGCCACCACTGAAGCGGCTGGTGTTGATGTTGCCTGAGGAACAGCTGCATTGCGGTTAAGGAGGTATTTCTGCAAGTCATCCTTGGTCACCCGACCTTCCTTGCCAGTGCCTTCGATGCGCTCCAGCTCAGCCATGCTGATGTTTTCGGCCTTGGCCATGCTGCGCACCAGAGGCGAATAGAAGCGGGTGCCCTCTACTTGCTCTTCGTTTTCAACTGCACTGGGTGCTGCTTGGGCTGGTACCTCCGGCTGGTCACCATCTGCGGTGGTTTCGGCCTTCGGTGCAGCCGTTGTTTCCACCACCCCATCCAGGGAGATGATGGCCACGGGTTTGCCCACCGCCACCACATCGTTAACTTGGTATAGAATCTCGGAAACCACCCCGGCCACTGGGGATGGAATTTCAGAATCGACTTTGTCGGTGGCGATTTCCAGCAGGACATCGTCTTCGGAAATGGTGTCGCCCACCGATACAAACCATTTGGTGATGGTGGCTTCTTCTACACTTTCGCCCATCTTGGGCATCAATATTTGAAATGTTGACATATTAATGTGTTTTGCAATTTCATTTTTAATGGTATTCTTATAAACAATGTATCCACACAATGGTTTTGGTTGTTCTTGATTTTTAAATGGATCAACCACAAACAACCTGATAATAAATACTTTAATCACAATATTTTAAGATGAAAATATCTTTTATTATTTTATGAGCCTACTTGAAACTGTTCGAACAGGCCAAATTGACCGTTTAATCGGGCTTCACGCACCGATTTGTGTTCAATGACAATTTTATGCAACATAATTTAGAACAGATAATTCCACCATTCACCCCTCTCATCCAGGAAATATTAAAGGAATGATTCTCGCAAAACGCGTTAAGGCCTCCAGAATTGGATATTTGGAACGATCCCCACGAGGATTAATTACAATCAAAAGATTGGATTCATGCAGCCATTTATAACAACTAATTCCTATTTTTTGTTTCTTTATGGAATCATGCAACCTAATATTCCGTTTCGAAATAGCCAACCATTAATCGATGAAAGCAAAACTGATATTGCCTTCCCTAGCCGAGGCCAAAAGTCCATTTTGGCGGCCAATCAAATATTCTCTTTTCCCACCACTAGGCTTGGCAACATTAGCGGTTTTTTTCGACGACAGCGATGATGTGGAGATCCAGGATCAGCATGTTGAGAAATTGAACATCCATGACACGCCCGACCTGGTCATCATCCAAGTGTACATCACCAATGCCAGCAGGGCTTATGCCATAGCCCGCCAGTACAGTTCAAGGGGGATTTTTGTGGCGCTTGGTGGATTGCATGTGAGTTCCCTACCCAATGAAGCGGCCCAATTTGCCGACACCATTTTCATTGGCCCTGCCGAACAAACCTTTCCGGAATTTTTAGTGGACCTCCGGGCAAACCGCGCAAGAAAACGTTATGTTTCCACACACAAAAGAACCATTGAAAATTTACCCCAAATCCGCCGTGACCTGATCAAAAGAGGGAAATACTTGGTTCCAAATTCCATTGTGATTTCCAGGGGATGCCCCCACCATTGCGATTTTTGTTACAAGGACTCATTTTACAAAGGTGGAATATCCTTTTACACTCAGCGGGTGGATGAGATACTCCTAGAAATATCCCGCTTGCCGGGCAAGCACCTCTATTTTCTGGATGACCATTTGCTTGGAAATCCGAAACTGGCCACCGGACTCTTTGATGGGATGATGGGCATGAACAGGGTTTTCCAAGGGGCGGCCAAAGTCCAATCCATTCTGGAGGGCAATTTGATCGAAAAAGCGGCTGAGGCAGGATTAAGGAGCCTGTTTGTTGGTTTCGAAACTTTCTCCCACGAAAACCTCAAACAGAGCAACAAGCTCCAAAATCTCAAGATCAATTATGAACGGGCTGTTCAGAGACTGCACGATTTGGGCATCATGATCAATGGCAGTTTTGTCTTCGGGCTTGACCACGATGATCAGGATGTGTTCAAAAGAACTGTCGACTGGGGCATCCAAAATGCCATCACCACCACAACCTATCACATCCTCACTCCTTATCCTGGCACCAGGCTCCACGACGCCTTGCGAAATGAAGGACGGATCCTTACCAATGATTGGGATTTGTACGACACCCGCCATGTGGTTTACCAACCCTTGAAACTGACACCACAAGAGCTGGAAAATGGCTACCAATGGGCCTATGATGAGTTCTATAAATGGAACAATGTCCTAAAAGCCGCCTTCACCCACGATTCGTTTAGGCATCAACTGAAGCACCTGTTTTATACCGGGGGCTGGAAAAAGTTTGAAGATTTCTGGAGTTTCATCATCAATATCGGCGGATTGCAACAAATGTTGCCGCTGCTGGAACTTTTGCTTTCCAAAGTGGAGCCAAATAACGCCGAAAAACATGATGCCATGCCATTTGAAAGAGCTCAAAGCGCCCAATCAACATAATCTAACGCCAATAATGAGTTCTTTCACCCCAATCCACAGCGAAATTAACACAGCCCATCCTCGCAAAACGCGTTAAGGTCACTAGAATTGGATAATCATCAACGCCACGGCCTGCTTATCCTTCCGCCTCAACGGTTCGTTTTTTACCAAAAACCCTAATAAAACTCATAGGGTAACCCTGGCAAAAAGTTATATTTGTAGTTTAGCATTTTGAATTTCTATTATCAACAATTAACAGATAAAGCTTATGATGAAACCAATTGTGGTCACCGCACTACTGATGGCAGCAGCTGGCTTGGCGAGCATTCCCGAGGCTAATGCATGTACCAATGTGCTGGTAACAAAAGGTGCTTCGGCCGATGGCAGCACCTTTGTGTCTTATTCTGCAGATTCGCATACCCTGTACGGCGAACTGTATCACTGGCCGGCGCAGAAACATGCCCCCAATGCCTTGCTCGACATTTACGAGTGGGATACCGGAAAGTATCTCGGCAAAATCAAACAGGTGGAACAAACCTACTCGGTCATCGGGAATATGAATGAGCACCAGCTCACCATTGCCGAAACCACCTATGGCGGCCGCCCCGAGTTGGTCGATTCAACCGGCATCATGGATTACGGCAGCCTGATCTATATTGCCCTCCAGCGTGCCAAAACAGCCCGCGAGGCCATTGAAGTGATGACCTCGTTGGTGAAGGAGTATGGCTACCACAGCAGCGGGGAGTCCTTCTCCATTGCCGACCCCTATGAAGCCTGGATCATGGAGATGATTGGCAAGGGCGTGGGCAACAAGGGTGCCGTCTGGGTAGCCGTGCGCATCCCCGATGGTTACGTGTCGGCCCATGCCAACCAGGCCCGCATCACCACATTCCCACTCAACGACCCGGAAAATTGCCTCTTCGCGGAGGATGTGATTGCCTTCGCCCGCGAGAAGGGTTATTTCAACGGGAAAAACAAGGAGTTCAGCTTTTCAGACACTTATGCGCCGCTTGATTTTGGTGCCTTGCGCTTTTGCGAGGCTAGGGTGTGGAGTGCCTTCCGCATCATGAACCCCGAGATGGACAAGTTTGCCTCTTATGCCAAAGGTGAATCCCTCACCCGCATGCCGCTCTACATCAAGCCCTCACACAAGATCTCACAAAACGATGTGGCCAACATCATGCGCGACCATTACGAGGGAACCGACCTGGACATGACCCAAGACATCGGGGCTGGCTCCTATAAGGTGCCATACCGCTGGCGCCCAATGACTTTCAAAGTGGATGGGGAGACCTATTTCAACGAGCGTGCCATTGCCACCCAGCAAACAGGCTTCTGGTTCGTTGCCCAGATGCGTCATTGGATGCCAGCTCATATCGGCGGGATACTTTGGTTTGGTGTGGACGATGCTGCCTCTTCAGTTTTGGTGCCTATGTACTGTGGCATTGAAAAAACACCGTATGAGTTTTCGGTTGGCAATGGCGACATGCTGACTTTCAGCTGGAATTCCGCTTTCTGGATCTTCAACTGGGTGTCCAATATGGCTTACCACAAATACAGCTTCATGATCGAGGACATCAAAAAGGTGCAAACCGAATTGGAATCCCAGATGAAAGCTTATGTGGCAGGTGTAGATGCCGCTGCCCTGGCCATGTACGACAAGGATCCACAGGCTGCCCGCAAATTTCTGACCGATTTTTCGGTCAATCAGGCACAAAATGTGGTGGCCCGATGGAAGCGATTGGGCGAGTTCCTGACGGTCAAGTACCTGGATGGCAACCTCCATCCCGAAAAGGATGGCGAGTTCCTGCGCAACCCGCATGGCAACCCTGCCGGACCTCAATTCCCTGGTTATTCCGAGGAGTATTACCGGAGCATTGTGAATCAGACAGGCGATCGACTGAAAGAGAAAGAGTTACCAAAGAAATAACATACAAAAAGAGCTGCCCCGGCAGCTCTTTTTTGTTTATGATAATCGTGCTTGCAAATTCTCCTGGAGGGTTTGCATGAACGCCTCGGTGGTGAGGTAGTGCGATGGCTGAAGCTTTTCGCCATAAATGCACAAAGCCAAATCCTTGGTCATCTGACCTGCCTCCACGGTGTCGATGCACACCTGTTCCAATACCTCGCAGAAATTCATCAAGGCATGGTTCTCGTCCAACTTACCCCTGAAGGCCAAACCACGTGTCCAGGCGAAGATGGAGGCAATGGGATTGGTAGAGGTGGGCTTGCCCTGCTGGTGCATGCGGTAGTGACGCGTCACGGTGCCATGGGCCGCCTCGGCTTCCATGGTCTGCCCGTCGGGGGTGATCAGCGTGCTGGTCATCAACCCCAAGGAACCAAAACCCTGTGCCAAGGTGTCCGACTGCACATCGCCATCGTAGTTTTTGCAGGCCCATACAAAACGGCCTTCCCACTTGAGGGCTGCCGCCACCATGTCGTCGATCAGTCGGTGCTCATAGGTGATGCCCAAGGCTTCGAACTGCGCCTTGTAATCGGACTCGTAAATCTCCTGGAAAATATTTTTAAAACGTCCATCGTATTGCTTGAGGATGGTGTTCTTGGTCGAAAGGTAAAGAGGCCACCCTTTCAATAGTGCTTGATTGAAACAGGCATGGGCAAACCCGCGTATAGATTCGTCGGTGTTAAACATCCCCATGGCAACGCCATCGCCCACGAATTGGTGCACCACGTACTCCACCGTTTCACCGCCATCGTCGGGGGTGAATTTCATGGTCAGGGTTCCCTTGCCTTTGGTGGTGAAGTCGGTGGCTCGGTATTGATCGCCATAAGCATGACGGCCGATCACGATGGGGTATTTCCAGGTGGTGACCAGGCGTGGCACGTTTTGCATGATGATGGGCTCGCGAAATACGGTGCCGTCCAAAATATTACGAATGGTGCCATTGGGCGATTTCCACATCTTCTTGAGGCCGAACTCCTGGACGCGTTGCTCATCGGGGGTGATGGTGGCGCATTTGATGCCCACATGGTGCTTTTTGATGGCCAGCGCGGCATCGATGGTAACTTGGTCGTCGGTGGCATCGCGGTTCTCCATCCCTAGGTCGTAATAGAGGATGTCTAGGTCAAGATATGGCAGGATCAGCTGATCCTTAATCATTTTCCAGATGACACGCGTCATCTCGTCACCATCCAATTCCACAATTGGATTCTTTACTTTAATCTTATCCATGCTTTGGCGGGTTTATAATGGTTGATAATAGGCTCGATATCATAGACAAACGAAACGGCAAAATTGTTTCAACCCGGAACGCTATTCCAGGTCGAGGCCAAATTGTTGCTTCAAGTTCATCAATGCAGGATTTTTTTCAATCATCATCTTCAATTTGTCGGCTGCCGTAAACACGCGCTGGCTTTTCGCATCGTCGGCCTCCATCTCCACTTTCAACACCAGGTGAGAGTTTTTCAATTCCCGTTTGAGGAAGCTAAATATAGCCGATTTCTCCTGCTGGATCTCCACCTCCTGGGTGGCATTCTTCAGCTTGAGCCACACTTCGGAGCCGTTCTTCAACTTGGGCACCTGATTGTACATCATGCTGTAGAGACGCGGGTTTTGATCCTCGATGGATCGGGCGTAACGGATCCAGTTTTTTTGAACCTGCTCCTCGCTCACCGGCTCATTCCAGTTCTCCTGTTGAAGGGGTTGTTGGACAGTATTATGTGTGGTGGATGATTCGTTCTTGGCCGGTTGCATCACAGAGGAAGCAAGTCCCCTCAAGGAGATGGAGGGGATGCCGGATATGCCGTTCGACTCGGCCACCGCACTTTTAGACGTGGGGGCACTGTAAGCCGGTATTTTGATCTCCAATGTTTTGCTCCCTCCGCTTGGTGCAGTTATTGAAGCTCCTTGGGGCTTGGGCGCTGCACCATCAGTGGTGACTACTTTTTTTTTTCGGAGATCAAACGCGACAGTTTCAACAGACAGAACTCAACATGCAGCCGCTTGTTGCGCGCCAGACGATAGTCCAGCTCGTATTTCGACACCACATCAATGGCCTCGAACAGGAAGTCGATGGGCGATTTGGCCGCCTGCTGCTTGTAGGTTTCCCGTATGGAAGCGCCCACATCCATCAACTGTATGGTGACGGCATCTTTGCACACCATCAAATCGCGGAAGTGGCTGGTGAGCCCGCTCAGAAAATGCTGGGCATCGAATCCCTTGCGCAACACGTCGTCGAACTTGAGCAGCGACTGTTTGTAGTCGCCTGCCAAAAGGGCATCGGTGATGCTGAAAAATACCTCGTAATCGAGCACGTTCAAATTGTCGATCACATTTTGGTAGGTGATGTTCTTACCCGAAAAGGCCACGATCTGGTCAAATATGGAGAGGGCATCGCGCATGGCGCCATCTGCCTTTTGGGCAATCACATTCAAGCCGTTCTCATCGGCAGTGATCTGCTCGCTGGAGGCCACATATTTTAAGTGCTCCACGGCGTCCTGTATGGTGATGCGGTTGAAGTCAAAGATCTGGCATCGCGACAGGATGGTGGGCAATATCTTGTGCTTTTCGGTGGTGGCCAACACAAAGATGGCATGACGCGGCGGCTCCTCAAGGGTCTTCAGGAATGCGTTGAAGGCCGATTGGGAGAGCATGTGAACCTCGTCGATGATATAAACCGAATAACGGCCCATCTGCGGCGGGACGCGTACCTTGTCGATTAATGAGCGAATGTCGTCCACTGAGTTATTACTGGCGGCATCCAACTCGTGGATGTTGTAGGAGCGGTTTTCGTTGAAGGAACGGCACGACTCGCACGTGTTGCAGGCCTCAAAATCGGCCGACACGTTGGAACAGTTGATGGTCTTGGCGAAAATACGCGCACAGGTAGTCTTGCCCACCCCCCGCGGTCCACAAAACAGGTAGGCATGTGCCAATTGGCTGTTCTTGACCGCATTTTTAAGTGTGGTGGTAATGCTGTGTTGTCCCACGACCGATTGGAATGTGGATGGACGGTATTTTCGAGCTGAAACAATATATTCCATTGTGATAAATTTGCCGGATACAAATATATAATTATCCGCCGTGAAGCCAAACTCTTTGGCCAATTAGTTCAACAACACAAAGACAAAGCACTAAACTTCAATTCATTGTTGACTGTTGTTTTTTTACCGATTCAAGGACTCATTCACCCTTGCCCGCCCCCACAAAGTAATCGGCCTTATCGGCAAAGAGGACGTTGAAGGTGGTCAAGGAGCCATAAGAGCGTGTGATGTATTGCTGGAGGTTGACCTTCTCCTCATCGGTGAGGACGGCATGGGCATTGATCTGCTGCTCCAAAACCCGCAACCGGTCGCGCAACATCACGATCTTGTGGAAAAAGGTTTCGATGGGCACTTCCTTCGACTGCACGTTGGCGGCACCCGGCACCAGCACCAGCTTGCCCCCCTCCCATTTTTTACCAAGTTCTACCGTGGCTGGCAATACCTGGTATTGGTCCAACACCATAGCCACTGCCTGGGCAATCTCCTTGGCCGATGGCATCTGAACGGCCATAGCCTCCCCTTGGCTCTTCACCACCAAGTCGCTGTTCGACTTGAGTATCTCGATCTTTCCGCCCTGCTCAAAAAATATCTCGTAGGCATTGAGCTTCACGGCCGAAACAATGCCTTCGCCATAGCGTGGGTGCTCTACCCGGCTTCCTATTGTTGCTTCCATAATGATCATGGTTTAGTTAAACTACGGCTACGAATATAGCAAAAATGTGTTAATGTTATAATATGCTAATTTGCTCATGGGGTGATTTAATAATTGGAGTTTGCCGCAGAGCGGCAATAGAATGGTAGCCTTAAGCAAGAACAGCATATTTGACCGCTCCCAACTCCAGCCGGATGATGCGATCTTAGCACCCTATGAAAGCAAGTCTGAAAGACTTGACTATCATAACCCCAAGCAAGCACAGCGCAGCCTGGGGAAGCCAGTAATAATAAGCCTTTGCCTGAAAGGCAAGACGGTGGTAAGAGTCCTGCCTTACAGGCAGTGACAGTTGCGTAGGACTCTCCCAGGGTCGATGCCCCTGGGTTATGAAGGTTTGTCCTTTCAGGACATGAATAAATTGGTCACGTCCAAATCAGCCAACAAAGCCGAAGGCCTTGAATATAATTAACCGCGGATGGAATCCGCGGATTTGGAAGTTCAACGTCAATCCAACCCCGAAGCGGGTTGAACCGGTACAAAAGCCATTATTGGCTGAAAGTCATAGCTAATTCAGCCCGGGGCAACGTCCCGGGATAGATTGAAATAGTTATGAATGAGCCCTAGATGGGTGGCTTAATCCATTGTGATTAAATTCTTTGCCTAACAAATATAAGCTGCCCCTCTAGGGCGTTTATAATGGTTGGCCTGTTCCCGAGGCGATGCCTCGGGCTGAATTAAGCTGTCCCTCCGGGACGTGTGAGGCTTAGATGCTAATAATCGGCCACTCAAAATATGCCGAGATGGCCGGAGGCCATAATGTGATTAACCGCGGATGGAATCCGCGGGCTTGGGAGCCCAGCGGCAATCCAACCCCGAAGCGGGTTGAACATGGGAAGAAAGCCCTTAATGGCTGGAGGCCATACATAATTCAGCCCGGGGCAACGTCCCGGGATAGATTGAAATAGTGATGAATGAGCCCTATATGGGCGGCTTAATACATTGTGATTAAATTCTTTGCCTAGCAAATATAAGCTGCCCCTCTAGGGCGTTTACAATGGTTGACCTGTCCCCGAGGCGATGCCTCGGGCTGAATTAAGCTGTCCCTCCGGGACGGGTGAGGCTTAGATGTTAATAATCGGCCACTCAAAATATGCCGAGATGGCCGGAGGCCATAATGTGATTAACCGCGGATGGAATCCGCAGGCTTAGTAGCTCATCGCAATCCAACCCCGAAGCGGGTTGAACATGGGAAGAAAGCCCTTAATGGCTGGAGGCCATACATAATTCAGCCCGGGGCAACGTCCCGGGATAGATTGAAATAGTGATGAATGAGCCCTAGGTGGGCGGCTTAATACATTGTGATTAAATCCTT
Organism: Marinilabiliaceae bacterium; assembly: GCA_963664265.1. Classification (GTDB taxonomy): domain Bacteria; phylum Bacteroidota; class Bacteroidia; order Bacteroidales; family Marinilabiliaceae; genus JAGPIS01. The sequence continues at coordinate 200,034 of OY760941.1, forward strand.
TGCCTAACAAATATAAGCTGCCCCTCTAGGGCGTTTATAATGGTTGGCCTGTCCCCGAGGCGATGCCTCGGGCTGAATTAAGCTGTCCCTCCGGGACGTGTGAGGCTTAGATGCTAATAATCGGCCACTCAAAATATGCCGAACAAATCGACTATAGGACTTTTAGACTTTGCAACTCTGACTACTGCTCCCTAAACGGCCATCTGTGAAAAATCATAAAAATATTTTCTTTACATCTTACATATTACTACTTTTACAGCGGAAAAATGGAATATTTATCATCAAACGGGTTTGTCATTCAGGTGCTTAAGTAAAGCATTGTAAAATTATCAACCGTAATCAATACGTTATGACCGTTAAATTTAATGTAGGGAGCAAGATCCAACAGATCCGCGAGTCGAAACAGATTTCGCAGCACGATGTGGCCCACGGCTCACACCTTTCGCTGGAGCAGTTTGCCGCCATCGAATCCAACCAAACGGCACCCGGCTTGGGAATCCTCATCCGCATTGCCCGCGCCATGGGCGTGCGACTGGGCACTTTCCTCGACGACCAGCAAACCTTGGGACCAACCCTAGTGAGGGCCAATGAGTACCTGCAAACCATCAATTGCATCAACAACAAGGAGCTGAAGGCCAACCTCAATTTCTTCTCCCTGGCACCCGACAAGAACGACCGCCACATGGAACCCTTCGTGGTCACCATCGACCCGCTCAATCCCCAGAGTGCTGGTTTCTCGTCGCACGAGGGCGAGGAGTTCCTCTATGTGCTGGAGGGCGAAATCGAGGTGAAATATGGTAAGGACACCTACACCCTATCCGTGGGCGACAGCATCTACCTCGACTCCATCGTGGAGCACCAGGTGAAGTCGAACAACAACGCCCAAGCCAAGGTGCTGGCGGTGATTTATGTCCCCTTATAAGCAAAACCTCATGCAACTACTCAATCATACTTTAGGCAGCATCCTGGAGAAATATGCCGTTGAAACGCCACAACAGGAGTTCATCGTCTATCCCGACCGCGACCTGCGCTTCACCTACCACGCCTTCAACCAGCGGGTGGATGAGCTGGCCAAGGGGCTGATGGCCATCGGCGTCACCAAAGGATCCAAAGTGGGCATCTGGGCCAACAATGTGCCCGACTGGTGCACCTTTATGTTTGCCACCGCCAAGCTGGGCGCGGTGCTGGTGACCATCAACACCAACTACAAGCTGGCCGAGCTCGATTACCTGCTCCGCAATGCCGACATCCACACCCTGTGCATCATCAACGGGTACCGCGACAGCGACTATGTGAACATGACCTTCGAGCTGGTGCCCGAACTGAAGGAGCAAATGCGGGGCACGCTCAACTCCCCCAAGTTCCCCGAACTGAAGAATGTGGTGTTTATCGGCCCTGAGAAACACCGCGGCATGTACACCACCCCCGAATTGATGCTGCTGGGTCAGCACCAGAACGACCAGGCCTTCCGTGCCATTGCCGACTCGGTGACGTGCCACGACGTGGTGAACATGCAATACACCTCGGGCACCACTGGGTTCCCCAAGGGGGTGATGCTCACCCACCACAACATCCTGAACAACGGATACACTACTGGCGAGTGCATGCACTACACCGACCGCGAGCGGCTGCTGGTGTGCGTCCCTTTCTTCCACTGCTTCGGATGCGTGCTGGCCTTGTGCGCCATCGTCACCCACGGCGCCACCATGGTGGTTGTCGAGGATTTCGACCCGCTGCTGGTACTGGCTTCGGTGCAGAAGGAGAAGTGCACGGCGCTCTATGGCGTCCCCACCATGTTCATTGCCGAACTCAACCACCCCATGTTCAATATGTTCGACCTCTCCTCGCTGCGCACGGGCATCATGGCCGGGGCACTATGCCCCATCGAGACCATGAAGGAGGTGATGGCGCGCATGAACATCAAGGACATCATCAGCGTATATGGCCTCACAGAGACCTCTCCCGGCATGACTGCCACCCGCATCACCGATTCACCGGAGATACGAGCCACCACGGTGGGTGTTAACTTCCCCAATGTTGAGGTACAGATTTTCGACCCGGAGACGGGCGAACCATGCCCTCCCGGAAAGCAGGGCGAGATTTGCTGCCGCGGCTACAATGTGATGAAGGGTTACTACAAGAACGAGGAGGCCACCCGCAATGCCATCGATGCCGAGGGCTGGCTCCACTCGGGCGACCTGGCCATCCAGGACGAAAACGGGTTCTACCGCATCACCGGCCGCATCAAGGATATGATCATCCGAGGCGGCGAGAACATCTACCCGCGCGAGATCGAGAATTTCATCTACCAGATGCCCCAGGTGGAGATGATTGAAGTGGTGGGCATCCCCGATGCCAAGTATGGCGAGATCGTGGGCGCCTTCATCAAATTGAAGAAGGAAACCTCCCTCACCCAAGAGATGGTGCAGGAGTACTGCCGCGGAAAGATTGCCCGGTATAAGATTCCCAAGCACGTCTTCTTCGTGGACGACTTCCCCAAGACCGCCAGTGGCAAGATACAGAAATACAAGCTCAAGGATATCGGGCTGGCCGAGATCGCCAAACTGGCTCGCTAAAAGGCTATATATCACTTCAAACCTGCCCCGGAATCACTTCGTGGCGGGTTTGTTTTGTTTGTAAAACTAGAGTATATAAGAAGCCCGAAACGCCGAAGATTTCCTTAATGACCATTAATGTCAAAACCAAGGATCAATTTTGATTTGTCAAATTCGTTAAATTGACGATGTAGATCTTCGATTCGTGGTTAGCCTAAGACTACTCCCCTGTTATGCCTGTGCAAATTGACTTTCGGAGGTTGGTTTTGAACGTGATGAATGATTTCGCCCCGTTTACAGTGATTAAGAATGCTTTTATAAACCTTCTTCAGAATAAACAGCTTATGCAAGCAATAATATGATTGACTGAAATCATAACTATTCATAATAGTTGCTAACTATATCATCAAGTGGAGTGAATTTTGTAGCAAAACAACCTATTGCTATTCATATTATTACAAGTTGCTTCAATATTCTTGATATGAATATTGAAGCAATGACATTTGGTTAATAGACAATCATATTTAATTATCACAACGAGTTTGCGGTAGTAGTATTAATGTTACAATACCACCAATACAAAAAATTATACCCGAAATGATAAGAAAAATATCAAAAGTCACAACAAAATATGTAATTACAACTAAGGATATGCATATAATAAGTGCGATTAGAATTGTTAAAAAAGCTTTTTTTCGATTTAAAGTAAAATTATCCTTTTTAATAAATGCATGATATACATATATTCCTAAAGCAGATAAGAAAACTATTAATGCAAATACCCTTATTGATTCATAGAAAATTGCCAATATAGCTATCAATGAAGCTAACGCTAAATTACATTTGGCAATATTTTTATTATTCATCACATTTTATTCTAGAATTAAAAGCGATAATAAAATTACATACCCATTAAAACCGCTATGCATTTTGACCGTGATACCAAACGTTGATTATTTTGTGGTAAAAAAACCAAGGTTATGTGCAACTAATAATACAACAATTAAAATTGTTAAGATTAAAACTGCGAGATTAAATTTTTTAATTAATTTACGATTATATGCACCGGATTTTACCTTTGGATGAATAACATACATTGAGAAAATAGCAGCTATAACTCCGAAAAAATAAGAAGGTATCAATGAGTATGGGAAACCTGGCTCATTGTTAATAAAATAGAATACCATTAATATAATTGACAAAACAATATTAGGAACAATAAATAACAATTTCCTTTTATTTTCAGCACCCAAATCCATACGAGCTATTGTTGAACCAGTGTTTAAATGATTGTTAAATGCCAAAACAATCGCCTCACCTTGAGAAGAACAGGATGGAGTTCATCATTGGCCACCTTCAAAATCTAGATTGATGGGGTGCCTGTTCACAAAAACCACGCGGCCTGTGTCAGCTGCCAATTCCGACACGGCATCAATCCGGACATTGTCGAACCAAACCTTTCCCGTTCCACTCAACAGGACTCCAAAATTCAGGGTTGCGCTCTCTTCCGGCACATCAATAATAATTTCATATATTGTCCAATCAGTATTGCCTTTAATAGGCCTATCGGCCATATTGTCGAAACTCAACGGTTCTTCCGTCGGGAATGAATAGGAATCTACACGAAACCACATTCCGGCCCAATCGGTAACTGCCTCCGTCTTAATATAGGCAGCCATTTTAATCCTCTTCCCCAAAAATTCATTTGCCCGGCATGTTTGCATGATGGTTCCAAAGCTTTGAACTGTATCTTCAAGGGATTCAATGAATGCACTCGAAGCACCTGTTTTGAAAATGGACTTATCCAAGCCTACGAGGTAACTCTCCCTTTGATCTCCGGCTAAAAACCACCCAGCAATCTTCTGGGCGGAAAGTTCTTTGTTGCCGGGAAACAAAACGGGGGCAACAAGCAAAACAAATAGCCATACTGATAACTTTTTCATGTCGCCAAAATTTTGATTACAACCTTATTAAAAAGAAAAGAAATAGGCAATGCTACAATGGCAGTTCAAGACTTGCGGCAATCTGCATTTTGTTTCGCGTCGCCCCTTGGTGTATTCATTTTTTCAAATTCGCACTCATTTTTCTAAAAAACTAATGGTTTCTGCAAAGAACAACTCGGGCTGTTCAATAAAAGGCCAATGGGCACTCTTTTCTAATTCAACAATCTTTGAACCTTCTATCCTACTATTGATATCCTTGGAACCATAAACAACAGGAGGAAAGTCATCCTTCCCATATAGTATAAGGGTTTTGGTATGAATGAGGTGAATGGAATCCAAAACATTATAACTTCGGCTGTCCACTGTATTGAACTGTTGAAGTGGAAGCTCCGAAAAGATGGTGTTGTCCATTACTCTTTCAAAATTTGCCTTGTGCTTTTCATATTCATAGAAAGTCAAAGAAAACCAGTTCTTCTTTTCTTCTTTTAACCGCTCTTCGCCTTCCAAAATGCCATTATTGATCTCCTCATTCTTTTTCACCATATTGGCATACCCACTGCGGTTTATGACCCAATCTTGATATCCAGGATAACCAAATTTGGGAAGAGTAGAGATCAGGATCAAATGGTTCAAGTATTGTTGATGTTTCAAGGCATATTTCATGGCAATGAATCCGGAATAGCAAAATCCCATTAAATCAAAAGCCTGAATATCCAGTTCCCTCCTAAAATGGTCAAGCTCTTGAACATATTTGTCCATGCAATATTCATGCATCGATTCCAAGCGCCCAGACCTACCCACTCCCCTAGGTTCAAGGTAAACAACCTTCCTATACTTCTCCAAAGGTTTCATGTGCTCAACCAAGATAGAGCAATCTCCTCCCCATCCGGCAGAAGGAGGATAGACGATCAATATTGGCCCCTCTCCCTTGACCAAATACCATAATTTCACACCATCAATCTCGACTTCATGTACTCCCTCTGTTAAAAACGATGGAGCTCGATCTTCCAAACCGCCAACAAACAATTCCTCCTTTTCAAAAGAATAAGAGGAAAAAAGCAATATAGAGACTATTACAGAAATTATATTTTTCATGCTTTTCCAATTTTTCAACTGTACAGAACACAATCTCACACAAATAATCTGAAGACATTAGACGTCCAGCAAGCGATAGCCCTACCTAAACGGATGCCCTAGTCCTCACTCTCCTCCAACCGGATTGTCGTAAGAATAAGCATTCCATTCAAACTGCCAGGAATTTGTATTTGAACGCTTTAAAATACACAAACCCTTTCCCCTTTGGATAACCATACTACCGCCATCCAATGGGATAACTTGTTGTTCAAACCTATAGCTGGCCGCGACCCGGTCTGCGATAATCCGGATATCAATAAAAGCAATTGTTTCATGCAGTTCGTGAGTTTTAAAAAGATCCTCCAAGTAATTACGGATCCACGCGTTTCCATACTTGATCGGCTCGCCAGGCATGATCATAATCCCATCCTCCGCATAAAACTGGAGGATTCCCTCAACATCCTTGGCGTCTAACGCCGCTGTATGGTTCGACGCAACCATGCGAATTTGTGCCTCCACTGCTTTAGGATCGATGGCCGATTCACCCGCCGGCCCCAGGCAACCACCAAAGCACAAAAGAAGGCTCACTCCCGAAATAACGATACTTTTTTTCATGTGTCAAGTATTTGTTTTTCAAAAAGTAGCATATAACTTTTTCCTGTGCGAGCAACAAAGGCTCCTGGTTCAGCCCGTTGCATCATCTCAAATCATGATGCAGAATGAAAGAACACACAAATTTCACCAATTGAAAAACAAAAGTCAATCAAATTAACCTCTTTATAGCATTGGTTTTGAACGTGGTGGATGATGCCGCCCCGATACCGCGCGATTGCATCGCTTGGTTTTCTAATATCTAATTTACTTACAAACAACGACATTATTCAATAATCCTTTTTAAGATCACCAATAACCATTTTCGGCTTTTTCCCTCTCCTGCGCCCCTTAAAAAAATGTATGTGACTGGTCATGATACACCATGCGAATATCTCCATCCCCTTTTCTTTTTGGGAGTAATGGAGGCTATCAATGATTATGTTTTTGCATGACTGCTTCGGAAGGACAAAGCAAACTTATTTGGATGGGCTGGTTGTTATCATTAGGGATCTATTGCCTAAATGGCCAGTCACCCCACGCGAAGGATTCGCGCGGGAGCGAGGTGATTTGAAAATAGTCAATCCATCTTCAAATCCTGGTTTGATCGAATCAAATCCAGGATTTTTTTTTAATCCAATGAGCAGTAAACTTGCCCTAAATCAGTTATTGGAGCGCAATTACCCCATCTTCAAATCATCAAATCACCACATTAGCACTTTAACTCATTAGCAAATTAACCCATTAGCACATCACCATACAGGTCATAATCCTCCGAACCGGTGATGGCCACTTGGTAAAACTCACCGATGGCCAGCGGTTGCGCGGGCGCGGCGATGATCACCTCTTGGTCCACTTCGGGGGAGTCGAACTCGGTGCGGCCAATATAGGTGTCGTTCTCCACGCGATCGATGATCACTTTCATCTGCTTGCCCACTTTCTCGGCATTCAACTCGGCACTAATGCTATTCTGAAGTGCCATCACTTCGTCGGCACGAGCCTGCTTCACATCATCGGGCACATCATCGGCATAATTTTTAAAGGCAAAGGTATCGTCCTCGTGCGAATAAGGGAAAACGCCCAAACGCTCAAAACGCATGGCTTTCACAAAATCCAGCAGCTCCTGGAAGTCCTGCTCCGTTTCGCCTGGATGTCCGGTGATCAATGTGGTGCGCAAATGAATGCCGGGCACTTGCTGGCGCATCTGTTCAATCAGGGCGATGGTTTGCGCTTTGGTCACATTGCGCTTCATCAGCTTCAGCATATGGTCGCTGGCATGCTGGAGGGCGATGTCCATGTAATTGCATACCTTGGGCTGATCGGCCATCACCTTGAGTAGCTCCATGGGAAATCCGGCCGGATAGGCATAATGGAGCCTAATCCACTCGATCCCCTCTATCTGGGCAATGCGCTCCACCAGCTGGGGTAATTGATGGCTTTTATATAAATCCAGACCGTAATACGACAGGTCCTGGGCAATCATCTGAATCTCCTTAACTCCGGCATCGCGAAGTTTGGTGGCTTCATCCACCAGGTCGTCGATGCTACGGCTCTTGTGCTTACCAGTGATGATGGGGATGGCACAATAGGAACAGGTACGGTTGCAACCTTCCGAAATCTTCAGGTAGGCGTAGTGGGGCGGCGTGGTGAGGCTTCGTTCGTTCATCAGATCGCGGCGATAGGTGGCACCAATCTCCCCCACCAGCTCCATCCAATTGAATTTGCCATAAAATTTGTCCACCTCGGGAATCTCCTGCTGGAGCTGTTCGAAATAACGTTCCGACAAGCAGCCCATCACGTACAGAGCCTTGATTTTGCCCCGCTTGCGTAGCTGGGCAAACTGTAGTATCATGTCGATGGATTCCTCCTTGGCATCGCCAATGAACCCGCAGGTGTTGATCACCACGATTTCGCCCTTGGGCTTCTCGGGGTCGTGTGCCACTTCAATGCCGTTGGCCTGAAACTGCCTGATCAGGAATTCGCTGTCCACCAAGTTTTTGGAGCAACCCAGGGTGATGACATCCACCCGCTTGCCTTTCACATTCGTCATATTGTCAATGTATTAAAAAAAAACGACTGCAAATATAATACCTGCAATCGTGATATCGGTGATCAATCTAAAAAGAAAAACTTTGGCACTTATGATTTGAAGAGGGAATCGACAAATTCGGTGCGGTTGAAGAGCTGCAAGTCTTCGATGCCCTCACCAATGCCAATATATTTCACAGGGATGCTGAACTGGTCGGAAACACCAATTACCACGCCACCTTTTGCGGTGCCGTCGAGTTTGGTAATGGCCAGGGCAGTAACTTCGGTGGCAGCTGTAAAGTGCTTGGCTTGTTCAAAAGCATTCTGACCGGTGGAACCATCGAGCACTAGCAAAACCTCGTGGGGCGCATCGGGCACCACCTTTTTCATCACGTTTTTGATTTTAGAGAGCTCATTCATCAGGTTCACCTTGTTATGAAGCCGTCCGGCGGTGTCGATGATCACCACATCAGCCCCCTGCTTTTTAGCAGAAGCGAGTGTATCGAAAGCCACAGATGCTGGATCGGAACCCATCTGCTGCTTGATGATGGGCACCTGCACGCGCTCGGCCCAAACACACAACTGCTCAATGGCGGCAGCCCGAAAGGTATCGGCAGCACCCAGCACCACGGTTTTGCCGGCCTGCTTGAAACGGTTGGCCAATTTGCCGATGGTGGTGGTCTTGCCAACACCATTAACGCCCACCACCATAATCACATAGGGATTGTCCGATTGAGGCAGGTCAAAATCGTCGAGGTCGTTTTGGTGATTTTCCGACAGCAGCGAACCAATTTCATCCTTGAGGATTTGATTCAGCTCCGAAGTGCTGACAAATTTCTCACTGGCAACCCGGCTTTGAATGCGCTCGATAATCTTCAAGGTTGTTTCAACTCCCACATCGGAGGAGATCAACACCTCTTCCAAATCATCCAACACATCATCATCGACCTTTGATTTGCCAACCACCAGGCGCGCCAGTTTTTGAAACACACTCGCCTTGGTTTTTTCGAGTCCTTTGTCTAAACTCTCCTTTTTTGATCTGCTAAAACTACCAAATAGCCCCATGCTTTTGCGGAAATTAATGTAAAAACAATTTTGCCCTAAAATAGCAACAATAAACTAAAAAAGCCTCCTTGACAGGAAGCTTTTTTATGAAAGGTTGTTAAAACCATTATTTCTTGTTGAAGAAATCCTTTGTAGATTCATTGGTCACAATCTCCTCACGGAAACTATAAGCACCGGTCTTAGGGGATTTAACCATTTTGATTACTTTGGTGTGACCTTTACCGCCACCCTTTTGTAAAGATGCAACTACTTTCTTTGCCATGACTCAATTATTTTATTTCACGGTGAACAGTCACACGTTTCAATATTGGGTTAAACTTCTTTAATTCCATACGATCAGGCGTATTCTTCCTGTTCTTAACGGTCACATAACGTGAGGTGCCGGGCATACCGCTCTCTTTATGCTCGGTGCACTCCATAATGACCTGAATGCGATTACCTTTACTTTTCTTAGCCATTGTATGCCTTATTAATAATTTTTAATATGTCCCTTCTCAACGGCACCTTTCAATGCTGCTTCGATGCCTACTTTATTGATCATACGCAAACCTGCACCTGAAACCTTTAAGGTTACCCAGCGGTCTTCTACGGGAAGATAAAATTTCTTCACAAAGAGGTTCGGATCAAATCGTCTCTTTGTTCTTCTTTTTGAGTGGGAAACATTGTTGCCCACCATGAAGCTGATACCAGTTATTTGACAAACTTTTGACATTGCTCAACTAATTTTCGGATACGTTTTTCAAACAGAGCGCAAAATACGGCATTTTTTTTGAAAAAAACAAACTCTTAAAGCGATAAAATTTAATGTTTTATATTTTTTTATTCATTATCAAAGACCAAAAACAGCATCAATTCTCGACCTTATTAAATAAAAAATCAACTAAACCATCACTTAATAACAAATAATCAATCTGTTATAGCCAAAACACCGTTTAGATATTGCTGCAACAAAATTAATGCAGTTTCACCACTTCTCAAAATATTACGCCCCCTAATTGCGCCAAATTGGAATTTTTTACTAAAAACGCCCTCTGGGGTGGCCCAGGCCATCCAAACGGTGCCCACCGGCTTATCGACACTTCCGCCCGAGGGACCTGCAATGCCCGAGGTGGCAATGGCATAATTGGTTCGCAATGCCCGTTGGGCACCCAGCGCCATTTGTTCCACTACGGGCTGACTCACAGCACCATGCCGTTCCAGCACCTCTGGTTCCACGCCCAGCAACCCAACCTTCACCTCATTGCTGTAGGCCACAATGCCGCCTTTAAAATAACAGGAGCTACCGGGCACTTCCGTGAGAAGATGCGCTATGTAACCACCCGTACAGCTCTCGGCAACGCTCAAGGTCTGATGCCGTAGTGCCAGTATCCGCCCAACCTCCTCCTGTGGCTGCTCCTCTCCGTAACCATAAATGTAGTCGCCAATAAGTGGCTTCAATCCCGCCACGGCAGCCTCAATCAGTTGCTCCAACTCCTGTGCCTTCTCCCCCTTGGCTGTCAGGCGCAGCCGCACCTTGGCCGGCGAGGGCAGGTAAGCCAGCGTGAGAGCAGGGTTCAACTGCTCTTCCCAGTGGGCTATGCGCTCGGCCAACACCGATTCCGGCAGTTGCGCCACCAAAATGGTTTTGTGCATGATAACGCCTGTGGCGAATTGTTGCTTCAAGCGTGGGATCACCTCGTGCACCATGGCTTGCTGCATTTCGGATGGCACGCCTGGCATGGCCACCAGAACCCTCCCCTGGCGGTTGAACCAAAGGATGGGGGCTGTCCCCACCGGGTTGCGAATGATGGTACAATCGCGGGGCACCATGGCCTGGCTGCGATTCAACCCATTGATTTGGGCCACGCGGCCTTTCAGGAGACGCTCCACATCTTCGTAAACGGCCTGATCGAACACCAGTTGGGTGTTGAACAATTCGCACAAGACTTGCTTGGTGATGTCGTCCTTGGTGGGGCCCAACCCGCCGGTGACCAGGACGATGGAAACGCGATCCAACGCTTCGGTGATGGCGCTTTTGATTGCAGTGCCCGTATCCGGAATGGTGGCCTTGCGAGCCACATCAAAGCCCGCCAGGTTAAGCTGGGTGCCCATCCAGGCCGAATTGGTGTCCACCACCTGCCCTATGAGCAGTTCGGTGCCAATGGTGATGATTTCAACATCCATGGCTCTCGCATTTTGCTGTTGACATGGCAGGCTCGAGAGCTTCGAGCCTCTGCAACAATGGCGGATGAGAATAGTGGAAAAAGACATAGGCCGGGTGCGGGGTGGGATTGCTGAGGGCCTTGACCGATATTTTCTTCAAGGCACTAGCCAGCCATTCGGCCGAATAGGTTTTCCCAGCAAAGGCATCGGCAGCAAACTCATTGCGGCGCGAGAGCCAGTTCATCAGCAGGGAGGCCACCAGCGATACAGGGGTGTAAATCATGCCAAAGACAGTCAGCCCAATGTAGAAGGAGGGTTTCGACACACCCACTGCCTGAGCCATCATGGGTGAGTTCACCACCAGCCCCAACAGATAGAGGATAATGGCCATCTGGAGCATGGAAGCCACAAGACCCCACAAGGTGTGTTTCAAACGGTAATGACCCACCTCATGAGCCAATACGGCTACTATTTCCTGTGTGGAGAGGTCGTTGACCAATGTGTCGAACAGCACAATCTTCTTCCTGGGGCCAAAGCCACTAAAAAAGGCATTGGCCTTGGTGGAGCGGCGCGAACCATCCATCAGGTAAATATCAGCCATCTTGAACCCAATGGTACGGCTATACTGCTCAATGGCCTGGCGGAGTTCCCCCTCGGGAAGCGGTGTCAACCGATTGAACAGTGGCAGGATCCAGGAGGTGTAAAAGAGGTTCATCAGGAGCATAAAGACCCCGATGACCATCAAGGTGTAAAGCCAGAACCACGCACCAGCCACCTGGTGGAACCACACCACCAGCGCTAGCAGTGGGATACCCAGAACGATGGCCAACATGGCCGATTTCAGGATATCCAACACGAATGTTTTCGGGGTGGTTTTGTTGAATCCGAAACGGCCCTCTACCACAAAGGTTTGGTAATACGAAAATGGTAGGTCGAGCAGGTTATTGCCCACCAAAATAGCGCCAAAGAAGAGGAGCGATTGAAGAATGGGCTGATCGGTACAGCTGCGCACCCAACCATCCAACCAGGCAAACCCGCCCGAGAGCAGGAAGGCCAGCATGATGGCCGTACCCCAAAAACCATACACCAACCCAAAACGGTGGTTTACCACCCGGTAGTTGCGGTGTTGTTCAAATTTTGCCTCGTCGTAAACCCCTATGAGTGATTCGGGCAACGTTGGGCTCCATTTTTTTTTATTAAGCATTTCCAAAAACAGATCCAGCAAATATTGGCCTGCTAGAATTGTGACGAGGACGTAAAACAGTGTTTGTGCATTCATAAGGCATAAAAAATTAAAAGCGGAACAAACCCCGAAGGATTATCCCGCTAAATTACTTAAAATCAGTAATAATTATTACTTCGCTGGTTGAAATTTTTTAAGACTTTTCACCACGTAATAGATGCCGGCTACCACAAATGGGATGCTTAGGATCTGCCCCATGTTCAGGGTCATCCCTTGCTCAAAGGCTTCCTGGTTTTCCTTAATCATCTCCACAAAGAAGCGGAACCCAAACACACCAATCAAGAAAATGCCAAACAACAAGCCCTGGTATTTTCCGGCTCCCTTTTTCCAGTAGGCAAACATCAACCCGATGAATATCATTAGGTAAACGATTGCTTCGTAAACCTGACTGGGATGGCGGGGTATTTCGGGCCCTTCAGCCGGGTTCAAACGCAAAAAGCGCACGGCCCAGGGTACATCGGCAGGACTGCCCACGATTTCGGAGTTCATAAAGTTGCCCATGCGGATAAAGAAGGCGGCCAACGCTACTGGAATCACCAGGCGATCCAACACCCAGATGGGGGATCGCTTACTCACTTTCTTGGAAAAGATGTAGATGGCAATCAGGATGCCGATGGCACCACCATGACTGGCCAATCCACCTTCCCATACCTTGAGGATCTCCCCCGGATGCTGCGAATAATAATCCCACCCGTAAAAGAAGACGTGTCCCAAGCGGGCTCCCAAAATAGTGGCCACGATGACATACATAAACAGCTTGTCGAGCCAACCCTCAGGGACTTTGTCGTTTTTAAATATCCGTTCCATAATGACAAATCCCAACCAAAAGGAGATGGCAAAAAACAGACTGTAATAGCGAATGGACAATGGCCCGATGGAGAATATCTCGGGACTGACATTCCAATCTATGTAACCTAATATCATTGTGTAAAATTTAAAATAAGTGGTTGAATGTAAACAAAAAAATCGGAAAGAACCAAAATATTCTGATTCTTCCCGATTCCTTGATCGTTTATCGGATGCGATGAAACCTCTTAACAATGGTCATAACCATCATTTTCCATGGCACTGTTTGTATTTCTTCCCACTGCCACAAGGACAGGGTTCGTTGCGCCCAATTTGCTTCTCCACCCGCACAGGTTCCATGCGTTCGGGTTGCCTTGGGGCAGGGCGGTTGGATGATGGGGCTCCGGGCAACTCATCCTTCTGCGTGCGCAGACGGCTCAAGTCCGGCTGCTGGCGCTGGCGAGCCTCCTGCACCTCGCTGGCATCGCGGATGGGGATATGTCCTTTCACCAAGGCAGCCACCACTGAGCGGTTGTTGCGATCGATCATGGTTTTGAAGAGGTTGAACGACTCAAATTTGTAAATCAACAGCGGATCTTTCTGCTCGTAAGTCGCATTCTGAACCGAGGTGCGCAGATCATCCAACTCACGCAAGTGTTCCTTCCAGGCTTCGTCGATGGTAACCAGCATCACCACCTTCTCGAACGACCGCATCAGCTCCTCGCCATTGGATTCATACGCTTTTTTCAGATTGGTGGTCACCTGAAACAGGCGCTGCCCGTCGGTGATGGGCACCACGATGTTTTCATACACCTGTGCTTTGTTCTCGTACACATCCTTGATCACGGGATAGGCTTGGCGGCCAATGGCCTCCACCTTGCGCTTGTAGGTGTCCCAAACCTTTTTGAAGAGCCGTTGGCCAAGGTCGTCAGCACTCCCTTTCATAAACTCTTCGTCAGTGAAGGGCGATTCGGTGGAGAACACCCTGATCATATCCATGGAGAATCCTTCGAAATCACCATTTTTCTGATGCTCGTTCACCAGAGTGTAAGCCGTGTCGTTCATCATGTTCATGATGTCGAGCTGAATACGCTCGCCATAAAGGGCATGGCGCCGTTTGGTGTAGATCACTTCACGCTGCGAGTTCATCACATCATCGTATTCCAAAAGCCGCTTACGGATGCCGAAGTTGTTCTCCTCCACTTTGCGTTGTGCCCGCTCGATGGATTTGGTGATCATAGCGTGCTGAATCACTTCACCCTCTTCCAATCCCAGGCGGTCCATAATTTTCACCATGCGTTCGCTGCCGAATAGGCGCATCAGGTTGTCCTCAAGCGACACGAAGAACATGGAGGAACCTGGGTCGCCCTGGCGACCGGCACGTCCGCGCAACTGGCGGTCGACCCGCCGCGATTCGTGACGCTCGGTTCCGATGATGGCCAAACCACCTGCCTCACGCACTTCAGGCGTCAACTTGATGTCGGTACCACGGCCGGCCATGTTGGTGGCAATAGTGACGGCGCCAGGCTGACCGGCTAAAGCAACAACTTCAGCTTCTCGCTGGTGCAATTTGGCATTCAATACGTTATGCTTAATATTGCGCATCTTAAGCATACGGCTCAAAAGCTCAGAGACTTCCACAGAGGTCGTACCCACCAATACTGGTCGACCGGCTTCCACCAATTTGACAATCTCTTCGATCACTGCATTGTATTTCTCCTTGGTGGTTTTGTACACCAAATCGTCGTGGTCTTTCCTTTGGATGGGCTTGTTGGTGGGAATCACCACCACATCCAGCTTATAGATGTCCCAAAGCTCGCCTGCCTCCGTTTCGGCCGTTCCGGTCATACCCGAGAGCTTCTGGTACATGCGGAAGTAGTTCTGCAGGGTAATGGTGGCATAGGTTTGTGTAGCAGCCTCCACTTTCACATTCTCCTTGGCCTCTATGGCCTGGTGCAACCCGTCGGAATAACGACGTCCCTCCATGATCCGGCCGGTCTGCTCGTCCACAATTTTCACCTTGTTGTCGAGCACCACGTATTCCACATCTTTTTCGAAGAGTGTGTAGGCTTTCAGCAGCTGGTTGACGGTGTGCACCCGTTCGCTCTTGATGGCGTAATTCTGCAGGATGGTATCTTTCTGAGCCACTTTTTCCTCTTCGGAAATGGCCTCTTTCTCGAGCACAGCAATTTCGCTGCCCACATCGGGGAGCACGAAGAATTGTGGATCCTCGGAAGCTCCGGTGATCTGGTCGATCCCTTTTTCAGTCAACTCGATGGAGTTGTGCTTCTCATCAATCACAAAATAGAGGGGATCGGTTACCACATGCATGTTCTTGTTGTTCTCCTGCATGTAGAAGTTTTCGGTCTTCAGCATCAGAGCTCGGATGCCCTGTTCGCTCAGGAACTTGATGAGTGCCCGGTTCTTAGGCAAACCCTTATAAGCTCTCAACAACAGAAGCGCACCCTCTTCCCGCTCCTTCTCATTGTCCGATTTCAGTTTCTGTTTGGCATCGGCCAATATTTTGGTCACCATGGAGCGCTGCATCTCAACCACCCGTTCAATCCGTGGCTTCAGCTCACCAAAAAGCTGGTCGTCGCCCTTAGGAATGGGCCCTGAGATGATCAAGGGGGTTCTGGCATCATCGATTAATACCGAGTCCACTTCATCCACGATGGCATAGTTTTGTTTCCGCTGCACCAAATCCTCGGGCGAAACGGCCATATTGTCGCGCAGGTAGTCGAAACCAAATTCATTGTTGGTACCAAAGGTGATGTCGGCCTGGTAGGCCTTGCGACGCTCGGGCGAGTTGGGGCGGTGCTTGTCGATGCAATCCACCGACAGGCCATGGAACTGGTAAATGGGTCCCATCCATTCGGAGTCACGCTTGGAAAGGTAATCGTTCACCGTCACCACGTGAACCCCACGCCCTGGCAAGGCATTCAGGAACACAGGCAATGTAGCCACCAAGGTTTTACCCTCACCGGTCGCCATCTCAGCAATCTTCCCTTGGTGCAGCACGGCACCACCAATCAACTGCACGTCGTAATGCACCATCTCCCATTTCACCAGGTTGCCACCTGCCATCCACTCATTCTTGTAAATGGCCTTATCCCCCTCGATGGAGACGAAATCTTTGGTTGCCGCCAGGTCGCGGTCAAAATCGGTGGCCTGCACCTCAATGCGGTCACTCTCCTTGAAGCGGCGTGCCGTCTCTTTGACGATTGAAAATGCCTGGGGCAGCAACTCCAACAGTTGAGCTTCAATCTTTTCATTGATCAGCTTCTCCAGCCGGTCAACCTCTTTGTAGTTCTCTTCCTTTTTTTCAACGGCTACTTTAGCGTTTTCGGACTCCTCCTTCAATTGCCTGATTGCCTCCACTTCGGCGGCAATGCCTTGGTTAATCTGATTCCGGAGCTGGAGACTCAACGCACGCAGCTCATCGTTGCTCAATTTCTCAACAGTGGGATATACTGCTTTTATTTGGTTGACGATGGGAAGAATTTCTTTCATATCCCGATCGGACTTATTGCCAAAAAGTTTGCCAATAATACTATTTATCAGTGACATATACGATATTTATTTGAATGGTTACTTAAGAAAATAGATCGCGAACAACCAAAGTTGCTGCACGAGGAATCAGGCTACCACAGGTCCGGCTCTGACAGGCTTTTTGCAATAATCGGAAGGGGATGGGATTAAACCTTCATCCTGTTGTCGAAGGCATCCATTGACAGGGTCTTGATGCAATTGGAAGTGACTGCAAGTGTGAATTGCCCTTCCACATGAAATATCTGTGGCGATATCGTCCTTCTGTTCAAAATCTACCTTCAGAGAGTAATTGAACACAATATTCAAACAAGCCTCTTTCTTACTCTGAACATCAATCAGATACAAGATATAATCCAATGCAAGGGCTTGATCTGGAGTGTCATTTTGCAAACTGGAAGATATGGTTAAGCCTTGGCGGTTGGCCGAGAAGGCCTCGGACAAAAATTTCCCGCTACTCTGATCAACAGACCAGACCTTGCTGCCACAACTGACAGTCAAAACCAGCGAAACGCCTATTATTTTAAAATAAATACTCTCCAAAGCAACAATTCCAGTTATTGGGGTTAAAGATGGTAAAAGATTTTCAAATAAACTGCATCATCATCTTATTTTTATTGGGGCGTAACCTTGTAACGCGCCTCTAATGGCCAACCTCCTTCAGGAGGTATCCAAGGCTATTCTTTGGCTTACGGCATGTTTTTCCAATAGGCATCGGCTCCTTCCGGTTCCTCCCCCTCATCGTCACCCCAAACTTCGGGCGGTGGCTGGGGACCTTGATGCCGGTACAGCAAGGCAAACATCAGGCCAAAAAAGGCACCACCCATGTGCGCTTCCCATGAATATGGGAGATCGACTTTAAGCGGGAACATGCCCCAAACCATGCCGCCATAGAAAAAAACCACAAAGAGCGACACGGCCATCAACGGGATGTGGTTGCGGATCAGACCGCTGAAAAACAGAAACGCTCCATAGCCGTATATCAGGCCGCTGGCGCCAATGTGCCACGATTCACGCCCCAACAACCAAACAAATAAGCCACTGAAAAGGTAGATAAGGAAAAACGCCTTCAAGGCCACCCCTTTGTAGAAATAGAACAACAGCGAGGCCAGGATGAAAAAGGAGATGCTGTTGGCGCCCAAATGAGCCCAGTCGGCATGAATCAAAGGCGCCAGCACAATGCCCTGCAACCCGTTGACTTGGCGCGGGTAAATACCCCATTCCGTCAAAGAAAAAAAGCCCAGCCCCTCCAACACCCTCAAGGCAAAACAGACGGAGATGAACAGCAGGGGAATGGCCGCACTCCCCAGCATCCGCTTCAATTCATAACCAGAAGAACCATCATCCACCATCGTGCAACTATTTGATTTTGTGCAATATTTGTTTTATTGATTCAACAAACAGTTCTATATCCTCCTCCGTCGTGTCGAACGAAGTCATCCACCGCACCTCATGGGTATCTTCATTCCAAACATAAAAGAAGAACTGCTCCTGAAGGGGTGCTATCAAGGCTGGTGGCACGGTGGCAAAAACACCATTGGCCTGCACCTTTTGGGTGATCTCAATCTGAGGGATCTCCCCTATGGCCGCGGCCAACTTCTGCGCCATGGCATTGGCATGGGCTGCATTCTTGAGCCAAAGATCATCAGTAAACAAGGCCTTGAACTGAGCCGATATAAAACGCATCTTACTATGCAGTTGCGTGGTTTGTTTACGAATGTATTTGGCATGCTTCGACACGGCATGTGCCGCAAAAATCACCGCCTCGCCAAAGAGCAGACCATTTTTGGTGCCGCCCAACGAAAGCACATCCACCCCGGCACCCAGGGATATTTCATTTAGGGTAGCACCCAACGCGGCGGCCGCATTGGCCAATCGGGCTCCATCCATGTGAAGCACCATCCCATGCTGGTGAGCCATCTCAGCTAGGGCTCGTATCTCACCAATGTTATAAACGGTTCCCATCTCGGTGCTTTGGGTGATGGAGATCATACCCGGCTGGGAATGGTGCTCAAAACCAAAACCTTTCAGGTGAGGCTGAACCAGTTGGGGCGTCAACTTGCCATCGGGCGTGGGGATGCTGATCACCTTGCAACCGGCATGCTTCTCCGGAGCTCCACATTCATCCACATGGATGTGGGCGGTGTCGGCACACAATATGGCGTGGTGGGGTCTGATCATGGCTTGAATGGCCAACATATTGGCTCCGGTCCCGTTATAAACGAAATAGACCTCGCAACCAGGAGCGAACTTCGATTGAATAAGCCCAATGGCTTCCTTAGTCAGGGCATCGCCCCCATATCCCACTGCATGGCCAACATTGGCCGTCAACATGGCTTCCATCACCAAGGGATGAACGCCTGAATTGTTATCGCTGGCAAAACCGCGGATGTGCATACGCTTTCAATTAAGTTTTTGAGTTTGTTGTACAAAATAAACAAAAAAAGCCGAACAGTGGATGTCCGGCTCAAAACTCATGAAAAAAAACTATGCGGGAAAAACTAACAATGGCGTGGTGGTGTGGAACAGCATCTTCTTGGCAATGCTGGGATTGATCATGCGGGAGATGATGTTGCGCTTTTTGGAACCCACACAAATGATGTCAATCCCTTGGTCGCGAACATAAGATTCAACGCCCAGCCAGAAATCCTCACTGTTGATAAAATCAGACACCACTTCCGTATAGGGGAACTCCTTCTTCATGTATTCGTTGAGACCCGCCAGTTTGATCTCATCCCACTGCGAGTGGCGGAACGGCCCCACATGCACACAATGCAGGCTCACATCCAGTGGCCGAATCAATTTCTCAATCCCATTGATCACCCGAATGTCGGCCTCCTCAAAGTTGGTGACAAACAAAAAGCGTTTCAACAGATCGATGCTCTGGTAATTAAAATTCTCAGGGATTGCCAACACGGGAACCTTGATGGCATCGATCACTTCGGCGGTGACGCTCCCAATCAAATCCGACTCCTTGCGATCCTTCCCACGGGTGCCCATGATGACCACCAATGGATTGTAACTGTTTGAAAATTTCACAATTTCATCCTCTGCCAACCCCTGGGTCAAGAGGGATTGAATCTTCACTCTCTTACCCTGCTGAGCCTGATTCTTCTGCCTTAAGGTGGCCATCAACTTCTCCATCCCCTTTTCAGCCACATCCTTCATCTCCATCACCATCTCCTCGGTGTTCAAATCATACACAAAGGCATCCGAAAATGGGATGGTGTTGCCGATGGGATAATAATAACTGTGGAGAACCGTTAGCTCGGCATCCAGCAGCAAAGCCCAGTCATAGGCAATGTTCAATGCCTTATTGGAATAATCGGAGAAATCCACCGGCACCAAAATACGGGGTGTTGTCTCCTCGCTTCCCGAAACCGCCAACGCTTCAGCATTTTTCATCATGCTTTCCAACACCTTCATGGCTTGAGCCGAATCGTCGGATTTTATCTGAACTTTGACCCCTGAGGAAACAGCCCCCTGAATCAAATTGGCATTTTGAAGAAAACACTCAATCCCCTTGGCCTCAAGAAGGTTTTTTAGAACTTGCGCCCGCTCAAACGACAGCAATGTCAACGTAATTATGTTCTCGTCCATAACATCTCTTTTTTATGACTGTTTCATAAATTTAAGCATTATTAAACAAAGAAGCCAATTTTACGCACTTTTTTTTTCAGACGACGGCATCGATGCGGGAAACGGAATGCACCCCCTTAATGGCTTTAATCTTTTTCATCAACGACAACAACACATCGGTATTGTTGACCGTCACCGTTACATCGCCCTCAAAAAATCCCTCCTTCGAATTCACCGTCACCGAACGCATCTTCACGGTGGTATCCTTAGCGATGATTTGCGAGATATTGGTGACAATGCCAATATCGTCGGCTCCCACCACGCGAAGCGTGGCCTGGTAATTGCCTCCGGTGTTGCCGGTCCATTGTGCCTTGACAATCCGGTATCCAAATTTCGAATGCATATCGGGGGCATTGGGGCATTGCATGCGGTGGATCTTGATGCCGCCCATCACGGATATGAACCCGAAGATGGGATCGCCAAAAATAGGATTGCAGCATTTGGCCAAACGATACTCAACATTGGTCAAATCCTTGTCGATCATCAGCACGTCGTTGCCCGAATACCCTTGCTCGGGTGCCGAGGTCGTAAAGTTTTCGGCCGAGCTGGATCGCTGTTGTTCAATGGCCTCCTGATCCTTCTTGCCTTGCAGCAGAATGTATTCCTTTATCTGTGAGGAGGATAGTTTTTCATTCCCCACATCGCACAGGAAATCGTGCACATTCTTATAACCAAACCCTTTCACCAGTTGGTGCAAAAGAGTGTCGTTCAACTCCAGCTTCCAGTTTTTCAACCTCCGGATCAACAACTCCCGACCTATCTCCGACTGCTTGTACTGAATCTCCTTAAGCGATTGTTTCAGCTTGGTCTTGGCCCGCGAGGTGGCCACAATATTGAGCCAGTCCTGCTTGGGTTCTTGGTGGTTGGCCGTCAATATTTCCACTTGGTCGCCATTGCGCAGCACATATTTGATGGGCACGTTGCGCTGGTTCACCTTAGCCCCCACACATTTCTTCCCCACTTCGGAATGGATGTCGAAGGCGAAATCGAGCACCGTAGCGCCTTTGGGCAAACGCTTCAGGTCACCCTTGGGCGTGAAGATGAAAACTTCCTTGTCGTAGAGGTTCAACCTGAAGTCATCAATAAAATCAATGGCATTGAGCTCGGGGTTTTCCAATATCTCGCGGATATTCTTCAACCATTCGTCCATGCCCTGCTCCCCTTTGATTCCCTTGTATTTCCAATGGGCGGCAAACCCTTTCTCGGCCACTTCATCCATCCTGCGGGTACGAATTTGAACCTCCACCCATTTATTTTCGGGGCCAAACACAGTGGTGTGCAACGATTCGTAACCATTGCTCTTGGGCACCGACAACCAGTCGCGCAAACGGCTGGGATTTGGCTGGTATTTGTCGGTGACCAGGGAGTAGACGCGCCAGCATTCGGCCTTCTCCTGCTCAAGATCGCAATCCAAAATAATGCGGATGGCAAACAGGTCGTAAACCTGCTCGAACTCCACATTCGACTTCTTCATTTTGTTGTAGATGGAGTGAATGGTCTTGGTGCGCCCTTTGATTTCGAAATTGAATCCCTGCTTCTCCAGTAACGCCTTCAATGGATCAATAAACTCCTTGATGTATTTGTCGCGCACCCGTTTCGTTTCGTTCAACTTGCGGGCGATCATGGAATAGACTTCCCGGTTGGTGAATTTCATCACCAGATCCTCCATCTCCGATTTGATGCCATACAAACCCATGCGGTGAGCCATTGGGGCATACAAATAACCCACCTCGGCGCTGATGGTGTGCTGCGCCTCGAGGCTGAAACGTCCCAACCGGCGCATGGTGTTCAACCGGTCGGCAATGATCACCAGCACAACGCGTAAATCCTGTGCCAGGGTCAATAACAGCTTCCTAAAATTCTCATTCTGGACGGCATTGCTCTTCTGGTACAGCTCAGCTATCTTAACAAGCCCCTGAGTGATTACTGTGACTTGCGGGCCAAAAAGCGCCTCGATGCGGCTGATGGAAAATTTGGAATCCTGAATGGTCTCATACAATAAAGCACAGATCACGGAGGTGCGCCCCAACCCCAATTCGGAAACCACAATGGTGGCCACCTCAAAGGAGTGCATCAGACTCTCAATCAGGCTGGCTTCATTCTTTGGGGTTTGCTGATGTTGGTGGGCTTCCAACATAATCTGCCGGATCAACCGGATGTCGTTGGGCTGACGGATGGCTTGGGTAGCCTGCAACAATTTGCGGTAGGCACCCAACAGTTCGGCCCGCTCCTTGCTATATGTCGATTCAGAAGTATGCATAGTTGGATAGTGATTCTCTGTTGTCGTGTAAATATAAGCAAAAAACAGCCATTCCACTTGATTCTAACGTCAAGAAAAGTGATTTTTTAACAAACTATAACCACATAACGATGATTATCAATTAATCAAAAATTAATTGCTTTTGTTTCCACAATATGGTAATTTTAAAGTGATGGGATTGAGGCGCAAAACATGTCACATTTCCAAGTTTAATATTAACCTTAAAAATAGATTAAGATGAGAAATGTAGGTAATTTTTTAGGTGGATTGATCACTGGTGCAGCCATCGGCGCATCGGTTGCCCTCCTGTTTGCACCGGCAAAAGGAACTGACACCCGGACCATGCTGAAACACAAACTCGACGACATGACCGAAGAACTGAAAAAGATGAAAACCAAATTTTCGGGCAATCACCATTCACACGATCTGAATGAAAAGATCAACCAGATGGAGGAAAAAATCAACAACATCATTAATCAATTGGCCGGCGACATTTAAGCCACTGTAACTTTTTTCCAATGGAAAACGAACTGAAAAATGAGATTTCGGAAACGGTCGAAGACATTAAAGAGCATCTTGATCTTTTTCTCGATTTGTACAAACTTAAAGTAGCAAAGTCAATATCCGGGATTTTAGTTAAGGCACTAAAGATCTTTATTTTCACAAACCTGGTTATGGTGGTTTTGATATTTCTATCACTGGCCACGGCTTACTATATCGACGCCCGCTTCAACACCCCGGGTATTGGCTTTGCTTTTATTGCCCTATCATTCACCATCATCCTTTTATTGATTTGGCTGTTCCGGCGCACCCTTTTGGATCAGCCCGTCATAAAATCGGTGATTAAATTCTTCTTCACACAAAAATGATGCACCGCGACAGAATACACCAAATCAAAAGCTTCAACGACTTCAATGTGGTGAGCCAAGAGATTGTTCAAGAGATTCAATTCTCCGAAAAAAAACTGATGCTCCACAAGCTGGCATTAACCTACTTACTACATCCAAGCAGGATCATCGAAACGATCATCACCGATGCTTCCGCAAAACTGTTCGACCGGTTGATGTCGTGGGTGCGCTCAACCCTGAAAGACCAGGATTAGCCCACACAACCGAATGATGCCATTGCTGAACCGGCAGGTTCATGTTCCGCATGATGGGATCCCATCACAAAGCAGCCCCTGCACCCACCTCATGGGGGTACAATTCAAGCACTTCGTCGATGTATTGCGCCATAAGCAAGGGAGCGGCAGTGGTCACCTTCTCAAAGAAACGGTGAGCAACCAGCTCCATCCCACAAAAACCGAATATCTCATCGCGGTGAATGGTCTGAAAAGCCGTCAGCAGGTTGTTGGCTTCGTAATTCGACAGGTTGTTGCCCAGGGTGGTCAATACAAAAACCTTCTTACCAGCCAGCAATCCCTTGATCGCCCCATCTTGGACAGTATACGCAAACCCCCACGACAACACCCGGTCGATGTACCCCTTCAGGATCGCGGGGAAACCGGCCCACCAAAGCGGGTAGATGACCGTCACCAAATCGGCCTGGGTAATATAGGCCTGCTCCTCTAAAATTTCATCGGGGGTGATGCCCTGATGCAGCGCCTCCAAATCGGCTGCCGATAGAACCGGATTAAAACCAAGGGCATACAAATCGCGCACAACAACTTCCCAACCTTGTGCCTGGCCTTGTTCCACCAAAGCATCCACCAGTTTTTGACCAAAACTGTTCTTGGAGGGGTGGGCATATACAATCAAATGGTTCATCATGTCAAAAGTAAAGTTTTAAACATCGCATTAATTGACAGTAATACCATCGAGCAACTAAAAAGTTCAAATAAAACCCGAAAAGATTAGTTAAATAGTATGCAAAAAAGAACAATTCATTTATTTTTGCCCTCTTGCATACCTTGATTTTTAATATAATTACGCTAAATAAATGGAACAACTTTCCATCATCCTAACCGAAAAGAAGAACTTAGGCTATGTGGCCATCCCATTCATGGTGTCGCAGGACAACGCTCCTGCCCTCACCTTGATTGAACAGGTACTGCCTCAGCACATCACCGGGGGGAGATACCCTTTCACTGGTATTGAAAAGGAGATTATCGAGAGCCTTTACAAGATCAACGAACAAAGCATCTACAAACGCTTTTCGAAGGAAAAGACCCTGAAGTCGTTTTTCGATAAGCTAACCGATGAAATGATCGAAAAGCAAGTGCGCCCCTACATAGAAGAACAGCTCTCCAAATCGTTCGACCTGATAGCAGCCAGCAACATTCCCATCTTCATCAAAATGGTGACGTACAGCAATTTGTATATATCCGACCAGGTAACCATATCCCCCGAACACAGCAAGGCGGTTTTCAATTTCTCTCTCAACCCCGAGGAACTCTCCTACACGCTAAAAATTTCGGAAGGTGGTAAGGAACTAAATCTTTTCAAGCGCGACATATCCGAAATAACCGCCAACCCGGCCACCCTGCTGATTAACCACCACCTCTACCGCTTCAAGAACATCGACAGCAAAAAATTCAAGCCGTTTATTGAAAAGAACAAAATATCGGTCCCGGGCCGCAGTGTGGAAAAGTATATGTCCTCCTTTGTTGAGAACTGCGTTCGAGACCATGAGGTTTCGGCTGCCGGATTCGATATCAAGGAGAAGGAGGTGGAACGCAAAGCCATCCTGTCGCTGGAGAACGACTTGAGCATGCAGGCTGTCCTGGTGCTAAAGTTCCAGTACGAACAACGCAAATACCTGGCAGGCACCAAATCGTCCATCTTTGTGGATCTAAAAAATGAAGATGGGCGTTACGTGTTTTACAAGTTCAACCGCGACAAGGAGTGGGAAGAGGACATCATCTCCCTATTGAAAAATATGGGACTGAGGCATTCGGTGAACTGCAACTTCAAACCGGAGACCATCAACAGCCAAACCGCCCTTTACAACATCGTTGAATGGATCAATGAAAATGGAACGGCTCTGGCCAAGGAGGGGATTGAACTAATACAGACCGGCTTCAAGGAGCCCTACTACACCGGCGAGGTGAAACTCGACTTCCGCTACCAAACCGAAGAGGACTGGTTCGACATCCAAGCCATGGTGTTGCTGGATGAGTTCAAGATACCCTTTGTGCGCTTCCGCAAGAACATCATCAGCGGCAACCGGGAGTACACACTGCCCAACGGCAAGGTATTCATCATGCCCGAGGAGTGGTTCGCACGGTTCACCGACCTGATGCAGTTTGCCAAGGAGGATGGCGACCACATCATCCTGGACAAGATGCATTTCAGTCTCTTCCCTTCCGATGATGAAGTGCAAACGGATAAAAACTGGGACAACAAACTGTCGGAATTGGCCAATTTCAACCAAGATGGCACTCTGGAACAACCCAAGGCCCTCAGGGCGCAAATGCGTCCTTACCAGTTGGAGGGGTATGCCTGGATGAGCCTGCTCCACAAACACAACCTGGGCGGCATCTTGGCCGACGATATGGGTCTTGGCAAAACCCTGCAAACCATAGCCCTACTCACCGACATCTACGAACAAACCCCGCAGGTGGATAGCCAAAGCGAGGGCAACGACTCAGAAACAACAGCCGTGCAGCAGCCCACGCTTTTCGACAACACCCCTGCCACGGGCTTCAACCAATCGAGCCAACCCGCCACACTGATTGTGATGCCCACCTCCTTGGTGCACAACTGGGAGAACGAGATACGCAAATTTGCCCCCCACCTGAAGGTTTACCTCTATACAGGCAACAGCCGATTGAAATCGAACGAAATTGGCAAGATCTTGCGCCACTACCATGTGGTGCTAACCACCTATGGCATCCTGAGGAACGACTTGGAGTACCTTTCCAACTACAACTTCCTCTATTTGATACTGGATGAGAGTCAAAACATCAAAAACCCCTCGTCCAAGATATACCATGCCGTCACTGAAATACAGGCCACTCACAAGCTGGTGCTCAGTGGTACCCCCATCGAGAACAGCCTGACCGACCTTTGGGCACAGATGACCTTTGTGAACCGCGGATTGCTGGGGAACCAAAACTTTTTCAGGAACCACTTCGAGATTCCCATCACCAAAAACAAGGATGAATCGAAGGAGACCAAACTCAAGAAGATCATCACACCCTTCATTCTACGCAGAACCAAAGAGATGGTGGCCAAGGACCTGCCCCCGATCACCGAGCAGGTGCTTTATTGTGAGATGACTCCGGAGCAAAAGAAAGTGTATGAAAAAGAGCGTTCGGGCATCCGTAACGAAATCCTTAAGAACTTCGATTACGCCCAGGTCAACAAGGTATCATTCATGGCACTCCAGGCTTTGACCCGCCTGCGGCTGATTGCCAACCACCCACGGCTCATCGACCCACACTACGCGGCCTCCTCAGGCAAATTTGAACAGATTTTGGAGCACATCGACAACATCATTGCCGAGAAACATAAGCTATTGATATTCTCGTCGTTCGTTAAGGACATCGAATTGATTGAAGTGGAGCTGAAAAACCGCGGCCACCGCTACAGCAAACTCACCGGAGCCACCACTGACCGCGAGCGGGTGATCGACAATTTCACCAAGGATGATGATTGTCGGATTTTCCTCATCTCCCTGAAGGCCGGCGGCGTTGGCCTGAACCTGACTCAAGCCGATTATGTTTTCGTGCTCAACCCTTGGTGGAATCCGGCTGCCGAAGCCCAGGCCATCAACCGGGCACATCGCATTGGCCAAACCAAGAATGTGTTTGTGTACAAGTTCATCACCACCGACTCCATTGAAGAAAAAATTGCGAAATTACAGGAAAAAAAGCTATTATTGGCCAACAGTTTCATCACCAGTGACAATCCCTTGAAAGATTTGACTGCCGATGAAATCAAAGCGCTTTTTGAGTAGAATCACCATTTAAAAATTAATAAGCAATCAATATGAAACAACTGATCAACATCACCTTATGCCTCCTGATGGCTTCCACGTTTGCCCTGAAAGCCCAACACACTTCGGTGCTGAAGGAGAACCGGGAGTTGCCCCCGTTTGAGAAGATAAAAGCCACCAAAGGGATCAACATCACCCTGATTGAAGGCACCCAGCAAAATGTGGAGGTCAACATCCAGAATGCCTCACTGAGCGACGTAGTGACCACGGTTGAAAACAAAACTCTGGTGCTGAAGATGAAAACCAGAATCTATAAGAACATGGCGGTGCAGGTGTACGTTACTTACACCAAGATACGGGAGATTGATGCCGGCATGGGCGCCTCTGTGGATGCTGAAAACACCATCACAGCCGACAACCTGAAAATCAGCGCTGGCGCCGACACCAACATTGAGTTGGATGTGGAGGTCAAGAACGCCTTGGAGGTCTCATTGGGCGCCGCCAAAGCCACCATCACCGGATCGGCCAAATATCAGGACATATCGGCCAATACAGGCTCGCGCTACATGGGCTTCGACCTCACCAGCGAAGAAGCTTTTGTGAAAGCCAACACTGGCGCCACCATTCAGGTGAATGCCACAGAAAAGGTGCAGGCTTCAGCCGCCACGGGAGCCGTGGTGGAGTACAAAGGAACACCCGCCAACTTCGAATACAAGGAGTCTATGGGGGGAAAAGTTATTCAAGTGGATTGAAAACAAAAAAACCGGGGAAACCCGGTTTTTTTTATGCTGTAATGACTGCCATTAAAACTTAGTATAAAGAGAATGGTAGTATCCATCTCTGTCGCCCCCACAGGGTAGGGTGTCCAGTTAGTGGTACCTAAAAAGCAAACGGCAAATATGTTTTTTCATCTAATTTATTGATGATATTAATAATATAGTTGCATAAATTAGCTCGTAAAACATTTGGATAATCAATTGGAATTCAGTATATTGCATCTATAAAAACACTAAAATTAATACTATGATTAGCAATGGATTCGAAGAAGAAAATGAACGATTAAAGAATGAGCTTACCGAGTTAAAAAAGCAGAACAAAAAATTAAACCAGAAATTGGAAAAGACTCAAAGCAAAGTTGCCGATTTGAAAAAAGAATTAAAAAAAAACGACGGGTCACTGATAACGTTAACCAAAGAACAAGAACAGTCACTTTTGAACCTATTGAAAGACACAGATACTCTGAACTCATCGTTAGATTAAGTTCAACACTTTATACTCGTGTTGACTGTGGCTTTCGTCAAATCGTTAATATATTAGAGGTTCTAAATGAGGCTTTTGAGGGATTTTTAGGAAAAATACCCTCTAGAAACACCATTGAGAACTGGGTTAAAAAATGTGGTTTGAAAGTGTATGAAGAGTCAGGTAAAGCCTTGGCTAATCGCGATTATGCAGGGATTGTTGATGATAGTATGATGATTGGCAGTGAGAAATTATTACTAACAATTGGAATTCCGGCTGAGCATCAAGAACGCCCGTTGGATTGTTCTGATGTGAGAATACTTGATCTTGCCATATCTAACAGTTGGAACGGTGAAAAGATAGGGGAACAACTCGTAAAAGCACGCGATAAAGTAGGGCACAATTTACTCTACGTAATAAGCGACAATGCCTCTATAATGAAGAAAGGAATAAGGTGTGCTAATATGAATCAGTGTCGTGACATATCCCATTCTTTGGGTATGTATTTGGAACGAACTTATAAAAATGATCCAGATTTCAACCACTATTTAAAATCAATGACCGAATCCAAGGCCAAACACAATATGAAGACAATAGCTTATCTTCTGCCTCCAACTCAGCGCACAATAGCCCGATTTATAAACCTTTCGAATTGGGTTAAGTGGTCCTTGAAAATGCTCGATATATATCATACATTGAATTCAGAAGAAAGGGAAGTTTTTGCTTATATCCCGGCACATGCCTCTTTGATCGCTGAATTATCAGATGTTATTAAGTGTGTTGCAGATATTGAGTATTTCTGCAAACACAGAGGCCTGTCCGATGAGACAGTATATGAATGCCAAAACTCGATTCGGAAATATCTTTCAAATGGCAATCTCAGAATGATAAACTTGGGAAAGTCAATAATTGATTTTCTCAAACAGGAACTAGAACAAATTGATTTGAAAAATATTGCTATAAATAATTCATCTGATATTATCGAATCTCTCTTTGGTAAGTATAAAGCTCGCAAATCCCCAAATAAACTATATGGGATTACATCACATATATTGTTTCTACCGTGTTACACAGAATTATGCAATCAATTGCGCGCCAAAGAGTTTGATTTCAAAGCTTCCTTGGAAAGCAAATACTTAAAAGACATACAAGTCTGGTCGGAGCAAAATCTATCCCCAAATCTGGTGCAGTTGCGAATCAAATGTTTGCAAAATGCAGGGTGAAAAATGGAACAATTAACTGGACACCCTACCCACAGGGGCTTGATTTTGCGAGGAACGATGCACCGTATGCTGCGCTGCCGCTTGCATAGGGCTACCAAGCTTTCGTCCCGCTGGAGCGAAACCAGCTACTGATTCAAAAAAAACATCTCGAAATTTGCTCCGCCTCAGTCAATTCTGCGGCAGAGCCGCGCAAGATTGGTAGCAACCCACCATTCCCCTGAAATTAATAAGGTGCGGAGCACCGAAACACTTTTATGACCTTTCAAATCTTCACACCAAAAAGATGTTGTTCACCCGGCAGGTGTCGCGCATCTCATCGGGCCAGATGCTTGCCTGAATCTCGCCAATATGGGCTTTGCGCAAAAAGAGCATGCACAGGCGGCTTTGCCCGATTCCACCTCCGATGGAGAGTGGCAACTCCCCTGCCAGAAGCTTCTTATGGAACATCAGCTCCTTACGAGCCGTGTCGCCACAATGCTCCAACTGGTAGGCCAATGCTTGCGGACTGACCCGGATGCCCATGGAGGAGATTTCAAAGGAACGCTCCAACACCTCATTCCAAACCAGGATATCGCCGTTCAATCCCCTGTAGCCGTCCGAATTCAAACTACTCCAATCGTCGTAATCGGAGGCGCGCCCATCGTGTTTTTCGCCGTGGGACAACTCATGGCCGATGCCAATCACAAACACAGCCTTCTTCTCTTTGCAGATGGCATCCTCCCGCTCCTTGGGTGATAAGGTGGGATAGCGACGCAACAACTCCTCGGAATGGATGATGGTGATCTCCTCGGGCAGGATGGGTTTGATGTTGCCATATTTTTCATAAACCACATACTCCGTCCGTTTCATCACCTCGTATATTTTACGAACGACATATTTGAGAAAATCGAGGTTGTAATCCGAGGGGGAAATATGCCTCTCCCAGTCCCACTGGTCTACATAAAGCGAATGGATGTTATCCAAGTCCTCGTCGGGACGGATGGCATTCATGTCGGTGTACAATCCATAGCCCGGTTCAATTTCGTATTCACGCAACATCATGCGTTTCCACTTGGCCAAGCTGTGCACCACCTCGGCACGAGCATCACCCATACAACGGATCGGAAAGGAA
Source organism: Marinilabiliaceae bacterium (assembly GCA_963664265.1). Lineage (GTDB taxonomy): Bacteria > Bacteroidota > Bacteroidia > Bacteroidales > Marinilabiliaceae > JAGPIS01. Next base: position 231,360 of record OY760941.1, read on the forward strand.
ACAGCTCGTTCAACTCCGTTCAAATCATCGTTGATACCGGTGCCCTGCAACACAAACAAAGGGGCCGTCACCCGCCGAAGGCGCAGCTCGGTTGACAAGTTGGACTGGAAAAAATCCTTAATGTCCTTAATGGCATGTTCGGTGTCGTTAAGGTTCAAAAGGGAATGGTAATTCTTGGGAATATAAACTTGTGTTGACATAAAAGATCTTTTTAAAATTATAAGCAAAATTAAACAAATTAAGTCAATCTAAAAGCAATTGATTCAAAATTTCGAAAATCAAACACAAAAACCATTCCATTGTTGCCAAATCCTCCTGAGCAGGAGGATTTTGAGGTAATTTTGATTTTTTATGATGGTGTTAAGGCAGGAACCATTAATTTTGGGAAGAAAATGCCTTACATCCACCACAATCTATACCGGCTCTACATCATTAAGATTGCCAAATGGTTCATGCTCACCATGCCCATATTGATGATTTTCTATGGGGATATGGGCTTCTCCACCGAGCAATCGTTCATACTCAAAGCTTGTTACAGCATTGCCATTGTCGTATTTGAGATACCTTCGGGCTACGCGGCCGATGTATGGGGTCGCAAAATCACCATCTCCATCGGCTCGGTGCTGGGTTGTGCCGGTTTTTTGATTTACTCCCTTTTTTCGGGCTTTTACACCTTTATGATGGCCGAAATCATCCTGGGCCTGGGGATGAGCTTCATCTCTGGAGCCGATTCAGCGATGATTTATGACACGTTGAAAGCCCACAACCGCGAAAAGGATTTCATGAAGTATGAAGGACGTAACTTTTCGGTGGGCAACTTCGCCGAAGCCTTGGCTGGCCTAGCTGGAGGTGCCCTGGCCTATGCCAACTTGCGCTACCCCTTCTATGCCCAAACCATCATCGCCTCGGTGGCCATCCCCGCTTCCCTCACTCTGATAGAACCCGCCATCCACATCGACCGGGCAAAAAAAGGGATTCGCGACATCATTGCGGTGGTGGGCAATGCCTTGGTGCACAACAAAGCGCTGCGCTGGAACCTGCTTTTTTCTTCCATCATGGGGAGCGCCACCCTGGCCATGGCATGGATCTACCCGGTGCGGATGCTTCAATTGGGATACAACGAGATTGAGATCGGCACCACCCACACCATCCTGAACCTGCTGCTGGGCATGGTCACCCTTTTTGCTTACCGGATAGAGCAAAAGCTGAAACCCCGCCCTACGGTTTGGCTCACCTCCATCTGCATCACCGGTGGTTTTGTGTTGGCAGGGCTGGGCAACCAGTACTTCCTTCTGGCAACCTTATTGCTCTTTTACTTTTGCCGGGGCATCGCCACCCCAGTGCTGAAGGACTACATCAACCGCATCACCACCAGCGACGTGCGCGCCACGGTGCTCTCCATCCGAAGCCTACTTATAAGGGCTTTCTTCTCCATTATTGGCCCTCTGTTTGGCTACCTGACCGACCATTTCAGCCTCGAGCAGGCCTTCATCCTACTTGGAGCAGTTTTTGTAGCGCTCACCATCACCAGCATCTCCTTGTTTTTAAATACTCTGCCCCGTAGCGGTCAATCCTGAGGCAGTTGTTCCGCCACCAAATCGAACACCCCTGCCCCGGTAACTCGAATCAGGTCGGCCGGATGAAGGGCTATTTGCACCCCCCGCACCCCGGCACTGATGTAGATTCGTTCCAGGTGGCGGCAACTCTCATGAATAAAGGTTGGAAAGGATTTTTTCATGCCTAAGGGAGAACAACCACCCCTGATGTAGCCTGTGGTGGGCAACAACTCTTTCATGCCCAGCATCTCCGCCTTTTTATTGCCCGACAGCTTGGCCACCTTTTTCAGGTCCACTTCACAGTCCCCTGGAACCACACAAACAAACACACCGTTTTTGTCGCCCCGCAACACCAGAGTCTTGAATACAACGGAAATAGCCTCACCCAACTGGGAGGCCACATGGTCGGCGGCCAAATTCTCCTCATCCACCTGGTAAGCCACCAATTCGTAATTCACCCGAGCCTTGTCGAGCAGACGGACTGCATTGGTCTTATTTATTTTTTGTGTCATGACTGATTTTTTTCAAAAACGAGGAGCCTCCACCCTTATCCGGTTCGTCCAACATCAGTGACAAGCCGTCGTACCCCAAAATGACATTGCCGGGCAAGTGTTTCGCAACCTCTTGGTGCAAGCCCATGTGGTGGGAAATATGCGTGATGATGCCCAGCTCGGGCTTCACCTGTTCCATCACCTGCAAAGCCTCCGCCAGGGAGAAATGTGAAATATGTTGAGCCCTCATCAATCCGTTAACTACCAAAAACTTGCACCCCATCAATTGTTGCATTGATTCATCCTGAATGTGATTGGCATCGGTAACGTAGCCAAAGTCGCCAATGCGAAAGGCCAGAATGGGTAGGCGGTGGTGCATCACCCGCACCGGGTTAACCTGAACCGGCCCTATGCTAAAGGCTCCTTCCCCTATTTCATGAACCACCATTTGGGGTAACCCATAGAATGGCAAATCGGAAAAGGCATAATGGTAAAGGGTGCGAACCGCATTGGCCACCCGCTGCTCGGCATATACCGCAATGGGCTGGTCGCTCATCATATTGAATGCCCGCACATCGTCCAACCCTGAGATGTGGTCGCGGTGCTCATGCGTCAACAGAATGGCGTCCAGATGGTGCACGCGGTGTTTCAGCATCTGGTAACGGAAATCTGGCCCGGCATCAATCAGGATGTTGAGCCCCTGGGTTTGAACCAGGACCGAGGAACGCAAGCGGTTATCCTTCCAATCGGGGGAAGAACAAACTTCGCAGCCACAACCAATCACCGGAACCCCTTGCGACGTTCCGGTGCCTAAAAACGTAACCTTCATAAACAGTGGAAAACCTTTATGGATTTCAACATTAAAATTAGACAAAATATGGCTTTCCCCAACAAACATAGGCCAAAATGCCATGAATAATCGTATTTTTGCACCCATCACACATCAAACAAACTAACAAATGAAGGGCATCATCTATCTTATTCCAAACACCTTGGGCGAAAGTCCGATCGACTACAACCTGCCGGAAGAGAATATCCGCCTGATCAATGCCATCAAGCATTTCATTGTGGAGGACATCCGTACGGCACGCCGTTTTCTCAAAAAGGTGAATAAGGAGATTGATATCGACTCATTGAAGTTTTTCGTTCTCGACAAGCACACCAGCCAGCAGGAGATCCCATCTTTCCTGCTGCCGGCGCTCAATGGACACGACATGGGCATTTTATCAGAGGCTGGTTGCCCTGGTGTGGCCGATCCGGGCGCCGATGTGGTGGCCATTGCCCATCAAAAAAACCTGAGGGTGACCCCTTTGGTGGGTCCCTCCAGCATCCTTCTCTCTGTGATGGCTTCAGGAATGAATGGACAGAGTTTTGCCTTCAACGGCTACCTGCCGGCCGGCAAAGGCGAGAACATCAAAGTGATTAAGCAGCTCGAGGAGCGTTCCATCCGCGAAAAACAAACTCAAATCTTCATCGAAACACCCTTCAGAAACACCAAACTGATGCAGGATCTGCTTTTCGCCCTCAGGCCAACCACCCGCCTGTGCATTGCCGCCGATATCACCCTGAGCAGCGAGTACATCGTGACCAAAACCGTGGCGCAGTGGCAGGGCAAACTACCCGATTTGAGCAAACGCCCGGCCATATTCCTCATACAGGGTTAAGAACTATGCCAGGTTCGGCAAAATCCATTCCAACTCCAGCTCCAGATTGGGCGTGAAAATGCCCTGTCCAATGGAGGCCTGGAGTTCTTTTTTGCCCCACACCTTCACGCAAGCCACTTCTGGCTCTCCTGCCTTGAAAGGACCGGCATGATGGGTTAAAAACGAAAACACCAGCTCCCGCTCAACCTCGCTCTCCCAAACGTATTGCTTCAATAGGCGCGCTTCAAAATTCTGCAAACCAATCTCTTCGTAAGCTTCGCGCTGGAGCGCCTGCTCCAGTTTTTCGCCGCTCCCCACATGGCCGCCGGTGGCCGTATCCCACATGTCGGGCTGGATAAGCTTGTTGGCTGGCCGTTTTTGCAACAGAAGACCATCGGGCGTCACCACATGCAGGTGAATTACTGGGTGCAACCATTTCAGGCCACCATGGAAATAACTGCGGGGGGCACTGCCGGTCACCTTGCCTTCGGGCGTCACCAATGGCAGCCACTCCTCTTTTCTGAAGGCTCTGTTGCGCCAACGGGTCCATCCTATTTCAGTGGCCACATACCCCAATACGAATGCCCAAACGGCATAACGGACCAGCCAATCTTTACCGGCCTCATCAGGAAGCATCAACACCAATACGGAAAAGGCAGTAAAAGCAACACTCCAATAAAACATTCGTTTCATGCTCTGTACCATCAACATGTGCTTGAAAGGATCGGCCAGCAGATGTTTGACCAGCCCGCCTCCCATCAAGGTGAACAAGTTGAATCGGCTCCAAACGGACAACCCCAACAACACCGAGAGCATGGCCGAAAATGCCACAGCCCCATACTGCTTCATACCGTCCATATCGAGCAGGAACGCGACCACCCCAAAAACAAGAATCAGCACCATGTCGAAAAATGAACTTTTCTCAATGGTCCCGCGCTTGTGGTAACCATAGGCCATATCGACCAGGCAGAGGGAAATCCCTGCCACCATGCCCCAAAGAGGGCCAAAGAGCGCTTCCACGCCAAAATAGATCCCGATGGGGATGATACTTTTCAATAGAGTTTTCCGATTCATGATCCTATCACTTGAAAATGAAAAAAGCAGAAGGTTCCTCCTGCTTTATAATTTTGAATACCCAGTTATTATTTAAGTTCCTAGCTCCACTTAGTTGCATTAACAAAGTCAGGAAGATCACCCCAACCTCCCCCGAAGGGAAGTGATGGGATGAAATGTCAAATTGACTTTTAAGCTTCTAGATATTCAACTTCTGAACTCTTAAACTATTGAACTCTTAAACTATTAAACTTTTGAACTACCAGACTAGGAGTCTATGAGACTTTTCGACTTTAAGACTTTACGACTATGCGACTTTCAACTGAACTCACTTACTCAAAAACGCAACCACATTTTTTTCAATCCTGGCCTGCACATCATCGGCATTGGCTTTCACAAACTGGTCGCCGGTGATGCTTTCGAAGAGCTCGATGTAGCGATCGCTCACCTGCTGCACAAAGGCTTCGTCCATCGGGGGCACTTGCTGGCCTTCTTTCCCCTGGAAACCGTTTTCAATGAGCCACTGGCGCACAAACTCCTTGGAGAGCTGTTTTTGCTCCTCCCCCTTTTCAAGACGCTGCTCATACCCTTCGGCATAGAAATAACGCGATGAATCGGGCGTGTGGATCTCATCAATCAGGTAGATGACGCCATCTTTCTTTCCAAACTCATATTTGGTGTCGACCAGGATCAGCCCTTTTTGTGCGGCCATCTCAACACCGCGCTGGTACAAGGCCCGGGTGTATTTTTCGAGCATCACATAATCAGCCTCGCTCACCAGACCGGTGGCCAGGATCTCTTCGCGTGAAATGTCCTCATCGTGCCCTTCCGAAGCCTTGGTGGTTGGGGTGATGATGGGCTCGGGGAACTTCTCGTTTTCACGCATCCCCTCGGGTAAAGCAACCCCGCAGAGCTGGCGTTTGCCCGAACGGTACTCGCGCCAGGCATGACCGGTGAGATAGCCGCGGATCACCATCTCAACCTTGAAAGGCTCACACATGTGCCCAACGGTCACCATGGGGTCGGGCGTGGCTATTTTCCAGTTGGGTACGATATCGGCCGTGGCATCCAGAAATTTGGACGCAATTTGATTCAACACCTGTCCCTTGTAAGGGATACCTTTGGGTAAAACCACGTCAAAAGCAGAAATGCGGTCGCTCACAACCATCACCAGGTATTCGTCGTCGATGTTGTACACATCGCGCACCTTGCCTTTGTATACGCTTTTCTGTTTTGGAAACTGGAAATTGGATTCCACAATTGCTTTACTCATATCCGATTATTTAATTGTTTTACAATATCTTATATCACTTTTGCTTTTTTTCGGCCTGGTCGTATGCTTCCACAATGCGCTGCACCAAATGGTGCCGTACAATGTCCTGAACGCCAAAATGGATGATGGAGAGCCCTTCGATGCCCTTCAGGATTTTCAGGCCATACACCAAACCACTGGCAGCCGGGTTGGGCAAATCAATCTGGGTGATATCGCCCGTCACCACAAAGCGGGCATTGCTGCCCATGCGAGTCAGAAACATCTTCAACTGGGGTGTGGTGGTGTTCTGGGCCTCATCGAGGATGACGAAAGCATTGTTGAGCGTGCGGCCGCGCATAAAGGCCAGGGGGGCAATCTGAATGGTGCCGTTCTCCATCAACTCCTTAAGTTTCACAGCTGGAATCATGTCGGCCAGGGCATCGTAGAGGGGTTGCAGGTAAGGGTCGATCTTCTCCTTCATATCGCCTGGCAGGAAGCCCAGCTTCTCGCCCGCTTCAACAGCAGGACGACTTAAGATGATTCGACGCACACTCCTATTCTTCAAAGCTTTAACAGCTAAAGCAATGGCCAGGTAGGTTTTGCCTGACCCGGCCGGACCAATGGCAAAAAGCATATCGTTCTCTTCGGCGGCAGCCACCATCAGCCGCTGATTCTCGCTGCGGGGCTTGATGGGACGGCCATTGATACCAAAAACAATGGTTTCCTGATCGCCGCCTCTTGGTTGGATTAAACCATCACCTGAAAGAATATCAATCAATGAATTATCTGTCAATACATTAAACTCAGCATAATGCTCCAACAACTCATTGACTTTTTCCTCGAACCGAGCCACCTCTTCAGCATCGCCCATGGCCTTCAGCCAATTGCCCCGCCCCACGATCTTCAATTTTGGAAAACGGTTTTTGATCAGCTCAAGCTTTGAATTCTTCACACCCAAAAACTCCACCAGATCAACCGATTCCAAATAGATTAATTTTTCAATCATGCTATGGTTTTAATCCTTAAATTTACCGACACAAAATAACGATTTTTTTGGTTTACGACATCATCTTTTTTATGCAGAAATTGCCTAAAAATATAGGATTTCGTCGTTACCATAACGCAATAGCTATCAAATGGAAAAAAAACTAACCGCTTTTAAAGAATTACTGGAGATACTGGATCGCCTCAGGGCCGAATGTCCCTGGGATAAGGAGCAAACCAACGAGTCGCTGCGCACCCTGACCATTGAAGAGACTTACGAACTGGCCGATGCCATCGTCAAAAACGACCCCTCTCTAATCAAGAAAGAGCTGGGCGACCTGCTGCTGCACATTGTCTTCTACGCCAAGATTGGTGAAGAGAAGCAGCAATTCGACATTGCCGATGTGATTGATTCGCTGAACGAAAAGCTGATTTACCGCCACCCCCACATCTTTGGCGACACCAAGGTGAAGGATGCCAATGATGTGCTCAGCAACTGGGAAAAACTCAAGCTGAAGGAGAAGGATGGCAACAAAAGCGTGCTGGCTGGAGTGCCCCCCATGCTGCCGGCCATGATCAAGGCCAACCGCATTCAGGACAAAGCCCGTGGCGTAGGATTCGACTGGGAAGAGCGCGAGCAGGTTTGGGACAAGGTGCAGGAGGAGCTCCGCGAGCTGAACCACGAAATTATGAGCGGCAATACCGATGGCATGGAGGATGAGTTCGGCGACCTGTTCTTCTCGCTCATAAACGCGGCACGCCTCTACAACATCGATCCCGAAAACGCGTTGGAACGCACCAACCGCAAATTCATCCAACGTTTCAACTACCTCGAGCAAAAAACCATCCAGCAAGGTCGCGATTTGAAAAGCATGTCGCTGGCCGAGATGGACGAGATTTGGGATGAAGCGAAAAAACAGACGCGATAACGACTTAATTTTAGATAGAAACAACATGAGCTTCACCGGCACCAGCATCATCAAAAACAATGGCATCGCCCCCATCTCGGAACAATTGCCCACCGGCATCGAAAAGGAGGTTTACGAAGTATTCAGGGTGGAAAACAAACAACCACTCTTCCTGGTCGACCACCTCAAACGGTTCGAAAACAGCTTGCTCAAAGCCGGGAAAAACTTGCCGTTGACCTTTGAGCAGCTTTCAGGCTTGATCGATTGGTTGATCCTCTGCAACCCCATCAGCGACGCCAACATCCGGTTGAGCTTGCTGCCCGACGGGCTCTTTCAGGCTGGGTTCATACGCTCACGGTACCCAACTGCTGCCATGTACAACCAAGGAGTTTTGTGCCTGTTGATGCATCAGGAGCGGGAAAACCCCTCGGCCAAGGTATTCCATGCCCAAATGCGCCATGAGGCCGAAGCCAAGCAGAAAGAACACAAAGCCTATGAGTTGCTGTTGGTTGACCACCAGGAGCGCATCACCGAAGGGAGCCGTTCCAACACCTTCTTTATCAAGGACAACCAATTAATTACTGCACCCGAAGAGTTGGTACTGGAAGGCATCATGCGCGCCAAAGTACTGGAACTGGCTAAGGAGCAGGGCATCTCCATCTGTTACGAGGCCATCAGCACAAATGATGTCAACACCATGGAGGCGGCCTTCATCACCGGCACGTCACCTCGCATCCTGCCCATCCGCCAGATAGAAGGCATTGCTCTGGATGTGAGCCACCCCCTAATGCGCCAGTTGATGGACGCGCTCAACCAAAAGATTCAAAAAAGGGAGTAAGCAACTGCTTCTCCCTTTTTCTTTTCATCTCAATTAATTAAGTCGTAACCCGTTTTCCTGCCTTTGTCGATGGCTGGGATGCCATCGCGCATCCACACCGGCATGGGCGCATCCTTCAGGTAATAATCGAAGAACTGCATCATGCGGATGGTCAAATCCTTGGTATTGGCTCGGCGCAACAGGTTGTGTTCCTCATTGTTGTAAACCAGCATCCACACCGGCTTCTCCAACCGCCGCAACGCCATGAAATACTCAATACCCTGGTACCATGGCACAGCCCCATCGTTGTCGTTGTGCATCATCAGCAGGGGTGTTTGCACATTGGGCGCAAAAAACACAGGCGAATTCTCAATGTACTTATCCAGATTATCCCACAAAGTTGAGCCGATGCGACTCTGGGTGCGCTCGTATTGGAAGATTCGGCTCATGCCGCTCTGCCAACGGATGCCACCATAGGCACTGGTCATGTTGCTCACTGGTGCGCCAGCCATGGCACAGCGGAACATATTGGTTCGGGTGATCAACCAGGCTGTCTGATACCCTCCCCAGCTTTGCCCCTGCAAGGCCATGCGGGTGCTGTCGATAAAGAAGAACTGATCCACCATGCTTTGGGTGCCGCCCACAATGGCGTCGTAGGCACTGGCACCCGGATCGCCCGTGGTGTAGGTGATGTCGGGGATAAACACCACATAGCCATTGCTGGCACAATAGGCCCAGTTGATGATGGAACGGCTGGGACGTGGCGTCACATGCTGGTGCAGATTGTCGCTGCTGCGCTCGTAAAAATAGACCAACAGGGGATTTTTTTTTGTCTGATCCAAATCTTCGGGCGTCACCAGCAACCCTTCCAGCTTTTTACCCATTGGGGTTGTCCACGACACCCTGCGAATATCGCCCCAAAGGTAATTTTCTTGCTGCGGGTTGGTATGAGTGATGGTGGTAAACTGCTGGAATGTCCCATTGGTCAACTCCAACTCGGGATATTGCCTGAAGGTGCTGCGGCGCACCACAAAGCGGTCACTGTTTTTGGCCTTTAGGGGTGATAACGTGGCATAATCACCTAAAAACAATGGGTAGATTCGCCCCTTTTCCAACTTGGCCATGCCCGACTGCTTGCTCTCTTCATTAAATATGGAGAGATAATTGACCCGTTTGAGGTTGATTCCCTTCTCTTCGTCGTCCAGTTTTAGGTACCGGTAACGCAATTTTTGATCACGCCCGCCGGTAAGGTTGACGGGATTCTGGCTATGGTTCAGGTCGAACTGCCAAACGTCAAAACGGTCGTACAGATAAACCCAACGGCCATCTTCGCTGAATCCGGCAATCCCATAGGGTTCGGGGAATCCAGGCATATCGTTCAATTCATCGTAAAAGGAAAAGCCCGAAGGTGAAGCCAAGGCCACATCGACCCGGGTGGTGGTGTTCAACGAATGCCAGGTGCTGTCCTGCACCGAAAAATAGACCAAATGGCGGCCCGATGGGGAGAGTTCGGCAGCTTGTCCTTGCTGTTTCAACAGCAAATTTTGATGCCCGCTTTTCAGATCAATTTGGTAAAGGTCGGCAGCATACTCGCCCATAAAGTCGGCATAACGTCGGTAAGGCAAATCGTTGTATCCCAAAGCATAGAGGGCATCGCCCCGCAGAATGGGCTGAACCCGGCGAATGGAGTCGTTGGCCAGAGGAATGGTTTTGTCGGCCGCCAGATCGTAACATGCCAACCAGGTGCGCTCCTGCTCTTTTTTCAGATTGGCTTTTTGACGGGGCTGAATATCGGCATCCATCCACGACCACAAATCCAGATGCACCTTTTCATCCTCCGTCAGCGTGTCCTTGGGTTCAGCCTCTGGCTTGGGTGCCACACCAAAGAAAAAGCGTGCTCCATTGTCGGAAAACCAGTTCTTGCCTTTCTCCGAAGCACACCAAGACTGAGGAAATACCTCATTGCCAACTGGCAATATCTTCTTGGGAGCACCCGCCCGATTGTGGTAATAGAACAAATCATAGGCTTTGTGTTTCACTGTGTCGGCCGAAAAAAGGAAAGCACAACGGTCGCCCTGCCTAGCCGCCACCAAGTTGGCCATCTTACCCGACTGCTTCATCAGAGTATCCACCTGGAATAGAGTGGGATTAAAGCGCAACAGCACCGAAAGCTCGGTGGAGTCGCCCGTGCTCTGGATCATATAAGCTGCCGTGCCTTGCGGTGCCACAACATAACCAGTCACTTCATTCACCCTCAAACTATCGCCGGTTTGGGGCCGGAAAAACACCAATGGGGTTCCCTCGCTCTTGAACTTCTTCTTGACTTTTGCCGTATCCTTCTTGCTGCTCTTTTCAGCTTCGAAATGGATGGCCAGCCAATTGCCGGCTTCTTTAGGCACGGAAAAAGATTTGATGGCACCGTATTTCTTTATACCACCAGAATAAAAGATCCCAATAGAGTCCTTGGGCATCTTCTCTTTTTTCACCTTGTCCAGTTTCATCTTACGCACCAACGCATGGGGTGGCACGATGCGAAATGCCGCAAAAGAGCCATCGTGTGCCAGGGCAGCCTGCTTACCTCTATCAAACGACGCCAATGCCCCGTTGTGCTCCGCATCATAAAAGTAAAGGCCACCATCGCCCTCCTGTGGGTTGATTTCGTAGGCCACCAGGGCGCCATTGAGGCTGATTTGAGTCCTTTCAATGGCTTTCCAACCATCAAAAACGGAAAAGTCCATGGGGACTTTCTGTTGTGTCCAAACTTGAGGGGTGGCTCCCCAAAGCAAGCACGAAACAAAAAAAACACTTTTGAATTTCATGGGTGTAATATTTATGAATATTGATATGCGGCTTTAAAACAACTACTTTCTTTGATATTAAAAATGTCGTATTCTCTTATATTTTCCCCTAAATTGGCTCCGCCAAGCTTCGTTTCCCTAAAGGGGACTTTCAGCAACTATCTGATTGACTGAGCAGTTACAAACACCCCCTTTAGGGGGTTGGGGGTGAGAAATGTGAAAATATTTAGAATCCAACAGAAACCTGTTTATTTCCATAAAGCGTTAAAAATAACAAATATTAAGGGACTGCACCACCGATAACAGAAAAATCCGGCCAAACACCGGATTTTCCATATTCTGCAATGAAACAACTATCAGTCGCCCAAGGTTGCCACCATCACCGCTTTGATGGTGTGCATGCGGTTTTCTGCCTGATCCCAGACGATGGAGGCCTTGGATTCGAACACCTCTTCGGTGACCTCCATCCCATCGAGTCCGAATTTCTGAAATATCTCCTCGCCCACTTTTGTTTCGCGGTTGTGGAATGCTGGCAGACAATGCAGGAACTTCACATTGGGATTCCCGGTCAGGTTCATCACCTTCCGGTTGATCTGGAAAGGCCGCAACAGTTCGATGCGCTCTTTCCACACCGAATCGGGCTCACCCATGGAAACCCACACATCGGTATACAAGAAATCGCAACCATCCACCCCCTTTTGAACATCATCGGTGATGGTGATGGTGGCGCCAGTCTCCAGGGCAATCTTCTCACACTCGGCCACCAAGGCGGCATCGGGCTGCAACGATTTGGGTCCTACGATGCGCACATCCATTCCCATTTTGGCACCCCCCACCAATAATGAGTTGGCCATATTGTTGCGGGCATCGCCCAGGTAGGCAAACGACACCAGATTGAGTGGCATATTGACGTGCTCCTGCATGGTGAGGAAATCGGCCAATATCTGCGTTGGATGAAATTCATCGGTCAGGCCATTCCACACGGGCACACCGGCATATTGGGCTAACTCCTCCACAATGGCCTGGCCATACCCACGGTACTCTATGCCATCGTACATACGCCCCAACACACGGGCAGTATCTTTCATCGACTCCTTCTGACCGATTTGCGAGCCCGACGGCCCCAGATAGGTGACATGCGCGCCCTGATCGTAGGCAGCCACTTCGAAAGCGCAACGGGTTCGGGTGGAGGTTTTTTCAAAGATCAGTGCAATGTTTTTACCTTTTAACCGGGGCTTTTCCGTTCCGGCATATTTGGCATTTTTGAGATCCTTGCTCAAATCAAGCAAAAATTTAATCTCCTGTGGTGTAAAATCCAGCAATTTGAGGAAGTGTCGGTTTCTTAAATTAAAAGCCATATTCTTGAGTATTGGTTATGATTATTAAATATCGTTTTGAACATCAATCGTTGGTTCATCCTTTTGCATCGTATTTATGCAGGTCGGCCTCGTCGTACTCCTGGGTGATCTTGGTACCATAAGCCTTGTCGGTCAGTTTTTTGCTTTCGGTGATGATGCTCTTCTCGCCACCTTTCTCGATAAAAGAGAGTGCTGCCCTAATTTTGGGCGCCATACTGCCTTCCCCAAAAGTACCTCTATTATAGTACTGCATAGCATCCCGGTAGTTCAAGAATTCCAAAATCTTTTGGTCGGGTTCGCCAAAATTAGCATAAACAAAGGGCACATCGGTGAGAATGTAAAACTCGTCGGCACCTATTTCGGCGGCCAACAATGCCGATGCCAAATCCTTGTCGATAACCGCTTCAGTGGGACGCACCTGGTTGTTTTCATCGCGGTACACGGGCACGCCACCACCGCCCACAGCAATGATGATGGTTCCCTCCCGGGCATTCTTTTCAATCACCTGGCAGTTCATGATTTTTTGAGGTATGGGCGATGGCACCACCCGTCGGTAACCACCCACCTGCTTCTTCTCCTCCTTGAAGCTCCAACCTTTGGCCGCCGCCAAGGTATCTGCTTCGGCCTTCGACACGGTTTTGCCAATCCGCTTGGTGGGTTTTTTAAAGGCCTCATCCTCAGGATTCACCTCCACCATGGTCATCAGGGTCAACACTTCCCGATGCAGGCCATGCTTCATCAACACATTTTTCAAAGCCCGCTCAATCATATAGCCAATACCGCCCTGGGAGTCGGCCACGCAGACATCCAACGGCATCTGGGGAATGCCATAAAGCTGCTCGCCGGCATCGTTGCGCATGACAATATTGCCCACCTGGGGGCCATTGCCATGCGACAACACGATGTTGTAACCCTGTTGAATCAAAAAGACGATGTTTTCAAGCGTTTCGGTGGTGTTGTCCTCCTGCTCGTCGATGGTGCCCTTTTGACTGTCGCGCAGCAGGGCATTGCCCCCCAACGCGATAACTGCCAGTTTATTCATAGATTCCATTTGATTTATTTCAGTTTTAAGTGATTAGGCATAGATTTTGTCTAAAACAATACAACATTGATTATTTTCTATGATTAAGTTTGTATACCGTCATTTTTTGAAAAGAACCGTTGTTTGCCTCAGCGATTTACAGCTTTATTCCATTTCGCCAAATGACAGAAATCATCAGTTGTTGTTGAACATGATCAAACATTCGATGGCTTTAGGTCGCAACCATGATGAAGCCCCATTTTTGACGAAAGCCGCGATTCCTTTTATCAACGAACGGGTCAACATTCAGTTAAAAACTACTTTTGCCTTCACCTGATAAATATGGACACAGCAAAACAATTCTTTATGCAATGTTCGCCCGCTTGGCAAGGGTTATCAGGCCAAATCATAAAAACAAGCGTATGAAAGCTAACTTATTGATCATATTTGTTTTGATAACACTTCTCAGTGGCTGCTCTTCTCCATCCAAGATTGATGACACCCCATTGAATGGTTTCATCAAATACACCGTTAGCTACTCTGAAGCCTTGCAAAACAACAGTCTCTACTCATTTTATCCCAAGGAACTCACTTCCGTGTTCATGGAGGATCACTTCAAAATCCAAGCTAAAGGCGCTTTAAACATGTACCAGTTCGAACTGGTCAACTCCGGAGCCGACAGTACTTTTGCCCTGATCCAGTTTTTCGACCAAAAATTCATCTGTTCGCTCAACGCCTCCGACAACGACAAGTTGAGCCATCTTCTTTCAACGGCTACAGTCAGCTTTTTTGAGGACTCGGTTGTCAACATTGCCGGATTGAACTCGTCGCTGATGACCATCAATTTTAACAACCCCGAACAGACCAAAATATCGGTGTATTACGCCAGCAATAAGAACTTGACGGCAAACAAGGAGCTCTTTTCCATCATACCCGGCATTGTCACCCGCCTGAGCATCGAGCACACCGGCAACCAGATTGTCATCAATGCACAGGAAATAAAAGAGCAAAAAGTTGACGAGCTTGAATTCGCCCGGCCCGTGGATTTCAGGAAGACAGAACAGGAGGAGATCCACAACATGCTGATGGCTTTGATCAATTGACCTGAACGGCGGAATTCAAAACACCAACCCCTTCGTGCCGATTGAATATTCCTGAAAATTATTTGTGATATTTTGGCTGCGAACCCCTCCGTTGCAAAAGGGTTTTACTATTTTTGTTACGAATAAAGTAGTTTTTATCGCATTGCAATGGCCAAAAAAAAAGAGACCAAATCATCAAAAAAAAATAGTGGCACCCAATCAAAAGATTGGATGGCTGAAGCCAAAGAATTCAAACCCCGATTCTTCGTTGGCTTGATATTGTTGGCATTTGGAGGCTATCTCCTCCTGGCCATGGGCTCGTTCCTCTTCACTGGAGCTGCCGACAAGAGCCTGTTCGACCTCAGCTTATGGGACTTGCTTACCAACACCGAACTGGAGGCGGCCAACCGCACGGGCAAGCTGGGCGCCTGGCTGGCCGACATCCTGGTCACACATGGCGTGGGCATCACCGCCCTGCTCATCCCTTTCTGCCTGTTCATCATCGGTTTCCGCCTGATGGGGGCACGGGTGCTGCCCATGCGCAGAACCATCTGGCACAGTTTTGTCATCATCGTTTGGCTAAGCATTGCCTTGGGATTTTCATTCTTTTGGGCTTCCGATGAGTTTTATTTTCTGCTGGGAGGCTACCACGGCTATTATGTCTCAAAATGGTTGATGTCCATCATCGGCATCATTGGTACAGCACTGTTGCTCACCATCACCCTTCTGATCTACCTCTCGGCCACCATCCCAGGGTTTCAGTCCAAACTGCAAGAATTAATACTGAAACCTCTCAAAAAGGGTGCTGCCGAAAAGAGTGCTACGCCATCCGCCACCGCACCCGTCCGTGCGGATGAGGTTCTATTGGCCGACGAACCCGAAATGGCCATTCCCGAAACCATTCCTCCGGTGGTCACCACGCCAGTGACGCAGGTCTTCACCCCCGATGATTCATCGTTCACCTTCACCCGCAAAATTGACATCCCTGAAAACGAGATCCCATCCGAGGAGTTGGATCTGGATATTGCTCAAGGCTTCGACGAAGAAGAGGCAGAGGAGTTTGACCAAATGCCCATGGGCGATTACGACCCCACGCTGGATCTCTCCTCCTACCAATTGCCCAGTTTAGACCTGCTGGATGACCATAAGACCGAATCTTCGGATGTTTCGGAAGCCGAGCTGTTGGCCAATAAAAACAAGATTGTAAAAACACTGGAAGACTTCAAGATACAGATACAATCCATCAAAGCCACGGTAGGGCCAACCGTCACCCTTTATGAAATTGTGCCGGCTCCTGGGGTGAAAATTTCACGCATCCAGAACCTTGAAAATGATATTGCCCTCAGCCTGGCCGCCCTCGGGATCAGGATCATTGCCCCCATCCCGGGACAAGGTACCATCGGCATCGAGGTGCCCAACTCCGAACCCAAGGTGGTGAGCATGCGCTCGATCCTGGCCTCCAAGAAATTCCAGACCTCACCCTACGAACTGCCCATTGCACTGGGAAAAACCATCTCCAACGAAACTTTCGTGATCGACCTGGCCAAAGCGCCCCACATGCTAGTGGCCGGTGCCACCGGGCAAGGAAAATCAGTTGGCTTAAATGCGATCATCACCAGTTTGCTTTACAAAAAACACCCTTCGCAACTAAAATTTGTGATGGTCGACCCCAAAAAGGTGGAGTTGAACATCTATTCAAAAATAGAACGCCACTTCCTGGCCAAGCTGCCCGATGAGGAGGATGCTATCATCACCGATGTGCAAAAGGTGGTGAACACCTTGAACTCCCTCACCATCGAAATGGATGAGCGTTACGACTTGCTGAAGAAGGCTCATGCCCGCAACATCAAAGAGTACAACCAAAAATTTGTGAAGCGCCAGCTTAACCCCGAAAAAGGACACCGCTTCCTCCCCTACATCGTAGTGGTGATTGATGAGTTTGCCGACCTGATTATGACCGCCGGCAAGGAGGTGGAACTGCCCATTGCCCGCATCGCCCAGCTGGCTCGTGCCGTGGGGATCCACATGATCATTGCGACCCAAAGGCCTTCCACAAACATCATCACCGGTGTGATCAAAGCCAACTTCCCCACCCGGGTGGCCTTCAAGGTAGCCTCCATGATCGACTCCCGCACCATCCTCGACTCGCCTGGCGCCAACCAGCTGATTGGCCGTGGCGATATGTTGATATCACAGGGCAGCGACCTGATACGGGTGCAATGTGCCTTTGTGGACACCCCCGAGGTGGAAAAAGTGAACGATTACATTGGCAACCAAAGAGGTTATGCTTCGGCTTTCCTGCTTCCGGCCTATGTGGGGGCCGAAGGTGGTGGCAACGAGCCGGGCGACGTGGATATGAGCAAAAAAGATCCCATGTTCGATGATGCCGCCCGTATTGTGGTGAGCAACCAATCGGGCTCCACATCATTAATACAACGTCGTTTTTCTATTGGCTACAACCGCGCCGGTCGAATTGTGGACCAACTGGAGGCTGCGGGCATCGTGGGTCCCTTCGAGGGAAGCAAAGCCCGTGCAGTTTTGGTGTCGGATGAAGCAGAATTGGAACGGATTTTGAGCAACTACAGATAACGATTATATTTGAATACAAACGACAAACATATTTTCTATGAAGATAATAACTCTGACAATGACCCTACTGCTTTCGCTGGCTGCCGTGGCGCAAACCGATGAAGCGGCCAAAGCGAAGGAAATCCTCAACAAGGTATCGGCCAAAACACGCCAATACCAAACCATTAAAGCCGATTTTTCCTTTTCACTGGAGAACCTGCAGGACAATATCAAGGAAAACCACGATGGATCCATCTTACTAAAAGGCGATAAATACCGGATCACCCTGATGGGTGTCACCAACTATTTCGATGGTAAGACGCTTTATACCTGGATGAAGGAAGCTGAAGAGGTGAATATTTCGGAACCCGACATGACGGACGAATCTACCTTGAACCCGGCCAGCATTTTCACCATCTACGAAAAAGGTTACAAACTCAAATATGTGGGAGAAAAGAGTGTGAGTGGTAAGATGATGCATGAAATCGACCTCTATCCCGAAAACCGCGACAAGCCATTTTCTCGCATCAAGCTGACCATCAACAAAGAGACTTTGCAGATCAACAGCTTCATGCAACAGGGCAAGGATGGCAACAACTACACCATCACGGTAAAAAACATGCAAACCAATGTGCCTGCTGCCGATGGCGATTTCATCTTCAACAAAACCGCCAATCCCAAGGTTAATGTGATTGATTTAAGATAACAGGAAAGTCCGGCTAAACCGGACTTTTTTTTTTTACCATTTGTAGGCCAGACCAAAACCAAACAGCTGCTTGAATTGAGCTCGGGCGCCCCTTTCCAAACCCTCTTGGTTGACATACTTGATGTCGTCGTCGTAAATCATATTGAGCTTGATCACGGCCGAGAGAAATTCATTCACCTTCAGGTTCAACCCCGCTTCCCAGTCTACATCAATATTCTGTGGTTTGTTGCTCAAATTGGAGAAGAGATCCAATCGGGTGTAACCCTCCACGTTTTTCAACAATTCGGCCTTTTTGGCCAACATCTTCACCAGCGCTCCGTATTCTGCCCGGAACTTATCGCCTGGATCAACCCCAAAAGCACCCGCATCCGCCAGGTCTCCATCACTTACGATGGTCATCTTCGAACTCAAGGGAGACAGGTAAAGCATAAAATTGTCGGTTGGTTTGTACTGCATCCCCAACGACAGATTCAGAAAAGCAGGAGCCATAAATTTGGATATAACCACGCTGTTGGTGGGCGGATCCTGGTAACCATTGTCGAACTGGGTTTTGAAATCGGCCAGTGCCGAATAAAACCAGTGTGCAGCAGCCTGATAACCAAATTGGGAGGAAACTTGGAGCTTGTCGTCGGTTTTCACCACATTATCGCTTCCCTGCTTAGTCAAACCATAGCCCAAATCGAGCGTATTATCCCAGATGACACGCTCTTTCTTGTAGTTGAAATAGGTTTTGAACAAAAAAGTCCCAGCCATGGAGTTCTTTCCACCGGCCGACCAATTAGTAAGTGAGACTTGGCTGAAGGTTAACGATGTGTTCCCCCCGGTAGTCCAATGACGCAATGTGTCGGCGGTCTCTTGGGCATGCAGAATGGTGCCAACAAGCACCACCATGAATAGGATACCAATTTTTTTCATAAGCCGAGTTAATGAATTAAACCATTTAGAAATAAGCAAGTAATACGTGAAAACATATTTTCCACAACCTCAAAGGTTTAACAAAACAGGTGGAATATTGTTTATCAAGGGATCAATAGGATCCGCCGCCAAATGAAAAGCCCCCTCCAACTCCCCTTGGGGGAATGAAGGGATACGGACTCTGTTCAACGTTGGAACTACACGCCTTTTTGACTCTCAGACTTTAAGACTTTTGAGCGCTCGATCTTTTGAACTTTGGAAATCTCGCCCGTTGCGGGGCTTCATTGCATTGCGATTTAACATCAGTAAGCTGTGCTCCGTTTGCATACGGTTACTGATGATATAGCCCCTATCGGGGCAAACATTGATCACTGTTTACTGATGACTGCGACTTTAGAACTCGTTGACTTTTGAACTCCTTTTAAAAGACCGAAGGCCTTGAATATGAATAGCCACGGATGAAATCCGCGGGCTGAGGCGCCTTTGGGATCACAACCCTGAAGGGGTTATTACCAAAAATAAGATTAGGGTTGGAGACTCGCAACATCAATCACAACATGAGCCACAAGATGTTCCGGTGCTCTGCACCTTATGTAATATTAGGCAATGGCGATGGCTACAAATATTCCGCGGCTCTTCCGCTGGGCTAATTGGACGATTCCTACCAATAATATAGAAGGCTCCTCCCAAAAAAATAATTTGAAATCAATGCCTAGCAACAACCATAAGTTGCCCCTCTAGGACGCTGAGATATAGGAACACATATCCCCGAGGCGCTGCCTCTGGCTGAAATAAGCTGCCCCTCCGGGACGTCTGACAAATAGACACACGAGGCCAATAAGTGAGAGAGAAGTCCCATCAAAATCTGACAACTCTCAACCTTTTCAACTTTGCAACTTTTCGACATTGTGACTTTTGGACTATTTGACTCTTCAACTATTGGACTTTCAAACTGTTAACTGTCTACTACTCACTGTTCCCTGAAATCCAAAGGCAATTCAATGGTAAAAACACTCCCTAAACCAGCCCGGGACGAATGTAAAATAGTACCACCCAACATCTGGACGTATGAATTTGCAATAAACAATCCCAATCCATTGCCCTCATAGCGCCGTGTGGTGGATACATCCTTTTGAAAAAATGGCTCGAATATCTTTGGTTTCACCTCTTCGGCAATACCCTCGCCCAAATCGAAAACACGCAAAGTCAAATGGGTTGGATTTTGCTCTAATTCGACCACAACAGGCTCCCCATTAGAGAATTTCAAGCCATTATGCAGGATTTGAGCAATCGCGATGGCCAACTTTTCCTTATCGGTGAACAACCGAATCTTTTTATCTTGTTTCAACTCAATTTTGGCTCCAGGAAACTCTGAATAGGAAGCGGTTAGGATACTGATCTGTTCCCCAACCACATCATCGGCATAAAACCACATTGGGGTTACCTCTGCAGTACCAGAAAAAATCTCCGAAGCATACATAATATTATCAAATGTCTTAACCAATTGCCCACACGACTCAATGCACAAATCGATGTAGGGTTTGACATCGCAATCGCATTCCATCGACTTGGCCAAGGAAGCAAACCCCAAAATGCCATTGAGGGGAGTCCTCACTTCATGGCTGAGGTTGCGGATAAAGGTGGTTTTGTAATGATTTATCTTCTGTTCTTTATCCAATGCTTGATTCAGAAACTTGTTTTTCTCAATCAAATCATCCTTCAAGCGCCTGTTTTCCAACCTTATTTGATACATCTCAATGGCTTTATCGATGGTGAATTTTAAGTCGTTGAGTTGCCATGGCTTTTGAACGAAGGAGAAGATGCACTGCAAATCCAGCGCCCTGATCACCACCTCCATCTCTGCATAAGCTGTAACCACGATGAACCCCAAGTCGGGGTACTGGTTCTTGACATTTTCCACAAAAGAGATTCCATCAATATCGGGCATCTTATAATCGACCAACACCAAGGCGTACGACCGTTCAGCCAACAGAGCCATGGCCTCTTGGGCATTCAAGGCTGTATCCACCTCATAATAGGGCAAAAACGAAACTCTGAATCCTATCAGATTCTCCTTTTCATCATCAACGTATAAAATACGAAACCGTTCGTTATGATCCATATCAACTATTAAGAGGTATAAATGTGAAAAATAGAGAGCCGATTAAATTCCATCGACCTCTCTATTTCGTATCAATATTCTGCTAATTTAACTCAAAATAAGACGGAATGACTGGGTGTTTTTGCCATGTGGTTTAGAAACTTTCGAAATCACCGGCATTGAACCCCATATCACCAATATTCAAATCTACACCAGGCTTGTTTCCTGCCTTCGATTTCCCATTGCTTCGGGACTGGGTCATTCCACTACCGGAATTGCCGCGGTTTGGCGCTTTCTTTGCCTGCACCACTCGTTGTTGATGGTGATCCACAACAAAATAAGAGATCACCTCTTTCATCTGATCGGCCTGACTGGAGAGTTCCTCCGAGCTGGATGCCATCTCTTCGGATGCGGCCGCATTTTGTTGTATGACGGTATTAAGCTGCTGAATGGCACTGTTGATTTGGTCGGCCCCCGAATTTTGCTCCATACTGGCTGCGGCAATCTCCTGAACCAAGCGAGCAGTCTTTTCGATGTCGGGCACAATGGCAACCAATTGTTTTCCTGCTTCTTCGGCCATGTTCACACTATTGAGCGACAGAAGGTCAATTTCATCAGCTGCAATTTGGCTTCTTTCTGCCAGCTTGCGCACTTCGTCGGCAACTACCGCAAAACCTTGTCCGTGCTCCCCAGCGCGGGCGGCTTCCACTGCGGCATTCAACGCCAAAATATTGGTTTTATAGGCAATATCACCAATAATGGAGATTTTGGATGCAATCTCCTTGATGGCGTTGTTGGAGGCGATGGTGTTCTCGCTCACTTTTCGAATGCCATTGGCCGATTGAATGGCTATTTTTTCGGTCTGACGGGCATTGTCGGTGTTTTGTTGGATATTGGCTACCATCTCTTCCATCGACGAGGAGATCTCTTCGGCCGAGGAGGCCTGAATGCTTGCACCCTGCGACAACTCCATGGAGCCGGAACTCATCTGCTGACTGGCGGAGGTGATATTGTCGGTGCTGGTCAATACATCCTGGATAATTTTTTTCAACTGCTCCGCCATGTTTTGCAGGGCACGTGCCAGTTGCCCCACTTCATCCTTCTGCTGCAACACCTCCTGGTCCAGGTCAACCGTTAAGTCGCCCTTGGAGATCTTCTCGGCAAATACCACTCCTTTGTTCAAACCCTTTGTGATGTTGCGCGTCAAGAAAATGCTCAACATCACCGATATGGACAACCCGATGATGATCGTCAAGATAATCAAGATATTGCTAAAACGGAATGTTTTTGTACCCATATCCAGCTCGTTGCTGGCATCCTGACGGTTCAGATCTTTCAGTTGGTTGAATTTCTCATTAAAAATCTTATAATGCTCAGACGATTCGCCGGAAATCAGGTTAGAGATCTCTTGCAACAGAGCCGTTGCACGTTCCGACTCTTCAAGAATAATCTTGAAAACACCAAAAACAGATTTGGCTTCAGGTTGCATAACATCCTGGTAATACTTCCTGGCAGGTTCTGTCTTTCCTTGGTTAGTCAGGTTCTTGATTTGGTGTACCGATTCGTGGAAATGGTCGTGATGTACACGCATATCCCGCACCCCGGCATTAAAGGAGGCATTTTGCGTTGAAAAGCCCTTCATCCAAACACCGAAATTACAAGCTTCGGCATTGTCGCCTCCCTCAAAGTACATGCGGTTGGAAATACTACTGAAAGCCTTGAGCTGAAGCTCATAGTGGTCTTTCATAAACATCTGAATATTGCTCACCACCAAAGTGGGGTTCATCAAGTCAATCTCCATAAAACGAGCATGCAACTGCGTAATCCGGTTGTTGATATTGACCCATTCGGCAATCACCTTTGAAACCTCCTTGTAGAGACGAGCTTCTTCTTCGGAAAGCTCCAATTCCTCAAATTCCCCAATGGCCTCTTCCAATTTCAAGCGGTCACCATTGATGGCCTGAAGGATCTGTTCCCGTTCAGCCCGACTGAGTTTGGGATCAATCAGCTTGACATAGCCACCATAGACCCGCTCGGCAGAAATGTTCATCTCCCCCAGGTAATAAACCGACGACATCTTGACAGTGGCCACATTGTTGAAGGCAGTGCCCATCCCATTCATCCCAATCATCCCAGTCACCCCAATCACCAAGGCAATAAATGCCACCAGCAAAAAACCGGAAATGATTTTCTGCCCCATTTTCAAATCCTTATAATTCATTGTATTCTTTTTTTATATAATAATCACTTATTCAATATCGCACCTTCTTCTTGCGCTTGCCGAGCTTCATCAAGCGCCAAAATATCCACCATGTCGCTCGACGACAGGATGGCATCAATGTTCAGCACCATCACAAACCGCTCTTTAATTTTTGCCATGCCAGATATAAAATCAGATTGGTATTGGTTTCCAATGGAAGGCGGTGGCAAAATATCGCCATCCTCAATTTTCAGCACAGCCTGCACGGCATCTACCAATAGGCTCACCATCACCGTTTCGCCACCGATATTGGCATCAATCACCAGCAGACAGGTTGATTTTGTTTCCCCCAAAGGCGTCATCCCAAATTTAAGCCGGGTATCAATCACCGGCACCACTTTACCACGCAGGTTGATGACCCCTTTCATATAATCGGGCGATTTTGGCACCCCCGTGATCGTAGTCATTTCCAATATCTTGTAAACCTTACCCACATGCAGGGCAAAAAGCTCGTCACCAAGCTTAAAACAGAGATAAGAAATGTTGTTGTTTTTCTCCATATAAAACTATTTTTCACTTATTTAAAAGAACTGAATTGCTTATAGCTTTTGCTTGATGATGGCAGCCGGATCTAATACCAAAGCGATGGCACCATCGCCCATGATGGTGGCGGCAGACAAGAATTTATGGTTGTGATAGAATTTGCCCAGTGGTTTTAGAACTGCCTGAATCTTCCCATTCACCCGATCGACCGAAAACGCCACTTTTTGACCATTATCAACTACAAGAACCGCCTCCATCTTGCGGGGCAATTCTCCATAGGAGGCAAAAACATTGCGCAAATTGAAAAATGGATACTGAATGCCCGCCAATACGATTTGGTTGTTGAAAACCATGGCAACTTCCCTGGCATCAAGCGGATAGATATGGTCGACCGACGAAAGCGGTATCACATACTGGTTCCCGGCCACTGTTACCAACAAACCATCGATGATGGATAAAACTAGCGGCAAATTGATCTTAACCGAGGTTCCTTTCCCGGGCACAGAACTTAAAATCACGTCACCCCGGATGGCTTCAATGTTCTTCTTGACCACATCCATACCAACCCCTCGGCCCGAGATGGTGCTGACGCAATCGCGGGTGGAAAAGCCGGGATAAAAAATCAAGTTGAGAATGTCCGCTTCCGTCAAAATAGTATCCTCAGCAATAAGGCCTTTGGCGATGGCTTTCGTCCGAATGACTGCCGGATCGATGCCTGCGCCATCATCGGAAATCTCCATAATGACATTAGCACCTGAGTAGAACGCCTTTAATACTATCTTGCCTCTCGCAGCCTTGCCGGCCTCCATTCGCTTCTGTGGCAATTCAATACCGTGATCAATGCTATTGCGGATAATATGCAACAAAGGATCGGTCAAACGCTCAATCATCGACTTGTCCAACTGGGTCTCTTCGCCTTCGGTAACAAAGTCAATCTCCTTACCCAAATCCGCGCCCAAATCTCTCACCAACCGTTGAAAACGCATGGTGAGCGACTCAATGGGTATGAGGCTGATTCCAAATGTGCTGTCGCGCAGTTGGGCTGTGAGCTTCTGTATGGTATGAGCCACCTGTTTCAACTCGGGTATTTGATGCTGCCCGGCAATCAACCCAAGACGCTCCTGCGAAATAACCAGCTCGCTAACAAGATTCATCAACCCGTCGATCTTTTCAGATGACACCCTTAACGATGATTGATGCGTTAATTTTGATGCCTGACAAGGCTGCCCTTCTTGAAGCGTATCCGCCATAACCGAATCTTTACACAGGGTCTGCCTGATTATTTCTTTTGCAACATCAGTAGACATGCAGCTGCCAGAAGCTGCCAACTCTTCTAGCATCACCCTGATTTCCACCTTCGACAACAGGTCTTCATCGGCCAGCTTTTCAATTTCAATTACGGAATCATCTGCCACAAAAAGGAACACTTCACCCAAATCCTGAACGGTTTTATCGGTAGCAACAACCAGATTCCATCCCAAATAACACTTCAACGGATCGAAATCGCTCAATGGCGGCACCTCTCCCATCAATGGAAGGGCAACAACCGATCCCATTTCGCAAATATCATCGATCAAATAGAGCAGGTTGGTGCCATTCTGCAACACCTCGGCCCCCGGCCTGAAATGAATATGGTAGGTGGCCATCTGCTCCTTGACCTGGTTCAATTGTTTAATTGAAACCTTACTGCTGACCAACCCGGACAGGATGCCTTGGGTTTCTGCTTTCACAACCCCATTCACCTGGCGCTTCAACTCAAGATACCGTTGGGTCGTTTGCACCGAATTGAACGAAGCATCGTCCAACAATTCGCGCAATAGGTCAACCGACTGTAAGGTGATGGAAAGCAAGGAGGATGAAACTTTTAAAGACCCACTGCGGATCAGGTCGTAAATATTTTCAAGGTCGTGGGTAAACTCGCTTAACTTGTCGAAACCAAACATGCCCCCACCCCCCTTCAATGAGTGCATGGCTCTGAAAACAAGCTCAACCAGTTCACCATTGGCTGGATCCTTTTCCAACTCCAACAGAGCTCTTTCCAAATCGTTGATATGATCGGTTGCCTCCTCAACAAAACGCAACTTAAATTGGTTGTATGAATTATCCATCTAATCTATTTAAAATTAAAACTGGCCTGCATGCCCGATTCAATTAGTTCCAAAGGGAAAACCCCTTCACAGAACACCACACAAAGCATCCATGCCCTTCACCACGCATCATACAATCGCCATACCAATACACACAATCAATTAAAATCCAACACAATACACCAACACAATTCTGAAATACAAAAGATAAAATCCACGATATTTCAGGTTTTACATGAAATATCGTGGATGATAAAATCTGCTACAATTGTCTAATCAGTTTTCGCGCCTAATGCCCCATTTTTTCATTTTTGATTCCAGAGTGCTGGGATTGATCTCCAAAAGCTCGGCAGCACCACCCACTCCCCGCACGCGCCAATTGGTTTGCTTAAGAGTGGACACAATATGTCGCTTTTCAAGTTCGGCCAAGGACACTGCTTCTTCTCCGCAAGGCTTGTTGATTTCAACAATTGTTTGGAAACATCCGCCGATTAGGAGCTTGATGCCATCGCTCTGAATGTGCGCCCGCTCCACCACATTAGCCAACTCCCTCACATTGCCGGGCCAATGGTAGCGCATCAGTTGCTCAATGGTTTTCTTTGGAATCTGCACAATATGCTTCCCTGTCCGACGGTTCAATTGTGCCACAAAGTGATTGACCAACAAGGGCAAGTCCTCCAGTCGCTCTCGCAATGGTGGTATGATAATGGGGAAGATGTTGACCCGGTAAAACAGGTCGCTTCTGAATGTACCCTGCCTGATGGCCTCCTCCAGGTTTCGGTTGGTGGCAGCCACAACCCTGAAATCGGTCTTAACCAACTCGTTGCTGCCCAGCCGTTCAAATTCCTTTTCCTGAAGCGCCCGCAACAGTTTGGGTTGCATATTCAATGGCAGTTCACCAATCTCATCCAAAAACAGAGTGCCTTTGTTCGCCACCTCAAGCTTACCATGCTTTCGCTTATGAGCGCCGGAAAATGCGCCCCGCTCATAGCCAAACAATTCGCTTTCCATCAACGTTTCAGGGATGGCCGCACAGTTAATGCACACCATCAAATTATCCTTTCGGCTGCTCATTTTATGAATCAATTTGGCGAACAACTCTTTCCCTGTCCCTGTCTCCCCTATCAACAAAACAGAAGCATCCGATTTGGCAGCACTGGCCACATCCTTTAGTACCTTGGCGATGGCCTTACTTTTGCCTACAATCTCAACCGGAATGGTATAGCTGGTCAAATCTTCCTTGATCATGCAATTCTCCTCATCCACGGCCTGTTTCAACTTTATAATATCCTGGTAAGCTTCATTCAGTTGCCGGTTCTTCAACCTGAGATCCGCCACCATCATTAAGTTCTCGCGCCGCAACAAGGTGGCCTCGGCGGCGTTGATGATGGTCTGCTTTAAGTCGTCGATGTGCCAAGGCTTTAACTCGTAACGGAAAATCCCACCCAATTTGATGGCCTCCATCATCACCTTCTGATCGTCGTAGGCCGAAAGCATAATAATAGAGAGCTCTGGTCGCATGGCCATAACCTTTCGGCAAAGCTCCAATCCATCCATGCCCGGCATACGCTGGTCGCTCACCAGTACAGAAATCTCCTCATCCCTTATCATTTCAAGGACTTCAAAAGGATTGGTGGTCACCATAATATCGAACCATTGACGGAAACCCAACTGAAAAGTCAACAGGTTGTTAGGCTCGTCATCAACATACAAAACTTTCATACTTCACAATAGTTTTTCACCTGAAAAAAGAAAAAGATTGGCCAGCTGCAAACAACAGGAAAACAAACAATTACAACTGGTAAAAACAGATTTTTTTCATACCAAACACTTGGCTGATAGCACTATTGGGATCTAGGTAAATAAAAGTATTCAAACTGCCGGCAACACAATACGGAACTTTGTGCCATGCCCCGGTATGCTGTCGCAGCTGATATGACCATCATGTTCCGAAACAATGGTATGGACGATGGAAAGCCCCAGTCCTGTGCCTTTGTTGATGGCCTTTGTGGTGAAAAAAGGATCAAAAATTCGGTGCCGGATCTCATCGGGAATGCCAGGGCCATCATCTGAAACTGTAATTTCCACGCTGTTGCCATCAGGCAAGTATCGGGTGGTCAGCTCAATAACCCCTATGCCCTCAATGGCCTGTATGGCATTCATGATCAAATTGATAAAAACCTGGCTCAATTTCCCTGGAAAACACTTGATGCTGGGGATTTGGCCATACAACTGGCGCACCTCTATATTGTTTTTATAACTGTTCTTCAGGATCAATAGGGCAACCTCTATCAATTCATGAATATCGGCAACGCTCTTCTCCTCACTATCCATGCGCGAAAAGATGCGGAGCCCCCTCACAATATTGGTGGTGCGCTCAACCCCACTATTCATGGCGTCGATAAGGTCTTTCATATCCTTCATCATCCCTGGCAGTTTTTTGGCATATTGGATATCGCAGCTGGCACCCTCCAACATAATGGCTTCCATGATTTGCTCCATTTCGCCAACCACGGTTTCCACCCCATAAATTCCACTACTGATGAAATTCAGGGGATTGTTAATCTCATGAGCAATACCAGCTGTCATAATCCCCAACGATGCCATCTTCTCTGAGTGAATCAATTGGTTTTGAGTGGCTTTCAGATGTTCCAAAGCCACTTCCAACTCTTGTTTTTGCTGCACAAGCTCTTCGTTCGAAGTGAGAAACTTTTTATTCAGATGCCGAATGACCTGTGTCCGGGCATCCACTAGCTGCTCCAATCGATTGCGGTGCAAAATCAACTCATCCTCCAACTCCTTCAGCTGCGTTATATTCTGGAAACACCCCAAAACACCTTGCATCTTGCCATCCGGCTTCACCTGCAATGGCATGATGCTGCCCATGACAAACTGGCCTTTTCCATCTCGAGCGGTCAACCATTTTTTAAAGTTCAAACGGGACGTTCTGGTTTGTATGACTTCACGATAGATGTTGTGTAAGAAATCGGCATCCTCACGCCCCAATAGCTCATAGTCGGTTTTTCCATGGAGTTCGGCCTCCGATTCAAGATCCAAATCGTCTAAAAATGCCTGATTGGCACCAATAAACTGAAAATCAGAATTCTTCCAAAAAAGCATAACCGGAATGCTGTTGATAACGGTTTCCAAAAACTCATGAATCTCCTGAGCCCGTTCCCGGATCCGCACCTTTTCGGTTTGGTCGAATATGATGGATATGATGCCCACAGGAATATTTCCATCCATCAATGGCGATAGGAAACGCCTGACGCAAACCGATTTGCCCATCACCTCCACCTCGGCTTCATGATCGAATGATTGCCCCTGCAATACTTTTAAGAAAAAATTATCCCAGTCCGATGCCTCAGATATCTTCAATGGAAACTCATTGATATTCCGCCCCGTATAGTTCCCCCACCGTCTCCTTGAAAAACCGCTTTGGTTAAAAACCACGCCGTTTTTATCAAACACCCACAATTCAAAGGGCAAAGAGTCCAAAATATTGGTGATCCGGTTGTCGCGTTCCCTCAGCTGATGCTCCAATCTTTTGACCTCCGAGATGTCTTCAACCATCCCAATAAAGGAGTTGCTGGCATATTTTGAAACCGACAAACGCAAATAAACCACTTGCTGGTTCCTATGCTTAAAACGTACATCTTGAACAGCCACCCCATTAGGATCGCTCAATTGCACCAGGAAAGCCTCCCAATCCAATTCTTCCATGCAACAATCCTGCACACTTTTCATGGTGCTTTGCTTCATCTCTTCGCCCGATGAAAAGCCCATGACTAGTGCAAACCGCTCATTTACATCGATAAACGCACCCTCCTGCGAGGTGATGAATATTCCAAGCGGTGCCTTTTCAAAAATAGCCCGTAAACGTTTTATGTCAGACATTACGATTGTAATTTTGAAATAGTACGACAATAAAAACAAAAGGTTGCAACTGAATAAAGCAACCTTTTCGGGCTAATAATGGCAAAAATGCTAAAGATAATACACTGATTACTGTATACTAACAACTGCGACTTTAAGACTAGTTGACTTTTGAACTCCTTTTAAAAGACCGAAGGCCTTGAATATGAATAGCCACGAATGCAATTCGTGGGCTGAGGCGCCACTAGTATCACAACCCCGAAGGGGTTATTACCAAAAACAAGTTTAGGGTTGGAGACTCGCAACATCAATCACAACATGAGCCACAAGATGTTCCGGTGCTCTGCACCTTATGTAATATTAGGAATAACGGTAGCTACAAAGATTCCGAGGCGCCGCCGCTGGGTTTGGATAGAAACACCACCTTGCAACCTCCGGTTCCACCAAACTTACCGACCCACCAACTCCTTGACTTTCAGACTTTCAGACATTCAAACTTTTCATCTCTTTAAAACCATAATGCGGTAATATGTTGATTAGAGGACATACGAGTGACATCATCAATTAGGGGAGTAATGGCTTAAAGCCATACTTAATTCAGCCCGGGGCATCGCCTCGGGAGGGATGGAAATAGTGATGAAAGAGCCCAGGATGGGCGGATTAATCCATTGTGATTAAAATATATGCACAAACATACGAGGGCGCTTTGTCTTTGGTTGATTGGTTCCTGAGGCGTTGCCTCTGGCTGAAATAAGCTGCCCCTCCGGGACGTCTGACAAATAGACGAAGGATGCCAAAAAGAGAGAGGAAAGCCCCATCATGACCTCCTGAAAAAAAGCCCACTCAGGAACTTTTGGACTATTTGACTCTTCAACTATTTGACTCAGCGACTATATGACTATTCGACTGTCAGACTTTTATTATCGCCCCCAATCACATGAAGCTCACGCTGCGGAAATGGGATGGTGATGTTGTTTTTGTCGAACTCGCTCTTCACATTCTCAATCATAAAGAAATAGACATCCCAATAATCGGGTGTGTTAACCCAAATGCGGCAAACAATGTCCACACTACTGTCGGCCAGTGTCATCACTTTCACAACGGGTTCTGGATCCATCAACACTTTATCGTGCAGGGCAACCACATCCCGGATAATCTCCTTGGCCCGTTCCATGCTATCGCTGTAGCTGATAGAAAACGTTAGGTCGACTCGGCGCTGTGCCATTCTGGAGTAATTGATCAATGCGCCAGTGGCCAAGCCGCCATTGGGAATGATCACCGCCTTGTTGTCGGGCGTCAGCATAAAGGTATTGAATATCTGTATCTCTTGAATGGTTCCTGCAAAACCTTGTGCTTCAACAAAATCGCCTACCTTGAATGGTTTCAACACCAACAGAATGATCCCTCCGGCAAAATTCTGCAAAGTGCCCGAAAAAGCCATACCAATGGCCAAACCGGCAGCACCCAGAAGGGCAATGAACGAAGTCATTGGGATCCCCAAATAGGAGATCACACTGATGATCAACAATAACTTAAGGGAGATACTGGTTAAACTGATTAAAAAAGGCCGAAGGGTCAAATCCACCCCCCTAACTTCCAATAGCTTCTTCAACCCTTTCAGTAGTTTTTTGATCAACCACCATCCCAACGAAAAAACGATAATTGAGACGACCAACATTTTTCCATAATGAATGGCTTGTGGGATCAGCTCCTTCAATGCAATGTTTATTCCTTCTTCCATCTGTGTAATTTTAAAATATAGTGAATTAAAAATAGCAAAAATTTCCCTAAAAAACCTAATCCTACCACACCGTTTTGGATAATAGGATATAATTGGATTAATTGCGGAAAATTAAATTGATTATGAAGATTCCTGAAGTAAAACCACATATTAAGGCTTTGATTTTCGATATGGACGGCACGCTCCTCAATACCATCGCCATTCATTACCAGGCATGGGAAACGGTTTGCGCAAAGTATGGCATTTCGGTCACCAAGGCGTATTTTTTCAACCTCACCGGCCGTCCCATTCTGGAAATTGGCCGCCAAATCGTGCAAGACTTCCAAGCAACTGTCGAACCCGAATTACTGGTGGCCGAAAAGGAAGCCTTGGTAAAGGCTAACAATCAACCCATTGAACTAATTGACCCGATCGTCCAACTGGTCTACAATCATGTAGGCATTTTACCCATGGCCATCGGGACGGGCAGTGACCGCGAAAAGGCTTTAAATATGTTAACCAGAACTGGGTTGCTCCCTTACTTCCATTGTGTAGTTTCGGCCGACGATGTGCAGAACCACAAACCCCATCCTGAAACTTTCCTTCGTTGTGCAGAACAAATGGGCATTGCGCCGGAATTCTGCCAAGTGTTCGAAGATGGGCCGGCTGGCATTACAGCGGCTCAATCGGCCGGCATGTTGGCCACCGATGTCAAACCCTACTACAACAAACCAGTCTGGAATTAATTGCCATCGTACCCTAGGTCGCGGGCCATGCGCTTATAGATGCGGGCCTGCTCCTTTTCCCCCAACTTCAGACACACTTTCGCCAAATGATAATAAGCCTCGGGGTTCTGATCCTCCAGCCGCGTGGCTTTCAACAGGTCGTTGTAAGCGGCATTGTTCTCGTGCAGCTTAAAATAGGACTTCCCCCTGCCACACAGGGCAGCGTATGATTTTTTCTTCAACGAAAGTGCCACGGTGTAATCGGCAATTGCCTTTTCAAGGTCGCCGGTATCCACCAAAATATCGGCACGGCGCAATAAAGCATCGAAAAACTTGGGGTTCAGCTTAATGGCCTTATTTAAGTTGCCCAATGCCGACCGGTTATCCTTGAACTTGACCACGCACTCATTGGCCATCAAATAGTATTCACGGGCAAACTCCTCCACATTCTTCTGATGACGATCCAAGGCTCTTTGCTGTTCGGCTACTTTTTTCTCTAAGCGGTTGATCTTATTGAGCTTGATGGCGATCAGCCGTCGCACGGCAGCCCGGCCAAGCTCGTTGCGCCGCTCCAGAGCCTGAGCAAATGCATCCACAGCATCGCTGAAATGGCTCTTTTTGAATGCCTGCCAGGCTTTCCGGTAAAACTCATCGGCCTGAGCCTTTTCCAGCTCTCGCTCAATCAAGGCTCTATCGTTGGCCGAGCGCGAAAACTGAATCACCTCATTGTTTACGATCACGTCGCGTGGCGAGATGCGCGACTTCAGCACAATGCCCTCCAACGAGCGACAACGGCTCAAGGCCACATAGAGCTGGCCTCCTGCAAATGCCCCGCCACTGAAGTCAATGATCACCTTGTCGAAGGTCAACCCCTGGCTTTTGTGCACCGTAATGGCCCAAGCCAGTTTGAGCGGGTACTGGGTAAACGAACCCAACTCCTCCTCAACCACCCGTTTCTGCTCTTCATCGTAACTGTACCGAATGTTGCGCCACACCTCCTTCACCACCAGATGGACATCGCCATTTTCCATAACTACATAGATGCCCTCATCCGTCATGCGCTGCACTCGCCCCAGCGAGCCGTTGAACCAGCGCCGCTCCATGTCGTTCTTCACAAACATCACCTGGGCATCTTCCTTAAAAGTCAGTGTTTTCAAGGTTGGCAAGGCCGATTCGGGGAAATCACCGATGATGCGCCCCTCGTAATTAGCAGCCTGACCGCCCAATTGCCCCAATTTGGAGTCGTTGATGTAATCCACCGTATCGCGCCGGGTGGCCAGGGTGATGAACAACTCGGATGGCGGGACACTGAAAGAAGGGTTGAAACGGTTGTTGATGGCTTGTATGTCGGCATTTTGAGCCACGTTGAGCCGCACTTTGTCCAGCAGCTCCAGGAAAGCACCTTCGCGCTGCCGGTAAACTTTTTTCAATTCAATTTGTACCAAGGGAATCTGCTGGAAAACCATGGCCGAAAAGAAATAGGGCGTTCGGTACGATCTACGCAATATTTCCCACTCTTCGCGCCTTACCACCGGCTCCAGCTGGAAGGCATCGCCCACCATCAGCACCTGCTTGCCGCCAAAGGGCGTATGACGGTTTTTAGTGTAGGCTCGCAACACCCTGTCCACAAAATCGAGCAAGTCGCACCGCACCATGGATACTTCATCGATCACCACCAAATCGGTTTCACGAATCAGTTTGACATGTTCCTTGCGGTATTTCAGGTAGTCGAAAATGCGGTTGTCCTTTAACGAAAAGTCAGGATCATCGGGCAATATGGGTCGGAAGGGCACCTTGAAAAACGAGTGAATGGTTACTCCCCCGGCATTGATGGCCGCGATACCTGTAGGCGCCACCACCACCACTTTTTTATGGGTGTGACGGCAAATATATTTCAGAAAGGTCGACTTACCCGTTCCCGCCCTTCCTGTGAGGAACACGGAAGTATTGGTGTTCTGAACCAGGCGGTAGGCGTCCTGAAACTCCTCATTATCAACATCAATATTATCCAACTCATCGCTCATACACTTACTCCCCTTCGTTTTCCACCTCGCTGGCGCCAAAGCGCTTAATTACGTTGTAGGCCTTAAATATTCCCAATTCACCAGCCTTGCTCAAATCGAAGGTGCCATCAGCATCCTTCTCCAGGTAGAGCCGAACCAAACCCCGGTTAAAATAGGCTTCGGCAAAATCACCGTTGATCTCAATGGCCTTGGAGAACATCTCTTCGGCCTTGGCAAAATCACGTTTCTGGCAATAGACAATCCCCAGGTTGTAATATGCAAATTCGAATAGGGAATCCAACTCGACGACATGCTCCAAATCAGCCACAATCAAGTCGTAATCCACAATCTTTTCAATGATCGGTTCTTTCCTGGTCACATTCCCGGTTGCCCCTGGCTTGAGGTTCAAGTTGACCTCCAAAGGTTTCACCGGTGCACTTTGTTCCATGTTGCGGATGGCTTCCACCATCTTATAGCGCACATAAGCCCGGTTAAACAAGGCATTGATATCCTGCCGCCCATCCTTCAGGCACACATCAAAATCGGCAATGGCATTGTTGTAGTTCAGCACCACACCATACAGAACGCCCCTCACAAAATAGAGTTCCGTCTCGTCAGGATCCTGCTTGATCTCTTCCCCCACATAGCGGATGCGGTCGAAGTAATACAAGGAGTGGGCTGCATCGCTCTCCAGCTCCCGGTTGGTCAACCGCAAATTCTTGCCATAAATCTTCTTCTTGTTGAACGCTTCCACCGAAGGCTCGAAATAACGGGCACGGGGCAATAAGGTATCGGCAGTATAGAAGGATAGGCCGAACATGGGCTCCAGGTCGATCACGATATCGCGATTTTGGATGCGCCCCCTAATAGTCTCTTGCTCTTTGGCCACTTCCACGTCGGTCTCTTCAAAATCATCGAGCACAGCCACTTGATTGTATTTGCGGATATCCTTATCCGACTTTCGGCGGGTCTGCTTGCTTTTCGTCTTTCCTTCGTCCTTGTCTGCTTTCTGATCATCTGCTGCATCACCCAAATCGGCCTTCAACCCTTTAGCCTTACGATCCTGGTCGAGCTTATAGGCGGTCATATAATCGCGCTGTGCGCCCGAAGCATCGTTCAGTTTCTCTTTAACAAGTGAACGGTGGTAATAGACCGGCCCGAAATCGGGATACGCCTGTGCCACCTCGTTCAAATCGCGTAGGGCATTCTTGTACTCGCCAGTTTGTATGTAGAGCAACCCCCGGTTGAAGAGCGTCATCATATCCTGCGAGTCGAAGGCCAGCACACGTGAAAAATCGTCGATGGCACGGTTGATATCGCCCACCTGAGCCCGGAGCAACCCCCTGTTCGAATAGGCCATGGCATTGCGCGGGTCAAGTTCGATCACCCGGTCGATGTCGGCAAAAGCACCACGCAAATCATCGAGCTGGTACCGGATGATGGCCCGGTTCATATAATAGGAAGGTTCTTCGGGCTTCAACTCAATCACCCTGTTATAATCGGCCAACGCCGGCTCATACGCCTTCGTCTGGTAATAAAGGATGCCCCTATAGGCATAGCCCTCTGGCATGTAGGGACTCAGCTCCACCACCTTGCTGAAATTGGCCAATGCAGAAATGGTATCACCCTTTTGCACCTGTGCCACACCCATATTTAAGTAAGCACCACTCTGACGGGTGTCGTACTTTAACACGTGCTGGTAATCGGCTATGGCCTCGCTGTATTGTTTTAGGTTGATATGGGCTATCCCGCGGTTCATCAACAAGTTGATATTTTCGGGCTCCACCTTCAATCCCGCGGAAAAATCATCCAACGCCGCCTTGAAATCCTTCTGCCGCTGCTTGATGATCCCCCTAAGGTTGTACACATTCACCATAAAAGGATTGATTTCCAAAGCCTTGGCACAATCCTCCTCTGCCCCTTTCAAATCATCGAGGCTGTATTTGGCAGCAGCTCTGAAATAATATGGTTCGGCCAAATAGGGCTTGGCATTGATCACCCGGTTGAAATACTGGATAGAGAGCACGTAATCTTCAAAATAGAGCGCATTCCGCCCGATGGTCAACACCCGGTCGGTATTGACCTGGGCAAACAGGCAAGCAGAAAGGCTCCAAAACAAAATAACAAAAAAAGTTCTACTCATATACTCCCAGGCTTGATGATAATTCCCTATACAGCAAAAATGGCTATTTTAATTTCAATATCTAAAAAAGAAACGAATATTTTTGAATTCTTTCATTTCCACGCGCATCTTGCACCTTCACCACCAACTGGTGTTTCGTCCCCTTCTTCAGGTTCATTTGGCGCAAATCGCCCTTGAGCAGCGATGTTTTGTGGTCGTAATCAAAGAGTTGCCACTGCCCATTGATCTCGCAACGATAATAGGCTATGCCGCTCTGATCATCGTTGATGGCAATGGACAAAACTGGCTTGCCCCGGTGATCGCCATTGGGGGCTCTCTTCACCGCAATGGCGGGCGCCTGGGTGTCGGTCATGACCGTGAACCTTCCGAAAACCCTCGATTTGACCACCAACTGATTGTTGAGGATGCTCCCCCCCATGTAATTGGCCTTGTTTTTCGAATCGATGTAGGCAATATAGGCTTTCTCCGGTTGTGTCAATGCCTGCTTTGGAATGTCGATCGACAATTCATAAGCCTCATGCACGGGCACATCATCCGAACCAATCTGGTAAACAGAATTTTCAAACCCGGCCTGCCGGCCGATGCCCAATCGGATGACCTGATCCTGGTAGACCGATCCCGGCGCTATGAAAACGGACAATCCAGTGGTGTCCAACGACAACCCCCTGCGCCAATAAAGGTGGTGCTCGCCAGCCGAAAGCTTCATCTGTGGTGCGCTTTCCATTGGCTCGGCACCTTTTAAAACAAAATGCACAACTGAAATATTGCCACTCACATCGCGAATTTCGTAACGCATGGTTTTCTCCTCCCCTGGCTCTATCTCCAAATCATTGGCTTCCAAATAATTCCCCATACGATTATTGGGCTCTACAAAGCTTTTTTGTATGAAACGACTATTCCGAACGCGCTCCTGATAGTCGATCCAACTGTTGATATAGCGGGTTTGTGAAAAAGAAAATCGACTCAGATTGCTATGGAATACCAACTGATCGCCACAGAACAGGCGTATGTCAGAAACACCACACTTGCGGTGGTTGGCGGTAAAAAAATCCGTCACATGCACCCCGATGCCAACTTTTCCGGCCACGGTCACCACCTGGTTCGCCTTCAGCACATACTGTTTTCCCGATGCGACCAATGGCAAATAAACCGGTTGGGTACCCGATCCTACTTTAGAAACAGGAGATAATGGATATAATTTGATGCCATAAACAACCGGTGGTACATCATCGCGGATGCCCGACATATATGGCATCGGATCAACAGGCTCCTGCGTCTGGGTGTCGCGCAAC
Source organism: Marinilabiliaceae bacterium (assembly GCA_963664265.1). Taxonomy (GTDB): domain Bacteria; phylum Bacteroidota; class Bacteroidia; order Bacteroidales; family Marinilabiliaceae; genus JAGPIS01. The sequence continues at coordinate 269,202 of OY760941.1, forward strand.
TCAAAATGCAGGTGAGGGCCTCCCGAACTGCCGCTGTTGCCCGAAAAAGCAATCACCTCGCCCGCTCCAACGCCAATCTCTCCAGGTTTGAGATGCAACTCCACCTCGAATGACTCCTCTTGATATTGGTAGGCTCTCACCAAAGAATCGATGCGGGACGAATAACGCTCCAAATGAGCATAAACAGAGGTCAAACCGTTGGGATGCTCCACGTAGATGGCTTTCCCATACCCTCCTGTGGACACCTTAATCCTGGAGACAAAGCCCGGAAAAACCGACAAGACCGGGTAGCCCGTCTTCCCTGCCGTGGTGAGGTCGATGCCCGAATGGAAATGGTTGGTTCGCAACTCAGCAAAACTGCCACTCACTACCGGTTTTACCTTCATCGGCATGGTGAATGGCTCCGACTCGCCAGCCCGGGCAACACAATAAACCAACAACAAAACGAAAAGTGATAAAATCCTCATGAAAGCCCCTTTTTATGCAAATTAAAAACATCCATTTCGAGCGTGAAAATAAGCATTACCAACCATTTTTTTCAAGATAACGCAACCTTTATCAAAAAAATCAATCTATGTGGTATAATCAGAAACTATTTTTTCAACAAATGATTAAATTAAGGAGGAAGATATTATGAAAAAGGTAAGCAAACACAACCCACTGAGAAAAATCAACCCGTCAATAAAGTATTTCCTGTTTTCTTTGATGACCATATTCGTGGCCACATCGTGCCTCGATGACGATGGTTACTCACTGGATAAGTTCTGGATTGACTACGGGGTGATTGATGGCACCAAGGAGAATTTCACCATCGTCACAGATAACGGCCTTGTGCTATTTCCATCTGCTTCGGCAATTTCTTTCGAAGGCATTACCGACAGCGCGCGCGTATTGGTGAATTACACCATCCTGGGTGATGCCACCAAGCCTTCGGAAATTGACCATTATGTGAAGATCAACGGCATGCGCAAGGTTCTAAAAAAAGGCATCATCACCCTGACCCCAGAAATTGTCGATTCCATCGGGAATGATGGTGTGCGCATCGACAACACTTGGTTGACTCCCGATTACGACCTGCTCAACATTGAGTTTTCCTACGAAGGCAGCCCCTACTACACCCATTTCATCAATCTGGTAATCGATCCCGAAGATGCGGTGGATGACCAAGGGAATGTGATCCTGCAACTGCGCCACAACAAAAAAGGAGATCCTTACACAAGACCATTGCTCAACAGCGTGGCGTCATTCGATTTGCGAAGCATCCGCAAGGAGGGCACCAACGAAGTGGGATTCCGGTTGAAGGCCAAGAATATCCCGGGCTTGGAAGATTATGACCAAACCGGAGTTTATAAATACACGGAAGAGCCCAAAGACAACTGACCCATAAAACAAGAAACCCGACAGACGTCGGGTTTCTTGTTTTCATACCAGCAAAGGGATGCTGATTCTTTTGATGACATGCCCATCGCTATTTAGGAGTTAACACCTTAAGCAATTTTAATACGGACGCTGGCTTGCACAAAGTCCTGTTATTAGTAGTGTCTATTAAATTTAGTTAAAACAATCCATAACACACATATAATCAACACTAAAATTATCACAAACCTTGTCGCACTTTTGAATTGTCTACCTTCATTGGTGAACATAAAAGTAGCGAAAAATGAACAGTGGCAAATATCTTTTCAGTCAAATCACCGATTTTCTTCCCAAACGATATTTTGAAAGACTCGTTATGAACTATTGTAACGATAGGACTCAAGGTTGGAGTTTTACATACTGGAATCAGATGCTTGTTCTGATATTTGGACAGTTGGATGGCTGCAACAGCCTTCGTGAATTGACGGACATTAATTAATAGACGGCAGTGTAAGAAAGTAAAGGTTTATTCATTCGTTTCAAATGTTACTCCTCTCCTATCGCTAAATGCTCCAGCCTGATCAATGCGTAAACCACCCTTTTCTATGCCAGAGGTACAGGGTCAAAGTTTTGGGGGAAATTTTTGCTTCTGGAGCTTCAGTGTTGAAAATTTCAGCCAAAACCTGTGGTTTGACCTTGACGGCAGCCGACAGAATGAGATCTTGTTTACGCATTGATTTGGCGGGATGGTGTTGGGGAATTTCTAGATTTCAGGATTTCGTGTTGCATAAGAATCAGAAATCCTATTTTCCTGGATTCAGTTTTTTTAAAACAGCGAGTATTTCATATTGATGAATTGCATCATATCCTCTACTTCCAGTGACACTTCCTCAATGATTGCTTCGATTTCGCCACCGAGTATCTTACCCATGATTGCACCATTCATGGTCGATATATATACCTGCCCATCAGACTTTTGATACACAGCAAACGATTTGGGCATCATATTGCCAATCTTCTTCCTTTCATCAGTATTGAGCATCCGAGATGAATAATTGGCATGACAATATTTTATAATTTTAAATGGACCTATGGGTGATCCTCCATTTTCGGTTATTTCTTTATTTTGGTCAATTATGTTGGTGACCCGCCAACCATCTTTTGAGTTTATCCTATTGAGCATAACATCAATAGTCTTATCAAAGTCATACGGACTTATAAACTCTTTCACCATCATTTCTCCTGCTGAAACACTTATTGCTATGCCAGCAAATAAAAGCCCAAGGATGAACCCTGCGATGACGGAGACCAATACTACTATTTTTTTCATTTGTGATAATTTATTATGTGAGAATAATATGGAAACTTACAGTGGGTGTTTGGTAAGACATAATCAATCTTCTTTCACGCAAATTGCACCCCTTATAATCTGGGATATTGTTTTCCACCCGATTAGTCCAACTGCAAAGATATCTGCTGCAAACAATAGGAATGAAATATACTTGAACAGGCTGTGATTCGTGATTTGAAAAGCCACAATGGATGCTATTGTAACAGCCATCAGAGGAAAAGCAAAAGCCCACCATGAAAGATAAAACTCTAAATTTTTAAAGCTCTTATGCAAAAACACGAGCAACACAACAAAGAAATAGGCGATAAGCAATAAGAACATGGCAAAACCATCCCAGCTTTGAGCAATTCGGATATAGGCAATGAATCCAATGGCAGGGGGTGCAATCAGAATAAATAAGGTTGGAATAAACTTTTGGGGTAGTTGATGGTGGAAAATAGCCCTATTAAAAAATATTGTAAACAATATGATCCAAAAGAAAAAACCACTGCCAAAATAGAAAAATGAAAATTCTTTTGGCATATATTCAACACCCGCTACCGGAACAAGAATATTGCCGACTACAGGAATAAACCATGCAGGATTCATAAAATGGATTTCGAAATTATTCTGGAACCAGTGGCTGATTGTATAAAACATCAATAATGTATGCAACAATGTGCCAACCCACCACAACACAAGGGATAGAAATGGCCAAAATGTCAAAAATGCTATTGATAACAATAGGATGGAGATGGAGATTGCTGAGAAAAAATTAATTCTGATGCGATGACTAAAATCTGTTTTAACTTCCTCAAAATGTTTGATTGCCTTTAATCCATAAAGTACCGATATCGTTAAAAATAAAAATAGGGAAAAGAAAAGAAATGCAACATAAAAATATTTGGGCAACCATTGCATGTGATGAAACTTGCTGAGCACTATCGTTAGTCCAGAAAGCCCCATAATGATTGCGAAGGAGGTTATTGGAAAATACTTTAATTTATTTTTCATCTGTATATAATTTATTAACACATTTGTTGTACTGCATCCAAGGCGGCCGACACAATTGTATAGTTTCCAGGGCCAGAAGTGAGCATGGGTTGTGTACCATATTGCATGGTTGACAATTCCAAGGCTGTCATCTTTTTTTGAATCGCCAAACCCAATATATTTATCATCTCGCCAGTAGAAGGCCCGCCAATAATTTGAGCTCCAAGGATAATACCACTGCCATTGGAGAATACGAGCTTAACTTTTTGCTTTGAAGTATTGGGTAGTGAGGTAGGATGATGATCAGCTCCTTCATATGAGCCAACACAAATATCAAATCCCTCCATATTGGCCTGCGAAACGTTCAGTCCAGCTGCTCCCAATGAGATAAAACCAAGTGAAGATGAAAAAATAGCAATGCTTCCTTTAGTATCACGAATTGTTTTAATCCCAAATAAGTTTATGGCCAAAATACGAGCTTCCGAAGCGGCTGTAGAAGCAAGCATGATTTTTGAGGGTTTCCCGGTAAAAAAATCACGATGTTCAGCACAATCACCAATGGCATAAATATCCTTGATATTTGTTCTCAGGTATTCATCGGTAATAATCCCGCCATAAATGCCAGTTTTCAAACCAGCCTCGACGGCCAAATCGGTATTTGGTTTATAGCCAATTGCAAAGATTACCCTATCGGCAATTATTGTTTCACCATTTTTCAATAATACGCCTGAAACAGTACCGTTTTCATGGAGTATTTCATCGACAAAAGTGTTTGTTCGAATAGTGACACCCTCTTTTTGCATCAAATCAAAGACAGACATTGCCATGTCTTTATCAAGAGCCAATGGAAGAATTGAGTCCATGGCTTCGAGCAATGTGACATTTGCACCAAGCTTTTTCAATTCATCGCTCATTTCAACCCCAATAAAACCAGCACCAATGACGACAATATTTTTTGCAGTTTGTAATGAGGGCAATATTGATTGCGTGTTAGCCAAGTCTTTTCCAATCATCATAACCCCTTCCGATTTGCTCCCTTTCATCGTTGGTACAAAAGGAGTGGAACCAGTTGCAATAATTAGCTTATCATATCTGATATGATTAGATTTGATTAGGGTTAGTTCTTTTTTTTCGGGATCAATGCTGGTCACTTGATCTATTAAAAAATTGATCCCTGCTTTTTTTGCTGGCTCAATGCTTTTTATGTTGTCGTCAATTTTAGATAAAGTGGAGAAGACATAAGGAATTCCACAGGGAATTAAAGACTCTTCTTATTTTCTGATTACAAGTATTGATTTTGTTGGATGGAGCATCTGTGCAGTGGAGGCGGCAGTACCGCCTGCAGGATTACCGCCAATAATGACTATGTCAAATTTCATTCTTGTTGCAGTGATAAATAATTAATAACTGTTAGTTGCCAGTAAAACTAAAGTGCATGCTTCCTCAGCAACAATCCCGTTATCTTCCAGTTGTTTGGAAAAATCTTGGTTCTCTGTTCCAGGATTAAAAATTACCCGCCGGGGGTTTAAGGATAATATGTAGTCGTAATAGCCTGTTTGGTTTTTGGCGGAGACATACATGGTTACTGTATCGACATCCGTCAATTCGATTGGTGTCTTTTTAATCTCCCGATCAAATAGTTGTCCGGGTTTGTTGCCTATCATGTAAATTTCGTGATTGTTGGCTAGCAGTTTTTCCGCAGCCTTAAAGGAATAACGTTCAGGGTTACTACTAGCACCGATTATTAATGTTTTCTTCTTCATTGTGTTGTTAATTTAAAAATTAAAATAATCTACCAATTAATACTTGCATTACGATGGAGGTGGTCGACACTATTTTTGGGGTTATGTTTTAACACTGCAAATGTATTTTCTAAAATGTACGTTGGCAAAGGAATAACCATGGAGTATTAAAACTGTTGCATTATTTTATTTCAACGGTAAAATTATCAAATAACAATATCTTTGGAGAACGGAACGATTAACTGAAGGTATTAAAAGACCAAACTTTGTTGAAAAGACCAAAGCTAACATCAAAACAAAATGGCTAATTTACAGAGATATGACAAATGATGACAAAATTATAGGCGGTTGTTTTAGGGATTTACCAAAGGAGGATATGGAATTCTTGAACTCGAAGAAAATAAAGGTGACGTATCTGAAAAATGAGACTATCTTCAAACAGGGGGCATTTGCTCCCCATGTTCTACTTGTCCATGAGGGATTGGCCATGGTCTATTTGCAAGTAGGGAAAACCAAACAGGTAAATATTCACATAGCAAGACAAGGTGATTTGATGGCATTTTCATCAATTTTCAACAATAAAACCTATCAATATTCAGCCATAGCGTTGATAGATTCAACTTTTTGTATGATTGAGAAAGAGGCTTTAAAAGAAGTAATTATGCGAAACTCTGAATTTGCTATGCAATTGATGTCAAAGAACAATTTGAATGAAAGCCGCTATGTTGAGATTATTAAGAATTTGTCATACAAACAAATGAGGGGCAAGCTAGCCTCGGCTATTTTATATTTAAGTTCTGAAGAATTTCGGAGTGACAACATATACCAGTTTTTATCCAGGCAGAATATTGCTGATTTTGCCTCCATAACAGTTGAAAGCACTGTGAAATTTCTTAAAGAGTTTGAAAATGATCAATTGATCAGTTTGAGAGGGAAAGAGATTATTGTGAAAGATTTACCAGGGTTGATCGATTTGAATTCACGGGGATAAAATCGGCAGCCAATTTAACACAGGGAAACAGTTTTGAGTTGATTGTTTTGCGGAGTTTTGGATTCTGCATTGCGGATTTTGATATTGGCAAAGTGAGCCTGATCGAGGCGCAAACAGCCGACAGAAATCGGAGGTGTGGCGTTTGGGTTTTGGGCTGATGTTTCCTTTTGTGATGGCGGAATGGATGGCCAAAGCCCTGACGCGCACCGGAGAGATAGATTTGTTTGCGGCTTGACTGGGCGGGTTTAGAGTTGCGGAGTTGGTTGAGTTTAACTGTTGAAGAGTTCTGAGTTCTGAGTTTTGGGTTCTAAGTTTTCAATTTAAACGTTCGCGATTAATTTTCCATTGATACTGAAAAGGCTCCTCTCCTATCCCACCCTAATGAATTGGCATCATCAATGTGAAAATTGTCCTTTCTGTACCGGAGGTTCAAAACTCAGTTTTTTGGTGTGAGTGACGGAGATGTTGGGATTGCGTCAGAGAGTATCGGGCGGCTTGGGAGCGAGCGGCAGGGGAACGGAACGCAGTGGAGTGGCTTGCCGCACAGCGATATGCGCGCCGCCGCGCGTGGAGCGAAGGGTGGCAGACTGAGAGGCTGAGGGACGAAGCCGGTGGATGGCATATGTTTCTTGAACACAAGGGCTGCCTAGCGGTGGCAGGCGTGGATGATAATCTCCTTGGATTATAAGGTGTTGATTGTCAGCCGTGGCACCGTTTGGCAGGCCGCAGCCCGAGCGACCAGCCGGCGCGCAGCGAGTGGGCAGCGGCAGGGATGGCGGAGGTGGTGGTGGAACCGGATGGCGGCCATGGCCTTTGGCTGAATTTGATGCGCATGGCCGCCCGAAGGGGCCGACACCACTGCCGCCAGCACTGGGGGAGCTGCCATGACGATGACGATTGAGCCGCAAGTGGGGTGCCAGCCTTGGGCTTTCCCATCTATGTGCCGGAGCGGGGTGTTGATACTGGAACGTTGGAAGATGGTGCCCGGTGGTGTTGATGCCGAGAATTTGGATGGTGGAAGCGTTGGCACAGAGGGGGGAAGACCAACCTTTGGCATGGTGGCGGGTGCAGGCACCTTTGGGAGTTTGCCTCCTGCACCTGCCACCATGGGCTGGCACCCGGCTTGCCGAGAGAGGAAGAGGAATGCCTTATGACCGGCCTTGCGGAGTTGCTGGAGCTGAGGGATGGCCGGCGAAGAAAAAGGTGGTACCGGAAGTGCTTGAGTGGTGGCTGGGAGTAAAAGAGTGATTGAATGGTCGGGGGTGCCTCCAGCTTATGGGCGATGAGGTGGTGGTTGGCCATTTCCAGGGAGCTGCCTTGAAGCCATTGGTACTCGTTTTGGACGATGATGGGCATGCGTTTCTTGGATAGATGGTTGATTTGGTTGGTGGTATGTTGGCACGGATTGCAAATCCGCGCCAGCGGTGTGGTGATGATGGTGTAGGTACGGATGGGTTGGCCGGTCATGGGGTTTGTCCAATCGGAAAAGAGGCCGGCAAAGGTAAAGAGGCTCTCGCCCGGCAGTTCGAGGAGATATTTTTGTTTCCGGTTGCCTTTGGTGTCGAGCCATTGCCATTCGTAAAAGCCATCTGCTATGATGAGACAACGGTTGTTGAGGCTGTTTTTGAAGGATGCCTTTTCGGTGAGGGTTTCGATTCGGGCATTAAGTGTGTTGACCTGGATGGTTTTGTCTTTGGCCCAGGTTGGGATAAGTCCCCACTCAGCTGTTTCGATTCGGTTGGGCTTACAGATGATGGGTGTTTGCGGATGAGTGAAGGCGTTGAAATTGCCCGGGGTGAATTGGATGTCTTTCCAACCATCGGGTTCGATGTTGAAATGTTTGGTGATTTCTTGTTTTGATTTGGATAGTTTGGTGTTGAAGCACATGGTGTTGTTTTTGGGTAGAACAAGTGATGGGTTTAAAAGTTGAGACGTTTTGGGTACTGGGTTGAAGTGGAAACCGCGAATTTAACGAATGAAACGAACTTTTTGTGTCATAGCGGAACACAGATTAACGCGGATTTAGACGGATTGGCACGGATTATTTGTTTTTGGAATGTGGTTGTTGTCGATGGGTTTTGGGTTGTCCGGGAATGTCGCTAAAAGTAGAACACGGATTGCCGATTAAAACTGATGGGCACAGATTATTTTGTTTTTGTAATGTGTTTGTTGATGGGGTTTGGGTTGGAGGGTTTTATGGAAACCACGAATCGAAGATCGACGGAGTCAATTATGTCCGAGAATGACGCGAATTTTCACGAATTGAACCGCAAATTTTCCTGCGGAAAGCGTAAGTGTAAGCGATGGCTTTGCGGAGCAATAGAAATTGAAAGGTTTATAGACTATACTTTTTGTCGGGATGGTTGATTCTATGTGGTTTGATATAGTACTGCCCTACGGGCAGGTTACTTGTAGCATTGCAATACCACAGGCTTATGCCTGCGGTTAATCACATGTTGTCCTCCGGACAAATCTGCTGTATTCATGCCTGATGGTGCGTTCAATCAGTGACTTGCTTGGTGTTATGGGAGGTGATGGAACCAGTGGTCAGATGGGTGGTCAGATGGGTGGTCAAATTCATTTGACTGAACGACAAAAGGAAGTGTATGATCTGATATTGTTAAACGATAGGATATCAAGAAGAGAAATTGCCCAAAAGCTTGGAATTGCTGAATCAGCTGTTCAAAAACACTTGAAAGCACTGACTAATAGCAAAATCATTGAACGGATGGGAACCAATAAAGGATATTGGAAAGTTTTGGTTAAAATTCAGTAGAAAGAGACCGATGTTTTTTATATTATTAAATGTCTAATGTCTAAAACTGGTCAAAATATAGATGGCTCTTTAGACATTTTTTAGCCATTATTAGGCCATTGAATGCACTGATTTACTTTTTGTTGTTGGGTTCGGGGTTGAGGTGTTTTGAGTTGAGGGGTTCTGGGTTCTGGGTTGAAGTGTTGAGGAACCACGAATTTAACGAATGAAACGAATTGAGGGTTGATGGGTTGAAATGATTTGGGTTTTGAGTTAAGTAGTTCTGGGTTTTGGGTTGAGAAGTTCTGGGTTCTGGGTTGAACCATGAATTTAACGAATTGGAAGGGGGTGAGGGAAGCGTTAGGGATTGGTGTGGAAATCCTTTTGGGAGGGACGAGCAAAAGATTGGAACGGAAAGCCCGACCGGAGGGAACGCCCAAAAATCAAAACTTTGTTATCATGGGTGATAAGATTTTTCAACAGAAGAGAGCTTCTATTTGTGGGTGATTTGGCTGAATGGACTGGAAAATGTTGTTTTGTTCAGAGGTTTTTTGAATAATTATTATTGTTGAAAGGGATATCGAAACGGGTTTTAAAGTGCCAAATATCCGCACAATAATACCATATTTCTGCCTACAGAACCAAATTCCTGAAATGGCTCCAATTCGATTTTTCGTAATCCTTTTTCGGTTTTTAAATTTGAGTAATTGGTTGTGTGATTTCTTATTTATACTCAACGATTTGTTGGCTATGGATCGATTTCGCAATAGCCAGCTCTTTATTTAACCTTTAACCTAAAAAAATGAAAAACATGCTAAACCCGTTATTGTTTATCCTCATTTTGGGGTTTCCTTTTTTTGCTTCTTGCGAAAAGGATGATGATGTTGAAAATGAAAATGAAACTGAAACGAATACAACCACTGACCTTGCACCTATAAAGATAATAGGGAAAGAATTGGTGTTGTATAATTCAAAGATGCAATACACTTTGCAAGCGTCCGCATTTGCATCCAACAATACTTGTAAAGTACCAATGTTGGCATCTTCGTTTAGTTTGACCAATACTCCAACCTTCAACTATTCAAAGATAACGGCAAATAGTGCCAGTTTGGAGGTGAAATATGCCTACAAATTACAAATTGGCAAGGATTACACCAATACCAGCGAAACTTACACCACCACCCTTTCTTTTACCTGTTCGACTGGAGGAACCTATATTGGTTCGGAAAAGTCAGTCAGTACAGGAAATGTATCCGCGCTAAATGGAACATCTACAAGAACAATTTCCGGAAGTTTCAGCCTGTATTGAGACCATAAATGTGTTGACTACATTATGTACATACTTTGAGGTTGGGTAAAACTGGTGGCGTTTATTTATTTGTATAATAATTTGAAAATTAATTTTTTATTGAAATGAAAAGTATTGATAGGATTGCATTATTCATATTATTTTGTTTTTTACCATTAATTGGAACATCACAAGAATTTAGATGGGTTATTAACCCTCATTATGAAGAAGTGTCAAAGTTCTCTGACACACAACTAGCAGCTGCGAAACTGTTTTTTAATGATTGGGGATTTATAACCAGACAGGGGGAATTTGTTATAAAACCTCAATTTAAAAAAAGTGCTTCATTTAGTGAGGGTTTAGCCGCAGTAAAGCAACAAAACATCTGGGGGTTTATTGACAATCAAGGAAACATGAAAATCAAACCTCAATTTAAAAAAGTTAACAGCTTTTCTGAGGGGTTAGCTGGTGTTTTCAAGGAAAATTGGGGTTTCATAGATAAAACAGGGTGTTATGTTTTTGACGGAAGATTTGAAAATGTTGGAAGTTTTAAAGAAGGTCTGGCTGCTGCCCGGATAAATGGCAAATGGGGATTTATTGATACTAATGGAGACTGGGTGATAAAGCCATTATTTAAAGAGGTTAGTGAATTTAGTGAAGGTTTGGCAGGTGCTTGTATGAATGAGCAGTGGGGTATTATTGATAGGATAGGAAATTGGGTGGTAAAACCAAAATATCAAGAAATAGGTGTTTTTAATGAAAGATTAGTGGCTGCAAAATTGAATAATAAGTGGGGTTATATTGATAAAACAGGATCGGATCGTATACCATTTAACTATGATGGAACAACCAATTTTTCTTCTGGACTTGCGGCAGTTTGCCAAAAAAAACAGTGGGGATATATTGATAAATTGGGATCGTGGATTATTCAACCTCAATTTGATATGGCTTTTTGTTTTGATGAAAAAACTAGAATAGCTGAGGTTAAAGTTGGTTCCTTATGGGGTTTTATTGAAATTGACAATATTTCACAGTTTGTCAAAAAAGAAGTTGAAAATAATTTAAATGAATGGCAACATAAAGGTGAATTTGAAAAAACATCTGAGTATTTGGAGCGGGTAAATGAAAGAACTCGGAATGATAAGATTCAAGAATTAACAACCAAGGCCATCAATGATTACAAAATAAGCTATGCCAATAGCATAAACTGGAAGGAATTGCAACTTGGTAATTATGATGCAGATAACGAGACTTATTTGATTAAATCAGCGATACTTGGGGATTTTGTTGTACCAGTTCCGAAGGGTGATGCAGTTTCATTTAAACAGAACTGGGCTGGCATGAATTTTTACCAAGTCGATTTCAATGTTGAAAATGAACAACTTATTTTGGCCAAACTAACAATTTCTGATGCTATTAAAGAAAAGTCATATTATTACGATAGAAACGAGTTTTTTGAATATAGAGCTAATGGCAACACTTTCACTTTTGAGCCGGTTGAAGTAAATATACCTGAAAAGGGAATAATTAATAACGTTTCAATTGAATCGGTCCACGATAGCAAGATCGAGAATACTCAATTGCAGTTACAAGGCGATAAGCTGATAATAACTTTTGATGTTATTGGATCAAGAAATTTGGATAATGTATGGCTTGACATTACAACAACGAGTAATAAAAAAATACGTCCCAGAGCTATTAGTGGTGATATTGGAAAAAGTATTTTTGCCGGAACAAATAGATGCATTATATGGGATATGAAAGCTGATGGCGTTGATTTGCAAGGGGAAGAGTTAAATGTGAAAGTTTTGGCTCTTAAACCCAACGATTCAATTAATTCATTAACAGAAATTACGGAGGTTGAAACTGGACGACAAAACAAGAACAGAGATAAAATAGTATTTAATAATGGCAATAAGCTTAACGGAAGATTGGATCAACGCTTTGCTCGTTTCAACTCCAAATTTTCAGCACTAGATGGTAACTCTTTTTCAGTAGTATTTGATGACATTAAGGTTATTCAAAGCAATAATTTGAACAAGGATAGTATTTTTTTAAAAAATGGAGATGTGGTATATGGAAGCATAACCGCAATTTATCCAAACGACCAAATCACCTTGCGATCAAGAACAAATGCCAAATATTCCATTCAGATTTCAGAAATAGAAACTGTAAGAACGAGTTGTAATTCGAGCACTTTATACGGGAAGAGGTATTTTGGCATGTTCTTTTTACGAGGTGTTGAATCATATGGTCCAACCTTAGGTTTAAAAATTGGCGTTTTGAATGATTGGGGTTATCATGCGCAATTAGGCGTTGGCCAGGAGATTGTGCATTATGGAATTGGTGGAACTCGATATCTTTTTAGCAAAGGAGGTATTGATTTCCATGCTGCTTTGGGCATATTCGATGTTGTTGAAAAACATGCTTATGAAGCAAACGAGCATTTTTTCGGCTTTGATATTGGATTTTTCGGGCAAGTCGGTCATTTTGTTTTTAATTTTGGTGCTGGGCCAAAAAACATTTCCTTGGGACTTGGCTATAGCATCCGCTCAAAATAAAGATCCTTTGATTTTTATGATGAGTAAATTAGATGACTTTAGAGCCAATGTTAAGTTTAGTTCAAATCGTAACATTTAACCATTTTACTATTAATAGAATGTTATATTCATTGTTAGTCCCAAAGCCCTATTCATTTTGTACTCCCAAAAGTAATCAATTTAGGATTGTATGCTTGCGTTCAATCAAGAGTTTCAAAAACTTTAGCTTGTTATTATTGACACTCCGGTTTTTAATATTATTTTGTTGTTGTGCAAATGTTAATTGTCAATCAAAGAACATTCCTGTAAGAAACATCAATACTGAAATAATTGCGAGTAATATTGCCCGGATTACGATACCAAGACGGATACGAATTGAGCGGGACGTTGCCAAGATAGATACGTTGTTTAAAGCAGATATGGATCTATATACAAAAAAGCAACGGGAGCAAAATATCATTACTGATAATATAAAAACCTCGGTTGTTGCCAATGTTAAAGAAGAAAAAGACACGATCACCGGAAAATCCATTCTTAATTTACATGTTGAGTACAAATATGAAGTGATAAAGGCGCTGATAGAGAATCAGACTGAAGATTTTCCAATGGGTAAATACAAATTATTGGCCTCAAACGCCGCAAAAATAACTATGCAATTACTCAAAAAGGCTGTTGAAAACCAATTATCAGAGTATTTAACCTCAGGCACGAATGTCACCATAAAAATTACCGGCTCCACCGATGGTTCTCCTATTGTTTCTAGACTTCCTTATTTGGGGGAATTTGGGGATTTTAATAATATGGGATACTTTTTAAACGGAGAATATGATGAATTAAACATTTCGAAAATAGGCGGCATAGAGAATAATGCTCAATTAGCTTTTTTACGCACCTATAGTGTTCGTGATTTCATAGAGAAGTATGTAGAGCAATTTCGAGTTACCCATAATATCTACCAACATTATGCCATCGTAGAAAAGGAGCGTGGAGCCCAATATCGTCGAATTTCAGTCGAGATAATTATACAGGATGCATTCAGAAATAAATATAAAGAGAATGATTCGGAGACCTCAAGTTCTTTTGCTAGGAATGTTAACAAAAAAGAAGATTGTGACAAAAAAGCAATTCCGTCTAAAGTTGATGTGGACGTGAATATTCCAACTATTAAGAATTCCAATCCTCATGCCTATGCGTTAATTATCGGAAATGAGGATTATAGTAGTTTTCAATCCGATTTAAGTAGTGAGGCAAATGTGGCTTTTGCTCATAATGATGCATCAATTTTCAAGAAATACGTTGTTGGTACTTTGGGATTTCAGGAAAGTAACATAAGGTTTTTAAGCGATGCGACCTCCGGGCAGATGAATCAAGCTATTGCCTGGATAAATAAACTCATCCAAAAAGAAGGCGGAGAGGCAGAGGTGTTGTTTTATTATGCAGGACATGGCTTGCCCGACGAACTATCTCGTGAAGCCTATATTATTCCGGTAGATGTTTCAGCGACCAATTTGCAAAGTGCTATTAAACTTCAAAATCTATACAATAAATTAACGGAGCACCCGTCAAAGAGGATTACAGTCTTTATTGATGCTTGTTTTACTGGAGGTAGTAGAGGATACGAATTATTGGCATCGAGAGGCATTAAAGTGAAGCCCCAAGCGCAACTGTTGACAGGAAACATAGTCGTGTTTACTTCATCTTCTGGCGATCAATCATCTTTGCCTTTCAAGGAGAAGCAACATGGAATGTTCACCTATTATTTACTCAAGAGGATTCAGGAAACCAATGGAGACATATCCTACGCTGATTTGTTTGATTATGTGAAGAGGGAGGTAGATCTGAACTGTGTTAAGATCAACAGCAAGGAACAAACGCCCAGTGTTTTATATGCGCCGCAGCTTGGTGAGAATTGGAAGAGCTGGAAGTTGAAATAAGGATTGGTCAATCGCAATAGGAATATCCGGGAAGCCGAAAACGGAAAAAATAGAGTAGGCTCTGATATTATTATAACTAACTATGAAAAAGATTTTGATTATTTGCTTAACCTTAGTTTTGTCATTTGGAATGGCAACCTTAAAGGCTCAAACACAAAGTGAGATTGCAAAGGAACGAAAAGCTGTTGAAAAGTTGACAAGCAGTCAGGTGAATGAACGAGCTACGAAAGTTGCAAAAAAAGAGGCAAAAAAACTAAAAAAGCAAGGTTGGTTGACAACGCCAGGGGCATTACCTGTTGAAAAACAACTGGATCGTTCGTTCAGAATGCAATATGAGTTTGACGAAAATCAATATCCCAAATATATCATGGCAGAAGCAATGTCGATCGGTGAGAATTACGATGCAGCAAAGATGCAGGCCTTGGAACTGGCAAAACAAAATTTGGCAGGTCAAGTACAAACAGAGATGACGGCGCTTATTGAGAATACGGTCGCAAACCGACAAATGGATGCCAATAACGCCGCTTCAATTACGAAAACTATTGCCGCGAGCAAGAATTTAATATCTCAAAGCTTGGGTCGAGTTATTCCTGTTACAGAACTCTATCGAGATTTAAAAAAGAACAAAGAAGTCCTTGTGCGAATTTCGTACAACAATGAAATGGCAATGATTGCCGCCAAGAAAATAATAAAAGATGAATTGGAAAAAAAAGGTGTAGACCTTCATGAGCAATTGGATAAAGCCATGGGTTTGTAATATAAGAATTAGTTAAGTAATGAAAAGAAAATATTGCTTTATTTCACACCCCCGAACCCCCTAAAGGGGGTACATGCAACAGTCAAGTCAATCAGACAGTTGCCGAAAGTCCCCTTTAGGAGATTTAGGGGTAGAATAAATGAGAATACGACATTTTTTCATTCAAAGAACTTACATCCGTTGATTGAGGTTATTTATATGCGGATTCATTAATGCATGATATGAAAAGGGTTTCAATCATTTGTTTGGTCGTATTAATTGGGCTGATAAATTCATTTGGACAAAAAAGGGTGAAAACGATTTGCGGTGAGGCTATCTACGTTGTTCCATCGACTGTTTCGATTGAAGAAGCAATAAAAATTGCTATAGAACGTGCAAAAATAGCAGCCTTAGCCGACAATTTTGGCACGCTGATAAGTCAAAGTAATTCAACGGTTGTCAAAAATGATAATGGACACTCAACATTGGATTTTACTTCTTTAGGAGGAAGTGAAGTAAAAGGAGAATGGATCGAAGATTCAGAAACCCCACAAACGAAAGTTTTTTATGAAAAGGAGGTGTTGGTGGTAAAAGCCAATGTATGTGGAAAAGCACGGGAAATCACCCATGTTGGTGTTGATTATTTGGCCAAAATTCTTCGCAATGGAACAGATATCAAGTTTGAAAGTGAGGTATTTAAAAATGGGGATGATTTTTTTCTGTATTTTAAATCGCCAATTAATGGTTGTTTGGCAATTTATTTGATTGATAGTGAACAACGTGCATATTGTTTACTGCCGTATGCCAATAATCCGAAAGGTAAAGTTACCATAGACCATGGACGCGAATATATTTTTTTTTCACGAAAAACAGTAACTCCAGAAGAAGCTTTAATGGTTGATGAGTATATGCTCACTTGCGAAAAAACAGTAGAAAACAATCAAGTATATATTATTTTTTCGCCAAACGAATTTTCCAAAGCAAACGATAGTAGAATAATAAATGATTTGCCAAGAGAGCTCTCATATTCAGATTTTATTAATTGGCTGCAAAAAATAAGGATACGTGATCCAGAAATTTGTTTAGAAAAAAAGATGATTGAAATTAGAAAATAAGTGTCTTTGGTTTTCAAAACCACGAGGTCGATCCATGTTCATATGTGGCTGACCTTTTTTTATTTGTGGCAATTGATGTTTTTCGATATTGCACCTAGAAGCTGACTTGGGAGGTTTTCTTTCATACATCAATAATATTACTTTATGTAAATAATTGAGTCGAAAGTCAATATTAATATTGAAAACTGTATTTTTAATTTATTTTAGAATTGTTGAATTGGATCTTTTTTGAAGATTTTATCGCTGAAAAGTTGGAAAAGAAGATTACTGGGAGTGGGATTGAAATAATTCGACTTAATATTCAGTAAATGTATGGTTAGATGTATGTAAAAAGGCCTGTAATTTTACTATTTGTGGTGATTGCAATAATCGCACTCATTTTATTAATTGTTGTCATTCATACCTCCAATGATGGCCAATACCCTGAAACATCAAAAGCACAGGCTGATGTTATCAACCTGATTGAAATTGCTGACAGTCTTAGGAATTCGAGACCAGATTCAGCCTTAGCTTATTATCATAAGGCTATTGGCCTGCTGCCCAAACGGGAGTATGATAAAACAGAACTCACGATCCTGGCGAAAGCTTATAATGGATTATCATCGGTTTTTATATTGAAAGGGGATTATCCTATGGCGTTGGAGCATGATTCCATTGCAATGGATTATGCCCAAAGGGGGGACAATAAACAGTTGCAAAGTGAAGCTTTAATTTCCAGGGGGATATCTAAATGCCGACTTGGTGATTATGACCAATCCCTTGCTTGTTATGAACGTGCCGAAGCGGGTATTAACAGGGATGTGGATTATAAAAATCTGGCGAAAGTCCATTCTGGACGAGCCATGGTGTATTTTGGTTTGGGTGATTATGAGAAGGTGATCACTGGTTTTACCCAAGCCCTTGTTTTGGGAAAGCAACATGGTGATAAAATGCTTATTGCTGACAACTATATGAATTTGGGCGTTTTTTTCAGTAACCAAAGTCAAAACGACAGTGTCTTTGTTTATTATGACCGAGCCTTATCATTGTATGAGAAGATTAACGACACAAATGGAATGATCCGGTGTTATACTAACCTTGGAAATGCCTATTATGCAGTTTCCAATTTTGTGCGGGCGATTGAATACTATCATATGGCCATCGAACTAGCCTTGGTGCTGGATGACAAATTGAACCTGGCAAAAGCGTTTAATAATTTGGGGGATATATATATTCAAATTGGGGACTATGACACGGCCGCTTATTTTTTGTTTCGAGCCATCGAAGTCAAGGAGCAACTTAACAACAAAGCCAGTCTTGCGAAAGGGTTTTTCGGTTTGGGCAAGTTGTTCTTTTTTAAGAAAGATTACAGTAAATCGGAGCAATATTTTAACCAATCACTCAACATCAACCGTGAAATAAACAACACCCTTCAAATTGGCAGTTGTCTTAATAGCCTTGCCAGTATTTTTAGTGTTCAGAACAAAAGGGACAGTGCCATCGCTTATTATCAAGAGGTGATGAAAACTTATCAGCAATTAGATTATCCTTACGGGATTTCCAATGTTTGTATCAATCTGGCGGATGAATACAAAGAGCAAAAGAGATATGATGAATCTGAACAGCTTTTATTAAAAGCGTTGGAATTGAGGACAACTATGACGGATGAGGATGGTGTTGGAATTGTCAATTTCCATTTGGCCAATTTGTATTTGGCTAAATCAGGGGCTTTGCTGAATTGTAGAACTGTATTGCTGGCAAAAGCAGAGGAAAGAGGATTGAAGGCATTTAAAATTGCATCGCGGATAGGTGTTCTCCCATTGAAAAGGGATGCCAGTAAATGTCTGAAATCGATTTATGAGAAACAAGGGCTGTATCAAAAATCCCTGGAATATTCTGAACTTTTTAATGCATTAAGTGATAGTGTGTTGAATAAAGCCAATATTGAAGCTTTGGCAAATGCTGAAGCCCGTTGGAATGCCGAAAAAAAGCAGAAGGAGATTGATAATTTAAAGGAGACTACCCGGCTTAACCAGGAGATCATTGACCGAAAGGAAAAGGAGTCGGGACAACAGAAGTTAATTATTTGGTTTGTGGTCATCCTATTTGTCCTGACCTTGATTTCTGTTGCAATTGCCATCCTTTATATCCGCAAGCGGAGTGCCATGGCTTATCAGAAGCAGTTGGCCAAGATGACCGCATTGCGTATGCAGAATGTACGGAATGCCATGTCTCCTCATTTTTTCTTTAATGTTTTGGGTACCATATCGGGTTTGTCGTCGAATCAGGAGATTTTAAGGGCGAAGCTTCACAACCTGTCGTTGTTGTTGCGTAAGGTGATTGAGAATATTGACCGGTTGGCGGTTCCGTTGAACGACGAGATGTCGACGGTCAAGGCCTTTATCGACTTGAGCCGGGATCAAATCCAAGCACCTTTTGAGGTGGTTTACCAGGTAGCGGAACATGCTAATTTGAACAGACTTGTGCCAGCCATGCTGGTTCAGATACCCGTTGAAAATGCAATCAAGCATGGCCTGAAACCGTTGGAGGGGGATAAAAAACTTGTCATTAATATTTCCGATTTTGAAGACTACCTCAGAATCTCGGTGGTTGATAATGGAATTGGTTTGCAGGCTGCCAGCACCCATGTGTCAACCGGAACGGGAACCGGACTCAAGGCATTGATGCAAACCATCCATTTGTTGAATCTCAGCAATCAAAAGAAGATCAAGTTCTCCATCAAAGAGAATCAGCCGGATCATTTGCAGCAAACAGGAACATCTGTTGAGATATTTGTTCCACACAACTTCAACTACACAATGTTGGCTTATGACTATGGAAAAAATTAAAGTGGCAATTGTTGACGATAATAAGGAAAATATTGAATCGTTGGTGGGTTTCTTCATAGGCTTTCCCGAAATCGAAGTGGTTGGGTACGCCAGTCAATATCGTCAAGCCCTAAAATTGTTAACCAGTCACGATCTCGATTTGGTTTTTCTGGATGTTGAGATGCCGTGTAAAAATGGGTTCGAGCTATTGGAGGAGGTGCGTTCAAAAGGGGGTGCTTTCAGCGTTGTTTTTTATACTGCGTACGACAAATATGTTGTTCAGGCGCTGCGGGAGTCGGCCTTTGATTACTTGGTTAAGCCTGTCGATCCCGCTGAATTGAAAGGCGTTGTGGACAGGTACCATAAGAAACGTGCAGAACAAACCCCGGAGCCAGCATTGCCAGTTTTTAAAGGGATAAATGGCGTTTCAGAAATTGTTGCGCTTCCATCTAATACTGGTCTGCGCTTTATCGACAAAAACCGCCTTTTGCTGTTCCGGTGTGCAGCCTCGGAGGGCATATTAAAAAAACCATGTTGGGAGGCATTGCTCACCGATCGTACTACCATTAAGTTGGGATACAACACCTCAGCCGATCGGATCCTTCATCTATTGAACAAGGATTGTTTTATCCCCATCAGCCAGTCGTGCATTATCAACCTTAATTATTTGAGCGCTGTTGAATTTAAAACGCGCAGATGCATTTTTATTCCCCCTTACGACACCCTTGTGCTTACCGTTTCTCGCAGCCACCTGTCCACATTGCGGGAATTGTATGATGTGTTGTAATATTGGGGAAACTATTGTATTACCTGATTTCCATCCGATACCCATCAATTTCGACCAAATTTCCATACATAGTACCAGATTTCCAGTAAAGCCCATTTGGGCTTTTTTTTGTATTTAAAGGAGGGGTTAATTTTGAATTACTGGTAATTGAGTGATTCATAAAACAGAAAAACAAATCAACCCAAATGAAAAAAGTAATCCATAAGGCGGCCCTCGGCTTGATATTATTTATTGTAACACCTATTGTGGCTCAAGAGGCTTGGGTGCAAAAAGCAGATTTTGGCGGAGGCAAAATTTACGATGCAGCAACTTTTGTTATTGGAAATTTTGCCTATGTGGCGACAGGTTCTAATAACGCAATTTATGGCAAAGGATTACAAAGATTTATGTATCGATATAACCCTTCTCTTGATGTCTGGAGCAGAATGGCTGATTTACCATCTGCTGGCGACGCAACATTTAAAGCTGTAGGGTTTGCCGTAGGCGAAAAAGGTTATGTTTGCGGAGGTCTTACAAGTGCTAAGATTTGGGAATATGATCCTGTAACGAATCTATGGTATCAACGAATAAATTTCCCTCGAGCCATTGAAGAGGGTATTGGTTTTGCAATATCCACAAAAGCGTACATCGGATTAGGAGGAGTAAACAGTATTGATTATAGAAATGATTTTTTTGAGTTTGATCCAACAAATAATCGATGTAAACAACTCAATGATTTCCCAGGAGCTCCAAGAAGAGGAGGGGTTGGATTTTCGCTGGATGGCAAAGGATATGCTGGGCTTGGCTATAAAGACATTGGATCGTATAACAAAGGCTATTATAAAGATCTCTGGCAATATGACCCCTTGACCGATGAATGGACTCGTTTGCCCGATTTTCCAGGAGAAGCCAGGGAAGATGCCATAGCCTTTGGACTTGATGGTGCCATCTATGTTGGTATGGGCGCAATAAATGACTTTTATAAATATGATTTAAAGACAAAAGCGTGGTCAACTTTAAAATATATGCCGGGAAATTCCAGAGTCCATGCCTTTTCATTTTGTATTGGTTCCGGGATTTATTATGGAGGAGGTATGTCGCCAAATCTAACATCGGATGTGTGGAAATATTCCCCAGGGATTAGCACATCAGTAACAAATAAACTTGAAAAGGAGGATTTCTATTGTTTCCCGAATCCTGTTGCCGAATCCTTTCAACTAAAAGGTTTGCAAGGCCGAGTGAAAATTGATATTGTTAATTCAAGCGGGATATTGGTCCTTTCAAAGGAGATCAATGGTGATGAGATGGTTGGGGTCACCCATTTACCAAGAGGGATGTATTTGGTATCCGTTGAATCTGAAAATGGAATCCATCGAATGAAAATAATGAAGAGATGATAATTTAACATCACTGTGTTTTCTTTTGAAATTGACTAGTCTTGTCTCTTCAGTTAGTTGGGTAACAGATGGTGGTTATTTAAAAGTTACTGCTTGTTTTTTCAAATGGTTATGAAGGGGTTGTGTATCATTTTGTGGCAAATGATTTAGTTATTAATATGTGGGGTGAGAATCTGTTTTTAAAAAGAAATAACAGCAGCAATCACTAGTTAAATAGATCACCGATTTTTGTTTTTGATGCTGGTATTGGTCTTGAAAGGCGCAATTTAAAGAGGCAAACATTATGCCTTGGGGTTTTGATTGGGAGAAATTCGAATGAAGGTGTTTAATTAAAAAAATTATTAGCATCATATTGTAATTGTTATCATTATGAAAAGACTACTAATCGTTTTAATAGTGTCTCTATTGACCTTACAAACAAATGGTCAGATAGCTAAAGACTATTATGAGCAAGGAAACTCGAAATTGAATTTAGAAGAGTATACTGAGGCCATCAATGCATATTCAAAGGCTATAACTTTATATCCCAATTATGCAGAAGCTTATTGTTTTAGAGGGCGAGCAAAAGGTAAACAGGAAAACTATAAAGGTGCAATAGATGATTGTTCTGTTGCAATCAAATTGAAGCCTAATTTTGCAGAAGCTTATTACAATAGAGGTTGGAATAAATATTATATGAAAGATTACCAAGGAGCTATTTTAGATTTCAACAGAGTGTTAGATATTGATAATAGACATGCAAAAGCATATTATTGGAAAGGGTGTTCATTAGAGATGATGAAAGATTATAATGCTGCCATCGAGGTTTACTCGAAAGCTATTTCACTAGGGGTGGAGTTGGCTGAGAACTATTATCTTAGAGGTCATGCTAGAATTTTTAATGGTGATTTAGTATCCGAAGTTAAAGAAGATTTGGACAAATCAATTATGTTGAATCAAGATAATGGAAGGGCTTATCTTTTGCGTGGTATTGTAAGTATCGAATTAAAGAATTATACCAGCGCCTTAGAGGATTTTGTTAAGGTTTCGAATTTAGATACATCCCTTGTTATTTATTGTATTCAGCAAAAAGCATATGCAGAATACAACCTTAAAATGTATCCGGAAGCTATTAAGGATTATTCAATACATTTGGCATCTAATCCGCAGAATGAAGAAAGTTATAGGATTCGAGGTTGTGCATATTTTGATCTCGGAGATTATGCAAAAGCTGTAATTGATTTTAATTCGGCATTACAGTATGGAAATAATACAGTCTTATATTATCTAAAGGGTTATGCAGAACACTCATTGAAAGATTATGAAAACGCCTATCATGATTATAGTAAAGCATTAGAGTTTACCCCTAACGACTTTTTAGTTTATTCAAACAGAGGTCGGCTATTAATTGATATTGGATACTTCAATGATGGTATTTTAGATTTAAATAAAGCTATTTCAATAAATCAAAATGATTTCCTAGTTTACTATAATAGAGGTGTGGCTAAAAATGCATTAGGTGATATTGTAGGAGCTAATTCAGATTTCAATAAAGCCATTGAAATTAATCCCAACTATGCTGATAGTTACAATAATCGAGGCTATATGAAGTATCTATTGGGTTATTATGGTGAGGCTATAATTGATTTTGATAAGGCTATTAGCATTGATTCAAATCACAAATTCGCTCTTGCTAACAGGCAGGCGGCAAAGAATGCGAAAAAGCAACAAATTAGTCAAGCATTTATGAGTTTCGGGAATGCACTTCAACAGTTGGGCAATACCATTACTCAGCAATCCATTGCAAACAAGCCAATTAATCAATCAGGGGAGTATCCCTCTCCATCCATTAAAAGTAAAGGTGGTTTGAAGCAGATTGTGTGTCCATATTGTAAGGGATCAAGAGTACAAGAGACACCAAGCTATGGGCCATCCTATGGTTTGGATAGATCAAGTGATGAAAGGTGTAAAGTTTGTGGAAAGTTTGAGAATCATTATCATGCCAATTGCATCCCTTGTCAAGGAAAAGGATATATTGAAAAATACGTTCCTTAGACTTTAAGTTCTTTGAATGAAACAATGTCGTATTCTCATTTATTTTACCCCTAAATTAGCTTCGCCGAACTTCGTTTCCCTAAAGGGGACTTTCAGCAACTGTCTGATTGACTGATCAGTTGCAAACACCCCCTTCAGGGGGTTGGTGGTGTAAATACGACAATATTTCCTTTTCATTACTTTTCAACCAAAAAGAGCTTGTAATTATGACAAAATAAATTCAAATTCGCTCATGCAAGGATGAATCTCAAATAATTAACAAAAGAATGAATTGTGGCAAGAAGACTTTACGAGGGTAAAACCCACCATTACATAATAGATGATCGCCATCAAATATTTAGCCTTTATAGCTCAAAATGTGGTTTTTGCCAACATTTTCAGAAATGGGACTTCTATTGTATGGCATTCCCTCATGGGATACCCGACAAATATCTAACCGGAGAAGTCATCCACACATCTGTCGATAAAGATCAAATTGGAGATACTGTTTTCACGCATAAATTTGAAAAAACACCTTGAAAATACTATTAAAATCTATCTGATACAACCCAATAAAAAAGCGGCCATTCCTGGCCGCTTTGCTCACTGTTAATTTTTCAAGTGCAAATTATCAAACATCAAAACCACGAAGGTCAAAACCATACCGATAATCAATCACCCGTTTTTCGTTTTCGATCCAACCCCTCTCCAAATGGCTCAAATTTATAATGTCATTCGTCGATGTCGTTTCAAACCGTTTGGCAATCTTTTCCAGCACGTCCAATTCTGAATCACTGAAAATGGAACGGTCAAAGGCCTTATCGGGATTAGGCAAGAACTTTTCCCCAACTGCCCCTTCCCTAAACGTAATATATTGAATATCAACAAGACTATTCTTGCAAAAATACTCATACAAGCCATTGAAATTATCCGGAACCGGCCCCATATTAATGGCAATATACTGGGCACCACTGATGGAATAGCCGGTTTTGCTAAACATCATAAAATCAGCATAAAAAAGAAGCTTATTGAGTTTGGTCTTGAAAGGCTTCAGCTTTTCCGAAAAGAATACAACCATCTGGCCAAACTTCTCCATGTCAGGGCATTTGAAACCGGTCATTGAGGTTGCCTTGTTGTCCCCCAGGTAATAGCACTCAAGATTCCTGACAAACCAATTCTGTTGCCGTTCCGCTATCAGTTTGTCAAGGTGTGCCAACAATTTCTTCCGCGCAGCTGGTTCAACGGCTCCACTTAAAATCACCATCTTCTTGAATTCCTCAGGATCCTCAACCGATTGAATCAATCTGGCATTCGAAATACTAGGCACCTCACCATTCTCATAATTCCGGTATCCATTAATTCCAAAACCCAGGATCTCCGACATCTTGGCTGCAGAAACACTGTATTTCTCACGTATGGCAATGATCTGCTCAGGAAAAGGGATGGAATGACTTTCCCTGTATTGGTTTACCAGTTGATTGTAATTCAACTTGGCAAAATGATCATCCTCAAACAACTCCCCACTATCTTCGCATCGGTAAGCATGAAATACGATGGCGAATTTCTCCTTACGAAACGACATGGCTCGACTTTCCTTGTGAATCAACATGTCTTTACCTGTGTATGGGCTCTTCATGGTTTTCCTTTTTTAGATATTTTTCTACATCATCCCTACCTTGCATTTCACCTTTGTTATACAAACTTACAACAAATTCCTCAAAATACAACTTTAAAGTTGAAAAACCACCAAAGCAACACTGTTTTTCATTTTCCCAACAAAAACCTTCAGCAAAATCCACTTGCCTCTCCACACCCCCATTCAACATTTTGCTTTACGAAATATCATAAAATCTCGCTGACCGCTCAACGTTCTACTTTTCAGATGAGTTATTCTTCAAATTTCGATTTTCTTTCCAAATTCAAGAGTCTTTAGATTCAGGCTAACAAAATAATATTTGCATAGAAATTATTCCACAAGGCAATTTTACTTGAAGAAAGGAGGTCTGAATTGTATCGGGTCGGGATCATTACTGTTGTAGTACTATCAATTCCAACAGGTTCTGCAAAATATCTTGGTAATTTCTTTGATTTCTGACCAAAAGCGATTTGTGCTGAGCACAATAGTATAATTCCCAAAATAAGTTTTTTCATATTGTATTGATTTTAATTGGCTCTAACTAGGACTTGCTGAAAATGTCAACAAACCCCATTCATTTCAATAATTTGTCCTCAAGCCGGACGGGCTTTTACTCTCTTTATTCGGGACATGTCTGTTTTCATTGGCCCTCATGATCCGCTGCGCTCCACTACAGCTGCAGAGAGTAAACAGAGCGCTCGGCTCTGCCGCTTGGCGCAGCCAAGAAAGCCGCCGCTGCAGATAAATGGCTAAAATTGAGCTCGTTTGCCTAAACCCCGCGAAAGCCTTGCCTGACTTAATATGCGCGCTTTTTTAACGGCAAACAATCTCAATTTGACTCAGGCATATTGTCATCATTCAAAGGACTTCGCCGATTTCCGCTGCGCTCCAATTCTTAACGCCATTTTTTGATAGAAATATTATTTTCAATGGCCTCAAAGAACTTACGTTACTCTGAGGTGGTTATATACAGCGACATTTGTTGATTGATAACTGCAAGCTTATTCAGGAAAACAGTTATGAAGCCTTAGACTAATTACAACAAAATTACACGTAAACGATTTGATGGTTATTTCGGCGATACTGACCCCCTGTTTCGGTGATATTGACCCCCCTCAACAGGTGTGATTTAAAGAACGTGACAGAGTGACAAAATTACCGTTTTTTTCTCAAACTATCACCCTTCAATTCAATTCGATATGAAGAGTGCACCAAACGATCCATAATGGCATCGGCAATGGTGGCTTCACCAATGACGTCGTACCAGGATGCTACAGGTAACTGGCTGGCGATTATGGTCGATTTGCGCCCGTGCCGGTCTTCAATCACCTCCATCAGATCCAGTTGCTGTTGGCCATCAAGATGCGTGAGGCCAAAATCATCCAATATGAGCAGATCGGTCTTTCCCAACTGGTCGAACAGTTTGATGTATGTCCCCTCCACACGATCCATCTTGAACCGTATCAGCAATTTTTGCACATTGAAATAGGCCACTTTGTACCCTTGTGCACAGGCCTGGTGCCCCAAAGCCGATGCCAGGAAGCTTTTGCCGCATCCGGTGGCTCCACTGATAAGAATGGAGTCCCCATTCTTGAGGTAATCGCCCGCGGTGAGCGACGCGATCAAGGCTTTGTCTACACCCCTGGATGCATCGGTGTTGACTTCTTCCATGGAGGCTTGGTAACGAAAACGTGCCTTTTTCTGCAACCGGTCAAAACGGTTGTTTGTGCGCTCGGTCACTTCGGCCTGGATCAGGATTTCCAGTCCCTCGGCAAAAGTGAGTTCATGTGCCTTGCGTGTTTCCGCAAGCGCCTTCCAGCTGCGACTCATGCCATGCAGGCGCAGCTGGGTTAAATTGGATTCAATTTGCATCATGTGTTTCAAAGTTAATTGTTGTTTGTTGTACTTGATAATAATCCTTGCCCCGTATATTGCCATGCTTGGGCAATGGTTTGTCTGGCTCGACCTCTTCGCATTGAGTCATCTTGTTTTCGATCAGGTTCTTCACAAAGCCATAAGTATATTTTTCATGTGCTTGCGCCATTTCGCAGGCTCGGTTGAAGGTGGCAGCATCAGTCTTGCGTTGCAGGCTCAATAAACCATCGCAGGTTCGGTACATCAATTCCGGCGGCTTTGGCGAGGCAAAGATCTTTTCTACCAGTTGATGCAATGCACTAGAACAAGCCTTTGCTTTTTGAATGTAATAGTCGGGACTGCGCGCAAGGTAATGGCGGTGATGTGAGCAAAGATGCTCGACCTCCGTGGTGTATCGGCCAGGAGAGGGATCGCGCCGGTGAGCGGCCACTTGTTGCCCATCGGCAAAGACATGCACCATGCTGCGGGTGTAGACCACTTTCACCATCTTGCCTGTATGCGCAAAGGGGACGCTATAGTAGTGCCTGTCCTGCGAGAGATAGATGTGGTTGTTTTGGGCCACTTTTAATTCCCGGTAGTACTTGATTGTGAAAGGATTTTCAGGCAGCGGTTTCAACGTGTGTTTTTCATGTGAAAGGAAATACTCCTGCCGGCAGTAGGGTTTTTGTTGCATCCTTGTTTGATTGTGCTCCCGCACCTTTTCTTTGATGGCGTGATTGAGCTCTGTCAGGCTGAAGAACTGCATGTTTCGCAGCTTGGCAAACACCCGGTTATAAACAAGCTTGACGCTGTTCTCAACCAGTGCCTTGTCCCTAGGGCGACGAACCCGCGCAGGCATCACCACGGTGTTGTAATGGTTGGCAAAATCCTCGGTCAACCGGTTGATGTCAGGTTCGTACCGATCTGTCTTGATCACTGCTGCCTTCAGGTTGTCTGGCACCAGCAGTTGGGGCACTCCACCAAGATGTTCGAGGCAACATTGCAGGGCATGGAGAAAATCCACCATGCTCTGGCTGTGGACGGCCATGGCAAAAGCATAGTCGGTAAAGGGCAGACAGGCTACAAAAACAGGGCAGGAAACCACTTCGCCGGTGGCGCGGTCGACATACTCCATTTTGTCGCCCGCAAAGTCGATATAGAGCTTTTCTCCAGCCTGGTGATTGAGAACCATCGTTGGGGAGCTGGACTGCAAATAACGATTCAGATGCTCACAAAACTGGGTGTAGCCGTAGCCCGACGGATTCTTTTCGCGATACTCGTCCCATAGCAGTTGGCGAGTGACTCCGGTACGTTTGAGCTCTTTTTTAAGGTAAGGGAACTGCTGTTCCAAGTACTCGTAGCGGCCGTCCTTATAGGCCGGATTGCCTGCATGGAAACGTTTGGCAAGCACCGGTTCATCGGTGGCCAATAGTTGCGTGCAATTGTCCCCGTTGGCGGCCAGCTTGCGCAAGTACCCTTTGACGGTGTTCTTGCTCATGCCGAGTGTTCGTGTGATTTTCTTTATGGAGCACCCTTGTTGGTGCATCAGCAACAGTTGTTTGATCTGGCTCATTTCTTTAGTTTTTCCTGCCATCCTCGTGATTTTTAGCGATTAAGGGAGTCACTAAAAATACCAAACCTGTGTCGATGAGGGGTCAGCATGCTCCGGAATAATATGCTGCCCAAGAACTTCTCTCCAAAAAAAGGGAAGGGGGTCAGCATGCTCCGAAAAATGCATGGCAAAAACCATCAAAAAAGGGGGTCAACATCTGCCGGAATGACAGACGGACAGATCTCAAAAACTGATCTGTCAAGATTCAAAATGGGGGGTCAGCTTAGTCCGGAATATCCATTTGATGTATGTTATGCATTTTTCAGCAGCTCCTAACTAAACTATTTGCATATGATTTCGAGAACCTATAGGACAGAGCCAAGCAAAGAGAATCCCCACAAGGTGGATGTGAAGCAACTGTATGATAAGGCCTCGGCGCAAGTGATGCATATCACCCTGCAAGCCGGGGAAGCCTTGAAACCGCAAAAACGCCGGTGGATGTGTTTTTCTATGTATTGGAGGGGACACCCACTGTGCACATCGGTGGTGAATCGATGGTTTATGAAAGGGATACCCTGATTGAGAGTCCTGCGGATGTGGTTCATCATTTGAGCAATGAAAGCAATCAGCCTGCCAGAATCTTGGTCACCAAGGCACCCAAGCCGACCAGTCAAACCAAACTCTTATAAAATCCCCTTTGTTATGAGTGAATTGATAAACAACTACACTTCTTATCTGGATGGTTTATTCTTTGTTGGTTGATTAATATAGTGCTGCCCTACGGGCAGGTGACTTGTAGTGTTGCATTACCACAGGCTTACGCCTGCGGTTAATCACATGTTGTCCTCCGGACAAATTGAGAGTATTAGTGCCCTATTACACCACCAACTCCCCGATATACTTTTCAACGTGCATTCTCCTGTTTAAAACATAATAGTAATTGAGTGGCGACAAAGGACGTATTCAATCCACACCCTATAGAATTTTATTCACAATATAAAAAAGGCAGCAGCAAAAGCCACTGCCCCCTAGGCCGGGATTGGCGCACGTCCGCTCCCAAAGAATATCGAAGATACAACAACCCTAATACCAGAAATCTTTTTCCACCATACAAACTGGTAAGATCGTAAAAAACAAGTCACCCAATCAAGTGCATAACACCCACCCCGGCGGTTGTTGTGGTTCTAAACCGACTCATAGCTGGAAAAATAGGCGACAGGCTCTACTAACCGCTCCAAGTCCTACTTATTTGCAAAAGTTTTTAATCAACACAATTATCTTTGGCATAAAAATCAATCCACCTACTATTGTTGAAATCACAGCAGAGATCAAAACTGCTCCAGCACAATAATCTTTAATTATTCCAATTTTTTCATGCCAATCCGATTCAACAAAATCAGCCAGTTTTTCAATTGCTGTATTCAACAATTCCGTTAATATCACAAGTCCTGAAACAATAGATATTGCAATCCATTCAGCCAAATCCAGTTTTAATATTATTCCGAATACGATTACACATATTAATGAAACAAGATGTATCCGTGCATTATGTTCATATTTAATCAAGTTTTTAATACCATTGAAAGCAAATCGAAAACTCATTAATCTTTTTTTAAGCGAAAAACTGTCTAATTCCTTCATTTTGTCATCAGAATCAATCCTATTATTGGCAAGTTAACCATAAATCCTACCTTATCAGCTACCAACTTAGTGTTTGTTGCTGAAAACATCATTCTTTCTACCCTAAAATTTTTAACAAATTGATCCTGAGTAATAAATCTTTCATGGAACAACCCTGTGCGCTTGTGCCCGAGTTCAAGAACAACTCATGAGGTATTGGCAGCGCGCCTTGCTCAGTATTTATAAAAATGAAAAACAATGGGTATTGTGGAACTTGGAGCAATGTTTAGTTCAACTTTTGCCCCAATGTAAAGCGTATGCAAACAACGCTTTATTGGGGGCTAAGTGCTGTGTGCCTTTTTTATTCTCCTTCAAGTCCCAATTAAGTCTGATATCAATTTTGACAGGGTTTTTACATCACTGTTTATTGTACCTTGCATATATTGATCGTAAACATATTGGTTGTCAGCTGGATTCAAATTTAATATTAAACCTTTTTCCAAGGCTAATAATCGTACAAACTCTCTTTGCGCTCGCCCGTTTCCTTCTCTAAAAGGGTGCAGATAATTTACATTATCCAAAATTTCTGCTAATTTCTCTGCAATCTGCTGTTTATCTCCTTTTGAGATGTTTTTGTAATCCGAAATTAATGTGTCAATGAAACGAAAAGCATGGTCAAAATGTGTCGTTGGAAAAAATTGTTTACCTGCTTTACTGATCTCAACTGTTCGCCTTTTTCCAGCCCAGGAATAAACATCTTGAAATAAGTGTCGATGAATGCTGAAAAGACTTTCTACTCCTTTAATCTTGATCGGTTTTTCGTAAAGCTCTTGAATACGCTTTGCAACAGCTCCGCTTTCAAAAAAGAGTAAAACATCTGGATCCGATATGTCTGCTAAATTTCGTAAGAGTCCTGTTTCAGGATCAGTATACGTATAATCAAGGTCAAGGTACTTGTATGATTCAGACATACGATTTGGCCTTAGCAAATTTGATCAATTCTGACAACGTGATTTTACCAACAACATAATCTCTGATGATCTCAACACCTTTGGGAGTTGGTTCAAAACCCTCGAACATATTACTTCCGATGGCATTTGCAGTACTTTCCAATGTTTTCAAATTGGAAAACTTCACCCCCATAATCGTCAAATTGTTACGGTCTATTTCTATCGGATTAAACATATCGATCTGGTTCAATTATTCATTACAAATTTAGTCATTTTCGGCCAGATTTCTACTTGAAAACAGAGTATTGTTCAAAGGAGTACAACCTTTGGCAGACGAGGTATGTAAAGCGTATGCAAGCAATGCTTTATTAAAAGTTAAGCTATGTGTTGGCCGTTGGCTTTTATTTCACCTCCCCAAGTCCAAGTATCTCTACTGTCTTCTTCCTCCGTTTGTCAGTGAATATTTTAACCCAAGATAAAACCAAAACATCATAGCCACCTGATTTGGATTTCTCTTTATCTGTCAGTTGACACATAAAGATTTGTGGGCGTAGATCTTTTTCAATCCAAGGAATCACTGAATTATTGAAAAACTCGTATTTTGACACAATCCTAGTACCTGAACTTCCCGTTATGAATGCAACTTTTTTATTCTTGAAATCAAAAGTATCCCTGCTTTCTTCAAGCAATAAATTTAAAAGTTTCACTTCATAATTATTTAAGATTGGTCGATTGTCAATCCCTAGACTGTCTGACCTTTGAGCATATAACCCAATTGCCCAAAATAGTGTGGATAAAATAAATAGTGTCCTCATTTTATATGGCGTATTGAACTAAACTTGCAATTGCGGGAGCTTATCAAATAGGGCACCTTTTGCAATTCAATCAACAGATATATTAAATTTTTTTATGTCATTGTTAAAGTATACTTCTATTAGATAATCACCAGAAGTCAGCTTCTCTGGTTTACGATTGTCTTTAGGGTATATTTGACTAAAATTAATAGGCCTTATTCCATAAGCAATAGCAAGAACTTTATATTCATCTTTATTATTAATTTGCCATATGAGCTTATCACTCTGGCTTACTTTTATACTATCAATTGCAACTGTGGATGTTTCAACAACTATCGTCTTGCCTTTTTTTTCATGAGGACTTTTTATTATGAAAGTTGAATAGTCCTTTTTCTTTCCCACTTGACAACTTACATTACTCTCTACAACTTTTATGCTTGAGCAAGAATAGATACAAGTTGAGATTAATACAATAAGAATTTGTTTCATAGTCATAAGATTATTAGTCAATGAAGATTAAAATTGTTTTATTTTGGAACACGCCTGTGCGCTTGTGCCTGAGTTCAAAAACATCAACAAAACTCTCCTTCGCAAGTACACCGTGGCAGGAAAATCATCGGCGTGCATCCGCAATGACCTAATGCAGATATCCAATATGTTGGTGCACTTCAAATGCAGCCAGTAGAAACTGTCTAGTAAGCAAATGGAGGAGTACCTTTTTACTTTCCGCCAAAAACAAAAAGCCCAGCCTCAGTTCGTTCAACCACCTGGAGCATTGGCTACGCGCAGTATGGGTCATGTACAGGCACGAAAAACTATTGGCATTATGATACTTGGAGCAATGTTTAGTTCAACCTGGATAAAACGGACGAAGTTGTGCCACTCATTTCGGATCAAGATGTGCCAGTTGTTTCGGTCGAAAGTGTGCCATTGTTATTAGGCAATTAGTTTTCGTTTCGGTTCAAGTTGTGCCATCTGTTTCGGTTCAAGTTGTGCCACTGAAATAAAAAAAGAATGATTTCTATCTTGTCGCTTTAAAACCAAAGCGATATGGCTGCAAAAAAGATAGACATCATGGATGTACGACAATTAATTCAGTTAAAAAGCAAGGGCGAGAGTAACCGTAGCTGTTCTTCCATTTTAGGGATTCACCGCAATACGGTAAATTATTACGTTCGGCAACTTAATGCCACAGGCAACCCATACTCCGAACTGCAGTTGCTTACTGACAGCCAGTTGAAGGAACTTTTCCCAAGCCGGACGCTGTCGGACAGTGACCGATATGAAGAATTGGCACAATACTTTTCTTACTTCAAGCAGCAATTGCTCCTTCCTGGAGCGACACGTGAAGTGTTGTGGAAAGAATACCTTCAGAAACACCCCGAAGGCTATGGTTACACCCAGTTCAACGAACACCTGAACACCTGGCTTGGGCAAGCCAAGGCGAGCGGAAAATTCACCCATAAAGCCGGTGATAAACTGCTGGTTGATTACTGTGGCCAAAAACTTCAGGTCGTTGACAAATCCACCGGTGAAATACAGGATGTTGAAGTTTTTGTTGGGATACTTCCCTGTAGTGGCTACACTTATGTCGAAGCCAGTACCAGCCAGAGGCGGGAGGATTTTATCAGCTCGGTCAACAACTGCTTCAGCTTCCTGGGAGGAAGCACCAAAGCCATTGTGCCCGACAACCTGAAGTCGGCCGTCAGCAAGGCCAGCAAGTATGAACCCATACTGAACAAGACACTCAAAGACCTGGCCCTCCATTATGGGTGCGCCATCAACCCAACACGATCCTACTCGCCCCAGGACAAAGCCATGGTCGAAGGGGCTGTGAAGCTGGTGTACCAGCGCATCTACTTCCCTCTGCGCAATATGACCTTTTTCGGTCTGGACGAGCTAAATGCACAACTGCACATTGAGCTTGAAAAGTACAATGCCTACCTGATGGAAACCTACCAGGCCAGCCGCCGCAAACTGTTTGTCGACCTGGAGCAGGAATACCTTCAGCCGTTGCCTGCGGAGCCTTACCAAATCAAACATTACAAGCGAGCCAAGGTGCAGAAGATGGGCTATATTTACCTGTCCGATACAAAAAACTATTACAGTGTCCCGTACCGTTACATTGGTCACCAAGTGGAGGTGCAATACACCCGGGAAACACTTGAGGTTTACTACCAGAGTGACCGTATTGCCTTACACAAGAGGGCTTACCGTCCTGGGCAATATGTGACCAGCAAGGAACACCTGAGTAGCACCCATCGGTTCTACGGCGACTGGAGCCCTGAGTACTTCACTAAACTGGCAGGCAGCATCGGCATTAAAACCAGTGAATATATCCAACTGCTAATAGAACAGCAGGACTATCCTGAAACGGGTTACAAACAGGCGTTGGGCATCCTCAGCTTGAAAAAAGCCTTCGACAAGCAGCGCATCGAAACCGCCTGCACCATGGCACTTACGCATGAAAGGTACAGCTATCGCACAGTCAAACGCATCCTGGAAAACAAGATGGATAAGGTGGCCGAGTCGGGGCAACAACAGCAGCCCATCCCTGTACACATGAATATACGCGGACCAGAATCTTACAACTAACCATTAAAACAAATAGTAATGAACAACCAGAGCACCATTGAAAAAATGAAACAGATGCGATTGTATGCCATGGCAGACAATCACTACAACAGCCTGCAAAACAACCTGCACCGGGACTATACGACCGACCAGTATATTGCCTTGCTGGTGGAACAAGAATGGGAACACAGGTACAACAAACGCATCAAAAACCTGGTCGTTTCGGCTGGGTTCCGTTATCCCGCGTCGGTACAGGATGTCGATTATTCGGCCAACCGGTCACTGGACAGGAACACCTTTGAGCGGCTGGCCATGCTCGATTTTATCAAGCGGGGCGAAAATGTGATCATCACAGGGGCAACAGGAACAGGCAAAAGCTACTTGGCGCAGGCTTTGGGGCACAACGCCTGTGTCATGCAGCACAAGACCCTGTATTACAATTTTGCAAGGCTGATCGACCAGGTCAAGCTCTCAAAACTCGAAGGCACCTATATGAAGTTATTGAAAAAAATAGAGAACACCGATCTGATCATATTGGATGATTTTGGCTTGTCTTCCTTTGATGACCAAGCACGGAACACTTTGATGGACATCGTTGAAATGAAATACGATAAATCATCGCTGATCATTGCAGCACAGATACCAGTGAAAAACTGGCATGAAACAATTGGGGAAGGCACCATTGCCGATGCTATTTTAGACCGGATTGTCTATGCTTCTCACCGCATTGAATTAACCGGGGAATCATTACGGAAAAACAAAATGAAGAATAACCAAATAAAGTAATAATTTTAGCCACGAAGTCATTCTTTTTTTGTGGCACAACATCACCGAAACAGGTGGCACAATTACACCGAAATATCAAGCGTACTCGCCAAACTATGCCAGCGCCAGGGATTTTATGCTCAACTACATACTGGAATGGATCTATTTTTACAGTGGAACCCAAATAAAAGGTCAGACCACAGAATTCAAATCACAGGTAGAACAAGAAAAAATTAGCCTCAAACTAACATCAAAACAAGCGGCTTGTCTTTTCAATGTTTTATATCATTCCAACCTGTTTCATGAAGAAAAGACAGGTCATTTTATCGAAAAAATTGCTTCGCATTTTTTGGTTAACACCAACGAGGAGATCAATCCTACGTCATTTAGAACTTTTTTCTATTGCCCCGATCCTGATGTCAAAGAGATTATCAAAAAGCATTTATTTGAAGGGATAAATTACATCAATGAAGATAACCCATTGAAAAACAGAAATAAACCCTAATAGAATTTCTTTTAACAAATTTTAGGAAATGAAAATTTAAGGCTAAATATCTAGTAGTTAATGTGTTATATTTTTTAAAGTCATTACAAGAAATTATTTTTAGCTTGTAATTTGCTTATATACAAATAATTATAGGTGTTTATGCAAATTTTGTAAATGGTTTTTTTTTGCATTGTCTCGAAATTTGAGTTGTCAATTTAAACATGAAGCACTATGGCAACTCAAGAGATCACCTTAAGCGACTTGCAACAATTCAAACAGGAGCTGCTTTCCGAGATTCAGCACCTCATTAAAGATCAACAACCCTCCGCATTGCCCAGATGGGTTAAGTCAAAAGACATCTTACAGATTCTCAATGTTTCGCCTGGCACACTCCAGCGGATGCGTGCCAACGGAGAACTGCCATTTACAAAAATCAACCGGTGTATTTTCTACGATCTAGAGGAAATCAACCAAAGATTGGCAAGCCGACAGAAGAATAATGCCAACATATTGTAAATCGGTTCTTATGAAACCTTCACTACCGCCACCGGTCAATTACATCCAGCACCTCAATCAGTTATTCGATCTTTTTGATGTGGACGACCGAATATCGGTCTATCACATCGCCCTCTACCTGGCTCTGTTCAGAATATGGAATATGAATCAGTTTTTGAACCCGATTGCAATAAACCGTTCAACCATCATGAAAACATCCAAGATCTCATCCACCAAAACATACTCCAAGGTGATCGACGAACTGGGGCAATGGGGTTACATCGACTACACTCCATCCAAGACAAAATTGTTTCAAAGTAGGATTCACATGTTTCCCACATGTTTACTAGGGAAACATGTCATGCCCCACTTATATAAACATATAAACAATAAATATATAAATATAGGGCAAAAAGAAATTTTTGATTTCGAACAGGAAAATGAATCAATACCCAAAGAAATTCCAAAACAAGAAATTAGCCCTGGGGAAAATGCAACTTCTCGAACGCAAAACATCCCGCCATTGGAGCACGTCAAAATCTATTTCAACGAAAAAGGCATCAGTGAAACCGAGGCCGAAAAATTCTTCAACCACTACGAAGCCCTAGGGTGGGTCACCTCATCCGGAACAAAAATCCAAAATTGGAAAGCCAGTGCGCGAAATTGGATCATAAACATCCCAAAATTCAATCAAAAACAAGCCACCCGTAATCATGCACCACTTGAAGGGCAAAACTCAAAATTTAAGCCTCAGAATAATCAAAACGAGCCATTGAAGCCCGGCACCATCCATCTCAATACAAACAAAAAATACGACACACCCCTCTAACCCAGAACTCAGAACTCAGAACTCAAAACCCGAACTCTCAACTTCTTCAACTATTCAACCATTAAACTCAGAAACCATGAACCCCGCTTACCAATACGCCCTCCAAAACCTCTTCGAGAAAGGGAAACACCGGTACGGGAATCGTTTTACCATCCTGGAGGCCGATCTGCCCGTCATCTGCCGACTCATCTGTTGGTTTATGCGTGACCACGTCAACGCCCTGCGCATCGGGCTCGACTTCACCAAAGGGATTCTGCTCAACGGGCCAGTGGGGTGTGGCAAGACCAGCCTCATGGAGCTCATGCAAGCCTTTCGCAACGAATTGCCGCCCTACACCATCAAACCCTGCCGGGATATATCCTTCGAGTTCCAACGGGACGGGTTCGGGGTTGTCCAAAAATACGCCGCCCTCGATTACCAGGGCACCGGCACTGGCTCCAAGCCCAAGATCTATTGTTTCGATGATTTGGGCACCGAATTAACCTTGAAACATTTCGGCCAGGAGTGCAACGTCATGACCGAGATCCTCAGCAGCCGGTACGAACACTTCATCCACAACGACATGATCACCCACATCACCACCAACCTCAATGCCGACGAGATTGAAGAAGTCTATGGCCTCCGCGTCCGCTCCCGCCTCCGGCAGATGTGCAACCTCATCGCCTTTCCACCCGAAACACCCGACAAACGAAAATAGAACCCCAAACTCCAAAACTCAGAACCCCGTACTCAAAATTCAAAAACCATGAAAACTACAGCACCAAAACACAACAAAAGCTCTCCCCCCCAATTAATAAGCTTTTAGGGCTGCGGGATCGACCTCGGCCGGTGAGCCAAAAAACAAGGAGAAAAGGCGGTAAAGAGCCGTCCTTGTCTGAGGGGGTGAGTGAGCGAGACCCCGAGTTTGGACGGCTTACGCCTTTTCTCCGTAGCTTTTTTGAGCAAAGCGGGCGCAGTCTTGATTTTTTCTGCCTACTCTTTTGTATCAAAACAAAAGAGTAGGTCAGGGTTTGGGGTGAAACCCCAAGTTCGTGGGCATTAAAAGCCTGCTATCAAACCAATAGGGTAGGAGCCCGTCCGGCATGAGGACAGATAACAACGTAATCAGGGTTTGGGGTGAAACCCCAAGAAGCCCCGAATTAAAACTAACAATAATCCAGTCCTTATCAAGGACTAAATATTAACCATAAAATTATCAAATTATGAAAACAGTTCCAATCGAACAGCTTTCCGGAGTGGGGCCCGTACTCGGAGCCCGCTTCCGGGAACACGGCATTGCCGACACAAAATCCCTTCTGTTGGAATGCCGAACACCGGAAAACCGATCCCGCCTGGCCGGGCTGGTCGCCATCTCCACCGACCACCTACTCAAGCTCGCCAACCGAGCCGACCTCATGCGCATCAGCTCTATCGGCACGCAGCACGCCGAGCTGCTCGAATCGGCCGGCGTGGACACCGTTCGGGAGTTGAACCGCCGCAGTGCCGTCTCACTCCACAAACTGTTGGTAAGCCTCAACAACGAGAAGCGCCTCTGCCGCCGGGTACCTTCAGCCCGCAAGATCCTCACCTGGATCGAGAAGTCCGAAGCTCTTCCCGTCATGCTCCACTACTAAACCAAAAAAGCGGCCGATGAGGTCGCTTTTTTACGTGTATTTAGCTTATTTTAATCTCTACACAATGCAAAGCATATGCAAACTACGCTTTATTGAGGGCAAAGTGTTGGCGGTAGTTTTTATGATACTAATAATTCAAGTTGTTCAGTTTTTTCAAAATATAACTCAATTGTCTGCACATATGATTCAAATAAGGCTTTCCATTTCTCTTGGCTATATAATTGTTCTCTTAATTTCGAATATTGGTTAAAAATCTCATTATATAGAGTTAATGTCGTTTCATATTCTGGATGTACTAAATTTAATTCATGTGATATAATTTGCTTTAAATCATTGAGAGATATAAGTGGTCGCTCTGATTTTATTTTTGACTCAATATTCTGTTTGACTTCATTCATTAATTTTACTGCATTATGTAATTCTGTTAGTTGAGGACGCAAGCCATCAATTTCATTTTTTAAACCTGCAATATTTTCAGTGAATCTTATGATATAAGTCTTTATGGAAGGTAATATTTGAATATTACAATTAAGAATTCTATCAATAAAGTTGTCAATGATGGGATTGAAATGATTTAATGTTTTTATTTTTTCTAGAAATGATAATGCTCCAGAAATTCGTTCTCCTTTAAAATTTACTAGTTCTATTCCCAATAGAGGAATTCTTTTATTCTTGTTAAAGAAGCTATCCAAAATAACGAATTCTTTATCATTGTTTAGCAATGCTTCTAAACCATCTACCATTTCTTTGCATTCATTGATAATCCAATTGTCTACAAACTGAATCGGATTGGTAATTGATTGATTGTATGCGTCTTTTACTATGGACATGGTGCTTAACCATGAAGAATTGTCTAAAGAATGTCTTCGTGTATATCTTATTATTTCAGCTTTTTCGGCTTTTTGATATTTAATCCAATCAGAATATGGAAGAATATCAATGCCTTTATATCTTATGTTAGTATAAAAGTAACTGGAGTTACCGAAGCCAAAATTTGTTTTAAAAATTACATCGAAATCACTACCTAATTTGAATTCTGGAAACGAATATCCTCTGTATCTATGGGAGTGGGCAAGTATTTGGTTATCTTTTTTACATTGGTCGTATGCTAATTTTAGTGTAAATGCAATACTTCTGATTTTTAATTCATTATAAACTCCTATTCTCTTTTTTGTTTTATAGTTTTCTAATTCGTTCTTATATCTTGATTTCTCATATTCACTTTTTGCTTTTTCAATTAAATCTTCATAACTCATTATCTTTAGTTGATATTCTTCAATTTTTGTTGTACTATAAAAACCTAAATTCTCGAAAGCACTGTTTAATATTATGCAAAAATTGAAATTCCCAAGCAAGCAGGATAGTGAACTATTTTGCACATATTCCTCTAGTTCGCATATATTTCGATTCTTATTTTCAGACATTCTTTTTAATTCTAAAAGTGAATCTGAATATGGGAAATTTAGTTCTAATAATTCTAATTGAATTTGTTTTGAGGTTTTTGATGACTTCAGAACGCATAAATGAGTTTCATTAATTATAATCTGTGGTTTCATATTGTGTTTTGTAGTTTAGTTTTTAAAACTCTTTAAACGGTAAAAATTCAATTTCATAAAAACCTTTAATTGAACACTATACTGTTTTACCGTTATCTTAAGTAATCAATGTCTTTGGTATAGGTGGAATTACCGCCAACGGATGGCCGTATGCTGCGTAGCCTGTGTTGCGCCTGCGGCAGGCTATGCAGT
This sequence comes from Marinilabiliaceae bacterium, assembly GCA_963664265.1. GTDB lineage: Bacteria > Bacteroidota > Bacteroidia > Bacteroidales > Marinilabiliaceae > JAGPIS01. The sequence continues at coordinate 309,882 of OY760941.1, forward strand.
ATAAGGCGTGTTGGGCATAGTTATTTTTTTCTTTCAATTATCTCATTTATTAAATATGAATACCAAACGACATTTAATCCCAAAGGATTCCCTTTCATTAAATGCTCTGCCGAATGGATTCCAAATAATCTATAACCCTCATTGAATCCTTTTTCCTTAAATAAAGTATGGTGTGTATTTAAAACAGGACTTCCACTGGTTCCTGGATGCAAATTTGTATCAATCAAAAAGTACGGTCTTCCGTTGAAATTTACACCATACTGACTAGCTATCATTGCTTTCCTATATACTGGAAGATTATTTTCAAAATCATAAAATCCTAAAGGATATCCAACAACGGCAACATCTCCGAATGGATTTATGTCCGAAATCTCAGTCAATTCTTTTCCAATAAAAGTAATTGATGAAGTGTTGAAAATCTGCATATTCTCAAACTTCAGAACTTGAATACTCAATGGGATAGCAACAATATCGCATTGCAATACACTATAATTCAAATGTTCTAACCAAACAGGTTTATTATTACTATCATAAAGTGATATTGTCATTTCTTGATTTAAAGTCAAGTCGACTTTATTCATATGCAATCGTAACTTTATGGAATCTGGGTAAAAATTTTCAGACTCTTGGATAACGACATGCCTGTTAGTTATATAGTACTTTTCATCTCCGTATCTAAAGAAAAATCCACTAGCACTTCCTTGTTCTTTATTATTTTTAAACATTCGAACTGGTGCCGTTGTAAAATTTATTTCTGAAATCATGTCAATATTTTCTTTAATTCTGACTTACGGTAAAAGAAATTCATAAAAACTTTTAATTCAACACCATACCATTTTACCGTTATCTTAAGTAATCAATATCTTTGGTATAGGGGGAATTATGCCCAACTAGATGGAATAAAATAAAGAGTATGTTCTATATCACCATTATGGCCATAGTTGTTTTTTTGCTGTTATGATGATGTAGTTTTGAAAAATGCTATATAGTTTTCTCTATACTTCCACAGCTTCGCCTCCTCACTCACAAACCACCTTGCGCAAGTTCACCAAATCAACCGTATTTTCTCCAACTCCACACATCGCAACAATCATTATTATCCTTGCCAATCCATTCAACAAAACATCAAACATCTGCAAGCAAACAAGATAAGATGCCGCAATATCTTGCATTACTCGAATCCTAAGATAAGCCATAATATACTACATTGCCAACTACACTAATTAACTTTTTTACATTCATTTTCCTGTTTTAAAACATCATGGTAATTGTCTGGAAAAGCATGCCGCTATCGATAAACACCTTGCAGAATTATCCCTTCATCGATAAAAAAAGGCAGCAGCCTAAGCCATTGCCTCACATCAACACCGAACCCAAAACACCCCAACTCAGAACTCTCAACTCAAAACATCGGAATCCATTACTTATCAACAGTTTAATCCCATCGCCCAAATTCGTTTCATTCGTTTCGCTCGGCTCTGCCGCTTGGCTCCGCCAAGAATTCGCAGTCTCAAAATCACATCATTCGCTTTCAGCGTCTCGCACCTCATCCTCATACCGCCAATGGTACCCACCGGCCGTATTTCTTTTACCCAAACACACCTTCGAAATATTATTGTGGTGAATCCGAAGCTCCCGTTCCACATCCATCATGCAGCCCCAGCGCCGAATAAATTGCATCCCATCGGCCGTATATTGGTGGACAGCCACCGAAGAGGCATTCTCCTCGCCCCAAAGAATCGGCTTCAACCCCAGGTCAATGGCCGTCTTTTGTGCCTCCGAATTATGAACCCACTTTAGGTTGGAGACATGGTTGTTCTCCTTGTCCCCATCCAGGTGAATCACCATCTTGTGGCCATGGGGATTGTCCAGAAACACCTTGCCCATCAAATTAGAGATGGGCGTGGTCACCTTCTTATTTCCGCCGCTTAGCGAAATGCTCAACTCCCCTTTTTGCTTTTTGAGGTTGGGCTTCATCAATTTTTCGCCCTCATACCGAACATTCACCGCCTTGACCCGTCCATGGGTGGAAATCAGATAACGGTCATCAAATCCGGGGATAACCTTCCATTCTTCACCCTCAAGATCGGCAATCTCATTCTCCCCGCTGAAATCATGACCAAAGTGCGTTTCCAGAAGTTTGGAAACCGTTCGCCCCACATATTTTTCACCATCATACAGGATCAGCGACCGGTTGTGCCCGATTACGCGGCATTTCTTCTCCTTGCCGGTGGCCGTTATTACCACCCGGCCATCGCGGTACAGCTTATAACGCTTGTCAAAACCCTCAATATATTTGAAATCTTCATCCATTCATCTATCCGATAACGGCCTGCAGCCCATTGGTGTTGTTGCACAAATATAGCCAGCAGGAACGATATCCGGAAACCAACCTCATTTTCACTGGTACATCATCTGGGCCAGCTTGTACTCCCGATCGAACGGCATCTTCAATTGTGCCAACGATTCCGGCATGCCCAAAGCCCAACTCACATAGAAGTAGGCCATAATATGGTAGCCCGAAAATACTTTCCCGGGGATCGTGCCCACCCGGTAATCCTTCTTCTCGGGGTTGTAACCATGCATCCCTTGCATAGCAATATCAACAGCAATGGTTTTGATCTCATCCGCCGTTTTATCTTCAAAAAACCTTAAGGCTTCCACCATGAACCCAACCACCGCCATGTTCACACCAATCTCTTTCTGATTCTCGAGGAAACGGCGCATCTCTTCCGCCTTGAACTCCTGATCCGAATCCAGCCCCATGGGATCCGCCTCCAGATTCGACAAGGCATCATCCATCGTCAACGGCTCATCCCACGTGGCCTCCTTCACCAGACTAAAATATTTCGATAGCTTCAGGTCTTCTCCCCAGTGGGCAATCAATTCATACTCCTCTCCGGGCTCCCGGTCATCGCGGTACTCGTAAAATTCGGCAAACAGATTGTCCGCCTGTTTCCTTTCCGCAGGAGATGCATTGAATTCAGATATCAGATCCAACCCGAAGAGATCCTTGAACAACAGCGCCTGGACAAGATTCAACACCTTGCTGGCACGCACCAATTCGGCAGGACTGAATTGAACCACCGTCTTGTCCGTTACCGACATCACCCCATTCCTGATGATGCCCAGCAACGACAGAAACTGAATGGGACGCAACGCCTCATGATCCTCAAACAGGCGATCTTCAATAAACAGATCGATGGGAATATTGAAAATCTGGGTATTCATCCCGTCAAATAACGCATCGTAATAACGCTCTGCCGATTTCTGTGGGATCCCGGCCTTGACAGCCGCTTCCATGGCACCCTTGAAATCCGACATAAAACGGTCATATTGAGCCGTATTGCTGGTGAACTGCATATTGCAATGCTTTCGCCTGGCTTCCGTAGCCAGATGAAGGTGAGTCAGCTCGTGCATCATCAGGTGATATACCCCAATATAATCCGGCTTGTACTTCACAAGGTGGTAATCACGGTTGTATGTTTCGGCATACTCAATCTTGGCCGCTGTCTCAATCGAAGCATCTTCAACCACCTTGATCGGCCGTTTGCACATCCTCTCCACCTTATCGTGATAATTTTTGAAACACACCTCGCCCGAGAAACCTTCCAGGTATTTCTTGGCATTGGCGATGGCCAACTCCCCGGCATACTGCCGCACGGCACCATCATCCTTTTGGCATTTCTTGAGGCATGCGGTAGCATATCCAAACGCCGTCTTGGCATCTCCCAACAAATCGTGGGCCAATGCCAGGCCATAGATCGCATCCGGGTAACCCGGGTTGATCCCATGAGCCTTCTGCACATAATCAAGCCCTTCTTTCACAAGGCCGGCCTGCAGAAAGCTGATGCCAATCTTGGTGATGGAAGTAGCGTCCTCCGGGTTGTTCTCAACCACCTTATCGTAATATTTTTTCGCTGTCAGGAAATCATTCTTCGAGCGGGCGAAAATATTGCCCATCATCAATAGGGCATAGTTATTCGTAGGATCCCATTTAAGCGCATCAATCAAGCAATCCATGGCCGACTCCTGGTCTCCCGTGACCGAATAAGCCTGGCCCAGCACCCGGTGGTATTCCGACTTGGCCGGATTCTTGGCAATCAACCTCCTCAACAACGGAATCGCCTCCGCGAACTGGCTCCTCTCGCAAAGCTTCGTCGCCTTGGCGAACTCAGCCTGTTGCGCTATGATGGGCGAGTTGTCAATCTCAATCTTCACAAACCCGTCACCAATCGTAATCCTGGGCACAACACCACCGTATGAGTAATACTCAACAATCTTCTGCCGGAGCGATTCATAATTGTCATCCGCCTTCAGCTCCGGAAAAAAGTCAAGCGCCAGGTCATCTATCTTGTGTACGATAATCATTTGCTACTATGCTATTCATTAGACCACCAAAATTAACCCAAAAATCACGGATCCCAAACCATTGAATAATTTAAAACTTCAATAATCCAAATGCCCAGCTTGTCATGCCTCGGTACTGAACCAAAAAAGCGGCCGATGAGGTCGCTTTTTTGAGTAAATATCAAAACAATTAAATTCCATTAATCTTAACAAATGATTCTAACAACCAACAAACGACCATTAAGTTAGCGAAAACATCAATCATTACGAAGATTTGTAATTGAATTGCCACAATTGCCACAAAAATCAGTTGAAACCTCTTTCTTGCACTTGAAACAAAAGTTTGGAATAACAAATTTACTACCACATTTTGGACAATAATTGCTAAAAATAATAATTCTACACTTAGGACAAGCTTTTCCTAAAAAATCAAATTTTTCAGCTTCCCTTTTTATCTCATTCTCACAAGATTCACAACGCCAATTATAATTTTTTTGCACAAAATTATTCTCTATAGATATTTTTTTAAAAAGGTCAATGTTCGGTTTAATCAATGAGGAGTTGTTTAAAGAATCTTTAAATACAAAGAAATCGATCATTTGCTTTAATATTCTATGCTCTAAACTGTTTAAAGTTAATATTTTTTCAAAACTCAGTTCGTTCCACTTAACTTCACCGTGCGATGGGGGTTTTGAACAAAGAAATCTAAAAGTACCAAAAGTTTTTTTTAAGCCATCATTTATATCCAATATTTTTGTTGAGTGCAAAAATTTAGTATTTATAGGCCATAAACAATCTTTACATATTTTATTTGGAAAAAACCTTTCTCTATAATCAATCATGTATTTATCAAAAGCACTAAGATTAACTTCATCATAATGATTGAATAAAAACTTATAGACAGCTTTTTCTTCCTCTGTTTTTAAGAGTAAATAATAAAATTGTTTTAAAAAAGAATTTATATAATATCTCCCAATCCATAAATCATAATGATAATCACGCCAACTCGTGTTTCCAACAAAAAAATAGAATGAATCATACTGCGTCTTAAATTCCATGATTGTGTCATCTAATATTTGAAAATATTTTTTTTCTAATATTTGAGAACACACCTCTGCTGCTTTTTCAAGAAAAATCATTGAATTCATTTTGATGTTTGTTACATTGTTATTTAGTATGAATGGCTACGCACCTTGTTCGGTTGATATTTCGGTGTAATTGTGCCACCTGTTTCGGTGATGTTGTGACACGAATCGATGTATACGTGCCTGAGAAGAGACTGTGCGGTGCACTGGGGTGCGAAAGGCAGGAGCGTAGTTCGCGTGCGCACGGTGGTCACCGGGGCGGAATAAATTGTGAGAGGTTCTCCGGTAGGCAATTAGCCTACCGGCAACCTACTCGATTGTGCGTTCGGTATTTTTAATTTGTATTTGCTAATTCTTTTCCTGCAAAAGTTCCGTATGCTTTTCCTGAAACTTCCCCTGTTTTATAATAATCAGCAAGCATTTTAAGAACAGTATCAATATCAGCATCCTCTTCAATTGCTAATCTCCCATTTTTAATATTTAGTTTTACACCAAACTTGTTACAAACCGTTTTCATTTTTCTGATTACTTTGTCATCAATAGTTCGATAATTGCCAATTCTTGCAATTCGAACTAATTTTTTGTGTATAGCTGGATTCTTTTCTATTTTATCCTCAATCATTTCTAATCCAGTAAATTTATCAGTGTTCCTTAATTCTTCAACAACTGCTTTTGATTGTTCTTTATATTCTTCTTGTAATCCAACTATTTGTTCAAAATAAGCTTTTTTAATAACATAAAAAGTTTCATCGTAATATATACAATCAACCTGTTTGTCTAAATTAACAGTTTCACCCTTTAATAATTCTAATTTTTGATTTGATGTATCAAAGTAAGTTCTAATCGTTTTTAATAAATTTTTTCCTTCTTTCTCATCGGTCGCAACTTTTCCAGATTGTATTTTTCTAAATGTATAAATCCAATCTTTATTATCTGTATCATTAAATCCAACACAATATGCCCACAGCTCATCTTCATTAGATAATATTGATTCGATACTCTGCATTTTTGGTGGTGTTTTACTTAATTGATTACAAACAACATCAGAAAAAGAAAACACTTTATTTTTCATTGAATATGTAAACAAATGCTGTGTATCATCACTTATCACATCGTAATCCATCATTTCAAAATCCCTTTTTATAACTTTATCTAATTGTTCAATAGACAAATCATACAAATACGTTCTTATCTCGGGGTCAATATCAACTTGATAAACTTTAAATAAGTATTTATCGATTATTTTAGCTCTTTTTGTTATGTTGTCTTTTAGTACTCTTGTAATAAAGTACAATCTTAAGTCGTTAACCTCTGTTGTCGAGATTTTGTCTAGTATTTCTTGAAGTGTCATAAAGTTGGGTTTTTATTGCTCTCTATCTTCTGCAAAGAATAATTTATATCCGATAGGATATATTTTTATCATTGTATCTTCCTTAATAAATTTATTTTGAATGATTATTAATCCATTTCTATTTTTTCCATTTTGTTCTTCGTATTCAATTTCGAAAATCGAGTATTTAAAACTTAAAATCGGGTTTATAAGTAACAGGTTAGAATTTACATAAATGCGATAGATGATAATCATTAGAAAGAAAAATGCAAAAATTTCATAGTAACTACCAAAGCTTTGAAAAATAAATGGAATTATATATGTCGCAATATATCCAATAGATTCACTATTGCGATTTCTGACATCTTTTAATGTTATATTTTCTCCGTTATCAATATTCTTTTTAAAATTAGAGAATAATATTTTACAGCCCCAAAGGCTAAAAATTGAAATGAAAACTAATAGAAAAGTAAATCCGAATTTTTCACAAAAAATCAATATCGATTTTTTACCCAAGCCTCCCCATTGTAAATAATCCGAATTTCCTGAAATTTGCTTAAAGACAATTAATAAAAACAACGGAATATATGAAGTTACAAATAATACGAATTCAGCTATTCCATATAATTCATTTGTATTATTATCTTTATGTTTTCTCATCATATTATCTTATTGCAGGGAGTTGTTTAAAATGACGCTCAACGGATAGCCTTATGCTGCGCATCCTGTATCACGCCAGCGGCAGGCTTTGCAGGAAGAAACTACAATTTGCTCTCTAGGTCTTTAACTTTTTTCTTTAACTGCGTCACAAGCCGCGATTGAAAAATTGTCATACCTATGAGACTGAATAAAAATATTTGATTCCCATAAGAAATATGTAAAATTTTCATCAAGGCACCTACAATTACTAAAGTGGATCCAAGTCCATAAACTAAATTTTCTCTTTTCATCTTAAATGATTTCCTTTTACATAAAATTAAAACCACCGAAAGTGACTGAATCTATCTATATCTAACTTAATAATTAAATTCTGTTTGGGTCAACTTTCATAATGGCAGCCAACCAGAGGCCGTATCCTGCGTGGCCAGTATTGTGTTTGCGGAAGGCTATTCAAATTTTTGAACGAATTTATCATGAGCAAAAAAACTTTTAAGGCTCAAACCCAAATGGCGGAGGATCTTTTTACCTTCCCGAAAAGTCCAGCCTCATTTCGATCAAAGCACCTTGTTTATTGTTTACGCTCTTTATTCAGCATTTACGGGCACGAAAAACTATCAATTTCAAGCGTATCGAGGCAACGCTTGATTGAGGGCTAAAAGTTGTGTACCGTATTTTATTCTTTAAACACTTCAGGATAATACTCTTTTGGATCCAAAATCAATAATGTACCTTCTGGAATATTCTTTATTAATTTGTATGTAGATATCAATTTATTATCTTGGTCTTTAATTGCTCTTTCCCATTTACTGCCTAATATGGACAACGAATTATAGAAGAAAACTGCTTGTTCAAAATCTCCAATCTGAGCTCTAAATAATCTTATGTATTCATACTTCTCTTTATCGGTCATATATCGGTGAGTATGTATATATCTTATTGAATGATAAAGGTGTCTATAATAATGGCCAAAAGATTCATGTATTCCATTTAATTTAAAAAGCTTTCCCTGCTCTGCGTATCTGCCTTTGTTTAAAAATTGAACTAAATTCTTTAAGAGGTCGCCATATTTTGAATTGATCTCAGTAGTATAATTGTTAACTATTGATTTATTAAATATGTCCTCACATCCAAAAAAAATAAGTAAGTACACCAAATTTGGTAACTCAAATTCCTTGTCTATTGGAATTTTCTTATTTGCACAATAGTCTCTAGTGGCTGCAAATACTACCACATAAAGTCGATGTAGCTCTTTAAAAACTTTTCTTCCCCTAACTATTTCTTCAGACCTTTGGTCAAAAGGTGATATTATTTCCATTTCATTTACGTTTTCACGATATATTCTTATCATTTCAAAAAATCGGTCTTCGAATCTTTCTTTTGAAAATGCAAATCGCTGATTTCTGAATGTAATAAACAATAAGATAATACTTATAAATGCGAAAAGTGTTCCTATGATTCCACCAATATAATCACCAACTTGTCCAGTCAATGCCATATCAACTTCAGCTCCAGTTGAAATGCTCAATGATTTAGATAATATTGCAAAGAACTTTATAGTAATGAAAATTCCAATTCCAAGAAGTAAGAATGTTGAAAAATATATAGTGTTATTTATAAGGTTCAGTTCAAGAATCAAGATTTTATAGAACTTTTTAAACGTATTAATAGTTTTTCCCATATGTATTTTTTATTCTTTTTTAATTCGGACTTATGGTATAAATTAAATTCCACAAATGCCACTATTTCAACATCATACATTCAACCATTATCTTAAGTAATCAATGTCTTTTGTATAGGAGGAATAATGCCCAAGGGTTGGCGGTATGATGTTTAGGTTGTGTTGCGCCTGTGGCAAACTATGCATTATTTACCGCGTGTTGGTGGTAGTTTTTCTTCAATATTTGTATAATCCTTTTCAAGACCATAAGACATTATTTCGTCAGTCACACTACCAAACATTGCAATTAATTCTCTATGTTGTGTCTTTTCCATAGCTTTTAAGTAAGAAATGAACTCTTTTACGGTATCAAGCCTATCCGATAGCAGTCTTACTCCTTTATCATTTGCTAATGGAAATTTTGTCTTAATTCTGTCAAAATAGTCTTTATCAAAAATTGGCGTATCTTGAAGAACTAAATCAAAATAGTGGAAACGATTTTTAGCATTCTTTAAATAATAACTACCTTTTGCTGAGAGACATAAATTAAAATCTTTTGCTGATAATTTTTCCCATTCAATATCAGAGATCAAATCATCCGTTTCGATAAGCTCTTTCTTTAATAGTTCTACAAGACAATTATTAATAATCGATAGCTTGTAACCAATAGATGTAAAGAACTCTAATAATATAGAAGCCTGTACATATTTTGAAGCAGTGCCTCCTTCATCAAGTTGTTTTTGGAGATATTTTATTATCCATATTTTTAGAAAATGATCACTTGAACCATTTACAGGGTAAAATAGATTTGGGATTACACTAGTTTCATGATTATAATAGAGCTTGTTGTTTAATCCCATTGTTTTAAAGAATTCATGTATGGGAATAGAAACGTTTGCCTCTTCTTGACTATATCTTACTCTCATAATATACTCAGAGACATCGGTGTAACCTGAAACTAAAAATAGCTTAAACAAACGTAAGCCTTCTCTTATATTTGGAAATGAAGAATAATTCAAGAAATCAATCAGCTGAGAGTTACTCTCAGAAAAGAGAGAATTCTTTAATCCTATCAAGAATTCATAAATGTTATTATTATCCATTTCGACACGGAAACCTTGCCTAGACATGCCTGAAGTCTTTCCAGTAAGCTCTAATTTACTTAGCGTATAGTTTATTCTCTTCTGAAGTACCTCATTATATCTTGGCGCTGTAATATGATATACATTGCTTTCAAATGCATCAAAAGGAGGTGAATTTCTCCATTTATAATAATACCCTTCTCGGAGTGAAACCAACACTCCACAATTCGCCGTTCTATTAATAGAATTAGCGAATAAGAATACTTTTTCCTGTAACTTTGAATCAAATTGGTCTGCATTATCAAAGATTAATAATAATCTTAGTCTTCGTTCTCGAATTAGATATCTTGATAATGACTCTAAATGCTCTAATTTTTTGAGAGATTTAACTTCAAGGAATTCGTTAACTTTTCGGTTGTATTCTCTATCATCATTTTCCTTTAAATCATCCCAAATACTCTCATCATTTCTTTTTATTTCTCTAAAATATATTCGTTTTAGAACATTTGTTGAATGTAATTTTAAATCAGAATAATTGTCGTAAAGATGATTTAAAATATCGTCTGCAATTTTAGCGGTATCAACATTTTTGTCTTGATTAAAGTATTTCCTAAAATCTACATATACAAATGGGTGCTTACTTAAAGTACCTTTGCTAAGTCTCTCTTTAAAAAGATAGTTGATAAAAGTAGTTTTGCCGGCACCCTTTGAACCCACAATTATCATAGGTTTAGGTGCTGAAACTTCTTTCGCTAGTATAGGAACATCCGCAATTTCGCTTTCCATTTGCGTAACAATGGATTCAGTATTTTTTGCTGGAATAACTTCTGATAGGTCTGGTGCATTATCTCCAAATAACCTTTCTATTTCATTTCTATTTTTTTTTTATTTCGTCATTTGTAATAAAACATTCTTTTATAAACTCTTTATTGTCATGCCCAGTTTCTTGGAATATTTCTCCAAAAACATAATCAATCAATGGAGTGATTTCTGCACTTAGATTATTACGAACAATCTCCCTTTCCCTATCTACAAGTGTAGAAACAATTTTATATGATGTTGTTGTTATATCTTCTGTTTGAAATAGGAATCCACCATTTTCAATTATGCATTCTTTAGAAAGATTATTATGAAATTCAATAAACCTATTTTCTATATCTTCAAAACCATCAAATATTAAGCATTGATTGTTTTTCCAACTAGTTCCATCTGTATTTACAAATTTTCCTAATAGAAACTGTTTCCCATTAGTGATAATACCATAAGAAATACCAGTATCTGTTAGATATTCTCTTATTTGAGTAATAACTTCTTTATTTTCACTGAGAAGTAAATTGAAGGATGTTTTCTTTCGCTTTTGTGGTAACGTAAAATCTAAGAATTGTCTTTTTGCTTCAATTATTAAGTGAAAGCCTGGAATATTTATTTTGTAATCATAAAAACCAGAATCAACATGTCCTTCTCTTGAAATATCTTGCTCCTCCCAGCCCAATATATCAATTAATATTCTGTCAATAATCTTTGAGCGAGTATCGGATTCATTTATATCCAAAGCTTTTAAATCTTCATATTCTTTTAAAAAGCTAATAAATTCTTCCTTTGATTTATCTAGTGTCATATGTATGATTTTTAATTACCCCTAACGGATGGCTGTATGAAGCAGCCCTGGTTGCGGGCGTTAATTGTTTTCTTGTTGCTGCTATCGTTCGCGCGGGAACCCAAACCTCCTAATAGCACCCATGCTAAGGGCTGCTTTATTACGGCTTGTTGAACTAAACCCGCAATTGCGGGGGCTTATCTGCTACCAAATTAGCGCGAGTTACAAGCCCCTTTTCGAATTAATTCTTGGCCTTCAAATTTTGCCATTAAATCGTCCCAGTCAAAAGGTGTTTTCAAGAAAAACTCAGCCTTACCGCCAATTGATTCAAAATGCTGTAATACCTGTTCTTTTTCAGTAGGAAAGTTATATTCTCCGTAATATTGATTCTCAACAAATAAATTCTCCAGATTTTCTATTAGATCGTTATCTAGTCTATCAATATAATCAACATATCGAATCCCATGAATGCAATATTTACCATTAGCCTTAATCTCCTTGCCTTTCAATGGTTTTGCAACAACCATATAAACTTCAATCCCATTTAATAAATCATCTGTTACCTTAAACTTAGTTTTATTCCCTAACTCAACATCATTTTCGGAATCCAAGTAATATTGCAAATCGATTCGAGCCTGATAATCATTTGAATATTTTTTATTCAAACCGTCATAAAGCACTTCAATAAGGCTTTGATAATGATTAAAAGCAGTTTTTCGGGCTTCAATTGGGGATGAATGATGAAACTCTTGACTCGTATTCACAAAAGCATCTGAAATATCAATGCCATTTATCAAGTTGTCAAGTTTGTCACCAATTTTTCTCCTCCAAAAACGAGATTCAACTTTATAATATATTAAATCGCTAGTATTATCCATTTAGTCAAAAACTATATTGCTTTTCACTATATCCAAATCCAGTTTGGTATTCTTAAGTTTCTGCAAATTACCACTCTTTGGCACTTTAATAACCATGGCGTTACCATAATACCTCCTATTATCTTTTTTGCACAAAAATGAATTTCTACTTTTTAAATCATTGTCATTACCTACAACTAAAATATCTAATTCTTCAGAAAACAGTATTTCACGATAATCGAAAAAATCTAAACTCTTTTGTATATACTCAATACAATTTTCAATTTTCAAATAAGTAATAGCTTTTTTCTCTGAATCAATTTTTATCGCATCAACAACTTTAACCCTATGAAATTCAGAGCGAGTTATTGAAAACTGATTGGATTTTGTTTGCCACTTCATAATCTTTCGGCTTTAACATTCTACAGATGATAAATTCACTTTTAACGAATAGTTCATAAATGATATCGTATCAGACAAACTACCCGCAAATATTAGTTCCTCTGATATTTCTTGAGCAATTATAAGCCCAAAGATTTCTTTCTCTGGAAACCTCTTTTTTATTAAACCATAATACATTGCAATTTGGCCATACACCTTTTCGCTTGCTTTTCCAGCCTTTAACTCAATAATTAACAATGATTTTCCATCACTGCTTTCCAATAATATATCTATCTCCTTCCCTCCAATACGATATTTCACTCCTTCTTCAGAGTCATCACCGTAAATTTTGTAGGTTGGAAATAGCTCATTAATCTGAAACAAAATTGTCTCTTGCAAATCCTTTTCATAGTGAAAATTGGGGAAGACATCTATTTCTTCTTCCTGGAAATTTTCTAAACTCTGTTCATTTACTGGATTAATTCTATATCGAATCAACGCCGATAATGCATTTCTAACAGTTCCCTTACCAGAATTACCAAAGTCAGAAAATTTCCCCTTTTGCAAATACATTTGTTCAATTTCTTTGGCTCTTTCAATTGGAGTGTCAAACAAGTCTAAATAACAACCCGAAACCTCCTTATAGTGCATCTCAACTCGCTTAATTGCTCTTGCATAGTTGTAGGCTGTAGATTCAGATTTTCTCTTTTCCGTAATTGTGGTTTTTAACCAATTTTCGAATCTTTCAATTTCATCCATAGTTTTAGTTCAATTTGTTTTGTTTCTATTGACTACATAACTATGAGCAATAAAGCACCATCCTTCCACCCTTCCCATAGCTTCGCCCCCTCACTCACAAACCACCTTGCGCAAGTTCACTTAATCAACCATATATTCTCCAACTCCACGCATCGCAACAATTATTATTTTCCTTACCAATTCACTCATCTCAACACCAAACACCTGTAAGCAAACAAGATAAAAGTCAAAAACACATCATCTCACTCCAATCATAAAATAAACCATAATATATTTAACCACCAACTCTTTTGATTAACTTTTCAACATTCATTTTACTGTTTTAAAACATAATGGTAAATGCCTGGGAAAAAATGGCCGCCATCAATAAATTCCTCAAAGAATGATCAATTCATAGAGAAAGGCAGCAGCAATAGCCACTGCCTTTGGTGTCGGGGAACCGGCACTGGTGGATCTTTTATTTGATATACTTCATCAAATCCGCTTTAATCCGATCATAATCATCCTGAGAAATCAACTCCAGTTCCAATTTATCCTTCGCTTTTTTAAGTTCAGCAAGAGCCTCATCACTTGTCATGCCAAAGGATTTAACTTCTCCTACCGAAATCGCATTTTCTAGTTGAATGCTATAATTTGACAGGCCAGTCAAACCTTTGCATCGAACGGAAGCATAAAATCCGGTTCTTTTTCCCCCTCCAATATCGATCCGCTTAATTTCAACTTGCTGTCCACTAGAGCTTGCCAATAGTTGGGTGATTGGAATCAATAATCCATCTCCTTCCGTAATAAAGGCAAAAGTCTTATTGGAAGAAGGAACACCAATTGTAATTTTATCCCCAATCTTATAAACCGATCCATCCTTACTCTCATAACTGTTAAATTCACCTTTGGGGCGTTTCTCTGACGTTAAATCACCCTGTTTTAAAACCAGTTCTTGCGAAAACATACTTCCGCTAATTACGATCAGTGCTGCTAAACTTAAAATTAATTTTCTCATTTCAATAAGTTATTCTATTATTTACCTACTCTTAACGATTTTCAGTTTACTCGTCTTGCTTACTCCCGCAAGAATTGGTTGTATCAAATTATTTTTTGAAATTAAATGGTTGCCAGGGAAAAACACCACAACCCAGAACTCTTCAACCCTTCAACCCTTCAACTTTTCAACCCTTCAATTCTTCAAATTCGTGGTTCCCCCACCTATTCCATCACGGTGCCATCGGCAAACAAGATCTTCGCCGGTTTCCACACCAACTTCACCTGCTTCAAGCTCTTCGACTTGAGCAGCTGGTCCTCATCCCTAAATTGATTGTAATCCGTCGTGGCACTGTAGTCGGTGATGGTGTTGGCTTGGATGCCACTATCATAGGTCAAGCTAATGGTCTTAATCTCTTGATCAAACAAGTCGGTAAACACAAGCTGACCGGTGAACGCCGTGATATCCTTGTCTGTTTTGTTTTCAAAGGCAAACTTGTAGGTGATGTATTTTTGGTAATCGTATTCAACATATCCCTTGTCAAAAACAGTAACAATCAAGGCTGTTTTTAGGCGCGCCATCTTGGCCTCAGCCTCTTGTCTGGCCTTTTCGGCCAGCTCCTTTTCCAGGCGCGCCTCTTCGTCCTGTTTCTGTTTCAAGGCTTTAGCCTGCGCCAAAATATCCTTATAAGATTTGCCATCAATGGGCTCATTCAATAATTTAGCCCGCACGAAATACATGGCCAGGAGGCTTATTTCAGTGCTGTCGAGGATCTCTGCCTCCCGAATGGCCTTCAAGTCGGTTTCAAGCGTCGCATCGCTGTAACGGTTGTTCATGGGCGATGAACAAGAGACTAAAATGGCCATACCCAATAAGAAAAATAGATTCTTCATCATACTCAAGTTTAAGTTTATGACAAAGAAACCAATACGAAATGTCAACTACCGTCAAAAATTATGCGACTTCACTTTTTCATTCAAATAATCTTTTAAAGCCTGAGGGAAAATCACCTCCACCTCATCGGGAAGCCCCAGGATAAAACGCCCCACACCGAGAAAATTGCCCACATCAGTGGTGAGCAGGTAGCTGTTTTTCCCCAGTGGCTTGATATATTTCTCACTCAAAGGAAACTCTTCCTGGAGTAAATTGCAGGCCAGCATCGAAAGCTTCAATTGGATGGGCCCCGGCTCAAAGCTCTGCATCCTAAAAATATCGGTGATCCCCTTCTGGTGATCAGGTTTATACTGCCAATCTTCATCCAGCACCACCACCTCCCTAATGCGCGAAGTTTTGAAAATCTTATTGCACCGGTCTTCGGTGTCGTAGCACCATACGCCCAGGTAATTCACCGTGAAGTCGATGGGTTCCACAACCCGGTCGCGGATATCCTTCCCGTGCCCCGATTTGTAGGCCTTCAAAACCACCTGCCGCTGTTGCTTGATCGCCTGGATCAGGTTGAAGATATTTTCAGTCTCCTCCTTCTTGGTGATGGCATAGATCACCCGGTCGAAATCATAGAGGCTGTAGAGCTTCTTCACCAGCTTCTCCTTTTGTTCCGAGCCATCTTCGATGGCATGAATCGCCTTGCTCAAAATAAAGGCCTCCTCCTCGGTAAAATGGAGCAACTGACTGATATCTTGAGAGGTGGATTCCTCCTTATTGATCTTGAAAAAGCCACTGTTGTTCTCGATCACAAACCCCACCTGTTTAAAGGTGTCCATGTATCGGTACACAGTGCGCTCCGAAATACCGAAGCGCTCCGCAATCTCCTGGATGGTGCGCCCATACCGGCAATCGAGCACCAACAATATCTCCAACATCTTCTGGAACTTCGCTTGGTCTGCCATTACTTAAAAATTTTTAGAGTTACTCTCCGTTCAATTACCCACTGATGCTCCTAAGCTTTTCCAATAAACTCACCAACATAGTTTGGGCTTCATCAACCGTTCCCACCAAAAACCAATAACCATAATGGTCTTTACCATCCTGATAAACAAAACCTGAAAGCAAATCCTGAGTCAAATCACAGTACAAGTTATCTCCATTATTCCCTTTACTGTTGAAAAACCTTATTCTAAAAGGATTGGGCAATACATCATCACGATTCTCGATATAATATAAATGCAACGAATAGCTAGTCTGCTTATGCACCCAGTCGTTAATGGCTATGTGGGCAAATTCACCACCTCCCCGCACAAACTCATATTTATAATTGAAGCCATTAAATCCACCTTCTCCCTTCAGTAAACAAAAAATATAGTAGGTGAAAAGCTCCGCATGATAATGGCTTAATTTCGAAGAACCCAATAGCCTGACAAACGAGTTGTTTTCCTTTCGAATAAGCCGTTGTTTGCAATAGGCCATCAATTTAGGCTGCTCTATCAAGTAACGCCTCCAATCAGCTATCTTGACGGCATCTTGACAAATTTCCTCAAGCGACCGGTTATCCTCCAACAATTCAAGGAGACATTGCTTACCGCCATTAGTTCGCGTATCCCTGAAAACCCTTCTCCAGTTCTCTTCCCTTTGCCGCAAAGTACCAGCCGATGACAAACAAAAACAAAGGTTGTTCCCTTTCCGAATCAAATAATTTTCGTGTTCATTGCCTTTGGTCAGCAAGGCTCTTTCCAAATCAAATTCATCCGTGTTCAAATGCTCTGAGAATAGGATAGACGCTTTTTCAGCATATTTCTTGAATAATCCCAAATCATACTGACCTCCAACAAATGCATAATCTAGCAAAAACCCTATTTGCCCATAGAAATAAGGATGTTGCTCATAACTAATTATTTCATCCTCCCATTCCGGATTCTCCAATATCAGGCTCGCCTTGAGCTTTTCTTCACTCCTTTGGTTTTCTGAAAAGAAATTGATTTGCAATTTACTGTCTAAATCCTCATATATGGAACCATAACTACCCTTCACCCTGTCAATTTCTTTAATGGCTTTTACAAAGGCTGCCGGATCGTCAATGGTGGTATTCTGGATAAGATTTCGCCAAACCCGCATCCATTTTCTTAAATTCTCTTTTTGAGCCTCGTTAAAATTGAATGGTTCTTCGTTCACTTGCCAAAGAAAACAACACAAAGCGAAAAACACCGTCCGATCCCAATAAGTGGGTGAATCAATAAACTTCTTAAATATTGATTGTTCAGTAGTCCCTAGAACAACCTTTAAAACTTCAATATTCTTACCCTCTAATTTATTCAGGACACTGAAATAATCAGCCACACAATTTGGGGAAAAGAGTGCGAGTTCTTCATAAAGGGAATAAGGAATATACACTGAATCTATCAATTCCAACAAGTTATCCTTGCACGATTCCAAAAGGTCACCATTACCAAGGGTCAAAGCATATTTGAATTGCGACATTCCCCTGAAATACTGCATATATTCGGTATCAATCTCATAATCTCCTGGTGCCTTGTGCTTCCAAAACAAATCGGTCCATTCCTGATCTAACTTGGAAGACCACTCTTCTGATAAACCATTTTTTTTAATGAGCCATGCCTTGAAATTCTCAAAATTGGTCAAAGTCTTTCCCCTGGCATTCATCTTGATATACAGCTCATCGGTCAATTCAAAATCTTCGAGGTTTAGGAATTGAAAATCAATTATCTCATCTTGGGTTAAGGAATGCCACATCTTTCCCAATTCAGCCTCTTCAACTGCCCCCATGGCTTTATCAATAGCTTCCAACATAACCAACATCCCTTTGATGGTAGGATCTTTTTCCCAGGATCGAAAAAACCAAGCTTGACTTTTAATGCCATCAGCAAAAGAAATTCCAGCCTCTGAACCAGATTGAATCGGTTTATTGATGATGGCTTGGCAAAACTCCTTTGAGCTGATCCTTGTTTTATACGAAAATCGTTGCAACAACTCCTTGTATCCATTGAGTTTACCCAATTTATGAAGTATGTACCAATGCAATAAAAACAGCGTAGTCAATCGTTGCTGTCCGTCCAATAAAACAAGGGGTGCATCCCCCTTCGACGAACCATAAATAAAATCCAAATGTAGCTGTTTCTTATCGCGAAGAGCCAGTCTTAAGGATTCAACAAATCCGCCCCTGATCTGACTGCTTTTACCATCAACGCGTCCTTGGGCATAATCACGCTGGATAATGGGTATTTCAATTCGGTACTTATTGATAAGAGTCCAAAACGAAAAATGTTTGGTCTTACCATACTGCAAAAAATTGATCAAATCGGCACTATTCGGATAATTCTCCTGAAGCTCGATGAGGTATTGTAACTGGTTTATTTCAATCATAATGGATGATTATGCTGGCAGAAAATCTTTCAACAATTCAACAATATTGGTTAGGTAATCTTTTCGATCCTCTTCAGTCCAAAAATGCATCTGGGAAACATCCTGGCTATAGTATTTTAAAAATACATTCTTTGTGCATAAGGGAATAAATGTCATTACCTTTTTACCGTTATTATCTACCCCTCCAGCTCGGTCGATCTCAAGAATCTTTCGACGCTTAATCGAAAACAGACTGTTATTTAGAGCACTATTGGTGTTCCTGTCCAATAAGGCCAGGTTCCCTATTCCATGTTTCTGGTCCTCATCTTTCAAATCCCCAAAAAAAGAAAAAAGCCTGTTCTGCAAATCGAGGTATTTCTCTTTAATGTTTTGAAATAACTCCTTGCGCTCAATACAACCCAAGAATTCATTCAGATCTAATATCAGTTTTTCAACAACACCCTTAGCACTTTGACCATCCACATCAACCTTATCAAGCAACACAATGTTTTCCTGCGCCCAAGCATTCAACTCTTCTGAGGTGGTCAACAATTTGGAATTTTGAGCATGGATGTGTTCAATGCTCCAATCTTTCTCCCTTTTAAAATGGTTGAAAGGAAACCGGTAATTCCGATCACTTTGCAAATAGGTCATAATGTTGTGAAGCAGTAGCACATCGATAACCGCCCCAGGATTTCTCTCATAATTCAAATTGTCGATATGGTATAGCTTGATGTCGCCTTCCTTTTCAATTTTGTTGAAATGTTTTTTGATGAGTGCAATTATCATTCCTTCAAACTCCTGCTTTGTGTCTGATTCTTTATGAATGGAAATGATTGTGGTAATATTTGAGATTCTCCGGCATACCAAATAACCAATATAATGGTAAAGTTGCCGATCTTCAAACCAATCCACAAGAAGCAAGAAGAGCGATTTCACCTCATCCCAATTCGGCTTCTCCTGCCCGGCATATTTACGATACGAATAAAAAGGATCCTTCGACTTGGCCGGCTTTTGTTGTAGTATGTCAAAAAGGAGCTCAATCCTGGTTGGATACTGGTTATTGGACTCCTCTGTCAAAAAATACCAAAATTCATCATTCTGCAAAGCATATTCAATTCGATCCCAATCCAAAGCAATTTCATTTTGCTTGAGTGAAAATGCAGAGGGAATGCTTGAATACTCATTGCTGACCAAAAAAAGAGCTTTGATGAGTTCGGCATTGGTGAGCGGTATTTTGCCGCTGTTAATATTCATAAACACCTGCTCCGAAGTTTCCGACTGATCTTCAATTAAATACCAAATCAGTTTTGTGTGTTTAAAGAGCTTTTCTTTAAACACATCCCCATCTCCCTGTCCCGTTTGAAACCAGTTGGCAACAATCTGAAAGGCTTTGAAAAAATGGTAATTATCAATGTTGTCATGTTGTGGGTAGGTCACAATGTGTTTCTCCCACAATCCGTCCAGTTTTTTTTCGAGCTCTTCCGTATCAACAACCGGCTCCATCTTCAGCGGTTCAACTTTAATGTTTTCGCCTATACCATTTAAAAACTCGGCACTCCCCTTGCGCGTTTGGTAATCCACCATATAGCGCTCAGCATTCAAGGCTGTAAGGATGATAAATAGCGTGGTCAACCGTTGCTGACCATCAATAAGTTCGAAACTGTTGACCTCTTTTCCTGAAATCTTCCGCACAACCACCGGCTGCAAACAATAAAAACGTTTGCCCACAGGTTCAAACGACCCAATGTCTTCCAGCAGATCCAATACCTGCCGCACATCCCATCGGTAGCCTCGCTGGTATTTGTCCACAAAAAAATGATGGTTCTTTAATTGCTGTATTGATTTTAGATATAGCATTTATTCACTTTTTATTAAACCCAATTCAATGGAAATATCCCTATACAATTTAACAAACCAAAAACGCAGAAATCCTCAACTTCTCAACTTTTTAAAACCCATCACTCCCTATATCCTTTCTTTCGTCAAATTCGCGTAATTCGTGGTTTCAAAAACACCTTAACCCTGAACTCAACACCTCAAATCCATATAAAAGCAGAAACAATTTGGAGGTGTAACAGAAATGCCTAGTTGGATTCACCGTATTGGATATCAATTATGTTTTGCCTGTTGTTGCTAATAATCTTTCAAACATCGCTTCCAATAATTTATCTGCATTCTCATTTGCCCAGTATTGGTCTTTTCCAATACCAAATATGACTCTGGAATCATCAGAGTTTTCAGGCTTTACATCATAATTAGAATTCTCATCAAGTTTATTTCGAGGACTTGAGTAAGGTAATTTGGAAAATGAAATTTGTTGGATTCCTGCCGCAAACGCCCCATTGTCATTGGACATATTTAATACCTTATGGGCATCTTCGGAATTCATTATTTTTATCTGAACATTCTTTCGCTTAAGGAATGATTTCAGATCACTTTCTCTTAATAGTTCCGGGACTCCTTCTTCAAGTGACCCAGATACTATTTCTGCAATCTCTTTAAGATATTTGTTTTCATCATTCAATAAAAACCTAAAGGCTCTTGCAAATCTATTGGCAAAATCCTTATCATTTTTTACCAAAATATGCCTCAGAGTTGTTATTTCAGACAAAATATCTTTTATTTCACCCTTTACTGGATCAAACTGTTTCTTCAACAAGTCGCCAACAAGATGTGCAAATTGCTTTTTAAGATTATTCTTTGCAGATTGTACATTTGTAAACTGAATTAATCCATTGTTTATCTCTGATTCACTGAACTCTTGTATCAAATTAAAAACTTTTGCTGGATCTTCCATTCCTGGAAATGAAAGGCTATCTATTTTGCTATTAGCTTCATATACTTTTTTATAATGCATTACCTCTTCATTCACCAAAAAAATAACTGGGATTTTTTTCGCTCTGCTGGTTCTAAATTCATTGTGTGTCACACTAAGCTTATTATCAGATAATGACCCATATCGTTTGCCTACAATCACAATGGCCATTTGGCAATCTTTTAAAGCTATATAGCAAGATTCTTCAGCTGAATGTGTTGGCAAATATCCAATTTCACCGTATTCACTCATTACAGGATTATATCCTAATTCAATAATCGTGTCTCGAATAGAATCTCTTAAATGACTTAAGTCAACAATTGTCGAACTAATGAAAATATTTGGAATCATGCGTCTATTTAAATAAACATTATAAAATCACCAATTATTATGCGCAATCTGAATATCTCAAGCACTTTTGGAACTTCGCCTAGTCTGTCATTACAAGCGTTTTTTGTTATTTGCCCACAAAAAAAATTAAATATCCGGTTTTGCCGATATCGCCAACTCGGAAATGTACGTTTTATCTTCCTCGTTGATCAACTCCTTCTGCTTCATTTCTTCTAAGATGGTATCATTATGAAGGTCCTCCCATGTGATATCATAATACTGACACTTTAAATCAAGATCCAGGAGTAAATGTTTGGCCAGTGGGAAACGGATCTTACTCATTATTTGATGACAAATATTCTCAATCTCGATTGTGAGCGTTTCGTCCTTAAGTTCATCTAATTCTGAAGGAGGATTGGCCAATAAAAAATTCCGCAAATTCTCCTGAATAGCTATTCTTGTTTTCGCAATCTCATTTTGAAGATCATTAATAAGGCCACCTTTTAATGCTACGATTTTTTCTCTAATACCCTTAAGTTTTTCCTCAAAAGCACTTTTTTTGTTCCTGACTATTAGGCTCTTTTTTCGGCTTTTTAAATAAACGGTGTTTTCCTCCCTTAATTGATCAACCTCTTTTTTCACCTCAAGAAATGGCTGCAAAAACTCTTTTTCCTTCAAATTGTCAAATAGCCTCAAGTTGGCCTCTATATTTTTTTTAAAGATATCATCCTTAAAGGGTAATGCGTTAGGCGGAAGATGAATTCTCTTTACAATAATATTACCACCATTGAATGTCAGTTCTATAAATTGAAATTTTGCCCGGTAAACTTCCAAAGACCGGCTAAACTCAGGCTTTAATGGGGGGTCATTTTTAATGCTGTCAACAATTGTCTTTTGCTCCTTCTCACCAACAACATCAAATGCATACCTAACATTTTCAATCGTTTCGATTCCTATTTCGTCCACCAAACTATCCCATTCTGGACTTTCATCATCAAGCATCCCAAATAACAGCTTTATTTTTTTCACCTGCTTGGGTTCCATTGGAAACAGGTCTAGAGAGCTTCCCTCTTCTTGATGAAATCGACTATGAGGGAAATAAAAATAGCCAACCTCATCGGCTATCAAACAAAAAATATTATACCCTTGATTGTTAAAAACCAGAATACCGTTATTCACCAATTCTTCAAATGCGGCGATATCGCCAAAGCCCCCACGGTAACTTTTTTCGGTGAATTCAAGAAATACCGTTACACTCAAACCGGTTTCTTTCTTTCGTTCAACCAATGCCTGTGCCACTTCATAGGAGATATTAGGAGCACAATAGGCTATCTCTTTTTGGGCACTATAAATGATGTTTAAAACCGTTTGATAATCACTCATTAAAATTTCCATAGCTTTGTTGTTATAGTTTTTCAACCACCATATACCAAACCCCTTCAAACTGAAATTTGCCACCCTCTTCTTTGGCCCTGATAATTTCGGCCAGCGGCACATCGGGTGCCAATATTTGATAACCGGGTGCTAAAGCACTGTTTTTACCGCAAATATGGTACTTCACCAAGGTGCCATCCTGCTTTTGGAGTGTCACTTTCAAATCGGCGGCCACCTCTTCGGGTATGTCAAAAGCAAAACCGGTTTGTTTGGCTGCCGGGTTAAGGGATGGTTTGAGGGCTTTGGGCTTTTCTTCTTTTGGGGGTTTTGCCTTCTTGCCGGTGGCCTCAGCCCCCTTGCCATCGCTAAAGGTCAATCCCTTGGGCATCGGTTTGCCCTTATCGGCATAAAACTTCTCCACATCGGCCTTTTTATGCAGCCCCTGCAAAATCTCCTCCTCGTACCGCTCATGGTTCAACAGCAGCAAGCGTTTAAGCACCTCCTTGCGGGCTTCGGGATGAATGGTGTAACGGAGCCGGTCATTTTCGGGCAAGTAATCCACCTCATAAAAATCATGACGCAAATTAATAGCTTTGCCCCATTTTTGTGTATCCTCATGCCAGCCATAGGCTTCCAAAACCGCTTCATCCATTTGCTTGTGGAGCTGGCGAAGTTCTTCAATCCCTTTTACAGCCTCCTCCCAACTGCACGCTCCTTCTGTCTTTAGCAGGTGTTTCCATAAATTCCATACCTCTTTACCATAAAATTGTTCGATTTCTTTATTGCTTTTGTTTTCTAATTCGTTTGTTTTTATGTTGGATTGGATTTCTCTAGCATGAAAAGTATTGTAGGTTTTCGTTAATCCAATTTTCAAATTATTCACCAGTGAATGCCTTTTTTTCAAACACAATTCACCAACAATATTTAGTGCTTCATTACTATTTCTTGTCAATGGATACCTTGAGAAAATATTGGTTGGTGAATAATTTGGGGTTTCTCCCAAATCACTTTTATATTTCCAAAACCAAACCTCATGAAAGCAACTATTCAATTCACAATACTCTTTATTTGTCTTAATTTTAAATACGATCAATTTTTGATCAAAAACCTTGTTCGTTTGCGTAAATTCAAAAACATTATGTTTGCCTGCTTGCGTTCTTATTAAAACCTTATCATATGCTTCTATTGATGAATATAAATCTACTGCTCGCCTGCCAAACTGCCACCATTTTTCTCTATAACCTTTATCTTTGAGCAATAATCTTTCTGGTTTAACTTCCCTTTCGACTATATCAATGCATTCTTCAAAGTCTCTTGCTACTCTATCTGTATAATTTGGGGGCACAATAGAAACAAATCTATTTGACAACACTTTATCCTCTATTTCTTTTTTAGCCTCATTATTTAATAGATTCCATTCTTCTTTCGAATATCTCCTTAGAGGCCAATCATAGAAGTTTATTAACCAGCGGGTTGGACTCTGATCTAACTGATTATTCAAATCATCTCCAATTAGGTAAGGTTTAATAACCTCAATATTCTTTGGATTATCGAGCAAAAGATTTTCTGCTTTTTCTGGACTTAATAAAAATCCCTGACCAAGTATAACACTTCCTTGAAAACTTAAAGCCTGATTTGACATCAACGCAAATGGTTCTCCAATATGAATAGAATCATCTAAATAAGTTGTGATATGCGAAACGTCTTTCTGATCTAAAAGAAAACAGTTTCTCCAAGTCCCTTTATAAATAGTTACTAAAGCAACTTCAACAGCTGCTAGTCCCGGCCATTTCATCGAACGAACAGCATGATTAATCACTCCACCTAGTTTTTCTATCTCCACAAGACCTCCAATACGAGTATCCCCTTGTGCAATAGTATTAGTAGAAATTAGTGATTGAAATCCTTCAGGCCTCAATATGCTAAAAACCCTTTTGAAGAAATAAGCCACTAAATCAAGTCCCCCAATAGCGGGAGCAAAATTGTTTTTTATATAATTCAGAAAATCATCCCCATAGCTACCACTAATTTTCTTGCCACCCAAAAACGGAGGATTCCCTAAAATACAATCGAAGCCCCCTTTGCTGAACACTTCGGGGAACTCCAAAAACCAGTGGAAAAATCGCTTTTGATGCGCCACCACCGTGGCATTAGCCACCTTCTGATCCTGCCATCCTTGCCAACCACCCAAGATCTGCCGGTATTCGCCATCGGTCATCAGCCGGTGCACGTTTTCCTTTGTTTTGGGAATAAAAAACTGGGCCACCTGGGTATCGGCCATGGCTTTCAAAAAGGAATATCCTTTACCATCGATAAACCGCTGGTAAGCCTTCTGCTTGGCCTGTATCTCTTCGGGCGTAGTTTCGGGCAGCTTGTTGAAGGTGCGGTATTCAACCAGTGCTTCCTGAACCAGATTGGAGCTCGTCTCAACTCGCCTAGTATTTAATTGAACCACAGTGTCCGTCGATTCAACCTCTTTCCGTTGCTTCTCATTGCGCTCCCGCAATGATTTAGCCACCTCCTTATCGTCGCCCGGTAGTGTTTTAAACGCTTCTGTGGCAATGCCACGTTCCAAGTCGTCTCGGTGGGCAAGCCCCACAATAGAATTGCCACACTTGATGTGGTGATCCAGAAAATTCAACGGTTCACCCGGATTATGGGCCTCAATCCACAGCGCCACTTTGGTAAGCTCCACGGCCAAGGGGTTCAAGTCAACCCCATAAATGCAATGCCTCACCACATCGCGCATGGCAGCACGGTAATAGGCCGGCGAGGGTTGTTCGGCTCCTTCGCGCACACTGGCCAACTCGGTGGCAATCCGCCTGGCAGCCGAAAGCAATATGTGCCCCGAACCACCTGCCACATCGCATACGGTGATGGAAAGCAGATGATAGTTGGCCAACAATAAATGGCGTGTGGACGAAGGAAGCAATTGCCAAATGGATTCTATCTGTTTTTGGCTAAGAGTGACCGTTGGAAGCTGAGAATTTGCTTTCCAAGTATATTGGATTTTTCCATGATTCCTGATATCGCCTCCGCCTGGCACAAATTCACCCTTACCGCCAGCATCAAGTGTGTTTCCACTTCTTTCAGGCTCCCGTTGGCTATCCTCAAAAAGTGATTGAACTCTTTGTTGTTGTTTCGTCCCCATCCCTCGGCTATATTGGCTGGCACCGAAGCGGATGCCCTTCGGAGCTGCGAAATCATCCCATATAACTCTTCTTTGCGAAAGGAGCTGGTTAATTGATACACTTCGGTGGCTATCGCCATGCCGTTCTCCCAAATGATCAAATCCTGATACGATTTCATTTTCAACAATTAAATTTGTAATCAGATTATGAAAATAAGTTTGTAACGATCGAAGATTGGCAAGGACTGTTTCACTATTCGCCATCTGCCATTCACCATTGGCCATTCGCTCCTCACCATTTGCCCTCCGCAACCTTTCCTCAATCACATGATCCAACGAATGCTTGACCAGTGGTTTCACCAACTCCTCGGGCGTGTAGTGCGAACCCGACGATGACCTCTTATCGCCCGCCACAAAACTGAACTCCCATAGCGCGCCAATCTTTTCCACCACAGGATCGTATTCCAGCAACCCTTCGTACACCGAGCCAAACTCTTCCACGTCCAAATCGGAATAATTCACCCGCACCAGCTGTCCCTGCTCTCCCACAAAGGTGGTGAGGCGCTTAAGCACGCCAAGCAAAACCCCATTGCTGAGATAAACCCCTTTCAATGGGCCAAGGGCATCGGGGGCAAATATCCCACTGCCCAAGGGCTTAATGCCCAGTTTCGAACCATATTGCTCCTCCTCAAACAATAGGAAGGTTGTTTTCAAGCTCTCCCACAAATCGTACTTGTCGGCATCCACATACACCCGGTTTTCGGTGAGTTTGCGCAACCGCTCAATGCTGTAATACTTGTAATAAACGTCACGCAACCGTTGTTGCGCTTCGGTCAATTGTTCGGGATACACCAATTTACGCTCCTCCAGCACAATCAGGAACAAAATTCGGTAAATCAGCCGCAATTGGTGCATGTAATAACGCTCCGGGCTATGGTGGCCAGCTTCAAAAAGTGTCACCAAATAGTCGTTCTTTGGATGCGCCAAAAAGCCATTGGCCAACGTTTTAATGGAGTTTTCAACCGCCTCGCTCAATTTTTCGCGGATGCGGGTGCCCGAGGCCAAGCTCTCCTGGTGGTAGTACTCAATAATTGAATCTTCGCCCTGGTCAACCTTCTCAGGCATCCGCGAGGAATGTATTACGCGATAGAGTATCGAGAAGTCGGCATACAACTCCTCCTCAAACATACGCTCGAGGTCGAATTCCAAATAACTCATTCGAACCAGGCGGGTGGCATCCCTCAACAAGCGGAGGTGGCGTCCGTTGGTCACCAACGCAAACATGTGCTCGGTATTGTTCAGATACTCTTGCACCAAGGCATGGGGCGACAACCGGGGGCCACTGTTGTCGCGGCGCTTGTCCAAATGGTCGTTGTAACCCATCACATGGATGGGGAAAAAATCCTTGTTCGAAGCACCATGGCTGATAGCATACGATTTACCACCAATCTGCTGCGCCCGTTGGATGGCCATTTCGTAACCCAACTCGCCAAGCAAAGGCATAATCCATTTTTCACGCGTGAGCGAAGTTCCAGTATCCCCTTTGGGCAACGATTCCAGTCTCTTTTTATAGGCTTGCCAATGGCTGCGCATGATCGACCATGCCATACCAATCTCATCGCGCAACGAAGCATTCCGCGACAAACCAAACGCTTCTGGTTGCTGAAACCGGTACTTTTCCTCCAACCGGATTTTATCCAAAATCTCCGAAGAAATTATATTGCCTTGTATGTTGATACTAGAAAAATTCATTGATATGCCTGTTTTCTATTAACTTATTTTTTTATGCCCTCTTCTCGCCACTCACCACTCGCCACTAGTCACTCACCCCTTACTTTCCAATAACCACCTTTAGCTGATCCAACTCGATCCAATAGCCCAAAATCCTTAAGCTTCGAAATATTATTTTCTACGGCAGTGGTGCTTATTCCAATAATTGAAGCAAGCTCCGGAATACTGATGGTTTCATTTTTTTCTATTTCATGAAGGATCTTTGCTTGGTTGCCACTAAGTTTATCACCCAACTTATCACCCAACCTATCACCCAACTTATCACCCAACTTATCACCCAACTTCAACGGAAATTGAAGAATTACAGAATCAAATTCAATACTAAAAAGGGGTATGGATTGGTTGTACTCTTTCCAATTGCGCTCCATTTTATCCAAGCCAAAACCAGCATTTTCAGCAAGTTTAACCATTCGGAACAATTTTGCTAAAATGGGATTGCGAGGCAATGATATATCTTTGTTTTTCAGCTCATCAAATGGTTTAGGCATTCCGCCTGGATTGTAAAACTCAATATGATTACTGAATATGCGAATTCTTGAGGCTGCAGGCGAAAAATAATCGGCATGCATCAGCATATTCACCAGAGCTTCTCGAATGCTTTCAAGCCCGGGCGATAGCTCTTGGCCAAAGCCTTCAAAGGTAAGGCCAAATTGCACATCCACTTTCTGCCTCAAGCGGGCAAAGCATTCAAAATAATATTCCCAAAGGTTCTCCTGCTCCTCCAACCTAAAAGTATAACGCTGGCTGGAATCAGCATAACTGGTTCCAGGAATTTCAAGCAGATCAATTCTAAAATCTGGAAAGTGCTTCTCAATGACCGCCCTTTTTCCCAGCATCAACAATCCTGCATAGGTACATTGACCCGATTCAACAATCCTCATTTTTTCAAGGAATTCCGTTTCATCGTAACGATTGTAACTGGCATTGGGATTAAAACGTGCCATATAATCGCGGTACCGGCTTAGCGAAGTGGGGTTTAAACTATCCAGGTTTGTTTGGGGCGCCAACTCCGAAGTTTTCGTGCCAAAAGAACGGTCGCGCAACATACTGTCAATTTCCTCCTGTGTAGCTCGTTGGTCGGCACTCCCGCGTCGAATAAATGTATTGACAGGGGTGTTGAAATAAACAGGTTTGTTTTTATGGACTGGAACATAAAATGCCAGGACCGTTTTACCTTCAAACTGAAAAACCTCCTGGGTTGTGGCTATAAAAACATTGAATTTGGAACCTCTTAAAGTGTTTAAAAAATCCTGTTCCACCTTTTCGGCATTGCCTACACCGGCAATTTCAAATTCTCTACCCTTTTCCTCAACCCCCAAAACAATCCAACCACCATTGGTATTTGAAAAAGCCGAAACCGTTTCCCAAACCGATTTGGGCAGTTCACCTTTTGCGGCTTTCACCTCAAAATCTTCCCATTCGAGACTCGCCAATCGATCTATCAACTCCTGTTTATTCATACTACTTATTTTATTGGGCTTTCACTCAAAAGCACCTCTAATTTCATAAAATCATTTCCCCACTCACCACTCGCTATTCACCACTCGCTATTCGCCACTCACCATTCACTCCTCACCCAATAACCTTCGGCTTTGGCATCAACACATAAATACCCATCACATCGGGCGGTAATACCGGATGCACAGCCTCATAACGCCTTCCGCCAACCAACTCTTTAAAACGGCAGTGCGAATCAACCAAATGGTTGGCTCTAACTTCGGCCAGTTCCTGAACCTCACCTTTCAGGGAACCATAGTTTTCCGACACCTCACCAAACAACTGTTCCTGCCGCTCATGGGGAATGTTCACGGCACTTCTGGCTTCCAACAACAAGGCTTTGCAACGGCTGTAGTCAAGTATCTCCTTTTCACCGTCCAACCCGCAATAACCCCACAAATACATCTCCTCCGCAATCAATTCACGGTTACGTCCCACCTCCTTAATCACATTCCGAACCCTGAACTGCACAATAACCGTCCGCTTTTGCACAGCTTCCGTTTGAACCACTGCAGCACGGGCAACATGCGCTGTGCCCGGTTTGGGTTCAAAAGCCAATGCCATCATCATTTGAGCCAATTGCTCCACCAACTTATGGTTGCGCCCAACATAAACACGCCCCTGCGGAGTGGGCGACTCAAAACTCAAGGGAACATTTGAAACCTTTGGCAATGTCCGCTTCAGGTGATCGGGCAAGTTGGCCACATCCAACGCATAGCCACCTTTTTCCTTATTGACAATAGCACCCAATGTACGGCACGATTGCACCACAAAATCCTCAACCGTGGCAACATCGCCTATCACCTCATCTACTTCCTTCAGCTCGGCTTCAATTGTATAAGGATCAATACTCTCATGAGCAAAAATACTGCGGAGCTTTTCGGCCTTCTCTTTGGCTTGCTCAAGTTGGTTTGTAATCAATTTATTGGCATTCGATATATCGTCTCCAAAATCAATAGTCATTTGGCTGGCAACCACCTGCGCCTTCGAAGGGTCAAGCAATACCTCCTTCAAAACGGCATCCATAATCGATTGGTTATCCTGTCCAATAACAATGGATACCCCAGTGGCCTTTTGAATATCCCTCACTTTTTTGATCAGCACTTTTAATACTACCGTGTCGATGGGATTATCCTCTCCCCACAACAAATAGGCATACACCTTGTCGGCAGCCTGACCGTAACGATCCACACGCCCTTCCCGCTGTTCCAACCGGTTCGGGTTCCATGGTAAATCATAATGGAACACGGCAGTAAAAAACTGCTGGAGGTTAATACCTTCCGATAAACAATCAGTTGCAATCAAAACTCGTTTTTCACTTTTACCCATGGCGTCAATCATCTCTTTCCGCTGCTCATCGGCAAACTCCGAAGTGATGGTTTGAACATCAATATTTTTGGGAAGCTCTGCTTTCAATATGTCGCCTAAATACTTTGCAGTAGCAATGTACCGGCAAAACACAATGGGGTAAACACCCGCTTTCACCCAATCCTTCACTTGAGCTACGGTAAGCTTTGCCTTTTGGTCGTTTTTCAAACTCATCAACGATTCAACAGTGGCAATTAAATTGTCAACCGTTTGAACTTCTTCATCTTGAAGTTCAACCTGCTCAATAAGTTCAGTTTCGGTAACATCCGAATCACTTTCCTCGGAAATAAAAATGGGATTCTCTTCAGGTAAATCTTCAAAAATCAACTGTTTGTTCCTTCGGGCTTTCAACATCTCCAAACCTGCCGCCGGACTCGACATAACGCCTCGCAACAAGGCCAAAGCCGCCCAGTAATGTGCCTTTTTGCCATCGTCACCCTTTTGGGTCAAACCCTGCGCAAAACTCAACACCTCCGTATAGAAGTTTTTGTAGGTACTATTCAACTTGTAACCTATCTCTTTGGTCTCCCGCTCCGGGAAAGGGGTATCCTGGTTTAGCCAACGCGTAATGTTGGCTCGTTTGCGTTGTATAAAATAACGCGATAACTCCTTGCGCTGTGGTTGAGTGATATTCTCAAAATCCAACGTTTCAAACTTTGGATCCAACAAACCCAACAGGGAGCCAAATTCATCATCCTTGCCACTATGCGGGGTAGCGGTCAACAACAACAAGTGCCGTTTGGAATCACTGGCCACATCGTGCAATAGGCTGTAACGTTGCTGTTGCGATTTTGATTTCGCACCCGAAGGCATGGTGCAGGAATGCGCCTCATCCACAATGATAAATTCGGGGCAATCGGTCAAGAATATTCCCTTTTTCGATGCCTGCTTCACATATTCTATCGATATGACCTGGTAGGGGTAATGGTGAAAAACACTTCTATCGTCCGGTATTTTCCTTTCCAAACCGGCAATGGTGGATGAACGGATAATCTCCGCTTCAATATCCAACTTGTCTTTCAACTCGCCCTTCCATTGTTCGCAAAGATGGGGCAGACAGATAACGGCAAAGCGTTCCACTTCTCCTCGTTCCATCGCCTCTTTCAATATCATCAAAGCTTCCACCGTTTTACCAATACCCACATCATCGGCTATGAGCAACCTGGTAACCTCTTGACGCAACGACATCACCAAAGGGATCATTTGGTAAGAGCGGGGCCGGAACGATAATTTGCCCATGCACCGGAAAGGCCCGGCTGCATTTCTAAAGGACAAACGAGAAGCGTGGAAAAGCAACTTGGCCGATTCAAAATCACCAATATCCTTCACGCCCGGGTATTTGATTTCTGTACTGGTTATTTCCTGCCCCATAATCCTAAGCGGCAAAAAAACACCGGTTACCTCATGATCCGACCCTCCCAGTGGCTTGATGGTCAAAACCTCCACATCATCCGAAGGCATTACAATCCAATCCCGCCCTCGATAATTAATCAATGTGCCGGGTTTATATTCTTTATTCATTATCAAATACTTTTCTGAAAATGTCTTTTCGTTTGGTCATCAATTCATCCAGCGGTTCATCATACCGCCACACCACCACATCGTATCCGGCATCTGCCAGCAATGTCCGTTGTTTATTATCCTTCTTTATCACATCCAAGTTATCATGTACCGAACCATCCACAAATACAAAAGTCTGCAATCCAACATCCTTATGGTCATACACAAAATCTGCCGAAATATAATAGTCTTTCAAATTCACCTGCGCCCTGTCCGGAAGTGCATACCCCTTGTTATAAAGGTATTGAATGAATCGCAGTTCAGCCACAGAGTTTTTATCGTAAGCATGCCTCAAAAGTTCAAACTGTTTGTTGTACCCTTGTTGCTCATTTTTTCCAACTTCAACAGCTGCATCCATCAACAATTCAAGAGGTATTTTTATCAATTCCCGGTTAATGACTTCGTGGTGCCGTTGATTGTAATACGATAGCAAATCATCGTACGAAGCCCGCAAAGCTTTGGGCTGATCATCTTTCCTTGTTTCTGGATTGAAGTAACAAATCTTATAAGCTTCCGTAAATACCTCCTTCAGCTTGTCAGGATTTTTGATTAACTCCGACAAAACGCCCAAGCTGCTCTCTGCCGCTTCGTAAAGCAGGATGTTGGCATGTTCTCCCGACCCCATGTTCCAAGCCCCCAATTCACTCTCCTCTATTTGGAAAACCCTTTCAATAGCACGTTTCAACGCATAGGTCAAAGTAATTACACCATTTTCATCCAATCGAAGGGTTTTCACCGGCTGCATATACAAGGCATCTGCATAATCGGTGGTATAAACATGCACCTTTTTCACGGGGTCTTTCTCCTTATCGGCTTCATCATCACTCTGGTTTTTCCAGTATCCGGTATTGACCCCAATGTTATAACCATTTTCATCCCCTGGCTTGGCTCGACGCCATTTTCGGTTCAATTGGAGCAATCGAGCTGATGCGCCGTACCGTAACTCAAGCAACATCTCTCCACCATAGGAGAGCTTGCATCGCTGGGTGCTCCGTATGCCTTTCGAAAATGAAAAATACTGTTCAATATCGTACCCCGATGAGGCTCTTTCCTCTTCTTGCGAAGAAATACGTTCCATCAGCCGGGTCTCCGATTCAGATAATTCTACAATATTTTGAAGATTCTCCACAACATCAGTCCCTTTCAATTCCTTGTGGGTGATCGGATCATTATTCATACTGATGCCTTCGTCATCCAAGAACACATACCCCGTTGTTTTACTGATTTTCATTTGGTGCATCAAATGCTCCGAATCAGTAAGCATCATCCGATTGATGCGGTATTTGTTGCCCATGTGATAAATGAGATTGTTGGGTCCAAATTCCTTTAGAGCCACAAATCTCGGTCTGGAAATGTATTCGCCCTTGTCCCGGTTCCCAATAAAGGTACGTACTGGTAAGCGGGTGAAATTGTAACCAGGCAAAAAACCTTCGGCAGCCAGATATCTGAAAATGTAAAATTCCGATTGAGTACCATCTTGCAATTTATCGTTCAACAGAAGTTCACGTTGACGCTGGGCTAAAAACTGGTCTCGGTTGGCATGTTTTTTTTCTGGCGCACCCGACTTGATGGTGGGGTCATCCATAACCATACGAGCCTTGTCAATTAGCCGGTTGGCGTTTTTGTACAAATCACGCCAACGCCGAAAACTATTATCCAACAACTCAAAATATTTGGCCGCCTGCCGCTCTAGTTTTGTCTCTGAAAACCACGAACTGCTTTCAAGTTCAGGCAATATCGACTGCAATGTTTTTTTGAATCCTGTTACCCATTCATTCCTGTTTTCTTGAATCTGCTCAAGAATATAAGCCTTGATATCATCCTTCACAGGTAAAGTTTCGCTTTGTTCTAGGTCTAGGATCTCTGCAACCGAAGTTCTAACTTGGGTCAACCCCAAATTCATGAATATATAAGCGTTGAAATGCGATTCTATCAATTCCTGGTTCGATAAATCCAGTTTGGGCGCAGCCACCACTCCAGCCACCATCTCAGTGGAATTATGGAAATAGTTCCTGTCGTGCGGTGAACTATTCGAACAATAAGTCATCACCAATGCAGTTTGCCCGCTCCGTCCGGCACGCCCGCTCCGCTGGGCATAATTGGCCGGCCCGGGGGGTACATTGCGCATATGCACAACATTCATACTGCTGATATCGATTCCCAACTCCATAGTAGGGGAACAAAACAAAGCTGAAATCTCACCTGCCCTGAAATTCTTTTCCCGCTCCTGTCGTTCAAAAGAGGAAAGTTGACCGGTATGTTCTGCCGCATAAATGCTCTTATTCAAGGCGGCATAGTTCACTTTATAATAATTTTGAAAATACTCGTTTGGCTTTAATTTAACCTCATCAATGGCATTGATACGCACTTGGTCAACCTCCACTGTTTCCTCATCTCCCAGCTTCCAAATCACCTGGTCCAATCTCAACCGATAACCGGTTACACTCCCCTTAGCCCCTTTTACTTCAACAGCATGCAAGATTTGAGCTGATGTCATGATTTTATATACCTTGACCATCAAGTCAGTCAAATCATCTCCCCGCAAGGGCAATTCACCTTTATATTTTACAAACAATCGCTTGAAGTATTTCCCCAAAGCGCTTAAATGTCCGCATCCTGCTGTCTCCACACCAAAAGGCGTTTTCCCAACACCTCTTGGAATCAAGGTAACAGGTGCTTCAATCCTTTCATTCTCATCCAAACACCAGTTGCTGTCTGTTTTTAACCTGTCCTTGATTTCATTTGCCAACTCAGCTCTTTTTGAGTCTTCAAGTTTCCGGTGGTCTAGTGCATACGACGTTCTAAAATAAGTTGTTATCTGATTCAGAATTTCCAACCGAATCTCTCCGGATAGATCCTTCATTAACTCAACATCGTTCCACTCTTCCTGGTCAAATGCCAATTGCTTGATTGTGGAATAGTCGATTTTCAAAAGAGCACATTGTTCCAAGTTGGGCGTATTGTATCGCCAGCCTCGCCTCAAATCATAAATAATTCTGGTAAACAAATACTCTTCAAGCATCTCCTTATTCTTGGGATCAGCATATTTGGGATTCTCTGAGGGTCGCCTGGCATATTCCGACTCTTTCAAATTGAGGGTTTGAAATGCCTTCGCAGCAATATTGCTGGCATTCAAACCCTCTGGGTGCTCCTTTAATGCATAATAAATGGCCGACCTAAGTTGAATGGTCGATATGAAATCATTAAAATGGCCTGCTTGCAAGGATGCATCCTGCCTATTGTCGGTAAAACTCAAAAGCTTCTGTAAACTAGCATCAATGCCCTCCTCGTTCAAAGCTTTAATGGTACTCAGGGCCGTAATGGTGGTGGCGGTACTCCTACCCTCATTACCCAGTCGCATAAGTTTCGTAAACTCATGAACCATAGAATCAAATATCACCCCCGATGTTGGATCCAGCAAAATATGGCATGGAATAAACCAAGCTGCCTGTTTTGTTTTATCTTCCAACTCGGTGAAATAACCATGCTTATCGATCCAGATCCTTTGAGGAACCTTCGTTTCATAAAAACCGTCAAGCACATCCTGATTACTCTTCTTCTTCCAGGATTCGGGCAAATCAGCAATTCGATCATCTTCCCACACGGGTTTTTCATGGTCGAATAGCACATACCCATCCGGTAAATCAAACCAAGTCAATTCCTTTTTATTGGTTTTCAACTCCTTATTCCCTTGGAGCGACGACTTTGAAACCTTGGGAGGTAAATCCCTTGGAATTCGTGGCAATATTCTGCTCTCCTTAAAATCCTTCCTAACGCATAGAAACTCATGCCCCGAAAAGCGGCTAAACAATACTGGATAAACAAACAACTCATCATCCGTCTCTTTTTCCCTTAAATAGAGTGTATTGTCAAGTGTGATTTTTCTTTGGTTGATATTTTCAAGGGTAACTGCAACATTGCCCGTCTGAGCAATGAATTGATGAAGCTTAAATGGAAGGTAGCTTTTCCGGTTTTGCATCCGGGAAGCCTTCTCATTCAGTGCTTCGCTCCAATTTAACAACTGGATCAATTTATCTTGGCATGCATCAAAACCACATCCCGTTTGCTCGTTAAGTTTTATGGAAATTTGACTGAGAGTGCTTGGCTTGGCTCGTTGAATAGTGCCATCCTCAAGAACATTTAAAGCCACTTCATTTTCTAGCCAAATGGCCAACGGATGCGAAACAAACTCTTCAGGAATCCCTTGGACGTTTATTTCCTGCCCCAATGAATCCTTGAGATCGTTTAAATCCACACAGTTCGAAGTCGTTGTATTCTCAATATACTCCCCAATAATTTGATCCAATGCAAAGGGCTTGTCAAAAATCTGCTTTCCAACGTTGGCTACCGCACTTTTTTGTTCCTGCAGGGTTCCACCAGTAGCCATGGTGGCAGAGGTGCCAATGCAAATAAGATCATTCTTCGTGGAAGCATGGATACGCCTATTCAACAATGAAACATCGGCTCCTTGCCTTCCTCGGTAGGTATGCAACTCATCAAAAACCAAGTATCTCAAATTCTCAAAAATAGAATCCCTCATATATTTCTCCGATGCCCTGGTCATAATCAACTCCAGCATCATATAGTTTGTGAGCAAAATATCCGGTGGATTATCCCTTATATTCAATCTCTCCTGAGTAGTCTCCTGTCCTGTATATTTAGCATAAGTGATTGGAAAATCCAGCTCTGCATTATTCGCATATTTATTAATTTCCTCTTCCTGCGAATTAATAAGGGCATTCATTGGATAGACCAAAAT
This sequence comes from Marinilabiliaceae bacterium, assembly GCA_963664265.1. Classification (GTDB taxonomy): domain Bacteria; phylum Bacteroidota; class Bacteroidia; order Bacteroidales; family Marinilabiliaceae; genus JAGPIS01. The sequence continues at coordinate 347,497 of OY760941.1, forward strand.
AGCCTTTATTCCCTTGCCATATTGGTTCTTCAACAGATCACTAAATATGGTCGCAAGAAAAGTCAATGACTTTCCCGATCCTGTACCTGAGGTCACAATAAAGCTTTTGCCCTCAACGCCCTTTCGGATCGCCTCCACCTGGTGCCGGTACAAATCATAACCCTTGAAAATTACATTAAGTTTTGGGTCAACAATATCCTCCTTTACCAATTGATCGATGGAAGAACCTTTTTCAAAAGTAGGATTGAATTGAATCAACGGTTCCGGCCACAATCGTCCATTCTTCAACTCTTCTTTTACCACTTCTTGAATGCGAGAATCTTTTATCATCAAGAAGCTCTCGATATACGACTTGTAGTCCTGGATAATCTGATTATGTACCTTGAAAATATTCATAACTTGTAATTCATTTTGTTATTTAACTGTTTTCCCAAAAAAGTGCACCCCGTTAATCTCCCTTTCCCACAAACAATATTTTTTATATCATCCTGGTTTGACGCACCCATTACCCTCAGTAATGATATTTTCACAAAGGTCAACAAAGGAAAAGTCAGCTAATGTCAAAAATATAAAAAACTGCACCAGAAGTGTTGTAAAAACAAAAAAAATTATCACCCAATAGTAAAATAGACATAATCCAAATACCACATCCCTGCCCGTCAACACCTTACCCCAAAATCAATCATACTAACAGCAAAATTACGCACCAATTCGTTACGCTTGGCAAAGCCAAGTATTGTTATTTCGCCTCCTTTTGCAAATCTTTTCTCTGAAGGCTTTCATGGGCGTTCCCTCCGGTCGGGCTTTCCGTTCCACCTGCCAATTCGTTAAATTCACAAAATTGAGTACGTCGATCTTCGATTCAATGATGAAGTTCTCGAATATGATGGAGTTCAACCTGTAGCCAACGGCTAGAATGGCTTAAAATCTGAAAAAACGGGTGGTGTAGTTGTTTCCATCGACAGCAGTATGTGCAATTTTTGCACATACTGAAACCAATATCAGTTCATAGGTTTCAAAAATATTCCTCAAGTGCTCAAAGTTCTGCTCACCAATGAGCAACTTAGCAAAAAATCCTCTTTGGCTCCGACTACTACATGGTGCAAGTAGAATCCGATGAACGCCGCTTCGGCCTAGACCTCCGCGCCTACCTCGGCGAAGATAACTTCAATAAAATAGCCCAGGAAAACCCACAGCGCTATCCATGCGGCATGGACTAAAAGGTACTATGCCCTTGTTTCAATAATCAACGAAAAAGCGACCTCATCGGCCGCTTTTTTTTGATTTAGTAGTGCAGCATGACGGCCAGGGCTTCGGACTTCTCAATCCAGGTGAGGATCTTACGAGCCGAAGGTACCCGTCGGCAGAGGCGCTTCTCGTTGTTGAGGCTCACCAACAGTTTGTGGAGTGAGATGGCACTGCGCCGGTTCAGCTCCCGGACGGTGTCCACGCCGGCCGATTCGAGCAGTTCGGCGTGCTGCGTGCCAATAGTGGTGATGCGCATAAGGTCGGCTCGGTTGGCGAGCTTGAGTAGGTGGTCGGTGGAGATGGCGACCAGTCCGGCCAAGCGGGATCGATTCTCCGGTGTGCGGCATTCCAACAGAAGGGATTTTGTGTCGGCAATGCCGTGTTCGCGGAAGCGGGCTCCGAGTACGGGCCCCACTCCGGAAAGCTGTTCGATTGGAACTGTTTTCATAATTTGATAATTTTATGGTTAATATTTAGTCCTTGATAAGGACCGGATTATTGTTAGTTTTAATTCGGGGCTTCTTGGGGTTTCACCCCAAACCCTGATTACGTTGTTATCTGTCCTCAAGCCGGACGGGCTCCTACCCTATTGGTTCGATAGCAGGCTTTTGGTGCCCAACACCTTGGGGTTTCACCCCAAACCCTGACCTACTCTTTTGCCTTGATGCCAAAGAGTAGGCAGAAAAGATCAAGTCCTTGCATCCTCGCCGACCTTCCACGGCTCGCTCCGGGAACAAAAAGAACTCGCCTACGGCTCAAACAGCTTTTTGTTCTATCCTTCGCTTCACCGGGAAGGTGCCCGTCTGCGGATGCTAGGGACAAGGCAGCCCTTGGCGCGCTTCTCTGTTCAAAGATCCTTGCATGACCTCAAACAGCATTGCTTTTTCACCGCTCCGCTTCATGATGGTTCTAAGGCTCTCAGCCGAGGCGGAGCAGCTTTTGAGCAAATCAAACTTGCTGTTGATCCGGAATAAACAACTTCTTGTTCTATCCTTCGCTTCACCGGGAAGGTGCCCGTCTGCGGATGCTAGGGACGGAGCAGCTCTTGAATCGTTTTTCATTACCATGAGGTTTTGATTAATCGGTTTGTGTTGTCCTCAAGCCGGACGGGCTCCTACCCTATTGGTTTGATAGCAGGCTTTTACTGCCCACAAACTTGGGGTTTCACCCCAAACCCTGACCTACTCTTTTGCCTTGATGCCAAAGAGTAGGCAGAAAAAATCAAGACTGCGCCCACTTCGCTCAAAAAACTACGGAGAAAAGGCGTAAGCCGTCCAAACTCGGGGTCTCGCTCACTCAACCCCTCAGACAAGGACGGCTCTTAACCGCCTTTTCTCCTTGTTTTTTGGCTCATCGGCCGAGGTCGATCCCGCAGCCCTAAGGCGCTTCACAATTTCAAAGGTCTTCGACAAACAGCACCGCTTTTTAACAATTCTAATCCCTTCACTCCCCTGTTGGGGGAGACGGAGGGGGCCTTTAAGGCTCGCAGCCGAGGCGGAGCAGCTTTTGGGGTGCTTTAGTGTGGTTGTTTTCATGTTTTTTTGAATTTTGAGTTCTGAGTTTCTGGGTTATTGTCGTTTGTCGGGTGTTTCGGGTGGAAAGGCGATGAGGTTGCACATATGCCGGAGGCGGGAGCGGACGCGAAGGCCGTAGACTTCTTCAATCTCATCGGCATTGAGGTTGGTGGTGATGTGGGTAATCATGTCGTTGTGGATGAAGTGTTCGTACCGGCTGCTGAGGATCTCGGTCATGACGTTGCACTCCTGGCCGAAATGTTTCAGGGTTAGTTCGGTGCCCAGATCGTCGAAACAGTAGATCTTGGGCATGGAGCCGGTGCCGGTGCCTTGATACTCGAGGGCGGAATATTTGTGGACAATACCGAACCCATCTTTCTGAAACTCGAAGGATATATCCCGACAGGGTTTGATGGTGTAGGGGGGCAATTCGTTGCGAAAAGTTTGCATGAGCTCCATAAGGCTGGTCTTGCCACAACCCACGGGGCCGTTGAGCAGAATCCCCTTGGTGAAGTCGAGCCCGATGCGCAGTGCGTTGACGTGGTCGCGCATGAACCAACAAATAAGCCGGCAAATGACGGGCAGATCAGCCTCCTGGATGGTGAAACGATTCCCGTACCGGTGTTTCCCTTTCTCGAAGAGGTATTGGAGAGCGGATTGGTAGGCGGGGTTCATGGTTTCTTAGTTTAAAAGTTTAATGGTTGAATAGTTGAAGAGGTTGAGAGTTCGGGTTTTGAGTTAGAGGGGTGTGTCGTATTTTTTGTTTGTATTGAGGTGGATGGTGCCGGGCTTTAATGGCTCGTTTTGATTGTTTTGAGGCTTAAATTTTGAGTTTCGCCCCTCTGGTGGTGTTTGAGTATGGGTGGCTTGTTTTTGATTGAATTTTGGGATATTTATAATCCAATTTCGCGCACTGGCCTTCCAATTTTGAATTTGAGTTGATATTTCGGTGTAATTGTGCCACCTGTTTCGGTGATGTTGTGCCACAAAAAAAGAATGACTTCGTGGCCAAAATTATTACTTTATTTGGTTATTCTTCATTTTGTTTTTCCGTAATGATTCGCCGGTTAATTCAATGCGGTGAGAAGCATAGACAATCCGGTCTAAAATAGCATCGGCAATGGTGCCTTCCCCAATTGTTTCATGCCAGTTTTTCACTGGTATCTGTGCTGCAATGATCAGCGATGATTTATCGTATTTCATTTCAACGATGTCCATCAAAGTGTTCCGTGCTTGGTCATCAAAGGAAGACAAGCCAAAATCATCCAATATGATCAGGTCGGTGTTCTCTATTTTTTTCAATAACTTCATATAGGTGCCTTCGAGTTTTGAGAGCTTGACTTGATCGATCAGCCTTGCAAAATTGTAATACAGGGTCTTGTGCTGCATGATACAGGCGTTGTGCCCCAAAGCCTGCGCCAAGTAGCTTTTGCCTGTTCCTGTTGCCCCTGTGATGATCACATTTTCGCCCCGCTTGATAAAATCGAGCATGGCCAGCCGCTCAAAGGTGTTCCTGTCCAGTGAACGGTTGGCCGAATAATCGACATCCTGTACCGACGCGGGATAACGGAACCCAGCCGAAACGATCAGATTTTTGATGCGTTTGTTGTACCTGTGCTCCCATTCTTGTTCCACCAGCAAGGCAATATACTGGTCGGTTGTATAGTCACGGTGCAGGTTGTTTTGCAGGCTGTTGTAGTGATTGTCGGCCATGGCATATAGCCGCATCTGTTTCATTTTTTCAATGGTGCTCTGGTTGTTCATTCCTATTTGTTTTAATGGTTAGTTATAAGATTCCGGCCCGCGTATATTCATGTGTACAGGGATTGGCTGCTGTTGTTGCCCCGACTCGGCCACCTTATCCATCTTGTTTTCCAGGATGCGTTTGACTGTGCGATAGCTGTACCTTTCATGCGTAAGTGCCATGGTACAGGCGGTTTCGATGCGCTGCTTGTCGAAGGCTTTTTTCAAGCTGAGGATGCCCAACGCCTGTTTGTAACCCGTTTCAGGATAGTCCTGCTGTTCTATTAGCAGTTGGATATATTCACTGGTTTTAATGCCGATGCTGCCTGCCAGTTTAGTGAAGTACTCAGGGCTCCAGTCGCCGTAGAACCGATGGGTGCTACTCAGGTGTTCCTTGCTGGTCACATATTGCCCAGGACGGTAAGCCCTCTTGTGTAAGGCAATACGGTCACTCTGGTAGTAAACCTCAAGTGTTTCCCGGGTGTATTGCACCTCCACTTGGTGACCAATGTAACGGTACGGGACACTGTAATAGTTTTTTGTATCGGACAGGTAAATATAACCCATCTTCTGCACCTTGGCCCGCTTGTAATGTTTGATTTCGTAAGGCTCCGCAGGCAACGGCTGAAGGTATTCCTGCTCCAGGTCGACAAACAGTTTGCGGCGGCTGGCCTGGTAGGTTTCCATCAGGTAGGCATTGTACTTTTCAAGCTCAATGTGCAGTTGTGCATTTAGCTCGTCCAGACCGAAAAAGGTCATATTGCGCAGAGGGAAGTAGATGCGCTGGTACACCAGCCTCACAGCCCCTTCGACCATGGCTTTGTCCTGGGGCGAATAGGATCGTGTTGGATTGATGGCGCACCCGTAATGGAGAGCCAGGTCTTTGAGCGTCTTGTTTAGTATGGGTTCATACTTGCTGGCCTTGCTGACGGCCGACTTCAGGTTGTCGGGCACAATGACTTTGGTGCTTCCACCCAGGAATCTGAAGCAGTTGTTGACCGAGCTGATAAAATCCTCCCGCCTCTGGCTGGTACTGGCTTCGACATAAGTGTAGCCACTACAGGGAAGTATCCCAACAAAAACTTCAACATCCTGTATTTCACCGGTGGATTTGTCAACGACCTGAAGTTTTTGGCCACAGTAATCAACCAGCAGTTTATCACCGGCTTTATGGGTGAATTTTCCGCTCGCCTTGGTTTGCCCAAGCCAGGTGTTCAGGTGTTCGTTGAACTGGGTGTAACCATAGCCTTCGGGGTGTTTCTGAAGGTATTCTTTCCACAACACTTCACGTGTCGCTCCAGGAAGGAGCAATTGCTGCTTGAAGTAAGAAAAGTATTGTGCCAATTCTTCATATCGGTCACTGTCCGACAGCGTCCGGCTTGGGAAAAGTTCCTTCAACTGGCTATCCGTAAGCAACTGAAGTTGGGAGTATGGGTTGCCTGTGGCATTAAGTTGCCGAACGTAATAATTTACCGTATTGCGATGAATCCCTAAAATGGAAGAACAGCTACGGTTGCTCTCGCCCTTGCTCTTTAACTGAATTAATTGTCGTACATCCATGATGTCTATCTTTTTTGCAGCCATATCGCTTTGGTTTTAAAGCGACAAGATAGAAATCATTCTTTTTTTATTTCAGTGGCACAACTTGAACCGAAACAGATGGCACAACTTGAACCGAAACGAAAACTAATTGCCTAATAACAATGGCACACTTTCGACCGAAACAACTGGCACATCTTGAACCGAAATGAGTGGCACAACTTCGTCCGTTTTATCCATTTGGGTTCCTGAAGAGGTGACCCAACCCAAGGCTTCGTAGTGGTTGAAGAATTTTTCGGCCTCGGTTTCACTGATGCCTTTTTCGTTGAAATAGATTTTGACGTGCTCCAATGGCGGGATGTTTTGCGTTCGGGAAGTTGCATTTTCCTCAGGGCTGATTTCTTGTTTTGGAATTTCGTTGGGTATTGATTCATTTTCCTGTTCGAAATCAAAAATTTCTTTTTGCCCTATATTTATATATTTATTGTTTATATGTTTATATAAGTGGGGCATGACATGTTTCCCTAGTAAACATGTGGGAAACATGTGAATCCTACTTTGAAACAATTTTGTCTTGGATGGAGTGTAGTCGATGTAACCCCATTGCCCCAGTTCGTCGATCACCTTGGAGTATGTTTTGGTGGATGAGATCTTGGATGTTTTCATGATGGTTGAACGGTTTATTGCAATCGGGTTCAAAAACTGATTCATATTCCATATTCTGAACAGAGCCAGGTAGAGGGCGATGTGATAGACCGATATTCGGTCGTCCACATCAAAAAGATCGAATAACTGATTGAGGTGCTGGATGTAATTGACCGGTGGCGGTAGTGAAGGTTTCATAAGAACCGATTTACAATATGTTGGCATTATTCTTCTGTCGGCTTGCCAATCTTTGGTTGATTTCCTCTAGATCGTAGAAAATACACCGGTTGATTTTTGTAAATGGCAGTTCTCCGTTGGCACGCATCCGCTGGAGTGTGCCAGGCGAAACATTGAGAATCTGTAAGATGTCTTTTGACTTAACCCATCTGGGCAATGCGGAGGGTTGTTGATCTTTAATGAGGTGCTGAATCTCGGAAAGCAGCTCCTGTTTGAATTGTTGCAAGTCGCTTAAGGTGATCTCTTGAGTTGCCATGGTGCTTCGTGTTTAAAATGACAACTCAAATTTCGAGACAATGCAATGAAAATCCATTTATAAAATTTATATAAACAATATTAATTGATTGTATATCAATGATATACAAGCGAAAAATAATGAATTGGGATGATTTTGAAAAATACAAAACTTTGATTGTTAGGTGTTTAGTCTTGAATTTTCATTACCTAAAATTTGTTAAATTAAAAATCAGTAGGGTTTGTTCTTGTTTTTCAATGGGTTATCTTCATTGATGTGATTTATCCCTTCGCAAAAATGCTTTTTGGTAATCTCTTTAATATCAGGATCTGGGCTGTAGAAAAAAGTTCTAAATGACGTAGGATTGATTTCCTCGTTGGAGTTGACTAGGAAATGAGAAGCAATTTTTTCGATAAAAAGACCTATTTTTTCTTCATAAAATAGATTGCCGTGATATAGGGCATTGAAAAAGCAAGCCGCTTGTTTTGATGTTATTTTGAGTCTGATTTTTTCCAGTTCCACCTGTGATTTTAATTCTGTGGTCTGAGCTTTTATTGGGGTTTCACCGTAAAAATTGATCCATTCCAGTATGTAGTTGAGCATAAAATCCCTGGCGCTGGCATAGTTTGGCGAGTACGCCTGGTTTGTTGTGGTAGCCGCCTGGTTTATGAACATTCGGTATTTATTTAAGGCCAATAGCTTTGCCTCAACATCAGTTTTTTCGTCAATTTGCTGGTTGATATAGAGGCAAAGACAGTGGAGAAAAGCGTGTGAATTGTAGTTCTCTTCCAAAAGGATTTTGCATAATACGAGGTGGTGGTTTTTTATAGGATAAGTTGAATTGCGGAAATCTAAAAGTTTCTTGCAGTGTTTTTTAAGGTAGAAAACGCGCAAGAAAGTATGGTGCTGGTCGTTATTGCTTGCTATATCGCGGAGAGGATCGAGAAGGCAATTAGTGAATATTTGATCAATTTCCAATTTAAAAAAGTGATTTTCCAGCACCGGTAGTGCTTCTGCGATGAAGGCTATTGTCTCCTCTCGGATAATGTCAGGTGCTTCTGCGTTGTAATCAATGAAGTTGATGTAGTTGTTTTGAATATGATGAAAAAGGTGATTCAACTCCTTGTTCAGGTGATGAAGTGTAGAAAACCTTTTGAGAGCTAGACGAAAAACTATGCCTGGTTTTTGTTTTATTCGTTGGGAAATCAAGTTTGATGTGGTGATCAATTCATTAACCAACAAACTAACTGATAACTTTATTTTAGAAATATCCTCGTTATCGAGGCATATCAATGCCAATTGGGATTTAATATGATTGATAAAATGATCAATTTTCCTCCTATTCAAGGACTGAACAATTTCTTCATTTTGTAGCGATACAACATCGTTTATTAATGGAAAATCACTTTTCATAGTTCGAAATTTAGGTTAACCAATGGCATTGCTTGTAATTCATAACTCATGCAATGCCAAATTGTTAACCCAAATATAATTGTTTTGTTTAGCAATTCATATTTTTAATTTTAAGTTTTGGTTCGTTCATTTTTGATCTCAAATTATTGACATCATGACTGATCTTCTCCTCCACCACCTTTGCATAAATTTGGGTGGTTGCGATTTTCGTGTGGCCTAAAAGTTTACTGACCGTCTCAATGGGTAATCCATTGGAAAGTGTGATGGTTGTGGCAAACGTGTGACGGGCCATGTGGAAAGTGAGGTTCAGATCCAATCCGCAATGGTCAGCCACCTCTTTCAGATAGATGTTTGTTTTCTGATTTGAGATCCTTGGAAAACAATACTCGCTTTTCTTCTCTTTGCCGAGTGCTAAGTAGTTATTTAGTATTGCATCTGCTTTGTCGAACAACGGTATTTTAACGGATGTGGCGGTTTTTTGTCGTTTGAAAACAATCCACCTGTAGCCGTCAATTCCGATGGAGACATTATCTGTTTTCAACTTCATAATGTCACAAAATGAAATGCCTGTATAGCAGCTGAAAATAAACATATCTCTCACCTGGCTTAGCCTTTGTGTTTTGAAATCCATCTCCTCAATTGCCTGTAGTTGCTCGGTGGAGAGAAACCCCCTTTCTCTTTGGTCGTAGCGCAGTGAAAAGGATCTGAACGGTGAGCGATCGATCCATTCTAATTTGATGGCCAGGTTGATGAGTTTCCTGAGCCGACAGAGGTGCTTCATGGCGGTGTTGTTACACATAGGTTTGCTGGGATCATTGCCGTTTTTAGTTCTGATGTACATTTCAAAATCGACCAGGAACTTGTAGTCAATTCGTTTGATGCTGATGTCGTTAGCACCCCTTTTCTCCTGCAGAAAATCGAAAAGGTATTTGCGTGTGGGGCCGTAATGGCGGATTGTTCCAATAGCCAAGTGGTTGTCACTAATAGTGGCGTGGTATTCGAAAAGATGAGAGAGCTTCTTTTCGTCAGGTCCTGAGCCCAGAAACAAGTTTTTGATGGTAACCGGAGTAATCTCTTGATCGTCTAGTAGGAGCTCCTCCCTGCATTCGAGGATTCGTCGCCTGACCTGCTCGAGATAGCTGTTGAGGGAACGAAACTCCTCCTTGCTGCCTTTGGCGCAACCTTTGGCCTGATTCCAATTGGCAGGATTGATGTTTCTCTTGAGTGAGAATTCTGCGCGCTTGCCATCCACAGTTATCCGGGCATGGATCAACGCCTCTTGTTTGGCTGTTGTGTTGTTTCTCAGCACGAAACAAATTCCGAATGTTTGAGTTGACGCATTCATAGGTCTTTGTGTTAATTTGACGTTAAATGGTGAAAAAAATCACCCGTTTGGTGTCAAAAAACATCAAAAAACACTATTGGAAATCAAAATACCACCTTAAGCAATTTTTATACGGACGCTGGCTTGCACAATGTCCTGTTATTAAATTTACGAAAAAAAATCACTCACCTAATCACTCACCAGCATTTTTAATTCCTATTGCATTTAAAGGTGTTAAGATGGTTTTGAGTGAAATAAAAATGGCCTGTAAATCAATCAATTTACAGGCTATTAGCGTTAGATGATATCATCTTTGTGATCTCGGAGGGATCATATACCCTATCTGCAATCTGTTTGTTTTCAATATTTTACAAAGGTTGGTAAAATCGTGTTCACCGTCCTGTTCGCAATCATTTTGTGCTTAAATGAACTCGTCAGTTTTTCATGTTGCTGGAGCAAAGTTATGAAGTTCTTCTGAATGGATTGCTATATTTTGGTGGTTTTTGTGTGATTTGAATTTGTGGTTTTTAATTTGGAATCATTCATTCCCATGCAAATGGCCACAGGTTTTCAACCAGTGTTAAACTGGATTATATCGCGCTGGAAATTATGTTGTAGGAAATAGGCTATTTTTTGAATGGTTCGGTGCTTTTTGTTGGAGAATGAAAGAATGAATTGGGGTTGGTCAACGGCCTTGTTTCAAATGCAACCATTTGATTATTTTTATGCCTGTTTCTTTCATTTTTTTGTGTGGTTGAAACAATTTTGATACGTTTTGCGATTCTAATTGTCAAGGTATTTTAGCACGGTTTCTTCGTCCAATCCGGCGAAGCGGGCGAACTCTTTGGCGGAGACGAATTGGTGGGGCTGCTTGCCCAACTGTTTCCGCAGCTGGCGCAGGATGCGGTGGCCGGTCTTGAGGCTTTTACCGGTGATGCGCTGGATGTCCTTGGCGTATATGCAAATCCTCTGCTGTTTCATGATCTGTTTTTACCGTTTTGATACACCATCCATACTGTATCTATACTGTATCTATACCGTAAGTATACTGTATCCATACCTGAACCATACCTGAAGTATGGTTTTGGATGCCTGTTTGGATGGTTCTCATTGTCCTGTCGTTTTTCATTTTTGGTTCTTTCCACTGGTGTAAATTTAGCATAAAATAGTGTTTCATTCGGGACTTTTTGGGGACACTTTTCCCATTATGGGACAGGTGGTGCATGGCTATTTGACTTTTAATGAACTGGTTGGTAGATTGGTGTTGTTAATCTTTCAAATCATTTAGTTATGGCAAGGCAAGAGGGTATTATCAAGTTGAAAGGGCGCATCGGGAGCCTCTCGTTCTATAAGAATCAAGGAAGCTACCTGGCCCGGACCAAAGGGGGTATTGATGGTGAACGGCTGAAAACAGATCCGCGGTTCGAGCGGACACGTGAGAATGGCCGGGAGTTCCTGCGGGCGATCAAGGCCGGCAAGCTGTTGCGGGATGCATTCCGCGAAAGGCTCTACATGACGGCTGACAACCGGATGAGCGGGCGGTTGACTTCGCTCTTTTCGAAGGTGGTCAAGACGGATTCCGTTTCTCCCAGGGGTGAGCGGCTGGTGATGGCGGGCCAGTTGGATCTGTTGAATGGTTTTGAGTTCAACTTTGGATCCAATCTGGACAAGGTGTTCTCGGGCAGTTATGTGGTTGAGTTCAATCGGGAAACCGGCCTTGGCGAGGTGAATGTGGCGACTTTCAATCCCGGAATGAATTTCCAGAAGCCGGAGGGTGCTACCCATGCGCAACTGGTGTTGATTGCCGGGGAGTTTGATTTCGATGGTTTGAACTACAACACGGCCAGTGGCCAGAGCCCGGCAATTGATCTGTCGCTGCAGAACCAGGAGGCGTTGACCATTCAGGCGCAGTTGAACGCCAACAGCACGGGCGCCATCGTGTTGATGCTGGGTGTGATGTTCTACCAGTCGGTGAACGGTGTGCAGTACAAGATGAACAACGGCGCCAGCAATGCGTTGCGGGTGGTTCACACCTTGGGTGTTGTTTAACGCATTAAACTGACCTCATCATGAACCATCAGGTTGTGGAGCGGGCGCAGCAGGCCGGGTTTTTCGGCGGCACTTTGACGGGTTTCATTGCGAATCTGTCGGCTGCCGATGTGATCTCCACGGTGGTTCTGTCGGCTGTGGGGGCAGTGGTGAGTTTCTTCGTCTCATTCCTGATGAAGCGGCTGTTCCTGCGCAAGAGGAACCAGAGGAATCAAGCGGATTCTTCGGATGGCGAAATGCCTTAAGATACCGGCGCCAACGGGCGTGTTTGTGTTTGATTTGACGGAAGCTCTCCAGGATGGCCTGGGGGGCTTTTTCGTTCTTCGTAGGGCGTCGGTTGTCAGTCGTTCTTCGCAGGTCGTTCTTTGCCTGTCTTTTTTTGTTGATGGTTTTTGGGTTCTGAGTTTTGTCTGTTGGTGTATGAGTTCTATTTTTATGTTGCAACATAACGGATTATGAGTAATAGTTTTATTTTCATTGTAATTTATATAACGCAACGTATTAATGAAGTGATTCTCTTTTGGTTGGTGATTTGTCTCTGCAGGTGCCCTTCTTCTATCGCTAAATGCACCAGCCAGATTAATGCGTAAACCACCCTTTTCTATTCCGGCGGTGCAGGGTCAAGGTTTTTGGCGGAAATTTTCGCTCCTGGAATTCCAGTGTTGAAAATTTCCGCCAAAACCTGTGGCTTGACCTTGAGGCCAGCCGACGGAATGAGATCTTGTTTACGCATTGATTTGGCGGGAATCATAAGTTGCGGCGTTTTGAGTTCTGAGTTGGGGAGTTTTTGGTGTTGGCGAAGTGAGCCTGATCAAGTCGCAAACAGCCGACAGAAATCGGAGGTGTGGCGTTTGGGTTTTGGGCTGATGTTTTCTTTTGTTATGGCGGAATGGATGGCCAAAGCCCTGACGCGCACCGGAGAGATAGATTTGTTTGCGGCTTGACTGGGCGGGTTTAGAGTTGCGGAGTTGGTTGTATTGAAAAGTTGAAGAGTTAAAAAGTTAACGAGTTTTGGGTTCGGATTTAGAACGTTCCCGATTAATTTTCCATTGATACAGAACAGGCTCCTCTCCTATCCCACCCTAATGAATTGGCACCAACAATGTGAAAATTGTCTTCTCTTATTCCGAAGGTTCAAAACTCAGGTTTTTGGTGTGGGTGACGGAGATGTTGGGATTGCGTCAGGAAGTTAAGGGCGGCTTGGGAGCGAGCGGCAGGGGAACGGAACGCAGTGGAGTGGCTTGCCGCGCAGCGATATGCGCGCCGCCGCGCGTGGAGCGAAGGGTGGCAGACTGAGAGGCTGAGGGACGAAGCCGGTGGATGGCATATGTTTCTTGAACACAAGGGCTGCCTAGCGGTGGCAGGCGTGGCTGATTGGCTGCTAGGAACATGCAGTGGTGATTGTCAGCCGTGGCACCGCTTGGCAGGCCGCAGCCCGAGCGACCAGCCGGCGCGCAGCGAGTGGGCAGCGGCAGGGATGGCGGAGGTGGTGGTGGAACCGGAGGGGCCGACACCACTGCCGCCAGCACTGGGGAAGCTGCCATGACGATGACGATTGAGCCGCAAGAGGGGTGCCAGCCTTGGGCTTTCCCATCTATGTGCCGGAGCGTGGCACTGGTGCTGGAACGTTGGAAAATGGTGGCCGGTGGTGGTGATGCGGGGAACCTGGATGGTAGAAGCGTTGGCACAGAGGGGGAAGACCAACCTTTGGCATGGTGGCGGGTGCAGGCACCTATAGGAGTTTGCCTCCTGCACCTGCCACCATGGGCTGGCACCCGGCTTGCCGAAAGAGGAAGAGGAATGCCTTATGACCGGCCTTGCGGAGTTGCTGAAGCTGAGGGATGGCCGGTGAAGATAAAGGTGGTACAGGGAGTGCTTGAGTGGTGGCTGGGACTAAAAGAGTGTTTGAATGGTTGGGGGTGTCTCCAGCTTATGGGCGATGAGGTGGTGGTTGGTCATCACCATGTAAATTATGATGATATGTTTTAAATATACCCCTATTGGAGTAGTCCCACTACTTTATTGGGGAATAAAATAAAAAATGAACTGATGCAGTGGGGTGTCTGAGAATCCATGATCGACGGAGTCACTGAACGGAAAGGGGAACACAGATTAAAACGGATTTTTTCGTTTGGATGTGGTTGTGTTTGCCTGAGTTTTTCAATAGTATGCTTGGGGTCAGTTGCTTGAAACTCCCTCCTATTTTATGGGCTTACGGGATTTGTTTTGTCTGTTTTATGCGCCACTAACACATTATGGGTGTGATGGAAGAGCCACCAATTAATGACCTGCCTTGCAGAGTTGCTGGAGTTGAGGGATGGCCGGCGAAGATAAAGGTGGTACAGGAAGTGACTGAGGGGGGGCTGGGATTAAAAGAGTGATTGGATGGTTGGGGGTGCCTATAGCTTATGGGCGATTAGGTGGTGGTTGGCCATTACCAGGGAGCTGCCTTGAAGCCATTGGTATTGGTCTTGGACGATGACGGGCATGCGTTTCTTTTGATAGATGGTTGATTTGATTAGTGGTATGTTGGCACGGATTGCAAATCCGCGCCAGCGGGAGTGCTTGAGGGGTGGCTGGGACTAAAAAAGTGTTTGGATGGTTGGGGGTGCCTATAGCTTATGGGCGATGAGGTGGTGGTTGGCCATTACCAGGGAGCTGCCTTGAAGCCATTGGTATTGGTTTTGGACGATGACGGGCATGCGTTTCCTGGGTAGATGGTTGATTTGATTAGCGGTATGATGGCACAGATTGCAAATCCGCGCCAGCGGTGATGGTGTAGGTGCGCAAGGGTTGGCCGGTTAAAGGGTTTGTCCAATCGGAAAAGAGTCCGGCAAAGGTGAAGAGGCTCGAGCCCGGCAGTTCGAGTAGGTATTTTTGTTTCCGGTTGCCTTTGGCATCGAGCCATTGCCATTCGTAAAAGCCATCGGCAATGATGAGGCAACGATTGTTGATGCTGTTTTTGAAGGATGGTTTTTCGGTGAGGGTTTCGATACGGGCATTGAGGGTGCTGGCCTGAATGGTTTTGTCCTTGGCCCAGGTTGGGATAAGACCCCACTCCGCTGTTTCGATGTGGTTGGGCTGGCAAATGATGGGTGTTTGCGGATGAGTGAAGGCGTTGAAATTGCCCGGGGTGAATGGAATGTCTTTCCAACCATCGGGTTCGATGTTGAAATGTTTGGTGATTTCCTGTTTTGATTTGGATATTTTGGTGTTGAAGCACATGGGGTTGTTTTTCCAATGGGGTGTTTTGTTGAGTTAGCTGGGGGTTGATTTGTTTTGGGTTAAAGTGTTTTGAGTTTTTGGTTGTCCATGAATCGAAGATCAACGGAGTCAAGGACGCGAATTTTTGGCTGCGCCAAGCGCAAACGGTTACTTTTTTTTGGAAAGCGCAAGCAACAGATGTGAGTGCAACTAATTGGTAATCGCTGGTGATGGGGGTAAAATAAAACAGAAGTCCGGAGCCTTCAGAATCAGGCGGATTGGTCGGAGCCGCTTACAAAAAAAATGTAGAAAAATCAGGATGTATAATCAAGCGAATGCAATCTTTCTTAACCAGGAATAAAGTGGTATTGGAATTGGGTTTACCGCTAAGCAATGAAAAGGATCATTTTTAAAACTAATAAGCTTCATCGCACTGTTATTGATTGCGTATGATTGCAAACTTGTTGATGATTTTTTGTAAATTGGTAGCTCAAAACTATAAATATGAGAAATTCTTTACGAATCATTGCAATGATGTTTATTCTTGAATTAAGCGTTGCATCTTATGGACAAACTGATAGTTTGATTCAAGGCAATGACTCCCTAAATAATATAGTCCTGCAAGAGTATAACCAAAAACTTGCAGAGGTTGAAAAGCAGAGGATTTCAGATTCTATAAAAAAAGTAGAGTTGGAGGCACAATTGTTAAAACTAAAAACGACTGATAATCTGCAAAAAGAAGAATTACTGCAACAGCTAAAATCTATCGATGAAAACGAGAAGAAAAGAATAGAAGATAAGAAAGCACAAATTGCATCTTTACGTGACATAGCCAAAGGTTATCCTGTTATCGGAGCAATGAAAGATACTCTATTTATTGTTTATTCAAAAATTGGATCTTCCACTCCCAACGAAAGAGCCTTAAATGTAAGCAAAAAAATTGAAAAGCTCTACGAAGATGATTTTCTAACGATTGATTCAATTTTGGTCATTAAATCAGAAAACTCCTATGACATAGTTTATGGTGAATTAATTTTAATGAGCATTTCAGAAAACGATGCTATTTGGTATGACAAAAGCATGCACGAATTAGCCCAAACATTTAAAGAAACTATAAAAAACTCCATAATTGAAGCAAAAAAAGAAAATAGCTGGTTAAAACTTATTTCAAGGATTGGTATGGTATTACTCGTTGTCGGGATTGCTTGGGCAATGATTTGGCTTATTGGCAAAGGTTATTCAGAACTTTTGCTTATTTTCCAGTCTAAAAAAGATCAGTTGCTAAAGAATTTGTCCTACAAGGATTATACATTTTTGACAGCCGAACAGGAATTGCAGATTGTTTTGTTTTTAGTAAAGATATTTCGATGGATTGTTTATGCGGTTTTACTTTATATCACATTGCCCGTTATTTTCAGCATATTCCCATTTTCGCGCGAATGGGCAGATGCACTATTTCATCTTATTTGGTCGCCATTTAAAGGCGTTTTAATTGCTATATGGAAATACCTTCCCAACTTGTTTAGCATCTTTGTTATTTACTTTGTAATGAAGTATGTAATACGCTTTGTAAGGTATATTTTTCATGAAATTGAAGCTGAGAAACTAAAAATATCTGGCTTTCATTCCGATTGGGCGATGCCGACCTACAGTATCGTAAAATTTCTACTGTATGCGTTTATGTTTGTTTTAATATTCCCTTATTTACCAGGTTCTGATTCAAATATATTCAAGGGTGTTTCTGTTTTTGTAGGGATTCTATTTTCTTTAGGTTCATCATCAGCTATTTCAAATATGATTGCTGGATTGGTAATAACCTACATGCGGCCTTTTAAAATTGGTGACCGGATAAGAATCGGAGATATTACAGGTGATGTTGTTGAAAAAACACTGTTAGTTACAAGAGTAAGAACAATTAAAAATGAAGTGATTACTATACCCAATTCATCAGTACTTAATGGTAATACCACAAACTACAGTAGCGAGGCGATGGAAAAAGGATTAATCATTCACACAACTGTTACTATTGGCTATGATGTACCTTGGACGATTATGCATCAAGCATTAATTGATGCTGCGATGAGATCAGATTTAATCCTCGACGAGCCCAAACCCTTTGTCTTGCAAACCAGTCTTGACGATTTTTATGTTTCATACCAGATTAATGCATATATAAGAGAGGCGGGGAAACAAGCATTAATATATTCAAATCTGCACCAAAATATTCAAGATGTATGCAATGAAAGGGGTATTGAAATTCTTTCCCCACACTACCGTGCAGCTAGAGATGGCAATATGACAACAATTCCTACCAACTATTTGCCAAACGACTATAAAGCACCGAGTTTTAATGTAAAGTTGGATGACAAGAATGGTAAATAAACATCGTCTTTATCAAATCGTTTTTGAAAGCGACACAAAAGCTGGGAAACGTTTTGACGTTTTGCTGCTTTGGTGTATTATACTAAGCATTTTTGTTGCAGTATTAGACAGTGTCCCATACTTAAACCTGAAATTTAAAAATGAATTCTACAGTATTGAATGGGTTTTTACTGTAATATTTAGCATTGAATATTTTATGCGAATATACATAAGCCCCAAATCAATTCGCTATACTTTAAGTTTTTGGGGTGTTATTGATTTGCTTGCAATTCTTCCAACATATGTAAGTCTGTTCTTTTACGGATATCATTATCTGCTTGTTGTACGAATTTTGCGTTTGCTTAGGGTTTTCAGAATTTTAAAGCTTGTTCGTTTCAATCGGGAAGCCATTATTTTATTGAGAGCACTGAAAGCAAGTTCCTACAAAATCGGGATATTCTTTTCGGCAGTGCTTACTATAGTCATTCTTTTAGGCACAATTATGTATGTTGTTGAAAATGGCGAAAACGGCTTTATTAGTATCCCTCAAAGTATTTATTGGGCAATAATTACCGTAACAACAGTAGGCTATGGAGATATTGTTCCTCATACAATTTTAGGAAAATTCATTTCATCTTTTGCCATGATAATTGGTTATGCCATAATTGCTGTTCCTACAGGAATTATAACAGTAGAAATATCAAAGACATCAGAAGAAAAAGAGATTTGCTTTCGATGTGGATCAATTAACAATTCGACATCGAATTTTTGCAGCAATTGCGGTTCTCAGCTTAGAATAAGTGGATACAACAATAAATCCTAATTTGGTATATGATAAGCCCCCAACCAGGCGGATTTATTTTGTAGTGACTTTCGTTACAACACAAATTTTGCTGTTGATTCAATAAAAGCAGTCGTGATGGGGAAAAGTTTTCATTGAGATCATTTTAATTTAAGCCCCTGAATGTTTAATCTTATTCGACAATCGAACAATTTGCCTTTATTCTATTTTTTTCGTATTTTGAGGATGATATTTTGAAGAAAAAAATATAAAATACAATGGTATGGAAAAATTTAAGATTGGATTCGATGCAGGTAAGCTGTATCAAATATTAGATGAAAGCGGAGAGGTTAAAATTTCAGATTTGGAACAAAAATCAAATTTTAAAGAAAAAGAACTTTACTTGGCACTTGGATGGCTAGCGCGAGAGGATAAAGTTTTTTTCTTTGAAATAGAAAATGAACCAGCGGTTTGTTTGATTTATTGATTAGATTAAACCATTGGTTATAATGGAATAATTTTTATACTTTGGGGGTGTGTCCCAAAAGTTTTCCTGCAAACAATAAAAATTTAAATTGGAAATTTCAGTTTCGTTCCACCCCCTTAAAATCTCTAAAGGGTGGCTATAGTGCCTTCAGGGCATAGCTATCAAATCAGTATTTTATAGTATTAATAATAATTATATTACAAATTTTTTCCCCAACTGAATTGGCGAGTCGGGTATAATTTTGTAACTTAATTCTTCTCAAAGAATTTTTTATTATTAAGTGATATTGAGGTGTTATTTCTAGGTGGCACCTCCCTTTTTCTTTTACAATTACACCATTAACAACCTAATAATGAAAGTTTTGGGTCAATTATTTCTTCATAGCAAACCTTCTCATTTCGCTTCTCAAGCCAATGTTTTTAAGCAAATATTCTTCCAATCCATTGAATTAGTTGTTTCTGCTGTGCAACCAGACTTTTTTATTATATCCCGAACCTTATGCGCATTACTCTTTAATGTTTTAAAGCATTTGTCAATACAGAGAAAGTGTCCCTCATTCTTGTAGATCCCAATCCGGTAGGCCAGAATAATCTACCCATTGATCATGATCAGCAAAAACTTTGCGAGCAATTGACACAAAAAACGTTTAGATTTCATCTTCTTCGTGGCTTGAATGCCAAAGGTGACTTCCATACCTTGAAGATCAACTCGACCTACCATCTCATTTTGTAAAACAATAGGATTGACGAGGCACACAATACATCCTCCCCCGGCATTGGTCACAAACAGATTAAACCTTGACCGATCAAGATGCTCAGAGCTTGTATTTTACCCTTTTTTACGGTGGTATGCCATTGTCTTATTTACACGTTGTTCATAGACCTCGACTGGCAACAGTTCAATGGACAATCTTGTTGGCAAATTATTATCTTCCCCATAAACACATTCGTCTCCATTCGGGTGATTCCGTTCCTCAATATGAGTAGGTAAAGTTTCCCAAAATCAAGCTCAATCAACACTTCTCCAAGCTTTTCATGCATAGTGGTTTTAACATTCAGGCGGGACAAATAGCATGCTCCTTTTTTCTGGATTTCTCCTAACAGTTCCAAAGTGAAATAACCCAGGTTATGAAGGATCAATTCCCCTTTGTGGATGTCATCGTATTTTGTAAATTCATTCATTGAATCAAGCACATTTCCGGGCATCAGAGACAAATCAAGCCACCTCCCGCTTTTCAAGTCAAACTTGCATTGCATGCAGGTACTGGCAGCGGAAGCACTTCCTCTGAATCCAGGCAACCAATCCCGCAGTTGTTCATGGATGTCGAATTTAGTTGAATCCTTAACCCTGATCCGCGAAAATTGCTTCATAAGACTAACATCAAGGGTTTCCGAAATCGGGCTCATCAATTACTTCTGAAGCAAGAAGGAAAGGAAACCTGTGGCATTTTCCTTCCCCCACTGATTCAACCCTTGCTTTGATATAATGACACCATACACATTGAGGCCTCAACAGAAAGTTAATTCAGGCTCAAGCATTTGTTATTTGACGAATTGTACAACATCAAGTCAAGGAACTTCATGGCTGACAATTTTGAACTGCGCTGAATAAATTTGCACATGTGACTTTGCTCATAACAATAAAGTCTTCGGAAAAAGCCAAATCAATTTTATTTACCAATTTTAGCACAAAGGGTTAGCACCTTCCTTACTATTTTCGAATTGCTACAACACTCATAATCAACGTTTTTTCTTTCCTTAAATCATTTAGCTTGGCGGCTAAGCTCAAAAAGGGAGACTTAAGTCTCCTTTTAGGGATTTAGGAGTAGTATAAAGGATAATTAGTTGCAATTCATAAGTTTCGTTGCTTTGACAATTGCTTCATAGACAGCCTCAAATTCTTTTTATTTCATCAACAGAGATTAAATGACTGGTGTTGTTTGTTTATTATTTTTAACGATCGAATAAAGATCCTTTCTTCTGTCAGAAAGTGTTCTTACACTTCCGTGCTGATTAAGCTCGCGCAACATACTAATATCAACATCAGCAATCAAAATCATCTCGGTATTCGGTGTAGCCTCAGCTTTTATACCATTAGTAGGAAACGAAAAATCACATGGAGTAAATACCATGGATTGTGCGTATTGAATATCCATGTTATGTACTTTAGGTAAATTGCCTACACTGCCAGAAATGGCCACATAACATTCATTTTCTATAGCCCTGGCTTGGGCACAATTTCGAACACGAGAATAACCATTTTGAGTATCAGTTAAAAAGGGAACAAATAGAATATCCATCCCCTCGTCGGCCAACAATCTACTTAATTCGGGAAATTCAACATCATAGCAAATAAGAACACCTATCTTACCACAATCGGTATCAAAAGTTTGAATTTTTTCTCCACCTTGTAAACCCCATACTTTTGCTTCGTCGGGTGTTACATGCAGCTTTTCATATCGTTCAACACCTCCATCCCGCTTACATAAAAAGCCAATATTATACAAATTGCTGTTTTCAATTACAGGCATACTTCCAGTAACAATGTTAATATTATATGAAATAGCCAAGTTCCTAAATATTGAAACTATCTTATCTGTATACTCCGCAAGATTTCGAATAGCCTCAGGCTCTGTTAAATGATTAAATTCCGCCATGAGTGGAGCATTAAAAAACTCGGGAAACAATACGAAATCACATCGATAACCAGAAACAGCGTCAATAAAATATTCAGCTTGTTGCATAACATCATCGAGGTCTTTATAGGCTCTCATCTGCCACTGTATTAGTCCAAGTCTAACAATGGTTTTCTTCACAGATGTTTTATGGGAAGGTTTCTCATAATAAATATTTTTCCATTCTAATAGAACTGCATATTCGTTTGATTCCTTATCGCCTTCCAAATAACCTTTTAATACTTTTTGGGGATAAAAATCGTTGGACATCTGAAAATCCAATACTGGATCATGTATTTCCTTTTTACGTACTTGTTCAATATATTCTTTAGGTGTAATTTGACTGGAAAACTTGTGATAATTTGGAATTCTTCCTCCAAAAACAATCCCCTTTAAATTCAAACGTTCACAAAGCTCCTTTCGATAATCATATAATCGCCGCCCCAAGCGTAAACCCCTAAATTTTGGTTTTATAAAAACATCAATTCCATACAAAATATCTCCAGAAGCGGTATGTGTATTAAATGAATAATTTCCGGTAATTTCAGAATATGTATGTTTCGGTTCAAAGTTTTTGTAATCAACAATGATCGATAACGCGCAACCGGCTAATTCCTCATCCACTTTTATAGCAACTTGTCCTTCCGGAAAAATTTCAATCAACGTTTTAATGTGCTTCTCTTTCCAATAGGCTCCAGGCATATTGGAATATGATTCAATCATAGCACTCTTTATGTCCTCATAATCACAAGTCTTAATATAATCGATTCTTACATTATCAATTTTTTGCATATCAAACATTAAAAAATTACTTAACATGATCATTAACTCTGGGATGGCCAACATTTTTTAATTGGCAATAAAACCAAACCAAAAAAAAGCATTTTTATCTCTTGAAAAAGGCAAAAATACACAATTTTCTATCTATAAATCTTTGCTTTTTCACTTTTATTTTGACCGTTTATAATCAAAAGTATGCAGTAAGTAATTTCCCTGCGTACATTTTGAAGAACCACTCGTTATGACAACATTTAATTACTAAAACAAAACAGTACGACATGGGAAAAAGTACCAATTTAAATGAATGATCCATATAAAGGGCTTGGTGAAAATATCAACAAACCCCATCCATTTCAATAATTTGTCCTCGAGCCGGGCAGGCTTTTACTCTCTTTATTCGGGACATGTCTGTTTTCATTGGCCCTCATGATCGCTGCGCTCCACTACAGCTGCAGAGAGTAAACAGAGCACTCGGCTCTGCCGCTTGGCGCAGCCAAGAAAGCCGCCGCTGCATATAAATGGCTAAAAATAAGCTCGTTTGCCTAAACCCCGCGAAAGACTTGCCTAACTTACTACGCGGGCTTTTTAACGGCAAACAATCTCAATTTGACTCAGGCATATTGTCATTCAAAGGACTTCGTCGATTTCCGCTGCGCACCAATTCTTAACGCCATTTTTTGATAGAAATATTATTTTCAATGGTTTCAAAGAACTTACGTTTCTCTGAGGCGGTTATTTATAGACAACAGAATTACACCTAAATAACCGATTCGATGTATGTTATTTATCTTTCAGAAGCCCCTAAATAATCTTGTTCCGAGTCTCTTACAAAAGCAGTATACGAAACTGTTGTTATTGTGAAACTTGGTGCAATGTTTAGTTCAACCTTTGCCCAAATGTAAAGCGCATGCAAGCAACGATTTATTGATGGTTAAATGTTTTCATAGGGCACCTTTTGTAATTTTACTCGACAGATATATATTATTTTTTTATGCTCAGATGTATGTTCTGATATTTGGACAGTTGGATGGCTGCAACAGCCTTTGTGAATTGACGGACATTACTACTCTCATACGAAAAAATCTTTTCACCTTGTTTTTGGTAAGACCCCAATAAATTGAAGCGTACTATTCAAGGCTAACCAACTCTGGGATTTGTTTCAGCCGGATGAGGCGAAGCTGGCTGAAGATTGCTTATAATTGAAATTGGATTTTTAACATTAATTTATAGGCAGTAGTGAAAAAACACAATAAATTTAGTATGTTTATTCAAGGAAGGCAAGGCAGTAGTTAACAGAAATAAAAGCCTGTTTTACTATGAATTTGCTTTTAAATACTGGCTCTTAGCCTGACACCATTTTATAATCTTCAAACAATAAAGAAGAAATGGAACATTGGAGTGGTTTAAAGAAGGTTTTAAGGTATGAGATAATTCTCTCTGACCTTCTTCAGCTATCTATTTCGAAAAATTTAACAGCATTCAAATTCCTTTTGTTCAGTATTACATTCACATCATTACAGATAAACCTAAATAAAAACGTTTTATGGCTAAGGTAAAAAAGTTTGGCACGTTTGCCGGAGTGTTTACACCTTCAATATTGACCATTCTGGGTGTTATCATGTATTTACGGTTCCCTTCTATTATTGGGCAGGCAGGATTAATTAATACCATCGGAATTATTGTAATTGCACATATCATATCTATTACAACCAGTTTAAGCGTTGCCTCACTTTCAACTGATAAAACTGTACAAACAGGCGGTACTTATTTTATGATTTCACGCAGCCTTGGCTTGCCAATCGGTGGTACACTTGGACTTGCTTTGTTTGTAGGTCTGTCATTCAGTGTAAGTTTATACCTCATTGGTTTCGCCGAAAGCTTCCTCCAATACTGGGGATTCGAAGTCAATATCGATACAATAAGACTCACCGGTTCTATCGTTCTGTTTGCTGTAACCATCATCACCTTTATTAGCACATCACTTGCCATAAAATCGCAATATTTTATCATGGCTGCCATTGGATTATCCCTGCTATCAATATTTTTTGGCCGGCATGAGTTTACCCCTGCCGAAATTCATTTGTCGCCAATCGCAACTGCAGCCCCATTTATGGTGTTATTTGGTATATTTTTCCCAGCTGTTACAGGCTTCGAAGCGGGTGTGTCAATGTCGGGCGATTTAAAAGACCCTAAAAAATCTCTGCCTCTGGGTGCAATAATGGCGGTTGGTATTGGATTCATTGTGTATTTAGGTCTGGCTATATTTTATTCATTAACGGTTGATGCTAATGCCCTGGTTAATGATCCTCAAATTCTTTTTAAAATAGCCTTGGTCCCGTCTTTGGTAATTGCTGGAATATGGGGTGCCACATTATCTTCTGCGCTTGGAAGTATTTTAGGTGCTCCCCGAATATTGCAGGCAATAGCAATGGATAAAATTGCCCCTAAATTATTTGCTAAAGGCACTGGCAAAACCAACGAACCACGCAATGCCTTGTTACTCGCATTTGTCATCGCCGAAGCAGGTATACTGATTGGTGAACTGGATGTTATTGCCCGTATTGTTTCTATGTTTTTTATCACAACTTACGGTTTTTTAAATTTGGCTTCAGCAATCGAAAGCTGGTCGAGTTCTGATTTTCGTCCTGCATTTAAAATACCACGTTTTGTAAGTATTTTAGGTGCCTTGTCGGCATTTATTGTAATGATATTACTTGATTTCATTGCTTTGGCAGGTGCAACTGTGGTTTTGGGGCTATTGTATTTTTTCTTGCAACGCAAACAATTGATTTTAGAGAGTGGAGACGCTTGGAGTAGCTTCTGGACCAACCTGGCTAAAAAATCCTTACTTAAACTCAGCTTTCAAAAAGACAACAAAAGAAACTGGCGTCCTAACATCATTCTATTTAGCGGGGGCGAAAATGCAAGGCCTCACTTGGTGGAGTTGGGCGTAGCATTATCGGGTAAACTTGGTGCTCTGACCGATTTCAACCTTTCGGTTGGAGAAAGTAATAGCATGCAGGCCGAAAACCAAACATCGAATAAAAAACGTGGGTATTTTGCACGTCAGTTGAATTGTAATTCTGTTACCGAAGGTATCAAAACGGTTACAAACATTTATGGTTTTAGTGGCTTCGAGCCCAATACAGTTCTTTTGGGATGGGGTAAATACAGTGAAAATTCGCTCTTTTTATCTGAAATTCTTAAAGATTTGAAATCAAAGCAACTGAACGCCTTGCTTCTCGATTACGATAAAACAAATGGTTTTGGCAAAAAGGAAAATATCGATATCTGGTGGAATGGAAAGGGCCGACATTTATCCTTTTCTCTTAACATATTGCACTTTTTATTATCTGATAGCTCCTGGCGCGATGCTGTTGTTAGAATCATGATCATTAACAGCGATTCATCTCTTAACGACTCTATTTATCGAAACACCAATGCCATTTTGCTTGATAAACGTATACGGGCTGAAGTAAAAGTCATTAGCGACGATTTTGGATCGCGAAAACTTGAAGAAATTATCCAGACTGAATCAGCAAATACCGATCTTATTCTTTTAGGAATGTCGCAAAAAGGCACCTCGCTGACACCTGAATACATTGAAAAAATAAATTCTATCTGCAAATTGCCTGCAAGCATCCTGATTATGAGTCCTTCAGCAGAATTTGACGAAATAAACCTGGTTGAGCGAGCTGTATCCAAACCAATTGGGAATGCAAATTCTATTGAGACTCAATTAAAAACACTTCCGGAAATTGACATCAAACTGGTTAAAAATAAAATTGAAAAAATCGATGCCGATTTAATGTCTATTGGCAGAGAGTTTTGCACTAACACGATAAAAAATGCCAGCGTTCAGTTGGAAACACTGACTACTGACCTGCATGGTTTTTCATTTCATCTTTACAATTTGCTATTAAAAGACCTGGTTGCGGCAGATAAACATGAATACACAAAAATAATTGATAAACATCAAAATTCTTTTCTTCGAAACACCCTGGTTACTATACAGGATGAAAATAAAATCAGATTTCACGAAGCGGAAGCAATTTTACTGCAGGGCATAGATGGTTTATTAACGCGCCTTGGTAATTATATTTATGAAACGAATGAGTCAATCTCCGTTCCCTTTCTCATACAGCACAGTAAAAAGGAAAAATACATTGACTTTCCATTGAGAAGGGCAATATCCTATTATTTTGAACAAGATATAAAACCAATTCTTCACGAACAATCTATACTTTTTGAGGAGAATTCAAAAAAGACGATGATTGAGCTTAGGGATCTTGTTTTTGAATATTATGACAAACTGGATAAACTTTTTTTAGAGCAAACGTTTCAATCTGAAAATCTACGCATTCAGGATCTTTTATCTGTTGTTGAAAAATTTCAATTGCTTAATCATCGAATTGAGGCAACTTATGAAAATTACAAAACCTCTATACTAACCGCATTTCGTGAATTATGTATTGAAATGGCTAGTAACTTTAAAAATCCCGATACCCTCAGGAAAGCAAAAAGAAATATAAAATCAAAAACTGTAAACATCGATGAAGATTTAATCGCCTATGCCGAAAATTGGGGTAATGGGATGCTTCTTTTAAACAACGTATTTTATATCGACACCTTAGTGCTTGTTAAAAAATTATTGTTTGGCAATGTTATTTCAAAAGGCAACAACAAAATTTACAGCGCTGTATCTGATTCGTTTTTTACAAAGCAAAACATACTAATAAAAAATCTACAGATAACAATACAAAACAATCAGACTAAACTTGAATCTGTGGTATTTTCTGATACTTTAAAATTCAAAGAACAATTAAACGAATCGTACGACAAAGTTTCAGGATTATTGAGCGATTTACCTGATGAACTGCTATTACCTGAAACTATTTACAAAGAAAGTGAACTAATACCATTCAGTGAATACAACCAGGTAACAGTCAACCTTAAGCAAACAGCTGATTATTACATTGATGTTTTATTTTACGAGCCTTTGTATCGTGAAATGAAAAAATTGGAATCAACCATTAATCAAGCGGTCATTGAATCAAAAGAGGCAAACAGTATGTTGATGTTCCATCAAAACAACCGTCAAAACAACTTAGCTGATGAGTATAGTATCCAAACCGATATAAAGTTATTCAACAAACTTTTAAAACTCATTGAAAACGAAAATCAAAAGGTAAAATTGGTTTTGGATCGCATCGATCACTACACTGAAAATTACATCAGTGATGCTTTTTCAAAGCTATTTTATCATTCAGTGTTGAATGCCGGTAAAAGTATACGTGCTGAAGAACAGAAACAAAAAGGAAAGAGGTTGACTCATTTTTTTGTCAATTTTTCGGAACAATTCGTGAAACAGGTTAACAATGCACTGATTTTTATATTAAACAGTGCCAGTAGTGGAATTATTTTATCGAAAAATTTTCTAAAAGAAAATAGAGACAACAAAGCCCAAACCAAAGAAATACTGGATCTGGTTGAAGCGCTTATGCCTGATGCCAAAACATACAGTTCAGTGCCGGTTTTTTACAGAAATCTCATGAGCAGCAGTTCGAAAATTACTGATGAATTCTGGGTGCCTCGTCCCAAAGAGTTAAAAACATTAAAGGAGGCGTTCAATCGTCACAAGAAAGGTTTTGGCGGTGCTGTATTTATCACTGGCGTGCATGGAGCCGGTAAAACAGCTCTTTCACGATATGCTGTCAATCATCTGTTTAAACCTCAATACAGTTACTGGTTAAATGCGCCGCTCAATGGCTCAACCGATACCTGTATTCTACTTGGTGAACTGCAAAAAATCACAGGGGGTTTTGACGATTTTAAAGCAATATTTAATAACCTCCCATTTGAAAGTGCCATTGTTATTAATGATTTGGAACTTTGGTGGGAACGTAGGCCCGGCGGTGGGGACGCTATTATTCAGATCATCGAATTGATTAAACTATACAGTCAAAAGGTATTTTTCATTATCAATTGCAATTCGTTTACCTATAATTTAATCAGGCAGATGTATTCAATAGAGGAAAACAGTCTTGCAACAATCACCTGTAGTGCGTTTGACTCTCAGGAGTTACAGCAAATGATTCTGCAGCGACATAAATCGAGTGGTATTAGTTTAACTTATAAAAAAAGGGATGAAGCTGTCATTTCTCAATTAACCTACTCCATTCTGTTTAACAAGTACTTTAATTTAAGTGAGGGAATACCGGGTGTTGCCATGAATATATGGAAAGCCAATATAAAGAGTATAAAAAATGAAAATATAGAAATATTAAAACCTGTCAGAGTAAATCACCAAATCCTAAATGAATTGCCAGATGAATGGCTGATCATACTTGCCATATTTATACACCATAAAAACATTGATGCAGATAAGTTAGCAAGAGTTTCCGGCATGTCTAAAGAAAAATCATCAGAAGTATTATTAGTTATGGTTAACTCTGGTTTGATCGTCAAAAAAACAGATCAGGTGTTTAATATAGGCCGCAATATTGAGCCATTTGTAACAGAAGTGTGTAAAATCAAAGGTTTAATCTAACTCCTTCAATTATGATTTTAAGTATATTAATAATAGCTGTATTGATTTTTACGTTGTTTAGATTGTTCAATTTTATTGCTGAACGACTAAAAAATAAATTTGAATTAAAAGCATATTTAAAAGTTATAATCCCATTAACAGAGCTATTTGCATGGGTTTTATTTATTCTTTGGGTGGCAAAGATTATATATGTCTCCAGGAATTATTACGTTTTATTCTCTATATCCATCATTTCTTTTCTTTTAGCTGTGCCTTTATTCCTGTTGATCAGGGATTTTCTTTCGGGCATTTTTCTTAAGCTGCAAAATGAAATTGCCGAAGGAATGCGAATTGATATTGGAGAAATTAGTGGAGTTGTAAAGAAAGCAGGCCATTTTAGATTCAGTGTTGAAGACAGGCATGGAAATATTAACTCGGTTTCATATTATAAAATTCGTTCTAAAATTATTTCCCATATAGGTAATAACCAGCACCTTAAAAAAGTAACAATTGAATTCGTTTTGGAGAAAACTTCAAATTCTAATCAACAAATTACGCAACTGAAAAATGATGTAATGAATACTCCATGGGTTTCTGTTGCTCAACCACCTATCATTGAAAACACGAGAATTGAGAATGAAAAATTAATTGTTGATGTTGGGGTATTTGTATTGGATAACACTTACACTGAATACATTAAAAATGCTGTATTGAAATACATTTCAAGCAGTTAGTAAACGAAACAAGCAGCTGGCTCATTTTAAATATCATAAATGATAAACCACCTCAAAGTAGGTCTTTGAGGTATCATTAAATAGCCTTGCACTAATCACAACAAAAACACACCTAAATAACATATTATATGTATGTTATTCATTTTTCAGCAGCCCCTAATTAATATCGATTCATCAAAGCTCATGAAAGTAAGTTCTTTGAATGAAACAATGTCGTATTCTCATTTATTTCACCCCTAAATTGGCTCCGCCGAACTTCGTTTCCCTAAAGGGGACTTTCAGCAACTGTCTGATTGACTAATCAGTTGCAAACACCCCCTTTAGGGGGTTGGGGGGTGTAAATACGACAATATTTCCTTTTCATTACTTTTCAACCAAAAAGAGCTTGTAATTATGACAAAATAAATTCAAATTCGCTCATGCAAGGATGAATCTCAAATAATTAACAAAAGAATGAATTGTGGCAAGAAGACTTTACGAGGGTAAAACCCACCATTACATAATAGATGATCGCCATCAAATATTTAGCCTCTACAGCTCAAAATGTATTTTTTGCCAACATTTTCAGAAATGGGACTTCTATTGTATGGCATTCCCTCATGGGATACCCGACAAATATCTGACCGGTGAAGTCATCCACACATCTGTCGATAAAGATCAAATTGGAGATACTGTTTTCACGCCTAAATAGGACTTGCTGAAAATGTCAACAAACCCCATCCATTTCAATAATTTGTCCTCGAGCCGGACGGGCTTTTACTCTCTTTATTCGGGACATGTCTGTTTTCATTGGCCCTCATGATCCGCTGCGCTCCACTACAGCTGCAGAGAGTAAACAGAGCGCTCGGCTCTGCCGCTTGGCGCAGCCAAGAAAGCCGCCGCTGCAGATAAATGGCTAAAATTGAGCTCGTTTGCCTAAACCCCGCGAAAGACTTGCCTGACTTACTACGCGGGCTTTTTAACGGCAAACAATCTCAATTTGACTCAGGCATATTGTCATCATTCAAAGGACTTCGCCGATTTCCGCTGCGCTCCAATTCTTAACGCCATTTTTTGATAGAAATATTATTTTCAATGGCATCAAAGAACTTACGTTTCTCTGAGGCGGTTATATATAGTTACTCTTGTTCATTGATAACTGCAAGATTATTCAGAATAACAGTTAAAAAGCCTTGCACTAACCACAACAAAAATACATCTAAACAACAGATAATATGTATGTTATTCATTTTTCAGCAGCCCCTAAATAGGATAGAACCCCTTGAAAATACTATTAAAATCTACCTGATACAACACAATAAAAAAGCGGCCATTCCTGGCCGCTCTGCTCTCTGTTAATTTTTCAAGTGCAAATTATCAAACATCAAAACCACGAAGGTCAAAACCATACCGATAATCAATCACCCGTTTTTCCTTTTCGTTTTCGATCCAACCCATCTCCAAGTGGCTCAAATTTATAATGTCATTCGTCGATGTCGTTTCAAACCGTTTGGCAATCTTTTCCAGCACTTCCAATTCTGAATCACTGAATATGGAACGGCCAAAGGCCTTATCGGGATTAGGCAAGAACTTTTCCCCAACTGCCCCTTCCCTAAATGTAATGTATTGAATATCAATAAGACTATTCTTGCAAAAATACTCGTACAAGCCATTGAAATTATGCGGAACCGGCCCCATATTGATGGCAATATACTGGGCACCACTGATGGAATGGCCAGTTTTGCTAAACATCATAAAATCAGCATAAAAAAGAAGCTTGTTGAGTTTGGTCTTGAAAGGCTTCAGCTTTTCCGAAAAGAATACGACCATCTGGCCCAACTTCTCCATGTCAGGGCATTTGAAACCGGTCAGTGAGGTTGCCTTGTTGTCCCCCAGGTAATAGCACTCAAGATTCCTGACAAACCAATTCTGTTGCCGTTCCGCTATCAGTTTGTCAAGGTGTGCCAACAATTTCTTCCGCGCAGCTGGTTCAACGGCTCCACTTAAAATCACCATCTTCTTGAATTCCTCAGGATCCTCAACCGATTGAATCAATCTGGCATTAGAAATACTAGGCACTTCACCATTCTCATAATTCCGGTATCCATTAATTCCAAAACCCAGGATCTCCGACATCTTGGCTGCAGAAACACTGTATTTCTCACGTATGGCAATGATCTGCTCAGGAAAAGGGATGGAATGACTTTCCCTGTATTGGTTTACCAGTTGATTGTAATTCAACTTGGCAAAATGATCATCCTCAAACAACTCCCCACTATCTTCGCATCGGTAAGCATGAAATACGATGGCGAATTCCTCCTTACGAAACGACATGGCTCGACTTTCCTTGTGAATCAACATGTCTTTACCTGTGTATGGGCTCTTCATGGTTTTGCTTTTTTAGATATTTTTCTACATCATCCCTACCTTGCATTTCACCTTTGTTTTACAAACTTACAACAAATACCTCAAAACACAACTTTAAAGTTGAAAAAACCACCAAAGCAACACTATTTTTCATTTTCCCAACAAAAACCTTCAGTAAAATCCACCTGCCTCTCCACACCACCATTCAACATTTTGCTTTACGAAATATCATAAAATCTCGCTGACCGCTCAACGTTCTACTTTTTAGATGAATTATTCTTCAAATTTCGATTTTCTTTCCAAATTCAAGAGTCTTTAGATTCAGGCTAACAAAATAATATTTGCATAGAAATTATTCCACAATGCAATTTTACTTGAAGAAAGGAGATCTGAATTGTATCGGGTCGGGATCATTACTGTTGTAGTACTATCAATTCCAACAGGTTCTGCAAAATATCTTGGTATTTTTTTTATTTCTGACCAAAAGCGATTTGTACGGAGCACAATAGGATAATTCCAAAATAAGTTTTTTCATATTGTATTGATTTTAATTGGCTCTAACTAGGACTTGCTGAAAATGTCAACAAACCCCATTCATTTCAATAATTTGTCCTCAAGCCGGACGGGCTTTTACTCTCTGCCTACAGCTGCAGAGAGTAAACAGAGAAAGCCGCCGCTGCAGATAAATGGCTAAAATTGAGCTCGTTTGCCTAAACCCCGCGAAAGCCTTGCCTGACTAACTACGCGGGCTTTTTAACGGCAAACAATCTCAATTTGACTCAGGCATATTGTCATTCAAAGGACTTCGTCGATTTCCGCTGCGCTCCAATTCTTAACGCCATTTTTTGATACAAATATTGTTTTCAATGGCATCAAAGAACGTACGTTTCTCTGAGGCGGTTATATACAGTGACTTTTGTTCATTGATAACTGCAAGCTTATTCAGAATAACAGTTAAAAAGCCTTGCACTAATCCCAACAAAAATACACCTAAATAACAGATTCTATGTATGTTATTCGTTTTTCAGCAGCCCCTAGTTAAATATAAATTAACTATTTAAACTAATTTCATATGATTTCGAGAAGCTATAGGACAGAGCCAAGCAAGGAGAATCCCCACAAGGTGGATGTGAAGCAACTGTATGATAAGGCCTCGGCGCAAGTGATGCATATCACCCTGCAAGCCGGGGAAGCCTTGAAACCGCAAAAACGCCGGTGGATGTGTTTTTCTATGTATTGGAGGGGACACCCACTGTGCACATCGGTGGTGAATCGATGGTTTATGAAAGGGATACCCTGATTGAGAGTCCTGCGGATGTGGTTCATCATTTGAGCAATGAAAGCAATCAGCCTGCCAGAATCTTGGTCACCAAGGCACCCAAGCCGACCAGTCAAACCAAACTCTTATAAAATCCCCTTTGTTATGAGTGAATTGATAAACAACTACACTTCTTATCTGGATGGTTTATTCTTTGTTGGTTGATTAATATAGTGCTGCCCTACGGGCAGGTGACTTGTAGTGTTGCATTACCACAGGCTTACGCCTGCGGTTAATCACATGTTGTCCTCCGGACAAATTGAGAGTATTAGTGCCCTATTACACCACCAACTCCCCGATATACTTTTCAACGTGCATTCTCCTGTTTAAAACAAAATGGTAATTGATTGGCGAAAAAAAGGACGTATTCAATCCACACCCTATAGAATTTTATTCACAATATAAAAAAGGCAGCAGCAAAAGCCACTGCCTCCTAGGCCGGGATTGGCGCACGTCCGCTCCCAAAGAATATCGAAGATACAACACACCTGTTGCCAACACGGATTCCTCGCAAGGACTTTCAGACCACTGAGTTCTACTTACTGACAGGAGTTATTCTTTAATTTTCACAAATATGTGCTTTATCTTTTTGCCTTCGACCTCTCGTTCTTCAACAATAAAATGAGAATTAAGTGATTTAATCAATGGTGTTAATTTTGGAAAACCATAATTACGAGGATCAAAATCTGGTTTTTTCTTAATAATTAACCCTCCAACTTCTGCAAGAAATGACCAACCACTATCATCTGCTACGTCCTCAATTGTTGATCTCAGCAATTGAACAAATTGTTTATCAATTGAATCAACTTTTGTCTGGGGCTCTGAAACATCTCTAGTTGATACAGAATTGCTATTAGTGTCAGCCAATGTTTCCGCTGATTGAAGGATTTCAATATATATGAATTTGTCACAGGCAACAATAAAAGGATTAGGTGTTTTCTTTTCACCCAAACCAACAACATATTTTCCAGATTCTCTTAATCTTATTGCCAATCGAGTAAAATCACTATCGCTAGAAACAAGACAGAATCCATCTACTTTTTGACTGTGGAGAATATCCATTGCATCAATAATCATGGCAGAGTCTGTGGCATTTTTTCCTGTGGTATAGCTATATTGCTGAATTGGAGTAATGGCGTTTTCTAACAATGCCGGTTTCCAGCCAGCCACAGTTGGTTTTGTCCAATCGCCATAAATCCTTTTGATAGTAGGGATCCCTAATTTTGCAATTTCAGACAACATTCCTCTAATATTTGAATATGGTATGTTATCAGCATCAATTAGTACTGCAAGTTTTAAGTCATTAGATTCTTTCATAATTTTGTCTTTTTACCACCAACGGGAAATTGGTACAGTACTCAAGTAATCTTGATCGGTTTTTCGTAAAGCTCTTGAATACGCTTTGCAACAGCTCCGCTTTCAAAAAAGAGTAAAACATCTGGATCCGATATGTCTGCTAAATTTCGTAAGAGTCCTGTTTCAGGATCAGTATACGTATAATCAAGGTCAAGGTACTTGTATGATTCAGACATACGATTTGGCCTTAGCAAATTTGATCAATTCTGACAACGTGATTTTACCAACAACATAATCTCTGATGATCTCAACACCTTTGGGAGTTGGTTCAAAACCCTCGAACATATTACTTCCGATGGCATTTGCAGTACTTTCCAATGTTTTCAAATTGGAAAACTTTACCCCCATAATCGTCAAATTGTTACGGTCTATTTCTATCGGATTAAACATATCGATCTGGTTCAATTATTCATTACAAATTTAGTCATTTTCGGCCAGATTTCTACTTGAAAACAGAGTATTGTTCAAAGGAGTACAACCTTTGGCAGACGAGGTATGCAAAGCGCCTGCAAGCAACGCGTTATTGAGGACTAAGGGCTGTGTGCCGTTTTTACTTTAAGTTATCATTAGCAATGGTAAATCTATATATATTATTCCCTGCATTCATTAAACTACTTGTTTCATCTTGTTCGTAAGTCCAATTTTCTCTAAGTGTAAAATCCTTTTTAATCATAATTTTGTTGACTATATCAGAATATATTGCTAACGAATCACACAATGTAAATAAATTATCGAGCCCCTCATCATATAATCCATTATGCGTATCGAATTGTACTATTTTGAATTCTTGTCCAAATGTGA
Source organism: Marinilabiliaceae bacterium (assembly GCA_963664265.1). GTDB lineage: Bacteria > Bacteroidota > Bacteroidia > Bacteroidales > Marinilabiliaceae > JAGPIS01. The sequence continues at coordinate 382,815 of OY760941.1, forward strand.
GTCGTTGACATTTTATTGAGTCATTATCAATCAGTTTATACGAAACAAAGATTGTCGAATCTGATTTATTTTGTATCCAATATTCATATCCTCCATATGGGTCACAAGAAATCAAACCAATGGAGATCAACAAGCATATAAATATTTGTCTCTTTTTCATCAGATTTTTTTTTTATAAAACAGTCAAATCAACTTACTCACAATCTGGTGTGGTGATTTTACAAGAATGTTGGTACACTTCGAATGCAGCCCGTTGGAACTCTCCATCGACCAAATGGCGGAGTATCTTTTTACTATCCCACAAAACCAAAAACCCAGCCTCAGTTCGTTCAACCACCTGGAGCATTGGCTACGCGCCTTATTGGGCATGTACGTGCACAAAAACTATTGGTATTGTGACACTTGGAGCAATGTTAAATTCAATCTTTGCCCAAATGTAAACCGTATGCAAGCAACAATTTATTGAGGGCTAGGCAGTATGTACTGTCAATTATTCAAGGCTTCAATAGCTTTTCTTTTCTGAGCAGAAACAATTCCATTTATTAGATTATAAAAATCTAAATCATTATCACTTTCAATTCGTTGTGGCATTGGCACGCAATGTTGAAAATTAGTTATTTTATGAAAATTAGAATCATCATTCATTATTCTATCAATGTTTACTTGAGTCTCAAAAAAATGTTCGTAATTCAAATGATAAAAAATTCTTATTTTAACAACATTCTTACTATTAAAAATTTGGTTCAATATTAATTTATCTGAAATCCCACAAGAATGACCAAATATAAATACTTCAATTCTTTGATTACTTTCTAGATAATTAGATAGTATTAATTCTTGATTTGTTCTTTTGTAATTATGCTTCTTAATATATCTCATATATTCCTTATCGTTATTATTGATAAGTTTACGTGATTCCAAATGGTCTGCTGCATATCCAAAAATTATAGGATTTGTTTCATTTTCTAGTTGTCCATGAATATGAACAAGTCTTGTGTCTTTATTTTTGGATAAATAATACTGAACAGTATTTGTATAATTAAAATTCAAGACCATAGTTGACTTTGAATTCAATAATCTAAAAAGTTCTGCGTATGACTTAATTTCCTTTTGCTTTTGCTGCTCGATTAATAAATATTCCTCTAAATATTTTCTAATAATCTCAAAATCAAAATTAAGCCTTTTGACATTAGAATATCTACTTTGAGTACCAACCTTCATTAATTCTGAAAAATAGATAGCCTCTACATCACACCAGTTCAACATTAAAAACTGAGAAAACAATCTCTCAAACAACCTATTTTTAGTATCAAAATCTTCTAATTTAAGATTTTGCCTAGCCGCATCATCAAATTGTCTATATCTATTACTATAACTAGATTTTAATGTAAATAAATCAACAAACAAACTTTTATCCTTTAGTTTATTTTCAATTAAAAAAGCAAAAAAATCACCATAGCTAGTTTTCAAACCATGAGCTAAATCAAACCCATTTCCAATAATTAATAGATTATTCATTTTCTAAATATTCAAAATATTAGCATTATCAAGGTAGTGCCAATAATAGTACACAGCAGTAACATGACAGAATAGGCATGGGGAATTTGACTCTTTCGATCTTAGATTCATCCCAAGCCTCTCAAAACTTGTACCGGTTTCTCCAGAGAACCGTACTTGAAAGTCTCCCATCAAACTGCCTGCCCCATTTTTCGGGGGCTCTTCTAATCCAAACTGTAAAAAACTAGCTTTTCCTCAAAAAAGTTGTCCGATTAAAGGATTGATCAGCGACAAATGATACATCCTAAAGAATCCGTCAATAATTGCATTGCGCCTACCCCGGCGGATGTAGTTCAACACTGACTCATCGCTGGGTTCCCGAAAAACCGGGACAGGCATTGCAGACCGCTCAGAGTCCTACTTATTGGGTGCAGTAATTATTGTTTTTCAAGATCATAGTAGTAGTTTCCAACATTATTTTTATCAGCAGATATTTTAAGTTTTTTCCCGTCAAATGTATAGTGGTACACACCGCTTAGAATTAAATTCCAATCAAAGTCAGCTGTCCAAAAATTTTCGTCATTAAAAGTGATTTTGCCCTTGTCAAAAGAGTAAGTCCCAGAACCACCAGCAGGAATTCTATTTGAATTTCCAGAACAAGTGTATTTACCATTTTTTAATTCTAATGTCGTCTGACCAGTTTGTGTCCCAGAACTATAAGTTACAGTAAATGTTCCTTTGTATGTTCCTTCTTTAATGTCTCTGTCGTCTTTATCGCAACTGGATAAAAATATTGCGACTGAAAAAATTGTCAGTGTCAAATATATTTTTCTCATAATTTTCTTTTTCTTAAACGTACTATGGTTGTCATTATTGCACCCAACGTTTGGCGGTATGGGCAACAAGCGCTTGCGGGCTTCCGTTATCTCAGCCTGCACTGCGGCTGCTGCGGCGTTGTAAGCTTCCGCCTACCACTTCATCCGCTTGTTGACTATACCGTGTGTTGAACTAAACCCGCAATTGCGGGAGCTTATCAGCGACCAAATTAGTGTTTGTTGCTGAAAAGACTATTTTTTCTGCCTTGAAATTTTAAACAAATTTATCATAATAAAAAAATATTTTATGGAACAGGCTTGTGCGCTTGTGCCCGAGTTCAAGACAATCAACAAAGCATTCCTTCGAAAGTATATCGTGGCCGTGAAATCATCGTCGTGCATCCGCAATTATCTGATGCAGATATCCAAAATGGTGGTGCACTTCGAATGCAACCCATTGCAACTGGCCATCGACCAAATGGAGGAGTACCTTTTTTCCATCGGCCAAAACGAAAAACCCAGCCTCATTTCGTTAATATACACAGCTTTATATATCAACTACATCTCCATTAGTGTAAATTATCTTGGTAACATTATAAACAACACGACCTGAACTTTTTATTTCACCATCATCTGTCATTTTCTGCTTTGTTTCTAATTCACAAATTATTTTTGTTCCACTTGAAAATTGAATATTTTTTGTGGTAATAAGATTTGTGAAGTTTTCATCCTTCAGGGTAAATGTGATTCTCTCTCCATTATAAAGAGCTCTCCATGTTAATCTTGTTTTATTTAATACTGGTGAAATGATTTCTAAAGAAACATCATATTTGTAATCCGAATCAATTTCTGTTTCACCTATAATAAACAAATTAAAATCTTTTCTTGGTACAATCTTCTCTTTAGATATTGGTTCAAATTCCAAATTCAATTCCTGAGTAGAAACCTTATCAATTTTCCCTTCTGCTAATAAGAACTTATAAAATTTAGATTTAGCTATTTTAACTTGGTTTAATTCTGATATGTATAATGCAATTGAGTCTTGAAGTTCAGAATCAAATGAAATTTTCTCTATTTCTGTTTCCTTTTCTGCATTGAGTTCTCTTTTTAATTTTTCAATTTCGAGTTCAATTTTCTGTTTTTTTAAACGCTCCATTTCTGGATCAGATTTAATTTTATCAGCTACAACATCTGAAATAATTGTGCCAATAATCCCAGCAAAGAAAGCACCAATAACTAAAATTTGTCGACGATTATCTTTATGGTTTAGAAATTTATAGATAGACTTTATTCCACCTTCTTCCCTTGCTTGAACTTCAATTAATATTTCTAGGTCGAGAATATAAGATACTTCATCTACAATCTTTAGTAATTCTGCTTCTACCTTATTAAGGATCTTTGCATTCATCGAATGCTCATTATTCGCTAAATAATAATGTATTTGCAGTAATTCAATCTCATTTTTCATTTATAGAATATATTTATCATTACTCACAAATGGTGAATTAAGTGTATGTTCTATATCCTAATTACGGATAGTGTTGTTTTTGTATAATCAAAATTTTATTGCTACACTTCCCACAGCTTCGCCCCCTCACTCACAATCCACCTTGCGCAAGTTCACCAAACCAACCATATTTTCTCCAACTCCACGCATCGCAACAATTATTATTTTCCTTACCAATCCATTTATCACAACATCAAACACCTGTAAGCAAACATGATAAAAGGCAAAAACACATCATTTCACTCCAATCATAAAATAAACCATAATATATTAAACCACCAACTCTTCTAATAAACTTTTTAACATACAGTTTCCTGTTTTAAAACATAATGGCTAAAAAATGTCTAAAAGTCCATCTAAATTTTGACCTGTTTTAGACATTAGACATTTTATTATTTTTAAATCCTAAACCATCAAACATCAGTTAATCAAAATCATACTTGATTTTATTCCTGATTTTATTTTCTTTTTTTTATCTTATTCTCAATCTCTTCGATATCTTGTATATCAGCTTTAGTTGCTTCAACTATTTTCCGCTTTTGATTAAACTGATCGTAAATTTCAGTCACCATTTTCTCCATTTGAGAATTGCTAATCGAACCTGCGTGTTTTAAAATAGCTTTATCGTTGTAATCGAGCATGCGATCAACATTTTCGCGCCAAAAATCCATGGTTATATCTGTACGGTTTTTAACCCTTAACTCAGCCGTTTCCAAAAAGATTACAACCAAACGGTTCAAGGTATCTATCTCATCGGCCGTGAGATAGTTCTTTGCCGTATAAATATCCTGTTTTCGTACAATCGTTCCTTTCCAAGAGGTAAGAGCCATGTTTGGGACACTAGCATTTGCGCGAGTTACAATCAATTCAGCAGCTGTTTTTCCGGTGACTGCAAACAATAATTTGTTTTGTGTTTCGGCAAAAAACATTTGCGTGGCTTTATCGGTCGCATCATAATCACTGCTCAATGCAAATAAATCTCTGATCTTTTGATAAAAACGTTTTTCTGAAGCTCGGATATCCCGTATACGTTCAAGAAGTTCGTCAAAATAATCAGGTCGACCATCCGGATTTTTCAACCGCTGGTCATCTATCACAAAACCTTTCACCATGTATTCCTTTAGATTTTGGTTGGCCCAAATCCTAAATTGTGTACCCCGTTTGCTCCGAACTCTAAAACCAATGGCCAAAATCATTTCTAAGGAGTAAAAAGCAACGTTATATTCCTTGCCATCTGTGGCAGTTGTAAAGAAATGCTTTACAACTGAATCTTCATCCAATTCTCTCTCCTTCAATATACTTGATATATGTTGACCAATGTTTTGCTTAGAGGTGGCAAAAAGTTCAGCCAACTGACTTTGATTCATCCAAACCATACCATCCTGGGCATAAAGGCTAACCGAAGCTTTGCCGTCGACAGTGTTGTATATGATAATGTTAGACATATTATAAATTTATTAGATTTATTGATTCGTAAAAATGAATTTGACCACAAATCAGTTGAACCTATGCCAAAATGACCAATTGCCACCTGGATTTATAACCTTAATCATTGACCACACCCACCCATTTAGCCAAACCTGCAAGATTACAAACCTGACTTTCAAACCTTAAAAGGCACTGTGGCCATTCATCGTTTGGTTGAAGGTAATGCTCTATTTTCCGTTTATCACCATTCATCAGTTCAATGGTTGTTATGCAGAAAGGCATATCAGTCAAATACGTGTCGACTTCTTTTCTTTTCAAGTCAAAATAGTTGCTTTCTATCAAAGCATCATTTAGCTTTTTAATGGTTTCGGTGTCCAATTGCCAAATATAACGACCTTTCTTCTCAACACAGTCGATGCCCGTATAAGTAACCCTTCCTCTATAATGGATACTCAATTTATAGACCGGGCAATTGCCATCACACCTAGTACGTTGTAACTTTATGGTTTTAAAGTGATCCATCTTTCTTTTTGTTTTCATCACTCTTTCAAAACGTTATTTTGTTTCACTCATCTCTGCCGCATGGTGCCGCCAAGTCATCGCTTTCGCTTGGCGAAGGAAAGAATTCACGGTTCCTGACTCCCAGACCAGAACACAATAACGCATAGCCCAACAACAAAATGTAATAATCGATGTATTCTTTGGACGAAATCAGTGTGTTGAAAAGAAATACTTTACAACTGAATCTTCATCCAATCCTCTCTCCTTCAATCTACTTGATATTAATGTTTATTGTAACACTTCTGGTTTAACATTACTTAAGTCACATTTGAGCAATGGTGAATCGAGAGCGTATGGAACTAAACCTGAAGGCACTACCTTGGATGACTCAGTAAGATGAACTTCCTGATCATCAAAAAATATATGGGCGCCAAAAGCCTTAAGAACTTTGTCTTTTGTAAGCCCGCCCAAAAAATAGGCTTCATCAACATATACACCCCATTTTCGGAGCGTCTTAATCACCCTCATGTGCGATGGTGCATTTCGGGCAGTAACAATAGCGATTCTTAGGGGCGATAACTCAATAGACGTTGGAAGCTCTTCTTGAATCTTAGACAGCTTAATTAATAATTTTGCAAAAGGTCCTTCGCCAAGAGCCTCATCTTCGTGCTCTTGTTCATGCCTGTGAAATGCTTCGATTCCTTGTGTTTTATAACGGTGCTCCGATTCCTCAGAAAAAAGAACTGCATCTGCATCAAAAGCAATTTTTACGCGATTGTCCTTTGGTTTAAATTCCTCGGGGGGAGCATAGATAAATGCTGCTGCACATTTTTTAGAATCAATCACGGCTTGAACATCTTTTGCATCTTTACTCAGAAATAGATCAATATCAAATGCATCAATGTATGGCGCAAGTGGTTCTCCTCCACTAAAAGCCATTCTAGTAATGTCAAGGTTGTGTTTGCGAATTGAGTTCATGACTCTAACACCTGTTTCAGGACTGTTTCTTGACATAACAACCACTTCCACGATTCTCTTTGTTGCAATGGAATTTAGATGAAGTAAACTTTTGATCAAAAAAAACGCAGTTCCTGGAGTCAAGGGTTCCTCTTCATGCTTCTCCTGATAATTTCGGTATCCTGTTATTCCTTCTTTCTCAAAAATATCATTCTCGATTTCCAAATCGAATAACGCACGGCTCGATACTCCCACAACTAATATGTCAGATAGATCTAATGGCATTACTTTGTCTTTTATTAATATTAGATACAAACTATTTAAGTAATGAAAAGAGAATATTGTCGTATTTCATTCCAAGAACTTTTTACGTAGTTTCAAACCAAATGAATCGCTATCAAAGATTCCTCATGATATTCAAAAAATCCTCCAGCTTATAGGCATTCTCAACCGTCCGCCGCTCATACACCATGAAATACCGAAACCCATTACCGGCCTTGCTCGCCCACAGGTTCCCCAGCCTGATCTTCTGCTCCGCATCCAGATGGTCACCCTTGGTCTCCAGCACAACCGTCTTGCCCCGCTTGGTGTGGATGATGAAATCGGGATAGTGGTTCACAAACCCGTTGATCCGGAATCCCTTCTTTTCGATGTTGCGGGTCCAGAAAGCAATGTTCTCCATGTTGCCAATCTCGTTGATCACCCGCTCCTCAAAACCATTCATCGCACCCTCCTTTTCGTACAACGATTTGGTGATGTCCTTCGCCATGATCCCCGGGGTGATCGTCTGTGGCAAACGGTACGCCTGCTTGATAAACACCTTGTCGGTATCCAGGAAATCCTTGAACCGTTGCTCGGCATAACTCTCCGACAGCTCCCTGATCTTTTTCTTGATCTTGTCGATGTACGAATACTCATTGCTGGCAAAATCGGCGAATTGCTCATCCCTGAAATCCTCCAGGATACGGGCGACATACCGCTCTATTTCACGGTCGGAAATGGGATACATGTTGCCGATGATGTCCATGATGCGGCGGGTGAAATTCCTGACACGGCTCCCTTTCCTCGACGGATCCAGGATATAGGCCAAAATGCTCTCTTTGATGCTCCCGTCCAGCCGCACAAAAGTGGGCGTGTGCTCCTTGCGCGATTCGTCCAGATCCACCTTGTAAAGCTCCGAGGCGATGCTCTCGAAGGCAATGTTGATGTCGCATTTGCCCAAGGCAAAACCCTCCAGCAAATCCTCCTTTTCTAGTGGCAACTCATTCTCGCGCTGGCCAAACAAGTCGTTGGCCGGCCTGGTCAAATAGAATTGTGGCAGCACAATCCCTTCGGCCTGCTCCTTGAATATATCCTTGATCGAAAAATTCTTCACCAGATCCTTCAATTCATTGGGTAAGACAACACTGTTTTTCGAGGCCATCTCGGCAACCGTCTTTTCGAATGCCTGGTTTTGAGCCAATGCACTGTTCTCGATCTCAGCCACAGGATTGCTTGGTAATAAGGCTTCACTGGGCAGCACGATTCGCGAAATATCAATATCCTCCTCAACATCTGGCGCGGCGTTATCAATGACCTCCATGGGCACATCAGGCAAAGCAGCCGGTAGGGGGAGCGTCAACTGTTGCAACGGGTCGGCTGGCTTGACCGGTTCTGGCACAACGGTTTCGGGTAACTTGAAATCCTTATCGCTGAATCCGGCCCGGTTCAACCCTTTAACAATATTGTCCAAAGTATCCAAAAACTTCGCCGAAGCCGTGAGCACATAGCTCAGGTTCAGCAACGGGAAGTTGTGCTTCATCACATAGGGCTGGCGCAACACCCGCCCCAATATCTGTTCTACGTCCACGGCCGAATTTTTGTCGGCCAGCGAAGCCAATATGTAGGCAAACGGGCAGTCCCACCCCTCCTTCAAGGCATTGATGGTGATGATGTAGCGCACCGAGCAACTCCTCTCCATCAAGTCAATACCCTTCAACTCGTTCAGGTTGGCCGTCTTAATCTTGATCTGTTCCTCGGGAATCTTCAATTCAATCAGCTTCTCCTTCAGCTTCTCAAACGTCGTGTTGTCATCCGAGTTCTTGGGCTGTGCCTGAAACAGGACGATCGGGCGGATGTACTTGCCGCCCCGCTTCTCCTCCTCTTCCGCCTGAAGCTCCAAACGCCGCTGCAGCTGAAGTGCCGAATTGATCACCTCCGTTTTGTCCTGATGGTTGTAAACAATCACCGGAAGTTTCACCATGCTCTCCTTCTTCAAGTCGATGGCGTCGATGAAACTGATGATGTTGCTGTTTTTGCGTGGTGTGGCCGTCAGGTCAAGGATGAAACAAGGGTTGATCTCCTTGAGCATATCCACGCTCAAATCACTCTCGGCATTATGGCTCTCGTCAACCACCACCACCGGGTTCAGGTACTTGATTACCTCGCCCAGCGTCAAGTCGGCACCTTGCCCCAGCAGCGACTCGAATGTCTGGAGGTTGCCGTTCTCCTGGAACACCTTGCGATCCTCCTTATTGCGGGCACGAAGGCTGTCGAAGCTGAACACCATGATGCTCAACTGTTCCTTCACCGTGGAAGCATCAAATCCATTGCCTTGCAGTAGGGTGGCCTTATCGAATACCTCCACCCGGTTGCCAAAGTGCGAATTGATCTTTTTGCGGTAATAGTGGTTTGGATCCTTCAGGTTCTTGATGGTCTGCTCCAGGATGGTGATGGATGGTACCAGCCACATCACCGCCTTGGGCTTGTCGTAATCAAACGCATCGAAAATGTTTTTGAGCGCGTTGCAGGCAATATAGGTTTTACCCCCAGCCGTTGGCACCTTCAAGCAGACATGTGGCACCCGTGGCACATTATTCTTGTAGGGCTCAATAGCCGTACCCGGAAACGGTTGCACGGGTGTGCGCGGATGGTTGACCCAGAAATCATGAAATGCCTTCTGGATCTCCTTGGTCTCCTGAATATGTTCCAAAAACAAGGACAGGTCATTGAGTACCTGTTGCTGGTAGGGCTTAAGTTCCATCTTCTATCTTTTCAAATATTGTTTACAACCAGTGATTGGGGTAGCATCAACAAAAATGGGATCGAGCGCCCATAATCCAGCTCCTCGTAAAACAACCCCAACCTGGCCAAATTCTTGTAATAATCGTTCACGTGTCGGTAATAATAGTGCTCCGTTTGGATGTACCAGGCTCTTTCGCCCAGCTTCTCCGCCAGAAACCACTTCTCCAGCAGGCGAGCCATCCGCCCGTTGCCATCGCTGTAAGGGTGGATGTTCACAAACACCAGGTGGATAAAGGCAGCATGATAAAAAACCTCCTCCACACCCATCGTTTTTTGCAGCAGGGCATCAATCTCATCCCACAAGGCATTGTAATGTTCGTTGACCAGGCTCAGTGGAGCCGCCTCGTATTGGATGCGTCCGGTTTTATGCTCCATCACCAGCATCTCCGTTCTACGGATGGCACCGCGCAAGTGGCTCGGAAGCAGGTGGGCTGCCACCAACTTATGGGCCGCCTCAAAATGTTGCCGGTTCAACGGATTTTCGCGGGCATACAGGTAGCCATTGTACAAGTCGTTGGGTTTTTCGGTGAGCTCGGGCAGGTATTCCACCGCCAGCATCTTGTGTTTGACAAAACTGTCCACCTCCAGCGCCTCGCCTTCAATCTTTGACGACGACATCACCGATACCGAAGTGTAAAAGGTGAAGCTGTGCGCCTCCAGCTTGATCTGTTCAATGGCTTCAAACGACTTTTGGACATCCACGTCCAGCATCGTTTGCCATACCTTGAATTGTTCCGGCTGTATCAATTGACCTGTCATAACGGTTGCGTTTGCTATTTGTTTACTCCCTGCATTTAGCCCTGGCACTACCCGGTTAGAACCGTGTGATGTCTCTGGGTATCTTTTTAAAGATGATGTTGTGTTTGGTCATAAAATCTTTGGTGAGCAAGCAGTTGTCGGCATAAATCACATACTGCCCCGCCTTGGTTTTGATGGTGGCCAAAAAATCATGGTTCAGCGTGGTAACTCCCTCGGGCTGGTAATGGAAATAGTAGGCCGTTTCGTTGTGCTGCCCCAGGTACGCACTGTTGTCGTGGTGCCCGGCATCCAGCAGCGTGTCGTGCCCCAACTGTGTCTCGGCATACCAAATGTAGCCTCTGATCTTGTCGATGCCCACCGCCTCGTTGAGGTTGCCGCTCGTGTCGAAGAGGGGTTCCCCCAGCGCGTAGAAGTCGAAACTCCCTCCGGTACCCTCCACCGCCTTGTTGCCTTCACCATAGCCATTAATCACCCGTTTCACCCGCTCCGCCGTGATATTTTCGGCATAATCCTCCATCTCAATCAAAATAAACTTGCGGTTGCCACCATCCTGTTTATTGAGGTTGAGCACGGCATGCGCAGTGGTGCCGGAACCTGCAAAACTATCTAATATTATTGAATCCGTTTTGGTAATTTGATCTATTAAAAAACTAACCAAACAAGAAGGCTTTGGGAACGTAAACTCGTTTGCTCCAAAAATTTGTTTTAATTCTTTAGACCCATCTCCTGTATTCATTTCTGTAATAACCGATGAAAATGCTTTATTAGAGCTTTCCATCTCATTCATAAATATTTTATTTCGAGGCCTCCCTTTCTGATTTTTAGGAAAAATAATTCTGCCTTCTTGTATTCGTTTAGCCATTGAAGCTTGATCATATCGCCAACCTTTGTCTGGGCAAGAATAGATAGCTCCTGTCTTTGGGTCGATTAAGTCATAATGCAAATTTGGCCTCTGAAGTTTAGTGGCTATTCCGGTCAAGTCAGCACTTCTCCATGCTCCACGATTATCATTATCTGGATTTGAAAACTTTGTTAGATCTTTCTCAACTCCCTTAAAGACTGTTATATCTTCTTTTTTATACACATAAATATATTCATGATCATTAGAAATCCCAGTTTTATTTCGTGCATCCACACTTTGTCTGCTCTGCCATATAAGTGGTGCAATAAAATTGACCTTACCAAATATTTCATCACAAACGAGTTTTAAATAGAACGCTTCATTATCGTCTATTGAGATAAAAATCACGCCATCATTGGACAATAATTTATGGAGCAGTTTCAACCGGGGGTACATCATGCAGAGCCATTTGTCGTGGCGGGTCAAATCTTCACTCTCCTTGCCCACCACTTGGCCCAGCCATTTCAATATCTTGGGGTCGTTCACATTATCGTTGTAAACCCAATTCTCGTTTCCGGTGTTGTATGGAGGATCGATGTAGATGCACTTGATCTTCCCTTCGTATTGCGGTAATAGGGCTTTGAGGGCTTCCAGGTTGTCGCCATGGATAATCTTGTTGCCGCTCCCGGTTTCAGAATCCTTCCGCTCGCCGTTGTCGAATCCGTACGAATGTTCCAAAACCTTAAACGGCACATCCATGTGGTGGTTGATCACCTTATTTTTCCCTATCCAGTGTAATGTAGGCATGGTAAATGATAACTCTTTTGGTTTAAGGAAACAAATATACAAATATCCGTGAGTGTTGGGCGGTGGCTGCTGCACTTTTGCCAACTAAGCAACAATGGAATTCTAATGCTTGGCCAATCGAAACACCAAAATCAAACTTGTTCATCGCTTCCATTTTTGACAATTCGTTTTTTCAATTTGAACCAACCAGTTCCAATTCCCTTCGTCTTAATTCAACGCTTTCTCTGTATTCTTGAGCTTCCGCTTTCATTGTCCAATGGGCTTCAAATCCCATCTCATCAATTTTCGATTTAATTTCAGAGATCGGAATCGAAAAGAATTCCTTTCGATAATTCACCTTATTGACACGATGTAATTCAAATTTGTCATGCAGTTCTTTCTCTAGTTGAGGAGCATCTTCGGAATGAATCATGGCATGAACATCAAATGAAAAGGGAACAGAAGCATCTCCAAGTTCTTTAATTCGATCCATTGGTTCCAAACGTCTTGTTAAACCTATTTTTAACACATTCTCGCCGAAGGAACCGATATTCGAAATAATATAAACATGACCTCGCTTAGTTTGCTGAGCCATGGATTGTGCTCTCTGCCCTCTTTCTTCTGCTTCCAACAACCTCTGTTTTATTTGCGCTAACTCTTCCTCAAATTTTGCTCTTTCATCAGCAGCAGCTTGTGATAGTTTGGATTCAGCCTCCTTCAATGCCTTCTCCAACATTCTCTCCTCTTTTTCTGATTCTCTTAGCGCTTTCTCAATATCTCGCTGAACCTTCTCTTCCTCTCTCATTGCCTCACGAATTTGTCGCTGCTCTTCAAGATCTTGCTTCTTTAATTCTTGAACAACCACAGCAATTTTCAATTGTTTCTCAACAACATCAAAATATCGGGGAGTTATCCTAGCATCTCTAAATGGTTTACCGTTATGGTTTACCAGTCTATAAGCGTCCTTTAACTCCTGTAAAAGCTTTCCATAATTGTCATGTTTCACTTTTGCCATAATTGTATCAACTTTCCCATTAAAGGCATCCAGCACAAATTCTATCGCTGTTGATTTTCGATGTGATTCAGCATAATCACAATCTGCAGCCTCCCCATTTTTTATCATTGCTTTTATGAGAGTCCTAATTTGAGCCAATTCATGTCCTGCTTCTTTGTGGCTATATTCTTCAGCTAATTCATCTAATAAACTATGGTTGGGGATTAAGTATTCGTCACCATAACCTTTGATGATATTTTTCATGGCCTTCACCGTCTCTGAATATTGGTCAGCATTTTGTTTTGCTTCCCATGCTTCACCTGCGATATCTTCAGCCCTTTGTTTGGCATCCAATTCAATCCTTGCAGCCAAGTTATATGCTTCTTCCAAAACTAAGTCTGCTTTTGCTCTAAGTTCTTTGGCTGCAAATCGGGCTTCTTTTTTGAGAGATTCAGACTCTTCAGTTGCACTTTTCTTAAGCGATTCTGCTTCCTGGGTCGATTTCAAAATAACATCCTCCATTTGCGTAATCAACCTTTCAAGTTCCAATTCAGCATCTCTGATCTTCTCATACTTTTTTAAAGATTCAATATCTTTTTTATAATATTCATTCTCCTTGGCAATTATATAATAACTTTTCTCAACTTCTATTCTCGCCCTTTTTAATTTCGAATTCTTCACCCAAAGAATTATCAGAGCTATCATTATTATAATTAGTAAAGCTTCCATATTTTTTTCTAACAGTTTTGTTCCACTAAGGTTTTTATCAAAAACAACTCTTCCTAAAAAACTATTTACAACCCAAATCCGCCATCCAAGTATTCGATATTTCGGAAATTTCTTAAACGACAAAATAAAGATCAAGGCCATTTATAGCGATCAACAAAATTATCTGTTTTACTGTAACATCCAAATATTTGTCAATGCAATTTATTAATAATATTATAAAACATCCACTGTTTTATTGTGATCATTTCAATAATTTTTTATGTTTGCAACCAATGTATCATCACAAAGCAACAAAAAAAGATCCTATTAATTATATAAATAATTGTCTAACAACAAACAACAAGTCATGAAGAAATTATTAAACTTGGCCATCCTATTTTTTGCGGCATCATTAATCCTTCCCAGCTGTTCAAACGACGATGCCGATGAACAGGAACCAAAAGCCAACCATTTCCAGGTCGTTGACCAGAAATATCTTCTTAAAGAAGGCACATTGGTTTACATAGAAGAAAACAGCTTTAGTAAAGATCCCTCAACCCGTTACACCATGGATCTAACGCTTCATTCACAAGGAATTCAAGTAGCATCAGCAGATCCCCATCAAGTGGTTTTCAAAGGCATAGGACAACAACTTTTTTTTGCCTTGAATGTGTCAAGTAAAACTGATTTGGATCAAGGCGTATTTGACTTGAAAAGTGAAAAAGTTACAGTGGGGATGTATTGCGAAAACTGGATCGACGAAAAAGATGATGCTGATCAAAACCCATGGTCGCGCCTCACCGATGGTGAAATTTCCATCTCTAAAAAGGGCGATCTATATGAAATTATCCTCACGGCAATCGACAATCAGAACCATAACGTTTCAGCATACTTCAAGGGAAAATTGAACTTTTACTCGTTGGAAAATTAAACTCTACTTCACCGTGTTTATGCATGCCTCTTACAATCTTAACACCAAACTATGATCCGGTTTATATTAGTGACAATCCTCTCATGCGCTTTTCTGCCAAGCTGTGTATTGTTTGAAAAAGAGAGCAAAGCCATTGTAGAGGCATCAAAACTAAACATCAGGCAAGAGCCAACCATCAAGGGTGCTTTAATTGGTCAGTTGAATCAAGGAGATACCGTTTTAATTGAATCATTTACCAATGGGTATGCTTTTATTCAAACATCAAACGCAACAAATGGCTTTGTTTCAAAAAAGCATATCAAACCAATAAATCGTGATTCACTATTTTTATATGTGAAGGAAAACGGCGCCAGTGGATATTGGGTTATTTTTTTAATGTTTTTCATCCCATCCTTAATTCTCATCCGGTTAATGAGTTTTATTCTATACAAGCTTTCGTCCATAGGTGCTTATGACGCCCCTGGCTTCGAGTTTGCTTTAACGCATAAAAATGGATTTTTCAATCGTAAATTCAACAGTACCGTTTATTTGCTGCTAGGTCGTAAACACCAGCATCCATATCTGAATTACTGGGTTTACACCTCGTTATACTGGATGGTACTTCCCTTTTCTTTAGGGGGCTATATAGTCTTGTTCGAAATAATGGAACCAGATTTCTTTTTGCTGATGGATTTCTTTCCCTATTATAAATACCCGGTGACGACAAGCTATTTGTCCTTACTTCTACTGGTATCTACAACCATTTTCATTGTTAAAGCAAGTAAAAACTCAACCCGTTTGCCGGCCAAAGAATGGATCTTTGTTGGACTATCCTACATTTTCGCTATACCAGTCATGGTTGCTTCAGCTATTCTTTCGGTTCGCTGGCTGGTGTTACTCATATTGAAAATGTTCTTTTTTATTTTCGGTTCATTCAGTAATTCTGACTGGAGACATCTCCACTCAGCTAATACAGGAAATCCAAATTATTATTAAATAGGGCTTGCTGGAAATGTCAACAACCCCCATTTCTATAATTTGTCCTCAAGCCGGACGGGCTTTTACTCTCTTTATTCGGGGCATGTTTGTTTTCACGGGCCCTCATGATCCGCTTCGCTCCACTACAGCTGCAGAGAGTAAACAGAGAGAGCCGCCGCTGCAGATAAATGGCTAAAATTGAGCTCGTTTGCCTAAACCCCGCGAAAGCCTTGCTTGACTAACTACGCGGGCTTTTTAACGGCAAACTCAATTTGACTCAGGCATATTGTCATTCAAAGGACTTCGTCGATTTCCGCTGCGCTCCAATTCTTAACGCCATTTTTTGATACAAATATTGTTTTCAATGGCATCAAAGAACGTACGTTTCTCTGAGGCGGTTATAATCAGTGTCTTTGATTCATTGATAACTGCAAGATTATTCAATGGTAACAGTGAAAAAGCCTTGCACTAATCACAATAAAAGCACACCTAAATAACAGATTCTGTGTGTGTTATTCATTTTTCAACAGCCCCTAAATAACAAAGTATATACAAACCCAATCCCCATACCACTTTATTCCTGGTTAAGAAAGATTGCATCCGTTTGCCTAATCATTCTGATTTATCAACATTTGAATTGGTGAGCGGCTCCTGCCAATCGCCCCGACTCAGAAGGCTCCGGCCTTCTGTTTTATTTCACCCCTCAATCACAAGCAATCCATAATTAGGACTTGTTGAAAATGTCAACAAACCCCATCCATTTCAATTATTTGTCCTCAAGCCGGACGGGCTTTTACTCTCTGCCTACAGCTGCAGAGAGTAAACAGAGAAAGCCGCCGCTGCAGATAAATGGCTAAAATTGAGCTCGTTTGCCTAAACCCCGCGAAAGACTTGCCTGATTTACTACGCGGGCTTTTTAACGGCAAACAATCTCAATTTCTTAACGCCATTTCTCTGAGGCGGTTATATACAGAGACTCTTGTTCATTGATAATTGCAAGATTATTCAAGGATAACAGTTAAAATGTCTTGCACTAATCACAACAAAAATACACCTAAACAACAGATTCTATGTATGTTATTCATTTTTCAGCAGCCCCTAATTAGTTTCGATTCGCTAAGCTCTGTCGCTTGCGCTTTCCGAAAAAAAGTAACCGTTTGCGCTTGGCGAAGCCTATAAAACGTTTTCTCATTTTCGTGAAATTGACTGTAACCATCTTCGATTCACTGACAAAACTTCCCACCAACAACATTATTTTTTTTCCTAAATTTCACATACCCAAATCATTCATCACAAAAAGTCGAACCAAAATCTACCATCATGTACAACTGCCACATTCACATCTTCACCAACCGCGACGTGCCCAACCGTTTCCTGCCACTTGCTCTGGTGCCCATCCTGCGCTCAACGGCAGGTTACAAAACCATCTCCACCATCCTGAAGAACCTCATCTTCTGGACCGACAACGACATCCTGGACCGTTACGTCAAATTCGTCACCACCGGCCGGCTCGGCTCCCAACAAAAGATCCTGGAAAAATGCCTACCATTCTATCCCGAGGGGACCCGCTTCATCGTCCTGCCCATGGACATGGCCTATATGGGCGCCGGGAAAGTACCCAGGGCATACCTCGATCAACTGTCCGACCTCCACCAAGTCAGCCTCCAACATCCGCAAATTATCCCATTTGTCCATGTCGATCCCAGGCGCAAAGGCGTTTTAGAACTGGTCAAACGTTGTGTTGAGGAGTGGAACTTCAAAGGTATTAAGCTCTATCCACCATTGGGCGTCTTCCCGTACGATGAGCGATTCCACCCCATATACCAATATTGTGAGACCATGGATCTGCCCATCCTCACCCATTGCAGTCCTTTCAACCCCGTCCATTACAAAGGCAGTCGCAAAGAACTGTTGAAACTGCTGGAGAAATCGAGGTATCCCATCGCAACCAATGGGAAAAGCAACAAAGAGCTCTGTGCCCACTTTACCTATCCCGGCAATTATGTGGAAGTGATCACGCAATTCCCCCTCCTAAGGATCTGTTTTGGCCACTTCGGGTCGCAGTATTATTGGGATCAATTCATCCACAATCCGGCTGCCCCCGGCAATTGGATGCGCATCATCCGTGACCTCTGCATCCAGTACCCCAACTTCTACACCGACATCTCCTTCACCATGGCCGAAACCAAATACTTCTCCTTGCTCAAAGTCATGCTCACCGATGAGAAGCTTAGCAAAAAGATCCTCTTCGGCTCCGACTACTACATGGTGCAAGTAGAATCCGACGAACGCCGCTTCGGCCTCGACCTCCGCGCCTACCTCGGCGAGGAAAACTTCAACAAAATAGCCCAGGAAAACCCACAACGCTATTTATCCGGCATGGACTAAAAGGCACGATGCCGTTGCTTCAATATTCAACGTAAAAGCGACCTCATCGGCCGCTTTTTTTATTTAGTAGTGGAGCATGACGGGCAAGGCTTCGGACTTCTCGATCCAGGTGAGGATCTTGCGAGCCGAAGGTACCCGGCGGCAGAGGCGCTTCTCGTTGTTGAGGCTCACCAACAGTTTGTGGAGCGAGACGGCGCTGCGGCGGTTCAGCTCCCGGACGGTGTCTACGCCGGCCGATTCGAGCAGCTCGGCGTGCTGTGTTCCGATGGAGCTGATGCGCATGAGGTCGGCCCGGTTGGCGAGCTTGAGCAGGTGGTCGGTGGAGATGGCGACCAGTCCAGCCAGGCGGGATCGATTCTCCGGTGTTCGACATTCCAACAGAAGGGATTTTGTGTCGGCAATGCCGTGTTCCCGGAAGCGGGCTCCGAGTACGGGCCCCACTCCGGAAAGCTGTTCGATTGGAACTGTTTTCATAATTTGATAATTTTATGGTTAATATATAGTCCTTGAGAAGGACTGGATTATTGTTAGATATTTTGTCCTCATGCCGGACGGGCTCCAACCCTATTGGTTTGATAGCAGGCTTTTGAGGCTCGGCATCTTTGGGTTTCACTTCAAATTCCTATCACGTTGTTATTTGTCCTTGAGCCGGACGGGCTTTTACTCTCTGCCTACAGCTGCAGAGAGTAAACAGAGAGAGCCGCCGCTGCGCCTGCTCACCTAAGAACCATCTTTCCGCTTCGCTGAAAGCAATGAACTCGGTTCGCTATTGAACTTTTCATGCATCCAGGATGCCTTATCCGAACCTCAAACAGCATTGCTTTTTCACCGCTCCGCTCCATGATGGTTCTAAGGCTCGCAGCCGAGGCGGAGCAGCTTTTGGGGTGCTTTAGTGTGGTTGTTTTCATGTTTTTTTGAATTTTGAGTTCTGAGTTTCTGGGTTATTGTCGTTTGTCGGGTGTTTCGGGTGGAAAGGCGATGAGGTTGCACATCTGCCGGAGGCGGGAGCGGACGCGGAGGCCGTAGACTTCCTCGATCTCATCGGCATTGAGGTTGGTGGTGATGTGGGTGATCATGTCGTTGTGAATGTAGTGTTCGTATCGGCTGCTGAGGATCTCAGTCATGACGTTGCACTCCTGGCCAAAGTGTTTCAGGGTTAGTTCGGTGCCCAGATCGTCGAAACAGTAAATCTTGGGCATAGAACCGGCACCGGTGCCCTGGTACTCGAGTGCCGCGTATTTTTGGACAACCCCGAACCCGTCCCGCTGGAACTCGAAGGATATATCCCGGCAGGGTTTGATGGTGTAGGGCGGCAATTCGTTGCGAAAGGCTTGCATGAGCTCCATGAGGCTGGTCTTGCCACACCCCACGGGTCCGTTGAGCAAAATCCCCTTGGTGAAGTCGAGCCCGATGCGCAGGGCGTTGACGTGGTCACGCATAAACCAACAGATGAGTCGGCAGATGACGGGCAGATCGGCCTCCAGGATGGTAAAACGATTCCCGTACCGGTGTTTCCCTTTCTCGAAGAGGTTTTGGAGGGCGGATTGATAGGCGGGGTTCATGGTGCTGAGAGTTTAAAAGTTTAAGGGTTGTAAAGTTTAAGAGTTTGAGAGTTCTGGGTTTGGGGTTCTGGGTTCTGAGTTTTGAGTTCTGGGTTAGAGGGGTGTGTCGTATTTTTTGTTTGTATTGAGATGGATGGTGCCGGGCTTTAATGGCTCGTTTTGATTATTCTGAGGCTTAAATTTTGAGTTTTGCCCTTCAAGTGGTGCATGGTTACGGGTGGCTTGTTTTTGATTGAATTTCGGGATGTTTATGATCCAATTTCGCGCCATGGCTCTCCAATCCCGAATGGGGGTGCCGGAGGAATTGACCCAACCCAAGGCTTCGTAGTGGTTGAAGAATTTTTCAGCCTCGGTTTCGTTGCTGCCCCTTACATCGAAATAGATTTTGACGTGCTCTAGTGGCGGAATGTTTTGCGTTTGAGAAGTTGCATTTTCCTCAGGGCGGATTTCTTCTTTTGGAAATTCGGAGGGCATGGCTTCATTTTCCTCTTCGAAAGCAAAAATTTCTTTTTGCCCTATATCTATATGTTTATTGTTTATATGTTTATATAAGTGGGGCATCACCCGTTTACCTAGTAAACGGGTGGTGAACATATGAACATAACTTGGATGAAGTTTAGTATTTGTCGGGGAATATTCAACATATCCCCATCGACTCAATTCTTCGATGGTTTTTGAGTAGGTTTTTGTGGAGGAAATTTTCGACATCTTCATAACAATGACTCTGTTGATTCTTAATGGGCAGACAAAATGGTTCGCATTCCATAGCCTGAAGAGGGCCAGGTAGAGAGCGGTGTGATAGACCGTAATCCGGTTGTCCACATCAAAGAGGGCAAACAATTCATTCAAATGCTGAATGTAATTGATTGATTCATTTGACTCTTTGTTCACTGTCGGTCGAGTTTGAATGATTGATTTCCTTTATTTTCCAACAGTTTATTGATGGCCTCGGCATCATAAAAATATGCTCCATTGATGCGGGCATGGGGGATCACCCCGCTTGACCGCAAGTTGTGGAGAGTTCCGGCAGAGATGTTCAGCAAATCCCTAACCTGATAAGAGCGCAGCCAACGGCGGGAGGATGACGAATCGGTGTTTGACTGGATCAAACGACCGATCTCTTTCAGGAGGTGATCTTCGAACTCCTGAAGGTCTTGTTTTGTGACAATTTCTACTGACATGAATTTCCGGTGTTTAATTGACGGCATAAATTTCCGGAAGAATTCAAAAAAAAAAGGGTTGCGTGGGGTTGCTAAACCCTCTACAACCCCTCATGAAATGCGGGCTAGAGTTCAATAAAAAAGTTCTGTTTAACAATTGTGTTTTTGCTACAAATTGATATACAGCATTTTAAATAACAGCCTAGGGTTGCCTAGGGTTGCGCCAAGGTTGTTCTTTAAATAATATCGTATAATTATTTGTAATTCAATTCATAACGAAGCTTGTCGATTTCATCCCCAAAGGTTTTTATCACTTTTTTGGCTTCCAACAAGGTTTTTTCGTCGTATGCTGTTGATTTGTTTTTTAGGCTTTGGGGTGAAATGTGCTCGGATTTTTCTGTTTTAAGAACAGAACTGATTGCTTTAAACAGAGTTATTTCCTTATCCGTTTGGATGATTTTCAAACTGAGTAATATTTTACATAACACCGCCAAAACAGAGACTGTAAGTGAAGTTTGGAGGCGACTGCTGCTTTCTTTATGGTTTAGGGCGAGAAGGCCATTCAACTTGATGCTGATTTTGCAAAGCTTGATTTCTTCGTTCATATGATTTTGGATGGTGATCATCACTGGTTCTCTCCCCTTATCATAAAGATACTTGTTTTTTTCCACCACCACAGATAGGCTTTTGCGCCTGACATAAAGATGCTCCAGCTTCTGGTGGACCGAATCTTTTTCCTCCAATTCTGCTTGCAGGAAAGCAGATAAATAGTTGATAAAGAATTGGGAGTTTAGATTGAGTGATATTAATAACTGAATAACAGATAGATTTGAATTAAAGAAGTGCCTTTCGTATGATTTGAGCCTTAGAATCCCGGCATGGAAAACCTTTATGAAAAACAAATAATGGAAAGTTGTTTGCTGGCTTTTTAGGTTGATGAAACGTTTGCCAGGGGCAATGGTCACATTGATTAGGGTTTCGTCTATCTCATGCTTTTTCAATGTCTTGATTATTTCCGGGATTGTGACGCTACAATTAGACTGTTCCTCTGCAAACATGGAGACGGGTATATTCTTGCTGTATTTGAAAAATTGTGTTGCTTCCTGCTCCATGTAGTAGATGAGCCCTTCCAATTCCTTGATGATGACAGTAAAGGGATTGTCCTCTCCATTGGATGGCGCCTTATCATTTGGAGCTGTTTTCAAGCTATGGAAGCCGTTGGTGAGATAGATCAATTTATCCAGAAGATCTTCTAAAAAGGCTCGTTTGTTATTGTCTTTGGTGTCGGATAAATTGATGTCCCGGATCTTCTTTCGGACGGAAAGTGATGCCTCTTGCATTTTCCTTGAATCAAGGCTTATCTTATGGCTGGAAGCCGAAGCATAGAGATTGTGAAAAAAGCGTAAATCTGTATTCATAATCATGGGTTAAGTGGTTATTAAATAATAAGTAAATATAATAATTTAATGATTAGTTAATGTTGTTTGGTGTTAAATTAGCTTCATTTAGTATATTATAGCATAAAAAAAAATAAGCCTCCTGTATTCGGAAGGCTTATTTTCATTAGTGAAATCTGATTACTTCAATAGCGATAGTTTTCGTTGCGGAATCTTCTTGTCGTTTTCTTTTTTGTCCATTTTGTTGTATAGATCCATTAGGTCGTCGCTGATCTTTTGCTCCACCACCTTGGCATAGATCTGTGTTGTGCTGATCTTTGTATGACCCAAAACTTTACTGACGGTCTCGATGGGCACCCCATTGCTTAGTGTGACTGTTGTGGCAAAGGTGTGCCGGGCGATGTGGAAGGTCAGATTGGTTTGAATGCCGCACAAGAGTGCCAACTCCTTCAGGTATTTGTTCATTTTTTGGTTGGATATCCTGGGGAGGAGGTAATTTGTGGAGGTCAACTTGGGGTAGTCCCGGTAATCTTCAATGATCTGCATGACCTTTGGGAGGATTGGCAACCGCACGGCATTACCTGTTTTTTTCCTGTTGTAATTGAGCCAGAGGTGGCCATCAATCCCTTGGATGATGTTTTCGGTGGTGAGCAGCTGGAGGTCGGCAAACGGAATACCCGTATAACATGAAAAAATGAACATGTCGCGCACCGCCCTGAGCCTGTCGTTGGTGAGGGGTAAATTTTCAAGCTCTGCCAATTGGTATTCGTAGAGGAATCCCCGGTCATGGACTTCGAATTTGAGTTTGAAGATTTTGAAGGGGGTTTTGGTTATCCATTCCAGTCTTTCGGCCAGGTTGAGCATCTTGCGCAGGCGGCAAAAATGTTTCATGGTAGTATTGGTGGCCAGGTTTTCCACTTTATCCCTGCCACTTTTTTTTCGGAGAAAAAACTCGAAATCGTTCAAAAGGCGGTAATCGATGGCATTGAGCCTGATAGATTGGACGCCAAATTTCTTCTTGATGAAATCGTTGAAATAGCGCTGAGTGGTGAGGTAATGTTTGTAGGTCCCTGGCGCCAGCGTGGATTTGGAGGTGGCGTTGTGGTATTCGAACAGCTCGGCGGATCCTTTGACTTGTTCATCCTCTCCAAAGAAATGCTGTTTGAGCATTTGTCCAGTTACCTCCTTGCCGGCCAACAGCAATTCGGCATGGCACTCCAAAATCCGCTTGCGTATCTTCTCGAGCAGTGGGTTGATTTCATTGGCTTCTCGGGTTTTGGCCCGAGCCATGCCACGCTCCGGATTCCATGAATCGGGGCTGATGGATCGTTTGATGGCGAACTCCGTTCTGCGGGAGTTTACTGTGATGCGCGCAAAAATGGGCGCTTTGTTGTTCACCGTCCTGTTCACCCGAATGATGAACGTCAATGTGAAGGTAGGTGCATTAGCCATAGTGACAATTGTTTGTGTTTGACATGTTTAGCATGTGAAAAACTGAAAATCACCAAAGCACCGGGAATTCATGGGAAAATTTTCAGTAACAAGCCTTGTCACAATTGCTTACAGCGATGCTGGACTACAAATTTACGAAAAAATCTGTTCACCGTCCTGTTCACCAATCTTTTGTATTCCTTTGTTTTTAAATGAAAGTGTTAAAAACAGAAAAGCCTGAAAATCAACAGATTTACAGGCTTTTGAAAGTTTTGAAAGTGTATTTTGTGATCTCGGAGGGACTCGAACCCCCAACCTTCTGGGCCGTAACCAGATGCACTATCCATTATGCTACGAAATCAATCCCCGGTGAACCGGTTTTTCCTTCAAATCTTGTGATCCCGGAGGGACTCGAACCCCCAACCTTCTGGGCCGTAACCAGATGCACTATCCATTATGCTACGGAATCATCATTTTGTTGTTGCAATATCTCTTCCGAATTGCGATGCAAAGATAAGCGTTTTGTGACGACATTCCCAAATGTTTTGGCATAAAAAAACAATATTTTTTTACTGTATCGGTTGTTGTGATTGGTTTACATGAATTTAAGCGTCCTGCCAACCGGACCAAACTCATGCCCATCCCCACCATCGGCGCAAAAACACCGAGCTGCTCGAATCAGCCAGCATAGACATAGACCGTGAGCTAAACCAGCGCAATGCCGTCTCGCTCCACAAACTGTTGGTGAGCCTTAACCACAAGAAGCACTTCTTCCACCGGGGACCTTCGGTTCGCAAGATGCTTACCTGGTTAGAGAAGTCCGAAGCCCTACACCACCTACTCCACTACTAAACCAAAAATGGGCGATGACCGCTTTCAATACCCCATTCTTCCTGGTTTCTTGGTTCATCTAATTTAATAAGTAGAACTGACTTATTATCAATAGTGTAGTTGGATGAGTTGATAAAATCGGGGCTGCTTGATAATGCCGCATTCACGAAAAGCGTTTTTCCAAACAGAAACTGACCATAAGATTTATGGGCATGACCAAACAGATGAAGCTTGGGGATCTTCTGCGCCACATGTCTCCGCAACGCTTCACACCCCACGCCATCATCTAAAATGCCTGAAGGTGGAGTGTGGGTTATCAATATGTGAGTGTTGAAGGGTATCAATTGCCACTCGCGCTCGATGTCGCACCCTCGATGCCTGTTGAAGGCCATGCCTGCCTGAAATGGCGATACTGGGGAACCAAAAATATGCAACCCATCAATAAAAATGGATTGGTTGTTCAGATAAAAAACATTGCTTGGCAATTCATCCACAAAAGGCGTATTGGTGCGGTCGAGACAAATATCATGATTACCAGCCACAAACACCTTGTATTTAAATGGTTGTTGTATAAACCAAACTAAGAAATCATACAATTCTGGCTCTGTACCATAAGCCGTGACATCACCGGTGTGTATCAGCATATCGGCAGGGGGAAGTATCAAACCGTGGTGGCAGCCATGGGTGTCACCGATTACCGTGATTGTGTTAACCATAACTCAACATTAGGATTCTTAATGATTTTATGAACATAATAGAAAACACCAAACAGGCTATTGCCGGAACTTTCCTTTCTAGGCAGAGCGATGGCCATGCAACTTGGTTATTTTGATAAACCCGACAGTTTCTGAGTGTCGGGTCATCGATCCCTTTAAAGTGCAGGTGCATGTTTTCCCTTATGCGTCCCGGTTGGGTGTCTGGCACAAGTAGCACCTGTCATCAAACTGATGGATGCGAATGATTGCCCACAAAATTTGCAGGTGTACTTTGTTTTTTCAGCACCCTCATAAAGTTTGTGCTTCCCTTTTTGCACACCGTCTGGATGCCGGCTGCAAGTAGCTGAAGTCAAGACTGAAACACTCGAAAACTTTTGTCCGCAATACTCGCAATAATAATTTGCCATGTTTGTGAAATTTGTTTTGCCTACTTATATGGGGCTTTGGCGATCCCCTTGCCATGGCAAACTTAAGGAGACATAATGCCATAAGGTGTCGTTAGATATTTTTGTTCTTTTATGATGCTAATTTTAATCAATATAGGATCCAATTGCCTCTGATAATGAATCCTTTATATCACAACGCAGATGCTCCGGCGCCAACACTGACACCTTATCCCCCCAAGCCCGAATATCCATCTCCAAATCAAATGTAGTATAAACCGTTAGGCTCACCCTATATTCTTTATCATGGTCGAACAAGACTCTCTGGGATGGATGCAGCGGCAACGACTTGATGTATTTCCCCTGCTCGGGCGTAAAGGATAGAATGACCTCTTCAGCTGGTTGACCTTCATCGCCAAGGATGATACCATAGGCATGCTGAAAAAGTTGGTGCATGCTGAAGTTTTTGGGATAGGTGAACGTCTCGTGGGTATAACCCAAATTGCTGATCCGGTCAAGTCCAAAGGTTTTGATGCGACCATCCTTGCTATCCTTGGCCACCAGGTACCAGCGGCGTTTGTACTCCTTTACCCCATAAGGTTCCACAATTCTTAAGCTGCGTTGATCCTGCCAAAAACTTTGGTGGTCAAATTGGAGCTTATGCCTGTTTTTGATGGCATGAATAATGCCAAACAGGTTATCCGTCCCCGTGGGGGTATGCTTTTCAAAATCAATGATGTTGCTAAATTCTGAGCCAGCCTGAATGATGTTCATCACATCAAAAGCTTCCATCAACCGCTGGCTGGCCCAATCGGGTTGGAGCGACTCAATGTAATATCCCTTGCGTGAGCGATCATATTTGATGGTGATATCATAAATTTCTTCCATGTCCTTCATGTCGCGCTGAAAGGTGCGAAGGGAATAGCCGTCGGTGTGGCCTTGGTCTAATAGATTCGACTCCAATCGCTTCTCAATCTCCTCAAAGGAAGCATATCTATTGATTTTCAAAAAATTAATGATGGTTTTATACCGATGAAGGAATTTTTTCTTGCTCATGGCGGTCTGTTTTTTTGTAAAAGTAATTCTATACAACGACAAAATATGTCGCTATTATTTTATTTCCTTTTCATTTTAACAAATCCTCTCAGCCATTCGATCCACCCTTTTTTGGGGATGGAAACCAAACTCCCCATTCTCTCGAAAAAATGCTTGTTCCGGGTAAGGATAAAAATTTCCACTTCATCTTCAACAAAGCGCACATGCGTTTTAAGAATTAATGGATAAACCACACCATCAGAGAGGTTCAATGCAGCCAGAACCTCATTCATTGGAGTTTGGGCGTTAACGCCCAACAATAATTTTTGTATCTCGCGATAATTAGCAGCACGCTCAAAGTCCATTACGTCAATTGCTTGAGACTTCAATTCACGCAAATCTTCTATCGCGGTTGCTTTCCAAGCCATCAACACTTCGACACCAACAGTTGCAGAATCGTCAAATAGATCGGGCTTTTCGCGCGTGTATCTATTAAACTTGATGTACTCCACCGTTTGCAATTCGCCTATAATACGAATGCGGTAGCCCAAACCAGCAACCCTATAAAAAATGCTTCTTAAACGGTCGATAGAGGATTGGCTTTCAGCATCCATAAAAGCTTTGCCAATAGCAGCATCCATGGCCGCTGCCAAAGAAATGGGATTGTTGTCGTGGGTTTTCATCTGTGTTTTTTTTTAATTTCCTACAAAGCTAAATGATGACCATGACAAATTGTGTCGCAATAAAATCTTTGAAAAATAAGTCCTCCCCCAATAAAAGTTCTTTATTGGGTTTGTTCTATATTTCAATTATAAATAGGCAAAAACATTCGAAATAGAACAAGAAAACCCTCTTTGAAACCACCATAACGAAACTATTGAATTTGTGATGTTTGAATAAAAGTTTATTTACTCTATTAGCCCTCAATCGAGCATATGCAAGCAACGCATTATTGAGGGCTAAGTGTTATATCCTGTCCATTTTTATTTCCTATAATTATCTACCCAATCTTTTCCAGCGCGAATTATATCATTGCAGTAATTCTCTTCATTTATCATATTACCTCTTACAGTTGGATGATAAGAATGAATATACAATCTATTCTGTGATGGATAATAGGCAGTTTTTCCATTACTTTTTTTATTTTCAAACGGTATAGGTAAATCCGTAAAGAAATATTGTAAAGTATTACCAGCAATAATAATATCTGGATCATACAAATCTATTTGTCTTATTAACAAATCCTTATTAGCCAAATAGGCCTGTTCAATCTCTTTAGGATTTGAAGTCGCATATCCAGGAATCTTTTTAATATTTATATATGCTATTTTTTTTATACAGTCAAAAACCTCCTTATCTCTAATATGAGGCATATCCTTCCATAAAACAAAATCATTTAACAGCCCAAATGTTGAATAAATAATTCTTTGAAATGTTATTCGACCTGTTCGTGGCTGTTCTTCCCAATGATTTAATCCATTTATCGCTTTTGTTAAAGACCAACCGCCTCCCTCATGATTATCATCCAAATCATTCGATTCTTTGAGAATCCAAAGTATCTTATATTTAGCGCTCAAATAATTATCAGCATTCACAATTCCATCGGAAATTGGTTTAACATTAGGTTTATCACTTTGGATTTCCAATATCTCACGCTCAATCTCAGCGCATTTAGTAATAAAAAGTTTGTTTGCATCCATTATGTTTATATTTTTAATATTCTTGCATTGATATTTAAACCGTAAAAAAAATAAGCTGGCAGCATACACGATGGGTGGAATTGAGCGATTGTTTTTAAATCATCCTTCCAATCTTATTTTTACTCTATCCCAAGTGAAACCATGCGATGACAGATCCATTGTCTTTTCTAAGCTTCGCCATCTCCCCCACAAACCACCTTACGCTAGTTCACCAAACCAATCATATTTTTCCCCCTCCACGCTTCGCAACAATTATTATTTTCCTTACTAATCCATTCAACTAAACATCAAACACCTGTAAGCAAAGATGATAAAAGGCGAAAACACATCATTTTACTCCAATCATAAAATAAACCATAATATATTAAACCACCAACTCTTCTGATAAACTTTTTAACATACATTTTCCTGTTTTAAAACATCATGGTAATTGTCTGGAAAAGCATGCCGCTATCGATAAACACCCAGTAGAATTATTCCTTCTCAATACAAAAAAGGCAGTAGCCTAAGCAATTGCCTCACATCTACACCAAACCCAAAACTCCCAAACTCAAAACCCAGATCTTCTCGACTTTTCAACTTCTCAATTCTCCAACCCCCTCACTCCCAATTTCGTCGAATTCGCGTCATTCGCGGTTAAAAATTCCAGGTCTTTGACTCCGTCGATCTCCGATTCGTGGTTCCCCCATTGCTCCTAAAGTATAGATACAGTATGGATGGTGTATTAAAACGGCAAAAAAGGATCATGAAACAGCAAAGGATTTACATTTAGCCAAAGATATCTAGCGTATCACCGGCAAGAAGCTCAAAACCAGCTACCGCATCCTGCTTTAGATGCGCAAACGGTTGGCAATCAGCCCCACCAGATCAGCTCCGCCAGGGAGTTCGCCAGCTTAAACGAAGAAACCGTACTCAAATTCCTTGACAATTAGAAAGGAATCAGCCATCACGATTGATGCGTTGAGTGGAAATGAATGATTTTCCACGCACCATCAACCTTCTTCAAAATAATGGTTGCAATCCAGGCAGATTGCATCAACTCACCTCCATGCATCCTAAGCTCTTCTTTGCCACGCCAAACACAATAGGCATGATCGCTGCTCAATGGCTCCACATCAATATGGCTTTCCAATAATTTCAAATGATCCAAGCTGGCAAGAAATGATCGATACAACGCATTCAACTCGACGAAACTTTTGGGTATCCCCTCATCATCAATAAACCTAAAATCTTTCGAATCAGCATACAGTGCCATCAACTTTTCCAAATCACGCTGCAAGGTAAGATCAATCACAGAATCGATGACTGCTGTTACAGAATCGACAATCTCGTTTTCCCTGAAGTCTTTTGACTGGTCGTTAAACTGACAACTAAGACAAAAGAAACAGATCAATAAAAAAGGATAAGAATTTCTCATGACTGTAATTTTTACTGATTTACCGGCAATCGTTCCACAAAAGAATCTGATGCAAAAGAATGACCCAAACAGTCTAGTTCGAAACTCACCTTAAATTTACCCAATTATCGCCACAACGCAGGCATTAATTGCATGAAAAAATGTTAATTTTGATTCAAACAAACTTCATACATCATGAAAATCAATACAATCATTTTATTGCTGATGGCAACTATGGGTACATTAGCACAGAATTATGAACCATCCAAAGAGAACCTAGAAGCACGAAAATGGTTCGAACAGGCTCGTTTTGGCATGTTTATCCACTGGGGGCCCTCCTCATTGCTGGGCAGCGGTGAATGGGTGATGAACAACCGCAACATCCACCATGAGGATTACCAGCGCTTGATGACGTTTTTCAACCCCATTGATTTTGATGCTGCCCAATGGGTCGGGTTGGCCAAATCGGCCGGAATGAAGTACATCACCTTGATCACCCGCCACCACGACGGTTTCAGCCTGTGGGACACCCAACAATCGGACTTCAACATCATGAATACCCCCTTCAAGCGCGATGTGGTAAAGGATATGGCCGATGAATGCCACAAACAAGGCATCAAGATTTTCTTCTATTATTCCCTGCTCGATTGGACCCGAAACGATTACCAATGGGAAACTGGCAGAACTGGCCAAAAAACTGGCAGAACTGGTGCCAGCGACTGGAACAGCTACATCAAATTCATGAAAGCTCAACTAACAGAACTCCTGACCAATTATGGCGAAGTGGCTGGAATTTGGTTCGATGGCCATTGGGATCAACTGGAAAATGACCAGGATAAAGAGTTGGGATCAAAAGTGGACTGGCACTACAATGAAATCTACGAGCTCATCCACAGCCTGCAACCTGCGTGCCTCATCGGCAACAACCACCACTTGCAACCCCTGCCCGGGGAAGATTTCCAGATGTTTGAACGCGATTTGCCCGGGGAAAATAAGGCGGGATTTAGCGGCCAATCAGTTTCTACCCTTCCACTGGAAACCTGCGAAACCATCAACGGCGCCTGGGGTTTCAACATCACCGATCGGGCTTATAAGTCAGACAAAGAGTTGATCCATCTACTGGTTAAAGCAGCAGGATATGGTGCCAACCTACTCCTGAACATCGGCCCCATGCCCAATGGGGAGATTCAACCCGAGTTTATTGAAAGATTGAACAGTATTGGCCAATGGCTTGAAAAGAACGGGGCAACGATTTATGACACTCAAGGAGGCTTCATCAGGCCTCAAGAGTGGGGTTGCGTCACTCAAAAGGATCAGAAGGTTTTCATCCATTTATTCAAAAAACCAGCATTGCCCTTTGAATTTGAATTACCAGGAAAAGTTAAATCGGTAAAGATATTTGGAACTGAGGGACAATCCATTCCTTACGAACAGAAGCATCAAAAGACAACATTTGATCTGGAATCGGTCTCTTTCGACGAAATAGACACCATTTTGGAAATCACCCTAAAGTAAAGAAACAGGAAAGCCTGCTGTAGACCCAACACAGCAGGCTTTCATTTAATATGCAATCCAAAAAAAGAAAAGTAGGGCGAAACAGATCCATTGGATTGATGTTGTTAAAAACCCATTAAATGATTATCTTTAAGACTAATATTAAAGAATCAGCACGATGGGCACACACATTCTTTGGGCTGCGTTTGTGGCCTGGTTTATTGCACAAATATTGAAGGTGATCATTCCGCTCCTTCAAGTCAAGAAATTCAACATCAGGCGATTCATTGAGAGTGGCGGCATGCCAAGTTCCCATACCGCCATGGTGATTGCCCTCACCTCCTCCATTGCCAAATACGAAGGGTTCCAATCCACAGGTTTTGCCATCGCGCTGGTGTTTTCATCCATCGTGATGTACGACGCCTCCGGAGTGCGTCGAGCTGCCGGCAAGCAGGCTGTCATTCTCAACGAAATCATCCGCGACATATACCACCACAAATACCAAGGAAACCTTCTCAAAGAGTTGATTGGCCATACACCGCTCGAAGTCTTGGCTGGGTTCCTCCTAGGGCTGATTGTGGGCATCGTAGTTTAATATACCCCAACAAAAAAAGCAGCTTACACAACAATGTAAACTGCTTCTAGGGGTCGGTCTGCAGGGACTCGAACCCTGGACCCGCTGATTAAGAGTCAGCTGCTCTACCAACTGAGCTACAGACCGTGATCATTTATGCCACAAAAGTGGCAAAATTATTAAACACAACAAAGATTTTAGTAGTTTTTTTATTCACTGGATACATATTTTGTATTATAAAAAACCCAAAACACTGAAAGACAATAAAAAAGAAGGCATCTAAAAACAAATGCGCTTTTTTTTCAACAAATCAATTGGAATCGGACATTGTGACTACCTTTCCTCCCTATTCGGTTACTTTTTCAACCGTATATTACGCCTCATTCCCCAAAACAACCGATCACCATAGTATTCCCATCAAATCTTGGCATGGGTGCGAAGCATCTCGACCACAAAATAAACTGTAAGTCAAGCTTTTTTTACATTCTACCAATAATATAAAGTATAACAAACCAATTTCATTGAGACATCTAAAAAAAACAAGATCCACCATCTCTGGCACGACTATTGTAGATACTTCATCATTAAATTTTATATAATGAGTACAGGAACAGTTAAATTTTTCAACGAAACCAAAGGTTTTGGATTTATTAAAGTAGACGGCAGCGAAGAAGAAGTTTTCGTACACGTGTCAGGCTTGCAAGATGAAATCAGACAAGATGACCAGGTAACTTTCGACGTTGAGCGTGGTAAAAAGGGAATGAATGCAGTAAACGTGCGTTTGGCATAATATCCACAACAGCGAAAGCTGTTCACAATGCTTTAATTAAAACCCGGTAGACACCGGGTTTTTTTTGTGCTCTGTTTTTACTGACACAGGCATTTTGGCAGACGCCCCCTCTAAACGAAACTTTTTGGAATATTTTCATAAATAAAAGATGACAAAACTATTTATGGCACGCCAATTGTAGTAATATCATCATTAAATATTATATGATGAGTACAGGAACAGTTAAATTTTTCAACGAAACCAAAGGTTTTGGATTTATTAAAGTAGACGGCAGCGAAGAAGAGATTTTCGTACACGTGTCAGGCTTGCAAGATGAAATCAGACAAGATGACCAGGTAACTTTCGACGTTGAGCGTGGTAAAAAAGGAATGAATGCAGTAAACGTGCGTTTGGCATAATATCCACAACAGCGAAAGCTGTTCACAATGCTTTAATTGAAACCCGGTACACACCGGGTTTTTTTTATGCCCAAAACACAAAGCATACCCATAGCGCAAAATACTGAACCACAACAAGTTAAAAAGATCCAATTAAAACAAGCCATGCGATATCGGGTTAAGTTTCACAAAGTGCCCTGTTTTATGAATGATAAACCCAATTATTTTTTATTTTTGCAACAAAATTAAAAGCCACCATACAATGTTTGAAAATTTAAGTGAAAGGCTCGAACGGTCATTTAAGATATTTAAAGGTGAAGGCAAAATCACTGAGTTGAACATTGCCGAAACGCTGAAAGATGTGCGCAAGGCGCTTTTGGATGCCGACGTCAACTACAAGGTCGCCAAGCAATTTACCGACAACATCAAGCAAAAAGCTCTCGGGCAGAATGTATTAACAGCGGTGAAACCCGGCCAGATGATGGTCAAAATCGTCCACGACGAGTTGACCGAGCTGATGGGTGGCGCCTCAAGCGATGTAAACATCAAAGGCAACCCTGCGGTCATCCTGATGGCCGGTTTGCAAGGTTCCGGTAAGACCACCTTTTCGGGCAAGTTGGCCAACCTGTTGAAAACCAAACGCGGCAAAAACCCGTTGCTAATTGCCTGTGACGTTTACCGTCCCGCTGCGATCAACCAGCTTCAGGTTTTGGGCGAACAGATAGGTGTGACGGTCTACACCGAACCGGGCAACAACAACCCGGTGAAGATTGCAGAAAATGGTATCAAACATGCCAAGGCCAACGGCTTTGACCTGGTGATTGTGGATACTGCCGGTCGATTGGCCATCGACGAGCAGATGATGAACGAGATAGCCGCCATCAAAAAAGCCATATCCCCCGAAGAGATCCTCTTTGTGGTGGATTCGATGACGGGTCAGGATGCCGTAAACACTGCCAAAGAGTTCAACGAACGCCTAAACTTCGACGGAGTTATCCTAACCAAGCTCGATGGTGACACCCGTGGTGGTGCAGCATTGTCAATCCGCAGCGTGGTGGACAAGCCCATCAAGTTCGTTGGTACAGGCGAGAAACTGGAAGCACTCGATGTGTTCCACCCCAGCCGTATGGCCGACCGGATCTTGGGCATGGGTGACATCGTTTCGCTGGTGGAACGTGCCCAAGAGCAGTTCGATGCCGATGAGGCTCGCAAGCTCCAAAAGAAGATTGCCAAAAACCAATTCGACTTCAACGATTTCCTATCCCAGATCAACCAGATCAAAAAGATGGGTAACCTTAAAGATCTGGCATCCATGATCCCTGGCATGGGTAAGATGTTGAAGGATATTGATATTGACGACAACGCCTTCAAAGGTGTTGAAGCGATCATTTTCTCTATGACACCCCTGGAGCGTGAAAACCCGCACCTGATTGATGGCAGTCGCCGCAAACGCATCGCTGCCGGTAGTGGCACCTCCATCCAGGAAGTCAACCGCCTGCTCAAACAATTTGAAGATACCCGCAAAGTGATGAAGATGATGACTTCGGGTGCCGGCAAAAATATGGGCCGCATGATGGCAAAAAGATAAATACATCATAATGGAAACAACAACCGCAAAACAGCCTCGAGCAGCAAAATAGCTGATTAAAGGTTGATTTGCGGTTTTTTAATTTTACAACCATGCAAATCATAGATGGAAAAAAAATCTCGAAAGAGATACGGGAAGAGATTGCTAAAGAGGTGGCAAAGATGCGTGCCGAAGGCATGAAAGCCCCCCACCTAGCGGCCGTTTTGGTGGGTCACGATGGTGGCAGCGAAAGCTATGTGGCCAACAAAATCAAAGCCTGTGAGGAGGTTGGCTTTATCTCGTCGCTCTACCGGTTCGAAACCAACATAACAGAAGAGCAGCTTCTTGAAGTGGTACACCAGCTCAATACAGATCCCGAAGTGGACGGATTCATCGTCCAACTGCCACTCCCCAAACATATTTCGGAAGAAAAGATCACCGAAGCCATCGACCCCACCAAAGACGTAGATGGTTTCCACCCTCAAAACGTGGGCCGCATGACCATTGGTTCGCCCGCCTTCGTGTCGGCCACCCCACAAGGCATTATGGAACTCATCAAGCGTTACAACATCGACACCAAGGGCAAGCATGTGGTGGTGATTGGCCGCAGCAATATTGTGGGGCGCCCCATGAGCATCCTGATGTCGCAGAAAGGCACTGACGCAACAGTGACAGTTTGTCATAGTCGCACCAGTAACCTGAAGGAGATTGCGTTGCAGGCTGACATTATTGTGGCAGCCATTGGCATTCCCGGCTTTGTGAAAGAGGAGATGGTGAAAAACGGAGCCGTGGTGATTGACGTGGGCACTACCCGCGTGCCCGACGAAACAGCCAAAAATGGCTGGCGCCTGAAAGGCGATGTGGACTTCGATGCGGTGGCTCCCAAGTGCAGCTTCATCACCCCGGTTCCTGGCGGCGTGGGCCCTATGACCATCACTTCATTGATGATCAACACCTTGAAATCGGCCAAAAAAGAGATTTACCAATAAGGATGGTCGTTGGATGTGAAGTATTGCGACAATAGCCACTAGAAATGCGAATTAAGAGTTGAGATTTCAACCACGAAGTGGTGAAATAATAATGTCATCCCTTCGGGATTTATCGGCTCAATGTTGCTTTTACTAAAATAATATCATCCCTTCGGGATTAGAAAATGAAATAAATCCAACCCTTAATTCGAATTAGAAATATAAGAGCGGCCACCGAGGTCGCTCTTTGTGTTAAAATATGCAAGTCAACCTGATGTGCGACATGTTTTGGCATACTAACCCCATTACTTTGCCTGAAAAACTATGGGAGATGGAAAAAAACATGAAGCTAAGGATGCTGGAAAGCATCGGAAAAGTATATGAAGCAGCCAAAAACTGCAAGCTTAAGGATCAGTTCTTTGCCGAGATTGATCCCGAACTCGAACTACTTTCTCAATATTTCGCAACCACCAAACACCAATCCTTTTTTATTGCCATGGTATTTGCCCTCAATTACAAAGGGGATACGGTTGATTTGAGAGACATGCTTGGGTATTTCGATTGCAACCCCATGGAGATTCTGAAATACAACAGCGACTTGAGCCATCTTTGTGCCACGGGGATCTTCGAGAAACAAAAATCGAGACACAGCATGCAGGTTGCCGGCTCCAGCGACCAATTCACCATCAATGGGCGGGTTGCAGAAGCTCTTTTGCACAACCAACCGATGCCCAAATTGACAGATGACATCGTTGAGGATCTGTTTGGGCTGCTCGAAAAATTCGAAGACTTAGGGGAAATGCGCAGCGATGAAGAGATATCAACCAGAGAGTTATTAAACAATACCAAGGCATTGATCGCCACCAACCTCCAATATCCCCTGATTGGAAGGATCAATTCTTTGAAACTGGAAACACAGGATGCCTATCTGTACCTCCTTCTTATTTGGAAAGCCATCACTGGGTATGATTCGGTTGAGGCAAGACGACTTTTATCCCCTCTATACGACAATGCCGCGGCACGAATCAGAAATATGCAGGCACTACTGTCGGGCGCGAATATCCTGGTGAAACAAGGTCTGATTGAAATTGTGGAGGGTCGCTTTTTGAACGAAGCCGAATTGAAATTAACCGAAACTTCTCTCAATCTCATGAAGGAGTGCAACATCAATCTTTTTATTAAAAAGAAAAACAATGAACTGGTGCTCTCTCCCACAGCCATCCCTGCCCGGACATTGGTGTTCCCGGAGAACGAAATGCAGCAGCTTTTCTTACTGAAAGATTTGCTGTCGGACGAAAAGTACCTGAAGATCAGGCAACGGCTGAGTGACAAACACCTGCCTTGCGGGGTGACAGCGTTGTTGCATGGCGCACCGGGAACCGGCAAAACGGAAATAGTGAAGCAAATGGCTCGGGAAACCCAACGTGAACTGATGAAGGTGGAGATAAGCCAGTCGAAATCGGCCTGGTTTGGCGAGAGCGAGAAGATCATCAAGCGGATCTTCACCGACTACAAGGCCTTGGCCAAATCTTGTGAGCGAATGCCCATCCTGCTTTTCAACGAAGCCGATGCCATCATCTCAAAACGGCGTGAGCTTGGGAACTCAAGTGTGGCGCAAACCGAGAATGCCATACAAAATATCCTGCTGGAAGAGCTGGAAAACTTTGATGGCATCCTGATTGCCACCACCAACCTTGCCAGCAACCTTGACACTGCCTTTGAACGACGGTTCCTCTTCAAAATCCAATTCGGAAAACCAAACCATGTCATCAGAGCAAGAATTTGGAAATTGAAAATGCCCTCCTTGCCAACAGAGGAGTGTGACATGCTGGCCCAAAAATTTGATTTTTCGGGTGGACAGATCGACAACATCGTGCGCAAAAGCGAGATACATGAAATCGTGCATGGCGAAAAGGTGACAACGTCACACCTGTTGCAGTTCTGTGGCGAGGAAACATTGGCCTTGAATCGATCGAAGATAGGCTTCGGCCAACCTATCTCACCAAGTTAAATAAAGCGGTAATTCA
This sequence comes from Marinilabiliaceae bacterium, assembly GCA_963664265.1. Classification (GTDB taxonomy): domain Bacteria; phylum Bacteroidota; class Bacteroidia; order Bacteroidales; family Marinilabiliaceae; genus JAGPIS01. The sequence continues at coordinate 420,355 of OY760941.1, forward strand.
ACTGTTGCGCTTGACGGCTTGGGAGAATATGGAGTGCATCTTGTTGCGCAGCCATTGTGGGTGCAACACCTCGAGCGACCAGGAACGCGACATCAGTTCCATCATAAAATCGGAAGTAATGCCCAGAAACAACTCCACCGTAACGCCCTCTATGGTGCGGGACAATTTCTGAGAGTGATGGATGGGCATGGTTTCGATGTAATTGCCATCGCGGTGGTCGAATTTGAGCAGCACTTTTTCCGGTTCGGCATCGGTAAACATGCTGAAGAAGTTGTTGTAATAGTTGTCCCAATCAATGGATTCGTCGGGTGTGAACCGTTCCCGCTGAATGGATGAGGCCAGTATCCTGTCCAGGGCAAAGGCACGCACGGCATTAGGAGCACCCTGGTCGAAGCCCACCACATACCATCGCCCCCTACTTTCTTTGATTATTTGTGGCAGTATGGTGCGTTGTTCGGTGGATTCCGGATGGAATTTATGATAAGTAATGAGCAGAATCTGTTTGTTTGCAATGGCTTGCCGGATGGTGAACAAGTGTTCTGTTCCCTGGGACTTCCGCGATTCGGGATAGATAAAGTGAGGTTTCCCTGTTTCGCCCCCCATGGCAGTCAATATATGAAATGCGTCCAGCAGCTGGCTAACCGATTGTGGGCTAGCCGATTCTTCGGCATCCAAATAATACCCTTTCTCCTTGCTTGAATACTGAATGGTCACGCCAAACAATTCCTCCAGTTGACGAAGATCCCGCGCCAAGGTGCGTTCGGAAAGCCCTATTTCGAAGCCCCGACGCTCCATCTGGTCAACCAAATAGGTGACAATTTCCTTCTTCGTTCGATAGGGATTGTTTTTAATGTACTCCAGAATCAATAAATAGCGTTGCAAATAACCTTGTTTCGACATATTAGGCATTGTTTTGAACAAATATAATGATCTTACCACTCCTGTGACATGTTTTGGCATACCGCACCTTTAGTTTTGTCAACAGCAAAAGCAAAGTAATGAAACCAGCTCACGGTCAACAAAATAATAACGACATGAATAAATGCAAATTCTTGCCCAACATCTGGATCACATTCAATTATGGTAGTGATTTCCATATTGGCCGCACTACGATTGAGGCGGGCTCCGAAATGATAGCCTGTGTTTCGGAGGCGGGTAGTATGAAATTGATGCCCTATGCCCTAGCAAGCCATGTGAAACATTTGAAGTTTTTAAAGGATCTGTCGTTTTCGAAATATACGCCATCGAAGGATGAGGGGGATTTTGAGGTGAATAGGAATTGAAGGATGGGAGGAAGTTTGATGTTCGACAGTTCTGGGTTCAAATGGGTTAGAGTCAAATGAATTGATAATAAGTAAGCTGCCCATCCTGGGCGAAAACCAACACCTGAACACCCTTCCTGGGGCGATGCCACCGGGCAGAAATAAAACAGGCTTACAGCCTGAACCGGATCACGCCACGAAGTGGCAGTACCAAGAACCTGTAAAAACATGATCAACAACACATTCAAATCATATCGCCCTTTCTAAAATCAATATTCTGTTGTAAATTGAACATGGGTAAGCTGCCCTTCCAGGGCGAAAAACAACACCTGAACACCCTACCCGGGGCGATGCCACCGGGCTGAAATAAAAAAGGCTTACAGCCTGAACCGCATCACGCCACGAAGAGGCAGAACCAACACCATATAAAAACATGATCAACAACACATCCAAATCATCCTCGCCCCTTTCTCAAATCAATATTCTGTCGTAAATTGAACATGGGTAAGCTGCTCATCCAAGGCGAAAACATCCCTTACCATCCTACCCAGGGCAGTGCCGCCGGGCTGAAATTATACAGGCTTACAGCCTGAACCGAATCCCGCCACGAAGTGGCAGAACCAATACCATATAAAAACATGATCAATAACACATTCAAATCATCCTCACCCCTTTCTAAAATCAATATTTTATCGTAAATTAAACATGGGTAAGCTGCCCATTCAGGGCGAAAACCAATCCCGCATACCACTCCCTGGGCGGTGCCACCGGGCTAAAATAGTAAAGGCTTACAGCCTGCGCCTGATCCCGCCACGAAGTGGCAGCTTAATTCAGCCCAAGGCAACGCCTTGGGGATTTTCACCAAAGACACATTGACGCCCTGAAAGGGCAGCTTAACATTACCAAGATGGGACAATCGTTATCTAAATTATTCATACACATCATCTTCCATATAAAATCGAATAATCCTTGCTTGATACGCAATGGGGATCAGACGCAATTATTTGCCTACATTGGAAGCATTATAAAAGATTGTAATTCGATACCGATCAAAATCAATGGTGTGGAGGACCACGTACACATACTTTGTGTGATGTCGAAAAACATTGCCCTCTCAAAACTGGTTGAAGAAATAAAAAAGCACAGCAGCCGATGGATCAAAACAAAAGGTTCCTATTATTCAAATTTCGCATGGCAAGCAGGCTATGGCGGTTTTTCCGTCAGTCCATCATTACACGACAAAACCATCCGATACATCGACAATCAAGAAGAGCACCACAAGATGATGACATTCAAAGAAGAGTACATCCTGTTCCTTAAAGAATATGGAATTGATTATGACGAACAATTTTTGTGGACAGATTAAGCTGCCCTTTCAGGGCGAAAACCAACTCCTTACCATCCTACCCGGGGCGGTGCCGCCGGGCTGAAATAATACAGGCTTACAGCCTGAACCAAATCACGCCACGAGGTGGCAGCTTAGTTTAGCCCAAGGCAGCGCCTTGGGGATTTGACCAAGTTACACCAAACGCCTTGGATGGGCAGCTTAACATTACCAAACCGTTAACACCATTGAAAAAATGTAAGCTGCTCATCCAAGGCGAAAACATCCCTTACCATCCTACCCAGGGCAGTGCCGCCGGGCTGAAATTATACAGGCTTACAGCCTGAACCGCATCACGCCACGAAGTGGCAGCTTACTTTCATCCCAAACTGGGAATCGTTATCCATATCAACTTATTTACACCTCCGCACATCAAAAACCTTGATTAATTTATCAGAATTAGGTATGTTAGCCAGTCGCAAAATGAAAAACCAACAATAAAATTTATACAGACTGATGAAAAAAACATTAACCATCCTGGGTGCTATATTAGGATCATTGATCTTGCTGATCATTTTAGTGCCCCTATTGTTCAAAGGCCCCATTGAACGGAAAGTGAAACAGGAGATCAACAATATGGTGAATGCCACCATCGACTACCAATCCTTCTCCCTCTCCCTCATCCGCAGTTTTCCCGACCTGCGCATCGGGCTCGAAGGGTTGACCGTGGTTGGCGTCAACCAGTTTGCCAACGACACCCTGCTGGCGGTGAACAATTTCTCGGTGGAAGTGGATCTGATGAGTGCCCTCTCGGAAAACATCCAAATCAACGCCATCAAAATTGACCAGCCAAAGCTTCATGCCATTGTACTGGCCGACTCCACAGCCAACTGGGACATCATGAAAGAGACTGGGGAAGAGACTCTAGAGGACACAACCACCGCTGAATCAACCTTCAAGATCCAACTAAACTCGTTTGTTCTGAACAACGGTTTGATCACCTACTCCGATTCTGTATTGCAGACTCAGGCGCGCATTGCCGGGTTGAACGTGAATCTATCAGGCGACATGAGCGCCGACCAGTCCAACCTAGAGTTGAAAACCACCATCGAGGCACTCGATGTGGTGTTTGAAAAGGTAAAATACCTGAACAAAACAAAACTTGGTTTGGATGCCATCGTTGAGGCCGACCTGAAAAACAGTCAATACACCTTCAAAGAGAACCTCCTCGATTTGAATGGCATCCCCATGGCTTTCGACGGCTGGGTGAAGATGAAGGAAGCATCCTATGATATGGATTTGAAACTGGCCGCTAAGGAAACCAGCTTCAAAACCTTGCTGGCTCTGGTCCCCGAAGTTTACATGAAAGACTATCAGAACATCAAAGCCAACGGCACATTGGCACTCGAAGCCACTGCTAAAGGAGAATTCATAGATGGCGACCACCTGCCTGCTTTCAATTTGATTCTGGCAGTAAACGATGGCAGCGTCCAATACCCCGACCTGCCCAAGTCGGTCGACAGGATCCAGATCGATCTGAAAGTCAACAACCCGGGCGGATCGGCCGATGCGACGATTGTGGATCTGAACAAATTTCATTTTGAGTTGGGCGGCAATCCCTTCGATGCCAACTTCAATGTGGTGACACCCGTGAGCAATGCCACCTTCAAGGGCGCCATCAACGGAACCATCGATTTGGGATCGCTCAAGGATGCCATTCCAATGGAAGATGCTTCGCTGGGCGGCATCATCAAGGCCAACATCAACATGGCAGCCGATTACAACATGGTTGAAAAGGAAGAATACGAAAAGATAAATGCTTCGGGTCAGGTGGAGTTGAAAAACTTCAGTTACACCAGCAAAGATCTCCCCCAAGGGTTGATGATCTCTAACGCCAACATGACCCTATCGCCCCGTTTCGTCGGGTTGGATGCCTTTTCGATGAAAATGGGCAAGAGCGACTTTGACTTGAATGGCCGTTTGGAAAACTATTTGGCTTATGCCCTCAAGGATGGCATTCTGAAAGGAACCCTCAACCACCATTCAACCCTGATCGACAGCAACGAATTCCTCACCTCGGATGCACCGGCAGAGGCCACCGCCGACAGTTCGGCCATGGAGATTGTTGAAGTGCCTAAAAACATCAATTTTGAGTTGAGTTCAACCATTGGCACCCTTTTGTATGACAAACTGACAGTAAAAAATGCCAAAGGAAAGATATTGGTCAAAGATGGCCGGGTAGTGCTGGACGGCTTGAAAATGGAAGCCTGCGAAGGTTCGATGGTGATGAACGGAGAATACAACACCCAAAACATGGAAAAACCATTTGTTGCCTTCGACATCAATGTGTCGAGCATGGACATCAACGCGGCCGTCAACTCATTCAGCGTGGTGGACAGCTTACTGCCCATTGCCAAACATGCCTTCGGGAAGGTCAACACCAAGATGAGCTTCAACAGCTTGTTGGGCAAGGATTTCATGCCGGTTTTATCCTCGGTGGGCAGCACGGGCAACCTAAAGTCGGACAATGTGGAAGTGAAAGGAGCCAAATTCCAAGACGGCTTGGCCACAGCCCTGAAAAATGACAAATACAAAACACTAATTGCCAAAAATATCAACATCAATTTCAGGGTTGAGAATGGCAACATCATCATCGATCCATTTAAGCCCAGCGTGTTTGGCAAAGAGTTGACCGTATCGGGCCAACAGAGTCTTGACCAGAGCATCCTGTACCAGATCCGCATGCCGGTTGAGCGCCAGGAGCTTTCCGCTTTGGCCGGGTTGATGGGATTGAAGATTCCCGATAAAGGCGACGACTTGCCGGTGGGCATCACCATCAAAGGTACCATCAAAAAGCCTGAAATCGGGTTAAACCTGGATGAAGCCAAAAAGATCCTGGCCAAGGAGGTTGGCAAAGAATTGGAAAAAGAGGCTGAGAAAGCAGTGGATAAGCTGCTCAAAGACCCTGCGGTTAAAAAGGAGGTTGACGACCTGAAGAAAAAACTGGGGAACTTCCTAAAAGAGAAAAAATAAACATCAAGCTACCTTCGGGTAGCTTTTTTTTTGCACCCAAAATCCTCCAATTCCCTTTTGCATGTTGGCGATTGATCAAAAAAAAGAGAGCCGGAATCGACTAATTTATAATTTAGAAGGAGAGAACAAAAACTTCAATATCAAGTGCGAACGTATGAAACACCTGCTGATTGGTTTCCCCGACAAACCCACCTTTTACTTGCGCAACCTATACCGCGCCCTGAAGCTGCTCAACACCCCGCAGGAAAAGAGTAAAATCCGGTTCTACCCGCCTGGCAAGCATTCAATCCACTTTTATATGGCGGAAGCCGAAGAGATCAACCGAAAATACAATGCCGTTACCATCTTCGTGGGTGACAGATTGCCTGAAGATCGCATCAAGGAGTTGCTGGTACTCACCACCTACCTCAACAAACCCTTTTGCATTATCTTCGAAGAATTGGCGCCCCCTCACTCCCCTTCTGAAAAAGAGATGCTTTATGCTATCTGCCACAAAGCACGCTATATTTTCACGGTTCAAAACAGCACCCGCGACACCCTTTCGCACTACTACCAAATTGACGCCGAAAGAATCACGCCCTTGCATTATGGATATTGGCCAGCTACAGAGAGCCTGTCCAACCAGGATGTTCCGCATCGCATGGCACTCTATGCCGACCAGAAAACCATCGGCAACCTGGAACTGTTCATACGAACCATTCCCAAATTGAAAAAGGCCGACCCGCTGCTGAAGGTGGACATCGCCACTAACGTACCAGCGCTAGAGTCCAACAATTGGGTAATCAGAAACAAATTCCTAATCAACCGGTTGAACTTATCCAAGGAGATTACGTGGCACACCATGAAGGATCAAAACATTTCGGATTGGGCAGTGAATCATGCCCTTTCGGTGTTTGCCTGGAAAGATGGGCACGGTGGCAATCAATGCCTCCGTTTTGAAGTGATGGCTGCAGGCGGAGCTGTGGTTTGCCTAAACGACGTTTTTGCACAGGATCAGCTCACCGACCAACGGGCATTCCTGATTGGGCAGGATGACACAGACACCATCGCTGAATTGCTGGCAACCTGGCATGCTGACCAGAAAGGGCAAAAGGTTTTGAAGGACACCGCCGGCATGGCAGGGGAAACCCAAACCTGGCTCACCGTGGCCCAAAAGATCAAAGAGAAGCTGTTTATTCTACAACAAATGGGACCACAATTTGCCCCACCGCAGTTCGATTTGTCTCTATCCCCACAATCCAAGAATCGGTACAACAAACTATTAAATAACAACATCCTAACCTCGGAAATTGATTTTACATCACTTGCCTTATGGCTGCTTAAAAATCTCAAAAATTTCCCCCTTAAAAGCATCAATGCCTTGGAACTATTTTGTGATAGACTTAAGGAGACGTCGATTTCCCAAGACCAAATCGTTCCGGATTCACTATTTGAAATATCGCATGCCCTGACACAACTAGCCAAGCTCAATATTCCGGAAATGAACAACCTTTCCATCAAGCTATTGGAAAGCATGGCACCGATGGTTCAGAAGGATTATCTGCTGATTGAACTGCTGTACCATGTTACGCTTCACCGCCACCAACCTACACCCAACCTGGCCACCAAAATAAGGGAGCGTTCCCAATTCATTGCCCAGGCTCTAGATCCAACGATGGAAAAACAAACTATCAACAACAAACTCAATATGGTGAAGACCATCGCCACGCTTTTCGAAGCCGCCGAGCTGACCCGCGACAACCAATTATTCAGTCAGGCAGAGGGGTTATTCCACTCCTTGGGCCATGAGATGTTTGCTTCGGGAAGCTACAAACCGGCAGCTCATATTTCAAATGATGAAATTATGTCTTTCACCTACTGGATTAGCTGTTGCCTGGATTTCTTAAGTCGGACAAAAGAATCCGAAGCGGCATTGTTGCGAATGGAAAAGGTAGTGGCTTGGTTTTTTGGATTCAACGATAAGAACAGAATTTATTTTGATTCCCACACGGGTCTGTGCGAGATACAATCGGAAAGTGAGAGTTGCCCATCACAACAAACAGTTCGGGACTCCTTCTACTTCTGGTTGATCCAGGATATTTTCCAAGACGCCATCATCCGCACCTATCACCAGCCATCAAAATGAGATAAGACTTGCTGAAAATATCAACAATCGCCATTCCTATAATTTGTCCTCAAGCCGGACGGGCTTTTACTCTCTGCCTACAGCTGCAGAGAGTAAACAGAGAGAGCCGCCGCTGCAGATAAATGGCTAAAATTGAGCTCGTTTGCCTAAACCCCGCGAAAGACTTGCCTGACATACTACGCGGGCTTTTTAACGGCAAACATTCTCAATTTCTTAACGCCATTTCTCTGAGGCGGTTATATAAAGTGACTTTTGTTCAGTGATAACTGAAAGCTTATTCAGGATAACAATTAAAAAGCCGTGCACTAATCACAACAAAATTGAACCTAAATAACCGATTTAATGCATGTTATTCATTTCCCATCAGCCTCTAAAAAACAAATTGGTTAAAAAAAAAGACCGTGTTGCCACGGTCTTTTTCCAGAAATATGATGGTCATTAAACCCTCTTTTCCTTGATTCTTGCTTTTTTACCAGTAAGGCTACGCAGGTAGTAAATACGAGCACGACGCACTTTACCGGCACGGTTCATCTCAACTTTGTCGATAAAAGGTGAGTTGAATGGGAAAATACGCTCAACACCAACGTTGCCCGACATTTTCCTTACTGTGAAGCGTTTGTTGTTGCCTTCTCCTTTGATTTGGATCACAACACCTTTGAAAATCTGAATACGCTCCTTGTTTCCTTCCTTAATTTTGTAATGCACAGAAACTGTGTCTCCAGCACCAAATTTAGGCATCTCAACGCCACTATGGAAGGCGGCTTCAGCTACTTTAATCAAATCCATTTTTCTATAATTAAAAGCATTAAACCTTATTCACGCAATGTAATTGACTCCCACGTTCAAAAAGAGATTGCGTAAAATCGAGTGCAAATATAGGACAGTTTGGTGAGATACAAAAGCATGGATGATTGTTTTTTAGCAAAAACATCACATTTGCACCTGCCTTTTGTGTTGCAAATAATTATCAAACGCCTCCGATGCTTCCACGCCAACCTCACCGGGCAAACCCAATACAAAACGGCCGACGCCTTCATATCCGGCAACGGGCGCCTCGAATAGGAAGCCTGCCTCAGATTCGGTGATGTGATGCTTTGCCAGGGGGTACTCCTCCTTCAGCAGGTTGCAGGCCCGCATGGAGAGACGAATCTTCACGACATCCAAAGGCTCATGCCGCGACATGCGGAATGCATCGGTAAAGGGCAATTTATGGAAACGTTTATGAATCTGGGGGTCTTGCAGCACCACCAACTCATCAAACCGGTCGAGCCGGAACATCTTATTTTGCATCGAAGCAGGTTCAAAGCACCACACCCCCAAGTACTCCTGCTGAAATTCGAACGGCTCCACCACCCGCGAAGAGACCAGCTGCGAGTTGCCCGAGCGGTAGTTCATCAGCCTCACCTGCCGCCCTTGTTCCATGGCCTGCTGCAACAGGGTGATGGCCTGCTGCGCCTGGCTCCCTTTCTTTTTCAGGAGACGGATGTCGCAAAGGGTATGCAGTTTTTTCACCAGGCGGTTCTGCACCTCGTTGGGAAACTGGTCGTCGCTCAACCGTTCGTAAAGCAGCTGAGCTTCCTCTTCGGAAAAATGAATCAGACGGGTCATGCTTTTCACCTGGCTCTGGTTCACTTCGAGCGAATAGCCCCGTGTAGTGCGATTCACCACAAAGCCGGCATCTTCCAGGGCAGTGATGTATCGGTTGATGGTACGGGTACTGACATTGAAAAGCGATGCCAGCTCAGCCTTGGCATGCGTCCGGCCGCTGCTGAGGAACATGGCGAACCTGAGTATCTTATCGTATTTCGAATAATCCATCCAATCGGTTGAATTTGATTTTTTGGTAAAGATAACACTTTTGGGGCATCTCATGGGCAAATTAGAACCTGCTGGAAATATCTCAGACCCCATTTCTATAATTTGTCCTCCTGCCGGACAGGCTTTCACTCTCTTTATTCGGAGCATATTTGTTTTCATTTACCCTCATGATCCGCTTCGCTCCACTACAGCTGCAGAGAGTAAACAGAGCGCTCGGCTCTGCCGCTTGGCGCAGCTAAGAAAGCCGCCGCTGCAGATAAAACCTTGCTCTAATCACAACAAAATTGCACCTAAATAACCGATTCGATGTATGTTATTCTTTTTCAGTAGCCCCAAATTACGACACATGCTGGACTGAGTTAAAATATCAACAAACAATCTTTTTGTGTTAATATTTAAACACAATTATGACAAAACACATATTTCTAAACATTAACAATTGTTAATATTGTGGTGAATAATTAAACGAAAAAAGACCAATCAGATGCATAAAATCATTTCATTGGAAGAGGCCGTTTCAAAAGTCAAAAACGGCATGACCGTCATGATCGGAGGTTTTCTGACAGCCGGGACACCTAACCGCCTGGTCGATGCCTTGGCCAAATCAGGAGTCAAAGACCTCACCATCATCACCAACGACGGCTCTTATGCCGATCGTGGCTGGGGACAGATGGTAGTGAACCGGCAGGTGAAAAAGATCATTGTCTCCCACATCGGCACCAATCCCGTCATCATCGAACAGATGAACAGCGGGGAACTGGAGGTGGAGTTCTCACCCCAAGGTACCCTGGCCGAACGCATCCGGTGCGGTGGTGCCGGGCTTGGCGGGGCATTAACCCCCACTGGTTTGGGCACTTTGGTGGCCGAAGGTAAAACCATCGTTCAGGTGGATGGCAAAGAGTACCTGCTGGAGAAACCACTGCGTGCCGACATTGCCTTGATCGGGGCTTCCATAGGCGACACCCTGGGCAATTTGATCTACTACGGCACCACCCAAAACTTCAACCCCATGATGGCCACTGCTGCCGACCTGGTGATTGCAGGCGTTGAAAAACTGGTAACCAAAGGCACCTTTGCGCCCGAGACCATCCATACGCCAGGCATGTTTGTGGATTTCATTGTTGATGAATCGCATCAAGCCTAAAACATAACCAACTAAAAAACAAAATGATATGAAAAAAGCAACCATACGCGTCCGAATGAGTTCGCACGATGCCCATTACGGGGGTAACCTGGTGGACGGAGCCAAGATGCTGCAACTATTCGGCGATGTGGCCACCGAGCTACTCATCATCCACGATGGCGACGAAGGGCTCTTCAAGGCCTACGACAATGTGGAATTTATGGCGCCCGTTTATGCCGGCGACTACATAGAAGCCAGTGGGGAGATTGTTTCAACTGGCAACAGCAGCCGGAAGATGGTATTTGAGGCGCGCAAGGTGATTGTGCCCCGCCCCGACATCAGCGAGTCGGCTGCCGACGTGCTGGAAACCCCCATCGTGGTTTGCAGAGCCAGCGGCACTTGTGTGGTGCCCAAAGCCTGCCAACGTAAAAACCAATAAAACCCAAAGCCATGGAAAAACTCATCATCACCGCAGCCATTTGTGGCGCCGAAGTCTTGAAGGAACACAACCCGGCCGTGCCCTACACCATCGAAGAGTGCGTCAGGGAAGCCAAATCGGCCGTGGAGGCCGGAGCCAGCATCATCCACCTGCATGTGCGCCACGACGATGGCACCCCCACGCAGGACAGGAACCGCTTTAAAGCCGTGATGGATGCCATTCGGGCTGAATGCCCCGAGGTGATCATCCAGCCCTCCACAGGCGGTGCCGTAGGTATGAGCGACGACGAACGGCTCCAACCCACCGAATTGAACCCCGAAATGGCCACGCTAGATTGCGGCACCCTCAATTTTGGCGGAGATGATGTGTTTATGAACACCGAAAACACCATCAAATACTTTGGCCAGCGCATGATTGAGCGGGGCATCAAACCCGAGTTGGAGGTCTTCGACAAAAGCATGATTGACATGGCCTTACGGCTCCATGCCAAAGGATTCATTCAAAAACCGATGCACTTCGACTTTGTGATGGGCGTCAATGGCGGTATCGGCGGTGATTTGCGCGACTTCGTCTTCTTGCGTGGCAGCATCCCATCTGATGCCACCTACACCGTGGCCGGTATTGGACGTTTCGAATTCCCGCTGGCCATGGCGGCGATCATCGATGGTGGCCATGTGCGCGTAGGTTTTGAAGACAACGTATTCCTGAGCAAAGGCGTATTGGCCAAATCGAATGGCGAACTGGTGGCCAAGGTGGTGCGCATGGGCAAGGAGCTGGGACGCGAAATAGCCACACCGGCAGAAGCCCGTAAAATACTGGGGTTAAAAGCTTAAAAACAGATTAAATCAATCTTCCATACAAATACCAACACCTGAAAATCGAATAATAAATATGAAAAAAGGAAACAAATACGGCACACACCGGGTGATCGAACCCAAAGGCGTTTTGCCACAACCGGCCAACAAAATCGACAACAACATGGATGAGATCTACGACAACGAGATCCTCATCGATGTGAAAACCCTGAACATCGACTCCGCCAGCTTCACCCAGATTGAAGAGCAAGCAGGTGGTGATGAAAAGAAAATTGCCGAAATCATGCTCGACATCGTAGCCAAGCAAGGCAAACACCGCAATCCAGTCACCGGGTCGGGCGGCATGCTGCTGGGCGTGATAGAAAAAATAGGTCCTGCCTTGGAAGGAAAAACCGACTTGAAAGTGGGTGACAAAATAGCCACACTGGTCTCCCTATCCCTCACCCCGTTGCGCATCGATAAAATCAAAGCCATCCGCAAGGAAATCGACCAAGTGGACATCGACGGGAAAGCCATCCTGTTCGAAAGCGGCATCTACGCCAAAATACCTGCAGATATGCCCGAGAACCTCGCTCTTTCGGCGCTGGATGTGGCCGGGGCACCTGCTCAAACCGCCAAACTGGTGAAACCTGGCGACACCGTGCTGATCATTGGTGCCGGTGGTAAATCGGGCATGTTGTGCTGCTACGAGGCCAAAAAACGAGCCGGCATCACAGGCAAGGTGATTGGCCTCTGCCACAGCGAAAAGAGCACCAAGCGGTTGATGGATCTGGGCTTTTGCGACCATGTCTTCTCGGCCGACGCCACCCAGCCGGTTGCCGTGCTTGAAAAGATTGAGGAGCTGACCCATGGGCAGATGTGCGATGTCACCATCAACAACGTGAACATCAACGACACAGAGATGACCTCCATCCTTTGCACAAAGGACACAGGCGTGGTCTATTTCTTCTCCATGGCCACCAGCTTCACCAAAGCCGCCCTGGGAGCCGAAGGGGTTGGCAGCGATGTGACCATGATCGTGGGCAACGGCTACACCCGCGGCCATGCAGAAATCACCCTGCAACTGTTGCGCGAAAGCGAAAAGCTGCGCAAAGTATTCACTGAACTCTACGCTTAACCAACATCCAGAAGATTGATATGAGAGCGGGATGCAAATATGGGACACACAGGGTTTTGGAGCCGGTTGGAACACTACCCCAACCGGCCGAAAGGCTCGACAACACGATGGAGATTTACAGCAACGAGCTGCTGATTGATGTGGAGACCCTCAACATCGATTCGGCCAGCTTCACGCAAATCAAAAAGGCGTGCCATGGTGATTTGGAAAAGATGGAAGAGATGATTCTCTCCATTGTGGAAAAGCGGGGCAAGATGCAAAACCCCGAAACCGGTTCGGGCGGCATGCTGATTGGCACCATTCGGCAGATTGGACCTGAATTTCCTGACAAGAGCCTGAATGTTGGTGATAAGATTGCGACACTCGTCTCCTTATCGCTCACCCCATTGAAAATCAACAGGATCAAAAACATCAACTTTAGCAACGATCAAATTGATGTGGAGGCTCAGGCCATCCTGTTCGAGAGCGGACTCTATGCGGTACTTCCATCCGACATCCCCGAAAAGCTGGCACTGGCCGTACTCGATGTGGCCGGAGCACCTGCCCAGACCGAACGCCTGGTCAAATGGGGCGATACGGTATGCATCATAGGCGGTGGCGGGAAATCGGGTGTGTTGTGTTGCTACCAGGCCATGAAAAATGCCGGTCCCACGGGAAAGGTCATTGTGATTGAATATTCCCCCGAAAACGCCATGCGCATTGAAGATTTGAACCTGGCCACTCATGTGGTGGTAGCCGATGCCACCAATGTGATGGATGTTTACAACCGGGTGATGGCCATCACCGGCGGCAAGGGGTGCGATGTCACCATCAACAACGTCAACGTCCCCTCCACCGAAATGACCTCCATTCTGTTGACCAAGGACAATGGCGTGGTCTATTTCTTCTCCATGGCCACCTCGTTTTCCAAAGCGGCCCTTGGTGCCGAAGGGGTTGGCAAGGACATCAACCTGATTGTGGGCAACGGCTACGCCAAAGGCCATGCCGAACTGACGCTCAACATTGTGCGGGAATCGGAAACGATAAGAGAATTGTTTACAAAGCTATACGTATAAATCCAACACCATGATCAACAACCGTCACAAGCTCTTTCCTGAAGTAACTGATGAACAGTGGAACGACTGGAAATGGCAGGTAAAAAACCGGATCGAGACGCTCGACCAACTCAAAAAGCACATCCTTTTAACCCCCGAAGAGGAGAGCGGCGTGAAAGAGACGCTGAAGACCCTGCGGATGGCCATAACCCCCTATTACCTGTCGTTGATTGATCAAAACAACCCCCATTGCCCCATCCGCAAGCAAGCCATCCCAACATTGGCCGAGACTTATCATTCAAGAGCCGACTTGCTGGATCCGCTGCATGAGGACACCGATTCGCCAGTGCCAGGGCTCACCCACCGTTATCCCGACCGGGTGCTGTTCCTGATCACCGACATGTGTTCGATGTATTGCCGCCATTGCACCCGCCGCCGCTTTGCCGGCCAACGCGATGGCGAGTTGCCCAGCGACAAGATTCAGATGGGCATCGACTACATAGCGCGCACACCAGAGGTGCGAGACGTGCTACTCTCGGGTGGCGACGCCCTGATGATCAGCGACACCATGCTGGAGAGTATCCTCAAACGGTTGAGGGCCATTCCACACGTTGAGATCATCCGCATTGGCACCCGCATACCGGTGGTTTGCCCCCAACGCATCACCGACAAGCTGGTGGAGATGATCAAACAGTACCACCCGGTTTGGGTCAACACCCACTTCAACCACGCCAACGAAATGACTCCCGAGGCTGGGGCAGCCTGTGCCAAGTTGGCCAATGCCGGCGTTCCGCTGGGGAACCAGAGTGTGCTGCTGCGGGGCGTCAACGACTGCACCCATGTGATGCGCAACCTAATGCATGTGCTGGTGAAGAACCGTGTGCGCCCCTACTACATCTACCAGTGCGACCTCTCCATGGGTCTTGAGCACTTCAGGACACCGGTCTCCAAGGGCATTGAGATCATAGAAAGTCTCCGTGGCCACACCTCTGGCTTAGCCGTACCTACTTTTGTGGTGGATGCCCCCGGTGGCGGCGGGAAAACACCGGTGATGCCCACCTACGTGATATCTTCAAGTCCTAAACGGGTGATATTAAGAAACTTCGAAGGGGTTATCTGTACCTATACGGAACCAGAGAACTATAAGAACGAGTGTTTCTGCCCCGAATGCGATACCTCCCGCCCCACAGAAGGATTGTCGTCGCTGCTAAATGGCGAGCGGTTGACTCTGGAGCCCGAATCGCTGGAAAGAAGGAACCGCACCAAGGCAGAGCATAAAAACAATTGCAAAGTCCACCATTAATCTTCCTTATGGCCCTAATCGACAACATATTACAATATGGAACAGTAGCCATTGCCGGATTGGAAAAAAACACCGGGAAAACTGAGTGTATCAATTACCTGATACGCCAGTTGTCCTGCCGTCCGGTAAAGGCTGCCATCACGTCGATTGGCATGGATGGGGAAGAAACCGACCAGGTGACGGGCACTAACAAGCCGACCATCGAGCTGCCGGCCGGATTTGTTTTCGCCACCAGCGAAAAGCATTTCAAGGAACGGAAGCTGGATGCTGAAATACTCGATATCAGTCCCTGGCGCACCGCCACCGGACGCATGGTGACTGCCCGGGTAGTCCATTCAGGGCAAATCATCCTATCCGGACCGGTTCAAACAGCTTGGATGAAAGAGCTGGTTGGTCAATTCAAAGCTCAATATGGCTGCGATATCGTGCTGATAGACGGCGCTTTGTCGCGCACCAGCCAGGCTGCCCCACAAATTGCCGATGGCATGATATTGTGCACTGGAGCGGCATTGTCGGCCAACATGCGGCAGGTGGTCAAGCAGACGGCACACATCTGCTCGCTGATTGCCCTGGAAGCTGCCGATCAAGCCACCATAACAACCACTGGAAATTTGGGTCGCGGCGTTTGGGCCATCAACAACCCTAATGAACCTACCCTATTGACCGCAGGCAACCGGGATGTGGCAGAGGTGGATTTCTCGCAAGAAATTGGTGCCCGCTTCTATGTGGCTGGTGCCTTAACCGACCGGTTGGTGAAGCACATTTTGCAAACCGTGCACCACCCCATCGAATTGATCGTCCAGGATTTCACTAAAATCTTTGCATCAAACGAAATATTACAACTATTTATAAATAAAGAGAATAAACTAAAAGTATTAAAAAAGAACCACTTGATTGGCGTCTGCATCAATCCCTGGTCGCCGCAAGGTTACCACTTCGATGCAACCCAATTTGAAAAGGCCATGGCCAAAGCCATTGAGGCACCAGTTTACAACATCCGAAACCTATAACATGCAACTAAAAGCCATCCTCCAGCAAAACGAGAATATGAATCAGATCATCCGTCTGATGCATTTCCACACCCCCATGGGTCGCACAGCGCTGCTGCAAAGGGAGATGATGACTTGCGCCCAGGCAATAGAGCAGCAAAGGTTGCCTTTGGACGAACTGATGGAGCATTTCACCAGCCCACAGGTGATGACCACCACAGGGCAACTGCTTTCGGAAATCCGCGACATCCATGCCACCCTTGAGAGTTTGGCCAATGGACAAATGTTGGATGAAATAGCGCTTTTTGAGGTCAAATCGTTTGCCATCACGGTGGAGAAAATCAAGGCGCACCTGTTGCCTTGGCCACACGAGATCATCAGCCTGCCATCGCTGAATGGGGTGGTTAGCCTGCTCGATCCCGACGGGCAACGCATCAAGAGCTTTTTCATCTACGACAGCTACTCGGTCGAATTAAAACAAACACGCAAAATAATAGAAGCCTTAAGGCTTGATATCAAGACATTGGAGAATAGCGACAGAGTTCCGGAACTACAAAAGGAATTGCTGAACCAAGAGATGGAAGCACACCGGCTGGAGCGCGAAATCCTCCTGCAGCTGAGCATAGCATTGCACCATTTTGCTAAAGAGCTGGCACTTGCCTTTGAGGCCATGGCGACGCTTGACATACTTATGGCACATGTAAGTTTGAACAAACAACTAAACCTGAAGCGTCCCATGGTCTCGGGCAATGCCATTGCCTACACCGGCCTGTTCCACCCCTTGGTGAAAGCCAGCTTGGCATCAAAGAACCTGGCCTACCAGCCCATCTCCATCACCCTGTGCGATGAAGTAACCCTGCTGACCGGAGCCAATATGAGCGGGAAAAGCATCCTGCTGCAAAGCCTGGCGCTGGCGCAACTGATGTACCAGTTTGGGTTTTATGTTCCGGCTGAGAGTGCCACGCTGGTACCCGTGGAAGAGATTGTTCTGGTGCAGGGCGACTTGCAGAACAGCCAACAGGGACTCTCCTCCTTTGGAGCCGAAGTGCTACAAATCAGCCAAATATTAGAGCGCGCACAGCAAAACCATCCCATACTGGTGTTGCTCGATGAGCCGGCACGCACCACCAACCCCGTTGAAGGGGAAGCCTTGGTGGATGCCTTGATCGGACAGTTGCAAAAACGACCCCTCTTCGCGCTGATGGCGACTCATTACGGCTCGTTGCAAACGCCATGCCGGCGGCTAAAAACAAAAGGATTGAAAATTATTGATTCAGAACATATTACAACATCCAACATCAACCATTACATTGACTATTCGCTTGAAGAGATCACCAACGGGGAAGTGCCCCACGAGGCCATCCGGATAGCAGGCCTGCTGGGCGGGGAAGCCAACTGGCTGAAAGAAGCCCAAGGCATATTGGAAAATCGAAAGAAACAACCCAAAATATAATACGCATGCAAAGCAAATTAGGACTTGATCAACAGCAAATAGCCCGGGCCAGGTTTTTGGCTGCCCAAATAGCCCACAATGTACAAACGTTTGTGGATGGCTACTCCACCGTGGCCGTGGAGCGAACCCTCTGCCGTCTGCTGGGCATAGACGGGGTCAACCAATACGAAGTGCCCATGCCCAATGTGGTGGTCAACCACATCAGCGATAAGGGATTATTGGCGCATGGCGTCCTCTACCTGCTGGGCAATGCCATGCTCCAGCTTCAAAAAACACCACAGGAGATTGCCGAAGCCATTGCCCGCGAGGAGGTGGATTTATCAAAGCTTAAATTCCTGCCCGACAACGAAATAATACAATCACTGGAACCATACATTAAAGATAGCCTCCACCGCATCAAGGAACGGCGCGAAAGGCGCGCCACCATGCTCAACGAGCTGGGCGAAGGCCCACGCCCCTATCTGTATGTGATTGTGGCCACGGGCAACATCTTCGAGGATGTGGTGCAGGCACAAGCTGCAGCCCGCCAGGGAGCCGACATCATAGCCGTGATCCGCACCACAGGCCAGAGTCTGTTGGATTTCGTGCCCTACGGTGCCACCACCGAAGGTTTTGGCGGCACCTTTGCCACCCAGGAGAACTTCAGGATCATGCGCGCGGCGCTGGATGACGTGAGCCGGGAGACCGGGCGCTACATCCGCCTTTGCAACTATTGCAGCGGCCTTTGCATGCCCGAGATTGCCGTCATGGGTGCCCTGGAGGGGTTGGATGTGATGTTGAACGACGCCCTTTACGGCATCCTATTTCGCGACATCAACATGCAACGCACCTTGGTGGATCAGTTCTTCTCCAGAGTGATCAACGGTTATGCCGGCGTGATCATCAACACCGGCGAGGACAACTACCTTACCACCGCCGATGCCTTTGAGGAGGCGCACACCGTGCTGGCTTCGGACCTGATCAACGAACAACTGGCTCTCCTGGCTGCCCTGCCCGAGGAGCAGATGGGGCTTGGACACGCCTTTGAGATGGATCCCGAATTGGAGAACGGCTTCCTCTACGAACTGGCCCAAGCTCAGATGACCCGCGAGATCTTCCCCAAAGCGCCCTTGAAGTACATGCCACCCACAAAATTCATGACCGGCAACATCTTTAAGGGGCACATCCAGGATGCGCTCTTCAACATCATAGGCATCTGGACCTCCCAGGGTCTCCAGCTGCTGGGCATGCCCACCGAAGCGATCCACACCCCATTCATGAGCGACCGTTACCTGGCCATCGAAAATGCCCGCTACATCTTCAGCAATATGAAAAACCTGGGCGACGAAGTGGAGTTCAAGGAGGACGGTATCATCCGCCGACGTGCCCAACAGGTGCTGCACGATGCCACCCACCTACTTGAACAATTGGTTGAAGAGGGTCTCTTCCCCGCCTTGGAGAAAGGGATCTTCGGCGGTGTGAAACGGCACCGCGATGGCGGCAAGGGGTTGGCCGGCGTGATCAAGAAAGAGGCGCACTATTACAACCCATTTATTGAATTGATGATGTCCCGAAAATAAAACAGACACTATGAGTGGAGGTCTCTACAGCACCGAATCGTGCAATTTCGACAAAACCTTGGACTTAACCAGGGTCAAACCCTACGGGGATACCATGAACGATGGCAAAACCCAGCTGAGCTTCACCCTGCCGGTGCCGGCCGGTGAAGAGGCCACGGAAGCGGCCCGCCAGCTGATCAGGAAGATGGGATTCGACAATCCCCAGATCGTCTTTTTCAAGGAGCTGGCACCCGGCTTCACCTTTTTCAACTGCTATGGCAGCTGCCAACACACCATAGACTACTCATCCATCTATGTGCCACGGGTGGAGAGCTCCAAGATGGACATGCACCAGACCGATGAGTACATCCGCGAGCACATTGGCCGCAAACTGGTGGTGATTGGTGCCAGCACAGGAACCGACGCCCATACGGTGGGCATTGATGCCATCATGAACATGAAAGGATTTGCCGGCCACTATGGACTGGAGCGGTATGAGATGATTGATGCCTACAACCTAGGCTCACAGGTTCTGAATGAGGACTTCATCGCCAAAGCCATCGAGCTGAAGGCCGACGTACTGCTCGTTTCGCAAACCGTCACCCAGAAGGATGTGCACATCAAGAACATGGTGGAACTGGTGGAGTTGCTGGAGGCCGAAGGATTGCGTCAGGAGGTCATCTTGGTGTGCGGAGGCCCTCGCATTACCCACGAGCTGGCCAAGGAACTGGGCTATGATGCCGGATTTGGCATGAACTCCTACGCCGACGACGTGGCATCGTATGTGGCCGAAGAGTTTGTGCGGCGCATGCATACAATCGAATTTCAACAAAAACATCAATAAAAAACCGAAACCATGGACAAGAACCAGATACGCGAAACCATCGCCCGACGGGCAGCCCTGGAGATCCAAGATGGCCATGTGGTCAACCTGGGCATCGGCCTGCCGACCCTGATCCCCAATTTCTTACCCAAGGAGATACAAGTGACCCTGCACAGCGAAAACGGGTTGCTGGGCGTTGGTCCTGAGCCCAAAGCAGGCGACGAGGACAAGGACTTTATCAATGCCGGAGGCGGCTTCATAAGCTATACCGATGGCGCCAGCAGCTTCGACAGTGCCACCTCCTTTGGCATCATCCGGGGCGGGCATGTGGATGTCACCTTCCTGGGCGCCTTGCAGGTGGATGAAAAAGGGAACCTCGCCAACTGGATGATCCCCGGCAAAAAGACCCCCGGCATGGGTGGTGCTATGGATCTGGTGGCGGGCGCTAAAAAAGTGATCCTGGCCATGGAACACACTGCCCGGGGTGAGGCCAAGATCTTGAAAAAATGCACCCTCCCGCTCACAGCAGCCGGGGAGGTGGATCTGATCATCACCGAGATGGGTGTGATGGAGGTCACCCCGCGGGGCATCGTGCTGTTGGAGAAGCATCCCTATTTCACCCTCGAGGAGGTTCAAGCCGCCACCGAAGCGCAGCTGATCATCCCCGAAGAGCTTAAACCCATGCAGCAATAAACCAACACAACCATTTTAAATCCAGCATCATGAACAAAGTCTATATCACTGCCGCCAAGCGCACTGCCATCGGGAAATTCCAAGGCAGCCTAACCAACCTCACCCCTGCCGAAATGGCCTCCATTGTGATGCGCGACATCCTCAAAACGACGGGAATTAACCCCGGAGCATTGGATGAAGTGATTGTCGGCAACATATTGATGGCCGGCCAAAAGCAAGGCATCGCCCGGCAAGCAGCCATCGCCGCTGGTATACCAGCAGAAGTGCCTGCCTGGGGCATCAACATGATCTGCGGCAGTGGCATGAAGAGCATCATGACGGCTTACAACAACATCCGTTGCGGCGAGGCCAATATGATCCTGGCCGGAGGAACCGAAAACATGTCGAACGCCGGTTTTGTAATGCCGGGAACGATCCGCCAGGGCATCAAACTGGGCAACTTACAGGCCTTGGACCACATGGTGCACGACGGGTTGACAGATGCCTTCACCGGCCTCCACATGGGCATCACGGCCGAAAACATTGCTGAGAAGTATGGACTCAGCCGTCAGGAGCAAGATGATTTTGCGTGGAATTCGCTCTCCAAGGCCATCTCCGCCATTGACAGCGGGAAATTCAAGGATGAGATCGTGCCCGTTGAAATAATCCAAAAAAAGTCGGTCACCATCTTCGACACCGACGAGCATCCCAACCGCACCAGCACCCCTGAAAAACTGGCCTCACTTTTGGCCGCCTTCAAAAAAGAGGGCACCGTGACGGCCGGCAACGCTTCAGGCATCAACGATGGAGCGGCCTTCCTGCTCCTGGCATCCGAAGAAGCCATCCAGCAACATGGGCTCACCCCATTGGCCGAGATTGTGGCCATTGGCCAGGGCGGTGTCGATCCACAAATTATGGGGATGGGACCTGTGCCCGCCATAGCTCAGGCATTGAAAAAAGCCAACTTGCATCTGAAAGATATGGCCGTGATGGAGCTCAACGAAGCCTTCGCGGCACAAAGCCTAGGCGTGATGCATCAATTGTGTCAGGATCATGGGGTGACGCACGCGGATTTGGCCGGCCGCATCAACCCCAATGG
Organism: Marinilabiliaceae bacterium; assembly: GCA_963664265.1. Lineage (GTDB taxonomy): Bacteria > Bacteroidota > Bacteroidia > Bacteroidales > Marinilabiliaceae > JAGPIS01. Next base: position 442,322 of record OY760941.1, read on the forward strand.
TGGTGCCATTGCCCTGGGACATCCCATTGGTGCCTCGGGTGCCCGCATCACCGTTACCCTGCTGCACGAGATGCTGCGCAACCGCCACCACCTTGGTCTGGCATCGCTCTGCATTGGCGGAGGCATGGGAACGGCTTTGATCCTGAGACTCGCTGGCCAATAACAATCCAGATTAACAAAACACCTACGAATAAACCACATTGAAACTATGAATTTCAAACCTGACAATACGCAACAGCTGTTTTTACAGATGATTCGCGAGTTTTCCGACAAGGAGGTGAAGCCCCTGGCGGCCGAAATCGACGAACAAGAGCGTTTCCCCGTGGAGACGGTGGAAAAGATGAGCCAACTGGGCATCATGGGCATTCCGGTTCCCGAAGTATATGGCGGCGCCGGTGGCTCAAACCTAATGTATGCCATGGCGGTGGAAGAGCTGTCGAGGAGCTGCGCCACCACAGGGGTGATCGTCTCGGCACACACCTCGCTCTGCATCGCCCCCATCCTGGAGCATGGCACCGAGGAGCAGAAACAGCGCTTCCTGCCCAAGTTAGCAAGCGGTGAGTGGATTGGTGCCTTCGGACTGACAGAACCCAATGCCGGTACCGACGCTTCAGCACAACAAACCACCGCTGTGGCCGATGGCGACCATTACATCCTGAACGGCAACAAGATCTTCATCACCAACGCTGAATATGCCCAGGTATATATTGTGATTGCCATGACCGACAAATCGCAAGGCACACGGGGCACCACGGCTTTCATCGTGGAACGGGGCACCCCGGGTTTCACCACCGGCAAGAAGGAGAAGAAGATGGGCATCCGCGGGAGCGCCACTTGCGAGCTGATATTCAACAATTGCCGAATCCCCAAGGCCAACCAGCTGGGTAAAGAGGGCGGCGGCTTCTCCATCGCCATGAAAACCCTCGATGGCGGGCGCATTGGCATTGCAGCGCAGGCACTGGGCATCGCACAGGGCGCCATGGACGAAACCATCAAATACACCAAGGAACGCAAGCAGTTCGGCAAGTCGATCGCCAACTTCCAAAATACCCAGTTCCAACTGGCCGACCTGGAGACCCGCATCCAGGCCGCACGCCTTTTAGTGCATTCAGCTGCCAGCAAGAAGGACGCCAACGAGCCCTATTCTGTGGATGCCGCCATGGCCAAGCTCTTTGCCTCCGAAACGGCTATGGAGATGACCAATAAGGCCGTCCAGTTCCACGGAGGCTATGGCTACACCCGCGAATACCCGGTGGAGCGCATGATGCGCGATGCCAAAATCACCGAGATATACGAGGGCACCTCGGAAGTGCAACGCATGGTGATTGCGGCAAAAATCCTCAAATAAAACCAGAAATACACCTAACCAACAACGATTTGCTTCAACAAAAACCAATTCCATCATGAAAATAGTTGTCTGTATCAAACAGGTACCGGATACCAATGAAATAAAGATCAACCCCGCCACCGGGACGCTGATCCGCGACGGTGTGCCCAGCATCATGAATCCCGACGACAAAAGCGGTCTGGAGATGGCTCTGCGCCTCAAACAGGTGCATGGGGCGAGCGTCACCGTCATCACCATGGGACCCCCACAAGCCGATGCCATGCTGCGCGAAGCCCTGGCCATGGGTGCCGACAAGGCCATCCTACTGACCGACAAACGGTTTGCGGGTGCCGACACCTTGGCCACCTCCACCGCCCTGGCAGCCGCCCTGAAAAAGCTGGCATTCGACCTGATCATCACCGGGCGCCAAGCCATTGATGGCGACACCGCCCAGGTGGGATCGCAGGTGGCCGAGATGCTCCGCCTCCCACAGGTGACCTATGTGGATCAGATCACCTGGCAACCGCCCACATTCCAGATCCGACGCGCCACCGAAGATGGATACGAGCACCTGGAGGCCGACGCGCCCATGCTGATCTCGGTGATTGCCTCGGCCAACCGGCCCCGTTACATGTCGGTGAAGGGCATCGTGCAGGCTTACAACCGCACCGTGCAGGTGTGGAGTGCCGACGACCTGGAAGCCGACCCCACCCGCCTGGGACTGAAGGGATCGCCCACCAAGGTGAAAAGCGCTTTTGCCAAAGGGATGAAACAGTGCGGTCAGGTTTACGAAGTGGAGCCCGAAGAGGCCGTGGGCATCATCATCAGCAAGCTCCAGGATAAATTCATCATCTGATCCCTCAAAAAAAACAAAGAACATGAACCAGACCATTCAACATAAAGATGTTTACGTATTTGTAGAGCAGCGCGACGGGAAAATCCAGAACGTTGGCTTGGAACTACTAGGCAAGGCACGCGACCTGGCAGACACCCTCCAGCAAAAAGTGGTTGCCCTGTGGCTGGGCCGAAACATCGAGCAGCAGTGCCAGCAGCTGGTGGCTGCCGGTGCCGATAAGGTCGTCTGCATGGATCACCCCGTATTGGAACACTACACCACCGAGCCCTACACGCAGGCCATCGCCCATGCCGTCCACCAGTTTCACCCCCTCATCCTGCTGATTGGCGCCACCACCATTGGGCGCGACTTGGGACCACGCCTCTCGGCCAGGCTCAACACCGGCTTGACGGCCGACTGCACCAAACTGGACATTGGCGAAGATGGCGACCTTCTGATGACTCGCCCAGCCTTCGGAGGCAACCTGATGGCCACCATCGTGTGCAAGGAGCACCGCCCGCAGATGTCCACCGTACGTCCGGGCGTGATGAAAAAAGCAGTGGCCGACTCCACCCGGCAAGGTGAAGTGCTGTTGCTCGCCATCCCCTTCGATGAAAATGCCTTCAAGGTGCGGCTCATCCGCAAAGAGGCAGCGCCCCATGGGAAAACCGACATCACACAAGCCCGCATACTGGTTTCGGGTGGCAGAGGCATCGGGTCGCCCGAAGGGTTTGATAAGTTGCGCGAGTTGTCGCAGGTGCTGAAGGCAGAGGTGTCGGCTTCACGCGCCATGGTGGATGCCGGCGTGGTGCCGCATGAGCGCCAGGTGGGTCAAACCGGCAAGACCGTGCGCCCCGACCTCTATTTTGCGTTGGGCATCTCTGGTGCCATCCAGCATTTGGCCGGCATGGAAGAATCCGACTTCATCGTAGCCATCAACAAGGACAAGTGTGCCCCCATCTTTGGCGTGGCCGACGTGGGCATCGTGGGCGATGTGAACAAAATCATTCCGCTGCTCACCGAACGGCTCAAAGGTATTATGGAATAAAAGCATTGAAAAAGGTGCTCTCCAAGTGGTTGGCGAGCACCTTTTATTACTCGGTTTGGTAATTGTGTAGGGAGAGATTTATAAATTCGGCTATAAAAATCTATATGGCTAGCAGCCGAGGCGGAGCAGCTTCAAAGGCAAGACATTTTTAAAGATTGCTTTGCAATGTAGCTAATTTGAGCTCAATCCTGAAGTTTCTTCTGGGTGAGCAAAGCGAGGCCATAACAACGCAACAAGTTGTAACATCTGTGTTAATCTATTACTCAGCCCAAGTCGCAGGAAACCTAGCACCAACCAGCTCTTTATGAACACTGCTAAGCCGCAATAATCCGTTAAAATCTGTGTTCCCATTAAACAAGACCGGGGAGTATAGCAGCACAGTCAAGCCCTAGTGCATAGTGAAACTAAAAATTGTCTCCTATCAAGCCCCAATCAATGTGGTTATTTGTCCTCAAGCCGGACAGGCTTTTACTCTCTTTATTCGGGGCATGTCTATTTTCATTGGCCCTCATGATCCGCTTCGCTCCACTACAGCTGCAGAGAGTAAACAGAGCGCTCGGCTCTGCCGCTTGGCGCAGCCAAAAAATTCGCTTCCAACCGGCGAAGCCAAGAGAGCCGCAGCTGCGCCTGCTCACCTAAGAACTATCATTCCGCTACGCTGGACGCAATGAACTCGGTTCGCAAGACTCATTCATTGTTTTCCTGAACGCTCTAGCCGAACCTCAAACAGCATTGCTTCTTAACAGCTCCGCTCCATGATATTTCTAGGCTCGCAGCCGAGGCGGTGCAGCTTCAACTCCGACTCACGGATATTGAGCGGCACGAAATATTTCAGGCTGCTACCAAGTAGTCTGAGTCCTATTGGCCACCATCTTTGTTTCCTATCTAGTGATCAGTGCGTTATTAACAAGGAAATGCACTAGCAAAGAGTCCAGCCCTAGTTATTAATCCAAAGCCTATTGTAAAGAAAAACGAAAACTCTTTACATTAAAGAATCAATATGCACAAAAAACTCAAAATCCTATGCATATCATGAATTTATTTGAAATGGACAACAGAAAGAGTTTAAAGGTTGAAGATTTGGGTTCAGGGGATTATCCGTAATTTCATATCCCAGTGGAAACAACCCCTCAATTGAAGCTCCAAATGCGTTCATGAAACAACAAAGAGAGGTGCCCCCAACGCGGTTGGGATGGAGGCCAAAGGGGATTCCGGCATAAAACAGCAGATCAGCCAAACAATTGGGGTGTGCCTCCCCTGACGAAGGTGTTTTACCCCGTTTCATCGATACGAAAAAACGGGACAGGCTTTACAGACCGATCAGAGGCCTACTGATTAGTCCCCGATGTTAATGATGTTATAATTCAATCTGTATTTTAATTTTCCCGCCAAGACCTTTTTCAACGATGTCATAAAGAGTCTTTAAAGTCATATTACTTGCATCGTTTTCAATACGCGAAATAAAACTACGCTTCTTGGCAATTATTTGGCCTAATTGCTCTTGGGTCATATGTTTATTCTCACGAGCCTCACGAAGTAATAAACCAACTTTCAATGACTTAAATTCTCGATCCAACCGGTCTCTGCGTTCTGTTCCTTTTTCACCATACACTTGGTCTTTCAAGTCACTCCATGATGTTGTATTAGCCTTTTCCATAATTACTTACCTTTTTCTTTGTAATACTCAGCCATTAACTTCTCAGCTTTCTCAATTTCAGATTTTGGCGTTCTCTGAGTTTTCTTTTGAAAACCTCAAAAAAACAGCATATCGGCCACATACTCCTGAAGATGGTAATCAACCCCGGTTCATTGCCTCGGATAACGAGACTGACTTAACAGACCGATCAATGGAAAATTATTTTGCATCCGCTAATTTCATGGCTGTCAGCACTTTTTCCAATGCTCTATTAAATTCTGTGGGTTTTTCAATCATTGGATAATGTCCTGCTGCATAGATCGTTTCCACCTGAAAGCTGTTTTTACAATGGTTTTTCAATCCCTTATCGTTGGTTGGAGAACCATCACTGTTTATCAAATACAACTTGTAATTCAGCTGTTCCAACCGTTGCGCATCGGCCGAGGCGTATTGCATTTGGGTTAGAATGGTGCCATAGCCAATAACGGGATCGCTGTTAGAAAAATCGGCTTTCACCCGCTCCTTCACTTTGGTTGGAGTTTCCGGGTGAAAAAGCATCAGATCGGCATATACCGCTGCCGAGTGTTTAAAATCCTTTTCAAGCAAGGGGAGAAAATCGGTCATCTGTTTCATTTGCTGGGGAGTCAACACAACGTCAATCATTTTAAAATTGTCAACCCCAACAATGCCAACGACCCTGGGATTGTTGGTCAACGCTGTTTGCAACATGATTTCGCCCGCCATCGAATGCGCCACCACGACAACATTTTTAAGATCCATGGCATCCATCAAAGCGGCGACATCGAGTGCATATTCCTCAATGGTCCAGTCGGTTCGTTGAGCTTTCGATCTACCAAAGCCCGGCAAATCGAGTGCGATAACCTGATGCGTTTTTGAAAACCATTCCAATTGATCTTTCCAATACGCTGCGTCGATGCACCAGCCGTGTAAAAACAGCAGGGTTGTGTCGCCCGCTCCTTGTTGAAAATAGTTGATTTCAACCTGATTGTCCCTGATTGTGATTTGTTTTGCCGTCATCTCTTTTTGTGTTTGTGCCTGGCTTATGCTTCCCAACAATGAAGCCACGATGATTAATAAAATTGCTTTTTTGTTCATTTCTCAACTGAATTTGAAGCAAAGAAAATGGGCACCTAAGACAGCCCTTTGTCAGGGGTTCGGAAATAATCTTTTGGAACGTTCCACTAAATAGCGTTCCATGCTGAAAGAGTTGTCGGGCTTGAAATGCGTTGACAGGATGCTGAGCTCTTTGATCCTGTCGAGGCGAAACTCCCTAATTTCTTGTCGCAACTCACAAAATGCTATCGTTGTCCAAACTGCACCGCTAAAATAAACCGCACAAGGCTGGATGATGCGTTCTTTCAATTGCTCCTCCCCTCTTGTCTGATAGGCTATTTTCAACTTTTCGCTTTCGGTGATGGCATGCTGAATGCGGTCTAAATACAAACTGACAGGAGCCCACGGTTTTTGATACCCGATTCTGGAATCTAGAAATTCCAATTTGTCTTTATCTCTGAGTGATAAAACTGACTTAATCTTTAACAGGGCCGATTCGTAATTGTGTTTCAACGAATCCTCGGTATGGTAGTTTAGGATTTTATGCGTGGTGATCAGCGCTCTGGCTTCTTCCATGGTGAACATGACAGGGGGCAGCCGATACCCTTCCACCAGGAAATACCCTTTTCCCTCTTCTTCGCCAATGGGCACACCCGCCAACCGCAAGGTTTGAATATCCCGGTAAATGGTTCTGGTTGTAACCTCAAACCGATCCGCAATTTCGCGTGCCGTAATCAATCGTTTCGATTGAAGTTGGATGAGTATGCTGGTTAGTCTGTCAAGTCGATTCATTACCTGAAATTAATTTGTGGCCAGAGTCCTGCTTTTTTGCAAACTATAGCTTTTCAACTATCTACAAGTGCAATAATATATTTACTTCATTTTTATCAAAATATTCAGGGTCAAAATCTTCACCGAGCCATTCGATATAATCTTCATATTCTTCATGCTTAGGATCCTTTAGCACTTCCAGCATCTCAGCGTATCCATAAACACCGCCACAATCCTCTGGTGGACAATTCATCTTTCCAGCCAAACAGATTGGATACTTTAAATTGGCATCTATTGGTAGTATTTTTTCCAAGATAATATGATGCTCCCAGCCATCACCAAAATCATATTCATAGACAATTTTATCCTTCTCTTTTTTTAACAAATCAGATACTTTCATCTTTTTGTAATCCACATTGTCCATTTCATCCCAATAAGGATCTTCTTTCACTCTCTCCAAATAAAATTGACGGTTTTTAATAAATTGATGCAGATGAGAATTAGTCCATCCCATTGTTGTCTGAATAATCATATGAAAATCAGATAACAATAAGTTAGAAGGAATCAGAATCCTTCTCCAAATCTTGGGTTTAAAGTCTTTTAAGGCAATTTGAATCTGAAAAATTTTCTTTGTCATGTTTTTAATTTCAAATATAATTAAAATGTTCGTCGGCTGAGCATACTATTTTGATGATGTGACCATGTATTGATTATAAAATGTGCTAATGTGTTCATGCGATGATGTGCTAATTTGAAGATTCATTGCTGTTTTCGGAAGTCTTCAGCAAATTGAACGACCGGAGGTCGTAATGCGATTAACCACGGATGGAACCCGTGGATTTGAGAAACCAAAGGCATCCCAACCCCAAAACGGGTTGATCCGGCACAAAAGCCCTTAATGGCTGCAAGCCATACATGATTCAGCCCAGGGCAATCAACGTGGTTTTTTGTCCTCAAGCCGGACGGGCTTTTACTTTTTGGCTACAGCACCAAAAAGTAAACAAAAAGTGCCGCCGCTGCGCCTGCTCACCTAAGAACTATCATTCCGCTACGCTTGAAGCAATGAACTCGGTTCGCAAGTAAACCATTATTCAACACCAGCACCTTAGCCGAATCTCAAACAGCATTGCTTCTTTACCGCTACGCTCCATGATATTTCTAAGGCTCGCAGCCGAGGCGGAGCAACCGCAAATACAAAGAACTACAAATATGGCTCAGTAAAACAGCTGAACTCAATAGCTTCTCCGGCCAAGCAAAGCGAGGCCATACCAACGTAACAAGTAGTAACATCTGTGTTAATCTACCCTCAACCCAAGTCGCAGGAACCCACGCGCCAACCATTATCTTTATGAACACTGCAAAGCAGCGATAATCCGTTTAAATCTGTGTACCCTTTGAAAGAGACCAGTGTGAATGGCTACACATTCAACACCTGCGGTGTTGTGGGATTGTTGGTGCTTTGTTACCGCCGGTTTCCCCGGCGGCTATTCACGTTCAAGTCCTTCGGACTTCTCCCTCTGTTCATTGATAACTAAATACAGAACCTGATCCCTATTTTCTGTTCCCTGTTCCCTGTTTACTGCCAACTGATCCCTGTTGATTGATTACTTAAACCATCAACTGCGGGTCACCACGAAACCAGTTTTTGAAACGGACATCTCCACAAACCTGGCTTTGCTGTTGAGTGGATTGGCCTCCAGGGTCTGCCGAACGCGAGCTGCCGCTTCCAAATCCTTGGCCACCATCAGCATAAAACCTCCACCACCGGCACCCAAAAGTTTGTAACCCAACAACTCATCTTTCACCATCGCCACCATCCTTTCAATTTCAGGCGTGGAGGTTCCCGAATCCAATTCGTTGTTTAACGTCCACGATCGAGCCACAGCCCCGGCCAACTGAGCATGGTTGCCCCGCATCACCACGTCGAACACTTCGCCGGCATGGCTCTTGATCTTGTTGAGGGTCATCAGATGTTGGGCCGAATTGAGGAACATGCCCTGGACAATCTCGCCTAGGATATTCTTAGCCGTGCGGGTGATTCCGGTGTAGTAGAGCAAAAAGGTGCCTTTGGTTTGGGGCATTTCAAATACATCGGTTGGCAACCAGCGCACCACGGGCACTTGCTCAAAACCAGGCGTGGTCTCTATCAGTTTGATACCATGTAAAATGCCACCCAGCTGATCCTGCCAACCGCCGCCGGTGGTCAGCAACTGTTCCAAGGCCAGCGCCTTGTTACAAATTTCAATCTTATCCCACTCCAGGGCACAAAACTCCGAGAGGGTACCCAGTATGGTAGCAGACAGGATGGAGCTGGTACCCAATCCCGACCCCTTAGGCACGGCCGAGAGGATGGAGATTTCGATACCCGACCCGAAATGGCGTAGTCGTGCCTCCAACGAATCAAACGTATTGACCGAAAAGCGGTTGTGCAAACCAACCAAGCACAAAGCCGCCTTGGGGATGCTGAAAGGGGAACCCACCACATGGAAATTCTCCAGATCCTCAAAGGTGGTAATCACCTCCTTCTCGCCCAAGTCGATGGAGTTGATCACAATTTTGTAATCGGCACTCGGCTTCACAAACACCTGAATGGGGGGCTGACCATTGATCTCGATGGCCACATTCACCACAGCTCCGCCATTGATGAAACAGTAGGGCGGCGTGTCGGACCATCCTCCGCCAATATCGATGCGCAAGGGACTCCGCCCCCACACGATTTGGTCGTCCTTAACATTCAACTTAGGCTCCTTGTCGCAAGAACCATGAATGGCCAAAACAGCCTTCTGCAACTCCTCAAAAGCCTGATGGCGGTATTTCGAACCATCCGAACCGGATTGTTCGGCAACGCGGGAGCGCAACATGAGGTCGCTCACCAGCTGGATGCCGGAGAGATCGTCACTTTGGGGCAACGCCAGATGATGCTTGGCAATGGTGGTCGAGAGTTTCTCAAGATCGAGCTGGTAGAAGACGCTGTTTTTATGGTTGCGTGCCAGATGGGGTATGGCTTTCACCATGAATGACTCACGTTGAGCATACAACCGAGTGAGATTGGCCTGAGCGCATATCTGGGAGGCCGAAATGCGTTGCGCCTCCAAGTATTGATTTTGATAACCTGCTGAAAGATCAGGATTCTCGGCCAACAACCAGTTGATGAAACCATCCGTCATTTGATCCAACGTCAACACGGGAAACAAAGGATAGTGCTGAATATCGACGCCACCATCCAACGACAAGCCCCGCCTGTTGAACCAATCCTGGCAAGTGTGGTTCATCCACATTGTTGAGGCCTCCTCCACAGCGCCCTTGAAAGCATCGAAAAAACCATAAGGTCGGATAGCATAATGGTGGTCGCCGATGGGCACCATGTCGAGGCAGATGCCGGCAGGCAAGTCTATAGCCCAATTATTTTGCGGAATACCTGTGATGATGTGGTTTTCTGCAATGTGCCATGAAGCTGGCAAAGTGGCATTTTCGAACCATAGGTTGCGCGACGTGGAATCCAGTCTGATGGAACAGTCGCAGTTTTGTATGAAGATGGAAGGATGTGGCTTGATTTTCTTGTGCCAGATCTCCCGCTGATTAACAATGAGGTTTTGCAACCTTTCGGTTGACTCGATCAACTCGCTGTTGCGACCAAAATGGTAAAACTCACCCTGCTCAAGGGTCACTAAGGCCACCGACAGTTGGGATAGCTCTTCATCGGGACAGGTGGGTTGCGAACCCAAAGCCAGTCCAAAATCGCTGTAAAGGTCGTAATTGGCCGGTAAGTTATTGACAAACTCGGCCTTAGAAGCCTCCCAGCCGCATTTCTTCATCAACAAAGAGACGGCTCGGTCGCTCAGCACCCAAATGCCGATGTCGAGCAAATAGTGGTATTGCTGATGGTGGTTGGCCAATTGGCTGTTGGAAGGTTTTTGAAGCATAAAGGCCAATTCACCGCGCCCTTGCGACGGGGTAAAGAAGACCCCGTGGTTGGATGCTTTCTCAGGCGAACCCCACAAACCATAACACACCACATCGGTCTGCGGGACGGCAGGCAGCTTACCAGGATTGCGCACCAGCACATCGCCGCTGGCGATCAATGTATTCTGATGGCTGGAAGTACCGTCCATGATCTCCTCCAGCAATGGCAATTGGATGTCCAGCAGGTTTTGGTTGATGGACTGCCCCCTACCCCAACGGAATACCGGAATGGGTGCCAAAATCTTGCCCGTATGGGCATAAGCAGGTAAACGCCGGCTCTCGCCACCGGCATGGATGATGACCTTTTTCTCTCTTGACAACCACTGCTCAAAAACTTCGTTGCCCGAAGCCTGATAAGCCTCCTTCAACAAATGGGCAGTTCCCCCACCCGACCCAATCTTTTTCCCTTGCGGGTCCGAGGTGCAAAACCAAGAGTCCGTTGAGCGGCTTTCCAGCTCATAAAATGATTCAACCGCCACATCAGGCAACGAGAGTAAATACTTAGCCATTGTAAATCAATTAAAAGAGACAAACCCGAGACAAGGTAGCACCTTTGTTCGAGTTTGACAAAAACCATTCTTTTTCGAATGCTATGATAGTAAAAAAAAAACGATACAAAAAATTTGCAAAGTCCTCAATCACGCCAGCCAGCCAAAGTAGCTCATCACCACCACAATATAGTGGGCTACCACGCCGGCCACCAATCCACCAATGGTTTGGGCAACCAACGATCGTGGCGTCAACGACCTGAACTTTAAGGAATCGAGAATGGCAGTATGGGTGCTCAAGAAACCGCTCCAACACATGCCCATAGCCGAGAACACCGCCACTTCGTTGATGCCGATCATTCCTTGGGCAACAAAGGCCTTCACCAGCGAAAGCGCTGCCCCCACGGCTCCCAGCGAAGTAACCGGGAAAGCGATCAACTCGGGATGCTTAAAACCATAAAGCACCTCGAACAAACCCGACAGTTTACCAGCCAGATAAGGTAAAATGGGTACCCCCTCGTAGGCCAGCCCTTGGTAACCAACGGCAGGATCGGCTGCCTTAAAAGTGATAATCATAATCACTGAACTGATCACCAGCACACCAGGAATGATGGCCAACCCCAGTTGAACGCCCGATTTACCGCCATCGAGCAATGCATTGAGGAAACGCTCGAAATAACTCCCTTGGCTGCAAAAAACAATTTTTTGTTCATCACCAGAAGGGACAAAATCGCGTTCAGGCGGAATTTTTCCCTTGATAAACCACTGCATCAACCGGGTAGCCACAATACCTCCCACGAAAGCGCCAGCAAGCCCGATCATGGCGCCAGAAAAATAGCCCAGCCCTGTCATAAAAGCAATCACCACCATCCCCATGCCAAAGGAAGTGCCAAAGTTGGTGACGGAGATCAATTCGTGGGTTCGGAAATAGCGACTGAAGTTTTTATCGGTGGTCAAGCTCATCACCACCGGGTTGTCGGAGAAGAAGGACATCAAACCGGCCAGCGAAGCCACGCCGGGCAGGTTGTAAAACGGGCGCATCAATGGCGCCATCATCACCTCCAGAAGCCGCACCACCCCAAACTCAATGAGCAACCGGCTCAAGGCGCCACTCAGCACCGTGATACCCATGATGAAAAACACCGTGTTGACCAACAGGTGGTGGCTGGTTTTCATGATGGTGTTGAGCATATTGCCAACCCCCATCACATGACCAATATACCCAAAAAATGAGAGGAATAACCCCAAAAACACAATGGCTTCCAACCGGCGGCGCGTCAAAAAACCCCACTCCTTCAACTTCTTATAAGCACTCATGACTGATTGATTCGTTCAGCGGCAAAAATATATCAGCCAAACGGGTAAAAAGCAGACAAATATCAACCTACGAGAGCTATTTTACATGAAAATTATCAGCAAACAATCATCCACCGGTCATTTGATTGGTACGATAACGCCCAAGCAGACAACACGGCCGAATGGTCAATCGGTTGATAATATAAAGAGTTCGTTGGATTGGTCACTTATTATGGTCAGGAAACGCTCATAATGTTTGAGGATATCGCTGATGATCTCTTCTTTGGTGAAATACTGAATATCATACCCTGTGCGGCCATCATTAAAATAGGTGACGGGAATAAAAATCTTCCCGCCCGCTTCGGGGGCATTTTCCTCATTGATTAAAAAGTCGGATATGGTTTTGGGTTGTGCCTTGACACCATACCGAAAGTTCATCATACTCTGGTGGGCAATTTCCAATTCGATTTTAAGGTTGGGTTTTGGAGCTTGGTATAAAGTGGCATCAATCCCCTTCTCTTTCAAAACAGCAATCAACTCGTCCAAAGCCGGGCGTACAGTGGAATCGATGAAAACACCAACATCATGTTTTTCCGAATAGGTTAAAATACGATTCAACCGTTCCTGCCACACTTTTCCAGTCCAATTTAATGTTGAAGGGGAAAATTTAGTGGCGTGATATCTGGCATCAATACCAAGCGCCTTCAGCAAACCATAACAAAGCATCAACATGATCACCACAAAAGGCAGGGCAGCCACCAGGGTCATTGTCTGCAACGACTCCAAGCCCTTAAGGCTCAGTAGGCTCAAGGAGAGTCCCGCCAATAGCACGCCCCAAAAAACATTCTGCCATTTGGGTGATTTTGTAGAATTCTTGGTGGCAATACTATTCATCACATAAATGCCTGAATCGGCTGAAGTAATGAAAAAAATACAGATGATGAAGATTGCCAATGCTGAAGAAATTGCTCCCCATGGCAACTGATTCAAGAAACTGAAGAGCAAAACCTCCGGTTTTCCCACCATGGCACTCAATGATCCTTGCAAAAGGTGGCTATCCATCCAGATGGCCGTATTACCAAAAATGGTCATCCACAAAAAGTTAAATATGGAAGGGATCAAAATTACGGCAAAAATGAACTCCCGGATGGTGCGTCCCTTCGAAATTTTAGCAATAAACAGACCCACATAAGGCGACCAGGATATCCACCAGGCCCAATACAGAATTGTCCAATTGGAAAACCACGTTTGTTTTTCGGGTTCATAGGAATAAGTATTGAATGTCAGCGAAATGAAATTACTCAAATAGTTACCAACGCTTTCTGAAAATGTACCCAACAGATAAACCGTTGGCCCAACCAATAAAATAAACAACATCAGCAAGATGGCAGCCAATATGTTCACCTGGCTCAAAAACTTGACACCTTTTCCCAATCCCGATATGCTTGATAGAATTGAAATCAGCATAATCACCAAAACGATGAGAATCTGATGCTGGAAACTGTCGGGCGGCATCAGGCCCATATTGCCCAGCCCGGCATTCAATTGAACCACACCGAAGCCCAGGGTGGTGGCCAGACCAAAAAAAGTACTGCACAATGCGAATATATCAACCACATCGCCTCTGCGGCCATGGATTTTATCTTTCAACATAGGGTAGAATGCACTTCGCAAGGACAATGGGAGTTTATAACGGTAAGTGAAATAAGCCAATGAGAGCCCCACAACGGCATATATGGCCCAGGCGTGAATACCCCAATGAAAGAAAGTATACATCTGAGCCACTTTTGCTTTTTCAGCCAACAACTCTCCATGATTGGTTGCACTGGCAAAATGCGAAAGCGGTTCTGCCACGCCAAAATACATTAGGCCGATTCCCATCCCTGCGGCGAAAAGCATGGCCACCCATGAAAAGAAAGAGTATTCGGGTTTTTCATCGTTCCTGCCAAGCCGGGTTTTGCCATGTCGGCCCAAAGCCAGAGAAATCAAAAAAACAACAAATACAGTAACAGCCATAACATAAAACCAACTCATGTTAGCAAAAATCTGTTCCTTTAGAAACGATAAAACAGAAAGTGCTGTAACAGGGAACAATCCACAAAAAAGTGAGATACCAATAATGATGATCAGACTGGGAATGGTGACAGATTTATTGAAAGTGGTTTTTAAGCTTTGTGGAGTCAAAAATTTTATTTTAATCATTGTTCAATTATTTTCTCAACCTCGCCAAACGAAGTCAAATAGGTTACTGGAAATTAACATGATTGCAAACCTGCTTGCTATCTAGAGAAGACGTCTATTATAAAATAATATTATAAGCAAAACAGACCCATGGAAGAATTCAAACCAATCTTCAAATTCCAAAATTGCACGCCAAAGATACCCTTTTTCATCCATGCCACCAAAAAAATGCATGCAAGTCAGAGAAAACAGGCTTCCGCGTATCAACACAAACAACTGAATTACAACAACTAAAACAACCACACAAACCATAACAAAAAAGCCAAGCTGTGATAGTTCCCAATATCACAACTTGGCTTTAATTATAACAAATATTGATACTACTTTTGCCAAATGGCTTTTTCAAAAACCTCCCAATGTTTGGGAGTCATGCGGTCAGGCGTAAAGAGGCAGATGCCTTTGGCGCCATTTTGCACCGACCCCAAGATAGCTGCTTCCAACTCTTCGGGATTCAAACCATGGTTCTCGGGATCAGCCTCACCGCTTTTCTTGGCAGGGTTTGGACAGATAAACAACCCACTATAAAGAGGTTTTCGGTTGTTTAAGGCGGTCACGCCCTCCTTGCACATAACACCAACCCAGTCGGTACCTTCGAGGTAGAAATCATTGTAATTCATCGGGTAGAAGCCATCCAGGTTCCACTTGTCCCACTCCTGGCGCACAATCTTCTTGGCCACCGAATTTGGTCCCGGGAACACGGCTGCAGTAATCAGCTTATCGTGCGAATGAACGGTTTCTGCCAAGCGGTTCACCATATTGGTTATCAAATCGTAGCGGTACTGCTTCCATTCTTCCACCTGCGATGGGTCTTCCACGGTTTTGATGTCGATGCCAGTTTTCGCTTTGAAGCGGGACACACAAGTATCGCAATAACAGTAATCAAACTGAGGATACTCACGATCCATCACCAAACCATATTTGTCCCAAAGGCCACGAGCCAGGATCACATCGGGAAAACGGATGTAATCGAGATGGATGCCATCAATCTCAGGAACAGCCGCCACAGCACCATACATGTCGCTCAAGAAAGTGAAAACCTCTTCCCTATTGGGACACAAGAACTTGTAATAATCAACATAAGCAGGTTTATCGAAAGCCGATTCTCCTTTGCCATTCACAGCATACAAATCGGCAGTCAACTTGGGATTACCTCCCTGAACCATAGTTGGAATCCAGGCTTGAAACTCCAATCCAGCAGCTTTTGCTATCTTGCCTACTCGGGCGTAGGTTTCGGGCTGCTGACCGCCAGAATAGAGCAGACCATCTATCCCTTTGGCTTTCCAATCCTCAAACTGGGCTTTGATTTCGGCATCGGTGGCTTGCCCTGGCCCGGATGTCCAGGCATAGCAAGGGATTTTAGTTGCGGTTTTTTGACACGCCACCAAGGCCATGACCGACAACACCATCATAAGAAACAACTTATTCATATTACAGATATTATGATATTGATTAGTAAAAATACAAATCCAGAACTGGCTCTTAACCTTTATTTCTTTAGATGGGTTGGGTTGTAAATTTACAGAACTCATCCCAAATAAACAATGCCAACCATTCCCTGTTCCGATGGAAGGGATGCCCGTTTTTCCATTCTTATAAAAATCAGTATCTTTGCCGCTCAATTTCGACAGGCTTCCCAATAAATCAAACGAAGGTTGTCGTGTTTACAAACCCAAGGGTCTGCCATGGAAATAATTTTCAGGCAAGCCCAATAAAAACATCTAAAAATGAATACGATTTCAAACTGTCCTCAATGTGGCATGGGCAACACCTATTTTGACGGCATGATGAATGTTTGTCCCGATTGTGGACACGAATGGTCGGCTGCGATCACCGAAGAGGCGGCAGAAAGCTCTGTGCCCAAGGACAGCAATGGTGCTGAACTGGCCGATGGCGATGCAGTGACTGTGATTAAGGACTTGAAGGTGAAAGGATCGTCGATGGTGATCAAACGGGGCACCAAGGTGAAAAGCATCCGCCTGACCGAAAACCCCGAGGAGGTGGACTGCAAAATCGATGGCAGCAGCATCGTGCTAAAAACCTGCTTCCTGAAGAAATAACTATTGTTGGGGACAAACCCCATGCAGTAAAAAGTGGCTGTCCTTCAATCAAGGGCAGCCACTTTTTGCATTAGATTTTCTTAACGGCCAACTTCTTAAACAACTCGCCGAAGCCAATCACCAGGGCGCCGGCACCAATAGCCATTAACCAGTTGAGGGGCGACATGGCCATATTGCCGAAGGCAACCTGCAACACGGGCACCATGGTGGTCAACCATACCAACACAATGCTGATAAGCGAGGAGACCACCAGCGGCCTATTTCCAAAGACACCAGTCATCGATATGGAACCATTTAGTGAGCGGTGATTTAAACTGTTAAATATCCTGGCAAAAATCAAGGTCAAGAAGAACAGAGTCTGGCTCTCCACCTCTCCCATCAGCAATACGTGCTGGGCAAAATAATAGACGCCAAAGGAAATAACCGCAACTGCTCCACCCAACAACATGATGCGCATCAATCCTGCCGAATTGATGATACCATCACTAACCTTCCTGGGTTTGTGCTGCATAATGCCCGGCTCACTGTTTTCAAGGCTTATGGCAATGGCGATCAATCCATCAAGAATAAAATTGATGAATAGAATTTGAACAGGACTTAATGGCAGCCTCATGCCGAACAGGAAGGCCAGCATCAGAGCAAACACCGTTCCGGCGTTGCCACTAAGTAAGAATATCAAGAACTTACGAATGTTTTCGAAAATGGTTCGCCCCTCTTCGATGGCCGCCACAATGGTGACAAAGTTGTCGTCGGTCAATATCATATCGGAGGCTTCCTTGCTCACATCCGTTCCGGTGATGCCCATGGCCACCCCAATATTGGCTTTCTTAAGCGCTGGAGCATCGTTCACCCCATCACCGGTCATGGAAACCACAAACCCTTGCTTCATCAACGAGTCGACAATGCGCAATTTGTGCTCGGGCGCAATGCGAGCAAACACATTGGCCTCGGTGACCACCCGATCCAATTCTGCATCGCTCATACGTGCCACTTCCACACCCGAATAGACTTGCGACTCGGAACTGGCAATCTTGAGCTCCTTGGCAATGGAAAAGGCTGTATTCTTATGGTCGCCGGTGATCATGATGGTGCGGATGCCTGCCTCATGACAATGGGCAATGGCTGGTTTCACCTCCTCGCGCGGGGGATCGATCATGGCCACAAAACCGGCCAGGGTCATATTGTTAAGTTGCTCTTCGTGCAACGGCGTACCTGAATCCACCTGCTTGTAACAGATGGCAATAATACGCAGCGCCTGATGCGAATAGGCATCCACCAGATCATTCAATGCGCCATCCACTGCATCAATAGCTCCTGCCGATTCGGCAAAGGCACATTTTTGGCGTATCACCTCATAAGCGCCTTTGGCGATCAAGATTGTCTCATCCTGATGCTGGTGCGCAGTAGCCATATATTTCTTATCAGAGGTGAAGGGGATCTCATCCAGACGGGGATAACTGTCACGAATTGCATGGTCGTCGATGCCAGCCTTGCGGGCAGCTGTGATGATGGCTCCCTCGGTAGGGTCGCCCAGCACATCCCAACCTTCGTCGGTCAGCTTCAACTCAGCATCGCCACACAACACGCCGTACGACAAAAGTTGATGCAATTGTTCATCGGATGGCAGGGCATCGCCGGTAATGGTACCTTCGGGCTGATAGCCGCTTCCCTGCACATCAAAAGCCTTGCCGGCAGCATAGATTTTGCGCACCGTCATCTCATCTTTGGTGAGGGTTCCTGTTTTGTCGGTACAAATCACATTCACAGCCCCCAGGGTCTCTACAGCCGGCAATTTGCGGATGAGTGCATGGCGCTTCACCATACGCTGCACGCCAAGCGCCAGGCCGATGGTCACCACAGCAGGCAGCGCTTCGGGAATGATGGCGACAGCCAATGCGATGGCCCAAATGAAGGCATCGAGTAGCGAATTGCCCTGGGTGAAAAAGGAGAAGGAAGATAATAGCACCGCCACAACAATGGCGATGATGCCGATTTGCTTGCCCAGTTTGTCGAGATTCTGTTGCAAGGGGGTCTGTTCCGTTTTGGTATTTTCAAGCATGGTGGCAATCTTGCCGAACTCTGTCTGCTTGCCGGTGCCAACCACCACACCCCTGCCCCGTCCATTGGACACAGAGGTACCCATGTAAAGCAGGTTTTTACGGTCGCCCAGTGGGCAATCGGCCAATTCCACCACCTCAATACTCTTTTCCACTGCGAGGGACTCGCCGGTCAGTGCAGCCTCTTCGATCTGTAGGTTGTTGCTCTCAATGAGCCGGATGTCGGCAGGCACCTTATTGCCATAGACGATCACCACCACATCGCCGGGTACCAGGTCACTAGCAGCAATCTCGCAGGTTTCACCATCGCGTACCACCGTAGCATTGGGCGAAGCCATGCGGCGAAGGGCTTCCAAGGCTTTACCAGCCTGGTATTCCTGAAGGGTTCCCAACACAGCGGCCAGCGCCACTATAATAAAGATGGAGATGGACTCAACATTTTTCCCAAGAAAAAGGGAGATGGTAGCCGAAACGATTAGCACGATCACCAATACATTCAGAAACTGGGAGAAAAAAATTTGCCAGAAAGTCGACTTTTTTTCTCCGCCCAACTCATTGGGGCCATATTCCTGGAGGCGTTCTGAAGCCTCCTGCTTCGAAAGGCCCTTGGCCGAAGTGTTAAAGGCAAAAAAAACGGAATCAACCGTTTGGGTATGCCATGGTTTATTGCTCATTCAAATCAAGTTTTACAATACAACAGTTACAATCAGCATGGAGGCTGATGTGGCAAAATTATCATATAATACGGGAAAAAAACAGACTGTGCAAAAAATATTTTTGTGCCATCAAAACACCAAACTATTGATTACAAAAGGCTTGATATTCAAAATGGCATTACACAGTAATATTTCACAAAAAAACCGCTTTCGATCGTTTGGCGGAATGAAAAAAAGCGTTACTTTTGCATCCGTCTTCGAAAAAGACGCACCGCAAAAGAGCGGCAATAAGGAGAGATGGCAGAGTGGTCGATTGCGGCGGTCTTGAAAACCGTTGTACCGCGAGGTACCGGGGGTTCGAATCCCTCTCTCTCCGCTTAAAAGAAAAGTAAAACCCCTGTAAGTAATCGCTTACAGGGGTTTGTTTATTTAAATCCTTTTCAATCTCATCGTCAATGGCATTCTCCATCGACGCAATATTGCCTTATACCGCTCCCCTTCCTTATACGGTAACGATTTCTTCCCCTGCTAGGATCCGCTCAGGCGACAACCGTTTGGTAAAAGTTCTTTTGACGCGCTCTGATTTGATAAAGTAGGGGATCCAAACAGCACTGTTGGCAAAGGGAACAAGGTTCATGAAAAACACCTCGCCGTCCTGCAAAGCTACATGCATAATTGTACTAACCATCAGTGAAAATATAGAAAATGCAATATAATAAATTACCATCATTCGAGGGAAACTGCTACGCCTCAAGAACAACAGGACAGAATTTAAAACCCCAAAAACCAAAAGCAACAATAATCCAAAGAGCAGGATAAGCCTGCCTAACAGTCTTAATGAGGAATCCTCCGAGGCATCAGGAAGCAACCAATTGTTTATTCCACCATCAATTTTCATAATGAATAGGACACACATAGTAAATGTCCATGCAACAATTCCAATGGCGGGAACCAGCAACCAACCACCTATGGGTTGGTTGCGCCCCTGATATTTGGGGGCAACTTTAGGATCATACTTATAGGCCTTGAACGCAATCATCGAATAAACCAATAAGGTCATGATTACAAGAGCCAAAAAGAAAGGATGCGGCATGTCTTTTTGCCCCTCCATGTTTTTGGATCCATAATACCACAGCACGTAATTCAAGTTATTGAAAACACGTCCATTCTTCTCTATGAAGTCCAGATAATTATCTTTATCCACATACGATTGCGTGGTAACATAATTATAACTCAACGTGAGATTACGATCATCGTAGTTCACCCGCCGGGTAAAAGCAAACCCCTCCCCTGCAATCGTCTCGCTTTCATTATTGATTATCCAATCTTCAGGCAATTCAACATTAATAATATGTGTTATATCAATGGGATACACTAATGCCATGGGACTTTTCCTAGAAGGATACGTTTCTCGAAGCAAAAGATCATGTATTGCCTTGGCATGAAATTTAGCCATTAGATTATTAGGCTGCAATGTGTCGGTTACATCCCAAAAGTTTTTAATCACATACGATTGGGTTAATGTGGTCATATTCATTTCATGATCATCTTCAAACGAAAGCATGCATAAGGTGTCAATTCTTAAATAGGTGTCGGCATAAAGGTTCAGGCATCCAGTTTGGATATCCTTCAGCGCTACGTTTTTAAAAAGCGTTCTTTGAAAATCAGCATTCCCACCTTCATGAACCGTTTTCACATGCAAGTATGCTAAACCACGAAAACCTTCAAAGCTATACGACTCTTCAATGGTGGTTTTACCCATTTTTTGAACCGGCAAACTAGTCAGCCCCGAAGCGCCTATCTTCACGACAAGCCCCTTTTCATAGTTCGGGAAAAATAGGTTGTGCAGGCTTCCGCCTTGGTTGGTTATTGTTGGATCGACATAAATGGTATCCTGCCCGGTAATGAGGCAATTAACACAATGGTCGAAAACACTTAGCGATACCGGCTGATCTTCCAAAACATGCCCCCGGGATGTGTTCACCAAAACCGGGTAGGCTTCGTATCCAATATCTTTCAACAAACAAGCCAATAGCCAACTCTTCTCCTTACAGTCACCCGACTTCTTATGCAAGATGACGTTGGGATGTCTTGGTTTGAAGCTGTAGATGCCATTCTCATTTGCAAAGTAATGGATATTATTCTGAACAAATTTGATGGCATATCTGGCTTGTTCTTCCTTTGAAGCATAATGTCCTTTTATGGTATCCAGCAAGGCTTGATACTCATAACCAAGGGCTTCTTCGGAGGTGAACAGTGATAAAACATGGTTTGTTAACCGTTCCCAATTTGTATTGGATGAAAAAATAACTTTTGGCACCGGATCATACCACAATGGGATATCTTGTTCAATATTGATCACTTCCGGATTGCTCACCTCCCAAATGTACTTTGTGGTATTACCACATTCTTTAACCAAGGGTCTTGGAGCGCCATTCTTCAATTGATAATTATAGTCATCCGAAATACCTGTCACAAAGCAGACATGCACCTTCCCAATAGGCACTGAAAAACAAGTATTTTGGCTGATCGCCATGAAATCTCTAACGATTGGATTGAACCCCTTTACCACACAACTATAGTCCAATATATCCCCAACGCGCAAATCGTTTACTTTCAAATAAGAAGTTAGTGAACCATCGACCATGCCATATTCAAGATTCTTCTCCCTCCTGATCTGCTGTGGTTGCTGCTTTTTTAACACATCAACTACTTGTCCGTTTCGAATGATGTGAACAGACAAGAACTGAGCCGTCTGGTAAGTGCTGTCGTAGTTGACCATAAGCGATGATGCCTGGCGAAGCCCATTAACTCCTACTATTTTCATAGACAGGTGTGTGTAATACTCCTGCGTGACAAAATTAACCTGAACATCCGACAAAAGGTATGAAATCCCTTCCGTGCGCAGATTCTCATTTGCCAAATAACTTTTGTCATACACGACATTTTCGCACCACGAAGGACGTGTTTGGGTGAACACGACAAAAGCGTTCACTAGAAAACAAAAAAACAAAATAAAATAACGTATCATACGTACTTCTATCATAAAACGATCCACTATGGCGACGACCACATAATAATACACACCAAATATCGCCATGGCACAGCATCCATCTCAAATTTTAAGGTCACCAACTCAAGGCATTGAGACGCCCCTAAATGGCGAAGGCTACAAACAAAAATAATTATTCTTATTCAAAAACCAAACCAAAACTCATTAGTTTACAAAACAATCATTAATACCCCCCCTCTACAGCCTCTAGTCAAAAGATGAACCGCGTGGCCATATCAAATGCCCGCATCCTGAAAGTGACCAACACCCATGTGACCTTTAGCTGGTGCGACCGCAAGAACGGCTACAAAAAGGAAACCACGACACTTGCCGGGGAGCAGTTCCTCGAACGCTTTCTCGACCATATTGTACCGCCCTATTTCAGAAGGATACGCCACCTTGGGTTCCTATCCACTCGGAGCAAAACAACGGCACTCGAAACTGCTCGCGAAAGTTTGGGTCTGGATGCCGAAATGCCCCCCGAGCTAAGCCGCGCCCAAATATTGTCCCTACGTTTTGGCGACCGGTCTCAGTTAAGGTGCAGGCATTGTGGAGGAGAGCTAATCCTGCATGAGTCGTATCCAAAACAGAAAGATGCGCCGACGTAGTCTCTGGCGTACAGTATAGTTCCTTGAAATATTGAACCAAAATAAACGCCCTATCCGGGGCGAACGGGAGAACTATGCCTTGTTGAAATGCATGAAACAGTGGTCCGTTGCCAAAAACGGACCACTTGTGCAGCCTAGGCGTAAAACCACGAAAAAAAAGACTCTGCCTAAAAGGCAAAACCCATCGAAAAGGAACAGGAAAACCCCTTTAAAAACACTATAACGAAACAATTGGTATTGTGATACTTGGAGCAATGTTTAGTTCAACCTCTGCCCCAATGTAAAGCGTATGCAAGCAACGCTTTATTGAGGGCTAAGTGTTTGGCATTAGTCATTCTTTTTTTGTGGCACAACATCACCGAAAAAGGTGGCACAATTACACCGAAATATCAAGTGTTGTGCCCGCTGGTTGTTTGTTTTTCACGTCAAGTTAGGCAAAAACGGGAAATCAAACCCTATTTTGAATCAAGCTACAAGGTCTGGCAAGTCTGGGCGCCCGGCTTGTGTTTGTCGGTCAAACCGTGCTCTTAGGCTCGCTTAAACCACCAAATCTCCAAATATTTTGGTCGGTGTTTGTGGCCAGATTTGGGTTTACGTTTGTCTACTGTCGGCAAATCGGCGGGCGCGTTGATCTACCTGTCGATTAAGTTTGTCTAGTCTAGATAGTTCAAGACCGTTTTTGGCGGCGTTTTATTTCCCAGTGGGGCACAACGGATGGCCGTATGCTGCGTAGCCTGTGTTGCGCCTGCGGCAGGCTATGCAGTATACGGTGTGTTGTGCCCGCTGGTCGTTTCTTTTTTTAAGTCAAGTTAGGCAAAAACGGCAAATCCAAACCTATCATTAATCAAGCTACAAAGTCTGTCAAGTCTGGGCGCCCGGCTTGTATTTTTTTATTTTTGATCTTAGGCTCGCTTAAACCACAAATCTTCCAAAATATTTAATTCGGTGTTTGTGGCCAGATTTGAGTTTATTTGTGTCTACTGTCGGCAAATCGGCGGGCGCGTTAGTCTACCTATTGATTAAGTTTGTCTTGTCAAGATAGTTCAAGACCGTTTTTGGCGGCGTTTTATTTCCCAGTGGGGCACAACGGATGGCCGTATGCTGCGTAGCCTGGGTTGCGCCTGCGGCAGGCTATGCAGTATACGGTGTGTTGTGCCCGCTGGTCGTTTCTTTTTTTCAAGTCTAGTTAGGCAAAAACGGGAAATCCAACCCTATTTTGAATCTAGCTACAAAGTCTGTCAAGTCTGGGCGCCCGGCTTTTGTTTTTTTATTTTGCTCTTAGGCTCGCTTAAACCACAAATCTTCCAAAATATTTAATTCGGTGTTTGTGGCCAGATTTGAGTTTATTTGTGTCAACTGTCAGCAAATCG
The DNA here is from genome assembly GCA_963664265.1 of Marinilabiliaceae bacterium. Lineage (GTDB taxonomy): Bacteria > Bacteroidota > Bacteroidia > Bacteroidales > Marinilabiliaceae > JAGPIS01. The sequence goes on from OY760941.1 coordinate 466,801, forward strand.
GCGGGCGCGTTGATCTACCTGTCGATTAAGTTTGTCTAGTCAAGATAGTTTAAGACCGTTTTTGGCGGCGTTTTATTTCCCAGTGGGGCACAACGGATGGCCGTATGCTGCGTAGCCTGGGTTGCGCCTGCGGCAGGCTATGCAGTATACGGTGTGTTGTGCCCGCTGGTCGTTGTTTTTATTAAGTCAAGTTAGGCAAAAACGGGAAATCCACCCCTATTTTGAATCAAGCTACACAGTCTGTCTAGTCTAGGCGCCCGGCTTGTTTTTTTTTTTGCTCTTAGGATCGCTTAAACCACAAATCTTTCAAAATGTTTAATTCGGTGTTTGTGGCCAGATTTGGATTAACATTGGTCTACTGTCGGCAAATCGGCGGGCGCGTTAGTCTACCTGTCGATTAAGCAAGTCTAGTCTGGATTGTTTAAGACCGTTTTTGGCGGCGTTTTATTTCCCAGTGGGGCACAACGTTTGGCCGTATGCTGCGTAGCCTGTGTTGCGCCTGCGGCAGGCTATGCAGTATACGGTGTGTTGTGCCCGCTGGTCGTTTCTTTTTTTCAAGTCTAGTTAGGCAAAAACGGGAAATCAAACCCTATTTTGAATCAAGCTACAAGGTCTGGCAAGTCTGGGCGCCCGACTTGTGTTTGTCGGTCAAACCGTGCTCTTAGGTGCGCTTAAACCACCAAGCTTCCAAATCTATTGGTCGGTGTTTGTGGCCAAATTTGGATTAACATTGGTCTACTGTCGGCAAATCGGCGGGCGCGTTGATCTACCTGTCGATTAAGTTTGTCTAGTCAAGATAGTTTAAGACCGTTTTTGGCGGCGTTTTATTTCCCAGTGGGGCACAACGGATGGCCGTATGCTGCGTAGCCTGGGTTGCGCCTGCGGCAGGCTATGCAGTATACGGTGTGTTGTGCCCGCTGGTCGTTGTTTTTATTAAGTCAAGTTAGGCAAAAACGGGAAATCCACCCCTATTTTGAATCAAGCTACACAGTCTGTCTAGTCTAGGCGCCCGGCTTGTTTTTTTTTTTGCTCTTAGGATCGCTTAAACCACAAATCTTTCAAAATGTTTAATTCGGTGTTTGTGGCCAGATTTGGATTAACATTGGTCTACTGTCGGCAAATCGGCGGGCGCGTTAGTCTACCTGTCGATTAAGCAAGTCTAGTCTGGATTGTTTAAGACCGTTTTTGGCGGCGTTTTATTTCCCAGTGGGGCACAACGTTTGGCCGTATGCTGCGTAGCCTGTGTTGCGCCTGCGGCAGGCTATGCAGTATACGGTGTGTTGTGCCCGCTGGTCGTTTCTTTTTTTCAAGTCTAGTTAGGCAAAAACGGGAAATCAAACCCTATTTTGAATCAAGCTACAAGGTCTGGCAAGTCTGGGCGCCCGACTTGTGTTTGTCGGTCAAACCGTGCTCTTAGGTGCGCTTAAACCACCAAGCTTCCAAATCTATTGGTCGGTGTTTGTGGCCAAATTTGGATTAACATTGGTCTACTGTCGGCAAATCGGCGGGCGCGTTGATCTACCTGTCGATTAAGTTTGTCTAGTCAAGATAGTTTAAGACCGTTTTTGGCGGCGTTTTATTTCCCAGTGGGGCACAACGGATGGCCGTATGCTGCGTAGCCTGTGTTGCGCCTGCGGCAGGCTATGCAGTATACGGTGTGTTGGGGGTATGTGCATTTTTGTCATTCGTTGTCAATGCCCTGTACTGTCATTAACAAGAAATCGAGACATTTTTTATAGTCCAATTCTTCATATTCAAGTCCAATTTTTTTAATATTTGCATAATAGGCCTTGAGATTTTTGTAATAGTTTTTCTCAAGCTGAACTGAATTTGCTTTTTCCCCCAATTTCTCTAGCAAAAACCATTTCTCCATCAATCTGGCTGTTCTGCCATTACCATCTTGAAATGGATGAATCTTAACAAATACCAAATGAATCAGTGATGCGTAATAAAATATTTCAAATGAGTTTAATTCACGATTTTGTAATAATTCAATGTCATGGAAAAGTTTATCCAATTCTTGACCAACATTTTCAGGGCTAGCTGCAACGTATTCTATTTGATCTTCGCTATTTATTACAAACATTGGATTGGTTCGTATAAATCCTTGTTGACTTTTAGGCAAAAGATTTGAACTTAAAATACAATGAGCACTAATTACGTTGTCTAGGGAGAGTTTATGATTATCGATATAGTCATATGCAGCTAATAAATCGTCTGCTTTTTTTGTATAGTCTGCTTTAAACTTAACGTTCATAAAGCGATGCTTAAAAAAGCTATCGAAATCAATATCTTCTCCTTCAATCTTAGATGAATACACAGAAGAAACGGATTTGTAAAACTGAAAATAATCTACTGGAATTTCTAATTTTTTAATTTTATTCAGTTTACTAATCGGTGTTTCGCTTACTTTTAAAGTAAATTCAACTAATAATTCTGATGTTAATATCTTAAAACTCATATTTATCCAATTCATTTGCATCAAAGATACTCATTTCATTTTGGTCAATACACAATTGCCAATTTTTAATGGATGCATTACCCCCAACGGATGGCCGTATGCTGCGTAGCCTGTGTTGCGCCTGCGGCAGGCTATGCAGTATACGGCGTGTTAGGCGCTGGCTTTTATTTGTTTAATCATTTTTTTACCTTGTATATTTATGGTAATCAAATTCGCAATTGCATTATGACTCAGAGGATGTCTGATTACATTCCATCTAATCTCTGTTTTTGAAAATCGTAATGTCAACATATCTAAATTAATCAAAGAACCACGAAATGTTGCTTGTAAATACAATTCATTGTCATAGTCAATTTCCCAATTGCTTTGCTTCAAAATCTCTCTTATATAATTTCTAAAATCGCTTAATTCGTTGTCAAATTTGAATGATTTAAACTTAAGTCGTTGTAATTGCAAAAAATAGGTCAAAACACCAATGATAAAACAAAAGATAGAACCTATCCACATTACTGAATTTTTATCGGCATCGTCGGTCTTGAAAACGAAAATTAAAAATATAATTGCGAACAATACTAATCCTGTCGGTAAGCCAAAATAGTTCATCCACTCCAATGACCCAACTTTAAATTTCAATCTATCTTTCTTTATCCAGTCTCTCATGAAATTGTTTCGTTAACTTTCTCATGTAATGTATTTATAAATTCTAACAATTATGTGTTTGCTCTTTAGTCCAGCTTGCGCCTAACGGATGGCCGTATGCTGCGTAGCCTGGGTTGCGCCTGCGGCAGGCTATGCAGTATACGGCGTGTTAGCCTGCGTATCTTGTTATTCTTAGTTTTCTATAATGCTTCGCCACTTCAGTCACAGTTTGCTTTTGTACTGAAGTCGAGTCTTGAGGTCGAAATACAGGTGTCAGTCCTATTGTCGAACGCAAGTCAATTATAATTTCAAAAATATTATTTTTATTAAATTATTTAAACTTATTACCCGTCTATTTTTTGTCTTTTTGAGGAACGTTCATCACTAGACAACAAGAAGTATTTTTCTGAGCCTTGGATTTCTTGTCTAGATGCAAAATCTAAATGGGAAGTTTGTCTTGAGTCTAGATACACTGGCAAAAAATAACGTCAAAGTAGTTGTGCACACAGTAGTGTCTATTAAATTTAGTTAAAATAACCCATAACACACATATAATCAATACTAAAATTGTCTCAAACCTTGTCGCACTTTTGAAATGTTTACCTTCATTGGTAAACATAAAAGTAGCGAAAAATGAACAGTGGCAAATATCTTTTCAGTCAAATCACCGATTTTCTTCCCAAACGATATTTTGAAAGACTCGTTATGAACCAATGTAACGATAGGACTCAAGGTTGGAGTTTTACATACTGGAATCAGATGCTTGTTCTGATATTTGGACAGTTGGATGGCTGCAACAGCCTTCGTGAATTGACGGACATTACTACTGCTCATGCGAAAAAATCTTTTCACCTTGGTTTTGGTAAAACCCCAATAAATCGAAGCGTTCTATCCAAGGCTAACCAACTCCGGGATTATCGCATTTTTGAAGAATTTGCCTATCACATGGTGGCTCTTGCTCAGAAAAATCGCATAGACAAAGAGTTTATACTCAATGGGAAATATTACGCTTTTGACTCGACCACAATAGATCTCTGCATGTCTCTTTTTGACTGGGCAAGATTCAGAAGTACCAAAGCTGGCATCAAGGTACACACCCAACTTGATATCGTGACCGAAATCCCCGTTTCATTCAACATCACAGAAGCTGCAGTTCATGATGTGAATGCGATGGATTGGATTAACTACGAGCCGCTTGCCTGTTATGTTTTTGACCGTGGCTATTGGGATTTGAGTAGGCTGTACCGGATAGAGATGATCAACTCGTTCTTTATCATCCGAGAAAAACAAAAACCGAAGTTTGAAATAGTCGCTGGAGATGACCTCATGGAAAGCCGTGATAATATACTCCGAGATCAAACTGTGAGGTTCATAACAAAGGGAAACAGAGAAAACTATCCTTCCGAAATCAGGAGAATAGTATACTATGAGCCTGAACTAAAGCGAACCTTCACCTACTATACGAATAATTTCTATTTGAAGGCCAAGGATATTGCCTTTCTTTATAAAAACAGATGGACTGTAGAGACCTTTTTTAAATGGATCAAAGGTCACTTGCGCATCAAGTCTTTCTGGGGCAATACCGAGAATGCGGTTCGAATACAGGTATATGTGGCCATCATTACATATTGCACTGTTGCAATCATTGAACGAAAACTTGCTCTAGATAGAAGTATTTTTGAAGTAATGAGAATCCTTGGTAGTTCCCTCCTTGCAAAGGACAATATCAAGGATTTGTTTCAATCAGATGAGGCGGAGCAGGCTCAAGATTGCGTGCAATTGAAATTGGATTTTTAACATTAATTAATAGACAGTAGTGTTGTGCACAATCAAATTTTGTATGGTCTTGCCCAGTTGTGGTCTAATCTTGCGTTTACGCTTTTTTTATGCAGGCTAACGGATGGCCGTATGCTGCGTAGCCTGTGTTGCGCCTGCGGCAGGCTATGCAGTATACGGTGTGTTGTGCCCGCTGGTCGTTTCTTTTTTTCAAGTCTAGTTAGGCAAAAACGGGAAATCAAACCTTATTTTGAATCAAGCTACAAGGTCTGGCAAGTCTGGGCGCCCGACTTGTGTTTGTCGGTCAAACCGTGCTCTTTGGCTCGCTTAAACCACCTAGCTTCCAAATCTATTGATCGGTGTTTGTGGCCAGATTTGGGTTTACGTTTGTCTACTGTCGGCAAATCGGCGGGCGCGTTGATCTACCTGTCGATTAAGTTTGTTGGATAAAACGGACGAAGTTGTGCCACTCATTTCGGTTCAAGATGTGCCAGTTGTTTCGGTCGAAAGTGTGCCATTGTTATTAGGCAATTAGTTTTCGTTTCGGTTCAAGTTGTGCCATCTGTTTCGGTTCAAGTTGTGCCACTGAAATTCAAAAAGAATGATTTCTATCTTGTCGCTTTAAAACCAAAGCGATATGGCTGCAAAAAAGATAGACATCATGGATGTACGACAATTAATTCAGTTAAAGAGCAAGGGCGAGAGCAACCGTAGCTGTTCTTCCATTTTAGGGATTCATCGCAATACGGTAAATTATTACGTTCGGCAACTTAATGCCACAGGCAACCCATACTCCCAACTTCAGTTGCTTACGGATAGCCAGTTGAAGGAACTTTTCCCAAGCCGGACGCTGTCGGACAGTGACCGATATGAAGAATTGGCACAATACTTTTCTTACTTCAAGCAGCAATTGCTCCTTCCTGGAGCGACACGGGAAGTGTTGTGGAAAGAATACCTTCAGAAACACCCCGAAGGCTATGGTTACACCCAGTTCAACGAACACCTGAACACCTGGCTTGGGCAAACCAAGGCGAGCGGAAAATTCACCCATAAAGCCGGTGATAAACTGCTGGTTGATTACTGTGGCCAAAAACTTCAGGTCGTTGACAAATCCACCGGTGAAATACAGGATGTTGAAGTTTTTGTTGGGATACTTCCCTGTAGTGGCTACACTTATGTCGAAGCCAGTACCAGCCAGAGGCGGGAGGATTTTATCAGCTCGGTCAACAACTGCTTCAGATTCCTGGGTGGAAGCACCAAAGTCATTGTGCCCGACAACCTGAAGTCGGCCGTCAGCAAGGCCAGCAAGTATGAACCCATACTAAACAAGACGCTCAAAGACCTGGCTCTCCATTACGGGTGCGCCATCAATCCAACACGATCCTATTCGCCCCAGGACAAAGCCATGGTCGAAGGGGCTGTGAGGCTGGTGTACCAGCGCATCTACTTCCCTCTGCGCAATATGACCTTTTTCGGTCTGGACGAGCTAAATGCACAACTGCACATTGAGCTTGAAAAGTACAATGCCTACCTGATGGAAACCTACCAGGCCAGCCGCCGCAAACTGTTTGTCGACCTGGAGCAGGAATACCTTCAGCCGTTGCCTGCGGAGCCTTACGAAATCAAACATTACAAGCGGGCCAAGGTGCAGAAGATGGGTTATATTTACCTGTCCGATACAAAAAACTATTACAGTGTCCCGTACCGTTACATTGGTCACCAAGTGGAGGTGCAATACACCCGGGAAACACTTGAGGTTTACTACCAGAGTGACCGTATTGCCTTACACAAGAGGGCTTACCGTCCTGGGCAATATGTGACCAGCAAGGAACACCTGAGTAGCACCCATCGGTTCTACGGCGACTGGAGCCCTGAGTACTTCACTAAACTGGCAGGCAGCATCGGCATTAAAACCAGTGAATATATCCAACTGCTAATAGAACAGCAGGACTATCCTGAAACGGGTTACAAACAGGCGTTGGGCATCCTCAGCTTGAAAAAAGCCTTCGACAAGCAGCGCATCGAAACCGCCTGTACCATGGCACTTACGCATGAAAGGTACAGCTATCGCACAGTCAAACGCATCCTGGAAAACAAGATGGATAAGGTGGCCGAGTCGGGGCAACAACAGCAGCCAATCCCTGTACACATGAATATACGCGGGCCGGAATCTTATAACTAACCATTAAAACAAATAGGAATGAACAACCAGAGCACCATTGAAAAAATGAAACAGATGCGGCTATATGCCATGGCCGACAATCACTACAACAGCCTGCAAAACAACCTGCACCGTGACTATACAACCGACCAGTATATTGCCTTGCTGGTGGAACAAGAATGGGAGCACAGGTACAACAAACGCATCAAAAATCTGATCGTTTCGGCTGGGTTCCGTTATCCCGCGTCGGTACAGGATGTCGATTATTCGGCCAACCGTTCACTGGACAGGAACACCTTTGAGCGGCTGGCCATGCTCGATTTTATCAAGCGGGGCGAAAATGTGATCATCACAGGGGCAACAGGAACAGGCAAAAGCTACTTGGCGCAGGCTTTGGGGCACAACGCCTGTATCATGCAGCACAAGACCCTGTATTACAATTTTGCAAGGCTGATCGATCAAGTCAAGCTCTCAAAACTCGAAGGCACCTATATGAAGTTATTGAAAAAAATAGAGAACACCGACCTGATCATATTGGATGATTTTGGCTTGTCTTCCTTTGATGACCAAGCACGGAACACTTTGATGGACATCGTTGAAATGAAATACGATAAATCATCGCTGATCATTGCAGCACAGATACCAGTGAAAAACTGGCATGAAACAATTGGGGAAGGCACCATTGCCGATGCTATTTTAGACCGGATTGTCTATGCTTCTCACCGCATTGAATTAACCGGGGAATCATTACGGAAAAACAAAATGAAGAATAACCAAATAAAGTAATAATTTTGGCCACGAAGTCATTCTTTTTTTGTGGCACAACATCACCGAAACAGGTGGCACAATTACACCGAAATATCAAGTTTGTCTAGTCAAGATAGTTTAAGACCGTTTTTGGCGGCATTTTATTTCCCAGTGGGGCACAACGTATTGCCGTATGCTGCGTAGCCTGTGTTGCGCCTGCGGCAGGCTATGCAGTATACGGTGTGTTAGGCTTTCGTGCATTATCTTTTTAGTATTTCAATCAATTCTCTATTTATATACAAAGTCTCTCTCCCGGCTTTTTGAGATTCAACAACTCCAATATCTTCAAGTTCTTTCAAATACCGAGAAGCAGCTTTTCTTTCCACGCCTAACTTGTCTACCACAAATTCAATCTTTGAATATGGTTGCTCAAAAAGTAACTCAACAAGTTCCTTTCTATAAACTTTCGGGGCTCTTTCTTGAACTTTTCTTATTGTGGAATCAAGTTGGTCTTTGATGTTTGTTATTCTTGAAATTGTATCTTTTGATGTGCTTTCAACTGCCTTAAGCATAAACATAATCCATTCTTCCCATTTTCCGGTCCGATTAGTTTGATTTAAAAGTCGATAGTATTCTGGTTTATTAGCAATTATGTAAGAGCTTAAATATAAAATAGGAACATCAATTAATTCGTTAAGTATTAAATACAGGATATTCAAAATCCGACCAGTTCTTCCGTTTCCGTCATAAAAAGGGTGAATGCTCTCGAACTGATAATGCAAAATAGCCAAATTTATCAATGGAGATAATTCATCTTGCTGGTTAAAGTGGTTTATAAAATTTGTCAGTAAGTCAAGTATTTCTGATTTATCTTGTGGTGGCGTATAAACAATCTCACCTGTTGTGTCATTTTTTAATACGGTACCTGGAGTGCTTCTAATTCCAGCAGTATTGTCAACCAGCTCTTGTTGAATACCGACAATGTCATTCACGCGTAAAAATCCCTGAGTTTTAGCAATGTCATATCCATGAAATATTGCTTTTCGATAATTTACGACTTCCTTGGTTTCTGGTGAGATATGAGTTTTATTAACAGTCAATGCTTTGTATAACTCATCTTGCGTGGTGATAATATTTTCAATCTCTGAGCTATCTTTCGCTTCTTGTAAAACTATTGCATTAATCAACATTGCTTGATTAGGAATTGTCTTCGCAATACCTTTTAACTCAGCTAATGCAGCAGTAGACTTATTCGTTTGCCTAAGAATTTCAATTGTTTCCACCTTTTCTCTTAGAGGAGGAAGTTTTTCAAGTTGAGTATGTGGTGCACTTTGTCCCATATCCTTATTATTTGTCCCAAAATTACAGATTATGGGACAAATATCAATACATAAAGGGAGCTTTTTGCATGAAGCCTAACGGATGGTCGTATGCTGCGTAGCCTGGGTCGCGCCGGCGGCAGGCTATGCAGTATACGGCGTGTTGGGCGCTGGCATTATTTCTTATTCATTCTTTCATTTCTCAAACTTCTCCAAACTTTGAATCCAACATAAAGTCCAAATGCAATAATTATCAATAGAAGAACCAGTTGTCCTTTGGCTGTAAATCCTTGAGTACTATCATAAGGTTTTCCAAAAGTCCCTTTACCAGGATTCATACTTTGAAGTAATATATTCAATAGTCCAAACATAAAATCTAAGAGTATAAAACTAGCATTTATTAATCTTGGTCTGGTTCTGTCCCCCAACCATCAAATTCACAGTCAAATTTGTATCCTAAATCACACATTTGCTTAGTCCATTCAATTACAACAGAATTAGCCATTACCATTTCAATAGTTCAACCAGTAATCACAAAGAGTTTTTTATCTCCTGCTGATTTGCCATGTTTTACAAAATAGTTCCTTTTTTGAATCTCGTCGGCAAGATTTTTGGCTTTATCAATACTATTTGTATAAAAGAAGTATTCAAGTTTTAGCTCTTTAGTCTCAGTTACACCTAAATCTCTCAATTGTTTAAGAGTCTGAGGAGCCATATTTACCTGATTGTCTTTATTCTTTTTGTAAGAATCTTCCGTAACAAACCTTTTATCCGGATTTTGTTTTGTCGAAAATAAATCAAAGAATCCCATTGTTATAATTATTATTGAGGTAAGTATCAGTCCAAATAGAATTTTCTTTTTCATTTTTATCAATCTATCAGTTTGATTGTCTGTTCTTTATGCTTGCGCCCAACGTACTGCAATATGAAACGATGGGGAATGCGGGCTACGTCATTGTCAGCCGACACGAAAACTTGCTGCGGCGCATTTTGTTCATGTAACCTATTAAACCCCATTGTTTTATATTGCTTGTTGGGCGTTCGTGCATTTTTATTTATATTCTTTTTTCAATTTTCTGTAAGTCCATAAAGAATCAAGCTTTTCTATTCTTTTTGTATTTGTATCGTAAGTATTTGGCCCTTTATAAATCAACTCATTTTTTTTATTATAAAACACTAAAGAAATTGAACTGTCATTCTTAAAAATCCTTTGAATATGCCATTTACGACGTAATTTTTCTATATTTAAAAAATAGTCAAGTCCTGTCCTATTTAAATTTGTAATTTTTGTAGTAGTATCATCAACTCCAATCCAATCATTTTTAAGAAGTTTGAAATCAAATCTACAATATTTTTTAAATGTATAATTTGCAATTTTATAAGTTGAATTGAAATAATTTAAATCACCTATCACTATTATATCTGTTGTATCATAAATCAGAACTTGATAAGCCATTTTTCCATCAGAATTTCGCACATAATAACCACCGCGTCCAATAAAATCTTGATTTATTAAACCACTTTTTACAAAATCTCCACGATGACTATTATAGAAATCTATTGATTCTTTATATCCACTATCACTGCAAGATAATAGAAAAAGAAAACACAATAATATAATACTAAAACTTTTCATATGACGGATTTTTGCATGACGCCCTAACGTATGGCCGTATGCTGCGTAGCCTGTGTTGCGCCTGCAGCAGGCTATGCAGTATACGGTGTGTTGTGGTGCGTTTTTCTTTATGCAGAAATAGGATTTATTTGTATCTGCCCTCCGATTGCTCTTAACACTTTCATTATCGTCTCAAATTGGGGTTTTGCTCCATCTGACAAAGCTTTGTATAAACTTGGTCTACTTAATCCTGTTTCTTGAGCAATTTTGGTCATTCCAATTGATTTTGCAACATGTCCAATAGCGGTAATAACATCGGATTCATTTCCTTCTGCTAAAACAGTATTTAGGTATTCTGCTATCATCTCGTTGCTATCTAGATAGTCAGCTATATCAAATTTTGAAGCTTCCATTTTTCTACTTTTTAAGTCGTTTTAAAATCTCTTTTGCCTTTTCAATGTCTCTCTGTTGAGTTGATTTTTCCCCACCCAGTAGTGTCTATTAAATTTAGTTAAAATCACCCATAACACACATATAATCAGAACTAAAATTGTCTCAAACCTTGTCGCACTTTTGAAATGTTTACCTTCATTGGTAAACATAAAAGTAGCGAAAAATGAACAGTGGCAAATATCTTTTCAGTCAAATCACCGATTTTCTTCCCAAACGATATTTTGAAAGACTCGTTATGAACCAATGTAACGATAGGACTCAAGGTTGGAGTTTTACATACTGGAATCAGATGCTTGTTCTGATATTTGGACAGTTGGATGGCTGCAACAGCCTTCGTGAATTGACGGACATTACTACTGCTCATGCGAAAAAATCTTTTCACCTTGGTTTTGGTAAAACCCCAATAAATCGAAGCGTTCTATCCAAGGCTAACCAACTGCGTGATTATCGCATTTTTGAAGAATTTGCCTATCACATGGTGGCTCTTGCTCAGAAAAATCGCATAGACAAAGAGTTTATACTCAATGGGAAATATTACGCTTTTGACTCGACCACAATAGATCTCTGCATGTCTCTTTTTGACTGGGCAAGATTCAGAAGTACCAAAGCTGGCATCAAGGTACACACCCAACTTGATATCGTGACCGAAATCCCCGTTTCATTCAACATCACAGAAGCTGCAGTTCATGATGTGAATGCGATGGATTGGATTAACTACGAGCCGCTTGCCTGTTATGTTTTTGACCGTGGCTATTGGGATTTGAGTAGGCTGTACCGGATAGAGATGATCAACTCGTTCTTTATCATCCGAGAAAAACAAAAACCGAAGTTTGAAATAGTCGCTGGAGATGACCTCATGGAAAGCCGTGATAATATACTCCGAGATCAAACTGTGAGGTTCATAACAAAGGGAAACAGAGAAAACTATCCTTCCGAAATCAGGAGAATAGTATACTATGAGCCTGAACTAAAGCGAACCTTCACCTACTATACGAATAATTTCTATTTGAAGGCCAAGGATATTGCCTTTCTTTATAAAAACAGATGGACTGTAGAGACCTTTTTTAAATGGATCAAAGGTCACTTGCGCATCAAGTCTTTCTGGGGCAATACCGAGAATGCGGTTCGAATACAGGTATATGTGGCCATCATTACATATTGCACTGTTGCAATCATTGAACGAAAACTTGCTCTAGATAGAAGTATTTTTGAAGTAATGAGAATCCTTGGTAGTTCCCTCCTTGCAAAGGACAATATCAAGGATTTGTTTCAATTAGATGAGGCGGAGCAGGCTCAAGATTGCGTGCAATTGAAATTGGATTTTTAACATTAATTAATAGACAGTAGTGTTCCCCACCAATGAGTAGAATTATAATCTTACCGTCTGATTCTTTAAAATATACCCTATATCCTTTAGCATAGTCAATTTTCAACTCCCGAATGCCATCTCCAACAGGTTCGCAATTGCCGAAGTGTTCATCATTCTCAATCTTTTGAATGCGAAACAATATCTTGGCTTTAGCTCTTAGATCTTTCAGCTTTCTCAGCCATTTGTCAAATTCGTCTGTTTTCTCAATTATATACATTTATCAAGCTGTATCCATTTGGATACAAATTTATGCAATCTTTTCTATTCATGAAAGACTTAATTGAAAAATGGAAAGGGAAAAAACGTTTAATTTACTATGGCTGTGTTTTTTTAAAATGCACCACAACGGATGGTCGTATGCTGCGTAGCCTGGGTCGCGCCTGCGGCAGGCTATGCAGTATACGACGTGTTATGGGGTGTTTTTATTCATTTAAAGCTTTCTCTAATTCTTCTATTTCATCGTCAGTCAAGCTGTCAGGCCAATATTTATCATGCATTGATGGTCTTGGCGGAGGCGGTGGTACAATATATTCCTTGTCCCAACCAAATAATATTAATCTATTCTCCAATAATGAATCCATATGATGCTTTTCGTTTTCACCTAATTCCTTAAATTCCTTTTTATACCAATTTCTCGATAGATAATTCTTATAAGAGATTATCGAATAATGAATGTCTTTGATAACAGATTGAAGTAAGGCACATGAATCATTAATATATTGAAGCTGCACGTGAACTTTGGAAATTTCTTGAGGGTTGTCATAAACGTCATTAGTATACTTCTTTTCAGGTTTAAATTCTTCATCTTTGTCATTACAGAAGAACATAAATAAGGAATCCTGCAATTCTTTTTGACTAATAAATTCATGCTCAAAAATAATCTGCTGATTAGCTTTAATTTGAACAGAAGCACAATTTCTAAAACAGTCTATAATAGGCATTCCAACACTGTCATAATATTCATCTCTAGATTTGTGATATTTGTCTAATGCTAGATTAAAATATTTTGATTCTGGATATTTAAGTATGAATATTGAATATTCCCAAAAGTCAGATGTATTTTCAATCTGCTTGAAAGCAATAGAATCCTTACTGTCATTAGTTTCTTGTGCAATTCCTTTTCTAGGAGAATGACAAGAAACAAGGGTCAATGTTAGTATGAATAATAGTATTCTCATTTTCGTTCTTTAAATACCCCATAACGTATGGCCGTATGCTGCGTAGCCTGTGTTGCGCCTGCGGCAGGCTATGCAGTATACGGCGTGTTATGGCCTGGTTTTCTTATTCTTCTATTATTGTTATCAATTTATCTGAGTTAAACATGCTTACTGGAGAAATCACCGTTTCATTCATCGGAATCTTATCTCCATATCGCTCAGTCATTTTTTGTTTTACTATTTTACTAGTCAAATCAAAGTCCTTTAATGTCTGCAACTTACCAATCTCAATATTCGCCGACTCTTTATATATTTTCCAAACCAATTCTGAACAATAAATCTTTTCATCAGTCCATTCGAAGTAAATATCATAATATTTACCGACAAATCGCTCGCCTATTTGTTTCATTTTTTGTTTTATGTCTTTAGTCAAGACTATATCAGCATTTTTAAGTCTTTTAATCACATAATGTCCTTGCTCACCCCTTTTAATCCAATCAGTAAGCGGTGTCGACTTAACTGGCTGAATTGCTTCAAATACATAATATTCATCGTCTTTTTTATAAATCACCCCCATGTGACTATATTTTGACATGGTCGCCAATTGAATCGCTTTACTTTGGCTGGACTTTGAAGTCTGAAATATTATATCACCATCCTGAAGCTCTATTTTATCAGCCAAATCAACATGCCTATCGTCATCAGCCATTAAAATCAGTCCGTAAAAAAAGATTCCGATTACTATTAAAATCAAAATCCCTATAATCAGTCCTATTTGTGTCTTTTTAATCATTGTTGAATATACGAGTGTTTTTTTAAAACTTGGCCATAACGGATGGCCGTATGCTGCGTAGCCTGTGTTGCGCCTGCGGCAGGCTATGCAGTATACGGTGTGTTGTGCCCGCTGGTTGTTTGTTTTTCACGTCAAGTTAGGCAAAAACGGGAAATCAAACCCTATTTTGAATCAAGCTACAAGGTCTGGCAAGTCTGGGCGCCCGGCTTGTGTTTGTCGGTCAAACCGTGCTCTTAGGCTCGCTTAAACCACCAAATCTCCAAATATTTTGGTCGGTGTTTGTGGCCAGATTTGGGTTTACGTTTGTCTACTGTCGGCAAATCGGCGGGCGCGTTGATCTACCTGTCGATTAAGTTTATCTAGTCTAGATAGTTCAAGTCCGTTTTTGGCGGCGTTTTATTTTTCCAGTGGGGCACAACGGATGGCCGTATGCTGCGTAGCCTGTGTTGCGCCTGCGGCAGGCTATGCAGTATACGGTGTGTTGCCAACAGTTTTTAATGTTTTCCTAAATCAATTGGTAATCCAGTATTTTGTTCAACAGCAAGATAATGCCCATTTTGAACAATTAGTTTTATTGACAATTCAGAACCTGCAAAATTTGCTTTTTTTGATACATATTCACCGATTTTCTGAAGATTTTGTTCTACATATTCTTGAAGTTTTGGAATAAGTCTGTTATAATGAATCATAACCATAGAAACTTCAATACTTGTTTTTGCGCTTGTAAGTCCTCCACCTATTGGAATGTAAACAACTCCAGGTTCAATTTCAACAGATGAATTAACTCCGAATTTTCTCATAAGTTTTATGTCATCATCAGTTGGGACATGTGCCAAACCAATCACATCATTTAACCTATAAGATTCTATTGACTCAGGCCAATTGACATGTATTATTTTTATCATTTCTTGCTTTGTCCAACTATTGGCATGTGTCATTACATTTATAAAATATACTTTATCATCATCTACTCTGGCAAATAATAATGGTCCAGTCCTTTTTATAAAACCACTATCGTTGTCTTCTAATTCTGTTCCTAAATGTAAATGATAAATTTTCCAGTCATTTAAAAGAGGGTCGTTATAGTCAAGGTTAATCAATTGTTTGCTTAAATGAGGTAATAAGGATTCTCCATTTTCAAACTTTTTTTTAATTAACTCCAAACCAACTTTATGCTCCTCGGGACAAGAGAATTCTCTAGCGATTAATACTTCTCTCGGATTTTCATAGATCAACCGTCGTTTGTAATTAAAATATTTCATTCTGAGTTTATCCGATTCTTCCGTGTTGTCAATATGTAGATTTTTTTTAGCTAATTCAGCTATCAATATATTGTCAAAATCTTTATTAAAATTCAAACTTGCTGTATACATGTTTTGTGTCTTTAAATTGTTGGCAACGGATGGCTGCATGAAGCGTAGCTTGTGTTGCGCCTGCGGCAAGCTATGCTTTATGCAGTGTGTTGTGTGGCGTAATTTTTTACTTCTAAATCTAAATAATGAAAAAACTCTTTAAAGTTTTCAATAGCATTATAGTGAAATGCCTTTTCTTTAATTTCAAAAAATCCATGATCTATTGTGAGTAATTCTGAATATTCACATAATATTAAATCCCCTAATACTTTAAAGTCTGAATGATTCAATGAGATATTTGTAATGGAATTATTGTGAATAATTGAGTTTCTAATTTCCTTCAGATAATTAATCTTTTTCCATGCATCTTTGATTGTTTCCTCTTTTGAACAACCTAATAATTCAAGCATATTTTCTTTAACTGTCCAAATGTCTAAAAAATTAGAGTTTGTATATGCTTTCTTTTTTACTATTTGATCAGTAGTGTCTATTAAATTTAGTTAAAATCACCCATAACACACATATAATCAGAACTAAAATTGTCTCAAACCTTGTCGCACTTTTGAAATGTTTACCTTCATTGGTAAACATAAAAGTAGCGAAAAATGAACAGTGGCAAATATCTTTTCAGTCAAATCACCGATTTTCTTCCCAAACGATATTTTGAAAGACTCGTTATGAACCAATGTAACGATAGGACTCAAGGTTGGAGTTTTACATACTGGAATCAGATGCTTGTTCTGATATTTGGACAGTTGGATGGCTGCAACAGCCTTCGTGAATTGACGGACATTACTACTGCTCATGCGAAAAAATCTTTTCACCTTGGTTTTGGTAAAACCCCAATAAATCGAAGCGTTCTATCCAAGGCTAACCAACTGCGTGATTATCGCATTTTTGAAGAATTTGCCTATCACATGGTGGCTCTTGCTCAGAAAAATCGCATAGACAAAGAGTTTATACTCAATGGGAAATATTACGCTTTTGACTCGACCACAATAGATCTCTGCATGTCTCTTTTTGACTGGGCAAGATTCAGAAGTACCAAAGCTGGCATCAAGGTACACACCCAACTTGATATCGTGACCGAAATCCCCGTTTCATTCAACATCACAGAAGCTGCAGTTCATGATGTGAATGCGATGGATTGGATTAACTACGAGCCGCTTGCCTGTTATGTTTTTGACCGTGGCTATTGGGATTTGAGTAGGCTGTACCGGATAGAGATGATCAACTCGTTCTTTATCATCCGAGAAAAACAAAAACCGAAGTTTGAAATAGTCGCTGGAGATGACCTCATGGAAAGCCGTGATAATATACTCCGAGATCAAACTGTGAGGTTCATAACAAAGGGAAACAGAGAAAACTATCCTTCCGAAATCAGGAGAATAGTATACTATGAGCCTGAACTAAAGCGAACCTTCACCTACTATACGAATAATTTCTATTTGAAGGCCAAGGATATTGCCTTTCTTTATAAAAACAGATGGACTGTAGAGACCTTTTTTAAATGGATCAAAGGTCACTTGCGCATCAAGTCTTTCTGGGGCAATACCGAGAATGCGGTTCGAATACAGGTATATGTGGCCATCATTACATATTGCACTGTTGCAATCATTGAACGAAAACTTGCTCTAGATAGAAGTATTTTTGAAGTAATGAGAATCCTTGGTAGTTCCCTCCTTGCAAAGGACAATATCAAGGATTTGTTTCAATTAGATGAGGCGGAGCAGGCTCAAGATTGCGTGCAATTGAAATTGGATTTTTAACATTAATTAATAGACAGTAGTGCTATTTGATATACAATCTTGTGGGCAATCCGTAGTCTAAATTCAAATGTTCCAAATATTGATATAAAGATTCCTTTGCTCAGCTCGTTAGGAAATATGGATTCAAAATAGAATCTTTTGTCCTCGATCAAATAATTGAATTGCTCTTCATCTAATTCACTTTCAAAGGTCTTTATTTCATTGTCTAAACTATCAATCTCTTTTATTTCATTTTCAATCCCCCCATAAACAAAGTCTAAGTATTTAATAATACTTTCAAAATCCAACTCCAATCTTAACTTAAGTGTTGGAAAACCAAAGAGTCTGTTTTTAAGTAATAAGAATAAAATAATGTCCTATTTTGTTGTTTATGTGATATAAAATAACTATATTTATCTCATTATGAGATACTTGAACCTGAAAACAGAAGAAATTGAAGCGCTTGAAAGGCTTCTCAAAAACAGTCCCGATAGCATGGCCAGAAGAAGGAGCCATTGCCTGTTGTTATCCCATCAAAAACGAACGATCAATGACTTGTCGGACATTTTTGATGTAAACAGGAAAACCATTGAGCGTTGGCTTGACAGCTGGGCTAAAAACGGTTTCGATTCTCTTAAAATCAGGTCTGGCCGGGGAGCGAAAACTCGATTGAAAGGTCTTGAGAAAGAGATTGCTGAGTTGTTAAAGAACCATAGCCGTAACTTAAAATATGTGTTAACCTACTTAGAAGAGCAACATAATATCATAATCTGCAAAAGAACTTTGCAGAATTTTTTAAAAGGCACTGGGCTATATCTGGAAGAGAGCCCGGCTATCCTTAAAAAGCAAACGCAACCAAGATGATTTCGAGCTAAAACAACAACAAATAGAAAGCCTTAAAGAATTGGAAGATGCCGGGTACATAGACCTTTATTTTGGTGATGAAAGCCATTTTGGACTTACACCAAACGTTCCATATGCCTGGCAAACAAAAGAAAACCCGATATTATTACCCGCTGCCAAAGGAAAGTTTCTAAACGTTGTGGGTTTAATGAACCGTAAAAATGATCTATTCTTTGAGGTTAGCGAAACAACATTCAATACGGACAAAGTTATTTTGTTTATGGATAAGTTTGCAGCCCAGATAGTTAGAAAAACTGTTGTGATACTTGATAATTCACCAATTCATAAATCTAAAAAGTTTATGGTAAAAATAAGTGAGTGGAAAGAGAGGGATTTATTGGTATTCTTCCTACCACCCTATTCTCCGGAATTAAACCTGATAGAGATCCTTTGGAAAAGAATCAAATACCAATGGTTGCCATTTGATGCATACCTCTGTTTTCAAAATCTCAAAGAACGTTTGTCGTATGTCCTTAATAATTTTGGCAAATTATACGACATTAAATATTAACAAGTACTTATATTTATCTCGAATAGACATTTTTTTAGTTTTTTATTATGCCACACAACGGATGATCGTATGCTGCGTAGCCTGTGTCGCGCCTGCGGCAGGCTATGCAGTATACGATGTGTTATGGGCTGTTTTTTTATTTTTCAATCATTTGTTCTATTAGTTTTTTATCTGTCAGTGAATTAAACCACAGAATATTTGCAATATACTTTTTGGATATTTTAAATTCATATTGTTTATGTTTGTCGTATTGTTCAACTCTAATGTCTATGTATGCTAAGTCGTTGTTGTCTGGGTCGATTCTATATGATAATGCAAAGAAATAACGATAAGGTGCAACTCCAGTATTTTCAAAAGGTCTAAATTCCAAAATCCTCTTTAAATGTCCGAAATCAATTGGGTCAATACCAAAACGTAGTTTTAATTCTTCGTTAGTAATTTTGTGTCTGATTATGGAAGAATAAATGTTATCAGTTCTTGAAACATCCAACAGCTCAATCATATTATCGTTTGTGTCTCTCATTGTCAAAATGGTTGGTTATTTAATAATAATCCGACCATTAAAAACATTATCAATCCTATTATTGGAAGTCCAACGAAAATTGTCAATGCTGCTGCAACTAGGTTTTTGCTAATTGTTTGCGGTCTAATTCTTTGAATTATCCACTTTGCAAAAAGAAATAGCAATCCTAAAGCAATTAAAAATATCAGATAAGTCAAAGGGTGAATTGTCATTGTAGAAGTCCAAAGTTTATTAACAAAATATTTCAGTCCATCCATTGATTGTCGGTTTTTCTAAAATAGCCCATAACGGATGGTCGTATGCTGCGTAGCCTGTGTTGCGCCTGCGGCAGGCTATGCAGTATACGACGTGTTAGGTGTTGTTATTTCACTTTTTTCCGTTCAAATTCATATTCTCTAATTTCAGTTTCTATCGAATTTAGATACATTTTAATACATGCTAAGACATTTGACTGCTCTCTCTTTTCATCATTTACGACCAACTTAATATTGTGCAATAAACAAATAAGGCTCTGAATCTTAACGTCTAAATCCTTACATTCTATTGGAGGAAAACCAAAGTTAAAAAATAGGTCATTGAGTTTATCCAAATCTTTATTAAATCGCTTTAGCTTCTTCACGTATTTGTCATAGCTAATTAATTCATTATTAAAGTCATCAGTTAACAATAAAACTTTCTCATAAAGTTCATTGAAGTGACTAAAGGCTTTATCAGAATATGGCAAATAAACACCTTTATCCAACAAGTTATCTTCAATTAAACCTGAAAACTCATCCACTTTATCCCAATAAACATTTATTTTTTCAATCAATTCATTTGGCTCTGATACCATTGGAGAATCTTCAGATGGAAGTTTTTCGTTTATCCAGAGAGTCCTACAAAAAGGTAATCCATGGTTTACTTGTTGAAGACTATCATAAAAAAATAGGTAAATGACATCATAAGTCTTTCGTTTGAAGTGCTTAGCTAACAAATTATTTCGATGATACACTTTCTTCTTACACTCTTCATTTATTTTTGGCAGTAAAATTCTCATTGCTTCTTTTGAAGTAGCAAACGATTTTTCTACCAAAATCCGAATAGAAGTTCTAAGAGCAGTTCCATGGGAATTATCATCTTGATTTAATATCGTATAATAATTCTTTGAAGTTTCTTTTTTACGAAGTTGAGTAATTAAATCAGTTCCATTAGTTGCAATTCTTTCTATTTCAATTCTAGATTCTTTGCTACTTAACGCATTTGTCAGCGGAATATGTAATCTTATTTTTTTCTGGTTTTCACGCCATTGTGGACTTTTAAAATCTAATATTTCATAAATATACTTTTGAACAAATAAGTAATACCCTTTTTCTTTTGTGATATTATAAACAACAAGAATTATAGGAATATCACAGACGTCACAAAAATTTAAAAACTTAACACTTGCGTCATAAGAAAATAAGTCATTTCCTGTTTCAAATGGTTCTGGTGAATCAACTGTTTTGAGTTGAACTTTAATAAATTTAGCCGTAGTCTCTTTGTTATTATCGAAAATCTCAATTTCTCCATCAATGTCGTTATCCCATTCCATCCTACGATATTTCCAAATATTCTCGCGACAATAGCGCGACATTAATTCTCTAGAATGCTCTTCATTTAATGAGTAATTGTCAATTTTTGATTTATTCATTTGTAGTAATGTTCTCGTCGTTTTTTCTAATAACACCTAACGGATGGCCGTATGCTGCGTAGCCTGTGTTGCGCCTGCGGCAGGCTATGCAGTATACGGCGTGTTGGCAACTGGTGTTCTTTCATATCCGTCTGTTTGTTGGTTATTTATACTTTTCAAATAATTCACCTCTGATAGATTTTCGTTTTTCTGCTTTAATTTCCTTAGAAATCAATCTATTCCAAACAAAAGTTGAAATTAACCAAAGACCTACTAATGGAGAAAACATCAATGCAGTTAATGTGTTTTTAAGAACGCTATTGGTTACTGTATCAATCCACGAAACTAATTGATAAGGATAATTTAAAGACCAAGTTTCGTAACAGAATTGTAAAACAGTAAATATAATTATCAAAACTCCTAGTCCGATTAACCATTTGGCAGGGCTTTGCCACTTGGTAAATTCCTCCTCAATTTCTTTTTCAAGCAGTTTAGCTTTGAGTTGTATGTTTTCATTTTCCTTTTCCGTAAGTTTTTTGCCTATTCCCTGATTTTCGTCTTTGAGTTGTTGAATCTCACCCGAAACTGTTGTTTTATGCTCTGCTATGTCAGCAGAAAGTTTTTCATGTTTATCAGTTAAACTTTCATTCTGTTTTTTCAGATTTTCAACATCATTTTCAAGTTTTGATTTTGCAAATGTTTTAGCATTTTCAAAAATTTGTTCATTTGATAAACCTCTTGAAACAACTCCATTAAACTTATTCTCAACCAAATTATTCAAAATGGTTCGTTGCTGTTCAATGCTTGTCGTCATTTCGGCAATGCCAGCCAAAACGATATGAAGCCTTTCACTATTTATTAAAACTTCTGTGTTTTTGAGGTTCAAAAAATTTACGAAACTTTTATAATCATCTTCGGTACGATTTAAATAGCGTAGCAAAATACTCATCCATTGGCTTGGTAATAGAACAATTGGTGTTTTATCCTCTCGTTGATAATCCCAGCGGCGTAAACCTTGGTCGGTCGAAATAAAGAAATACTTTGTATCAAATATATTCTGAACTTTATTCTCACGTTTTTTCTCAATCCATAATATATTCTCCGCATCAATTGTTGCACTGCCAATTATATCGTTACCTTCTTTTAATTTAAATGTCGAAATACTTGATGAGTAATCTTTTAAAAGCTCTTCAATTTTCTTGTCTTTCAAATCATATGGTTTTTGGGTGTCAAGTTCAATTTTAAATTCTTTCTTGAAGTTGTCGTAAATTGTGTAAATCTCAGCCATGAATAAATCGAGGCTGTAATTTACCTTACCCATACGCCATTTATGATAGAAATTGTAAATATCACGTTGAACCTCAACCTCCTGAAAGAGCTTTGAATTTACTCTTGGGGAATCGAATTTTCTGATACGGTCAATATGTCCCTTGATACCGTCTTTAAATTCTGTTTCGGTGGATTTTGAAATTATTATTTTTTCGCCTGAATCACTGAATTTCTTCAAAAAAGTTTGTGAACGTTTTTGTCGGTTTTCTCCGTTAATTCCTAATGCCCTGTAAATTATATTGGTATCAAGATAAAAGTTTTTGTTTCTCAAATTGACAAGATGAATTGAAGAACTTCCGTTTTTGTTTGTGAGCATGCAATATTCAAGGGCGTAACTTGCAATGTCAAAAACAGCTTTATTCTTCTCAAAATTATCCCATTGTAGAAAATTATTAATTATTTCCTTTTCCTTCTCGTTATAATTTGAATTTTCAAGATTGATGATACTTGAAAGGTCTTTCTTGCTATTGATTAGTTTTTGGAAACTTGACGTATTTGTGCTGAAAATATCATACAGGAATTTGTAAAGAATTGACTTTGAATCAACCTTTGTAACCAGTTGTGCGTACTCTTTTTGAAATTGGGAAATAAAAAAATCGATGGTTTTGTTACTGATTTTGGTTTGAAGTGTTTGTTTCCGCTTTTCTGAAAGGCAAACAAATAAGTCTCCATTTCGTTGATTGGTTAAAAAACCATCTTCTTTTTTGCTGGTAACAATCTCTTTTATAGAATCCTCGTCGAAAGTGATATTGTACCTTTCCTGAATAAAATCAATTATCTGATGTAATGAATATTCCATTGCACCGCATTCCAATAAAACTGATTCAATTACTTTACGATGAATAGTCTTGGGAGTAACTTCATAGTTATTGTCAGCATAAAGAACTGCTGCCAAACGGAATAATTGATTTTGACTTTCTAGGTTCATGTTATTCATAGTTTCATCAAAATATAATTGTTATCATCACAAAACTGAGTTGAGTCGTCTTTTTACACTTGTTGCCAACGGATGGCCGTATGCTGCGTAGCCTGTGTTGCGCCTGCGGCAGGCTATGCAGTATACGGTGTGTTGCCAACAGTTGATTTTATTGTCTTTGTAAATTCTGATTAATCACATAATGAATATACAAATCAATATCAGACTGCTCATTATAAATCCATGGTGGCATTAGATTCAATGCTTCCTTAATTTTTAAATCTATCAGTTTAATTTGCAAATCAGAATGTTCAATCCGTTTAAGCTTTGAGGGCGGATTGGTCATTATCAAGAAGGTGAACTCCAAATTATTATCAGGTAAGTTTCCTGAAAATAAATGACTATCGAAGGTTACATTATTGTCTGCTGTGATTTTATAAGAAACCTTATACTTTTGGTATAAATAGGTGTCCCAATAGTTTTCAGGAACTTCAACTAATTCAATAAACATGTAATTTGCAAAAGCATATCCACCCAAAGGTTCAGATTTTGAAGAATACTTTAAATCCGGTGATTTTAAAATATACCATTCTTCAGTATTTTCATTTTGTATTATGTCTCCATCCTTGTGAAGTGGAGTCGGACTATTAAGTATGTATTTTTTTGAGTTAAAATCATATTGGACAACTGGCTTTTTCCCCTTTTTATCATTTACTGTCCATGTATCTATTGGTTTATTGGAATCATAGCTGCCTTCGGTAAGGATCATACCTTTATCGGTATAATAAGTCCATTTCCCAATTTTATTTCCTTTTTCAAATTGCCCGGTTACTTTAGGTTTACCGTTAACATAGTATAGTTCAACTTTTCCACTAAGCAATCCATTATCATAATTTAATTTTCGAACCAGTTTGCCTTTTCGGCTATAGGTTATCCATTCTCCATTTTTAAATCCATTGATGAATTCGCCTTTCTCAATCAATGTGCCATTACATTTCCGCTCAAATTGTCCATTTAGTGTGGGAGAAATCTGGTCAATCTTGTCTTGGCAATTGCAATAATCCAATTTTTCAGGTTGTTGTCCGAATGAAGTATTTACTGTTAAAACAGTCAGTAATCCAAAAATAAGTCTTTTCATAATATGTAGAGTGTTTTTGTTTTTTTCAATTGTTGGCAACGGATGGCCGTATGCTGCGTAGCCTGTGTTGCGCCTGCGGCAGGCTATGCAGTATAAGGCGTGTTAGGCACAGTTAATTTATTCTTTCCTATTTTTAAACTCATTGTAGTACTTTAACAATTTTATTTTTTCCTCCTTGCTGTCGATTTCCGATTCTTTCAAGTAATTTTGAATTGAGTTTAATTTGCTCATTAGATGCATTTTTTCTTCATTCAACTCGGCTTCATGAATACTCATGCTGTGTAAATATTCCTTAATATTATCCGATTCCATTGAATCATTATATAGTGATTCTTGGTTTTTTCTAAGAGCAAAAAGTTTTTTATTTACGTCCTCAATTCTTTGTACAATAAAGGTCATTTCATCCTTGGCTTTTAGTTCACGCTCAAACATACGTTTTTCCATAAACTGAATACGTTTGATTTCTTCCAAATCGGCTTTCTTCATCGCCTGAATTTCTTCTAGTGCTTGTTGATTTATTTTTTCTTTCAGAAAGGATTGTCCATAACTCAGAAATCGTTCGGATGAATACATGTGAAAATCGACATTTGCTTTAAGTTTAATTTCTTCAACTAATTCTTGTCTAGGTCCCATATTTCTACCGTCCTTAATTTTCCACCACCAATCAATCTTTCTTTCGTCAGTTATTAAGATGACATCTTTTTTTAATTCTTCAGCTGTCATTATAATTTGTTTCCACAAGACTAAATCTCCATATTTTTTTACGCCTTCTTTTGTTTTTTCATCTTCAAATCCCGGTGGAATTTTATTTTTAAATCTTTCTTCACCTTCCTTATAAGTACTTGTTAATATTTAATGTCGTATAATTTGCCAAAATTATTAAGGACATACGACAAACGTTCTTTGAGATTTTGAAAACAGAGGTATGCATCAAATGGCAACCATTGGTATTTGATTCTTTTCCAAAGGATCTCTATCAGGTTTAATTCCGGAGAATAGGGTGGTAGGAAGAATACCAATAAATCCCTCTCTTTCCACTCACTTATTTTTACCATAAACTTTTTAGATTTATGAATTGGTGAATTATCAAGTATCACAACAGTTTTTTTAACTATCTGGGCTGCAAACTTATCCATAAACAAAATAACTTTGTCCGTATTGAATGTTGTTTCGCTAACCTCAAAGAATAGATCATTTTTACGGTTCATTAAACCCACAACGTTTAGAAACTTTCCTTTGGCAGCGGGTAATAATATCGGGTTTTCTTTTGTTTGCCAGGCATATGGAACGTTTGGTGTAAGTCCAAAATGGCTTTCATCACCAAAATAAAGGTCTATGTACCCGGCATCTTCCAATTCTTTAAGGCTTTCTATTTGTTGTTGTTTTAGCTCGAAATCATCTTGGTTGCGTTTGCTTTTTAAGGATAGCCGGGCTCTCTTCCAGATATAGCCCAGTGCCTTTTAAAAAATTCTGCAAAGTTCTTTTGCAGATTATGATATTATGTTGCTCTTCTAAGTAGGTTAACACATATTTTAAGTTACGGCTATGGTTCTTTAACAACTCAGCAATCTCTTTCTCAAGACCTTTCAATCGAGTTTTCGCTCCCCGGCCAGACCTGATTTTAAGAGAATCGAAACCGTTTTTAGCCCAGCTGTCAAGCCAACGCTCAATGGTTTTCCTGTTTACATCAAAAATGTCCGACAAGTCATTGATCGTTCGTTTTTGATGGGATAACAACAGGCAATGGCTCCTTCTTCTGGCCATGCTATCGGGACTGTTTTTGAGAAGCCTTTCAAGCGCTTCAATTTCTTCTGTTTTCAGGTTCAAGTATCTCATAATGAGATAAATATAGTTATTTTATATCACATAAACAACAAAATAGGACATTATTTTATTCTTATTACTTAAATTTCTTTCAGTTCTTCATTTGAAAATGATTTTGTAATTCTATTTGTAAACAATTCGGAAATAGAATTGTAAATCGGATCAATCTTTAAAAATTCGCAATATTTTTGAATACTTTCTTTTACTTCGGCTCCAACTTTCTCAAAAATTACATTTAGTTCTTTATCTACTTTTGTTGAAAGAAATGGAGGTTTGCTCGTTGATTGTAAGTCCTTTTGAATTTGTGCAATTTTCTCTAAGAATTCATTATATGCTTTTTCTTGTTCAGCTATTACTTCGTATCTATTTCTATTGTATTCCAAAGCTGCCTGATGAGGAAGATATATTTGCTTCGAAAACTTTTTAATTAAATCTAGAATTGTCTGTTGAGTAGATTCGGAATAACGGTAAAGATTAAGAAGAACATTTGTGTCAAACATAATTATTCCATGTTCCCAAATTCGTTTAATATCGTCTTCTGTTTTTCTATAATATCCAGGAAAAAGATTTTTCATAGCCTGTTTTTTTATAATTGTGCCTAACGGACGGCCGTATGCTGCGTAGCCTGTGTTGCGCCTGCGGCAGGCTATGCAGTATACGGTGTGTTGGCGTGTCGTTTTTTATTTCTTTATCATCCATTTATAATCTTTTCTAGAATATAATCCTGGACTTGCATGTGAACCATAATCCATTTCAAATCTCACAAACTTAATCAAATCGCTTTCTGTTAATGTGAAAATTGTCTCTGACATAAAGCAATCTGCCCAAGAAGTTCCCATTTGTTCTGTGAGATATTCATCATCCAGAATCTTTATGATTATCGTATCTCCAGTTATATCAACGTAATCAATCTTGCATTTGCTTGGTCGTAAGTTTAAAATCTCGATTAATTCACTCGGTGATTTGGCAATAGAATCAAGCATTTTGCCACGTGTCAAATATTCACGATTTGTAATTGTGTCGAAATAAGAATTCCAAAAATACTCGGTAATTCGATTTGTGTCAATCGAGTAACATTCACATTTCTTTAAATCATAATTCCATTTTCCTCCACAATCAAGACACGAATCAATCTGAAAGAACCTTTTTATCCAGATTGCTCCAAATATCAGAATTGCTATAATCCCAATTATAAAGACAATTTTAATAGGTTTTCTTATCATTAGGAAATCGTAATTAAAATCAACTTTTATTGAATGCTATCTGAATTTGTTTAATAATTACTTGAACAATCTTTTTAGGTAACTACTCAGGTCACTGCATGATGAACCACCTCAAAGTAGGTCTTTGAGGTGTCATCACTGTAAATTGTATTATGAAGTTTGCATCGAATTAAGAAACCCTTTCTTTGCAGTTGCGAGGTTTATTGCAAATATTATTTCATCTAGCGGGGCGCATCCTCTTTTAATGAAAGTGTCGACCACGGATCGTATGATTGCGAAATTTTCAGCACCACGCTCTGTCCTAAAAGCTCCGGATACTTTCTGTTTGACTTTCACATTTCGGATGGCGCGTTCTGAAGCATTGTTGTCAAATGGCACATCCGGATGGAACAGGAAATTGAACATATGGTGTTGGTGCTTCTTCAATCTCTTCTGTAATGCCGGTAGCTTGGGTATTTGATCGTCACACGGGTGTGCCGCCAGTTTTTTGTATCGTTCTATTATATCGGCTCTCTCCGGGAAGTGATCGGTGTAGTCATCTGCCGTCATCCGTTTCTTCAAGGCAATTGAGGATTGTAATAAAGCCTTCATGTCAGCAGCCCAACTGTTTTGGAATTTCTCAATAAAATAGTTGAGTTCTCTGATGATATGCGCAAGGCAGAGCTGGTGCGACTTGGCCTCCACTTTTAATTGTGCACTCAGGGAGTCGCTCACATAAATGGCATTTGGAAACCCTTGCGGAAATTTTTCGGCAATGGTATTAAATCCCCTGCTCTTCGAGATTGCAATAAATGTCTCTTGCAGCGTTTGCCAAACCCAAGCCCAATGGTTTCTATCTTCAACCTTCATCCCGGTTTCATCGGCACCTACGGTAGTTGCTTTGCATATGTCTCGTTTGATCCCTTCGTACATTGGAGTAACCAACCGGGCTACCCGATCCAGCATGTTATGGATCGTTCCTTGACTGAGGGATATATTGGTAAAGCAATGTACTAACTCGGACAGCCGGGACATTGGGACATATTGGCGGGCGCTCAAGTATGCGACCAAGGACGTGAGATTGTTGCCATACTGCACAGGAGCAGTGATATTGGCAGGAAATGAACCTTCGTAGGAATGCCCACAGGTGCATTTTGATCGAAACACCAAATGCTCAGTAATCGTTGCTTTTACAAGGGGAATGTCGACAACTTGTCTCTTGCCGACCATTTCCATGCTGCTTTTATCATGCACCTTCCCGCAATCGGGACACGTCTCTCTGGGATAATGATTGATGGTGAAATCAGGATCTGCCGACATGACCAAGGTCTCGCCTTTATGCCCTGGCTGTCCTCCTGTTTTTTTGTTACTCTTTTCCCGGATGCTTTGGTTCCTGAACTGAAACAAGTCCCGTGACGGTGGTAATGAGCTGTTTCGACTATTCTTTGGCTGCTTCAACCGCTCAACCTCCTGTTTCAATTCTGTAACAGCATTCATCAACAAGCCAATCTTATCATTAAGATCAAGAATATGATCAATTAATTCATCCTTACTCTTTTCTTGAAGTGACTCGCGTGAATTCATCCTTGTCTTTTCCACAAAGATGGTAGTAGATATTCAACTTCGCCTGCACATACATCATATTATTATCAACATTCACACACCATGTTATCAACAAAAAACACCTCAAGGGAGCGATTTTTAATTTTAAACCTCACGAGAATTGGATATTCAGAATGTTTTGTGATTTTAGCGATTCATCGAACAGAAATTGCCTTAACTGAAAAAAAATGGACTTCTTATTATTGAGAGAGAGTATACCTGAGTAGTTACGCTTTTTTTGAATGACGCCCAACGGATGGCCGTATGCTGCGTAGCCTGGGTTGCGCCTGCGGCAGGCTATGCAGTATACGGTGTGTTGGCAGTATGTTATTCATTATTTTCTTTAAAGGATTCAATAACCCATTGGTGTTCAGGGTTTTTAGTAATGACTTTATTGAAATAGATTTCAGCTTTTTCCTTGTTCCCATCAAGATATTCAACTACTCCTAATTGATAGGCAAGAACTTCGATGTCAGGGTATTCTTTATGTAACTTCGCGTAGTGTATCCTTGCTTTATTGTAATTACCCAATTCAATGTAATTTCTTCCCAAAACATCTTCTGTAATTCTATCATTATTGATTTCAAACGCTTTGATGTTATACGGAAGCGCTTTTTCAGGGTCAAAGAATTCAGCACCAAATTCACCTAAATAAATAGCACCTAAAGTATTATTTGCTGCGAGTTCATTTGGTTTCATCTTAACTGCTTTAAGCAAGAGTTTTTCAGCTTCTGCTGTTTCTCCAGTTGAAATTTTGATGTCTGAAATATTTGTTAAATACTCATAAGAGTCTTTAGGGTAGCAGTCCGCTGCCAGTTTAGAATATACTAATGACGAATCTATTTCCATCATTTCATAATAGGTTTGAGCAATATTTCGATAAATCAATGCTCTTGTCTCTTTTGACAAATTTGGGCTTTCAACACCTTCTTTGAAAGATTTTATAGCCAATTCATACTGGGCTTGATCAAGATACTCCAAGCCTTCCTGATTCTTTAATATAGCCTGTGATTCAGTCATCAACTGACCACACGAGGCAAAAAGTATAACAATTGCAACGATTCCGAGTATTTTCTTCATTTTCTGTCTGTTTTAATTCTGACTAACGTAAAAATAACAAGTTAATATTCAGTGCACTACAAGCATACTACTATTACGCAACATGATTACAACATACCTATACGTTAGCTTCAGAAATCAATGACTCTGGAATAGGGGGAATTACTGCCAACGGATGGCCGTATGCTGCGTAGCCTGTGTTGCGCCTGCGGCAGGCTATGCAGTATACGGTGTGTTAGGCGTTCGGCATTTATTTCTCTATTTTTTCTCTTCATTTAAATTTAAATAATTCTTAACAAAATAAACCCAATCATCTAATTTGTCATATAGCTGTTCTGTTGCAGGAAATGGAATAATGACATCTGGAGCAATTCCAATATTGTCAATTGGATTTTCTGGCAAACGTTTTGAACGAGTCATCGGACACCACAATTGATAGTTGTTTGATGGAAGAGGGTTTGGTGTAATATTTGAATAATCTAATACTCCAGCCGTATTACAATTACCAAATAAAATAACCTTATCACTTTGACGAGCTGCAAGTAAAAACTGTTCTGCCGATGAAGCGTTTCCTCCGTTAATAATAATACCAATTTTTCGTGGCATTGAATAAATAGTATCTTTTTTACCAGTGGGGATGTCATTTAAACTATATGGATGAGTAACAAAACCCCCAATATTTTTTTTCATAGCTTCAACTAATGCTTCTGTCCATTTCATGCCTTCTTCTCCATTGCGAATTTCTCCTTTTTCCATTGCGTCCTCAAAATATTTAATATTTCCTTTTGAAGCATACCATTCTACTCCTTTTGTTTCAATTGGTTTTGTATAAATTAACCTTGCAAGTTCTTCATAATAATTATCTTGTCCGCCACCATTATTTCTTATATCTATAATCAAATTCGGACGAGACATTATTTCATCCCAATGTTTTAGGACAAACTCATTACCTGTATTGCTATAAAAACTTGGTATTCGCAGATAGTAGGTACTATCATCCAAATATAAAGCTAGTGGATAGGTGTTTAATCCATTAGGAAACACCGGCACATAGGAATATAATATTGATTTATCCAAAATTTGAGAATCAGATTTTCGAACAAATCTTGTATCGTCATGTATTTCTATAATTTTTCCTTTTAAGTTCAGTGAAGCTTCTGTTTTATAAGGATTCTTATTTTTAATCAAAGAGTAGTTTATAACATTGAAAACAGTGTCGTTGATAGGTTCAAATTCATATATCACCTGCCCATTTTTCCAACCTTGACTGTTTACAACTACACCGACATATTTTTGTCCATCTTTTGTAACAATGAATTTCTGTCTAAATCCTTCCCATACACCTTCTATTCCTGTGGAATTCTTTGTGGTTTGGTGTAAACTATCAACATTGACATATAGATTTTTTCCATACGTAGAAATTTCCATAATTTCAGTTTGTTGTTGTTTCTCATTCCTAATGCGGTTAACTCGAAGATGGTGATCTTTAAAGAAATCGGTATAATTATTAAAGTAATATCCGCAACTATCCGGATGTATAGTAATTTTCTGTCTGATTTCTTTTTCTAAAAGCATGAGTTGTGATTTATTGGCATCGGTCACTTTAATATTATAACCAGGATAATCTGCTTGAATTTTTTTTACCATAAAATCAAAATCCTTTAAGCAATCATTTGTTTGGGAAACTGCTAACTTATTAATCAAAATAGAAATAAGAATTATTAAAATTGTTTTTCCTCTCATTTGAAATTGTATTATTGGTTATGGGTTATCAATGTATGCAGGCTCTTATATGCTGACGCCTAACGGATGATCGTATGCTGCGTAGCCTGTGTTGCGCCCGCGGCAGGCTATGCAGTATACGATGTGTTGGCGAGCGTAATTATTGTAAGGCAAATTTTACAGGTTGAATATTCAAAACCCTAACGGTTTTTCCGTCTTTAATTCCAGGTTGCCAATTAGGCATATTTTTGATAAATTTTATTGCTGCCTTTTCTAAATATTTATCAATAGAGTTTGTAGCATATACATTTGAAATTCTACCGTCTTTTTCAACAATAAACAAAACAAAAACAGTCCCTTGAGTTCCATTTTTCTGCGATTCGATTGGATAAACAAAGTCACTACTGTCTATTAATTAATGTTAAAAATCCAATTTCAATTGCACGCAATCTTGAGCCTGCTCCGCCTCATCTAATTGAAACAAATCCTTGATATTGTCCTTTGCAAGGAGGGAACTACCAAGGATTCTCATTACTTCAAAAATACTTCTATCTAGAGCAAGTTTTCGTTCAATGATTGCAACAGTGCAATATGTAATGATGGCCACATATACCTGTATTCGAACCGCATTCTCGGTATTGCCCCAGAAAGACTTGATGCGCAAGTGACCTTTGATCCATTTAAAAAAGGTCTCTACAGTCCATCTGTTTTTATAAAGAAAGGCAATATCCTTGGCCTTCAAATAGAAATTATTCGTATAGTAGGTGAAGGTTCGCTTTAGTTCAGGCTCATAGTATACTATTCTCCTGATTTCGGAAGGATAGTTTTCTCTGTTTCCCTTTGTTATGAACCTCACAGTTTGATCTCGGAGTATATTATCACGGCTTTCCATGAGGTCATCTCCAGCGACTATTTCAAACTTCGGTTTTTGTTTTTCTCGGATGATAAAGAACGAGTTGATCATCTCTATCCGGTACAGCCTACTCAAATCCCAATAGCCACGGTCAAAAACATAACAGGCAAGCGGCTCGTAGTTAATCCAATCCATCGCATTCACATCATGAACTGCAGCTTCTGTGATGTTGAATGAAACGGGGATTTCGGTCACGATATCAAGTTGGGTGTGTACCTTGATGCCAGCTTTGGTACTTCTGAATCTTGCCCAGTCAAAAAAAGACATGCAGAGATCTATTGTGGTCGAGTCAAAAGCGTAATATTTCCCATTGAGTATAAACTCTTTGTCTATGCGATTTTTCTGAGCAAGAGCCACCATGTGATAGGCAAATTCTTCAAAAATGCGATAATCACGCAGTTGGTTAGCCTTGGATAGAACGCTTCGATTTATTGGGGTTTTACCAAAACCAAGGTGAAAAGATTTTTTCGCATGAGCAGTAGTAATGTCCGTCAATTCACGAAGGCTGTTGCAGCCATCCAACTGTCCAAATATCAGAACAAGCATCTGATTCCAGTATGTAAAACTCCAACCTTGAGTCCTATCGTTACATTGGTTCATAACGAGTCTTTCAAAATATCGTTTGGGAAGAAAATCGGTGATTTGACTGAAAAGATATTTGCCACTGTTCATTTTTCGCTACTTTTATGTTTACCAATGAAGGTAAACATTTCAAAAATGCGACAAGGTTTGAGACAATTTTAGTTCTGATTATATGTGTGTTATGGGTGATTTTAACTAAATTTAATAGACACTACTGAAACAAAGTTTTGTTTATAGTAATTAACTAAAGACTCATATCCACCTTTAAATTGAGGATTCTTATCAACTTTCCAATAAAGATTTGTTGTATCTGTTTTTGTCAAGAATTTATGAAATTCTTCAGGAATTTGAGCAGTTCCTAAAATGCTATATGCTACAAAAATAGCAAGTACAACAAGTCGGTTTAATTGAGTATTCATCATTAATTTTATCATAAATATTAACCTAAGTTCTTGCTAATTCATTATGCTCGCCAACGGTCGGCGGTATGGCCAGTAAGGGATTGCGGGCGATTTCCTGTCAAGTTACACAAAAAGTTGAAGCGGGCTACAACCCTTCGCATACCTCTGAAACCCTTATTGGCTATACCGCGTGTTAGCGTTTCGTGCTTTTTTATTATTGTCATCAAAATACCACTTTTAGGCAATTGTTATTTTAGATTATTCAATATCTCATGATAGCGTTCAGTTGCAAGGTCGCTTGGTTCTCCCTTTTTACAGAAAGTAAAGTTTACCAATTTACTATTGGGATTCTCAACTATAATTTTTCCATCTACCATTTTAGACTTTAAGACATTTAGTGCATCTAAAAATCGAGTGTCATTTTTAGCTCTTTCATAGAAAGATAGAACGTGAACATAAAAAAACAGGTTATAACGAAAAAAGGGGTATTCAACCTTCATGAATAAAGTGCCTATTCCATAATGGCAAGGGCCTATTGGTTTACGTATGTCCCAATGATTAAGTAAGAATTCAACTGCTTTATCAAGTCGCTCATCTTTATTAAGATAATCTGTGAATCGGAATGCGTCTAAGGCCTCTAAAGTTGCTCCCGGATTAGAATAATCTGTTTCTGGTCCCCTGCCAAATTTGTAAGTATTACAATGCCAACCACCATCATCATGTTGAATTTTTAGAAGGTGTTCAAAAGTCTTTTTCAGCCTGTTATCACATGTATATCCCATACGACACAAAACCCTTGCGACACCAGCGGTATGACAAGGATAAATCCCCCCTTTGGGCGCT
Source organism: Marinilabiliaceae bacterium (assembly GCA_963664265.1). Classification (GTDB taxonomy): domain Bacteria; phylum Bacteroidota; class Bacteroidia; order Bacteroidales; family Marinilabiliaceae; genus JAGPIS01. The sequence goes on from OY760941.1 coordinate 501,507, forward strand.
ATTTGAAATCGTCCGTCTTCTCGCCATAAACTAAATATCAATTCAGCAACATCTTGCATTATGGGAATAGCAATTAATCCTAACTCTGCAAGCATTAATGCGCTGTAAAGAGTTGAAAATGGGCCACCTTTACCTATCCGTTTGTCAGGGGTAGTCCAAAAATCAGCCCCGTTATCATAACGCTTTGCAATAATTGCTTCTATGTCTGATTCATACTGTTTTGCCGAAAACGTTGTATTACTTCGATGTTCTATGTTCATTTTAGGCTTATATTAATAATTCTATTCTTTGATAAACGTTTCTATTTTAAGCATGAACGCTAACGGATGGCCGTATGCTGCGTAGCCTGGGTTGCGCCTGCGGCAGGCTATGCAGTATACGGTGTGTTGTGCCCGCTGGTTGTTTGTTTTTCACGTCAAGTTAGGCAAAAACGGTAAATCCACCCCTATTTTGAATCAAGCTACAAGGTCTGGCAAGTCTGGGCGCCCGACTTGTGTTTTTTATTTTTGATCTTAGGCTCGCTTAAACCACAAATCTTTCAAAATGTTTAATTCGGTGTTTGTGGCCAGGTTTGAGTTTATTTGTGTCTAATGTCGGCAAATCGGCGGGCGCGTTGGTCTACCTGTCGATTAAGTTTGTCTAGTCAAGATAGTTTAAGACCGTTTTTGGCGGCGTTTTATTTCCCAGTGGGGCACAACGGATGGCCGTATGCTGCGTAGCCTGTGTTGCGCCTGCGGCAGGCTATGCAGTATACGGCGTGTTGTGCCCGCTGGTTGTTTGTTTTTCAAGTCTAGTTAGGCAAAAACGGGAAATCCACCCCTATTTTGAATCAAGCTACACAGTCTGTCTAGTCTGGGCGCCCGGCACGTATTTTTTTATTCTTGCTCTTAGGCTCGCTTAAACCACAAATCTTCCAAAATATTTAATTCGGTGTTTGTGGCCAGACTTGAGTTTATTTGTGTCTACTGTCGGCAAATCGGCGGGCGCGTTGGTCTACCAGTCGATTAAGCTAGTCTGGTCTGGGGTTTTTTAAGACCGTTTTTGGCGGCGTTTTATTTTCCCAGTGGGGCACAACGGATGGCTGCATGAAGCGTAGCTTGTGTTGCGCCTGCGGCAAGCTATGCTTTATGCAGTGTGTTATGGGCCGTTAATTCTTATTTATCAATGCTTTATTATATCAGATTGTTTTGCAATATCGTTTGTTTCAATTCTCAATGTATTATATTTCCTTAAATTCTCAGAGAATTGATCTTTTTGAATTTTAAATTCTATCGGAATATAAATATTGAAAAATCCCTTAGACGGCCTAATCTGGTCTATTACATATTTATCCAAACGATCAAAATAGTCAATGACGGGGAATTTTAAATAATCATTGTCAGATTTTACAATTTTATACTGAAAATCTTTTTGATCAACAATGACTTGAACAATGACCTTGCCTTCAATCGCATTTTCTCTAGTAATTTCAGGATAAGAAATTCCATCACTACTGTCTATTAATTAATGTTAAAAATCCAATTTCAATTGCACGCAATCTTGAGCCTGCTCCGCCTCATCTAATTGAAACAAATCCTTGATATTGTCCTTTGCAAGGAGGGAACTACCAAGGATTCTCATTACTTCAAAAATACTTCTATCTAGAGCAAGTTTTCGTTCAATGATTGCAACAGTGCAATATGTAATGATGGCCACATATACCTGTATTCGAACCGCATTCTCGGTATTGCCCCAGAAAGACTTGATGCGCAAGTGACCTTTGATCCATTTAAAAAAGGTCTCTACAGTCCATCTGTTTTTATAAAGAAAGGCAATATCCTTGGCCTTCAAATAGAAATTATTCGTATAGTAGGTGAAGGTTCGCTTTAGTTCAGGCTCATAGTATACTATTCTCCTGATTTCGGAAGGATAGTTTTCTCTGTTTCCCTTTGTTATGAACCTCACAGTTTGATCTCGGAGTATATTATCACGGCTTTCCATGAGGTCATCTCCAGCGACTATTTCAAACTTCGGTTTTTGTTTTTCTCGGATGATAAAGAACGAGTTGATCATCTCTATCCGGTACAGCCTACTCAAATCCCAATAGCCACGGTCAAAAACATAACAGGCAAGCGGCTCGTAGTTAATCCAATCCATCGCATTCACATCATGAACTGCAGCTTCTGTGATGTTGAATGAAACGGGGATTTCGGTCACGATATCAAGTTGGGTGTGTACCTTGATGCCAGCTTTGGTACTTCTGAATCTTGCCCAGTCAAAAAGAGACATGCAGAGATCTATTGTGGTCGAGTCAAAAGCGTAATATTTCCCATTGAGTATAAACTCTTTGTCTATGCGATTTTTCTGAGCAAGAGCCACCATGTGATAGGCAAATTCTTCAAAAATGCGATAATCACGCAGTTGGTTAGCCTTGGATAGAACGCTTCGATTTATTGGGGTTTTACCAAAACCAAGGTGAAAAGATTTTTTCGCATGAGCAGTAGTAATGTCCGTCAATTCACGAAGGCTGTTGCAGCCATCCAACTGTCCAAATATCAGAACAAGCATCTGATTCCAGTATGTAAAACTCCAACCTTGAGTCCTATCGTTACATTGGTTCATAACGAGTCTTTCAAAATATCGTTTGGGAAGAAAATCGGTGATTTGACTGAAAAGATATTTGCCACTGTTCATTTTTCGCTACTTTTATGTTTACCAATGAAGGTAAACATTTCAAAAGTGCGACAAGGTTTGAGACAATTTTAGTTCTGATTATATGTGTGTTATGGGTGATTTTAACTAAATTTAATAGACACTACTGAAATTCCATTATAAATTCGTGGTAATAATACATTTTCCAAAGTCAAAACATTATAGTATGAATCTACATCTATCTGGAATGTCGTATCTGCAATCAATCTCCTATCAATGCGATAAAGATCGGATCGTTGTCCAAAAGCACAAGTTGAAAACAATGTAAAAAAGATTATCAATCTGCCCATTTTCTTGTTCTTTTAATGGCCCATAACGTTCGGTGTATGGTGTCGTAAGGGATTGCGGGCTTCAAACCTGTCAAGTTACCACCCAAAATAAATGCGGGTGATGCTGCTCGAAAACCTCTGAAACCCTTATGCACTATACACATTGTTGGGCAATCGTGCTTTTTCATCTCCATCTAATTATTGTTGGATGATTATTTAGTTTATGTAGAAACTTAAATAAATTATCACTATTAACTTCAACTTCCTTATTATCTAGTTTTTTACAGAATTCAATTGTTTCGTCTGGGTTGAATCCAATCTTGTGATAGTATGAACCAAAAAATACCCAGTGTGCTTTTCTGTCTCTTAATCTTGGTTCCACACCATATTTGTCTAAATCAACAGTTTCACCTTTAATAATAGCATATCCATTTAATCTTTCATTTTCAGAGACTATTGTTCCATCAGTTAAAACACCCACATTATATTCTTTACCACCAACATCTGATTGCACTTCAAATGGTGGTAGTTGAGCTGAATGTATCAAGATGAATTCATACTGCATCTCAGTATCTTTTGCAACCCACATCTCAGAAATTTTAATTTCCCAATTAAATATTGACACTAACCAATTTCCATTTGGTGTTTGTTTAAGTTGCTCCACATAATAATCTCCTTCTGCTTTTTTATACCAAAAGGTTCTTAAAAAATCAGCTTTACTTAATCCTCTAAGTATTCTCGTTTGTGTTTGTTGGTCTTCAATTTTATGAATCCCATCATTATGTGCAGGAATAGCCTTTCTAATAATATGGTCAAAAGGAATTAGATTTTTTTCAAAGCATTCATTCCATTCGTTTACATCTTTGGGAACTTCATTATCAGAATCTACATTTGAATTATCTGCTTTCGTTTCATTAATAAATGCATCTATCTGTTCATGTAATAATCCCAAATCAAAACTTGGATTGAGCTCTCCTTTATTATCATTTATCAATTTTATTAAGTCTTTTTTTTCGCTCAATTTTATTCCAAGCCTATTTAAGTCAATAAATCCAAGGTCTTTAAAATCAACGTCTGGTAATAATATTGGCATAATATTAGTTTTCTCAAGTGATACCCAAGCGGCACCAACTTCATTCAAACATACTTCACTATCTTTATAATTCTTTGATATGAATAGAAGGGCAATAGAAGCCAATTGCATTTCAGTTTTTAGTCTATCTGGAATGTATTCTCCGCTTTTTATTCCATGCCCCTCCATGCTAGAACAGAAAATCCTATCAGCAGGAATATCTAATCCTAATCTGAGGATATGTTTCACAAATGAATCTATGAAATCTATATCCTTTGAAGAATGGCTAATAAATATCTTTCCTTTTTTCATTTAACAATCATGTTTATTGTATGCACTTCACTGCATGTTGCCCAACGTTTGGCCGTATGCTGCGTAGCCTGTGTTGCGCCTGCGGCAGGCTATGCAGTATACGGTGTGTTAGCATTTCGTGCTTTATTTAGATAAACATAATTTATTCAATTCGGGTTGTACTGTCCAAACTCCAATTGGGAAAAATAAAATTCTCAATACTTGAAGGATTAAGTCTCCAGCTCTCAAGTTTTCCCCATGTTTTGAAATTGCTAGTCCCTTTGCAAAAAGATATATGAAGTAATAAAAAAGAAAAAATCCTCCTATATGCATCACAAATGAAATAAATAAAGATAGTCCAGTTGGAAATTCAATTAATGTAATTCTTAAATCATAATTTATTAATTTAAAAGCATATAGAATTAGAAACATAGTTCCGTACTTTAAAGTCAATTGTTGTTTTTCAGTAAGTGATTTATAATGTCTGTCTAAAAGTATTATTGATTTTATCATCCATGAACCCCATAGAAAATATGCGATTACAATTGGAATCATACTATCAGCAATTCGAATACTAAAATTGAACAAGCTGTTTAAAACAGTTATAGTTCCAATTGATGCTATTCCTGTTCCTAAAAAAAATAGAATAAATAATTTCCAATGTCTTAGTTTTGTAATGAATTTCATAATTGAATATTTTGCTTTTTGCATGAATGCTAACGGCTTGAATATGCGTAGTGCGGGATTTCAAGGCACTTTACTATCAAACCGCTACTTTGTTTATTAAATGCATTATGTCTCAAATTTAGCAAATCTCCCCGCATTACGTATATTTTTTGTTGTAGGTAGGCATTATTGAGTTTTAAGATTTAGGGAAGCTTTTTTCTTCTAATAAAACCGAGTATGATTCTAATAGAGTCTCTTCTGTATCAATCACATTCGCCAATAAGTAAGCAAATTTTATTTTTGATTCAACTTTCTTGTCATTCATGTTATCATAGGTATAATCAGCAAGTCTTTTCATTTTATCTGATAGCATGTTCGTTTGTTCTTCAATTTCTAATAATTGTGATATTAATTCAAAATCTACCAATTCAGCTTTGTTTGAAATGAAAAACCGTAAACTGACATTCTTAATTAATGGAAACTGTACCCCACCTAAATTCCCTATAATTTCGCCAAGATTTTGTTCATTATCATAGATTTTATTTGAAAGAGAATCTATCAAATTTGTATGCTTAATTAACACAGCATTAACCTCTTCTTGACTTAAATTAATTTCGTTCTCAATTGCCGATAGCGTCTTTTGGATATATTTTTTATTATCCATCTTTTCTTTGTAGTTCCCTATTGAAACGGCTATCAATACGCCAACTACAACGATGGCAATCTCCTGTAAAAAATATACAATTTGATTTTTGTTTTTCATATCTTTCTTTTTTGCTTACCTACAACGGATGGCCGTATGCTGCGTAGCCTGGGTTGCGCCTGCGGCAGGCTATGCAGTATACGGCGTGTTGGGCTTTCGTACTTATTTTTCTATTAATTTTTCTAATATTTCATTCACTTTCTTTGGTTTTTCCATCATAAGAAAATGATTTACACTATCCATTTCTGTATATGTCAAATTTGCAAATTGCTTCCTTAAAATATTTTCATTGTCAGGTGATAATTCAGCAGTTTTTGCATAAATCGCAATCATCTGATTGTTAAGTGTTTTATTGTTCCAATATTTTTGGTCTATTAAACTTTTCATTGACTGATAGCCAACTTTCTGCGGTGTTTCAGTCATTGTTGAGAGAATATAGTTGCTTACGTCTACTGGGGTTGTTTCTGTGATGAAGCCATTGCAGAACTGCTCTACATTCTGCTTGTAATTTTCACCTTTGAACATATTGGCAAATTCGGTCAAGCCTTCTTTGTATTGAATATTTTCTATGCTGTCAGTTGGAAAGTCAAAATACACGCCATCAATATTGACCAGTATTGCGTTTTCAGTATTCAATTGTTTCAAGACTTCAATCGCAACTGGTAGTCCCATACTATGAGCAACCAATACAGGTTTCTTTATTTCTAAATCATGGATTACCGCTGAAACAGATTGAGCGAATAAATCAATGGTGTAATCCTGTTCGACTTTGTCGCTTTGTCCATAACCCGGCAAATCAATAAGCACTAAATGATATTTATCTTTGAAATAGTCGAACTGATATCTCCAAGTGTTCAGGTCACACCCCCAACCGTGTATGAAAATCAACGTTTTTTCACCTTGTCCATATTCTTTGTAATGAACTTTAGAGTCATTAAGTGTAATGTAGCTGGAAGAAACGTTGTCAAGTGTCTTTTCACTTAAATCACAGGAAGTGATGAATAGAAAAAGGATTATGGTCGATATTTTGAAAATTTTATTCTTCATTTCATTGTCTGTTTTGTATGAAGCCCAACGGATGGCCGTATGCTGCGTAGCCTGGGTTGCGCCTGCGGCAGGCTATGCAGTATACGGCGTGTTGGGCTTTCGTACTTATTTTTCTATTAATTTTTCTAATATTTCATTCACTTTCTTTGGTTTTTCCATCATAAGAAAATGATTTACACTATCCATTTCTGTATATGTCAAATTTGCAAATTGCTTCCTTAAAATATTTTCATTGTCAGGTGATAATTCAGCAGTTTTTGCATAAATCGCAATCATCTGATTGTTAAGTGTTTTATTGTTCCAATATTTTTGGTCTATTAAACTTTTCATTGACTGATAGCCAACTTTCTGCGGTGTTTCAGTCATTGTTGAGAGAATATAGTTGCTTACGTCTACTGGGGTTGTTTCTGTGATGAAGCCATTGCAGAACTGCTCTACATTCTGCTTGTAATTTTCACCTTTGAACATATTGGCAAATTCGGTCAAGCCTTCTTTGTATTGAATATTTTCTATGCTGTCAGTTGGAAAGTCAAAATACACGCCATCAATATTGACCAGTATTGCGTTTTCAGTATTCAATTGTTTCAAGACTTCAATCGCAACTGGTAGTCCCATACTATGAGCAACCAATACAGGTTTCTTTATTTCTAAATCATGGATTACCGCTGAAACAGATTGAGCGAATAAATCAATGGTGTAATCCTGTTCGACTTTGTCGCTTTGTCCATAACCCGGCAAATCAATAAGCACTAAATGATATTTATCTTTGAAATAGTCGAACTGATATCTCCAAGTGTTCAGGTCACACCCCCAACCGTGTATGAAAATCAACGTTTTTTCACCTTGTCCATATTCTTTGTAATGAACTTTAGAGTCATTAAGTGTAATGTAGCTGGAAGAAACGTTGTCAAGTGTCTTTTCACTTAAATCACAGGAAGTGATGAATAGAAAAAGGATTATGGTCGATATTTTGAAAATTTTATTCTTCATTTCATTGTCTGTTTTGTATGAAGCCCAACGGATGGCCGTATGCTGCGTAGCCTGGGTTGCGCCTGCGGCAGGCTATGCAGTATACGGCGTGTTGGGCTTTCGTACTTATTTTTCTATTAATTTTTCTAATATTTCATTCACTTTCTTTGGTTTTTCCATCATAAGAAAATGATTTACACTATCCATTTCTGTATATGTCAAATTTGCAAATTGCTTCCTTAAAATATTTTCATTGTCAGGTGATAATTCAGCAGTTTTTGCATAAATCGCAATCATCTGATTGTTAAGTGTTTTATTGTTCCAATATTTTTGGTCTATTAAACTTTTCATTGACTGATAGCCAACTTTCTGCGGTGTTTCAGTCATTGTTGAGAGAATATAGTTGCTTACGTCTACTGGGGTTGTTTCTGTGATGAAGCCATTGCAGAACTGCTCTACATTCTGCTTGTAATTTTCACCTTTGAACATATTGGCAAATTCGGTCAAGCCTTCTTTGTATTGAATATTTTCTATGCTGTCAGTTGGAAAGTCAAAATACACGCCATCAATATTGACCAGTATTGCGTTTTCAGTATTCAATTGTTTCAAGACTTCAATCGCAACTGGTAGTCCCATACTATGAGCAACCAATACAGGTTTCTTTATTTCTAAATCATGGATTACCGCTGAAACAGATTGAGCGAATAAATCAATGGTGTAATCCTGTTCGACTTTGTCGCTTTGTCCATAACCCGGCAAATCAATAAGCACTAAATGATATTTATCTTTGAAATAGTCGAACTGATATCTCCAAGTGTTCAGGTCACACCCCCAACCGTGTATGAAAATCAACGTTTTTTCACCTTGTCCATATTCTTTGTAATGAACTTTAGAGTCATTAAGTGTAATGTAGCTGGAAGAAACGTTGTCAAGTGTCTTTTCACTTAAATCACAGGAAGTGATGAATAGAAAAAGGATTATGGTCGATATTTTGAAAATTTTATTCTTCATTTCATTGTCTGTTTTGTATGAAGCCCAACGGATGGCCGTATGCTGCGTAGCCTGTGTTGCGCCTGCGGCAGGCTATGCAGTATACGGTGTGTTGTGCCCGCTGGTCGTTTCTTTTTTTCAAGTCTAGTTAGGCAAAAACGGGAAATCAAACCTTATTTTGAATCAAGCTACAAGGTCTGGCAAGTCTGGGCGCCCGACTTGTGTTTGTCGGTCAAACCGTGCTCTTTGGCTCGCTTAAACCACCTAGCTTCCAAATCTATTGATCGGTGTTTGTGGCCAGATTTGAGTTTATTTGTGTCTACTGTCGGCAAATCGGCGGGCGCGTTAGTCTACCTATTGATTAAGTTTGTCTAGTCAAGATAGTTTAGACCGTTTTTGGCGGCGTTTTATTTCCCAGTGGGGCACAACGGATGGCCGTATGCTGCGTAGCCTGGGTTGCGCCTGCGGCAGGCTATGCAGTATACGGCGTGTTGTACAACGTTTTTTTGTTAAATATTCCATAGCTGTTTTTACACTAATTATAATATCTCATGAAATGAATCTCTTCTTTTTTGAAGTCAAATTCCTCAAAATCATTGTTATCTTTTGAATATACAAGAATTTTATTTTCCATTTCGTTTAGGTAAATGAAGCCATTATTACCAACAGAAATATTTACAATATCTCGACAGTTTTCGTTTATTCTCTCCCTACATATAGTTTTTGACTCAACTATATTAAAATTTTGCATTTTGATGTATTCAAATACACTATCTCTTCTTTTCAAATCAAGATAAGCACAATAAAGTTCTATCTCACTGTTGCGAATTACATAATCTATTGCGATGGTACTAGATTCTTTCAAATGAAGTATATTCAATATTTCATATTTAGAGTTTTTCAATTGGATTATCATTAAAACTCCAGTTCCATTTGTAGAACCTTTTAACAATATGAGATCTTCATTTTTGTATTCGATACTTTGCATTGAAATATTCTGTAGTTCAAAAAACATTGAAATTTCTTCATCTAACTCAAATAATTTTAACCATTCCTTAATTCCTTTAGATTCTCTAAAACTATTTCTTATTGTTTCTATTTCAATTAATGGCGAAATATGAAATTCTTCAGTTATTTGATAGATGAGTGTCCCACTACTATTTGCGTAATTACGTACATTTCCGACAAAACCGGAATTAAATGGAGTCAACTCAAGATATGTCTTCGTGTAATGATTCGTTAAGTGAAGAAAGTCTTTAAACACCATTATCTTTATTCCAACTTGAACGATAGTTTCAATCGAACCATCATCTTTAATTTTGCAAAAGATGTTATTAATCCTCTCTGCTTCTGATGCATGATAAAAGAAATGAGCAATTAAATCTTTTTCAGGATTCCAATAAAAACAGTCACGGGAATTGATTCCTACAATAATGGTTGCGTCTAGAGTCTTAACCACTTCAACTTTGGAAACTTTTAATTGCTTGTCTAATGGTAGTGTAGCAAAAACTTGATTTAATTTCTTCGGGTTTCTAAGAGTTAGTTCGTAGGATGTTACAACCAAAACAAAATCTTTAGGTAAATTCCTTACAATGGAAGCCTTCGGTTTTTCAACATAGAGCTCATCTATGTTAAATTCTAAATATTTCTTTAATGAATTAATTATTCTAGTAAGGTTCTCAAAAAGATATCTATCCGAACTATATATTTTGACTAAATCCAATTTCAATTCTATGGAAACTTTTATTTCTCTAATAAAACTGGCTAAATGTCCAGTGAAAAACCCATGATGAATAGGACACCAATTCAGTAGTTTTAAATCCAATAAAACATCTTTCGGAATTTTTTCCAAGCAGCTATAAGCTAATAGTCCACTATGAATAAAACGCAAATGATCTAAATTTTCAGGTGACCATGAATCTTTAAGCCAGTCATCAACAATTTCCTTTAATTCAGATAGTTCAAAAATTGATTGAATAATTTTTTGGCTAAAAGCAAACTTCTCTCTTTTGTTAACAATTGTTGCATTGTACTCCTCTAGTGCTTTATTAAATATTAATACTTTTTCAGACTCAACCCAATAATATTCTCTATCATAAACATTATCAATAATTGAATTTAGCTTATTTGTGTTTTGCCCTCCTGAAGCTAATAGTTCCTTTAATTCAGATAATTCTTTAGTAATCTTTTCAAATGCGTATTTATCAAAGTTTATATAGGGCTCGTCACTAAATAATCTACACCATTCATCGCCAAAAAAATTACGGACAATAATCGGATGTTTTTTTAGAATTCTATTTAATTGGACGCTATCCCATTTAATAAAATCTATCCCTTCCTTTTTTAGTTCAAACTTTAGAAAATTGAATTTATCCTGAAGACTAGTTGAGTTTAAGGCTAGGCTTGTGCACAAAAAAAACTTATCACTTTTCGAGAACCAAATTCCACTCTTAAATTCTTGAACTATTTCATCAAGTTTTCCTGGTGCTATGGTTTGATATCTTTTGCATTGAAAGCACTCATACTTATTGCTGTCCTTTGAAGCGAAAATGTCAATCCCATCTTGTTTACTACCTGATACACCATAGATTTCACAATTATCAATAGAATGAATTTCTTCTATCAGCCTGAGACAAAGTCTTTCAAAATCAACCCATGATAAAATATTGATAGGTAACTCACTTATTTTAGTGTCTGTTGGTGGAGAAATTTTTGACTCAGGACTAGCTCGTAAATATGACTTATCTGTTAGTTTTATGCTCATTAGTTATTTTCTAAAAATGTTGTACAACGGATGGCCGTATGCTGCGTAGCCTGGGTTGCGCCTGCGGCAGGCTATGCAGTATACGGTGTGTTGTGCCCGCTGGTCGTTTCTTTTTTTCAAGTCTAGTTAGGCAAAAACGGGAAATCCAACCCTATTTTGAATCTAGCTACAAAGTCTGTCAAGTCTGGGCGCCCGGCTTTTGTTTTTTTATTTTGCTCTTAGGCTCGCTTAAACCACAAATCTTCCAAAATATTTAATTCGGTGTTTGTGGCCAGATTTGAGTTTATTTGTGTCAACTGTCAGCAAATCGGCGGGCGCGTTGATCTACCTGTCGATTAAGTTTGTCTAGTCAAGATAGTTTAAGACCGTTTTTGGCGGCGTTTTATTTCCCAGTGGGGCACAACGGATGGCCGTATGCTGCGTAGCCTGGGTTGCGCCTGCGGCAGGCTATGCAGTATACGGTGTGTTGTGCCCGCTGGTCGTTTTTTTATTAAGTCAAGTTAGGCAAAAACGGGAAATCCAATCCTATTTTGAATCAAGCTACAAAGTCTGTCAAGTCTGGGCGCCCGGCTTGTGTTTGTCAGTCAAATCGTGCTCTTTGGCTCGCTTAAACCACAAATCTTCCAAAATATTTAATTCGGTGTTTGTGGCCAGATTTGAGTTTATTTGTGTCTACCATCGGCAAATCGGCGGGCGCGTTGATCTACCTGTCGATTAAGTTTGTCCAGTCTAGATAATTCAAGACCGTTTTTGGCGGCGTTTTATTTCCCAGTGGGGCACAACGGATGGCCGTATGCTGCGTAGCCTGGGTTGCGCCTGCGGCAGGCTATGCAGTATACGGTGTGTTGTGCCCGCTGGTCGTTTGTTTTTCACGTCAAGTTAGGCAAAAACGGGAAATCCTACTTTATTTTAAACCAAGTCTCAAAGTCTGTCTGGTCTAGGCGCCCGGATTGCGTTTGTGTGTCAAACCCAGATGATAGGCTCGCTTAAACCACAAATTTTCCAAAATTTATAATTCGGTGTTTGTGGCCAGATTTGGATTAACATTGGTCTACTGTCGGCAAATCGGCGGGCGCGTTAGTCTACCAGTCAATAAAGCTAGTTTGGTCTGGGTTTTTAAAGACCGTTTTTGACGGCGTTTTATTTTCCCAGTGGGGCACAACGGATGGCCGTATGCTGCGTAGCCTGTGTTGCGCCTGCGGCAGGCTATGCAGTATACGGCGTGTTATGCCCTGGCTTTTTTATTTTTAGTGCCATCTATATTCTGTTTCTAATAGTGGGTCAATATTGCAGAAACTACTAAATTCTTTATATTTATTCTCATTCCACCAATCATAATAAGCCTTTGAAACCAATTCTTGAATTTCGTTTCCTGATTCTAAATCAAACGGTTCTTCTCTTTGTTGCACAATTGGGTTTTGTGATGGGAATCTACCAATCAAATACTCACTGTCAATAGCTACTGCACGAATTGATTCGATTGTCCACAAAACATACATACCTAAAGAACACTCTGGCATCCAAAGAGATGAAATTCCGTTATGCGGGAAAACTGTTATTATTTGAGTTTCATTTCTATATACAAGCAATGCGGGAATATCCTTATACGAAAACGCTGGTAAATCGGGTGATTCATATTCACCTGTTTTTAATTGTTCCACGTATTTTTCAACATCTACGTTTTTTAACTCTTCTGTTTCATCTTTGTCACATCCCAAAATACTTATTAGGGAAATACAAAAAATTAGGATTTTCAAGGTTTTCATTGTTCAATATTTTATTGATTCTTATTAACTAAGATGGTTTCCGGTTTAAATTAGTTGCGTTTTTAAGCTTGGGCATAACGGATGGCCGTATGCTGCGTAGCCTGTGTTGCGCCTGCGGCAGGCTATGCAGTATACGGTGTGTTGTGCCCGCTGGTTGTTTATTTTTTTAAGTCAAGTTAGACAAAAACGGTAAATCCACCCCTATTTTGAATCAAGCTACAAAGTCTGGCAAGTCTGGGCGCCCGGCTTGTGTTTTTTTATTTTGCTCTTAGGCTCGCTTAAACCACAAATCTTTCAAAATATTTAATTCGGTGTTTGTGGCCAGGTTTGAGTTTATTTGTGTCTGCTGTCGGCAAATCGGCGGGCGCGTTGATCTACCTGTCGATAAAGTGTGTCTAGTCTAGATAGTTCAAGACCGTTTTTGGCGGCATTTTATTTTCCAGTGGGGCACAACGGATGGCCGTATGCTGCGTAGCCTGTGTTGCGCCTGCGGCAGGCTATGCAGTATACGGTGTGTTGTGCCCGCTGGTTGTTTTTTTTTAAAGTCAAGTTAGGCAAAAACGGTAAATCCAACCCTATCTTGAATCTAGCTACAAAGCCTGTCTAGTCTGGGCGCCCGACTTATGTTTTTTTTTTTGATCTTAGGCTTGCTTAAACCACCAAGCTTCCAAATCTATTGGTCGGTGTTTGTGGCCAGATTTGGGTTTACGTTTGTCTACTGTCGGCAAATCGGCGGGCGCGTTGATCTACCTGTCGATTAAGTTTGTCTAGTCAAGATAGTTCAAGACCGTTTTTGGCGGCGTTTTATTTCCCAGTGGGGCACAACGGATGATCGTATGCTGCGTAGCCTGTGTTGCGCCTGCGGCAGGCTATGCAGTATACGACGTGTTGTAGGGCGTTTTTTTGTAAAGTTATTCTACAGATATTTTAAATTTTTTAAGGTCATTGTTCAAGTATACTTCTATTAAATAATCGCCAGAAGTCAGCTTTTCAGGTTCACTATTATCTTCAGGGAATACTTGACGAAATTTTATAGGAATTTTTCCATAAGCAATTGCAAGAACTTTAAATTCATCTTTATTATTAATCTGCCAAAAGAGCTTATCATTCTGACTTACTTTTATACTATCAATTGCAACTGTTGATGTTTCAACAACTACCGTCTTGCCTTTTTTTTCATGAGGACTTTTTATAATGAAAGTTGAATAGTCCTTTTTCTTTCCCACTTGACAACTTACATTTTCCTCTACAACTTTAATGCTTGAACAAGAATACATACAAATTGAGATTAACAAAATAAGGATTTGTTTCATAGTCTAAAAATTATTAGTTGCTTTAATTCAATATAGTTTTTAACGTACTGACTATTATGTTTCCGTTCCTTATTACTAATTGAGTAGAATATTAGTCTTGAAATTTAATATAAACCCCTTACAATTTAAAAATTCTGACTAACGGCAAAAATGAAATTTCATAAAAACCTTTAATTCAACATCATACCACTTTGTCATTATCTTAAGTAATCAATGTCCTTGGTATAGAGGGAATGCCCTACAACGGTAAATTGTATGAGTAGTGGCAGATTGCGTGGTAATTTCTTGTCAAACCGCTACGCAGTTTGAGCGGGCTACAAACCTTGATATTTACCAAATCACCTGCCATTACTTATACAAAATGTTGTACAGCGTTTTTTATTCAATCGGGATGTAAAAGTCAACAATAGCCTTTCTTTCGGGATGTTCATTAAAGTTGTTGTGATAAATCTCAAAAGGGTTTCTGTCGGCTTTTTTATATCCGTTTTCGTTCATCCATAAAAATAGTCCTGTCCACGATTTTTCAAATTCGTTCGAGCCTATCTCGAAGCTACCAACTATAAATTTTCCTGCTTCAATTGAAGTTTGTCCAATTTCCCCATCTGTTTCGACAGGTTTGCTTAGTAAAATTGAAGCACTCATTCTTACTTTACTAGCTTCTGTTACTTTAAAGCTGTCGTGATAAATCGTAACCATTTTAGTTTGTTCATTCATCAAACCTTGAGGTGTAGCCCATTTCATTAATTTTTGATAGGCAGATTCAAGATTTTGTGGTCCAATACTTGACACATACGCCAAATCCATTTTTGGCATTTCTTTAATTTCAATTTTTGCGTTCATTTTTATCCAATTTTTAAGATTATTAATGACACAAATGTATTTTTCATAATCAGGATATTCTTGTCCGTTCTTGCTTTCAAGTTGACGAATCTTGCTAAGTCTGTTTGGGTTTTGCTTTTTAAATTCGGTCGGGCTAACTCTATAATATTTTTTAAATGCTCTGGAATATGAAGAATTATCACTAAATCCAAATTTGTGAGCGATTTCTGTTGTCGAGATGTTATTATGCAACAAGTCCATCGCTGATTTTTCTATTCTCCGTCTGGTCACATATTCATTCAAGGTTTCGCCTGTAATAAATTTGAAAATCCTATGAAAGTGAAACGGTGAGAAAAAAGCTATTTCAGAAATTGTGTTCAATGACAAATCAGAATCCAAGTTTTTGTCAATGAATTCAAACACTCGATTAATTCGATTTTTATAATCAGCCTGTATTTCTTTATCTGTAATGGTCATTTTTTAAATGCTGTACAACGGATGGCCGTATGCTGCGTAGCCTGTGTTGCGCCTGCGGCAGGCTATGCAGTATACGGTGTGTTGTGCCCGCTGGTAGTTTCTTTTTTTCAAGTCTAGTTAGGCAAAAACGGGAAATCAAACCTTATTTTGAATCAAGCTACAAGGTCTGGCAAGTCTGGGCGCCCGACTTGTGTTTGTCGGTCAAACCGTGCTCTTTGGCTCGCTTAAACCACCTAGCTTCCAAATCTATTGATCGGTGTTTGTGGCCAGATTTGAATTAACATTGGTCTACTGTCGGCAAATCGACGGGCGCGTTGGTCTACCTGTCGATTAAGTTTGTCTAGTCAAGATAGTTCAAGACCGTTTTTGGCGGCGTTTTATTTCCCAGTGGGGCACAACGGATGGCCGTATGCTGCGTAGCCTGGGTTGCGCCTGCGGCAGGCTATGCAGTATACGGTGTGTTGTGCCCGCTGGTCGTTGTTTTTATTAAGTCAAGTTAGGCAAAAACGGGAAATCCACCCCTATTTTGAATCAAGCTACACAGTCTGTCTAGTCTAGGCGCCCGGCTTGTTTTTTTTTTTGCTCTTAGGATCGCTTAAACCACAAATCTTTCAAAATGTTTAATTCGGTGTTTGTGGCCAGATTTGGATTAACATTGGTCTACTGTCGGCAAATCGGCGGGCGCGTTAGTCTACCTGTCGATTAAGCAAGTCTAGTCTGGATTGTTTAAGACCGTTTTTGGCGGCGTTTTATTTCCCAGTGGGGCACAACGGATGGCCGTATGCTGCGTAGCCTGGGTTGCGCCTGCGGCAGGCTATGCAGTATACGGTGTGTTGTGCCCGCTGGTCGTTTCTTTTTTTCAAGTCTAGTTAGGCAAAAACGGGAAATCCAACCCTATTTTGAATCTAGCTACAAAGTCTGTCAAGTCTGGGCGCCCGGCTTTTGTTTTTTTATTTTGCTCTTAGGCTCGCTTAAACCACAAATCTTCCAAAATATTTAATTCGGTGTTTGTGGCCAGATTTGAGTTTATTTGTGTCAACTGTCAGCAAATCGGCGGGCGCGTTGATCTACCTGTCGATTAAGTTTGTCTAGTCAAGATAGTTTAAGACCGTTTTTGGCGGCGTTTTATTTCCCAGTGGGGCACAACGGATGGCCGTATGCTGCGTAGCCTGGGTTGCGCCTGCGGCAGGCTATGCAGTATACGGTGTGTTGTGCCCGCTGGTCGTTGTTTTTATTAAGTCAAGTTAGGCAAAAACGGGAAATCCACCCCTATTTTGAATCAAGCTACACAGTCTGTCTAGTCTAGGCGCCCGGCTTGTTTTTTTTTTTGCTCTTAGGATCGCTTAAACCACAAATCTTTCAAAATGTTTAATTCGGTGTTTGTGGCCAGATTTGGATTAACATTGGTCTACTGTCGGCAAATCGGCGGGCGCGTTAGTCTACCTGTCGATTAAGCAAGTCTAGTCTGGATTGTTTAAGACCGTTTTTGGCGGCGTTTTATTTCCCAGTGGGGCACAACGGATGGCCGTATGCTGCGTAGCCTGTGTTGCGCCTGCGGCAGGCTATGCAGTATACGGTGTGTTGTGCCCGCTGGTCGTTTCTTTTTTTAAGTCAAGTTAGGCAAAAACGGCAAATCCAAACCTATCATTAATCAAGCTACAAAGTCTGTCAAGTCTGGGCGCCCGGCTTGTATTTTTTTATTTTTGATCTTAGGCTCGCTTAAACCACAAATCTTCCAAAATATTTAATTCGGTGTTTGTGGCCAGATTTGAGTTTATTTGTGTCTACTGTCGGCAAATCGGCGGGCGCGTTAGTCTACCTATTGATTAAGTTTGTCTTGTCAAGATAGTTCAAGACCGTTTTTGGCGGCGTTTTATTTCCCAGTGGGGCACAACGTTTGGCCGTATGCTGCGTAGCCTGTGTTGCGCCTGCGGCAGGCTATGCAGTATACGGTGTGTTGTGCCCGCTGGTCGTTTCTTTTTTTCAAGTCTAGTTAGGCAAAAACGGGAAATCAAACCCTATTTTGAATCAAGCTACAAGGTCTGGCAAGTCTGGGCGCCCGACTTGTGTTTGTCGGTCAAACCGTGCTCTTAGGTGCGCTTAAACCACCAAGCTTCCAAATCTATTGGTCGGTGTTTGTGGCCAAATTTGGATTAACATTGGTCTACTGTCGGCAAATCGGCGGGCGCGTTGATCTACCTGTCGATTAAGTTTGTCTAGTCAAGATAGTTTAAGACCGTTTTTGGCGGCGTTTTATTTCCCAGTGGGGCACAACGGATGGCCGTATGCTGCGTAGCCTGGGTTGCGCCTGCGGCAGGCTATGCAGTATACGGTGTGTTGTGCCCGCTGGTCGTTGTTTTTATTAAGTCAAGTTAGGCAAAAACGGGAAATCCACCCCTATTTTGAATCAAGCTACACAGTCTGTCTAGTCTAGGCGCCCGGCTTGTTTTTTTTTTTGCTCTTAGGATCGCTTAAACCACAAATCTTTCAAAATGTTTAATTCGGTGTTTGTGGCCAGATTTGGATTAACATTGGTCTACTGTCGGCAAATCGGCGGGCGCGTTAGTCTACCTGTCGATTAAGCAAGTCTAGTCTGGATTGTTTAAGACCGTTTTTGGCGGCGTTTTATTTCCCAGTGGGGCACAACGTTTGGCCGTATGCTGCGTAGCCTGTGTTGCGCCTGCGGCAGGCTATGCAGTATACGGTGTGTTGTGCCCGCTGGTCGTTTCTTTTTTTCAAGTCTAGTTAGGCAAAAACGGGAAATCAAACCCTATTTTGAATCAAGCTACAAGGTCTGGCAAGTCTGGGCGCCCGACTTGTGTTTGTCGGTCAAACCGTGCTCTTAGGTGCGCTTAAACCACCAAGCTTCCAAATCTATTGGTCGGTGTTTGTGGCCAAATTTGGATTAACATTGGTCTACTGTCGGCAAATCGGCGGGCGCGTTGATCTACCTGTCGATTAAGTTTGTCTAGTCAAGATAGTTTAAGACCGTTTTTGGCGGCGTTTTATTTCCCAGTGGGGCACAACGGATGGCCGTATGCTGCGTAGCCTGGGTTGCGCCTGCGGCAGGCTATGCAGTATACGGCGTGTTAGGTGTTGTTTTTATTTATCATATTTCGGCAGCAATATATCAGACGTGCTCATATATTCAAAAGGATTCTTATCGCTCCAACCTAAATAATGCAAAGTAACTTTCCCACCTTTATCAACATAAAATCGAAATTCCCATATCAAGATACTTCCCTCATGATATGTCATATAGCAATGTCTAAAATATCTGTCACTTCCCTTGATAAAACCTTCTTCAATCAAATCATATCCATTCAAATCACCAAAAACACCCTTTGGAGGTTTTAATCCAATTATTTCTAGTTTAGATAAATAATCATTTCTTGTTGAAATCTTTTTAGTTTCATCCCAGTTATAACCTAAAGTTCCAACCACATAATCTGCAATCTCTTTGTACTTTTTATTCTTCAGATTTTCAAAAATGACTTTTGCTATTTCTTTCGCCCCAGTAATATACTCAGGTTTTGGTATCTTTTTTAAATCTAAATTTTGTCCAGACACGCTATGACCAATCAAAAAAATAATAATCAGAAATACACTGAATTTAGCAATCATTTTCATAGTTATTGATTTATGTTTTCGTTTCAGAATTCTACAATATTATTAGGTCCTTTTAAAATAACACCTAACGGATGGCCGTATGCTGCGTAGCCTGTGTTGCGCCTGCGGCAGGCTATGCAGTATACGGCGTGTTATGGGCTCCTTTCTTTCATTCTTTAGTTTGTCCTATAAATCATTTCATAGTCATGAGCTGTCACAAACATTGGAACTTTTGTCCATTCATTGTCGCAAGAATTGTATGTTGCTCTAAAAAGTTCTTGTAATCTTAAAATTACAATTAATTCGCACACTTCATATGCCTTGTCAATATTTGGTTCTTTAAATCTCTTGTTTTCGTGGACATCTTGAAAAACCTTCTGTATTTCTTCAAATCCAGTTATTGTCAAATCTTTTGCTGTGGAGTCATAAAAATCAGATAGCCAATCCCAATCATCAGTTTCAAATTTGTCGAATGAGAATAAGTCAATAAACCATCGGTCATAGTTTATAGTAAATCCATTCATTTCGCAGTAATAGGCTGCTGGTTTTAAATTACCTTTGGTTCCAAATATTGATTTTAAAAATCCTTGTTTCTTTTTAAGAACTTCTGTTGTTGTCTTATCAAAAGTTTTAATAAATTCTTTCAAATCATTAGTCATATGTTTTAAATCTTTACCAATGATTCTGTGAAAGTCAGTCTCAGGAATATTTTTCAATTCATTCTCGGCCAAATTAATCGCATCGTCAAGTTTGTTGGCGTTTAATAATTCAGTCAATTTATCAGCTAATTCAAAGTTCATAGTCTATATGTTTGTATGTCTGTTTTTTTAAGGTTGCCCATAACGGATGGCCGTATGCTGCGTAGCCTGTGTTGCGCCTGCGGCAGGCTATGCAGTATACGGTGTGTTGTGCCCGCTGGTCGTTTATTTTCTTAAGTCAAGTTAGGCAAAAACGGCAATTCCAAACCTATTATTAATCAAGCTTCAAAGTCTGTCAAGTCTGGGCGCCCGACTTGTGTTTGTCGGTCAAACCGTGCTCTTTGGCTCGCTTAAACCACCAATTCTCCAAAAATTTTAGTCGGTGTTTGTGGCCAGACTTGAGTTTATTTGTGTCTACTATCGGCAAATCGGCGGGCGCGTTAGTCTACCTGTCGATTAAGTTTGTCTAGTCAAGATAGTTCAAGTCCGTTTTTGGCGGCCTTTTATTTCCCAGTGGGGCACAACGGATGATCGTATGCTGCGTAGCCTGTGTTGCGCCCGCGGCAGGCTATGCAGTATACGATGTGTTAGGCGCAGTTTTTAATTAATATTTCTGTTTAAATATTCCATTGTCTGAAAAATCCCACGTATGGTATGTCTGTGTTGGAATGAAATAGTAGGTTCCAATGCACGCGTATTTATTATCCTTATTTCCTATAAATTCAATCTTATTAATCCATATGTTATGAACTACCTTACATGTATCTTCAATGAGTTTTATATTTCCTTTTAGAAAAGAAATCTCGGCAGTGTCAATTGTAGCCCCATAATCTTTTTTAAGTCCAATAAATTTAATACTGTCTTGAGTTTCAACAAACTTTCTGAATTTGTATTTACCAATTACACCACTTTTTTTGTGATGATAAGGGTATTCATGATACTCTCGAATACGAACTTTTAAGCTATCTACGTTTTCAATATATGTTGTAACAGAATATTCTTCTTTGTTTTTTATTAAAGATATAATATTCAAGGTGTCTTTATTTGGCATGTATTCGATTATTGAGATAGGAAACATTTCAGTATTTAAAAAGTCGAATTCTATTGTAGAGTCCACTATTGAAATGCCAGAAATATGAGTGTCTCGACCACCCCAAGCACTAAAATCATAAATTACTTTACTACTATTAGGTATTTTCTGAGTATATATCTCCGTATTCCAGTTTCCATCACATGCAGTCAATATTAAAACTCCGATAATTAAATTTATGAATATTCTCATGTTATCCATGTGTACTTATGGGTTGTGAATTAAAATTGCGCCTAACGGATGGCCGTATGCTGCGTAGCCTGTGTTGCGCCTGCGGCAGGCTATGCAGTATACGGCGTGTTAGGTGTTGTTATTTCACTTTTTTCCGTTCAAATTCATATTCTCTAATTTCAGTTTCTATCGAATTTAGATACATTTTAATACATGCTAAGACATTTGACTGCTCTCTCTTTTCATCATTTACGACCAACTTAATATTGTGCAATAAACAAATAAGGCTCTGAATCTTAACGTCTAAATCCTTACATTCTATTGGAGGAAAACCAAAGTTAAAAAATAGGTCATTGAGTTTATCCAAATCCTTATTAAATCGCTTTAGCTTCTTCACGTATTTGTCATAGCTAATTAATTCATTATTAAAGTCATCAGTTAACAATAAAACTTTCTCATAAAGTTCATTGAAGTGACTAAAGGCTTTATCAGAATATGGCAAATAAACACCTTTATCCAACAAGTTATCTTCAATTAAACCTGAAAACTCATCCACTTTATCCCAATAAACATTTATTTTTTCAATCAATTCATTTGGCTCTGATACCATTGGAGAATCTTCAGATGGAAGTTTTTCGTTTATCCAGAGAGTCCTACAAAAAGGTAATCCATGGTTTACTTGTTGAAGACTATCATAAAAAAATAGGTAAATGACATCATAAGTCTTTCGTTTGAAGTGCTTAGCTAACAAATTATTTCGATGATACACTTTCTTCTTACACTCTTCATTTATTTTTGGCAGTAAAATTCTCATTGCTTCTTTTGAAGTAGCAAACGATTTTTCTACCAAAATCCGAATAGAAGTTCTAAGAGCAGTTCCATGGGAATTATCATCTTGATTTAATATCGTATAATAATTCTTTGAAGTTTCTTTTTTACGAAGTTGAGTAATTAAATCAGTTCCATTAGTTGCAATTCGTTCTATTTCAATTCTAGATTCTTTGCTACTTAACGCATTTGTCAGCGGAATATGTAATCTTATTTTTTTCTGGTTTTCACGCCATTGTGGACTTTTAAAATCTAATATTTCATAAATATACTTTTGAACAAATAAGTAATACCCTTTTTCTTTTGTGATATTATAAACAACAAGAATTATAGGAATATCACAGACGTCACAAAAATTTAAAAACTTAACACTTGCGTCATAAGAAAATAAGTCATTTCCTGTTTCAAATGGTTCTGGTGAATCAACTGTTTTGAGTTGAACTTTAATAAATTTAGCCGTAGTCTCTTTGTTATTATCGAAAATCTCAATTTCTCCATCAATGTCGTTATCCCATTCCATCCTACGATATTTCCAAATATTCTCGCGACAATAGCGCGACATTAATTCTCTAGAATGCTCTTCATTTAATGAGTAATTGTCAATTTTTGATTTATTCATTTGTAGTAATGTTCTCGTCGTTTTTTCTAATAACACCTAACGGATGGCCGTATGCTGCGTAGCCTGGGTTGCGCCTGCGGCAGGCTATGCAGTATACGGCGTGTTGGTGGCAGTTTTTTGTTCTTCAATTATATTATTGTCTTTAAGTAAAAGTCTTACATGTGAATGCAAAATCATTAATCCAACAAGGAAAAAACTGAAATGAAAAAGCATAATAAAATAGTCTATTAGATTTGGATTCCTATTTTTAGTCAGTGATAAATAATCGACCGAAATTTTGTAGAATAAATAAGTCATCAAAAATATTCCTGCTGCGCCTATTAAAACATTCAAAGTCAAGCCAATTTTAGATTCTATTGACTCAAAATATGGCAAAGTAATGAGCATTCTCAACACGTAAATTAAAAATAGCACTATGAATAGAATCTTGCTCTTTTTCCTATTACTTGAAAGTCCATTCTTCATATTGACCAAATCAAGGCAAAGAAATATTGTATTAATCCATAATAAATAAAATCCTATGATTCCGCCAAAGAATAACATAGCACTAAAATTCGCACCTTTTGGTCCAAATATATTTGCTAATAACCAAACAATTAAAAACAAAGTCGGAATCAATCCAATTGTAATAAATAAGAACGTCCTTGGTTTATAATTAACAAGCTTTATCATTCAGTAGTATTTAGTTTTCCTTCCATTAAAGAGTATTGATAAATGAAGTTTTCGCCCCTCTAGGTACAGTCATCGGTGCTCGCTAAAATTGCCACCAACGTTTGGCCGTATGCTGCGTAGCCTGTGTTGCGCCTGCGGCAGGCTATGCAGTATACGGTGTGTTGTGCCCGCTGGTCGTTTCTTTTTTTAAGTCAAGTTAGGCAAAAACGGCAAATCCAAACCTATCATTAATCAAGCTACAAAGTCTGTCAAGTCTGGGCGCCCGGCTTGTATTTTTTTTATTTTTGATCTTAGGCTCGCTTAAACCACCAATTCTCCAAATATTTTGGTCGGTGTTTGTGGCCAGATTTGGGTTTACGTTTGTCTACTGTCGGCAAATCGGCGGGCGCGTTAGTCTACCTGTCGATTAAGTTTGTCTAGTCTAGATAGTTTAAGACCGTTTTTGGCGGCGTTTTATTTCCCAGTGGGGCACAACGGATGGCCGTATGCTGCGTAGCCTGTGTTGCGCCTGCGGCAGGCTATGCAGTATAAGGCGTGTTGGGCACAGTAGATTTTAACATCCTCGTGGATAAGCAAGTTCAATATCAAAATCTCCACTTTCATTTTTAAGTTCCTCAATTTTTATAAAGTAAACAGGTAAGGAGTCTACGTTCTCAGTTTTTACAAAATCTTCTGTACATGGCATATCCTCGGGTATTTCTTTTCTTAATACCAATTTTCCATTTTCAACTGATTTTACAAAATAGACTTCTTTATCTGTTTTTATTCTTATCAATTTACCCTTATATGATTCTGAATATCCGTTTATTGATTTTTTCGAAATCCATGCAATTGAGGATAAATATTCAAAAGGCAATTGGACAAATGATTCAGTATATGCAATTACATTCAAATGAATTCCATAGCCCCAATCTCCAATTTCTGTGAATTCCTTAACGACTTTATTATTTTTGTCTACAATTTGTATTCTATAGTTTAAAATCAAAGTGTCGTAATATGCAATAATTTTTCCGATTGCTAAAGAGTCAATATTTGGTTTAGAAAATATGTCTGCAATTTTATAAACTTGAGAATTAACTCGTTTTGAATAGTTTTTATTATACCATTCTTCCATTTCTGGTTTTAAATAGAATTCGCAATCATAAACACATTCCAAGCTATCAATCGGTTCTTGAATCCGTTCAATTTTCTTAATTCTAACAGATTTTTCTTTAATTGGTGGTTTTTCATTTGTTAACGTATCATTGGTGTATTCACATTTTTTTTCATCATAATTCCAACGATCTCCACTATCTAAACATTTATCAATCGCAAAAAAGTCAGTTGATTTTAAATACAGGGAAATTCCGCCAAATCCTGCGATTATGACCAATAAAATCAGTGTTTTTTTTCTTCTATTCATAGTCGTTTATGTGGTACTTTCATTTCTCTCTATTGTGCCCAACGGATGGCCGTATGCTGCGTAGCCTGTGTTGCGCCTGCGGCAGGCTATGCAGTATACGGTGTGTTGTGCCCGCTGGTTGTTTCTTTTTTACGTCAAGTTAGGCAAAAACGGTAAATCCAACTCTATTTTAAACCAAGTATCAAAGTCTGTCTGGTCTAGGCGCCCGGATTGCGTTTGTCTGTCAAACCTAGATGAAAGGCTCGCTTAAACCACAAATTTTCCAAAATCTTTAATTCGGTGTTTGTGGCCAGATTTGGGTTAACGTTTGTCTACTGTCGGCAAATCGGCGGGCGTGTTAGTCTACCAGTCGATTAAGCTACTTTGGTCTGGGTTTTTTAAGACCGTTTTTGGCGGCGTGTTATTTTCCCAGTGGGGCACAACGGATGGCCGTATGCTGCGTAGCCTGTGTTGCGCCTGCGGCAGGCTATGCAGTATACGGTGTGTTGGCATTTCGTGCTTATTCTGCTCTATCTGTATAAATATATGTAGGTGTTGTATCTTTAAGTCCAAAATACCATCTTTTCCTTTCCTGTTTATCAACTGTGGTCAACAAAGATTTATACCCTTGTGTCTTTTCTAAGGAGTCAAATTGTAATCCTTTCCCTTTTAGCTCCCCTAAATCACCGCAAATTCCATTATAGTGATTTAAAATTGCTTTGTCTTCAAAATCTGGTTGCGAAACTTTTTCTTTTGAACCTATCTCACAATACCAAACTTCGAATGTCCTTTCATAAATTCTGCCATATCCCGGGAATAGTTCGTCATCACCAAAGCCTAAACCAATCCAATCTTTTGAATTTCTCCTAACCAAGGTCCATCCTTCCGGAACTTCTATCTCAGGCTTCTTTTCTTGCTGCTCTTCTTGCTGCTCTTCTTTTTCAATCGCTCTTTCGGTTTGAATCCACAGTGGATTTGAACTTATTAGTGCAAAATACCACCTTTTACGGTTTATGTTATCTAATGCTGTATATAAGGCCGCATAATCTTTTGTATTTGTTAAATGTTCCAAATAAACTCCTTCGCCGACAATATCTTTATAGTTTTTAGGATCATAATTTAGTGGATATTTATCAGTAAATCTCTTGATATCTTTACGCTCTTTTGAACCTATCTCGCAATACCAAACTTCAAATTCCCTTTCATAAAGTCGCCCATAACCAGGGAATTTATCATTATCGCCAAATCCAAGTTCATTCCACCTATCAGTTTTTCGATGTACTATTTCCCATTTATCAGAATCTGTATCAATCGGTGAATTTAAAACTGTTTTTACGTCAAACCCTATCCCATGTTTAGTTTTAGTATCAAGTAATACTTTTATCTCATCCAATCGATATTTTTTTAAGTTTGATGCGGTTTTTGGCGATGTATTGTTAATCCTCATAAAACACGAAGAACAAATTTTTTCTTGTGTCATTAAAATCCCTTTACCAAAAACTGGTTGATTCCAAAATGAAAGTTTCTTATCACAAAGTGCACAATTATTTTTATCCATTTTCAATCAATGTTTAATTTGTCCGGAATGTCTTTTTAGCATGAATGCCAACGGACGGCCGTATGCTGCGTAGCCTGTGTTGCGCCTGCGGCAGGCTATGCAGTATACGGTGTGTTATGCGCTTTAAATTTTTTGTTCAATTTGACTATAAATATCTATCAAACAGTGATCTATAATTTCAAGAAATTCCAGAATAAAATTTTCATTTTCTATGAAAAAATCTCCATTCTTCTCATCAAATGTAATCGAATCAAAGCTTCGCAATATTTCTATGAATTGGATTGGGTCAATATTCTTTATATCATTTTTAAAATTCGAATTGTTGTGGGTAATTGCATTTCGAATCTTTCCAAATTTTTGAATCCGATCCCAATTTTCTGCATTATTTGATAAATCTATCTTGTAATTAAATTCAAAGAATCTCTTATGCCAATTTATTAAACTTTCTCTCTTGCTCTTTTCTTGCTTTATATCAACAATTAAATTTTTTTTGTCATATTTTGTAAGATCTGCGCGTAGTTTCTTTAATTTACTTTCGAAGTAAGAGTATAATGTCACAAAAAAGGAATTTCTAAATAATTTGGGATAACTCTCATAATACTTGTCTGCTTCTTGTTCACAGTAATGCTCAAAATTCAGTCGCTCTTCATCATCTTCAAATTCAACATTTTCTGTTTGTTTATTAAATTCATTTTGAAAATCTCGAATCGAAAATTTATTGTCATATACATAATCTTTAAACACAGAAGAATCTGTATATACTGACATTTTATCAAATTGTACTATTAATTTAATTATTGGTGTCGGTTTAAACTTATCTCGAAAATTTTCCATAAGATATTAAGATGGTTTAGGTGTCTCCTTTTTTATTGCGCATAACGGATGGCCGTATGCTGCGTAGCCTGGGTTGCGCCTGCGGCAGGCTATGCAGTATACGGCGTGTTATGCCCTGTGTTTCATTCATTTGTCATTCTATTTCTTTCCCAATCCGAAATGTCTACGTTTTCAATTTCTTGAATTCTTTTATACTCAGAATACTTGTATATGCTTACAAAGAAAAGTATCCAAAAAATTGTTCCTGATATTAACAAAATCTGCCTCTGTCGGAATTTTGTTTTATAATTGAAATCCCTCAATTCTTTCAGTCCACTATCGTAAAATTTGAATAATTCATAAGGTCCCAAAAGGAATATTTTAATCATTTCGATAGTCGTGTATTTTTCAAATTCATTTCTTTCTTCTTGTTTTTTCCATGCTTTATTAAATGCATTTAATCTTTCATTGTCAGATTTTATTAATTCAAATCTTTCATTAATTTGCTTTTCATTCAATCCCAAAGCCATAAGTTTCACCAAAGATTCATGAATTAATTCGTCATCTTCAGAGGTTTTATATACTGAAATTAACCAGTCAATTTCGTCTTTATGAACTCTAGATGTTGTCATTTATCTTCAATCTTGTTTTTCTTAACATTGGGCATAACGGATGGCCGTATGCTGCGTAGCCTGTGTTGCGCCTGCGGCAGGCTATGCAGTATACGGTGTGTTGTGTGGCGTAATTTTTAATCAAATGCAAAATAGTAGAAGCTTTCCCCAATGTTATAGAAATCTCTATACTTACCACCGAATTGATTCATCTCAGGTTCTGTGATTAGTCTTTCTGTATAGCATAAACCATAACCACCCCACATTGAGAATTCATAAATAATCAGCATCTGTTCTTTTACTGAAATACTTTTGAATTTCAATTTTTGACTCAAATTGAATATTCTTTCATTTTGAATTGAATCTTTGTTTTGAAATATTTTAATTTTTCCATTGGGAAGCCTTTTTATTAGAGAAATTCTTTGATTTTGACAGAGAGTTGTCAATTCGGTTAATTCATTTTTGAAAACTCTAAAATATAGTTTGTTATAGGGTTTCGTTAGATTGTGTCCTATTAAAACGATGAATAACATTATACTAATCAAAATGAACGGGATTGACAAGATTTTAACGATAGTACTTAAGTCTGTCTGCCAAATAAAAATGATGAAAGTCAGACAAGATAAAAATGAAAGAATCAATGAATATCCTGCTGTATTATAATTTATTAAAATCTCAGGTAGTAACGTTCGTAAAAAGATTCTTGCCGATATTGATGTAATCGCTAATAAAGTCAATACAATCCCAACCATTAGCAAAATTCTAGGTCGTATTACAATATTCAGAATTTTCATAGGTTAGTTTGGTTTTATATTATGCCACACAACGGATGGCCGTATGCTGCGTAGCCTGTGTTGCGCCTGCGGCAGGCTATGCAGTATACGGTGTGTTAGCGGGCGTTATTTTATTCTTCTGTAAATTCTTGTTGATTTCAATGGGTCTGAATTCTCTCCGGCTAATCCAAATGAGTTTTCGTCAATGAATTCCACTTTAAAATCCTCAGTGGTTTTCTGTCCGTAAACACTAAAGAGCTCTTTCCCAATCTTATTTTCTGTCAATTTGAATTCAAAGTTTGAGTTTCTCTTAATCTCTGAAATCCAAATATCGGCAGAGTCTACAAACATTCTGACATACTTGTTTTCATTCAGTTTATAAACCTTACCAATCAAGTGATTATTTTCATTCTGAATACTAATCTGCATTCCTTCAAGCATTGACACTCCTTTAATTTCCCAAATCCCAATAAACTTGTCTTCTGGGACTTTACTTAATTTCTCAGTGCAACCAGTCAGAATCAAAGTAATAAAGAGTGTCTGTATAATTTTCATGGTTTTCAATTTGTTTCTTTATATAATGCCCGCTAACGGATGGCCGTATGCTGCGTAGCCTGTGTTGCGCCTGCGGCAGGCTATGCAGTATACGGTGTGTTGTGCCCGCTGGTTGTTTCTTTTTTTCAAGTCAAGTTAGGCAAAAACGGTAAATCCAACCCTGTTTTGAATCAAGCTACAAAGTCTAGCAAGTCTGGGCGCCCGTCTTGTTTTTTTTATTTTTGATCTTAGGCCCGCTTTAACCACAAATCTTCCAAAATGTTTAATTCGGTATTTGTGGCCAGACTTGAGTTTATTTGTGTCTACTGTCAGCAAATCGGCGGGCGCGTTGATCTACCTGTCGATTAAGTTTGTCTAGTCTAGATAGTTTAAGACCGTTTTTGGCGGCGTTTGGTTTCCCAGTGGGGCACAACGTTGAGTGTATGGTGTCGTAAGGGATTGCGGGCTTCAAACCTATCAAGTTACCACCCAAAGTTAATGCGGGTGATACCGCTCGAAAACCTCTGAAACCCTTATGCACTATACACATTGTTGTGCGTTCGTTTATTTAATCTTAAAATAATAAAAATGTTTGTCATATTGTCCATCTGGCAATAATCTGAAATAAATCGAATCATTTACAAGAACCAATTTCTTTGATACAAAATCATTATCTCCTAAAGGATAATTATCAAAATATATCGTATCTGTCTCAATGCGATAGTTTCCAATATATCTTTTATCACCAAACATCCAATCTGAGACAAGTACATATTTTCCATTTTTATAAAGTTTTAACCTCATACTGCTTCTATCGTCTAAAAAAGTTGCAGATATGATTTTTTCACCCCAAAATCCACCATTAAAACTCATGTAAACTATTGTAGATGTAACCAATAATAAACCAACTATAATGAGCTTAATCTTATTTGGGACTCTCTTTTTTTCAAGTGATATCGCAATCGTAGCTAGCAATAGCCCAATAGCTCCAAAACTACCTAGAATCCAAATCAATGTAAAAAGTATGTCAACCTCAAAAATATCCTTCATATCAATTCCGTACATTACCATAATAATGGGAATTAGAATTATCAGGATATTCAGAGTAATGTTTGAGTTGTTCTTCATTTTTTTTAGTAATCAAGTAAAAGTGAATTTAACTTTTCAATCTTATTGGTATCTGCTGGCTCAGATTGACACAATTTATCAACATATGCATTAATCTCTCTAAATTGATTATCAGACGTTATTTTTCCTTTCTCTATTATTTTGTCAATCCGTTTGTAGAAATCCTGATGAATATTGATATCGTATCCTGTCGTTTCCCTTAAATACTCATTGAATTTAAAATCCTTCGTTTCAACCTGCATTTCAGTCAAATCTCGAAACCACCTCTTTAGTTTTGTCAATCTGCCCTTTTTAAAGTCGTCCGTTGCAATGAGTCTGAGATTCTTGAAATGCGATTTTGTATTAAAATCATTCGTTTTAAAATTTAATGAAGGAGTATTTAAGTAATAATCAATCGTTGCAATTACTAAATCATGATATTTTTTTAAATCTGCTTTTTTATCCTCCATTTTAGTCTAATTCGTATGGTTCAGCCGTTGGTTAAAATGACGCACAACGTATGGCCGTATGCTGCGTAGCCTGTGTTGCGCCTGCGGCAGGCTATGCAGTATACGGTGTGTTGTGCCCGCTGGTCGTTTTTTTATTAAGTTAAGTTAGACAAAAACGGCAAATCCTACCCTATTATTAATCAAGCCTTGAAGTCTGTCAAGTCTGGGCGCCCGGCTTGTGTTTTTTTATTTTGCTCTTAGGCTCGCTTAAACCACAAATCTTCCAAAATATTTAATTCGGTGTTTGTGGCCAGGTTTGAGTTTATTTGTGTCTACTGTCGGCAAATCGGCGGGCGCGTTGGTCAACCTGTCGATTAAGTTTTTCTAGTCTAGATAGTTCAAGACCGTTTTTGGCGGCGTTTTATTTCCCAGTGGGGCACAACGGTGGCGGTATGAAAAGTTGCCGATTGCGGGCGATTTCCTGTCAAGATACACAAAAGTTGAAGCGGGCCACAACCCTTGAATAACCTACTAAGCCGGCAATTTTTTATACCGCGTGTTGGGCGTTCGTTAATTATTCAATCACAATATAATAAGGTATTTTATATAATCCATTATTGAAATATACTATCGCTGAATCTCCTATTTCTTTACTTTCATAAATATCTCTTGCAACGGATACATCATCAATTTCTTTCTGCGGACCCCATTCACTAAGTTTTAAATAATAAGTTGTTGTCTTTCCAGAACTGGTATGTTTATCTAATACTACTGCCTTATAAACAGTCGGTTGAGATTCGTCAAATACAACATTTGTTGTAATCAATAGTCCATAGGTATACATTCCTCCGAACATTAACATTCCCAAAATTGCTAAATAAGTAACTCCTTTTTTTAAATTATATTCAACTTTTGAGCCTTTCAAAACTAAAAGTCCAAATACAAAAAATATTACAATTGCTGGTTTCCAAAAATTTGAGTAGTCAAATATTGTAAAATCCATTAATGCTCGAATCATCAAGGCACAAGAGGGAATAAACAAAGTAGATAAAATATTAGGATGAGCTGATTTAGGTTTTTCATCCAAACGAATCAATCCATTTGAGGTTTTATAGATAATTAATCCAATAATCGGCAAAATTCCACATAATAGAATTTGAACTTGATAAAAATGAGGGTAAAACCATGTTGATAATGCAACAATCCAAGATATTGTGTTTATAATCTTTGTTGTCTTTTTCGCTCTTGCTAATTTATACTCTCTTTCTTCGTGTGTCCTTCCGTATTCGACGTTCTCTAATATTTCTTTTTCCTCATTTACATATTCTTCTATATCCAAATTTTTAAATTTCTGTTCAGACCATGTTCTTAACTCTTCGAATTTTCCGACATAAGTAGTAACCTTAATTTTTTTATCATTTTCATTTATTGGAAAGTAATAGAGATAATTTTGGTCAACTTTGAAACCTTTTATGTTTTTAAAATCAAGTACTCTGGTCTTGAATACACCAACATTAATAATTCGGTCATTTTCAATAACTAACTTGCTTTTTCTTGTGTCTAAAAGTCCAAGAACCATTAGGAGTTCTAATCCAATTGAAATTGGGGTTAAAATTAAGGCCAATGTCAAATTAAATTGTTCCTCTGTATATGGCATAATTCCAAGCCAACCCAACAATGCCATAAACAAGGGTAAACAAATCCATATAAAAATTTCCCATCCTTTTGCTATTCTATATTCCTTTCTCATATGATTTTAAATGCGTTGTACTTTTTTCTTTAATGACGCCCAACGGATGGCCGTATGCTGCGTAGCCTGGGTTGCGCCTGCGGCAGGCTATGCAGTATACGGTGTGTTGGCAGGCGTTTTTATATTTTAATAATTATAAACTTCAAATTCATTACATGACATTAACTTACGTTTTCTTATATACAGGTCAATGTATCTAATTTGTTCATTCTCTTCTTTATCAATCGTTTCCACCTTTCTAAAATGATTTTTTCCAAATTGCGAGAACATTGTATAAATAAATCCATACAACCTTATGAATGCGTTTAATGGGACTCCATATTTAAGCTTCTCAGCTATCGTAAGATTAGAAATTTCAACGACTTTTAATCCTCTATCTTTATAATAATTATGAATTATATCTTCAATCTGACTTGCTTTTATATACCTATAATAAAATTGGGCTATTATCAGAATAATAAACAATCCAACAACAATTGGCCTAATCAAATCAACCTCATTATAACTCATTTTATCTTCAATTTTTTAGTGTTCTTTTAAAATTTCACCTTGTGCAATTGTAAAACCAATATTTAATCTCCTCTTGTCAGATTGAAATGTATTTGGTGTTTGCAAAAATGCCTGCCAACGGATGGCCGTATGCTGCGTAGCCTGTGTTGCGCCTGCGGCAGGCTATGCAGTATACGGCGTGTTGTGCACCGTAAATAATTCATTGTCAATAAACTGTTGAAGTCATAGTTTTATATTCATCAATTATTTCAATATAATCCCATGGAATTTCAAAAGAGTCATACTTTTGTCTGTTTTTTTCAATTTTAGAAGGGAATTTAAACACCCAACATAACTTTTCAAACTTTTCATTGTATTTAAAATCAACTTTATAGTCGATTGTGTCAAATCCTTTTATCTCAGCCTGTTTCAGGGCAAATTTTTCTATATCCTCACGACTCTTAAATCGATTTTTGTCCGAATGAGATTCCTTTGGCCAATTAGAAAATAATATCTGTCCGTAACTATCAATTCTAATTTGTAGGTAATAGCTGCGAATCCCGATAGAATTATCTTTTAGCACAAAGTTCAAATCATATTTTGGAACAATCCATCCGTATCCATAAGTCACAGAATCCTTTTTGAATTTGTTTTCTAAATCAATAATTTGTCCATGAGAAAATGTAACGCTATCACTCATTGTTCCTAAAATCCTCCGTATGTATCCATTTAAATTGAATTGAATCACAGTAGGCAAGTCACTTAAAAAATCAATCTGTTTTGAAAATCTACCATAACTAATATTGCCATTAAATGGCTTATCAATAATCATTTTATCTTGTCCAAATGAATTATTGATTGTAATCAAGCCAACTAATAGTATCAATATCCTTCTCATATGTAGGGTGTCTGTTTTTATGGTGCACAACGGATGGCCGTATGCTGCGTAGCCTGTGTTGCGCCTGCGGCAGGCTATGCTGTATACGGCGTGTTGTAAGCTGGCAGTTTTTAAGCTGTTTCAGGAATATATCCCCAATATTTAAGTTCATCTTTACTTTTAATTTCTTTTGTACCACCATCATGTATAATTACAATTCGTGTCGCTATGTCAAGAATGTTTCTATAATCATGGTCGGTGATTATAAATCCTTTATCAACTGATTGTTTTTTAATTGAATCTTTTATAGTCTCCTTATAAATAGGAGCAACTCCGTTAAATGGCTCATCAATTAATGTATAAGTCGAATCCGAATATATAATTAAAAGGATTTCCAATAACCTCTTTTCCCCACCAGAAAGTTGCTTACTCTTTTTATTGAGCATTGGAACTATTAATTCATGGGCCTTTATCAATTCCGCTTTGTTTATATCACAAAACAGCTCAATTATTGTTTTAACTTTTACATGGTTTGGTAAAAAATGGTCTTGTGGCAAATACTTAATAAATTTTCGATTATCAAATAGTCCATTCGATATTTTATCTCCGATTTTTACAAATTTTCTATCGGCTGGTATTGAGCCGAAAATTATTTTTAAAAGTGTTGATTTTCCAGTTCCATTTCGCCCAAGCAATCCAATTATTTCTCCTTTTTGACATGAAATGAACACATCTGCCAATACTTGCTTAGTATCAAAATTCTTTATTACGCTATCAACGTGTAGCTTACTCATAATAAAACAAAAATCAGTCCAATTACTAAACTCAAAATAAAAGTTATTATCCAAAGGCTTAGTCTGCTTAGTCCCAAATTATAATAGAAATAATATTCATTACTATCTCTCAATTCATAAGTAAAATAATTGAATAACATTCCCAAAATGATATATGAAATTCCAACAGTTTTAAATGAGAATTCTCCAGTTATACTCATTCCTATAAAGGCTAACAATCCAGATAATATCAGTGTAGGAATGATCAACTTTTTATAAAAAATCAATATGGCTTTTAATATACGCATGGTCTCTTTACTGCTTGCTTACAACGGATGGCCGTATGCTGCGTAGCCTGTGTTGCGCCTGCGGCAGGCTATGCAGTATACGGCGTGTTGTGCCCGCTGGTCGTTTCTTTTTTTAAGTCAAGTTAGGCAAAAACGGTAAATCAAACCCTATCTTGAATCTAGCCACAAAGTCTGTCTAGTCTGGGCGCCCGGCTTTTGTTTTTTTATTTTGCTCTTAGGCTCGCTTAAACCACAAATCTTCCAAAATGTTTAATTCGGTGTTTGTGGCAAGACTTGAGTTTATTTGTGTCTACTGTCGGCAAATCGGCGGGCGCGTTAGTCTACTTATCGATTAAGTTTGTCAAGTCAAGATAGTTCAAGACCGTTTTTGGCGGCGTTTTATTTTCCCAGTGGGGCACAACGGATGGCCGTATGCTGCGTAGCCTGTGTTGCGCCTGCGGCAGGCTATGCAGTATACGGTGTGTTAGCAAAAGTTATTTTTTAAATATCATAGAACTTATCATTTTTTCCAAGTTCCTTTTCTGATCATCAGTTGCATATGATATGAGTACACTTAAGCAAAATCGATCAATAACTGTTGAATAATATATTTGCTTGATATTAAGCCCCATATAATCAATTGTACAATTCATCGTGTAGAATTCTTGATTGTTTATTAGTTCCTTCTCAAACACATCATCAATGTAGCTATATTGAAGTTGAGATTGGTTAAGTAATTTTCGCGCTTGGAATAAATAATCATTTCCAGTTTTAATCCCTGGGGCATTCTTTAAATTCTCTGCTACTAACATGAAATTTGGATTATAATCAACTGCAGCACCTACCTCATATTGAAAAACTGCTAATAAATTTGCCGAGTTTATTTCTGAAGCATCAATCACCGCTTTTAAATTCTTATCATCTCCTGCTACTAAATCTCTTCCCACTTTTGAAAGATTCTCTGTCTGTTCTTTTGTTTGCACAATCCAACTGTCTGGGATGGTGAGTTCTAATCCAAAAAATGAATTCAAATATTTATTATCTTCAATATGGCCATAATCAAAATTTTTAGGTTTCCCGTTTTGATTACAACTTGTTAAAGAAAAGATTAGAATAAAAAGTCCAATAAGTTTTAATTTTGTTTTCATGTTTTATTTATTTATCTGAATAATCAAAGTGATAGTAATTGCTGTGTTTTGTTCTATAATTTTTGCTAACGGATGGCCGTATGCTGCGTAGCCTGTGTTGCGCCTGCGGCAGGCTATGCAGTATACGGTGTGTTGTGCCCGCTGGTCGTTTATTTTTTTAAGTCAAGTTAGGCAAAAACGGTAAATCCACCCCTATTTTGAATCAAGCTACAAAGTCTGTCAAGTCTGGGCGCCCGGCTTGTGTTTTTTTATTTTGCTCTTAGGCTCGCTTAAACCACAAATCTTCCAAAATATTTAATTCGGTGTTTGTGGCCAGGTTTGAGTTTATTTGTGTCTACCGTCGGCAAATCGGCGGGCGCGTTGATCTACCTGTCGATTAAGTTTGTCTAGTCTTGATAGTTCAAAACCGTTTTTGGCGGCGTTTTATTTCCCAGTGGGGCACAACGGATGGCCGTATGCTGCGTAGCCTGTGTTGCGCCTGCGGCAGGCTATGCAGTATACGGTGTGTTGTGCCCGCTGGTCGTTTATTTTTTTAAGTCAAGTTAGGCAAAAACGGTAAATCCACCCCTATTTTGAATCAAGCTACAAAGTCTGTCAAGTCTGGGCGCCCGACTTGTGTTTTTTTATTTTGCTCTTAGGCTCGCTTAAACCACAAATTTTCCAAAATTTTTAATTCGGTGTTTGTGGCCAGGTTTGAGTTTATTTGTGTCTACCGTCGGCAAATCGGCGGGCGAGTTGATCTACCTGTCGATTAAGTTTGTCTAGTCAAGATAGTACAAAACCGTTTTTGGCGGCGTTTTATTTCCCAGTGGGGCACAACGGATGGCCGTATGCTGCGTAGCCTGTGTTGCGCCTGCGGCAGGCTATGCAGTATAAGGCGTGTTAGCGGTTGTAGCTATTTTTCATTGTCAACAATTGCTTTTTTCATTACAGCATGAAATTCTTCAAGTTTATCTTTCTGTTCTAAAGAAGAGCCCTTACTATTTATTTTCAATTTACTGTAATAATCTTCAATATCTTTTTTTGGATTATTTTTACTTGAAAGGAATATTTCTACACCAACAAAGTTTGCCCATTTTTCAAATTGGTCTTTAGTCAGCAAAGATGATAATTCAAGAAATTCTTTTGTATGGTTTTCAACATAAGTCAATGCGGGTAATCCAACTGCTTCTGCTAGTGCTCCATCAGATTTATCCATAATATTTACGAATACTTTTAGGTAAAATTTCCTGTCTTCGAATAATTTTGCTTCTAAGCTATCCATTACTCTAAATGTACTGAAGTTGTCTGCAGGCCTGATACTATCACTAAGTATGAGTTCAGCAAATTGTTTTGGACATTTGTCTGCTAAATAATAATAGCTACTAGGATTTCTTAAAGTGTCTTCAATTTCTACATAATCACCAATAATATTGCTGTCTATTTGAGTAACTTCTGTCTTTTTACGTTGTTCTCTACACGAGAGAAATGCCAATACGACAACTAGTAGGAGAATCTTATACATAAAGGTTTCTTTTGCTATAACCGCTAACGGATACATGTATGAAACGTTGGGGATTGCGGGCGTCGACCCTGTCTGCCGTTCCAAAAGCTGATGCGGGGCAGAATACTTCGATTAACCACTTAAACCCCAATGTTTTATACATGATGTTGGCAGTAGTCATTTATTCAATTCGTCTCGTCTTCCTCGTCTTTAAAAACTTCAGAAATCTTTAAGAGCATAGCATTTAACTTAATTTGCTCTTCGTCTGATAAATTAACGAAATCAGTATCTTTGAAATTATTGTCAACTAATAGTTGACTAATCATTTCAGTATAAGTGAAATCTTCTATAAAAGTTCCTTTTTGAAGTTTTACCTCGATTTCATTATTTGCATCTTTTGTAAATAGTAGTCTCATTATTCGTTGAATTTTTTCAGATTATACTTTTTAACTCTTTTCTTAATTGAGGATTTTCCACCATCAGTGATTTCAGCAATGTGGTCAACCACATACTTACCATCAATTTTACCTTCTAAGGGGCTTGATTTAATTATTAGTTTATTATTTTCATTTCTACACAGAACTATGTTTTGTGCATCTGCAAGCATTGGTATTGTAGCGTTATGAGAAACCAAAATGATTTGTTTCTTGGACTTAATTTTTTTTATTGCTACAACCAACCCTTTATTAATGTAGTTTGTAGCTAAATTATCTTCTGGTTGGTCAATAATTATTGGTGATATGTCTTTATCGTAACCAAGTATTATGTCAAGAATAACTGAAGTTTTCCAACCTGGACTTAACTTGTCAAATTCTCGGCCTTCTTTAGTTATAATTTTATACTTTTTCTTGTTAAGTGATTCAAAACTATTATAAATCTTTGTTTCAAAATCATCATAATCATTTACTTTTGGCGATTTCTTTTTGAAATTGGATTCAAAAAACATTTCAGGTTTTACTTGTCTAAAATCTAAAATAGGTTGTTTAAGATAATGATTTACGGCTTCTAAAAATTTGTCTTTATTTAGAACAAAATCATTTTCAATATAAAGTTTATGACCCATTGACTCAATTTCTTCTGAATCAAACTTTAAGGAATAAGTTGAAATCGTTTCAATAGTTTTGAAAAACTCGCGATATGCACGAATATACTTTTTTAGTGATTCAATTAGTTTTTCAAAATTTTGTTTCTTTGTTTGTTCCTCTGAATCATTTGTGCGAAGCAAAATATCGTATTGCTCCTTTTCCTGAATGATGATTTTTCTGACATTTTTTTCCTTTGCTGATGAATTAAAAGCAGATTCCAATTCTTCTTTTAGGCTCGTTATTAGTTCTTTATTATGTGTTATAAATGGATAGTTAGATAAGAAGAGTTCTATTTCGTTTAAATTATTTATAAATTGGTCATGTATTGGCTTGGAATAGTTAAGTTTTAAAACTTCGTTTTCGTTTGGGAGTAATTTTTCGAAAATATTATTTTCTACATTGTCTTTTATCAGAAGTCTTGATAAAACAGGTATTTTGTTTAGATTGATTGTCTCAACTTCAATGATTTTAACGTTTTTAATAAGGTCTTGAATGTTTTTCTTAAACGACCTTAAACCATTATTAATACTGTCTTTAACTTCCTCATCTCCTGGGAAAACTCTTTTTATTATATCAATATTTTCAATCTTATCTTCTGAAACATTATTTACTACACCCATAATGTAATTCTGAGAAAGATAATGCGGAATCATACCAGATGGATTTTCAATCTTAATTTTATCTATCTCATATTGAGAATATATTGAACCAAAAGTATCTTTATTTATTAGCCTTACTATGGAATCTACTAATAAGGTTTTTCCGCTTGAAGACCCTCCGATAATTACATTTAAGCCCGATGTTAGATTAACATCGATTTCAATATTCTCTTTATTGTGAGAAATGGATTTAATGTTTTCAGACCAAATTTTGGGTTTCTCATTTGAATATATTAACCTTGACTGCTCTGAAAGCGAAAGCCGTAGCCCATTAAATGTTGGTTCAGCAAGCATCCATGTCGGAACAAATGGATTTCCATCCTTTCCATTGGGATATATATTAGGATTATAATTATCACTACAAGTAATAAGGTTTACAAAGTCATTAATTCCAAGTTTCTTAAAATATTCTTGAGTTTGTTCTAAACCTGTATTTCCGCGTGCAGTGAATCCTTCAAATTGGTTGTAATAAATACTTTTTTCAAGTGTTGTGTCGAATTTAACACCACGAGGAATTGAAGTATTGAATGTTGCATGAGATTGTCCACCGTGTGGTAAAAGCATAAATTCATATGAATCAAATTCATTTACAATTTTCTGAATCGTGGGAATGGTAGAATCTGTTTTTTCAACTACTTTGGAAGGGTATAAATTATTCAGTCGCCCATTTATATCATCAATTACGGCTTCTGTAATTAAAGGCAAATCAAAATACATATGACAATGGTAAGCTGAACAACCATCATAGTTTTTAATATGAAGTTCAACACCAGTAATTATATTTAATCCTAATTCAACCGCTTTAAGATATGCTTTCTTATTCAAAACATTATGGTCTGTAAGTGAAATAAGAAAATCAGAATCACTATTGAATTCTCTTATTTTTCGATTTAGTAATTCGAGGTCATAATTGTCATTAATCTGATTTGGATTATCCGATGTATGAATGTGTAAATCAATGTATAATGGATTCATGTGTGTGTCTTTTTATGATTACTGCCAACGGATGGCCGTATGCTGCGTAGCCTGTGTTGCGCCTGCGGCAGGCTATGCAGTATACGGCGTGTTGGCGTTTCGTTATTTATTTTCAAACCTATTCATAATTTCAGTCAAGAATACATTAGTTTCATTAATTGGTCTTTTCCGCTCCATCAAATCATCGTATTCTTCGGTGAAAATTCTTTTCGCATCAATCCAATTACCAGTCTTTTCAATCAATTGCTTAAGTTTCAATACTACTTCCTCTTTAGAAATAATAGGATTTTGGGCTAATTTGAATTTGTTGTACAATTCAATGAATAAGTCAAACAATTCTTTGTCAAAGTATACCTTTAAATTAACACCAAGGCCAGATACTTTAAGACTTAATTGCCTCATGTTTAAATAACTATTTTCTGCATTGACTTTTTGTACATCAAATTGCTCTGAAAAGAATTCAGCATCCTTTGGAGAAATGTCTTTCAATAAGATAGATAAAGCCCAACTTAAATCTCTGTTTGATGCGTAAATATGATGATTAAGAATTACATTATTCAATTCATTTACCAATTCAACAGCTTCCCTATATGTTGATATTTTTAGTCGATTTAGTTCTAATTTATTTATAAATTTTTGTTGCTTCTTCCAATAAAATTGACTCTTTTTTAATTGATAGTGAACAACAAGAGCTGAAAAAATAGGTGTCAATATTAATGTCAAGAAGGATATTAGTATTTCTGTTGATTTAAAAAGTAATTCCATAATTATTTTGTACATCTATTCATGTGTTTTTTTATAATGAACGCCAACGTTTGGCCGTATGCTGCGTAGCCTGTGTTGCGCCTGCGGCAGGCTATGCAGTATACGGTGTGTTGTGCCCGCTGGTCGTTTCTTTTTTTAAGTCAAGTTAGGCAAAAACGGCAAATCCAAACCTATCATTAATCAAGCTACAAAGTCTGTCAAGTCTGGGCGCCCGGCTTGTATTTTTTTTATTTTTGATCTTAGGCTCGCTTAAACCACCAATTCTCCAAATATTTTGGTCGGTGTTTGTGGCCAGATTTGGGTTTACGTTTGTCTACTGTCGGCAAATCGGCGGGCGCGTTAGTCTACCTGTCGATTAAGTTTGTCTAGTCTAGATAGTTTAAGACCGTTTTTGGCGGCGTTTTATTTCCCAGTGGGGCACAACGGATGGCCGTATGCTGCGTAGCCTGTGTTGCGCCTGCGGCAGGCTATGCAGTATACGGTGTGTTGTGCCCGCTGGTCGTTTCTTTTTTTAAGTCAAGTTAGGCAAAAACGGCAAATCCAAACCTATCATTAATCAAGCTACAAAGTCTGTCAAGTCTGGGCGCCCGGCTTGTATTTTTTTATTTTTGATCTTAGGCTCGCTTAAACCACAAATCTTCCAAAATATTTAATTCGGTGTTTGTGGCCAGATTTGAGTTTATTTGTGTCTACTGTCGGCAAATCGGCGGGCGCGTTAGTCTACCTATTGATTAAGTTTGTCTTGTCAAGATAGTTCAAGACCGTTTTTGGCGGCGTTTTATTTCCCAGTGGGGCACAACTAAGTGGTATAAAGCGTATGTTTTATATACCTCTTTTGTCCATGTGTTGTTATTAGTATATACTATATTTTTTTTGCGGAACAGGAATAGCTTCGCCTCCTCACCCACAAACCAGCTTGGACAAGTTGCAAAAAAACATTGTTCGATAAAGTATTCATCGCGTAAATTATTATTATCCTTTTCAAATCCTCTCAACAAAAACCAACCTCCTGATTAAAAGCACAATACAAACAACCAACACAACTCATATCATCATCATAAAATAAACAATTATTATTTACAAATCCAAATCATCCAATGGACTTTTTAATTTTCTGATATCCCGTTTTGAAACATGGGTATAAATCTCGGTGGTTTTGGTGCTGGAGTGCCCCAAAAGAACTTGGATGTGGCGGATATCCATCCCCGAATCGTGCAAATGGGTGGCGAAAGAATGACGCAACACATGAGGGGTGGTCTTCTTCTCAATACCGACCCTATGCGCTGCGCGTTTGACAATCTTCTGCACACTGGTGGCACTGTACTTGCCCCCTTTTTGTCCCTCGAAAAAATATATGTTCGGCTTCTGTTCTTTCAAATATTCCAGCAATAACCCTTTTATCTTCTCCAAAAGCAGTACGATCCGGTCTTTTTCACCTTTTCCCTGCTTCACCACGATCACGTTGTTCTCAAAACTGACATCCTCCACTTTCAAGTTCAACAGTTCCCCACACCGCACACCAGTTGAATACAACAAATAAAGGATGCATTTGTGTTTTATGTTGAGATTCAGCTTCAATATGGCCGCCACAGCCTCTTTGTCGATCACCCTAGGCAAGGTTTTACGCTTGACGGGTCGTGGAATGTGGTTGGGATTGAAATCGCGATCGGTCATTGCCAACAAATAGCGCTTGATGGCACTCACCACAATATTTTGGGATGAAGGGGAATATTTTAATTCCTGCTTCAAAAAAAACATATAATCCCTAATCTCATCATCGCTGATGTCGCACACTGCTTTACCTCTGTAATACTCCTTCAACTTCTTAATTTGTGAAGCGTAATTTTCGATGGTACGCTGACACGCCCCTTGAAGCGTCATCGCCTTTATGAACGCATGAATTTCAGAATCCTCCTTATAAGTCTGCCGAGCCAACCGGGTCACAATTTGGTCATCCCGCTTCTCATCCATGATGATTTGGCATCCCTGGTTGGAAAAATAGTTTTGGAGGACCGTTTTTTTGTTTTCATTACGCGAAAAAAGCCATATCAGCCTCCGGGTTTCATAAACTCCCCCTTGCTGCGAGAGAAATGCCATCCACTTTTTATCAAAAGGAACAGGCAGCTGTATATACATTTTATCTAAGGTGAAGACCATCGAAACTTGTGGTTTTTCAGGCACAACATCCTTAGAAGAGTCCCGCTTCAAAGCACTGGAAGATAGCTTGACTTTATTCCGTGTAGTAGGATAATGCAAATGCTTTGTGCTGATGTTTGCCACATCGTTCAAATCGGCGCGAATCTTCTCGAAACAACCATCGGTCCATCGCATGTAGTA
This sequence comes from Marinilabiliaceae bacterium, assembly GCA_963664265.1. Taxonomy (GTDB): domain Bacteria; phylum Bacteroidota; class Bacteroidia; order Bacteroidales; family Marinilabiliaceae; genus JAGPIS01. The sequence goes on from OY760941.1 coordinate 544,885, forward strand.
ACACTCATATTGATGGCTGTAAAAAACATAATCCAAGGCCTCCAAACGGTTTGCCAAAACCCCATCGGCATAAAAAAACAGCTTCACCAGCCGGGTTTCATTATGCCACAATTCATTCAGATAAACAACAGACTTTCCCATGACATTTCTTTTCTGCACAATAACCACCCTAATTATGAAAAAAGCAAAAATAGCCGTACATTTATACGTATAACAAACGACTAATGAAACCATGAACCAATGTCTGGAATGCGGGGAAATCATCACCGGAAGGAGCGACAAGCGGTTTTGTTCCCCCTATTGCAAGTCGGCCTACCACTACAAGAAAAGCAAAGAGAAGGAGATGCCGCTATTTGTCAAGATTGACCGGCAATTGAAGAAAAACAGGTTGCTTCTAAAGAAATACAACAAAGCAGGCTTTTCCATTGTAAGAAAGGAGGAAATCGTGAAGGCGGGATTCGACCCAAAATACTTCACCCATTATTGGAAGGCCGCCAATGGCAATGTGTATTTGTTCTGTTACGAGTATGGATTTTCTGTCAGTAAAGAAGAGAACGCCACAAAGTACGTATTGGTGACTTGGCAAAAATACATGGAAAAAAACATACCCTAAAATCAAAAGAGGCCGCCACTTTCGCGACAGCCTCTTCTTAAACCCATACCAAAAGTTACTTATTTCACCTCTTGATAGATGTATTTCGAAACACCGAACTCTTTACTTGTCGTTTCAACAGTAAGGGTACCATCTTCGTTTTTATAGATCTTATCGTTGTTGCCGGCAACCAATTTCCTCTGTTCCAAAACCAAATCATCATATGACAGTTTGGAAAAATCGGTTTTTCCAATTTTCAAGATACACTCACCTGTTTCCTCGTTGACAATATCCTCAATTTTAGAATCGTCAGCAGCAAATGGCGCAGCCACAATCCGGCGAACACTAGCCATGTAATACTCTTTGGTGTCGTAAAGAAACCCGGCCTCAAAGCCGGCAATTGCATCCTGGAAAGCAATTAACGTTGCTTCCAAATCAGCTTCGGGCACATTGATTGCCACATTGGTTTTATGTAAAGCACCCTCGGCAGCAAACGACAGAACCATATTGAAATTTGAAGCTTGCTGTCCCTTTACAATTGTTGTCAATGCCACGGCACCATCTTCAGTTTTTGAAGCTGCAACCATGCTGGCTGATGGCTGAAACTCCTTCAATGCCCACTTTTTGGAGGTGATGGCATCATAATTGGCTGAAATTTTCTCGAGCAACTCTTTGGTTTGTTTGGCTTCCAACTCTTCGGGGCTCAAATCATCATCTTTGGAGCATGAGCTAAAACCGATCAGCGCACCTACCATGAGGGCGAAAAACAGATTCATCTTTTTCATAATCTTCTTTTTTAAATATTGAAATTCACATTAATAATGGTTATCATATCTTTATTGCTGGAACGAATAGGTTTTATAGCGTTTTTTGCGCTCTTCATTCTCTTTTTTTGCACCATACAATCCGGCAATGACTTGCGCATCATCCACCTCCTTGACGCGAATGGAGAGCTTGTACTTGCCCACTTCAGATGCTGGTACACCAATGGCACGCACCAGAAATGACCCGAAGTTCTTCCCAGCTTCGATGGTCACCCGCTCTTGAAAGCTGAAGTTGGTTTCCAACTCGCCATGCGTCTCTTCGGCCACCAGTTCCAACACCACCGTCAAGTCGTGATCCAGCACATGGCTTAACACCAGGCTATCTTTGAAAACACCGGGATGTTCGGTCTGATTGCCGTTGGGGCTCACCCCCAGGCGGATCACGGCCTGCTCAGAACTAACACACACAAATGGCAAACCTTGGTAGGTTTTTGAGTCATCAACCAGGTCGTAAGGATTCTCACAGGCTCCAAGAGTCAATGCCAACAACAGGAGCATAAATGCATTCTTCATAACTGCTTATTTGATATGTGGGTTTGAGTTGGTTTCATCCTTGGGAATATTCCAATTGTATAAGGGAGAGTTGGGTGTGAGCACCTTGCCATCCTTACGTTCCACCACGATGTTGAGCTCATCGGAGAGGCGCTTCAAGTCGTAGAAACGAAGCCCTTCGGCAAACAGCTCCCTGCGGCGTTCCCTCAATATTTCGGCTTTATCGGGAGCGGCTACCAGTAACTCGGCGCCACGCTTGGCCTTCAGTATGTTCAACACCCGCATGGCCTCGGCCGGATTGGTAGGCAAAACTGCTTCGGCATAGATCAGGTATTGCTCTGCCAGGCGGAAGTGCTTGTAGTGCAAATTGCGATCCACTTGATTGTTGCGATCGTTCACGGGAATCACATGCTTGTAGGGCATCTGGTTTGGGCCGATGTAGGAGGCCTCCTGCCGCACGTCGCCGGGCGAAAAGCTTCCAACCAGGCCATCGCTCAACATCACCTTGTTGGTTTCATAAATTTCATGATAGTCGATCAACTCAGCATCGTCGGTATCACTCAGGTCGTGGGTCATAAAGAGCACCTCGCGATTTATGGTGCCAAACTGATCTTCCCAAAGCATCCAGTAATTCTCCCTGTTCAGCAGAGTGGTATTGATGAAATGGGCAGAAGCTGTTTTGGCCATCTCCAGGTCGTTGGCAAAGAGAGCCACCCTGGCGCGCAAAGCTCGCACGGCATCCAACCCGAACTCATAAGCCCTTTTGGTGGCCGATGGCGCATAATCACTCGCAACAAGCAGTTTTTCAGCCTGGTCGAGATCGTTGAAAATCTGGGCATACACCTCGCCCAGCTTAGCTTTGGGCAGGTATTCGAGCTCCAGCTTCAGCTTCAACGGAATCCCTGGTTCATTATAGTTCGTACCATCGTAGCGGGGCGCATAGAGTTGCACCACGTTGAAGTGAAACCAAGCCCGCATACCAAGCGCCTGGGCATAAATCTGATCCTTTTTAGCCTGTTCGGCCGCATTGGATACCGGCACAATGGTGTAGTTGTCGGTCAACACATTCGCCTTGGCAATAAGCTGGTATTGATAAACCCACACATAAGGCTGTGGCTGCGACTGGTAATCCCAATTGTAGATGTAGTAATTGGTGGGCGCGTAACCCGGTACCACGCTGGCAAAATCATCGGATGCAAAGTCGGTGGCCTGCATGTTCATGACCGATGAAGTCAGGGTGCGGTACACATTGTTCAAAGCCATCTGGTACGATGCCACATCGTTGAAGGCATCCTCCTGCGACACCACATGCTCTGGCTTGATATCAAGCAGATTGCAGGCAGACAAGAGGTGGGCACAAAAAAGTACAACAATTATATTTCGTATCATAATCATATTTTTTAAAAAGTAACATCCAATCCCAACGTGAACGACAGGGGCATGGGTTGGCCCACGCCGGTTATTTCAGGGTCAATTCCCTGATAGCCTGTGATGGTAAGCAGGTTATTGGCTTGGGCGGTTATCTTGAATGAGGAGACTCCCTTCAGCTTCAATTTTTCGCTCAGATTGTAACGCACAATGATGTTCTTCCAACGGATGTAGGAGGCATTCTCCACAAACAAAGAGTTCACACTGGTATCGGAGAAAAATTTGGGATATGGCAGTGGCTTTTCGTCACCCGGCTTCAACCAAATATCATCGAGAAAGCCGGCATAAGGCACCTCGCCATTTTTCACATTCCGAATCATATTGGCTTTCAGATTATTATAAGCCACACCACCCCAGGCATAGGTAAACAGGGTTGAAACCTCCAGGTTGTGGTAATTGAAGATGTTGGTCCAACCACCGGTCACCGGATGGGTATAGGTTCCAAAACCAGTTTTTTGAGGCGCCACACCACCAGACACCAAACGACCCGCCTCATCGTAATAGAGCGGCATGCCATTGATCGGGTTTACGCCGGCCCAATGCTTCACATAAGCTGAGTTGATGGGATCCCCCACCTTGTAGTAACCTTCGGTACCCACCTTGATCTCGTCCTGGAGGTACAAATCGGTAATTTTATTGATGTTGTAGGCGAAGTTGAGGCTGCTTGTCCAGCGGAAATGATCGGTGCGGATGGCCACAGCACTGAGCTGCAACTCCACGCCCTTATTTTGCAAGGCACCAATGTTGCGCAAGAGGGAGGAGTAGCCGTTGGAGGCCGGAATATCGACCGTAGCCAACAAATCGTCGGTGTTCTTAACATATCCTTCGAGGGTGCCATAGATACGGTGGCTGAAGAGGCCGAAATCGAGAGCCAAACTCCATTGCTTGGCACGTTCGAACTTCAGATCCGAATTCCAGAACTCCACCAGGTTGATGACGCGGTCGCCCAGATAGGTGTCGTTGTTGGTAAAATCGTAAAATGGCAAGCCAAGGGTCTGGCGGATACCGCCGGAGTTGTAGTTGACGCCATAAGAAGCCCTCAACTTAAACTGGTCGAAGAGGGTAAAATGCCTGAACCAAAACTCCTCTTGTATGTTCCAGGCAGCTCCTACGCCCCAAGCCGGAACGAAACGCTTGTCCTCGGGCAGGATGGATGAGCCATCGTACCGGAACGAACCGGTGACATTGTACCTGGAGTTGAAGTTATAGTTACCCCTTAGATAGTAGCCCAGCAAGGCATCGTAAAACTTCGCCGTTGAAATGGTTGCCTCGGGGTTGGCTCCTATTTCGGGATCCACCTTGTCGGAAATCCCTTTACTGGTGAAACCAAATCCCCAGTTGGCGGTATGAATGTACTCTGTGCCGCCATTGAACGACAAGGAATGGTCGCCCATGTGCTTGCTGTAGTCAAAGCTCAAGTTGACGCGGGAGACAAAGGATTTGGACTCATTTTTGGTGAAGCTCCCCTCCCCTTTCAGTTTCCCGGCGTCGGCCACCATTCGATTGGGCATGGTCACGCTGTTGTTTTCACCATCGTCGTAAGTGATGCCGGCTTTGGCATTCAAATTCAATCCATCCACCACGTTCCAGTTCAGTTTTGAATTGAGATCAAGGCGCCAGGAAGTCAGGTTGGAGTAGCGACCATCCAATTCATCAAACGGGTTTTCGAAATAGTGTTCACCCACTTCAAGAGGGTTGCGGGCGATAAAATCGGTAGTGCCGGCAGTTTCGTAAGGCTGCAGGGTATAGATGAGGCTGGCTGGCGAAGTGGCCGACTTGGAACGCTTGCTACGCCCTACCGATGAATCGAACCCGATGGCCACATCCTTACTGAGGTTGTGATCGAGGTTGAAACGCGTGGTGAAGCGGTTGGCCCATGAGGTCTGATAACCGCCCTGCTCGTCGTAATAGCTGGAGGACAGATAATACCGGGTATCATCGGTTCCCCCAGAGATGCTTAACTGCAAATCCTTCACCTGAGCCACGCGCGACAACTCTTTCAGCCAATTGGTGTTGACTGCCTCCAGCTGGCGGTAGCGTTTGTTTTTAATGGCAATCTCCTCTTCGGAATCGCCTGGTCGTGGGGTATAGATATAGCCCAGACCGGTGACAATCTCCAATTCACGTTCCATCGCCAGCTTTTCGGCCGATTGCATCAAATCAATTCCTCCCAAGCCGGAGATGGCTTTCACGGTTTGCTGATAACGGACATTGTAAGTTGTTTTACCCACGATGCCCCGTTTGGTGCTGATCTCAATAACACCATTGGCGCCACGGGTGCCATATTCCACGGTTGACAAACCATCCTTGAGCACTTTGATGTCCACAATATCATCGGGGTTGATGGTGTTGAACACATCCGAAGAAATGGGCGTGCCATTCAACACATAGAGGGGTTCGTTGGCTCTGTTGGCCGAAACCAGCTCGGCATCGTCCTTGGCACGGATGCCTAGGGAGTTGTTCCCGCGGATGCGGATGGTTGCCTTTTCGCCAGGCTCACCACTGGCCTGGATGGCCAAACCAGCCACCTGGCCCTGAAGCAGCTGATCGAACGAGCCTGCCGGAGTCCCGGCGGAGAAGACCTTGGTGTCGATCTTGGCCACCGAACCAGTCAGAGAACGCACATCTTTGCGATTTTCACCAAAAACCACCACCGCTTCCAAATCGTGCGAAACCGGTTTGAGCTGCACATCAATGATCGTCTTGCTTCCAACCGTCACCTCCTGGTTTTCGTAACCTATGTAGGAAAACAGCAGGACACTTTCGGAAATGAGTCCGCCAAACTTATAATGGCCATCGTAATCGGTGATGACACCCGAGGTGGTGTTTTTCAGAACCACCGCCACCCCGATGAGCGCCTCCCCGGTCTTGGCATCGGTAACCACCCCTTCGATGGTGCGTTGCCCTTGCCCTTTTGCCACGCCATGGCAAAACAGCAGCAACCCCAGAAATAGCGTTAAATGACGTAATCGTTTCTGTTTGAACTTCATATAAACTTCAATAATTATTATTCTATCTTCCAATGGTCTATTTATTTCCAAGCCCCTATTTTTGAGGACTGAGGATAAATTCCAAGTGATTTTTTCGATTCAGATATTTTTTGGCCAGCTTGCTCAATTGCTTGGCTGTGACGCCTTGGATTTGGGCTTCATATTTTGCAAAATCCTTTTCATCTTCCCCGCGGGTCCACTGGTCTTCGAGCACCCTACGCCAGTAACCGTTGGTCTTCATGGATCCCTCCCGGTTTTTGAGCCATGCCTTCTTCACTTTGTCCAGGTTCTCTTCCGAAACACCTTCTTTCATAACTTCGATCTCGCCCAGTGTAGCCTCCACCAATGTGTCGAGGTTAGCTGGCGAACAGGTGAAATAGATGTCCATCCGGTAACTGCTGTAAGGGTGCTGCAGGATGGTAGAAGAAGCATAAGGCGAATAGACACCACCTATCTCCTCACGCAATTTCTGGTTTAAGCGAATGGTGAGAATATCACACAACAACCCCATCTCGATCCGAGCCTTTTGCGAATCGGGATATTTGCCGGTGAAGCGCATCAACACCTTGGTTTTTTCCACTAGATTGCGGGGATAGTCGAAACGGTGCTCCCCTTTGGGCGGGCGAATCCCGTGGTCCACATAGGTAGTTCGGATCTTACCACCCGGCAAGCCCCCCAAATATTGCGCCAAAAGTGGTTTCACGGAGTCCACATCGAAGCTGCCCACGATAAAAAAACGTGTGCCATAGGCCGAACCAAACCGCGACTGGTAAAACTCAAATGCCTTGTCGAGACTTATGGCATCGAGCTTCTCGGGGGTCAACAACGTGGCTGTCCGCGGGCTGTTTTGCATCATCACTTTATTCACCTCATCGGTGAAATAAGAGTCAGGATTGTTCAAGGTATTCTTGTTGTACTCCTTCTTGTTTTCGATGAATTGCTCAAATTTCTCCTCGTCCTTGCGCGGAGCATTATAGGTCAAGTAGGTCATTTGCAGCAAGGTCTCAAAATCAGCTTTCGACGAAAATCCCGACACCCCTTCGGTATAACGGTGGATGTACGGTGCCACGTAAAGCTGCTTCCCGGAGATGATGCGCTCGAGCTGCAGGGCATTGAAGGTTGACAATCCGCCTTGATTGACCAGTATGTCGGCCATAGAGGCATTGTCGAAATTGTCGTTGGAGGCCAATGAATATCCCCCTTCGCGCATGGATGAAAAACGGATCTCATCGTTTTTAAAACTGGTTGGCTTCAAAGCGACACTCACGCCATTGGCAAATTCGAGGGTGGTGATGCCCATCATCTCCGAATGGGTTTCGCGCACAATCACACCTTGCTGAGGCAGTTCGCTCATCAAAGGACCCTCCACATCCATATCGGTATAAGCTGATAATTTTTCACCAACCACCTGCTTCAAGGCATCCAACAACTCATCTTCGGTGGGCGTTTCTTCATCTTCGGGCGCAGTAACCAGGATCACGCGGTTGTCGTCGGACTGGTTGATGTATTCGTTGACCAAAGCCTGTATATCGTTCAGGGTGATTTCACTCAACACCTGTTGCACAAACGCTTTCTTGAACGAGATGCTGGCATTTTCTTCCCCATAAACCACATGGTTGGAGATGGCTTCCATGATTTGTGCCGAAGTCATTTTGTCCTCTTCCTGAGCCATGCGCTCAAAATCGTTGTAAAGAATCTCTTTCTTCCGATCGAGCTCGGCCTGCGCAAAACCATACTGTTTAATACGGAGCAACTCGCGCATCAACCCTTTGGTGCCTTCCAATATCTGATCGCCTTTGACGGAAGCCAGCGACATGTAACGGTCGGTATTTCCGGAGCCGGCCGATGCATAGGACTGGGCATACATGAAGGGGGCGTCCTTATGTTGAGCCACTTCGGTAAGCCGCTGATTGACCATGTAAGTATAGAGTAGGTTGGCCACACTGCGCTTCAAATCACCCAGAGTACGCTCCTGGCGGTGGGGAAATTTGCTGATGATCTTCACCGAGCTGCTGGTGATCTCCTTGTCCTTGATCACCTTCACCAATGTCCCCTTGTGCAGAGGCACGGTATAAGCGGGGCGCGCCGGGGCATCGTTCCCAACGGGCTTCACGCCAAAGGTGCTTTGGATGCGCTGCTCTATGTCCGCGCGGTTGAAGTCACCCACCACAATGAGGCTGGCCAAATCGGGGCGGTACCACGAACGCCAGAATTTCCGCAGCTCCTCGTCGTTCCCCTGCTGGGTCACGACCTCCATCAACCCGATGGGGCGGCGGTGCAGGTAACGCGAACCGTGGTAAAGCAGCGGGTACATGGCATCTTTCAGCCGTTCATCGAGACCAATGGTAGTGCGCCACTCTTCCAGGATGATGTTGCGCTCGTTGTCGATGGCCTCTGTACTCAAAGTCAAATCGGAAAGCAAATCGCTGAAGAACAGGAAGGCTTTATCAAGGGTTTCCGGCTCGCCATTGGGCAGCGGAAGCATATAAACTGTTTCGTCGTATCCGGTATAGGCATTCAAGTCGCTGCCGAACTCCACACCAATGGATTGCAGATAATCGATAAGGCTGTTGTCGGGAAAATGTTTACTGCCATTGAACACCATATGCTCCAGGAAGTGGGCGAATCCTCGTTGAGCTTCTGTCTCCAGAATCGATCCGGCTTTGATCACCATCCGCATCTGGATTTGTTTGGCAGGGATGGCGTTTTGCTGCAAATAGTAGGTGAAGCCATTGGGCAACACGTTGGTGACCACCTTGGGATTGAATGGAATGGGTGATTGGTTGTCGAATTGGGCATACCCGGCAACGGGAGCCAACAACACCAACCATATCATCAAAAAATGGCAAGCAATCTTCTTCATGTCAATACTTTAATTGAGAGTAAGATTACTTGCTTTTGAATCATTTTGCAAAGCCATCCCAGTGAAATGGCAAATACGCGGGGTGAAATCGTAAATTAAGGCAGTGAATCAAAAATCAGAATAAATGAAACCCATAAGCCTACTTTACTTATCAAATCATCAACCAAACTCAATATTTCACTTCATTTCGAAATAAAAACCAAACACCCACTGCAGGCCTGTGATGGCGCTTCCACGAATGGGTTATCCCGTCCGGTGGGATTTACACACTTATCATTAGAAAGTGTAAACAAAATTTATTTACAATTTGCCCTCAAGCCGGGCAGGCTTTTACTTTTTACTCGGTGCATATCCGTCTTCATTAGCCCTCATGATCCGCTTCGCTCCAGGCTACAGCTCCAAAAAGTATAAAAAGTGCCGCCGCTGCGCCTGCTCACCTAAGAACTATCATTCCGCTACGCTCGAAGCAATGAACTCGGTTCGCAAATTAACGTTTATGTTTTCATGTGCGCTTTTGCCGAACCTCAAACAGCATTGCTTCTTAACCGCTCCGCTTCATGATATTTCTAAGGCTCGCAGCCGAGGCGGAGCAGCAACAACCAATGTACTAATTTAATGATGTGCAAATTTGAAGATCCAATGCAGTTTTCAGAGGTCTTCAGCAAATTGCACGACCGGAGGTCGGAATGTGATTAACGAAAGCCCCTCCCGGCCTCCCCGAGGGGAGGAGATGATTGGCTGCTTCCAAACATTAGGGTCAGAGACCCGGGATATTTGTAGCCATGGCAATCCCAAAAACAAGTTAAGGGTCGGAGACCCGGAATATTAATTTCCACACGCGAGGGAATGTTCCGGTACTCTGCACCTTAGCGGTTAATGGGAATAGCGGGATTCAACAAATATTTTGCGGCGCTGCCGCTTGGCTAAAAAGATGCCCCCTCCGACTCCCCTAGGGGGAGTGACAGGATGCGACTCCTTAAAACCTCAAGATTCTATAACTATTTGACTTTGGGACTCTTTGAACATGACCGGAGGTCGTTATGTGATTAACCGCGGATGGAATCCGCGGATTCGAGAGACCAAAGGCTTCACAACCCCGAAGTGGGTTGAACTGAAATATGGCCATTAATGGCTGAAAGCCATATTTAGGACTTGCTGAAAATGTCAACAAACCCCATCCATTTCAATAATTTGTCCTCAAGCCGGACGGGCTTTTACTCTCTGCCTACAGCTGCAGAGAGTAAACAGAGAGAGCCGCCGCTGCAGATAAATGGCTAAAATTGAGCTCGTTTGCCTAAACCCCGCGAAAGCCTTGCCTGACTTACTACGCGGGCTTTTTAACGGCAAACAATCTCAATTTGACTCAAGCATATTGTCATTCAAAGGACTTCGTCGATTTCCGCTGCGCTCCAATTCTTAACGCCATTTTTTGATAGAAATATTATTCTCAATGGCATCAAAGAACTTACGTTACTCTGAGGCGGTTATATACAGAGACTCTTGTTCATTGATAACTGAAAGCTTATTCAGGATAACAGTTATAAAGCCTTGCACTAATCTCAACAAAAATATATCTAACCATCTGTATCAATGTGAATTATTCTTTTTTCAGCAGACTCTGATTAACGGCATGGTGGCTATGTAACGACCGTTTTCCTTTTTAAAGGTACACGCCTTCTGAGTCAAGAGCAGGTAACGGGCATTGAGGTTCTGCAACCCTTTCCCGCTGGTTTCCACCACGGCCACTTTTGGTCTCAGCTCGTTTTCCACCACAATATGACCATCCCTCACCTCGATGGAGATAACCAAGGGATGAAACTCCGAGGCGACGTTGTGCTTGATGCAATTCTCCACCAGAACCTGCAGGGAGACCGGCAATACTTTAAAATCAAGATAATCACCCAAGTTGTTAGTTTCCATAATGATGGAGGAGTTCATCCGCAAATTAATCACATCCACATAGGTTTGGGTAAAGTTGAGTTCCTCCTGCAAGGTTACCATGGGTTCGCCCTCTATGCGCAACTGATAACGATACAGTTGCGACAAATCGGACAACATACTGCGCGCCTTCTCGTCCTGCTTGCTGAGCAATGCCTTAACGGTGCCCAGGGAGTTGAACATGAAGTGGGAGTTCAAGCCCGACCGCAAGAGTTCCAACTTAATAGAGATGGTCTCGCTCTTCTGCTTCTCGTGTTTCAGTTGCAAGTTCAAGTGCTCCTGCTCATAAGAGGCCCTAAGCAAAAACTCACGTTTCCAGCGCATGATGCCAAACACCATGATGCCAATGAGCAAAAAAAGGAACAAGAGAAACAATAGAACCATATTGCGCTCTTGCTCAGCCATCATATCTTTTACCTCAAAACCGGGCGACACGCTCATGACAATCCAAGTCTGCCCCAAAAATGGGAGCTGGTTGTACTCATTAAACACGGCCATCTGCAAATACTCTGATGGGGCGATATGCAAACTATCGAACAGCCTGGGATTGAATTGCCCATCAATAATGAAACCATCGGGCAGCGGATAATGCTTGCCCACCAGCGCGATGTCGGGATGGTAAATACACTGCTGGTGCTGGTTGATGACAACCTGGTAGATGGAGGTGTAGATGTTGTTCCCGATGAATTGCTGGTGCATCTGGAGCAGATCGACCAATATGCCCCGCCAGCAGTGGGGATTGTCCGCCATTGGACCGCCAAGGAAAAGATAGCGCTCCTGATATACCTGCCCATTCCGCTTGTTCATTTGATCAGGCTGAAGCAAACCGCGCATATCGGGCAATGGAGCCACCATGCTGTCGGCTTGGACTGCCCACAATTGATGGTGATCCAACACGCCAACAGCCACAATGGCACTGTCCGCCATCAACAGCGTTCGAAGCTCTCCCTCGAGGGTTGATGCTGCAGGATCGGATCCGGGCCAGGAATGATCCAATTGCGTCAACACACGGCTGTAGCGGTCGAAATACTGTTGCAAAAACTTATGATATCCTTTGGTGCTGCCATGAATCAACGATTGGGTCACCTGGTCGGACTGACGGAGCATCTTCTGCCTGATCCAATAAGTTCCAGCAGAAAAGATGGCCAACAGCAGGAGCAGTGCCAGCAGATTCCAACGATTGAATAAGACGCTCTTCATCAGCTTACGATCCACTCTTTAAACTCCTTGCACCTGGAATAGCTCACCACTATTTCATCGCTCGCCTCCTCGGTCATCTTCACCACTAATCGGCTACGGCTGATGGTCTTCAGTTCGCTCACAAAGTTCTTGTTGATGAAATAGCGCCGGTTGGCTCTGAAGAAAAGATCGGGGTTTAACTCATTCTCCAACTGAGCCAGGGTCGCATCGTAGTAGTACTTCTTCCCTCCCTGCGTAACGGCAAACAAATAACGGTCATCGGCCATGAAATAGACGATCTCATCAACCGACACCGGCTTTTGGATATTCCCCAAGGTCAGTATCAATCGGTTCAGATAACGCGAGGCCTTGGTAGCCTGCGTCGTGCCACCCAATTGTTCCATCAGGTGGTGGATGGATGGCTGTGGCAACTGGTGCTGCCGGTACTTGTCGAGCACTTTTTGCAAATCCTTGCTTTCGATGGGCTTCAGCAGGTAGCCAATGCTGTTGGTTTCAAAAGCCTTGATGGCATATTGGTTGTAAGCAGTGGTAAAAACCACCGGGATGTTGATGTCGAGCGTATTGAAGATGGCAAATGAAAGGCCGTCCGTCAATTCTATATCTGAAAAAATGAGGTCACAACGATTTTCCCGGAGCCATGCCACACTATCGGCCACGTTTCCCAACTGCTTCACCACCCGGATGGATGGGTCGATGAGGGCCAACTCGTTTTTCAACTCCTCGGCCAACAAAATTTCATCTTCGATGATTATCACTTCCATAGCTCCTGTTTTCTATTCCCGCTGCAAAGGTAATGAATAATAAATTGTAATTTTACCAACACAAATCAACCCGCTTACCATGGAAAAACACAATTGCGAATGTTTCGTTCTGGTTTAAGCAGACTGGCGCCAAATTGGTGAAAGATGGCAAACTATACGCCATTGCAAGGCAATTCCAACATGCCCAAGCCCGCAAGGCAGGGATCAATTTCGAGGCAAAATAAACTCCTAAAAATAAAACGATGATTGTAGCCGATTCAAAATGCATCACCATCCATGAAGATGAGATGGCTGACCACGAAAACAAATACAACGGATGGAGCGAGAGCTATGCCCAAGCGGCGGTCATCCTGGCTCTAAAAAAAGAAAACGACGAGAGGGCTGAGGAGATCACCTTCGATAGGTTTGCTCAAACACACCTCGATGTGGCACGCAACTGGTCGGAGGTCTGCTACCTAGAGGCCGAAGAGGTGGGCTATTTCTTTGTGATGCGCGACATGGTGGATCACATCAATGTGGTTTACAACCGCTGGGATTGAAAAAAGCCCCACCCAGCCTCCCCAAAGGGAGGAGATGATTCACGGTTAAATCAAAAAGCATCCCACATTCAATGCCGATAAATCAGATTGATTTCTGACAGCTCTTGCCCGATTTGCTGAATGCCATGCAAGATTTTCTTTGTTTGCATATCGGAAGGCTTTTTGCGACCTTGAACATACTGAGACAACAACGAGGGATTCATGCCGATTTTTTCAGCTAAAAATTTGGCATTCAAAACCTTATAGTGTTGGAAAAATTGCTGGAAATCAATCTCAAATTTCAGATTCTCTTGAGTCAACGTTAGATTCTGATCTTCAAAATTCAGGTTAACAGCTTCCAGCGCATTATCCATCAATTCCGAAATTGTTTTTCCTGTCGTATAGACTGGATACTCTTCTGAAAATCCAGAAAATCCCGTATCAGTCTTTTCAACTATTATCTTTATCTTTTTTTTAAACGGTCTCATACTTATTTATTTTTATTAATGGCTCGTTCTAAATCATCCAACAACATTTTTTTCGCAATTTTTCCTCACAAACAATACAAACAACGTTTGACCAGCCTCAGGTTCATCCCGTTTTAAGTTCAAACTAAGGTAAATAATAATATACCTAAAACCAAATATAACCACCTTAATTTAATTACGAATGGAAGCTTACGTCGCAACACGGGTTTCCTTACCGCTAGCAATCAGAACTCTTCAGCAAATTGAACGACCGGAGGTCGTAATGTGATTAACCGCGGATGGAATCCGCGGGTTCAGGAGCCCAAAAACCAACCAACCCCGAAGCGGGTTGAACTAGAAATAATGTCAACAAAAAAACGGATAAACCAGACATCATATGCACCCCCTCAAAATCAACACATTCAACACCTTCGGCGTTGTGCTTTTATCATGTACCTGGCATCCACCGGTTTCACCGGCGGCTATTCACATTCAAGTCCTTCGGACTTGGCACTCTGCTGGAAGATTTCGCCGCTACGCGGCTGAAATGAAGCCCCTCCCCGTTCCTTCCCAGTTGGGAGGGTGTCAAAATTCAAAGAATTCGATGTAAAAACCGTTTCATAATCATTGCGATCTGTTCTCTGATTACGGTTCACTGAAACCTGTAGAAGGCTCACCAGCCGAGGTCGTTCCCAGCAGCCTTTAGGGCTCTTGAAGACTGAACGACTTCTAGACTGTTTGACCTCAGGACTTTCAATATTTCTAAGGCTCGCAGCCCAGGCGGAGCAACATCAAGAGCAAAGCACACCAAAGATGGCACAACAAAACAGCTGAATCCAATAGCTTCTCTGGCTGAGCAAAGTGAAGCCATACCCACGCATCGGGCAGTAACATCAGTGTTAATCTCCCCTTATTTCCAAGTCATCGCAAGCAACGCACCAACAAGCAGCGTTACGAACACCGCAAAGCAGCGATAATCTGTTATAATCGGTGTTCCCGACGAACAAAATCCGTGTACTTGGCAGCACATTCAACACCTGCGGTGTTGTGCAGTTGTTGCAACCCATCATCCACCGGTTCCACCGGCGGCTATTCACATTCAAGTCCTTCGGACTTGGCACTCTACTGGAAGATTTCGCCGCAATGCGGCTGATTTGAAGATTCAATGCAGTTTTCAGAAGTCTTCAGCAAATTGAACGACCGGAGGTCGTAATGTGATTAACGAAAGCCCCTCCCGGCCTCCCCGAGGGGAGGAGAAAAATCGCATTCCTACCTTCCAATAACAGACTATAAGCCAACAGCATAACAACCCAGAAGCGGATTAAACCAGGAAACAATGACAACAAAAAAACCTATAACCCAGTTCGATATAAAAAAAGCCCCATCAGGGGCTTTTTATCAAATTACAGAATCACACCATCAATCATTCAATGGTGATGATCACGGTTGTTTTGGCAATGTTACCAGTTATATCGTTCACCTGAATGGAGAGGCTGTACATCCCCGACATGATATCGTTGGGGATTTGGCTGAAGGCCACGATATTTCGAATCTGTTGCTCCTTACCGCTCAACGCAATTTTTTGCACATCGGGGGTCCATGGCGTGTCGATGCCTTTGGCGGCTTTCAGGGCTGCCAGACTGATCTCCATATCCCTAAGCTCGACATTGTCGGACACATTGGCATTGACCACAATGGCTCCACCACGCAGAAACAGATCAGAGTTGACCGGCTTCAACAGCTCAACAACCGGGGCAACGGAGTCGATATCTTCCTTATCGCTACAGGCAGTGACAACCATTATTGAGAATAAAAGGTAGACCAGCCTGCTGAGTTTTATTGTTTTTTTCATTTTAAATCTTTTTGTTTAAGCGGGACCAGAAATCTGGTCCCGTCTTTTAATTGCTTACTTTTTTAGAACTCGTTTGGTGATGCTCTCGCCTTCCGAAACCATTTCAATGAAATAGATTCCGGAGCTTAAACCAGTTAAAGAAAGCTGGTACTCACCTGCAAACGATGAGGTTTCAATGGTCTTTTCCTTCAACAGTTTTCCATCGGCACCGTTGAGCTTGATGATGACATTACCCGGAATCAGTTGACTCCATTGGATATTGACAAAATCATCGGCGGGGATGGGATAAACTTTAATTCCGGCATTCACCAACTCATCGATGCCCACACGGTTCATCACTTCCACTGTAAAGGTGGTAGAGACACTCATGTTGTGTGCATCGGTTGCTGTCACGGTCAAGATAGTGGTTCCGATGGTCAGCGGTTGGATAAAGAGTGCCGTTTCGCTGGCATAACATTCCACGATCGCCTCTGTTGAACTCGACACTTTGAAGGTCAGTACATCACCATCGGGATCGGCAAATACATCAGCAAAGTTGATGAAGTCATTGTCCTCGGTTAAGCGATAGTTCTTGTTCTCGATGTTGGCCACCACTTGAGGAGCCCGGTTGGTTTGAGCCACCTCGATATGCACCACGCATTCCGTTGCATTGCCATGCTCATCGGTAGCCGTAGCTGTGAACTGGTAGCTTCCGGCATCGTCGAATGTAGGATGGTAGCTGATCAACAACTGGTTGTCAGAAGGTGTAGCCGTCAAGCCGGTGATGTTGGCATTGGTGGTGATGGTGATGGCATTCTCTTCGGCATCGGTTGCCGAAATAGTCACATCCAGCTGTTCATTTTCGCTGATGTTGAAATGACACTCACTACCCGTTTCAAAAACAGGAGCTTGATTCATCAGCATGGTAACAGGAACTTCAGCTTCAGAATTCTTCTGGTCGTTACTGCTGATTACCAAGCTGGCAATATTCTTGGCTCCTTGAGCGTATCCGCCAATGAAATCAAGCGTCACATCAGCCTCTGCACCGGCAGGGATGGTCAAGGCGGTTTCCCCGCTCAGTTCCACCCAAGCGGCACTCTTGTACTCAGCTTCAACAGCCTTGGCTAGGAATGCTTTTTCAGCAAAATCAGCAATGGCATTGAAATCGGCCCAACGGCTATTGGATGTGTCGTAATAGAAGCAACGGTTACCCGAATTTTCACCCACTTCAACAATACCTTGTGGGTACTTGATTTCGGAAGGATAGCTGAACACCACATGAAATACCTCACCAGGCAGCATAATCTGGTTTTCACTCAGTTTCATTCGCCTGTAGTTGCCCTTGTTCACCTCATCCCCTTCGCTTGCGATATCGAAGGTTTGGGTAAAGAGTGTTGTGGCCGAATTAATATCTTTTCCGGCCAGGATGGTCACCATCATCTGGATGCTGGTATTCTCCTCAAGGCGAATAAAAGTCATCACATCGGTCAGGTTAAATCCATTGATTGGTGCTTTAAAGCTGGTTGCGGCATCAAACACAACTCCGCCACCAAAGCCAATGAAGTTTTCGGCCTGCTCCTTGTCGGAGTGGCTCAAGGATCTCTCTTCTGTAGCAGCATAAGTTGTTGCTGGACTGGCGCTGACGGGAGCAGCGTCCACCATTTTCAGCTCTGCAGCAGGCGTGGCATTGGCCGCCATGGTTGTTTGCTTGCGAGGTGCTGCCGATGCAGCTTCTCCACGGTCAAAGGCAAGCAGGCAGTTCACCCTCAGTTCCGATTGTCCGGCGGCATTGGAAATGGTGAACTTACGTGACTCCTTGAAGTTACGATTATTGGCCACCACAGTAACACCCGCCTCATCGACACTCATGGCCGGTGGCAAAATAGCATTTGCTGTAAAAGGAATTGCCAAGGAACCAATGTTGGATTCAACCATCAGGCGATCCTCAATCAACGAATGAGTTTCTGTTGGGTTGACCTGGGCTTTCAGAGTGATTTTTTCGCCAGGCAACAACACGATGGGGTAAGTCATACTCCAAGGATCATCGGTCATCACCCACTGGTACGATCCGCCCCATACGCCATCAATGTAAACATTCATCCACGATGAAGTGGCCATCTCAAAGGCGTTTTCCATGCCAATTTGGTAGATCTCCAAGGCACCTTTGCCTACGTTTGATAGTTCAATTTCTTTGGAATAGGGTTGGTATATTTCATCACCATATTCATCCAGAACTTGTAGAATGACAATTTCGCCCAAATCGATGGATTCAACGGTATTGATCACTGCATTGCCCTCTACGGTCAATTGCGCAGGGATGCTGAAATCGCCATGGTCGGGTGTGTTGTTGGCCAGCATCAACTCTCCCTGATAATTTCCGCCAATCAACGATGTGGCATCCACTGTCACATTGAAATCAGCTGAAGCTCCTGGAGCAATGCTTGTGTGCGTGCTAGGCGATAGAATGAATGCCATCTTGTCCTTAATGCGACTTTCCTCATAGAAAGAGATCTGCACGCCCTTGGTTCCATCGCTATTTTCGGCACTGATGCCAACACGCGAAGCGGTCCAGTCCATACTGCCCAGTTTGTACTGCAACTTAATGTTGCCATTTTTATAAAGAATAACCTGAGCCGACATAGGGTCGCCCATGCCAAAGCCATTGATGTAATCCTCGAACGACACCACGACCATATCTTCGAAGGCCTTAATGTAAAAACCTTCTTTGCCTGGCGTTTCCTGGTAGATTGGGCCCAGATAACCCCAACAGGCAGCAATGTAGTTGTTGGGCTGGCTTGGGCTGGGTGAGTATTCGTACTGTCCAAAGTAGAACTCTTCCTGGTATTCGAGCTTGTCGAAACAGATCAATCCATTGAAAGCCACATAGATTTTAGAGTACTTTTTACCATAGAAGGTGAGCTCCCAGGGAAGTTCCACTTCGTTGAAGTATTCGTCGGGGCTGTCGGCCATCGGGAATTTGTAGCCATCTGTAATATCAATCCAGTTATACAAGGCATCGGTGGATCCTTTTTCATTGGATACCAAGGAATAATCGGCCACTGAATTTTCGGAAGGTGTGGCTTCAGAAACCACCATCCATTCGTTGCCTTTGGGTGCCACTTCCAAATCGAAGCCACCATCGTTGGAGATGGTCATCTGCAACTGTTTGCTGTCGCCGGCAGCCAGTGTTTCATTAATGGCATCCAACGAAGCACTGATCATTGGCGCAGGGGTAATTTCGCCCTTGAGCGGAATCTCGATCGTTTGGTTATCACCATAATTGAGGGTTAACACATCCTCAAACATACCAATTTGGTCGGTGTTGATGTTGACTCTTAGATAGAGCGTGTGGCGATATTTGAGATCATAGGGGAACTCATTTATGCTGATGGCAAAGCGGTCGCTGTTCAAACTGGCACTGTTGATGTTGACAGAAGCGTTGCCAGAATTGCTGATTTGCACTTCCATGGCTTTAGCACCACCCTTGAAGCATTTTCCAAAGTCAAGTTCCTGCTTATCGGCACTAACCGTTGCTGTACCACCCCCCACAATTTCAATATCGAACAGGGCATAAGCATTGGGGGTTACCGGGTCGTTGGATAGAATGGCTACCTTCTCGGTGAACATGCCCTGGCTCAATTTATTGGTATTGAGTTTATAATTGATCTCAGCCGATTGCCCAACCAATAAAGTGCCCCTGGTGTTGTTCAAAATCTCAACGGCACCATAGCCTGAATTGGCAATATGGATCTTCACATTGTCTTCAACCATCAGGTTTTGGTAGTAAAGGTCATTGATGCACAATCCATCGACAAGGGTTTGATCCTCAATGGCTAACATGACTTGCTCCATGCGAGCATACTCATCTACCATGTTGACATTCTTGTATTTGTATTCAATGTCGCCATTGTCGAACAGGATGATTTGGAAGGTCACCGGAAGCATGACTTTTTCGCCAGTCATCCAATCGAATTGGGCGATGCCGCAATCCTGATATTGAATGATGAAGTGGTCGCTGAAGCGCTGGGTGAATATGCGGGCATTTCCCGACATGTCGAGTCCCATACCAAAGGCCGATATAAAGCGGTCGTTTGATTCGGAATCCTTGAATGTCAATGGTTGCACATTAAAGGCGGAATTCTGATCGAAGGCAAATATGCCATATCGGGTCAGGTAACCCTTCTGCTCCACTTTCCCAAAGAATGGAAATCCAAAGCCCAGATCAACCTCTAGGTAGGTATTGAACAGGTTTTTCAAGTCGGCAGAGTGGTCGGTACCGGTTGTGGCAATATCCTTCCATTGCAGTTCTTCTTCGCTGTTGGTCACCAGGTATTGGTACCCAAAGAAATGCTCATACTTATCAATGGCCGTTTGGGTTGCCCCAGCATCGGCAAACGATGGGAAATAGTATTTCAATGGATATTTCCCGGTGTTGCTGATGGTGAATGATCCTTGCGCCTCATCGCCAATAAGCAAGCCGGAATGGCTCATCTTTTCAGGGGTGATGGTGATCACCGGCGGCTCGGCAGTAACCGCAAACAGGTTGGTTGAGAATGAATTGCCTTTGCTGTCGCTGATGGTCAATATGCAATTTTCATTGCCGCTGCTTTCGGGCTTGAATTCGATGGTGAGCGATTGGGTGCCAAGAGCCGATATCATGTAAGGTGACGAGCCTTTGACTTTGAAAAGGGGGTTCGACAGTTTTACCGAAGGATAAGCCAACGCACCATAGCCCAAGTTGTTCAACTCAATGGTTTTGGTGATGGATTGTCCCAAAAGGCAACTACCCATATCAATAATTTCGGGCAGATTGAATTTGGGCTTGTGGCCACGCACTTCGAGTTTATAGGGGATCCTGACAATGGGCTGATCCTTGTCGTTGCTGTGAAGCAACAGATTGGCCTTGTAAGTGCCGTTGACTATCTGGCTGGCATCCACCTGGGCTGTGACTTCAACCGAGTTGTTGTACTCCACCTCACCGCCATCGGGCATCAGGGTGACATACTCTCCCATGGTTTTTAATTTCTCCTGTGGAATCATGGCCCAAACCAGACGGTTCTCATAATAGACATCCTCCAACTTATTCCATGTTTCGCCCATATTGGAGCTGTAGAAGCTATAGTCGCTCAACTCTTTTTCCACTTCAAAACCGCATCCAAGGGGGTACAAGTTGCCCGAGGGGACATGCACCACCATCCAAAATGTAGATCCCTGTGGGAAGAAGATTTGTTCCTTCAGAGCAAAGTTGTGGAAGGCCGATTCAGTCGTACTACTCTTCCGCTCTTCGATGTAGGTGATTTTGGCATCTTTGAGCGTTTCGCCAACCCGCACTTCAAAAATAGCCGGTCCGGTAGTGTTGTCGTGTTTCAACAGGATTTTCGCATGCGTCAGGTTAAAACCTTCGGGTGAAGTGACCACAAACTTGGAAGCCATGGAATTGGTTAACTTCAAATTCTGCTCACCAATCACATACAAACCTCCATAAGGATTGAAGAACAAATACTCTTTACTGGAGATTTCCTGGCCGTAGGGTGTTACTAACCCTTCGGATTGTTCAGCCTGGAATTGCAATTTGCCAATTTCAGGACGGCCAGCTTTCACACCCGATGTGGGATACTGGAAGCTGCTGCGGTTGTAATCCTGGCTGCTGATGTGACGAACTTCACCAGTCCATTTCAACAACCCCTCATCACCATTCAGGATATTGAAGGCAACCGATCCTTGAGTTGAGTTGGTTACATCAATGGTGGTGGTCAAGGATGTTATATCGGCGCTGATTTTTGGTCCCCGGTTGGTTGTACCGGTCACCTCATTCGACAAAACACTTACATTGCCCCAACGGTCGATGGATCGCACATAGAAATAATAGGTGGTTAGTACCGCCAAATCCTTGATTTCGAGGCTAACTTCGGCACCTACAGGTTGGGTGTTTTTCAGTTTTATTGATTTGGCCGAAGCCACATTACTGGCCGTTAGCGGATTGGTGGCATAAAGCACCTCAAATTCAACGGGTAGATCATCATCTTCATCGGCAGGAACAAGCCATTGTATGTTGGCAAAATCCTGAGCAATCCCTTTCAACGAAAGCGTAGAAATGGCATTGGGCGCTTTTTTTTGATCCTGCGCAATGGCTTTTACTGCATCCACCATGCCCGATCCAAGGAGTCCCTGGTAAGGTGCATTGGTTTCAATTTTGTAAATCTGGTCTGAGATGCCGGTCAGAAGCGCTTTTTTCAGCATCTGGTTGGTATAGGTGGCATTGCCATGGCGCGATACAATCAACGCTGCGACGCCCGAAACATGGGGACAGGCCATAGAGGTGCCGTCCATATAGCCATATTTGTTGTTGGGAATGGTGCTCAAAACCGAACTGGCTGTACCCCAATCGTTGTTTCCACCAGGTGCCGAAATCTCCACCCAGTCGCCATAATTGGAGTAGGGGGCACGCTCAAAACGTGGGCCAATGGCCGAAACAGCTACGACTGGTTCGTAAAATCCAGGATACATAGGCAAGTCGGTGGAGCTGTTGCCCGAGGCAAAAATCACCACCCCACCTTTCATGGGACTGTCGGTATTGCGGCCGGCTTCGGCTATAAAATAGTCGATGGCATCGAGTACCACTTGTTCATAGTTATAAGGATTTTGGTATCCCCAGCTGTTTTGTGAAATAACAGCACCATGATCGGCTGCATAAACGTATGATTCGGCAACCAAGTCGGTCCATGATCCGCCCATGATTTGGCAGGCCATTAACCTAACGCCATCATGGTTACCGGTTCCCCCGGCAATCCCTGATACACCTTTACCATTATTGTTCACCGCAGAGATGGTTCCTCCCACGTGGGTTCCGTGATCCCCTTTGGAGATATCGGGTACGTTATCGGAAAAGTTATAGCCGTAAACATCATCGCGATAACCGTTGCCATCATCGTCCACCCCTTTGATGCCATTCAGCTCAGCTTCGTTAATCCAAATGTTGTCGGCCAAATCCTCATGGGTGACATCCAAGCCGGTGTCGTGGATCGAAACAATCACTTTGCGGTTTCCTGCAGTGGTTTGCCACGCGTTGAAAAGATTGATGTCACTACCAGGTGTTCCACCGTTCTGTCCGGTGTTGCTGTAGTGCCACTGCTTATCCAAGTGGGTGTCGTTGAAAGGAAGTGCCGCAGCCGACTTATTGGCCGAAGGTTTCAATTCGGTCAAGGCATACGGTACCATGGTTTTTTCAAGCACCGGTTCAGCCCGCTCTATTTCATTCAATTTGGCATAAGCCGCACTCAATTGTTTGGGCGATGCTTTGGCATTAAAGGTCACCGTGTACCACAGGTGCAAACCATACTTCTGGTGGAGAGCTTCGTTTTTAGGTGAGTAACGAAATACCCGTTCAATGCTTTTCACATCGTATTGTTCGCTCAAGGCATCCAGTGCCCTGATGCCGGTAACAGCCACATCATTGAGCATTTTGGTTTTAAGACCTCCAGGCTGGGCCTGGACGAGTTCGGGCTTTACCTTGATGCGTAAAACCCCTGTCTGCATGCCCTCCGAGAAGGATTGGGCCGTTGCATTAATTGCAAAGAATGTTAATAGCCAAAGCCATAAACAACTTCGCAAGGCAATCAGATTAATTTTCATAAATATATGTTTAAGTTAAAAAAGAAATTACGTTTTGGGTTTGCTTTCAATACTCTTCAATAGTTTTTTGAAGGCTTCAATTTTAGCCTCCCGCTCTTTGATAAGCTTTTTTATCTTTTTATCCTCTGCTGATTCTGTGGGCTTTTTCGACATTGCTTTTTGTCCCGAAATTAGGACTATCCCAATCCTTATCATCCAAACCAACCTTACCTAAAACGCTATCACAGCAAAAAAAGACCTTATAAAAATTGATACACCAGAAATCAGTAATCAGAAAAATACCTTAGCAATAGGTTTCTACTACACTGATTAACAATAGCAAACCACCTTAACATTGAATATGTATCCGACAGCAGAGCCAATTTTACCAATTTTAATGTATATTTAGCCATTGAGTATCGCCGTTAAGGCATGCCGATGCCCTAACCTAAAATGAATCTTGAATGCTGCTGACCCGAATTTCACTTTCTGTATTGTTGTTGCTTGGTTTCGGCAATGGGTTGTTGATGGCTCAAAACCACATTGCCACCGACAGTTTGCTGATGCTGCTGAACGAATCGCGAAACAAAAACCGCCAATTGGAGTTGTTAAAGGAGTTGAGCGATGAGGCTGGGAAATGGGATATGCACTCCTCCAATACCTATGCCCGCCGTGGGCTGATTCTTGCCCAAGCCTTGAACGAAGAGCCCTGCATCGCACAATTCAACACCGTGATTGCTCGTAACGAATACCTTTTGGGCAATTACAAGGAGTCGCTCAACCTCTACCTGAAATCACTGGCCATATACGAGCACATCAACGACATCAAAGGAGTTATTGGGGTGAATGTAAATCTGGGCGCCATTTACGACCGCCTCTCCGATGAAGAACGCGCCCTTTCGTACTACCAAAAAGCACTAACTGACCTCAACAGCAAAGGACAGTTTATATTAAAGGAACGCCCCGAGTTCAAAACTGTGTTGTACAATAACATTGCATCTATTTATAATAACATGGGTGATGTTGCCCGCCACAAGGAGTACATCCAGGAGGCGTTGCGGTCGGCTTTGGAATCGAAAGATTACCATACGCTTGGCGTGATATACAATAACCTGGGTATGAACGAGGTGACGAAAAAGAATTTTGGTGTGGCCCGCCAATATTTTCAGAAATCCATCGACAACAGAACGCGGGTTGGTGATTTGGATGGTCTGGCAAAAACCCACCATTTCATGGTTGACTATCACCTGGCACAAAACCAGTTCGACAGTGCTCAATTGTCCGCCCAGAAAGCCAATGAGCTGGCCATCCAGATTGGCAGCCTCGAAACCCAAATGAATGTCAGCCACTCCCTCTGCCAGTTGTATGAGCGTATGGGATTGTACAACAAAGCTCTGATAGCCCATAAGAATTACACAGCCCTCAACGACAGCATCAAAAACGACAAGATCATCCGTCAGGCATTTCAACTTCAATCCAACTACGAATTGGGCAAATATGAGCGGCAGGTTTACCTCGAAAAGCAAAAGATGCGTTTTGCCTTTGTGCTCATCACCCTGGTTCTGGTGTTCATCATCGTGGTGGTGCTCTTGTTGTTGGTGATCAGGCAAACCAAAAACAAAAAGACTCTATTGGAAAAAAGGCATCTGGAGAATGAGATGCAGATGAAAAACAAAGAGTTTGCCACCAACGTGCTCTATTTGGTGCGAAAAAACGAGCTGATCAACAGTGTGGCAAAAAAACTGCTCGACCTGAAAGAAAACATGAAACCGGAGCTTAAACCCTCGGTTCAACGCATCATTCTCGAACTCCAATCGGAGGTGGACAACGAAGTGTGGCAAGAATTTGAATACCGCTTCCAGCAGGTACACCTGAATTTCTATTCTGAGCTGCGTTCCCGTCACCCCGAGTTGACACCTGCCGAAGAGCGGTTGTGTGCTTTTTTGCGGCTGAACATGTCCACCAAAGAGATTGCCTCCATCACGCACCAGAATGTGAAAAGCATTGAGGTGTCGAGGGCTCGCGTGAGGAAAAAGTTCAACCTGACCAATACCGATGCCAATTTGGTGGGATACCTGGCTGAATTTTAACCCGCCCGCCCGCATGAAACGGGAAGCCCCAGCTGGAGGGATTTGGTTGAGTCTCCTTTTTGTTATATTTTGCAAGCCTAAAGCTTTTTACATGTTGTTTGCAGGTACTGTTGTCAATATTGTCACCGTTTTATTGGGCGGTTCCATTGGTTTGATACTTGGAAACCGACTCCCCCAACGGTTTACCAACATCATTTTTCAGGCCATTGGGCTTTTTACCCTGTTTCTGGGCGTGCTGATGGCCCTCAAAGCCGAGGCGCTGCTGGTGGTGGTGTTCAGCTTGGTGGTGGGAAGCGCCATTGGCGTATGGCTCAATCTCGACAAACGAGTGGAGGGCTTCAGCCAAGTCTTCAAGGGCTTTTTCGGCGGCTCGAAGGATCGCTTTGCCGAAGGGTTTGCCACCGCATTCCTGCTTTTTTGCATGGGCTCCATGACTGTTTTGGGCAGCATTGAAGAGGGCTTGGGTAAGGGATCGCAACTGCTGATGACCAAGGCTGTGATGGATGGCTTTTCAGCCATGATATTTGCCCAGGCATTGGGCGCCGGCGTCCTATTTTCGGTGGTGCCGCTGTTGCTCTACCAAGGAGGCATCACCCTTTTGGCCGCTTTCATGGGCGAGTTTCTACCGGCTTATGTGGTCAACGATCTGGCGGCCACCGGGGGCATCCTGCTGCTGGGGTTGGGACTTTCCATCCTCGAAATAAAAAACATCCGCGTCATGAACATGCTGCCAGCCATTGTGGTGGCTGTGGTTTTTTCGTTTCTTTACCATCATTTTGTAAATTTGTAATCAACATAAAACGACACGACCTTGAATTCAAATACTAAAATATTACTGGTCAACATGTTCGAGGCATGGGCTGGTGAACCTTCCCGATCTTTTGTTGCCATGCCCCCTTCGGGTTCCTACCGCGAATATTTCCGCATTGCAGGCAATACCAAAAGCGCCATAGGTGTTTACAATACCGATTGCAAGGAAAATGTGGCCTTCCTCACTTTTTCGCACAATTTCAAGCAGGCCGGCCTGAAGGTACCTAAAATATATGCCCAGGATATCGACAACCACATCTATTTGCAGCAGGATTTGGGCGACGTGACGCTCTATGCCTTCCTGCAGGGGGTGCGCAAGGGAAGCGACTTCCCCAACGAATTAAAAAACTTTTACAAGAAAGCCCTCAAGGCCCTGATCGATTTCCAGGTCACAGGTCGCGAGGTGGTGGCTTTCGACAAGTGCTACCCCCGCCCAGCCTTCGACAGGCAAAGCATGTTGTGGGATTTGCACTACTTCAAATACTATTTCCTGAAGCTGGCCCGCGTGGCTTTCGATGAACAGCTTTTGGAGGATGACTACAATCTTTTGATTGATTACCTGCTGCAAGCCGAGCACGACTATTTCCTCTACCGCGACTTCCAAAGCCGCAACATCATGGTATGCGATGGCGAACCTTGGTTTGTCGATTACCAGGGTGGACGGCGTGGCGCCCTGCAATACGATGTGGCGTCCCTGCTGTTCGATGCCAAGGCAGATATTCCGGCCGATGTGCGCGAGGAGCTCTTGGAATATTACATGGACGAACTCGAAGCCCGCATTCCGGTGAACCGCGCCGAGTTCCGCAACCTCTTTTATGGTTACGTCTATATTCGCATCATGCAGGCCATGGGTGCCTATGGTTTCCGCGGATTTTACGAGCGTAAGGAGCATTTCCTCAAAAGCATCCCCTACGCCATCCAAAACCTGGAGTACCTGTTCGAGAAAGTGCACTTGCCCGTGGCGTTGCCCACGCTGATGACGGCCCTACGCGACGTGACCCAGTCGGAGGAACTCAAACGCATAGGCGAAGAGGCCGGTGTGCTCACCGTAGCCATCCATTCGTTCTCCTACAAGCGGGGTATTCCTGTTGATGTGTCGGGCAACGGAGGTGGTTTCGTGTTCGATTGCCGGGCTATTCACAATCCGGGCAAATATCCACAATATCAGGACAAAACCGGCAAAGATCCCGAGGTGATCGCTTTCTTTGAAAAAGAGATGGAGATGACGCAATTTCTGGAGCAGGTAAAATCGTTGGTGGGCTTGTCGGTTTCCAAATACAGCAAACGCGGGTTCAAGAACCTGATGGTCAATTTTGGTTGCACCGGGGGTCAGCATCGCTCGGTTTATTGTGCCGAACAACTGGCTTCATTCCTAAAAAAGCACTACCGCGTCATCGTGCTGGTGCGTCATTTGGAGCAGGAGATGAAAGGGCTTTAAAGGAGCTGCTATGTCGAAAAAGAGATGCAAAAAAGTGAAAGAGGGTGCCAGTGCGGAGGTTAAACCTACGCACGAATACCGTTGCAAAAAATGTGGCCTAACTTCGCGCAAGGAAGAGAACCTTTGCAAGCCATTGAAGATGGACAAGGACACCCCTGAAAAGAAATAACTATGAATGGAATGATTTTCGCGGCAGGACTTGGCACCCGACTGAGTCCTCTAACCAACAACATGCCTAAAGCTTTGGTGCCGGTGGCTGGCCAACCCTTGCTTTGGCACGCCATCAACCACCTCTACGGGTACGGCATCCGCCATTTGGTGGTGAATGTGCACCACTTTGCCAACCAGGTGATTGCTTACCTGGCCCAGCACCAATGGGAGGGGCTGCAGGTGTTTATTTCCGATGAATCGGACTGTCTGCTGGATACGGGCGGAGGCTTGGTGAAGGCGCTCCCCTTATTCAAGCCCGAGGAACCCATTTTGGTGGCCAATGCCGATGTGTTCTGCAATGCGCCACTCGATAAGATGATGGCTGCACATGAAAAACTGAACTCCTCGGTGACTTTGATGACCATGCAGCGCCCCTCCACCCGTCAGCTGCTGTTCAATGGGCAGGGACTTTTGTCGGGCTGGGTGAATCACGAATCGGGTGAGGAAAGGATTGCCCGGGCGGGACAAACCACCCATGAATCGGCCTTTTGCGGATTCCACATCATTGAGCCGTCATTTTTGGCATCGCTACCCCAACAAGGCAAATTCCCCATCATGGATGCATACCTAGGTCGTGCTTCGGAGGTGGGGATTCGCGAATTTGCCATGCCCCCCGGCCATTTCTGGTTCGATGTGGGAACATTAAATAAGCTGGAGGTGGTCAATCAATTTATTTCTTCTGCAAACAAATAAACTAACCATAAATGAACAAAAAGGAAAAGTTGCGGATATTGGCTTTCGAATCCCCCATGAGAGCCTTTATCCGGATTATGTCGAATGGGGGATTGCTGCTGATGCTGATGGCGTTGGTGGCCGTTATTTGGGCCAATAGCCCCTGGCAGGATTGGTACCACTGGGTCTTTGAAAAATCACATTTTTCAGTGATGGTGAATGACTGGCAGTTGGACATGCACTTCCTGCACTGGATCAACGATGGCCTGATGGCTGTCTTTTTCTTCGTCGTGGGGTTGGAAATCAAACGGGAGGTGATTGCCGGAGAGTTGAACAACTTGAAACTGGCTACTCTGCCCATGTTGGCTGCCTTGGGCGGCATGGTGGTGCCAGTGGTCATCTACAGCACCTTTGGCTTTGAGGGCGAAGCAGCCCGCGGATGGGGTATCCCCATGGCCACCGATATTGCATTCTCAATCGGTATACTGGCGATGTTGGGCAACCGGGTACCTCTTTCACTCAAAGTGTTCCTCACGGCCTTGGCCATTGTGGACGACCTGGGGGCTGTTTTGGTGATTGCCATCTTCTACACCTCGCAGATCAATTGGCTGTTTCTGTTTGTTGCGTTGACGCTGGTGGCCTGTTTGATGGTGGCCAACTATTTCAACGTAC
The DNA here is from genome assembly GCA_963664265.1 of Marinilabiliaceae bacterium. GTDB lineage: Bacteria > Bacteroidota > Bacteroidia > Bacteroidales > Marinilabiliaceae > JAGPIS01. The sequence goes on from OY760941.1 coordinate 574,292, forward strand.
GCCAGCTTTGGGTTTATGTCACCCTGGGCATCGTGGTTTGGGGTCTTTTCCTCTACTCAGGGGTTCATGCCACCATCGCTGGGGTGGTTGTGGCATTGACCATTCCTGTGAAACCATCCATCGATTCCGATTATTTCATCCAGGCCATCAAGTCGGTCTTGGGGAAATTCAACCGAATCTCCAAGGATGCCGACAACAATGTGGTGTTGACCCACGAACAGATCGACGCCATCGACCACATCCAAAGCCTGGCACGTGAGGTGCAAAGCCCGCTCCAGTATGCCGAGCATGCCATGCACCGTTTTATCAATTACGTGGTGCTGCCGCTATTTGCCCTGGCCAATGCGGGCATCATGCTGGTGAGCTATGGCCATTCGGAGCATCAAACGGCTCAATTCACCATGCTGTCGTTGGGATTGGCCATCAGCCTTATTTTTGGTAAAGTGATCGGCATCTCCCTCTTTTCGTGGTTGGCCGTTAGGCTGGGCTTGGCACAAAAGCCCAAAGGCGCGTCCTGGATGTCGGTGATTGGAGTGGCCTTTCTGGGCGGCATTGGCTTCACTATGTCGCTATTCATAGCCTCCCTGGCCTTCCCCACCCCCACCATGCTGGCCGAGGCCAAACTGGGCATCTTTGCCGGATCGCTGATTGCCGGAATTGTTGGGTATTTGATTTTAAGAAAGACGTTGAAAACCTGATGAAAAAAACATTCCATAGAAAAACCATTTGTCGGGAAACCCTGACAAATGGTTTTTTTATGCCTGAAAATTCACTAAAAATTCATTTTCAAACCTCTATCTTTGTGTATCAATAAGCACAGTAATATTAACGATATGAGAGCTTTATTCTTGATAACAACGCTTTCCTTTTTGCTTGCTTCGGGGCATTCGGCACTGTTGGCTCAAACGCCAGAAGTGAAGAAAAAAGAGGAGAGCAAAGAGCAGGTATCCACCGCCCAGCAGGGAAACCAGCAAGAAGAATCGGTAAAGCCTGATGCGAAAGCAAAGAACAACAAACTCAAGGGAGCCCGCCGCGAGGTGAATCAAAAGACAGGTGCCCGCCGGCCACAAATAACACGACCTGCCGGAGCCGGAAGGCCTGCCGGAGCCGGGAAGCCTGCTGGTGCTGGCAAACCTGCCGGAGCTGGACAACCGGGCAGAAAGTGATGGTTGTATTGTACTGAAATAAGAAACCTTGACCTTATGCGATTTAGCAGCGTTGTTTTTTTGTTGGCCTTTTCGTTTTCTGCCTTTTCACAGAATCAAAATTCCGATTCTACCTTGGTGGAGGATGAAAGGCATAGCTTGATCCTTGGTGCCGGTTATGGCAGCAATATGCGCTTTTCCGGCATCAAGCTTATGGAAAGCCAACCGTACCTTTCCTCCGATTTGACCTATGCCTACAACAATCTGTTGACAGCCAATGTCGCCCTCTACCATCTACCAGGCATTCAACCCAGTGTGGCATTTTACGATTTCTCCCTGGGCATTGCCCACACATTCAACAGCTATTTCGATGCAGCCCTGACCCTTTCCCGCTATTGCACGGCCAACCAATTGAAGGATACCTTTTTTGACAATACCAACTATTTATCGGCCTCCGTCGGACTCGATTGGCGGCTGATCTACACCAACGTGGCTTATAGTACCATGCTGTCGTCCGAATCGCACCACTACCTGCGGATTGCCAACTCCCACTATTTCCCCATCAAACAACTGAAAAAAGGCAAGGGGCAATTTTGGATCGACCCTTCCGTGAATTTCATCCTATCCTCCTATTACAGCGAGAGTTCAAGCAACGAAAATGGGAATGGGAATAAGCCATCCCAAGAAGAAGAAACCATTCAATACGACCAGTTGTTCGGCCTCACCGAGTTGGAATTTTCGCTACCCATGGCTCTTGATTTTGGGAAGGCCACGCTGGAGGTCAATCCCTATTATTCCGTTGAAATAAAAAAAGATGCACTATATCCGGCCAGTTCAGGTTTCTGTTTGTATATAAATTTGTATATTAAGCTGAAGTAAAAATCATCAAATGAATGCGTTGATTGTTGAAGATGAAAAATCCCTGGCTGTGGAGATTCGCAAATTCCTGCAGAAGGAGCGTTTCATTTGCGATGTGGTGCATACCGGTCGGGAGGCATCCGAAATGATTGCGGTCAACCAATATGATTTTATTCTGCTCGACTTGGGTTTGCCCGATTACGAAGGGTTGGATTTGATCGAAGAGGTCAAGGCGGCTGGTGAAGAGGCAGCCATCCTGGTGATCACGGCCCGTGGCGCCGTCGAAGACAAGGTGAAGGGGCTCGATTTGGGCGCCGACGATTACCTGGCCAAGCCGTTTGCCTTCCCCGAGTTGTTGTCGCGCATGCATGCCATTGCCCGCCGAAAATTCAAACTGACCAGCCATGTGGTGCCCATCGGCCAATTCAGCATCGACACGCAATCACGAGAAGTTTTTTGTGGAGAAGCACAAGTAGATCTAACCAAAAAGCAATTCGACCTGCTGCTGTACCTGGTCATCAATAAAAACAAAGCTCTTTCGCGCATCCAGCTCTATGAGCACATCTGGGGCAATACGCTCGACGAGCAATACGACAGCAATTTTATCGATGTCCACATCAAAAACCTGAGGAAGAAACTCAACGCCCATGCCCCTTCGGAGTGGTTAACTGCTGTCAGGGGAATTGGCTATAAGGTGGTTGACGAATCCATGGATTTATGATTTTACGCAACAAGCTGATAAGGGCCAACCTTCTGTTCAAAATGCTGTTTGTCGGTGTTTTTATTCTGATGATGCCTTTTTTGGCCGAACGCATCAACCTCCTACAAACCGACTACGAGCTGGTGGACAAACGGGAGGCATTCATCGACAAGATTTCGGAATGGGGCGTCGAACCTTTGCTCAAAGCCGATTCTGTGCTGGGTTTCCAAAGCTACAACCTCCTCAATGAGGAGTACGTGTCGCTCGATGTTTCAACCACCGATGAAGTATGGAATAATATTGTGATTGAGCAGCGCCAGGTTGATGACGAGCTGATCGACTACAGGGTGCTTCGATACACCCTAGGCATCGATGGGCAATATTATTTGCTCGAGATAGGAAAGAGCCTGGCCAGCATTGGGCGGGCCGAACACAACATTAGGCAGTTAACCGTTGGATTTTTGCTCCTATTCATCGTTGTTTCCGTCCTTTTTGAACTGGTTTACACCAGCCGTTTGCTTTCACCGTTGAATGTATTGGTGCGCAAGATCCAAACCACCAACACGCCAGCTTCCTTCTCCGGGCGACCACTGGCAACCACTACCCATGATTTTTTACTTCTGGAGCGAACCTTAACCGATTTGATGAAGAAGGCCGATGATTTGCTGCGGAAGGAAAAAGAGATCACGCAAAACATCTCCCACGAGCTTCTCACTCCCATCTCCATCATGCGCAGCCAGTTGGAGAATCTGATGTTGAGCGAACCCCTTCCCGAGGAATTTGCAAACAAACTCCAGGAATCGCTGGGCACCATCCATCGGCTGAAAGCATTGGTCTCATCCTTATTGCTGATCGCCCGCATCGAGAGCCAGCAATACCTGAAACAAGATGAGTTGCTGGCGGGGGAATTGCTGGCCGATATTGTGTCGGAATTGGAGCCAATGGCCGAAGATGCAGGCATCCGCCTAACGCTGGCGCTTCCTGTCAATCCGCCCCTAAAGCAAGTCAACCGATCGCTCCTGTTTGCCATGTTTTACAATGTGATCAACAACGGCATCAAATTCTCAAAACAAGGAGGATCGGTGGTTGTGGAAACAGGATTTGCCGGTTCCCGCTTCCGCGTGAAGGTGACCGATGGTGGCAATGGCATACCGGCTGAGAATTTGGACTCGCTGTTTGACCGGTTCCGCAATAAAAAAAAGAGCGTTGTGGAGGCGGGCACAGGCATCGGGTTGGCCATAGTGAAGGCAATTGCCGATTTTCATGGAATTGAAATCTCCGTGATGTCGTCATCAGCAGAAGGAACCACCTTTGAATTTATTTTTCCGCATTAAAAAAATCCTCTTCCCTTGTTTTTTCACCAAAAGTTCATCATTGCGGTAATACCTTTGACTTGTTAATCCAACTAAAAGGTAAAGTTATGAGACGGTTGATTATTTTAATTGGTTTCTCCGGTTTAATGTTGACCGGGGCAATGGCTCAGGATGCGAACCGCAATGTTCGCCAAAAAGAGCAACAGAGGATCCACCAGGAGGTGAAAGATCCTGCACAACAAACGAAGGAGGCGGTGCAAAATCAAAACCAATACCGGAACGAGAAAAAGAGCCGGGAGCAATCCAGCGAAGCAAAACTGCAAAAAAAACAGCAAAAGCAGCAACGGAAGGAAATGCGCAAAGAGGAGCGCAATGAAGTTCGGAAAGAGGCCCGCGATGCCAACCGCAACGTCAATCGCAACACCAACCGTTCCGCCATTCATCGGTCGGAGGTAGCAGCTGCCCGTTCGCACAATGCGCAAGGAGCAACCCGAAAGGCCACACAAACCCAAAAGGGTTCCAACGCCAAGGGGCGTCGTTAAACCAATGGAAATGAATTTAAAATGATAAAATTATGAAAAGACTAATTGTATTGTTGATAGCACCCATCATGCTATTTGTATTGGGTGCTTGTGAAAAAACCGAGACAACCAAAGGAACACTCACACTCTCCATGACCGATGCACCAGTGGATACCGATGGCATTCAAGGGGTTTATATCACAGTGACCAGCATTCAGTACAACCATGGCGGAGCGTGGGTGACAGCCGAGGAGTTTGAAGGGTCAAAGACATTTAATTTATTGGATTTAACCCGCGGGGTTTCGGAAATGATGGGAAGCTTCGAGCTAGAAGCCGGTAGTTACAACCAAATCCGCTTTATGCTCGATATTCCAGAACACAACCAAGGTAATATCAGCAATCCAGGTTGTTACATAGAGTTTAACGACCAAACAACAAGACCTTTGTTTGTGCCCTCTGGAGGTCAGACTGGTTACAAGGCAGTTGGCTCGTTTGATGTGCCCGTTAACGGGGAAGTTTCGGTGACGGCCGATTTTGATGTGCGCAAAGCAGTGGTTGCCACCGGTTCGGGTAAATACATCCTCAAGCCAACCATTCGTTTGGTGGTCGACAACGAAGCAGGGGCCATCCGGGGTGATGTGACCAATATCCCGGCCAATACAAAAGTGGTGGTTTATGCTTACGAAGCAGGCACTTATACGCCAGCCGAACTGACACCAGCCGACGAGGAGACGCCAAAATTTGCCAATGCCATCAGCAGCGATGTGGTTGACCAACTGAACCAATATCGCATTTCATTCCTGGCAACAGGAAAATACGATTTGGTAGTTTCAACGGTCAATGCCCAAGACGAAGTGGCTGTGGCAGGCATGGTGACCGATGTAACAGTTGAAAGCAAGAAAACAACTTCTGTCGACATCGACATGGAGAATCTCTGATGGAAAAGCTTATGCCTTAATTTATAAAAAGAGGGTGTCTTAAAAATCAAGACCCCCTCTTTTTCATTTGTCGTCCACATCCTTGTGTTGCCGCGAAGCTTGAGCTATCAGGTAAGAAGATATGGGCGAAAGAAAAACCAGCATGATAAAGATGATCACGCTCTTGATGAGGGTACTCCAGGCCGGGAAGGCCAGGTTAATGGCAATCAGCATAATCATGAGCGCAAACGAAGTCACCTTGGTCACCAGGTGCATGCGCGCCAAAAGGTTATTAAACGTCAACATGCCAGCCGACGCCAACAAAACACCTCCGGCACTGAAAAGTATGAGGATGGCAATAATATAGTCAATCATCTTTTTGTTTTTTAAGCAGGTAACGGGTCACAATCATGGAACTGAACACCAGCAGCAATGCAACAGCCAGCACCACATCCAACAGCATGAGGTTTTGCGAGTAAATCATCTCACAAAATATGATGCCGATGATGATGCCGGCCACCTGGTCGAGTGCCACCACACGGTCGAAGAGCGATGGTCCCCTAAAAAGCCTCAGCATAGGGAAAACAAGGCTGATGGTCATAACACCTAGCCCTGTAAGTGCGGCATATTCCAATAGGATGTCGGAAGTCATCATAATTAGTGGTTTAAATAGATTTTTTGATCATCCCCTCCAGTGTTTGTGCATCACTAAAAAAGGCGTCCATATCATCTTTATCAATCAGGTGAAGCTCTATCTCACGAGTCGCTTCATCCAACCCAATGCTCATGGAGCCGGGCGTCATACTCAGCAGGTTGAACAGCAGAATCACCTGATAAGTGGTCAAATCACCGCATTGGTAAGTCACTATGCAACCATTCTCCCCCTTATAGCCTTTCAAAACCCGCCATCCCACGCTGTAACCCGATTGGGCTACTTTAAAGATGTAGTACAAACAAAGAAATATAAAGTTGATGATCTTCATGAGTCTCTTTTTATGGTTCTTGTATTCATTTTTGATCCAACACAAACCGTATGTATTCCTCTGGCGACAAGAGTTGCTGGGCGGCGGTACCACAGAAATCAATCACCGGCTGCGCCCACGATCCCATTACCACAATGGCAAGTCCCAAAATAACCGCCGAAACGAGCATGGCATTTGACTTGGGCGGATGGCACCTCGGCTGCAAAGGCCTCAGTTCAGGCATGGGCTTCCAAAAAGCTTCCAACCATATTTTGACCATGGAGAATAGGGTAAACAACCCCACAAACAAGGCTATGATGGTGATGGTGGTGTATCCGGCTTCAATACCTGCTTTCAGTACCAGATATTTGGCCACAAAACCACTGAGCGGCGGAAAGCCTGCCAGGCTGAAGCCTGCTACTAGAAACAGGATGCCCCAGATGGGCTGCTCCTTGTAAATATCGCCCAGTTTTTTGAGGCTCAACGTGCCTTTTTGCTGGTGAACATATCCGGCCACCAGATAAGCCAGTGTTTTCGACAACATGTTGTGCACCAAGAAGAATATGGCGCCAGTTAACCCAGCCACAGTGAAAAAACCAAGAGCCATCACCACATAACCAATTTGGCTGATGATGTGGAACGACAACACTTTGCTGAAATCATATTGCGAGGTGGCGGTGAAAACACCTATCACCATCGACAGAACCCCAAAGGTGAGGATCAAGGGATTCCAAAAACCCATATCGTGGTAAAGGTACAACGAGTAGAACCTGATGAGGGAGTAGATGCCAACTTTGGTCAACAAGGCAGCAAACAGAGCCGTGATGGCTGGAGGTGGCGTGTGGTAGGATGCAGGCAGCCAAAAGAAAAACGGAAAGAGGGCGCTTTTGATGGAGAAGCCCACAAAAATCAATATCAACGCCGGATTGATGACGGCCAACGACTCTTTGGAGGCAGCAATCTTTTGCGACAAGTCGGCCATGTTGAGGGTACCCATCTTCCCATAGAGCAAGCCAATGCCGGCTACAAAGAAAAATGAGGAGATAACGTTCAATATCAAATACTTGATGGATCCTTCCAACTGCTTGCGCGAATTGCCAAAACTCATCAGAATGAAGGAACTCATCAGCATCACCTCAAACCATACATAAAGATTGAAAATGTCACCTGCCAAAAAACTGCCGTTCACCCCCATAATGACACCGAAGGAGAAGAAATAAAACCCATTTTCGCGCCTTTTCCGGTCGATGGCCTGGATGGAATAGATGGTGAACAGCAGATACAGGAAAGCGGCTGTAAGCAACATGATGGCCCCGAAATGGTCGGCCAGCATGGTGATGCCATAGGGCGCCGGCCACGCCCCCATCTGAATCTTCTGCATACCCTGCCCCTCAACCAGAAAAAGAATCCGGAGGGCTGCCAAAAAATTCAATCCAGCTGCCACAATGGCCATGCGTTGGCGCCATTGGAAATTGAACTTGAACAGGGCAAAAATCAGGTACAGCAGTGGTATGATAATTGGGTAAAGTAGCGTCATCGTTGTTCGGTGTTTTTTAATTGATCCAAATCGTGTGTGCCCGTCACCTCGAAATACTTGTATTTGAGTGCCAGGATATAAGCTGAAAGGCCAAGGCTGATCACAATAGCGGTCAAGATCAGTGCCTGTGGCAACGGATCGGAAATGGTTTGCAGGTCCACAGTTTCAGCCCCTTCGGGAATGAAAGCAGCCCCATCCCGCTGAATGCCCCCCGATAGAAAAATAATCAGGTTGGTGGCATTGCTCAACACGAATAGTCCCAAAATCACTTTAACCAAACTGCGTCGCAGAATCAAGTACACCCCGCAAGCATATAAAACGCCAATGAATATTGCTATTATAAGTTCCATTCCAGTACCTCCATGATGCTAAATATTATTGAAAGAATAACGCCTACAACCACACAAAAAACCCCCAGGTCGAAAAGCAGTGGTGTGCCCAGAGGCAAATCCCCTCCTGGCCACAGGGGAAGAGTGATCCAAATGCCCGTCAAGGGCGCCTGGCCCAAGAAAACAGGGATAAAAAATGCAGCTACAGAAAGGGTTAACCCAAGAGCCATAACAAATCGCGTATCGAAACGTATTATTTTTTCCACAGCTTTTGTGCCGTGAATCATGGCATAAAAAATAAAACCAGCGGAGGCCAATATTCCGGCAATAAAACCACCGCCAGGCTTATTATGTCCCCGTAGAAGGAAAAACACAGCCAGTATTACACTCATGATCAGGAGTAATTTCGATACCTTTTTTAATATAATGCTTTGCATATAGCTTAGTTAATCTATTTTGTCATTCTTAATTTTGAAACGAAACAGGGAATAGATTCCGGCTGCGGCCAGAGTTAAAACAGTGATTTCGCCCAAGGTATCAAAAGCCCTGAAATCAACAATAATCACATTAACAATATTCCGTCCATGCCCTTGGGTCAAACTGTTTTGGGCGAAGAATTCGGATATTGGTTTTTCGAGATTGATAAACCTTGCTTTTAGTACCACCAGGGTAACCAATGCCCCAACGCCCAAGGAGATAAGAATGTCCCTGACCTTGGTCTTCTTATCCGAAAGTTTGGCAAAGGCCGGAAGGTAATAGATCACCATAACAAAAATGATGAGAATGACCGTTTCCGACAAAAATTGGGTGATGGCCAAATCGGGTGCCCCGTAGAGCAGATAAAGCATACCAACGCCATAGCCCACAATACCCATGGCTAAAATGGCCGACAATCGGGAGTGGGTGAAAATGGCATAGACCACCGAAAAAGCTGACACCAGAAGCAGCAGTAAAATATGAATCTTTATCGGACTCATCTGACCTCCAATGTCAAAATCGCCATTGGTGAGCAGTAGTTGACTTCCAACCAGTGCCATGGCCACAATAAAGAAGGTGATGAGATAATACCGGTGGTATCCATGTTGGATGCGTAAGGTCTGCCGCTGCGAAAATGAGAGGTATTTGGTGATGGAGCTGGTGAAAAGCGTTGGCAAATGGTATATGTCCAAAAGGATGGCCAGGCGGGCAGCTTGCGCCATCACAGCTTTGCGGAAGCGGAACAAAATAACGCCCGCCGCCACGGTCAGGAAACTCAACAAAAGTACAGTATTGAAACCGTGCCAAAGGCTCAGGTCGATCGTGACATTTTCGCCCCTTGTAACCAACAGCGCATGGGTTAGCGGAGTGTTCAGCACAAACGGGAACAGCCCCAGCAACAAACTCAATACAGCCAAAACAATCGCCCCCGCCTTGAAATGGAAGGGGAAATCCTTCCCGGTATATTTGAATTCGGGTAAGGGTTGCTTGGTTTTACGGGGCATGAAAAGATCGACAAAAAGGGAAATGGAGAGCCCCACCAAAATAACGTTTGTGGCTAGCCCCAAAGGCAGGATAAGCCAAGCCAGGTTAGGTACCGCTATCTTAGCTTCATAAATAAGTTCTTTGCCAATGAAACCTAGCATGGGTGGCAACCCTGCCATGGAAATCAACGCCAGGAAAGCAGCAATGGTGGTTCCAGGAAGATTCCCATATAGGTTGTTCAGTCGATGAATATCTCTGGTCCCGGTGCTCTTATCAACGATACCGGCAATCATAAACAATGCCCCTTTGTACAATCCGTGAACGATAAAAAATAGGAGTGCCGCCTTCATCGATTCGGTAGTGTCGATGCCGATGAGCAAAACCATGGTTCCCAAGGCACTGATGGTGGTGAAGGCCAAAATCCTTTTGAAGTCAGACTGCCCAAGCGAAAGCAGGGCACCGGCAAACATGGTGATACCGCCCGACAAAACCAGTACGCTTTTCCAAATCATGGTATCACCCAATATGGGATTCATGCGCATCAGCAAAAACACACCGGCATTCACCATGGTAGCCGAATGGAGATAAGCACTCACGGGCGTGGGCGCATTCATGGCTCCTGGCAACCAGAAATGGAACGGGAACTGAGCCGATTTGGTGAGAGCGCCAATCATCAACAAGGCTATGATCACAGGATAGTATGCCGAATCGGCCAGGTTTACCTGATTGGCCACCAGTTCGCTGAGGCGCAAGGTACCTGTCTGTTGCCCAATGATGATGATGGCCATCAAAAGGCTCAAACCACCTCCGGCAGTAATCAGCAACGCTTGCTGAGCTGCCTGACGTGATTTTTCAAGATGATGGTTGAATCCTATCAGGAAAAAGGAGGTGATGCTGGTGATTTCCCAAAAAATAAAGAGCACCATAAGGTTATCGGAGAAAACCAACCCCAACATAGCGCCCATAAACAAGGTCAGATAAGTAAAGAAATGGGCTTTACGATCATATTTTGCCATGTAATAATTGGCGTAAAGCATCACCAGGAATCCGATACCGCTCACCAATGCCCCAAAAATCAAACTCAACCCATCCATCCGGAAGGAGAATTCAATTCCCTGGAAAAAGCCCCACCCTGAGTCCACGACGATGGAAGATTCAGGATTGAGCGATATGATTAAGCTGACGATCAACCCAAAGATTAAAAGGGGAAAAACCGACACAACCATTCCCATGTATTTGAGACTTCGCTCTGGGAAAAAAGGGATGGATATACCCAGAATAAAAACTGCACCAATTAGAATTGTTAATAGTTCACCCATTCGCTTTCTGTTAATAGTGCAATTTACAACACATTAGGGGATTTTTTGCTTTCCAACCATGTTAAAATACGTTTCAAATCTGGCCTTTAGGTATTTATTAGCTTAAAACTCTTCAACAAACAGGGAGCAGGGATCAGGGAACATTTTCCAGGGGACAGGGATCAGGGAACATTTTCCAGGGGGCAGGGATCAATTCTATGAGTTGGCCAGTTTGAAAGTTGAAGAGTTGACGAGTTTAAGAGTTGAAAAGTCAAAAAGTCTTGAAGTCGAGGAGTCAAAAAAGATTCAAAGGCTTCAATGTGATTTCATCAGAAAGGTGATGAACAGGAAACAGGAAACAGGGAACAGGGATCAGTAATCAGTAATCAGGGAACAGTAATCAGTATTCAGTAATCAGTTCTATGAGTCGAAGAGTTTAAAAAGTTGTCGAGTCGAAGAGTCTCATAGTCGGAAAGCGGGGAAGTCCGAAGGACTTCAATGTGAATAGCCGCCGGTGAAACCGGGGGGTGAAAGGATTACAATGTTCCCACAACACCGCAGGTGTTGAATGTGCTAATAATGTGGATCACTGAGTTAATCTGAGCGAATCTGTGGACTATAGACCCAGCCCATCCAGATATAAATTCGCGTAATCGAATCCACAGGTGTTCAATTCGCGTCATTCGCGTCATTCGCGGATCAAAACCACATAAACGCAAAAATCCCCGGCTCTTTACAGAACAGGGGATCTTCAAAATTCGGCGGCGACCTACTCTCCCACTATACGCAGTACCATCGGCGCGGACAAGCTTAACTTCTCTGTTCGGAATGGGAAGAGGTGGAACCTTGTCGCTATAACCACCTAAAATATCTTTTAAGTTTCATGACAATCGGCAAACCAAAATAACCTACACACTATAAAACACTGGAGAAAGACTCGGGTAATTAGTACTGCTCGGCTATGGTGTTACCACCTTTACACCTGCAGCCTATCAACGTCGTCGTCTTCAACGCCCCTTAAGGGAGATCTCATCTTGAGGCGAGCTTCGTGCTTAGATGCTTTCAGCACTTATCTCTTCCACACTTAGCTACCCAGCTATGCTCCTGGCGGAACAACTGGTACACCAGCGGTATGTCCATCGCGGTCCTCTCGTACTAACGACAGGGCCTCTCAAATCTCCTACGCCCACAACAGATAGGGACCGAACTGTCTCACGACGTTCTGAACCCAGCTCGCGTGCCACTTTAATGGGCGAACAGCCCAACCCTTGGGACCTTCTCCAGCCCCAGGATGTGACGAGCCGACATCGAGGTGCCAAACCGCCGCGTCGATATGAGCTCTTGGCGGCGATCAGCCTGTTATCCCCGGAGTACCTTTTATCCTTTGAGCGATGGCCCTTCCATGCGGAACCACCGGATCACTATGCCCTAGTTTCCTACCTGTTCGACTTGTCGGTCTCACAGTCAAGCACCCTTTTACCATTACACTCTACAGACGGTTACCAATCGTCTTGAGGGTACCTTTGGGAGCCTCCGTTACTCTTTTGGAGGCGACCACCCCAGTCAAACTACCCACCATGCAATGTCTTCCACGTTGTGGAGTTAGATTCCAAGTAAGCAAAGGGTCGTATTTCAAGGTTGGCTCCACGACGCCTGGCGACGCCGATTCAATGCCTCCGACCTATCCTACACATCACTTACCCAGAACCAATGCAAAGTTGCAGTAAAGGTTCACGGGGTCTTTCCGTCCCGTTGCGGGTAATCGGCATCTTCACCGATACTACAATTTCACCGAGCTCACGGCTGAGACAGTGCCCAGATCATTACACCATTCGTGCAGGTCGGAACTTACCCGACAAGGAATTTCGCTACCTTAGGACCGTTATAGTTACGGCCGCCGTTTACCGGGGCTTCAATTCAATGCTTCGCCTTGCGACTAACATCTCCTCTTAACCTTCCGGCACCGGGCAGGTGTCAGGCCTTATACGTCATCTTGCGATTTTGCAAAGCCATGTGTTTTTGTTAAACAGTTGCCTGGGCCATTTCTCTGCGGCCACCCCATCGCTGAAGTGGCGTCCTTTCTCCCGAAGTTACAGGACGAATTTGCCGAGTTCCTTAGCCGTGGATCACTCGAGCGCCTTAGTATACTCAACCCAACTACGTGTGTCCGTTTGTGGTACGAGCTGCATACCTCGCTTTTCTTGGAAGAGTTTGCTTGACTTCGCTTTGCCCGAAGGCTAGGCTCAGCGGGCTATTCCGTCAGCCCCCAGCCATCTCAACTCTCCGTCACTTTTATTGGTATGCAGGTGCAGGAATATTAACCTGCTTGCCATCGACTACCCCTTTCGGGTTCGCCTTAGGTCCCGACTGACCCTGATCCGATTAGCGTTGATCAGGAAACCTTAGTCTTTCGGCGTGGGGGTTTCTCACCCCCATTATCGTTACTTATGCCTACATTTGCTTTTCCAGTTGCTCCAGCATCCCTCGCGGAACACCTTCTATGCGGCTGGAATGCTCCCCTACCAGAGTAAAGACCGAGGTCTATACAATCCATAGCTTCGGTAATATGCTTATGCCCGATTATTATCCATGCTCGGTCGCTCGACTAGTGAGCTGTTACGCACTCTTTAAATGAATGGCTGCTTCCAAGCCAACATCCTAGCTGTCTCTGCAACCAAACCGCGTTTGGTCAACTTAGCATATATTTGGGGACCTTAGCTGATGGTCCGGGTTCTTTCCCTCTCGGACATGGACCTTAGCACCCATGCCCTCACTCCCAAGAATCATTTTACAGCATTCGGAGTTTGTCAGGAGTTGATAGGCGGTGAAGCCCTCGCTTCCTATCAGTAGCTCTACCTCTGTAAAACTGTCTTGAGGCTGCACCTAAATGCATTTCGGGGAGTACGAGCTATTTCCCAGTTTGATTGGCCTTTCACCCCTACCCTCAGTTCATCGAAAAACTTTTCAACGTTTACTCGTTCGGTCCTCCATCCCGTGTTACCGGGACTTCAACCTGACCAAGGGTAGATCACAAGGTTTCGCGTCTACTCCCACCAACTATCGCGCCCTATTCAGACTCGCTTTCGCTTCGGCTCCGCACCTGAAGTGCTTAACCTGGCTGGTGAGAAGTAACTCGTAGGCTCATTATGCAAAAGGCACGCCGTCATCCATCATGTGGACTCCGACCGCTTGTAAGCGCACGGTTTCAGGTACTATTTCACTCCCCTGTTCGGGGTGCTTTTCACCTTTCCCTCACGGTACTGGTTCACTATCGGTCTCTCAGGAGTATTTAGCCTTACCGGATGGTCCCGGCTAATTCACGCAGAATTTCACGTGTTCCGCGTTACTCAGGATACCCGTCTCGCTAACGCTCTTGCCCGTACGGGGCTGTCACCCGCTGTGGCCGCTCTTTCCAAAGCGTTCCGGTTCGATTGTTGTTGATTATACAGGTCCTATTACCCCAATGTTGCCTAAACAACATTGGTTTGGGCTGTTCCCCTTTCGCTCGCCACTACTTAGGGAATCACTCTTGTTTTCTTCTCCTGTGGGTACTTAGATGTTTCAGTTCCCCACGTTTGCCTTCCTTGCGGAATGATATCCCTTCAGGATACCGGGTTGCCCCATTCGGAAATCACCGGATCAATTCTTATTTGCAAATACCCGGTGCTTATCGCAGCTTATCACGTCCTTCTTCGCCTCTGAGAGCCTAGGCATCCTCCGTGCGCCCTTCTCTACTTTCTTCCAACACCTTTTAGGTGTGTGTTATTTTGATTTGCCAACATGTCAATGAACTTTTCGATTTTTATTGCTAAAAACCTGGTGGAGAATAACGGATTCGAACCGTTGACCCCCTGCGTGCAAGGCAGGTGCTCTAGCCAGCTGAGCTAATCCCCCATAATCTTTTATATCTTTCTTTTCAGGATTCGAGTCCATTGACCCTCCCGAAACGGGATGCTTTAGCCGGTTAAACTAATCCCCCTGTAATCTTTATATTCTTTTTTTCAGGATTCGAGTCCATTGACCCTCCCGTGACGGGATGTTCTAGCCAGCTGAGCTAATCCCCCATAATCTTTTATATCTTTCTTTCAGGATCCGAGTCCATTGACCCTCCCGTGACGGGATGCTCTAGCCAGCTGAGCTAATCCCCCTGTAATCTTTATATTCTTTTTTTCAGGATTCGAGTCCATTGACCCTCCCGTGACGGGATGCTCTAGCCAGCTGAGCTAATCCCCCATAATCTTTTATATCTTTCTTTTCAGGATTCGAGTCCATTGACCCTCCCGAAACGGGATGCTTTAGCCGGTTAAACTAATCCCCCTGTAATCTTTATATTCTTTTTTTCAGGATTCGAGTCCATTGACCCTCCCGTGACGGGATGTTCTAGCCAGCTGAGCTAATCCCCCAGTTTCAGTGATCAGTTAACAGTTTTCAGTACCCAGCTAGCAATTAAATACTAAGCTGTTAACTGTTTTCTGTTCCTTGTTTACTGTAAACTGTTTAAGTAGTCCCGGGCAGATTTGAACTGCCGACCCCTACATTATCAGTGTAGTGCTCTAACCAACTGAGCTACGGGACTGTATAGATAAGTGCAATTGTTAATAGTAAGGTACTTTGATTCCTAGTCTTTTTTTGATGATTAATCATCGTCGTGACGAACTCTCCAGAAAGGAGGTGTTCCAGCCACACCTTCCGGTACGGCTACCTTGTTACGACTTAGCCCCAGTCACCAGTTTTACCCTAGGCCGCTCCTTGCGGTTACAGACTTCAGGTACCCCCGGCTCCCATGGCTTGACGGGCGGTGTGTACAAGGCCCGGGAACGTATTCACCGCGCCATGGCTGATGCGCGATTACTAGCGAATCCAGCTTCATGGAGTCGGGTTGCAGACTCCAATCCGAACTGAGACCGGTTTTATAGGATTCGCATCCCCTCGCGGGGTAGCTGCCCTCTGTACCGGCCATTGTAACACGTGTGTAGCCCTGGATGTAAGGGCCGTGCTGATTTGACGTCATCCACACCTTCCTCGCGGTTTACACCGGCAGTCTTGTTAGAGTCCCCATCACTACATGCTGGTAACTAACAACGTGGGTTGCGCTCGTTATGGGACTTAACCCGACACCTCACGGCACGAGCTGACGACAACCATGCAGCACCTTGAAGAGTGTCCGAAGAAAAGCCTATCTCTAAGCCTGTCACTCCCCATTTAAATCCAGGTAAGGTTCCTCGCGTATCATCGAATTAAACCACATGTTCCTCCGCTTGTGCGGGCCCCCGTCAATTCCTTTGAGTTTCACCCTTGCGGGCGTACTCCCCAGGTGGATCACTTAATGGTTTCCCTTTGCCACTTACAATATATCGCAAACAGCTAGTGATCATCGTTTACGGCATGGACTACCAGGGTATCTAATCCTGTTTGATCCCCATGCTTTCGTGCTTCAGCGTCAGTCACAACTTAGTAAGCTGCCTTCGCAATCGGTGTTCTGTGGTATATCTAAGCATTTCACCGCTACACACCACATTCCGCCTACCTCAACTGTACTCAAGAAAACCAGTATCAATGGCAATTTTACGGTTGAGCCGCAAACTTTCACCACTGACTTAATCTCCCGCCTACGCACCCTTTAAACCCAATAAATCCGGATAACGCTTGGATCCTCCGTATTACCGCGGCTGCTGGCACGGAGTTAGCCGATCCTTATTCGTATGGTACCGGCAAAACAGCACACGTGCCGTCGTTTCTTCCCATACAAAAGCAGTTTACAACCCATAGGGCCGTCTTCCTGCACGCGACATGGCTGGTTCAGGCTTGCGCCCATTGACCAATATTCCTCACTGCTGCCTCCCGTAGGAGTCTGGTCCGTGTCTCAGTACCAGTGTGGGGGATCTTCCTCTCAGAACCCCTAATGATCGTCGCCTTGGTGGGCCGTTACCCCGCCAACTAGCTAATCATACGCATGTCCATCTCACACCACCGAAGTTTTAAATATCATCCCAGGCAGAACAATATTATTATGCGGTATTAATCTCCCTTTCGGAAGGCTATCCCCCAGTGTGAGGCAGGTTACATACGCGTTACGCACCCGTGCGCCGGTCTCTCGGCCGAAACCGATACCCCTCGACTTGCATGTGTTAGGCCTGTCGCTAGCGTTCATCCTGAGCCAGGATCAAACTCTTCATTGTAAAAAAAATTTTAAATATCTTTACAAGTTCGTCTGCTTTGACTCGGGTCGCTTTACCTTATTTTTCCCTTTTGCACTTATCCAATATTTTCAAAGATCGTATCTTTCTTTTTTGTCGTCCAAACCCTTTCGTTTGAAGCGGCTGCAAAGGTAAGGAGAGTTTTTAAATTTCCAAATCCACAGTGAAAAAAAATTATTTTTTTTGCGAATCCAATCTCAAAACCTCACTTGTGCCTTAACACTTAATTGTTATTCCCATTGGAAAACGTCTGCAAAGATAAAATATACGAACGTTACACTCCAAATATTTTATCACTTTTTTTTCAAGCAACCGCTCAAGTGATTGACAAACAAGGAATTTTACATTCAACAAAAGTTTTGCTCAATCTATCGCGGCCATGTACTTATGCTTTGTCTTCAGAATCACTCGATTCTTGCCCAGCCTTAGCAGGGTCAATCAAATTCTTGGAGGCCAACAAATTATACCATGACAAAACCTTTTTGATATCGGAAACATAAACCCGATCTTTGTCGTAATTGGGTATTATTGTCTCAAAGAAGTTCTTCAATTCCTGCGCCGAGCCCTTTGCTGTAGGAGCTTCTCCCCCATTGGTGTGCTCATATATTTTCAACAAAATCTCAGAAAGCTTCACATCACCTTCTTCGGTGTAAATTGAAATATCTTCCAAGGCACTCACCCGCGAAGTTGAATAAGCAGGAAAGCGTTTACCGTCGATCAACGATTCGACAATTATTGAGTTTTTAGCTTGCGAAACCAACTTGAACAAGCCAGCTTGGCCGCTAATAGATAATATCCCTTTCAACATATATTTCAGTTTTAAATTCGACACAAAAATAAAACTAAAATGATTGCTGCAAAAGTTTTTTTCATCATCAAGCTCTCATCGCGACCAAAGCCCCTGGCAAAAAAAGGGGAGATTCCAGCAAACAGCTGATAATAAAGCATTCATTGAGAGCGAATGATTAATTAAAACCACGTAATTTCTTAAGCTTCTCGTAAGCTTGGTTGACTTTTTGGAACTTTTCATTGGCTCCTTGTTGAAATTCAGGCCCCAAATGCGTCACTTTATCGGGATGATAACGCATGGCCATTTTACGGTAAGCCTTCTTGATCTCCTCGTCAGAAGCCGAAGCATCAACCTCCAGAACCTTATAAGCAGCCTCCGCATTGTCGACAAACATATTTTGGATCGACATGGTATCGGCCGATGAAATGCCCATTGCTCCCGCAATTTGCACTATCACACTCAGCTCCTCGCTGGAGAGGACGCCATCGGCTTTCCCAATGCCGAACAATAGATGCAGCAATTCCAGCCGCGCCGAATAATCAAGATTAACCCGAATTTGCAAGGCAACCTCCTGGACTGGAATGTCCTGCTTAACAATATCGCGCAGGGCATGTATGGCTTGCGTGGCGCGCTCTTCCCCCAATGATTGAAGCAAGCTTTTCTTCACAAAATCGAGCTCAGAGCGCACAATACGACCATCTGCTTTCATGACGGCAGCCATCAGCACCAATAAGGAGGCCAAAAAGCCATCCCGGTTTTGCCGGAAGTCGCCGGCTGGAGAAGCACTGCTACTTCGGCTTTCGGTTACATGTCCAAAAATAAATCCAAGGATGGCACCGATGGGACCACCCAACCACCATCCCAACCCCGCACCGAATAAAGAACCCAATAATCCCATTACAAAACTAGTTTTTGATGAATATTAATGACTTGAGGAATCACCAAATGGTGCTCATCGCAGTATACCACACTATCGGCAAATTTCATTTTCTGATCGTCACGCATTTGATTGTTAATCCGAGCCTTCACCTGGTCGTAACTGACTCCATCGCGCCGCTGAACCCTTTGTACGCGCAACGCTTCGGGCGCCACCACCAGAATTAGATGATCAACACGTTGGTAACCACCATTTTCAACCAAGATGGCGGCCTCCTTCACCACATATGGAGCATGTTCCTGTCGTGCAGCCCATGCCAGAAAATGGCTTTCCACCACAGGATGGATGATGGCGTTGACCTTCTGGAGCAAATTGGCATCGTTGAAGACATACCCTGCCAAAACAGGCCGCTGCAGCACGCCCGCCCGGTAAATATCTGCACCAAACAGCGCAACCAACCCATCAATAATCACCGGATCATTATCGGAGAGCCATCGAGCCTCCAAATCGGCATTATAAACCGGCACCCCCAGGGCGGAAAATATTTTTCCGACGGTGGATTTTCCACTTCCAATGCCGCCAGTCAATCCAACATACTTCATGCGCAAAATCTTTTCTTTTCAAGGACACAACAGATTCCAGCTTAATTTGGAGTGAATGTGCCGTGCCAAATATTATCTCATAAAAAATGGCATAAAAACCTTAGTAACGCTCTTTTTCGATAAGATAATCGACAAAAATAGGAGAATAGCTCATATTCTGTATCCCAGGAGGCATTTTTTCTATTTTCACCTTCAACCGTTCCGATGACAATCCCGTATCGGAAAAATCGACCACTGCTAAAAAATCGGAGGGCTGAACATCATCAAACTGACTAAGTCCTACCATAAAACTGACCCGCACGGAAGAGGGAAATGACTTAAAATGAAACTTGGCGGGCAGATTACGGGCTACAACCAGAACATTGACACTTTTCTGGGTAAAAGCTTCCACGGGCAAAACAACCCTGACCAAGTCATGGCTGTATTGTAGCCCCGAAGCGGTTCGTAACTTAACTTGCCGAACCAGCGTGTCCTTAAGATGCCGCTCCTCGAGCAATGCCGTGGCCACCCAACGCATGGTGTCCACCACTTGGGCAGCTCCCGTCACCAACACCGAGTCGGGATAGACAAAAACCGTTGAGGAATTAAAATGCTGCCGTTCGAAACTGACGTGCAACAAAGGTTTCACCGCCAGTTTTTTGGTTTTACGGGGCAGAATGGGGATAAATAGCGTGTCCGAAAGGATTTCCAACAACTCAAGTTTACCGGGCAACTGAGCCATCAAAAGCCTCGAAAACTGCCTGGGAAGGAAATAAATACCAAACTCATCACCTTTTTGATAGGGCGGCAACTGATCGACCTTAACCTCCACGGGGTCGAATACATTCCCAAACTGGTATTGCAACAGGTGGAAACCTTCGGAGCGTACTTTCAAAAAAACAGACTGTCCCACCGACGACCCAGCCACGGCATCATCAGGAAAATGGGTAAATTCAACAGGGAATTCGATTGTGGTCACATAATCCTTTCGTAAGGCATTGAGGAACCAAAAGCATAAAGAGAGGAACAGAAAAACCAAGAAAACAGGTAAATCCCTACTCTTAAGCACCTTCACAAAAAAGGATGGAAATGTTGAACGCTCAGACATAAAAAAAAGCCATTAATACACAAATGTAATTAATGGCTCCCTATTATTAAAATAAATCCTTAACGTTTTGCCTGGGCATCGCTCATATCCATGACAATAGCCGATTTGTCGAATTCAAGCTTAACACCATCAGCAACTTCCAGGATAATACGGTCAGCCTTCACCTCGGCCACTTTACCATACATGCCACCGGTGGTAATCACTTTGTCACCTTTTTTTAAGGCTTCGCGGTATTTGCGCAACTCCTTTTGACGTTTCATCTGAGGACGGATCATGAAGAAATAAAACACCACAATGATCAGAACAAAAGGCATAAACTGCATCCAGCTTTGTTGGCCTTGAGCAGCTACTTGTAAGAATAAGTTCATACGATTTTCTTTATTTTATTATTAATATTCACTGATGACATTTGCTGAAAAACTAAGTTGAATGGGGCTCTCCTGATCATTGCAAAAGACCATCACCGTTTTATATTGTTTACCAGAGAAACCGGCACTATCAAAAATAACTTCAATAACACCACGCCCGTTGGGCTGAATGGCTTGCTTGGGATAAACAACTTCGGTGCAACCACACCCTTTTTGAATTTCGTTAATGACCAATGGGGCGTTCCCCTGATTGGTGAAGCGATAGCTGATACCCACCACTTCGTCTTGCTTAATATCGCCAAATGTATTGAATTTTGTTTCAAAAACCATTTTAGGCTCACCATTATTTTCTGATAAAGGCTTACTTTTTGCATTAGAACACCCGCCCAAAAAGAGCGCAACGATACCCAGCAAGAGCGCAGAAAACAGCTTGCGAAACAGCACAATCATGATTTCAATGGCTTGACCAACTTATTTTCACTAACAAGATGATCGACAATCTTATCGAGGATGCCATTGATAAAGTTGCCACTTTTAGAAGTAGAATAATATTTGGCTATTTCGATGTATTCATTCAAGGTCACTTTGACAGGGATCTGCTGAAATTCCATGATCTCAGCCAACGCCAATTGCATCAACACGATATCGATAAAGGCCACCCGATCGAAATCCCAGTTCTTGGAAAATTTTTTGATCAGGTCGTAGGATTCCTTGTAATTAACAATGCTCTTACGAAAAAGAGTTTTAACAAACTGATAATCATCGTCATCCTTATATTCGGGCAGCAATTCTGCATCCTCTCCCTGAACCAATTCAAAAGCCTTCAAGGTTTTTAGAACCATGCTAATGATGAATTCGGCCTCGTCGTTCCAATAGATGCTTTGCTCTTCCAAAACATTGTACAGTTCTTCATAAGGTGCCACCAGCTTTTCCACCAACTTGAGCACAAACTTCTTGTCGGTTTCGTAGCTTGATGTTTCCAGTGCCAAATACTCTTTGTAAAGTTCGGAGGCACAAATCTCCTGGTAAAGGTTTTTAATCACTTCGGGATGATTCACCCATGAAACACCGGTTTTATTCACATACTTCAACAAGGTGGCATTGTTGGCCAATTGGTTCAGCAACTGATTATCAATAAAACGTGTATTGGGATTCAAATCGGCACTGGTGGGCCGCATCTTCTGCTTGCCGGCTTCGATCCGCTTCTCGCCATAACTGCGCAACTCGGTCAACAAAAGAAGCATGGCATGATATAGCTCGTGCGATTTGGAGATGCTATGAAATAATTCCTTCTCTGCTTTATCTAAAGTGTTATCACCTTTTTGATAATAGGCATACACCACTTGCATCACTTTAACTCTTAGCAATCGTCTACTTAACATCTCAAAAGAACTTTTTTAAATTTAGAGTACAAAAATAGGGCTTTTTTTTTGTGGTGCAATACAAATAATCTTTAAAAAATATTTCCCACCCCCTCCTTGGCCCCACCTCTTCTAAAAGACAACAAAATATAAAGTATTTTGAAAACACTCTTTAAAAAAAATTCACAAAAAAATTTGTATATCATAAAATAATCCCCATTTTTGAATTTTACAACTTGCATACCTAAAATTCAAACGAAATGGAAGGATTCGATAAAGAAGAGCTAGAAAAAAATGACAAAGAGGAGATTTTCTCTAAAGCAATCAGAGCGGGCAAAAGAACCTATTTTTTTGATGTGAAAGCGACCCGGAAAAACGATTATTACTTAACCATAACAGAAAGCAAGAAACGCTTCGATGAAGATGGCAGTTACCACTTTGAAAAGCACAAGATCTTTTTATACAAGGAAGATTTTGAGAAATTTGCAGAAGGTTTGCACGAAGTCATCGACTACATACAAGCCAACCAACTAGAATTAACTGATACAGAATCGCTTGACGAACACTTGGAGATGGCCAGTTATTCGAATGTAGATTTTGAAGACATCAGATAACAGCAGAAAGCACCGTAAGGTGCTTTTTTTTAATCATATTTTCCCGTTTTATCTTCGATGGACACCACCCCCTGCTTGTTCGACTGGATTTTGAGATTGCACAACACGGCATCAACACCTGCTTGGTAACATACCGTCTGCACATCGCAAACAACCGCCATCAATTGCTCATAGGTGCCCTCCATCACGGTTTCAAAAGGGGTGACACGGTATTTCACGCCCGAGCGTGCAATCACCTCAATGGCTTTGTCCACAACATCATACACCTCCAAATCGGCAGAAAACGGCAAAACCTGTATGGCAATATTGACAATTTTATTCTTCATCATCGGTCAAATCTAATTCAAAATCGGTATTAAAAACATTCTGTTCGCCCAGCAATTCATCCTGCATCTGCCCGGCGGTGATCTTCAACATATTGGTGATCAGAAACGACTCCTTCAAGAAGGAGCCAAACTGATTGATGGCGGTAATGCACTTGTCCAACAAACCGCTCACATCCACCTCCAAAGGTATTAAAACTGTTAACAACACAATATCGCCATGGAATTCGGAAGATTCAATGGTTGATTGGTGGCTTTTCAAAAGAAACCCCATCTCCGACAAAATGATTTTGCGTTGAAACTCTGAAAAATCATCCCCCTTAGAACCAGCCAGCCCTATGCTATAACGGAGCTTCCGGCCTTGTCCGCCCAATCCGGTGGCAATAATCAAGGGCACATCGCCCAGTAGCTGACTTGAAATAAGCACCCGGCTGCTTTGATAAGCCATCAATGCCCATTTCTCCAATCCGTTATCAGGATGTTCGCGATAACGTTCAATAGCCCTAAAAGCAGCCACTTCATCGGTGGAGGCCAATAATACCAGCATTCGTTTCTTCTGAACAACATCGACCCCAGCATCGAATAATTCATCAATCACCTGATCCAAGACGTATACTTCGGTGCTTTTGTAGGCTTCCCGCACCAAACGATAGAATTCCATTTGAAGCTTGATATCGATCTCCTCTTCCAAAATAGTCACCCGGTCAGGATTATCCTGAATCAACCGCCTAAGCTCACTAAATGGATCTTTTTTGTCGCGCATGCAAAATAGCTGGTTATCATTAGCAAAACAAAAATAGCTAAATTTAACGACACAGATTTTATTTTAACAGCAAAATATCCTCTCCAATAAAAAAATACCCATTAATAGGGATTGGTGAAGCCAAACAATAGCACTATTTTTGTAATAATATAGTATGCAGTAACCGTCGATTCATTAATGAGATTATCAGAGCTTTTGAATGGCCAAGAGGCAACCATTATAAATGTTAGGGGACACGGTGCATTTCGGAAACGGATAACCGAAATGGGATTTGTCAAGGGAAAGAAAATCAAGGCAATCAAAAATGCACCATTGAATGATCCCATTGAATATAAAATTCTTGATTACTATGTTTCGCTCAGAAGAAGCGAAGCCGAGATGATTGACATTACCATGGCGCCCAAAGAGGAAACATCGACCAGGCAGCGCTATGTCAACCAATCCCAGAAGTCGGAATTCACTGCCACACAGCGGGAAACCACCAAAACCATCAGAATTGCCTTGGTGGGCAACCCCAACTGTGGCAAAACCACCTTGTTCAACTATGCCAGCGGATCGAAGGAGCATACCGGCAATTACAGTGGGGTAACCATAGGCGCCAAAACCGCCAGGTTTTCGCACAAAAACTACACCTTCGAAGTGAGCGACCTGCCGGGCACCTATTCCATATCACCCTACTCACCTGAAGAGGTGTTCGTGCGCAACCACATCATTGAGTCGAAGCCCGATATCGTGGTCAACATATTGGATGCCACTAACCTGGAGCGCAACCTATACCTAACCACGCAACTGCTTGATATGGGCGTGAAGATGGTGGCGGCCTTAAATATGTACGACGAACTGAAAAGACATGGCGCCCAGCTTGATCATGTCCATTTGGGTACCATGCTCGGCATGCCCATCATTCCCACCATCGGATCCAAAGGAAAAGGGATCACCGATCTCCTGGAAAAGATTATTGATGTCTTTGAAGGGAAAGACCCCATCGTGCGGAGAATACAGATCAACTATGGCCCCATCGCCGAAAAGGCCATCGAGACTCTTGAAAAAGCCATTATTAACAGCGGTTTTACCAACAATGGCATCACCATTCGCTACATGGCCATCAAAGTTTTGGAGAAAGACTTCAGTTTTATTGAACAACAAGCCAAGTACCATTACAATAACCTGATCATTGCTGAACTTCAGAAGATAGCTTATAAAGCCGAAAAACAACTAAAGGAGGACTTTGAGACCTTTATTACCGATTCCCGTTACGGCTTTATTGCCGGGGCCATGCAGGAAACTTTCAAAAGCAGCAAAATTGTGCGCAAACGAAAGACACAACGGATAGACCACTATCTGACTCACAAATTATGGGGAATACCGGTTTTTGTCGCATTTATTTGGTTGATGTTTGAAACCACCTTCCGACTGGGGCAATATCCCATGGACTGGATAGAACAAGGTGTTGCCCTACTGGGCAATTGGACCAACAACATGATGCCGGAGGGTCCATTGAAAGACCTACTGATTGATGGCATCATCAATGGTGTGGGTGGGGTGATTGTGTTCCTGCCCAACATACTGATCCTGTTTTTCTTCATCAGTTTTATGGAAGACACCGGCTATATGGCTCGGGCTGCATTCATTATGGACAAACTGATGCATAAGATGGGATTGCACGGCAAATCCTTTATCCCGCTGATTATGGGTTTTGGCTGCAATGTACCCGCCATTATGGCCACCCGAACCATTGAAGACCGCAACAACCGGTTGCTCACCATGCTCATCAACCCCTTTATGTCGTGCAGTGCCCGCCTGCCGGTCTATATCCTGATTATTGGGGCTTTCTTCCCCGAAAATGCAGGAACCATGCTTTTTGCCATGTATGCCACCGGCATCCTGCTGGCCATCGTAGTTTCGCGTTTGTTCAAAAAAATCATTTTCAAAGGCAAAGAGCTGCCTTTCGTCATGGAGCTCCCTCCCTACCGGTTGCCAACGGTGCGAAACACTATACGGCACATGTGGAATAAAGGGAGTCAATATTTATCTAAGATGGGCGGCACCATCCTAATTGCCTCCATCATCATTTGGTTCCTGGGCTATTTCCCCAGGCAAACCGAATTAACCGAAACATTTGACCACCAAATTGAAAGTGCCGAAGCTGAATACAACCAATTAATATCGGGGGCTGACAGCCCTGAAACCCAAAACCAACTCCAGGCTGAAAAACAACAATTGCTCTATGACCTTGAGCATCAAAAAAACAGCGAACAACAGATGAATTCCTACATCGGTAAGATTGGCAAATTTGTGGAACCCGTCATGGCGCCTTTAGGCTTCGACTGGAAAATGAGCATCAGCCTCATCAGTGGCATTGCTGCCAAGGAGGTGGTGGTGAGCACCATGGCTGTTCTTTACCAGGCCGATGAAGACCAAGCTGAAAACAACAAGCTGATTGATCGATTGCGAAACGAGAAAAAACTTGATGGCAAACCGGCATTCAGCCAATCGACCGCTTTGGCGTTCATGATTTTCACCCTCATCTATTTCCCCTGTGTGGCGGTTATCGCCACCATTAAAAAGGAGTCGGGATCGTGGAAATGGGCTTTGCTCACCATTGGCTACACCACCATCTTGGCATGGGGCATGGCATTTTTAGTCTATCAGGTTTCACAAAACATATTATAAGGCATGACACAACTATTCATCACCTACCTGCTGGTTGCGGCCGCCTTTGCAAAGGCCATTTGGACAATTTACCAAGCGTTGACCGCCAAAGGTAACGCAAGCGCCTGTGGTGGTGGCTGCCATAGCTGTAGTGCGAAAAACGAACTAAAGAAAGCCATGGAAGGTAAAAGGCAAAGCACTCCGGCAACACTGAATATTAAAAGGCTAGCACAATAATCTCTCCACTATTGGATTTCAAAAATAGATCTCAATATGGGGGTGAGTCCGCTAAAAAAGAACTCCACGGCAATCACCATCACGATCAGTCCCATCAAACGCATGAGCACATTATTGCCCGTCTCGCCCAGGAATTTAATAATCCTCGAGGAGCTCCTTAAGATCCAATAGGTCAGAATCATAACCAAGAATACACCCACAAAGAACACCGCCTTGTGAGCCGCCGTTGTCGCATCGTTCATCAGAACGATGGTATTGGTGATGGCTCCTGGGCCACATATCATTGGGATGGCCAATGGGGTAACCGAAATATCATTCACATAGCTTTTCACTTCGGATTGATTCAACTTGACAGCCACCAACCGAGCCTGAAGCATATCTTTTCCCATTAAAAAGAAGATCACACCACCAACAATCCGGAAACTGTTCACCGAAATATGGAAAAAATCAAACAACATCTTTCCGCTTAAAGCAAAAAGAACGATGGTGAACAAAGCCACAACAGCAGCCTTTCTGGCCGTCCTTTTGCGCAGCGAATCGTCCAACTCCATGGTCATGGTCATATAAACCGGCATAATGCCCAACGGATTGATCAATGTAAAATAGGAGGTGAACACCAACAATCCAAAACTAAACAATTGCTCCATTTTAAGCTCTTTTAATCATGCAAATCTAAAACAAAAGATGGATTACCAATCCATAAGGATTAATGATATAAATCGCCATCAAAAATGATGTGGAAAAAATTAAATAGTGTTAATTTTAACTGCAAACAAAACAACCAACAATCATGAAAAAAATCAAGCTTGGGTTACTCCCTAAAGTCATCATAGCCATCGCATTGGGGATTGTATGTGGATGGCTTCTGCCGCATTGGATCGGAAGGGTTTTCATCACCTTTAGTGCCATATTCGGCAACTTCTTGAACTTCTTTATTCCACTGTTGATCTTTGGCTTGATTACCCCTGGCATATCTGATATTGGCAAGGGAGCTGGGCGACTCCTGTTACTGACAGCCATACTGGCCTATGGGTTCACCCTATTTTCTGGATTCTTCGCCTATTTTTCCAGCACCCTGGTTTTCCCCCTGCTGCTCTCCCCCGCCGACCATTTGGCACCGGTTGACGCCACCACTGCCGCCGACCTGCTTCCCTACTTCAACATTGAAATGCCACCACTGATGTCGGTGATGACTGCTTTGGTGCTGGCCTTCACCATCGGATTGGGGATGTCGCTCCTAAAAAGCGATACATTGAAGCACGCCATGAACGATTTTAAAGAGATCATCAACATGGTTATCCACAAAATGATCATCCCGCTTTTGCCATTTTATATCCTCGGCATATTCTGGAACATGACCGCAGTAGGACAAGTTGCCGATGTCATCGGCATCTTTTTGAAAATCATTGTCGTCATCTTTTTAATGACCTTTATCCTGTTGTTGATCCAATTTTCATTGGCTGGTTTCATCGGCAAGAAAAACCCATTCCGTTTGCTCCGAAATATGATGCCCGCCTACATGACGGCCTTGGGCACCCAATCGTCGGCAGCCACCATACCCGTTACTGTTGACCAGACCCTTAAAAACAATGTGGATGAGGACATCGTGGACTTTGTGGTACCACTGTGCGCCACCATTCACCTATCGGGCAGCACACTTAAAATTGTATCCTGTGCCATCGCCATTATGATGACTTCGGGCATGCCCATCACCATTGGCCTCTTCACCGGATTCATCATGATGCTGGGCGTGACCATGGTTGCCGCGCCTGGCGTTCCCGGGGGTGCCATCATGGCGGCTTTGGGCATCCTGCAATCCATGTTGGGTTTCGACGATACGGCCAGCGCCCTGATGATTGCCCTGTACATTGCCATGGACAGCTTCGGCACGGCCTGCAACGTAACTGGCGATGGCGCCATTGCTGTAATTGTCAACCGAATATACAAAATGAAAAAACTGATATAAAAAAGAGGCTGTCCTACTATTGGGACAGCCTCTTTTTCTTAGCATATTTTTAAGCCTTAGGGACTTGCTTTAATATATCGACCAAAAGATCCCAGAATTTCTGTACCGACTCAATCTCGATGCGCTCCTTTGGTGAATGGGCGCCCCGGATAGTTGGTCCAAAGGAGATCATGTCCAAACCAGGTGCTTTTTCGAGGAACAGGCCGCACTCCAGCCCCGCGTGAATGGCACGAACAACTGGCTGATTCCCGAACAGTTTATGGTACGATTCTTTGGCAATTGCCAACACTGGCGAATCCACATTGGGCGTCCAACCAGGATAACCATCGGAATGGTTCACGTGTGCCCCGGCCAGCACGAATACACTTTCAACCATTTGGGCTGCGTACGCCTTGGCACTTTCAACCGAGCTACGCTGACTGGTGGTCACCACCAGCACATCGCCCTGGCGCTTAACAGATGCCAGGTTGGTAGAAGTTTCTACCAGGCCGGGAATATCGCGACTCATATCCAACACACCATGAGGGCAAGCCAAAAGGGCAAAGACAAAGCGGTTTACAAACTCATCGGTGAACTGTTTTTGGGGCTTATCATACGATTCCATAAACATCCGGAGGCCGGGTTCGGTGGTTTTCAACTCACTCTGAATATCGGCCGAGAAATGATTGAACAACACGCGAATCTCTTCCTTGAAACGCAAAGGCACCGTACCAATGGCGTAGGCTTCGCGGGCAATGGCATTGCGCAAGTTGCCGCCATCTATTTCCGAAAGGCTGAATTCCACCTCATCCATAGCCATCCGAATAAAACGAGCCAATATTTTATTGGCATTCCCCAATCCTTTGTGGATATCATCGCCCGAATGGCCACCGGTCAAACCGGAAACCATAATTTTGATTCCCAGCACATTCTCAGCCGTCTCCTGCTCTTCCACATCGAACTCGGCCACCGTATCCACGCCTCCGGCACAGCCAATGAAAATCTCGCCTTCATCTTCCGAATCGAGGTTCAGCAGGATGGAACCAGAGATAAAACCCTCCTCCAGGGCAAATGCCCCAGACAGACCAGTCTCCTCATCAACGGTAAACAAACACTCCACCGGGCCATGCTCAAGGGTATCGTCCACCAATAAAGCCAATTGGGCAGCCATACCAATTCCATCATCGGCACCCAAGGTGGTATTGTCGGCCTTAACCCATCCCCCATCAACCAACACGGTGATGGGATCGAGGGTGAAATCGTGAACCTTGTCGGAATTTTTCTCACAAACCATATCCATGTGCGACTGCAAGACCACCGTCTTACGATCCTCGAAACCAGGCATGGCTCCTTTGGTGATCAACACATTGCCAATGGCATCTTTTTTATAACTGAGGTGATGCCGCCGGGCAAAATCCTCCAGGTAAGCAATTATTTTGGCCTCCTGCTTCGATGGACGGGGAATTCGCGTGATCTCTTCGAAATACTGCCAGACCAACGCTGGAGACAAATGACTTAATACACTCATAATAAGTTATATATTATTTTTCCATATTATATTGCATCCATAGTTTGCAATAACTCTTTTATTTCCTGCTTTTTTTCATGCTGCTCCATCGCATCGTAGGCACTGATCAAGTTGTTGAACAATCGCACCACAATATCAACATTGCTGCATGGATAAAAAAGATTCTCATTGGGATCGATGTGATATTGTTTCAAAAAGTAATCAATTTCCTTCCGCCCCAAAACAGTCCCTTTGTTGATGGGATTGATATAAAATAGAACAGACGTCTGTTTGTCGGTATTGGATTGATCGACACCATAAGCATCATCCATAAAAGCCAGGATGAAATTTTTAGGCAAGTTAACGCCATAAACAGGCAAACCCAAACGTTGGCACAAAATGGCATAGATAACCGACAAGGAAATGGGATTACCTTTTTTTGTTTCTAAAACATCGTTGATGAAATTGTTGGTCGGCGCAAAGAAGTTTGAGTTGTTACGCCCAAACCCGTATAGGTCGAAAAGCACATGGTTGACCACGCGCACTTTCTCCAGAGAGGTTAGGTGATCGTGCATCTCCAACCAGATATCGCGCCGCAGGGCATTCAACTTTTCGTTGATGATGGTAAAACTGAGGTCGGGATACTGGTACTTGGCCACCAAATAAACGCCATAAACAAGCTCCTTGGCTCCCTCTGCAATCCAATGCACCAATTCAGTTTTTACATCATTAAGTTGAATGTTATGAATGACATTGGTCAACCTGTTTTGAAGCAGATCGTCGGCCGACTGTTCCCAAGCCTTTTCAAGCAAGGGAACCATCCCAACCGGCAACTGTAGCAAAGCCTTCTCCACAGTGAAAAACACCTCTTCACTGGGATCGTCCAACAAGTTGATTAAAGCCTTTACCTTTTGATCATCCATACACACCAACTAATTACATCATGATATACTATTGGTTCACTTTATGCTGTAATGCTTTTCAACACGTGCTCAACCAAGCTCTTTACAACGGGTTTATAATCCTTACTGTATTTTCCTGCCTTACGGTTGGCAATAATGGCACAAACGGTGGCCGCACGGTGCCCCAGCAGTTTTGAAAGGCCATAAATGGCCGAACACTCCATCTCATAGTTGGTGATGCATTTGCCCTGATAGCTGAATGCACTGATTTTATCATTGATATTGGCATCAGCCAGTCCCAACCGAATCACACGGCCTTGCGGACCATAAAAGCCTGGTGCCGAAATGGTGACGCCCTTTCGAACCAAATCATGGTTACATAATTTGTCCAACAATCCAGGATCGGCATCCACCACATAGGGAGCTGTCAGTTGTGCATTCCAATCCATGTGTTTGGTGAAGGCTGCCTCAAAAGCATTATCGGTCACACCATTCCTATTGGCATAAAAATTCAATAAACCGTCGAAACCGATGCTCTTCTCCGACAGCAACCACGAATCCACGTCCAAACTCTCCTGTAATGAACCGGAGGTGCCAATGCGTATGAGGTTGAGCGCCGTATGTTGCTCCTTGACTTCACGAGTGGCAAAATCCACATTCACCAAAGCATCGAGTTCATTGACCACAATATCGATATTATCGGTACCTATACCGGTGGAAACCACCGAGATGCGTTTTCCATTCAATTGACCTGTGCAAGATATAAACTCCCGATTGCTGGCGCGCAGCTCAATTTCATCAAAAAACGACGCCACCAACTCAACCCGTTCCGGATCACCAACTAAAATAATGGTATCCGCTATCTGACCCGGTTTCAGGTGGAGATGGAATACCGAACCATCGGCATTTATTATCAATTCGGACTCTTCAATTCTATGTTTCATAATTTCCTGATTTTTTTCAAAACACCACAAATTGTAAGCTTATTAAAAACTTAAAGTTATAGACTTTAAATCAAAATAAAATATTCTTTAGTAAAATAACAAACATCAAACCGAATACAAACACTTTTCTCCTTAATTATCAAGCAATTAAAAAACTTAAAATTTTAAAACCATGCCATCCAACACGACAGAAGGAGATGACAATCTAACAAGTTCACAAACCAAAATGTTCAACCCTAGCCATTAAGGATTAGACAGGTCATGAGGGATGGATTTTACAACCAATTATTGTAAATTCGCACCAGTATAATTTAAAATCTCAAACAATGATTCAACGTATCCAATCGCTCTATTTATTGATAACAGCATTACTGACTGGGAATTTGATTTTTACGTCCATGGGACACATTTCGGGAGAGCAAGGGATTTTTGCTTTGAAATTTATGGGTCTGACCGACATCACAAATCCAGAACAACCCAACATTGTTTTTTCAACCTGGCCCTTGACTGTTTTGATCGTTCTAACCACCCTCATGTCGATTTTGGCCATTTTCCTGTATAAAAACCGAATCCTGCAAATTAGGGTTTGTGGCATCAACATTGGCCTATTGGCAGGTTTGAGCGGGTTGATCCTCTACACGGCACACACCATGGCCTCCAATATTCAAGGAACGCTAACTTATAGCATTCCCATGTTTTTACCTTTGCTGGGCATAATCCTAACGATCCTGGCCATCCGAGCCATTGGCCGCGATGAAGCCCTGATTAGAAGTGTAGACCGCCTACGATGAAAACTAGCGATCATCGCGTGCTTGCCATCTTATTAACTTTTGTTATCAATAATCACTTGATTTATATCGAAATTTTTGACGTTATTTGGCGCCAAAATTTCACATCATGAACTTGATTATTCTATTTGACTATATCGGCACGTTCGTTTTTGCCATCAGTGGAACTTTAATGGCTGCCGACAAAAGGCTCGATATTTTTGGGGCTGCGGTCATTGGCTTTGTTACAGCCGTGGGAGGAGGCACTCTGCGCGACATGATGCTGGGCGTGATGCCCGTCACCTGGATCCGATCGGTGGACTACTTCTACATCATCCTGGCAGGGGTGGTGATCACCATCCTGTTTCAAAACAAGGTGCTGAAACTACGAAGCACCCTGTTCCTGTTCGACACCATCGGCATTGGCGTATTCACCCTCATTGGACTGGAAAAAGCACTTGGATTGGGCATTGAGCCTCCTATTGCTGTGATTATGGGCCTCTCAACGGCTGTTGTGGGTGGCGTGATCCGCGACACCCTCTGCAACGAAGTCCCTCTGATTTTTCACAAAGAAATTTATGCTACGGCCTGCATTGCCGGAGCGGTTCTGTTTTTCGTGCTACAACATTATGGCCTACCAAAAATGGTGACTGAAAGCTTGACGGTGGCCAGCATCATCGTCATACGCATATTGGCTGTACGCTACGACTGGTCCATCCCGAAAACAGGCTTGCAATAAGAACAACAGGATATTCAAAAAAATAACAAGTAAAAACGTCACGCCCAAGATCTGGACGTGACGTTTTATTATAAGCACAATGATTTAATTATTCGGGTTAATGGCCTGCGGATATAGCTGGCAACCCAAACATTGCTCCATATAATGGAAAATTTGCAACTGCTGCAATGAGTCCATGGTGTGGATGCGTGCCCTGTGGTTGCCGCCCTTTTGTACCACCTTCAAGGTGTTGGACAATTGACCATTATCGATAGCGGTTGACCCCCATGGATCATTTTCGCCCACAATGGCTATCATCTTAGGGTTATGCTTGTGCAATGACTGGCGGATAAAATCCATGGTTTCTACCCGGAAAGAGAGGGTATCGCCGCCGGGTGCAAACATGCTGCTGCTGATGGTATCGGAATCAAAAGCCGACAAAAATGGTTTCAAGGAACCGGGAACATAGGCATAGTACCCCATCTCCTGATAGGCCTGGAAAAAGAATGGCTTAATGGCATTCCACTCCTGATCGGAGAAATATCCAAAGTCGCTCCCTTGCCGAAGATGCTGAAACAACTGTTCATCGGTAGCCTCCAACGAAGGAATGCTGGCCGTATCGCCCCCCCATTGCCAGAAAGAAAAAGGATATTCCAACACCGCCAATTCAAAGGCCCGATCGAGGCCCATCCGGAAAGTCAGTCCTTTTTCGGCAGCAAATTCAATAAATTTGGGCATCAGGGCCAACTTCCGCCTCAAAACCTCTTGCTGAAAATCAGCAATGCGCTTCCGATCATCGGGGGTTCCCACTTTGTGGAAGAAAGCAAATAACCGTTCATCTTCGCGGGCGTAATTCACCGGAGCCACGTAAGGGATCGACAAATCCACATCATCGGGATAGAAGGCTCGGTAGGCGATGGCCGTCTGTCCTCCCTTGCTGATACCGGTGGCGATCCATTTTCCACTAAATAGAGGATGAAACAAGGAACGGATCGCGTGCAAATCGGCCGTAGCTTGACGAAGGTTCAAATATTCCCACTCAAGGGAATCGGGACATGAGCGATCGAAATAACGATGTTCCACAATCAATTGATTGGCTTTCAGCAAAAGTGCCGGCTCACTCAAGTAATTGCGCTGAGCCTGGTAGCCTTCGGTCACCATCACCATCGGATCGTCCGGTGAGCGAAATGTCAACCACACCCTTTGTTTAAAGAATCCTTTGGCCGGGTTTTGGTGATCGACCGGTTGAGATACCATCAACAAATAGGCCTCACCATAATCATCCGAGGGCGCATCAATTCGTTGGAAATCGATCACCGGATTATTCTTCAAAAAAGAATCCACCGGAGATTGCCCCATCACCTTGCACACCCCGGCCATCAAGAGAAAATAAAAAATAAAAATACGCATCATCATCTATTAAAATTTAAATCGTGCTCTGTTCGTTTGATGATCTCCTCCTGGAGTTGAGGAGTCAAATCGTTAAAATAATCGCTGTAGCCCGCCACCCGCACAATCAGGTCGGCAAATCGTTCCGGATTGGCTTGTGCCTGGCGCAAGGTTTGAGCATCCACCACGTTAAATTGAATGTGATGGCCATCCCTGTAAAAATAAGACCGGATCAGGGCGGCCATTTGTTGTTTGCTCTTCTCCCCTTTGAAAAAAGAAGGCGTGAATTTCATATTCAACAAGGTGCCCCCCGTCCGCAGATGATCGAGCTTACCCATGGTGTTGACCACTGCCGTGGGACCACTTTGATCGGCGCCCTGAACCGGCGAAATCCCTTCTGAAACCGGCTCACCGGCTTTTCGGCCATCGGGTGTGGCACCCAGTACTTCGCCAAAATAGACATGGCAAGTGGTTGGCAACAAGTTAATGCGATGAACCCCTCCCCGACTGGTTGGCCGGCCATTCACAGCATCGTAAAAAATCCCAAAGGTAGCCACTGCCTGCTCATCGGCATAGTCATCATCGTTGCCATATTTGGCAGTTTCGTACAACAAACGAAGCCTCAGTGAATCAAACCCCACAAAATCGTGCTTCAAAGCCTCCAGAAGGCTGGAAAAAGTGATGGTTCTTTTCTCAAACACCTGTTCGCGGATGGCAGTTAACGCATCGGTGACAGTTCCCATTCCCACCCCCTGAATGTAGCTGGTATTGTAACGTGCCCCGCCGGCATTGTAATCTTTGCCGTTGGCGATGCAATCGTCGATCAACACCGACAGGAATGGGACAGGCAGGTTTCGGCCGATGACGGCTTCTATTTTGTTGTTGCCCTCAATTTTTATGTCGGCGAAATAGCGCACCTGGGTGGCAAAGGCATCCATCAAGGCTTTGAAATCGGCAAACCCCTCCACATCGCCAGTGGATAGACCAATCTGCTTCCCGGTTCGCGGATCAACCCCATTGTAAAGGGTTAGTTCCAGTATTTTGGGCAGGTTGAAATAACCAGTCAGCCAATAAGCCTCTTTTCCAAAAGCGCCGGTTTCGACACACCCGCTGGCGCCACCACAACGGGCATCAGCAAGGCTTTTGCCCTGTACCAGCAACTCCTGTACGATGGCATCGGCATTAAAAAAGGAGGGTTGCCCATAACCAGTCTTGGTAATATCCAACACCCGATGAATAAAGCGATCGGGGTTTTTCTTGCTGATTTGAACCATGGAGCTGGGTTGCAACAAGCGCAGCTCCTCAACAACATCAAGCATCAAATAGGTCAATGGATTCACCGCATCGGCGCCATTTACATCCAATCCGCCCAAGTTGATCAATGCAAAATCGGTGTAGGTATTGCTCTCCTTGGCTGTCACTCCCATCTTGGGCGGAGCCGGTTGGTTGTTGAATTTAATCCAGAAGCACATCAAAAGCTCCTTGGCTTTTTCCTGGGTCAAACGGCCATCGCGCAAATCCTGCTCATAAAACGGCAAAAGATGTTGATCGAGCCGTCCCGGGTTAAACGAATCCCAAGGGTTAACCTCCGTGATGACACCCAAATGGACAAACCAATAATACTGCAAGGCTTCATGGAAGGTCGAAGGCTTGTTCAAGGGTACCTTCCGGCAAATTTGAGCCATCTCGGCCAATTCATTGCGCCTTGGCAATGAGGCTTCTTCAGCAGACAGCTGTTCCAAAGCCATGGCATGTCGATGGGCATAATCCACAATGGCTTGTGCGGCAATTTTCATGGACTGCAACGCTTCGTAGCGGTTGAGCGCCAAGGGATCGGTCATGAAATCCAACTGTTCCAGCTGCAAATCAATTTCAGCCATAAAATCGGCCATCCCTTTCCGATAGATCTTATCGTCGAGCACGGTATGCCCGGGCGCCCGTTGTTCCTGAAACTCGGTAAAGATACCAGATTGGTAGGCCTGCTGCCATTGGGGTGTCATCAAGGCCATTATTTTATCCCGCAGGCTTTTGCCCGCCCAATAGGGGATTACCGTTTCGCGGTAGATGCGTTTCACCTCATCATCAACCAGATAAGCCACCTTGGGTCGATTGTTCAGCATTTCCAAATCGTCCAACGAATGCAGACACACCTCGGGGTAAGTGCTGGTGGCTTTGGGAGCCGGTCCCCGCTCACCTACAATCAATTCGTCCTCGTTGATGCAAATGTGCTTGTGATCCAAAATATATTTGAGTGCACGAGCCCTTTTCAATGGCATACTCAGCTCCCTGGCATCCTGGCTCTGATAAAACGTGGTGAGCAGCAAGGCTCGTTCGGCACTGATGGAAGGGATCGCTTCCAAGGATTGCCTGCGCAGTTTTTCTATCCGTTCATTCATAGATTTAATATTTTTTTATCCTCCAATAATAACAGGGATACCAAATGCTGAGAACCGCTCTTGAAGAGTTCTCAATTGTGATTCATCCACAGTTTTACCGCCCTCCATTTTCCAAGGAATGCCCATTCGCTGATACTTGGCATGGGCCATGGCATGGAAAGGCAAAAGATGCAAAGCCTCTGCCCGCCCCTGGTGATCGACCAACAGCCGTTCCATCAATAAGAGATTTCTTTCATCATCGTTGCTAGATGGCACAACAGGATAGCGTAAGCAATAGGCTATTCCGGATTGGCGCAACCAGTTTAGATTTTTCAATATCAACTGGTTCGAAACCCCAGTCAATGTCTGATGACGCTGATCATCGAGATGCTTTACGTCAAATAAAACCAGATCCACCAAATTGACAATCCGCTGAAAATCCTTTTCCGCCGCATGGCCGCAAGTATCCAAGGCCACATGAATCCCGTGCTGTTTCAGAATGGGCATCAACTCAGCCAAAAAATCGGTTTGCATCAAGGGTTCACCACCCGATAAGGTTATGCCTCCTGCAGAAGATTCAAAAAAAAGGGTGTCGCGTAGGAGCTCAACAATCAAATCCTCAACATGGTATGTTCGGCCAATGGTTTGAGTGATTTCATAAGCCTTCCCGTCCATGTGTACCGTACGCACTTGTTCTTCCACCACGCCATGGAAACTCTCGGGGTTGTGACACCACAAACACCTGAGCGGACAGCCTTTGAAAAAAACCGTTGTACGGATGCCTGGACCATCGTGCACACAAAACCGACGCACATCAAATATGATCGCCTCCATTGATGCAGTATTGAGATGAAACTAAAAGGATGATTAAAAAAAGAAGGGAAACATCATTCTATCCGGCACTCGTAGAGTCCCCGGCCGGTTTTATTGAGGGTATTGTAGAATTTGACGAAAGGAGTCATGAATAATAGAACATTTAACCATCACAAAATACTCAAACACATTGTTTAAAAACATGACAAAACACATCAAAAAAGGGGATGCCATCAGCACCCCCCTTCAATACAAAAATCAAAACCTATTTATGAAAACTAATTTTACTAGATTAAATTTTGGTGTTTCACCAGCGCGGGATAGAAACAGGCAATGTAACCAAGCGCCTCTTCAACCGAAAGTTCACCACTGCTTAATTTTTGCTGGCGAGCCAACTCGTCATTATTAACAAAAACAGCATCCACCTCGGGTTTGTGGCGCAATAATTTTCCAATCAAA
The DNA here is from genome assembly GCA_963664265.1 of Marinilabiliaceae bacterium. GTDB lineage: Bacteria > Bacteroidota > Bacteroidia > Bacteroidales > Marinilabiliaceae > JAGPIS01. The sequence goes on from OY760941.1 coordinate 613,023, forward strand.
GGACGGGCGCCAAAGGCCTTTTTGGTACACACATACTGAATATCCAACCCATTGGACAAAACCGAATATTCACGGCACCTGGCGTTTGTGGAAAGATAAATCACCACAACATCCTTGGCATTTTCGTACTTCAACTCAAACTTACGCATCAATTCACCTTTCACCTCCTCAGAAGCCAGCTCGGTGATGGCATAACTCCCCAGTGAAGTGTTGGTAGCTCCATTCAAATTCACACCCGTTTCGGCTTTCACCTGGAAGCCAAACACCATCAATACCAGCAGCGTTATAACACCGCAAAAATTAAGTTTTTTCATCGTTGTTGTCTATTAAGTTGATTGTCTGTCTTAATTCAAACAATACTTATGCCACAAACAACAACAACCTAATATACAGCAACTTACTAACCAATTTCATAATAAAACACCGAACCAAATGAACGGAAACGGATAAAATATGTCCATTTCCGAACAATCATCTCAATAATCATTCAAACCCAGAATGGATCTATCAATATCCTGCCCACCAACCAACAGACGGGAAGGGTTTTCAATGATTTTTTTTAGATCGGTCAAAAAGCCCACGCTCTCCTTCCCATCGATGATGCGGTGGTCGTAGGAAAGTGCCACATACATGATGGGGCGGATTTCCACCCGTCCCGAGATGGCAACCGGGCGCTCCACAATATTGTGCATGCCCAAAATGGCCGACTGGGGCGGGTTGATGATGGGGGTTGAAAGCATGGAACCGAAAACACCACCATTGGTGATGGTAAAAGTGCCACCCGTCATCTCCTCCAGAGCGATTTTCCCTTCACGGGCTTTGTCGGCCAGTTGCTTCAAGCTCTGCTCTATTTGAGCCAGCGACAACTTTTCCACATTACGCACAACCGGCACCATCAAGCCTTTGGGAGTTTGAACGGCCACTGAAACATCCACAAAACTGGGCGTGACAATTTCATCACCATCCATCATGCTGTTGACCATAGGGTGCATCTTCAACGCCAATGCCGAAGCCTTGATGAAAAACGACATCATCCCGAGCTTCACCTGGTGCCGATCCATAAATGCCTTTTGGTGCTTTTCGCGCAAGGCCAGCACCGCACTCATATCCACTTCATTAAAAGTGGTGAGCATGGCCGTTTCATTTTTAACCGCCACCAGCCTCTGGCTGATTTTTTTACGCAACTGACTCATTTTCTGACGGCTTTCATTCCGAAGACTCTCCCCTCGAGGTTCTTCACGCTTGGCTTCCTGCTGCATAATCATCTGCACATCATTGGCCGTGAGCCTCCGCAAACCAGTAACCACATCTTCGACCGACCACCCCTGGCTTGCCATAAGGTTTTGTGCCACTGGCGTCACCTTGACCTTTTCCAATCCCTCACTTGGGGTCTCAGGTTTTGAAGCAGAAACAGCCTTTGGCACCTCTTCAAGCGGGGTGGGAGCCATTGATGCGCCTGCAGTCGCCCCCTCATGAATCTCTGAGGTATCGATCAGGCAAACCACCTTTCCCACTGCCGTAGTCTCACCGGCAGCCTGCACGATCTTTATTTTGCCTGCCTCTGGGGCGGTGAGCGTTAAGGTTGCCTTATCCGATTCTATTTCGGCAAGATCCTGGTTCTTATCCACAAAATCGCCATCCTGAACCAGCCAGTTGGTGATCTCTACTTCGGTGATGGACTCTCCAGGGGTGGGTGCTTTGATTTCCAATATCATATCATCAGTTTTCTAAAGGAATAATGCTTTACATGGTAAACCGCTGTGTTTCGGGAAAATATTTGTACTGCTGAAGGATCTCTCCGCGCGATTTCCCTTCAACGCACTGCAAACCACAATAGTCGTTTTTCAGCTCACAGTGGCATTTCTTAAACACCTTGTTTATAATCTCCTCCTGCCCTAACAGATGCAGGCCATTCAAACCAGTGGCCGGACTACCGCTGGCCAGGCGGGCAACTGGCAGGAAGATGAAATCACCAGCTTGGCGCCGAATATAGGCCAAGGCCCCCATATTCTCGGGTTCTTCCTGCACCCACAAGTGGAGTTTGGCGTTAGGATACCGCGCCAGAACCAACTTGATTTGATCGATGGGATAAGGGTGGATTTGCTCCAACCGCACCAGGGCAATGTCGCGGGCAGAGAGCTTCTCTTTGCGAGCCAGCAAGTCGTAATAGATTTTTCCCGTACAGAAAACCACGCGGCTCACACGATCGGCATCCACATCCTGGTCGTCAATCACCTCTTGAAAACGGCCATGCACAAACTCATCCACCGGTGAAACACATTTGGGATGGCGCAACAGGCTTTTGGGTGTGAAAACAATCAATGGAACCCGAATCGGCCGTTTCACCTGACGCAGCAGCACATGGAAGAAATTGGCCGGGGTGGTGCAATTAACTATCTGGATGTTGTTGCGTGCAGCCAACTGGAGATAACGTTCCATTCGGGCGCTGGAATGTTCAGGCCCCTGCCCTTCGAAACCATGAGGCAAAAGAAGCACAAGTCCATTCATCAAGGCCCATTTTTCCTGAGCTGAGCAAATATACTGGTCGAAAATAACTTGAGCCACATTGGCAAAATCGCCAAACTGCGCCTCCCAAATATTCAACCCCGCAGGGTTGGCCAAGGCATAACCATATTCAAACCCCATCACCCCATATTCCGAAAGCGGTGAGTTATAAACCTCGAAAGGTGCTTGTGCGGGCCTGATATGCTTCAAGGGGAAGTAACGTTCATCGGTATCTTCAACTGTAAAGGCGGCATGGCGGTGTGCAAAAGTGCCCCGCTCCGAATCCTGCCCACTCAGCCTAACCGGCACATGACCATCAACCAATACGGCATACGCCAGCAATTCGGCCAACGCCCAATCCAACCGCCCTTCTGCGGCCATATTTTTTCGATCCTCCACAATCTTCAGCGCCTTCTTGAAGAAGGGCTTATCATCGGGCAGATGGTTGATCCGGTCGAACAGTTCGGCAATTTTTTCCTGCGTCGACTCGAAGCCGGGTGAAGCAACAAAATCATCATCCTGAGGAAAACGATAATCACGCCATAAATCGGAGAAAAAACGTTGAATATGTACTTTATCAATTTTACGTGCATCGTCCAAAGCCTGCTCCAACTCTTGATCGAAAGCCACCAGCAACTGACGGGTTTCCTGCGGGGAAATAACGCCCTGCTGTTGCAGTTGGGCCGCATAAATATCGCGCGGGTTGGGATGGCGGGCAATGGCCTGGTATAACGTGGGTTGAGTGAAACGGGGCTCATCGCCTTCGTTGTGCCCATACTTGCGGTACGAAAGGATGTCGATAAAGACATCGGACTGGAACCGAACCCGAAACTCCAAAGCCATCTCGATGGTGTAAACCATGGCTTCCACATCATCGCCATTCACATGAAAGACGGGACAACGCGTCACTTTAGCAATATCGGTGCAATAGGTTGAGGAGCGTCCCTCCAGATAATTGGTGGTAAAGCCAACCTGGTTGTTGATGACGATGTGGATGGTACCGCCGGTTCTATAACCTGGCAGTTGAGACATCTGAACCACCTCATAAACAACCCCCTGCGAGGCGATGGCTGCATCGCCATGCACCACCACTGGCACCACCTTGCTGTAGTCGCCCGTATGTTTGTAGTCGATGAGCGACCTGGCAATCCCCAACACCACAGGCGTTACCGTTTCGAGGTGCGAAGGGTTGGGTACCAGGCTGACACGCACGGGATGTCCGGCTTCCGTCATAATTTGGTTGTCGTATCCCAGGTGGTATTTCACATCGCCCAGTGAGATGCCCTCGCCGTATTCATCACCTTCAAACTCCTTGAAAATATTCTGGCAGGGCTTCTTCAAAATATTGGCCAGCACATTCAAACGGCCGCGGTGCGCCATGCCCACCACCACCTCTTCAACTCCCAAACGGGCACCCTTGCCAATGAGGGCATCCAGTGCCGGGATCAACGATTCGCTCCCCTCCAGGGAGAACCGTTTTTGACCAACAAATTTCTTATGGATGAATTGCTCGAACCCCACAGCCCGTTTCAGGAGGTGGAAAATGGAGAGTTTCTTTTCCTTGCTGAACACCGGGATGCCCTGCTCGCTTTCCATCTTCGACTGCACCCATTTAACCAGTATGGGATCGCGCATATACAGGTATTCCACACCAATGGAGCGGCAATAAGTTGTTTGCAGGTGCCCCACAATGTTTTCCAGCGTGGCTGGCCCAATCCCAATCTCCTGTCCAGCTTGGAATACCGTTGACAAATCGCTGGCAGAGAGGCCAAAATTCTCCAGGTCGAGGGTTGGGAAATATTTACGCCGTTTACGCACCGGATTGGTGGCCGTGAACAGATGCCCCCGTTGGCGGTAGGCCTGAATGAGGTTAACCACCAAGAACTCCTTGTCCATACACCCCGCTGACGATGGTTGAGAGCCATAATTTTTCAAGGCAAAATCGAACCCCTTGAAAAAAAGGCGATACCCCGGCTCCACCGACAATGGATCGAGCAAATATTGCTGATACAATTGATCAACAGCATTAATGTCGCTGTTGCCGATAAAAGAAAACTGATCCATAGCAACGATTATGGGTTAAAATAGGCTGGTTGAAATATTTTGCTTCCGGCCGTTCAACCAATCGGGAGATAAAGCTTATCTTAGCCCCTACAAGATTAAAAATGCCGGAAATGAACAACAACCATACCTTCCTTCAATCAATAGCAAATTATTACTATCAATTACTAAAAACAGATTCGTCATCAATTTGTTTTGTGTTTCCAAGCCAGAGAGCCGGTATTTTCTTCATCGATTATTTGAAGAGGCTCTCCGACCAGCCCCTTTTCGCGCCAAAAATCATCACCATCAACGACCTGTTTGCCAAACAGAGCCGAATGATACCGGCCGACAACATCACCCTGCTGTTCCAGTTACATCAAACCTACAGCCGAATTATTGGTGACAACCGTTCTTTTGACGAGTTCATGCCTTGGGGGGAAATGATTTTGAGCGACTTTGAGGACATTGACAAATATATGGTGGAGGCAGGCCAGCTCTTCCGCAACCTGGCCGATTACAAACAGTTGGACGACGACTACAGCCACCTGAGCGATACACAACGAAAAGCCATCGCTTCTTTTTGGGGCACCTTCCACCTACAAAAGCTTTCGGAACACCAGCAATCATTCATCAACACGTGGGAGAAACTATACGATGTCTACACAGCATTCCGGTCGGAACTGAAGCAACAAGGAATTGCCTATGCGGGCATGATTTACCGCGAAGTGGCCGAACAGATACAGACATTGAAAACCTTCGACAACAAAGGAACCCGCTATGCCTTTGTTGGATTCAATGCCTTGACCACTTCGGAAAACATCCTGTTCAAATTTTTGCAAAAACAAAATAGGGCACAGTTTTTTTGGGATTATAGTGAGCAGATCCTTCCATCGGCTCGCTCTGGTCCCATCACTCGTGGTGCTGGCATGTTCCTGAACGAAAATGTGTTGCAATACCCAAGACCCAAGGATTGGGAGATGCCCTTGAACGCCCACACACCGGAAGTGACCATCACAGCGGTGGCGCACCCAATGGAGCAAAATGCCGAAATCACCCAGTTCCTCAAGCGCGAATACACCAACGACGAGCGCAGTGCCGTAGTGCTGACCGATGAAAACATGCTCCTGCCGGTGCTATACGCCCTGCCCGACGAAGTGAGCCGGGTGAATGTCACCATGGGTTATCCGCTGAAAAGCTCCCCGGCCTACGGTCTGGTTGATTTGCTTTACCAACTGCAAAAGAACAGTCGAGCCGACAAAAGGGAAACCTGGTTCTATTACCGCAACGTACTGCCACTCCTTCAACACCCATACATATCGTTGGCCGTGGGGACGAGTGCCTCGGAGATCAGGAACGAGATGGTCAAAAACAACCAGGTCTTTATCCCGGCATCCATGTTAAAGGTTCATCCCCTACTGGGCATCATTTTTGAAAAGGTGACCGGTTCAAACAAACTAAGTCCTTATATGATTGGGATTATCGGATCGCTCTTTGAGTCGTTCGCACAAAATCCCGACTACACCATCCAACGCGAATTCATCTTCTCGCTCTACACCGCACTCAACCGATTCGATGAGATCCTAAGGAAAAACAGCCACTTGGTGTTGGAAACCGAAACATGGTTCCGCCTTTTTAGGGGCATTGCCGAAATACAGACCGTGGCCTTCAAAGGAGAACCGCTGGCCGGACTACAGGTGATGGGGATTCTTGAAACGCGAGCCATCGATTTCGACAAGCTCATCATCCTGGACATGAACGAAGGGGTATTCCCAAAGACCAGCGCCACCAACACTTTCATCCCTTATGGCCTGCGGGTGGGCTTTGGATTGCCCACCATCGAATTCCAGGACAGCATTTTTGCCTATTATTTCTTCCGCCTGATTCACCGGGCAAAAAAAGTAGAATTGCTCTATTCCGCATCAGCCAATGGGGAGATGAGCCGTTTTCTATTCCAACTGATTTACGAATTCAAGACCGACCCAATCCTGAATACATCGGTACAACCAGTTAACCTTCTGAAAGCGCCCCCTTTAAGAGTGAAGAAAGACAAAGCCGTATTGATGAAACTGGAAAAATACAGCGCATCGGGGAGTGCGTTCCTGTCCCCCAGTGCGATTTCGCAGTACATCGAGTGTCCCATGCGTTTCTACTACGAAAAAATAGCCGGCATAAAAGAGACCGAAGAGGTGACCGAGGAGGCCGATGCCCGCATTTTTGGGAAGATTTTCCATGAGGTGCTGGAAAACTACTACAAGCCACTGAAAAACAAAACCATATCGACCGAAACCATCGACTCGTGGCTGGCCGACACGCCCCGGATAGAAGACAACATCAGGAAAGCGTTTGAGACTCAACTGGGAAACCAGGCTGGACAACAGATACAGGGAAAAAACATTCTGATATTCGAAGTGATCAGAAACTACATCATCCAATTCTTCAGGAAGGAGAAGGAGATCACCCCATTTGTATTTGTCGATGCCGAACGCCAAGTGGTTCAATCCTTTACAACGCCGGCAGGCATCGAGATCAAACTGGGTGGCTTCATCGACCGCTTGCACAGAAAGGATGGCGCCTTGCACATCATCGACTACAAAACCGGTTCGGGAAAATCGGATGTGGCCAACATTGAGGATTTGTTCGACGCGAAAAAACACAAGGACAACAAAGCCATTTTCCAAACCTTGTTGTACGGTTTGTTGATCAATCCTGCCGATGATGGAGCCGAAAGCGTACAACCCGGCATTTCGTGGATGAAAAATTTGTTCAAAACCGACTACAACACCAATGTTTATATCAAACCGCCACGGGGGGAGGCCAGCCTTGTGGAATACAATGCCATAAAAGAAGCGTTTAAGAGGGAACTTGGCCATTTGATCGACAGCCTTTACGATGCCGGGAACGACTTTTGCCAAACCAGCAACGACAAGTCATGCAGCTACTGCACCTTCAAAAATCTCTGCAACCGCTAAAAAACATGGCGGGCAGGAAATTCAAATCCTGCCCGGTGAAAAAATGCTATTGATCCAGCAAGTCGGGACGCAACAAACGCGTTCGTTCGAAGGCCTGCTGTTCGCGCCATAAGTCAATTTTGGCCTCATGACCACTAAGCAGGATATCGGGCACACGCCAGCCATTGAACTCAGCCGGGCGGGTATAAACGGGAGGTGAGAGCAGATTATCCTGGAATGAATCGGTCAGCGCAGATGTTTCATCGGAGATAACGCCGGGAATCAGTCGAATTACCGCGTCCACCACCACCGCAGCGGCAAGCTCGCCCCCGGTGAGCACAAAATCGCCAATGGATAATTCGCCGGTGATGTAATGCTCCCTTACGCGGTGGTCTATACCCTTGTAATGCCCACAAAGAATCATCACATTGCCCGAAAGGGAAAGCGTGTTGGCCATTTTCTGGTTAAACGTCTTGCCATCGGGGGTCATAAACAAAATATGGTCGTAATGGCGTTGCGATTTCAAATCTTCGATGCAAGCGGCAATGGGTTCAATCATCATCACCATGCCGGCGCCGCCGCCAAAGGGGTAGTCATCCACGCGTTTGTGTTTATCGGTGGAATAGTTGCGAATATCATGGGTCACAATCTCCACATATCCACGCTCACGGGCTCTGCGGATAATTGATTCACTAAATGGGCCTTCAAACATCTGCGGGAAGAGCGTTAAAATATCAATGCGCATATTCAGCAATTAAATTTGTGCAAAGTTAATCTAAAATATGGCATACCGAATGGTTTTCAAACTTCAAAAAATCCAAAATAATGGCAGCAGCGGTGCCTTTATAAAAAAAAATAATGCATTTTTCAAAAAAATATTTTTCCTATTGCCCGATTAGCAATATATTCGTAAAAAATAAATTAACAGGTTTTTATATAACCGTTTTAGTACTGCACCCATATGGAAACAAAGGACCTAAACAATCCGGTTCAACCTGAACTGAATTTGGATTCAACCCAGCCGGTTGAAAATACGAACACCAGCGAGCCATCCGAAGAAAACGTTGAATTAGAGATCAACCAACAGGAAAACGAAACATCCCACTCTGGTGACGATTCAGCAACGGAAACCATCAAATTGGAAGCACTCACCAAAGAAGAGCTGGTGGCAAGGGCTGTAGAACTATCGGGCAGTCCTCATGTGGAGGATTTCGGTCAGGAAATAGAAAACATCAGGGCTGAGTTTTACAAAAAACACAAACAAGAGGTGGATCAACTTCGTGCCCAACACGAAGCAACCGGGGGGCAACCCGAAGATTTTGCTTCGACCACAGATGCGTTGGAGCACAAATTAAAAGAGATATACCTGGAATATAAGAATAAAAAGCACCAACACCATATACAACAAGAGCGGGAGAAAGAGTCGAACTACGAAAAGAAACTGGCCATCATCGAGGGCATAAAGGATTTGGTAAACCGTCAGGAATCGCTCAACAACACCTTCAACGAATTCAAGGAATTACAGCAAAAATGGCATGAAACAGGGCCGGTGCCCCAGGACAAGGTGCGCGACCTTTACGAAAACTACAACCTCAGCATTGAAAATTTTTACGGATACATTAAGATCAACAAGGAGTTGAGGGATCTGGATTTGAAAAAGAACCTGGAAGCCAAAGTTGAGTTATGCGAAAAGGCCGAGAAATTGGTTTTGGAAACTTCCATCATCAAGGCATTCCAAACCCTGCAGAAATACCATGAGATGTGGCGCGAAATAGGCCCGGTGCCCCGCGAAAAGAAAGATGAGATATGGGAACGGTTCAAAGAGGCCACAACCCTGATAAACAAAAAACATCAGGAGCATTTTGAAAGCATGAAGGAGCAACTTGCCAAAAACTTGGAAGCCAAGACCGAATTGTGCGAAAAAGCGGAGGCACTCCTTAATGAGGCGATAGAAACACCCAAGGACTGGGAATCGAAAAGCAACGAATTAATTGACCTTCAAGATATTTGGAAAACCATTGGTTTTGCCCCAAAAAAAGAAAACAGCCTGATTTACGAAAGGTTCCGCACGGCATGTGACAATTTCTTCGATGCCAAAAGAGAATTCTTCAAACACTACAAGTCGGATCAGATCAACAATCTCCAGCTAAAAACCGAATTGTGCATCCAGGCCGAAAACCTGAAGGAGAGCAGCGACTGGAAAAAGACCACCGATGAATTCATCCGCATACAAAAGAGGTGGAAAGAGATAGGTCCGGTGCCACGCAAACACTCCGATACCATTTGGAAACGGTTCCGAAGTGCCTGCGACTACTTCTTCGAGCAGAAGAAAAAATTCTTCAGCCACATCGATGAATCTCATGAGGAGAATCTGGCATTGAAAAAAGCGTTGATTGAAGAACTGAAACAATACCAGAACTCTGAAGACTCCGAGGCCAACTTCAAGACGCTGCAGGATTTCCAACACCGCTGGAACGAAATTGGCCATGTGCCCATGGCCGACAAAGAGCAGATCAACCAGGAGTTCCGAAACCTGATCAATGCCCATTTCGACAGCTTGAATATGGATGAGTTCAACAAGAACATCCAGAAATTCAGGAACAAATTGGAAAACTACCGCACGGATAACGGCGCATACGAAAAGATCAATCTCGAACGCAATAAGATCATCAACAAGATCAAGCAACTCGAAAACGACATCACGCTATGGGAAAACAACATCGGATTTTTTGCCAAGTCGAAGAAATCGGATGCCCTGATACGCGATTTCACCCACAAGATAGAGAGCAGCCGTAAAAATATTGAGCTTTTGAATAAGAAGCTGGATATGATTGATGAGCAATCCAAATAAATCATGAAAAAGCCGGTATCACAACCGGCTTTTTTTAGATTATCACCACCGACTTATTATTTTGCACCATTTTTACTACCTTTGTGGCTTTAAAAACTGAAGAAAATACTTGTAATTATTTAACAATTAAAATTTTAGAGCTGTGCCCGATTCAAGATATGTTTTCGTAACCGGAGGTGTTGCCTCGTCACTGGGGAAAGGTATTATTTCGGCTTCCCTGGCAAAACTCCTTCAGGCCAAGGGGTATAGGGTGACCATACAAAAGCTGGATCCATACCTCAACATCGATCCCGGAACATTAAACCCATACGAACATGGCGAATGCTATGTTACAGAGGATGGTGCCGAAACAGATTTGGATCTGGGTCATTACGAGCGCTTTTTAAATGTGCCCACCTCACAGGACAACAATGTGACCACTGGCCGCATTTATCAAAATGTGATCAACAAGGAGCGCCGTGGCGATTATTTGGGCAAAACAGTCCAAATCATTCCCCACATTACCGACGAGATAAAAAGGAACATCAAAATATTGGGTTCACGTCATAAATTCGATGTGGTCATCACCGAGATTGGCGGTACTGTTGGCGATATCGAGTCATTGCCATACATTGAGGCCGTGCGCCAGATGAAGTGGGAATTGGGCAACCGCGTGATGGTGGTGCACCTGACACTGGTTCCCTACTTGAATGCCTCGGGCGAATTGAAAACCAAACCAACCCAACACTCGGTAAAAGCTTTGCTGGAAACCGGCGTGCAACCCGATGTGCTGGTATTGCGCACAGAAAAAGAGCTGGGTGCCGATTTGCGCAAGAAAGTAGCTCTTTTCTGCAATGTCGATCCGGCAGCCGTTATCCAATCCATCGACGTAAAATCGATCTATGAAGTGCCCATCCGCATGCAGGATCAAGGTTTGGACGAGATCGTGCTCAGGAAACTGCAACTTCCGGTGAAGGAGAAGGCCGACATGACCGATTGGAAATCGTTCCTTTCGAAGATGGAAAATGCCCAGGAAAAAGTAAAAATTGGTTTGGTAGGCAAATATGCAGAGCTGGCCGACTCGTACAAATCGATCATCGAATCGTTGATCCATGCATCGACCTACAACGACCGCAAAGCCGACATCCACCTGATCCATTCCGAAACCATTACCCCCGACAATGTTGCAGAGAAACTCGAAGGGATGGATGGTATTTTGGTGGCACCCGGTTTTGGCCACCGAGGCATCGAAGGCAAACTGTATGCCACCCAATATGCCAGGGAGAAAAACATCCCGTTTTTAGGCATCTGTTTGGGCATGCAAATGTCGGTGATTGAATATGCTCGCAATGTGCTCAACTATGCCGATGCCAACTCAACCGAAATGGATCATTCCACTGCTCATCCTGTGATTGACATTATGGAAGCACAAAAGGAAGTAACCGAAAAAGGGGGCACTATGCGCTTGGGGGCTTACGAATGCCAGATAAAGAAAGGCACCAAGGCATTTGAAGCCTACCAGACGGAAACAATACGCGAGCGTCACCGCCACCGCTACGAATTCAACAACGACTACATGAAGGCTTTCGAGCAATCGGGCATGATTGCCAGCGGGATCAATCCCGACACAGGGTTGGTTGAAATTGTTGAGATTCCCAATCACCAGTGGTTTATTGGGGTGCAATTCCATCCGGAGTACAGTAGCACCGTTTTAAAACCACACCCCATATTCATGGCATTTATAAAAGCCGCTATTGCTAATAAATAATAGAAAACAACAACAATGGATAAACAATCTATTACCGGTTTAGTACTTATTTTTTTAATTCTGGTACTCTTTTGGTGGATCAATGCCCCCAATGAAGAACAACAAAAGAAATGGCAACAACACCACGATTCGCTGCGCAGGGTCGAACTGGCTTACCAGGACAGCATGCTCAAAGCCCAGGCAGCCAGGGAAACAGAAAAAGCAACCACCGACTCGGCAACCATAAGCCTTGAGCGGACGCAAACCTACGGCTTGTTGTCGGAAGCTGTTGAGGGTGAAAACCAGTTTTTCACCATCGAAAACAACTTAATGAAAATTACCCTTTCATCTAAAGGCGGTCGTGTTTATTCGGTTGAGTTGAAAGAGTACAAGACGTTTGATAAAAAACCATTGCTCTTGTTCAATGGTGAAGAAAACCGGTTTGGTTTCCCCTTCAATTACAACAACCGCGTTTTTCACACCAACAACCTCTATTTTAAAGCCCAGGAAGCCAGCTCCAACGCCATACAAATGGTTATTGAAGCCGGAGACGAAGGACGCCTGGTATATTCCTACCAAATGAAGGACGACAGCTACATGGTTGATTTCGCCATTCAATCGGAAAACATGCAGGATATCGTATCCATCAACACGCCAACCCTTGACTTGGAATGGTACATGAAAATGCCGGCACAAGAAAAAGGCAGAACCATGGAGATCCAAAACTCAGGTGTTTACTACCGCTACCACCAGGCCGATGTAGACTGGTTGAATGCCGCCAAGCAAGACCAGGAGGATATTCGCACCAAGGTGGACTGGGTGGCCTTCAAGGATCAATTCTTTTCGTCGATCCTGATCGCCAAAACCCCTTTCGCTGGCGCAACCCTTACCTCCAACCCTTACCCCAATGCCGACAAATCCAATTTGCGCGATGCAGAAGCAAAAGTGGGTGTGCCATTCGATTTCAAGCAATCGGCCAAGGCAGAGTTCAACTTCTTTTTCGGCCCCAACTATTTCTATACTTTCAACCAGTATAAGGATTTGGAGTTGACCAAACTAATCCCGTTGGGATGGGGCATCTTCGGATGGATCAACCGTTACGCCATCATTCCTGTTTTCAAATTCTTGGAAGGCTTTATCGGCAACTATGGATTGATCATCCTAATATTGACCATCCTGATTAAACTGGTGCTCTTCCCCTTCACCTACAAGTCGTACATGTCAACGGCCAAGATGAAGGTGCTGAAACCCCAAATTGACGAAATCAACAACAAGATCCCTAAGGAAAAAGCTATGGAGCGCCAGCAAGCCACCATGGCCTTGTATAAGAAAGCAGGTGTCAGTCCCCTGGGTGGATGTTTGCCCATGTTGCTTCAAATGCCCATCCTAATTGCCATGTTCCGTTTCTTCCCTGCATCCATTGAGTTGCGGCAAGAGGCATTTCTTTGGGCAGACGACCTTTCATCGTACGATTCCATATTCAATTTGCCGTTCAATATCCCATTCTATGGCGACCATGTGAGTTTGTTCTGTTTGTTAATGTCAATCGTCAACATCATCTATACCAAGATGAATTCGGAAATGACGCAATCGAGCAACCAAATGCCTGGCATGAAAACCATGATGTACATGATGCCGGTGATGTTCCTGTTCTTCTTCAACAGCTATGCGGCAGGCTTGAGCTACTACTATTTTGTATCAACAGTCATTACCATTGGGCAAACCCTGATTATCAGGCAATTTGTGGATGAAAATGCCATATTAATGCAGATCAAGGCCAATCAGAAAAAACCTGTCAAAAAGTCGAAATTTGCACAGCGCTTGGAAGATATGGCTCGCCAACAGCAACAAATGAAAAAGAAATAACCACAAAAAAACCGGTAGCAAAACTACCGGTTTTTTTTATGTCTTCAGGGGAAATCAACTGTTTCGGAAAGGGAAAGATGGTAGCATTTCGATCAGGGGGTCGAGCACCGACCCCTTGTTAAATTGAGCCGGCGGGACAATAACCTTCAAAGAAAGCGGCAATATGGAAATGTCCACATCGCTTCCCAACATCAACGGCTCCCCATCCACATGACCCAGCAAGGGGATATCGTGCTGAATGTGGATTTTACGGGCACGGATGATTTCATCGTATTTGCTCTTGTCAATAGATTGATCCAACAGCGAGATCAGCAAGGCAGGCCCTTCATATTTTGGGAAATCGGCCACCACACAAACATCAATCAAACCATCGTCGATGCGGGCTCCTGGGGCAATATGCACATTATTGCCCCATTGCGAGGAGTTGGCAAAACTGATTAGGAAAGCTTCCCGCTCCAGCACATGCCCATCGATGGTCAACCGATACGATTCCGATTTGTAACCGGCATACTCCTGGGTTATCAACCGCATATACTGCAATGGACCGCGGCTTTTCACCTGCGAAAATTTCTTGCTGATGTAGGCATCGAAACCAATCCCCGCAACATTCAGCGAATAATGGTCATTGACCTTCAGCACATCAATCATCCGGCTGTTGAGCGAATTGATCATTGAAACAGCCTGCTTAATTTTCAGCGGGATTTCAAGGAAACGAGCCAATCCGTTGCCCGATCCTGTAGGAATAATGGCCAGTGCAGTGTTGGAATGCACTAACCCCGAACCCACTTCATTAACTGTGCCATCGCCCCCCACTGCAACCATTACATCTACCTGGTTGGCCATGGCGGTGGCCAGCTCATTGGCATGACCACGGTATTGAGTGTAAACAATATCGTATTCAATCGTTTGAGGATCGATCTCCTCCTTGACGATTTTTTCTACAACCTTTTTCCTGCCAACACCGGAGACAGGATTGATCAAAAACAAGACACGTTTCTTCATATAGAATTTACCACGTTTAATTCCTTAAATATGGGCCCAAACAAGCCAATTTAGGACATACCAATTGCCATTGGGCAAAAAGGGATACAAATTTAACATTTTCCACTCAGCGAGCATAAATATGTCACAAAAGAAAAATGATAAAAAATCCAACGATTATGCTTCAAAAATAAGATATTAAATAATAGAATTATTAAATTCGCAATAAACTTGAAATAAATGGACTACCTGATCACCTTGGACAAACAGTGGCTGCTTATTATCAACAGCATGAATTCGCAGTTTGGCGATGTATTCTTCTACATCTTCACACAAACCATCACTTGGATTCCGCTCTATATTTTAATAGCCTGGGCATTTTTCAAGCACCAGGGGGTAAAAGGGATCGTCTCCATATTGTTTATTGCCTTGGTGATCACCATTTGTGATCAAATAGCCTCATCTATCTTCAAGGAATTATTCGAACGCTACCGGCCATCGCACGATCCGGTATTAAAAAACCTGGTTCATCTGGTGGCTGGCAAGCGGGGCGGTTTGTATGGATTCTTCTCATCCCATGCGGCCAACTCCTTTGGCTTGGCTTTCTTCACCATTCTGATTTTCAAAAACAACCTTTACACCGTAGCCATATTAATATGGGCCATACTTAATTCATACTCCAGAATCTATTTAGGGCTCCACTATCCGGGCGACATACTGGGCGGATTTATTTGCGGATTGGTGGTGGCATTATTGATGTACCAACTATATTTGTTGGTAATACCCCGATTTGTGGTTATCTCCTATTACAACAAGCGCATCCTGAAAATGGCCATCGCACGTTCTTTTGGAAAGAGAACCATCGCCATACTCTCCCTCGCTATTTTCATTATGATAACCACCTTATTAATTGCATCGAAGGTGATATTGAAACTTTTATAGAAAAATTTTTGTTTTTTAAGAATAATGATTAATTTAGAACAACACAAAAGTGAAACCACTTAAAATTAATCGTTATGAGCACGACAATAACTTTTAATCAACTCAGGAAGATTAAAGATAGTCTTCCTGATGGTAGCATGAAATCCATTGCAGAGGAGTTAAACCTCGATGTAGAAACTGTTCGCAACTATTTTGGCGGCTGGAATTACAATCGAGGTAAATCGTTGGGGGTTCATTATGAAAAAGGGCCTGATGGAGGCATTGTTGAACTGGATGACTCCACAATTTTGGATTTTGCACAACAAATCCTGGATGGCAGGCGCATCGTGAAAAACAAAAGTTGAATAAGCAAACAAGAATATCAGACAACCCTATTCCATTCGAATAGGGTTTTTTTAAACATTGGAAAAATAGCCCCACACAAATCAAAAATGATCTCGATGCGCAACATCCTAACCGTGTATTTGGCAAAAAGAATTAGAATCTTATCCATCCTGATCGCTATTTTCATCAGCAGCTTCCCCTTGGTGACAGCACAGGAAACCCCTCACGGGGATGGGTTGAAAAATAACGGGAAGGAGATGAATATACTCTTACTCCACTCCTACCACAAGGGTTTCCAATGGACATCCGACATCAACGAAGCGATATGCGAAGTGCTGAAAAAAGAAGCGAAGATCCACAGCTTCTCGGAATACATGGATACGAAAAAACAGGAGTCAATAGCCTATTTCGAGATACTAAAAGAGCTTTACAAATACAAATACCCCAAAGGTTACATCGATGCCATTATCTGCTCCGACAACAGCGCTCTTGATTTCATCATCGAACATGGCGAGGAGATCTGGGGCAACATACCGGTTACCTTTTGCGGAATCAACAACGCCCAAAGCTACCTGCAAAAAGTGGATACGACACGCATCAAAGGCGTTGCCGAAAACATTGAAATCAGCTCAGCGGTCAAAACAGCCTTGAAGATCAACCCTCAAATCACCGGCATCATTTTTGTCACCGACTCCACCCTGACAGGTACCATCCTGATGAAAGAAGCCCAAAAAGCTGCCGCAGCCCTCGATGTCCAATTCATCTATCTGGATGATCCCAACCGTTTTATCGACACAATTGACAAAACGGATTTCAGAAATAAAATGGTTTTCGTGCTAAGTCTCTTTTCGAAAAAAAACAAAATAACGAACGAGCTCAGCAACGAGATCGTATATCGGCTGAATCGCCACGATGCCTTGATTATGGGCCCCTGGGATTTCCTGTTGAACGGCTTGTCGGTGGGAGGCCAATTGATTCGTGCCAGGGATCAGGGGCAGGAAGCGGCTCAAATCATGCTTGAAACCCTCCAAAACCACCACAGAGCCTTTTTAACCCCCACGAAATATGTCTGGATGGCCGATGAGAAAAAATGCCTTGAAAAAGGCATCGTAAAATCGGTGTTTCCCACAAACACAATATGGGTCAACAAGAAAACAAGCTGGCTAAGTCAGAATGAAGATTTGCTGTTCAACATCTTTTTAGGCATCAATTTTTTCCTTTTACTAGGCATCCTGTATTTTACCATCAAAAGGAAACAGAAAAAGGCTGAATCGTCATGGGCCGAGAGTGAGAAGCGCCTCGAAATTGCACTGGAGGCAGCTGCCGGCGGACTATGGGACATCTATATCAGTAAGCGGCAGCTCTTCCTATCCACCCAATTTGCCAGGCTGTTGGGCTACAGCTCAGTAGAGGAGTTAGGTATTTCGTTCGACAACTGGCCCAAATTGATTTTTTCCCACGACTTGGAACACTTCACCGACAAGATCAACCTACACTACACCAGGCAAACGCCCAAAATCAATGCAGAAGCACGGTTTATCAAATCCTCAGGTGAACCGGTGTGGTTCGGCATCTATGGCAAAATTACCGAATGGAGCAACAACGGCAAACCCGAAAGAGTGACTGGCATCATTATAAACATCAACCAGCAAAAGGAGTTTGAAGAACAACTGAAACAGGCCAAGGAAAAAGCTGAAATCTCTGACCGCCTGAAATCATCCTTTCTAGCCAATATGTCGCACGAAATCCGCACGCCCATGAATGCCATCATTGGGTTCACCGAAATAGTGATGACACAAGAAAACACTGCGGAGGATCAACAACAATTCCTGAACATCATAAAAAACAGCGGCGACACACTTTTGAACCTGATCAACGACATCATCGACATATCCAAAATCGAATCGGGCTATATGAATATCAGCATCGAAAAGTTCCCAATAACAGAGATCATCGATTCGATTAGAAACATCATTTCCAACCAAATATCCACCTACGAAAAAGATATTGAGTTTTATATCACCAGCCATCCCCAGCTGGAGATGATCACCCTCGAATCGGATCCACTGCGGATCAAGCAAATTCTCCTCAATCTATGTACCAATGCGGTCAAATTCACAGAAACAGGACATATCAATCTCAATATCAATTACTCCGAACAAAGAATCATCTTCTCGGTAACGGATACAGGAAGCGGCATTCCGCCGAATTACGTGAACACCATATTCGACCGGTTCCGCCAGGTGGATGAGAACTCATTCAGGAAATTCAGTGGCACAGGACTGGGGCTTTCCATCACCAAAAGCTTGGTGAATATGCTCAAAGGGGAAATTTCGGTCACCACACAATTGGGGCAAGGCAGCACATTTACGGTAAGTTTACCACTTCCCTCCACCGAAATAAGCAATAAACCACCTTTGAGCAGCACCGTTTCGTAACTATTATACTAAATTTGCAACAAAAAGATTTATGGAGTTGCTTTTCGATGCCAGTTTCATGGGCAGTGGTATTTTATGCGAGGATGAGAGCCGGCACGCCATCAGTGTTTTACGGCACAAAGAGAATGATGTGTTGAACATCACCAATGGAAAGGGGGATCTCTTCACATCCCGAATCATCAAAGCCCATCATAAAAAATGCGAACTGGAATTAATCCAAACTCACCATTACCAAAGGCCATCACCCTGGTTGCACATGGCTGTTGCGCCAACGAAAAACATCGACCGTTTTGAATGGTTCTTGGAAAAAGCGACAGAATTGGGCATTCAGGAAATTACACCAATAATATGCGACCATTCCGAGCGCGATAAAATAAGGTTGGATCGCTTGGAGAAGATATTGGTGGCAGCCATGAAACAATCGCTTAAGTATTGGTTGCCCGTTCTAAACGAACCAACCCCCATCGCCGACTTCTTATCAAGACCTGCTGAGGACACTCAAAATTTCATTCTGCACTGCCGCGAAGCAAAGAAAACGCATTTGTTCAATGCCACCAGCCAACAGCAAGATACCATCCTACTGATAGGGCCAGAAGGCGATTTTTCGATCCGTGAGATCGAATTGGCTCGACAAAACCGTTACCAGGAAGCCACCTTGGGCGATAACCGTTTGCGCACGGAAACAGCCGCGCTATCGGCCTGCCATATTTTCAACCTAAAAAAAGATATTTGAAAAGGATCAAAACGTAAGGTAATCGGCTAGGGTTTTATTCTCCAAATAGTCTTTGAAAGCCCCTCCGAGCCGGGTGGTCAAATCACCCAGGATACAGGAATCAAATGGGCATTCGGTTTTATTGCCGGGACAGTTTTGCACGTTGATCTTGCCTTCAATGGCTTCGTAAATATCCAACAAACGAATCTCTTGGGGCAGTTTTTTCAACACAAAGCCCCCACTGGGGCCACGGTTGGATGAAACGAGGTTCTCTTTCGAAAGCCGCTGCATCACTTTTGCCACATGATGCTTGGAGCTACCAATCATCTCGCCAATTTGAATAACATTAAGGCGGTGCTCACTCTTTGCAATCAGCACCATGCTGTGAAGCGCAATGGATGCCGCTTCGGATAAGGCAACAAAATTCAACATAAAAAACAAACAATTGTTGTATATAAAAAAGAACCGAAGATAACTCTCCGGTTCTAATATAACGTATGATTGCAACAATTAGTTTTGCTCCAACTCCAAAGTTTTGGTACAATTGTCACAAACTTCGGAAGGACCGAAATACTGGATCGGGCCAGGATAGATGTAACTGGTGGTTAAAGCCCACTCGTCGCGCTTGTCGGCCAACTTGCGGAATGGTGCTCCATCGAGACGCACCAACGCTTTTTGAATCACTGGTTTCAGTTTGCCATGTCGGCGCTCCATATTCATCATCATGGTGATGGGCACACCACCGGCAATCCACTGATCGGCCGATTTGGTCAAATTGCGTACAGAGGCCATGTAACCGGTTTTTCCAGAGCCAATAAGCAGCGCTGCAACTTTACCCAATGAGTAGCAATAGTCTGAATCGAAATTGGTTGGTGAAGCACAGCGACCTTCGTAACCAAAGAAGTGGGGTTGGCCACTCATTTTGCCATCGAATTCGCCATTTTTTCTCATCTTTTTAATCTTGGCCTTAACCATATCGATCAAAAGTTTTTCCGTTTCGATCATGGAAACCTGAACGTTACCATGGGGGTCACGGTCGAGCATCAACTGGTTGGCAAAATTATTGGGAAGCGAGCTGAACACCTCGGCAGAAGCAGGTGAAAGCAAGCTGGTAACATATTCGCGTTTTTCTTTGTTACCCTCAAAGGAGTTGATCTTTTCCTCATGGTGAGCCAAAAGGTCGTTCAATTCCTCAATCAAGCGTTTCATGGCAGGAATGAACTCAACCAATCCTTCAGGAATCAAAATGGTTCCAAAGTTTTCGCCATTGCGTGAACGCTGAACCACGATGTTGGTAATGTAGCTAACCACATCATCCAAGGTTTGTTGTTTGGCTTCCACCTCTTCGGAGATGATGGTGATGTTGGGCTGAGTTTGCAAAGCACACTCCAATGCGATGTGCGAGGCCGAACGTCCCATCAATTTGATGAAGTGCCAGTATTTTTTTGCAGAAGTGGCATCGCGTTGAATGTTGCCAATCAACTCGCTGTAAGTTTTACAAGCGGTATCAAAACCAAACGAAGTCTCAATCATTTCGTTTTTCAAGTCGCCATCGATGGTTTTAGGCACACCAATCACCTGCAAACCACATTTCTTTTGAGCAAAATACTCGGCCAAAACGCAAGCATTGGTATTGGAATCGTCACCACCAATAATCACCAGAGCTTTAATTCCCAAAGCTTGGCAGTTAGCCAAAGTTAGATCGAACTGTTCGGTTTCCTCCAGCTTGGTTCGTCCTGAACCGATGATGTCGAAACCGCCGGTATTGCGGTATTGATCCACCACTTCGGCTGTTATTTCGATGTATTGGTTATCCACCAAACCGCTGGGGCCACCCAGAAAACCATATAATTTATTGTCGGCATTCAAACCTTTCAATCCATCAAACAAACCAGAGATGACATTGTGACCACCAGGTGCTTGACCTCCTGAAAGAATAACACCAACATTCATAACGGGCAGTTCCACAGCATCGGAACTTGCTTCAAATGTTACCAGTGGCATCCCATAAGTATTGGGAAACATAGCCTCAATATCAGCCTGATCGGCAACCGATTCGGTTGCTTTTCCTTCAACCAGTTTGGTGGTTCCTTTGATTGACAAAGGAGTCTTTGGAGAATAACTTCCCCGGGCAATCTGAAGTGGACTCTTAATCATCGCTTTTCAATATTAACTATTCGTATTATTACTATTTACAATACTTTATCTAACTAGGAACTGCAAATTTGAGATATTTTTTCAGAAATAAAAAAACTTTTCTTATAATTTACAACATTTTAACCCTAAACAAAAAGGGTTTGGCAAAATGGCCTTGCCCTAGATTAATAAAGAAGCGACAATTGTCATACACACAAACACTAACCATTTAATTTTCAACTCTATAATCCCACAACAAGAGTATAAGCAATTATGAATAGGAAGCAATTCTATTTATCCAATTAAATAGTGTAGTAACAAGGCTCATTTTGCGACAAAAACAAGGGCAAAATAGAGAGGCCAGCCAATAAAAACAGAGACACC
The DNA here is from genome assembly GCA_963664265.1 of Marinilabiliaceae bacterium. Classification (GTDB taxonomy): domain Bacteria; phylum Bacteroidota; class Bacteroidia; order Bacteroidales; family Marinilabiliaceae; genus JAGPIS01. Next base: position 634,879 of record OY760941.1, read on the forward strand.
CCAGGCCGTTTAAGAATTATTAGCATTAATTATTCGGATTATTCTCATATTTTACCTAATTATGCACAGATCTATTTTAGAAATAGCCAAGCGTAAACAAAAACCACAAGGTAATCTCCATGATTAAGTTTTCTGTTATTATACCGGTTTATAATCGCCCCGACGAAATTGTTGAATTGCTGGATTCGTTGACCATGCAATCCATCAAATCGCAGATGGAAGTTATTGTTGTTGAAGATGGTTCAACAGCCACCTGCGAACACGAGATTAAACACTTCGCCAGCCAGCTAAACATAAAATACATCTACCAAGAAAACAAAGGCCCCGGATTGGCTCGTAATAATGGAGCAGCTCATGCCAGTGGGGAGTTCCTGTTATTCTTCGATTCCGACTGCGTGATCCCTTCCGATTATTTCGACAAGATCATCAAACACCTCCAACAAGAGGATCTGGATTGTTTTGGAGGCCCCGACAAGGCACACACCTTCTTCTCCCCCATCCAGAAAGCCATTTCCTACTCCATGACCTCAATGCTTACCACTGGTGGCATAAGGGGCGGGAAACGAAAACTCGACAAATTCTACCCAAGGAGCTTCAACCTGGGTGTCAAGCGCGAATTGTTCAAACAAATCGGCGGATTCTCCGACATGCGCTTTGGTGAGGATCTCGATTTCAGTTTGAAAGCTCATAAGAGTGGCATGAAAATAGGGCTGGTGTCCAACACCTTTGTGTACCACAAAAGAAGAACCAGTTTCAAATCATTTTTCAAACAAGTTTTCAATTCGGGTGCTGCCAGGGTTGAACTGACGCACCGTCATAAAGGCTCATTGAAACTGGTCCACCTGTTGCCTTCATTGTTTGTACTTTCCATTCCCGTCATGATTGTTTTAGCCGTGCTGGTTCACAAAATATTCGTATTACCCCTGCTTGTTTTGCCGGCTATCATCTTTTTAGATGCCTGGATAAAAATAAAATCCTTCCATGTGGCCATCATCGCTACATTTGCCAGTTTGGTGCAAACGTTGGGTTATGGCACAGGATTTTTAAGTGCGCTGTGGATGAGGGTGGTCAGAAAAAAAGGCCGATTGGAAGCCTTCACAAAAAACTTCTACAACTGACCCCTTCTAACAGACATTAATTGCGGTGCTGTTTGCCACTCTTGACCTCGTCGGTGAAACCATGTATCTTGTTTTTCAGCCGATTAACCAGATCAATGGAAGGCGTAGTTCTTATTTGCAAGAAACAAGCATCGGGAAGCCTGTCAAAAACTAAAAGCAGTTTTTTGCAATGAGCCACACGCTCCTCCAAAGTAAAATTGTAAATATTATCCATAGGCGTTCCTGTTTTTAATTTAGAAACGCCTATGAATAGAATTTATTGCAGAAAAATCAAAAATTAACCACCAAGTCGCGCTCCTCTGCCATTTTGCGCAAGTTTAGAATGGCATAACGCATACGCCCCAATGCCGTATTAATGCTAACGTTGGTTTCCTCAGCTATCTCTTTGAAGCTAAGCCCCATATAGTGACGCATCTCCAAAACCTCGCGCTGATTGTCGGGCAGATGTTTCAATAAACCACCGATATCCTGCAACAACTGTTCATAAACCATTTTCGATTCAACTGAGCTTTCTGAAAACCGCAAATGGTTGAACAGATCGTATTCACAGCCATCCTTAGAAATGCAATACATATTTTTTTGACGCCGGAAGTAATCAATAATCAAATTGTGGGCAATGCGGATTACCCATGAAGAAAACTTGCCATTCTCCTGGTATTTGCCAGCACTCAACGACTGAACTACCTTCAGAAAAGCATCCTGAAAGATGTCTTCGGCCAGCTCATACTGCTTGACACAGATCAAAATATAGGAAAATACCTTATTTTTATGACGATCAATTAAAACATCGATACACTCAGCCTTACCCTCAACATAGAGCTTAACCAGCTCATCATCACAAAGATGTCGAACCTGTTTCATAATTAGTAAAATAATAAATATCAGGGTAGAACTGTTCCGATAGGCAAAAGTATTTTTGATTATTAAACTATGACGAAGAAACAAAAAAAAACTTAAACACACAACATCTCCAGTAAAAATAGGAGGCTGAAAAAAAGCATACTTTTTGCGCAATTAGGTATCTTTGCCATCTGATATTTACGTTATGTCGAAAAATTTCATTGAGGTAAAAGGTGCAAGAGTCCACAACCTAAAGAATATTGATGTCCGCATTCCCCGCAACAAGCTGATTGTCATCACAGGTGTATCGGGTTCGGGCAAATCATCGCTGGCTTTCGACACGCTTTATGCCGAGGGACAGCGGCGCTATGTGGAGAGCTTGAGTTCCTATGCCCGGCAGTTTCTTGGCCGCATCGACAAGCCCGAGGTGGATTACATCAAAGGCATTCCCCCGGCCATAGCCATCGAACAAAAGGTTAACTCCCGCAACCCGCGATCGACCGTTGGCACATCAACCGAGATATACGATTACCTGAAACTGCTCTATGCCCGCATAGGTCGGATTTATTCACCCATCTCGGGCACCGAAGTCAAACGCCACACGGTGAGCGACGTGATTGACTACTTTTTGACCCTTGAGCAAGAGACCAAAGTGGCTCTTTTGGCCAGGATTACCATACCCGCCGACAGGAGTTGCCAGGAACACTTACAAACACTTAAGCAACAAGGATTCAGCCGAATAGAACACCAGGGCTCTTTCTTCAGAATTGAAGATTTTGAAACATCAGAGACCCCAAAAAACGGGATGCTCAACCTGGTGATCGACCGCCTGGGGGTGAATGATGGGGAGGATACCTTAAGCCGCCTGGCCGATTCGGTTCAAACAGCTTTTTTTGAAGGGAACGGCGAATGCTTGATGCGCGTATTTAAAGGTGACGCCTATTTCGATCAAGTCTTTTCAAACCGGTTGGAAGCCGATGGAATGGAGTTTGAAGAGGTGAACGAACACCTTTTCACCTTCAACAACCCGGTAGGTGCCTGTCCCCGATGCGAAGGATTTGGCAACGTCATTGGCATCGATGAGGATCTGGTGATCCCCAACAAAAACATATCCATTTACGAAGACGCCATCGCCTGCTGGAAGGGCGAAAAAATGGGCGAATGGAAAGATCAATTGATCAAAAACGCCGCAAAATTCAATTTTCCCATCCACAAGCCATATTACGAACTAACCCAGGAGCAACGGGATCTGTTATGGCAGGGCAACAAGCATTTCGAAGGCATCAACGAATTCTTCAAATATGTGGAAGAAAAACAGTACAAGATCCAATACCGGGTGATGCTTTCGCGCTACCGCGGTAAGACCACCTGCCCCGAATGCAAAGGCACCCGGCTGAAAAAACAAACCAACTACATAAAGATCAATCAAAAAAGCATCAGCGAGCTGGTCATCAAGCCGGTAAGCAAGTTAAAGGAATGGTTTGATGATATTTCCCTCAATTCCCATGAGCAAAAAGTGGCAGGCCGCCTATTGGTTGAGATTCAATCCAGGTTGGAGTTTCTATGCCACGTAGGACTTAAATACCTAACTTTAAACAGGTTGTCATCAACCTTATCGGGCGGGGAAAGCCAGCGCATCAACCTGGCCACCTCGCTGGGCAGCAGCCTCGTGGGTTCCCTTTACATACTGGATGAGCCCAGCATCGGGTTGCACTCTCGCGACACCCAACTGCTGATTTCGGTTTTGCAACAACTGAAACGCCAAGGCAATACCGTTATTGTTGTGGAGCACGACGAAGACATCATCCGGGCCGCTGATGAGATTATTGACATTGGCCCGGGTGCCGGCCGACTGGGTGGTGAAGTGATATTCCAAGGCGATTTCAGGGCACTGGAAAGTTCACCAACCAGCCTCACCACCAAATATCTCTCGGGTGAACTCTCCATAAACGTACCCCGAACCCGACGTAAATGGAACCAATTCATTGAATTGACAGGTGTTCGGGAAAACAATCTAAAAAACTTATCCATTCGATTTCCCCTGAACGTCATGACGGTGGTGACCGGCGTAAGCGGTTCGGGCAAATCGACTCTGGTATCGAAAGTGCTCTACCCAGCCCTTAAGAAACAGTTGGGAGGCCATGCCGATAGAACTGGTGCTTTCGACTTGCTGAAAGGTGATTACAAAAACATCAAAGCCATTGAATTCATCGATCAAAACCCCATAGGCAAAAGTTCTCGTTCGAATCCAGCCACATACCTTAAGGCCTACGATGAGATCAGGAAGCTGATGGCCGACCAGCCTCAGTCGAAACAAAACGGGCTAACGGCCTCGCATTTTTCATTCAACATCGATGGCGGAAGATGCCCCGAATGCCAAGGAGAAGGAACCATCCGGGTGGAGATGCAGTTTATGGCCGACATTGTTTTGCTGTGCGACCACTGCAAAGGCAAACGGTTCAAAGAGGAGGTGCTTGAAATCAAATACCAGCAGCACAATGTCCACGACATCCTGGAACTAACGGTAAATCAGGCCATCGAACTATTCTCGGCCCAAAAGGGCAATACAGAGAAACGGATTGTGCAGAAATTAAAACCATTGGCTGATGTGGGTTTGGGTTACATCAAACTGGGACAATCGTCCAGCACACTGAGCGGTGGCGAGAGCCAGCGCGTGAAACTGGCCTCTTTCCTGGCCAACGAAAAAAGTGACCCGACGTTGTTTATTTTTGATGAACCCACCACCGGATTGCATTTCAACGACATCAAAAAGTTGTTGGCGGCATTCTCGGCCTTGATAGAAAATGGCCACTCCCTTATCATTATTGAGCACAATATGGAGGTGATCAAAACTGCCGACTGGATTATCGACCTGGGCCCTGAAGGTGGCGAAAATGGCGGAAGCGTTGTTTTTGAAGGATTACCCGAGAACTTGGTTAACCAGCCCAATTCATACACGGCTCAATACCTGGCGCCCTACATAAAGGCGTGAAGCCGAAACAACCATAGGCCAAAAAGCCCCTGTGCAAAACAATCGCACAGGGGCTTTTAATAATATGGCAACCGGAAGTTACGGTATTACCGATAGATTATTTGTCTTCTATCCCAAACAAGACAGCCACACAACCAGATACAATTGAATTGTTATCATGGGCAGGATGTTCCAACACCATAAAATTCACACTAAGCATTTGCGTCCGTTCAATCTCGAAATCCCAAGTATCGGAATAGCCTTGGGTGGCATTGTCGAACAAAACTGTGCCGCGGGCATCGGTAATCCAAAAACGGATTTTAGGCAATTGGTCAACCTTACAAAAAACAAGCCGGTAGCGTTGCCCCGAGAAAAAGGTTTTGATCAGTTCGCCACTTTCACCTTCCGACATAGTGACGGCATTATAATTCCCATCATGAACAAAAGAGCCTAGTTTTGACTTGCAAACACTTTTGGCAAAAGAAATACATTGTGCATTGACAAAGGGCGCAGCACCTAACAAAAACAAAGAAAAAACAATGGGAAAAAATATCTTCAACATGTTACTAATCAAGAAACAAACTCAGTCCTAATCTCTCTAACCTTTTCAATCAGTTTGCCAAACACCTCTTTCGACATAAACGTTTCGGAATCGGCTCGAATGATGGTGGTACGTTCTTCGGGATTGGTGACGGCTTCCACATTGCTGGTGGTCACAATTTTCACTTGATCGAAGATCACCTTCAGTTCCTGCATTTTACTCAACAGGTATAGGTTATCTTCGCTTGGCTCCTGCTCTTCCAGAAGGTTGATAACCGTTTCGAGCGACAGCTTTTGATAGATGATTCTCTCCACCAAATTCTTGTTGTTCTCCAACGATCCATTGGTCAATCCTGTGGCAAAATACAACCCTTCAATCCAGCCTCCCACCAAAACGGTGACGGCAATCGATGGCCGGTTATTCTCGGTCAGGAAGGCATTCGAATTCATAAACGATTCCGATATCAGGTCAAGCACAACTTCACGGTTGTTCATGTTGGCTTCCAATTTTTTAATGGTATTCTCATCTATGGCCTGAAGAATGCCCAGACCATCGGCCAATTTTTTAGCCACGCCAATGTATTGAATGGTTGTTTGAGTTTGGTCAAACAAACTGGCATAGCTCAAATCGGCCGAATAAATGCCCAAATTGAGCGCCATTTTCAAATTGGTTTGGTACTGGTTGACACTGGTAACAGGGTTCAACAAATCTTCATCATACACAGCACCCGAGCGCTTGATCAACATAGCGGTTTCAAGCGGTGATGGCAAGGTGTAAAAAATAAGCTTTGACTTATTAAAATCTTCAAGCAGCTTTTCGTCGAGTGAAACGGCTTCTATGGCATCCTTGTCACTATTGTCATCTTGCTGACCGCCTTGACATTTACAAGAAGCAAAGGCCACCGCCACAAACAATAGTAAAAAAAGCCTCATGACAAATGATTGTGTCATAACATTTAGGTTATTAGGTAATTAATTTGCAATTCTAATTGGATATAAAAATAAATAAAAAATTTATTTATTGCATGATAAAAAACACAAGATCATTCACCAGAGGCAAAATACTTCATAAATTGAGTCCGCTCATAGACAGCCTGATCGGGTATTCCGCCATAATTGAGCCGGCCACGGAATTCGCTGATCTCCATGAATCCTTTTTGCGACATCCACGATGTTAAATCATGGAGCATTTGGGTGATCACCTCGCCGCCCTGCAAATAGATGGCGGAACAAACTTGTACCGTTTGTGCTCCTGCCAAAAGTTGCTTAACAACAGTTTGCCCATCATGAATTCCGGTTGAGGCTGAGAGATGTACTTCTTTGATTTGTCCCGATATGATGGCAATCCAGCGCAAAGAAAGGGCATAATCCGATGGTGAACTGAAAACTTCGGCCGAAGTGATGGCCATCTTATCAATGTCGATATCGGGCTGGAAAAAGCGGTTGAAAAGAACCACACCCTTAGCACCTGCTGCATAGAGATTCTTAACAAAGGCCACCAGATCGGAAAATTGGTTTCCAATTTTCACTGCTACCGGGATGGTAACGGATTTGGACACCTGGCTCACGATTTGAAAGTACTTCTCCTCCACCGCACGGCAATCGCCATATTTATCAGTATTCAAAATATTGATATTCAACTCCAGCGCATCGGCACCAGCCGTTTGGAGTTGCCTGGCAAAATCGACCCACTCCTCTGAAGAGTAACAATGAATACTGGCAATCAAGGGGATGGACACAGCTGATTTGGCTTCCTTAATCAGGTTGACGTAATCGGACACCCCATTGTTGCGGGTGTAGTTCTTAATGTAATCGTAGGCCTCGGGATAATCTCCCTGCATATTATCGACCAACTGGTTGCTCTCATAAGCAATCTGCTCTTCGAAAAGCGATTTGAGCACCACGGCACCCGCGCCGGCTTCCTCAAGCTTTTTAATTTTCGCGACACTATTGGTTAGTGCCGAACTACTGACAACCAGGGGGTTCTTCAACACCAACCCCATATAATTGGTTTGCAAATTCATCATTGGATTCAATTTTTACAAACAAATATAAACAAATCTGTCAAACAATAAATATGATATTAAGATAAACTGTTATAATTTCGGTGACCAAATATTTTACTACCCACACGAATCATATTGCTGCCCTGCTGAACAGCAATGGGATAATCATCCGACATGCCCATACTCAGGGTGTTGAATCCGTCATCGTGGGCAAACCATTTGTCCTTCAACTGGCCATAAATTGATTGCAACAACTTGAACTCGTCGCGGATCTGCTCTTCGTCATCGGTAAAAGTGGCCATTCCCATCAAACCACAAATGCGAACATTTTCCAAGGAAGCAAAAGCTCCCGATTCAAACAGCCCCAAAAGCTCATCGTGGGAAAAGCCAAATTTGGTGGCCTCACGGGCAATGTGCAACTGAAGTAGGCACGGGATTACCCGTGACACCTTACGCCCCTCCTTATCGATGGTTTGCAAAAGTTTCAGGCTATCGACACCATGTATGAGATGGACAAAAGGGGCAATGTACTTCACTTTGTTGGATTGCAGGTGACCTATCATGTGCCAATGGATATCGTTGGGCAGCAACGCTGCCTTATCAACCATCTCCTGCACTTTATTTTCACCAAAATGGCGCTGCCCGGCATCGTAAGCCTCGCGAATCAGATCAACAGGATGGGTTTTGGAAACAGCCACCAAGGTAACCGAAGGACCCACCTCTTGTTGAATGGCGGCAATCGTATCTTTTATCGTCATGACATCTGAATTAATATGAGCCCGTATGGATCAAATGCGATTAACGGAACAGCAAAAATAGCCGACAATAACGAAGAAAGGAAATTAACAAGCAAAAACTTGGTGCAAAGAAAAAGCCGGTAGCAATAAGTACCGGCTTTTCATTGTTAAAAGCTTTTGATGACCAAGCCTGACCGAAGTTTGGGTTCGAACCAGGTTGTTTTGGGTGGCATGATGTTGCCACTATCGGCAATATCGATCAGCTGTTTCATGGAAACGGGATAAAGCGCAAACGCTACGGCCATTTCACCATTGTCCACACGGCGTTTCAACTCGCCCAATCCGCGTATGCCCCCTACGAAATCGATGCGGGTGGAACGGCGGAGATCTTCAATGCCCAGTATTTTATCGAGTACATGCTCCGACAAGACAGTCACATCCAGAACACCAATGGGGTCGGCATCGTTGTAGGTACCCGGCTTGGCCGTTAGTTTATACCAATGGCCACCTAAATACATGCTGAATTCATGCAGGCTGGCAGGCTTATAAGTTTCATCCCCCATATCTTCCACATCCATCACCTGAGCCAAACGCGCCATAAACGCATCAACCGAAAGTCCGTTCAAATCTTTCACAACCCTGTTATAATCGATGATCTGAAGTTGGTTGTCGGGAAAATGGACTGCCATAAAAAAGTTGTAATCCTCCTCCCCTGTGTGGTTGGGATTGGCTGCCTGGCACTCAAGCCCAATTCGGGCTGCAGCAGCCGTCCGGTGATGCCCGTCGGCCACATAGGTGAAAGGCACCTTAGTGGCAAACAGATGTTCAATTTGACGATTCATTTCGGCATCGTCGATCACCCAAAAATGGTGGCAAAAACCGTCTTCGGCCACAAAATCGTAATCGGCCGGCTGGTTATCCACAACCCTTGCAACGATGGCATCAATCTCAGGAACTGCCTTATAACTAAAGAAAACAGGTTCAATATTGGCCTTCAGATAGCGGGTGAGCACCATACGATCCTCCTCCTTGTCGGGGCGGGTGAGCTCATGCTTTTTGATGATGCCATTGTGGTAATCGGCACAAGCTGCCCCACCCACAATACCATATTGGGTACGACCGTCCATGGTTTGGGCATAAATATAAAACCGCGGCTCAGCCTCCTGGTTCAACCATCCCTCTTGCTTGAAGTGGTTGAAATTGTCGACTGCCTTTTGATACACCTCTTGGGAATGGGTATCCACCCCGGGAGCGCAATCAATTTCGGCACGAGTGACATGCAATAGGGAACAAGCTTTACCTTCAGCCATTTGAGCTGCTTCCTGGCTGTTCATCACATCATAAGGCAGGCAGGCCAGATCTTTAACGATTGATTTTGGAGGTCGCAGACCTCTAAAGGGTTTAACAATTGCCATTTTTAGGATTTTTTCAAACAAACTACTTTTTATTCACTCTAAAAGTCTCGTCTCCTGTTTGAAAGAATTTCACTATTTGATGTGCCGCAGCCACCCCGGCATTGATATTGGCTTCTTCGGTCTGAGCACCCATCTTTTTTGGGGTGAAGAAATACCTTCCGGCAAACTGAGCAAAATCGTCTTTGTTATCAGGAGCGATGTCGGAAAGATATTTAAAATCGGGACGGTCAGCCATGATTTTTAACAGTTCCGCCTCATTTATCACCTCTTTGCGTGCCGTATTGATCAACACCGCACCTTGTGGCATGATAGAGAGGAGGTTATAATTGATGGAATTTTTTGTTTTTTCGGTTGCCGGAATATGCAACGAAACGTATTGGCAAGTTTTATAGAGTTCTTCCACCGATCCTACAGAAATAACCCCTTCGGATTTCATGGCTTCGGCGGTAACAAAAAGGTCGAAAGCATAAACTTCCATACCGAAACCTTTGGCGATGGCAGCCACCCGGCGACCCACATTGCCATAGGCATGGATCCCAATCTTTTTCCCACGCAGTTCAGTTCCCGAAGAACCATTGAATGAATTGCGAGCCTGGAAAACCATCATGCCAAACACAAGCTCGGCCACCGCATTGGCGTTTTGCCCGGGTGTGTTCATGGCCACAATATTGCGGGCGGTACAGGCATTTAGGTCAATATTGTCGTAACCTGCTCCTGCACGCACAACAATCTCCAACTCTTTTGCAGCATCCACCACCTCTTGGGTGATGAGGTCGGAGCGGATGATGACGGCATTTGCATCGGCAACGGCCTCCATCAGCTGTTGGGCCGAGGTATATTTTTCCAGCAAAGCCAAGCTACATCCACCGGCTTCCACAATCTCCCTTATTTGTTGAACGGCCACTTTGGCAAATGGTTTATCGGTGGCCACCAATACTTTTTTCATAGCAGAATCAATTTTTTGTTGATGAAACGATTAGAAAATAAAAAAGAGGCTGAACTAAAACTTGTTATTCTAGTACAGCCTCTATCAATATCAATGTTTTGCTTCAAACTCTTTCATGGCATCCACCAACGCCTGAACGCTCTCCTTAGGCAAGGCATTGTAAGTGGAAGCACGGAAACCGCCAACGGTGCGATATCCCTTGATACCAACCAGGCCACGAGCTGATGCGAAGTCGTTGAACTCCTTCTCCAGTTCAGCATACTCATCGTTCATATAGAAACAGATGTTCATCAACGAACGATCCTCAGGATCGGCAATGGCAACCTTGAACAGTTTGTTACGCTCAATTTCATCGTACAAAAGGGTGGCCTTTTCGATGTTGCGTTTTTCCATTATTTTCAAACCACCCTGCTCTTTGAGCCATTTCAAAGTTTGCAAAGCACCATAAACGGCCACCACAGGAGGGGTGTTGAACATCGATTCTTTGGAGATATGAGTGCGGTAATCGAGCATAGTTGGGATGTGACGATCCATTTTACCCAGCAAATCTTCTTTCACAAGAGCGAAGGTAACTCCTGCAGGTGCCAAGTTCTTTTGAGCCCCGCCGTAAATCATGCCATATTTAGAAACGTCGATGGGACGAGAAAAGATGTCGGAAGACATATCGGCCACCAAGGGCACACCAACTTCCAAGTCCTTGCGAATCTCGGTACCATAAATGGTGTTGTTGGTGGTAATATGAAAATAATCGGCATCGGATGGAACTGTGAAGTTCTTGGGTATGTAGTTGTAATTCTTATCCTTTGAAGAGGCCACCTCAATCACTTCGCCAAAACCTTTGGCTTCTTTCATGGCTTTGGATGCCCACTCCCCTGTATTCAAATAAGCAGCTTTGGTTTTCAACAAGTTGAAAGGCAACATGCAAAACTGCAGGCTGGCACCTCCACCAACAAAAATAACCTGATAACCGGCTGGTACATCCAGCAACTCCTTGAACAGCCTGATGGCGTCATCCATCACGGCCACAAACTCTTTGCTGCGGTGCGACACCTCAAGAATAGACAATCCTGTTCCGGCAAAATCAAGAACTGCCTCTGCAGTATTTTTAATGGTATATTCGGGCAATATGGATGGCCCTGCATAAAAATTGTGCTTTTTCATTATTCAATGTATTTAGATTAAATTATTCGCATGACAACCAAACCTGATGAAAAAAGCCGATTTGGCCAACAACAAGTTATCATTTATTATTATCGGGGCTAATTTAATGATAAATATCAGTTTTTTACACCCAACAGGCGTTAATTTTTTCAAACCAAAAAAAACACCGCGTTTGCCACTCAACCAAGAATCAACATTAACCCACTGAAGGACAACAAACAAAAAAACCAAATTCCTTAAAAAACCTTTAACTGATTCAAATAAAAGGCGTTTTCACAATTTTAGCTTTCAAATCGCGGCCACGCACCCTGATATAGATTTCGCGCCCCAGTTCAGCATGGTTGCTGTTGATATAAGCCATGCCAATGCCTTTCTGCAGCACAGGTGACTGGGTTCCCGAGGTGACCCGCCCAATGACATTGCCTTCGGCATCCACCACTTCGTAGTCGTGCCGGGGGATGCCTCGGTCAATCATTTCAAATCCGCGCAAGCGACGAGCAACGCCCTCTTTTTTCTGTTTCAGAAGGAAATTTTTGTCGATAAAATCCTTATGGTCGACAAATTTGGTGATCCAACCCAGTCCGGCTTCGATGGGCGACGTGGTATCGTCGATGTCGTTGCCATAGAGACAGAATCCCATTTCCAAGCGGAGGGTATCGCGAGCTCCCAAGCCAACCGGCACAATCCCTTCGGGTTTGCCAGCCTCCATAACCGCCTTGTAGATGGCAATGGCATCTTTGTTGTACATATACAACTCAAAGCCTCCGGCACCAGTATAACCGGTATTGGAAACGATCACCTCCTTGATTCCGGCGAATTCACCAACCTTGAATGTATAATAAGGGATGGCGGCCAGATCGAGGGACGTAAGCCGCTGCAACACCTTCAGGGCATTGGGACCTTGGATGGCCAACTGCGAAATATCATCGCTGGCGTTTTGGATCACAGCACCCATCGTATTCTGACTGATGCACCAGTTCAAATCCTTTTCAATATTGGAGGCATTCACCACCAGAAGATACTTGTCGTCGGAATAATGGTACACCAATAAGTCGTCCACGATTCCCCCCTGGCCATTTGGAAAACATGAGTATTGTATCTTCCCTTCTGTTAGGGCTGCTGCATCGTTGGAAGTCACTTTTTGAACAAAAGCAAGCGCCTGAGGCCCCTTCACCCAAATCTCGCCCATGTGCGAAACATCGAATACCCCCACACTATTCCGAACCGCCATGTGCTCAACCGTTATGCCGGCAAACTCAACAGGCATATCGAACCCGGCAAAAGGCACCATTTTGCCGCCACACTGACGATGAATCTCATTAAATACTGTTTTTTTCATGATTATATGATATTAAATACTCCATACGGATGTAAACATTGTTTCGATCAAATATCCAAACAAAGCAACCAAGAAAAAATGACAATTATCGTAAGCCCATTATAATTATGCAATAAATCGCAAATAATTTTTTCTTGAATTGGTTTTTGCCCCATCAAGAAGAGATTTAAAAAAAATAAAACTATCTTAGTACTACATTTAATAGCCAAAACCATGCCTACCAACTATAAATACATCGACCTATCCTATCTGGAAAGCATCTCGGAAGGAAACCACGAAATTGTGAGGGAACTGATCGAAATATTCCTTGAGCAGATTCCCGAATTCACCCAAGGGATGACCCATTGTTTTGAGGTCAATGACTGGAAAGGGCTGGCAGCCTTGGCCCACAAGGCTAAATCGTCGGTGCTCTCCATGGGTATGAACCACTTGGGCGAGGTAGAGTTGAAAAATTTGGAGTTATTATCCAAACAACAGTACCTGAACCGATTGAAAGAGGAGAGTTCGGCACAGGCTGAGCAGGAGATTGAGAAAATAACCAAAAACCTAACCAACTACGGATCAGAACGTTTGATATGGATTCAACAAAATAACACACCTGAAACAATCGAAGGAATAATAAAAACCTTTATCTTGCAGTGCGAAAATGCATCATTGGAGTTAAAAAACGAATTGATTAAATTAGCATCCCTATGATTGAATTTACTCAGGCAGGTGACAGAACCATTGCCACCATTGTTGACACCAACAGGATCAACACGGTCAATGCAGCATCAATTAAAAAAGATCTTTCGGAAAAAATGGGCACAACAGAAACCCATTTGACCATGAATCTGGCCAACATCAAATTTATCGACAGCACCGGCATTGGAGTCTTATTGAGTGCACTTAAAACCAGCCGGGAAAAACAGGGAAGCTTCACATTGAAAAACGTCCATCCGGATGTGATGAAACTACTGGTGCTTATGAAACTGGACAAGATTATCGACATCGAACAATAAAACAAAAAAGAGAATACCAGTTTTGATATTCTCTTTTTCATTTCTCCACCACACTATTGATTGGCGGCCAGGTTTTTAAACACCAGTTGATCGCCTTCAAGATCGACCAAGATGGTTTGATCCTTAGAAATTGTGTCGGCCAGTATTTTCTTCGAAAGATCGTTCAAAACATAACGTTGCAAGGCTCGTTTCACTGGCCGGGCACCAAAGAGCACATCAAAACCAGCCTGAGCCAACCAATCAATCGCTTGGGGAGATATTTCGATGGAAATACCCGAATCGGCCAATCCCCGTTTGATTTGGTGAAACTGCATCCCCACGATTTGCGACACATCCTTTGCCGACAAAGGCGAAAACATCACGATTTCATCGATGCGGTTCAGGAATTCGGGACGGATGGAGCGTTTCAGCAACTCAAACACATCCGCCTTAGTCTGTTCCACAAACTGGTCGGTAACCCGATGGCCATACTTCTCGAAATTCTCCTGAATCAACGAAGAGCCCAGGTTGGAGGTCATGATGATGATGGTATTCTTGAAATCAACTGTGCGCCCCTTGTTGTCCGTCAACCGGCCATCGTCGAGCACCTGAAGCAGGATATTGAACACATCGGGATGTGCTTTTTCAATTTCATCGAGCAAAACCACCGAATAGGGCTTGCGCCTCACCGCTTCGGTCAACTGTCCGCCCTCATCGTACCCAACGTAACCCGGAGGGGCACCAATCAACCTCGACACGGAGTGGCGCTCTTGATACTCGCTCATGTCGATGCGCGTCATGTGGTTTTCATCGTCGAACAGGAATCCGGCAAGTGCTTTGGCCAACTCGGTCTTACCAACGCCCGACATACCAATAAAGATGAAGGAACCGATGGGTCGCTTTTTATCCTGCAAGCCAGCTCTACTGCGGCGAACGGCATCGCTCACAGCAGCAATGGCTTCATCCTGCCCCACCACACGTTTGTGCAACTCCTCCTCGAGCGACAACAACTTGACGCGTTCCGATTTTTGCATCCGTGAGACCGGAATGCCGGTCCAACGGCTCACCACCTCGGCCACATCCTGACCATCCACCTCCTCCTTGATCATGGCTGAATCGGCCTGCATGGCGGCCAACTCTTTCTTGAACTGATCAATTTTGTCTTCCGCCTCCTTGATTCGTCCATAACGCAACTCAGCCACTTTGTCGAACAACCCTTCCCGCTCGGCCTTGTCGGCATCGAAACGAAACTGCTCGATGTTGCTTTTTTCCTTTTGAATGGCATCCACCAAGCGCTTCTCAGATTCCCACCGAGCCCGCATCTGGCTGCGGTGATCCTTAAGATTGGCTATTTCGGCTCCCAAAGAGGCAATCCTCTCCTTATTCCCTTCCCGCTTGATGGCTTCGCGTTCAATCTCCAGTTGCTTAATTTTCCGTTCAATCTCATCAATTTCCTCGGGTACCGAATTGATCTCAAGGCGCAGCCTACTGGCGGCCTCATCGATCAAATCGATGGCCTTATCGGGCAAGAAACGATCCGAAATATAACGCTGCGATAGCTCCACGGCGGCAATAATGGCCTCATCCTTAATTCTGACCTTATGGTGGCTTTCATACCGCTCCTTCAAACCGCGCAGAATGGAGATGGCCGCAATGGTGTCGGGCTCGTCAATCAAAACAGTTTGGAACCGACGTTCCAAAGCCTTGTCCTTCTCGAAGTATTTTTGATACTCGTTCAACGTTGTGGCGCCAATGGCTCGCAGTTCACCACGTGCCAATGCTGGTTTCAGGATGTTGGCAGCATCCATGGCTCCTTCGCTCTTACCAGCCCCCACCAGGGTATGTATCTCATCGATGAAAAGGATGATTTCGCCATTGGCCACCACCACCTCCTTCACCACGCTTTTCAGACGTTCTTCAAACTCACCCTTGTATTTGGCGCCTGCTATCAATGCACCCATATCGAGCGAAAATACCTCTTTAGATTTCAAGTTCTCAGGCACATCGCCATTTACGATACGATGGGCCAGTCCCTCAGCAATGGCTGTTTTTCCAACCCCCGGCTCACCAATCAATATCGGATTATTCTTTGTGCGGCGCGAAAGGATTTGCAGCACCCTTCGGATCTCTTCATCGCGTCCAATAACCGGGTCGAGTTTGCCATTGCGTGCCTGCTCATTGAGGTTGATGGCAAAACGATTCAACGCATTGTAACTATCTTCGGCCGAGGCACTGTTCACCTGACTCCCTTTCCGAAGCTCCATGATGGCCGATTCGAACATCTGCTCATTGGCTCCGGCATCCTTCAACATATTGGACACTTGATCCTTAACCTGCAACAACGCCAAAAGCAAATGTTCAATACTTACAAATTGGTCGTTCATCTTACGCGACAAGGCAACCGCCTTTTGCAATACATCGGATGCCGTGCGCGACAAATAGGGTTCGCCACCGGTGACCTTAGGAAAGGAAGCCACCATCTTTTCCACCACGGCATCAACATTCCTAATACCGCACTTGTTGAACACATATTGCACAATGGTCTCTTCCACCTCCATCAACCCTTTCAAAAGGTGGGCCGGCTCAATGGCCTGTTGGTTGTACCCCGAAGCAATTTGAAAAGCCTGTTGAATGGCCTCCTGAGCTTTGATGGTAAAATTATTCAAATTCATATTGCATCTGTTTTTTCATTCATACCGAGAACCTCCTGCCTGCGATTATCGCCAAAGGTTGGGTTCCATCACAATCAAAAGACAACAAATAAAAAACCAACCACCATAACCCCCGTAATTTATGCCAAAAATGCATCAATTGCAACACAAATGCGACATATTGTCACAAACAAGACTTACTGAAAGTGTCAACAAACCCCATCCATTTCAATATTTTGTCCTCAAGCCGGACGGGCTTTTACTCTCTTTATTCGGGGCATGTTTGTTTTCATTTGCCCTCATGATCCGCTTCGCTCCACTACAGCTGCAGAGAGTAAACAGAGCGCCCGGCTCTACCGCTTGGCGCAGCCAAGAAAGCCGCCGCTGCAGATAAATGGCTAAAATTGAGCTCGTTTGCCTAAACCCCGCAAAAGACTTGCCTGACTAACTACGCGGGCTTTTTAACGGCAAACAATCTCAATTTGACTCAGGCATATTGTCATCCAAAGGACTTCGTCGATTTCCGCTGCGCTCCAATTCTTAACGCCATTTATCTGAGGCGGTTATATTCAGAGACTCTTGTTCGTTGATAAATGCAAGATTGTTTAGGACAGCAGTTAAAAAACCTTGCACTAATCACAACAAAATTACACCTAATAATTGATAATATGCGTGTTACTTATTTCCAAGCAACCCCTAAGTACAATTCTACATCCGCCAAAATCACATAGACAAAAAATAAATTATAACACCAAACCCTCCATTCAATCCGTCAAAATGCTTATTTTTGATCGTTACGGTTAAAACAAGGCACAACACAAACAATTGGGCAGATTGAACACAGCAAACACAATAAAAATGAGATCGCCATTTTCAAGAATGGTTATCGCCATGGCTACGATAACCGTGCTTTTGTTGTGCCCAAAGGCTCTGGCACAAACCGACACCTTAGTGATTCAAAAAAAGGATACCTTAATCTATCTAATCCCAATCAGGCAAATCCATTACAACCAAAAAAAAACAGACAACAACCCGATTGCCTCGTTTATGGAAAACCGGGAAGAAAAAAACATGCTCAACAAATGGTTGAAAAACATGATCCTAAGCAGGGAGAAAAAAGGGAAACCAGAGCAATACGATGCCCGCCAACTGGAAGCACTAAACCTCTTCCAAGACAGAACCATAGGATTGGTGATAATCAAGCGCCTTCCGCCTTTTGGTCCATCGGTCAACGACACCATATCGTGGCCAAATACATGGATTGAGAGAACAGGCAACAAACTGAGGGTACCCACCGGCAGGAACATTATCTCCAACAACATCACTTTCAAGTCGGGAGACCGGTTCAGCACCGAAGCAATTCTGGAGAGCGAGCGAATACTGCGTAATCTCGAATGGATCAATGACGCACGCATCATTGTATCACCGGCAAAAGGGAAGCCCGATTTGATCGACATTGAAATCATCATTCAGGACAATTACCCCCATGCCATCTCGGTGGATTTGGGCTCCGAGTCGCCAGAGCTATCCATCTACACACGCAACTTCATGGGGCAGGGCGTCTATTTCAACCAAACCCTGGCACCCAACCCCAAATCGGGTGGTTTGGGGTTTGAGGACAACATCAAACTGAACAACATCAGAGGCTCTCGATTTGATTTTGAATTGAACTACATTGACAACAACAACCGAAACCTGGTGGAATCGCAGCTAGAAAGGAACTTCTACATCAGCGACCACAAATATGGCGGGGGCATGTACTACAACAGATCCTACAAAAACGCGCCATCCCAATCCCTCAACCAGTTCAACTGGCCCACCGAAATGAATTACTACTTCAGCTCGGTTTGGGTTGGCCGAAAGATAACGCCCGACATGACCCAATACTTGAAGAATGCCAACTTCTACATCACCCTGCAACACATCGGCTCAAAGTTCCACAACATTCCCGACACCTTAGCCGGACACCCCTTGCTGCAGTTGAACCACTATTTATTTGGCGCCTTCTCATTTGGGAAACGACAATATTTCAAAAATAACCTGGTTTACTCCTTCGGAAAAACGGAGGATATCCCCTATGGCTTTTTAGCCACCCTAACCACAGGAGTAAACCACAACCAGTTTGCCACCCGACCATATGTCGGCTTCAAGTTTTCGATGGGTCATGCCGTCATCCCCAACAGGGGCTACCTATACACCAGTGCTGGATGGGAGAACTATTTCAACAGGGGGAGGCTCGAACAAGCTGCCTTGATGGGCAACATTAAGTACATCACCCCTTTAATCAGGATGGGCGGATCGATGTTGAGAACCTTCCTTGAAATGAACTACATAAAAGGCATCAACAGATATCAGCAGGAATCGCTCTTCATCAATGAAAAACAAAATGGCGTATCCCTATTCAGCGACAACAAGATCAAGGGAACCGAAAAGTTAGTGCTCAACATTGAAAATGTGACCTTTACCCCCATTCAATTCTGGGGATTTAAAATGGCACTATTCACCTTTGCCGATATTGCCTGGATCAACAACAGCTCGCAATCACTATTTAGCAAAAGCAACAACTTTGTCTGCCTGGGCGGCGGCATAAAAATAAGAAATGAACGGTTGGTGTTCCGCACGCTGGAACTACGCCTGGGCTACATCACCGGAAAACAATACAACCAACCCTGGGAATTCAAATTATCGAACGAAACAGTAAGGCGCTTTGACGATTTCATCCCTTCAGCACCGAAATTCAACCTATTCAAATAAAAAAGCAGGTGAGCCAAAACCCACCTGCCTTTAATACGCTAATCACTACAGATAATCATCAAAATAGCGGATAACCTTATCGATCAAATGCACCCTGTCAGGACCAATAACATTGTGCTCATGGCCAGGGTAAGCAAAATAATCGACCTGCACCCTGTTTTTCACCGCCTCCTTCACAAACAGAAGGCTATGTTGCCAAACCACCACCGGATCCACATCACCATGAATCATCAGCAAACGCCCCTTTAGGTTTTTGACATGATTGCACAAATTGGTCTCCGCGTAGCCTTCGGGATTCTCCTGTGGCATATCCATATAGCGTTCGCCGTACATGATTTCATACAATTTCCAGTCTATGACCGGGCCGCCGCACACACCAACTTTAAAAACATCGTTGTGCTTCAGCATCAACGATGTCGTCATAAAACCACCATAACTCCACCCATGGACACCAATCCGCTCACCATCCACAAACGGAAGCGAGGTAAGGTACTTAACACCTTCCATCTGGTCGGCCATTTCGCATTCGCCCAAGCGGCGGTGGATGGCCTGTTCGAATGCCTTGCCATGGCCATCCGTCCCACGGTTGTCCATGGTGAAGACGATATAACCCCGTTGAGCGGCCCACAACATCCAAGAGGAGGCACCGCCCAACCAGCTGTTGGTGACCATTTGTGAATGGGGACCACCATACACATAAACAATAACGGGATATTTCTTCGCCGGGTCAAAGCCAATAGGCAACATCATCCTACCTGTCAGAGGATAGGCCTGGTCGGCAGACTTGAGGTCAACCATCCTAATTTCGGGCATATCAAAACCCTTATAAGGGTTGATGGTTTGTGCCACCGCGATCTTCTTGCCGCTTTTTGCAGACACTAGGGAGGATTGGGCAGCCACGTCCAATGACGAAAAATGATCGACCCAAAAATTTCCATTGGGGCTGAAAACCGCCCGATGGGTGCCTGGCTCTTGAGTCAATCGGCTGATTTTTCCATTGCCCGTGTTTACGCGGTAGATATGTCGCTCAAGATGACCTTCGCCGGTTGTCTGGACATAGAAATTCTTTTCAGAGGCATCAAACCCATAAAACTTCGTAACATTCCAGTTCCCTTTGGTGAGCTGCCGCAACAACTTACCGTTGATATCATATAGATAAAGGTGGTTGTAACCATCCCGTTTGCTTTGCCACACAAACTGGCTTGGATTTTTCTTCAGAAACAGTGCCGCGTTGGTTGGTTCCACCCAATGCTCGTCTGTCTCGTCGAAGAGGGTGCGCAATTTATTGCCCGATGCAGCATCATACAAATCGAGCTTCATGTGGTTTTGACCACGGTTGATCTCAGCCACCAGAATATTTTCCCCATCAGGCGTCCAACAAATATTGGTAAAAAAACGATCCACTGGCGATCCTGTATTCAGATAAACCGTTTCGCCTCCGGCCAAATCATACACACCAACCTTTACTTGGTGACTCTCCAATCCCGCCATGGGATATTTGGTTGGCTTAGGGGAGGCTATGCGGGTGGAAACATCCACTAAAGGATAATCATCCACCATCGACTCATCCATAAAATAGAAAGCCAGCTTGGCGGCATCGGGCGACCAAAAGGTTCCCTTTTCGATGCCGAACTCATTGCGGTGGACCGACTGTCCATACACATGAGCCATTCCATTGGCATGGCTAATTTGCTTGGGCTCAAGTCCCCGCTGCGACACAAAAAGATCGTTGCCCACAGTAAAGGCAGCCACCCCGCCAAGGGCATTGAAATCAATATTTTGGGCATTGGCAAGAAGTCGTACCGAGTCGCAGACCATTTTCTTTTGCCAATCGACCAAAATATAACTACCCTGATGATTCAACCATAGTTGCGAAGCATTAACCCAAATGGGATTTCGGATCTGGCCAGGCTTATCGCTCCCATTGGAGGCCAAAATTGACTTTATGGCCTGTACATCCACCAAAAAGGAGCGCTCCAGTTTTTGATTCCAGACATAAAAAGAGTCGTTAACCGACTGCACATAACCATCTCCAGCCATAAAAAAAGAGCCATTGGCGTATCGCGGGTAATACTGGTAGAAATTCTTACCTCCCGGCACAACATCATCAAGGGAAAAACTTTTCTGCGCCTTCAGTCCCACGGAAAAAAGGACCAACAGAGCAATAATCAAACGATTCACAATCATATATTATTAATTTATAACGAAAAAACAATTCAAGCCCACATGCAACACAACCCTATTATGTAAATATTAAACCATAAAATTTTGATTTTTTACAATAGATCCCTATCTTAGATGACAATTGCATTTTGATGCGATCTTAAATTCATTAATTTTGTGTAAAAATAATCAAAGTAAAAACAACAGCTCAAAACAATAATCATAAATTATCAATATGAAAAAGAAATTTTCCTTGTATTTAATGGCTTTAACCTTAACATTCATCCTTCCATTGACAACAAATTCACAGGAAGAAACCATAGCCAACTCTTGCAAAGACTACTTCAAAGCACCTTTTATTGCTTCGGGCCAGCCATTTAAAGCCCTTTTGACGGGCAATGAAATTGCCGAGTTCCACACCTCATTTTTTGCCGGAACCACTTACCGCATTGTGGCCTGTCCGGCAGGAGAAAACAACATTATTTTTTCGGTGTACGACAAAGAGCGCAATTTAATTTTTTCGAACAAAAATCATGACTTGTCGCCTTTCTGGGATTTCAACGTCATGGGATCGTTGGACTGTATTGTGGAAGCCCAACTGGATCCAACAAAAAACACCTCTGGCATGGCCATGATCATGGTTGGCTTCAAAGCCAACATCAAATAATCATTTTCAATAAATAAAACTCTTTACCAGGGTTGACCGCTTATGAGCGAAAGGATACTGAAAGCACTGATCCAGCTTTTTGCATTGGTTGCTTTGCCCAGCAAGGAGGCTGAGTCGAGGAGAAGAATTGTACAATCTTTTCTGCAGCAGCAACTCAACCAACAACTCACGCAAGAGTACCTTTCGCTGTTCGATAGAATTTATCTGGAGCATGTTGAACGCATCAACAAAAGCGAACACCTTTTCAAACGACGGTCGGCTGTATCGGTGAAAATCCTCAAGATCACCAGCGATATCAACGAGGAGCTGTCGTACTACCAAAAGCTGATTGTGATCATTCAGCTTTTTGAATTTTTGAATATCAGTGGAACCGTTTCCGATATCGAGCTGGAATTTGTGGATACCGTGGCACTCTCTTTCAATATTAAGAAAGAGGAGTTCTTGCTGATTCGCGATTTCATTTTAGCCGAAAACCGGCTCAACGGACGCATCATCGTCAGTGGTGAAAGAAACGAAAAAGAGAGCTGCTCAAAAAAAATATACTGGGAAAATTTCGATGGGGAGATCCACTTCCTCCACATACAAAGCATCAACCTGTTCATCTTTAAGCATACCGAAAGTTCGGAGCTGCTGATGAATGGCCAGTTACTGAGTCCCAACCGGATCTACATTATGCATCCGGGAAGTTCATTGCGCAACAAGAAGGTGGTGCCCATCTATTATAGCGACATACTGAGCGCCATCACCAGTGAAAAAATATCCACGCCCATCACCCTGGAGGCCGACTCGATCACCTACCATTTCAGCAAGAAAGCCATCGGTTTGCAGCCCCTTTCCTTTTGTTCCCACTCAGGGCAATTGGTAGGCATTATGGGTGCCAGCGGATCGGGAAAAAGCACGCTGATCAATGTACTTTCGGGCATGGCACAACCCAGCTCGGGTAGCCTGAAAATCAACGGGATTGACATTTATGAAAACCCTGAAAAGGTAAAAGGGCTGATGGGGTTCGTATCGCAGGATGATGTCCTCATTGAGGATCTGACCGTTTACGAAAACCTTTTCTACAACGCCAAGCTTTGTTTCAGCAACTACTCGCCCTTCCAGTTGCGGCGCAAAGTTTTGAAGATACTCCGTTCGTTGGGTTTATACGCCATCCGCAACATGCGGGTGGGTAGCCCCATGAACAAAAAAATCAGTGGCGGTCAACGCAAACGGCTTAACATAGGCTTAGAACTGATCAGGGAGCCCTCGATACTCTTCCTTGACGAGCCTACGTCGGGGTTGTCGTCGCACGACTCTGAAAACATCGTGGATCTATTGAAGGAACTCACCATCAAAGGCAAGTTGATCTATGTGGTTATCCATCAGCCATCTTCCGACATTTTTAAAATGTTCGACCAATTGCTGATTTTGGATACCGGGGGTTACTTGATTTACAACGGCAACCCCATCGAGAGCCTGAACTACTTCAAATCGAGCCTAAACCTAGCCAACAGGAGTGAAAACGAATGTGGCACCTGCGGCAATGTGAACGTAGAACAGATCCTCAACATCGTCAGCACACCCATGATCGACGAATATGGCAACTTCACCCTGACAAGAAAAATAACACCTTCGGAATGGTACAAAAAATTTACATCGCAAGGGGAAACTAACCACCAGAAAGATCATCCTGAAAATCTGACGATTCCAAAAATAAATTTCAGAATCCCCAATAAAATTCGGCAGTTTGCCATTTTTTTCAGCCGCGATCTGCGATCGAAACTGGCCAATCGGCAATATGTGTTTATCAATTTGATGGAAACTCCTGTTTTGGCCATTATTCTGGCCGGACTCATCAGGTATTTCAACATCGACCCATCCAACACCTTGGGCTATACATTTTCAGGCAACCCAAACATTACGGTTTACCTTGTCATATCGGTCATCATAGCCTTTTTTGTGGGCATCACCCTTAGCAGCGAGGAGATCATCAACGACCGGAAAATATTGAAGCGAGAAGCCTTCCTCAACCTCAGCAAATTGAGTTATTTAACGGCCAAAGCTGTTCTGATGGCACTGATCACAGCCACGCAAACATTACTGTTTGTATTGATAGGAAACTACATACTGGAAATAAAAGAGATGAACCTGGCCTACTGGGGTGTGCTTTTCAGCACGGCCATGTTTGCCTCGTTGCTGGGTTTGAATCTCTCCGATGCCTTTAAAAAGACGGTCAACATCTACATCATCATCCCGTTTTTGGTGATTCCACAACTGGTACTGAGCGGAGTGTTTATCAGTTTCGACCGTTTAAACCCCAAATTAAGCAACGTCAAAGGGGTACCTTGGTATGGGGAGATCATTATTTCGCGCTGGGCTTTTGAAGCCATAGCCACCCATCAATTCATGAACAACAGTTACGAAAAGCAGTTCTACATCTACGACAAAGCCAAAAGCCAATCCATCTATTATAAGGATTACTGGGTTCCTGCCCTATCGAACCATCTGGAAAAAGCCAGGAAATACAGCTCCTTATTGCATCTGAATGGCGGTGCCCTGGATTACTCGCTCGACATCATTCGCAACGAACTGGAAGATAAGCACAGCAAATTCACGGCCATTGCAAAGCCCGATTTGTCTATCATTGAACCGGAAAGGTTCAATGATTCGGCCTACCAACAGATCAAACAGTATCTGGAAGATGTTAAGACCATCTGCATCAAGAAGTACAACAAGGCTGATGAGTTGCAAGAAAACAAGCGGAAAGCTATCATCAACGGACTGGGGGATACGCTGGCTCACCTGGGAAGGCTGAAGGCCATGCACCAAAATGAAGATTTGGAAAAGTTTATGCGGAATTCCAACGCTCTGTTGTCGAATAAAATACTGGAATATGGCCGCCGCCTGTGGCAAAAAACCGATCCCATTTTTCAGGATCCAAAACCGGGCTGGTTTTCGGCACACCTCTTGGCTCCCTATAAAATGGTGGGATCCCATAAAATGAATACCTACAGCTTCAACCTCATGGTGATATGGGCTTACAGCCTGATCCTTTTCATCCTATTGTACTTTGGCATGGCATCGAAAGCACTCAATGCCGGGAAAAGTGCCAGGTACCGACTGAGGAAAAAAACAAAATTGTTGGCAAGAGAAGAAACTAAGGAATAAGAAAAAGGAGCCATTTTAAACAATAGCTCCTTTAACAAATATCTCTCAATCAATCCTCAAGCTCAATCATCTTGAATGGGATATTGATGATGGATTGGTAATCCTCTCCTGCCTCAAACATATCTTCGTCGTCCTCTTCGTAGTACCAGTTGATATCAACCGTAGTGCCCTTGCGGTGCAACAGCTCCAACTTCTTGAAAATATCAAGCAAGCATTTTGAGCTACTGGTATTGAAATACTCCAACTGAACATTCACATTGGTTGGTTTTCCGCCAAGCGCAGTATAGTTTTCCAACCAATCGATGAGCGGTTTGTAAAACTCAACTGAATTTTCGGGGATCGAGCGCCCTTTGATCTCAATAACACCATTATCCCCATCCATCAGGATATAAGGCGTTTTGGGACTTCCTTCGCGTATAATTGTTTCCATAGGTCAATAATTCTTGTCTTCAACAAATATAAACATCAAGTGCAAAAAAAACCAAATCATCGGAATAAGGGTAGAAATAATATTCCAATTTATTACCGGTTTTTCGCACAATATCTAACATACCCAAACCACCACCGCCTTTGGCAGAAAACTCATCGTTGTTGAGAATATCGCGGTAGAGCATCTTTACCTCATTCTCCGATAACGAGTTCACCTGGTCGATGCGGTCCTTGATAAAGGTTACCTTATCATTTCGAATAAAATTTCCAGTGGAAATCCGGTACGAGGATCCATCCTTGCTTAAAATAATGGCACCAAAACTGTCATTCCCAATCTTTTCAGTCAAATCGGGCAATACATCGATGTGGTGGTAGAGGTTTTGCAGGCACTCAACAAAGACATTAAAAACACGTTTGCGTGTTTGATTGGTCTCCTGCTTGAGATTAAGCTGCCCCTCCATTTCAACTAATGCCTTATCTATCAAATCATTAGTAATGCTCCCACTCAATTCAAGAACAACATCACCAACCTTTTTATCGGCATACCATTTGTCCAAACTAAAACCCATTTAATGTAATATGGTAAGTATAATCACAAATATATAATTTTTAGAAATAGAAAATTCAAATATTTGCATTTTTTTAGCTAACAACCAATCAATTAAATACCTGAACCATCAATCAAATCCATTTCTTTGGGTTTAAACTGAACAATTTTGGAATTTGGCGGCACATCGGACGTAATCCATACATTCCCCCCAATAATTGAATTGGCACCAATGGTGATGCGTCCCAGGATGGTAGCTTGTGCATAAATGATTACGTTATCTTCGATGATGGGGTGGCGCGGGATGCCCTTGATGGGATTGCCATCTTCGTCGAGGGGGAAGCTTTTTGCCCCCAAAGTAACCCCTTGGTAGAGCTTCACGTTGTTGCCAATAATGGAAGTGGCTCCCACCACCACCCCTGTGCCGTGATCGATGGTGAAATTCTCACCAATCTGCGCCCGGGGATGGATGTCGATGCCGGTTTCAGAATGAGCCATCTCCGAAATAACGCGGGGAATAACAGGTACCCCCATCTTATAAAGAAAATGGGCAATGCGGTAATTGGCAATGGCCTTGACGGCAGGATAGGCAAAAATAACCTCACCGGTTGACGACGCGGCCGGATCGCCTACAAAGGCGGCCCACACGTCGCCGGTCAACAAACGCCTGATCTCCGGCAGATTAGAGATGAAAGCCATAGCAATGCGACTGGCTTCCTGTTTGCGTTCGTTGGCATCAATATGTTCAACATCGGAACAGCCAAAACACAATCCGGAAAAGATTTCGAGTCGCAACAGCTCCAATAACTTTTCAATATTAACGCCCAAGTAATAATGGATGCTTTCGGGCCGAGCCGGGGTATTGCCAAAATAACCCGGAAAAATAATTTCCCGACACAAGTCCACAATCTCGGCCAGCCTATCAATGGAAGGCATAGAAAACTCCTTCGAATGACGATGACATACCGATTTATAGGAATTCTCCTGAGCCAAGACGCCAATAACCGAATGGATTTCGGCAGCATAATCAGATATACTTTTCTCTGTCATAAGATATTATTTTATTTTGCCTTAGGAAATTTTCGATTCCCTGCCTACAATTTTCCAAACGCACCTCGCCAATACCAGCAACAATATAATACGGGATATGATAAAAGTCCAGCTCTTTTTGATACAACTGAAATAATAACGCCCGTTTCTCGGCATCACCATTTTCCCGCAATGAATCCTCCTCCCAAGGGAGGTCGGGCGATAGCAGCAACACCAGATCGATGCGGCTGTTGCGGATGGCCTGATCGAGCCAACCGGGTATCCGGTCAAAAACCAGCTCAAACCATATCTTGGTAATAATCAAATAAGTATCAAAAAAGAAAATGCCGGAATGGGCGTCCTGCTGATACTTTTGAAAAGTACGATACTGTACCTCAGCAATGTGTTCCACATCTTCGTAACCATAAGGATGGGGGAGCAATTCCAGATAAGTGCGCGCATATTCGGGCACCCAAGCCCCTTGGTACGATTGAGCCAATGCCTGGCAAAGTGAGGTTTTCCCCACCGACTCAGGACCTGTCAGCACAACAATCATGCAATCATTGTTTTAAATTTTTTACTCTTCTCCCAGGTACGGTATCCGATAATGGCAGCAATGGTGTATCCTGCAAACAAAAAAGCAGTAATATCCAATCCTTTATACACATACATCCCCATGGAGATGAAATCGACAAAAATCCACACGAGCCAATTCTCCAAATACTTTTCGGCCAACATCCAGGTTGCTACGATAGAAGCCGAAGTGGTGAGCGCATCCAGGTAAGGCAGCGAGGAGCTCTGAATACCCAACTGCTCGGGTAGGAAAAGCAACAATCCTAATATCAAGGCATAAATGGCTGTATGTACTCCAAGCAGCTTGTAGAGCATTTTTGATGTTAAACGGCGTACGGGCATCTCGCTCTGATTGTGGCTAACGCCTCCCCTGGCCCAAATCACCCATCCATAAATACTAACAATTAAATAGTAAACCTGTAGTCCCATATCGGCATACAAAGCCGACTCGCCAAAAACGAAA
Organism: Marinilabiliaceae bacterium; assembly: GCA_963664265.1. Classification (GTDB taxonomy): domain Bacteria; phylum Bacteroidota; class Bacteroidia; order Bacteroidales; family Marinilabiliaceae; genus JAGPIS01. Next base: position 663,358 of record OY760941.1, read on the forward strand.
ATATAGAGCAGCGAGGTCAAGATGCCACACAACCAAAGCCAAATATTCTGACGGATGGAAAAAAAGAGATAAACAAAAGCGGCCACCGTACCAGCCAATTCAACCCAGTTATTCAGTAAAAAATCAAGCATAGCATCATTTCAACAGTTGATTGTAATCGCGAGGGTTGGTCAAAATTTCTACACCCTGCCTATAAATATCGGTTTTAGGGTTCACCACCCGGTAAAATTCAGTGGTGTTGAACAGCCTTCGAGCCAGATAAGCCTTGATTTGGGTCATCAACATCACCTCCTGCCGGAGTTCGGTAATGGTGCATATAATCCCCTCCCCGGCAGCCTGGTCGACGAGCAAGGACAACATGCCGTCCTCAACCACGAAAGCTTGATCGAAAGCATCAAAATTTTTATAACCTGTTAATTGGCCATTGTAACGCTCGAGCAAGCCCACAGAGTAGCGTTGCAGCAAGCCTGAACGGAAAATGCTCTGCATCAAAGAACTCATGCGGGTGGTATCCAACGGCACAAAACGGTCGGGATAAATTCCGCCACCACCATATACCGTACGCCCTGCTATCAAGGTTTGATACCGTTCCTGCCCATTCACCGGAACACTGTCCTGGTTGGACAATTCACCCGTCTCTAGGCGGTGAAGAATTTCCTTTTCATATTCGCTGGCGCCATTCTGGTAACTCTTTTGTATACAGCGTCCCGAAGGAGTATAGTACTTGGCCGTGGTCAACCTGATTTCGGAACCATCGGGCAACTTGATGGGGCGCTGCACCAGGCCTTTACCAAAGCTTCGTCGCCCCACAACCACGCCACGATCCCAGTCTTGAACCGCACCAGCCAAAATTTCACTCGCAGAGGCCGAACCTTCATCGATCAGGATCACCACGGAGCCTTTTTCAAACAAACCCTTGGCCGACGATTTAAATTCCATCAAAGGGCTGGCCTGTCCTTTGGTGTAAACGATCATCTTGTTGTCGTCGATGAGCTCGTCGGCAATATCGAAGGCAGCCTTCAGGTAACCGCCGCCATTGCCACGGAGGTCAACCATCAGACCTCTCATCCCTTGGGCCAAAAGGTCCTTTAGCGACTTCACAAATTCATCGTGGGTTTGGGCTCCAAACCGGCTGATCTTGATGTAACCGGTGCGAGAGTCGATCATGTAGGCAGCATCCACGCTGTAGATGGGTATCTTATCGCGCCGGATATCGAAAACGATGGGCTTCTTTTCAGATTTCCGAACAACAGACAACACGACCTTGGATCCTTTTTTCCCTCTCAGAAGCTTAAAAACTTGGCTATTGGTGAGCCCAACTCCGGCAATATCCTTACCGTCGATCTTTACAATGCGATCGTTGACCTGCAAACCCACCTTTTCGCTGGGGCCGCCACTAATGACCGAGGCCACCACCAACGTGTCGCTGATAATGCTGAACTCAATGCCGATGCCATCGAAACTACCCTCCAACGGCTCGTTCAAGGCACTCAACTCTTTGGCCGAGATATAGGAGGAGTGTGGATCCAATTGCTGAAGCATCGATTTGATGGCTGTTTCGGAAAGTTGCGATGCATTCACCGTATCGACGTACAGGGTGTTGATGATTTGCCAGGCCACCTGCAACTTGTGCAGCTCCTTGGCGCCTGCCACCTGACCATGGGCTATAAAATTAACGGAGCTGAGGACAACAAATAGGAGGAGTACTCTCAATAACTTCATGTATTTCTTGAATTAACTAAAACAAAGATAAAAAAAAACAGCCGGGATAAACCCGGCTTGATTATTTATTCCCACTCAATGGTTGCTGGTGGTTTGGAGGAGATGTCGTAAACAACGCGGTTCACCCCTCTCACTTTGTTGATGATATCGTTGGACACTTTAGCCAGGAACTCATAGGGCAAGTGAACCCAATCGGCAGTCATGCCATCGGTGCTGCTCACGGCTCGCAAAGCTACCACACTCTCGTATGTCCGCTCATCGCCCATCACACCAACCGATTGCACCGGCAACAAGATGGCACCAGCCTGCCAAACCTGATCGTAAAGCTTGGCATCTTTAAGCCCTTGAATAAAGATATGATCCACTTCCTGGAGCAAAAGAACCTTTTCGGCAGTAATATCGCCCAGGATGCGGATGGCCAAGCCAGGTCCAGGAAAAGGATGTCGGCCAAGGATATTTTGTGAAATTTCGAGGGCTTTGCCTACCCGCCGGACTTCATCCTTGAAGAGGAGCTTGAGGGGCTCAACAATCTTCAGATTCATCTTCTCGGGCAAACCACCCACATTGTGATGCGATTTGATGGTAACGGAAGGACCGTTGACCGAGATGGACTCAATCACATCGGGATAGATGGTTCCTTGTGCCAGCCATTTTACATCCTGTATCTTGTGCGCTTCGGCATCAAACACTTCAATAAATACGCGACCAATAATCTTACGTTTTGTCTCGGGATCGGAAACACCGGCAAGCTCGTTGAGAAACTGGCTGCGGGCATCCACCCCAATTACATTCAACCCCATGTGCTGGTAGGAATCCAAAACGCTCTGATACTCATCCTTGCGCAACAAACCGTTGTCCACAAAAATGCAAGTCAGGTTGGAACCAATGGCCTTGTGCAACAATACGGCTGCCACTGAGCTATCCACGCCACCAGAGAGACCCAGAACAACTTTGTCGTTGCCAATCTGTTGCTGAAGCTGGTCTACAGAAGATTCAATATAGGAATCGGGTGTCCAATTCTGCTCACAACCACAAATATCAACCACAAAATTGCTGATAATCTGTGTTCCTTCGGTAGAGTGGTAAACTTCGGGGTGGAATTGAATACCAAAGGTTGATTCGCCTTCAACGGCAAAACCACCCACCTTCACATCGGAAGTACTGGCAATGATATGGCAATTTTCGGGGATGGAGAAAATGGTGTCGCCATGCGACATCCAAACTTGCGAATGGTGCGAAACGCCCTTCAGTAATGGGTTGTTGGCATCTACAAAGCTCAAATTAGCACGTCCATATTCACGCGAAGCGCTGGGTTTTACCTCCCCGCCAAAAAAATGCGACAAAAACTGTGCACCATAGCAAACGCCCAACAATGGCAAACGGCCTTTGATGGAACCCAAATCGGGAATGGGTGCATTTTCATCTCTCACACTGAATGGACTTCCACTCAAGATCACACCTTTGACACTGGCATCGAGTTCCGGGATCTTGTTGAATGGATGGATCTCGCAATAGACATTGATTTCACGAATTCGACGTGCGATCAACTGCGTATATTGCGAACCAAAATCAAGAATCACAATTTTTTGCTGCATTTTTATTCTAAATAGTTAGTTTCTCCTATATAACCTTGCAAATATACAATTAATGGATCAAATCCGCCACGTTACAACCACTAAAGCCGGATTCTAGTTTCAAATTTCGTAAGTATGACCATCGCAAACAGCAATGGTATTGGGGAAAACCGTACGCGCTTCGGTTTCAAACACCGAAATATCGCGGTAGCGGCTCGAGAAATGGCCAATCAAGAGTTGACCAACGCCAGCTTCTTTGGCAATGGTGCCAGCCTGAAGCGCGGTGGTGTGCTGCGATTTTTTAGCCAGCTCTTTCAATTCGTGGGTAAAAGTTGCTTCATGATAAAGCAAAGTGACCCCTTTAATATGGTCGATGATGCGCCGGAAAAAGCGCGTATCGGAACAATAGGCGAAGCTCCTGGGCGCCGGAGGCTCCACCACCAGTTCTCCCCGGTCGACAACTTGTCCGTCGAAATCAAGAAAAACCTCACCGTTTTTAATCCTGACAATATCCTGGATGGATAAATGGTATTTTCCAATGGCCTCTTTAATAATATTGGGCAACTGAGGTTTCTCCTTAAAGAGAAAGCCACAACTGGGAATGCGGTGCGACAGAGGGAATGATTCAACGGTAACATGCTTGTCAACCAAAATCAACTCCTTTTCTTGGGTGTTCAAATGGTGGAAACGCACTTTGAAAGCCATATCGCTGCAAAAGAAATTGAGGTGGGGCGTCAACAACTCTTCAAGTTCCTTGTGGGCGTAAATATGCAGGTCGACTTTACGGTTGAGCAAACCAAGGGTTGAAATCAGGCCAATCAGACCAAAGAGGTGGTCGCCATGCAGATGGGAGATAAAGATGTGGTTGATGCGTGTGAAGTTGATGTGGTACTTACGCAACTGGAACTGGGTTCCTTCACCACAATCGATCAAAAAAATCCGCTCAGATACACGGAGTATCTGAGCGGATGGATGTCTCTCTGACGTAGGCAGAGCGGAGTTACTTCCCAATACAGTTAATGAAAACTGCATCCAATCAACTATTTAACAATAACCGATTCATCAGGGCAACCCCTTCTTCTGCATTAGGTGCGATGTTTAAAACCGAATCGAGTTGCGAAACCGTAATCAGCCGTTCCACGGCAGGCAGCAAGCCCGAAAGGACAAAGACACCTTCAGAGTTTTTACACAATCTGTTGGCTACAAGAATGGCACTCAATCCGGATGAATCGCAATAATTTGAATTGCTCAAATCAAGCAAAATATTACGCTCGCCATTACCAGATAGTAGCACAAGCTCCGATTTCAACGACGGGGCAATGTGTGTATCAAGTTTTTCTTTTAAAACTTGCACCATGGTAAAACCAGACAGTTTTTCAATCTTGAATTCCATACAGTTTGAGTTTATTTATTCGTTATCACCATTTTCGTTGGCTTCCATTTGATCTTTCAACGCAGCCAATTCGCTAATGTCACCTAAGGTAGTGATTTCCATGTTATCTTTTACCTTTTTAACACTTTTTTTAGCAGCTTTGGCTTGTGTTTTCTTAGCTGACTGGTCTTCACCCCTCTTCTCATCTTCGAAAATACGAGAATGCGAAAGAATGATGCGTTTAGCAGCCTTGTTGAATTCGATCACTTTGAATTCCAATTTCTCATCAATTTTAGCCTGCGAACCGTCTTCCTTCACAAGGTGACGTGGGGTTGCGAAACCTTCCACACCATACTGAAGGGCAATCACAGCGCCTTTGTCGAAAATTTCGGTGATGGTACCTTCGTGCACGGAATCAACCAAGAAGATGGTTTCGAAAACATCCCATGGGTTTTCTTCCAATTGCTTATGGCCCAAGCTCAAACGACGATTATCCTTATCAATTTCAAGAACAGTCACTTCAATGGCGTCACCAATGTTGGTAAACTCAGCTGGGTGCTTGATTTTCTTGGTCCAAGAAAGGTCAGAGATATGGATCAAACCATCAATACCTTCTTCAATTTCAACAAATACGCCGAAGTTGGTGAAGTTGCGCACAGTTGCAGAGTGCTTGCTACCGATAGCATAACGCTCTTCAATGTTCGCCCATGGATCTGGATGCAATTGTTTGATGCCCAACGACATTTTACGTTCGTCACGATCAAGAGTCAAGATTTGAGCCTCTACCTCATCGCCAACTTTCAGGAAGTCCTGAGCGCTGCGTAGGTGCTGAGACCAAGACATCTCAGAAACGTGAATCAGACCTTCAACACCTGGAGCGATCTCAACGAAAGCACCATAGTCGGCCATAACCACCACTTTGCCAGTTACTTTGTCGCCAACTTTCAGGTTTTGATCAAGTGCTTCCCATGGATGAGAAGTCAATTGTTTCAAGCCCAACGCAATACGTTTCTTCTCATCATCAAAGTCAAGAATAACGACATTGAGTTTCTGATCCAATTGAACGATCTCTTCAGGATGCGAAACGCGTCCCCAAGAAAGGTCGGTGATGTGGATCAAACCATCTACGCCGCCAAGGTCGATAAACACACCATAAGAAGTGATGTTTTTAACGGTACCTTCGAGTACTTGACCTTTTTCAAGTTTGGAGATGATGTCTTTTTTCTGTTGTTCCAGTTCGGCTTCGATAAGTGCTTTGTGCGACACAACCACGTTACGGAACTCAGGGTTGATTTTAACAACTTTGAACTCCATGGTTTTGCCAACGTACATATCGTAGTCGCGGATAGGTTTCACATCAATTTGTGAACCTGGAAGGAACGCTTCAATACCGAATACATCAACGATCATACCACCTTTGGTGCGGCACTTGATGTATCCTTTAATAACTTCGTCACGGTCAAGCGCTTCGTTCACACGATCCCAAGAACGCATTGCCCTTGCTTTTTTGTGCGAAAGAACCAACTGGCCTTTTTTGTCTTCCTGACTCTCTACAAAGATTTCGACTACGTCGCCAACTTTAAGGTCAGGGTTGTAACGGAATTCGTTACGGCTCACGATACCGTCTGATTTAAAGCCGATATTGATCACCACTTCACGCTTGTTAAGCGCAATAACAGTACCATTCAACACATCTTTCTCCACGATGGTAGAAAGGGTGTCGTCGTACATTTTTTCAAGGTCTGATTTACTGATATCGGTAAACACATCACCTTTCTCATAGCTATCCCAATCAAATTCGGCAGCAGGAGAAGCTTTTACTTCAGGAGCATTCGCTTGAAGATCCTGAACATTTTCATTCATTTCACTCATTGTTTTTACTGATTCTCAATTTAGTCGTTAGACATTATATGGTTTAAAAAATCCCCGCAAAATTACTAACTTTAATCCACATACAAATACATTTGCAGCGAAATAATTCACCACAAAACCACAAAACGAAAATAATTAGGTTTTTTTAGGATTCATCCACCATTTTTTTACACTCCAAAAAACACAATGATGCATCACCCCGTTTAAAAAGATGAGCAATTAAACAAAACAATAGCAACAATTTATTATTTTTGCAATAGTTTTATTGACTAAAGTAACATCTTAAAACAGAATAAAAGCATTGGCATGAAAATAACAATGATAGGAACCGGCTACGTAGGCCTTGTAACAGGTACCTGCTTTGCAGAAACAGGCGTTCAGGTAACTTGCGTGGATATCAATGAGGAAAAGATCAGGAACCTCAAGAGAGGAATCATTCCGATTTACGAACCCGGATTGGATCAAATGGTTCTATCAAACGTGGAAAAAGGCCGTTTGGAATTCACCACCAATATTAAGGAAGGCATCGACCAGTCGGAAGCTGTTTTCATTGCCGTGGGAACCCCACCGGGGGAAGACGGCAGTGCCGACTTGCGCCATGTATTGGAGGTAGCTCGTCAGATAGGCCGCCACATGACCCATTACATGGTGGTGGTCACCAAAAGTACGGTGCCCATCGGGACGGCAAAAAAAGTTAAGGCGGCCATTTTGGATGAGCTGGAAAAACGTGGCGTCACCATCGATTTTGATGTGGCATCCAATCCCGAGTTTTTGAAGGAAGGTAATGCGGTTGAAGATTTCCTGAAGCCCGACAGGATCGTGATCGGCACCGAATCGGCCAATGCCGAGAAGACCATCAGCAAATTATACAAGGCATTTACCTTGAATGGCCACCCCATCATTTTCATGGACATCCCATCGGCTGAAATGACCAAATATGCGGCCAATGCCATGCTGGCCACCAAAATCAGCTTTATGAACGACATGGCCAATCTGTGCGAACTGGTGGGCGCCGACATTACCAATGTGCGCCGCGGAATCGGATCCGACACCCGCATTGGCAACAAGTTCATCTATGCAGGCATCGGTTATGGCGGTTCTTGCTTCCCCAAAGATGTGAAGGCCATCATCCGCACAGCCGACGACAATGGGTACTCGCTGCGGTTACTGAAAGCCGTAGAGGAGATCAATGCCGACCAGAAGATGACCATGTTCCATAAAATAAAGAAACACTTTAACAACCACCTCGAAGGCAAAACCTTTGCCGTGTGGGGACTCTCGTTCAAGCCCAACACCGACGACATGCGCGAAGCACCCTCGCTGGTGATTATTGATGCCCTGCTCAAGGAAGGCGCCAAGGTGAAAGCCTACGACCCGGTGGCCATGAAAGAGGCCAAGCATTACCTGGACGACAAAATCGAATACGGACAGGATCCTTACGATGTGTTGATCGAAGCCGACGCCCTAATACTGGTGACCGAATGGACCGAGTTCAGAATGCCCAACTTCAAGGTATTGGAGAAATTGATGGTTGAAAAAACCATTTTTGACGGCCGCAACATTTACGACCCTCAGGAGATGAAAGAAAATGGTTTCAACTACTACAGCATCGGACGTTTGGACCATATAAAATGATTGTCCTTGATAATGATTTTGAAGATACCCGCATTATGGGTATCTTTATTTATTTAAAAAGCACCTGAAAATGAAACGCATACTAATAACCGGGGGCGCCGGGTTCATCGGTTCGCATTTGTGCGACCGTCTTTTGAAGGAGGGTAACGAAGTGGTTTGCCTTGACAACTACTTCACTGGATCGAAAAAGAACATCATCCACTTGTTGGACAACCCCTATTTTGAACTGATCCGCCACGATGTAACCCACCCCTTCTTTGTGGAGGTGGATGAAATCTACAACCTGGCCTGTCCTGCCTCGCCGGTGCACTACCAGTATAATGCCATTAAGACCATCAAAACATCGGTGATGGGTGCTATAAACATGCTGGGGCTAGCCAAACGCATCAAGGCAAAAATACTGCAAGCCTCCACCAGCGAGGTGTATGGCGATCCTTCCATCCATCCGCAAACCGAAGATTACTGGGGCAATGTGAATCCCATCGGCATCCGGTCGTGCTACGACGAGGGGAAGCGGTGTGCCGAGAGCCTCTTTGTGAACTACCACAACCAGAACGATGTCAACATCAAGATCATCCGCATATTCAACACCTATGGGCCACGCATGAACCCGCAGGATGGCCGGGTGGTTTCCAACTTCATTGTGCAAGCCTTGAAAAACCAAGACATCACCATATTTGGCGACGGCACCCAAACCCGTAGCTTCCAATATGTGGACGACCTATTGGAAGGCATGGTGCGGATGATGAATACCGGCGACGATTTCCAGGGACCCGTCAATATTGGAAACCCCAATGAATTTACCATGCTGGAGCTGGCACAACATATTATTGAGCTGACCAACAGCCAATCCAAGATTGTTTACCTGCCCCTTCCCCAGGACGACCCCACCCAGCGCCAGCCCGACATCACCCTGGCGAAGCAGATGCTGGACAACTGGGAACCCAAGGTGCAACTAAAGGAAGGTTTGACCAAGACCATCGAATATTTTGACCAACTACTTAAACAACAATAACCATGAAAGGCATCATTCTGGCAGGCGGATCCGGCACCCGGCTCTACCCGGCAACCAAAAGCATCTCCAAGCAAATCATCCCGGTTTACGACAAGCCGATGATCTACTATCCACTTTCGGTTCTGATGTTGTCGGGAATCCGGGAGATCCTCATCATCAGCACGCCCCAAGATTTGCCTCTCTACAAGCGGCTGCTGGAGGACGGAAGTGACTTGGGATTGCAACTCAGCTATGCCGAGCAACCCTCGCCAGATGGACTGGCTCAGGCTTTTATTATAGGTGAGCAGTTTATTGGCCAAGATTCTGTAGCCCTCGTGTTGGGCGACAATATATTTTATGGTTACGATTTCAGCAAAGTCCTTTCTGAGGCTGCTCAATTAAAGGATGGCGCCGTTGTTTTCGGTTACTACGTGAACGACCCCGAGCGGTATGGTGTAGCTGAGTTTGGCTCCGACGGCAAGGTGATCAGCCTGGAGGAGAAACCCGCACAACCAAAATCGAACTATGCGGTGACCGGACTGTATTTCTACAGCAACGATGTGGTGGCAAAGGCCAAATCGTTGAAGCCATCGGCGCGGGGCGAACTGGAAATTACCGATTTGAACAAACTGTTCCTCCAGGAAAACCGATTGTCGATGAAATTACTGGGACGTGGCATGGCCTGGTTGGATACCGGCACCCACGACAGCCTTTTGCAGGCCTCCAACTTCATCAGCACCATTGAGAACCGCCAAGGGCTCAAAGTGGCGTGCCTCGAAGAGATTGCCTTCAACAAAGGGTACATCAACAAAGAGCAGTTGCTGAAACTGGCAGAGCCCCTCAAGAAGAACGAGTATGGCAAATACCTGCTTAAGGTGGCTGCAACCAAACTAGCGTAACATAAAAACTCATGGAAGTTATTCAAACCGGAATATCGGGATTACTGATCATAAAACCCTCTGTTTTCAACGACAGCAGGGGATATTTTTACGAGAGTTATTCGGCACAACGTTATTTCAACATAGGATTGCCCACCTTCATCCAGGACAATGTGTCGCGCTCCAGCTATGGCGTGGTGCGCGGATTGCACTACCAGCTAGCGCCTTATGCCCAGTCGAAACTGGTGCAGGTGCTCAAGGGCAAAGTGCTGGATGTGGCGGTAGACTTGCGCAAGGAGTCGCCCACGTTCGGGCAACACTTTGCCGTAGAGCTGTCGGACGAAAACCATTGGCTATTTTTTATCCCGCAAGGATTCGCCCATGGCTTCTCTGTATTGAGCGACGAAGCGGTCTTCTCATACAAGTGCGACCAGTTCTACAATAAAAATGCCGAACGCAGCATAGCTTACAACGATGAACAGCTGGGGATCGACTGGAGAATTGCCCCGGATCAGATGATCATATCACACAAGGACAGCGCTTCGCCCTCATTGAGAGAAGCCGACATCAACTTTTATTATTAAGCTATGGTAAATATTTTGGTAACCGGGAGCGATGGCCAGCTTGGGAGCGAGATTCAAGACCTTTCGGCTGATATGGCCGGAATGGCCTTCACCTTCACCACCATCAACGATTTGGACATCACCAACCGGCAGGCCGTAGAGAAGGCATTGTCGACCAAACAGTACCATTTCCTGATCAATTGCTCGGCCTACACGGCGGTTGACAAAGCCGAGTCGGATCGGGACACGGCCTTCATGGTGAATGCTGAGGCCTCGAAAATACTGGCGGAGGCTTGCCGAAAGAGCGGCACAAAAATCATCCACGTCTCCACCGATTATGTGTTCGACGGGCAAGCTTGTGTACCCTACAAGGAGGACCATGCCACCAATCCGCAGTCGGTTTACGGGGCATCCAAGCGCCTGGGGGAGACGCTTCTTTTGGAACACCAGCCCGAATGTGTCATCATCAGAACCTCTTGGCTCTACTCCACTTACGGGCACAATTTTGTGAAGACGATATTAAAGTACGGCCAAGAACGCGAAGAGCTCAAAGTGGTGTTCGACCAGATTGGCACGCCCACCTATGCTGCCGATTTGGCCCAATGCATCCTGACCATTGTGGAGGCATCAGCAACAAATAACCGGTTCCATCCAGGCATCTACCACTACTCCAACGAAGGGGTAGCCAGCTGGTACGACTTTGCCCTGCATATTGCAAAAGAGGCAAAACTCAAATGCAAGATATGGCCGGTGGAATCGAGCGAATACCCCACCCAGGCAGCCAGACCCTTCTACAGCGTATTGAACAAGGGCAAGATCAAGAGTCAATACAACCTGGAGATCCCACACTGGACTAAAAGTCTGGAGATCTGTTTGAATAAATTAATGACAACAAAACATATTGAATAGGATCATATGGAAAATCAAAGCGTACTCGAAAAGGTGCAACAAAAAGCACAACAATGGCTCGACGGCCAATACGATGAGGCCACCAAATCGGCCATTAAAGGGATGATGGAAAAAGCCGACAAGACCGAGTTGATCGACTCCTTCTACAGGGATTTGGAATTTGGAACCGGCGGTTTGCGGGGAATCATGGGTGCCGGATCGAACCGCATGAACATCTATACGGTAGGTGCTGCCACTCAAGGGTTGGCCAACTACCTGAACAGGACATTTACTTCATTGAAACAAATTAAGGTAGTGGTGGGGCACGATTGCCGCAACAACAGCCGCCTTTTTGCCGAAACAGTGGCCAACATCTTTAGCGCCAACGGCATCAAAGTGTATCTTTTCGATTCACTGCGTCCCACGCCTGAAATATCATTTGCCATCCGCCACCTGGATTGCCAAAGCGGCGTGATCATCACCGCCTCGCACAACCCCAAAATATACAACGGGTACAAAGCATATTGGAACGATGGTGCCCAAATCATCGCCCCACACGACACCAACATCATTGACGAGGTGAACAAGATCGATTCGGTTGGCGCCATCCAATTCCAAGGCAACCCCGCCTTGATCGAGATCGTTGGCGAGCAAATCGACAACCTCTACCTAGCCGAAGTTAAGAAAATCAGCCTCGACCCGCAGGTGATCGCCCGTCAGAGCGATATGAAGATTGTTTACTCGCCCATCCATGGTACCGGGTACAAGCTGGTGCCACAGTCGCTGCGCAATTTCGGGTTCAAGAACATCATCAATGTCCCTGAACAAGATGTGATCAGCGGCGATTTCCCCACGGTGGTTTCTCCTAACCCTGAAGAAACGGCCGCCATGGAGATGGCCATCAAAAAAGCCATCGATACCAACGCAGATATCGTGATGGCGTCCGACCCCGATGGCGACCGCCTGGGTGTGGCAGTCAAAAACAACGAAGGCGTGTTTGTCATCCTGAATGGCAACCAAACAGCCATGCTGCTCACCTGGTACATGATTATGAAGTGGAAAGAGACCGGTAAGCTCACCGGCAACGAATACATCATCAAAACCATTGTTACCTCCGAAACCATCAAAGACATTGCGGTGAAAAACAACATTGAGTATTTTGATGTTTACACCGGCTTCAAATGGATTGCCGGAAAAATCAGGGAGCTGGAAGGGGTGAAAAAATACATCTGCGGAGGTGAGGAATCGTTCGGCTTTATGCCGGGAGATTATGTGCGCGACAAGGATGCCGTGGCCTCCATCTCCATTATGGCCGAGATTGCCGCCTGGGCCAAGGACCAGGGTAAATCATTGTACGATGTGCTCCAGGACATCTATACCGAATACGGATTCTCCAAGGAGAAGATGATCTACATTGTGCGCGAAGGCAAGAGTGGTGCCGATGAAATTCAACAACTGATGGTGGACTACCGAAAAAATCCACCGGCAACCATGGGCGGGTCAAAAGTGACCCTTATCAAGGACTACCTGTCGTTGGAAGCCAAAGATCTGACCACAGGAAAAATCGAAAAAATGGATTTGCCAGCCACCTCCAATGTGCTGCAATTCTTCACCGAAGATGGTTCAAAAGTTTCGGTGCGGCCATCGGGAACCGAGCCTAAAATCAAATTCTACTTCGAAGTGAAAGTGCCCATGAATGGCAAGGCTGAATTTGCCAAGGCCAATGAACTGGCCGATGTCAAAATCAACCAGGCCGTCAAGGATATGAATTTGTAACCAATACAATTAGGGCGGGTTTTTCCCGCCCTTTTTTTCACACAAAAAACTCATCCTTGAAATTCACCAGGTAGAGTTTGGTCCCCGCACGGGTAATGGCGGTATAGAGCCACTTGTAAAAGTTAACATCCAGCATCTCTTCGGTGATATATCCCAAATCGACAAAAACGGCATCCCATTGCCCCCCTTGGGCCTTATGGCAAGTAAGCGCGTAGGCAAACTTGACCTGGAGAGCATTGTACCATGGGTTTTCGCGGATGGACTCCAACCGTTTCCGAGCCGATGAAAGATCTAGATAATCCTCCATCACCGTGCGGTAAAACTGTTCCTCCTCCTGCTGGGTCAACTTGGGGAAGTCGCTGTTGATGGTATCCATCAGGATTTTCAAATCCACCTCCCGGTTCTCCTGGTCGACAAAACACAGCGACACATCGGCAAAACGGTGCCCATAAAGATCGGCATAACCATTAATACGGACGATTTCGGCAATGTCGCCATTGGCAATAAAGTCACCCTTCTTCTCCTCCTTGAGCCAGAAGTAATTGTTTTTCATCACCATCAAGTAATCGCCGCGCGTGATGGCCTCCTCTTTGTAAAATACGGAGTTGCGGATGCCCTGGTTGTATTGATTGGCTCGTTTGTTGCTGCGCGTGACCACCAGGGTGTTCTCTACCCCATAACGGTCGTAGCATCCAGAGAGGGTTTCGATCAAGTCGGCTCCGCCAATGCGCTCCACATCGGGCGCATTCTTTAAATCAAATTTTGGATAACCGGCAACTGGTGAATCTTGGAAAATAAGCTGCCGCAGGAGGAGGGAATTTTTCAGAATGCCACTCTCCTGCTGCTGGCGAACCACATCAGTTAAAAAAAATGATTGCACATCGACGCCATACTGGCGCAAGTAGTTTTCGTCCAAGGCAGGGCCAATATTGGATCCCACCGGAGGTAGCTGAGCTGAATCTCCCATCAGGATGAGCTTGCAGTTTTTGCGGCTGAACACAAAGTCGAGCAAATCCTCCAAAAGCCGTCCGGTTCCAAAATCGGTTTCACCGGTTGGTGCGTTTGAAATCATGGAAGCTTCATCCACGATAAAAACAGCGCCGACATCGCGGTTGAAATTCAGGCTGAAACCACTGTTGTAATCCATGGCCACATCCTGCCGGTAAATGCTTTTGTGGATGGTGTGGGCAGGGAGCCCGGTAAACCCGGAGAGTACCTTGGCGGCACGCCCGGTGGGCGCCATCAGGTTCAAGGCCACCTCCAGCTCCTGTGCCACGGCACAAAAGGCAGCCATCAGGGCGGTCTTTCCTGAACCGGCATAACCGTTGATGATCATCACCGGACGAAGCGCTTCGGAGGTCAATAAGGAGGCCATTCCTGTGATTACCTTGAGCTGGGAAGGCGTGGGTTCGTAACTGAAATTGGATTTTATTTTCTCGATAATGTAATTTGCCAACATTTTTTTGTATAATAAAGCAGTATTAAATCGTTAATATGAAATTTTTTCTAAATTTGTGCTGTATTTAAAACAACAAATCAATATCAAAACCAAACAATAATGAAAACAATACTCCAGATTGTACTTTTGATCGTAATCATCGGCCTAAGTTATGCAATTTATGAAAGCATTCAACAGCCCATCCGATTTCAACAAAAACAAAAAGAACGCGCAACAGCTGTCATCGAGAGGTTGAAAGGCATTCGCGACGCACAGGTTGCTTACCGGACGCTGAACAGCCGCTACACCGGCAGTTTCGATACGCTGATCAATTTTATTGAAACAGCCAGACTGCCATTGGTTCGCATGGAAGGAAGCTTGTCGGACAGTTTGATTGCCGAAGGGGTGACTGAAGTAAAAGCATTGGCCATGGGCTTGATCAAGCGCGATACTGTTTATGTAAATGCCAAGGACTCTTTGTTCAAAAAAGGTTTCAATCCCGATTCACTCCGATATGTACCATTCACCAACAAAGCTCAGTTTGAAATGGGTGCTGGAGAAATTGTTACCGGTTCGGGTGTGAAAGTACAGGTATTTGAAGCCAAAGTACCCAACAAAGTCTATTTGAAAGGGCTGGATGAGCAGGAGATCATCAACTTGGATGATATGGCTAAAAAACTGGACCGTTATGCTGGTATAAAAGTAGGTTCATTGGAAGAGGCCAACAACAATGCAGGTAACTGGGAATAATGAAAAAGCATGGCAGATATATCGATAATTGATTCAACGTTTGATATAAGTGTCACTTCATCATACTACATGTCCATTCAGGCTAATCTGAATGGACTTTCTTTTTGTATCCTTGATCCGGTGACCAACACATACGTACTATTCGAACACAAAACATTCAAGCAGCCCGATCACCATCAGGCACAACTTGAGGAGCAGTTGATCACCAACCACTATTTCAGGCAGCCCTATAAAAAAGTGCTGTTCCTGTATCAAACCAGCTGTTTTGCCTTGGTACCCATGCCCTTGTTTTCCGAAGAGCATGCCAAGGCGATCCTGGAGTTCAACGGGTGCCACCCCACCGCCGACGACCATCTGTTGACCAACAAAATCAGCATGTGCGACTCGGCCAACGTGTTTACCATGCCCAGATTCTTATACCACACG
The DNA here is from genome assembly GCA_963664265.1 of Marinilabiliaceae bacterium. Taxonomy (GTDB): domain Bacteria; phylum Bacteroidota; class Bacteroidia; order Bacteroidales; family Marinilabiliaceae; genus JAGPIS01. Next base: position 679,246 of record OY760941.1, read on the forward strand.
CTAAAAAACCAATTCCCGGAAGTACGCTTTTTCCACCAGTGCACTTCCATCATCGAATCGGCACTTTTGCGAAAAAAAAGCCAGGCAGAAAACCAGTTTCTGATCAACATCCAGGAACATTCGTTCGAAATTGTGGCCACCCAAAAACACAACCTGAAGCTGTGCAACACCTTTTTGTACAACAATGAAAAGGATTTAATCTACCTGATTCTTTTCACTTTTGAGCAATTGGGCTTGTCGGTGGGCAACACCTACATCGAGTTGAGCGGAGCCATCAACACCGCCGACCCAAAATATTCACTCATCAAACGTTACCTTAAAAATGTGGTTTTGGCACCCCTCCCACCCCATTTCAAATATTCGGAAGGGATCCGTTCGTTGGAGGTACACCGGTTTTTCAATCTTTTCAATTTAACCTTATGCGTATAGTCAGCGGCACACACAGGGGACGGCGGTTCACGCCCCCCGCAGGTTTCACAGCCCGCCCCACCACCGATTTTGCCAAAGAGAATCTGTTCAATGTACTGAACAACCAAATTGGCTTCGATGAAATCAAAGTATTGGATCTGTTTTCGGGCACGGGGAGCATCTCGTTTGAATTCGCCTCACGCGGCTGCACCGACATTACCAGTGTGGAATTGAACTTCAAACACCACCAATTTATTGCAAAAACGGCCGAACTGCTCGACCTCAAAAAGGTGATGAAGGTGGTGAAGGCCGATGCCTTCCGTTTCATTGAAAAGAGCACCGGAAAGTACGACCTGATTTTTGCCGATCCGCCATTCGACCTGGAAAAAGCCGCCGAGTTGCCCCAGATGATTGCCGACAAAGGCCTTTTGAACCCGGGTGGCATTTTCATTCTGGAGCACTCCGACAAGAAAAGCTACCAAAACCACCCGCTCTTCATCGAATTACGGGCATACGGGAAGGTCAACTTCTCATTCTTTGGCCCACAAGCGAAAGACGAATAACCATTCATCAACCGGAAAGAAAGCATGGAAAAAAGCCAACATCAAAAACAGATCAACATCAACGGCAGATTATTCCCCTTTGAGCGTCCAGTGGTGATGGGCATTTTAAACGCCACACCCGATTCGTTTTTTGATGGCGGGAAATACAACACCGAAAACACCATCGCGCAGCGAGCCCAGGAGCTCATTGACCAGGGGGCTGCCATCATTGATGTTGGCGCCTACTCATCGAGGCCTGGAGCCGACCATATTTCCGAGGAGGAAGAGTGGCAAAGGCTCGACCAAGCACTGAAGCTCATCAGGAAAAACCATCCCGATGCGATCGTGTCGGTGGATACGTTCCGCAGCGAAATTGCCCGAAGAAGTGTGGAAACTTACCAGGTAAACATGATCAACGACATCTCGGGCGGACTGATGGATCCCAAGATGTTTGCCACCATGGGACAGCTTAACGTGCCCTACATTCTGATGCACATGAAAGGGACGCCGCAAAACATGCAACAGCACATTGCCTATCGAGCCGACATCATGGAGGAGATCAGCCTGTTCTTCAGCCAGCAGGTTTTCGAACTGACGCAGCATGGCGTAAACGACATCATTTTGGATCCTGGTTTCGGCTTTGGAAAAACCATCGAACACAATTACAACATCATGCGGAGGCTGGAGGAATTTCAAACCCACAACCTCCCTCTACTGGTGGGGATATCGCGCAAATCGATGATCTACAAAACACTGGGCACGACACCCGAAAAAAGCCTGAATGGCACCACCGTGCTCAACACCCTGGCCATTGAACGGGGCGCAAATATTTTAAGGGTGCACGATGTGGCAGAAGCCGTAGAATGTATTAATTTAGTGGAATATATGAAAACATCGTAAAAAATGGCATCATTCATAGAGATCCGCTTCATCGACATCATCGACATCCTACTGGTGGCATTTCTGATGTACCAGGTTTACCGCCTGATACGTGGAACTATTGCCTTCAACATCCTGATCAGCATTTTTTCATTCATCATTTTTTGGCTCTTGATCAAAGCCTTCAAAATGGAGTTATCGGCCAGCATCCTCGACAAATTTGTCAACATCGGCTTGCTGGCACTGATCATTATTTTCCAACAAGAGATCAGGCGACTTTTTTTGATGATTGGCTCAAAATACAATATTGCCCATCGCTTTGGTTTCGACAACCTATTCGAAAGTTCCAATGAAACCAACAAATCGTTTATTGAGCCGGTAGTGCGTTCATGCGAGCAATTGTCGAAAACTCTGACGGGTGCATTGATAGTGCTCACGCGCAAAAGCGAATTGAAGGAATACCTGTCGACGGGCGAGGAACTCAATGCTGATGTCTCATCACAATTGCTTGGTTCAATATTCTTTAAGAACAGCCCATTACACGATGGTGCCGTCATCATCAGCAACAATATTATTAAGGCCGCAGCTTGCATATTGCCGGTTTCGCAAAGCTACGACCTGCCCAAATCATTCGGGTTACGACACCGAGCGGCACTGGGCATCACCGAAACAACCGATGCCGTAGCCATCGTAGTTTCCGAAGAAACCGGTCAGATAACCTATGCCAGTCATGGACAGATCAAACATGGAATATCAACCCAGGAGCTAACCACGCTGCTTGAAAAACTTTAGGTGCAGTCATGAAAAATAAGAATAAGAGGATATTGATTTGCGGGGCCACAGGCTTTATTGGGGAAACACTATCCGGTTTTCTGACTAACAACAAATACCTGGTAGAACCCATCACCCGCCAACATTTGGCGCTCTCCACCCCCGAACTGGCCGACTACCTATCGGGTGCCTTGGCCATTTTCAATTTTGCAGGAGCTCCCATCCTGAGCAAATGGACCGAAAAAAACAAAAAAGCCCTATACGACAGCAGGATCAAAACCACCAGAAAACTGGTGGAAGCCATCAAACAATCGACCTATAAGCCAGAGCTGTTTTTCAGCACCTCGGCAGTTGGCATTTACGACAGCTACGAAGTTCACGATGAGTTTTCCACCAATTTTGCCAACGACTTTTTGTCGCATATCTGTATTGATTGGGAAAAGGAGGCCTTCCAGATTTGCAACCTAAAATCAACACGGGTCATCATTGGGCGACTGGGAATTGTGTTGGGCAAAAATGGCGGCGCCTTCCCACGAATGGTCACACCATTTAAGATGGGATTGGGTGGGCGCATTGGCGATGGTTACCAATGCATGCCCTTTATCCACATCAACGACCTCACCTGTGCACTCTGGTATTTTCTGAACAACAAAAACTGCAAAGGCATCTACAACCTGGTTGCACCCCAAATGGTTTCGAACCGCGAATTTTCGCAAAAACTTTCGAAAACGCTGCACCGCCCACATATTGTTTCAGTACCCAAATGGATTCTGAAATTGATTTTTGGGGATGGCGCCATTGTATTGACGCAAGGGCAAAAAGTTATCCCCAAGAGACTAAAGGATAACCACTTCCCCTTTGAGTTCCCCACCATCGACCAGGCCATTAAAGCGCTGTTAAAATAACCATCAATGGTTTCGCACCAAAGGTCCGTATTTCACCAGCTTCTGACCATGCACAGAGTTGGTGTACCTTTCGAAATAACCAATGAACCGCTTAGCCAACAACTCGGCTTTTGCAACCCAGGTATTGATATCAGGATAGGTGTTGCGGGGATCGAGTAGGTTGACATCAAGGCCATCCAACACAACCGGAACCTCTAAATTCAGAACAGGAATGGTTGAACGAGGAGCAGCATCAATACTATCGTCCAGAATGGCGTCGATGATTCTCCGAGTATCGTGCAACGAAATGCGTTTGCCGGTGCCATTCCAACCGGTATTGACCAGATAGGCCCGTGCGCCGTGTTTCTCCATTTTTTTGGCCAATATTTCCGCATAAACAGTGGGGTGCAAAGAGAGGAAAGCAGCACCAAAAGCCGGCGAAAAAGAAGGCTGGGGCTCCACAATGCCATGCTCGGTGCCAGCCAACTTGGCCGTGTAACCACACAAAAAATAGTATTGTGCCTGATACTTATCTAGGAAAGAGACCGGCGGCAGCACCCCAAAGGCATCGGCCGAGAGGTAGATGATTTTTCGGGCATGACCTGCCTTGGATGGTAATACAATCTTATTGATATAATAGATGGGATAGGAAACCCTGGAATTTTCAGTAATAGATCCATCCGAAAAGTCAACATTGCCCAGCTCATCTACCACCACGTTTTCCAGCAAGGCATCCCGCCGGATGGCTCGCCAAATATCGGGTTCTTGCTCTGCGCTCAGGTTGATAGTTTTGGCATAAGAGCCCCCTTCAAAATTGAAAATTCCTTGTTCGTCCCATCCATGCTCATCATCGCCAATCAAATAGCGTTTGGGGTCGGCCGAAAGGGTGGTTTTGCCCGTTCCCGACAAACCAAAGAAGAGAGCCACATCCCCTTTTTCGCCCACGTTGGCCGAGCAATGCATAGCACCTATATCGCGCAAGGGGAGGTAGTAATTCATCATTGAAAATATGCCTTTTTTCATCTCTCCACCATACCAGGTGCCACCGATGAGTTGCATCCTTTCGGTAAGATTGAACAGGACGAATATTTCGGAATTGAGCCCCTGAGCCTGCCATTGAGGATTGGTGACTCTTGAAGAGTTGAGCACCACGAAATCGGGTTCGCCAAAGTTCTGAAGCTCGAATAGTGTAGGACGCACAAACATATTGGTAACAAAGTGGGCTTGCCAAGCCACTTCGACAACAAATCGCACTTTCAAACGTGAATCGGGGTTGATGCCGCAAAAGGCATCCACCACAAAAAGGTGGCGAGCTGAGGATAATTCTTCCACCACCAAGCTTTTGCAGTGATCCCATACGGGCAAACCAACCGGGCGGTTAACCTCACCATCCCACCAGATGGTATTTTCGGAAACGTCATCATGTACAATATAACGGTCCTTAGGGGCGCGACCGGTATAACGCCCAGTTTTAACCGCCACGGCGCCAAACTGTGTTTCAAGACCACGTTCCAATCCTTCATTACGCGCATCTGTTTCCAACTGGTACAATTCCTGGTACGAAGGATTGTGGAAAACGGGGGCGGTGGAGTCAATTCCGTACCGCTTCAAATCGGGTTTTTTCATAAGGGGAAGGCATAAAAAGTTATAACTAGCTGCAATTCATAAAGAGATTCAAGGTTCTGTGTAATCAAAAAAATAAATAAAAAAAAGATTTGCGGAACAACAAAAAACAAATAATCAACTACCCAAAAAGCGTGATGATTGAATAAAAAAAGCCACACTACAAGAGCATGGCTAAACATAACGACATTAGAACATCTAATTATTTGGCTCTTGGATGGAATGTATTGATGGTTTCCTTCAAGTATTCATCGTCGATATGGGTATAAATTTCTGTTGTAATAATTGATGTATGACCAAGCATCTCTTGAATATCGCGCAAATTGGCACCACCCTTAAGCAGGTGCGTGGCAAATGAGTGGCGGAAAGTGTGGGGGCTGATGCTTTTTTGAATACCAGCTTTCTTGGTGATATTCTTGATGATGGTGAAAATCATCACCCTTGAGAGTTTCTTTCCTCTTCGGTTAAGGAAAAGAATATCCTCATCAGCTTTACTCACTTTCAAGGTTCTACGGTATTCACTCAAATAGAGGTTGATCTCCTTAATGGCTTTTGTACTGATGGGCACAGTCCGCTCGCGGTTATTTTTACCAACGATGCGGATATTCCCATTTTCGAAAAACAGGTTAGAGATCTTCAGATCAATCAGTTCGGTCACCCTTAATCCACAGCTGTAGAGTGTTTCCAGGATGGCTTTGTTGCGTTGGCCTTCGGATTTGCGGGTGTCGATAGAGTTGATGATGGCATCAATCTCCTCCACCGAGAGGATTTGCGGCAATTTCCGTCCGATCTTGGGGGTTGACAATAGCGCTGTAGGATCGCGATCCACCTTTTCCTCGATCATCAAAAATTTGTAGAACGACTTGATGCCGCTAATGATACGAGCCTGCGTCCTGGGGCTGATTCCCTTTTCAGTCACCCAAGCCATCAACTCTTTCAGATGAGTCAGCTTAATGTCTTCCGGACCAAACTTATACTCCTTCTCTTCCAAGAAGGTAACCAGTTTTTTCAAGTCCGTTTCATAAGCATGAATGGAGTTGCTGGTCAGGTTCTTCTCCAGCTTCAGATACTCCTTAAAACTTTCAATTTCTGTATCCCAATTCATAATTCGAAATTTTGTTTATGATTCCCTTTAAATATTATACAGTAAAGTTAAATAGTAGTTTTTAAAAACACAACAAGATGAACATTTATTTTTATGATAATCGCATTTTTTTTCCACGCAAGGGCTTTGGGATTTTTTTTTTCGCTTTAAGAGTGCTAATTTTGCGCACAGGTGAAGTAACAATGATATGAATCTGATTAAAACATGATATGAATCTGCTTATCATCAACGGTCCAAATCTTAATTTATTAGGCATAAGGGAAACAAGCATATACGGATCGGTGAGCTTTGAAGATTACCTCAAAACATTAAGGTCTTCATATCCTGACATCAAGATAGACTATATGCAATCGAACCACGAAGGAGAGATTATAGACATCCTGCACCAAAACGGTTTTTCCGTTGACGGGATCATCCTCAATGCCGGCGCCTACACACACACCTCATTAGCCATTGCCGACGCCATTTCGGCCATCACCTCTCCAGTTATAGAAGTACACATCAGCAACATTCACAAAAGGGAATCGATCAGGCACCATTCGATGGTGGCATCAGCCTGCCAAGGCACCATTGCCGGTTTCGGACTGGACTCATATCGGCTGGCCGTAGAGGCATTCAAACAAAAAAACAACTAAAGCATACAGATTTCTGAGGGAAAGGGGATCTGAACTGAAAAACAGTAAGTGTAAATTTAAGAAAACAAGAAGAATGAAGAAGTTAACAAAAATCGTTGCTACAGTTTCAGATTTGAATTGCAGTGAAGAGTTTATCAAGAGCCTGTACAAAGCGGGGATGAACGTTGTTCGGTGCAACACCGCACACATGGATTTTGAAGGCATTTCGCGCATCATCAAAAACACAAGAGCTGTTTCTGAGAAGATCGCCACCCTTGTCGACACCAAAGGCCCAGAAATCAGAACCACAAAATGTGAGAACCCATTGGAATTGGTTGCCGGAAACAAAATCATTTTCAAAGGAGACCCAACTAGCCAGTCAACAACCGACTGCATTTGCGTATCATACGAAGGCTTTGTCAGCGACCTTTCTGTTGGCAACCAGATTCTGATCGACGATGGTGAAATCTCCATGATGGTATTGGAAAAACATGCCGACCATTTGGTTTGCCAGGTAGAAAACAGCGGTGTGGTAGGAAGCCGCAAGAGTGTTAACGTACCAGGTGTGCGCATCAACCTTCCCTCATTGACTGAAAAAGACCGTGGCTTCATCATGTGGGCCATTGAAAATGATCTGGACTTTATTGCCCACTCATTTGTTCGCAACAGACAAGATGTTTTGGAGATCCAAGATATTTTGGATGCACACAACAGCCCAATCAAAATTATTGCCAAGATAGAAAACCAAGAAGGTGTTGAGAACCTGGATGAAATTTTGGAAGTGGTTTATGGTGTTATGATTGCCCGTGGAGACCTAGGTATCGAAGTACCACAGGAAAAAATTCCATTGATCCAGCGCACCATGATCCGCAAGTGTGTGGAAGCTAAAAAACCTGTGATCGTTGCTACCCAGATGTTGCACACCATGATCAAGAATCCACGCCCAACCCGTGCCGAGGTAACCGACGTGGCCAACGCGATCTACTACAGGACCGACGCCATCATGTTAAGTGGGGAAACAGCCAACGGAAAATATCCTGTTGAAGCGGTTCAAACCATGACCAAAATTGCCAAAGAAGTGGAAGCAGCCAAAGACAGCCGCAACGACATTCCAGTTCCTTTTGTAAGGGAAGACATTACTGCTTATCTGGCTGAAACAGCTGCGAAAGCCTCGAAAGACCTGCCCATCAAAGCAGTGTTAACCGATAGCTTTACCGGAAAAACTGCACGCTATTTGGCAGCATTCAGAGGTTCAGTACCTGTTTACTCACTGAGCTACTCGCCACGAGTAGGCCGCGAATTGGCTCTTTCGTACGGTGTGTTCCCAAAGATGATGGAAGAAGGCAAAACCAAATCTGAAATCATCAAGAAAACCATCGAAAAATTACTTCGCAAAGGTGATGTTGCCGGTTCTGATTTGATCGCCTACATTGGTGGCAGCTTCGGTATTGGTGGCGGAACAACTTTCTTGGAAATTGTCACCATCGACAATCTTTTGAAGAAAATTGATAGCTACATCAACTAATCAAAATACAGAATAAACAAAGGGGGCATACAACAATGCCCCCTTTTGTTTTTCGAATCCGTTGCCAATGGAAGGAATCAGGAACCAATATTCAACCACATCAGGGGGCCTCCTCCCCTTCTCAAAAAAAAAAACACAACCAGGCCTCTAGGATACCATTTTTTTACAATCACACAAACTACTGAAAGCCAATAAAATCAACACAACCAACATCCTTTGATAAAAAATATTATCAATATTTTTTTCAGCAGGTATTGCAGATAACAAAATTAGCGCTATCTTTGCAACGTCTTAAAACAACAGGGGGTAACACAAGATCAGACAAGATCAACCACCTAACAAATAAGTAATTACAAAGCAAAATGACGTTTTTTGCAAAGTAACAATCCTTAAGGTTTAGAGATAAAAATTGGTGTGGTAGTTCAGTTGGTTAGAATATCCCGTTTCGGGAGGGTCGCAAGATCTACGCCAATTGAGATACAAAAGAATAAAATGGTGTGGTAGTTCAGTTGGTTAGAATACCTGCCTGTCACGCAGGGGGTCGCGAGTTCGAGTCTCGTCCATACCGCCAATAAGTTAGAGTGTTTAAAATGTTGAACACTTACAATGATATCAAAACAGTACTAATTTTAGTGTGGTAGTTCAGTTGGTTAGAATATCCCGTTTCGGGAGGGTCGCAAGATCGTAGCCAATATGATTTACAAAGAAAAATTTGGTGTGGTAGTTCAGTTGGTTAGAATACCTGCCTGTCACGCAGGGGGTCGCGGGTTCGAGTCCCGTCCATACCGCCAATAAGGATCTTCAAAGGTCTTACACAAAATATTAGTACACTACTTGGTGTGGTAGTTCAGTTGGTTAGAATATCCCGTATCGGGAGGGTCGCAAGATCGTAGCCAATATGATTTACAAAAGATTAAATTGGTGTGGTAGTTCAGTTGGTTAGAATATCCCGTATCGGGAGGGTCGCAAGATCGTAGCCAATATGATTTACAAAGAAAAATTTGGTGTGGTAGTTCAGTTGGTTAGAATACCTGCCTGTCACGCAGGGGGTCGCGGGTTCGAGTCCCGTCCATACCGCAATAAAGCTTCTCTTTTTAGGGAGGCTTTTTTGTTTTTGGTAACGCGACAGCAAGGATTATTCCACTGATTTATATGATGAAAACGGATTGGCACAGATTAAGATTTCATTAGTGAAGAATATCGTTTGGGAATCAATTGTCATTGCGGCGTTTAGAAGTCAAACTACTCACAACAAAACAGCACTGGTAGTTCAGTTGGTTAAAATATCCCGTGACGGGAGGGTCGCGGGTTCGAGTCCCGTCCATACCGCAATAAAGCTTCTCTTTTTAGGGAAGCTTTTTTTGTTTGTGGTAACGCGTTAGCTAGGTTTTCAGGAATATTTCCACAGATTTATATGATTTAAAAGGATTAGCACAGATTGACCTTTCATTTTTGCGTTTTGTAGTCGGTTAACGTCCTTAACAACAACACTACTTTTGTGGTAGTTCAGTTGGTTAGAATATCCCGTGACGGGAGGGTCGCGTGTTCGAGTTGGATAAAACGGACGAAGTTGTGCCACTCATTTCGGATCAAGATGTGCCAGTTGTTTCGGTCGAAATTGTGCCATTGTTATTAGGCAATTAGTTTTCGTTTCGGTTCAAGTTGTGCCATCTGTTTCGGTTCAAGTTGTGCCACTGAAATTCAAAAAGAATGATTTCTATCTTGTCGCTTTAAAACCAAAGCGATATGGCTGCAAAAAAGATAGACATCATGGATGTACGACAATTAATTCAGTTAAAGAGCAAGGGCGAGAGCAACCGTAGCTGTTCTTCCATTTTAGGGATTCATCGCAATACGGTAAATTATTACGTTCGGCAACTTAATGCCACAGGCAACCCATACTCCCAACTTCAGTTGCTTACGGATAGCCAGTTGAAGGAACTTTTCCCAAGCCGGACGCTGTCGGACAGTGACCGATATGAAGAATTGGCACAATACTTTTCTTACTTCAAGCAGCAATTGCTCCTTCCTGGAGCGACACGGGAAGTGTTGTGGAAAGAATACCTTCAGAAACACCCCGAAGGCTATGGTTACACCCATTTCAACGAACACCTGAACACCTGGCTTGGGCAAACCAAGGCGAGCGGAAAATTCACCCATAAAGCCGGTGATAAACTACTAGTTGATTACTGTGGCCAAAAACTTCAGGTCGTTGACAAATCCACCGGTGAAATACAGGATGTTGAAGTTTTTGTTGGGATACTTCCCTGTAGTGGCTACACTTATGTCGAAGCCAGTACCAGCCAGAGGCGGGAGGATTTTATCAGCTCGGTCAACAACTGCTTCAGATTCCTGGGTGGAAGCACCAAAGTCATTGTGCCCGACAACCTGAAGTCGGCCGTCAGCAAGGCCAGCAAGTATGAACCCATACTAAACAAGACGCTCAAAGACCTGGCTCTCCATTACGGGTGCGCCATCAATCCAACACGATCCTATTCGCCCCAGGACAAAGCCATGGTCGAAGGGGCTGTGAGGCTGGTGTACCAGCGCATCTACTTCCCTCTGCGCAATATGACCTTTTTCGGTCTGGACGAGCTAAATGCACAACTGCACATTGAGCTTGAAAAGTACAATGCCTACCTGATGGAAACCTACCAGGCCAGCCGCCGCAAACTGTTTGTCGACCTGGAGCAGGAATACCTTCAGCCGTTGCCTGCGGAGCCTTACGAAATCAAACATTACAAGCGGGCCAAGGTGCAGAAGATGGGCTATATTTACCTGTCCGATACAAAAAACTATTACAGTGTCCCGTACCGTTACATTGGTCACCAAGTGGAGGTGCAATACACCCGGGAAACACTTGAGGTTTACTACCAGAGTGACCGTATTGCCTTACACAAGAGGGCTTGCCGCCCTGGGCAATATGTGACCAGCAAGGAACACCTGAGTAGCACCCATCGGTTCTACGGCGACTGGAGCCCTGAGTACTTCACTAAACTGGCAGGCAGCATCGGCATTAAAACCAGTGAATATATCCAACTGCTAATAGAACAGCAGGACTATCCTGAAACGGGTTACAAACAGGCGTTGGGCATCCTCAGCTTGAAAAAAGCCTTCGACAAGCAGCGCATCGAAACCGCCTGTACCATGGCACTTACGCATGAAAGGTACAGCTATCGCACAGTCAAACGCATCCTGGAAAACAAGATGGATAAGGTGGCCGAGTCGGGGCAACAACAGCAGCCCATCCCTGTACATATGAATATACGCGGGCCAGAATCTTACAACTAACCATTAAAACAAATAGTAATGAACAACCAGAGTACCATTGAAAAAATGAAACAGATGCGGTTGTATGCCATGGCAGACAATCACTACAACAGCCTGCAAAACAACCTGCACCGGGACTATACGACCGACCAGTATATTGCCTTGCTGGTGGAACAAGAATGGGAACACAGGTACAACAAACGCATCAAAAACCTGGTCGTTTCGGCTGGGTTCCGTTATCCCGCGTCGGTACAGGATGTCGATTATTCGGCCAACCGTTCACTGGACAGGAACACCTTTGAGCGGCTGGCCATGCTCGATTTTATCAAGCGGGGCGAAAATGTGATCATCACAGGGGCAACAGGAACAGGCAAAAGCTACCTGGCGCAGGCTTTGGGGCACAACGCCTGTATCATGCAGCACAAGACCCTGTATTACAATTTTGCAAGGCTGATTGATCAAGTCAAGCTCTCAAAACTCGAAGGAACCTATATGAAGTTATTGAAAAAAATAGAGAACACCGACCTGATCATATTGGATGATTTTGGCTTGTCTTCCTTTGATGACCAAGCACGGAACACTTTGATGGACATCGTTGAAATGAAATACGATAAATCATCGCTGATCATTGCAGCACAGATACCAGTGAAAAACTGGCATGAAACAATTGGGGAAGGCACCATTGCCGATGCTATTTTAGACCGGATTGTCTATGCTTCTCACCGCATTGAATTAACCGGGGAATCATTACGGAAAAACAAAATGAAGAATCAGTAGTGTCTATTAAATTTAGTTAAAATCACCCATAACACACATATAATCAGTACTAAAATTGTCTCAAACCTTGTCGCACTTTTGAAATGTTTACCTTCATTGGTAAACATAAAAGTAGCGAAAAATGAACAGTGGCAAATATCTTTTCAGTCAAATCACCGATTTTCTTCCCAAACGATATTTTGAAAGACTCGTTATGAACCAATGTAACGATAGGACTCAAGGTTGGAGTTTTACATACTGGAATCAGATGCTTGTTCTGATATTTGGACAGTTGGATGGCTGCAACAGCCTTCGTGAATTGACGGACATTACTACTGCTCATGCGAAAAAATCTTTTCACCTTGGTTTTGGTAAAACCCCAATAAATCGAAGCGTTCTATCCAAGGCTAACCAACTGCGTGATTATCGCATTTTTGAAGAATTTGCCTATCACATGGTGGCTCTTGCTCAGAAAAATCGCATAGACAAAGAGTTTATACTCAATGGGAAATATTACGCTTTTGACTCGACCACAATAGATCTCTGCATGTCTCTTTTTGACTGGGCAAGATTCAGAAGTACCAAAGCTGGCATCAAGGTACACACCCAACTTGATATCGTGACCGAAATCCCCGTTTCATTCAACATCACAGAAGCTGCAGTTCATGATGTGAATGCGATGGATTGGATTAACTACGAGCCGCTTGCCTGTTATGTTTTTGACCGTGGCTATTGGGATTTGAGTAGGCTGTACCGGATAGAGATGATCAACTCGTTCTTTATCATCCGAGAAAAACAAAAACCGAAGTTTGAAATAGTCGCTGGAGATGACCTCATGGAAAGCCGTGATAATATACTCCGAGATCAAACTGTGAGGTTCATAACAAAGGGAAACAGAGAAAACTATCCTTCCGAAATCAGGAGAATAGTATACTATGAGCCTGAACTAAAGCGAACCTTCACCTACTATACGAATAATTTCTATTTGAAGGCCAAGGATATTGCCTTTCTTTATAAAAACAGATGGACTGTAGAGACCTTTTTTAAATGGATCAAAGGTCACTTGCGCATCAAGTCTTTCTGGGGCAATACCGAGAATGCGGTTCGAATACAGGTATATGTGGCCATCATTACATATTGCACTGTTGCAATCATTGAACGAAAACTTGCTCTAGATAGAAGTATTTTTGAAGTAATGAGAATCCTTGGTAGTTCCCTCCTTGCAAAGGACAATATCAAGGATTTGTTTCAATTAGATGAGGCGGAGCAGGCTCAAGATTGCGTGCAATTGAAATTGGATTTTTAACATTAATTAATAGACAGTAGTGAAAACAAATAGTAATGAACAACCAGAGCACCATTGAAAAAATGAAACAGATGCGGTTGTATGCCATGGCAGACAATCACTACAACAGCCTGCAAAACAACCTGCACCGGGACTATACGACCGACCAGTATATTGCCTTGCTGGTGGAACAAGAATGGGAACACAGGTACAACAAACGCATCAAAAACCTGGTCGTTTCGGCTGGGTTCCGTTATCCCGCGTCGGTACAGGATGTCGATTATTCGGCCAACCGTTCACTGGACAGGAACACCTTTGAGCGGCTGGCCATGCTCGATTTTATCAAGCGGGGTGAAAATGTGATCATCACAGGGGCAACAGGAACAGGCAAAAGCTACCTGGCGCAGGCTTTGGGGCACAACGCCTGTATCATGCAGCACAAGACCCTGTATTACAATTTTGCAAGGCTGATCGACCAAGTCAAGCTCTCAAAACTCGAAGGCACCTATATGAAGTTAATGAAAAAAATAGAGAACACCGACCTGATCATATTGGATGATTTTGGCTTGTCTTCCTTTGATGACCAAGCACGGAACACTTTGATGGACATCGTTGAAATGAAATACGATAAATCATCGCTGATCATTGCAGCACAGATACCAGTGAAAAACTGGCATGAAACAATTGGGGAAGGCACCATTGCCGATGCTATTTTAGACCGGATTGTCTATGCTTCTCACCGCATTGAATTAACCGGGGAATCATTACGGAAAAACAAAATGAAGAATAACCAAATAAAGTAATAATTTTAGCCACGAAGTCATTCTTTTTTTGTGGCACAACATCACCGAAACAGGTGGCACAATTACACCGAAATATCAACGAGTCCCGTCCATACCGCAATAAAGCTTCTCTTTTTAGGGAGGCTTTTTTTGTTTGTGGTAAGGCGTTAGCTAGGTTTTCAGGATTATTTCCACAGATTTATATGATTTAAAAGGATTAGCACAGATTGACCTTTCATTTTTGCGTTTTGTAGTCGGTTAACGTCCTTAACAACAACACTACTTTTGTGGTAGTTCAGTTGGTTAGAATATCCCGGAACGGGAGGGTCGCGGGTTCGAGTCCCGTCCATACCGCAATAAAGCTTCTCTTTTTAGGGAAGCTTTTTTTGTTTGTGGTAACGCGTTAGCTAGGTTTTCAGGATTATTTCCACAGATTTATATGATTTAAAAGGATTAGCACAGATTGACCTTTCATTTTTGCGTTTTGTAGTCGGTTAACGTCCTTAACAACAACACTACTTTTGTGGTAGTTCAGTTGGTTAGAATATCCCGGAACGGGAGGGTCGCGGGTTCGAGTCCCGTCCATACCGCAATAAAGCTTCTCTTTTTAGGGAAGCTTTTTTTGTTTGTGGTAACGCGTTAGCTAGGTTTTCAGGATTATTTCCACAGATTTATATGATTTAAAAGGATTAGCACAGATTGACCTTTCATTTTTGCGTTTTGTAGTCGGTTAACGTCCTTAACAACAACACTACTTTTGTGGTAGTTCAGTTGGTTAGAATATCCCGTGACGGGAGGGTCGCGGGTTCGAGTCTCGTCCATACCGCAATAAAGCTTCTCTTTTTAGGGAGGCTTTTTTTGTTTGTGGTAACGCGGAAGCCTGGATTATTCCACTGATTTAAATGATTAAAACGGATTGGCACAGATTAAGATTTCATTAATGGAGAATATCGTTTTGGAATCAATTGTCTCTGCGGCGTTTAGTAGTCAAGCTACGCCCGACAAAACAGCAACGGTAGTTCAGTTGGTTAAAATATCCCGTGACGGGAGGGTCGCGGGTTCGAGTCCCGTCCATACCGCAATAAAGCTTCTCTTTTTAGGGAAGCTTTTTTTGTTTGTGGTAACGTCGTAGCTAGGTTTTTCCCACTGATTAAAATGATGAAAACGGATTGGCGCAGATTAAGATTTCATTAGTGAAGAATATCGTTTTGGAATCAATTGTCATTGCGGCGTTTAGTAGTCAAGCTACGCCCGACAAAACAGCAACGGTAGTTCAGTTGGTTAAAATATCCCGGAACGGGAGGGTCGCGAGTTCGAGTCCCGTCCATACCGCAATAAAGCTTCTCTTTTTAGGGAGGCTTTTTTGTTTGTGGTAACGTCGTAGCTAGGTTTTTCCCACTGATTAAAATGATGAAAACGGATTGGCGCAGATTAAGATTTCATTAGTGAAGAATATCGTTTTGGAATCAATTGTCATTGCGGCGTTTAGTAGTCAAGCTACGCCCGACAAAACAGCAACGGTAGTTCAGTTGGTTAAAATATCCCGGAACGGGAGGGTCGCGGGTTCGAGTCCCGTCCATACCGCAATAAAGGCTTCTCTTTTAGGGAAGCTTTTTTTGTTTGTGGTAACGCGGAAGCTTGGATTATTCCACTGATTTAAATGATTAAAACGGATTGGCACTGATTGACCTTTCATTTTTGCGTTTTGTAGTCGGTTAACGTCCTTAACAACAACACTACTTTTGTGGTAGTTCAGTTGGTTAGAATATCCCGTGACGGGAGGGTCGCGAGTTCGAGTCTCGTCCATACCGCAATCAAAGCTTCTCTTTTTAGGGAAGCTTTTTTTTGTTTGGGGTAACGCGGTAGCCAATATTGTTCCACAGATTGACCTTTCATTTTGAGTTTAGAAGTCAAGCTACGCCCGACAAAACAGCAACGGTAGTTCAGTTGGTTAGAATATCCCGGGACGGGAGGGTCGCGGGGTCGAGTCCCGTCCATACCGCAATTAAAGCTTCTCTTTTTAGGGAGGCTTTTTTTGTTTGGGGTAACGCGGTAGCCAATATTGTTCCACAGATTGACCTTTCATTTTGAGTTTAGAAGTCAAGCTACTCCCAACAAAACAGCACCGGTAGTTCAGTTGGTTAGAATATCCCGAGACGGGAGGGTCGCGGGTTCGAGTCCCGTCCATACCGCAATCAAAGCTTCTCTTTTAGGGAAGCTTTTTTTGTTTGTGGTAACGCGGAAGCCTGGATTATTCCACTGATTTAAATGATTAAAACGGATTGGCACAGATTGACCTTTCATTTTTGCATTTTGTAGTCAATGAACACCCTTCTAAGCAACAATACTTGTGTGGTAGTTCAGTTGGTTAGAATATCCCGAGACGGGAGGGTCGCGGGTTCGAGTCCCGTCCATACCGCAATAAAGCTTCTCTTTTTAGGGAAGCTTTTTTTGTTTGTGGTAACGTCGTAGCTAGGTTTTTCCCACTGATTAAAATGATGAAAACGGATTGGCGCAGATTAAGATTTCATTAGTGAAGAATATCGTTTTGGAATCAATTGTCATTGCGGCGTTTAGTAGTCAAGCTACGCCCGACAAAACAGCAACGGTAGTTCAGTTGGTTAAAATATCCCGGAACGGGAGGGTCGCGAGTTCGAGTCCCGTCCATACCGCAATAAAGCTTCTCTTTTTAGGGAGGCTTTTTTGTTTGTGGTAACGTCGTAGCTAGGTTTTTCCCACAGATTAAAATGATGAAAACGGATTGGCGCAGATTAAGATTTCATTAGTGAAGAATATCGTTTTGGAATCAATTGTCATTGCGGCGTTTAGTAGTCAAGCTACGCCCGACAAAACAGCAACGGTAGTTCAGTTGGTTAGAATATCCCGTGACGGGAGGGTCGCGAGTTCGAGTCCCGTCCATACCGCAATAAAGCTTCTCTTTTTAGGGAGGCTTTTTTGTTTTTGGTAACGCGTTAGCTAGGTTTTCAGGATTATTTCCACAGATTTATATGATTTAAAAGGATTGGCACAGATTAACCTTTCAAAACAAAGCCCGACCAATTTGGCCGGGCAGATTGTCTTTTTCGGTGGCGTACTGTTTTTTTTCATTTGGCAACCAGCAGCTCCTTCAGTGGGATCACCTGGAAGGTCATTTGGGCGCGGCTTCCTTCATAAAGGATACCTACCAACTTGTCCGAAATGGAGGTGATGCAGGAGTAGCCAAAGCCATGCCCTTCGTCGAGCAACAACCCGCTGTTCCAGTTGTGCCCTTCATCGTGGCTGACCTTGATGGTCATGTGGTGGCGATGGAACTTGCTGTTGGGATTGGAAAACAGGAGCACCGTTTTCTTCTCTTTTCCACGGCCATAGAGGTGCTTGTGCAACGATGCCATACAAACGGGTTCGATCAAAGCTCCATGCGACGATTCGTGCTCCGTCCAAGTCTGGCCAAGGTCGGTGGTGACAAATACGGCACGGCCATTCTTCACCCCCTTTTCCGAAGCATTGCGGTTATCCCGCATATTCAGCATGAGGTTCCCATCCTTGAGCTGTACCACAGCACACTCGGTGGTGTTGGTAAACGAGGGATTGGAGGTGGTCCATGTATAGCCGCCATCGCGGCTATAGGTGATGTTGGAGAATGGAATGCCATCCTTATCGCGCCCCTGGGTTGGGAACACCAAGGTGCCATCCTGTAAAACGATGCCCTGTCCGGGAGCCGGGGCATAGAGCCACCACTCGGGGCGTTTGGTTTGTTGGGTGATGTTCACCGGTTCCGACCAGGTTTGTCCATCGTCATCGCTGCGCGAAATGATGAATTGGCATGTTTCCTTGGGCGACAAACCCGGTTGTGAGCCCTTCCCCGCCCATTGGTGCTGCCAATTCTTGCTCTCATTGGTCAATCCCTCAATCCATTTCCCATCCTTATCTAGGATGCCATGCATCCACAAACCGGCCACCCAGATGGTGCCTGATTGAGGATCGGTCAGGACGCACGCATCACTCACACCATTGAATTTTTCGGGCAGCCCGCCCCATGTCCCCATATCCAAGGCAACGCGCATGGGTTCCCAACTGTTGCCGCCATCCACACTCCTACTCACACCAATGTCCATATGTCCTTGAAGGTCGCGGCTATACTCGCGACGGGCATCGTACACAGCAATTAGGCTACCGTTTTGGGTGGTGGCCAATCCGGGGATCCGATAGGTGTCCACATTTCCCCACTTACGGTCCTGAACAGCAATGCCAACCCGCTGCCCACTGATGGTGTTGTCCAGTGGCTTCACCACACCTTTGGTCGTGACCATTTCCGCGCATTGCACATCAACAAAATGCAACAAAGAGGCACGAGGCTTCAAATCGCAATACACGGACAAATTGATCGTATCGGCGAGGCTGATGGATATTGGAAGGAACAGCGAAGTCTTTGTGACACTGCTTTCGACCAAGGTTTCTGGCTCTTTCCCTTCCTGCACCAGATAAACCTTGGCAATATCTTCGCGTTTGGTGGTTCCTTCAAAGGTCAGCTTCAAGCCCTCGATGGTGACCATCCCGTTAGGGATGCACTGCAAAGAGATGAGCTTGTTCATACCCTTGTTTTTCAGGACAGGTATTTGCTGCTGCGATACACTCACCGCCAAAGATTGTGCCCATAAAACCTGTCCAAAGCAGCACCACAACAATCCAACAGCCAAAAAAATTACTATTCTATTCATCATGATTGATTAAGAAAGATCATATCCAGGGATTAATTTAAGCATAAAACTACTCGCCAATGGTGACTTTCTGATAACGATATCCCATCAGACCCAGTGCCACCGAAATACCCACCTGATAGAAGGTTTCCACCGTGTGGATCAGTAAAAAATAGGCATCGGCACTTTGGGGGGATACATTTTCCTTGCGCATCATGGTTAGGGCACTCTCCGAAAGTTCTTGGCAAAGACTGACCAAGCTTTGATATGGGGGTGTCTCTTTTGTCAATTCCAGACACTCTTCCATCACAAACTCATCGAGACAGTCGAACCCGCGGGGATTGGCAAAATAGCCATAAAAATCATCCATTTGCTGCGATTGATCCCAATCGGTGTCCCACAATTTGGCCATGCCCATGCCTACATAGGCCGCCCAAGCCAGCGAAACCGATGGATAATCCTGAAGATTGGCCAACGCCTCGGGCATATAGCCTGGAGCAATAGCTTGCCATTTTTCCTCCAGCTCCTCAACCTTGAATAGCTTTTCGCCACCATAGCCCCTCCGGGCACAAATCTGGGTCAACACTCCTGTCAATTGCTCACGGTATCGATGGTAAAAATCAGAATTTCTTTGCGTTGTTTCCATAATGTTTTCTTATACCACATTTTTATTGATGCTAAATATACAAGTTTCTGCCTTTGGCACCAATTGCATGGTTGTGCTAAAGCCCATAATCTGAAACCAGGCCTTATTCCTAGGGTCTGAAAACCATAATAATTAACAAACTAATGGTGTCTGAATACAAAGACCTAACAGGTGTTAAAAACCTGTTAGGTCTTGTTGAGGCGGAGCAGCAACGGTGACGCCTTTCTTAAAAAATAGCCCAAAGGCCACAGAGTGTTGACCGAATGGTAGGCTTGTATTGTTTATTACAAGCTATTCAACAACGCTTTGGCATCGTTCAGGTTCTTGTTCCAGTCGGCAGTTCGGGCCGGATTGTTGAGTTTTTGAATGGCCTCATCCAACCGTTGGAGGTTCTTGTAATCACCCTTGGCTTCCAGTTGCCTCCTAATCTCCAGCACCTTGGTGTAATCCTGTACGCCTTCGAGGGTACGCTCAAAACGAATGGAGGTGCGGTTTTGGGGATACACCAGGTAGGTATCGCCGGCAGGCCAAGCACGGAACCTGGAATCCTGCAAGGGATTTTCAACCCAGGAGTTATAGGACCAACGCAACAACCCATCAAACCCCGAAGCCAGGGCATACCATCCCAAGTAGGTGGCTTCGGCCGGATCGGAGAAGGTGAACTGGTTGGGGAATCCGTCGCTGCAACAGATATAGAAGGTGCTGTTCAAACCACGAGACTGGCGGTCGGCCAAATCTTCCCTGGAATAGGGATGGCCGATGGCAATGCTGATGTCGTCGCTATCGGGATAACGCTTGTAGGTCTTATGATTGTCGGCATAGGCAATGCCCAGCTCGGGCGCCACCTTTTTCAACAGGGCAAAAGCAGCATCCATCTGTTCGGGTGAACGCTCGTCCATGGCAATATTGGTGATTCCGAGCCATCCTTTGGCTCGCAAGTGCGACACAAAGTCGGTGAGGAAAGGCGTCCAAAGTTCTAAAAATTCGGGCGACCCGGGGGTGGCTTCCACATCCACCATCTCCCCTTTGGCGGCATCCTTGTAATGGATCCGGTTGTTCCAGGGGATGATGGAGTAACAGTTGATCATCTTTTTCACGCCCAGCTCCATCATCAGCTCCACCCAGCGGTCGAACACGGCGTAATCGTACTGCCAGGAACCATCGCTGTTTTTTGTCCAGATGATCATGTCGGCATAAGGATCGAAAGTTTGCACATTCCACGGATCCTTGTTCAAGGTGGCGGTGATAACTTTTTGCCCGGCATTTGCCAGTCGTTTCATGATGGGGCGCAATGCTTCAAAATGGGCATCGCTCCACATCGGTAAATCATTCACCCTTGCCACCGCTGCCGGGTGTTGCCACAAATCCAAATGAAATTTCCATTCGGAGGGTTCAGGCAAAATATGATCGATCACCTCCAGATCCAAAGCAAGCTTTTGATCCTTGATGCCTGCGCCCGAAACGGTGACGACCGATTGGTAAACACCAACTTTGGCGTTACGCGGTATATCAACGGTGATCCAAACCGGACGGGCAGATTTTCCCTCCACATCGAATTGGTGCAAATCGTCGAGCATGTCGGCCGAAAGGGAAGCGGCAAAATCTTGAGGTTTACGGTATCCACACCCGGCAGCAAACTCATCGGTCATCACGTACCGCACAAAACGTGCCTTGGCGATATCACCAGTGAGACGAGCACCTTTGGATTTAAAATCACCCACAGAAACACGGACATCGGCAACAGGCTGGGCTGTCCACAACAAAACTTGGGCCGAGAGGCGTTCGCCTTTCCAACCGCGGATGGTGTGTGATTTTTCGACCGCCACATTAGGCACCCGATGTTTGGCAAACCGTTGGTCGATGGTGACAAACGAGGCAGAGAGCCCCCTGGGCACCGCACTCCAATCCGATAGCGTATCGGCGGTGGGATCAGGCAACTCGTGGAATGTTGTTCCCTTTAACACTCCTTGTGCCGTTGACGAACGAGCACTCAAAAAAATCAAAAACAATAAAAAAAAAGTCTCCTCATGATAAAAACTTAGTATGATATTGAATTAAAACAACTGCTTCCCAATATTTCAAAACGATAAAAATAACATATTTTCACAACACTACAATCTATTGATAAAAATTTTGCAAACAACGGATAAAATGGCGGCATTCAATACAATTATTAACTACTTTTGCCTGAATAGAAAATCAAACCCGCCTGATCATTCTCCACTGGAGAGCATAAAAAATCGCTTTTCACCTGTTAAAAAGAGTTTTTAAACAATAAACCATTCAATTTTATTTCGATGAAGATTAACTGGCTTTTAGGCGTATGCGTAGCTGCCCTGATCAGCAGCTGCTGCGGCACCCAAGAAACAAGGGAAGTGGCTTTGATTCCCCAAGTTAAAAACATTCAGGCCTCCAAAGGAGCCTTTGTGCTGGATGCAGGAACCCAAATCGGTTGTAGCGACGAAACCCTCCAGGCGGCTGGCCAATACCTGTCCGACAAAATCAACGGCGCCACAGGATGGAACCTGGAGGTGACCGATGGATCATCCGCAGAGATCAACTTGGTGCTGGACACCAACCTGACCAACACCGACGAGTACCGTCTTGAGGTGACCAGCAAGGGCATCCAAATTACCGGGCAATCGTACCGGGGCGTGTTGCTGGGCATTCAGACCCTGCGCCAAATGTTGCCCAACCAGATAGAACAGCCCGCCCAAGCCAACCAACAGGTGAAATGGGATGTTGCGGCAGTATCCATTACCGATTTCCCCACCTCACAATGGCGGGGATTGATGCTGGATGTGTCGCGCCACTTTTACACCCCTTCTGAAGTCAAAGAGTTTCTAGACCTGATGGCGCTTTACAAACTCAACAAGTTCCATTGGCACCTAACCGACGACCAAGGCTGGCGCATCGAGATTAAAAAATACCCCTTGCTAACCGAAAAAGGTGCTTTCCGCAAATTCAACTCACAAGACAAAGAGTGCATCCGATTGGGCAAGGCTCAAGACAACCCCGACTTCAATCTCCCCTCCGACAGGATCAAAGTGGTAGAGGGCGACACCATCTATGGCGGATTCTACACCCAGGAAGAGGTGAAAGAGATTGTGGCCTATGCCACTCAGCTGGGCATCGATGTGATACCAGAGATCGACATGCCAGGCCATTTCACCGGAGCCATTGCAAACTATCCTTTTGTGGCCTGTTTCAACCAGGCGGGCTGGGGACAGGTGTTCTCCGCACCTCTTTGTCCGGGCAAAGATGAAGTGCTCCGTTTCTGCGAGGATATCTACAGCGAGCTTTTCCCATTGTTCCCCTACGAATATTTCCATTTGGGTGCTGATGAAGTGGAGAAGGACAACTGGAAAAAATGCCCCAACTGCCAGAAACGCATCAAGAAAGAGGGCTTGAAGGATGAACATGAGTTGCAGGCTTGGTTTGTGAAATCGATGGAGAAATTCTTCAATGCCAATGGCAAGAAACTCATTGGCTGGGACGAGATCCTGGAAGGCGGCTTATCGGAAACGGCCACCATCATGTGGTGGCGGGGCTGGGTGAAAGATGCCGTGCACCGCGCCACCGCGCAAGGGAACCATGCCATCCTCACCCCCACATCGCATTTCTACTTCGATTACATACCCGATATCAAAACGCTGCCCAATGTGTACAGCTTCAATCCGGCATTGGAAGGGCTGGACAGCGCACAGCTGCAAAATGTGGTCGGAATCCAGGCCAACATCTGGACTGAGTGGATCCCATCGCGCGAACGGATGCATTATATGATTTTCCCACGGATGACTGCCTTGGCCGAAGTGGCATGGGGAACCGCCAACATGGATCAATACGAAGATTACAAAAAACGTTTGGTTGCGCATTACGACCGCTGGGATGTGATGGGCATCAACTACCGTATTCCCGATTTGGAGGGCTTTAACGCCAAGAACGTCTTCATCGGTGCCGACACCGTGAAAGTCAGTTGCTGGTTGCCAACGGCGCAAATACGCTACACCACCGATGGATCGACCCCAAATGCCGCGTCAACGCTCTATACCGGTCCCATCGCCATTGACGAAACAACCAGCTTCACCTTCAGAACCTTCCGCAAAAACGGCACAGCTGATGTGGCGGTGAAGACCGAATTCATCAAACAGACCCTGGCCGAGCCGGTAGCTGTTGACAAGGCTTCGCTCAAGGAAGGGCTGCAATGCCAGGTGTATGAGAAAAAATACAAGAACTGCGAAAACTTCACCGAAGGCGCCAAGCTGCTCAACACCCTGAGCGTTGACAAGGTGGCCATACCACAAGGCGCCAAGGGTTGGTTGGGATTGGCCTTCGATGGTTACATCGAGATTCCCGAGGATGGCATCTACTCTTTCGCGCTGCTTTCGGATGATGGCAGTCGGCTCTACATCAACGATTACTGGGTTTGCGACAACGACGGCCCGCATGGTCCTCGCGAAGTGGTTGGCCAGTATGCCATGAAGGCCGGCCTCCACGCCATTAAAATACACTATTTCGATGGCAACAATGGCGGACAGCTGGGATTGAAAGTCCACTCCCCTGCCAATACCGAAGTTGACGTAAAATACTACCATTAAGAATTTTTAAGTTCTCAACAGAAACGCCTGCAAAACCAGCTTTTGCAGGCGTTTTCATTATTTAGTGCTTGTAATCAGAACCATGTTTCAACACTTTTATCGTCAAAGCTAAAACACATTGCTCAAGGATGTGTTATCTTTGACTTTTCAAAGACAACCACATTATGCTTCAAGATATTGCCCCCAGCAAGTTGGAAATTGGATTTCAAAATGCAGAGATTTCGGGCCAGGATCTGGTTTTCATATTTGATGCCGACCAGGTGGTGATGACACCGATGGCAGAAAACAACCCATCCTTCACCTATGCTGAATTGACACAACTGCATAGCCCGGAAGGGTTGCAACTGGTTTACCTCTTTGCCCTCGACGGTAAAAACTGTTTTTTGCTGCTCAACGGGGATTCATTACCACTGGAGAAGTGCCATCGGGCGCCGGTGCAGGTTTTCAGGACCTTGAAGCCGGAATCGATCGCCTTTGCAGGCATCACCGCTCATCACCTCTACAAATGGTACACTAACCACAAGTACTGTGGACGGTGCGCAACGGCCATGCACCCCTCGCCCACCGAACGGGCCATGATCTGCCCCCAATGCGGGCAGGTGGTCTATCCCCGCATCTCGCCGGCCATCATCGTGGGCATCATCGACCACAACCGATTGCTGATGACGCGCAACACTTACGGTACCTATCGCAAGTTCGCCCTTCTGGCAGGATTTTGCGAAGTGGGCGAAACCCTCGAAGAGACCGTTAAGCGCGAAGTGTTTGAAGAAGTTGGCCTCCGGGTGAAAAACATCCGTTACTATAAAAACCAACCCTGGGGTTTTTCGGAGTCGTTGCTGGTGGGCTTTTTTGCCGATTTGGACGGGAACGACCACATTACCATCGACCCCAACGAGCTGGCCGACGCACAATGGTTTGAGCGGGAAGAGATCCCGCCGGTTGATTTGAACATCAGCCTCACCTCAGAGATGATTGAAGCCTTCAGAAGTGGCTCCATCAAAAGCAAACCGGTAGAATCGGCCTGTCATATTTCATAATATATCAAGGATCATGGATACAGAAAATAAAAAAAGTGAGCGGGAACTCTTCTCCTCAAAATTCGGTTTTATCATCTCGTGCATTGGCGCAGCCCTGGGGTTGGGCAACATCTGGATGTTCTCCTACCGGCTGGGGGCCTATGGTGGCGCCGCCTTCCTGATCCCCTATTTCTTATTTGTTTTCCTGTTGGGCACCACCGGATTAATCATTGAATTTGCCTTTGGCCGCAGCCATCGAGCCGGATCGCTCACCGGGATCCAACGGATTTTCAGGAACAAGAGCATCCGTGGAGCCAACCTTCTTGGCGCCATCCCAGTGATAGGTCTCACCGGCATTATGATCTTCTATTCGGTGGTGATTGGCTGGATCCTGAAGTATTTCTACCTGAGCATCAGCGGAGAGCTCTTCAACCAGGATCATGTGACCCTATTCAGCAACTTCACCGGCAGCAGCAGCGCCATCCCATGGACCATACTGGCAGTTTTGATCACCTTGGGGATCGTATTCTCGGGCATTGCCAAAGGGATTGAAAAACTGAACAAAATCGTGATCCCCATCCTGATGCTTATTTTTGTGTTGATGATCGTCCGCTCCCTGACGCTCGATGGCGCCATGGCAGGCGTCAAATACCTGCTGCATCCACAGTGGGAGGCTCTGCTCAACATCGAAACCTGGGTGATGGCCTTGGGGCAGGCCTTCTTCACCGTATCGCTGACCGGTTGCGCCCTGGTGGTTTATGGCAGCTATGCCCACGATAGTGCCGAGCTGGTTTCAGCATCGTTCAACACGGCCATGTACGACTCCATTGCTGCCCTGATGGCCGCCTTCATGATCATCCCGGCTGTCTTTGCCTTTGGACTGGATCCGGCGGCCGGCCCATCACTGTTGTTCATCACCATCCCAAAAGTCTTTAGCGTGATGCCCTACGGCCAACCGCTCAGCATCCTCTTTTTCCTCAGCATCATATTTGCCGCCATCACCTCATCGGTGAGCATGCTGGAGGGGCCGGTGGAAGCCTTGATATCATCAACAAAAATCAAACGTAAGAAAGCAACCATATTGATTGCCTTATTAGTGATCATACTGGCCATTCCGTTGACGCTCGACAACCATCTCTTTGAACGGTTTGCCGACCTCATCACCATCATCGTATCGCCCATTGGCGCCATGCTTTTGGCTTTCGTGGCCGTTTACCTCTATTCGGATGAGTTGCTCAAAGAGATCAACAAAAGTCGCCGCCGCCCCATTGGGCAATGGTTCATCACCTACGCGCGGTTTATTTATGTGCCCATCACCATCCTGATCATTGTTCTAGGCATCATTTTTGGTGGCATAGGCTGAAGACTGCAAAAAAACAAACCAAAAACCCTGCTTCACCAAACGTGTTGCAGGGTTTTTTATATCTTTACCATTCGCCCATTCCATTCAAAAATTAACCCGTTGGGCTGATTGTAAAGTGAACTTATGAAAATCATCCATACTGCCGACTGGCACCTGGGACAAACCTTTTATCAGAACGACCGGAGCCATGAGCACCAAGCATTTCTAGTTTGGTTGAAAGAGATACTGCATCAACAACAGATTGATGTGCTGTTGATTGCCGGCGACGTGTTCGACAACCCCAATCCATCGGCCTTCGCCCAAAAGATGTTTTACCACTTCCTAAAGGAGGTGACCAATCAAAACAACCAGCTTCAGGTGGTGGTTATAGCTGGCAACCACGACTCAGCCGCCCGTCTGGAAGCCCCCATCCCCCTATTGGAAGATATGAACGTGACGGTGCGGGGGGTGATCAAGCGCAACGCCGAAGGCGAGATTGACTATAACGATTTGCTGATCCCCTTGCACAACCGCACTGGCAAACGCGAAGCCTGGTGCCTGGCAGTTCCCTACCTACGGCAGGGCGACCATCCACCGGTGGATGGCTCCATCAATGGCCACAACTATGCCGAAGGCATCAAAGCCTTTTATGCCGAAGCCCTTATGGCGGCTCAAAGCCAGGCACATCTAGGCGAGGCCATCCTGGCCATGGGGCACCTACAAGCCTCTGGAATGCAAACCAACACGGGCGACGAGAGCGAGCGCAACCTCATAGGCGGTGTGGAGGGCGTTGATGGAGCCGACCTCTTCCCGCCCAACATCATCTACACCGCTCTGGGGCACCTGCACCGGGCGCAACGGGTGGCCGGTCGCGAAAACATCCGTTATTCGGGCTCCCCTTTGCCCATGTCGTTTGCCGAAGAGAACTACCAGCATGGCGTCACATTGGTTGAGATTGAAGGGGATCAAGTGAAAAACATTGAGAAATTGGCTTTTGAACCGCCGGTGAAGCTGATCTCCATCCCGCAACACCAAGAACTGCTACTCGACGATCAAACCAACAACCTACCACAGGTGTTGCAACAGTTGAAGCAACTCCCCGTGGGTGAGGCCGACCGTTTTGCCCCTTACCTTCAAGTACGCGTGGCCTTCAAGGAGACCATCCCAAACTTACGCCAAGAGGTTGAAAAAGCGCTGGAGGGACGTTACGCCCGTCTGGCCCGCATCGTCACCGACAATGCCAACCGGTTTGACGAATCGGAAGCAATGGCTGTCACCTTCGAGAACTTGCAGGCCATTGAACCGTTGGAGATGGCCAGGCTGGCCTTCCGGAGGAAAAACCTGCAAATGCCCAATGATTTGGAAACCCTTTTCAACCAGATACTTGAGGAGATCAACCATCAACAGAACTAAACCCAACCAGAAATGAAAATATTGGCCATCAGAGGATGCAATTTGGCATCCATCGAAGGTGAATTTGAGATAGATTTTACAGCTGAGCCGTTGCGCTCGGCCGGGCTTTTTGCCATCACCGGCCACACCGGTTCGGGCAAATCGACCATTCTGGATGCCCTCTGCCTGGCGTTGTATGCCAAGACGCCACGCAGTCAGCAAACCGTGGAGAGAGTCGCCATTGAAGAGAAGAACAACATACTCCAGGACGACCCCCGACTGATCCTCCGCAAGGGAACCGGGCAAGGGTGGGCCGAGGTCGATTTCCGTGCCATCAACGGCGACACTTACCGCAGCCGCTGGTCGGTAGCACGCGCCCACAACAAACCCAATGGCGCCTTACAGGCCTACCACTTCGCAGCCAAAAACCTATCGAACCAAACGGAGCTGCAAGGCACCAAAACCCAGGTGATCGACCAGCTGGAAGGGCTGATTGGCCTCACCTACGACCAGTTCACCCGATCGGTGCTGCTGGCACAAAACGAGTTTGCCACCTTCCTGAAAGCCAAGGACAATGAGAAGGCAGCCATCCTGGAGAAGCTTACCGGGCTGGACATCTACTCCACCATCTCCATACGGATATTCAAAAAATATACAGAGGCCAAAGATGAACTTAACCTGATCGAAAGCCAGCTGCAAGGGATTCAACTGTTGAGCGAGGAGGATATTTTGTTGATCAAGGAGCGCCAGAGAACTCTGGAAGAGGCGATTGTGGCGCTGCAAAACCAATCCAGACAACTTGAAACCAAGCTGAAATGGTGGCAAGATCTGTTTGTGCTGGAGAAAAACCTGGCAACAGCCGGCGATGCTCTGATGATGGCCAAGAATCGGGAATCCGAAGCATCGGCACGAAAAGAGTACCTGCAAAAAGCCGAAAAAGCGCGGGATATTGCCCCTGCCTACAACCAATGGCAACAGGGTGAAACCGACACCATAAAAAAACAAAAAATTTGCGTCGAACTGCAACTAACCATCGTCCAGCTCAGCAATATTCTGAAGCAAGCGCAACAGAAAGAACAGGAAAAAAACAGCTTGCTGAAAGCCCTGGAGGCAAAATCCACAGCCATTCAACCCGAACTGGCCAAAGCCCGGGAACTGGACAGCAAGTTGGAGGTGGCTCAGAACAATGCAACTAAAGAGCAACAAGCCCTCAACCAACACCTTGCCGAAACCGACAAAAATAAGGAAGAGCTGCGCAAGTTGACAAGCCAATTGGCGGCTAATGAAACAGACAAACAAAACACAGCATCATGGTTTGAAAAAAGCAAGCCATATGCCCCCATGGTAAAGCACCACTCCAAAATTATCACCCTGCTCGACCAGCTGGCTGCGTTTGGCGTGGAACTGGCCAAGAGCCAAGAAAAACTGGCGCAACTCACCGTTTCCATTGATAAACTAAAGGCGGAAACAGGCAACCTAAAAGAGCTCCAAACAAAACAACAATCAGCTCACGAAGCAGAAAAAAAGAGGGTGGCAGAGCTGAAGGAACAGATGGATCAGACCGATCTCCAGCAGCTCCGCCTGGATATTGATAACCTTCAACAACAAAAAGAGCTGCTCAACAAGGCGCAAAGCAAGCTGGAAGCCCTACTGAAATCGGAAAAGGATAAAACTAAAGCCGAACAAGAGCTGAAAAAACAGAGTGCGCTACTGCCCGAAACTGAAGAGCAGCTGGCCAAGGTGCAGGTGGCTTTACAGGAAGCAACCATCAAGCGCGAGGAAGCTGAAAAACTCTACAAGAATGCCCAGCTGGCCACCGATAAGGTGGTGGTGAACCTGCGCTCGGAGTTGCAACCCAACCAACCCTGTCCGGTGTGCGGCAGCCGCGAACATCACCTGGAAGCCATTGGCGATGCCATCCTCCAAAGCTTCCGAAAAGAATACGAAGCAAGCAAACAGCAGTACGACGAGCTAAACCAAAAGCAGATCCAACTCACGGAACAACACAAATCGATTACCAGCCGCATCGCGCAGCTGCAAGAGGAGTTCAAACAGGCCGAAGAGCAGTATGAGAAAGATTCGGCTGCCTGGCAACCTTTGGCAGCGCAGTTGACTTCCCTGTCCAATGCTGAAAAAGGCCTTGAGCCTAAGTGGATCGAAAATGAGCTTGACCGCGTGTCGAATACATTACTCAAACATCAACAATCCGAAAAAGAGTTAACAACTCTGGCAAAACAGCTGCAAGAATCCCAAAATCTGATCGGTCAACAGCAGGAGGCTATTCTAAAGCTAACCAACCAGTTGCGGGAGCTTGAAAAACAGCAAAGCACCACCGAAGCAGAACTAAAAGGGGAAAATACCCGACAGGATGAAACCAATGCTAAGATGGCGGCGCTGACCGCCGAAATCAACACCCTGGTCACCATTGAGGGCTGGCAGGCGCAATGGCAGCAGGATGCCGAATTATTCAAGCAAAAGATCAACCGTTTTGTGGAGCTGTGGCAGAAAAATGAACAGCACAATCAGGAACTGGAAAAAGTTTGGCAAAGCCTCAATGGTCAGCAACAGACCTTGAAACAGGCCCTTGACCTCCAGGAGGCAAAAACAGACCAGCTCCGTCAACGCTCGGTGGCTGCCAACGATCTGGTTTCCAACCTCACCAAGGAGCGCAAAGACACTCTGGATGGCAAGAGCGCCGATGCTGTTGAGAAGGAGCTTCGGCAAAACATCCATCAGGAACGGCAAAAACTGGAGGAACTTCAAAAAGAATACAACCGGCAGAAGAGCGAATTCGACCGGCAACAGGCCACCCTCGAATCCACACAAAAAGAGGTTGGCGAAAAACTAGCTCAGACGGAAATATACAAACAGCAGGTACGCCAATGGTGCGAATCACAACAGCCCGCCGTGACCGCCGAAGAGCTCACCCGCATGATGGGGCATCCGGCCGGATGGTTCCAAGAGGAGCGTGGGACACTGGAGGCCATTAGTCAAGCCGTGCAAAACTGCGAAGCCATCGTGAAGGAGCGTGAGCACCAGATTGGGCAACACCGCGCCCTACCCGGCATCCCCAATGCAGAAACGGAAACCCCGGCACATCTGGAAATGGCTCTCCACCAGGCCAAAGAAAAAACAGAGATCCAGGGCAACCAGAAAGCCGATCTGCTGGCCAGACTCCAAAACGATGGTGAAAACAAAAAACGGTTTGCCGACATTCAAAAGAAACTGGAAGAGCAAGCCAAGGTCACCGGAAACTGGAAACAGCTCAACGATATGCTGGGATCGAGCAATGGCGATGCTTTCCGAAAGATTGCCCAAGGATACACGCTGGATGCTCTGCTCCGGTTTGCCAACCACCAGTTACGCCAGCTCACCGCCCGCTACCGGCTCGAACGCATTGGCGACACCCTGGCTCTCCAGGTCATCGATAGGGACATGTGCGATGAACGGCGCCCTGCCCTATCGCTGTCGGGTGGCGAAAGTTTCCTCATCTCCCTGGCTTTGGCGCTGGGACTGTCGTCGTTGGCCAGCGACCGCATCAGCGTGGAATCGCTCTTCATCGACGAAGGGTTTGGCTCACTCGACATCGAAACCCTGCGCACCGCCATGGAAGCCCTCTCCAACCTCCAAACCCAAGGGCGCAAAATCGGCGTGATCTCCCACGTGCAAGAGATGACCGAGAGCATCGCCGTGCGGGTCAACGTTGAGAAGAGCAACCAAGGCAGCAGCCGCATCCATATTTCAGCCAATTGATCATCTAACTACCATAACCTCGAAAAATGAAACATTTCATTCCCTGCCTCCTACTCTGCTCCATTCTGATTGGTTGCAGCAGTAAGCCGCAATCTGGAGCCAATGAGCCATCCACCCTCTGCAACCCAGTGGATATCAGCTACCGGTTTGGCGTTGAGGAACCTTCGCGTCGCGAAGCAGCCGATCCATCCATCGTCTGGTTCAAGGATCGCTATTACCTTTTTGCCTCCAAGTCGAGCGGCTATTGGCACTCCTTCGATTTGAAAGAGTGGAGCTTTGTGGAGACCAACCAAATCCCATCCGAAGATTATGCCCCCACAGCCATCGCCTTGGGCGACACCCTCTTCTTCCTGGCATCTTCCAATGAGCAGAGCACCATCTATAAAAGTGCCCAACCACTGGAAGGTACATGGCAGGTTGCCGTGGAAAAACTACAACAACCGGTTTACGATCCGGCATTTTTTAAGGATGACGACAACCGGCTCTATCTCTATTGGGGCTGCTCCGACAAAAACCCCATTTATGGCGTGGAGATCGACTATAAAAACCAGTTTGCCTTCATTGGCCACCCCCAGGAACTTATCCATGCCAACCCAGCCATGTACGGATGGGAAGTGCCGGGCGACAACAACACGCTGGTGGATCGCCATCCGTGGATTGAAGGCGCTTGGATGTCCAAACACAACAACCGGTACTACCTACAATATGCCGGTCCTGGCACTGAGAGCCGGAGCTATGCCGATGCGGTGTATGTATCGGATCAACCAATGGGGCCATTTACGCTGCAACCACACAATCCCTTTGTTGCCAAGCCGAAAGGTTTTGCCACAGGAGCAGGCCATGGAAGTACCTTCGCCGACCATTATGGCAATTTATGGCATATGGGCACCATCACCATCTCTCAAAAACAGATTTTCGAACGCCGCTTGGCTTTGCATCCTGTTTTTATTGATGAAGATGGCACCCTGCATGCCAACACCAAATTTGGCGATTATCCCATGATCCTCCCCAACAAAAAGATCAATAGCTTTGAGGAGATCTTTCCAGGCTGGATGCTCCTCTCCCTCAACAAAAAAGTGGAGGTTTCATCGGCGGTGGACACGCTGCCTGCCACCAACATGACCGATGAAGATATCCGCACCTATTGGGCGGCTCAAAGTGGCGGCAACCACGAATATGCCATCCTGGATTTGGACGGCACCTACGATGTCTATTCGGTTCAAATCAATTTTGCCGAGCACCTCACCCAAATCTTTGGGCGGCAAATAGGCCTTTGCCACCAATACACCATCGAATCATCGGTGGATGGCAAAAACTGGAACCTTTTAATTGACAAATCCAACAATCAAACCGACCGCACCCACGATTACACCCAACTACCACAAAAAGTTGCGTGCCGATTTTTGAAAATCAATAACATCAAGGTGCCGGGCGGCCATTTTGCCATCAGCGGCTTCAGGGTCTTTGGCAAAGGAAACGGGAAAGCGCCGGCGAAGGTGGAACAACTGCTAGCAACCCGAAATCCCCTGGATCGCAGAAGCGTGACCCTCCGATGGAACCGATCGCAACAGACCACCGGTTACAACATCAGTTTTGGCATGGATGCCAACAAGCTGTACAGCAGCCTCATGGTTTACACCGACACAACGGTCACCATCAACAGCTTGAACGCCAACCTCAGCTACTATTTCACCATCGAAGCATTCAATGAAAATGGTATAACACCCAACGACAGCATAACCAGAATTGAATAAATAAGGACAATTACATATTTACTACAGATGAAAAAACAGATTCTATCGTTGTCGCTTGCCGTTTTTCTGGCAGGCTCAACCACAACCATTTGGGCCCAGAAGGAGCGATCCGAGATTGACGATCAATACAAATGGAACGTGTACGACCTCTACAGCTCGGAGCAGGCCTGGAACCAGAGCCTGGCAGAACTGGTGAAGCGGTCGGAACAGGTCACCTCTTTCAAGGGGACACTTGGGCAGAGTGCGCAAAATCTGCTGAAATACCTTCAGTTCAGCGATGAGATGATGAAGGAGGCCTCACGCCTCTCCCTTTTTGCCTCGCTGAAGGCCGATGCCGATGTGCGCGATGCCGAAAACCAGTCGCGACAAAAAGAAGTGCGCCAGTTTTTTGTGGAGTATGGTCAAAAAGCCTCCTTCGTGTCGCCAGAGCTGGCAGCCATCCCCAAGGAAACCATGGATCGTTTCATATCGGAGGAAAAGGGACTGAAAAACTACAAGATGCCGTTGGAGAACATCTATCGGATGAAACAGCACACCCTATCGCCCGCCGAGGAAGCCCTGATGGCCAAAACAGGCCTCATCACAGGAACAGCCTCTGCTGCCTATGGTGTATTCAGCGATGCCGAAATGCCTTGGCCAACCATCACGTTGAGCGACGGCACCAAGATGGAACTCACCAAACAAGCCTTCAGCGAACTGCGCAGCTCGCCGAACCGCGCCGACCGGGAGATTGCCTTCAAGGCCTTCTGGAGCCACTACCGACTATTCGAAGGCACCTTTGGGGAGCTGCTCAACGGACAGGTGAAACAGGACATCTTCAGAGCCAAGGCCCGCAATTACGGCTCAGCCCTGGAGAGTGCCACCAAGCCCAACAACATCCCCACCGAGGTGTACCATTCGTTGATTGAAAATGTGAATGCCAATTTGCCCACCTTCCACCGCTACCTCAACCTAAAGAAGCGGATGATGGGGCTCGACACCCTCAAGTATTCCGACATGTATGCCTCCACCGTCAAGGGCGTTGAGCTGAAATACAGTTACGAAGAGGCACAGGCGTTGATCCTGGAGTCGCTCAAGCCACTGGGCAAGGAGTATGCGGGCGTGGTGGATCATGCCTTCAAAAACCGTTGGATCGACGTGTACCCCAACAAAGGGAAACGCAGCGGCGCATACTCCAACGGTGCCGCCTACGATGTGCATCCTTACATCCTGATGAACTACAACGACCAGTACAACGAGGTAAGCACCCTCACCCACGAGTTGGGCCACACCATGCACAGCTACTATTCGAACAAGACGCAGCCCTTTGCCATGGCTCGCTACGCCACTTTTGTAGCAGAAGTAGCATCCACTTTCAACGAAGTTCTGCTTAACGACATGATGCAGAAGAAGATCCAGGATAAGGAGCAGAAATTGGCTTTGCTGATGAGCATGCTCGACGGGTTCAAAGGCACCCTGTTCCGTCAAACACAATTTGCCGAGTTTGAACTGCGCATCCATGAGGCTGCCGAGGCCGGGACGCCCCTCACCGGCAAAACCCTCAGCAAGATATACGGCGACATTGCCCGCAAATACTACGGCCACGAACAAGGCATCTGCCTGCTCGACGACAACATCGGTGTGGAATGGGCCTACATCCCCCACTTTTACATGAATTTCTACGTATATCAGTACAGCACCTCCTTTGTGGCTTCACAAGCGTTGGCTGCCCAAGTGTTGGCCGGAGAAAAAGGCGCCCGGGAACGTTACCTGCAGTTCATCTCCTCGGGTGGGTCGGACTACCCCATCAACCTGCTGAAAACAGCCGGCGTGGACATGACCAGCCCCGAACCCTTCAAAGCCACCATCGCCACCATGAACAAGATTATGGATGAGATTGAAGCGTTGCTGAAGAAGAAGTAAAATCCAATTAGTAAAAAGCAAAGGCGATCCAGCAAAAGTGGGTCGCCTTTGCTATTCAACAAAAATAAATATAATAAAGGGGTATGATTTATGGAAGAAAAAGGGAAAGTTTAGGGTTGAATTAAATTAATTTAATTTGTAATTTTATAAATCCTACATAAACTTTTCATCATGAAAAAAAATCGTTTTCAGAAAATCAAATTCACTTTTGATAACAGCTGTCGAGCAACGCTTTTACCCACTAACTTTTTTTTTATCCCAGTTACAAGCTTCGTTCAACACAAACAAACTAGAGTTCGATTATTTATTGGATATTTTGCTATCTTAATGTTAAGCCCATTAAACTCTTATGGGATCAATATCCCAGGAGTAAACACTCAAAAGATTTCCAACGAGTTAGAGACATTAAAATATCACCGTAGAGTAGGGGGCACACCGACTTTCAATGCTTTCACCTATACATTTAACGTACTTAGTTCGTCAGAGTATCAAGCGCAAAAACCAAAGGATGCCTTTGCCTTTGAAAGTGGTTTTGTGGCTGGTGATGGAACCATTAATATTAGCGAACCTAATACTACCGAGCAACTGGCCGTTTTCCCAGATCTGACCAGTGTCGCTGTATTTTATTTGAATCAGGCTTATCTCTTTCATTACTATCAAACTCAACAACTTCCATTATTATTTAAAATTGGCTTCCCTTTGTTTGAAAGTGAACTACTCCCGCCGGATACCTCAATCCGCTCAGCCATAAATGCTTATGGAGGGAGTTTTTCTTCATTTGATGTATTAAATAATCGATCGACTTTTATCACATACAATGGAATGGCAGTGGCTGGGGCTTTTGCTGAGTTTATGCATATTTTTAAGAATTGGGGTTATCCAATGATTACAAAAATTAACACTAACGGATTTGATGTGGTTCCCTGGTGGTTTAATGTTGAGAATCTTGCAGGTCTGTTAGGAGATTTCAATAGGTATGTATATCACCGGTTTTTACAAATGGATGAAAATATTCGTATTAAAATGTATATGGAAACAGCGCATTTTAAATTCTACACCCGACCAATTGATGGTCTACTTAATTTTCCATTTTTTGCCAATGTCAGTGAAACTGCCTACAATGAATATGCTACTCAATACAATGTGTTACACGGAGAAAAAGTATATTTTTTTACTCTACCCGAATGTTTTGATGCACAGATTGAAGGAACTACCTGTGGTAACAGAGTAACTGGAGGCACTGCCTGGTCATCTGGGGTACATAGTACCTGTGCTGCGTCAAAAGATCAATTAATTTTTTTTGAAGGGATGTGCCGCCATGAACTTGCACATTCATTTCAGGGAATTTTCCCTCAGGGAACAGTCACTTCTTGGTTAAATGAGGGATTCCCTTCCTTCTGCAGCGATGGGATAATAACCGAAACTAAGTTGAATCAGATACGTCAATCCGCTGTAGAAGCAATGAATAAAGCAACAACATACTTTGGCCATCGTCCTACTTACGAGGAAACCCGCATATATCCTTCACCCGATTACGGATATTATACACTCGGTTATTTTTTTATTGATTATCAGTACCGACGTGGAGGTTACCAGCTGATAAAAGATATTCAAATAAATGATCTTTTGGCCTGTCAGTCATTAGGATATACAGATACACAAGCTTTTCTGGAAGACTTTTATTTTGATTTTGACACCAGAGTACGCCAATTACCGGTTGTTACACTTCAAACACCGCAATTCAATGCTACTGTAACCACAAACATTGTAAATATAAGTTGGATTCCATTAAAATCGAATGTAAAACTGAATGTATATATTTCGACTGATGATAAGCAGAACTGGACTAAAATTGCAGATAAAATAACATCAACCAACTGTAACTGGAATGCAGGTGATTTTCAAACTCAATTTTATATCAAGATTTTAGCACCCGATAATATGGATGTTTCCACTACTTACGGACCATTTCAAAAAGTAAACTTGGACAAACTATTCCTGATATCACCCACAATCAATAATTATGTAATTGCAAGTGATACTACTATTATAAAATGGGCAATCACCAATGTCCAAAGTATTCAAATAGATTATTCGATGAATAACGGCACAACCTGGACTTCAGTATCTTCAGGTGTTCCAATAGCTACCGGAGAGTATAAATGGGTTATTCCTGTTCTACTTTCCGGGAATTGTAGGTTAAAAATAACGGATT
The DNA here is from genome assembly GCA_963664265.1 of Marinilabiliaceae bacterium. GTDB lineage: Bacteria > Bacteroidota > Bacteroidia > Bacteroidales > Marinilabiliaceae > JAGPIS01. Next base: position 717,005 of record OY760941.1, read on the forward strand.
TCACCAACAGCAATAATTTTTCAATCAGCGATGCTTTTACTATTTTGCAACCAAATCCGGTAGGTGGTCCATATTTGCCTGATAAAAACACCGTATTGCTCTTGCATTTTGATAATGATCTGAATAACAGAAACTTTATTGCTCCTAATGCACAAGGGAATCTTTGGGATATAGTTTCAGATGCGACTGTTAATCAAGAATTAGGTAATTGTTATCGCACAAACTCAGTGTTGACTGTGCCTCAGAACTCATCATTAAACCTTAGTGGCGACTGGACTATTGAAGCATGGGTAAAATTCAATTCATTTAATCCCAATAACAATATGTACCTTGTTTGGAAGCCCGGAGATGCCGATATGTATCAATCCAACTATTCACTAGAAGTAAATCCATGGTGGAGTAATGTCTTCTTTGGTTACTTTTTTTCGGCATTAAATTCGCGCATTGGTGTAACAAGCACTTCTATTTCGATTAATCAATGGTACCATGTGGCATTTATTAGAGATCATCAGAACTCAAAAATTAAAATTATTGTGCGTGACAGAAACAGAAATCAAATTTCATATCGCGAACAAACCTACTCTCAACCCAACATGCTCGTCAGTTCACGTGATTTGCAAATAGGAGTCAATTTTGATGGGTATATAGACGAAGTAAGAATTAGTAACATTGCAAGATCCTTTACAAGTACAGGATTAGAGAATCCTAATCTGCAATTAAAAATGGTTTATCCCAATCCATCTACCGGAATTATTTTCCTAAATTGTCAATCAGGAAAGGGTACTGTTCATGTATTGGATATCAATGGTCGACTATTAAAATCTGAGGCATTCATCGATGAAAGTCCATTAAAACTAAATCTTTCCAACCTAAAAGATGGGGTTTACTTTATACAATTAAAACAGAATAAGATAACAATTACGAATAAACTGATCTTATCCAAAGGATTAAAGTGATGGTTATTTACTCCTTCAAAAAGGCGCTGCCACCGCCACTGAAATTTCTTCGCCGGTAACCGAATGCACAAAACCAATTCTTTCGGCATGGAGGTACAACCGGTCGGCTTTCGTGCCATAAAGGGCATCGCCTACGATGGCACAATGTAGCCCCATGACATGGGCGGCATGCACGCGCAACTGGTGGGTGCGCCCGGTGAGGGGATAAAAGGCAACCCGGGTCTGCCCTGCGTGGCGGGCGATTACTTCCCAACGGGTGATGGCCGGCTTGCCATGCCGGTAATCCACCATCTGGCGCGGCCGATCCAAAACATCGGGACAAAGGGGCAGATCGATTATGCCGCTATCCCCTGCCACATCGCCATCGAGCAGGGCAATGTACCGTTTCTTCACCGTCCGGTTTTTAAATTGCGCTTGCAAAGCCTGATGCACCACCTTGGTTTTGGCCACCAGCAGCAACCCCGAGGTGGCCATATCGAGCCGGTGCACCAACAATGGGCCGGTGGCGTGAGAATACAGGGCAGCCATGCGGCTCAGCACCGAGTCGCCATCACCCTTGCCCGGCACCGAAAGCATCCCTTCGGGCTTGTTCACCACCACCAACCAATCATCTTCAAAAACAACATCCAAAGGCTTTCCCAAGTGGCGCAGGTGGTCGGGATCATGATAATCCACGTCCAACCCTTTGAGCATGTGCCCTAGGATGGGCTCGCACTTGCCCTTGCAAGCCGGATAAAAATGACCATGGTGCCGCACTTCCGTCTTGGGCGAACTGCCCCACCAAAACTCAGCCATACAGATGGGACGGAGTTGGTGCAAGAAAGCGTATTGCAGCAGTTTGGGCCCGGCGCACTCCCCGGCACCAGCCGGTGGAACACCTTGTGCCGTGGGAGCAAAGATGGCGGGCAAGCCTTCGGCCTCCCCCATGGCATTAAGCATCCTGAAACGGTCGAAGATCTTCATCTGGAGCCCGGCCGAAAGTGTTTTGCGCTGCGCCTTTAACTGCGCAAGTTGATTTTCAATTCTGTTGAATGCCGTTTGTTTTTCTTCCAACACAGCCTGAAGCTGCCGTTCCAAACGCTTATGCTCGGCCTTGTCGTGTTGGCTTTCGCGCACCAAGGCCTCGGCCAGGCCGGCATCCTGATTATTTTGCCGCATGGCATCGCGCTGTTGTTTGCGGAGCTTCAGATTTGCTTTCGATTCGACCAATTGTTCCTCAACCCATTCCAAACAAGTGCGATAATCCTTTTGAGCCCTCAGGTACTCTTCACCCTGCTCAATGACAGCAATGCGGTGGTTGAGGTCGGTGATCGTCTGCTCTTCCACCTTGAAAAAGCCGTTGGGATTCAACAGGTCGAAAACAGGTGGCACAAAACGTTCGTGATGATTCATCCCGGCCAGGTTGCCCGAAAAGGCAGCCAGGTAGCCCACCCGTCCCGACGGATCTTGCACCACCAACACGCCAAACATCTTCCCTTGCTGCAACTCCTCCGCCCATTGCGCCTGCTGCCCAAGGTGATCCTGAAGTTCCCGGGCAGCCAACACACACAAAGGGTGCGGCTCGGCCTGGAAAGGCGAAGGGAAGAGGCGGGGCAAAGCCAGGATGTCTAAGGGTTCCTTGAAGAGATTCAGCATACACAATTCATTTTCCAGCCACGAAGATAAGCACGATTGGACGCAATTATCTCGAAAAATTAAAGTTTAAAGAACCCAATAATCTCTTTCAACTGCTCGGCTTGGCTGCTTAGCTCTTCAGCTCCAGATGCCATTTGTTCACTAGCAGCAGCGTTTTGCTGCGTCACCTGGTTCAATTGCTGAATGGCCGAATTAACCTGTTCCGATCCTGTATTTTGCTCCCGACTGGCAGCCGAAATCTCCTGTACCAGTTTTGCAGTCTGCTCTATTTCTGGCACAAGTTCTTTCAACTGACCCGAAGCATCTTGAGTTATTTCAACGCACGTACCAGCCAAGGCAACAATATCACCGGCAGCGGCCTTGCTTAGTTCGGCAAGTTTCCGAACCTCGGCAGCCACTACAGCAAAACCGCGCCCATGATCACCTGCCCGTGAGGCCTCAACAGCTGCATTTAGTGCTAAAATATTAGTTTGCATGGCAATATCGGAAATAACATCAATCTTGGCAGCAATCTTTTGGATGGACATTAGACTATTTTGGGAAGCTTCGCCAACCCGACTCATCCCCTGTTGAACCTTGTGCGATATATTATCTGCCGCCAGTGCATTACCTGTATTTTGCTGGATATTGGCAGCCATTTGCTCCATGGTACTGGAAATCTCTTCAGCGCCGGAGGCTTGTTCATTTGCACCCTCCGAAAGCTGCTGACTAACCGAACTCATTTGAATGCTGGCACTGGATAAATTGTTGGCTCCAGTGACAATACTTTCAACAATACTTCGCAAACTATCCGTCATGCTCCTTAAATCGTTGGCCACATCCCCCATCTCATTTCCAGATCGATACAACAACACACTGGAAATATCTCCTTTAGCCACCTGACCAATAAACTCTTTTATCTCCCTAATGGGTTTCCCTAGAATACGATTCGACAAGATGGAAACGACAAAAAAGATAAGAACAATCAACACAAGGCCAATTAATACAAAATTCCATTTCAACTGGGTCGTTTGTTGAATAATTTCGGTCATATTGTATTGGTAGCCCACCACACCAATCGGCTGACCGTTATAATCCAACAAAGGGAAAAGATAAAAACGATAAGCTCCATTATCAAACATTTGGTTGTTGGCAGTTACTTTTTTAAGCAGCTCGGGATTTAGTAAATCCAGATTAAAATTGGCACTGGTAGCTTCAATCATCAGGTATTCACCCACAAATTTGCTCTTTGAATTCAGATCGTCAGAAACATCTGCATCAATCAATTTAACCAGCTCGGGGGCAGCAAACAAAGCAAAATTCGACTGAACAGTATCGGATTTCAAAATATCCGTCAACACCTTCAGATCCAAATAGTTTTCAACGGTACCAAGCAATGCGCCATCATCATTCAAAATTGGCATAATTCCCCGAATGGCAACCCCACCCCGTCCTGCTTCAATGCCTTTTACAGGCTTTTTTTGCCGGCCACATTGGTTGACTGCTTCGCGGAAGGAGCTCAAATCATCTCCCCGCTTATCGGACCAACTGCGCATGATCGACCGCGATTCCTTTGAATGGAAATGTACTTTAAAATTGCTATTCCCCGACAACAAAAACATCTCTTCAACCTGATCAAATTCTTGTGCCAACTTCGATACTGCTTGATCCAAATCATTTGTTTTCACATAATCGCTATAAGCCTCTTTGGTTACCGAACTTGCAGCCAACAGGGCTGACAGTTGAATCGTCCGGTTCGATAACCGGTCGAGATTCCCCACAAATGATTGTTCGGCATTCGCAATGGATGTCTGAAGTTGTTTATTGATAATTTTATTACTCACCGAAATGGCGACAAGCGTCATTACCACAATCGCGATGATTGTCACCACAACAATGGGAACTGAAATTTGGTTGGAAATTTTCCTTTTCATAATCACTTTTGATAATAATATATTGAAGATGTTATTTTTTCTCAGTCTTAAAAAGTTCAGGGTTAAAGCGGACGGATAAATAGATCCAATGCTGAGACTGGCGGGAATCCCCCCCTTTTAGCAAAGCCATCGTTGGGGAGGGCATCAAGGTTGAATACCCCATCGTCAAATCGGAGTTTGTGAAAAATTTATACAACACCGTCAAATCCATTTCGGTTCCCAGCTGACAATTTGCAACAGTCTTACTTCCATCGCCCGCATCATCAACCAAAACCTTATTCGCCAATCTAAAATTATGCAATGCAGCTTTTACTATTATTTTTTCTGAAGCACGCACTGCTGTCTTAAAATAGGCATCCTGCAAACCGCCACCTAGGGTATGTTTTGGAATATCGGTGAAGTAATCCATTGAACCATGAAAAGTATGGCCACTTCCATATAACGTTGAGAATGCATGATATTTATTTCCGGATTGAGTGGCATCGCTTCCCGATAAACGCTCATATCCCACCGAAAAAGTTAGAGCTTCGTTAATCTCCACTGATGGGGAAAATTGAAAAAGGTAAGCCATAATCTTTTGACCTGTAACATGCTTGCCGTATTGAACATACGAACTTAGGTCGAACGAAAAACACCCTTCTTTGGCTGTCAGCAGAAAACCTGAAGTTGCCCGGGCATAAACCGTTTTATAATCATTTTTTTTCTGGTTCCCATCCACAATATTCATGATCGACAACTGAGTCGAATTATTAAAGGCATAATTCCACCACCAAAAAATCAAGTATTTATACTGCTTCACTGAATAATCGGACTCAAACAACCTATCGGAATCGTTCCCATAGGCAAGACCTAAATGCGACTCCAATTTATTGGATTTGAATTGCATAAGAGCGATGTCGTGGGAAGCACCTGCCGTATTCCAGTTTTTATCGGCCAACAATCGCTTTTTATCGTAATTCAAAACCTGCCGTCCAACTTTAATATTGAAATTTGAATTCAACCCATATTTGACATAGGCCTGATAAAGTCCAACCTTCGATTGATTCGAGGCAATTTCGGATTCCCCCCAAACCCTCGCATCGTTAAATGAAATGTAAAACTCAACACGCTCATCATGATATTGGAAATTGAGACGTGTCCGCTGTGCTGTAACCCAAGCTGGTCTTTGGGAGTCATGCATTAAGGCTTTTACCCCATCGCGATATTCGCTCCTCACCCGAAGTTGAGCATCAACCTTGAATTGAGCTTTAGAAGAAACAATAACGCACCAACAAACCATTATTAAAAACGAAATCCTCATACCTTAATACCCTAAAAATTAATGAAACATAAATATCCTGCCCCTGAAACAATCAGAAGTAAAAATTTGGGGAGATTAAAAAAAGAAGTGTACCGGTACGATTAAAACAGAAAGCCTCCAACCACACATTACCACCAGTAAGTAGGCAATACGGAATAATCGTCAAATTGTTTCAAAAGAAAAATCAACATTTTATTAGCTCTCGAATCAAAACAATCGTTTTTAACCTTTATATTTAAATAATCAACAGCATTCCATGGAAAACATCATCAGCACCATCCGCCAAATCCTCTTGGCGAACAAAGATGAAAAAACCCGCCAGGCCAGTCTGCGATTCTTCAAAGAACCGGTCAACATCTATGGCCTAAAGTCAGCCTTTGTCGCCAAACTGGCCAAGGAGCAGTTCAAGAAGATCAAGAATCAGCCCAAGGCTACCGTATTTGACCTGTGCGAAGAGCTCTGGCAATCGGGCTATATGGAGGAGTCGTTTATTGCCTGCAACTGGGCCTACGCCATGCGCAAAAGCTTCGAGCCGAAGGATTTTGACGTATTTGAGCATTGGATAGACCAATATGTGCGCAACTGGGCCTCGTGCGACACCCTGTGCAACCACACCATAGGCACCTTTGTGGAGATGTACCCCCAAAACATAAACAACCTGAAAGCGTGGACCCATTCCAACAACCTCTGGAAACGGCGGGCTGCAGCCGTGTCGTTGATCGTCCCGGCCAAAAAAGGGTTGTTCATCCCCGAGGTGTTCGAGATTGCCACCACGCTGCTGATGGACCGGGAAGACCTGGTACAGAAAGGGTATGGCTGGATGCTTAAAGTTGCCAGCCAATCGAGTGACCAAAACCAGCAACAGGTTTTTGAATTCATCCTCTGCCACAAAGCCGTCATGCCGCGCACAGCCCTTCGGTATGCCATTGAGAAGATGCCTGCCGAAATGAAAAAAGAGGCGATGTTAAAATAGTAATCAGGGAACAGGGAACAGGGAACAGTAATAAGGGATCAGTGGTCAGTATTCAGTGAATAGTGGTCAGTTCAGTGTAGAAATCAGCTGCGTAGCAGCGATATCTTTGTAGTTTCAATTTACCTAACAATTCAAAAGCCACGTAGTGGCGAAACCTTCTATTGCTGATTCAAGTTCGAAAAACTCAGATCAGGGATGTATTCGTTGCAGATTCGCACCCATGTTCAATTGTCAATTGGTTGTTGTCAAACGTCCTGAAGGGACAGCTTATTTCAGCCCGAGGCATCGCCTCGGGAACAGGCCAATCACCATAAACGCCCTAGCAGGTAGGGTGTCCAGTTAGTGGTACCTAAAAAGCAAACGGCAAATATGTTTTTTCATCTAATTTATTGATGATATTAATAATATAGTTGCATAAATTAGCTCGTAAAACATTTGGATAATCAATTGGAATTCAGTATATTGCATCTATAAAAACACTAAAATTAATACTATGATTAGCAATGGATTCGAAGAAGAAAATGAACGATTAAAGAATGAGCTTACCGAGTTAAAAAAGCAGAACAAAAAATTAAACCAGAAATTGGAAAAGACTCAAAGCAAAGTTGCCGATTTGAAAAAAGAATTAAAAAAAAACGACGGGTCACTGATAACGTTAACCAAAGAACAAGAACAGTCACTTTTGAACCTATTGAAAGACACAGATACTCTGAACTCATCGTTAGATTAAGTTCAACACTTTATACTCGTGTTGACTGTGGCTTTCGTCAAATCGTTAATATATTAGAGGTTCTAAATGAGGCTTTTGAGGGATTTTTAGGAAAAATACCCTCTAGAAACACCATTGAGAACTGGGTTAAAAAATGTGGTTTGAAAGTGTATGAAGAGTCAGGTAAAGCCTTGGCTAATCGCGATTATGCAGGGATTGTTGATGATAGTATGATGATTGGCAGTGAGAAATTATTACTAACAATTGGAATTCCGGCTGAGCATCAAGAACGCCCGTTGGATTGTTCTGATGTGAGAATACTTGATCTTGCCATATCTAACAGTTGGAACGGTGAAAAGATAGGGGAACAACTCGTAAAAGCACGCGATAAAGTAGGGCACAATTTACTCTACGTAATAAGCGACAATGCCTCTATAATGAAGAAAGGAATAAGGTGTGCTAATATGAATCAGTGTCGTGACATATCCCATTCTTTGGGTATGTATTTGGAACGAACTTATAAAAATGATCCAGATTTCAACCACTATTTAAAATCAATGACCGAATCCAAGGCCAAACACAATATGAAGACAATAGCTTATCTTCTGCCTCCAACTCAGCGCACAATAGCCCGATTTATAAACCTTTCGAATTGGGTTAAGTGGTCCTTGAAAATGCTCGATATATATCATACATTGAATTCAGAAGAAAGGGAAGTTTTTGCTTATATCCCGGCACATGCCTCTTTGATCGCTGAATTATCAGATGTTATTAAGTGTGTTGCAGATATTGAGTATTTCTGCAAACACAGAGGCCTGTCCGATGAGACAGTATATGAATGCCAAAACTCGATTCGGAAATATCTTTCAAATGGCAATCTCAGAATGATAAACTTGGGAAAGTCAATAATTGATTTTCTCAAACAGGAACTAGAACAAATTGATTTGAAAAATATTGCTATAAATAATTCATCTGATATTATCGAATCTCTCTTTGGTAAGTATAAAGCTCGCAAATCCCCAAATAAACTATATGGGATTACATCACATATATTGTTTCTACCGTGTTACACAGAATTATGCAATCAATTGCGCGCCAAAGAGTTTGATTTCAAAGCTTCCTTGGAAAGCAAATACTTAAAAGACATACAAGTCTGGTCGGAGCAAAATCTATCCCCAAATCTGGTGCAGTTGCGAATCAAATGTTTGCAAAATGCAGGGTGAAAAATGGAACAATTAACTGGACACCCTACCTAGCAGGGCAGCTTATACTTGTTACGCATGGAATTAATTATGATGGATTAAGCCGCCCATCTAGGGCTCATTCATCACAATCTCAATCTATCCCGGGACTTCGCCCCGGGCTGAAGTAAGTGTGGCTTTCAGCCAATAATGACATCATACCGGTTCAACCCACTTATTGGATGGGATGCTTTTGGGCTCTCGAACCCGCGGATTCCATCCGCGGTAAATCATTAGTTCATCATTAAATTAGTTCATTAGGTGTTTGTTGTTGCTCCGCCTCGGCTGCGAGCCTTAGAAATATTGAAAGTCATGAGGTCAAACAGTCAAAAAGTCTTTTAGTCTTCAAGAGCCCTGAAGGCTGCGGGGAACGACCTCGGCCGGTGAGCCAAAAAACAAGGGGCGAAGGCGGTTAAGAGCCGTCCTTGTCTGAGGGATTGAGTGAGCGAGACCCCGAGTTTGGACGGCTTACGCCTTTGCCCCGTAGTTTTTTTGAGCAAAGTGGGCGCAGTCTTGAAAAACACAATTAAGTGAGTACAAAAAAGGAACTCGTTCATTTTTTGTCGAACAGATGTGTTTTCAACGCAGTTAACTCTTTTTGCTTACTTTTTCTCTGTTAAGAGAGAAAAAGTAAGTCAGGGTTTGGGGTGAAGCCCCAAGATAAAGAGCCTTAAAAGCTTACCATTAAAGCAGCAGGGTAAAAGCCAGTCCGGCTTGAGGACAAAAAACAACGTTGGTTGCCCCGGGCTGAATTAACTATGGCTTTCAGCAAATAATGACATCGTACCGGTTCAACCCACTCCGGGGTTGGGTTACCTTTGGGCTTGCGTTCCCGCGGATTCCATCCACGGTTAATCATATAACGACCTCCGGTCGTGTTAAAAGAGCCCCAAAGTATTGATGTTTAGAAGTTTTCCGAGGCACATCCGTCACTCCCCCTCGGGGGGGAGCCGGAGGGGGCTTCCATCCACGGGGGAGCCGGAGGGGGCTTTCGTTAATCACCTGACGGCCTACGGCCGTGCAATTCGCAGAAGATTTCTGAAAACTGCAATGAATCTTCAAATTTGCACATCAGCACATCATCAAATCAACAAATTATCAAATTAGTTTTTTAAAGGGCCTTCCCTACTTGTTGACTTTCAAATTTTTCAGCCTTAAATTGTAGATTATTAAAAGATTATCAACGAACCGGATTAATCAGCCGCAGATGCCCCTTTTTAAAAGCATATTCATCCTGCTAGGCACCTTGTCGCTCTGCATCGGCATGGCGGGTATCGTGATCCCGGGCCTGCCCACCACGCCTTTTGTGTTACTAACGGCAGGCCTCTATTTGAAGGGTTCCGACACGCTTTATCAAAAATTGCTCAACAGCCACTTCCCTGGCGGTTATATCCGCGAATACCAGCGCAACAAAGGGATGACCATGCGTACTAAGACAAAAGCCATTGCCACGATGGCCGTCATGATCACGCTCTCGGTTCTTTACTGGATTGCCCCATGGCTCCTAAAACTGTTGGTCATCTCATTGGGCGCTTTAGGTGCGATGGTGATTCTCTTTTTTGTCCCCACAGCCAAACTTCATCCTCACGAAAGAAATAATCCTTAAATACTGACTTATGGAAAATGATGGAAATAAAATGGGCCGATGCCCAGTGACCGGTGCCACATCGAAGCACCATGCCGGCAGCAGTGGTACCAAAACCATGGATTGGTGGCCCAACCGGCTCAAGCTGAACACACTTCGCCAACACTCGAAACTAAGCAACCCCATGGGGTGTGATTTCGATTATTCAAAAGCCTTCAAGAGCCTTGACCTGCAAGCAATTAAGAAGGACTTACACCATTTAATGACCGACTCGCAAGAGTGGTGGCCGGCCGACTTCGGGCACTATGGCCCTCTCTTCATCCGCATGGCCTGGCACAGTGCCGGCACTTACCGCACCGGTGATGGACGCGGCGGTGGCGGGCGCGGCCAACAACGCTTTGCTCCCCTGAACAGCTGGCCCGACAATGTGAACCTCGACAAAGCCCGACGGCTCCTGTGGCCCATCAAACAAAAATATGGCAACAAGATCTCCTGGGCCGATCTGATGATCCTAACCGGCAATGTAGCACTGGAATCGATGGGGTTCAAGACATTCGGCTTTGGCGGCGGGCGCGCCGATGTGTGGGAACCCGATGAGGATATTTATTGGGGCTCCGAAGCCAAATGGCTGGCCGGCGATGAACGCTACTCGGGACAAAGGGATCTGGAAAACCCACTAGCTGCCGTGCAGATGGGCTTAATCTATGTGAACCCCGAAGGACCCGATGGCAAACCTGATCCGTTGGCCGCTGCCCACGACATCCGCGTGACCTTCGCCCGAATGGGGATGAACGATGAAGAGACTGTGGCGCTCATTGCCGGAGGACACACCTTTGGCAAGACACATGGTGCTGCCGATGCAGCCCATGTTGGCCCCGAACCCGAAGCTGCCGGCATGGAGGAGATGGGATTGGGCTGGAAGAGCAGCTATGGCACCGGGCTTGGCGACGACACCATCACCAGCGGCCTGGAGGTGACCTGGACTCAAACACCGGTGAAGTGGAGCTATTACTTCTTCCAAAACCTGTTCGAGTTTGAATGGGAACTCACCAAGAGCCCGGCCGGAGCTTACCAGTGGGTAGCCAAAAATGCCGAACCAGCCATGCCCTATGCCCAGGACAAAAACAAGAAACACAAGCCGGCCATGCTCACCACCGACCTGTCGCTCAGGTTCGACCCGGCCTACGAAAAGATTGCACGCCGCTTCTACGAGAATCCTCTCGAGTTTGCCGATGCCTTCGCCCGTGCCTGGTTCAAGCTTACCCACCGCGACATGGGGCCCATCACCCGCTACCTTGGGCCGGAAGTGCCCAAAGAGGAGCTGATATGGCAAGACCCCATCCCTAAACTGAACCATCCCTTGGTGGGCGAAAAAGAGATTGAGGAACTCAAAAAAGAGCTGCTCAACTCGGGGCTGACCATCCCGCAAATGGTCACCACCGCTTGGGCATCGGCCTCCACCTTCCGGGGATCGGACTACCGGGGTGGTGCCAATGGTGGTCGCCTGCGCCTCGAACCCCAACGGAGCTGGAAAGTGAACCATCCGGAGCAACTCGAGAAAGTGCTGGCTGTTTTGGAGCGGATACAATCGCAATTCAACGCTGCCCAATCCAGCGGGAAAAAAATCTCCATGGCCGACCTGATTATCTTGGCAGGTGTTGCTGCTGTGGAAAAGGCAGCCCTCGATGCCGGAGTTAAAATAAAAGTACCATTCACAGCGGGGCGCATGGATTCTACCCAGGAGCAGACCGATGTGGAATCCTTCGCCGTTCTGGAACCAGTGGCCGATGGCTTCCGCAACTACCTAAGAAACCGGTTCACCGTCTCCACCGAAGAGCTGTTGGTGGACAAAGCCAACCTACTCACCCTCACGGCACCCGAGATGACGGTGTTAATTGGCGGCATGCGTGCTTTGAATGCCAACCACGATCATTCCTCTCATGGCATTTTCACCACTCGGCCAGGTGTGTTGACCAACGATTTCTTTGTCAACCTCCTGGATATGGGCACGGTGTGGCACCCCACATCGGAGGACAAAGAGCTATTTGAGGGACGCGACCGCAAAACAGGCAAGGTGAAATGGACCGCCACCCGGGTGGATCTCATCTTCGGCTCCCACTCCGAGTTGAGAGCCCTGGCCGAAGTCTATGGCAGTGCCGATGCGCAAGAGAAATTCGTCCACGATTTTGTGGCTGCCTGGAACAAAGTGATGAATCTGGATCGATTCGATCTTACCAACTGATTTTAAAGCAACTATATTCACCTACAACTAAACAATTATTCTATGAAAAAAAACCTGGCTGAATTTTTCGGCACTTTCTGGTTGGTTCTTGGCGGCTGCGGCAGTGCCGTGCTGGCCGCTTCATTTCCCGAATTGGGCATTGGCCTGTTGGGCGTTTCTCTGGCCTTTGGCCTCACAGTACTGACCATCGCCTATGGGTTGGGTCACATTTCGGGAGCCCATCTCAACCCGGCAGTCACCATTGGCCTCTGGACTGGTGGTAGAATGGAATCCAAAGATGTGCTGCCCTACATTCTTTCGCAAATTGCAGGCGGTATTGCTGCCGCGGCAGTCCTTTACATCATCGCCACGGGCAATGGCAGCGACATTGGCTCATTTGCCGCCAACGGCTATGGCGAGCACTCGCCGGGAGGCTACAGCATAACAGCCGCCATCGTCTCGGAGCTGGTGATGACTTTTATGTTCCTGCTCATCATATTGGGTGCCACTGACGACAAGGCTCCCAAAGGGTTTGCCGGCATTGCCATAGGACTGGCCCTGACGTTGATCCACCTGATTTCAATCCCAGTGACCAACACATCGGTCAATCCGGCGCGCAGCATCAGCCAAGCCCTATTTGTAGGCGATTGGGCTCTTGCCCAGCTTTGGCTCTTCATTGTGGTGCCCATTGCAGGCGCTGTGCTGGCAGGATTGGTTTACAAGGTTATGTCGCCCAGCAAACCGTAAACCAACCCATCAATTATGACTAAAAAAGAGGCAGCAGGGAAAATAAACCTGCTGCTTTCCATTTTAGGAAGTTATTTTTTTACCTTTAAACTTAATTATCACAAACAACCACCTAACCATCCATTATGTCGCAGTTTAACTATTTTATAGCGGATGTCGAACGAATGGTAGGCTGCCGCAAATTAAGATTGGTGTACATCTGGCTTGGACGTGCATTTTGGGGCATCCTTAGCTATCGTTTGGAGCGCAGCATATACTTGTTGATGCCAAAGATGTACCACATCTTTAGAGTGCCTCTCACACCTCTGATCAACCTACTGGAGGCTTATTCCAACATCGAGATCCATTACCAGGCAGAGATACAAGGCGGCTTGGTCATCCTTCATCCGGCTATGGGGGTAGTCATTTCCAGCGAAGCTGTAATCGGCAAAAACCTGACCTTGACTGGAGGCAATGTGATCGGGATCAAAGCCAATTACCATGGAGAACAGTTTTCTATTGGCGACAACTGCAACTTCGGAGCCAATGCCACCCTGATTGGCCCCTTAATATTGGGGCACCACACATCCATCGGCGCATCGGCTTGCGTGGTTCACAATTGTGTGAAGGATCATTGCATCTTGGTTGGGGTGCCAGCAAAACCAATCCATTGATCATTCAGCGAAATTCATCCAAAATACAACATCGTTAACTCATGCTACTCAACTCGCCTATCCAGTTCGCCCTTGAAAAAAAGCTCCTCTTTAAGGGAGGCGATATTGCTTTCGGCCACTTTGCGCAAAGAACCGGTAAGCTTGCCTTGATCGTACAACCCCTCCAAGCCCGTCCGAGCAGGTAGTTTGGCGATGAATTCCTCGTAGTATTCCAAAGCCTTTTTCTTATCCTTCAGATGATGGTGGTACAAGGAAGCCATAAAAAAAATATACTCCGGCTTAGGATTGTATTGGTAAGCCGTTTGAAAGCACCGTAAGGCTTCGTTGTAATTTCCCATGCTACTGTAAAGGGCTTGTTTATCCAAATAGAGGGTTGCCAACATGCTGGGCACAGGTTGCAACAGAGATTCTGCCCTGTCGAGATAATACATCCCTGCCTCGGGGGTGGGTGATTCCAGATAAGCCTTTCCCAAATAATAATTGATCTCAAAATCAGATGAATCAAGCTGAAAAGCCATCAGAAGATGCTCCCTCGCCTGATGGGGCATCTCGCATTTAAACTCACTGATGCCCAAATTTTTCAATACAAACCTACCCGTATCGCCTTGCGCCAGGAGGTTAAAAAAACAATGCCCTGCCAGTTTGAAATTGGAGATGTTGAAACAGGCAATTCCCTTGATGCGGTTGAATCGCCTGTTCAAGCTGTCGTGCGACAATACCCTGTCGCAAATCTCAATGGCCTTGGAATAATTCTTATTCCGAACATACATGTTGGCCAATTTATTCAGATTTTTCTGGTCGGCAGGATTAACGACAATAAGACGTTCCAAAACTGCAATGGATGCCGCCAGACTGTCCAACTGGTAATAGTACTCACCCAGCAGCGACAAATACTCAATATTGGCCGTATCGGAAACGATTCTTGCGTTCAAGTGGTTGATGGCTTCTTGATAGTTGCTCTCAAAACCTAAGATGTTGACATATTTAAGAAAGGCCTGTTGATCATCCAAATAACGAACCAACAATGGCTTAACCTGCGGATACTGCCCCGTTTTGTAGAGAAGGTCGATGAGAAATTTTTCCAGCAATGATTCCGCTGCGTATTTGCTTTGTCCATCCTTCAAAACATCAATGGCTCTTAAGGTTTCGCCCTTTTTGTCGAGCGCCAAGGCATTCCAATAATAGTCGTTAGCACCCGTCAGACCTTTACTGGCGTCAAAGAGTTTATTGAACTCCCCTCTTAGAAAAAGCAGTTCGTAACTCTCCTGTGAAAAAACAGCCATGTTGATCGAAACCAATAATATTAAAATTTTTAATCGCATCATCATCCATGATTTAGTTTCACACAAAACACCTTACGACCACCACGCCAATTGAGAAAAAACAACTCTATCGCGCAAAAAAGGAGGCAGTTCACTTTAAAAATAACATAAATTTAAACAAATACAAATTACACCTCACAAGCGAACCCATGAGGCATAAACATTTTATACTTTATATTTGAAAAACCAAAGAAACTCCTTACCGGACTCCCTTGGTGCGAATAAACAACATGGCGATGGCTGTTGTCAAGATGCCCATCACCAAAGCCCCCACAATACCTTGAACTACATAATTATTGAAATTGAAGACGGCTTCCGCATCGGCAGTTGTTGGATAATAACCCAACTCCACCGAACGCTTGATGGCATTGGCAAAATATTCAGGTGTGATGACATAAGAGGTTATCCATTGGGACAAAGGACTCAGCGCAGCGATGAAAACCGAAATAAAAATACCGGCTAGCAAACCTTGTTGGTAATTCATTTGTCCATTGTAAAAACTTTTCTTTTTATCCTTCAATGCCAACACCATAACCAGAATGGCAGGAATGGCAAAGAGGTTGGTCAGGTAAACATGATAATCGATGTATCGATCGTGCAACCCGGACACTTTTTCCAGCATCATCCAAAGCAAGGCCACAACTGTAAAAATAATAGCCCATTTGATCTCTATCTTCAACTTTCCCATAACTGCTATTGATTTAATCTTCATACTGATTAAGCACTTAAATCGAAAAGAGGTGCAAATAAAACCGAGAGGATCTTTTTATTTCAATCCTCTCGATTCTATAAAGCCTTCAATCCTAAAAATCATTTCGATTCAACACCTTTTAAATAGTGATCCAAAAAAAGCTTGATTTTCTTATAGCCCTCAATTTCATTCTCCTTTTTGATAAACCCATGCCCTTCATCAGGAAAAACGACATATTCCACCGGAACATGATTGGCCTCAATAGCTTTGACTATTTCATCCGACTCAACCTGGAGCACGCGGGGATCGTTAGCCCCCTGCAACACCATCACCGGATTTTTGATGTTGGAGGCATGGAATAATGGTGAAATCTCATATAAACGAATCGAATCAACGGTACTTGGATCACCAACCTCGGTGTAGAGTGCCTGCCTGAACGATTCCCAATAGGGTGGTATCGACTTCAACGTCCGCAGCCAATTGGTGACCCCAAACAGATTAACGCCCACCTTAAATTCCTCTGGTGTAAAAGTCATGGCCGCCATGGTCATGTAACCGCCATAACTACCCCCGATAATCCCTATCTTTTCGGCATCAATATAATCTTGTTGCTGCAGCCATTTCTTGCCCCAGATGCAATCCTTCAAGTCCTTGTCGCCATGATTGCGGTCATCCATCTTATAGAATGTTTTGCCATAGCCACTGCTTCCTCGGTTGTTGACTGCCAAAACCGCATAACCGTTGTTGACCAGGTACTGAATTAAGGAAAAATAGCCTACGCGGGATTGTCCGCCCGGTCCTCCATGCACCCAAACCAGCGCCGGAACTTTATTTCGTTTTGTTGCATTCAAAGGTTTGTAATAGATGGCCGGAATCTCCAATCCATCGAATGAAGGATATCGTATCACTTGGGCAGCCACTAAATCGTTGGGATCAATTTCGGGATTAAGGCTTTCTGTTAATTTCTTCAAGGTTTTGTCTTCAAAATTATAAACATAAATATTACTGGGAGCTTTCGAAGTTCCCACCGTGAGCCTCATCCACTTTTCTCTATCCGAGATGTTGATCCCCAACACATCACCATCGTTTATTTCAGGAAAATCGACTGGAGCCTTAGTTTGGTTGTTGACCAGCATCAACTTGTTCTTTCCATCTTCATTAACGCCCGTCACACGATAGGTTTCATTTTCACTCAAATAGCTGTACATCACATCCCAATTGGTTTCGTAAAGGACGGTTTTCGATTGGGAAGCAATGTGGTACTGAACCAAATAAGCAAACTCCCGTCCTACGTCAGTGATATAAAAAAAATGCTGGTTATCCTTACTGAACCCAGAGCTACGATAACTACCAGGCTCGTTGGATATTTCAACCATCTCTTGGGTGGTTCTGTTGAATAAGAATAGCTTTCCTTCGCTGGTTGTGATGGTTTTCGAAAGTGCAAAAATACTTTCATCCCGTGAAATCCCCGAAATATCAAGACCTTCATCGTTTTGGTACATCATCTCAGGTTTCCAGGTTTCAATTGGCATCTTGTACAAATCAAAAAATCGCTGGTCGCGCAAGTTGGAAACATAATACATCGATTTTTTATCATCACTCCACCCTCCAAAAACAACTTTCTCATTTTCCCCCGGAGTCAAATCGCGCGGAATAGAATCTCCATCCAACAGATAAAGGTGGCTCAGTTCGTTCCCGCCTTTATCGGCAGAGTATATAATCTGATTGGTTCCTGGCACATAATCGATGGCAAAAAAAGACTCTTTATCTGAGAAGGTGATTTGTTTTTGATTGCCTGTAGCGACATCAATTTCATAAACATTAAAAATACCAGACAAATCGCTACTGATCAACAATTTGGATTCATCATCCGAGAAACTGCCACCAGCGTATCTGGTGTTCTGGTAAAACTGCTCGATGGAGTAGTGTTTTGGTTGTCTGTCCGAGGAAAAATGACACGCGGACAAAACAAACAACAATGCAAATGACAACTGATTTTTCATGTTTTTTTGTTTATCGTTAATTTATACCAACTTTCTACCTGAAGGGAGGAACTTTTAGCCCATCCTTTGCTCGGGGAAATCATCGACATCTGTTTGAGCAATGCCAGCCCACACTCCATTTCAAAAGATGAATCCGACAGACCAATCCTCTTTTCACCATATGACTTTGATGAACGCATTGACCTTCCCCATTATCAAAAAACATATAGGACAGAAAGGGCTTTTTCTATCCAACATTCCGTCTACCAAATCTTTGGAATGGGCTCAATTGCCAACTTATTACCATTTTTATCCAGATAAGTGACTGTCATATCTCCAATATGGGTAGTCCACTTTTCCACGCCAGCCTCAGCCGCTTGTTGACAAAATGTAGGGTAATCGGTCTTCCCCTGTTGATGGATGGCAATTGAGTTCCTAATTTTATCAGAAGATCCAATTTCATTGATCGCCAGTAAATCATATTTGGGAGCTCCATAAACAACAAAATCATTTGCCCCGTAATACATCGTCCTACCGTCCGCCACAAAATTGTCGTAATAGATTACACCAATTTCTTTAAGGTCTTGAACAAATTGAGGGAAGTCAGCCCCGCTTTTCACTTTTTTAAACGCCTCATGAATTTGATCTAACGTAAATATCTGCTCTCCATTTTTCAAAACATGTCTATTTTTCAAGAGTTACGCAAATGTTTAAAAACTAAACCTCCAGACTCACCAATTTGGCCTCCACCCCATCCAAGAGGTTGAGCTTACGGGTGATCTCCTCATGCTTGATGGGGTCGCCGGTAAGTTCCAGGAAGATCAATCCGCTCTCGGAGCAGTTTTCCAACACGCCATCGTGAATACCCAAGCGGGTCTTGATGAAGCAACCCCATCCGGTCAAAATCTTTTGCACCCGTTCGGCCGTATCCTGACGGTGACGCACTAATATTAACAATACATCGCGTTTCATAATGGATGATTTAATTTTATCAAAATTTACAACCATATTCTTGAAAAGTCAACCCTTCTCCCTCAAATTCAGGCACCTCCCAAGAACATAATGGGTCGGCCCAAATGATGACCGACCCAGAACTGAACCTTTGGCAATTATATGTAATGAATAATATTAAAGCGGGTTGCACCCCATGATTAACGCAGTGTTACGGCAATTTTTATTCGGCGTGTGTACGCCTTTGATTTATACCAATTCCATTTTTCTCAATCCAAGTTTTGGTTTATTCAATTTATTTATAGATTCTCGAACTTTGTCTCTGGTCTCAGATTGAAGAAAAGTGGGAACCAAAATATTCAAGTTTATACCAAAAACCCTATTAATAATTACAAGATCTTTTAATGTAAATTGAGATACTCCATTTATTAATTCGCTCATATAGGATTTGGGATGACCTAATAGCAATCCTAAATCTTGCTGAGTCATATCATATTCGTTGAGTTTTTTTCTTATCGCTTCCTTTCGTTTATTGATAAATATTTGCTCATAATTTACTATCTCCTCAGCCTTATCTGATTCTATTATTTGCGAATCAGTAATTTTATCTAAATCAGACCATTTCCTATCCTCGTATTCTTTAATCAAATCACGAAGCTTTTTTCGCATAGGCTTTAAATCGGGATTCTCGTTTGTCATTAAACGTAGTTTCCGCTCAAGTAGAGATGCTTTTTCTAAATCATATTCATTTTCTAATCTCTCTATTTTCTCAATTTCTTTTATGTCTATAAAATCTTTCATGATAGAGTTTTTTAAATCCAGTTATTATCTCTCAACCATTTTCTAATCACATTCCAATTGTTTTTAAAAGTCATTTCGTAATCATCATGACTACCAGCCCAAACAATCGTTGCTTCTCCATTCTCTTCAAACTCAATCAATATCAAAGTGCGATGAATATTGATATTGAAGAAATAGAACTCTCCTCCATAAACACAATCTGCATCTTGCCTATTCTTGGTTAAATCAATTGGGTTTTTCCAGTCACTTTCCTCAATATCAGAAATCAACTGTTGGACAGCATTCTCCAATTTTGAGTTTCCTCGATTCTTCCGAATTAGCTTACCCAGAATATGTTTATTAATAATCCTCAAAACAATTAGTGTTTATCTACTGCAAAGATAATCTAAAGTTCGGAATTTATCAGAACAAATGATTCATTTTCAAAAGGAATCAATACTTCTAAATAGATGTTACACCACAAAAAAAAGGAAAATCCAACCTTTTATCCAAGTATGTCGGAAAAAGTTTATAATTTTGCGCCATCAATCAAAGGGACAGTTCGAAACCATCCTGTCGGTAAACAAAACTATGGGCCATGAGTGCGTGTGCAAAAATACCTGGGATAAGCTGCTTGAGGGTGGCTTGTTATTGCGTGTGTTTCATCGTATCCTTCGCCTAATAGTTTGTCAGGATCCTTCGGCTTCCCTTCTAAACTGACAAAGAATGTCCAAAGCAGTGGTATTACTTTCAGGCGGCCTCGATTCGGCCGTTGCGTTATATGTGGCCAAACAAGAAGGCCATGAGGTGCATGCCATATCGTTCGATTACGGCCAGCGTCACAACAAGGAGCTCAACTGTGCCAAAGCCATCGCGCAAAAGGCCGGTGTGGCCTCTCACAACATCGTCACCCTCAACCTGGACCTCTGGGGCGGATCGTCGCTCACCGACAAGAGCATGAGTGTTGAGAATGGCGACGTCAACCGTACGGATATCCCGGTGACGTATGTTCCGGCCCGCAACAT
This sequence comes from Marinilabiliaceae bacterium, assembly GCA_963664265.1. Taxonomy (GTDB): domain Bacteria; phylum Bacteroidota; class Bacteroidia; order Bacteroidales; family Marinilabiliaceae; genus JAGPIS01. Next base: position 737,689 of record OY760941.1, read on the forward strand.
GGTTTTTCTATCCATTGCCGCCTCACTGGCCGAAGCCAAGGGTGCCCGCCACATCTACATTGGTGTGAGCCAGGTGGATTACTCGGGTTATGTAGATTGCCGCCGCGAATTCATCGACGCCATGCAGGAGGCCATCAACAAGGGAACCGTCATGGGAGCCGAGAAAGGTGAAACCATCACCATCCATGCCCCCTTCATCAACATGACCAAGAGCCAGGAGATCACCCTGGGTCAAGAGCTGGGGGTTGACTTCGGCCTCACCTGGAGCTGTTACCGCGGTGGCGAAAAACCTTGTGGTACCTGCGACAGCTGCTTGTTGCGCGCCAAGGCTTTTGAAGAGGCGGGAATTGAAGATGGGGCTAATTTGAAAATGTGATAATTTGAGGATGAAAGCCCTTGTCGATCTGAATTAACCTTCTAAACTCTTCAACTTTTAAACTCTTCAACCCTGAGACTTTGAGACTTTGAGACTTTGAGACTTGTAGACTTGTAGACTTTAAGACTTGTAGACTTGTAGACTTTAAGACTCGTAGACTGTCGCACGATTAAACCATCAAACTTTTCAACTCCTCGACTTTTGGACTCACAGACTTTGAGACTTTTTGACTCGTAGACTCGTGGACTTTAAAACTTTTGAACTTTCAACCATGAACACCATCATATTAGCCAAAGAAGGGGTTTTCCCCATCACGAAAGATGCCACAGGAGAGCCACTGGCCAATATTCCGGCAACCGGTATGAACCAATCGGGCACAGTACAAGGCGAAGGGAAGCTGGCAGGTGTGCCATCGCTCTTCATCCGCCTCTCGGGATGCAACCTGCAATGCATGTGGCGACTGGCCAATGGCGAGCTGAGCGGCTGCGACACGAGCTATGCCTCCTACCATGCCAAAGAAACGATAAAAATGGAGGTGGATGAAATCGTAGCCTTGGTTAAACACAACCTGGGCAATATGCGCCATGTGGTGATCACCGGTGGAGAGCCACTGTTGCAGAAAACAGCTTTGGCGCAGCTGTGCCGCAAACTGAAGGAGATTCCCGGCCTGCATCTGACTATGGAATCAAACGGCTCCCTGTTTGACGAAGAGGTCGCCAAGGTGATTGACCTATTCAGCATTTCGCCCAAACTAAGCAACTCCAGTCCCGATGATGACAAGCTGGAACATTTCAACCTGGGCCATAAAACAGGGCTGTGCAACCACCACAACCGAACTCGCATCAACCTGGGAGCCCTGCAGCAAGTGATCGACTTTGCCCAAACACACCAAAAGGATCTGCAACTGAAATTTGTGGTGGGAAAAAGCACCGATGCCCAAGAGATTGAATCGGACTTCCTGAGTCATTTGAAGAACTGGGAGGCTCACCATGTGATGGTGATGCCGCTGGGAGGCACACCCGAACAGTTGAAAATATCGATGCCCATCGCACTGGATATGGCCATCGGCCATGGCTGGCGTTACACGCCCCGAATCCACATCGACCTGTTTGGTGCCAAAGCGGGAGTTTGAAAGTATTTACCATCAACCATTTGAAGCTATGAAATCGGAACCCATAGAAGGTAAGCTGCTCGGAAAGCAGGTGAGCTATCCCAAACAATATGCCCCCGAACTGCTGGTGGCTGTGCCTCGGAACTTAAACCGCCAACAATACCACATTGAGGATGACTACCTCCCCTTTGTGGGATTCGATGCCTGGCACGCTTACGAAATTGGTTTCCTCACCGAAAAGGGTCTTCCTGTGTCGGGCGTCATGAAGCTGGTGTACCCCTGCAACAACCCCTACCTGGTGGAGAGCAAGTCGCTCAAGCTCTATCTCAACTCCTTCAACATGGAGAAACGCGGCACAACTGCCCAAGAGGGCATCCGTCTGGTGATGGCTCAGATTAAAGCCGACCTGGATAACCTGTTGCAAACCAAGGTTGAAGTGCAGTTTTTCGACCAAGAAAAAGAAACCGGGTTCGATTTCGAGGATTATGCCGTGTTGGAGGCGATGGCTGAAATGGAAACCATCACCTTCGAATCGTTTTCGGAAAACCCAGCCTTGCTGGTGGCAACGGACCAACCGGGCACCTTGAAGGTTGCCACCCACCTACTGCGCAGCAACTGCAAAATAACCCACCAGCCCGACTGGGGCAGTGCCTTCATACACATCAAGGCCAACTGCCTGCCCGACCTGAAAGGATTGATGCAATACCTGGTGTCGTTCCGCAACGAAAACCATTTCCACGAGGAGATTTGCGAGATGCTCTACAAACGGTTGTGGGACACCCTAAAACCTGAGGAGCTGGCCGTCACCTGCATTTACACCCGCCGGGGCGGCATCGACATCTGCCCTGCCCGCGCCAATAAGCCCCACCTGCTGCCCTCCTTCTTGGGCAACCCGGGTATCCTGAGCCGAAAGCTGCTGAAACAATAAAAAAAACCGGCTGAAAAGGCCGGTTTTTTTATCATGATATCAAATAGGACTTGCTGAAAATGTCAACATACCCCATCCATTTCAATAATTTGTCCTCAAGCCGGACGGGCTTTTACTCTCTGCCTACAGCTGCAGAGAGTAAACAGAGCGCTCGTCTCTGCCGCTTGGCGCAGCCAAAAAAACTCTTCCACCCGGCGAAGCCAAGAAAGCCGCCGCTGCAGATAAATAGCTAAAATTGAGCTCGTTTGCCTAAACCCCGCGAAAGACTTGCCTGACTAACAACGCGGGCTTTTTAACGGCAAACAATCTCAATTTGACTCAGGCATATTGTCATTCAAAGGACTTCGTCGATTTCCGCTGCGCTCCAATTCTTAACGCAATTTTTTGATAAAAATATTATTTTAAATGGCCTCAAAGAACTTACGTTTCTCTGAGGCGGTTATATACAGTGACGCTTGTTCATTGATAACTGCAAGATTATTCAGGATAATAGTTAAAAAGCCATGCACTAATCGAAGCAAAAATACACCTAAATAACCAATTTGATGTATGTTAGTCATTCTTAAGCAACCCCTAATTATTAATTCACACTCACTTCATCCACAAAGATGAATGCCGGACGGCCTTTTGCCGGATGCCATGATGGCATGTTTCGCAAGCTGCCCACGATGACTTTAACATATCGCGCCTCCCGCCTTTCAAAGGTCAGGGGATAGGTTTCAATTTCAAACACATCACTTTCACATGGATCCAATCGCTTCTCAGTCAAAAGTTCGTAGCTTTCGCCATCCATGGATGAGAAGACCTGCACAAAGGTTGGCCTAAAAACCCAGTCGGAGGTAGAAACCAGGGCATTCAACGCAACATTCGAAATTTTGGCCGGTTGCATCAAATCAATGGTCACCGAAAGGTCTTCGTTGTTGTAACCCAACCAGTAACCCGACCGGTAGTTCTTTTCACCCCGCAAACCATCGTTCAGCAACAGGGCTCCCGAGAAGGTGTAATCGTGATAAGAAGTGGTGTTAAGCCTGGCAGGCTTCAATGTGGCCAAATTGAAATCAAATACCTGCCGCAACACCCGCGACGTGCGCCCTGGATAAAATGCTTTGGCCATCAAAACCATGGATTGATCCACCAAAATAGGTTGGCTGTAAAGCTGACTGATTTCGGTGGGCTCAGTTCCGTCGAGGGAATACCTGATGGTGGCACCTTTCAACGCCGATAATGCCACATGCAGGGTATGGTTGACCGTATCGCGGAGATATTCTTTTTTGATGTCAAAAATATGCCGCCCATAATTATATCCAGCCTGGTCGTAATAGTTCACCAATCGCGACAACCGCGACAAAAAGCCTGGATAATCCTTTGGGGCACGGCTCCAGGCAACTTCGCTCAACGCAGCCAACCTGGGAAGCGACATATACTCCACCTGTTGGAATGTTTTGATGTATTCGGTCCAGAGGTTGGCCTGAACACCCAGAATGCGGCTTTTCACACTGTCGCTCAAATCTTCAGGCAATGGCGAAAAACCATAAACCCGTTCAACTGTGGTGCATCCGCCCAAAGCCAAGGGTTCACCGTCAATCTCTTCGGTCTGGTAGTAATCGAAATAGCACGAAGTGTTGGGCGACAAGATGGCTTGATTGCCCATTCGAGCCGCCTGATATCCATACTCAGGGTTGCGCCAGGCCATCACCGTGGCTGATTTGGAAACACCACCTTCCAGTATTTCATCCCAACCAATCAATGCCCGTCCATGTTGATTCAGATAAGTTTCCACCCGATGGGTGAAATAACTTTGAAGCTTCTGTTCGGCCGAATGATGATCGTCGGGCTTCAGGCCCTCCTGCCGGATCCGAGCCTGGCAGCGGGGACATTTCTTCCATTCATCCTTGGGACACTCATCGCCTCCTATGTGGATGTACTGAGAAGGAAACAGCGCCATCACCTCATCGAGGACGTCGAACACAAAACCGAAAACCTGTTCGTTGCCTGCACACAACACATCTTCAAAAACACCCCATTGACGGGCCACCTCGTAACCCTTGCCACGGCAACCCAATTCTGGATAGGCTGCCAAGGCCGCCAGCATGTGGCCGGGCATGTCAACCTCGGGAATGATGGTGATGCAGCGGTCGGCCGCATACTGCACAATCTCCTTCACCTCTTCCTGGCTATAGAAACCACCATGCGGTATGGTATCGAACTCGCCACTGTTGCGGCCAATGACGGTATTGGGACGATGGGAGCCCACCTCTGTCAAGCGGGGATATTTTTTGATCTCAATGCGCCATCCCTGGTCCTCCGTCAAATGCCAGTGAAAAGTATTCATCTTGTGCATGGCCAGAATGTCGATGTAACGCTTGATGGAATCGACGCTGAAAAAATGGCGACCCACATCGAGATGACCACCCCGGTATGGAAACAAAGGGCGGTCAGAAATCAACACACCTGGCAACACCAACTCCGAACCATTGTATTCGCTGGTCAACGGCAGCAGTTGCTTGAGCGATTGCATAGCATAAAAGGCACCAGGGGCAGCAGCTGCCTTAATCACAATACCTCTATTATTGATGGCCAGCTCATACTGTTCGGGATTGTCGAAACCCTGGTACAAGAAAACGATATCGGCTGGACTCCCGTTAGGCAAGAGCGAGGAGGTCAATTGGAAATCCTTTTCCAACTGTTTAGCCAGCATTTTGCCAACGCCTTGAAATAAATCGAAATCACAAGAGATGGTGAGCGCACGCCCCTTTGCCCAAACCAACCGCTCCCCATTGGCAACAACCTGCTCGGGCAGAGGGACAATGGTATTGACCTTGACAGATGCCCGATCGACGCAAGCAATGAAAGCAAACAGAATGAATAGGAATGCTAAATTCTTCATGGTGCTATTTCAGATGTTTGCGAATTACCGGGCAAATGTTTTCGGCATAACGCAGAAAGCCCAGATCGGTCAAATGGATTCCGTCCACCGTCGCTTCGCCATCAAGGCCAATCAATTTATCAGGATTGATGTAGAATAGGTTCTTATCGCCCCCATGTTTCAACTTGTCGCAAATGCTTTTCAGAGCTTCATTTTTTTCCTTTAACACCGAAGCCACATTCTGATCGAAGCGCGAATGAGGAAACTCAATGGTTCCAACCACCAGAATAGGCGTTAAAGGGTGCTTTTCGCGAAGGATGCGGATGAATTTCTCTGTCTTCTCGATGATCTGCTGTTTATTGACGTTGGGCACAAAATCGAGCACAAACAAGGCAGGATCGGCTTTGGCCATCACTTCAGCAATCTCGAAATCGAGCTGCCCGTTGCCGCTAAAACCTAAGTTGATAAACTGACGGTTGAGCTTCCGCCCCAGAATATTGGTGTAAGCCATGCCCGGACGCGAAGCACATCCCCCTTGCGTGATGCTGGTGCCGTAATAAACTACCGGTTTTCCCGATCGGGGCGAGTCTATGGCCGGCTGTTCCATGATGGCCAATGAATCAACCCCAATATCCAACTTAGTCAACCCATCGTAAAGGGGCAGGTAAAGCATGTATTCCATCAGGTCGCCCTTCATGTTTTCGATGATGGTGCCGGTGGTTTCTTGCCCCAGCGGTTTGCCAGTGTTAACAAACTGCCACTGTTTATCCTTATAACAATAAAGGTCCAACCCCTTCACACCCACCGAAGCCATGTGGTTTAAAGAGGTATTGGTTGATACCGTCCATTTGGCAGAAATGGATTTTGAGTTGGTGCGGAAGCGGATGTACAACCCGGCACTGTTGGTTCCCAAGTACCACAAACGGTCGCGAATGGCTCCCTTCAACCCCTGGGGCAACCGCTCGTAACGGTTTTCGGTGTCGTTGGTGATCTTCCCATAAAGTGGGAAGTTGGAAGCATCGTAATATTTCACTTGGGCATTCATGGACAAAACACCCATCATCAGGCCTAAGGCCAACAAAACAATATTTTTCATAACAACTAAATATTCAAATAAACACAATCAGGTACGCCAAAACCATTTGATGCGTGTAAAGAAAGCGGCTAATGCCACAGCCAGAGAAGTGACAATGACTCCCCGCAAAAATCCAAGCCAAGGGTTGCCATTGAGAAAATCGAGATATTGGCTCAAATCCAGGAGATTCAAAATGGGCATCACCACCAGGCTGGAGGCCACATACGCAATCATGGGGTTTTGTCCGGCCATTTCGATGATACGGAATCCACCCTTAAGTTGGTAGATGTCGCTAAGGACAGAAAAAACCATCAGGGCAAAAAACGCCAACCCGGAAGTGACAAAATAGTAACTATAGGTGGATTGATCCTTGCGAATACCGCCTTCAAAAGCTTCAAAGAAGAGCCCCAGCAACAACAAATAGGAACCGGCCATTAGCAGTTTACGCCAAAGCTGCCCATTGGCCCCATCGTTGCGGATGATGAAAAAAAGTGCCGCCACCAAAATAGTGCTAAGCACCAAATTGGCCACCAAATAACGCATGTAAAGGCAATAGAGGTTCACCACAATAAGTGCGATGGACAACCCCACCATGGCGAATAATTGCCCGTGGCGGTGCGGCACATCGACCCGAGGGCTTTTCAACCATTGATAAAGGTACTCCCCTGCAATGGATCCGGGAATAACAATAAAGAGGTATTTCAGGTAATAGAACTTATACATCCAGGGAAGCGGGGACCAGTTGAACAAGGCTCCCACCCATGATCCTTCGGTGGCACTCCCCAGGAAAACAGCCATGACAAACGGCAGGATGGCCAGACGCCACAGAGGCTTTTGGTAGGTGAAGATGTAGGCCAGAGAGCCAAAAATAGCCATATTGGCCAACACCAGGATGATGATGTTGCTAAAACCTGGGTTGAAGGTTCGGCCATTGGCATAGTCGAGCGTGTTGAGCAGCACGAAACCTACTGCAAAAGCCCCCAGCTTGATGGCGTGGTGTCCCCACTCGGGCATTTTCAGCGGCAGGCGCATAAACATGGGGAACATCAGGGCAAAGGCCAATAGCGACAATCCCCACGCTTGCGGTGTTTGGGGCGAACTCAACACCCAAGGGTAAAGGTGCTGGATGAAGATGGCAAAGAAAACCAGTTGCAATCCCCGCAACACGCTATCCTTGACCAACACCAGCTTGGAAACACCTTTTTCGATTTTTCGCCCGAGAGAAAAGGGGAACGCCGCCCCCATGGCAAAGAGGAAAAAGGGGAACACCAAATCCACCCAGGTGATGCCGAAGTTTTGAGGATTGAAAGCATGCGAAGGCGGTGGGGTTTGCGCATGGTGCATCCAACCAGGGAGAACTCCAAAAGCGATGGTTCCCGAGAGAACCATCGTTATTATTGCATAGCCCCGAAGGACATCGAGGGAAGAGGCACGATTCGTATTCATATTATTTATCTCCATCTGCTATGGCTTGTTTCAAGTTTTCCCACCAGTTGCGGTTGATAATATGAACGATATCGAAGATCATCAAGCCGTCGGATTCCTTCAGATTCATTTTGACAGCACGCTCAAACTGGTTGGGATCCTTTTTATAATCCTCCACATACAAGCCTCCATAAAACGGATTGTTGCCCAACAACTTACGAGAGTATTTACAACCACCCTCCACGCATAGATGCTCGCCTTCCGACACTTCGCTATCGGTTTCATTGCGGTGCTTTCCATTGGATTGGCGGTACTCCTGCAAAGTCACGTTCCAGTAGTAATTACCATTGGTGTAAATATCAAGAAGCTCAGCATAGCCATACTTCTTATATTTTTTGGTTGCCCAGTCAAAATCCTTGCTAGGGTCGTATTTCTTGCTAGCCCAGTTGACACCAACTTCGAAATAAGAAGGATACCAAGCGCCAGTATAGGTTCCCAATTTGTAATCAGGCTTGATGCGCTTAACCTCTTTCCGCACCTTCTTGAAAAAACCATAAATTACAGAGGCACGCCATTCAATCCATTGTTTGAAATACTTGCCGTCAACCCGCTTGTAGGTTCCATCGGCATTCTGAACCCATTCATAAATATCTTCGGGATAACGTTCTACTTTAACCCCGGCATACTTTTCAAACATGTTTTTTGACTGAGGGGAAAAGTCCGAATTGATGCAATCGTAACGTGTACGGTCGAGCATGATGCCATCGGCATCATAGTTGGTGACCACCTCCTTGATAATCGCCAATTCATAATCCTGTACTTCTGGAAGGGCCGGATTGAAGAACATAGTTGCCTTGTTGGGTATTTCGGTCACCGGTACCAATCCTTTGCCAGGCTGGTAATTAATACTCTGCCAGGCTTTATTTTCATTGTAGATGCCTCCCTTTTGAAAAATGCCATGCCCGTCCACAAAAACATTCAAGTTCAAATAGATTTTGAGGTTACGACTGCGAGCAGCATCAATAAAGGTGTTGATAAAATCGAAATCGGGTCGTGTGTGTCCTTTCCACTCTTTCTTCTGTTTGGCAATCTTACTGGGATACAACACCATACCCGTTGTTCCCTTAATATCCAATACGAGATCGGTTATACCAGTTTCAGCACATTTATCAACATAATATCTGATTGAATCGGGAAAGCTGAACCGTTTGAAATTGGCCGAACAGTCGAGCCACATCAATTTGGGTTTGTTCCCGGCAAAAGCCGCAGTAATTACAAATGATAATAACAATCCAATAACAACTCTCTTCATATAATCGATCTTAATTTGTTAAACTTAATCAAAACATTACTAATCAGCCTTCAACACTGGCAATCGAAACGATGCTGCCGGTAAGCCTTCGGTACTGAAAAGTGAGCCTTTCACATAATTTTTGAAACAATACCTGACCTCAATAGGTTCAGAAATTGAATCGTTCCACACCTTTACTTTGGATGTCCCCCGGATGATCTCCGCATGTGCCGGTACTAGGTTGCCATCTGTGTCAACCAATTCAAATCCGGTAAGTGCAACCAATTCGGGCGACAAACCATTTTCAGCATAAGAGAAAAGCAATTCAACACTCTTGTTTTTCCAGATTCCCGATTGAGCTATGGGGCCACAATAGGGAATACCTTGGATGGCATAACTTTTCACCAAAGCCCAATAAGCCAAACGCTGACCTACAATTTTTTTATTTGGAGCATGGATAAATTTTTCATCTCCTACATCGGTTGTGAATACCATCCCTACATGGTCAATGCTTCGCATGATGTTGAGCTGGCATTCCCTAAAAAGAGCCAGATTGACATCATCCTTGTCGTGTGATTGATAGGGAGCAATCTGCACAAAATAAAACGGCAATTCGTTATTGTTGAAAAACTGACGCCATTGCTTAATCCAGGCATTGGACAGTTTGAAATAGAGATCGGGGTTGGCACTGTTGCTTTCTCCCTGATACCAGACCACACCTTTGAAAACAAAATTTTTAAAGGGATGGATCATGGCGTTGAACAGGAGCGTGGGTGTTTGTGCCGGATATTTAATCTCCCGATCCAATACCGACCAATCAATCTCCGGAAAAGAATCTAAAGCGGCTTTATCCATCCAAGGCTCAATCTTTGAACCACTCCAAGCGGCACAAACCAATCCCACCGGCACATCGAGAACCGATTGCAATTGATCGGCAAAAAAATAGGCCGTAGCACTGAAATTCCGCACAGCATCGGGCGTATTCAATTGCCAGTTTCCACCCAAAGTGTTCTTTGGGGTCAAACTATAATCCCTGGCAACGGTAAACAGCCTTATAGGCCTATCTGGTTTGGCAATCACAATGGTGGACAAACTCTCGATAACCGGTTGCCCTTTAAACCCTTGCACCGGCATCTCCATATTCGACTGGCCGGAACATAACCACACTTCACCAATCAGCACATCCTCAATCAACAAGGGATCGCCATCAGAAATCGTAATGGCAAAAGGGGAATGGCTACCTTTAGGTGTTTGAAAATGACAGATCCACTTTCCATCGGCACCACAATAAGTAGTATGCTTTTGATGGTTCCAGGAGGTTTCGATGGTCACTTTTTTCCCTTTATCGGAATGCCCCCAAATTGAAACTGTGGATGACTGCTGGAGCACCATGTGAGAGCCGAAAACAGACGGAAGGGTGATCTTTGCCTGCACACCATAAACGGTGCACAGGCAAAGAATAAACAATAGAATTCTATTAAAACACATCTTACAATTCTGAAATAACAACACAAGATGAGACCTTTCGTTGAGCATCATTTTCACAAGGACGGGTCAGCACCTTTGAATTATAGCCGACCATAACGGAGGATCCGCCACCATCGAGATTGAGTGCATCAACCGCTCCCATACTTTTCAGCAGATCGGCCAATTCGGCAAGCGTGCATCCATCGCTGTAACCCGGGCGGCGGCCATCGATCACCATAAGGATCAGCTTACCGTCGGATGTCACACCCATGGCAGTGCGAGGTTGGTTTGATGTGCCGGCAATTCCGCCACCATCAAAAGCCTCGCGCCAATAATTGTAAGTGGCCACATTGTTGCCATTTTCCAACAAACGAGGCCCCCCTCCCACTGCTTCAAGACTATTCCATTCCTTTCCCCCTGGCGTAGAAGCAGTAGGGGCTGAAGCCATAAAAGTTCCTGATTGCTCATCATTATCGAGGGCAGAAGGGAATGAATACGCCTTTCTGGATCCGGCCACATTGTAAACCCAGGTAAAATCGAAATGGCCATCTTCCATCAACCCCATGACCGAACGAACGGGATAAACCGTTTTACCGCTGCGCGTCATGGATTGGATGTTGGGCGCCAGTTGCACCCCACCAGAAACAACCAAACTATTGGATGCATTTCCATAAAAATAGCCTCCATTCACGGCCAGGATGGGTGTGCCGTTTTTTGCAGGCAATGTTTTCATGGTTTCAGATGGAACTGTTACCGAAGCTGGCATGACGACATTGAACTTCAACTTAGGATTTTTTGCAAAATCAATCACTGCCGAATAACCGGCAATTTTCTTTGTCCCAATGGTCTGCTCAATCTTTGTCAAAGTAACGCCGGAAGTAACAGGCTCCTTACCCAATGCATTGCAAACGCCTTGGTTAACCTTGCTCCACAAGTTCTTGTCTGCAATATGCCAAAAATCAAAAAGCATCACACCATGGGCATTCTTCAAGCAAAGCTCCACTGCCTCAGCAAGCTGATTGGGGTTGTTGTAGTAATTTTCAACAGCCAAGCCAGCTACCACAGGAACAGCTCCGCGGGTTACCTGTTTGACATTCGTGATACCTCCTTCAACCGTCCACCACCCCGAACCTGTCAGTTGGTTATAATAAAGACCGGGCAAATGATAATCCAACTCTTCGGCATAACCGGTTGACTTGTAGTTGAAAGTTGCCCATTCTGAAAAATTGGCGCTGGCATTATAATACTTGCTGGCCCAATTGGCACCTTCGCGGTAATAGGTTGGGTACCAACCTCCGGTATAAGTAGCAAACTTAACATCGGGCTTGATTTGCTTCACAGCCTTACGGGCTTCAGCAAAAAAGTCGTGTATGATACCTGCACGCCATTCATACCACTGCTTGCGATAAGGGCCGTAAATCTTTTTGCCATCCTTCCAAGAGTAGATGTCGCTGGGAAATGAGATAGTTTTCTGAAGGTATTTCTCAAACGCTTTTTTGGATACATTTGAAAAATCGGCCTCTTCGCTGTCGAAACGGCATCGGTCCAAGACAATTCCATCAATATCGTACCGTCCCACAACCTCCTTAATGATGTTCAGGACATATTCCTGAGCTCGTGGATCCGCAGCATTCATAAACACAGTGCCACCAGCTTCCTGCCGCATATCGGTCATCCCTGTGGGATTGTGCAAGATGGAGGTCAACTCACCAATCTGTGCGTTGTCATAAGCCATCCCAACACCCATCTGGTTCTGCCCCGATGTGAAGGTATTCATGGCAGCATAAATGCTCAAATCCAATGCTCGGCACTTTTCGATGAAATACCCCAGGTAATCCCATGAATTATCGCGAGTGACTCCTTTCCAGGTCACCAGCTCAGTGGCATATTGGCTGTTGGGATACATAACATAACCGGCAGTCAACCGCACATCGACAATCACATGGGTAATCCCGGATTCCTTTATCAATTGCAGATATTGATCGATGGACTCCTTTTTAACAAACCTGCTAAAATTAGCCGAAGCATCAACCCACACCATAATGGGTTTTTCATCCATAGGGATCGTGAGTTCCTCTCCTTCAGACGGGAAGTCATCCGGATCGCGCGTCACTTTATTGTCGTCGTCGCAGGAGGAGAGCAGCAGCAAAAAAACTGCTGCCACTCCTGTTAATAATTTTAAAAAATATTGTCCTTTCATATTCATGATTATTGAAGATCAATAGTTGTAAGCTCATATTTAGCAACACCACCTTTGGTGAGATGCAAATATACGTTCATCACCTTACCATCCTCAGACAATTCATACGCCACCGCTCCGGTTCCATTACCATTGCCGGTACAATCCATATCTTCGGATGTGAACACATTGAATTTATCATAACCATCGGAACCGGCAGCCATTGAAATATTACTCAACTTAGTAACATCAAACACTTTGATGCGTCCCTTATTAATGTAACCTGTATTGTCGGGTACCATGTCGATGAACATGAGGAATTGGGCATTGTTGAACTCAAATACCTTACCGTCACCGGTCACATTCCGGTAGCTGGTAGTACTCATGGTTCCCGCCACGGTGCCATCGGCCGAACACAGGTTCACAGCTCCAGGTGTGGATTGGTCAATCAGGAAGAACTGGCTGTTGTTGTCAGCACTCAGGGGTGCAGGCGTACAATGGTAAGTAAAGGCCAGATTGGCAATCGGGAATTTCTGATCCATGGAGCTTTGCCATACACCATTTACAATGTGGAATTTGAACACAGAGTTGCCCTTTCCTGTTGTGGAGTAGATAACACCATTGGAACTCAAGCTCCCTTTCACGGCAATCTTACGACCCATATCTCCTAAGCCAGAGGCCGTTACAATTTTAACAGCTGGGTTTTGAACACCATCTTTCCAATAATAGATACCACCCTGGAAAATGGAAGCTACTAATTTCCCATCGGTATCGGCAGTAACATAGAACAAATTACCGGATACACCTGTCATGTTAATACCACCCAAAGCACTTCCGTCGTTTTTATCAAACAATCGGAAATCGCCATAACGGTGTGATACCACGATACCTTCTTTAACAACAGCCATACTACGGAATTCGAGGTTGGAAACGATATTCATATCCACGCCCGATTTTTCCCAAACTTTGCGGCAGTAACCAATTCCATAATCCAAATAACTCGGCTCACGCATTTTAATAGTCCAGTCGGCAGTAGTGCCATCCTGTGCAGTAATGGTGTAAACCACATTCTGCGAAAAGTCTCGCGCTTCAGTTACTTCGGGAGAGATGGTGGCCCTTGGAGAAATTTCAATGTTTGGCACAATCATCTGGCCTTTCAGGCGTTCTGCCACATCGGGCATCACTAAGAAACTAACCTCCTGTTTTTCGGCTGAAACCAAACCTTCGATCATTTTTCCCTCAAAAGAAAAACTGAACCGTTCGATATTTTTCACCGCACTCTTCACCAGTTGTGCTTCAAGTGAATAATCCTTTTGCGAACCATCACCTGCTTTCACCCGAATGCTAATGGGTTGTGTGAAATCATGCAATCCGCCAAGACCTGGAGTTACCGTTGCACTCAATGGCAAACTAGCCACAATGAGCATCTGCGACAAATCGGTCACTTCGTCATTCAATATTGGATAGTTATAATCCACATTGAACTTGATCACACCTTTGGCATCATCAATAACACCAGGAAACTTACCATCCTTGCCCGGGATCTTAAGGTAAATACCCTCTACCGTATTTTTTTCACTATGTGCAGGATATTGAACATCCTCACACCCGGTCAATACCGCTGCAAAGAGACACAACAGTACTTTTGCCGTTTGAATCATATTTATTTTTCGCATAACAGTCATATTTATTTCCATTCATCAAGTTGGGTACACAACGGGTTGTTAGAAATTTCGCTGGTAGGAATCGGTGCCGAATAGTATTTTTCAGGAAATACCCGGTCGCGGTCGTCGCAAGGCACAATCTCGTAATTATATGAACCACCTGCTGCCTTGGTGATTTTCATACCATGGAAGCGCTTACCATGAAGTTGCTCAACAGATAGTTTCCAACGGCGCAAATCCCAATAGTGGAAGCCTTCAAACGCCAGCTCAATCAACCGCTCATGACGGACGAAAGCCATAGCCTGATCTTTCCCCACATTCTCATCCCTTCCGGAGAGGCCAGCCCGACCACGTACCTTGTTCAACTGAGAAATCCCAAATGCCACCTTGTCATTCTGAATCAATGCTTCGGCATAATTTAACAGAACTTCGGCATAACGAATGGCAATGAAGCTTTGGTAGCTATTGTCAAGATTGAAAGTGTTGTTGGACTCATCCAACATTTTTCGTACATTATAGCCAGTCACAGTTGTTTTAGGATCACCGGTCGAATTGTAATCCTTATAACCATCAGCACCGCCAACAAACGTTTCAATCACACGACCCTTCCAAGGGGCACCATTGTACAACACCGACTTGTAAAAACGGGGTTCCCTATTGGCGTATGGATTGGCGGCATGGACTGGATTATTCCAATCAAAAGCAGAACCATCAGCCATTTCGTAGGCATCCACCATCTCCTGGGTAGGACCAACCAATCCACCTTGATCGGCAATATCGCCGGATGGAGCAAAACGAGAATCGAACTTGTGAACCACAGCACCCTTCACATAATCAACTTGAAAAATAGATTCTACAGACGTTTGACCTGCTTTCAACTTAAAAAGCTTCGCATAATCACCCTCCAGGTCATATCCCAAACCAGCCATTTTCTCAAAGGCATCCACCACTGAATCGTAACGTTTGGCATAAAGCATGGCACGGGTCATCAATCCATAGGCAGCCCCTTTGGTTGGACGGCCAAAATCGCTTGATGGCCTTACTGCCGGAAGGTTTTCGCCACAAAAATTCAATTCCTTCTCGACATAATCCCAACAATCCTTTTCACTGCTGCGTGCTTTTGCCGAGTTTTTCCAGTCACCCAAATCGTCATAAATTATCACGCTCCCGTGCGAACGAACCAAAAGGAAGTACCACCACGCCCTTAAAAACCGAGCTTCGGCTTTGAATTCAAGCTTTTCAGCATCATTCAAAACAGTCGCCTTGGCATCAACATCCACTAAGAATTCATTGATCCGGCGGATTTGAGTATAGGCATTGGCCCAAAAACCCAAGGCATTTTGATCGGCCGAGATAATATCGGGAGTCATGGCCACCACATTGGGCGTACCATTACCGGTGATGCTTGACGAATACTTGAGCATATAAGTCAACCCATCGGTGGAGTGATGGGACGATCCAAAAGCCTTGTCGCCAAACTGGCCATAGGTGCTGGCCACCACATAAAAACTATTCATATATAGTTTCATGTTCTCTTTACTCTTCCACACCGTAAATTCGTTATACTGGTTTGTGGGAGAGAAATCCAAAACATTTTCGCACGAATACAATGCAAAAACTGATAAAATTAATACGGCTATATACTTTTTCATGATGCCAGATTTACAAAGTTACATTAAGACCAAAGCTATAGGTTTTCTGTTGCGGGTAGTAGCCATCGCTCACGCTGGGGTACTCAGGGTCGATACCATAATCGTTCAGCTTTGAAAAAGTTGCCAGGTTGCTTCCCGACACATACAAACGAACCGATTCAAGACCAGTTTTGACCAACCAATGCTTGGGCATGTTGAAACCAACTTGCACGTTTTTCAAACGCAAATAACTGCCATCGCGTAACCAGAAGGAGGAAGCATAGGAGTTTTGCGCCACGGTAGTGGTGGTTAAACGTGGAAATTCAGCGTTTAGGTTGCTCGGTGTCCAGCTGTTTTCAATCAAGAAATAGGGCGAGTTACCGCCTGCTGCAAAAGGTTTTGTAAAGCCGGTTGTACTTTCAACACCCGATTCATAAAGCCCCTGCAAGGCAATGTCGAAATCGGCAGCACCCTGGAACAGCACATTCACATCGAACCATTTGTATTGTGCATCCAGGTTCAAACCATAGTTGTACTTTGGCATATTTCCTTCACTAATCACAGTCCTGTCGTGCTCGTATGTAATTTTGCCATCACCGTTCAAATCCTTATACTTGATATCACCGGGTTTGACATCCTTAAAGTAAGGACTGTTCTTAATGTCGGCTTCATCCTTGTAAAGACCATCGGCTACAAAACCAAGCATTGTGCCAACAGAGTGGCCAACCTTCTTTTGATAATCGGGAATGTTCACACTCTCCTCCAACTGGAGTATACGGCTTTTCTGCCATGAAAGGTTGGCAGAAATACCATAATTAAAATCGTTGTTGATGGATCTGCGGTGAGAAAGGGTCAATTCAAAGCCGCGGGCATCCACACGTCCCTGATTCATGATACTGGGTACGTTGCCGCCCAATGATGGAGGAACAGAACCGCTCACACTTTGCAAAATATCCCAGGTGTATTTGTAAAAATAGTCAAACTCAGCACCCAGCAAACCACGCCATAAAGAGGCTTCGAAACCACCATTGATGGTTCTTGATTTCTCCCAGGTAATGTCATAGGAAGGGACAGAACCAGTTTGAAGAGCTTGTACAGGAATACCTCCAATGACATAGGGCAGGTTAGCAATTTCCTTTTTGTCGGGTGAATCGTAAGTAAATAAGATTGTACGCATATAACGCCAATCACCAATCCGGTCATTGCCTGTAACTCCATAGGATGCGCGCAGTTTCAGGTTATCAACAAAAGAATAGTTGTCACGGATAAACGATTCTTCCGACATTCTCCAGCCCAATGAGATAGCAGGAAAATAACCCCAACGGTTATCTTTTGCGAAACGAACCGATGCATCGGCCCGGGTTAACAACTGAACCAGGTATTTATCATCATAACTGTAATTGATACGCCCCACAACACCAATACGCGCAAAACGATCGCTGTTGCCTGTCACAGAGCCAGGAGTCACCTCATCTTTCGATCCCAAATCCAACTCAGGAAGATCAACCAGATTATAATTGCGTTTACCTGCCTGCATCCGGTTGTAGCGAGTCTCCAACTGGTCGTAAACCATTTGGGCTTGGATACCATGTTTTCCAAAGGTTCTATTGAATTCCAACGAGGGCTGAAGAGCCAACTTGTAATTTTGATTGTAGGCTTCGGTCAATGACGATGATTGATTGGCAGTGGCTTTGGCTTTGGTGTAGGCTCCATCGCGAAAAACCATGACATCATATGGGTTGCTCCAAATTTTTGCTGTCGTGAAGTCGCGATCGTAAGCCCCTAAAAACTGGGCACTCAATCCTTTTAAGAAAGGAGCATCGTACTTCAAACGCAAAGTTGTGGAGAAACGGTTGACATCTGTATTGTTGTAACCCGATTGGTTGATGGCAGCAATAGGATTCACATTACCAGAAGCAATGGAGGTTGCTGTTGGCAGACCATTGTACTCCATCGGAATAATAGGAATCATCTTCCCGGCCTGGTAAAACACACTCATATAGTCGTTCGGCCCAACGCCGATCCTTGGTCTGGCTTTCTCCTCACGCGATCCCGAAAGATCAAAATACATGGTCAGGTTATCGGTGACTTTTGCATCCACATTGGCACGGACGTTATAGCGACTATAATCGACATTTTTCACAATCCCTTTCTGGTCGCTGGCGCCCGCCATCACAAAATATTTGACGCGATCGTTACCTCCAGCAAGGCTCACATTATGGTTTTGAGTTAACCCATTACCACTAAACAATTCGTTGAACCAGTTGGTATTACCATAAATACCATCGGGATCACCATTTTTAATCTTTTCAACAATGGATTTCGTGTACAATGGTTCAAGCCCATCCAATTCGCGGGCTAGATTATGATAATAGGCATAATCAACCCCATCTAGGAAATCGGGGAAATTGGCATTCTCGGAGAAGCTGACGGAACCTTTATAGGTGATCATCGGCTTATCCGATTTAGTCCCCCGTTTGGTGGTGATCAAAATAACCCCCGAGGCACCCTGCACACCATAAATGGCTGCCGATGCCGCATCCTTCAAAACGGTAATGGTCTCAACTTCGGAAGGATCCAGCGAACCCAAGATGTCCCGCTGAACACCATCGACGATATATACAGGTTTGTTTTCACCTGTGGTGGCATAACCACGAATCAAGATGGATGATCCTTCACCGGGAAGACCACTGTTTTGTTTGGTGACCAAACCGGGCAAGCGGCCAGCCAACATATTGGAAATATTATCCGAAGGTGCCTTTTCTAGTGCTTTCCCATCAACTTGGGAGATTGAACCGGTAACACTTACCTTCTTTTGGGTACCATACCCCACCACAACCACCTCGTCAAGCCCCTGAATGTCCTCTTCCAAAATGATATTGAAATGTGAACGACCAGACAAACTGATTTCTTGATTTACATAACCAATGCTTGATACGATGATCGTTCCATTTTTATCAGGAACTTCGAGAGAAAAGTTCCCATCTACATCGGTAATCGTACCAGTAGTGGTTCCTTTATTAAGAATCGTAGCACCAACTACCACCTCGTTTTTTTTATCAACGATTTTTCCGGTAATTCGGTTCTGAGCACTAACACTGCTCATCAACAAAAGTGAGCATAAGAACATGGAAAATAAAACCACGTCCCTTCGCAAACCAAATAGTTTCGTTTTTTTCATCCTTTGAATTAATTTGTTAAACTATAACTATTGCTTAAAAACTGATTATTCATAAAATCTTATTTTTCATCCTTCTATTTTCTCCATCACCTTCCAACACTGGTACAATCCGCGGGGCACGTGGAAGCAGCCCTTCCATTTGCCACCCTTGAGCGGCAGCAGCACTTCGCCACGTCGGTTCAGGTAGCCGAACCACTCGCCATATTGCTCATCCTTGAAATGGCTCCAGGTGTAATCGTGGATCTTTTCGAACCAGGCCAGGCACTCTTGTGATCCGGTAAGCTGGTAACCTTTCAGCATGGTGATAAGCGTTTCGATGTGCACCCACCAAAGCTTCTGATCCCACTCCAGCTGTTGGGTGGGATGACCCAGGCGATCGAGGAAATAGAAGATGCCGCCAAACTCCTTGTCCCAGCCATATTCCACCATCTGAATGGCGATCTTGGTGGCTTTTTCAACCAGTTCGGGACGGTTGAGCCGAACCCCAAGATCCATGATAAACCACATGGCCTCGATGGCGTGGCCTGGGTTGATAAGGCGCCCATCCATGGTGTCGGATAACTCCCCTTCCAGAGTGACGTTCTCGACCACCAGTCCCAGTTCGGGACGATAGAAGACGTCTATCACCTCGTGAATACAGGTGTCTATGGTTTTCTGGAGGAAATTGGCATCGAGCAGGTGCTCAATCTCCAACGCCAGGTTGCAAAGGATCATGGGCAGGGCAAAATTCTTCAAATTGCGCGTGCCAGCATGAGCCTTGTTCCAATGTCCCTTGGGATTGTCAACCTTGGAGAGGATGATTTCGAACGTCTTGCGGGCAATATCGGCATACTCCTGGATGCCGGTGGCTTTGCTCAACTGGCCGAAAGCCATGGTGGCAAACGTGTAGGAGAAGATGTTGTAAGGCTCAATAAGCGGTGCTCCTTCTCGGGTGAGCGAGAAATACCAGTTATAATTGCCATCATGCCCAAATTCCTTCAGGAACTCACCCCCGTGGATGGCGCAATCGAGCCACTCCTGCTTTTTCTCCACATTGTTGTACAACATGGAAAACATCCAGACCTGACGCCCTTGCAGCCAAACAAATTTGTCGGTGTCGAACACCTCGCCTTCGCGTGTCAGGCAAGTGAAATAACCACCAAACTCATCATCCTGTGAATGGTTGAGCCAAAAAGGCAACACATTGTCTAAAAGTTCGCTTTTGTATTGTAAAGCCAGCTCCTTAAAATCTAAAACTTTGTTCATTCGTTTAAATTTTACTAATCTATTGGTCAGATTTGGGGTGCAACACCCTTCCCTTCCTTATCAAGGAAAGTTATAAACACCTATCAATCTGTCATTTAATCCTAAGTCGTTTTCAGGAAAGACCTGCCCTAACCGAAACACGGTTATGGCAGGTGCTTTGTATAATCCTATTCATCTTTCAACCACATCCGTTCAATCTCTTCCAACGACCGGCCAGCGGTTTCAGGCACCTTTTTCCAGATGATCCACATATAAGGCAGGCACATCAGGGCAAAGAGGAAGAAGGTCCCCGCGGGGGACAGGTTCGTCAACATCCAGGGCGTCAACTGCCCAATCAGGAAAGTACCGATCCACAAGGAAAAACCGGCAATGGACATGGCCAATCCCCTGATCTTCGTGGGATACATCTCGGAAAGCAACACCCAGATGACCGCACAAATGGAGATGGCGCAACAAAAAATATAAAAAAGGAAAAATACCAGCAGCAGGACGCTGGGCCACTGTGATCCCATTAAAAAGTAGATGCCGATGGCCAACAGTGATATGATCATGCCCGATACACCCCAGTAAACCAACTGTTTGCGACCAACCCGGTCGATGATCAACAAGGCAATAATGGTGGTGATGGTGTTCACCAGTCCAACCAAAACTTGGTAGAATAAAGAGTCGCCGCTCGACAAACCACTGGATTCGAAAATAGTGGGTCCATAATAGAGCACCGCATTCACGCCCATGAACTGGCCTAGGATGGCAATGGCCACACCAATTACAATGGCTTTGAAGAATCCGGGTTTCAAGGCAACAGCCCAATCCGACTGCTCGCTTTTTGCACTCAACGAACGGATGTCGGCAATTTGCCCATCCACCACCTCTTCATTTTTGAAGATCCGAATCAAGGTCAACTTAGCTTTCTGCTCCCGGTTCTTCACCACCAGCCAGCGGGGGCTTTCGGGAATTAAGAAAATGATCAGGAAGAACATGAGGGCAGGCAATGATTCCGCCCCCAGCATGGCACGCCAAACTTCGGTAATCAGAATTTTGGTTCCTAACTCACCACCTAACGTCGTGTAAGTATCAGCAAGCCCCAAGAGCTGGTAATTGACCAGGTAGGCTCCCAAGAAACCAACTGTAATGGCCAACTGATACAGTGAGACCAAGGCACCACGAAAACGGGGGATGGAGACTTCGGAAATATAAAGCGGCGAAATGATCGAAACCACCCCGATACCAATGCCACCAATGATACGGTAGATCACCAACATGGTGAAATTACCGGCCAGGGCACACCCTATGGCCGAAATCGAAAAAAGAATGGCTGAGAGGATCATGGTGAGCTTGCGCCCCAAATGGTCGCTCATCACGCCGGCCATGCCCACGCCTAGAATGGAACCAACCAAAGCGCACCCCACATACCAGCCAGTCTGAATCTCGGTGAGGCTAAACTGCGCTGCCACTTTGCTGATGGTTCCCGATATCACGGCTGTATCGTAGCCGAACAAGAAGCCGCCCAGCGCCGCCACAACCGACAGGAACGCTACGTAACCAATATTTTCTTTGTTTTTTGTCATCACAAATTATATTTCGAAATACTCCTTATAACGGTTATAAAGATTGCCTGCTTGCAGGTAGGCCGACTGAGGGCTCATGAAATGCGAAAACTCAAAGGTGATGGCCTTGTCGTATCCGGCTCGCTTGGCTGCTTCCAACTTGAGACGAAGCTTGTCGAACTTGATGGGCAAAAATTTGATGGGCATGTCCCGGTCAAACGTTTCAGCATTGGTCCAACATTTCAACCCATATTTGTCGGCCATCTTCTTGTTCACTTCAAAGAATGCATCCAACTCATTGTAGTCGATGTGGCCATCCTGAAATGCCACGGCATCAACCACGCCACTGATGCCTGAGAATATTTCACTCCACTCCTTTTCGTGCTCCTGCACCGACACCGCCTCCGATTTGCTCAGAGTGCCCGAAGCCGCTGCCACCGCCTTTTTCCCATCGATCCATGGGGAGATGAAGGTAGGCAATCCGCCAGAAACATCTTTGCACTGTTTGCCTAGGGTATGGAACGCATCAATGGCGCCTTTGGTCTTGCGGCTGATTTCGGTACTGATATACCATCCGCCGAAGCTTTTATATTTACGACCGTAGTTTTCCCACACCTCATCAATCACAAACTTGTTGTCCTCAATTTCGTGGGTCAAATCGCCGGTATCCCAATATTTGCCAGAATCGTACAGGCCGAAGTAAAACTTCATGCCGTATTTGTCGGCAAGGCGCAGATACATATCCAACAGGTCCACCGATGGCATGTAACACCCTTGGCTCAAAAGGAATTTGGAAGGATAGGTGATGAATTTTCGATATCCCGAGCGGATCATAATCACCGTATCAATGCCAATGTTTTTCATATGTTGGAAATCCTGATCCCACTCCTTCTCGCCCCAGTTCTGATGGGGGATGTCGTGCGAAATCTCATCCAGGAACGTACCAGTGATCTTCAACCCGTTATTTTTTGGCACAATCAAGCTTCCGGCGCTCTCCCACCCTTGTGGAACCGACGATGATGGAGACTTGCTTTTGCTGTCACACGACATCACCGCAGGGATCATCATGGCCGAAGCCCCAGCCAAGGTTGCCTTCTTCAAAAAATCGCGTCTATTCTTTATTTCCATGATATAGTTGCTTGAATTATTTAAAGTTTCCGTAAACATCAACCGCTTTAGTATGGAAAGGATCTATCAGGATGTCGAGCAATACGGCCATCTCTCCCCGTGTAATCAAACGGTCGGCATGAACACCCTTATCCTTGAATATCTGTTCCATCGCAGCATCTTTCTGCTCCTGTGAAATCTCCTTGCTCTGTGCTGCAGCAAAACTTTCTACAATATCAAGAGCCTGGGCCACGGTGACCGGATTATTTTCGGAAGAGCCAGCGTAAGCAGGAAACAGATCCGACAAACCATTCAATTCGGAGGCCAGCAAAAGCGTATCTGCTCTGAACCAAGTTTGGTTGCTCCACTCCACATTTTTGCCGATACCTTTCATGATCCCTGTGGAACCGATGCGTTGAAGCGACTTGAACCACTCATGCTCCTTAGGATAATCCAGATATGGCATCAGATAACCGCCAGCAGCCAAAATGGCATCCTGCACATCCCTGACGGCCACCTCTTCGATGGCTTTTTGTTGGTTGACCGCCAAGGCTGCCAATGCTCCAGCTGCCTGACCTATTTGTAAAACCACCGGTTGCAAACGTGTGGTGCCATTTACCAGATTGGTGACCGAAATGGATTTTTCAGCCACAATTAAGCCTTTCACTTCCTTGGGTATCAAAGTACCTAGAGGCAAACCATAAGATGGAATGGGGAAAAAGTAAAGGTCGGGCAACGTGGACCAGCCATGATAACGGGCATGGTGATGATCCACCGGATAATCGCCCACCGCGATGTTGGTACGGTAAAGCTTCAACTTCTGCTCATACGGGTTGGTAATGTGATTGAGGGTGAATTGCACCAAACCATGGATGCGACGTGACTCCCGGTGGTAAGGGATAAAAGGCAATAAATCCTCTGTGGGGAATTCATCATCGGCCAGGTAAAGTGTATTCAACCCCAACTCTTTTTGCATAAAATATAGGAAACACAAAGTAAACTCCTTTGCCGCTTTCGTGGCTTCAACCCTTTCTTCTGGCTTCATTTCAATCACATCCAGATAATAATCGTTTCCTTCAATCGGCCAATTAATCATATACTTTCCGTTGGGAAGCTTCCCATAAGTCATCATCATATCCTTTGACCAAACACGGTGTGGTTCTTTGGGCGCGATGCACAAGTCGTTGGCACAACAGCACGAAAAGAGCGTTGAGTCGTACGATGCTGGCCGCTCGATGGTCATATCCTTGCCGTAATCCTTCAGAATGGCCACATAGGTGAGATCCTGGATGATGTTGTTTTTCTCCTCGGGCGCAATGGACTCACCCGTCTCTTTACGGGAATCCATTCCAATATCGTAACCCACCCCGCACATAGCCGCAATATCGCCCAGCTCGGTGGCATCAATCACGACAGCCGCTTCCAACTTTGTTATTTGACCCTTTGCATCTCTCAGTTGAATCTCCCATTTGTCATCCATCCGCCGCACACGCACCACAGAGGTTTGGTACATCACAGATAGATTTTCCTCTTTTGCCACCATCTGTTTCAGCAATTTGTCCCCCACCGATGGCTCAAAGAGCACATGACTCACCCATCCACTTTTCAGGATGGAGTCATTTCCATAGTATTTTATCAGTTCATCTTTGAATTCGCCCCACAAACCGCCGGGAAGATTGTAGTTCCCATCAATGGCACTGACGCCGGCACCAGTCAACATGCCACCCAGCCAGGTGGTTTCTTCAATAATCAGCGTGGGGGTTCCCATGCGAGCCGACTGGATGCCGGCTGTCACACCACTGGCACCGCCACCAACCACAACCACCTCGGTAAAAGGTGTGGGCGGCTTACAACCCCCTAGAGAAAAGAAAAAGAATACTAAAGGCAAATACTTAAATTTCATAACGATAACTATAATTAATTCACATAACATACAGATAAACCAATCCCTCCCACACCATTTTTCGTGATGCACCACTTCGCATTGCTTTCACAACACTTGTTTGATTTTCAGGTTTTTGCTAAAAACCCCAATATTAAATAGCGAGGAGTTTTATTCCATATTTCATCCAATTATAATCAGATCAGGTCATATTTACGCAATACAATAGCAGCAGCCCCAATGGCTCCGGTGTTTTGCACCAGTTCGGAGCTGATAATATGGCAATTGGCCAATGGGTCTTTCAATCCGGTTTTGTAAAGTCCGGAACGTATGGAGTCCCTGAAAAAACCGCCTGCACGTGAATACTTGCCGGCAATGACAATCATCTCGGGGTTCAGTAAATTAATGATATTTCCCAGGGCAGCCCCAAGCTTTTCACCCTGTTGCTGCAAAAGGGTCATGGGCAGGTAATCGCCATCATTGGCAGCGGAAATTATATCATCGTAGCGAATGCTACTGCGGTCGGCCGGAAGCATCAGTGATTGCTCTCCTGCAACCAAGGCTTCAGCAAACATCTGTTCGAGCGCCTTGCCCGAAACTTCGGTGTCGAGACATCCCTTTTTACCGCAGATGCACAGGCGCCCTTCGTTACCCACAAACTGCATGTGGCCAAACTCCCCGGCAAAACCATTTCCCCCGGTCACCATCTTCTTGTTCACAATGATGGTCATACCAATCCCACGACTGATGTTGACAATGATGGTGTTGTTGATGTTTTTTACCTTCCCGATCACCAATTCAGCCACCCCAATCACGCGGGTGTCATTTTCGATGTAAACCGGCAAATCAAGAGCTTTGGACAAATATTCGGCAAAAGGTAGATCGTCGAATCCAAAGAAGTTGTATGACCGGCCGGTGACACCATTCACACGGCCGGTAATACCCAAACCTACGCCAATAATATCATCTTTAGCAATACCAGAATCAAAAATGGCTTGGCCAATAAATGCCAACACCTCCTCACGGCATGCCTCACTATTTTCAAGCTGGAACGATGAATTCTCTCTGACAAAGACCGTATTCAAGTTCAAGTCTGTGATGTTCACCTGTATGCGACGCAACAACACTTCCACCCCCACAGTGTAAAACCTGTTTTTTTTCAAACTATAAACACTGGGTTTGCGACCATTATCGGTCTCCTTTTTACCCTCCTCCATCACCAGATCCTGCTCCATCAAATCGTTGATCAACTTCGTGATGGTGGGCACACTCAACTTGATGTGGTTGGCAATGACAGGCAAGGATACCGGATCATCCGATTTTGCAAGAAAACGGATAATCTTAGCGCTTTGCTTGATCTGCCGACTCTCGTTGTCGGAGGATAAATTATCGTTTAAAAAATAGCGCGTCGTCATACATTTTTTATTTTCACAAGACAAAGAAACAATTTTTATTTTGAATTACCCCACATTTCCTAAAAAAATTTATTAACTATTTTAGCACACATTAACACAAACCGATTTTTAATTATCTTTACCAACCAGAAATAACCATTCAATGCACACCTACCAAACATTAATCCAACATGTTAAGCACCAAAACACCACTTAACCACGATACTAACGACCAGACTGACTGGTTACTAAAATTGTTTACTAACCACAGATGTAAAAATCATTAAATAATACTTAAGAGAAAAAATCAATTCGAACCGTTAAGATTTTCAAAAAAACAGATACCATGATCACATTTTTCGTTTCATTCATCATCCTGATTGCAGCCTATTTCATCTATGGCGCTTACACCGAAAAAACCTTTGGCGCGGATGGCCACAAAGCAACGCCGGCCATTACCAACTACGATGGCATCGACTTTGTACCCATCAAAGCCATCAAAATTTTCCTGATCCAATTCCTGAACATTGCAGGCTTGGGGCCTATTTTTGGTGCCATTGCAGGAGCGCTATGGGGGCCGGTTGCATTCCTTTGGATCGTACTGGGCTGCATCTTTATTGGCAGCATGCACGATTACCTGTCGGGCATGATCTCCCTTCGCCACAAGGGTGCCAGCATATCCGAAATTGTGGGCATCTACCTGGGCAAGGAGGTCATGATGTTCATGCGCTTTTTCACGGTGGCGCTACTGGTGCTCGTGGGCGTGGTCTTCATCAAGGGGCCGGCCGCCATCCTAACCTCCATCACAGGGTTAGATGTCCTTTATTTTATCATTGCCATTTTTGTCTATTACATATTGGCCACCATGCTGCCGGTTGACAAGATCATCGGCAAGGTATATCCTATTTTTGGCGTTATTTTTATATTTATGGCCATAGGAGTTGGCGCGGGCTTAATTTGGCAAGGATACGAAATACCAGAGCTCAGCCTCCAAAACCTGACCAACATGCACCCTGCTGGCGACTCCCACCCCATTTACCCCTTGCTGTTCATCACCATTGCCTGTGGTGCCATCAGTGGCTTCCACGCCACCCAATCGCCCATGATGGCACGCTGCCTGCCCAATGAAAAGGATGGCAAACGCATCTTTTTTGGTGCCATGATTGCCGAGGGCATCGTAGCCTTGATTTGGGCAGCTGCTGCCATGTCGTTTTTCGGCGGCATCCGAGAACTGGGCGAAACCATGGCGACTCCCAACCACAACGCCGCCTGGGTGGTAAATGAAATATGCAACTCCCTACTGGGCAAAATTGGTGGTTTCCTGGCCATCATCGGCGTGGTAGTGGCGCCCATCACCTCGGGCGACACGGCATTCAGAAGTGCCCGACTGATCATCTCCGACATCTTCAACATCGGACAAAAAAAGATATTGTCCCGGTTTTACATCACCATCCCACTCTTTGTGGTTGGCCTGATCCTGACTCAAATCAACTTCGACCTGATATGGCGCTACTTCGGATGGGCCAACCAATCGTTGGCGGCCATCGTGCTGTGGACTATCACTGCCTACCTGATGCAAAAGAAGAGGAACTTCAAGATCGCTTTGATCCCAGCCCTATTTATGACATCGGTGGTGGTTTCCTACATACTGACCGCACCAGAGGGGCTGGGGCTGAATCCAACCATTTCGCTCATCCTTGGATTGCTCACCACAACCGTGATTGCTGCGGGCTTCTTCGTGTCACAAAAAAAGAGGATCAAAACCATTCAAAAAGCCAACATCAAGTCCTTCGCTGAAACAATTGATTAAAGAACCTCAAAATCAAAAGGGCTGCCCAATGATTTGAGCAGCCCTTTTCTATAATATTTTATCCGCAATCAATTCACGGAAATTTCATCAATAAAGATATAAGCTGGCTTGCCTGCGCCACTGTGCCACTCGGGCATCTGTTTCACACTCTCTACCTCAACCTTGAGGTAGCGTGTGGTGACGGCATCAAAATCAACCTTATAGTTCTCAATAGCATCCACATGCTTCACAGGCGCTTCGGGCAGCAACTCCTTCACTAAGGTATAGTTTTGATCATCATCCGAAGCAAACACCCGAATGGCCACTGGCCTGAAGATCCAATCGCCGGTAATCACCAATGCATTCATGGCAACCGACGATACTTTTGTGGCGGCCAATAAATCGATGGTGGCCGAGAGGTCTTCACCCGCATAACCCAACCAGCGGCCGGTGCGGTAAATTTTGGTCCCAATCATACCATCGTTGAGCAACAAACCGCCATTAAACGCGTAAGTAGGATTCGGCGTGGTGTTCAGTTTAATGGGTTTGGCCGTAGCCAAGCTAAACTCAAATTTTTGAGTGAAAACGCGCGACGAACGTTCACCATAAAAAGCCACCGCCTTGAAAGTCATGCTGCGGTCAATCACAACAGGCGCCTCATATTTTGCCGAAGCAAGCGTTGGCTCCGACCCGTCGGTGGTGTAGCGGATGTCGGCACCCGAAAGTGCTGTCAGTTTCACACTCATGGCATTGCTCACCGAGTCGCGCACAATTTCGCTGTTAACATCAAAGATATGGCGGGCATAGTTATAACCCTTCTCGTCGTACTGTTTCACAAAACGCTCCAAACGAACCAAGAACCCAGCGTAATCTTTCGGAGCGCTGCTCCAGGCCACTTCGCTCAAGGCAGCCAAGCGAGGCAACAACATATACTCCACATGGCTGAAGGTCTTCATATACTCCGTCCACACATTGGCCTGCACACCCAGGATGTGTTTGCGGATGGAATCGGGCACATCATTTTTGATGGGCTCATAACCATACACCCGGTGAACAGGGGAATAACCACCAATGGCCAACGGTTCATTTTCAACATCATCGGTTTGGTAGTGGTCGAAATAGCAATATCCACCAGGGGTCAAAACCGCATCGTTGCCATGTGCTGCCGCTTCAAAGGCATAGTTGATGCCGCGCCAAGCCATAACTGTGGCAGTTTCTGACAAACCACCCTCCATAATTTCGTCCCAACCGATCAGCAAGCGTCCCCTTTCGTTCAGATAATTCTCAACGGTATGAGTGAAGTAGCTCTGCAATTGCTCCTCTGCTGAATGAACGCCATCGTCCTTCAGTTTCAACTGACGGATTTTAGCTTGACATTTGGGGCATTTTTTCCACTCAGCTTTGGGGCACTCATCGCCACCAATGTGGATGTATTTTGATGGGAACAATGCCAACACTTCATCCAGCACATCGTAAACAAAGGTGTACATCTTTTCGTTTCCGGCACACAGAACGTCGTCGAAAACACCCCATTGGCGAGCCACCTCGTATCCTTTGCCACGGCAACCCAACTCGGGGTAAGCAGCCAGGGCTGCCAACATATGACCGGGCATGTCAATTTCGGGGATGATGGTGATGTAGCGGTCGGCCGCATACTGCACAATCTCCTTGATCTCTTCTTGGGTGTAGAAACCACCATGGGGAACATTGTCAAACTCGCCGGTGTTGCGCCCAATGACTGTATTGGGACGATAAGCACCAACTTCGGTCAGACGTGGGTATTTCTTGATTTCAATGCGCCATCCCTGGTCTTCGGTCAAGTGCCAGTGAAAGGTGTTCATCTTGTGCATGGCCAAGATGTCGATGAATCGCTTGATGGAATCGGCCGTGAAGAAATGACGACCCACATCGAGGTGGGTGCCCCTGTAAGAAAAAACAGGCTCATCAGCAATCGACAGAGTGCGAACGGCAACACCACGGCCATCCAGCTCAGCCTTTAGGGGCAACAACTGTTTGAATGTCTGCAAGGCATAGAACGCAGCAGCAGCGGTGCCTGCTTTAACAGTGACGCCTTGAGAAGAAACTTCCAACTCATAACGTTCCGGGTTTTCCATGGCTTGATAAACCAGGCTCACATCGGCAGCGCCTTCACCAATTTTGGCAACTGAAACAGCAAATCCATAATCGCCACCCAGCATCCCTTGCCAGTGGTTGGCCACATTTTCAAATTGAACGCTGTCGAAGGCCACCACCAACGACTGGTTGTTTTTCCATTTCAGGCTTCCACTCTTTAAAACCATCTGAGTGGGCAATGGCACAATCGAAACATCCTGCTTGGGGGTGACACCACAACCCATAAAACCCAACAGGACAAATGCCAACAATAAATACTTCATAATCTCACACTTTATATTAATAAACATTAAAAAAATACTCATCCTTTGGCCATCCGCCCAACAGCAGCCATCTTTTTTAATTTTTTTTCAAACATCATATTCGTTAAATCCAATTTTTAACTACCAAAACGGTAAATATAGAAATATTTTCAAAATAAAATCCACCCTAAAACAAACATTCCATCACATTTTTTTACGGATTCCACACACTTCCTCTAAAGAAATCCTATTTTTGAACAGAAAATTTAACAACAATTCTTTATTTCATCAATTTAATCCAATCAAAAATGTCAATGTTAAAAAATACGATCATCCTGATCCTATTGGTACTAAGCAGCAATGCCTGGTCACAAACCTTCTTCGACGCAGCCCATCCGGCTTTCAGCTACATGGGGCGCACCGACAACCGCAACCCCAAAGCCGTGCGGTTCGACTGGCCAGGAGTAGCCATTGCCTGTTCTTTCACAGGTGAGCAGCTCACCATCCATCTCAAAGGCGGAGAAAGGGATTACTACAATGTATTCATCGACGGGGAACAAAAAACCGTGCTGCATGCACCAGCCGATTCGATTTTCGTGATACCAAGCATCAAGGGGAAAGGGAGCCATGAGTTGATGATCACCAAACGGACGGAAGCCGACATGGGCGTGGGCACCTTCTATGGCATCACCTTGGGTGCCAAGCAAAAAATAGAACCTACCCAACAGGTGCGAACTCGCCGAATCGAGTTCTTGGGCAACTCCATTACCTGCGGTTACGGTACCGAGGGCGCTTCGGCACAAGAACGGTTCAAGCCCGAGACCGAAAACAACTACAAATCGTACGCGCCCATCGTGGCTCGCGCCTTCAATGCCGATTTCTCCATCGTAGCCCACTCCGGCATTGGCATGGTGCGCAACTACAACGACAAAAGCAAAATATCGACCAGGCAACCGGCCATGCCTGTGCGTTTCATGCGTACCATGGATTCCGACTCCACCCTGATGTGGGATTTCAAACGTTGGCAGCCCGATGCCTTTGTCATCAACCTAGGCACCAACGATTACTCCACCCAGCCACACCCCGACAAGGCCTATTTCCAGCGACAGTACGAAAAGCAGATCGACAAAGTACTCGAAGTGTATGGCAACATCCCAGTGTTTTGCATCGTGGGCCCCATGACCAACGAGCCGTGCTATTCCATTGTAAAAGAAGTGGTTGAAAACTACCGGGTGCTCCACCCCGGTGCCAAGGTTTACTTTGCCGGCCTGCCCGTTGGGCTGCTCAGCTACGAAAAGGATTATGGTTCGGATGGCCACCCCAATTACCGCGGCAACAAGAAAACCGCCAACTGCCTGGTGCCCTTGATGGCCAATGTGCTGGGCTGGACCTACAACGACCAGGAGTACCGATTGGTCAACGAGTATTGAGAAAAAGACACATCCAAATAAAAATCCTTCCGTTTCCACACGATATCGTGGGGAACGGAAGGATCAGGCAAGGCAGATCAACTCCAACTATAGATTAGATTGTTACGAATCGATCAAACTGGTTATGGGTTCTGACCTGTTTCTCTAAAATACTTATCCAAAACCAGTAATGAAGTAATATCTTCAACCAAAGGATTGGCGAATTGACTGATATAAGCGTGGGCATTTCGAACAATCGCTTCGGCTTCTTCCGGATTTGCGATATAGTAGTTCAATTGTTCTTCCAAATCACTAAAATCATCTTTTATCTCAATATAATGGTAATTTGGTTTCAATGTCCCCTCCATAAACCAAGTTTCGAATTTGGGTCGCGGCATCACGGCAATAGAATTTGAGGACATGACCCATTTCAAGTTGGTCGCCACATCATTTCCTTCCAAGCTGAGGATAAACTTGTAGTTGAGATGGTCGCCAATGCTCATGGCTGGCTTGATCCATTCTAGGTTTTTATCTTTGTTGATTTGACCCAAATCACACATGGGATGACCGAAGTATTGCCTATAAAACCGAATTCGGTGCTCCTGCCTAACAACAGCCCGCCCTATAAGGATATTCTTCTTATCCTTGAAATCCACAGAATCGTTGACAAACCTGAAATGACGATGCTTATCAAGATTCAACAGCACAGAATTGGCATTATCCTCTTGAATGGGGCGGCTTTTCACGATGGAAGGCAAAACCGGCACCCTCACAACATCCCCTGGTACCATATTCATCCTTAAGCGCTTCCGAAAATAGCGTGAATATTCAAAAGTATCGAAATAATAAACACGCGTTTTACTGGGGATACGAAAATCTGCCAGCAATGGTAGCTCTTTTAAATAAACATCTACACTTGATAGTTTATTGTAGTAATCGACTCTTTCCCTCACCGATTTCCACTGCTGTTCGCTCAATCCTTCTTCGGCCTTAGCCATTATTTTTTTCACACTCGGGATCGGCGCCAATTCCCGTGATATACAGCGTAAATAATAGAAAAATTTGGGCGAAAAGTTTATAAATACAGGAGGGGCGATACCCAACAATCGCCTACAAGACTCTAAGTAATTCATATCAATACTTTTAACAAATCAAGAACAAAGGTGCGCCAGCAATCGCCATTGCAAAAATAGACCAATTTCACCAAATACGTTTCTTTCACCATGAATTATCCCTATTACGACATTGGGTTACCGTACTTTTCATTAATTTAAGTAATTAGTCCGCCCAATCGGAAATCATTTTTCCACCTGCCCCTTCAACCATCCTGGGCGGTTGGTGGTGATGCCACTAACGCCCAACTCACTTAAACGCTTGGCTTCCTCGAGCTTATCGACCGTCCAGGCAATTACATCCAATTGGTGCTCACGGCAAAAGATCATCAATGCCTCATCAACCAAAGACCAGTGCAAATCCACCCCTTTAAACCCGGCAGCCGAAGCCTCGGAAATTTTGGAATCCAAAACTTCCTGTTTCCCGCACAACCAATAGCAATCATTTTCGGGAAAGTATTTGGCCGTCTTTTTAATCGTCTCCCAGTTGAAGGCAATGAATACCACCCGGTCGGCCACGCCACTCTTACGGACAACCCGCCTCAGCTTTCGCACCACCGAAGCATCGCACTTGATTTCAACCACCAGTTTCTTTCCTTGCGGAACCTCTTTCAATACATCTTCGAGCAATGGAATCCTTTCGCCTGCAAACTTAACGGAATCCTTAAACGCCCCGGCATCCAATGTTTTAATCACATCCCATCGGGTTTTGTCCACCAACAGATCGGTGCCGGTGGTGCGTTTGGTGCTCCGATCATGGAGTAGGACAATCTTACCATCGCGGGTTGTCCAAATGTCTATCTCAACCGCATCGGCGCCCTGCCGCCATGCTTCACGCACTGAGGCCAAGGTGTTTTCGGGCGCCTCAAACGACGCGCCACGATGGGCAATCATGGTGACCTGGGCAAAAACGGTCACCCCCACCATCAGCAGCCACAACAAAACAATATATCTTTTCATAACCAGTTATTTAAAAAATCGAATCTGTCCTCAAGCAGGACGGGCTTTTACGCTCATTATTCATCCTCTGTGTGGTTTCAGCCACACCATCTGGTGCCATAGCGCATCGTACTCTTCCATAAACTGATGCACAATGGTGTAGTTGGTCGTAATCACCAGGTTCTCTTGGTTGTGGTTTTGAGCCGTGTAGGTCCAATTGTAGCTGCCCGAAAAGGCTAGGCGGCCATCCACCACGGCAAACTTGTGGTGCATGTGGTAGCGCGAATCGTCGGTCTTGACCGGGATGCCGCCACGACTAAGGTTAAAGACCTGCGACCCATCGTCGAAACATTTCTGGTCGTCGGTGATGATGCGCACCTTCACACCGCGTTGGTGAGCTTCCATCAATTTATTGGCTAAGCGAGAGTCGCTGATGGTGAAGACGCACAAATCAATTGAGGAAGTGGCTTGGTCGAGCAAAAAAGCGATGTTCTCGGGAATGTCCTTGCCAGGGCTAAAAAGCACCTGGTGGTAGCGGAACGAATTTTTCTCAATCAGCAAGAAAGCATTTTCGAGCCAGCGGATGGCACGCAGCCCGTCGCCATTTTGCCCCAGCCGTTTGGCTTCGTTGAACAAACGGCTTTTCAGGTCGCCCCGGGAAGCCCGATCCAACTCGTTGAGCCGCACCACCACATTGAGCGGCAACTCGTAATGGTTATCCAGATGGAAGATTTCTACAAAATAATCAACAATGGTTTCCATTCCTTTTCGTTTTATTAACCCCTGGAGCCCAACTCTATGACTTCCAGATTTTTGATTTCACCCCCATCAATGGCAAAGCGCAAGGCTGTGCGCACATGGTGGAACCCAGAAAGGCCGCAGGCACCGGGGTTCATGTGCAGGCAACCGTATTTCTTGTCGTAAATAACTTTTAGGATATGCGAATGTCCACAAATAAAAAGCTTTGGAGCATCCACCTTCATCACCCCCGAAATTCCGGGAGCATACTTACCAGGATAACCTCCAATATGGGTCATCCACACATCCACCCCTTCGCATTGGAACCTTAGGTGTTCGGTAAGCTGGTGGCGGATGGAGGTGCCATCGATGTTCCCGTAAACTGCCTTATAGGGTTTGAATGCTGCCATGGCATCTAGCACCGCCACGTCACCAACATCGCCGGCATGCCAAATCTGGTCAACATCCTTGAACAGCTCATAAAAGCGGGGGTCGAAATGGTTATGGGTATCAGAAATCAAACCGATCTTGGTCATCCAATTGTTTTAGGGTTGTATAATAAAGCACAAGTATAACCAGAAAATTTTTATTTAAATAGCCTATAAAACTAAAAACATATTCATTTTTTTAATAATTTTAGGTTCAATCCACAATGTCATCCATGGGAAAAAAGTACAAATATTTTAACCGCGATATCAGCTGGCTTTCTTTCAACCACAGGGTGTTGGAAGAAGCCAGGGATTCTGATCTACCCTTGTATGAGCGGTTGAAGTTTTTGGCCATTTACTCGTCGAACCTCGATGAGTTTTACAAAGTGCGCGTGGCCGAGTACCGCAATGCGGCCGAGGCAGGCACCCCCCTACCCGATATCACCAATCCCGCTGCGGTATTGAAACAGATCAACGCATTGGTGACAGAGCAATTGATTGAATTCAGCCTGATATTCGAAAAAGAGATATTGAATGGGTTGCGCGAAAACGGTATCATCCTTTACGAGCACAATTTACCAACCCACGCCAAGCACCTGGCCTTTATGAAGGATTATTTCTACACTGAAATAATTCCTTTCCTGCAACCGGTGTTGCTCAACCGCGGGACGCGTTCCTTCCTGCGCGACAACCGGCTTTACTTTGCCATCAAGCTGCTGACCAGGAAAAAACAGCAGAACCAACCAACCAAACGTCGTCCCATCTATGCCTTGGTGAAGCTGCCCACCAACGACTTACCCCGCTTTATCAGGCTGCCCCAAACCGATGGTTCGCACCACATCGTCTTTATCGACGACATCATTCGCCACAACCTACAGGAGCTGTTCCCAGGTTACGAGATTGAAGGCGCCTGGAGTGTGAAACTGGCACGCGATGCTGACCTGGGCATTGACGATGAGTTTTCGGGCAACCTGGTGGAGAAAATCAAGAAAAACCTGTCGAGACGCAACACGGGGTTACCCGCCAGTTTCCACCACGACCGGGAGATTGATACCGATTTGCTGCAGTTCCTGTTGGAAACCTTCGACTTCAGCCGATCGGAGTTGGTGGAATCGGGCCGTTACCTCAACCTGCACGACTTCTTCAAGTTCCCCAACCCTTATGCGCCCAAGCTGGACTGGCATACCCCGGCTCCCATCAGGCCCTACGACATGGAGCTGAGCGGATCGGTGTTTGCCGCCATCAAGCAGCGCGAACGCGTGTTGCACTATCCTTACCACTCTTTCGACTATGTGATCAAATTTCTGAACGAGGCAGCCATCGATCCCAAGGTGGAAGAGATAAAAGTAACGCAATACCGGGTGGCCACCAACTCGGCGGTAGTAAACTCCTTGATTGCTGCCGCACGCAACCACAAAAAGGTGACCGTTTTCGTAGAAGTAAAAGCTCGGTTCGACGAGGAGAACAACCTCCATTTTGCCGAAATCATGAAGGCAGCCGGCATCAAGATCATCTACAGTATCCCGGGTCTGAAAGTTCATGCGAAGATGGCATTGGTGATCCGCAAGGCCAACGGCATTCGCAAACGGTCGTTCGCCTACCTGAGCACCGGCAACTTCAACGAAAAGACAGCCCGCCAATATGCCGACCATGGTTATTTCACCTGCAAGGATGAGATCATTGCCGACATGGAGAAACTATTCGGTTACCTGGAAGACCAAGCCCGGAAACCAAAACTGGAAAAGTTGCTGGTGACCCAGATCAACTTCAAGGCCGCCATTATGGAAAAAATCAACCGGGAAATCGAGTTGGCCAATGCGGGCATCGGGGGATACATCCTGCTCAAGATGAACGGCATCCAAAACAAACTCCTGATCAACAAGCTCTACGAAGCCAGTGAAGCCGGTGTGAAGGTTGACCTCCTGATCCGCGGAATTTGCTGCCTGGTTCCCAACCAGCCTTACAGCAGCAACATACGGCTGGTCAGGTTGGTAGACAGCTATTTGGAACACGCCAGGGTGTGGGTATTCGGGAACAGCGGCAACAAAGAGATGTACCTCTCCTCGGCCGACTGGCTTAACCGGAACATCAACCGACGTATTGAAACTGCATTTCCCATTGAGGACGAGCAACTGAAGGATGAAATATCAAAAATACTGGAATTGCAATTGCACGACAACACCAAGGCTCGGCTGATTGACGGGCAATTGCAAAACATCAAACCCACAAACGATGCCCAAAACCCCATCAGGGCGCAGCACGACACTTACGCCATGCTCCTGGAGCAAAACCAACAACTGAAAACGAAATTAACTGAAAACAGATGAAAAAGCTGATACTCATACGGCACTCAAAAACTGAAAACCTGGTTGCCGGTCAAAACGATTATTTCCGACCACTGAAGCCCCGTGGACATGTCGATGCTAAGCTGATTGCCGAAAAACTCAAAGAACATGGCATCCAACCCGGCCTGATGATCGCGAGCCCGGCCAAACGTGCAGAACAGACTGCCCACATTTTTGCACAGACCTTTGAATACCCCAAAGAGAAGATTGCCTTGCAGCAGTTTATCTACGATGGATACACCTCGGGGGAGTTCGTCACCTTCTTGAACCAGCAACCCGATGAGCACAACCAGATTTGCGTCATCGGCCACAATCCGGAGATTGCCATGCTGGCCATCAACCTGACCGACGGTAACTTCTTCCATTTCCCCACCACAGCCACCGTGGTGATCAACTTCCATGTGGATTCGTGGAAAGAGGTGAATTCAAGGGAAGGAAAAACAGAACTTTTCATCTATCCCAAGCAGTTCAAACAGGAGAACCGCGACGATTAAGGAGATTGGCTGCCAAAAGATAAAGAACCGTTGGATTTCCCAGTAACGAGGGAAGGCCAACGGTTCTTCTTTTTTGCTGATATGGTATCACCCCTGCTTTTTCAGCATCAGTTCAATGATCATCTTGTCGGTTTCCACCATGCCATCGGAGCCGATGCGGGCAAAATTACTGATGGTGTTTTCCACCTCTTCGGTGACAATGCCATCGGTTTGCTGAATGCAGATGCCGTCCATGGCCATCAACGCCGAGCTCACGCTGGCACTGACCGCTGAGGAGACTTTAAGTGAACAACCCACTTTGGCGCCGTCGCAAATCATGCCGGTGAGGTTGCCTACCACATTTTTAATGGCGTGATTCATCTTTTCCAAATCGCCCCCCATCAACAGGACAATACCACAAGCCGATGCGGCAGCGGCAGCAGCTACTCCACACAAGGCACCCAAGCGCCCCATCTGGTATTTGATGTGAATGGCCACCAAGTTACTAATGGCCAAGGCTCGAGCCAAAGACTCCTGATCGCTCGCCAGTTTGTCGGCCGCAGCCACCACGGGCAGCATCACAGTAATCCCTTGATTGCCCGATCCCGAATTGCTCATGGCCGGCAAAATATGGCCTGCCATGCGGGCATCCGATGCGGCGGTGGTCATGGCCACACAATAGTTTTGAATATCCTCGGCCAAGAGATGGCGATCCACTCTACTCTTGATGCTTTTACCAATTTTCAAACCATAATCGCCCCGCAAGCCTTCATCGGCAATTTTACGGTTCATTTCAGCCCCCTCCAATAAAAACCGAATATCGTGGACGGGCACCGTGGTAGCAAATTCATAGATGGAGGCGATGGACAGTCGGCTGTCGGGGATAAAGCTCACCGTGGTTGGGTTGGGTTTCAAGAGCTCCCGATCGCCTTCCAGCGCCTCGCCATCGAGTTCGACCAAAACAATGTTGTTGTGTTGGCTTTTAATGCATACGCGCGACTGATGGTTGCCTGAGCGGCAAACTGCCTCCACATAAAGCTTGTCGATATCGGCATTGATATCGATCCGGATGCGCGAGGCGTCAATCAATTGATTTGCATGTGCCACAGCCTCGGGCGTCACGCCTGTTAGCAAGGCCAAGCCATCGGAGGAGTTACCATAAGTACACCCCAAAGCGGCCGCCATGTGCAATCCCACCTTACCGGTTCCAGGAATCCCAACGCCCATGCCGTTTTTGAAGATGTTGGGACTGACAAACACCACCACCTCTTCAGGTTCACGGCCAAGAACCTCGCGCGCTTTGGCCACCGCCAGCGAAACCGCGATGGGCTCGGTGCAACCTAAAGCCGGCACCACTTCGCGCTTCAACAAATCAACAAAAAAACAATTCAGTCCACCTTCCATTATCTAGAGAATAATTGTGAAATCATTTTATGGCGCAAATATAACCCTGCCAATCCATCCACGCATCAACAATTGCCAGTTCTTTTTATGATATTTATCAAACAGGAAGTGGCACATTTCATTTCTTTTGTTTTTATTGGGAAAAACAAAAACCATGGACATTACAATTATCAAAGGGGACATCACCCATCTGCAGGCCGATGCCATCGTGAATGCCGCCAACGAATCGCTGTTGGGAGGCGGTGGCGTTGATGGCGCCATACACCGCGCTGCAGGGAAGGAACTGCTGGATTATTGCCGCACACTCCATGGCTGCCGCACAGGGGAAGCCAAGATAACGCCAGGATTCAAGCTCAAGGCTCAACACATCATCCATACAGTAGGACCAGTCTGGCATGGCGGCAAAAGCCACGAAGCCCATTTGCTCTCAAATTGCTACACCAACTCGCTCCGGCTGGCCACGGAGCATGGGTGCCGATCCATCATATTCCCCTGCATCAGCACCGGTGTTTACCACTTTCCAAAACAGGAAGCTGCAAAAATTGCACTTGAAGCCATTGTAAAATTTAAGAAGGAGCATAACTTAGAAATGGACGTGACCATTTGCGTCTTCGACGATGAAAACCAGGCCATCTACCGAAAATTACTGGAGGAAAGAGTCAAAACGGACAACTAATAACATATATGACAAATCTTGTTTGTTTTTCACAATCATTTGCTTATTTTAGCCAAAACATAAATATTGCAATGCATTGAATTTAAAAATTGACTAATAAATTTTGTATGACAAGAATTAATTATCTGTTGATTGTCCTCATTCTGGCACTTGGACCAACCCTAATGGCCCAAAAAGTAAAAACAGGCATTGAAGTTTTGAAGGAACAGAATTTTGCCATCCTCAAAGGCAAACGGGTGGGGCTTATCACCAACCCAACGGGAGTGGACAGCCGCTTAAACTCCACTGTGGACTTGTTGCACCAGGCACCCGGCATCAAGCTGGTGGCTTTGTATGGCCCCGAGCATGGCGTAAGGGGCGATTTTGATGCGGGTGAGCAGGTGGCCTCTTCGGTGGATACAAAAACCGGCGTACCAGTGTTCAGCCTATATGGCAAGAACCACAAACCCTCGGCAGAGATGCTCAAAGGCGTGGACGTGCTGGTGTACGACATCCAAGACATCGGATCGCGCTCCTACACCTTCATCAGCACCATGGGGCTGGCCATGGAGGCGGCAGCCGAAAACAACATCGAGTTTGTGGTGCTGGACCGCCCCAATCCGCTGGGGGGTGAAAAAATTGAAGGAATGATCACCGAGCCGGCTTTCACCTCGTTCGTGAGCCAATTTCCCATCCCGTACATTCACGGATTCACCGTGGGCGAACTGGCTCTTTTCCTGAACAAGGAAAGACTGTTGAAAAATGGCGTCCAATGCAAGCTGACCGTGGTCAAGATGGAAGGTTGGAACCGCCGCATGGATTTCGAACAGACCGGACTCCCCTGGGTAGCCTCCTCACCGCACATCCCCAACGCCATCACCTCGGTATTCTACCCCATCACCGGTATTCTGGGCGAGCTCTACGTGCTCAACATCGGCGTAGGTTACACCATGCCATTCCAGCTCTTTGCCGCCGAATGGATCGATGCCGAAGCGCTGGCCAACGCCCTAAACCGGCTCAATCTCCAAGGGATGATATTCCGTCCCATCCATTACAAACCGTATTACAGCACCTCTAAAGGGAAAACTGTGCATGGCGTGCAGGTTCACCTGACCGACTACCAGCAGGCCAACCTCTCGCTGGTTCAATTCTATGTGTTGCAGGAGTGCCACAAGCTCTACCCCGACCAAAATGTGTTTGAGTTGTGCGAACCAAGCCGCCACAGCATGTTCGACAAAGTATGCGGCAGCGACAAAATTCGCAAGGAATTCACCAAAGCCTTCAAGGTGGACGACATCAAGCAGTTGTGGACCAAAGATGTGGAGCCCTTCCGGCAGAAAGCAAAACCATACTATTTGTACCAGTGAGGAGAAGTCAAAAAGTCTTGAAGTCTACTAGCCTAGAAGTCAACAAGCCTGGAAGTCCAGATTTTAGATCAAATTCTATTCAGATCCATAGCGGCGACATCTTCAATCGTCCCAAATAGACAGCTTTTTTCAGCCCCGGGGATTGCCCCGGGGATAAGCAAACCAAGAAAATGATGGAACTCCGGCAACAATTCGCCCTCGAAAGCGTATCTTCGCCCCGAAAACCACCCAATACATCAGATTCATGGAAAAGCCATCCAACCGAGCCATCCTCTATCCCATTGCCGCCTATATCCTGTGGGGGCTACTCCCCATCTATTGGAAGCAGTTGAAAGCCATTCCGGCAGGCGATATCCTGGCGCACCGCATCTTTTGGTCGTTCCTCTTTTTGGCAGGCGTCATCACCCTGAGCAAACGGTGGAAAGAGTTCGGGCAGGCCTTCAAGAAAAAGCGCACCACACTGGCCATTGTTGCGGCTTCGATCCTGATCAGTGTCAACTGGCTCATCTACATTTGGGCCGTCAACAACAACCACATCGTGGAGGCAAGCCTGGGCTATTACATCAACCCACTGCTCACCATATTACTGGGCAGCGTGGTTTTGCGCGAGAAAAGGGATCTTTGGCAAACCCTCTCCATCATTCTGGCATTTTTAGGTGTAGCTTATTTCACCTACCAATTCGGCAGCGTACCTTGGGTGGCCATCTCCCTGTCGGTCTCTTTCGCGCTGTATGGTTTGGTAAAAAAGATGTCGTCGCTCAACCCACTCACCGGATTGACGGCCGAAACCTTGATGGTGGCACCATTTGCTTTGGGGTATTTGGTTTTCCAAGCCAACAATACTATGACATATCAGGAGTTACCTCTGGCCACCATCTTATTGGTGGTACTCACCGGCGTGGCCACTTCGGTACCCTTGCTGCTATTTGCCCAAGGCGCCAAACGCGTATCGCTCACCACACTAGGCTTTGTGCAATACCTATCGCCATCCATCAGCCTCATCATTGGAGTTTATATCTACCAAGAGCCCTTCACCCCGGCGCATAAAATATGTTTTACCCTGATATGGATGGCCTTGGCCATCTACTCATTCACCAGAAAAAAAAGAGGGTAACCAACCGGCTACCCCCTCAAAGCAATTATTTCAAACCAAGCTTCTTCTTGATCTCTTTTGGAATGGCATTCTTGTGAACCATGATGCTCATGGTTTTGTAGCGAACAAAAGGCACCGAGGCATAAAGGTAGCCTTCGTATTTACTGTCCACATTCCAACTATTCTTAACCTTGTAATAAACATTGCCATTTTGATCTTTCACCATACCGGTGATGTGCATGCCATGGTCGTCGGTAGTCAAATAATTGTCGAAAGCCTGCTGACGCAACTCTTGGGTAACATTCATTTCCTGAACAGGGCCATCGAAACCATAGGATTGCTTTTGCTCCTTGCTCATGTTTTCCCATTTGGCACGTTCGGAACCCGACATCTCTTTTTCATCGGTGACAGGCACGATGGCCACACCATTGCGGTGCGAAAATCCTTTCTCGCTTACATCGGTA
Source organism: Marinilabiliaceae bacterium (assembly GCA_963664265.1). Taxonomy (GTDB): domain Bacteria; phylum Bacteroidota; class Bacteroidia; order Bacteroidales; family Marinilabiliaceae; genus JAGPIS01. The sequence continues at coordinate 780,649 of OY760941.1, forward strand.
GCCCAGCCAATGGTATAGCCCTCGTTGAGTGAATAATCCATCACCTGGATCAACTCATCCAATGGCAGGTTGTACACGTGACCCCACAACCAGTTGTCGGGTACTTCAATGGCAAAAGTGGAGTAGAAAGGATGGTGCGTATAGCTGCTTAACTGAACATAATCGTCGGCATTCAAGCCCATCACCTCGTTCACATAACTCTGAGGCGTAAACGACTTACCATCCACCTCAAAACTGGTGGGCAATTTACCAAAATAGGCATCCAGGATGCCGTTGAACCCTTGAAACCAAGCGGTGGTCAGTTTCTTATTGGAATTTTTCACCACACCGTCCACATAAGATTTCAGCACCTCGTCGGTTTCGCCATGCACGTGGCCTGTCTCGCCGTAGTTGAGGCCGGCATAAGCACTTTCGGGCACCATGCCATATTTTGACATTACATAGATCACATCGTGAAAAGCTCCGCCCCCACCGAAGTTCAACGAACCATGCAGGCGCACATATCGCTGAGCCTTATCGGCATAGCAATGGCGTACCACAAACATCTCGGAGAGATCCACCGGCTTTTTGCCGATGCGCAACATCTCCGACTCCAAAAAGGAGATGCCCGAAAAACTCCAGCAAGTGCCGCTGCGAAATTGATCCTTCACCGGAGTGGCCGGCAAGTCAACAACAGTTTGAAACTGGTAACCCTCTTTTTTCTCTTGTGCCAGCGCCGGCAGGGTCATGCAAAGCGCCATCACCAATGATTTCATCTGTAAATTCATCTGTCGCATATTTAAAATGTTAATTGAATTCTAAAAAATATTCCCAACCAACAAAATAAACAAATAATGGCAACACCACGAATGACAAATGACAATAAAAGTGAAGGAATGCCTATTTTCCGCATGAAACAGGCAATTATCAGCATCAACGAATCTTTTTAAGTAGGCATCGACGCACGGCTGGTCGGTCGATTTTTCCACTGCCAGTATGGGGGAAAGCGTTCAAAGCCATCACCGCTTTGGGAATTTCATATTTATTGAGCTGAGTCTTCAGTTTTTCAAGAATGGCTGCTTCATCAACAACATCAGTCTCCAACACCAACACAATTTTTTCACCTAAGCTGGCATCGGGCAGGCCAATGAGAAGAAAAGAAACCGAAAAACAACCCGCCAGTTTTTTTTCCAGCTCTTCGGGAAAATGCTTGATGCCACCGCTGTTGATCACATGGTCGGCGCGCCCGAGAAAACGAAAACAACCATCGGGTTGCAAATCCACCACATCGTTGGTGGTCAGAGGGGAATCCGTGATGCCGGGCGCATCAATGCAAAGGCAGCCCCGGGCGTCCACCGACAAAAAAACATCCTGAAAAGGATAAAACCACGCCTCCCCCATCTTGCGCAGGGCAATGTGCGAAACCGTTTCGGTCATACCATAGGTTTCCCAAATATTGAAGCCGGCCAAAGAGTCCCTAAGGGCATTGGAGCTAGGTGCCCCACCCACAATGATGGTCTTGATGCGGGAAAAATCAAACCCGGCGGCCAGCAACTGCTCCAGCTGGAGTGGCACCAAGGCAGCCATGTCGTAACTGCCGCCATCCCCCAAAGCTTCAGGCAAATTGTTGGGCTGAATAAAATGAAGATCCCATTGCCCCACAAAAGCCCGCACCAGCATCATGCGGCCGGCAATATAGGAGGCAGGCAGACAGAGCAATGCTCGGGTGCGGGGCTCCAGGCAAAAAAAACGAATGGTCTTTTGTGCTGAAAGCACCATGGCCTCTTTTGAAACCGAAATCAACTTGGGCTCACCCGTTGAGCCAGAAGTCTTCACCACGATGGAATCCGTTTCGTCCAACCACTGGGTAATGAATTCTCCGATGTGTTGTTTCCACGCCGTCCCAGATTGGTTCAGCATCGGTACAACAACGTTCAGCAGCTCATCGCGCGAATAGCTGATACCATCGATGATCAACGATTGAAATCTATTTTTCATGCTTTGAGCCACAATTGTTCGCCTAGGATACAAAGCCCAGAAGGCACATTATTGGTGTAGAGTGCACCTGTCCCCAACCCTTGAGGCATGGATGGTTTGAACGTTGAGGTCCATTGCGCGATGGCATTCAACCCCACATTCGCTTCCAACGCCGAGGTGACCCACCAACCGATATTGAGCGAATCGGCCAATGCAATCCACTCCTGCGAGGCTTGGAATCCACCCAGCAACGAGGGTTTCAATATGATGTACTGAGGTTGGATGGCTCCCAGCATCTCCATGCGCTGTGTGGCATCGTAAAGACCAATCAGCTCCTCATCGAGGGCAACCGGGATGGGCGATTGCTGACAAACTCGGCCCATCGCCTCCCATTGCCCAGCCGCCAAAGGCTGTTCGATGCTGTGAACCTGCAAATCGGCCAACTGCGCCAATACGGGCATGGCTTGCGATTCGGTAAAAGCGCCGTTGGCATCCACACGCAACTGGAGCTGGGTGGCCGCGTAACGGCTGCGGATGGAACGCAACACCGCCAATTCCTGCTCAATTCCGATGGCGCCAATCTTCATCTTCAGGCAGGAGAACCCGTTTGCCAACTTGGCCTCCACCTGTTCCATCATATAGGCGAGGTTGCCCATCCAAATCAAGCCATTGATAAGGATTCCTGCCTCTCCGGCAGCAAAAGAAGTGTCGAAAAAATGCTGCGTGCCTCCCTTACGAAGGTCGAGCAGGGCGGTTTCCACTCCAAAACGGATGGAAGGAAACAGCAACAACTCTTGATGGAAACGATATTGTAGTTGGTCAATATTCTGACAAACCCATTGCAGATGCTCCTCATAACCGGGCACCTCATCGGGACTCAGACCCGGAATCAGCGAACACTCTCCAAGGCCTGCAACACCGGGCAAACGATCGTCGGTGATGCGCACCAGGTAACTCACCTTTTCGGTGAGCACGCCCCGCGAAGTGCCCGATGGACGCTTGAAATGAAGCACCAGTTTTTCATATTCGGCTTTCAACATAACACCATGTATTAAAACAACATACCGACAAAAAAGAGGGCGGTCATCAACAGGGTTGACAACGACAATATTTTCAGCTGCGGATCGAGTGCAGCACGCTCTTCGGTTTTGAAAATAGCTTGCAAGTGGCGCAACAGCAAGGGCAACACCAATAAAAACAGCCAATTGAGCCAGTTGCCTTCCACCATCACCGTATAAACGACCATCGAAAGCACGGCAACCAACACCAGCACCAGATGGTAAGTCCGCCCCCACGAGCGGCCATGCCTGACGATCAGGGTTGTTTTACCGGCACGGCGGTCGCTCTCCTCATCGCGCATATTGTTCACATTCAACACACCCACACTCAATAATCCCACCGCTGTGGCCGGCAGTACCACCAGCCAATTGAAAGAGGCAGCATGCAGAAAATAGGTACCTACAACACCCACTAATCCGAAAAATAAAAAGACGAACAGGTCGCCCAACCCCATATAACCATAAGGCTTAACACCAACCGTATATTTTATGGCTGCTGCAATGGCACCCAGCCCCAACAAGAGGAAGAGGCCAAACTGCCAACTCAAAAGGTCGCCCAAAGAAATCATCAAAAGCAAAATCCCTGAAATTAAAGCCAACAAACTAAACAGAAACATCATGCGTTTCATCTCAGAAGGGGTGATGCGGCCAGACTGCACCATGCGCGAAGGCCCCACACGTCCGGCATGATCGGCCCCACTGATGGCATCGCCATAATCGTTGCTCAAGTTGGAAAGAATCTGCAGGAAAAGTGTGGTGAGCAAAGCCAGCAACATCACTTCCAAATGGAAAAAACCATGCTGGAAGGCCACCGCACTCCCCATGGCAATCACAGAAAAGGACAAAGCCAGCGTCCGTAGCCGGAACGCCTTCATCCAGGCATCAAGTTTGGTCATAACATTCAATTTCGCCATAAAATTAAGCAAAATCACCACACTTTGGTCATGTCAAACCAATTAAGACTTGCTGAAAATCTCAACAAACCCCATTCATTTCAATATTTTGTCCTCAAGCCGGACGGGCTTTTACTCTCTGCCTACAGCTGCAGAGAGTAAACAGAGCGCTCGGCTCTGCCGCACTTCGTTTCCCTAAAGGGGACTTTCATCAACTGTCTGATTGACTTGACTATTGCATGTACCCCCTTTAGGGGGTTAGGGGGTGGGAATTACAACAATATTTCCTTTTCATTACTTACATTATTTGCAACAATCGCCGGTTCAACGACTTCAACATTAATCAATAAATTGCTATTTTTGCACTTGACATTGATGGCTGCATCTCCGCACATCATCATCAATCACTTATAATGAGCGAAATAACAAAAGAATCACCCATTCGGTTTATCTGGCTTTCCATTGCAGCCAGCATCATCACCATCACGCTGAAAACGGTGGCCTGGCAAATGACCGACTCGGTGGGTCTACTGTCCGATGCCATGGAGTCGGTGATCAACCTCGTTGCAGCCGTCATTGCGCTGGTGGCCCTCACCATTGCCCTACGCCCACCGGACCAAAACCATCCCTTTGGGCACCACAAGGCCGAGTATTTCTCGAGCGTCATCGAAGGAATCCTGATCCTGGTGGCCGCCATCTCCATTGGGTATGCCGCCATCACCCGGTTGATCCATCCACAGCCCATTGCCTCGATCAGCCTAGGTCTTATAATATCGGCATCGGCCACGGCGGTCAATTGGATCACGGCCATAATTTTATTAAAAGCCGGCAAGCGCCACCACTCCATCACCCTAGAGGCCGATGCGCACCATTTGATGACCGATGTCTATACCACGGGCGGCGTGATTGCAGGCCTCATACTGGTGCATTTCACCGGGTGGCTGTGGCTCGACCCGGTCATTGCCATCGGGGTGGCCATCAATATCGTATTCACCGGCACCAAACTGATTGGCCGTTCGGTGTCGGGCTTGATGGATCAAGCCTTGCCTGAGGCAGATATGAAGATTATCAACACCATCTTGAAGAAACACGAAAACAGCAACATCCAATACCATGCTTTGTACACCCGCCGGGCCTCGTCGCGCAACTTCATCACCTTTCACCTGCTGGTGCCCGGCAGCTGGAGCGTCACACGGGGGCATGAGCTGACCAAACTCATCGAGCGCGACTTGGAAGAAGCCTTGCCACGCTCCGACATATTCATCCACCTGGAACCCGATGGTGACCCCGAATCATTCGACGATTACCTGCACCACTAACCATAACCGAAAGCAAACAAATCAAATACTGTGTCAGAACCACGAAAATTGCTTCAGCTATTCACCGCCTTTTTCAAAATAGGCTTTTTCACCTTTGGGGGCGGATTGGCCATGATTCCCTTCATCCAGGCCGAATTCACCGAGAAGAAAAAGTGGATTTCGGAGCAGGATATGGTCGACATCATTGCCCTGTCGCAGTCGCTGCCCGGCATCATCGCCATCAACTCGTCCATCTTCATCGGCATCCGCATCTCAGGCATCAAGGGTGGCATCGTGGCAGCCCTAGGCACCATCCTGCCGGCCTTCCTCTCCATTATTGCCATCCTGGTGGTTTTGCTGAATATTGAACAAAACCCTTATGTGCAGATGGTGTTCACCGGCATCAAAGCGACATCGGCGGCACTGATCCTCGACACCGTCATCCGCATTGCCAAATCATCGCTGAACAACAAATTCACCTGGATATTGGCGGCTATTGCCTTTTTGCTGATTACCGTTGCCAACATCAATGCGGCCTGGGGCATACTTCTGGGTGCCTTGTCGGGCTGGTTGTACTTTGGCTACATACGAAAAAAATAAACCATGATCTACCTGCAACTCTTCTACATATTTTTCAAAGTGGGCATTTTCGGTTTTGGTGGCGGCTATGCCATCCTGCCTATGATCTACCAGGAGATACAGACCTTTGGCATCATCACACCCGAAGATTTTTCCAATCTGGTGGCCCTTTCGCAGGTGACCCCGGGGCCCATTGCCATCAATGCCGCCACCTACGTGGGCTACAAGGCCGCTGGCGTGGGGGGTGCCGCCATGGCCACCTTCGCCGTTTCGTTGCCATCCTTCATCCTGATTGTGATGGTGCTTGCTTTCATGCGGAAATTCAAGGACAGCGCCGTCATCCAGAACATCCTCAAAGGCATACGCCCTGCCACCATCGGGCTCATTGCGGCAGCCTTCGTGTTCCTGGGACAGGCAGCCGATGTACTGCCCAAATCCGGGTCATCGGGTTTTGCTGATAGCCTGGCATCCATCAACACTCATGCAGTAATCATTTTTGCCGTAATATTTGCCTTGATGCGTTTGACCAAACTGGGAGCCATCACGCTCACCCTAATTGGCGCAGGTTTGGGATTATTGGTTGGAATGCTCTTGTAAAATCGCGCCCATCAATGGGGCAATTGACTTTATGGTAATTTTTCAGGATATTTCAACCCAACCACAACTCTGAAAAACAGCTATTTATGACAACAAATAAAAACAGGAACAGCAAGGATTATTGGGCGGCCGACCGAACCCGAATGGCCAACCAACGCACCCTGCTCTCCTACATCCGCACAGCCTTCATGTTGATTGTTAGCGGCATATCACTTATCAAATTCCTCCCTTTTGGCGACCCGCTCCACATTCTGGGCATCATCCTTTTACCCAGCTCTGTGGCAAGCCTAGCCATTGGCATCTACCTGTACCGCAAGATGGAAAAACGCATCAGAGAACTTCCGGACGACGAAGATCTTACCGATGGATGAAATTGAAAAAGGGTGACCCATCAACGATCACCCTTTTTAATACTTATATTTTTTCATCAAGGAAACTTAGGAAACTGCTTGAAATCGGGATCCCGTTTTTCCAAGAAAGCCTTACGCCCTTCCTGAGCCTCTTCCATCAAATAAAACATCAGGGTGGCGTCACCCGCCAGCTCCATGATACCAGTCTGCCCATCGAGTTCGGCATTGAGCCCCCGCTTGATCATGCGCAAAGCCATGGGGCTGCGCTGCAACATGATGCGACACCACTCCATAGTCTCCTCCTCCAATTGTTCGAAAGGCACCACCTTATTGACCAATCCCATCTCTTCGGCCTCTTTGGCAGAGTATTGCTTGCAGAGGAACCATATTTCGCGGGCTTTCTTTTGCCCTACGATGCGCGCTAGGTAGGAGGAGCCAAAACCGCCATCGAAGCTGCCCACCTTGGGGCCACTTTGCCCAAAGATGGCATTCTCGCTGGCAATGGTCAGGTCGCAAACCACGTGCAACACATGTCCGCCACCAATGGCATAGCCATTCACCATGGCCACCACAGGTTTTGGCATGGTGCGGATGCGTTTGTGCAAATCCAACACATTCAGGCGGGGCACGCCTTGGTCGTCCACATAACCGCCATATCCTTTCACATTCTGGTCGCCACCTGAGCAGAACGCCTTATTGCCAGTACCGGTCAAAATAACCACGCCAATATCCTGGCGTTCACGGCAAATATCGAAAGCAGCAATCAACTCCATCACCGTCTTGGGGCGGAAAGCGTTGTAAACCTGGGGCCGGTTGATGGTCACCTTGGCCACGCCATCGCAAAACTCAAACAGGATATCTTCAAACTCCTGAATGATAGTCCAATTCAATTTTATCATAATGAATCCTTTAGATTTTTAAAATACGATTTCAAAACAGCAGCATTCGCCGAGCCAAAAGTCTTAACCTCCAAAAGGACTGGACGTTGGCTCACGGCAAAAAACAAGGGCAGTTGCGATATCAACGACGCCTCACTGTCGGCCACCAGGTAGTCCAGCCCAAACATCATGGCCAGGGGAGCCATGGGCTGCTGGTGGGCAGCCACAAAAAATTCGTCCATCTCATTTTTAGCCCCTTCGCCCGAGATAAATCTGAAGATGTCACCACCACCATTGTTGATCACCAAGATGCGCAATTGGGGCGACAAATATTTGTTCCACAAAGCATTGCTGTCGTACAGGAACGAAAGATCGCCCGTCATCAGCAGAACCGGCCTGTCGCTGGCCACGCAGGCCCCCACAGCCGTGCTGGTACAACCGTCAATGCCGCTGGTGCCGCGGTTGCAATAGGTATCAACCCGATAAAACGGCTCAAACAGTTGGGCATACCGGATGGGTGAGCTGTTGCTCAGGTGCAATTGGTAATTGGCAGGTATCTGTTCCCCTATGATTTCAAAAGCCTTTAAGTCGCACCACCCTGTTGATGCCAGATATTGATCGTGCCGCGCCTGGCTGCGCAGCCTCCGTTTATTCCATTTTTCCCGATAAGTACTATCCTTGGCTGAAAAATGATCCTTGGCCTGCTCAAAAAACGAAAGCGGGCTGGTTTCGATGCCCCGCGACAAATGCCGATAGGTGTCCAGGTGATGATTAACCGGACTGATATGCCAGTGCACCAAATTGCTGCACCCGCGCAAAAAACCTTTCACCATCTTCGACACCACTGCGCCATCGAAGGTAACCAGCAAGGTGGGGCGGAACTCTTCCAACTCAGCTTCGCCAATGGTCGATACCATGGCATCGATGCAATCGAAAGCTCCAGGAATGGTCATGTTTGACAAGGACTCCTTGAGGATGACCACCTGTGGCATTTGAGAAAACGAAAGTAAGTAGGGTGCCAATTGGCCACCCAGGGTGGCGTTTTGCTGCCCCACCAGAATCATAACCCGCTCGTGCTGTTGCCACTCCTTGGTCAGCATGCCGATGGCCTCCGGCGCAAGAGCGCCATTGCCAAAAAGGGGTTCAATGAGCCGTGGCGTACTGGGCACAAAAGCCTGCCGCTCATACAAAGGCTCACGGAAAGGGATATTGATGTGAACCGGTCCTGGCGCCAGGTGGCGCACATGGTAGAATGCCTCGTTCAACAGCCGGTTGGCATACCACTCATCGTCGGGGCATTCTATTTCGGCCGGCAACTGGCAGGCATACTTGATGAAGTTGCCGAACACTCCCTGTTGACGAATGGTTTGCCCATCGGCCTGGTCGATCCACTCTTGGGGCCTATCGGCCGAGAGAACCATCAGCGGCACCGATTGGTAATAAGCCTCGCTGATGGCCGGGGCATAATTCAACAAGGCCGATCCACTGGTGCAGACCAAAGCCACCGGCTCGTGCAACTGCTGAGCAAGGCCAAGGGCAAAAAAGCCGGCACTGCGCTCATCCACCACACTATAACATTTGAATTGCGGCATGGCAGCAAACGAAAGGGTCATGGGGGCATTGCGCGAACCGGGAGAAATCACCACATGCTTCAATCCAGCATGTAGGCACACCTCCATCAGCAAACGGACTATTTTTTTATCGGAAATTGAATAACTCATAGTTGAAATTCATGATTTTGAAGGACTGACAACAGGGTTTGGGATTTCAATTCGGTTTCGTTCCATTCCTCTTCGGCATCCGATTCGAGCGTCAAACCACCGCCCACAAACAAGGCCGCCCCACCATGGGTAACCTTCATACAACGGATGTTCACATACAAGTGCATGTGGGTGGCACCCACCGGCCCAAGGTACCCGGCGTAATACTCACGCTCGTGCTGTTCCTCCTGCAAAATAACATCAACAGCCTGCTGCTTGGGATATCCGCTAACGGCCGGTGTTGGATGCAGATGATCGACCAAAGTCCACAAACCACTGCCGATTTGATTGAAATCGAACACAAAAGAAGTTTGCAAATGCAACACCTGTCCTGCTTCAACGGTCACCGGGCCCTTCACATGGAAATTCGTCACGCCGCAGTTCAGCAAGGCTTGCTGGATAAAACGGGTGACATAATCCTGTTCCACAAACTCCTTGGGCCGCCAGCTGCCGCCATGGGTGGCCGACCTGGTTCCGGCCAAGGCTACCGTATGAACCGCAGAACCCTCACGGGAGAGCAATATTTCGGGTGTGGCTCCGATCCAAACCCCACTGGCTTCGGACGCAAATGCATAGACAAACGCATTGGGATATTGGACGCACAAACGGTCGAACAGATGGATCCACTTCTGCTGGAGGGATTGTCCATAATGCACCAACTTGGACAGTACGATTTTTTCGGCCACTCCTTTCTTCATGGTATCACGCATCCGCGAAAAGGAGGAATAATAGGCATCCTTCGACGAAGGCTCCAGATTGGCATACAACCAGGCCGGATCGATGCATTCGGGTGTCAGGAAATTGGCCGTACTCCCTGTAAACAGGCCCTTCTGGTCGGAATAAACAAACAACTTGGGAAACCGCGCCTGCTCATGGAAAGGAGCAAATACAAAACCATCGGCATCAGGAACCGAATGCCCGAAGAACGGCTTCACCCGGCCCGAAATCAAAACTTTCATTTCATCACCAGGTTTGCGATAGAGGGCAAATCCCTTATTATGATATAAATCCTGATTTTTTAAAATCGTCTCCACTATCTTTGTTTATAACTACAAATATAGCACATGTACTTTGTTGGAGGGATAAAAATGAAGCTTTATTGCAATAGCAAAAAAAAAAGGGGATAAAAAAGCTTTCCAATAAAAATTTCACTATAATTGTATTGCATTTGCAAAAAGAAAAATAAAGCGTTAACTTGTTTGTTATAAATAAAAATGAAGGGCTGTTTTCAACCCATCACATTATTAAGTTTTTTCATCTGTTGTTGTCTATTGTTGATTAAAGGCTATTCGGGATTTCCTGGACGGCCTTTAATTTTTCCTCTCATCGAAAGAAGACCACCACAGGGCGATGGTCGGAAACCACCGATCGGTATTCGGGCACACAAACCTCGGGACGGTACACCATCACAGTATCCACCGCGGCAAACAATTCATTGGTGACCATGATGTGATCGAGGTGGCTTGGCCACGATGGGTAGGAATACCAGGCGGAACTGCCTGTGGCAATGTGCATGTCGGTAAAACGATAATTGGCAACATCCCCCACAAAAACATAAAACGTCTGGCTACCCGATGCGGAAATGCGGTCGTTGTAATCGCCCAGCACCACCACCTTGTCATTAGACATATTTTCATCCATATATTGTTTCAGCTTGCGGGCCGACTCCTTGCGCCGATTGACCGATTCGGAATCGGACATAGCCTTCAGGTGCAGGTTGATCAAATAAACCTCTTCCCCGGTGGGTTTGTGCCGAATCTTGATTTTGAAGGGCGGGCGTGGAAAGTCGTAATCCGTAGTGAATATGGCCTCGGCACTGTTGGCCACCAGCTCCACTTCCGAGTTCTTATACAAGTAAGCCAGCGACATGGAACCGCTGGGCGATGGGGTGAACAAGCCTGTCCAACCTTTCAGCTCCTTAACCAGTTCATCAATCGAGTTCTTGTTGCTAATTTCCTGCAAGGCAATCACATCCACATCCATTTGCTGAATAAGCGCTCCCACCATACGCATGGTGGTTTTGCCATTCTTTGGAAACTCCTGCAAATTCATGGTGGCCACCTGCAATTTACCCGCATCGGCTTTATCAATACAAACCGAAAAAGGGTTGGTTGGCTCCGAGGTCTCATCGTCGGAACAAGATTGAAGCCCCACGACGGCCATCAACAATAAAAAAGAAATAAGGGATCTCATAAAACAGCTTTACAATAAATAATCATCAATATTCATTCGGATGCGCCACTCCTTGGGGTAGTAGTTGTTTACCCGGGCACCAACCACCTTAATCAACCCCAGGTTGGCCTCCTGATGTCGCACCACATGCCATCCATTGGCTGCGGGCACCTCGCCACTCCAGCCACCTTTCAAGTATTGCAGGGCATCGTTAAGGCCAACGGCAACCTCGGGGAAGGCACCGGAAGCGCAATGCAACGAGAGGGGCAACACGGGCGATGGCATGAACTCCTTACGGCCAGGTTCGCCCAGCAATATACCTTGGTAAAAAACATTCAACACACTCCCCATCAACTGCATCTGCGGAAATATATCAGTAGGAACCAAAACCAACTGCTGATGATCGACCACCACCCGACCATCAAAACCACCATCCACCCATTGTGATGGATAATCGATGGCAACTTTGGCTTTCTCTTTTTTAGGCGATTTGATCTTGATTGTTGCGGCCGTCTCCTTTTTTTGCAACACGACAATAAAAAAGCCCTCGCCCAAAGCCTGATGCGGATAAAATGCGTAACCGCAGCCCCGCTCAAAATCGACCTGCTGAATCCCCCACGCCGCCTCATGCTCAATGGGCAGGAATTCCACACCGGCTTGCTGCTGCAACCACATCAGGTTCTCCTCATTTTCGGCCGGGTTAAAGGTGCAGGTTGAATAAACCAGTATGCCATCCTCACGCAAACAATCCCAGGCATCCATAATGATGCGCCGTTGCCGTTGGGCGCAAAGGGCGGCATTTTGCACACTCCACTCCTGCCTAGCGGAAGCGTCTTTGCGAAACATCCCCTCGCCCGAACAAGGTGCATCGAGCAGCAGAAGGTCGAACATACCTGGCAATTTTTTGAAATCGGCTGGATCGTTGTTGGTCACCATGGTGTTGGCGTAGCCCCATTTGATCATATTCTCGCGCAAGATCCAAGCCCGGCTACGAATCACCTCGTTGCTTACCAGCAGCCCACGCCCATCGAGGAAGGAGGCCATCAACGTGGACTTGCCACCTGGCGCCGCACACAAATCAAGCGCCACCGGATTATCGGGCAATAGGGGCTCCACCTGCTTCAACACGTGCCAAAGGAACATGCTGGAAGCCTCCTGGGGATAAAAATTCCCGCAATGAAAAAGCGGGTTCAATGTGTAGCGGGGTTTGTCGGACAAATAATAACCACCCTGGCACCAAGGAACCGGTTCACCCAATGCCAAATCGTGGCGGTCGCGTTGCGGGTGAAGTCGTACCGACCACACCGGATCGCGCTGCAATCCAGCAATAAACTTTTCTGCATCGGGGAATTGCCGATGAAGCCTAGCAATAAATTCTGAAGGAAATTGCTCCATTGTGGGCATTTTAATGTTCAACCTCGTAATAGAGCTTATAGAAATTCAATCCTCGCTCGGGATCAAAGCCCTTTTCCAAGTACTGCCGTTTACCATGCACATAAACGTGAAAATTCTTGTCGAGCTTGAGAATCGATTTGAAATATTTCTTCTCCTCCTTGACGGCATCCTTCGATATCTCAAAGCTGTCCATCAAAGGCATCTGTTTTTCCGACTCAAAAAACGATTTGTAATCCTGAAACGCATCGATCACCTCCGGCTGACGGATGACATCCCGTTCAAAATTGCGCTCATCAAACTCAGGATTCTTGGCAAAATACTCGATGGAACGGTTCATCAGGTCGATCTGGTCGGGACGCGGCACATTGTTCTCGTCGTTAAAAACCTCTCCCACAAAACCTTTGCACAGTTGCAGATAATTATTGGTGAAGAAGTATTTGTCCTCGCGAGGTTTGAGGCTCAGGAAATCCTCCATCCAGAAGCGCGCCTCCTGTCCCTTGTTCAAATTATCGACGGCACAAACCTTTAGGCCTTGCTCCCGCTCGGTATTGAAAATCAAACACCCTTTGTCGAGTTTGCGGATGTTGATCCCTTCCTGGGCGCCAAGCTCGAAACTCTCATCGCGCATGTAAACCTTCAGGAACATCTCCTTGCTCTCCGACTTGAAAATGCCCAATGCCGAACAAACCTCCCCGTCGATAACGCAATTGCTGAACAGAGCCACATAAAACTCCCCCCCTTTGATTTTGGGGTGGTTGGAATTGTGATGCAGATAAGCCGCCAGCTCGATGCTCTTATCGTAAAACAACCCGGGATTGTCGAATATCTCTACCGCCCGCTGGTAAACAAAATTGGCTGCCAAACCATCGGGATGAGAGAAATTATAATATGCTTCTGTTTTAAACGGCTTGAAAAAATAGTGCCGCAACACATCCATCACCGAATCATAATCGGATGCGTGCATGGCGCTTTTCGAGAAACGCACATCCTCTCCTTCTGCCTTGTTGCCTATTTGATGAACCACCAGCGAATCGATTGCCGATTGGGAATATTCAATCATACAAAACCTATTAAGTGTATAACCTACAAAGATAAGAGAATCTCAAAAGGGAACAAACGCTGAAAACTAGAAATGTATCAGCAAACAGGATTTTGCACCAACACAAATTTCAATACCTTCACCCGACAAGGCTCCCACCTTACCTCGCATAACCATTTTCCCGGTAAAGAGATCACTTCCAGCCAGTTCTTCTGTATTTTCCAGACCCATGGCCGCCAGCACATCGACAGGCATCCGTAACCTGATTACCTCATCTTGGCCACCAAAATTGGCCACCACCAAAAACCTGCTCTGGGCATCGTAACGCAAAAAAGAGTAAACAGCAGCATGATTGTATTCATCTTGTCGATTTTGGTACCAGGTGAGGTCGTAAAAACTGCCCGCTTGCAATGCCGGATATTGCTGAATGGCCTTCATCAACAGTCGGTACCAATCCAAGAGTTGACACCCATTCTCGGGTAACAAAGCTCCATCGTAATGATGATGGTTGACAAACTGCTGCCAACGTTCGATGCCCCAATAATCGAAAATGGTGGTGCGGCCATCCTGTCCACTGAACCCCTCAGCATCCATGCCAGGTTCGCCCACCTCCTGTCCAAAGTAAAGCATCAGGGCACTGCGGCTGTTAAAAAGAGCCGACACCAGCACACCCGGCTTAGTCGAGGCACCATCGCCCATAAAAAAGGAGGAGGCCAGGCGCTGCTCATCGTGATTTTCCAGGAATAACAACAAACGGTTCTCTATGTCGCCATTCATCTGCCACACCGAGCAGAGATCCGAGGCCCAACGCTGCCCCTGCATCACGCTTCGCAGGCAATTATAAAATCCCTCCTTGTCGTAAAGCCAATCAAAACCAGCATCAATGTAGGCGCGGTATTGCGACAGGTCATAAGTCTCAGCCACAAAAACCAATGCCGGGAATTGTTGTTTGACGCCAGCAATCACCCACTTCCAGAAAGCCACTGGCACCATCTCGGCCATATCCACCCGAAAACCATCCACCCCTTTGGATGCCCAATTCAACAGAATCTCCTTCATTTTGAACCAGGTGTCGGGGATGGGATCAAAATAAAACTGCCCGCTTTGATATTCGACGCCATAGTTGAGCTTCACGGTCTCATACCAATCGGTGATGGCCGGTGTTGCCGTAAAGGCATCGTTGCCCGAAACCCTGGCCGGACGTTCAACATACTGCACATCCAAATCCGCCACGGGCGACACAAAATCCTGACCCGGCAAATAGTAGAAATTGTTTTGAGCCGAAAAGGGGATTGAACAGTCATCGATCTGCCCAAAATCGGAAATGCCCGAAGGTTTGGCATCCGAAGCATAGTCGCGTGCCACATGGTTGGGCACAAAATCAATCAGGCATTTCAATCCGGCCTGGTGCGTTCGCTGCACCAAATTCTCAAATTCGGCCATGCGTTGTGCCACATCCACAGCGAGATCGGGGCATACATCGTAATAATCGCGGATGGCATAAGGGCTGCCAGCTTTTCCTTTCACAATGTTGGCGTTGCTGGCGGCGATGGATGCCTGTGGATAAGTGGTTACCGAAGCATGCTCCAGAACACCGGTATACCACACGTGTGTACAACCTAATTCCTTTATTGCCCCCAAAGCCGCCTGGTTGATGTCGTTGAACTTCCCACACCCGTTTTCCTCGACGGAACCATTGAAAACACGATCCTCATTCACATTCCCGAACAAGCGGGGCAAGAGCTGGTATATGATTGTTTTTGACATGGGATTCAGTTTTTATTCCTGTCAATATAAGAAAAAAATAATCAGTTGTCAGTGAACAGTAATCAGTATTCAGAGGGAAAAGTTCGAGGCATTTCAGAATGAACAATTGCCGATTCTCAACAACACACAGCACGACAATTAATTAAAACATTGATATCCAACAACCCCACAACCCAGGATTCCATCCTTGAATATCGCCCCGTACATCAACACTTAAACCCAAAACACCAAACACCTATTAACCAATCAAATAACAACACCAAACTTTGCTACATTGTCATTTTGACACTGAAATTTTTACAAAACAAGACACATTGTCATTAATCAAGAAACACCCAAAAACTTATAAATCAATTACTTAAAAATACAACACAAAATATGGCACTTTCCTTGCAACAGGTTAATCAAACGAGATAAAAGAAAAAAAACTAAAATGTATAACCTTAAAATTTAATAGCCATGACACTAATTAGAAGATCAAACAACTATCCGACCTGGTCGAATTTTTTCAATGAGTTTTTCAACACCGATTGGAACGACTGGACCAATCAAAACTACTCCAACACCAACACCACCCTACCATCGGTGAATGTCAAGGAAAGCGAAGAGGGTTTTGAAGTGGAAATGGCCGCACCAGGCTTGACAAAAGATGATTTCCAAATCGAACTGAACAATTCATTGCTGACCATCAAGTCGGAAAAGAAAGAGGAGAAAGAGTGCAAGAAAGGCGAATGCTACACACGCCGCGAGTTCAGCTACCAATCCTTTAGCCGTTCGTTCACACTGCCTTCCACCATCGAAAGCGACAAAATCGAGGCACAATACGAACATGGCATTCTAAAAATCAGCATTCCTAAAAAGGAAGAGGCGAAACCTCGTCCCACACGTCAAATCGCCATCTCATAAACAACTTGGAGGCCGGAAACCATATCCGGCCTCTGTTTTTATCATTTATTTTGAAGAAGCCGCCAGATCGCCTACATTTGCAAAAAAGAGAAAAACAATATGACATCGTTTATAGACTTGATTCAACAACGGCGCAGTTGCCGCCTATACGAAGAGAAACCGGTAACTCAGGAACAGATCGACACTCTCCAGAAAGCGCTGCTTTGGGCACCAACCTCAAAAAACAACCGCCCTTGGGAATTCGTGTTTGTCACCAACCCCGACACACTCAAGCAACTATCGTTGGCAAAGCCCCATGGCGCCAATTTCATGGCTTCGGCACCTTTGGCTGTGGTGATTATGGCCGATCCAGCCAAAAGCGATGTATGGATTGAAGACACTGCTGTTGCCGCCACCCTTTTGCAGATGGCCGCCGAAGACCTCGGACTGGGCAGCTGCTGGGTACAGATCAGGGAACGCCAACACGAGAGCGGCGAATTGGCCTCCAACGTGGTCAAAACCATCCTAAAGACACCAGATCACCTGGAAGTGGCATCAATTATCACCATCGGCCACAAAGGCAAAGAGCGCAAACCAAACAGCGACGACATGTTGTTGAGCGAACGCATCCACCAGGAGCTATTTTAACACCCATCTTCAAAAAACAGGTTAATCACCCTTCCTTTTTCACAAAAACCAATGGCACGCTATAAAATTACACTGGAATACGATGGCACCCGCTATGCGGGATGGCAACTACAAAGAGGGGAAAAAACCGTGCAGGGAGCCTTTTTTGATGCCTGCAAATTACTCTTTCCCAACAAGAAATTTGAGTTTTACGGAGCCGGACGAACCGATGCCGGCGTGCATGCCCTCGAACAGATTGCCCATCTGGATGTGCAAACTGATTTGTCGCCCCAGCGCATCCAATATGGCTTGAACGACAAATTACCGCACGACATCAACGTCCTGCTGGTGGAGCCAGCCTCCCCAAAGTTTCATGCCCGTTACGATGCAACAGCCCGCAGCTACATCTACCTCATCAGCCACCGCCGTTCCGCCTTTGGGAAAGGGAACATCTGGTGGGTGAAAGATGAACTCAGCATCGAAAAAATGAACCGGGCTGCCCAAAAACTGCAAGGATTCAAAGATTTCAAGTCCTTCACCGACAAAAATGCTGAAACAGAATCGACCAAAGTGGATGTGCATTGGGTAGATGTCTTGCCCGTGGGTGATTTGACTGCCATCCACGTAGTGGGCTCCCACTTTCTTTGGAAGATGGTGCGTCGCATGGTGGGCGTTTTGGTGGAGGCCGGCAGGGGCAATCTCAGCCCCGAGGAGATCGAGCAGTTTTTCAACGGCCGCAGCGAAGTCCCTGCCCGTTTGACAGCACCCCCTTCGGGTTTATATTTGGAACAAGTCTATTACAACAAGGAACAACCCAAACGGGGCAAATCCTTGGTGCCACAAATATTGCGTTTGCGGTAATAAAAAAACCTGATCAGCTGATCAGGTTTTTTTATTCCATTTAAAGAATAAGGATCATTGCCCGATTCGGGAAACAATCTCACTCATCATCTTCTTGGCATTTTCGTTGGCTGCATCCAAAGCAAGAGCCTTCTCTACGAAGGGACGTGCCTCAGCAAACTTCTCATTAGCCTTTGCGGTGATGCCTTCATACTCTTCGGGCTTAGCAGTGGCAGTAGTGGCCAAAATCTTTCCTGCCTCATTGTAAGGCTCCAAACCTTGTTTTAAATAATGCGTCACCAACGCTTTTTTCATCAATTGAGCTGGTTTACCGGAAGTGTATTTCTCAATGCCGGCCAACAAAACCTCTTCCATCTCAGCATCCTTACCGGCGTCCTTCAACAGATCGGCAATGTAATAGGTGCAAAAATCACCTTTGTAATCCAACGCCTCAGATTGCTTATAATATTTGATGGCTGTTTCACTGTTCTTGATGCGGCGGGCACAATCAGCAGCTGCATATACCGTAGCTGCATCCAATGAGTCGCCCCACAACGAAATTGCCTGCTCATACGATGCCAACGCACTTTTGTAATTTTTCGCACGCACAAATTCGTTTCCCTCATTTTTAAAATCATCGGCACTTTTTTCTTGTGCCGCCATCACAAATGGCAAAGCCAGAAATAGACAAAATAATTTAACAGTTAACTTCATAATGAAAAAATTTATTTGATTATTGATTGATTCAACTTATAACACCGTTTTACTGCTGTAAAAATAACTTTTTGAATTAAACTGACAAATCCAATTTTCACTCAACACCTACTCAACATGAGATAACAAACATGTTTTTAACGACTTATAGTCGAAACTAATTTTAACACTTTTTTTATCAAGCAACAAATATTTTGCCAAACGCTCAGGAATAGGCACCTCATCGCCAATTACCGAAGAAACGCTCTCACGGAATTTTGCCGGATGAGCCGTTGCCAGAAAGATCCCCTTCTCGCGTGGCGACAGGGAATTCGTCAGAGCTGCGTAGCCGGTGGCGCCATGCGGATCGAGCAAGTAGCCTGTTTCCACATAGACAGCTTTAATGGTGTCAGCAATTTCCCCATCCGAAAAACTATGCCCGCTCAAAACGGCCTTCATCTGCAACCACTCCCCTGCGAACAAATCTTCGATGCGGGTGAAGTTACTCGGGTCGCCCACATCCATGGCGTTGGCAATGGTAGCCACCGAAGGGTGCGGGGCATACAACCCATGCTCGATGAAATTGCAAAACACCTTATTGGCATTGTTGGCAGCAATAAATCGGCGGATGGGCAAACCCATCTTCCAGGCAATCAACCCTGCGGTCAGATTGCCCAAATTACCACTCGGCACGGCAAACACCGTATCGGCCCAATCCGCCACAGGTATTTGCGACAAAGCGTAAAAATAATAGACCGACTGAGGCAGGAAGCGCGCCAAATTGATGGAGTTGGCCGAAGTCAAGATCAATTGTTCCCGTAAATCAACATCCATAAAAGCCTCCTTCACCATGCGCTGGCAATCGTCGAAAGTGCCATCCACCTCATAAGCGGTAATGTTTTCGCCCAGCGATGCAAATTGCAATTCCTGCAAGGGGCTCACCAACCCCGAGGGATAGAGGATGTGCACATGAACCCCAGGAACCCGATAAAACCCTTGAGCCACAGCGCTGCCGGTATCGCCCGAAGTGGCCACCAGCACCTGGATGCCATCCCCTTGAAGGTCGGCAAAATAGGACATCACGCGCGCCAAGAAACGGGCGCCCACATCCTTAAACGCCAACGTGGGACCATGGAAAAGCTCCAAGACCTGAATGCGGCCATCCACCGGCTTCACGGGCACCGGAAAATCAAAGGCCTCATCAACCATCACCCGGAACTGCTGCTCGGGTATGTCGGGACAGAAAAAATGCTTCAACACTTCAAATCCTATCTCGCCCATACTTCGGCCAGGCAGCCAACTCCAAAAATTAGCCGGCAAAACCGGCACCTGTTCGGGCATAAACAATCCCTTATCGGCAGCCAGCCCTTGAAGGACTGCTGTTTTTAAATCTTCACGAATACTTTTATTATTGGTACTATAAAATTGCATTTGGTTGTTTTTTTGCGCCTAATCGGCAAATTTCAGCTAATAAAAAGAAAAATCAAGCATCATGCCTTTGCATCAGAAAATCCATAAACTGCTGGCCTTCCAAAGAGCCCACGCCCCCCTGGCGGGCCGCCATCTCATTGTATACCACCACATCATCGGGTGGCACACCAGGCTTGCAAACCATAAATGGCACCGCATCGCGCGTGTGGGTCTTCAACCGGCAAGGCGTGGGATGGTCGGGCAAAAATGCCACTGCAACCGGCTCACCTGTTTTTTCCAGATAATCCAATACCGGCCCCACCACCAAACGGTCGATATCCTCAATGGTGCGGATTTTCAGGCGATGATCTCCCTCATGTCCGGCCTCGTCGGGCGCTTCAATGTGCAGAAACACATAATCATGGTCATCCAAAGCCTTAAGGGCTGCTTGCACTTTCCCACTGTAATTTGTATCGTAAAGCCCGGTGGCACCTTCGACAAACACCGAGGCCAACCCGCCCAACCGACCAATGCCATGAATAAGATCGACGGCCGAGATGACCACCCCTCTCTTGAATCCATACATCTTACCCAGTTGGGGCATATCGGGCTTATAACCAGCCGACCATGGCCAGATCATATTTCCAGGACATTTCCCTTGTGCCTTTCGGGCTCGGTTGATGGGATGATCCTCAAGCACCTGCCTACTGCGTTGCATCAAACTGGTAATCAAACCCAACGTCGGGTTGCTCTCAGTGCCACGTGGCATCACCTCGGCCAGCAACGCCCCCGGCACATCGTGGGGCGGGGTAAAATCAATGCCGGCCAAGCCGCCTTTCACCACCAGCACATGCCGGTAGCTCACCCCCTTATGGAATTTCACTGTTTCACTTCCCAGATTTTCATTCAAGGCATCAATCAACTCAGCCGCTTCACTGGTTGATATATGTCCTGCGGAATGGTTCACCAAATGGTGGTCGGCAACACAAACCAGGTTGCAGCGCATCACCAGGTCGCCAGGGTTCAGGTCGATGCCCATGGCGGCTGCCTCCAACACACCTCGCCCCTGGTAACATTGCTCCACATCAAAACCCATAATACTCATGTTGGCCACTTCGCTTCCAGGATGGAGCGAGTCGGGAACCGTTTTCAGCATACCGCATACCGAACGGCGGCACAATTCGTCGATATTGGGCGTATGAGCCGCCATCACTACCGTCCTGCCATCCAGTTCCGGCATGGGCTCGTCGGCCAAACCATCGGCCAGAATCACCAAGTACTTCATATTTTCAATTGTCAGTTAGGTTTCACATCACAAATTAGCCACCTTGATAATATCGGCAAACACCCCGGCGGCCGTCACTTCGGCACCAGCCCCATAGCCCTTGATCTGCATAGGATGATCGCGGTAATTGTCGGACCAGATCAACACCACATTGTTGCTGCCTTCCAGATGGTAAAAGGGGTGGGAATCATCCACCAACTTAAGGCCAAGGGAGGCTTTTCCGTTTTCGAGGGTGGCCACATAGCGCATCCGCAATCCACTGGCCTCCAACGACAACCTCTTCTGCTCAAAATCGTCATCCAAACCGGCAATTCGTTGCATAAAACCGTCCACCGGTTCATCCACAAAAAAAGAAGCGGGCACAAATGGTTCCCTCTCCACCTCATCAGGCTCGAGTTCGTAACCTGCTTCGCGTGCGAGGATCAAGATCTTCCGCGCCACATCCACCCCGCTCAAGTCGATGCGTGGATCGGGTTCACTGAAACCCTTTTCGCGCGCCAGGCCAATCACCTTCGACAAGGGATTGGTTGCCGACAGCTCATTGACGATGAAATTAAGCGTGCCCGACAATACCGCTTCCAGTCTTAAAATCCGGTCGCCGCTCTTGAGCAAGTCGTTGATGGGTGAAATAATGGGCAGTGCAGCCCCCACGTTGGTTTCGAAAAGAAATTTCACCCCCTTCTCACGGGCAGTATCCTTCAACTGCCGGTAGAGGCTGTAATGCGAAGAGCTGGCAATTTTATTAGCAGTCACCACATTGACATTGGCCGCCAACAAATCAAGATATAGATTGGCCACCTCTTGATTAGCCGTACAATCGACAAAAACACTGTTGGCCAGGTTCAGTTCCCTAATCCGCTGGCTATATAACCCGGGGGAAGAAGGCTCTCCGGCTAAAAGCAAACCGGTCATCTCCAACGAATCCATCCCTTGGGGGTTGAAAGCCATGGCTCGCGAATTGGCAACCCCGGCAATACGAATCACCAGCCGGTCGCTGTTGCGCAATTTTTCGGCCTGGCTGCCCAGCTTGGCTATCAAGCGGGAACCCACCGTGCCAACTCCTGCCAAAAACAGGTGCAACACCTTGTAATGGCTCAAAAAGAAGGCATCGTGCAAGGCGTTCAAGCTCTTTTTCAAATTATCTTCTTTGATAACCAAGGATATATTAACTTCCGAAGCCCCCTGGGCAATGGCATAAACATTGACGCCATTCGTACCCAATGCATGGAACAGTTTCCCAGCAACCCCGGTGGTGTGCTTCATCCGCTCTCCCACAATGGCCACCACTGCCATTTGAGACTCTTCGCAAACCGGCAAAATCTGGTCATTTGCCAATTCAGCTGCAAACGCTTCATGTATCACCGACTTAGCTTGTGCAGCCTCGGCTGAATCCACCACAAAACTGATGCTGTTTTCGGATGAAGCCTGCGATATCAACACCACATTGATAAAACACTTGGCCAAGGCTCCGAACAACCGCATGGAAATACCCGAAACCCCGACCATCCCGGGGCCTTGTATGGTCAGCAAACTGACGTTTCGAATGGACGAAATCCCCTTAATATGACTTGTCGAAGAGCCATTGGGCGCACCATCTATCAAAGTACCAACGCCCTGGCTGTTGAAAGTATTTTTGATTAGGATGGGGATATTTTTTGCACACACGGGCATAATGGTGGGCGGATAGATGACCTTGGCGCCAAAATGCGACAACTCCATTGCTTCCGAGTAGGTGAGATGGTCGATGGTATAAGCCCGACTGATAATGCGTGGGTCGGCCGTCATAAAACCATCCACATCGGTCCAAATTTCAAGCACACTAGCATCGAAACCGGCCGCCAACAGAGCAGCCGTATAATCGGAACCACCACGGCCCAGCGTGGTGGGTTGCCCCGCTTCATCGGCCGCCACAAAACCCGGAAATATATTGATCTTTTTTAGTTGTGGCTTCAAGCGGTCAATCAGGGGCATGGTGCGCTCAAACAACACCAGATTGCGCTGCCCAGCCCGGTGGGTGACGATCAATTCCCTGCTGTCGAACCAAGCCGATCCTCCCATCAATTCATGCAGGATAATGGAAGACAAAATTTCCCCTTGCCCCGAGATGGCATCCAGGCTTCTGGAACTCAACTCCCTCAAGAGAGCAACCCCCTGCAACAAGCTGCCCACCTGATCCAACACAACATGCAACCGTGCATCAACAACCGCAGGATCGTCAAATAAGTCGGCTGTCACAGCATAGTGCCGCTCCACCATAGCATCGAACAATGGGCGGTAATCCTTATTTTGGGATGCTTGCCCCGCAGCCTTAATCAGTAGGTCGGTGACACCGCCTAAAGCGGAGACCACCACAACGGCCTGCCCTTCCACCTCCTCCAAAATACGCTTCACAATACGGATACTCTCTGCAGATCCCATGGAGGATCCGCCAAACTTCAAAACTCTCATAATGGGTATATATTCAACACCGGCAAAACCAGGTATTGGGTTAGAAAAAACAGATGAAAAAATAAACGGGAAAGAAATATCAGCACCCCCAAGGGGTGGTGGTGGTAGAGGAGATCAGTATGGTATGGAAGAAAATCACAATCATCTTAATCGTACTTTATCACAAAAATAATCAATTAAATTTCATTTCCAAACAAAAATCATTGATTTTATAGAAATCCATCACCAAATCATTCATTTAAGGCGTCTTTATCCAGTCACAACCTTCGATTATTCCTAGTCAGATAACACCCCTGGGCCCAACCTGACAAAAAGCAAAAACCAGCACAACAAAGCATAAGAAATGAGAAAAAAATTGCTTTTCATCGAAAAAAGTAATAAATTTTGAATAGACAATAGAACTTCCCACAGACCCTAAAAAAGCGCGTCATGAAGCAGATCTTATTTTTAATGGTAATCCTTCTTCATTTTCTATCGGCGAGCTGCCAGGAGAAAAAAACCACCATCGGTTTTTTGATGGACACCGAAACGATAGAGCGATGGAAGAAAGATAAGGCCTTGTTTATTGAAGAGGTCAATAACCTGGGCGGCGAAG
Organism: Marinilabiliaceae bacterium; assembly: GCA_963664265.1. Lineage (GTDB taxonomy): Bacteria > Bacteroidota > Bacteroidia > Bacteroidales > Marinilabiliaceae > JAGPIS01. The sequence goes on from OY760941.1 coordinate 805,174, forward strand.
TGTTGGTTGAAGTAGCCGAATCGGATGCACAAAAGCAATACAACCAGGCTGTTCAACTCATCGAAAAGGGTGTTGACGTATTGGTCATCATCCCGGTTGACATGGAAAAGGCAGCTCTGATTGCCACAAAAGCCTTCGAAGCCGACATCCCGGTCATATCCTACGACCGTCTGATCAAAAACAGCCCACTGGCATTCCACATCACCACCAACAACATCGAGATTGGAGAGTTGCAAGCCGACTACCTGATGAAAATCAAACAAAAAGGAAATTACGTACTGATCACTGGGCCGGAAAGCGACAACAATGCCGGTCTGTTGCGAAAAGGATGGTACAATATGTTGCAGCCCGCCATCGACAAACAAGCCATCACAGTGGTTAAGGATTACTTTGCCAAAGCATGGGCGGCCGACGAAGCCTATTTCACCATCAAAGAACTAATCACCAACAAGGTACCATTCGACGCCATCATTGCCGGCAACGACGTCCTGGCCTCCGGAGCCCTGATGGCCTTAAACGAATTCAATCTTCAGGGCAAAGTACTGCTGGCCGGACAGGATGCTGAACTGGGAGCCTTACGCAACATTGTGGCCGGCAACCAAACCATCACCATTGCCAAGCCCATCGACAAGCTGGCCAAAGCTGCCGCCCAGGCAGCCATGAGCGTGGCCAAGGGGAAAAATGTGGATTACAACAACAATACCACCGATAATGGGCTGATCAAAGTGCCCACCATCATGCTGCCAGCCCGCGTGGTGAACCAAAAAAACATTGTCCTCACCATTCAATGGGACGACAACACCGACCAACAAGGAATTTACGAATAGAAATCAGAGTGACATCTGAAACCGGATGCCTGACAAGGAAAATAATTCCTGGTCAGGCATTTTTTGTGGACAACAAAAAAAAATGTACGTTTGAAATAAAAAGCAATGTCGCTACTCAAAATATACAGTGCCTCGGCGGGATCGGGCAAAACATTCACCCTGGCCGGCGATTTCATCTCACTGCTGATCAACGACCCCGGCAATTACGCCGCCATCCTGGCCGTCACCTTCACCAACAAGGCCACGGCCGAAATGAAGACCCGCATCATTGAGAACCTTTACCTGCTGGCAACAGAAACCAACGAGTTAAGCGAAAAAGACCAAAAAAAACAGGCCGATCTGCTGGCCTACCATATACAAGAAACAAGGAAAAGTGAGCGACAGATCAGGGTTGCCTGCCGCCTGGCTCTGAACAGCTACCTGAACGACTTTTCCAAATTCAATGTCAGCACCATCGACAGTTTCTTCCAGAAAGTGATTCGCTCATTTGCCTACGAAGCCGGACTTCCGGCAGCTTTCAACATCGAGGTGGATCAAAAGGTGATCCTGCGCGATGCCATCGATACCTTGCTGATGGAGATCGGCCTGCCGGGCAACGAGGAGCTGAAGCGCTGGATACTGGAGTTCACCCAAAACAAGATGGAAGAGGGCACCGGATGGTCCATCACCGGATCGCTGAACCGGCTGGGAAATGAAGTGTTCCGCGAGAACCTGCAATCCATCGACCAGGAATACGAAAACATCCTGCTCGACAAGCCAGCCCTTCGCCAGTACCAAAAGGAGCTGACCCAAATCATCAAACAATACGAATCCACCCTGGAGGATTTCCATAAAAAGATAGCCCAACAACTTTCGGATCAAAACATCAAAGCCGACCATCTTGCCGGGAAAAGCCGCAGCCCGCTGGTGACGGCCTTCAAGAACAAGGACTTTTTCACACAAAGCAAAAACCTCAGCAAAATCAGAAATTTGCTTGAGATGGCCGAAGAGCCCCTATCGGCCTGCCACAACAGCCTGAAGGATGGCGACAAGAACGACCTGATAGCCCGGCTTCAGCAAGGCATCCTGCCAACCATTAAAGAAATGGGCGATTTTGTCACCAACAATTTCCGCGACTATTTCACGGCCAGGGAGATCACCCACAACTTCTACTCGTTGGGCATCACCATCGACATCCGCAACAAAATTGCACAACTGGCGCACGAGCAGAACCTGTTCCTGATTTCGGACACCAACCGATTGCTGAACCAAATCATCGACAACAACGAAGCGCCCTTTATCTACGAGAAATCGGGCACCCGCTACCGCAACATCATGATCGATGAATTTCAGGACACCTCGCGGCTGCAGTGGAACAACTTCCGTCCGCTAATTGTCAACAGCCTGAGCCAAAACGACTCCTGCATGATTGTGGGCGATGTAAAACAGTCGATCTACCGCTGGCGTAACTCCGACTGGCAATTGCTGAACCAGACCATCTACGACGATCTGGCGGGATACGACTACCAGCGGCGATCGTTGCAAATCAACTGGCGGAGCAAACCCAACATCATCCACTTCAACAACCTGCTTTTCGACAAAGCATCGAGCCTGCTGAAAGAACAAATGGAAAGCATCACCGCCGACTTCCTGGATAACCCCGAGTCGGCCGAAAGCATTGCCGGACAAATCACCCGCGCCTACAGCGACACCATTCAGGATGTATCCCCCCGCCCTTTTGACGACAAGGGGTATGTGCTGGTGGAGTTTCTGGAAAAGGAAAAAAAGAGCACGGAAGAGGAGGAAGAAGAACAGGCGCCCCTGGCACTCCAACGGTTGGATGAGGCCATCGATCAACTGGTAGGCAACCATTTCAGGCACCGCGACATCTGCATCCTGGTGCGCAACAACAAGGAGGGCAGCCTGATTGCCTCCCACCTGCTCTCGGGCGAAAATCCCAGGCCGGTCATCTCCAACGACTCCCTCCTATTGGGCAACTCGGTGGCGGTGAAAATGGTGATGGGCTACCTGCGCTTCATCAACGACACCTCCGACAAGGTGGCCCTGGCGCAAATCAAACTGATGCACGCCCTTTACGAAAATGAACCGGGCGACGAAACCACCGGTATCATGGGTGAATTTCTGAAACGATGGGAACAAGACGACAACTTCACCCAATCCATTATCAAACTGAAGGGGCTGCCATTTCTGGAATTGGCCGAAGCCATCGTGGATCGACTTCCCCAATGGATGGTGGTGCACCAGGTGGTGTTCATCAACGGACTAATGGAGAACATCCGCACTTTTGCGGCCAATAAAACCGTCAACATCCATGAATTTCTGGAGTGGTGGGACGACAAGGGAAGCACCACCTCCATTGCCATCCCCGAAGATCAGGACGCCATCCGCATCATGACCATTCACAAGTCGAAAGGGCTCCAGTTCAAAGCCGTGCTGATTCCTTTCGCCAACTGGGAAATTGACATGAAACCCGGCGATAAGTCCATCATTTGGTGCTCTCCAACCCAGGCACCCTTCAACCGCATCAATCCCATACCGGTGCAATACAACACAGCCTTGAGCTATACCCACCTATTCGACCGTTTCTATGAGGAGAAACTGTACCGTTATGTGGACAACCTCAACCTACTTTATGTGGCACTCACCCGAGCCGAAGAGGTTTTGATGGTTTGGTGCGAGAAGAGTGCTAAAATTGATGGTATCAAAAAAATTTCGGATCTGATGCTGGTGACCACCGGCATGCTGCCCACCGATGAAGCCACCTCGCCTCTCGACGGAGCCAGGCGCGATGAACAGAACCAACGTTTCGAAGTGGGTACCCTGCCTTGCCTGCCTGTTTTCGACGAATCGGAAAAGAAGACAAACCCAGAGCCCCGTTATTTTAAGAAAAACCCATTCAGCAACAAACTGCGAATCTTCCCCGAAAGCGAAACCATCAGCCACATCACCGGGAATCACAAGATATGGCAGGGCAAGCTGATGCACCGCATCATGGAGCAAATCATCACCGTGGAGGATATCGACGCCGTGCTGAACAACTGCCGTCATGCCGGGTTGATCACCGAAACGGAGCAAGCAGAACTCCAACAACTCATAAATCAGGCAACCGCTTTACGCCCCGAATGGTTCGACGGCTCGCACACCACCTATGCTGAAACATCCATTCTCTCTACGTCGGAAACCTACCGCCCCGACCGGGTGATGGTGCTTGATGGGAAAGCCATCGTGGTGGACTACAAGTTTGGGGAGATGCATTCGCCCAAACACGAACAGCAGGTGCTCCACTACCAGCGGTTGCTGCGGCAAATGGGCTACCAAGCAACCGAAGCCTACCTCTGGTATTTCAACGAAAAACAAGGTTTGATTCAAGTGACCGACAACCCGGTGCAAGGCAAGTTATTTTGATTTTTTCTTGCGCTTGCGCTCCACCGAAAATCCAAATTTGCCGATTTTCTTACCCATCTCAAAGTAGTTGCCGTGGGAGTAGCAGATGGGTCGGGCCAACGAAAGGTCAAAAGCGCCTGTTTTGGGATCGATGTATTGATCGTCGGCCATCACATTCACCACCTCGGCAATGAACATGTGGTGGGTGCCCAACTCCTGGATGCTTTTTACTTTGCATTCGATGTTGATGGGCGACTCCTCGATGATGGGCGCCGACACCACCGATGCCTTACCGGGGGTGAGGTTCATGGCATCGAACTTCTCGTACTGCCGCCCAGAACGCACCCCGCACCAATCGGTGGCAAAGGCCAGATCTTTGGTGGTTAGGTTGATGACAAACTCTCCGGTCTGCTTCAATATTTCGTAGGAGTGGCGTCCCGGCCGAACCGAGATGTAGCACATGGGAGGATCGGAACAGATGGTGCCTGTCCAGGCTATGGTGATGATATTGTAATTTTCGGGGGAGTCACCCACGCTGACCATCACGGCCGGCAATGGATAGATCATATTGCCTGGTTTCCAGTTTACTTTTGCCATTGAGTTATCTTTTTTAAATTCTTCAACAATCGCGATTGGGATTGAATTTTCCTGCTCCTCCTAACAGAGGAAGCTACAAGGCAAAGATACGCATACCGGTTAAAAAAAATATAGTTTTCTTCTGACGGTTGAAATGACGGGCGCATGACCATAGACTAAATGTATTCAATCCTAGAGGGATCGGAAACCTCATCTTCAAAACAACACATCAGCACATCTTTAAATTAGCATATTAGCACATTAAAATATTAGCACCTAATCCAATTATAATTTACAAACAGAGGCTTTTCAATAAAAAAACCTTTCCAGCTCCCCAAATTTGGGAAAGCTGAAAAGGCGCAATCTTATTCTTAAATTCATCAAATAATTTGCAGGTGCTCTTCGGAGGTCACTTTCTCACAGTAATGGCAGCGCAACTCCAGAGGAGCTTTCCCCACCAATGAAAAGCGGGTCACCATCGACTCATTATTGGTGATACACTTGGGATTGAAGCACTTGACATAGCCCACCACCACTTCGGGAATTTCCACCACGCGCTTTTCCACCACCTCATAATCACGGATGATGTTGAGCTTGGCCTGGGGTGCCACCAAAGCAATCTTGTTGATCTCTTCATCGGCGAAAAATTTGTCGGCCACCTTGATAATACTCTTGTGCCCCAACTTATGGCTCTCCAGGTTGGTACCAAAAGTCATCTGGTTATTGATTTTATCCAAACCCAGTATGGAGATCACCTTAAAAAGGTTGGAAGCAGGAATGTGATCGATCACAGTGCCATCTTTAATAGCATTGACCTTTAACTCTTTATGTTTGTTCATTTTTGTCATCTTGCATCAATTTATTTCAAACCCAAAATAGCGGCCATGATGGCCATACGCGCATAAACCCCATTTTTAGCCTGTTGAAAATAGTAAGCCTTGGAATTGGCGTCCACATCGGTATGTATTTCATTCACCCGGGGCAGGGGATGCAATATCTTAAGGTTTTCCTTGGTTTTTTGAAGCATTTGGTTGCGCAACACATAAGCATTCTTGACCCGTTCGTATTCAATGGGATCGGAAAAACGCTCCTTCTGCACGCGAGTCATATAGAGGATGTCCACCTCATTGATCACTTCGTTGATATCGGTATGTTCCGAAAAAGGGATGTTGTTTTTCTTTAGGAACGTTTTGTACTCCGAGGGCAGTTTCAAGTCGTCGGGTGCCACAAAATAAAAGACGGGATTGAAGTGCGACATAGCCATCAGCAGAGAGTGGACCGTGCGGCCATACTTGAGGTCGCCCACCATGGCAATCTTCAGGTTTTCAAATTTCCCCTGAGTTTTTCGGATGGAATAGAGGTCGAGCAGGGTCTGCGTGGGGTGCTGGTTGGCACCATCGCCGGCATTGATCACAGGCACCGAAGACTGCTCAGAAGCATAACGAGCCGACCCTTCCAATGGATGACGCATCACAATCAGGTCGGCATAATTGCTCACCATAATAATTGTGTCCTTGAGGGTTTCACCCTTGGTGGTGGACGATGAGGAGGAGTCGCTAAACCCAACCACCCGACCGCCCAGACGGTTGATGGCCGTTTCAAAACTCAGTCGCGTGCGGGTGGAGGGCTCAAAGAAGAGGCTGGCCACAACCTTCCCCCGCAAGAGGTCCTGATTGGGATTGGCCTCGAATTCGCCGGCCAAATCCATGATCCGCAGAATTTCTTCCTTAGAGAAATCGGAAATTGATACTAAACTTTTATTCTTCATTGATTATGATTTAATTGGCAGATTGGCTGCTCCGATGTTTGCAATAACGAATACCCGCAATGATACGGGCACAAAAAAAGACCTGCCGAATAAGACAGGTCTTAAAATATGAATATCTAATAATTGTTGGCCAATGACAAAGAAGGAAAAGAGAGTTTGAAACTGGCTAAAAAGCTTAGTTTCGGGCGTCCGGTTTGTTATGACTCTTAATTTTTGCATACCGGAATACAAATGTAGACAAAAGAGGCCGAACATCCAAAAAAAACATGGCCATATAAAAATTTGATTTCCGCCCGATGCTTTCACCCAAGTCCCGCAACAAAAAAGGTCGGCTCAAGAGCCGACCCGAAAACAAAATAATCACCAAAATTACGGGAGAATCACCTTATCAATTACGTGAACCACGCCGTTTTTGCCTTGAACATTGGCCAGAACAACATTGATATTTCCATCAATGGTAACACTTTGGCCGGACACGGTGATGTTTAGTTTTTTGTTTTCATTTAGAGTGGGTACCTCCCCTGTTGACAATGCTGAACTCAACACATTACCCGAAACCACATGAGCCAACAAGATGGGAGTCAACTGTTCCTTGGTCAGGTCGGCAATGCCTGAAACACCCTCAAGGGAAGCAAACAGAGCATTGAAGGCATCGTTGGTTGGGGCAAACACAGTAAATGGCCCTTCCCCACTGAGTGCATCCACCAGTTCGGCTTTCACAACTGCTTCAACAAGAATGGAAAATGCATCGTTTTGCAAAGCAATATCAACTACAGTAGGCGGCAGGATCACCTCATTGATCGCATGAATGATGCCATTGGTTGCCACCACATCGGCCACCACCACTTGAGCTGTCTTATTCAGGAACACGCCTGAGTTACTGACCTCACTCTTGACGCTGATGCTGTTGCCAAAGGCCTGGCTCAATGTTGGCACATAGGCATTGGGCACATTGGTTGAGGGCACATAGGCATCCACCACATGGTAGGTTAAAATGGGCGACAAAGCTTCGGCACTCAAATCATCAAGCGTTACGCCAAGATCGGTGAACAGTTTATCAAATGCGGCATTGACAGGTGCAAAAACTGTGTATTTGGCCGTTGGGGCATTAAGCGCATCCACCAGGTTGGCTTTGACCACTGCGGCCACCAATGATGAGAATGCTGGGTTGGCCTGTGCATGTCCCACAATGGAGAGTGGCAACATCACCTTATCAATCACATGGATCACACCATTGTCGGCCATCACATCCACATCGGTTATTTTTGAGCGGTTGTTGATGGTGGTGCTGGCCATATCAACATAAAACGAGAGGAAGCTGCCTGTTTCGGGACCCGGGCTGACCGAACTGTAGTAACCCGTGCTGATTTGCGACGAAGTGGCTTTGCCTGCTTTGACATGATAAAGCAACACAGCCGTCAGGGTCTCTTTAGGAATGTCGTTGATGCTTGCCACACCTAATTCGGTCAACAGAGCCGAAAATGCTGCATTGGTTGGGGCAAAAACGGTAAAATCACCTTTAGTATCTGCGAGTACAGAAACCAGTTCTGCTCGCGTTAGCGCTGCAACAAGAAGGGAAAAATCTGGATTCGCAACAGCAATATCTACTATTGTGTTGGTTTTTGGAACGATGATTTCATCATCATCGTCATCACTACATGAAACGAACCCCACGGATGCCATTACCATCAGCATCACCATCACCAGTCGATCAAAACTTAACTTTTTCATAATTTCAGTGATTAAATTGATATTAATTTTGTTTCAACCATTAAACATCACCTGGCAATTTCTGTTCAACTTTTTTTTATAAAAATTAGACATCTAAATAAAATCCATTCATTTTCAACCTCTTGACAAAATAATTTAGATTGAGAAAAATCACAAAACAGATCCGAAGATGGTACAGATCACAAAGGGACGGGTGAAGGGTTTCAAGCAAACAACTATTTAACTACCTTTGCATGGCAATAAATTTCAGAAATAAGACAAACGATATGATAGTTTCCATGACCGGATACGGGAAAGCCGTATGTGAGCTGCCTCAAAAGAAGATCACCATCGAAATCAAGTCGCTCAACAGCAAGCAACTGGATTTGAACACACGCCTACCCAACATTTACCGCGAGAAGGAGTTGGAGATTCGCAACGACATCAACAACAAACTGTTCCGGGGGAAAGTGGATATTTCCTTCTACATCGACTCGGCGGTGTCGGAAAAACAGGCACAAATCAACACGCCGGTCATCGAAACCTATTACAACCAGCTGCTGCCCCTGGCACAAAAATTCAACCAGGAGGAGCGAACCGATTTCCTGCGCATCATCCTAACACTGCCCGACTCCATCAAAGTGGAGCAAGCCGACCTGGACGAGACAGAATGGGTGAGGATCAAAGCATCACTCCAAGATGCCATCGACCAACTCATTGTGTTCCGCACACAGGAGGGTGCTGTTTTGGAAGCCGATATCCGCAAGCGGATCAAGACCATCGATGGCCTACTCAACGAGGTGACGCCATTTGAGAAGGAGCGCATCGAAAAACTGCGCACCCGCATCCGCGAAAACCTGGAAGATTTGATCGACAAAAGCAAGATCGACGAAAACCGGTTGGAGCAGGAGTTCATCTTTTACATAGAAAAGCTGGATGTCACCGAAGAAAAAGTTCGATTGCGCAACCACCTGAACTATTTCATCGAGACCATGGACATTGAGGAACAACCCGGCAAAAAACTGGGATTCATAGCCCAAGAAATCGGCCGTGAAATCAACACCCTGGGGTCGAAAGCCAACGATGCCAACATCCAGCGCATCGTGATACAGATGAAGGACGAGTTGGAAAAAATCAAGGAGCAGATGCTCAATGTGCTTTAATCGGCCCCTCAAACTTTTTAAAAATGAGCAAACAAGGCAAACTACTTATATTTTCGGCACCTTCGGGTGCCGGAAAAAGCACCATTGTGCAACACCTCTTGGGTAAAGGTTTCGACCTGGAGTTTTCCATTTCGGCCACCAGCCGGGCACCCCGAGGTGCTGAGCAACACGGCCGGGAGTATTATTTCCTGTCGCCCGACGAATTCCGCCAGCGCATTGCCAACAACGAATTTATCGAATACGAAGAGGTTTACCAGGACTGCTTCTACGGCACGCTCAAGAGCGAGGTGGAACGTATTTCGGCATTGGGCAAAAACACCATCTTCGATGTGGATGTGGTGGGTGGTGTCAACATCAAAACGATGTACGGCCCACGTGCCTTGAGCATCTTTGTTCAACCCCCATCGGTGGAAGAGCTGGAAAAACGGCTGATTGGCCGCGGAACCGATTCACCCGAAAAGATTGCCCAACGCCTTGCCAAGGCTTCGCTCGAACTCACCTATGCGCCCAAATTTGATGTGGTGCTGGTGAACGACAACCTGGAAACCTGCAAGATGGAGGCTGAAAAGATCATCTCGGAATTCCTAAACCAACCCTAAGACCATGCAAGTCGGATTGCTCTTCGGCTCATTCGATCCCATTCACCAAGGACACCTGATGCTGGGTCAATACATGCTCCAGTTCGAGGAGCTCGACGAAGTGTGGTATGTGCTCAGCCCACAAAACCCCTTGAAGTCGCCCATGCAACTGTCGGCCGTGTCGCACAGGCTCAACATGCTGCGGCTGGCATTGGGCACTTCAAACCGGCTCAAGGTGTGCGAGCGGGAACTCACCATGCCCGCCCCCTCCTACACCATCGACACGCTCAACACCCTTAGGCGCGAACATCCAGAGGTTCAATTTTCCATCATCATGGGCACCGACAACATGGCCACCATCGACAAATGGAAAGATTACAAAACCATCCTCGACAACCACCCGGTTTTGGTTTACCCACGCCTGGGGTTCCCCGAACCCGCCATTCATCACCCGAATATTAAAACAACCAAGGCTCCTGTGGTTGACCTGTCGGCCACCAACATCCGAAACTGGATCAGGGCAGGCAAGGATGTGCGCCACTTCACTCCTCTACAAGTGTATCAGTACATTGTGGATGAGGGGTTGTATGGTGGTTAAAGAGTCTCAAAGTCGACGAGTCGAAGGTCTTAAAGTCTTATAATTGAAGAGTTAAAAAGTTGAAGAGTTAAAGAGTCAGGCAGTAAACAGGGAACAGTGGTCAGGGATCAGGGATCAATTATCAGTAAACAGGGATTATTGGTCAGTGGTCAGTGATCAGCAAGCAGTTTTTGCGATAGAATGGTAGTCAATATGTTAAACGATTCGGCTGATCTACTTTTTGATGAAATTCAATTCAGCCGCGTAGCGGTGGTATCTTTGCAGCTTCAATATCCCTAGTAAGTTGAGCCACATAGTGGCAATATCTTCCATTCCTGATCAAAGTCTGACGTCCCGAAGGGACAGCTTATTTCAGCCCGAGGCATCGCCTCGGGGATACGCATCCCAATATCTTAGCGCCCTAGCAGGGCAGCTTACAGTTGTTAGGCATGGATTCTAAATTATTATGCATTAAGTCGCCCATCCAGGCTCATGCATCACTATCTCATTTTTCCCTAGGCGATGCCCAGGACTGAATTAAACATTGCTTTCAGCCATTAATAACCAGTGGGTGCAAGATGGCGTATCTATACAGAGCTAATAGGTTTTTAAAACCTATTAGCTCTTGGAGCCCAGCGGCAGAGCCGCGTAATATTTGTAGTACCCGCCATTCCCAATAATCTCCAAGGTGCAGAGCACCGAAACCCCTCACTTCATGTGCTAGTTAATATTCCGGGTCTCCACCCCTGGCTTAATTTGTTATGGTTTCCAGCCATTTATGGCTAATTCAAGTTCAACCCGCTTCGGGGTTGTGATTCCTTTGTTCTCTGGAATCCGCGGATTCCATCCGCGGTTAATCACATGACGACCTCCGGTCGTGGTGGCATCTATTATATCCATTCGTAATTCAATTGCTCTGGGCAGAATGACAAATGGCTTATAAAAAAAGGGGCTTGCGGCCCCTTTAAAACTTCTATGATCAATTATTTCACCTCTTTCACCAGCATGATGTAAACCGGGAAGTGGTCGCTGTATCCTCCACTGAAGGTGGTGCCCACATAGGTGCGCCATGGATACCCTTTGAAACGTCCCTCTTTTTGGGTTAAAGAAACATCGTTGTAAACCCGTGAATGGCGGAACTTATAGGTTGAGTAATCTTTTCCCAGAAGTGAAGGGGTGATGACGATCTGGTCGAAAAGGTTCCAGTTGTCACGGTAGGCCAACGACCCTATGCCGTTTTTAAAATGTTCACCCATGGTGTTGAACAGGTCACCCTCCTTAAGCTTTTTCATATTACCATTGGCCTGCAAATGCTGTGTCAGACTCTCGTTGTTGGGATCGTCGTTCAAGTCGCCCATCACAATCACTTTAGCTTTAGGGTCAACTTTCCGGATGGAATCGACAATGGAGCGGGTCAAATCGGCAGCCGCATTGCGCAAATAGGCACTGGCCTTTTCACCACCCCGGCGCGATGGCCAATGGTTGACGATGAAGTGCATGGGCTCCCCGTCGAACAAACCCGACACCACCAATTGATCGCGGCTATAGATGCGTTTCTGAGTCTCTTTGTCGTATATCAACAAAGCTGCCGAACGCGACCCCGTCACCGTGAAATATTTTTTCTGGTAGATCAAACCCACATCAACGCCACGCCTGTCGGGGGAATCGTAATGCACGATGTCGTAATCAAGTGGTTTCAGGTGAGGGGAATTGATCAGATCCTCCACCACCATGCGGTTTTCAATCTCACTCAAACCAACAATGGCCGGCCCTGGGATACCTTCATTGCGACCCAATTGAGAAATAACCATGGCGTTGTTATTGATTTTTTTCCAATAACGCTCTCCAGTCCATTTGTTGGGTCCCTCAGGGGTGAATTCCTCATCAAAAACATTGGGCGTATTGATGGTGTCGAAAAGATTTTCAAGGTTGTAAAATGCCACTATGCCGGCTTTATATTTTTGAGCTTGAACGGTTAACGAATATCCTGCCAAGAGGATAAAAGTTAGGATTTTAATTTTTTGAATCATCTTGGTTAATTTTTTATGCCTGCAATTTACAAATTTTAGAATAATTCGATTGTTTTTTCTAAATTTGAGACAATAATATTTTGACATGCCTGCAACCACAAATAGCTATATCCCACTCAAAATAAGGCCTGAAAGCTCTTAGTGCCTCTCCCTGCATGGCTATTTATTAACATTTTGGTAATATAAAATAAGGCACTAATCACGTTAGAATGCCATAAAATTCCAATCTCTATTTTTTCAATAAACATAATCCCATGAAACAAACACTATTTATCATGATGTTTGCTTTATTTGCTACATCGCTGATGGCTCAAAAAACCATCATCAGCGGCGTGGTGAAGGATGCAGGCACCGGACTTCCGCTTGAAGGGATCACCATCAGGCAGAACAACACCCCTCATTGGTGTACATCAAACAGCAAAGGCTATTATGCCTTGGAAACCGATGTTTTTGGCGAGGCCATCATCACTTACTCCAATCACGACTTCAGCCCTTTCCAATTGAAGGTATTTGTGGAACGAGACAAGGCAATTGAGATGAGCGAAGTCTCCCTACAAAGAATCAATGTGGCATCGCAAGATATCCCAACCATTTCGCTGGCCGACTCGGATGCCGACAATGCGGCGGAATCGCAAACCATTCATGGCCTGTTAAGCTCCTCTTCGGATGTGTTTGTGAAAGCAGCAGCCTACACCTTTGGCCCTGCCCGTTTCCGCATACGCGGTTACGAGAGCAACCACACGGCCGTTACCATCAACGGGTTCATTGCCAACGACCTCGAATTTGGTAGTCCCTACTGGAGCGACTGGGGCGGCTTGAACGATGTGATGCGCAACACCGTAATCACCAACGATTCGCGCCCCAGTGGTTACATGTTCGACCCTCTGGGCGGCAGCACCAACATCATCACCAAGCCTTCGGAATACCGCAGCGGAACCAAGGTGACCTACTCCAGCTCCAACCGCACCTACCGCAACCGTGCCATGGTGACCCATTCCACCGGCATGATGGACAATGGTTGGGCAGTTACAGCTTCTTATTCGCGCCGTTGGAGCGAGAAGGGTTATGTGGAAGGCACTTTCTACGATGCCCACTCCATGTTCTTAGCAGTTGAAAAGCGTTTCAACGCCCGCCACACTTTGAATTTCACCGCATTAAACTCATACTACCGCCGCGGTCAGGCAGGAGCTTCCACCCAAGAAGTATACGATATGGTGGACGACAACTACTACAACCCCAACTGGGGCTACCAGGATGGCGAAGTGCGCAATGCCCGTGTGAAACACAACAACAAGCCACTCTTCACCCTGTCGCACAACTGGACCATCAGCGAGGCCACCAAACTGATCACCACCGCCGGCTACTGGTTTGGGAAAGATGGTGGTACAGCGCTCAACTGGCAGGGTGCTGCCGACCCGCGTCCCGACTACTACCGCTATTTGCCTAGCTATTTCATCAATCCTGCCGACCAGGCTCGAATTAAGGATCAATGGCAATCAAACCCAAAGGTAAGCCAAATCGATTGGGACAAGTTTTACTATGCCAATAGGCAAAACTACGAAGCCATATTCGATGCCCAAGGCAAAGAGGTGGCTCGTGGCCTCCGTGCCAAATATATGGTTGAGGATCGTGTAAATAGCTTGGATCAGATGCAATTCAACTCCATCTTGAAACACGACTTCAACACTGAATGGAACCTAACCGGCGGATTAAACTTCAACCGGTATGTCAACCATGTGTACAACGAAGTGGAAGACCTGCTGGGTGCCGATTACTGGTACGACATCGACCAGTTTGCCGAGCGCGATTTCAAAGAAAATCCGGATGCCTACCAGAACGACTTGCGCAACCCCTACCGCGTGGTGAAGGAGGGTGACAAATACAGCCACAACTATAAGATGCACCACTACGAGGGCGGACTTTGGGCCATTGCCAACTACAAAGGCAGCAACTACTCGGTGTATGGAGGTGGATCGTACAGCTATGTCAACTTCTGGCGCGAAGGCCTGTATCAAAAAGGCTTGTTCAAGGACAACTCTTATGGGAATTCCGAAAAAACCGACCTGCACAACTATGGTTTGAAGTTGGGTGGCGAGTACCGCATCACCGGCCGCCACATCATCACCACCAATTTGGCACAAGGACAGCGCGCCCCCATTATGCGCAACGTCTTTATCTCACCTCGCACCCGCAACGACCTGGTGGATGGCTTGAAATCGGAAACCTACTACTCGGCCGACTTGAGCTATGTGGTGAAGATGCCACGCTTCAATGGCCGCCTCACCGGTTATTACACCCGGGTGAACGACGCCATCGATGTCAAAAGCTTCTACCACGAGGAGGAAAAAACTTTTGTCAACTATACCCTTTCGGGTATCGACAAGGAGTATAAAGGTTTGGAATTGGCAGCCGAATACAAAATCAGTTCCACCCTGACTGCCAATGCCGCCGCTTCGCTTGGCCGTTACTTGTACAAGTCAGAACCCAATTACCTGATCACAAAAGACAATAGCCGCGAAACCTTGCAAACAGGAACCGTTTACAGCAAAAACTTCCGATTGAATGGTATGCCACAAACAGCCGCAACGGTGGGCATCACTTACAATGCTCCTCAGTTCTGGTGGATTGGTATCAATGGAACCTATTTCGACGACATCTACATCGACTTCAACCCGGTTAAACGAGTGGATGCCGACTACTGGAGTAGCCCGGAGAAACAAAAAGAAGCCTTCACCATAGATGCTTTCTGTGGCAAAAGCTTCCGTTGGGATGGATATTACCTCTCCATCAGTGCCAACCTGAGCAACATCACCAACAACAAGGACTTTATCACCGGAGGGTATGAGCAGTTGCGTTTCGATAGTTCCATGACGCACCTTCATCAGCCCAAATATTTCTACAGTTACGGATTCAACTATTTCATCAATGCAAGCTTAAGCTTCTAAACGGATAATCATGAAAAACAAATTTTCTTTGAAATACAACCTCACTTGCCTGTTGGCTCTTATCCTAGGGCTTAACATGGTGTCGTGCGTGGACAACAACGAAAGTGACCCACCAATCAAACCTTTTGTCCCCGGAGAGTTTACATCGATTACTGAAGTGAAAGCCCTTTACGACGGCGAGCTGGCTAAAACCGACTACAAAACTCGTGTCCCTGTGGAGATCACAGAGGCATTGACCATCAAAGGGATCATCACCACCGACGACAACCTGAACGGCAACCTCTACAAGGAAGCCTACATTGAGGATGCAACAGGCGGTCTGTTGATTAAACTCAACACCACTGGTGCTATGAACATTGGCGATTCGGTCATGGTCAACCTCAAAGGGTTGTTCCTGGGCGATTATGGCAACTTCATCCAACTGGGCAGCGTGCCCTACACCGACAACAGCGGTAACCTCAGGGTTGGTAACATCGATGTGGCTGATTGCATGAATCGTTTCTCGTTTATGAATGCCACCACCCCCACAGAGGTTACTTTAGCAGTATTGAAGGCCAACCTGGACAACTACTTGGGACGTTTGGTGAAAATTGATGATGTGCAGTTTGCCGATAGTGAATTGGATCAAACCTATGCCGTTCCCGCAGAAGGCGCAACCGAAGCCGATTACGGCAATCGCAAGTTGGAAGATTGCTACAAAAACAACATCATCGTGCGTTCTAGCGGCTATTCCACCTTTGCTGCCGATACCGTAGCCCAGGGGAATGGTTCCATCGTAGGGATTGTTACCAAATTCAACACCACCATCCAATTGATTATCCGCGACATCAACGAGGTGAAACTGGATGGCGAACGCTGTTCGGGCATTCCGGGCGGTACCGTGGAAGGCGATGGCACCAAAGCCAATCCTTACAATGTGGCCTATATCCTTGGTGGTACTCCATCGACCGACGAGGTGTGGGTAAAAGGGTACATTGTTGGCACCGTGGATGGTATGAGTATTTCGACCGACCTCAATATTACAGGTCCAACTTTTGCTAAAAACAGCAACATTGTTTTGGCAGCCAGCGCTACCGAAACCAATCCAGCATTGATGATTCCTGTTCAGGTGCCATTTGGTGATTTGCGCACTGCCCTTAACCTGGTAGATAATGCCGGCAACCACAAGAAACTGGTATATATTAAAGGCCAATTGCAAACCTATTTTAGCGTCAACGGCATCAAAACCATTACCGGTTACTGGTGGCCCGACAGCAATACCGGCGTCGATCCCGACAATGGCGGCACCACCGATCCGGGAACCGGCGTCGTGGAATCCATTGACGAGAAATTTGATGCCGTTACCAACGAAACAGATATTGCCTTGGATGGGTGGAAAAATATCATTGTGGCAGGAAGCCGCTATTGGAGAGGTAAAACTTTTAACAATTCATCAACCGGAACAACGGAAAAATATGCCCAAGCAACGGCATATAAAGCCACAGAAGACAATATGGAATGCTGGTTGATCACACCTCAGATAACCGTAAAAAGTGCTAAAACTATATCTTTTGAAACTGCAAAAAGCTATTGGGCACATGCCGAGGGGAGCAATCCGTTTGAGGTTTATTACAGTTCCAACTTTGATGGAACCAATGTAGCTACAGCTAATTGGACAAAGATCAATGCCACAACAGCCTCGAGTAGTGATGCCGACAATGTTTGGATCCCTTCTGGTGCCATTGATTTGCCAGTTATTGCCGATAAAAACATCGTGATCGGATTCAAATACAAAGGCAGCAAAACAGAAACCACCACCATACGAATTGATAACATTACTATTACAAACAAATAAGAGATGAAAAAAATTAATTTTTTGAAGGTTGCCACCATTTTCATGGGGTTGACGCTGTTGTTCAACGCCTGTAGCGAAGACCCGGTGGCACCGCCCGTAGCACCTCCCATTGTAAAACCAATCACCACCATTGCCGATCTGAAGGCCATGTGGGTGGATGCCGATATTACCATTGCCGAAGAGGTTTACATCAAAGGTGTAGTGACCTTGACTCCCCTGGAAAAGAACATCCCCGATTTTGTGACCTACATCCAGGATGCAACTGGGGGTATCGCCATCACGTTGGATAAAGATTCTTACAACATCCTGGAAGCAGGAATGGAAGTGATTGTGGGTGGTACCGGCATTCAACTGAAGAAATTCAACGGACTGCATCAGTTTGGCAACTTGAAACTGGAAACAGGCTACCTGGTTTCCAAAGACAATGTGGTGACACCCAAAGTGGTCACCCTGGCCGATGTTTTGGCCGGCAAGTACATTGGGGAGTTGGTTGAGATCAAGGATGTTGAATTTGAAAAAGCTGGCACCTTCAACGGCACCAGCGGCAACAACACGTTGACCGATTGCACCTCGAAAGCCACTGTTTACACCCGGAGCGCCTGCACTTTTGCCGCCGAAGCTTTACCTGCCGGCAACGGAAGCTTTGTTGGTGTGGTGTCGGTTTACAACACGCCCCAATTATTGGTTCGTACCCCTTCGGACTTGGTGATGACGGGAGAGCGCTGCGGAGGCTCCTCTACCGAAGTAAATACCAATGTGTGTGGCGATACCAACACACCTCAGAATACCATCATCGAGATGTTTAACGATGCTGTGGTCAATCAGTCTTTCGAAAAAGAAGGATGGCGCAATGTTATGGTACAAGGCGATAGAAATTGGAGTGGAAAAGAGTTCAATTCCAACAAATACATCCAAGCCACTGCACACAATGCAGCTGCCGGAACTTACGAAACTTGGTTGATTACTCCCCCTATGGATGTCACCAATGCAGCCAATAAAACACTGAGCTTTAAAACGGCTCAAGCTTATTGGAAAGAGAGTACCACATTTGAAGTATTTGTTTTGAAATGCGAAAATGGTGCAACCACCCAAACCAAACTTAGTCCTGTATTGGCCACGTCAACAACTGCCAATTACGAATTTGTGTCATCGGGCGATGTTGACCTATCCCAATTCACAGGCATCATCCATATTGGATTCAAATATGTAGCAGAAGGTGGCGCAAGCAATTCAACCACTTGGTGTATTGACGATGTAGAATTCAACAATACGGTGACATCGGTTAACTTTACCTCCAGTGCTGTCACTTCGGTGGCCAGTGGTGCAGCCTACCAATACGACATCACCACGCAAGTGATGAATGGCGTGGGTGCCACCACCATTTCTGCTACCGGCTTGCCTGCATGGGCCACCCTAACCGACAATGGCGATGGCACAGCCACCATCACAGGCACGGCACCAACCGTGACCGAAGATCAAAGCTCGGAAGTGGAAATTACTGCCACCAACAACAGCATCAGCCAAACCCAAAACTATACCTTGACTGTGAAGGCGCCTACAGCCGAGGGAACCAACCTGGTTGTCAACCCTGGATTTGAAGATTGGGATGCAGCGCTGCCAACAGGATGGGATAATGCTTATAATTTCAATGTTTCAAAAGAAACAACCATAAAGCATTCCGGATCCAACGCCATTAAGCATACCTATGTTGATAAAACAGCAAAAATTCAACAAGAAATAGAAATTACTGGTGGAAAAACTTATGAGATCTCATATTGGTATTTGGATAACGATGTTAATGCAAAAAGCCGTATGTGGACTTTTTGGTTAGCGGGAACGAACACAATAACCGATAATGAGGCTGAGTTTAGACCTGCTGATTATAGTACCGACAATGCAAATTGGGTACAGGTGAAACACACCCTTGTTGCACCAGCAACTGCTACAAAACTTCGCTTCGAAGTAAGAACCTACAAAGGTACTGCTGCCGGTGGTTTTATTTATTACGATGACTTTTCAGTGATTGAAAAGTAAAAAAAATCAGAATTTAATATTCAGCCCTCCGGTTTCCCCGGGGGGCTTTTTTTGCTCCATCAAGTCCTTTCTGAACCGGTTAAGGCGCCATCTTGCTAAAACATGCTGTGGGAAAATATTTTTCACAGCACAAAAAAAATATTTTCACAGCAGAAAATTAGATTTTCCACAGCAGGAAATTGTCATTTTCACAGCAGGAAAAAAAATTTGCTGCGCACAAAATCGAACAGTGATACTGGTGCCTGGTAACAGATATGGGGCAAACAGATCGAGGGCTGAACGAACGCGACGCCTTTCAAGAGCTAACAGGTTTCAGAAACCTGTTAGCTCTGATATGAGAAAGTGATTTGATACCCGACAGTTGGTAAACCGATCTCAGCATCAGTCACAATGAGACTTCAACTACGTACACCATAAACACTTAGCACACAACAACAATTCTTATAAAAAATCAAGGGAAAAATTTGTAAACATCCTTTCTATGCAGGAAACGGACAAATGTGACCATATTGTCATCAAAAACAATCCCAGGGCGATAAGCCCCAATTTTTATTCGGTAATGATTTTTGTAACCAGCAAGTTTCTTTATGTTTTTAATCAAACTCAAGTCTCTGGCTGCTTCAACTTCTTCTATGGTTCTTTCTATAGCATTGAGAATATCAGCATTGGATATTTCTTAATATCCCTCAAAAAACTTGATTTAAAATCGGAGTTCATTTTCTCAAATGATTAAGAACAGAATCCTTCGACACACTTTTTGTCTGCAAACCTTCGTCAATAGCCATACCCAATCCATAATCTTCTTTTTCTTCTTGGCTCAATATCTTAATTTTGATATTAAGCCGTTTGAGCATTTCGGCGACAAATTCCAATTCCTTTTTGCTTTTGGGTTGTATAATGATGGTTTCCATAAATCATTTTACTTAAATTCGTTACAACAAAGATACAAAACTTTTCTGGCTGCATTAATAGACTCATTCTCCCAATCGGGCATGGACTTTCTTTCCCAATCAACCCAATTCGGGATTGATGCCAGTCCTCAATTCGTCGAATTCCATCCGCAGTCCACCACAATGCGGCATCTGGCCGTGCTGCAAGTGTCTAAAAGTGGATGAGTCTCAAAGTCGACAGCCTTAAGGTCTAGAAGTTTAAGAGTCAATCATTCAATGCATTGCGTCATCCCCCCATGGGAATAGCCTCATGAAGCCGATACTGCCTGTCAGGCAGGACTCTTCCACCGTCTTGCCTTTCAGGCAAAGCTCTTTTGTTTCTGAAATCCCCAGGCTGCGCTGAGCTTGCCTGCGGTGATGAAGGTCTGGTCTTTCATACTTACTGAAAATCAGTTAGACAATGGTTTAATTTCTGTCGCCCCAGCCGGGGCTTAAATTTCCTGGCATGATAACTGTATGCTGCGCTGCCGCTTATAGACTGCTACCAGTCTGCCGCATCTCGGGAGCCTCCTTGATTCTCAATTCGCCACATTAGCACATCAGCACATTATCCCATTATCAAATTAGCACATCATCAAATCAACACATTATCACGCATGAGTGTCATTGTGATACCGAAAATGCCACCTTTCCGATAAAAACATCATCGCAGGAGTATATCATACAACTACATTCGATTAATTTTCGTTAATTTGCATCATCAATTTGGTTTAACAATAAAAGGAACAATTTAAGAAATGGGTAAAGTTCTTCTTATCGGAGCCGGCGGTGTAGGAACCGTTGTGGCTCACAAAATGGCAGGTTTGCCTGATGTATTCTCCGAAATCATGCTGGCCAGCCGAACCAAAAGCAAATGCGATGCCATTGCAGCCCAAATAGGCGGCAACCGCATCCAGACGGCACAGGTGGATGCCGATAACGTACCCGAATTGGTGGAGCTGATCAACAGCTTCAAACCCGATTTGGTGGTGAACGTTGCCCTCCCCTACCAGGATTTGACCATCATGGACGCGTGCCTGGAAACCGGGGTTTCGTACCTCGACACGGCCAACTACGAACCCAAAGATGAGGCCAAGTTCGAATACAAATGGCAGTGGGCCTACCAGGATCGTTTCAAACAAGCAGGCCTGACCGCCATCCTTGGTTGTGGCTTCGATCCCGGCGTGACCAGCATCTATACCGCCTATGCTGCCAAACACCACTTCGACGAGATCCACTACCTCGACATCGTGGATTGTAATGCCGGCGACCATGGCAAAGCCTTCGCCACCAACTTCAACCCAGAAATCAACATCCGCGAGGTGACCCAAAAAGGGAAGTACTGGGAAAATGGACAATGGGTGGAAACTGAACCCCATGAAATCCACAAACCCCTGAACTACCCTGAGATCGGCCCCAAAGAGTCGTATGTGATTTATCACGAAGAGTTGGAATCGCTGGTGAAGAACTACCCAACCCTAAAACGTGCCCGGTTCTGGATGACGTTCGGACAGGAATACCTGACCCACTTGCGAGTGATCCAAAACATCGGTATGGCGCGCATCGACCCCATCATTTACAATGGTGTTGAAATCGTGCCCATCCAGTTCCTGAAAGCCGTTCTTCCCAACCCAGGCGACCTGGGCGAGAACTACAAAGGCTGGACTTCCATCGGTTGCCGCATCAAAGGCATCAAGGATGGCCAGGAGAAAACCTATTACGTGTACAACAACTGCAGCCACGAAGTGGCCTACAAGGAGACCGGCACACAGGGCGTGAGCTACACCACCGGCGTTCCGGCCATGATTGGCGCCATGATGTACTTGAAAGGCATCTGGAAAAAACCGGGTGTTTATAACGTAGAGGAATTCAACCCCGATCCCTTTATGGAACAACTCAACATCCATGGGTTACCCTGGATAGAGCAACACAATATCGATCTGGAATTATAAAAAAAGCGGCTTAGGCCGCTTTTTTTATCTCCTTTTTTCGAACCACCCCCTTTTTATGACCAGACACAAACAAATATATCCTATTTACATTATGAAACCCCATTACTGTAAATAAGGAATAAATGAAACACAAAACAGGTTTATTGTAAAAATTTATCACCAAACTATTGCATTTTAATTACAATCCACTATTTTTGCATTACAAACAACAACAAATAAGAACTAAAACGCGAAAATATGTGTGGATTTGCAGTTTACACCGGGGGTGATGCCCAAACAAAATTGAAGTGTGCCCATGAATATATGAAGATCAAACACCGGGGACCCGACAATTCCCATTTTGCCGATTTGGGTAAAAACGGTTGGATGGGATTCCACCGCCTCAGCATCATGGATGTGTCCGATGCCGGCAACCAACCCCTGGTATTGGATCACCTCCACCTGGTTTGCAACGGCGAAATCTACAACTATCCCGAGTTGAAGAAAGAGCTGGAGTCTGTCCACACCTTCCAATCAAACAGCGATTGCGAAGTGATCCTGCCCCTGTTCAGGGAAAAAGGGATTGAGCAAACTGCCCAGTCGCTCGATGGTGAGTTTGCATTTGTCATCTACGATTCGGTGGCGCGCAAATATTTTGGAGCCCGCGACCCCATCGGCATCCGGGGCATGTTCTACGGATACACCGAAAGCGGCGACATCATGTTCGCCAGCGAAATGAAGGCTCTACATGCGGTATGCCACGAAATCCTACCATTCCCCCCCGGCCACTATTTCGACGGGGAACAGATGCTGCCCTACCGCGACATATCAAAGGCGGAAGCCTTCCACCAACATGAACAACCTGAAATCTTCACCAACATACGCGAGAAACTGGTCAAGGCCGTGGAGAAACGCCTCCAGTCGGATGTGCCGGTGGGCTTCCTCCTAAGTGGCGGACTAGACTCCTCTTTGGTTTGCGCCATTGCCGCCAAGCTCATCGACAAACCCATCAAGACCTTTGCCGTGGGCATCAACGAAGATCCCATCGACACCCGTTACGCACGCATCGTGGCCGATTACCTGGGCACCGATCACACAGAAGTGCTTTTCACCAAGGAGGATATCTTCAACACCCTGCACCATCTGATTTACATCACCGAAACCTACGACATCACCACCATCCGGGCTTCCATGGGGATGTACCTGGTGTGTAAATACATTTCCGAGCACAGCGATGTGAAGGTGCTGATGACCGGTGAGATCAGCGACGAGCTGTTCGGTTACAAATACACCGATTACGCGCCCAGTCCCGAGGCTTTCCAGACAGAGTCGGAAAAGCGGATCAGGGAGATACACCAATACGACGTTCTTCGAGCCGACCGCTGCATCTCTTCCAACGGTCTGGAAGCCCGCGTACCCTTTGGCGACCTCGACTTTGTGGAATACGTGATGGCCATATCGCCCGAGAAAAAGATGAACTACACCGGGATAGGTAAATACCTGCTACGCAAAAGCTTTGAAGGCGATTTCCTCCCCCAGGAAATATTGTACCGCGAAAAGGCCGCCTTCTCCGATGCCGTAGGCCACAGCGTGGTGGACTATTTGAAAGAATTTGCCGACACCCACTATTCAGACGATGACTTGAAACACGCCCAAGTGAAATATACCCACACCCCGCCCATCTCCAAGGAATCGCTAATGTACCGCGAGATATTCGAATACCACTTTGCCGGAAGATCAGCCACCATCAAGGACTTTTGGATGCCCAATAAGGAGTGGAAAAACTGCAGCGTAAACGATCCGAGTGCCAGGGTTTTACCCAACTATGGTAAAAGCGGGGAATGATTGAAGTTTACATCGAAAAGATTGGGACGCAAAGCCGGAGGTGTAATGTGATTAACCGCGGATGGAATCCGCGGGTTCACAAGCTCCACGAAATACCAACCCCGAAGCGGGTTGAACCTGGAGATATTTGTAGCATTTGAAATACATCAATGTTTATCAAGGGGCGGAGACTCGAAATATCTGGAAATAGATCCCTCACTCCACTGCGTTGCGATCGGAATGACCACCCCTAACGCCTTTTCCAATAGGATGCTCGTCATTCTGACCGAAGGGAAGAATCCCCTACAGAAATACAATTATTGGCTGAAAGCCATATTTAAGCTGCCCCTTCGGGACGTCGAACTTTGTTCTTCATTGGAAGGTTTCGCCACGACGTGGCTTTTGAATTGTTAGGTACAATGAAACTACAAAGATTTCGCTGCTAGGCAGCTGATTTCTACACTGAACTGATTTTTGTTTACTGATTTCTGTTTACTGTTCCCTGATCCTTGCTCCCTGATCACTGCCATCAAGCCTTTTATAAACCCGTAAGATTGGAAAATCAGTGCTAAAAACGGCGTTGGGGATTCGCTTCTCGAAAACCAACGAGTCCTGCCCTATAAAAACATCCAACGAATCGGCGGGATGCTCGTACAAGATGGAAACATAATAATGATAGGACTGCCTACCGAACGAAAAATGGAGACGCGATCGTGTTTCCGGATCCACCAAATCCCTCGCCTCCAAGAAAGGTGCTCGTAAACTGGTGACCACCACAGAATCGCGCTGATCGGTGTCCAAAATATAACGATACCCTTCCAAGATGGAAAGTCCCCAGTAATTATTTTTTTTAAATATTAATCAATTACCTTCTTATTGTTAAACCTGATGCCAAAAAACCGCAAGGGTAGTCCGATGGCACAATAGAGATTACCTACTTATATTTCATCTAAAATAATTGCATTCTATTTAGCTTTTATTACTTTTGTAGCCAAATTGATTACATATTTAAAACACAGACCCTATCTTGTTTGAATAATGAATCAATAACACCTACCCTTTTTTAAATAACCCAAATCAACAAAATAAGAGATGCCAGCGCATCTCTTATTTTATATCAAACCAGTTAGTTCGAGCCAATGCCGACTTGTTTTCCCAATCCGAATAATAGAACTACCTTTGTGCAAATATTTTGAAGACAGGTATGAGTTTTAAAGAGATGAATCTGAACAAGCCATTGCAAAATGCTTTGGACGAAATGGGATTAACCAAACCAACCACCATACAGGAAAAAACATTCCCAGTCGTGATGTCGGGACGCGATGTATTGGGCATCGCCCAAACGGGAACCGGTAAAACCATTGCCTACCTGCTGCCCTGCTTGCGCCAATGGAAATTTGTAAAACACACAGCACCACAAATACTCATCCTGGTACCCACCCGCGAGTTGGTGGTACAGGTAACGGAAGTAATAGAGAAACTGACCGCCTATATGAATGTGCGCATTGGTGGTGTTTATGGAGGCGTAGGGATGCAGCCCCAAGCCATGATGGTGAGCAATGGGCTCGATGTGATTGTGGGCACCCCAGGCCGCCTGCTCGACCTCACCCTGAACGGATACCTCTCCCTCAAATCGGTCAAGAGGCTGGTGATTGACGAGGTGGATGAGATGTTGGATCTGGGTTTCAGAACGCAGCTGACCCGGATCTTCGACCTTCTGCCCGCCAAACGGCAAAACCTGCTCTTTTCGGCCACCATCACCCAGGATGTGGAGTCCATTATGGAGACCTTCTTCAATGATCCGGTCAGGGTTGAAGCAGCACCCACCGGAACACCACTTGAAAGCATCGAACAAATAAGCTATGCGGTGCCCAATTTCAACACCAAACTCAACTTGCTCAAATACCTGTTGGCACAAAAGGATCAAATGAACAAGGTACTGGTTTTCGCAGCCACCATCGATTTGGCCGACCAGCTCTATGAAAAGGTCGCCTTGTCGTTTCCCGACGAAACCCAGGTGATCCATTCCCGGAAGGCACAAAACCAACGTTTCAATGCTGTCAGGAGCTTCCATGAGGGTGAAATCCGCATCTTGGTTGCCACCGATGTCATCTCCCGCGGTATGGACATCAGCGAAGTGTCGCATGTAATCAACTTCGACATCCCCGGTGAACCGGAAGCCTACATGCACCGAATTGGACGAACCGGGCGCGCCGACAAACAAGGTACCGCCATCTCGCTATTTACCCCTTCGGAAAAAGAGAAACTGGAGGAGATCCAGAACCTGATGAAATTTGAACTTCCGATTGAAGAGCTACCTGCAGAAGTGGAGATTTCGGAAATCCTCACCAATTTCGAGCAACCCTCCTTTAAAATGAAAAATGTGCTGACCAAAATTGCCGTTCAGCCAGGGGGTGCTTTCCATGAGAAAATTGATAAAAATAAGAAGACTAACGTGCGCATCTATTATGCCGACCTGATGCACAAGAAATATGGCAAGCCCAAAACAAGGGGGCAAAAACCCCGGGGAAAAAAGAAATAACCCAAACCTTTAATTAATGCGATAGAATATGGCAAAAGGAAAAGACCAACAGAAAGCTGTTAAAAAAGAGCCTTTAAAAACAGCAAAAGAGAAGAAAGAGGAAAAGCGGGAAAAGAAAGCAAAGAACAAATGAGACCAATAGTGTCTTAGATGCATCAATTTCCATGACAAAAAAACGATGGCTTTTGGCTGATCAGAACAATGAGAAACATAAAACCGGTGCATCCACAAGGATGGTTCCGGTTTTTTTTCATGCCTCCCTCAATTAGATTTCAAGAGCCTTTCACTTCGCTTTTCATAAAAAGCAGGTAAGAAACCAGAAAACAGATCGCCGAAAAAGCCAGAAGACCCACAAACTGCGGCCACACCAACAACAAACTTTGACCTACCGGCAGAGGACCCGGAATAGCCCCCTGAAGCTGCTCCATAGTTAATGGCCCCAGGCTGCGAACCGATGGCGACAACAAGCTTGTTGTAATATCGCTGAACATCTGATTGGGAGCAACCCTTAAAATATTAAGCTTAAATTGCTCGCCTGCAATCGACAGTTTCCGCCCGTGGGGGATGACTACATTAAACAGGGCCTCTACCAACATGCCATAAAACATGGTGAAAAACAACCAGATTGCCATGCCGCTCAAGGCTGAGGTGGCCGGTTGCTGAAACCGGATGGAGAACAATATGGACAGATTGAGCCAAAAAGCCACATAAACAATGGCCGCAACAGTAAACAACAGGATGCGCACCACTTCTTCGGGTGTAGGAGGAATGCCGATAACCGGCAGGCCGATTCCCATCACCATAAAACTCAAAGCAAAAAACAGGACGCTAACCAAAATAAGGGCAGCCATAAACTTGGCGTTGATCAGAAAATCGCGTGGTATTGGCTGGGCCAATATCCTGTTGATGGTTCCCCTACCCTGCTCCGAATTGATGGCATCGAACCCCAGCCCAATCCCCAGCAAGGGACCTAAAAAGCCAACAAAAATAAAGAAGGAGGGCAAACTGCCATCGCTCACCGTATAAAGCTTAAGAAACAGAAACAGATCGTCGGCCTTGGCCTGCTTAACGGCCTCGGCAATATTGGACAAGCCGGTGTACATAGAACCAATGCAAGTGAGCACGATAATTGACAAAAGAACAATGAACCGCCAGCTTCGGAGATGGTCGGTTACCTCTTTCTGAACCATCACCCAAAACGGGTTAACAATCCTACTGTTCCTTTCCCGGCTGGCTGCACCGAATGGCTTACCCAATAAGTTGACGCCAAATTGCAAAGGCTTTTTTTCATGCATGATCACTTCCTCCTTCAAAATATTTGTTATAAATATCATCGAGCCCGTACACCTTTTTGTTCAAAGAGACTAAACCCACTTCATGGGTGGCGATTACTCTAGCAACCTCTGGTGTCACATCTGTTTCACACTCAATGCGCAAATGGTCGTGGCGGATGTTGGTGTCCACCACACCCTCCAACTGCCGCAAGGCAAGCGCCAACTGCCCCACCTTTTGCGCTATCCCATTCCCCCCGCTGGCATCGATGTTGAGGCCAGCCTCAACCACCACTGGGCATCCGGCAAAAAGACGCGAAGAGAGAGTTGCAATATCACCCGCGGCAATCAACCGTCCCTTGACAAAAATCCCAACACGGTCGCAGATGTGTTGCACCTGGTGCAGATGGTGCGAAGAGAAAAGCACCGTGAGCCCATGCTCCTTGCTCAAACTGGTGATCAATTGCAGGAAATCCTTCATCCCCCTCGGATCCAAGCCCAGCGTGGGTTCGTCCAATATCACCACTTCGGGCTGTTTCACCAACACATCGGCCAAACCAAGGCGTTGGCGCATGCCGCGCGAATAGGCACCCACTTTTTTTGTGGCTTCCCGGGTCAAGCCTACCAGCTCCAAGAGCTTACCAACCCGCTCTTCTCCTTCCCGGGGTGGAATCCGGTTGAGCCGAGCCGTATACATCAAGTTTTCGAAACCTGTCATGTGGTTGTAAAACCCCACATCCTCGGGCAAATAACCCACCCGTTCCTTGACCTTGATGGGCTGCATGGCGGAAGAGTATCCACAAACCTTCACCGTTCCTCCGGTGGGTTCGGTAAGCCCCAGAATCATGCGGATGGTTGTTGATTTTCCTGCCCCATTGGGCCCCAGCAATCCAAAAATCTCGCCCTTATGAATGGTCAACGACAAGTCATCGACCGCCATTTGCGATCCATATTTTTTCGTGAGGCCCGAAACTTCAATCATCGGTGTTTCCATTGCTTACCTCCTTCCATATTTCCGAAACAGGAAAACAATACACCCTACCACCGAGAGGATGATCAGGATGCCTATCCATCCCCACACCGCTGGTGTTTTAACGGCCACCCTCAAAGCCACATCCGACGATGCCTCAGCTACTTTTGCATTGATATTGACCACATAATCGCCAGCAATGGCCTTCTTATCGGCTCGAATGGTAGCTCTCGCTGTCACCTGTTCCCCTGGGGCAATCTCCTTTATTTCGGAAGGCTCAAAAACAACATCCCAACCGGAAGGTTTCGAAGCGCTTAAGGTCACATTGGACAACTTAGCTGAGCCATTGTTGGCCACAACCAAATCAAGCTCTTGTTCATTACCGGCTGTAATGCTGGTGCTGAGCAATCCCGTGGGGGTGTCGAGTTTGATGCTATAGGTGCCGGTAATAACCACCTCCAGGTCGATGGCAGCTTCCGAGGCACCGGAGACAGCTTTCACCGGGATGGTATAAGTGCCTGCACCCACAAAATGGGGCGGTTTCACCTCAATGGTGATGTCCTTGGTGGCATTGGCCTCTATTTCGACCGAGGTGGCCTGATTGTAATTGGGCTTGAAAATAACTTGCCAACCGCGAGGAGCTCCACTTATGAGCGAGTAGAGTTGCTGGTCGCCAGTCTGGTTTTTCAGGGTGGTCCTAAAAGAGAAGCTGGCATCGGCATGCCCCTGCATGTTGGCTTGATCGCAGGTCAGCTCAGTTTTGTAACTTCCTTGTTTGGAAATATTGATGACCAGAGACAATTTGGTGTCACCAGCCTTAACGGTGATGGGATAGTTCCCTTTGTTGACGCGTAAGGGCACATCAATTTGCAATTTGACCGTCTCTTTTTGTTTGCCCTGGACAGCAATTTGCCGAATATTGTAGTTTTCGGACTTCAAATGGTAAATCCAGGTGCTTGGAATGCCGGTGAGGTTCAAATCACAGACATGGGTGGTGCTGTCATGGTTGATCACATCAATGCTGTAGGTGACCGATTCTCCAGGAGCAATGGAAATCTTGGTGTTGGTAGTAAAAAGCTCAATGGATGTTTTAGCCGCATTGGCAGGATAAAAAAATGCCATTATCCCTAAAACAGATAACAACAATCGAAAAACGAAATCTTTTGTTCTCATAATTATCTATTCTAAATCAAATTAAACAATATATCGGTATCAAAACCAGTTCATTCACCCAAAAATAAAAGTTGATAAAAAACCTTCAAAAGCGTGAACCCAACTTTAACCTCATTTTAACCCATCTTATGTTTAGTTGTAATAATCGAAGAATACAAGGAAGAATTGAACGTTTGCACACGCTTGCGGATAAAATGGGGATTTCCTACACGTTTCCTACTGAATAATAATGAAGAAGCCGTTTGAAACCAAGGTTCCAAACGGCTTTGTACTCAGGATGAGACTCGAACTCACACAGCCTAACGGCCACTACCCCCTCAAAGTAGCGTGTCTACCAATTCCACCACCTGAGTATTTTGAGCAGAAGACGAGACTCGAACTCGCGACCCCAACCTTGGCAAGGTTGTGCTCTACCAACTGAGCTACTTCTGCGGGTCGCAACCACATCTGTTTCGTGATTGCGGATGCAAAAATACAAACGTTTTTTTTATCTGCAATAGCTCAAACCAAAAATTACAGCGAACAAGCTATTTTTTTACAACCGCACGTCCTTCGTCACCAAATAGCACTTAGTTTTCAACACATTAACAATCATACTTGAGACGGCCTGCATTTTTTAGGAATTTTTTCTTAATTTTCCACTCTGTATTCAAAACATTAATTGAATTCATACGTAAGCAACAGTTGGTATAAATACAAACTTATGGCAGGTATATTTGATTTCCTTTTTGGCGGAAAATATCCGTCCACATCAAAATATGAAAAAAGCACGGATCAAAGGGCGTCCGAATACAAACGCTTTTTGGAATTTGCCGATTCGGACACCTACAAAAGGTACTTGGAACTGGACGAACTGATCCACACCGGAGAGTTCGAAAAACGGGTGCACACGCTCAAGACGGAAAAATTCAAGGATACCGACGCCTACCGCAAATGGCAGGACTACAAAACCCTGCTCAACAACACCGAAATCAAGGATTACTTGAAATTCATCCAGACTGGGAAAGCCGCCAAGCTGGATCGCATCCTGCAATCGGCCTCTTTCATCGAGTTTCAAAACCTATCCATATTGGTGGAGTCGAAGGATTTCATGATGAGTCGAAAAGAGAAAGACTTCAAAAAATCAGAAGGCTACACCCAATTGATGAATTTCAAAAAGCTCAAGAGAAGCTCCGATGTGCGCTTTGCCCAAAAGGTGATGAACTCATTGGCTTATAAGAATTACAAATCGCTCCTAGGCAGCGACCGCATCAAACATTTCGAGTCGCTCCAAGCCTACATCAACTCGCCCGACTTCATCGACCTAAAAAAAGAGATCGAAGATCCACGCCGGTTCAAAAAATCGGAGGAGTACCAGTTATTGTCCGAATTCGAATCGCTGGGCAAAAACAAGGATCTGGTTTGGTACCAAAAGATGAAGGCCAACAACGCCTTTGCCGAGGAAGCCAAATGGCGTCTCACCTTCGAAGAGGATTTCGACCGGGCCCAGCTAAACACAGCCAAATGGATCACTGGCTACTATTGGGGTAAGGCGCTTTTGAACGATACCTATGTACTGGCCAATGAGAAACAATTTTTCAATCCCGCCAACATCGAAATCAGGGATTCCATTGCGCACCTGATCACCCGCCCGGAACAGTGCAAGGGCAAAGTATGGGATGCCACACGCGGATTTTTCCCCAAAGATTTCGAATACTCATCGGCGCTCATCAGCACCGGACAGAGTTTCCGTCAACAATACGGTAAATTTGAAGCCAAAATTAAGGTGAGCCACGATCAACCGCTCAACCATAACTTTTGGATGGTGGCCGAAAGCATCGCGCCACAAATCGACATTCTCAAATATGGCACAGCCAACCACAAAACAGTGGTGGCCGGCACACAACTGTTGAAGAACAATATGCCGCAACAACTCACCAAAGCCATCAATGGCGCCAGCTTCAACAGCGACTTCTACATCTACTCGCTGGAATGGACACCCAAGAAGATGGTTTGGCGCATCAACGGCGTGGAGGTTCACACCCAAACCAACGACATCCCAGATCAAAGCATGTATCTGGTTTTCAGCTCAAACATGACCGAAACACCCGCCAAGGAACTTCGTTCGGAAATGGCTATTGACTGGGTTAGGTGCTACCAAATTAATGAGTAAGTTGAAGGGTTGAAGGGTTGAAGGGTTGAAGGGTTGAAGAGGTAGGGCTAGTTATTTTGTTTCAATCTCCATCCACAATTCTTTCGCCTTCACACAACCCTTCACGTATTGCCACCATTATGCCATCGGAAAGGCCGGTTTTAACCAAACGTTTTTGCGGCTTCCCTTTTTGCATAACCATTACCCAAGTGCTATCATTGCTGAATTGAACCAGGCGCTCTTCGATAATCAACTGGCTGGTGTCGCAAGCCAAATTGATGGTTGCTGCGGCCGTGAAGCCGGGTCGAAGCATTTGACTTTTACCTGTTGTTAATATCCGTGCCTCCACTGGAAATTTAACGATTCCATCGCTCGTTTCCCCTTTGGGATGAATCAGCGACCATTGGGCTTCGAGCCGAATATCTTCCAGGGCATTTAAGGTGAGCGAGAATATATCACCTTTTCTGATTTTCACCACTTCATTCTCCCCCACTTTGGTTTTGAAGTTGTAATAATCAAGGTTGGCCATAAGGGCAATTGTCGTTCCATCGTTGAAGTTGTTGCGTTCGGTAACGCTGGCTCCCTCCTTAATTGGTAGTTCCAAAATGGTTCCATCTAATGTGGCCAGCACCATGTCCGAGATATCCTTATTCCCAGACTTGAATCCCTTTTTTACAATTTCCAATTGACGAACAGCCGATTCATATTCTGCTTGTTTTACCAGGAACAAGCGTTTGACCTCTTCGAAATCCCCTTTGGAGATAACACCTTTGGAATAAAGGTATTCGTTGCGCTGGAATACTTGTTGCTCAATGTCGTATTGTATCTTTGATATTTCAAAATTTCTGTTTGCTTGTTCCACACTTTGGGGATCAGCAATCAATCTGATCTGGGCAATAGCATCACCTTTCCGCATTTTTTGTCCAACCTCAACGAATATTTTTTCCAGTATTCCTGAAAGGCGTGATTTTATCTCCACCTCCTTTTCAGGGATTAGCGTGCCTGTTAGTCTTATTGTTTGAATAATATCGCCTTTTTTTACCGGTATACTTTTTACGGATTCATGATCAGGTCTTGTCCACATCACAAGTCCAAAAGAAAATACCCCCAATATGGAGATGACCACTAAGGGGCGGATGGATTTAATTTGCTTCATAGTTAATAGCTTCAATGGGTGTGATATCGGCAGCTTTGCGAGCTGGATATATTCCAGCCAAGCTACCCGTAATGACCAGTGTGATGATCGCTCCTATGGCCAAGGAAATATTTACCACAACTCCCTGCACAATGGCATTCTCTTGATCAGTTGCTGTGAATAGTATTAAGTTTAACAGGAAAGAGAGAAATATGCCCAGCAATAGCCCCACAAAACCAGAAAGCAGAGTTATCAACATGCTTTCGGTTAATATCATGGCCAAAATTTGTTTTGATTTTGCACCCAAAGCTTTGCGGATACCAATTTCTTTTGTGCGTTCCTGAACCACAATAATCATAGTGTTGCTAATACCTATCATGCCTGTCAGCAATAAACTCAAACCTATGGCCCAAAGAAATGCTTTAAGGCTGCCAAACAAACTATTGAAAGACTTGATTTGCTCCTTTCGATTTAATACATACAAGGCTTTTTTATCATTCTGTGCGTAGTTGTAACGACGAGCCAGATAGCGACATATTGATTTCTCGTATTTCTTGGCCATTGACTCATTCCTAACCACTATGCCGAATTCGGTGAATGTATCCTCTGCATTTAATGACTCTCGCATGCTGGTGTAGGGGATGAATACTTTTTTTTGTTCTGCCTGGTCGAAAAGCGAACCTTTTTTTATTACGCCGATTACTTTGAACCAGGCCCCCGTTATTTGGAGGTACTCACCAACAGCTACCCCTTTACTGAACATTTCCTCAGCCACCTGTTCGCCAATAATGGCCACCCTTCGTTTTTGTTGTTCATCCCATGGGTTAAATGGCCTTCCATTTTCAATGGTAAGCAATCTGATCGAAAAATAATCCACCCCCACACCAATTACCGGGTATGTTGCCGAATTTGCCTGATTGTTAACCACCAAAGCAGCGGTAGTTCTTTGTGGAGAAATTGCAGTTATAGCTGGAAATGCCTTACGTAGATCGTCCATCAATTTTTGGTCAAATTGTATTGTTCTTTTGTTTTCTGTTTTTGAATCGACTGAACCTGCATAATACCAAAAGCTGTTTTGTGCATAATTGCCAAAGATGCGCATGATCCCTTCCTGTAGCCCCTGACCTGCACCAACCAACAAAATCAGAATCATAATCCCCCAAGCAACACCAAAACCCGTTAATATGTTACGGGTTCTGTGCTGTTGAATGCTGTTGGTAGCCAACAACAGGTTGAGTTGAAGGTTGTGTAACTTTTGCTTCATTAATCTTAGAATTGAGCTTTATTTATAATATTGTGAGAATCATGATAAGTTTATAAGTCAAGATCACTGGTACCACTCCTCCTCCTACCACTTTCCCTGCCTCTCTTAAACTGATTTCTCCAACCTTTGGAAGTAGGTAAATCAGCATAACAGTAAACGCAATGTTATATATGCTAATACCATCGGCCATTTGGAAAAGGATGGTGTTTCGCGGAGATAAATTCAATAATATTGACAGCTTGAATAGGAACTTGTCAGAAAATTCAACCTTTGTGAAGTTAACTTGCGAGAAGCTCCAAATGTACAGAAAGATCTGTTGTGAGAAATAAACGAATGATGCCATTATTGTAGCTTTGAAACAAGCCTTCAGGTTAATTTTCAAACGAAAAATATAGGCACCAATAAACATTACAAGCCCCAAAAATCCTATCACTAATAAATTGCTCATTAAGTAGAACAGGAAGTTAAGGAAGAACCATTTGAAGGCATAGGTTATTTCGCCGGTTTTTTCTATCACGATAAGATATGAAATATATTTTTCTATGAAGAATACCAATATGTACACCAGTAAAATATGCCAGAGTTTAAATGATTTGAACAAGCTTATACTTTCCATTTTTTTTAAATTGTATTTCCAAATCCCTAAAACGTGATAAACTCTCAATTTCCTTTTTAGTTAAAGGTTCTTTTTGTAATATGTTTTGGTTGCTCCAATACGTCGCATCATATTCCAAACTGTTTTTATAAAAATCTCCCTTTTCAGAGATCATATTTCGTTTTCTGATTCGATCTATATTCCTACGCCTGGTGTTGTGTTCGCTAAAAATGATTGTGTTCGTTTTTGAATACGTTTTTATGTTGCCAGCAAAGTCGAAACTTATCCCTCTATAAAAAAATGGATAGTACTTACCGTCCAATGGGATATATTTATATTCATATTTAAATAAAACATTATTCCTTGCAGATATGACTTGATGCTCCCAGTCAATAATTGCATAGTTACTGGCATTCACAACAAACACCCCTTTGTGTGTGTAAAACCCCTTTTGTTCAAAGGCTAACTTCAGGTATAAATCACCACTTTTATCCTCCAGGGAACCAAGTAGAACCAAATCACCTCTTTCTAATGCGGTTGTGACCAAACTTTTACCGAAAAAGTCGTTCTCCTCGGCACCATTCACCAGCCGGAAACGGCGAATGGGGTTGCTTTTTAATAGTGTATAAAAGTTGTTCTGGGTTTCAGGAAACATCTTTTTTATCATTGATATCCAAATAGGAGAGTGATCTTTTATTTGATCATCCGATTTGCGCATAGCCACAATTTCGCCAGTAATATTATCTCCATCAGTTCCATAACCTTTGTCTTGTATGGCCACGGTTGCCTCAAGCAAACGGTCGGTACTTCCGGTTTGGTTATTGTAAATTACTTCACGATAAAAAGCATTTGCCAAGTGTAGGCTAGTGGGATAGTTTTTTCTAAAATTTTTCTTGATTCGATCAACAATCCTGTTTATGGAGTCGGCTGATATTATCGCCACTTCTGACAGATTCCATATCTTGGGTCTAAGAGTAATTGTGATACTGTCTGTTAAAACGTGGTTGATTATTAAAATGGTATCGTTGAACGAAATGTGCGATACCACCAACGAATCGGTTTCGCCTGTCAAATATTGTAGTTTGAATTGGCCATGCACATTAGTGGCACATCCCTCTGATTGCCCAAGCACAGTTAAATGAGCATAGGGGATTGGCATTGAATCAAGAGAGCTGATAACAACTCCTTTTAACTGTTTATTTGTAGGGGCTTGGCACAAAACCGATATAATGCCCATTGTAAAAAAGGCAATGCTTGATATTGTTTTTTTCATAGATGAGTATAATAAAGAGGCTGTAAATTCGAATATAAATAGTGCTGCAATACTTTTATTTTGAAACTCCTCCTTGGATTTTCTCCATTTCTTCAAAACTTAAATTTTTCATTTCTTAAATTTTTAGATATTAAATTGAATTGTGATGAAGAATTAAAAAGGGAAAAATTTCCTTTTTAAGTCAAATTAATATTTAGTATAAAGCTTTAACTAAACCAAATATAAATATTTTTTTGAAATTGCTATTATTTTTTTAGTTTTTATTAGTCTTAAAAATCTGTAATCCAAGTAAATGCTTTTTTTTATTCGTCATTGACATTATTTGTGTATCTATGTTAATAACATTATAATACAGAGGGAGAGTCTGAAAGTCAACCAGTCCCACACTGTAAGACCTGGACGGACTACTTTGACTCATGCTCAACTCACCTAGAGCCTGGGATGCCGGTTATCGCCAGAATCTGAGACTTGCTTTCATTCATTTGAAATTTTTGATTCGTCTATTTCCACGTCGTGGCGAAACTTTCCATTCCTGATCAAAGTCCGACATCCTGGAGGGACAGCTAATTTCAGCCATTAAGGGCTATTTTTTAGTTCAACCCACTTCGGGGTTGGTATTTCGTGGAGCTTCTGAACGCGCGGATTCCATCCGCGGTTAATCACATTCCGACCTCCGGTCGTTCAATTTGAAGAAGAGTTCTGAAAACTGCAATGAATCTTCAAATTAACACATCATTATATTAGTACATTAGTTGTTTGTTGTTGCTCCGCCTCGGCTGAGAGCCTTAGAAATATCATGAAGCGGAGCGGTTAAGAAGCAATGCTGTTTGAGGTTCGGCAAAAGCGCACATGAAAACATAAACATCAACTTGCGAACCGAGTTCATTGCTTCAAGCGTAGCGGAATGATAGTTCTTAGGTTCTCAGGCGCAGCGGCGGCTCTCTCTGTTTACTCTCTGCAGCTGTAGGCAGAGAGTAAAAGCCCGTCCGGCTTGAGGACAAATAAGGACGTAGTTGTAAATATGGCTTTCAGCCAATAATTGCCTATTCCTGTTCAACCCACTTCGGGGTTGGTATTTCGTGGAGCTTCTGAACGCGCGGATTCCATCCGCGGTTAATCACATTCCGACCTCCGGTCGTTCAATTTGAAGAAGAGTTCTGAAAACTGCAATGAATCTTCAAATTAGCACATCATTATATTAGTACATTAGTTGTTTGTTGTTGCTCCGCCTCGGCTGAGAGCCTTAGAAATATCATGAAGCGGAGCGGTTAAGAAGCAATGCTGTTTGAGGTTCGGCAAAAGCGCACATGAAAACATAAACATCAACTTGCGAACCGAGTTCATTGCTTCAAGCGTAGCGGAATGATAGTTCTTAGGTTCTCAGGCGCAGCGGCGGCTCTCTCTGTTTACTCTCTGCAGCTGTAGGCAGAGAGTAAAAGCCCGTCCGGCTTGAGGACAAATAAGGACGTAGTTGTAAATATGGCTTTCAGCCAATAATTGCCTATTCCTGTTCAACCCACTTCGGGGTTGCTATGCCTTTGGTCTCTGTAACCCGCGGATTCCATCCGCGGTTAATCACATGACGGCCTCCGGCCTTTCCAAAAGTCAAAGAGACAGAAAGTCCTAAAGTCTCAGAGTCGGGAAGTTCCAAAATTTAAAAGTTGAGAAGTTGAGAAGATTGAGGAGCCCGCCGCCCTTCTCTTCCACTCGGGGGTGCCGTAGGGGGATTTTTTACCTTCCCAAGGGGAGGCTGGGAGGGGCTTTCGTATTTTCAGACAGGCCGAGAGTAGCGATCTCAAAAATAGGTCAGACTCAACACCACCACCGTGACAATCATATAAATAATGGTCAAAGGCAATCCAAACCGGAAAAAGTCGCGAAAAGTGTACCCGCCCGGGCCATAAACCATCAGGTTGGTTTGATAACCAATGGGGGTTAAAAAGTTGGCGGCAGCAGCAAATGAGACCACCAGGGCAAATGGTTCGGGATCGACACCCAACACCTTGGCGGCTGAAAGGGAAATGGGAAAAACAATGGCCACTGCGGCTTTGTTCGTCACATAAGCAGCCAGCACGGCCGTGATGGCATAAACACCAAAGAGAACCGCCACGGTACCCAAAGGCAGGAATACTTTAATCACCAACTGAGCCACCATATCGGCCACCCCTGTTTTGATCATGGCTGTGCCCAAAGCCAGCGAAAGGGCAATCACCGCCGCCAAGCTATAGTCAATGTTCTTGGGCAAATCCTTGGGCGACACCACATTTAACAACGTGATGGTCACCAAAACCACCAACAAACCCATGAAAAGAGGCACCACCTGGATGGCCGATAAGAAAATAGCCAACAACGTTCCACCAAAAAGGGTATAAACTTTATAGTTGGATTGCTTGCGCAACTCCTGCACTTTCGATAACAGATAAAACTCCTGCTCGCCAGAAATACGCTTGGTGAAGTTGGATCCCACCAAAAGCAACACCACATCGCCAGCCTTCAACTTCACATCGTCGAAATTTCCGGAGATGGTTTCGCCATTGCGGTGAATTCCAAGCAACACGGCATCGTAGCGTGCCCTAAAATTGATGTTGCCAGCCTCTTTGGAAACCAGCGATGAGTTATGTGAGATAACAATCTCCACCACCTGGGAATGCTGCAATTTCGACATCATGCCCACCGAAGGGAGACGCAAATCCGACCCTTCCTGCAACAACCCCACCACATGCTGGTTGCAGCTGGTGATGCGCAAGATATCACCAGCCTCCAAAAGGGTGCTACTTTCCACATTGGGCAACAACCGGTCGTTGCGCAAGATATCATAAACATACAATCCCTTTTTGTCCTGAAGCTGCAATTCACCGATGGTCCGACCAATAAAGCGCGACTGTTTGTGCACTTCGGCCTCGAAACTAAAACGTCGCTCCTGAGAGATGAAATCCTCGATGGGTGCTTTGCGGTCGGGCAACATCCGAAAACTAAAAAAATAGATGTAGGCCATCCCAATCAGCAACATGGGGAAACCCACCCAGAAAAAATCGAACATCCCCAGTGGCTCCATGCCAGGGATAATCTGCTGGTCGATCACCATCCCATTAACAATCAAATTAGTGGAAGTTCCAATCAAGGTGATGCATCCACCCAAGATAGCCGCATACGACAAGGGCATCAGCAATTTAGATGAGGAAATGTTGTTGCGGCTGCTCCACTGGTGCACATAAGGCATCATAACCGCCACCAAAGGCGTGTTGTTAAGGATGGAAGAAAAACCACTCACCCACAAGGCCATGCGCATCAAAAACCCTTTATTGCCAGCTTTACGGGGAAAGATGCGTTCAAAAAATATCTCCACCACAGATGTTTGCCGTATGGCATCGCCCAAAAGTAAAAGCATGATGATAACGGCAATCTGCTCGTTCCCAAACCCAGAGAGAATTTCGGCGGGGGTCAAAATCCCAAAAATCCCCAATACGAGAATGGAGATAAAAAAAGTATAAGTAACGCCAAAAAGCTCTTTATATAATGAAATTAGAATAAAGGCAATAACGCAAACAACCAACAGTGGCTCTAAATACTGCATAATAAATTGATAATCAAAGATTACAATCCCTATCTGCCAATTAACCAGAGGGCGTCAGCAAAAATAATATTAATTGCCAAAAGAGGGGCACACATCGGCCACTTTATCAAATATAATGCGACACAATCGCATTCAGCATGAGTTTTGCATGAATGATACAATTTAAGCTTATTTTTGTGCCTCAAACAGATGATCATGCAAAGAAACAACTTTCCTTTGGAACTGCTGGCTCCAGCCAAGGATCTTGCCTGTGGCATAGCAGCCATCAATCATGGTGCCGATGCTGTTTATATTGGTGCACCCAATTTCGGCGCCCGCAAGTCGGCAGCCAACACCATGGCGGATATCGAAAAACTGGTGCATCACGCCCATCTCTACAAGGCGAAAGTATATGTGGCCCTCAACACCTTGTTGTTCGACCATGAGATACCGGGAGCCATCAACATGGCGTGGGAGCTGCACCGAGCTGGTGCCGATGCACTGATCATCCAGGATTATGGACTTATGGAAGCTAGGTTGCCCCCCATCGCCATACACGCCAGCACTCAGATGGACAACCGCACACCAGAAAAAGTGCATTTCCTCAAAGAAACAGGTTTTGAACAGGTGGTGCTGGCTCGAGAACTGAGCCTGGAGCAGATTGCTGCCATCAGTGCGCAAACCAATGTGAAGCTGGAATTCTTCGTTCATGGCGCCTTATGCGTCAGCTACAGCGGACAATGCTACATGAGCCAGTCCATCAACAAACGCTCGGCCAACCGGGGTGAATGCGGGCAACCTTGCCGCCTGAAATACAACCTGACCGATGCGCAGGGCAAAACACTGATGCGCGACAAACACCTGCTCTCACTCAAAGACTTCAACCTCTCCGACAGGCTGGAAGCCCTCATTGATGCAGGGATATCCTCGTTCAAAATTGAAGGGCGCCTAAAAGACAAGGATTACGTGGCCAACGTCACCGCCTATTACCGGTCGAAGCTGGATGCCATTCTGGCAAAAAGACCCGAACTTTCGAGATTATCAACGGGCAGGAGCAGCATCGACTTCAAGCCTGACCCACAAAAAAGCTTCAACCGCGACTTCACCACCTATTTCATAGATGGACGACAAAAAGAGATCTGGTCGGTGGACACCCCAAAGGCAACCGGCGAGAAGATGGGCAAGGTGATGATGCTGGAAAAAAACCGTTTCAAGCTGGATCGCAACCACGATATCGTGAATGGCGACGGCCTATGTTACTTCGACCGCAAAAACCAACTGAAAGGGCTGAAAGTCAACAAAAGCGAAGATGGTTATATCTATCCACTGAATATGGATGGCCTCTATGCCGGCGCCACCATTTTCCGCAACTACAACCACCAATTTAACAGCCTGTTTAAAAAAGAGACGGCTCAACGCCGCATTGCCATAGAAATGGTGTTTGAAGAGAGCGATGACAAGGTGTTTTGCCTCACCATCACCGACGAAGATGGCCTATCCACCAAAACATCGGCACCACTTAGTGCCGACGAGCCTAAAAATGCAGAGATGG
The DNA here is from genome assembly GCA_963664265.1 of Marinilabiliaceae bacterium. Classification (GTDB taxonomy): domain Bacteria; phylum Bacteroidota; class Bacteroidia; order Bacteroidales; family Marinilabiliaceae; genus JAGPIS01. The sequence goes on from OY760941.1 coordinate 846,743, forward strand.
CCTTGGACCAGATCAGGAAGCAGCTTGCCAAGACAGGCAACACGCCATTTGAGACAACAATGCCCGTCCTCGACATGAGAAATGATTGGTTTATCCCGGCTGGAGAGCTCAACGCCTTGCGCAGGGAGGCCCTTGAAAAACATCAAGAGGAGCGGATCAACCGGAATAGACCAAAGGATGTGGTGACTGCACCCACAACCCATCCCTACCCGGCCAAAACAATCTTCAAGCAAGGGAATGCGATCAACCAATGGGCTGTCAAATTCTTTGAGCGGCATGGCTCAGAAGTTAAAGAGCTTGGTTTTGAACGACAGATGAATTACAACGGGGAAGTGGTAATGACCACCAAGCACTGCATCCTGAACGAGCAGGACAAATGCCTCAAGCTGAATCCTGCGTTCAAAAAACAACTGCCCCTCTTCATCGAAAACGAAAAGGATCGTTACGAACTGCAATTCGACTGCAAGGCTTGTGAAATGAAGGTGATCAGGCGCTAAAATAAAAAAGGATCAACCAAAAAATGGTTGATCCTTTTTCGTGAGCGGGAAAAGGGGCTCAAACCCTCGACCCTCAGCTTGGAAGGCTGATGCTCTATCAACTGAGCTACTCCCGCATTAAAAAATAAGTGGGGAGAGGAGGATTCGAACCTCCGAAGTCGAAAGACAACAGATTTACAGTCTGCCCCATTTGGCCGCTCTGGAATCTCCCCCCTTTGCAATCCAAGTATTTTACGTTCGGAAATCTACCGTTGTATTTCCTTTTGATTGCGTGTGCAAAGATAGATCTATTTTCTTAAACTCCAAGAAAAATCTATCATTTTTATTGCAGTAATAGCACCTTCATCACCTTTATTGCCATGCTTACCACCTGCTCGGTCGAGAGCTTGCTGCAAGTCATTGGTTGTGAGCACCCCAAATATAAACGGAATTTGATATTGAAGGTTCATTTGCGCAATGCCTTGTGTAACCCCGCTGCACACATAATCGAAATGGGGGGTGTCGCCCTTAATCACGCAGCCCAAACAGATAACTGCATCCACATCGGTCATCTCCGCCAGATATTTACCTCCAGCAATCAGCTCGAAGCTACCAGGCACATGCTTCACCATGATGTTCTCCTCAAGGGCACCATGTTTCAATAAAGTATCCACAGCCCCCTGAGCCAGGGCGCCTGTAATATCGTAATTCCATTCCGAAACCACGATTCCGAACTTCATATTCGCTGCCGACGGCACGGAGGCAGCATCGTAATGCGACAAATTTTTAAGACTTGTAGCCATATTGGTTTTTTTTGTAAAAATAAAGGAGGTTGTCCAAAAAGAAAAGACAACCTCCTTAAATATTATTAAAAAACAAGAATCTTATTTTTGTCCCAGCTGGGCGCGGGTCAGGTATTTGTCAATCTGACGAGCTTCGGCACTGGTTTTGTAATCATCCTTGATGGACTGATAGGCCTTGATGGCATCAGCGCCATTCCCGGTTTCTTCGTAAAGCAAGCCAAGCTTCATTAAGAAGTAGGGTGCTGTCATTTCGTTTTTAATATCAGAAGCTTCCTTGTACATTTTGATGGCTTTCGCCTGGTTACCCGATTCAAGGTAAGCGTCGCCGGTGGCACCCAGCGCCATGGCCGAAAGAATCTCCTCATCGGTTGAGAATTTCTCAAGGTGGTTGATGGCATTTTGATAATCACCAAGGTTCAGATAGCAAATTCCGGCATAATAATGCGACAGCTCGCCCGCTTTGGTGGAACCATAATCTTCGATCAGCTCAAGAAAACCAGCGTTGGTGCCATCCCCATTGAGTGCCAGCTTAAAGCTGTCAACCTCAAAGTAATGCTGGGCGAAAAACAGCTCACTCTGGGCTTTTTTCTCACGTGGTTGAAAAACCAGTTTCTTCATCCCCCAAAAACCACCAACAATAACGATAATGGCCAATGCGACGATGGAAATCTTTTTCTGATTGTCTTCAATAAATTGCTCGGTACGAGTCAATGCACTTTCCACATTCTCAAAACCCGCTTCTTTATTATTTTCCTTGTGTTGCGACATGCTATCTATTTTTTTATTTTGACACGCAAATGTAATTGTTTTAACAAAAAAACAAAATAAAACCTTCAATTTTTGCCCTTCAAAAGCATTATTTAACTGCAAAGATAATTATTAATTGAACATCACCGCCTGTTATGGAAAAAACAACCACCCTCAGGCGCCCACATTGCGCAAAACCTTGTCGGAAACAAGGAAAACCGCAGGTTTCCCCGACAAAGGATTGGTCATGGTGATGACCACGGTTTCATACACACTTTCGATGTTCGCATAGGTCAACACCTCGGCCGGAGTTCCTTTGGCAAAGACGCCCCCTTTTTTCATGAGCACCAGGTAATCGCAATATTCGGCCGCCAGGTTCAAGTCGTGAATGATGATGAGCACCGATAGATTCAGTTCGCAGTTGAGCTGCTGAATCAAATTCAATATTCGTGCCTGATGGGTGATGTCGAGATGCGAAGTCGGTTCGTCCAACAACAGCAGGTCGGGCTCCTGGGTCAATGCTCGGGCTATGGCGGCCAACTGCTGCTCCCCTCCGCTCAGCTCGCTCAGCAGCTTGTCCTTCAAATGCCAAACATTGGTGAGGGTCATGTATTTCTTTGCCAGCTCATAATCCTGTTCGGTTTCAAAGAATTGAAACAGCTCCTTATAGGGCAGCCGCCCCATCACCACATAATCGAGCACACGGATATCCACCTGCTCAATGTGCTGCGACACCACAGCAATGCGGCGCGCCTTCTCCCGGTTCTTCATGGTTTGAATGGGCACCCCTTGAAGCAGCATCTCTCCTTCGAATTGCCTGATATCACCTAAAATTCCTTTGAGCAGGGTTGATTTACCCGATCCATTAGGGCCGATGATACCACCCATCATCCCTTTTTCCAAACTGAAGGTGACGCCGGCAATCTTAAACTCACCCGGATAACCACACGAAAGATTGCTAATTTTCAACATCGCAACAAGCATTAAAGGGAAACATCAGGCATACCGTTTTTTACGGTTGCGCAACAAAACAAATATAAAAACCACGCCGCCGGCTATCCCGGTGATTACGCCGATGGGCAACTCGTTGGGTGCTATCACCAGCCGCGACAAAGTATCGCAAACCACCAGGAAAGTAGCGCCCCCCATAAAGGAGGCTCCCAGCAAGATGCGGTGGTCGTTGCCACTCACCATGCGTACGATATGTGGTATCACCAAGCCAACAAACCCGATGATGCCGGCCACTGCTACGCTAACACCTGTGAGCATGGAGGCAATGAAAAACAGCAACCGTATGGATCCCTGCACATTCAATCCCAGGTAACGAGCCTTGCTCTCCCCCAAACGCAACGCATTCAGAGTATGCACAAAGGCATAGGAAAGCATCAACCCTACCAGAGCGGTCACCATCGACAAAATGACAAACCGGAAATCGGATTGGTCGAGCGAACCCATGGTCCAGAACATGATGTGGTTCATATTGTCGCGCGAGGTGATGCTCATCAGCAACATCATCAGAGCCGAGGCCACAAAGCTAATCATGATGCCCACCAGCAGCATATTCTGGATATTGATGCCATTGCGCATGCGGCTAAAGGCAAAAACAATAAAAATGGTGCTGATGGCACCCAAAAAACCAAAAAGGGGCAATGCCACAATGCCCAATGAACTGACCAACCCCAGCACGATGGCAAAGGAGACCCCCAGGGCGGCACCGCCAGAGATGCCCAAAGTATAGGGTTCCACAAGCGGATTTCTGAAGATGCCCTGCATGATGGCACCCGCCAGCGAAAGCGAACCGCCCACCGAGAGGGCCAACAGGATACGTGGAATACGAATGCGGGTCAAAATCAAGTGCTCCATACTCTCCCCATCCAGCAAACGCGATGGTATATCCACAATGGCAATGCTCACTTCACCGGTTGAGAGCGACCACAGTATGGCCAGCATCAGCAAAACCAACGACCCCACAACAACCAGCAACCATTTTAAAGAACGATGCGACATTCAAATTATCTTAAATTCAATAAAGCGTTTCAATCAAATAGGCCAAAGTCTTGGTAAAGAAATATGGAGTGGGACAGCATGATTCATCGGCACTCACAATAATGATGCGATTGCTCCTCACCGCAGGCAATTGCTTGAAAGCCTGCCACTGGCGAGCCTCTTCGCTCCCCACCAACCCCATGTCGGTGATGATGATCACATCGGGTTTCTGTTGTATCACAAATTCCCGCGAAACAGCTCCTCCCTTCACTTCTTGAATGATATTTTGACCACCAGCCATGGTGATGTAATCGTCCATAAAGGTACCCGGAATCACCCCAAACAATGGTTTGGCACCAATCTCGAAAAAAACCTTCAAGGAACTTCCGGGTTTGACGCGCGCCATCAGCTCCTTGACCTTGAGCCGCTCGGCCTTGGTGATGGCCTGTGCCATTCCAGCCTTACCGATGATGCGCCCCATATCCTCAAGTTGGGTGCAGATCTCGTCGAAATTGCGGGGTGTACCGTATTGCACCACCTTCAATCCCAAACGCTTCAAGCTATTCACCACATCCTTATTGGTCAGCTCCATGGCAAAAACCACATCGGGTTTCAACGACACAATCTTTTCAATATTGACATCAATAACCGAACCCACCACATTGCTCTGATCGGCCTTAACGCCGGGACAATAGGACGTGCGACCCACAATGTCGGCATCAGCATCGAGCATCTGCAAGTTGTAGGTAACCGAAGGCACCAGCGACACGATGCGGATGGCTTGCATAGAAAAGCAAAGCCAAAGGAAAGAGACAAATAAACCAAAACGCAACATAATAGAAAAATTAACATTAAACATTATGGCGCCGGAAAAATAAACAGGAAAAGTTCTGTTGCTTTCATCCCGAAGCTCAAAAATAACACCACTGGCAGGTCTTCTGGCTTGTCCGGCTCTTTGGTCTTCCCATCCCCAAAGGGACAGTGACATCCATCAAAGAGCCACAAATGGACTTACAGCTGCGGGTACAGCTCCGGATTACCCACCGGATTCCCATATTAAGGCGCAAAACACCATATTTTGCATCCACCAGCGCGGCAAAAATAGTGATAAATGAATCAACGGCCAACCAGTATGCGATAAACCTTTCCAATGAAAGTCTGAAAGACTCGACCATCATAACCCCAAGTAAGCGTAGCGCAATCTAGGGTAACCAGTAATGATAGGCCTTTGCATGAAAGGCAAGACGGCGGAAAGGGTGGAATCTTCTTTAATAACCCACATTCAACACCTTCGGTGTTGGGCAATCGTAGAAAACATACAACCACCGGTTCCTCCGGTGGCTATTCACATTCAAGTCCTTCGGACTTCTCCCTCTGATCACTGTTCCCTGTTCACTGATTACTGATTACTGGATGCTTAGAGTATGGTAGATATAAATAACCCCGTCGCCTTTTGAATGCAGAACAGGATGTGTATTTTTGCACTATGAACCGTGCCGATTACCAACAAATAACCGATAGCGATCAAGCATTCATTGAGCAACACAGCCGCGACGATGTGAAGAAGCTGGCTCTTGCCCTGGCCAAACGCCACGACATCCACCGCGACGTGGTGTTGACCCAAATTTCGGGTCGGCAGGCCATTGAAAAAAAGATACCTTCGTGGCACACCTGCCAGCAGCTCCTCTTCCCGCCCCACCTATCGCTCGAACAGTGCTCTTCGGAACTGACCGCCCGCTACAAGGCTTCGCTTTGCAAGGGGGAAAGCCTGACCGATTTAACAGGAGGTTTTGGCGTGGATTTTGCCTTTATGGCGGTTGGGTTCGAAAGATGCAGCTACGTTGAACAGCAAGAGCTGCTCTGCTTTTTGGCCAGCCACAACTTTAAAGTACTCGGCCTACCCCATGCTGAGATATTCAACGCCAACACCATCGATTTTTTAAACACCATGCAACCACAAAGCTGGGTTTACATCGATCCGGCTCGCCGCAGCGCCTCGGGCGGTAAAACGGTGTTATTGACCGATTGCCAGCCCGACATCACCGCCCTATACGATGAGCTGCTTTCTAAATCATCGACCCTGATGGTGAAACTATCGCCCATGCTCGACCTATCGCTGGCTCTGCAAGGGATGCCACGCACCACACAAATCCATGTGGTGGCCGTTGACAACGAATGCAAGGAGCTGCTCTTTATTTCGGAAAGGGAAAAACAACCGCAACCAGTGGTTCATTGCGTCAACCTGTCGGAGAGCAAACCCGTGCAAACCTTCAGCTACGCCCGCCAAGAAGAACAGGAGGCGCAATGCCAACACACCCAAACCATTGAAAATTTCCTTTACGAGCCCAACAGTGCCATCATGAAGGCAGGCGCCTACAAATTGGTGGCAACCCGCTTTAGACTCAAGAAATTGCATCCCGACAGCCACTTATACACCTCCAACCAGAAAATGGAAGATTTCCCCGGCCGTATTTTTGCTGTGGAATCGACCTTTGGCGCGGGAAAAAATGAAGTCAAGCAACTGCTTGCGTCAACCACCAAAGCCAACATCACCATCCGCAACTACCCTGGAAGTGTGGATGATTTGAGGAAAAAACTAAAACTGAAAGACGGTGGCGACACCTACTTGTTTGCAACCACGCTCAGCCATGGCGAAAAGGTGCTGATCAAGTGCCATAAAGCACACTAATCCGCATCATCCTTGGCGATATATTTGTGATGGATGATGTTGGCCACAGTCAGGTCACCCGTTACATTCACCACCGTACGCGCCATGTCGAGAATGCGATCCACGGGCAGTACAATGGCCACCCAGGCAGGGTTCAACCCCACACTGCTCAGCACCACCATCAGCATCACGATGGCGGCACCAGGAACGGCAGCAGCACCAATACTGCCAAGCAAACAGGTAAGCATGACCACCAGCATCTGGCTAATCGACAAATCAACCATGTGCATTTGGGCGGTGAAGAGCGCTGCCACTGCCAGGTATAGGCTACTCCCATCCATATTGATGGTAGCACCAATGGGCAGCACAAACGACGATATCTTGGGCGAAATATCGAGGTTTTGCTCGGCACACTCCAACGAAACGGGTAAGGTTGCCGCACTTGAGCTCGATGAGAAAGCCAACAGCTGGGCTGGTGCAATAGCCTTGTAAAAACCTCGGATTGATTGCTTTTTCAGGAATATTTTCTGTAAAACCGGGTAGAGAAACAAAAGGACAACCAACAAACCACCAAAAACAGCCAGGGCATACACACTAAGTCCTTTAAATACCTCCCAAATCCTTCCAAGGTCATTTCCAGCCATATCACTAATGACACCGGCCATCAGGGCAAACACAAAATAGGGTGCCCCCAGCATAATCATCTCCACCATTTTCATCACCACTAGAGCCCCTCCTTCGAAGAAAGAGCGGATGGTCGAAGTTTTTTCAGCAGGCACATAAAGCAGCGCAATGCCAAAAAACAAGCCAAAAACAATTATTTTCAACATACTGCGGTTATCCGACATGGCCGAGATGATGTTGTCGGGAAACAACTCCTCCAAGAAATAAAGAGGCGGTTTCTCCTGCTGAGCCTTGGCGCTGCTGATCAGATTGTCGTCAACATCCAACTGCTCGGCCAAAACCAGGCTGTCGACACTACTATCAAAACGAAACAGGCCATCGGCAGGCCGCAAGCCATTCTGCTGGCACCAAGTTTCATATTGCATCCGGTTTTCAATACGGATCGTGTCAGCAACTTTCTCGCCCGGCTTGAGGAGGAGCCCCATACCCAACCCTACCGACACAGCAAAAAAGGAAGTGGTGAGGTACAACAGGATGGTTGAAAGGCCAATACGTCCCAAATCCTTGGGATTGCCCAAGGAGACCACGCCGCTCACGATGGAAAAGAGGATGAGTGGCACCGCAATCAACTTCAAAAGATTGAGAAAGATGCGTCCCCAGGGGGCAATCCAGTTGCCGGTAAATTCGCTCCAGCCCATCAAACCGGATATCAGTGCCCAGACGACGCCCAAGAGCAGTCCAATCACTATTTGGGTATGAATTGGGATTTTCTTCATCAACGATAAGTTTTTGCCAGTAACATCATATCGGCCAACACCATGGCTGCCATGGCCTCCACAACCGGTACCGCCCGCGGCAATACACAAGGATCGTGGCGCCCATGAACCGTCAGGTCGATGGCCTGCCCGGCCTGATCGACAGTCTTTTGCGGCTGGAGGATGGTAGCGATGGGCTTGAAAGCCACATTGAAATAGATATCTTCGCCATTGGAGATACCCCCCTGAATACCCCCACTGTGGTTGGTGCGGGTTCGCACACGGGAGCCATCCATATAGAATTCGTCGTTGTGTTCGGATCCCAGCAGCTGGGTACCGGCAAAACCTGAGCCGAATTCAAAACCCTTCACCGCATTGATGCTCAGCATGGCATGTCCCAGTAAGGCATGAAGCTTGTCGAAAACCGGTTCGCCCCAACCGGCGGGTACATTCTTCACCACGCAGGAAATGACGCCCCCCACAGAATCGTGCCGGTTGCGCACCTGTTCGATAAAGGCAATCATCTCGGCCGCCATAGCCTCATCGGGACACCGAACGATGTTGCTGTCGGCGGCACCCAGATCCAATTCGGAATAGTGCTTCATCAGTTTGACAGGCCCAACGGCCGATGTGTAGGCCTGAATGGTGACACCTTCCACGGCTAGCATTTGGCGGGCAATGGCACCGGCCACCACGCGTGCGATGGTTTCACGAGCCGAGGAACGACCGCCTCCTCGGTAATCGCGCAGACCATATTTGGATTGATAGGTAAAGTCGGCGTGCGAAGGTCTGAATGTGGTGGCTACATTGCCATAGTCGTGCGAACGCTGGTCACTGTTTTCGACCAGGAATCCGATGGGGGTGCCCGTTGCCCGTCCTTCGAAAATACCACTCAGGAAAGTGACCCGGTCCTTTTCATCGCGTGGCGTGGTAATGGCAGACTGACCTGGACGACGGCGGTTCAATTCCTGCTGCACAGCCTCGGCATCCAACACCATTCCGGGTGTGACCCCCTCAACAACACCACCCACACCTGCGCCATGCGATTCACCATAAGAGCTCAAACGAAAAAGGGATCCAAAAGTATTTCCAGCCATTCGATTATCAAGTTACAATATTAAAAATGAAACAGCGGTTTCCTATCAATTCTAAAACATACCGCTCTAAAAAATTGAAAGCTAAAGTAACGATTATCTAATAAAAATCCACAAAAAAAGGGATGAACGTGTCATCCCTTTTCAATATGTGATAAATTATCGATTAACAACCACAGCCGCAACCGCAACCATCGGAGCTGCAATCGCCTGAACCACAGTTATCGCCGCAGCCGCAAGCATCGGCCAACTCATCTTCGGTAGCTTCGCGCACTTCCAATACCGAACCGGTAAAGTGCAAGTCATCACCAGCCAATGGATGGTTGAAGTCCATTTTAACGGAATCATCGGCCACATCAACCACAATACCATTCAAACGGTTGCCATGGGCATCCATCATTGGCACTTGATTGCCAATATTCAAAAGGCCTTCAGCAATAGCACCGTCAACCTCAAAAATATTTTTAGGAAGATCAACCACCGCATCGGGATTCACATCACCATAAGCATCATCAGCCTTCAATTCGAAGGAGAATTGATCACCTGTTTTAAGTCCTTCTATTTTATTCTCGAACATTTCGAGCATTTTTCCGGCACCAAAAACGAATTCAAGAGGATTCTCAGCTTCAGTCTTTTCGATCAACTCACCGTCAACCCCATTAATTCTCAACTCATACGAGAGAGTCACAAATTTATTTCTGTCAATTTTCATCAAACAACTATTAATTGATTATTAGTACAAAATAAGGTTCTTTTTTTTACCTACAAAAACATTAAGCAAAAAAGATGCTAATTTTTCTGATCAAGCACTTTTCAACCATAATATTTCAATCACAAGCATACAAACAAGGAAAGGGGAAAAAAGTTCATAAAAAAACAAAACAACTGGCACCTTAGGCTTTTTGGCAAAAGTTGACCTCTGTTATGGACAAAACACTATTTTTGTGGAGAAAATAAAACAGACCATGCTAGATAAAGTCATAATCATAACAGGAGCCTCATCAGGAATCGGGCTGGCCTGTGCCCGCGAATTTGCCAGGCGGGGAGCAGCCTTGGCCCTGGCAGCCCGCAGCATCGACAAACTGGAGCTCATCCAAAAGGAACTGCAAGCCGAAGGCACCCGGGTGATGATTGTCAAGACAGATGTGAGCCTCGAAGAGGATTGCCAACATTTGGTGGATGAAACGGTGAAAACCTACGGGCGCATCGATATCCTGGTGAACAATGCCGGCCTTTCGATGCGCGCCGCTTTTGCCGACGCCGACATTAAGGTGCTGAAAACGCTTATGGACGTTAATTTTTGGGGGACGGTATATTGCACAAAATATGCGCTTCCCTGGCTGCTGAAAACTCAAGGCTCGGTGGTGGGCATCTCCTCCATTGCAGGTTTTATGGGATTGCCAGGTCGTACGGGCTATTCGGCCTCCAAATTTGCCATGCATGGATTCCTGGAAACCCTGCGCACCGAAAACCTGAAGACAGGTTTGCATGTATTGATCGCAGCACCCGGATTCACCGCCTCCAACGTGCGCAAGGCAGCCCTTACCAGCAACGGTGAGCAGCAGGGCGAAACACCCCGGGCTGAAGATAAAATGATGAGCGCAGAAGCAGTGGCCAACCATCTGGCCAAAGCCATCATCAAGCGCAAACGCACACTGGTATTGACCTTTGTGGAAGGCAAGCTCACCGTTTTCCTCAACAAATGGTGGCCTTCGCTGGTTTCGAAATTGGCTTACAACCACATGGCCAAAGAACCCGACTCTCCATTCAAATAACTCGTGACCATTCAATAGAAAAACAGATGCTCGAAAATACCATGACATTCCGGGTTCGCTATGCCGAAACCGACCAGATGGGGATAGTCCACCATGCCAACTATCCAGTTTACTACGAGATGGGGCGCACCGAAATGTTCCGAGAAATAGGTCTCCCCTACGACGAGATGGAGAGGCGGGGTATTATGCTGCCCTTGGTGAACCTACATTGCGACTACAAAAAGCCCGCCTATTACGACCAGGAACTCACATTGACCACCATGGTGCAAGAGATGCCTTCCACCCGTATCCGGTTCGATTACCGCCTAACCAACCAAGCAGGCGAAACGATCAACGAAGGTTACACAACCCTAGTGTTTATGGATTCGCAAAAAAGAAGGCCTGTAAGAATACCTACAGACCTGGCGAAAGAGTTGGAAAAGTTTTTCAAATAACCACCAAGGAGCTTCCGAATCAACTAAAGAATAGCTCCTTCACCAACAAAGTAAGCGAAGCAATCACCACCAGAATGACAATAGTGGAACCGGCTATCTTATTGATCCAATAGAGCCGACGCAAGTTGATTTTTTTGCGGAACAACCCAATCAGCGAAGTTAGTGTGAGCCACCAGGAGGCAGCGCCAATAAACACACCACTCACCAGCAAGAGTTGCATGTCGAAACGCTTTTCGCCCCCCACCACACTAAAAGCGGCAATGAACAAAAATATGGCCAGGGGATTGGTGATGGTGATGATAAAGGTGGAGACAAAATCCTGTATCAGGCTGGTATTTTTGTTTTTTTGCCGACGCAGCTGGATGGCTGGGTTGGTCAGGAAAATCTTCACGCCCATCACAATCAGAATGATGGCACCAGCCAATTGAAGCCAAAACATCTGGGCTTCGATGACATCGAGAACAAAAGAGAGGCTAAAACCTGCCACGATGGCATAAATGGTGTCGGACATGGCCGCCCCCAACCCACTGACAAATCCGGCCAGCCGGCCACGGTTCAGGGTGCGTTGGATACAGAGTACCCCAATGGGGCCCAAGGGCACCGAGGCCGAGAAACCAACAATTATACCATCCAGCAAATACATTAGACTCATGAATTCGTATTCAGTTAATATCCGGATAAAAAAAATACCAAGGGCGCAAAAATAGTAAAACAATTATTCTAACTCAAAATAATAGCCCCCCGAATAATCAACAAAAGAGATTTAATTGCCAGACAAGACAAAACCAACGGGACCATTGCAATTTTCGATCAAGGCTTGGGTTCCAGCAACCGGTCAATCATTTCGACCATAGCCTTGAACTCCTCCTCGTTGAACAGACGAGTCAACATCACAATCCGCCCATCTTCACCGACAATGACATTGCGTGTTACACCGGCCTTTTCGTGGGCAAACTTATTGAAAATGGTCGATTGGTGGTCGAGCACCATGGGATAGGTAACGCCCACACTTTTGGCAAACCTGTCAACAACCTCGGCCTTCTCATCCTTGTCAATACCGAACAGGGCAAATTTGGGGTTGGATTGGTGCTTCAACCAGATATCCTTTTCGATAAAGGGCATCTCCTTGCGGCAGACACTACACCAGCTGGCTGTAAACTGCAACATAACCACCTTCCCCCGCAAATCGCTCATTCGAATGGAGGAGCCATCAAGCAGATTCATGGTAAAATCGGGCACCACATCGCCCACCTTCACCAAATAGCCTCGCTCGTCGGCCTCTTCAGCATTGGACGCCGGAGCTGTTTGTGCAAAAACACCCATCAAACAGAATAAAATCCCAAAAAATAGAAAGATAAAATATTTCATACAAATTCATTTAAAAAACAAAATTACAAAAATAAAAGACCAACACCATCAACCTTTCCAACCAAGTTGGAGCAAAATCCACCTACCAAAACACCTGGTTATTGCAACATTTAAACAATACAATTGGTTATTTTACCAAAGAGAGATTTTTCCCAGTCAAAAAAACCACGACAAATTAACATTAAATTAATATAGGATTAACTCAAAATACACATCACATTGAGGACAACCCAATACATTTGCCACCAAATATAATAAAGTATGGAACCTATTTATCTAGTGTTTTTATTTATCCTGGCTGGTTTGGCCATTCTCGACCTAATGGTGGGCGTTTCGAACGATGCGGTCAATTTCATGAACTCCGCCATTGGTTCCAAAGCGGGCTCGCGGCGGGTGATTATGGCCATAGCAGCAGCTGGTATCTTCCTGGGCGCCAGCTTTTCAAGTGGCATGATGGAGATCGCCAGATCAGGGGTTTTTAATCCCCAACATTTCTATTTCAACGAAATCATGGTCATCTTTTTGGCTGTCATGATTACCGATGTCATCCTGTTGGATGTGTTCAACTCACTGGGATTGCCTACCTCCACCACGGTATCCATCGTATTCGAATTGCTTGGAGCTTCGGTGGCCGTAGCCATGATTAAGGCATTTTCCAATCCCGATTTTCCCATCAGCGATTACATCAACTCAGCCAATATATTAGGGATTGTATCGGGCATATTACTGTCGGTGCTGTTTTCATTTATTTTTGGAGCCTTAATCCAATACCTCACCCGGTTAATTTTTTCATTTGAATACCAGAAAAAAATGAAAAAATATGGTGCACTCTGGGGTGGAATCGCCATCACCGGCATCACCTATTTCCTGATTATCAAGGGGGCTAAAGGAGCCGCATTTATGACTGCCGATATGCTGAACTGGATCAAACACAACACCCTTATCCTGTTATTGATCAGTTTTGTTTTTTGGACCATGATCCTGCAACTCATCAACAGCTTCACCCGTTTCGACATTTTGAATATTGTGGTGCTAACAGGCACCTTTAGTTTGGCCATGGCCTTTGCAGGAAATGATCTGGTGAATTTCATAGGTGTGCCCATTGCCGGCCTTGAAGCGGTTAAAATTTTCCTAGCCACCCCTGGGGCAACGCCCGATAATTTGCTGATGGGCGGGTTGAACAACGCACTAAAAACAGAGACCATACTATTGATCATGGCCGGTGCCATTATGGTCATTACACTCTACACCTCCAAAAAAGCGCGACTGGTATCAAAAACGGAGCTAGACTTAAGCCGACAACACGAGGGCGATGAACGGTGGGGCTCATCCATGGTGGCTCGAAGCATCGTGCGCAAATCCGTTGCCATTTCATCCACCATTACCAAATGGCTTCCACTACCGATAAAACAGTATATCGACCAGCAGTTTGACACCACAACCATCGAAGAGCGCAGGAAACACCTGGGAGCAGAAGCCCCACAATTCGATAAACTAAGGGCATCGGTCAATCTGGCGGTAGCCAGCATGTTGATTGCTACGGGCACGTCACTAAAACTGCCGTTGTCGACCACCTATGTCACCTTTATGGTGGCCATGAGCACCTCGCTGGCCGACCGAGCCTGGGGGCGCGAAAGTGCCGTATACCGTATCACCGGTGTCCTGAGTGTGATAGGCGGTTGGTTTTTAACGGCTCTCTCCGCCTTCACCATCGCCTTCACCATCGCCCTGTTGGTTTATTACGGTGGGATAACCGCCATCCTGATCCTTTTAGCCATTGCCTTGATGATGATATACCGCACTTTCAGACGTGCCTCTCAAAAAATTGCACTGATAGAAAGTGAAAAACGGTTCGAATACGAAGAGATCAATGGCGAAATTTCGGGAAAGACCATACTGAAGCAATGCAAAACCGAGATCAACGAAATCCTGCATGAAGTGAACACCCACTACCACCAGGCCATCAACAGTTTTGAAAAAGAAGACCGAAAATCGTTGCGCGAGATCACCGAAGCGGTGGATGAACTCAACAAAAAAACTAAGAAACTAAAAAGCAACATCTATCCAACAGTTAAAAAGCTACAGGATGAATTTATTGAGTCAAGCCTCTACTATATCCAAGTGGTAGATTACATCCGCGAAATAGCGCACTGCCTATCCTTTATCGTCCATCCCATGTACGATCATCTGAACAACAACCACAAGGTATTTTCGAACGAACAGTGGAAGGAACTGGAGAGCATCAGGAAACAACTGAATCACTTGATCAATAAAAATACCGAAATCATCAAACACAATAACTATGAGAAGATAGACGAAAGTGAGTCGATGAAAATGAGACTGTTAAGCGATTTACAGGAATCCCGAAAACACCAATTGAAAAGAATTAAACAGGAAAGTGCCGGCACGAAGGTCAGCTTGCTGTATTTGAACATACTTCACGAAACGCAAAACCTAACGCTACACCTCCATAATTTGGTCAAAGCCAACCGCGACATGATGTCGTAAACTGAAAAAAGAAAAAGCCGGAATACCGGCTTTTTTTATTATTTTGATATCAGGTTGATGTCGTTCATCAAGCGATCCTTGTATGACTTACCAATGGGAATCACCTTCGATCCGGCTTCACTGCGGATGATCACCGAATTGTCCTCGATGGACTTAACCTTGCTCATGTTAACAATAAAAGAACGGTGCACCCGCACGAACTTGTCGGCAGGCATCTTCTCGGCAATGGATTTCATGGTGAAATGGATAGTGAACTTATCCTTGAAAGTATTGACCACCACGTAATTCTCAAGTGCCTCAATCCAAAGTATGTCCTCAAATTTCACCCGAACCAGCGAGTTGTTATTTTTGATGAATATCTCGGTGCTCTCCTTCGACAAAGTTTCTTTCTTCTCGAAACGTTCCTTGACGCGGTTGATCGATTTAATAAAACGGGCATAATTAACCGGTTTCAACAGGTAGTCGGTCACATCGTACTCATACATCTCAAGGGCATATTTCTCCTGAGAGGAATAAATAATGACCTGGGGCATTTCGGTCAATGACTTGAGGAATTCGATGCCACTCATTTCGGGCATCTCAATATCGAGAAAGATCACATTAACTCGCTCAGCATCGGTGCGCGACATCTTGTTAATCGCATCAACCGCACTGGTGTATGAACCAACAAGATGCAAGCCATCTGTTCTCTCAATGAAATCTTCAATTATCCTGGTTGAAAATTTGTCGTCGTCGATGATTACACAATTCATATAATTTGGCTTTTGCTCAAAAATAGAAAAAATAGCCGATTTACGGCACGCGAACACCAAAAAGTATTAAAAAATCTTTACATCCTCAGTAAAATAGACTATATTAAAGCATGCACCACAACGCCTACTGGTGATTCAAGAAACGGTTCACAATCAAATCGGACCGTTTGATGCTTTTCACCAACCACTCCTGTAACAAATCGTTCGATTCCTGGGCAGAAAGCAAAAAATCAATATCAGAACCATGCAATTTCTGCATCAGATGGTGAACAATAATGGCCGTGCACACCGAAAGATTCAGACTCTCGGTGAAACCAAGCATCGGAACTTTCAAGAACTCATCGGCATTGTTTTGAGCAAAATCAGAGATTCCCTCCCGTTCGTTACCAATCACAAGTGCAAATTTTCCCTTGTGCAGGTCAAAATTGGGCAAATCAATATCGTTGGCATGGGGCGAAGTCACCACAATGCGGTAGCCATCTTGCTTAAGCCGCTCAAAAGCTTCCGGTGTATTATTGGGTTTGGTGTTGTACCGATTCAAGGTGAGCCATTTTGAGGCACCTCGAACCACATCGGGGTTCGATTTATAGGGATTTCTGTTCTCGATGATGTGCACATCCTGTACGCCAAAACACTCACAAGTGCGCAGAACCGCATTGGCATTCTGCGACTGGTAAATATCCTCAAGCACGACGGTCATATAGCGGGTGCGTTGAGCCAGGATTTTTTCAATGGTATTGACCCGCTCCTCCAGCAAAAATCCTTTCAAATAATTTATCAAATCAATATTAGCCATTTCTATCTACTTACTGCATCCTTTGCAACTCAAAAGGGAAAAAGGATAAAATAAAAAGAGGTGGCCTCAAAAGATCCACCTCGTTCATAATCTAACAAATAAAATCAATTAATAGCATCATTCAATTCGCTACCAGCTTTGAACTTAACCACTTTTTTTGCAGCTATTGTGATTTCTTTTCCTGTTTGAGGATTACGACCTGTGCGGGCACTTCTTTCAGAAACGCCAAAAGAGCCAAAACCTACCAACGCAACTTTATCATCGCCTTTAAGAGCGTCGCCGGTAACTTTAATAAATGCATCTAATGCTTTTTTTGTGTCAGCTTTGGTCAGACCTGACTCTACTGCCATCGCATCAATTAACTGAGCCTTGTTCATAATGAATATTAAATTTAGGGTTAACAACTAAGATTCACAGTTTACTATCACAAATATAGAGTATTTCCGAACTATACCAAATCGCAACAATAAAAATAATACGAAAAAACAAAAAAAATACGCTCCTATTTTAAATAATTATGATCGTTTCAGAAAAATGGCAATTTTTCACCTCCCGAAACTTGGATTTTTAAAATAAATATCTACTTTTGCATCCGCATTCGGGATTAATCCATTGAATTGGGAGAGATGGCAGAGTGGTCGATTGCGGCGGTCTTGAAAACCGTTGTACCGCGAGGTACCGGGGGTTCGAATCCCTCTCTCTCCGCTGAAATGAAAAGCAAAACAAAGCAAAGCCCTGTAAGTCAATACTTACAGGGCTTTTTTGCATTTATGACCAATGCATAAAAAATGAAAGAATTATTTTTGCTGCATCAAGTATTTGGCCACAGCCTCGTAGGCAGGCAAGGAAAACGGATCGTTGGCAGCATTCCCAGCAACAGGATGTGAAGCCAGGCGCACAATCACCATCTCGGCCACCGGATCGATGTAGATGGTTTGTCCATGAACCCCACGGGCGGCAAAAGCATCGTTTTGGTTATGCAGCATCCACCACATGTTACGGTAACTCCATCCTTTCAATTTCGTATATTCCGAGCGGGCAAAGGCCTTTTTATCACCTCCCTTTTTTATATCCAAAACAGCCGCGGCCGGAATAATTTGTTGCCCCTGCCACATGCCATCGTTGCGGATCATTTCGCCAAAACGAGCCAAATCGCGCAAACCGGCATTGAAACCGCCACCAGCAAAGGGAACACCAAGCGCATCCACCTGATAATAAGCATCCTGCTCCATCCCCAACTGGCGCCAAATGCGCTCCGCCAGCAACTGCGCCACCGAACGGCCGGTAGCGCGTGCAATGATCCAGCCCAATGCATCGGCATTAACGGTTTTATAGCCAAACACCCGACCATGCTCACCTTGTTTTTCCACTGTTTCCAAATACTCGTAAAAACCAATGGGGCCTTTCGGTTTGATCAATTTGACCAAAGGATTGCCCGCCATGGTGAAATCCCAAACCTCAGCTTTGGGATCGGCGTAGTTTTCACTGTACTTCAACGCCGTGGTCATGTCCATCACCTGGCGCACCGTGGCATCGCCAAAAGCCGAGGTTTTCAACTCAGGAACATACCAGGCCACAGGCTTATTTTCATCCAACACCCCTTCGGCCACCAGGATGGCAGCCAACGTGCCGGTAAACGATTTGGTGAGCGACATCACAGCATGAACCTGATCCTCGGTCAGTTCGCCAAAATAACGTTCATACACCACCTCTCCCTTGTGAAGGATCAGAATACCATCAGTATAATTCTCAGCCAACGACTCGCCCCAGGTCATCGTTCGGCTGGTTCCTGTAACGGTGAACTGCAAGGAGTCGATGCGGCTATCCAACCGATAGTGAAAAAGCGTGAGTTCGGTTTGTCCGCGAGGCACATTGACCGTGGGCATGAACTCACGCATGTGCACCACACTGTACCGCAAGGCCGGGAATTTAAAAAACGAACCATCGGCAGCAAAAATCCGGTTTTTTGGGGCAGGAGGAAATCCAGTCATCCATCCCATGGTTTTGGGATCGGAAGCATTTGCATCGAGTTGTTTTTCCTGCCCTTGGGATATACTTGTCATCAAGGCCATCATAATCAATACAACAATTTTTCTCATCGTGATTCTATGTTTAGATAATAAATTCAAAACGCTTCGGTCATATTGAAATAGATCAAAGTTTGATCGGATCGGAATCCCCTTCCTATATCCAGGCGGAAATTCATGCGGGGTTGCAATTCAATTCGCAGCCCCAAACCGGCATTGGGCAAAACCCCTTCAATGCGAAATGGTTCTGGCCCCATCAATCCTACCCCACCCCATGCGGCAAAGCCAAAATGATTCCACCACCTGCCGAGCCCCGAAAAAGTTGAATTGAACATGTGACGATACTCCACCACGGCCACATGGCCGGCATGGTCTCGGAACTGCCCATTATAGTAACCCCTCAAGTCGAATGGGGTGCCTATTTTCTGCATTCGCGTAGGGGCAACTTGACCAAAAGAGTATTTACTACTGATATTCCATGCCAGAATACGGCGCGGGCCAAAACGCTCAATGGCCTGATATTGTCGATACTCAATGGCGTAGGAACCAAAATTATAATCACTACCAAGCCATTTGGCATAGGCTAAAATTTTAGCATCGAGAAAAATGCCACGGTAGGCATTGGCTGGCACATCGCGGGTATCGTAGGAAACACTAACGCCAATGCCGCTGGAGGACAATGAGTACCCCTCACCGCCACCGCCGTACTCCAAATAATCGAGGTCAGTTAGGATAAGTTCCGCCGGGCTCTTCATTTTTTCGTAAACAAAATCAACCGTAGTCCCCACGAAAAAATCGCTTTGCCCCAGCCGGAACAAAAAAACAGGATTTAATTGCACGAAGACCGCATTAAACCGAGTTGTTGAATCACTCCGAACCCGATCCAACGCCCGATCAAAACCAACACCATAATAATGATCGGGAGCCTGCCGAAAGGCGTACTGCCCTTCGAGCCTGAAACGGTCGTTACGGAAGAAGAGTTGGGGACGTGACATCAAGGTAAAGCCGCCCCCGTTAGACAATATGACTCCGAAGGCCAAAGGCACCACCGAACGTGGCTGCAAGGTATCCCGTGGATTGATGTCAAAAGTGGCCAAAAGGCTCCCACCAATCAACAAACCGGTTTCCGGGGCATAACCCGGTCCGCCCAAGATGCTGAACCTGGCATTTTTCCGCTTCTTCTCACCACCCGCCTCAGCTTGATTCTGAGCCTTGACAGAGCCAAACAAGCAAACCGAAATCAAAAAAAACAACAAGAGGGATCGCTTCATACCTCAATCCGTTTAATATACAAATTCCACGTTGCGGATTTCAAGGGTGGAGCCCTCATGCCCCTTGGATGGGTTGGAACCAGCCCCTTTATAACGATACCCTCCAGCACTGGCCGAGAAATTAAAAGAGAGATGGGTTGGATCTCCATTGGCATTGCCCCACTGTTCCTTGACCAATTGGGTGGTATATTTCCAATTGTTTGAGGTGCCCGACTCTTTCACCGGGGGGCCATTCTCACCCGTGACCGGATCGGTATAAAAATGGTATACCCACAATGGAGCCCATGGCAAATTGATTCCAGCCACCCGGAAAGCCTGAGGATCTTCTTGAATACTGTTTTCAATCTGCTCCCTACCATAATAAAAGGTTATCTCCTTGGTCGTCCAACCCTCAGTTTTCTCGGAACTGATAAAACCAGCCGACCCAATCCGGTAAAACTTGGTGTTCGCTGGATCTACCTGGTCATATTCACGTTTTTGAAGCACAGCCCAAACCTCCATAGAATCGGTCTCATTCAAGTCTCTGGCCATCCATTTCACCACGCCGCTACCCGGAACCCACTCCACCACCTGGGTGCCTGGATTATAACGGTATTCGAACCGGATGGCCTTGGGTTTATAGACAAACGGGATGCCATGGTCGGCATTCTTCCTTTGGTTATCGCGTGGCAGGAAATTTGCCCCATTGGCACGAAACTCACCAAGAAAGAGAGTTGCAGCAGCAATGCCTGAACCAACCGTACCACCTGCTATTTGATTGTAGAGAGTGGTCAAACGCACGTGTCCTGTAGGATTTGGAAAACCGGAAGGAATGCAGGTGGCTTTGTTCAATACTGCCGCTACCACATTGGTGTTGGCCCACGGTGAGTATTGCCCTGGCTCACCCACCGAGTAATAACTGTTGCCATCGCTAAACTGGCCGATGGGAACCCAATAATCGGTAAGGGCGGCATACTTGACCTGCCTTTCGTATTCGCCAACGGTCATCACCACATCCAAGCGACGGCGATCCTTGCCATTTTCAGCTATGACCCAAAAGGTTTGAACATTATTGAAATCGCGAACCTTGGTAAAGTCGGGCTCCACACTGGCCAAGGATGGCACCACGATATCCTGTATGGTGATGTTATCGAGCTCCGAAGTGGGAGGAAGCGACACAAAAGCCTGGTCGGGATTGTCATCGGTTCCTTCACCCAATTGGATATTTCCCTGGATGGTTGTGCTAGGATTGATAGGATTCACCACATAGATGGAACTTGGCTTGTTTCGATTCGACTTTTCAAACACGCTTTCATCTACACATGAAAACAGCCCAAAGCCAAGGAAAGCCAATATCAGTATTTTCTTCATAACGATGGTTTTTTATTTCCTCTAAAAAAGTAGTAAGTAAATCCTATCTGCACATTCAACACATTCAAGCCATCCCGAAAAGTGAATTTTTTGGATTGACCCTTATCTGCCTTGTCCTTCTCAATATCTTTAATGCGGTACTCTAGTCCTACTGGGCCCAATTGAATTTCAAAAGCCAGCTTGGGTGCGGTAAAATAGGTAAAGCCCAATCCCAGCCCGGCACCAAACCCCTTTGTAGAGGACATAATTGTAGATATACTCTCATCGCTCATGCCCGGATTTCGGGTAGCTCGCTGATAGGTCGTGCTGTTTAAATAATACAAGGAAGTTTCGGAGGCCAGGTAGAACTTGCCACTTTGGCCAATGGGCACATAATTGCGGATAAAAACATGGCTCTCATAACGATCCGAAGCTACCTGTGTTCGATAGGTTGTAGCATTAAAGGAGATATTGAGGAAATCGGCCTCTAATGTCTGCTCATTCTTCACATAACTGTATTTCCCCCGATACCCCACCGACATCAAAGGATTAAGGAAATAACCACCAATTAAGGACAATTTGATATTTTGCTTGTCCACATCAATCAAATCGACATTGGCAATAATAAAATCATTTTCACCTTCTATCCCCCCAAAACTGATATTGCCGCCAATGAAAAAATCGGATTTACTAAACCTGGACAATTCCATGCCCTTCAAATCTTTTGAAGAATAAGAGGATTCACCCGCTGTATGCGACGATGGGGCTTGCTGCCCATACACGATCACAGAACCTGCGTGCCAAAAGCAAAACAAGAGCCCCAATGACCATTTCACAGTTATTTTTATCATAGATTAAAGATTATAAGTAAACTTTCAACCAATGTATGAAAAAATTCATTGACCATGATGTTCATAATGTCCAACAAGTTACGCCAGCCCATCCACTTTATCAAGCAAATCGATACAGAAGTGATGTGAAAAAACATTCGCCACAGCACCCCATTTTTCAAACCCTTGCACGGAATTTGTTATTTTTACGCTGAATAACCATCATGCATGTTTTTATGACACAAAGACAACTGACCTTAGTACTCTTCCTTGCCATTGGCCTATTAGGATTCAATGCCTGCAACCAGTACCCTGGCGTCCCCAAAACCTACCACCAACTATTGGAAACAGCTCTTGACAAAGCGGCAGAAAATGCACCCGAAATGCAAAAAGCCTTGGATGCAGCACCCAATTCACAAAAAGAGGGAATGGCCTTCCTGATCGCCCATATGCCTGACCGCGATTTAAAAGAACTAACGGCCGATTTCTTGCTTGAAAATGTGGCTGTCGCCTATATGGCCAAAGAACAGTTTAGCTGGGGTAAAACCATACCCGACTCCATCTTCTTCAACGACGTGTTGCCGTATGTCAGCATGAACGAACGACGCGACAATTGGCGGCGCGACTTTTTCGACCGCTTCACCAAATATGTGGCACAATGCACCGACATCCACCAAGCCATCGACTCCCTGAACAAGCACATCCGCGACGAACTTAAGGTGGATTATAACACCAAACGCCGCAAACCCGACCAGAGTCCTTATGAATCCATGGAGCAAGGCATGGCATCGTGCAGCGGCCTTTCGGTGTTGCTCACCGACGCCTTCCGTGCCGTGGGCATCCCCTCGCGCATTGCCGGCACCCCAAACTGGCACGACAACCGGGGCAACCACAACTGGAACGAGGTGTGGATCGACGGCCAATGGTATTTTACCGAGTATTACCCCAGCGGATTGAACAAAAGCTGGTTCCTGCCCGATGCGGGCATGGCCAATGCCAACGATCCCGAACATGCCATCTTTGCCACCTCCTGGAAGCCGGCCGACCAACATTTCCCATTGGTTTGGGATTCCACCATCACCTATGTACCCGGAGTCAATGTCACCGAACGGTATGTGGAGCTGTACCGCCAGGAAGAAGCCCAGAAACAACTGGCAGAAACCCACACAACGGTGAAAATCCAGATGTTCAAAGAGGCTGTTTGCACTCTACAGGGTGACGACCGGGTGGAAACCAATGTGGATGTGTTCATGGGTGAAGAACAAGTTGGGGGTGGCCGCACAGCTGGTCCAACCCAAGATATGAACGATGTGCTGGAATTGCAACTTGAAAAGAACAAAACCTACACCTTTGTTTACATTGGAGCCAATGGGCTGAAAAAAAGTACTGAACTCAAACTGGACGATCAACCCGCCACAGTTAAACTGTATATGAATTAACGTTAAGTCGTTATCGCCATATTCGTAAAAGCCTCTTTGGAACCTTCCGAAGGGGCTTTTTTGTGATGTGTTTATGAATTAATGTGGTAATGTACTGATGTGATAATGTGTTGATGTGATAATGTGTTGATGTGATAATGTGTTGATGTGATAATGTGAGGATTTGAGTAATTGAGGAGTTCAGGAGTTGAGGATGACAAAAAGAGACTATGATATTGTTAAAAAAAACACACAACCATTAATAATCAAAAGAAAATATCAAAACAGGGTAACCATCATCTTTTTGTTATAATTTTGGCGCCGAAATAATCGGGCATCGAAAAAAGAAACAGAGATGGAATGGTTCAATAGTCTATTCGTTGAGCAATCGGTAATACAGGCCGTCGTGGTGCTGTCAACCATCATCGCCATTGGCTTGTCGCTGGGGCAAATAAAAATCTCCGGGGTCTCGCTGGGCGTCACCTTTGTCTTTTTTGTCGGCATTTTAGCCGGGCACTTGGGTCTGACCATCCAGTCGGATATCCTGAATTACGCCGAAAGCTTTGGTCTAATCATTTTTGTTTATGCCCTAGGACTTCAAGTAGGGCCATCCTTTATCGCCTCATTTATGAAAGGGGGCATCAAACTGAACACCTTGGCCTTGGGGGTGGTATTCACAGGCACCCTAATGATGTTGGGCTTCTATTTTTTGACCGAGATCTCCCTGCAGGAGATGACCGGGATTTTTTGCGGTGCAGTGACCAACACGCCTGCTCTGGGGGCAGCGCAGCAAACCCTTAAGCAGATGGCCATCGACGGTACAGCTTCGCAACCCGACCTGGCACTGGGCTGTGCTGTCACCTACCCATTGGGCGTGGTGGGCGTCATCTTGGGATTAATATTCCTGCGTAAATTCATCACCTCAGCCGATCAAATCAGCTGCAACACGGAAGCACAAGATGGTTCCAAAACATTCATCGCCAGCTTCCAAATATCCAACCCGGCCATCTACAATAAAACGGTCAAGGAGATCGCCTCATACATATCCAACAAGTTTGTCATTTCGCGAGTGTGGCAAAATGGGACGGTAATGATCCCCACCTCGGAAACCATTTTAACGAAAGACGACAAGATACTGGTGATCACCAGCCAAAAAGACCTCAAGGCACTGACGGCCCTCTTTGGGGTGGTGGTGGAAGACGACTGGAACAGTGAGGACATCGATTGGAATGCCATTGACTCGCAATTGATGTCGCACCGCATATTGATCACCCAATCGGAAATCAACGGCAAAAAAATATCGCAACTCAAGCTGCGCAACAAATATGGGGTCAACATCACCCGGGTGTACCGCTCTGGCATCAACCTACTGGCCACCCCCGACCTTACCCTCCAATTGGGTGACCGCGTAACGGTGGTGGGGTTGAAGGAGGCCATCAAAGATATCGAAAATTTGTTGGGCAACCGGGTAAAACGGCTGAACGAACCCAATTTGGTGGCCATTTTTATTGGCATTGTCTTGGGGTTGATCCTGGGCTCCATCCCCTTCTCCATTCCGGGCATCAGTTTGCCGGTGAAGCTAGGCATTGCCGGCGGCCCCATTGTGGTGGGCATCTTGATGGGAGCTTTTGGACCCCGTTTCCACATCATCACCTACACCACCAAAAGCGCCAACCTGATGCTCCGTGGCGTAGGCATCAGCCTCTACCTCACCTGCCTGGGACTGGATGCAGGCTCCCAGTTTTTCGAAACGGTATTTGGCACGCAAGGTTTGATTTGGCTGGGCATCGGCTTTACATTGACCGTGGTACCGGTTATTTTGGTTGGCCTATATGCCATGCGAATCAAAAAGATGGATTACGCCACCGTGAGTGGGATGCTTTGTGGCAGCATGGCCAACCCCATGGCGCTCAACTACGCCAACACGCTGGTGGATGGCGACCAGCCCTCGGTATCGTACGCCACGGTTTATCCGTTGTGCATGTTTGCTAGGGTAATCATTGCCCAATTGATATTGCTGATGTTCCTGTGATTAACTACTAAATTCGATATATTAAAAGAGGGTGTCCCCTAAGCTGGGGATACCCTCTTTTTTAGTACGCCTACTCGAGAAGTTGTTCAAATATTTAGGACTTGCTGAAAATGTCAACAAACACTATTTCTTAACGCCATTTTTTGATAGAAATATAATTTTTAATGGCATCAAAGAACTTACGTTACTCTGAGGCGGTTATAAACAGTGACTTTTGTTCATTGATAACTGCAAGCTTATTCAGGATAACAGTCCAAAAGCCTTGCACTAATCACAACAAAATTACACCTAAATAACCAATTCTATGTGTGTTATTCATTTTTCAGCAGCCCCTAATTATTCTTTGATGGTCATCTCATCGAGCAGGTAACCGGCACCGGCCAGCTTGTCGATGATGAAGAGCACATAACGCACATCGAGCGAGATGTTGCGGCACTGGTCGGGATTAAACATCAGGTCGCTCATCACGCCTTCCCAGGCGCGGTCGAAATTGATGCCCACCAGCTGACCCTCGGCATTGAGTACCGGACTGCCCGAGTTACCGCCGGTGGTGTGGTTGGTGGCCACAAAACAGACGGGCACTGTGTTACCCAACGCATAACGACCATAATCCTTGGTTCGGTGCAACTCTTTCAACCTGGCTGGCACGCGGTAATCGTAGATATCGGGATTGTCCTTCTCCATAATGCCCTCCAAGGTGGTTTGATGCTGATAATAAACGCCGTCGCGCGCCTGATACCCCTTAACCTGCCCATAGCTGACGCGCAGGGTGAAGTTGGCATCGGCAAAAAAGCGCCTTTCAGGTTCATAAGCCATCTGAGCGGCCATATATTGTTTGTCGAGCAAATCGATTTGTCCCTTCAATTGACGTGTTTTATCATACACCTCATCAAAATAATACTTCAGAATTGAACTCATCAATTCGTAAGCCGGATCCTTCCTAACCTTGGCGGGTGATTTGGCATCCCACCCAGCCAATAAAGCCTGCACTTTTTCGGAGGAGTTAAAGATGGTTTTTTTGAAAACGTCGTCAACATACCGCGATATGTCGCCCTTGTAGCGCTTGTCTATTTGATGATAAACCGGAGGCAAAAACGATTGCGGGATATTTTTGCGATAAACCTCCAACATCGCCGCCGTCATCTCTTTGTCGAGCGCAAGGTTGTAGTCCTTAAAAAACTCATCGGTCGACTGGCTTACTTTTTTTATGGCTTCTTCGATCTTTGCTGGGGTTGCAGTTTCAGGACCTCCATAAAGCTTCATCAAAGTATCGAAAGTCCGGGCAAGTTGAGCGGTTTCAATACCGCCCCTGAAAACCAGCTCGGTCAGATAATCAGAAGCCAGGCGGTAAGGTGTGTAGTCGGTGTAAAGTTTTTCGTAGCCAGCCAACAAGCCACCATATTGTGCCTGGCGGTCAGCATTGGCATCTGCCCATTTCTGGAAACCGGCTTCATACTGTTGTTTGCGATCAACCGCATTGAGGATGGCCAATCCACGGTTCTCACCAATCCATCGCTTCCAGGAATTGGAAGTGGAGGCATTCTTTGAGGCATACTGGATGCGCACCTTGGCGTCGGCACCCTGATGACGGTTCATAATCTCCAGCTTTTGGGTGCGCAGCTCAATCAGTTTTGGGTTGATGGTTTCGGTGAGCATGCTGATGTGGTACGATGGCACATACTGATAGGTGCTGCCAGGATAACCAAACACCATGGTAAAATCGCCTTCCTGAACCCCTTTGAGGCTGATCTCGAAATGGCGTTTGGGGCGGTAGGGCACATTATCGGGCGAATAAGCGGCCGGTTTGTTGTCCTTATCGGCATAGATGCGAAATACCGAAAAGTCGCCGGTATGGCGTGGCCACATCCAGTTATCGGTGTCACCGCCAAACTTACCGATGGCCGAAGGGGGTGCCCCCACCAGGCGAACATCACGGAACACTTCGTTCACAAACAGAAAATACTGGTTGCCATTGTAAAAAGGTTTCACCACCGCCTCATAATGGGTTCCTTCAATGGCCCCTTTCTTGATGGCCTGGATATTGTCGTTTATTTTGGCATTCCTTTCGGTCAGAGGCATGGCGTCGTCTACCCCATCCAGAACCCGGGCGGTTACCTCCTCCATGCGCACCAAAAAAGTGACCGACAAACCGGGGTTAACCAACTCCTCGGAACGGTTCATGGCCCAAAAACCATTGGTGAGGTAGTCGTGCTCCACGGCACTGTGGCTTTGGATCTGGTCGAATCCACAATGGTGATTGGTGAACAACAGCCCCTCATCGGAAACCAGTTCGCCGGTGCAACCACGGCCAAAGATCACCACGGCATCCTTGAGGCTGCTTTTATTGACCGAATAGACATCTTCGGCCGTGAGCTTGAAGCCCAGGCGCTGCATATCCTCTATGTTGTATTTTTCGAGCAACATGGGAATCCACATGCCCTCATCGGCCCAGAGTGGCCTAAAAATTCCGGCCAGCAGAACCAGAACGAGTAACATTTTCTTCATCAATTAACTATTTAAGAGATTATATACGACAATATTTCCTTTTCATTACTTATAAATAAAAAAGCGCAGGAGAAATCCAATTTCCGCCCACGCAATAAAAATACGAAAAACTATTTTCAAACAAGCAAACAAAAGTCACAAGCGCTGCAACTCGGCATAGAGGCGCTGCACCGGAAGCCCCATCACATTGTGGTAAGAACCTTCTATGTAATCGATGCCCACCAAGCCAATCCACTCCTGGATGCCATAAGCCCCGGCCTTGTCAAATGGCTGGTATTTCTGAACATAATAATCCATGTCGGCTTCGCTCAACCGTTTGAAATAAACCTTTGTCTTAACCGAAAAAGAACGTTGAACTTGGGAAGTGGTCAGGGCTACCCCTGTAATCACCTTATGGTTTTTCCCCGAAAGCATTTTCAACATTTCCTTTGCTTCGCTGGCATCGGCCGGTTTGCCCAGGATGACACCATCGCACACCACAATGGTGTCGGCGGTAATCAACAGCAAATTGCCCGACTCAACATCCTGTCGATAAGCTTGAGCCTTTTTGACGGCCAAATATTCGGCCACCTCTTTCTTTTTAAGTGTTTCGGGAAAGTCTTCCCCCACCCCATCTTTCACCAAGACCTCAAAATCAATGTCCAACGACTTCAAAAGTTCCTGACGCCTGGGCGAATTACTGGCCAACACCACCTTATACTTCTGCAAATTATCCAACATATTGTTCCCTATTAAAAATTGCCGCATTTCTCATTGACGCCACCCTTCCATTGGCTACGATCGACTTGTTTCCCCCCAGGGGATTGCCAAACCGTTGCCCCTTTCGATGGTTTGAAGGGTGATAAATACAGCCATACCCCCTTCCCCTCAACTTAACTTTGCAAAAATATAATTTTACACTGAAATGGCATCAATTCTCTCGCCAATCATTGGAACAAGTTTCTATCAATAAAGCATTCCCACCAAGGCGATAAAGAGAATCCCCCAAAGCATAACTATTTTACTAAGGGTGCCGGCACGGTGAAAGGAGACGGTGCGGCGCGCCAGATGCACCTTAACCATCAGCACCACCACAGGCAACGACAACAAGCCAACCAGGTAGGGCAACGCCATGGGGATCTGTTTGATTTCGGGGATGTAAAAATAAACGCCCCAAATCACCATTAACATGAAGCCCAACAGCACATTCACCACAATTTTGGAGTTGACAATGCCCATTTCAATGGGTAGCGTATGGCAACCCCCGAGCCGATCACCCTTGATGTCCTCCATATCTTTGATGATTTCGCGCACCAAATTAGTGATAAACGCAAAGAAAGCAAAGCCAGTTGTCCAGAACCAGGCGGCCGAACAGGCCTCCCCATTGGTGATATCATACCCATAACGGTGTATCAAAGCCGTGAACTCAACCGACACCACCACATAGGGCACCAGAGCTGTGAGCAGGGCAATCACGATGTTGCCCACCAGCATCTGCTTTTTAAAAATAGTGGAATAGTACCACAACAACACCGGCAAAGCCACAAACAACAAGGCATAACTCTCTTTACGGAAGACAAAAGCAATGAATAATCCAGAAAAAACACCGGCCAGGGTAAAGAGCACATGCATCAGCAGCACCAATCGTCGCGAGATAGTTTTGCCCACCACCACCCTTCCGGGGCGGTTGACCCGATCGATTCGGACATCGAAATAATCGTTGATGACATATCCCGAAGCGGCCAGCATGACCGTTGAGAAAACCAAAACGGCAAAAAGAGCCGTAGACAAAACCGGTTCGATTTGATAATAGTCAAGGATGGGTATGATCAAACCATATCGCAGCAGGATTTGTAGCAAGGCAATAATCAAGAGGTTTTTGTAACGGATCAGATTCAAAAAGGCCATGACATCGTTTTATTAGTAACAGGATTGACTCAACAACTTGCTAAATATAAGAATTTTGCGCTTCAAAAATAAAAAAAGAGCCATGAATCACAATTGATCCACCGCTCCCCGAGAAATATTTTACCATGTATGGTCGTTACCCCAGTGGTTGTGGACGCGTAAAACCTGCTCCACCACATCGCGCACACATCCCTGGCCACCATTTCGGTCGGAAATGTATTTGCTCACAGCTTTCACCTCTTCGGCAGCATCGGCCGGTGCCACAGCAAGCCCCACCACGCGCATCACAGGCAGATCGGGGATGTCGTCGCCCATGTACATCACCTCATCGGCCGAAAGGCCATGCTTTTCAAGCCAGCCATTAAAAACCGGCAACTTTTCGGAAACGCCCATAAATACATCTTCAATACCCAATGACTGGTATCGGTTGGCGATGGCTTCGGTTTTACCACCGGTGATAATGGCAATGCGGTACCCCAATTTAACGGCCAGCTGCAGGGCAAAGCCATCCCTGATATTGGCTGTGCGCATGGGTTCTCCGTTGGGAAACATGGGCACATATTGCTGCGACAGCACACCATCCACATCAAAGGCAAAAGCCTTCACCTTCATCAAATCCTCTTTAAAATTACTCATCACAATTGCGTTATCTGATTATCGGAATTACACTATTTCTTCTTTAAACCCAACCTGGTGTTGACTGGCAATGTCAAGGCTCATCAACCGGTAGAGCTGCTGCCACTGCGGATGGTCGCGCAGCAGCATCAAATGCTTGTTTACCACCTGTCCATCTCCCCGTACGGCTGGTCCTGTCTGGGCCAGATGGGGATCCATGCTGCAAGCTTTTTGCGTGGTTTCGTGCAACAAAGGATGCAACAGGTCGAAAGGCAAACTGGCCTTGCCCAAAATATCGCTGGCAATGCCATACAGGTGGTTGGTAAAATTGCAGGCAAAAACGGCGGCAATGTGCAGTTGCAACCGTTGTTCCGAGGAGCCTTCCACCACCTGCTTGGAGATTGACGCAGCCAATTGCCCAAGCAAACCAAGATCGGATGGATTGTTGGCCTCCAGCAGTATGGGAACCTCCTCCATACACACGGCTTTCTGCTTCGAAAAGGTTTGGAACGGATAAAACACACCATGCCGTTCAAAACGTTCGAGTGAAGTGATGGGCACGCTCCCTGAGGTGTGTACCACCAACCCGTTCAACGGCGGCAGGGCTTCAGCCAAGGGGGTTACTACATCGTCGGATACCGCCATAATATAGAGGTCGGAACAGGAAGGCACCTGCCCGGGCTGGTCGATGGCCTGCCCGCCGGTGATGGTTGCCAGTTGCTGCGCATGATGCAATTGCCGGCTGTACACCGCATCAATGGTATTGTGCCGCTTCAGGGCAGCCCCCAGGTGCCAGGCCACATTACCCGCACCAATGATGGAGATGTGCAATGGTTGGCTCATGGCTGCAACTCCTTTTGATAGACCACCACATCGAGCAACCGGCCAAATTTTTCGCCTACCCGCTTGAAATGGGCACACTGCTCGTATCCCAATTTGGAAAAGAGCGCAATGCTCTCCACATTTTCGCCCGAGATAACACCCAACAGCACCACAATGCCCTTTTCGAGTGAAGCCGCCTCCATCCGTTTCAAGGCAAATTTGCCGATGCTCTTACCGGCAAACTCGGGCAGCAGGTAAATGGTAACCTCGGCGGTGCGGTTGTAGGCCTGCCGGTTTTTGTAATAGGTGGAATAACAGTAACCGGCCACCTGCCCATTGCAAAGAATTAGGAACGAAGCATAACGCGGATGCGAAATGGGAATGGCCGAAGCCAGCTCATCGATGCCAACCGGCTCGGTATGGAACGTTGCCGTACTGTTGAGGATATAATAATCATAAATCCGCTTCACATCTTCCAAATCGGCATGAGTCAGCGGTTTGAACTCAATGGTATCCATAAAAAATGAGGTATGTCAATTAGGAAGGCTAAATTAAGCATTGTTTTCAACAACCTGCAAATAATTGGGTTGGCGAATGATTAAAAAATAGCCATCCTGGAGAATCGAACCTCATGAAAACAGGTATTTTTGCATCCTGATAAAAAATGGACCACAAAAACTAACATCCGATGAAAGGTTTCTACACCATATTGTTGTTGATACTCTCCAACAGTTTCATGACGCTAGCCTGGTATGGCCACCTGAAATTCAGCGAATGGAAATGGTTCAGCAAACTGGGGCTGATTGCCATCATCCTGCTGAGTTGGGGGATCGCGCTCTTCGAATACTGCTTTCAGGTGCCCGCTAATCGCATGGGATACAAGGGGCACGGGGGGCCTTTCAGCCTGGTGGAGTTAAAAGTGCTGCAAGAGGTCATCACCCTAGTGGTGTTTATGATCTTCTCCTTCCTCTTTTTCCGCAACGAGCAGTTCAAGATGAACCACCTGATTGGTTTTGCCTTTCTGGTGCTGGCGGTCTATTTTATATTTAAAAAGTGAAGTGAGTCAAAAAAAAGTCATGTGGTCTAATAGTCATATGGTCGGGATGTCCTGAAAGGACAAACCTTTATAACCCAAGGGCAAAAACCCTAGGAGACACAAACGCTGAAGCTACTGCCAGGAAGGCAGGACCACCTGAAAAGTCTTGCCTTTCAGGCAATAGCCTTCAGCGGCTAACTAACCCCAGGCTGCGCTACGCTTACCTGGGGTTATGAAGGTCAAGTCTTTCAGACTTGCAGTCAAGCCAGCTGGCAAAAGTGAAGTGAGTCAAAATTAAGTCATGTGGTCTAATAGTCATGTGGTCGGGATGTCCTGAAAGGACAAACCTTTATAACCCAAGGGCAAAAACCCTGGGAAACAGCCAAGCAAAAGACACTGCCTAAAAGGCAGGACGATATCCTCGGTCTTGCCTTTCAGGCAATAGACCCCAGCGGCTAACTAACCCCAGGCTGCGCTACGCTTACCTGGGGTTATGAAGGTCAAGTCTTTCAGACTTGCAGTCAAGCCAGCTGGCAATACTTCGATTCGTAGTCTATTGGCCGCTCCCAGCCATCTCTGGCAGTGGTCCTGAAAGGACAAACCTTAATAACCCAGGGGCAGCGACCCTGGGAAACAAATACGCAAAAGACTCTGCCTGAAAGGCAGGACGATATCCTCGGTCTTGCCTTTCAGGCAATAGACCCCAGCGGCTAACTAACCCCAGGCTGTGCTACGCTTACCTGGGGTTATGAAGGTCAAGTCTTTCAGACTTGCAGACCAACCATCTGGCAATACTTCGATTCGTAGTCTATTGGCCGCTCCCAACCATCTCTGGCAGTGGTCCTGAAAGGACAAACCTTAATAACCCAGGGGCAGCGACCCTGGGAAACAAATACGCAAAAGACTCTGCCTGAAAGGCAGGACGATATCAATCCTTCAAAAAATACCGCTCGTCGATATCTGCCCCATTTTCTATTATAAATTGACGATATTCATCTTCAAAGCTCACTAACTTATGATGCTCTTTCTGATTTTTAATATAATTAACTATCATCTGTTTGTCATTAAAATTATAAGTAAATGCTGCAAAACTTACCGCCCATCCATCAAAATCGGGGAAACATGTATTTGATTTCAGCCATTTACTCGAATACTCTTTCAGTTCTTTCATAAAATCAGACAAAGCAATAGAGGGATGGATATCCACCAATAAATGAATATGGTTGGGCATGCCTCCGATGCGATAGAGTTTTGATTTCTTATTATGAACAATCCCCATAATATACCCATACAACTCGACACAATGAGCATCGGGGATTGTATTTTCACCTGCTTTCGTCCTAAAAACAATATGATACAATAGACGTGTGTAACTCATACAATTAGCAGTTTTTCATGTCTTTGAATGGTAATTATAAAGTTACCAAATTTTCGCTTACCTGGGGTTATAAAGGTCAAGCTTTCATACTTGCAGTCAAACTATTTGGCAATGCTTCAATTCATAGTTTTTTGGCACGCTCCAAGCAAACTAAAAAGCAAAGGTGCCGAACTGATCCAGAACGGCACCTTCAAAACTACAACATCTAAACCCAACTAAAAACAAACTACTTATTCATTCAAGGCCTTGTAACGGTTACTCACCGTTTGCCAGTCAACCACCTTCCAAAATGAGTTGATATAATCGACCCGTTTATTCTGATACTTCAAGTAATAGGCATGTTCCCACACATCGAGCGCCAACAGGGGCTTGCCTTTGACGGGCGCAACATCCATGATGGGACTGTCCTGGTTGGACGAGGTCACCACCGCAAGTTCACCGCTTTCCGTCACAATCAGCCAGGCCCATCCACTGCCAAAAACCGACAGGGCGGCAGCCACAAACTCCTTTTGAAACGCTTCCATCGAACCAAACCGTTTGCTGATGGCTTTTTGCAATTCGGCAGATGGCACTCCACCATTTGGGCTCATATTCTCCCAAAACAAAAGGTGGTTGTAATACCCGCCCCCGTTATTACGGATGGCTGTTGAATGCTTGGACACATGTGCCAAAATCTCTTCTACCGGCATCTCTGCGAGCGGTGTTCCTTCAATGGCCTTTAAAAAATTATTGTAATAACTACGGTAATGCCGATTGTAATGAATCGTCATGGTCGTGGAATCAATATACGGTTCCAACGCCGAATAGTCATAATTCAGAGCAGGAAACGGATGGGTTGGGGACGAACCACTGACGGGCGACTGTGCACTCAACGCTAGGGAAAAAACAGATAGCCACAAGAAAAAAATAGAAAAACCAGTTTTCATAATATAGTGATTTATATATCCATAACTGGTAATTTAAACAACCCAATCCTGATTTTGTTGTTGACTGGTGAAAAAAAATTGTAAATAATTCTTTTTTTTAGTTCCTTTAAAATCAGAATAAAACTTAAACCCAATGCAACCATATTCCATATTACTATGTATTGTTCTGTTGTGCCAAGGTACCATGGCACAAACCAATTATGAAAAAAAAGGGGATGACTACTACAAATACTTCAATTACGAGAGAGCTTTGAGGGAATATTTGAGGGTTTACAACAAAGCCCCGGAGAACAGCGCCGTGTTGGAGAAGATTATTGATTGCATCCTGAGCGACAACAATCCCCGCGAGCGGGCCATCCCCTATCTTGAGCAAATGGCCAAACTTAACACGGCCAAGACGATTGTCAATTACCAGATGGCTCAAGCTCTTTTTCATGGGCACCGCTTCGACGAGGCACTAGATTACCTCAAGCAATTCAGGCAACAATCACCCGGCAAGGCTGAAATCGAAAAAGCCGATGCCCTGGAAGCCCAAATCAACACCGCACGCCGAATGGTAGCCGACTCACTGAATGTGAAGCTCATCAACCTTGGAAAGGAGATCAACTCCTCGCGCGCCGACCTCAATGCCTTTGTGACGGCCGACCACCAAACGCTTTTCTACACTTCGGATGAGCGCTTCAACTCCTATGCTGGCATCTATTACTACAACATTAAGGTGAGCGAAAACAACGGCACATCGTGGAGCGAAGCCAAAACACTGGGAGGCGGCGTCAATACCATTTTTGATGAATTCTCGGCTGGCTATGGGGAAACCACCAACGAACTTTTCTTTAATACCAACCAAAATGGGGAACCGGTATTGGCCAGCGCAACCTATATGGGCAAAGGACGAATCAACCAAGGGTTCCCACTGGGGTTGCCCTTCGACATGGGTGGGCCGGAATACAGCGCCTCGCTGAGTGTAACCGGCGACACCATTGTTTTTTCAGGAACCAACACCAACAATAGGCTCGATCTTTTTTACGCCATCAGGATGCCCGACAATACCTGGGGGGAGGCTCGTCTATTGCCCGGCAAAATCAATTCGGACGACGACGACAACTATGCCACCTTTTCGCCCGACGGCCAACGGCTCTATTTCGCCTCCAACAGGCCTGGCGCCATGGGTGGGTACGACCTGTACTACTCCGACTACAACCATGCGACCAAATCGTGGGGTGAGGCCATCCAACTACCCTACCCCATCAACGATACCTACGACAATATGACCATCAGCTTCAGCCGCGATGGCCGCTACGCCTATATTGCCAACATCAGGCCCGAAGGGTTGGGCAACCGCGACCTCTACCAGGTGGTATTCCCCGACAAGCCAAAGCCGCTGGCCATATTCCGCTGCAACCTGGAGATCAAGGATCGCCCCTCGAACCGAAAACCAGAAGTGGTGCCCGAATTCATGGTTTTCGACACCAACAACAAACTGGTGGCTCAAATATCCACAAAAAGCCCCAAGGCAGCATTCATCATGACCTTGGAGCCTGGAAAATACATAATCAACATCACCTCCAGCGAGGTTGTCCCCTTTGAAATTGATTTTGAAGTGCCCGAAAATGCCTATGCCAATGAAGCCAATCCCGTCACTTTTTTACTCACACCCAAACACTGACCAGACACCGAACCCATAGGTAACAATAAAATAAACAGAAAAACCATTGGGCATACCCTTTGTTATCCTATTTTTGTGGCCGGTAATGAGAAGGCATTGCCGCCACCAATAAAACATAACGCATGAAGCTGAATCTTAAAAACCCTATTATCTTCTTTGATCTGGAAACAACCGGCATCAACGTGACCACCGACAGGATTGTGGAGATCTCGATCCTAAAGATCTTCACCGATGGCCACGAAGAGTCGCGCACCTATAAAATCAATCCGGAGATGCCCATCCCACCGGAGACCACCAAAATACACGGCATTAGCGATGAAGATGTAAAGGACTGCCCCAAGTTCAAGGAGGTGGCCAAAACCATCGCGCAATTTATCGAGGGCGCTGACATAGGCGGTTACAACTCCAACAAATTCGACATCCCCGTGCTGGCCGAAGAGTTTATCCGCGCCGATGTGGACATCGACCTGAAGAAACGCAAATTCATCGATGTGCAAACCATCTTCCACAAAATGGAAAAGCGCACCCTAGAAGCCGCCTACAAACTCTATTGCGGCAAGGACCTCACCAATGCCCATACAGCCGAAGCCGACACCCGCGCCACCTACGAAGTGTTGTTGGCACAACTGGATCGCTACCCCGACTTGAAAAACGATGTGGAGTTCCTGGCGGAGTTCTCATCCTTCAACCGTAACGTCGATTTTGTAGGTCGTATGATTTACAACGACAAAAATGAAGAGGTGTTCAACTTCGGGAAATACAAAGGGCACAAAGTTGAAGATGTACTGGAAAAAGATCCGGGTTTCTTCGGATGGATGCTCAACAACGACTTCCCCCTCGACACCAAGCGTGTACTGACCAGCATCAAATTACGCAAACTCACAAAAAAATAAGCCATGAAGATACTTTGCATTGGCCGCAACTACGAAGAGCATGCTCGGGAGCTGAAAAACCCGCTCCCCCCCGAACCGGTGGTTTTTTCAAAGCCTGATTCGGCCATTTTAAGAGCCAACAACCCCTTCTTCGTACCCGATTTTGCCAAGGAATTCCACCACGAGGTGGAGATTGTGGTGCGCATCAACCGGCTGGGCAAAAACATCGCCCCCCAGTTTGCCAACCGCTATTACGAAGAGATTGGCATCGGCATCGACTTCACCGCCCGCGACTTGCAGGATGAACTGCGCAGCAAAGGGTTGCCATGGGAAAAATGCAAGGCATTCGATGGCTCAGCTGCCATCTCGGAGTTTGTGGACAAGAACCAATTTAAGGATGTGCAAAACATCAATTTCAGGCTCGACATCAACGGAGAGACCCGACAAAAGGGCAACACCTTCGACATGATCTTTACCATCGACCAGATCATTGCCCATGTGTCGCAATACTTCACCCTCAAGATTGGCGACCTCATCTACACCGGTACTCCGGCAGGTGTTGGTCCCGTAGCCATTGGCGACCGCTTGCAAGCCTACATCGAGGACGACATGATGATGGATTTCCTGATTAAGTGATTTCAAGGATCAATGGACAGGGATCAGTTAACAGGGAACAGTGATCAGTGTTTTGAGTTTTGAGTTTTGAGTTCAGGGAACAGTGATCAGTTACAGAAGGCGAAGTCCGAAAGACTTCAATATGAATAGCCTCCGGTGGAACCGGTAATTGCCAGGTTTCGATGATTGCACAACGCCGGAAGTATTGATTGCGGGTTGGTGGTTTTCGTAACGAAGCTGGTTGGTGCATGGTTTTCAGTAACTTGCCCAAAGGTTCGATGAACACAGATGTCACAACCCGTTGCATTGATATGACCTTGCGTTGCTTGGCCTGACTGTCAAGGTATTATATTGGGCCAACTGCGTAGCGGCGATATCTTCAATTGCTGATCAACGTCCGACGTCCCCGAGGGACAGCTTCCATCCATTGATTATTCTACAGTTCAACCCGCTTCGGGGTTGCTAATCCGTTGGGCTTCCGTACCCGCGGATTCCATCCGCAGGTAATCATATTATGACCTCCGGTCGGGCTGCAAGAGTCTATAAGTCCTACAGTCGCAGAGTCTCAGAGTCACAATGTTTTAAGTTCTTTAAGACTTAAAGCTGGTAAGTTGAAAAGTTGGAGCAGTTATCAGAGCATAGTTTGTTGCAGCATAGTGTTAACTCCAAATATCTTACATTTTGGCACCCTTCCTATTGGGAAGGGACGGGGAAGGGCTTCCATCTTCAAGTCAGCAAATCATCAAATTAGCCAATTACCACATCCTCAAATTGGCGCATCCTCAAATTTTATAACTAACTTTATATCACAATAAAAAAGGCTTTGGGGCATGACACAGCATAAGGCAAAGGTGGGATTGGCGGGTTTGACTGCCATGGTGTTTGGATCGGTTATTGGCGGAGCAGTGTACAACCTGCCGCAAAATATGGCAGCTGGAGCAGGACTTGGGGCCGTGGTGCTGGCCTGGCTTGTTACCGGACTGGGCGTTCTGATGTTGGTGTTGGCCTTCAAAATATTGAACAACCGCAAGCCCGGGCTCGATGCCGGCATCTACCAGTATGCCCGCGAGGGATTTGGCAACTATGTGGGGTTCAATGTGAGCTGGGGCTATTGGTGGGCAGCTGCCATGAGCAACCTGGCCTTTGCCGTGCTGCTCAACGATTCGCTGGGCTATTTTTTCCCGGTGCTGCTCAACCATGGCTGGGAGATGCTCCTGCTGGGCAGTTGCTTTATCTGGGTGATGTTCTTCATTGTGCTTTCGGGCATTCGTGAAGCAGCCTTGCTGAACACCATCCTTTCGGTCATCAAATTCGGTTCCCTGGCCATCATCATTGCCATATTGGTGGTTGGCTTCAATTCCGACATATTCCTGACCGATGTGTGGGCCATGGAAACCAGCCTAGGCGCCATACACAACCAGATGGGCAACACCATGTTTGTCACCCTGTGGGCATTCATCGGTGTGGAAGGTGCCGTGGTGATCTCCGACCGTGCCCGAAACCCCAAACAGGTGGGCAAAGCCACGGTGATTGGCTTTCTGCTGGCTTGGATGCTTTACATCTTCATTTCGGTGATGGCCTATGGCTTGATGCCCGTAGAAGAGATGCAGGCACTGCCTACACCTTCCTT
The DNA here is from genome assembly GCA_963664265.1 of Marinilabiliaceae bacterium. Lineage (GTDB taxonomy): Bacteria > Bacteroidota > Bacteroidia > Bacteroidales > Marinilabiliaceae > JAGPIS01. The sequence continues at coordinate 886,388 of OY760941.1, forward strand.
GGCCTACCTTTTGTCGTCGGCCGGGACACAATGGGGCGTTGTTTTTGTAATCTTCAGCGTCATCATTTCGGTGCTGGGCGGTTGGGTGGCCTGGACCATCCTGATGGTGCAGGTGCCTTACAGTGCCTCGCAACTAGGATTCCTTCCCCGTGCTTTCCGACGTGAGAACAAACACGAATCCCCCTCCTATGCCTTGCTCTTCTCAACCCTGATCATGCAGCTTTTCATCTTCCTGGTAGTGATGGCCCAGGACGTCTATCTGGCCACCATCGAGATCGCCGGGGTGATGTACCTACCGGCTTACCTGTTTTGTGGCCTTTACCTGATCAAGTCGGCATGGACTGGGGAGATTGGATTTCAAACCTCAACCCAGAAAGTTGTCTACCAACTTGTGGGCTGGGGAGCCACTGCCTACTGCCTTTGGACATTCTATGCCGGCGACTTGGTTCTGCTGCTCCTCACCTCGTTGGTTTACCTGATTGGCATTCCGTTTTACCTTCGGGCTCGGGGCGAAAACAGGGTGGCTGGAGAGCATTATTTCACCGTTTGGGAAAAAGGGCTGCTGGCAGCACTCATTGGTGGGAGCCTAATATCATTTTACCTGATTGCCGCAGGGGAAACCGGGTTTTAGTTTACAAAGAGATGACGCCCGGGATGCTGAGAGCCTTTTGCGTGACATCGATAATCTGGTCGGCATTGTCAACTTGTGCCACACAGGTAATGGCCACGTGCCGCAGGTTCTTGGTATGGTTGTAAGTGACGCGTCCATCCTGAGGCAGGCACGCCACCACTAGGTTCACCTTGTTATCGGTATTGGGCGCAATAAACTTAAACATATAAGTCATTGGCCACTTTTTGTTTTCGAGCAGCAAGGCTCTTAATCTCTCCAAATTCTGAACACTCATGGTATCGGTTGTTTTTGCAAAAATAGTGGAATTACCTGAATATTCTATTCCAAGTGAACTCCCGATACATAAACCCACTGGCCATTGAGCCGCTCAAACAGCGACCGTTCATGAATCTGTTGCAGTTGATGGTTTTCTAAATACATGGCTCTAAAGGTGACATAACCCTGGCTGTCGGTTTCATTTCCGGCAGTAGTGTCCAATATCACCAACCCCATCCATTTGACCGATTGAGCCCATCTGCGCATCGCTTCACGCTCCTTCACCGGACGGCTCTTGGGATGGTGGCTTTTCATCAGGTAATCGACCCGTGCCATGGTAAAAGCCGTGTAGCGCGACCGCATCAACGCCTCGGCGGTGGGCGCCGGGTGGATGCCTTCAATAATGGGTTCGCAACAGCTCTTGAACGCCTTTCCCGATCCGCAAGGACACATTGTACTCATTGGTTTTTCTTGCAAAATAGGCAAATCCATCCCGCATTTGCAAACTCAAAGCATGTTTGGTTTGACGTGGAGGATGTGGTGATCATAATTAAGACTAGCTGAAAAAGTCAAAAAACCCCATCCATTTCAATAATTTGTCCTCAAGCCGGACGGGCTTTTACTCTCTTTATTCGGGGCATGTTTGTTTTCATTTGCCCTCATGATCCGCTTCGCTCCACTACAGCTGCAGAGAGTAAACAGAGCGCTCGGCTCTGCCGCTTGGCGCAGCCAAGAAAGCCGCCGCTGCAGATAAATGGCATCAAAGAACTTACGTTTCTCTGAGGCGGTTATATACAGAGACTCTTGTTCATCGATAACTGCAATATTATTTAAGGATAACAGTTAAAAAGCCTTGCACAAATCACAACAAAAACACGCCTAAATAACATATTCTATATATGTTATTCATTTTTCAGCAGCCCCTAATGAGTTACTTATTTACTGATGGCATTCACCTTGAAGGCATCGGCATATACCAGCCGATGACGCTCTTGGGGATCCACAAAGAGGCTCCGGAACTCCTCGGGATATTGGCTGGCGTCGGGATGGCCCTCATACTCCTCCACCACCACTTCAAACGGGATCTCCTTATAGTCACCCGGCAGCCTGATCTCCTTCACGATTTTATAGCGTGAATTCTGAATTTCCTTTGGCGTGATGGGAATGATCAAACGCCGCTCCTTCAGTTGTTCCTGCGATTTTCCATCGTCGATGATGCCATGAATGGGCTGCACCAATTTGGTGTCGATGATGTTGATGACCAAGTAATTCAACGCACCCGTCTTTTTCATATAATCGTGATGAATGGTGCCTTCCACCTCGATGGTAAATTTCGAGTTCTTGCTCTCTTTATCGAAAGTGAGGGTAGCCTCGCGCTCGGCCATCAATTGAATCATAGGTGCCAACAGAACCGGCGACAAGCAGATGTCGCCGCCTGCCAGGCGCAGGGAGTGAGGCTGAAACCGCCCCAAGGCCAGCCGCACAAATGGGAAGTACTGCTTCCCTGGGTTGATGGCCACATCGGAATACCACACCTGCCGTTCATCATCGAACTGCACCGGGTAGCCCACCACCGTGGCGCGCAACTCGCCCTCACCAGGATAGGTGATGCCGTGCTCTACAATGGATGGGTTACGGAAATCTTCAACCGCTGGCCCTAGGTTGACCGGTGGTTCCGAAATATGGATGGGATCGATACCCCAGTGCGTGAAAAAGCTGGTGTAGGTGGGCGTCACCACAGCGATGGTGGCAGGTTGCAAAGCCGGTTTGTCACGTATCACCACGCCCAACAGTTCGTCTGCACCGGTGGTGTACCATGGCCGTTTGATAAAAATGCGCAAACCACCTCCCAGCCGTTTGTGGCGGAAGGTGTTTTCGTTCTGCGAGTTTTGCCATTCGAATGTGGGAATGATGTAATCAATCTCCATGGCTTGTGGACGGCTTGTGCTGAGGATGTCTACCCGCTCGAGCCATTTTCCATCCCTGATAGGGCTTAGAGGTGGCATGGCAGCCCCCATTATCTTTTCAAAATATTTAGGGTAGCGCGAGGCACCCGTCAGGCAATAATCCACCCAACGGTGCTTGGTGTCGCCAAACTCCTGTTTCAGGGCATCGTTGATGTGCAAGGCAAAGTAGTTGAATTGCTCCTTGAACTGCATGCGGAACCGACTGCTGTTCAAGTTGGTCTCCTCTACTTTTAATCGGTGGCCATTCAATGGTTTCACCGATTTCAATGGAGTGGCATCCAACGTCTTGATGTTTTTCACTTTCCGCAACTCTGGCTCCTGAGGAATTTCACCCTTGGTAACCACATCGTCGTGGTAGCCGATGTCCATGGGTGGCAAGGTGTTCTGAGCCGTTTGCTTATAAGGCTGAGGCGAAATGCCATCGTCGATGATATCCTCCCACCGGGCTTTCAACTCCACCTGCGCGGTGCTTTCACCATGGACGGAGAATTGAAGGTGCACATCGGCCGAGGTGCTGTCCTCTTCCCGCTCGGTCATCAAATCGTTGATCTCGGGACTCTCCACGGGCTGCATCACCGCATGCACCAGCTCCAACTCGCGTGCCGGACTCACCATCCAGTGTTGCCCGCTGAGCGCTAACTGCTCAATCTTGCTCAAGTCGCGAGTGGCGCTGTTGCGCACCATCTGCCAGATGGCCGACAAGGACTTCAGGTCAGCCTCACGCCAAAAAGTGCTCACTTTCAGCATCAACCGATGACCTTTGGGTAGAGATACCTCCAGCATCCGATCGCCAGGGTGCCATTCCGATTGAATGGCATCCCCCTCCTTCAGCTTGATGCGGATGTGCCTGGCGTGGTACCAATCCTCCGGGATAGGCTGGTTGGTGGTGGCAGGATTAAGCTCTTCACTGGTGAAAAAGCCAAACATGCGGGGCTCGAAACCGGTGGCGTGGGTGTATTGCCGTTCAGGTGCCATAAAAAGGGCGATGCCGGCCGCCATCGGGTCGGGCAGGTAAACCACTTCCAACTCATTGGGGCGGTACACCTTGTCTTGATTGTTGGCATCCTTTTCGTAATGACGCTCCAACGAAGTGATCAGCTGGTAGGCTTTCTGTGCCGCCTCGGGGTTGGATCCCATGGCGTGGTCGAACATGCCATGAAATTCGGCTATTTGCTGGCTGTTTTGGGGCGGCAAGAAAAAACGGACGGACTCCGGTGGCATGCCATGCCCGGCTTCAAACTCTTCGACACTCTGATTGTAGTTGCTGCGGATCACCAGATGGTCCATCATCTCCCCCTCCCTGAGGGGCGTTCCCAACAGAGTGATGGGCGAGCCGATGGGTTCGTACCTCAAATAACGGATGTTGCGGACTTCCGTTTGGCCTGGGGATGAAGTGGGTTGCGACAGATCCACACTGTTGCCCGCCAGGTCGACGGTGCGGATGCGAATGGCATACGACTTGCCAAAACGTAACCTTGGCAAGGTGCCGGGCACTATTTGCGGGAGGGCATGGATGCGCAGTTTCAACTCGGGGTTGAAAAGGTATTTTTTCATCTCCAGCGATTTGTCCTTGTGGATGAAATCGCGCCGTACAGGCTCCTGGCTATCCTCATCGGGTTCGTTGATGGCCATACCGGGACGATCCACCGAAAGGCTCCACCCTTCCCATCGGGCAAAGGTCTCATGCACAAAAAGTTCATCGGTCTCTTCCGCATCTTCCATCACCGACAGCTCCAGAAAACCCTCGTCGGTCTCCGTGTCCGCAATGGGATGAGGATTGTTCTCCTTATCGTACCACTCATAGGTTTGACGGCGTTGGTGCAACGAAAACCATTTCCCGGGCTGCTCGTCGTAGGCAATGTCCATCCGGTAGCCTTGGGTTAGGTCGTCGGCATAAAAAACCTTCTCCTTGGCCACGATTGATTTCAGCATGGGCTGGAAGGCATTTTTATCCAGCAACACCTTCTGCATGTCGAACGAAACTTGGAGGCGTTGGTGCAGATGTTCCGACATGCCATTCCTCGCCACAGCAATGCCTGCCGACCGGATGGTGGGCAGTCCCTCATCCTTAGGCTCTTCGGGCAAAGGCATCAACCTTGCCGCATGGTTGAAGCGGTAGAATTTCTGGATCCGCATGGAGTGAAATTCAGCGATCTCCTTGGTCTTCACTTCGGCCAGTTGCGTCATCTTGTAAGCCGCCCCATCCATATCGCCCTGATAGACTGTAAAAGAGGGCGTATTGAGTTTCAAAAAACCATCCTGAATGATGCTGTCATTGTTTGACGCGGCAAAAAAGCCCTGACCATTGATCTTGTAGGCTGTCAATGGCGTGGAGATGATGGTGTCGTCGTCGGTGAAGTTGAGTGCGCTGGCATCCAGGTGAATCTCCCCAACTGACGGAATCGTTTGCTCGTGAGGAATTTGAAAATCCAGCACCAAGCCCAACTTCCGTTGTATCGATGGATAGGCCATCAAAATCGATAACATATCGTGGTACTCGAATTCGGGCTTTGGTGGTGTAGGAAAAGGCTTCACCCTGGCGCTCTTCGACATTTGGTGGAAGTCGCGAAACTGCGTGAAGTTCATATTGGGCCTGGCCTGCGTCTCAAAAGGGATAAAGCGGTTGTTGAAGAGCCTTTGGCGTATTTGATCCTCGTCGGCACCTTTTTTGGTGACCATCCGCGACAAATCAGGCTCTTTCTGTGGTGCGGCTTTTTGCCGAATCATTGGCGCATCCAACCTTATTTTTGATATCTCCCGCAGTGTCCCTTCGTTCAATTCCACCCGCGAGATGCTTCCCAGCTTGTCCTTATCCAGGATTAAAAATGGCGACACGAGGCGGGCAGGACTCTCCACAGCAAATGTGCGCATGGTCTCCATCACAAAATTGTGGATGTGTTGAATGGGATAGGAATGCAGCCGTTTGTTGAGCAAGTTGTCTGGCGCATAGGGCTTCACCTTGATCTCGGGATAAAACAAAGCATTATAAATGGTTTCGTCCAGCAACTCGCGCTTCAGCCTGGCAGGCACGGTGGTGCCATCTGAAAAACGAAAACCGAAAGGGGTTGATTGCAGGGTATTGATCCAGTTGCTGATGTCGGGAAAAGAACTGAGCGTATCGTTGCCCGAGGGGTTGAGCTGCAGGGTAACGAGCACCGACAGTTCTAGTTTCTCATCGGTTCCTTCGCCTGATATTCGATGCGGTAAAGTGGTGAATATGATCTTTTGACTCATGGTTCCATGTTTTATTGATGATTTATGCAAATGCCAGGCAATAGGATTGCCACTCTTCGAGCTGGTAAACCTCTTGGAAGGATGGGTCGGCATCGGCGGCGTTCAGTTGTCGCCTCACGGTGACGCTCACCGTCTTGCTGAAGAACAGCACTTCCACCTTGACTTTTAGGGTTGCTGAACCTTCCATGCGCGACACTTTGCCATTTTCGAGGATGGCCTTCAACTCCAGGTAAAACTCCATCGACAGGTTGATGAGTCCAATGATGGAGAGGTGACCGTTGATGCGCAGGTAGCCGGCCAAAGTCACTTCCGACCCGTCGTCGTCGAACAGGATGGCGAAGTAAAAGCCCCCCATGATTTTGACCCCACCGCTGGCCACACCCACATTGAGCGAAAAGGCACCACCAAACTCAAAGGCTCCTTCGATGCAGCGCAAGCCATCGATGTAGGTATCCAGCAAGAAAAAGCCGCCCCCGCCAAAGCACGATACCGTGAGTAAAAATGGGTTTTCGCGCGTGCAGAAGTTGAAGGCCATCGACAATTTGTCGCCATTGAGTGGCAAATTGAGGGTGGCGCCCAACAGCAGGTTGGAGATGTTGCACACCCCTACTTCCACGCTGGGTATGGGCAGTTGGTAACCAATGGACAAGCCGCTGCCCGACCGTTTGATGGAGAGGTTGTCGCCCGCGAAGCCATCCAATGGGATCAGGTCTTGGAGGTTGTTGATGAAGCTCAATGGCCCTAGGAATTTGAAAGGTTCCATTGCGTTGATGGCAATTTTCACATCGTTGCCATGTTCCGAATCGGTGACAAACCGAATGTAATCAAACTTCACCCCAATGATGGGCGTCGGGTTGTCGCCAAAGGGAAGGCTGATGAGTATGCCAAAGCTGTCGAGCCTGGCCTCGCCTTTCAAAACCGTTGGCTGGGTGGTGTCGAAGGGACGCTCCATGCTGGTGGTCACCGTCAAGACCTTTTTAGTGTCATCCACCTTGAAAATCAGAATGCCGCCAAATAGTTCGGTCGATTGAGCACTGAATTCAGGGTTCCAATGGTAACTGGTGACGATGCCTTCGCTGTCGGCATAGCTCTTGAGGTTGGGGATGCGGCTCTCGGTGGAGTTGAGCAGGTTTTTCATGGTGGCAAAGGCGCCTGCCAACTCGCTGTTTTTTTGATCCAGCATGGCACCGGCATCCGGGTTGCCTTGCATCAGCTCATTTTGCCAATAGGCAATTTCATCCCTGAGAGCTTCAACCTTCAGCTTTTGAGCATAGAGCTGATTGACCAAATTGCCAAGGATGGTGGTGTGGTTTTCTACTTTCAGAAGTTTGAACAGATCGATGGCACCAAATAGTTTGGCACTAAGCGCATTGGCAGGTGGCGCAAAGAATTCGGAGGGGGCAAAGTCGAGGTTCTTGATTTTAGCTGTGTCACCGCTCGTTGGCCCCAGCAACTTGCTGATGCTTTTTATTTCGATGTTGGGGCATAGGAAACCGCCCGACTTGTCCGATCCGCCACTGAAATCCAAGGGAATGGTGTGGTCGGCATCCATCATGGCAAAAATCTGCCCCGGATTGTCATCGTCGGTCAACGAAAACCGGGTGGGCTGCTTCGACCCGGTGATCTCAACCACCGATTTGATATAAGCTTCGGCCTGTTTCAACACCGGGTGGAACTTAATTTCGGTCGATCCCGTGGCCGGATATTGTTGGGCTGCAAACCAGATGGTGGAGGTGGCGTAAGTGGTGTCGCCAGGCACCAAACTTTCGGCAAAACTGACGGACTGATTCTTGAAACCGATGTTGTTGAGCTGGTTTTGTGCGCTGGTGTAATGGTTGTGCACCTCTTGGGGATTGCCCTGGTAGGCGGTGGTGGGATCGATGAAGATCAGTGGGGCTTTGACCCGCTGTTCGCCCCCCTCCTTGTCGGTGAGTGTCAGGTGGAACAGGAATGGCTGCCCGTTGGTCTTGATTACGAATTGCATCTTCCCCGCCTGCCCTTGACCCAACCGTTGAATCGTTCCGCCCTTGATATTTTCGGGCAGGTCAATGTTGGGTGTAGAGAGGGTGTTGATTTGCACCGCTATGAAGGGGAAGGGAATGAACTGTTCTTGTGGGTCGTTGCGCTGGTAAAATTTCTGTGGCTCTGTCACCACCACATACATGCGCTGCCGGTTGACGGCCGCCCGGGTGGCCTGATCGAATTTCCGTTCGGTAATCTTAATTAGGGCTGCCTTATGGCCAAAGGGATAGAGGAATCCGGCTCGGACAACCTTCACAAAGTTGTCGCGCCCCAACATGGCTTTGTGCTGCCACTCCAAGAGATTGAGATAAGGCTGCGTGTTTTCATCCTGATTATAAAAAAGACCGTGAAGATCGAAGTGAGCCCCCAAGGACGACAGCACCAGCAAATTGGCCTTCACCGACTTGGGCTTGAAGGCGTTGATGCTGTAGTTGGAGGATTCGTGCACGATCAGGTGACGATCCGATGGGTTCAGCGATGCTCTGAAGGGCTTCTCCTCGAAGGCGGGGGGCACCTGCGTATAATCGCTGTTGAGGTTGTGTGCCCACAAGGCTCTGATGGAGTTCAGCGCGGCCAATCCATGACGGGTGATGCTGTTGTCGCCCAGCTTGACACCCATCACGGTGTGCCACAACTCCGTGACCTGCCCGCTGGTGGAGGCCAATGGATTGAGTATGCGCAAGCGGCTTTTGAATTGGTTGGTGGATTCCGAAGCCCCTTCGCGCACCTTGAGGCTCAGCTCTATCCGGTGGTCAAAATCACACAACTGATTGGGCGACAGATACAGAAGCGCCGGTGCTTCAATGGCTGTTTGATCGGGTGGAATGGGCTCAGGCTTCAACGCCAGAGGCACCAACTGCCTGATATCGAAACTTGGCCGTAAGGTCATCATCTGCTCTTCCTTCAGAATCTTTGCCAGTCCATTTTCGGTGGTGAGCAGCTGTGCTTGGTTTTTGTTCTTTCCCGATGCGAACAACTTGGTGGTATACGACTTATGGCTCCCTGCCAAAGCTACTGTACGTTGTTCAACCCGTTTCAGGGCGCCAGGCATTGTTTCGATGGCTGCCTTTTTGCTTGGCAATGGGATGAACGCCCTGGGATGGACGCGCAATTTGAACCGTTTCCAGTTGAGCAATTCGGAAAAGATAAGCGGTATCCCTTCCATGTCGGGCGGAACCTCATACACCAGGCGGCTTTTGCCGGCTCGCAAATACTTGGCCGGCAATGTCACGGATTGGGTGGTCAAATTCTGAGAACTGTCATCTCGGGGCAGGCTGTTCGTTTCGTAAAAGGCCTCTTCGAGGGTGTGCTGAGTTTGGAATCGGATGATCATCAACCCGGGCTTGCCAGTGTCGGCTATCTCGAGATACGACTGTTGGCCTTTGGAGGTGTACCTGAAATTGTGAAATTCAAAATCGAGCATCAGCAAATCTTCGGGTCTCAAGAACCGCAGCCTGATGGCTTGCTTAGGTTTGAAGATGATTTGTTGGTTGATCAGATTGATTTGATTGACTTGCCGCTTGCCTTTGACGGGTTCCTGAGTTGTTATTTTCAGTGTTGGAGGTTTGTCGGGGTAGCTCACCGGCAACGAATAGGCACCATCAATATGGAACACCGCCGACTCAACCTCCGATTCACAATCGAGAGCATATCCGCTCCGTTGGTTGCCGGCGATCTTGAGGGTCTGTGGTTTTGCATCGGAACTGAACCGGAACGAACCGGTGGGGTGCGAATACCAGAAGGCCTCGCGGGTGGCACTGGCCATCAAAAGGATCTCCAGGTCATTGTCGGGCAATGGTTCCAGAGCCATGATGAAGCTGCTGTATTGGAAACCATGCGGCTGCCTGCCGCCGGGTGAAAACATCAACGGATCCGACTCATTTTCGAGCCAAGCAAGGGCGGTGGCGTTTTTTTGCCGATCCTGCCCCGAGGCGATGCATAGCTTGGCGGTGGTTTCCGGCAGCATCTCCAGAATGGACGTATCTGGTATAACCAACTGATCCAGCAATGGTTGGCACGCCTTGCACGATGGCATTTCGAGAAGGGTTTCGCGGCTGATATTTTCATACACCCGGAGAGGCCTGCTGAAGGGCTTTATCATCGCAACATCATTCTGCCCTCTGGTTTGATTGATCTGCCATTCAACCGTGCGGGCGCCTTCAATCCTAAGAACCCAGTCGGGGGTGAAGAATGTCTGCCCGCCTTGGTTGATGGTGGCGCTGATGAGGTTGTCTTGCGCAAAGCGGGTTTCCCTATTTTTCCATGCCCCCATATTCATGGCATTCCCACTGAGCCAGTAAAGTAGTGGGACGGTTGATTCCAGATGAAGTTTTGGGAAGTGGAAGGCAACCATCCAAACGCTGCCCTGTTTATTGATTTTTGCCGAAAAGTCGGCGGGTATCCTGGTGCCAGGGAAAAAGGCGTCTTTAAGACCGATCAAATAGCTTCCTTCCTTGGCGTGATAAAGTAATTTGGGATGCCCGTCGAACTTTCTGATGTCGGTGCTCCAGTAGCGTTGGTTGTCGAGCAGGACGGTCACCCTTTTGTCGGTGGCCTTAATGAAAAATGGTTTGGCTGAAAATTGCCGGATCAGATCCACAATGGGGTTGGCGGCAAAAATCCCGAGTCCCATCAGTTGGATTAGCTTTCTTCGCCCATTGAATATGGCGCCCTCTTTTGATTTAGCTGAGACCTTGTGAAGAAGGAGACGGCTATTGAAATGCCTGAATCCCATATTTCTTGTTTTTTCAGATGATTGGGTAACCTGTATCTGGAAATTTACAACAAAAAATAGAGAATGTAAAGAGTTACTGGTTAATGTTTTCGGGCATACCTGAGATTATTGAGCCGCAATGATCCTATCAATCAATCCCTCGGTCTGTTTCGTTGTTGGCAAAAGCAGCGCAGGAAGCTCCGGACTCTCTGCCCACGACTTTTCAAGTTCGAAATAATTCTCCTCAAAAGTTTCGCCGTTCAGCCTGGCTTGCATCGCTTTGGCAAAAAGGCGCCAACGAGAAAGATAGAGTGTGCGCAACAGTCCACCCCACTCTTTGTGGGCATAGTCGTGCAGGTTGGTTTCCCTATTGTTGGCTCCCCAATAAGTGATTTGTGTTTTGGCATTCCAGAGGTTCAACCTCTTTTCTGCACCATTTCTCCCCAATGCCATGGCTTGATTGAGCCAGGTGGAGAGGGAAAAGTGCGGGCTGCTGCTCAGGAGGGAATCCTGCTGCAACAACATGGTTTCAAACTGGTTGTAGGCGTCGGAAAAACCTCTTTTATCCAAATTATTAACAGCTTGAACCATGCGAGCATAAACCGCATCGGCCCGGTTGGCCTGCAACTGCCGCACAAGGTCGGTGCGATCGGCCACATAGGTTTCACTGGTTTTCATTTCATGGCCAGCTTCAACAAACAACCGTACCGCCTCTTCGAAAAGGGCCGTATCGTAATTGCGCTTTCGGGTTCCCCACGAGGAAACCGATTGGATATCCAACGAAGGTCGGGCACAGAAGATGGATTCCGAAGGGCCTTCCTGCCGCACAGCGGGGCTGCTGTAAACGGTTTGCAAAAGCAGCTGCCAGGCTTGTTGAAGCTTGGAATTGGTTGTTCCGTAACGGTACTGCACATAATCGACAATCCATTTGCTCACATCAACAGGTTCGTTGAGCCAGGCCAGCTCCGACATAAGGTCGTAGGCCACCGGGTTGTTGTTGATGCCCTCGGGAATGAAACCAACGCCCTTCAATAAATCCTGGCAAAGGCCCGACTTGGCTCGCGCCACCTCATCGGCAAAGCGCTGGAGCTTGCCATAAAGTCCGGTCTTCTCGCCAAAATTGCTCACGTGGCACCATACAAATGGGGTGCCTTCGTAGCAATTGCGTGTTTCCCAGTTGGCCGTATTCTCACCAAATAGTTCAATCACTAAGGTTTTGGATTGGTCGAGGCCGCTCAGCAAGGCTTTCGAAGGGTTGTGCTGCCATCCCTGCAAAACCCAGGTGCTACCCGGGAAATGCGCTTGCATCTGCTGCTGGATGATGGTGGCCGACTGGGGGATGTTGGCTCCTTCACTCCGTCCCCCTTCATGGAAAGGTTCTCCGCCAAAATATTGAATGTTGGCGCCGTAGGCTTTTTTCATCTCTTTGTAATATACTGCGGCCATTCTGGCAAACAATGGGTCTTCGGGATTCAGGAAGTCGGGACGCTGGAAACCGCCCGCCCATTTGCCTTGTTCAATGATGTTGGCGTTGGTCTTCTCTTTTAGCCGGGTGGGCACCATGCCATAAAAACCTTGAGCAATGGGTTCTATGCCAAGCTCACCCATCCGCTTGTATATTTTTTGTGCCAACTGCTTATTGCGTTCCATCATTTTTGAGGTCACCGTGCCGCCCCATCCTTCGAGGTTGCCCATCAGCCACCAGGCCGTGAAGGCAGGCCCAGGGATAAATTCGGCAATCTCCTTGTCGGAAAAGCCAAACTGTTGTAGGGTTCGTTGCCATACAATTTCAGTGCCCACCGGCATCAGCATCAGGTTGATGCCATTGAGCGCCATCCAATCCAGTTCGCGCTCCCACGACTCCCAGTCGTAAAAGCTCATGGTGTAGTTGATGGTGCAGTAATTGAGGGCATATCGTATGGGGAATTCCGCCACCTTAACGATGGGCGTTTCAATCAGGGGCAATGGTTCCACCGGCGCCAGATGGTCGCCCAAGTGCGAAAGGCTGCGGTGGCAATAGTGCTTCAGGTACCAGTTAACCCCCATGGCGGCTGCATTTACCCCAGTGGCCCGCACCACTATTTTTTTGTTGACCGTTGAGAGTTCAAATGCCTCCTGCCCATCCACCGGTTCCATGGTGGCAAACTCGATATGGCTCGACAGCCAGGGTATGCGGCGTGCCACCAGTTGCTCCACTGGGGTGAAAACGCCAGCGACAATGGTTTGGCACAATAGAATAAGTATGAATGCGAGGCTAAAAGGTTTAATGGTCATAACAAGTGGTTCTTGGGGGTGATTGTACAGTATGGAACCCAACTTCGTTCTAGACACCGTCACGTGCCGGGCAAAAACCGGTTGGGGCTGTTGATTCTACTTACAAAAATAGCCAAAGTTGGGGCTGTTGCAAATCCTTTTGATGCGAATGCCCTCACCAAATATACCGGCAAGGTCAGCGACCCGGAATATTAATTCCCACGCGAGGAGGATGTTCCGGTGCTCTGCACCTTATGCATTATGGGAGATGCGGTTTGCTAATCGGGTAGGAAGCGGCTCGCACCGCTAAACGGAAGCCCCCTCCGGCTCACCATGAGGGGGAGTGTTGAGATGTGACTTCTAAAACTTCATAATATCAGGACTTTAGCACTCATTAACTTTGGGACTCTTCTAACACGACCGGAGGTCGTCATATGATTAACCGTGGATGGAATCCGCGGATTCGGGAGACCAAAGGCATCCCAACCCCGAAGCGGGTTGAACAGGGGAATAGCCCTAAATGGCTGAAAGCCATATTTAATTCAGCCCTGGGCAATGTCCCGGCATAGATTGAAATAGTGCTGAATGAGCCCTGCATGGGCGGCTTAATCCATTATGATTGAAGTCATTATAAGCTGCCCTGCTAGGGCGTTTATAATGGTTGGCCTGTTCCCGAGGCGATGCCTCGGGCTGAATTAAGCTGTCCCTCCGGGACGTATACAAAAGCACTTTACGACATCACTGTTCATTGATAACCGAACACTGTTTGCTGTTTATCCCCCTACCTCCGCGGGTTTAATCCTGTCAGATTCCAAAAATATGACAGGATAGAAAACCAAAAACCATCATTACCATTGGGGTAAAGCCCACTAATGAAAGGGTTCCTAAGCCCTTGGCCTAAAGACCGGGGCAATTGACATACGAATGCAAAAAAGAAATTACCGCCAAGGCTGGAGGCAGTAAATGATTAACAGAAGCCTCTCCCGGCCTCCCGCATCAAGGGGATAATTGGCCGCGCTAAAAAACAAGGGTCAGAGACCTGGGATATATGTAGCCATCGTAATCCCCTCGCTACCGCGCGAATCCTTCGCGTGGGGTGACTGACCATTTAGACAATAGCACCCTAATGAAACATGACTATGCGGGCGAAAAAGGATTATTGAATAATGTAATTGTATGTAAGTAGATTAGATGATAGAAAACCACGCGATGCAATCGCGCGGTAGCATGGGGTAAGAATAGCCCCGCAGAGGTGAGATAATGGATAACACATCGAAAGGAATCCGCAAGGCATCAACCTCCCTAATGATCTCGCCCCATCCGGGGCTTGGCTTTGTTTGAACTGCTTCCCGTAAGCTGCGCTACTCTTGCATACGGTTACTGATGATATTGATCCTCAAGGGCATTCACTTTTTACTGCGACACTAAGACTCGTTGACTGTTAGACTCTTCGACTGTAAGACTGTTAAACTATTTAACTATTAAACCATTAGACTTTACGTCTCTTTAAACTAAAAAAGGGCCACCAAAAATTTGGCAGCCCTTTCCGTTCCATTACTTGTCCTGATTAATATCCGAAGATATCCTCCGTGGTCAGACGGATGATTTTTCCTTTTTGCGCCATGGCTTTCATATCCAATTGCGACTCATCGCCCAGGATGGCATAGCTGTAGGTGCGATTCTTGATCCAGTTCTCCTGGAAAGCTTTCACATCCTCCAAAGTGAAGGTAGGCACTTTTTCATATATATCCTTGTTGATATCGTAATCAATATCCAACTCCTGCGCACCCAAATAGGTGTAAAGGATGTCGCTCTTCGTGATGCGGTTGGTCCTGAGGCGCGAGATGATGCCCTCCTTGGCCAGTTTGAAGGCGTTTTCGGAAGCCGGCATGTCGTTGATGATCATGTCGAAAGCCGACACGGCATCCATCATCTTGTCGTTTTGGGTGGCGATGAAGGTGGCGAAGGCGTAGTCGTCGGCCAACCTGCGTGGCTCCATGATGTAAGCACCGGCTGAGTATGCCAAACCGCGTGCTTCGCGCATCTCCTGGAACACGATGCTGTTCATGCCTCCACCAAAGTACTCATTGTACATATTGATGATGGGGGTTTGAGCCGCATCGTATTTCTCCCCGCGGTTCGAGTAGGAAGCCATGTAAATCTGTTTGGCATCGTAGGGTGCAATGTACACCACACTCTCGTTGGTGACAGCCATGGGGTAGCGTTTGCTTTCGGCCAAAGGGGTCAGCTCCTCGGGCACCCGGTGTTTGGCTTCCAAATCGGCCAGCAGCTCTTCTTTCGTTTTAGGACCATAGTACAACACCTTGTGTTCGAACGAGGTCAACTCCTTGGCTTTAGCCAGCAATTCCTCATCGGTCAGAGCCATGATCTCCTGGTTGCTCAGGATGTTTTTCGATGGGTTGTCGCTTCCATAAATCATGTATTGACGTAACATGCTGAAGTTGGCATTTTGCTGCAACTTGGCATTGGCACGCGACTTGATGATGTCGGCCTTGAGGTTGGCCAATACCGTTGGGTTGGCTACTGCATCGGCCAGCAACGATTCGAAAAGATCCATGGCTTCGCCCATATTCTCACTCAAACCACTGATGGTCAAATAAGTTTTATCTTGCGACGACCTGATGGAAAAGTCACAGGCCAGGCGGTAAAACGCTTGCTTGATCTCTTCAGCACTCAACTTGTCGGTTCCAAGGTAACTCAGGTAACTGGCGGCTGTGCCAATGTGCTTGTCGTCGTTGGTTCCTTTTTCGAAGATGTATTGCAGACGAAAAAGCCCGTTGAGCGTATTTTGCTTGTACAATACGGGAATATCCGATTTTGCTTTGAACTGCTCCATATCTTTTGAGAAGTCCACAAACAAAGGATCAATGGGTGTCACCACACTGGCTTGGATGTCGAGCAGGAACTGGCTGGCAGTGTCGCGGTTGGTGACGATGGGGGTAATTTGCGGTTTCTCAATCTTCAACTCATTGGGATCCTTGCCTTGCAATTTATGGATTTCAGCATAACCATTGCCCAAATTCTCATTGGCAAAGGCCACAATCTGCTCTTTGGTGATTTTCGACATCTTATCCAAAGAATTCACCTCATCGCGCCAGTTGGTGCCATTGATAAATGAGCTGACAAACATATCGGCACGGCCATCGTTATCTTCCAGCAATTGCATCTGGTAGCGCTTGAAATTGTTGATGGTGGCAGTCAGCAGCGACTCGTCGAAATCACCGGCCTTCAATTTTTCAATCTCACCCATGATGATCTCCTTCACTTGCTCCAACGTCTGTCCCTCCTTGGGCTTGGCTTGAATCAGCAGAATGGAGTGGTCGGCCAATGGGTAGAAACCACCATAACAGGACAACAGCTTCTGTTGCTGGTTGATGTTGAGATCCAACAGCCCCGCCTTGCCGTTATATAAAACCTGCGAGAGTAAGGTTACCAGCTCCACATTCTCATCAGCTGCGCCAGGCAGGCGCCATCCGATGGTGATATTGGGCGATTCGAGACCCAGCACCTCTTTCACCACAGGCTCGGTCATGGGCGCCTCGGGTGTAAAATTGAGCTTGGGTAAGTTATCATTGGGCTTCATGGCACCAAAATATTGGTCGATGGTGGCAATCATCTGATCGGGATCAAAATCACCCGAAAGGCAGATGGCCATGTTGTTGGGCACATACCAAGTTTGATGGTAATTTTTGATGTTCGTGATGGAGGGGTTCTTCAGGTGTTCCTGGGTACCCAGCACGGTTTGTGTACCATAGGGGTGGTTTTGGAACAGAGCCGAGAAAAGGTTCTCAATCACCTTGCGGGAATCGCGGGTCAATGACATGTTCTTCTCCTCGTAAACCGTCTCCAACTCGGTGTGGAAACCACGTATGGTGGCATTCTCAAAACGGTCGGCCTGTATTTTCGCCCAATTTTCGATTTGGTTTGATGGAATATTTTCAACGTAAACAGTCTGGTCGTTGCCTGTGTAGGCATTGGTGCCTTCAGCGCCAATGGCCGACATCAGCTTGTCGTACTCATTGGGAATGGCCAATTTGGAAGCTTCGTACGAAAGGCTGTCGATCACGGCATAGATCGCTTTCCGTTCGCCCTCGTCGGTGGTATTGCGGTATTTCTCGAACTGGGCTTCAATTTCATCCAATAAAGGCTTCTCCAGTTCAAAGTTCTGTGTACCGAACTGTTTGGTGCCCTTGAACATCAAATGCTCAAAGTAATGCGCCAACCCGGTGGTTTCTGCCGGGTCGTTCTTTCCGCCTACCTTCACAGCGATATAAGTCTGGATGCGCGGCTTCTCTTTGTTGACTGTCATGTAAACCTTCAGTCCGTTGGGTAAGGTGTAGATTCTCGATTGCATGGGGTCTCCGGGTACCGACTCATACTTGTATTTGGAGGGGGTACACGAAAATAACACCAGCACCATCAGCATCAAAGCGATGCTTTTGATTGTTTTAATCATAGTGGTTATTTTAAATGAATAATAAAGTCAACTACAATGATAATCAATTTATTGGGAAAATTTGCTGACAAATTCCTGTTTTACACAATACTTTGCAAAAAATCATATAAACACAAAACCCGGCGAAAGGCCGGGTTCAGTAAAGTCGTCTGCTCGTGTTGATCGAACAGGGTGAATATTATGCCAAACGAACGTTTACAGCATTCATTCCTTTTTTACCACGCTCAACGTCAAATGTTACTTTATCGTCTTGTTTGATTTTGTCCTGAAGACCAGAAACGTGAACAAAAATTTCTTCGCCGCTCTCGTCAACTTTAATGAAACCGAAACCTTTGGTCTCGTTGAAAAATTTTACTACTCCTGTACTCATTATAAATTATTTTAATGTTTTAACATTACAAATATAAAACCATTGATTTGAAAACCTAATGATTTCTTCAAAATAATTTGCAAAATATATATTTTACATTTAGACCTCTAAATTTCAATAAATTACAGGAGAACGTCATAACACACCCAAAAACAGGCGACCAGTTTAAAAGCCGGCCGCCCGGCATGGCATCATTTCTTTTGCATGGCAGAATTATGGTCACACACTCCGTCCTTGTTGGCATCGGTGAAGTTCCGACCCTGGCCGGCTCCTTGGCGCTGCCCCAATCCCTTGCCTTTACCCAAACCTTGGCCACGCCCCTGTCCATTGCCGTTTTTGCGGTTGCCCTTGCCTATGGCCTGTCCTTTTGCACGTGGTGAAGTGCCGTTTTCGTAATTGTCGCACACACCATTATTGTTCTGATCAACATAAGCCGGGCCATTACTCTGAGTAGTTGTTGCCTTTTGGTTTTTTACCGGTGTTTGTGCACTAACGATGGCGGTTGTTGCCATCAAAAAAAGTGCTGTCAAAATTGTCGTTGCTTTCATAATCGTAATTTTATCTTGTGAATAAATGAATTTCCGCATTGTACTATTGGGATGACTGGCTTTTGCTGGGGCGATTCCGCCGCTTGCCCAAACCCCGTTTTGATTCAGGATTGCCCACCAGATGATCGGCATTAAAGGCCGATTCAAACAACAGATTCAACTTCTCCTGTTGCTCGGGGTTGCATATTGCATGAATGGCCAGGTAATAACGGTAAGTATCCCGCTTGAGCTTGGCATGCTGCAAACCGACCGAATCGGAGAGTTGGTTCAGGAAGCTCGTGTCGGGTAATGTCCCCGAGAGGTTGGCCAGCATCTCTTGCCGCAACCGGTGCAGGTTGGTCGAAGTTCTATGCCCCTCCTCTCTGAACTGCTGGTTGATCACCCTGAACCGCTCCATCTGCCCTGCATCAAGCTCCAAGGCATCGCGAAACGAACGGCCATTGTAACGCTGAACTCCCCGTTCATCGTATCCCACTGAACCAGTGCCATCAGCCTGTGATAACACGTTCGATTGGTAATAATGGAACACGATGGTAGCAATGGTAGCGATGTTAAGTACCGCCAGTATGATGATGATCCAAATCAGTGTTTCTCGTTTGATTGCCATAACGTAGTTTTTATTCAATGATTAATTTATGAAAACCTTCCATCTCCAGATCGTTCAAATAGGTTAGATCCTCAGTATCATATCCGGTATCACGGACAGGTTGAACCAGATTGCCAAGCATGATGCCGGCTCCCAAACTGGCAGCCACGGAAGCCACCAGCAATGTCCGCCGCATCCTTACCACCATGCCGCCTTGGCTTTTGTTATTCAGAGCTTCAATGGCGCCCATCACCCTAACTTCTGTATCACCCGAAGGCGTCCTCTTCCTGTCGAGGGTCACCATTTGGTTTATCCGCTCCAACACCAGCAACTGCCGCTGGCATTGGCCACAGTGCATCAAGTGTTGCGCCATGGCATTCCGGGTTTCTCTCGAAAGCGTTTGAGCCAGGTAACTCTCCATATTGTATGTGCACTCGTGGCAAGTCATTGTTGTGGATTTTTAATTGTTAGAACCATCAGCCTCCATTTTCCTATGGACGCCATCACTTTTTATATAATAAGGAGCCAGTTTCTTTTGAAGGTTGGCCTTAGCCCTAATGAGCAACTGCTCCACCGACCCCTCGGAGGTATTCATGATGGCGGCAATTTCGCGTTGCGGCAAATCGTCGTATTTGCTCAGCACAAAAGCCGTGCGTTGCTTCTCGGGCAACCCATCAATAGCTTGTTCAATGAGTTGGCGTTCCTGATGGTTGATCATGGTCTGTTCGGGATCATTCTTCTCCGGGGGGAGAAGCCATTCCTGATCCTGGGTGGGGTTCCCCATGCGATGATCGATCAAGGAGAAAAACTTCCACCTCGATTTTTTACGTTGGGCATTGAGGGTAGCATTCACCGCAATGCGGTAAAGCCAAGTGGAGAACTTTGCACGGCCATCAAAAGAGTGGAGATTTTGAAAGGCATTGATAAATACCTCCTGCGTCAGGTCGTTGGCATCCTCCTGGTTGTGCACAAACCCCAAACACACCCGAAACACCATGTTTTGGTATTTCCGCACCAGGTGGGCAAACTGCTCATGCCCACCCGCCTTAACTTGCTGAATAACATCCTTTTCTTGCATTTAATCTTCCTATGTTGCCGATTGTAATCCGGCGAGCGATATGCCATTGGACACAGGTAAGTCGCATTTCCTATGGGGAGGCGATGGGTTTGAGTTATATGGTGCTCCCCAGCGTGTTTATTCGTAAAATATCCTCACCTGCTGAATATCAACTTTGGTTCTGACCCAACGTTCAATCTTCTCCTTTTCTTCGGACGTAAGCGTTTGTTCTTGATTGATCGAAAACAGTACAATGGCAGCCAAGGTCGATTCAAGATCCTTTTGATAAAACCGCGCTGTTTCGGCATAGATGCAACTCTCAATCTGGGGGAATAACGCATTGATCTCCTTAAGGATGATTTGCCCCATCTCATTTTTTTGGATGAGCTCCCCCATGGCCGTTTCCTTCTCCTTGAGCGCCAACTTCAGGTCGCTGATCTCCTCGCGCAGCTGTATGGTAGCCGCATTGACCCCCGACAGGTTGTCGATGGCCAACCCTTGCTGAATGATGATGTTGGCCTGCTGGAGGTTGAAGGTGGCTGCTTTGTCCCTGATCAAAGCCTTCTGGTCACTGGTCAGGTTCAACCCACCATAGATGAGGGTGATGGTTTTCTTGCGGATGTCGATGTCGCTTTTCAACAGAAAATTGCCCTCAATGGTGCTGACATTGGTGATGTAGCGCTGAGCATTTTCATTGAATTTTTCCTTTTGCACCAATCCATAGCCAAAATAGATGCTGGGCAACAGCACAATCAGAATGACGGCCGAAATCAGGCGGTTGACCTTTACCTTATATTGCTTGTCAACCAGCGTGCGGATGGGGAATTTCAATATCTGCGAAATCACCACCGATGCAATGGCAATAAACACCGTGTTGATGGTGAAAAGATAGAGGGCGCCAAAAAAGTACTCGAATTGTGTGGTAGCCAAACCATAGCCGGCCGTGCAGAGAGGTGGCATCAAGGCCGTGGCAATGGCCACCCCTGGAATCACATTCCCCTTTTGCTTGCTGCTGATGGCCACAATTCCGGCCAAACCACCAAAGAAAGCGATCATCACATCGTAGATGGAAGGACTGGTACGGGCCAACAACTCGGAGTGCGCCGTAGCAATGGGACTCAAGGCAAAATAGGTGGTAGAGGCGATCAAACTGGCCAGTACGGCAAAACTAAAATTTTTGATCGACTGCTTAAACAGATCGTAATTGTAGGTAGCAATGCTGTAACCCATGCCATTGATGGGGCCCATCAGGGGTGAAATCAACATGGCGCCAATGATGACAGCCGTGGAGTTCATATTCAACCCCACCGAAGCCACAATGATGGCAAACACCAAAATCCAAAGGTTGGTACCCTTGAAAGCAATCCCCTTGATGATCTCCTCGTGAACACGATCGGGATTATCCAACTCCGGTTCAAGGTTGAAATAGTGCACAAACCGCCTAACAATATACATTAAGTTCATATAGGTCCTTCTGGTTGATTTAGCAACTAAATAT
The DNA here is from genome assembly GCA_963664265.1 of Marinilabiliaceae bacterium. Lineage (GTDB taxonomy): Bacteria > Bacteroidota > Bacteroidia > Bacteroidales > Marinilabiliaceae > JAGPIS01. The sequence continues at coordinate 907,999 of OY760941.1, forward strand.
AGTTGTTTTTTCCTTTGTGCGTGAAGAGAGGGTTGTAATTTTCGAAATTCAAATTCTACAGGCAAAACGTCACCATGATCACAGATTACCGAAGTCTGAAAGACTCGACCTTCATAACCACAGGTAAGCATAGCGCAATCTGGGGTAGGCAGTATCAAAAGGCCTTTGCCAGAAAGGCAAGATGGCGGTAAAAATCCTGCCTTACAAGCAGTAACGCTGCATGGGATTCTCTCAGGGTCGATGCCCCTGGGTTATGAAGATTTGTCCTTTCAGAACTTGAAATAATTTGTCACGCCCAAATTTGCCGATACGACCAGAGGTCGTCATGTGATTAACCGCGGATGGAATCCGAGGGTTTCAGAGACCAAAGACATCGCAACACCGAAGCGGATTGAACCAGAATATGGCAATTAATGGCTGAAAGCCATGTTTAATTCAGCCCGGGGCAACGTCCCGGGATAGATTGAAATTGAAATGAATAAGCCCTGGATGGGCGGCTTAATCCATTGTGATTGAAGCCTATGCCTAACAAACATAAGCTGCCCCGCTAGGGCGTTTATGATGGTTGGCCTGTTCCCGAGGCGATGCCTCGGGCTGAAATAAGCTGTCCCTGCGGGACGTTGGACTTTGATCAAAAATGGAAGGTTTCTCCACAACGTGGCTTGTAAAATTACCAAATTCATTGAATCTGCAAAGAAACACGGTGCTGCCGCTTGATGGAAGTCCCCTACAGATCCTCTATGGCGGAATGAAGGGGATGCGGATGCCTTGACTCGTCCTAAAAAATCTTTACAGTTAATGGTTTATTTTATGTTGCATTCAATCATTCTGTAATGGGCAATGAGAGCCGGAACTTTGTTGGGCAAAACAAGGAGTGGCTCGATGCCACTCTTGTTTTATTCGTAATGGTATAAAGTTTCACCATCACTTTGTTGGGTCATCAAAAATAATTCAATTATCCGCTTTCTCAAAATCCTTTTTCTTGTAATAATTTCGCCACACTCTAACCACCGGCTTTCCAGATGTATGCACATTGCATGGAGTCTCCATACCCAAACTCAAGTGGGGACGTACGTTGTTGTATAACCTGATTGCGTTTTCGACTGCCCGTGTGGCTTCCTCGATTCCTGAATAACTATTTAAATATAGCCACTCGGTTTTCAGTATGCCATTGACCCTCTCCGCAATCGCATTTTCCAGTGGATCGCCACTTTCAGTCATGCTGATGCTTATATTCTTTTTATTCAGTGCTTTCACATATGTATCGCTACAATACTGAACACCCCGATCCGAATGATGAATCAGCTTGCTCAAATCTTTGGGGGCACCCTTTATGGCCATCTGCAGTGCAGATAGAGAGTGCTTTGCCTCAAGTGTATCGCCAATACTCCACCCGATTATTTTTCTTGAATAGGCATCTGTTATCAAGGACAAGTAGACAAATCCAGCTTTCGTTTCAATATAGGTGATATCACTCACCCATAATTGATTGGGTTTGACTGGAGTGAAAGAACGAATCAAGTTGGGATACTTCCGCAACCAGTGATTACTGTACGTGGTGCGTGCAGTACGACGTTTACGCCTCACCAGCCGGTGGTTTCGGCGTAGTAATTCGAAAAATGCATCACGCCCCATTTGTAGCCCACCGTTTAAATGCTGACCGACAATTTCATACAGCTTGCGTCCTCCAATCCTGGGCATATCCAATCTTGTCTTGTCAACCAGTTCTATGGTGACATGATCCTTCAGCACTTCCCTGTAATTGTACTTTATTTTCTGATAATAAGCTTGGCGGCTCTTCCCAAACAATTCACACAAGATCTCTATTGGAGCCTCATTTCTTGTGTGCAATTGGTCTACTGTTTGGGTCCAGACTTTTTTCTGATTTGAATGTCAAATTCTTTCTCGGCAATGTCAATCATTGCATCCAAGGCTCTCGCTTTCAGGTTTGCATGCTCAAGCTGCTGTTCAAGTTCTTTGATTTTATCTTCCAATACCTTGTCTTCCTTGGTCTTGCCTCCAATCTTGCTCATCTCTTTGAATTGTGTGATTTCATTCACCGAAGGCTTTTTTACACCAAATTGCTTCATCCAGCGATCGATGTTTGCTCCTCCGGTGAAACCATATTTCACCTTTAATTCCTCTCTGGTGATGTCGCTGCTAATGTACTCAGTTACCACTTGAAGTTTTACTTCGTCCGGAATAATGTTGATTCTTTTTTTCATAATCCTAAATTCAATTTACTTTTTGTGTAAACTTATTCTAGGACAAGACACCTTGACTTTTCAACTTTTCAACTTCCCGACTCTGACACTTCCTGGCTTTACGACTCTCAAACAGTGAGTTTTTTCGTATTTTTACTTCCACTATGAAAACACATTGTCATATTGAAGTGGTGGCATCCACGGAGAACAAGAAGTTGATGCAACAACCCGGAAATACTATTATCGTTGGTTTTGCCACCAGTACCATGGGGCGCTGTTTTGTGGCTCAATGCCATTGCGGCATCTGCGCCTTTGAATTTGTGAATGGGGAAGATTCGTCGGTTTTGTTGCAGTTTAAAAGCGCCTGGCCGCATGCCTCCATTTCACAAGAGGATGCCATAGCACAACTGGTGGTTGACCGCTTTTTCGGATTGAAACCCGGCTCCTCCATCCAAGTTTGTCTATATGGCACGCCCTTCCAAAACATGGTGTGGCAGGCACTCCTGACCATTCCTGCCGGCCAGGTGGTTGCCTATGGCGATGTGGCTAGCATGATTGGAGCGCCGCAGGCTGTGCGTGCCGTAGCCTCGGCCATCGCGGCCAATCGGGTGGGATTGCTTATTCCTTGCCACCGGGTGGTTCGCAAGGGTGGTGCCGTGGGGCAGTTCCGGTGGGGGGCTGAGCGCAAGATGGCGCTCATCGAATGGGAAAAGTCGCATGCGAATGAAATATAATTCTAATACTCAATACCCTTACGAGCCTCCACCCCTTTGGTGTAGTAGTGCTTTACCTCTTTCATCTCAGTCACCAAATCGGCACAATCAATGAGTTCCTGTGGCGCATAGCGCCCTGTGATGACGATCTCGGTGCCCAAAGGTTTCTGCTTCAAAGCCGGCAATATCTCCTGAACATCAAATAGTTTATAATAGAGGGCAATGGTCAATTCGTCCAGCACCACCACATCGTATTGCTGCCCCGCCAGTATGCCCAACACCTCCTGTAGTCCGTGGCGGGCTGCATCAATATCGGCCTGCGTGGGCAGCTTCTCAATGAAGCAATCCAACCCATATTGCCTAATGGTGATGGCAGGGAGGTACTGTTGCACCGCATCAATTTCGGCATAGGGCTTGCCCTTGACAAACTGAGCCACAAACACCTTTTTGCCTGCCCCTACTGCCCGCAAGGCCAACCCAAAGGCAGCCGTCGTCTTGCCTTTGCCATTACCCGTGTAAATATGAATATAGCCTTGTTCCGTCATCATAATTCTCCTTTCCGAAATTTCTATGGAGACAAATTTAACACATATCCATCCGGATTGGGCTGCCTTAAATGTTAAAATGCCGAATGTAATAGATATTGGACTGGTATTCTACTCTCCGAATGGCCTTGCTTTTGATCAATTCCTCGAGTACCGACTCCTTGGCACCATTTTTCTGAATGAGAGTCTGCATGGCCTCTTCGCGAATGGGATGCACCGTACAGATGTTGACAATATCCTCATAAATATTACCTGTATGGCCAAAGTTGGTGCCTTCGAAACCCAACAGCAACTCGGTGTTGATATTGTGGTAGCTGAAAATATGGAAGGCCTCATTCACTTTTTGCTCCGATGGTGCAATGGCATTTTGAAGCATGGGTGGGCGTGTGGGTATGGAGAGGTAAGCCGTTGAAGGGTCAATCTGCTTGATGAAACTTGCCGTTTGGGTCAAAGCCTCATGGCTGTCGTTGCTCTGATTCACCAGCATGGTTTCCGTTGCCAACACGCCCTTGTATCGCGCTGAAAAATCAAGTATCCCTTGGTTGTGCTGATCGAAGGAGAGGCCTTTATGCGGTCGGTTTTGCTTTTTCCAAATATCGGCCTGGGCGGTATCGACCTTTACGGAGACCCAATCGGCCAACATAAGTTCTTCAGCCACCAAGGGATCGAACAGCAGCGAGGCATTGGTAATCACCGCCACTGGGTATCCCAACTGCTTGAGTCGCAAGATGGATGCCCCCAAGTTGATGTCGAGCGTCGGCTCACCATTGGAAACGAAGGTGAGGTAGTCGGGCATTTCTGCACTGGAGAGTGACGACAGGTGCTTTTCCACCTCCCCACAAAGCACCTCCGGGGAATAAAACTGCTCTCTGGTGATGGTATGTTTGCTGGTACGTCCCACCTGACAATAAGTGCAGGCATAGGAACATACTTTTACGCTGGGGATGTTGTTTATCCCAAGGCTTTTGCCCAAACGACGCGATGGGACGGGGCCAAAACTAATCATAGCTTGTCGGAATTGACGGTTTCCCAAATTTTTTCTATCTCCTTCGAAATCTGCGAATCGGGATCATACTCGCAAATGCTTTTACATTGCACCATGGCATCCACAACCTGCCTATCGAAAGGCAATTTGCCAACCACCGGAATACCGGTTTGCTCTGCCCACGTTTCGATTTTCTGGCTGATGAGTGGATTCAAATCCCATTTGTTGATGATGAGATAGGTTTTCACCTTGAAGTTGGCAGTCAGTTCAATGATCCTTTTCATGTCGTGGAATCCCGAATTGGTGGGTTCGGTCACAATAACGGCCTTCTTCACCCCCGTGAGCGATGAGATGACCGGGCATCCGGTTCCCGGAGGACCATCAATGATAATGGTTTCAACTGACTCTTGTTTGGCCAGCGCCTTGGCCTGGTCGCGCACCACATTGACCAGCTTCCCCGAATTTTCCTCACCTGGTGCCAGCCGGGCATGCACCATCTTGCCAAAACGGGTGTCGCCAAGGTACCAACGGCTCTTGTTGTTGGGCACCATGGTGATGGCCTGTTGCGGACAGATGCGCGAACAGAGCATACAGCCATCGCACGAAGTCTCAGCAATGGTAATCTGCCCATCCCGGATGCTGATGGCGCCGAATCGGCAATGATCCATACAGATGCCGCACTGGGTGCACTGGTTGTAGTCAATAATGGCCTTGTGGCCTGATGTATAAGCTTCTTCGTGGCTGTTGCGGGGTTGTAGTATCAAGTGCAGGTTGGCAGCATCCACATCGCAATCGGCCACAACCTTATTGGTGGCAATGGTAGCAAAAGCAGCACTGATGCTGGTTTTGCCCGTTCCACCCTTGCCACTCAGTATGGTGATTTCGTTCATGAGTTCAGTTGTTTTTTGATGGTTTCCAGCAGTGTCAAAAACCGGTTTTGCGCCTCAGGCACTTTTTCCACCCAAAGCCCCCCTTCGGAGTAGATGCGAGCAATCTCCTTGTCGAAAGGGATCTCCATTAAAAGCGGGATGTTGTTTTTTACCAGATATTCCTGAACACCTTGATCTCCCAATCCGGCACGATTGATGATCACCCCACATGGGATGCCCATCTCCCGAAGGGTTTCCACCGACAGTTTCAAGTCGTTCAACCCAAAAGGCGTTGGCTCGGTTACCAGCACCACATAATCGGCTCGATCCACCGTGGCAATAAACGGGCAAGAGATGCCAGGCGGAGAGTCGAGTATGGCAAGCGATCCTGGTTCTACCGCGTTGATGGCTTTCTTAATCAGGGGCACCGGGGAGTAAACCCCCACTTCGGCTCGCGCTTCCACTAAATGGGTTCGATGGTCAATTACCTGCCGGGTGACAGTACCCAACTTCCGATCCTTGTGCGCTATGGCACCTTCTTGACAGGCGACATAACAGGCACCACAGTCGTGGCACAGCTCATCCACCACTTGGATGAATTTCACCGGAGGCAGGATCACGATGGCGTTGTAATTGCAATATTCGTGACACTTGCCACAAAAGGTGCATTTTTCGGTATCTATAACCGGTATCTGCTGGGTGATCGTTTGACGGTCGGTTTCTGGTGCCGACAGGAATTCACCCACATTGGGTTCTTCGGCATCGCAATCCACCAAGGTGACGTTGACGCCCGCCTGGTGCAACGACCAATATAGGTTGGTGGAGACAAATGTCTTTCCGGTTCCTCCCTTCCCGCTGGCAATGGCTATTTTCATTAGGCTACAATTTTTTAACAACAAAACCCCCTTTTCGAACCTTCAAGGCATCGGCAACTACCTGGCATTTCACCATCAACAGAGAGTAGAAAGGTTTGGGTGAGTGACCATAAAGTCCTTCCAAATTACCTTGTCCTTTTGCTATGATGACATCGGCTTTCATAAACAGCTCTTGGAATTGGGGTGAGCAGTGCTCAAATATGGTTGATGGGGCATCGTATCCATTGGAAATCAAATCGGCCACCGAATCCATGCCCACATAATGCGCATCGTGCATGGTGGCATCGTTCACGATGTTGTTGCCTCGCACCGCATAAGTTAAGTTGGGGTGCATGATGGTTTCTACAAATAATTTGTCGAACACAATCTCCCCGGCATTGTCCCCCAGATAGAGCACCGATTTGGCATTGGACAGCTCCTCCCTCAGTCTTGCACTGTCGTTCAAGGCAAAGTCGGTGGTGAGCACCTGGTGCATGGTACCCGGCAGGTCAAATTCATCAAAAACAGCCAAGTCGATGATGTTCCCGCCAATGGCCAGACGAAGAGCCGTGTCGAACGGATTGTCCGATTTGAGTACCTGCTGCTTCAACTCAGGATAAAGGCTCAATACCAGATCGTTGCTTCTTTGTTTGGCAGCCTTGTAGGGATCCGGATTTTGTGTGTGCTGCCGCAAGGCTTTGTGCAGTTCCCTAGAAAACGCCGGTGCTGAAAAATCGTGCCACGACTGGTGGTAAAGCTCAACCATCTGGCTGGTAATGGTGTTTTTTTGTGCTGGGGTCAAATTTTCACGCTCAATCAATTTTTCAATGGCGCGGGCAAAACAGAAAAAGCAACGGTAATCTGATATCATTGGTCTGTTCAATCTAGTATTAGTGGTCACAGGCATTGGTTCCGGTCACCAAGGTGTTTTCGATCCAGTCGTTAACCAAATCTTTAGGTGATTTGGGTTGTGCACCAACATTGACTTTTATGTTCTGTGCTGTAAACAGGTTGATGGCACGTTGCCCCATCCCACCGGCAATCACTTCGGTGACGCCGCGTTCAGCGAGCCAGCCTGGCAATAGTCCGGGTTCGTGGGGTGGTGGTGTCACCAACGATTCGGCCACAATGGCACCCGCTTCCACGTCGATGATGGCAAATTGCTGGCAATGGCCAAAGTGCGAACACAACTGTCCGTTTTCCAAAGGAATGGCAATCTTGTTTTTCATAATTTCAGATGAATATAATTGATAAATAGTTGATTGAAAATACATAAGAAAAGCTTTCCGGCTCTTGTTCTTAAAAGCCGGAAAACTTAGAGAAAAGAACAGGTGTAAAAATCATCAACGGTTGCGCATGCCCCTGCCTTGTCCCCGGCCCAAGCCCATTCCTTGGCCTCTGCCTCTGCCCAAACCTCTTCCCAAACCCGGACCCAAGCCCAGTCCTGGTTGTGGATTACTATCCGAACCAGAAGATTCCTCCCGGTTTTTCAAAATTTCCTCGTCCGATTTGCCTTTGTTGGCAGGGTTGCAACGCCCCATCCGTCTTCCGGTCATGGCTCCTTCGCCATTTGGACCGCGTCTGTTTAATCCTGGCATGATTACCTCCTTTTTAAAGGTGAATACTATTGAATTCCGCTTTTCAATCGTTTCCCGGCACCATGGCCGCCTCCCGATTGACGCCTCAAACCCATACCTTTGCCCAGTTGTTCAAGTTTCTGTGCATCAGGAATCTTTTGACAGCTCCCCAACCCGCGCCCACTTTTTCGCCCCATCTTATCCGGGCCTGTCCCATCCAGCTTCGGCATGGCCTACTTATTTTAGTTGTTCAACGTTGTTATGATTTCATCAATGGTTTGGTCACATCCACCCATGGACACCATCTCTATCTTGAGTGTCTCCAATATGGATTTCACCTTACCGCCAAACTCTCCAGAGATCACTTTGGAAACCCCTTGCGAAGCCACCAATTGGGCAGTAGCAGGACCGGCACCTTCGGAGCTCTCACGATTCGTGTTCTCAATAAACTCAATACCTTTTGTCTCGGTGTCGTAAATGGCAAAATGGGCACAACGGCCAAAGCGGCTGTCCAGCTTGGATTGTGTGGTGGTTCCGGTTGATGTGATGGCTATTTTCATATTTCAACAACATTATTGGTTTCTATTCAAACAAATATTCACTCTGCAAATATAATGAACATTTGTTCATAACGCCAATATTTCAGCAAAAAAACAATGGGTTAATGTGATAATTAATCAATGTGCTAATGAGTTAATGTGCTAATTAGCTAATTTGATGATATGTTGATTAGAAGATGGAATCCGGGGGTTCGAGAGCTCAACAGCAATCCAACCTCGAAGCGGGTTGAACCTGGAAATAACCATAAATGGCTAGAAGCTATGTTGACAACAACGTGGTTATTTGTCCTCAAGCCGGACGGGCTTTTACTTTTTACTCGGTGCTTGTCTGTTTTCATTGGCCCTCATGATCCGCTTCGCTCCAGGCTACAGCACCAAAAAGTAAACAAAAAGTGCCGCCGCTGCGCCTGCTCACCTAAGAACTATCACTCCGCTGCGCTCGAAGCAATGAACTCGGTTCGTAAGACTCTTTCATTGTTTTCCTGGATGCTCTAGCCGAACCTCAAACAGCATTGCTTCTTAACCGCTCCGCTCCATGATATTTCTAAGGCTCTCAGCCGAGGCGGAGCAGAAACAAACAACCAATTTAATGATGTACTAATTGGAATTGAAAGCCCTGACTATCCGACTTTGGAACTTTTCAACTCTCAAACTATTTAACTTCTTAGACTTTCTGACACTGAGACTCTTAAAGCCCGACCAAAGGGAGGAATCTCTTTCATTTCAATTTTATTTATCCTCCGCGGGGTTTAACCCTGTCAGGATTCCAAAACCTGACAGGGTGGAAAATCAAAAACCATCATTACCAATGGGCTAAAGCCCAATAATAGAGGGGGATTCCTCAGCCCCCAAACAAAAGACCGGGGCTGAAATGCAATGAATTGCCCCAAAGCTTGAAGACTCTTGCGACTTTGGGACTCATCCACTATTCGACACTTGAGATAAACTGCCCATCTAAGGCGCTGAGATATAGGGATACGCATCCCCGAGACGATGCCCCGGGCTGAAATAAGCAGCACTTCGGGACGTCGGACTTGCGCACTCACCACGGCTAACTGATCATTGACAACTGTTCGCCAATCACTGTGCACTTTGATCAATCGGTGATTTTTAATAAATTTACACCCAAGAAGAAAAAAAACTATGAGAAAGAACATTAAAACACTTTTCTTACTGATGGCATGCAGCCTGTTTTCATCCATCACGCTCCAGGCACAGTCAATCCTCACCCACGAGGACTCCATCACCTTGCAGAAATTCCGAAACCTACCCAACATTGAAGTTGGCAAGGGAATCTCATTCATGCCCAAGGACAGTTCCTACCGTCTGAACATCCGTTTCAGAATGCAAAACATAGCTTCGGTCACCATCAACGACAACGACGACATCACCAGCGAATTGAGAGCCAAACGACTAAGATTGCGTTTCGAAGGGTTTGCCTTCAGTCCCAAGTTGAGCTACGTCATACAGCTGGGCTTTACAGGCTACGACAACGATGGTTTGAGTGGAACAGCCAATATGGTTCGCGACGCTGTTATCTATTATATCCCCAACAACCACTGGAGCTTCGGCTTTGGACAAACAAAAGTCCCTGGTAACCGAGCCAGAGTAAACTCATCCAGTGCCCTGCAGTTCGTTGACCGATCACTCACCAACTCCACCTTCAACCTCGACCGCGACTATGGCTTTTTTGCCACCTACAATAACATGCTCACCAAGGAGTTCGCCTACATCATCAAAACATCCATCACCTCGGGAGATGGGCGCAATTACAAGTCGGCACCCAATGCTGGCTTTGCCTACACCGGACGTCTGGAGCTGTTTCCCTTGGGGCGCTTCAAAAAACTGGGCGACCTGATTGAAGGGGATTATGAACGTGAAGAAACCCCCAAATTCATGCTGGCAGGTGCCTACTCGAGCAACCACAAAGCCATCCGCACCAGCGGCCAACGGGGCAGTGTGCTGCAGAACAACCAAACCCGCACCATCAACGCCATGTTTGTCGATTTCATCTTCAAATACAACGGCTTTGCCTTTTACACCGATTACATGGCGCGCTATTGCTCCGACCCGGTAATCGCCAAAGCATCCGAAGAGCAGGAAGACCAATACATCCTCAAAGGGAATGGCGTCAACCTTCAAACCAGCTACATCTTCAAAAACAACTGGGAAGTGGCCGCACGATACTCCATCGTCAACCCTGCCGAAAGTGTTAAGGAGTACGTGGGTTACGACAAAAACCAGCAATATACCCTGGGTATCACCAAATATGTGATTGGTCATTCCCTCAAGCTGCAGTTGGATGCTACCTACGATCAAAAAGATATGATTGCTGGAAGCAACAAATCGTTCTGGATGACACGCTTCCAGATTGAGTTGGGAATTTGAGGATGTGTTAATGTGTTAATGTGATAATGTGGTGATTTGATAATGTGATAATTTGAGAATGGAAGCCCCCTCCGGCTCCCCACGAGGAAGTAGAGCTCAACCAAATACCAACCCCGAAGCGGGTCGAACGGGTACAAAAACCCATAATGGCTGAAAGCCATATTTACAACTACGTGGTTATTTGTCCTCGAGCCGGACGGGCTTTTACTCTCTTTATTCGGGGAATGTCTATTTTCATAGGTCCTCATGATCCGCTTCGCTCCACTACAGCTGCAGAGAGTAAACAGACCGCTCGGCTCTGCCGCTTGGCGCAGCCAGAAAATCGTTTCCAACTGGCGAAGCCAAGAAAGCCGCCGCTGCGCCTGAATTGGGGTTTCACCCCAAACCCTGACCTACTCTTTTGCCTATGATGCAAAAGAGTAGGCAGAAAAAATCAAGTCCTTGCATCCTCGCCGACCTTCCACGGCTCGCTACGGGAACAAAAAGAACTCGCCTACGGCTCAAACAGCTTTTTGTTCTATCCTTCGCTTCACCGGGAAGGTGGCCGTCTGCGGATGCTAGGGACAAAGCAGCCTTTGAGACGCTTCTCAAGTCAAAGATCATTGCATAATTTCAAACAGCATTGCTTCTTAACCGCTCCGCTCCATGATATTTCTAAGGCTCGCAGCCGAGGCGGAGCAGCAACAAACAACCAATGTACTAATTTAATGATGTGCTTATTTGAAGATTCATTGCAGTTTTCAGAACTCTTCTTCAAATTGAACGACCGGAGGTCGGAATGTGATTAACCGCGGATGGAATCCGCGGATTTCAGAGACCAAAAGCATACCAACCCCGAAGCGGGTTGAACCACTACAGAAACCCATAATGGCTGAAAGCCATGTTTAATTCAGCCCGGGGCAACGTCCCGGGTTAGATTGAAATAGTGATCAATGAGCCCCGCATGGGCGGCTTAATCCATCATGATCAAAATCTCTATGCTTAACAAGTATAAGCTGCCCATGCTAGGGCGTTTATGATGGTTGGCCTGTTCCCGAGGCGATGCCTCGGGCTGAAATAAGCTGTCCCTCCGGGACGCACACAAAAGCACTTTACAGCATCACTGTTCATCGATAACTGAACACTGTTCGCTGATGATCTCCCCTTGCCTCCGCGGGTTTAATCCTGTCAGTATTTCAAAATCTGACAGGGTGGAAAATAAAAAAACATTATTAACATTGACCTAAAGACCAGGGCAATTCAATTATGAATGGATAAAAGAAATTCCAACACGACCGGAGGTCGTAATGTGATTAACCGCGGATGGAATCCGCGGGTTCGGGAGCCCAAAGTATTAGCAACCCCGAAGCGGGTTGAACTGGAATAGGCAAGGATGAATGCAGAACGGTAAGGGATTCCTCCCGCCACTGCGTTGCGATCGGAATGACGATTGATTGGTTGCTACAGTGGGTAGGTGGTTTTTGCGGCTCCACCGCAAAAACCACCTACCCACTACCTTACTGGCTCATGGTCATTCCGACCGAAGGGAGGACTCTCTTTCATAACAATTAAATTTACCTTCGTGGGGTTTAACCCTGTCAGGATTCAAATCCTGACAGGATGGGAAAACAAAAAAACCCCGCATTCGCAGGGTTTTTTGATTGATCATATCGTATCGATTACACATTCACCATCATCGGCATCAGAAGCATCAACTCATCCTCCGACTCCTCTTTTTCAACAGGCACCAGGATGCCGGCACGTGAAGGGTCGGACAACTCAAGGGCCACTTCGCGCGAATCCATGTTGTTCAGGATGTCGGCCAGGAAGTTCGATTTGAAGCCGATCTCCATCTCCTCGCCATCGTAAACACAAGGCAATACTTCAAAGGCGGAAATGGAGAAGTCCAAATCCTGCGCAGATACGGTCATCTGGCTATCGCTCAACTTCAGCTTCACCAAGTTGGTACCTTGATTGGAGAACAGCGAAACACGCCCCAGTGTATTGAAAAACTCTACCCGGTCAACCATAACTTTATATGGGCTTCCTTGCGGAATCACTGCATTGTAGGCAGGATAAACACCCTCAATCAGGCGGCACACCATCTTGTAAACCGGTGTGGTGAACACGGCATTTTTATCGTCAAACTCAACCTGCACATCACCATCGGCCTTGGCAAGAATATTCTTCAGAAGACCAGCGGGTTTTTTATGAAGGATGAATGAGGATGTGAACTCGGTTTGAATGTCGTTGCGACGGTAACGCACCAACTTGTGCGAATCGGATGCCACAAAAGTCAAGTGCTCGGGCGACATCTCAAACAGAATACCATTCATCACCGGACGCAATTCATCGTCGGCGGTGGCAAAAAAAGTTTTGTTGATACCGGTCAACAACAGGTCGGCAGCCAGACGCACACTCGACAGCTTGTTGGCATCGAGCTCTTGTAACACAGGATACTCATCGGCATTTTGCCCTACCAAATTGAACTTGCCCTTATCGGTGACAATCTCAACAGCAAACGACTCCTTGCTGATCACAAAGCTCAGCGGCTGCTCGGGGAATTTCTTCAAAGTTTCAAGCAGAATGCGCGAAGGAATGGCCACCACGCCATCTTCATCAACATTAGAAATCTCCATGGTGGTAATCATGGTCACCTCCAAGTCGGAAGCAGTCATGGTAAGCACGTTACCACTGATGCTGAACAAGAAATTATCAAGAATGGGCAGCGAGCTCTTATTGCTGATCACCCGGCTGATGGCCTGCAAGTGATTCAACAAGTCGGTACTGGAAACAACAAATTTCATTGATTCTATGGTTTAAATTATTTTCTTTTTACTATTCTCTTTACGTTCAATTCCTTAATGGATAACTCACCCAATATAAATTATCCCGAAGATACAAAAAAAGAATTTCTGTTGAATGAATAAAACACAATAGTTATTAGTCTGTTATCAACACGCTGTTTATAATGGTACAAAAAAGCCAGGTCACTCCTCCTTCGCCGGTGCCTCTTCCTCTGAATCATCCTCCGGTGAAGCTTCACCGGTGAACTTTTGCAGAAACCGCTTGCGCTTGCTGTCGGGCGAAAGAATATAGATGGACGACTTGCCTCCAATACCACCCTTAAACTTGCGCTCCTCAGGCTTGAGCTGCTGAATCAAGGTATTGAACTCCTTCACCGACGACAAGGTGTGCATGGTACCATTTTTATAGGCGAAGTAAAACCACTGGTCGTCCACCTCGAGGTACCAGTCGATGCTGTTGCCCACACGACTGCGCACGATCTCGGCCTTCACCTTCACCTTCTTGTTCACTTGGCGGCCGCGCATCATGGCAAGGTCGGCCTCCCCATCCACCACATAACACTTCTTGGCATGATTCCAGCTCATATCCAGATTACTGAAGGTGAACAGATTTCCTTCATCGGGCAACTTATGATCAACCACTGCGGTGGCACCCTCCTTCAGCAAGGCATTGACTGCCTCATGGGGCATTAGTTCCTCTAAACGACGGGTGAAATTGGCCACCGGCACATCGCTGGCAGGCGCCTTGGAGAGCATGATGGTTTTATAAATGATGGATGCCAGGCGGGTGTCGAAGAAGAAATCGAGATCCATCATGGTCATCAGTTTGATCTCATTCTCCTGCCGCTTGTGGAATATGGTTCCCGAAGTCTGAATTTTGATCGGATCGAGCTCCACGCCCAGGTTCAGAGCTCCCTCACCCATCACCTGACCGGCTGATGGGATGAAGCGCAACAGCGTTCCTGTGGTGTCGGGCTTGGCTAGTTTTTGTTCCGACACCATATCGAAGGTGTTGTCGCGATCGTTGTGCACCAGAAACCCTTGCCCTGAGATGATGGGGATGTCGCTATAATCCTTGCGGCTTTCGAGGAATGAGCTGTACACATGCACCGAGTCCTTGCGGATAAAGAAATCTTTATGAATGCGCTCCCGCTCATAGTTTTCAATCTTCTCCCCAATGGGGATGCGCACCTGTGCCGGATCAACGGCCGACTGGAAACGGACATAAGTGCGTGGACCATAAGGATCGTCGTGGATCATCCGGGCTCCACCATCAAAATCAAAGAATTTCTGCCCGGCCGTCATGGTAAAATCACCCTTATAAGCAAAATAGCTGTCGAACTGGAATCTGGCCTCCTCGCCAATGCTGCCCTGTGCCGTGGTGCGGCTCTTCTCATCGGCCGCTATTTTGGCCAGAAAGAGCTTATACTTGTCGCCAAGGGCATTGATATAATCGTAACTTCCCAATCCACTGTATTTCTTAGCCCCTTCAATGGTGATGCGGGCATCGTAGATGGTGTGCGTCACCAAGCTGTCCTTCAGCACTATCCTCACACTATCAAGGGGATCCATTGCGGCATCCTCACGTATGGTGATGCGCCCATCTTTCAGGAACACTTTGGCATCGGCCGTCAGGATATCCTTCACCTCTTCGGCCTCAATCAAGTTGTTTTCAGCATCGAAACGAGCCAATGGAGCATAGAAATAGAGCGAATCCTGCCGTTTGTGAATGGATACGAATTTGTTACCCTTCGATCCACGTGCTCCCAGGAAGATGTCGTTGTTGTCCATATTCCACGAAAACTCATTAATGAAGCTGATGTACCGGTTTTCAGTAAAATCGACCCGACTGCCGCCAGCCAGGGAGGTAAAGGTACCCAACCGTTTTTCGAAGTCGATGTTGGAGATCAGGTTCGACGTTGAAAACGAAATATCCTGGGTCTCCTTAGTGACCAGCTTGAAGTTGGAGGAGTCGGCCAGCACGGTGTGGTCGCCAAAATTCATATAGCGACTGTTCAGGGTGGCTCTTAGCATGTATAAATTGCCCCTGCCCGAGAGTCCTGTTGGCGCTACCCGCAATGAACCTTCCAGCTGTGCTTCAGCCCCAAACATCGTGAAGTTCTCCTCCATGCTCTTGGCCACCAGCTCTTCCTGCGTTGGGAAAAAGTTGACCTGGGTGAATTGCGATTTCACATCAGGAAAAAGAACCCCCGAGGTGCGCTTATCCACAGTGAACTCACTGGCAACCCCTTTGGTCTCCTCCGGCAGGAAAACAAACTCTTCACTGCGGGCGGTGGAGGCTTGGTAATTCAACACCCCATCACCCTTCAACCCGGCATTGCTCAAATCGATATTATTGGTAAAACGGGCCTTACCCCCATAAATTGGATAACCATCGGAGGGCGACTGCTGCACAAAACCCAGCGAAAAATCGGGGCGCACCACCAATTTCTGACGAAAATCGGGGAAGATGCCCGACTGGAACATGCCGGCAAAAACGGTATTGCCACGGTTCAGATTGCTGAGACTGTCCATTTCAAAGGGATCGACGGTGAAGTAGAAATTGTCGCGATGGTAGGCTCCACCCTGAATCTCCTTCTTGTCGAAATAGACAAACGATGGTTTCACCGAGGTCAATATGGGATAGGCGGGGAAATTCTGGTTGCCCGACTTGTTGTCGGGTTTGTCGATCTGCAGGAAGCCCGAAAGCTGGGCAATGGTGTTGTTGACCTCCTGCTGGGTGCCCTGCCCGAAATAATCGAGCTCGCCAGTGCGAATGCGTAGCTTGAGGGAGTCAATGTTCGACAGCTCAATGCGGAACTTGTCGTAGGCAAACAGGAAACCATTTCCGAAGAGATTCATCATCCCTGCATTGATCACCCCATCGAACCGAAAGTTGCGGTTTCGCTTGAGCAAAATGTCGCCATCCTTGGGAAAAAACACCACATTCTGATGGTCGGCAATGGCAATGGCCGAAACGCCCTTGAGGTTCATGTCGTAGTTTTGCAAGTCGAGCACCGCATTGGGCATTTCACCCGGGGTGATGGAGTTGAAACGGATCACGTCGAAATCCTTCTTCCCCAATCGGAAAAGGAGGTAGTCGAACAGGCGAGGCTTCAGGGCGATGACGTCGGTATTCACATTGTAGTCGATAAAGCCGTAGAAAGAGAGGTTAATCACCTGCTGGCGAATGGGGCTCTCGGGTAGATGTAGGAAATTGGCATACTGCAAAGCCGTGAACGGCTCCCCTTTGTAATATTTTGAGCAGTTCTTGAGTCCTTGCAACGGGTGGATGGCATCCATCCCCTGAAGCTGATTGAAGAATGCCTCGCGGTAGTAGCTCAACGACTCAAACAAGGCATGGTTCTGGGCCGCCCCGGTCACCATGCGCAACTCCATAAAAGGCTGATCGAGCTGCCAGCGAATGAGCTCCACATCCATGCTCACATTGTGAAAGGTATTGAAATAAGGACTCTGCCCCAACCCCTCCTTGCCCCTGATCAGGTGCAACTCGTTGTTGGTAGCCATATACCTAAAGACCAAACCGGGATGGTAGATGGCCATGGTGTCGAGGTGGAACTTTACCTCGGCATCGCTGCTGACAATCAAATTATCATATAACCCGAAACTGAGAGAGCGCGCCTCCACAAACAATGTGTCGTTGCGGAAAATATTGACCTGCGCCGGCTTTTCGGGCGTCCCGGTACCCTGAAACTTAGACCCAATTTGCGAAAAGCCCCCCACATAGTTGATGCGAGGGAAAATATGGTCGATCTTGAACTCCTGATTGGAGGAGGTAAACTTGGGATAGATGGCCTTTTCGGGCGTGGAGACCTTCATCACCTTATGTTCCAGCGAACCATATAGCGGATAGCTGAAGTAGTTGGTGTTGTAGAATTTCACCGAGTCGATGGAGATGTGCGACTTGGTCATATCGATTTTGTAGTCGAAAAGTGTGGCATTCACCTCCTGTGGGTTGAATTGTGATTTCTCCCAATAGATCATCCCCCCGTGCCCTTGCCACATCTGGTCGGCTGGAAAAAAGGAACCACTGGTGCCTGAAATGGTGATGCTGTCGCCCTGGGTATAGCAGAGCAGGTCGGTGGTGCCCACATCCACCCGCAACACACCATCCTGCAAGGCAAGAGAGAAATCGGAGTTGCGACTCACCCACCTGATTGAGGCGGTGGAACCCAGCACATTTTCACCCACCAGCCCATTGGCTTGATTCAGGAAAGCAACAACATGCCTGAGGGGGGTCTTCCGATCCTCCACCATGGCTTTGAATGCCGTGTTCCAATTGACATAGTTGCTGCTCCAAAACCCTTTCTTGGCAAAAGTGAAATAGGTGTGGAAATAAGTATGATAATCGGGGAAGGGTCGGGCACGCCGTTGCGCCAGAAGATTGCAATCGCCTATATTGCGCTGTTTCACTTCTTCGGGCACATCGGGCGACTCCATGTAAAGCTTCAACTCATCGAGAAACTCTTTGGTGGCCTGTCGCTCCGAAGTAGCTTTGAACAGGTCGCCCAGCTCCTTCATGAAATCGGCGGGATTGACACTGAAGACCACCTGCTGTGCCCGCAATGGGAACACACCCAACAATAAAAGTGCTGCAAATCCCATTTGCAACACCTTTATTCTAATTTTCCTACTTTTCAAATTACCTTTCAACATCTATCAATCAAATCACAGTCCGTCAACTCCTATACGCAACTGCCACCCAATTGTTATTAATTTTTGAAGTTATTTTCGAAAGATTCAGTTTTTTTGCCATCTCATCTATCATCGGAAGGTCTTCGAAATAGAACCCACTCATGATCAACACACCACCAGGATTGAGCACAGTAGTGTAACGATGCATATCGTTGAGCAGTATGTTGCGGTTGATGTTGGCCAGGATCACATCGTAATGTTCGCCGCCCAATGCAGAGGCATCACCCACCTCCACCGTCATGTTTGCAATGTTGTTCTTCTCAATATTCTCCAAGGTATTTTCGTAGCACCACTGGTCGATGTCGATGCCTTTTACGCTT
Source organism: Marinilabiliaceae bacterium (assembly GCA_963664265.1). Lineage (GTDB taxonomy): Bacteria > Bacteroidota > Bacteroidia > Bacteroidales > Marinilabiliaceae > JAGPIS01. The sequence goes on from OY760941.1 coordinate 926,516, forward strand.
TGGGCGCCCCGCATAGCGGCCAGAATGCCTAGGATACCGGTACCGCACCCCATGTCGAGAACACGCTTTCCAGCCACATCGAGCTTCAGGATAAACTCCACCATCAGGCTGGTGGTTTCGTGGTGACCCGTGCCAAACGACATCTTGGGTTCAATTAAAATCTCATATTTGACGCCAGGCACCGGTTCGTGAAAAGGGCTGCGCACCAGGCACTCCTCGCCAATGACGATGGGCTTGAAATAGTTCTCCTCCCACACCTTGTTCCAGTTTTGGTCGGGAATCTTCTCATCGACATAGGTGAAGCCAACGCCCTCCACGGGCAACTCCACCTCGTCCAGCATGCCGGGCTGATAAAGCGGCACGGGGATATACCCCTCAAACCCATTATCGGTTTCCACAAAACTCTCGAAACCCATGTCGCCCAGCATCGCCATCATGATGTCGGCTGCCTCCTGAACAAATGGTTGCAACACCACAGTCACTTTCTGATATTCCATATATTTTATTGTATTGCTAATGATGTGCAAATCTACGTTTTTTTTACAATGTGGTAATGTGATGATATTCTAATGTGCTAATGCCATAGTATGCAAATTTGCTAATTTGAAGATTCATTGCAGTTTTCTGCACGACCGGAGGTCGCAATATGATTAACCGTGGATGGAATCCGCGGGTTCAGGAGATCAAAGGCATTACAACTCCGAAGCGGGTTGAACTGGGAAAGAGGCTCCTCCTGGCCTCCACAAGTCTGAAAGACTTGACCTCCATAACCCCAGGCAAGCACAGCGCAGCCTGGGGGATTCAGTAACTAAAGGCCTTTGCCTGAAAGGCAAGACTGAGGTAGGAGTCCTGCCTTACAGGTAAGGGCGGCTGCCTGGTCGCTCCCCCCCTTCCTCCGCGGGGTTAACCCTGTCAGACTCCAAAAATCTGACAGGATGGAAAATCAAAAAACATTATTAACATTGGGCTAAAGACCGGGGCAATGGAATTATGAATGGATATAAAATATGCCATCACGACCAGAGGTCGTAATATGATTAACCATGGATGGAATCCGCGGGTTCAGGAGATCAAAGGCATCCCAAATCCGAAGCGGGTTGAACTGGGAAAGAGGCTCCTCCTGGCCTCCACAAGTCTGAAAGACTTGACCTCCATAACCCCAGGCAAGCACAGCGCAGCCTGGGGGATTCAGTAACTAAAGGCCTTTGCCTGAAAGGCAAGACTGAGGTAGGAGTCCTGCCTTACAGGTAAGGGCGGCTGCCTGGTCGCTCCCCCCCTACCTCCGCGGGGTTAACCCTGTCAGGATTCTAAAACCTGACAGGGTGGGAAATCAAAAAACGCATTAACATTGGGCTAAAGACCGGGGCAATGGAATGATGAATGGATAAAAGATATGCCATCACGACCGGAGGCCGTAATATGATTAACCGCGGATGGAATCCGCGGGTTCAGGAGATCAAAGGCATCACAACCCCGAAGTGGGTTGAACTGGGAAAGAGGCTCCTCCTGGCCTCCACAAGTCTGAAAGACTTGACCTCCATAACCCCAGGCAAGCACAGCGCAGCCTGGGGGATTCAGGAACTAAAGGCCTTTGCCTGAAAGGCAAGACTGAAGTAGGAGTCCTGCCTTACAGGTAAGGGCGGCTGCCTGGTCGCTCCCCCCCTTCCTCCGCGGGTTTAACCCTGTCAGGATTCTAAAACCTGACAGGGTGGGAAATCAAAAAACGCATTAACATTGGCCTAAAGACCGGGGCAATTGAATTATGAATGGATATAAAATATGCCATCACGACCAGAGGTCGTAATATGATTAACCGCGGATGAAATCCGCGGGTTCAGGAGATCAACTGATTAGCAACCCCGAAGCGGGTTGAACTGGAAAAGAGGCTCCTCCTGGCCTCAACAAGTCTGAAAGACTTGACCTCCATAACCCCAGGCAAGCGCAGCGCAGCCTGGGGGATTCAGGAACTAAAGGCCTTTGCCTGAAAGGCAAGACTGAGGTAGGAGTCCTGCCTTACAGGTAAGGGCGGCTGCCTGGTCGCTCCCCCCCTACCTCCGCGGGGTTAACCCTGTCAGGATTCTAAAACCTGACAGGGTGGGAAATCAAAAAACGCATTAACATTGGCCTAAAGACCGGCGCAATTGAATTACGAATGGATAAAAAATATGCCATCACGACCGGAGGTCGTAATATGATTAACCGCGGATGGAATCCGCGGGTTCAGGAGATCAAAGGCATCACAACCCCGAAGTGGGTTGAACTGGGAAAGAGGCTCCTCCTGGCCTCCACAAGTCTGAAAGACTTGACCTCCATAACCCCAGGCAAGCACAGCGCAGCCTGGGGGATTCAGTAACTAAAGGCCTTTGCCTGAAAGGCAAGACTGAGGTAGGAGTCCTGCCTTACAGGTAAGGGCGGCTGCCTGGTCGCTCCCCCCCTTCCTCCGCGGGTTTAACCCTGTCAGGATTCTAAAACCTGACAGGGTGGGAAATCAAAAAACGCATTAACATTGGGCTAAAGACCGGGGCAATGGAATGATGAATGGTTAACAATATGTCATCACGACCAGAGGTCGTCATGTGAATAACCGCGGATGGAATCCACGGGTTCGAGAGCTCAACTGATTACCAACCCCGAAGCGGGTTGAACTGGAAAAGAGGCTCCTCCTGGCCTCAACAAGTCTGAAAGACTTGACCTCCATAACCCCAGGCAAGCGCAGCGCAGCCTGGGGGATTCAGGAACTAAAGGCCTTTGCCTGAAAGGCAAGACTGAAGTAGGAGTCCTGCCTTACAGGTAAGGGCGGCTGCCTGGTCGCTCCCCCCCTTCCTCCGCGGGTTTAACCCTGTCTGGATTCTAAAACCTGACAGGGTGGGAAATCAAAAAACATTATTAACATTGGCCTAAAGACCGGCGCAATTGAATTACGAATGGATAAAAATATGTCATCACGACCAGAGGTCGTAATATGATTAACCGTGGATGGATTCCGCGGGTTCGAGAGCTAAAAGGCATTCCAACCCCGAAGCGGGTTGAACCGAAATAGGCAATTAATGGCTGGAAGCCATATTTTATAGATATGCTTCTATTTCCTTTTTTAATTTTGGAAGATGTTTAGAAATTATTCCCCAAATAATAACATCATCAACTTTGTCATAGCCATGAATCACCCAATTTCTTGTATCAACAATTTTTCTTGCATTTTCTATTTCTAAATCAGGATCTTCAATTAGAGCTCGATTCATTGCTTCTCCTATTATCTCAATCTCACGCTCAATGGCACGCCTTAAGAGTTTATTATTCTGATATTCGATAAAATCTCTCTTATCGCCCAAAAATTCGTAAATCGACTCAATTGAAATTTTGATATCGTATAAGTGCTTTTTAATTTCACGCTTCATAAATCAGTTCTTTTGATTCATTTATACTTTGAATAAAAAAGGGATTATTTAAAGTCCGTTCCGTTACGATATCTATATCTCGATGAAATAATTCACGAAGTCTATATTGCAATTCAAAATAGTTATCTGCGTATTCTTCTGGCGTTAAATTATCTACAAATGATAATAAAAAATCAATATCACTTGTATCTGAAAAATCTTTTCCAACAACAGAACCAAAAGCATACAATCTTTTCACTTTAAATTCTTGGCAGAGTTCAATTAGATTGATTTTTCGTATTTCCAGAATCTGTTGCATCGACCTATATTTTTATCAAATATATTAAATTCTTTTCTGATTTAACAAACCGTTTTTCCCCTAAGAGTCCCTTCTTAAAAACTTCGCAGCTAATCACAACCCCAAATATATTGCTAATTTGAAGATTCATTGCAGTGTTAAGAAGCTACCATTGAAGGAGTTGATGAAACTCTTCCGACTTTGGGACTCATTCTCTTTTCGACATTCGCGGACGGCCGGAGGTCGTAATGTAATTAACCGCGGATGGAATCCGCGGGTTCAGAAGATCAAAGGCATCTCAACCCCGAAGCGGGTTGAACTGGAAATAGCCATAAATGGATGAAAGCCATGTTTACAGCAACGTGGTTATTTGTCCTCAAGCCGGACGGGCTTTTACTCTCTTTATTCGGGGCATGTTTGTTTTCATTGGCCCTCATGATCCGCTTCGCTCCACTACAGCTGCAGAGAGTAAACAGAGAGAGCCGCCGCTGCGCCTGCTCACCTAAGAACTATCATTCCGCTACGCTCGAAGCAATGAACTCGGTTCGCAATATAACAATTATGGCTATCTCTACACATTAGCCGAACCTCAAACAGCATTGCTTCTTAACCGCTCCGCTTCATGATATTTCTAAGGCTCGCAGCCGAGGCGGAGCAGCAACAAACAACCAATGTTCTAATTTAATGATGTGCAAATTTGAAAATCCAGTGCAGTTTTCAAAAGTCTTCAGCAAATTGCACGACCCGAGGTCGTAATATGATTAACCGTGGATGGAATCCGCAGGTTCGGAGATCAAAGGCATCCCAAATCCGAAGTGGGTTGAACTGGAAAAGAGGCTCCTCCTGGCCTCAACAAGTCTGAAAGACTTGACCTCCATAACCCCAGGCAAGCACAGCGCAGCCTGGGGGATTCAGTAGCAAAAGGCCTTTGCCTGAAAGGCAAGACTGAGGTAGGAGTCCTGCCTTACAGGTAAGGGCGGCTGCCTGGTCGCTCCCCCCCTACCTCCGCGGGTTTAACCCTGTCAGGATTCTAAAACCTGACAGGGTGGGAAATCAAAAAACATTATTAACATTGGGCTAAAGACCGGCGCAATGGAATTACGAATGGATAAAAATTTGGTTGGCCGCATCCCAACATAAGGGACAGCGTCCCGGAATATTTTTAGTCTATGAGATAATTCCAGCTAATAAAGGGTCGGAGACCCGGAATATGAATTACCAAACGAGGGGGGAGGTTCCGGTGCTCTGCACCTTAGAAATTATGTAGGATGGCGGGTTCTACAATTAAGGGAAGCCCCCTCCAGCTCCCCAAGAGGGAAGCCCTTCCCCCCCCCTTCCCAGTAGGAAGGGTGTCCAATCTTTCAATATTTAGTTAAAATACAACGCATGGTTGACTCTGAGACTTGAAGACTTTCGACTATGGAACTTTCTTGAACTTTTCAACTTAAAATGACTTCGTGACTTCCCGACTGTAAAACTTTATGACTAGGGGACTTTGGGACTAGGCGACTTTTTTGACTGGATGACTTGTTGACTTGCCAACTGATGACTTTGAACCTATCCCTCCGTAATTTACATATCCCCACTGTTCATGCGTTTGAAATAGGTCAGAAGGGTATTGAAACGCACTTCGCCGCCACCATTTTTTTTGTAGATGGTGAAGTGAGCCAATAGAAATTCGAGGACCGACCCAACATCAACCGCCTTATTCACACTGAACAACCCCCGACAGATGGCCTGATGAAATAAGCGTGCAAAGGCTTCGGGTGATTCATTAAATACTGCTTTCACCTTATGAAACTTACCATATTCATCCTGCAAGGATCTCTTCTCCTGCTCCTCCAAGTAGCTGATGATCGCTTGAAATACACCTTTTGCACCGGGATTGTCATGCTGATCGGGCCAGGGGACCATGGTCAATTGCAACCGCCAAAAATCAAGCTCTGTCCTTAAACATGTAGGGTTCGGTGAATCCTGTTCGTACAACCGGCAAAAAGCATCAAACGGTAGCACCTGCACTGGCCCATAGCGGACAATCAATGCCAGCACCTCCCGGATGGCAGGCCAGGTTAGCTTGTCGGGATGATCCTTAGTGCTATTATAAAGCTGTTCCATTATCCGGAGCCATCGTTGCTCCACATAGGCTCTGTTGGGAGGAACCGACAATTGTGTGAGCAAGGGCTGCATGATCGAGCGGGTGGGATCGGAAGGTTTCAGTCGCGCATACCATTGCTGAAGCTGGCTCAACTCCTTTTGATAAGATGGGGTGGGATATTGAAGAACATGCAAAACCCAACTTCCAATGGAAGCCTCCTCTCCCAAAAGCTGAATCAGGCGTTTTTGCGGAATGTCGATCTTTGGACATTGGAAAGAGGCAGAAGGATATTCATAGGGATCGCAAAAACTCTTGAAACAATTGCAAGATTGATGCACCAGACTATTGATCATCAAGTAAAATAAAAGATCGTGTTTGAAAAAGGTCATTTCAGTATGGTTGCCCTCCGGCAGACGCCATGGTTGACTCTCCAATCGCGCCTTCAGGAGGCAGAGATTATGCAAATTGTCGCGCACTTTTGCCCATTTGGTATGAAAGGATTCCAATTGATCGAGCCAAAAGTTTAATTTACGCACGCCCTCTTGATACAACTGATCAATATCAACCATCTCGGCGTTATTGATTAACTGCCATTTGTTTTGTTGGCGTTCCAAAACCCAGTTGGCAGCTTGGTGAAAACTGGCTAGCATCATGGTTTTCAGATTTATTAGTTAAGTTAAGCTGTTTTTATCGAATTGTCAACATTATTCCTTGAAAATTTAAATAATCAATCCACAAAATTTAATCTAAGCATGAGTTTCCTATCATTTTACCCATCAAACAGGTATCAGGAGGCTATTTAAAAAGATATGTTATTGCGACGGGATCGTTTTACATATATCATCATTTCTAAATTATTTAAATGAAAGAATGTCGTATTCTCTTTTATTCCACCCCTAAATTGGCTCCGCCGAACTTCGTTTCCCTAAAGGGGACTTTCGGCAACTGTCTGATGACTTGACTGTTGCATGTACCCCCATTAGGGGGTTAGGGGGTATAAAATACGACAATATTTTCTTTTCATTACTTTAAACCGATAGCATCTAACCACCTTTTCAAACAGCCTCACAGCATACTCAACCTAAGCTACAAGCATTGGCAGGCACACGGGGCGGGTCATCATAGGATCACCACACTACCCACGTATTTGCTGTTGCTGACGCCTGTGTCGATGGTGTCGTAAAAAGCCAGGTAACAATGCACCACGCTGCCTGATGGTCCGGAGGGGAGTGGAAGTACACCACCCAGGTTGCTTCGGGTAAAATCAACAAGCGAATAGCTGGGGTACAATCCCTCGCCAATTGCCAACAGCAGAGCTCGGTTGCCGCCATAATGATCCAGCTCATTTTGTCTGTTTTCCCAGGAAAATTGGATCACATCGTCGACCACCACCACCGACTCCCTATTGGAAGTAGGCAGGCTTCCTTGCGCCATGGCAATAGCGGCGTAATTGATGCGAAAATCGGGATATTCGCCATCGACAACTTGAAGCAGTACTTGGCGCATGGCGGCATTCTGCGGCACTTGGTGCGTATCGTGGTTCCGGTAGCCGATGTTAATGACCGGAAACAGCGGCTGGAGAAAAGCCATGCCAAAGGCAAATTTTGCCCGCTGAACAATCTGCCTTTCGCTGGATTTCTTATTACGTCGGTCGGACAAGGAACGCATATAGTCAATTCCTTTCCATTTGCTGCCAATGATGTTACCTATGCGACCCGAAAAGCCACCATGAACACCCTTTAAAAAACGTCCCATAATCATTTCTTTTTAGTGGTCTGACTTGAGGCAACGGCCTTTTTAGCTTTGGGTTGGCTCTTTTTGCCCGATTGATTCTTTTTGCGTATCACACGTGTCACCACACTGGATATTGTACCCACCAACAAGGTGATGAGGGCTTTTAACACCAGTGATTGAAGGTCGGAACCAGTGGGCAGGTAAGCCTCACTGTTGGTCACCTCCAGCAAACTAAAGGTGCTGGCGGCGGCGATTAAAAAACTCCGAAATTCCATACTCTTTCGTTTTAGTGGCTGCCTTGATGCATGCAGGACAGCGGGTTAACAACTCATACCGGCCGGAATACAGAAAAAAAGCTAAGGCCGCAGAGTGCCCAAAACAATCACGGTGATATCACAGTGATTTCAAACAATTTTATTGATTGATTATCAACACAATAATTACCACCATCCTGCACATCTGGTGACAATGGGACGTTTTCACCAGGCCTTCAGACTAAAAAATAGGGCATGCAAACTCGTGGCTGAAAGGTGACATCAGCGCACCATAATCGCCATTTGGCCGGCACTTCTGCGGCAACTCATCGACAACTCATCGGCACCAATGGAGCCGAAGCGAAGCCGAACAAGAGCCGAAGCGGAGCCGAACAAGGGTCGAACGTGGGTCGAAGCGGGGTCGAACGTGGTAGGGAGAAGGTACAGGGATCAGTATTCGGAGTTCAGAGTTTTGGGTTCTGGAGTTCTGTGTTATGTGTTCGGAGTACCAAATTGGGAGTTGGGGAATAATATTAATCTTCCGTTTCCATTTTATCTTTATGAGCCTTTAAATCGGCCATCAAATCACCAGAAAACTGCCGGGTTCTGCCATGAATGGCATCTTGATAGCCTTCTCGTATTGAATCACGAAGCTCGGCCACCTCAATTCGATCTTGTTCATGATTGAGCGGGTTGCCCATATTCTCACCGGAGAGCGCATAAGAGGTTCTATCACCTGATTGACTAATACTGTATTTATTTCATCAGTAAGTGCGATGTTTAGAGATTCTGATTTTGTCATGACGATTCCACTTTTATATACCGCAAATATATCGAACACTCTACCTATGGCCAATATTCAAGAAGGTGTTTTTGCCCGCTACCGCGCGAATCCTTTGCGTGGGGTAGCTGACCATTTAGACAATAGATCCCTAATGAAACAAGTCTATGCTTAACAATAATAAGCTGCCCCGCTAAGGCGTTTTTGATGGTTGACCTGTTCCCGAGGCGATGCCTCGGGCTGAAATAAGCTGTCCCTCCGGGACGCACACAAAAGCACTTTACGGCATCACTGTTATTTGATAACTGAACACTGATCGCTGTTTATCTCTCCTCCTACCTCCGCGGGTTTATAAGAAACTTCCATTGAAGGAGTTGATGAAACTCTTCCAACTTTGGGACTCATCCTCTTTTCGACATTTATGGACGGCCGGAGGTCGAAATGTGATTAACCGTGGATGGAATCCGCGGGCTGGAAAGCTCAACTGATTAGCAACCCCGAAGCGGGTTGAACCGGAAAAGAGGCTCCTCCTGGCCTCCACAAGTCTGAAAGACTTGACCTCCATAACCCCAGGCAAGCACAGCGCAGCCTGGGGAATCCAGGAGCAAAAGGCCTTTGCCTGAAAGGCAAGACGGAGTTAGGAGTCCTGCCTTACAGGTAAGGGCGGCTGCCTAGTCGCTCTCCCCTACCTCCGCGGGGTTAACCCTGTCAGATTCCAAAAATCTGACAGGATGGGAAATCAAAAAAACATCATTAACATTGGGCTAAAGACCGCTAATAGAAGGAAACCATAAGCCCCCGGCCTAAAGACCGGCGCAATAGAATGATGAATGGATAAAAAAAGAATTCTGCCAGGCAAGGTGAAATACCCTCTTCTAAAATCGCTTTTTTGACTTACTTTGACGGTTGTCAAAAAAATCAAGGATGATAACTGTTGTGTTACTAAGACGATAAAAAATGAAGGATTAAATCAAATTTTTGATCGGCTCTTTTCGTCCATTTTATTTCAAAAGCCATTTTTCGTGCTTTTTCTTTATCAAGTCATAGCTTAACAAATTTTCGAAAACTTCGCTTTCGTGAAATGATTTTAACAATTCCTCCTTCTCATCGGGATTCAATCCAGCCCATAAATCACCGGTTTTGGCTTGGCTTTTTGCTTTGATCAAATGGTAAAAACTCTCCAACAACTGTTTATTGTCAATGCTATCGATAAGATGATGAAAGTTATTTTTAAGTTCCAAGGTATTCATTTCCGTCTCTTTGTTTTTTCAAAAATACAAATAGTGAGCGATTATCGCAATAGAGTTGATTAGCTTTATTTGGGCTGCATACCGTAAGCTGCGCTAGGCTTGCATACGGTTACTGATGATATAGCCCACTACGGGGCTTTCAACAACTACTGTTCACCGATCACTATTCCATGATACTACAAATTACACTTCCAGGCGTAACGCCTCCAAGCGTAATGGTCAACATTCTATTTTCAGCCCCTCGCTACCGCGCGAATCCTTCACGTGGGGTGACTGACCATTTAGACAATTGATTCCTAATGAAACAAGTCTATGCGTAACAATGATAAGCTGCCCCGCTAGGGCGTTTATGATGGTTGGCCTGTTCCCGAGGCGATGCCTCGGGCTGAAATAAACTGTCCCTCCGGGACGTATACAAAAGCACTTCACAGCATCACTGTTCATCGATAACTGAACACTGTTCTCTGATCCCTGATAACTGTTTACTGTATCCTGATCATTGAAAACTGTTGCCTGTTCAGGCTTCCTAACTGTGAGACTTTATGACTAGGCGACTTTATGACTAGGCGACTTTTTTGACGCGGGGACTTTTCGACTCTCTCCATCTTCGAACCGTTTTTTCCCTATCTTTGCCCCATGGAACAGAATAACTCTCTCCCACGCATCCTGGTGTTCATCGACTGGTACCTGCCTGGCTACAAGGCGGGAGGACCGGTGCGATCCATGGCCAATATGATCGACCACCTCAGCGGCTCGTTTGCCTTCGATGTGGTGACGCGCAACACCGAATATATGGAAACCATCCCCTACCCTTCTGTTCAAAGCAACCAGTGGAATACGCTGGCTCCCAATGTTCGGGTTTGGTACGCCTCCCCCCACAAAGAAGGATTGGGTCAATGGCGTCAGCTGATGCGCGAAGACCATTACCACCTAATCTACATCAACGGAATCTATTCGCCCAAATATTCCATATTGCCTCTGCTGGCTGCCAAGCTGGAGAAGCAAACCAACATCGTGGTTGCCCCCAGGGGAATGTTGGCCGAGAGTGCCATCGGCGTTAAGAAGGGCAAAAAAACACTGTTTCTGAAACTGGCCAAGATGGCGGGGCTTTTCCGCAACACTGCCTTCCATGCCACAAACGACAATGAAGCCAACCAAACCCGCCAACACCTGAATGCCAACGCCACCATCCATATTGCGGCCAACCTACCAAAAAAACAGGAACTGAATATTCAGTTGACTGCAAAGAAAGCCGGGCAACTCCATCTGGTGTCCCTGGCCCGCATAGCGCCTGAGAAAAATACCCTCTATGCCCTCCAATGCCTGGAAAATATCACAGACAAACAGATCGTGCTCAAACTTTACGGGCAGATTTACGATGAAACCTATTGGGAGCAGTGCCTAGAACTCATCGCCCAACTGCCTAAAAACATAACGGTTGCACATTGTGGCACCGTCCATCCCGACGAAGTGGGAAAAACCATCGCTGCAAACCATGCCCTCCTGCTGCCCTCGCGTGGGGAGAATTTTGGCCATGTGATCCTGGAGAGCCTGATGGCCGGGCGCCCGGTGATCATCAGCGACCAAACACCTTGGCGGAATTTGGAATCAAAAATGGCTGGTTTTGACCTGCCGCTAAATGACATGGATGTCTTCACCAAAACCATTGAGAAAATGGTAGAGATGGATCAAGAGTCCTTCAACCTTTGGTGCCATGGTGCAGCGCAAGTGGCCAGGGAATTTGTGGAGGACAAAGCGTTGATGGGAAGGTATGAGGAGATGTTGGGGGGATAGTCGTGAGTCGTTGATCGTAGGTCGTCATTCGTGGGTTGTAGGTCGTCATTCGTGAGTCGCAGGTCGTTGATCGTCGGTCGTGGGTTGTTGGTCGTGAGTCGATATTCGTCATTCATGGGTCGTGAGTCGAAGGACGAAAGACGAACAACGATAGACAAACGACGAAGGACGATAGACGATAAACGAAGGACGATAGACGGCAGACGAACAACGATAGACGAAAAAGCGAACAACAAAAAACAGAAGAAGATATGCAAAACAACCAACCCATAAAGAATATTTACGATCTGAGGATCTATAATTTAGCATTTGACTTGGCCATGGATGTTTTCAAAATATCAGCAGCTTTTCCCAAGGAAGAAAAATACTCCCTAACCGACCAGGTCCGACGGTCATCAAGATCTGTGGCAGCCAATATCAGGGAAGGTTTTGCAAAGAAACATTACAAAAACATATTCACCCGTCACCTGGTGGACGCTTTGGGATCGTCAGAAGAAACCATCACATGGCTTGAGTTTGCTCTTTCATGTGGGTATCTAACAAGGGAACAATACGACACCACCATCGATCAGCACCACCACCTATCATCCATGATTGCTAGTTTTATCAAGAAATGGGAAGAAGGGTCGTGAGGCCTTGATCGTTGATCGTAGGTCGGGAGTCGTGGGGCGCAGGTCGGGAGTCGTAATTCGTCGGTCGTAATTCGTGATTCGAAGGACGATAGACGAAAAGCAAACAACGATAGACGAACGACAAAGGACGATAGACGAAAAACGAAGGACGAAGGACGATAGACGAACGAAGAACGAAACAACAACACTATGTGCGGAATAAACGGAATATACAGCCTACATAAGGAGAATTTCACAGAAAGGGTCAATGCCATGAACAAGCGACTGGCGCATCGCGGCCCCGACGACCATGGCGTGGTGCATCTCAACCATGTCACTTTCGGCCAACAACGCTTGTCCATCATCGACCTGACTGCCGGTGGGCACCAACCTTTTGCCTCGCCCGATGGCCGCTACCTGATGGTGTTCAACGGGGAGATTTACAACTACCGAGAACTCAGAAAGGAACTCTCCTACCCTTTCCAAACACAGAGCGACACCGAAGTGCTTCTGGCCGCCTGGATCACCTGGGGCGAAGCGGCTCTGCAAAAACTTAAGGGCATGTTCGCCTTTGCCGTGTACGACTCACTGGAGGGATCGATCCACATCGTCCGCGACCGCATGGGCATCAAACCCCTCTACTTCCACTTCTCTGGAAACCGCCTGTTTTTCTCCTCCGAAATCCGCGCCCTGATGGCATCGGGACACACGCCCCGCACGCTCAGCCACACGGGTGTGGTCGATTACCTGCGCTACCAAACGGTACAATGCCCCCACACCATCATCGAAGAGGTATGGATGCTCGAACCGGGGCACTTGCTTCAGTTCACCCCCCACATGTCCCAACCGCTTAAAAAGCAATGGTGGCAACTAAGGGTGAACGAACAACAGCCGGCCATGGACGACGAAACGGTGAAACAGGAGGTGCGACGGCTTTTCTTCCAGGCCATAGAACGCCGCTTGGTGGCCGACGTGCCCTTCGGTGCTTTCCTCTCGGGCGGCATCGACAGCAGCGCCGTGGTGGGTGCCATGGCTAAGGTTTCGTCACAAAAGGTGAAGACGTTCAACATCTCCTTTGCCGAAGAGCAGTTCAGCGAGGCCAAATATGCCCGCCACATCGCTCAAATGCATCAGACCGACCACCACGAGATTCGCCTGACCCCCGAAGATTTCCTCCATCAGCTGCCCGATGCCCTCCAAGCGATGGACCATCCCAGCGGCGATGGCCCCAACACCTGGCTGGTGAGCAAGGCCACCAAGGAGGCTGGCATCACCATGGCACTCTCGGGTACCGGTGGCGACGAACTCTTTGCCGGCTATGCCATCTTCAACCGGATGGCTGCCCTCAATGGCAAACAGTGGCTTTGGAACCTGCCACAACCGCTGCGCTCACTCAGTGGAAACCTGATGCGCAAGCTGAAACCCGGCGTGGCCACCGACAAGATGGCGGAGATATTGGGTATGCCGCAGTACGATTTCAACCGCATCTATAACATATCGCGGCAAGTGCTGTCCGATGACGCGGTGGCAAACCTCCTCTCCCCCAAAGGCTTCCCACAAGGAGTTGGTGTCTTTGAACACCTGCCGGTGGCACAACTCAATCATCTTGACATGCCCAAAGACAATATCCTCTCGGCTGTCTCCATGGCTGAGATGACTACCTATATGCAGAATGTGCTCCTGCGCGATGCCGACCAGATGAGCATGGCGCACGCCCTGGAGGTACGGGTGCCCTTCCTCGACCACGACTTGGTGGAATTTGTGCTCAGTTTGCCCTCGGCACAAAAACGGCCGCTGACACCAAAAAAATTACTGGTGGATGCTATGCCCGACCTGCTGTCCGACTATATTGTGAACCGTCCCAAGATGGGCTTCGTGTTCCCCTGGCAACAGTGGCTGAAGAAGGATTTGTACGACCTGGCCAACACCCACATCGAACAGTTGGCACAAAACCCGCTGTTCAACGAACCTGCCGTGCGTAACCTGTGGCAACAATTCTTAAAAGGGAATCCTAGCGTCACCTACTCGCGCATATGGCCGTTGGTGGTACTGGGGGCGTGGATGAAGCGGGATGCGGTGTGACGGTGTGCGGTTAATCGGTATGTATTGGGGCGTGAATCGTCGGTCGTGGGTCGTCATTCGTGGGTCGGGGGGCGTCATTCGTGGGTCGATATTCGTAGGTCGTAGGTCGATATTCGTCGGTCGTGGGGCGGGAGGCGTTATTCGTTATTAGTCGGTCGTGAGTCGTCATTCGTCGGTCGTGAGTCGATATTCGTCATTCGTGGGTCGTGATTCGAAGGACGAAAGACGAACAACGATAGACGATAGACGATAGACGAAAAACAAAGAACGATAGACGAAGGACGATAAACGAATGACAAAGGACGACAAACGAACAAACGAACGACGAACAACAAAGGACGAGGAGTCAGCCAATCCCCATAACCATTTCAGCCCATAAATCAGGCGTATGCTGCATCCCGAGTTGGTGGGAGGATTGACTCATTTTTTTCAAGGTGTGCTGATCCATGGCCATCACTTTTTGGAGGGCTTGCGTCAAAGATTCTTTGTTCTCGTTTTCGAAGATAAAGCCGTTCTGGCCATCCTGCACAAACCGGGTGGCGGATCCTACGGCTGAAGAGACCACCATGGGCATGCCGGCTGCGGCCATCTCGTGTACCACCACGCCCCAGGGTTCAAAGCGCGAGGGCAACACAAACACGCCGCACTGCGCCAATATTCCTGCCAGTTCCTGCGGCTGCTTGAAACCAAGATGTTTTATTTTAGGATGCTCAGGCCTTTGGTCGTACAAAGCGCCCGTGCCCACGCACCACAACTCCCAGTCGTTGGGTTGCCCATCCTGCAAATCGAGAAAAGCCTCAAACAACAAATCCATACCCTTGGCCGAGATGTAACGCCCAACGTAAAGGAACCTGTGCGGAATCGCCTGATCTTTCGCTTGGGCTAAAGGCGCAAACAACGATACATCGGCACTGTAAAAACCGGTACTGATGGACTCTTCCTTAAAGCCCAGCTTTAGGGCATACTGTTTTTGCGGTTCACCCGGCACCCAGGCATGGGAGAAAGCCCTGTGCAACACCCATGGGGCTGCCAACTTCATCACCCGCTGCTTCAGGCTACCAAACCAGTGGTTGTCCATGCTCATGATGGTGGGCACCTTACCCTTAAAAGCTCGGCATACTTTCACATATCCTTTGTCCACCCACCCACTGCAAACAATCTTGTCGGGATTGATGGTTCGAACCAAGGCAAGTAATTGGTCATCGGTGTAATCGGTTCTTTTGTATATTGTAACGCCCTGAGGTATCTCAAATTCAAAAGGCGCCTCGTTGTTTAATGGCCAGCGCACAACATGGAGTTCGATATCGGTATGACGGTGCGCGGTTTGCGGTGTGGCCACTAAAGCTTTGAAGCAACTCATAACGTAACCGGCAAGTTCGGTGTATAGAAATAGTATTTTCATATTCTTATCGGTGTGACGGATATTCGGTGTGACGGTCTGTCGGTTTGCGGTGTAACGGTGTGTGGTGTAACGGTGTGTGGTAAGGTGGTTTATGGGGTTAGGATCGGGCATGGATTAGTTTTCGAAGCATTGCCGATATTTTCTGACACTTGTCCGATAAACGACTCAACTCTTCGGAAGTAATGTAACTGATTTCGTATGCTATAATCAATTGTGTTTCTAACTCCGCACAAGAACCCTTTGCAATATAAAAATGCCGCACAGCCTGCTTATTGGTGTCCAACTCATCGCCCTCAGCAATATTCGATGGAATGGATACAGCAGCCCTTTGCATCTGATCCTTTAATCCAAAGTCGCTGGATAATTTACCAGAACTGGAAAGTTTGTAAACCGAAACAGCAAGTTCCTTAGCTTCTTGCCATACCAATAGTTGCTTAAAGTCTCCCATAGTTATTTTATTGCGGACTGTCGGTAATTCGGTATGAGGGTCTGTCGGTTTGCGGGGTGGCGGTACTACGGTTTGTCGGTTTGCGGGGTGACGGTACTGCGGGGTGTCGGGGCGAGGGGTGTCGGGGTGGCGGTACTACGGTGTGACGGTTTGCGGTCGGTCGGTTTGAACCGTTTACCGTTTACCGACTCACCGTTGACCCCATACCGTTGACCGTTTCCCGCATACCGTTTCCCGTCATTCCCAGGTAGGATAAACCATCATGTCAAAACCGTATATTTTTTCACCGATGGCAGAGGCCAACTGCTCACGTTGAATGGTTTCATCGGTTTGTTGGGCCATAAAATAGATGTCGGTCGATTTCAAAACGTTACGGACCAAGGTCGATTTCCCGCAACGACGGCGACCCCAAATCACAACCAAGCTGCCACTTTCACCACTGATACTACGTGCCAGCACTTGTTTCTCTCGTGTTCTGTTTAGAAATTCCATACAATACAATTATGCTCCACAAAAATAATGTTTCTAAAGCATAACATCAAGCTATCATTAAAAAGTTTAGTGTGACGGTTTGCGGTGTGCGGTGGGGCGGTTTGTCGGTGTGGCGGTACTGCGGTTTGTCGGTGTGCGGGGTGACGGTGTGCGGGGTGACGGTGTGCGGTGTGGCGGTTAAAGGGGTTAGGACCGGGCATGGATTAGTTTTCGAAGCATTGCCGATATTTTCTGACACTTGTCCGATAAACGACTCAACTCTTCGGAAGTAATGTAACTGATTTCGTATGCTATAATCAATTGTGTTTCTAACTCCGCACAAGAGCCCTTTGCAATATAAAAATGCCGCATAGCCTGCTTATTGGTGTCCAACTCATCGCCTTCGGCAATATTCGATGGAATGGATACTGCAGCCCTTTGCATCTGATCCTTTAATCCAAAGTCGTTGGATAATTTACCAGAACTAGAAAGTTTGTAAACCGAAACCGCAAGTTCCGTAGCTTCTTGCCATACCAATAGTTGTTTAAAGTCTCCCATAGTTATTTTATTATGGTTGTACGGTATGTCGGTGTGACGGTTTGCGGGGTGACGGTTTGCGGGGTGATAGTACTGCGGTTTGTCGGTGTGCGGTGTGTCGGTACTACGGTTTGTCGGTTTGCGGTTTGTCGGTTTGCGGGGTGACGGTACTACGGTGTGACGGTACTACGGTGTGACGGTTTGCGGGGTGACGGTTTGCGGTTTGTCGGTTTGTCGGTTTGTCGGTTTGCGGGGTGACGGTACTGCGGTTTGTCAGTTTGAACCGTTGACCGCATACCGTTTAACCGCAAACCGTATTATTATTACCATAAAACCCCCTATTCCCCAACAAACTCAAGATGATCACCAACTGTATTGTAAATGGGTTCAAGGAGGCGGCCAGCCACGACTCCACAGTGATGGAGAGCAACAGGCCGAAGAAAACCGCCCACCCCAGGGGGGAATACGTTGAGGCATTCATGAAGTTGCGAATCCAACCCCAGCCAAAGGCGATCAACCCCACCAGCCCCGTATCGAGCCAAATGGTGAGGTAGCTGTTGTGTACATTGCCTTGGTGGCCACTTTGCTCAAAGTAGGTAGCGTATTTTGCAAATGCAACTATATTATAACTAAAGCCCTTGCTCAACCAATAATTATTTTGAATCTCTTTCCATGCAATTTCTCTGGCGACATCTCGTCCTGAGCCGGTTTCGAGGGTATCGAGCCTGAAATAATCCTGCAATCCGAACGAAGTGACGATCTCCACGAAGTTCTCCATTACCAGCTGGTAGGATATGAAGATGCCACTCATCACCACGAAGCCCACCAACACATTCTTGCGGAACAGGTACCAACCCGCCAGGAAGAGAGCCGAGGAGAAGATGCCCCCACGCGAACCGGCCCACACCAACGACAATCCAATCAATCCATACACCGCAATTTTTTCATAGTACGAAAAAAGCCGTGGATGATAGGTATTGATGATGGTGACCATACAAAACATCATAAAACCGTATATGCCCATCCCATTGGGATTGCCTAACAACCCTGAGAAGCGTTCACCGGAAAACATCACAAAACCAGGCATCACAAATTTCATGGCCGCTCCCACCAGCAACACCACCGTACCCAGCAATACCAGGTGGTAGAGGAACCGCTCCCGATCCTGCTCCAGCAACTTATCCACCAACCAAGGGATCACCAGCAGCAATAGACCGTAGGAGGCCATCTTCTGCAACGAGTCCATGGGCACGGGGCTGTCGAGCCAACAAAAGGCTGCCACCAGGAAGAATGGGACAAAGGGTTTCAAGAAACGCCAATCCTTGGGTGCACCTGACTGCATAAAATAGAGTACCCCCAACAATGCCATCAGGATGGGCTTCACATTTTGAGCAAACCGGAACACCCCCTGCCGACTGTCGCTCAGGGTAAGCATCAACCACAACCCCAACAGAATTACCAGCCACTCCCCCTTCTGCCTCAGCATCAGCAGGTGCAACGGGATAATCACATAAGCGCCGGGGCCGGTGAATACGCCAATGGCCACCCAAAAGAGCAGGGTGAAATAGAGTTTTTTATCAGTGAAAAGGGGTGTGAACATGAGGGACGGTTTGCGGTGTGACGGTTTGACGGTTTGCGGTATGACGGTGTGAGGGTTTGCGGTATGATGGTTTGCGGTGTGGTGGTCTGCGGTATGACGGTGTGATGGTATGACGGTTTGCGGTATGACGGTTAGCGGTGTGGCGGTTAGCTGGTAGCTAACTCCTATCAGCTATGAGCTATGAGCTAACACCTAAAGCCGAAGGCGTCCTAACAGCTATCAGCTAACTCCAAACAACGAATAACCGGTTATAGCTTTAACCTCTTAAATAGAGTTTTGGCTTCCGCATCTAAATTTGGCTCCAATTTCCTCAACCGTTCCAAAAGATTCATAGAGGCATGCATGATTGTCAGAACAATAATTGTGTCTTCAATCATGTCGCAGACCAAGAGGTGCTTTTTAACCCTATAAATCCTGAACCTGGAAGAAATTGCGCTATTCACTTTGAGGAGTCTTTTGTTTTCCTTTAAAATAGCGAATGCATCCTCAAATTCTTGTATATACTTTAAGGCAGTAGCTTCTCCCCACTCCTCTAAAGAGTAATCAAATATTGCCTGAATATCATCTAATGCTCTTGAAGTGAGAAGCAGTTTATTCATCTATTCTTTTGAGTTTTTATGAGCCTTTAGATCAGCCAATAAGTCCCCCGAAAACTCACGGGTTCTTCCGTGAATGACATCCTGGTATCCTTCGATGATTGAATTACGGAGTTTGGCCGCATCCATACGATCTTGTTCATGACGAATTAGATCACGAACATACTCACTGGGAGTTGCATAACGCGTACCGTCGCCCGATTGACTCATAATGAAATTCTTCATTTCATCGGTAAGCGCAATATTTAGGGATTCTGTTTTTGACATGACTGTTCCATTTTTCTAATTACAAATATATCTATCCCTTCGCATTTGGTCAATGCCTTAAGAGGTATTTGTGGGGTGTGTCGGTTTGCGGTTAGCTGGTAGTTCGTAGCGGTTAGCGGGTAGCGGGTAGCGGGTAGCGGGTAGCTCGCAGTTTGTAGCTCATAGTTATTAGCTAACTCCTATTAGCTAACAGCTAAAGCCGAAGGCGTGCTAACAGCTAACTTACTTAATGCTATATGTTTTATTCCCATGCCTCCAATTATAAAAATCAAGGATCTCAAGTAAGTTCTGTTTTGCTCGCGAGGACCAAATTATTTTTCTTTCAACCATTGTTCAATCTCCATTTCAACTTGATCGTTGGTGAAAAACTCTCCATTTTTTAATTGAGCACGTCCTTCATTAATCCGCTCTCTTTGTTCTGGAGATGTTTTGTATATTGACGATTCGGTCTTTGTATTGATTATTGTATTAATTGCATTGAGAAATGATTTATCATTAATATTCTCAATTTTATGAATCAATAGTTCCCTAAGCTCTTGCGTGGTCATGTCGTTCAGTTTTAAAACAAAGAAACGAATGTAATTCCTACGAAAAAAATTTGGTGAAAGATTAGTAGGGTATAGGGTTTAGGGTTGTTATTTTCTATGGACAGAGGCGTCCTAACAACTAAAGCCGCAGGCAATTTAACTATTGCTCCAAATCCTCCAATCGATCAAAATTGTAACAACTATGGCAAAACTCAAAATTGGCTCTATCGCCAAACAAATCGAAAACTTCATCCTTTTCCAACCAAGTTTCATCTTGAGCTAGATAGGTATTGTAACTGCTCCAAATATAACGGGAAGGGTGCTGAACAATGTTGTGATGCACCGGATTTTGATGAATGTAGAGGATAACATTTTGAAAATAGTCTTTACTATCGATCACTTTTCGTTTGAAAGCTCGCTCAAACAAGCTGCCATGCCGCCCATGACGGGTATTGTAATATTTTGCATAGGCGTTGAAAAGATGCGATAAATGGTGCGTAGCCGAAGGGATCTTCCTTTCCTCTTCTACTCCATCTCCATCTCCATCCATGGGCATGGTTTGCCACTTGAGGAGGTTCCAAGTAGCGTCGGTAGCTGGTAACGCGTCCATGTCTGGCGACGATGGACGGTTTACCGCATCCGACGATGGAAGGTTGCTCCCAGCCAACACTCCAGCGTCGGAGACCTGGAGTCGTTGGCTTTCCTGTTGCCACTCGCCATCCTGGAGTCGTTGGCTATCCTGAGGTTCCTTTCCATCCTCCCCCCGCGAATACCGGTAAACCAGGTTCTCCTTGATGCGAACCAGCAGGTGGAAATGGTTTGACATCAGCACCCAAGCAAAGGTATCCACCACCGGGACCATAAACCGATGGTACAACATCATGAAATGGTTAAAATCAGCAGCATCATCGAACAGCCTGCAGCTGTTGATGCCACGGTTATAGATGTGGTAAGTACGACAGGGGTCTAGATTTTCCATAATGCATAAGGTAAAGTAACGCTTCAGGTAGTAACGCTTCAGGTAGCAACGCTCCAGCCAGCAACGCTTCCATGTCTATCGACGATGGAAGGTTGCGAGTAACCAACGATGGAAGGTTGCTCCTAGCTCGTAGCTCATAGCTGGTAGCTATTAGCTAACTCCTATTAGCTATCAGCTAACACCTATCAGCTAACACCTAATACCTATCAGCTAAAGCCAAAGGCGTCCTATCAGCAAACAGCTAACTTACTTAATGCTATATGTTTTATTACCATTCCTACTATTATAAAAATCAAGTATCTCAAATAAGTCCTGTTTTAGGCTCGGAGACCAAATTATTTTTATTTCAACCATTGCTCAATCTCCATTTCAACTTGATCGTTGGTAAAAAACTCTCCATTTTTTAATTGAGCACGTCCGACATGAGTATTTGAGGAAGTGAGTATCTGAGGAACTGATTATTTGAGTAATTGAGTAATTGATTATTTGAGTAAATGGGAACTGATTATTGGGGAAATTGGGTATTATAGAGTGCATTTAGTTTATTGGCAATTTCATCGATCATAGGTCTTAACTCAAGTAGTTCACCTTCGGAGATGAACTGTAAATCATGGGCAAGAATCAATTGGTTCAATACTTCCATCAAACTGGAAAATGAGATTTGAAAAAAATGAGCTTTATCTTTCGGTGAAAAACGGCTATTGCCTTCAGCTATATTAGAAGAAACACTTACAGAGGCTCTACGCAGTTGATTCGTTAGTCCAAACCGTTCTTCCTGAGGAAACTTTTTCGTGAGTTGGTAAATAGCTGTTAAGAGAACCCTACTATTTTGCCACACCTCCAATTTTTCAAACGAGTAAATCTTCATATCCTTAAATAATCAATTAATCAGTTAATCACATACTCAATTAATCACATACTCAATTAAATCAGCCTTTATACTCCGTCACTGCCCTTATCACCTTCACCTGCTCCTCCAAGTCATAGAACAAGGGCAAGCGGACTAGGCAATCCGAATAGCGGTCGCTGTGGGGCAAATCACGGCCATCGTGCTTTTGGCGGTAAAAATCGCTGTCGTGCAGGCTCAGGTAGTGGAACACGGCATGGACGCCCTGCGACTTGAGGTGGGCAATCAATGCCGATCGGAATGCGCCATTGGGGCAAACCAGGTAGAACATGTGGCCATTCACGGTGGCAAACTCTGGCACATAAGGCAGCTGCACCTGATTTTGGAGCGCCCAATCCTTCAAACCGGCTTCATAGGCTTGCCACAATTCGCGGCGGCGGTCTTGTATCTTATCCAACTCTTCGAGCTGTGCCCACAGGAACGCGGCTGTGATTTCACCCGGCAAAAAACTGCTGCCTGTGTCCACCCATCCGTATTTGTTCACTTCACCCCTGAAAAACTCGGCCCGGTTGGTACCTTTTTCCCACAAGATCTCGGCGCGCTTGACAAACCGCTGGTCGTTGATGGCCAGCAAACCACCCTCGCCACACTGTATGTTTTTGGTTTCATGGAATGAGAAACAACCCAAATGGCCAATGCTTCCCAGTGCTTTGCCCTTGTAATAGCTGTCGATGGCTTGTGCGGCATCTTCCACCACAAAAATATTGTGTTTGTTGGCGATGGTCATAATTTTATCCATGTCGCACGCCACGCCTGCATAATGAACCGGCACGATGGCCTTGGTGCGGGCATTGACCAGCGGTTCAATGGAATCTTCATCCATCCCGGGGTGATCGGGGCGACTGTCCACGAAACGCAACACAGCCCCTTGTCGCACAAAGGCCAAAGCTGTGCTCACGAATGTGTAGGATGGAAGAATCACCTCATCGCCCGGTTGGATGTCGAGCAGCAGGGCACACATCTCCAGGGCATCGGTGCAACTGGTGGTGAGCAACGCTTTTTTGAAGCCGAAACGCTTCTCAAAATAGTTCTGGCAAAGCTTGGTGTATTTGCCGTTGCCGCTGATGTGGCCGGTAGCCACGGCACCATAGATGTGGTGCACCTCCTTGCCGGTGATGTGGGGTTGATTGAATGGGATCATATTGATTGTTGTATTTTAAAGTTCGTTTTTTTACTGCAAAGATGACAAAGAAAATAGTCTTTGCGCTCTCTGCGGTTAAAACTTTTTTTACCGCCAAGACGCAAAGATTGCGCCAAGTTCGCTAAGAAAAAATTTTTGCGCCCTTCGCGTTCTTTTCTTCGCGCTCTCTGCGGTTAAAATCTTACCGCCATGACGCTAAGATTGCGCCAAGTTCGCTAAGAGAAAAACTTTGCGTCCTCCGCATTCTTTTCTTTGCGCTCTCTGCGGTTAACTCTTACCGCCACGACGCTATCACTTTTTATTTATTTTCCAAATCCCTGCTTTTCATCTTTTTCAAATTCAGGAAATGGTAATCCGGAATCCTGCATTAATGCGTTCATGCGGATCCATTCACTTCCCTGCCCCGCTTTCCACCACCGCAAATCGTGATTTGAACCGCAGGAAATAACGCTCGTAATAATGGTAGCTGAGAGCCGACAAACCAACGGTCAACAACAAAGTTAACGGGTAGATGATCCAATTGCTCACCAAACCGTAGTGCATGGCAAAACGGATGGCCAGGGTGATGGCAATGGGGTGCAACATATACAAGCCATAGGAGATATTGCCCAAATAGTTGAACACACTGTTTTCGAGATTGATGCGGATATTTTCTCCAGCTGCAAAGTTAAGCAGGATGATGCCATAGAGGCCGGCATAAAAAATTGCGTTGAAATAAGGGATATAGATCCCCAATGCCCAGGCCGTTACCACCGCCACCAACGATAGATAGAACACCGTATTGTTGAGGAACCATTTCAACAGAACCTGTTTCTGGAACAGCAGCACAGCAAAAAAACCGCCAATGGCCATGCAGTCGATGGTGAACCCTCCCCAGAATGCCCTGATGATGGCCTTATAAGGCAAACCATCGGAAATGGGCGATGCCAAATAGAACCGCACCAGGTTATAGAGCACAACAATCACCACCATCAACAGCAAGCGATACTTTTTTACCTGCTTAACAATAACCGGCCAAACCAGGTAAAACTGCTCCTCGGTACCAATACTCCATGTTTGCGAGGCATAAGGCACAATGCCAAGCAGAGCCAACACCAAATTGGCGAAAAAGAAAAGGTATAGCAGCAATTTCAACCATAACTGATCCTGCACAACGTCGATACCAAACCCAGGCAACGTTAGAAGGTTAAAATATGGAAACACAAACAGCGACAGAACCACTATCAACAAATAGAGTGGCCAAATGCGTAAGATCCTGCGCACATAGAACTTCTTCACGCTGATGGTGGATGATTTAGCCTCTTCGGCCAACAACAGGTAAGTGATTAAAAACCCACTTAATACAAAGAACAGCACCACGCCTTGGGGGCCAATCACCGAAATAAAGCGGGATAACAGGCCTGCCCCCCCCCACAACGATGGCAGTTTGAAAATACTCTTGAGTTGCTCAATGTGGTGCACAATCACCAGAAAAGCAGCGATAAATCGAATCCCATTGAGATGGGGGAAGTATATTTTATTTAACATCATTATGGCCAGAAAAAATTTTCGCAGGAACACCGTAATACAAGCCTGCAACATTAAGATTTTTATTTATCAAGGAACCCGCACCGGTTTTCACGTCATCAGTAATTTCAATATTATCGACCGCGACAGTGCCTGTTCCCAAAAAACATTTACTGCCTGTCTTTACAAAGCCCGAAAATCGAACACCAGGTGCAAAAAAATTATGATTCCCTAAAGAATTATCGTGTGCCAATATTACCCCAGGGTTAAAAAAATTATTGTTCCCAACAACACTTCCCATATCAATAATACAACCCGGCAGAAAAATATTACCATGACCTAACAAAACTGTACAATCAATATAACAGGTGTTATGGATAAGATTAGGAAAATTAATCAGGCTTTGATATTCATTGAAAATTGATTCCCGCCTTTCCAAGTGATTATATCCTATACCAATTACTAAATTTTGAATTAAATTCGATTCTATCTGTTGCCTCACATCATTTAAAGACCCAACAACAATTCCATGATTTGTGATGGCACCCTTCTCAAACGTATCATCAAAAAAGACGATTCTTGCAAATTCTTTCGATAAGATAGCATAATGGGCTATATGCTGGCCTAAAACACCAGCACCAATTATTCCTAGAACATTATTCATAATAGCTTTGATACTCTATAGTTAGGCCTTTTTGTGGTTTTAAGATTGATTCGATGGATATATTCGCCAATAACCGATATGCCAAACAAAATGGAGCCAATGCCAAAACCAAGCATCACGATCATGGATGCAAAACCCGGGATCAGATTGTTGAAGAACAACTTTTCAATCAAAATATAAAGCGAATAACCAAAAGTAAAAACAAGAAACAGCATCGACAGATAGGTTACCATTTTAATGGGAAGATTGGAAAAGGTAACAAAAATATTGATCGAATGGTTCACCAACTTCTTTAGGGTGTAGGAGCTCACCCCTCCCTGCCGGGTGTTATGGCTAACAACCGCGGAGGTAACATTACTGGTAATCCACGACAAATAGCCATCCAAAAAAGTATAGGAATTCTGCATTTCAACCGTTGCCAAGGCAATATCACGCTTCAACAAGCGGTAAGCCGAATAATGCTTATGCAGACCTGGCACACCAATTTCCAAGAGTTTTTTCAACATCCACGATGTGGCATTCCGAAATCCATTGTGCTCCCGCTCGGGATAATGCCCATAAACAACATCAGCATCTGTTTCGCGCTGTTTCTCCATCAAAAGCACAATCTCATCGGGATTGTGTTGAAGGTCTTCATCCATGGTCACCATAAAATCACCATCGGCATGGGCAAAACCACAAATTATGGCATTATGTTGTCCAAAATTCCTCGACAACCAAATGGCCTTAATATTATCGGGGTAGGTTTGTTTCAATTCGGTAATACGATCCCATGATTGGTCGGGGCCGCAATCCCAAACAAACACCACCTCAAAAGAATATTGGTATTTCGAACAAGCAGTCTGAATGGATTCATACAACGGCTTTACAGTTTGCTCACCATGATATACTGGTACAATAAATGATAGCAGCATTTAAATCTCTATTTTGTGATTACTCTTATAAATGAAATAACCCGACCGGTCGGAGCTTTGAGTCAGCGGAACAGTGTTTTCATAATGCAACTCCGATTGGACAATAAAAGGATACTTTCCATTTTCTTTTATGATATCCAAAACCTTGGGCGTGCTTTCTGAATAAAAATAGACACCACTGAAGGCAGGCTTATTAAGGATAGGAATTTCGAACCGATTAAGCGCCACATCGAGCACCCCCTTTAAAAAATCATAGCCTGTTGATAGGAAAACAAGATCGGAACCAATAAAATCACCCCCCATCCGAGCACCTATTTCTGTAATAAAAATGCCTCCTTTGGATATGATAAACTCAGAGTGGCTAGCGCCAAAACGAATCCCCAATGCATCCAACCCTTTCATTGCGGCTTCAAAAATCATTTGCTGCACTTTCGCATCAAGCTGGCTGGGT
Organism: Marinilabiliaceae bacterium; assembly: GCA_963664265.1. Lineage (GTDB taxonomy): Bacteria > Bacteroidota > Bacteroidia > Bacteroidales > Marinilabiliaceae > JAGPIS01. The sequence continues at coordinate 953,199 of OY760941.1, forward strand.
TGATGATGGGCCAACTCCACAAAATGAGGAGAACCCGAGGTCTCTTTATCGGTTATGGCTAGAGGATAATGGAGTCCATCGCAACTTATGATTTCCACGCTAACCTCCACCCCATCCACAAACCCTTCAACAATGGCCTGTCCCGACAAGGATGCCTCAAGCGCAATACTGGTGGCTCGTTGTAGTGACTCAAAATCATGCACTTTCGACACCCCTTTGCTCCCCGAACGGTCAACGGGTTTGACAATCAAAGGATATGATAAGTTTTGTTCAAAAACTTCCAACTCGGTTACTGAGCCAACAGGGAAAAACGCGGGACAGCTCACGCCTGCATTTTGCAAACACTGCCTCATTAAAAACTTATTGGTGGAATAGCTGGCCGAAAGGATGCTATTGCCTGTCAGTCCCATATTTTCAGCAACGTAATTGACAGTCGTTACCGCTACATCCGAAGCAATGGTCAATATGCCATCAATCTTTTCCCGGAGGCAAACTTGAAGTATCTCGTCCTTTTCAACGATCGAAAGAGGATAAAAAGTGCCACAGCACCCCTTAGCAACAGCTCCCTCTTCCCAAGCAAAACCAACGGTTTCAATTCCCATTTCTTTTGCTTTGAGATAAAGCGGCAACTGCAAATAACTTGCACCAATGATTGCAACCTTCATAAATCTAATATTTTACAGCAACAATTAATCCACCCATCACCATCCCCAACCCAATGAGTTTACCCCAAGTGAAGGCTTCGCCAAAGAGCCACATGCTCAGCAGGAACACCAGCAGGAACGATAGGCTCATCAACGGGTAGGCAAAGGAGAGCTCGAACTTGGTCAAGGCAGCCATCCAAAAGAGGCTGGCCACAAAGGCGGCTCCAAAACCACTCAGCAACCAAGGGTCGAGGAACAACCTGGCCATAAACAGCAGCTTGTCGTCCAACGCCTCGGGCAAAGCCCCCTTGAGGTTCATACGCCATTTTAATATTAACTGGCCGTAAACCGTAAAGAGAATGCAGCCGAAAATGTAGAGGTAGCCCATAAAAATGATGAAAAAATGTTATTTAGAATTATCAATGTTGTTGGATTAGATTCTTAAAGCAAAGGAAGCAAAATTAATCAATTTTCTCCACTGCGACCTCTACACTTACCATTTAACCGCAAAGTGCGCTAAGTCGGCGCAAAGAACGCTAAGTCGATTATTTTCTCCGCGACCTCAGCGTAATCCCTCAGCGACCTCCGCGGGTTCTTTTAACCGCAAAGAGCGCTAAGGTGGCGCAGAGAGCGCAAAGCTATATTTCTCTTTTCTCCCCGCAATCCTCCGCGGTTACCCTTTAACCGCAAAGTGCGCAGAATAGGTGTAGAGGATCGCTGAGTTTCTAATTTCATTCTGTGAGACTCTTTGATTCATCTTTTTCATCTATGGCAAAACACTCTCTCGGTTTCACCCGTATCAAGGCACCTTCGTAACTTGATTGAATCGCAATGGGTAATCGCCTTATGATGTTGGTGATAAAAGAATTTTCATTAGAAGGGAGATAGTTAATTGTCTCCAAAAAGTGAAATTCCTTTGTATAGGCATCAATTACTGCCGGAGAGGTTTGTGTTGAGATAAATAAGAAATCAGGTTTGTAAGTACATGCATGAAACCTGGCTCTTGTATCATGATCTTTCACCCTATCAAGATATTGGTAATCGCAGTCATTTTTGATACATGCATAATAAAACCTATCATCGCCCACTATTTTTGAGTGAGAAGGGAGGTGTTGAACTACCCATTCCTGAAGTGGCTCAGGATCGCGCATTCCCAAACTCCCTATAATGGTAAATGTTTTAATGGTGAAAATGCCAATATTGCAAATGGCTACAAGCACTAAGGCACAATAGAAACTTCTTTTTGCAATTTTTGGCATTTCAACATCCAATGCCATCCGAATCCCCAATCCAATGAGCAAATACCAAAAGGCATGATCAGTGCGCTGTAAGCACCGGTATCGGCTACCACAATATAAAAGGTGATAATCGGCAGTGTTATTAAAAATAGTGTTGGAAGATTCATTCGCTTAACAATTAGCCATGCCGCTGTCAACACCCCAATTATAATCAATGGCCACTGATGGAAAGGAACATAAAGATTTCCACCCAAATAATTAAAAATATTATTGGCCGAATCGGTGTTCTGCATTTCAGCACCTGCAAAATGCTCAATCAACCCATTTATCGAACCAAAGGCAAATACAATCCAAACATAATAAACAAAGGCCGGAAGAAGAGTAATCAGGCCTGCCCGCAACCAACTATTTGATTTCAACAATTGCACTAAGGCATATGTAAAAAGTGGAAAAACAACAATGGCGACACGCGGTGTGGTTAAAACCGCTGTTACACCTGCAATGGCCATAACGATGGTATATTTAATATTTTTTCCTACATGGAGATAAGCCCACCAAGCCACAAGTCCAAAAAACAGGGCAACCATATCCATCCGTCCACTGTGGCTGCTTTGTACAGTGATTACATCAAAGATTAAAAGAAGGCTCAAAATACGGGTAACAACAATGCCCATTTTCAGTCTGGAAGCCATGCGGCTGAAAACTGCAATGGATAATGCTGCGAAAAACAAGGCCACGATTCGGAACTGGAAGATCCCTGTGCCGAAAATTAGAAAGGAAAGACCAGTAAATGAAAAGTAAACCGGTCCGTAGGTCAGTACTTCTTTGCCCTCAGTTTGTATGGGGCAAACCTCCAACATGAACCCATGACCATTCAGCAAAGCTTTTGTGATGGAAACAAAAAAAGTTTCATCAAACCAAGGTAGTGGGCTGTAAATCAAGCTCCATAAGTGCCATACACAGATGATGATCAAAAACAGATAGTAAAATGTATTGTTCTTTAATAAATTGGTTAAAGCATTTTTCATGGTCAAAATATTTCTTTTTCTGTAAGGATGAGGTATTAACTGGCAATGCGGTGTGTGGGTCGTCTTTTATTATTCGTTTGTCGTGAGTCGTCGTTCGTTGTTTGTCGTTCGGGGCTGGTAGTGGTTAGTTCGTAGCTCATAGGTATTAGTTCTAAGCTAACTCCTAACAACTATCAGCTAATACCTAAAGCCGAAGGCGTCCTATCAGCTAACACCTAATCACCTCTAAACTCTTCTGCGCCACCACATCCCAGGTGTATTTCTCCTTAACTTTTTGATACGACGCCTCTTTCATGTGCTGTAAGGTTTCGTTATCCAATGCCACTGCTTCCTGCATGGCTTTTTTAAGGCCTTGCACAATATCACCCTTTATCAGCCAGCCGTTGTGTGGATCGACCAATTCGCCCGTGGCGCCCACATCGGTGGCGATGATAGCACATTGGCATGCCATGGCCTCCAATATAACCGTAGGCATCCCTTCGGAGTAGGATGGACAAACCAGCACATCGCTTTCGTACAATAGCTGCCGGATGGTTTCCTGCGAGGTGATGGCACCGTGATAGATGATTGAGTGCGGTGTGGCGGTCGGTCGGTGTGCGGTGTGGGGTGTGTCGGTGTGCGGTTTATCGGTTTGCGGTGTGGGGTTTGTCGGTTTCCGGTGTGGGGTTTGCGGTACGTCGGGATGTCGGGATGATGGTTTGGGGTGTGTCGGGGTGTCGGTTTGTTGGTATGAGGGTTTGGGGTCTGTCGGGGTGAGGTTTGCGGTGTGCGGTGTGTTGGTTGCGCGGTTTGCGGTGTGGGGATCCAAACCGTTAACCGCTGACTGTTGACCATCCACCGTCATACCGTCATACCGTTGACCGTCCACCGCTGACCGTTGACCGCAGACCGTTTTACCGTCCACCGTATTACCGTTATACCGCATACCGTTTACCATCATACCGTCACACCGTTGTTCCGCATACCGTTTTTCCTCCGGTATAGGCCCAATAAAATGAAACTCAAACAGACATCCTTCAGCCATCAGTTGCTGCAGAACGGCATGAATCTCCTCGATACCTTTCAACCGTTCGTAGCGGCCAATGAAGATGAAGCGGCGGATGGAATTTTCAAACCTGACAGGATTATTACCAAATTGGTGATTAATCCTGTCAGGTTTAAATTCCACCAACCACTCCGGCGAAATGGCGTTGGGCACCTCATGCACCGTGCCTGGTTTGGCACCATGTCGATAGAGGATATCGGTCAATTGCCCTCCCAAGGAGATCTGTTTGGCCGAGTTCATTATTATGCTTCGCGCAGGTATCTGTAACGCTAACAACTGAACTTTATCTTTAAGGTTGATGTACCGCTGAAACATATTTAACCCGTGCAGGTTGCTGGTGAGTTTGGGATGATTAGGCTGCTGCCTTAAGAAATACCACCCGGTAAAGCCCTGGGCATAAATACCATCGTATAGTGATTGATTCACAGCCTTGTAAAGTGCTATGGAATAGCGGTAGCTGTTGACGATATAGTGCCCCGGAAAGCGCATGGAGGTGGGATGCGCTACATAATAAAACCGGATGTACTGCAACTCCTCCATGGCAAAATGCTCCTCCAAGGTAGCCTCCTCATAATGATTGGGGTGGTACACGTGCACACCAACACCTTGCCGTGCCCAATATTTGGCCAGGTAGTAGCTGTGTTTCTGTATGCCACCCAGGGTGAATGGGTAAATACCGTCGGTGAGGAGGGCGATGGTCATGGATGCTAGCTAATAGGGTTAGAGGGTGTGTCGGTGTGTGCTATTCGGTGGGTTGGTTTGACGGTGTGGCGGTTTGTGGTGTGGCGGGACAAGATTAGGTTACAGTAACATCGCCAAACGTTATACCGCTATTTATTTACACACCGGATAAAAGTTTTTTTACTAGGCGGTTATAGCCTTTAAAACGATGGAGGCCTTTTACCAATCCAAGAATGTAAAATTTAAAGAGCCCATTGGGCTGGTGAAAGGTTCTAATGCAATCGAACAGCCTGTTACGCTCGTCCTTTGATATATTGCCCAAATCGCATTGAACCTGGGCTGTTAAATAAGCCGACTGATAGGTTCCATTCAATGCTTTCAACAATACTTTAGCCTCCTTGTTGGATGCAATACTTTGAGCCATTTTGGTTGTATATAACTCCACGGCACGAACAAACGTTTCCACAAACTGATAGGGTGCTTTCAACTTGCGATTTTCATCAATACGATAATAAAAATCGGGTGCTCCACCAATTACCCGGTACTTGACGCCCTCCTGCAATAATGCACGCGAATGCAACTCCACATCCTGCAACCGGGGGTACGCTTCGTCAAAACCGCCCAACCCTTTCAAAAATGAAGTCTTCCAAATGGGTAGTGAAATATTCCATGGCATGGTATGCGCCAAAAACTGTTTCAAATGACTTCCTTGAGGGGGGATCCATTGTGAATTACTATCCCCAATGCGCGCATAAAAAGTGCCACCTGAAAAAACAAGAAAATGATGATCGGGATAATGACGGAAATGTTCGAGCCTATTGGCTAGGCAACTGCCAGTCAACAAATCATCGGCATCCAAGAAAATAACATATTCGCCCCGGGCATTTCCCAAACCAATGTTCCGACAGGTGGAACCTCCCTTGGGTAGGTGCTCCCGCAGGAAAAGCCGGAAGCGGCGATCTTGCTTGCAATAGTTTTCAACAATCGCTATGGATTGATCATTGGAACCATCGTCCACAACAATGGCTTCCCAATGGCTGTAACTTTGACTAATAAGAGATTCCAAGGTTTCGGCAATATAGGCCGCCTTATTGTAAGATGGGATAATAATGGAAACCAACTGGATTTTCATACTGTCGTATATCATTATTTATAAAATCGATATAAGCTAACTTCATCTCCTCACCCCACAAAAATCCAATTCCACCTTGTGGTCATCTTTTCCCAAAGCACCAAACTCCTTATGCCGCACCAGCCAAGCCACGATATCGGCTTTTTGATAGGCTTCGTGATACGCCGTTAGTGTATAACTGGCATGTTTTTCGATGTTGGGCTCCACAATTAACACCTCGCCTCGTGCCTCGGCCACAATGCGCGATGCAATATACTTGGCCGGCGATTCGCGCAAATCATCAATATCGGGTTTAAAGGCCAACCCCATGCAAGCAATCACCGGCTGACGGCCATTCTCCACTTCAAATTTCATGGCTGCTTCCAGAATCTTACCGGTGCTCCACTCCGCCTTGTAATCGTTGATTTGACGGGCTTGCCTGATCACGTGCGCCTGTTCGGGATAGTCGGACACCAGAAACCAAGGATCCACTGCGATGCAGTGCCCCCCCACGCCACAACCGGGCTGCAGGATGTTCACCCGTGGATGTTTGTTGGCCAAGCCAATCAGTTCCCACACATTGATACCAGCCTTGTCGCAAATAATCGAAAGCTCATTGGCAAAGGCAATCTGCACATCGCGCGAGGCATTCTCAACCAATTTGCACATCTCTGCAGTGCGCGAATTGGTGGGGTGCAACTGCCCCTTCACAAACAAGCCATAAAAATCCATGGCCTTACGGGTGCTGGCAGCATCAATTCCGCCAATCACCCGATCGTTCTCAACCATCTCCTCCAATGCTTTACCCGGCAAAACTCGCTCAGGACAATAAGCCATATAAATTTTGCCCACTAACTCAGGCCTAACATCGAAGATAATATCCGCCATCTTTTCGGTGGTCAACACTGGTGAGGTGGATTCGATGATCAACAAATCATCGGGCTTCAATAAAGGAAGTACATTGCGTGTTGCAGCCTCCACGAACGAAATGTCGGGTTCCCGATTTTGCTTAAAGGGTGTGGGCACCACAATAAGGTACACACTGGCCTCCCTAAGCTGGGTGCAGGCCTTTAAGTAACCGGCCTGAACCGCGCTGGCCACCATTTCCTTCAAACCCGGCTCCACAATATGAATCTCACCACGGTTAATGGTTTCAACCACCTCTGGGTTGATGTCATACCCTGTCACCTGTATTCGATTATTCGCAATCAATGCTGCCGTTGGAAGGCCTATATACCCCATCCCGATGATGGAAACTGTTGGTGTTTGCATTGTTAATGTTCTATTTTAAGATTGCTAAGATAGGTATTTATTCACTAAACCCCTGAAGCCGGTGGCTATTAAACTATTCCTCCAGATCGTTGAATTGAGGAACTGATTATTTGAGGAACTGATTATTTGAGGAATTGATTATTTGGGAAATTGTGAATTATAGAGTGCGTTTAGTTTATTGGCAATCTCATCAATCATAGGTCTTAACTCAAGTATTTCAGCTTCAGAGATAAACTGTAAATCATGGGCAAGAATCAATTGGTTCAACACCTCCATCAAGCTGGAGAATGAGATTTGAAAAAAATGAGCTTTATCTTTCGGGGAAAAACGGCTGTTGCCTTCAGCTATATTAGAAGAAACACTTACCGAGGCTCTACGCAGTTGATTCGTTAACCCAAACCGCTCCTCCTGAGGAAACTTATTCGTGATCTGGTAAATAGCTGTTACAAGCACCCTGCTGTTTTGCCACACCTCCAATTTTTCAAACGAGTAAACCTTCATATCCTCAAATAATCAGTTAATCAAATACTCAATTAATCAGTTAATCAGTTAATCAAATCCTCAATCATTCCCTTCTACAACAAATTCTCTTTCAAAAACCTAATGATTCGCTGCGATGCCTGTCCATCACCATAGGGGTTATTGGCTTTGGACATTAGTTGGTAGAGAGCTGGCTCATTGAGCAGTTGTTGAACCTCTTTTTTAATCAGTTGAGGGTCGGTGCCCACGAGCTTGACGGTTCCCGCTTCAACCGCTTCGGGGCGTTCGGTGGTGTTGCGCATCACCAAGACGGGTTTGCCCAACCCTGGAGCCTCCTCCTGTATTCCCCCACTATCGGTCAACACCAAATACGAATGCTTCATCAGGTAGATGAATGGCAGATAGTCTTGCGGTGGAATCAGGAACACGTTGGGGATGTTACCCAACAGGTCGTTCACAGGATTTTGCACATTGGGATTAAGATGAACCGGATAAACGATCATCACATCCCCATTTTCTTCAGCCAACTCTTTAATGGCCTGGCAAATATTCAAAAAGCCATCACCAAAATTCTCTCTTCGGTGGCCGGTCACCAATATCATGCGTTTTTTTAATAGTGCCTTTTCAAAACCATCAATATGGAGGGAAAGGGTTTGAACAATTGATTGATTAATATCCGCTGACTCATCGATGATGGCCACTCCCATTTGAAGCGCATCAATAACGGTATTGCCTGTTACAACAATCTGCCTCTGTGGTATATTCTCTCGTTCCAGGTTGCCTGCAGCCCAAAGTGTTGGCGCAAAATGCCAGGTGGCCATCCGACCGGTGAGCTGACGGTTCATCTCTTCGGGCCATGGGGAATAGATGTCGTTGGTGCGCAACCCTGCTTCAACATGCCCCACCGGAATCTGTTTGTAGAATGCCGCAAGGGCAGCAGCTGTGGAAGTGGCCGTATCGCCGTGAACCAATACAATATCGGGTTTAAAATCCTCCAATACCGGCCTCATTCCAACCAAAACGTTAGTAGTCACATCGTACAAATCCTGGCCGGGTTTCATCAGGTTCAGGTCGTAGTGTGGCTGTATATTGAACAACGTCAAAACCTGATCGAGCATCTCGCGATGTTGGGCTGTGACACACACCCGCGTTTCAAACTCTTCAACAGCATCCATCTGCTTGACGATGGGTGCCATCTTAATGGCCTCGGGACGGGTGCCGAAAACGATTAATACTTTTTGCTTATTCATCTATTGAGATATTTTTCCATTAAACGGTTTTGCGGTTTAGGTTTAGCTGGTAGCGGTTAGCCATTAGCTCGTAGGTGTTAGTTCGTAGCGATTAGTTCGTAGCTGGTAGCGGTTAGCTGGTAGCTGATAGGTATTAGTTCTAAGCTAACTCCTAACAACTATCAGCTATCAACTAACAGCTAACTCCTATCAGCCAACTTTTATTGAGTTGATTAAGCCATTGAGCATTTTGCCTATCTCTGCGGCCTCTTCTTCCAGTTCCTCCTGTTGCACTTGAGTAATCCAATCCCGCAAAGCAAAAAGATTTATCAGGGTTACTGTTTCATACAGTGAGCCGCGGGCATAATAAAGAAACTGTTTAAATTCCTTTGAAGAATACCGTCCCTTCCCCTCTGCTATGTTTTGCGCTACAGATGCCGATGCTGCCTCTATCTGCTCAATCAAACGGTAATGCCTCTGTTGGGTATTGAGCTGCTCAGTCAAATGAATGACTTTATCGGCAAATTGAAGAGACCTTTGCCAAACCTGTAAATCTTTGAAACTAAAACTATCCATTGCTTTTAGTTATTAGGTGGTAGTTCTTAGCTGGTAGCTCGTAGCGGTTAGCTATTAACTCGTAGCGGTTAGCTCGTAGGTGTTAGTTCTTAGCTCGTAGCGATTAGCTGGTAGCTATTAGTTCGTAGCTCCTAGCTGGTAGCTGGTAACTATTAGCTAACAGCTATCAGCTAACACCTAAAGCCGAAGGCGTCCTATCAGCTAACATAAATCAGACTGATCGAAAAACTGAGTGCTTTGTTCAAAAAAACCAACCTTTTTTTTGTTTGGCAATTGGAATATTTATTAACTTATATCTGTGATTCATAACATCATAAAGGAAGTCACCGGCTGGTCATCGACCCGCGAACCGGAAAAACTCTAGGAAGAGGAGGCCGGTGAACCTTTTAGGTTTTACTTAAATTATCAGTTATGTCACTTAGATTTCATTTAATTGAGAATCAACTAACCGCCGATCCAAACGACTATATGGCGGTAACCACCGACGCGCAGGTTGTTGGTGAGGAACAAATCATCGAGAACATGATCAGCCGGGGCTCCACCGTCACCAAGGCCGAAGCCTATTCGGTGATTGAGGAGTACAGTCAGGCTCTGTTCGACCTGCTCAAGAATGGCCATGCCATCCGCACCGAGCTCTTCGCCATCTACCCATCCGTTTCGGGTGTGTTCAACTCACCCTCCGAGGGGTTCTCTAAAAACAAGCACGCCATAAAGCTCAACATCCGGCCCGGCAAGCGGCTCACCGATGTGATCCCGGCCATTGTGGTGGAACGGGTGGATGGTGTTGCCGTGAAACCGGTACTGGTATCGGTAACCGACCTGAAGACCGGCACCACCAACGACACCCTCACCCATGGCCAAATTGTGTCCATCAAGGGCAGCCTGCTCAAGATTTCGGATCATCCCGAAGCGGGCATCTTCATGATCAACCCCGCCGGCGAAGCCATCAAGATGGAGAACGTGGTGAAGAACAAACCCACCGAGTTGCTCTTCTTCGTGCCCGAGAGCCTGCCCATAGGCACCTACTCGCTGGAAATCCGCACCTCCTATCAAAACCGGAAATCGGTGGTGACCACCCGAAGCGATTTTGATTTGACGGTGGTGAACTAGCCAACTTTTCACCGTTCAAAACCGGATTCCTACCTCAGGGATCCGGTTTCTGTCATACACACCCATACGTACCGACTTGTGTAATTTCCCGAAAAACAATAGCCGAAAACTATACAGGTTATATCGTAGTAGCTATACAAGTCGTATAGCGGTAACTATACAGGTCCTATAGTAGTAACTATACAGGTTGTATAGTAGTAACTATGCATTTGCGATTGACAGATAGCGGGTTTTAGGTGTGTCCCCATATTTTAAGAGATATGTCTTCAAAACCCAGTGAAAATGCCAAAAAAAATTTGAAAGATTTTCCGTTTTTGTCTACCAATCCCAATAGTGCTCAATGTCAGTAGGAATTTTATCTAAATTAACATTAGGCAAAAAGAATGATATTACTTGCATAATATTGTTTTTAGATGAAAGTTTCTATGTTCTATCGAAAAGTTTTTTTGAGCAATATTCATTGATTCAGAACGCATACTTTCGTTTAACTCTGATGAGTTAAATAGCTTAACGATATTTTCATTAATAAAATTGATAGCGTCAGTAGATGCGTGATTGTTTAAATTTATCAAGTATCCATTTTTTCTGTCTTCAACAAATTCAGGTATTGCTCCTGCTGTGCTGGCAATGATGGCAGTGCCACAAGCCATTGCTTCTAGTATCGTATTGTTAAAAGGATCGGCCAAGGTAGTCGCTACAAAAACATGAGCCCGTTGCATATATTGTATTACCTCGTTGTGTGGCAAATTTACTTTTACAGTAATGCGATCATCTTTGGCAATGACTTTCTTTACCCAATCAATTTCTTCTTGCGAAGGAATTACTTTCCAATCGACCTCGAACGATGAGATGATAGTAAGGCGAATGTCTTTATTCGTAATCTGTTGAAATGCTTTTAGGAGCTCGATCCCACCTTTTCTGAAAAATCCATTTCCAGCAAACAAAATATTAAAGGTAGATTCTTGCTTGGAGAGATCATTATATGTTTCCACAGCCCGGTATATTACCGTCATCTTTTCCGGTGATATTCCCCAATTGAACATGCGCTGCTCGTTTAACTGCTTGGCTGACTTGGAGACAAAAACAATTTTCTTGCAGGACTCGGATAATAATCTTTTTATCGCCCACTGATATACTTTATTTGCTTCATGCATCTGCCCATAGCGCGGAAGTAACGATTCGACCTCAACAATCCAGGGAATATTATAAGGGATAATACTATTATAGGTATGTAGCAAATCAAATCCCTGAAATGGCAGTACCCATTTTGTATTAAGTAAAAACTGGTTAGTGGTACTGGTTAAATGCCAGGGTATGTCCACAGCTCTTTTATATATTGTGCCTTTGGGAGGATGAGCAAAAGCATATTTTTGCCAATAGCGTGTGGCATTAAAGTGACCTATTTTTAGCATAATTAAGGGGTATTATTAGATTAAATAATACTGGCGGTACCAGTTTACAAATTGTTTCAGACCTGTATCAATAGAAGTTTGAGGTCTATAACCAATCGCATCTTCTAATTTAGATATATCGGCATAAGTTTTAAGAACATCCCCATCTTGCATTGGCAAAAATTGCTTTCTGGCTTCTATTCCAATATGTTTTTCTAACGTAGAGATAAATTCAAGTAGTTTAACCGGGTGATTGTTGCCAATATTATAGATTCTATGCTTGCCTTCATTAACATTAAAAGGATGATCCAGTAGTTTTGATATGGCCACTGTTATGTCATCAATGTAGGTAAAATCCCGTTCAAGGTTACCGTTGTTAAATACAGGTATCGGTTCTTGGTTCAGAATTTTTCTTGTAAACGAAAAGTAAGCCATATCAGGTCTTCCCCAAGGTCCATATACGGTAAAAAAACGAAGGCCTGTTATCGGAATATTAAAAAGGTGGGCATAGCTGTAGGCAAGTGCTTCGTTCGATTTTTTTGTGGCAGCGTATAACGAGACAGGTTGATCTGTATTATTCGACTCGTTGAAAGGTATATTTATGGAATTACCATATACAGAGCTGGATGATGCATAAATCAAGTGAAATACTTTATATTGCCGACAAACTTCCAGAATGTTTGAAAAACCTACAACATTATTATTAATATACTCCTGTGGATGATCAATACTATATCTAACACCCGCCTGGGCAGCCAGATTTATAACTATTTCAAAATTATGCGATTCAAACAACGCGTTTAACTGTCCTTTATCACAAATATTTCCCGGTGAAAAAGAGAAATTGCTGTATGCACTAAGGTGTTTTACTCGGTTGTTTTTCAGCGATTGATCATAGTAGCTGTTGAGCGAGTCAATACCATAAACAATATGACCTTGTTTTATTAAAAGCTCAGTTAGATGAAAGCCAATAAAACCGGCTGCACCTGTAATTAGTATTTTCGACATAGTATTATAAAGTCCAACTTGTTAATAACGTATTCATACTTGAGCTTGAAAAGGTATTTTTCAAGCTCAAGTATTATAACTTTGTTTTTACTTTTTACCCAACCACTTTCTAAATCTTTCTGCTCCACGAAACCCTAAAACACTAAATAGCAGCACATACGGTTTGGTGGAATGGCTTTGGGTGGCCGAGGGGTGATAATGCCCTTTCAGGTATTGTTTGTAAAGCCGGTTGGCTGCATTAAAATCTTCTTGTGCCATTATTTTCAGTATGCCAAACAGGGCATCCTGATAAAAGGCATTTTCGGTTTTGTAATACTCGGGGGTATAGAGTTGCAACCATTCCAGCATTTCGATGCGTTTATAAAAGAAGCGTTGCCATTTTTCGGAGTGATTGCTTTGCGAAATCTGCCCAAAAGGGCGCTCGCGCACAACCGTCAAAGGTTCAAAATCAAAAATCACCTCTTGATTTACCTGTAACAAACGAAACATTAAATCGGCCTCCTGACTGCTTTTGAGGGTTTCATCCCAACCACCAATTTGTTCTATGTACTGTCGATTCCATAAATTGGAGCAGGTATTGCCCAATTGCGTCACAAAAAGACTCTTGAACGGATGATCCTCCACCGGATGAACAGCCACCTCGTTACCCAATAAATCGCGCTTCACACAACTGGCTGCAATAAATGCTCCATGGTTATTCCCGTTCACAAGCTCTGCTTGGTGTGCTATTTTTTCGGGCAGCAGCAAATCGTCGGCATCCAAAAACTGCAACCATTCGCCTTTGCTCATTTTCAGTCCTTTGTTGCGAGCTGCAGGCGCCCCCGGTTTCAATTCCCGGTCAATCACCAACGAGGGGTACAATGCTTGCAACTTCTCAAGCTTTGCCCAGGTTTGATCGGTGGAGTTGTTGTCGATGCAAATGACTTCAATGTTTTTATAAGTTTGGTTAAAAGCAGAAGCCACGCATTCTTCGATGTAATCTTGCACGTTGTGGCAGGGGATGATAATGGAGATGAGCATATATATTTATTCTAATCTAATGAATCAAATAGTTGGGTGAAATTTAAATAGTTAACTTGTGAATTAAAGTTTGAATTCCAAAACTGATAAATCCTTTCGCGCAAGATTTTATCCCGCGAATAAGTATTTAAAAGAGACGCAATTTCGTGCGCTACATCATTAGGATTAATTTCAGAGGGAACAAGCTTTCCGGTGATGCTATTTACAATTTCTTTAGTGCCGCCCACATCGGTAGCTAAAACAGGGATGCCATAACTCACAACCTCCATGATGCTCACAGGTAAACCTTCACTCATCGACAAATTCAAAAACAAATCAACAGCATTATTACGATAATATTCCAGAACATCTGTATTGGCAATCATCCCTTTTAATTCCCATTCGATATTCCCGGGTAGAAATACTTCGGCCATTTTTTTTACTTCTTCAAACAATTCCCCACCCCCAAAGTGCACCCATTTGATGGGAAGATGTTTGATTTGTGCCAGTGATTTCACCATTAAATCAACCCGCTTGATGTCTACCATCCGAGAGCAACTCACCACCAAATATTGGGGATTAGTATTTACTTCCGCTTTAAATGGCAGATTGTTCTCCACCCCAAGGTACGATAGTTCATACTTATCGTTATATTGGGGAAAGTGCTTTTCCATATACTTCTTACCATCTTGCGATATCAGTACCAGTTTTGATACGTACTTCAATTGGAACAACCGGTATGGAATAAAACCCTCTTTCCGTCTATCATGGTATAAATCAAACCTATGAGCACGCGACACATATCCACTGATCATACCGTTGGATGCCAGGACTGAAAGTCGGGTGCTCCAATCATCGAACCAATAGGTGTAATGAACGGCATGTAGCAATTTTTGAGCAGATAAGAACTGATATAATACCTCTGCAGAATGACTCAAGCGCAATAGGCTGCTCAAGGCTAGCTTTTTATCGCGTTGCGTTAGGGTATCACCAATACAATCGAATATCCAGATACCCAAGGCTGCCAAACCTTTGCGCGTGGAATAATTTTTAGCATCCTCCAGTTGAATAACCCTCACATTGGCGGGCAACGCTCTTTGTTTTCCTGATCCATTGGCAGGGAAAATAAAAACTTCAGGAAATGCAGCAGCCAAATAATGGATTTCGGTTTCAATGAATTGTTCACCTAGTCCATAGGGGAATTGGGCAGTGTAGAGGCAGAGGGGTTTCATAAGCAGTTAATTAACGAAACAAGCTATTAATCAATTCGCACTTCATAGAAATAGAGATTTTTCGTTTGGGCAATAGGGCGTAAAAAGTCCAATTTAATAATACCTGTTGATACCAGAAAATTGCATTTTAGCTGTGTCAAACTCACCTTCATTTCTTTACTATTGATTAAAGTGTAACCGGGTATTCGCCTGTTAAACGACTTTGCCTTTGCATGTACCTCAGGCTCATTATTAAAATCGGCGTATAAAACAGAATCGGGGGTAACAGGCAATAGTGTACCATAATTGGTTAGAAAACTAATTTCATTACCCGGCTGAAAAGTCAAAGCATGTCTCTTTTTAGGGGGAATAGTCGATAGGCTTTCAGGCGTTATGTAATAGGCTCCCTGTGCATTGGGATGCTCATTAAAAAAGTTGGTTAAACGTGAAATTGCATTTTGTGAATAACCTTTCTTAGAAAGATTGTAATTTACAGTGGAGCTTGATTTAAAAACGAAGGGGTCGGTTGTTTGAAATAAATAAACTGTTATCCAGATGAGTACCGGTACAATTACTCTAAGCTTAAAGGACCGGCTCTTTTCTGAGTTAAAAATCGTAATTAAAAAATAAATGGTTAACAGATGTAAAGCCGCATAACCCACATAAGGAAACTGATAGGTGTTGTCAACCGTTGGTACCAGCTGAAAAACTATTATGCCTGTGAATGAGAGTAAACAGGCAATCAATGCAAACTGAAAAAAGGAATGTTTTCGGTTGTCTTTTTTTTGCCAGATGAAGTATGCTGAGCCAATAAGGATGGCAACAAAAAATGCAACCCGGAGCGAAAGTGTAATACTCATAAACAAAATAGCCTTCCATAGTTTCTGCAGGGTTAAAAAATAAGAATTGATACCTTGTGGGGCAGCTGCAGCTGAAGACAAGTTAGCTGAAGTGAAAGAATAGAACAAAATAATTCCGATTGCACTTATAACAATTAGAATGATCCATTTAATCGCTTGATTTGTTGTAAGCAAATTTTTCCATCGCATAAAACCTACAATAACAATCAAGCTGCTATAAACAGCAGGAGCTGTAGTAGTAGAGACGAGAGGAAGAAACAATAGCCAAGCTATAAGTAATTCATACTTTTCTTCGATTAAAAAATATAGTAACGGTACTAAAAACAGAAAATACGAAATAAAATTAGGGCGTATCCAAATATCTGTAATAATAGACCAGCTGTTACCGCCCAAGTCAGTTAATTGATTCAAGGGAAGCGTTGTAATTAAAGCGATTATTGGTATTAAGTAAAGCTGCTGCTTATTGCGATCTTTTAACAATGACCAAAGCCCCCAAATGCTTGCAGTTTTTAATAAAGGGTAGGTGATATACTTTAACACTACAGCTGTGGATACAGAGGGAAATATTTTGAATAGCATATTGCTAATCCATAGCTCGAAATAGTGATATGGAAAAGTTCCGGTGAAGTATTCCGATTGGTTATTGAAATGCTGAAAGGTGTTTTCATTACCGGATAAGCTTAAATTTTCTGCTATTTTGGTGTAGAAAAGTATATCGTTTGAGATACTCTCGGGATAGGGGAATAATAATTGGA
Organism: Marinilabiliaceae bacterium; assembly: GCA_963664265.1. Lineage (GTDB taxonomy): Bacteria > Bacteroidota > Bacteroidia > Bacteroidales > Marinilabiliaceae > JAGPIS01. The sequence continues at coordinate 969,837 of OY760941.1, forward strand.
TAAAATAAATGGATACAGTTGCAGTTAATACGGAGGTTATCAATGCAGCATATTCTTTAAGTTGTGATTTAGTTTTTTTAAAACTTCTGTACTTTAACAAGCTGAAAAAAAGAAAGCCAGACAAGGGGAGAACAAAAATGTAAATAGTAACAAATTTGGTATAGTATATACTATAAACACTTACGATAGTTATTAGAATCAATAATCCACCAATAAATGTGCCGCCGAATCTAGATTTTGCATTACCTTGATTTGCTAAAAAAAAAGCTGGTGTAAAAAGGACGATTAAAAATAGAAATGTATATCCTGTGTATTTTATAAGTTCTAATGTCATTGTATTACCATGTGTAGGTGTTATTTTTATTATTTTTTAAATACTGAGAAATCGTTGAGAAACTTGAGTTGTGTTGATAAATCAAGTGGGTACATTTCGAGAGCAGCCACATGTCGGTGATGCTTTCTTCAAGCATGGTTTCGGCAGCCGTATAATCTTTTGTTCGAATGGCATATTGATGTGTGCCCATCTTTATTCCAGTATTTTCAGGCCGCCATTTGGCTGTAAAACACACGTTTCTATAGCGCTGTTTAAACAGGTTTTCAACCTCTTTGTTATCTGTCGCCAGGAATATATTGGGATTATTTATGCCAATGCTATCTATTTTTCTAAAAAGCGTGTCTAAAGAGTTTTGCGGTTGCTTGTCGGTCATGCGAACATGTACGCCAATGGAGTTGCTTGACGATAAATGAAACTTGCTCGCTAAAGCGTTTATTTTAGAATTCGGTTCATTATTGAGCGCGATGTGCTCTCTAAATATTACAGGTGATAATTTAGGGCAGAAATCGGCAAAGAACACAACATCCTCTTTCAAATTGGTTTTGTACGCACCGCCAAAAGGGATGTCATTTTTCCGGAAACAAGCTTTTATAGCGTTCCAATCTGTGCCAATAATTGAACTATCACTGTTTGTATTACGCCAATATCCGTGGGCTTTAGCAAGAGTGCCCTTTGTGGTGATTGGTACTAGTTTGGATAGGTATTTACTATGGTCTTGCACGTACAAATCGTAAAGCGAGGCCCCAGGGTGTTGACCCCAAAGGGGTGGATAATACGTTTTTGAGTTATAGTCAGTAATCTCGTCTAAAGATTGTATGTACGATAAATCCATTAGCTTGAAATACTTATAAAATATGTTGATTCCTTTATCTCCAAACTGTCCATCGCCCCAATCAACATACAAGATTCGCTTTGTTTTTTTGGCATATTCTATGGCGCTGCATAGCGTTATTAGGCGATTCCCGAGACCAGCGCAGCCTTTCAGAATGAGGTATTTTTTATGATGCATAAAAAGAGATTAAACCATTATACATATCAATATCTATCTCATCTAAGCTTATAGTAGTTTCCTTTTTGTTTCTTAATAAAGAAATAAGCTTTGTCAAATTACTAGATGCAGTACCTATGTATGTATTTGCATTTTTATGAATTACTATCTCCGTTATTAGCAAACTTACTTCGCTGAATATATCTTCCTTTGTTTTATTATTAAAGGAGGCTTGGTCGTGTCCTTTTGAGCTTTCAGGCGTGAAGGAATGAATAATCCAATCTGGTCTTTTCATTCTAAATTCCTTAATCACGCTATAATCATCGGTACTTATAAAAACATTTCGAATAACATTGCTATTTCGCTCAATTAAAGAAATAAACTTATCTACTTCTTTAAATTCGGCCTCCTTAATCAGCTTATCTCCGCGTCTTACATGAACACCTATATAATCGCTTTTGAAAAAAGGGTTTGAATTCAATAATTTGTCTACTTTTCGATTCATCTCAGATGATAAATTATTAAACAGATATTGAGCCAAGGCAACTCTTAAATCAGAAAGACAATAATAATCATTATCTAAAAATCGAACATTAATAACTCGATCTTTATTCCCCCACCCAATAATGAACTGCCATCTGTCTAATGCATCTTTATCAAAATCGGAACCATAAGCACCAATAATATCAATTTCATTTTTAAGTACAATTGTATTATGAAGAGCATTCAAGTAAAACAAAAAAGCCGGATACAAATACTTTCCACCCCCTTTACTTAATTTAACTCTCCCTTGCTTTTTAAACATATAGGTAACATAAATATATCTCAAAAAAGAAACTGACAGTTGGCTTTCAATTAATGTAAAGGAATGGCTACATCCGTTTTTTAACTTAAAGAATGGCATTTCTTTGAAGTAATCATTCCACCCCTTCTCTTTTGCGGAGTTCCAACTTGAAGAGAAAAGATTGATTCTTATTCCAGATACAATGCCATAACTCAAAATATTAATAAATTGGATTATTTCTGAACCAAAACCTCTTGTAGTAAGATGGAAATTAATGGCTGTAGTATTAAAAAGATGATTGTTCATTAGTAATAAAAAAAGATGAAACAGACTATTATAGATAAAAAATTAAACACATAAAATATCTCAAGTATTCTAAATCTCATAAACAAAAAGAAAAAAGGAACAATTCTTCTTTTTCCTACTTTTATACAAGCCTTGAAAGAAGGCTTTATCATGAAATGTTGAATACGCAAATCTTTCTAATAATTGTATATTCAAATAAACAGCAAATAAAATCAGAATACCTTTCTTAATGAAGAGGAAAAATACTTTTTCCGGGTTAGAGGAAAAGTTAGTCCATATATACTTAACCTCCTCTTAAACTTTTTTCTCTATCAAATCTAATCACAAAAAATAATCTATGAAATCTTTCCCTTTGATATATTAACAATTCGATCACAATATTTGAGGGTTGTCTCCCGGTGCGCAATAATAATCAACGTCAGTTTTCCATCGGCTAACGACCGGATGGATTCGGTGATTTCATCTTCTGTTTGGGTATCGAGGGCTGAGGTGGCTTCATCGAAAAAGAGCACATCGGCACCGGCATAAAGTGCCCGGGCAATGCCCACGCGTTGCCGCTGCCCACCCGAAAGCTTGGTACCACGCTCCCCAATATTGGTCTCCACCCCATTGGGCATGGTTTGTACAAAATCCCACAGGCTGGCTTGCTGCAACACGCGCTGCAACTTAGCTCCGTCAATTTCGTCCTTGGTCAATCCAAAAGCCACATTCTCGGCCACCGAGGCATCGATGATGTAAACCTCCTGTTGCACATAACCAATACGGTCGCGCCACGAGGAGAGCGTATGCCTAGTTAATGGAATCCCATCGATGGTGATGGAGCCTTCGGTGGGTTGCCAAAAGCCTAACAGCAGGTTCATCAGCGTGGTTTTCCCCGAGCCCGATACCCCAATAAAACCAACCGACTCCCCTTTTTGAATGGTGAGGTTGATGTGGTTGAGTACATTGCTGTTGGAATCGGGAAACCGGAAGGAGAGGTTGTTGATGCGGATGGCCTGCTCAAAGGATATCTTCTCGGTGACGGTTTGGTCGGAAGTAAAACCCTTCACTTCATTGATCACATCGAAGGTAAATTGATACCCTTTGATGCTGATTAATGCCAACATGATGCGATTGACCGAAGGCAATATGCGGTAGGCGGCCAAGGCAAAGATCCCCAGCAGGGCAGTCAAACCCGCTCTGTCGGGCAGGAAATAGAGGCCATAAATGGTGATGACAAAAATGGTGATTACCATGCCGGTTTCAATCACCTTGGTGGGTGCCGCATTGTAAACCGTGCGCTTGATGCTGAGTTGCACCAGCCGCCCAATGTAATCGGATATTCGCTTGCGGAAACGTTGCTGCGTATTGGTGATCTCCACATCGGCAAAGCCATGAATGCTTTGGAAAATGCTTTGCCCCAACTTTGGTGCTATCGCATTGACTTCCGTCTCCAACCGCAACGAACGGCCTTTCACCCAATTGTAAAACAACAGGAAGATGGGAAGAATGGTCATCGCCAACAGGATTATGGCTTTGGCATCGTACAACAACAACCCGACCAATATCAGCACCATCACCAGCATTTCATTCAATAAGTTGAACATGGGTAGCACCATCTGGTTGGCAAATTGGGAAGGAATGGTGTTGATGTTACGCAGAATAACATTGGAATTGGTTTTCTTAAAAAAAGGGAATCCTTTACTGTAGTAGAGTTGGTGCAACAGGTGCGCGAAGTGCTGGTACAACGAGAGGGAAAACCTGGCCTGCGAACGCACGATGTAGAGGGAGGCAACATTTTTCACTACAATGGCCAGTACGATGAGGGCTGCCAAGGTTAAAATAAACTGGTTGTCAGAGATAAAACCAATGGTGGTGTAAATGGGGCTTAAAATAGGATGTGAATGAATTACCCCGGGCTGCAATATAACCGAGAAGAGTGGCAAGAATGCCGCCAGTCCCACCATCTCCAACAAAGAGTTGAGAAACAGCAACAGCATCATCTTGAATGATTTCTTACGGTAACTGTGGGGCAGCACCTCCTTGAGCTTAACAAGCGTGCCAAAAATCAAATTATTACCCAGTAAGGCCAATAGTCGTTTAAACATTATACTTATTTGGTGGTACAAAAATATACAATTAATTGAAATGAAGTTTCGTTTTTAAGATGCTCTAGGCAATCATCTATGGAGCATCGGTAGTATTGTCATCATCAGATCATCGATGGTATGGATCCCAGAAGTCCCAAAGCGCTCATCGAAGGCCGTGATCAAGGCCTCATCGGGTTCTTCGCAAATCGAGCCTCCCTGCTTTTGATTGTCGCGCTCAATAATGGCCGCATCGCGCAAAGACTCGTAATTGCGGTATTGATAGGGAGTGTTCATTTGCATACTGTAATTGAATTTTTGAACTGCGAATTGGATCCACAGATTACGCAGATTCTTTCCTTCGGAAAGCGGCAGAGCCGAGCGAACACGGATCATTTATTCGTATAATTCGCATAATTAGCATAATTCGTGGTTTATTTTCTGGGAACCAAGAATAAAATATTTGGAATTAGAATTAAGGGTTGGATTTATTTCGTTTTCTAATCCTGAAGGGATGGCATTATTATGTCACCCTTTCAGGGTTAAAATCCCACTTTGCCAAATATAATTCTATAATAATTGCACCACTTCGTGGTTAAAATCTCAACTCTTAATTAGCATTTATATCTTGATCAGTGTGAATCGGTTTGATCTGTGGCATCGGTGGACAAAAACGATGTACGTCTCAACATCAACACATTCAACACCTTCGGTGTTGTGGGATGGTTGGTGCTTTGTTACCACCGGTACCACCGGCGGCTATTCACATTCAAGTCCTTCGGACTTGCGCACTGTTCACTGATAGCTGATCACTGATTACAATGGAGTATTTTGATACTTAACAAAACCGAAAACTTCAATCACATCATTATTAATCCTAAAAACAATCGTATATCCTTTAAAAATAAGATCCCGGACGTGTTCATCATCAAAATAAACCGATCTTCGAAACTGGTAAGGATTCTGTACAATTGTTTGTAAGTTTCTGATCAAATCATTTTTAAATTTTCGTGCTCTTTGCGGACTGTCCAAAGCAATATACTCAACTTGAATTTCAAGTTTATGTACAAAGGACTCTTTAATGACGATTCGCATCACCCTTGATTTTATCATTCAAGCGGTGCTCTAGCTCTTCCAACGTGCAATAGGCTGCTGTACCTTCTTTCATTTCCTGCAACTCTTGATGCAAATAAGCAGCAGTTTCCGATTCAGCAGGTGATTCAGCAATGATCTCAATCTCGTTTTTATTGAATTGATTCAACAACCACTTAAAGTGGTCGTACACTTTGTCATCAATTCGGAGGCGAATGGTATGCATGGCATAAAGTATATGTTACTGAACGGTCCTCGAAATAGGTGAATCGGTCCGCGAATGACGCAAATTGTTTATTCGTATAATTCGCATAATTAGCGGTTTATTTTTTATCTGGAACCGCGAATTTAACGAATTAAGCGAATTATGTCCACAGATTACGCAGATTTACACGGATTGAATAGATAAATCAGAATAATCAACACATTCAACACCTTCGGTGTTGTGGGTTGGTTGGTGCTTGGTTACCACCGGTTCCTCCGGCGGCTATTCACATTCAAGTCCTCCGGACTTGCGCACTGTTAACTGATTACTGATCACTATTTACTGATCCCTGTTCACTGATTACTGATCACTGATTACTGATCCCTTCAACTCTTAAACTATTTAACTCTTGAACGTGATTTTATGGTGTAAAAGTTATGAGTTCGCATGATATCCCCCGGTGCGTTTACTCCCTATTCGTTTTATCAAAGAACGATCGGTCAACACTTTTAGTTGTCGCTCAATGGTTTTCAGGGGGCGGTTCTGTAAATAAATTCCAATATTTTTGGCTTGAATGCCTGGTTTTTTTTGAATTACCATCAATAATGAAGTTAATCCCTCATTTAATCCCTCATTTAATCCCTCATTATTGTCAAGTTGACCAAAAGTGGTTTCTAAAGGAACAATAGTGGTGAATACATCGTCTTCTTTGAAGGTGATGTGATCGTTACCCGAATAAGACAACGAGAACTTGAAAACATTTCGCACACCAGTCCCTAATTCTTCAGAACGCCCCATTTGAGTAAAAATATTGGCCAAATGCGGGTTTTTAGGATAAGGTTCATAATTACCAGGCGTGAGAAGTTGATGCAAGTGAGTTTTATTGGCATTTTTAGCTTCAACCCTATTGTTGTAAATAATGATTAATTTGTCGTAGGCCTCCACCAGGTTACAACGGATATTTTCCCGGTCATCGTATCGGTCGAGGTTATCTTTTCTCGTAACTACTCAGGTCACTGCATGATGAACCACCTCAAAGTAGGTCTTTGAGGTGTCATCACTGTAAATTGTATTATGAAGTTTGCATCGAATTAAGAAACCCTTTCTTTGCAGTTGCGAGGTTTATTGCAAATATTATTTCATCTAGCGGGGCGCATCCTCTTTTAATGAAAGTGTCGACCACGGATCGTATGATTGCGAAATTTTCAGCACCACGCTCTGTCCTAAAAGCTCCGGATACTTTCTGTTTGACTTTCACATTTCGGATGGCGCGTTCTGAAGCATTGTTGTCAAATGGCACATCCGGATGGAACAGGAAATTGAACATATGGTGTTGGTGCTTCTTCAATCTCTTCTGTAATGCCGGTAGCTTGGGTATTTGATCGTCACACGGGTGTGCCGCCAGTTTTTTGTATCGTTCTATTATATCGGCTCTCTCCGGGAAGTGATCGGTGTAGTCATCTGCCGTCATCCGTTTCTTCAAGGCAATTGAGGATTGTAATAAAGCCTTCATGTCAGCAGCCCAACTGTTTTGGAATTTCTCAATAAAATAGTTGAGTTCTCTGATGATATGCGCAAGGCAGAGCTGGTGCGACTTGGCCTCCACTTTTAATTGTGCACTCAGGGAGTCGCTCACATAAATGGCATTTGGAAACCCTTGCGGAAATTTTTCGGCAATGGTATTAAATCCCCTGCTCTTCGAGATTGCAATAAATGTCTCTTGCAGCGTTTGCCAAACCCAAGCCCAATGGTTTCTATCTTCAACCTTCATCCCGGTTTCATCGGCACCTACGGTAGTTGCTTTGCATATGTCTCGTTTGATCCCTTCGTACATTGGAGTAACCAACCGGGCTACCCGATCCAGCATGTTATGGATCGTTCCTTGACTGAGGGATATATTGGTAAAGCAATGTACTAACTCGGACAGCCGGGACATTGGGACATATTGGCGGGCGCTCAAGTATGCGACCAAGGACGTGAGATTGTTGCCATACTGCACAGGAGCAGTGATATTGGCAGGAAATGAACCTTCGTAGGAATGCCCACAGGTGCATTTTGATCGAAACACCAAATGCTCAGTAATCGTTGCTTTTACAAGGGGAATGTCGACAACTTGTCTCTTGCCGACCATTTCCATGCTGCTTTTATCATGCACCTTCCCGCAATCGGGACACGTCTCTCTGGGATAATGATTGATGGTGAAATCAGGATCTGCCGACATGACCAAGGTCTCGCCTTTATGCCCTGGCTGTCCTCCTGTTTTTTTGTTACTCTTTTCCCGGATGCTTTGGTTCCTGAACTGAAACAAGTCCCGTGACGGTGGTAATGAGCTGTTTCGACTATTCTTTGGCTGCTTCAACCGCTCAACCTCCTGTTTCAATTCTGTAACAGCATTCATCAACAAGCCAATCTTATCATTAAGATCAAGAATATGATCAATTAATTCATCCTTACTCTTTTCTTGAAGTGACTCGCGTGAATTCATCCTTGTCTTTTCCACAAAGATGGTAGTAGATATTCAACTTCGCCTGCACATACATCATATTATTATCAACATTCACACACCATGTTATCAACAAAAAACACCTCAAGGGAGCGATTTTTAATTTTAAACCTCACGAGAATTGGATATTCAGAATGTTTTGTGATTTTAGCGATTCATCGAACAGAAATTGCCTTAACTGAAAAAAAATGGACTTCTTATTATTGAGAGAGAGTATACCTGAGTAGTTACCTTTTCTCACAAGTGCATCTATCTTATAGTGAGGTATAGCACTTTGGATGACCTCATCTTTGCCAAAAAGCAACAAGGCCGACATGGTAAGCCCCTCTTTTCCGGATGCAAGATCCTTGCGATACAACCCTGCTGTTTTAAAGAATTCCAAATCGGTTAATTCATTCCAAGGATGATCGGGTCGGTTGATACATATTATTTTTCTTACTCGCTCAACAATGCCTGTGGCAAAGTCGTTTTGCTCCAAAAATGGATAAATGGTATTCTCTGAATATTGGATACTTTTACGCTGATAAATTAGTTTGAGCTGTTCATCACTGCTCAATACATAATCGCCATCTGCGCTTCTGTCGTAAACCTTACCTTTGTATTGATGCACCTGCGAGGAAACCGGCACCAGAATATAGAGGATTGTTTTTTGCTGGTATTCAATAGCCTTTACATTCATCAAGAACGATGGAGCCAACAGTTGAGGGTTGTTACTTATGTTAGAAATTTGCCGGATCAACTGTTCTGCTATGTTAGGCTCAATACCTTCAACCTTTTTATCATCGGTTATCCCCATAAATATTTCACCGCCATTTCGATTCAAGAAAGCGCAAATGGTCTCAAACAAACTGGATGGCAGTTGGTTTTTCGCACTTTTGAATTCGAGAGATAACCCTTCGCCGGATGCAAGGGCTTTATCTATTTTGTCAGATGAAATCATGTTTGCGGCTAATTTACAGGAGGCAATCGTGTTCTATTTGATGAGCACCACTAATAACAGAGATTTAAACAAACTTCTTTATTCGTATAATTCGCATAATTAGCGGTTTATTTCTTTAGAACCGCGAATTTAACGAATTAAGCGAATTATGTCCACAGATTACGCAGATTTACACGGATTGAATAGATAAAACAGAAAAATCAGTGTGAATGGGTTTGATCTGTGGTATCGGTGTTCTATTTGATGAGCACCACTAATAACAGAGATTTAAACAAATTTCTTTATTCGTATAATTCGCATAATTAGCGGTTTATTTTTTTAGAACCGCGAATTTAACGAATTAAGCGAATTCGAAACAGCTTCGCTGTTTAATGAAAACTGGTAGCAGTTCAAAAGATAAAAAAATCGCGGTTTGTTTTTGACACCATGTAAATCACTTGAACAAGTTACTTTTCTTTTATTATTCGTTTGTATTCAAGTGAAGTATCACCAAAATTTACTAGAAGTCCAAGTTTATAACCAGTTGCTTTTAAATAATTAAATACTTGTGCCTCGTGTATACTATCGAATTCCTTCACAGCTTTTAACTCTACAATTATTTTATCGTAGCAAGTGAAATCAGCCACATACTGTTTTTTCAATATTTTCCCATCATAATAGATAGCCAACGGCACTTCGCGCTGAAAGGGAATATGCTGTTTCTCTAATTCAATCGCCAAGGCTTCTTGATAAACTTGCTCTAAGAAACCACAACCTAAAATTGAATGAACTCGCATGGCTGCGCCTATGATTTTATAGGCTTCGTCCTTGTAAAGGATGTCGTGGGTTGGCATAGGGTTGAGTTTTAATCCGCGAATTCTTTCCTTTGGAAAGCGGCAGAGCCGAGCGAACACGGATTGAATGGATAAATCAGAATAATCGGTGTGAATCGGTTTGATCAGTGGCATTGGTGTTCTATTTGATGAGCACCACTAATAACAGAGATTTAAACAAATTTCTTTATTCGTATAATTCGCATAATTAGCGGTTTATTTTTTTAGAACCGCGAATTTAACGAATTAAGCGAATTATGTCCACAGATTACTCAGATTTACACGGATTGAATAGATAAATCAGAATAATTAACACATTCAACACCTTCGGTGTTGTGGGATGGTTGGTGCTTGGTTACCACCGGTTCCACCGGCGGCTATTCACATTCAAGTCCTTCGGACTTGCGCACTGTTAACTGATAACTGTTCACTGATAACTGTTTACTGATGCACAATTATTCAAGCACTTTCCAGTACCCCCCCTTAGCTGGTCCGATGCGTTGGATAATATTGAGTTTTCGCAATTTTCTAATATTTTCTTCCGTTTTTCTTAAGGAAATTTTTATTTCCATAGAAATTTTGAGGGCTGAAACTGTTGGATTATCTTTTATTATTTGAATAATTCTAACCTGATTGGGGCTTAGGTTTTCACCGACCTTTTCACCGACCTTTTCACCGACCTCTTCACCGACCTTTTCACCGACCTTTTCTGATTCGATGGAACTGGCGATTAAGGGCACCACTGATGTAAAAACATCATCTTCACGAAATAGGATCTCATCATTTCCGGAATACGCAAGAGAGTATTTAAACACATTCCTGATACCTGTACCTAATTCCTCACTAAGCCCTATTTGAGTAAATATTCTGGCAACATCTGGATTTTTAGGAAAAGGTCTATAATTATTGGGAGAAAGAGATCCTATATGATGTGCTTTATTAGCGTTTTCGCTAACTACTTTATCCTTATAGATAATGAAGGTACTTGGATATGCATTAAAATACTCGCGATATAACCCTGATACCTTGAAGAATTCATCATGAGTAAGATCATTCCAAGGATGGTTTGACCTGTTGATTCTTATTAGTTTTCGAACTTTTTCAACGATTACCTCATCTAAATGATGTATTGTTAGAAAGGGATAAATCTTATTCTCCGAATATTATGTAGACTTTCGCCCATATGCCTGCTTTATCTGCTCATCGCTCTGTAAAATAAAATCACCATCGGCACTTCTGTCAAATATCTTGCCTGCTGTTTTATGAATTTGTGATGATACAGGGACAAAAATATAAATTAGCTTTTTGCCCTTAAAATCGACAATTTGTGGTTCGAGCAAAAAGGAGGGAAACAGCTTTTGTGGATTATTGCTTAGATTGGCTATCTCCTTACAAAGTTGTTCTGCAATATTTTCATCTACGCCATCAATTGTTTTATCGTCCTGCACCCCAAGAATAATCTCGCCACCACTCCTATTAAGAAAAGCACATACCGTTTCAAACAAATTGTTGGGCAATTGATGTTTTGCTTTTTTAAACTCAACAGTCAGCCCTTCTCCTTTTGCAATGATGGTTTTGATGTGCTCTATGGTCATGGCAGCTTGCTTCAAAGTATGGTTCTGTATCAACTAATGATGCGATTCGAAGTTCAACGGAGTCAATTTAACGAATTAACGTGAATTGAATCCACAGATTACGCAGATTAACGCGGATTGGTCCACGAATGACGCGAATTTTCGCTAATTGTTTATTCGTGTACTTCGAGGCATTCACTTAAACTCTTAGACTCGCCAACTTTTCGACTCGTTAACTTGTCAACTTGTAGACTCGTAGACTCGTAGACTTGTCGTCTCTTGAACTCTTGAACCCTTCAACTCTCCAACTCGTCGACTCGTGGACTCTTTAAAGATGTTCCGGTGCTCTGCACCTTATATATTATGGGGAATAGCGGGTTACTACAAATATTTCGCGGCGCTGCCGCTTGATGGAAGCCCTTCCCAGTCCCTTCCAAGTAGGAAGCCCCCTCCGGCTCCCCCAAGGGGGAGTGATGAAATTCAGCGAATGGATGACTGTTCACTGATTACTGTTCCCTTCAACTCTTTGACTATTTGACTATTTAACTATTCAACCATTTAACTATTCAACCATTTAACTATTCAACCATTTAACTCTTCAACTATTTAACTCTTCAACTATTAGACTCTTAGACTTTGAAACTTTACTGTTCCCCGCTTGGCATGGCTTCGCCTCCTCAGTCCCATAATGGGGTGAGCAGGAGACAAACAAACGAGTCAAAAAACATGCCGCCAACGGGTAAAACCAAGAGGCATGGAAAAAAAAACCGCATTTTGTACGGTGACGCCAAAAATAGCCATAAGAACGGTTAAAAAAAACCTTTGTCGTCCAAATTTATAAACAAAATAATAAGGATCGGTGACCCGGAATATTAACTACTACATGAAGCGAGGGGTTCCGGTGCTCTGCACCTTAGGGATTATGGGGAATGGCGGGTAACCACAAATATTGCGCGGCTCTGCCGCTTGAAGGAAGCCCCCTCCTGTTCCCCCATGAATGGAAGCCCCCTCCGACTCCCCCGAGGGGGAGTGATGAGATGCGACTCCTAAAACTTCATAATATCAAGACTTTAAGACTCTATGAATTGGGAACTCTTTTAACACGACCGGAGGTCGTAATATGATTAACAGTAGATGGAATCCGCGGGTTTCAGTGACCAAAGATACCGCAACCCCGAAGTGGGTTGAACCGATACAAAATCCCACAATGGCTGAAAGCCATGTTTACAACTACGTGGTTATTTGTCCTCGAGCCGGACGTGCTTTTACTCTGTTGCCTTGATGGCAAGCTTTTAAGGCTCGTTATCTTGGGGTTTCACCCCAAACCCTGACCTACTCTTTTGTTTTGATACAAAAGAGTAGGCAGAAAATTTAACTACGTTGAAAACACATGCGTTCGACAAAAAATGAACAAGTTCCTTTTTGTGCTCACTTAAATGTGTTTTTCAAGTCCTTGCATCCTCGCCGACCTTCCACGGCTCGCTGCGGGAACAAAAAGAACTCGCCTACGGCTCAAACAGCTTTTTGTTCTATCCTTCGCTTCACCGGGAAGGTGCCCGTCTGCGGATGCTAGGGACAAAGCAGCCTTTTAGACGTTTTTTAAGTCAATATCGTTGCAAAATTTCAAACAGCATTGCTTCTTAACCGCTGCGCTTCATGATATTTCTAAGGCTCGCAGCCGAGGCGGAGCAGCAACAAAAAACCAATTTAATAATGTACTAATGAGATGATGTGCTAATTGGGATTGAAAGCCCTGACTATCCGACTTAAGAACTTATCAACTCTCAAACTATTTAACTTCTTAGACTTTCTGACAGTGAGACTCTTGCAGCCAGACCGGAGATCGTAATATGATTAACCGCGGATGGAATTCGTGGATTCAGGAGCTCGGCGGAATACCAACCCCGAAGAGGGTTGAACTGGAATAGGCAATAATGGCTGAAAGCCATATTTAGTTCAGCCCGGGGCAACGTCCCGGGATAGATTGAACGAGTGATGAGTGAGCCCTGAAGGGGCGGTTTAATCCATCAGGATCATAATCTGTGCATAACACTATAAGCTGCCCATCCAAGGCGCTGAGATATTGGAATACGAATCCCCGAGGCGATGCCTCGGGCTGAATTAAGCTGTCCCTGCGGGACGTTTACAAAAACACTTTTTGGTATCTGTGGACGAAATCGAGTTCACCTCAATTCCAGCACATTCAACACCTCCGGTGTTGTGCAGTTGTAGAATTCTGGCAACCACCGGTACCACCGGCGGCTATTCATATTCAAAAGCCCCACCCCGTCCCTCCCGAGTTGGGAGGGTGCCAAAACTTAAAATATGGGTGTAGAAGGATACTGCTACAAACGGATCACTGTTAACTGATAATTGACAACTGTTTACTGATAACTGATCCCTGTCCCCTTCAACTCTTAAACTATTCGACTTTGAGACTCTTCACTGCTTACGATCACTGTTCCCTATTCTCTGACGACTGATCACTGATCACTGTTCCCTGTTCCCTGATCACTGTTTACTGACCACGGTTCACTCCACCGGTTCAAAAACAATTTTGATCAGGTAATCGGACTCCACCGCGACCCCATCTTTCTGGGCTGGCAGCCACTGCCAATAAGTGGGAATGGATGCGGCAGCCTTCATCACCGATTCATCGAACCCGGCTCGGGCATTCTTCAACAGCCGCACGCCCGTCATCTTCCCTTCAGTGCTAATACGCAGCGCCAGCAACACCTCCTGGTTAGAGCTGTTTTCCATCTCACCCGCAGGATAGTGAAGTTTCGACAACATGAAGAGATATGGAATCAAAGGACTGCCCAGGTAGAAGCAAGGGGTGTCGTATACCCCGTCGGAGGGTCGCACATACTTGTCGACCTGGCCGTTATTGTAATTATAGGTGAATTCGAGCGCGTTTTTCAAATTGTAAAAATGCCACACACCAACCCTCTCGTTTTGCCGGTAATTGCCACGTTCCAGTGTTTTATCCTTATACAGCAACTCATAACCACCATGTTTCACCGAGGTGTCGGAAGCCAATGCCTGGTAGCTGTAGAGGAACAGCCCCACCGGCCGGTTGATGGTGACCAAATCGTTTTGGGCCGCCGCCAACAGGCAAAACACCAGATAAAAGCAGATAATTAAAACATGTTTCATTGTGTAAATGTAACATTTTTCCGTATTTTCAACGAAAAGATCAACCTATGAACACCACACAATTCCAACCACCCATCTACGTCGTATCCGGAGGGAAAGGGGTCGCCGGCCACGCTATGGTGCACTCGTTGCTGATACAATACCCCAACAACCGCCTTTCGGTGGAGGTAATTCCCGATGTGCAGTCGCCCGAAAAGATTGAAGAGGTGGTGCTTTTGGCCAAGAAAAACCAGGCCATCATTGCCCACACCATGGTGAACGGACTGTTGCGCTCCAACATGAAGGCCTGCTGCATGTTGCATGGCGTTCACCAGATCGACTTTATGGGCGACCTGGCCACCTACCTCGAAGATAAGCTGGGACTCATTTCGGAGAGTGTACCTGGCCTTTACCGCCGCAGCGACCCGCTCTACTTCGACCGCATCGACGCCATAGAGTTCACCCTCAACCAGGATGATGGCATCAACCCTGAACGGCTCAAGAATGCCGAGATCATCCTGTTGGGCCTGAGCCGCAGCGGGAAGACGCCATTGAGCATCTACATGAGTATGTTTGGCTGGAAAGTGGCCAACGTGCCTTTGGTGAAGGGAATCCAACCGCCTCAAGAGTTATACGATATTGATCCGCGACGTGTTTTTGGGCTCTCCATCAACCTGCCCTCCCTCCTGGCCATGCGGCACAAGCGAATGGGACAACTGGGGGAATTGGGGCAGATCAACTACACCGACACCAATTACATCCGCGAGGAGATCCAGTATGCCCATTTCATTTACGAGCGGGGCGGCTTCACCCGCATCAATGTGACCAACAAACCCATTGAAACCACCGCCAATGAGATCATCCAACTTATATCGGACCGGTTTGGAAACCAACACTTGAGCACACTCAGGGAGCTGCAATAGAAAACAGAAAAGGGATCCTCACACAGATCCCTTTTCTTAAAAATCCCAAATTAGTCTATATATGAAATATAAACCCAAAACATAAAATCAAGGCACATAAACCTCCAGCAATTTGGCTGGCACAGTGCTCTTGATGGTTGCCTGTTTCAACGAGGCCGGTATCAAAACCGTTTCACCCATCGACATTGAAACAGATCCTCCGCTGGTGCTGATCTCACAAGATCCTTCCACACACATGTAAATATGAAAACTGTCAGCTCCCGGCAAGTCCCGGTTTACCTCACCATCCACACCAACAACAGAGGTACAAAAATAAGGACAATTCACCAGATTCACAGCATCTCCGGCAGAAATTTTATAAGAAACTACGCCCGAATCGGAATCGTTGAAATGGATGGCATCGAGTGCCTCGTCCACATGCAAATCGCGAGTTTTGCCTTCATCATCGCGGCGATCGTAATCGTAAACGCGGTAGGTAACATCGGAAGTCTGCTGAATCTCGGCCACCAGCACGCCCTTGCCAATGGCATGAATGCGGCCGGCCGGCATAAACAATACGTCGCCGGGTTTCACCTCGTGCTGTGCCAGCACATCGAGGAACTTGCCCTGTTCCAAAAGCGGCTTATAGTCACTTTTATCGATTGTTTTCGAAAAACCGGAGATAAGCTTGGCGCCAGCGTCGGCAGCCATCACATACCACATCTCGGTCTTCCCAAAGCTGTTGTGGCGATTACTGGCCATGGCATCGTCGGGATGTACCTGCACCGACAGATCGTCGTTGGCATCGATGAACTTGATGAGCAATGGGAACATGTCGCCAAAACGGGCATAGACCTTATCTCCCATCAACTCACCCTTGAAACGCGCCAGCAGTTCGGTCAACGAAGATCCCTCAAGGGCACCATTGGCCACCACCGACACATCGCCCGGAACGGAAGATAGTTCCCAGCTTTCGCCGCCATTGTTCAAATTGCCCAGGTTCTTGTTAAGAACCGTTTTCAACTTCTGACCGCCCCAAATCTTCTCTTTGACAATTGGTGCAAACTTTAAAGGATAGAGACTCATAACTTCAATTTTATTGGTTATCAATGGCATTCAAAGCAAACATGCAGGCACCCATGGCGATGGCATTGCTGGTGCCCAGGGCCGACTGCGCCACCACGGTGCGGGCTTCGGCATCATAATCCAAGGTCTCGTTGCTACCAGGGATGGTGATGGTACGGGTTTGCCCCTTCAGGAAAGAAGCCCTTTCGGCTTGGTCGTCCCAGTTGTACACCCGCATGATAAGGCGTGCCAACGTTTGGTTGTTGTCAAGCTCGTAATGACTGTGAAGCTGTTTCATCATGGCCGGGTAGAAGAGCTCAGAAGCGCCAGTGACGCCGCCACCAATCACCACAACGCCATCAATTAGCGTCAGCATGGTGGCAATTCCCTCGCCCAGCACGGTACCGAAGTTTTCGAAGACACGGCGGGCGGCATCGGCATCCCCAGGCACTTCACCCTTAGCAATCTGATAGATGCCAAAAGGTTCGGGCGACTGATCGACGGCAATGCCAGCCAGGTGAGCATACTCCCGGCGCACCGAGAAGGCACTCATGTGGTGTTCGATGAACCGCGAGGGTGTCAGGACATCGCGCAGCAGCCACCCTTCGCCCCCATTGGAGTTGTCGCCACCTACCAGCTGACCGTTGACCACCAGCCCAACGCCAAAACCAGTTCCCAGCGTGATCCCAATCAGGTTGCGGTATTGACGGGAGCTACCCGAAGCAGCCAGTGCCTGGTTGATTTGCGGTAGCACGCCCGACATGGCTTCCCCATAGGCGAACAGGTTGCCGTCGTTATTAATGAATACAGGAATCTGGAACTTGCGCTCCAGGAAAGGCCCCAAGGCAACACCACCCCTAAAGGCAGGCAGATTGGGCAAATCGCCAATGATGCCGCGAGGGTAATCGGCCGGGCCGGGGAAAGCAAAACTGATGGCCACCGGTTCCTGCTCCAACAAGGCCTTCACCTCGCTGAAGCCCTGCACCAAGGTATCGAGGCAAAGAGCCAGGTCGTGCGCCTGGGCTGCTTTACGGATGGGCTCCACAATAAAACGGCCACCCTGCATGGCTGAGAACACGAAATTGGTTCCGCCGGCATCCAGCGTCATGACGATACGCTGGTCGTTGTTGAATTGATCTATCATAATGCTTTTATATTAAATTGATTACCTAATTTTTAATGTTGTTTCAATCAACTTGACCGCACCCGTCCCTTCCATGGCTTCCGGTTTGGCTTCCAGTAACCTCATCATGGTATCGACACAAGCATCTGCCAGGTCGTCGAAGGGTTGTGCCACCGAAATCACCGGAGGATGCACAAAATCGAACAGATCGATGTCGTCGAAACAGGCCAAGGCGGGCTTTTGAGGCAAAGTCCACTGCCGATGGAGGCAATAGACCGCTTCGGCTCCCAGCACGTTGTTGAGCAACACCACGGCGGTAGCTGGCCGCTGCTGATTGCAGAAACGCATCAAGGCATTATGCATCTGGTGGCGCAAGTCGCGCACATCGATGTGGCTTTCAAGGTCGAGGCGCTCCTCCAGTCCGGCCTCGCGCATGGCACGGCGGAAGCCGTTGATGCGGTGCTGAATGGTGGAGAGCCATGGGGTGACATAAACCAATGCAATATCTCGATGTCCACGAGCGATCAACTCACGGGTCAGGCGCCAGGCACCCTGTTCATTGTCAACAGCCACCACCGGCAAGCCCGATCCGGGGCTCTCACGGTCGAACAGCACCACCGGACGGCCAAAACTAAACTTTGAGAGCCAGTCGTTTCCAGGCAACAGGCAGGTGGCCAGCAACAAGCCATCCACCCCGCGTTGTTTGAGTGCCTTAATCAAATGGCGTTCCTTCTCCTCGCTCTCATCGCTGCTGACACCGGCCACCACGTATCCCTTTTGGTAAAACAGGTCGCTGATGCGGCTAAAGATTCGGGCATAAAAAGGATCGGACAAGTTGGGCACGATCAATCCCATGGTTTGGGAACGCCCCGTGCTGAGGTTGCGTCCTAGCTGACTTGGTTTGAACTGGTGCTGGCGGGCATAGGCCAATACCTTCTCCTGCGTCTCTTTGCTGACACCACGCAGGTCACCCTGGCCGCTCAGAACAAACGACACCGTTGTTTTGGAGATGCCCAGCTGCAAAGCCAGATCTTTGATGGAACGAATTTTCATAATTGTGCCACAACCATTTAAACCGGTTTAGGTGCAAATATAAAAAGATAATTTGAGAATGTAGTGATTTGTTAATGTGATAATGTGTTAATTTGTTAATGGGATTATTTGAGGATGTGAGGATGTGAGGATGTGATTATTTGAGGATAGGATTATTTGAGGATTTGAGGATTTATTAATTTGAAGATTAGACAAACCAGTGGAAGATTAAGAAGTCTTCAGCAGATTGGACGGCTGGAGGCCGTTATATAAATAACCATTAATGGCTGAAAGCCATGTTTAATTCAGCCCGGGGCAACGTCCCGGGATAGGTTGAACGAGTGATGAGTGAGCCCTGCATGGGCGGTGTAATCCAACAGGATCATAATTTGTGCAACAACTATAAGCTGCCCATCCAGGGCGCTGAGATATTGGAATGCGGCATCACCGAGGCGTTGCCTCGGGCTGAAATAAGCTGTCCCTGCAGGACGTTTACAAAAGCACTTTGAGACATCAGTGGACGAAATCGAGGTACACCTCAATTCCAGCACATTCAACACCTCCGGTGTTGTGCAGCTGTAGGATTCTTGCACCCACCGGTTCCACCGGCGGCTATTCATATTGAAGTCCTTTGGACTTTATTCTGAGATGAAAGATTTCGCCACTACGTGGCTTTTAATTAGTTGGTACACCGAAACTACAATGATAACACCGCTTCGCGGTTGAAAAAAGATTCACCTCGTCCTTCTCTAGTAGATGGAAGCCCTCTCCGGTTCCCCCATAGGGGTTTCAGCATTGGAACTTACCGACTCGAAGACTTTTTAACTTTGGGACTCGTGCAGAAAGGCCGAAGGCCTTGAATATGAATAGCCACGGATGCAATCCGTGGGCTGGAGTTTGGGTTTAACTAGATAAAAAAATCAACAGAAAATATGACTTGTTGGTTTTTTTATTATTTTTACATCTAGTTACATAACTAGTTTTACTTTTTAGACCAAGATGCCATGGGATTTCCAACAAAAATTCAACTGATTAAAAGAGCTGCCAGCGAGCAGTGGTATATCAATTTTCCATCAGCTGTAGCACAAGCGATGGAATTCCAGAAGGGGGAGGTTGTCGAATGGGTAATCGAAGACAAACAGCGGATGACTCTTAAACGAGCAGACCAAACTGTTGTGCCAGATAAAAAAAAACTTTTAACGGATCATTAACCGATGAACTTGATGAACTTTTCAACCAATGCCACCCTGCTTTTCCCAATCATGAGTCATGGTCCCGATGCAGAGAGTTGATGTATGGTGAACTGACCTGTCTGGGGCGGCATACGGTTACGGGGATGCTGGCGGCCAGCGGCAATCAATTTACTGATTGGTCATCTGCTTACCGGTTGTTCAGCAAGCAACGGGTTGACGTACCCCAAATATTAAACATTGTGCAATCAAACGTATTGAAAGAAACAAGCAGTCTCCCATATATTGTAGCCCACATGGACGATACGGTGATAAAAAAAACAGGGAAACGAATTCCAGGCACCGCTTGGAGAAGGGATCCGCTTGGACCTCCCTTTCAAACCAATTTCATCTGGGGGCAGCGTTTCCTTCAAATATCACTAGCGCTGCCCCAAGAAGGAAATATTGGGCAGTCAAGAGCTATCCCTGTTGATTTTCATCATTGTCCCACAGTGGTTAAGCCCAAGAAAACAGCTGAAGAAGAACAATGGCAAGCATACAAAGAGGAGCAAAAAATAGCCAAGCTTAGCCGTCAGGGATCCGACAGGATTTCATTGTTACGAAAAACATTGGATGAGCAGGGATATCAAAACAAAGAGTTGCTTGTCGGGGTGGATGGCAGCTATACCAATAAAGAGGTGTTGAAAAAGCTTCCTAAAAAAACAACCCTAATTGGGCGCATACGAAAAGACACAAAACTTTATACCAAACCTCAGGCACAGCCCAAATCTGGTCGCAAACGCGTATATGGAGAACAATTGCCAACCCCTGAACAAATAAGACAGTCCGATCAGTATCCTTGGCAACAAGAAAAGGGATGGGCTGCTGGCAAAACCCATACATTCAGCCTCAAAATTATCAGAAATGTAAGATGGCGTTCCGCAGGACCTCAAGACCTTATGCTGATTGTTATCCGGCCTTTGGGCTACAGGTTGTCAAAAGGCTCCAAGATACTCTATCGAGAGCCGACTTATTTGATTTGCTCCGAAACCGATCGTGATATTAAAGATATTCTACAGGCTTATCTCTGGCGTTGGGAAATTGAGGTAGACTTCCGGGAAGAAAAAACGTTGCTTGGATGTGGCCAGGCTCAGGTAAGAAACCCTAATTCAGCAGAAAGCCTCCCCGCATTTGTTGCGGCCATGTATGGTTTGTTGCATCTGGCAAGCCATCGGGCTGCAAATGCAACCAACTCCATGCTTCCAAGACCGAAATGGTATCAGAAGGCCGATGCAAAACGTATAACAACAGGTGACTTATTAAACAACTTAAGAGCGCAATTATGGGCAAAAGCTACAAATTTGAATTTCTTGGACTTCGTGAACACACAGACTAGAACACAAAGCCTCAAAAATGAATTTAAATATAATGGCTCCGCAGCATTTTATGTGAGAAATTAGCCAAACTCCAGGCCACGGATGCAATCCGTGGGCTGAGGCGCCAAAGACATCGCAACCCCGAAGCGGGTTGAACAGGGAAATATTTGTAGCATTTGAAATACATCAATGTTTATCAAGGGGCGGAGACTCGAAATATCTGGAAATAGATTCCTCTCTCCTCTGCGTTGCGATCGGAATGACCATTCCTTTACAAGGAAGGCGTTAGGGGCGTTAGGGGTGTTAGGCGGCTCGTCATTCTGACCGAAGGGAAGAATCCCCTACATTAATACACTAATGGCTGAAAGCCATGTTTAATTCAGCCCGGGGCAACGTCCCGGGATAGGTTGAACGAGTGATGAGTGAGCCCTGCATGGGCGGTTTAATCCAACAGGATCATAATCTGTGCAACAACTATAAGCTGCCCATCCAGGGCGCTGAGATATTGGAATGCGGCATCCCCGAGGCGATGCCTCGGGCTGAATTAAGCTGTCCCTGCAGGACGTTTACAAAAGCACTTTGGGAAATCTGTGGACGAAATCGAGGTACACCTCAATTCCAGCACATTCAACACCTCCGGTGTTGTGCAGCTGTAGGATTCTTGCACCCACCGGTTCCACCGGCGGCTATTCATATTGAAGTCCTTTGGACTTTATTCTGAGATGAAAGATTTCGCCACTACGTGGCTTTTAATTAGTTGGTACACCGAAACTACAATGATAACACCGCTTCGCGGTTGAAAAAAGGTTCACCTCGTTCCTCTCTAGAAGATGAAAGCCCTCTCCGGTTCCCCCATGGGGGTTTCAGCATTGGAACTTCCCGACTCGGAGACTTTTAAACTTTGGGACTCGTGCAGAAAGGCCGAAGGCCTTGAATATGAATAGCCACGGATGCAATCCGTGGGCTGAGGCGCCAAATACATCGCAACCCCGAAGCGGGTTGAACAGGGAAATATTTGTAGCATTTGAAATACATCAATGTTATCAAGGGGCGGAGACTCGAAATATCTGGAAATAGATTCCTCTCTCCTCTGCGTTGCGATCGGAATGACCATTCCTTTACAAGGAAGGCGTTAGGGGTGTTAGGCGGCTCGTCATTCTGACCGAAGGGAAGAATCCCCTACAGTAATACATTAATGGCTGAAAGCCATGTTTAATTCAGCCCGGGGCAACGTCCCGGGATAGGTTGAACGAGTGATGAGTGAGCCCTGCATGGGCGGTGTAATCCATCAGTATCATAATCTGTACAACAACTATAAGCTGCCCATCCAGGGCGTTGAGACATAGGAATGCGGCATCACCGAGGCGATGCCTCGGGCTGAAATAAGCTGTCCCTGCGGGACGTTTACAAAAGCACTTTGAGACATCTGTGGACGAAATCGAGGTACACCTCAATTCCAGCAAATTCAACACCTCCGGTGTTGTGCAGCTGTAAGTTTCTGGCACCCACCGGTTCCACCGGCGGCTATTCATATTGAAGTCCTTTGGACTTTATTCTGAGATGAAAGATTTCGCCACTACGTGGCTTTTAATTAGTTGGTACACCGAAACTACAATGATAACACCGCTTCGCGGTTGAAAAAAGGTTCACCTCGTTCCTCTCTAGAAGATGAAAGCCCTCTCCGGTTCCCCCATGGGGGTTTCAGCATTGGAACTTCCCGACTCGGAGACTTTTAAACTTTGGGACTCGTGCAGAAAGGCCGAAGGCCTTGAATATGAATAGCCACGGATGCAATCCGTGGGCTGAGGCGCCAAATACATCGCAACCCCGAAGCGGGTTGAACAGGGAAATATTTGTAGCATTTGAAATACATCAATGTTATCAAGGGGCGGAGACTCGAAATATCTGGAAATAGATTCCTCTCTCCTCTGCGTTGCGATCGGAATGACCATTCCTTTACAAGGAAGGCGTTAGGGGTGTTAGGCGGCTCGTCATTCTGACCGAAGGGAAGAATCCCCTACAGTAATACATTAATGGCTGAAAGCCATGTTTAATTCAGCCCGGGGCAACGTCCCGGGATAGGTTGAACGAGTGATGAGTGAGCCCTGCATGGGCGGTGTAATCCATCAGTATCATAATCTGTACAACAACTATAAGCTGCCCATCCAGGGCGTTGAGACATAGGAATGCGGCATCACCGAGGCGATGCCTCGGGCTGAAATAAGCTGTCCCTGCGGGACGTTTACAAAAGCACTTTGAGACATCTGTGGACGAAATCGAGGTACACCTCAATTCCAGCAAATTCAACACCTCCGGTGTTGTGCAGCTGTAAGTTTCTGGCACCCACCGGTTCCACCGGCGGCTATTCATATTGAAGTCCTTTGGACTTTATTCTGAGATGAAAGATTTCGCCACTACGTGGCTTTTAATTACTGATCATTGATCCTTGATCACTGATTTCCCTTATTTTTGCTCACTCCATTGACATCCTGTGATAAACGACCGATATTTGTAAGTTCAATGCATGGGTAACACCATTCCCCGGAACATTTATATCCACTACTTAATTACTCATTATCATGGAATTGACTCAGGAACAAAAGCGCATTATCACATCCGAAGAAGATCTAGTGGTGAATGCAGTGGCTGGCAGTGGCAAAACCACCACCATACTGGAGTATGCTCGGCACCGGTTGGATAAACGCATATTGTACCTGGCCTTCAATAAATCGGTGAAGCAAAAAGCGCAGCAACTCTTCCTTCAGAACGGGATGGCTCATGTTTCGGTGGAGACGGCTCATTCGCTGGCGTACCGCTATGTTGTCCCCGGCACACCTTACAAGGTTCGGGCGGGCTACCAACCATCGGAACTGGTGGCACTGCTCAACATCCCAACCGACCAGTCGGAACTCCAGCACCTGAAGATTGCCTACCATGTTTGGCAATATTACCAGCTCTTTTGCAACCACACGGCCCCCAATGTGGTGGATATCGATTACCCTTCGGGGATTGGCGAAGTGGCGGCTCGTGAGTTCGCCACCCTGAACCAGGAACGGATCACTTACTATACCCGCCTACTGCTGGCGCGCATGGATCATGCGGCGATCGACATCACCCATGATTTTTACCTGAAGAAATTCCAGCTGATGCGCCCGGTTTTACCTTTCGACATCATCCTTTTCGACGAGGGACAAGATGCCTCACCAGTGATGCTGGATGTATTTTACACCCAACCGGCACGGCGCATCATCATTGGCGACAGTTTCCAACAGATATACGGCTGGCGGCATGCTGTAAATGCCCTTGAATCGGCCCAGTTCAACCCCATGATGCTCAGTTGCAGTTTCCGCTTTGGCAACGACATTGCCCGCTTGGCGCGCAACATTCTGAGCTTAAAATCACTCTTTATGCCGGCACCCAAATTGCGGATGACGGGTATAGACCAGAGTAGGTCCGTCCATTCACGCGCCTACATTGCACGCACCAACACAGGATTGCTCACCAAAGCCATTGAACTGTCGGTTCACAACCACGACGTGAAACGCCTCTACTTCGAAGGACAGTTGTCATCCTATGTCTTTTCTCAGGCAGGCGCCTCACTCCATGACCTGTTGAATTTGTACCACAACAAACGGGCTTTGATCCGTGACCCGCTGATCCTATCGATGCCAGGATTCGACCACTTGCAAGAGTATGCCACTCTTACCGGTGATGTGTCGCTCAAGATGCTTATTGATTTGGTGATTCGCTATGAGCACCAACTGCCCGATTACATTCAGCGCCTCCACGACCTTAGTTGTACACCTGAGGAGCGCCACCGGGCCGATGTCGTCTTCTCCACAGTGCACAAAAGCAAAGGAATGGAGTACGACGAGGTGTTCCTAAGCAACGATTTTGTGAATGAGCAAACCCTGCTGGATCAGATCCCCGCGCTGCGTAATGGATTAATCCAAGCCGATGCCCTGTCGGAAGAGGTGAATATGCTGTATGTGGCAGTAACGAGGACCCGCTCGCGCCTACACATCCCTAATGAGTTGTTGCCCACCGGAGTTGTCGCAGGCAAGGGTTCCGGCGTCACCACCAATATGATGTTCAGGCCACAGAATGGCTCCAAACCGATGGCTTCCACCGAGGAGAATGGCTGGACCCGAACTGAGGATTCCGAGTTGCTCCACCTCTTTGTGTCGGGCAAGCCGATTAAGCAAATTGCCCTACTGCTGAACCGAAACCCACTGGCAGTGCAACACCGCATTGAAAAACTGCGCCTTTGGGAGAAATTCTGATTACGAACACGAGGCAGCCAAAGAGCTTGCCGGAATGATGGATATGCGCTTACTTTGTGGTAACGATTAAAACCGGATTATTATGCAATACAAAGTGATTGTCCTTTTGGTGGACGGATTTGAAGAAGCCGAGGCCGTGGTGCCCATCGACATCATGCGGCGTGCAGGCATGGAGGTGTCCCTAATGGCCGTTGGCGAAACCACAAGTGTGAAAGGATCACACGGCATCACCATCGTGGCCGACGATGTGCTCAACGAGGCCAACGACACCATGGCCGACCTGTTGCTGTTGCCCGGTGGACCAGGCACCAAAAGCCTCCAACAAAGCCCCTTGGTGCGGGAACTGGTCACCCGCTATGCCAAGGCCGACCGATGGATTGCCGCCATCTGCGCAGCTCCCATGATCCCCGGAGATTTGGGCTTGTTGCAGGGTCATCAGGCGACCTGCTATCCCGGTTACGAGCTCCACCTGAAAGGCGCCAAACTGATGACCAAAGAGGTGGTGGTGTCGGGAAAGATGATAACGGCAAGGGGCGCCGGGGTGGCATTCCAATTCGGGTTTGAAATTGTCAGCCAACTGAAAGGACGCGATGCAGCCCATGAAGTGGCAAAAAAAATGATGGCACATTTGTCATAGTTTATATTGATTTTTAATCATTATAACTATTTTTGTCATCTTAAGTATAAACATATTATTAAAACCCGGTGTGTTGAGGAGCTTTTCGATGAAGATAATATATGTAGTGCTACTGGTCGTTCTTTCAGGTTGTTATTGTCGCCACCAATCAGACAAGCAAAAGTCGGAGATAGCCGGCATCATCCCCCTCCAACAGGAGGATCGTAGCAACAAGGCTTTGGAAGCACGCTACCTGGCTCCACTGGATTCCGACACCATGCTAATTTATGTGGATGGGCAGCGTTACCGGGTTTCTGCCATGGGTGATGTGTTGGATCGTTCTGGCGGCATCTACTTCA
This sequence comes from Marinilabiliaceae bacterium, assembly GCA_963664265.1. Classification (GTDB taxonomy): domain Bacteria; phylum Bacteroidota; class Bacteroidia; order Bacteroidales; family Marinilabiliaceae; genus JAGPIS01. The sequence goes on from OY760941.1 coordinate 996,501, forward strand.
AATTGGAAAGCGAACATCCCATCGGCCTACTCTATTACATCCAAAGGGGAAAGGATTTCTTCGTATTTTATTCCTATGAAGGGTTCAATGAGGCCTACAGCATGGCCAAACGCATCTCGCTCGACACACGCAGCGTGGTTTGGTCAACCCCTGTAGAAGGCGCTATCTTCTCCTGCCCCGTGATCCATGGCCAGTTTGCCTATGTGAGCACCATCGGGCATATCGGGAAGCTGATCATGAAAAATGGGCAGTTCGACTGGCGCTTCAACAAACTACAACGTGATGGCCGTTATGGCCGTTTCGGCGCCATCAACATCGTGGGGGGCAACAAGGTTCAGTTTGTATCGCCACGCCCTTTCTCCCTCAAGAACGACACCATTGTGGTGAACGACATCACTGGCGAGATCATCCGCATGAATTGAGGCCATGACTCAACTGCAAGGGATTCGTTACGGCATCCTGCTCATGCTCTTATCGGTGTTTGCATTTTCATTGATGGCCACACTGGTTAAAATGGTGCAACACATCAGTCCCTATGTCACCGTTTTTGTCAGGTTTGCCGTGGGCGTTGGCATGCTGGGTATACTGGCCATGATGCGGGTGATCAAACTGCAATTCTTCCGCAGCCCACTGTTACTGCTTCGGGGTTTGTCGGGTAGCCTGTCGGTGGCTCTTTTCTACATTGCCATCGTGCATGTGGGGATGGGAAAAAGCTCGGTATATTCTTATGCCTATCCGGTATTTGCGTCGTTGATCAGCCACCGCTTCCTGGGAGAGCGCATCAGCCGGGCTCAATGGGCGCTCATCGCCATGGCCTTTTCAGGCATCCTCCTGCTGGCATGGGATCACATCAGAGCTGGCGGCTTCAACTGGTTCGAACTACTAGCCATCCTAAGCGCCATCACCAATGCCATTTCCATCGTCATCGTGCGCAAACTGCATGAAACCGACGATTCCTATGCCATTTTCTTTGCCCAAAGCATTGTGGGTTTCTGGATTTTCATCCTACCGGCCAATATGCCTGCCTTCACTGGAGAGATTGGTGGTTCATGGCTGCTTTTGCTGGTGGGGCTATCGGGCATGGCAGCCCAACTGCTCAATACCGAAGGGTTCCGCCATATCCCTGTGGCCAAAGGCTCCCCCTTCCACATGCTGATACCGGTGTTGAATGTGGGCATCGGCGTCGCGTTCTTTGGCGAGATACTTCAGCCGCTCGAGGTATTGGGTTCGGCCGTGGTGGTACTCTCGTGCGTGGGGCTCATGGCCGTGGCGAGGCGGTGATAACGAACTGACTTATTTCGAGATGATTTGATAATGTAATAATGCACTAATGCGATGATGTGCTAATTGGGATTGAAAGCCCTGACTATCCGACTTTGAAACTTATCAACTCTCAAACTACCCACAACTTCTTAGACTCTCTGACAGAGAGACACTTTTAACACGACCGGAGGTCGTAATGTGATTAACCGCGGATGGAATCCGCGGATTCAGGAGCCCAAAGGCCTCCCAACCCCGAAGCGGGTTGAACCTGGAACACAATCATAAATGAATGGAAGCCATGTTTACAACAACCTGTTTATTTGTCCTCAAGCCGGACAGGCTTTTACTCTCTCTATTCGGGGCATGTCTGTCTTCATTGGACCTCATGATCCGCTTCGCTCCACTACAGCTGCAGAGAGTAAACAGAGCGCTCGGCTCTGCCGCTTGGCGCAGCCAAAAAATCGTTTCCAACCGGCGAAGCCAAGAAAGCCGCCGCTGCGCCTGAATTGGGGTTTCACCCCAAACCCTGACTTACTTTTTCTCTCTTGACAGAGAAAAAGTAAGCAAAAAGAGGTCAAGACTGCGCCCACTTCGCTCAAAAAAGCTACGGGGCAAAGGCGTAAGCCGTCCAAACTCGGGGTCTCGCTCACTCAACCCCTCAAACAAGGACGGCTCTTAACCGCCTTTGCCCCTTGTTTTTTGGCTCACCGGCCGAGGTCATTCTCGCAGCCTTTGGGACTCTTGAAGACCGAAAGACTTGTGGACTGGTTAACCTAAGGACTTCCAATATTTCTAAGGCTCGCAGCCAAGGCGGAGCAGCAACAAACAATCAATTTAATAATGCACTAATGCGATGATGTACTAATTGGGATTGAAAGCCCTGACTATCCGACTTTGGAACTTATCAACTCTGAAACTATCCACAACTTCTTAGACTCTCTGACAGAGAGACACTTTTAACACGACCGGAGGTCGTAATGTGATTAACCGCGGATGGAATCCGCGGATTCAGGAGCCCAAAGGCCTCCCAACCCCGAAGCGGGTTGAGCCTGGAACACAATCATAAATGAATGGAAGCCATGTTTACAACAACCTGTTTATTTGTCCTCAAGCCGGACAGGCTTTTACTCTCTCTATTCGGGGCATGTCTGTCTTCATTGGACCTCATGATCCGCTTCGCTCCACTACAGCTGCAGAGAGTAAACAGAGCGCTCGGCTCTGCCGCTTGGCGCAGCCAAAAAATCGTTTCCAACCGGCGAAGCCAAGAAAGCCGCCGCTGCGCCTGAATTGGGGTTTCACCCCAAACCCTGACTTACTTTTTCTCTCTTGACAGAGAAAAAGTAAGCAAAAAGAGGTCAAGACTGCGCCCACTTCGCTCAAAAAAGCTACGGGGCAAAGGCGTAAGCCGTCCAAACTCGGGGTCTCGCTCACTCAACCCCTCAAACAAGGACGGCTCTTAACCGCCTTTGCCCCTTGTTTTTTGGCTCACCGGCCGAGGTCATTCTCGCAGCCTTTGGGACTCTTAAAGACCGAAAGACTTGTGGACTGGTTAACCTAAGGACTTCCAATATTTCTAAGGCTCGCAGCCAAGGCGGAGCAGCAACAAACAATCAATTTAATAATGCCCTAATGCGATGATGTACTAATTGGGATTGAAAGCCCTGACTATCCGACTTTGGAACTTATCAACTCTCAAACTACCCACAACTTCTTAGACTCTCTGACAGAGAGACACTTTTAACACGACCGGAGGTCGTCATGTGATTAACCGCGGATGGAATCCGCGGATTCAGGAGCCCAAAGGCCTCCCAACCCCGAAGCGGGTTGAACTGAGAAATGGCCATCAATGGCTGAAAGCCATGTTTAAGCTGCCCATCCAGGGCGCTGAGATTTTGAAACACGAATCCCCGAGGCGATGTCTCGGGCTGAATTAAGCTGGTTCCTCCGGGCCGTATACAATAGCACTTTGTGACACTGCTCAGGCTACCCGACGATGAGACTCGTCAACTCTTAGACTTTTAAACTGTTTAGCTCTATGATCCATGAGAAAAGGCTCCTTAAATTTCATTTAACATTTTGTTATTGCCAGAGCAGAAATAATGATGTATTTTTGGCGTTTGTTTAAAATCATAAATATGAGAAAGATATTTTTGTTATTCTTTATGGTTGCAGCCACAATGGCTTCAGCCCAAATCAAACCCCAAACCATCGGAATGAAGTTGGGGGGCGGAAACTGGTTCACTTTTGAAGCATCGTACCAACATGCCCTGAGTTCTACCAACCGTCTGGAGTTTAACCTGGGTATCCTTTCAGGCAATTATTGCCCCGAAAATGGATGGGATCACCACCACAGCTACCACAATCACAATGCTGGCTTCTCCCTTTCGGGTGCCTACCACTGGGTGATCCCCATTGAGTCGGATTTCAACTGGTACATTGGCCCGAGTGTCCGCATCGGGTCAAAGAACGAAGCCTTCCTTTTCGGACTGGCCCCACAAGTGGGTGTGGAGTATAACTTCAACAACATACCACTCCAGCTTTGCACCGACATGCGCACAGGCCTTGGCGTCAACCGTGACGCGTTCTTCCTTTGGGATTTCATGATTGGCGTTCGCTACGCATTTTAAACATCGTTTTTGAAAAAAATAAAAGGGGCTAGCCGGGAAACCAGGTAGCCCCTTTTCTGTTTGAAGCACCTGTGTCCCCCAACTCCAACCACCATCTTTTTTCAAAGGAACAGCAAAGCTTCGTCGGGACAATTAGCCCATTGGTCTATTTTTTTTGACAAGCCATTTCTGGTTATTTACCTTTAAGATCTATAAAATTAAAAAGTCATTGACTCAACCAAAGTCATTAACAAAACATTAACAGCATCCCAAACAACTATCAATCAAAAAATTACACTAATACATAGGTTTTACAGACAACAAAATACATAGATTAGCACTTATTTAGTAGCAATAAATCAACATCAGATGAAAGGACAACACAACAAACATTTGAACACCGCCTTGCGGATGTGGATTATCGGGCTGATGATCTCCCTCTCCGTTTTTCAAACCAAAGCCGCACCAGGTGAAGAGGCCGCCCCCAAGGGCGGGGTGATCAAAGGACACGTATTCGATGCCAAAACCACTCTGCCCATCGAATATGCCACCATTGCCGTATTCCAACACAATCAAACCACTCCGTTAACAGGGACCATCACCGAAAACGGTGGTCGGTTTAGGATTGCGGGTCTTGACGAAGGGATATTCGACATTGAAATCACCTTCATGGGCTACAAAAGTCGCAAATACGAAAAAATTGAGATCAATAAAACCCAGTCGACCATCGATTTAGGGGAAATAAAAATAAGTCCCACCTCCGAAAGCATCCAACAGGTGGATGTGGTGGCCACTCGCAACACGGTTGAGTATAAGATAGACAAGAAGGTGGTAACCGTGAGCAAACAGCTCAGCGCGGCATCCATGTCGGCGGTGGAAGTTCTGGAGAATGTACCATCGGTAAAGGTCGACCTGGAAGGCAATGTGTCGCTGCGAGGCTCCACCAGCTTTACGGTATTGATTGACGGGCGGCCAACTATTCTGGAGGCCAGCGACGCCCTGAAGCAGATTCCTGCCAGCAGCATCGAAAACATTGAGATCATCACCAATCCATCGGTCAAATATGCGCCCGACGGCACCGCCGGCATCATCAACATCATCATGAAAAAGAACCGCATGGAAGGCATACAAGGGCAAATAAGCGCCAATGTAGGGCTCGACAACAAATATGGTACCGATCTTCTGCTGAACATGCGCCGAAACAAATTCAACTTCACCCTGGGCGCCAACCTCGACAACAAAGAATTTCCAGGCACCGACTACTCCAACCGAACCACGGTATCGAATGGCAACCAATACAATGTCATTTCGGATGGCGACCGCAATTTCATCCGTGAATCAAAAGGCATCAGACTGGGAGTGGATTACGACCTGACCGAAAAAGATGTGGTATCGCTCAGCACACGCATTGGGCAATATGGTTTCAACCACGAATCGGACTTGCAATACACCGAACAAACCAACCAGGAGACACCCACCACCAGCTGGAGTGAACAAGAGATGGAGCGCAAGATGAAATTCTACTCCCTCAATGGTTCGTGGCAGCACAACTTCGACAGGAAAGGGCACAACATCATCACCATGTTTGACCTGGCTCAGCGCCAAGCCGATGGTGGCAACAAGAGCTTCCAAAGCAACCAGGCTCGTGAAGTCATTGCATCGACCCAAAATATTGATGATGCCACCGACAACCGCTTGGAAATCAAAATTGACTACACCAAACCATTCAACCAGGATAGCCGCTTCGAGGCCGGATTCCAGGGGCGTTTCAATACCAAGGAGACCAGCACCGACCTCTACCTGGATGAAGTGTTCACCCCTGACTTCAGCAACAGCGCCGATTTCGAAAGCGGCATCTACTCTTTATATGCCTCTTACTCGGGAAAGATCAACAATTTGGGCTATCAAACAGGATTGAGAACCGAAATGGAAGACCGCACCATCAAGGTTCTGGAAACCAACACCGAATACAATACCAACCGTTGGGACTTCTTCCCAACCATTCATTTAAGTTACCAACTGCCCAAGGATCACCAGCTGATGGCCAGCTACACCCGGCGCACATCACGCCTGAGGGATTGGCTCCTATTCCCTTACCTGCAGTATGTGGATGCCTACAACGTGCGTATGGGGGACCCTACCCTGACGCCATCCCTGATCGACTCATGGGAGGCCGGATACATCAAACAGTTCAAGAATGCCCAGTTTTCGACAGAATTCTACCACCGGGTGACCCACGACAAAATCGACTACATACTGGAGAGTTACGAAAACAACATCGCCATCCAGAGACCCAAAAACATTGGGAAGGATTATGCCACCGGCGTGGAAGCCAACCTGAATTTCAGGGTGAAAAAGGTATGGGAACCCACCATCATGGCTTCGATATACCACTATAAAGTGGATAGCTACAGTACCGGGCAAAAGAAAACAAGGGAGAGCAACAACTGGGATTTGCGATTGAACAACAACTTCCAACTTTATAAAAACATCACGCTCCAGGCCAATGCCAGCTACTCTAGCCCAACGGTCAACTCACAAGGCACCACCGAGGATTACTACTCCATCGACGGCGCCCTGAGGATGGAATTCATGCAACGCAAACTGTCGGCCATCGTGCAGGTACGCGATATTTTCCAAACCAGCATCCGAAAATCAACCATCGACACACAGACTGTACAGGCATTCACCAAGAGCTACCACAAGGCACCCATGGTATCGCTGACGGTCACTTACCGGATCAACAACTTCAAACCATCGCGACAAAGCCGACAAGGAGGAGGCGAAGATATGGACGTGGAAGGGTTCTAATGCCCCCGATGGTGCCAGATTGGATATGACAATTCCTCATCACAATGCTTTCCGTTCAGCAATGACTATGTTATTGCTGAACGGATTTTTTCATGAGATAACTCATTCAACCAATTGACGATACTCAATAAAAGAATCGAGCCCGTTGGTTATTTTCGAAGAAACATAACTCATGGAAAATATGAACCTGCATTATTCTTTGAATGCCAATCCCTTGGTCCAGCATCTTCAAAAACCTGCCTGTGATTTCACCAAGGACGATATCATCCAATACATGGAGGCGCATGCCATCCGCATGCTCAACTTCAGGTATGTGGCCGAAGATGGCCGGTTGAAGACGCTCAACTTTGTGGTGAGCAGCTACGAACACCTCAACGACATCCTCACCTATGGAGAACGGGTGGACGGGTCGAGCCTCTTCTCCTTTATGGAAGCCGGCAGCAGCGATCTCTATGTGGTACCTCGCTACAGCACTGCCTTCCTGAATCCCTTCACCGAAGAGCCGGCACTGGAAATCCTCTGTTCTTTCTACGACCCCTCGGGGCATCCGCTGGAATCGTCGCCGGAATACATATTGCAAAAAGCGGTCAACCATCTCAACGAAACCACCGGTCTGGAGATGAAATTCCTGGGTGAGTTAGAATACTACGTCAACAGCAAAAGCACCTCGCTGTTCCCAGCCACCGATCAAAAAGGGTATCATGAGTCGGAACCCTTTGCCAAATTCGAAGGCATGCGCAAGGAAGCCCTGCGACTGATAGCCCGTTGTGGCGGCCAGATCAAATATGGCCATGCCGAAGTGGGCACCTTCCAAAAAGGTAACGAACTATTCGAACAACATGAAATAGAGTTCCTCCCCACCCATCCGGTGATGGCAGCCGACCAATTGGTATTGGCCAAATGGATCCTGCGGATGCTGGCCGACAAAATGGGCGTGGAAATCAGCTTCGCCCCCAAGATATCGGTGGACAAAGCCGGCAGTGGCCTGCATTTCCACATGCTGGCCCTGGAAAATGGTGTCAACATTGTGACACGCAAAGGTGTTTTGAGCACAGAAGCAAAGAAGATGATTGCCGGCATCATGAGCATGGCCGATGCCCTCACCGCTTTTGGCAATACGGTACCCACCTCCTACCTGCGGCTGGTGCCCAACCAAGAGGCGCCCACCTACATCTGTTGGGGCGAACGGAACCGCTCAGCACTGGTGCGTGTGCCCCTAGGATGGAATGGCACCGCCAATATGCTGGCCCATGCCAATCCCAACATCCAAATTCCTGAAATCAAAAAGCCCCTGCGACAAACGTTTGAATTCAGGGTGCCCGATGGCAGTGCCAACATATACCTAACCATTGCAGGGCTGATAGTGGCGTGCCGCCATGGCCTCACCGACCTGCCCGACGCCTTAACCATTGCTGAGAACTTGTATGTGGATGGCAATATTTTTAAAACCGTGCCACGCCAAAAGCTGGAACAATTACCGCCCTCTTGCCATGAGTCGGCCAACCGCCTGCATTTGAAGCGCGAAATATTCGAAAAAGGGGATGTCTTCCCCATCCAAGTGATCAACCACAGCATCGAAAAGTTAAAAGCCTACAAGGACGAGAATCTGCAAAAACAGATACTTGGCAACAACGATGAGATCCGAAATTTAGTGTTGAAATATATACACTGCCAATAAAAAATCGAAGAGGCGGTTCGGTGAACAGCCTCTTCGATTTTTTTCAATTATTTCCCTCCAATTGTAAATAATCGCCAATTAAAGATTCAGACCGTTTATTCAACAATCTGCCATAAATTGAATTTTAAATTAGATCTACAAACTCCTGCTCAAAACAGAAACCCAAAGCCCATGGCAATATTAAAAGCCGATAATCCATCCGACCGATCGTAGTAAGAGGCACGTAAATCGATGGATCGGAACTTCACCTTTCGACTCACGTTAAAAATTGGCTTAAAAGACCCCAAACCGGAAAGCGGCGCATACTTTAATCCCAAACCCAACTTATGACTGGTTAGTGCCGACAAATCGTAATCGGAACTGTAATACTCGTCGCCGAAGATATGACCCCGGAAGGGCGCAAAATAATCAGCTGCACTCTGCTTGTGGAATCGATAAAAGGGTGTGGCTGTAAAAAAAGTCCCCAACTTGATTGGCCACTCCAGACTTGCTGTATTTGAAATTATGCCCCAGTCGTCGGAATAGAAACGATAGTACCCCCGCACCATCAGCCAATTATTAATCGCGTAACTTAGACGCACGGCCATGGGGAGTTTAAACCGACTGGCGGGCAAGCGTTCCAAATCGACTACCGATACCGGATCTTGATCTTTAAAATAGACCCGATGAAATGGGGTGCTCAACAAACCTGTCTGATACACCACATCGGACAAAAGAGCCATCTGCAGCTTTCTATTAACGACAAAAGAATAGACCAGACTCAAATTATAACTTTGGCGCAAATCATCATTCAAACCAGCAACTACACCTTGCCTGATAGGATCACGCAACTCAATGGGATAGATTAATTGCCACTGATCAAAGTACATCCTGGCACCAATGGTAAACTGACGATTTTCATCGAAACTGCTTTTATTAAACTGAGCACTTATAGATCCGGAAAGAACATCGAATTCACTAGAAATGCCTGCCATAGCTTGCCACGAAGTATGATTGCGGCGATTTTCCCTGCTGTAACCACCATCGAAATGGACACGAACATCCTGTTTTGAGGCTCCCGTCAGGTTAATCGTGGATCCATAGGGCTGATCAATCTTATTGGTTGAAGCCGAAGTATAATAATCAACACCAAAATTCACATGCAGCTTACTCACCGTATCTAACGGCACATTCACAATGAACATCGGAGCTACATTGGTGAGCTTCTCAGTTCCTTGCCCGCCCTGAACAGGAGTATGATCCCCATCCTGGCTATAGTAGTCGAGTAAAATATCAATTTCTGTTTCACGAAGCTCTACTGCCTCAATATTTTCGGAAGGCACGGTTTCCGTGCCAGTTTTCGGCCTATTATCGGGGGTAATAGGATTTTGAGCCCACAGGGGTAGTCCAACCATCAGAAATGTCGGAAGTATAAATTTTAATTGCATCCACAACCTCCTCCCGTTTTGCCGCCATTGGCACCGGCTACACCTTCGCGGTAGCTTTCGAAATTGGTTTCATATACCTCAAGTTTACTTTCACTCAAGGTCATATTTTCATCATTCAAATACTGCTTTTGATAGGGCTGCACTGTAGCACAAGAAGTCAATCCCCCAACGGCTACAAGAACCAGCAACCAAAACCTCACATTCAACACATTGCATTGTTCCATAATTCAATAATAGTTAAGTTTGATATTTTTCGAGGTCACCAGACGTTTATCGGTAGTATACAAAAAAGCCTCAACAGATTTTATCCGGTCTATAAGAGCCAAACCTTCGCGCTCGCCCAACACAAAAACCGCTGTTGAAAGTGCATCAGCAATTTCTGGATCGGGACAGATGATGGTGACACTGGTTAATCCCACAGAAGGGTATCCTGTCAGGGGATTGATAATATGCCCATACCGGATACCATTAAAAGTCACAAACTTCTCGTAGTTGCCGGACGTGGCGACCGTCAAATCACTCACCGAAAGCCAAGCACAGAGCCGGTCGGGGGCTACAGGATCGGTGACACCAATGCGCCAAGGCGAACCATCGGTTTGCACGCCCCAGGCAGTGGGTTCCCCTGAAGCATTAACAACTCCGCTAACAATACCCTTCTGGAGCATGAGGGCTTTTGCTTTGCGGGCAGCGAATCCCTGACCATTACCCCCAAAACCAATCTTCATCCCTTTCTCAGGCAGAAAAACTGTGGTATCAACCGCATTGAGAATGATTTTTTGATAACCCACATGGCGTAAACTCTTCTGAACCGTTGAGGAATCAGGCATTTGAGCCATCGTGCCATCAAATGTCCAAACCTTGTCCATTCCGGCAAAAGTGATGTCGAATGCACCATCGGTGAGTTCAGAAATCTTGATGCTACGATGGACAAAGTCGAACAACTCGCGCGTTACCTTCACTGGACGGATTCCAGCATAACGGTTAATAGCGCTCACCAAAGAGGTGGAATCCCAGTCGGAAATAAGTTTTTCGATGCGCCGCATCTCACCTTCAGCAGCAAAGATGGCTTCTTCGGCCAGCAGCGAATCGGGATGCACAGCAGTGATCTCAAAACCGCACCCCATGATACGCATAGCTTTTCGATGAACATTTGACTGGGCAACCAGTACAGAGGACGAAAAAAAGAAGAAAATAAAAACAAGAGGCTTCATATCATCAAGCTAAAAAAGCGTTCCCTGATCAATTAACCGGAAACATGCATGCACTATTTCTTTAATAATCCGTTGAGATGAGCAATGTATGCATCAGGAGTCATCTCCCGATAGCCTGTTTTGGCAATAACCGCACCATCAGCGTCAATAAAAACAATAGTTGGAAACTCACCTTTCTTGTTGTAGGAAGCGGCCAATGATTCGTTTTGCTTTACGATTTTGGCTGGAGGCATATTTTTCTTGGCACGGGGAAAATCGCACCATACAAGGTTCACATGATTAACCATCCATGTTGAAAGCTGAGGTGTTTCAAGAATTTTTGTCTTCAACAAAATACATGGTCGGCACCAGTCGGAACCAGAGAAAAATAACATGATGGGTTTGTGATTGATGCTTGCACTATCTAGTGCAACCTCATAACGAGTATTCCAATGCTCTGAGGACTGGGCATTAAGCCCCATCAGAAGAAGAATAAAAGAAGTAAAAACCAGAAAGACTCTTTTTGCCATAATTGAATTTTCTTCTTATAACATTTTGAATACATTTTGGTTTTCAAAAGTCAACACAATTCCTACGTGACTCTAAAAAAAAATCAACCAGCCTAAAAAGAAAAAACCGCTTGAATCATAAGACTCAAGCGGTTTTTGTATAGTGCCCAGAACAAGACTCGAACTTGCACATCCTTGCGGACACTAGTCCCTGAAACTAGCGCGTCTACCAATTTCGCCATCTGGGCGGTAGAACTCGATTGCGAGTGCAAATATAGCAATAATATTTCTCCTGCAATGGATCCATCCAATTTTCTGTGAAAAAAAATTCAAACAAAAAGCCGAACAGGCTTTAACCCATCCGGCTTATTTCTGTCAATCAATATTTTACTTAAAGATTTTTTTTCAGGTAATCCACCATCATATTGTAAAGGTGGTGTCGCACTGGCCCGCCATAGATGCTGTGGTTGCGATTGGGGTAAGTAAACATGTCGAACTGAACGCCCGACACCACCAACTTGTCCACATATTCCATCTGATTTTGGTAGTGGACGTTGTCGTCGGCACTGCCATGAATCAGAAAGAGACGCCCCTTGAGGTTGGCAGCATGCGTGATGGGGCTGTTGTCGTCATAGCCCGATGGGTTCTCATCGGGCGTACGCAGGTAGCGTTCGGTATAGACCGAATCGTAAAAGCGCCAGTTGGTGACAGGAGCCACGGCGATGCCCACCTTGAAAATATCGCTTTTACTCATGCAGAGCGAGGTCATGAAACCACCGAAGCTCCAACCCCAGATGCCGATGCGCTTGCCATCAACAAATTCGAGGCCAGCCAAGTAGCGGGCGGCTTCAATCTGGTCGTCCGACTCATATTTTCCCAATTTCAAATAGGTGCATTTGCGGAATTCCTCGCCCCGCGCACCTGTGCCGCGCGGATCGACACACGCCACCACATAACCTTCGGCGGCCAGCACCTGATCCCAGTCCATGCGCCACTGGTCGAGCACCTGTTGCGAATTGGGGCCGCTGTATTGCACCATCAACACGGGATATTTCTTTTGCGGATCGAAATCGAGCGGCTTCACCATCCAACCATTGAGCGCCACGCCTTCGCTGGTGGTGAACGAAAAAAAGGTTTTTGGACTCAGACGATATTCGGCCACCTTGTCCTTCAAGGCTTGGTTGTCCTCAATCACACGCACCTGCTTCCCGCGGCTGTCCACCACCGAATAGACAGGTGGCGTATCAACATTGGAAAAGGTATTGATAAAGTATTTATATCCTTTGCTGAAATGGGCAGAATGGGTTCCATCGCCTGTGGTGAGGCGTGCAGTTTTTTTACCATCGAAACTCACCGAATAGATATGTCGACGCATGGGCGATTCCTGTGCCGCGCTGTAATAAACCTGTTTGCCTTGGGGATCGTACCCTAGGAAACCGGTCACATCCCAGGGACCTTGGGTCAACTGCCGAACCTTGATGCCGTTCATGGCATACAGGTGAATGTGGTTGAAACCATCCTCCTCACCCACATAGATAAAATGTTTGCCATCGGGCAGGAACACAATATTGTCGAGCACATCCTCTCCCACGTACGATGGGTTGCGCACTGTCAGCAAAGTCTTCGAGACCGTGGAAGCCGAATTGGCCACCAGCAGCTCCATTTGGCTTTGATGGCGGTTCAATTTGATGATGCCCAACTGGCCAGGATTTTGTGTCCAGCGTATCCGGGGCAGGTAATAATCCCCTTCTCCTCCAGTGTCCATGTTTTTGGTGGTGCGGTTTTTCACATTGAACACGTGCACGCTTACTTTGGCATTGGCTTCACCCGCCTTGGGGTATTTGTAGGTATAGGCTCCCGGATAGAGCGAAAACTCATCCATCGCCGGATAGGAAGAACGATAGAGCGGGAATGAGAACTCCTTCACCTGGCTCTCGTCGAAACGGATATAGGCCAGTTCGTCGCTGGCTGGCGACCACTCCAAAGCCTGGTTGAAACCAAACTCCTCTTCATAAACCCAGTCGGGAATCCCGTTGATGACCTTGTTGATTTCGCCATCGCTGGTCACCTGGCTTTCGGTGTTGTAAAGCAGTTTCTTAATAAAGATATTGTTGCCACGCACAAAAGCCACCATGTGCCCATTGGGCGAAAAAGTGGCCACCTGCTGGGATCCTTTTTCAGAGAGGGGCGTCAGCTCGCGGCTGCGAAAATCGTAAATATAATAGTCGGCTACGAATGAGTGGCGATAAACACTTTTGGAATTGGTGTAAAGTAGAATTTTCGATTCGTCGGGTGCAAAGGTGTAACCTTGAATGGTTGAAACAGGAGATTTTTCAAGTTTATCGAGATCCAACAAGGTGGCCACCAATTTACCGGTGGCGTATTCATATTGGTTGATCTGCTTGCCCTTTTCGAGGGTGGTATAATGCATGCCATCGTTCATGGATACAATGGCGCGAAGCCCCTTGGCCCGAAAGGTATAATCTTTATACAAATCGTCGACAGACACCGTTTTAGACTGCGCAAACACCTGTAAAACAGCCATCAAAACAAATAATCCGGAAATTAAAAACTTTTTACACATAACCTGATCGTTGATTAATAATTTTCAAATCTAACAAAAAGGCGTATCTATTCCGAAAAAAAAGGAGGAAAAAGCATGAAAGAGCAGTGTTCCAATTAGCAAGGCATGAATATTGCAACACAGACGGCAAAACCATTTCAACATGATTATCATTTTAACCCTTCTCTTGCTGCAAATTCGAAAAAGAAAAAACTACAGTACCATCAAATTATAACCTGCAAACCCCATCCTGAACGCAAAAAATTAGGGATTTAGCTAAAAGTCGTTGATAAAAAATGGAAAAACAGGGCATTGATAATTGCTTTTCATTATTTTTGCATGTTTTTTAAGACAAAGACTTTAAGTTGAAATCATGATAAAAATTACATTTCCCGATTCATCGGTACGTGAGTTTTCGAAAGGCACAACCGGCATGGAGATTGCCGAGAGCATCAGTCCCCGGCTGGCCAAAGAAGTACTTGCCATAACAGTAAACGGTCAGTTGTACGACCTGATGCGGCCGATCAACGATGATGCATCCATCAAGCTCCACAAGTGGGAAGATGCCGAGGGCAAGCATGCATTTTGGCACTCTTCGGCGCATTTGATGGCTGAAGCCCTGCAGCAACTCTATCCAGGCATGAAATTCGGCATTGGCCCGGCCATTGAGAACGGGTTTTATTACGATGTGGATCCGGGCGAAGGGGTCACCATCAAAGATGCCGATTTGCCAGTGATCGAAAAGAAGATGAAAGAGCTGGCTACACAATCGAGCCCCTATGTCCGCAGGGATATTAGCAAAAAAGAGGCACTTGATTTCTTTGCATCAAAAAAGGAAGAATATAAACTGGAACTGATTGGCGAGTTGGAAGATGGCACCATCAGCCTTTATGAGCAAGGCACATTCACCGATTTGTGCCGTGGGCCCCACCTGCCCAGCACCGCCCCCATCAAGGCCATCAAGCTGCTGAGCGTTGCCGGGGCATACTGGCGGGGCGATGAAAAACGCCGACAGCTCACCCGCATCTACGGTATCACCTTCCCTAAGCAGAAGATGCTCGAAGAGCACCTGGCTCTGTTGGAAGAGGCGAAAAAACGCGACCACCGTTTGATTGGCAAGGAGCTTGAGCTCTTTACTTTTTCACAAAAGGTGGGTCAAGGTTTGCCAATGTGGCTGCCCAAAGGCGCACGCCTGCGCGAGCGGCTTGAATCATTCCTGAAGAAGGTTCAAACAAAATACGGCTACGAACCGGTGATCACCCCTCACATTGGCAACAAAGAGCTTTATGTCACATCGGGTCACTATGCCAAATATGGCAAGGACAGCTTCCAGCCCATCAACACGCCGGCTGAAGGCGAGGAGTTTTTGTTAAAGCCCATGAACTGCCCGCACCACTGCGAGTTATACAAATTCAAACCACGATCGTACAAAGATCTACCGGTGCGCTTTGCCGAGTTCGGTACAGTTTACCGCTATGAGCAGAGTGGTGAGTTGCACGGCTTGACCAGGGTAAGGGGTTTCACCCAGGATGACGCCCATATCTTCTGCCGTCCCGACCAGTTGAAGGACGAATTCAAGAAGGTGATCGACATCATCCTATACATTTTCAAGACACTCGATTTCAAAGAGTTCATCACTCAGGTATCGTTGCGCGATCCGAACAACAACGAGAAGTACATTGGATCCGACGAGAACTGGGAGAAGGCAGAGTCGGCCATTATTGAGGCTTGCGACGAAAAGGGCATAGAGTATATCCTGGAAAAAGGAGAAGCCGCCTTTTATGGTCCCAAGCTCGACTTTATGGTTCGCGACGCATTAGGCCGCAAATGGCAGTTGGGCACCATACAGGTGGATTACAACCTGCCCGAGCGCTTTGAACTGGAGTACATCGGCAGCGACAACAACCGCCACCGTCCGGTGATGATCCACAGGGCGCCCTTTGGCAGCATGGAACGTTTTGTAGCTGTATTGATTGAACACACCGCAGGAAAATTCCCGTTGTGGCTGACGCCCGAACAGGTTGTCATACTGCCGGTGAGTGAAAAATACAATGATTATGCGAAAAGTGTTTTAAATTTCCTGAATAATTCCGATATTCGCGCAGTCATTGATGACCGTAACGAAAAGATTGGCAAGAAAATACGTGACAACGAGTTGAAACGTATCCCTTACCTTTTGATCGTTGGAGAAAAGGAGGCTGAAACACAAACAGTTAGTGTTCGAAAACAAGGTGATGGCGACCAAGGCGTAATGACACAAAAGGAGTTTGCAACCTTAATTCATTTGGAAGTGGAAAAACTGCTTTCAGAAACGGAAAAATAAAAAATTAAAGTTTAACTAAATTAAGGAGGGTTTTAACCATAGCTAAGTTAACAAAATTCGATCGCAACGCCCCGCAAAAAAGAGAAGAGGCAGAACACAGGATCAACCATCGTATCCGCGTGCCTAAAGTACGTATTGTCGGAGACAATATCGAAAATCCGGGGATATATTCAACCATTGAAGCGTTGAAGATGGCAGATGAACTGGATCTGGATCTGGTGGAGATTTCCCCACAGGCCGATCCGCCGGTGTGCAGGATCATGGATTACCAGAAGTTTTTATACCAGCAGAAGCGCAAGCAAAAGGAGATTAAAGCAAAAGCGGTGAAGGTGGTGGTTAAGGAGATCCGTTTCGGACCCAATACCGACGACCACGATTACCAGTTCAAATTGCGCCATGCTGAAAAATTTCTGGAAGAGGGTTCAAAGATCAAGGCATACGTATTCTTCAAGGGTCGCTCCATCCTATTCAAAGAACAAGGAGAGATTCTGTTGTTGCGTTTTGCCAGTGATTTGGAGGAACATGCCAAGGTTGACCAGTTGCCCAAATTGGAGGGTAAACGGATGATCATCATGCTCTCGCCGAAGCCAAAAAAATAAGCTTCAATTTATCAACTTAATATATTTGAACAATGCCAAAAATGAAGACAAATTCCGGTGCGAAGAAAAGATTCACCATCACCGGAACAGGGAAAATCAAAAGGAAACACGCTTTCAAAAGTCACATTTTGACCAAGAAATCGACCAAACGCAAAAGGAACTTAACCTATGCAACTTTGGTGCATCCTGCTGATGAGAAGAACATCAAACTTTTATTAAACATGAAGTAATTTTTACCATTGGGTAAAAATTCGAACAAATTGTCAAATCTGAGTGAAACCAGCCTTAAGACTCTGTAAAAAGGAGCGCTGCTCATTCTAAAAATTAAAAACATGCCAAGATCAGTCAATTCCGTTGCTTCGCGCGCAAGACGCAAAGCGATATTAAAGATGACCAGAGGTAACTATGGTCGCAGAAAAAATGTTTGGACGGTAGCAAAAAACACCTGGGAAAAAGGTCAACAATATGCATACCGCGATAGAAAGAAAAAGAAATCTCACTTCAGGGCATTGTGGATTCAACGTATTAATGCTGCTGCTCGTTTAGAAGGTATTTCATACAGCAAATTAATGGGTTTTATTGCAAAACAAAACATCGAGATCA
This sequence comes from Marinilabiliaceae bacterium, assembly GCA_963664265.1. Lineage (GTDB taxonomy): Bacteria > Bacteroidota > Bacteroidia > Bacteroidales > Marinilabiliaceae > JAGPIS01. Next base: position 1,014,073 of record OY760941.1, read on the forward strand.
ACCGCAAGGTGCTTGCTGATTTGGCAGTAAATCATCCAGAAGCCTTCAAAGCAGTAGTGAAAAAAGCCATGGAAGCTGCAAAGTAATCACATGGAAGTAAAATAATTGAAGTTAAAAGGGGCAGCCTATTGCAGGTTGCCCCTTTTTAATTGAGCGGCCAAGAAGCAACAATCCCCTTTTAGGCCACCCTCTTTTTAGGTTTAAAACAGCTTAGTCCCAAAGCTTTTTATATCTTTGTGTTTATTGACAAAAATTCGAACAAACAGATGAACATTGCACTAATTGGCTACGGCAAGATGGGCAAAACCATTGAACAAATAGCCTTGGAACGCGGCCACAATATTGTTGCGCGCATCGACTTGAGCACAGGCGAGAACTTTGAAACAGAAGGGTTCAAAACGGCCGATGTGGCCATTGAGTTTACAGCGCCCAGCTCGGCTTACCAAAATTACCTGAAGTGTTTTGAAAACAATATCGCGGTGGTGTCGGGCACCACCGGTTGGCTCGACAAGCTGGATCATATCAAGCAGATGTGTAAAAACGAGGGCCAGACATTTTTTTATGCCTCCAACTTCAGCCTTGGCGTCAACATATTTTTCCAACTCAACCAGCAACTGGCCAAGATTATGAACCGCTTCAACAGCTACAACGTGAGCATGGAAGAGGTGCATCACACCCAAAAGCTGGATGCCCCCAGCGGAACAGCCATCACATTGGCTGAAGGCATCATTGACCATCTGGACACGAAAAAGAGATGGTTGTTGGAGCCCGACCTGGCTGAGGATGCCATCACCATCAAAGCCATCCGCGAGGGAGAGGTTCCTGGCATCCATACGGTTTGTTATGAATCGGAAGTAGATGAAATCACCATACGCCATGAGGCCAAATCGCGCAAGGGTTTTGCCCTAGGTGCCGTTTTGGCTGCCGAATTCGTTCACGGTAAAAAGGGTTTCCTGGGGATGAACGACTTATTGAATTTTTAAAAACTCAAAACGATAAAAGATGCAAAACAAATCAATCCTGCAATGGGTCAAAGCCATTACAGCCCTGATCATATACCTGCTTTGGGTGATGTGGATTGGCAACTACTGGTTGTTGCTGGGCCTTCCCATCGTATTCGACATCTACATCACCAAGAAGATTCCTTGGAATTTCTGGAAGAAGACCAAGGAGGGTGAAAAACCATCCAAAGTTATTGAATGGATCGACGCACTGGTGTTTGCCTTGGTGGCCGTTTACATCATCAACCTGTTTCTGTTTCAAAACTACAAAATCCCCACCAGTTCGCTCGAGAAATCTTTGCTGGTAGGCGACCATCTGTTCGTGAGCAAGGTGAGCTATGGGCCACGCATGCCCAATGCCCCCATCGCCTTCCCTCTGGTTCAGAACACATTCCCCATCACAAACACCCGTTCCTATACCGAATGGCCACTGTGGGGGTACAACAGGCTGAAAGGTTTTGGAAAGGTCGAACGCAACGACATTGTGGTGTTCAACTTTCCGGCCGGCGACACCATCGCCTTCAAGGTGACCAACCCCAGCTATTACGAAATCATCATGGGCGAAGGCATCAACAAAGTGTCGCGCAACCCGCAGATGCTCAACGGTGCCCAGTTCAAAAACTCATGGGAGCGCAACCACTTCCTGATGGATATTGGCCGCAAAGAGGTTTTGAAACAAGTGAATATTTATGGCGATGTGATTTGGCGCCCTGTTGACAAACGCGACAACTATGTGAAGCGTTGCATTGCCCTTCCGGGCGACACGCTGGAGATTCGCCACAACCAGGTTTACATCAACGGTCAGCCAGGCATTGATGCCCCCGACATCCAGCACAACTACCGCATACAGACCGATGGCACCCTTTTGTATGACAAATTTTACGAGCGTCTGGAAATCTCCAACGAAGACCGTGGCATCAGTAGCTCAAACCCACAAAACAGACCACAACCTACAACCATGGACAACCTGCCCCTCACCCGGGCTAAGGCTCAGATGGTAAAAGAGATGTCGTTCATCAAAAGCATTGTAATTGAGGAGCAGCAGCCCGATTCATCCGGTTTCCAGGTTTATCCCTACTCATCGGACTATCCATGGAGCCGCGACAACTATGGTCCCATCTGGATGCCCAAAAAAGGCGCCACAGTGAAACTGGACAGCAAGAACATCGTGCTGTACGAACGCATCATCACCGCCTACGAGGGCAACACGCTGGCCTACAAGAACGGCGAGATATTGATCAACGGCGAACCGACCGATCAATACACCTTCAAAATGGATTACTATTTTATGCTGGGCGACAACCGGCATAAATCGGCCGACTCACGCTACTGGGGTTTTGTCCCCGAGGATCACATCGTGGGAAAACCAATCCTGGTATGGCTTTCGCTCGACAAGGACAAGTCATTCCCTAAAAACATCCGTTGGAACCGCTTTTTCAAATTGGTACACAACGATTAAAAAGCATTTCGAAGGGGCTGCCGAAAAAAGCAATGCATATATTGAATTTTTTCCGGCAGCCCCTCCTGATTTTTTGCACCCTTTAGTAATTCCTCAGTGGATGAAGCATCAACCAAATGAGACCATTCAAACAAAGCATACCGACAATACTATTCTCACTAACAGCAATTGCCCTGGCCCTCTGGATAAAGGCTTACCTGCTGATTATAGCAACCCTGTTGACCGTTTTTGCCTGGCACAAACTAAAACACCATTCGCCAATCAGCCGTAAAATAGGCAGTTGGTCGCGCAAAACAAAAAAAAACATGGAATGGGGCATAGCCTTGCTCATTGCCATAGCTGCCTGGTGGACCATCGAAAACTATTTTGTTACATTCGTAAGGATAGAATCATCGTCCATGTTTCCTGCCCAAACAACCAAAACCACATGGCTGGTCACCAAATACACCTATGGGGCAGCACGCCACATTGAGCATCCCGGTTTGTACAAAAGGACACACCGGTTGCAAGGCTTCAAACGCAACGATCTGATTGTGTTTCATAATCCCGATGCCGACACCATCGTACCCGGTCAACCAGGGATCAGCTTCTATCAAACCCGGCGACTGCAAGGACGACACTCCGAGAGCCAACTCAAGGGCACCTATTTGCCGGTGGCACAACGCCCGTTGCAGATATTGAGGATTATAGGCCTACCAGGCGAGACCATTGCCATGGCATCGGGCAAAATCAGCATCAACGGCACCATCATTGAAGAGCAGCCCCAGGTATCGAATCAATTCATCATCAGCAAGGATGCCCCAACGCCAATACGCGAGGCAATAATCCGCGAAGCTCTTTGGGTAAAAGACAAGGGCAATAAGATTGTGGCCGACATCCATTTATCAAGGATTAAACCAGCATGGGCACCTTTTTTATCGCCCAACATGCTGCCAAAGAACTATCCCGACCCACAGGTGTTTCCTTTCAATGCCACCCTCCTTTGGAACAGCTGGCACATGGATGGCGTTCATATTCCGGCCAAAGGGGATGAGATCAAGCTTACGCCATACAATTTCATCATCTACAAGCACATCATTGCCCATTTTGAAGAAATAAACATATCGTTAGCCGGCAACAAAGTACTGATTAACAACAAGCCTGCAGAGACCTACTGCTTCAAAATGAATTATTATTGGCTGATGGGCGACAACCGCACCAACAGTTTCGATAGCCGCTATTTTGGTTTTGTGCCCGAAAACCATATCGTGGGTAGGGCTACCATGCAGTTGACCGATTAAATTTGGAAGAGAGGGCTTTTTATTCTACTTTTATTATAGAATATATGGTTTACCTCATTCACTAAATACAACGAATATGAAATCATCATTATGGTTCGCTCTGGTTCTCATCTCCTTTTTGGTACTTTTCATTGTACAGAATGCCGCTCCTGTCACCGTGGAGGTTCTTGTGTGGAGCTTCAACATATCCATGGCTCTTTTGCTATTCTTTGTGTTCCTAATTGGCATGATCACCGGTCTGTTGTGGTTCCATAAGAAAAAAGAAACCCCCACCGAGGATAAAGCCGCCAATACGGAAGGCATTCAGCAATAGAAAAAAATGCGCAAAAATCAGTCCATCCTGCAACAGTTTCAGTTGAGCGGGCTATTTTTGTTTTTTTTAAGCACAACATCGTGAACACTATTTTTTCGATCAACTACCTTGGATCTGTCCAATATTGGGCGCACATGCTGGCTGCACAACAGGTAATACTGGAGGGCAACTGTTTTTTTGAACGGCAAACATACCGGAACCGATGCCAAATACTTGGCTCCAACGGGGTAATGCCATTATCGATTCCCATTGTGAAGCCGATTAAGAATGTGACTAAAACCAAGGAGGCCCTAATCAGTTACGATACCCCATGGCAACAAAACCACTGGCGATCCATTGTGTCGGCCTATAAGGGCTCACCATTTTTCGAGTACTATGCTGATGAATATGAAAAGGAGTACCGTAAAAAGTACAAATTCCTCTGGGATTTCGATATGGCCTTGATGGCTATTATTTGCGGGCAGTTGGAGGCGCCCTGCCAATGGCAAACAACCGGGCAATACCACACGCCAGTTAGAGATGACCAGGATTTGAGGGACGTTTTGCATCCCAAGAAAGCCTGGCAGGAGGATCCTAGCTTCCATCCAGCCCCCTACCACCAGGTATTTGGCGAAAAGCTGGGTTTCAGCCCCAACCTCTCCATCATCGACCTGATCTTCAACAAGGGCCCTGAGAGCGCGCTCCACTTGAAAGGGTGCATGCGCTAAATGAAAAAAGGGTGTTCAACAAGGGATTACCCTTTGAACACCCTTTACCTTTTAACGGTGGTTGGCTCAAAGCTTACCGAATCCGTTTGATCACCCTAAGTTTATGGGAATACTGTTTTCTATCGGCCACAAAAATGCCTTGATGGTCGAGTTTGTCGATGCGCACACAGCCCGAGGCATGGATGATCTCGCCGCGTCCCAAGCAGATGCCCACATGGGTGATGGCACCCTCGGCATTATCGAAAAAGGCCAGGTCGCCGGCAACAGCCTCTTCCACAAAAGTGACATTCTCACCCAGCTCCACCTGTTGCGAGGCATCGCGGGGTAGCGCATGGCCCATAATTTTATAAACCACTTGAACAAACCCAGAACAATCGATGCCATAAAAACTGCGGCCTCCCCACAAATAGGGCGACTGCAGGAATGAACGGGCCACCTCTTCGAAGGAGCCTGCCTTCTTAGACGAGGAGTAGTTGCTGGCCAAATAAAACTCCCGGTTGCCAATACTGAAACTATTCATATCCTGGCCATTAAACCAAATAGCACTACCACCCGATACAAAGAGAGCCTCCTTGGAGGGTTCGCCGATGATCTTCACAAAAGGTCCCGGCACAATCCACTTCTGGGCATTGCGCCAACGTTCCACCTCACTGGCCACAACGGGTTCATAAAGATTCGAATCGATCCATCCTTCATATTGGTCGAAATCTGCTTTTATGCGACACCACTTATCCTGAACCTCCAGCACCTGATAGGTTTCACCAAACAACAATTGGGTCACCATTTCGGAACATTCGGAGGGATCCTTTCGGATCGGCACAAAACCATAAATACAAATAGATGAACTCATTAAATATTTGTTTTAGTTCTTTTTTCCATCGCAAATGTACTCAAATAAACCCATCGAAAAAAACAGATGTAGAATATACACCCGTCAGGTACAGCAATTGACGGGAATTCATTATCTTAGTTAATTAAAAATAAGACTATGCGACATTGGCTCCACTCCAAATGGAAACAGTATTATAACTTAGCTTACCGCCTATTGGCCTTTATGGCCACCATCCTGATTATTGCACTTTTCCTGCCCAAATCGGGTCAATTCAAGTATGAATACGAGAAAGGTCGGCCATGGCGTCATGCCAACCTAATTGCGCCATTTGACTTCCCCATCTACAAAAGCACTTCGGAATTGAAAACGGAACGGGACAGCCTGCTTAAAAATTTCAGACCCTACTACACCAAAGACAGCCTGATAATTAACAATATACATCAACAAATCAGCATCCAGTTTCAAAGCAAATATTCGGATTTAAGACAGCAATACCCATCTTTTTATCGTCCGACGGAAGAACACCCGGCGGAAATCAAGACCATTGAAGAGATAACGGCTTTGGAGATGCAGAAGATCTATACCAAAGGCGTCATCGACCTGCACGAGGATCACCGCAACAAAGCCAAAAACCAGTTCGAATTGATGCTGATCAAAGGGAATATGGCAGAACCTTATGGGTTAGACGAATTTTTCACAGCAAAAAAAGCCTACGAAACACTTATAAATAGTGTGATGGATGCTTACAAGCACTTTGGTGAGCTGCGCAGGCAAAAGCTTTACAATCTGCTTACCAGCCTTGAGCTGAACAAGCTCATCGTGCCCGACATCGCCTTCAATGCCGAACGCACCGAGCAGGAAAAACAAAACACACTGAAGAACCTATCGATCACCACCGGGAAGGTCATCACCGACCAGCGCATCATTGGAACAGGCGACATTGTGGACGACCAAAGCGACAAGATTATCCAATCGCTCAAACGGGAATATGAATCCAGGCTGGGAGCCTCGTCGGGTGTATCGGCCATATTCCTAGGGCAGTTGCTGATTATCGCCATCCTGCTTTCGTCGGTATTTTTATTCCTCTATTTTTTCCGCAAGGATGTCTATCACAACATCTTATCCATCACCTTCATCCTATTGATGATGGTCATGATGATTGTTGCAGGTAGTTTTACCGCCAGAATACTGCCAAACGCTTATTACATTATCCCGATCACCATTCTCCCCATCATCCTGCGCACATTTTTCGATTCCAGGCTGGCTTTTTACATTCACGTTATTACGGTGCTGATCATCTCGTTTCATGCCAGCAACAGCTTCCAGTTTGCCATACTGCAGATACCGGCCGGCATGGTGGCCATTTTCACCCTATTCCGCATGGTTCGCCGCAGCCAGATCGTCAGGTCGATGCTGTTCATCATCCTTACTTATATACTACTGCATTCGGGACTACTATTATGGCAGGAAGGCAACTTCTCAGCCTTCAGATTCAATCCATACGGGCAGTTCATGGTCAACGGGCTGCTGATTCTACTCTCCTACCCCATCATCTACATCCTGGAGAAGGCCTTTGGGTTTGTATCGGATGTCACGTTGATGGAACTGTCGGACACCAACCACCCGTTGTTGCGGCAGATGGCCGAAAAGACGCCCGGCACCTTCCAGCACTCCATCCAAGTGGGCAATTTGGCTCAAGAGGTTGCCTACAAGATTGGCGGCAACCCCATGCTGGTACGAGCCGGTGCCATGTACCACGACATTGGCAAGATGGCCTCCCCCATGTTCTTCACCGAAAACCAAATCAACAACATCAACCCGCACAATGAGATGGGATACGAGGAGAGTGCGCAAATCATCATCAGCCACATTGAAAATGGCATCCGGTTGGCGCGCAAAAACAAACTGCCACAACAAATCATCGACTTCATAGCCACGCATCAGGGAACCACTAAAGCCAGGTACTTTTTCAACTCCTTTGTCAACACCCATCCGGAGGAAGAACCCGACGAGAGCAAGTTTACCTATCCCGGTCCCACTCCTTTTACTAAGGAAACCGCCATCCTGATGATGGCCGATGCCATCGAGGCCAGTTCCAGGAGCTTAAAAAACTTCTCCGACAGGGATATAGACGAACTGGTGGAGAGAATCATCAACAGCCAAATTGAAGAACACCAGTTCGACAATGCGCCCATCACCTTCAGGGAGATTGAAGAATCGAAAGAGGTGTTTAAGCGCAAACTCAAAAGCATTTACCACGCCCGAATTGAATACCCAAAACTAAAGGACAAGAATTGACACGATGTTTTTATCCTGAACAATTGCGTATATTTGTAAAGGAGCAAATTGAGAAACTAAAATAAGCAACAATGGCTGAGTTTGTGGAGCGATACATCAATCCGTTTACAGATTACGGGTTCAAGAAACTTTTTGGCGAGGAGCCAAATAAGGATCTGTTGCTTGATTTCCTCAACGAATTGCTGAAGGAAGAGCAAGGGCAAATAACCGATTTGACTTACTTGAAAACGGAGCATCTGGGGGCTTCGGAAATCGACCGAAAAGCCATATTCGATCTCTATTGCGAGAATGAACGTGGTGAGAAATTCATTGTAGAGCTTCAAAAGTCGAAACAAAACTTTTTCAAAGACAGGACGCTCTTCTACGCCACATTTCCTATTCGCGAACAAGCCAAGCGAGCCGATTGGAATTATGAACTGAAAGCTGTTTACACCATTGCCATCCTGGATTTCTCGTTTGATGACGAGAAGGAAGACCCCTATAAATACCGCTTTGACATCAAACTTTCGGACATTGTAACCCACAAGGTGTTCTACGAAAAGCTCACCTTCATCTACTTGGAGATGCCCAAATTCAATAAAGGCATTGATGAACTTCAAACCCGTTTCGACAAGTGGCTGTATGTGATTAAAAACCTGAACAAACTGGAGCGCGTGCCCGACAAGCTTAAGGAACGCATCTTCGAAAAGTTGTTCGAAACAGCTGAAATAGCCCGATTCACGCCCGACCAGGTTCGCTCATACGAAGACAGTTTGAAATATTACCGCGACCTGAAGAATTCATTGGATACAGCCAGGGAAGAAGGTATTCAGGAAGGGATGGAAAAAGGCATCATAGAAGGTATTGAAAAGGGAATTGAAAAAGGAATCGAGAAAGTGGCTGCAAATGCCCTAAAGATAGGCAAATCCATTACTGAAATCATGGAATTGACCGGACTGACCCAGGAGCAAATTGAGAAACTAAAATAAGCAACAATGGCTGAGTTTGTGGAGCGATACATCAATCCGTTTACAGATTACGGGTTCAAGAAACTTTTTGGCGAGGAGCCAAACAAGGATCTATTGCTTGATTTCCTCAACGAATTGCTGAAGGAAGAGCAAGGGCAAATAACCGATTTGACTTACTTGAAAACGGAGCATCTGGGCGCTTCGGAAATTGACCGAAAAGCCATATTCGATCTCTATTGCGAGAATGAACGTGGTGAGAAATTCATTGTAGAGCTTCAAAAGTCGAAACAGAACTTTTTCAAGGATCGGACACTCTTCTACGCCACATTTCCTATTCGCGAACAAGCCAAGCGAGCCGATTGGAATTATGAACTGAAAGCTGTTTACACCATTGCCATCCTTGATTTCTCGTTTGATGACGAGAAGGAAGACCCCTATAAATACCGCTTTGACATCAAACTTTCGGACATTGTAACCCACAAGGTGTTCTACGAAAAGCTCACCTTTATCTACTTGGAGATGCCCAAATTCAATAAAGGCATTGATGAACTTCATACCCGTTTCGACAAATGGCTGTATGTGATTAAAAACCTGAACAAACTGGAGCGCGTGCCCGACAAGCTTAAGGAACGCATCTTCGAAAAGTTGTTCGAAACAGCAGAAATTGCCCGCTTCACGCCCGACCAGGTTCGCTCATACGAAGACAGTTTGAAATATTACCGCGACCTGAAGAATTCATTGGATACAGCCAGGGAAGAAGGTATCCAGGAAGGGATGGAAAAGGGAATTGAAAAAGGAATCGAAAAAGTGGCTGTAAACGCCCTAAAGATAGGCAAATCCATTACTGAAATCATGGAATTGACCGGACTAACCCAAGAGCAAATTGAGAAACTAAAATAAACAACAATGGCAGAGTTTGTGGAGCGATACATCAACCCGTTTACCGATTACGGGTTCAAGAAACTTTTTGGCGAAGAGCCAAATAAGGATCTGTTGCTTGATTTCCTCAACGAATTGCTGAAGGAAGAGCAAGGGCAAATAACCGATTTGACTTACTTGAAAACGGAGCATCTGGGCGCTTCGGAAATTGACCGAAAAGCCATATTCGATCTCTATTGCGAGAATGAACGTGGTGAGAAATTCATTGTAGAGCTTCAAAAGTCGAAACAGAACTTTTTCAAGGATCGGACACTCTTCTACGCCACATTTCCTATTCGCGAACAAGCCAAGCGAGCCGATTGGAATTATGAACTGAAAGCTGTTTACACCATTGCCATCCTTGATTTCTCGTTTGATGACGAGAAGGAAGACCCCTATAAATACCGCTTTGACATCAAACTTTCGGACATTGTAACCCACAAGGTGTTCTACGAAAAGCTCACCTTTATCTACTTGGAGATGCCCAAATTCAATAAAGGCATTGATGAACTTCATACCCGTTTCGACAAATGGCTGTATGTGATTAAAAACCTGAACAAACTGGAGCGCGTGCCCGACAAGCTTAAGGAACGCATCTTCGAAAAGTTGTTCGAAACAGCAGAAATTGCCCGCTTCACGCCCGACCAGGTTCGCTCATACGAAGACAGTTTGAAATATTACCGCGACCTGAAGAATTCATTGGATACAGCCAGGGAAGAAGGTATCCAGGAAGGGATGGAAAAGGGAATTGAAAAAGGAATCGAAAAAGTGGCTGTAAACGCCCTAAAGATAGGCAAATCCATTACTGAAATCATGGAATTGACCGGACTAACCCAAGAGCAAATTGAGAAACTAAAATAAACAATCATCATAGAAAAAGGGAGAAGCCCCAAAAGCTTCTCCCTTTGTATTTCAATTATCGGCACAACTATCAGAAGGACTCGTAATCACTGTAATCGTCCTTTGCCGGCTTGCCCAAATCAAGTTGTATGCCACCGTTCTTATTCGACGCTTTAGAAGCCTTGACACGAACAGTTGCTCGACGCATCTCTTGTTGCTCAGGTTGTATCAGGCTTTCGCTTTCATTGGAGCGGAATGAGATGCCATGAAACACCTGTATGGCGCTACTCAATCGACCCGACAACTCATCCAACTCGCGGGCGGCCTGGTTGATCTCATCAGCATTGGCCGCATTGCGTTGCGTAACGTGGTTGAGCTGCTGCAAGGCATTGTTGATCTGCTCCACACCTGCCACCTGCTCCATAGAAGCCACGGTGATCTCCTGAACCAAACCGGCCGTGCGTTTGATCTCGGGCGCGATGTTGTTGATCTTATCCATCACCGAGGAAGCAGCTTCAAACGACTCCCGCGAGGCTTGGTTGATTTCGTTGGCCGCCTCCTGGCTGCGTTCGGCCAACTTACGTACTTCGGCTGCCACCACTGCGAAACCGCGCCCTTCGTGTCCAGCGCGGGCAGCTTCAACCGCCGCATTCAACGCCAGAATATTGGTTTGGAAGGCAATATCGCTGATGATGCGAATCTTCTTACTGATCTCCTGCAACAACATGTTGGCCATCTGCGTTTCAGCACTGCTCTCCTCCATGACAAGCGCTGCGTTCGAAGCCATCTTCTCAGTAACCTTAGAGTTTTCGGTATTCTGCTGGATGTTGGCATACATCTCCTCCATTGACGACGACACCTCCTCAGCCGCAGAGGCCTGCTCAGTGGCTCCCTCCGACAACTCGGTGGCTTCGTTGATCAACTTGGCACTGCTGTTGATAATCTGCACCGAACTGGTGGTGATCTCCTCCACGATCTTGCGCAGGTTAATCACCATGGTGTTGAGCGCCATCTCCAACCGGCCCACTTCATCCTTGCGGTCGCTGCTGAAGCTGACCGAGAGATCGCCACCGGCAATCAATTCGGTGAGTTTGATGCTTTCAATAATGGGGTTGACAATGGCACGTGCCAACACAAACACAATCACCACTGACAGAATGCCTAAGATCAACAAGCTAACAATGATAATATTCTGTTGGAATGATACCAAGGTGTAGCTGTTGTCGCCCATCACTTTGATGTAATCAAGTCCGATATCTGAAGCTGCACGTACCTCCCACATCATGGCTTTTCCCAACTCAAAACGTTTCAATGCCAAAAGGCGGTTATCATCGGTCAATTGAAGGAAGCTAACCATGCCTTGTGCCATATCCCTAGCCAAGGAACCTGCTTCACCTCCAAGTCCGGCAGAGTCAAGCTTTTTGGCCAAAACAGAAGCTCGACCGGCCAAGGCGCTCACATCGAGATACTCTCCATTAAACGCCATGGGCAACACTTCGGAAAAAAGGTGGTTCAACTCGCTATAAACAGGTGAGCCACCCATGCGCCGACCTTGGCCAAAGAGTATTTTCTGGGCATCCATGGCTTGTTGCAGCCCTTCATTGGCCAGCGTCTGCTTCTGAAGATACTGCTCAAAAACTTTTTTATACTCCGATGACAAATTGGCCATACGATCCAAATCGACACCCCGCTTCAGCAATGCCGCCTTCTGGGCATCAAATAGTGAGATAAATTGCCCCAGGGCATCTTCCATCTTCCCAAAACTGACGGAAGCCTGATTGGCATAAATGGGCAGGTGACTCTCCTCGAAAAGCAAAGCATAATCGTTGGCCTCGCGCCAATGCCGCTCCACCTTGGATGCCTCGTTGGCCGATGGGATGTAAACTTCGGCCAGCCTATTGAGTTCACCTTTAAGGTTGAAGAGCAAGAAACCGATAATCAACCCAAGAACCAGCGTCAACCCGATAATCGCCCCAAAGCCAAAACCAAGTTTTTTACGAATATTAAGATCTTTCCATTGAAACAGTTGCATAAACATCTTTTTTATGATAATACTTCCTGACTATATTTGAATTTTCTATGATTTTATTTCTCGTTAAAAATAGTAAATTTGGTCATTATTCAACACACAAAAACAGAGTTCATGAGACATTACTTGATTTTTACGCTTAAAGCTTTATTAATAAGTTCCATACTAATTTCGTGTAGTGGGAAAAAAGAAAAAACCTTTGGATTGCTCATTCCTTCGCAAAACGTTGCACGGTACATTGCCGAAAGTAATTTCATGAAAGAACGCGCTGAGCAACTAGGGGCAAAAGTCATTGTGGAATTTGCCGAAAACAACGATGCCAACCAGATTAGGCAAGCCAAAGAGCTAATTAACAAGGTTGACGGCCTATGCATCATCCCGGTGAACGGGAATACGGCAGCCGAAATCGTGCGGGATTACAAAAGCAAGGGATTGCCAGTGATCGCCTACAACCGGTTGATCCAAAACAGTCGACCCGATTATTACGTTTCGGGCGACAATGTGAGATTGGCCGAACTGATGGTCAACACAGCCCTAAAACATAAGCCAAATGGCAATTACTACCTCCTGGGTGGCGACAAATTCGACTTGAACGGCTTGCAATTGCAACAAAACATCGACTCGCTGCTCAAGCCCCATGAAGCGTCGGGCGCCATCCACGTGGTGTTCCGCAGCTTCACCGAGGACTGGAATTCAGAACTGGCTGCCTACAATCTAAAAAAAACCATCCACCTCTCAGGCATCAAACCCGATGCCATTATTGCCGCCTACGATGGCATGGCCGAAGCAGCCATCAATGTGATGAAAGAGATTTATGGCGAGGTGGGCGATGTGGTGATTACCGGACAAGACGCCGAATTGAGAGCCATCAAGCACATCATCGCCGGCGAACAGACCATGACTGCCTACCACTCGGCCAAAGACAACGCCTACGCCTGTGCCGAGGCCATCGTGGCGCTGATGAATGGCAAAAAAGCATCCTCGACAAACATCACCTACACCTTCAATGGCGAGATTGACGTGCCTACCATCAAAATCCCATCACTGCTGGTAACCAAGGATAATGTGGAGGAAGTCATCATCAAAAACAAAGTCTATACGCGCGAGGAGATTTACAATTGAACAACCAAACAAACCATAAGCAAAAAGGGGCTGCAGAAATGCAACCCCTTTTTTATTTACCAAATTAGATTCTGTTCATTCAACTTATTTCACCAGCTTGCTGATGACTTTGAAAGCATCGGTACCGGCATAGCGGCACAACTCAAACAGTACCGACTCGTATGTGGTGAGCAGGATGCCTTCCTGTTTCATCCGCTCCAGTGCCATGGCTTTGTTTTCGGGCGTGCGGCTGCTCACGCAATCGGTCACCACCACGGGCTTAAAGCCCCGCTCCTTGAGGTCAATGGCGGTTTGCAACACACAGATGTGCGATTCAATGCCACAGAGCAGCACGGTGCGACATCCCGAGAGCTCAATTTTTTCCATGATGGCCGGATCGTCGCAGCAGCTGAACGCCATCTTCTCCATATTGGGCACACCGCCCAGCAAAGCGTTAAATTCGGCCACGGTGGCACCCAACCCCTTGCGGTACTGCTCAGTGACCAGCATGGGCACCTCCAAGGCCTGTAATCCTTGCAACAGGATGGGCACATTTTTCAATAATTGTTCGTGTTGGTGAATCACCGGAAAGAGCCGTTCCTGGAAATCGACCACCAAAGTAAGGGTATCATTTTTTAGCAAACGCATAAGGCTTGGTTTTAAAGTTAAAAAGTCGACAAGTCGACAAGTCAACAAGTCTCAAAGTTGAAGAGTCCAACAGTTGAAAAGTTAAAGAGTTGAAGAGTCGACGAGTCGACGAGTCAGGCAGTCGATAAGTCTACATTCAGTCACTCCCCCTCGGAGGGAGCCGGAGGGGGCTTCCATCCCTGGGGGCATTAAAAGACGCCTTTGCAATCAATCCCCTCGATGGAAGCGAAGAAGGTGTGTAGCTTGGAGGAGATGAGATCCACCCCGCCAATCACATCCGACTCCACGTTAAGTGGCAACACGGGATCGTGGAGCGACAGGCGCAGCAGGAACCACCCTTTTTCACGGTCGTTGCTGCACGAGAAACGCACCCCCTCGTAGTTGTCGGGCACCATCTCCCAGCCCGGCATGGTGGCGGCATAGTCGCGTAGGCGACCAATTACCTCATTGCCCTTGGCCACAAAGTCGGGAGCTGCAATCTTCATGCGGTACTCGCGACTTCCGGCCGGAACAGGCAGGGGTGCGATTAGGTCGATCAACCGCTGGCCGCGACGACGCATGCGTGCCATCTCAATCACTATGCGGGTGGCCAGGTAGGCTCCATCATCGAGGAAATGGTTTTCGCGCAAGGCAGCATGACCCGAAGTTTCGATGGCCAACCAGCAATCCTCGTCCGAAGCGTTCAACCGGATGGCTTCGTTGATCACATTCTTATATCCACGCTTGAAGCGGTGGTGTTTCCCTTTCAGATGTTCGGTGATGAACCATGCCAATCCATCGGAAGTGATGGAATCGGTGACAATGGTGGAACCCGGATGCTCGGCCAACACGATGGCGGCACTGAGGGCAATCAGCTCGTTGCGGTTGATGCTACGCCCCTGGCTATCGACAATGGCAGCTCGATCCACATCGGTGTCGAAAATGATGCCCAAGTCGGCCTCCCCGGCACGCACAGCCTGAATCAAGCTGTCCATGGCTTCATGATCCTCAGGGTTGGGCACGTGGTTGGGGAAACGGCCATCGGGCTCCAAAAACTGGCTACCCGACACATCGGCCCCCAACGATTTCAACACTCGGTTGGCATAAAAGCCGCCCGCACCATTGCCGGCATCCACCACAATGTTGAACCCAGCCAAAGGTTGTTCATAGTTTTCGGTATCGTTGATCTCCTGGCGAGCTTTCTCAACCAAAAAAGATGAATAGGCAGCTACCAGGTTAGTGATGTGGGTCTGCCCCTTTGCATAATCAACAGGCTCCTCTGCCTCGCCGGCCAGATCGAGCAATTTGGAAATATCTTGTTTCTCCAGTCCGCCGCGGTTGGTGAAGAACTTCATGCCATTGCGGTTGAAGGGCAGGTGACTGGCCGTTAGCATAATGGCTCCATCGGCCTTGATGTCGGGCAGGATGGTGCTCATAAACATGGCAGGCGTGGAAGCCAGGCCACAATTCAACACATCCACTCCACGTGCCACCAGGTGCTTCTCCAGCGCCATCATAAACGAAGGACCTGTAAGGCGCGAATCCATGCCAATGGCAATGCGCAGATGCTCGCCTCCTTGCGTCATGCGCAACCAGCGAGCAAATGCATCGCCCAAGCGAGCAACCCGCTCAGGATTTAAATTCACATGTTCGTCCGGCACACCATCCATGGCAATCCCCCGAATGTCGGATCCATTCTGTAGCTGCCGCCACTCAAAACCTTTATCCATGATCAATATTATTCTTTAAAAACGAAAAATACTCAAGGACTCTTCGACTAAATGACTCCTCGACTTAATGACTTTTCAACCTTTACTGTCCCCTTCCGCCTGTTCGCGCGACTTATGGCCCAGGTAGCCGCCATGGTGCCGCTTGGCATACTCGGCGTTGTTGAAGCCGATGCGTTTCATCAACAGAACCACTAAAACATCCCCAATCACCGTCATCATGGTAGTAGAAGTGGTGGGTGTCAAGCCCAGGATGCAAACCTCCTTGGGATTGCCGGTGGAGAGTGTCACATCGGCATCTTCGGACAGAGGACTTTCCGTATTGCCGGTGATCACCACGATGTGCACATCGGGATAGAGGCCGCGTGCCAGATGCACCAGCTCCACAATCTCGCGGGTTTTGCCCGAGTTGGAGATCAAAATCATCACATCGTTCTCCTGCATGATGCCCAAGTCGCCATGCTGAGCTTCGGCCGGATGGAGAAACACGGCCGGTGTACCGGTGGAGCTAAAAGTAGTAGCCATATTGATGGCGATCTGCCCCGCCTTACCCATACCACTCATAATCACTTTCCCTTTCTTCACATGCACCTGGTGGTGGATGATGTCGAGGGCTTTGGCGAACGAATCGTTCACCGGGATATTGAGCACCGCTTGTGCCTCATGAGCCAAAATATCTTTGATCTCTTGCGTAATCATAATAAAAGGAATTTTATTCAAAAGTAATGCTTTTTCGCAAAGATGGCAAAATGGGATGATGTAGTAATGTGGTAATGTGCTAATGTGGTGATTTGAGTAATTGAGTAATTGAGGATGTGAGTAATTGAGGATGTGAGTAATTGAGGATGTGAGTAATTGAGGATGAAGGAAGCTCCGGAGGAATAGCAGATTGGTAGCAGTATGCCAGCGGCAGCGAAGCATACGTTGGGTTATGCCATGCAAATGGAGCCCTGGAGGGGGTTGAACTGAAATATAGCCATTAATGGCTGAAAGCCATAGTTATTTTAGCATGGGGCAACCCACGAGGTTATTTGTCATCAAGCCGGACAGGCTTTTTCTCTCTGCCAACAGCTGCAGAGAGTAAACAGAGTGCTCGGCTTTGCCGCTTGGCGCAGCCAAAAAACCGCTTCAAACCGGCGAAGCCAAGAGAGCCGCCGCTGCGCCTGAATTGGGGTTTCACCCCAAACCCTGACCTACTCTTTTGCCTCTGATGCAAAAGAGTAGGCAGAAAAAATCAAGTCCTTGCATCCTCGCCGACCTTCCACGGCTTGCTCCGGGAACAAAAAGAACTCGCCTGCGGCTCAAACAGCTTTTTGTTCTATCCTTCGCTTCACCGGGAAGGTGCCCGGCTGCGGATGCTAGGGACAAAGCAGCCTTTGCGACGCTTCTCAAGTCAAAGATCATTGCATAATTTCAAACAGCATTGCTTCTTAACCGCTCCGCTTCATGATATTTCTAAGGCTCACAGCCAAAGCGGAGCAGCAACAAACAACCAATGTACTAATTTAGTGATGTGCAAATTTGAAGATCCAGTGCAGTTTTCAGAAGTCTTCAGCAAATTACACGACCGGAGGTCGGCATAGGATTAACCGCGGATTCGAGAAACCAAAGGCATCACAACCCCGAAGCGGGGTGAACAAAATATGCCAATTAATGGCTGAAAGCCATAGCTATTTCAGCCCGGGGCAACGTCCCGGGATAGTATGAAAGAGTAAGGAGTGAGCCCTGCATGGGCGGTTTAATCCATCATGACCTAAACTAGGCACAACAAATATAAGCTGCCCATCCAGGGCGCTGAGATATTGGAATGCGGCATCCACGAGGCGATGCCTCGGGCTGAAATAAGCTGTCCCTACGGGACGCTTACAAAAGCACTTTATGACATCGGTGTTCATTGATAAATGAATACTCTTCGCTGTTAATCTCCCCCTACTTCCGCGGGGTTTAACCCTGTCATGTTCAGGAAACCTGACAGGGTGGAAAATTAAAAACCCTTCATTAACATTAGGCTAAAGCCCGCTAATATTGGCCGCATCCCAACATTAGGGACAGCGTCCCAAAATATTTGTAGGCAAAGAGATAATTCCAGCTAATAAAGGGTCGGAGACCCGGAATATTATCGACCTCATGAAGTGAAGATATTCCGGTGCTCTGCACCTTAGGGATTATGCGGAATGGCGGGTTACTACAAATATTTAGCGGAGCTACCGCTAAAAAGATGCCCCCTCCGGCTCCCACTAGAGGGAGTGACAGGATGCGATTCCTGAAAAATTCTAAAATTCAAGACTTTAGGACTCTTTGACTTTAAGACTCTTTTTGCACGACCGGAGGTCGGAATATGATTAACCGCGGATGGAATCCGCGGATTCGAGAGACCAAAGGCATCACAACCCCGAAGTGGGTTGAACTGAAATATGGCCATTAATGGCTGAAAGCCATTGTTAATTCAGCCCGGGGCATCGCCCAGGGATAGTATGAAAGAGTGAGGAGTGAGCCCTGCATGGGCGGTTTAATCCATCATGACCTAAACTAGGCACAACAAATATAAGCTGCCCATCCAGGGCGCTGAGATATTGCAATGCGGCATCCCCGAGGCGTTGCCTCGGGCTGAAATAAGCTGTCCCTGCGGGACGCTTACAAAAGCACTTTGTGACATCGGTGTTCATTGATAACTGAATACTCTTCGCTGTTAATCTCCCCCTACTTCCGCGGGGTTTAACCCTGTCATGTTCAGGAAACCTGACAGGGTGGAAAAATTAAAAACGCCCGCAGTGAAAACCACCGGGGCGCTTGAAGTATGAATCAATAGAGTTTTATTCTGCTTTGAAGGAGTTCTCATCAAAAGGATTGGCCGTTGTATTGGATCTGGTACTTTGCAATGGGGGATTGGGAGTTTCCGGTGGGCTACCCGGACTTGTCATCTGCAAAGAAACCTCATTGTCCAATGAATAGACAATAACCTCCGGCTTGATATATTTTAATTTAGCATCCTTCATAACGGAGACAAAAATAGTAAAATTATTGGATTAACAATTTCTGGTTCACCATTCCTTTGGAAGTTTTCACCACACCCAGCACAACTCCCTTCACCGACAAGGGTACCAAAATCTTGCTGAATGCTCCCACTTCACCATTGGTGAGGACGCGTCCCGAGAGATCGTAGATGGTGTATTGCCCAACGGCATCCCCCTTGTTTTCAATTACCACATCTGACTGGAACGCGTAAATGGTAACCTCGCGGTTGGCTTCGGGCTGCTCCACTCCGGTGGCCACCTTATTGGAAACTTGCAACACAAAACGGTGGTCGATGTAGGTATTCCCTGCCACGGTGAAGCTGTAATCGCCCGATGACAAATCGTGGGTGGTGGCTGGCGAAGTGCCATAATCGACCAGCTTGAGCTCCACCTCCTGGTCGAAACCGGCTAGCGAAGCCAATCCCAACGTGTAGGTGCCAGCTTTCCTGGCATAGACCCCAACAGGCACCTCCTTAGCGCCACTGTACTCACCAAAACTATTGACCACCAAACGCTTGCCCTCCTTAACCGTATAGAGGTCGGTAACAGAGCTAGTCATGGCCAACCGTTTTTCAGAATCGTAATCATCGTAGGCATCATCGTTGCCGGGGATAAAGGTGATGACCGACAAATCCTTCACCGCACCATTTTGAGCAAAGAGTTTGATAGTGGGTTTCTGAACTGGCGTGGCAGAGGCCGATTTGTGATAATTCTTGTTATTGTGCACACGGTCAGCCTTATACATGGTTAATGAACCAGATGATTTTTCAGCAGGCACCTGAACCCAAAAGGCATGCATCGAAGGGATTTGAGGGCCATTGGCTGTTCCTACTTCAGCCGGGAAATTCCATGTATATAACTGTTGGGTTGCATTGTCGCGAATGTAAACATGAGGTTTCAAATCAGTAAATCCTAAGCTATTATAAGTCACAGCCAAGTCGATGGCACACGGATAAGGATTGCCTGCAAGGTTCCAACCATAATTTTTATTGGTATAGACGCAGGGAAGAGTATAAGAGGCATCATTATTTATCAATCCTGAAAATGAGAAATAATTACCGGCATAGGCAAAACCAACATAACCCCGCCCCTCTTCTAGCAGTGAACCTGGATTCAATGCGGCAAACTGATCATTTTGCGTATCATAATTATAAATCACGCCATTCGACGTCAATGTGGACTTAACGGCATCGGTAACCGGTGACGACAAGTAATAGCCAAAACTTGTATTGGATGACCCCTGATAAACAAACGTTTTAGAAGGAACCGTTGACAACGTCCCATTCACCACCAACGAAGCGCTGGCACCATCTCCATTCACCGAATACATCCGGAAGTAATTGTTAACCGTCAATGTAACATTTGGGTTAATGGTCAACTTACCACCTGCAGCAATAATCATATTTTGGATCTCCAAATCACTATTCAAAACAGCGCCATTAGAACCTTTTTCAATAATGACACTGGCTCCGGAAGTATAAGTCTTCCCCTTCCAATTTTCAAAGTTAGCCCAATCTGAATCAGCTGTACCCAACCAGATGTTGTAATATCCTGTTTTAAAGCCAAAGGTTTGCGCTTCATTATGTTTACCCTGATTGTTTTCAACAGGGTTGATCACCACCCGAACATCGGTATTGGGTGAATACGAACTGCCTGGTAACATTTTTATGGTGATGCTCTTTTTATCGGCAGCAATGGTGGCGGTATACTTAATTGCATCCATCAGAACACCAGCACCTTCACCTTGATAAATTTCGATCAAGTCCTTGACATTGGCATCGGTGATGGCCGTACCATCCGTATTGCGGATAGCCATATCGTAATTGATCACCACATCGGTCAATATCGAAATACTATTACTAGCCGCATCGGGTGTTACCATGGTTCCCACCGGAGCCGGGGCATCTTCGGTGGTGAAGCTCCAATTGGCCGCTGCAATACCGGCAAACGGGATGCCTCCCATTGATTCCAAGGCGCCTGTTTCGATATTGACTTGATAGTTGGTGCCATATTCGAAATTGGAAGATGGATCAATAGTCAACACATTTCCTACAATGGAAACCCCTGCAGGCGTTGAAACACCATTAGCCACCACATAATTGATAAATGAACCCGATGGATCGGTAATGGAAATCAATTTACTTTCGCTTCCCAAGTTAAACCTCACTGGCACATCGAAAGTGGCCGTCATATTGGCATCCAACAAAACGCCTGTGGCATTATGCGTTGGTGATAGTGCAGACAACTGCGGCGCCGTACCGGTGGTGAAGGTCCAGGTTGTATTCCCAGCTATTCCGCCAAAATCAACACCCGAAGCGGATGACTTCACAAAACCCTCATCTACCGTAACGTAATAACGTGTACCAGCAGCCAATGAAAGTCCGGAGATGTTCACCACACTATTGGAAACTGTCACCCTCGGGTCATCAGCATAAAAAACACCTACAGGATCAATTACACCTTCCTGATAAACCCGCAACGCCTTACCTGTAATGCCACTCTTCGTAACATTTTCATTAAACGTCATACTCAACGTGGGGGATAAAGAAACACCTCCATGGGTTGGGGTAAATGTGCAGGTGGGGGCTGGTGCTGCAGGTGCGGTGGTAAATTCATAACTACTTAATCCAGCAAAAACATTTGCTGTAGAAGTATCAGAATTATTTTTTTCATATACAGTTCTATTACCAATTTCAATCTTATACTTTTTACCATGACTCAACAGAAAGGGGAAATTAATAGAAAGAGTAGATCCTGATATATTAATAACGTCAACACCTAATTCATCATATCCTTCAGTATTTTTATTTAAAACCCAAAACTTGCCGCTATAGGCATTTATTTCATACAAAATAGTCCCGCCATCATATTCAATCAATCTGATATATGAATTTGCAAAGTAAGCTAAAGTTCTTCCTGTTATATCGATATTGAAAACAAATGAGAATTCCTGATCCATAGCAACATTAGTAGCTCCACTTTGAGGGGTAGTTGTAGTCAAAACAGGATTCACTCCTCTGGATAGGAAACTCATAAAAAGAAAGTTCACTAATATAATAACAATTTTAAGAAAGTGCATATTCATTATTCTTAAATTAAGCATTAAAACAGAAACTTCAACACGAAAACAAAACGGGTGCAATGGGTAAACGGGGAAGAAGCACCCACCTGTGCGCGGCTTTGCAACCGGCACCGCGAATGGCCCAACGTGTATAATTTTCTCATAAATAACCTGGTTTCAATATTCATATTTCACCAAATGTGCGCTTCCAAAGGGATAAAAACACAAAATGGTCAACCACAAAAATAGCTTTAAATCCATATCCCCCTCCAAAACGAACTGGAAATTTCAACTTATTTGACAAAATAATCAAAACGCAAGACGAAAGTCCTGCCCCACCCTTGACTTTGTCGAATGCCCTGACTCGTCGACTGGTCAACTTGTCGACTCTTCCACTTTTCAACTCTTAAACTCTTAAACTTTTCAACTTCGCAACTCCTCAAGCTCTAACGATCCTGCAAAGGTAGTCATAATGCTCCCCCTCCCCGAGCAGCTCGAAGCTGAAACCGTTGGCTTCGGCCCGCTCCCTGAAGAGGTGTTGGTCGATGAAGAGCCAGGGAAAGGCATCGCTGCGCAGGTTCTTGTATTTCATGCGATAGACAATCTCGCCGTGGTATTTCCCCTTGGGCATCAAATCGATGGCGCCGGGCGTTTCGGTGTAGAGATAGCTCAGGTCGCTGCTGTCGCCAATCACCTGTCCCCCCTCGTTGAGCAAGCCGTTCAGCTTGCGGAAGAAGCCATCCATGTTCGCCACCTTGCCGGCCATGCCCAGGCCATTCATCAGCAGCAGGATGGTGTCGAACTTCTGCTCGGGCTCATAATCGAAGATGCTGTTGAGCACCACCTGCCCAATGCCGCGCGCCTGCATGGTGCGCACGCAAAAGGGTGAGCTGTCGATGGCCGTCACGTCGAAACCCTGCTTTTGCAAGTGGAGGGCATGGGGCCCGGCACCCCCGCCGGCATCGAGTATGCGGCCGCGCACCAGTCCCAAAGCTTTCTGTTCCAGGGGCGGCATCTGGTCGTAACCGCGGAAGAGGTACGCCACCTGCATCACATCGGCTTCGGCAATGTCGGAGTAAACCTGTATCTTGGCCTGGCGCGCACCGTTCAGGTAGTCATAACAGGCGCGTCCAAAGGGGTCTTTATTTTCGGGGATCACCATGGTTGAAATTTTTGGCAAAGATAGTTTAATGTGGCAATAATTAATGTGCTAATGAGATGATGTGCTAATGTGCTAATGAGGTGATGTGGTGATGTGATGATGTGAGGAATTGAGGATGTGAGGAATTGAGGATGTGAGGAGAATCAATGAAGCTCCGGTGAAGCGGCAGACTGGTAGCTGTATGCAAACGGCAGCGCTCCGCTACGGCGCGAATCCTTCGCGTGGGGTGACTGCTCATTTAGACAATAGATCCCTAATGGCGGAAAGCCATAGTTAATTCAGGCTAGGGCAACCTACTTGGTTATTTGTCCTCAAGCCGGACGGGCTTTTACTTTTTGGCTACAGCACCAAAAAGTAAACAAAAAATGCCGCCGCTGCGCCTGCTTGCCTAAGAACTATCATTCCGCTACGCTCAAAGCAATGAACTCGGTTCGCAAGATAACAATTATGTCTACCTCTACACATTAGCCGAACCTCAAACAGCATTGCTTCTTAACCGCTCCGCTCCCTTCACTCCCCAAGAGGGGGAGCTGGAGGGGGCCTTCTAAGGCTCGCAGCCGAGGCGGAGCAGCAAAAAACAACCAATGTACTAATTTAATGATGTGCAAATTTGAAGATCCAGTGCAGTTTTCAGAGGTCTTCAGCAAATTGCACGACCGGAGGTCGTTATGTGATTAACCGTGGATAGAATCCGCGGATTCCAGAGATCAGAGGCATCACAACCCCGAAGTGGGTTGAACTGGGAAATAATCATTAATGGCTGAAAGCCATAGTTAATTCAGCCCGGGGCAACGTCCCGGGATAGGTTGAAAGAGTGAGGAATGAGCCCTGCATGGGCGGTTTAATCCCTCATGATTAAAATCTGTGCTTAACAAGTATAAGCTGCCCCGCTAGGTAGGGTGTCCAGTTAGTGGTACCTAAAAAGCAAACGGCAAATATGTTTTTTCATCTAATTTATTGATGATATTAATAATATAGTTGCATAAATTAGCTCGTAAAACATTTGGATAATCAATTGGAATTCAGTATATTGCATCTATAAAAACACTAAAATTAATACTATGATTAGCAATGGATTCGAAGAAGAAAATGAACGATTAAAGAATGAGCTTACCGAGTTAAAAAAGCAGAACAAAAAATTAAACCAGAAATTGGAAAAGACTCAAAGCAAAGTTGCCGATTTGAAAAAAGAATTAAAAAAAAACGACGGGTCACTGATAACGTTAACCAAAGAACAAGAACAGTCACTTTTGAACCTATTGAAAGACACAGATACTCTGAACTCATCGTTAGATTAAGTTCAACACTTTATACTCGTGTTGACTGTGGCTTTCGTCAAATCGTTAATATATTAGAGGTTCTAAATGAGGCTTTTGAGGGATTTTTAGGAAAAATACCCTCTAGAAACACCATTGAGAACTGGGTTAAAAAATGTGGTTTGAAAGTGTATGAAGAGTCAGGTAAAGCCTTGGCTAATCGCGATTATGCAGGGATTGTTGATGATAGTATGATGATTGGCAGTGAGAAATTATTACTAACAATTGGAATTCCGGCTGAGCATCAAGAACGCCCGTTGGATTGTTCTGATGTGAGAATACTTGATCTTGCCATATCTAACAGTTGGAACGGTGAAAAGATAGGGGAACAACTCGTAAAAGCACGCGATAAAGTAGGGCACAATTTACTCTACGTAATAAGCGACAATGCCTCTATAATGAAGAAAGGAATAAGGTGTGCTAATATGAATCAGTGTCGTGACATATCCCATTCTTTGGGTATGTATTTGGAACGAACTTATAAAAATGATCCAGATTTCAACCACTATTTAAAATCAATGACCGAATCCAAGGCCAAACACAATATGAAGACAATAGCTTATCTTCTGCCTCCAACTCAGCGCACAATAGCCCGATTTATAAACCTTTCGAATTGGGTTAAGTGGTCCTTGAAAATGCTCGATATATATCATACATTGAATTCAGAAGAAAGAGAAGTTTTTGCTTATATCCCGGCACATGCCTCTTTGATCGCTGAATTATCAGATGTTATTAAGTGTGTTGCAGATATTGAGTATTTCTGCAAACACAGAGGCCTGTCCGATGAGACAGTATATGAATGCCAAAACTCGATTCGGAAATATCTTTCAAATGGCAATCTCAGAATGATAAACTTGGGAAAGTCAATAATTGATTTTCTCAAACAGGAACTAGAACAAATTGATTTGAAAAATATTGCTATAAATAATTCATCTGATATTATCGAATCTCTCTTTGGTAAGTATAAAGCTCGCAAATCCCCAAATAAACTATATGGGATTACATCACATATATTGTTTCTACCGTGTTACACAGAATTATGCAATCAATTGCGCGCCAAAGAGTTTGATTTCAAAGCTTCCTTGGAAAGCAAATACTTAAAAGACATACAAGTCTGGTCGGAGCAAAATCTATCCCCAAATCTGGTGCAGTTGCGAATCAAATGTTTGCAAAATGCAGGGTGAAAAATGGAACAATTAACTGGACACCCTACCCGCTAGGGCGCTGAGATATTGAAATACGCATTCCCGAGGCGATGCCTCGGGCTGAAATTAACTGCCCCTGCGGGACGTCGGTCTTTGTTCAGCATTGAAAACAGCCATAATTATAATCTGTGTATTCTATGGTTAATCCAAATTAATTACTAAATATTTCGATGCTTTTTTCTTGAAAACGAAGGTATGACTCACTCGTCCTTCTGCAAGACCAAGCCCTTCGGGTTTTGCCAAAAATCTCCATCCGCTGGGGCGGATAGTATTTTTGGCAAAAGTCTTGCATTCAGGCCTCTTGAGTCAAAATGGTTGTTTACAAGAAAAAAACGATAAAAAATTATGCAGCCTGATTCAATGGATGATGATAGTTTTCATCATATTTCTGTTGCGACCGAACTACAGCAAAGATTGTGTGAATCAATTTATTGCGCACATTATTCATGATTACTCTATGATGTTTTCCTTCGTTAGCCTTATTCTGATAATATGATTTGAGTTTGCTATCATGCAGCACGGCTGTTCTTGCAGCCATTGTAAGCACCGCTTTTAATTGTTTGTTTGCCAAATGGCTAACCCTGTTTTTCCCTTTTACCGAAGTGCCTGAAGTGTGACTAAAAGGAACTACGCCACAGTAACAACCAAACTTTCGGGCATCAGAAAAAAGGGTGAAATTGCCCGTGGCAACCAATATCAACAAGGCATTAATCCTGCCTATCCCTTTGATGGAAGTCACAAGGTCGTAGTTATTTCGTATTTCCTCTTTTAATTCCACCAACGCATTGAGCTCATTTTCGACTTCTTTTATCTCGTCCTTTAATTTATCAACGATCTCCATGGTCTGTGAATAGATATACGTTGCGGTTTCGCTATCAGTTTTTACCCGAACAAGCTCTTTTACTGGCGTTTCAAGCAATACCTTTACATCAATGAGACGACTGCGGAAAGCCAGTAGATCTTTAATCCGTTCAAGGATTGAATCTCTTCCGCGATAGAGGACAGCCTTGTCTTTATGCCTAAACGCATAATCAGCAATCTGTATGGCATCTGTTTTGTCACTTTTTCCACGCACAATACCCTGCGTATGTTTAATCCGCAAACCGGATTCAAGCCAAAAATCAAGACAATTTTTTATGGAATACTTAGAAAATGACTGGCTATACAAACCTGTATGTTCCCCGCAGAACAAACACGAATTAAGACCCTGTTTTGTAATAACCTTAATCCATTCAAGCATCTTATTATAGCCTGAATTAACATTTTCAAATTCCTTTACATCTAGGATAGAACCTGTTTGCCCGTCTAAAACAGCGGCATCGAATTTTAACTTGGAAAAATCAATGCCAATAAAAAACCTTTTCATAACTTTGTTTTTTTATTGGAATTAACCGATAGCTGCTTGCACCAAGACTCTTAATGGATTTATAGCCAACATTCTATATGGTGTCCCGCAACTTGACAGATTAAGGTCTTATACACAGAATGAATTATTTTCAGAAATCAGTTTAGTTTACCTTATTCTGCCGGTTAATTCCATCTTTCCTACAACAAAATAATGAAATTAACCTCGCTTTTAGAACATATTTGTTCGCTACAAACCTAAGAGAAAATCTGTGGTCGAAATCTGTGTCATCTGTGGATGAAAATGGGGTACACCTCAATTCCAGCACATTCAACACCTCCGGCGTTGTGCAGCTATTGGTGCTTTGGCATCCACCGGTTCCACCGGCGGCTATTCATATTGAAGTCCTGCGGACTTCCCCTACTGATCACTGTAAATTTCCTCTCCAAGCAAATTGCAGCAAGCCTCGCACCAACCAGCATCGTTACAAAAACCAAAAAACAGCAATAATAATCCGTGATAATCGGTGGAATCTGTGGACGAAATCGGTGTACACCTCAATACCAACACATTCAACACCTCCGGCGTTGTGCAGCTATTGGTGCTTTGGCATCCACCGGTTCCACCGGCGGCTATTCATATTGAAGTCCTGCGGACTTCCCCTACTGATCACTGTAAATTTCCTCTCCAAGCAAATTGCAGCAAGCCTCGCACCAACCAGCATCGTTACAAAAACCAAAAAACAGCAATAATAATCCGTGATAATCGGTGGAATCTGTGGACGAAATCGGTGTACACCTCAATACCAACACATTCAACACCTCCGGTGTTGCGCAATTATTGCTGCTTTGATACCACCGGTTTCACCGCCGGCTATTCATATTGAAGTCCTGCGGACTTCCCCTACTGATCACTGTAAATTTCCTCTCCAAGCAAATTGCAGCAAGCCTCGCACCAACCAGCATCGTTACAAAAACCAAAAAACAGCAATAATAATCCGTGATAATCGGTGGAATCTGTGGACGAAATCGGTGTACACCTCAATACCAACACATTCAACACATTCAACACCTCCGGTGTTGCGCAATTATTGCTGCTTTGATACCACCGGTTTCACCGGGGGCTATTCATATTGAAGTCCTGCGGACTTCCCCTACTGATCACTGTAAATTTCCTCTCCAAGCAAATTGCAGAAAGCCATGCACCAACCAGCATCGTTACAAAAACCAAAAACAGCAATAATAATCCGTGATAATCGGTGGAATCTGTGGCCGAAATCGGTGTACACCTCAATTCCAGCACATTCAACACCTCCGGTGTTGTGCAACTATTGGAGCCTGTTACCACCGGTTTTACCGGCGGCTATTCATATTGAAGTCCTGCGGACTTCCCCCACTGATCACTGTAAATTTCCTCTCCAAGCAAATTACAGAAAGCCATGCACCAACCAGCATCGTTACAAAAACCAAAAAACAGCAATAATAATCCGTGATAATCGATGGAATCTGTGGACGAAATCGGTGTACACCTCAATACCAACACATTCAACACCTCCGGCGTTGTGCAGCTATTGGTGCTTTGGCATCCACCGGTTCCACCGGCGGCTATTCATATTGAAGTCCTGCGGACTTCCCCCACTGATCACTCATCCCTGTTTACTGGTCCCTTATCACACTGGTTACTGATAACTGTTTACTGTACTCTGGTTACTGATCACTGTTCCTTATAACATTTTTTTGGTAGTACTGGCTCAATCCCTATCTTTGTCGTTAAAGAATAACATACGATTATGCCCAAACAACTGTCGCCGGCCGGTTTTTTGCAGCAACGCCACACCGGGGTGGTGATTGATGTGCGCACGCCGGCTGAATATGAAAGTGGCCACATACCCGGCGCCATCAACATACCCCTGTTCAGCAACGACGAACGCGCCATCGTTGGTACCATCTACAAACAAATTGGCAAGGAACAAGCCGTGGAGAAAGGGCTGGAATTGGTGGGACCCAAGATGGCCGGCTTTGTGAAACTAGCCAAGCAGGTTTCGCAAAAACACCCTCTCTTCATCCACTGCTGGCGGGGCGGCATGCGCAGTGGCAGCATGGCCTGGCTATTGGAAACCGCCGGCTTGAAGTGCTTCCTGCTACAAGGC
Organism: Marinilabiliaceae bacterium; assembly: GCA_963664265.1. Lineage (GTDB taxonomy): Bacteria > Bacteroidota > Bacteroidia > Bacteroidales > Marinilabiliaceae > JAGPIS01. The sequence continues at coordinate 1,043,404 of OY760941.1, forward strand.
GGCTACAAAGCCTACCGCGCCAGCTTCGAAACGCTCCTGAACAGTCACCAATGGCAATTTATCGTGCTGGGTGGCCCCACCGGATGCGGCAAAACCTCCATATTAAAGGCATTGCACAACAGCGGCGAGCAGGTGCTCGACCTCGAAGGGTTGGCCAACCATAAGGGATCGGCCTTTGGTGCCATGGGACAGGCCCCCCAACCCACCAACGAACAGTTCGAAAACGACATCCATGAGGTGATGCGCAGCTTCGATCCGGAGAAAAGGATTTGGGTGGAGGGCGAAAGTAGAACCATTGGGCACAACTTCATCCCGCTCAAACTCTTCCCACTGCTCGAAGCCGCCAACATCGTGGAGATTGAGATGCCCCTGGAACAACGCCTCAACCGCCTGGTGGCGGAATACGCCAGTTTTGAGCCCATCCGGCTGATGGAAGCTTTCCTCAAAATACAGAAACGGCTGGGTGGCCTGCGCACCCAAGAGGCCATCGCCCATCTGCTGGAGAATAATTACCGCGACGCCGCAGAAATAGCACTCCAATATTACGATAAGAGTTACGCCCACACGCTCAACCAGCGCAAAGGTACCCACACCCTATTATCGGTGGAGAAAGATGATCCGGAGGAGACGGCCAGGAAGTTGAGGAGTATTAGAGTCTACTAGTCTTAAAGTCGACGAGTCGGGGTGTCGATGAGTCAGAGAGTCGACGAGTTGAAAAGTTGAAAAGTTGAAGAGTCAAATTGATATGATACAAACCATTGATACACGGGGGCATTTGTGCCCCACACCGCTGATTATGGCGAAAAAGGCCATTAAGGCCGCCCAGCCAGGGGAAGAGTTGCTGATTTTGAGTGACAATGCCACTTCGTGCCAAAACCTGATGCAGTATTTGACCGATCTGGATGCCCATCCGCAGCAAACCACCTCAGGCACCGAATTCCACATCACCATAAGGGTACCCGAAGCCAAAAGCAACGCACCCGAGCCGGAGATGTATTGCGCCGTTCCATCACCTCAAAAAAGTTATGTGGTGGCCATCAAGGGCGATAAGATGGGGCATGGCGACGATGGATTGGGCAGCATCCTGATCCGCGCCTTTGTCAACTCACTCAAAGATGCCGACCAACTGCCCACCCACATCATCCTCTACAACACGGGCGTGAAACTGGCGCTGAAATCAACCGACACGGGCGAATCGCTGGCCGCGCTCCATCAGTTGGGCGTTGAAATCATCGTGTGTGGCACCTGCGCCGACTATTTCAGCATCAAAGAGCAACTGGCCGTAGGCACCATCAGCAACATGTATCAAATCACCAAAATAATGGCCGAAGCCGCCCACGTGGTCTATCCATGACCTAAAAACAGCTATTGATGAACCTCTATTTCGATAATGGCAGCACCAGCTTCCCCAAGCCCACCGAAGTGGCTCAGGCCATCGGCAACTACCTGACTACCTGCGGTGGCACCTACGGAAGGGCAGCCTACGGTCGGGTGCAGGAAGCCACCATGATGGTGGAAAACTGCCGCGACCAAATGGCCACCATCCTGGGCGTGGCCGATGCCGCGAAGATTGCCTTCACCCCCAACGCCACCGGTGCCATCAACACCATCATCCATGGGATGGATCTGAAGGGGGGCAAGGTGCTGGTATCGCCCATGGAGCACAATGCCGTGATGCGACCGCTCCATACCCTAGCACAGCAGGGTCTCATCGAAATAGGCTACCTGCCGGCACATCCCGACGGGCGCATCCATATGGAAGCCCTACCCAACCAGCCCGACAAAACCGTGAGGCTCATCTGCTGCGTCCACCAGAGCAATGTCAATGGCGCCATCCAGCCCATCGAAGCCCTCTGCCAATGGGCCGGCGATGTTCCGGTGATGGTGGATGCCACCCAATCGGCCGGTTACATCCCGGTGATGGGCGATGCCTGGGGTGCCGAAGCCGTGGTTTTCACTGGCCACAAAGGATTGTTGGGACCCACCGGCACTGGCGGTTTCTACATCTGCCACCCACAGCTACTCCAACCATTCATCCAAGGCGGAACCGGCAGCAACTCGGAGCATTTCGACATGCCCAATCAGATGCCCGACCGATTCGAAGCCGGCACCCCCAACCTAGCTGGTTTGGCTGGTCTGAATGCCGCCCTGGCCCATGCCCCAAAATGGCAAATCAGCCAATCGCAATGGATCGAATGGATTGAAAGGCTGCGACAGGTTGATGGCATCACCATTTATAGTGCCATAAGTACTGAAAATCAAGGAAAGGTGATCTCATTCACCCACCGCGATATGAATCCCTCCCAAATCGCTTACCAGCTGTTCCAAACACACGGCATTGAAGTGCGCCAAGGATTGCATTGCGCTCCCCTAGCGCATAAAACCATCGGCACCTTCCCCACAGGAACCGTGCGCATTGCCTTATCGCCCTATCACTCCATGGAGGATTTGGATTGTTTGATGGAGGCGGTTAATGAGTTAATGTGATAATGGGTTAATGTGGTAATGTGATATTATGTGAGGATGTGAGGATGTGATTATTTGAGGATGAGCTAATGTGATTATTTGAGGATTTGATGATGGAATTACTGACTGGCAGACTTCAAGACTGTTAGACTTTGAGACTAAACGACTCGTAGACTGGTCGACTTTATGACTTTTTGACTTGTAGAAAAAATGGAATATAGCATAGCACTTTTCAATACGGTGCGTGAGGTGATGAAGGCCGACACGATTTGCAGGCAACATGCCATTGGGGCGGTGATTATTCCGGTGCCCGAGAAGATCTCGAACCAATGCGGGATGTGCCTGAAGCTTCCGGAGGAAAAAATCGCCCGTTTTTTGGAACTGATGCAACAAAACAAGATAGATACCACGCTTTATGAATAATACATTTGATCTTTTATCCACGGTGGAATATGGTGGCTGCTCGGCCAAGATGCCCCCAGGCCAGCTGGCGGAGTTGCTGGGCAGCATCCCTTTGATGAAGGACAAGAATATTTTGGTTGATATTGAAACCCACGACGACGCCGGGGTTTACAAAATAAATGATGATTTGGCGCTGATCGTCACCACCGACTTCTTCCCGCCCATCTGCAGCGATGCCTATGAGTTTGGACAGATTGCGGCGGCCAACAGTTTGAGCGATGTTTATGCCATGGGTGGCAAACCCTTGCTGGTGTTGAACCTCACCATGTTCCCCTCGGCCACCATCCCGGCCGATGTGCTGCGCGACATCCTCTTGGGTGGTCAGGACAAAATCAACCAGTCGGGCGCCTTCACCATGGGCGGGCATACCATTGAGGACAATCCTCCCAAGTATGGTCTGGCAGTGGTAGGCACCATTCATCCCGATAAATTGATCACCAACAGCGGTTTGCGGGAAGGGCAGAAACTGATCCTCACCAAACCCCTAGGAACTGGCGTGTTGGTAGCAGCCCACAAGCTGAAAATGGTTGATGAAGCGGCCTACCGTCAGGCATTGGAACAGATGAAGCAGCTCAACGACTTGGGTGCCGAAATTATGCAACGCCATGGCGTGACTGGCGCCACCGATGTCACTGGTTTCGGACTGTTGGGACATGCCCTCAAGATGGCGCAAGCGAGCCACGTCAGCCTCCGCATCGACAGCCGCCAGTTGCCGGCTCTTCCAACAGCATTCCAGCAGTTGGAAGATGGTTGCATCCCCGGGGCAGCCTTTCGCAACCGGCAATACGTGCAGGATCAGATCCATATTGCCAACAGCTGCAGCACCGAGTCCATCCTACTGGCCTGCGATCCCCAAACATCGGGCGGCTTGCTGATGGGCGTGGATGCCGACAAGGCCGAACAAGTGGTGGCAGAGTTGCTTCAAACCGGTGTACACCCTCATGCCTGCATCATTGGCGAAGTGATGGCAAAAAGTGGAAAAGCGATCTATTTGGTTTAATTGCCACTTAATTCGAGACTAATAGGTTTCAAAAACCTATTAGGTCTCATTATTAAAACAATACGGTGAAGCTCACCATCAGCCCAAAGTTGTTATCCTTTTGTTTGCGCTTGCTGTCATCACTGTCGGTAAAGCCACGGTGGTGGTAGCCCAAGGCGGCATCGAGCGCAAAATGGTCGTTGAAAAAATAGGATGCACCTGCATTCAGGTTCAAGCCGAAAACATTGTATTTATTACCCCAGTCGGCCGATCCAAAACCAATCATTGCCTCACCAAATGGCTTGATCTTTTCACCGGCAAAATAGTAGCGAGCTACCGGGCCGATAAAGAAAGAGGTGCCGTCGGTGTCGTCGGAATTTTGATGTTCCAGGTTAAAGGCAGCACCAACCGCCAGATTATTTGTGAAGAAATAGCTCACCTGGGGCGTCAGGGAGAAACCCGAAGTGCTGTTGCTGTTAGTCTCCTTGCCATCGTACACCCATTTGGTTGATCCAAAAAGCACCGACATGTTGCTTGATCCAGAAACCATGACACGCCCCTTGCCGATTTGCGCCATTGAGCAAACAGCAATTCCCAACAACAGGGAAATCGATAAAACCAGATTTTTCATTTCAATCAGTTTTAAACATACATGCAAATATATGACATTCATAATTCAATTGCCCCGGGCTTTAAACCAATGGTAATGATGGATTAAGCCGCCCATCCAGGGCTCATTCCTCACTTTTTAAATCTATCCCGGGACGTCGCCCCGGGATGAATTAAATATGGCTTTCAGCCATTATTGCCTATTTCGGTTCAACCCGCTTCGGGGTTGGGATGCCTTTTAGCTCCCGAACCCGCGGATTCCATCCGCGGTTAATCATATTACGACCTCCGGTCGTTTGAAAAGAGTATCAAAGTCCTGATGCTCATAATCTTTCAAGAATCGCATCCCGTCGCTCCCCCATGGGGGAGCCGGAGGGGGCTTCCATCTTCAAATCAGCACATTAATCAATTAGCACATCAATAAATCATCTCAAAATCCCTTCGATTCGGCTCAACTCTTCGGATGAGAAATGGCGGTTCTGCAGCATGGCCAGATTGTCGTCCAGTTGTTTCACAGAGGAAGCGCCAATCAACACCGAGGTTACGCTGTTGTGGCGGAGCACCCATGCCAAAGCCATCTGAGCCAGAGTTTGTCCCCGCTCCAGCGCCAAATCATTCAACGCCTTGATCTGGATGAGTTTCTCCTCAGTCAAATGGTCGGGTTTTAGGAAATGCCCCCGGCTCATGCGCGAACCATCGGGAATACCATGCAGATAGCGGTCGGTCAGCAATCCCTGTGCCAATGGCGAGAAAGGAATGCAACCGATGCCTTCCTCAGCCAACAGGTCGAGCAGCCCCTCTTCCACCCCACGCACAAATAGGCTGTATTTGGGTTGATGGATCAGGCATGGCGTGCCCAACGATTTGAGGATGGCGGCCGCCTCCCTGGTTTGCTCCACCGAATAGTTGGAAAGACCCACATACAAAGCCTTACCTTGACGCACCACATGGTCGAGTGCTCTCATAGTCTCCTCCAACGGGGTGTTGGGATCGGGACGGTGCGAATAAAAGATGTCCACATATTCAATACCCATCCGCTTGAGGCTTTGATCGAGACTGCTGATCAAATTCTTACGTGAGCCCCACTCCCCATAAGGGCCCGGCCACATATAATATCCTGCCTTGGTGGAGATCACCAATTCGTCGCGGTACACATCCAATCCTTCGCGCAACACCTTACCCAAGGTCATCTCGGCAGTGCCGGGTTCGGGGCCGTAGTTGTTGGCCAAGTCGAAATGGGTGATGCCCTTGTCGAAGGCATGGTACAAGATGGCCTTGCTGTTGTTGTAATCGTCCACCGACCCAAAATTGTGCCACATCCCAAGGGAGATGGCCGGCAACTGGATGCCGCTGCGTCCGCAACGGTTGTAAACCATATCACCGTAGCGCGATTCGTTTGCTAAATATCCCATATCATTATAATTTAAACCATTTTATTGTTCCCCAACCACCAGACGAATGCGGGTAGCGACCGCCTTTTGACACACCTGGCAAAAAGGAGCGTTCAAGGCTTTCATCAGGCAATGTTCCTGGGCACGATAAATCCCTTTGGCCGAGTAACCGGCACCTTCCACCAACCCAACGGATCCATTGGCCATATCGGCTTTCCACTTACTGTCGAAATCAACCAGCGTGGTGATGTTGGGTTCCCAAGGTTCCACATCGGCCGAATAAAAATCGGAATAGGGCACTTCGGAGTCGTAATACTCATCGCCCAAGCCGGCAAAGGCATGGCCAATCTCGTGCATCAGCACGGCCATGGAGAGTGGATGATCAACCGACCCGATGGCAAAACTATTGAAAACCCCACCCCCACCATATTCGCTGGTATTGACCAGCACCACAATCAAATCGTGGGGAACAGCCGCAGCATAATCGGCCAAAGTGAAGATATTCAACGTTTGCAGGTAACGTTCGCTGCCAAACGTATTGAAGGAGGCGCCCAAAACAGTTTCAGGGTTCTTGCCTTGATTGGGCTGGATGCAGCCACTCTGCCGCGAAGGATAAAAAACCGAATGAATATTCAAAGCATTGGCACAGCCCGCAAACGGCACCGAGGATAAGAAGTATTCGACAAAACGGGCGGCATCGGCCTTGAACTTATTTTTTTCAGACTCGGTATAACCTTCGGCCACCAGCAACACATCCACCATTTGGGATGACGGATTGAAGCCTACCAATTGGTTCACTTCGGCAATAAAAGGAGGCTTGAACCCGGCAACCTGACCAACTTTAATATCCTGTTTCAGAATGGGATAGTAATACCCCTTCTTGCTGCGTTTGTCCACAATCAACTCCACATCGTCCATAGGCATGGGCATCACAAGCACTTGCTGGAATTCCACTGGAGTTTTGCCGGGAAAATCTGAAGAGGCCCACTCATCGAACAACGAGGAGAACCCATCCTGATAAACCACACATTGGCTATTTTTGGCAACCAGTGTAAAACGATATTCCCCCTGCCCGGAGTTATGCCCTCCCCAAAGGCCTGTCCCACCCTGGTTATAAGCGCTAATTCCACGAACTTTCATGGTAACATTAGTGACATCACCACTCAAAAGCAGATCCACCCGCAGCGAACGCCTTTTGTCAACCAATGAATTAACTCCTTGAGATAATGCCACATGGCAAAATAAAAACAAATAAAAATTGAATATTAAGAATCTCATGACTATAATTGCTAAAACAAAAACAAGATAAACAAAAATATGGAACTATCGAAACTCTCATTTATTGAAGATCTGCAAACAAAAATTGTCAACGAGCTGGTGTTTTCAGGCATGGAAAACACAGCTGCCCATATTGTTTGCGCCCTATTCTCCATTGCAGGGTTGCTGCTGATCTGCTGGACTGCTAAGCTCATCACCCAGAAAGTAATTGTCCGGGTTATCGAACACCTGATCCAAAAAACCAAGACAGAATACGACGATTACCTCATCCACCACCGTTTTTTTCAAAAATTGTCTCATCTGGCGCCTGCTGTCATCATCCTGACCCTGGGTCCAGGGCTATTCGAACTGTTCCCCACCATTGCGGAATACATTACCGAAATAGGACAGGTATACATCATCGTGGTGTTTGTGCGCTCGCTGGGTGCCATCATCAATGCCTTCCACGATATGTACAACCACATGGGGTATGCCCAAAACCGGCCCATCAAGGGGTATGTACAGATGGCCCACATCACAGTCTATTTTATTGCAGCACTGACCATTGTCGCCATTGTGTTCAATGTAAGCCTGCTGGCGGTATTCACCAGTTTGGGCGCCGTGGCGGCAGTCCTGCTGCTGATATTTAAGGACACCATCCTAGGCATCACCGCCTCCATACAGCTCTCGGCCAACGACATGGTGAAGATTGGCGACTGGATCAGCATGCCCTCGCACAATGCCGATGGCGTGGTGACCGAAATCACGCTGTATGCCGTTAAAGTGCAAAACTGGGACAAGACCATCAGCACCATCCCACCATACGAACTGGTGAGCAAAAGCTTCACCAACTGGAAAGGGATGAGCGAAGCTGGTGCCCGCCGCATCAAGCGCTCCATCAGCATCGACATGAAAAGCGTGAAGTTTTGCACCCCCGAAATGCTGGGGAAATTCCGCCGCATCAAACTAATTGAAAACTACATTGATGAGAAATCGCAAGAGGTGGAGGCTTTCAACAAGAGCCACAATTGGGATCTCACCAATCCCGTCAATGGCCTTAGGCTCACCAACATCGGGGTTTTTAGGAAATATTTGGAAACCTATCTGCTCCATCACCCCATGATACAACAAGAGATGACCCTTTTGGTGCGCCAGCTGCAACCAACCGACACGGGGATCCCCATCGAGGTGTATGTGTTTGTGAACAATACGGCCTGGGCCATTTACGAAAATGTACAGTCCGACATTTTCGATCATATCCTGGCCATTGTTCCTGAATTTGAATTGCGTGTCTTCCAAAGTCCTTCGGGCGACGACTTTAAGTATATTGGCACTCAATTCCAGAAAGGTGACAAATTTCAGCATTAGAAACAGGTTCAATCAATGGCAAACAACATACAAACTGATCAACAACCAATTACACTCCCAAATATCTACAACAAACTGTAAGTAAATTATCCAGGCCAGTAAAATATTATAACAAATAGTATTGCACGATTGGGTTCAAACTATTAGATTTGTGAAATAATACTAAAAAACAAAACAGACTGTAATATATACAACAGTAAAAAGAGAAACGGTATGGAGAGCAATTTACAAATTGATACCCTGGACAAAAAGATATTGTCTTTGATCACACAGAATGCAAGAATCCCTTTTCTTGAAGTGGCTCGCGAGTGCAAAGTATCGGGAGCGGCCATACACCAACGCGTTCAGAGGCTGATGAATATGGGCGTTATAAAAGGCTCCGAGTTCATCATCAACCCATCCATGGTTGGTTATCACACTTGTGCCTACATGGGTATTTTCCTGAAAAAAGCCAACCTCTTCGACAAGGTGGTCAAAATGATGGAACAGATTCCTCAAATTGTTGAGTGCCATTACACCACAGGATCCTATGCCATCTTTATCAAAATTTATGCCCATAGCAATGAGCATTTGAAAAAAATCTTGCACGACAAGCTTCAGGCTATTCCTGGCATTGCATCCACCGAAACCATCATCTCGCTGGAGGAGAGCTTCAAGCGCCAGATTCCCATCGACTAATCGGATTTGATAAAAATGGGAGTTTTGGGGTTGTTTGCGGCTGAGTCGCCAACAATCCCAAAACTCCCATTATATTCCATACAATCGTCATTCCGAATGGAACGCAGTGAAATAAGGAATCTCAGTTTATTTCCATAAAAAAGAGCTAACAACTTCTAAAACAACAGATTCCAAAATTCTGACAGGATGAAAAATCAAAAACCAAATTAACATTGGGCTAAAGCCCGATAACAGAGAGAACACATCAGCCCCCGGCCTGAAGACCAGGGCAATTGAATTAGGAATGGATAAAATGTGCCATCACTGTTCATTGATAGCTGCACACTGATCGCTGTTTTTCTCACCCTACCTCCGCGGGTTTAACTTGCTTGCTCCGGTCACTGCAAAACAGCAAAATTGCCGTGTTTTCTTTTATCAACGGCATAGAGGCGAAGCTTACCAATGGCAATCCTAACCTTCCAATGGCTGATTGTCGCCTTCGCAAGCTAACAGTTGCACCTGATCGTCCTGGCCGCGCACCAAGGTCAGCTTGAGGTGCCCCAAATAAACACCGCTGAAGCCCACCTGGTTGATCCACACCTTTTTTCCAGCGCGGTTGACCACCTCCTCGGGCTTTTTCAACAAAGTATGAGTATGGCCTCCCAGGATAAGGTCGATACAATCGGTTTGAGCGGCAATGGCTCTATCGTCCTGCCCGTTATTCATCGAATACCCAAGGTGCGATAAGGCAATCACCACATCGCAGCGCTCCTGCTGTTTCAACTGTTGCGAAATTCGTTGGGCCACAGCCACCGGCTCATGCCAAACCGTGCCACCCCGTTGCTGGGCATTCACCAATCCATCGAGCTTCACACCCAACCCAAAAACACCAATGCGAACACCAGCCCTTTCGAGCACAACATAAGGCTTCACCTGGTCTTTCAATCCTGGATGCTCAAAAGTATAGTTGGCACTCAAAAAGGGGAAACGTGCCTCAGAAATGCGTTGCGACAGCATATCCACCCCATTATCGAACTCATGGTTTCCAATGGTGACAGCATCCAAACCCATCCGGTTCATCAACTCAATCTCGAGTTTCCCCTTGTAAAAATTAAAATAGGGCGTCCCCTGAAAAAAATCGCCACTATCAAAAGCCAATGCTTGGGGATCATCGCGCCGGATCTGCTGAATATAAGCCAGCCTGCGGGCAAAACCACCTTTGCCGGGGAAACGGGAATGGTTGGCAGGGAATGGGTCAATCTGGCTGTGCACATCGTTGGAATGAAGCACCGTCAGTTGGATGGTTTGCTGTTTTTTGCGTCCCCACGAAGGCACACCGATCATCAGCAACAGGCTGGCCATACCGGTTTTTTTCAGGAATGAACGTCGATTACTGCTCATTGCGGATCCTCCCATCTTTAATTGCCCGGATGGTTTTATTCTCCTTGGACAATGATTCAACATGCATCATAATCATATCGCGCAGGGTAATGCCCAGCTTAATAGAAGGCGACTGGGTAAAAACTTGGTAGCGGTCGCCGCCATTGGCCAAGTAATCGGAAGTGGCCACGCAATATTTTTTCATGGGATCGAGAGGGAAACCTCCAATAATTGGGTTCTCCACCTCTCCATTTCTGATGATGAAAGTGGCCCCACCTACGCCATCGCCACCCATGGAAGCCATGTGCCGGAACAACTGAAGCATCGCATCGCCGGTCAATTCCACCAGAACAACCTCATTTTCGAAAGGCATCAATTGAAAGATATTGGCCACCGTGATGCGCCCCTGCGGCAATCCCGACCGCAACCCTTTCACATTCACTACTGCAACATCAGGAGTGGAAAGCCCTTGGGCTCTGGTCATGACCCGCGATTCCACCAGCATCAGGTCGGCCACAAAATTCGAAAGCAGACTTTCGGGCAGGCCGGCAACCAAAGTGGTATCGGACCAACCGATCTCACGATTCATCCGCACCAAAACACTGTCCCTAAATGGCGAAATATAGGCATCGGCGATTGAATCGGGCCGCACCAGGGAGTCGAGCGACACCACCGAGGCCGACAAACCCTGAACCCGGTAGATTTTTGCCTTTTGCCACTGGCAAGAGGTGATGGCAGCCAGCAACAAAAGGGAATAGAAAATATGCTTCATACAGATGATTATCTTATTTTAGGATATGGGGTAAAACAATTGATTGAAGCAAAATAAGTTGAAAAAGGCGACTCCGGCAAGCAAAAACAAAAAAAAGAGGGCTTCACATAAAAATGCGTAACCCTCCCCTACACCAAACCCAACCTCTCATCCAATTCACATTGTCTTCATTGGCAAATACTAGCGAAACATTTTTCAACTTTCACAATTAAAATGGACAAGAGCCACCATCTATTTAATGCGTTCGCGGAACAATTTTGCAATCTCTTCAATTTCGGCAATATTCAAAGCAGGATCGTAAATACGGATCATATCGTGAACTTCAAAATTGATGTAGAAAAAACCTATTGCGGCATCAAAAATCGTTTTATCCCAATTGTTTTTCACCAGTAAAGTGATGTGCTCAAAATTTTTCCAAGAAAGGGGCTTATCAATATGAAAATAGGCATGATCGAGCTCGCGGGTATCGAACCATACGGTGTCGCTCATCTTTCGCAAGGCAAAAAATTTATCGAGCCTAATCAACCCCACGCCCTCAATATTCCTACGAAAAGCTTTGTGCATCAGAATCCCTTCGCCGACAAAAGCTGATTGGAGTTCGGCAATATAATCGTACGACTCGAAATGGCGCAACCGGATAACCGTAAACAATTCATTGTAGATACCAATGGTGCCCAAGGCAGCATCAAACCGTACGGGGAAATACCTGGCAATACTTTGCGAAGCTCTCGTCACTGAATCCAACGAATAGTGGCGGTCGAGCACCAGATAAACATACAAGGGCTTATTGTTGACAGGGTGCTCGTGATAATATTGGAAAAATCCGGGGAAAGGCTCCGGGGCTTCCAACACAAAACTGTTGGGCATCACTTTCTCGTCGAGCGTGATCAGTGTTTCGGATTTGATAAGCGCACCAAAATACTCAAGAACATGATTCGTTTCCATGGCATCCATTTGATTGGGTTAATTCGAAGAATCATTGCATAAGCAACTGATCCTGATTACAGAATTAAGTTACAAACTAATACACTGAAAAACAAACGGGCATCCTATTTTTTTTGTAGCCGCACAAATACGGGCATGCCCGGTTCCGACAACTGGGAGTCGAAAAAATACCCCTCCTCGTTGAAACTCAACAGTTGTTCAGGATCGGTCAGCCGGTGGGAAATGATGAAACGACTCATCAGACCTCGCGCCCGCTTCGCATAAAAACTGATAACCTGAAACTTGCCGTTTTTCTCATCCTTAAAGACAGGGGTGATCACCGGAACAGAGAGCCGGGCTGCATCGACGGCCTTGAAATATTCGTTGGAAGCCAGGTTAATCAAAGCCCCCGAACCGGATGATTGCAAACGTTGATTGAGTAGGTCGGCAATCTTGCTGCCCCAAAAACGGTATAAAGAGGCTGAAGTATCAATTTTCAATTTGATGCCCATCTCCAGTCGGTAAGGCATAATGGCATCCAATGGCCGCAGCAAACCGTAAAGTCCCGACAATATGCTCAAATGGTTCTGGGCAAAATGTATGTCGCCTTCATCCATCGTCTTGGCATTCAATCCCTCATAAACATCACCATGAAACGCATAGATGGCAGGCCGTACAGAGCCACCCTCGAATGGGTGGTGCCAAAGCTGGTTTCGATCGTAATTCAGTCCGGCCAAGGACGAACTGACACCCATCAATTTCTCCAGATCGGTAGGCCCAAAACCTTTAAGCACCGACATGATTTTTTTTGCCTCCTCGACAAAAAGCAGGTCGGTAGCCGGCATATTAGGCACCGAACCATCAAAGTCGAGGGATTTGGAAGGGGAAATAACAACATGCATAGCCAAACTGAATTAACAGATTAAAACGCGAACCATCAGGGATTCACAACCATCAAACCAGCTTGATGCCGTCGGGCTCAATGGTGATTTGACGCAAGCGGAACAAGGTGCCGATGGTCATTTTGAAACTCTTCTTGCTGCAACCAAAGAGGTCGTAAATCACCTGGGCATCGGTTTTATCGTTGACAGGCAAGAACCCGTTGTTGCTGCGCAGCTTGTCCAAAATTTGCTCCTGAAGGGAGTCCACACGGGCATAGCCGGGTTTTTGAAGCGACACATCAATCTTGTCGTCGTCGCGCACTTTTTTGATGTACCCCGTCAGGCAATCGCCCCTGTGCAAAGGCTTGAACACCTCATTGGCATACACCATGCCCCAATGGAGGCCATTGACGATCACTTTATACCCCAGGTCGGTTTTAGAAACCACCATTAGGCGCACTTCATCGCCCTCCGTGTAGGTAGGAGCCACATTGTCGAGGAACTGGTCAAGCTTGGCCGAAGCGACGATGCGATCGGTATCTTCATCCACATAGATGTAAACAACATGCTTTTGGCCGGGTTCCATCTTCACCTTCTGCTCGCGGAAGGGCACCATCAAATCCTTGGCCAATCCCCAATCGAGGAAGGCACCCACTTGGTTAACCGCCGTCACTTCGAGCAGCGCAAAATCGCCCACCTTGGCCTTGGGCTGTTCCGTGGTGGCAATAAGTCGATCCTCGGAATCGAGGTATATAAACACGTTCAAATCATCATCCACCTCAACATCCAGGGGCACATAGCGGGTAGGCATCAATATTTCACCATCGTCGCCACCATCGAGATAGATGCCGAAATCGACCCGTTTAACAACCCTAAGAATATTATAATCGCCTAATTTTACCATAATCTGTAATTTGTGTTCAAATTTAAGCATAGTCCGTGGCATTTGAGTTACTTTTGTGGTTGTTTTTAATTATTCCATTCAAAATACGGACACATGCAGCAAAATGCACTCATGGAACTGGTAAGAACACGGATGCCCTTTGGGCAATATCAAGGACGGCTTATTTGCGACCTGCCCGAGCACTACTTGGTGTGGTATCATCAAAAAGGATTCCCACCCGGCAAGCTGGGCATGCTTATGAGCACCATGTACGAGATCAGGCTCAACGGCCTGGAGTATCTATTGAAACCGTTACGCAACCAAAGTTTTTAGGATGACACCACAACAAATCAGGGCAAGAGGTATTGATCAGCATTTGATATTGACTGCCACCCGCTCGGCTGGCCCGGGTGGTCAGAATGTGAACAAGGTGAGCAGCCGCATCGAGGCGCGCCTCAACCTGAACACCTGCCCCATTTTTTCGGAGGCGGAGAAAGCAATTTTGCACCATAAGTTGGCATCGCGCATCACCATGGAAGGCGAAATGATCGTCACCTCGCAAATACACCGGTCGCAACTGATGAACAAAGAAGAAGCCATCAACCGGTTGTGCCAACTGATTGCCATGGCGCTCACCCCCGTGAAGCCACGAAAAGCCACACGCCCCACCAAGGGCTCGGTGGAGAGGAGGCTGAAGTCGAAGCTGGTGAAAAAAATCACCAAGCAAAACCGGAAGAAGGATTGGTAAAAAAAGCCATAAACGGTGGCTAAATGCAACACCGCTTATGGCTCAAAAACAATAAAAAAATCAACAAAAATTATCGTGCATCAAAATTTGATCAGATTCTGTTTCACAGCCGCTTCAAACACATCGGCGGCAGCAAAGCCTTTATCCTGATACTCCCACCCACTAAAGAAACAATATTGGGCAGCCACATCGGGCATCAGCTTGAGCTTCAACAAATGGGTCTCCACCACGCCATCACCCGTTTCGGGTGCTTGGGCGAAAGCCACAATCTGGTCGGCTTTGGCAGCCACAGCCATCCCCAGCATCTCGTTGGTATAGGCTTGAGGGCCATGCGTGTAAAAGCCACGAAAACCTTCGGCCTCAAATGGCACAGCCGCCAAGGCATGTTTATCCACAATGCCGGTTACCAGGCATTCGTCGCCCTTCAAACCGTCAACCCACACCTGCGAAAGGTAGCATAAATCGCCGGCAGCAATGGTGATGCGGTGTTTCACATTGTACAACCTGTCGCCGGCAGGCACATCCACGAACGTCAATTCAAGGATGGAACGCACAGGGCCTTCGGCAATGAATTGACAATGCCCTTCGCGGCAGGGACCCACGCGGTAGATGGAGTCGCCCACGCCAATAGCAATGGCTCCGGCGCCAAGGGAATTCCCCACTTTCAAAACATCCATTCCCCAATCGCTCATCTCATGGTAGTTTTGACCGCGAATACCGGCACCATCGAGCACCATGCCAGAAACCGATTTCCCAAAAATATCGATGCCATTGCGGGCATCGTAATAGTTGCGGAAACCCACCTTGTCGTTCTCCCAAGCGGGACCTTCCATCTGGTAAACGGCTGAAATGGTTGGGCTGTCATCCGATTTCAATCGCAATTGGCCGGTCAGCTCATCGTTGGGTTCCACGGCCGACCCAAAGCGCAGGTTGGTGCGCATTTCAAACTCAACCGGCTCACCACCATGGAAAGTTACTTTCTGTTTTTCATTGGCTTTCAAATCAATCATGAAGGCCAGTTCATCCCAACGGCCATCACCATCCAGATCGTCCATCTGAGAGGGCAATAAATCGCCTGAAGCAGTTGAAACCCTTATAAAATCAGCATCGCCAAAAGAGGTCAACTTCCCAACTACTGTGCGATCCAGCACAAAAAGCTTGTCGGTGACATCGCTGGCCGAAGGATTCACGCACTCATACCCCGGCTGGCTGCAGGCAGAAAAGAGGATGCCAGGCAAACCAAAAATCAATAATAAATTCTTTCTCATATCGAATGATTAGGCAATGTCGTTTTCACCCTTTACATAACCAAAGTTGGCCAAGATACCGCCATCGACATAAAGCACGTGGCCGTTGACAAAGTTGGAAGCCTGCGAAGCCAGGAATAGGGCTGCGTTACCAACATCCTCGGGCTCGCCCCAACGGGCTGCCGGTGTGCGGGTCATCACCAAATCGTTGAATGGATGGCCATTCTCGCGGATTGGTCCGGTTTGCGATGTGGCAATGTAACCAGGGCCGATGCCGTTGATTTGCACATTGTATTTTGCCCACTCGCAGCACATGTTAGCCGTGAGCAGTTTCAAACCACCCTTGGCTGCTGCATAAGCCGATACCGAGTTGCGACCGTAAACGCTCATCATGGAACAGATGTTGATGATTTTTCCGGAACGCTTGGCGATCATGCCGGGTGCCACCCGTTTGCCCACGATCAAGGGGGCCACCAAATCCACCTCAATCACCTGTTTGAAGTCGTTGATGGGCATATCCAAGATGGGGATGCGCTTGATGATACCGGCATTGTTAACCAGAATATCAACCCCACCAAATTTGGCTTCAATCTCGGCAATTCCGCGATCAACCTGCTCCTCGTTGGTAACATCCCAAACGCTGGTATAGATATCCAGACCATCTTTGGCATATTCAGCTTTGGCTGTTTCCAGTCGTTCGGCAGACAGGTCGTTGATGCAGATTTGGGCTCCTGCTTTGCCCAACACTTTGGCAATGGCCATGCCAATGCCATGGGTTCCCCCGGTGATCAGGGCCACTTTGCCCGACAGATCGAATAATTGTTGTATCATAAAAATAGAATTATGGTTTACTGTTTATAAAAAAATCATTCCTTAATGGCGTAAAACAGTCGATGATGCGCACTGTTTGGGTCAAACGTTGAATGGTATGCGGCAAACCGGAAGGGATGGCAAAATGGTCACCCCCTTTAAGGTGAACCGGCTCCTCATCTCCTACAAACAGAAGTATTTCACCTTCGGCAACAAAAGCAACTTGCTCATGCGGGTGGGAATGGAAAGGATCCGGTTCCTCGGTTGGCCCATCGTTAAAAAGCACATTGGCCATCATCAAATGGTCGGTATGGATGATCCGGCGTTCAACACCTCCCGGCAACGTGGTCACCGGGAGGTTGTTATATTTTCCGTCAATGGGCATAGTGATATTGACCAAGTTACTTGAGTTCATCGGGTTGACGGATGTCCATATCGCCATAGTCGAGGTTTTCGCCTGCCATACCCCAAATAAAGGTGTAATTGGAAGTTCCCGCAGCCGAGTGAATGCTCCAGGATGGCGACAATACTGCCTGGTTGTTTTTCATCCAGATGTGGCGCGTTTCATCGGTTGGCCCCATAAAGTGGCAAACTGCCTGGCCTTGTGGCACCTCGAAATAAAAATAGGCTTCCATGCGTCGGTTGTGAGTGTGCGCCGGCATGGTGTTCCAAACACTACCAGGCTTCAGCTCGGTCATGCCCATTTGCATCTGGCAAGTCTCCACCACGCTGTTCACCAACATCTTGTTAATTTGGCGGTGGTTGGATCCCTCCAAACTGCCCATCATCACAACTTCGGCCTCATTTTTGGTCACTTTCTTGGTTGGCAATTGCTTGTGGGCAGGTGCCGAGTTGAGGTAGAACATGGCCGGTGCTGAAGCATCAACCGACTCAAAAACAACTTCCTTATTGCCTGAGCCAATGTAAAGTGCCTCCTTGTAATCCAATTCATACGCAATTCCATCGACCGAAACATGCCCTTTTCCACCCACATTGATGATTCCCAGCTCACGACGCTGAAGGAAATATTGGGCTTTCAGATCGTCAACCACCTGGAGGGTCAATTTTTGGGCTACAGGCAAAGCGCCTCCCACCATATAGCGGTCGTACATGGAATAAACCCAGTTGATGGTATCGGCTGTAAAAACCGTTTCGATCAAAAACTCACGGCGCAAGCGCGTGGTATCGTAATTTTTAGCATCCTCAGGATGGGATGCATAACGCAATTGATAGCTCATATCCAATTATTATTAGGTTTCTATAATCAATTTACTCTGCATACGCAAAGAAGAATCGCGCACAATCAGCCGCATAGGGATAGAGGTGTGATGGGATGAGAAAATTGCCCCATTCACCCGGTCCAAAAAAGCTTCGGCCACTTTATTCCCCATATCAAAAGCATTCTGTTCCAAGGTGGACAACGAAGGTGCAATTAGCGGGGCAAAGCTCTCGTTGGCCGTGCCCACCACCCCGAAATCTCCGGGGATGGCAATGCCCTGCTGCCGGCAATACTCAATCACCCCCAGCGCGGCATAATCGCCGGCACAGTAGAGGGCATCGCAGCCCGCTGCCAAAACCCGCTGCATGGCATCGAAACCGGCTTCACGGGTGATCACATCTTGAAAAACCAACTCATCTCCAGTCGCCAAACCCGCTTCATTCAAAGCAGCCTGATACCCTTTGAGGCGGTCGAGGTAAACACTGGCTAAAAGCGTGCCGCCAAGATGCCCGATCCGCTTGTAACCATTCTTGATCAGATGCTTGGTGGCCAGAAAGGCGCCATTAAAACAGTCGTTGGTAATTTGAGCCCCTTGCAGGGATGCTGCCACCCGGTCGAATTGCACCAACACCAACCCCTTGTCCAACACCTTTTGAAGGTGACTGAAATTAGTAGTTTCGATGGAGTGCGATATCAACACGCCTGCTACACGGTGGCTCAACAAAGTATTGACCGACTTCACCTCATCAGCAACACGCTCATGGCTTTGGCTGATCAACAGATTATAACCGGCGGGATTTAGAATGGCTTCCACCCCGCTGATGACGTTGCCAAAAAATTGGCGGTTGATGCGCGGCACAATCATGCCCACCGTATTGCTCACCCCTTTGCGCAACGATGAAGCCATCACATTGGGCTCATAGCCCAATTCTTCAGCCTTTGCCTGAACCAACAGACGAGTCTGTTCGCTCACACGAGGATTCCCGGCCAATGCCCTGGAAACCGTTGATGGCGTGACATTAAGTGCCCTTGCAATGTGCGTGATGGTGGCTTTCGACATCTTTTTTGAAACAATGGTTGATTACAAATGCAAAAATACAAACGTTTGCACAAAAAACAATGGTTTCAATAAAATTTATATAAACAACTAGTTTAATGATAATTACAAAACAATTCACAACTCAAAACCGCTGTTGATGGTCAATCCCCGTGCTTGAAAAAAGAGGGAACGCGTGAAAACCAGACATCCACCAATCCACAAGCCGGATGTCAGGGACAAAATTTAACAAACGCAAAACACTAACAAATAACTACTTAAACAATAATTTGCAAAAATAATTTGGAATAATGGAAGCTTTTCATACTTTCGTGTTCGTTAACGACAACAAAAATTAACGCCCATGAACAACAAATTTATTCATCCGGATTTTATATTAAAGGGCAAGACAGCTCAGCGGCTCTATCACGAGTACGCCAGCAAGCTGCCCATCATTGATTTCCACTGCCACCTCTCGCCAGAGATGATTGCAAAGGATCGCAACTTTGAGAGCCTTGGCCAGATTTGGCTCGAAGGCGACCATTACAAATGGAGGGCCATGCGCTCCAATGGCATCAACGAGAAGTATTGCACCGGTGATGTGTCGTTCTATGAGAAATTTGAGAAATGGGCCGCCACCGTGCCAGCCACCATCGGCAATCCACTATACCACTGGACACACCTGGAGCTTAGCCGTTACTTCGGCATCGACACTTTGCTAAGCCCCGACACGGCTAAAGAGATTTTCGACCAAGCCACCGCCCTGCTGCAAACCCCGGAGTACAGTGTGCGTAACCTGATGCGCAGGATGAAAGTGGAAGTGGTTTGCACCACCGATGACCCCATCGACACATTGGAGCACCACATTGCATTGAAAGGAACCTTCGAAATAAAAGTGTTGCCCACCTGGCGCCCCGATAAAGTACTGAAAGCCGACGACAACAAAATGTTGCTCGACTATATCGCACAGCTGGAGAAAGTTGCCGACATTAAAATCAACAATTTCCAAACGCTGGTAGCTGCACTGGACAAGCGCCACGCCTTCTTCCACAGTGTGGGATGCAAGCTTTCGGATCATGGTTTGGATCGTTTCTATTTTGAAAACTACACGACAACAGAAATAGAGGCCATCTTCGGAAAGATTTTGGCCAGTCAACCACTCACCGACAAAGAACTTGAACAATACCGCACCGCCATTATGGTGGAACTGTGCCGGATGAACCATGCCCGTGGCTGGACACAGCAGTTCCATGTGGGCGCCTTACGCAACAACAACGCCCGCAAGTTTGCCCAGTTGGGACCCGACACTGGTTGGGACTCCATCGGCAACCCGCAGGACAGCTTCCGCATGTCGCGATTCCTCGACACCCTCGATACCACCGACCAGCTGGCCAAAACCATCCTTTACAACCTCAATCCGGCCGACAATGAGATGATGGCCACCATGATTGGCAATTTCAACGACGGCTCCATGCCCGGCAAAATCCAGTATGGTGCCGCGTGGTGGTTCCTCGACCAAAAAACCGGCATGGAACGCCACCTCGAAGCCCTATCGGCATTGGGATTGACCAGCCGATTCGTAGGCATGGTAACCGATTCCCGCAGCTTCCTCTCCTACCCCCGTCATGAGTATTTCCGCCGCATTGTATGTAACTTCTACGGGGAACTGGTTGACAACGGGGAGATTCCCAACGACGACCAGCTGCTGAAGCCGGTGATTGAAGGCATTTCGTATTACAACGCAAAAAACTACTTTAATTTCTAATAACACTATGACACCAAAAGTAATCACCTTTGGAGAAATTATGCTCCGCCTGGCAACGCACCGCAACGAACGATTCTGCCAAGCCACCTCACTGGAAGCCACTTATGGCGGAGGCGAAGCCAATGTTGCCGTTTCACTGGCCAACTATGGCGTTGATGCTTCCTTTATCACCCGCCTGCCCAACAACGAAATAGGCTCGGCTTGCCGCATGGAGCTTCAGAAATATGGTGTGGACACCTCAAAAATAATCTACGGTGGCGACCGCTTAGGCATCTACTTTTTGGAAACCGGTGCCGTGGCACGTGCCAGCAAAGTAGTGTACGACCGGGCCCATTCGGCCTTTGCCGATGTAACGCCTGAGATGTTCAATTGGGAAGAGATCCTGAAAGGTGCCGATTGGTTCCACTGGACCGGCATCACGCCTGCCGTGTCGCAAGGCGCTGCCGATGCCTGCCTGGAAGCCATCAAAACGGCCAACCGGATGGGCATTCCCGTATCGACCGACTTGAACTACCGCAAAAACCTTTGGAAATATGGCAAGAAAGCCCACGAAGTGATGCCTGCCCTAGTGGAAGGCTGCGATGTGGTGTTGGGCAACGAGGAAGACGCTGAAATGGTGTTGCACATCAAACCCGAGGGCGTGGACGTTACCGGCGGTCATGTGGAGGCCGAAGCCTACCGCAGCGTGTCGCAACAAATCATGGCTCGTTTCCCAAGGGTGAAAAAAGTGATCACCACCCTACGCGGGTCGGTGAGTGCCAACCACAATACTTGGTCGGGCGTGTTGTACGACGGTAAAGATCTTTACGTGGCACCCCAGTACAACATCACCCATATTGTTGACCGCGTGGGTGGCGGCGACTCATTCATGGGTGGACTGATTTACGGTTTGCTCACCTACAAGGAAGACCATCAAAAAGCGATCAACTTCGCAACAGCAGCCTCATGCTTGAAACACACCATCCATGGCGATTTCAACCTGGTGACGGTGGATGAAGTGGAGAAACTGATGGGCGGGGATGCTTCCGGCCGCGTATCAAGATAAAATCAACAACCTCAAGGCCGATTATCCTTTGCAAACCGGCCTTACAATTTTTAATAACAATGGCAAAATATTCAAAGATAGAAGTTTTCACCGCCATGAAAGAGACCGGCATTGTTCCGGTGTTTTACCATGCCGATGCCGAAGTATGCAAAAAGGTGGTGAAAGCCTGCCACGAAGGTGGCATCAGGGCATTTGAATTCACCAACCGAGGTGAATTTGCACACGAAGTGTTTGGTGAACTGTCGAAATTCGTGGCCAAAGAGTGCCCGGGCATGATCCTGGGCATTGGCTCCATTGTGGATGCGCCAACAGCATCGCTTTACCTGCAATTGGGTGCCAATTTCATTGTTGGCCCATTGTTCAACCCCGATGTGGCCAAAGTAGCCAACCGCCGTTTGGTGGCCTACATCCCCGGATGTGGCTCCGTGTCGGAAGTTGGTTTTGCACAGGAATTGGGATGCGATGTTTGCAAAGTGTTCCCGGGCGATGTGCTGGGCACCTCTTTTGTGAAAGGGCTAAAGGCTCCCATGCCATGGTCGAACCTGATGGTGACCGGTGGCGTGAAACCCGAACATGCCAATCTGAAGGGATGGTTCGATGCGGGTGTCACCTGTGTGGGCATGGGCTCCAACCTGTTTCCCAAAAACATTATGGATGCCAAGGATTGGACGGCACTCACCAACCTGGTGAAAGAGGTGATGGCGATTACCCAAGAAGTGAGGAAATAAATTCCACGGGGAGGGATGACAACAACTGGCAACAAAAACGGAAGATTGCCATTTTCAGATAATTTGACCCGGTTGGCGCCAACCTCCCCTATTGACTTAAATTAGCTTGTAACTGAAACATTTTTAAAATGAACAAAATCAACGAAAAAATGACCCAGTACCGTTGGACGATTGTAGCCATGCTATTTTTTGCTACAACCATCAACTATCTGGACAGACAGGTTCTTTCCCTGACGTGGAAAGACTTTATTGCGCCTGAATTCCATTGGACCGACAGCCACTATGGCGCCATCACGTCGCTGTTCTCGCTGTTTTATGCGATCAGCATGATGTTGGCCGGCCGCTTTGTAGATTGGATGGACACCAAGAAAGGATTCATGTGGGCCATTTTTGTTTGGTCGCTGGGCGCCATTTTGCACGCTTTCTGTGGCATAGCCACCTCGGGCATCATCACCGGACAATGGTTTGTTGGATTTGCTGAAGCCCGCCACATCATTGGTGGTGTAGAAGATGTAGCCCGCGTACTGAACGTGAGTGTGGTGCTGTTTATCTTTGCCCGCTTGGTACTGGCCATTGGGGAAGCAGGCAACTTTCCTGCCGCCATCAAAGCCACTGCTGAATATTTCCCCAAGAAGGACCGGGCCTTGGCCACCAGCATCTTCAATGCCGGTGCTACAGTGGGTGCTTTGGCTGCCCCCATCACCATTCCCATTATTGCAAAGACATGGGGCTGGGAAGCTGCCTTTATTGCCATTGGCGCATTAGGGTTCATCTGGATGGGCTGGTGGCAATTCGGCTATAAAAAACCCGAAAAAAACCCGAAAGTCAATCAAGCCGAATTGGATTACATCCATCAGGACAGCACCACAGAAGAAGTTGCCGCACTGGCCAACAAACAGCCTAAAGTGAGCTTTTTCAAATGCTTGAATTACCGCCAAACCTGGGCCTTTGCCTTTGGTAAATTCATGACCGACGGGGTTTGGTGGTTCTACCTCTTCTGGACACCGGCCTACCTTAGCTCTGTTTACGGTTTGCAATCATCCGATTCCCGATCACAAATTGCTTTATTTGTGCTTTATGCCATCACATTGCTTTCCATTATTGGCGGCTGGCTGCCCTCCTACTTTGTGAATAAAAAAGGGATGAATCCTTATGCCGGACGGATGAAGTCGATGCTGATATTCGCCTTTTTCCCATTGTTGGCCTTGGTAGCACAACCGCTGGGCATTTTGAGCTATTGGTTCCCCATCATCATCATCGGTATTGCCGGAGCAGCTCACCAAGCATGGTCGGCCAATATTTTCTCAACCATTGGCGACATGTTCCCCAAAAGTGCCATTGCCACCATCACTGGTATTGGCGGATTGGCCGGAGGATTGGGATCCATGGGCATCAACTATGGTTCGGGCATCCTGTTTGACTTTGCCCGCGAGACCAACATGCAGCTTTTAGGATTCAGCGGGGTTCAAGCCGGCTACCTCATCGTATTCTCCATCTGCGCAGTGGCCTATCTAATTGGTTGGATTGTGATGAAAGCTTTGGTGCCCCATTACAAACCCATCACAGATTTATAATATATTTGCAGAATAAATCAATTGAGCCGTTTCATTTAGAAGCGGCTCAATTGACATGATTGATCCGCATTGCTGAGCAGAAAGCACCAACAAGTTGTGAGCCCAATAATATTGTTATGAAGGAAAAAAGAGTAACCATCAAGGATATAGCCAAAAAAGCAGGCGTCTCGATAGGCACCGTCGATCGTGTGCTCCATCACCGTGGGGAGGTGGCCGAAGCCACAAGGACCAAGATCCTGAAGTTGGCCGAAAGCATGCACTACAAACCCAACCTATTTGCCCGTGCACTTATCTCGAAAAAACAATATAAATTGGCTGTCCTACTACCCATGCCCACCAAGGACAACACCTACTGGTTACGCCACATCGAAGGCATCAAAAGCACGGCTCGCCAGCTGGAGGATTATGGCTTCCAAGTTGCCTTACTTCATTTCGACCTGCACAATGGCACCGAGTTCACCTCCCAGGCCCAAACCATCCTGGCCATGGAACCGGACGGTGTGATCTTTGCCCCCATCCTGAAAAAAGAGTCGTTGATATTTTCATCTGAATTGGATCAGCGCAGTATCCCCTACATCTTCATCGACACCAACATCAAGGAGACCAACTGCTTGGGCTTTATTGGCGAAGATGCCTTCCAAAGCGGGCGCGTGGCAGCCAGCATCATCGATTATGGCATCGACCCTGAAAAAGACATCCTGCTGGTGAACATTGCCAAGGATTTGGACAACACACAGCACCTGACCTCTCGCAACCAGGGCTTCATGAGCTATTTCATGGATGCCGGCCGCAACAGGGGCATAAAAATCAGCCTCGAAATACCATCGGCCGATGAGGAGGTGGTGGCAGAGAAACTCAACAGGGTGCTAACCAACAACCCAAACATTGGCGCCATCTGGGTTTCGAGTGCCAAGACCTATGCCGTGGCCCGATACCTTGACCAGATCAACAAACGCGACCTCATTGTGGTAGGCTATGAAGTTTATGAAGAAAACGTGGCCTACGTGCAAAAAAACATCATTCAATACTTAATTGCGCAACAACCGGTGAAGCAAAGCCGCAAAGCCCTTCGCAAGATGTTCAACTTCCTGAGCAGCAATATGCCCCCGGCAAAACTGGAGTACCAGAAAATTGAAATCGTCAACGCTGAAAATATTCGTTTCTACATTTAAACAACCATTTAAAAATTAAGGACATGGCAATATTTGGCTACATACAACCACTCGAAAACCAAGTGACAGGAGAGCTCTTCAAAAAAGCTTTTGACTTTTTAAAATCAACCGACTTGGATGAAGTTTTTTCCCGTGTCACACCCGGCAACAACATCACCATTGAACTCGACGGCAAAAACCTCTTTGCCATCTTCCAGGAGTACGACTCCAAATTGCATGAAAATGCAAAAACCGAAGCACACCAGGTTTATACCGACATACAATACCTGCACGAAGGCAGCGAAATAATAGGCGTTGCCGGCTTGCCCGACATCGTGGAGCAGGCCGAATACAATGCAGAGAAAGACATCTGCTTCCCCAAAGCCAGCCACCTTTCTCATCTGTTACTCACCAAAGGCACGGCAGCCATCCTCTATCCCGAAGATGTGCATGCACCCGGCATGGCTATCAACAACACC
Source organism: Marinilabiliaceae bacterium (assembly GCA_963664265.1). Taxonomy (GTDB): domain Bacteria; phylum Bacteroidota; class Bacteroidia; order Bacteroidales; family Marinilabiliaceae; genus JAGPIS01. Next base: position 1,069,235 of record OY760941.1, read on the forward strand.
CCTTCGAGAGTCAAGAAAATTGTATTCAAAGTCAAGCTCTAAAGCAGCTGAACGATTCAAAGCCGGGGCTGCCACTCAAAAATGACAGACCCGGCTTTTTTTGCATCCACACCCCTAAACAACATCTTATAAATCAACAACATACCTTCAAAAATCAAATCATCCACCATAAACGAAACAATCTTCCACCCTATTTTTTTGACTTTTTCCGTGTTCGTTAACGGCTTTTGAATATATTTGTAAACAGTCACCGATAAATGACAATAATTGTAAAATAAAAAAATAACCATATGAGAATCAACAGAGAGAACCACAAAGAAGCACAACGCTATCCCGAAAAAATAGTCCAATTTGGCGAAGGCAATTTCCTAAGGGCTTTTGTGGACTGGATCGTTTACCGTATGAACAAACAGTGCGGGTTCAATGCCGGTGTCACTGTCGTACAGCCCATTGCCCATGGTATGGTTGACAAGCTCAATGAGCAGGATGGCCTTTACACCTTGTATTTGCGCGGCATCGTCAATGGCAAACCACAAAGCGACCGTATGGTGGTGGATGTGATCAACCGGGGCATCAACCCCTACACCCAATACCAGGAATACTTGCAGCTGGCAACCAACCCTGAGTTGGAATTCATCATCAGTAACACCACCGAAGCCGGCATCGCCTACAACGAGGAGGACCGTTACAACGACGCCCCCCCGGCCTCTTTCCCCGCCAAGCTCACCGTTTTGCTTCACAAACGTTTCGAACATTTCAACGGCGACCAAACCAAAGGGTTATTCATCATCCCTTGCGAATTGATCGACAAAAACGCCGATTACCTGAAAAAATACATCCTGCAATATGCTAAACAGTGGAATTTGGGCGATGATTTCATCTACTGGGTTGAACAGAGCAACCATTTTTGCAACTCATTAGTTGACCGCATCGTGCCCGGCTATCCCAAAGATAGGATTGAAGAGGTAAAAGCCGAATTACCCTATGAGGATCAATTGGTGAACGAAGCCGAACAATTCCATTTGTGGGTGATTGAAGGTGGCGAGGAACTGAAAAAACGGTTCCCAGTTGAAAAAACCGATCTGAACGTATTGATTGTGCCCGATGCCTCGGACTACAAAACCCGCAAAGTACGCATCCTCAACGGATCGCACACAGCCCTGTGTCCCATCAGCATCCTAGCAGGCATTGAAACCGTTCGCGAAGCCATGGAAGATGGCGACACCATGAAGTTTCTGGCACAAACATTAAATGAAGAGATCATCCCAACCCTCACCCTGCCCAAACCAGAGTTGGAGCAATTTGCGGCCGATGTGCTCGACCGTTTCCGCAACCCGTTTATCAAACACTACTGGATGAGCATCTCGCTCAACAGCATGTCAAAATTTGAAACCAGGGTATTGCCTTCGTTGCTCACTTACCAGAAGGCCAATGGCAAGCTACCCAAAGGTCTCTCCTTTGCCCTGGCGGCCACCATCGCCTTCTACGAAGGCTACCGCGGTGCCGAAAAGCTCGACATCAAGGACAACGACGACATCATGGCCCTCTATGCCGAAGCCTGGCAATTGTTCGATGGCGACGACGCCTCGTACCAGCAGGTGGTGGAAAAAGTGCTGGGCTACGAAGCCAACTGGAAGATGGACTTGAAAAAAGTTCCCGGCTTAACAGAAGCGGTAACCGCTCACCTGACCGCCATAGAACGTCAGGGCATGCGCGAGGCTTTAAAAACAATCATTGCTTAAAAGATTGACCATGAAGACATTCATCCAACTCAACCCCAACGACGATGTGGTGGTTCTTTTGCTGGAAACCGTGAAAGGCACCCTGATCGATGTGGAAGGACAATCGATTACCGTTCTGCAAGATATTCCAGCGGGACACAAGATGGCCATTAAACCAATTGCTGAGGGACAAAATATATTGAAATACGGCTATCCCATCGGGATGGCCACTGCCCCCATCGCCATTGGCGAACACGTACACACGCACAACATCAAAACAGGGCTGTCGGGCACACTCACCTACGAATATCAGCCCAAACAAAGTGCCTTACCAACAGGAACCGACAAACGGATCTTTAAAGGCTATGTGCGCAAAAACGGGGATGTGGGCATCCGCAACGAATTATGGATTGTGCCCACAGTAGGCTGCGTCAATGGCCAGGCTGAACAGATGATCCGCCGCTTCAAGGAAGAGGTGGCTCCAACCGACATCGATGCCATTGAGGTGTTCAAGCACAGCTATGGCTGTTCGCAATTGGGCGACGACCATAAAAACACCCGCACCATACTGGGCGACATTGCCCTGCACCCCAATGCAGGTGGTGTATTGGTGCTGGGACTGGGTTGCGAGAACAACATCGTGGGCGATTTCAGAAAATCACTGGGCGAATACGACGATGAACGGGTCAAGTACCTGGTAGCACAGGATGTGGAAGATGAAATTGAGATTGGGGTACAGCTATTAAAAGAGCTCTATGCCAAAATGCAGCAGGACCAGCGCGTGGAGGTTCCGCTTGCCAAACTGAAGATCGGCTTGAAATGCGGCGGATCCGACGGCTTCTCGGGCATCACGGCCAACCCGCTGCTGGGCGCCTTCAGCGACTTCCTGATCGCTAACGGCGGCACCACCATTCTGACCGAGGTACCAGAGATGTTCGGTGCCGAAACCATCCTGATGGAACGCACGGTCAACCACGAGGTGTTCGACAAAACGGTGCATCTGATCAACGATTTCAAGGAATACTTTTGCGCGCACAACCAGCCGGTTTACGAAAACCCTTCACCAGGCAACAAAGCTGGCGGAATCTCCACCTTGGAGGACAAATCGCTGGGATGCACCCAGAAAGGCGGCACCGCCCCAGTGGTTGATGTGTTGAAATATGGCGAAAGGATTAAGACCCATGGCCTCAACCTTTTGAGCGCCCCGGGCAACGACTTAGTGGCCACCACCGCACTGGGCGCCTCAGGCTGCCAGATGGTACTTTTCACCACCGGCCGGGGAACGCCATTTGGCAGCTTTATACCTACCATGAAAGTATCGACCAACAGCCGCCTAGCCAAGCTCAAGCCACATTGGGTGGATTTCAATGCAGGGGTATTGGTGGAAGACCAACCCATGCCAGAGGTACTGGATCAGTTTATCAATCTGATCATCAGCGTTGCCAGTGGCGAAAAACTCAATCATGAAAAACATGGATTCAAGGAGATATCCATTTTCAAAACAGGTGTAACACTCTAGCTTTTATAATAATACTTCTGATTTCGTTTTTTTTATTTAACTGTGGAAAAAGGGCTGGCCAAAAACAACTGGACAGCCCTTTTACATTTATCCCATTAGGGGTTCAAGGTTGAAATTCTATTTTGCCGACTTTGGATAATTGGGTCCCACGAGCATGGTCTTTTGAAAAGGCATTAGCTGCCCATCCCTAACAAATGGTTCGCCCCGCTCACTCAAATGCGAAACCATCCGTTGACGCCACAACTCAAGTTTCTGCTTATGTTCGGGCTTTCCAGCAAGGTTAATGGACTCGCTCTTATCCTTTGAGATGTCGAACAGCTGTTCCTCACCCGTGCGGAAAAACCAAATGTATTTCGATTGGCCATCGGTCAGGGCACACCAATAGTTGTTCTCCTGATAGGTCGTGGCATGCTCCAAGTCGATGTATTGGCGCCAGGGAGTGTTCTTCTTGCGGATCAAATCAAGCATCGAAAGGCCATCCATATCATCGGGAACGGTAATGGACGCCGCATTCAGGAACGTTGGCAGGATATCGCGCAACTCAACCGGTTGGGGTAAAACTGTCCCTCTTTTCACAGCAGATTTAACCGATTTTGGCCATTTCATAATCATGGGCACATGCGACGAACCTTCGTAAGCATAAGTCTTACGCCAATGGTGATGGTCGCCCATCATATCGCCATGGTCGGAGGTAAAGATAATCAACGACTGGTCGTAGATGCCTTTCTCCTTGAGCAACTTGATGAACTCGCCAATCTGATCATCGATAAAGGTGATGGCTGCGTAATAATGCCGACGTGAGTTGATGGCATGCTCAACACCAAAATCGCCAAAAGCCGCATCGGGTGTATGAGGAAAACTGGCAAAAGGTACAGCCCACTCCCCCACATAGGGTGCCGGGATGTTGGCATTCTCATAAAGGTCGAGATAACGCTTGGGCGGATCGTAGGGGCTGTGGGGTCTGGCAAAGCTCACCTTCATAAACAGGGGCTGAGCCAAATCGTGCTGCTCAATAAAATCCATGGCCACCTCATTGGTCCAAACGGTGGGATGCAGATCCTCTGCCAACAGGTAGGTACCAGCGCGATGCTCATTCCAACCAATGCCGGTGGCATCGGGATCGATATTGGGTGCCATTTTCTGGAACCACTGACGGTAGTCGCTGATAAAATCATCGGACTCTACCCGGCCACTCTCATCCAATAGTGTTTGATGGAAACCATGTAGGTTGCGCTGCGGATGCCAATGCATCTTGCCAATTCCAATGGTGTAATAGCCCGCCTGGCTCAACATGCGTGGCATCTCGTAGCGGTACGATTCGGCCACCTTGTAGTACCCCAACATACCATGATGCCAAGGCGACAGCCCCGTCAATAGTCCTGCGCGGGCAGGCGTACTGCTGGGCACCGAGGAGTAAGCATTGGAAAACAAGACTCCATCGTTGGCCAAGCGATCCAGGTTGGGCGTTTGGATGGCAGGATTCACCCGGCCAATGCAATCACCCCGCTGCTGGTCGGTCATAATCAGAAAGATATGAGGCTTTAGCTGAGTTTTATTTTGGGCTGCCAAACAATGCCCTCCCAACAGGGATGCCGTGGCCGTCAATAGACAAGAATATTTCATCACCAAAAAATTATTGAATATTTTTTCTCAAAAATAGGGAATCTAATTCAATTTACAACATTCATTAACATTCAGATTGTTGTAACCGGTGAAAATATGTTAAGATCAGGACAAGAACTTTAGAAACCCAGACTGTCTGCATAAAAAAATCCCCTTGCGGAAAACAAGGGGATCATGCAATTTCGGTTGGGTTTCAACAGTTCCTTCGTATTATTCGACTTTATACACAAAGGTGTTGATGTTCATGCCGGCTCCAACGGAAGCAAAGACTACCGTATCGCCACTCTGAATGGCGTGGTTTTCCATACCACCTTTCATCATTAGGTCGAACAAGGTGGGCAAAGTGGCTACCGATGAGTTCCCAAGCCAGGAGATTGTCATGGGCATAACCTCCTCGGGTGGGTTTTCGATGCCATAAAGGGCATAGAATTTCTTCAGAATCACATCGTCCATTTTGCCGTTGGCTTGATGGATCAGCACCTTTTTTATATCGGCAATATCGGTTCCGCTTTTATCAACACAGGCCTTAATGGCTTGTGGCACCGTTTCGATGGCATATTGGTAAAGCTTACGGCCGGTCATTTTCAGGAATAGGTCGTCAGGAGTCTTATAATGGGGGTTATACGATTTGTCCATCAACAACATTTTGGAATGCATCAAAGTATCGGAACGGGTTTGATGCGCCAGAATCCCGATGGGCTTTTCGCTGTAGCGGCCTTCGAGCACCACGGCACCCGCCCCATCGGCATAGAGCATGCTGTCGCGGTCGTGGGGATCGCTCACGCGCGAAAGGATTTCAGCACCAATCACCAAGATCCGTTTGGCATCGCCCGACTTGATGTAATAGTTTGCTTGAATCACTGCCTGAAGCCATCCCGGACAACCGAACAAGATGTCGTAAGCCACCGTATTGGGATTTTCGATCTTCATCAGGTGCTTCACACGGGAAGCCAAACTGGGAACAATATCGGAACGGTTGTTATTGCTTTTGGTATCCCCAAAATTGTGCGCCACAATAATATAATCGAGGGTTTCAGCATCGATGCCCGCATTATTGACAGCCTCCCGGGCAGCAAAAAATGCTAAGTCGGAAGTCCGCAAATCATCGGTAGCATACCGACGCTTGGCAATGGTGGTGATATCAAAAAACTGATCGATGATCTCCTGGTTATCCTTGTGTAATTTTTTACCCGAGGTATCGTAAAACTCGTGATTCAAGAAATCCTGATTGGCAATTTCACGTGAAGGGACATAACTCCCGGTACCGGTAACAACACTGTAAATGGCTTGGTTCATGCGATAAAAAAACTATAAACTACAAATAATTGATGCGTGCTAAGTTACAATTTATATCTTAAAAGTGAATCAAATTTTATAATTACAAGGCTAACATTCAATAATATTTCCCATGTTGCATAAAAAGTAGAATCAGGCAATAAGCTCTTCAATCCACCTTAATCAATTGCTTTATCAAACCGTGAAAGACAATACCATGCAAAGGCATCACCAAATACCAGTATAGCCGCCCCCACAAACCTTTGGGACGAAATGTAGCGGTTTGAACCAGATGGCCATCCTCTATCTTGAATTCGAGCCAAGCCTCGCCTGGCAACTTCATCTCGGCAAACAACAATAGCCGTCGTTCCTCTTTGTTGGCATACAAGACCCGCCAAAAATCCAATGCATCACCCGCCTGGATCAGGGACGGATGGGTTCGTCCGCGCCTCAGGCCTACACCGCCAAAAATTTTATCGATGAATCCCCTCAACTGCCAGAGCCATGTGGCATAATACCAACCCGTCGAGCCGCCTATTCGCCAAATCTTTTCCAAACACAAATCGGCGTCCGGCACAATTTCGCGTCGGATGTCCTTGTAGCAACCAAATTCGGGCACCCTGATGAAATCAGATATCTTGAAATCTAACCTTCCACTCACCATGGAATCTTTCCAACTTGAAACAATTTCGTTCTGCTCAATCTTTTCAAATGCCCGCCTGATGCACTCCTTATAAGGCAATGGCCTTATATTCAACAATTTATTTATTTCAGTATCGCTGGCAACCACCTCAACCTTCATGCTATCCACCAACGATACAGCCAGTTTGTAGGAGGTAGAAGTGATAAAATAGAGCCAATAGGACGACAACTTGGGCGTCATCACCGGAACGATCCAGATGTAGCGCTTCAAGCCGCGCACCGAAGCAAAGGCCAGCAACATCTCCCGGTAGGTCATGATCTCCTCTCCGGCAATGTCGTAACTATGGTTGAAGGTTTGGTTGTTGTCCAATATACCAGTCAGTATGCGGATGACATCGGAGATTCCGATGGGTTGACAGCGCGTATTCAACCATTTTGGCGCAATCATGACAGGCAGCTTCTCTACCAGATCGCGGATAATTTCAAAAGAGGCGCTCCCTGAGCCAATGATGATGCCAGCACGCAACGTGGTGAGCGCAAAAGATCCCCGCCCCAGCTCAAGCTCAACATTTTTACGGGAGTTCAAGTGCTTCGACAGCGTTAGGGCATTGACAATACCACTCAGGTAGATCACCTGCCGAACCGATGTTTTGTTGAGCTCTTCGCGGAAGTTGATGGCCGAAATACGTTCCAATTCATCAAATTTATTGGATGTGGACATGGAATGAACCAAATAATAGGCAAAATCAATGTCCCTTGGAATCTGCGCCAAGGTCTCCTGTCTGGTCAAATCCACTTCCACCACCTCAATTTGCCCCTCAAGAGACTGTGGCGGGTGGAATTTGTTTTTATCCCGAACGCAGCAAACGACACAATACCCGTTTCCCACCAAAACCGGAAGAAGGCGTTTTCCAATGTATCCGGTTGCACCGGTCAACAAGACTTTCATAGGCATATTCTTGATACTTCACTTCTCATCAAAAACCTTCTCTAAGACACCAATCAATTGATCCATAGGCTCCAAACCAATGGAGATCCGAAGCAGCTCTGGTTCCAAACCACACTTCAACAAGGCTTTGCGCCCCGCTTCATGATTCACCAAATCCCAATGAGCCAGATAGAAATAGGGCATCGCCAAGGTGAAATTGTTGCCCAAACTGGGACCTTTAGGCAGCATCAGACGATCGTAATAATACACCAATGGTTTGTCAAAAACAACAGAAACAATGCCTGGCATCGATTTGTCACTTTTCCTAATCTTACAAAAGTTTGCAAAGGCTTGGTTACTTTGGGCAGAGAACACCTGCTTAACTTGTTTTTTAGCATTCAAATACCGGTTGAAGTGCAATGCATTTGCCGAAATTTGTTCCACCCGCTGAGCATAGCTACCAATACAGGCTCCCAAATGCTCAACTTCTTTATAATAGGGCGGTTCGTTGTATTCAACAATCAACTCCTTGCAGGCTTGCGCCCAAAAACTATCGGAACGCAACAGGATGCCCCCCATCAATAAACTGCTTGTACCGCAGGCAAACTTCGTAAGACTTTCGATGGCGATGTCGGCATAGCCCAACAACTCAATGTTGTAAGGCGTGCCTAAGGTGCCATCCACAACGAGTGGGATGTTGAATTTCTGGGCGATGCGGTACAACTCGGGCAAATCAACAAATTGCATCATCGGGTTGTTGGGCACTTCGGTAAAAATGGCAACCACAGAGGTGTGATGAACCTTGAGCCATTGCTCCAAGGCCTGGGTCTGTTGAATGGACGTCAGCACGAAATGCTCCTGGCTGAATTTTTTAATAATCTCCATGGTGTCGGTGTAGAGCCACCCAAACTGCACAAAACAGGTGCGGCCAGCTTGGCTCTGCAATGCTTTCAACGCCGAAAAAACGGCATAATTGGCGGTCATGCCCGAATTGCAAAGGATCACATCCTCCTGATTCAAATTACCATAGGCACTGGCAAGAGTATTTTGAATGGTGGTGCTGGCATTGGCCAAGCGAGGTTCTAAAAACTCGATATCAACAAGGTGATTTTGGAGCAGATACGATTCTGCACGACGCGAAGAAGGAATCAAGCCGGTATGCTGCAAAAACTTACGAATGGGAGCCACCAGGGCTGAAGAGGAGTCGATGGCAATGAAGGAGAACCCATCTTTTTCGATAACCGTTAAGGGGCAGTTCAGCAACTGTTCGAGCCTACGAACCGTTTTTGCTGATACCACAGGAATCAGTTCGATGTTGGGCTGGAAATCCACCGATTGCCTCACATGCTGCAACATCTGCTTCACCAAGGGATTCATGAAAAAACGCGGGTAACCGGCCTGCAGCTGTTGCAACACCGCCGGATCCTGCTCCTCGTACCCCACCACATCGGCCATGCGGGGCAAGCTTACTGAAATGGCATGAGGGTTGCCGGCAGGCAACGATTCGCCACAGGGGATATGTTTGAAATGTGATAATTGCATAAGAGAAATGAAAAACAAATTATTTTAGATCCAATGAAACAAATATTCATCCTTAAACTCTATTTCAAAGGCATTTAGAAAGGCAAGATATTCATCCTTGAATGCTCTCTTTTCATAATGCTCCTTTTGGTTTGCAATGTAGTGAATCACATCCATTAACTGCGAATGACTGTACGAAAATGCGCCAAAGCCTTCCTGCCACTGAAAACAGTAAAGGGTGAATTTATTTTCTTTGATATAAGATTTATGTATTTCATCCCGGAGAGTTTCTATAAACATACGCCCTCTCATAGGTCAACAAAATAATAGTGTTTTGTGTTTTGGCTCTAAGCAATTATTGTTTTTTGAAGAAACACCAAAGGTGATGGGTGCGACCCCGGCCGGGGGCGAACCCGCTATGCAAACATTCGAGCCTATAATCATTGAACCCCGCCGGGGTTCATTTCAATGAACAGTTCTTTATGCTTAATCCCAGAGGGGTTCAATGAAAAGATTGGGCACCCCTACTCGAGATGCCCAAAGCCATTCAGAATAAAAAGTTTAACTATTATCCGTTTCGATTATTTTGAGTTGATCAGCTCCAGCATCATCAACACATGGGCGGCCGACCAGCTGAAGTCGTTGGCGCTCAAACCCTCGCCCGTCAGCGGGTTGTAGTTTTCGCGCAAGGGACTGCCGGGTGTCATAATACCTTCGGCGTTGTTCAGCAGTTTGGTTGCCAGTAGCCGGGCATCCGCACCATAACCATAACGGCGTAGGCCATCCATCCCAAACCAGGCGGTGCTAAGCCAAACGGGACCGCGCCAGTAACCCGTTTCATTAAAACGTGGATTGGCGAGAGATGCGGTTGGGAAAGGCACAAAGCTATTGAACTTATTTTCGTCGAGAATGCTTCCGCGAACCCGTTCGGCCTGCTGCTGTGTGGCAATGCCGGCCCATAGAGGCAACCACCCCTCTGGTCCTTGTCCTCGCTCCACCAAGATTTTACCAGTTTTCAGGTCGGTATCGTAAAAGAAGCCGGTCGCCTCATCGTACATTTTGGTACGGATGAATCCGGCCAACTCATCGGCTTCACGGGCATACGCCACTCGGTCGTCCTCAAAGCCAAGCCAACCGGCCATTTGCGAAAGCAACTGCTTTTCAACACAAAGGAAGGCATTCAAATCCACCGACTCCTGGCTCAGGGAGTAACCCATCAATTGACCATCCTGGTAATTTTCGAGCACTTCAATGCCCCAATCGGCATCGAAGCGAATGTAGTTGTCGCCGCCGCTCTCCCATGCCGCTGCTGCAATGCGTCCATCGCGCACTTTGCCATCTTTGGTGATGGTCACCACATTCAACGGATGCACAGTGGCACCATACTCACACACCCCATTGCGGTTGTGGTCGCGGTTGCGATACCACCAATCGTGGTAAGCCTTCAGCTTGGGATACATCTCGGCCACAAAAGCCGTATCTCCAGAGTGTTGAAAGATCTGCCCCACAGCCCAGGCTGCCAGAGCAGGTTTGGAGTTGCGCTCGTTCCAGTTGCCGCCGCCCTGCTGGTCATCGTAATAGAACACGCAATCGATGATCATGCCGGCATCCTGTGGCCGTTTGCTATCACCGGGCTGTATTTGGTAATCGAACATGGCACGAATACCATTCTTTGCCACCTCAGGCATATATGGCGCCAAGCCGGCCGATTGCTTCCAGCTGTCCCATGCCCAAACACCATTGAACCACTTATTGAACGTGCTGGGCACAATTCCTTCGGTGAGCAGCTTCCCGGCAGGACAACGGCGGTTGACATTCAGCGTCAAAAGCGCCTTCACCGCCGTTTGAATATGGTTTGAATCGCTGCCCACATGGGCGGTGATGCGACTCAGTTGTTCATTCCATCGTTGGGTGTTGCTGTCCAACACCTCATCGAAGCGAGCCATCAAGTCATCCTGGATAGCCAGCACTTGCTCCAGTTCCCCTGGGGTAAAGGTGTAGCTGTTGGCCATCCTGATGTCGGCACCCGCGCCAGGCTGCAACACCAAAGAGTCGGTGGTTTGAGCCAACAAGTTATTACCTTCCACCCGGGTTTCCACTGCATGGCTGTAGGCCTGGGTGAAGCACATCTGCGAATGGCTCATATAGTTCCACTCGTCCATGTGTCCTTTGAAACCGATGGAAAAGCCTTGAGGAGTGGCTGTGGGCAACAGGTCATCCTGATAGGGCAACAACTCTCCTTGCCACGCCAGCTTGAATGAAACCGGGGCTTTGGTCGTATTTAAAATCCGATAGTTGACCAGCGCCGTGTGTGCATTGGCATAGTGCAAGGTCATCTCCATGGTGAAACCGTCACCACGAAGGGTTTGAACCAGCGCACCAGGATAGTAGCTGAGCTCATCAGCCGCCAACCAAGGTTTTTCAACCCACTGTTGATTTTCCCATTGAAGCACTTTTACCCGCGACAAGGCCGATGCCAGATTGACCGTGTATTCACCAGCAATAATATAAGGGCCGGTAAAACCACCCCAGGACAAGCTGTCCTGGGGCAGGTAATATCCAAACCATGCGGCCTGATCGGAAAACCCTGTGGGGTAGTTCTTGGAATCGGGCACCGCTCGCTTGGGCGTGTGACGGACATCCAACAGATTGCCCACAACTTGGTGGCGGCTGTCCATTTTGGCAACTTGCCCGCCACGACAGGCATATAATGCCAAAAACAGCACAAGTATATTTATGATACGCATCTTTCCCATTATTTTTATTTATATACCGATTGCCCCTCTTTCATCAAATTGCTGGCTGCATTCGAAGGCATCAGCACAAACGAATATGAAATCCTTTGAGCAGGAATGCAATATTCGGAGTGCACACGGGCACCCCAACTGTTGTCGCCCCCCACGCCCATTTGGCCGTAGTCGATAAACAAGGTGGAGAAATCACCAGGGACAATGGAACCGCCATGTTTGTTGGGTGCCCCCTTTTCCTTGTGGTTGAGCAAGTCGTAATCGAATGGCAATACATTGACACACATCAACGAATCGGCCACAAAGAGCAATCCGTTGCCATTGGCCTGCCGAAGGTTCATCCAGCGCACATCGGTTTTATAACCAACTTCCTGAGGGCGCACATAAGGGAAATATTGATCTTCCACCCTACCGCTGTATAAACCCACAAAGGCACTCTCTTTTCGGTCGACATAACTGGCATGTGGGCCACGTCCCAACCATTGCAAATCGACCAGCTGCTTCGACACCCGGGTACGCATGCCCAGGCGTGGCAATTCGGGTAGCTGAACGGCTCCGGGGATGAATTCGTTGTCGAGGCGGACAGCACCATCGGCGTAAACGGTGTAGATGGTTTTGAACCGCACATCGGTTTGCGCATCGAAGAGCACCGAACGGATGATGACACGCCCTGAAACAGTTTGGTCCACCTCAAATTTCTCGCACACCATGCGTTCCCCTGCATCCTGCCAAACCTTTAACCGCACCGGTGAGTTGTTTCCCAGGTCGTTGTCGGTAACGGCACGCCAAAAGTTCGGCAATAAGGGGGCTTGAATATGCTCCACGCCATCAACGGCATAACGGGTCAGAACGCCGCCTTTTCGGGAAAAATGAACCGAAGCCACGCCAGCAGTAATTTCCAAATCATCGCTGCGGTCATTAACGCTCAACCTCCCGGCTACCTTCTTCATCTCTTTGGGCAGGGATACGGGCAATTCAAACTGTTCGGCCGCCACCACAAAGCCGGCGGGCAGGAAAGGCTCGGGTTGAATCACCGACACCTCCAAGTTAAGGTGATAACTGGCACCCGGTTTCAATGTTTCCATCCGGAACGGAATATCAACCAACATTTGGCCTTGAGGAAGTATCTCCATTTGAGGAAGCGTCCCTTCCTGCACCAGCACCCCATCCTCCATCAACATCCACTTGAAACGGTGGTTTGCGGATGTCCTAAAATCGAACCGGTTGAGGATGCGAACCTTTCTTTCCTGAAACGAAACTGCTTCGAAATCGTAAGGCTGATATACTTTCTTCACCTCCCAGATGTGGGGGTTCAAGGTGCGATCGGCAGCAATCAGACCATTGGCGCAGAAGTTGGAATCGTTCACTACTCCCACGAAGCCCATGTCGCCCCCATAGGCCTTCACTTGACGCCCATTTTCGTCCTTGGCAATCAGGGTTTGATCTACCCAATCCCAGATGAACCCGCCCTGAAGTTGGCGGTATTTGTAGATGAGGCTCCAATAGTCGCGCAGGTTGCCCACGCTGTTGCCCATGGCATGGGCATACTCGCACAGGATCAAGGGACGGGGTTGCACCATGCCGGCAAACTCCAGCAAGTGGTAGGGACGGGCATACATGGGGCAATAAATATCGGAAACGCCTGTCCTGCGCGATCCCTCGTATTGCACCGGCCGCGATGGGTCGCGATGCTTGGCGTAATTGTACAAAGTTTCGAAATGCTTACCATAGCCCGACTCATTGCCCATGGACCAAGTAATGATGGCAGTGAAATTCTTATCGCGCTCCATCATGCGGCTCATCCGTTCCATGAATGGTTTTTCCCATTCGGGCATATCGGCCAAGGTACCTGCCTCATGGAAGTCCATACCATGCGATTCGATGTTGGCCTCGTCAACCAAGTACAATCCATATTCGTCGCACAAGCTGTACCACTCCTCCATATTGGGGTAATGGCTGCATCGCACGGCGTTGATGTTGAACTGTTTCATCAGCTCGATGTCTTTGATCATACTTTCGCGGGTGATGGAGCGACCAGTCACCGGATCGTGCTCATGGCGGTTAACGCCCCGTATGATGATGGGTTTGCCATTGACCGTGAGCACCCCTTGCTCGATCTTTACCTCGCGAAAACCGAATGGATGCACCAGCGATTCCACCACCTTGCCCGAGGGCGAAAGGGTATTGATCACCAAGCGGTAAAGGTTGGGCGTTTCGGCACTCCACAGGCGCACCTCCTCGAAAAGATGATCGATTGTGAAAACAGTGTCGGCCATTGTAGCTCTGGAGGTTGTTTGCTGAAACAAAACACGGTCGCCATCCAGCACCTTCACTTGGAAGCTTTGCCCTTTGAAAGCCTTGTTTAAGATTGTCTTCAAATCCACAGAAAATTCGGCACCTCGGTCGGCCAATTTGGTCTTCAATTCAAAATCGGCCAAGCAACCCGATGGTCGGGCAATCAACTTCACATCGCGCTCAATGCCACTGTATTTCCAGTAGTCCTGATCCTCGAGGTACGACCCGTCGCTGTATCGGTACACCTCCACAGCCAGTTGGTTTTCACCTTTTTTTAATTTCCTGGTGATGTTGAATTCGGCAGGCAGTCGGCTATCTTCGCTGTACCCCACATACTGGCCATTCACCCAACAATGGAAAGCCGATTCCACCCCACCAAAATGCAGGATCACCTCCATGCCATTCCAGCCATCGGGAACAGTAAATGTGGTTTTGTAACTGCCCACAGGATTGTAATCCTCAGGCACAAAAGGGGGATTGGGTGGAAAAGGATACCGCACATCGGTATAGATGGGGGCATCAAACCCCTGCAATTCCCAACTACCCGGCACCGTGATGTTGTGCCATTGGCTGATATCGAAGCCTGTTTGATAAAAATCAACCGGCCGCAATGATGGGTTTTTAGCGTAATGGAACTTCCAGATTCCGGCCAACGATTGCTCCCGCGACGAAGGCCTTCTTGCCAAGGCCTCTTTTTCGTGTGCATACGGCACAAAATGGGCTCGCGCTGGCAAGCGGTTGATTTGGTTGACCTGCGGATTCATATAATGGGGTTGTTGGGCCGCAGCAAAAAACGACGCCAAGGTGCAAA
Source organism: Marinilabiliaceae bacterium (assembly GCA_963664265.1). Taxonomy (GTDB): domain Bacteria; phylum Bacteroidota; class Bacteroidia; order Bacteroidales; family Marinilabiliaceae; genus JAGPIS01. Next base: position 1,084,317 of record OY760941.1, read on the forward strand.
AAGCAACCATCAAACAACCAGTCAATCTATTCATAATCATAGAGTTCATATTTATTCATTGATAAACAAATACTTCAATCAAGGGATGGAACTCCCCTTTTGCAAGTTCTTGATTTGAAACAAGAATCTCACATCCAACAACTTGATTAACAAAACACATCAAGCAAATACTACTGCAACATCAAATCTTGCAAAAGAACGTCACCAGAAATGGCACCGTAAAATCGACCAATATACCATGCGAGATGGCGATAATCACAAACTCTTTTCCCGAGAATTTTGTGATGATGGGCAGTGTGGTATCCATGGTGGTGGCTCCACCGGCCGATATGGGAGCCAGTTTCCCAAACCACATCACCAGCAATGGCGCCAACAACAGGGTGAATATCTCGCGGATGATGTTCGACATCAAGGCAATGACTCCCAATTCGGCGCCCTTGTATTGGGTGATGAAGATGCTCGACAGGGAGTAGTAACCAAAACCTGAACCCACAGCCAGGCAATCGGTTACAGAGCGGTTAGCCAGGAAAAAGCTGACCAAGTAAACCCCCAAAAGTGTCCCCACGATGGTACCCAAAGGCACCAAGAATATTTTGAGGTTTTGATTCCGCAAGGCCTGGATGGCTTTCTCGTCGGAACCGATGCTGATGCCCACCAGGAACATCAGGGCATAGAGTGCATAAACACTATAATCGTTGTTCACCAAGGCATCTGGCAACAGGTCGAAACGACCCAGCAGAGTCCCGGCAATAAAAAAAGAAACGATGATGATACTTCCCTTCATAACAGAACCAATGGCAACAGGTTAAATTTCCTTTTTTGATGCAAAAAAATAACGGTAGATCAACCAGGCAAAAAACAAACTTCCGGCCAAGGCGCCAATGGTTATCACCAAAGCCTCCACTCCCAGGGTTGCTAGGTTATCCATGATTTGCCGGTTAATCCCCACGCTCACCCCCAGCAAAAAGAGCAATGCAAAGATGGCCAGCGATATGGCTTTCGAAGCCCAACCAAACCCAATCTTTCCGCGAAGAAGGTAGCCCAGAGCCACACCACTCAGCATCAAACCTATAACAATAAACATAACGACAAATTAATGAATTAAAAAAACTAAACCAATCAATATAAAAATCCCCCAACCAACAGTGTTGTTTCCAACCCTTTTGGTTGGGGGACTAAATATACAAATTAAACCGTTTTATTCTTTAACGTTTGGATTGGCCTGAATTTCGACCAAAGGAACCGGATAAAAATTGTGCTTGGCTGCATTAAAACCGGTACGTCCAATGGCATGAAGGGCTGCTTGAGTTTTTCCCCATCGACGCAGATCGTAAAAACGGAAATTCTCCAGAGGAAACTCGATCATCCGTTCGTGTTCAATTTGCGCCATAACTTGCTCTTTGGAGGTTCCAGTCATGGCGGGCATATCGGCCCGTTCGCGCACCCGGTTGATCAGAGGAATGGCTTTGGCCGGTTGATCTTGCTGGGCATAAACCTCAGCCAACATCAGCAACACGTTGGAATAGCGCATCAAAGGAACGTTCAAGCTGGTGCGGCTCTTTTTCAAATCGACTTCGGTACGGGGAAGATATTTGCGGAAGCTAGGCTTGTTATAGGCTGATCCCGGCTTTTGAATCCAGTTTCCATCAGCATCTTTGATCCATTCACAGAACCAGTTATCGTAATCATCACCATACACTTTACCTGTCCCATCGTTAAAATAGGGATCCTGAAAAAAGATGGATGCATACAGGCGGGAGTCGTAATTGCCAGTAGTGGCAATCTTGCCCTCCTTCATAAACTCATCCATCAATCGTTGACTTGGTAAAATCTCATCCCAACCATACAATTCACTAACACCAATCCAGCGATGCAGGGCTGTGCGGTACCAAGCACCGTTAGCGGTAGTTTCACTAAACTGAAGTTCAAAAACCGACTCTTTACAATTTTTGTTTGAACCATCAAACATGCTGATAAAATCCTTTTCCAAATCGAAACCTTTCACCTCAAGCAAGGCATTCTCGGCATTTTTCAAATACTCGGATTTCTTATCAACCTGTTCCCAGGCCATGGTGAGGTAGGCAAACCCAAGATAAGCATTGGCTGCATTGGAAGTGGCACGTCCCAACTCTTCATTGGTGCGGGAGGCAGGCAGCCGTTTGGCCGCCTCGGCAAAATCGGAAACAATCATACTCCATGCATCGGCACGTTGCGATAAACCTGCAATAAGATCGGCCTGGCTGGTAATATATTTATCCCTTAGGATGATTTTTTCCCAGTTAAGAATTAACTTCATGTGGTAGTAAGCACGGAGAAAATAAGCCTCTCCCACGATTACATTTTTTGAAGCTTCATCAATCTTATCGGCCTCCATTGCACCTACCTTGGCGAGCACTTGGTTGGTATAATTCAAACCACGGTAATTGGCACTCCAATACAATGCAACTTGACTATTTCCATTAGCATAATTATAATTACTCAGTTCCACCCAGTTAGGATAGTTCAACGCATCGGCGCCCAGGTCGCAAATATCTTCACGATAAGCCTCCACTGGCCATTTGACCTCAGCAAACTCCCAAACATCATAGGCTGCTTCGAGCATGGAGTAAGAGGCCGCCAAACCTTTTTCGGCATCTTGTTTATTACGCCAAAATGTTTCGGATGTGAGTTCATCGGGCGACTCCACGGTCAGCAAATCATCACACGAAGCTATTAATCCTGACAGAGAAACTAATCCGATTATATATAATAATTTCTTCATAACGTTATAATTTAATCGTAAATGCTATTCAACAAAAATGTTGGTTAAAAAGTGATTTGTACCCCCATAACAAATGACCGAGTAAATGGGAAGATCAAATTATCCACTCCTGTATTGAAAACACTACTGGAAGCAAATTCAGGATCGATACCATCATATTTAGTCCAAGTAAAAAGGTTTTCGCCACTGACATAAAAACGAGCCTTTTCGAACCCAGCCCTATTGATCAGGGTGCCGGGCAATGAATAGCCCAACTGGATATTGCGCAGGCGGATAAAATCGCCATCTTCAAGAAACCGGTCACTTTCCCTGGCATTGCCATTGGGGTCGCCCAAAACCGCACGGGGCACAGAAGTTTTGGTATTGGCAGGAGTCCAAGCATTGAGCGTGGTAGCCAACATGTTGGTACCTGAACTCATCCCTTCATAGAAGTAACGGTTACCATTATAGAGCTTATGTCCCCAACCACTGCCTATCAGAAATGAAAAGTCAAAACCTTTATAGGAGGCTCCTCCCGACAAGTTAACCTCAGCCTTAGGCATACCAGTTCCACAATAAACCTTATCACTCTCATTTATTTCACCATTCCCATCGACATCCATAAATCTAACATCACCAGGTTTGGCATCAGCCTGCAACAGGACACCATCCTTATTAACATGCTTATTCACCTCATCCATTGACTGGAACAAACCATCTGTCTGATAAAGGAAGAAAGCCCCAACTGGACGTCCCTCCATGGTTTGGGTAGGGAAATGCTCAGTACCATATTTCAAGCCGCTGCCATAAATCACTTGACCTTTATCGGCCAATTTGGCAACTTCATTTTTCAATGTCGTCAGGTTCAATCCCACATTATAGTTGAACTGTCCTTTGTTTTTCACATAATTCAACTCAAACTCGATGCCCCTATTACGAATTTCGCCCACATTCAAAATGGGATGGACCATCCCGGCCGATTCGGGCAATTTCTTCCGGATCAAAAGATCCTTGGTATTGGTCTGATAGAAATTCAAGGTTCCTGAAATAGAATTGTCAAACAACCCATAATCAAATCCAACATTTAATGACTCAGTGGTCTCCCATTTCAAGGTACGGTTTTCGAAACCTGGGGAGATGCTTCCAGCCCATGGATTGGATCCGTTACCTTGAACATAGCCATACCACAAGCCATTGTCCGATTCGATGAGTGATTGGAAATCATAATAGCCCAAAACAGCCTCGTTGCCCAAACGACCCCAGCTGCCTCGGATTTTGATATTGGAGATGGCTTCGATCTCAGGAAAGAAAGTCTCTTCGGTAATCCGCCATCCCAGTGCAACGGATGGGAAATTCCCCCAGCGGTTGTCTTTTCCAAACTTGGAAGATCCATCCCGGCGCAAGGTAAATTGAACCAAATATTTATCGGCATAATTATAATTTACCCGTCCAAAGAATGAGGCGCGATTGTATTCATAGTTTGATCCATCTCCCGAAAAAGTTCCGCCACCACCGGCGCCGATAGTCATAAAATATTCATCTAGGAAACCTCCAGGCTTCACGGTGGTTTCAATCTTGCCATCCTTAACTGAGTACACGGTAGTTTTTCCCTCAACACCCACCGTATTCCAATTGGATTTATTCTTTTGAACCTCACTACCAAGCATCACATTGAAAGAATGGTGGTTATAGAGCTTATTAATGGATACCACATTGTTGATCACTTGGCTTTCATAGTAAGTCCGTTTTTCCTGATAATAAGGATACTCATTAGGCACCTTAGGATCTGCCGTAAAGGTAGGTCTGTGATAGAAGGCTTGTGTATTGAGTCCCCGATAGGAATAACTGGTTTTAAACTGCAACCAGCTTGTGAAATTGGCAGCAACCGAGAAGTTAGCATTAATGTCCTGCCCTTTGCTCCAACTGGTGACATAATGCTCCTGAGCCACCGGATTCACATTATTGGGCACCCCATCCTTATTGGTCAAGCCAAAGCCAAATTCTTCATCTTGATCATAAACGGGAACCAATGGGGTAATCATATAAAGCTCTTTGAGGCTGAAATTGGGCTGCTTGCTCTTGGAGGAAGCAAAGCTCATTTGGCCATTGACATCAAAGATTGATTTCTTGAAATTGACATTTATGCGGCCATTCTGTTGCTTGTAGCTGTTGTCGATGAAGATTCCCTTCTCATCGGAAACATTGGAGGCTATTGCAAAAGTGAGGTTTTCCACGCCACCCCGAATCCCAATGCTGTGGTTTTGGGCCAGACCATTGCGGAAGGCCTCGTCCTGCCAATCCGTATTTGCCCTTGAAGGTGCCGTAATATAAGCAGGCAAGTCTTCTCCGGCATTCTCATACATCATACGGTGTACTTTTTTATACCCCTCGGCATCCAACAGCTCTAATTGATTGTTCACTTGGGTCAACGACACATACGAATTCAAATCCACCACCACATCGCCAGCTTTTCCCCGCTTCGTATTGACAATGATCACACCGTTGGCTGCCTCAGAACCATAAATAGCTGCCGCAGCACCATCCTTTAGCACCTCCATGGATTCGATGTCTGATGGATTGACATTCGTAATCGAACCAGGAAAACCGTCGATGATGTACAAGGGTTGGTTATTACCGGTAGTATTGGTACCCCGAATCTTGACATAAACGCCTTCGCCTGCACGACCTCCGAATTTTTGGATGTTCACCCCAGCCACTCGACCTTGCAATGCTTCAGCCGGATTGGTTGTTGCCTTGATGGTCAACTCTTCACCTTTTACTGAAGTTATGGAGGCTGTCAGGTCGCTCTTTCGCATCACGCCATAACCCACCACAACCACTTCGTCGAGGTTTTCGCCGTCAACTGCCAAATCCACATTGACCACACTTTGCGATCCAACAACCACCTCTTGGGGCTTGTAACCGATGTACGAAAAAACAACTGTGGCATTTTCAGGAACTTGAAGGTTATAGGCACCGTTCAGATCGGTAATGGTTCCTGTGGTGGTGCCTTTCACAACTACATTGGCACCAATCAATAGCTCCCCTGTTTTGGCATCTTTCACAACTCCTTTAATCTCCTTCTGTTGCTGAGCCTGAATATCTCTAACTTGGCTACGGGTTACCACCACTAGATGGTTGTCCATAATTTGTGCTTTTGCAGAATTCTGCTCCAGCACTGTTTTCAAAAATTGGTCAACATCTTGATTTTGCACATCCACATCGATCTTTTTGTTCAACTCCGGAAGGTCGTCGTTGAAAAGAAAGCGGTAGGCACTTTTTTGCTCAATCATGGTGAGCACCTGCTTTACAGTGATGCTTCGCGCCGTGATGGAAATCTTTCCACTATCAATGCTCATTGTCTGCATTCCTGTTGCAAAAATATGCAACGGAACCATCAGCATAAGGGCTAAAACAGCGACTTTTCTGCTAAATAGATTTTTCCATTTCATGTTTAATAGATTAATTTAGTAATTTAGTTTGCTGATAAAAAGTTTTTCAAACGAAAAAAAAGATATGACAATAGCTCCTTCAACCGGAAGAACCGATTGAACCATTAAAAACACAACGAAAAAACTTTTAGTGAATCTCGAAACTGGCGCCTTTTTGTTTTACCTTAAAATCAAACGCAACTGCCAATCCCTGCATAACTTCCTTAATATCCTCGTCGGTTAAAGAGGCAGATACTTTTGCCGTCATCAGGCTTTGATTGGCAATCACAATTTCCACATCGTAACGCCGTTCCAACCGTTGGGCGAACTCGCTTAGAGGCATCGCCCGCACGACCCATTTCTTATCACGCCAAGAAGCTAGGATATCCACATCGGCCTTGCCAACACTCAACTGCCGGTTTTCTTTGGAATAAATAGCCTGCTCACCTGGCGTCATCAAAAGCGATTCGCCCACATAACCCTCGCGAGTCAATTCCACACAGCCTTCCTCCAAGGATGTCTCCACGATCCCTTTGGAAGTAAAGACATTGAATGCTGTGCCCACCGCCCGTATGGCCAAATCATCGGCATAGACAAAAAATGGTCGCTCCCGATCCTTTGCCACTTCAAAAAACGCTTCGCCCTCCAAAAAAACACGTCTATCCTTTTGGTTATAGTCGGAGTAATAAGTCAGCTTTGAATCGGAATTGATCCAAACATGGGTTCCATCGGGCAACACAAACTCACACTTCGAACCTCGCGGAACCAGCAATTCATGGGGCATCACCGCCATGGGAGTTTCGGCAGGCTTTTGAACTTTCAAGGCATGAAACCCAACAGTGCTGAGTGCAACCAAAATAAGGGCAGCCGCAGCATATCTGGCAAACTGCATGACACGCACTCGGGTTTGCTTGCGCTGAAGCTTCTGAGCCAACAATTCGAATCGTTGATAAGCAGTATTGCTAGAATAGCTCGACGCTTCACCCCTTGCCTCTCCATCCATCCAGATACCCACATAATATTCATACAATGAATAATAAGAAGAATCTTGTAACAATTCTAACAATTGTTTTTCTTCTTCAACTGAAATATCCTGGGTTAAGAACTTTTTTACTAATTTTTCAAACTGGGGAACTGTCATATCTTTTGCTTTACATACAAATGACACCTAAGACAACTAGAAGGGTGACAAACTTTTTAATTATTTTTTGACATTTCTACACACACAAGGATAATAAACTATCATTCAACCACTTCACTACATCATCAGATACAAATAATCCTTTAGTGCTTCTTTTAAACGGTTGGTTCCTCTGCTCAGCTGGGTTTTGACCGTATTGACCGATACCTGCAACTGATCGGCAATCTCTTTATGGGAAAGATTCTCTTCGCGGCTCATGATAAATATGCGGCGGCACTGCTCTGGCAATGAAGCGACCACTTTTTTGATGATGGTTTCAATCTCTAATTGCTGAGCGAAATCATGGGGAGTCTCCAATTCAACACCGGCCGAATCATTCAACGTAAAATCTTCTGCATGTTTTTGAACGACCTTCTGATGACGCAAAGCATTCAAACAGCGATTATGAACCGAACGTATCAAATAATTTTTCAAGGAGGAGTCCACTTCAAGATTAGAGCGGTTCTCCCACAAGTGGAAAAAAACTTGACAAACCATCTCCTCCGACATGTCAGAGTCCTTCATATAACGCTTTGCCAGCGAACAGAGAACACCATAATACTGGTGAAAAACTTGTTCAAAGGCTTTCTTATCGCCATTCTTAATTCGAAAAACCAACTCAAATTCGCCAACCATCCTCGATAAAGATTAATTAAGTCAAAAGTAATTTTTTTAACATTTATTACAAATACGAAAGGCGAAATTATCAATAAGTGATCAGATGCGATGTCCTTAATTAGGGTTGACAATGATATAAATAACAGCTAATTTCCCTTATAAAAGAGGACAATGGAGGCGCAGGAATTTAGAGGAATCCTAAATACACTTGATCAACTGAACACTTATCAGTTCAAACGATTGAAGAAGATGATCCACAAGATTGAATCGTCGGATCTCGTTGTATTCAACCTAGAAACCAACCCGGAAGTCATAGAATGTCCCCATTGCGGGAGTAAAAAAATTTGGCAATGGGGAAAGAGGACCGGATTACAACGGTATCGATGTAAGGAATGCAAAAAAACTTTCAACAGCCTCACTGGAACACCTTTAGCGCACCTGCACAAAAAAGAACATTGGTTACTCTATAGCCAAAGCCTTCGGAATGGAGACACCGTCAGAAAAGCAGCATCATTTATCAAGATTAACAAGAATACAGCATTTCATTGGCGGCACAGATTCTTACAAAATGCCAAGAAAGTAAAACCAATTTCGCTAAATGGCATTGTGGAAGCTGAAGAAAAATTTTGTCCAAAATCATACAAAGGAAGTAAATCGCTTAACCGGCTCGCAAGGAAACGGGGAATTAAGCCCAGTAAAATACACCTTGCTAAAGAACAAATTTGTAACTACTCAGGTATACTCTCTCTCAATAATAAGAAGTCCATTTTTTTTCAGTTAAGGCAATTTCTGTTCGATGAATCGCTAAAATCACAAAACATTCTGAATATCCAATTCTCGTGAGGTTTAAAATTAAAAATCGCTCCCTTGAGGTGTTTTTTGTTGATAACATGGTGTGTGAATGTTGATAATAATATGATGTATGTGCAGGCGAAGTTGAATATCTACTACCATCTTTGTGGAAAAGACAAGGATGAATTCACGCGAGTCACTTCAAGAAAAGAGTAAGGATGAATTAATTGATCATATTCTTGATCTTAATGATAAGATTGGCTTGTTGATGAATGCTGTTACAGAATTGAAACAGGAGGTTGAGCGGTTGAAGCAGCCAAAGAATAGTCGAAACAGCTCATTACCACCGTCACGGGACTTGTTTCAGTTCAGGAACCAAAGCATCCGGGAAAAGAGTAACAAAAAAACAGGAGGACAGCCAGGGCATAAAGGCGAGACCTTGGTCATGTCGGCAGATCCTGATTTCACCATCAATCATTATCCCAGAGAGACGTGTCCCGATTGCGGGAAGGTGCATGATAAAAGCAGCATGGAAATGGTCGGCAAGAGACAAGTTGTCGACATTCCCCTTGTAAAAGCAACGATTACTGAGCATTTGGTGTTTCGATCAAAATGCACCTGTGGGCATTCCTACGAAGGTTCATTTCCTGCCAATATCACTGCTCCTGTGCAGTATGGCAACAATCTCACGTCCTTGGTCGCATACTTGAGCGCCCGCCAATATGTCCCAATGTCCCGGCTGTCCGAGTTAGTACATTGCTTTACCAATATATCCCTCAGTCAAGGAACGATCCATAACATGCTGGATCGGGTAGCCCGGTTGGTTACTCCAATGTACGAAGGGATCAAACGAGACATATGCAAAGCAACTACCGTAGGTGCCGATGAAACCGGGATGAAGGTTGAAGATAGAAACCATTGGGCTTGGGTTTGGCAAACGCTGCAAGAGACATTTATTGCAATCTCGAAGAGCAGGGGATTTAATACCATTGCCGAAAAATTTCCGCAAGGGTTTCCAAATGCCATTTATGTGAGCGACTCCCTGAGTGCACAATTAAAAGTGGAGGCCAAGTCGCACCAGCTCTGCCTTGCGCATATCATCAGAGAACTCAACTATTTTATTGAGAAATTCCAAAACAGTTGGGCTGCTGACATGAAGGCTTTATTACAATCCTCAATTGCCTTGAAGAAACGGATGACGGCAGATGACTACACCGATCACTTCCCGGAGAGAGCCGATATAATAGAACGATACAAAAAACTGGCGGCACACCCGTGTGACGATCAAATACCCAAGCTACCGGCATTACAGAAGAGATTGAAGAAGCACCAACACCATATGTTCAATTTCCTGTTCCATCCGGATGTGCCATTTGACAACAATGCTTCAGAACGCGCCATCCGAAATGTGAAAGTCAAACAGAAAGTATCCGGAGCTTTTAGGACAGAGCGTGGTGCTGAAAATTTCGCAATCATACGATCCGTGGTCGACACTTTCATTAAAAGAGGATGCGCCCCGCTAGATGAAATAATATTTGCAATAAACCTCGCAACTGCAAAGAAAGGGTTTCTTAATTCGATGCAAACTTCATAATACAATTTACAGTGATGACACCTCAAAGACCTACTTTGAGGTGGTTCATCATGCAGTGACCTGAGTAGTTACACAAATTTGCATTTCGGTCTTTAGGGATCGTAATGGCAACACTATTGATCAAGTCACAAAACACTTAAATGAAGCAGCATTATACCATGCCTTAAAAAGAACCATGAAGCCGGATTCACTATTTTGCTCCGACAACAAAGTGCCTTATCGTAAATTCATCAGGAACAACCACATACGACACGGATGCTTAGATCTATCGACCGGAATAGAAGTCATTAAGGAAATTGTACACATCCACAACGTTGACGACTATCATAAAAAACTCAACAATTGGATGTTACGATTCCATGGTGTTGCCACCAAATATCTGCCCAACTACCTGGCTTGGTTTCGTGAGATGGATGAGTTTGAACAAAAGATTAAAGCCTCGACCTTTTTGCTGAGAGCCAAAGAACCTACGCCATATAAGGTTCAACCACAATTTAGGACATAGCCACTTTAAAACAAAAATAAAAAAGCTGGTCACCCCCTTTCAAGGACAACCAGCTTTCGATCTAATAACTTTTTTCACTTCCTTATTTGAGCGCCCAACTCCCGTTCAAAAGCGCTCATAAAGCTTTGCATCATCTTATCAATCTGCTTATCGGTAAGGGTCTTTGTGTCATCCAAAAGGACAAAACTCACAGCATAAGATTTCTTGCCTTCTGGTAAATTTTTACCCTCATACACATCAAACAACGACACCTTCTTCAACAGTTTCTTCTCCGTCTTCAAAGCCACCTGCTTCACTTGGGCAAAAGTAACCTGCTTGTCGAGCAATAAGGCAAGGTCGCGCTTTACTTCGGGAAACTTAGATATTTCGCGGTACAAAATGGTTTGTTTGGCACTCTTACGCACCAAAAGATCCCAATTGAACTCGGCAAAGAACAAGGGTTTGTCGATATCGTAAGGTTTTGTGCGTTTGGAATGCACCATGCCATAATTCACAAGAACCTTGTTGTCCACCATCAGACAAAGACCTTCGCTCCAAACATCATTGTGGATTGGCTCCTCTTTCAACGTCGAAAAATCAATTCCTAAGCGACTAATGATATTCTCCACCTGCGTTTTCATATCGAAGAAAGAGAGCTCCTGGGCAGGTGTATTCCAATTCACCTCGTTTTTAAGCCCTGTCATGAAAAGAGCTAGGCGGTTTTCTTCGTTGTAGCTTTTAAGCTGATCCTTGGCTCCTTCGGGTTTCAGGCTATAGCAGTTGCCAAATTCAAACAGCTTCAAGTCGGGATTGCGTCGGTTGCGGTTGTGTTGAACGCTTTCCAAACCGCCAAACAGAAGTGTCTGCCGCATGCCATTCAAGTCACTGCTCAATGGGTTGGCCAGTTCAACCACCTGTTGGCGAGGGAAAGTGGTTAAATCGTCGTAATTGGCAGCTTTGGTGAGTGAGTTGTTCATGATTTCCACAAAACCACATCCGGTCAATTGGGCTGCCACCACATTCTTCACCTTGTGGTCGTCGGGTTTTTGGGCATACACCAACGTGGAGTGAACAGCCGAAGGCATTTCCACATTGTTATAGCCATAGATGCGCAGAATCTCCTCAATCACATCAGCCTCGCGGGTTACATCCACACGGTATGGCGGAACCTGAAGCGTCATGGCCGAATCGTTGTCGGCTTTTACCTTGATTTCCAAGCCATGAAGAATTTTATGAATGGTGTTTTTGGGTATCTCTTTTCCTATGAGACGTTTGATATTTTTATAGCTTACATGAATCTCAAAATCTTCGGCTTTCACCGGATAGATATCGGTGATTTCAGATGAGATGGTACCACCGGCAACCTCTTTGATCAAAAGAGCTGCACGTTTCAGGGCAAAAAGCACCCCATTAGGATCGGTACCACGTTCAAAGCGGAAGCTGGCATCGGTATTCAACTGGTGGCGGCGAGCCGTCTTGCGCACAGCAACCGGATTGAACCAGGCACTCTCCAAGAATATTTTAGTGGTTTTTTCTGAAACACCACTGTGCAAACCGCCAAACACACCACCAATACACATGGGCGCTTCCCCATTGCAGATCATCAGGTCATCGGCCGAAAGCTCGCGCTCCTTCTCATCCAGGGTGATGAATTTCGTTCCGGCAAGGAGATTTTTCACAATCACCTGACCACCTTTGATCTCATCTCCATCAAAGGCATGGAGGGGTTGCCCCATTTCGTGCAAGACGTAGTTGGTCACATCCACCACATTATTGATGGGCGAAAGGCCAATGATGCGCAAGGCATTCTTCAACCAGTCGGGCGACTCACCCACTTTAACGCCATTGATGGTCACCCCGCAGTAACGGGGACAAGCGTCACTGTTTTCAACCGATACAGCCACCTCGAAACTGTGATCCTCCACTTGGAATTCATCAACAGAGGCTCTTTTTAAAGTCACAGGAGCATCATTAACAGTTAGGTAGGCAGCCAAATCGCGGGCAATGCCATAATGTGAAGCACTATCGATGCGATTGGGCGTCAGATCCACTTCAAACACCACATCATTTTCAACCTTGAAATAATCTTTGGCAAGCATGCCTACCGGCGTATCCGAAGGCAAAACCATAATGCCCGAGTGATCGGTTCCCAATCCAATTTCATCGGCGGCACAAATCATGCCCATGGATTGCTCGCCACGGATTTTTGATGCTTTGATGGTAAAACTTTCATCACCACTGTAAAGAACCGTACCTATGGTAGCCACCACAACTTTTTGACCTGCGGCAACATTGGGCGCACCACACACCACCGGGAGCGGATCGCCCGAACCCACATTCACTGAGGTAACACTTAATTTATCGGCACCAGGATGTTTGGCACAAGTAAGCACCTCTCCCACCACAAGACCTTCCAAACCACCCTTGATGGATTGGATCTCTTCCATGCTGCCGACTTCAAGCCCGAGGGATGTGAGTATTTCCGATACTTTTGCCGGAGCAAGATCGATATTGATGTAGTTCTTTAACCAGTTGTATGAAATATTCATGGTGAAATATGATTGTATTTAATAATTTTTCCGCAAACAGTCATCATATTGACAACATGCAAAAGTAAAAAAATATAGCTTCCAAAACTTAAATACCAAAGCTAAAAATAGCCATTCGCCACGATTATTTATGGTCAAACAGCAGGGTTATTCTTTTTTAACAGCTGTTATTATTGTTATTTTTATATTTTTACAGCTCAATCAGATTTTTTATGCCAACCAAGACCGACATTCAATTCGACCACGCCATTCAAATATGCCAGGACATCTTTGCCAAGAAGATGAAAGATTATGGCACTGCCTGGCGCATTCTGCGCCCCGAGTCGATGACCGACCAAATCCTGATCAAGGCGCAACGCATCCGAAGCATCGAAATAAAAGGCATGTCCAAAATTGATGAGGGCATCCGTTCCGAGTTCATCGGTATCATTAATTATGCCACCATGGCCTTGATACAACTGGAGTTGGGCTATGCCGAACAGCCCGAGATGGATCACGAGGAAGCTCTACGTCTCTATCTCGAAAAGATCCATGCGGCTCGCGATTTGATGAACAACAAGAACCACGATTACGACGAGGCTTGGCGCAAGATGCGCATCAGCTCACTCACCGACCTAATACTGATGAAACTTCATCGCACCAAACAGATCGAGGACAACCAGGGAGCCACCCTAATCTCTGAAGGCGTGGATGCCAACTATATGGACATGATCAATTACGCCATTTTTGCCCTGATAAAAATTGAATTCCCCGAAGAGGAAGAACAATAATTTAACATGAATATACTACTTAAACTTTCCCGCTATTTACTGGCGGCTGTATTTATTTTCTCCGGATTTGTCAAAGCCATCGACCCCTTCGGAGGAGCCATCAAGATTGAAGATTATTTCAACGCGTTTGGCCTCTCCGCATTCAACCAGGTCGCTTTCGGCCTGTCGGTCTTGCTTGCCTTAGCCGAGTTTATGGTTGGCTACTTGCTCCTTCTCAAAATCCAAAGCAAACTGGCCTCCCTAGGTGCTTTGATCTTCATGGGCATCTTCACGCCACTCACACTCTACATCGCCATTTTCAACCCCGTTTCGGATTGCGGCTGCTTTGGCGATGCCATCAAACTTACGAACTGGGCAACCTTCTTTAAGGACTTAGCCCTATTGCCCTTGTCCATATTCGTATTTATCCGGCACAAAAACATCAACACAACCATGGCCTCCTGGAAACAATGGACAGTTGGTTGCTGGGGAGTCCTCATTATATTTTTCGTGGTGTTTCATGCCCTGAGGTACGAACCCCTGATCGATTTCAGACCTTATGCCGTAGGGGCAGACATCAAAAAAGGGATGAGCATCCCCGAAGATGCCGAGCAACCCGAATACGAAACTACCTTTATCTTGGAAAAGGGTGGCATCCGGCAGGAATTTGATGTGGACAACTATCCCTACAACGACTCCACCTGGGTTTTCGTCGACAGCAAAACCAAAGTGATCCGCGAAGGTTACCAACCGCCCATCAAAGATTTTGTTTTGCAGAACGCCCAGGGCGATAATGTAAACGACCGGATATTGAACAGCTTTCAACCAGTGCTTTTGGTGGTTGCACCTAAACTGGAAGAAATGGAAAAAGGAGCCATCGACAAACTGATGAAACTCTCCCATTTCTGCCTCCAGCACAATATGCAATCGTATTTGGCCACCTCTTCTCTTCAGTCAGACATCGACCGGTTCGACCAACGTGAGCAAATCGGCATCACTTACCTGACTGGCGACGAAACCATGCTAAAAACCATCCTGCGCAGCAATCCCGGCGTCCTCCTTATCCAAAATGGCACCATTGTAGGGAAATACAACCTGAACAACTTGCCTCTGGAAAAAGAGCTATTGAATCCATTGTCAACATCGCTCGATGATATGCGCCACAAGAATATGCAACTAATGGTTTTAACCCTTATCTTTGCATCCATGATTTTAGTCATTACTCTCAACAAAAATAATAAACATTAATTCAACAAAAATGAGACAGAAAATTGTTGCCGGAAACTGGAAGATGAATAATACCCTTGCTGAAGGTATTGAATTGGCAAAAGCCGTAAACGCCATCCTTGAAAAGAATGCACCCAAGTGCACAGTTGTTTTGGGCACTCCATTCATCCATATTACCGAAGCAGAAAAAACAGTCAACAAAAATCTGGTTGGCATTGCAGCTCAAAACTGTGCCGACAAAGCCAGCGGTGCCTACACCGGCGAAATTTCGGCTGCGATGATCAAATCGACCGGAGCCGAATATGTCATTTTGGGCCACTCCGAAAGAAGAAGCTACTATGGCGAAACCGATGCGATCCTAAAAGAAAAAACTGACTTGGCATTGGCCAACGGCTTAACCCCCATCTTTTGCATTGGCGAGGTTTTGGAAGAGCGCGAAGCTGGCAAACATTTCGAAGTAGTGAAAAGCCAGATTGAAAATGCCCTTTTCCACCTATCGGCCGAAGATTTTGGTAAAATCGTGTTGGCATACGAACCCGTTTGGGCTATCGGAACCGGCAAAACTGCTTCCAGCGAGCAAGCACAAGAGATCCATGCTTTCATCCGTCAAACCTTGGCAGCTAAATATGGCCAGACTGTAGCCGACAACACTTCTATCCTTTACGGCGGAAGCTGCAAAGCATCCAATGCCAAAGAACTGTTTGCCCAGCCCGATGTGGATGGTGGCCTGATTGGCGGCGCATCCTTGAAAGCCGAAGACTTCTACGGAATCATTGAAGCCTACAACTAATCAATCGTTTTTGATAATAAACAAAGGGCTGTCTGGAATTCAGGCAGCCCTTTTAGTTTTGATATTGTGGGATCAATAAATTATGGTCGAAATAAAATAGGCCACCAGAGTGGCGGTAAAAATGGTGACAAAGCCCGGCATCAGGAAGCTGTGGTTAAGCAGGTACTTGCCGATGGTGGTGGTTCCCGACCTGTCGAAATTGACGGTTGCAATGTCGGAAGGATAATTGGGGATCAAGAAATAACCATAAACAGTGGGAAATACGCCCAACAGCACAGGAAACGGAATGCCCAACTCATAAGCCAACGGCATGATGGCCAATACCACGCCACCTTGAGTGTTGATCAGGACCGAAACGGCAAACAACACAAAAGCGATGGTCCAAGGATAGGCAGCCACCATATCGCGCAACGAAAGCATCATTTCCGTCTTATAATTCAAGAAATAGGTATCCGCCAGCCAGGCAATGCCGTAAATAGCCACAACAGCCACCATGCCGGCTTGCCAAACCGAACCTGCCACCACTTTCTTGGGATCCACCTTACACAAAGTCACCATCAACCCGGCAGCCGTCAGCATCACAATTTGGATCACTAAAGCCATGGATAGCGGCTTGGCGGGATCGCCCCAGGTGGGCAACAGCGATGGAAAAGAGGCCAACAGAATGATGGACGATATGGCCGCTAAAAAAATATAAACCGAATAACGAGCCGAAGGTGCCAATTCGGTATTGAGAGTCGTTGCCGAATCGCCGTACATGAAGTGTTTCATCTCCGGATCGGCCAAGCGTGCCTGAAACTTTGGATCCTTATCCAAATCGAGCCCCCGGTAGTAGCTGAAAAGCGCGGCCACGGCCAGCCCCACCATACTGGCAGGCAATGTTACCATCAAAATTTGTGGAATGGTGATGCCCAACCCGGTCTTCTCATTGGTGATGGTCACAAAAGCCACCACGGCTGCCGCAATGGGCGAACAGGTGATGCCCACCTGCGAAGCTATGGAGGCTACCCCACATGGCCGCTCGGGGCGAATCCCTTTCTTGAGCGAAATATCGCAAATGATGGGCATCAGGGTGTAAACCACATGCCCGGTACCCACTAAAACCGTCAAGAAAAAAGTACTGAAAGGCGCGTAAAAGGTGATGCGGTCGGGATGTTTGCGCAAGAATCGTTCGGCAATCTGAATCAGAAAATCCATCCCGCCCGATGCCTGCAAGACACCCGCGCAAGTTACCGCCGCAATGATGATGTAAATGACATCGGTGGGGGGCGAACCGGGTTGCAGGCCAAACCCAAACACCAAAATGGCCAGGCCAATGCCCGAGATCATCCCCAAAGCAATGCTTCCGTAACGGGAGCCAACATAAAGTGCCAAAAGCACAATCAACAATTGTATGGTCATCAACATCGTCTATCCTTTTAATTCTTTATCCCTTTCAAAACCATGAGCCTGCAAAAATAGGAGTTATTTCGAAAAAAGCGGCAAAGGCAATCACCTGAATGATAATTCATTCTAAACTTAACACCCCTAAATTATATTTAAATAAAAATTAATGGTTATATTTAATCTTTATAGACAACTAAAACTTATTGATTATGTATCAACGATTAATAGCCTTGATGGCTTTATGGTGTTGCACACTGACGCTTTGGTCGGTGAACGACGCCCGCCTGCTGCGTTATCCCGACATCAACGGGAAACAGGTCGTTTTTGTGTATGCCGGCGACATCTGGACGGTGGATGCCAATGGTGGCGACGCCAAACAACTCACCTCCCACGAAGGATTGGAGCTGTTCCCCAAACTTTCGCCCGATGGGCAATGGATCGCCTTTTCGGCCGAATACTCCGGCAGTCGCCAGATATGGGTGATGCCGGCCTCTGGCGGATCTGCCCGACAACTCACCTGGTACAACTCCGTGGGCGTGATGCCGCCCCGCGGTGGATACGACCATGTGGTGCTCGACTGGACTCCCGACAGCAAGCAGGTGTTGATCCGTGCCAACCGCACCCCCTTTGGCGACCGCAATGGCATGTACTTCCTAGTGAGCCTCGACGGTGGTTTTGAAACACCACTTCCCATTGTCAATGGGGGCTTTGGTGTGTTGTCGCCCGATGGCAACCAAATGTGTTTTACCCCTGTGGATCGTGAATTCCGCACTTGGAAACGCTACAAAGGCGGACGGGCCACCGACTTGTGGATCTACGACCTAAAAAACAACACATCGGAACAGATGACTACCTTTGCCGGCACCGACCAGTGGCCAACTTGGGTGGGCGATGATATCTTCTATGCTTCGGATCGCGACCTGAAGCTGAACATCTACCGCTACAACACCAAAACCAAGGAGGAAAAGCAAATCACTTTCCATAAAGAGTTTGATGTGATGTGGCCTTCGGGCAACAACAACCAGCTGGTTTACGAAAATGGCGGACTGCTTTACCGATTGGACACCAACAGTGGTAAAACAGAAAAAATAACGGTCAACATCAATTTCGACAATCCCAACTTGTTGCCTTACTTTAAAAATGTGACGGAGGACATTCACAGTGCAGCCTTTTCGCCTACCGGCAAACGCGCCCTATTTGATGCCCGCGGCGATATTTTTTCGGTTCCAGCCGAAAACGGGGTGATTGAAAACCTCACCCAAACACCTGGCATCCGCGAGATATTCCCATCGTGGTCGCCCAATGGGAAGTACATTGCTTACCACTCCGATGCCACCGGTGAGTACGAAGTTTATTTGCTTGAAAACAAAAAAGGCGCCAAACCACGGCAGCTGACCAATGGGTCGAAAGCATGGAAATACGAGACAAATTGGTCGCCAAATAGCCGTTACCTAGTTTACAGCGACCGCACCATGAATCTGTTCCTACTCGACGTGGAAACCGGCAAGCAATTTGCCATTGACCAGGCCACCATGGGCGAAATACGCTCCTACAGTTTCTCGCCCGATTCCGAATGGATCACCTACACCAAGGAGGCGTCCAATGGCAACGATGTG
Organism: Marinilabiliaceae bacterium; assembly: GCA_963664265.1. Taxonomy (GTDB): domain Bacteria; phylum Bacteroidota; class Bacteroidia; order Bacteroidales; family Marinilabiliaceae; genus JAGPIS01. The sequence continues at coordinate 1,103,473 of OY760941.1, forward strand.
GTATGGGTTTATAACATCCCAACAGCTAAAGCCACTCAACTGACCAGCAGCACCTTCAGCAATTTCGACCCGGTATTCAGTAATTGTGGCAAATTCATATTCTTCGTATCCAACCGCGATTTCAATCTGGCATTTTCGAGCTTTGAATTCGATTATCTCTACAACAATGCCTCGCGCATTTATGCCATGGCACTGAAAAATGACGGCACTAAGCTGATCAAAGACAAAAATGATGTGGAACCAATTGTGGAACCAAAAAAAGAGGAATCAGCAAAAAAAGAGCCAAAAAACAAACAGAAGGATGAGCCAGCCAAAGAAACCGTCGAAGTAAAAGTATCCATCGATTTTGACGGAATCGACAACCGGGTGATGGCATTGCCGCTTCCTTCGGGCAACTATTCCTTGGCCGGCATGGTGGATGGTGGCTTGATGTACACCTCCCAAGGTAAACTGATGCGGTATAACATGGCCGATGAAAAGACAGAGGAGATTATGGAAGGCGTTACTGCCGCACAACCTTCGGCCGATGGCAAGACTTTCCTCTACAAAACAGGCAAGGATTTCGCCATTGCCAAAGTAACCCCTGGCCAAAAAGCAGGTGCAGGAAAGCTCAACCTAGAGAAATTGGAAATGAAAATTGAGCCGCGCGAAGAGTGGAACCAGATCTATACCGATGCCTGGCGCATCTTCCGCGACTATTTTTATGTGGATAACCTCCACAATGTGGACTGGCAAGCCATCAAACAACAGTATGGCGAGTTGCTTCCCCATGTTCCAAGCCGCTTCGACCTGGATTACATACTGAATGAAATCGTTTCAGAATCGAACACCGGCCACGCCTATGTTGATTGGGGCGATATCAAGCGGGTGAAAAGGGTCAACACTGGTTTGTTGGGGGCTCAACTGAAGCCAGATGCCGCGACAGGGCGATACCGCCTGGCGAAAATCTACCCAGGCGAAAATTGGAACCCCGAAAGGCGTTCTCCCCTCACCGAACCGGGCATCGATGTAAAAGAGGGCGATTACCTGCTCAGCATCAACGGAAAAGAGATCACCACAAAGGAAAATCCGTACCAATTTCTGGAAAACCTGGCCGATGTGACCGTTGAAATCACAGTGAGCTCATCAGCCTCACTATCGGGAACACGCAGCTATACCATCAAAACCATCAATAGCGAACTGGAGCTGATGCACCTGAACTGGGTCAACGAACGGCGTGCCTTGGTCGAGAAACTATCTGGTGGGCGCATTGGCTACATCTACCTGCCCAACACGGCCGTGGAAGGCAACCGCGAGCTCTACCGTGGCATTTATGCTTACCACGACAAGGAGGCCCTGATCATCGACGACCGATACAATGGTGGTGGTTTCATCCCTCACCGAATGATTAACCTACTGCAACGCCGCACCCTAGCCTACTGGCACCGCAATGGCTTACAACCCATGACTTCGCCCGATGTGGCACACAACGGACCTAAAGCGATGCTCATCAACGGTTATTCATCTTCGGGAGGGGATGCACTGCCTTATTTCTTCAGGAAAACCGGCCAAGGTAAATTGATAGGCACCCGAACATGGGGCGGATTGGTAGGCATCAGCGGGAATGCAAGCCTGGTGGATGGCGGCTACATTTCGGTGCCCCGCTTTGGCATTTACAACGACCAGGGTGAATGGATCATCGAAGGCATAGGTGTTTCGCCCGACATCGAAGTGGTGGACCGCCCCGAAAAATTGGCCAAAGGCGAAGACCCCTGCATTGAACGGGCGGTACAAGAGCTGCTGAAAGAACTCGAAACCAACCCGATTAAAAAGATCACCCCTCCTACTGCTCCCGACAGGAGCAAATGGATAGAAAAAGAGATCAAATAACAAAAAACCGGCCAGTCGAACCTGAATATTCAGAATGACTGGCCGGTATATTTTTTTCAATTATTTTTTCAGGAGACCTGATGCAGTGCTTTCTTAATGGCTTGTTCGGTCATCGCCACCACCTCGTCGGGCTTGTGTTGCTTGGGATCAATAACATCCAAAACTGTATAGGTAATTTTTGTCCCAACCGACAAAGGAAACATCCCTTTTTTTTGCAGACGGTCGTGCCCGTCTATCGCAAAAGGCACTACCAAAGCCGAAGGGGCAGCCCGCATCAGCGTCAAAATACCGGCTGGTAAAAAATCACGCACCTTGCCATCCTCACTACGGGTTCCTTCGGGAAAGATGCAGGCGGCAAAACGCTCTTTTTCAATCAAACGTCCCAACCTAAAAATCTCCTTGACCGACTGCGCCCCATTTTCGCGGTCGATCAATGCCGAACCGCTTTTGCGCAAATCGTACGATATAGTGGGGATATTACGCGAAAGTTCAATCTTGGAAATAAAACGGGGATAAAATTTGCGAAAACCAAGCGCTACGGCTGGAATATCGTACAAACTCTGGTGGTTGGCCACGATAATCAATGGGCGACCAGCAGGCAGTTTCTCTAAACCACAAAAACGAACCCGGCATCCCAAAATCCAAAAACCTTTTACAAAAAACCAATTTAAGCCGATAACTGTCCGTTTTCTTATTCGGTCGCCCCCCAGCTTAAACGCTAAAACCTGGATGGGATGAAAAACCAGCAAAACAGTAAGAAAATAAAGATGGAAAACCGGAGTAAGCAAATAGCCAAGAAACTGCTTCATGCGTGTCATTAAATTTTAATCAATATAACCCTTGTCACAATCATCAATCTTCACAAAGCAAACAACAACAGAAGCATGCTCCCAAAAAAGATTATCCCGTGATGCCGACAAAGAAACAAAAAACGCACCAAAGAGATTCAATATCATGAAGATAAATCTTTTAGAACATTTCATTCACATATTCGATTTGAATAAAATCCACGCAACGCCTTCATTATTAGAGAGACATAAGCAAGGCTCAACCAATCTCATCATAAAACGATCTTGATTTGGCTCCCAATTTTTAAAACCTGTTCTGTTCCAATGTTGTTGTCACAGGCAATTTTTGCCACTGAAGTGCCATATTTTCGGGCAATTCGCCACAATGAATCACCTGGCTGTACAATATGGACGGCCGATTCCCCTGCTGCCAAAACCGAAGCCGACTCCAATGTTTTGACCTGGAGCTTTTTCCGAAGATCGGCCAAATTTGTGGCAAACCGATGGTTGTTATAAAAAAGGGAATCGGATTTCAGCACACCGTTTTCAAAATCGATATAAATTGAAGAATCAAATGGTTCGCCAAACAACCGTGTTTCAAAATGCAGGTGCTCCGTGGTAGCCCGGCCGGTGCGTCCACCAAGACCAATCAAATCACCAGCCTTTAGCGTGTCGTTGACCGTTACTTTGATTGACGAAAGGTGGGCATAAAGCGTTTCCAGCCCATTGTTGTGACGAACCAGAACCATGTTGCCATAACCGCTCAACCGCTTGGCAATACGCACCCGACCATCGAATATGCTACGAACCGTGTCGCCCTGGTGCAGCTTTATGTCGGTACCCGTATGTTGACGCCTTCCACGACGGCCAAATTTGGAGATCACTTTGCCTTCGCATGGATGGCAATACGGTCCACGTCCTCTCAAACCAATGGCGATGGTGTCGCTCTTAGCAACCAGGTTGGCACCATATTTGATTTGAGTACTGTTCCAGATGTTCTTATACAAAGAATCAACTTGCTCAAAATCGGACACCAACAGGGCATCTTCATATTCGCCAACACCGGAACCACTAATGGAATCATTTACTAAATCCTGCGATAAAACAACCGAAGTGGAAAAAACAAAAATTAGCAACAAACAGAATCTGCATCTGACCATAAAGAGAAAAGTAAAATATTTCGCAAGCAAAAGTAACAATCAAATCCAATCCATGAATTAGTTGCTTGTGTTTTTTTTCGCCTCACCCACCCACCGAACAAACCACTGATCTTCATTCGGTTGAAACAAAACAACAGAGAAAGACTAAATTTTGTCACAAACGGACAATGGATGATTCTTTTTGATAGATTTGCGCCACAAAACAGTCATTTTTAGCCATGAAGAATAAAACAACCGGTAAAATCATAAAAATCACCATTTACACCGTCGTTTGCATTTTTGCACTAATTGGTTTTTCCCTCACGGGAGCCTATATGGCGGTAAAGTTGCGGCTCACCAACGATCCCGGATTGGCGGACTACAACAACCGGTATTTCCAGGAAATCAGCAACAAATATGGAAGCACAACTCAAACCGACAGTTCAACAATGGACACTCAGGAAGCGCTGTTATTTCAGAATATATTCGCCCTGAGCATGTATTATCCTGAAAATGCCTTCTACATTCTGAACGCTTACAAAGGAAGCCAAAACATTACAGAGTGTATGCGGATGGTTGAAGCGGCCTCCATACACCTGAAGGGAAACGAAAATTACATGCGCGAGATCGATGCCCTTGAGGTCACCCATTCCCATCAGGGAAGCGTCTTCGAATGGATGAACATCATGGAATGGCAGGATTTCAAACTGGCTGTGGCAAAAGACCAGCATTTGATCGATTCGGCTGCCCTCGTAACCGGCGTGGAGCCTCGAATGATTGTGGCTGTTTTAGTTGGCGAACAGATCCGCCTGTTCAACTCCAACCGAGAAGCCTATAAAAAATGGATCGGTCCGCTGAAGATTCTATCGGTGGAGACCCAATTCTCCCTTGGCGTCACTGGCATCAAGGTGCCCACAGCTCAGCGCATCGAGCGACAACTGAAAGACACTTCATCGGTATTCTACCTGGGCAAAGAATATGAGAATTTGCTTGACTTCAAAACCAACAATATTGAAGAGGAAAGAGTTTCCCGGCTAACTTCGTATAAAAACCACTATTACTCTTACCTGTATGCTGCTTTGAACGTCAAACAGATCAAAGTGCAGTGGGAACGTGCCGGTTACCCCATCGACAATCGTCCAGAGATACTAGCCACACTATTCAACATTGGTTTTGAAGTGTCCCAACCAAAGCCCAACCCGGTGGTAGGCGGCTCAGGCATAAACATTTACGATAAAAAATATACTTTTGGGGCCATTGCCTATGAGTTCTACTACTCCGGTGAGCTTTTCGACCTCTTCCCTTTCAAATCGCGACGATTCGACTGGCATCATGAATCTTGACATGAAAGGCTTAAAACTGTTAGTTTCAGTTGCATCCACCTTGCTGATGACGGCAATTGTCGATGCCCAAACAACCATTTCATGGACTTCCATTTCGCCTGGAATCAACTATGCCGAAGTGGATGCCCCTGAAAAATCGTTTTTGAACGATTCAAAACTTACGATATTAAAGATCGATCCAGATAGCTGTTGTTTCGAATTGCTCTGTGCGTCGGAACATCAGGCCATCACCCGTACCGCCCCCGAATGGGCCGAAGAGTTCGACATGCAGGTGATTGTGAATGCGGGCATGTACGATTTGACTCAAAAGCTGAAAGGACGCTATTACATGCGGAATTTTGGCCATGCCAACAATCCCCTTTTCACAAAATCAGGCAATGCGATGATGGCCTTCAATCCGGTGGATACGTCGGCTAAGAACTTCATTATTGCAGATCTTACCTGCGAGGATTGGGATTGCCTACAACCCCGCTACAATTCCTTTTGCCAAGGCATGCGCATGCTCTCCTGCGATGGCACGCCACTTGCCTGGGACAAAAACCCGCGCCAGAGTTGTTCCATGCTGCTTGCGGCCACCAATTCTTCAGGCTCCATCTATTTCATCTTTTGCCGCTCGCCCTATACCCATCAGGTTATGATTGGGTTTATCAAACAACTCCCCTTCGATCTCCGAACCACCATTTATCTGGAGGGAGGTCCAGAAACAAGCTTTTACATCAACAACGGCGAACAATGCACTGCCAAAATGGGAAGCTATGTTTACCGTACATATCCCAACGACGACAACTACCAATTTTGGAAACTTCCCAATGTGATCGGCATCAAAAGCAAATAAAACGTTTTCGGGGAACAGGGAACAGGGAACAGGGAACAGTAATCAGTAAACAGTGATCAGTGATCAGTGTTTGGAATTTTGGGTTCTGAGTTATTGAGTTCAGGGATCAGTTCTATGAGTCGTAGAGTTTAAAAAGTTGACGAGTCGACGAGTCTCATAGTCGGAAAGCGGGGAAGTCCGAAGGACTTCAATGTGAATAGCCGCCGGTGAAACCGGGGGGTGAAAGGATTACAATGTTCCCACAACACCGCAGGTGTTGAATGTGCTAATAATGTGAATCTCATCCTCAAATTTCGTGGATTTTCGCGATTTACATATTGCTATTGGGGATGTTCGTAGAAAGGCAGGTTTGAGGCATGACTTGCTGCAATTTCGTCGGAGAGGTGATGAGCAGGGAGCAGTAAAAAGTAAGCGGTGTTTTGAGTTCGGAGTTTTGGGTTCAATCGTCAGTCGCAGGTCGTCAGTCGTTAATCGTATTACGAACAAATCAATTCGTGTAATTCGTTAAATTGACTCCGTCGATCTTCGATTCGCGGTTAAAACCAGAAATCAGGAAACAGTGATCAGTTTTCAGTAACCAGTGTTTTGAGTTCTGTGTTTTGAGTTCGATAGGTGTAATCAGTTTTAATCTGTGTGAATCTGTGGACAAAAAAACCCTATCAATCCAGGTACTAATTCTTTTAAATTGACTCCGTCGATCTGATTCGCGTCATTCGCGTCATTCGCGGATCAAAACCACACAAACGCAAAAATCCCCGGCTCTTTGCAGAACCGGGGATCTTCAAAATTCGGCGGCGACCTACTCTCCCACTATACGCAGTACCATCGGCGCGGACAAGCTTAACTTCTCTGTTCGGAATGGGAAGAGGTGGAACCTTGTCGCTATAACCACCTAAAATATCTTTTAAGTTTCATGACAATCGGCAAACCAAAATAACCTACACGCTATAAAACACTGGAGAAAGACTCGGGTAATTAGTACTGCTCGGCTATGGTGTTACCACCTTTACACCTGCAGCCTATCAACGTCGTCGTCTTCAACGCCCCTTAAGGGAGATCTCATCTTGAGGCGAGCTTCGTGCTTAGATGCTTTCAGCACTTATCTCTTCCACACTTAGCTACCCAGCTATGCTCCTGGCGGAACAACTGGTACACCAGCGGTATGTCCATCGCGGTCCTCTCGTACTAACGACAGGGCCTCTCAAATCTCCTACGCCCACAACAGATAGGGACCGAACTGTCTCACGACGTTCTGAACCCAGCTCGCGTGCCACTTTAATGGGCGAACAGCCCAACCCTTGGGACCTTCTCCAGCCCCAGGATGTGACGAGCCGACATCGAGGTGCCAAACCGCCGCGTCGATATGAGCTCTTGGCGGCGATCAGCCTGTTATCCCCGGAGTACCTTTTATCCTTTGAGCGATGGCCCTTCCATGCGGAACCACCGGATCACTATGCCCTAGTTTCCTACCTGTTCGACTTGTCGGTCTCACAGTCAAGCACCCTTTTACCATTACACTCTACAGACGGTTACCAATCGTCTTGAGGGTACCTTTGGGAGCCTCCGTTACTCTTTTGGAGGCGACCACCCCAGTCAAACTACCCACCATGCAATGTCTTCCACGTTGTGGAGTTAGATTCCAAGTAAGCAAAGGGTCGTATTTCAAGGTTGGCTCCACGACGCCTGGCGACGCCGATTCAATGCCTCCGACCTATCCTACACATCACTTACCCAGAACCAATGCAAAGTTGCAGTAAAGGTTCACGGGGTCTTTCCGTCCCGTTGCGGGTAATCGGCATCTTCACCGATACTACAATTTCACCGAGCTCACGGCTGAGACAGTGCCCAGATCATTACACCATTCGTGCAGGTCGGAACTTACCCGACAAGGAATTTCGCTACCTTAGGACCGTTATAGTTACGGCCGCCGTTTACCGGGGCTTCAATTCAATGCTTCGCCTTGCGACTAACATCTCCTCTTAACCTTCCGGCACCGGGCAGGTGTCAGGCCTTATACGTCATCTTGCGATTTTGCAAAGCCATGTGTTTTTGTTAAACAGTTGCCTGGGCCATTTCTCTGCGGCCACCCCATCGCTGAAGTGGCGTCCTTTCTCCCGAAGTTACAGGACGAATTTGCCGAGTTCCTTAGCCGTGGATCACTCGAGCGCCTTAGTATACTCAACCCAACTACGTGTGTCCGTTTGTGGTACGAGCTGCATACCTCGCTTTTCTTGGAAGAGTTTGCTTGACTTCGCTTTGCCCGAAGGCTAGGCTCAGCGGGCTATTCCGTCAGCCCCCAGCCATCTCAACTCTCCGTCACTTTTATTGGTATGCAGGTGCAGGAATATTAACCTGCTTGCCATCGACTACCCCTTTCGGGTTCGCCTTAGGTCCCGACTGACCCTGATCCGATTAGCGTTGATCAGGAAACCTTAGTCTTTCGGCGTGGGGGTTTCTCACCCCCATTATCGTTACTTATGCCTACATTTGCTTTTCCAGTTGCTCCAGCATCCCTCGCGGAACACCTTCTATGCGGCTGGAATGCTCCCCTACCAGAGTAAAGACGTTGCATGCAACGTCTCAACAATCCATAGCTTCGGTAATATGCTTATGCCCGATTATTATCCATGCTCGGTCGCTCGACTAGTGAGCTGTTACGCACTCTTTAAATGAATGGCTGCTTCCAAGCCAACATCCTAGCTGTCTCTGCAACCAAACCGCGTTTGGTCAACTTAGCATATATTTGGGGACCTTAGCTGATGGTCCGGGTTCTTTCCCTCTCGGACATGGACCTTAGCACCCATGCCCTCACTCCCAAGAATCATTTTACAGCATTCGGAGTTTGTCAGGAGTTGATAGGCGGTGAAGCCCTCGCTTCCTATCAGTAGCTCTACCTCTGTAAAACTGTCTTGAGGCTGCACCTAAATGCATTTCGGGGAGTACGAGCTATTTCCCAGTTTGATTGGCCTTTCACCCCTACCCTCAGTTCATCGAAAAACTTTTCAACGTTTACTCGTTCGGTCCTCCATCCCGTGTTACCGGGACTTCAACCTGACCAAGGGTAGATCACAAGGTTTCGCGTCTACTCCCACCAACTATCGCGCCCTATTCAGACTCGCTTTCGCTTCGGCTCCGCACCTGAAGTGCTTAACCTGGCTGGTGAGAAGTAACTCGTAGGCTCATTATGCAAAAGGCACGCCGTCATCCATCAAGTGGACTCCGACCGCTTGTAAGCGCACGGTTTCAGGTACTATTTCACTCCCCTGTTCGGGGTGCTTTTCACCTTTCCCTCACGGTACTGGTTCACTATCGGTCTCTCAGGAGTATTTAGCCTTACCGGATGGTCCCGGCTAATTCACGCAGAATTTCACGTGTTCCGCGTTACTCAGGATACCCGTCTCGCTAACGCTCTTGCCCGTACGGGGCTGTCACCCGCTGTGGCCGCTCTTTCCAAAGCGTTCCGGTTCGATTGTTGTTGATTATACAGGTCCTATTACCCCAATGTTGCCTAAACAACATTGGTTTGGGCTGTTCCCCTTTCGCTCGCCACTACTTAGGGAATCACTCTTGTTTTCTTCTCCTGTGGGTACTTAGATGTTTCAGTTCCCCACGTTTGCCTTCCTTGCGGAATGATATCCCTTCAGGATACCGGGTTGCCCCATTCGGAAATCACCGGATCAATTCTTATTTGCAAATACCCGGTGCTTATCGCAGCTTATCACGTCCTTCATCGCCTCTGAGAGCCTAGGCATCCTCCGTGCGCCCTTCTCTACTTTCTTCCAACACCTTTTAGGTGTGTGTTATTTTGATTTGCCAACATGTCAATGAACTTTTCAGCCTTTTAAGGCTTTGTGGATAAATGCAATTGGTAATAGTAAGGTACTTTGATTCCTTGTCTTTTTTTTGATGATTAATCATCGTCGTGAGCGAACTCTCCAGAAAGGAGGTGTTCCAGCCACACCTTCCGGTACGGCTACCTTGTTACGACTTAGCCCCAGTCACCAGTTTTACCCTAGGCCGCTCCTTGCGGTTACAGACTTCAGGTACCCCCGGCTCCCATGGCTTGACGGGCGGTGTGTACAAGGCCCGGGAACGTATTCACCGCGCCATGGCTGATGCGCGATTACTAGCGAATCCAGCTTCATGGAGTCGGGTTGCAGACTCCAATCCGAACTGAGACCGGTTTTATAGGATTCGCATCCCCTCGCGGGGTAGCTGCCCTCTGTACCGGCCATTGTAACACGTGTGTAGCCCTGGATGTAAGGGCCGTGCTGATTTGACGTCATCCACACCTTCCTCGCGGTTTACACCGGCAGTCTTGTTAGAGTCCCCATCACTACATGCTGGTAACTAACAACGTGGGTTGCGCTCGTTATGGGACTTAACCCGACACCTCACGGCACGAGCTGACGACAACCATGCAGCACCTTGAAGAGTGTCCGAAGAAAAGCCTATCTCTAAGCCTGTCACTCCCCATTTAAATCCAGGTAAGGTTCCTCGCGTATCATCGAATTAAACCACATGTTCCTCCGCTTGTGCGGGCCCCCGTCAATTCCTTTGAGTTTCACCCTTGCGGGCGTACTCCCCAGGTGGATCACTTAATGGTTTCCCTTTGCCACTTACAATATATCGCAAACAGCTAGTGATCATCGTTTACGGCATGGACTACCAGGGTATCTAATCCTGTTTGATCCCCATGCTTTCGTGCTTCAGCGTCAGTCACAACTTAGTAAGCTGCCTTCGCAATCGGTGTTCTGTGGTATATCTAAGCATTTCACCGCTACACACCACATTCCGCCTACCTCAACTGTACTCAAGAAAACCAGTATCAATGGCAATTTTACGGTTGAGCCGCAAACTTTCACCACTGACTTAATCTCCCGCCTACGCACCCTTTAAACCCAATAAATCCGGATAACGCTTGGATCCTCCGTATTACCGCGGCTGCTGGCACGGAGTTAGCCGATCCTTATTCGTATGGTACCGGCAAAACAGTACACGTACCGTCGTTTCTTCCCATACAAAAGCAGTTTACAACCCATAGGGCCGTCTTCCTGCACGCGACATGGCTGGTTCAGGCTTGCGCCCATTGACCAATATTCCTCACTGCTGCCTCCCGTAGGAGTCTGGTCCGTGTCTCAGTACCAGTGTGGGGGATCTTCCTCTCAGAACCCCTAATGATCGTCGCCTTGGTGGGCCGTTACCCCGCCAACTAGCTAATCATACGCATGTCCATCTCACACCACCGAAGTTTTAAATATATTCCCAGGCAGGAACATATTATTATGCGGTATTAATCTCCCTTTCGGAAGGCTATCCCCCAGTGTGAGGCAGGTTACATACGCGTTACGCACCCGTGCGCCGGTCTCTCGGCCGAAACCGATACCCCTCGACTTGCATGTGTTAGGCCTGTCGCTAGCGTTCATCCTGAGCCAGGATCAAACTCTTCATTGTAAAAAAAATTATTAGTCTCTTTACAAGTTCGTCTGCTTTGACTCGGGTCGCTTTACCTTATTTTTCCCTTTTGCACTTATCCAATATTTTCAAAGATCGTATCTTTCTTTTTTGTCTCCTCAAACCCTTTCGTTTGAAGCGGCTGCAAAGGTAAGGAGTTTTTTTAAACCTCCAAATGTTTTTGAAATTTTTTTTTCTTTCAGAGACGCCTCGTGAGGCGTCTTTACAAGAGACGTATTATAATGCGTCTCTACGCATTAAACCGTTTATTCAATAAACACCTTTGCCAATCTGTCAATCACCGAGTTGTGAACCCGGTTTGTATGCTGCTGTCCCTCTGGAAAGCGGATGCAAATATAGCGGGTTTAGTTCCGTTATTCCAAATCGAAGCAACTTAAAAAATGTTTCATTATGTTATGTTTGTGCAAGCCGTGCTTAACAGCAGGGAGTTAGCGGGTGGAAAAAGTTTTCAGGAACGTTGCACCCTCATCAAACTTAACGATTAGCCAACTCCTCACGAACAATCGACAAGGCCGACAACAAAGCATTGGCCACCAACTGTTGCTTGAGATCCGCTCCCAACTTAATCCGATCAATAACGAGCATTAGGGCAACAACTTGATCCACATCAAGGTAAACAACCGATTCCCAAAGGGCTTCACGCAAATATTCAAACATCTCAATATCATGAAGTTCAGTCCTTTCGCCAAAATACTTATCAAACGGAAGAACAATCGTCGCCCCCCTTTCTTGATTGGGGTTTTGCTTCATTAAGCCAGCGTCCTTCACCATCTGGAGAAGCCCATACCCTGGATATTCGTTGGCAGTTTGCTTCACTTTGGCCGCAAACAAGGCCTCATCAACACCCCGCAACAACAACAGGTCGGCCAACAAAGTGGCGGGATGACCAGGCAACAACTGCACCAGTTTTTTCAAGTTGGCCGATGCCAACTTATCATCGTCGTAACTACTTGTGATGGCACCTACAAAATGCTTGACAGCCGTTTTATCGGGCAATTCGCTACCGGCAGGCAACCCCATAAATTCAGGCGTCACCTTACGTTTGACCAATTTCATACGTAACAAGGGTTCGTAAACATCTTCATAATGGCTACATTTTTCCTCCGACACCATGGGCTCCATAATACCTTCACCAAGTTGAGTCACCTCCTTGCGGGTTGCATCATCCAACTCATCGTACCGATCGAAAAGCTGACAAAACTTTAATTCCTCATCGGAAAGGTCACCAAACGGCTCGTCCTCATCCGACGAAAAAATACAGGTATAGTTGCCGGCACCTACTTTGGCCTCCAACCGAGCCTTAAGCCTATTAATCGTGGCTACATCCTCTTCACCGGTAAATATCAAGGCCGGCTGGCCATCTATACCACATTCAATTTCCATCAGTTCAATATCGTCATTATCCTCGTCAAGCATAAAACGGGTGGTTTGCTGATAGATTTTGCAAGGCATAAAACCCAGCTCCTCGGCATACTCCTCGGCTGCCAGGATAATATTGTGAACCAGAGCATAATCAACCTTATCGAACTGGAACTGTTCGTTGTAATACTCAATCAATTCCTGATATTCTTGTGCTGAACGGCTGAAGAAAAAAACGGAATCCTTCACGCCTAGGCAATAGGTGTCCACCAAATAGGAACAAGCCGTTACATTTCCATTGGAATGGCAACGTGCCACAATAATATTTGCCAAGCCACTCTCCTTCCAATCGCTATTAATTCGACACTCATATAATGGCAGAGTTCTCGCGCGTTGGCGGATGTAGTTTTCCGGCGACAGCATGGCTGATTTATTACCTTTCTTGGACATTACTTCAAAAATTTATAGATGATAAAAATTAATCGCATCAAAGATAGCATTTCGAAACGGTCAAGAAAAGTGAATAGCATTTTTATCAAAACCACCCTTTCCGTTTAAAACCCCAAAAGAGACCCAAGCCCAGCCCAATCATCAGCAACCATAATATATAATAGCCATAATGCCACGACAATTCGGGCATGTTTTTGAAGTTCATTCCATAAACCCCCACCAAGAAGGTCAGTGGGATGAATACCGCCGAAATAGCCGTCAAGGCCTGCATCACCTTGTTCATCTTATAGCTGATGTTGGCCATATGGAGTTCTTTTAGACTATTGGTCAGTTGGATATAAAAATCAATATTATCAAGTATCTGCAACAAATGGTCGTTTACATCGCTGTAATATTTTAGATTAGCCGGTTTGACCTGCTCGTAATCGCCACGGCAGAGCTTGTTAATGGATTCGCGCAAAGGGTAGATATTTTTACGCAAAGTGAACAAAGCCCGGCTAAGACGCTGTATGCGGTGAAGAAGATTTTGGGGATTGCGCTGCATCAAACTTGTCTCCACACTTTCGATAAGGGGAATCAGATCTTCGAGCACTTCGTAGTAACCATCCACCAACACATCAATAATGGCAAAGAAAAGATAATCGGCACTGCGCTTCCGAAGATTGCCCTTCCCCGACAACAACCTGTTGCGGATATGATCCAAAACCTCGCCAGGCTCTTCACCAAAGGAGAGCACCACCTGATGCTTCATAACCAAGGTTATTTGCGGGGATACCAATCGAGGCGCTTCCTTCTCCAGACGGAACGATTTGAGCACCACCATCAGGGCGCCATCCAGCTCATCGGCCTTGGGTCGTTGAGTGGTATTGGCAATATCCTCAATAAATAATGGATGAAGCTGGAGCATTTCGCCAATGGAGGCAATCAAACCGGTATCGTGAACACCCGTAATGTGGAGCCAGCAAATTTGATGCGGATCGATGTGCGCCTGAAGCTGGTCGATGGGCAAAGTATCTTCAAAGAATTCATCGGCCGAATAACGTAAAAACCGGATTGAAGGTGTAAACCCACGCTGTTGACCTATATAAACCACCGAACCGGGTGGTAACCCGACTTTTTTTGAGAAGTTACGTTCCATAAATCATTGATGATTAAATTTAAACCCACCAGCTTCAATCAAACAGTAAAATTAAAAAATAACGCGACATCCCGGCACTTTTTCAGCAACAAAAAGGAATGCAACACAATGTGATCCAGATTAACATCAGTTAACCCAACGGAAGGGCAAGGATCATTAACTTTGCACCAAATTACAATTCATGGCAAAAGGAGCATTTATCATATTGTTATTCCTGGCTTTGGGCGAAGGCATCAGCCTGCTGATCGGGGGTTATATCCCCGGAAATGTGATTGGCATGGTGCTGCTTTTTTCCTCGCTGCAACTCAACTGGGTGAAGCCCCGCAGCATTGAATCCACCGCCCTGTTCCTGACAAAAAACATGGCGCTCTTTTTCATTCCTGCCGGCGTGGGGTTGATGGCTTCCTTCCACCTACTGGGGCAGCATTGGCTTTCAATCCTACTGGCATCCATCATCAGCACGCTTTTGGTGATTGCCACCGTGGCACTTATCCAGGAAAAATACGGAAAACATGAACACACTGATTCAATCTGAACCTTTCATTCTGGCCTTAGTGCTGGGCAGCTACCAGTTGGGCGTCATCATTCAGAAAAAGAGCGGCATCAAACTGCTCAACCCGCTGATTACTGCCATATCGCTCATTATTGCCGTATTGATGCTGTTGAAAATTGATTACACCGTTTTTGAAGCCAAAAGCAGCATCATCCACTTCATGCTGGGACCATCGGTGGTGGCACTGGGTTACCTGCTCCACAAACAGATTGGCCACATCAAGGGGAATATCGGCAGCATTGCCGCAGCACTCACATTGGGAAGCCTGGTTGGCATCATCAGCGTGATAGCGATTTGCAAACTCACTGGATCGACACAGGCTGTGACGGCTTCGCTCCAACCCAAATCGGTGACAACCCCCATTGCTTTGGGGCTGTCGGTGCGATCGGGCGGCATCCCGGCTCTGACAGCGGTGGTGGTGGTGGCCTGCGGGATATTTGGCAGCATTGCCGGTCCCTGGCTGCTCGACAAGTTGGGCATCAACAGCAAGGTGGCACGCGGATTGGCCTTAGGGGCTGCCTCACACGGCATTGGTACCGCCCGCGCCATGGAGATGGGCCCTATCGAAGGCGCCATTGGCGGCATGGCCATCGGCCTGATGGGCGTTATCACCGCCATCCTGATCCCGGTGATTGAGCAGTTACTTTAAAGTGCAAACCGGATGCTCAGGTTGATGGCCAAGTTGTCGCTCTGGCTGGGCAACTGATAGGATCCCAAACGGTAATGCACACCCAAGCCGTATTTTATCATAATCACGCTAAAAAGATTGTCAACTACCACACCTGCCTCATAATACCCCTTTTCGTATGTGAGGTAACGATGCGATGCATTACTCCATCCTGCATTGGCACTCAGCCCAATTTCGGGTTTGAAACGCCCCGAAGATTGCCCAAATGGCATCAGCGTGTACCTGAAAAACAGGTGTTGGTAACGATTGACGGCAAACTCATTGGCTCGCATAGTAGCGAAAGAAAACGGGATTTCAAGTCCAAAATTCTTGCGGTTGCCCATGGCACTGTACAAAATGGCATCGGGATGTGAACCTTCAATCACCGCCCCTTCGTAACGGATATCGGTTGATGTCCAGCTCTGCAGCTTGAAAGTTTGATGCACCCGTGTTTCGAACCGCTGGTAGTTGAACCGCGTCCCTTCTATGCCGGTTCCAACGGCTGCATTCAACCAAAAGACAGGCCATCCCGATGGTTGCCGGAAGAGTCCAAAGGCGTTGCGCATCTGCTTTTGCCGGGGCATCCATTTCAGTTTCAAACCCACTTCACTTTTCCAAAACCCTTGCGCCACATCCAATACACCATCCATCAGGAATGGATAAGCCATTTGCGGCGAAACCCTGGCATAGGCATATTCGAGCTGACCATCGAGATTGCGCATCAAAGGCCATTTTAGCTGGGCGCCGGCAGCTTGCTCACGATCCATGGTCTCGGGCAAAAAGTTGCGGAACAACTCGGGCGCCGAAGCATCGAACCCTTCCAGAAATTGGAAGGAACCGGTTTCGGCCACATCATCCTTCGCCCAAAGTCTGAAGGCACCATCGTTTTTAAACACCCGCCGCACATCGCCCCCATATTTCCATTGGCGATCCCTGAAACCGTAAACACCGTATCCGCCCACAAAGAAACGAGGCCACAGCCGATCGTTGGTGCTCAGTCCCAAACCTGACTTCACGCCTTCGTAATCGTTGTAACCCAGCAACCGGGTGTATTGGAGGTTGACCTTGCCAATGGGGATGGCACCGCCGAGCAGCTCCTTCTGTAAATTCACCAAGCGGTCGAACGGGAGCTGACGGCTCAGGCTGTCCATCAGGTGCATGGTAGCCGAATCGGTAGCCGTCAATGGCTGGTAGCGATATTGGTCCACATCCTCGGCGCGGGTGCTGATACCGGCATCGGAAAAATCGGGTCCTGAAAAAGTGCGGCGATCGAATTGCGGGTTGAAGTTGACAGCTGCCACATAACTCCTGCCCGATGCCACCACCGGACCACCCGAAGCGGCCAAGGAGGAGATGCGCAACTTGCTCTCCAACTCCTCGGGAAACCAAATGCCATTGTCGTGCCGCCGGTAGTTCTGGCGGATGGAAAGCATCGTGGGCGCATCGGCCTGTGCTGTGGAGGCAGTTACGGTTTTGACCACATAATCGGGCAGCTGAATGTGGAATGAGCCTCGGAGGGTTTTAGCCAACGAGCCTCTCTTCGGGAAAAAGGAGATGTAGAGGATGGTGTCGCCTGAAGCGTCCCAAACCGTATCTTCGAGGATGAAATTATAATTCCGCAGCCCGGCCTGCCCCAAGGGATTGACATACTTCTCGCCCAACAGGGCCACCTCCGACTCGTAAAAGGTGAATGGTTGAATTTGTGCAGGCACAAACGCCAGCGAGGGTTCTTTGAATCCACTGACACGCCCCGACAGCATCCGCTCGGCATGCTTGGAAGGAGCCTGATTTTTCTTCTCGGAAACCCCCTCGATGAGTAAAAAATCGCTCAACATGCGCCCCCCCTGGGCTGACATTGGCTTTTCGAAGGAAAAAACCATTTTGTGGTAAAGCACGCAACTGTAATTGTGGTTGAGATTGGGGTTGTACATAGGAGCCTGCTCAACCACCCGCCGCATCACGGCAAAGGCAGGATTCATGCCGGGCGAAACAGTAACATCGGACAGCTTTACATCCATAGGCATCATGGGCACATTCCCATCAGCAGGAAAACCTCCAGCCGGTAGAAATAAACTTTGGTATCCCACGCAAGAAAACTGTAACCCGGCATCGCCATCAAACAGTGGAATGGTAAAACGTCCCTGAAGGTCGCTGATCACGCCTCGGGAAGTGCCTTTTACCTGGATGTTGACAAACGAAAGTGATTCCCCGGTGGCGCGGTCGATGGTGAAACCCGAAAAAGTGGTTTGTGCCAATAGGGGAATGGCAAAGAAGAACCGACAAAAAAGAAGGATTGCAACTAGGATGTTTCTCCGATGACTGGGCATAAAAAAGTAATTTTTATTCAAAGATAAAAATTACGTTTATGATTCAACCAAAAAGTAGGGTTCAATTTGCATCATCGGGAACAACTCGGCCAAAGCCATTGATGGAAAAATTCTTGACAATGGGATTGCCTTTGTAGTTGACGATTCCGGCACCAGCCAAATCGACATCCAGCTGTTCAGTGGCCAGCAGGCTCACTTTGGAAGCGCCAGCCATATTCAAGGAAAAAAGACGGACATTCAAGTGGGAGGCATCAACGGAGGAGGCGCCATCGAGCTGCATCCTTACTTGCCCAACATTTCCGGACAACTTCATGCTGGAGGCACCTGGAATGTGCACTTCGAAATAGTTACCCTCCATGTTCCAATCGAAATTGGAGGCGCCGGCACAAGTTACTTTTAATGTATCAAAAGTTAAGGTATTCTCATTGCGTAGTTTGACAGCTCCAGCCAGATCGAGCGTGGCCAATTCGATATAGTCAATTTCAACCAGAAGAGTTTTGGAAGCCTTCAGAAGGCAATTATCGGGTGTTCCAATGGTCAACACGCCATCAACCACTTCGGTGTAGATATAATCTTGAAGGTTTTGATCCACCGTGACAGTTACCCCACAAGCATCGCTTTGGCGGAACACCACCACGAAATCTCCCGTGGAAGCCAAACCGTTGAAGGGCTCGACCATACGTTGGGTGCTAACAATATTGCGGTCGCCTTTGATGTATTGCTGTTTGTCAACCCGGTCGCATCCGGCAGAAAACAACAGCACTAAAGCGAACAACAGCGGGGTAATCAGGTACGTTTTCATAATTTTTCAGTTATCAAGGATCAGTTTTCAGTGAACAAGGATCAGTGAAGAGTTATCAGTATTCAGTGAACAGTTATCGGTTATAACCAGTTGGAAGCATCGTACATCCAGCTTTGAATTTCAACTGACTCTTCAGCCAGTGAAGCCGAAACCCAGCCATCCAGGGAGTACATCCAGGTTTCCAGCGCAGGTGCTTCGTCAACAATTTCCGAAGGAGTGGTGTAGTCGAACATCCAGTCTTGCAACATCAGGGCGGGCTCTTCAGTTTCGTTGGTCATCCAGGTTTCGGTGTCCATCATCCAATTTTCAATTGGGAGCTGTTCGGATGTCACGGTTGCGGGAAGCTTTGGTGCCACCACATCCACCGACGGCAGCATATTTGAATTGGCCGGCAAGGAAGTCAGATGGGCAGGTGCTACATTTTCGATGGCAGAGTTTGCCGAAGCATATTGAGTAAGGCTGTTGCGAACCATATCGGTCACCAGCAGGGCGGTCATTGAAAGAGCAAAAGCAGACACAATAAGGAGTGAATGGTTTTGTGTTCTTGTTCGGTGGGAAATTTGAGCTTTCATGGTATTTGATTTATTTGGTTACAACTCATATACTACCATTATTATGCCAAAACCAATAAAACCCTCTATTCCTGACAATTACACAGACCAACACACCAATTCTCCACCCATGACTGACCGAAACCGAGTCAGTAACTGTACGCAAACGGACAAAAAAAAGGTCATCGAAACCGACAACCCTTTTTTTATTTGGTCAAACAGATCAGAAACCTGTTATTCAATAACACGCATCACTTCAAGCACGTGCTGGCGACTATCCTGAAGAAGCGCCATCTCTTCGTCGTTCAACTGAAGCTCAATCACTTTTTCAACACCATTTTTGCCTAAAATAACCGGTACACCAAGGTAACAATCATTGATGCCATACTCGCCATCAAGTTTGATACAAACAGGGAATACGCGGCGCTGGTCGCGCACAATGGCTTCAACCATTTGTGCAGCAGCCGAACCTGGCGCGTACCAAGCCGAAGTACCCATCAATTTCACCAATTCGCCACCGCCTACTTTGGTGCGCTCAATAATAGCATTCAAACGGTCGGCAGGCACCAGTTCGGTAACTGGGATACCACCAACAGTGGTGTAGCGTGGAAGTGGCACCATGGTGTCCCCGTGGCCGCCCAACAAAACTGCTTGAATATCTTTAGGCGACACATTCAACTCCTCGGCCAAGAATGCACGGTAGCGTGCAGTATCCAAAATACCAGCCATACCAATCACACGGGTGCGTGGGAATTTGGAGGAGAGGTGTGCCTGATAGGTCATCACATCCAAAGGATTGGAAACAATCACCAAAATGGCATTGGGACTGTATTTCACCACATTTTCAGTAACTGACTTTACAATTGATGCATTAACCCCGATCAGGTCGTCGCGCGACATACCAGGCTTACGAGGCATGCCCGAAGTAATGACCACCACATCGGAATCGGCAGTACGGCTATAATCGTTGGTAACCCCTACAGTGCGGGTATCATAAAGATTGATGGGGGCTTTTTGCCAAATATCCAACGCTTTACCTTCAGCAACACCCTCTTTGATATCGACAATAACCACTTCGTTGGCAATTTCGCGATATGCCAACACATCAGCACACGTTGCACCGACATTACCGGCGCCTACTACTGTAACTTTCATAGCTCTATAATTATAAAGATTTATTTATTGTTTCTACTCATTTTCAAAATTAAACCTGCAAAGATAAAAAGTAATTCACTCCAGGAAAGGACAACCGTCACATAAATAGCGGGACATGCTCAACAACATAAAAGCAGCCACAAACATTGAAAACACCTAAAAAACAACAAACAGAGTGATTGGTTCAATAATAAACTAATCGATCAGCAGCTGCCCGAAATCCCGCTTCGATCCTCGGAAAATATTCAAATCGACGTACTCATCCACCCCCGTAACCCGCCCCTTTTCAGAAAATTGCCAGATGACCCAGTGCCCCGTGCGGGGTAGACTGGCTAGATTGTAATTAGCAATCCAAAGGGAGTAACCGTCAAAATCGCCATTGGAGAGATAACTCTGGAAAAAACTGTCCATGGTGTAGATGATGGGTTTGACGTGGTAATGCGCCTCCACGGTGTCGAGGAAAACTTTTAGTTCGCGACGCAACTCCCCAATCCTCTTTTTACGAGGTTCCTTTTCAATGTCAACGATCGGCGGCAAATCGCCTTTGCCCAGCTTCACCTCCCGAATGTAATGCAAAGCCTGCTCCAATCCGGGCTCATTGGGTCGAAAGTAGTGGTAGGCACCCCGTGGAATCTTTTTCCATTTGGCCTGCAACCAATAATCGCTGAAATGGCGATCACGCCCATTTTTTCCCATGGTGGCTCGCAAAATCACAAACGACACAGGGAGTTCGGGATTAATGCCCTGAAGCCGATCCCAATGAATCTTCCCCTGATAATGGGAAACATCAATGCCGAACAGACACTCAGCAGCCTTGTGCCCCACCATTTGCCTGACGTTCAGCAACTCATCGGAAGAACTCTTTTCGCCAACAGAAGCCCCAAAATTCCTAACCGTAGTAAGCACCAAAGCCTGGTTTTTATAGACAAACCCGGCAAAAACCAATAACCCTAAACACAAACTGACCAGCAAAAACTCCTTGACCATCTGTCGGAATCCTTTAGACTGGCCTTTTCTTCCTTTCTGGGACACACCCATAAACATCCTATTAAAACATCAAACCAATTGCCCCCATTTTTGCATGGCCTCCATGCCTGCGTCAACCCCCAGCTGGTAATCGGACTTCAGCACCTCTATATCCTTCGTCAGCCGACTGGTGCGGAAGCTTTCGGGCGGGTTGATTTCAATGACCTGAACCCCCGCTGGTGGGTTACGCAAAAACTCAATGGCTCTGGCGTAATGGCGGGGACGGTCAACAGCCGCCTGATACAGATTGGGGTAATCCTTCAAATAGTAACGATACAACGTGGCCGGGGTTTTCAATGGCATAGCATAATATTTTTTGCGGCTGCGAATCACCAAGATGCGCCGCGCACCATGCCGAAAGGCTTCCTCCACTGGAATGGGATCGGCCAAACCACCATCCACATATTGCTGTCCGTTGATGCACACCTGCTTGCGGTAAAGCACCGGAATGGAGCTGGAAGCCTTGAGTAACTCCTCTAGATTGTCGGCTGAAGGATTGATATAATGGGCCTCGCCACTTTCGACCGAAGTGACACCCACCAAAAAACGTTGATTTCCGTTGATGATAACCGGAATGTCGATGCGCAACTCTCGAATGGTGATGTCCCATAACCAATCCAGATCGAGCAAATGCCCACCAGATAGGAACTTGCGCCAGCTGATGAATTCGGGGCGCAGGGAGTAATCGGTGTAAACCTTGAAGTTGCGCTGGTGCATCCCTGCCAAAAAGGAAGCCAGATTGGTGGCTCCCGCCGACACGCCCAGGCAGATATCGAAAGGATTGAATTGATGTTGCAGGAAGGCATCGAGAACCCCGGCCGAAAAAATGCCCCGCATGGCGCCACCCTCCACTACCAAGGCATCCAGTGGCTTATCCATTTCTTGTATTGATTGCATAATATCTTCTTTTCAGAAGGTCTAAAAGTACACTATTTTAAGACAATCTGTTTCACTTTTCGCAAAAACAAACATACAAATAACCCCTCCAAAGTTTAAAACTTCGTTTTCAATACAGCCTCATAAACCAAACAAATACAACAAAGACAACCACTTAAAGAAAAGACAAAACAAAACAACTTTTTATCAACAAAAACAGACAAAAATTAATATAATTAATAACTTTGGATAAAAAGCAAACGTAAAAACATGCGCTTCAAACTAACCATTACAGCCCAGAGGGGAAACAGCATCCCCATTAACTACCAATACCCGCTCAGTGCGGCCATCTACAAAATACTGGCCACAGGCGACGCACAATATGCACAATGGCTCCACCAGGAGGGCTATGCAGCCGACACCTACAACTTCAAGCTGTTCAGCTTCTCGCGGTTGCGGGGCACCCAAGGCATCCAACACAATGCCCTGGCTGTATCATCCGAACCGCTGGAGCTGATCCTCTCCTTTTGGCCACACCCGGCCATGGAGAAATTCATCAGGGGATTGTTTGCCAACAGCGAAATTTTTATTGGTAATCAGCAGACGGGCACGCTGTTCACTGTGAAGGAGATCGGACTGTTGACCCCGCCAACCTTTACCGATGAAATGACTTTCCAAACCCTAAGCCCCATCCATGTGCGGTACACCAACCCGCGCAACGGCAAAATTGAATACCTGCATCCCGACCACCGCGAGTTTGAGCGCGTGTTTGCCGACAACCTGCGCCACAAGCTGGAAGCCTGGCACGAACACACAGCAACGCCTGCCCCCGACACCCGGTTCACCGAACTGGAGGTGTTGAGCGAGCCCCGTTCGCGCCTGATCACCATCAAGGAACGGAGCCTCCATGAGACGCGCATCAAGGCCTACGATTTCCGGTTCAGGATAAAAGCCTCTCCCCTGCTGCTGGAGGCCGGCTACTTCAGCGGTTTCGGCAGCCAAAACAGCCTGGGATTCGGGTTGGTGGACGTTTATTGAAACATGGGGATCAATAATACACCGGCTGAGGTGATTAACCGAACTTGAACGATTTTGAAGACCAGATTGCGTAATAACTAGAGGTTACAATGCAACATTTCGACACACTTGAACAGAGCCAATACTATCACATCTACAACCACGGGGTGGGTGGACGCGATCTGTTTGCTGACACCAACAACTACGAATACTTTTTGGCGTTGTACAACAAACACCTATCGCCTGTGGTTGAAACATACGCCTGGGTGCTGATGAAGAACCACTTTCATTTGTTGGTGCGGATAAAAGAAGAATCGGAAGTTGTTGTATCGTTTACCCCTGACGGGGTTCAAAACCCCGTCAGGGGTAAACGATACAACAACAACGAATTAAAAATAGGAAAACCTTCGCAGCAATTTTCGAAGCTTTTCAATGCTTACGCGCAGGCTTACAACAAATACTCCCAAACCCATGGCACCTTTTTCGAACGGCCATTCAGGCGCAAAATTGTTGACAGCGACGATTATCGGAAACGGGTGGGCAAGATGCTGAAGCTCTGCCGCAAGTACCTGAGCTGGATCCAGAATTCGGTTTTCGAGGGTGAGATCAGCGAAGTGCAGCTGAAGGAGCTAAAGATGAGGGCTGATGGGATAATGGATGGAGAAACCGACAGTTTGATTATCTTCAAGACCCGCAACGAGCGGTGGCTGAAGAAGGAGATTTTGGGCAAAGAGCGGGCTGAAACCGACAATTTCCTATAAAAACTTGTCGATGTGGGTGAAAAGCCCACCATTACCAGCGGAAATCGGGGGTCAGCAGAGCCCAATGCTCTTTGACATATTGAAAAACAAGCAGTTGTCGAAGTCCGGCTAAAAACCGGCTATTGGCCATCGACAATAAAAAGCCTTTATAGGGTTGCACAGCCCAGTAAAAAGCTCCCAATAGAACTATACTGGAATTGAAACACCCAATGAAATGATTTGATGATGACGCACCCAAGCACCCTTTGCAATAAAGCGCGGAACATTAACACATCAGCACATCTTCAAATTAGCACATTGAAAAATCGAACCATACTGGAATTGAAACTTGACATTCCCGCGGCAATCAATATGCACCCAGTCTCCCAATCGAACCATACTGGAATTGAAACCGTTAAGGCCGCGTTGCTCGCCTTCGGCTTTGGACTCCCAATCGAACCATACTGGAATTGAAACACGGATTTGAGAATATCCAGAAGTTCTTTATCTTTATCTTCCAATCGAACCATACTGGAATTGAAAAAGGTAATCGCGTCGAACTTTCAGAATTTCGTTGAACTCCCAATCGAACCATGCTGGAATTGAAACGTCTCTTCTGTTCCGTCGCCTTTTAGTGCAATTTTACTCCTAATCGAACCATACTGGAATTGAAGCATACCTTGTATCTCTATCATTATAGTTTACCTTTAATCTCTCAATCGTACCATACTGGAATTGAAACTTGCTATCAACCACAACGGTGGTTTCACCCCTCATACTCCCAATCGAACCATACTGGAATTACAATTTTTCCTGCCATAAATGCTTCACCTTGGCATCATAATAGATTAATTTACTATATTTATACTATTATATGCAAGATGACCAATAACATAAGTAACCCCATAAACAACCCAGACGACCATTAAAATGAAAAACAGATGAGCATAATCCATTCGAACCAGCAACCTGGCACCAATAAAATCCCGGCCGATCCGCCCTCCCCTAGCGTGTACATCATCAAAGGGGACGTTAGCGGAATACAGGAATTTATTTTTAATATCCAATCCAAAGGGGCTGCACGTATGCTGAAGGCTCGTTCCTTTTTTATACAAGTTGCTGTGAAACTTTGTATAGAAAGGATTAAAAGAACTTTTAGCGAATTCAAGTTTGACATTATCAGTGATAGTGGCGGTTCATTTTACATTACGTGCAATGGAGAGCCAAATAAGACTGATTTGAAAAATTTAGCAATACGAATCAATCAAGAATTAATTGGGCACGATCTCTTCATCTCTATTACAGTTCAGATTCTTAGCGATTGGCCTATAGCTATGGCATTGCTGAAACGGGCAGAAGAGACACAGAAGTTTCAGCGGTTTTCCCATTGGTCGGAGGCATTTATGCCAACACTTATCAGTAAGAATAATGGTGAGGCGAAAACATGGAAAGATTTTGCAAAGGAACTTTCCCAGTCAAAAGGATATGACATAGTAGAGGATGCATCAGCATCTTCGGGAGTCAAATCTGATGCAGTTGTGTTATGTGGTTTAAGATTTCAATTGGAAAAAGAAAAACCACACTACTCTTTTGACGACTCCAAATCCTCATTAATGAACCCGTTGCCTGTATGGAGGAAGGAAAATCCCTATTTCAAACGCTATCTTGGTGGACAAAGAAATGAAGAAGATGATTTGAAAAAGAATAAGGGAGATGATTATGAGCCACCCAGAGAAGGTGATATTATAGACTTTGACCATTTAGCTATACAAGCCAAAGAAAGAACTGGTACCGATAACTTAGGTGTACTCAAACTTGATGTTGATAGTTTGGGAGAGATGTTCCGTGATGTATTTACAACCCAGCGAAAGTTCGAAGAAGCCTCTGCTGCTTTCGGCTATTTCTTTGGAAAGCACATGAAGGACTTGTGGAGAACAAATACTTTTAAAGGCGCCGATGACAATGAGCATCACTACCACGACAACATTCTGATTATCTTTTCGGGTGGTGACGATTGCTTGCTATTGGGTGGTTGGGATGCTGTACTGGAGTTTGCCCTAATGCTCAGGACAGAATTTGAGAATTATTGCAAGACGACAACAATACTCCCAAACGCTGCTACCTTCTCGGCAGCCATTCTATTGCTACACGCGTCTACCCCTGTTATTCAAATTGGCCATTTAGCCGAGGAAGAACTGAACAAAGCAAAGCAGTTCTCATCCACCAAAAATGCGGTTTCCTTATTTGGTGGGATATTCAGTTGGAAAGAATTTTCTGACATGAAAGATTTGACCAACGTTCTCGCTGTTTTAATCCGAGGTTCAGATGAAAATCCTCCCGAAAGCAAAGCCTTGTTGCAAAAAATCAGGTTAAGTGCACGCGGCTACGATGCTTTAATGAAGAAAGTAGAACTCAAAAGGCAAGTTAACTTTCAAAAAGTATGGAACCTAACCTGGTTCATTATGCGCAATGTAAAAAATGAGAATAAAGAAACCGTTGAAAGAAAAATAGTAAGTAAATACCACGATGCCGTACTCAAAGCATTAATAACCAAAGAATACTCCAACGCATTAATCTATCCAGCAGCAGCGCGATGGACTGAATTATTAACCAGAAAAATATAATCGAAATGTATCAACACGATAAAGTAGATAGGAATAAGTGGAATGAATTAAAAAAGTCCACATTTAAAACGATGGAGGAGTCTAATGAACGTTTTCTTGGTATGCATACCAACGTGAATGACCAGAATATCCAAATTATACAGGAATTTATGTACTTCAACTACGAAGACATTACTACGTCACAGCTAAGGAATATTTACAGTTTGGTTTTGGATGTTGACAAAAGCGAACCATCTCAACTTTCTTTAAAAAGAGTGAAGTTAGCCTACATTGCAGGTCGAACTGATAAAAAGAAAATAGGGTTGCACAACTTGCTAACATTTCTCGATTCTCTATTTGAATCCGTAAAAAATGATACTGAAAAATTGAAAGGTGTAAAAACCTTTACAGAGGCACTTGTTGCCTATCATAAATACTTTGATTCATTAAAAATTCAACCTACAAGGAAGTAACCATGAAACTCGTTAAAAAAATCATATTGACAGGACAGATTGAAGTAATCACTGGCTTGCACATCGGCGGATCAAGTACAACCATGAACATTGGTGAAACGGATTTAAACGTGATTAAATCCCCTAAGAATGGGCAACCCATTATACCTGGAAGTTCTTTGAAAGGTAAACTTAGAAGCTTGCTTGCCAAGATTAATGGATACCAAAGCGTGGATGAGGATAAAGAGCCTTTAGTAAGCATTTTTGGTTCTTCGAAACAAGAGGTAGTTACCCGTTTGATTGTTCGTGATTCGTATTTAACCAATAGCGACACGATTAAGGAGTGGGAAATGGAAAATACCTACACTGAGGTTAAATGGGAAAATACCATCAACCGAACCAAAGGTAGTGCAGAACACCCTCGCCAATTGGAACGTGTACCTCAAGGGGCAA
Source organism: Marinilabiliaceae bacterium (assembly GCA_963664265.1). Classification (GTDB taxonomy): domain Bacteria; phylum Bacteroidota; class Bacteroidia; order Bacteroidales; family Marinilabiliaceae; genus JAGPIS01. Next base: position 1,131,091 of record OY760941.1, read on the forward strand.
TGTTTGGGTACGAAATGGTGCTTGATGTTTATGATGTAGATGCAGAAAAAAAATACCTAGAGGAAATTAAAAAAGCAATGAAGCTTCTTGAAGACGATTACCTTGGAGGTAGCGGTACGCGCGGTTACGGAAAAATTAAATTTCACGAGAATGAAGACGTACACAAATCGGTAGAGAGTTATGCATCTAATTAAGCTCGCCCTTCGTCCCGGTACACAATTTCATTTGGGGAACCGAGTACCATTCGACCAATCGGTGCTGCACGATACCGATAGGCAAATTCATTCCGATACGCTGTTTTCGGCATTGGTGAATATTGCCGGAAAGATTGAGAAAGCCGATGAACTGATTGTTGAACTGCAAACCAAAAATACACTTTCGTCGGCCTTCTATCTATTGGAAAACCAAAGCAATTCACCGGTGTACTTTTTGCCACGGCCTACGGTTCCCCTTCTTGACTCGGATGACACCTACAAGTTCATCAAGCAAAAAGCCTTTGTTAGCATAGGCGTTTTTGAAATGGGAATAGCAATGAACCAATGGAAGTACAAAACCGACAGCAACGAGCTAATTGCAGGAACGAATTGGATTGCCACCAACAAGGAGATAGAGGAACTGTTGGGTTCCGAGTTCAATTTGGATAAGGCAAAGAACATCTCGTTGTTCCACTTGGCCAATATTCCTCAGGTACGTGTTCACACTACCCAAGAGAAGCACAACTACTATCAGGTAGGTAATTTGCAAATTGCCGACAACAGCGATCTGTTTAAAAACCTATGCGTGCATTTCTACTTCCTATTAAAAGCAGAACCTTCAAATGTTCTTAAAACGGCGTTAAACATGCTGCCACACGAAGGAATTGGTGGCCAGCGCAGCACCGGGTGTGGCCAAGTATTGTCAGCTAGCTTCTCTGAATCTGATCAATTCAATTCGATCAAAGGCGATTCATTTCTGGCACTATCGAAAGTGATTCCATCCAATGAAGAAGTTTCGCAGTTGGGAGAAAATTCGTTCTATCAAACCACGGTGCGTGGAGGACGAATAATTAATAATGCAAAAAATGTACGGCTCAAACTGGTTCGCATGATCAGCGAAGGGGCGGTTTTTGAAAACAGGATCGATGGTACTTTGACTGACCTAAGTCCCGATGCTGAAAACACTCCCTTTTTGCGTTACGGGAAAGCGTTTCTAATACAAATACCTAAAACCATTTGCCATGCCTAAAACAGAGTTGGGGTACAAACATTCAATCTGGCTGGAAACCGTTACTCCAGTGGCTATTGGCAATGGGGGTACCTTGTCGCCAAGTGCCGATTATACGTTGACCCCTCAGAATAAGCGAAGTGCTTTGTTGCTCGATCATAAAAAGTTTGAGTACTCCTTATTGGCTCAAAATCCTGCAGCATTGACCGATTATTTAAATGCCGTTAAGGATAATGCTGGTAATAACCGAAATACTTTTCTTTACCAATTCCTTTCGAAGTACCACAATCAAAAAGAGGCGAAATCATACTTCAATGCAGAACGCACGATAGTTGGCGATGCCCATACGGTTGAGTTAAAAACCTGTTTGAAAGATGCTGGTCGTCCGTTTATCCCGGGTTCAACCTTAAAGGGTGCGTTTAAATCGGTTTGGTTACACAATTGGCTAAGCGATAATCCAGTTAAGGTTAATGAAATTGTTCAGTCTATTAATGGCGCCTACGATGAAAAAGAAGCCAGAAAGGAAATTGAAAAAGTAATTGTTGAATGCCTTGATGATCGCCCTAGTCAAGACAAACGAATGCAGTTTTCAACACTTCAGGTAAGCGATGCATATTGCGATGGCGACTTGAAATGGTATCACACCAAACGTTTCAAACTATTGAAAGACGATAAAACTGTGGTTCCTCTATTCCTCGAAGCCATTGCTCCGTTTTCCTGCGGTACGTTTTCAATACTGGTTGAAAGCAATAAGCTTGTTCAAATAAGCCACCACTCCATAAAAACATTAGAGACCGACTCGTTGGTGCCATTCTTTGCTCAGGTAAATCAGTATGCCCTTGATAATATTGAGCACGAATTGGAGATGACCCAAGCGGGGGAACTTTGGGAATACAAGCAATTCCTCGGAGAGTTGAAATCAGAAATCATAGCATCTAAAAACCAATCGGCTTGGTTGCCAGTTGGTTTTGGGAAAAGCAATTTCTATCAGTCCATTGGCTTATTCATTCGCAGACAAAACAAGGAGGTGTTTGAGAAATACATCAAGCTCTTTAAAATGGGTAAATCGCCCAAAAGGGAGAAAGGTGAAACTGATCAAAAAGAATTGCCAATTACCCGAAACCTAACGGTTGAAGGACATTTGCCTTTAGGCTGGATAAGATTAAGCGATAAATCATCTTCCTGCTCAGAACCCAAAAAAGTGGAGCATTTCAAGCAGAACGATCAGATTGAGGCCACTGTAGTTACCATTAATCGTCCATTCTCCAAAATCAAGATTCCTGGGATAGATGTGTTGGTCAACATGTCGGGAACAAAAGATGCACAGAAAAACACACGCTTTAAAGAACAAACGGTAGTGGTGGTGCAAATCGATGTAAACATGGAAGGAAAAATCACTCAAACCCGCTTTGTGCGAGTAAAATAAAAACCTTAAACTGAGTATTATGAAAAAAGTATTTACACTTTTATGTCTCTTATTCCTTCATTTAGGAATTTGGGCGAATGGCGACACAACAACTGTTGCTCCTCAAAATGAACTGTTGGAAAAAACCGAATTATCTGCAAATGAATCGGTATTGAAGGCTCGGGTTGAATTGCTGGAGAAACATGAAAGCTGGACTCTTACTATGTTAGGAATAGGACTAGCTGTTACTGCAATTATCCTTGGGTTAATACAGTGGCTTTTAAGTGTAAGGGCACAAGATGCTGTATATCGTGAATTGGCTTTGATCGCGAATCAAGATAAAGATGCATTTAAAAAATCTTTAAAAGTTAAAGCAGTTGAGATGGAACTAACAACGAAGTATCCCATTTATATTATAACTGATCAATATAGGAAAAATGATAATGCTTCAATAATTCAGAAACTTTTAAGAAGCTATGATTTTGAGCAAGTTAAAAAAATAAGCTACAATCAAGCAAATGAAATGAAATTTTGTGAACGATCAGTTGTTGTATTTTGCGATGATCCCGTTAATGAAACTAGAGACAAAACACTTGTAAAACAATTACTAGAAAATACCCCAAAATTAGGAGTATTTGGCTATGCAATTCATTATAAGGAGGATTTCAAAAATATTTTTAAGGACAAAGGCTGTATAAGTTTTGCCTTGTTTCCATCTCAAGTTTATAACAACCTCTTGTCGCTGCTCCATTACAAGCGTTACCTGAACCGTGGGGAGTAAGCAGGCTTGGTGTTGCCCGTTCTTTGACAAATTGCAAAAACAACCTCACCTACCAAACCATGCACCATAATACGGCGTGATGCAAGGGTGCAGGGCGTTGCTATTTGAGAATAAAAGCATCCCGCAACATGGCGGCTAGTCTGCCAGCCACCAGTTTCCGCCAAGCCAATTTACAGCAAGCTTGCCGGCCAAAGGTTTCTTAGGCGCATATTTGCGGCGGGCTTGCAGGCCACCATTTTTCTCGGTGCAAGTTTGCGACAAGCCCTTTTTTCACCATAAACAGCCATGCAAACATTGCGGGAACCGTTCCCGCACCCAATGAAATAGAAAAACTACCGGTATATGAAATAAAAACAATAGTTTAACCTAAAACGGATTAGTATGAAAAATTCTCTGAATTATAGTTACTTCACAGGAGCTTTGCTTTTCGCTTTCGTACGCTCGTTATTGAAAATTGTGGATTCAACAAAGCTCTCCGATGGACTACTCAAAACCTTGTTGAGCAAGGTAGAAACCGTTTTTGCCGATTTCAGCAAGGGACTGGAACGCGAATCAGGCGATCCCCTTTCTGCCGAAGCGGCCGAAAAAGATGCCGCCCGCGATGCTTGTTTCAGTGGGATGAAAAACTACATCAAATCGTTCACCAACAATCCGGCAAAATCCAAATCGGAAGCTGCCGAAAAGCTGACTCTACTCATCAGGAAATACGGATGGGGAGCCGAACGCATGAGTTACAACGAGGAAACAACGGCCATCAGCAAGTGCATTGAGGAGATGAACGGAAACTATGCCGCCGAAGTGGCCGAACTGGGCTTGCAGGACCTCTGGCTAAACCCGCTTATTGAGGCACAGGAGGCATTTGATGCCATCCAAAACCAGCGTGTTGCCAATGGAGCCACCGAAATGGCCTCCATGAGCCAATACCGAGGACCACTGGTGAGGGCCCTGCGCACATTTTTGGAATCACTGGAAACCTTTGTCGACAATACCAACGAGGAAGCCATCAAGACTTATGCGGCTGAAATCGATGAACTAATTGGGCAAACCATGAGCCGGATAAAAGCAGCCAACAGCCGCGGCAGCAACAACACCCCGCCGGTTACGGAAGGTGCCAGCAGCCAAACCGCAGGATAATCAACCAGTATACCGGTAGTTTTTTAATCGAACCATAATGGAATTGAAACCAACAAAACCGAACACGGCGACATGAGCCGCATTTCTCCCAATCGAACCATACTGGAATTGAAACAATGGAGCTGGGCATCGACATTGCCCTGGGTGATGGCTCCCAATCGAACCATACTGGAATTGAAACATGTAGTAGGGTACATCAAGTGAGGTCATGTTGGTCTCCCAATCGAACCATACTGGAATTGAAACCACATAGTATCGAATTGTGACTTTTTGTACTTCTTACTCCCAATCGAACCATACTGGAATTGAAACTCGGGACGTACCAGACGGATGAATGATCCGATGACTCCCAATCGAACCATACTGGAATTGAAACCCAATAAGAAAGAGAGCGAACTGGCCTTGGCCGTCCTCCCAATCGAACCATACTGGAATTGAAACCCCGGAAGGTTTTTGTCAATATTCTGCATTGTTATTCTCCCAATCGAACCATACTGGAATTAAAACTTACAATGAAATGATTTGAGGATGCCATTACCAAGCACCCTTTCAATAAAGCAAGTAAGCATTAGCACATTTTCAAATTAGCACATTAATAATAGAATACCCTAAACTGATCATTGTTTACTGATCACTGTTTACTGATCACTGTTTACTGATAATTGATTCCCAGGCATTGTCCTGATATGCAAATCGCGCTGGGGGAATGGGATTTCTATGCCGGCGGCAGTCAGGGCGTCGTAAATCTTGAAGGTGATTTCACTTTTAATGACCACCCAATTGTCAAAATCATCGGTCCAAAAAAGCAACCTAAAATCAAGGGAACTTTCGCCCAGGTTGTTGAACAGAACCATCGGTTGCGGATTCTTGAGGATGTCGGGGTGTGACTGGAGGATCTCGAGCAGAATCTTTTGCGTTTGATAAACATCCGATCCGTAGGCCACTCCGGAAATGATCTCGATGCGCCGCCGCTTATCGGACAAGGTCCAATTGATCAGCTCATTGGATATCAAGTTGGCATTGGGCACAATCACCTCAGCGCCATCGTAGGTGCGAACCTTGCTGGAACGTATCCCCATCGATTTGATGGTACCCACCAGATTGCCAATCTCAACGGCATCGCCAATCTGAATGGGCCGCTCGAACAAAAGGATCACCCCCGACACGAAATTGTTCACGATATTTTGCAAACCAAATCCAATACCCACGCTAAAGGCACTGAAAAGGATGGTGAGTTGGCTGAGGGGCATCCCCACCGCACTCACGGCCAAAATCACACCCACGCTGATCAGACTGAAGCGAATGACCACCGAAATCATCCTTGGCACCCCTTTCCTCAACGAAACGTTGTTCAGCACATCATCCTCAAGGATGGAACGTATCATCCCCGAAACAAGAATGGAGATATAAATGATGGAAAAGAAAAGCAACACGCTGCCCATCCTGAACTTGATCACCCCCAAGGAGACTTCGGTGGTGAACAGTGCCATAACAAAATGCAGGAAAGGATCCCTTACTTTGAGGATTTGCAGCACGGAATCGAGCCAAAAAAGGGAGGCAAACAGAATAATAAACAATGCAATTCGTCTTTTTATGAGCTGGTTGTGCCGCTTCAAAAAATTCAATTTCTTGAGCCAGTCGCCATCCACCAAAAGATGCATCAGGCCGATAAGCGTTAATGAGGAGACGATCAGAAGCAAACCCACGAACGAGTTGCTAATGGCCAAGTCAACGGCCACCTCGGCCAACGTGAGATGCCCGGTGACCGTAGCCACCAATCCGATAAATGCTGCAAAAAGATGAAAAAGCAGGATGACACGGACGAAATAACCAAAGGTCAAACTCCGTATAGATCTTAAGTTGAAATGCCGGATCAGTCTGATGATCAGAACAATCTCCGCAATGGCCAACACCAACATAATAACCCGATGCACCGGGTTCCCTGGATGAAAAACATAATTAGCAAACCTCAGGAGCACCAACAACCCAAAAACAATCAGATACTTGAGCTCAGCCCTTTTTGCCACCTGGGCAACAACATCAACCAATGGCACAATCAACACCAAAATAGCCAAGTCAATGAGAATGGGCGGCCGATTTGGCAGAAACAAGCCCGAAAAGAAAACGCCCAGAATGATGGAAACTCCCAAGGGACGCTGCACAATGGTGGTTGCCGATTGTTTGAAGTAATTGTCACACTGGGACTGATAATGGTTTCCTTTTCGCGACAACATTATAAAACCACCCAGAAGGATCAACAGGAAACCGAAAAAAACAAACAAACGATCCTTGTTCTTCTGATAAAAGCTAAAAATAGCCCTAGAGTTTTCCTCAACAAAGACCAATAAATCTCCGTTTGACCCACCGGAATAATTACCCCAGAACTGTTTTTCCCATAAAGCAGGTTGGGTCTTGGCAAGTGAGATCTCCTGTTGTTGTTTTCTGATCGACTCCATCTCCGACAGCAGGCCATCAACCAATAACACACGTTGGGTCAACCGCTTGAGCAACACAAAAACCTCATTGGACTTGCTGAGTATCTCGCGGCGAACCATATCTGCCTGCAACAGCACCTCATTGATTGACTGGTCGATGAGAGTATCCACAAAGGCTGAGTCAACCGAAAGCTTAGTATGACGCCATAATTTTTCATCGCCAATAACCTTGTCCCTCTGCGAAGAGAGATCCCCGACAATGGCCGACAGCTGATCCTGCCGTTTTTTCAGGAGCCCCTTGTAACCAATCCAGAAATTCTGTTTATTTAACAGGTTGCGCAACAGCAACCGTTCGAAGTGGAGGGTGTCGTCCACCATCAACAAGGAATCCACATGGCTCAATAAAGAATCGGTCAAGGTTGCCTCCCTGGATAATTCATCGGGCGTGATTAATGATGAAAGGATCTCCTCGAACCGGAATATGGCTTCGATGGAAGCAGCAGGTATTTGATCGTAGGCGATGTGCACCACTTTTGTGGTATCCTTCTTTCCCAAAAGGGTTAAAGGATCCTGTGCCTTCACCAAGACAGAGGAAACCATCATAAACAAAACAAAGAACATCCTAACGGCTTCCATTTTATCAAGTTTTAATCACCTAAAACAAACATCAATACACCAACTTGAAATCATTCACGAGCAACTCGCTGCCGGGCGCCCCTTCGAACAAGGCACCCCGGGCACTGCTGGAAAACACCACGGTTAGGTGAGTAGGCGTTTCGGTGCCACTTCCCCAAACACCTTTGGCAGGAATTTCGAAATACTTGGGGCTTGGCAACTGTCCATATTGAAGAGGCAACTGCAAAACCGACCATTCGGGAGTGGCTTCTTCGCTGCGGTACCAGGCCGTGGCCACCCTTTTCCAAGGCTCACTGCTGCGATCCTCGAGCCAAACGGCGATCTCCACAGAATCTTTACCGGGAATTACCTTCCCTTTGCCATTCATCAATTCGTCACCCGGCCGGTACCGAAACTCAACACTGAACGATTTTGGCCGGGCAACAAAGGGCGTTCCAAACTGGGGACTTTCAGCAGGGTTGGACAAATTCAATTTGAACGTGCCGGTGAAGAGTGATCCTGCAGCAATGCCCTGCCCCACCAACTGAGCCAGGGAACCCAGCTGCAAGGTGGTAAGCTGAGCCACGGTCTCATTGTCGACCAACAAAGGCAGGGCATTGGCACTTCCCATGGTGACCACACCTTCGTTGCCGGTGCACCAAACCTTGTCGTCGGCATCCACCCCAATCTGCTGGTACCCACCCTTGGTGATGTACCATTGATCGAAACTGGAGTTGGGCAACTGTATTTCGGGCGAACTCAACTTGACAAATACGGTGTAATCAACCGAGGTGCCACTCTCGGCCGTAACAGTATAAACAACCGGTTTGGAAAAATCCATGATTTGTTCCTTTCCCGGGGTGACTTTTGCAAAATTGGACACCACCAACACAGCAGGAACCATGGCCGTGACATCGGCTTCATCGGAAACTGTCAGGTATATTTCACGCTTATCATGATCTATTACTGTGGCATCAATTTGTTGGGGCAGCGAAAATGATAACATTTTATTGAACGAAGACTTCCCAAAATAATCCTCCTCAATACAGCCAACTGGCAAAACCAGCATGACCAGCCACATGATTTTGTATTTTCTCATATCCATCAGAAATAAGTGATAAACCCAAGGTTCAATTGCAGCAGGTCGATCTTCAGATCCAAGTCGGCCGACTTAACAATGGCATCCGGCTTGTCGGTCTCATTGGTCTCGCTGACAGAAAACCCAATACCGGCAATATTAACGGAGGCCTCCATGGCTGCATTTTTCAACACGAAAACCAACAAGCCGGGGCGGATGCCCAAACCCATGCCCCACTCCTTCTTTAATGAGCGAGTAATCACCTCATCAATCCTTGTCTGCTGGATGGATTGGTCGATGGTAAAGCCCAATTCGGTTTGCACCACTAGGTTAAACCTCCTATTAGCCGAAAGGGGAAGGTGGTTCTTCATAAAAGGCCGCACAGAATAGGAGGTGCTATGGAACTGAATATCCGAAATATCCCCGCTGTTGGGATCTTTGTAATCTCCCTCGCGATTGGTCACGCCCCAAACTAACCCCAAGCCCAGAAACCAGTTATCCTTGAGTGCGTAAGCTCCATCCAATCGAAGGCTGAACTTGTCGCTGCGCTCCCTGAGGGCAGTCCGCAACAATTGGTTTTCATTCTCGGCCGACTTCAAATTCAAGCCAAGCGTACCGCCCAGGAAAAAGGAGCCCTTATCCAACCGGACATCAAGGTCTTTACCATCCTGAGCTTCTGCAACGGTGACTTGGGAATACAAAACAGCCGAGCTGGAAAAAAACAGGACAAATCCAGTGAAATACAACACCGCACGAATACTGAAATGGGACAAATGCAATGCAACCATGTGATTCATATTATAATACCAACAGTTTATTGAACAGTTATGATTTAATAATTGTTTCAACATAGCAGCAAGATGGTTCATCGCCAGATTTTAACAATTGGAATGTATTTTATGAATATCCAGCCAATGCAATCATGAATTTAGTGATAAGATATTTTTTCTTTGCCATGTCTCAAAATCCAATTCCTCAAAAAACAACAGCCTTTCCCTTTTTGTTATCTCATATTGTATTGACTTTCATATTTTTTTTGACTTAATATTTCAGAAAAAAAAATAGCTAACCCTACTAAACATTTATTTACATGAAAAGCAACTTAATTAAACTACTGGCCATAGCATTGCTGGCAACAGCATGTGGGCAAAAAACGGATGTTGCAAAAGAGATTGTGCGACCAGTCAAATTGGAAACGGTTCAGGCGTATGGCACCTTTTCGAAGGACTATACCGGCATTGTCAATGCCGAACAATTCAGCAGCCTCACCTTCAAGGTTGCCGGCCCTTTAGTGGCCATGAATGTGGATGAGGGTCAAAAGGTAAAGAAGGGCGAAATCATTGCAGCCATCGACACACGCGATTTCGACTTACAGCTGGAATCCAATAAGGCCGCCTACCTGACGGCCAAATCGCAGATGGAAAGGCTTGAACGCTTGAGAGCGATTGAAGCGGTATCGCAGCAGGATTACGAAATTGCCCAAGCCAATTACACCAAAGCCAAATCGGCCTACAACAATGCGCTCAACAATTATGGCGACACCAAACTAACAGCGCCTTTCGACGGCTTTATAGAGAAGAAGTTCGTGGAAAATTTCCAGAAGGTGCAACCTGGCGAACCCATCGTCAAGTTGGTCGATCCATCGCGCATCAACATCAAATTCACACTGCCCGAAAAAGATATGGCATTGATCAAATCGATGGAACACTTGGAGGTGGTGTTCGACAACAACAAGTCGCGGGCCTACAAAGGAAAAATCAAGGAATATGTAGATGCATCGCCCAATGGGTCGGGTATCCCGGTGACAGTGGTGATCGACGATGACAGTTTCAGCACCACCCAAAGCAGCGTTTCGCCAGGATTTTCGTGCATCGTAAAAATATACCACCGCACCGAAGCCAAAGAAGTATTCGTGGTGCCCATCACTGCCGTATTCAAGGATCTGAATTCAGGAGAACAATCGGTATGGCTATACGACAACAAAAGCCAAAGCGTCACCCGGCGAAGTGTTGAACCCGGCCGTCTGATCGACAGGGATAAGATGACCATACTATCCGGATTGTCGGAAGGCGAAAAAGTGGTTACAGCCGGAGTGTTCAACCTTTACGAAGGGCAGAAAGTCAATATCCTTGAATAACTAAACCAGACAATTATGAATTTACCTAAATATTCGCTTGACAATCCAAAAGTGATCTATTTCTTTCTGGCCATTCTTTTACTGGGGGGCATATCGGCCTTCGAAAAACTGGAAAAAAAGGAGGATGCACCGTTTGTCATCAAGCAGGTTTCACTGGTGACCTCCTATCCCGGAGCTACCCCGGCCGAAGTGGAGGAACTGATTACCGAACCCATCGAACGGACTGTCCAGTCGATGCGCAACGTTTACAAGATCAAGTCGGAATCGCAATTCGGCTTGTCAAAAATCGACATAGAACTTGACCCTTCCCTCTCGCCCGACATTATTCCCCAGATGTGGGATGAGCTAAGGCGGAAGGCACTGGATGTACAACCCTCCTTGCCAGCGGAAGCCTCCACCATCAAAGTGGCCGACGACTTTGGCGATGTTTTTGGGATTTACTATGCCCTGGTGGGCAGCGACGGCTATGAGTACAAAGAGCTCCGTAAATGGGCCAACCTCATAAAAACACAAATTGTCACCCTTGACGGTGTTCAAAAGGTCGCACTTTTTGGCGAACAGCAGGAGGTGATCAATGTGTTTATTTCAACACCCAAACTGGCCAACCTAGGCATCAACCTCAACATGCTGCTGCAAACCCTCCAAACACAGAACACACTGGTGAATACTGGCGACAAAGCGGCAGGCGAGCTTCAGATCAAAATCATTGCCGAAGGCACCTACAAGAGTTTGGACGACATCAAGAACCAAATTCTGGTCACCAGCACCGGTCAACAAATTCGCATGGGCGACATTGCCGAGATCACCCGGGGGTACATGGATCCACCCAGTAATCTGATGCGAGTCAACGGCAAACGAGCCATCGGCATCGGGGTATCCACGGCCAAAGGCAAAGATGTGGCCTTGACCGGCGAATTGGTTCGAGGCAAACTCGACGAAATAAAACCGCAAATCCCCATTGGGTTGGATGTGGAATCGATCTACCCCGAAGACATCATTGCCCAGGAAGCCAACAATGGCTTCATCATCAACCTGCTTGAATCGGTGGGCATCGTCATCATCATCATACTTTTGGTGATGGGCGCCCGTGCCGGCTTCCTCATTGGCACTTCGCTGGTTTTTGCCATTGGCGGCACCTTGCTGGTGATGCAATTTATTGGGGAAGGATTGAACCGCACATCCCTGGCTGGTTTCATCATTGCCATGGGGATGCTGGTGGACAATGCCATTGTGGTGACCGACAATGCCCAAATAGGCGTGAAGCGCGGCATGAAATTGAGGGAAGCCCTGATTCAAGGTGCACAAATCCCATTATGGGGATTGCTGGGCGCCACCTTGATTGCCATTTTTTCATTCCTGCCCATGTTTTTGGCGCCCGATGCGGTGGCCGAGATTGTGAAACCCTTATTTGTGGTACTGGCCATATCTCTGGGGCTAAGCTGGATACTAGCCCTGACACAAACAACTTCATTCGGGGCCTTTATGTTGAAGGAGAGTTCCGGACAAGCATCGGAAGACCCGTATGGCGGAGTATTTTACCAGAAGTTTGAAAAACTACTGCTCTTGCTGATCCAACACAAGGGAAAGACTCTATTATCCGTCATCGCATTATTCTTTGCCTCCTTGGTGATTATGGGTTTAATGCCATCCAATTTCATCCCCAACCTTGACAAACCCTACTTCCGGGCCGACCTATTTTTCCCCGATGGCTACACCGTTAGAAATTCGGAAGCCGAGGTAAAAAAGATGGAAGCCTTCCTATTGCAGCAACCCGATGTGAAACGCATATCCATAACAGTGGGAGCTTCACCATTGCGTTACTACTTGGCCAGTCCTTCGTTTGGGCCCAAGCCCAACTATGCCAACATATTGATAGAGCTGCGCTCGTCCGATTCAACCAAGATTTACGAAGAGCGGTTCGACAACTACCTGCGCAAAGAGTATCCTAATATATGGGTTCGATCCAGTCTGTTCAACCTGGCTCCGGCCGTGGAAACGCCCATTGAAATCGGCTTCATTGGCAATAATCCCGACACACTGCAACACCTCTGCAATCAAGTGATGGAGATCATGAGGCGCAACGACCGGCTCACCGACATCCGCAGCAGCTGGGGAAATAAAATACTCACCTGGAAACCCACCTTTTCGCAGGAAAAGGGGCAACGCCTGGCCATCAGCCGAAAATCCATGGCTGCATCGCTAAAAGTGGCCACCAACGGCATCCCGCTTGGCAGCTATCGCGAACAGGATGTGTTGATGCCGATCCTTTTGAAAGACCTCGACATCGACAACTTCAGCCTCTCCAACCTGGGTACCTTGCCGGTTTTCAGCGCCAACAACACGGTGGTTCCGCTCCAGCAAGTGGCCGACACCATCGCCATGGAATATGAGTACAGTGTCATCAAACGCTACAACCGACAAAAGGTGATGATGGCTCAGGCCAATGTGAAAAGGGGCGAAAACATCGCGGCCTCGCAGGCCTCTGTTTTTAAAGCCATTGAAGAAATGAATATCCCTTTGGGCTACGAAATGAAAATATTCGGGCAGGCCGAGCGGGTAGCCGACTCCAACGCAGCTTTGGCAGCCAACTTGCCACTCACTTTTATGCTCATGTTTGTGGTTTTGCTGCTGCTCTTCCGCACCTACCGCAAACCAATCATGATCATGCTGATGGTTCCCCTGATCTTTATCGGGGTTGTCCTAGGCTTGGCAACCACCGGCAAAACGCTTGATTTCTTTGCCATATTGGGGGTACTGGGCCTCATTGGTATGAACATTAAAAATGCCATCGTGCTGGTTGACCAAATTGGCTTAGAGGAAGAAAACGGGCTGAAACCGCTGGATGCCGTGGTGCAAGCCACCAAATCGAGGATCGTGCCCGTGGTGATGGCCTCGGGAACTACCATTCTGGGCATGCTGCCGCTGGTATTCGATGCCATGTTTGGCGGCATGGCAGCCACCATCATGGGTGGATTGCTTGTGGCCTCATTCCTTACCATCGTTGTATTGCCGGTGACCTATACCTTTATGTACCGCATCAAAGCAAACAAATAAATCAACAAATGAAAAACATTCTCACAATCATATCCATAAGTGCAGTCCTGCCCTTCCATGCTTCAACCCAGGTTGTTTCGCAGGAGGAGTACCGTACCAAGGTATTGGAGTACAACCAGGACATAAAAAAGGCACAAGCCTATATTGAAGCAGCTCAATCGGCTACAAAATCGGCCAAGACAGGCCATCTGCCCAAGGTGGACATCAACGGGAACTACTCCTACCAGTTCTTCCCGCCCGATTTCCTATCCGCAGAGTTGGAACCCCATAGCTTAAGCACCGACATCACCCTGGCTCAAAATGTATTCAGCGGCAACATTGCCTCCAGTCAAATAGAAGCCGGGAAAATAAAGGAGGAGATGGCCAGGCTGGGCGAAACCAACACACGCGAAAACATCATCTATGCAGCCGATGTCAACTACTGGAATGCCTCGGCCAACCAGGAGTTCTACTCGGTGGCACAGCAGTTCCACGAATTGATTGAGAAGCTATACCAGGTGGTCAACCAGCGCTACCTGGATGGATTGCTCAGTCGCACCGACCTGTTGATGGTGGAAACCCGGAAAAAGGAAGCTGAATTGCAAATCAACCAAACCGAAAAAAACTACCAATTGGCGCTTCAAAATATGCTGGTACTGGCAGGGCTGGATCCTAATGCACCAATACAGTTGGATTCCATCCAATACCCCATTGCCATCCCACAGGAAATACCATTGGATCAGGCACTCCTTGCCCGTTCCGATTACCAAATGGCACTTAAGCAAACCGAACTGGCCGGCCAACAGGTAAGAACCGTCAGGGGGAAATTCCAACCCTCGCTGGTGATTGGTGTCCAAGAGACCTTTGGCACCTCCATGATCAACCTCGACAACGAAACACGGTTCAACACCATTGCCTTTGCCAAACTGAAAATCCCGGTGTTCGATTGGAACAACCGGCGTCATAGCGTGTCGCAAGCAAAAATAGAGGTGGTTAGTGCCGATTTGGACCGATCGAAAATGATGGATCAGATATCCCTGGAGCTCAACAACGCCAAGGTCAATGTCAACCGCACACAAAAACAGATCGCCATTGCCCAGCAAAACCTGACCATCGCCACCGAAAACCTAAAGCTCAACACCATCAGTTACAACGAGGGTCGGCTTCCCATACTGGATGTGCTTTCGGCTCAGATCAGCTGGCTGCAAGCCTATACCAATGTGGTGAGCGCCAACTTCCAAAACAAAGTGGCCATTGCCGAATACAACAAAGCATTGGGTCTTAACCTGGCCAACCGGTAAAAGGCTCCTCCATCATTAATATTGCCACACCTCTCTATCAGGAACCACCTGTTGATTGGTGTGGTTTTCATTTTCAGTCCCATCAACTTATAAAAGCTTATTTCATTTCTAAATTTTGGAACATTTACTATTTTTAGCCGCATGAAAAACTTCAACCCAATGATCTCCAAAAAAAGGCTAAAACAGGCAGCCATTCCCCTGCGAAAGCTGCGGCTTCGCCTCCATAAGCAAAGAAGCCTGAGTGCGATTAGGAAACCAACCTATACCCATTGTAAAAACTGCGGAAAGCAGTTGACCGAGATGTATTGCCCCCGGTGTGGTCAATATGCCTTGGTGACTCATCAAACGCTCAAGCAAACCGTTGTGTCCTATTTTGAGAACAACTATTCCTTCGACAAAAACCTGCTCCAGTCATTGATCTATCTCTTTTTCAAACCAGGATTCCTGGCCAAGGAATACATGAATGGCAAAATCGCCAGACACATCCACCCGTTCAAGCTCTACTTTTTTGCCTCCATCCTGCTTTTCTCCATAGTGTTTACAGTTGAACAAGATTACGAACACGATGCCAAAACCATATATGGTTATATCGATTCCATAAACATAGGGAACGACAGTTTAAACCAACAAACAATTGAAGCAGTCATCAAACAAAAGGATTCGCTAGGTTTGATTAGTAACGAGGAGAAAGAACAAATAGAAAAAAGTTTGCAATTGATCCAAAATAAAAAAACAGGATTCAGCAAACAAGCCACCCTATCAACAGAATTGGAAAAGGCAACACAGGGCGGATTTTGGGCCATCGTTGTTGAGAAATTAAAAACACTCACTTACGGAGAGTTCAAAGCAAAATTCATGCGCAACCTTTCTTTTTCGTTTCTGATTCTGATGCCTTTGTTTGCCCTGATCCTTTTTCTGTTGTTCAGCAAAAGAGAGAAGTACTACGTTGCGCATTTAATCCACACCATCCACATTCATGTGGTCATGTTTCTGTTGATGGTCATCGGACACCTCTGGAGCACCTACATCAGCGATTCCGACGCAGCATCGACCATCTTATTCTTTCTTTTTTTCCTCTATTTCTTTTACAGCTTAAGACGGTTCTACAACGATTCGCGAAAAAAAACCATTCTAAAAGGAGTTATAGCACTGAACATCTATTTCTTCCTGGCGATGGGGGCTTCCGTATTTCTGATTCTGTCAACCATCATCATTTAAAACAAACAACCCCCAAGAGCCAAGCCATTGGGGGTTGTGAATTCCTATTATCCCTAGAGATCAGAAAGGCAAGCTCACCCCATTGATCTGATAAGCATAATCAACTGCCTTAGCAATATTTTGCTCTATTTGACCAGCCAAAGCCACATTAGTCGTTGCATTGATCTGAATGACACCATCCTTCACCGATGCATTATCCAAATCGACATTATCAAATAACGTTGGCAGAATAAAAGTCAACACAAAAGTATAAACATCACCCTCTTTAATGACAAAACCAACGCGGCTGGCATAGGAGATGTCGATGCGTTTGCTGGTCACAAATTCAACCCTAAGCTTCTGATTTTGCGAATTCACATATTCAGCCTCACACAAGAAGGAAGAATGATTGATCCCTGGGGCAATGACCGCATCAAAACCCACATATTTCCCGGCCTTCAAATTGGCCGTATTCATTTTGGGCGTAGATGTGCCAGATAACAGATCAATCTGATAACGACCATCATACATCACATTCGATTGTTCGCCAGCGCCATTTTCATGCCTAAACACTATTTCCTGAAATCCAGCCTGAACTTGGGTGTAAGTGAGTTTTGCAATGCTCGACTTGAGATCGAACGACCGACCGATCACTTTTAAATCGGCACCTGCCCCTCCCTGCACAAAATTTTCAACATCCTCACTTTTGCTGCAGGAAACCATTAGACAAAACACTCCCACAACTGCAACCAGGCTTTTTGCAATTCTCATAAAACTTAAAATTTAGTTATTATTTGTTTTTCAAATCACTCAACAAAACCGTTGATGTAAAAAATATAAACATTCATCAAAAATACTCTTTTTTTTGAAAAAACAACTCCTCAAAGGCTTTTTTTTCACAAAACCATCACAAAGAATAAGTTACAAGATTAATTTAGATAGATTACAAATAACACAACCACCTCTACCGGCTATATAAATCAATTCGTCAAAAATAACAGCCACACATCCCGATTATAAAAAGTATAATAATAGAGGTCATTCAACGCAGTTCGAAAGTAATTCAATCGGATTAATACAAAAAAGATACCAGAATTTTTGCCACCCATCACAAGAGGCTAGCCATAGAAAGAATTAATCCTAACCACCTCACAATAAGCAACCAACCGATCAATTAAATCGAATGGCCTTCACAGGGGTAATACGAGCCACCAAATACGAAGGAGCAATCAGCATTAAGGATGTGACTACCACAGCACCCAAATTAAGCAGCAAAAGGTGACCAGGATTCAGGTAAATAGGCACTGTATCGAGATAATAATTACTGGGATCGAGGGCGATAAAGCCGAATCGTGCTTGCGCCAGGCAGATGACAGCACCAATTACATTTCCCCAAAAAAGCCCCTTTCCCACAATATAAATGGATAGGTAGATAAAAATGCGGCGAACCGAAACATTGTCGCTCCCCATGGCTTTCAACACGCCAATCATATTAGTGCGTTCGAGTATCAGTATCAGCAGACCAGAGATCATATTCAAACCAGCCACTGCCAAAATCAACACCAGGATCACCACAATATTGGTATCCAAAAGGTCGAGCCAACCGAATATCTGTGGTTGAAGCTGCATGATGGTGCGGGTGCGCAACATGCCGCCATCGTCGGCAATGTAGGCCGAAGTGACATAATTAACCTCCTCACCCAAAGCCTCTATATTCTTAAAATCATCGATCAAAAGCTCATATCCCGAAATTTGGTCGGACTGCCAATTGTTGAGTTGCTGAAGGTGGCGCATATCAGCCACCACAAACAGATTGTCGAATTCGGGGAAATGGGAATTGAAAATACCTGCCACCTCAAACTTACGGGCACGTATGGCATTTTGCAGGAAATACATTTGCACGCCATCGCCAACTTGCAACTGCATCATGCGAGCCACATCAGCCGAAATCAAGATCTGATTAGATGCTACCGAGTCGGTATAATCAGGCAACTCACCCGACTCAAGTATAGATTGAAAAAACGACCAATCGAAACCTGCATCTACCCCTTTCAACACAATCCCATGAACCACATCGGGCGATTTCAGCAGACCAGGCTTGGTTATGAAACGTTGCACATGACGGATCCCGGGTGTTTCTTCCAATTGTGACAACAACTGTTGGTTGTCAACAATGGCGTAGGTTTCATAACTCTGGTTGTAATCGTAGCTCAAAACCTGAATATGGGAACCAAAGCCAACGATCTTACCACGGATCTCACGCTTGAAACCCAAGCCAATGGCCATGGATAGTATCATAACTACCATCCCCAGAGCAATGCCCAAGACGGCCACCTTAATGACAGGTCCCGACAAACGCTTGCCGGGCAACCCGCCCTTGATTATCCGTTTCGCTACAAATAACTCGTATCTCAAACCAGGTCAATTGAAATAAACAAACAAAATTCTAACACGGTATAAAGATATTATTTTTTACCGTGCATCAACCTACCTGGATAAACTTCCAATGCTTTTTCAAGAATTTCAAGTGCCCGCGCCAGATCGTCGCGATTCAACACATAGGCAATGCGCACCTCGTTCCGACCAATCCCCTTAGAGGCATAAAAACCTGTGGCAGGCGCCATCATGAGGGTTTGATTTTCATATTGAAACTCGCTCAACAACCAGATGCAAAATTTCTCGGCATCATCCACCGGCAGACTGGCCACCGTATAAAAAGCACCCTTGGGCAAAGGAGAAAAAACACCCGGAATGCGATTCAATCCTTCCAAAAGGAAGTTCCGACGCAACCGATACTCCTCATTCACCTCCGTAAAATAGGATTTTTCCACATCTAACGAAGCCATGGCAGCTATCTGACCGAATGTGGGCGGACTAAGCCGCGACTGAGCCAATTTTAAAGAGGAGGCGATCACCGCCTTATTTTTAGTGATGAGGGCTCCCACGCGCAAACCGCACTCACTATAACGCTTCGATACCGAATCAACCATAATCACATTCTCTTCCAACCCTGGGAGGAACATAGCTGAATAATGACGAGCTCCATCGTAACAAAACTCACGGTAAACCTCATCGGAGATCAGGAACAGATCGTGACGCAACACAATCTCGCGCAGCAACATAAACTCCTCTTCGGAATAGAGGTAGCCCGTCGGGTTGTTGGGATTGCAAATCAGTATGGCCTTAGTGCGCGGCGTGATGATCTTTTCAAACTCAGCAATGGGCGGAAGCGCAAACCCATTTTCAATGGTGGAAGTCACCGGCTTGATAACGGCGCCAGCCTCAGTGGCAAAAGCCTCATAATTGGCATAAAAGGGCTCCGGCACTATCACCTCATCCAACAAGTCGAGACAACTCATAAAGGCAAACCGCACCGCTTCCGAACCGCCAGTGGTCACCAAAATATCATCGATGGCAATATCAATCCCCTCTTCGCGGTAATAATCCACCAAACGGTGCCGGTATTCAGGCATTCCTGCCGAATGACTGTATTCGATCACCGGCAAATTGGCATTCCGCACTGCCTGAAGGGCGACTTCGGGTGTTTTTATATCGGGTTGCCCAATGTTCAAATGGTAAACTTTTATACCTTTGGACTTAGCAGCTTCGGCATAGGGGACTAATTTGCGGATTGGTGAGGAGGGCATCAAAGTACCCCGATGCGATATTTTTGGCATAATTCACTTTTTGTGCAAATATATCCAGATTAACATTACCAGATTTCAGAAACCAATATTTTTATGATATTTGTCAGAAATTTTCAAACCTAACCCCATGATCAAAGCAACCATCCTTCTCTTATTGACACTTCAGGCATTGAATGCCTTTTCACAGGGCATTACAGGCACCGTCAAGGGTGACGACGGCGAAACCATTCCGGCCGCGACCATTTTTATCAAAGAGACAACAACCGGCACCACCACCAACGAGCAGGGCACCTACCACATCAATCTTGAAAAAGGCACCTACCACATAGTATTCCAATCACTGGGCTACCAGAGCCAGGAGATCAACGTTGCGATTGGCAACCAGACCATCCGGCAAGATATTGTATTAAAACGACAACCCATCAGCATCAAGGAGGTGCGCATCTACTCGGGCAAAGAGGATCCGGCCTATGCCATCATGCGCAAAGCCATTGCCCACGCACCAGCCAACCTCAGGGCCGTAGAGGCGTTCCAATCGGAAGTGTACATCAAAGGTACGCTACACATGAAAAAGATACCCCGCCTGATTGCCAACAAGATGGAGGTTAACGGCGCCAAGATAAAATCGGGCGACCTCTTCACACTCGAATCGCTCAATGAAATCAGCTTCCGCGCACCCGACCAATACGAACACAAAATCATCTCCACGCGAAGCACGTTCCCACAAACCGGCACCGACGACGATGGTTACATAGGCTACATCAACAGCAGTTTTTACCAACCCAACATCGGCACCACCATTTCACCCCTCGCCCCTTCGGCCTTTTCGCATTACCGCTTTGTTTACGAAGGCTATTTCCTCCAGCAAGGCACCGAAATCAACCAAATAAGGGTAATCCCAAGGCGGAAAAGCCAACAGTTATTTGAAGGTCACATCTACATAGAGGACAAAACATGGCAACTACAATCGGTTGATCTGAGCAATGAAGCATTTTTCGGAAAAATACGCATCCGCCAAACCTTTGCGCCAGTCAAGGAACAAACATGGCTGCCGGTCAACCACAATTTCAAAATAGAAGCCGCCATCATGGGCGTCAAAGCCGATGCCTCCTACATAGGTTCGGTAAAATACAAATCGGTGGTGCTCGACAAAACACGCATGGCAACCCTTCAACCGGAAGAAAAGCCTGTTGCGACAAGCTCCCCACGGGAGAAAACCGTCAAAGAACAAAAGAGCGAAGAGACCCGCAAAAAACTGGAGGAGATCCTGGCAAAGCCGGAGCTGAACAACCGCGACATGGCCAAAGCTGTCCGGTTGATGGAGAAACAGGAACGACTCAACGATACACTGCCTCAATCGCTCGAAATCAAAGATAACTACCGGTTTGTGAAACGAACCGACAGCATCAAACGCACCAATGAAGATTGGGATCTATTACGACCCGTCCCCCTCACGCCTGAGGAAGTTGGCAGCTTCCAGAAAAAAGACTCCCTCAAATTGAAGGCCATGCCCACAGCCACCGACACGGTAAAAACCAAACAAAAAAAACACCATCTATCCGATCTGATCATGGGCGGACGGCGTTACCATGCGTTTGACAGCACCCTAACGATCCACTACCATGGCCTGGTCAACCCCGCACACATTTCATTTCACCCGGTGACAGGATTCGACTACCAACAAAAGATCAATGCCTCGCTAAAACTCGATTCCATCCGCACCATCAACTTTTCGGGCACGGCTGGCTATGCGTTTGCTCAAAAAAAGGTGAACTGGAACATCCAAGCAGGATTCCTTACTGGCAAGACAAAAAGATACAGCCTATGGTTATTGGCCGGCCATTCCAACACCGACCTAAAAGGCAGCCTGGGCGTCAACCCTCAACTAAACGGCCTTTACAACCTATTATTGAAGGACAATTACAAAGTATTGATGCGAACCCACCAATTTGCCATCACGCAAAACATGGAGCTTGCCCACGGATTCAACATGTCAGTTTCGGCTCAATACCAATATTTTATCCAGCAAGAGAACCAGACCAATTACTCTTTTTTCCGACAAGAAAATCAATACAAACCGAACTACCCCATCAATAACGAGGTAAGGGAGATCAACCTTTCCAACTCGTCGCAAACCTTTGTGGATGCAACACTGAGTTACACGCCTCACCTGAAATACCGTCTGCACAAAGGGCGGCGAATCCCCATGGGATCGGATTACCCAACGTTCACCCTGCGCTACCAGCAAGGCATCCCACCCCTGTGGGATAGTCGGTCAGAATATACCCATCTACAACTACGGGCAACACAAAAACGTGAATGGGCAGTTTTTCACAATTTGCAATGGACTGCCGAATTCGGGAAATTTTTCAACGCCTCCGACCTGCATTTTTCCAGATGGCAACATTTCAGAGGCAGCGACCTTCCTGCCGGCACCGACGATTGGGAAACCGCTTTCAGCACCACCAAACCCTACCTGCTCTCCACCAACCAGTGGTACCTGCGGATGTCGGGCGGATACGCATCGCCCTGCCTGGCACTGAAATACCTGCCATTTTTCAGCAACCGCCTCTGGCTCGAAAACATCTACCTCCACCACATTACACTACCCCAGAACCAACACTACACGGAGGTGGGCTATGGCATCAGCCAGATATTCCTTTTTGCCCGCCTAGGTGTTTTTGCTGGTTTCAACAATGGCACATTCAACGAAGTTGTTTTCAGGGCAGGGTTTAATTTTTAAGCCATCATTAAACCCTTCACCTAACGATATGATCAAAAGAGATTCACCTCGAAATATTTATAGAGGAGAAAAGAAGTAATGTTGGTAAGATCGAAGCCCCGGAATATTAATCACCACATGGAAGAAAATATTCCGGTGCTCTGCACCTTATGGATTTTTGGGAATGGGGGTTTTCTACAAATATTGCGCGGCTCTGCCGCTGGCTAAGGCTACCAATGACAGCAACCTGCCATCAATACGTCATACAAATACCTGGCTACTACAGGAATGACAGATATCAATCAATGGTAAATGAACTCAGGTAACGCTCGCCAGTGTCGGGCAACAGCACCACAATACGCTTACCCTGATTCTCAGGCCGAGCAGCCAATTGCACGGCCGCCCAAAGGGCTGCACCCGATGAGTATCCGCAGAGAATCCCTTCGCAAACCGAGGCGTGGTGGCACATTTCAATGGCATCCTCGTTCTTTACCGCGATAATTTCGTCGTAAACCAAAGTATTAAGCACCCCCGGCACAAAACCGGCACCAATACCTTGTATTTTATGCGGCCCGGCATCGCGCCCTGAGAGCACGGCAGAATCGGCCGGCTCTACCGCTACAATGCGGATAGCCGGGTTTTTCTGCTTCAGAAATTCCCCAACGCCAGTGATGGTTCCGCCAGTTCCTACACCGGCAACAAAAACATCCAACTCTCCAGCCGTATCATTCCATATTTCTTGGGCAGTGGTGCGTTTGTGCATGGCCGGATTGGCCTGGTTGTTGAATTGCTGGGGGATGAAAGTCTTGGGCAGAGTAGCCGCCAACTCGTTGGCCTTTTCGATGGCACCCCGCATCCCTTTTTCTGCAGCCGTAAGAACCAGCTCAGCCCCAAATTTGATCAGCAACTTGCGGCGTTCCACGCTCATGCTCTCGGGCATGGTCAATATCAGTCGGTAACCTTTTACGGCAGAGACCATGGCCAACCCAACGCCAGTATTACCACTGGTGGGCTCTACAATCACTGTATCGCGATCCAGCTTACCGCTTCGCTCAGCCTCCTCAATCATGGCATAAGCCACCCGATCCTTCACCGAACTCCCCGGATTGAAAAACTCCAGTTTTGCCACCACCTCAGCACCAGCGCCCTGAGTTAAACGATTGATCCTAACCATTGGCGTACCCCCAATCAACGACAGAACATCATCCGCAATTCTCTTTTCCATAACGATCAGATTAAATATAATACATCATTTTATCATTCTCTTTCAACAAAAGGCCTTCAAGTTGATCCAACATAATGGAGCCCAGCATAACTTGATACTGGCTTGCCACCGATTGAAGAAACTCCCCAACCACCATTTGGCGTACCGTTCCATCACCCGCAACCTCTTCTGCCCCTGCATGCTCCAGCACCTGCCAAACATCCAAAAGGGAAATACCCGACAAAGGACGCGCCAGACGGTAACCACCACCGGCACCTCGCTTCACCTCCACCAAACCAGCCTTCTTCAAGGCCACAGCAATGGCTTCCACAAATTTGCGAGGCATCTTCTCCTCCTCCACCAATACTGCCACACCAATGTATTGAAGCCCCTCACTACCCCGCAACAACAAAAGGAAATGAAGGCCGTACTGGAGCTTTTTTGAAAACATTCCCTACTAGTTTTATATATTTACACAACAAATATAAGCAATTATAATACACCACTCGATCAATTACTTATAAAAATATATAAAAAGCATAACGTCATGCAAATAATTTTTTCATACTATTTTGGTATGCTTTAAAAATATAGTAAACAAAAGATTCGAATAACAACAATAAAACAGCATCAAAGAGTAGATATCGCCACTACGCGGCTTATATAATCTTAAGAACACTAAAACGACAAAGATGCCCCCGCTACACGGCTGAAAAAAGCACCTCATTCTGCCCCCTAAGGCAGAATGAGGGAACGCAGGAAATGGTAGACTCTGAAACTCTAAAGCTTTTCGACGGGTCCACTTTTTCGACTCTTACAGAAAGACCGGAGGTCGTAATATGATTAACCACGGATGAAATCTGCAGGTTCGGGACTCCACGGCAAACCAACCCCGAAGCGGGTTGAACATGAGTAAAAACCCCCTACCTACCTAACAAAAACTAATTTAGGCAACCAAGTCATCGCTTGCGCTTTCCGCAGGAAAGAAATCCGTCATCTGTGAACAAAAACGATGTGCGCCTCAAAACTAGCAAAATTCAATACCCTAGGCGTTGTGCTCTATGCGAAACCTGCAACCACCAGTTTCACAAGCAGCTATTCACATTGAAATCCTTCGGACTTGGTTCGAAATGAAAGATTTCGCTGCGGATATATTGCATAAAGGAGCCTCTCTGCAACAAAGATGACACATCTGCGCAGCGGAAAAATGAGTCACCTCTTTGCGAATGAAATTCCAAAACTCCTAACTCATTTTACTGGTTACTGATTACTGTTCCATGATTACTGTTACCTGAACTCAAAACCCAAAACTCCTAACTCTGTTTACTGATCACAGTTTAAAATGCCTCACGAATGGTAAAGAAAATGGCATGGTCGCCCCGGCTGGTGAAACCCACATCCAATCGTATGTTGAGAGCTTCCTTTGGCAAGGCTCTAAAGCGCAGACCACCACCGGCCATCAGATGCACCTGCTCAAAAGCAGAAGCATCGAAATGATCGAACACATTGCCCGCACCAGCAAAAACAACAGCACCCAAGCGCCACCACAGATACCGGCGGTATTCGGCTTGTGCAAGCCAGGCATGCCGACCCAAGTATTTGTATGGATGCCCAATTCCCCGCAACAACCGCTTACCTCCGGCGGTGGACAACTTATAAAAAGGCACATCACCATAAACCGAATTGAAATAACCCTGAAAGGCCAATACTTGCTCACTTCCTTTGATGTCAATAAAATGGCGGACATCAAACATGGTATTACCAAAACGGTAATTACTCCCCGTTAATCCACCATAAGTGAGATGGGAAGCCGCCAAATACCACCCGGAAGAAGGATAAACCACATTATTTCGGCTATCGAACCGCACAACCGGCCCCAAACCATTACTCCAACCGCCACCGGATCCCATCACCGAACCATCGAGCTGAGCCATGGGGTTATTTTCCGGATTGCGGATATTTTCGAACTGATGGTAGTTCACATCATATTGAATGCCAACAAAGAACCGATCAGAAATACCCCTCAACACCTCACCTCCTACAGTGTATTTATAGGAATCGAAGGAAGCATTATCGCTGAGCTTATCACCGTTTCCCAAACCATAAAATGTGTCGGGCAAATAAAGGAATTGTGCCTTGGAATTGACGCACCAGTTATGCCTGGTAAAAAGCATGATGTCCATCTCCACCTCGTACATGCCTTTGGTGGAAAACAGAAACGAGGGCGCGATGGTGGACGGACGATGGAAACCATTGTCGTTTTTTTTGCGAGAATTAAACCTCAATACAGGGGTTACCCCAATTTCAAAGCCGGTTCGATCCGAATAGCCCAACATAGGGTAAGCAGCCAGGGTATAACGGGGGGTTTCATAAGCCATCAGGTTCAACAGTTGCTCGGCCAGGGCAATACTTTTGTCAACAATCCCGGTACAAGTAGAATCCGATGGCTCGGAAGCCAAAGATGATGGAACAGAAGAAAAAAAAGCAGCAAAAAAACAAACCAGAAAAAAACGACACTTCATCATCAAAAATTTACCATCGACGGCTATCTAACCAAACCATCCATTATTAAAGCTTAAATTCAAGAAAAAGAGCATTCAATATTTGAGCCATTTTCGCAAAATGATGTAAAGATAATTTTTTCAACAAAAATGCGATCCAATATTCGAAACAAAGCACTTGTAACAGCGGCATAACTTTTGTAATATTGCACCCTAACCTGCCTTTAACCGCCATTACATAAAGAAATGATATTAAACCTAAGGTTCCTCTCGGGCGAAAATGATGATTTCATCCTGGACATGCAAATCGACGGCAGTGCCACTTTTGCGCAGCTGCACAAGGCCATTCAACAACAATTAAACTACGATGCCTCGCAGATGGCTTCGTTTTTCACCACCGACCAAGAATGGAACAAAGAAACGGAAATCACGCTGGTGGATATGGCCATGGACGAAAACACACCCTCCATCACCATGGAAGACGCAGTTGTAGAAGATTACCTACAGGATGCCCACCAACGTTTTTTGTATGTCTACGATTTCTTTTCGGAACGGTGCCTGTTTGTTGAAGTCATGAACATGACCGATGGCGCACTGGCAGAGCCGCTTTGCCTCCAATGCAATGGGGAGATCCCAACACAAATCGTAATGGATCAAGCCTTCGATCAACCCGAAGAATTTTCTGCCTTTGAGGATGACGACCTGTTCGATGAGATGGATCAATTCGACGACTTTGACGAAGATAACGATTTTAGCACCGAGAGTTTTGACGACGACTACCAATACTAAACTAACCGGCCGTCCAACCTTGGTGGTGCTGACCGGCCCCACGGGCATTGGCAAAACCGACCTAAGCATCCGTTTGGCCAAAGCGCTCAATACCGTGATTGTATCGTCGGACAGTCGACAGATTTACCGTGAAATCAAGATCGGTACCGCAGCCCCCTCTCCCGGGCAATTGGCCGCCGTACCGCACTACTTGATTGGTTCGCACAGCATTCACGACTACTATAACGCTTACGAATACGAGCAGGATGTGTTGAAGCTGCTCGCGGGCATCTTTGAAGAAAAGGAGACTGCCCTACTGGTGGGGGGATCGATGATGTACATCGACGCCCTTTGCAATGGCATCGACGACCTGCCTACCATCAGCCAGGAGGTGCGCACCCGGGTAATGGACCTGTACCACACCCAAGGGCTTGAATTTCTTCAGGAGGAACTATTGAGGCTCGATCCGGTTTTTTACAGTGAGATCGACTTGAAAAACCCCAAACGGGTGATCCATGCTGTAGAAGTGTGTTACATGACAGGTGGGCCATACAGCACTCTGCGAACCCAAACCGTGCGTGAACGTCCTTTCAATATCCTGCGCATTGCCCTCGATATGGACCGCGACCAGCTTTACCAGCGCATCAACCTGCGCGTGGATCAGATGATGGCAGAAGGACTTGAAGAGGAAGCCAGGACATTTTACCCGCTGCGCCATTTGAATGCCTTGAACACGGTGGGTTACAAAGAACTTTTCAGCTATTTCGATGGCGAGCTAACCCTACCGGAAGCCATTGATCTCATCAAGCGAAACTCGCGCCGATATGCCAAGCGGCAACTCACCTGGTTCAGACGCGACAAAAGTTATTTCTGGTTCCATCCCGATCAGCAGGAAGAAATCATTAAATTTGTACAGGAAAAAATCAGTACCCCAGGTCGATAAACAAAATCCTTTTTCGCGGTTTACAAAACGAAAAAAGATCCGGGGTGCTTTATTTTTGAGCCACCACAATGGTGTGGAAGGTTTCGCCATGCCAAGGAGCTCCATCAAAAGACCCAAAGAAACCCACCTTCCGAAACCGGCCTTCCAACTCGCTTTCCAAAAACGACTTCTCACAAGGCAACAGCAGCGTACTATCCTTCAGCGAATGGCCATTTTCCAGATTTGACAGGCTGGTAATAAAACGCACATGCCCCGAGGCGGTGTATTCATACCCTCGTTCGAACAAATAATGGTTGGTATTGATCACCGGCAGCGAATCGGGTTTATGAGCCATGATGTTGTCGTAGTTCACCATTTGTACTACCAACTTGCCGCCGGGCTTCAACAGCCGCATGGCCTGGTCGAAAAAGGCAGCCATGGCCACCCGGTCGGGCAGGTGCACCAAGGTGTTACCCACACATAGAATTCCATCGAACATTTGGCCGGGATACAGCGATTCCATATCCAACAGGGAGCCAACCCTAAACATAAGGTTGAGTGCCTGAGGGCGTTTCCCCTCGGCCTTATCCACCATCCCTGGATTTAGGTCAAAAGCTTTGACGCCAGCCCCATGACGCGCCAAGGCGATGGCCAACGAACCGGTACCGCAACCTGCATCCAGCAAATGCAACCCATTCACCCGGGCACCAAACTGCTGTTCAACAAAATGAACCATCCCCGCATTCAACGGGAACAGTTCATCGTAAGCTTCAACCAAAATATTGTACGAGCTCATCAGCAATTGATTTTGCCTGACAATTGATAATTATTCCGGTCATGACCATTGCGCGAGACCAATTCGGCCAGAAACCCAGCCAGGAAAAGCTGGGTTCCAATAATCATGCAGGTCAATGCAATAAAGAAATAGGGGCTGTCGGTCACCAAAGGAGCTTTCACTTGGTGATAGACAAACCAAAGTTTTTTAAGCCCAAGCCAAGCTGAAGCAAAAAAACCGATCACAAACATCAGGGTGCCCAAGGTACCAAACAGGTGCATGGGCCGTTTGCCAAACTTGGAGATGAAGGTCACCGACATCAGATCGAGAAACCCTTTGATGGTACGCTCAATGCCAAACTTGGAATAACCATACTTACGCTCGCGGTGCTGCACAACCTTCTCGCCAATCTTACCAAAACCACTGCGCTTGGCAATCAATGGGATGTAACGGTGCATTTCGCCATAAACCTCAATATTCTTCACCACCTCGTTGCGGTAGGCCTTCAAACCACAATTGAAATCGTGCAATGGAATACCCGACACCAACCGCACCGTGCGGTTGAAAATTTTTGAAGGCAGGGTTTTGCTCAACGGGTCGTGCCGTTTCTTCTTCCAACCACTCACCATATCGAAACCTTGTTGGTTGATCATCTCCATCAGGGCAGGGATCTCATCGGGACTGTCCTGCAAATCGGCATCCATGGTGATTACCACATCGCCTAGGGCAGCTTCGAAACCTACATGCAGACCGGCCGACTTGCCATAATTACGCCGGAACCGAATCCCCTTCACTTGGGGATGGGCTTCAGCCAACTCGCCAATCACCTGCCAGGAGCGGTCGTTACTACCATCATCGACCAACAATATTTCATAATCGATTGCCAAGCCATTGGCCACCCGGCGAATCCAGACGACCAATTCGGGCAACGACTCCTCTTCGTTATACAAAGGAACGACTACTGACAAATCCATGAGCTTACTCCACCTCTTTTACTGCCGAATCGAAAGGATTGGCCGGTTTTTTCTTCAAAATTGCCGACACCACCAGCGACAAGATACTACCGACAAGAGCCATGGAAAACAATGAAGAAACAACCATGATCAGAGGATTGGACATCTTCCGCATCACCTCTTCCATTTGTGCCACCTGATCTTCGGGCATGCCTTTTTCCAACATGGCTTCTTGCTGAAACTGAATAATCTGGTCGATCAAGGTAGGATCAACCAAGTGAAGAACATAAGAGAAGACGCCTGAAAGAAACCCCGCAAATACGGAGATCAAAATACCCAGCTTCATGCCTTCACCAAAAGTCATTACGCCACCATTGACGCCATCGCGATACTGTTTCAAGCTCACAAATAAGCCGGCTGCGATAACCAAATAGATTAATGAATTCAACGTAGAATTCATGTTCAATGAAGCCACATACAGAATCAGACTGTACACAATAAGGGCAAGCCCCAAATACAAACCATACATCATGGCATGGTGGAACAGGGAAGGTTTTTGTTTTTCCATAGCTAAAAATATTTATTATTAAGATGTGTAAAAATAAGAAGAAGTAACCAATAAACGATGACTAAAGACAAAAAAACAACAAACAATGGTTGAATCCATCGGGATTATGGGGGTTTTGCCTAAAAAGCAGGGTTAACATCCAACGGGATCAACCAATCATGCCTATTTTCGGCTCACAAACAGAGATGCACGGGTGCAAATGCCTGTGGAATGGAAGGCATGTTTTACCGCACCCTAAGAAGAAGGAAGCGGCGGGATGCGAAAAAATGCAAAATTTTACTTTTCATTTTCAAACAGTTACCAAAACACCCAAAAAAAAGGCTGGATATTATTTGGAGAGAAAACAATTATTCCTACTTTTGCAACCGCAATACGGGTAAGTCCTGCACGACCAGCTCCTGTTGAACCCCCCAGGGCTTGACAGCAGCAAGGGTAAATGGTTGAGCGGTGCGATGCAGTAAGCTTACCCACCTGCCAGTGTAGCTCAGTTGGCCAGAGCAGCTGATTTGTAATCAGCTGGTCGGGGGTTCGAATCCCTCCACTGGCTCTTAAAAGTTCTTTTTTTAATGATTTTTGTTTGGGGAGATTCCAGAGCGGCCAAATGGGGCAGACTGTAAATCTGTTGTCTTTCGACTTCGGAGGTTCGAATCCTCCTCTCCCCACAACCATTGCCAGTGTAGCTCAGTTGGCCAGAGCAGCTGATTTGTAATCAGCTGGTCGGGGGTTCGAATCCCTCCACTGGCTCTCACATTGATTTGCGGGAGTTCAAAATATTGAAAAGGCAATCAATAACCGTCAAAGATGTTGATGGGATAAATTAATGCGGGAGTAGCTCAGTTGATAGAGCATCAGCCTTCCAAGCTGAGGGTCGAGGGTTTGAGCCCCTTTTCCCGCTCAAAGAGTTTATCGAAAGATGGTAAACTCTTTTTTTTTGTTTTTTGGGGAGATTCCAGAGCGGCCAAATGGGGCAGACTGTAAATCTGTTGTCTTTCGACTTCGGAGGTTCGAATCCTCCTCTCCCCACTTCTTCTTTTACGGGTCGTCCTGACCCATTCACCAAAAAATCACAAAATTCAGCAACGCAAGTCCATTATGGTTTGAAATTTGCTGTTTTTTTATGTATTTTCAAGTCATCCCAACCCCAATAAGCAACCGATGTTTGATTTGGACATAAACTTTTACAAAAAACTATTTGACCAACCACTTCCGGGAGAGCCGGCTCAGGTGAGGATGTCGCCATCGAGCCGTTTTACCAGCGTGAACCGACCTGACCGGGCTCTGGCACGGAACAGTAGTGTGTTGGTGCTACTTTTCGAGAAAGACCACCAGATTCACTTCCCGCTTATCAGGCGCACCACTTACCCTGGTTCGCACAGCGGGCAAATCAGCCTCCCCGGTGGAAAAGCGGAACCCCATGATAAATCCATCTGCGACACCGCACTGCGTGAGACAGAAGAGGAGTTGGGCATCCCATCGAAATCCATCGAAATAATCGGGCAACTCTCCTCGCTGTACATACCGGTCAGCAACTTCAATGTGCAACCATTTATCGGCTGGTGGCATCAACCACAACCTTATTGTCCCGATGCAAGAGAAGTGGAACACATCATTGAGATGCCGGTGAAACAGTTGATCAACCAAGAAAGCCCACAAACTTTTTCACAACTGATCAACAATCAGGAGGTGGTTTCCCCCTTCTACCAGCATGAAACCAACATCATTTGGGGCGCCACAGCTATGATCCTGAGCGAATTCAGAGAATTATTGTTGACAGGAAAAATGATCGGCGTTTAATTCAACGTGGTTTTATAGTAGTTATAACGCCTCACAATATTCTTCACATACTGGTAGGGTTCGTCGCCACGGCAATAACCATATTTCACCACCGGATCGCTGTAATAGGCCGGATTGGATTTGTTCAGCAGAAAAAGGTCAACATTATTATCCCAAACTGCCGGGTTCTTCCCAAATTTCTCCGCCAGCTTGATGGCATCGATCACATGGCCGATTCCAACATTGTAGGAAGCCAACACAAACTTCATCCGTTCATTCTTATCTGCCACAAAGTGCTGCATACGTTCATCGAGCCAGGATAGGAAACGAATACCCCCTTCGATATTCTCTTCGGGCGAAAGCAACGATTCAACACCAAACAGCTTGGCTGTTTCGGGCATCAACTGCATCAACCCCATTGCACCCGCCCAGCTTTCGGCTTCGGGGTCGAAACGCGATTCCTGGTAGATCAGGGCAGCTATCAATCGCCAGTCGAAGACCGTGTTTACCACATTAGCTTTGATAATATCATCAAAAGCGGTGTTGTGGTCGCCCGACAATACAGTATCGGCATACCCAGCTGAGCGTATGGGGTGATAATTCACAAAGTAACGACGGTAAATGCGCTGGTATTGAGCCCCTGCCTTAAAATCTTCCAACCAACGGTTGATGGCACCCAGGAGCATTTTTGACTCGGGACGAACAGCCCAGGCCAGATCGCAAGCCTCGCTCAAAGCCATTTTGATGTCCAAATTGGGATACAGCCCTTTATTAACTTGAGCAATATTTTCAAAACAAACGGTATAGGGGATTTCACCCTCGGCCACCAGCTGCATCAGCTGCTCCACATCGTAGTCGGGGATCTCAACCACCCCGATGGTATCACCCAATTGTTCCGAAATCTGCTGCAGACGGTCAACATAAGAGGAGTTTTTCAGCACATAAATGGTCTTTCCCGGCAAATCGTTGTGCGATCGGAGGAGCTGATTGGCTTTTTTGCGTCCATCGGGCTGCTGATCCCAATACCGCTGCACCAAAATCTGACGACTTTGGCTATGAGGAACCGTATAGGCGATGCGCTGAGCATCCTTGGCGGTTACGGCCAGGTTGGTGGCAATCAAGTCTGCCTCCCCATTCAAAAGCATCCTGATGTTGTTCTCCTTATCGTTGGATACCTTAATTTCCAAAGTGATACCCAAATGGTCGCACAAAGCCTTCAGAAGCTCGAACTGATACCCCACGGGAGAACCTTTATACACGAAATAGTTCACGGAGTTGTAATCCGTCAAAACGCGCATAGTACCACGATGCAAGATGCTGTCAAGGTCAATATGGCAACTGACGGCAGCCTCCTCGCTCTCCTGCATTGGCACCTTAGGGCGGCAACCCAACACAAAAACGGGCAATATGAGAAACAGAATGAACTTTTTCATAACGATCAATTCGCCACAAAGTTAACCTGTTTTTTGGTTTAAACAAAAAACCAACACCCCCAAAGGATTACGAGGCACTCACACTCAATCGTAAAAATTCCAGGAAACACCAAACTTCAAACTGCGAGGATTGGCCGGATAACCGATGGTGTAGAAATAGTTGTTGTCGGGCCACCCTTTGTTCACATGATCGTACTTCACATAGATGCGTGCCCGCTTCAACTGGAGGTTTAAAAACAAGTCAACAAAGGGATAGTTGCCCACCTTCCTGAAGTCCTGAGAAATAAACTGCCCTGTAGCCGGCAAATAGTAAGGGGTGTAATATTTGGTATGATAATGGAGGTCGAACCCAATTTGGAACGTCAACACCTTAAAGAGGATGTTTTCGTAAAAGTTGGAGCTGTAGAGCGTCAGGTCGGGCAACGGCAGGGCGTTGCTATTGCTGGAGTATTGCCACACGGCCTGGTTGATCGAGTTCAAACGCAACCATTGGAAGTGTTTGGCAGCCTCCACCGAAAGCACCTGTATCAAATCTTCGTTTTGATCAGCCACCCCATTTTGGTTGTAATAGATATAACCATTGATGCTCCGCACAGCCCCGGTCAGGTACATTTTCAATTCGGGCAGCCTGATGCCACCCCGCACCTTCAATGTTTTCTCGCGTATCAGCGATTGATCCCATCTAATGTGGTTGGAGAAGAAGTGTTCTTCCAAAAGTTCGGGAGAGCGGAGGAAAAAGCCCCCATCGGCAAAAAACTGGGTTGGCTCCCCTAACAAACGGAAGTTGGTGGCCACCTTCCCGGTCACCTCCAGGTCACCCACCCGGTATCCCTGAAAATAGAACCGCATGCCGGCATTCCATCGAAAAGTTTGCCCGATGTTTTTAAACAGCTGCCCGCCCACATAACTGGTGACCAGGGTGGTGTCGTTATAACGGTAGAATACCTCGTTGTCCTCATCACGAAAAGGAGGTGCTGGTGTATTGTACAAACGGATGTCGTTGCCCACAAAGGCTCGCAACCCAAAGCGCAACAAGGAGTTGGCCTCTTCGTTGAATTTAATCTGAAACTGGTTCTTCACCAGGGTATACTCCGTTTGATCGTCGGTTTGAGTGGAATCGATGAAGACGTTGGGATAGAATTTCTCAATGGTGGCATTGGCATAATCGGGCAGTTCGGCTATGGTGTATTGCCGCTTGGCCAAGTCGACATGCAAGGAATGAAAAAGGGTGCTCACGGGCAACAACTGCTCCTCTCCCTCCTTGTCTTTACGCGCCAACTGCCCCAAATTATACGATTGGTTGTAGTAAACTTGAAAGCTGCGCAGGTAGTTTTGCGCATCACGGAAATACACCGGAACATTTTCGGGTTGGTCATAATCATAGCCTGAAGCATTGGGATTCAAAATATCCTCTTCGTTGATGATCCCGCCATTCTCCTGTTGTATGGCCTTGGAGTAGATGAGTCCACCGCTGGCATTATATTTATTACCATGATAGCTTGAGAAAAGACGAAACTCAGAGTTCTTGGCCTTCTGGGCATCGTAACGCCCCTGCGAAGAATAGAGGGCATATTGCATGCCGACATTCCAGTTCTTGCTGATATTCTGGGTAAAGAGGGCCTTCACATACTCTTCGGCTCGGCGCTTAGGCTGCCCACTGTGGTAGGTGAGATTGACATAGGGGGTGCGGGTGTTGTAATAGATCACATCCTGCGGATAATCGAAATAGCTGATCAAGGGATTGTAAAAGATAAAATCGGGTCGTTGCAATCGGTTGTCGAGAATCGAAGAGATGGATGGCGCGCCCAAGTTGCCGGTATGCACATTACCGATACTCCTGCGGTATATAGGATTATAAACCTGGAAAGAAGTGGTCAACGTGTCCACAGCAATGGTGTCGGCAAAGGTTAAGTCATCAATCAGTCTCCAGGCACGTACGGCAGGTTTAATGGCGACTTCTTTTCTTCCATCACCATTTTCGGCCATTCCCCCCAAACGGTTACCCACCGGCAGATCTTGAGCCAAAACGGATGATGCAAAAACACAAATAAAAATAAACGGTATATAATTCCTCATGAAAATAGAACCAACTTTGAATTACAAAAATAAACAACCCCGGGAACAAAAAAACAATAAGGGCGCAAAATACTGAAAATTATCGGTTTTTGAATGGCATCCTCTGGAAAACAAGCGGATATAAAAAACCTAACAATCAACTAATTAATTCAATACATGACATAAGGGGGTAATGGGGATGCGTAAAAATCATATCCCAAAACAACTCAACAAAAAAAAGGAAAACAAAAACACAAATACCTACAAAACAACAACTTAAACAACATCACCTCTACCAAATAAGTTTAGAATCAATCTTAATTGCAATGGAATTTCAAACATCGTTTTTTAATTTACCAAAAACTATTAGTTTGGCATTACAAAGCAAACAGGGTGGCCTGTTGAAGAACAAAAGGAGTTTTCATAAAGCACATGACAAAATATGACCATAAAGGAGATCAGTAATCAACTCAATGCCCGAATAATAACCGGGGAGCAATATGCCGATAAGGAGGTGAAGTGTGGTTTTGCCAGCGACCTGATGAGCGATGTATTGACCCTTGACACCGAAGGACTGCTTCTGATCACCGGATTGGCGAACATACAAACCATCCGAACGGCAGAAATGGCTGATATCTCATGCATCCTCTTTGTGCGTGCGAAAAAAACCACCCCTACGATGGTCGGCATAGCCAAAGAGAACAACATTGTTTTGCTGGAGTGCCAGTACTCGATGTATAAAGCCATAGGCATTCTAAATAACATGGGTTTACCACCGGTTTACTAATTGAACGATGGATTTTAAATTTGAAGTAGAGGGGGGCAATTTCACCAAAGCAGGATATGCCTCCAGTGAGGTGAAGAAAATACTCAAGCAGCTGAATGTCGATCCTCGTATCACCAAAAGGATCGTGGTGGCACTGTTCGAAGGTGAAGTGAACGTGGTGGCTCATGCCCACAAAGGATGGATCACCGTCAACATCGACGCCCAAAAGATAGAGATCAGCATTGAGGATGAAGGACCTGGCATCCCCGACATTGAGCAGGCCATGAAAGAGGGTTACAGCACGGCCTCCCCAAAGGTTAGGGAGATGGGATTTGGTGCGGGCATGGGGCTTTCGAACATGAAGCGCAATGCCGACAAACTAGACATCACCAGCGAGGTGGGAAAGGGCACCACCGTCAGATTAACAACATATTTAAATTGAAGGGACACGGATGAATTCGCAATTTTACCATGCTTTAAAAATCGACGTGAACAAATGCTACGGATGCACGCATTGCATGATGTCATGCCCAACAGGTGCCATCCGCATACGCGAAGGTTTGGCCACCATCCGCAAGGATTGGTGCGTGGATTGCGGAGAGTGCATGAAAGCCTGCCCGGTGAATGCCATCTACGTGGAACAGGACGACTTTGAGAAGATCTTTGACTTCAAGTTCCGCATCGCCATACTGCCATCCGTTTTCATCGGGCAGTTTTCGAAGGATTACAGCGTGGCGCAAATTACCAACGGACTTTACAAACTGGGTTTCCACGAAGTGGTTCCGGCCGAGTTCTCGGTTAGCTACCTTAAGGACACCATTTTAGAATACCAAGACAACCCTGAAGCGGAAAAACCACTGATCAGCCCGTTTTGTCCCGCCATCGTGCGGCTTATCCAGGTGAAATTCCCATCGTTGGTGGAAAACATCATCCCCCTGAAGCCCCCCATCGATGCCTCAGCCGTGCTGATTCGTAAAATCACCGAAGACCATGGCATCCCGCCCAGCGACATTGGTATTTTTTATGTAACCCCCTGTGCGGCCAAAATCGCCACGGTAAAAAGTCCGGTGGGCGAAAGCCAATCGTATGTTGATGGGGTGATTAACATGGATTTCCTATACAACAAAGTGTTGCAGGAATTGCATGCCCACCAGGAAGAACCGCTGCACGAGGCGCCCCTCTTTTCCCACGACGGGTTGAAGTGGAGCCTCACCAACGGCGAGGCCATGCACATGAAGGGGCGCTGCCTGGCCATCGACGAGATACACAACGTGATGAAATTCCTGGAACGGCTCGAAAACGGGGAGATCATCAATGTTGATTTCTTGGAGTTGCGTGCCTGTGACCACAGCTGTGCCGGGGGAGTGTTGATGTCGGAAAACCGCTTTCTGACCGTTGAGCGTATGAATCGCCATGCCGATAAAATGGCTGATCAACCCAATGAGATTCCCGACCACGACTACTACACCCCCTATATCAAAGAGAAGCTCAAGGTAGGAACCATAGAGGCGCGCTCCATGGTAAAACTGCATGAAGATATGGAGACTGCCTTAAAAAGGATGCAGCGTGTGCGCCAGCTGATGTGCTACCTGCCGGGTATCGACTGTGGTGCCTGCGGCTCGCCCAACTGCCTGAGCTTGGCCGAAGATGTGGTGCGCAACGAAGCCTACCTCTCCAATTGCGTTTTCATGCAACGGATGATGGAAAAAAACAGAAAACTAAGTAACGAACACGCATTCAGAATAATAGAAAAAACATGGGGCAAAGACCGCCTCGACAAAGATTGTTATAAAAAAGGAGCAAAACATGAAGGTATCTGAACTGATTGAAGCCCTCGACCTGAAGGTATTTGGTGGGCAGGAAGGTTGCAACAAAGAGATAAACGGTGGCTACACCAGCGATTTGCTGAGCGATGTGATTGGCCATGCGGAAGAAGGGAACATTTGGATCACCCTGCAAACACACAAAAACGTGATGGCCGTAGCTTCGCTCAAAGACATTGCCGCCGTAGTCATTGTAAAGGGGAACACACCCGAAGAGGGTACCATTGCACAGAGCCAGAACGAAGGGATCCCATTGTTGGGCACCGATCTGGAAACATTCGAAATCACCGGGAAAATATATGAGCTGATCAAAAAATAGGTACCATGAGTTGTTACAAGGCTGATATGCACATCCACACCATTCTTTCGCCATGCGGAAGTCTGGAGATGAGCCCTGTTAACATCATTCAAACAGCAGCAAGGCTTGGACTTGAGATCATCGGCATCACCGACCACAACACCACCCGGCAATGCCAAACCATTGTTGAACTGGCCGCCAGCAAAGGCATCACGGTGATTTGCGGTGCCGAAATAAACACCCGCGAGGAGATTCACTGTCTGGCGCTCTTCGGGAATCCCCATGACCTTGGCGCATTTCAAGAGTGGCTGGACACCCAACTCCCCAACGTTGAAAATGATCCCGACAAATTCGGCGACCAGATGTGGGTGGATGCCAAAGAGAACATTGCCGGAGAGGAAGAGCGGCTTTTGATCTCGGCCCTTGGCGCCACCCTCGCTGAGACCGAAAAAAAGGTGCACCACCTCAATGGCTTGTTTATTGCCGCCCATGCCGACAAAAGCCGCAACAGCATCATTAGCCAGCTGGGCTTTGTGCCAAGCGACGTTCAATTCGATGCCATCGAGTTGAGCCCGCACACCACCACCGAACAATTTTTAAAGATCCACCCTTATTTAAAAGGGCACACTTTTATCACCGCCTCCGATGCCCATTACCTGCACCAGATGGGATCGGCCTTCACAAGCTTAGAACTGGCAACGCCCGATTTCGAATCGTTGCGAAGAAGTTTGAAGCTCAACCAAGACATTGTTTGCCACCGTCACAAACAAACTCTCAAGTCATAACCCATGAAAGACCTATCGATGCATATGATGGATATAGCGCAAAATTCGGTGCGTGCCAAAGCATCGCAGGTGAGGCTGCTGGTAAGGGAAGACAGCCAAACCATCACGCTGGCGGTTGAAGACAATGGTTCCGGCATGGATGCGGAAATGCTGGAAAAAGTCTCCGACCCGTTCTTCACCTCACGCACCAGGCGCAAAGTGGGTTTGGGCATCCCACTTATCAAGCAAAACGCCGAACAAACCGGAGGCTCCATTGTGCTGGAATCGGAACCAGGAAAAGGAACCCGATTGCAGGCCACCTTCAACAGAAACAATATCGACTGCCTGCCCCGGGGCGATATGGCACAAACCATCACCCTGCTGATGGTGGGGCATCCATCGGTCAATTTCACATTCACATACAACAACATAACCAACTATCAAATCAGCAGTCATGAACTAAAAGAGGCCATTGGAGAGGAGAATTTCCACAATCCCAAAGCCATACGGCTTATCCGGGAAATTATCCATGAAAACCTGATTGAATCAGGTTTTGAAACCGATTTTTAACCAAATCTAACAGCTATGAATAAAATCAAATCCCTAAACGACCTGCGGCAATTGCGCGAAGAGCTGAAAGGCAAAATCAACTTGCGCGAAAAAAGCGACAATCCGGAACAACAAGTACAGATAAAAGTGTCGATGGCCACATGTGGCATTGCGGCCGGGGCCAAGGAGGTGATGGGTTTCCTGATTGAGGAACTCGACCGCCAAGCCATCGATGCCATTGTGACCCAAACCGGCTGCATGGGCTATTGCTATGCCGAGCCCACCCTTGAAATCAAACTTCCCAACCAAGATCCCATTGTTTTCGGATATGTGGACAATGCCAAAGTGATCGAACTCATTGAGCGGTACATCAAAAAGGGTGAGCTGGTTGACGGCATCATACCAGTAAATTACGATTCCATAACCGACCAAGAATAACCCGAACCATGAACAATAATCTGATAAAGAACCACATCCTGGTGTGCGGTGGCACCGGATGCAGGGCTTCGCAAAGCGAGGAGATCATCGAAAGTTTGCGCCACGCCATAGAGCACAACGGCCTGGAACAGGAGATTCAGGTGGTGAAAACGGGCTGTTTTGGCTTTTGCGAGAAGGGCCCCATCGTGAAAATCATCCCCGACAACACGTTCTATGTACATGTGAAACCGGAGGACTCTGAAGAAATAATTGCCGAGCACCTAGTGAAAGGGCGCACCGTCAACCGGTTGCTCTATGTGGATCCCGAGACCAAACAGACCGTTTCCGACTCCAAACACATGGGCTTCTACCGCAAGCAACTGCGCATAGCATTGAGGAACTGCGGCTTCATCAATCCCGAAAACATACACGAATACATTGCCCGCGACGGCTATGCCGCTCTGGGACTGGCCCTTGCCGAGATGACGCCCGAAACGGTGATCCAAACCATCATTGACTCAGGCCTACGGGGGCGCGGTGGCGGCGGATTCCCCACCGGTCTAAAATGGGACATCACGCGCAAAGTGCAGGCCGCGCAAAAATATGTGGTCTGCAATGCCGATGAAGGCGACCCTGGTGCTTTTATGGATCGATCCATCCTCGAAGGCGACCCACACACCGTATTGGAAGCCATGGCCATCAACGGTTATTGCACCGGTGCCTCCAAAGGTTTGATCTACATCCGAGCCGAATACCCGTTGGCCATCCAACGGCTCAAAATTGCCATTGCGCAAGCACGCGAAATGGGGTTGCTGGGCGACAACATCATGGGAACCGATTTTTCGTTCGACATAGAGTTACGTTATGGTGCCGGTGCCTTCGTGTGTGGCGAGGAGACCGCTCTGATCCACTCCATGGAGGGATTGCGCGGCGAGCCCACCGTGAAGCCTCCCTTCCCTTCGGAAAGCGGCTACAAAGGCATGCCCACCAACGTGAACAATGTGGAGACCTATGCCAACATACCAGTCATCCTGCTGAAGGGCGCCCCTTGGTTTGCCGCCATCGGCACCGCGAAGAGCAAGGGGACCAAGGTGTTCGCTCTGGCTGGCAAAGTCAACAACGTGGGGCTGATTGAAGTGCCTATGGGCACCACCCTGCGCGAAGTCATCTTCGACATCGGCGGCGGCATCAAGGATGGCAAAAAATTCAAAGCCGTGCAAACCGGTGGCCCGTCGGGCGGTTGCCTGACTGAAAAGCACCTGGATGTGCCCATCGACTACGACAACCTGATTCAATCGGGCTCCATGATGGGCTCGGGTGGGATGATTGTCATGGACGAAACGGACTGCATGGTGGCCATGGCCAAATTTTACCTGGAATTTACCGTTGAAGAGAGCTGTGGCAAATGTGCCCCCTGCCGCATCGGGAACAAGAGGCTGCACGAGCTGTTGGAAAAAATAACAGAAGGCAAAGGTAAAGAAGAGGATCTGATGCGTTTGCGCAACCTGGCCAATGTAATCAAGGACACTTCATTGTGCGGTTTGGGGCAAACATCGCCCAACCCGGTATTGAGCACCATGGACAACTTTATGGACGAGTATTTGGCGCACGTCAAGGATCAGCAATGCCCATCGCACCAATGCAAATCGCTGATGCAATATGTGATTGATGCTGAAAAGTGTGTGGGTTGCACCCTTTGTTCACGGGTGTGCCCGGTGGATGCCATTACCGGCGACAAAAAAATGCCGCATGTCATCAATCCGGCCGTCTGCATCAAGTGCGGCGCGTGCATGGAAAAATGCAAGTTTGGCGCCATCAGCATCAATTGAAACACCCATTGCTTAGTAACCAAACATCAAATGCAAACAAATGAAGATCATCAAATTAAATATAGACAATAAGCCGGTGGTGGTGGAAGCCGGCACCACGCTTCTGGATGCAGCCAAATCCATCGGCATAGAGATTCCCACGCTTTGCCACATGAAGCTGGACGACATGAATTTTGAGAACAAACCAGGGGGGTGCCGCATCTGCGTGGTGGAAGTTGACGGACGCCGCAACCTGGCGCCATCGTGCAAAACGGAGTGTACCGAGGGGATGAACGTCTCCACCCACTCCATGCGGGTGATCAATGCCCGCCGCACCATCATGGAGCTGATCCTGAGCGACCACCCCTTTGATTGCCTGATCTGTGCCAAGTCGGGCAAATGCGAACTGCAAAGCCTGGCACAAAAACTGGGCATCCGCAACATCCCGTTCAAAGGGGAACAATCGCACTACAAGAACGACCTGTCGCCGGCCATCATCCGCGAAATGGACAAATGCATCATGTGCCGCCGCTGCGAAACCGCCTGCAACGAAGTGCAAACCGTGGGAGTGCTGAGTGCCATCAACCGGGGCTTTATGTCGGTGGTGTCGCCGGCCTTCGAGATGGATCTGGACCACTCCACCTGCACCTTCTGCGGACAGTGCGTGGCCGTTTGCCCCACCGGCGCCCTCACCGAGCGCGACCACACCTGGGATGTGATTGATGCCCTGGTGGATCCTTCAAAAACCGTGGTGGTGCAAACCGCTCCAGCCGTGCGTGCAGCCTTGGGCGAGGAGTTTGGGCTGGAACCGGGCACTTTGGTGACCGGCAAAATGGTTTCAGCCCTTAAAAAGCTGGGCTTCAACTACGTGTTCGACACCGACTTTGCCGCTGACCTTACCATCATGGAAGAGGGCACCGAACTGCTGCATCGCCTGACCAAGCACCTCAATGGCGAGGCGGATGCCAACCTGCCCATCCTAACCTCCTGTTGCCCGGGCTGGGTGAACTTTTTCGAACACCACTTCCCCGAACTGAAAGAGATTCCCTCCACAGCCAAGTCACCACAACAGATGTTTGGCGCCATTGCCAAAAGCTATTTTGCGCAGAAAATCGGCGTCAAGCGTGAGGATTTGGTGGTAATCTCCATCATGCCC
This sequence comes from Marinilabiliaceae bacterium, assembly GCA_963664265.1. GTDB lineage: Bacteria > Bacteroidota > Bacteroidia > Bacteroidales > Marinilabiliaceae > JAGPIS01. Next base: position 1,174,312 of record OY760941.1, read on the forward strand.
TGCCTGGCAAAAAAATATGAGTGCTCGCGCGATGAATTTTCAACCAATGGCGATCCCGATGTGAACATCAGCATCTCCACCCGCGAATTGGCTCAGCTGATCCGCAACGCCAACATCAATTTCGAGTCGCTGACCGATGAAGAGTTCGACAACCCACTGGGCGAATCGACCGGAGCCGCCGTTATTTTCGGAACCACTGGAGGGGTAATTGAAGCGGCCGTGCGCACAGCCTACGAAGTCCATACCGGAAAAACTCTTGAAAAGGTTGATTTCAGGGAACTCCGGGGATTAGAAGGCATCCGCTCTGCCACCATCGACTTCGACGGATTCCCACTGAACATCGGCATCGCCCACGGGCTGGGCAACGCCCGCAAACTGTTGGAAGAGGTGAAAGCCGGCACATCGAAATACCACGCCATCGAGATCATGGCCTGCCCCGGCGGATGCATCGGCGGTGGCGGACAACCCTACCACCACGGGAAGGTTGAAATACTCAAGAAACGTGCCCAAGCGCTTTACCGCGAAGACCAAAACAAGCCTTTGCGCAAATCGCACGAAAACCCGCATATCATCAAGCTTTACGAAGAGTTCCTGGGCAAGCCCTGCGGCCACAAGTCGCATGAGTTGCTGCACACCCATTACTTCGACAAGCAAAAGAACATCGAAATTTAAGTTTTAACAGAAAAAGCGATTCAATATGGCACGTATCAAACTGCCCGAACATAAGGTTCAGGAATTAAAAGAGGTCTGCTCCCAATATAAACACGACAAAGGCGAACTGATCAATGTTTTGCACTCGGCCCAAGGAATTTTTGGCTACCTCCCGGCCGAAGTGCAAGAGGTGGTGGCACAGGAACTCAATGTTTCGGTGGCCCACGTTTATGGCGTGGTCACCTTCTACAGCTTCTTTTCCATGCTGCCCAAAGGCGAGCATCCCATCAGCATCTGCATGGGAACGGCTTGTTATGTGCGAGGCGCTGAAAAGGTGCTGGACGAATTCAAGCGCCAGCTCAAGGTGAAGGTGGGCGAAACCACCCCCGACGGCAAATTCTCGCTCAGCTGCCTGCGTTGCGTGGGTGCCTGTGGTCTGGCACCGGTAGTCACCGTGGGTGAAAAAGTTTATGGAAGGGTGTCGCCCGACGATGTCAAACGCATCCTCAACGAATACATCTGAAAAAAAGAGGCCGGGACAAAAAGAATGAGCCCGGCCTTCTTTTATGTAAACAATCAGGTATTGCGATACCTAAAACAGTATTTTTATGCTAATTTTGTGGTAACAAACACCAACGCCATGTCAATAATATATAGTCCCCAACAATACAAGATTCCCGATGTTGCCAACCAGAACTTCATCGACAGCGACGAGATCAACGATATCCTCCAACAAAACCAAAACCCCACCGCGGAACAGGTGCGCGGGGTGATTGCCAAATCGCTGGCCAAGCAAAGACTCTCGCTTCAGGAAACTGCGGTCTTGGTCAATGCCAACGACCCCGAGTTGGTTGAGGAGATCAAACAGGCCGCCAGAGAACTCAAGGAGCGGGTTTACGGGAAACGCATCGTATTGTTTGCCCCCTTGTACATTGGCAATTTATGCATCAACAACTGCGCCTACTGCGGATTCCGCTCGGCCAACACTCAGCAGAAGCGCACCACGCTCACCAACAATGAACTGGTTGACGAGGTAAAAGCCCTGCAGGATGCCGGCCACAAACGGCTGATTCTGGTTTATGGCGAACACCCCAAGTACGATGCCCAATTTATTGCAGATTCGGTTCGGACGGTTTACAGCGTAAAACACGGCATGGGCGAAATCAGGCGCGTCAACATCAATGCGGCACCGCTGGACGTGGAAGGTTTCAAGACGGTGAAAGCAGCAGGAATCGGCACCTACCAGATTTTTCAGGAAACCTACCACCGCCCCACCTATGCCAAGGTGCACTTGGGCGGCATCAAGCGCGACTACGATTGGCGCATCACCGGGCTCGACCGAGCACAAGAGGGCGGCATCGACGATGTGGGCATTGGCGCATTGCTGGGACTCTACGACTGGCGATTCGAGGTATTGGGACTGGTTCGCCACGTCAACCACTTCGAGGCCGTTTACAATGTGGGGCCACACACCATCTCATTCCCACGCATCAAGTCGGCATCGGGCTTCGAGGTAGATCCACAATACCAGGTTGACGATGCGGATTTCACCAAGCTGGTGGCCATCCTGAGGCTGGCTGTGCCTTACACCGGGTTGATATTGACAGCCCGCGAACCGGCACATGTGCGCGACGAAGTGTTGCAATACGGGGTGTCGCAAATCGACGGCGGAACCAACATCGAACTGAAAGGCTATTCACAAAGCAAGAAAGATCAGGATCTCGACCACGAGCAATTCACCATCAACGACAACCGTTCGTTGAACGAAGTGATTGAAGAGCTGGTGCAGAACAACTACATCCCCTCCTTTTGCACGGCTTGCTACAGGCTGAATAGAACCGGGGAACACTTTATGGAGTTCTCGGTGCCGGGCTTCATCAAGCGGTTTTGCCAACCCAACGCCATGCTCACTCTAGCCGAATACCTGGAGGACTATGCACCGGCCGAAACCAAGAATAAAGGTTACCGCCTGATTGAGGAGAACTTGAAATCATACACCGACGAAACCTTCAAGACCAAGTTGATTGAACGGCTGGAACAGATCAAAAAAGGACAACGCGACCTCTACTTTTAAGAGAGGCGTGCGGCAGATTTAAGGCCCTTCAAGGTGGTGAAAGCCCGATCCACATCCTCATCGTTCACGATGATGGTGAACTCATTGGTTGTGGAGATCACCTCCTTAATGTTGATGCCTTCCCACGCGATGGATTTCAGGATCTGGTAATAAAAACCGGTAGCAGCCACATTATTGGCCGGCAGCTTCAGCGTAATGGCCGACAAGTCCATTTGCTGAAAGATGCACTCCTCTTTTGAAAAATGGGTATCCACCAAATGCTGAAACGAAGAGCTCACCACCAGATTCGATTCAAAAACGCCCCGCACCAGAGTGTAGAAAACATCGTGGTGCCCACTGATGGCCTTCATCAACGCACCATGGCTTTCGAAAATGGTACTGCTGTTTCGGAAGGTATAATCGGTCAGGTTGGAACGCACAATAATATCACCAAGGGTTTCCAGCAGTTGGTCGAGGCTCGAGGAGACCGCCTGGTCGAGATGGGGAACCATGCGGTTCAAAGCCATCACAATGGCACCCTGCTTCACGCTTTTGTCGGTCAGCTTTTCAACCAAAGGTTGGATTTGCCGTGCCAACGACGATATATTGATCAATCCCTCGGCCAAAGCCTCAACAACAAAAGGCTTAACCTTCACAATTTTTTCTACGGCCTGACTAATTGTTAGCATAATATCCTGAGTTTACTAAACTTGCCACAAAGCTACGAAATGTTAATAAATTAACAAGGGGTGAAATTAATAGTTTTCTTGTAATATTATTATCTTCCTTCCAAAAGTTTCGTATTTTTGTGGTGCACCATATCAAAAACAATATGTCAAATTTATCGCTTCAAGGATCAATAACCGCCATAGTCACCCCATTCAAAAGCAATGGCGCAATAGACGAAACGGCATTCGACCGTTTGATAGAGTTCCAGATTGAAAATGGCACCAACGGCATTGTTGTTTGCGGGACTACGGGGGAAACGCCCACCCTGTCGGAGGCTGAGGATGCACGCATGTTCGAGCACGCGGTCAAGCGCATCGACAAACGGGTTCCGGTGATTGCCGGTTCGGGCAGCAACAACACCGAAGAGTGCATAAAATACTCCAAAACAGCCGAACTAACCGGCGTGGATGGCATCCTGGTGGTGGGACCCTACTACAACAAACCCACAGCAAACGGGATGTACCTGCATTTCAGCTCGGTGGCACAAAAGGTGAAGTGCCCCATCATACTCTACAATGTGCCGGGTAGAACCGGTTCAGCCATTCCCTTGGAAGTCACCATGCGGTTGGCCAATGAGTTTAGCAACATCGCCGGCATCAAGGAGGCTTCGGGCAACATCAATGCTGTGGCCGACCTGCTGAGCCACCGCCCCGAAGGTTTCAAAGTCTATTCGGGCGACGACAGCATAGCCATGAGCTGCAACCTATTGGGCGCGGATGGCTGCATTTCGGTGGCATCCAATGTTTTCCCCAAAGAATTCAGCCAAATGATGGCACTCTCCATGCAAGGCAATGCCCTGGCGGCTCGCGAGATATTTTTCAAATACCGCAAGCTGATGGATCTGCTTTTCATCGAATCGAACCCCATCCCGGTCAAAACCGCTTTGGCGGCCATGAATATGGTGGAAGAAAATTTCCGATCCCCCATGTGCGCCATGGAAAACCACAACAAACAAAAGCTGCTGGATGAACTGAAACATCTCAACATCATTTGATCCAATCATCGCATTAAAACACGACACGTCCTAGGAGATGGTCGTGTTTTTTTCATATATGGACCGATAGAGAGTTGATTAGACATCAAAACACAATTTTTCAACGCCCTCAACGTTATTTTTACAACATCCCAAAACAATTAATAATGCTTAACACCCTACTGAACCACCGCACCATCCGGAAATACTCCAACCGCGAAATCGACTATCAAAGTCTTGACAAAATACTGAATGCCGGCATCAGGGCCTCCAACACCGGCAATATGCAGGTTTACTCCATCATCGTCACCCGTAGCAGGGAGCAAAAGGAAGCCTTAGCACCTGCACATTTCAACCAGCCCATGGTTACTCAGGCACCAGTTGTGCTCACCTTTTGTGCCGATTTCAACCGTTTCAACACCTGGTGCCGCAACCGACAGGCCGAACCAGGGTACAACAATTTTCAATCCTTCATCACCGCTGCCATCGATGCCATCCTGGTGGCGCAAAACGTCTGCTTGGCGGCCGAGGAGCTGGGCATGGGCATCTGCTATCTGGGCACCACCACCTACAATGCCGATAAAATCATTGAAACCTTGAAACTACCCCAAGGTGTAGTTCCTGTCACCACCGTCACCCTAGGTTATCCCAATGAGTCGCCGGCACTCACCGACCGCCTACCACTGGAAGCGGTGGTGCATTACGAGACCTACAAGGATTATTCGCCCGAAAAAATCGATGCACTCTATGCCGAAAAGGAGGCAATGCCTTTCTACCAGCAGTTTGTGAAAGAAAATAATAAGGAGACGTTGGCCCAGGTTTTCACCGATATCCGGTACACAAAAGCCAACAACGAGCATTTCAGCAACGTTCTATTGAACACCTTGAAAAATCAGGGATTTCTATAACAATAAAATGGGTAGGGGCAAATCACATCCAATGCCCCTACCCCATTGATATTGATTAGGCTGCCACAACAAACCATAACGGCACATCAACAACAGCAAACGAAAAAAATTGCATGGATTTTGTAAACTATTACTGCAAATCAAATAGAACACCATGCATTTTAAAGTTTTAAACATCCTTCTTTTTATCGCAGTCCTCCTGTTTATGGCCTGCGACAACAAAATTGAGACCGACGAAGTTCCCAACACCACTCCTGGCACCGACCCGGGTGTCAATCCCAACGGCAAACTATCGCCCGAACAATATTACTTCTGGAAAAGCAGCAAAACGCCACAAACAGGTAGCAATGTGCACTTTGTGGCTCCCGATGGCAAATCCACCAACACCGGCTCCATGGAGAGTCCATGGGATTTGGCCACCGCCCTGTCAAAATTCCACACCCCAAATGGAGCCCCACAGCCCGGCAACTACACCATCTACCTGCGCGAAGGCATCTACACCGGTGGTTATGTGGTGAAGTTCAACCGCGATGCCGGCCTCACCAACGCCACCCTGACCATCATGCCCTACCCGGGCGAGATCGCCATTTTTGATGCCACCAACAATGCTGCAAACGACCACAGCCTCTATGTGAATGGCAGCAACATCATTGTGGAAGGGCTCATCTTCACCAGCCGAAACACCAACAGAACCGAAGGCGCCCAAAACGTGGTGGTGACGGGTGGAATCTACGACGATGGTTACAACAACCGCTTCATCAACAACATTGTGCACGATGTGCTCAATTCGGGTCTCGCAACGTACCGCAACGATAAAAACGCATCGCCGGCAGCTACCCTCACCAAAGCAGGCGGCACCCTGCTGTACGGCAACATCTTCTTCAACTGCGGTTGGGCGGCAGTCAACGAGCAGGGGCGCGGCAACACCATCTACCTACAAAACATAGCCGGCACCAAACGCATCGAAAACAACCTTCTTTTCAACGCCTTCCGCGACCAGATCAAACTTTACCACTCGGGCAACGACATCCGCAACGTGGAGGTCATCGGCAACATCTCCTTCAACGCAGGTGCCCCGGGCTATGTCACCCAACGCAACATCCTGGCCGGCAGCGAAGGCAACCTCTACAACATCACCATCAACAACAATGCCCTGTTCCACAGCAGCTACAACATCGACAAGTCGAACCTGCAAGTGGGTTACGGCGGCGTTGGCAACGACGGACTAAAAGTGGATCGGAACATCGTTTACGGCGGCGGCAACCCAAAAGGCTCCTGGTGCTCAGCGCTGGAGATCAACCGGCCATGGGGCAACGCCAGCTTCACCAACAACCTGATTGTCAACCATGCCTCCGATGCCCGTTTGGTGTGGTACCCCAACATCCCCAATGCCGAAGACCGCCATTTCAGCTTTTCGAACAACCGCTACCACATGGGGCGAGCCAACAGCGAGGCAGGCAGTGGCGACGTGCACGTACAGGACCAATATCCGGCCAACGAAGCCAAAGTTTATAAAATACAAGGCGAAAACCGGGCATTCGTGGCCATCTTTAACTTTGAGAACCTCGACAAACAAGTGGTGAAAATTGATGGCTTATCGGGCAACTACAAAGTTTACGATGCCGAAAACCTAGTTGGTGGTGCCGTCGTGGCCACCGGCTCGGGCAGTGCCATCGAGTTCCCGCTCAACCTCACCAAAACCTTCAAGCCCATTGGAACGGCCGATGGCACCAATTTCAGGAATGTGCCCCACACCGAAAAACAGTTCAACGCCTTTGTGGTGACTTGGTAATCACAATAAGACTGCCAAACGCCTGTTCCCAATTATTTCGGGGACAGGCGTTTTTTTATACCCTACTCCCACCGCCATCCATAGCATTCTGCAAATTATTGACTTTTGAACCAAAAGGTCGTAAATTAAATGACAAACAGATGCATGAAATTAATATCCAATTATTTGCCCCGACACCTCTCAAACCCGGACGCATGGCACCAATTTTGATCAACAACCATTCGGAGCTTGCCGCCTGTTGTGAATAGCACAATACACGACAAAACTTAACAAAAAACCATATTTACCTACAATAGCATGAACATGATCAAATTCAAGAATCTTCAAAGACGCCTGTTGACCATCCTAGGTCTATTGGTCATCGGCATCATACTGCTGATGGGAACCATCAACTATTACAGTGTCCGCCGGGCTCTGATACGCGACATACGCGAAAACCAGCTGCTCAGTTTCTTGGAAGCCTCCCAAAGCACGCTACAATCACTTTTGGAACGGGCTATTGAAACTTCGTACCACCTCTCCAACGATCCCTTGTTGACAACCTGGTTTCAGTCGGGCGAAAAAGACGCCGCCCAGGGCAAGTTGGCCTTACAGAGGCTGAACAAACTGATTGGACAAGATTATTTCACCAGTTTTGCCGTCAACCGTTACACTCACAACTATTGGGCCGACGGAATGCGGAAGATTGATGTGGTGTCGGAATCGGATCCCGACGACGCATGGTTTTTCGACTTGATGAAGAGCAAAACACCTTTCCTCCTTAGCTTCGACTACAACGAGCAATTGAACGAAACCTTCCTCTTCGTGAACATGCTGATGGGCGACCCCGAGAATCCCAATGGCGTGGCCGGCGTGGGCATGCGCCCCAACATGCTGGTGGAGGAGCTCAAGAAAAAAAAGGTGACCCCCAACAGCCACCTCTGGCTGATCGACCAATCCGGCGTAGTACAGCTGTCGCAGGACACCTCCGAAATAGACCAAAACATCTCTGAGTTATTGTCGGGGGAGATTTTGGCCACCATTCAGAAAAACGAACGGGGCGTCATCAACGACCAAACCATCCAGAGTACACAATCCGAAGTGGCCTATCTCAGCGTGGGCAAAACAGGCTACAAAATGGTGGTATTGGCTCCAACCTCTGAGTTGATCGCCTTGTTGTCGCCCATCCGTTACACCACCATCATCTTCAGCATCATATTTTTGATTGTCACCCTCACCCTGGTGCGTTTTTTAGCCAACAGCATCGCCAAACCAATCAGCCGCCTCACCGCTGTGGCTTCGCAATTTTCGGAGGGTAACCTGACCGTTCGCATCGAGCAGGATCTCACCAGCCGCACCGACGAGATTGGCGGTTTGGCCAAGGCTTTCGACATCATGAAACAGCAGCTCATCGACGTCATCGACAAGGTGCGGGCATCGGCCAACCTGATCTCCAGCGGCAGCGACGAGTTGAACAAATCGGCTCTGCACCTCTCCGAGAGTGCCATGGAACAGGCCTCCTCCACCGAAGAGGTGTCGGCCTCCATGGAAGAGATGCACTCCAACATTGAGCAAAACGCCTTCAGCGCTAAGAAGGCTGAGAACATTTCCCTGAAAATATCGGGCGATGCAGCCAAGGGTGAAACCATCCTGACGGAAGCTGTGCTCTCCATCAAGAACATCACCGAACGCATCCAGGTAGTGGAAGAGCTGGCGCGCCAAACCAACCTGCTGGCACTGAATGCAGCCATAGAAGCCGCCTGCGCGGGCGAGCACGGCAAAGGGTTTGCTGTGGTAGCCGCTGAAGTGAAAAAGCTGGCTGCCCACAGCCGCGAGATAGCCCTCCAGATACGCGATTTATCGGCCTCATCGGAAAACACGGCCGAAGAGGCTCAGGTGATCTTCGGAAAGCTGGTTTCCGAAATACAAAGCTCCACCACCATGATCATGGAGATCAGCGCGGCCTCCATGGAGATGGAGAAAGGCGGCGAACAGATCAACTCAGCCATCATGGAGCTCGACAAGGTAACCCAAACCAACTCCAGCGCCGCCGAAAGCCTGTCGCAGCTGACCGCCCGTTTTGCGCGCGAAGCCGACTCGCTAATCCACTCCATCCAGTTTTTCAAGATCAATTAAACCTGATATTATAATACAAAAGCGGGTGTGCCATAATTTGACACACCCGCTTCTTTTTTTAAATGAAATCCTACTGCTGCAACTTAATCAAATTCAAGGCTGAGCCGGCTTTAAACCACTCGATTTGCTGAGCATTGTAAGTATGGTTGGCCAAAATGGTTTCGCGCCCGCCATCGCCATGCACCAGCTCGATGCTCAAAGGCTTGCCCGGCGCAAACTCGGCCAAGTCGGTGAAGTTGAATAGATCATCTTCCTGTATCTTATCGTAATCGGACTCATGGGCAAAGGTTAAGGCCAACATCCCCTGTTTTTTCAGGTTGGTTTCGTGAATGCGGGCGAAACTCTTCACCAACACTGCCCACACCCCCAGGTGACGAGGCTCCATGGCGGCATGTTCGCGGCTGCTCCCCTCCCCGTAGTTGTGGTCGCCTACAACAATGGTGGGCACACCTGCCTTTTTATAACCCCGCTGAACATCAGGAACCGGACCATACTCACCCGTTATTTGGTTTTTCACCAAATTGGCTGTTTGATTAAAGGCATTGATGGCACCAATCAACATATTGTTGGAGATGTTGTCGAGGTGACCCCGGTATTTCAACCAGGCACCAGCCATAGAGATATGGTCGGTGGTGCATTTACCCTGCGCTTTGATAAGCAATCGGGCTCCAGTGATATTTTCTCCATCCCAGGGAGCAAAAGGCTCCAACAGTTGCAAACGATCACTCGTGGGCGAAACATTTATGTCAATGGAAGCACCATCTTCAGCAGGTTTTTGATACCCATTGTCCTCCACGCGGAAGCCCCTGGGCGGCAGTTCAACCCCTGTGGGAGGCTCCAGCATCACCTGCCGTCCATCCTCATTCACCAGGTAATCGGTCAACGGATTGAAGTCGAGACGCCCAGCAATGGCCAAGGCCGTCACAATCTCGGGCGAAGCCACAAATGCATGGGTATTGGGATTGCCATCGGCTCGCTTGCTGAAGTTGCGGTTAAAGGAGTGGATGATGGTGTTTTTCTCCTGTTTTTCAGCACCAGGGCGGTTCCACATCCCGATGCAGGGGCCGCAAGCATTGGCAAACACCTTACCGCCCATGGCCTCGAACACTGCAGTCAACCCATCCTGCTCGATGGTGTAACGCACCTGCTCCGACCCGGGTGTGATGGTGAACTCACTTTGAGCCTTAAGATTTTTATCGCTTGCCTGGCGCGCCACAGAGGCTGCCCGGGAGATATCCTCATACGAAGAGTTGGTACAAGACCCTATCAATCCCACCTCAATCTTCACCGGCCATCCCTGTTCTGCCACCCGGCTTTTCAACTGGGAGATCGGCGTGGCCAGGTCGGGCGTGAAGGGGCCATTGACATAAGGTTCCAATTCCGAAAGGTTGATCTCGATCACCTGATCGAAATAACTTTGGGGGCTGGCATACACTTCAGGATCGGCGGTCAAATGTTGGCGGATGCCATTGGCTACATCGGCCACTTCACTGCGGCCGGTGGCACGCAGATACCGCTCCATGGCATCATCGTATGCAAAAGTGCTGGTGGTGGCACCAATTTCGGCACCCATATTGCAGATGGTGCCTTTCCCGGTGGCACTGAGCGAGGTGGCCCCTTCGCCAAAATATTCCAGGATGCATCCGGTTCCACCCTTCACGGTGAGGATGCCAGCCACCTTCAGAATGATATCCTTGGGCGAAGTCCAGCCATTCAACTTCCCAGTGAGGTGAACACCAATCAATTTGGGAAACTTAAGCTCCCAAGGCATTCCCGCCATCACATCCACGGCATCGGCACCGCCCACCCCAATGGCAATCATGCCCAACCCACCGGCATTCACCGTGTGGGAGTCGGTACCAATCATCATCCCGCCTGGGAAGGCGTAATTCTCCAATACCACTTGGTGAATAATTCCGGCACCGGGTTTCCAGAACCCGATTCCATATTTATTGCAAACGGAACTCAAGAAATCATACACCTCATGGTTGGTCATGCGGGCTTCGGCCAAGTCGGTAGCTGCACCTACCTTGGCCTGTATCAGGTGATCGGCGTGAACGGTGGAGGGCACAGCGGCTCGGCTCTTCCCAGCCTGCATAAATTGAAGCAACGCCATCTGGGCTGTAGCATCTTGCATAGCCACCCGGTCGGGCTGGAAATCCACATACGACCCGCCCCTGACAAATGGTGCTTGTGGCAACTTATCAGAGAGATGGGCATACAAAACCTTTTCGGTAAACGAGAGTGGCCGTCCCAGCAACTTCCTGGCATGCCCAACCTTATCACCCAACCCGGCATACACATTTTTTATCATTTCCAAATCAAACACCATAATATTGTTATATTTTATCAGTAAAACAAAGAAACAGGTTTCATTTCAGCAAATATATAAAAATATAGCCGATTACGCTTAATCTAACAACAAAGCCCCTGTAATTGTTGCAATACGTGTGGCGGAAATTGATTCAGAAACAAATGAGGCACAGCAATATCAGCGACACCTTCGTCGACACATTTACCAGTTTAGCCCCGGAGGGGCTAGATATTGGTAACCGTATGCCAGCGAAGCGCAGCATACGGCTATGCCACACCACACAACCCAAACCCCGGAGGGGTGAAAGAGTCGATAACACCATTCGCTCGGCACACTCCCATAAGCAATAACGAAACTTACACTCTGATATACAACTGATCCAAATGAAAAGCAGAGTAATATGGAGTCTATTCCCATTCAAGAAATAATCCATCAATCTCAACCACCCACCACAATCCCAAGTATAATAAAAACAAGCCAAGAATACGGATGAATAAAAATTGTTTATTATCTTCATCCAGCCATTCGAATGGTTGAAAAACAGATCACCCGAAAAAAAGAAACTATGAAAACCACTTTGTTATTCGACAACCTGCACATTGCCCTCTCCTCCATTCGATCCAACCTGCTGCGCACCATCCTCACCATATTAATCATCACCATCGGCATCACGGCTCTAGTAGGCACACTCACTGCCGTATCATCTATTCAGAATGCCATCACCAGTAAGTTTTCGGACATGGGCGCCAACACCTTCTCCATCGAAAGCCGCGGGTCGAACATCCGCATAGGCAAAAAAACCATGCGCCAGAAAAATTACAGCTACATATCCTTCAGGGAGGCACAGCAATTCAAGGAAGAGTACAACTTCCCGGCCATCACCGCCATTTCGCACCAAGCCACAGGCATTGCCACCGTAAAACATGAATCATTGAAAACCAACCCCAATGTAACGGTCACCGGCATCGACGAAAACCATCTGGAAGTGGCTGGTTATTCCTTAGAAGAGGGTCGCAATTTCACCAGAATGGAAGTTGAAGCCGGGCGACACTTGGCGCTTATTGGCAAAGACATCAAGAAGAAACTCTTCCCGGGCACAGGGGAAGTGGTGGGCAAAATGATCTCCATCGGTGGCATCCGTTATATGGTGGCCGGCATATTGGAGGAAAAAGGCACTGGTTTTGGCCGCGAGAGCGACAACGTGGTATTCCTGCCGGTAACCAATGTACGGCAAAATTTCAGCCGGGCCAACATGTCCTTCAGCATCAACGTGAAAGTGCGCGATCCCAAGTTGGTGGATGCCGCCATTGCCGAAGCCACGGGCCTGTTTAGGAATGTGAGGGGCTTAACGCTTGACTACGAAGACAACTTCAACATCAACAAATCGGACAATCTGGCCAAGATGCTGGTGGAGAACACCGCCACCGTCACCCTCGCCGCCTCGGTCATTGGATTGATCACCCTCTTTGGCGCAGCCATCGGTTTGATGAACATCATGTTGGTAGCCGTCACCGAACGCACCAACGAGATTGGTGTGCGCAAGGCCATGGGCGCCAACAGCAAAGCCATCCGCAACCAATTCCTCTTCGAATCGGTGGTAATTGGCCAGTTGGGTGGCATGTTGGGTGTTTTCTTAGGCATATTGGTGGGCAACATCGTCTCCATGGCCATGGGATCACCGTTTGTGGCACCCTGGAAATGGATCTTCCTGGGATTGGGCGTCTGCTTCCTGGTCAGCATCCTTTCTGGCTTGCTGCCGGCCATCAAGGCCGCCAAGCTCGATCCCATCGAAAGTTTGAGGTATGAATAAAAAAACTATTGAATTTGATAATTAATTGCCGTACTTTTCTAAGTCAAAAAAGATTACGCCAATAATTACCAAATCAGATGAAAACGATAACCCAATATATTTTCTTCCTGGCCATCCTCTTTTCTGGAGCAACCACACTAAAAGCTCAGAAAAACTATTATGTCGCCACATGGGGTAAATCGACTAATGATGGTAGCCTTTCCAATCCATGGGATATTGATACGGGCCTCAAAAAATCCTTAGTTGGGGGCGACACCCTGTTTATTCAAGGCGGTACTTACTACGGTGCACATCAATCATATCTTGAGAGTAACCCGGGGAAATACATTGTTGTCATGCCCTATCAAGATCAAACAGTTCTTTTTGATGGCACTGGCATGTATAACGACGATCCCACCTTAACAATCACTGGAGGATGGGTGATTTTTAGAGATCTTCATTTCATTAGCTCCTCTAACAATCGAATATCCATTCAAATGGACAATCTTGACATAGAGACCAATACGGGAATCTTTGTGTCGTCAAGCAATGCCAAGGTAATTAACTGTTATGTATACAATAATGTCGGAGTAGGCATAGGATTTTGGCAAGCGGCACAAAATTCTGAAGTGTATGGATGCATTGTGTTCAACAATGGTTATCAAGGCGTCACGACAGGTGTTGGCCATGCCATGTATTGTCAGAACAGACCAGACGGTGGGGTGAAAAATATACGCGACAACATCTTTTTCAACAGTTTTGGGTACGGCTTGCATGTTTATGGCGGCTGGGGCAGCTACAATGTGAATGCCATAGGCAATATCAGTTTTAACAATGGCATCCTTTCTCAAGGCAAAGAATTAAAGACCAATATATTGATGGGCGGATTGGAAGGCTTTCAAAATATGAATGCGACCAATAATTATCTGTTCAATAATTTTGGTGCTGGAGGCGGAAACCTGCAAATGGGTTTCAAAAACACCAACATCAACTGTGTGGTAGACAACAACTATATGGCGGGAGACAATGGCCTCCAGATCCGAAAATGGCAAGGAGTCATAGCGCGGAACAATTTCATAGCCAACAAATCTGGCACCTTAATCAACATTGACGTACCCATTGGATACAATTATAGCAATTACACCATCAACAACAATCAATATTTTGGATTTGAAGGCCAATCGCTATTTGCCTCATCCTTTCAGGCCGGAACCCCCATTCACGGAGATCGTTTAACCTTTAGCCAATGGCAAAACTTAACAGGCGTTGACCAAGCATCACGATTCACGACTGGACTGCCAACCCAAAACTGGATTGCCGTACGCCCCAACGAATATGAACGGGGCAGGGGGCATATCGTAGTCTATAACTTTCTACGTCAGAACACCGTCAATGTGGATGTTTCAAATGTACTGACCGTAGGATCGACATTTGCTATTTATGATGTGCAAAACCTTTTTGGACAACCAGTATTAGAAGGCACCTATAATGGTGGAAACATTGGGCTTCCAATGAATCTCACCCAAGTGATGGCACCTCCAGGTATAACTCCAAATAAATTGGAACACACCACCAATGAGTTCAATGTTTTCCTTCTGAAAACCATCAAGCGAACCAACAAGCTACAAATCACCAACCTAACACCAACAGAAACCCGAACAACCTCGATACTGGAGTATTACTCACCCCTGGCACAAACCATCACACTGAATATTTATAAAACCGACGGCACCCGGGTTACCCAACCCGTAACCCTTACCGCCAAAGAAGGCATAAACAGTCACACCGTCAACTTAACGGCCTTACCCGCAGGAATTTACCGCATAACCATCAACGACAAAACAGATAATGTCAGCATTGAAGCAACCCGATTGGAAGATCCCATACCCGACCCTCCAATCGCCATATCAACCTGCCCAGCAAACCCATCTGAAAATGAAATTTCAATGACCTTTGATGCACCGGCAGTTCAATCGGTAACAATAGAACTTTTCAAACAGGATGGAACCCTATTATCAACCGACAACATTCAGGCGATAAAAGGAAGTAATACCTTTACAAAAAACATATCAGAGCTGCCCGATGCCACCTACTATATCGTCGTGTCAAACCAAATCTCCAATGCATATTGCACATTTCAAAAAAAGACAGAGCAACCCATTGTTTTTGAAATTACCGGCTGTTCACCACCTATTGTTGATGAGTTAATCACCATTGATTATACGAGTCCCGAAGCCACAACCATAACCTGCTCCATCGTCAACAGCGCCAGTGAAGTGGTGAGGACAGAAAATTTAAACGCCCTGTTGGGTGCCAACAAAACCATCCTTAACGTACAGGACTTACCGCCTGATAATTACACAATCAATTTAACCCTGGCAGGAAATACTCAGAACTGTTCATTTGAAAAAAAGGCAAGCGTACAGGAGCTGATAGAGATCATCAGTTGCCTCTATCAAATCGAAACAAAAAACGCCACTATCACATTAAAATCACCGAAAGCGCAAACCATCTGGCTGCAATTATACAATTCTAACGGTGAAAAGATGATTCTTCCAGAAAAAAGAACCGTTCAGACTGGAATTAGTGCCATATCAATTGAGTTTTCAGACTTTCCGCAAGGGCTGTACTATATCACTGTGTTCGACAATCAAAACTACGCCTATTGCATCACCGAAAAACCGGAAGATCCAATTATCACCGAGAAAATTAAAATAACATCCACCTTCCCAACCCCTGTGATTAACGAGCTAAACTGCGTATTCACAAGTCCCTCATCAACTCAGCTCACCGCCACCATATACGACAAAACGGGAGAAACTTACAAAACCTCAAACATTCAAGCATTAACAGGCAATAACACATACAAAACCGACGTTACCCAATTAAGCGAAGGCTATTATTTTATCCGCATCGGGAACAATACATCATCCGACTTTTCAGAATTTTTCATTTCACGCACCACCACCAATCACCTTCAGATTATCGAATGCGTCCCAAACAGATCCTTCGACCGCCTGTTCCTAACCTACTACAGTTCGGGAACAGCGAACATTTCATTGAGCATAATCGACCAAACTAACAATACCGTTCAATCTCAAGCATTTAATGCTACAGCAGGAATTAACTTCCAAGCCATAGACATCAGTTCTCTTCAGAATGGGGATTATCAATTAGCCATCACCGATGGGAGCCAGTCAAGCAATAGTCCGTTCACCAAAATTGACATGCCCGACAAAAACATAGAGATGCTAAGTTGCCCCGACAAGCCCGTAATTGATGAACTAAGTCTGACCTACTCCTCGCCTGTGGTGCAAAAATTAACCATCAACTATTACACTCCCGAAGGGAATTTGGCATTGCCCCCGGAATCACGAAATGCAGCGATTGGATCCAACACATTATCGACAAATATGATAAAAGACTTAGCTCCAGGGCTTTATTACATAACCCTTTCAAACGCAACGAAAGTAATCTATTGTGAGTTTCAAAAAGAGAGTAAGGAGCCTGACGTCACTTTAACAATTCTAAATTGCAGTTTGAACTTGGATTCCAATGAAGCAACCATTCAATATAATCTTTATAAAACCGCCAATGTCACATTACAAGTTTACAATGCAACTTCGCAGTTAATCAAAACAGAAAGTAAAACCAACCAGCCTGCTGGAGACAATATATTTTCAACCGACATCAGTGAATTAACAAATGGGGTATATTATTTCAATATTGCTGATGGGAAATCGACCCAGTATTGCGAACTATACATTCAAAGGGAAGCCCAACCGACCTTAGAACTGATTAGCTGCAGCCCTAAAGAGGCAACGGACTATATTTTGATCGAATACTATACTCCGGTTGCTGGCAGCATCAATGCTACAATAAAAAACAGTGTAGGTTCCTCAATCCTGAGCACCCAATTTGATTCCAACCAAGGCTTAAATCAACGCAATTGGGACATCACATCGTTGGAGCCAGGAAGCTACACAGTCGAGATCAGCGATAACACAACAACCGACCAGTGCAGTTTCACCAAACGGGTAGAAGATCCTACCGGTGCACTGGAGATATACACCTGCAATACCGATGAAGGCTTCACTATTTTAACCGCAACAATCTATTCTCCGGAAGAGATGGCTGTGGATCTGAGAGTTTACAATCCATCAGGTATTCTAGTGATGCTCCCGTCCAAACTATCCTTACGGAAAGGGGTCAACATCATCAACACCAATATTTCAAAACTGGAATCGGGTCGTTTCTATTACGTCGTTTCCAGCGAGAAGACCATCAGCTATTGCCAATTCAGTAAAAACACCTCAGATCCCGACATTGTCCTCAAAGTGATACGCTGCAACCCCTCACCCACTTTAGATCAATCAATAATTGACTACTACATCAACGAAGACGGGTTAGTCGAGATAATTGTATTGAATGCAGCAGAGCAAATTGTGTACAGCAACACAATAGAAGCAACCGGCGGGTTAAACCAGACCTCCGTCACACTAAAGGGTTTACCATTGGGAGTCTATTACATTGTGTTGCAATATAAAAACACAACTTCATTTTGCGATGTGGAACTGGCCGACAAACTGGATCCCAATCAATTATTGGAAATCACGCAATGCTACCCAAAAGACGTTAAGGATTTGCTCATTCTGGAGGTCAAATCGCCGGTTTCAGCAAATGCCACGATAAGCGTAGTATCCATCAACAGCAATCTGGTTGTCTATTCGCAAGACTATAACCTGACAGAAGGTTCCAACAAGCTCGCAATCGATTTAAGCCTACTAGAGGAGGATGATTACAAACTCATAATAAACAACAACACATCAATCGACTATTGCTTTTTTACAAAGATCAAACACCAAGCTAAAAGCCAGTTAACCCTTATCAATTATCACCCCAATCCCGTCATCGACTGGCTTACCATCGACTTCTTCAGTTATATGAGTGAAGAGATAGATATTCAGATGTTTAATTCAATAGGAGCTCGGATATTTCATAGTAGTTTTCCACAACAAAAAGGTTATAACAGCCAACAAATCAATCTGTCGGCCATACCTCCTGGAATCTATTTTATCATGATATCCCAAAATGAACAAACCACCTCCTTTAAAATCAGAATTTTATAGGAGATGGTAATACCAAAAACAGGCTAGTGATGGCTATTATTCAATGAATCGAGAACAGAAGATAATAAGCGGCTAATCTTTTTTGCACCATACTCATTGACATGAGCATGGTCAACAAAATATTCATTGGTTAAATAATTGGTGGCATCGATCACAGTGATAAAATCATGTGCGTGCATTTTTTGCAAAACAGAATCGTGATACGAAATATAACCATGAGGAATCTGCCGATACAATTCATGTCGAACTGGCATTGAAACCACTATCAAGTTAAGATCATGAGCCGCACAATAAACGGCAATAGAATCCAAAAAAAGATTGTCAATTTTGGAAATCAAACAAACAGAATCCCGCACCTGAAAAAACCGGTTACGCCAACGGGAATAATCAATTAACTCATCCACCATAAATCCTTTACCAGCTGGGAGATACCCACCAATATGGGGCGCAGGACAATCAACATCCTTTAAACACAGCATTTTTGACCAATAATGGTAATTCGGAAAGATCCTATTCCTAATAAATGACTCCCAATAACGAAAGTGATTAAGTTCAAACTTATCCAAACAATCCAAATCATAACCACTATACAAATAAGACAATCGTTCCAAAAGCTCGTAAGTAATTGGATCGTTACCGTTGAAAAAAAAGTCTTTGCGACAACTTAATTCGGGCAAAGAAAAAGAGACCAAAACAGTTCCCAAGGAGGGATGAAAACCACAAATCTCCCTAATTTTATAATAACTGACACTAAGCGGTTCTGCGGCACAGGCAATATTGACTAATCCAGGCACATATTGAGGGTTCAAACTATTTGCCACCAATGAACTACCAGTTGCAACGACATTTACATCGTGGGACAAAAAGCTTCCTAACTGCTTAAACAGATATTTATTGGTAGAATAAGAGAAATATAATAAAGAAACCAGTACTAAAATGAAAACAAAAAACCGCTTATACATTTTCATAACTGAGTTATTTTTAGCTTAAAAAAACGGCATTAAAATCCGGCATATGTAAAAACAATTTGATTTTTCGAAAAGAAAACGATTAAAAAAAGCCAAACCAGATAAAGGCTATGTCGAATCAATACAGATTCGGACACTGTTTGAAACACCCGGTGATTAAAGCCTTTAAATTCAACAAAATAAACCACAGTTAAAGAAATAATGGCTAGATAAAATTCTGATCTATTTAGATTATAACCAAACCCATGACTTAATGAAAACGGGGTAGTAAAAAGTCGCTCCAATAATCCCAAAGCTGCCCCAAGATCTTTTGAAAAGAAGAAAATCAAAGAAAAAGAGAAAAAGACATTAACCAATAAAATTGAAAAATAACGCGACCATTGTGGATTAAACTTGGTGAAGAGACGAACCCTATAAGGTTTAGAAAAAAACTCATAAACGATGGCAATTGCCTGCAAAACCCCTAATAACAAATAGGTTAGATTCGCACCATGCCAAACTCCAATGACCAAAAAGGTAACCGAAATCCCCAAAAATGCGGCCACTTTACCAAGACGCCGATACCGCAGCATGATTCGGTTATAAATAAAGTCGTTACACCAAGAGGAGAGTGAAATATGCCATTTTCGCCAAAATTCACCAACGCTTTTCGCACCCAGTGGATTATTAAAATTGGGAGATAACCGAATACCAAAAATACGCCCCAACCCCAAAGCCATATCGGTATATCCTGAAAAATCACAATAGAGATAAGAGGATTGCAAAACCAAAGCAAAACTAATGGGAAGTGCCCAAAAATTTGATGGAGCTCCATAAACCTTACTGACAATAACACCCAAAGTATTGGCAATCACGATCTTTTTAAATGCACCCCACATAAAAAGCCGAGCTCCCTGAATAATATCGAGGTAACTAGGACTCAACGGGTCATTCAATTGGGGAAAAAAGGAACGGGACCGTTCAATAGGCCCTGCAATAAACTTTGGAAAGAATAACAAATAAAGACCAAAATGAACAAACGATTTTTCAGCGCGTTCTACGCCTTTGAATATCAAATACAAATAACTTATGGACTGAAAACTATAATAGGATATACCCAAAGGTAACAAGAAAAAAAAATTGCTAACTGGGCTAAAAAATGGGCTAAATGCGTCTGTGATTACGGTGATGTATTTAAAGAAAACCAACACGCCAATATTAAAAAACTGTGTGGCAAAATATATTAACTTGTAATTTCTGAATTTTCCACAACCAATAACGATACCTGCAAAATAATTGATTACAGAATAGAGAATTCCATAGAAAACAAAAACCGGATGAATAAATCCGATAAATGCCAAACTTGCAAAAAACAGCACAACAACCCTTAATTCTTTGCCTATCAAAAGGAAAACAATCAAAAGAGAGGCAAAAAAGATCAAGAATTCTAAGGAAATAAATCCAGATAGCATAACGCAATCAACTCAATTTAACACTCCGTTGAGCCACATCCAGATCCGAAAAACGACTATTACATGAAAGATATTCAGGGATAAGATGCTTCATCCGAGCCACCAAAGAGACGCTATCCTCGTATTGAAGGGCAAACAGCAAGTCATTAACAGCCGAATTCACTTCAAAAAAGGAAGGTGTATTGACCTTTGCAATCAATATCTTATTATGATAAGTTGGCAAAGTATCCTCCTTATTGGCCAAAAGCTCTTCATATAATTTTTCGCCTGGACGCAAGCCTGTATATTTAATGGAAATATCCACATCGGGAATAAGCCCTGCCAAACGCACCATTTCACGAGCCAGGAAATCTATTTTAACCGGTTCTCCCATATCAAAAACAAAGATCTCACCGCCCTGGCCCATAAATCCAGCTTCCAACACCAATTGACAAGCTTCGGGGATTGTCATAAAAAAACGGGTGATCTCAGGATGAGTAACCGTCAAGGGCCCCCCTTGTTCAATCTGCTTTTTGAACAGAGGCACCACAGAACCATTGGATCCCAACACATTTCCAAAACGTGTAGTTATAAAAGAGGTTTTAACCGACTTTAACTGCGACAACGATTGAATATAAAGTTCACAGATGCGTTTTGTCGCACCCATAACATTAGTAGGGTTAACCGCTTTGTCGGTGGAAACCATCACGAATTTTTCCACACCAAATTCAATGGATAAATCGGCCAATATTTTCACCCCACCAATATTGACCCGAATTCCCTCATAAGGATTCATCTCAAGCAGTGGCACATGTTTGTAGGCGGCCGCATTAAAGACTATATTAGGCATGAATTGCTCGAACACAGCTTTGATGCGAGCCCGATTGGTGACATCGGCTAAAACCAGGTCAAATGGCGCATCATAATAGGTCAAGATCAATTCTTGCTGAAGGTTATAGAGATCCGATTCGGCATTATCGAGCAAGACAATCTTTTTGACAGGGAATTTGAGCAATTGACGAACAATTTCAGACCCGATGGATCCTGCAGCTCCGGTCACCAAAATCACCTTACCCACCAGGCCTTGCATAATCTGTAGCTGGTTGAGTTTAATCTCATCCCGGCCCAAAAGATCCTCAATGCGTACATCCCGAATCTGGTTATTGTTGGAAACCCCATTAACCCAATTACCGACAGAAGGCATCACCTTGAGCTTCCAATTTCGAAGGGAACACTCCCGCGAGATCTCTTGTTTGCGATCAATTGGAACATCGGTCTTGGCCAAGATAACCAACTCCACATTTTTAACCTCTGAATTGAGAAGGGCTTTTTCCCAACTCATAACGGGCAATGAGGCAAGGCTCAGGCTCCATTTGGACGGGTCATCATCAATAAACCCAACTATATTATAAAGAATCTCTTTATCCGATTTAATAGCTTCAAACGTTATCATCCCCAACTCGCCAGCACCAAAAATATATGCATTGACCAAGTCTGATTTCCTAGTCAGATAAGCATAAGTCTCTTTCACCACCATCCTAAAAATAAAGCATAGGAACAGCGATATGAAGAGATGGATGGTTAATGTAATATAGGGGATATAAAGAACTGAAACTTGAAAAAGTGTACCCAATAAAGAGAGCGCCATAAGAACAATGAAGCCACCGAAACAGGCAATGGACAGAGTTTTAATCTCTTCGTAGCCAGTATGGCGTATAACACCCCGATAGGATTTAGTCGCTACAAAAACCAGCAAATAGACTAAAAACACCAAGACAGAAGATTTGACAAGCGCCAATGCAGGAAGTGTAATAATATATTGATTAAGTTCCAAAACACTTGCCAAAACAAAAGAATTGGAAATCAGAAGCATATCTATCAACAATATCCACCAGGGGGAGATGATACGACCACTCAGAATACCAGATAACAATCTCTTCATAACTCAACGAATTAATTGAAAAGCTTCCACGCCCCATTTAGTAAAAGCAATAATCAGACATTTTACCCAAAATCCAAAAGGATAAGTGACCAATGTCATAAATATAAAGACCAAAATACGATAAACAACCAGCTAGATTTTATTGGAATTGGTTACCGATCCAGATAATAATCCTTGACATATGCATATTTATAATTAAGTGCCTTTTCGGAAAGCGGAATCCCATTCATAACGATATTTAAATTTTTAAGCTGTGAAATATGGCTGCCAGCAAGTACCTGTTTCAACACCGGCAAAGGAGTATAATCATACCGTACCACCAAGAGCGTAACATCGCAGTATTTCAAGAGCAGATGAGCATCGGAAACCAACCCGACAGGTGGCGTATCAATAATAACGATATCGTAATTATTCCGCAACACACTGATGACCGCCTCAAGGGTCGGACGGGATATTAACTCCATAGGATTTGGAGGAATAGTGCCTCCCGGCAACAGATCAAATCCATCTTCCAAATGAATAATTATATCGGCCAACGAGAGTCCGTCATCCTTAGACAAAAGATTCGAGAACCCCGGTTTGTCTAATGGCACCCCCAATTGCCGGGAGGTACTCATCTTGCGCAAGTCCAAATCGATTAATATGGTTCTTTTATCTAGCAAATGGAACATCTGAGCCAGCCCTATACCGGAAAAAGATTTCCCCTCATACGGCAGCGAGGAGGTCACCATAATCGTTTGGTTTCCTTTGGAATGATTATAAAAATCAAGATTGGTGCGGATGGCTCGCATCGATTCAGCAAATACAGACTTTGGTTTTTTTCGGATATAGGAACAAGCATCATTGTTTTTTATCAATGGAATAGAGCCGATAACCGGGACCTGGGTAATGGAAGAAATATCATCTTTATCGAGGACTTTATTGTGTGAGACAACAAAAAGAAAGACAATAATTAATGGCGCCAAAATTCCAAAAACCAAAACTATCAGGAACAGACGATTCCGGTTAGGGGCGGTTTGAGTTATCATCATTGCTTCTTCGAGAACCTCATTGTCTGGCATGTTTGAAGCCTTTGCCAACTCAGCCTCTGACCGCCGTTCCATAAGAAAGGTGTACATTTGGTCGTTCATCCGGAACCGTCGTTCAATCCCAACCAGCAATTGCTCAGTTTTTGGCAACTGCCTGATCTCTGAACTCAAACGCATGATCCTGGTATTGAGTTCGTCCAATGAACGAGAGCTGGTTTCAATGGCATTTTTAGTATTCTCCATGATACTGCTTTTCAAGCTGGAAAGACGATGATCAAGTCGAATAAGGTTTGGATTATCCACTCGGGAATTAAATTGCAAGCTTGCCTTTTCAGCATTAATGGAAGTAAGCTCTGACAAGAGCTGAGACAAGACGGGATCGTTGATGCCCATCGACAATGGAGACATAACATCCATGACATTCCGATCGCCTTGGATGTAATTATAAAGATACTTTAGGTAATCAATGCGTGCCAACAGAACCACCCGTTGATTTTCAAGATCCTGGGATTGCTGGATAATCATTTGCCCTTGCATGGAGACATCCATCACTTCATTCTTTGAGCGGAAATCCTCCAAAACCCGCTCGGCTTCGGAAAGCGAATCACTGACGCCCACCAATTGTGCATTGATGAATTTGATGGTGTTGTTGGCGATTAGATTTTTCTTTTCGAGTGTATAAGAGACCGAAACCTCACATAATTTATTGAGAAAATCAATGCCCTTACTAATATTATTATCAGTCAGGGTCAATTGCACAACAGAAGCATGCGAATTTAAACGTTCCGCCAAAACTTTGGTTTGGTATTTCCAAACCAAAGTTTCAGTTTTATTAATATTAAATCGGTATTTTTTTGTTTGATAATCACCTTTTTGAGTCTTCTCATCAATTGGGATCACAGTAAACGCAAAACGTGGGGCGACAATTTTTTCAAAAAAGCGATGGACGCGCTCATAGCCTTCTTTCTCCGATTTGAGAATGAACTCATCTTTTGAGACAAACTCAAGGTCAAATTCCAAATTCTTGAGCCCAACCGCTGTTGTATCAGTAACGACCTTAAAAGGAGATGATTTGTAAATTTCAAACATCCTCAAATGATCATACTCATAATAAGAAACAGTAAAGTCCAATTGACGGATGGCTTTCTCAATCTGCTTATATGAAGACAATATTATCAGCTGATTATCAAAATTGCTTTTTTGTCCCAGCAATACCTCCGGCAGGGCTCCAGTAGCCTGACTCACGGCAGAGCCCCCATCCTGAGTGCCAGAAATAAGCAAACGAGCACCAATCAAATAGCTTGGCGTGGTAGATAAATAGAGATAGGACGCAAGCCCAACACTTAAAATAAAAGTGATAGCTATATAGTACCAATATTTAAAAACCCGGGAAAGGACTTTCTTAAAATCGAAGCTCTGCTCCAGTGAAAAAAGATTGTTTTCCATGAAGAAAATTAATTTGCGGTGTTAGAATCTTGCATCGACAAAATTAAAGCGGTCACCACCATTGAGGTATTTAGAAATGTCAATCCCAGCCCCAACGTTGTTGCCGACAATTCCCATGTTTTAGCCCTGCGTGGTTCTACATAAACAATATCACCCGGCTTCAAATAATAGAATTGCGAAAAAAGCAAGTGATCATCGGTGGTGTCCAAGACAATCATTTGTGGATCGTTCCCCACGCGACGAATGATCCGAACCTTTTTCCTATTGGCGTAATTGGTCATGTCACCAGCCAGGCTTATGGCTTCAAAAATATTCAACTGCTCATCGTACATCAAGAAACGTCCAGGGCCATTTACCTCGCCGATAACGGTAATATTATCGTTAAGCAATTTAATGGTCACATTGCTTTGATCGACAAATTTCGAAACAGCCAGTTGGATTTTGTCACGCACTTGATCCAATGTCAGACCAGACACATTAATTCGACCAACAAAAGGAAATTCAATCGCACCTTCTTTATCGATACGGTATCCTAATAGACTTGAAGCCATGGAACTCTCGGGCAGTGATGTAAAGCCTGCCTGATTATTCAAAAACTCCGATGAGCGGGCATCCAAACTGGTAACTCGAATATACAAGTTATCAAATGGCTTAAGCAGATAATTTGTAGTGCTAATATTATATGCATTATCGACTTCACGCAGCCGTTTGGCCAAATCACCCTGTAAATAGATATTCTTCTTAACCGAAACACAAGAAATCAAGATGAAAAAGAATGGAATAATTATGAGAATAAAATTTATTCTTTTCATAGCAGGTAAATTTTGTCAACCACAAATTTAATGAACAAGTTAAAAATTCAATCGACACTAACTGTACATTGGTCAAAAAGAGATTTTTAACATCAAAACCAAATCCCCAAACGAAAAAGAACCAGATATCAAAATCAAAATACCTTATGATAGCAGGTTTTTTATGGTAGCAACCACATAGTCGAGTTGATCTGAGGTCATAAATGGGTAAATGGGCAAGGAGAGATTCCCCTGCCATAACTTCTCACTATTTGGGAAATTGGCAGGTATCAAGTTGTAGTAATTCCTATAATAAGTCATCCGGTGCAAGGGTTTATAATGAACCGAAGTTCCGACACCTGCCTCCGACAACCTATCAATCAATTCATTGCGCGTGAATGGTGATTTTGCATTCAACACAATTTGGAAGATATGCCATGCATGGTCATCCATTTCACCCAGACAAACAGGAAGATCAATAGCTTCAACAGCCTTTAAATGTTCAAAATAATAACGGGCAACGCGCACCCTTTCCCTGTGGAACTCTTCGGCTCGTTCCAGTTGTGCCAGGCCGATGGCTGCGTTGACATCGGGCATGTTGTATTTGAATCCGGGAGCTACCACATCGTACTCCCATGAAGGTTTGTCACTGGTGAAGCGGTCCCACACGTCTCGGTTGATGCCATGAAGACGCATCAGCTTGCAACGGTTGTAGAGATCGGAATCGTTGGTCATCAGCATGCCGCCTTCACCTGTGGTGATGGTTTTATTGGCATAAAAGCTGAAACAGGTGATATCGCCAAAAGAACCAACAAGGCGGCCATCCAATTTGGTTGGGAAAGCATGGGCGGCATCTTCAACAATCCTGATATTATGTGCTTTACAAATATCCAAAATACCAGTTTGACTATTGGTAGTCATCTGCGCTGCCTGTCCCCCATAATGCACCACAACCAAAAAACGGACATCGGGATGCTTGCGTATCCCCTCAAGCAGTATTTCTGGTGTAATCAAGCTAGTGCCATAAGCCACATCCAAAAAAACCGGGTCGGCATTCAAGTATCGCACCACTTCGGCAGAAGCCGTAAAGGTCATGTCGGGCACAAACACCTTATCTCCTGCTTTTACGCCAAGTGCCTCCAACCCTATGTGCAATGCCGAAGTGCATGAGTTGACGGCACAAGCATATCGAGCTCCAACGTAATCGGCCATCTTTTGCTCAAAAGCCATGGTCTTTCCTGCTGTGGTCAACCAGCCACTCTCAAGCACCTCGGTAATGTATTGCATCTCATTGCCATTGCAATACACCTTTGAATAAGGTATTTTCAACATATCATTTGGGTTTAATTGTTATTTTCTTCCACTATCGACGGACCACAGCCAATGCAGTCTTTAAGATAATTAAAACATCAGTTGATAATGAATTTGCATTGACGTACCGGATATACAAATCAAGCTTCTGTGGCAGTATTTGGTCACGGTAAGTAATTTCAGGAGATGCCGAAGCAGAAAGCAATTCCTCCTCATTCCGGAAAAGCACGGAGGCATTATCAGTAATTCCAGGCTTGACACGATGCACTATCTCCCACCTTTCGGGGTAAACCATTGTCCATTTTTTAACTTCTGGACGGGGTCCCACAATTGACATGTCGCCCTTGAGCACATTAAAAAACTGAGGCCACTCATCAAGTTTGGTGCGACGCAACCATCTCCCGACCCGAGTAACCCGGTGGCTACTCCCCGCATCGAAAGAGCCATTTTCAGAGCCAGGCAACAAAGCCATAGACCTGAATTTATACAAAAGGAACTCCTGCCCCAATAACCCGACGCGTTTTTGCCGGAAAAAAACTGGAAGTCCAGAATCAATCACAATCATCAGCGACACAACCAAACCGATGGGCAGAAACAACAAAACCGCCACAAGCGCCACAAGGATATCGAACAAACGTTTCATGTACTTGACCGTTAGAATTAAAAAGGCAACTCCGAAATAAAGTGTTTGAATTTCCCGTTGGCGCCACGCTCCAAAACAGGCACCCTTTCGATGTGGACAACAATACTTGGATCGACATAATTTACAAAACCCTCTTGCAGCACCACTATTTCCTGATTGGTCAGAGGCCTTTCGGCCGCGTATCGAAAAACAAAGTTTTCCATACTTTTTTGCACAACAACAAATTCATGTATTTCACGATTAACGTCCAGTAATTTTTGAGCCACAAAATAGAATGAAATGCCTGGGATTTTTTTGCCTGATGCCGTAATAGCCATATCGTTTACACTTCCCTGAAGGGAGGTAATAAGGACACGCCCATCGGGCAAACGTTGGATGGATGCCAAATCGCCAGTTTGGTAGCGGATAAATGGTGTCGCCCGGTTATACAAATGCGTGATGGTAAGCAAACCCACTTCTCCATCGGGCAAAATATTACCCGATTCGTCTAACACTTCAAGATATAGCAGGGCATCATTACAAATCCAATGTCCATCGGATTTAAAACCGATCACTCCCAATTCGGAAGAACCATATTCGTTAAAAACAGGTATTCCGAAGGATTTGGAGATCAAAAGCGCATCCTGTTGGCTACAAACTTCGGATGTAACAATGCAACTGACCAAAGAGGGACAGACATTTGAAAGTACAAGGCCTGCCTGTTGCAAATAAGAGGCAAAAGCAATCAGTGTATTGGAATAGCCATAAATGTAGCGGTAGGGGGTTTGGTCAAACTCATCAAGCCACTTTTGGATTGCCTGGTCGGACACGTCATAAACATCGAAACGGTAGCGGCACGCCAATGCATCCTTGAACCGTGCTTGACGCCCATCCTCCTTGTGCCTGGAGATACCAAAAAACCGGGCTTGCAAATCATAAAGGTGAATCCCAGCAGAAAGATAAAACCCTTCAACTGTTTTCCAAACCAAGGCATGCGAAAGGGCGTCCCGAGCAAAAAAAAATGGGGTCCCAGAAGAACCGGAGGTATTGCTTCGATATAGATTTCGTTTATTCAGATTGGAAGGAAACCAAACATCAGGAGATCCAACAAGTACCCGTCGGTTGGTAACCGGAACCTGACTCCAGGCTTCCACCCGTGTACCGCATAGTCGTTTATAGGCACCGCTATGCTGGTAAAAGAGATCATAAACTTCCCAACATTTTTGTTTATGATACGTCACATAATCGGATATAAAGCCGACCTGCTCCAATAGTAGTTTTGCCCGGCGGATTGGAAACCCCTTGAGCCAAAGCACCGAAACGACATCAAAACGAAAAAACTTCAGAAGAGAATAGAAGAAGCCCATCATAACCATTAAATATTCAACGTGATACTTCCACCCGGTGGGACTGATTAAATAACAAACGTGAAAGCCCCAGCCAATAACCCATCCCATAATTTAAATGGATAATCAAAAAAGAAAACACGACTAGGGGCACCACCTTTAAACATTTACCATCGGCAATTGCAAAATAGAGCGCCGAAAAAAGATAAAGACTCCAAAAGGCGATGTAAAGTGAAAGAAATAGAATAGAAAAACAACTAAGGATACCGCCTATAAAAATGGCTAACACAAACAGTGGTGGAAAAAACTGGCGAATGGTGGCCGGACTACCCAACTTTTTGTTTACCAAAGGCTTGAATAAACCATACTGAAAAAACATTTTGCCCACCTTTCGATAAGTATCCCGGGCATAGTAATTTATTAGAACCGACGGAAGCAGGAATATTTTCCCTCCCGACTTAATGATGCGCCCATTGAACTCATCATCCTGGTTCCGGATCAAATCAACGTCAAAAAGCCCAATTCGTCCGAACAAATTGCGCCGGAAACAACCAAATGGCACGGTATCCACCGACATGATTTTATCAGCCCCAATGCGAAAATAGGAATTACCCATTCCAAACAAGCTCCCCAATGCCACTGCGATGGCCTTTGCCTTGGATGAATTGTTTGCGGGCAATGTTCTACAAATACCACCAACATTATCTGCGTCCAACTCAATCAGAGCCCTCTCCAATGAAGAAACATAATCAACCGGATAATCGGCATGGGCATCTATGCGCATGATAATTTCGCCCTGGGCATTTTCAATTCCTATATTTAGCGCTGTTGGCACAATCTGCTTAGGATTATCCAACAACCGGACTTTCGGCGAAAGCCATTTTTGAATATTTTCGCGTGTGCCATCGGTGCTCATTCCATCCACAACAATAATCTCAAGCTGATCCTGAGGAAAATCCTGAATCAACATTGATTTTATGCATTGGTCGATATAATGCACCTCATTAAAGACAGGACAAATAACCGTTACCCTCACCATAAATAATAAGAATAGATTAATTATTACTAATCACGTTACGCCATAGCTGACTAACTGAAGTCCAATCGAAAGATTCGCTCTTTCTACGTGCATTGACACTCAACTTGCCGGCCAAGTCTGAATCCACATATATCCTCTTAATGGCATCAACCATGGCATCAACATCATCGGAATCGACCAACAAAGCATCTTCACCATGTTCCAACAACCAAGGCAATCCACCCACATTGGTGCTGACAACGGGGAATCCCAATGCCATGGCTTCGATCACACTTACCGGCATATTGTCGAAAGTAGTGGTATTGATAAACAGATCGTAGTTGGCCGATTTAGCAATCCACTCTTCCTTAGTGAGACCTCCGGTCAGTTTCACCCGGTTTTGGAGATTCAGATCGTTCACCAAATTTTGACAACTTGCCAACGATCCATCCTTATCGGGTCCTATCATACACAAATTAACTTCGTCAAATTCTGACAACAACTTATGAACCACCTTAATGGCCATTTGCGGGTTGTATATCTGATGCATGCTTCGAACCCAAAGAAGATTCAACTTAATTGCCTCGCGTTTTTTAAACACATACCGGTCGAGTTGAATGCTGTTGGGGATGTAAATGGTTGGGTAACCATGCTGAATAAATTGCTCTTTCAAGTAACGCGATGGTGCCACATTCACTTTACTGCGACCAAAGAGAATCCGGCTCAAACGAGGGGAACGGACTAGCCTTTCGGGTAAATTCCCCCCATGCAGGATTGGGATATAATTTATACGCATTAAACGGCAAAGCACGCCACCCGCCAGAGCATAAAAGAAACCCAAAGTGCTGTAAGTATCTATTAAAACCACACCCACATTGGATCTGTTTTTAAATACCGCCCAAACCATGGCAAGCAATCGAAAAATTTTGCTCTTTTTATCGGATAACGAGTTCACTCGATATCCCAAACCTTCCAGAAGTGGAGCCAACGTTTCGATGGTGGTCATCGTGAAACCGTGTTTCGAAAGCTTATTGCCAAGATATAAAACATCCATAACGAAAATAATTGAAGTAACTACTGGCTTGCCAAGTCGTCGACCAAAGCTGATTTACTCGGAATTACTGAATAAATATACAAAAAGGAAGCTCCTAAGATAATACCAGGGAATGCTACCCGCATGGCTGCATGAAACATGGTCAATGCGCCTATCAGGAAAAATCCCAGAAAGAAAAACCGGGAAAGGTTATTCGGGGCATGTGTGAAATATTGGACAGGAAGAAAAATAAAAACAACCAGCATATATACAATACCTAGGAACCCATTTTCGGAGAGCAAACGAGAATATTCGGTATGAGCTGCAGCCGCTTCGCCAAAAAAACGGGCATGCCATTTGGCTGCCATACCATACCCCACCCCAAAAAGGGGATTCTCTTTAAAAGCCGCCACATCCCCCTTCATGATCTCATCGCGACCAGTAAGCATACTGCTGTCCTTGTCTTTTTGTCCGCGAAGCATTTCATTGGTGGAATACCCTAAATATCGATACATGAGATAATTATTGGTCAACTTATTGGCATACACGATGGTGACACCCACCAATATCAATCCCGCCATAACATAAGGGAAAAGGCGTGTCATTTTTTTGCGAAACTCAGCACTGATAAACAGATAAAAGAAAAAAGAGACCAAAAAAGTAAAAACAGCGGCCATCATCCCTCCCCTAGAAAAGGTGAG
The DNA here is from genome assembly GCA_963664265.1 of Marinilabiliaceae bacterium. Classification (GTDB taxonomy): domain Bacteria; phylum Bacteroidota; class Bacteroidia; order Bacteroidales; family Marinilabiliaceae; genus JAGPIS01. The sequence goes on from OY760941.1 coordinate 1,206,401, forward strand.
CAAACCTCTCAATATCAACATGCTCAACATAACATAATCAAGCCACCCGAAAGGCGTAATTTTACGACCTTGAATTTTACACAAGCCGATCAATAAAATAAACCACCCAATAACAGTCGAAACCTGGTTAGCACCAAATCCCCCTGAAGCTTTGGCATTGGAGTTGAGGCTTTCAAATTCCAAAGAGCTCAAACTTGACTTTAAACTCAGGCCAACCAAAAGGGTGAATGCTGGTAAAAATGCAATTTTAAACCCTTTGTATAATTTCTCCATGTCAAAAGGACGTTGATAGAAATACATGCCGGAGATGACCAGGGACAAAGGGCCGGACATATTGAAAAGAATATCCTTTCGGATAGATGAAAAATCAGCTCCGGTGGTAAGAAACATGGAGGGAAGCAGGATCAACAAAAGAATCAAAAAGAGATATGGGAAACGTTTGCGAGTTCCGAATATCAAGCCTGCCACTAAAATCAATATGGACACGTATTTACCCATCTCATAGGCAAGGACAAACTTACCCATGCGGTAAACCACCTCAAATCCCATCAGGTAGAGTGCATAGAATCCTGCGCGGCTGTCCTTATCGCTGGTTCGAATGACATCAAACCCCATCCAGACGAAAGCAAGAACATAAAAAAGAGTGATGGCAACCGGAAAGTATTTCAACAGTACGCCAAGCAGAACATGTATCAGAACCAGATAAACCATATAATCAATAAAAAAACAATAATAGGCTGAAGGCTAAAGTTGACATTTTGAAATGGAAAGATTGCTGCAATGATGCATATTTCGTAAAGGAATAATCTCTTGAGCAATTCTTGATGCATAATGATCGAATGTGAATGACCCGGCCATGCAATGTGCTGAAGTGGCAATGGTATCTAGATTGACATAATGCATCATCGTCATTATTGTTTCGTAAACCAGCCTGGCATGAATAGGTCCTTTGGGAAAAAGAAACCCATTGATGCCATCCTCAATATAATCGGAAATGCACGACACATCGGAAGAGATGGGAATGCATCCATAATTGGCTGCTTCTGCAATAACCTTTGGAAAGCCTTCGGAATCGGATGGGAGCAACAAAAAATGCGATTGAGCCATAATTTGAGCCACCCGGTTGCGCGGCAAGAAGCCATGAAACACAACCGAATCGGCAAATCCAGCACACTGCGATTCATAAAACAGGCGCTTGGGGCCATCACCTATGAAATGGAGCTGCCCGATGCGGGAAAAATCAGTTATCATGCGGAACGCATCAATAATTCGATCCACACCTTTGGATTCGTCGAGCCGCCCCACAAAACAGAAATTCAACTTGCCTGTAAAATCCTTCTCCCGTGAAATCTTTTCACCCTCTAAACGCTCCTCCATTGTTAAGCATGGATTCTCGAAACTCAAGCATTGCGAGGGCTGATCATCCCAATGGCCGTTAATGGTGACCGGATATTTCCTTTGGTGGGTCAACATCCATTTCTGAAACCAATAGCTCAAGGGAGGATTGGGCTGTTTCCAATTTCCAGCATACTTAAACCAACCAGGTTTATGTTTTGACAGCAGATAAGGAATAACATAAACACCCAACCCAGTGGGAGCACGGAATTGAAACAAATCAGCTCCTTCCATGGCCTTACGGATAACCTTTAAATTGGGGATCATGGTTGTAAGAACCGAAAATTTATCGTACCACGATTCACCACCGGAAGGCACTAAAGGAATAAACCGAATATTACCGGAGGAATAAGGCAAGCTGCTTGGAGGAACTTCCCCATTGCGGTATAATGGTGCCACATGGGTAATTTCAGCAAAAAAAGGTGATAGAAAATTAATTTCTCGAACGGTGGCACCCCATCCAACCACCTGATCGCCATTAAGATAATGCTCAGTATGGGAAACGATCAACAACCGCAATTGATTGCCTTTATGTGCATGATTATTCATGAACCAGCTAATATTTGAACAAACGAATCACTAATATGCGCCCAATTGTGTCGCTTAGCCCATAATTTTGCATTTTGGGAATAACGGGCATAATCCATTCTGATATTCGAGATGGCTTGTAGTATCTCTTGATGATTATCTCCATCGACTAGCAATCCATTAAAACCATGATCAATGGCTGCTTCCACCCCACACCCCCGGGCACCGACAACAGGTATGCCATAGTAATTTGCTTCAAGCACAACGATACCAAACCCCTCCACATCGCCATCCTTTTGGTTCTCGGATAATATCATAAAGATATCGCATTGGGTGTAACAGTTGGCCAAAGCCTCCCGGTTAGGTAGCCGTCCATGAAAAGTCACAGCATTGCGCACATCAAGTGAATCGGCTAATTTCTGAAACTCATCGCGATAAGTAGGTAATCCAACCACATGGTAGTGCAACTGAGCAAACTCTGCCAATAATGTAGGCAATGCCTTGATAATGCGCTGTTGCCCTTTACGTGGAGTAACATTGCCGACAGTAAGGAGGGTTGGCGATCCATTCAATAAAATTGATGAATCATCGTTGGCCAGGGGAAGATCATCAGGATCAATGCCATTGGGAATACAACGGAAAGGATGTGAGTGGAGCTTAGGCGGCAACTGACGGTGGGTGAATTCCGAAACAGGAACAATAAAATCAGCTGAAGCAATGGCTTGGTGCGTAATAAACCGGAGCAGCCCATTGGCAGGATTGATTTCGGAACCATGCAATACTGCAACCGTATATATATTTCGAAAAAAAAGCTTGAGAAGGGCACCAACCCACAAAGAAAAGAAACCTGATAGGATGATGTGAGAAAAGCCCTCACGGCGATGCAGCCGAAAAATGAACAGAATACGCTTTAGTAGGTAAAACATCCCTGAATTATAAAGTCGGTAGGCCACTGGGACCTCGGGATGTGCAGCATCAAAATCATCGGCCTGCTGAGCCGTGACATAATTGGTGATGGCCACAACGGAGATGTTGACCGATTTGCATTTCAAAGCCCGAGAAAGGGAAAAGGCATGACTCCCAATACCGCCAGGACCTGGAGGGTACTCCGTTGTAACTAATAAAACCTTGTTGATTTTTTCCATGGGAAGCAAGAGGTTAGATCATTATGAAATCAAAGGTTCAATTCGGGCGCCCTGATAAAGCATCTTTGTTGATTGCCGCCACGACAATGTGATTTGGATCGCTAACAAGGGAAAGAGCACAATCGCAGCCAAAAGGCTTAGCGGCAACATTTTTTTACTGTTACGATACTGGTAAGGCAACAACATTCCAGGAAGGCTCTTCATCAGCAATAAAACCGCCTGTTTAGGACCAAAATATTTCCTCACATAATAGAGGATACTAGGAACCGGGCGTGGCGCAAAAAAATTAGTGGGGCGAAAGGAGTCCCACGATCCCATTTGCCGCAATCCGCCTGTTGGCGCCTTCACATCGACACAAGAGGCATAAGGGTTGGAAACACTAAGAAAGCCATTGAGATAACATCGCAGACCAAACTCTCCATCGCCACTGCGCATGCGTTCAAATTGCCGGTCGAACAACCCGGTTTTATTGAATACCGACCGTTTTATCAACGCATTGCCAGTAGCAAACTGATCGGCCCAATGATAGAACGACCTGTCGTAAGGGATTTGGGATCCTTCGGGATAAAAGACACCAGCTGAAATATCCACACCAAATCCATGGATACAGCGGAGATGCTGAACCAACCAATCGGGCTGAACGCGGACATCATCCTCCGAAAAAGCGATATACTCACCCCTGGCAGCTTTCACACACTGATTACGGGCCAGCCACAAGGCCTTCTCTGATTGACGGATCACTTTAATATCCAGTTGTCGGCTTTGATATATTGCCTCATTAAATTCTTCGGACTGGTCACAAACAATCACTTCAAAATTACGATAAGTTTGCTTCTCCAAATCCTGCAAGATATCCTCAAGATAATTGTATCGGTTCAAGGTTGGAATAACGACTGAAACAAGGGGCTGGGCAAGTTCCAAATCTGAAACAGCGCTACTAACAGCGCGATAAAGGAAAGGATCATTAAAAAGGGTTACCCGTGGAATATTTTTTGCATAGAAATAACCCGCCAGTTCCTTAAACGGGTTACAGAAAGTGACCAAGCGCAAGATTAGAACATACAAACTCCAAAATGAATTATAATGTCGCCTTAAGAATACGTAATTATCGCGAACATTGGAAATTGTTTGCACCTTGGGCAACAACAACTGCTGGTCGGAGACTATAATACCCAAGCCCCACAATTGAAAGGCCGCATCGTTTTGTTGAGCTACCATGGACGAATAATGGTCGCTTAAATCAATGCGTGTCGCCACTTTTTCCTCAATTTTAGAATAGTCGATCCAATAACCAAACCCATTCTCTGGCATAAGATTATAATACCAACTAGTATCAATGTATTTTATAAAATTAAACAACATAAAACGTCAATTTATATAGAATTGATGGAATTGCATCTTCTGGTTCTCTACACTGAATTCTTGAACTACGCGCGATTGTGCCTTAACAATCATCTGCAAACGCTCTAAATTCCCCATGGCAATTATCTGCAAAATGGCATTTTTCAAGGCTTCAGAATCGCGAACAGGAACGACAAACCCGGTTTGTCCATTCAATACATTTTCGGCAAGCCCCTCAGCATTTGTAACCACGCACAACAAACCACTGCATTGAGCCTCCAACACAGAATTGCAAAATCCTTCCTGGACACTGGGCTGGATATAAATATCGTAACAGCTCATCATACGGGCTACTTCAGCGTGCGATTTGCGACCAGCAAGAACAACCTGCTGCGACAAGCCGCGCTGGTATATGGAGAATGTCAACCGCTCATACTCATCCCCATCGCCAACAATGGCAACCTCGAAGTCAACACCTTGCTCCTTCAACAATGAAAAGGCCGAAAGGGCATATTCGTAACCTTTTTTCCAATGCAGGCGCCCTACGGAAAGGATTCGGATTTTTGCCGACAATTGTCCTGTCCGTTTATCGGAATAAAATGCATTAACATCAATAGCCGGAGGAATCCGAAAAACTTCAGTGTGTGGATACAATCCCTGTTCATTGGCCAAGTGAAGCAAATCGTTGGAAATGGTATGAACCCGGTCAACCCTTTGCCATAGTAGATTGTAGCAACCCTTGTGTTTCAGAGGGTATATGGAGATATCGAATCCTCGGAAACTGACGGCTTGCTTGGCCAAAATGGCCCGTCCCACATTTTCGCGCCGCAGAGCCATGGTGGCAAAGCCATAGTGAATCCAATCCAGAGGATAACGTAAAATATGGGTATTGATAAACAAATTCTCCAGAGCCAGTCGCCATGAACGATGATCCTCATGTTCGAAACGCAGAAAACGGAAGGAGCGTCGCGGAATAACAAAAAGACACACAAAAATGGCGGCCAAGGCATTACAAAAAAAAGTAAAAGCGGAATTCTCATCTTTGTTATACGGTTCTACAATTGTAACACCATTGATTGACACCTTAGAAGGGTTGGGTGCAAACAGGAACACCTGATGCCCCATCGACAGCAATCCCGACATTTTGGAGCGGAAAAATGTTTCGGAATAACCAGGCGCTTGGGATAATACGATTCCTATCTTCATTTGATGTGATCACTTACAAACTTGATGATACAACTCGTTAAACTGTTTCAATTGGCGCGGCATTAGAAACTGTTCATGAATGGTTTGATGAGCTGACTCAACAATTCGATTCACAGGAGCAGCATCCATCGCGATGAAATCCATAATTTGACCGGCCATCGCCTTGGCATCCCGTACGGGCACCAACCAACCGTTTTGCCCATGATGAATCACATCGGTCACACCACCACATTGCGTGGAGATAACCGGCAAGCCGCATGCCATGGCCTCGAGCAAAACATTGGCTATCCCCTCTGCATGACTGGGTAATAGAAAAAGATCGGATGCCTTATAATACTCTATCACCTGATGATGAGGCAACGCAGGTACAATTTTCACATGCCTGTTCAATCCCAACTGATTGATTTGAAACAAGAGCTCTTCACTATCGCCTCCGGCAACAATGGTATAGCTAAAATCGACTTGGTGCTTTGCCAGTATGGCACAGGCATCAATGGCGACATCGTAACCTTTAACCCAATGACACCTGCCAACAGAAATGATTTTAAGGGTACGTCCCTCCCTTTCATGAATGGCGAAATTCTCCAGAAGTTCAGGTTTCACGGCGGGATGAATGACCATGGCCCTGATTGGATCTATTTGATATTTCAAAGCGTTATTCAACACATCCGAAGATACGGCATGAAACCCGTCGTACTGAGGCAAAACACGGGCATACTCTTCATCCAAAGCCAAATCGGTTATTTGTGAAAAATTCATGTGCGATCCCCGAAAGCTTACCACCAGCTTGATGCCAAAGAGTTGCTTCAAAAAAAGCCACTCTCCCACCCCTTTCGACCATTGAACATGAAACACGTCGGGGCGTTGATAAACCACAGAACCGTATTTGCTCCAATTGCGAAGTCGCTCGCCTAAGGGATCCTTTAGCCCGACAATGTATCGACGCAATAGCTTATAATCGGCAGGGGCAAAAAAGGCCAATTTCAACAACCACATCATGGAATCAAATACCAACCGAAACTTATTTTGTGCCAATGGAAACATTCGGATATTGGGATTACTGTACCGACAATGCTTCTTCACGATACCAAATAATTGGATCTGGTGCTGACCTGCCAGGCCTACAATCAGGTTCTCGATGAAAGTAGTTGACGGGATCACGCCCGAATAGATGGCTATTTTCACAGGTAAAGAAGTTACTATAGATTATTTTTTGAAAACAAGCTCAAGGTCAACAACATACTCAACGGATGCGAATAATGCACCTCATCAACACGCTGAAACCTACCATAAAAATCGCGCACCAGCGAGGGTGGCACCAACTGCTTGAATTTTTCATTTTCAAAAAGCCACCCTTGCAACAGCCTGTCGTTTTCGCTACCCAAGAATTGAATTTCCCAGTTTCGTTGAATCAAACGTTTTTGAAGAATCTTACTATCCACCAAGCGCTTAACCTTGTCCCATCCTCGTTGCGGGATAAATTTCAATGAATTGTATTGCGAATAGTTATAAAGATTGCAAGGATGGTATTCCTGCCACTCAATCCGGGCAATTTCAGGGGAGCGTTGTTTGATGTATTCGATTTGTACTTTTCGCCCGGCCAGATATTCTTCGGGTACTGAACAAATAAATTCGCACATTCGCCGGTCGTAATAAGGCAAGGCCATGGGATGCAAGGAAGAAAAAACATTCAAGTTTTCCGAAGTCCAGCGAGGTGCCCAATACATGGATTTAAAAGCGCGGATACGGGCATTGGCATTTTGAATGGGGATGCCCGACAACAAATCACGCAACCGTTCCTCCAATCGGATTTCAAAGGAACCAGGAAGGTTCCACTCCTGCCAAAGGGCAGTGGCCAACTCCAACCCACCTCGTTTAAGCACCTTAAACTTAACCACCTGAAGCTGCTCCTCAAATGTAGCATCATCGGCAACACCCATATCGTCGAACAACACATCACCCCAATGTCCCAAGAAGAAGAGATCTCCCAAATTGGCAATATCGTCGGCAACAGCCATCTGACGGGGATGGGTAAAGTCGGAGTAACATCCATTGATATGGGATAGCCGTTCAATAACAGGCCACAAATAGCCACGGGGAATGGTGTAAGGACGGAAGGGGTAGCCACAAACAGCAGCGATCTTCTCCCCATAGAGGGTTTCGTGGAAACTATCCTCAAAGGCGTAGCTGTAAGTTTTCACATCCTTATAACCAATAGCCTGAAGAGCCACTGCCTGGGTTCGGCTGTCCAACCCACCAGAAAGAGGCAGGATTACTTTATGGTGAGCCACCTGCTCGCGGGTTATGGTTTCAAAAAGATCGGCAAACTCCTTCACCACCTGCCGGAAACCAACGTCCCGGGGCGAATGGTACCATTGAAAATAAGAATGGCCTGGAACAACAGTTCCCTTTGCATCGAACTCATATTCAGTAGCCGGTGACATCACCTTCTGATCCTTCCAATAGGAATCCTGATCCAAAAAAAATCCTAATGCGGCAAAAAAACAGATCGCTTCCAGATCCATCTGATGATCTTTGCCAGCTGAATAAAAAACCTTTTCGAACGGTATAATAGGCGTTTGCATACTTTTACAACTCATTTTGTGACTAGCGAATATTCAAGCACTTTATATACAACTGCTCATGTTCCCGAATCTCCCGCTGGAGATTAAAATAGTTTTGAACGGAATCAACCAGTTTATTTCTCAGATAACTCAACTGGTATTCATCCATCGAGATCAAGGCAAACATCTTGTTGGCCAAAGCCTCTGCGTTGCCTGGCTCCACAAGCAAATCGGGGAAATCGGCCAATTGATCTTTAATTCCCGGGATGGCTGTCCCGATCACCGGCACACCGCTTGCCATGGCTTCCAATAGTGCCACTGGCGACCCTTCCCCCTTGCTCTGAGTGCACAAAACAAACACCGCCGCAATAGAAAGGAAACGAGCCACATCCAATCTTTTTCCAGTGAAAACCACCCGATGCCCGATGCCCAATTCGCCAACCAAACGGTGGATGGATTGCCCATATTCATTGTTATCATCGCCCACCAACACAAGTGTCGCCCGCTTATCTTCCATCAAGGCAAAGGCTTTCACCAACAAATCGATCCCCTTTACAGGAACCATATTGGCCACATTGAGTATTACTGGTGAGGCGGGGTTTATGTGTAACTCGTCATACAAAGCATGATCTGCAGGACGAGGATAGAACTCCTGAGTATCCACACCTCGAGTTAAATAAACCACCTTCTCTTCTTTCGGATAGAAATTGCGAATCATATCGCGGTTTTGCACAGCAATACAGGAAGCCAACCAACTACGCAACTGCCAGCTATTGGCTGAGTGGCCGCCCCAGTTCATATTTTTCTTGGTGAAAACCCACTTTATTCCAGCCAATTTGGCAGCCAACGCTTCGCTATAGTCGGAACTATAATGGAAAGAATGAATCAAATCGAAACCATGGCTTCTAAAAAAACGCGATATTTCCCAACACTGCAACAAGCCCTTATGAATAGGTCTCATTTCGGCCGTAAAAGGGAAAATATGAATGGGGATTCCTGTCGCTTCCACTTCCCGATAAAATGCGCCATTTGAATGAATGCAAGCCACATGAGGCTCAAAAACAATGGGATCAAGACCAAGCGCTATCTTAAGCATCGCTTTACCACTTCCTGCAGTGTCGAAATTTGGAATGGTGTAGAGCACCTTTATCCTTTTATGCTTTGCTGCCATTTGTATAATGAATAAACCGTAAACAAAATCCACTTATGATCCTCTTTCCCTGCAACATGCTCATGCAATAGCTTTTCGAGCGTTTTTGCTGAAAAACCAAAACGGTCATTCAACGAGGCATCCATCAAAACCTCCTGAAACGGTTGTTTGAGTCCGTTTTGAATCCATTTCTGCAATGGAATTGTAAAGCCCATCTTGGGCTGGCGATAATCAATATCAGCATACAAATTTTTCAAAAGACCCTTCAGGACACCCTTCCTATTGTTTTGTCCATAACTAAGCATCCCATTTACATTGAGGGAAGCCTCAATAAAACTCTTCTGCAAAAAGGGCACACGCACTTCCAACGAATTGCCCATACTGGCGCTATCCACCTTACGGAGCGTTTTTTGCATCATGTCGTAATACTCACTCACCCGCATGCGTTGGATAAGGTTTTGCGTATCACATTCATTCTCGTAACAATATTCTGGCGATAGAAGATTATCATTATAGATCAAATCGGGAGCGATTCCTCGAAACTGATCGGCTGAAATGCGGGAATGCAGCAACTGATGTGCCAGGCCTTGGCTGGATGCCAATGCAGCAGAATTCACATAACGTGAATTGGACAGAATCTTATCGACACCATACAAAAGGTATTTCAAATGATAAGGCCATGACTGATATTTGATATTCTTACCAACCGACCAAAAACGTTCATACCCAAAGAACAATTCATCGCCGCCATCGCCCGAAAGCGCAACAGTGACCTGCTGACGGGCCAACTGGCAAACCAAATAAGTAGGCAATATGGAGAAATCGGCAAAAGGTTCAGTCAAAGTGTTCATGGCCGACTCCAGGATATCAGAGGCATACCGGCTGTCCATCCTTTCAAAAGCAGCATCGGCACCAAGTGAAAGGGCAAAACGCCGGGCCATATCTGTTTCGTCGTGTTTTTGGCTATCCGAGCCAATGGTAAATGTCTTCAACCGGCCAGTGATATTTTTTTGCGCGTATTTACAAATCAAGGGAGAATCAATGCCTCCCGACAAAAAAGCGCCCAATGGTACGTCGGCCATCAACTGTGCTTTAACTGCCTCTTCAAGATGATAGTTGACATAATCAATGGCTTCATGCTCACGAACGATGGTCGCCTTGAAAAATGAGGGCAACTGCCAATAGCGTTTACGTTGAATATTCCCTTTCAAATCAATCACCACCATTTCGCCGGGTGCCACCTGGCAAGTTTCCATCAACAAGCCATCGGGTGCTGGAATATAGTGGCGCCTCAAGTAACTAGCCAAAACAGTACTATTGATGGCATTATTGCAAAACCAACCATGCCTGGCTACTTGATTGTACTGGCTGGCAAAAACAATACCATGACGGTTAACCCCATAATGCAAAGGCTTTATCCCTGCAAAATCGCGAATGAGGTAGAGCTGCTTCATCAGCGAGTCCCAAACAGTAATGGCAAACATGCCATCCAATTCGTTGACCAAAACATCCAGAGTAATCAGGTCGAGAAGTTGCACCACGACTTCCGTGTCGGAGGAGGAACGGAGCTTGGAAGCATCAATCCCGTATTTCTGGCGCAGCTGCCGGTAGTTGTAAATCTCGCCGTTGAACACCATGGCGTAACGCCCCGATGGAGACAAAACAGGTTGATTGCCATTGGGTGAAACATCTAAAATTGCCAGACGGTTGAATCCAAACCTACAAGTTTCATCAGCCCAAAAACAAGTGGAATCAGGCCCTCCGGTCTTCGACAGATACGTTAATGACTTAAAATCGTCGAATGAAGAGAGTTGGTTCGAAAAGGAGACTTCACCAATTATACGGCACATGTTGATTTAGATATTTAATTTATTATCAAAAGCCTTATTCCCATCAAAGAGGTAATCAATTTCCGACTCCAGAGCTGCAGTTGTTATCTGGTCAAAAGGCTCCATGGGGCGGCGTTCAAGCTTTTGGCGCCTAACAAAATAAGTCAAAACAGCATCTCGCAATCCAAGTTGGTCGTTGGGAAACCACGACATAATGCGGTCGTGCACTTGAGGAAATTGAAACAGTTGCACCAAATTGATACCCGGGACCACCCGGTAGCGCAAAGTTGGGTTTTTACGTTTCATAATGCGTTTCATCAACAAACGATCGAGGTAGGAACGCATACCCCACCACAGTAGTTTGATAAAATTTGGCGCACTAAAAGGGATGTATGGGATTTGAGTTGTGGGTATTCGTGCGAGGGGTTTCAATGCAGGTATCCGGTTAAAGAACCGATGTGCCAACTGGTAGTTTAGCCGGTATTCCGGCTTAATTTCGGAGGCTGCCTGAAGCACATGGCGGCTCATAGTTGGCGAAACGGCAAAAAAACGGGCATTGGCAAAAAGCATTTGCTTGGCACGGGAATGGTGCCACCCCCAGAATTCGTCGTACAATTCAACAAAAGGGATATTTTGAACCTTCACAAAATGAAAATCAACCTCCAAATCACGCAAGGTCTCCTGATATAAACCTTCTTGCGTCAGTCCAAATTTGGAAACATCCACGGCTGCCTGCTCTTTTCTTACCGCTTCCCGAAGATGGTTACTCCACTCTGCAAACCCATACTCGGAAGCAGGCACAAACGCCAGCGGTTTGCCTAAGAGATAAACCTGCAAAAAAGATCTCACCTGATCCTTACGGCTACGAAAATGCTTGATATAACGGCCAGTGTAGGCTTCACACAAATCGCCCAAAACAAATGGTTCATTTACCCGTTTGTTCTGTTCCATCACGCTAATCCACTGCCCATGTTCAAGCGCTTCGGTCATTCCATTGAAAGCATCAATCTTGTCACGATGCATTACAAAGTTATCCCCAATGGGATAATTATTCCATTGAGCCCCCTTTAACCGAGCCAATTTCTCTGCAATGATGCTCTCATAATACTCCTTTTCTCCATGGGTATGGCAAACCAATTTCTTGTCCTCAGGCATAGCCGCCAAAACCAGCCGGCTGTCCAATCCACCGCTTTGCCCAATGTGAACAACAGGATAATTAATCAATGCCAGTTGGTATTCTTTTCGAATCGATTCCCAAAAACGGTCAACAGAATCATTCTTTGATTCATCTTTTATCTTAAACAACCCGGATTGGCAAAAGGACTCTGTGGTTTTTGATGTTAAATCCAACACCACCCGTTCGCCTCCTAGCAACCGGTTAACTCCTTGAAGAATTGTTCGCCGGCCGTAATTATAATGTCCCGAACTACTCAACCGTTGTGCCACTCCGATGGGATCGATTTGGCAAAAGGAAGTATCTTTTAGTGCCAGCACACTATTGCTGACCACAACTCCTACATCATTCAATCCATAGTAAACAGGGTAACACCCAATCCAATCGGTTCCCAGCACAGCTCGTTCACCTTTTATATCAACATAAACAAACGAGAAAGCACCATGCACCCAATCGGGCAAATCCGCTTGCGGATGCAAACGCAACCAGTCAAAGAACGATTGGTGATGGTGCGCGACCTCGGCATCCTGCATCAGCCGTTCATCTCTTAAAAAACCTTGAATAATAGCGTATCCATGTTCATCTTCAAAAAAACCATTTTCGTACAACCGCTCGGTCATCAACAGACAATGACCAGTCAGAGCCTTTACTGGCTCATCCCATAACAACTCCAAACTGCGCAGGAAACTGGCATTGCGTTCTTCTGGAAAATTACAAACAAAATGCATATTACTGTTATAAATTTGTTTTCAACTCATCAATGGCATCCAACTTCGACATTAATGCTGCCAAACCGTATTCTCGCATGGGCAAGAGAGGCATCTTCTGAAGGTTCTTCCGTTTAACAAACGACTTAACCACGGATGGCTTAAAACCATATGGATCGTTTCGAAACCACCCGTCTACAATATCCTGCAAGTTAGGATTCTGATACATTTGGGGGAAATTCAACCCTGGAACTAACCGGTAACGCAGCCAGGCATCCTTCTTGGCCATCATTCGGCGGATAAACAAGCGGTCAACTTTTGAGCGGCCGCCCCACACCAGTAACTTGATAAAATTAGGCCAGGAAAAAGGGATAAAAGGCACCTGGGCCGTTGGAAACTTTGCATACTTTTTTAGTTTGGGCAATCGAAATATTGCATCGGCCAAACGATAACTGACCCTCAATTTCGGGTGAATGGAGGAGGCAACAGCCAACAAATGGTTGGACATGCCCGGTGCCATGGGATAAACCAAATTTTTACCAAGGATAAGTTGCCGATCTTTGAGACAACTCCAAGCAAAAGCCTCATCGTAAAGTTCGCAAAAAGGAGGATTCTGCCGCTCGATAAACTGGCAATTGACTTCAAAATCAGCAATGGAAGCCTCAACCAAATCCTTTGGTTTCAACTCGAAAGCTGAAAAATCATGAGGTGCAAAAGAACGGGCAATATCATCTCTTTTAACACCCTTCCAGGTCTCGAACTTAGATTTATCGGAGGGTGTAAACACAAACTCCCTTTTCAGAAGATAATGGTTGACAAAGGCCGCCATTTGGCGATCGCGGCGATAGTAAGCATCAATACCGCGACCGGTAAATGCTTCGAACATATCGCCCTCAATAAAACATTGCTGATAAGCATCAACATTATCAAAAAGAGCCATCCAACTTCCAAACTCAAACTCATCACAACGCTGTACAGACTTGTCTATCAACTCTCTCGCAGGAAAAAAATAGTTGCCTATTTCATAATTTTGCCATTTGGCATTTTTCTCCATTGCACATCGACGGGCAATTTTTGTTTCATAAAAACTATAATCGCCATAGGTATGGCAAAATATCGATTTGTCATCGGGGGTAGCGGCCAGCATCAACCGGCTATCCAATCCCCCGCTTTGAGCAATGTGCACCTCTTCCTCGAAAAACAAAGCGGACTTATACTCCCGCTTCACTTGTTCCCAATATCTTGAGGCAGCATCCTTCAAACTTTCATTCTCATCAATATCCTTATAGAGTCCATCGTTATAAAGGTATTGCACATGGTCGGCACTATTGCGGAAGATCAACCGTTCATCGCCATTGAGTTGCAATACATTTTTTAAAAAGGTCCGACGCCCATAGGATAATCCTGAACGAAAATTCATCAATTGCCCAATTCCAACCTCATCTGGAATTGATCGAAAAAGCGCCCCCAATAAAACAATGGAAGAGGAGACCCAAAAGACTGATTGGTCAACTGAATAATACAACGGATAGACACCCCCCCATTCAGAAGAGAGATAACAACACCTACTTTTCTTACAATATATGAATGCGGAAAAACAGCCTGAAAATTGCAGATCATTTTTGGAATTGCCACAATCCGCCACGGCATGACCATAAGATAGATTATGAGCTTCTACCAAAGGTAAAACCTTATCCCGGTGCCGTATATATCCTTGCAAATAAACCGCCACCTGGTCATCTTGTGTAAAACAGCGCTCCCTGTCAGTAGTGCGCATCAACAAAACACCTTCTCCAAGGGGATGCTCTTCATACCCCTCCCACCAACTGGTCAGAATCTGCCTGTAACGAACAGGCAAAGCATGGGAGTTTGAAACAAACAAGAAATCCATCCGAAAAAAAAAGTATTAAGCAGGATTCAAACACTATTTGTAAGTCCATTTCTTCAAAAGAAGATTTAACTCTTTAATTGCAATCATCGCACCTGGCAGTTTAACCAAATAGGAAACACTGAAGTAAACGAAAATAAAAGCGATACTCTTTAAAACTATGGTAACATAAATATTTTCGGGTTTGATAAACCCAACTAACACAACAGCAACAACAAGAACCAACGTATTAAAAACAAGAGCCTCAACCTGCTTCCTAAAAGAAATCTGAGCCATACGCGACACATAAAAGATCCGCTGAATCAAGGTACATAATCGCAATAAAATATAGCAAACAAAGAAACTCTCAATACCATAGAAATACCCAATTGCCAAAGCCACAACGATAATACCCCGCTCATAAAAGTTCAGCATTATCAATAATTTCAGTCTCCCAAGTCCTTTCAACAAAGATGTGATAATCACCTTATTGGGCTCTAAAGGCACTATCCAAATGGCATATTTAAGATAATCCGCAGCCACAAGCCATTTATCGGTATAAAGAACGACAACAATTTCGGAAGCAGACAAAAATATCAATCCGGCAATGGCAAAACTCAGAAACTCCAAAAGATGCAAATAATGGAAATAATTTCGTTTAACTGACACTAAATCATCCTGCAACTTTGAAAAAACAGGAAACAATGGCCGTGTGATAGGCAGAATTAAAGTACTCAAAGGAAGATTCCGCAGACCAATGGCTCGATTATACAAACCCACTATTTGAGGAGAATATATTTTGCTAAACATGAGAACATCCAGAGAATCAAAAACACTGTTCACAAAGCCGAAACTCATAAAATGAAATCCAGTTCGGAACATATCCCGAGTCTCTTTAATGCAAATAACCCAACTGGGCCGCCAATCGGAGTAAGCCCACAAAAAAATCAAACTGACCACACTACTGAAAATCCCTCCCCAAACCATACTCCAGACACCATAACCCCAAAAAGCCATCGAAACACCAACAATTCCATAGCCAATATTGCTGGCAGCAGAGATAAAAAAATTCTTTTTATACTCCAGATTCTTGACAATTATAGAACTTTGAACAACAGTAAAAGACGTAATGATAAAACCTACAGATGTAATCTGAACAATGGGACTAACCAATGGTGCATTAAAAAAACGACCAATCCAAGGTGCCGCAGCATAAAATAAAATAAACAAGAGAATCCCCATAAAAATGTTAATCCAAAATATGGTACTTGTTTGAACTTTAGACACCTCTTTCTTCTGTATGATGGATTGCCCCAAACCAAAATCGGTGAACAGCTCCACCCATCCATAAAAAATGGTTGCCATGGCCAGAACACCAAAATCATCGGGATTAAGCAACCGGGCCAAAAAAACCGAGACAATGAACGAGAGCCCCTGACGGAACAGCTTTTCTGTCAGGCTCCAAAAAATAGCATTTTTACCAGAATCTTGCACAATAGATTTTTAAGAAAACGGAATGGTAATACAAGGCTTCGCCTCCTCAGTCACACCCACCAGATTTAAGGCCATGTAGATTGAGCAGGTTTTGAGTGTAAAAAACACCTCATTGTTAAGTGTTTCTAAAATTTAAAACTATTTATTCTGCCTTGGATACCAAATAAAATATGATGAATGGACACTTTTAGCTGTCAAATTAATGATTAACCATGACTAGCCATATCAACAAGAAACCCGCTATTTTAAAAGAAAATCCACCATTAACACCAATCGCTTATTTTACAAAAAAGAACAAACCAATCAAATGGTATCCAATCAAATAACCAACACAATGAGTAAAAATCTAAAAGGCTATAATATATTTAGTTAAGAAATAGGCTTAGTAGCTCCCCTAAATTCAACCGATAATCAAAAAAACAGAGGCCTTGTTGATAAACATTTTATTTTTACAAGAAATCCACACTTCGACTATGCGAATGCGTTTTATCCTCTTTATTCTCAAATACTGGTTCCAATGGTTCCCCAAAGGATTCATCTATTTTGGCCATGGCATTAGTCCAACGATTAAAGACCCCCACATAGAACGCATCCATTTATCAACCGCAGATTTGATCTATATCCTGGATTTTTGGCAAACTCTGGACTTTGAATTTATTTCGATGGAGAAACTCATTATCATAAAGGATAATAAATTCAAGTATCATAAACCATGGATACACCTCACCTTTGATGATGAATACCGAAACAACCTGACGGATGCTTTGCAGATTCTGGATGAGCGCAATATTCCAATCTCCGTTTTTGTATCCACGGGAATGGTGGCACAAAACAAGCGGTTCGACACTTTCAAAATTAGTACAACAATTATATTTACAAATAAGGAGATCAATATCCCTGCCATCAACGCCCACCTTGATGCCCATGCCGATGACCGTACGAAAAAGGAGTTTATCTATAAAATAAGCAAGGCATTCAAACAACTCAACCGGAAGAACGCCGCTGAATTTATGACCTCCATAGAAGGGTTGCTCTCCCATGAACAATGGAAAAAAATCAATGAACAATACACCACCGATGCCCCGCTTTCGGTGAAGGAGCTAGGCCAGCTAGCCAACCACCCACTGGTTTACATTGGAGCACACGGCGTTACTCATGCCATTCATAATAAGCACCTGGAAGACCACATCCAAAAAGAAGAGATATACGGCTCAAAGAAATGGCTGGAAGAAACCTTGGGCAAAACCATCAATGACTTTGCTTTTCCCAATGGAGACATAGATGATATTGATGAAACCAGCATAAATCACTGCAAAGAAGCCGGCTATCAATTGATTTTCTCCACTATAATGAATCCAATCAACAAAAATACAGACTCATATCGCATACCTAGACATTATCTGTCAACCGATCCACAGTTCATTGTCAAATTTCTTTCAATATAACAATACATCTGAATATCATTGTATAAATAAACAACATTCATATTAATCATGGGCTACAACAATAAAAATGGCATCGAAGTCTCCGAATTGGACGCAACAGCATATTCTCAACTCAACTTTCACTGCAACAGCAGTGTTTTCACCCATCATAAATGGATTGAAAGTTTTTCAGGAATTGACAAAAAAAATATTTACCTCTCCATAAAACACAAAGATATTGTAATTGCAAAAATTGCAGGACTTGGTATTGCAAGACCGGCACCCTTTGGCAACGAACTATTCTTTTTCAGCGGCCCGCAATTTGTGAAACCCAATGGACATGATTGCGAACACCTGCTGCATGCCTTATTAAAGTATGCCAAATCAAATAGTTTCAATCGGCTTGTCATATCATCCTACGATAACTGGCAAAATTGCATCAAACCAATTAAGGGCGGCTACCTGAACCATCGCGAAGATTACGTTTTCGACTTAACACTACCCAACCCCCATCTGGCTCACAACACACGGTTTAAAAAAAATTACAAAAAGGCACTCCGAGTTCACCCCAAATTGGTTGAAAATTCCAATGAGGAGGGACTTTCAAACCTAATCAAACTATTAAAAACCACGCAGAATATACGCCGGAAGAAAAAATACAACGACTACGAACTCTTTTACATGCCTCACACCAATGAGCAGCAGCTGGGGCACATCATCAAAAACCAATTGGCAAAAATATACGAGATCCGAGTAGACAACAAAGTACATGCTGTTGCTATGAATTTGGAAACCAACAATTCGGTCTTTGCCCTTTTTATGGCTTACGATGAGTTTGCCTATAAAAACGGACTGGCGGCATACTTTATCCACAACCTGATAGATCATTACAAGGAAAAAGGTTTTACCCGGTATAACTTTGGTGGAATTCCAAAAGGGAAGGACAGCCAAGGCATCAGGATTTTCAAGGAATCAATAGGCACCCAAGCAGTTCAACTCAATGGATTGACCACCAATTTCCTCCAGTACCCACACAAGCTGATGAACCCTGCCCTTCATTTAATCCGATGTATCAGAAAACTACTACCTGAGTGATTTAACCAGCCCACCATAAATGAATTTCAATGGCCGCTGCATTAACCGGCTACAATTGAGTGCAGCCAATAATTTATTAGCCAACCAAAAATGAACTTTTGAAGGGAAATAACACAAGATTCCAGGGGTTGACACCGTCTGCCCCCCGAAGCTCATCTTGTAAAAGGTAGGGCCAAAAAACGACCGGCTCCGTACAGAATTATCGAGGGGACTGCCCGATAAAACAGCCGAAGCTACGGCATCATCAACCTGGACAAAATCGAAAAAGCGGAACCCCTTCTCCTTTGCCAATTGTATCATATACCAATATACAGCATCGGAATAATGCTGATCGGCATATTCGCCTGTCCAACCCCATATGTAATGCATGAAAACGTCGCCCGACAGCAGGCAGAACGAAGCACTCACAATTTTACCATCAACCTCGCCGATTAGTAGTAACACTTGACGATTGGCCTGTGGAACCTTAAGCAATTCATGATAAAACGCTTTATGGGGTTCAACAAAAAAGCCGTTGCGCCTATTGGCCGTATGCAGAAAGAGATCGTAGCACGTATCCAGATCTTCAGCTTCGCCTTGCCGAAAAACAATTGGCAGTTGGGCCGATTTACGCACGTAACGGCGTCGAGCTGCACTAAAACCCGAAAAAATGATTCCCAATTCCGGAGTCAAATCGAGCATCCAGGTGGTGTTGAAAAAAAAACCGCCAGGCAGCCCTTTGGGCATAGGCACAAAACCATTCTGATTGAATTGCGGCAACCAGGCACCCTTGAAATATGGCAATTCAACAATAATATAAAGTAGACTGGATTGGCGACAAAAAGCCTTCAGACTTTGAGATAAGAAATGAACTAGGTCTGGTTCTTCATCCATCAGGCAGGGTCCCTGAGACACAATGCCTATTTTGAAGCCAAAAGCATAATTTTTTATCAACAACAAAGCGCCCCCCACCAACTTTTCGCCGTGCCGGACCAACAACAACTGCCCCCCATAGCCCGTAGCCATTTTTGCCCTAGCCCACGCAGGATCCTGACGGATATTGCCATTTGCAACACCATTGACAAAGGCCAACCACTCAGGATTGCCAACATCATGGGTTATTTCAAGGGAATAAGCACTCATAAACCATAAATTTAATTGTGAAGGAAAAAAAAGAACGCTCCATCACCAATTTTTTTTGACCAATCAAAGAATAACAGCAACCAGTGTAAAAATCAAAGCAGCAATCCATTACAATCGACTCACGCTATTGCGAATCAGAAACAATAATTCTATTTTTAAATCGGATAACCCCACTTCTAAGACTGACGACAATGCTGTTCAACTCCATCGATTTTGCCATTTTTTTACCAATAGTTTTTGTCATCTACTGGTTTTTGACGGCAAAAAACCTGAAGCACCAAAACATATTCCTCCTGTTGTGCAGCTACCTGTTTTATGGTTGGTGGGACTGGCGCTTCCTTTCCTTGATCATGGCCAGCTCATTGATTGATTTCTATGTAGCTCAAAAAATAGAAGCCTCTTCGAACCACAAAAAAAGATGGCTGCTGCTCAGTATAACCATGAACCTGGGGCTTCTAGGCTTTTTCAAATACTTCAATTTTTTTCTTGATAGTCTGACCCAAAGCTTCACATTTTTTGGAGTCCCTCTGGAGGCCAACCGCCTGGACATTGTCCTACCGGTAGGCATCAGCTTTTACACTTTCCAAACCATGAGTTACAGCATCGATATTTTCCGTGGCACCATCAAACCCACCAAGGATCTGGTCACTTTTTTAGGATACGTCAGTTTTTTTCCACAACTGGTGGCGGGCCCCATCGAACGGGCATCGCGACTACTGCCACAATTTGAAAACAAGCGCACATTCAACTTCGACAGTGCCAAAGCAGGGCTCTACCAACTGATATATGGATTATTCAAAAAAATAGTTATTGCCGACAGTTGCGCCATCTATGTGGATGAAATCTTTGCCCATCATCAAGATCAGTCAAGTTTGGTTCTCCTATTGGGCATCTTCTATTTTTCCATTCAGATTTATGCCGATTTCTCGGGATATTCAGATATTGCCTTGGGAACTGCGAAACTTTTCGGGTTCGAACTGATCACCAACTTCAAGATGCCCAATTTTTCGCGCGATGCAGGCGAATATTGGCGGAGATGGCACATATCGCTATCTACCTGGTTCAAAGACTATGTGTACATCCCATTGGGCGGTAGCCGGGGAGGAAAATGGATGATTTTCAGGAACACCATGCTGGTATTCCTCATTTCGGGACTATGGCATGGGGCGAGTTGGAATTTCGTCATCTGGGGCGGGCTCAATGGGCTGCTTTTTCTTCCGCTGATCATCACCAACCAACACCGCCAGAACATGGATACAGTAGCACCCAACCGATTCCTGCCCACCATCAAAGAAGCGTTCCAGGTATTGACCACCTTTTGGCTGATCACCTTCACCCGCATCTTTTTTCGTTCCGACACTCTGACCCAAGCTACGGAATATGCTTCCAGACTGTTTTCTTTCAATACACAAGGTAGTATTGCCCTTCCAGGAATCGAGCGCTATGCCTTTGAGATCATTCCTCTGACAATGGTATTCATCGGGTACGAATGGCTCAAACGCCACCGTCAGGATCAGATGATCGCCAACAAAATGGAACTAGCATTCATCTTCATGATGCTCTTCATATTTGGCGTATATTCCAATGTCCAAAATTTCATCTATTTCCAATTCTAATTACCATGGGAAGATTCATACAACACACCCTTAAATTAGTCCTCCTGATGATAGGAATGCTCATAGCCCTTGATGTACTGTACACCTTGGCATTTCTACAGACTGGCAAAAAAACCAAACTCAATTGGGTGTTAAACATGAAAGACCAGCAGTTGGATTACATCATCCTGGGCTCCAGTCGGGTCCTATTCCACATAGACTCCGACCTGATCAACGATTCAACCGGGTTGGTTGGCTACAATCTTGGAGAACCCGATTATGGCCTCAACGAGTCTTTGCTATTGCTGGAACTATTTTATGAACAGGGCAACAAAGCTAAAGATGTTTTCATACAGCTGGACAACAACTGGAATGAAACGACTCCCAATGAATTGGGATCGGCAGGATTCATGCCTTTCATCCACAAGAAAAACATCCGCAACCACTATGCCCAATACGGTCTAAAGTACAAATTCTATAGTTACCTCCCCTTTGTACGATACATGCACTACGCCCATGCCATTGGGTTCAGGGGTTTGATCAACGCCTTGCTCAACGACCAACCCCGAAGTTCCGCTTATGGATACGACAACCTAAAGGGCAATATCAAACTGGATGAAATCAAAACGGAATCATTCAGCCCTTCACCTTCCAATCCAATTGCGGACAAAATGATTCAGCTTACCAAAGTCAACCATGGTAAAATCATCTTTTTTACAGCTCCAACATTGAAATACAAACAGAAAGATTTTGAACCCTTATCAACTAAAGTGGTCAACTACACCAACTTTGCCAATTCAATATCGGACACCAGCCTATTTTACGATCCCATCCACCTGAATGACAAAGGAGCTGACAAGTTCACCAAAGATTTCATGCACCATTATTACAAAGAAAAATCCAGAGGCCAAACCTACAATAGCCAGACAGCCCATTCAATCAACGTAAAAAAATAAAATATACCGGTTTTACGACCAAGGGCGTTGGGTTTACTTCTCCAAATGCAACAACAGCATGTCGGTGATCAACAGAGACTCCACCTCAATAACCATCAACCGGATAGACAAACCAGTAGAATCCAAATAACCCCACATCAATACTAAAAGCCAAAAGTTGAAATTGAACCATTAGTATCAAAGATTTAAACATATTAGGACGCACTTTGCTTCTTTTTCCTATTTTTGCAGAAAAAAATATTGAGCAGGATACTAGCCATCGATTATGGGCGGAAGCGGTGTGGCATTGCCGTGTCGGATCCCCTGAAAATAATTGCCAACGGACTCACCACGGTGGCCAGCCACGAGCTATTCGACTTTGTGAGCAAGTACATGAAGGAAGAGTCTGTTGACACCATCGTGATTGGTTTGCCCAAGCAAACCACCGGCGAAGCCTCCGAAAGTATGAAATACATACAACCCTTTGCCAACCGCCTTAAAAACAGTTTCCCCGACATGCCCATCGTTTGGGTGGACGAGCGGTACACCTCAAAAATGGCCTTCCAGACTATGATTGATAGCGGGTTGAAGAAAAATGCCCGGCGCGACAAGGGGTTGGTTGACCAGATTAGCGCCACCATCATCCTGCAAACCTATATGGAACAGACAAGATATTAAAAAATGGCGCGCATTTTGTTGAAGCACAATTGAAAACAGATTTACTAAAATGATATATCCAATAGTTGTTTACGGAAATCCCGTATTAAGAAAAGTAGCCGCTGAGATCACCCCCAATTATGAAGGGCTGGAGACTCTGATCACCGACATGTACGACACCATGAAAAAATCGGAAGGCATTGGCTTGGCTGCGCCTCAGATTGGCAAGTCCATCCGGCTGTTCCTCATCGATGCCGATGAATTGAAGGACGACTACCCCGAATTGGCCGGCTTCAAAAAAGCATTTATCAATGCCCAGATCATCAATAGGGACGAAGACCAGGTGACCTACTCTGAAGGATGCCTGAGCTTGCCCGGCATCCGCGAGGACGTGAAGAGACCATCCACCATCACCATTCGCTATATGAATGAGAAATTCGAAACCGTTGAAGAAACTTACGATGGCTTCACTGCCCGCATCATACAGCACGAATACGACCACATAGAGGGCAAGCTGTTTGTAGACCACTTGAGCCCATTACGCAAGCGGCTGCTCAAAGGCAAACTGACAGCCATCACAAAAGGAACCGTACCAACGAGTTACCGGGTTGTATTGCCATAATACAGATCCGAAGATATTTTGAAAACCGCCGCAATAGATGCCGGCGGTTTTTTTTTGCGGATAAACAGAACAGCCTGCCATCGTTGATAACATAAAATCAACCATTGACGTAAAAAAAATAGGCCGAACCAGACAGAATAATAATTTTACGGGTAACTCATCAAACCCTAAAACCCGCAAAGTGAAAAACAGTAGATTATTGTCCGTTTTTTTTGCCATCCTCCTGGTCGGGTGCGTTTCTCAAAAGGAGATGATTTATGTCCAGGGCGATTCGGACCAAACACATCAGACCTTCAACAACCCGATAGAACAAACGCCCATCAAGGCTTACGATGAGCTTTACGTGGAGGTGGGCAGCTTCGACAATGGGAACATGAACTTCATGAACAACGACGGAGGGCGCATCTCGGGCGGGCGATCGGCTGCCGACCTGGCACTGATCTCCTACACGGTCAACCAAGAGGGGCAAATCAACCTGCCGCTCATTGGGTTGCTCGCGGTAAAGGATCTCACCACCTCGCAGGCGGCCCAAACCATAGAGAAGGAGCTGACGGGCTACCTAAGCTCCCCAACCGTCAAAGTGTCGTTCGTCAATAAAAACATCACCGTGCTGGGCTTTGTGAAAACCCCTGGCCGTTACCATTACGTGAGCGACCACATCAACATATTGCAGGCATTGGGGATGGCAGGCGACATCCAAGAGTACGGCGACCGCAAGGCCATCACCATCATCAGGGATGAAAATGGCCGCATTGAAAAGTTCACCTTGGACATCACCAACGAAACCATCTTGGCGAGCCAGCAATTCTACCTCCAATCGAACGACATTGTGTATGTGAAACCCATGAAGCGGCGCCACTGGGGCGTGCAGACCTTCCCTTGGGCACTTACCCTATCGAGCCTCACCACTTTTGTACTGATATTGAATTACATCGACAAATAGAAAAGCGCCATGCATCCCCAACAACAAAAAAACAGCGACACCTACCTGGATGTGCGCAAGACAATAAGGACAGTTGCCCGCAAATGGCACTGGTACGTGGCCGCCTTGGTGATCAGCCTTGCAGGCACGATGATATTCAATAGGCTGGCCACACCCAAATACCTGGTTTCGGCCAGCATCTACATCAAGGAAACAGGCTCGCCTGCCACCGACAGGGCTCAGGAGTTCATGCAGAGCTTCATGCTCTTCAACCAGCAGCGCACCTACCAGAACGAGATGCTGGTGATTGGATCCTCACCACTGATCAAACAGACCATCCAGAATTTAAACATGGCAGTATCCTATTTCGAGAAAGAGGGTTTTGCCTATTATGAAAAATACAACTTGGCGCCCTTCCGCGTGGTGTTCGACTCGTTGTGCCCCCACCCCATCAACACCGATTTCGACATCACCTTCAACGAGGATGGGCACTTCACGGTAGAGGCAGAACAAAGCGATGTGACGCTTTTCGATTACGTGAACCAGAAGAAGCTCAAGACCACCGAAGATTTCGAACTTCAGCACAGCGCCCTGCCGGGCGAAATGGTTGAAGGGGTGCACCACCGGTTCCGTATCTTGATCACTAAGGCAGAGGCTTTGCCGTGGATTGCCGGAAAGAAATTCAGATTCCGGTTCAACGACATGAAAAAGCTTGAAAGGCAAATTTCGGAAGCACTCACCATTGAACCAGCCAACCCCGAAGTGAGCATCGTCAACATCAGCATGAAATGGCCCTCGGCCGAGCAGGCTGTTGATTTTATTGACATGCTGACGGGCATCTACCTCCAGAAGAACCTGAGCAGAAAAAACCATCTGGCCACCAACACATTGAAATACATCAACGAACAACTGAGTCAGATACAGGATTCACTTAGCTTTGCCGAGAAAAAACTGGAGAGGTTCCGTTCATCGCGTCAGATCATGGACATCGGCAACAAAACCACCCGGGTGCTTGACCGCCTACAACAACTGGAAGTAGAGCGAACCAATCTGGAACGCGAATACAAATACTACCAGTACCTGGAAACCTATTTCAACAACAATACCGACCTATCGAACCTGGTGGTGCCATCCTCCATGGGCATTGCCGATAAGACCCTCAATGAACTGATTCGCGACCTGATTTTATTGGTGAACCAACGCAACGAACTCATTGCCCGGAAACAGCAGAAAAGCCCCTACCTGAAAAATCTGGAGATACAGATCGAAAATCTGAAGAAACCCATCCTTGAAAACATACGTTTTGCCGTGAGCACATTGGGCAAAAATGTGGGCGACATTGAACAAACCATTGCCAAGCTCAAGGCTGAAGCCGGCCAGCTCCCCGAGACGGAGCGCCAACTCATCGGGTTTGAAAGGAAATTCCAACTCAACGACGGCATCTACACCTACCTGTTGGAGCGGCAAGCAGAAGCGCAAATTGCCAAATCGTCGAACCTGCCCGAACACGAGATGGTTGAACCTGCCCGGTTTATGGACATTGTGTTCCCCAACTCACGCATCAATTACTCTTTAGCTATATTTTTGGCTCTCATGCTTCCAACGCTCCTGATTTTCGGCATCGACTTTTTCGACGACCGGATCAAAAGCGAAGATGACCTGAAAGATTATTTTCCAATACCCATGGCCGGCCATGTGACGAAAAGCGAAAGCACCCCATCAATAACCGACCAACCGCAGACCAATCCTTTGCTGGCTGAATCCTTCCGCACCATCCGCACCAACCTCAGCTTTTTCGCCAAAGGGAACCCGTTGCAAACGATCCTGGTGACCTCGGCCATATCGGGCGAAGGAAAGAGCTTTGTTGCCCGCCACCTGGCCGCTGCCTATGCCCAAATGAGCCGCAAGACCATCCTGGTGGGGTTCGATTTACGAAAGGGAGAGCAGTTCAAAGAGGTTCAACACACCGAACAACAAACCCTGTCGGCCTTCTATTTAAACCGATGTAACATCGAGGATATTATAGTCTCGCTGGAGCAGCCCAACCTATTTGCCATCCCCACCGGGGTAGTGCCACCCAATCCGTTGGAACTGATCACCAGCGATCAAACCCTACAACTGCTGGCTCGGCTGAAGGAGGATTTCGACCACATCATCATTGACACGCCACCGGTGGGCATTGTGAGCGATGCCTTCCTGCTGATGCACCATGCCCAAGTGAACCTGATTGTAACGAGGGAGAAACTCAGCCGCAAACGGATCATCCAAAGCATCCTTAACGACATGGCAGACAAACAGATCGACAACTTGGCTTTCATCCTAAATGCCAGCAGCCTGGCCAACAAAAAATACCAATACAAATATTACCATCCGAAAAAAGCTTGACCCCATGCCGACCGACAAGAAAAGCATCTGTTTCATCATTCCGCGGTTTGTCACCTTCAGTACCGGAGGTGCCGAACTCCAGGTGCACAATCTGTCGCAACAGTTCCTCAAGATGGGATGGCACGTCGAGCTGATATGCCGAGGCTCGAACCACCAAAAACAGATCACGGAGAGCCCCTTTTTCGACCCGCGCATCCGTTACCGCTATTATCCGTCATCACCCTTTTTGTGTTTCGAATTCTTCAGTGTGTTTTTGCACCTTTGCCAAACCCGCACGTTTTGGCTCTATAACCGCACCGACGATGCCGCCACGGCTGCCATGGTGTTGTTTGCACGCCTCACAGGCAAAAAATCAATCTATGCCCTGGCCTGCGACGATGATGCATCCCTTGGAAAATACAGGAACCTATACAAGCAGATCAGATACAGGAATTTACTGAAGCGATGGCTCCGTCAGGCGGATGCTTTCATCCTGGATGGCATGATTGAGTGGGCCAAACGGAAATCATCGCTAGTCTTTTGCCAGACAGCCAACCAAAAGGAGGCGTTCGAAAAAAATTTCCACCGGGTGGCAGAAATCGTACCCAACTCGTTTATTTTAACCAACAGCACGCCTACCGAAAAGGAGAACATTGTATTGTGGGTAGGCAACTTTAGAACAGCCAAGCAGCCTGCCATCTTTTTGGAAATTGCACAACAACTCAGGCATCATGAAAACTGGCAATTCGTCATGATTGGCGAACCGGATGAAGCGACGCGTCCATTGCTGGAACAGATGAATCACCTAACCAACTTCACCTGTTTGGGCAGCCTGAGCTATGGGGAGACCCACCAATGGTTTCAGAAATCGAAAATATACATCAATACCAGCAGCGCCGAAGGGTTCCCCAACACCTTCATCCAAGCCTGGCTTTCAAAATGCCACATCCTGAGCTTGAATACCGACCCGGATGGGCTACTCACAAGAAAAGGACTGGGCCAAGTGTTCCACAACCAAATGGAAGCCCTGACCAGCCATTTGGACCAACGACTCCATCAACCATGGGAGATGGACGACCACCTGGACGAAGCCTACTGCTTTGCCAAGCATTATTTCGACATCAACCGCAACAGCCAGAAAATGCTGTACCACCTCAACAATACCAATCCGCTATGAAGATCCTGACCGCAAGCCTCCACAACGATGTTTTTGGCGCCGGCCGGGCAGCCTATCGCCTGCATTCGGGATTACTGCAACAACCCGACTGCGAAGCGCGGATGCTGGTGGGCATCCGCCAACAACCCGATGCCACGGTAATTGAATATTTCAAAGGCAACCTGAAGAAAACCCGATTCCAACTGGGCATCAAGCTGAATCAGTTGCCGTTGAAGGGTTACCATCCCGATAACCACTATTTTTTTTCGGCAGATTTTTACGGGCACAACATCCACAAAGCCATCGACCAACTGAAGCCCGATGTGGTGCACATCCACTGGATCAACCATGGCTTTATAGCCTTGAAGGCGTTTACCCGCTTGGAGATACCGGTGGTGCTGAGCTGCCACGACATGTGGTATTTTACCGGGGGATGCCACTACGATGAAAACTGCAACGGCTACACCAGAGGGTGCGGCAACTGCCCCGCGCTGGGTTCCAACCGTGCCAACGACCTCTCATTGCGCGAGCATCGCAAGAAACGCGAAACCTACCAACAACTTGGGAAAAACCTGACGGTGGTTGGCCTAAGCCGGTGGATGCAGCAATCGGCACTAGAGAGCGGCCTTTTCCAACACAACCAGGTGGTTCATCTCCCCAACGGGATTGACACCAACCTATTCAAACCCATTGAAAAAACGGTGGCCCGCCACCTGCTCAACTTGCCACAAGATGAGACTTTAATCCTCTTTGGTGCTGTGGATGCCACCTCCGACTACCGGAAAGGTTACCAACATCTGGCAGACGCTCTCCGGATGCTGCACAACCGCCCCGGCCTGGTGGTGTTCGGCGATGAACGCAACTCCTCCAAACGGATTGACGACCAACGATTCAATGAGTTCCACATGGGGCACATCCGCGATGAGCAAACCCTGATGCTCCTCTACAATGCGGCCGACCTCACGGTGGTGCCCTCACGGCAGGAGAACCTGCCCAACGTGGTGATGGAGTCCATGGCCTGCGCAACACCCGTGGTGGCCTTTAACGTGGGCGGCAATGGCGATCTGGTTGACCACAACCAAAACGGATACCTGGCCCAGCCTTTCCAACCCGGGGATATGGCCAATGGCATCGACCGCCTGCTGGACGATCACAACCTTTGCCGCCAGATGGGAACCCTAGCCAGGGAAAAAATTGTGGCCGGGTTTGACATCCAACACATCAGCAAACGATACATCGGGCTTTACCAATCCATCCTCAACCAACGGCCATGATCAACCTGACCAAAATAACCGATTATGCGTTGGTTTACCTGATGGTGGCCTTTTCGGGCATCCCGTTCTTTTACTACAGCGGCATCCAACTGATCATCCCCATGCTGCTATTTCCCTTGGGTGTGGTGATTTACCGCCGGCGCAAAATCGACCGTTTCATCCTCCTTTATTTCATGGTGGTAGCCATATTGCTCTTCCTGCAAACCATTAAATTCTACCACCTGGTTTACAGCACCTACGCCGGGTTGTTGGCCCGCCTGCTATTCGCCTACCTGGTGATCATCGGGGTTGGCCAAAAAACCGTGCGCTATTACATAAACATCCTCACCTTTTCGGTGATCACCAGCCTGTTTATCAACTTCATATCCTACATCCCGGCAATCAACCAACTACTCACCCACACCATTGCCCCCCTGTTCGACCACCCCCTGCTGATGCACGAAAAATTCACCATCTGGCCGCAACTGTTACTCTACACCATAAACTACAAAGGCGAAGGCATCGGGAGCCTCATCATGCGCAACTCGGGGCCGTTTTGGGAACCAGGAGCCTTTGCCGGCTTCATCCTCATTGCCCTGTTGATGAACACCATCGTCACCCGTAAATTGTTGGGCAACCGCATCAACCACATACTGCTGTTGGGGCTGCTCACCACTTTCTCCACCACTGGATTGGTGGCTGCGTTCACCCTGGTAGGCTGCTATTACCTGATATGGGGAACGGGCTGGAGCCGTTTGATCATCGTCCCCTTGCTGGTGGTGGGCGGCCTTACCGCCTATCAAAGCTTTGCATTTCTGGGAACCAAAAT
Organism: Marinilabiliaceae bacterium; assembly: GCA_963664265.1. Lineage (GTDB taxonomy): Bacteria > Bacteroidota > Bacteroidia > Bacteroidales > Marinilabiliaceae > JAGPIS01. The sequence goes on from OY760941.1 coordinate 1,236,775, forward strand.
CGACAAAGCCATGGATGTGGCCAACATAGGCTACAACACCCGCTTCAAGAGCGCCCTGCTCGATGTGCGCGATTTCGTGGAGCATCCGCTGCTGGGGATGGGCATGACCAAGGAGACCCGGTTCGAGGGGGAAACCAAGCACCGCATCATCCACCGCAACAATGGGGTTACCAATCTCTTGGCCACCTACGGAATCTTTATTTTCATTGCCTACTTCGCACTGATCTGGCTTTCCTTTCACCGTTTGTGCCTGGCCTACAATTTTGATCCCGCTTTTGCTTGGCTGGCACTTTTAATTGTGTTGATGATGGGATTTTCCGAGATTTTCTTCAACAAAATACTCTTTTACGGGTTAACTATGCTACACGTGCTCTTCCCGCGAAAGGAACTAAAATCGAGGTCATGAGTCTATTCATCGTCATACCCGTTCACAACCGCCTACAGCACACCACTCGTTGCCTGCAAGCATTGGAAAAACAATCATTTCTCCACTACACCATTGTGCTGGTGGACGATGGATCGACCGATGGCACGGCCGAGTTAATCAACTCCCGATTTCCGTGGGTACACCGACTTGCAGGGGACGGAACCTGGTGGTGGACCCGTTCGGTCAACCACGGCATACGCGAAGCGCTCAAACTGGGCGCCTCCCACATTCTACTGATGAACAACGACGTGTGGCTCGAACCTGATTATCTAAAACAACTGATGGCGGCAGCTGGGACGAAACCCTGGGCGCTGATTGGCTCCCTCAACCTGACGTTGGAAACGCCCAACCGTATCTTCTTCTCCGGCATCAAAAAAATCAACCCACTGACGTTCAAACAAATTCGGCACCACGAGCTCTTCTCCCCTTACCAACCCGGCCTCAACGGGTTGCACCCCTCAGCTGCGCTCAATGGGCGCGGAACCCTGATTCCTGCTGAAGTTTTCAACCGCATTGGTTTCTTCGATGAAAAACGGATGCCCCAGTATGGTGCCGACTTCGATTTCGCCATGCGGGCATGCAAAGCCGGATTCGAAACCCTCATCAGCTACAACGCCATTGTGTATGGCGCCACCGAAGCAACCGGCGCTGGCAAACCATTTGTGCACCAACCACATGAGCAATTTCTGAAGTCGTACCTCAACCCTTATGCGCAAACCAGTTACCGCCTTTGGGCAGCCTTCGTGTGGCGGCATGGGAAAAAACCGTTGTTTCCATTCACGTATCCACTCGTATTGATCAAACTATGGGTGGCTCACCTGAAAAACCATCAAAACAAATCGGCATGACAACATCACATAAAATATCGTTTATCATCATCGGACGCAACGAGGGGCGGAACATCCACCGTGCCTGCCGTTCGGTACAGGAAGCCTGTCGCAGCGACCAGATTTGCCAAAACGAAACCATCTATGTGGACAACAACTCCACCGACAACAGCGTGGAAGAGGCCATCAGGGTCGGCAATGTGGCGGTTTACAAGACCATAGGCGCCCAAGGTGCCGCCATTGCCCGGAATGTTGGCGCCCAACAGGCCACCGGCGACATCTTTGTTTTCCTGGATGGTGACATGCAGCTGCTGCCTGGCTTTTTAAAAGCCATTTTCAACAAAAGGGGAATGCTCATCCACCCCTTCGTGTCGGGCAACTGGGTCAACTGGTACCATAACCACCAGGGAGAACACCTTTACCATGAGGTGTACCGCAAAACGGCAGTCCATAAGCCATCACACCAAACCGTAACCGGCGGTTTTTTCGTCATGGAACGGTGGCTTTGGGAGAAACTGGGGGGCATGGACACCTGCTTGGTCACCGGGCAGGATCTGGACTTGGGTTTGAGAAGCAGCGCCATGGGGTTCAAGCTGCTGCGCCTACCGGTGGTGGGCGTCAACCACCACACCATCCATTACCGCGATGAGAAACGAAAATGGGAAAGCCTACTGGCATTCAGGGATGTGTATGCCCGGGCGTTGCTCTACCGCAAGCATTTGTGGCGCAACCCCTACATACTGAAAAGAATGGTCACCAGCGACCCCACCTGGTTGTTCCTGTGCATCGCCATTGTGGTAAGCCTGGTCACCCTAAATATTTGGATGCTGGCTGCCTATCCCATACTAGCTGTTTTAGCCACCGCCATCCACAGGAAAAGGGAGGGCTTGAAAACATTTGCATCCGAAGCAGCCTTCATCATCACCCGAGATCTGTTCAACTTGGTGGCCTTCCTGTTCTTTTTCCCTCGGAAACCGCACTACAGGGTTGAGACCATCCACACCAAAGAGACCTGCCATGCTTAAACAGTTGCTCCGCTCCTTTGTGGCTATCGCTTGCCGGCCGCTCCCCTACCAATGGTTGCAAAACTTGGCCAACCGTAAACTGGTGGTGGTGAACTACCACAGCATCCACAACAGCGATACCGACCCCATCATCAACCAAAACCCATACCGCACCGCAGAAGCCTTTGAGCAAGATTTGATTTTCTTCAAGAAACACCACCAAATGGTTGATTTGAAAACCATCATCAACCACCACCGAAAACAGGTGCCTTTGCCCCCAAAAAGTCTGTCCATCACCTTCGACGATGGACTGGCAGTTGTTTACCACATCATCCGCCCCATCCTGCTCAAACACGGCGTTCCGGCCACCTTTTTCATCAACCCCGCCTTTATCGACCAGGCCGGACTTCACTACAAACGCAAAATCAACATCGTGACGATGCAAATGCAACGCCACCCCCAACACCTGTCACAAATTCAGCAAATATTGCAGGAGGCAGGCATCCAAAAAACAAATACCATCGAGGCTGTCCGCCAACTGGGATACCACCAACAGCACCTCATCGACCAGATTGCCAGCCTAATTGACATCAACTTCGACCAATATCTTGAGGAGAATCCGATTTATCTCACCTCCGAACAAATCAAAACCATGATTGGGGAAGGTTTTTCATTTGGAGCCCACAGCTGGGATCATCCCGATTTCCGGCACTTAACACTGGAAGAACAAACCGATCAAACCATCCGGAGTATGCAGTGGGTTGCGCAAAATTTTAACCTGAATTACAAGGTTTTTGCCTTCCCTTACCGCGATTTCCACCTTAAGAAAGCCTTGTTTCGCAACATCGCCCCGACCGTAGACCTCACCTTTGGCACCCACGGCATGGTGGACGATGTCATTCCCTACCACATCCAACGCACCGATGTGGAACGAAGTGGGTTGGAGTGCCAATCGGCCATGAAGATTAATCATCTGAAATACATAACTCAAGCCCTTATTGGGAAACAACAGCTCAAACGCCAAGAAAACTGAAATGGATCCAAAATCATCAGCCAGGACACTGGTCGCCAACACCGGATGGGTTTATGCGGGGAAGATCATCACTCAAATCTTCAGCCTGGCGGCCTCCGTATTGGTGATCCGCCAGCTGCCCATCGACACTTACGGCGCCTTCACCTTTGCCTTCGGGCTCTATGCCTTTTTCCAGCTGTTCATCTACAGCCCCCTGCAATATGTGGTGATCCGCTTTCTGCCCGAGATGCAGAGCCATGGGCACACCGGAGCCATTCGCCGCCTGATGGTCAAATCATCTGCCATCGCCCTGTCGGCCACGCTGCTTTTGTTGCTGCTGATGCACCAATTCGAACCGGCCATCATCCGCTGGTTCAACATCAGCCATTTCGAAAGTTACCGGGCAGCCTTCGACCTGTTTGTAATCGGCTATTCGCTGAAACTGCTGGTGGAGATGATGATGATGGCTTTCCTGATGCACCGCGTCACCGCCATCTTGAACATCATCCTGTTCGCCACCCGCAGCATTTTGTACATCCTTTTTCTAAAGCAGCTCGATGTGGCCCTGCTGCTGCGCATCGAATACTTGCTGAGCCTGGGTTATTTCGTGGGCGCCCTTTTTCTGCTCATCAAAAGCAAGCCAATGCGCCAACCCGATGCCGGACAAGCCGATGAAGCCCGATACCCTTCACGCATCAAGCGCTTCTGGCTCTACTCGATTTTTTCGGAGTTGGGTGCCGGGCTCATCGGGCGCACCAGCGATTATTACATCATTTCGGCCATGTCGGGCTCCTTCCAGGTGGGGCTCTACGGTCTGGCCATCAAGATTTATGAGATATTCTACAAGATACTTCCCGTCAAGGAGTTCGACTCGGTGCTACGGCCCCTGTTTTTCAACCGCTACAACCAGACGACGCCCGATGAGGTGATCCAGAAATTCTACCACTTCACCGTCAAGATGATGATGCCCATCTTCATCTTCCCATTCATCTATTTCCTGATTTTTGGGCAATCCATCATCGTGCATGTTTTCGATGCGCGTTACCTCGATTCCTATGCCGTCACCTGCATCATCCTGTTGGGCATTGTGGTCAACGGGCTTTTCTACCCACTCAACATGATGATCCAGCTGAAAGAACAGGTACAAATCAACCTCTACTCGCGCATCGTGGTGTTGTTCAGCATTTTTGCCGGCATTCTGCTGATGAAGAACTACGGCATTATAGGCGTGGCCATCGCCACCCTGACGGGCGATCTGTTGAAAAACCTCATCATGCTATACCTCTTCCGCCGCCATGTGCGTATCACCTATCCCGCCAAGGATCTGTTCCGCTACCTGATGTTGGTGGTCGTCCCCGTTGCTCTGTTCCTCCCCTTCCCCAAGTGGCACCAGAACCTGTACATCAGTGCGCTGGGCAGCTTGTTCTTCACCGCCGGTTACCTGGTGCTGATTGTCAACACCATCAAACCCAATTGGGAAGAAAAGAGCATGATCGACAAACTGTTTGCCTCCAGCAAAAAGATGACTTGGCTCCAACTGCGCCTGCATCCCATCGTGCAAACAGTCAATTTCACCCCAACCCGAAAAACCAAGAGAGATGAATAAACCCAACCAACCGGCCATTGCCTTCTTCGGGCTGAAAGGGTTGCCGGCGCAGGGCGGAACTGCGGCGGTGGGCGAAAACATCATCCGCCAACTCAACCAACAATACGCCTTTACGGTTTATGCCACAGCCACCCATGCCGCACAAAAGGAACCGATCCCGATGGTGCGGCAATTCATTGTAAAAGCGCTGCCAAACCGAAAACTCAACATTTTCTATTACAACCTGATATCGGCACTACACGCCCTGATCTTTGGGAACTACCAGCTGGTACACACCCACCAGATCGACATCGCCTTCATCATTCCCTTGCTTCGGCTGCGCTACAAAGTGGTGGCTACCCACCATGGCAAAACCTATGAGGTGGACAAATGGGGCAAGACCATGCGCCGCTTCTTCAAGTGGAGCGAACGGCTGATGCTGCGCCACGCCAACCAAGTAACGTTTGTGGCCAATACCGAACGGGAGGACCTCTTGCAACAATATCCAGGCAACTATCGATTCATCCCCAACGGCATTAATCGGCCGGAAAAAAACGAAGAGACCAACCGAAAGGACTACCTCTTGTTTGCCGCCGGAAGGGTAATCCCTCACAAGGGTTGTCACATCTTTCTGGAAGCCCTCAAGAAGATCGGGTACCAAAACAAAGTCATCGTGGCGGGCGATTACCAATCCATCCCCGCCTACCGCGACCAACTGCTCGGCTACCGCAACACACTGGACATCGAATTTCTGGGGATGGTGCGTCAAAAAGAGGCCTTGCAGCAATTGGTGCGCGAAGCTCAGCTCTTTGTCTTCCCATCGTTTTACGAAGCCATGTCGATGATGCTGTTGGAGGTGGCAGCCGAAAAGACACCACTGGTCTGCAGCGACATCCGCGAAAACAGGGCTATCTTCAACCACCAGGAGGTGCTGTTCTTCAAAACCGGCGATGCCGATGACCTGGCGTCAAAAATAACCCATGCCCTGACTAACCCCGAAGAAGCCGCTGAACGGGCCGGGAGAGCCTACCAAAAGCTCATCACCCATTATTGCTGGGATACCATAGCGTTGCAATACAAGGAGGTTTATCAAGAGTTGAAAAGTTAGAGCGTTCTGGGTTAAAAGGTTCTGGGGGTGAGGTTATTTCGGAAGAGGAATGTCGCGAAATAAAAGCAGGTTTTCGATTAAAAAACACCTCACTACTTTTTTATGAGAGTGGAACACGGTAGTTTTACCATGGTAACGTTACAAGAACACCCCGATGGAGAACCTTGCAAGTTTACCACCACCGGGGCGCAGGCCACAGCCTGCACAAAATTAACTTTTTTATAACTTAAAATTTTGTGAAAATGAAAAATTTAAATGAATTGGGCGTCCAAGAGATGGATGCAATTGAACTAAAAAAAATTGATGGTGGTGGAGAAACGAATGATAGGCCTTTAGGACGAGGTGATTATGGAAGTGAGGGAACAGGAGGATCAACAACTGATACGACTAAGACATCGACAGAAGATCTTGCATGGTATCTTTTTTGGATTTGTGTTCTTACTGACTAATATTTAACAGAAAAACAATAGAAGTGGAAGCCCTCCACTTCTAAATTAAAATATATTGATAACCACAAATAATAATGACCAAAAATCTAATTTCTTTTTTAATTGCCCCATTTAGCCAGAAAGAGAACAGATCAATTACCCGCTCTCTTTTACTGCTATTGCAAGTATTGATTCTATACTTGGCCGTCATGGCTCTATGGGGAGCCATAAGATACTGCTTGATCAAAACGGAGTTAACAGATGGCGGATTATCCATCAGCAAACAAATCTTCAACAACTCATTGAAATTCTTTGAACGAAAAGGCCCGATAATGGCTTTTGCCTATGTTGCACTAATGGTTCCTATCTGGGAAGAGTTGACGTTTCGTTTTTTTCTCTCTTTTAAAAAGTGGCACATAATAACAAGTATCTTGTCCTTCATCATTTTTCTCGGAATTCTATTCGCACTCAAACTTTCATATTATGGAATTGCAACGGCCGTTTTATTACTTACAATTGCGTTGAGCCGAAAACATCTAACCGAGCAAACCCTCAATAAGTTCAAAGGGAGTTATGGCATTTGTCTATTTCATCTTATGCCTTTCATCTTTGCCATTTGTCATTTTAAACAGCTACTTCCCTTACAATACAACTTGATTCCAGGCTACATTATATACATAATACCACTCATTCTCTTCGGTTACTTCAGTTCATTCCTAAGATTGAGAGCCGGGTTCATGTACAGCGTCCTGTTCCACATGATACTAAATGGCTTAATGTCCTTGCGCTTTATTATCTAACCCAAAAGAAGCTACCCTCCCAGAAAAAATAACTTGCCTTGAATACCATTCACGCGATACAAGTAACCCATTGGCTTGATTTCGTGCCGCTCTACGAGCGGAGGAGGCTGCATCCCCACCCAGATTCCGTAAAATAAATCTTACGGTTAATCAGATGTTGTCCTACGGACAATCACTTAACGGGGTGCGTTACCATCCAAAAACCCTATGAATTCCAACACCATGTCCGTCGTACAACCTATGAGTAACTGCAAGAACAAACGTTATACAGGACATGATTGCCAGTAATTTGCCTAGATTCCATTATACAATAACCAAATACTTACACACACCATAGCACAATGATTATCAACAACCTGTCCGGAGGACAGCATGTGATTTACCGCAGGCGTAAGCCTGTGGTTTTGCGACAGCACAAGGCTACTGCCCGTAGGGCAGAACGACATCAATCCATCAAAATATTCTCATCAATATCATAACTTATTAAGTTTAAGAAGCCCAAAAAACGAACAAAATCCCAGCATATTGACCACTTTTGATGCAGAAAAAATAGGGAATTTCATCCCAAAACTTAAAAAAGTTGGTAAATAAAAAATTCACAAAACACACTAAAACAAAGAATTACGAAAATATTTTGGTGAATATCGTTTTTTTCATTTTGGTTTGTGTTGAACCTATTATTTTTTTTAATAATTTTACTATAACAAAACCCAATATTATGAAGAATATATTTCCGCCAGAGATCATCAACCATTCTATAGAGATGCATTTCTACAACAACAGTAAACCATTCAAGCTGATATATTTTGCAATTGTGATTCTAGTTGTTACTTCAATCACAATATTACCATTCATTACAATTAATATCACATCCCAGAGCAGGGGGATTGTCCGCACGCAATACGAAAGCAGTCAAATACTTAGTGCCACAGCAGGTCAGGTTAAGATGATCAATATCGCTGAGGGTCAAAAAGTGATGGCAGGAGATACATTATTGGAATTATTGACCGAAAACCTACAAGAACAAATAAAACTTGCAGAAATACAACTGAGCGAAAACCAGACCTTTATCACCGATTTAAACGCATTAATATCTGAAGGAAAAACCATTAGAAGCGCACGATACAACATAGAACAAACACAATATTTAGCCAACATAAACGAAATGCTGGTTGAAATGGATCTACTTAAAAAAGAGTTTGATATAGCCGAACATCTTCATAAGGAAAAAGTAATTGCAGAAATGGAGTATTTACAAAAAAGAATAAATATGACGCTGCTGCGTCCAAGCTGAATGTGTATAAAAAACAGATGAAAAACGGTTGGCAATCGGAAAAAACAAGGTTGGAATTAAATAATATCCAGCTTCACTCCTCAATTGAAAGGCTTAGCAAGGATTGCAATCAGTATTTGATAACGGCACCTATTTCAGGCACGATTGGTCAACTAACCGGGATACAACAAGGAAGCTTTATCACACCAGGGCAAGTGTTTGCCGTCATCTCCCCCGAAGACTCCCTAATTGCTGAAGTATATGTGAATCCAACCGATATTGGATTTATTCATTTGAATCAAGAAACATACATTCAAATGGATGCCTTCAACTACAATCAATGGGGGTTAATAAAAGGAAAGGTTTCTTCCATCTCTGATGACGTAGTTGTTCTCAATGGAAATCCGTTTTTCAAAATCAGGTGTCATTTACCCGTAAATTATCTTCAATTAAAAACAGGACAAAAAGGCTTTCTAAAAAAAGGAATGTCTTTAACCTGTCGCTTCCAACTGACAAAAAGAACGCTATTCCAACTTTTATTTGATAAAATAGATGACTGGATGAATCCAAAACTAAACTCCAATGGTTAAAATAAAGCAACGGGATATTACCGACTGTGGGGCAGCCTGCCTTGCCTCAATAGCCGGGCATTACAATTTCAGACTACCGGTATCACGAATCAGGCAAATGGCCGGTACGGATAAAAAAGGAACCAATGTATTGGGATTAATCAAGGCCGCTGAAAAAATGGGGTTCACAGCCAAAGGAGTAAAAGGAACCATCGATGCCTTACCAAAAATACCTTTACCAGCCATTGCACACGTCATTATCAAAGAGGTGTTGCATCACTATGTCGTCATTTACAAAGTGACCAATAATTCCGTGGTTTTCATGGATCCTAGAGATGGGCAAATCCACAAGGAATCCATTGAGGTGTTCGAAAAGAAATGGACAGGGGTCTTGGTGCTATTTGCACCTAACGATGATTTCATTTCAAGAAACGAAAAAGTATCCAATTACAGCCGTTTCTTTTTCCTGCTGAAACCCCATAAAAGCATAATTACACAGGCTCTTGCGGGTGCCATATTATACACAGTGATTGGATTATCGACATCCATTTACATTCAAAAAATAACAGACTACGTATTGGTGGATGGGAATACCAACCTGCTCAATTTATTAAGCATTGGGATGATCCTATTGCTACTTTTCCAGGTGTTTATAGGGGCATCCAAAACAGTGTTGACACTGAGGATGGGACAAAAAATTGATGCTCAACTCATTCTGGGCTACTACAAACATCTATTGAAGTTACCCCAGCACTTTTTCGATACAATGCGGGTTGGTGAGATTATTTCCCGAATCAACGACGCAGTTAAGATAAGGGCTTTTATCAACGACACAGTGATTTCATTGGTGGTAAATATTTTTATCGTCATTTTTTCATTTGCACTAATGTTTACCTATAGCTGGAAACTGGCATTGATTATGTCTGCCGTTGTTCCTTTTTATTCACTAATCTACATGATAGCAAACAAATTGAATAAAAAGCAGGAACGTACGGTGATGGAGAAAGCGGCCGAACTTGAAAGCCAACTGGTTGAATCATTGAATTCGGTTAGGACAATCAAACAGTTTGGGTTGGAAGACTTCACTAATTTAAAAACAGAAACGCGGTTCATCTCACTCTTAAAAACCATTTATAATTCGGGCAAGAACTCGGTTTTCTCAGCCAATTCATCAGAGTTACTAAGCCGCCTCTTCACCATCCTCCTACTATGGATAGGATCGTATTATGTCATTGATCGAACCATTACACCAGGAGAACTGCTGTCCTTCTACGCCATCATTGGCTATTTTACCTCTCCAGCGGCAAGCCTTATAGGGATGAATAGAACCATACAAAACGCTCTGATTGCTGCCGATCGCCTATTTGAAATAATGGATTTGGAGCGAGAAACGGAAGAGAACAAAATAGAACTAAGAAAGGAATTGCTTGGAGACATTACATTTCACAACATATCATTTAGTTATGGCACACGAGTGGATGTGTTCGACAACTTCACACTAACCATACCCAAAGGGTACCTGACAGCCATTATTGGAGAAAGCGGATCGGGGAAAACAACCTTGGCTGCTCTTGTTCAAAAACTATATCCTCTAAATAAGGGCAGCATCACCATCGGCGAACACAACATCGATTACTTCAACAACAGTAGTTTAAGGCAATTAATAGCCAGCGTGCCTCAAAAACTCGATTTGTTTGCCGGCAATGTGATAGAAAACATTGCTGTTGGTGAATTTCACCCCGATATGGAAAGGATACTGGAAATTTGCAACCAATTGGGTATTTTGAAATTCATCGAAAAACTACCCAATGGCTTCAACAGTTATTTGGGGGAAAATGGAGCCAGCTTAAGTGGCGGTCAAAAACAACGCTTGGCCATTGCCCGTGCATTATATCGAAACCCCGAAGTATTGATTCTTGACGAGGCAACCTCGTCCCTCGACTCTGAATCGGAAAGTTTTGTGCAATCAACCATAGATTCACTTCTAGATCAAGGAAAAACGATTGTCGTGATAGCTCACCGGTTAAGTACCGTGATGAATGCCGATAAAATAGTGGTACTAGAGAATGGGAAACTGATCGAAGAGGGAACACACAACCAACTATTTAAAACTAAAGGAAAGTATTATAGAATGTGGCAAAGACAGATGCCACAAACTATTTTGGCTGAAAACTGATAACCTTCAAAAACTAGCCCTATGATAATCATAAGTACATTGGAAAGATTAAAACAAATAAATGAGTTGATCAAGACAAAATCCACAGGAAGTCCCAAAGATTTTTCAAAAAGAATGGGGATATCGGAAAGCCATCTTTATCGATGCATCAATGAAATGAAAGAGATGGGTGCCCCTATAAAATTCTGCCGTCACCGTAACAGTTATTATTACGCCGAACCCTTTGAAATAAAAGTGAGTTACTCCATCGAGGTTATTACGGAAGAGGAATGTCGCGAAATAAAAGCAGGATTTCGATTAAAAAACACCTCACTACTTTTTTATGAGAGTGGAACACGGTAGTTTTACCATTGTAACGTTACAAAAACACCCCGATGGAGAACCTTGCAAGTTTACCACCACCGGGGCGCAGGCCACAGCCTGCACAAAATTAACTTTTTTATAACTTAAAATTTTGTGAAAATGAAAAATTTAAATGAATTGGGCGTCCAAGAGATGGATGCACTGGAAATGAAAAAGACCGATGGAGGTATTATCCAATTTATATTGGGGGCAATTGCTGGAGGTATGATTTATGATTACCTAAACAATACTTCAGAATGCAATGAAGCAATGGCAAAGGGAATGGAAAAAGGTTCAAATATATTTGAAAAACACTGAATATGGAAAAGATAATCATACCGAACATTCAAAATCTCCAATCCCTCTCCAAAGAGGAAGTAGTCTCTATTAATGGAGGTGCATATAATTTGTGGGAAGCGTTAGGTTACCTCATGGGTGTCAACTATGCCATCCAAAAAGAACATGCAGAAACTGCTCCTTGGGTAGGATTCGGCTCAAAATAGTTTATTTTAGAGGGTGTCGAAACAGTAACCTAAAGACACCCTCACTAAATAACCACAAAAAATTGCCATTTTTTTAAGAAGAAATACTAAAATAACATTAAGACCAATTGAAAGTTCTTTGTACACTCTTTTTTTAATGCGGCATTATTAAGTAGAAACAGCTCCCAATATTTCATTCAGCAAACATAAGTTATCCTAAGTTAGACTACCATATTTGTTTTTACTATGAATTCATCTCAATTGAAAAGAATATATTTAACAATAAGTATAACCTCTGTTTCAATAGCATTGTTGCTTAGCCGTTTCTACAGACCATACGTTTATCAAACCCATTTCAATGATTTTGGTTTTGCAGATATCATTGGAAGTCTCTTCTCAGTCATTGGGTTTTGCAGTCTGGTTTGGGGTATTAGAAGTTATTCTTCAATGGAGAAAAACATGCAAATAATAATAACCACCATAATATATAGTTTCTTCTGGGAACTTCTAGGTTTTCTAAATATACATGGAACATTTGACTGGAAAGATATCTGGGCAGGAATTACTAGTGGATTACTGACTTATATTCTTAAGGAACTATTGGATAAAAGAGTTATTAAGAGGACAGAAGGGAAAGAGGGTGTGGAGGAAAAATCAATTCGGCAAGATTTAAAATAATAGAAGCTATGAAACGCATGAATTCAAAACTATTTCGGGAGTGTAAATCAAACTATTTCATCTAATGCCTTTCAAAAGTTGACCATCTAACCGCAAAAAAATAATGATCAAAAACCGAACCTCCTTTATTATTACCCCATTTAGCCAGAAAGAGAACAGATCAATTACCCGCTCTCTATTATTGCTGTTGCAAGTGTCGATTCTATACTTGGCCGTCATGGCTCTATGGGGAGCCATAAGATACTGCTTGATCAAATCGGAGTTAACAGATGGCGGATTATCCATCACCAAACAGATCTTCAACAACTCATCGGAATTCTATTCGCACTCAAACTTTCATATTATGGAATTGCAACGGCCGTTTTATTACTTACAATTGCGTTGAGCCGAAAACATCTGACCGAGCAATCTGTTCGGAGGACAGCATGTGATTAACCCCAGGCGCAAGCCTGTGGTAGTGGAACTGCAAGAGGGAACTGCCCGTAGGGCAGAACAACATCAATTGCTCCAGGATGTGCAGATGGCCTGGAATACCGTTTACTCATGGTTGCCAGCACAATTGATAGCTATTGTACCGCTCTACGAGCGGAGGAGGTTGCATGCCCACCCAGCCTCCGTAAGATAAATCTTACGGTTAATCATATATTGTCCTACGGACAATCACTTAGCGGAGAGCGTTACCCTTCAAAAATCCAATAAATCTCACCACCTCGCACAGAGGAAAGCATATTAGAGACTACAAATGATAACATGAAATAAGGCATGAATTCCTGTAATTTATCTGAAAACCATTATACAATGACCGCATACATAAACCTTCGATAGCAAAAGGATTATCAGCAACCTGTCCGGAGGACAGCATGTGATTAACCGCAGGCGTTAGCCTGTGGTACTGCGACGGCAAGAGATAACTGCCCACAGGATAGAACAAGGCTTGGACTCCGGTAATTTGTCCGGAGGACAACATGTGATTAACCCCAGGCGTTAGCCTGGGGTCATGCAACAGCGCAGAAAAACTGCCCGTAGGGCAGAACTATTATCTATGCGACCAGAATGAGTAGATGACCTTACATCCCGTTCACTCATTGTTGCCAGCACAATTGATAGCTATTGTGCCGCTCTACGAGCGGAGGAGGTTGCATACCCATCCAGCTTCCGCAAGATAAATCTTACGGTTAGTCATATATTGTCCTACGGACAATCAGTCAACGAGGAGCGTTACACTTCAAAATCAAATGAATCCCAACACCTTGTAAAGAGGAAAGCATATTAGAGACTTCAAATGCAAACATGAAATAAGGCATGAATTCCCGTAATTTGTCTGAAAACCATTATACAATGACCGCATACATAAACCTGCCATACCACAATGATTTTCAACAACCTGTCCGGAAGACAGCATATGATTAACCGCAGGCGTTAGCCTGTGGTCATGCAACAGCACAAGACAACTGCCCGTAGAGCAGAACTATCGGCTAGGTGACCAGAAGGTGCAGATAGCCTAGCATGCCGTTCATTCATTGCAACTAGCTCCTTTGATGGCTATTGTGCCGCTCTACGAGCGGAGGAGCCTGCATCCCCATCCAGCTTCCGTAAGATAAATCTTACGGTTAATCATATATTGTCCTACGGACAATCACTTAGCGGAGAGCGTTACCCTTCAAAAATCCAATAAATCTCACCACCTCGCACTGAGGAAAGCATATTAGAGACTAAAAATGATAACATGAAATAAGGCATGAATTCCTGTAATTTATCTGAAAACCATTATACAATGACCGCATACATAAACCTTCGATAGCAAAAGGATTATCAGCAACCTGTCCGGAGGACAGCATGTGATTAACCGCAGGCGTTAGCCTGTGGGAGTGGAACTGCAAGAGGGAACTGCCCGTAGGGCAGAACAAAATCAATCCAATAAGAAATACTTCTCATCAATCTCAATACCATTCTCCACTATCAGCCGACGAAATTCATCCTTGAAGCTTTCTTTCTTATGGTGCTCCCTTTGGTTATTGATATATTCCATCACAGTATCCTTTTCTTGATAGCGGATGGTGAATGCAGCATATTTTTCACCCCACGACCTAAAACTAGGGAAGTTAGGATTACTCTTAAGCCAAAAATTGGATGATGTCTTAAGCCCTTTTACAAAATCGGATAATGCTATCGTAGAATGAATTCCTACCAGAATATGTATATGGTCGGGCATGCCGTTTATTCGATACAAAAATGATTTTTTATTGTTGACATACCCCCATAGATAACGGTATAATTCTTCGGAATACTCTTCAGGAAAAACATTGTCGCAATTCTTCGGTCGTATAATGATATGGTGTAATGATTGAATGTAACTCATAAGATCATTTTTGTGCCGCTCTACGAGCGGAGGTTAAAGACCAGTCAACGACCGTAAGATAAATCTTACGGTAAATCACATAATGTCCTCCGGACAATGAATTACCAAGTTACGATTCTATGGATGCTTTATCAACCCTATCCCATTTCTTTTTTCAAAATTTAGCAACGGATTTAGTCGATCAGTCGGTTCTTTAATATCATAGCAATAATCTGTCCGGAGGACAGCATATGATTAACCGCAGGCGTTAGCCTGGGGTCATGCAAAAGCGCAGAAAAACTGCCCGTAGGGCAGAACTATCATCTATGCGACCAGAATGAGTAGATGACCTTACATCCCGTTCACTCATGGTTGCCAGCACAATTGATGGCTATTGTACCGCTCTACGAGCGGAGGAGGCTGCATTTCCTTCCAGATTCCGTAAGATAAATCTTACGGTTAATCATATATTGTCCTACGGACAATGATTTAACAGAAAGTGCAAACCTTCAATAACCCGATGAAGCCCAAAACCTTGACTAAAAGACAACCTATGAG
Organism: Marinilabiliaceae bacterium; assembly: GCA_963664265.1. Taxonomy (GTDB): domain Bacteria; phylum Bacteroidota; class Bacteroidia; order Bacteroidales; family Marinilabiliaceae; genus JAGPIS01. The sequence goes on from OY760941.1 coordinate 1,252,382, forward strand.
TGACTGCAAGGTCAATCATAAAACAAGGCATGATTCCAATAATTTGTCCGGAGGACAACATGTGATTTACCCCAGGCGCAAGCTTTTTAAACTAAGGGGGGAACAAAAAAAGGCTGTTCAAAACGAACAACCCATCGACAATAAAGAATCTCAATCAGTAATTTCCTTTACAAGGCTGGGGTCAGGTTGATGGTGCCCAAATCCTTCGATTTGCCCACCTCAACAGCTTCGGTGCGGGTGATGGTGTTGTAGCCATTGGCTTGAATGGTGATGGTGTAGTCCGATTCTTGCAACATACGCAACAGGAATTTTCCGGTTACCTCATCGACATAAGCCGAAGTGGTGTCGGCCAGATCTTTTGAAACGCCCATCACGTAGGCTTTGGCACTGGCAGGCAACACAGTGCCCGTCACCACGCCACTGGTGGCCTCGGTGAAGGTGCGAATTACCGGCTTCAAGATATATTTCTGAGGATTGGCTACAATGGAACGTGAGGCATCAAAGTCGATCCACATGCGGTAGGTGATGCCAGCTGCCAAATCAGCCTGCACATTTAGTTTCAACCCACTCTGCTGAGCCGAAGGAGTCTTTAGCGGATGTCTAACGCCGTCGACCACCACATAATTGTCATCGTCCAAAACCAGGCGGATTTGCGAAATTCGACCTTCCGGCAAATCCTCACCAACGAGCAAAGTGTCGATGCCATTGCACAAATCCAACAGGTTAATATGATCATCAACCAGATTGTGCAACGCCATCTCGTCATTCATCCCATCCATTTTAACATAGATGTGATCCACTTCAATCACCACCGAATCGTATTCGGCAGGCGCATCTGTCAACCTCAGTTCGAAACGGGCGGTGGTCTTTGAAGAATCATCGTCGTTGCAAGCAACCATCAAGGCAGCCACCATTAAGGCAAGAATAATTTTGATTTTCATACAATCTCATTTAATCCCTACAAAGGGTAGTTCATAACTATATCATCCCCAAACAACCATCATACCATAACAAAATACGATAGATTTCTTTTACATTTTTTATCAACAACACACAATGGCTTCAAGCAACAAAAGTTAGGCATAATCGAGTAATTATGCACATGTTTTCAATTAGTTTTCTCCTGCCACCTCAAGGAAAAATAAGCGAGATCGTTTCCAAGAATTGCATCATCCCAACCGTACGCCTTGCCCATCCGGCGTATAAACAGGGATGGTTTCCAAATTGAAGGCCGAGAGTTCGCGTGCCGCTTGGGGATAGTTGCGGGTGAAGCCCAGCATGTATCCGCCTCCGCCCGACCCGCACAATTTCAAGGCGTAGCTTTGACTGCCCAAACCTTGCTGCCAAGCGGGGACAATCCGGTCGGGAATCATTTCGCGGAACCACGACAGCTGAAGAGCCGACAGCTGCTGCACCTTCTGCATGAAATCCTTGGTTTCGCCACCAAGTAACAACTGGATGCAGCTGTTGTTGAGAGGAATCAACTCGTTTGCAATGAAAGCTGCAAAGTGGGGTTGGCTGCATTTCTCGAGGTAACGCGTCACCAAAGGCCCCGTTTTCCCTGGCTGACCGGTGTTCACCAGGAAGATGGCATCGTGGCGACGGATATCGTGACGTGGAATGGTGATGGGACGGATGGTCTGAGGGTTGACAAGCTGAATGGGGTGTTTCAGGTAACAGATCAGGGGATCGATGCCAGAGCTGGTGCCATGGAAAAAGCTTTCCAACTGGGCGAAAGCCTGTTTGAGTTCTAGCAACGCATCGGGCGCAAGACCAGCATGAGGTAGTGCCTCCGATTTTGCATAACGGTAGTAGAGGGCTGCCACCAAAGCGCCACTACTCCCCAACCCATAACCCTCGGGGATGCTGCTCTCGAAGTAGAGCCCCCTTTTTAAATCGTGCAACAAGCCATCCACATCAAAGGAAACCAACAACTGTCCCTTTTGATACAGATCCCTAAGATAAAGGGCATATTCGTGAAGAGCCCGGTTTGAACGGGTGGCAAAATTCAAGTCGGTATAGGCATTTTTGTTGACCATGCGCAATTCGCCGTTGAAGTGGGCATAAGGAATGGTTAGCCCCATACTGCCTTGTATGATGGTATATTCGCCAAACAACATGACTTTGGAGTAGAACACCTCCGTGGTTAATTCATCCTGCATAGTGGATCGGTTCAAAGTGCCTGAGTGTATAAGTTGGTTTCCTTATTGAGTTTCTTGGGGCCTGCACCAATATGGTCTTCAATGCAGGTGTTATTTTCGCACAAGGGTAACAGCTGATCCTGAACAAACTCTTTAACCCTTTCAAGATGTGCTTCGGGATACAACAAATGCATGTTGGGCCCGGCATCGAATGTGAAGTAAACAGGAATGCCTGTCGATTTCCTGAAATCCCGAACCCTGTAAATGGCTTCCCACGAGGATTCGGTCAGCAAGGTATAGCCATCGCGCGAATTGACCATCAACGCGTGCAAACTGAGCGCTTCCGACTCGGCTATTTGCCCAAAAGTAGCCCAATCGCCCGTCGCCAAAGCCTCCAACAACTGGCGGGTATGACCATTGGCCTGAGCTATGCGGCTATCGCGGTAGGGATGCGTTTCCATCAGTTGGTGGCCATCGGAACTGCTCAGCCGTTTTTGCCCGCCTTGCAGGATGAGAATGGTGTCCTGAATGGATTGAAAAGCTGGCGACACCTTGGTCAACGGCACCGCGAAACTGTCGGATGAATTAGCCAAAGCATCCGTCCGCCCCCACAAATTCCAGCCACCATGCACCGACCGGCAGGCACTGCCCGAACCCAAACGGGCGATGCCACTCACCAAAAGGGATGACACAGCCGGGGCAGACGTCTGGATCAGGGTTCCCATCTCGGCAAGGCAAAATGCCAGGCAAGCCATCCCACTAGCCGAAGAGGCAATGCCCGAGGAGTGGGGGAATGTGTTGTGGGTGTCGATCCTCAGATGAAAATGGTTCACCCAAGGAAAGAAGGGCGTCAGGTGCATCAGGAATTTTGAGATCTTGGGCTGGAACGAAGGCATAGGCTGCCCATCCAACCACAGCTCCACCGAAGGATTGTTGGAAATACCCCTATGCTCGAACTCAAGCCGGGTGAGCGTCCGCGCCTTGTGAAGGGTGAAGCTGACCGAAGGGTTCAAGGGCTCCTGAACCCCTTTTTTTCCCCAATATTTTACAATAGCGATGTTTGATGGCGTGCTCCACTGCACCACCCCCTGCGTTTGTAGGTAATGTTGCTCCTCTCTCATCTATTGGCTATTTGATTGTAGTTAAACATGGTGGTGTACCCTTTGTTCAAAAAATAGGCACGAACCACCTCATCGGGTTGAGTACTGTGAACCAACACAAAGTCGCCTCCCCAAGCACCCAGCGATTTCACCTGCCCATCGAAATCGGGAAACAAACGATCCTTCACCGGCAATTGCCCCAGGAATTCCCCCACCAGCTCCTCATGGACGGCCATCAGCGAAGCAAAAGCATCGCCAAAGAGTGCCCCTGCCATCAGGTGGGTAATTTGGGTAATCCCATCCACCAGATCCTTGGATTTCACCTTGGGCATGTTGGCTATGGCCTGGCGGCTTTCGGCCTTGAGACCCAAGTAAACCACCCAAAGTTGATTCGTAAAACCGGGTGCAAAACCAGCTGATTCCACCTCGAACCCCTTCAGCGTCAATCGGTAAAAAATTGATTCCCGGGCAGTGGCACAAGCCAAGTCGTAACCCGATCCGCCAATGGTTTCGCGCAGCAGCCTGAAACCATCTATTTGCAACCATTGCGACAAACAGGCAATGAGGGTGGAACTGGACCCCCAACCCCACTGAGGATCGAACTCCAACCGAGTCACCACTTTCGAGCCCCAGAGCTTTTTGGCAGAAGCGGGGTTCATCTCCATTATTTTCCTAAAGATTAGTTCCAGCCATTCAGCTTTCGCGGCATCGCTGCATTGAACCATTCTAAGCGAACTGTCCCACTCTGCCTGCATCCAAAGGCCACCCGGGTGATAGGCCTCCCACTGGAGGAATCCAGGTTTTCCGGAATAAACCTCCAAGGTCTGTCCTTTTTTCAGGGGAACCGCCAGGGCCAATGCCCCGTGCAACACAAGATATTCGCCGGAAAGCAACAATTTGCCATTGGCCCGGTATTTCGATGGGGCTTTAACCATGATGACGCATTTTTTTCAGAAAACCATCCACTTGCGAATAGCTGACCGTTTGAGATTGGAAATGAATGAAAGCCAGCTCCTTTTCAGCAGGCGTGGCCCCAAGACTATTGAGTATGTTGGAAAGGTGCATTTTCATGTGTCCTTTTTGTATGCCATGGGTGACAAGCGAAGTGACGGCCATAAAATTGTTTGCCATGCCTGCAGCAGCAGCAATTTCCATCAAGCGGGGGGCATCCGGGTTTTGCAACAGGGTCAGCGACAACTTGGCCAAAGGGTGAACCCCGGTGAGCCCACCCACGGTACCCAAAGCCAGTGGCAACTGGAGGCGATAAGTGAAATGGGTATCGCTCAAATCCACATGGGTAAGTCCCCTGTAGCACCCCTCAGCCGCTGCATAGGCGTGAACGCCAGCTTCCACCGCCCTGAAATCGTTGCCGGTGGCCACCACCACAGCATCCACCCCATTCATAATCCCCTTGTTGTGGGTGACGGCGCGGTGCACATCATGGCGCGCCACCAGCACGGCCCGTTCAAATTTACGGGCAAACGCCAGCGGTGAGAGGTTACCTGCCAACTCAGCCAAGGCATCCACAGGACAGCTCACTGTGCATTCCACCAGACAATCGGGGGTGTAATTGGATAATATGGCCATCACAATCTCTGGAGAGGGTAGTTCGGGAAATTGTTTTTCAAGAAAAAGTCGCAACTCAGGGGCCATCATCTCCAGGCAGGTGTTGATGAAATTGGCGCCCATGCTGTCGGCAGTTTCAAAGCCCACCAGCAATTGCCAAGTGTGGGGCACATTTTCGATGCGATGAATCGCCATAGAGCGGATGCCACCACCCCGACGTTCCATATTGGCCGTCAGGTGGCCAATTGCATGCACAAGATGCTCCCTTAGCTGCGGGAGGAGTTGTTGGAGAAGATCCTCAGAGCCATGATGGGTGAAAACAATTTGTCCCAACTTAAGGGTTTGAACTACCTTGGTTTGGAATCCCCCATGAGCTGCCCAAAAACGGGCACCTTTGGCTGCCGCCGCCACCACCGAACTCTCTTCGGTCACCATGGGAACCCCATAGGTGGTACCGTTGATGCGGAAATTGGGTGCCACACCGTATGGCAGGAGGTAATTGGAGAGGGTGTTTTCTGAAATGTCGTCAAACAATGCCTGATCCTGGCTGTGCAAATACCGGTACAGCAACTCCGTCTCTTCAGCGGGCAAATGGTTGTGCCGAATCAGCAACTCAATTTTCCCCTCCCGGTCCAATTTTGAAAATCCTTGTATCATCATCCTCTATCTGATTGAATTGTGCTCAATGCGTCTTGCGCACTTTTAAAAACTGGTGGGCCAACTGCCATCCTTTTTCCAGACTTGCCACATAGTTGTGCAAAGCAGCATAGCCGTGCAGGGCATGTTTCAAAAAAGCCGACCCCATGCCAAAAATGGCAGGCATCTCGGCAATTTCGGTTAAATAATAACCATCCAACACATTGGTGATCCCACCCGAAATGATGATGGCATCCACTTGAACGGCGTCTCCCAATTCCTGTTTTTGGTGGTTCACCATCTGCACCATCTGCTCGGCCGTATGGCCAATTTTGCTGAAAGGGAAGAACAACTCGGGCTGCAACCCGACCTGGCGGTGCAGTTCCACCAGCGTAAAGTTGGTGCCGCCCAACGCCCCAAATTCGATGGCCTCGAAGGGCATCTGGAGCAGTTTCCTCATACTTTGAGGGCCAAACCCTTGCCCCACCTCTTTCACCACCAGCTTATGCGGCGTATTTTGGAGATACTCCTCCAAGATCTCTACCGGCGAGCGTTTCAATCGGTCACCCTCTGGCTGAAATGCCTCTTGCAGCGGGTTGATGTGTATGATCAATCCATCGGCATCGAGCCGCCCCATCAAATCGTCAATCTTGCCTGTGGCCTTCTGGTCAATAAGCTGCTCCAACTGGCAAATGCCCAAGTTGGCCAGCAACGGTTGGTTTCCGATGACCGCACGCACATCAAAATCGGGAAAATATTGGGGCGAGTCCAACAAAATGCGGCACGATCCCAAACCCATTCCCATGCCAAATTCTGCGCAAGCCTGTGCCAGGTGATGGTTCACCTGCCTCGAAATCTGCGTCCCGCCAGTCATGCTGGAAACCCAGATGGGCAAGGCCATCTCTTTGCCAAAAAATGTTTTTCCCACCGCCACTGGCAGGTGGTTGCCCCAAAAGGGTTCGTAGTCAAAACGGCCATCTGCCTCCATTGATTCCGTTCGGCTCTGGAAAGCCAGTTCGATGTGCGCTTTTTTGCGGTCTTCCATTGGGTGGAAAGGGATAAAATTGTGGATCAATTCTGTTCATTCAACAACTGCCGGGCTATCACCAGATGCAGGATTTCGGATGTGCCTTCGCCAATCTGCAACAACCGCTGGTCGCGGTAGAAACGTTCCACCGGCGAGTTCTGAAACAAGCCCGCCCCACCATATATCTGGATGGCCTGGTCGGCAATCTCCTTGGCGATCTCGGAACAGTACAGTTTACTGATGGCCGCCTGTTTGCCAAATGGAAGTTTCTTATCCTTCAGCATGCAAGTGTGGTAAAGCGTATTGCGTGCCAGCTCTATCTTGGTGGCCATTTCGGCTAGTTTGAATTGAATGGCCTGGTTTTGGGCGATGGCTTGCCCAAATTGAGAGCGTCGTTGGGCATAAGCCGTTGCAGCTTCAAAAGCGCCAATGGCCAACCCCAGCCCCATGGCTGCAATGGAGAGGCGGCCACCATCGAGTGTCTGCAACATATGCGACAACCCTTTGCCCCTTTCCCCCAGCAGCGCACCCTGTGGCACCCGCACCCCCTTGAACTGGATGCGTGCCGTGTCGGATGCCCGCCACATCATTTTGCCCAACATGCGTTCGGTGTCAAAACCATCCAGATGGCGGTCGACCAGGATGGTGCTGTACTCAGCTTTCCCATTTTTCTCCCCGGTCATGGCCAAGGCGGTGATGCCCTTCAACATAACATTGGAGCCATTGGTAATATAACGCTTTTGACCGTTTACCATCCAACACCCTTCATCCAAAGTAGCGGTCGTCTGCACGCCCCGCGCATCACTTCCGGCCATCTCCTCAGTCAGTCCAAACGCCCACAAACCTTCCCCGTTGCAAAGGGCTGGCAAATAAGCCTTGCGTTGCGCCTCGCTACCAAAGAGGTAGATGGGGGCTACCCCCAGACTGTTGTGGGCTGCCAGGGTCGCCGCCTGGGAGCCATCCACCCGGGCGATCTCCTCCACAGCAATAATATACGACAAGGTATCGCGCCCCTGCCCGCCATACTCTTGGGGGATGTCGATGCCCATAAAACCGGCTTGTCCCATTTTGCGGGTCAGTTCCACCGAAAAAGTTTCGTGTGCATCCAGTTCCGGCGCCAAAGGCCGTATCTCATTCTCTGCAAAATCGCGCACCTGAGCCCTGAAATCCCGGTGGTGTTCCAATTCAAAAAGGTTCATAATTCAAAGTTACAATATGGTTAGGAGAATTTGATTGACTTTCACATTTTCGCCCTTTTGGGCATGTATTTCTTCCACTACGCCTGCTTTCCAGGCCGTGAGGTGGTTTTCCATCTTCATGGCTTCCAACACCAGCAACAGGTCGCCCCGCTCCACCGCATCCCCCGGCTTGACCGGAATATTTAAAATGGTGCCAGGCATGGGGGCTTGTAGCTGGTCCCCCGCCATCAACGCCTTGCCAATCTGGGGTTCGTAGGATTGAAGCCAATCGGAAGGCGTCAGTACATAGGTGGTGCCTTGCCAGGAAACCTGGAAATGGTCGGCACCAGCATGGCAAACAACCGTTTCCTTTTCCCCATCGAGATCCAGCACCATGCGGTTCCCATCCTTTTGCACAGCAACCAATGAGTGGGAAAGATCGCCAACACCAAAATGAATACGGCCATCCAGCTCCCGAAATTGAATATAAATGCGGTTTTGATTCCAAGTCACAACCACCTCGGGAATCATCCGCCAATAGCCCATGGAACTCCAGCCAACAGACTGTTGAGCTGATTGCTTTTTATGCCAGAGGTAGGCAGCCACCGCGGGATCAGGCAATTTCAACCCAGGTTCCTGCTGCAATATTCCACTCCGCGGCAACCAATCGGTGGCAATGGCTCCACTCACAAAATCGGGGTGCTCCAAAATATCGATCAAGAAAGGGATGTTATGGCCAATACCGATGAGATGGGTGTCGCGCAGGGCTTCCAAGTGCAAAGCCAAAGCCTTTTCCCGGGTGTCGGCATGATGAATGATCTTAGCCATCATCGGGTCGAACTGGGGCAAAATCTCCACAGGTCCGTTAAAAAAGGCCTCCACCCGCCCCGATCTGGGAAATTCAGCTACCATGATTTTCCCCGGCGATGGCCGGAAATCATGGTGCGGATCCTCGGCATACAGCCTCGACTCGATGGCGTGCCCGCGGCAGACAACTTCCTGCTGCGAAAACGGCAACTCTTGCCCCATGGCCACCTGAAGCTGGAGAGCCACCAAGTCGGTGCCCGTCACCAGTTCCGTTACCGGATGCTCTACCTGGATGCGGGTATTCATCTCCAAGAAATAGTGCTGCCCATTAGCATCGAGAAGAAACTCAATGGTTCCGGCACTGTAATATCCCAATTGGCGGGCGATCCTAAGGGCATCGCTTGTGATCCGATCCCGCTGTTGATTGGACAATCTCGGAGCGGGCGCCTCTTCTATGATTTTCTGATACCTCCGCTGCACCGAACACTCCCGGTCGAACAGGTGGATGCAATTGCCATGCTGGTCGCCCAGGAGCTGCACCTCAATATGGCGGGCACCTACGAGCAGTTGCTCGGCATACACAGTGGCATGGCCAAAATAGCGCTCACCCTGCGAAGCGGCCTTGCATATGGCAGATTCCCACTCCCCTGAATGGTGAGCAATGGTCATCCCTTTTCCACCGCCCCCCATGGCCGCCTTAATCAAAATGGGGTAAGACAACGCATGGTTTTGTTCCAGAAGCTCATCGGGCGTCCCTTCCAGTGATGGTAGCAAGGGCACACCGGCCATCCGGGCAATCTGGCGAGCTTGCATCTTATCGCCCATGCACCGCAAGTGTTCCGGCGAAGGGCCCACGAACACCACCCCTTCGGCACGACAAGCCAAAGCCAAAGCCTCATTTTCCGACAGGTAACCATACCCCGGATGGAGTGCGTCGGCATGGTGCTGCCTGGCACAGGCCATGATGAGCGGAATGTTCAGATAGTTTTTTTCCGGCGTGCCATCGGGCACCAGCGCCACCGCATCGGCCAACTGAGCCGGCAAGGTGTACTGCTCCTTATGGGTGAGCATCACCACGGTGGAGATGCCAAACTGGCGTGCCGACCGAATGATGCGCACCGCTATTTCACCCCTGTTGGGAATAAAAAGTGTTTGTATGTTGCGTGTATTAATTGCTGTCATGATTCCAGTTGCATTTCCGCTTCTCGAAGAAGGCTCTCACCCCCTCCTGCCCCTCCTCGGAGGCGCGAGCCAAAGCGATTAATTTGGTGCTATAAACGGCCATCAGGTCGTCTATTTCATGATTGTCTTCAAAGTGGTTGATCATCTGTTTGGTCAGCATGGTGGCTCTCGGACCGTTGTGCAGCAGCCGTTGCAACACCCCTTCCAGCCGTTCCCCAATCTCCCCCTCCGGCACACAATCGGTCACCAAACCGGCCAGGCACGCCTGAGCTGCCGTGAAGGGTTCCGCAGTGAGCATCATTCGCCGTACGAAGGAGCTGCCGGTTTTCTTGGCCACAAAGGGGGCGATGGTGGCCGGCACCAGCCCCAGTGCCACTTCGGGGAAACGGAATTTCGCCTCCTCCCCGGCAATGCCAATATCGCTGCAAGCCAGCAGGCCAATCCCGCCGCCATAAGCATGTTTCTGCACCACCGAAACCACCGGCTTGGGATAGTTGTAAAGATGCTCGTACAGGTCGAAAAACAGTTTGGCGTCCATGACGTTTTGCTGGCGCGACTGGGATTTCCCCTCCAGCATCCAGTCCAAATCGGCCCCGGCACAAAAGCCATTCCCCTCGCCTTGGATGACCAAAACCCTGCAATCGGGATCCTGCGTGGTCAAACGAATAGCCTCCAGCAACTCACGTATCATAGTGCGGCTCAAGGCGTTCTGCTTGGCCGGATTGTTCAACCCGATGTAGCACACCTGCTGCTGGAGGCGCACCGTTATTTGTTCAAAATGATCACATCCTGAATATGCCATAATTGGGGGTAGTTTGATGGTTTTCTGAGAATAAGGACAAACAAAGCTGCAAAATGTTGCGCGTCTGGGCGGGATCGATGATGCCATCGTCCCACAAGCGGCTCGTGCTGTAATAAGCCGACCCTTCCGTTTCATATTGGTTAATGATTTTCGCCTTGAGCTGTTGCCTGGCCTCTGGAGTCTCTGGGGTTGGGGAATCCGACTTGATGGCGGTCAACACATCGGCCGCCTGCTTAGCCCCCATCACCGAAATGCGGGCGTTGGGCCACATGAACAGGAAAGCAGGATTGTAGGCCCGGCCAGCCATGGCATAGTTACCGGCACCGTACGAACCGCCCATGACGATGGTGATGATGGGCACCACCGAGTTGGCCAGCGCATTCACCATCTTGGCACCATCCTTGGCGATACCCATGTGTTCGTAATGCTTGCCCACCATAAACCCGGTGATGTTCTGCAAGAATACCATGGGCACCCGACGGGCATTGCAGAGCTGAATGAAATGAGCCCCCTTCTGAGCCGACTCAGAAAAAAGCACGCCGTTGTTGGCCAATATTCCCACGGTATGCCCGCCAATCGTTCCAAAACCGGTAACCAAAGTGGCTCCATAATCGGGTTTGAAAGGATGAAACCGACTGCCATCGAGCAACCTGGCCAATATTTCATGCACATCGGGCCAAGGCATTTGATCATCGGGTATCAAGGCGTGAATTTGAGAGGGATCGAGCAAGGGCGCATCGCCCTGCAACCATTTAGGCCGATGGCCTGGAATGGATTCCATAATGTTGCGGCACAGATGGATGGCATGCACATCGTTATCGACCAAATGGTCGGCCACGCCCGAAATGGTGGTGTGCACCCGGCCGCCCCCCAACTCCTCGGCGGTGACCTCCTCCCCCGTGGCAGCCTTCACCAAGGGTGGCCCTGCCAAGAAGATGGTTCCCTGGTTGTCAACAATGATGGTTTCGTCGCTCATGGCCGGAATGTAGGCACCTCCTGCCGTGCACGACCCCATGACCATGGCGATTTGAGCAATCCCCTTAGCCGAAAGGCGCGCCTGGTTGTAAAATATGCGGCCAAAATGATCGCGATCGGGGAAGACACGCGACTGCTCGGGCAGAAAGGCGCCCCCCGAATCGACCATATAGATGCAAGTCAAATTAAGCTCTGAGGCAAGCTCCTGTGCCCGAAGATGTTTCTTCACCGTTTCGTGGGTGTAAGTGCCACCCTTCACCGTGGCATCGTTGGCCACCACCATCACCGCCTTGCCATGGATGGTTCCGATGCCGGTGATAATGCCGGCACTGGGGAAGCTTTGGTTGTATTGATCCCACGCTGCCAGGGCCGACAACTCCAGAAACGGGGTGTCGCGGTCGAGCAACAACTCTATGCGCTGCCGGGCAGTCAACTTACCCCGGGCGGTATGCCTGGCCACAGCCGCAGCGCCACCACCACCGGCCACTTGCTTCAAACGTTGGTGCAGTAGCTCCAGCCGCTGTAACGACAATTCACGGTGGGTGGTATAAGGAGTCGATCCAAGGTCGATGGAGGTATTTATGCTGAACATGATGGCCTTTTCCTCAATAACCCCTAAAAGCTATCTTTGTTCAAAAAGGGAATCGGTCAACATCAAAAAAGGGGTCAACATCTACCGGAATGACAGACGGACAGATCTCAAAAACTGATCTATCAAGATTCAAAATGGGGGGGGGCAGTTTTGGACGGAATATGCACTTGCCAACAATTTTATAGGGTGGTTTCGTTTTGATAGTATCAAATGATACTATCACGCCTCAAGACAAAAGCAGCTTTTTGATTTGCCGACTTTCTAAAATAAAGCCAAACTTACTCATAACACACAAAAAAAGGGGGTCAACATCTGCCGGAATGACAAATGGACAGAGCTCAAAAACTAATCTGTCAAGATTCAAAATGGGGGTCTGCTTAGGACGGAATATCCATGTGGGGGAAGTAGCTTTTTACGTAAACATATTTCCATCTATTTCAGGTCGCTTTAGCCTGGTGTAGTGATAAAGGCCTAACGTTTTCTTTATCCAATTTAAAAGTCCTTTACCATTTTTGTCTGGGTTATATCCACAAATTCGACACCTGTTAGATTCTAGTGCGACCTCTATGCTATAATATTTTTTGTGCCTAAGTTCATAATCGGTTTCAGTATAGAATTTAGCAGACCCACATTGTTCGCATCTGTTCTTTACATTTTTGTTGTCGTATTCTATGTCTTGGTTATAAAGTCTTTTAAGGTCTATATGATTAAGATTCCTTGTTTTAGCTTCTGAGATTATTGTTTCTTTTGAGGTCCCAAGAAAGTCCTTATACCTATAAACAATGAACTTAGCAAGTTCAACATCACTTAAAGTTTTTAAAAAAGAAACAAGTTCATTCATTGAGTTCTAACTATTTATTATGTGTAAATTTGGCTATTGTCCCCAACGGATGGCCGTATGCTGCGTAGCCTGTGTTGCGCCTGCGGCAGGCCATGAAGCATACGACGTGTTATGCATATTCAGTCTCAAATGAAAGATTTTTTGGAATGCCATTTGTAATTTCCACTAACTCAAATTCACCACTTAACACTTCTTTTCCAGGAAGTTCTATTTCAATTTCAAAATTTGATGTAATATGGCATTCATTTGTTATTTCCCTTTTAATATATTCTCGTCCGTAATATTCCCCAGTCTCTTTATCGAACCATCCTGTGTCATCATCTTCACATGAAACTTTCGCTCTAAATTTAACATTTAACAAAATCTCAACTTCTGCCGTATTATCATAACTACTTAAAAGAGAATGATCGATTATTTCAATTTCAATTTGATCTATAGATTCAACTTCATACTCAATCCAACGATAGGCATCGAATCCTGATGTTGGTAAGGAGTTAACAAAAGCATCTTTTACAGCGATAATTATTTCGCCTTTTGACTCATATATAAGATTTTTAATTTTATCATTGATATTTTCGGCACTATATGTAAAACTGATTTGATCTAATAGCTTATCATATTCTTTAATCGGTATCAAATAGTCTGATGAAAATGAATTCCAATCAGGATCATCAGAAACAACATATACTTTGATTCCATTTACCTCACACCAAGTTTCTAAACTGTTTAAAATGATTGCATCAGGAAACTCACTTTTTTTCCCCCCCATTTTAAATGGAGGATTTTCAGCGAAGTAATCATCTAGAATTTTGGATAACTTATTTTTATCAACATCTACCTCCTCAAAAAAATCATCAAAATTCTTATCAAGTTTATCTTTTAGCTTCTTTTTTTCATTATCAAAGTCAAATGTGTGTCTTAAATCAAAAATACTATTGAGAGCGTCTATATTTTTAAAAACTTTCGCTTTTTGATTTAAGTCATTCATTAACTTATTGAGAGTTGAATTCGATTCAGCTAGACCTTTATCCAAATTTGAATGACATTCGTTTCTTATAATCGATGAAGTTAATAGTATAATATTTTCTTCTTCTTGATGTTTAAAGAAAGCTCTTAATTTACTCCCCACAAAAAAATTCTCTTTTACAAAAATTGAAGTATCTAAGAATACTTTATTTGTTAAAATCTCCTTACTCATTGAATCTGTTTTTTTAATGATGTCCAAAGATCCCGCTGCATTAAGCGTAGCCTGTGTTGCGCCTGAGGCAGGCTTTGCAGTATACGACGTGTTGAGTGCAGGATTCTTCTCCTTTTAGCTTGCCCTCAAGATATGTCAAATTAAATTAAAGGTGATTTTCATTATTTCTTGATATTTGATTAATTTCAATAAAACCTTCATTAAGTTCCGGGGCTTCATATTCCGCTTTATTACTTTCTGCTATATCTTTCCATTTATTGAGGTCAACACCTCTTGGAGCTGCTTGTCTATTTGCTAAAGATTCTTCATCCCCTGGACCTCCGGTGTATGCAATTACATTATAGTCATGACGTTTAGCAAGAATCATATATAATGATCTTGATTCCCTATTCAGAAATAAACCGTCAAGCACAAATGATTTTCCTGAACTAAAATGATCCAACGTCGACTCCATTATTTCAATTTCAATATCACCTTCATTCAGAAAGAGACCCTCTTCTTCTACCCTATCTCCGGATAAAACCTCTATTTCCAATTCTCTGCTTAATTTTTCAGCATAGGTGGATTTTCCTGTTCCAATCGCGCCCATCATCATGTGAACAACTTTTTTCATAGCATGTTATTTATTAGGTTCATAAACTTACACACAACGAATGGTCGTATGTTCCTTAGCCTGTGTTGTACACCTTATGTATTTCAGCGTTTTTTATTTTTAATCAAATTCCACGTTTCTGGCAGTAGCCAACCTTGTCTATTGTCATTAATTTCAGTTATTAAAAATCTGCCTTTGCCAAGTCTGTTACTAATTTCTCTTGATATCTCGGATGCAGAAGATTCAGATATTATGTAAAAACTGTTAGGCATGTCATATCTCCAGGTGATTATAATATCTATTGACGATAAACAATCCTTTACTTTACTTCTAGTACCCAAGGAGTCCGAGTATACTAGTATATATGCTTTTCTCATTGCTGTCCCTCCTCTCCTTTTGGTTCTTCAATTGCCTCAACCTCTTCAGCATCAACTAACATTGGCTTTAAATCACCTTTATCTTGAATAATTTCCATTGAACGTTTCTTTAACTGGTAATCTTCTGATTGTAGTTTGTCTCTATCCAATATCAATAAAAAAAGGAAACCAAGAATTGCAGCAGAGACTGGCAATAAAATCAGAACAATCAACCAGATAGGTACTGGATTAAAAAATGCGGAAATTACTAATCCTGGAATAGTAATTATTGCACAAAGCCATAAAATTGGGTTTAAAGCACTTTTAACAGATAGCTTTCCCCCCGCTTCAATTGCTTTGATGGCTATGTTCTCATTTCTAATCATTTTTTATCATTCGAAATTTATTATGTTTTGACGTTTTATTCATTCACATGGTGTACAACGGATGGCAGTATGCTGCATAGCCTTTGTTGCGCCTGCGGCAGGCTATGCAGTAAACGGCGTGTTGGTTACAGTACTTTTATTTTGTTTCTCAAATTTATCTGACATCAGCATTAATTGATGGTTACAATTTTCAGTTGCTCCATAAATGTCTGGATAAATTGTTTTAGGATTAATATTCATCAAATCCAATTCTTTCAATATTCTTAAACGGTTTTCATTATTAATTTCAATCTCAAAATAATAAGCACGATTTTCATCATTTAGTTGCTTTCTAAACCAATCTTCAACACAAAAGTCAAGAGGTATTTTTAGAAACAAACCTGCTTGATTTATTATTCTTGGATTTTCATGGCTCATTGACTCTACTATTTCGAACTTTTTCATTTCTGTTTTTTCTTGATTATAGAGCTCCATTTTATCTTTTATTCCTTTTAAATGAAGAGCATATATCTTTCTATATCCGCTTATTGGTTTACAGTCTTCAATGAATGCAAAGTATATTGCTATAAAAAATGAGAATGTAAAATCTAATAAGGGTGAATACAAACCATAATGCTGTCCTAATGCCCACAATTCATTATTAGTTAATTCTTTAAAATTTATTTTTTTCCCTCTAAGCGATTTTGTGAAGTTTTCCAGATGATATGAGTATATCGAGTCATTTCGCAGTTTTGCATTAACTTTTTTTATATATCTATTAAGGGTTGGTTCTAATACCCAACTAGAATCGGACTGCCCTCTAAATATAAAGCCTAAATCTTCAGCAAAATATTTTGTCAGATGGTTAATTTCATCCCATGCTTCAATTTTGATTCTAACAGTTCCATTTTTAATAGTGGACATATTTCTTTAAAAGTTTTTTCTGTATTGTACCCAACTAGTCGTTATAATGCATATTCCGCTATTCCTTATTGAATTTGTCACAACATGACACACTCAGCCTTGAACGCCAAAACAAAAATAATAAAACAATAATATGTTTGGTCTGTTTTAAGAACAAATTGGAAACAAATATTCAGTGGTCTCTAGGAGCTGGTCTATTCCTAATGCATCCCAAGGCTAAGCCCCAAGCCACCCAACAGATATAAAAGGGATATTCCGTTGGGTTGGCGCTATCGGGAAGCACGTCAATAACATCACCCACTAAGAAATACCATTCTTTAAAAATCGTTTACCTCTATCTTACTCATAAATTACCGCCTTCCTTTTCGGAAGATTCCTCTCACCACTGCGTTGCGTCCGGAGTGGCAACCCAAAAATTTGGGCATGAGATGTTGATGACAGGGAGAATGTAAATCTGTCATTGGAACCAACGGGAGGAATCTCTTTTATAAGATGCCCCTCCGACTCCCGAAAATACTAAACCTCAGGACTTTAAGACTCTTTGACTTTAAGACTCTTTTAATACGACCGGAGGTCGTCATGTGATTAACCGCGGATAGAATCCGCGGGTTTCAGAGAACAACAGCCTCACAACCCCGAAGCGGGTTGAACTGGAAATAGTGACAATAAAAAAACGCATAAGCCAATCAATATATGCGCACTCCCTCAACATCAACACATTCAACGCCTTCGGCGTTGTGGAATCATGCAAACCTAACATCCACCGGTTTCACCGGCGGCTATTCATATTCAAGTCCTTCGGCCTTGGTCCTGACATAAATGATGCCGCCCCAAACCGGATAGAACTGGCGTATGAAAAAACCGCTCCGGGTGAGCAAAGCGAGGCCATAACAACAAACCAAATAGTAACATCTGTGTTAATCTCCCCCTTAGCCCAAGCCGCAGAAAGCCATGGACTAACCAGCAGCTTTTCGAACATCACGAAACAACCCTCGCAGCGAAAATCTGTGTTCCCTTTGGACAAGATCGGTGTAATTGGCAACACATTCCGCATTATGAAATAAAAAATTGCCTACCATCAAATTCCAATCAAATTGGTTATTTGTCCTCAAGCCGGACGAGCTTTTACTCTCTTTATTCGGTGCATGTTTGTTTTCATTTGCCCTCATGATCCGCTTCGCTCCACTACAGCTGCAGAGAGTAAACAGAGCGCTCGACTCTGCCGCTTGGCGCAGCCAAGAAAGCCGCCGCTTCAGATAAATGGCATCAAAGAACTTACGTTTCTCTGAGGCGGTTATATACAGTGACTCTTGTTAATTGATAACTGCAAGATTATTCAAGGATAACAGTTAAAAAGCTTTGCACTAAACACAACAAAAACACACCTAAACAACAGATTATATGTATGTTATTCATTTTTAAGCAGCCCCTACTTAAATTTTGAGAATCTTTTAATACGACCGGAGGTCGTCATGTGATTAACCGCGGATGGAATCCGCGGGTTCCAGAGACCAACAGCATCACAACCCCGAAGCGGGTTGAACGTTAGAAATGAAAGACCCTTGCCCTGAGAAAAGAAGATGATTTACCTCATCCAAACATTAGGGTCAGAGACCCGGAATATTTGTAGTTGATGGGATACCTCTTGTTTGCAGGGTCGGAGACCCGAAATATCAATCAATGCGAAAAATATTACGGTGCTCTGCACCTTTGTTATCATGGGATATGGTGGGTTGCTACAAATATTGCACGGCTCTGCCGCTAGATTTATTAATGCTTGATGCCAACAACGCCGGCGGCCATCATTAGAGACAGCCTCTTTTTGGGGCGAGGATGATGAGTTGGCGGCGCATCGTCATTCCGACCAACGGGAGGAATCCGTTTTGTTTCCTTTAGCTCATTGATTCAATCTGTTATCGGTTGAGAAAAAAAACCTTTTCAGGAACAAATGAAAAACCAAAACTGATTAAAAAACAAAACCCCTTTGAAACAAAGGGGTTTGAACTGTTTTGAAATTTCTTGAAACCTTAATGGTGGAGTTGCAGGGAATCGAACCCTGGTCCAAACAAAGAAGCCATATGCTTTCTACATGCTTATCCGGTTATTGATTTTCGTGTTGCATGTGGGAACAGGCACCCGGACGCAACCTTAGCCCTTTGAGTGTTTCGCTATTGGCAAGGGGCATGCCGCAAGCTAGTTCCGATTTATCCGCGCCTCCTGATCGGGTAGCTTCAGAACGTAGCACCCGGGAGACGTCTCGTTTCCACCAGCCTAGGGCAGAAATAATGCTAATCTACTATGATTCGATTAAGCAGCAAGAGCGTAATTAGTTTCGCCAGTTGATGTTTTGAGGTCCGATATTATAGAGCCAGGCCACAACGCTCTGCATGCTTACATACCACTTGGCAATGCTGTCAAATCCACGTCAACCCCATTTAAAGTGATTTGTATGGTGCAAAGATACTAAATATTCCTTTCAAACCCCGCTCCCCAAAAAAGATTTTAAAGATTGCAGCAATAAAAAAAAATCAACACATTAGCACATTAACTCATCAAAGCCCTTTCAGCCATTGAATGGTTTGTTTGGGATTCTCGGATTTAAAGACAAAGCTGCCGGCCACCAGCACATCGGCGCCCGCCTTTACCAATAGAGGTGCCGAATGGTTGTCCACACCGCCATCCACCTCAATAAGAGCAGAGCTGTTGCGGCGCAGAATTAACTCCTTCAGCTGCTCCACTTTATGTAGGGTGTTATTGATAAATTTCTGACCACCAAAACCGGGGTTCACCGACATCAGCAGAACCATATCCACATCGGCAATAATATCCTCGAGCAACGCAACCGGCGTGTGTGGGTTCAGGGTGACGGCCGGTTTCATGCCAGCCTGCCGGATGCTTTCAACCGTGCGGTGCAGGTGGGTGGAGGCTTCGTAGTGCACATTCAGGATATCGGCACCGGCATTTTTAAAAGCATCGATGTAGCGTTCGGGTTGCACAATCATCAAATGCACATCGAGCGGTTTGCAGGCATGTTTCTTGATGGCTTCCATCACCGGGATGCCAAACGAGATATTGGGCACAAACACCCCATCCATAATATCCAAGTGAAACCAATCGGCCTCACTCTCGTTTATCAACTGGCAATCGCGTTGTATATTGGCAAAATCGCACGCCAACATGGAAGGGGAAACCATTGTACTCATAAGTTTTTTTTGCAAATATAGTTACCCCATCGGGTAATGGCAAAAACCCGATGCAATTAATAAAAGGCCAAACCGTGAAAACTATTCGCCCAGATAGGTGCGCAGCAGTTTGCTGCGAAATGTGTGTTTGAGTCGTTTAATCGCTTTCTCCTTGATTTGACGAACCCGCTCCCTGGTGAGACTAAAATATTTCCCAATCTCCTCGAGCGAATAGGGCGGCTCCCCATTCAAGCCATAATAGAGGCGGATGATATCGGCTTCGCGGGGCGAAAGGGTGCCCAGCGAGCGGTCAATCTCCCGTTTGAGCGATTCGCCCAACAGGTTGGCATCGGGACTTTCGTTGTCGGTGGCCAGCAGTACATCGTAAAGCGTGTTGTCCTCATCCTTTTTCAATGGTGCATCCATGGAAACATGACGGCTCGCCACCTTTAGAGCTTCCCGCACCTCTTTGGGTGCCACATCCAAGATCTCAGCAATCTCTTCGGAGGTGGGTTCCCGTTGAAAATCCTGCTCCAGACGGGCAAAGGTATTGTTAACCTTATTGATGGATCCTATTTTATTAAGGGGTAAACGGACAATGCGTGCTTGCTCGGCCAACGACTGAAGAATGGATTGACGGATCCACCACACGGCATAGGAGATGAACTTAAATCCCCGCGTTTCATCGAAACGTTGAGCCGCCTTGATCAACCCCAAATTACCTTCATTTATCAAATCGGGCAAACTAAGCCCCTGATTTTGATACTGCTTTGCTACAGAGACAACAAATCGCAAATTGGCATTAATCAACAACTCTAAAGCCTTTTCATCGCCATTTTTAATTTTCTTTGCCAGCAAAACCTCTTCCTCACTCGAAAGCAACCTCACCTTCCCGATCTCATGCAGATACTTGTCCAGCGAAGGTGTCTCCCGGTTGGTAACCTGTTTGCTAATTTTTAATTGTCTCATTTTTCCGTTCCATTGGGTAGGTTCAAGATTCGAAATAGGTAAAAATTGCTTACATATATGGTTATCATACTTGTAATTCATTAATAATCTGACCATTTTCAAAGTATGAATATAAAAGAAAATCATAATCTTTCAAAAATATTTTGACTTATCATGGATTTTTTTTTATTTTTGCATTGCTCTTCTACCAAAACATAAGCCTCAGAAGAGCTTCTTTAGAGAATTCAAATTTTCTTCTATATTATTTCAGCGACAATATTATAAATTCATATGTACGACATTTTAGAGCTTAATGAAAAGCTTTTACCCGAACTCAGGCAGATAGCCAAAGAGTTGAACATTAAGCGGGTTGAATCTTTTAAAAAACAAGAGTTGATCTACAAAATACTGGATGAACAAGCCATCCAGTCAACCAAGAACGACAAGAAACCGGAACGCAAAGAACGCCAGGGCGAAGAGCCCGAGCGCAAACGGGGCAGGAAACCCAAAGCCCTTAAGGACAAGCCGGTTGAAACAACACAACAATCCCGCATCAGCGAGGCCATTACCAAAGGCACCCTCCCAAAAGAGACCAATACGGAAGCCTTGGAGATTAAAACAGAAGAGGTGGTGGTCAAACCTATTCATAAAGACATCCTCCCCGTCGAAACTCCTAAAGAGGTAATTTCCACCAAAGAGGAGACACCAGCACCGCAGGAAACCGCAACAACAGAGGCCACTACGCCAGCCGACGACAACAGGGGCGACCGTATGCCCAGGCCACGCCTACAAGGCGATCGCGAACCGAAAAAAGTATGGCAAGATCGCACCCAAAAACAACAGAACCGGGATATTCCTCAGGAACAAAAGAGCCGGGTAGAACAACCAGCCGCTCGCCCCGAACCTCTAACTACTGAAGAAAAAAGTGAATTCCGCCAGGAAAAAAAGGTTGAAACACCCCTAGAACCCAAAACAGAATCCATCCGCGAAGCAAAGCCCGAAAACGCACGTGTCGAGCAAAAAAACGATGGCAATCAGCGCGACAACCGTTTCCAACGCAATACAGAACGCCGCGAGGAACGTGAGAAACCTTACGAATTCGAAGGTATCATTTCGGCCAGCGGAGTTCTGGAAATCATGTCGGATGGATACGGTTTCCTCCGTTCGTCGGACTACAACTACCTGAACTCGCCCGATGACATTTACGTGTCGCAATCGCAAATCAAACTCTTTGGATTGAAAACCGGTGATACCGTTTTAGGCACCATACGTCCACCTAAAGAGGGCGAAAAATATTTCCCTCTGATCAAAGTGGAGCACATCAATGGCCGCTCGCCTGAGATTGTGCGCGACCGTGTGTCGTTCGACCACTTGACGCCCATCTTCCCCAATGAGAAGTTCCGTTTGTCGGTTGGCCGCAAAGCCAACTTATCGAGCCGGGTGGTTGACCTGTTCGCCCCTATTGGCAAAGGACAACGCGGATTGATCGTTGCCCAGCCCAAAACCGGTAAAACAGTATTACTGAAAGACATTGCCAATGCTATTGCTGCCAACCACCCCGAGGTTTACATGATCATCCTGCTGATTGATGAACGCCCCGAAGAGGTAACCGACATGGCCCGCAGCGTGAATGCGGAAGTGGTTTCATCCACCTTCGACGAGCCGGCCGAACGCCACGTGAAAGTTGCCAACATTGTTTTGGAGAAAGCCAAACGCATGGTGGAGTGTGGCCACGACGTGGTGATCCTGCTCGACTCCATCACCCGCTTGGCACGCGCCTACAATACCGTATCGCCTGCATCGGGCAAAGTATTGTCGGGTGGTGTGGATGCCAATGCCCTTCACAAACCCAAACGGTTCTTTGGGGCTGCCCGAAACATCGAAAATGGAGGTTCGCTCACCATCATTGCCACCGCCTTGACAGATACCGGCTCAAAAATGGACGATGTGATCTTCGAAGAGTTCAAGGGAACCGGCAACATGGAACTCCAACTCGACCGCAAACTTGCCAACAAACGCATCTTCCCGGCTGTGGATGTCAACCTTTCGAGCACCCGCCGCGAAGATCTGCTGCTTGATCAGGAGAGTCTGAACCGCATTTGGATTTTGCGTAATTTTCTTTCGGATATGAATTCGGTTGAAGCCATGGGATTCCTGGTGGATCGCATGAACAAAACCAACAGCAACGAAGAGTTCCTGATCTCCATGAACGATCGCTAAGGATTACAAAAAAGAAAATAGAGCAGGGCTGTCCAAAAAATTGGGCAGCCCTTTTTCTATGTGCCTACCCCAACCCCAAATATGATTTTTATCACGCAAACATCTGCTACAACTGATTTTGCGAAGAAAAACTGGCAATTATCCTTATTTTTAACAAATATAAATAGCATGATTTTAACAAAATTGCTACCCAAAGATTACAAAAATAAAAAACGAGCCTTTATATTTGTGTTATAAAACATGCCCATGCAATCGTTTTTTAGCATACACAACAGCTTAATAGAACGCATACCGGTTTCAGTCAGGCGCGGATTGATGGATGACATCAACTGGAGCGATCGGCTAATTGGCATCAAAGGAGCCCGGGGGATTGGGAAAACCACCTTCCTGCTAAATTATGCCCGCCAGTTCATGGGTGAAAAGAGTTGCTTGTATGTCGATTTGAACAACCTCTATTTTTCGGAACGCACATTGGTGTCGTTTGCCGACGAATTCCGTAAGACTGGAGGCAAAACCCTTTTGCTGGACCAGGTTTACAAATACCCTGCATGGTCGCAAGAACTAAGGTATTGTTACGATCACTTCAAAGATCTACAAATCATTTTTACCGGTTCGCCCGTTATGCGACTGAAGGAAGCCAATCCAGAGCTATTGGGCTGTGTGAGCGTATACAGTTTGGACGGTTTCTCATTCCGCGAATACGTGAACCTATCGACTGGTGAAAATTTCCAGAAATATTCGTTATCCGAAATACTGGAAAACCACGAATCCATTTGCCACGACATCGTGTCGAGAGTCCGCCCCCTAGCTTATTTCGCCGACTACCTGCACCACGGTTACTATCCCTATTTCCTCGACGAACCAAGCCTTTACGAAAGCATGCTAAAGACCATCAACCTGGTGTTGGAGATCGATATCAGTTACTTGCAGCAGATCGAACACAAATACCTGCCCAAGCTGAGGAAACTGCTTTACCAGGTAGCATGCCAAGCGCCATTCCAGCCCAATGTGAGCAAGCTGAGCGTTTCGGTGGAAACTTCGCGTGCCACCATTATGAATTACCTGCATTATTTGAAACAGGCCCGGTTGATCCACCTGCTCTACCAGAGCAGCGACACCAACCTAAAAAAGCCGGCTCAGATCTATATGCAGAATCCAAACTTGATGTTTGTTGCCAATTATGGTAACTTTGATCAACCAGCCTTGCACAAAACCTTTTTTTACAACCAGCTGGCCTACCAAAACAGGGTAACACAAGGCAAAACAGGCGATTTTTGCGTGAACAACGACCGCTGTTTCAGCATTGGGACAGCCAATGGGACAAAAGGTAATTTGATTGAAGCAAGGGAGATGATTGAAATAGGCAAAGGGAATGTGATCCCCTTGTGGCTTTTTGGATTTTTATACTAAGGCGCACTTAAATCCAATGGGACACACTGATACAAAAAGAGTTATCAACAATATAAATTAGTAGTAATAACCATTATTAATTATTAGGAGTATATATCAATGGCAAACAAAAAAAAGTTCATCACCTGTGATGGTAACCAGGCTGCCGCACACATCGCTTACATGTTTAGCGAAGTGGCTGCCATCTACCCCATCACCCCTTCCTCGACCATGGCGGAATACGTGGACGAGTGGGCTGCGGCCGGAAGGAAAAACATGTTTGGCGAAACCGTAAGGGTTGAAGAGATGCAATCGGAAGCCGGTGCAGCCGGAGCCATGCACGGATCACTCCAAGCCGGTGCGTTGACCTCCACATTTACTGCTTCACAGGGATTACTTCTGATGATCCCCAATATGTACAAAATATCTGGCGAACTGTTGCCTGGTGTATTCCATGTGAGTGCACGCAGCTTGGCAGCGCAGGCGCTCTCCATCTTTGGCGACCACTCCGATGTGATGTCGGCTCGCCAGACTGGTTTCGCCATGCTGGCCACCGGTAGTGTTCAGGAAGTGATGGATTTGGCCGGTATTGCCCACTTGGCATCCATCAAAACCAGAGTTCCCTTCCTGCATTTCTTCGATGGATTCCGCACTTCGCACGAGATCCAAAAGATTGAAGTGATGGAACAGGACACCTTGGTGAGCTTGCTCGACAAAGAAGCGTTGAAACGTTTCCGCGACAACGCCCTCAGCCCCGAGCACCCTGTGACACGCGGAACTGCACAAAACCCCGACATCTACTTCCAGAGCCGCGAAGCTGCCAACCCATTCTACAACGCCATTCCCGACGTAGTGGCCGAGTACATGGATCAAATCAGCAAACTCACAGGCCGCAAATACCGTCCGTTCGATTACTATGGTGCCGAAGATGCAGAACACCTGATCATTGCCATGGGATCGGTTACCGACACCATCAAGGAGGTGATTGATGCCAAAGTGGCCAAAGGCGAAAAGGTTGGCTTGATTGCCGTGCACCTGTATCGTCCTTTCTCGGCCAAATACTTTATGGAAGCTTGCCCAAAGACGGTAAAACGCATTGCCGTACTTGACCGCACCAAAGAACCCGGTGCCAATGGCGATCCATTGTACCTAGATATCTGCGAACTGTTCTATGGCCAAGCCAATGCGCCATTGATCGTAGGTGGCCGTTATGGTCTCTCTTCCAAGGACACGACACCAGCACAAATTGTGTCCGTGTTCAACAACCTGGCCATGGCAGAGCCCAAAAACCAGTTCACCGTAGGTATCGTTGACGACGTCACCTTCACTTCATTGCCCTTGTTGCCAGAAATCAGCCTGGCGCCCAAAGGCACTTTCGAAGGAAAATTCTACGGTTTGGGGTCTGATGGTACAGTTGGTGCCAACAAAAACTCCATTAAAATCATTGGTGACAACACCGACAAATATGCACAGGCTTATTTTGCCTATGACTCCAAAAAATCGGGAGGTATCACGGTATCACACTTGCGCTTTGGCGACAGTCCGATCCGTTCACCCTATTTGGTAGTCACACCCGACTTCGTAGCCTGCCACGTACCTGCCTACCTGGGTCGTTACGACATGCTGAAAGGGTTGAAAAAAGGTGGCGTATTCCTTTTGAACTCAATCTGGGATGTGGAAGAGACCAAAAACCGTCTTCCCAACGACATGAAGAAGTACATGGCCGACAACGACATCAACTTCTACATCATCAACGCCACTCAAATTGCCGAGGAGATTGGATTGGGCAACCGCACCAACACCATCATGCAAAGTGCATTCTTCAAGATTGCAGAAGTGATTCCTTACGATCTGGCTGTTGAACAGATGAAAAAGGCAATCGTCAAGTCGTTCGGCAAGAAAGGTGAAGACATCGTCAATAAAAACTACGCTGCGGTTGACCGGGGCAGCGCTGTCACAAAGATTGAAATTCCAGCCGAATGGTCATCACTGACTGTGGTTGCAGAGGTTGAAGACAACAATCTGCCCGAATTCATCCGCAACATCGTTAACCCCATCAACTCACTGAAGGGCGACGACCTGCCAGTAAGCGCATTCCGTGGCCGCGAGGATGGTACATTCCCTGCAGGCACCACCGCTTACGAAAAACGCGGTATCGCAGTTGCTGTTCCCGAGTGGAACGTTGACAACTGTATCCAGTGTAACCAGTGTTCGTATGTTTGTCCCCACGCTGCCATCCGTCCATTCCTTTTGGATGAGCAAGAGCTGGCTGGCGCACCTGCCGGAACCATCACCAAGAAAACCAATGGCAAAGGATACGAACACCTACAGTACCGCATACAAGTAAGTGTGTTGGATTGTACTGGTTGTGGCAACTGTGTAGATGTATGTCCTGCTAAAACCAAAGCGCTTGAATTGAAACCGCTTGACAGCCAAATGGATCAAGTGGAGCGTTGGAACTACATGGCCGAAAAGGTAGCCATCAAAGACACCATCACCCCAAAAACCATGAATGTGAAGGCATCGCAGTTTGCACAGCCTTTGTTCGAGTTCTCGGGTGCTTGTGCCGGTTGTGGCGAAACACCTTACATCAAGCTGATCACCCAATTGTTTGGCGACCGCATGATGGTGGCCAATGCAACCGGATGTTCATCCATCTATGGGGGTTCGGCGCCTGCCACTTCTTATTGCGCCAATAAGGAAGGCAAAGGTCCAGCATGGGCCAACTCACTGTTTGAAGACAATGCCGAATACGGTTTGGGTATGGCCACGGCAGCCGAAAAACTGCGCGAGCGCGTCCGCAACCTGATCCAAAATAACTTGGAGAATGTGAATGCCGAAACCAAAGCTGCTTTCGAAGCTTGGTTGGCAGCCTTCAATGATGGCGAAAAATCACGCGAAGTGTCCAAAGCCGTTGAAGCAGCACTGGCTAAGGAGAGCAATCCTGTTGCAGCCGAAATCCTTGCCATGAAAGACCACCTGGTGAAGAAATCAGTCTGGGTATTTGGTGGTGACGGATGGGCCTACGACATCGGTTATGGCGGCTTGGACCACGTTTTGGCTTCGGGCATGAACATCAACGTATTGGTAATGGATACCGAGGTTTACTCCAACACCGGAGGCCAGGCTTCTAAATCGACGCCTGTTGGTGCCATTGCAAAATTTGCTGCTTCGGGCAAGCGGGTGCGTAAAAAAGACCTAGGCTTGATGGCCACCACTTATGGTTATGTGTATGTTGCACAGGTATCCATGGGTTCGAACCAGGCACAGTACTTCAAAGCGCTCAAAGAAGCTGAAGCGTACGATGGGCCATCGTTGATCATTGCCTATTCACCCTGTATCAACCACGGATTGCGCAACGGAATGGGCAAAACACAGGAAGAGGGCAAATTGGCCGTTGAGTGTGGCTACTGGCACCTGTTCCGCTACAACCCAACCCTTGAGGCAGAAGGAAAAAATCCTTTCGTGCTCGATTCCAAAGAGCCCGACTGGAGCAAATTCCAGGATTTCCTCAAAGGCGAAGTGCGCTACACCTCGTTGCAGAAAGCTTATCCTGCCGAAGCCAAAGAGCTGTTTGCAGCATCGGAAGCCAACGCGAAATGGCGTTACAACACCTATAAGCGCTTAAGCAACCAAGATTATTCTGTTACTGAATAACCTTATATTACATAACCACTAAGGAAGCTGCCGGTTTTTTTGCCGGCAGCTTTTTTATTTTTCACACCCCTACAAGGCGTCCATCCTTTATTTTCCTTGCCTTGAGGGATATCGCCCATCAACACTGACAAGAATCACATGTTAATAATTTTTAATTTAACTGCAAAAGATGAAAAAAAAAGTTATTTTTAGGGTAACCTAATTTTTTAAAAGTCTTAACTAATCCCACAATCCCATGAGCAAAAAAAGAGTGTACACATTCGGGAACGGGCATGCTGAAGGACGTGCCGATATGAAGAACCTGCTTGGAGGCAAGGGTGCCAACCTGGCCGAAATGAACCTGATAGGCGTTCCCGTTCCGCCAGGATTCACCATCACCACCGAAACCTGCATCGAATACTACGAGCTGGGGTGTGAAAAAGTGGTGGAATTGCTGACCTCCGAGATCAAGGCGGCCATCGCCAACATCGAACAGCTGACCGGCACCCAGTTTGGATCATCAGAAAACCCACTGCTGGTATCGGTTCGCTCGGGCGCAAGAGCTTCGATGCCCGGCATGATGGACACCATTCTCAACCTTGGTTTGAATGATGCTGCCGTGGAAGGCATTGCAAAAAAATCGGGCAACCCCCGATTTGCATGGGATTCGTACCGCCGCTTTGTGCAAATGTACGGCGATGTGGTGTTAGGACTGAAACCTCATTCCAAAGAAGAGATCGACCCTTTTGAAGCCATCATGGAAGAAGTGAAGGAGGAAAAAGGCATCATGCTGGATACTGAAATGACGGTAGATGACTTGAAAGACCTGGTGAAACGGTTCAAGGCAGCCGTGAAAGAACATACGGGGCATGATTTCCCCACCGACTCATGGGAGCAACTCTGGGGCGCCATAGAGGCTGTATTTGGCAGTTGGAACAACGACCGAGCCATCTATTACCGGAAGCTTAACAATATACCCGACGAATGGGGTACTGCCGTCAATGTGCAGGCCATGGTGTTCGGCAACATGGGCAACAACTCGGCCACCGGCGTGGCCTTTACCCGCGATGCCTCCACTGGCGAAAACCTCTTCAACGGCGAATACCTCATCAATGCCCAAGGCGAAGATGTAGTGGCCGGCATCCGCACTCCCCAAGAGATCACCCTGGAAGGTTCGCGCCGCTGGGCACAATTACAAAGCATACCCGAAGCCGACCGCAAAGCCATGTATCCATCGCTGGAAGAGGCCATGCCTGAGCTATACAAGCAATTGTTCGAGGTACAACACAAACTGGAAGTCCACTACAAAGATATGCAGGACATCGAGTTTACCGTTCAGGACGGCAAACTGTGGATGCTCCAAACCCGCAATGGTAAGCGAACCGGTGCTGCCATGGTGAAAATAGCCATGGATATGATGCGCGAAGGCATTATTGATGAGAAAACAGCTTTACTGCGCGTGGAACCCAACAAACTAGACGAATTGCTCCACCCGGTGTTCGACTCCATTGCCATCCGATCGGCTAAAGTGTTGGCCAAAGGATTGCCTGCGTCGCCAGGTGCCGCCACCGGCCGCATCGTGTTCTTTGCCGACGAAGCCAAACGATTCAACGAAACCATACTGGTGCGCATTGAAACCTCGCCCGAAGATTTGGAGGGGATGCACATTGCCAAAGGCATCCTGACAGCCAGAGGCGGCATGACCTCACATGCGGCCGTGGTAGCCCGTGGCATGGGCAAATGCTGCGTTTCGGGTGCCGGCGGCATTAAAATAGACTACAAATTGCGCAAACTGGTGGCCAACGGCAAAGAGTATTTCGAAGGCGATTGGATTTCACTCAACGGTTCCACCGGCGAGGTTTACGAGGGCAAAGTGGAAACCCGCACCCCCGACATGAGTGGTGACTTTGGCCTGATCATGGACATTACCGACAAGCACACCCGCATGAGCGTGCGCACCAATGCCGACACGCCCCACGATGCCCAAGTGGCCCACCGCTTTGGCGCCAAAGGCATTGGCCTCTGCCGCACCGAACACATGTTTTTCGAAGGCGAACGCATCAAAGCCATGCGCGAAATGATACTGGCCTCCACCACCGCTGGACGGGTGCGGGCACTGGAAAAATTACTACCCTACCAGCGCAGCGACTTTGAAGGTATTTTCAGGGCGATGGAAGGTTACGGCGTCACCATCCGCCTGCTCGATCCACCACTGCATGAATTCGTTCCCCACCAACAGGCCACCCAAGCAGAACTGGCCAAAGAGATGGGCATCCCGGTGGATGCTGTGCGCACCAAAGTGGCCGAACTGGAAGAGTTCAACCCCATGCTGGGACACCGTGGCTGCCGATTGGGCAACACCTACCCTGAGATAACCGAGATGCAGGCGCGTGCCATCATTGAAGCCGCCCTCAACCTGAAAAAAGAGGGCATCATCTCCCTGCCCGAAATCATGGTGCCGCTGATCGGAACCGTCAAAGAGCTCAAGATGCAGACCGATTTGATCCGCGCCACAGCCGAAAAGGTGTTTACCGAGCGCAACGACCGCATCGACTACCTGGTGGGAACCATGATTGAAGTACCACGGGCTGCCCTAACAGCTGATTTGGTAGCCCAGGAGGCCGAATTCTTCTCCTTCGGCACCAACGACTTGACGCAGATGACCTTTGGTTATTCGCGCGACGATGCCGGCAAATTCCTGCCAGTCTATATCGAAAAAGGCATTCTGAAATACGACCCATTCCAGGTGCTCGACCAAGAAGGTGTTGGCCAGCTGATCAAGATGGGATGCGAAAAAGGTCGCAGCACCAAGCCCAATCTGAAGATTGGAATTTGTGGTGAGCATGGTGGCGAGCCCTCCTCTGTGGAATTCTGCCACCAGGTGGGCATGAACTATGTGAGCTGTTCGCCCTACCGCGTGCCCATTGCCCGTTTGGCAGCAGCACAGGCAGCTCTAAAATATTGAATCGTAGCAAATAGTTAGTTCCTTAATCAAAAGGCTGCACCGAATTTCGATGCAGCCTTTTAACTATTCAATCCAAGCACTGTTTTATAGAATCATTAGCCAATTTAATTCACTTGGCTTTTACCAAAAGGGTGCGAATACCATAACCTTCCAACACCAAACTTGAATTGACCAAGGTTCCCTGATCACCAGCCTGCTGAATCAAACGAACCTCCTTGGATTTATCGATCACCAATTCGACGCGAGATGGCTGGTCGCCACTATTATACAAGCGAACCAACAGATCCCGGCCGCCATTTTGAGGAACCATAGAGGTGACCACGATTTGCGAATCCCCTTCCAGTTTAAAAGGCGCCTCAAGCTTGACGCCACGACTCACGGCCAATAACGGCTGGGAGGCTTCCCTTCCCAATTTCTCAGCTTGCGAAGCCACAAAACCATCGTGACCAGCAATCACATAACGAAACGTCGCAATCCCTTCCTGATAGGCTCGGTAGTTGGTGTGCCACGAGTTGTTCATCACCCATGAGTAGAGCAACGAAGAAGATGCGCTTGTCTTTGCCCATGTTTGACCAGGCCCTTTTTTCCATGCTTCACCATTCATCCCACCCACTTCCAATAGAGGGGCATCGGGAGTGGCCAACGTAACACCCTTTTGGTCGTTGCTCACATCTACCCACCGCTGTATGGTAAAGTAGTTTTTGTTGGCCCCTTGCAACTGATCCACCTCCGGACGAACTACGGCCCATGCCATGTCCATGCGTGTTTGGGGCTCCTGCACATTGAAGGGGAAGGCAAAACGCACATTCTCCTTTTCATAAACCCGCTGTTTATCGAGGGTGTTGATGATTTCCACATGGTCGATCCCTGCATACAACCGAATCTCGCGCGTCAGTTTTTTACATCCGGGCGCCTCCGATTCGATGATTAGAGAGACGACACAAGGCCCCTCCTCACCCATACTGATGTTAGGCACACCGTTACTCCTGGGGTTCTCAGCGTTGGAGCCCGTATAAACATAAGCATTCAAACCATCACCGGAGGCCAGGTTTTGACCATCACTCTTTCGGATGAGCTGGACGATGTTGCCAGTTTTGCCATCAATGGTCAAGTCGTAAAAAGCATTGGAGAGCTGATGCCCTGAGGCTTTCAAATCGGAATGTTGCTTGATGCGGCCTTTTTTGATGATGTATCGAACCGATCCCAACGCTGGGATCCCCCGAGCCACAAAAGCAAACCGGCCATCCTTCAACTGCTGAACAGGATGCGAATGACCACTTACATCCAACGCAACCATTCCTTGACTCATGTTGATGGAAGATGGTACCACCACCAAACCATCCCGAATCCATGACATGGTGTTGTAAACCGTCACGCTTTCCTGCTTTCCTTTTTCTGAAGGAATCATGGCCAAAGCCCCTTGAAGAAGAGCTTTCGAAAGAGAATCCCCTTGCAACGCAAAATCCCGCTTGATGTCCCATTGATCGGTCACAAAGTCAATGTCGGGCTCCGAAATACTGTTGTGGGCTCCCCAGGTGTGCTCCGAATAGAGCAGGATATTCTCCCAACCTTTTGAAACTATTTGCTGTGGATAATTTCCTGGCTTGGTCATCGCCCATAAAGCTGAGGCCTGGGTCATCCGGTTGGCCGAGTGGCGGTTCATGGCAGTTTCGAAGGCCGACGAACCGGCACCATCCTCCCAATAAGGCGTGAAGTCGCCACTGTAAGTGGGCAGTTCGGCACCATATTTAGCCTCAAAATCCTTGAACATGGGCGTGGATAGGGAGAGCTTCAATTGCGGCGTGACATATTGGTTGTTCCAGTCCTTCACATAATCGGCCAAATCCTCGTCGGGATGGCCATTGTCGCCACCAATGGTGTAGCGCACCATAACCTGGCTGTATGGATATTTACGATTGTTCAAATCGCGGAGCAGCTCAAAGATGGGTGTGCCATCCGTTTTGGCCAGGCTTCCGCCATGAAAAGTCGAATAACCATAGGAATTCATCCAAAAGAGGATCTTTTCCTTTCCCGAAGGTGAAATCCAGTAGAATGGCTTGTCGCCCCACTGCGACAACGTATGGCCGATGCGGTCGAAAGTATTGGGGCCTATGGAAAAGTACTTGACTCCATTAAATGCCATGGCAGGTACGATGCCCCACGAATAACCCGGCACATCCGAAATCATAGCGCTCTCAATTTTAACCCCCTCGTTTTTCTGGAGTTCGCCCGCATATGCAAAGGCTTGAAAGAGTTCCTCATCGCTGCAAAGACCCAACAACTCATTGCTGTACAAACCGTCCAACCCAACCTGCCCGCGGCGAACAGCATCAAAGAACCGTTTCCGTTTTTCAGGAGTCGCCTGAGCCAAGTAGTTTTGCACCGGCCACAGCACCTCACAATTCCATCGGAATTGAGCTGCGTCGGGATAAGATGACGTTTTATCAACCAAATCCAAAGCCTTTTCAATGTTCTGAATCTGCTTTTCCACCACCTTGGGCTGCAATTCGGTATAACCAATGTCCACATGAGAGTGCGACAGAATGTAAACCGAAAACCTTTTCACAGGTTCCTGCACAAACTCAACAACCTGTTTATCTTTTCCAACCACCAGTGTGATGGCTTGCTTCACCGTCGATTTGGCTTCCTCCAGCTTCAAATAAAAATAGTTAGCGCCAAATTGAAGCATTCCTTTTTCAAGGATCTTACCCTGATAAACTATTTGAATTGGCTGCGGAGCATTAAAATGGTCAATGCCCAGCTTGATGCGTTGGAACGCCTTCCCGCCCTCCCCGTTCACCAAAGCTTCTTCGGGGGTGACAACCACCTTATCGCGGTATTCGTACATAAAGGTCATCAACCAATCTTTGCTGCCGGTGGCATCGCCCTTCACCTTCAGATCCAAAGCACCATCGGGATTTAACAAATTCCTGGGAACCGTCAGGAACATGTAGCCATAATGGTCGTCGATTCCATCACTTTTCACATATTGGAACCGCAACTCCGCCCCAGCAGCATTGGTAAGCTGCCAATCAGCACCTTTCTGCCGCATGGGGGTATGGATGGAAAAAGCCTCTTCGTTGTTGATATACAACCGATAGTGGTGATCTTGCCCGGCGGTGCCCGAAGCATACCCAGCAATCCAGGCAAACGTCACCCGGTCCGTTTTCACATCACTGGCGCTGGCGGTCTTCCAACCAATGTAATCATCCTGGTTCAAACTACGGATCAACAAAGCCTTATTGGCATCGGGATGGCAGGAGTGGTAACCAATCTCCTCGCCGTAAACCTTCTGGCCAAAGCCATTGATGATCTTTGCTGATGGTTTTGCGGAGTTTTGTGCTTCCGCAGATGACACGAAACAGAAAAACAGTCCCATCCAGACAAACCATAGGATTCCTCTCATTTTATCCATAATCATCGTTTAAATTCGTTATTCATAACACTGTCCAAAAAGAGATTACTTCATATAAGCTACCACAACCAGCGCTTCTGCACCCGATTCATTCACAATCCGGTAGCCATTGGCCGCCGCAGGAATCACGAAAGTTTCGGCATAATTGAAGTGCTGAACTGCCCCATCCAACGTGATCACCTTAATGGAACTTCCCTCCACCAGGCTCAGCACATGGCAACGACCTTTGGTTTCCACTTCTATTTCCGAAAAGAAATGGTAGCGTTCCACATCGTACGAATGGTTCTTGTGGGTGGCCAAATGGTACTGCTTCCAATCCGCCCCTTGGCCAATCAGTGCAGGTTTTGCCACCAGCTCGGTCTTCACTTTTTCGCCTTGACGGTCGAAGCAAAGGTTTGCCATGCCCCGTTCGATGTTGATGGGACGTGGTTTGCCATCCAGATCCAAGCTCAGCCAATCGTACATCTTGAATGTGAAGATGTAAGGGGTGGTGCTAATCTCCAACACTAAATTATTAGTGCCTGAGCCATGAATGGTGCCCGGCGGGATTAAAAACAGGTCGTGTTTGTTCGACGGCAACTTTTGAACAAATCGTGTGATATCGATGGTTTTTGATTCCTTAAAGCTGGTTTGCAAGGCCTGCTCAAATTCATCGGGGTTGATGCCATCCTGAAACCCGAGATACACCGGCGCATCCTTCGCTGAATCAAGAATGTAATAGGTCTCCTCCTGGGTCATGGTCTCGCCAAAATGTTCCTTGATGTACTCCAACTGGGGATGGCATTGAATGGAGAGATTCCCGCCATCGAAAGTATCGAGGAAGTCGAACCGGAGCGGGAACTCGAAACCATACTTGCTGAAATGTTGCCCCAGGACCGCTTCGCCTTCGGAGTACATGATGGTATCGAAGGAGACTTCCAGCATTTTGCCCGAACTCTCCATCAACAGGCCATTTTCGGGTACAATCAACTCGAACGACCAAGCATAATTTGGCACATCCATATTGAGTGATTTGATCCGATCCTTGATCCACTGGCCACCCCAGGCACCTGGTTCAAACCAAGGCCTGACGCGGAACACGGAATGCGCCATTCTTTTCAAGGAAGCCCTCAAGTCGTCACCACCCATCCAAGTGATGACCTCTCGCCGCTGTTCATCCACTACTAAATCGATATTCTTGATTAGTGACGATTTGTGTTTGTTGAGCACCACCCAATCGACAAAGTAGAAACGCTTGTACATTGGTTTGATCGCCTCACTCTGTCTCGCGCCCAGATTGGTGATGCTTCCGGCGCGCGCCCTGAATTGAAGTTCATTCTTTGGCAAATCCAGATAAACCAATAAACCTTCCCACCCCGCCAAGGCGGCACCGCAACCAATCAAAATATTCATGGTTGCGGAAGGGTCGGGCTGGATCTGCTTTAACCGCTGTTCATCGAAAAAATCGACCAGATTGAGGGTTGTGCGCTTCCCAAAAATGGGGTCGTCACCACCCAAGAAAGGCTGAACCATTGAATTGATGGTATCCACAGGCTTTAAAGCCGTCGACACTTCCCACCACAAGGCATTGACACCTAATTTCTGAAGTTCACCATTCAATTGATCGCGGAAGTGGTCGAAGAAAACGCCCACATAACCATCTATCACCACCGTTTTGCAATCCCTTATCCGGGCAGCAAGCGTATCAAAACCTTCTTGGATAATGTTTTCATCCAACTTCAGGGACGGATAAATATCGTATTGTCCGTTTTCCAACTTCACTTTTTCTACCGGAATCAAATGCTGACCGGTCGATCTCCAATTTTTCTTCATTTCAATCTATAATTATAACCTCATCGGCCTTCAGTCATGAACCGACAAATTCTATTCTACAATATTATTTATCCAAAGCTTCAAACATTTGGATGGCCTTGTAAACCACGCCTGCCTCACCCCGGAAAGTCCCGGAACCTTTGGGTTCATTCTTCTCACTGTACCATTCAAAAAAACCATTATTGTCCTCAATGCGCTGGAGCATGGGCAAAAATTCGCGGTAGGCATCCTCAACAAACCCATGATGGATCAACTGCTGAATCATGCGGGCGCCAAACCAGGTCCAGTCACCCCCATTCTGATAACCATACGGATACATCCCAACCCCTTTGAACGATCCCAACGGGTAAGTCGGATAGAGGGTCAACCCGATGGTGGCAGCGCCACTGGCTTTCACATTGGCAACCATCTTCTGCAATGAGGTGGCAATCTCGTCGTGCGACAGCAACCCGGCTTCGATGGCCACAGCCGTCCCGCCATGGTAATAAATCTGGTTCTCATCCAGACTGTCGGCAAATGGCGAACCATTGAGGTAGATGTGCGGGATATACTTCTGATTAACCTCATCCCACAAATACTTCCTGATATTGGCTACAAGCTGGTCATGCACAGGTTTCCATTGGTTTTGATCCTCTGGCACCAGTTCCAGATAGTTCTGGATGGCAATCAAAAACATGGCATTATCGTAAATATCAATGGCATAATGCGTGTCGTGGGTCAGGTAAACACCCCACTCATGCTCGGGCTGCACATCGCCCCAATCGGCAGTTGTGGCACCCCAAATCAAGCCGTAACGACCACTGTAACGGTGGTTCATTAAGTACTCCAGCGCCATGGCCATGCGTTCCTTCACCGTTTTATGGCCAACCACCGTGTTGAGGTAATCGTTGTGTCCGGTTTTTTTCACATACTTGTAAACAGCCTGCACCAGCGAAGTCTCCTGGTCGGTTTCAACGGTATTCTTATGGCCGGCATAACGGGGCTCCAGGTCAAAATGGAGATAGTCGTACCCTGCCTGTGCCTTTTCAACAGGGATATAGCCGTCCAGAATATTC
Source organism: Marinilabiliaceae bacterium (assembly GCA_963664265.1). Classification (GTDB taxonomy): domain Bacteria; phylum Bacteroidota; class Bacteroidia; order Bacteroidales; family Marinilabiliaceae; genus JAGPIS01. The sequence goes on from OY760941.1 coordinate 1,289,286, forward strand.
CCATCGAGTCCTTGCATGCGGAAGAATACCGTAAGACCCTCCTCCACTGTTTTTTCATCCACGGCATCCAGCGCCAGTTCGATGAATGTGTTGAAATCGCGGATCCAAACCTCGCCATAGCTGTCGCCTGCCGTAAAGCCTGTTCCCACAATTTGTAACGCCCTGTTTTTCACCGACGAAAACAGCTCCTTCTCTTTTATCTGGAAGTTTGATTGCTGATTTGCTGGTTTATTGCAGCCGCCGATCAACAGTAAAAACGCGGCAATCAATAAAATTGATGGGATTCTCATTTTGTATTCATTAATTCGTTCGACATGGACGGAGGCATTTGCCCCACACCCCAGTTTTTATTTGGCTTATCGCCCAGTTCGATGGTCATTTCACCGCCACGGGTCACCTGCTCACGATAAAACCAGTTGTTGGTTTGTGGCTCGCCATTCAACAGAACCGATTGCACATAACCATTCTGCCCATTGTTGTTTTTCACATGAATGGTGAATTTCTTACCAGTGTAGTACTTCGGATGGAGTTGTACCTCGATCTTGTCAAAGAGCGGACTGCCAATCTGGAAAGTGGGGTTGGCCGAGGTGTGACCCTGCACGTCAAAGAGTCCCATGGCTGCCATTACATACCAGGCACCCAGCTGACCCTGGTCTTCATCCTGACCAAAGCCATAACCATGTAATGGGGTGGTGCCGTAAAATTCGTTGCAGATGGCACGGGTGAATTTCTGGGTCAACCAGGGTTTGCCCGAGTAGTTGAAAAGCCACGAATTGTGTAGGCAAGGCTGGTTGCCATGGTTATAAAGCTTCTCAACCCCCGAAAAACTGTCCAAGTCCTTCCCGCCGCCGAACTGTGTTTTCTGGGCTTCGTTGAAAGTCTCTTCCAGACGTTGATTGAACAGGTCGGAACCAATGAGGTCGATCAATCCGGCCACATCATGAGGCACATACCAGGTATATTGCACCGCATTACCCTCCTGGAATCCTACCCAAGCCTTCATGGGTGAGAACTCCTTCAGGAACGATCCATCCTTTTCGCGCGGACGGAAATATTTGGTCTCCGCATCGAACAGGTTGTGGTAGTGGCCGGCTTGGGCCATCATCGTGTTGTAATCAGCAGTTTTGCCCATCGACTTGGCCATTTGAGCACCGGCATACGAGCTGAAGCAGTACTCAAGGGTGTGGGAAGCACAAAAGTTGTGCACCCAACCATTGGGAAGTGTGAACTCATGCATGGGCACGTAACCTTGCTTTACGAAATATTCCAAATCGTATTTGCCCGAACCCCAATCCCGGTTTTCATATTGCGTTTCGTTTTTCACCACCGCTTCATAGCCTTTTTGCACATCAAAATCGCGGATGCCGCTGTTGTAGGCCGAGGCAATCATCAACCCCATGAAATTGGTTTGCACCCCGTTGGTATAGACGCCTGCGGCCTCGCCATCGTGGAGCCAGCCATTGTCGTTGTAAAAGTCGATGCTCGACTGCACATAATTGCTGAAATACTCGGGATAAGCCAAAGCCCAGAGCTGGCCAAGGTTCCAAAAGGCGCCCCACACCCCGTCGGTGTTATAATGCTGATGGGTGGGTTGGTTGTTCGAATCCAGCGGAATCTGCCCGATGCCACCCTTGTTTTGCGGGTATTGCCCATTGACATCGCTCGAAAGACCGCGTCCCAACAGCGCATGGTACAATCCGGTATAGAATTTCACCTGATCCTCGTGCTTGCCACCACTCACGTTGATGCGCCCCAGCATCTTCTCCCACTGGTTGGCGCACGCCATTTTCACTTGATCAAAAGTGGTGTTGGCAGCCTCCATTTCCAAATTCAAACGGGCATTGGCTATGCTGGTGTACGATAAACCGACCTGCATCTCCACCACTTCGTTGTCGCCCGTTTTGAAATCAACATACAATCCATTGTCGATGCCATGGGAGGCTTGCTGCCCGGGCTGGATGGAATCGTTGACAAAAGTGCCAACCGCCTCGGGTTTTTTATTGAGCTTGGCAAAAAAATACATGTCCACCTTATTGCCCACATCGCAAAACTTGGCATACTCCGGGTAGGTTGTCACCGAGCCTTCGATGGTGTTGTCGTCATTCAGCTTCACATAGGCGTCGGTGACTTCGCCACTCTCTCCCTGCCGATGCCCCACGTCAAAAAGTATCCGGGACTGTTCCGATTTTGGGAACGTGTAGCGGTGGAAACCCACCCTGGGTGTGGCAGTAATCTCGGCTTTGATTTTATAGTCATCCAGAAAAACCGAATAATAGCCAGGAACGGCAATCTCCGTCTCTTTCCTGAATTGCGATCGATAGCCTTTGTCTGGTTCTTCGAGGGTGCCGGGTAAGGTTTTCAGGGCTCCCGTGGCCGGCATCACCACCACGCCACCCACCTGGAACTCATGGAAATGGCCAAAACCCTCAATGGAGTTGTGACGGTCGTCGTAACCACATGGCAACCAACTGCCCGGACTTCCATAGGCGTTGGTGTGGGGCGCCAGTTTGGCCATGCCGAATGGGACGGCTGCCGGGGTGAAGAAAAACCAGCGGCAGTGCACTGCCCCTATTTTGGGATCCACCAAGGATGACACAGGCGTTGCTTTGCGCATCGAGCAAGAAAACAAAACAGCAGCCACCACCAGCATCGGTATAATCAAAAGTTGCTTTTTCATCGGTATATTATTTTAAAGCATTTACGAAATAGTTGAAACGCCCTTCTCTTGACGCCAAGCCTTAACAGCCGCCCAAAGAACATAGGCCATGCAAGCCACCAACAACCAAATGCTGGTTGTAGCTCCGGCATGTTTGCTGATCAGACCCATAATGGGCGGAACAACAGCTCCACCAGCCACGGCCATGATCATCAAACCGGACAATTCATTGGCACGGGTGGGCATTTTGGAGAGGGTGATGGAGAAAATAAGCGGGAACGTGTTGGCGGCACCCAGTCCGGCCAGGAATATGCAAACCCTGGCAGTAAAAGCATCGGGCGCCAACACCATGCCCACAAAGGAAGCAATGGCCAACAAAACCGTATATATCAAGAATTTGTGTGCAGGAATCCAGTTAAGCACGATGGCTCCGGCAAAACGGCCAATCATCAGGGCTGTGAAATAGATGCTGATCCCCAGCGAAGCTTCCTCAAGCGAAAGGTTGAAGGCCGAACCCAAATAGTTGGCAATATTGGAATTCATGCCCACATCGGCTCCCACAATCAAAAAAATGGCAATCACCATCATCAAAACAAATGGCGAAGCAAGAAGTCCGAAACACGACTTGAACGTTACCGTGCCACTGGCAGATTTTGTTTCAACAATGGGTGTAAAATAGAGCCACAAAACGGCCAGCATGGATGTGACGGCATAAACGGCAAAAACCAATTTCCAGTCGCCATAATAGGATGCCATAAAGGTGGCAATAACCGGCCCCAATAAGGAACAGATGGCCTTAATGAATTGCGAAAAACTCATGAAGCTGGGCAACTTGGCTTCGGGCACCACATCCTGAAGCAATGGGTTGGCCGACACCTGCACAATGGTATTCCCAATGCCGAGAAGCGCAATGGCCATCAACATGGATGGAAAGGAGTAATGGACTAGCGGGACAATCATGCCCAAGGCCGTAAAAAGCATCCCGGCATTCAACACATTGCGTTTGCCGAATCTCTCCTGCAAAACGCCGGAGGGCACAGAGAGTAGAAAAAACCAAAGAAAGGCCATAGATGGGATCATTTGAGCCACATCGTCGGTCAAATGAAAATCTTGCTTGACATATCCGGTGGCCACCCCCACCACATCGATAAATCCCATGACGATAAACGACATCAGCACGGGCGCTATTCGCTTGATGACAATTGATCTGTTATTCATATTGATCTGTTTTCAGGCTGGATACCAACTAATTTACAATAGAAGTCATCGTTACACAAACGGGCGGCGCCGGTAATGGCGGCAGAATCCTTCAATTGGGAAACCCCAACCTTGATGGTGACGCCATTTTTGTGCAATTGACCGGTGAAGTATGGGGCAAACAGAGGGTAGGCATTGGAAATATTGCCGCCCAAAACCAGGATATCAGCCTCGAAACGCTTCAGCAGGGGCGCCATAAAATCTGCCAGGCGGAATCCAAAATCTTCAAATATGGCATCAACAACAGGCTGCGTATCGGTTCGTTCCATCATCTGCCGGACACCGAAGACATCGATGCCAGTCATTTTTTTGTATTGACCAACAAACCAACGGGTGGAGAAATAATCATCGGCAATGGAATCCTGGTAAGGAAGGCAATACACCCATCCATTCTCGGGAAGATCGGAACCTGATGAAAGAGGAACACCCCCCTCGAGAAAAGAGGAACCAAAACCGGTACCCAAAGTGATGGACACCGCCCGTCTATATCTCTTGGCCACGCCGGCCCAAGCCTCACCAATGGCAAAAGCCGAGGCATCGTTGACAAACCGGATGGGGATATTATCAAGTTGCTTTAATTCGTTGGCCAATGCACGGGCGATATTCAACCCAAACAGGCGATCGAACTTTCCAACACCGGCAATATGGCTGATGCCATTAAGATAATCGAAAGGCCCGGGCATGGCGATGCCGATGGCAGTGATGGTGGCATCACCTGCAACTTTGGCGGATTGCTTGATACAATCCCCCCAAAGACCAATAATTTCGGAAGCCGATGCTTGGGGATCGACTTTTGTTTCAAAGAAGCTTTCTGGAACAACCTGCCCATCCTGCAAATTCACCAAGGCAGAACAGACATGGCTGCCGCCGATATCGACTCCAATGGCAAAAACTTTGTTTAAATGTTTGAACATTTCAAGGGACATAAAACCAGGATTTAGTATTACGCTTAATTTATAATGAAAATCTTATATTTTGATATCAATAGAGTAAGTAAATTTATCGGCCCTATAGAAACCGATATTGTATTCCACAGGCCTATCGCCCAAAGCATAAACAAATCGCTCCCGAATCAGAACGGCTTCACCAATCTTCATCTTCAATCGCTTGGCAGTTATGGCCGTCACATTGCGCGCTTTGATCCGTTCATTGGATGCATTGACGGTTACCCCGAATTTGTTGTAAAGCAAATCGTACAGAGGTTGCGAAAAATCCTCCTGCTCGGTGATGCCGATGCGGGGATGGAAATAACTCTCAAAATAGACAAAGGGTGCTTCCCCATCGCCACGCAGGCGCGACAGGCAAAGAATGCGTGTACCAACAGGAATATCAAAAAACCGGGCGATTTTTTCCTCTGCCTGTACCCACGTTGCTTTGATTTCATAATTTATGAATGCCACCCCTTGCCCGTTCATCTCCTGGGTGAAGGAGTGCCAACTGTCGAGCCTCGTCGTGACGGTTTTGCTGGCCACCTTGGTGCCTACGCCTTTTTTGCGGGTCAACAATCCCTCATACTCCAGCTTGTTGGTGGCTTGGCGCAATGTATTGCGTGAAATCCCCAATCGGTTGGCCAGCTCAACCTCCCCTGGTAAAAGGCCGCCATTTTGGTATTCGGGGAGCTCAATCATCTTGCGCAACAACTCTTCAACCTGGGCGTGCAGGGGAATGGGACTATTATGATCTATCGAAAAAGTCATTTGTTTAAATGTTTGAACAAAGCTATGGTTATTATTTATTTTTTCAAAAACAACAATGAATTTTTCTTAAAATTAAGTTGAAATACAAATGCCTTATCCTAATTTCCTGGCAGGCACGCCCCCCACGATGGTGTAGGGCTCCACATCGGCATTCACCACCGAACCGGCGGCCACAATGCTGTAAGCGCCAATTTTTACGCCAGGTAAAATGGTGCAGTTCATTCCGATAAAAGCGCCCTCTCCCACCACTACAGAACCGACCGTTTCGATACCAGCAATATTTTTCTTGGAAAGGTCGTGGGTCAAGATAATCGACATGGCACACACGATGGTGTCGCGACCAATGGTGATCAGTTCGGGGCGGCGGTTGTCGAGCAACACCATATAACCGATTTCCACCCCTGCCCCCACCTTGACGCCACGCCAGCGGTGGAACGTGGCACGCCACCCTTTGACGGGAAAAAACCAGGCCGGCAATAGCCAAAGGTTACGAAATGCCCGCACCAGCCTACCACGGGTCGGAAGTTCGCCGTATCGATAATTTGTTTTTTTCATAAAGTACTGGGATCAATATCATCCTTCTAAACTAATAAAATTCGACCACACATTTGATCAATCCTTGCCAAATTAACACCACAAGGTTAAATTTGAAGGTATCAGCTGTCAAAAAATTTTACAGCCGTTTGTCAATATATTTTACAAATCAGAACCACACACAAAACCAACAACACTACAAATCAATCAATTACAACAATGGCACATTGTTTGAAAACATAAGGAAAAACAACACTCATAGCCAGTAAAAAAAAATGACAATACATACCTATGTAACAACAACATTCCGGAACCTGAAATCGAAAAAAGGGGTCAACCTAACCAACATACTAGGCTTGGCCATTGGCATGTCGGCAGCACTGTTGATATTGAGCTACGTAGCATTTGAGTATAGCTTCGACTCCATGCATCACTTAAAGGAGAGGCTTTTTAGAGTGGAAGCCCGGTTTTATGAAAATGGGACATTAACCGATGATTGGGCCACAAGCTCCTTTGGCTATGCCACGGCAATGAAACAAGACATCAAGGGCATTGAGGCCTTCACCAGAGTGGCTTCGCGCTTTGCGCCGGAACAAATTGTAAAATACGGAGAACAAATATCAAGAGAGAATGGCATCGCCTACGCCGATGGAAATTTCTTCAAACTATTCGATTTCCCCCTATCCAAAGGGGATCGGGAAACATGCCTGGCTTCTCCAAACCAAGTGGTCATCACCGAACTTATGGCCAAGAAATATTTCAAAAACGAAGACCCCATAGGGAAAATATTGGTATTCAGAAGCAATGGACCGGAAGTGGCCTGTGAGGTATCTGGAGTTATGGAAGAGATGCCGGCCAACTCCCATATCCGCTACAACATGTTGATTTCGTACACCACGCTACCCAATTGGGCAATTGACTATTGGTACAAACACGAAGTTTACACCTATGTATTGCTGGAATCAAAGGAGCTAAAAAATCAGGTTGAAGCAGCCTTCCCCGCCATGGCTGAGAAATATAAAACAGAGGAGGCTCTGAGGAGTAAGGAGTGGGCCATCCAGCTGGTGAATTTGAAGGATATCCATCTAACGCCACAAAAAGCCTACGAGATGGAGACGAAAGGAAACCGGGCAGCCATGCTTATCCTCATTGTGGGCGCCATCCTCATCCTATGCATAGCCTGGATCAACTACATCAACATGGCTGTTGCCCGTTCCCTGGAGCGGGCCAAAGAGATTGCAGTCCGTAAAGTGGCCGGCGCCAACCACCAGCAAATATTGCTACAATTTCTAACAGAATCCCTCATCATCAACGCCATTGCCATAACCATAGCACTAGTCATGATCAAAATGGCTTTCCCAGCCTTCAGCAATCTAACGGGTAGCCAGCTCAACTTTTCCATTTGGTTATCTACGCCTTTGGGAATCATACTCATGCTATTATTCTCTGCCGGCATTCTCCTTTCCGGCATCTATCCAGCCTCCATTTTTTCATCAATGCAACCCATAAAGATGCTGAAGGGTAAATTCACCCACTCAAAAAATGCAGCCTCAACAAGGAAAACACTGATCATCATCCAATATGCAGCCTCGTTAACGCTTCTGTGTGCGACACTTGTGATTTATGCCCAACTGAAATATATGAACCAGGCTCCCTTAGGCATCAACAAGGAACAGGTACTCTCGATAAAATTCCCAGCTCATTGCCAGGAACGTGCCATCAAAATAGACGCAATGAGAAAGGAAGTTGCCAATCTCCCGCAGGTTAAGCAAGTCACGGTATCGGGCGCCATACCGGGAACCGAGATTGCAGATTTCCTCTCCATCCAGAGGGAAGGCGACATGAGCAACCAGACAAAACTATTGGAGATGCTGATTTGCGACGAGCATTACCAAGAGGCCTATGAACTAGACTTGGTGGCCGGGCGGTTCTTTTCAGAAGAGTATGGTAATGAAAAGGACAAATTGCTCATCAACGAATCGGCTGTTGCGACCTTGGGATTCCGTTCGCCAGAAGATGCCCTCCATAAGAATTTGATGGTGGAAACAGTTGCCACCCCCATGCAGATCATTGGCGTGCTCAAAGACTATCACCAGCAATCGCTCACCAAAAACTACACCCCGTTCATGTTGGCATTGCACGACAACCTGCAATGGATGACACAACGTCTCATTTCGGTAAAAACGGTGGATTGCAATCAGCAAGAGCTGACAAACGAAATTGGCGCAATCTGGAACCGGTACTTCCCGGAATCGAGCTACGATTATTTCTTCCTGGACCAGTTTTACGACCATCAATACCACCAGCAGGAGGTATTTGGAAAGACCGTGGCCCTATTTGCCCTATTGGCCATCTTCATCTCCTGCATGGGTCTAGGTATTCTGGTGATGTATTCCTGCACTACACGCACCAGGGAGATGGGGATCAGGAAGGTTTTAGGCGCATCCAACCAGAGGCTCTTTTACGAATTGGGAAAAGAATTTTTCTTCTTGATAGGGATTGCCATAGTCATCGCGCTGCCGATCTCCTATTGGATGATGGAACGGTGGTTGAGTCATTTCCCATTCCGCACCTCAATCCAACCATGGTTCTTCTTGGTGCCCACACTGATGATCACCATAATATCGCTACTGACCATTGTTTGGCAAACTGCAAAAACAATCATCACCAAACCTGCCATTTCGATACGATACGAATGAAACACTCGAAACGAACACCTCCATTTGTTAATTTTAAACAAAATGATGAAAAGGGAAATAAAAAAGCTGCACTAATAACCAATTAGTTCCATACTTAAAAACCATTCAAATACCGTTTTTGTGAAAATATTTTCAGCAAATACGGTATTTTTTTCTAATATTTGCTTAGAAATATCAAGTTATGAATTAAGCTCATTATGAGCGCAAAATGATTACCGACCATGAAGAACAAAAAAAGCACCCTATTCTGTTTAGTGCTATCGGTGATAGCAGTTTTGGGTTTCACCCAATGCCAAGTGCAGAAACAGAAGCAACCAACGGGCAACATTGTTGTTGGTTATGTGGCCGGATGGACCGGCATGAGCATGGACCGCGTGGATGCCACCAAGCTGACGCACATCAACTATGCCTTCGCCAACATCCGCGACGGAGAAGTAGTTTTTGAGTTGGAAACCGACTCGGCCAACCTAGCTCAATTGGTGGCCAAAAAGGCTCAGAACCCCGATTTAAAAATCCTTGTCTCCATTGGTGGCTGGGTTTGGTCCAACTGGTTTTCGGATGCAGCACTCACCGATTCGACCCGTGCCCGATTTGCCAAGAGCGCCATTAAAATGATGCTAACACACCGTTTGGATGGTTTGGATCTGGACTGGGAATACCCGGGACAGATAGGCGAAGACAACATCTTTCGTGCCGAGGACAAACAAAACTTCACGCTGCTGTTGAAAGAGATCCGCCAACAATTGGACGCCCTGCCGCAATCGGCCGACCAGCACTTCCTGCTCACCATCGCCTCGGCCGCCAACCAAGCTTACATCGACCATACGGAACTGGGTGAAGCTCAAAAATACCTGGATTTCATCAACATCATGACCTACGACCTCTACAGCGGTCTGGACTACACCACGGGGCACCATGCCAACCTGAGTCCATCCAAACACACAACGGAGGCATCGCGCGACATTTATGCCGCCGTGGATGGCCATATCAATGCCGGCGTTCCGGCGCACAAAGTGGTTTTGGGCATCCCCTTCTATGGCCGCATGTGGACAGGCGTAACCCCACAGAACAATGGTTTGTACCAACCGGCACAATCGGTGGGCACCATCATCGATTACCATATTATTGTTGACAATTACATTGGCAAGGGCTTCGAGCGGTTCTGGGACGAATCGGCGCAAGCACCTTACTTATGGAGTCAGGACTCAGCCACCTTTATTTCATACGAGGATACACAATCGCTGGAATTAAAACTCAAGTACATTGATGAAAAAGGATTGGGTGGCGCCATGTTCTGGGAATACAGCCTGGACAAAGACGATGAGCTGCTCAACAAGATTGATGCCCATTTCAAAAAATAAAAAAGAAGATCGAAGCCGCCAGAAACAACTTTCTGGCGGCTTTTTTTTATGGTCGGGAACCGAATAATAGCAACCCACAACAAAACAAGCCATACATTGTTATAATTTAAGTAACTTAATGCACAGACAATACGAAATAAAGGTTCTTTAACTAATAAAAAGCAACCATCAAGCATCATTTCACTATAAAATGATGCAAAAAAAGCTATTTTTGTTACTTGGTAAAATTAAACTATTATGCCAATGAAAAATGAGATTATGAAGAATTTGAAGATGAGCAAGAAAGACAGGAAGGATATGATTCAATATATCAACCTGCAGCTTGCGGCACTGGGTCAGCCGTTGTATTACGACAACACCGATGCCGGCACCAAATTTTCGAATGCCAGGTTTTTATCATTGACTGAAGATTTAATCAACAGCTTCAGGGAGAAGTCACGTTTGCTATCGCACCACCTATCGCCAGCCGATACAAGAATACAGAACTTTTTGGATGATTATTTGAAAGACGTGAAAATTGATGGATCCATCCGGTTCCCCAACGACACCTTTGTGCTCAACCAAAAAGGACTGGCGCGTGAGATGAGTTTACCACCGGATGGCAAGATGTTCAAAAGCAAATATGTCACCTCCTACCGCATCAAGCAAGGCATCCTCAACAACCCAGCCAACGACAAGCGAACCACCAAAGGGACATTCCACATTGTTGAAGGCGGATTGCCGGTACCGTTGGACAAAAAGGAGGTTTCGAAAATTGCATTTGCCAATTTATTGAAAGCGGCCTTGAATCCTTCGGACGAACTGATGTTGTTGCCATTCACATCCACCCAAGAAGAAAAAGCCAAAGTAATGGTTTCATTGCTGTTGCGCCCCATTGTATGTCCCGAGGTGCAAGGTGTGATCCCTCACAAAAGCATGGAAATCCGTTTCTTTGCCCCAGGTAGCCTGATCAGCAACCTCGATTTTGTGGAATCCATTTTTGGCAATGCCGGCGACCACAACCTAGCAATCAACGATGCTGCATTGGACACAGAGCATTGGACCGGACACACCGGATGCATCATACTGGCTCCCCATCTGACTGAGATACGCAAGAAAGACCTTGGCCTGCCCCATTACGATGAGGCGACCGAGCGCCAACGCAAAGACGGCATGTGCTGGAAAGATGAGAACGAATGCTACAACAATGGCGTTCCGTTCAAACTGACCTGCCGCGACGACCGAGGCGTGGTGGTGACATTGATTGCCGACAACTATTTTGGGTATTCAAAAAAAGAGATCAAGACTCAGATCAGCTACTCGGCCAACCTTTACGGGTTAGTGGAAGAAGAGCACGCAGGCGGCGCCATTGCCTTCCCCCGTGGCATCATGAGCGACAATGTGTACGGCAACGACTTCTCGAAAAAACTCAAAGAAGAATTCAGCTTCGAGGATGTCAAGAAACTTCTGAAAGAAAACATACAGGTGATGGAAGGCAACTATGCTGTGGATAAAAATTTCCCGGAGATAGTTTACATCCCCGAATATGCCAATATTGAAATCGACAAATGTCTGATTACATGGGACAACAATGGCAAAACAGTTCAGTTGCGCCTCTCTCCCGAAAAAACCTATGTGCATCCATCGGGCAACAAGTTCCAACTGGTGAAACACCCCACACAGCCCCTATGGCGCATCATCAACACCTCACCCGAAGGCGTCTTCTGCCACAAGCCCTGCACAGTTTCGGGCGGTGGAAAATCGGAAATTTCAAAATCGATGCAAAACGCCATTCAATATGGCCCCTACAACATTGTCAATCTGGAAGAGGACTTCAAGCAAGCGGACGAGATCATCAATTATGATTTCTCAAAACGCTGGAAGGTGATCCTACCCAATGGCGGTCCATCGCGCCCATTCCTGAGCCCCAAGCGCACCTTGGGTTCGGCGGTCAAACTATTGACCCCATCGGATCAATACAGCGACGCGTACAATGAGTTTTTGATGAACATACCCGACCATATCCGTTCGTTGGTGCTGTTTATCAAACGCCTGTACCGCAACGACCAGGAAAAGGGCAATTGGAAGGACTACATGTCAGTTGAGATTGTCAATGGCCGCCGCGGAACGACGCTGCAATACAAAAACAACAAGGTCATTGGCTCTTATGTACGCATCGGCTTTGCACAGGAAGGCAACTGGCTGTTGCATAAATTGCGTTCCGACTTTGTGCCCAGCCACAAAATACAGATGGAAGACGACATCACCGCCTCCATCACCATTGGCAGCCAACACCTAAAAAATCTGAATCCTGAGTACAAGAACCCCAGCGTGAAATTCACAGCCAACTGCGAGGCGCATCTCTTCCAGCGTCCCGACGAGGCCATCATACGGGGTTACGACAAAGAGGCAGAAGCAGACATGTGCAGTGAAAACACATTCCTGACCAACTACGAGCCTTTGACCCGCGAAGATGCCATCGACATTCTCGAAGATGCCATCAACTTCGATAAATACACGCAACCGGTGAAAGATTTGCTGACGGAAGTCATCAATGAAGAGTCGGACGACTTTTTTGTGATTCCGTCGCATCCCCGCATTGTGGATGGCAAACCAACCAACAACCCCAGGTACTTGCAGCGCAACAGCAACGTGGGCGTAACCTTCGACAACTACCTGGCAGAGACTGGCATACGACTGCATCGTAAGATTAGTCTGGATCAACCGGTGATGCATCCGGTGAATGCCGTGCTTCCAGGACGCCGCAACAATCCTGCCGACAAAAAAGCGGGCATACGCCCTTTGAGTGTCTACAACCCCATCCACTACCAGGAATTGCCTGAGTTGTTCATGGACTTCATCTGTAGCCTCACCGGCAAGTCGCCTTCGACAACTGGTGCCGGCTCGGAAGGCGCATTGACCAAAGGACCTTTCAACATGTTGGTGCCCACCACCGACCTGAACAATGCCTTGCTTTCGTATATCCTCACCGATTACAAAGGCTTCAGCTCTGCGGCAGGTTATGTGGGGTCGGAAAACCGTTTCGACCACGACATCAGCATCCTGATCCCTGAAATATGGGCTCGTTTGGAACCAGCCGACCGTGATCCAAAACTGCTGATCGAGACAGGCTGCCTGGAGAAACTGGAAGACTTTGAATACAACAACCAGAAAGTTTTGGCCAGCCGCCTGGGATATCGCATCACCAAAAACTTTGCATTCCGCTGCATGAACCGCCTGTTCGATGAGCCTTTGGCGGTGTTCAACGAAAGAATGCTGAAACCCGAACTCCAAAACATGGAGGAGTTTGTGGATGGCATCAACAATATTGTGGAAGCCCAGAAAAAAGTGGCGCTACAATATTTTGAGGAGGGCAGTGTGGAAGCCGCCATTCCGCCGGTAAAGGTGTTGTTGCACATCATGGCATACGGCCATTACGAAGGCAAGACCATCGACCATCCGGAGTTGCGCAAGTTGTTCGACCGCGACTATGTGATCAACAGCGACTGGTACAAAGCGCGTTTGAGACTGAAACAACAAAAGGCAGTTGCCTTCTGCCAGTATCAAATCGACTACATCACCAAGTTCAGTCAGGAGGACACCAACTCAGAATTGGCCGACATAATGAAAATTGATGAAAAACTGGCCAAGCTGAAGGATCGCAAGATCTATCTCCAGTCGGAACAGTATTTTAATGAATTGATTGGCACCATTGGTGCCGACCCACTGTTCAAAAATTAAACAAATCATTCTATTTCAAGCCGAAGCATCCATGCGATACTTCGGCTTTTTTTTGAGCATAAAACACGATTGTCGGGTAAAAAACATCGAAATTTGAAACAACAGGTCAAAAAAACTATTTTTGTCGAAACAAAACCACTTATGCAAGAAACAAAGAATCAATCATTACTGCCAATGCACCGAAAAATTGTGGTTGGCGTCCAGTTTTTATTTGTTGCCTTTGGTGCCACGGTGCTGGTACCCCTGTTGGTCGGGCTCGACCCATCGGTAGCCCTGTTCACCGCCGGAGTGGGCACCTTGATATTCCACCTGGTGGCAAAAGGTAAAGTGCCCATCTTCCTGGGCAGTTCATTTGCATTTATCGCGCCCATACAAAAAGCAACCGAACTGTATGGCATCGAAGGCACCCTCAGTGGCTTGGTGGCAGTAGGGTTTGTCTATTTCGGTATGTCGGCACTCGTCAAATGGAAAGGGATGAAACTAATCGACAAGCTTTTCCCTTCGGAAGTTGTTGGACCTGTGATTATCTTGATTGGACTATCTCTAGCTCCCGTTGCCGTCAATATGGCGTCGAACCATTGGGGACTGGCTCTGATCGCCATGTTGGTAGCCATCGTGTGCATCAACTTTGGGAAAGGCATTTTCAAATTGATCCCAATTTTTGCAGGGATAATTGCCGGATATTTGGTGGCCATCGCATTGGGAGCCGTCAATTTTGAAACCATCACCTCGGAACCATGGTTCAGCCTGCCCAACTTTGTCACGCCCAAATTCTCATGGGAAGCCATCCTTTTTATGATTCCCGTGGCCATCGCTCCGGTTATTGAGCACATTGGCGATGTATACGCCATCAGCGCCGTCACCGGCAAAGATTTTGTAAAGGATCCCGGATTGAACAGAACCATGTTGGGCGATGGTTTGGCCTGCACCATTGCAGGGCTTGTTGGCGGACCTCCAGCCACCACCTACTCCGAAGTAACCGGTGCCATCACCCTAACCAAAGTGTTCGACCCAATGGTGCTGCGCATATCGGCCATCGCCGCCATTCTATTTTCCTTTTCAGGAAAAATAAATGGATTCCTCAAGTCGATTCCAGATGCTGTATTGGGGGGCATTATGCTGATCCTATTTGGGATGATTGCCTCCATAGGCATCAAAACACTGGGCAATAAAAAGGTGAACCTGGATCATACCCGCACCCAGATCATTGTGGCCATTGTTTTAACAACCGGCATAGGTGGTGCTGTATTGAAATCGGGCAATTTCCAACTCACAGGCATTGGACTGGCTGCCGTCATCGGCGTTGTCCTCAACTTGGTATTGCCCAAAAATAAAGACTGATCCTTCAGCCATCATACTTACAAAAGAGGGTGATTCAAAAAGAGTGAGCATCTTTTCTTGACACCCTCCCGTTTTAATATTTGTGAAATGACCTTTCCTACAGCCATTCAAATTAAAAATTGCACCATTGAATTCGAGGGGAAAACCTACCTAAAGGATTTCAATCTGGAGGTTCCCAGCGGTGAGTTCCATGCCTTAACAGGCCCTTCGGGTAGTGGGAAGAGCACGGTGTTGAATGCCATATTGGGTTTTTACCTACCAGGGCACGATTGCCAAATTGCGGTGAACGAACTAGAGCTCAACGACAAAACAGTGAAGCAAATCAGATCCCTAATAGGTTGGCTTCCCCAACAACCCGTTGCCGATGCCACTCCGGTGGAAGAGTTTCTGATGCGTCCATTCCAGTTTGCTCAAAACAAGCCAGCCAAACCTTCGCATGAAAAAATTGAAGAGTTAATGCTGGCCATGGGGCTACCACGCGACCTGCTGCTAAAAAAGATGGAGCACCTCTCCGGAGGCCAGCGCCAACGCATTGGACTAATTCAACTATTGCTTCTCAACCGTTCCATCCTGCTGCTTGACGAACCAACCTCGGCTTTGGACAACGCATCGAAGGAGCTTTTGTGGCAGTGCCTGAAAAACACCCCAAACATCACCATCCTTAGTGTTTCGCACGATGATTGGTGGCTGGAAAAAATGAACCATGTAACCAACACATCCGACTATGGCCGTTGACATCTCCTGGACAGGCTTATTTATCAGCTACCTGTGCATATTGATCCCCATCCTGATTCATGCCCGCTACGCCACCGGGCTGGTGAAACCCACCATCATCGCTTTTGTACGCATGACGTTGCAACTGCTGGCACTGGGTTTATACCTGGGGTTCATTTTCAAGAAAAACATCCCGGCACTCAACCTCCTTTGGGTTGTGGTGATGGTAACACTCACAGCCTACACCATTGTGGACAGGAGCCACCTGAATTTGAAACGTTTTTTTTGGCCCGTGTTATTGGCTTTGATCACCACCATCACCATAGTGGATTTGGTGGCCCTGGGATTGGTGATTGGTCCCGAGAGCCTATTGCACGCGCAATACCTCATTCCCATTTCGGGCATGATCATGGGCAACATCCTAAGCCACACCATCATGGGCATCAGCACCTTTGACACAAAACTAAAAAGTGAAAAAATGGTGTTCCAGTGGCGCCTGGCCTGCGGTGCCACGCGCGAGGAAGCCCTGGCCCCCATCGTCCGCGAGGCCTTGGTCAAAGCTGTGAATCCCATGGTGGCCTCCATGTCGGTGATGGGATTAATATCCCTGCCAGGCATGATGACCGGCCAAATATTGGGCGGCAATTCGCCCGACCTGGCCGTAAAATACCAGATCGTCATCATGCTGGCCATCTTCGTCTCCTCCAACCTGGCTCTATGGCTTTCACTCAAACTGATCGGCCGCGCAACATTCGATAAATATGACAATTACAAGACCTGAAAAACCCGCCATTTTTTTCCCCTTACAGTTCAGATTTCTTTGGCAATTAAAAATAAAAACATATTTTTGTCCAGCTTTAAACAATGCAAATGGTTCATTTGGAAAAAAACCAAGTCGCAATTTGCAACAATAGGGCAGCTTTCAGGCAATGGCCAAAAGCAAAGGCTTGCAAAAGGAGTAAAATGAGTTCAATTAGAATAGGTTTTTTTACTGAATATCGATTAAATCACCAAATTACACCTGCTTCAGCCACCAAAATGATTTTTTTAATTTTTTAATAGTATTATAATGAAAACAGGTGTAGTAAAATTTTTCAACGAAACCAAAGGTTATGGTTTTATCAAAGTTGACGAGACAGGTGAAGAGATCTTCGTTCACATTTCAGGTCTTAAAGATGAGATCACCAAAGACGATCAAGTTACTTTCGAGATCGAACGTGGTAAAAAAGGATTAAACGCAGTAAACGTAAGTTTGGCATAACAACATCGGAAGTTTTCGATGCGTTGAAAATAAAAAACCCCGGGCAAAAGCCGGGGTTTTTCTTATTCATGAAGGATCTTTTGCATCAGCAGCGTGGTGGTAGCAGCTTCCAACAAATCCTGTTTCATATCGTTGCCATGCCTTAAGGCCTCGTTGATATGGCTGATCAAGGGCTTTTGAATGACCGGTTCTGCATCCACTGCGATGGTTTCGGCCTGGTTGTTTTTTTCGATGCGGATGGTTTTCATATCGAAAACTGAGAAACGCATAATCCCCTTCTCGCCCACCACCTCCACTTCATCGAGCTGGCGGCCTTCTGGCGCACAGAAACTCCAAGTGCAATTGACGTCTACTCCCGATTGATGCTGGAGCAACACATTCACAAAATCCTCCACTTCATAAAGCCCGGCTTTGTTCCTGACAAAAGAGCGGTGCGAAGCCACCGGTCCGAATAAAAACTGAAGCAGATTGATCTGGTGCGAACCCAAATCGACAAAATAGCCACCACCAGCCACTGAAGGGTCGAGGCGCCAAACCTGGTCGGGCTGGTAATCCACCTCTGAAGGGGGACGCTCCAACCGCATGGAGGCATACAATACCTGACCGATGGCACCTCCATCAATCAACGACTTCACCTTCAGGAAGTAAGGCAAAGCCCGCCGATAATAAGCCACATAAAGCGGGACACCATATTTTTCGGATGCTTCTATCATCTCCAAGCATTGCCGGTAATTCAATGCCATGGGCTTTTCAACATACACCGGCTTACCGGCCGCCATGGCTTCGATGGCATATTGCGCATGGGTATCGGGAGGTGTGGCCACATAAACGGCATCCACGCCACTGTCGTTAATCAACGCCGAAGCCTGGTCGTAATATTTGGGGACGCCATGACGCAAGGCATAATCACGGGACTTTGCCATGTCGCGCCGCATAACAGCCGCCAAAGCCGAACCAGGCAACTGATAAAATGCCGGACCACTTTTTTTCTCGGTCACGTTGCCACAACCAATAATTCCCCATCGAATAACTTCCCGATCCTGAATCATAAGCACTAATTTGAATTCAATACATTAATATTAACCCGAAGCGGGTTTTTCGTGGAAAACGATGAAATCCCCCCCACCTACACTTTTGCCTCAGACCATAATTTGTTTTAAAAACGGTTTTGGCGATTTCCGCTTCGCTCAAAAATAACAAATTAACTAACAATTAAAACAACAGATGGTTGAATATGCTGCAACATAGTGGTTATTTAAATGAAACCGTTATTTTTGCATGAAGATGAGTACAATGATCAAATATATATTACTGGTTGCTTTTGCCCTACATACCCTAAACAGTATTGGGCAGACTGAAAACCAACCGCCTACGGAAAAAACAGTCCCCCTCAAAGGGGAGGGTCTTTCAGCCTTTTTGCGACGCAACAATCTGCACACCAAGGAAGAGGTTGAACTGTTCCTCCAGCTCAACAAAGAGAAGCTGGGCGAAAAACAGATACTAAAGGCTGAAACGGAATACTTGATTCCAACGGCCACAAAAGAGTTTTATGAACCACTTTTCGGAACGGACTACGCCAAATACACCATTGAAAGTGAACAACTAAAGGGGGCTAGCTTCTATCTGGTGAGCGGCCACGGTGGCCCCGACCCCGGAGCCATTGGCACTTACGAGGGACACCAGCTTTGCGAAGACGAATTTGCCTACGACATTATGCTGCGCTTAGCGCGCAACTTGTTGGTTCGGGGGGCCAAGGTTCACATCATCATCCAGGATCCCGACGACGGCATCCGCAACGACAAGTTCCTCAATTATGACAACCACGAGACTTGCATGGGTGATCCCATCCCGCTTGATCAGGTGCAACGCCTCAAGCAGCGCTCCGACAAGATCAACGAGTTGGACAAACAGGACAAGGAGAGTTACCGGCGGTCAGTTTACCTCCATTTAGACAGCCGCAACCGAGGCAAACAGATCGACGTCTATTTTTACCATTTCCCGGGGAGTGTCAAGGGCGCCCGCTTGTCAAACACCATCAAGAATACCTTTGAGTCGAAATACCAGCAGCACCAACCCTACCGCGGCTTTTCGGGCACAGTGACCGACCGCAACCTATACGTGCTGAGAGCCACCAATCCTGCGGCGGTATTTATTGAACTGGGCAACATCCAGAATTGGCGCGACCAATTGCGTTTCATGCTCGAAAACAACCGGCAGGCCGTGGCCAACTGGCTGACGGAAGGATTGATCAGCGATTTTGAAATGGAGAACACACATTGAACAACTATAAAAAAAGTAATTATGAAACCAACACTTCTTATATTGGCAGCCGGCATGGGCAGCCGTTATGGCAATCTAAAACAGATGGATGCCTTTGGCCCTAATGGGGAAACCATCATCGAATACTCCATCTACGACGCCATCCAGGCCGGATATGGCAAAGTAGTCTTCATCATCCGCCACTCCTTTGCCGAGGCTTTCAAAGCCCGCTTCGAACCATTGCTGAAAGGACGCATCGAGGTGGAATATGCCTTCCAGGAGCTGGACAACCTGCCACAAGGCTTTACAGTGCCCGAGGGACGCGAAAAACCATGGGGAACTGGCCATGCCATCCTGATGGCCAAAGATGTGATCAACACACCCTTCGCCATCATCAATGCTGATGATTTCTACGGCCGTGAAGCCTATTTCCAGATGCACGACTTCATCAGCAAAAGTCAGCAGGAGAATGAATATGCCATGGTGGGCTATGCGCTTAAAAACACCCTGTCGGAGCACGGCACCGTATCGCGCGGGGTATGTTCGGTGGATGAAAAATCGAACCTCTGCAACATCACCGAGCGGACAAAAATTGGCACCGAAGGCGACAAGATCTATTTCTACGAGGGGGAAAGCAAAACGGAACTAACCGGCAACGAAGCCGTATCAATGAATTTCTGGGCATTCAAACCATCGTTTTTCACCCATCTGGAAAACTTCTTTGTGGAGTTCCTAAAAGAGAAAGGCACCGAACTGAAATCGGAGTTTTATTTCAACGCCGCCGTTGACAAACTGATCAAACAAGATAAAGCCACGGCTCTGGTGGTGCCTTGCGACTCCAAATGGTTTGGCGTGACCTATCCCGAGGACAAAACTCTTGTTCAGGACAAGATCAACGAACTGATCCAGAACCAAACCTACCCCAACAAACTTTGGGAATAAGGCAACTTACAATATTGCACAGAAAGCCGCAAAGCAAACAACGTTTTGCGGCTTTTACATCTTAAATTGTAAATCACAACATTGATGCACCTGACAAAGGTTTAAATTAATGACCACCAATATCATGCGCCTGGCGAAACCCAATTTCACCCATTACAAACTACCATGGCTATTGGCCTATCTGCTCAAGTGGCTGGTCATCTCTTTATTTGTGGGAGCGCTGGCAGGTTCGGCCTCAGCCTTATTTCTGATAGCTTTGGATCACACCACCCAACTGCGCGAAATGAACCAATGGCTCATCTGGCTGCTGCCATTGGGCGGCCTGATTATTGGGCTTACCTATTACTATTGGGGCTCCGATGTGGCGAAAGGCAACAACCAACTGATTGATGAGTTCCACACGCCGGACAGAATTATTCCACTGAAGATGGCTCCCCTGGTGCTTTTCGGCACCCTGGCCACCCATCTTTTTGGTGGTTCGGCAGGGCGCGAGGGAACAGCCGTGCAGATGGGCGGTGCCATTGCCGACCAGTTCACCCGGCTGTTCAAACTAAAAAAGCGCGACCGGCGCACCATCATCATCACCGGCATCAGCGCTGGTTTTGCCTCCGTGTTTGGTACGCCATTGGCTGGTGCGGTATTTGCCATCGAGGTGCTCACCATTGGCCGCATACGTTACGAAGCCATCCTGCCCAGTTTCCTGACCGCCATGGTGGCCAATTATGCCTGCCAACTATGGCCTGTGGGGCATACCCACTATGCCATCACCTCTGTTCCAAACATGAATGTCCCTATGTTGCTTTTAACCATTTTGGCCGGCATCATTTTTGGGCTTTCAGCCTGGCTCTTTTCCAAGAGTGCCGAATATTGGAGCAAACTCTTCAGCAAGATAAAATACCCGCCCATGCGGCCGGTGGTTGGCGGTGCCATACTGGCGGTCATCATCTGGAGCACCGGGGCTTTCCGCTACACCGGTCTGGGGGTGCCCGTCATTGTTGATGCCTTCACCACCCAACAGGAACCTTACGTATTCCTATTGAAGATATTGTTCACCACCTTCACCTTGAGTGCAGGATTCAAAGGTGGCGAAGTGACCCCCTTATTTTTTATTGGTGCCACCTTGGGGAGCGCACTCTCGCTGGTGTTGCCTCTGCCGGTAAGCCTGCTGGCCGGCATGGGGTTTGTGGCCGTGTTTGCCGGAGCCACCAACACCCCAATTGCCTGCATCCTGATGGGTATTGAACTCTTTGGTGCCACGGGGGCTGCCTATATTGCCATTGCCTGCATCATGGCCTATGCCTTTTCGGGACACACCGGCATCTACCAATCTCAAATGATCGGTACCGCCAAACACCTGCGCTTCGGATTGGAACGGGGGAAAAGGCTTAACCAAATAAACTAACAAACCATGAAACAAATCCAATTACTTGCTGCACTATGCCTGATCCCTTTGGGATCGATAAAAGCTCAACAAAAAGAGGTAGAAACCTTAATCATTGGTACCTACACCCCAACAGCCGAACTCAATAACCCGGAGACTAAAAGCGCCTTTGTTGTATTGTTTGATGCCGAAAATGGATCGCTCCAGCTGATCGACTCCCTTCATGCAGGTTACAATGCTTCCTTCATTGCTGCCGACAGTAAGAAGAAACATTTTTACGCGGTCAATGAACTGGGCGGCAAGGAACCCAAAGGAAAAATCAAGGCATTCAACTATTCCATGCCATGGACCCACGCGAAAGAGATGGGCGAATGCAGCACCTTGGGCAACGATCCGTGCCATGTCTCCCTATCAAGGAAACACAACATCGTGACAGCCGCCAACTACAGCAGTGGCAACATCGTTAGCATAAAGACCGATAAAGGAGGCGCCCTTGAGTGTATTCATACTGTTAACCACCAGCATATCGGTCGTGGCGGTACCGAAAAACAGACAGCACCCCGGGCTCACCAGGTGGTGGCAGCACCCTTCGGTCAATACCTCTATGCCTGCGATTTGGGCACCGATGCCATTTATGTTTACAAAATCAACCGCAACCCCTTCCGGGTAGATCCGATTCACACCGTCAAGACCGAGCCGGGGGCAGGTCCACGCCACATGCTTTTCCACCCCAACAAACAATACGCCTATGTGGTGAACGAACTCAACGGAACAGTTGAGTGCTTCCATGTCAATAAAAAGAGCGGCCAACTCAACCGCTTCCAAACCATCGCCACCACGCCCGACTCCCTGAAGAGCCAGGCCGGTTCGGCCGACATCCACATCACCTCCGATGGGAGATTCCTCTACACCTCCAACAGGGGAATCTTCAATGAAATTATCTGTTTTGAAGTCAACCCAAAAACCGGCGAGCTAAAGATCAATGGACATTACCCATCAGGGGGCATTGGTCCACGCAACTTCAGGATAGCAAACAACAACCGTTATATGTTGGTGGCCAACCAAAGGAGCAACAATATTGTGGTTTACCGGATAGATCTTACCAATGGGGCATTGACACCCACGGGAGAGAAATTGGAATTGCATGCCCCGGTTTGCATCACACAGCTTTAACCAGATGATCAACACATCAATTTTTTTATAAGCAACAGAAAATATTTTAATAATATTTTATATATTGCAAAAAATCTATAACATTTTAAATCCCAAATTCCATGAAAAATCTGATTATTGCATTAAGCATCCTAATGTTCTCATCCTGTGCTACCCACCATGGCCTTATAAGTTCTTCATTGCCAGCAGGGAACGTAACCTACGAAGATATTGCTTACGGAGTGGCTCAAACCAACACATTTTTCGGCATTGGCGGTCTGTCGCAGGATGCTTTGGTGCTGGAGGCCAAGCGCGAATTAATGAAAAACAGACCACTCAAAGCCAATGAAGCTTATCAGAACTTCACCGTTGATTTCAAAAGCTCTTTCTGGCCCTTTTTCAACAAAAACAAAGTGACCGTGAGCGCCGACGTCATCAAACCAACCACCGAAACCAGCTATGAACCATACTCCGAAACTTACAAAAAAAGGCTGTCGGGTCGCTATTTGTCCAATGAGCTTTTCGTGGTGGGGGATTCTGTTTGGCACAAGAAAAGAAGAACGGCTGTGATCAACTCCATCATTAACGATGAAACGGTGCGCATTGAATACATGACAAAAAAGGATAAAGTCAAAACAAAAAAAGTCTGTATCAAAAACATTTACGCCACCCAACGCAATTACAAAAACCTTGAAATTGGTGGGATGTTCATATTTTCGGAGAAAAAGATCCATGCTGAAGAGAATGCCAACAATGGTACCATTATAGCCATTGGATTAAATTCGTTGATTATCAAAGATCGCTCCAACAACACCTTGATCGTGAATCATAAAAAGTAACAACAGCAGCAAAGCATGCTGCAATAATATTAAGGGATAGTTAAAGCCTTGCTTTTTCTATCCTTCTTTTTTCAGCATGCCAAGAGTACGCCTAAATTTAGGACTTGCTGAAAATGTCAACAAACCCCATCCATTTCAATTATTTGTCCTCGAGCCGGACGGGCTTTTACTCTCTTTATTCGGGTCGTGTTTGTTTTCATTGGCCCTCATGATCCGCTTCGCTCCACTACAGCTGCAGAGAGTAAACAGAGCGCTCGGCTTTGCCGCTTGGCGCAGCCAAAAAATCGCTTCCACCCGGCGAAGCCAAGAAAGCCGCCGCTGCAGATAAATAGCTAAAATTAAGCTCGTTTGCCTAAACCCCGCGAAAGCCTTGCCTGACTAACTACGCGGGCTTCTTAACGGCAAACAATCTCAATTTGACTCAGGCATATTGTCATTCAAAGGACTTCGTCGATTTCCGCTGCGCTCCAATTCTTAACGCCATTTTTTGATAGAAATATTATTTTCAATGGCATCAAAGAACTTACGTTACTCTGAGGCGGTTATATACAGAGACTCTTGTTCATTGATAACTGCAAGATTATTCAAGGATAACAGTTAAAAAGCCTTGCACTAATCACAACAAAAATACACCTAAATAACATATTATATATATGTTATTCATTTTTCAGCAGCCCCTAATTTAAGAGCGGCAACCCATTCATAACATCAAGTCAGGCTACGATGGCAAAACAAAAGGAGCAATCAGCTGTTTTACCAACATAAGAAACATAAAAATATTGATATGAAAAAGTTGGTAAGATTCTTCTTTGATACTGGAAAACACTCCACATCCATGTCCCTCTCCTTGCTATTTCTGCGCCTTGCCGTGGGTTTGCTGATGTTGACGCATGGTTATGGCAAGCTCATGATGCTGGTGGCAGAAGGGCCTGTGCAATTTGCCGACCCCATTGGGATGGGCGTTACGGCCTCGTTGATTTTGGTGGTTTTTGCAGAGTTTTTCTGTTCTATCTTCCTGATTCTAGGTGTGGGCACCCGATTTTCGGTCATCCCACTTCTGGCAACCATGCTGGTGGCCGCCTTCATCATCCATGCCAATGACCCGTTGAATGTGAAGGAACTGGCCTTGTTCTATGGCGCCATCTACATCTTCCTCTTCACCACAGGGGCTGGACGGTTTTCGCTCGACACATGGATTCACAAGAAAATCAAATAATATAATAATGGAGAATGAGCCCTGCGTGGGCGGTATAATCCATCATGATTAGATCATGGCTTAACATGTATAAGCTGCCCCGCTAGGGCGTTTATTGTGGTTGACCTGTTCCCGAGGCGATGCCTCGGGCTGAAATAAGCTGTCCCTCCGGGACGTGTGGCAAACGCAGCAGGTGGTAACATCTC
Source organism: Marinilabiliaceae bacterium (assembly GCA_963664265.1). Taxonomy (GTDB): domain Bacteria; phylum Bacteroidota; class Bacteroidia; order Bacteroidales; family Marinilabiliaceae; genus JAGPIS01. The sequence goes on from OY760941.1 coordinate 1,314,500, forward strand.
GACTCTTGAGCACGACCGGAGGTCGTAATATGATTAACCGAGGATGGAATCCGCGGATTCCAGAGACCAGGCATCACAACCCCGAAGTGGGTTGAATATAAATGCTAAGGCCAAGCGACACAAAAACAGCAATGATAATCAGTGAAAATCGGTGGAGAAAATCTGATTTCGCTTGGCAAGATCCGTGTGCGAGACAGCACATTCAACACCTTCGGCGTTGCGCAATTATTGAAACCATGTAACCACCGGTGCCACCGGTGGCTATTCATATTGAAGTCCTTCGGACTTCCTATTCTGTTCATTGATAGCTGAATCCTGATCACTGCTCATCTCCCCTTCGCCAGAGCCTCAGAAAGCCTCGTACCTTCCCTGCTCCTTGCGAACACCAGTAAGCAGCGATAATCCGTTTAAATCTGTGTTCGCTTTGGACGAAAGCAGTGAACACCTCAACATTAGCACATTAAATACCTTCGGTGTTGTGCAATTAAAGGAACCAGGTAACCACCGGTTCCTCCGGTGGCTATTCACATTGAAGTCCTTCGGACTTGACACTTCATTAGAAGATTTCGCCGCTATGAGACTGATTACTGTTCACTGACAACTGGTTACTGATAGACCTTCACAAAATCTATGATCATTTGCACTGGCAAGTGTTCGGGGTTGACTTTTCCGACCCAAGAACCGCCCAATTGCTGGTCAATCAGCAGGTAAAATGGCTGATCGTATGGCCATTGCGATGGATCGACGCCTTCGACCCGCGGATAGACAAAAGTCTCTACACCATTTAAGGTAAACACCAGCTTGTCGGGATACCACTCCAAACCGTAAGTATTGAATTCGGTGGCCACCACCTTAGCGGTGCCTGAATGAGGTGGGTTTTGCTTCTGATTAAGATTCAAAGTATAGTAAGAGTGGGTAGTTTGGTAGATGATGCTGTCGAAGTTGAGATGTTCCATGATGTCGATTTCACCATTTTTTGGATAGTCACCATATTTTTTTTGTTCGGCCAACATCCAAATCGCCGGCCATGCACACTGAGCCTGCTCCAGTTTGGCGCGAATCTCCACCCGTCCGTACTGGAAAGCAAATTTTCCCTTACTATAAATACCTCCGGTCAAAAAAGGCCGAGGATCAGTCAGGGTATCGGGGTTGACAATCCCTTTGAGAAACAACTTGCCATCTGCGAGGGCATAACAACGGTCATCGCTGGTCATGTGCCGACCCCAATCGGCATTGTTCGGGGGAATACGAGTCCATCGAGAAGTATCCAATTCAGAACCATCAAAATCGTCCTGCCACACCAGTTGCCAGTCCTTTTTTTCCCGCCCCGCCTTTTGCACAAAGTTATGGCCATCGACCAACTCATAAGCTTTTGTTTTGCAACCGGCGAACACCATCACCGATAAAAGGGTTAAATAAATTAAATTACGCATAATAATATAAATTTAAACCGTTAAATGTAGAATATTTATTGCAAAAAAAACCACTACCCCTCAACATCAGCACATTCAACACCTTCGGCGTTGCCAAATACTTGAACCCATGTAGCCACCGGTTCCTCCGATGGCTATTCACATTGAAGTCCTTCGGACTTGACACTTCATTAGAAGATTTCGCCGCTACGCGGCTTTATTCCATAAAGAAACTGTGCCGCTAATCGGGTAGGAAGCGGCTCGCACCGCTGTCCCCCCACACCACCGGGCATACTTACGTACCACGGCGGTTTCTATTAACTTGTCCGGTCATTCTAACTTGAAAAGATTGTAGCCCCAGCCGGGCGAACCATTCTAGATTCAACGCTTCACCTACAGCTTTCTTTTGAGACATACTCCACCATCCACCGGAGTACATCACAACATTCCAGCTTGTTCGGATGGGAATATCAAAACTGCGCAGAAACTTGAAAATGGTATATTTCCTCCCGCATTGTTTCAATCGGTAGCATCGGAGCCTTCGCCTGAGCCAGCCATCAATATCTCTAAAGGTGCTGAGCCATGTGTTTGCCAATTGAAAATAGTTTGTCCATCCCATTATTACCGCATTTAATTCTTTAACGATTTGAACCAATGTGACCCCTCGGTTTCGAACCGTAAGTTCTTTTAGCTTTTCCTTCAAGCGGTCAATTGATTTGTCTGCGGCTCGGATTTTCCCTCCCGGCATAACTGTATAGCCCAAAAATTTGACATCTGAACAGTGCCTTACTCCGCTCTTGTCGCGGTTCACTTTCAGTTTCAATTTCTTTTCTATAAAGTCGGTCAGCGATGCCAGTACCCGCTCTCCTGCTTTCTTGCTCTTGACAAAAATATTGCAATCGTCGGCATATCGACAGAAGTGTAAGCCTCTCTTCTCCAACTCCCTATCGAGCTCGTCAAGTACGATATTAGATAGCAGTGGAGATAGTGGGCTACCTTGCGGAGTACCTGCGGTGCGTTGTTCGATTAGTCCGTCAGTCATCATGCCGGTTTTTAGGTAAGCATTGATTAGACGTAGTAATCTCTTATCGCCGATTCCTTTGCTTAGTCGTTGCATTAACCGATCGTGGTTGATTTTATCGAAGAACTTCTCTAAATCAATATCCACAACCCATTCCCTGCCTTCTGCGATGTAAGCTGATGCTTGCAGAATTGCCTGACCTGCGCTCCTTCCGGGACGGAATCCGTAACTGTGATCGCTAAAATACGGTTCGTAGTAGCGGTTCAACTCCTGATGGATCGCTTGTTGAACAAGCCTGTCTTTCACGGTGGGAATACCTAACATCCTTACTCCTCCCGTGAGCTTGGGAATCTCAACCTTACGCACTGCACCTACTTCATACCGTTCTTGCAGTATTGTTTCTTGCAGTTCTTTTAGATGTAATCCCAGCCATTGACGCAACTCTTCCACTTCCATCCCATCAATCCCGCTACTCCCGTCGTTGGATTTTACTTGTCGGTACGCTTGGTCAATATTCCTGTAATCGACAATCTTTTCTAAGAGGTTTTCCGTTAAAGCACGCTGTTGTTCCAATCGCGAAGATAATTCAGCTCCTGTTTCGGTGGCATTACTGGTTCCGCCAGTTTTGCCATCATCAGGTTCGCCCTTTGATGTGAACAACCTTAATTGTTCACAGGACGTCTTTTTCTGTTGCTCTTTGTCTTTACGCATCTTTGCCGCGTCTTTAATTGTTAATAAATTCAGGCCTTCAATATTTTAGTGAGACCTCCAACTTTTCCCTTTTATATTGGGTGTTGGCTCGTATCAATACCTAATACGCCCTCTGCTGACTTCTTTACGCTTTCTTCTCACGGTTGCCCGTTCGTTTATCCCTTTGCAGGGAACCCGTAAAGATCTCCCGGGGTAAGCTGTTAATCTTTCCGCTTGACAAGCCGGATTTACTCCCCTCCCTTCCGTATGACTATTGGGATCCTTGATTCATGGCTCAATTACCCAGGGAGACAAGCCTTATATCCGGTTTCTGTTCGTCTTGTCAAAGCTTTTGCCTACGGCTGCCTTCAGATTCCCGGTCACCCAGGACACCCTTGCTTTCGGCTATAGGATTCCGGTCATTACGGCTCCTTCGGGACTTTCACCCTTTAGATTAACAGCATGCCCGGCACACCAAAGATTTCGCCGCTACGCGACTAATTTGGATCTTAATCCCGTAGTATCTCCGGGTGAGCAAAGCGAGGCCATAACAACATACCTGGCAGTAATTGAATTGGGGTTTCACCCCAAACCCTGACCTACTCTTTTGCCTTGATGCAAAAGAGTAGGCAGAAAAAATCAAGTCCTTGCATCCTCGCCGACCTTCCACGGCTCGCTACGGGAACAAAAAGAACTCGCCTACGGCTCAAACAGCTTTTTGTTCTATCCTCCGCTTCACCGGGAAGGTGCCCGTCTGCGGATGCTAGGGACAGGCAGCCTTTGGGACGTTTCTCTATCCAAAGATCGTTGCCAAACCTCAAACAGCATTGCTTCTTAACCGCTGCGCTTCATTATATTTCTAAGGCTCGCAGCCGAGGCGGAGCAACATAAAGAGCTAAGCATGAACTAAATTACGTTACTATGCAGCTGAGTAAGGCAGCTTCTCCGGGTGAGCAAAGCGAGGCCATAAGAACGTATCAAATAGTAACCTCTGCGTTAATCGACCTCAGGCCAACCTTCAGAAAACAACGCTCGAACCAGAATCATTATGAACACCGAAAAACAATAAAACAGTGAAAATCTGTGTTCCCTTTAAAAGAAAATCGGTGGACGAAATCGATGATCATTTGAACACTACCCCACTCCGATACAAGGCAGGGGAGATTCCGGTGATCATCTTAAAAATCCTTGAAAAATGGTACCGGTCGGCAAAACCCGTCTCCGAAGCCACCCGCTCGATGGTGTAATCGGAATGGTGCAGCAGGATGCAGGCCTGATCTATCCGCTTCTTCTTCACATAGCGCTGGGGTGGCGTACCGACTTCATCAACAAACAACCGATGGAAGGCATTGGTGGCCATGCGCGCCCGCGAAGCCAGCGCCCGGTTCGACAAATCGGCCTCCAGGTGGTTGCCAATGTGCGTCAACACCTCCACAATACGCCCATCGGTTGAAACGGCATCCCACATCTCCACGGGCATCATTGCCAACAAATCGGCAATGAACGACTGGATGAGCAGGACGGAACCAAAGCTAAAACGAACATGCTCATCCTTCACGCAATCCATAATCTGTGCCAGCTTCCGGTTAAGATGCTCCGTCACCTCAAAGACAAAGACGCCGGGCAACACATTATCGTAGGGCACCCCAATATTGAAATGGATGAATAGGTGATACACACAGTCGGAGGAGATCTCTGCCTCCGCAACAGATCCTGATTCTACTCTCGCTCCTTCCAGATGGTATCCCTGACCAGGAACCGGGTGACTAAACAGCCGGGTGGAGTAAGAAGTATTGGGGGCAATCACCACGATTGTACCGGGTGTCAACTCATAGTCTCGCCCATCGAAGGTGATGACCGCACCAGAAGTGCTGTTGTGATAGACCCGCCAATAAGGATACGACAACTCAGCAAACTCCCAATGGCGCAGCCACCAGTATCGGCAACAGAGTAACTGCAACTCATAGTGGGGAAAGACCTGGAAAACATCCGAAGGATCGCCTTTATCAGGCTTTTTATAGAGGGTGGCCATAGGCAGAAACAGGATTGATCATCAAGCAAAAATACAAATGTTTAAAACAGATACAAAAATACCCAAATTAAACATTTACAAAACAAAGCCATTAATACATTTTTGCATAAAAGAAAAAACATTAACATCTACAAAAGACATAGTATGGCAAACAGACTGATAGGTGACCTGCCTAAGGTTGGCATCCGCCCCGTAATTGATGGTCGCGAGCGCGGTGTTCGCGAAGCACTGGAAAATCAAGTCATGGAAATGGCTCGCTCGGCAGCCCGGCTGATTGAAGCCAACCTGCGTTTCCCCAGCGGGGAAAAAGTAGAGTGTGTGATTGCCGACACCTGCATTGGCGGCGTTGCAGAAGCAGCCCTATGCGCCAACAAATTCAAGAAAGAGGGCGTAGGCGTTTCTCTTACAGTAACGCCTTGCTGGTGCTACGGCACCGAAGTGATGGATACCGATCCATTGATTCCCAAAGCCGTTTGGGGCTTCAACGGCACAGAGCGCCCGGGTGCAGTTTACCTGGCTGCTGCTTTGGCCGGCTACACACAAAAAGGCCTTCCAACCTTTGGCATCTACGGGCGCGATGTCCAGGATGCCGGCGACACAACCATCCCGGCCGACGTGGAGGAGAAGATCCTGCGCTTCACCAAAGCTGCCTTGGCCGTGGCTCAGATGAACGGCAAATCGTACCTTTCCATCGGCTACAGCTCCATGGGCATTGCCGGCTCCATGGTCAATCCCGACTTCTTCCAGGACTACCTGGGCATACGCACCGAATTCGTTGACTCCACCGAAGTGTTGCGCCGCATGGATGAAGACATCTACGACTTGGAAGAGTACCAAAAAGCTCTGGCGTGGACCAAGGCCAACTGCCAGGAGGGCCCCGACACCAACAAACCACACAACCAGGCCGACAAGGCTCGCAAGGAGAAAGAGTGGGAAACGGTGGTGAAGATGACCCTAATTTGCCGCGACATGATGGTTGGAAATCCCAAACTAATTGAAAAGGGATACCGCGAGGAAGGCTTGGGACGCAACGCCATCCTGGGGGGCTTCCAAGGCCAGCGCCAATGGACCGACTACCAACCCAACGCCGACTTCACCGAAGCCATCCTCAACTCATCCTTCGACTGGAATGGCATCCGCCAGGCCTATGTTCTTGCCACCGAAAACGACAGCCTCAATGGCGTGGCCATGCTCTTTGGCCACCTGCTGACCAACACAGCGCAAATCTTCTCCGACGTGCGCACCTATTGGAGCCCCGAGGCGGTGAAGCGTGTGACCGGCAAGGAGTTGGAAGGGAAAGCACAAGGGGGCATCATCCACCTGATCAACTCGGGATCAACCACCCTCGATGCCACAGCACAACAGCGCGATGCCAACGGCCAACCTGCCATGAAACCGTTTTGGGAGATCACCGAGGAGGAGGCTCAACGATGCCTCGACAACACCGTATGGCCACAGGCCGACCGGGAATATTTCAGGGGAGGCGGATACTCCTCGCTGTTCAATACATCGGGCGAGATGCCCGTAACCATGAGCCGCATCAACTTGGTGAAAGGATTGGGTCCCGTGCTGCAAATTGCCGAGGGGTGGACTGTGGAAATTCCCGATGAGATACACACCATCCTCGACCAGCGAACCAATCCAACCTGGCCAACCACCTGGTTCGTACCCCGCACCAACAACAGCAACGCCTTCAAGGATGTTTACAGTGTGATGGCCAACTGGGGTGCCAACCACGGCGCCATCAGCTATGGACACATTGGAGCCGACCTCATTACATTGGCCTCCATGCTGCGCATCCCCGTGGCCATGCACAATGTGGATGCCTCACAGGTGTTCCGTCCAAGTGCCTGGGCTTCCTTTGGGGAGGACAAAGAAGGCGCCGACTACCGCGCTTGTGCCAATTACGGCTCACTCTACGGCATCTGATCCACAAGTTCCCCCACCTGTCCAACCGATGTCAGAACCATCAAACCGGAACAACATCGGCTGGGCAGGCAGGTTTTTTGAACCGTTCACCCCTGAAACCAGACTGCAACATGACAACTAAAGATATTGCCATTGTATTCGACTGCGGCGCCACCAATGTGAGGGTGATTGCCATGAACACTTCGGGCACGATCGTGGCATCCCAAGCACTATCCAACCAAACCGATGAGGATCCCTTTTACCAGGGCGGCCGCATTTGGGATGTGGAGAAGATGTGGGGTAAACTTACTCAGGCAGCCAGACAGGTGACCGCTACATTGGAACCCGACCGCATCGCCGGAGTTACCATCACCACCTTCGGGGTGGACGGCACCTTTGTAGATCAGGATGGCACCATGCTTTATCCAGTGATTTCGTGGCAGTGCAACCGCACACAACCCATCATGGAAACCATTGCCAAGTACATCCCGGTTGAAGCGCTGTACCGCACCAGTGGCGTATATCCGTATGCCTATAATACCATCAATAAATTGGTGTGGTTCAAGGAGAACCGGCCCGACATCATTGATCGCGCCCACCAATTCGTTTTCATCCCGTCGCTGTTCATCCACAAGCTTACCGGCCACCTGCAAAACGATGCCACCATGGCAGGCACCGCCATGGTACTGGATTTGAAACACCGCACACCCTCTCACGACATCCTGGCACGTATCGGCTTAAATGCCGACATACTAGGCCCTTTGGCCGAACCGGGCAGTCAGGCAGGTTTCATTCAGAAGCAGGCAGCCACTGAGACGGGCATACCAGAAGGGACACCCGTCTATTTTGGTGGACACGACACCCAATTTGCCATATTTGGTTCGGGAGCCAGCCTCAATCAGCCGGTATTGAGCTCCGGCACTTGGGAAATCCTGATGGCTCGCGCCAATCAGTTCCGTGCCACAGAAGTAGAATTTGCCTGCCACATCACCACCGAGGCTGATGCCATCCCTGCGATCTTCAACATAGGCCAAAACTGGCTGGCATCGGGTGTGCTGGAATGGTTTTCGAGCCATTTCTACCGCGAACTGTCGGGCGACGTCCTGTACAACACCATGATTGGCGAAGCAGAGGCCATAGCACCCGGATCGCACGGGCTCTCCATTGACTCTGCCTTTTATCGTGATGCGGCATCCCCCAATGCAGGGACCATCAGCGGCTTGACCCTCAACACCACGCGTGCCCAAATCTACCGGGCACTGCTCGAAAGCCTGGCATTCAGGCTGCGCGAAGGACTTGAAGCGTTGGAATGCGCCGGACAATTCAAGGCGGAACGCATCATTTGCGTGGGCGGGGGCTCCAAAAACAGGCTGTGGAACCAACTTAGAGCCGACGTGTGCAACCTCCCCATCCAAATCATCAACCAAAAAGAGACCACCGTTTTGGGAGCTGCCCTCTTTGTTTTTGCCGGTGCCGGGCTATCACAATCTCCTATCACAGCAAGAGAAAATATTGATTATCAACCACAAATCATCACACCAAGTGTCGATTGGCAGAAATACGATGAGCTTTACAAAAACCATCAAAGCTTAAAAAGAATTAAAAAGCTATCTTAGTCAGCAAAACAAAAACAGATTCATTATGCTTAAAGGAATATCCCCCCTCATCAGTCCCGAGTTGTTGAAAGTGTTGGCCTCTATGGGTCATGGCGATGAGATTGTTCTGGCCGATGCCCATTTTCCCGGCCACACCATGAATAAACAAGTTTTGCGCGCCGACGGACTGAAGATTCCAGACCTGCTGGCAGCCATCCTGCCACTTTTTGAATTGGATCAGTATGTCCCCCACCCCTTGGCCATGATGGCAGCTGTTGAAGGCGACCAATTGGATCCCGTGGTGGAAGCGTCGTACTTGCTGGCCATCCACAAAACCAATCCGCAGGCACCAGCCATCGAGCGCATCGAGCGGTTTGCCTTTTACGAGAGGGCCAAACAAGCTTTTGCGGTGGTGATGACGGGCGAAACAGCCAAATATGGTAACATCATCCTGAAAAAAGGGGTCACACCCAGTGAATAACCAAAAAATCTACAAATCCCAAAACCCTGAATCAATCCCTATGTCAACCAAATCCACTGTAGTAGAAAAAAAATACCTGCTCCCGTTCATTGTCATCACCAGCCTTTTTGCGCTGTGGGGCTTTGCCAACGACATCACCAACCCCATGGTGGCAGCGTTCAAAACGGTGATGGAGATATCCAATGCCCATGCCTCGCTTATCCAGTTTGCCTTTTACGGCGGATATGCCACCATGGCCATCCCGGCAGCCCTGTTCGTTCAGCAGTACAGCTACAAAAAGGCCATCCTGCTGGGATTGGCGTTGTACGCCATTGGAGCCCTGCTGTTTTGGCCAGCTGCCCAGTATGAGAAATTCGGCTTCTTCCTGATTTCCATCTACATCCTAACCTTCGGACTGGCGTTCCTAGAAACCACTGCCAACCCGTTCATACTATCCCTTGGCAGCAAAGAGACCTCCACCCGGCGGCTCAACCTGGCACAGGCCTTCAACCCCATGGGATCACTGCTGGGCATGTTCGTGGCCTCGCGAATTGTGCTGGTCTCCCTCGAATCGGACAAACGGAACGCAGCCGGGGAACTAATTTTCCCCACTCTTGACGAAACAGCCAAGGCTGCCATCCGGGCCAACGACCTGATGATTATCCGCAACCCATACGTTGTGCTGGGGTTGGTAGTAATTGCCATGCTCGTTTTAATTGCGCTCATCAAGATGCCCGCTTTGGGTCAGGTGAACAAAATCCATCCCTGGCAGACATTCAAACGACTTATTGCCAACAAAATATATCGCGAAGGCGTAATGGCTCAAGTGTTTTACGTTGGGGCGCAAATCATGTGCTGGACTTTTATTATTCAATATGCTGAAAATTTGGGAATAGATAAGGCTACAGCCCAAATGTACAACATCGCAGCCATGGGAATCTTCTTGAGCAGCCGCTTCATCAGCACCTGCCTGATGAAATACATCAACGCGAGACGGTTGCTGATGTACTTCGCCATCGGCGGCATCCTCACCACCAGTGGCACCATCCTGATTGGAGGCATGACGGGTCTTTATTGCCTGGTGGCTACCTCAGCCTTTATGTCGCTGATGTTCCCAACCATTTATGGCATTGCCCTGGAAGGAATTGGCGAAGATGCCACCCTCGGCGCGGCAGGACTGGTGATGGCCATCGTGGGCGGCGCCTTGATGCCGCCCTTACAAGGAAGCATCATCGACCTGGGCACCATAGGCTGCATGGCGGCTGTCAACGTGTCGTTTATCCTACCCCTGATCTGTTTTGTGGTGATCGCCATCTTCGGATACAGGGCTTATCAAACCAACCATCGTTAAAAGGGAAATTATAATTTTTATCTGGTATGTCTGAAAGAAAAATTAACCAATTGCATCCGCGAGAACAGATCATTATGGTCATCAACCGGATCTATAAAAAAGGGCTGACCACCACCTCGGGCGGCAACATCTCCATCATGGACGATCATAGCGACATGTGGGTCACCCCATCGGGTGTGGACAAAGGCTCACTCAAACCCGCCGACATCATGTGCGTGAAGGCCAATGGCCAAATTGAAGGGCTCCACCGACCATCAATGGAATACCCTTTCCACAAGGCCATCTACGAAAAACGCCCTGACCTCAAGGCGGTGGTTCATGCTCACCCACCGGGATTGGTGTCGTTCAGCATTGTGCGACAAACCCCCGACACCAAAATCACCCCACGCATCCACCAGATTTGTGGCCCCATCGGGTATGCCAAATACCACATTCCAGGCAGCCAGGCGTTGGGCGACTCCATCTCAGAACAGTTTGCCAAAGGTTTTACTTCGGTGATTATGGAAAACCATGGTGCCGTGGTGGGTGGAACCAATGTTTTTGATGCCTACCAACGCTTCGAAACACTGGAGTACTGCGCTAGGATGATGATCAACGGCAAAACCATCGGAGAGCCTAAACAGCTCAACGACCAACAGATAGCAGCATTTGAAGCGCAAAGCCATCAATTGGTTCCAACACACAAAGAAGAGTGTCTCACCACACAGGAAAAAGAGACCTGCCAAACGATGTGCCAAATGGTGCTGCGCGCCTGCGACCAAGGGCTGATGATGAGCGGTTACGGCACTCTGTCGGTGCGAACAGGGAACAACAGTTTCCTGATCACCCCATCGGATGTGATCCGTTGGGACATGCAACCCGAGGATATGGTCCGAATTGAAAATGGAGAATTCGCAGCAGGTAAAACGCCCTGCCCTACGGTTCTGCTTCACAAAAAAATATACGAACAGCATCCCGGCATCCATGCCATCATCATTACGCAACCCGAATACCTGATGGCTTATGGCATCACCCACCGAAAAGTGGATGTGCGCACCATCCCGGAGAGCTGGATATTTTTACAGGACATGCAGAATGTTGCCTTCGGAGCGCAATTTGTTGGGAACAACACCATCCCCAACCTCCTTTCGAAGGAGAATCCGGGTGTCATCGTTGAAAATGATACGGTGTTGATGACCGGCAACTCGCTGCTTCAGGCCTTCGACCGCCTCGAAGTGGCCGAATTCAGCGCCAAATCGTTGGTAATGGGCACAACCCTGGGCGCTTTCGCCCCCATGAACGACCACGAAATAGAAGAGCTCCGCAAGGCTTTCTTTTAACAAATAATAAACTGTCTAAAGGGTTAAGTTGTAAAAACCTTTTAGACAGCTTTTTTCACACCATGGGCACTTCCATCAAGAGAATCCTGGCATCGTCTGATTTGGATTGAATAGCGAGTGATTGAGCACCCACAATTCCCAACCCGTCGCGTTCGTGCAGCTCATGCCCATCCACAGAGGCTTCCCCTTGGATCACAAACAGATACACGCCATTTCCGGCCTTCTTCAACTGGTATTGCGCCACAACATCCCGATCGAAATGCCCCAAATAAAACCAGGCATCCTGATGAATCCAAACCCCTTCTCCCCCACCTTGGGGCGACACAATTTGCTGGAAACGGTTGCGAAGCGTTGTTTCATCCAGCGACAACTGGCCATAACGAGGTGTCACCTGTTTTTGGTTGGGCACGATCCAGATTTGCAAAAATCTCACTGGTTTATCCGGATTCTTGTTGTACTCACTGTGCGTGATGCCACTGCCGGCACTCATCACCTGGATGTCGCCCTGCCGGATCACCGACACATTACCCATGCTGTCGCGATGCTCCAAATCGCCTACAAGGGGTATGGAGATGATCTCCATATTGCTGTGCGGATGGGTGCCGAATCCTTTTCCCCCGGCAACCACATCATCGTTCAACACGCGAAGTGCGCCAAAATTAATCCGGTCGGGATTGTAATAATCGGCAAAGCTGAACGTGTGGCGGCTCACCAGCCAACCATGATCGGCCAAGCCACGCGTTTGGGATGGATGCAGAATATAGTTTGTCATATCTACGTTTTTAATGTGCTACTCACATCATAAACAGCAAAACATCGGTTTGGTTTTCGGCAGAAAAAAGCAACATTTCATATCAAACCAAAATCATCGTAACACCTAAGTTCTTTGAATCAAAAAGGCAACTTAAAACTCACAAGTCCCTCAAAAATAAAAAACTATGAATTAATTATTTTTTCAAACTTATTATTACCTACTACAAAATTGTTGTTCCATTATTTTGGAATCCAACTAAATTGCACGTTATTTGCAGGTATAGCACAATAAAAACAAAAGAAAATGAAACCCATTTCATGTGATCATTTCCAATTGCTATGATGGAGATAACAAATCTAAAGCAAGAAACAGATTGTTCTCAATATGGTTTAATAAGTACGCTAAACAATTTTTTGAAAAAATCGACAGACAAATCGAATTTAACGAAGATACCTTCTATTTTTCTTGCATTCATTCAACTTCATGTTCAAAAAGACAAATTGAAACCTTAATCAATTCAAACATTTCAGAATTAATTAGTCAAAAAAACAGTGCTTCAGAATAAAATGCTATATGATTATTTCATAATAAATCAATATTAAACAACCTCTTACCCCAAGGTGACTCAATTAGCATCCAATAAAAAAACATAAAGCGAACCAGTAACAAAAAGACCCAGCCTCCTGGCCGGGTCTTTAATATTGCAGATTACCAAATTGAGCCGAAGAGGGGACTCGAACCCCTGACCTGTTGTTTACGAAACAACCGCTCTAGCCAGCTGAGCTACATCGGCAATTCACATTACCAAAAATAATGGTTTTCGGGTACCGTTGTACCAAATGCCCATAAAAAAAACCGGCTGAACACCGGTTTTTTTTAATAACTTTTAGTTTAGAATCCAAACAGCGATTTCATTTTATTAAAGACCTCCACGTTCTCGTAAATGCCTTGGAATTCCTGGGCGCCCGGGCCGAATGCAAATACCGGCACCATCACAGCGGTATGGTCGGACGATCCAAATTTGGCTTTGACGGAACCTTTCTTAATATCGCCACCCACCAAGCTCATGCCGCCTGTTTCGTGATCGGCGGTGACAATCACCAGGGTGTTGCGGTCTTTCACGGCAAACTCCAGTGCTTTGGCAATAGCCCGGTCGAAATCGAGCATCTCAGTCACCACATAACCGGCATCATTCTGGTGGCCACCCCAATCAATCTGAGAGCCTTCCACCATCAGGAAAAAGCCTTTTTTACCCTTGTTGTTATCCAATACCTTGATGGCCTTTTCAGTAGCCAGTTCAAGTTTAAGTTCTCGCTTGGCAGCTACATCGTTGTGCTCCGGAGCGGTCAATACAGCCAGGTTGCCATTGTTGACAGAGGAAGCCTCTTCAAGGCTGTTGAATACGCGATATTTTTTAGCCTCCAGCTCAGCAATCAGGTTTTTGCCATCCTTGCGGTTAGCGAAGAAATTCTTTCCACCGCCAATAAAGACATCCACCTCAGTTTTCAAGAAATCCAAAGCAATATCCTCGTAGCTAGAACGGCTGGCCACATGGGCAATAAAGGAAGCGGGTGTGGCATGCGTAATGGCCGAAGTGGAGACCAACCCGGTAGCTTTCCCATTTTGCTCCCCCAATTCCAGAATACTGGTCACCTTATTACCATCCTTATCTACCCCAATGGCGCCATTATAAGTCTTCACGCCGCAAGCCAAGGCCGTTCCACCCGCAGCACTATCGGTGATGTACTTATCGGCACTTTGAGTTTTACTGAAACCGATCTGCTTCATATTCATCAGGTTCAAGGCACCCCCATTGGCCGTGATGCCCGAGAAGACCTGAGTCACGCCCATCCCATCACCAATAAGCAAGATGATGTTTTTGGGTTTCCCCTTGAAGGTACTCTCTTTGGCATTATAAAATTTCACAGGATACTGCGACTCATTGGTGTAAACATACTTACCCGAAACATCTTTGTAGTTCTCCTGAGCCGTCATCAGAGATGAAAACATCAGCAAGGCGCCGGCATACATTAGATTCTTTTTCATTATATCTTTTTTATTCGGAATAATTTATTCCAGTTAATTTGATTTTTTACTGTTACAAAATAAACAATAAAAGCTGAATCCGGTTTTAAAAATCAGTTAATTTAATGAGGATGAATTTCTAAAAATATTACGCGACTCTGCCGCTTGATTTATTAATGCTTGATGCCAACAACGCCGGTGGCCATCATGAGAAAAACGTTGAATGGCGGAGCGGATTAAAGAATGGCTGTAGTTCTTTCCCAAGGCAGGAGGCCTTAATGTGATTACCTGCGGATGGAATCCGTGGGTTCTCGAACCCATAGACAAACCAACCCCGAAGGAGATTCTAGGTCTCCGACCCTAAACTTATTTTTGGGATTACCATGGCTACAAATATCCCGGCAATCTGCCCCTAATATTGGGGTGTAGTATTGGCTACCGCCCTTTTGGGGAGGGACATGATGGGTTAATGATTAAAGAAACAGCACCATTGTGGTTGCTCCGCCTCGGCTGCGAGCCTTAGAAATATCATGAAGCGGAGCGGTTAAGAAGCAATGCTGTTTGAGGTTCGGCAAAAGCGCGCATGAAAACATAATCGTTAACTTGCGAACCGAGTTCATTGCTTCCAGCGCAGCGGAATGATAGTTCTTAGGTGAGCAGGCGCAGCGGCGGCTCTCTCTGTTTACTCTCTGCAGCTGTAGTGGAGCGAAGCGGATCATGAGGGCCAATGAAAACAGACACGACCCGAATAAAGAGAGTAAAAGCCCGTCCGGCTTGAGGACAAATAACCAAGTAAGTTGCCAAGGGCTAAATTAAATTTGCCTTTCAGCCATTAATTGCCTGATTTCCAGTTCAACCCGCTTCGGGGTTGTGATGCTGTTGGTCTCTGAAACCCGCGGATTCCATCCGCGGTTAATCACATAACGACCTCCGGTCGTATTAAAAGAGTCCCAAAGTTTAAGTATTCTAAAGCACTGAAGATTAGAAGTTCCAGGAGTCACATCCCTCCGACTCCCCCGAAGGAGAGTCGGAGGGGGCATCTTATAAAAGAGATTCCTCCCAGAGGTGCCAATTACAGATTTATGTTTTCCTCTGTCATCAACGCATCATGCCAAAATTTTTGGGTGGCCACTCGTAATGACTACCCCTTCCTTTCAAATTCAAGGTCATTCCGACCTCTGGGAGGAATCTCTTCTACTACTCTGATAACTAAAAATGCTATTTTTGCCACCGCAAATCAAAGAACATGGAAAAACAGAAAATACTATTTGTCTGCTTGGGCAACATCTGCCGATCGCCCGGAGCCGAAGCCATCATGAAAGCAAAAGTGGAAGCCGCCGGCTTGTCGCCACAATTCGAGATTGACTCGGCTGGGACTTGCGCCCACCATGCCGGTGAACCGGCCGATAGCCGCATGCGCATGCACGCCCGCCAACGCGGCTACGACTTGACCTCCATCAGCAGGCCGGTGGATCCAAAGAGAGACTTCAAACAATTCGATTACATCATTGCCATGGACGATCAAAACCTAAACAATCTGAATGCCATGACATCCAACCCTGATGAAAGGAAGAAGATTTTCAAGATGACCGACTTCTGCTCCGACACCCTTCACCACTCGGTACCCGACCCCTACTATGGCGGTACGGCGGGCTTCCACCTGGTGATCGACATTTTGGAGGATGCCTGTGAGGGGTTGCTCAACCACCTGAAAGCAAGAACCAACTAAAAAACAAAAAGCTGCCTGAAATCAATCAGACAGCTTTTTTCACTTAACCTTAACTTAAACCTTAACCTAAACTCTATACGGAAAAACTCATAATTGGTTCACTCTAACTTTTTTGCTGAAAAAATATTTGCTGCTGGCAATGGAAATGTAATACCATCGACCCGCCTCTAGACTATAAGAACGTGCGACAGTACCCTTCGCATTTTTCACCACTTCGCTGGCCACCACCGAACCTTGATCATCAACCAAACTAATCTCCAGCTTCTTATACGGTTGACTCGAAGGCGCCATGGTCAATTGCAGGTTCGCCCCCTCTATCTCAACAGCAAGGCTATCGGGGAAACCAGGCTTCACCAACTGGCTATTTTTCAATCCTCCATGGCGTAAAACAGGCAGGTCGGCCAACGTGGTCTCTTCCACAACACTCAATGGCCTGAAATGCCGCTCCATTCGCCGCATTGGCGGACGTCTTGCCCCCTCCTCATTGTGCGAGAAAGGCACCATGATGGGTTGCCCCGGGCGAAAACGCCCATGCACCGAATCGCCAAAGTGCTCCAGAATCAGCTGGTCGTCCATCCCTGGAAATTTGGAAAAGCCGGCCGAATCATCCCATTGATAAAAGAAACGTTTTTGCATCTTCGGTCCAATCGAATCGACCCATGCACCAAAATTCTCCAACATCTCAAAACCATCACCAAAAAAAGCAGCCGGAAAATCAAACAACATAGAATCCATCATCAAAGAATCACCTTGGCAGATAATCTTCAAACGTGATTTTTTTGGCTCTCCGTTTTGCTGTGCCCGCGCTTGCCATCCCAAAGAGAGGAATCCAACCGCCAGAGCCAGCATCAAACCATATTGCTTCATTGTTGTCATAAAATGGGTTTTAAACATTGCGATCAACAGAACAAAAGTAAGATTTTAATTGGTAATCAGGCGTTAAGGTGGGGTTAAAATGGGTTAAGGTTAGGTTAAAGTGAAAGGGGACGCCCATAAAACCACTATATTTACAGTCAAAACACACCTACGACTGTGTGATAAAAATCAACAACATATGGTGCAACGAAGGTTTAAAAAGAAGAATTCCATCATCTGGTTGGCGGTGCTGATGGGCATCTCGGTACTGGGCATTGTGGCAGCCCAATACTTGTGGATCAGTCAATCGCTTTCAATTCAGGAGGAGCAGCTTGAGAAGTCGGCCTACATCGCCATCAACCGGGCTGTGGCTCGCATTGAGCGAGAACAGTCGGCCGCCTTAATGCTCAACCCATTTTTCCAGAACCACAACCTGATGCCGCCATCCACCATCTCCCCCTTCCACCAACCACAACCATCCATGAAAGGGGAAAGCAAAGGGCGCATGGAGGCCCATTTCAATGTGAATGGCAAGGAGTTCAGCAAGACTTTTGACTGGGACGGCACCGACTCCAACCAGGACCAGCCATCCCTCAACGAGGCCATCAGCCAGGTGGAAGACTCCATCCGGCAGATGATGGGCATGATGAATGAAGACGACAATGCCCTGATCCAGCTCTTCAAGCAGATGGCGCATGAGTTTGAGTCGCGTCGCAACCCGCTGATGCAAGAGTTCAACCAAAACGATATCAGCCGCATCCTGGAACAGGAACTCCAAAATATGGGGGTTAAAATACCCGTGGAATATGCCGTGGTGGAAAACAACAGCGGCCGCATCACCGAATACCGCTCCAAAAATTACCTCCCCGGCGGTGGCCGCTCCATCAAAGAGCTCAATGTGGCCATGTTCCCCAACAACATCCTGCGCCTTTGGTCCGACTACCGGCTGAGCGTGCAGCTCCCCTTCACCACCCTCTTCCTGATGCGCACGCAAGCTTCGCTGCTGGGCATTTCGGCGCTCTTCACCCTTTTCATCCTGGGCACTTTCCTGGCCACCATGCGCACCATCATCCACCAGAAAAAAGTATCCGACATCAAAAGCGACTTCATCAACAATATGACCCATGAGTTCAAGACACCCATCGCCACCATCAGTCTGGCCACCGACAGCATCGCCACGCCTTCGATCCTGGAAAAACCGGAGGTGGTCAAGTCGTTCCTGAGCATCATCAAGGAAGAAAACTCCCGCATGAACAGCCAGGTAGAACGCATCCTGCAGATGGCTCTGATCGACAAAAAGGACTTCTCCATCATGACCGCCACCACCGACATCAACGAACTGATACGCAAGGCTGTTCAAAACATGTCGCTTTTCATCAGCGAGTCGGGGGGAAACGTAGAGCTCGACCTAAAGGCCGATCCGGCACAAGCCAAGGTGGACAACGTGCATTTCACCAATGTGGTGGTCAACCTGATTGAAAATGCCATCAAATATTCCAAGGAGGCACCACGCGTCATCGTCTCCACCAACCGACAAAAGGAGTCGCTGCTAGTGACGGTGAAGGACTTCGGCATTGGCATGAACAAGGAGCAACAACACAAGATATTTGAGAAATTCTACAGGGCGGCAGGCGGAAATATCCACAATGTGAAAGGATTCGGATTGGGATTGAGCTATGTAAAAGCCGTGGTGGATGCCCATGGCGGCACCATCGACGTAAAGAGCAAACTCAACGAAGGATCGGAATTCACCATCACCATCCCTGCCGAATAATAAATTTATTATATTTACATCAACAAATCAAAGGAGACATGGCAGTATTGAATAGGGTTTTCATGGTTGAGGACGACCGCAATTTCGGAACCGTGCTCAAAGCGTATCTTGAAATCAACGGTTTTGTGGTGACGTGGGTCAAGGATGGCTTGCAGGCCTTGCCTCGCTTCAAGGAACAGGAATACGACATCTGCCTGCTGGATGTGATGCTACCCAACGTGGACGGCTTCACCATTGCCCGCGAAATACGCAGCCACCGCGAAGGCATCCCCATGATTTTCCTCACCGCCAAGACGATGAAGGAGGACATGCTGGAGGGTTACAGCGCCGGAGCCGACGACTACATCACCAAACCTTTCGACTCGGAGATCCTAATCCTGAAGATCAACGCCATCCTCAACCGCCACCAGCGGATGCAAAAGGAGGACGAGCCGGTGATTTACAAAATATCTACAGTGGAGTTCAATGCCGAGTTGCGCACCATCCAAACCGACCAAGAAACCTTCAAACTATCGCCCAAGGAGGCCGACCTGCTGCGCCTGCTCTGCAAGGAGAAGAACAAGGTGCTGCCACGCGACACGGCCCTTACCCTCATCTGGGGCGAAACCAGCTATTTCACCACCCGCAGCATGGACGTGTACATCACCAAACTGCGCAAATACCTCAAGGATGTGCCAGGCGTGGAGATCATCAACATCCACGGCAGCGGCTACCTGATGAAAGTGGAAGAGTAGTCCCCTTGACCCAAAAACAACCCAACCCAAATATGAAACTGAAAAAAAGTCTGCTGGCCATTGGCCTGATCCTTAGCACAACGGCACTGGTTGCCCAAAGTAAAATAGAACAATCCAAACGGGAACTGAAATCGGATGGCGGCAGTACTACCACATCCTCCGCCACCTACCGCAGCTACTCGGCACCCGGAAAAACAGGCAGCAGCACGCGCAATTCGTTCGACGATGAAGAGTCGTTGGAAGAGTGGATTGTGGGCGGGGTGGTGGTTGCTGCCACATTTGTGACCTACCACGCCACCGTTGGCAACTACAACAACGAGAACCACCTACACAACCGCCTCACCCCCTACCCATACAGCGACAGGCGCTTTGGCAACTACACCCAGCTCGACTCGGCCTCGGCCAAGAACAACTTCCGCATCGACGTGGACAACCATTTTCTGGTGATTGACCGCGACCTGCTGGGCAACCACTTCAAAACCAGAATCCGGCCGTTCCACTATGCCTTTTTCCAGTTCGACTACTACCAACTAGCCGAATACAACCCGAAAAGGGGGCACCACGACCACCTCTCGCTCTTTAACTTCAACGTGGGTTACGATCGCATCCGCTTCAACCGTTTCAATCTGGGGTGGACATTGGGCGTCAACTACGTGGGCAATGAGGTGAAGAAGGCCGGTTTCACCTATGGTTTTCAGGTCGAAGCCTTCCTGCCCAAAAACATCAGCCTGCTGGGCGCCATGCGGTTCAGTTCGATCAATGGGGAATCGGTCAATGAGCTGGATTTGAAGGTGCGTTACCACATCAAGCGCTGGTACCTGTCGGCGGGCTACGAGCAGCTCAAAATCGCCTCACCCATGTACAATTTCGCGGCAGTGGGTGTAGGGCTCAGTCTTTGAGCAGGATTTTCAGAATTAAAGGATTAACAGAATTCAAAATTTAAAAAAAGAGTTCCTGATACTTTTTTTTTGTAATTTGAATAACAATAAAGTAAACCTCTCATTCTGTACACTCTAAAATTCTGCAAATTCTGATACTGACAATTTACGAGACTTATAGGATTAACAGAATTCTAATTTTAAAAAAGAGTTTCTGATATTTTTTTGTAAATTGAGTAATAACAACGAACACCATCATTCTGACCATTCTAAAATTCTGCAAATTCTGATGCCGACAGTTTACGAGAATTATGATTAAAGACGACCTCACCTACAAAATCATCGGTTGTGCCATGAAAATACACAACACTTTGGGCAATGGCTTCCAAGAGGTCATTTACCAACGATGCCTCGCCATTGAGCTAAGGA
The DNA here is from genome assembly GCA_963664265.1 of Marinilabiliaceae bacterium. Classification (GTDB taxonomy): domain Bacteria; phylum Bacteroidota; class Bacteroidia; order Bacteroidales; family Marinilabiliaceae; genus JAGPIS01. The sequence continues at coordinate 1,335,466 of OY760941.1, forward strand.
ATGCCGGTATCAACTTCATGAGGGAAAAAGAACAGGATATTTATTACCAAGGGCATCATGTGGGCACCCGACGAGCCGATTTCGTGGTGGAAAATTCCGTGATCATTGAATTGAAGGCCGTCATAAACCTTGAAGATGTCCATCTGGCACAAGCTAAAAACTATGTGGTGGCCTACGATTTCGCCAGGGGGCTTTTGATCAACTTTGGTGCCACCAGCCTGCAATACAAATTGGTTTTCAATCCCAAATACAATGAACAATAAAAACCACCCACCCCCGCTAAAAAGCAACAAACAACTCAATAAATTTTACTACAGACAACGGATTCCTCATCCATCCAATATAAAAGGGGATGCAATTCTTATCAACCCCTAAAAGCATGAAATAGCCAATTATTTGACAATCAAAAATTTGATATTCCTTTAAAATAATTATATTTGATTACAATTATACAGAAACATCAACACTCACCATCAAAAGGTGACCAACAATAGTATTTACTTACAAAACCCAAACCCATGGAATTCAAAGAATTAATCAAACAATTAGGAGAGAAAGTTATAAATCTAAGGGAACAGATACTAACTGAAGAAGCAACAAAGAGTGCTTTCATCCTTCCCTTCATCCAAAGTCTTGGATATGATATTTTTAACCCCATAGAAGTAGTACCGGAGTTCGTCACAGATTATGGAGCCAAAAATGTTGAAAAAGTGGACTATGCTATCCTTAAGGACAACATTCCAGTGTTGATCATAGAATGCAAAAATCATGTTGAAAATTTAGATAAACATTACACCCAGATTCATAAGTATTTTCATCTGACAAAGGCCCGTTTTGCACTATTAACCAATGGCGTTCAGTATAATTTCTATACCGATCTGGATGCCGCAAATAAAATGGATGAAAAGCCATTCTTCAGTTTTGACATTACTTCAATTAAAGATCAACAAATCAAGGAACTTGCCAAGTTTCACAAGAGTGGTTTTGATATCAACACAATTTTAACAACAGCAAGTGAATTAAAATATTCGAATGCAATCAGAACCGTTTTAACCTCTGAATTAGCAAATCCAACACATGAATTTGTGAAATACTTTGTCAGCCGCGTTTACGAAGGAAAAGCGACAGAAAAAGTAATGATCCAATTCACCGATTTAGTTAGAAAAACAGTTGATCAAACATTCAATGATATCGTCAGCGATAGATTAATGAAAGCCATTAATCAAACAAAACCAGCAGTAGTTGAGCAGAATCCACCAATAGAGGCTTCTGAGGAACCGAAAATTAATACCACTGAAGAAGAATTGAATGGTTTTTACATAATAAAAAGTATTTTAAGGACCAAAATAGATTCCAACAGGATATTTTATCGAGATTCTCAATCGTACTTTAGTATAATTCTTGACGACAACAATCGTAAACCGCTTTGTCGTTTATGGTTCAATGGTCAATCAAAGAAGTATATTGGATTATTTGACTCAGATAAGAAAGAAATCAAACAGGAAATCGGAACGATCGATGATATTTTTAATTTCTCAAATGAGTTGCTTTCGTTAGCCGAATTTTACACCGTGGAAAAGAATTAAAAAACAAAACCAACATTCACATTAAAAAACTCCGACCCACCCAGGCCGGAGTTTTTTATTATGTATCATGCAATAATCAAATCAGTTCGATGCTGCGTCTCACAAATTTGATCAAAAACACAACCATTTCAGCATGTTGTTCAACAGCGGGGACTCAAGACTCTTAAAAAATTCATATCTTTAATTGTTCAAAAAGCCCCATTCATGAAAAAAATCCTCGCATTACTAGCCATCTCAACAATAATCGCCTGCAATACAAAAAATAATTGCCCCTATAGCGAGCCTGCCAATCTAAACGATGGATTAATAGTATCAACGTTGGAGAAACACAATTTGCAAAAAAGCGCGTTTGAAAAAGCCAATCACGACATCTGCAGCGGGAAATATGGGAATATTCACAGTGTATTGATCATTCACAACAACGAGTTGGTTGTGGAGCAATATTACAATGGGTGGGATAAAGACGAACTGCATTTTTTAGCCTCCACAACCAAAAGCTTCAGCCCCCTATTGATTGGGATGGCTATTGAAAAAGGGATGATAAAAGATGCCGACCAGAAGATGGTTGACTTTTTCCCAAACCACACCAACCTTCGTGAAGATTCACTAAAAAGCCTTGTCACCCTGAGAAACCTTCTGACAAACAGTTCCGGGTTTGAATGGGATGAACAGTCACAACCCATCGATTCTCCAAAAAACATGGGGGTACAGATGGATCAAAAAGACAATTGGCTGGAAGCATCCCTGGATTTGACCATGGACACAACCCCAGGAACTCGATACACCTACAGTGGCCCAAACAATATCATCCTTGGCGAAATCATAAAAAACACGACGGGTCAAAACATCGCAGATTTTGCTGCCGACCACTTATTCAAACCCTTAGGGATAAAAGAGTTCAACTGGTTTGCTAAAAATGGAATCTATGATGTTGGCGGAGGACTAAAGCTCAAGTCGAGGGATATCGCCAAATTTGCCTTATTGCACCTCAACAAAGGCAAATGGCTTGACCAACAAATAGTTTCATCGGATTGGATATCAGAAACATTTCGTCCATTCATCGAGATCAAAGAGCCATTGTACAGTTGCTTTCAATGGCAAATGATCAAAACACCCTACGGGTTCAACTCTTGGTTCATCCCCGGAAATGGCGGGCAAATCATCAACATTGTCCCCGATTTGAATTTAGCCATCATCATCAATGCCGATAACCGAAAAATCAAAAAAGAGAAGCGGACTCCATTGGAGCACCTCATTATCGATTTGACAAAAATACATCCACTGCTAAATGAAAATTGACTACAAAACCCAGCTGCTGCGATGATTAAAAATTCCATTTCAACCTGATAAAATTCAGGCAGTACAAAAATTGCTCAGCATCTTCGCGCCCACTGAAAAACTGACCATAATACGAGAGGAAGAGGTTGTCGCGAAGGGAGTATTCGAGCGAAGGGCCCACAAACCAACCCCTTTCGCCCGGATACCAAATTCCGGCCAGTGTGCCATTCAGCAAAGGGGTGATGGGATACGACAAAGAGCCAAACCATGAAAACTCGGCAATGCTCATATTTTTCACCGTACTTTCCTGCGTGTACAGATCAAGAAAATTGATATCCTCGTCTTTCAGGTTGCTGCTGTAAAGCCATTCGGTTTGAAGCATGAGCGAGTTCTTAAAAGTGTAGTTACCCCCCATCGACCCGATATAAACCGGATCATCGCCGCTGTGGCCTGGAAACAAGCTGGTGAATTCACCGTAAAATCCGGCTCCAGAAATTTGTCCCGACCAACCCACACCCAATGCCCACTCCTCACCAACAAAATTCCCGCCCAAAACCTGAAAATCGTAGCGCCACTTATTGAAACAGTAACGCATCCCGGCCGAAAATCGGTTTTCCGAATCACCTTTCACAACAGCTTCCAGCGAGGAGGCGTAACCAGTAAAATATTGGATCCTGATGCCATCAATCCCGGGACGCTCCGGGTAATCGAAGTCGAAAAAGGAATAGGTGTTGAACAAGTCATTGGGATTCCAAACCATGCCCATGCTCCAGTTGACCCGTTGCCGCCCCACTCGGATCTGCCAGTCATTTTCCGAGTAATCAACCCAAGCGCGGTCGATACGACTGTTCACCAAATAATTATGCCCTTCGGCCCAATTGACCGCCCCATCGAACCAGCCATAATCCTTACCCACCCAACGGACATAGGATGGAATACTTTCCAAGGTCTGCCCCCACACAAACTGGCTGCGGATTTCAAGTGCCGTCGAGAGGGTTTCGGAGGGATTCCACGATAAATTCAGGCGGTTATGAATTCGGTTATCCCAAAACCCTTCCTTGGAGATGCCGGAATAGGTATAAGAGGGCATCTCGGTGAGATATCCATTCAATTTGACCTGGCCCGTCGCCCTATTGAAAAACAACAAACACAAACAGCACAGCCACATATATTTACCCCAATCAACCATCCTCCCCATGTTTAAGTTCATCACTCTTCACCCGGCCGTCTTCGATGGTGATGACCCGGCGAGCCTTTTTGACCACCCGGGCATCGTGGGTTGAAAAAATAAAGGTGATATGTTCGTCCCGATTCAGCCGATCCATAATGTCGAGCAGAACTTCGGTCGATCCGGAGTCGAGATTGGCTGTGGGCTCATCGGCCAAAATGAAACGGGGACGCGAAGCCAATGCACGGGCCACTGCTACACGCTGTTGCTGACCTCCTGACAATTGCCTGGGCCGCATGTCGGCCTTCTCGGGAATACCAACGGCCTCGAGCAACTCTTGGCTGCGTTGGTTGCGCTGTGGCTTGGGCATTTTTTGAAGCTCCATAATGAATTCGATATTCTCTTTGGCGGTCAACACCGGAATCAGGTTATAGGATTGAAAAATGAACCCAATATTTTCGAGCCGAAACCTGATGCGCTGGCTGGACGACATCTCTTCCAGCTTTTGACCCGCGATGGTGATGCTTCCAGATGTGGCATCGTCGAGCCCGCCCAATAAATTCAGCAAGGTTGTTTTGCCTGATCCCGATGGACCCACAATGGCAGCAAACTCGCCTTGTTCAAAGGTCAACGAAATGTCGTTGACAGCAGAAACCGGCACCTGATTGGCATTGTATATCTTAACCAGATTTTTTATGGTGATGATTGGCATGATGCATTCATTTATAGGTTACACATCGTTTTAGGGGTCAGAGGGTTCGAATAGCATCCGAGGGATTAAGTTTCAATCCTTTGTAGGCAGGATAAAGAGAGGCCAGGATGCCGGTGAGGACAACCATAATGGCAATGGTCACCACCATATTGAGATTGTAAGTGGGATAGACGATGGGGGCAAAACCCCACTCGGTGAGTCCTTCACCCCAAATGCTCAGGTCAACGCCGGTGTGGTTGAGCCATTCCGTCAGACCAATGCCGCCCAGGATGCCTGCAAACCCACCCACCATAGACAACATAATGGATTCCAGCACAATCATGCCAAACACCCGTCGGCGGCTCATCCCAATGGCCATAAGCATGCCCAGTTCACGAATGCGCTCGAGCACCACCATCAGCATGGTGTTGACGATGCCAAAACCAAGCGCCAGCAATACAATAACCACCATCAAATATTGCCAGGTGTTGCCAATCTCTGTCAGGTAGCCCAATTCGGGTGAAACATCCTGCCAGCCCTGGGTTTTAACCTCCGGAAAGTGAGCTGTCAACTCTTGGACGGTTTGATTGAGCACATCCTGGCTGTTCACGCGGATGGCCAACTCGTGAGCGGCCCCTGGGGGCAAAAGGGTCAGTTGTTGCAAATCACTTTTGCGCACCCATACATTCAACCCATCGAATGTGGAGTTGATGGTTTTATAAATACCAATGACGCGAAAGGCGCCACCGGTGATGTTGCCGTCCACATCCTGCAACCGCAAAACAATTTTCGACCGCAAACGGATGTTCAATTCATCGGCCAGCTTTTGACCGATAATGATGCCGTTGCCACGGTTTTCTTCAAACCAGGTGCCGCCAACCAATTTGTCGGACAAATTAACCACCCGCCTCTCTTCTACTGGATCAACCCCCAGAACCTGCACCCCGGTGGCTGTTTCGGCAGAAGCTATCATGGCCTGGATTTTCAAACGTGCCGACACTCCAGCCACACTGCTCATCTGCCTGATAATGCCGGCCATGGTGTCGGCTTGCGGAATAAAATCCATCAAATCGTCCGACGAGAGGAATCCTAGGTGATGAATCTGAATATGGGCCGTTTCGGTATCAATACCATCTTGCAGCCGTTGCTGCATCCATCCGGTCATAAAGGTGGAGGTAAACAATCCGAAGAGCATGCCCACAAACATGGCCAGAATCACCACCAGACTCCGAGTTGGATTCCGCCACACATTCCGCCAGGCAATTTTCAACATCATGGGTTCACTCTTTTAAAGCCTTTATCTCTTGAAACCTGATCAACTTATACAACGGAAAAGCCGAAATAACGAGGGTCATGGCAAAGACCGCCAACATTTGGTTGATGAACACACGGGGCTCGAAAGCAAAAAACATGTAAGGTTCAAACCCCAAATCCTGCAACCACTCCCCGCCCTTTCCCGCAATGGGGATGGGGTGGTAATAAAAATAACCCACCACCGGGAATGATCCGGCCAACCCCGAAGCAGCACCAACCATACCAATGAAAATGGTTTCGACGACGACGGTAACCGCCAGCCGCCATTTCGGCATGCCAATGGCCACCATCACACCAAACTCATGTCGGCGCTCGGCCATCATCATCATGATGGTGCCAAAAATGCCAAACCCAATGACGATGTAAAGCACCACTTTCATGATCAGGGCTGTAGATCGGTCACTTTCAATCTGCTGCAACAAGGAGGGAAACATCTCCTCCCAGCTCATGACCCGGTAAGGGGCATGAATCGTTTTTCGTAACCGCGCCAAGGTTCTTTTCATCACGGTGTTATCGTCCACCATTAGCACTAAGGAGGTCAGGCGTCCTTCGGCCGAGTAAAACGACTGGCAATTCTGAAGCGTCATATACACGATCCGCCGGTTGTATTGGGGATTGAAGTGTTTGATCAAGCCCCGCACCGGGAATTTTCCGGCAGCACTCACCCCATGGTAGCCTTGCCCCAACAGCACCAGCGTGTCACCTAGCCCAACGTTCAAACTGCGCGCCAGCTCAAACCCCAGGATCAATCCATCATCGTCAGGTTTCAGGTAAAACCCCGCCACAATTTTATCGGCAATGGAGGTGATGGCAGTCTCCTTCTGCGGATCGATGCCAAGGACCAGGGCCCCTTTGGTCAGATCGCCATACGAGGCCAGGGCATAATCCTCAAGCCTGGGTGCACTGCCCGTCAAATCAGGATCATCGGCTAAGAGCTGCTCCAGTTGGGGTGTCAGTTCAAAAGTGTTGTTGATGGATTGATGTTCCCAGTACGCCTCGTGTTGGATTTGAATAAAGCCGGAATAGAATTTTACCACATTTTCGATCATTTTGGCATAGTTTCCCTCCTGCGACGCCCCCATCAAAGACGACAGCACCACACCAAAGAAAACCGATGCCACCGTTATCGAGGTGCGCCGTTTGTTGCGCCATAAATTTCGCCATGCCAGATTAAAACTATTCATAATGACCGGATTAATTGAACCAGTTATCCAAAGCAGCTCGCCTTCAATCCACTTTTTTCATATTTTGGATGGAGAAAAAAGCATCATCAATGGGAAGGTCGAATTTCACCAGAATGAAGTCCATCACCGTATGGTTGCCTGGCTTGTCGGCCGGAACAATCTCATAACGTGTGGGAATCACCCGGTCGCCCACATTCCTGATGTTGCTCAAAATTTCGGTGTTCACCAGGTATTCATCTTCATCGTAATATTCATTGCGGAGGGTCATAAACCCCTCCTTGGTGATCCAGCAAATGATTTTCCCCCACACCACCGGGGCATTTTCCTTGGGAATCAGTTCCAACACCCAACACAAATAACCGTCGTGCATCTCCTCCCGCAAAATGGCATGAGTGTAATCGACCACAATGGACGAAGCGTTCACCAGATCATCGTTGGTCAAATCCGACCCCATCCAGGACTGCATCATCATGCTGGGCGGGATCTTCACCATGCGTTCAATGGCGGGAACGTAGTTCCACATCTCCCGCTGGCGTTTCAGAAACACTTGACCTTTTTCCTTGACCGGATAGGTGATGTAAACCATTGAATAATCCATGCCTTTGGCCCACGATTTAAACCGAAGCGTCCGCTCCCACTTGGGCCGCACCACCTTCATCTCCATTTCGGCATAGCTGGATTGGCCACGCACCAACTCATCGGCTTTGGTGATGATATCCAAGGCTGTTAAAGGCTGGCCATTGACTAAACCAGCAGTAAAAACGAAACCTAAGAGCAACAGGAGGCTATTTTTCATGACGACGGGTGTTTCGTTAAATTACCATATCGTAATCAAACCGGAGGACACAGAAAATATAACTTTTGATGAAAGAAATTTCCCCAAGTGTTCCACTAATAAATTTACTGATTTTTAAGTTCTTCAGCCAAATTATCTGATCAAAAATGGACCATTCAATCAATCCGGCCATAATTCACAATGAAACAATTCATCCTATATTTGTTTAACCTTAAAATCCACTTTCAATAGTACCTAAATGTGTTTTTTCTAAAAATTTTGATTGATGTTTGAATTTCTAAAAGGTATCGACAGGAAAGGCTATCGTCCCAAGTTTGGGGGCTTGGAAATATTCAAGTTTATTGGGCCGGGGCTTTTGGTAACTGTCGGATTTATTGACCCTGGCAACTGGGCGTCAAATTTGGCTGCCGGGGCTGACTACGGCTACTCATTGCTGTGGATGGTGACTCTGGCCACCATTATGCTTATCCTATTACAACACAATGTGGCACACTTAGGGATTGCCACAGGCTTATGCCTTTCGGAAGCCGCAACTACCTACGTCAAGCCCCGTTACTCCAATGCGATTCTCTTATCGGCGATGCTGGCCTCCATTTCCACCTCCCTGGCGGAGATTCTGGGCGGGGCGATAGCCCTGAACATGTTGTTGGACATCCCCATTAGGGCTGGGGCAGTATTGGTGACTGCTTTCGTCATGATAATGCTTTTCACCAATTCCTACCGGATCATGGAAAAATGGATCATCGCATTTGTTTCGGTGATTGGCTTATCCTTCCTGTACGAACTTTCGTTGGTGGATATCGATTGGGATTCGGCCATCACCGGATGGGTGACGCCCTCATTCCCAGATGGCTCCATGATCGTCATCATGAGTGTATTGGGTGCTGTGGTGATGCCTCACAACTTGTTCCTGCACTCCGAAATCATACAAAGCCGCCAATGGAATTTGAATGATGACAAGATTATCAAGAAACAGTTGAAATTTGAGTTTCTGGACACACTGTTCTCCATGCTCGTTGGATGGGCCATCAACAGCGCCATGATACTACTGGCAGCAGCAACATTCTTTGCCAGCAAAACCCAAGTAACAGAACTCCAGCAAGCGGGACAGTTGCTGAAACCATTGCTGGGAAGCCATGCGGCCATTGTTTTTGCCATCGCCCTATTGTTTGCAGGTATCGCATCAACCATCACCTCCGGAATGGCTGCAGGATCTATTTTTGCCGGAATATTCAAGGAACCCTACGACATCAAGGACAACCATTCGCGCTTGGGGGTCGCAGTTTCGCTGTTGGTTGGGCTTGGCATCATTTTTTTTATTTCAAACCCATTCAACGGGCTCATCATCTCACAAATGTGTTTGAGCATTCAACTTCCATTCACCATCTTCCTGCAAGTTTACCTCACCTCCTCGGAAAAAGTGATGGGGAAATACAAGAACTCTACTTTCTCAAAATGGCTGCTTTATTCGATTGGCGCCATCGTCACGCTTTTAAATATTGCCTTATTTGTGAGTATGGTTATTTAAAACAAAAAACTCCGGCCCTTGAACAGAGCCGGAGTTTTTTATCGTATATCATGTGACGATCAGATCAGTTCGATGCTGCGTTTCACGAATTTGGTGAGGGCCTCCCCTTTCAACATGTTGTTCGACAGCAGAGCCAGGTCGATGAGCTGAGAAACCAATTTTTCGCCTGAGGCAAATGCTTTGAGCTCCTCGTCCTTCTTGGCATTGATTTCGCCAATCTTTTTATCCACATCGCTCATCTCATCTTTGTCGGCCTGTGGAATCTCTTCGTCTTTCTTACCCTCTTTGGCTTTCTCAAGCTCGCTCTTACGTTTTTCGAGCGACTCAATCTTACCATAGAGTGTGTTCACCTTCTCGTTGGTGGCTGCTTCCATGTCGCCCAGAACGCGTTTGACGAGCTCATGGTTGGCATTCACCACCAGGGTATAGCTATCGGGCATCTCGCCGTAAAAGGCCATCATGCCGCCTTGCATGGCGCTCATCTCTTTCATGCGGCGCATCCATTCGCTTTGGGTGATCATCACCGGCACATCGTTTTCGCCCAATGATTCGAAAGCCACCACAAAATTGGATTTCTCGATGTTGGGTACTTGTGAGCTGAACACGGTGGTGAGGTTCTGTTTCTGGCGATCGGTAAGCTTCAACTCGGGATGGTCGGCTTTGGGGATCAGTTTGTCCACCACATCGGAATCGACACGGACGAAGCGCGATTTCTCAAACTTGGTTTCCAGCAGATTCAGGAAGTGGGTATCCAATTGGCCATCCATCAGCAACACATCGTACCCTTTATTCTGAGCCGCTTCGATAAAGCTGTGCTGGGCCAACTTGTCGGTGGTGTAGAGATACACCAGGTTGCCCTCTTTCTCGGTTTGTTCGCCTTTGATCAGCTCCTTGTACTCCTCGAAAGTGAAGTATTTGCCATCCACATTCTTCAGCATGGAGAATTTCATGGCCCGGTCGGCAAACTTCTCATCGGTGAGCATGCCATACTCGATGAAGATCTTCAGATCGTCCCATTTCTCCTCGTAGGTGGGGCGCTCTTTCTTGAAGATCTCCTCCAAACGGTCGGCCACCTTCTTGGTGATGTGGCTAGAGATCTTCTTCACATTGCCATCGCTCTGCAAATAGGAACGGCTCACATTCAAAGGAATGTCGGGTGAATCGATCACACCATGCAACAAGGTCAGGAAGTCGGGCACGATGCCTTCCACCGAGTCGGTGACATAAACCTGGTTGCAATATAACTGGATCTTATTGCGGTTGACGTCGATGTTGTTCTTTATTTTGGGGAAATAAAGCACGCCAGTGAGATTGAACGGATAGTCCACATTGAGGTGGATGTTGAACAACGGCTCATCGGCCATTGGGTAAAGGTCGCGGTAGAAAGAAGCATAATCCTCCTCCTTAAGCTCGGTTGGGTTGCGCGTCCACAGGGGTTTGGTCACATTGATGACCTTGTCCTGTTCGGTATCCACCGATTTGCCATCCTTCCACTCGGTCTCTTTGCCAAAGACAATCTCCACGGGCAGGAAGCGGCAATATTTTTTCAGCAGGCGTTCGATCTCGGCCTTCTCAGCAAACTGCTTATTCTCATCATCCAGATAAAGAACGATGTCCGTACCGCGATCGGCCTTTTCGATCTCCTCCAAAGTGTACTCAGGGGTTCCGTCGCTGGTCCATTTCACAGCCTGCGAACCCTCTTTGAAGGATTTGGTGAGGATTTCGACCTTTTTCGACACCATGAAGGATGAGTAGAATCCCAATCCGAAGTGGCCGATGATGGCGTTGGCATCTTTTTTATATTTTTCCAGGAACTCGTTGGCGCCCGAGAAAGCCACCTGGTTGATGTATTTGTCAATCTCCTGGGCGGTCATACCAATACCGCGGTCGCTGATGGTGATGGTTTTGGCTTTTTCGTCCAGAATCACACGCACAGCCATATTGCCCAGCTCACCCGAAAACTCACCCACCGAGGCCAGAGTTTTCAGTTTTTGCGAAGCGTCCACAGCGTTGGAGACCAGCTCGCGCAAGAATATTTCGTGATCGGAATAAAGGTATTTTTTGATGATGGGGAAAATATTTTCGGTAGTCACCCCAATGTGTCCTTTTTGCATAGAGACGTGTATTTTAAGGATTAAACATTCAAAATTACTGCATCAACCATCTCAAAGGTTGTGCCAGCCACCAAAACATGACAAGCCGTCAGCCACCACACCTACAAACTGACAGTATTGGCATCACTTGGCGGCCTGCAATGACAGGATGAATGTATCCGATCACATCACTCCAGTTCCACGATGGTGATGCCCGAGCCCCCAAACTGAACATGCTCGTCGCGCATGGAGACCACGAAAGGCAAGGTATTGATGTACTGCCGCAACATCTGCCTGAGGATACCATTCCCTTTGCCGTGCAGCACACGCACGGTCTGCACCTCGCACATCAGAGCCTCGTCGAGCATGTTGGCCACCATCTCGATGGCCTCTTCGGTACGTTTGCCCCGAACGTCGATCTCCGACTTGAAATTCAGCTTACGCTCTCGCACGGTATCGCCCACGTTGGATACGGCTGCAGCTCCGCCCGAATTGCGAATCTCTTTCTTGGCAGCGTTGTTGCTGATCTTCTCGAGCCGCGAAACCTTCACTGTAGTAAAAAGGCTGCCAAAGGCCACCACCGCTTCTTTTCCGGAGATCTCCATCACCTCGCCGGGCACCGACTGCCCCTGAAGCTTCACATAATCCCCTTTCGCGATGCGGTCGTCCACAACCGGTTTTGCAACCGAACCTTTTTTATCGGTGGGTTGACTGGCCTTTTCGCGTTTTTCAATTTTCCGTTGTTCACGCTCTTTGATGCGCTGTATTTTTCGTTCGATGGAATCATCGGCATCGGCCAAGGACTCTTCGGCCTGAGCCTTGAAATGATCGAGCTGTTTGCGCACCATGCGCGTCTTCTCTTTTTCGGCTTGAGACTCCCGGATGGTACGGATGGTATTTTCAATCTCCTTATTGGCGGTAGAGAGCAGGTTCTGAGCCTCATTGCGGGCCTTCTCCAGGATTTCGCGCCGCTCCTTCTTCACATTCTGCAACTCCAGTTGGTAGCGTTCCAAAACCTCGGCCAACCGTTTTTCATTGTCCTTGATGGACTGGCGCTTCTGCTCCCAGTAACGCTTGTCGCGCACAATCTCTCGCAGGTGCTTATCGAAATCAAAATGATCCTGCCCGATCTTCTCCTTGGCATCGGCCAAGATCACCTCAGGAAGGCCAATCTTACGGGCTATCTCGAAGGCAAAGGAGCTGCCGGGCTGCCCCATCTGAAGCTTGAAGAGCGGCTGAATGGCGTGGGTGTCGAACAGCATGGCACCATTGAGAATCCCTTCGGTTTGCGAGGCAAAGTGTTTCAGATTGGTGTAGTGCGTGGTAATGACACCAAACACCTGCTGGTTGTTCAGCTGGTTGAGCACACTCTCGGCAATGGCGCCACCCAACATAGGCTCGGTGCCGGTGCCAAACTCATCAATCAGCAACAGTGTGGCGGCATTGCTGTGGCGCACAAAGTTTTTCATGTTCGTTAGGTGCGAACTGTAGGTACTCAGGTCGTTTTCGATGGATTGCTCATCGCCCATGTCGATGAAGATGTTCTCAAAAAAGCCCATATTGGAGCCTTCGGACATGGGCACCAGCATCCCCGACTGCCACATGTACTGCAACAGTCCCACCGTTTGCAGGCACACCGACTTTCCGCCGGCATTGGGACCCGAAATGAGCAGGATGCGCTGATGGGGGCGCTGCAATTCAATGTCGAGAGGCACCACCTCTTTGCCCTGACCCTTTAATTGCAACAACAGCAATGGGTGGCGGGCATTTTTCCAATAAAAATCCTGTCCTTGATGCATTGAAGGCAATACGGCATCAATGTTCAAGGCAAATCGTGCCTTAGCCCTAATGAAGTCGATGATGCCCAAGAATTTATAGGAATAGAGCAAGTCGTCGATATAAGGACGGATCTGGTTCGACATCTCAATGAGGATCTTCACCAACTCGCGACGTTCGGCATATTCCAACTCGCGCAATTCGTTGTTGAGCTCCACCACTTCGGTGGGCTCTATGTAGGAGGTACGTCCGGTGGCCGACTCGTCGTGCACAATACCGCCCAGTTTGCGTTTGTAGGCTGCCGGAACGGGTATCACCGCCCGACCATCGCGCACAGCCACTGCGGCATCTGTTTCCACGTAACCATCCATTTTGGCTTGTTTGAGGATAGCCGCCAGACGGCGCGACACGCTACTCTGTTTGTTGAGTATTTCGCGCCGGATGCGAGCCAGCTCGGGCGAGGCGGTATCTTTGATTTTCCCAAATTTATTGAGGATGCCATCGATGCGGTCGATCAGGAGTGGAAAAACCGTAACATTGCCGGCCAGCTCCTTGAGGTAAGGATAAACCTCATCGCCCTTGTTGGCAAAAAAACGCGTGATATCTTTCACCGTGGTGAGCGATCGTTTGAGGTCGAAGAGCTCCTCCTCCTCCATAAAGAGACCTTCCACACGGATGCGCAGCAACGGGGCACGCACATCCACAATACTACCCAAGGGGAAAGCGTCCTCTTCGGTCAGGATGCGGCGAAACTCCCATGTTTCGCCCAACAGGCGGGTAACATGGTCGAACGAGCCGGAGAACGTCATCTGATCCACCTGCTCTTTTCCCAGGCTGCTCAAACAAGCATCCTTAACCAACGACCTTATTTTGTTGAATTTTATCTTCTCTTCGAAATTCTCGGGATATATCACGCTCAGTATTTTTTTGCAAAATTAGCAAATCCACAGCGATATGGAAATAGTGCATGGGAATAGAATCTCCCACAAAACAACAGCCTGCCCCAACAAGAAGGACAGGCTGTTAACCTAAGCAGGGGGCTGCTGAAAATATCAGCAAACCCCATTTATATAATTTGTCCTCAAGCCGGACAGGCTTTTACTCTCTGCCTACAGCTGCAGAGAGTAAACAGAGCGCTCGGCTCTGCCGCTTGGCGCAGCCAAGAAAGCCGCCGCTGCAGATAAATGGCTAAAATTGAGCTCGTTTGCCTAAACCCCGCGAATACCTTACCAGACTTACTACGCGGGCTTTTTAACGGCAAACAATCTCAATTTCTTAACGCCATTTCTCTGAGGCGGTTATAAACAGTGACTTTTGTTCATTGATAACTGCAAACTTATTCAAGGATAACAGTTAAAAAGCCTTGCTCTAATCGCAATAAAATTTCACCTAATTAACCGATTCGATGGATGTTATTCCTTTTTCAGCTGCCCCTAAATAAATCACCCCCTTACAAACGCAAAATCTTTTGCATTACCTGTAAGCCATTGACCGTTTCGGCCAGAATAAAATATTGGCCGCTGGGATAATTGGAGAGGTCGATCGTGCGGGCTGCACCATCCTGGCTGCCCACCAGTTGCCCCTGCACGTTATAAACGGCCAACCGGGTCAGCATTTCGCCGGTTTCAACCACCACGAGCCCTTTGGTGGGAGATGGATAAACGCGGAAATTCACTTCATTTTTCGCCACCGAACTGGCCAATTCGGGCACCAAATCAAACACCACCGGGATACCATGGTTTACTTCCACCAACAGAGTTGTCTCCAATTGATTGCCGCCAACAACTGTTACCCCAGGCACCGGATTCAACAAGCGCTTGAAACCGACCACCTTCACCGCCACTATTTGGGGCAAAGCCGGGGCATCGTGTTCCAGATTAGTTGGAACTTCCATGTTAAGACAAGGATTGGCCAAAGCCATCCGCCAGCTGCCATCCGTTTTTTCGGTAACCATGACAATACAAGCCTGTGAAGTGCTTTTTATGTGGGGCAACTGGTAGGTTTGGTTATCATTAAAGAGCACATAACCAGTTGTTTTGGTGTCACGATCGCAAACCACATGAGCCTGGTCGTCCTTTTGAATGACCGAATAGGGTGCTACCGGATCATTTGCCATACTTTGCCCAAATGCCCAGGCACCCGTCCTGCCCGAATTGACCAAAACAACATATTCGTACCCACCATTGGCAGGAGCTTTTCCGTGCTGGATGCATGCCGAGGAAAAATCGCCATAAGTGATAGCCTGGGTTTGATTCTCTCGCGACTCCTGGTTGGCGCGCGAAACCATAACAGAACCATTTCTAACAATATAGCCATTGTTCTGAGGATCGGTCAAAACCACTTGGGCTTCATTCAAACTCCTCGAATAGGGAAATTGCGTCACCTCCTGATTGTTGATGGAAATGGGCGTCACCTGAGTGCCATGCCCGAATTGGAACAAGGTAGTTTCTGTTGGATAACTGCTGTTACTATTTTGAATGCCCGAACCCAGGCAAATCAAGCGATTGTCGAAACAAAAAACCGATTTAAAAGCTTTGAAGCTGGGCGTGTAGTTTACACGGTCGTTCTCTTGCAAAACCATGCCCCAAGCGCCGTGTCCGTCGAGCGAACAGCTACCGGCAAACTTTTGTGTCTGGCTCCTTTCGTTGATGTTTCCTCCCGGATAATTCAACAATTCGTAAGGAAGATGGATGGTGGTGGTTCCGGGAAAACGGTTCCAGTCCCATCCCTCCTCCACAAAGCCACTGGCAGTAGCCGTGATGGGATTGCCCCCATTCATGATTTGCATGGCGCCATAAGACTGATAACGGCCAAACCGGTTGTTGGAGGTGTAAATTTCTGTTCCGGTGACGATGTTGTTGAATCCCTTGATGGTGACGCTCCAGTTGTCGCACCGGTGGATGTTCAAGGCCGCATAATTCATGGTGAAATTGCCTGGCGTAGGTTGGGCTGCCGTAATCCCCAAACCTTTAAATTCGTTGAACATGGCATTTTGATAACGGGTCAACTGCATAAATTTGGAGGCCAAATCGCGGTCAACCGGCTGATAGGTCTTGGCCAGAAACCCAAAGGTATTGATGGCATCGGTGCCCATCTGCTCGGTCAGGGGATTGCGACCGCTGATGCTGTTGGGGAATGAACGGAAACCCGCGTAGTTGCGGTGAGCATCCAACCCTTTTGCCAGATGGCTTTTGGCCTCCCCTGAGAGTTGAAATCCGGTGCCATTGAGATATTTGAGCACGATCCCCAGGCCGCCATACCCGCCATTGGCATAACCCACGAACTGCATGCCATGGTGGAATGCGCAGCCATCGGCCTTGATGCCACCCGTGGTTCCCGGTGTGGGCACCAGGGTGCTGTTGAGCCAAGCCAAATAGGATTTCAGATCGCGCACGACGGCCAACTCATCGTCAACCATCAGGATGGCGATCAAACGACTGGAAGCGATGGTGTTCCAGTTGTCCAACAGGCTGATGTAATTCTCGTTGGTGGCCGTTTGACGCGACTCGGCCACATTGCACCAGTATTGCAAAACAGCTGAAGCTTGCTGCAAGCGGCCATTATCGCGCAACAAACCGCGTATGAGATAGAGCGCCTTGGGGAAATTCCTAAAATCGTATCCGTAATGGTGGTTGGTACCCTGGCCGCTCCCCACCTCAAGCCCTTGATCGAACAGGTGATCGAGCAGATCGAGCAGATAACCGTCGATACCGTCTGTTTTTTTATGGTGCCACTCCCTAGCAAAAGTGTAAATTAACTTGTCCACATCTTTGAACGATATGTCGCCCGTCTCCTTTTCGTCGGCCGCCACAAAAGGTGCACCTGTGACTGTTCCATTGTTGCGGACAATATTCCAACTTTTAAAAGTGTTGATGGCACTGGTGAGTTCGGAGGCCGTGGGGGCACTACCTGAAGCATCGGCCTGGATATTGGCTCTCAAAGCCAGGATATCCTGTTGTTCTGTGGCAGATATGGTCTTGGGTGCCGGTTGCTGATACCGGTAATTGGTGTATTTGTACCACAACGAACTCCACAGATTGGTGTTCATGACCGGGTTGATACCGGGCAATTGGGCATCGGGCGTCACATTGTCGTGGATGCGTGTGGCAGGGAATTTCATCCGGTCGAACCAGATGGTGCCCGCCGCAATCCCCGATGGAGCCTTTATTTTCAACTTTTGCAGGGCGGTATTTTGCTTCAAACCCTCCATATCTTCCTTGAAACGGATCCAGCATGCGCGCCAACCTTTGAAATTGAGTTGGTATTGGAATGTGTATTGAATGGTGCCTGAAGCATCAAGAAAATCGAAACACAGCGGAACCGACAATGGCACTGGATTATAAACCCACAGCATCATACCCCCCTTGTAGGTGGCACAAGCCTGTGCCATGCCCGCCGGATTGTTGATGGTGAGCACGTCGCCTATTTTCCAGTCCCACCGGATGGCTTGTTTGCCCTGTTTGTAATGGTCCGAAGAAATGCTCAACGTTCCCGAAGACGCACTCCAGCCCGATGGAACACTGTTTTCGAGGGGAAGCCAAGCCTGTCCCTTCAACGACAGCACAAAAAAAAGAGATAATGCAAGCAAAAAGCCGAACTTCATAATTCAAAGAATTAATTCAGATTGAAAGAGGCGCCATGCAGGAATTGAGGTTCCCGCACAGCGCACAATTATAAACAAAAATAAACACAGACATAATTACTGTTTGATCAGCTTTTGGGTTACCCGTCGCCCATCGGCAAAGGTGATGCGGATCACATAAATCCCTTTTTGCAAGGCAGCCACATTCAACTGCTTGGCGCCATCCGAAGAGACCAACCGGCACTTACCGGAGAGGTCGAATATTTCAACCTGGCTAGGCGCTTCATTAAAGGAAATACTTTCGCGGCAAGGATTGGGATAAAAGGCAAGTCCACCATCGACTTCCGGATGGGTAATGCCGGTTGAAACCTTGTTGCGGGCAATCACCACATCACTAATCCGTACACGGGCAGGTCGAAAATCGGTGGCATTAACCGCTCCATTATCGGTGCAAACATACACAAAGGCAAAAGAGACCTTGCTGGCATCGCCCGACAGGGGCACTTCGCCAACACTTTCAGTCCAAAGGGCATCATACTTCACCTTCTTGTCAAGTATAAAGGATGATGTGATATCGGTCCAGGTGGCTGAAGTAACCGGAGAACCTTCCACATGGTCGTACGACATTTTCACCAGCAGTTTGGAATCACCCCCCAGATAATACTCCATGATGTTCCAAAAACGGAGATAAACCTTCTCCAACCCCGTCAAATCCTTGGCTTGCAAAATGGCCCACGATTCCATGGGTGCCACCATATCGGTACCATCCTTATAACTAGCCGTCACCGAAAGGGAGAAATGGTCATCAACATTGGGATCGAAATGATCGGCAGCCACCCGCTCCCATGACTTCTGCAAATCATTTGACTTAGTGATGGCAACCAGCTCTTGCGTGGAGGCAAAATTAAACTGCCAGTTGTACAAAGCCGTCATCTCCTTAACCACAGAAAGAACCTTCACTTCGCCTACCTTCACGGTGCCGGCCTGAAACTCAGAAGTGTTGTCACCAGTGATACTGCAAGTGTATCGGAAGGCAATGACTACGCCCGCCTTACCCTTGAACTGGTTGAGGTTGATGGTCGATTTCACAAAAACATTGTCATTTTTTGACAGAATGTCGGCGGTGGCAGTCAAGTCCACCCACTGAGTATTGGCCGGGTCGCCGGTGTATTGGTCGGTGACCAAAACCGAAAAAGTAGATGTCTCCCCCTTCTCGTAGGCTGATGAATTCCAAAAGGTCAAAAACAAATCCTGTTCTCCACCAATACCCTCAAAATTAATGGCATCCAAAACAGCATAAGCATCTGTTTTAAAAGATTTTGGAGCAGCAACTGCCGTAATGCTCAAGTATTTTTGTGTGGTTTCAGGAGAGTATCCATAATCAAGGCCAGTGACCAAATTGATCCTTTTCCAAAGGTTTGTTTCTGCGATACTTCCTTCATTCACCACCACCTTCCGTGTAAATCCCTTACCTGAATCGTACTGGAAGGATGGGTAAAACAGTTCGTTAGTTTGGGCATGGGCGCCAAAGACCATGGTCATGAGCATGGCTGAAATAAGTAGTAGATGTCGTTTCATAATTACGAGGTTTTATTGGTTAACATTGTAAAATTAACACCATCCAAAGGGAGGGCATGGTGCCAGAAATACAAAAAATGGTTAGGAATCGTCCGCAACAAAAACAACAAACAACTACAAATCAATATCTTAACAACCAAACCCCTCGGATAATATTAATTTCCATGAAAAACAACCAACAAAAATCAAAATCATATAAAAACTCCAGCCCATAAAAAAAAGTTTCACGAACCGGGGTTCATGAAACTTTAGTCGTTCGCAAAAAGCGAAAATTCACTCCTCAAAAAGAGCCGGTCCTTTTGGGGCTACTTGGCGAACCGTAAAATTCTTGTAGCGCGCACTTCGTCCATACATGTGCCTTAAACCCACGCGCCCTTCACGGCACAAGGGGAAAATGGAGGCATCCCATTTGATCGTTTTCTGCTCTTGTGGATTTTCCATGTTTTGAACCTGCATCTCGATGGTGGTTCCCAACAGAATCACCTTTACCCGATAGGCCACGCCTGTTTTAAAAAGTCCGGTATCAAAAACATCCCCGGGAAAATCGGTATCGCTGAGACCCGATGTGCCTCCCGGCCTATACCGACGCAACCGGATGTAATCCACCTGGGTGCCATCGTTATCCACAGGGAAAGCAGCATAGCTGATGTGGTAGGTGTTCATATAGTTGAAGTAAACATCCATGGCTGGCTCCTGCCGTTTTTCATTCCACAATGATATATCCTTGGAATGCCCCTCATCCCCTTTTCCGGTGGCCATAAAATAAAGGATGTTCACGAAACGGATGGCGGTATCGATCCGCGTATATTCGTATTCAATACTGATATCCCCCGCAAAGGATTGTCTGGTCCACAAAACGGCATGACAACTGTCGTTGCCAATTTCGGAACCCGCGATGAACGCCATGCCCTGTGTAGAATTCGTTACAGTAGCACGCTCCCCATCCAGCATCCAATGGGTTGCCCAATCCGTTGTGCCATCATCTTCAAAAAGCACTTTGGTTTCCACCAAACTGAACTGCCGATATTGATCGGGGAAAATGATCAGGACGTTGGGCTTTTTCTCCTTCTTGAAGGAGAACGAAAAAACTATGAAAACCGCAGGCAAAGCCAATGCCAGCCAGAGCTGCTTGCCTCGGTGCTTAAGATTCATCATTTCTTGATGATTTTGATTTACTGATTACCTGATAGAAAGCATTTTTTACACCCCAAAGGGGTTTTGGCGACCTCGACCCTTCTTCCCTAAAATCGAAGAAGCTAAGCGGCACAAAACCGCTTAGCTTGATCAATATTCAACAGTCAAGGCTCAAACCCTGATTGTTGCTGGAAATATCAACCATCATTGCCAGCCTTCCCGTTGGTCGAGCAGGTCGTTGTTGGTGACCTCCTGTAAAGGATAAGGCAGGTAAAGGTGGCGGGACTCAGAGAAGTTCATAGCATTCTGGATCAACACAGTGTGGTTCGAGTTGGCGGCATTGTATCCAGAGGTCGATTCAATCAGAGCCTTGGTTGCTTCCAACGTTTGTCCGAGAATGCCCCAACGAATCAGGTCGCCCTTGCGTCGTCCCTCGAAGCAGAGTTCGCGCAACCGCTCGTCGCGAATAAACTGCCGCATGGCAGCTTGGTCGGGCACCGACACCTCATCAATGGCCGATGCTTTGGCACGAGCCCTCACTTGGTTAACATATCCATAGGCGTTGGCAGGCCCATTCATTTCGTTTTCGCACTCGGCCTTCATCAGCAGCACATCGGCATAGCGCAACAGCGGGAAGTTGATGCCGGTAAAATTCTTATCGGGCGCTGCCAGATTTTCGAGATAGACGATGGGCTCATTCTTCCCTTTGATATCCACATCGGCAAAGTTTTGCGGTTCCCAACGGCGGAATTTACCAGGCCACCAAAACAGGTTGGAGGTGATGCGGGTCACTTCCTGGTTCTTGTTGTCGTATTTATAGCTGGCGCAGTTCCAGTCAAAACGTTCATCGCCAGCCTCAAAAAGTGTGATCATCCTAACACCCAACTGCATAAATCCATAAGAATATGGATACCCTTCGCCACCATAGGTAAACTGCACCCCGTTGATGTTGCCATGTCGGCCATCTTCGCGAAGGCCCTGCGCCTTCATATTTGAAAACTGCACTTCAAAAAGGTTTTCCACCGGATCGTTGATGTCCTTGATGTAGTTCATAAACACCTGTTTGTACCCATTGGTATTCAACTGGTGCCAGCCATCCACAATCACCGAGTCGCACTGGGCCGAAGCTTTGGCATACATTTCGGTTTTTTGCAGCGGAAACCCGGCCATATTCAAATAGACGCGAGCCAACATGCCATGGGCTGCCATTTTGTTGGCACGTCCAAACTCCTTCACCTCTTTGGCATGGGGCAGATGGCGGGCGGCCAACTCAAGATCGGTGACAATCTGGTTATAAACAGCCTCAATGGATGAAGCAGCCAAATTGTTGTCGCTGATACCCGAAGCAGGCTTAAGACGCAACGGCACCTCACCCCACAAACGCACCAGATCGTAATAAAATAATGCCCTCATAAAACGGGCTTGCGCCAAATAGTTATTTCTTTCCAAATCGGTCAAACCGGGCGTTGAAGGCACTTTAACCATGAAATTATTGGCAGCCTCAATGCCAGAATATAGGGCAAGCCAGGTCTTTTTGATGTCGGGATCGGCAGGGGTGTGCAAATTGACTGCCACAGCCCAGGAAGCGTTGGTTCGGTTAAACACCGACTCGTCGGTCCCGGCTTCATACATGCATGGGATGGCCTGCCCATAAGTGGCATCCTGGCCCAGGTAATTGTATATTCCCACCATGCCCAACTCCACCTCATCCTTATTGGCGTAGAACTTGTCGTTATCCCAGTTGGTTTCAGGATCAACGCTCAGGAAGGCATCGCAACCGGACATTATCACCGTAGCTGACACACAAAACAGTTGTACAGCAGCATATTTTAATATCTTCATTTGCTTATTTTTTTGATTCATCTGATTACAATTTGATCTCAATACCACCCATGAGTGTCATGCTGGCAGGATAGGCCGAATAGTCCAACCCTGGCGTCAAAGCACCATATTTACCCACAGAGACTTCAGGATCGTAACCCGAATAGTTGGTGAAAGTGTAAAGGTTTTGTCCGGCCACATACACCCGCAGACCTTTCAATTTCAGGCGGTTCAACATTTTCCGCCCCAAGGAATAACCTACCGATACCGTCTTCAGACGCAAATAGGAACCATCCTCCACATACTGATCCGAAACATAATTGCCCTTGGGAGGATTGCCATATACCCCGCCAAAATAGATGCCATGGATGGTATTCGAAGGATTTTCGGGACGCCAGCGGTCGGCCACCGAAGCCAGGTAATTGAAGCCAGTTACACTGGAGGGGTTTTCCATCCACACCCGGTTGGCATTCAAAACCTCATTACCATACGACCATTGCAAAAATACCTGACAATCGAAATTCCGGTACTTGAAATCGTTGGTGAACCCGCCAAAATGTTTTGGCTCGGCCGACCCAATGACGGTCCGGTCCTTTTCGTTGATGGTGCCATCGTTGTTCAAGTCGTGGAACTTAGCAGAACCGGGTGCCACACGGGCGCCATTGTTGGGGAGGCCTGCCTTCAGCACATAACTCCCGTTCACAAAATCGAAATCTTCCATCTGGTAAACACCATTGGCCTTCAACCCATAGAAGAGACCGACAGGTTCGCCCACACGGGTAATGTACTGATACTCGGTGTAGGTTTGGTACCAGTCGGGGTTGGTATACATGGCATCCTGGCCGCTGCTCAGAGCAATGGTCTTATTGCGGTTGAACGAAATATTGAACGACGACATCCATTTGAACTGATCGCCATCGATGTTCACGGTATTGATCGACAACTCAAGGCCTTGGTTCTGCACCTCACCCACGTTGCGGTACATCTGGTTGTAGCCTACACTGGGTGTCAGTTCGGCATACAGGAGCAAATCCTTAGTATTCTTGCGGTAAACATCGGCCACCACCGAAATGCGGTTGTTCAAAAATGCCATGTCCACGCCACCATTGATCTGCGCAGTGGACTCCCACTTCAAATCTTTGGAAGCCAAATTAGAATGGTAAACGCCAGCCATGTATTTGTTGCCCAAAACGTAACCGCTGTAAGAGTCGGTATCGAGCAGTGAGTAGGCCGCAAAATCGCCAATCCTGTTGTTCCCGGTGACACCATAGCCCACGCGCAGCTTCAGGTTGGAGAACAAGTTCAAATTCTTGACAAAATCCTCTTCAATCAACCGCCAAGCCGCCGCTGCCGATGGGAAATAGCCCCAACGGTTGGCAGCTTTAAATTTAGAGGAACCATCGGTCCGGAAATTGAAAGTCAACAGGTAACGATCTTTAAAACCATAATTGATATTTCCGAAGAACGAGGCCAAACGGTTGGATGAAGCACCCGACACAGGGATCAAGGGCACAGTGCCCAGCTCAATTTTATCCACCCCAAAATCGTCGATGGGGAAACGGGAGTTTCTTGCGTTGAAATAGTCGCTGTTGTTGGCCTGGGCTTCAAAACCGGCCATAGCGGTCAAATCATGATCCACTGCAAACTTATTCTTGTAGGTCAAAGTATTGGAAGTCGACAACGATTGGCTGCGACGGTCGGTCAACCCACCGTTGATGCCATCGGAACCTTTGGTTCCCTGATACGTGTCCTTATTGTAAAACACCGTCTCCTTCCGGTTATCTGCCTGATAAGTAACCGAAAGTTTCAACCGCAACTTCTTGTTGAGATCATAATTCATAAAACCGTTGGCGCGCACCACATCCTGGCGGCGGGCATAATCGGTATTGTTCAACGTCTTCACTGGGTTAAACCGCAAATCGTTGGGATTGTCGTCGTAGTTGATGCCACCATCGCGACCATCATCTACGATGGGACTCACCGGGCGGAAGGTTACAGCATCCAGAATCACACTGTGACGGTTGCTGCCCGAAATATCGAGCCCCTCGCGCTTAATGAATGAGTAAGTCATGTAACCACCCACCTGCACCTTTTGGTTGATGCGGTGGTTCACCTTCAGGTTGTTGTTGATTTTTTTAAATCCGGTGTTCAACAGCGTACCTTTCTGGTCGGTATAGTCGGTTGAAAAATAGAGGTTGGTCTTTTTATCACCTCCACTGATGGATAGATTATAGTTTTGTACCAAGCCATCGCGGAAAATCTTATCCTGCCAGCTGGTGCCTGCCACACCGCGATACGGTTCCGGATCGATCCAATGCTCGTTGAAGCTGGCAATATCGGAAGCCCCTTTAAGGTAAGCCACCTCTTGCTCATACAACACATAATCGTAGGGCGACATCACCTCCATGCGCGATGGGATGCGTTGCACGCCAAGCGAAGCCCCCAGAGTAACAATGGTTTTGCCATCGTCCCCACCCTTCTTAGTGGTAATAATGATCACACCATTGGCACCACGCGACCCATAGATGGCGGTTGCCGAAGCATCCTTGAGTACATCAAAGTCCTTGATGTCGCTGGTGCTGATGCTGGCCGGATCGAAGTTTTCCAAAGGAATACCATCCACCACGTAGAGCGGCGAGTTGTTTCCGGTGATGGAGTTGCCGCCTCGGATAACGATGTTCAACCCCTGGCCGGGTGTTCCATCGGAAGCCGAAACCTGCACCCCGGCAACCCGTCCGGCCAAAGCCTGGTCGTAGTTGGTGACAGGGCTCCGCACCAGGTCGTCGCTCTTAACCTGCCCCACCGAACCAGTCAAATCGCGTTTGCGCACCACGTTGTAACCCACGGTCACCACCTCATCGAGCAGGGCCACCTCGGGGAAAAGTATGATATTGAGCTCCGAACGGTTGTTCAACGGTTCTTCGACGCTCTTATAGCCAATAAAAGAGAAGGACAAGGTCTGTTTGAGGTTTTCCACTTGGAGCGAAAACTTCCCGTCCACATCGGTAATACAGCCGGTGGAGGAGCCCTTTACCAGGATATTGACTCCGGGAATGCTCTCCCCTTTTTCGTCGACCACCTTGCCAGTGACCTTCTTCTGGGCAATGGCAAAGGCCATTGACAAGAACATTGATAAAAATATGACAATCAGTTTTTTCATGCGATTTTTATTTATTTCTTACCACATTCATCTTTGAATCATTATTTGTCAACCTTTCGGCCACCTGTTATTCACCTTTCACAATAAAATTGGTGACACACGCGCCACGGCTTAATGTGGCCAAGGTCTTGGCAGGATTGTATTGCAACGAATGGTGCGCATGGATGGCAATGGTGATGGTCTTTCCTGCATATTGACCCAAATCCAGTTTCACCTGCTCCACATAATCGGAAGCCAACACCTGATCGGCGGCAGGATTCGCTGCCACAATTTTGGTGGCACTGCCCAACAGGCTATGGTTGTCGTCGAAGAATTGCGAAACCTCACCATTGCTGACCAAATGCCAGGTGGCACTCTCCACATTGCCGGTGTAATCTTCCGACACCTTGACCATCAACTTGTTCACATCCGAATTGTTTTCCGAAAACAAAAGGTAATACTCCAGGAACAGCTCAACCGAAGAGAATCCCGACAGGTTGACATTTTCGGCCACGAGCCAGTCGTTGTTCTCCACTTTGTCGCTGAACATCTGCACCCCATTTTGTTTTATATTGTCTTTCAACCACATGCCACCATAGCCAATCCATCCTTTTTTTCTGGTGGAGGCGTCCATATTGTTATCAAGGTCAATCGCCTTCATGTTGCCGGTACTGCCGAGGGTTTTGAAATCGGCATCAAAAATAATTTGCATCTGTGGCGCTGAAATGGTAACACCAAAATCCACGACTGCTTCGCCAAAAGCATTGGCGGCTTTGACTTTCAGCACATAATCGCCAACAGCCAATATATGGCCAACAGGCAGGCTGATCTGCCCGGTTGTTTCATCAATGATGAATTGACCACTTCCATTGCCCGATTCAAAGGAGAAACGGATGGGATAAGCCCCTTTGACATTGGGGATGTCGCTCACAAATGCTTTCCCCTGCCCCACAACCGCACTCGAGTTCAAATAGGAAAAATCGTAAGGAGCAACAGGTTCCTGGGCAACAATCTTGAAGGTGAAAACATCCTCAAAGAGCGTACTACCCAAGTTGTTGGTAGCCCGAACATCAACGGAAACCAATTCGCCCAGCCTAAATGGGTGCATGGCGGCCAGAGAAACCATACCAGTGTTGGCATCAATCGACAGGTAGGGTGAGCTGTTTTCTCCCAAAGAGTATTTCAACGAAGAGGGATTGGAGGCTTTAACCGCGGGAACGGAAGAAAAGCCCAAAGCGTACTCAGCAACTTCCTTCTCAGCAGGTTCGTAAACCAGGCCATAGGGTTTCGATACCACCTCAATGGTAACCACATCTTTGAAGGTCTGAACTTCGTTTGCCTTATTGTCAACGGCAACAGTCAACTTATAACTAGCAGCCTCGGGCAACGAAGCGGCACTCATAGCAATTTTTCCCGTGGATGCATCGATGGAGAAGAAAGCGGAGCCTTCGGTTTCAACCAATGAAAAAACAACATCCTGCTTGTTCCCGGCAAAATCGGGCGCCTCTGACACATTGTCCTTGCCCCGTTCAAAAGTTATGGTGTTGGTGGGATAAGCCAACCCTTCAACCAACGCAGGCAGGATCACCATTTTAAAACCTTCGTTGAAGATGGTTGAACCTTTGGCGTTGGCCACTTTTATTTTCAATTTGTACTCACCCTCGGTCAGGATGTTGTTGGCAGGAGCCGATACAATTCCTGTTGTATCTACAATGGAAAAGGCAGCCAACATATCGGCTGTCAATTCTGATTGCAATAGGGTACCACCCAAAATTTCAAATTTCAAACTTGGGCCGCCCGAACCCACAGCCGGTATGCCCGACTTGAAGGCCTTTCCCTCCCGAACTTGGAGCACCTCGGCATAAGTCAGAGTGGTTGGGGAAGCCTCCACAACACTCTCCCCGCCAAAAGAATCTTCGGTACATCGACTGGTCAGAAATG
Organism: Marinilabiliaceae bacterium; assembly: GCA_963664265.1. GTDB lineage: Bacteria > Bacteroidota > Bacteroidia > Bacteroidales > Marinilabiliaceae > JAGPIS01. The sequence continues at coordinate 1,363,075 of OY760941.1, forward strand.
CAACGGTCAAACCAATCAAGAAAAGAAATATTTTTTTCATAAAACTACGATTTAATTTATTCCTTGGATGGTTTGACTGATCGACAATCAAACCATCCAGGGAAGCTGATTACAAGGTCAAATTTACCTGTCTCACACCAAATGTATGTTAACAATCATTCACATCTATTGCTAAAATTGTACACCAACACAATTCACAACACAATTCACACCACTATCCACCCAGCTATCAATCAACAACTTGCAATTCAACCTGAGTATAAAGGCCATCCTTACAATTAAAAACCAGGTGCGTCAGTCCATTTTCAGCTTTAATGCTTTTCAGCAACTCATGACTTCCGGCATAATGACCTTGCAGGGTAATTTCCAACTCGGTGACAGAGCTTTCATTGTTTTTCCATGGGCGCGAATAGATGCTGCGCTCCACGCGTTTTCCATTTTCGTACAACTCATCGGCTTCACCGGCATACAGAGCCAGATCGGGGTTGACCACACTCAGCACAAGTTTATTGCCCTCGATCCGCGTCATGGCCATACAGGGCAAACTGTTGGCCCTGATCAACCCTTGGTTGTGATTGCCCGACGTACCAAAAAATGCATAGCCTGTGGTGGCGCTCTCCGCATCGAAAACAATATGGGCTGTGGCATCCATTTGGAGCACCCGGTAAGGAGCCTCTTTGCCAGACTGCATCTGCTGCTTGAAATTGACCAGTTCCAATGGTTCCACATCCACCAACATGCAATATTGATAGCTGCCATTTTGAGGCGCTATCCCATGATTCAACACTGCCGATGCAAAATTTCCCTTGGTGGGTTTCTCAGAGGCCTGGTCGCGCGAGGTTTGTTCATTCAACAAAACCGAAACATCACCTTCAGGAATAAAATAACCATTGCGTTTATTGTCCATGATGATGCTGCCGGACGCCATGAAAGCCGAGTCGGTACCAAAAGGAATCAACTTTTGATCAACTGTAAGCGACTCGTTTCCTTTGTTGAAATGATTCTGGAAAAGAACGGTATGCGTTGGCAATTCCTCTACCCTGTTTTCAATGTTGCTACCCAAGCAGATGATTTTATTGCCGAAGAAGAAATAGGATTTATTGGCTCGCAAGGAACCATTGTATTTGTCGTGCTCATGCAACTTGAAGGCGTACAGGCCATCCCGACCATCCATGGCCACACTGCCGGCATACGGCTCATCGGAAAAAAGCATCTCTTCATAACCTGAAAATTGATCCACATTCAGGATGTTGGCGCGCAAACGATCCAGAGGCATCTCCACCACGGTGGTGCCTGGTATCCGGTTCCAATCCCATCCCTCCTGTACAAATCCACTCGCCTTCAGGTTGACCGGTTTGCCTTGGCCTTGAATCTGCAAGGCACCGTGGGCCAGATAACGCCCATAATAGTTGGCACCTATATAATGCTCGGCAGCCCAAAGGTAGCGCGAATGTCCCCGCACCGTGGCCAGCCATTCCCCCCTCCGGTGAATGGAGGCGGCAGCATAAGGCAAAGTCCAATGGCCATTGGGCGCCTTCTCAGCCTGAATGCTTTGCTGCTGAAAGTATTGTGCATTGACATCCTGTTTCTTGCCTGCCACCAGCCTCAAATAGGCTGAAGCCAGTTCCCCATCAAGGGGTTGGGTGCCATCGGGCGACCCAGCTTTGGCCAGATAGGCAAAATGGTTGGGCACCAGTTTGCCTTTCCCGTTGGGATGGCGCCCCGACATGGAGATGGGCCATTCCAGAAGGTTGCAGTAAAGACGCATGGTCAGCAACGCCTTTTTGAGATTTTCGTGACCGGCCTGCGACACCTTAAAAGAGGTATTGCTCAAGAAGTAAACCATTTTCGTGGCGCCTTCGAGTCCCCCTACCCCATAAGCGGGATAATGGTTGGCATGGTGGTAAACTGAGCCATCGATTTTGAAGGCATCTTCCAAACCGGTGGGTATTTGCAGTCCATTGTCGATCCAGCGCGAGAAGCAGCTCAGGTATTGTTTCTTAACGGGCGAATCGGGCATGATGAGGATGCTGGCGAGCCGGCCCATGGTGGCGGTGTTGAAGGCATCCATATCCATACCCAGCTGCAAGGGCTTTTCAAACGTTTCACCAACGCCCGAGAACCAGAACAGGCCATCCACGGCAGAGTCGAGCCGCTTGGTAGCCTTCAGTTCATCTTTCATAATGAAGAGCGCCGTGAAATAGTTGCGCCAGCTGTAACCATAGTGGTGAATGGTGCCCAACCCACTGCCAGCGGCAATTCCTTGGTCGAGCATGTGGTCGTACAGGTCGAGAAACATCTGTTTCAACTCCCCTTGCAAGGCCATATCACCCGTACTTTTATACGAACAGGCAATGGCATACATCAAATCGAAATAGGCTTGCACCTCTTGTCCACTGCGGTCGTAAAACTTCGCCGCCTGTTGTCCTGCCAGCGTCACGTAAAGTTCGGCCGCCCGGGTGAACCAGATGGGCAGGCCGGATATATTTTTGCCGGATCGGGTTATGCCATAGAAATCAAATTTCTTCCTGAGCTCCTCCATTTTTGAGGTGGTGACGTTTTGTTTTTTGAACACCTCGGCAAAAAACCGGTCATCTACCACCTTCATCATCTTAACATCCTCTTTTGTCAATGCTTCTTGAAGAGGCATGTCGGGTCGAAAATGGCTCACCTTCTCCAGCATCAGCCAATGCATGGTGGTTTGGGCGTTGACAAAAGGCACCTGATGATCGGGTGTGTGGTGGCGGCTGTCGATGTCGGTGCAAAGGAACAGGTGGTCGAGAAACAAGGTCCCCTGTGAAGCCCCCTGGGGTACTTCGATGCGCATGAAGTTCATGCCTTCAACAGGTTTACCTTTCATATCGCGCTCAAAAGCCACCCAAATGCCACGCCAACCTTTGAAATTGAGCGCCATCCGGAACGAACAGTTCTCTGTTTGATTGGTCCCAAAGACAAAAGTCAACGAGTCGGCCATCGGCTTTTCGTTGTAAAACCAACCGACAAAAGAGCCAATGGATTTTTCTTCCTTAGAAGGATCGAAAGGCTTAAAGCCAATCTCCTGCGCGAAAGTCAACGTCCCTTCACCCCGCCATTTCCACATCAACGACTGTTTGCCATGCTTATAGTGAAGATCCGAAAGTTTCAAAGACCCATTTTTGCCGGCAGAAATGTTCTGTGGCAAGCCGGTTTCGAAAGAAATCAGGGTTGGATGGTTGAAATCACCACCCTGGGCGAGGCAAACAGAAGCCAACACCATCCCAGCAAAAATCAATAAAAAATATCTCATCATTCCATTATTTCAATTCCACAAAAGCTTCCCGTTTGGCAGGAGCACCATTCTGCCATTTCCGCTCTTTCGATATCACATCGGCCGAGGTCTGATTAAACGCCTCATTGTACAGCACCAGAGTTACCTCTCCGCCATTGGCCTTTACCAAGCTTTTCAACAAAGCGACATCCAGTTCAATTTGAGTCCATTCGTTGTTTTCATTGGGTGCCAGGGTTGTCTGCCCCATCAAATCTTTGATGGCAGGACGGGTTTCGAAGGTGATGGCGCTTTCGTTCCACTCGCCGCTTTCGGTTGAATACACATCAAGGGTGAATTGGGCATCCGCATCATTTTTGCTGGCATTGACCTTGACACAAACATTCAACACAGCAGAAGAAAAATTCTTTTGCGCATCGAAAGCAAATTTCAAATAAGTGCTGCGGGAGTACTTGTCATTGCCATCAGACTTTTGAACCCGCAAACGATCAGGAAGCGTGGTGCCCAAGGCTTCGGTTGATGTTTCACCACCTTGAACGAAGGCATCTTCAGAGACCTTCACCTTGATGGTTTTTTGAGCCTGCGAAATAACAGGGAAAGAGATCAATAGCCCCAGAGTAAAATAAGCAATAAGACGTTTCATAATATTTTCTTTTTAGTTAGTTACAAATCATTTTATAGTTACTGTTTCAGCCTCTCCACCCATTCGGGCAATTTACCCAAACGGAGCTTCAACTGGGCTTCCCACAACGATTCGGGATTGGCCAGGGTGCCTTGAAAAAGCAGATGTTTCAATTGTCCGGCATTGAAGGTGGTGGTTCCTGAAGGAAAACCCACGATGGTTGGCGGCAACATTTTAAAGTATTTCCGTTTTTCGGGCCAGAATTCAAAATCTGATGTCCCTTCACCGATATCGCGGTAATTCCACAAAACAAGATGATCGAGGTGATTGGGGAGGTTTTCGTTGGCTCCGCCTGCCCGGTTGTGCATGATGGCTCCTTGCACGTTATCGAGCAAGGTGTTACGGGGTTGGGAAGCATGCGCTTCAAAACAGGTGTTGCTGTTGTTGGTGATCCGCCACAATACCGTCGCCATGGTGGGTCCGGTGACCCCGCAAGCATGGAACTGGGAAGATGTATCAACCACTTTGCCAATGAAAACCCGGGTAGAGGCATTCGAACTGATGGCGCTGTGCCCTGGTGTTCCGGTGATGGTGCAATTCAGCACACTGACATTGCTGCACAAAACGAGGTTAACGGCGCGGTTCAAATCGGTAAAACGGCAATTGCAGATCCAACTATTGGCCAACCGTTGGAACTTGAGCAGCGAATAGCCGCCATCGTGAATCCAGTCGGCATGATGGTCAAACGTCTGTTTCCAGTTGCCTACGAAAGCAATATCCTCCACGCCCACCTCTTCAAAATGGGCATAACCTAGCACCTTCCATCCATACTTGCTTTCGATGGCTTTATGCAGGGGCTCCTTAAGCGTTACAACCGATCCGCTCACAGCTTCAATCTGATGATAGACATTAACGTACACGCCCTTGTTTCGGATTGCAGTCCAACGCACATCGGGTTCGCGCCCCTGCAATTCGGATCGCACAAGCTCCGGGTCGTTATTTTGTAGCCGCAGCACAATCCACTGACCAGCCTTCAATTTAGAGGCATCGGCCACCTCAATGTCAAACGAACCGGCTGTTGCATCGGCCACCACTTCGGTAACCGCGGTTTCGGATCCTCCGCCCACCAACTCAAACATATAGGGGGAAGTCCACATCTGTTCGGGATTTTTTGCCGGAAGTACATTTTTCATAAACAATTCTGTTCCGTCCACACCCGAACCACTGCCCCTCAGCACCAGATTCTTAGCTTTGATGGTAATGGGTAGGGTCTCTTCAGAACCGTCGTTGACCACAAACCGTCCTTTAGGAAAGAAAACGATGCCCGAACCATTTTGCACGGCGGCGGCAACAGCTTTTTCAATGGCTGCCCGATCCGAAAGGGTATCGTTGGGCACTGCGCCATAATCGGCAATATCGAAAACCTTGTACTTCACCTCAGGAATGGCTTTTTCACCGCGGTGGTAACCAGCGTAAGAAAAATCGGGCAAAATGGTTGCCTCCCCTTTGGGACGGTTTTGCAGGTAATCGTCCCACAAAACATTTGTTTGGGAATACAGCTGCAACGAAATGCAAAATCCGGTCAGAAACAATATAAACTTCATAGATAGCAATTTTAGACCCCGCTAAAATAGATCAATGAAGGTTAAATAATGTATGGGATCGTACAGGATTTGTGCATGAAAAGTGCAATAAAACCTATCTGTACGAACAATCCACTGATAACAAACGGAATGCTATTCATCTTTTTCGGGCAATCCATCACCCGGCGTTTTACAAAACTTGCTCGGGGAGACCCCAAAATAATCGCGGAAGCATTGACTGAAATAGCGGGGATTACTAAACCCAACGGTATAGGCCACTTCCGAAACATTCAACCCTTCGTTGCCTTGAAGCAATTCGGCACCTTTTTTCAACCGCACCGACATGATGTAGTCGTTGGGCGTTTGACCGGTGAGGCTTTTGATTTTTGAAAACAGGCGGGTGCGGCCCAATCCCATTTGTTGGGCAAACAAGTTGACATCAAAAGCCGGGTTGTCGATATTTTTCAAGATGATATCCCTGGCCATCTCCAACAATTTTTGGTCGACCGGATTACGAGTTATTTCAACAATGGCCATCCCTGGCTCTTTACTGTATCGCTTGTGGATGTTGATTCTGTTTTGTATCAGATTTTTAACCTTCAGTTGCAGGAGCTGGATGTCGAAAGGCTTGGAAATGTACTCGTCGGCACCTGTTTCCAGCCCTTCCACAACGTGTTCATACTCCGATTTGGCCGTGACCAGTACAACCGGGATGTGGCTGGTATTGAGGTTGCGTTTGATTTTCGAGCACAGTTCGGTTCCGCTCATCAAAGGCATCATCACATCCGAGAGGATCACATCGGGTTGTTTTTCAAGGGCCACAACCAGCGCATCTTCCCCATTGGATGCTTCGAGCACTTTGTAGGTTGGTTGGAAAACATCCAGGAGCAACTTCCGGATGTCCGGGTCATCATCCACTACCAGCAACGTATGCAAAGGCATCTCGCCATGGCTGGTGCAGGTTGCTTTGCCATTCCCCACCCGCTCATCCAAAACGGCCAGAGATGTTTTATAATAATCGGCTCCCGGCTCCCGAACCAATACCGAAGGATCAAAATGTTCTGCTCCCCGCAGAATGGAGACAACAACCGAAACACCTTTGCCCTCCTTGCTCACCAGTTGCACGTTCCCCTGGTGGGCATCAACAATGCTTTTCACCAAGGTCAGCCCAATGCCGGTTCCTTTGCTTTTCAAGCTTGCATCGCCACTTTCCACCTGATAAAACAGGTCAAATACACGGAGCGTCTCTTGCTGACTCATCCCAGGGCCATTGTCGGTAACCACCACATCCACCCTGTCGGGAAACTCATTCACGGTCATTTTGATGATGCCATGCTTCTCCTTCACCACCTTGAACGCATTGGAGAGTATGTTGAAGAAGACCTTCTCCATCTGCAAGGGATCAAACCAAAGCAAAAGGGGATCACCGGGCCTTTGAACATCAAATTTGATATGGTAACGTTGGGCATAATCGGCAAAGGCATTGAAAATTCCAGTCAAATAGGCACCCAACTCATTTTCAACAACCTTAAGCTTCAAATTACCCTGCTGTATTTTTCTAAAGTCGAGCAACTCGGTGATCAAGCGCGACAACCGGGCGCTATGGTTCTGGATGGTTTTCAATTTTTCACCAACCTTGGCCGGCAGTTTTTCTTCCATCAGGAGCAAATCGGCCGTTCCGCTGATCATGGTCAATGGCGTTCGGAATTCGTGCGAAATATTGGTGAAAAAACCCAGTTTCAGATTGTTCAACTCCTCCAATTTTTCCTTCTCCCTCTTTTCAGCCTCAATTTTGTCCATCAACCTGATTTTCGAAAGATAAATGGTATTTCCCAAATAAATGATTCCCAAAACCAACAACAGGTAAATCAGCATGGCCGTCCATGATTTGTAGAAAGGGGGCAGTATTTCCACCTCCATTTCAGACATGGCCAGCGGCTGCTCAGCTACCCGGTCGATTGCTCTCACACGCAACCGGTAGGTTCCGGAACTCAAATTGGCAAAAGAGACACCCGATTCATCCTGCAAATCGATCCATTCCGAATCATTACCGCCCAAGTTGTATTGATAACTCATCTTTTGAACGGGAAAATAGGCGGAACTGGCAAATTGCAACGACAAATTATTCTGAGACGGCTTCAAAACAATCTTTTCGACAAAAGGAATCTCCTCCGCCAGAATTCCCGTCCCATCGTTGGCGGTGATCCTGCGGTTGTTCACCACCAGCCCGGTAAAATAGAGGTTCACCTTGCGAGGTTTAACAATCAGCCGCGTTTCATCGACACTCACCAGCCCATCCACACCACCGATAAACAACTGACCATCGGCGGTCAGCAACAGGGATCCATGGTTTGTTTCGGATATGGGCAACCCCGAGCGATTGTCGTAATTGTAAAACTTATCATTTTCCACATCGAACCGAGACAACCCCTTGCTGGTGGAAACCCACAAGTTCCCGAACCGGGACTCCTGGATGCCATAAACAAAGTCGCCACCCAGGCCGTTTTTACGGCTGGTGTAGGATACGAAATTATCCTCATCGGGATTGTAGCGGTTCAGTCCACCCCCATTGGTGCCGATCCAAAGACGAAATAAATGGTCCTCAAACACCACATTGATGGCATTGGCACCAATGGTTCCTTCAGTATGGTCGCATCGGTAAACCCGCAATTCACCATTGCTGCGGTAGGCATACAAACCTTCGTTTTCGGTACCAACCCACAAGGTACCATTACTGTCTTCATACAAAGAATAAATCACCTGCCCTTGCAGCTCTTCCATCTCCTTGGTTGGTGCAAATGGTGCAAAATGGTGGGTTGTGTGGTCGTACAACACCAATCCGGAGTGTGTCCCCAGAAGATAACGGTTCCGGTAGGGAATGATGCAGTTCACCACATTGGAGGTGATGGCATGGGGATCGGCAGGATTGGGCAAATAATAGCGGAAGGCACCAGATGGAATATCAAAAATACCGAACCCATTCAAGTAAGTTCCCACAAACAAGGTATTGGCATCAGGCTTATACAAAGCCTTTACATTGACTGGCTTTTGCCTCTTCTCCTTGGTGGTGAGATAGTGGTAACGGAACAAACCCTTTTTGCGGTCGTAATAATCAATCCCACCCCCTTCGGTTGCAATCCAGATGTTGCGCTGTTCGTCTTCGAACATCGTTCCTATTACGGGATAGGAAGTACCCGTTCGCTCATCATTTTTGGTCTTGTAGTGGGTGAAAACCTCGAACCGGGGATTGCAATAGTTTACACCACCAAAGTAACTGCCTATCCAAAGCGTCCCTTCCTGATCCTTAAATATGCAATATATGCTGTTGTGCGACAACGATTGGTCGTCGTTGCGGCTTTGAACATTTTCAATACGCTTGGTTTCCCGATCTATGATTGAGATGCCGCGGAAAGTTCCGGCCCACACGTTCCCCTTGTCGTCTTCGCACAGGGCACGAACAAAATTATCGGCCAACGAAAACGAATTTTCCTGCGACATAAAACTATCCAAAAACACGCCCTTTCCATCCAGATGATAAAGCCCTTGGTTGTATGTACCAACCCACACCTGTTGTTTGGAATCGACCAAAAGGGAAGAGACATTAACTTCCAAAACTTTCCGAGTCTCGCCATGGGATGAAACGCCATACAATCCATCATGCGTGCCCACCCAAACTGTTTGATCTTTGGGCGAATAACCAAGAGAGGTCACTGCCTTTGCAGGCTTGAACAGTTCAGAAGCCTGCACAAATCGCGACAAGGAATCATCGAAACGCATCAACCCATTGGGCGTACTGGCATATACCTGCTCCTTCAATAAGAACACCCCATTCACCCCTCGCATGGGATACTGTTCAAAGCTATTGGTGTAGAGGTTCAAACAAGATACGCCCTCGTGGGTTGACACCCAAATATGATGCGCATGACTAACCATCGACATGATATGCGCTCCCAACAAAGCATTTCGGTTCCCTTTTTCGGGCCGGTAAGTCTTGATGCGTTCACCGTCGTAAACATTCAATCCATCGCGGGTTCCAATCCAGATTCGGTTCAGTTCATCCTGAACAATAGCTGTGGCCGAAATTTGAGAGAGACCCTGGTGCACACTGATCTTCCTGAAAGTATGGGCAGAAGTAAGACTGGTAAAAAAAACGATAAAACAGGAAAACAAGAAACACAACAGCCCTCTCATAAACAAGATGATTAAATGAATACAACATTTGGCGGCAAGATAGTTAATAAATGATTAAAAAATATCAGGAATCGTTCAAAACACAGCCACCAACAGTACAGCTTCGCGCTTGAATCTTACTCTCAAAACCCTACAAATAAAACACTTAAAACACAACAACACAAATTCAACACCTCTTCACCTCCCCTTAACAATTAAAAACAAAACATGAGGAATCCTAAATTTGCAAAAACAATCATGGAAAACCATAATAAAACAAACAAATATGAAATCTCTAAAAACAACAACAGTGCTGATCATTGCATTGTCATGGATGGGATGCAACAAACCACCAGATGCGAAAGATTTTGTTGAAACCAACCTGACCAAAGCCAACAATCAAACACACCTGCTATTGAAAGAGGCTGTTCAGGCAAACCAACTACCCCGAACGGTTGAAAATGGCAAAATTAAATACTCAAACCCGAACTTCGATTGGTGCGAGGGCTTTTTCCCCGGATTATGCTGGTACTTGTACGAAAACGACACCACAAAGACCCATTGGAAAGAGGGAGCCGACAAGCTGCAGTCCATATATCAGGACCATCGATTCCTGCCCTTTTACCACGATTTGGGTTTCGTGTTTTGGTGCTCCTATGGCAATGGTTACCGACTGACAGGAAATGAAGCCTACAAACAGATACTCATTGACGCAGGCAACACGCTGATATCACGATACAGCCCCAATGTGGGTTGCATCAAAAGCTGGGATACCGACAAGGGATGGCAATCGAAACGGGGTTGGCAATATCCGGTGATCATCGACAACATGATGAATCTGGAATTGTTGTTTGAGCTCACCCGGATGACGGGCGACTCCACCTACCACAAAATTGCCGAGCAACACGCCTTGACAACGATGAAAAACCATTTCAGAGAAGACATGAGCTGTTACCATGTGATTGATTACGACAGCATCACCGGCGAAATCAGGAACAAACACACCGCACAGGGCTTTGCCCACGAATCGTCATGGGCACGCGGACAGGCTTGGGCTATTTATGGGTTCACCATGAGCTACCGTTACACCCAAAGGCCTGAATTTCTGGCTCAAGCTGAAAAGATTGCCGCCTTCCTAATCAACAATCCGGCCATCCCTCAGGATCGTGTACCCTATTGGGACTACAATGCCCCCGACATACCCAAAGCACCGCGCGATGCCTCGGCCGCTGCCATCACCGCATCAGCACTGATTGAGCTGAGCGCCTACACCAAGCAAAATGTGATGGACGAAGCCATGAAAATTATGAACAGCCTGGCCTCAGTATACCAGGCGAAACAAGGGGAAAACAACTTTTACATTTTGAAACACAGCGTAGGTAGTGTACCCCATCGCAGCGAAATTGACGCTCCCATCATTTATGCCGATTATTATTATGTGGAAGCGCTAGTCAGACTAAAGCAAAGGCAGGGGAATGTCATTATGACTGCTCAATCATGCGCACATTGTGTAAAATAAATAATTAAATCACAAAGCAAGCACCAATGCAAAAAATGGACTTTTTGTTCATATATTCCATTGGTGCTTACCGTTAAAACAACGCCATGACCTTCAATCATTTAAAAAACAACCTAATTCTATCGGCTTCGGTGGCTCTGGTTTTTATGCAACCGGGGCTAAAAGCCCAAAACAAAAAAGAGACCGGCGAAAAAACAGAAAAGAGAGGCCCAAATATTGTGTATGTGTTTCCCGACCAGTACAGGAAACAAGCTATGGGATTCTGGGGCGAAAAACCGTTCAAGGGTGCCCTCAATACAAAACCCGACCCGGTTTACACACCCAACCTAAACATCTTTGCCCGCCAATCGTTGGTGTTAACCTCAGCCGTGAGCAACACCCCCGTGTCAAGTGCACACAGGGGCTCCCTTTTTACAGGCTTTTACCCATCAAGAAGCGGTGTGCCGCTCAACTGCAACGCCACGCGCCCCATCAGCTCATTGCCACAAGAAATTGTTTGCTACACCGACATCCTCAAACAACAAGGCTACCAAACAGGTTACATCGGCAAATGGCACCTCGACTACCCAACGCCCAACAATCCTGAAAAACCGGGTACTTATGTGGAAGAGCGCTGGCCTGCCTGGGATGCCTACACACCTGCCGAAAAACGCCATGGCTTTGACTATTGGTATTCCTACGGAACCAGGGACATACACAAGGATCCCCGGTATTTTGATACAAATGGCCAAGCACATCGCCCGGGCATTTTTTCAGCCCAACACGATGCCGATAAGGCGATTGAGTTCATCAGACAAAAAGCATCCGACCAGAGCGAGCAACCCTTTGCCCTCTTTGTTGCCATGAATCCGCCACACCATCCTTACAGTTCATTGAAGGATTGCATGGAAGAGGATCTGAACTTATACAACAAAATAGGGATCGACGAACTTCTGGTCAGGGAGAATGCCGACACCAAACTTGCCAAAGCCACCTCGGCACCTTACTATTTCGCCAACATCACAGCCATTGACCGGGAGTTTGGACGAATTTTGGACGCTCTTAAGGAGACCGGATTGGATGAAAACACTATTGTGGTCTTCACTTCCGACCACGGAGAAACCATGTGCAGCCATGGATTGGAAGACGCCAAAAACACCATCTACAGCGAAGCCTATGATGTGCCTTTCATCATCCGGTGGCCACAAAAACTGAAGCCCGGCCTCAACAAGGCCATGTTGAGCACTCCTGACATTCTCCCCACCATCCTTGGATTAGCGGGTTTGGAAGCAGAGCTACCCAACAACCGGCATGGTTTTAACTATGCGAAAACCCTGACCGACCAATCGAAAAAGTTGCCACGGTCAGCCATATACATTAAAAATGTGGATGGCAATAAGGACGCCAACGGATTGGTAAATAACTATTTCCCAGTGGCTAGAGGTGTAAAAACCGATCGATACACCCTCTCCCTTTCCATTACAAAAGATAAGAAAATTCAAAAAATCCTCTTCTTCGACCACAAAAAAGATCCGTACGAACTCAACAATCTCGATTTTAACCCCTCCAGCAAAATCGCCAAAGATCTGTTGAAGGAACTCGCCTTTTGGCTAAAACACAGCGAGGATCCCTGGTTTGAAGAAAAGATACTGGAAAACATTATTCCGTATTGACCAGCCATAAACAATAAATCCGTGAATTCGAGGCACGTGCCCCAAATCTCACGGATTTTTTTTCGCTTCAATATCCTCACACCTTGCGCACCCGGCTCACCAAATTATCGAACAGCACCAACACCAGGCCGCCCATCAGCACCAACCACACCAGAGGGTGAACCAACTGCCCTACTCGTTCCACCGAATTGAAAAGCGGTTCCAAACTACCCGACAACCAATTGGAAGAAGCGTCCGGTTCAATGCCTAACTGGGAAGGGAACAACGCCAACAGGACAACGATGGCGGCACCACCAATGAGAAACCATAAATAGTCTTTCCAAAAAAGGGAGGATTGAATGGTGGGTTTCTTGCTCCAGTCGACGAGGATCCGGCTCATCGTTTGGCGCGTCAAATCCTCGGAGGGACTCTCCTCCTCGAAGGATGAAAAAAGTTCGTAAAAGGGATCCCTATCTGATTTAAAATCTTTCATAACCTACAATTTTACAACAATGAGTCCATTTCTGTTTTCATGGTGACACTCAATATCTCCTGCAACTTTTTGCGAGACCGGTGCAGTTTCACCTTCACATTGCTTGTACTCAACGATGTGATGGCAGCAATTTCCTCCACCGACTGCTCCTTGTAATAAAAGAGCAATACAATAAAAGCGTCGTCATCTTCGAGTTGCAACAAGGCATCCTTGAGCATTCGCTTGCGGTCCTGAATCTCCAGGCGCTGCCCGTTCTGCGGCTGAGTGCTGATGCTAGATGTGGTCATCCGGTCAAGGCCATCAAGATCCACAGTTGTTTCCTTTCGCTTTCGCAACATCGAAATTGAGGTATGATAAACAATCCGGTAGAGCCAAGTACTCACCGACGACTCGCCTTTGAATCCGGCCAACGACTGGTAAGCTTTAAAAAAGGTATCCTGAGTGGCCTCTTCGGCATCTTCCCGGTTTTTAAGGATATTCAAAGCCAGGGTGAACACCATTTTTTTATATTGCTCAACAATCAGCGAAAAAGCAGCGACGTCGCCCCGCAAGACCTGCTCTATTATTTTCTTATCCTGATTATTTTTCATACAACATTATGACGCCAGAAAACACCAGTAAGTTACAAGGAAAAAACATTTAAACGAAAAAAACATTCACACCTCCGGCGTTGTGCATCAACGGGAACCATGTTTCCACAGTTTTCACCGGCGGCTATTCATATTCAAGTCCTTTGGACTTCACGCAACCCAATCTGCCGCAGAGCGGCAAAAGATCGGTAGGCAAATACAAGCAAAGCATGTGTAGAATAAACCATTCGAATCAAGCTCCGGAGGAGCGAAAGTATGAATGCATCGCCCAAAAATAGCTGGATACAAATTTTCACATCAAATCTGTAACCGGCGAATCCAACCCGGCGTCAAAGATTCAGAAACACTCATATGAGCCAGATTAAAACAGTATCAACCTTTAAAACAAAATAAAATGTTTAACATCGATTTAGTTCCCATCGTATTGTTCGGAGGGATATTCGCAACCATCATCAGTGGAATCTATTTTGGCAACCGCCGCAAGGAACGGATGGCTCTGATCGCATCGGGCAAGGACGCTTCGCTCTTCAACGAAGCAGAGAAGAAACCTCGCACGCCCACATCGCTCAAGTACGGTTTGCTGCTGGTTGGGCTTGGCGTGGGTGCCCTCATGGGCGAACTGCTCATCAACCTTTCATCCGGCATCAACACGCAAGTGGCATACCTCTCCATGATCCTGCTCTTTGGCGGCATCAGCCTGCTGATCCACTATAAGATTGCCAAGCAGTCAGAATCATTGTATAAATAAACTACTGCATTTCAACCACTAAGGGGCTGTGCCGATCGCGACACAGCCCCTTCCTTCATTCCACCACACACCAATTCTAGTAAGCCATGCAGGACACAACTCCTGCAAAAAATTACGAACCAAAACGCAACAACAATATTTAACAGCGTTTTTTTTAACGCCACGCAACAATACCAGCTCTGAAATGTTAATTTTGCTTGACAGAGAGGCTCACAACCCTCTCCTCTCCAATTAACATTTGACATCCATAACATGACAGAAGCAATCGATTTCAACACCATACTGTTTGCCTTTGGGCTGACCCTCTTTGCTGGATTATCGACAGGGATCGGGAGTGCCATGGCATTTTTCGCCAAGAAGACCAACACCCGTTTCCTCTCCATATCGCTGGGTTTTTCGGCTGGCGTCATGATCTATGTCTCTTTTGTGGAGATTTTTTTCAAAGCTAAGGAGAGCCTCTCCGATGCCTTGGGCAATACGCAGGGCACCTGGATCACGGTGATCTCGTTCTTTGGCGGTATGCTGCTGATCACCTTGGTTGACAAATTCATCCCATCGGTGGAGAATCCCCATGAGATGCACTCCATCGAAGAGATGAACGACCCGTCGAAAGCCAAATCGGCCAAGCTGATGCGCATGGGTACCTTAACGGCATTGGCCATCGGCATCCACAACTTCCCCGAAGGATTGGCCACTTTTACAGCTGCCGTGCAGGATCCCAAACTGGGGATCATGATTGCAGTGGCCATTGCCATCCACAACATCCCCGAAGGCATAGCCGTTTCCATACCGGTTTATTATGCCACAGGTGACAAAAAGAAAGCCTTCACCCTCAGCTTCCTGTCAGGCCTTGCCGAGCCCATCGGCGCCATCATTGGTTATCTGATCCTCATGCCATTCATGACCCCGCTGATATTCGGTATCCTTTTCGCAGGGGTGGCGGGCATCATGGTTTTCATCAGCTTGGACGAGTTACTTCCGGCCGCCCGCGAATATGGCGAGCACCACCTTTCCATATACGGCCTCATAGGCGGCATGGTGGTGATGGCCGTCAGCCTGTTGCTTTTCCTATAAATCATCAAATAACAATGGACCGAACAGAGTTATTCACCAAAGTAATCGAATATTTCCAAGCGGAGATGCCGGTGGCCGAGACCGAACTTCACTACACCAACCCTTACGAGTTGCTGGTGGCAGTGATCCTATCGGCGCAATGCACCGACAAACGGGTCAACCAGCTCACGCCGGCCATATTTGAAAAATACCCCACAGCGGAATATATGGCCTTGGCGACACCTGAGGAGATTTTTGAACTGATCCGTTCGTGCAGCTACCCCAACAACAAAAGCAAACACCTGGTGGGGATGGCCAAAAAACTGACGGAGGAATTTGGCGGGGTGGTGCCTTCGGATGTGGACCAGCTGCAAAAGCTGCCCGGCGTGGGACGCAAAACAGCCAATGTGATCGCCTCGGTGGTTTACGAAAAACCGGCCTTGGCCGTCGATACCCACGTGTTCCGCGTTTCAGCCCGCATAGGGCTGACCGTGAACAGCAAAACGCCCTTGGAAACCGAGAAACAACTTCTCGAACACATCCCCGAAAAGTTGGTGGCCATAGCCCACCACTGGTTGATTTTGCATGGCCGATATGTTTGTGTGGCACGCAAGCCCAAATGCCAGCAATGCGGGTTGACAGATTTATGCCACTACTATCAAACCACGCTTTTTGCCGGTCAGGATAACAATTCATAAGCACAACCACCCTTTTAAATGACAGAACCACCAATATACCCAAAAATTAAAATGAAATTAACAAACATTAACGGCGGAAAATTTTGCATTCAAAAAAAAGGGTGCATATTTGCAGTGGGATTTTTCATAAAACTTGGATTTAGTTAGCTGATTTAAGGGTAAAGGGCAGAAGCAATTCTGTCCTTTTCTTATTTAATGAAGGTTTTAGAGATGTTTAACATTACTTCAATAAAGTAAACCCAAATAGTACGCATCTTTGCAGTGTAGATTTTTTCATAGATTTGGATTTGGTTAACAAGCTGATTTAAGGGTAAAGGCAGAAGCAATTCTGCCTTTTTCTATTTTCACTCCTCCATGCGCAACAAAGGCGGCTGCGGAATCACCCTCAAATCGTACACGTCGCTTCGGCGGTCCTTCAAAGTGCGCACACTCCCATACGAATGCAACTCGGTAATCAGATCCAGGTCCACATCGGCCACTAGGATCATCTCGGTATTGGTGGTGGCTTCGGCCTTGATTCCGCTGGAGGGGAATGAAAAATCACAAGGGGTAAAAACGGCCGACTGGGCAAACTGAATATCCATATTGTGCACCTTGGGCAAGTTGCCCACCGACCCGGCAATGGCCACATAACACTCATTTTCGATGGCTCGCGCCTGGGCACAATGGCGCACCCGCGAATAACCATTCTGGGTGTCGGTAAGGAAGGGAACAAAAAGAATCTTCATCCCTTGATCGGCCAAGATGCGCGGCAACTCTGGAAACTCAACATCGTAACAGATCAGCACCCCTATTTTACCACAGTCCGTATCGAACACCTTCACTTGGTTGCCGCCCGTCAGACCCCAAAATTTCAACTCATCAGGGGTGATGTGAATCTTCTCGAACATCTCCATAGAGCCGTCGCGGCGACACAAAAAACCCACATTGAACAACTTACCCCCACTCATATAGGGCATGCTGCCCGTGATGATGTTCACATTGTAGCTAACCGCTAAGCTCTGAAACCGGTCGCGAATCCCATTGGTGTGCTCAGCCAATTTGCGGATGGCATCTGCCTCGCTCAGGTGGTTGAACTTGGCCATCAAAGGGGCATTAAAAAACTCGGGGAACAGGGCAAAATCGCTCTTATAACCCGACACGGCATCCACAAAGTATTCCACCTGCTCAAACATCTCATCCTCGGTGTTGTAGTTGCGCATCTGCCATTGGATCAACCCCAAGCGTACCACCGACTTGGCTCCCTGCGCCGCAAACTGATCCTTTAGATAGTAAATATTGTCCCACTGCAACAATACGGCATACTCCTTCGACTCCTTATCGCCCGGCAAATAGTTGTTAAGGATCTTCTTCACGTGGAAGTCGTTGGAGAGCTGAAAAGTCAGTGTTGGATCATAAATCTCCTTGTACTTCACCTTGCGGATGTATTCGTGGGGTTGGAGCGAATCGGCATAGGCCTGATAGCCTGGTATGCGCCCGCCAAAAACAACAGCTTTCAGATTCAGCTGCTCGCAGAGTTCCTTGCGCCGGTCGTACAGGCGTCGCCCCAGACGCAAACCCCGGAATCCTGGTTTGATAAACACTTCAACACCATACAGCACATCCCCTTTGGGCGTATGGGTATTGAAGGTGTAGTTATCGGTGATCTCCTCGTAGGTGTGATCGTCGCCAAAGCGGTTGTATTGCACGATGATGGACAAGGCAGCACCCACCACATGGTCGTTGACCACAGCGGCCAACTGCCCTTCGGGGAAAAGGGAGAGCAACAGCTTGATGTTCTTTTTGCTCCATACCGCACCAGGCCAGTTTTTATAAGCCTCCATCATGGAGGATTTCAACTCGTCGTAATCGCTCAGCAGAAGATTCCGGATCTCAATTTTACCAACCGCATCCATACCATATAATTGAATGACAAAAAGGAATAGGTTTAATTTACACCATTTTTTTGGCAACTCATTAAAAACAACGGAAATTTTCTTTCCACACCATCCGAACAGGGTTTAACCATTTCAAAAATGGTTGAAAAACCAACCTGCACAAACCCCATTGCGACAGCAACCATTTCGAGCTCTTGCCTGTCGAAACCATTGTGCCCATCATAACCCTCACCATGGAACGAACCATCTTCGCGATCCAGGTCGGCAATGCACAACCAACCGCCAGGCTCGAGCATCCGGTGGAACAACTCAAGCATCCCCTTGAAATCGGCCACATGATGAAGGGTCATCTGCGTGTAAACCAAATCAAACGATTGTTTTGGGAGGTTATCCTCTGTCAACAGCAGGTTGGAAATGGTGATGTTGGTGATGCCGGCCTGCTCGATTTTGCGACCCAACACCTGCAACATCCCTTCCGAAGTATCGGCCAGTACCATCGAATGGCAATGGGGTTGCAACATCAAGGCCAGCGTCCCGGTACCACACCCCAGCTCGAAAGCCCGCAGCCCACCATTGGAGGGTACTACTTGCAGGATGCCGTCGGCCACAGCCTTGGATCTCATTAGCTTTTTGGGATCATCATCCCAAGTATGGGCGCGCTCATCGAAATTTTCACTCATAACTATAAAATTTTATCCCTCTAAATTAGCACAATAAAACCAACAGACCCGACAGCCCTCTGTTACAAAAAGTTAAAATAAACATTTGGACAGACAACACCTCAAATAAGGTCGCCGTTTATTCTTCAAATATCTATCTTTGCAATCAATCAAACCAAAAAATAACAGTTTAGCGGGAAAATTAACACGATGCAAGAATCAGAACACATCATCCACATCGAACACCTCTCGAAATATTTCAGTGAAAAGGCCGTGCTGGATGACATCAACCTATTTGTCCGTAAGGGTGAATTCGTCACCCTCCTGGGTCCTTCGGGGTGTGGCAAGACCACGCTGCTACGCATCATCGCCGGGTTTCAGAAAACCACAGAAGGCACCGTAGTCATTGGCGGAAAGGACGTCACCGACACCCCACCCCACCTGAGGCCAGTCAATACGGTGTTTCAGAAATATGCACTTTTCCCGCACCTCAATGTGTACAACAATGTGGCCTTTGGTTTGAACATCAAAAAGATGCCCGAAAACCTCATCAACCAAAAAGTCAAGCGTGTTTTGAGGATGGTGGGAATGACCGGCTACGAGGAGCGCGATGTGGATTCCCTCTCGGGTGGTCAGCAACAACGGGTGGCCATAGCCCGCGCCATCGTCAATGAACCAGAAGTATTGCTACTCGATGAACCCCTGGCCGCCCTCGACCTGAAGATGCGCAAGGACATGCAGATGGAGATCAAGGCCATGCACCAGAAGCTGGGCATCTCGTTCGTGTATGTCACCCACGACCAAGAAGAGGCTCTCACCCTGAGCGACCGCATTGTGGTGATGGGCAATGGCCGCATCCAGCAAATTGGCACCCCGACGGAAATATACAACGAACCAGCCAATGCCTTTGTGGCCGATTTCATTGGCGAAAGCAACATCCTGAACGGCATCATGATTGAGGACAAACTGGTGGAATTTGCCGGAAACCGTTTCGAGTGCATCGACAAAGGCTTTGCCCCCAACGAAGCAGTGGATGTGGTGATACGCCCCGAAGACATCTATATTTTCGAGTATTCCGATGCCGCCATGTTCTCAGGGAAAGTTACCTCTTGCATCTTCAAAGGCGTCCACTACGAGATGATGGTGCTCACGCCCGACGGTTACGAATTCATGATACAGGACTACCATGCCTTCGAGGCGGGTGAAACCGTGGGGCTGCGGGTGAAACCTGCCGACATCCACGTGATGAAACGCGAGCTTCACTTCAACACCATAGAAGGCACCATTGTGGATTCGACTCATGTGAAATTTATGGGCGCCACCATCGAATGTCCGCCCATCACCAATGCAGAACCCGGGAAGACCATCGATGTGGAAGTGGAATTTGCCGATGTGGTGCTGATGGACAACGAGGAGGACGGCATGCTCAGCGGTGATGTTGCGTTTATCCTCTATAAAGGAAACCACTACCACCTTACCATTGCCCTTGACAACGGCGCCACCATTTATGCCAACACAACCGATGTGTGGGACGATGGCGACCGGGTGGGTATCAACATCGAGCCGAAGGCCATCCGAGTCATCAATCAATAAATTAGAAGAAGTGCATTTCATCAAGATACAATCCCTTTTCACACGGCGCAGGAACTGGACCATCCCCTACGCCCTGTTCCTGGCGTTTTTCGTGGTGCTCCCGCTGGTGTTGATCGTCTATTATGCGTTCACCACCCCCGAAGGGCAATTCACCTTCGGCCATTTCCGGAAATTCTGGATGCAGGCGGAGGCCATCAACACCTTCATCTATTCGGTGGGCGTGGCCATCATCACCACCATACTCTGCCTGTTGCTGGGCTATCCGGCAGCCTACATCCTGAGCCGCCTCGACCAAAAAAAGTCGCGCATTCTGGTGATGCTGTTCATCCTACCCATGTGGATCAATTTCCTAATCCGCACCCTGGCTACCGTAGCCTTGTTCGACTTCCTGGGGCTGGCACTGGGCGAAGGGGCTCTGATCTTTGGTATGGTTTACAACTTCCTGCCGTTTATGATCTACCCCATCTACAACAGCCTGCAAAAGACCGACCGCAGTCTGATTGAAGCCGCACAGGATTTGGGCGCTAATCCCCGCCAAGTGTTTTTCAGGACCATCCTGCCACTCACCATGCCGGGCATCAACAGCGGCATCATGATGGTGTTCATGCCGGTGATCTCCACCTTTGCCATTGCCGAGCTACTCACCATCAACAACATCAAGCTCTTTGGCTCAACCCTTCAGGAGAACATCTACAACGGCATGTGGAATTATGGTGCGGCTCTATCGCTGATCATGTTGATCATCATCGGCATCACCTCCCTCACCGGAGCTCGTGACGAATCGCAAACTGCGGAAGGAGGCATGCTATGACCAAGAAAACCATCAGCACGGCTTATCTTGCCTTCCTGCTCATCCTGCTCTATGCGCCCATCGCCATCATCATCATTTTTTCATTCACCGAGGCGAAGGTGCTAGGCAACTGGACCGGCTTTTCATTCAAGCTCTACCAATCGTTGTTCCAACCGGGCACCCACCATTCGTTGAGCCATGCTCTCTGGAACACCCTGATCATCGGCCTCACCGCCGCCACGGCCTCCACGCTGCTGGGCACCATGGCAGCCATTGGCATCTACAACCTACGGCCACGGGCTCGCAAAACCATTCAGCTGGTTAACAGCATCCCGGTACTCAACCCCGACATCATCACGGCAGTATCGCTCTTCCTGCTCTTCGTCAGCTTGGGCATTTCGGGTGGCTACACCACTGTGATACTGGCACACATATCATTCTGCACCCCTTATGTGGTGCTAAGCGTGTTGCCGCGCCTGCAACAGATGAACGAAAACCTGTATGAGGCGGCACTCGACTTGGGTGCCACGCCTTGGCTGGCCTTGCGCAAGGTGCTGATCCCCGAGCTTCGTCCCGGCATGATCAGCGGGTTCCTGCTGGCCTTCACCCTCTCCATCGACGATTTCGTAGTGACCCTTTTCACCATCGGCAACGAAGGGCTGGAAACGCTCTCAACCTACATCTACGCCGACGCCCGAAAGGGCGGACTAACCCCCGAACTGCGCCCGCTATCAGCCATCATCTTTGTGGTGGTGCTGGTTTTATTACTGATGATCAACCGCAGAGCCGCTAAAAAACAATAAGATGCACCACACCTCAATATTCAAAAAAATACAATTCACCATCCTGGCAGCATGCCTGGCCTTGCTCCTGCCTGCCTGCCAATCATCGGAAAAAGCACGCAGCAAAGTTTTAAAAATTTACAACTGGGCCGACTACATCGACGAGCAGGTGCTGGAGGATTTCCCCATCTGGTATAAGGAACAGACCGGCGAAGAGGTGAAGATCGTCTATCAAATTTTTGACATGAACGAGGTGATGTACACCAAGATCGTGTTGGGACAGGAGGATTTTGACCTGGCCTGCCCCACGCAAGCCATCATCGAACGGATGCTCAAGCGCGACCTGTTGCTGCCCATTGCCAGCATCGAGGATACGGCCATCAACCACCTCAACAACATATCCCCCTTCATCAGGCAACAGGTGAGCCATTTCAGCACACCCCAATACGATGCCGGGCAATACATCGTCCCCTACATGTGGGGGATTTCGGGCATCCTGTACAACACAAGTCTGGTTGACCACGAAGAAGTGAAAAGCTGGAACTGCATGTGGGACGAAAAAAACAAAGGCAAGGTGCTGATGAAGGACAGCTACTGGGATGCTTACAATATGGCCATCATCCAGGGGCGCCAACAGGAGATTGGCAACGACAACACCATCCGTTACCAGGTTGCCAACCGCCACACACCCGAGGACATTGATCTGGTTGAAAATGAACTTAAGCGACTGAAGCCCAACTTAGCAGGCTGGGAAGCCGACTTTGGGAAAGAGATGATGACCAAGGGGAAAATTTATCTGGGTTATGCCTGGAGTGGCGATGCCGTATGGTCCATCGAGGAGGCAGCCACTGTGGATGTAGAGCTGGGGTTTGAAGTCCCCACGGAGGGCAGCAACATCTGGTTCGATGGCTGGGTGATACCCCGTTATGCCAAAAACATTAAAGCTGCCACCTATTTCCTAAACTACATCTGCCAGCCAGAGATTGCCCTGCGCAACATGGATGTGACCGGCTACACGAGCGCCGTGGCCACCCCTGAAATATTGGAGGCGATGACCGACAGCACCCTGGAGGAGAAGGTTAACCTCACCTACCTCTTTGGCGCCGGAGCCGACTCGGTTTGCATCAACCCAATCCGTTACCCCGATGCCTCGGTGATCGACCGGTGTGTGCTGATCCACGACTTCCTGGACAAGAACGACCAAGTGCTGGAGATGTGGAGCCGAGCCAAGGGCGACAGCCTCAACACCGGCATGGCCGTGCTGATATTTTCGTTCTTCCTGATTTTAGCAGTCGTATTGATATACAACAAAATAAACAAATATTTAAAGGCTCGCAGGCGGATCAGGCGAAACCCGGGAAGAGTTTAGGAAAAGGGCATGGAAAATACAAAATAAGGAGAAGTAATCAACAAAAAAAGCCACATCGTGGCGACAGCTTTGTAGAATCGCATCACACCTTAATAACAAACCGCATAGCGGTGACACCTTCCATATCAATAATCAACAAAAGCAGCAAATAATGCATACCTCCTCAACATTCCGAGGAGATTCCGCCGCGATGCGACTCCATGATTTTCGGAAAACAGACATGCTACAAAGATTAGGCCGCCATGCGGCCAATTATTTGTAAAAACTTTTGAACTTTTAAAAAAAACTCCCTTTTCCATAACGAACGGAAAATGGAGAAAAAATAAAAAATTAAACACTTATTATTGGAGCATACTTAATGCATGATGTCGATGGAGAGAGCCTTCCCCTTCTCCATAAACACTTCCAGCTCCTGCGATTTGTATCCCAACAATTGGGCAACTACAATGTTTTTCCCCAAGGGCAAGTGGGGCTACTTGAAGTGTCCAATACCATCGGCCACCGTCCCAATTTTGGTGCCTTTCACTGATATGGTGGCATAAGGCAGGTGTTCCTTCAACTTGAGCGACATGACATCACCAAAGAGCATGGCATCTATTTTTGCCGGGGTAAAGCTCTGCATCAGAAACCAAACCATTGCACAAACAATAATGATGATTTTAGATCAACCCCATGCCCAACGCCAATGAGATCAGCACCAACATAAATGCCACCAGCAGCTGAATGTTGCGCAAGGTCACCTTTGTGAGCAACTTCTTGCCAAACCAGGCACCCACTATGGCCGCTAAGGTTGCAGATAAAAGTAGCACCAGGTTCTCGTGCAGGTTGGCAGCGGTGAAACGGGAAGCATAAACCGAAAGCCGGGTAAAATCCACCAAGCTGGCAATAACTACTCCGGTGGCGATGTAGGCTTCCTTGGATAGCCCACTCTTAATCAGGAACGCGCTGCGGATGGCACCCTGAATGCCCGACAATCCACCAAAGAAACCACTCAACAAACCGCCATACACCAACTTGTCGCGGCCAAACTGCACTTTTTGAAAAGTAGGCAGGATCTCCAGGATGGAAAACACGATGAGGATCAAGGCAATAATCAGTTTCACCGGCGTCACCTCAAAATCCCTCCCCAATAGTTGGTATTGGAACAACACGGGCAGAACTGTGAGCCGCATCAACAACCAAGCTCCGGCAAACGAAGCCAGGATGGCAGGGATGCCAAAGCGGATAAGCACCTGTTTGTCGGTATTGCGTCCCACCAACGCCATTTTGAAGAGGTTGTTAGTGAAATGCACCACCCCGGTCAGTGCTATGGCAATATCGATGGAAAAAAAGATGGCAAATACCGGCGTCAGGATTGTCCCAAGACCGAAACCCGAGAAAAATGTCAATACGGCTGTAAAAAAAGCGGCTACCACAATAATAAAAAGTTCCATATCAATCTTTTTTTTCCATAACAAAGATAGGAGACACAAAGACGTTGCCTTTTTCTTAAAAATTGATCATATGGTATTATTGATGAGTTTTATGGCAAAAGGGCAGCCAAATGCTTTTCAATTTTTGCAGGATGGGTCAAGGGTGAGAAACGCTTCACCGGCTTGCCCTCAGCATCGATGAGGAATTTGGTGAAATTCCACTTGATCGAGCTTCCCAAAAAACCACCCAGCTCACACTTCAGGTATTTGAACAACTCATGCGCGTGGTCGCCATTGACATCCACTTTGGAAAACATGGGGAATGTGACGCCATAGTTGATCAAACAACCTTCCGAGATGGAATTTTCATCGCCCGGCTCCTGGTTGGCAAACTGATTACAAGGAAATCCCAAAATAACCAAACCCCGATTCTTGTATTTCTGATAAAGCATCTCCAACCCCTCAAATTGTGGGGTCAGCCCGCACTTGCTGGCTGTGTTGACAACCAACACAACTTTTCCCCGGTAAGCATCCATGCCAATCTCTTTCCCTTGGATTGAAGTGGCTTTGAAACCATAAAAACGCGAATCCATAAGCTAGTTTGTTTATTCTTTATGACTCCCTCTCATCATCTTAATGGTGAACCAGCCCAGTACGCCAATAATCAAAACCATGACCAACCACAACCACTTGTTGTTCATGAACAGTGATAAATTGCCCCCATCGGCCATCTGCAATTCCACCACATCGCCCAATGGCAACACATCCAAAGAGTCGGAGACGCCTGCCAAGAAATTACCGATATCATAACGAGGAGCAGCCAGCTTGGCGTGGTCATACATCAAAAAGAACCTTTCTGCCTTTGGGAAACGTATCCACAACTCATGCACGGCATACTGCACTAGAACAGAGTCAACCGTCAGCGGTTGGTTATCCTCATTGCGAATCACTATTTCCAGTTGACGCGTTAAAGCATCCGAAAATTCAAACACATTGGTTTCACGCGAGTGTAACATGCCGCTGGACAAAAAGCGTTGCTGATGCCGCCAGCCTTCATTGGTTTGGATGCTGTCGAAGACATGGTATATCAACAGGGGGCGGACAAAATCGTGGCCATTGCTGGCAAAAAGCTGCAAACGGCTCACAGGATAGGGCATGGCTAAGGAAACATCCACTTCCGTTTGGCGCCTATCCCGGTTTTCGTGCACCCGAAAACCTTGCAAGATGCACTTCCGGTATTCACCTTCGGAAACCTCTTCCTGGAACATGGTGGCACCATCCAGGCCTGGATCAACCTTTGCAGGAACGAACAACTGGAAATAAGCAAAATCCGAATCAGGAAAAACAAGCCGGGTGAAACGAAAGTCAGCCTCCTCGTTTTTTATCGACACAACTCGATAATCCGCCAAAATGGTGAACCAATGCTTCCGATCGTGGCTACCCGACAGTTTCACCCGATAATCAAAATTCTGATCCTTGAATGACAAATGAAGCTGGTTGGCCACACCTCCGCCTTGGTTTTGAAGCTCATAATGGTAACCCATGGCATCATGTCCCACATTCAGCAACTTGAAAGCAACAGGCTTGAGAAGCTTTTCACCCGTCCGCTTTTTCAATACATAAGGCACTTCCAAAGTATCCTTGCCAGCAGCCACCCCCATGATGCGGAGGTCGGACAAACCTTGCCGCGACCGGCCATACACGTCATCGGGCAGCACAATGCGGTGCCATCCTTCGGTACCACCTTGGATTTCCCGCTTAAAACGAAAGGAATCCCATTGGGCCGGGAGATTGGAACACAACAGGAGTCCAATCACAAAAAACAGAAAACTCTTCATCCAATAAAATTTTACAACCGATCACAACCCGCGATCCGATTCTGTGGCAATCAAATGCTTGAACTTATTGTAAAGGAACGAAATCAGCAACAACAATACCCCAAGGGAGACAAAGACAATGGTCTTGGCGATGGTGTCGAGGTGCGAAATATCGTAAAAGAAAAGCTTGACCAGCGTCAGCCCGAAAAGGGCAATAGCTCCCAGGCGCAAATGCTTTTTCTTTTGCCAGATACCCAACGAAATCAGCATCAAGGAATAGACACCCCATAAGATGCTCAACCCCAGCTTATAACTACTGGCAGAACCAGCCAGATCCATCCAATGAATCAACTCACTGCTGGCCAACCACAACAGGGTGACGTGTAAAAACAGGTCGAACAGTTTGCGGTATCCAGTCCATAAACTTGGAAACCAACGATGTAAAAGCACAAGCACCAGTATAACCAAGCACAAGGAGACGTAACGAATCCACACATTGAACAACCCTGGCTGATAATACTGAGACATAGGAGGATTGAGGAAGCTGTTGCGCAAATCACCTAAGGCATCCAGCCCCTGGGTGAGAAACACGACAATAGCAAAGGCCGACAATCCGGCACCAACCATCCCCAAGGATTGGTTGCGGATTTTGATGTGGTTGACCACCATCAGAGCAACAAGGTAGAGCAGGCTGAAATTGATGAGCCAAACCGACTTAAATCCCAGCAAATCCATATCATAATAATTGGTGGGATAGCCATCCGGTTCAGAAGGGATGACAATGGCTGAATCGACAAACAGCTGCTGCCAGTAGTTACCAATCTCCACCCTGAAAGCAAAATAAAGAGAAACCAGGAAAATGCCCGGCACCATGTAAGAGGCCAACTGCCCAACAAAAGGAGGCAACGCAAGCGAAGAGGCATATTTGCGACTCTCCTGCAAATAGGTGATCAATGCGAATGCCCCTGCGAACAGCAGGGATGAGAGGAAATGCACATTGAGAAACGGGTGGATACGCGATTCGGGGCTATCGACCTGGTAATGGCCATACTCGGTTCCCCAATCGTGGACGAGGCTGAAAAAGGCTAGCACCATCAGTGGGTAAGCAAGCTTTTCGATGAAAGCCACCGACTTACTCCTGCCCATCCAGAACAGCAGGGCCGCTTCCGACACCCAAAGCAAGGTGACCCAGTTGCCATCGAGCTGCACAGGAATGGCTATGGTAATGAAAACCAACACCAATCCGGCGACCAGGTAAACCAGATTCCGATCAATCAGCTTTTGCCTGTAAACCACCAGGCTGGCTAAAAAGTGGATCAATCCATTGCCCAGCGTGAACAATCCCAACAACTGCCCACCGGCCTTGTTGGTGGCCATCAGGCTGTATCCCAAACCATAGAAGACAAAGGAATTGGAAAGGATCAGAATCAGATCACCTTTCCCCAATTTTCCTTTCCGGGAAATTTGGTTAGCCAGGAAAGTGGCATAGAACAGCAGAAAGAATATCACCATAAAAGGAAATGCCACTCCAAAATGCTGGTCGGCATGAAACCGGAACAGGTACCACACACCATAAATGAGCCAGGTAAAAACAAAGGCTGAATAGAACACAGGGATCCAATATTTTTTAAGGGCGATGGCCAATATTCCCACATTGATCAAAGCCGTGTAGGAAAACAACACCAGCACGTTTCCTGAGCCATCGCTGAGCAGGAATGGGACAGCATAAGCCCCCACCAGCCCAATATGCGCAATGACCTGGCGGTTGTAATGAAGGGCCGCCA
This sequence comes from Marinilabiliaceae bacterium, assembly GCA_963664265.1. GTDB lineage: Bacteria > Bacteroidota > Bacteroidia > Bacteroidales > Marinilabiliaceae > JAGPIS01. The sequence continues at coordinate 1,391,530 of OY760941.1, forward strand.
CCACCGTAAAGGCCGTGAAGAGCACCATCAGCAGAAATGCAACCGATTGAGGGAAGAGAGCATAAAATGCAAAGGCGGCAAAGGTGATAAAATAGAGAATGGCCATGGCTCCACTCACCAACACGGCACTAAAATTTTCGTAGCGCATTTTTAGCCGGATGCCAAAACCCAGCAACGTCAAGCCAAACAAGTACCCCAAAATCACCCGCGTCAATGGGTTGATCAAATCATGGTCGATGGAGTACTTCACCCCGATAAAAACCCCGATGATGGTGATGGCCATCCCGATTTTATTGATCAGGTTTTCACCGATGAATTTTTCAAAGTCCGACTTGAGTCTTGGCACCTTGGGCGGCTTAGAAGCTGGAGCAGCCTGTTGGCTTAACCGCTCAATGGGTGGTGCATTATGGGGTTGAAACACTGCCGGATTGACACCTGCTGATTGGGCTACCTCTGCAGGCTTGACTGGGGTCTCCTCTTCCACCGTCGGCACATCAGCCTGACGGCTGCACATCAAACGGATCTCCATTTTTAAAGCATCGATCTCCCGGGCAAATTCATTTTGACGCTTCATCAGCAGTTCCAGCTTCTGAAGAAGGCCATGGTATTGATCGTTGACATCCATAGTTGGTCGGTTTGAAAATATAATTCCCTGAAAGATAAGAAAATTATACATTCCACCCCATGTCACCAGCAACAGAATTGAACCACTGCCAATAAAACAGATCAATTAATGAAAATTCCTCATTAGAAAATGCGTTGTCACTAATACACAGATTCACTTCTGTAAGAACCAGTAATTCGGAGTTTCCGTATGCTGCGCGTGCATTCGCCTACCAATCTTTCGCCGCTCTGCGGCTAATTGGGTAATGATTGAATAGGAAGCGTTACAGTTGTTGCTCCTCCGGGGTTGGATTGTATTTACAAATTACCTTAAGATGCTGACAGAAAAGTTGGTAGGTGAGTGCTTTTCTCTTGTTGCTGCTCCGCCTCGGCTGCAAGCCTTAGAAATATCAACATCGAATCATACTGATTATCAAACAACAATACTTTTTTTCAAAAAAAAGGTAGGGTGAATTCACACTCAGGCGGTATACCATTGAAAACAGATTACAAACCACTTTAAAATAATTGGATATGAAAAAGAGTATTTTGGCAACCGCAATGGCAGCTTTGGCAATAATGACTGCCTGCAACAAGAATGACGAACCAAACATGGATTACACCGACCCCAACCTGAGCGTGACGGTTGAATCGGTGGTGACCACCGAAGCCGCCCTAGACGATGTGGTGGAAGAGACGGAATACGAAGTTGACCTTTACTCGGGCAGTGATGCAACCTTTGCTGCCATGTCGGAGATGGTGGCCACCTCCGAATTGAAATCGGCCACCTCCAGAAACCTGTTCAAATACCGTTACCGTTGGCAAAAATGTCCCGACATCCATATCGTGTCCGAAAATGGAAGCTTTCCCAAAACCATCACATTGAACTACGGAGAATCGACCGAATTGGAGAATGGCCGGGTATTGAGCGGAATTATCCAAATTGTGGTGTCGGCATCGCCACGCACCGACGGGGCAACACGGACTGTCACATTCCAAAATTTCAGCATCGACAGCATCGGTATTGCTGGCACATCGGTAAAGACATTCCATGGCGATCGCGTTACCGAGCGCCAAGTGACCATCGAGCGTAATTTGCAGTTCACCTTCAAGGATGGCACCACCCGCACCTGCGAAGCGGAAAAGACCCGCAACTGGGTGGCTGGACTGGACACGCCGCTCGACCCAACCGACGACGTGATAGAGATCACCGGGTACGCTAACTGCGAAGATTCGGAAGGCAACACCTACCGCAAGGAGATTACCAAGAATCTGGTGAAAAGAGGGGATTGCCGGTTTATCGTGGCAGGTGAAGTCACCTTTTCGAAAAATGGCGCCATCTTTGCCACCATCGATTATGGCAACGGAGCTTGCGACCGCATCGCCGCCATTACCACCGCAGCTGGTACTAAAAACTTTGAAATAGGCAAACGGATTTGGATACACCGCCAGATCCAGAACCAACAAAACAATGGATAATCTTCCCGTTGTAAAAAAATGTCCGGCAGGGAAAGCCCTCCGGACATTTCACCCAACACACGATTGAATATTTCATAATCAAGATTTTTCTCTCTACTTTAGATTTATAAACAACCAGAATCATTCAACTTGAAACGGGAAGATTTTAAAAAGCTGTTTGATGACCACTTTAATCCATTGCGGAACTTTCTCTATTACCGCTCGGGCGATCAGGAATTGGCCACGGATATAACTCAGGAGAGTTTTATGCGCATCTGGGAGAAGCAACTGGACAAACCTCACAAGGAGTTGGTGGGGCTCCTCTACAAAATTGCCATGGATCTTTTCATCAGCAAAAACCGGCATCAAAAGGTTGTTCAAAATTTCACCATGCAAGATCACACGATGGAGCTTGCACAATCGCCAGAAGAAGAGCTGACCTACCGGGAGTTAAAAACCCGCTACGAAACAGCCCTGTTGGAGCTGCCAGAAGGCCAGCGGACCGTCTTCCTGATGAGCCGGATGGACGAACTCAAATACCATGAAATTGCCGAGCGGTTGCAACTCAGCGTCAAATCGGTGGAAAAAAGGATGACACAGGCATTAAAACACTTAAAACAAGCATTGGGGCAATCATGAAAAATTCACATCAAAATATGAACCAGCAGCCAAAGGATGACAATTTGAAATCACTCCCCGGAATCGAGATCAACTACGCCCGATCCAAAGAGGAGGTTTGGGCTGCGCTCCAGGCACAGATGGAACAGCCCCGGGAAACCCAACTTCAGATTAAAAAAACATCATTCAATTGGATGCTCGTGGCCGCTGCGGCCATCCTCATACTATTTCTGGGCACCACCACCTTCGCCTACCTATTCACCAAAACTGTCCAGGCACCTTCGGGCAAGCACCTGGCCATATTATTGCCCGATGGTTCAGGAGTTGAGCTCAATGCCAAATCGGTAGTACGCTACAAACCCTATTGGTGGGTGTTCAACCGCGAAGTGCAGTTCGAGGGTGAAGCCTTCTTCAAGGTGCGTAAAGGAAAAACTTTCGAGGTGGTCTCCTCACAAGGGCGCACCATCGTATTGGGCACCAGCTTCAACATCTACTCCCGGAAGGATCAATACCGGGTGACCTGCTACACCGGGAAGGTCAAAGTGGTTTCGGTGTCCAGCGGCGAGAGCACCCAAATCCTTCCCAACGAACAGGCTATTGTGGGAAAGGACGGGACAGTCGTGCGCCAAACTGCCGAAACCCCCGATCATGCCATCAGTTGGATGAACGACCGCTTTGTTTTCACCCGAACCCCATTGAATTTGGTTTTTGAGGAAATTGAAAGGCAATATGGCATCACCATTGAAATGGAGGGGAATACCGATTATCTTTACACAGGGAATTTCACCAGAGAACTCTCTGCCGAAGAGGTTGTCCGAATGGTTTGCCTCTCGCTGAACCTGGAGTACAAAAAAACACCCGGTGGTTTTATAGTTGCTAAAAAAACGGATACGTGAAGCATTGCTGGTTGCTTGTTTTTATATTTTTATTCTTCAACACCACTTCATGGGCACAAAGCCGCAAATATGAAGTGGCTTTTTCGCATATACCTCTCAATGAAGCGCTAACACAACTGCGCGACCAATACGACTGGCAATACTCTTTCGACGACCAGCTGTTGTCGCGCTTTTCCATCACCCTAGAGGGCTCCTTCACAAAAAAAGAAGCCCTGATGGATGCCCTACTGAAGGGGTTGCCCCTTGACTACGAACTACATGGGAACATTTTCGTCATCTTTCCAATAAAAAAAGAACCACGCCCTTGGCAACTCACCGGCCTGGTGGTGGAAACCGGCACCACAGAACCGCTCCCATTCTCGCATGTGGTGATCAACGGACAAGGCACCACCACCGATTTCAAGGGCGCCTTCAGTTTTTCCTCCCTCACCGACTCGGTTTTCCACATCAAAGCCTCCCACCTGGGCTGTTATGTACTGGACACCACCCTAAATCCCGGCCTGGGTCAACGCATCCTACTCACCCCATCCACCGTGGGACTGCCCGAAATAACCGTCAGGGAGAACCTTGTGGAGAGATCCGCCCAATTTGGCGAGGCGCCCGGATTGATCAAACTCAACCCCTACATCGCCCATTTCCTGCCGGGCAATGGCGACAACTCGGTATTCAACCTCCTGCGGCTGCAACCCGGCATACTGGCTGCTGGCGAACAAACCAACGACCTGACCATTTGGGGCTGCGCGGAAGGCACCAGCCGCTTGAAATTTGACGGCTTCACCATCTGGGGGCTCAACAATTTCTCCGACCAGATAGGCGCCGTCAACCCCTATCTGGCAAAAAACATCAACATCATGAAAGGTGGATACGATGCCTCCAACGACGACATCACCGGGGGCATTGTGGACATCACCGGAATCAATGGCAACACCAATAAGGCGGGTTTCAACCTCTACTTCAACAATCAAACCATAAATGGTATGATTGAGCTGCCCATCCAGAAAAAATCGGCATTGGTGCTCGCCTTCCGTCAAACCTACCAGAACCTGTTCGACGCCTCCGATTTTGGAAGAACCAGCACCCGATTCCCCACATCGGGCAACCAACCTTACTCTGTTAAACCCGACTACACGTTTCGCGATGTCAACTTGAAATATTCGGTGCAAGGGGAAAATGGAGACCTCTTCTACTTCAGTGCCTTGGCCTCCGACGACCACTTCCAATACCAATACCGCCAGGATTGGGGTGCCTATGCCCTCAACCAGGAGAGCATGGAAGAAAACATTCAATTGGGCGCGACGGTTTTCTTCGGAAGAAATTGGAACAACGGCAGCCGCACCAACTTCAAAACCAGCTACTCCACCTTAATGAGCACCTACGACCGATACCGTTACATCGAACGGCTGCGCAACAACAAAAGGATTGACCGCATCGACGACCACGCCAACACCGATGTGGCCGAATGGAGTGGCGAAGTAGAACATGCGGTTACTCTGAGGGACATCCACAAGCTGGACTGGGGTGTGGAGTTGGTGTGGAACGATGTGGTGCTGCGGGAGGATACCTTTGACGTGCAAACCATCGATTTGAGCCAACAGGCAAACCGCCTCACCCTATTTTCGCAAGACGAGATCACCCTCACCCCACAAATGAAATTAAAAGCAGGCGCCCGGCTCAACTACCCCTTCAACCTCAATAAATTGTATGTTGATCCCCGCCTCTCGCTCAACATCAGAGCCAACAACCAATGGAAGTTCAATCTGGCCTGGGGGCTCTACCACCAGTTCCTAGTGAAAAGTTCGGTATTGGACGAAGAGGGGAACTACCGCTACAACTGGGCCATTGCCAATGCATCAACCGTGCCGGTGGTAAAGGCAAACCATTATGTGGGTGGTGCCGCCTTTTCGCTGGAAAGCTTCACGGCCAGCCTAGAGGCCTACTACAAGGATGCCCGCGGCATGACCCGCTTTTTCAAGCTGAGTCAGCTAGAATATCTGTTGGAGGGTAAAAACAGAAGCTATGGCCTCGACTTTTATGTGAAGCAGGACTTCAACCACCATGCCATCTGGGTGGCCTACTCCTTGGGTAAAACCGAAGAGCTCTTTCACCGCGTGATTGGGAACGAAGTGCTATCGAACAACCTCCAGCCCAAATACCGCAGGGCACCCCAGGATCAGAGGCATGAAATAAAGGTGGCCGGGTTATTCAACCTCCGCAACTGGCATCTCTCGGCCAGCTATGTGTATGGCTCGGGACTGCCGTTGTACACCAACTACCGCTTGGAAACCTACACCGAGCCAGACTACCACCGGGTGGATGCAGCCCTCATCTACAAGCTAAGGCGACAAAGGATCACAGGGGAAATTGGCCTTTCAATATTGAACCTCTTCGACGCGGCCAACATCAAATACGCCAGCTTTATCAAGGTGCCCATCGACCAGTTGAACACCGTTTACATCAACACAGAACCGGTGGGCTTCACCCCACTGCTGTATGTCAAATTGGGATTCTAGCAGAAAAAAATCTATAAAGGCAAACTTATTAGGCTTTAATTAGATTCAATTAATTTGGTTAAGCCTGTAATAAATTGCCGAAAGCTATTCGATCTATTATTTTCAATATCAATAATATGCCCAATTAAACGAGCAGTTTCTGTTTTGCTGAAATTTTTAGCAAGGTGCTCTATTTCATCCGAACCGGTCAGATTATCCGGATTTCTAAATTTCGATTTTGCCGATTGATGCTCCGCTTTAATATTGGGAAACAACATCTGAAGCGAATAAAAATCCCCCAAATACCAATTTTCAAGTTCCCTACAAGCAATTCGGATTATGGTAGGTATTGATGAACCATCAAGCAAATCGACCAATGATTTTTTCAATGCTATACAATCATTAGAATCCTGATCATGAATAATCAATACCTTAACATGATAACCATATCTAGGATATGCTTTCATTTTCCTAGGGATTGATCTCTTCAAGTCACTTTTGCCCTCATGGGGTCTGATGAAGCAATTTATATCAACAGCATAATCACCGGGTAAAATACGGGGCAGCAGACCTCGCAGGAAATATTCCATGGATGGCTCTTCTGTCAATATTTCAATAACTGTTTCGTTCATGGTAAATTTTACTCAGGATTACTTCCTTTAAAATAATTTTCTTTCCATAAATACCCCAGTTTATCACCCTCCCCATAAAGGAGTTCAATTTCTTTATGTGCCGATGCTCTTTCTATTGTTGTATAGCCATGCTTTTTTACCAACCAAAAAACCTCGTCGGGTTTAGCCCCATTCAATAAATCGGGGGAGTGGGAAGAAACAAAGACTTGCCCTCCTTTTTTAGCATAAATTCTAAATTCTTCCATCAATTCTCCCAGAAGACTTGGGTAAAGTTGGTTCTCCGGTTCTTCAATGCAGAGTAGTGGATGTGGATTCGAATCATGCAAAAGAATTAAATAAGCAAACATTTTGATTGTTCCATCTGAAACATAGTTTGAAATAAAAGGATCTTTAAACGAGCCATCTTGAAACCGTAAAACAATCCGACCATCAACAGTAGCTTCTGCTTGAACATTATTTATACCAGGAACTCTTTTCTGCATTTTCCTTAATATAGTGTCGAAAATATCTCTATGATTCTCGTACATATACTGAACAACCAAGGGCAAATTATCTCCTGTTTCGGATAAGTGTTCTGCATAACCTGCGTCACGACTGGGTCTTGCGGCAGCTATATGAAAATCTGACACGTGCCAATTCTCAATAAATGAGCGGAATGCATTCGCGGCTTTAAATCTTTCAAATTGTCCCAAACCTTTTATAGCAAGAATATCGGGTGAACCAAGTTTTTGTTCTTCTCTATCTAGTTCTTCATCAGGTTTATCAAAATCCTCTTCGTTTGTTATTGCATAACCCGCCCCTTTCGAGAAATCAAGAAAATGAAATGGTGAACCATACGCTCCTCGTTTATACCGAAGAATTTCACGCTCAACAAATGGTTTTCCATTTTCTTCACCAATCTCCAAACGATAGGTGACCAAACGATTTTTACCAGCTACATCTAACCTGAATTGCAACTCAAATTCAATTAAACCGCTCTTTCCGCGGCTTATGACTTCTTTGAATCCTCCTCGGCGCAATAATGCTTGACGAATATTATTTTTCAAAGCATCACTTAGAAAGCCAAATATATCAAACAACGTTGTTTTACCCACCCCATTAGCGCCAACAAACACGGCTAAATCAGGAAGGTCGCGTAATTCAACATCATGAAACGCTTTATAGTTTTTTATTTTTATGCTTTCAATTTTCATTATTCTACACCATTAGAGAATGTCCATTGCGAAGTTAATATTTAATTTTGAGTAAAAAACAGAAAAGTCAGTATGCCGAAATCCCCAATGGTTTCAAAATTTCAATTATCAATGGACAATACTTTCGACAAACCAATCCGTATTTCTTCCATAACCGAATGGGGCAACTCTCCAAGACGACTAACAAATCTATCTTGTGAAACAGAACGCACTTGAAAACAATCGGCAGAAGACCCTTTTACCAGTCCGTTTTTTTTGCTTGGGTCTATTTTCACCATCCAAGGATCTAACTCATATCGTTCTTTCCAATCCGTAAGGGGATCAATAATTTTTAGTGGCAGTTTACCTAACGAATTATCACTAACAATTACTGCTGGTCGGGTCTTTTTAATCTCAGAACCGACAGTCGGATCAAGGTTAATCAACCAAATATCATTTGGCTTCATAAAAATTCTCAAAGTCAAGATTGGTGAACGCAGTCAATTCTTGATCGTTTTTATAATCACCCAATAAAGCAGCGGCAGCTTTCTCCATGACATTTTTTTCCTCTAGTTTCCTGATAGAGTGAATCGTTTTCTCTACAACGTATATCCTTTTTGAAATCGGCAATCTTTGTATTTCTTTTAATATTTCTTGTGTCCTCATACCCACTAATTTGTTTTGCAAGTTGCAAAAAAACAACACTCTATCGACCTGTGATTCACCTCTAGCTTTTCACCTACTGTCCCGACCCTTGGTAGAACCTTTCGGGTGAGCCCATTCAGAAATCACGGTTGGAAGCCTTCCTACCTAACCGGATGCAGCCTGCCTCGGGGCACAATCGCCCCAAAAACAGGCACTTCATAGGCTCTTGTTTGGCTCTAATATGAAGCAATTATTCGACCGTATGCGGCTAAACCATTGTTGCGCCTGGGGCAGGTTATGCATTATTTACCGTGAGTTGGCATTAGTAGTTTATTCATCATTGGAATCATTTTCAAATAATTCATGTAATTTTCGCTGTAGGAGTTTCTTGTCTGGAAGTTGGGTTTTATATTCTGAAACCATTGTAGGTGAAAGACTCCTACTTAATGCATATTCAACAACTTCACGATCCTTGTCCTTACATAACAGAACTCCAATACTTGGATTTTCGTTTGTTTTCCTTACATCACGGTCTAATGCTTCTAAATAAAAGTTTAGTTGTCCCAAGTGGTCAGGCTTAAATTTGTCTGCTTTAAGTTCAAAAGCTATCAGACATTGAAGTCCACGGTGATAAAAAAGAAGGTCAATGTAAAAATCGCTGTTTCCGACTTGCAATTTGTATTCCTCGTCTATAAATAAAAAGTCTTTACCAAGTTCAAGTATGAAACGTTTCATTTGCTTTGCAAGTCCACGTTGCAATTCTCTTTCGCTGTGCGGCTCAGGAATACTCAAAAATTCTAAAACATAGCTGTCTTTAAATGTATTTGTCAGGTTCTGGTTAGTTTCTCTCAACGTTGTCGAGAGTTTTATGTTTCCAATCATTGTACGCTCAAAAAGACTTGTTGATATTTGCCTATCAAGTTCCCTAAAACTATAACTTTCTTGTTTTGCAATTTTTAAGTAAAACTCTCTCTCTTCAACAGACTTGCACCGTGAAAATATTGCTAAATTATGAGACCAACTAATTTCTCTCAACAGTGTTGAGATTTTTGGAAAATCTTTGTAAGCCTCGTAAAACTGTTTCATTCGCCAGATATTCTTGTCAGAGAACCCCTTTATTCCAGGTTCACTTTGCTGAATATATTTCGCCAATTCCAATACGACAGAATCCCCCCATTCCGACTTAGCAATTTTTCCACTAATGTATTTGCCAATATTCCAGTACAAGTCAATAAGTTCGGAGTTAATTGCCCGAATTGCATTTGACCGTGATAGCCTGATAAGATTAATTATATCCAAAAATCCTTTATCCATATTCTTTCAATAAATCACAAATTTAGTCAAATACCGTTCTGCTTTTTTCGTCATATCTGCGAAGTTTTGGTTCTTCCCATTGCTCTGTAATATACTGAATTGATATTAATATTTCAAATTTTACACCGTCTCTACAAATCCACAAAAAACTGCCTTACCCACTGCTCAATAGCGCCCCGCACGGTGCTGTTTTTTTCTACGTGGTGGTTTACCACGATGCAGAAGGCCAGCAACCGGTTGTCGGCAGCTTGGATATAGCCGGCATACCCCAGCACGCCGTTCATGGAGCCGCTCTTGGCATGGATGCGTCCCTTGGAGAAATCGTCGCGCCACAGATTGCGGATGGTGCCATCCACACCGGAGATGGGCAGCGAACCATAAAAGGCATCAAAAAATGGCCGTTTGGCAGCATGCCGCAGCAGCGCCACCACATCGGCTGCCGAAAAGTTGTTGAAGGGCGACAAACCAGAACCATCGTAAACCGAAAGCGTTTCCACACCAACCGAATCGCGGCAGTAACGTTTCAGTACCTCTGCCCCACCATCCCAATGGGGCTTACCAATGGTTCGGCCAAGAGTGAGGAAGAGATGGTCGGCATAGAGGTTTTGGCTCTGTTTGTTCACAACCCGGCAGAGCTGATTCAGCGGCGGAGAAGGGAACACCACCAAGGGTTCACCGTCAACAGCCACAGAGTTGTAACAGGACAGAAACCCATCCACCCCAAAGCCGGCCCGGTTCAATGCCGCCACCAACTGCTGGCCAAACCAACGGTGTGGCTCAGGCAAGGCGCCCTTAACCACAAACTCTTTGCGTCCGGCAGGGATGGAGCCACTCACGTACCAGTTGTCGCACCCCGCCACACCATAAATGTAGGCACTGTCGGCGGTGCCGGCCGAAGCCACTACTTGCGAACGTGGCAAAGCACCCCAAGCCGGTTCTATATGGGTAATGGTGCACAACTCACCCACTTTGGCGGGCGAATCGAGGTACAACCGAAAGGTGTTATCGCCAACCGTCAATGAAGAGGGGGTGGCACCGTAGTAGTTGGCCATGTCTTCCCACAAGCGGGCCGAGGGGGTGGTGACACTGCCAAAGAAAGATAGATCGATGACGATGCCGCCCGTCAAGACATCCACGCCTGAAGTTTTGAGTTTTTCGACAATCAAGCCGATGAAACGGTCGCAACGCTGCGAGTCAAAAAAGGAGGAGCCCAAAGAAGGGTCGCCACCACCTTGGATCACCAACTGTTTTTTATCTTTATTGAGGAAGCACTGGGTTTGGAAACGGTAATCCACCCCCAGCAAATCCATGGCCGCCACAGTGGTAAAGAGCTTGGTCAAAGAGGCTGGCGTCACCCGCTTCGATTCGTGGAAACGGTAAAGGGTATCCCCACTGGCCACATCAACCACTAGGGCCACTTGCATTTCGGCACCCGACAAAGCCAAGGGTGCTTTTACCTGGCCAGACATCAACTGCGGAGCCATCCACAGAACGCAAAAACACAGGAGTGGTGCCAGCCGGGCAATCATTGCCCCATCTGTTTTTTCAACCGGACAATATCCTGTTGCCGCTTGAGCAACTCTTTAAAGAAAACACCCGCCTGAGCCTTTTCCTTTTCAATATTTTTTCCGCGAAGCGTGTCGTAAATGGACAATCCCTTGGCGCACCAAATGGCCGCTTCATCGATCTCCCCCTTCATCTCCAGGGCGTACGACAGATTGATGGCAGCACGAGCCTTCTCAATGGGTTTCCCGTGTTGAAAGATATACCCCCAAATTTTAATGGCTTCATCCCAATTGCCTTTCTGCGCCCAGACAGCGGCATTGATAAAATATTCGTCCCCATCGGCAAAGAAGAGCCTTGAAACCGGCTCCCAATAAGGGGTAATCTGGTTGGCAAAGTTATACCCGGCAAAATCGGCCAAGCTAGCTAGGATGGAGCCATAATCGGGAAATTCCATTACTGAGAGATCCGGCGTGAGCCCCTCGCCCGACCAAAAGAGGGTGTCCTTTTGCACCTCGAAAGTGCCTTGATTGGGATTGCCCAAGGCGGCAAAACGCCACAACGACTTCATATTGGCCGACAAAAGGGCAAAATACCAGTTGAATTCGGGCTGAGTGACCTGTGATATTGTGGCATATGAATAATCATCGAGTGAAAGAACCGCATCGGCACCAAAACGCAAACCCACCTCATCGATTTGCGTCTGGGATAACGATTTTGAGCGATGAATCCAAGGCTTTTTCTGCGAAACGGTGTCGATAAAAACATTGTTAAAGAAACCCCGGTTCTGCAGTTCTTGCTGAAGCGTCTTCAAAAGAATGGCCGGCATCCGGTCGTTGTAGAACGAATCGATGGCAATCTTCCTACCACCCATCTCAACAACGTGCACCCCCTTATTCCTGTATGGCAGCGTGTTGTCGACCAACACAATATTTTTTACATCGGATGGCAACGTGTAGGCTGCCGGGCGGAGTACATCAATTTGGCGAACCTGGTAGGGCGTACTGCAAGCCACCATCAACATCGCCAAAAACAGATAGGGTACAATTCTTATTCTCTTCATAGGTCGAAAAATTAGCGGGCAGCAGTTAATAAATGTTGCAGGCCGGCAATAACCACTAAGCCCGACACCAAATATAAATAAAAAAGGGTGGAAACAAAACCACCCTTTTCACATATTGTTGGATACTGGATTACATATTCATTCCACCGCAAACATGGATGGTTTGCCCCGAAACGTACGATGACAATTCGGAACCAAGGAATACGCAAATATTCGCCACATCTTCGGGCGTACCACCGCGTTTCAATGGAATCTTGTCGATCCACTCTTTTTTGACATCCTCGGCCAACACATGCGTCATCTCGGTCATGATGAAACCAGGAGCAATGGCATTACTACGAATACCTCTGGAGCCCAATTCTTTGGCAATAGATTTGGTAAAACCAATCATACCGGCTTTGGAGGCAGCATAGTTTGCCTGACCAGCGTTGCCGCTCACACCCACCACACTGCTCATGTTGATGATGGAACCGCTGCGTTGTTTCAGCATGGTGCCTTGAACAGCTTTGGTGAAGTTGAAGCACGACTTCAGGTTCACATTGATTACGGCATCCCATTGCTCTTCGGTCATGCGCATCAACAGCGTATCTTTGGTGATGCCGGCATTGTTGATCAGGATATCCACCCGTCCGAAATCCTTAACGATCTCTTCCACCACTTTTTGCGTATCAGCAAAATTACTGGCATCAGAGGCATAGCCCTTGGCTTTCACACCCATGGCAACCAGCTCGGCTTCAGTAGCCTTGGCAGCATCGTTGATGGCCAAATCGGTAAAGGCAACGTTACAGCCCATTTGAGCATATTTAAGCGCAATGGCTTTACCGATTCCGCGAGCAGCACCGGTAATAATGGCTGTTTTTCCTTCGAGTAACTTCATTTTATTCAGTTTTAGTTATACGTTCTCCCTAAATTTTGGAAGAGACATTCTTCATTCAAATCAGTGCAGGCACAAAAACAAGGGCCTTCACGACAAAAAACACTTATCGAAAGTGTGCAACAAAAATAAAAAAAAGTTGCATACAAACATGCATCAATTTGACCATGGCGATTTATTTACCTCCGCTTCAAACAGAACCGTCCATCAGAGCCGCCAACTGCGCAAAGGCTTCTCCAGCTTTCATGGGGATGTGCAAATCGGTGATCTGGTTCGTAAACCCTGTCCGCTGGGGATTGATCTCCACCACAAAAGCCCCATGCCGTTTGGCTTCGAAGGGGATGTTTGCCGCCGGATACACCTCGCCCAAAGCGCCCACCACAATCACCAAGTCGGCCTCACGGGCATGCTCCACACTCAGGAAGTGGGCCGTGGAGGGGATGGCCTCACCAAAGAAGACAAAGTCGGGCTTCATCAAGGCACCACATTGCGGACACAAAACCGGGAGCTCCACCAACAGCGCCTTGGTGGCCATTTGACGGTAGCCGCATCCGGTGCACACCACCGTTTTGCTGTTGCCATGATATTCAATCACCACCTGACTACCAGCCTCCTGATGCAAGTTATCGATATTTTGGGTGATAACGGCCTTCAGCAAACCTGCCTGTTCCAGACGGGCCAGCATCAGATGCGCCATATTGGGTTTGGCATCGCCAAAAAAGCCATAAAACACCTCGCGAATCACCTCCCACGACCGTCGCGGCTGTTGATAGAAGAAGTCGATGTCGAGGGTTTGCGGGTCGTATTTGTTCCAAATGCCATGCTCCCCGCGGAATGGTGGAATGCCGCTCTCCACCGAGATACCAGCCCCTGTGAAAGCTATGGCATGGTGAGCCTCCAATATTTTATCCTTAAGCCGTGCAATCATGATAATGAAAAAATGATAGATTCAACTGCAAAAATAAGGGATTTGTTGATGGGATGATGGATGAATGTGCTAATTTGAAGATGTGAGGATTTGATTATTTGATTAATTGAGGAGGATTTATTCCTGTGTTGTTGCAGCGAGCTAGAGTTGACAGGTTTGATACATCCACGCAAAAAGCCATAAATTTACAGAAGATAAAAAGGCAACCTTTCACGATAAAACAATCTGCGTTGAAGCAAGTGATCACCTCCGAAAAGCACCCCATCAAGCTGTGGCTCGACGATCTGGAGCCAGGTGCCATGGTTCAGGCCAAGAACCTAGCCAACCTGCCTTTTGTGCACAAGCATGTGGCACTGATGCCCGATGCCCATTCGGGTTACGGCATGCCCATCGGTGGCGTGCTGGCCTCCAAGGGAGTGGTTGTTCCCAATGCCGTGGGCGTCGACATTGGCTGCGGCATGTGTGCCATGCGCACTTTACTCCAGGAAATTGATCACGAGGCCTTGCTGCACATCCTCGCCCACATCCGAAGAAGCATCCCCACGGGCCACAACTGGCACAAAACAGCACAGGATCTTAAGCATATGCCAACAGTCGGTAAGCTCCCTGCCATTGTGGCGCAGGAATACAAAAATGCGCAACACCAGATCGGGTCACTGGGAGGCGGCAACCATTTTATTGAAATCCAACGAGGATCGGATCAACACATCTGGGTCATGGTCCATTCGGGCAGCCGCAACTTAGGCAAGCTGGTGGCCGAGCACTACAACAAGCAAGCCAAAATTATGAACAGCCGCTGGCACACCGCCATTCCAGCCTCTTTCGACCTGGCCTTCCTGCCGGTTGACACCGCAGAAGCCCAAGCCTACCTGGAGGAGATGGATTTCTGTGTCCAATTTGCTTTTGCCAACCGCAAACTGATGATGGAACGGATCCAGGATGCCTTCAACGAAGTGCTCAAAGGCCGGGTAAGTTTTTACGACATGACCAATGTGGCTCACAACTATGCAACATGGGAGCACCATTATGGCGAAGATGTGCTGGTACACCGCAAAGGCGCCACCCGTGCCCGCCTAGGGGAAACCGGCATCATACCGGGCTCGCAGGGCACCCAGTCGTATATCGTGGAAGGGCTTGGCAATCCCGAGAGCTTCGAGTCGTGCTCGCATGGTGCCGGTAGGATGATGGGGCGCAAGCAAGCCCAACGGGAGCTCGACCTTACCAACGAAATAAGACGAATGGAGAGCAAAGGGATCATCCACGCCATCCGTCACCAGAAAGATTTGGATGAAGCACCGGGCGCCTACAAGGATATTGATGTGGTGATGGACAACCAAGCCGACCTGGTCAAGATAAAGGTGAGGCTGGAACCTTTGGCCGTTGTGAAGGGATAGACTGAATCCCAGTCATGCAATAAAAAAGTCCATCGCATGAATTTGCGTTCATGAAATGGACACCAAATATTTTCAAAAACCGGCTGTGGGACGATCAACAGCCGGGAATCACCGGCAACAGATCCTTCCCATCCTTATCCTCCGGATAAAGCGCCCCTTCGCGCTGAAGTGCCTTCTTCATCGCTTTCACCATCTGCACCAACTTTTTGAATTCCGACACGCTCAAATCCTTGTCTTCAAACGGATCGGCCTTCAGGTTGTAAAGCTCGTACTTGGGATTTTGGGGATCCTCGGGGCGATAGTGGTAAATCAATTTCCAGTCGCCATCGATGAAGGAGGTGAAATAGCTGCCGCGGTGCTGGTGAGGGAAGTGCATCAGCACTTCATCGGAGCGCTTGCGGTTGACCTGACCTGCCATCTGCTTTTTGAGGCTGACGCCATCCACCACAAAACCCGTGGCAGGCTTCACCCCGGCCATCTCCAGGATGGTGGGATAAATATCCATCACTCCGGCTGGTTGATTTTGGATGCCTCCACTCTGGATAGGAAAACGCTTTTGCAGGATATTATCGCCCGGTTTGACCCAACTCATCAAAAAGGGTACACGCGTCCCGCCCTCATAAACAGTGGCTTTTTTACCCCGCAGAGGTGCCGAAGAGAAATGGCCATTCTCCTCACCCAGTGGAGCATCTCCTCCATTGTCGCCCAAGAAGATGACCACCGTATTTTGTGCCACCCCCTCCTTTTCAAGATGGGCCATCAAATCGCCCAACGACTTATCCATCCCTTCAATGAGCGAAGCATAAGCCTCAGCAGCCTTTCCCTTGCCGCTGTTTTCATAATGACCAATAAAGCGTTTGTCTGGTTGAAAAGGGGCATGAACAGCGTAATGTGCCAGATAGAGGAAGAAAGGACGCCCCTGTTGAACCGATTTGGATATTTCGGCATTGGCCTCCAAGGTCAGCGCCTCGGTCAGGAAGGTTTCCGTGCCATGATATTTTTCCAGATGAGGCACAGCATGTGACTTTTGGCCATTGAGGTTTCCATAGCCATCTTCACCATAATAACTGCCGGGATGCCCGATGCCCCTACCACCGATGTTGACATCAAAACCCAGGTTGAAGGGATCTTCGGCCACACTGCCTGTGGGTCCAAAATGGGCTTTTCCCACATGAATGGTTCGGTAGCCGGCCTCTTTCAGCAGTTTGGGCAACAAAGGGTCGGCAGGATCCAATCCATTCCAGTTCCAAGCCATCGGCCCATAAGCATTCCGATTGTTGGCTGCCGGATCGATCCAGTTGGTGGTGCGGTGGCGTGCAGAGTTCTGCCCCGTGAGCAACGAAGCCCTAGAAGGAGAACTGACACTCTGCGCCCGAAAACTGGAAAAACGCACCCCCATCTGGGCCATCTTTTCCATGTTGGGTGTGCGGTACCATTCGTTCAACGGGTGCACTTGGGGCTGCCCATTGGCATCGGTCAAAAAGGGCACCGAAGTATCCATAACCCCCATATCATCAATCAAGAACACCACCACATTGGGCTGCTGTGCCTCAACCGCCGCCAGTGCCGAGACTCCGAGCGAGGTCAATAAAATAGATTTGCAATTCATCAGATCGTTCGTTTATGTGTGTGAAGGGCTAAAGTTAAAGATCAATCCACAATTTACCTGAACGATTGCCACAAAAAACAAAATCCGATCAATTCTGCCTCCCTTGAGCAAGGGGAAAAATGATTGCCTGAAACCTACGAATCCAGACAACCATCTTAACTCTCTTATCTCCAAACCGGCAGCTGGATTTCGGTCAGCCACTCCTCAACCCTATCCTTGTTCCAAATGCCGTCCAGATAACAAAACCGCGCCCTGTCAACCGGCATATAGCCATTGGCCTCGGCATAGGCATAAAGCCCGGCAAAGGTTTCGGGCATGCTTTCGTAGGCGCCATGGTGGTTGATGCATAGCGCTAAGGGCACCTCGGGCAGCTCCTTGAATTTGATCATCTCCGAATCTTCCTTACGTCCGGCCACAGCTTCAAACAAGTCAAGAGTTTTGACTGTTTTTTTAAAAAATATTTCAAGCCAAATAAAAATGAGAAGAAATATTGATGGAAAGATATTTTTTCACGAAATTGTTGATGCGAAAAGAGAATGTACTCTTGGTTAATCTATTGATTTACTTTACAACACGATCAATATGAACAAAGATAGATTTATCCAGAGAATAAGTGAACGTTTAACAGACAATTCCTTTAATGTTCAATTGCCCAACGGCCAAGTAATGCAATTTGGAGAAAAAGCCCCATCATTTTCCATCCACATACACGACCAGAAAACTTTATCCGCTTTCATGCGGTTGGATGAGTTGAGCTTTGCGGAGGCCTACATCAACCGGAAAATTGACATTGTTGGAGAACTATGGCATGTCTTAAATTGCCGTGACTTTTTTCACGACTTACATCCTCTGGATTATATCAGGCACCGCCTTTTGCCATTCTTCAAAGGCCAATTGAAGGTCAACAAAAAATCCATTGCCGATCATTACGAATATGACAATGAGTTCTTCCTTAAATTCCTGGATGACAGCCGTTCCTATTCACAAGCCCTCTTCGAACACGACAATGAACCACTCGAAGCGGCTCAACGCAGAAAACTCAATTTCGTGGTGGAGAGTTGCCAACTCAAACCGGGCGCCCATGTGCTGGATGTGGGTGGTGGCTGGGGCACTTTTGTTGAATATGCTGGCAAACAAGGCATCAACGTCACGGCTCTAACGCTTTCGAGACAATCGGAACGATTTTTGGGAGATTTGATTCACCAGCAGCAGCTACCCTGCAATGTGAAATACATCGATTTTTATGAGTACCGATCGCCAGAGCCATTCGATGCCATTGTGGTGCTGGGTGTTATGGAACACCTGCCAAACTACCGCTTGGTGCTCAAGCAATTCCAAACCCTACTGCGGCCAGGAGGTAAAGTATATTTGGACGCCAGCTCTTTCCGTGAAAAATACTCCAAACCGGCCTTCATCTCCAATTATGTTTTCCCTGGCAACCACCGCTATTTTTGCCTGCATGACTTCCTTACCCAAATGGCTCAAACCAACTTAAAACTGATCAGCATTCACAACGATTGCCACAGCTATTATCTTACCTGCCGCGAATGGGCAAAGCGACTGGAATCAGAACGCGAAGCCATCACCCAGCAATGGGGCGAACAGTTGTACCGTATTTTTCATCTCTATCTATGGGGATCGGCTCATGCTTTTTTCAATAAGAATTTGGATGCTTATCGGTTGGTTTTATGGTTGCCTGAAGACAAAAACAATCAGTAAAATTAACCACTCATACAATACAACTGCAAATAATTAAGATTAATCCATTTCATTTTCTAAAAATTAATTACATTTGCGCTGCATTGGTTTCCAAACCGGACTATTCGGAGAGGAATTAAAAGGGAATACCGTGAAAATCGGCAACAGTTCCCGCTGCTGTAAGTCCCGGCCATTTTGGTCAACGACTTCTGAAGAGACAAACCACTGTCAAGCACCCAAAGCTTGATGGGAAGGGTTCAGAAGTAGGGATAAGTCAGAAGACCTGCCATGCAAGTTGATTTATGCAGCCTGCGGTGAACGGGTATCTAATCATTACGATGTTTTCATTTTCTTCCTCCTCATCGTGCACTGCATAATCAAATATAATGTTTAACATTAAATGCGGTGAACATGAAAACACTAAAAATCGACTTCCGTTTGGGCACTTTAGCCCTTATCATTTTGTTGGCTGCACTCAGCCGACTCCTTCCCCATCCTCCAAATTTCACACCCATCGGAGCCATGGCACTGTTTGGAGCTGCCTATTTCACGCAGCGGTATTATTCACTCCTTATCCCCATCATCAGCATGTGGTTGAGCGACTTGGTATTGAACAACGTGGTTTACGGCCAGTATTTCGACCATTTTGTTTGGTTTTACGATGGCTTTTACTTCACCTACGGGGCTTTTATACTCATAGGACTCACTGGCTTCCTTCTTTTAAAGAACGTGAAAGTTCAAACCATCCTTCTTGGTTCATTATCTGCTTCCATCGTGTTTTTCCTAATATCCAACTTCGGAGTTTGGGCCACAGGCAAGATGTACCCGAAAAATCTTGACGGACTCATTGCTTGTTACTCAGCA
Organism: Marinilabiliaceae bacterium; assembly: GCA_963664265.1. Lineage (GTDB taxonomy): Bacteria > Bacteroidota > Bacteroidia > Bacteroidales > Marinilabiliaceae > JAGPIS01. The sequence continues at coordinate 1,411,290 of OY760941.1, forward strand.
GGACTGCCTTTTTTCAAGAACACTCTGATGGGCGACTTGGTGTATTGCGGGGTGCTTTTCGGCTCATTTGAATTCGCCCAGAAAAGGATACCTGCCTTAAAAACTGCATGATATGGAAAAGGAGTGCCCCCGATGCCATAACCCTTTCATTTGCAAAGTCGACGACATCAGCAAATGTTTCTGCTCCGCCTTGGTTGTGCCAGGAGACGTTTACCAGCTTATCAAAAACAACTATTCCACATGTTTGTGTGAAAAATGCTTAAAGGAATTAATCAGTGAACGGCAGCGTTCGCCAAAACCAACTGCCGTTCACAATCAATAACAACACAATTATTTATCCAATCAAAACAATTGCATCATGAAGCAAATTTACTTATTTCTGGCGGCATATCTATGCCTCCATGGTGGGCTTTTTGCACAAAACAGCCCTTATGTCTCACAAATTTATGAGTACAAGCCGGCACCAGGCCAGTTCATCAACACCGAAACATGGGGCAGCCCAGCCGCAGCGCAATCGCTCATTGGGGGATTATCAGGCCATGTTAGCCTGGGCGGGTATGGTGGCTCTGTCGTTGTTGGGTTCGACCATGCCATCGAAAACGATCCTTCCAACCCATTTGGTGTCGATTTCACCATTTTTGGAAATGCCTTTCCCGGCTGGTCTGAACCCGGCATCGTATCGGTGATGAAGGATGAAAACAACAATGGCTTGCCCGATGATACTTGGTACGAGCTGAAGGGAAGCGACTATGATTTGGCGTCAACCGCCCACAACCACGCCATCATGTATGCCAACCCGGGAGGCAACGTAGATGTTCCATGGCGAGACAGCCGAAATGAAACAGGCGTAGTAAAAGTGAATGCCTACCACACCCAACCTTATTATCCTTCGTCAACACTTTTCCCCGCCATCAATCCAGGGTTTGAAAGATATTCCGGCACCATGGTTTCAGGCAATGTCAACGACAGCAACCCCTCATACATCCAATCATTTGCATTGGATTTTGGTTATGCCGACAATCGCCCAAAACAAAATGGCGACCCAACAACCCAACCCGACAACCCTGAAACAACAGAAACCATTGAAGGGGCTGGCGGAGATGCCATGAAAATTGAATGGGCCATAGATGCCAACGGAACACCAGTGGAACTTGACAAGATTCATTTCATCCGGATCCAAACCAGCATGAACCGCAACTGTGGCTGGCTTGGGGAAATATCTACCGAGATTTGTGGCATTGTGGATGTGGCAACAACTGCAGAAGTCCAAAACTTGCCCCAACACAAACAATTTAATGTACCAGCAGCCACCACCTACAAAGTGACGCTTCTAATATCAGGCAACGCCAGCACAAAAGAAGGGCTTTACAGCATCATCAATATCTTTGGAGAAAAAGTAAAGGAAGTACCTGCATCGGAGATTGACGCCAAACATCTACAACACCTAGATAAAGGCATTTATCAAGCACGTCCTGCCTCACCTTCTGCCCCATCCTACAAAATCATCATTGAATAATAAACATAAAAACAATGAAACAGATATTTTTATCCCTAATAGCATTTTTCATCGTCCTGTTTCCGGCAATTGGCCAAAGCACTTGGCTAAAACCTGAAACAGGTTATATCACCAACGATATTATTGCCGACAAGGCCTTTTCGTGCCATGATATTTCCGGCAACACACTCTATGCCATCGACAGCGATGGGCTATATGGCTATGACCTGGCCACCATGCAACAAACACTCAACCTGGGGAAAGCACCAGCATCCTACAAGGGCGCTTGGGTCAGTTTTGTGACAGCCGATCCCGACGGAACCAAAGTTTGGGTGGGTTACACCTCTTCGGGACTTGTTGATGACCGCATTTTCAGCGTGGACATCAACACCGGGGTGTGGACCCACGCAGCCACCTTACCAGGCAACTTCGACATGGAATGCCACAATGGCAAATACTACGTATCGGGGTTGAACAAGGAAGGCTGGGATGGCGTGAACGATGTCAATTGCATTTCACTGCTCGATGTGTCGGGTGCCAACCAACACAAAAAAATAATCGAAATTGGTGGCAACTCAACCGGTTTGGCCATAGATGGCAGCGGAAATGTGTACAATGCCAAATACGATCCATCAGGCAGTTCTGTTATGTACAAATGGTCAGCAACCGCCATTGAAGGCATTCTTGCTGCCAACGACAAGACATTCCTTACAAAGAATGACGCCACGGTTGTGACGACCATGCCAGGAAATGGTCCTTATGATTGCACCACCGATGCTGCCGGCCGGTTGATATTCAATTGCAACGATTTCTCCGGTGGCAGCTTTGTCTCCCTCTGGAACGGAAAAACCGGGGAAACGCAAAATTACGACAAGATTGGTGTTTATTGCGGAGGTTCCTTTGCCTGGTTTGCCATGATCAAAGCAAAAGGTGATTTGGCCAATGGTGGTAAAATATATATGCTCAACTATGGCGACCCACTTGTTGAGATACGTCAAAGCCTTGCCCCTTCGATAAAACGGAACATTGACGATAAGCTTCTTCCCATCAATGCTCCTCAAACAGAGATCAACCTTGCCGATTACTTCAGTGCCAAAGCAGGTACCACCATAGAATACGCGGCTTCAGCAGCAACCAACTCCATCCTTTCGTCCGTAGTAGTTGATGGTTCAACCCTTAAGGTTGATTACCTAGCAGACGCAACAGGTTCGGCAGAAATCACAATCACAGGAACCACATCGGGTGATGCCACCCAAACCTCCTTCACCATCGAAGTGCGGGATATTGATTACAGCAATGGTGCATTCATCGTCAACGAAGATTGGTTTGGCCATTCCAACGGCACCGTCAATTATATGACAAACGACCAACAGATGGTTTACCGTGCCTTCCAAAATGAAAACCCAGGAAAATCATTGGGCGTGACCACCCAATTTGGCACCATCTATGGCAACCGATTCTTTTTCATGTCGAAACAAGGGCCACGCCTGGTTGTTGCCAACGCCAACACGATGAAGGAGCAGGTCTCCATTGAAGAATTTGTGGCCAACGAGTCGGGCAACAAATCGGACGGCCGTGCTTTTGTGGGCGTAACCCCCGAAAAAGGATACATCAGCACCACCAAAGGGATTTACCTGTTTGACATCAACACCCTTACTGTTGGTGCGATAATTGAAAACACAAGCGGAGAAGTGGGCAACATGCTGCGTGCCGGCAACTATGTTTTTGCTGAAAAAACAAATGAAATTTACATCATTGATGCCACAACCAACCAGATAGTAAAAACTATAGCAGGAACCTCCATCAGCGGGGTTGTTCAAGCTTTGGATGGTTATGTGTACGTTGGTTCCAAATCAAAACTACTGAAGGTTGATCCATACACATTGGAACAGCAGGAGATCGCCTTGCCTTCGGGCATTGAAATCCCTTCTGCTTTTGGATGGGCATGGTATGCGGGCAGTTTTTGTGCCAGCGCCACCGAAAATGCCCTTTTCTGGTCCAAACCTGGCGGCTGGTCGGGCAGCAACATCATCTACAAATATGTGATTGGTGATGAATCATCCTTAAGCGCGCCCTTTATAACATTAGAAAGCGGGATGGAATTATACGGTGCCGGATTACGCGTTCATCCGGCCACCAACCAAGTGTATGTCACCGGCAAAAAAAGCGGATGGGGCGACAACAGCCTATACAACAAACTATATGTGTTTGATGGATCAACCGGGGCTGAAGTTTCGCGCAAGGAACTGGAACCCTACTATTGGTTTCCTGCCATGCCAGTATTCCCTGATGCCCATGCGCCTGTGCTCAATTTGACAAATATTGAAATGGAAAAGGGTGACCAACCCATCAGGCTTCAACTGACCAGCCTGGCAACCGATGCAGACAACAACGATGCTGCCATATTGGTTAGTGTGGTGGAAAACAACCATCCAGAAATAATTGAAGCGACAATTGATGGACGCGAACTGGTGCTAGCCCAAAAGCAAACAGCAGGAGTTGCCCAAATAAAACTCCAGGCCATCTCCAACGGCATCAGCAGCGAGGCCTCTTTCAACGTCACCGTGGGTCAGGCAACCGGGATACCTGTATTAACCGATGGGCAGATCAAAGTATATCCTGCACCATTCAATACTCACCTGACCATTTCAAGCAAGCAACTGCAGGAAAGCAGATACCAGTTGGTCAATCTCATCGGACAAGTGGTGCAAAGCGGGTTGTTGAACCAAACTGAGAACACGATCAGTACGACCTCCCTTAAACCGGGTGCTTACATCCTAATGATCAACACCACAGAAGGTGTAATCACCCAAAAAGTAGTGAAACAATAATTCCTTTTATTCAATGCCAATGCACTGTTTTGCCGGTGCATTGGCATTATTTCATCATTCGACAGGAAATCAACCATAATGGATAAAAAACGAATAGCCCTCATAATGGTTTTTCTTTGCCCAACCATTTTTCTTGCCGCCCAAAGCAGACTGGACAGCCTGCAGCACATCCGAGAAGTTGTGATAGCTGCCTCACAGGTGGTGTCCAAAGCCATCATTCCGGCACAAGAGCTTGAAGGCAACCAATTGAAAGCACTTAACAGCCTGTCGGTCGCCGATGCCATCCGCTATTTTGCGGGTGTTCAAATAAAAGACTATGGCGGGATTGGCGGATTAAAAACAGTGGATGTACGAAGCATGGGCACCAACCACATGGGTGTTTTTTACGATGGCATCCAACTGGGCAATGCCCAAAACGGGCAAATAGACCTTGGGAAATTCTCTTTGGACAACATCGAAAGTATTTCGCTTTACAATGGCCAGAAAAGTGATATTTTCCAGCCTGCCAAGGATTACGGCTCATCAGGATCGATATACCTGCGGTTCAAGCGCCCAAGGTTCACCAACGGAGAAAAGAACCATTTCAAGGCCACGATCCGCACCGGGTCATTCGATTTGGCCAACCCTTCCTTTCTTTACGAACACAAGTTGACAAAAAAAATAGATGGCTCACTCAATGCTGAGTTCATCCAATCATCAGGCAAGTACAAGTTCCGCTACAAACGGGTATTGCCCGGTAGCGGAAAGGTTGCCTACGACACCACAGCCATCCGCAAAAATGGGGACATACAGGCCTTGCGAATTGAAGGCGGGTTGTATGGCCGAATGGATGAGGGCAATTGGGACTTAAAGGCCTATTATTACGATTCGGAACGCGGTATCCCGGGAGCCATTGTCAACAACCGATGGATGAATGCCCAGCGACAGTGGGATCGCAATTTCTTCGCCCAAGGGGGACTTCGAAAGATGATCACCAACCACTACAACCTGATGCTGAAAATAAAATACGCCAACGATAAGATGCGATACTTGAACCCCGACACCACATTGATGTACCTCGACAACACATTCCGGCAACAAGAAATCTATGCTTCGCTGGCTCAAAAATACCAGATGGCTTCATTTTGGGATGTATCCCTATCGACCGACATCCAGTGGAACTGGATGAAATCAAACCTCCAAGGATTGGCTTATCCACTCCGAAGGACAACATTTGTTGCACTGGCGACCTCGCTCAAAACGGGACAATTCAAAACACAGGCCAGCCTTTTGGGCACATCCATCAACGAAGAGATCCTTTCACAAAACAACGGGCAAGCAGCCAGTTCTGCTCCCGACAAGGAGGAGTTGTCCCCAGCCGTTTTCCTCTCATACTCCCCGCTCAAAAAGCAGAACCTCACATTCAGGGCATTCTACAAGCATATCTTTAGGATGCCCACATTCAACGACCTGTACTATACCGATATTGGCAATATCAAGCTAAAGCCCGAGTTCACACATCAATACAACCTGGGGTTCAGGTATGGGGGTGAAACCGAAGGCAAAACATTATCCCACTGGGAATTCCAACTGGACGGATACTATAATGAGGTGACCGACAAAATTGTTGCCGTACCCAAAGGAAGTGGCATGTACCGCTGGATGATGATGAACCTTGGAAAGGTGGAAATCAGGGGTGTTGATGCCATGGCTGCTGCCACATTGGATCTTACGCGTGAAATCAAGCTCAACATAAGGGGAACATACACATTCCAAAAAGCCCAGGATTTCACACGCCGGAAAAATCCTGAGTTGGAAAAAACAACTTGGGGCGGCCAGATTCCCTATATCCCCGAGCATAGTGGTTCCTTCACCACATCAGCCATCTACCGGAGCTGGCAAGTAAACTACAGCTTTGCTTATGTGGGCGAACGTTACCACAATTCGGCAAACATACGCGAGAACTACGAACAACCCTGGTACACCAACGACTTATCGGCATTTAAAACATTTGATTTCAACAATTATAAGATAAAACTAGCCATAGAGGTCAACAACTTGCTCAACCAGGATTACGAAGTGGTATTGAACTACCCGATGCCCAAACGCAATTATAAATTAACATTAACGATTGAATTATGAGACGATTGCTTCTTTTGTTGAAGTGTTTTCTGGTAGCTATTATTTTAGCATCGTGTCGCGATGATGTGGAACTGTTCTTATCTGAAGAAATAGAACTTCCCCCACCGGTGGAAACAGGAGGTTATCGTGGGTTTTACCTGCTGAATGAGGGCAATATGGGCAGCAACAAATCTACCCTCGATTTCTACGATTTTGCAACTGGCAAATACGCCCGCAACATCTATGCCCAGGCTAATCCCAGTGTCCCAAAGGAGCTGGGCGATGTGGGAAACGACCTCCAAATATATGGCTCCAAGCTGTATGCAGTGATCAATGTGTCGAACAAAATAGAGGTGATGGATGCACGAACCGCCACACGGGTGGGGCAGATTGAAATCCCTAATTGCCGGTACATCCAATTTGAAGGGAAATATGCCTATGTGACCTCGTATGCAGGCCCTGTAGAAATCAACCCCAACTACACACAAATTGGTTTTGTGGCAAAAGTTGACACAGCCACGCTGACGGTTGTAGGTAAATGCCTGGTCGGATTCCAACCCGATGAGCTGGCCATCGTAAAGGGGAAAATCTATGTGGCTAATTCAGGTGGCTATATGGGAGCAGGAAGCAGCGAAAACTACGAGAGAACAGTTTCGGTGATCGACCTTGAGAGATTCACCGAAGAGAAACGCATAGACGTTGCTTACAACCTGCACCGGATTCGAGCCGACAAGCGGGGCAACTTGTGGGTAAGCTCCCGTGGCGATTATAAGGAGCTTTCATCCAAACTGTTTTTCATCGACACCGAAAAACAAGCCGTTACCGACACCATCGACATCCCGGTGAGCAGCTGTGCGATGGTTGGCGACTCCCTGTATGTATGCAGCGTTGCTTGGAGTTACATCACCTATACCAATGAGATAACCTATGCCATCATCAATACCCAAACACATGAAGTAGTGACCCGTAACTTCATCACCGACGGGACAGAAAAAGAGATTGAAATTCCTTATGGCGTAATGGTTCATCAAGCATCCGGTTATATTTTCCTGACCGATGCCGGCAATTACGTCACCCCTGGCATGTTGTATTGCTTCAACAAGGAGGGAAAAAAAATATGGAGCGTACGCACAGGAGACATCCCGGCACACTTCGCATTACTAAAAAACAAATAACAGAGTGAAATGAGAAAACAAAACAAAACTGCCGCTTGGCTATTGAGCGGCCTGACAGCCATAAGCATATTGGCATGCAGCAATGATGAAAAAAATGAGGTATTGCCAACCGACTCCGTAGAATTGGCCGACAGCTATTCAACAATCCGATCTACGGTATTGACGCTCACTCCTATAGTAAATGGTTATGAAAATGCCAGTTTCAAATGGCTTCTAACCCAAACACCACAAGGCGCAGTAGACTCCTTGGTTGGAGAGACTCTGGAGCTGGATTTCATTACCTTAGAAACAGGAATCTATTCCTTAACCCTAAAAGTAACCAACGACGGAAAGGATGAAGAGTTCAAAACCCAAGTGGCCGTGGGGAAAGAAACCGAACCTTTCAGTCCTTACATCTCAGAGGTTGTCGACTACCTACCGGGTGTTGGACAATTTGTGAACAAACTGCCCAAATACGAACCTGGCGACATCCAAGCGAGCATGATCGCGAAGACCAACGGATTGCTCACCGGCGGGGATGCATCCATGATTTCCCTGGGCGGCTTTGGTGGTTATGTCACCTTCCGGTTCGACCACACCGTTGCCAACATTCCTGGGAAACGGGACTTCCGAATTAAGGGGAATGCCTTTGGCGCAGCCTCCAACCCCCGTCCCGATGCGCCATTTGGCGGCAGCTGCGAACCCGGTATTATCATGGTTGCCTACGACCGGAACAAGAATGGGAAACCGGATGATGCAGAGTGGTGCGAAATTGCAGGAAGTGCACACCGCAATCCAATCGGAGAAGCATGGTACGAAATCGGAGTAAAAGCCGGAAACGATATGACACTTATACCAGGATACGAAATCACCTATTTCCGCCCTAAAGAGGAACCAACTAAGCCCACGAAAGAATATATCCACTGGGAAGACAACCAGGGGAATTCGGGCTACAAGGAAAAGAACGTTTTCCACCAACAATCCTATTACCCGGCTTGGATCGAAGGAGATTCCTACACCTTGAAGGGAACTCGTTTGCCACAGAATGGCGTAGACGAAAGCGGCCAGGGCAACTATTATGTATTATATGGATTCGCTTATGGCTACGCGGACAACTACCCAAACACGCACGACAACTCGGCCATTGACATTGCCTGGGCGATTGATGCCCAAGGGAATGCAATTCATTTGCCGGGCATCGACTTTGTGAAGGTTTACTGTGGCGTCAACCAGGAAAATGGATGGCTGGGAGAATGCTCCACCGAGGTTGCCGGAGCCGAAGATCTACACCTGATGGGACAATCAATTGATTCGAAACGGAATTAAAATAATCATTCAACACCATTCATAAATGCCGCCAAAGAATCACATATAATCCCCAAATAGCATCATTTTTTTATTGCCCATTTGTTTGTTTACTTTGCTTTTTATCAAAAGCTGGGAACTATTCAACATAAACACACAAAAATGCTCAAAAAGAAAATTGCCATCGTGGGGTGCGGTAAATTGGCTACCATTGTTGCAAAGGCGTTTGCCAATGGGTTGTTGCCCGATTACACAATTGTAGGAGCCTACTCACGGAGTGCGGACAAGGCGGTTGATATTGCAAGAATCGTGAACAATTCCGACGGAAATAGTTGTTCAGTTTGCCACTCATTCGAGCAGGTGATGGCACTTAAGCCCGATTACATTGTGGAAACGGCCTCCCCAGCCGCTCTAAAGGAGATTGCCATTATGGCGCTGGAAAATGGAGCCTCCATCATCACCCTATCCATTGGTGCCTTGGCCGATGAAGCCTTCCACCGACAGATCGTTGAGATTGCCCGTCAAAACAATACCCGCATCCACATTGCTTCGGGCGCCATTGGAGGCCTGGATGTGCTACGAACAGTTTCGCTGATGGGGAGTTGCGAACTCAACTTCGACACCTGCAAAGGCTCCAACTCATTGAAGGGCACGGCGGTTTACGATGATCAGTTGCAAACCGAGCAAAAAAGGGTGTTCGAAGGATCGGCCAAAGAAGCCATCCAACTCTTCCCCACCAAGGTCAATGTGGCGGTGGCGGCCTCCATAGCTTCCGTGGGACCCGCCAACAGCAAAGTAACCATCACCTCCATCCCTCGGTACGAAGGCGACGACCACCGCATCACCATCAAAAATGATCAGGTTCATGCGGTGATCGACGTTTACAGCAAGACGGCCGAAATTGCCGGATGGTCGGTGGTCAACACGCTGCGCAACATCGCCTCACCTATCGTTTTTTAAGGTATTCCGAGATATTCGCCAGGACTTTTTGGCTCAACCGACCAAAGGCCTGGCGGGTTCTTCCCGACGACACGCCCATGCAATGCACATTGGGATGCGCCAAAAGAGCATTGTTACCCAAAGCCCCTGCAGAATCGCAATAAAAACGGTTATCCCCATCGATCCATTTGATGAAAGGATCGGACGCCCAGGCAGGCGATAGCCCGACATTGAACAAGATCTTATGGCTCCCCAATTGCTTAAACTGCTCTTCGTACAGCAGAACGGTGTTCTTGTTCAAACAGGTCACCACCACCTCGCTCTCGGCCAAAAGTTCATCGAGGTTCAGAAACCGGTATCCTTTCAGGTTGGCCTCCGCCTTTTCCGAACGGGAAAAATAGGTTATCCGGGCACCCAGGAAAGATAACGCATCAGCAATCATGCCGCCCAGTTTTCCAAGCCCCACGATGCCCACCTTTAACCCGGTGATTTCGCGCGACGATCCTTCCCAGGCCGTTATGGCATTACCGTGGTTGTCCACCCCAAAGCCATGCAGGCACCTCACCAATTCGCTGATCACATACTCCACCACCCCTTCGTCGCCATAATCGCGGATGCCGGTCACCGTGATGCCCCCTTGGGTGGCAAAAGCAATGTCCACATTGGCGCTCTCGGGGGTGTAGAGGGAGCAGCACATGCCCACATATTTCACATTGGGGCAAAGACTTAGGGCCTCACGCCCCAGTTGGGAGGTGTAACTCAGTAGCACCGCATCGGCATCACCAATGCGCCTGGCCATCTCATCGGCATCAACAGGAATATCATCATACTTGACGATTTGCTTTGCGAATTGGCATAAATCCCTCTCTGCCCAGGGCTCCAACCCCACAGGCTCCATCATGACAAGTTTTTGAAACATGGAATATGATTATAAGTTTAATACGATCAAAAGGGAAGCCGATGTAACCAAATAGCCAAAAATCGGTCTATCAGAAATGAAAAAATCGGCTTCAAAATACTTCATTGTATGCATCACATCAATTACGTGACGTAAATTACGCCACAGAACTTCAAACCACCAAATTTGATAGCGGGAAATTGTCATGGAGGCTACACGCAAAGGATATTGCGGCATTCCACAGATAAAAATCAAAAACTACAAGCACCAATCGAATCACCAAGTCACAAACTCAGCAGCCCGGGTCTTATTAACCAGTGCACCATTGCGTTTGCCCGAATAATCGGAATAAGAAGAGAACTCCCAATCTTCGGGATGTTTCACAAGCCTTGCCTTAACAGGGTTCAAGTGTATATAATGGAAACAGGCCTGAGGATACTCTTTTTCGGAGTTGACCACATTAATGCGTGTTCCGAAATGTGCATAGTAAAAGGCAGGAGAAACACCATTACCAGGAGTCAGGCAAACGGCTTTGCAGTTTTTTCGAAACAAAGATCCTGTGGAATGATTCTGCATATTGATAGCCCTGGTATAGGATCGCTGTAGTATTCCTATGGAATCGTTGAACGAACGTAGGAAAACGGTGCCAGCTTGAAGCTCTCCACGAGTCGCATTTTCCCTGTCGATGGGGTAAACAGGATATTCGGTGGTATGCACATAAACCATCAAATGGAAATGATTGGGCATTAAGCACCAAGCCAAAATATCAGCATAAGAGAGAACAAACCGGTTTATTTTTCGCAAGAAAAAAAGATAGTTCTCTCGGGAGAAGAAAATGGGCACCCGATTATTGCCTTGGTTGAAAATATGATACAGATGACCTGCCTCAAAAAACATGATCGCTTCAGTTTTAATCAACTGAAAGTTAGCAATTTTTCAGCACTTTTAAAACCCCTGAGTGGTTAAAACTCCGAATAACCACTCAGGGGTTTTGCATTACTTTCCGATACAAAAAATAGACACTATTCATATATAATTAACCAACAACAAAATACAAGGGTATTAAAATAGATGGGGGACAAAATAGGGACGGAAAAGTTGAAAATACATCCATAAAAGTATTGCAAAACAAGACATCACAGTAATCTCACCGGTTATTTCTCCTCTCATACAAATTTAGAAAATAAAAGTTGTTGGTGATTCGATTTTTTAGCTGTTTTCATTATTACTCTCGCTTAAATCCAATTAACGGTCAGCTCTCCTACTTGTACTCGACAACTAACAACCACAGCTTTTTATAGCTTAAAGATGGGACTGGATACATTATTTTGCACATGCGCCAAACAAAAAGTTGCAGGCTTGTTGCGCGTTCAGGATGGTTGAAATTCGGAGATATAAAATTCACAGTCGGATTTGATTACTCATGTTTGTTGCACGTGACATCAATAAAAAGTTGTAGGCTTGTTGCGCGCTCATGGTAGTTGAAATCCAGACATTTATGATTTGAAGTCGGATTTGAATACTCATGTTTGTTGCACGTGCCATCAACAAAAAGCTGTAGGCTTGTTGCGCGCTCATGATGATTGAAATTCAGAGATTTAAGATTCATAGTCGGACTTGATTATTTTTGTTTGTTGCAAGCACGTGCCATCAACAAAAGTTGCAGGCTTGCTGCGCGCTCATGATGGTTGAAATTCAGGGATTTACGATTTGTCATCAGAATTTAATTTCCATCTTTGTTGCACGTCCATCAACAAAAAGTTGCAGGCTTGTTGTGCGTTCATGGTGATTGAAATTCAGAGACTTAAAATTTGCAGCTGGATTTAATCTTTCATGTTTGTTGCGCGTCCATCAACAAAAAGCTGTAGGCTTGTTGCGCGCTCATGATGGTTGAAATAAGAGGATTTACGATTTGTCGGCAAAATTGATTTTTCATGTTTGTTGCGCGTCCATCAACAAAAAATTGCAGGCTTGTTGTGCGTTCATGGTGATTGAAATTCAGAGACTTAAAATTTGCAGCTGGATTTAATTTTTCATGTTTATTGCACGTGCCATCAACAAAAAGTTCCAGGCTTGTTGCGCGCTCATGATCGTTGAAATTCAGGGATTTAGGATTTATAGTTGGAATTAATTTTTCATGTTTGTTGCACGTGCCATCAACAAAAAGCTCCAGGCTTGTTGCGAGCTCATGATCGTTGAAATTCAGGGATTTAGAATTTGAAGTTGGAATTATTTTTTCATGTTTGTTGCGCGTCCATCAACAAAAAGTTGCAGGCTTGTTTTTTGCTCGTCTAGATGTACAACCAGCTTGTATTATCCTGCTTTGCCGGAAAGTTGAGATGCTTTGGATGACTTTGCCGGAATTGGCACTAAAAACCGAGAGTGTTCGGTGAAAATGACGGATACAAACAACAAAAAGCCCCGGAATAGGACTTGATTGCAGATAATAATCGAGTATGTTGGGCATAATTTTTCAATTATACCCTTGACGGATAGCGGAGCTAAGATAGGGAAAATTAGCTAATCCTGTTTAAGTCATACTTCTCTATTGCTTTATCATCAATTCTTACTACGCAATCAACCAAAAACGTTAGGTGTTTTATCATTTCCAAAATTGATAAGCGATGCTCATCATTTAATTGAAATGATTGTCGATGATACTTTAAGAATTTTTCATCAACGATGCCATTTCTATGTGCGTAAAGATGTCTAATTTGAAGAATTTTTTCTATTTCTTCCTGTGTATCTTTGTCAATCGCATTAAGTTGTTCAATCTGCTTATTTTCAGAAAGGAATCCTTTCACACTGCCACGTTGAAGCTTGCTAAGTTTCTTTTTCGACCAATACGTCACAAATTCCTGAATATCTGCACAATCTAAAACCTCCTTTATTGTCACTTCCTGTGTTGATTTTAAAGTATCTGGTTTTGCCAGATAAATCTCATAAAGTAAATCAGACAAGTAGGTCTCAAAATTGTCAGCACATGATGAGTATAAAATTCTCGTTAAAATTTTTCCTTCTTGATTATCCGTAGGGACTTCAGATGATGATGGGTAAAGAAGTTCTGATAATCTATCAGCTATATTTACAATGCTGATATAGTGATTAATAAAATTACTTTTTGATTCAGTTCCATTGGTTTTGTTAAGTTCTAACTTGGCATCTAATTCGCGTAATGACAATATTTTATTGTCGTTCTGGGGTCACTGTTCGGGATTTTTGAGTTTAGTTATATTTGATTCTCTAATATAAACTTTACCCTCCATTAGTATAATCTCACCTGATTTTTCAACAGTAATGATATAAAGTTGCTTTCCTTGGTAAGCTAAATTCTCATATTTAACACTTGGTTGCGGAGTAAGTAAATCTATTGCTTTGTGCGTAACACTTGTTGCATGAAAATCAGAACTTAATCCGTTAATCACTATCCGTTGAGATGCTTCTTTTACACCTAATACTAAATAACCACCCTTTGTATTTGCAAATGAGGCAATTATTTGTGCAATGCTTTTTGCAGGAGGTAAAACTGCTTTATACTCAAGAATTTCACTTTTGGGCTGCCCTATAAGTAATTCAATTTTTTCCATAGCAACTAAACTGGGAATTTAATAATATTTGCACTTTTCAAAATGTGACCAAGTGTAATTTGACGAGGTTCAATGTCATCATCAATCCATAGTTCGGATGGCTCAAAATCTAAAATATCCCTTTCTGAACCATAGTAAATTATTACTTCGTTATTATATGCAGGTCTGACGACAATGCTAATTTCCTTATCACCTTTAAGAACACCTGCTAAAACGGTTGGGGCAGTGGATGTATCAAGATTATCAAGGTTATATTCAGGTAATGCTTTTAAAACTTCAATTACGTTTTTCTTTGCCTTCTCTATCAATCCTTGTACATAAACAAACATGTCAGTAGTTGGAGTAGATTCATGAGTGAATAATTCTGATAGTTTTTTGTCTTTAATTGCTTCTCTCCATTCATCTATTGTTGTAATACCCATACTTTCAAGAATTCCTTCTGTAACAGGAAGGATTCTATCTTTGTTAGCATTTCCTTTGCTCAATAGCGCTCTTATTTCCGAAAGATTCTCAACTTTAAATTCTGATAATAAATCATTCAACTGTTCTGCCTTTTGAATATTATCAAGAATCTCTTCATCATCGTATAATAAGTGTTTTTGGCGATATAGAGATGAGAATAAATCTTTAGATTTTTCTGGATACTCCTTGAAAAACACTAGTAGCCTTTTAAATGGACTTCTATAGTCTTTTGCAATTTCTCGGTCATTTGCTTTTGCAGTAACCTCGTTAATAATTTCTCTTGATATATATTTTACGTCAATTTCTCTTCCTTCTTCTAACTCAAAATTATTATCTTCATCTAATAACTTAGATTTAATATTTTGCCCTAATTCAGAAAGAATGATTTTAAGTTCTTCTCCAATGTCGCCTTTGTCTTTATATAAACCATTCTTTTTGACTAAATCGCCTTGCTGATTTGGAAAAATAGCTCTTTTATTAATGATATAATCATATTCCGTATCTTCTGATTGAATAAACTTATAGAACCTTCCCAGCCATTCATTTGCAGAGATTCCAATCAATACCTCCGATAATTTATTAATCGTATCTCTATTTTCAATAAATGAAGCTAACTGGTCGGATGTTAACTGACCGCATTCTTTCCATGTTAGTTTATTCCACAATTCAACATCGGATTCTTGTGGTAAGCAATGAGGAAACCAATATTTACATAATTTCCATAATTCATTTCGATTCTTCTGGTTATTTGAATTTGGAAACCAAATATACTTTTTACCCTCTTTAGTGTGTATAGCATTTAGTTCGTTATCTGCTGTCTTTACAATATCGACAGTAAGCAATTTGGTTCGAATAGGATTTAAAACATTTCTGTTATACCAATTCTCGTCAATCCAATCAGGACAATTGTTTAAAGATTTTATTTGTGCTAATAAATGCAAATCTTCCCAGTTATTTTTAGAGGCAAATTCTAATAACTCAAAATAAAGTTGCACCGCATCTTGAATATAAGCTTTGTTGCTGTCAGATAATGGGTTTGCTCTTTGTGATGTAGTTAAATAGATTCCATCCCTTGGGTCAGTTGGATTGAAATTAGGATTATTTATAATGACTGGAAAATTAAATATTTCTGTACCTAATAATGGAAAATCACAAAATAACTTAGGGATTTGTTTATCAATCGGTAGAATTTTTATTTGTTCTCCATTCAACTCAATTGGAATTGCAATACTGGTCAAATTTTGTGAGAGAAGTGCAAATGTATGTAATGAAGTTTCATCATTCTCTTTGACTTTTATATTAAGAACCTTAATTTCATCAGAAAGCTCATCTAATTCTAAACTATTTTTAAACAAGATGTTGGCATGTTTTAGTCTAATGCTTTTTAATTCTTCAACAAATACAAATGTGTATGGTAAGCATCTTTTTAAATCTTCAATTCCTTTTTCTGCTACAGAATGACCTACTTCGTCTGTCAAAAGATAATTAAAACTAGTATTATAAGCCCCTTCAATATAATCTTTAAATATTGGACAATCATCCAGATTTTGAACCGAATCTTTTGATTTTTCAACAGAATCGGTAATGTCATGTAATTCAAATCCACTTCTATCAAGTTCCAATTCAAATTGCCTATAATCTAATTCAGGTTCTTTGGCAACACCATTGACTATTACTTTTTCCGATAATAGATGAGTAGTGAGAAATCCAGTGCCAAACTTTCCAGTGGTTTTAGGTTTTCCTTCTTTGTCTTTTGCTCTATCCTTAGAAGAAATTTGCTCTATTAAAAATCGAATATTATCAGCGGTAAAGGGTTTTCCAGAGTTTTTAAATGATAAAAATGAATCTTCACCATTTTTATGATAGTCCAAAATTATTTTAACACCATCATTCTGATGAACATCTTTTGCATTTTGAATTAATTCCCATACCCATCTTCTGGGAGCAATTGGTGAATTTTCAACTAATGACCTCAGATTGGTCATTTCACGAAGAATTTTTGTTGCAATATTTTGATAATGGGCTCTATTCTCA
Source organism: Marinilabiliaceae bacterium (assembly GCA_963664265.1). Taxonomy (GTDB): domain Bacteria; phylum Bacteroidota; class Bacteroidia; order Bacteroidales; family Marinilabiliaceae; genus JAGPIS01. The sequence continues at coordinate 1,428,095 of OY760941.1, forward strand.
GCAGCTTCAAATTTTTCTTTATATGTCATTTCAACAATAGGCTAAATTTATATTCAAATTTCCTTCTGAATCATACTAATTGTTTTCCCTTTATAACTTTCATCAGCAGTCCAACAAACGGTTGTATTCATTCTTTTTAAATAGTTTATCAATTCGGATATTTCATTTGAATTACCGTTAGTATATAAATAGAGCTTCCTCAATGTTTTTTCTTGTGGCTTCATATTCTTTGGTAATACCTTTGGATACATTAGGTAGATTTTATCATTTTCATCTACAACGTCGTTAGGGAGGTGTTCTTTTACATCATGCCACGTTCTCCGAAGCGTATCAATTTTTGTAATTAGTGGTAATTGCTGTGGAATACTTCTGTTTATTTGAAAGAAAAAATTTTCAACATCAAATGGATTATTGCTATTAAGATTCTTAAGCTCTAACTCTTCCTTAAACCAGCCGATCATAAAAGGTTTCAAATAAATATCAAATTGACCATTTAGATGATTGCCATACATTTTTAGTTTTAACATTCGCCGACTATTTTTTAGAAATAGGAAGAGTATATCTTTGGTTTCATTGTCTTTTTCATCAAAAAACATCATGAAAAGAAACCTACCTTTACCATTGGATAATTCAAAGGCAAGAGTTGGTTCTTCGCTTTCCAGAGATTCAGTAAATACTGATTTTAAATTTTGGAGACTGATTTTTATATCCATTTGACAAGCGCATTTTACACATTCCAAAAATCCGCCAATGCCTCTGCCTGACTTAAAACGGTTTCCGTTGCCAGTTTTTGTAAATCCGGAGGATAACCATATTGGCGAAGTGTGCGTTTAACAATGACTTTCAGTTTCTTTTTTACTGATTCTTTTACTGTCCAGTCAATTGAGGCATTCTCTTTTACTCGCTCTACCAGTACTCGGGCTAGTTTCAATAAAACGTCGTCACCCAACAGGTCTTTGGCACTTTGGTTTTGCGCAACGGCATCGTAAAAAGCAAGCTCGTCTTTCGATAAGCCCATTTTTTCGCCCCGTTTGTCGGCTTCTTTGATTTCTTTGGCCAAATCAATCATTTCTTGAATGATTTCGGCAGCTGTAATCAGATTGTTTTGGTAACGTTTAATGGATGATTCCAGCATCTCCATCAAGGTGCGGCTTTGAACGATGTTGTGTTTTGAACGAATTTTAATTTCATCGTTCAACAGTTTTTTAAGCACTTCCAAAGCCAAGTTCTTGTGCTTCATGTTGCGCATCTCCTCCAAGAACTCATCGTCCAGAATGGACAATTCCGGTTTTTTAATACCAGCTGCATCAAAAATATCGACCACCTGTTCCGAAACAATGGCTTGGTCAATGACCTGCTTGATAGCCGTTTCTATTTCAAAATCTGTTTTACCACCTGTTCTGGTTTCAAATTTCATTAACCGGGCTTTAACGGCCTGAAAGAATGCAATCTCATCTTTGGCATCCATGGCTTCATCATGGGGCAGTGCGATGGCAAAAGCCTTTGAAAGTGCTGTTACCTCCCGGATATAACGGTTTTTTCCATCTTCCAAACTTAAAACGTGTTCAACGGCTGAAAGAATGATTTCAAGCTTCTGTTTAACCGATGCATCAAAATAATCTTCGTAAGCGAAGTTCTTGCCATAAAGAACATGGTCTTCGGCCACCATTTGCAGGTTGATATTTGGAGATTCACTTTTTTCGGTGAACATCTGCGAGACTACTTCCAGCTTTTCTAACATGAGTTGAACAGCCTTTTCCTGCGCTTCGGCCGGATCGCCTTTACCTCCGCTATCGGCATAAAACGAGAGGGCTTTCTTTAAATCGGAAGCGATGCCAAAATAATCGACCACCAAACCACCCGGCTTGTCTTTATATACGCGGTTAACCCTTGCAATGGCTTGCATCAGGTTATGGCCTTTCATGGGTTTGTCGATATATAAAGTATGCAAGCTTGGTGCATCGAATCCGGTGAGCCACATATCCCTAACAATAACCAATTTCATAGGGTCGGCATTATCCTTCATGCGGTCGGCCAATGTGCGGCGTTGGTCTTTTGAGGTATGGTGTTTCATCATGTCCGGCCCATCGGACGAGGAAGCTGTCATAACCACTTTGATAACGCCTTTGTCCAAGTCATCGCTGTGCCAGTGTGGGCGAATTTTAATAATTTCGTTATACAAATCAACAGCTATCTGACGGCTCATGGTTACTACCATTGCTTTGCCCTCAATACCGCTATTGTTGCGCTCCTCGTAGTGAAACACGATGTCTTCGGCAATCTTTCTCAAACGAGCCGGACTGCCCACAATGGCCTCTACCTTTGTCCATTTGGCTTTAGCACTTTGGCTGCTGGATAAATCCATGTCGGCAAGTTCATCGTCCAGTTCTTCAATGAGTTGTTTGCCTTCGTCGGATAAGTTGATTTTCACCAAGCGGCTTTCATAATAAATAGGTACTGTCGCACCATCTTCAACCGCTTGGGCTATGTCGTAAATGTCCACATAATTACCAAAAACAGCCGGGGTATTGTTATCGGTCGATTCTACCGGAGTTCCAGTAAAGCCTAAATAAGTAGCGTTGGGCAACGCATCACGCATGTATTTGGCAAAACCATAAACCAATCGCTGGCCAATTACATTTCCCTTATCATCTTTTATATTAATGGATTTAGGTTTGAATCCATATTGGGTGCGGTGTGCTTCATCAGCCACCACAACGATATTGGTACGGTCGGACAGTTGTTCATAGATGTTGTTTTCGCCATCGGGTTGAAACTTCTGGATGGTTGCAAACACAATTCCTCCGGATGCTACTTTCAGCAGTTCTTTTAGGTGTTCCCGACTTTCAGCTTGAACGGGAACCTGACGAAGTAATTGCTTGGACGATGCAAACGTATCGAATAACTGGTCGTCCAAGTCATTGCGGTCGGTAATGACCAAGATGGTTGGGTTATCGAGCTGAAGTACCAGCTTACCACTGAAAAACACCATGGACAATGACTTACCGCTTCCCTGAGTATGCCAAACTACTCCACCTTTTCGGTCGCCATGATTGCCCGATGCCCGTTTAACCGATTCAATGGCTTTATTGACTGCATAGTATTGGTGATAGGCAGCGACCTTTTTGATGGTTTGGATGGTGGCTATCCCCTTGGCATCAATGTGTTTCGATTCTTCAAACACAATGAAATGACGAATGTAATCCATCAAAGTAGCCGGATTGGCCAAGCCTTTTATCAATACCTCCAACTGACTTGTCAAAGGAGAGGCTTCTTTAACGCCATCGCTTGTTTTCCATGCCAGATAACGAGAGAAACCTGCCGATAATGAACCTGCTTTAGCATCGGCTCCATCGGAAATGACACAAAACGTGTTGAAGGTAAACAGGCTTGGGATAGTGTCTTTGTAGGTTTGTATTTGCTTGTAAGCCGAATGCAGGGTGGCATTTTCATCCACCGCATTCTTTAACTCAAAAATAACCAAAGGCAGACCGTTTACGAATAGAATTAAATCGGGACGTTTATTGTTATTATTCTCAATAATGGTAAACTGGTTAACTACCAATAAATCGTTTTGTAAAGGGTTTGAGAAATTAAGTAATTGAACACGGTCTCCACGTTGAATGCCATCTTTGCGATATTCCACTGGAACACCTTCAGTTAAAAGCTCGTGAAATAATTGATTATTGACCATAAACTCAGGCGAGGCAATTCTTTCAATGACTTTTACTGCCTCTTGTTGAGCATCGAGAGGAATGCCCGGATTGTTGCATGCAATGGCTTGCAGTAAACGACCTTTTAAGATTATATCACTAAAAGTTTTGCGCTCGGGGCTGTCGCCATCGGGGGCAATCACCACACCATGCATGTATTTCCAACCAAGGTTCTCCAATTCCTCAATTGCCCAAAGCTCTATATCGTTTTCAGTTATTTTGGTCATATATTAATCTTTATCACTTTCTAAATCTGGTACAGGGTCAATAAATCCTCTCGTTCTCCATCTTCGGTTATTTACAAGAGATTCAAAATCGACTCCATCACTAAGTTGTAAATTATCAGCATGGTCAGTCACGATTATTTGAGGTTCAATACCAGTTTCTTCTTTCGTAATTGCTACAAATTTTACTAATTGATTAAATAGGTTAGTAACAGAATTAAGGTCTTCATCAATTTTCTCGTTTTGTTCGTCCTCACCTAGACCACTTATTTTCCCTTCCTTCTTCTTTAGCTCTTTTGCATTAAAGCTTGTCTCATTATCATTTATGGCAGTAGGAAAATATACCTGACTTGGTTGGTCAAGAAATAGCACAGTAGGAATTCTCGAATCTGTTATTGATGCAAAATACTTCTGGATTGCTAAGAATAATGTTACATGACTATACAACCAATTGGCACCACTCCCCATGGATCGTAGATAGATATTCTCATCCTTCTTTTCATGCCACAAATCAAAACTTTCTAATGAAAACTTGAGATTGATTGGTTTATATGAATCCTCAAATTCAAAAGAATTACCAAGTTCCTTCATCGTGGAATTAATGTAGTTTTCAGCAGCCTTTATTTTGGCAGCTACATCAAAATCATTTTTAATGCGATCCGATAATTCTTTAATCTGAAGCTTTGTAATTTTTATATTTCGTTCTAAATCCTTGAAGTCTTTTTGTAATAAGCTTTCAAGAAGGTTTTCTATTTTAAGTTTAATCTTTTGAGCTTGAATTTCTAGTCCCTTATTAACCGCAAGTCTTTCTGTTATTTTGTTCAGCTTTTCTATTTTATCCTTAACAATCTTTATTTCAGCATCAACTAATATTAGCTCTTTTTCTTTTTCTTGTTTGTCACTTTCAAAGGAATCTAACAAGTATGGAGATTTTTGAAGCTCGCCATTTAACCAATTTATTGCTTCTTCAAGTTGGTTCGCCTCAGTTAAAATATTCTCATGAGTTGTGTTACAAAACGGGCACTCTGAAAGATGAATATTTGCACCATCTTCCTCAATGAACTTATTTAAATCTTCCCTATATTTATTCACGTAATCCACAGACAGGCTAATATCATTGAGTTTCGCAGAAATGTTTCTTTTCTTTGCAAAAAGGCTATTGAAAATTTCCTTTTGTTCTTTTAACTCTATGATGGATTTATCTGATTCATAGTTTGCCTTTATTTCAATTTTATCGAGTTTTTCCAAGTATGCTCCGGGATTTATAGAAATAAGATATTCTTCATCTTGAAATAATTTGTTGCCTGTTATCGTTTCATATTCATCTAATAGTTCCTTAATTCTTGCTGTATTGAACTTTTTTTGTTCATTTATACTATCATTTTGAGCACTAAACTTTTTAAGTTCTTTTTCCTTTTCTGCCAGTTGTTGTTTAAGTATGTAATATTCTTGGGTGACAAAACCTGAAAATATTTTAAACTGGTCGATAGTTTGCTCTCTTTTTTCCTTTTGGTCGAACCTGTAAAATAATGAGTGTTTGTTTGCTATCAGGTTTTGATGTTGAAGTAAAAAGGGTACAGCATTTCTAATCGAAGGTCTTCCTTTTTTTCTTCCACGATAAAAAGATGTTTCGTTGTCTTCTTCCACATCCTTAATATCTAATCCGAAGTAATGACCTAATTCAACATTAAAATCGCTACTATAAAACTTGTCCTCAAAATAAGCTGAGGATATTGTATTAATGTTCGGTAATACGGTTTCTTCTTTCAGAAAGACTTTTCTATTATCAGGAGAACGGCCAATAACAATAAATGTATCTTTAATTGCCATTACCATAAAATATATTGCAGCTGATTTTGTGATTACTCCTGATGGGATAGTAAATTCACTGCTACCAAAACAATAATCGAATATTTCAATGATAGCACTTTTACCAGTTGACGATTTTCCAGTGATAACATTAACACCTGAGGTAAACTCGACAAAATGAACTTTCTCAACTTTGTCTAAGACACCAATGTATTTTACGTAGCTTCTCATAATTTCTTAATTCCAAGTAATCTATATATAGTGACAACATCTAAGTCCTTAAATACTTTTTTGAGGTTTGATGCTGCCTTTTGTGACTCCTCTAATTCGGAAGAGATTTCTAATGAGGTGTTTGACACACTAACTGACAAGTCTTCATTTAAACTTACCCAACCACAATCAATCGCATATTGCAAGCAATGGTTCGTTTGTTCTTTATATTCCATTATTCTATCTGGCAAGCCAAATATGTTTTCGACATTCTTTTTACTTACAAAGGAATGAATACTACTACGGGTACTCGCAGTCATTAAGAACTCTTTACTTTTTTTGTTTAATACTAAAGGTAGCACTAAGTATGACAGAAGTACATTATTTCTAGTCCATTGTAGTTCTTTATAAAACTCAACTATCAAAGGTGTCAACAAGAAAGTATTGTTATTAACCTTATATATGCTTTCAATATACTTACTCATCTTTCACATTTAATTTCCAAACTATATTTCTTTCTGAAGACTCAGAATTTGCAATCTCATGCAACAATCCATTTCTAAAAAAGAGCGGTGTGTCATTGAAATTTCTAAAATCAGGTACAGGGTGATCTGTTACTGAGTCATAAAAATTTTGCGAATCTTTTTTTAATGTCTTTGTGCTTGAATTATTACATGCTATTCTGTATTTCTTTGTATATGAACTATGTAGTTCTCCTTCATAAATATCATAGTGTTTTTTGTCGATTAAATACTGGCATAGTTCTTCAGCAATAGTTTTTCTTGTATTTACAAAATCTGTTATTGCCTCGCCAATGACATCGACATGTTCAATATCTTTAATTTTTTTAACAAAGGGATAGTCAGTAAATTTTAATTTTTCAGCATCTGAAACCTTAGTAACAGAGTATTTCTTAGGAAAAATCTTCGTGGTTGACGAAAATTCTTCAGCTAAAGAGCTGACCTTGATAGAGAAGTCATCATAGGATATTTCCCAACCTGACGATGTTGTTTGTGGAGAAATTATATAACCAAGCAGTGAATTGATGAAATTATCTTTGTTAATTGAAAGAACTTTAGCATGTTTCTGTTTTAATTTCTGATAAAACTTATCATCACCTTCTGATGAATCCAGTATAATAAACTTATCGAGTATTAGATAGAGTTTATCTTCGTTAGTTTTATCTAATACAGTAGAGAATAGTTTTTCAGTATTTATGGATTTTGATTCTCTTTTTTGATACTGGTTGAATATGTTTGTTAATATCGTTTTTTTCTGCTGTGTAGTTTTAGAATTCCAATCAATTAAAGATGATTCTTTACTAAAGCTTTGTGTGGTAAGCAGTATAAGACTTTTGTAGTGTGCCACATCAAAGCTTGCATCAAGCCAATTCTTAAGTGTTTTCCATAGGTTTTCATGAGAATCGGTTAGGGGTTCATTGTAATCCTTTACCTCAATCTGCAAGTTGTCAGAAATGGTTACATCTCCATATTTTTCAATGAAAACACTTTCACCTTCAACCAGTTCAAAGCACTTCTCCAGTGCAATAATGAATTGGTAGATTATTGGTTTAAATGTAGCTGTAGAATCATGCTTTAATTTTTCACTCATAATTTCTCCAGTTTAATTTTTAACTCCCCATTCATCAACTTCGGCAACAACGTGTCTCGTAATTGGGTAAGGGTTTGGATTTCAATTGAATTACTTTTCATCTTTTGAAATAATGGTTTTACCGAATTTGAAAACTTTGTCAGGGTATTTTTATCAGGTAAAACCATAGGGATGTCTTTTATCATTCCCGAATTTATTGATGTCACAATTGAGGATGTACTACCCAATTTTTGATATTTAAACAGCTTGAGAAAAAAAAACAAAAATTCTGGTGACAAATTTGATGTTTCTTTAATTTTGAATTGAGCAATAGCTTCATTAGACAACATCTTTTCAGTTGTTATACCAACTCTTCCCAAGGTCATTTTAAAGCTTAATAATACAGTATTTGGTTCAATAATAGGAATGCTAAATTTATCAACCGCTTCCTGTGTTAAATATTCTGATGTTTGACTTACGTAAACTCCGTTTTCTCCTAAGTCTTTAATTGAAACCCATTTTACATCTTTTTCATTTCTTGAAAACCATTCTTCCTCTTTTCTAGGAGGTGTTCTTCCTATGAATACATTAGTCACATCCGATATAACAACACAGTCCCATGTTGGGTCTGATTCCTCCACAAACCAACGTTTAAAAAGTGTTTGTGCCAGTTCTTCCAAGTCTTGGTTTTGCTGGCGGAGGAGGTTGATTTTTTTGTCAAGGCTATGTAGGGTTTTTCCTATTTCCTCTTGAATTTTCAGAGGGGGAAATAAAAGAGGTATTGATTGTATGGATTCGCCATTTAAACTGGCTCTGGTTGTCATTGTTGCATAGTTTGCTACGGATTTTCTAAAAAATCTTGTACGCAACAAGTACCCAATAAATAAAGGAGAAACTTCAATTGGAGAATCCTTTTTTAATCTTAGTCTTTTACTAAATCCATTGAACGTGGAGTTTGGATAATCTTTTAAAGCAACAGAAGTCATACCAACTTCTTCTAGCGATTCACTAGTTCGTGTTATTAAGATGTCACCTCGACTCACATTACATGCAGATCGCTCTTTATGGTTTGAGTTTACCAATCCCTCTGGACTATCAGGAAGAAAATAGTTCCAAAAGACATCTTTAAAACTGATGAATGTATAGCCAAAGCCAAATTGGTCAGCAGCTTTGGATAATCCGGAGGATACTTTGTATAATTCTCCTAAAGCATATTCTTTCCATTCACTCATTTCTCACCTTTCTTTATGGTAATAGTATAGAAGGTGCTTCGCCCTTGTCCGTGTTTTTCGATAAGGTTCTCATCCACCAACTCCGTGAGGATTTCATACGTCTTTGTGTTTTTCAACCCGATTAATTCAGTTGCTTCTTTTCGTGATATTTTATTTTTTTCCAGTAAGAAGATAAGAATAACCTTTTTTTCATTCGTTAATCGTTCGTAATCGTTCGCAATCGTTCGTAATCGTTCGTAATCGTTCGTAGCTGGGGGATTTTCCGACGGTAAGCCGACAGTATCCGACGGTTTATTGTCCGCAAATTGTCCATAATCGTCCGTTATCAGTCGTGGACGTATAATTTCTACATCAAAGAAATCGTTTTGTTCTGCTATTTTGGGCGTTTGTAAACCTTGTTCAACGCAAGCCGTAATTATCCGGTTAATTCCGCTGCCCCACTGTTCAATCAATCCCAACTCTTTAAAGATATGGGCAACCACACGGTTTCGAGCTTCGCTACGTCCATTGAAAACGTCTTCCATAGTGATGCTGTGGGGCAAACCTCCAGGAGAGACAATATTTACAATGTCATCGTAAATGCCCACTTTAATATCACGGCCTTGGTTCACGTAATCACGGTGTACCATAGCATTAATCAAGGCTTCACGCAAAGCAGGCACAGGTATTTCGTAAGTGTCGGTACGGTAAAGCCCTTTTATTTCTCCTTTCAGGTTAATGTGGTTCAAAACAAAGCTTTGAGTGTTTTCCAGTATGGAGAAAATATCGCCTCCATATTCTTTTTTATCGGTAAAAACAGACATGGTGGTTCCCTTAAACCTCGCACATTTTACTGTGCAGTGTGGAAATTTGCCAAGGAGAATCATTAAGGCATTGGTAGGGTATGTTTGGCCATTTTCAGATTTAATCAGCTTTAGATTGACCAGTTTATCATGGTTTAATGGCTTGCCTATATTTTCGAATCGTTGAGTTAAAGGAGAAATATCGAGTTGCTCAAATGTTATATCATAACAGATTTCTTCATCAAAACTAATGTGTCGTTTTTGACGCTCCAGTTCGGCAATAGTATCTAAATCGGCAGTTCTATTGGTTGCTCCAATACGTATGTAAGTACCATCTGTTTTGCCTTGGCTTTTCAGAAAGTAGGGTTTCATGTTGCCACGCACTACTTCGATAACCAAAACCAATTTTCCTCCCATGTTAACACTGTAAATTTCAGGCATGATGCCCGGCGAACAGTTATCGGCAATAATGGATGCAATCTTATCTTGCATATCGAAAACCATAGTATCGTCAATACCAATAATTTCACGATTATCGTTTACGCCAATAATCAGTTTCCCACCACTTGTATTGGAAAAGGCAATTACTGTTTTGGCAATATGGTCGTTTTTAGGCAATGACTCTTTTAATTCAAGTGTTTTGCTTTCGCCTTGTTTTATCTGCTCTGCCAATATCATAAATCAATCCCTATTTTAGCCAATTGTGTTTTAATTTCTTGGTCGAGTTCTTGAGCCTGCTTCATTTGCTCACGCAAACGGGCTGTAAGTGTATCTACTTTTTCCTGAAATGGGATGCCGTCATCTTCTTCGTCGGGGATGCCCACATAACGTCCCGGAGTAAGAACAAATTTATGTTTCTGTATATCGGTAAGGCTTGCCGATTTACAAAAACCTTTTTCGTCCTGATAGGCTTCTTTGCGGTTAAGCCAGTTGTGGTAAGTATCAGCAACTTTACTAATGTCTTCGGGCGCAAAAGTCCGGTTTTTACGATCAATCATGTACCCCAATTCCGAAGCATCAATGAACAACACTTCACCATGGCGTTTCTTTTTACCCCTGCGAAGGAACCATAAGCAAGCAGGAATACCGGTATTAAAAAATAGCGCTTTAGGAAGCATTACGATACACTCCACCAAGTCGTTTTCAACCAGTTTTTGCCTAATTTCGCCTTCGCCTCCGGTGTTGGAGCTCAATGAGCCATTGGCCAAAACAAATCCGGCATGTCCGCCATCAGGTTTCAAGTGATACAAAAAGTGTTGAACCCAACCAAAGTTGGCATTTCCGGCAGGTGGAACACCATATTGCCAACGGGCATCGTCTCGTAATAACTCGCCACTCCAGTCACTCACGTTAAAAGGTGGGTTAGCAATGATATAGTCTGCTTTTAAATCTTTATGTGCGTTATTTAGGAAGGAACCTTCGGTATTCCATTTAATATTTGAGCCATCAATACCACGAATGGCCAAGTTCATACGGCACAGGCGATAGGTGGTTTGGTTGCTTTCCTGCCCGTACACCGAAATGTCATCCAGCCGCCCTTGGTGGCTTTGGATAAACTTCTCGCTCTGTACAAACATACCCCCGGAACCACAACAGGGGTCATAAACACGGCCTTTGTAGGGTTCTAACATCTCAACCAAAAGCTTCACAATACTTTCAGGTGTGTAAAACTGTCCCCCTTTTTGACCTTCAGCTAATGCAAATTGTCCTAAGAAATACTCATACACACGTCCCAGTACATCTTGGCTTTTTGCTTTCTCATCGCCCAATGCAATGGTTCCAATGGTATCAATTAATCCTCCCAAGGTTTGAGGGTCGAGATTAGAACGACCATAGGTTTTGGGTAGAATGCCTTTCAATGTAGCATTGTCGGCTTCAATCAAATCCATGGCATCGTCAATCAACTTGCCGATGTTGGGCATTTTAGCTTGCGATTGGATGTATGACCATCGGGCATTTTCTGGCACAAAAAACACATTTTCTGCACCATATTCATCCTTATCTTCGGGATCGGCTCCGGTATATTCACCTTCACCTGCTACTAATTTATTGTGTAACTCGCTAAAAGCATCGGAGATGTATTTCAGAAAGATTAAACCCAATACGACATGCTTGTATTCGGCTGCATCAATGTTTTTACGCAATTTATCGGCTGTTTTCCAAAGCTTCTGTTCGAGCTTCTCGTCTGATCCGTTTCCGTTCGTTTTTGCCATATAATTTTTAAATCTTTTTCATAACCAATTGTAATGCCTCTTTAAGAAAGGGGGTGTCTTTAAATTCGCTGCTAATTTTTTCTGATAAGAATCTTATCTGCAATTCTTTGTAATCCAACTCCAATATTTCGGATAAAAGTTTAATCATAGAAATAGAAATCTGCCTTTCTCCCAATTCCATCTTCGATAGAGTGCTTGTATCAACATCTAAGGCATGAGCAACAATACGCTGCGGCATGCCTTTACCTTCTCGTTGTGTTTTTAGATAAGCTCCGAATTCTGCGCTTTTCATTTATTATTTATCATTTAAGTGCTTCTTGAAACATATCAATTCATCTATTATGCTTTAACAGAGTTGATAATTCATGAGAATTGCTTTTGCTCTTTAAAAGTCAATTGCTTAGACAATACTGTCAAAAATAACAAAATAATAGTAAGAATAAATTAAATAATGGATTGATTTTTCAATCTCAACCTATATTTGGGGTACTTTGGTTACTTTAGTTACTTTAATGGAGTTAATATACTGGCTAATAGATTTGTAAGTCAACATTATTTACAAAGTACCTAAAGTAACTAAGACAGTTTTAAAGTAACCAAACCAAGATTGACCATTTTATAAAGTAACTTAAAGTAACCTAAAGTAACATTACTTTATTGGCAAAAACCTTCTAATCTATTAGTATTCAATTATTATAACACTATAAAGTAATTAAAGTAACTAAAGTAACCAATTTTGCATGGTAAAACTTGATTTCAAGTGCAAAAAAAAAGGGTTTCTGCTTTTTTGTTCAGAAACCCTTCCGTTTTTAATTCTTTATCGTTTCAACTTTCCCCGTTTTAATGTTCATCGGCAATGCTCAGATTCAGCTTGTCCAAATAGAATACAAAAGCCGAGGTATAGGTAAATTTTTTGTTTCCTTTCTCATCTAATTCGGGATAACCATTCTTAGCATCGAATTTTCTAAAGTACACCTTCTTGGTGTCGCAAATAAAAGCCGGGCTGTTCTTCAGGTAATACTCCACCGTAGCATCCGGCAGGGGCTTGTCGCCTTCACGCAAAGCCTGTGATTTATACAAGCCAAATACCCGGCTAACCGATAAATAGAGGATATTTTGAGGATTTGGCAGGATGATTTCACTTTTCTTCCATTCCCCGTTTTCTTTAAAGGTGTGCGTAATCTTATCGGCATATACCACCCGGTAATCACCTTCCTGAAAGAGTATGTTGGAGCTGATAAGATATTGAACAGTTTTCCAGAAAATACCCAAATCATCATTCCGGGCAGTTTCTTTGTTTTGGGTAACCATCAGCTCTACAAAAAGCTGCATAATTCTGTCATATTTAAACGGCAACTCCACAATATTAGCCACCGTGGCATAAGCAGAGGCCACCGTCAACCAGTTATTGAAAATTCGTGTTTCGATGACAGTTGTCCCCAACAGCTCCCGGAACTGGTCGCTGACTGCATCCACCGTTTTGTTGTAGCTCTTTTTAAAAGTCTCCCTGTGTTTTAGGAGTTGGTGGGTAATCTGGGTCAATCCCTGTTTGTTGATTTGCTCCAGCTCTTCAAAATGCTTCCTTTCTTCAAAGGAGAATATGGTTTTGGAAAAGCCCAAGGCAATGAAACGGCTAAACAGGGCAATGTCAGCCGTGGCAATCTGCTGGCCACAGACGATGATACCCTGATTGACTTTGGAGGTCTCCTTCTTCTTGTCCTTGTCCATATTCATTCGGGTTCTTCCGGTTTTGTCCCAGAAACCTTTCAATAGTTCCCGTTTTTCCATTTCCAAGTCGTTCCGGTATTCATCAAGAACACAGACCGCATTGGAACTGGTTGCTACATGGTCGGCAATGGATGGTTTACTGGAGTTATGAAGGTTGGGGACTTTACCTTTACGTCCAAACATATACAGGATACTTTCTGCGCAGGTATTCTTACCCGAACCTTTCTGACCATACATGTTCAGGATGGGAAACTTATCGAACCGTCTTGAGATAATATCCAGAAATAAACTGGCAAAGAAAAACGATAAAGTGATAATGCCGTTATTGCCAAATACAGCCGCGTATTTCTGGGCGTATTCGTAAAGGGTAATGTTGCCCTCATTGTGAATGAAGTGCCGTTCAAACTCAAACAGGCTGTCATCACTGGCATAGATTTCGGAACAGGCCGGGATGTAGTAGTAACGCTCATTGTGCTGCACAATCCCGTACTTGTCGGCTTTGATAAACTGCTCCCCGTCAAAGATGCCGTTGCCCCAGCAAAAGAAGCCTTCCCGTTGCCAACCCATTTGAACCACTTCCTTGCAACTTTTGGTATTCTCGTAAAACCATGCTTTCAGTTTATTGAGATCGCTTTCTCCGCCCGTCCAAAGAAAGTTGCCCAAGGATTCAATTTGCAGCTTGAAATTGATGATGCTCACCAAATCCCGTTGGGCCAGCTCCACAATCTTCACCAGATTGTGTCGGTTTTTGATTTCGTACAAACGCTTGGCATTGATGGGGCTTTCGATGTGAAACAAGGGAGTCATTACAAAATTAGAGTGGGTCACAAAGTCATCGCCTTTCTTGTTCCGGAACACATAGCAATTGTCCTCTACATAAAAACCCCATCGGTTAAAGTCATTCAGACTGACGTGCTGGGGAATGGAGTAACGTTGTATTGGTTGTGGTTCGTTTTGTGTTAGTTCTTTAATAGTATCCAGCCATGCTTTTTTGGGTTTGATATGTTCCGCTACAAATTCGATATAAACCTCCTGTTTGGTTTTGTCGTAGTTAGCAATTAGTTTGGAGATACGTTTGATAGCCTCCGATTTACATACCGGGTCAGATACCGCCTTTTCAGCCAGTTGCTGCGTCTTGAAAATGATATAATCAGTCTGCTGTTCGTTGTGCTGGAGAAACAGCTCTTTGGTGGTAAACAACGAATCCGGGTCGTGCTTTTCAGGCAGAACCATCACCGATACATGGAACTGGTTTTTAATCAATATTTCGGCATTTCGTTCGGTTGCCCGTTGCCCGGCATTGTCCCCGTCAAAGATTAACGTGGCTTTGTTGGTGTACCGCTTCAATAAGACAGACTGGGCATTTGTCAGGGCAGTTCCACAGGTGGCTACCGTGTTGGTGATGCCGATGGCATGCATCCGCAGCGCATCGGTATAGCCCTCCACAATATACACCCGGTCTTCGTTCTTGATGGCCATCCGGGCAGCATTCAGGGCATAGAGTTCGTTCCCTTTGATGTAGATGCTGCTTTCGGGCGTGTTCAAGTATTTGACCTTGGGATTTTCCGATAAATCCCTTCCTGCAAAAGCAATGGTCTGGCCTCGTGAATTGGAGATGGGAAAGATTAAACGGTTTCGGAAGAAGTCATACAGCCCGTTGTCGCTACTCTTTAAAACCCCGATTTCCTCCAGTATTTCGGTCTTAAGGCCATTTTGCCGGGCATAGGTCAGCAGTTCATTACCGTTAGGGGCGTAACCCAACTCAAAACTCCCATGCGAGGGGTTAATGATGCTGCGGCCTTGGAGGTACTTCTGGGCTTCGGGATGCAAAAGCTTTTCGGCAAAGAAACGCTCCACAATGTTGCAGGCGATATGCAAGCTTTCCCGGTGCTGGTATTTGGCTTGGTCAAAGTCCTTGGTTTTCTTCCACTCAAAATCAATCTTGAGCTTTTTCGCCCCAATCTCCACGGCCTGTTTAAAATCAACGCCTTCGTGTTCCTTGATGAAGCTTACCGCATCGCCACCTTTACCGCAGCCAAAACACTTGTAAATCCCTTTGGCCAGGTTCACATGGAATGAAGCCGACTTTTCGTTGTGAAAAGGACATCGAGCCGAAAAGTTGGTTCCGGTTTTCTTCAGCTCCACAAAATTGGAGATGATACTGACTATCTCCCCATTGATGTGTTCGATTACTTGGGTTGCATCCATTTACTACCTATTATTCAATTGAACATTCATGTTATAGGTAGCGGCAGCTCTACTAATGTCGTCTTTTGAAAAACCACGATTTGCCAGAAGCCAATTTTCAAGCTCTATGCGGTCAAAAAACAGCTTCCCAGCTTGTTTATAGTGCGGAATCTCACCAAGCGAAGTTTTCTTGTAAATGGTTCGCTCTGTTAAAGTGGTAAACTTTGCTGCCTCCTGAATGGTAAATACTTTTTTTGTTGCGAAAAGCATTGTTTCAATGCGATTCATTTGCTCTGATAGAATCTGAATATCAGTCATTTTAATATTTGTTATTATTTAAAAAAATGACTGTGCGCACAGTTGTTGACTTTCAACAGTGCAAACATACCGTGAGAAAAAATACGAAAATGGGGAGGAGAAAAGGAGATAGTTTTCCCCATTGATTATGAACTTATTAATTAAAAAGAGTGGATAATTCTAGAATTTATCAATATTTTTCAGCAACCCTTTTACCTCTTTGCTAATTCTGTCATATATGGTTTTACGTCCGGGTTGACTAGATCTCCCATATTTATATAAATGTTCTGCTTCTTCTAGTGTTGGGAATGGGGATTTACTAAAAATATTCAGTTCGTTTAATAGTTCACTTATTACAATGTATTTTTCAGTTACGCTCTCTTCTGGAATTATTTCTGATAAGATATAAATAGTCAGATTAAGAAAAGGAACTTTCAATCTGCTTTGAATAAGGTTAATTTGAAGGTCATATTCTTCTTTATCTTTTGAATTGTTTCTAATATAAGGCTGTTGAACTGCTAATTTGCGAGAGTTTAGTTCATTTTTCCATTCACTAATATTATCATAGTCCTTAAGTATTCTAGAGTAGATCAGTAAAACAGCAACATCTTCAAGGATACTGTTTGGTAAATTGTAAATCCTTAATGAATCCAAATTGTTTTCTAGTAGATCAAATGGATTACCATATGATTTCATTATTTCTATAATAGCCTCTAGTTGCTTCTCGATATTTAGGTTTTTGTATATTTCTATTTGTAAATTCAGAGGTAGTTGAGGATACTGAATAGGAGAAATTTTAATAATCGGTAAGTTCTTATTTTTTTTCAGCTCTTCAATTTGTTTACAAGAAACTTTTATGACACGTGGCTTTTGCATGTTTGAATTAGAAGTTTATATCAGGTAATAAATTAACAGCCTCTCTCTTTTTCTGGTCTACAATCTTGGCATATACCATGGTTGTTTTAATTTCACTATGTCCTAATAGTTCAGATACTGTGAAAATATCAACACCTGAATTTAGTAAAAGAATTGCATGAGTGTGTCGGGCGCAATGAAATGTTATTTTCTTTGCGATACCTGCTGCTACAACCCAATTAAGTAGTACTGCATTATGCCAACCAGAGTATTTAAGGCCGATAAAAACTTTCTCTCGTGGCATTCCTCGTTCTCCTAAATATTCAAGTGCACTCGCGTTAATAGGTAAGTATTCCTGTCGTTTCACTTTCTTTTGTTTGAAGATGATTTTATAGCCATGCTCATCTTGATGGATTTCTGCCCATGTGAGTTTTTCTATATCACTCCAACGAATGCCTGTTAAGCAAGAAAAAAGAAAGGCTCTCTTTAATACAGGAATCGTACATTCAGTATTTTTAAGTGATTTAAGTTCTTCAATTGAAAGGTGATGCTTTTCAACATCATCCGGTTTTATTGCTTTAATGTATTCTGCATAGTTCTCATGAATGAATTTAAGGCGGTGCGCTTCTTTAATGGAAGCTTTGAATTTATTATAATAGGAGCTTTGACTGTTTTGAGAGAGTGCTTTATTGGATTTGGTTCGTGCTACATTTAAGAGGTAATATTTAAAACCTTCACAGAAATCTTGATCGATATCCTTGAATGAAATATTGTCTCCTTTGTATTTAATTAAATGCTTTAATACACTGTCCCAATTCCCTGCATTGCCGTTGGTTTCAGCTTTTATTCTTTGATCTATCAGCCTTTTAAAGAAATCGAGGTAGGATACATCAAGGTCTATCGTCTTAGGCAATTTAAACTTAGTTTCTCTGAGCCCAAGTAAACGCTTCGCTTTAATGTCTTCAGCTAGTGCTAGTACTGCTTTATTTTGCGCTTTATTTTTGGGATCCAGATACAGTTTTAGGTACTCTTTTGAACGCTTTCCATCAGAAACAATGTCCAGATATAAACTTTTTCTACCATCAGCCAGATTCTTTTCACGGATTGAGATTTTTGCCATAGTAATGGGTTGGATTTTATTTACACTTTACTTGTCTGTTTTTTCATTAATTCTGTCCCCCGTGTCCCTCGTGACGATTTGGGGGACATTATAGGGACAAATATAAGTGAAAAATTGGTAAAATAGAGTGTTAAGAGGAATTTTTAAAAACCTCTGAAAACCTTTATGGTAAAGGATTGTGTAAATAGAATGTCAAGAAAAATTTGGCTACCTACTTTCCGATGCAAAAATTCTTAAAAATATTCCCAAGCACTTCGTCGTTGGAGATGTGCCCGGTGATTTCGCCGAGGTAGTGGAGCACTTCGCGGATGTCCTGCGACACCAGGTCGCCCGAAAGGCCGGAGTGCAGCCCGCCAAGCACGCGCTGAATGGCCTCCTCGCTCTTTTGAAGAGCTTCGTAGTGGCGGATGTTGGTCACAATCACCTCATCGCTCTCTACGGCTTCGAGGTTGATGGTGTTGATCAACTCGCTGATGAGTTGTTCTATGTTTTGCTGTTCTTTCGCCGAAATGGGCACAATCACGTCCGACTGAGCCAGCTCGTGGAAGGCACTTTTGGAGAAACGTTCCATCTGGCCGCTGTCGAGCAGGTCGGTTTTATTGACCACCACAATCAGTTTCTGCCCGGCCGACTCCATGCGGCTTTTGACGGCTGCCACGGCATCGTGCACCTTCTCATCGATGTCGGTTGCATCGATGAGCAACAGCACAATGCTGGCCTGTTCAATCTTGGCAAAGGTGCGGTTGATGCCAAGGTTTTCGATGGTGTCGTCGGTCTTGCGGATGCCGGCGGTATCGATAAAACGGAAGGTGATGCCCTCAATGTTGATGGTGTCCTCTATCACGTCGCGGGTGGTACCATGAATATCGCTCACGATGGCGCGCTCCTCGTTGAGCAGCGCATTGAGCAGGGTGCTCTTCCCGGCGTTGGTATGTCCCACGATGGCCACCGGAATCCCGTTTTTGATGGCATTCCCCAGTGAAAATGATTTTATAAGCTTGTGCAGAAGGGCCGCAATCTTATCGACCAGGGCAACCAGCTGACTGCGGTCGGCAAACTCCACATCCTCTTCGCTGAAATCAAGTTCCAGCTCCATCAGGGTGATGAAGTGCAAAAGCTGTTCTCGCAAATTCTGTAACTCCTGCGAGAATCCACCACGCATTTGCCGCAGCGCCACCCGCCGGGCTGCCTCGCTTTGAGCGGCAATCAGGTCGGCCACAGCCTCGGCCTGGCTCAAGTCCATCTTACCATTGATAAAGGCGCGCTGAGTGAACTCCCCCGGCCTGGCCAACCGAGCACCATGAGTCACCAACAGTTGCAGGATCTGTTGCTGCACCACCACCGAACCGTGACAGGCAATCTCCACAATGTCGTCGCCGGTGAAGGAGTGCGGTGCTTTAAAGAGCGATACCACCACCTCGTCCACATCCTTCACGCCATCGTGGATGGCACCAAAATGGAGAGTGTTGGCAGCTTGGGCAGCCAATTGTTTCCCGGCTTTGGGCGACCTGAACAGGGAATCGGTGATAGCAATGGCCTGGGGTCCCGCCACGCGCAACACCGCAATGGCACCCATGCCCCGGGCGGTAGATATGGCACAAATGGTATCGTTGATGATGGACATAACAAATTCAATTTGTGCAAAAATACAAATAAAAAACCACCTATGGGCAGTATCAAGCTGTGATTGCAGTTTGCTGCCCCATGCCGGCAATATCGAAAAAAGCAGTCATCTGTTCCAGCGATGCGGCATCTTCCCTCAACAACATGGCTTGGGCGGCCAACTCTTCGGAAAGCACCATCGTATTTTGTATCTGCAAGTTGAGCACCTGGGCAGCCGAGTTCATCTGCCCAATCTCAACCTCTTGCTGCTGCACACCGTCATTCAGACCCTGTATCAATTGCATCAACTTCAACATCTCCTTTTCCACCTCGTCGAGGCGCTGGTTAACCCCACCCGATAGGGTCATTCCCCGCTGGGACACCTCGCCCAACATAGCAGCAGTTGCCTTGGTCTTTTCGGCCAATAGACCCACCTCTCTGGCTATCACCAGGAACCCCCGCCCATGCATGCCCGCCCGGGAGGCTTCGATGGAAGCATTGATGGCCAGCAAGTGGGTTTGAGAGGCAATCCCTTCAATGACGCGGGCATGATCCACCAATTGGTTAAGCAACTGGATGGCATCGCGCGTCTGAGCCGACTCCTCGCGAATGGTTTGAGCCGTCTTTCCAGCTACTGCGCGCACCTGCTTGGCCAATGCGGCATTTTGCAAGCCGATGTCGTGCATCTCCTCCATGGCCGAAGAGAGTTCCTCGGCACCTGCCGATTGTGAGGAAGCATTCTCATTCAACCGGGCAGAGTGGCTGCTCAACTGGAATCCCATGGAATTAAGTGCCCCCGAAAGCTGGTGCAACCGGGCAACCACATTGCCAATTATCTGGTTGCTGCTGTTGAGCGAACGCGAAAGATGAGCCACCTCATCGCGATGCATGCTAGTGGTGACCTGCACCAATTTCCCTTCGGCCTGCATCCGGACGGCTTTCTCGAGCATCAAAACAGGCCGGGTGATGGAGCGCGTCACAAAAGTAACCACCACCAATCCCAAGACCAATAAACCTGACATGCCGCCCATCATCATCCACTGCGAAGAGTCGGAAAGAATAGTGTTACTTAAGGCAGCTTCATTGGCCAACTTGGCCTGGCGTGCCGCCAACTGTTCAACCACCGCAACCCCTGTTTCGGTAGCCGAATTATTGGAGAGCTGCTTGCTCTGATGCCAGTGCGACAAAAGCAGCTTAAGGTTTTGCCCATATCGATCGGCACGATCGTTGATCAGCATCAAAGCTTTGCGGTCATAATCCTGGGTTGTGATGGCCAGAATCTGACCGGTATTATGCCGAATACGCCCCAAATCGTCGCCATTGACATTCAACAACTCCGGATTGTTTTCAGCATCGGCACGCAATGTCGCCATGCTGATGTTTTGAATGATGTCGGCTATATCCTTCATCATGGCAATCTTGTCCACACGCCGCGCGATAATGGAGGGTTCCGTCCCCTGATCCAGATCACTTTTCAGTTTTTTATACTGAAGTTGGGTATAGGTCATAGCTGCTTGTTGCAATTCCTTGGCATCGGCTCCCATCTGCTCAAAAGCTTTTTGAGTGACATCCAAGGCAAGATGAGTATCCTCAAGCATCCCAACCACTTTAGCCAATTCATCCTCTAACTGGCCTATTTGTTGGCGGCTCTCCCGATCGATGATTTTTGCGGCACTCCCTTTCAACACAGCATCAATCCCATCAAAAATCTCTTTAGCACCCACGTATGTGGCCTCATCTTTCCGCAAAGCATACTCTTTCATATTGATCACGCCATTTTTCCAGTCGCGCTCCAGAGCCGCACTCTGCACCAGATAAGGGATCTGCCTCACGGCCAGATGGGTTCCCGTATGACTGATCTGATGCATATTATAAATGGCCATCACGCCAAACAACACTAAAATCAACATTAAAAATCCAAAAACGGCATATAATTTTTGGGCAAGATTCATTTTTTCCCAGATCATTCTTCATAAAATTTGTACTGCAAAATAGTGCAAGTAAAAAGAACCGTTGTTAAATTAATGTAATGCTTTCGTCAAATTAAATGCAGAAAAACCCCATTGGTTTGATCAATTGAAGGGGATTGGTTGTTATTAGCTATAAAAAACCATTAACCAACCAGATTATGAGTGTATTAATCAACGAACGTTCTAAAGTGATCATACAAGGTTTCACCGGATCGGAGGGCACTTTCCATGCCGGGGAGATGATGGCTTATGGCACCCAGGTGGTGGGTGGCGTCACCCCCGGCAAAGGGGGCACCACGCATTTGGGCAAACCGGTCTTCGATACCGTACGGGATGCCGTGCTGGCCACAGGCGCCGATGTGTCGGTGATATTTGTACCTGCCTCGGTGGCGGCCGATGCCATTATAGAGGCGGCTGATGCGGGCATCCAACTGGTGGTGGCCATCACCGAAGGAATCCCCACATCGGATATGGTAAAAGCCAAACAATTCCTACAAGGCAAGGCATGCCGGCTGGTTGGCCCCAACTGCCCGGGTGTTATCTCACCAGGACTGGCCAAAGTGGGCATTATGCCGGGCTTCATACATCAGCGCGGGCGCGTGGGCGTAGTGAGCCGCTCGGGCACCCTCACCTACGAAGCGGTGGATCAGCTCACCAAGTTGGGATTGGGGCAGAGCACCTGCATCGGCATTGGTGGAGATCCCATTATTGGCACCACCACCCGCGATGCAATTGAACTGCTGATGAACGACCCAGAGACGGATGGCATCATCATGATTGGAGAGATTGGCGGCAGCATGGAGACGGAGGCCGCCGAGTGGGTCAAGGCGCATGGCACCAAACCGGTGGTGGGCTTTATTGCTGGACAAACAGCCCCCAAAGGCCGCAGGATGGGACATGCCGGCGCCATCATTGGTGGCAAGGGCGACACCGCCGAAGCCAAAATGCAAGTGATGCGCGAATGTGGTATCCATGTGGTGGTTTCGCCGGCCGACATTGGATCGACCATGAAAGCTGTGCTAAAACAATAAAATATAAAAAAGCCCCTCCCTGCCTCTCTGATGGGAGGAGACTTAAATTAACAACCAAGCCCCAACAGTTACTGCAACCTGTTGGGGCTTGGTCAAAAAACAATTCTACATATCCTACAAACTATTCTAAGTCGGACTTGCTGAAAATGTCAACAACCCCCATTTCTATAATTTGTCCTCAAGCCGGACAGGCTTTTACTCTCTTTATTCGGGTCGTGTTTGTTTTCATTGGCCCTCATGATCCGCTTCGCTCCACTACAGCTGCAGAGAGTAAACAGAGCGCTCGGATTTGCCGCTTGGCGCAGCCAAAAATCGCTTCCACCCGGCGAAGCCAAGAAAGCCGCCGCTGCAGATAAATGGCTAAAATTGGGCTCATTTGCCTAAACCCCGCGAAAGCCTTGCCTGACTAACTACGCGGGCTTTTTAACGGCAAACAATCTCAATTTGACTCAGGCATATTGTCATTCAAAGGAATTCGTCGATTTCCGCTGCGCTCCAATTCTTAACGCCATTTCTCTGAGGCGATTATATACAGTGACTCTTGTTCATTGATAACTGCAATATTATTCAAGGATAACAGTTAAAAAGCCTTGCACTAATCACAACAAAAACACACCTAAATAACCGATCCTATGTATGTTATTCATCTTTCAGTAGCCCCTAAGTCATGGAAAAGAATAATTGTCATTCCTTTTACCCCCAACCCACTAAAGAAGGGCAAGCAAAACAACCCAATTAATCAGATAGTTACTCAATAACTCATATAAAAAAACGAAGTTTTAGGGGTGTCAATTCATGAGTTAAGTAATGTAGAAATACGAAATTATATCGTTCAAAAAAACTAATATAACCAAACATTATTATATTTACCACACGAACGATGCGTCCTTCGTGACTTATTTTATCAAAAAACCACCCAAATGAAAAAGATTTTACTCGCAACCATCCTTTGCGCATTATCCCTTATTGCAAAATCGCAAACAACAGCCATCGAACAATCAACTTATGGTATCCAAACCGGCCTATTGGGAATCTGGGCACATCACGAAGCAAAATTATCGAGAAAAATTGCGTTGCGTGGTGAACTTGGATTCGATAGTGGCATCTGGGGCGGCAGCTATTATGAGAAGACAGGTTTCTTAATGACGCCGGTGATCACCATGGAACCACGGTGGTATTACAACCTGCAAAAACGAGCCAACAAATCGAAGCGCACCGATGGCAATAGCGGTAACTTTATTGCAATTAAAACCAGCTTTCACCCCGATTGGTTTGTAATCTCCAACTACGACAACCTTCAAATCATCAGCGACATATCCATCACCCCTACTTGGGGCATCCGAAGGTCTATTGGCAAGCATTTCACCTTCGAAACCGGCATTGGTATAGGCTACCGATATATTTTTGCCAAGCAGGCCGGTTATTTGGAAGATGAAAGCGAAGCAACCCTGAACCTGCATTTGCGATTTGGATACCGGTTTTAATTATTCCTGAAATTTGGTTTACTTTGTATGGTTAAACCAACATCCATGTCCGACTCAAAAATCGACTCAACCGGCGGCATCACCATCAACGACATTGCCCGGGAATTGAACATATCGCCCTCCACCGTTTCGCGTGCCCTAAACGACAGCAGCAAGATCAGCGAAAAAACCCGCAACGAAGTCAAGGCGGTGGCGGCGCGTTTGGGCTACCAAATCAACCAGACTGCCTCGGCGCTCTCGAAAAACAAAACCAACGTATTGGGTGTGCTGCTGCCAAGGCTCAACAGCCACTTCTTTTCTAAGGCGCTCAGCGGGATTGAAGCCGTGGCACAAGCCAAAGGTTACCGCATACTCATTTGCCAGTCGAACGACAACCGTCAGCAGGAAGAAGAGATGGTGAAGCTACTACTCGCCTCGCGCGTGGACGGCGTGGTGGCTTGCATGGCCATGGACAGCAGCAGCGGGGAGCACTTCAACATACTGGTTAAAAACAAGATACCGGTTGCCATGTTCGACCGGGTTAATTTCAACATACCCGGCCCCAAGGTGGTGGTTGACAATTACGACGGCGCCTACAGAGCCACGGAGCACTTAATCCAGAACGGGTACAGGCGCATTGCCCACCTGGCGGGATCGCTTTCGTGCAAGGCCTTCGAGGAGCGCATCAATGGCTACAAGGATGCACTGGCCAAAAATGGCATTACCCTGGAGCCACAAATGGTTTTGTCGTGCAACCTCGATGAGAAGGACACCCGCGAAGCCTTTATGCACTGGATGCGCATGCCGGCCAAACCCGATGCCATCTTCACCGCCAGCGCCTCATCGGGTCTCGCCATTTGCGCCATGGCCAAAGCCATGGGCATCAGCATCCCCGCAGAACTGGGCATCATCTCCTTTGGCAGCGAACCGTGCCACGACTTGATCACCCCCACCCTTTCATCCGTGGACATGCCAGGAAGCGAGATGGGCAAAACCGCCACCGAGATGCTGATTGAAGCCATCGAAAACAAAACCCAAACGAAGCCCCTTATCCTCACCCCCATCAAGCTGTTGGTTCGCAACTCATCGTTTAGACCCTAAGCTGAAGCTCTCGCCTTTTGCCAGCCGACACCCAATGTGCCGGCTTTTTTTATCCCTACTCACCTTTATTTCTAAGGAAAAATATCGTACGAAAATATTTTGCACAATTTTTATGCAAACGCTTGCATAAATGTAAAGCAATGTCTAATTTTGTTTCAATAATTAATCTGACTCAAATGCGAAACCTAGTAATCTATCTTTCAGTCTGGATCATGCTAACACAAACAGGATGCCAACCCTCCAATGGAAAAACAAGCGACTACCAATCCCTCAACGAGTCGTGGGAAGTGATCTCTTCGGAAGCCATCGAGGCCACTGGCGAACAACTTTCACAAGCCGCTTTTGAGGGCTCCGGTTGGTACCGGGGCGACATACCCGCCACCGTATTTGCCATCCTGCGTCAAAATAACCTCCATACCAATATATTTATGGGCGACTCCATGGATCTGGTGGACAAAACACCGTTCCAGAAGCCATGGTGGTACCGCAAAACGTTCAACATTGAGGATGCCGGCGATTTGGCACACTACCAACTCCAGTTTGAAGGGTTGAACTACAAAGCCAGCATTTGGCTTAACGGACAACTGATAGCCGACAGCACAAAGGTTGAAGGGGCTTTTGGCCGTTGGAACTTCGATGTGACAAAATATTTGACTGCTGGCAGCAATGCCTTGGCCATTGAGGTGATCCCTCCCCAAAAAGGTGATTTAACCATCGGCTTCGTGGATTGGAATCCGGCAGCCCCCGACAACAACATGGGGCTTTGGCGCGGTGTGTACCTAAAGAAAACGGGTGCCATCAGCTTGGAATCGCCCTTTGTACAAACCAGATTGATCGGAACTGACAACAACACAGCAAATTTGACCGTATCGGTTTATGCCACCAACCTCGACAGCCAAAGTCGCCAAACCACCATAAAAGTCTCCACGCCACAACTGTTTGAGCTCAGCCAACAGGTTACGCTTGAGGCTGGCGAAACACGCGAAATAAAATTCACAAGCGAAGTCTACCCGCAACTCACCATCAAAAACCCGGCACTCTGGTGGCCGTTGCACATGGGTGAACCGGTGTTGCACAACCTGGTGGTAACGGCACAAAATGGTGGCATGGCCAGCGACGAGCTCACCTCCCGCTATGGCATCCGCGAAGTGGCACAATACTTGAATGCCAATGGCGACAAGGGCTACAAAATTAACGGACAACCCATCCTCATCAAGGGTGGCGGCTGGGTGGACGATGTGTTCCTCTCCGACGACGACGAGAAGGTAAGGGCACAAGTTGCTTATGTGAAACACATGAATATGAACACCATCCGTCTGGAAGGCTTCTGGGGCAAGAACAAAACCCTGTACGATGCCTGCGACGAGAATGGCATATTGCTGATGATTGGCTGGAGTTGCCAATGGGAATGGGAGCCTTACTGCGGCCGTCCAGAAACCAACTTCATGGCCATCACCGGCGAGGAAGAGATGGTTCGCCACACCCAATCGTATGTGGATCAGGTGAAATACCTGCGCAACCACCCCAGCGTATTCCTTTGGGTATTCGGAAGCGACAAACTCCCCCTGCCACAATTGGAAAGCATGCTCAACAGTGCCATCGGCGCCACCGACCCTTCGCGTCCCTTGCTGGCAAGCTGCAAATACCAGGATTTCGGCACCGACTTTTACAACACCAGCGAGGTGAGCGGTCCTACTGGCGTTAAAATGCTGGGCCCCTACAACTACGTGCCACCAGTTTACTGGTACATCGACACCATTGCCGGCGGCGCCTACGGTTTCAACACCGAAACCGGCCCCGGCCCTCAAGTACCACCATTGGAGAGCATTGTAAAAATGATCCCTCAGGACAAGCTTTGGCCCATCAACGACATGTGGAATTACCACTGTGGACGCCACGAATTCGGATCGCTGGATCATTTCATGGAAGCCTTCAACCACCGGTATGGCGAGGCAAAAGATTTGGAGACCTTTGCCTTCAAAGTACAGATGTCGAACTACGAAGCCATGCGCCCCATGTTTGAGGCCTTCCAGGTGAACCATGGCAAAGCCACCGGGGTAATCCAGTGGATGCTCAACTCGGCCTGGCCCGAATTCTACTGGCAGCTGTACGATTACTACCTGATGCCCACCGGAGCCTTTTATGGGGCGCGGAAAGGGTGCCAGCCCCTCAATATTGTGTACCACTATGGTGACCATGCCATTTACCTGGTGAACGAGCATCTGCAACCCTACAACGATGTGAAAGTACAAGTGCAACTGTTCGACACCGACTCGAAAGAGATTTACAGCGATACACAAACCATACATGCCCAAGCGGCTAGTGTGGCCAAGGTGACAACCATCCCACAGGAACTGAAGTTGCCCGCCACCTATTTTGCAGCACTGAAGCTGATGGACAGCAAAGGCGAACTCCTGGCCGACAACTTTTACTGGCTGTCGTCGAAGCCCGACGTGATGGCGTTTGAGAAAACCCGCTGGGTCACCACCCCCATCCGGTCGTTTGCCGACCTGACAGGATTGAACAATTTGCCCAAACTGTCGATCGAGAGCTCCATGGAAACAATCCAGGGAGCCGATCATCAAGAATTTAAAGTAGAGCTTAGAAATCCCAATTTGTCTATAGCCTTCTTCATCGAATTATCATTGGTCGATGAAGAAACCGGTCAAACCTTTTTACCAGTGTTCTGGAGCGACAACTATGTTTCGCTCTTAGGACACGAAACCAAAGAGCTAACTGCAAAAATCCCAAATTGCACCATAGGCAACCGCAAGGTGGCTCTGAGGATAAAAGGTTGGAACGTCAACTAGTACAATGATTGAAGAGATTTCCGGCCTCACACCCGGAAATCTTTTTTTTAAAACTATCGGAAATATTAGACCAAAACACTGTTGCAAAACAGCAGTGGCTAAATGAATTTTCTAATGAAACAAGAGAGAACAGTCATTGGTGTTGACCTAGGCGGAACCAATATGCGGGCAGGCTTGGTAAAAGGCAACACCATTGCCCTACACGCGCAACGGCTGGTACCAAAAACAACCGATGCCACTTTGGTGGTGAAAGAGTTGATTGCCCTGATCACCGAAGTGCTGACACCCGAAGTGACAGCCATTGGCATTGGAGTGCCCAGTTTGGTTGGTCGGCAAAGCGGCATTGTTTACGATGTACAAAACATTCCCTCATGGAAAGAGGTTCCGTTGCGGGGAATCCTGACCGGGATGTTCAACTTGCCGGTTTATATCAACAACGACGCCAACTGCTTTGCCGTGGGTGAGCGGGTATTTGGATCGGGCATGGAATTCGACGACTTTGTGGGCTTAATCACCGGAACCGGCATGGGCGGAGGCATCATCAAGAATGGCCACCTGATGCAGGATCAGAACTGCGGTGCCGGCGAGTTTGGCATGATCCCCTATCTCGACCATGATTACGAATATTACTGCAGCGGGCAGTTTTTCACCAACCAATATGGTATTGCCGGTGATGTACTGGCCGCGCAGGCCGAAGCAGGAGACCCCACAGCCATTGAAGCCTTCAACGAGTACGGCAGGCATTTGGGCCATGGCATTAAGACCATATTACTGGCGGTGGATCCCCAAGCCATCATCATTGGCGGATCGGTATCCCAATCGTTCCATCTCTACAAAAATTCATTGTGGGATGAAATCAACCGCTTCCCCTATCGCATAACCTTAAAAAATATTCGTATTTTGCCATCGCAAATGGCTGAGATTGCCATCTTTGGCGCAGCCGCCCTTTGCATCGACAACACCGACAATGTAACCGAACTATGATACAGGACATCTCCCTTTCAGGACAATATTCAATAGGGGTTTTTCTCGAAGGAAAATTTCTCCAGGTGGGACTGGTGAAAAATATGGAAGTTGAAGTTTTTTACCAGAAAGAGATCAACAACCGCGAATCGGAAGAGGTGATCATCAAAGAGATGCTCGATGCCATCGACCATGTTTACTCACCGGAGGTAAAAGGCATTGGCATAGGGGTACCCAGTATGGTGGACGTGGCTCATGGCATTGTTTACAATGTGGAACACATTCCCTCGTGGCGAGAAGTACACTTGGGCGACCTGCTTACCGAACGCTACCATGTGCCGGTTTACGTTAACAACGACGCCAACTGCTTTGCCGTTGGCGAAAAATACTTTGGCAAAGCGAAAAAATATGCCAACATGGTGGGGGTGATTGTGGGCGAAGGCTTAGGATGCGGGGTGATTGCCAACAACCGACTCTACTCAGGCAATAATTGTGGCGCGGGCGAGCTGGGCTACATCCCCTACCGCGATCACAACTACGAGTACTACTGCACCAGCAGCTATTTCGACTTGAAGTACGGCCTCAAACCTGAGATACTTTTCACCCGGGCTCGTAAAAACGATAAGATTGCCCTGGCCATACTCGAACAGTTTGGAAACGATTTCGGGAACGCCATCAAAACCATTATGTATGCCTACGATCCCGAATGCATTGTGATTGGCGGCTCTATGGCACGGTTCTTCCCCTTCTTCAGCGAGCAGATGTGGCGCATCATCCGCACCTTCCATTACGAAAAAAGCATGGAAAAACTGAAAATTGAAGTATCCGACCAGGAAAACATTTCGGTATTGGGTGCTGCCGCCCTTTACTACGATGCCATGACCATCGCCTAAACAATTCACTTTCAAAAAAACATGAACAAGAAATGGCCTCTCGACAAAATTGAAAATCTCATTGTTCGTAACAGCAACTATGGCTTGCTTGTTGTTTTGCTAACAGAGATTCTGGTGATCCCCATTCTTGAAAACCCTCTGAGGAACAACCTCATGGATTTGGGCATTATTCTGATCATCCTATTGTCGCTGGGAGCCATTTCCAAATCATCGACCCGCAGGGGCATGATCCAATTGGCCTTGCTGGCGGTTGCCAGCTGGTTTGGATCCATCCTCGACATCCCCCTGCTGAAAGCTTTGGCCTATTTCGTGGTGGTGGCCTTCATGCTGCGCACCATTGTCATTTTCATCAAAAACCTGGCATCCAAGTCGGCCATCTCAGTCACCATCATGATTGAAGCCATCAACGGCTACCTTCTGCTGGGACTGGGTTTTTCACTGATCGTCAGCATCATCTCCCTGTTCGATCCGCATGCTTTCACCTTTTCGGCCACCCTGCTGAACGACGGAATCATCAACAGCAGCTACTTCACCTTTGTCACCCTGGCCACCCTGGGGTATGGCGACCTGCTTCCGGCCACGCCCTATGCCAAATCCATCGCCATCTTCATCGCTCTGTGTGGTCAAATCTATCAGGTAACCATCATGGCCTTCATCATGGGCAAACTGGTCAACAACTGGCAAAACAAATAACCTTTCGGCCAAAAAAAGCCGGAATGGCGATGCTTGCAGCACCCCATCCCGGCCAACCTAACCTACCCAATTAAAAATCAACAAAATTCTTTTTTATGGCAACTGCTCAAAATCAATTTGAGGTTGATTGCCCGTTGCCGGACGCTCAAAAAAGACGTCTAAAGGTGTTGTATCGCTGAAGAAGCCACAATTTTCCAGATAGAACAAGCCATTCTCCACCCCACCGGCATAATCCATGCGCGACTCCTTGCGGGCAGTGGCATCGGCTGTAAAGCGGGCTTTCACCAGCTCAAACCACTGTCCGTCCGTATTGCAAACCCACTGATTGCCATAATACCCCTTGCGGGTAACACAACCCGTATGGGTGATGAAATTCTCCAGGAAAGAATAAGGTCGTTGCACATAAGTAACAGTATGCGGTCGGCGGAAAGAGGCCACCAACTCCCATTTGCCATTTTCAGAAGGCTTGAAATAGGCCGTGTAATCGGTGCAGCCATCCACCGAAGGCTCCACCTTCAAAAGGAAGCGATAAATGGCATCAGGCTTCCAATTGAACACCCGGAAACTTTGCCCGCCAGACCCCTCGTTGCCAAACTCCCCGGTACGTACTCCCTCCCCTTTCTTCAACAGAGTGATTTTTTGATCGTCGGGAATGGAAGAGGGATCGTCGGTATGATAGGGGCTCCAAACAGAAAACAAGACTCGGCGCTCCGTTTCGGAATTCACCTGCATACCAAAGTAGCCTTCACCAAAACCATTGGCCATAAAATAAGATCCTATTACATCCTGCCCTGCGGGCACCGACACTTCGTTGTAAAACCATTTGACATCACCGACACTTTCGGGCACTTGGTAGCTCATGTGCACCGAAGGACCCCGGCGTCCCCAATAGACATCCTCATTAACAAAATACATGGACTGGCGGCACACCTCACCGCCCACCAACAATTGGGTTATCTCGGCAAAGGTATCTCCTGTTTTCGAAACTCCTTGTAGCTCGATGCGGTGGTAGCCTGGAGCAGCCACATCAAAATCACCCACATAAATTTCACCCAGAATATTATTTTTAACATCGACCACATGCGATTGCGTGCCATAGCTTACCTTTATTTTTGATGAGCCGCTACTACACTTGGCATTCAGTCCAATGTGCATTTTGCCTGCCACGGTGGATTTGAAGAATACCCCAATCACATCACTGCTTTGGCGCCATTGCTCAATGCCATTGTCGGTCACCACGGTTTCGTTAGACCATAGATTACTCACCACCCAGCTATTGCCCTGCATGGGAACAATCACTTCGAATGCGGGCACATCTATGGGTTTGGGTTCGTCCTTCCTGCAGGAACATCCCAACACCAAACCCACACCGCCCCACAAGAGGGCTACATTGGTTAATAAATTTTTCACAAACATAAATTCGTTTTTTCAGGATTCAGTTAACACTGTAATTTCAATTGCAAGATGGGCATAAACCTAAAAAATGAGCTGGAAAAAATCGATGAAAAGCAGAAGAATCCTTCCAAAAAAAGGTGCCGATCATTCACATTTAGGGAGAAATCATTCATGCAATTTAAAAATGTGGTGATGTGATGATTTGAAGATGAGATAATCAAATTCGAAAACAATAACTGAGAGCCGAGGCGGAGCAGCAACAATGGCAATTTCAATCCGTAATCCGTGTAAATCTGATAAATCGCTGGATAATATAGGGAATCGAAATGACTCAGGATGGTAGTGGCTCTTAACTAGGTTGAAAGAAACAAATTCAGCAGCAACGTCAGATAGAAGCAGTTATTGATGCCGGCATCCGCAAAATAACGACCTATTGGGTTTTTGATCGCCCAAGTTAGGCTAGAATGATTAAATTTGCCTAAGATCTAAAAAAGAACCTAAAATATGTATAAGCCGAGTATTGTTTTAACCTTATTGATCATCTTCAGCATCCCGGCATGGGGAATCAGCCACAACTTCGCCCACTTAACCATCAAGGAGGGGTTGTCACAATCGACCATCAAAAGCATCCATCAGGATTACAAGGGATTCATCTGGTTTGGTTCGGCCGATGGGTTAAACAAGTACGACGCTTACACATTCACTATCTACCGAAACAACCCCGCCGATGCCCGGACTCTATGCGGGAACGATATCGCCTGCATCTACGAAGATCCGCAAGATTCAACCTTATGGATTGGCACCCAGGCCGACGGATTGAACCGCTATGTGCGCCAAACCGATACATTTGTGCAGTTCAGAAAGGGTGAGGCGGGCTCGTTGCCTTCCAATGAAATTTCGGCCATCCTGCGCGAACCCGGTGGCAAACTATGGATCGCCACCAGAAACAAAGGGCTGTGCTATTTCAACCCCACCGACAGCACTTTTTCACAACCTGATTTTTCAAACCATGAGAAGCTTCAAAACATCACCACCCTGGCTTTCGACCAGCGGGGACGGATGTGGATTGGCACCACCCAAGGATTGTTTTTGGTGATCCCAACAAACAAGAATGACTTCTCCCAATCAGAGCCTGAACTGATCACCCTGGCATCTCACCCTTCAGCACACATTAACACTACCCTTTTCGACCGGCGAGGAAACCTATGGATTGGAACCCTTCGGGATGGCTTGTTTCGCTACCAACCCGACAACCAACACACCATTCAATACAACAAAGAAAAACAATCCAGCCAGGGTATGCCTGCCAACACCATCTATTGTCTGGCTCAACAAAAAAATGGGGAGATCTGGATTGGAACCGACCAGGGGCTATACCAATACAACCTCTCCAGCAACAGCTTTTCAGTTTTCGTCAACGACCCGGCCGATAATGGGGCACTGAACGACGACGTTGTCTTCTCTTTGTACGAGGATCGCTCTGGCATCCTTTGGCTGGGCACCTATTTTGGCGGCATCAACAAGCTGGATCCCGATGAGTCTCGCTTCAACCGCTACAGCAACTTCCACAAGCTTTTCGGTCTCAACAAGGCCGCCAACAATGTGAAAAGCATCGCCAAGGAGAACAACACCATCTGGATCTGTACCAACAAAGGCTTGATGGCCTTCGACGAAAAAGCCATCGACGACAAACAGGCTGAAGCCACCGCTGCCAGGGTATTTTTCAAGGAGATGGATCAGCATTTTATTTTTTGCGACTCAAAGCACAACCTTTACCTCTCCAACGAAAAAGGAATCTTCATCAGAAAATATCAAACCTCAGACTTCACTCCTTTTCAACCCAACCTGACTGCTGGCACACAGCTTTTCCGGTCGCTCACCCATGCCTTTGAGGACTCAGAAAAGAACATCTGGTTCCTTTCGGCCAATGGGTTTTTCAAATACACCCCAAAAACCCATCTTTTGGAAATGATTCATCCTATTGGGGAATTACTACTGACAGGCAATGACTATTTCCTGTCAGGCATCGAAAGCACCGATGGTAAATTATGGCTTGGCACCGTAAATGGCAAACTGTTCCAATACAATAAAAACACCAACCAAATTGTGGAGATCAAACCGGCCAACTTGACTTACGAAACAAGACCGTACAACCGCATCTTCTCCATTTGCGAACAAGCGCCAGGGATAATTTGGTTTGGCACCAACAACGGACTGTACCAATACTCGGTA
This sequence comes from Marinilabiliaceae bacterium, assembly GCA_963664265.1. Taxonomy (GTDB): domain Bacteria; phylum Bacteroidota; class Bacteroidia; order Bacteroidales; family Marinilabiliaceae; genus JAGPIS01. The sequence continues at coordinate 1,462,208 of OY760941.1, forward strand.
GTTGACAACACCATTAAAAGCTTTATGGATTCTGATGGCTTGGCCAATAATGTGGTATACGCCACCCTCACCGACAGAAAAAAACGCATTTGGTGCTCCACCAACTATGGCATCTCTGTGTTCTCTCCCGACAACAAAACCTTTACCAATTACACCTGGGAAGATGGTTTGCAAAGCAACGAATTCAACCAGGGAGCTTACCTCAAAAGTGCTGATGGAACCATCTACATGGGCGGTATAGAAGGCTTCAACATCATTGAACCGGAAAAAATAACGCCCAACGAATTTATCCCTCCCGTGGTCTTTACGGCTCTGGCCGTTTACCATGAACCGGTATCCACATTTTCACACCCCAAAATCACCACCCGCCACATCACCGAAACAAACGCCCTAACCCTGACGCACAAACAGGCCATCGTTACGCTGGAATTTGCTGCCTTGAACTACATTCATGCCAACAAAAACCAATACCGCTATAAACTAGAGGGCTACGATACCGAATGGATCAACAGCGGAACCAGTCGAAAAGCTACCTACACCAACATCTCGCCCGGCGAATACACCTTTATGGTACAAGGTAGCAATAACAATGGCATCTGGAATACCGAGGCTACTACCATGAAAATTACCATCCTGCCTCCTTTTTGGCTCACCTGGTGGTTCCAATCCATACTGATCCTCCTTTTGGGTTCTGGCACCTACCTAGCCTTTTCGTACCGACTGAGATCCATCAAGAAAAAAGCCGCCCATTTAAAACATCTGGTTCAGGAAAAAACAGCAGATCTCTCGGAGAAGAACAACCAAATTGAAGCACAAAACCAAGAGCTGATCCGCATCAACGAGCAGATCAACCTGCACAACCACAAAATTGAAGAGAAAAACCAACAACTCAACCAACAGAATGATCAGATTGCCCAGCAACGCGACAACCTGATCCAGCTCTCCAATGAACTAAAAGAGGCCAACCAGGCCAAAATCAATTTCTTCACCAACATATCGCATGAGTTCCGCACGCCACTGACGCTGATCATTGGCCCGCTCAAAGAGCTGCTCAACAACATTGAAACCACCAGCCAGGCAGAATTGCAGCGCAAATTCAAAATTGTTTATGGCAATGCCTCCAAGTTATTGATGCTGGTGAACCAGTTGCTGGATTTCCGTAAAGCCGACACCAACAACCTGCCTCTGCAATATTCGAAATTGGACATCGTTGACTTTGCCCGGCAAACAGCCTTTCTCTTCAACGACATGGCCAAAAGGAAAAAGATCGATTTCAAGTTCACCGCCACCTTTGCGAAGCTTGACATCTGTTTTGACCAGGACAAAATGGAGAAAATCCTGTTCAATCTGCTGTCCAATGCCTTCAAATTCACCCCTGCCAATGGCGAAATCATTTTGAAACTGGATCTTGATAAATCGGGCAGCACCCAAAATCTATGCCTGTCGGTAAGCGACACGGGGCTTGGCATCGCCGAAGAGGAGCAGGAAGCCATCTTCGAGCCCTTTTTCCAGAGCAGCAAACAGGACAAACAACAGGAAGCCGGAAGCGGCATTGGATTGGCGCTGGTGAAGAAATACACCGAGCTACACCATGGCACCATACGCATCAGCAGCAAGCCTGGATATGGCAGCACATTTATGGTGCAGATTCCTGTGGTTGAAACTTGCGACCATTTAAGCACCACTTCGACCACCCAACCAGTCCTCTCTACCGATGAAAAAGAGCTGATATTTGCAAGCATGGAGGACTACACCCCAATGATGCTGAAGGAGCTGAAAACCGACAAAGAGTACCACCTGCCAAAAATACTGCTGGTGGAGGACGACAACGACCTGCGGGCTTACCTGCGCGAGATCCTTTCGCCCAACTACCGCATATTGGAAGCCGATTCGGCCGGCCCCGCCCTGGAGCTGGTGGAAAAACACAACCCCGACCTGGTTCTGAGCGACGTGATGTTGCCCGACTTCAATGGTTTCGAATTATGCCATAAAATAAAAGAAAATCTCCAGAGTAGCCACATCCCGGTGGTGCTGCTGACGGCCCTTTCGGATCTCTCCAATGAGTTGGACGGGATAAAATCGGGGGCCGATGCCTACCTATCGAAGCCCTTTGATTTGCAGCATCTTATGGCCACCCTCGAAAACATCATCGTGCAACGCCGCAAGCTCAAGGAGAAGTTCTATCGAGGCATCAGCATCGACTCAGCCGAATACACGGCCAACCAGGGCGACCAAGCATTTTTAACCAAGGTGATGGACGAGGTGGAGAAAAACATGACCAACAGCAACTTCGATGTGGAAACACTGTGCCAGGCCATCCACCTGAGCCAACCCCAAACCTACCGCAAGATCAAGGCGCTCACCAACCTATCCATCACCGAGTTCATCCGCAACATACGGTTGAAAAAAGCAGCCCAACTGCTAGCCTCGGGCAGCCAATCCATCAGCGAAGTGGCCTACGAAGTGGGATTCAGCGATCCCAACTACTTCACCAAGTGTTTCGTGAAACTCTATGGGCAAACCCCCAGCGATTTTGTGAAGCTGAAAAACTAAGACTCTACCCCTCGTGGAGGGCAAAAAAGGTGCAAGCATGGCCGGGTGGTTTTTGAAAAAAAACCACCCGGCCATGCTATTTTTCAACATCATTAAAGCAAACACCTCTATTTGTTAAAAAAACACAACCATTAGAATATCCAAAGCTCAAACAACAACCCCTATCAACCTATTTTTCATTACATTACAAAAATAAAAACACCACTACTTCCATATCACAAATCGCCGAAACGCCCCAATCTGCCACACCATCAAGAATGATTTTTACCTTCCAACGAATGATTTGCATGGGTCAAACACCAATTTCTACTACCATTTGAATAATAATTACAGGTTTTTGTTTGTGATTCGGCACAATTTTAAACATTCTTTAACAATGGATTTTTAAGAGTTTAGGATACTCTAAAAACCTGCCGCGAAATGAAATAAAACCTAAATCATCAAAAAGCCTATGCATAAATGAATTTGATCGAAAAGGAGAAAAGGAAAATCTCCATACACAGAGAATACATTACACACAATACCTAATGTTAATCAAACAAGAAAAAGTATGACAAACAAATTGAGAGTTTTTCAGGAAAAGCCAAAAAATGGTTTTGCCACGAAAATGAAAGGCGGATATTTGGCACTGTTAATTGCCGGATACAGCACTTCTATTTTTGCAGGCAACAACAACACATCTGGAAATACAGGCATTAATTTTGCCATTAATTCAGGTTTATACGGGGAAGAAATGGTTGACCAAAAACCAACCATGGCCGCAACGGGAACCATAACCGATGCAACAGGTGCTCCATTACCAGGCGTAACCATCTTTGAAAAGTCCAATCCTTCCAACGGAACAGTAACTGATATCAATGGTAAGTTTACATTAAATGTATCCGATGGAGCCATCCTAGAAGTCTCCTATGTAGGTTTTGAAAAAATAGAATTAAAAGCAGGAATTGGGCTTATCATCACCTTGCAAGAGGAAACCACCAATTTGGGTGATGTGGTTGTAGTCGGTTATGGCACGCAACAAAAAGTCAACCTGACAGGATCGGTAGCCACCCTTGACAGCAAAACCCTGAGCAGTCGTCCAATCCAAAACATATCTTCGGGAATCCAAGGTTTGATGCCTGGCGTTACGGTCATGTCGGGCGAAGGACGTCCAGGGCAGGATGGTGCAACCATCCGAGTTCGTGGCGTAGGGACACTCAATGCCGCAAGCCCTTACATCTTAATTGACGGTGTGGAGAGTGGCACAATGAATGCCCTGGATCCCAACGATATCGAAAGCATTTCAGTACTGAAGGATGCAGCATCAGCAGCCATCTACGGTTCCAAAGCATCCAATGGCGTCATCCTGATCACCACCAAACGTGGAAAGTCGGGAAAAGCCAAAATCACTTACAATGGTTATACGGGCATCCAGCAGGCCACCAACATGATCGAGCGGATGGGATCAGGCGAGTATGCCGAAATCTACAACCAGGTGCTTCAAGAAGCTGGTAAAGCGCCACGATTTTCAGAGGAAGATATCCGAAAATTCAAGGATGGCTCCAGTCCATATACCCATCCCAACACAGACTGGTATGACTTGGCCTACAAAACCGGTTTTCAACACCAGCACAATGTGAGCGCGAGCGGTGGTTCTGAGAACGTTTCCTATATGGCTTCAGCGGGACTTTTGGAACAAAGTGGTATCCTGCCTAACTCAGAACGCCAACAATTCAATGCCAGAACCAATTTGGACATTAAATTATCAGAGCGTCTGAGCACCAAAATGAACCTGGCTTTTGTCAACAATGACTACTCCGACCCGGATGCATCCTATGCTGGCGGAAGTTCGGATCAGATTATACGCCAATTGAACGTTATTGCACCGTGGATACCCAACCGCACAGAAGATGGGTGGTATGGCACTGTGTCGGATGGCAACCCCATTGCATGGCTAGATCTGGATCAGACTGTTGACCGAAAAAACCAGAATTTCACAGGATTTCTTTCTGCCGACTACAAAATTATGTCAGGACTTAAAGCCACCATTCAAGGATCGTATGTAACTAACCGTCAACACTACAAGAACTTCAGAAAATTCATCCAGTACAATCCCAACAAACAATCGGATCCAAACCGTTTGGAAGAGCGTTTCTACTTGTGGAACAGGACTAATTTCGACGCACTTTTGAACTACGACAAATCATTTGGTCAGCACAATTTGAAAGCATTAGCCGGTTGGCATACTGAGAAATTCAACTACAGTGAAAATTCCATGTCAAGGAAGAATTTTCCAAACAATGACTTGACCGATATGAATGCCGGTGACGAATCAAGTCAAACCAACGGGGGTTATACCCGAGAATTGGCCATGATCTCGTGGTTTGGACGCATCAATTACGACTTTGCAGGGAAATACCTATTCGAAGCCAACATCCGCTCCGATGCTTCTTCCCGCTTCCACGAAGACAACCGTTGGGGTTATTTCCCATCCTTTTCAGGTGCCTGGAGAATCAGCGAAGAGAGCTTTATGGAAGGAACCCGAGCATGGCTCAACAATATGAAAATTCGCTCCTCATGGGGTTTATTGGGTAACCAAGATGCATTGGATGAATACTATCCATACATGAACACCTACCAGGTGGATGGAACTTATCCTTTTGGGGGCATCTTGAATTCAGGATATTATCAGGGAACCTTCAAAAAACAGAATATCTCTTGGGAAGAAGCGCGCACTTGGGGATTGGGCATCGACATGACAGTGATCAACAAAGTGAATGTTTCGTTGGATTATTACAACCGTAAAACCACCAACATCATCATGAAAGTTGCTGTTCCTGATGAGTTTGGTCTGGGTGCTTATCGTGACAACGTAGGATCGCTTGAAAACAGAGGTTTAGAACTAACACTTGGTTATAGTGACAAATGGAACGACTGGAACTGGTCGGTCAATGCCAACATCTCCTATAACAAAAATGAAATTCTGGATCTGGGTGGTGTTGACTATCTGGCTGACGGTAATACACGCAATGCCATTGGACACGCATTCGGTTCCTACTACATGTATAAAGCCGATGGATTTTTTTCCTCGGAGCAGGAAGCACAAGATTACATGACCAAATATGCAGGTAAAGCCGGATACCCATTCAGTTCGGCCCGCCCATTCAAAGCTGGAGATTTGAAATACGTGGACGCCAACAACGATGGCTCGATCACGGCCGATGACCGAGTGTATAACAATTCCTCCACCCCTAAATACATCTATGGTATCAACGCCAATGTAGGTTGGAAAAACCTAGATCTCTCCATGATTTTCTCGGGAGCTGCAGGCGCATCAAGAGTTTACGATGATCAAGTATTTGGAGACTTCCGTGGCGATACGTCACACCCATCCACGCTATGGCGAGACTCATGGACCTTCAATCCAGAAAATGCCAAGTTGCCACGCATCTTTGAAGGAACCAATTCAAACAGCCATCCATCAAGGGTTATGTCAACATTTTGGCTACAAAACACCAGCTTCCTCAGGCTAAAAAATATTCAATTGGGTTACACATTACCTGCCAACTGGGTTAAAACGGCCGGCATTTCCAACCTCAGGATATTCTACTCAGGCGAAAACCTGCTGACTTTCGATAATATGCCAGTTGATATGGATCCGGAAACAACAAGCGGGCGTGGTTCATCATATCCATTATTGAAAACCCATTCATTTGGAGTAAGCTTGGCATTTTGACACATTCTTTTTAACGAACGAAAAAAAAGTTTTATATGAGACGATTATCATTATACATTTCAATAGGGCTGTTGGCATTATTCACCTCATGCTCCGACTTTTTGGATACGAATCCCTACGATGCCTTGTCTCCTGCTACAACATGGAAGACAGAGCAGGATGCAGACAAATTTGTTATTGGCGTTTACAACAACTGGCTGAGTGGCTTTGACATACTATACCAAGATTGCGGATCAGACTTCGGTTACAACAACTTCCCCTGGGAGGGATGGCGTAACTGGGGCGACGGCAGCTTAACTGCCAGCAATACGGGAGCTTCACTCTATGACTTCAGTAATATCCAGAGGTGTAATATTTTCATGGATAATATTGATAAGGTTACTTTCAACGACGAGAACAAGAAAAAAGACTTGGTTGCCCAGGTTCGGGCTATTCGGGCATATGATTATTTCGTCCTGAATTTCTGGTATGGTGGTGTCCCCATTGTAAATTACTACACCAGCGCCGAAGAAGCCAAAGTACCTCGTGATACCGAAGAAAAAGTTAAACAATACGTGTACGATGAAATAGATGCTGCAATCAAAGATATTGCAGCAACGCCATCTGCCCGCGGACGGATTGCCAAAGGAGGCGCCTTAGCCATTAAAATGCGTTCGGCACTTTACTGGGGCGATTACCAGCGTGCCAAAGATGCTGCAAAAGCAATAATGGATTTAAACCAGTATGCTTTGGATGCCGATTTTGCAAACATCTTCAATATTGCAGGGCAAGGATCTTCAGAAATCATTTTAGCAACGCAATACACCCCTGTAACTCGCGGAATGTGGTTGATTGGAGCCATGTATAACAATGCTGATGGCGGATGGTCTTCCATTACTCCCACGCAAAACCTCGTCGATGCCTTCGAAATGACGGACGGTTTGACCAAGGAAGAATCACCTTTGTATGATCCTACTCATCCCTATATGAACCGTGACCCTCGCATGGCTATGACAGTGATATTTCCCGGACAAGATTTTGAAGGAGGTGTATTTAACACACTAGACAGAACATTGCCAAATGGCAATAACAACGCCAACTTCCCATTGGTGGCTGACAATGCCTCGAAAACAGCTTTAACATGGGCTAAATATCTGACCCCAATGAGCCAGTATGACGACGTTTGGGACACAGGCGCTTGCCCAATCGTTTTCCGCTTTGCAGAAGTTCTTCTTTCTTATGCAGAAGCTACAAACGAATTGACCGGACCATCTTCAGATGTTTATGATGCTTTGGATGATATCCGTGAGCGGGTTGGCATGCCAGCTGTTGACAGAACCAAATACAGCACAAAAGAGAGCCTGCGTGAATTGATTCGCCGTGAACGTGGCGTTGAATTGGCAGGAGAAGGCTTGCGACGAGCCGACATTGTCCGCTGGAAAGACAACACCGGTAAAATGGTAGCTGAAACTGTGTTAAGTGGATCTCTTTATCGTCCTGTTGGAACAGTAAACCATGATGAACCCAATGTCTTCAAAAGAGCAACCATCGACATCAATGCTTCCTCTGAAGAACGTTTGGTTGAAAACCGTCAATTCAAACCTTACAACCGCTATTTGCCAATTCCGCAAAGCAGCATCGACAAAAACCCGAAGCTGGAACAGAATGACGGTTATTGATACCTTAGCGTGTAAATTGTAAATTCTGTAATCAAGCAGAACCAAATTTCGATCACTCTTTCCATAATTTGTGGTGGAAAGAGTGATCATTTTTTTATCATGTTCCAATCAAAATGCCATAGCGATGATTAGATTCTATTTCATAAACATGCTGGTTTTTCAACTAAGCCTTTTTGCGGCCATTACTCATGGCCAAGAACCTAGAGTAACCCTTAACATGAATACCGATTGGGCTTTCTACAGAGGTGATATTTCTGGAGCCGAAGAAGTGGTGTTCAATGACTCATCATGGATTGCCACAACACTACCCCATGTGATGCAGCTAGAGAAGAAACATTGCGGTGGTAACAGCATTTACGATGGAATTGGTTGGTACCGCCGCTACTTCACTCTTACTCCAGAGCACAGGGGTAAAAAAATCATACTCTCGTTCGAGGGAGTAATGAATGCATGCGATGTTTTCATCAATGGAAAGAGAGCAACCAGTCATAAAGGGGGCTATGTTGGCTTTGTTGTTGATGCCTCCAAGTACATCAACTGGAATGGCAACAACCTGCTGGCCGTTCGGGTGTCGGCACAATACGACCCCCTCACCCCTCCTGGAAAGCCACAAGAACGAATGGATTTCTATTATTACAGTGGAATTTACCGCGATGTGGAGATGATTATCTCCGACAAATTACACATCACCGATGCATTAGAAGCGAATGAAGAAGCCGGCGGCGGGGTGTTTGTCACCTACCCTAAAGCGACTAAGGAACACGCCATTGTAAACGTAAAAACACACATAAAAAATGAAAGTAAAGAGAGTAGGCAGATGATGTTGCGTACCACTCTTTCAGACATCAACGGAAAAACCATCACTACAGAATGCACTCCGGTTCAAATTCACAGTGGAAAAGCAATTCACTTAGAACAACAATTGAATGTAAAAAATCCATCCCTTTGGCATCCTTATTCTCCAAACCTATATACTTTACGCATTGAAATACTAGAAAACAACAAACCAATCGACCATCACACACAAAAAATAGGCATCCGCACCATCGCTTTCACCACCGAAAAGGGTTTCTACATCAATGGGGAGCACCTCTACCTAAGGGGATCCAATCGGCACCAATCTTATGCCAACATTGGCGATGCAGCCTCCAACTCCATGCAAGAGCGCGATGTCATCGATATCAAACGCAGCGGATGCAATGCCGTTCGAGCCGCCCACTACCCGCAAGATCCTGCCTTTTTAGATGCATGTGACCGCCATGGCCTATTGGTCATTGAGTGCATTCCCGGTTGGCAATATTTCAACAGCGACTCAGTTTTCGTCTCCCGCCTCTACAACATTGGCCGCCAGATGATCCGCCGCGACCGCAACCACCCGTCCATCGTATTATGGGAAACAGCATTAAATGAAAGCCGCTATCCCGTTGAAATAGCCCGCAACCTATACAATATTGCACACACCGAATACCCTGGCGACCAGATGTACACGGCAGGAGACTATTTTGGGCATGAGGAGATGGTTCATTGTTACGACGTCTTCTACAAACAAGTGTCCAGCTTTCCCAAAGATGGGGACGTGATGACCAATTCCTTGGAGGATCAGATTGCCGTAAAACCGCTATTCTCGCGCGAATGGGGAGACGGGGTGGGTGAAAAGCCACGCGTAAGCCTGATTGAAAGCGAAGAAGAACAGATGAAACAGTGCCGCGGACGCTATGAGCAATTAAACGGAAATGGCTATTTCGATTGGTGCATGCTCGACGCCAATCCACGCATGGGTGGGCACTTTTTATGGAGTCACAACGACTATGCCCGAGGAGCTGAAGATGAAACCATGTTTTGCGGAATTGTGGACATCAACCGGTATCCTAAATTCAGCTACTACATGATGCAAAGCATGCGCGACAAGGATATTTCGCAACCCGGCCTCTACGAAGGGCCAATGGTATTCATTGCTTCTTACAATTCCTCCGCCGACTACACAACATCAACCACGGATATAACTGTATTCTCCAATTGTGACGAAGTTCGTTTATTTAGAAACAACCGTTTGATAGGAACACAAACCCGTGAAGAACGAAGCAAATTCTATCAACCAATTGTGGACAAAGGGGGTAGTCCATGTTTTGTATTCAATGCGAAAAGCTACGAAGCTGGACAACTGACTGCCGAAGGCTTCATCAACGGCAAAAAAGCTGCCACACATACCGTTCGCACGCCCGAAACGCCTCATCACATCGAAATCTCGTTCCCGTCGGACAACCTCACGGCCATTGCCGATGGCTCCGACATGATACCGGTCTATTTTAAAATTTGCGATAAAAATGGCACATTGATCAATCAATCCAATACCCAAATAACACTCTCTGTATCGGGCAACGGAACCCTCATTGGAGAAGGAATCGATCGGATTGGCATCCAACAACAACACGTGGAGGGAGGTATCGGATATGCCCTCATTCGCACAAGCAAACAGGCAGGCAAAATCACGGTTACCGCTTCGGCCAACGGGCTAAAGAGTTCCAGTAAGACGATCAGGACAAAGCCTTACAGCGGAAAGTATGTTCCCGACGGGAAACATGCACCTTTCATAGGCAACGAGGAAGATGGCGTTGCAATCAAACCAACCACATGGGAGAGCCAGATAAGCAAAAAAACAAAGGTTCAAATATCCCGAATAGAGGCCACATCAGAACTACAACGCTATCCATCCACTCATCTCACCGATGGGGATGACAACACTTGGTGGATAGCCAGCAATGATAAAATGCCTCAAACCGTCACTTTGGAGTTGGACCAGACTGAAAAAGTTTATGCACTCCGCATCCGATTCCAGAAAGATAGCTCAACTTATACGCACCAGGTGCAAACATCCACCAATGGGGTTGACTGGGAGCCTCTTTTCCAACGGGAATGCACCGGCTGGGATTTTAAACCGGTACAGGTGCAGAAAGAGTTGAAATTTATCCGAATCATCATTGAGAAAAGCTCGGAGGGCGCTGCCGGAATCGCTGAAATAACAATATACAAATAAATCAGATTAACATGGATACTCGCAACATCATAATCCCATCATTTCTATTGACAATATCTACACTAACATCGTGTTTAAATGACCGAATAGATACTTCCATTTATTTAAATCCAAATTATACAATTGAGAAACGTGTAGAGGCATTATTGGAACAGATGACCATTGAAGAAAAAATTGGTCAAATGGATATGGTTTCTGAATGGGATCAAGACAGCATCATAAATAATGGGTATTATGATTTCGGAGCTTGGATAGCTGGCCAAGAACCAGCTGAGACCAACAAGCTACAATCACTATCAGAGAAGACACGACTTAAAATCCCATATCTTATAGGAATGGATGCAGCACATGGTTATGGAACATTACCAGGCAGAACTATTTTTCCAACTTCAATAAGCATGGCAGCTACATTTAACAGAGAACTGGTTAAACTTGTGACTCAAACGGCTGCAGGAGAAATACGTTCTGCTGGAACGCATTGGACTTTTGCTCCTAGTGTTGATATTGTTTTCGATGCGCGTTGGGGAAGAACTGGGGAAACCTATGGAGAGGATCCCTATTTAGCAAGTGAATTGGTCAAACAGGCTGTGAATGGATTTCAAATCAATGAAAATCCAAAAAAGAGAGTAGCTGTATCAGTAAAGCATTTGGCTGCAGGAGGCGCATCGATTGGGGGAATAAATCATGCTTCTGCCGATATATCGGAACGCTCATTGCGCTCCTATATACTTCCTCCATTCAAAGCAGCGATAGAGGCAGGATGCATGACAATTATGCCAGGTCATAATGATATAGGGGGAATTCCCTGTCATTCTTCTAAGTGGCTACTAACAGACGTTATAAAGAAAGAGTTTGGATTTAAAGGATTCTTTATCAGCGACATGATGGACATGGACAATCTACAAAGCCTACATTTTACGGCTACCAATCAAAAAGATGCATTAGATCAAAGTATTAATGCCGGTATGGATATGCACATGTATTCTCCTGACAGCCAACAATTTTTTGTTCCAATGAAACAACTGATTAAAGAAGGTAAAATTTCGATTAGCCGAATAAATGATGCAGTACGGCGTATTCTTAAAATAAAATTTGAACTTGGACTTTTCGAAGATCGCTATACCGATCCCCAAAAGGACATTTATGCAACTTTGGAAAACAGAAATATTGCTTTGAATGCCGCTAGAGAAAGTATTATCCTCCTAAAAAACAGTAACAATCTGCTTCCCATTAAGGAAAATAAACACAAGCGCATTCTGGTTACCGGCCCGAATGCAAACAATCAGTCGATATTAGGTGATTGGACTTTCTTTCAGCCGGATAGCAATGTAATTACAATTCTGGAAGGTATACAAATGATTTCACCCAAAGCAGAAATCATTTATAGTAATAGTGGTAGAATAAAGTCGAAGCTGTCACATGAAAAGACAAATACAACAGATCCAGAACTGCAAAAGAAGCTAATTGCAAAAGGAGCTGGTATTTCTGATTATAGCATAGCTGATGCTGTAGAAAAAGCCAAGAATTGTGACTTGATTATTGTTGTAATTGGTGGATATGGCATTCGCTCAGACTGGGGTCTTCGAACTTATGGTGAATCAGCGGATCGACCGTCAATTGATTTTTTTGGTCGTCAAGTAGAACTTGTTAAAGAGTTGAAAAAAACAGGCAAACCTATCGTCGCTGTTATTGTAAACGGCAAACCTTTGAATAATGAGTGGATTACTGAAAACATTCCAGCAATCGTTTATGCCTTGGAACCAGGAATGTATGGCGGACAAGCATTGGCTGAAATACTCTTTGGAAAAATAAATCCTTCTGGAAAATTACCAATTACAGTGCCAAAACATGCAGGTCAAATACCATTGTATTATTACCAGTCTGCCTCTAGATATTGGACAGGTTATGGGTTAGGAAGTAGCCGTCAGGATGATTTACCCGCTTTTTGTTTTGGGCACGGATTGAGTTATACCACTTATGAATATAGTAATTTGAAAATTGATTCGCTTCACGTAATTGGGTTTGACATTAATCTTTCTTTCAAAATAAAAAATACAGGCCAAATGAAGGGAAAAGAAATTCCTATGCTTTTTGTTAGAGATTGCATTTCAAGTGTAGTCACTCCTGTAAATTTACTAAAAGAATTTACCAAAGTTGAACTATTACCTGGTGAAGAGAAGACAATACATTTTAGAATACCATGTTCTCGTTTAGGCTTGTGGAATCAGGATATGCATTACATTGTAGAACCGGGGGAATTCTTGTTTTCTATTGGACGATCGATCAATGACATTCGCGTGCAACAAAAAATAAAGATTGAGTAATATTATTAAATTTTTTGTTTTTGCTCGCCATCAAAATTAGGATAAAAATATCATTGTGTTCGGTTTACGTCAATCAGAAAGCGAGAGGGCTCAACTTTTGGGTGCAGAAGAAGCACCTTACCCAGAAAATGCTAAAACTTAAAAACAACCATGAAAAAACTTACAATCATTACATTACTCTCAGGAACCTTGTTCTCTGGCCACGCTTACGCACAAACCCCAGTGTGGAATTCAGACAATGGGAATGGGACGTTTACCAATCCCATAATGTGGGGCGACTGGCCCGACCCTGATGTGATAAGGGTGGACAACGACTTCTATTTTATCTCCACCAGCATGCACTATGTGCCAGGGTGCCCCATTGCCAAGTCGAAGGATTTGGTGAATTGGGAGATGGCAGGTTATGCAGTGGAGCGCTTTGATGAACACCCTGCCTATGATTTAAAGGGAGGCGACCGCTACCTGCGTGGATCGTGGGCTGCAACTATTCGTCATCACAAAGGAAAATTCTATGTGGGCTTTTGCACCCCATCGTGGGAAGGGGAAGGGGCTGGGCATTTTTCCATGTGTGTGGCCGATGACGTTAAAGGCCCTTGGACACGCACCATTTTCCCCGAATATCTCTATGATCCAGGACTGTTCTTCGATGACGACGGCAAAGTGTATGTTGTTCATGGACAAGGAACTCTCTACGCGACTGAACTAAACGCCGACGCCTTGTCCGTCAAGGGGCAGAACGTGAAAATCTGGGACCAGCGTTTCAAAAACGCCCATGAACTAGGCGGAGGATATGGCATGGAGGGAGCCCATGTTTACAAAATCAATGGAAAGTATTACATCACATGCCCCGCAGGCGGAACGGAAGGTTGGCAGATATGCCTTCGCTCCGACAATATATATGGCCCGTACGAACACAAACTGATTATGAACGATTGCAGCTCCTACCCCACCAATGGTCTGCATCAGGGAGGCATGGTGCAGCTGAAAAATGGTGACTGGTGGTTTATCATCATGCAGGATCGAGGACCAATCGGGCGTGTTCCCAACTTGGTTCCTGTGGAGTGGGTGGATGGATGGCCAATGCTGGGACGCAACGGGAAAGACGTTGTAACCTATACAAAACCTGAGGTTGGTAAAAAACACCCGATCACCTCGCCTGCCACTACCGATGAGTTCGACCAACCCACTTTGGGGCTGCAATGGCAGTGGAATCACAACCCCGACAACAGCAAGTGGTCCTTAACAGAACGAAAAGGGTACATGAGGCTCAAGGCTTCGCAAGCCGATTCGCTAAAATCAGCGCGCAACACATTAACTCAGCGCGTACAAGGTCCCTCGTCGGAAGGAACTGTCGAAATGGATGTCAGCAAGCTCAAATCGGGCAACGTGGCGGGCTTCGGCATATTTGATTTCCCTTATGCATATGTGGCCGTTCAACAACAGGGCGATTCAAAAAAGATTGTCATGTGCAACGACGGGAAGATCATTGAAAGCATTGATCATTTCACAGGCAACAAGCTCTGGATCCGGACACGGACCACCGATGTCAACTTTAGGGCTACGTTCTATTACAGCCTCGACGGAAAGAACTTCAACCCCATTGGCAATGAATTGAAAATGGGATTGGGATTGGTTTGGACAGCCAACCGTTTCGCTTTATTCAACTTCAGCCAAACCGAGGAAGGCAATGATGGGATCGCAGATTTCAATTGTTTCCGTTTCACCAATAAGTGAAAACTAAAAACACACCCATTCCAAATCATTTTGGCCTTTTATAGATACAGGCTGGGGCTACTGGAAACACCGTACTCTTAAAAGAAAGTTGGTGATTCCAGTAGCAATTTTTTAAATTGTATTTGCAGCAGAATTAACAAACGTTCCTTCCCAACAAAAACACCCTGTAAAATCGTTTATCAATAATGAATCTCGACAACGCCACTCAAAAAAAGTGAACCAAAAAATTCTGTAATCTGCCACAAAGATCCTAATTTTACAGGACAACCATTTTAAAGTCGCTGTTTTAAATTTTTTGATATATGGAAAACAATGCAACAGGTCACCCTGGATTGGTTCTGGTATCGGAAATCTATCCCGACAATATCATCGTGCTGCCGCTCGAAAACCGCCCGGTATTCCCGGGACTGGCTCTTCCACTGGCGTTTGTAAACGAAAAAATTGTCGGGTATGTGAAACATGCCATCGAAAAAAACAATGGATTCATCGGCGTTTCACTCATCGAGAAACCTGACACCGAACAGTTTCTCAACTCGAAACTTTATGCTACCGGAACTCTGTTAAAAATCCTCAAAGTCATCAACCAAACGGAGGAGAGCATCAGCATCGTAGCACAGGCTCTCACGCGGTTCTCCCACATCAAGGATGTCATCCGCAACAACATACCACACTGGCAAGTCCTCTACCACTACGAGGAAAAAGCCGAAATCACTAGTGAACTGAAAGCCTACACCTTGGCCATCATCAACTCGGTGAAGGAACTGATCAAGCTCAACCCCATGTTCCAGGAACAGATGCGCCTGGCGCTATCGCAGGTGGGCATGGAGAAGCCCGGACTGTTGATGGACCTGGTGGCCTCATTCCTCACGGCCGATGGCGCCCGCACCCAGGAGATCCTAGAGTGCACCGACCTCTACGAACGAAGTGAAAAACTCCTGATCCTGCTCAAGGAAGAGATTGAATTGAGCCGCCTGCAGCAGGACATCCAAAAGCAGATTGAAGAAAAGGTATCGAAACAGCAACGCGAATTTTTCCTGCGCGAACAACTCAAGGTGATCAAACAGGAGCTTGGATTGGAAAAGGACGACAAGAGCGCCGAAATAGAGATCATCGAAAAGAAACTCAAACGCCTCACCCTCTCCAATGAGGCCGCCACGGTGGTTCAGGAAGAACTGGCCAAGCTGCGCAACCTGGAGAATGGATCGGCTGAGTACCAGGTGTCGCGCTCCTACCTCAACTGGATCGCCGACCTCCCTTGGGGCATCTATTCAGGCGACAATTTCGACCTCCCCTCGGCTCGCAAGATTCTCGATGAGCAACACTACGGATTGGACGACGTAAAACAGCGCATCCTCGAATTCATAGCCACCATTGCCAAACGCGGCAAGGTGTCGGGTTCCATCATCTGCCTGGTGGGGCCTCCCGGTGTGGGAAAGACCTCCATTGGCAAATCCATTGCCGATGCTCTGGGGCGTAAATTCTTCCGATTCTCGGTGGGCGGCATGCGCGACGAGGCCGAGATCAAAGGACATCGCCGCACCTACATTGGTGCTATGCCTGGAAAACTGATCCAAAGCCTCAAACGCACCGGAGTAGCCAATCCGGTCATCATGCTGGATGAGATCGACAAAATTGGAGCCAGCTACCAAGGCGACCCCGCCTCGGCCCTATTGGAGGTACTCGATCCCGAGCAGAACAGCGATTTCCTGGATCATTATCTGGATATGCGCTTCGACCTCTCCAACATTCTGTTCGTCACCACGGCCAACCAGCTCGACACCATACCCGGCCCACTGCTCGACCGCATGGAGATCATCAAACTATCGGGCTATGTGCTGGAGGAAAAAGTGGAGATTGCCAAACGCTACCTCATCCCAAAACAGCGCCGTGAACATGGGTTGAAAGCCTCGGAAATCTCCATCACCGACACGGCCTTGGCACGCATTGCCGATGGGTATGCCCGCGAAGCCGGTGTGCGTAACCTCGAAAACCAGATCAAGAAGATCATGCGCAAAGCAACCCTGCAACAAGCGGAAACAGGCTCGCAAAAAATCAGCATCAACCAGGCCAATTTGGTGGAATATCTTGGACAACCCACCTTCACGACAGAGGAGTTGTACAAACGCCCCATGGCCGGGGTAACCCTAGGCCTCGCCTGGACAGCCATGGGCGGCGCCACGCTTTACATTGAGGCAGCAGCCATCAAAGGTAGCAGCGGACTGAAACAGACCGGCCAACTGGGTAATGTGATGCAGGAGTCGTCGGAGATTGCCTATTCTTATGTGCGCAGCCTCATGATCAAAGAGAAAAATAATTTCTTCAAGGATCACTTTATCCATCTGCACGTTCCGGCTGGTGCCACCCCCAAAGATGGCCCATCGGCAGGCATCACCATGGCTCTGGCACTCTACTCCCTGGCCAGGAACAAACCGGTGAAGAAAAGCCTTGCCATGACGGGCGAACTGACCCTAACCGGGAAAGTGCTCCCCATTGGCGGGGTGCGCGAAAAAACCATTGCAGCCAGGCGGGTGAAGGTGTTTGAACTGATCTTTCCGGCCGACAACAAAAAGGATTTCGATGAGTTGCCCGAATATCTTCGCGAAGGGATCACGCCTCATTTTGTCTCCCAATTCGAAGAGGTGGTGAAAATTGCCTTCTCCAGTTAAAAATCAAAAAAGAGGGTGCCCAAAACCAGGCACCCTCTATCCATTAAAATTCCATTCACCCTCTGGCGATGCCATCCACCGCCATGGAGTCTCAATCCTCCAAAGTCGTGAGATCCACCTTGGGTTGTGGCAGGTTCATCGCCTTGATCTCCTTTTTACAGGCTTCCACCATATCGGGTGTCATGCGGTAAACGTATTTCCCATAGTCGTCCATTTCAAACTCTCCAACCCAAAAGAAACCATATTTCTCAAAGAAATCGGTGAGATCGGTTTGACTGACTTCGCAAGCCTTTTTCACAAAATTGAGCTGGTATTCGGCCACCATATTATTACCGCGACCTTGACCTGTCTCGCCGGGTAACGGATCCTGGGTGCGGAATGCCTCCTGCAAGTCGGGATAGAAATCGGGGTTGCCGCCTACACCTGCAAAATAGAGTTGCAGCTGCCAAAAGGGAACCAACCGGTTGAACACATCCTTATCCTGCAAGTAGCAGATACCTTTGTCAATAATTGACAGACGGGCTTTCTCGTAATTTTTCTGTTCGCTGATGCGGCTTTTGTTGCCAAACGAAGTGGTGACATAAAGAGAGAAGATGTTGTTGCTCACCTCCCCCAGTCCGCCATAGTTGAGGTAAGGACGAAGCTGGTGCACATGGCCCACCTCGTGGCTGAAGCCCCAACATGGATCGCCCTTGACCACCCGCTCGGGATCGACCACCATCGCCATGGCATAACCAGGCTTGGTGCCCATATAGGCCACCCCGTCACCATCCCGAAACATGTAGTAGTTGTAGTTCACCCTCGCCAGGATGCGATTTTGCGGCACCCTGCCATATTTAACAAGCCCCATGATGCGATACTGGCGGTAAACCAACGAGTCGTAATTGCTGATGAGCTCGATGCCCTTTTCGTAGGCGTATTTCTTGAACGACTCAACAGGATAGGCAACCTGGATGTGTTTGCCTCGAGCATCGAAAATGGGATAGACAGACTGGTCGAGCATCCTTTTCCAATCCTCCAAAGTATGTTTAGAAATGTCGAAATAGCCATTCACCTTACCATTGACGAAATGCACTTCAATTCCATTTTCCTTTTCGGGCTCCTCGGAATAGTAGTTGATGTAGGCTAGTCCGTCCCACTCGGTCACATCAATAACGTTAACACCATTCTTCAGAAGAAAAGTACATTTGGCAATTCCCCACCCGTTGGGATCTTCGGTTGGCGCAATGCCTTCGGGTGCCCGGCGGTTCCAGTTGGGAACCACCAGTTCAATCGTTTTTCCTTCGGCAATATTACTGACCAACACAATATGTTGGCCTTTTTGTAGGTACACGCCGGTGATGTTCTCGTAATTGCTGTAACCATCGCCAATCCGGAGCTTTTCGCCAAGTGAGGATGGACAAAGCACAGCATGATAGGTGGCCAAACGAAAATCGAAGTCGTACGCACCATCGCGTAAAGAACCAGCCAACGCCTTCAGTTCGGGTGTTTGCATCCGTTCAATCTGCTTTTTCTTCACACCCCGTTTCAACGATTTAGCCATCGGGGTGTCAAAAACCTTCAAGTCCTGCTCTATGGTTTTGGAATCGAAATTCTGAGCCATTCCTGAAAAGCAGGAAGCCAGCATCAGGGTAAGAACACCCAATTTAAATCTTCTCTTTAGTTCATTCATAGATCCATATTTAATGATTATTTTTTTGATTTGATGATGGCAACCCAACCACCTCCGGGAGCCATTTTGATGGGCAATATCGTGGGGGATTGCCCCGACAGCTTGGAATATTTGAAATCGGAACCATACCGGTGCGCGTTGGCGCCATCCTGCCAAATATCGATGTTATAATCACCCGCAGGCAGAAATTCCAGGTTTAGGTTGAATTCCCGCTGATCCCAATTGGTCATGCCACCCACATACCAAATATCGCCATTACGCCTAGCCATCAGAATGTATTCGCCTACTTTGGCTTCCAGCACCTTGGTGTCGTCCCACACCACCGGCACCTGTGACAAAAATTCCATGGCCTCGGGTTCTTTGTAATAATTAGAAGGATTGTCGGCCAGCATTTGCAAGGGACTTTCATAAACGACATACATAGCCAGCTGGTGACAACGGGTGCCCAAGCTCATGGGTTGACTGAAAATATCGCTGAAGTTGTTTTTTGTTGCATTCACCATGGCTCCTGGTGTATAGTCCATGGGACCCGCCACCATTCGAATGAAGGGCAGGATCAAATCATGGTCAGGATTAGCCCAATCGCTCCATTTTGTTTGTTCTAGGCCACGCACAGCTTCATAGCTCATCACATTGGGATAAGTCCGGTGTAGCCCCGTTGGTTTGGTTGAACCATGAAAATCGATCAGCATTTTATGATCAGCAGCCTTTTGGGCAGTCCGCAAATAGAAGTCCGACATCACTTGGTCGTCGCGTTGCATGAAATCGACCTTGAAACCTTTCACGCCCATTCTTGAATAAACCTCAAAAGCTTCATCAAATCGCTCCTGGAGCGCTACCCAGGTTACCCACAGGATGACATCAACATGGCGTTCTTTCCCATAGGCCAGAAGCTCCTCCAAATCAATTTCGGCCTTAATTTTCATCATGTCGTCGAGATGATACCACCCCTCATCGAGCACAATGTATTCGATGCCATATTTAGAGGCGAAGTCGATGTAATATTTGTAGGTCTCGGTATTGATCCCCGCCTCAAAATCGACCCCATAAATATTGTTGTCGTTCCACCAATCCCAGGCCACCTTTCCGGGCTTGATCCACGAAGGATCGGCAATTTTGCTGGGGGTTGAAAGCTTGTAAACCATTTCCGACATGACCAAGTCGGCATCGTTGACCGTAACAATGGCCAACCGCCAAGGAAACTCCCTTTTCCCAGTAGTTTTAGCTATATAGGACTCGTACGATTCAACCACTACGTCGCGGTCGCTTTTCTTCGCCTCATTTTGGGGATAGGGAGAAAATTTACCGGTCAAACCATGAGGATTGCTGGCACTTCCTTGCAGGAACATGCCTGGGTAATCGAGCACATCTGCCTCCGAAAGAAACACCTTTACCTTGTCATCCACTTGAACCAGCGTCCCGGTTGAGCAAAACCTGTTGGGCGAAATCTCCGATAGCTTAACGCTCAAGTATTCGCGTTCCTGATGAGTGTAGATGCTTTTTTCCTCGGGAAACCAAACCTTGTGGTCGCCGGTGAAGTTGAAATTAACCTCCTCGCCATCGACTATGATTTCTTGCTTGAAGTTGGTAACCCAACGGTAGGCCATCCCATCGTCGTAGGCTCTGAATTGCAGCTGGTAGCCTCCGGCAAATTCAACAACCAATTCATTGTAATGGTCCTCAACGACCTTAAACTTCCTGGGGACTTCGGGCGTGATGGAATTTTTGATTGTTTGGAACGACGTCTTCCGAACTTTCGCAAGTTTCCCCAAGGTCACCTTGTTGGAGAGGCTCATGGAAATGGGCGATTGATCTATAATCAACCTTTCGTTTAGAGAAACCGAGAAGGAAACATTTTGGTCAGCATCAATGGCCACCGCGATTTTGCCATTGGGCGATTGAAGTTTGTAAGTTTTGGCATGTGCTATCGCGCACAACCCATGAAAACAGAGCACCAAAATGATAAATCGAATAACATTCATTGTCTTTTGTTTTTAAATGCAAATAATTGTAAAAATACAATCCTCTCATCCACAACAATGGGACAATTCATTCAAATACTCGAAAAACCAGATGATTTATAGTACAAATCATTCGTAAAAAAGGAAAAACAACGAAAAAGGGCTGCCCAAACACTGAACAGCCCTTTGATTTCTTTAGATTTCCTACTTACCGAATGAAAGGCGCGCCATTAGGCAACACCACTTTTCCTGCCAAGTCGTTGATGATGATGGCGGCCATCATATACCAAGCGGCCAAGGCACAAAATATCAACTCATAACCAGCAACCATATTGAACACAGGATTGCCAAAATGGCCAAGGTCGAGCAGGATAAAGCCACCCAGCAAAAGGCCAAAGGTGATGGCCATAGCTTTGTGGACACGCAAGGAAGCCACAAACATGATGGCAGTGTAAAGCGTCCATGCCAACAGGTAGAAGCCCACTTCGATGTGCGAAGATTTGTAAATCTCAAAATGGTTCATGATCCAAATGATGCCAAGGCCAATCCAGAAACTGCCATAGGCCACAAAGGCACTGTACCCGAAGTTATTCCCCATTTTTTGTTCCTGGAAACCGGCAATCATCTGCGCCAACCCGCCAAAAACAAATCCCATCGCCACGATTGGGCCAATGCCAATCAAACCAATGTTGTGAAACTGCAACAAAAGCGTTGTCAGTCCAAAGCCAGCCAAACCCACAACGGCCGGATTACCCATTTTTTTCTCCATTATTTCAAAATTTAAGGCGGCAAAGATAGTGCTTTACTTCAATCCTGCAACAGGGCAACCAATGACTTCTATCAGCAATCATTCAAACAGTTACACCAACAAAAAAAGGGACGCCGCGCATCGCGCAACATCCCTGTGCTATTTTCTCAAAAGGAGATGAACCTGAGGATCAGAACAAACGTTCGAGCACCTCTTTCACATCTGCCTTATCCGGAGTGATGTCGAAAATATAATCTGGTTTGAGGTAGAAAAGCTCCTTCTCCCGCTGCATCCGCTTTTCACCACCACCGGTGATGTTGAGCATAATAACTGCATCTTTCTCAACAAGCCCCTCGCGCACAGCCCTGATCAAGGTAGCAGTGGCCACAGCAGCTGCCGAATGAATATCATTGCCTTCGGTCTCCTCGAAGATGCGGGCGGCCTCGACAGCTTGGTCATTGGTAGCCAGCAGCACATCCCCCCCGGCATGCTTAAGGGCATCGTACAACCCGCCCACAATCCCATAAGGAGGACGACGGTTCGACAGCACCTTGGCATCAATAATTTCAACCTGCTTGCGGGCCACCTCATCGTCCAAGGGCAGCATCGCCCGCGAGTCGGCCTTCCAGGCATCGTGTATGGGTGTGAAGGGTGCATTTTGCGACACCATCAGCTTCATCAGGTGGTTACCAAAACGGCCGTCGGCAATAAGTCTCAGGTTGGCTTCCCAGGCTGCAATTGCACCGGTGCCACTACCAATGGCCTGGAAGTAATAATCTGGAATCCGTCCTATTTCGTGGGCTGCCGAAAGGGTGGTGGTTCCCATGCCGTCGCGCCGAGCCACATTCTTGGCCCCCCCTTCAGCAATGAAGCCCTCCAGCTCGCAAGCTAAGTTGGAAAGGTGGATGGCATCGAAATAGTCGCTGCCCGAACGGGTGGCCACCAACCTCACATGGGGCTTGATGGGTGCATCGAACCAAAGCGCATCCAGATTGTCCTCAGGGACGCAAAGCAAAAGCGGGATATCATTATCGGAACAGACGCGCGCAAAAGCACGAGCGGTATTACCGGCCGAAGCCACCACCAGCACCTTATTGTTCTCGCTGCTCAGGCGTCCCACCACAGCATAGGCTTCTGTCTCCTTGAACGAACAGGTGTGCATCAGGGCACCCTTCTCGGGCCAATAGCCACTGAAAGTGATATAAAGTTGATCTAAACCTAAGTATTTGGCCAATCCTTCGCTCTTGTAGGTGACAGGTGCCGACGACCCTTCGGCCATACGGTAAACCGGCAACCAGTCGGAAAACCGGAAAATACCGTAAGAGGAATCTTTCACATGAATCTGCTTGTTGGCGTAAATCGCCCGCACAAGCGTTGTTCCTCCTTCGCCGGGCGCTTCCAAAGTCCACCCCTGGTCGTCGAATACAACACCCGACTTGACCGATTCGAGCGCATAACTGGTAGGTTTAAAATCTTCAAACATGTTTGTGTCCTATTTTTTTAACAAGTTGCAAAAATAGAAGTTTTCATTGACATTGCCTGCGATTGATGGTAATTTTACCATTTAATCATTAATCCATTGCCATATGTTGATGAGTTTGGATAAGCACAACAGTCGGTCAGAACTGATGGTTGAGCAATTGGTTGGTACACATGTGAGTTTCTGGGAACATTTAAAAAAGACCACGTCGCCCCCGTTCGAATTATTGGAGGCCAGCGATAACATCCTCCACCTGTTCGGAGGGCAGAAGAACATCTGCTTCATCGAATTAAGGGAGAAAGGCATCATTGTCCATTTCAAAACCGGCAAGAACGACGATGCCCTAGTCATCCCATTCAAAAAGCTAAACATCTTCAAAACGGCACACCATTATGCCATCTACTCCGAAAAAGAGTTTTGCAAACTGCCCATCACACAAAGCATGGACACTTTTTTCGAAAAAGTCAACCGGGCACGAAACCGAGCCTTGGGGGATCTCAATTTCGCCGACGACTTTATTGTGCCCGAGGCCTAGCAGCCATAAAAAATGCCAATAACTGAATGATCATCTCCACAGGGGAACCATCACTCTGTTATTGGCATATATAAATAAACATCAATACCAATCAATATGGGTTATCACCGGTTGGGGGTCTCCCATTTTTTTGTTTCGGAACAATTGATATTGAGAACTTCGGTTCCAACCTGAATGCGGAAATCACCCTTTTCGAGGATCCATTTGCCATCGTATCCCACAAAAGCCAGATCGGAAGCCTTCACCTGCAACGATACAGTGGTGGTTTGCCCCGGCTTCAGTTCTATTTTTTCGAAAGCACGCAGGCGTCGGACATCGGGAGAGAGGGAAGCCACCAAGTCGCTACTGAACAGCAACACACTCTCCTTACCTCCAAGCGAACCAACATTCTTCACATCAACAGTGAAAGTCAGCAAGTCAGTGGCCTTAAACGCGGACCTATCCACCCGCATATTACTGTAAGTGAAACGGGTATAGCTCAATCCATATCCAAAAGGCCATTGCACGGATACTTGGGCATCATAATTATAAGCACCTTCCATCTGTTTGCCGATGTGCTCACTTGGCTTATGATCGTAGGTAATCAAAGAATTGATCTCTTTGGGATAGGAAAAAGGCATCTTCCCACTAAAGTTGGCATCACCTGCCACAAGATTCGCCAAAGCATCGCCACCATAATTACCAGGGAGCATGGTGTTGACCACCGCTTGCGCCAGAGGTTCGATATCTGCAATCAGGCGAGGACGCCCCTGATTCAAAACCAGTATGATGGGTTTGTTGGTTTTGGCAAGAGCCTTGACCAGGTCAATCTGATTTTGGGATAATGCCAGGTTGGTGAGATTGCCAGGTGTTTCGCAGTAAGAGTTTTCACCCACGCAAACTATGATGTAATCAACATTTTCGGCAGCGGCAACAGCTTTCGCTATTTCAGGCGCATTCTCCTCATACCAGTTACCGCCCACCTTATAAGTGACCCCAGCCTCATAAACAACATTGGAGGCTCCAAACTTATTGACAAAAGCCTCCCGAATCGTATTGTAATCAGAGGCAAACAAATCGGCCTTATCGCCTTGCCAGGAATAGGACCAACCACCATTGAGGCAACGCATGGAATTGGCATTGGGACCTGTTACCAACAGCTTTTTGCCTTTTGCCAGGGGAAGGATGGCATTCTCATTTTTCAAGAGCACCAAAGATTCTTCAGCAGCCTGAAGGGCAACTGCAGCGTGATCTTTCCCTCCAAACAAAGGATAATCTTTCAAATCGACATAAGGTTTTTGAAACAGGTTGAGACGATATTTCATACGCAACACACGGCGCACAGCATCATCAATCCGGCTCATGGGCACTTCTCCTTCTTCCACCAACTCCTTCAGCAGGACGCAGAAATTCCACTCATAGGGATCCATCGACATATCAATACCGGCATTGATGGCCAGCTTGATGGCTTCTTTCTTGTCCTTGGCGATATGGTCGCGGCTATAAAGGTTGTTGATGTCGGCCCAGTCGGTGACAATCAGACCGTCCCAATTGAGATCTTCCTTCAACCACTTGGTCAACAGCTCGTAATTGGCATGAAAAGGCAGCCCGTTGTTCATGGCAGAGTTCACCATCACCGAAAGGGCGCCGGCCTTCACCATCTCCAGATAAGGGGCAAAATGTTTCTCGCGCATATCCTGCGGGGTGATGGAAGAAGGGGTACGATCTTTTCCTGAAACAGGCACCCCATAACCCATGTAATGCTTCATACAAGCAGCCACTTGATTACGGCCAATCTTGTTAGGCTCATTGCCCTGAAACCCGATGATGGCTTCCCGCCCCATTTCGGCATTCACATAACAATCCTCGCCATAATTCTCCCACATACGGGGCCAACGGGGATCACGTCCAAGGTCAGTCACCGGGGCAAAGGTCCAAGGAATGCTGCCGGCTTTGGTTTCGTAAGCCGAAATTCTGGCACCCTCACGTGTGAGGGTGCGGTTGAATGCAGCCCCCATATTGATCCCTTGGGGAAACATGGTGCCCCCCTGGGTGTAGGTGGTACCATGTATTTGATCCACACCATAAACACAAGGAATACCAATGGCGTCCATCGATTTATCCTGGATTCGCTTGATAATTCTCTGCCAGTCGCCAAGACTTTGGGCCACGCCATTGGGCACATTCAGTATCGAGCCAACCTTGTATTTCCCAATAATGGTATCGAGCATGGCTTCATCCAATTGAAACTCCTTGCTTTGTTCAGCGCCCTGAATGCGCATGAATATATTCATCAACACGTCCTGGGTGGGCAAACCTTTAGATAAGTCGTAGTCACCAGCAAAATCATAATTGGCCAGAATACGTTTAAGATCCTCCACTGTTAAATTCTGAGGATTGATACCGGCAAAAGGGTTGTTCCTTTTCTGAAGGAGATCGATGGTCAGTTGGCACATCTGCCCCACCTTCTCTTCAATGGTCATCTTTGCCAACAGTGATTCAATTTTTTTCTCCATGGCCAAGTCGGCCGGGATGGCTGGCGGGATCGTTTTTTGAGCCGTCACACCAAATCCTACTGTGAAAAGCAAAAAAGGCAAAACATGTTTAATTTTCATAACTATTATTTGTAGTTAATACAAGAGGTTTATATCACATTAACGTGTTAATGAATTGATTGGCATCTGGCTTTTCAACACATCGAAGGTTTTGACGGAATAGGCATCCACATTGGCTGTCAAGTCAACCTTGATGTCGCGCGAGGAGGCACCCACCATAAAATGATAAATGCCACCATCCACCTTCCAGGAGGAGGAGACCTCATCGTAGGAGGCCAAGTCTGCTTTTTTAAGTGTCAAAGTTACATCAATTTCCTCACCTGGCATCAGTAATCTTGTCTTAAAAAAGGCCTTAAGCTCTTTTTCGGGCTTATTCAAATCTTTACCATTGGCACTGCCCACATAAAGCTGAACCACCTCTTTACCGGCAACGCCCCCACTGTTTTTAATATTCACGGTGATGAGGTATTGGTCATCCTGCACTTTTATTTGCGCATTCGAATAATCGAACGATGTGTAAGAGAGGCCATAGCCGAAGGGATAGGAAACCTCCTTGTTGAAGCTGTCGAAATATCGGTACCCCACATAAACATCCTCTTCGTAATTCGTGTAATCCACATTCTTAAGCTCATTTTTCTTTTCGCCTTTGTTGACCAGATCAATGGAGACATCCTCATCAATGGGGAAATTATTGGAGGAAGCAGCATCTTCGAACCTGACGGGGAAAGTCATGGTGAGCTTACCCGATGGGCAAGCCTTACCGCACAACACATCGGCCACACTATTGCCTCCCTCCTGCCCGGCCTGCCAAGCACAAAGGATGGCATCGGGCAATGCTTTCCACGAAGCGGTTTCAACAACACCGCCAATATTCAGCACCACCACCACCTTTTTACCAACAGATTGAAACGCTTGGCAAACCGATTTCAGCAGCTGTTGCTCCTCACCGCTGAGGTTGAAATCGGATTGATGACGATCCAGGAATTCACCCGAGGTGCGCCCAATGGTGATCAAGGCCACATCGGCAACAGCAGCCTGCTGCTTTACCATTTGTGGATCCAACACCAACTCCTTGGGACGAACCGACGGCATATACCACTCTTTTTTCGTGGCTTTTTCGCGCTCTGCCTCAACTGCAATATACTGCCCATAAACATTACGAAGCCCTTCATCCACCACATAACCGGCATTTTTCAACCCATCGAGCAACGAAACGGTATAAGCGCGGTTCACATTCCCCGAGCCGGTGCCGCCAGCAATAAAATCATACGATGTGCAACCAAACAAAGCAATATTCTTAATAGAAGTAGCCAACGGCAATGCATGATGCTCATTTTTCAAAAGCACCATACCTTCGGTAGCCGATTGCCGGGTAACGGCGGCATGGGCATCAAGGTTGGGTTGGTTGGAAGCTTTATAACCTTTGAAACGGGGTGTCTGCACAATCATTTCAAGAATGCGTTTCACATTCTGATCCAACACGGCTTCGGGGAGGTTGCCACTGCGCACACCTTCCACCAGTGCCAGGTATTGTTTGTCGGTGCCGGGTTGAAGCATATCATTACCTGCCACCATTTGTGCCACAGCATCCTTACCCCCAAACCAGTCGGTCATCACCATGCCTTTGAAACCCCACTCGTCGCGCAGAACAGTTGTCAGCAAATCCTTGCTCTCCGAAGTGTATGTACCATTCAAATAATTGTAAGAAGACATAACCGTCCATGGGGCAGACTCCTTCACGGCGATCTCGAACCCCTTCAGGTATATTTCGCGCAGGGCACGGGGCGACACGCGGGCGTCATTGGACATCCTATTGGTTTCCTGATTATTGACCGCAAAATGTTTGATGGAGGTTCCCACACCATTGCTCTGCACACCACGCACATAAGCGGCAGCAATTTTCCCCGACACAACGGGGTCTTCGGAATAATACTCGAAGTTACGCCCGCAAAGTGGGTTCCGGTGGATGTTTAAGGCGGGAGCCAGCAAAATATCGGCCCCATATTCCAGCACTTCATTACCAATGGCCTTGCCCACCTCCTCAACCAAAGCCTGATCCCAGGTGGAAGCCAGCAAAGTCCCTATTGGGAAATGGGTACAATAGTAGGTGGCCGAATCTCCTTCGCGCGTAGGATCGATGCGCAAGCCGGCAGGCCCATCGGCCAACACCACGGATGGGATGCCCAACCGATCAATGGGGAAGGTGGTTCCGGCTGCACCAGGCACCAGCTTCCGTGTTCCACCCACAACAGCACTATCGCCCGAGAAACCAGCCATACCGGTTCCCACCACCAGATGGGCCTTCTCTTCCAATGTCATCGCACCTATCACCTCATTAACAGGCGACTTCCCCAACTGGGGCAACTGGCGGCCACACCCCAACAAGGTGGATCCCAGCAATATCATAGACAGCAATTTAACATCCATACAATTCAATTTTCATAAAAAACATTGAAAAACAGCAATTGGGTACCTGCCAGCCGCCCAATGCAATTAGGCTAAACGGAGATCAACTGGCAGGCGCCCAAATCAACTCTTAACGAAACAATTGAGGCGCAAACTCAGTCAAATAAATGCGCCAGTTTTTCCAGATATGCCCCTGTCCGGTTTCATAATAAACATAAGAGTACCCCTTTTCATCCAACAACTTGCGGTACTCCTCATTGGCTTTATATAAGAAGTCGGTTTTCCCTATGGCAATCCAATAAAGAGCTGGTTTTTTGGAAAATTGCACCTTCAATTTCTCTTCCAGATTATCGTAAACAGGCGATTTCACATCCTTATTTGGCATGATTGCAGCAGAGAACAGGCCTACATAATCAAACATATCGGGATACTGTTTGGAGATGTGCATGGAATGATATCCTCCCATAGACAGCCCAGCGATGGCACGAGACGATTTCTTTTTGATGGTGCGGAAATTTTTGTCGATAAAGCTAACCACATCGGGGAAAGCCATTTCGAAAGATCCGTCCATCGTTTTTGGCAGCTGAATGCCTGGTGCCACAAAGCCCAAGGAAGATTCACCCGGCGCAGCCTCTTGAGATGCGTTGCCATTGGTCATCACCACAATCATGGGATTGGCTTTACCTTGAGCAATGAGGTTATCGAGCACCTGGGCGGTGCGCCCAAGCGCAATCCAAGCCTCTTCATCGCCACCCATGCCATGCAGCAGGTAAAACACGGGATAACGTTTCCCGCTGGTTTCATAGCCTGCGGGCGTATAAACCGTCAACCGCCGGTTCATACCCAGCGAAGGGCTGTCGTACCACACCCTTGACACAGTACCATGGGGGACATTTTGTACCGCGTACCAATCGGCACGTTCCCCTCCAATAAGAAACACGTTGGTGACAGAAGCCACATCACGGATCATGTAAACATTGGATGGATCAGGCATTTTCAATTCATCCACAATGAAAGTATAGCTGTATAACTCGGGAAGCAAGGGTTCGGGCGTAGTATATTCCCACACCCCGTCTTTTCCTTCCTTCAAATCGGCCACACCAGGGCCATCAAACTCACCAAAAGGTGTTTGTACCTTTTTAGTAGGCAAAAAATCACCGGTGACTTGCACCTTCACTGCTTTTGGCGCCTTCAGGCGAAAAGTGACGGTATGGTCACCATGAATTTCGGGTGAAACGAGCGGTGCCCCACCCCATAAAGCCTGTTGCGCAAATGCAACGAGTCCCAAAAGCAATCCAACTGACAAAACTAAAATTCTTTTCATAATTCTTAATATTCAATTTAACAACTTACATAAAAAACGATTCATTAATTTGTACCAAAAACAAACCGAAATGGGTCATTTCCCAAAGCAGCGCGACACAAAAGGAAGGCAGGAATAGAGAGCCGAATGCCAATATTCAGAGGTGTGTCCGCCATCGCGAACGCGGAACTGACAAGGGATTTTCGCCTTCTGCATGGCCTGGAAAAATTCAATATTCCGATCTAGTAGAAAGTCATCATCGCCACAATCAACAAACCACTGCACGGTTCGGAGCTTCGAGGCGTGCTCCTCACCAGCTGCTTCCAAATATTTAATGCAACTGTGCTCCTTCACCGATTTGGTTAATAGAGCCATCTTGTCATCGACCTTTTCCGCTGGGGCAGCCCCCTGCTCGGGAATGTCCATCAGAGCACTCATGGCATAAGCTGCACAATACATCTGGGGATAGCGCTGGGCATAACTTGCCGTTCCTCCACCACCCATCGACAGACCGGCTATGGCGCGGTGCTGCTTGTCGGCTATCACTCGGTACTTTTTCTCAACATAAGGGACAAACTCCTCAAAAAAGAAATCCTCGTAGGCCCAACCCGGCATATTAAAGTATCCGTTCCAGGCTCCGGCATAAACATTCCCCCCGGCATTGGGGCTTACGATAATCATTTCGCAAGCCTCCCCTGAGGCCACAAGCTGATCCATGACATCCTTCGCCATTTGGTCGTTGAACCAACTTTCATTATTCCCCATCATACCATGCAAAAGATAAAGAATGGGATACTGTTTTCCCTGATCCGAGTCATAGCTTTTAGGAAGATAGATGCTATAGGCTCGATAGGCTCCCCCCAATGCCTTGCTGCTAAGGCTGTCGGTTAAAACTTTACTTTGCGGCCCCCACCCAGGAAACTGAGCATTGGCAAAACCCACAAAAAAGGTAAAACTCACTAGAATCAAAAATTTCATCGTTTACTTATTATACATTAAACATTTAATTGCATTCAAGGCATCAGGGACACCCCGATACAAGTATCAGGATGTCAAATTGATGTCTCAAATATTTCTATTCATTCAATACCAAACCAGCCCCATCCTCCAGCACGGCATACTTGATATTGACCAAACCAGTCCCGGGCAAACCGTTAGCCTCGGCAGTCGTCAGCTCCTGTCCCGAGAAACTATACAGCATTTCACCTGTTATACCTTCCACAACAGTAATCGCGATTTGCCCTCCGGCCACATACTGCTTGACACCCTTGGCGTCAGTAAAATAACTACCTCCGGCAACCCCCCAGTCGGGAAAAACCCAGCCATTAGCCATCAGCCAAGCTTCCGAGGCGTCACCTTGCACCGTGTAATTACCGGCCAGGGTGGCAGCTGGCATATCCTCCGCATTGATGGCTTCGAATGAAGCAACATTATTTCCAGCAGGATCGGAGATGGAGAAAGTATATTTGAGAACACCTGGATGAACCGTGGGGGAACCTGAATTGTCATAAGTCACCACCGGCGATTTTGTCAACACAGCCACATACCCGCTTGACTCGGGATCATCTTCCCCTATTTCAAACGTGATAACACCCTTGAAAAAGCAATTAACCCATTGACCACTTTCTGTTTCAAACAAACCAGTAAAAAAATAGGTGCCATTGATCAGGATCACTTCAAGGTTTCCTGATTTCACTTTGCTAACCACATTTTGGCTTTTCAATGAAGCCACATACTGCTTATCCGACGAAACAGATTCGACCACTGAGTAAACGCCCCCTTGCAATACCCACTCGCTACTACCAATCCGAAGATCCAACCGGTTATCCTGGTCATCCACCAGAGCGATGTTCAAGCCCTTGACACCCTTCGTCAATTTCTCGGTTGATTGCTGCACTACTTCATCAAACTCATAGCGGTCCATATCATATTTCCCGGTCAAGGAATCCAATGAATTGCCATCACATGCCATCAACAGATACGACATGAGCAGCATCAGCAATATATTAATTTTTCTCATAATATAACTATTTAATTAATAACGAATTACCAATTTTCATTCTGAACCATATTGGGATTTAA
Source organism: Marinilabiliaceae bacterium (assembly GCA_963664265.1). Taxonomy (GTDB): domain Bacteria; phylum Bacteroidota; class Bacteroidia; order Bacteroidales; family Marinilabiliaceae; genus JAGPIS01. The sequence goes on from OY760941.1 coordinate 1,494,613, forward strand.
TTCCAGCTCTTTACGCGGAATGGGTAACAACTTATGCTTAACCTTAAACCCGTAAGATGAGTTTTTAAACTGCGCAACAACCCCTGTGGCCGTGAAGCTTGGGATCTCTTTCCCCTGCTCGGCCATAACATTAGCTGCATCGCCCCAACGCACAAGATCCTGAAAACGTACTCCCTCGAGACACAACTCCAAACGCTTCTCATTTTTCACATCCTCTAAAGATACTGTAGTAAGATCGGCCAAGCGAGCTCGGGACCGAACCCGATTGATATAATCCAGAGCTTTTTCCTGACTGCCTCCCAACACATGCGCCTCGGCAGCCAACAAAAGTACTTCGGCATATCGCATCACTCTCAGGTTAATATATTGCAAAGCCTGGAAGTAAGAAGCATCATAAACACAATCCTCCTTCAATGCCCGGTTCTTCCACATAAAATACCCCTCATGCCCTATCATGTAGGCACCAGGCTGAATGGAGACGCCTATGGCAGCCATCTGTTCAGAGGTGCGCATAGTGCTGCGCAAACGATACCCGTTTTCCCCCTCCATGGCCACAAAAGCATTGTATAAAGTTTTGCGCGGGTTCATAAAGCCATAAGTTCCCGGGGCAATATAGGATGAAGCAGCACCTCCGACATTCAATTTATCGGATCGCCACCCTTGCATGATGAAGGTCATAGTCATTTGATTCCATGCCTGTTCCGAATCGTTACGTTTTTGCACTTCAAGCATTGATTCGCAGCTACCATTAGCGACTGTATGAAGCAGCATATCGTACTCCCCTTTATAAAGGTCATACTTCACCGATTCTATGACGTTATCGAGCATCGCCGCGGCCTCACCGTACTTTCCTTGAAAAAGGTAAGCCTTGCCAAGTAGAGCCTGAGCCACTTCCTTAGTGACACGAATCCCTGTTTCCTGGTCATCAACACCAGCCTTGGAAGGCAGAGCCTCAGAATTGAGGGCCGACATCAAATCGCTCTCAATAAAACTCCAGGTATCTTTGGGATCGCTGTTGCCCAACCTATATTCATCGGGAGAGAGCAGATGGTCAACTATCGGAGCTGTTCCAAACAGGGTAACCAGCTCAAAATGCGACCATGCCCGGAAAAACATAGCCTCTGCCACGGCACGTTTTTTAGCTTCCGTATCGGGAGCCAACAAATCGACGATCAGGTTCGATTTATAAATAACACCATATAAGCCTGAATATAGCGATTGCACCATCCCATGGTCAGTATCAAATGTATATTCATTCAGTTGTTCCATACTGGCATTATCGCCCCGCGACCCGCCACCGCTCCAAACATCATCGGCCAGCAAATTTTTAGTATAGAACCAGTTAAAATAATTACCACCCCAGGTATTGTACAAGGAGGCCAATGCCTGCAAAGCATCATCATCGGTTTTATAGAAATCTTCCTGGCCGCCCAAATTACCTTGTTTGGGAATATCAAGACGCTCTTCGCATCCGGTGCCAAATATCGGCAGCACCCCCAATATCAGCATGTAGATATATTTTGCTTTCATCATTTTTAACGTATAAAAGTTATTAAAATTCAATATTCAAACCGAACACCACTTTTTTGGAACTGGGATAAGATCCTTTGTCAACGCCCATTCCTGAGGTGGAATTGGCAGCAGCTTCGGGATCAAACCCAGGATATTTACTGAATGTAAAAAAGTCGTCCAACGAACCATAAATACGTAGATTACTGATAAATGCCTTTTTTAGCATAGCTTTGGGAAATGTATAGCCAAACTGCAACTGCTTGATCTTAAAAAATGAACCATCGTAAACCAATGCATCCGAAATCTGGTACTTGTCCATATCATTGGCGCCGGCACGCGGAACTGTTCCGGTGGGATTGGCCACCGTCCATCGGTTGTCGTAAAAAACTTCCTTCAGCTTATTGGAAGCTGCATAATCGGGACGATTGATGCAATTGAAGATTTCGTTGCCCTGCGAACCACTTCCAAATATGGTCAAATCAAGGCCTTTCCAGGCCGCAGTCAAGGTGATGCCATAGGTGAAATCGGGGATGGCATCGCCAATATAAGCCAAATCACCATCGTTCAAATCGCCACTTTCATCCAGATCGTGAAAAAGCGGATTGCCATTTTCAGGATCCACACCCTTGAACTTATAACCCCGAAAATAATAGACAGGGAAACCTTGCTCAAAATAGGTTATGGTACTGGTGTGGAAGTTGACACCTGAAAGACGGGTGATGGAAGGATCGATGTAAGTCACCTTATTTTTCAAAGTAGCCAGGTTGCCTCGCACACTATAGCTGAAATCACCGATGCGGTCGCGCCAACCCAATTCAACCTCCAAACCATTATTGCTAACATCACCTGCATTCATGGGGGAGGTAGCTCCGCCAATAATCAAAGAAGGCGTGGTGCCGGAGACCAAAAGATCCTTGGTCTTTTTCTCAAAATAATCGAGACTTAAAGAAAGCCGGTCAGCCAAGAAACGGGCATCTACACCTAAATTTACCTGCTCGGATGTTTCCCATTTCAATTTATCATTACCCATGGTTGACGGAGCCGCACCTGTTACATAGCTATTACCGGCAACAAAGGGATAAAGTCCACCCATCGACATATCGGTACTGTAAAGATACCCGCTCAGGGCAGCAAGGCTTCCGTTTTGCCCCCAGCTCAGCCGCAATTTCAAACTGGGAACATACTCCTTCAAAGGCGAGAAGAACTCCTCCTCCGAAACTGTCCAACCGGCAGATACCGCAGGAAAATACCCCCAACGGTTGGTGGATGGCAGTTGTGAAAGATCCGCCGCATCGGCGCGCAAGGATGCCTGCAACATATAACGGCCACCAAAATCATAGCCTACACGAGTAAAATAGGATAGTTTCGCCGAACGGGTTTTCTCCCCGCCAACACTTTTGGTTGCTGATGCAGATCCATAATTCAAATAATAAAACAACGGATCATTCTTTATCACAGCATCTTCACCATTGGCCGAAAGGCTACCGTTCACATAATCGTAGGTGGATTCCTGAAAACTCATACCCACCATGCCGGTAACAGTATGCTGACCAAAAGACTTGATGTAATTGGCAAAATTCTCCCATTGATAATAGATGCTGGTGGACGCTAAGGCACTTTGGCTCACAAAATCGCGACTTTGCACCGAATTGCCATAAAAAGGCAAGTCCGTGTTAGAATTCCGCACACCCGACAAACGATACCCTAAGCGCGAAGTAAATGTAAAATCCTTCACAGGCTTAAAATCAGAATAAATGGATCCGCTCAGGTTGAAACCACTATTACGGCTCATGTTGTTATCGCGCATGATCATGGGATGATACTGCTCGCCAGAATAAAACTTCGAAACAGCATAATACTGGCCATGGGTATCCTGCAAAAGATGTTTCCCCCTATTTTGTGCATCGAGCATATGGGCAGGAAGTTCCCCTTGGGAATAAGTATCCGGCGTCAAGGGATCCATCTGAAGGACGGATGTCAACAAACTGCCATATTCATTATTGGTGGAGACTGTGCGCACATTGTATTTTTCTACTTGATTGGTTGTTCCCACCTTCATCCATGGCTTGATATTATATTCGGAGTTGATGGTAGCCGTCAACCGCTTATAAATATCAGCATCGCCTTTCACAATTCCATTGTTATCCAGATAGGTGAGAGAAAGGTAATAGTTTCCATTTTCGTTTCCATTGGTGAAAGAAACATTATGTTTCTGCATTTTATTATCTTCAAATGCCACATCTGTCCAACTGGTGTTGGTGACACCATCCCAATTCTTGAGCAGGAAATCTTCGGTAAAGGTATTGGCCTCCACCATATAGTCGATGTATTGTTCGGAATTCAACATTTTAGGCACTCTGGCCAAAGACTGTGAGGAGAATTGAAAATCATAAGTGATTTTACCCTGCCCCGGCTTGCCCTTCTTGGTGGTAATCAATACCACACCATTTCCTGCCTCAGCGCCATAAATGGCCGATGAAGCGGCATCTTTGAGAACTTCCATGGAAGCAATATCGTTGGGGTCAATACCACTGATATCCGGAAGCCTGATGCCATCGACCACATAGAGCGGATTGGATGAAACATTGGACGAATACCCCCGCACACGCACCGTTGGGGAAGCCCCAGGCGCTGCCGAAGTTTGAATAACCTGAACACCTGCTGTTTTCCCCTGCAAAGCAGCAGGTGCATTGCTAATGGTTCGGTTCTGCATATCTTCGGCTTTCACTTGCGAAATGGCACCCGTCACCGAGCTCTTGCGCTGCACGCCATAACCAACAGCTACAACCTCCACCAAATTAAGGACGTCATCTTTCATCTGAATATTATTGGTTCCGGAAATGGCTGGTTTCTCAATGGTTACAAAACCGATATAAGAGAAAACAAGAGTTGCCCCCGACTGGACAGACAAACGGTAGTAACCATCCACATCGGTAATCACCCCATTGGTTGTCCCTTTCTCCAGGACAGTGACCCCAACCATGGGTTCGTTGTGCTCGTCAGTCACTTGGCCCATCACCGCCACAGGTGCCTGCGCCATAAGAAATGGGGCAAACATCAACAAGCCAAGCAGCGAGAGCAGCCATCTTTTCATTGATTTACTTTTCATGATCTTTTCTTTAGTTTTCAAATAATTTTAGCTAATTAAGGGTAATGCATCTTCAAAAACCACGAACGGGGAACTTGCTCACAAGCTCTATTAATTCCTTATCGTGGCTGTATCTTACTTCAGGGATATCATCAAAAAACATCGTAGCCCCTTCCTTGGGGTTATAAGGCTCCCACTGTGGAAGCCCTTGGGCATTGGGATTACCTGTTCGGGCAAAGTTCACCCAAGCCTGGCACATCTTGGCGCCCAATGCTAGTGCTGCTTCACCACCACCGGTCATTGAGGCATGTCGGACAACATTGTTGAAAACAAAAGGGATCTCCATGCAATGCGTGCTGCGAAACATGCCATCCAGGATTGGCGATTCCCAGGCAAAGAGGTACATATAGACCGGAGCCCCGCCTTGGGTTGCCTTTAACCTTGCCTGCTCAAGGGCACCTGGACGAAAAACTAAATCAACATCCACCAAATCGATGGGTTTATAGTTTGGATAAGCTTTCGCGAAAGCCCTCAAGAAATCATCGGTACGTTCGCCATATTTTTGTTGGAGGAAATCAACAGCCTTCTCCTTGCTGATTTTGCGGAAAGCAGGGACATACGTACTCATAGTGAATTCGTGCAGCGTAGTTCCTATCAACATCGGAATATCTTTGCTCTGAGCCGGTGCAACAGGATCGAAAGGTTGAGCAGGAAGCACGACCCCGTCCACTGTTGGAGCCCAACCGAAAATAAAGCTGGAAACACCTTCCCCTCCACTTTGGGCTTTTACACGCGCCACAGCCTTCTCTCCTGCCGCAAGCAGCTGCTCATAAGGGATTTCTTGAAGTCGATCTACTTGAGAGGCATCCAGACCCAGCTCCTCCATCACGGCAGTTCCTATTTGCCTGGAGTATTTAGAATCCATTGTACGGAGCATCGAGCCACTCTGCACTATCGCTTTATGGAAAAGCCCCTTGGCCGACGGGGTCGCCAGCAAGGTGGACACCTTGCCACCTCCACCCGACTGCCCGAAAATGGTCACATTGGAAGCATCTCCGCCAAAAGAAGCGATGTTTTTATTAACCCATTGCAACGCCGAGACCAAATCGAGCAAACCAACATTTCCAGATTTGGCATACTTTTCACCAAAAGCGGAAAGATCGAGAAACCCCAACACATTAAGGCGGTGATTCAGGGTAACCACCACCACGTCGCCCGTCTTTGCCAAATTTGCGCCATCATACGAAGCCAATTCTTGCCCACTTCCGGCAGCATAGCCACCGCCATGGAGCCATACCATCACCGGGCGTTTCTTTCCATCCTTCACCACTGAAGTCCAAATATTCAAGCACAAACAGGATTCATCGGCATGACCATCGTCCCAATTAAAGGCAAAAGCATGCTCATCACTTTGCCAACCTTGTCGTTTTGCTTGGGGACAAGTAGGCCCATATGCGCGACTGCTACGAACCCCATCCCACTTTACCATCGGCTCAGGAGGCATGAAACGCCGGGCTTTAGCATAGGGGATGCCTTTATAGATATAAACATCATTTTCATGGTAGCCCGCCACCATACCAGTTTGGGTATCCACAATTGCCGTTTCGGATGATGCCGTGACGCCACCATCAGCAGCCTCACTCAAACTCCGGTATTCTTCAGCCTCTCCATGAAAGGGAAGAAGTGCAGCAACAACCAAAAAAAGGGATAGTTTCTTGTTCATAAAGCCATTTTTTTTGATGATTTAAGTTTCATCAATATTATGACATAAAGAACAAAAGGGCTTTGCCATCCAATTTTCTTGTTTGTCGCTGCATTCAAAATGGCTTTATCCTGCGTTCAAAAATTTGCGTGTATGTTCAAAACCGGCAAAAAGGCCGTTCCTATTCCGATTATTATCGCTATTATCGCATAGAACTAATCCATGCTTTACAATGGAAACATCGAAGAAACAAAAAAAGGCAAGCTCCTTGCCAGCCATAATCAATAGAGCTGTTTTTATCAGGCTACTTTATATCTCTATCATTTTCACCATCTCTAGCTGTTCGCCGGTAAAAAAAGAGGAACAACAAAGGACGGGTACAACAAACCCGGTTGTGAGCAACACCATCTCCAACCAAATGGTGAAGGCTTTTGCCGAGGATGCGCAAGGGCATGTGTGGATTGGCACTTTCCGTGGTCTCAACAAGTACGACACGCACGATTACCACCAATATTTTTGTACCGACGACACAACCAGCCTACCCGACAACCAAATACAGGACATTTTCCTTGATTCCCAAAAACGTCTTTGGATAGCCACCGTCAATGGTGTTTGCATCTATACCGACCAGGATAATTTCAAACAAATACCATTAAACTCCAGCAACAGGAACGTGATACAGATCGTTGAGAACCAACATGGCCGCATCTTCCTGAACACCACCGACAAACTCTACGCATACAACCCAAAAACCCAACAATTCGACTGTGTGATCCCCAATATGGATCCACATCAAACCTTTACTGTGAAATGCCATATCGATGACCAAAACAACCTTTGGGTGGTGAATCCTCTAACGATACTCTGCTTTGACTCCTCCTCCCTCGAGAAGAAAGATTCTATTGCAGCAAAAGGCTTCCCAAACCACTCCTACCTCAACAACCATCATGAATTATGGCTGACTGGCAACCACTCTATTTCGATACTCGACACCAGGACGCACACTTACCAGCAACTCCCCGCAACCATTAAAGAGCATCCCTCCCTTTCGGCTGCCGACATTGAACACATCCACCCCTATGGAGAAAATAGCCTTCTGTTCAACACATCCAAGCATGGCATGTTTATTTACAACCACCACAACAACAGCATTATCCACCAAGATGAAAACGGCTTTCCCTTTGAAGTGCCCCATTTCAAGATAAGCCGCATTTTCACCGACTCGCAAAACAACTTGTGGTTTGGCTCAGTTGACCAAGGCTACAATGCAAGCTACCACTACAAAGTAAGGTTCAACAGCAACAATTTCCTGCGTTCGCGCATGCAGGGCAAGTCGGTTGTGTCGGTTGCCTGCGACCAAGGTCAAAACCTATGGATCGCTACCCTGCTCGACGGGGTATTTGTGTACAACACCCAACAACAGCAGATAAAAAGTATCAAAACGGAGCAGCTTTTTCACCAAGAACCCCATAAAGCCTTTCACGTGAATCAAATATTCGTTGATGCAGACAATGCCATCTGGATGAGTGGCACAAACAACGAAGTGATCAAATCCCGTTATGGGAAAGATGGATCGGTGCAGGTGGAGGCCCGGCACCAAATCCTTTACCCAATGTCGATTAAGCAAGATCGATACAAAACCATCTGGATTGGAACAGCCTCCTTATACATCCATGCGTTGCGTGAGGGCGAAAAGAATTTCCAAGCCTTGCAGGCATTTGAAGGGGGTTTCACCTTCATCCCCAGCCTAACGCCCTTGCTAAATGGAAAACTATTGATAGGAGCCTTCAGCCAACCCATGAAGATGATTTCCCCCCAAAGCTTCGAAATCCAAAAGCTGAATATAAGTGACGCAGATTTAGAATCGTGTGTCCGCCGCTCGGTTTTCATCCCAACAGCCATGCACGAAGACACACATGGCGAAATTTGGATAGGAACGGTGAGCAATGGATTGATGTGCTACACCCCATCCACTGGCAAGATGCGCCCAATCGACGGAGTCAGTTGTATGGACATTTCAGGCATTGAAGAGGATGCACAAGGACACCTTTGGATAAGCACCCAATATGGGCTCAACAAATACGACCGCGCCACGGGACAATTCACCACTTATTTTGCCGCAGAAGGGACTGGTGGAAACCAATTTTACGACAGGGCTTCATGCCAATTGTCCAATGGAACGCTGGTGTTTGGCGGCACACACGGGTTAACAGTTTTCAACCCGCTGGACGTGCAAGTCAAACGCAACATTCCGCTATTATTCGAAAACCTGAAGATCCACAACAGGCAAATCCATCCCGCACAAGATCGCTGCATTAACCGGCACCTATCCCTCAACCCGGATATTATTCTAAAACATGACCAAAACAGCTTCAACATCTCTTTTGCAGCCTTGGATTATTCCGAATTCGAACGGGTGCATTACCATTACCAAATGGAAGGCTATGACAAATACTGGGTTGACGCACGCAACAACCACGAAGCCTACTACGCTAATTTGCCCGCCGGGGAGTACACCTTTAAAGTAAAGATTTCCAACAACGACAGGAGCATTACTGATGCCCAAAATGCCATACGCATCACGGTGAAGCCTGCACCTTGGCAAACCTGGTGGGCCTACACACTTTACCTCCTGGGGGCAGCCATCATCACCTGGCTGTTTGTAAGAGCATTGCAACGCATCCGAAAAGAAAAAGCAGCTGCCCGCCAGGCCGAACTGGAAAAAATGCAGGAACAACGCATGAACAAAATGAACATGAGTTTTTTCGCCAACGTATCCCATGAATTCAGGACTCCCCTAACCATGATATCCGGCCCCATCAACCAACTGATAAACAACCCCTCCATTGGCGGAGACAACAAGGAACTGCTCCACATTATTGGCCGAAGTGTCAACCGAATGCTGAAACTAGTGAACCAATTGATGGATTTCAACAAATTGGAAAATGACACATTGAAACTAAAAGTAAAACACACCGACATCATAACATTCCTGAATCAACAGATTGAACTGTTGATGCTCAACGCAAAAAGCAAAGGCATCACCATAAACACAACGGGCTTGGAAGACACCTTTATCCTTTGGCTCGACGAAGACAAAATGGAACAGATATTGGGCAATTTGATTTCCAATGCAATGAAATACACACCCGAAAACGGCAGAATCAGCATAACATTCGACCTGGCAAACAGGCAAGAGATAGAAGCTACCTGCCACCTGACGGAGAAAGACAAGTACGCCCTTTTTGCAAGAATATCTGTAGCAAACTCAGGACCAAGCATCCCGGAGGACAAATTGGATAAAATTTTTGAACGCTATTATCAGTTGGCGGGGCATCAAGGCGGAACGTACAACTGGGGCACTGGAATAGGCCTTTATTACGCGCGCAGCCTGGCCGAGCTGCATCACGGCCATTTATTCGCCCACACACCCAAAGGCGAAACAGGGGCCACATTCACCTTGATCATACCTGTTAACGATGTGGCCTATCCTGTTGAAGAAAGGATGCAGGAAGAGTTGCTGCAAGCCAAAGCATTCCCTCTTATAGTAAATGAATCCAACAATGATTTCAAATCGGATGAAAACCCTGCCAAAAAGAAAACAATCATGGTGGTTGACGACGACATGGAAGTAGCCCATTACTTGAACACCCTCCTATCGCCACTCTACCGGGTAATTTGCCGTTTCGACGCGGACTCGGCCAGCAAGACACTGCAGGAAGACCCCATCGACCTGATATTGAGCGATGTGATGATGCCCGGAAAAAAAGGCACTCAACTCTGCCAGGAAATAAAAGGCGACCCCCAGTTTTGCCATATACCAATCATTCTAGTAACCGCACAAACAACCATACAAAACCAGGTAAATGGGTTAAACACGGGGGCAAATGCCTACGTCAACAAGCCTTTTGACCCCAGCTACTTGCTGGCGCTCATCCAATCACAATTGATGAACCTCGAAAAAATCCAATCATTATTTGGAAAATCCACGCAAAACAGTCGGATTGAAGAAAACACACTCTTACCACAAGACAAAAACTTCATGGAAGAATTGTATCAATTGATGGAAGCAGAACTTTCCAACCCCGAATTGGACATAACCCTTGTCACCAACAGGATGAAAATATCGCGCACCAAATTGTACTATAAAGTAAAAGGATTAACCGGTGAAAACCCCAGCGTATTTTTCAAAACTTTCAAACTGAACCGCGCGAAAGAGTTGATTTCGGAAGGCAAACACAACATTTCCGAAATTGCCGACATCACCGGCTTCTCAACCCTTTCGCACTTTTCTACCAGTTTTAAAAAGAAATTTGGCATCGCACCTAGCGACTTCAAACCATAAATTTTTATTTCAGTTTTTTGCATAGCGCCTTCTCCGCCACCAAACGAAAACCACGCCTGCCAGCAGCAAAAGTACAAGGGGCAACCCAACGGCCACCACTTTATAAAGCGAGGTGCCGCTGCCTAGCTTCTCCTTGTCTAACAGGCGCAAGGCGAAACTGCGGTTGCGCAAGGTCATCCACCCCGCGTCGTCGATGAGGTATTGCACGGCATTGATAATAAACTGCTTATTACCAAAAGTCTGATTGGTTACCTCATCAAAACCAAGGGGAATAATCTTGGGGTTGGTGCTATTGCGGAAACGTACATCGTTGCGAATCACATCGCCATCGGCCACCACAATCATGCGCGTAGGCTCGCTGGTGGTCTTGATCTTCTCTTTGTAACGCACGCCAGCCGGCACCGAACGGTTGATGAATACCGACTCAAAAACACCTTCCTGCAACAGGGCTACCGGCAAGAAAGACCTATTAAACAACTCGCGCTCGGGTTGCTGATGAATGGTGGCCAAAGTGGCAAATACGGGCGTCTTATTCACTTTAGTGAAGCGGGAACTGCGAAGAAGAACCGTCCGGTTGATGTTGAGATTCTCTCCTACCGTGTCGAGATAACTAGTAAAATCGCCCTTCACCACATTCACATGTCGAGTAACTGGATGCGCGGGATTGGTGCTCAACAATGGGCTGAACAACCATGGCATGGGCACAAACTTGGCGCCTTCACCTGGCTTCGACACATTGATGGGCACCATGCCAGCTTGTATGTCTTCGATCACCTCCGGATTGACGCGAACGCCATACCTAAAGAGCATATCGTCGATATTGAAATCGGCCAGCAAGCCAAGGGTATTGGAGCTGCTGCGCAACGAGTCGAGCGTCATGGTGACGGCATCCACCAGCCACAACACCCGTCCTCCCTTCATAAAATATTGGTCGAGGGCGAATTTTTCCTGTTCGTTGAATTTTGTGGCGGGCTTCGCCACAATAACAACCTTATAGGGATCCAACAAGGCCGGGTCGTTGCCCACCTGGCCGCGCTCCACGGTGAAATACTCCGACAGGGCGCCGGTGATGTCCACCACATCCACCTCATCCAGCTCGCCATGCCCTTCGAGAAAGGCAATGCGGGGTTTTTCATCCACTGTAAGCTTACGGATGCCATCCACCAGTTTGTATTCCAGCCCTTCGGATGAGTTGTTGAGGTTCTCTTCTCCGGAAAGCCCCGGAAGGTTGTCGAGCAGGTTGATCCAAATCTCCTCATCACCCAGCTGCACCAGCGCATAGGGAAACACCACAGAACGCGTCTTGCGGCCATCCTCGGTGGTTTCAAACACCGGCACACCACCCAGTCCTACCGACTCAAGCGATTCGGTCAACTGGCGCCCCTGCTCCTTGGTCATCGTGAGCGGATCGACAAACTGAAAGGTAATCCCTTTGCCGGCATACACGTCAAACTCGTCGAGCATCTCGCGGGTGGCCTTGCGCAAACGCGAAAAGCCCACATTCAGTTCACCGTCGAGATAGACCTTCACCAAGATCTCGTGATCCAACTGTTTCAGAAACGTGCGGGTGACCGGAGCCAAGGTATAGCGCTTCTCCGACGTCAGGTCAACCCGGAAGAACAACCTAGACGCTACGAAGTTGACAGCAAACAACAACACTACGAGTCCGGCAATATTGACAGCGCTTCGTAAAAGCGGTTTTTGAATTTTATTCTCCATTATTCTTGAAATGAATATTTTACCACTTGCGACTCTCCAAAACGGTACGAGTCAGAAAAATAAAAAGGAACGACATGGACAGAAAATAGACCAGGTCGCGGCTATCAAGCACACCACGGCTCACACTCAGGTAATGCTCATTGATGCCCACCGAGGCAATCCACGACTGAATCCCTTTGAAGGCCGGCACCAACGAAAGCGAGTCGAATCCCGAGTAAAAGACAAAACAGAGCACCACAGCCACCACAAACGCCACAATCTGGTTGTCGGTGATGGAAGACGCAAAAACACCGATGGCCACGTAAATGGCAGCCAGGAAAACCAACCCGATGTACGATCCCCAGGCAGCTCCCATATCCAGATTGCCCTGTTCGGCACCCAAGTGGTAAACCACAACGAAATAGGCCAAGGTGGGGATCAGGCCAATCACCACCAGCACCAGGCCACTCAAATATTTGGCCAGCACAATCTGCAACGAGGTGACGGGGCGCGTGAGCAACAGCTCCAACGTTCCGTTCCTGCGCTCTTCGGCAAACATACGCATGGTGACAGCCGGCACCAGAAAGAGAAATATCCAGGGTGCAATGGCAAACAAAGGTTCCAAAGTGGCATAACCTCCGTATAAGATGTTCAGTTCACCGGGTATCACCCATAAAAAAAGCCCGGTGATGGCCAAAAAAACACCCACCACCAGATAACCGATGATGGAACTGAAAAATGTTGCAATTTCCTTATTTAAAAGAGCCCACATAACGGTATAATTAATTTAGATATGCTTCTGTTGATTCAACGAATCGATCATCCACTGGGCGGCCCGAATGCTGGAGCCTGGCTGCCCCATGATGTTGGCAAGTTCTTCATAATCGGTCAACATCTGCGCCCTTTCGGGTGAATCGGCCAACAAGGCGGACAGGTTTTGCGCCATGCGCTCCACCGAGTAGCTCGACTGAAACAGCTCCTGCACAGCTTCGCGCCCCAGAATGAGATTCACCAAACTGATAAAAGGCACTTTGATAAAGACTTTTTTGGCCATAAAATCGGTGAACCGTCCGCCCCACATCAGGTAAACCACCACCTGGGGACATTTGAGCAAGGCAGTTTCCAGAGTGGCGGTGCCCGAAGTCACCAAAGCCGCGCGAGACTGTTGCACCAATTCGTAGGTTTGGTTGAACACCAGCGCCACATCCTTGTCCCCGATAAAAGGTTGGTAATCGGCTGCCGTAAACGAAGGAGCCCCGGCAACCACAAATTGGTATTGCGGAAAACGCTCCACCATGCGCAACATCTCGGGCAGCACATAGCCAATCTCCGATTTGCGGCTGCCTGCCAGGAGTGCAACTTTAGGGCGGCCATCGAGTCTATTGCGGGTAATAAAACCATCAAAGGACTCATTTTGATTGGGACGGCTGTGGATAGCATCCAACACCGGATTGCCACAATAACGGGGTTCTATGCCATAGCGGCGAAACCACTCCGTTTCAAAAGGCAGAATGGTATATAATTCATCCACATATTTTTTGATCTGGTAAACACGACGCTTTTTGGAGGCCCACACTTTGGGCGAGATGTAATAGAACACTTTGATGCCCTGGCGATGGGCAAAGCGGGCCACTCTTAGGTTGAATCCCGGATAGTCGATCAGGATCAACACATCGGGACGGTTTGCCAGCAAATCGGCATAACACAACTTGAAATTCTTCTGGATTTTCCCCAGGTTCATCAACACGTCCCAAACACCCATGAAGGCTGTCTCCTTGTAATGCTTTACCAGGGTACCGCCCTGTGCAGCCATCAAATCGCCGCCCCAAAAGCGGAAGTCGGCATCACCATCGAAATGGCGCAATCCCTTCATCAGGTTCGATCCATGCAAATCGCCCGAAGGCTCCCCTGCAATAATGTAATATTTCATTGGAAAAATAATCAATCAAAACACAAAACGCGACACCACCACCAGGATACCCAGGATAACTGTGGCGGTAACAATGCCTCGGGCAGCCAGCAGCCGCTCGAAATTGATGGCGATAAAAAACAAAATTAGGTTGGGTAAGGCGCAAATGGCCAGCAACCGGCTGATGTTTTGCGTCTGCATCAATCCTTTAATGAAATCGCCAAAATTGAGTTGCCCGTGATAGGCATACGCATACAGCAAATAGGATGTCAGGGCGGGCACCACCAGCCCCAACACCAAACCAAAAATCACTTTATTGCAACGGCACAATTTCATACGAACATCATTTTTCAACAAACATATCCCCATCATTCTGCTTCAAAAAAGCATGGTCGGAGGCATCGAGCGTGCAAGGTACCACAGCCACATAATTTTGCGACAACCAATACTCATCGGTATCGGTAGCTTCAGGCTCCATGTTCTCGTAATAACCAGTTAGCCAATAATATTTCCGATGGCGGGGATCCTCCCGTTCGATAAACTCCTCGATCCAGCGTCCGTTGGTTTGGCGGCAAAGTTTAATGCCCTTGAGATCGGTGCCGGTGGGGATGTTCACATTCCAGTAACTCCCATTGGGCATCCCATTTTGGATGGCATGTTTGAATATGGTTTCGGCATAACCAACGGCCGTTGAAAAATCGGCCTCGTAACTGTGGTCGAGCAGGGAAAAACCTATGGCCGGAATGCCGAGCAAAGCAGCCTCGCGTGCAGCGCCCATGGTGCCCGAGTAGTGGATGCTCACCGAAGCATTGGAGCCATGGTTGATGCCCGAAAGCACGAAGTCAGGCCGGCGATCCAACAGGGTATTCACCCCCAGTTTGATGCAATCCACCGGAGTACCGTTGATCTTAAACAGCTTGAATCCCTCTTTCTCGCGAATCAGTTTGGCATAAAGGGGGATTTTAATGGTGATGGAATGGCTCATGCCCGAATAACTCTGGTTGGGTGCCACCACCACCACATCGGCATATTTCTCGGCCATTTCAACCAGTGCCCTTAACCCGCCGGCCTTAATCCCGTCGTCGTTGGTGATCAGCACCAGCGGTCTCCTGTTATTTTCTGCTACCATAACACAACTCTTCTTCTGTTAAGTCTCAAAGATAGAGATTCGCTGGGAAATAACGAAATCCATTGAAACGGAATGGTGTTTACATTGCAACATCAGCGAGAACATCCGTCCTCATGAATTGAGCAAGATTACGTTCAATTCGGAAAAATATTGCGACCTAATGCGATTCGTACTCCTTGGGATAAAAAAACTACTTAATCAGTATGACAAAATAAAGCATTCACAAATTTGTGAACAACCGAAAGAAACAGTAATTTTGCAACAAAAGAGCATGGTTCTGAACTTTGAGAAAGAATACCTGCGCGAGCTTTACGAAAAGGGAAAATCGTCTGACAAGAAACACCGCTTTCAGCCCGAAATAATCAGGGCTTACGCAAAGTGTGTTTACCGGTTGGAAGAAGCCACCACCCCCGAAGAGTTATACAAATACCAACCATTGCGCTTTGAAGCATTGGTTGGCGACAAACAGGGCCTTTACTCAGTGAGGGTAAACAACCAATACAGGGTAGAATTCAGTATCTCTAAAATAGATTTAGACAAAAAAAACATCGAAACAAACGTAACCATCTGCAATATTGTCGAATTGTCAAACCACTATAAATAAAACACCATGGGAACAACCGCCAGCAAATACACACCTTATTTCCCAATCCACCCGGGCGAAATACTAAAAGACGAAATAGAGTTTCTAGGCATTTCGCAACGGCAACTCGCGACTCAAATGGGCGTTTCGCACACCTTGCTCAATGAAGTAATCAATGGCAAGCGGCAGGTGAACTCCGAACTGGCCATGCTAATTGAAGCTGCCCTGGGTTTGGATGCCGACACCCTGGTGCGAATGCAAGCACGCTATAACATGCAAATGACGCGGCAAGACAAAACCTTTGCTCAGCGCGTCGCCAAAATTCGCAAACTTACGCCCACTCAAAAATAAATTCCCAAAAATCGCCAGTTTTGGTGCTTTTTCGGCATCTAAAAATCTTTATTGAGGGCGAAAAAATTGAATCCCTATGGAGCATAGAAGTTGCAAATAACAAAAAAGGCCTACAAGTAAAAACCTGTAAGCCTTTAGTACCGAGAGGCGGGCTTGAACCGCCGACCTCATGATTATGAATCATGCGCTCTAACCAGCTGAGCTACCTCGGCAATTTCAGAAAAACAACCTCGTGTGTTACCCCTTTGGGCGACTGATGTTATTCCCTTTTTGCGGTTGCAAATGTATGGCACTTTTTTTAATTGTGCAATACCTAAAAAATAAAAAACCAACAAAAACCTGTCTCCACGCCCCAACAAAACAGCCATAAACCTTATAACCAAGGCTTTTCACAAATAAAAAAAACAAAGAATTAATCATTTTTTAACGTTTCAATCCCTTTTATATCTCAATATTCACTATCTTGTAGCAGTGAAAAATTTAAAGCAGATACCCATGTCATTACAAAAGGAAAAAATATCTCTGGAATACATATTCAAAACTTCCCCGGGCATTCTGTTCAGCCGGCTCAGCACGGCAAGTGGATTATCGGAATGGTTCGCCGACGACGTCAACATAAAAGAGAACATCTACACATTCATGTGGGACAAAACAGAACAGACGGCTGAGATGCTTCAAAAAAAAGAGAACAAAACCATCCGTTTCCGTTGGCTCGACGAGGAGGACAATTCTCCAACGGACAATGAAGAATCAGATTATTTCGAATTCAAGATCACCGTATTGGAACTAACTGGTGAAACAGCACTGATCGTCACCGACACAGTCCTACCCGAAGAAATGGAAGATACCATAGAACTTTGGAATGAACAGATTGAACGGCTAAGAACCAAACTAGGATCAGCATAATACAAAAAACACCCCAACCGGGTGTTTTTTGTTTGGGACAATTCTCTTCCATTTCATCCAAATAAGCAAACTTTCTGCTATTTTTGCAAAGCATTGAACCACATCATGGGTTCGTTGGTGCTTATTGAGACTATTAGAAGATGAAGAAACTCCACCTTTTCATACTAAAGAGCTACCTGGGTCCCCTGGTCATGACCTTTTTCATATCCATGTTCATCCTGGTGATGCAGTTCCTATGGCGTTACATCGACGATCTGGTTGGGAAAGGGTTGGAATTCCACGTTTTGGCCGAGTTGCTCTTTTACGCCTCGGTTCAGGTGGTGCCTATGGCGCTGCCACTGGCCATCCTGCTGGCCTCCCTAATGGCCTTCGGCAACCTGGGCGAAAACTACGAGCTAACCGCCATAAAAGCGGCCGGAGTGTCGCTCCCCCGCACCATGGCACCACTCATTGCCCTGACGCTCAGCATCTCCATCGGCGCCTTCTGGTTTTCCAACAACATCATGCCTGTGGCCAACCTCAAGCTCTTCTCGCTGCTCTACAGCGTCAAGCAGGCACGCCCCGAGCTCGACATCAAGGAGCGCATCTTCTACGACGGAGTGGACGACTTCAGGATCAAGATTGATGAAAAAAATCAGAAGACTGGGATGATGCACAACCTGATGATTTACGACCACCGCGACAAAATCAATCGCAACACCAACGTCACCCTGGCCGATTCGGGAAAGATGCAGATATCCGACGAAAAAAACTACATCATGCTGACCCTCTACAACGGCATCACTTATGATGAGAAGGTCAGCTTCGATAAGCGCAGAATGAACGAACGCGACAAACAATTCTACCGTCGCGATAAATACGACGAACAAACCGTGTTGATCGAGCTCCAGGGGATGAATTTCTCGAAGACCGACGAGAGCCTGTTCAAATCGCTCGACAAGATGAAAAACCTTAGCCAGCTTAAAAAAGATGAGGATTCGCTCATCACCGAGCAGGCCAAATACATCACGGAGCTTTCTCGGCAGGCCGACAACTTCTATTTCCAGAAGGGACGTTACCACTACCGGAACAAACAAATGGACTTGAACAAGATGATCGATTCAACATCGACGCTCAACATCGACTCGCTCTTTGACAAACTTACCCCGGAACAGAAAAAAACAGCCTACGAGTCAGCCATACGGGCAGCACAGGATCACAAGCTGAACATCGACGAAAAGATGAGCTACATCGACCGGGAGCAAAAGAAGATCAACCGGCACCAGATGGAGCTTCACCGAAAGTTCACCCTATCCTTCGCCTGCTTGATATTCTTCTTTATCGGGGCACCATTGGGCGCCATCATCCGCAAAGGGGGACTGGGCATGCCTGTGGTGATCTCGGTGCTGTTTTTCATCTTCTATTACATCATCGACACCATGGGGGCTAAATTTGCCCGTGAAGGAGTTTGGCAGGTATATCAGGGCATGTGGCTCTCCTCTGCCATCCTGGCACCCATCGGCATATTCCTGACCTATAAATCATCCACCGACTCGGCCTTGCTGAATTCGGAGGCCTACACCATATTTTTCGAGAAGGTGGCCAAAGAGTTCAAACGGCGCTTTGGCAACAAGCGTTAAGCTTTTTTAGGTTGCCCATGCCCGATAATTAATTAATTTTGCCTGAAATCAAGATTTCGATCGAATTTAAAGCACAAAAACATGTCAGACAATATAAAAATAGAACTCAACACCATCGAAGAAGCCATTGAAGCCATCAAAAATGGCGAACTCATCATTGTGGTTGACGATGAAGACCGTGAAAATGAAGGCGACTTTATTGGAGCTGCCGAACTCATCACCCCCGAAAAGGTGAACTTCATGGCTATGCATGGCAGGGGGCTGCTTTGCGCCCCCATCACCCAGGCACGTGCCGAAGAGCTCGAACTGGACCTGATGGTTGGCAACAACACCTCCATGCACGCAACGCCCTTCACCGTCTCGGTCGATCTACTGGGACACGGTTGCACCACAGGCATTTCAGCCTCCGACCGGGCAAAAACAATTTTGTCCCTTTGCAACCAAGACACAAAACCCGATGAGCTCGGACGTCCGGGACACATCTTCCCCTTGAAGGCTCGCGACAAAGGCGTCCTTAAACGGGCTGGCCACACCGAAGCGGCGGTTGACTTGGCACGATTGGCAGGGCTCTATCCCGCCGGCGTGTTGATCGAAATCATGAACGAGGATGGTACCATGGCTCGCCTGCCCGAACTGATGGTGATCGCCAGGAAATTCAATATGAAAATCGTCACCATCAAAGATCTGATTGCCTACCGATTGAAACAGGAGAGCCTGATCATCAAAGGGGTTGAAGTGTCACTCCCCACTGCCCATGGCACATTCAGATTCATCCCCTTCAAACAGAAATCCAACGGTTTGGAGCACATGGCATTGATCAAAGGCGAATGGACTGAAGATGAAGCGGTACTGGTGCGAGTGCACTCCTCTTGCGCCACTGGCGACATCTTCGGGTCGTTGCGCTGCGAATGCGGCGAGCAATTGCACAAAGCCATGGAAGCGGTGGAAAAAGAGGGCAAAGGAGCCATCGTCTACATGAACCAGGAGGGCCGAGGAATTGGCCTGATGAACAAGATTGCCGCCTACAAGTTACAAGAAGAAGGAATGGACACCGTGGATGCCAATGTGGAACTGGGCTTTGATGCCGACGAACGGGATTATGGCGTAGGGGCTCAAATACTGAGGGAGTTGGGCGTGAAAAAAATGCGACTGATGACCAACAACCCCATCAAACGCATCGGGCTGGAAGGTTATGGGCTTGAGATTGTGGAGAACATTCCCATCGAGATCCAACCCAATCCCTTCAACGAATTCTATATGCACACAAAAAAAGAGAAGATGGGACACAACCTGAAGTATTTCAAATACGACAACAGGTCATAAAACCACAAGAGGCTCCAGTAAATGGCAGCCTCTTTTTTTGCCCAGAAAAGAAAAAAGAGTGGGAATTGAACTTTAACTCGCCCTTTATGTTATAAAAGCAAGAAGAGGAGACGGAACCAATTCATTTTCTGCGGTCACTTTAAATCAACTGGAATCCACACGCTCCTCTTCCCTTTTTCATTCGTTCAAGTTAGAAAAAAACGTTGAAATACCCACCATCAGCTTCTGATAATTTCACAATCATTTAACAAAAGCCCTGGTTATCTGTTATTGATATAAAAACTAAATATCAACACATTTAAAACCTAAGCTATGTCGAAATTACAAACCACCTACATGGGCTTGAAGCTCAAAAGCCCCATTATTGCTGCCAGTTGCGGGTTGACCAACAAACTCAACGATCTGATTGCCTTGGAGCAAAGCGGTGCAGGCGCCATCGTCCTGAAATCACTCTTCGAGGAGGAGATTGTTATGGAACTGGAGCGGGATCAAAACAAAATGCACTCGGAGAGCTACCTCTACCCTGAAACCATGGAGTTTTACGAAAACTACGACACCGAAGACACCCTGACCAATTATTTAAAGCTTATTTCCGATGCCAAGCAACACCTCTCCATTCCCATTATTGCCAGCATCAATTGCGTTACGCCCCACAACTGGTTCTATTTTGCCGAAACCCTTCAGGACGCAGGCGTTGATGCCCTTGAGCTCAATGTTTTCATCCTTCCATCGGATGCATCCAAATCGGGCAATGAATACGAGGAAACCTATTTCAAAATAGCCAAGACGCTCCAATCGCAAATAAGAATTCCATGGTCCCTAAAAATTGCCCCCTATTTCTCGGGCATGTCCTCCATGATCAAACGTTTGTCGGAAACAGGCGCCTCGGCACTCACCCTTTTCAACCGCTTTTACTCGGTCGATTTCGACATCGACCAGCTGGAAACAGTCTCGGCCCACACCTTCAGTACTCCAGGCGACTACCTGACCACCCTGCGTTGGATCGGCCTCACCTCGGCACATGTATCGTGCGATCTATCGGCCTCTACCGGCATACACGACAGCCGCACCGCCATAAAGATGATTCTGGCCGGTGCCAAAACAGTTCAGGTGGCCTCCACGCTCTACAAGCATGGCATCAAACAAATAGCCGACATCAACCGCGAAATTGAAGTCTGGATGAAACAGAAAAATTTTGACTCCATCGACCAATTCAGGGGATTGCTGGCTCATTCGCCACACACCAACCCAGCTGGTTATTTAAGATTGCAATTTATGAAACACTTCAGCGAAAAATAACACCATCAAACAAATAGACAACCTTAAGCAAATACCGCCGTGCGGCAAGCCTTAAGGTTGTTGCATTTTTATAACTTTGCAGGCATCAATGCCCAATCAACAAAAACAGGAATAATGAACGACCCCAACGATTTCTACCAACCAATCCCCATGACCGAAAACATCGATTACTACCTCGATAAAAACGGCTACCGGGTAATGACGGCCCGATACCATACCCAAAGAGGTTACTGCTGCGGAAACGGCTGTCGCCACTGCCCCTATTTCCCGGCTCACGAAAAGGGCAACAGGACATTACGGGAAGAGTGAACACAGGCGCGCCTATTATTTCAACCAACAAGAAATAGACGATACGCGGATTGAAAAAAAATCCGCCCATAAATATAGATAGATGAAAGAGCTGAGAATAGTTTTTATGGGCACACCCGAATTTGCAGTGGAGAGCCTGAAAGCCTTAACCGACCATAATTACAATGTTGTTGGCGTCGTGACTGTGCCCGACAAACCCGCCGGTCGAGGACAAAAACTGACCGAGTCGCCCGTCAAGCAGTTTGCCGTGCAACGAGGCATCAAAGTGTTACAGCCCCTCAAGCTGAAAGACCCTGAATTCATCGATGAGCTGCAATCGCTAAAGGCCGATCTGCAAGTGATCGTGGCATTCCGAATGCTGCCCGAAGTGGTTTGGAACATGCCCCCACTGGGCTCGTTCAACCTGCATGCCTCCTTACTGCCTCAATACCGGGGGGCTGCCCCCATCAACTGGGCGGTCATCAACGGGGAGACACAAACCGGTGTCACCACCTTTTTCCTTAAACACGAAATAGACACAGGCGGCATCATCTTCCAAGAGAAGGTGGCAATATTGCCTGAAGACAATGCCGGGTCGGTCCACGATAAATTGATGCACCTGGGGGCCACCTTGGTGGTAAAAACCGTCGAAGCCATTACAATGGGAAAAGTTCAGATAACAGAACAGGAGCAGTTAAGCGGCCAGAACCCCCTCAAACCGGCACCCAAACTGTTCAAGGAAGACGGAAAACTAATTTGGACAGAACCTGCCGCCACCATCCTCAACAAGATACGTGGCCTATCGCCCTACCCGGCGGCATGGGCCGAACTGATCAACGACGAAGGGCAACAGCAAAGCATCAAGGTTTACAGTGCCCAACTGCTGCCTGCTTCGGCACTGGCAGCCGGAGAAACAAAAACCGATGGAAAAAACTATTTCCACATTGGCACCCCCGATGGCACCATTGCCATCACCGACCTGCAACTGGCTGGCAAGAAGCGGATGCCAGTGACGGATTTCCTGAAAGGCTTCCGCCCCGGAACCAACCTGAGGGCTTGTTAAAAAAAGCGGCTGAACCAAATGGTTCAGCCGCTTTTTTTATGGTTTTTTGCGCCGCAGGTAAACCTCATCACCAACCGACAGCCCAGAACTTCCGGCTAAGTGATTGTATTTGATCAGCCGCGACATCTTCACCCCATATTTGTGGGAGATACCCCAAAGCGTCTCTCCTTCCTTGACGATATGTCGTTCGTGGTCGCGGTGAGCTTTATTCTTCTTTCGCTGAAGGTAGATCTGGTTGAAATCGGAAATATCAGCCCCCTTCTCCACTTCATTGTAATGATAAAGCTCCCATGGTTGAAGATTGAACTCCTCGGAAATTGATTCAAAGCTATCTCCATCCTTCACATCCACATAGCGGACGCCATTGTTGTACGCCACTTTGTGGGTATTGAACGGCGAGATGACAAAGTCGTCGTTTCGGCGAGCCACCTTTTTACTTTTGACAGATCCTTTTTTGCCTCCGGCCTGCCCGCCATCGTAGCGCCATAGCTCTTCATCTTCAATGATTTTTATCAAGCGATGAGCATAATTTGGATCAGTGGCATATCCGGCCTTCTTAAGGCCATGAGCCCACCCCTTATAATCGGTGACATCTAACTCAAAAAGCCCGGCATAACGGGGTTTGCCCGTCAAAAAATCGGAATGATCCACAAAGGAGTCATAAACCGACCGATACTTCCGAAAGCACTCATTCTTCCGGTCATCATCGTGGTATGCCTTGCCACCGGTCCAATCGTTGTGGCATTTGATTCCAAAGTGGTTGTTCGATTTTTTAGCCAATACACTGTTCCCGCAATCCGACTCCAGAATCCCTTGTGCCAAAGTAATACTGGCTGGAATCCCAGAACGCTTCATCTCCTTTATGGCCAAATCATTATAGGCCTCTACATACTCACTCCGCGAAATACGCTGGGAAAACGATAGCTGGGCTGACATTATCAACAAGCCAAGCACCCCAATACGCAACATATAATATCCCATATCAATCTTAGTTATCTAATCGTTCATCGGCAACAAAGATAAAAAAAAGGGAATATCACAAAAGGGAAATCGCACAGGAAGAATAAAGTTAAAACGGAAGGGTATTATTTACATCACAAAAAATTATATAACTTTGGGTAAATTTACCCTTGACATGAGCAATAAAGTAAAAAACAAAAGATATGACATACAACCAAATCAAAATAATCACCTCCGCATCCTCTCAGAATAACTTGCCCGATGAGGTAAAAAACCTGATTGCCATGGCACGCGAGGCAGCTCAAAAGGCTTATGCACCCTATTCCGAGTTCCAGGTGGGGGCTGCCCTCCAATTGGAAAACGGGCAGTTTTTCACAGGCAGCAACCAGGAGAATGCCGCCTACCCCTCGGGATTGTGCGCCGAACGGGTGGCTCTTTTTTATGCCAATGCCCAAAACCCTGGGATTGCCATCAAACACTTGGTGATTGTGGCCAAAAACAAAAATGGCTATGTTAAGACACCCATATCGCCCTGTGGAGCTTGTCGCCAAGTGATGCTGGAAACGGAAAAAAGGCAAGAAACCCCCATGCAGGTATGGCTGGTAGGCGAATCGACTGTTTACAACATCCCTGCTGCCATCAACCTACTGCCATTGGCCTTTGTGCCCGAAAACCTGACAGAATAAAAACCGCGATTAATACTACCAATGACTAAGTAATTTCTGAATGTAAAGAGATTCCTCTCTCCTCTGCGTTGCAATCGGAATGACTATTGTATAAATGAGAAAGGAGTAGGGGTTTTTGGCCGCTCCAGCGCCAAACCCCCCTACTCCTTATTCTTCAAAACCCCCATCATTCCAACCGAAGGGAGGAATCTAACATCCAATTCCCTGTCATAAACACTTCTTGCCCGAATAATTTCGGATATCTCAGAATGACTTCATTGTTTTTTTTATTTCATCATGTTTGAAAACTCATTCCAAAGGGGTTCACCTTTTGGAGTTTTAGCCTCTATAACAATCTTTTCCTCTTTCACCGGGTGCATAAACTCGATGCGACGGGCATGCAGATTGATGCCGCCCCCTTCAATGGATCGAGGATAACCATATTTCAAATCGCCGCGGATGGGGCAACCGATTTTGGCCAACTGAGCACGGATTTGGTGGTGACGTCCCGTTTGCAAATCCACCTCCAACAAGTAGTAGTTGGACGAACGCGACATCAGGCGGTAATTCAAAATAGCCTCCTTGCTGCCCGAGCGTTGTTTCGAAAACACATTGGCCCTGTTCTTCTCACTGTTTTTGCTGATAAAGTGGCGCAATTCCCCCTCCTCATCCGGCGGAAGATTCTTCACAATAGCCCAATAGGTCTTTTTGACACTCTTTTCTTGGAACATCTTGTTCAGCCTCACCAATGCCTTGCTGGTGCGAGCAAAAAGCACCACACCACTCACGGGGCGATCCAACCGGTGCACAACGCCCAGATAAACATCACCGGGCTTCTTATATTTCTCCTTGATGTACTGCTTGACCATCTCACTCAACGGCTCATCGCCGGTTTGGTCGCCCTGCACAATATCGGAGTTGGTTTTATTAACCGCAATAATGTGATTGTCTTCGTATAAAATATCCAATGATCTCATTTGTAATAATTAGAATTTACGGCACTCCCCTTGGGGAACGAATAATAGAATAAAAAAAGTTTGTAAAAAATCAAACAACTAAAAAATCCGACCGTCAATATCACAACCCTCATACAAACGCTCCGGACACCACACGTCTCAACAACCGACTATGCGTTATAGTTCACCATCAATACTGCTCCTTTTCGTTGGGAAAATCCTGGCTTTTCACATCCTGGATATAATTTCCCACGGCACCCGAAATCTCGTCGAACAGATTGCTGTAGCGGCGCAGAAAACGCGGCGAGAACTCATGCGTGATGCCCAGCATATCGTGAAGCACCAACACCTGTCCATCCACTTGTCCGCCGGCACCAATGCCAATCACCGGGATTTTCAATTCCGATGCCACCTTTCCGGCCAAGTCGGCAGGAATCTTCTCCAATACCAAGGCAAAACAGCCAGCCTCCTCAAGTAAATGGGCATCTTCAATCAGCTTTTTCGCCTCGGCCTCCTGTCGGGCACGCACACTGTAGGTCCCAAACTTATGGATCGACTGGGGGGTCAACCCCAGATGCCCCATCACGGGAATACCAGCACACAGAATCCGGTTGATGGACTCCAGAACCTCGCTGCCACCTTCGAGTTTAACAGCATCGGCAGCCGTCTCTTTCATGATACGAATGGAAGAGTTCAGTGCCTCCTTCGAGTTGCCCTGATAGGTGCCAAATGGCAAGTCCACCACAACCAACGCTCGGTTGACAGCGCGAACGACCGATGCGCCATGATAAATCATCTGGTCGAGCGTGATGGGCAAAGTGGTCTCCCATCCGGCCATCACATTCGATGCAGAATCGCCCACCAAAATCACATCTATTCCCGCCATGTCTACAATTTTGGCCAACGAATAATCGTAGGCCGTCAACATGGCAATCTTTTCACCCTTCAGTTTCATTTCACTCAACACATGAGTGGTAACCCGCTTGGTCCGGCTCATTGCTACTGACATAATCGCCTGATTTAATTTAATAAAATTTACAATCCGCAAAGTTAGCAAATAGATTAAACAAAACAGCAAACCTGGCCACCTCCACCCCATCATTTTAACCTTTATTGGCACAAGGGGACGACACAATATGACGGAAACCAGCCGATTAACCCGACATCTTGTCACTTATTCTGACAAGAAGCACCCCCTTTTTGAACTAAAAACTGCCAAAAAAGCTTATTCCAAAACACTTTTTCCTTTGGCACAACCTTTGACTATTGATAGATCGAACAACCGTTCGAACTGAAGAATTGGAAAAGCTAAAGTATTACAAATATTAAAATTGAATTGAAATGGGAAAAATAATTGGTATCGACTTAGGTACGACCAACTCCGCAGTAGCTGTAATGGAAGGTAACGAACCTGTGGTTATCCCCAACAGCGAAGGAAAAAGAACAACTCCGTCGATTGTTGCTTTTGTTGAAAATGGCGAACGTAAAGTAGGTGATCCGGCCAAACGTCAGGCCATCACCAATCCCCATAAAACCATCTACTCCATCAAACGTTTCATGGGGACCGTTTACAATGAAGTGCCCAACGAAATCAAGCGCGTACCATACGATGTGGTCAAAGGCGACAACAACACCCCACGTGTGAAAATCGACGACCGCCTCTTCTCGCCACAGGAAATATCGGCCATGGTACTTCAAAAAATGAAGAAAACAGCCGAAGAGTACTTGGGACAGGAAGTTACTGAGGCCGTCATCACAGTGCCGGCTTACTTCAACGATGCACAGCGCCAGGCCACCAAAGAGGCCGGTGAGATTGCCGGTTTGAAAGTGCGCCGAATCATCAACGAGCCTACAGCTGCTGCTCTGGCGTACGGTTTGGACAAGATGCACCGCGACATGAAAGTGGCAGTGTTCGACCTTGGTGGTGGTACTTTCGACATCTCCATCCTTGAGCTGGGCGATGGCGTCTTCGAGGTGAAATCGACCAACGGTGACACCCACTTGGGTGGCGATGACTTCGACGATGTAATCATCAACTGGTTGGCCGAAGAGTTCCAAAAAGAGGAAGGACTTGACTTGCGTAAGGATCCATTGGCACTGCAACGTTTGAAAGATGCTGCTGAAAAAGCAAAAATCGAGCTCTCGAGCTCAACCCAGACTGAAATCAACCTGCCATACATCATGCCGGTAAATGGCATTCCTAAGCACCTGGTCAAATCGCTGTCGCGTGCCCAATTTGAGCAACTTTCCGACCGTTTGATCCAGCGTTCATTGGAGCCATGTAAAATCGCATTGAAAGATGCAGGCTTGAATATTTCGGAGATCGACGAGGTAATCCTAGTGGGTGGATCCACACGTATCCCTGCCATCCAGAAGATTGTAGAGGATTTCTTTGGCAAAAAACCATCCAAAGGGGTTAACCCCGACGAAGTGGTAGCCGTGGGTGCTGCCATCCAAGGCGGTGTACTCTCGGGCGATGTGAAAGATGTGTTGTTGCTCGACGTGACCCCGCTTTCATTGGGTATCGAAACCATGGGCGGTGTAATGACCAAATTGATTGAGGCCAACACCACCATCCCAACCAAGAAATCGGAGACCTTCACCACCGCTGCCGACAACCAGCCTTCGGTGGAGATCCACATCCTACAAGGTGAGCGCCCCATGGCCAATGCCAACAAAACCATCGGCCGTTTCCACCTCGACAGCTTGCCTCCGGCACCACGTGGCGTTCCTCAAATCGAAGTAACCTTCGACATCGACGCCAACGGGATCTTGCATGTAACTGCCAAGGACAAGGCCACCGGCAAGGAGCAGAGCATCCGCATCGAGGCGTCATCAGGTCTTTCCGATGATGAAATTAAGCGCATGAAAGCTGAAGCCGAGGCCAATGCCGAAACCGACAAAGCTGCCAAGGAGCGCATCGACAAGTTGAACCACGCCGACAGCTTGATTTTCCAAACCGAAAAACAGCTGAAGGAGTTTGGCGACAAGCTTCCAGCCGACAAGAAACAGCCCATCGAAGCTGCTTTGGAGAAACTAAAAACAGCCCACAAAGCGCAAGACATCGACGGCATCGACGCAGCCACCAACGAACTGAACACCGTGTTCCAGGCCGCTTCGCAAGAGATGTACAACGCTTCGCAGGCTCAGCAGCCAGGTGGCCAGCCACAAGGCAACCCCAACGCCGGCAACGACCAGCCTAAGGGCGACGAAGTAACCGACGTGGACTTTGAAGAAGTAAAATAAACAGGATTAACATCCAGATACAACAAGGGCTCCCGGAAATGGGAGCCCTTGTTGTCTTTATACTCTAAACAACAGGTTTATATCCAAAACGTTTTTTCAAAAAAAGAGATAACTTTATAACAGTAAGACCTAATAGGTTTTGAAAACCTATTAGGTCTTACTGCACCTTACCGCATATACCCCTCGGGGTCGTTGCGGTACTGCTCCGGATCTTTTAAAAGCTTGCGTTTTTTCTCATACTCTGCTGCCTTATCCTGCAAGCGCTGCTCCACCGCCTTAGGGTTTTGCAGTACCCCGTTTTTATATTTCAGCTCGTAATTTCGCTGTGCTTCTGAATCGTAAAAAGTCCAGGAGCCCTCCTCCTGCCCATCCTCGTAGAATCCCGACACATCGCAGATGCCCGACACACTGTAAGTTTTGTATTCGCCATGCAACTGGTCGTTGCGGTGCTTGGCCACCAATTTACGCCCGTTACCTCGATAATACTGTTTCCAAGCACCCTCTTTTTTTCCTTTCACATAGGTGATCTCCTCGGCCACATCGCCATTGGCATAATAAACCACCACCACCCCATCCAACAAACCGTTGGCATAAGGCTCCACCGAGGTCAACTGTTGCTTTTCATTATAATAGCGCCAAAGGCTGTCGCGTTTGTTTCCAGCATACAACCCTTCGGCAATAAGACGTTCCGAATCATCATACAGACGAGCCTCCCCCTTCCCATCTGGTCGGTAATTGATCACCGCGCTCTTCTTCCCATTTTCGAAATAACGCACCAGTTCGCCAACCGGCTGATCATCCTTGAAAGTAGCTTGGTAGCGGTAGTTACCATTGTCGTACTTCTTGCTCCAAGCCCCTTGTTTCAAACCCCGGGCATCGATGACATTGGGCGCATCGGGCAGATTGCTTTTTTTCTGCTGAACCGGAACCATGCCGCCAAAGAAATCGGACTGAGCCATGGCCGAGACGCCAAACAGTAGGAATAAAATATTAACCAAGAATCGCTTCATATCAAATATCGTATAATAGTGGTGCCAAAATAGAAAAAATAAGCCATTGCCACAAACGGGCTGTTGCTTTAGCTCTCCACAGCAAAATTAATACCACCCACATTTTGAACTGTAAAACCATCGGCCTATATTTGCACCACATTTCTACAATGGGGTGCCCCAAAATTACGGGCTGAGATCATACCCTTTGAACCTGGGCAGATAATGCTGCTAAGGGAAAAAGATTTTTACAACATTTCGTGTATCTCCCATTGCAGTAATTTTTAACAATTAAAATTAACTGCTTTATGATGAAAAGAATTTCTGTTTTTTTGTTTTTGAACTTTTTGCTGTTCGCCGGCACTTTCGCCCAAATAACCGTAAAAGGAAAAATCACCGATTTGAGTGGCAAACCCCTACTGGGTGCCAACATTGTGTGCGAAGAGTTGAAAACCGGCACCGTCAGCGATCTAAAGGGTGAGTACACCCTGGAGATTTCATCCCCTGGCCTTTACAACATCAAGGTGACATTTATTGGTTACAAGCCCTCGGTAAGGCAAATGCAACTAAAAAACCAGGTTGTGGCCGATTTTAGGCTGGAAGAGGAACACCAAATCACCAACGAGGTGATTGTGTCGGCCATCAGGGCCACCTCCAAAACACCGGTGGCCTACACCAACATCAGCAAAACCAAGCTAGAGGAGCGGCAAGTGGGCGACGACCTCCCCTACATGCTCAGCCTCACCCCCTCGGCCGTGTCCACCTCCGAGTCGGGAACTGGACTTGGCTACACGGGATTGCGCATAAGGGGTACCGATCCCACGCGCATCAACATCACAGCCAATGGCATTCCCCTCAACGATGCCGAAAGCCAAGGCATGTTTTGGGCCAATATGCCTAACTTCTCCAGCTCAGTGGAGGAGATCCAAATCCAGCGGGGTGTTGGCACCTCCACCAATGGGGCTGCGGCCTTTGGCGCCACCATCAATATGCGCACCAACAACTACAAGGCCAACCCGTCGGCCACCGTCAGCAGTACCGCCGGCTCGTTCAACACCTTCATCAACAATGCCGAAGTGGCCACCGGCCTAATCAAAAACCGGTTTGCCTTCGATGCCCGCTATTCCGACCTGCAATCGGACGGCTATGTGAAGAGGGCCTTCTCCGACCACCACTCCCTCTTCGTAGGCGGAACCATGGTGGGGAACCACAGCCTGCTCAAGGCCACCATCATCCATGGCAAACAACAAACTGGCATCAGCTGGAACGGCGTCACCAAGGAAGAGATGGCACAGGATCGCCGCTACAATCCGGCCGGACGTTATGAGGATGGAAATGGGGTGGTTCGGTTTTACGACAACGAAACCGACAACTACACACAAACCCATTACCAGCTGGCCTACAGCCACGCCATCAACCAGCGGTTCGACCTCAACACCACCCTCCATTACACCTATGGTGAAGGGTTTTACGAGAATTACAAAGAGGACCGCAAATATTCGAAATATGGCTGGGACAAAGTGATCATTGGTGGTGAAACCATCGACCGCACCGATGCCATCCAGCAGAAATGGATGGAAAACCACTTCTACGGCATCACCTTTGCCGGTAACTACCACCACAACAACCTCAACCTTTCGCTGGGAAGCGGTTGGAACCGCTACGATGGCGACCACTTCGGGGAGGTGATCTGGATGCGCCACATGGGTACCCACGAAAAGGGCGACCGCTGGTATTTCAACAACGGCGACAAGAAGGATTTCAACATCTTCGGCAAAAGCAACTGGCAACCGGTGGAAAAACTGAACATCATGGTTGACTTGCAGTACCGCATGATCGACTACCACATCACCGGCGAAGATGACGACAACATTATGATGGACATCGACCATCAGTACCACTTTTTCAATCCCAAGGCCGGCCTATTCTTCGATGTGAACGCCAACCACCAGGTTTATGCCTCCTTTGGCATTTCGAACCGCGAACCAACCCGCACCAACTTCAAGGATGCCAAGGGCGATGCCAAAGCAACCCCAAAATCGGAGAGGCTTTACGATTGGGAAGCTGGTTACCACTTCACTTCCAACAGATTCAGCGCCAACATCAACCTCTTTTATATGAACTACAAGGATCAGCTGATCCCAACCGGCGAAAAGAGCGAAGTGGGCTACGACATCATGACCAACGTGGAAAAGAGTTACCGAACCGGTGTGGAGCTGGTTGGTGGCGTCAAGCTCACCAACTGGCTATCGTGGGATGCCAACCTAACCTTGAGTGCCAACAAAATTGAAAACTTCATTCTCCAAGGCGCTATTTTGGACGAAAACTGGGAAGAGACCGGGGTTTGGTTCAAGCAAGAGCTCGGCACTACCGACATTGCCTACTCCCCCAACGTAGTAGGCAGCTCAATGATCAGCATCGCCCCCACCAAGCAGTTCAAGGTAGGTTTCATTTCGAAATATGTGGGCAAACAGTATTTCGACAACACCAGCCATGCCGATCGCCAGCTGGATGCCTATTTCATCAACAACTTGCAGCTCGACTACCACCTGTTCCCTCAGAGGATGCAGCGCATCAGCTTCCAACTGCTGGTCAACAACCTGTTCGACGTGAGTTATGAAAACAATGCATACGGCGGTGCTTCGTTCTTCGAAAATGGACAGGCAACCCCCATCGAGAAGAGCTGGGCCTATTATTACCCACAGGCCGGCACCAATGTGATGGGTAAAATCACCTTGAGTTTCTAAAAATCGGTATTCAATATACCAAGGAGGGTGGGGCTTAGTTCCACCCTCCTTTTGTATTTATCGAACCACCGAATCACTCGGCTGCGAGCCCGAAATACTAAGCACAGGGCTTTTTTCGTTGGCGTGAAACTCTCGGAGAGTTATTATTTAGGGGCTGCTCAAAAATGAATAACATACATCGAATCGGCTAATTAGGTGAAACTTTATTGTGATTAGTGCAAGGCTTTCAAACTGTAATCCTTGAATAAGTTTGCAGTTTTCAATGAACAAAAGTCACTGTATATAACCGCCTCAGAGAAACGTAAGTTCTTTGATGCCATTTTCAGCAAGCCCTATTTAATGTAAAATGATGGTTTCTATCAGGACAACCAATATTTAAGCCATAAAAACAACGCAAATTAAAATTATTACACTATTTTTAAGGAGCGAAAAGTTTTTCGAGTCTTTAACCCTGCATGAAACGACCCCCAAGAACCGGTGCACTCAAGGCATTCTCCGCCCGAACCACGAAATGGCTAATTGCCCTAGTGGTTTGGATTATTCCTGTCCTATCCATATCGCAAGGGAACGGTTATTTCATCCAACTAAGCGATAAGAAAGAGAGTCCCTACACGCTTGAAAATCCGCAAGCATTTTTAAGTGGCCGAGCCATTGAACGCCGCGTGCGTCAACAAATCCCCTTCGATCAAGAAGACTTGCCGGTTAGTCCGTCCTATATTGCGGGCATAGAAGCATGCGGGGCAAAAGTGAAACACGCCAGCAAATGGCTCAACGGGGTGATTCTATTTTGTGACGATGCTGCTGTATTGGATCGCATCAAAGCCTTGCCCTTTGTTGTCGCCATCGAAAAGACCAAAGAGATTCCCGGCACAGAGTCATCTGCCATCATAAAGACACAGCCACTCACCGAAGGCAACAAGAGTTCTGCCACAACCAACCAAATAGGAATGGTAAAAGGGAATTACCTGCATCAAAAGGGCTACACAGGCCAAGGCATCCACATGGCCGTCCTCGATGCAGGCTTCCGCGATGTGGACAAGCTGGAGGCCTTCAGCCACCTGTTCTGTCAAAACAAAATACTTGGCACCAAAGACTTCGTGGCCGACGGCACGTCATTTTACGATACCGACACGCATGGATTGCATGTTTTTTCAATAATGGCCGGGAAAATAGATGGCCAGTTTGAAGGTACGGCACCCGATGCCAGCTATTATCTTTTCAGAACCGAAGATATGGCTAGCGAATATCCCGTAGAGGCCGACTACTGGGTTTGCGCCGCCGAACTGGCCGATAGTCTGGGGGTTGACATCATCCAATCGTCACTAGGTTACTATTACTTCAACAATCCGGAGATGAACTACACCCACCAGCAACTGGACGGCTCCACACGCATCTCCAAAGCCGCATCAATGGCTGCAAAAAAGGGGATGGTTGTGATCAACAGCGCCGGCAATGAAGCCAACAACGACTGGCGGTACGTGATCATGCCGGCCGACTCGCCCCATATCTTGACCATTGGCGCCGTCTCCAGCAACGGCACCAGAGCTACCTTTTCCTCAATGGGCTATCCAGAATTCAACAAAATCAAACCCGACTTAATGGCGCTGGGGCTTGGCACCAGCATCATCACCACAGGCAACCGCATCACCCTTGGCAATGGCACCTCGTATGCCTGCCCCATTATATCTGGACTGACCGCTTGCTTATGGCAGGCCAAACCACAAAAGAAGGCTGATGAAATCATTCAAATCATCAGGCAATCGGCTCACATGTGGCTCACGCCCGATTTCCAGTACGGCTATGGCTTGCCCGACTTCAATAAGGCATTGCAACTGGCAACTACCTCAGAATCGATGCAAACCCCGGCATGGAGCATCCAGCCCAACCCATTCAAAACCCAGTTCACCCTTTTATGCCCCGATCTGGATGAACCCGCAACCATTTCGATATACGCCATGAGCGGCATAAAGCTTTGGGAAGGGAAATTTCCGCCATCCCCAGAAATCCTAATTACCCCCGATGTGAATATTTCACCGGGAATTTACATTCTATCCATAGAAACCAATAAATTTGCCTGGAGTAGAAAAATACACAAGCAATGAGAACCACGCCGGCACACCAATCGCTATACCAACTCAACCAGCAGATCAAGCAGCAACTTTCTGAAACCTTTGGCCAACCCCAATGGGTGATTGCCGAAATCAGCGAAATCAACACCAACCGGAGCGGGCATTGCTACCTGGAGTTGATTGAAAAATCGACCGACAACGACCAAATCATCGCCAAAGCCAGAGCCACCATCTGGTCGTTCACCTACCGGATGCTAAAACCCTATTTCGAAACCACCACGGGCCAAGTGCTAACCCGGGGGTTGAAAGTCTTGGTCAAAGCCACTGTTGAATTTCACGAGGTATTTGGCCTAAGCCTGAACATTAGCGACATCGACCCCTCCTACACCATGGGCGACATGGCCAGGCGCCGGCGCGAAATAATCCTAAGGCTCGAAGAAGAAGGCATAGCCCGAATGAACAAGGAGATTGAGTTGGCTCGTGTACCCCAAAAAATTGCCATCATCTCCTCCCCCTCCGCTGCCGGATACGAGGACTTTATCAAACAATTGGAGCACAACCCACGGGGATATAAGGTTTACCACCATCTGTTTCCGGCTGTGATGCAGGGCAAAGATGCAGAACAATCCATCATCCATGCTCTGGAACGAGTATTTGAGCACGATGACTTTTTCGATGCGGTAGCCATCATCCGGGGCGGGGGCTCCACTGCCGACCTGCTCTGTTTCGATGGGTATGAACTGGCAGCCAACGTAGCTCAATTCCCCATCCCTGTTTTGGCTGGCATTGGGCATGAGCGCGACGAATCGGTGGTGGATCTGGTTTCGCACACCCGACTGAAAACGCCAACCGCTGTGGCGGAATTCATTATCAACACCATCGACGGATTTTACAACAACTTAATGCTGATGCAGGACGATATTGTTACCGGCACCCAGCGCTACATCGATCAAAATCGGCACCTGCTCGACACCCTACCGCATCGACTGAATTCGACCATACAAACCCATTTGAACAAACAGAGTCAATACCTCTCCTCTGCTTTTCACCGCACACAAAATGGCGCGCAACAGATACTGGCCAACCACAAACACCAACTATCGCATCTATCGGAGCAGTGCAAATACAAAAGTGCCAAATACATCAACAAGAAGAACCAGCATCTCGATTTTTTAAAATCCACCCTATCGCTTGAGCTAAAAGGCTACTTCCGCGACCAAAAGCAGAAGATTGCCCTGCTCGAAAAAACTTCCTTGCTGTTGAATCCGTTCGAGATACTCAAAAAAGGGTACACCATCACCGCCATCAATGGTCAAATGTTAAAGAGCAGTACGGTGTTGAAACCTGGCGATTTGATCTCCACCCATTTCTCCGATGGCGACATCAAAAGCCGGGTAGAGTAAGTTGTTTCCTTGGGCAATGGCATTCCCGAAATGAACAAAGAGCACTTGAGCCTATCACGGCAACCAAGTACTCTTTTCCATAAATTATTCAACCCTTCACCCAGATGATTCAGGGAACTAACGTGTACCTCTACATAAACATCAGATAAATCCGCGGGTTTCGGCCACAACTAAAATCATTTCAATAATCTCCTCATCGCTCAAGGAGCTGCTATTATAGGTCATATCAAAAAAATCGATGTCGGGCCGCTCATTTTCAAAATAACGACGAAACTGTTGCCGCTTTTTATCCTGGTCGAGGCACTTTTTACGCGCATCGGCCAAAGAGATATTTTCGTGTTCGCTCACCACACGAATCCGATAATCAAGCGGGGCTGCGATTTTAATGCGTAACGATTTAGATATATCCTTCACTATGGCTTCGGCAGCACGCCCCACCACCACCACATGACCCTGCGCAGCAAAACCATAAATCACCTTGGCAATGGTGTTTTTCACCTTGGTGTTGGTGGTGTAAAAATCATCGGATAAAAACATGGTCAGGTTATCGAACACATCATTTTGTGAATTGGACGACAATTGCTCCGTCAATTCGGGCGTCATGTTCAACTCCCGGGCTGCATGCTCTAAAATTTCTTTACTGATGTACCGCCACTCTTTGGGAATACCGAGCCGCTTATTGCGCTCGTTAATGACCTGGGTCAGTTTTTCGGCAATTTCCAAACCGCGGGTTCCATACTCCCTGGAGATGGTAATAACAGGGCCAGGCGAGTGATAAACAGGAGCAGTAACCGGACCTTTCTTCTGTCCAGAACGCTCTTTCATATATTTCAAAAAGAGGTTTTCCATAGCGATATTGCATTCTGATTTACGGCTTTAAGGTAATATTTTTATGTAAAAAATCAAACAAAAAACCGACCCAAAAATACAAAACAATTAAAATTCACCTGCATCAACACAGGCCTTTCGCACCGTCTCATTGCAAACCAATAAAAAACATTGCCTTAAACCTCATTTATGATACAATTAACTCACTATGGCATAGCTATTGCAATTATAATGCTTAATTTTGCAGCCTTATTATAATAAAACCATGATTACTGTTACAGATTTAGCAATTCAGTTTGACAAAAAACCATTATTCGAAGACGTAAACCTCAAGTTTACTCCGGGCAACTGCTATGGCGTGATTGGCGCCAATGGGGCAGGAAAATCCACGCTTCTGCGCATTCTTTCGGGCGACTTGGAATCGACCCGGGGACGCATTGAAATGGCGCCAGGAGAACGCCTGTCGGTTTTAAAGCAGAACCACTATGAATATGAAGAGGTGTCTGTTTTAGACGCGGTGCTGATGGGTCACAAGGCTCTTTGGGAGAATATGCAACAAAAGAACATCCTTTACTGCAAACCCGACTTCAACGACGAAGATGGCATCTTGATTGGAAAACTGGAGGATGAATTTGCCAGCATGGGCGGTTGGAATGCCGAAAGCGATGCCGCTAACCTGTTAAGCGGGTTGGGAATCAAGGAAAGCCTACATGGCCAATTGATGAAAAACCTCACCGGTAAGGAGAAGGTAAAAGTTCTGCTGGCCCAGGCACTTTTCGGCAATCCCGACAACCTACTTCTGGATGAGCCAACCAACGACTTGGATTTGGAGACCGTATTGTGGTTGGAAAACTACCTGGCCAATTTCCAGAACACGGTAATTGTGGTTTCACACGACCGCCACTTCTTGGATAATGTATGTACCGACATTGTCGATATTGACTTCAACAAAGTGCGCATGTTTTCGGGCAACTACACTTTCTGGTACGAGAGTAGCCAGTTAGCGCTGCGCCAGCAGGCTGCAGCCAACAAGAAGGCCGAAGAGAAGAAAAAAGAGCTTCAGGAGTTTATTTCGCGCTTCAGCGCCAACGTGGCTAAGTCGAAACAAACCACCAGCCGCAAAAAAATGATTGAGAAACTCAACATTGAAGAGATTGCCCCTTCTACACGCCGCTACCCTGGCATCATCTTCACACCCGAACGCGCCCCTGGAGATAAAGTGTTGCACATCCGCGACCTAAGCTACGAGTATGAAGGCGAAACACTATTCAGCGATGTTTCGTTCGATGTGGAAAAAAACGACAAAATTGTTTTCCTTTCACGCGACAACCGGGCATCAACCGCATTCTTCAAAATCATCATGGGCGAATTGCAGGCTACATCGGGAATATTCGAGTGGGGACAAACCATTACAACAGCCTACTTACCGATGGACAACAGTGAGTTTTTCAACAAAAACATCACCATCATCGACTGGTTGGCCCAATTCTCGTCCAACACAGAGGATTATTTCTTAAGAACTTACTTGGGCAAGATGCTGTTTTCCGGTGACGACATAACCAAGAGTGCCACTGTGTTATCGGGAGGTGAAAAAATGCGCTGCATGATTGCCAAGATGATGCTTTCCAACCCAAATACCGTGGTGCTCGACCACCCAACCAACCATTTGGACATGGAATCCATTCAGGCATTCAACAACAATATGAAATCGTACCCCGGACGCATATTGATGGCTTCGCATGACCACGAGTTCATCCGCACCGTGTGCAACAGGGTAATCGAATTAACTCCCAACGGCACCATCGACAAATACATGGATTTTGAAGAGTACCTCGAAGACGAACGCACCAAAGAGCTACGCGATTCAAAATACAAGAAATAATTGTTGCACATCACTGCATCAGAGAGGTTTCCTGCCGGAAACCTCTTTTTTTGTTTCTCAAACAAAACAATCCAAAAAATTCAAAGCTGAGGATAATTTCTTCATCTTTGCACCAACATCAGAAAAAAACAAAACAAATATAATTGGATGAAAAAACTCAGTATCATCATTTTATTGAGCTTGACCATTGGCAACCACCTGCTTTCGCAGGGCTACAGCCACTATGGCAACAATCAGTTCAACCCTTTTGAACGCCACCTTTACCAACCGGGTAAAAACTTCCACACAGCCATAAAAGATTACCGAATGGATGAACTGGAAAAGATTATGAATACAGACTCGGTGCTGTATTTGGGGATGAAAATAAAACCGGGAAAACAAAACTTCTGGAAAAGGATCTTCAACGACGACCTGCTGGGCTGGCAGGATGAAGAGATTAAAATTGTAATCAACCCAGTTGTAGATTTCCAGATGGGCCACGACGCCCCGTCGGGACGCAACACCTTTGTCAACACCCGGGGATTCTTTATGAAAGGCAACCTAGGCAAAAACCTTCATTTTTACACCGACTATTGCGAAAACCAGGCAGCATTCCCAACCTATATCGAAGAGTACATCGACAAAAACCGAGTTGTGCCAGGTCAAGGAAAAAGCAAACCATTCCAAACCGATGCCAACGACTTTGCTCAAGCCACAGGCTACCTATCGTTCAATGCCAACAAATGGATCAATATGCAAGTTGGCTTTGGGAAAAACTTCATCGGCGATGGTTACCGCTCCCTGATCCTTTCGGACAACTCGTACAGCTATCCTTTTGCCAAACTGACAGCCACATTCTGGAAAGTAAAATACATGATCATGTGGAACCAAATGAATTGGCTCAACAGCGAAAATAGCAACGACGATCCCTATCCAAAAAAATACGGGGTGTTCCATTACCTCGACTGGAATATTGGCAAACGGCTCAGCATTGGCCTGTTCGAAAGTGTGATATGGGCCAAGGAAGACGAAACAGGGCACCGGGGGTTTGAAGCAGCCTACCTGAATCCAATCCTATTTTTCCGCCCTGTGGAATACTCGCTAGGATCGCCCGACAAGATGCTCATCGGCCTCAACACAAAATACATCGTTGCCAAAAATCTAACACTGTACGGCCAGTTTGTTTTCAACGAATTCAAAGCCGACGAGCTTTTTTCGAACAAAAAATGGTGGGGCAACAAATTTGGCTTTCAGGCCGGATTCAAAAGCCACAATTTACTTAACATCAAGAATCTGGATCTACAATCGGAATTTTCGCAAGTGCGACCATATACCTACACCGGTTACACTGCCGACAACAACTACGGGAATTACAACCAGCCGCTGGCTCACCCGCTGGGCGCCAATTTCCGCGAATCGGTCAGCATCGTCAATTACCGTTGCCGGCGTTGGTTCCTGAGGGGGCAACTCAATGTGGCCATGTATGGCGACGACACCAAAGAGACCAACTTCGGGCACGACATTTACCTGCCCAGCAATTCCAGGCCAACCGACTATGGCCATTTTGTTGGACAAGGGACCAAAACCGACCTCCTGTTCGGCGATGCCAGCATCAGCTACTTGATCAACCCACGCAACATGTTCAACATCTGCCTGGGCGCCCGATACCGTAAGGCATCTACTCCTGAAACCTCACAAGAATCGAAACACATCTACTTCGCCGTAAGGATGAGTTTGAAGAACTTCTATTACGATTTTTAAACAGAAAGCCGCAAGTGGCACTTGGCTACTTGCGGCAAATATTTCTTCCAATCCATCGAAAAGGAAGGCCATTCATATCAAAACAACGAATATCAATCTTCGTCAGCCAAATTATCCTTCAAATAATCCAAATCGGCATACTTATCCTCATAATCTTCCCTGACATCATCTTTTAGAATACCATCATCATCGTAATCGGTATCATCATCGACAATTTGCTGGG
Source organism: Marinilabiliaceae bacterium (assembly GCA_963664265.1). Classification (GTDB taxonomy): domain Bacteria; phylum Bacteroidota; class Bacteroidia; order Bacteroidales; family Marinilabiliaceae; genus JAGPIS01. The sequence goes on from OY760941.1 coordinate 1,535,136, forward strand.
CTTCATAAGCCGTCATCTTGATCAAGTAGTAGTGGTCGTCCGTTTCGAAAGGAAGCGCACTCACCAGCTTACCCTCCCGATTGGTAAACGTAATCAGGTTCTCAGAAAAACCCTTGGGATACAACAACTTGATCTGTTCCTGCAAGGAGACGTCAAGTTTTTCGAAATCTTTAATTATTCGGGGCTTATTTTGTATCATAGAATTATAAATGATGATAATGGAACAACTAATACTGGTTGTAAATATAAATTATTCATCAATCTTTTCATGAAATCACCTATTTTTTTTTCAAAACCAACCATCAATTTTGACAAACAACACAAAATCACCCACAACAACCTGAAAACAAACAACAAACATCAACCTTCAACATCAACAGGAAGTGTAAAAGAAACCTTCGTACCCCGCTCTATTTCCGATTCAGCCCAAATACGCCCATTATGCTTGCCTGTAAAATCGCTGCAGAGCACCAGCCCAAGCCCAACTTTGTTGTCCGACAGCGAACGATCCAACATGTCTTCGTGCGCTTGAAACAAGAGAGGCAACATTTCCGCATCAATCCCTCGTCCTTGATCAACCACCGACACAACCACTTCACGACCAGCGCACTCAACACGCACCTGGATATCTTTCCCTTGATCGGAGTATTTGATGGAGTTGGAAACAAGGTTCCTGACGATGGTCTTAAACATATTGGTATCCACTTTGACCAGAACACAATCATCGGCTTGGACAGAAATGCGAATATCCTTCAATCCAGCCCAGCTTTTCAAACAATCCACCGTATCTTCGATCAACAATACAATATTTTGCTCAACTGGTGAAAAATAAGCCCTTCCCTTTTGATTATTCGCCCACACCAACAAGTTTTCAAGTAAAAAATAGACCGATGCAGAAGAATCTTTGGCAACAGCAAAGAAATGCTTCACATCCACTGGATCCACGTCGGGCATGTCGGAATAAAGCTCTATCAACTCCTTCAGCCCTCCCAATGGGCCACGCAAATCGTGGGCAATAACCGACAACAGCCGATCCTTGGTACTAATCGCATTGGCCAAGGCCGTATTAGCCGCTTCAGTTTTTTGCTGTTCGGCCACCAATTCGGATCGAGATCGCCGAAGACGTGTCCGCTCGCGGTACAATAGAAGCACCAAAACGGCCATAGCCACTAAAAAGAGAAAGGAAATAGCAGCCACCCAGGTCACAAAACGAATATGAGCCTTTTGAATCTCATTATCTTTGGCCAATATATCTATTTGCGACTGTTTTTCCTTCAACTCAAAACTCTTTCGAATCTCAAGCAATTTATCGGAAAAACCCATGTTTTGAATATCGGAAGTGAGCGAAACATACTCATCGAGATGAAACCCGTTGTTGCCCAAAAGAGCTTTCATCGTCAGATAATGGTATTGCTTCTGGCTATTGGCTTCCAATTGGGGATATACTGTATTTATTTCCTGTAGCAAACGATTAAACTCAACTTTATTACCCGCTAGCAGGTAGCTATTGGCCAAATTCAGATATTGATCCTGCAGATCCACAATATTTGCATCGGGAATTAAATGAATCGACCTCAATGCATAATTGATGGCTGAATCGGGACTACCAAGCATAATTTCGGTAGCCGCCAAACTATTATAAATATCCGAATAAAATACTGAATCAAGAAATTCTTTATAACTAAGCAATTGCAGCAGAGACGATTTAACCTTTCCCAGCGATGTCGCATTGCCAATATCCAGGCGGAAATTAGCAATATTGTACATCACCAGTACCGACAAGTTGGATGGCTTGGTAATAAGTGCTTCAGCTTCATCATAATTCTGTTCAGCCAGTGTCATATTGTCCATTCGGGCAAAAAAATTCCCCAGGTTATTGCAGACACTCAACAGTCCAATTGTATCGCCTCCGGCGCTCAATTTCAATTTTGCATTTTCATAATAAAAAAGTGCAGAATCCACTCGCATCTGTTTTTGAAAACAGGTGGCCAAAAGGAAATTGGACTGCCCTTCGCCAATAACATATCCAATATCCTTAAAAAGCTTTACCGATTCAAGCAAAAAGGGATAACCATCCATCAATTTGTCTCCATGAACCAGATGACGTCCATTCTTCAGAGCTTTAATACCCAAAACCAACGAACAACAGGAGTCCAGATTTTCTGCAACAGTTATGGAATCAATTTGATCACGCAACACAGAAAAACAGAAACGACCATAGACATCTTGCTGCTTCGCCTTATTACTATTACAATCCTTTTGGGAACAACTAGCAAAAAAAAATAAAAGCACCAACATCCTCCCCCGAAAGGCAAAAAAGAATGGGGCGTGTATCATCTTAGGCCAGAACATCTTTATATTTAATTGAGACGGAACCCTTTTTTCTGGCAGAAAAAACACTCACTGCTGCTTGAGCGGAATCCACCACCTGCACCAAGGCTCCTGTTTCTAGCAGCCCGATATCGCCACGCCCGATAACAAATTCCACCTCAAATATTTTGCATTTAAGATCCACCCCCTGGTAAGCCACGGTCAGCAAACGCTCATCCACAGAGTCGGCCACAGGCCCCTCACCAATCTTTTGCACCACACTGTCGATGGGCAAATATACAAGTGCGGTTATCTTTATAGATAGAATGTCCCCAAGGGTATCATGAACCACATCATAAGCACAATAAGGAATAGATTTTATCATATCAATAAATTTAGATTTACAGTCAATACAAATATAAGCAAATTAGTTTTTTATACTATTTTTTTACAAATCAATCAAAACCAATCATAAAAAAAAGCCGGCACTCTAAGTACCGGCTTTTTTTACCTTAACCAAAATCACTTCTCTACTTTCAAAAAATCAGCAATAATCTTTTCCAAGTCAGCTTTTGACCGAAATCCCAATAAAGCCTGAGGCTTTCCATCCTTTGGGATGAAAAGAACAGTTGGCAGGCTCTGTATCCCCAAAGCGCCTGACAGTTGCCGCTCTTTTTGAGTATCCACTTTGTAGATTTGCAGCTTGCCTGCATACTCCTTTTGCAACTCTTCCAAAACAGGCGCCAACATACGGCATGGCCCACACCAATCGGCATAAAAATCGACGATGGCAGGCAACTCTCCCTTATATCGCCATTGCGATTCATTTTCATAATCGAAAATTGAATCCACAAAACTACTTTTGGTCAAATAGATGATACCATTGTTAGTTCCTTTTGCACCATTCGGATTTGCGGCAGAATTGCCCGATACTGGCTGAGTACACCCTGCTTGAAACGCAAGAACAAAACCTGCCACCACCGTTAAAATCAATTTCATCATAGCATCATTCCACGTTTAAAACATCTTTAAATGCTTTTTTAAAGGAGTCCTTGGGTAAAGCCCCCATGGCCATCTGTGGCTGGCCACTGGCTGGAACAAATAGGAGAGATGGAATGCTTTGAATCCCAAATACGGAAGCCAGTTCACGTTGATCCTCAGTATCTACTTTATAAATATCCAATTTCCCATCATACTCTTTAGCCAACTCTTCGAGAATGGGTGCTACCATTTTACAAGGCCCGCACCAACTGGCATAAAAATCAATCACACAGGGTTTAGCGCCTTCGAATTTCCACTCTTTATTTGCTTCATAATTGAAAACTTTTGCCTTGAAAGTTTCTGCTGTCAAATGCTCTACCATAATATACGTTTTTACTAATTATACTTCATTTATATACATATTCACATATCAACATATCAACAACCATGCCAATTTTCCTTTTTGCCAACAAGGGCAATATTACGCGAAAATATTGTAATTTTGTCAGGTTCTACGGAACTCAGGTAAGGCAACTTGCTGCTTTCACATAAGAACCAATTGAAAAGAGAATTGTTCATATCCACAATAAAACCAGTGAATGAAAGATAAGCTGACACATCCCGTTTTTAAGACCATTACCAATATTGTTGCAACCACAGGACAGGAAGCCTACGTAATTGGGGGATATGTGCGCGATTTATACTTGGATCGCCCATCAAAAGACATCGACATTGTAGTAATTGGCAGCGGAATCGAATTGGCCGAAACTGTTGCCAAAAAACTAGGCAACATAAAACTATCGGTATTCAAGAATTTTGGAACAGCCATGCTAAAGTACCGCGATCTGGAAGTCGAATTTGTGGGAGCAAGAAAAGAATCGTACCTCCGCGACAGTCGCAAACCGATTGTGGAAGATGGCACCTTGGAAGATGATCAAAACAGACGCGATTTCACCATCAATGCACTGGCGCTAAGTCTCAACAAAGAAACTTTTGGTGATTTGCTGGATCCATTCAATGGGATCGAAGATCTAAAAAATAGAATCATCAAAACGCCTCTAGACCCCAAGATCACTTTTTCCGACGATCCGTTGAGGATGATGCGTGCCATACGATTCGCAGCCCAGCTGGGTTTTACCATTGAGGAGCACACATTTAATGGGATCATGGATACAAAAGAGCGCATCTCCATTGTATCCATGGAACGCATCAGCGATGAAATGAATAAAATAATGATGTCTCCACAACCCTCAACAGGCTTTAAATTACTGGAAAAGACAGGCCTTTTGGCCATCATCTTTCCAGAATTACAAGCCCTGAAAGGCGTGGAAAAAATCAATGGCAGAGCGCATAAAGACAACTTCTATCATACACTTGAAGTGCTCGATCACATTGTCCCTACCACCAACAACTTATGGCTCCGCTGGTCGGCACTGCTACACGACATAGCCAAGCCACGCACCAAACGGTACGACCAGAAACTAGGCTGGACATTCCACAACCACAATTTCATAGGCGAGAAGATGATCCCCGAAATTTTCAGGCGATTGAAACTTCCTCAAAATGAAAAGATGAAATTCGTTCAGAAAATGGTTGGCCTACACATGCGTCCCATCATCCTTAGCGAGGAAGTTGTCACCGACTCGGCCGTACGCCGTTTGCTATTCGAAGCAGGGGATGACATCGATGAATTGATGACATTGTGCGAGGCAGATATCACCTCAAAAAACGAAGAAAAAGTACAACGCTACCTACGCAACTTCAAAGTAGTGCGGCGAAAACTAAAGGAGATCGAAGAGAAAGATCATGTCCGCAACTTTCAACCACCGATCACAGGAGAGCAAATCATGGAGATATTCTCACTTAATCCTTGCGCTACCATTGGCCAACTAAAAAACGCCATCAAAGAGGCTATTTTGGATGGCATTATTCGCAACGACTACCAGGAAGCCTTTGATTTCATGATTGAAAAAGCTAAGGAGATGGGATTAACCCCAAAAAACACAAACCAATAACACCTTTACAACACCAAGGAGATGCTTATCAACGATTCAAGAGAACTATTCATTCCACAAAACAGATTGTCACTAGCCCACACACCCATCATCGTCACCGACTGCTTAAAAACACCTGAAAATATTGGACATTTGATCCGACTAGCCGGCAACATAGGCATTTCAAAAATCATCAGCATCGAAGAGGTTCAGTTAAAGGACAGCAAGATAAAAAAAACAGCTTGCATGGCTTGGGATTATGTGGAACTGATTCATGCCACGCCTGAAAACTACCATCAATACATCCCTAGCGATTATCGATGGGTAGCATTGGAAACCTCCAGCCAGTCGCAAAACATTTACACCACAGCACTCCCTGTCAAAATGGCAGTATTCTTAGGTAATGAGATTCGTGGAATCCAACCCGAAATATTGTCAATCTGCCCAACCCACATCCACATCCCAATGACCGGAGCAGCCACCAGCATGAATGTATCGCATGCCGCATCCGTCTGCCTTTTCGAGTGGCTAAGGCAACAGACCAGTGAACAGTAATCAAGGAGCAGTGACCAGTATTCGCTGTTTTGAGTTTTGGATTTGGGGAATTTCGTCTGTCGCAGGTCGTCAGTGGTAAATTGTAATCAGACAAAACAAGTCCGAAGGACTTCAATGTGAATAGCCGCCGGTGAAACCGGGGGGTGAAAGGACTACAATGCCCCACAACACCGCAGGTGTTGAATGTGCTAATAATGTGGATCTCATCCTCAAATTTCGTGGATTTTCGCGATTTACATATTGCTATTGGGGATGTTCGTAGAAAGGCAGGTTTGAGGCATGACTTGCTGCAATTTCGTCGGAGAGGTGATGAGCAGGGAGCAGTAAAAAGTAAGCAGTGTTTTGAGTTCGGAGTACTGGTTTCAATCGGCAGTCGCAGGTCGTCAGTCGTTAATCGTATCTCGAACAAATCAATTCGTGTAATTCGTTAAATTGACTCCGTCGATCTTCGATTCGCGGTTAAAAACAGAAATCAGGAAACAGTGATCAGTTTTCAGTAACCAGTGTTTTGAGTTCCGTGTTTTGAGTTCGATAGGTGTAATCAGTTTTAATCTGTGGACAAAAAACTCCTATCAATCCAGGTACTAATTCTTTTAAATTGACTCCGTCGATCTGATTCGCGTCATTCGCGTCATTCGCGGATCAAAACCACACAAACGCAAAAATCCCCGGCTCTTTGCAGAACCGGGGATCTTCAAAATTCGGCGGCGACCTACTCTCCCACTATACGCAGTACCATCGGCGCGGACAAGCTTAACTTCTCTGTTCGGAATGGGAAGAGGTGGAACCTTGTCGCTATAACCACCTAAAATATCTTTTAAGTTTCATGACAATCGGCAAACCAAAATAACCTACACACTATAAAACACTGGAGAAAGACTCGGGTAATTAGTACTGCTCGGCTATGGTGTTACCACCTTTACACCTGCAGCCTATCAACGTCGTCGTCTTCAACGCCCCTTAAGGGAGATCTCATCTTGAGGCGAGCTTCGTGCTTAGATGCTTTCAGCACTTATCTCTTCCACACTTAGCTACCCAGCTATGCTCCTGGCGGAACAACTGGTACACCAGCGGTATGTCCATCGCGGTCCTCTCGTACTAACGACAGGGCCTCTCAAATCTCCTACGCCCACAACAGATAGGGACCGAACTGTCTCACGACGTTCTGAACCCAGCTCGCGTGCCACTTTAATGGGCGAACAGCCCAACCCTTGGGACCTTCTCCAGCCCCAGGATGTGACGAGCCGACATCGAGGTGCCAAACCGCCGCGTCGATATGAGCTCTTGGCGGCGATCAGCCTGTTATCCCCGGAGTACCTTTTATCCTTTGAGCGATGGCCCTTCCATGCGGAACCACCGGATCACTATGCCCTAGTTTCCTACCTGTTCGACTTGTCGGTCTCACAGTCAAGCACCCTTTTACCATTACACTCTACAGACGGTTACCAATCGTCTTGAGGGTACCTTTGGGAGCCTCCGTTACTCTTTTGGAGGCGACCACCCCAGTCAAACTACCCACCATGCAATGTCTTCCACACTGTGGAGTTAGATTCCAAGTAAGCAAAGGGTCGTATTTCAAGGTTGGCTCCACGACGCCTGGCGACGCCGATTCAATGCCTCCGACCTATCCTACACATCACTTACCCAGAACCAATGCAAAGTTGCAGTAAAGGTTCACGGGGTCTTTCCGTCCCGTTGCGGGTAATCGGCATCTTCACCGATACTACAATTTCACCGAGCTCACGGCTGAGACAGTGCCCAGATCATTACACCATTCGTGCAGGTCGGAACTTACCCGACAAGGAATTTCGCTACCTTAGGACCGTTATAGTTACGGCCGCCGTTTACCGGGGCTTCAATTCAATGCTTCGCCTTGCGACTAACATCTCCTCTTAACCTTCCGGCACCGGGCAGGTGTCAGGCCTTATACGTCATCTTGCGATTTTGCAAAGCCATGTGTTTTTGTTAAACAGTTGCCTGGGCCATTTCTCTGCGGCCACCCCATCGCTGAAGTGGCGTCCTTTCTCCCGAAGTTACAGGACGAATTTGCCGAGTTCCTTAGCCGTGGATCACTCGAGCGCCTTAGTATACTCAACCCAACTACGTGTGTCCGTTTGTGGTACGAGCTGCATACCTCGCTTTTCTTGGAAGAGTTTGCTTGACTTCGCTTTGCCCGAAGGCTAGGCTCAGCGGGCTATTCCGTCAGCCCCCAGCCATCTCAACTCTCCGTCACTTTTATTGGTATGCAGGTGCAGGAATATTAACCTGCTTGCCATCGACTACCCCTTTCGGGTTCGCCTTAGGTCCCGACTGACCCTGATCCGATTAGCGTTGATCAGGAAACCTTAGTCTTTCGGCGTGGGGGTTTCTCACCCCCATTATCGTTACTTATGCCTACATTTGCTTTTCCAGTTGCTCCAGCATCCCTCGCGGAACACCTTCTATGCGGCTGGAATGCTCCCCTACCAGAGTAAAGACGTTGCATGCAACGTCTCAACAATCCATAGCTTCGGTAATATGCTTATGCCCGATTATTATCCATGCTCGGTCGCTCGACTAGTGAGCTGTTACGCACTCTTTAAATGAATGGCTGCTTCCAAGCCAACATCCTAGCTGTCTCTGCAACCAAACCGCGTTTGGTCAACTTAGCATATATTTGGGGACCTTAGCTGATGGTCCGGGTTCTTTCCCTCTCGGACATGGACCTTAGCACCCATGCCCTCACTCCCAAGAATCATTTTACAGCATTCGGAGTTTGTCAGGAGTTGATAGGCGGTGAAGCCCTCGCTTCCTATCAGTAGCTCTACCTCTGTAAAACTGTCTTGAGGCTGCACCTAAATGCATTTCGGGGAGTACGAGCTATTTCCCAGTTTGATTGGCCTTTCACCCCTACCCTCAGTTCATCGAAAAACTTTTCAACGTTTACTCGTTCGGTCCTCCATCCCGTGTTACCGGGACTTCAACCTGACCAAGGGTAGATCACAAGGTTTCGCGTCTACTCCCACCAACTATCGCGCCCTATTCAGACTCGCTTTCGCTTCGGCTCCGCACCTGAAGTGCTTAACCTGGCTGGTGAGAAGTAACTCGTAGGCTCATTATGCAAAAGGCACGCCGTCATCCATCATGTGGACTCCGACCGCTTGTAAGCGCACGGTTTCAGGTACTATTTCACTCCCCTGTTCGGGGTGCTTTTCACCTTTCCCTCACGGTACTGGTTCACTATCGGTCTCTCAGGAGTATTTAGCCTTACCGGATGGTCCCGGCTAATTCACGCAGAATTTCACGTGTTCCGCGTTACTCAGGATACCCGTCTCGCTAACGCTCTTGCCCGTACGGGGCTGTCACCCGCTGTGGCCGCTCTTTCCAAAGCGTTCCGGTTCGATTGTTGTTGATTATACAGGTCCTATTACCCCAATGTTGCCTAAACAACATTGGTTTGGGCTGTTCCCCTTTCGCTCGCCACTACTTAGGGAATCACTCTTGTTTTCTTCTCCTGTGGGTACTTAGATGTTTCAGTTCCCCACGTTTGCCTTCCTTGCGGAATGGTATCCCTTCAGGATACCGGGTTGCCCCATTCGGAAATCACCGGATCAATTCTTATTTGCAAATACCCGGTGCTTATCGCAGCTTATCACGTCCTTCATCGCCTCTGAGAGCCTAGGCATCCTCCGTGCGCCCTTCTCTACTTTCTTCCAACACCTTTTAGGTGTGTGTTATTTTGATTTGCCAACATGTCAATGAACTTTTCAGCCTTTAAAGGCTTTGTGGATAAATGCAATCGGTAATAGTAAGGTACTTTGATTCCTTGTCTTTTTTTGATGATTAATCATCGTCGTGAGCGAACTCTCCAGAAAGGAGGTGTTCCAGCCACACCTTCCGGTACGGCTACCTTGTTACGACTTAGCCCCAGTCACCAGTTTTACCCTAGGCCGCTCCTTGCGGTTACAGACTTCAGGTACCCCCGGCTCCCATGGCTTGACGGGCGGTGTGTACAAGGCCCGGGAACGTATTCACCGCGCCATGGCTGATGCGCGATTACTAGCGAATCCAGCTTCATGGAGTCGGGTTGCAGACTCCAATCCGAACTGAGACCGGTTTTATAGGATTCGCATCCCCTCGCGGGGTAGCTGCCCTCTGTACCGGCCATTGTAACACGTGTGTAGCCCTGGATGTAAGGGCCGTGCTGATTTGACGTCATCCACACCTTCCTCGCGGTTTACACCGGCAGTCTTGTTAGAGTCCCCATCACTACATGCTGGTAACTAACAACGTGGGTTGCGCTCGTTATGGGACTTAACCCGACACCTCACGGCACGAGCTGACGACAACCATGCAGCACCTTGAAGAGTGTCCGAAGAAAAGCCTATCTCTAAGCCTGTCACTCCCCATTTAAATCCAGGTAAGGTTCCTCGCGTATCATCGAATTAAACCACATGTTCCTCCGCTTGTGCGGGCCCCCGTCAATTCCTTTGAGTTTCACCCTTGCGGGCGTACTCCCCAGGTGGATCACTTAATGGTTTCCCTTTGCCACTTACAATATATCGCAAACAGCTAGTGATCATCGTTTACGGCATGGACTACCAGGGTATCTAATCCTGTTTGATCCCCATGCTTTCGTGCTTCAGCGTCAGTCACAACTTAGTAAGCTGCCTTCGCAATCGGTGTTCTGTGGTATATCTAAGCATTTCACCGCTACACACCACATTCCGCCTACCTCAACTGTACTCAAGAAAACCAGTATCAATGGCAATTTTACGGTTGAGCCGCAAACTTTCACCACTGACTTAATCTCCCGCCTACGCACCCTTTAAACCCAATAAATCCGGATAACGCTTGGATCCTCCGTATTACCGCGGCTGCTGGCACGGAGTTAGCCGATCCTTATTCGTATGGTACCGGCAAAACAGCACACGTGCCGTCGTTTCTTCCCATACAAAAGCAGTTTACAACCCATAGGGCCGTCTTCCTGCACGCGACATGGCTGGTTCAGGCTTGCGCCCATTGACCAATATTCCTCACTGCTGCCTCCCGTAGGAGTCTGGTCCGTGTCTCAGTACCAGTGTGGGGGATCTTCCTCTCAGAACCCCTAATGATCGTCGCCTTGGTGGGCCGTTACCCCGCCAACTAGCTAATCATACGCATGTCCATCTCACACCACCGAAGTTTTAAATATCATCCCAGGCAGAACAATATTATTATGCGGTATTAATCTCCCTTTCGGAAGGCTATCCCCCAGTGTGAGGCAGGTTACATACGCGTTACGCACCCGTGCGCCGGTCTCTCGGCCGAAACCGATACCCCTCGACTTGCATGTGTTAGGCCTGTCGCTAGCGTTCATCCTGAGCCAGGATCAAACTCTTCATTGTAAAAAAAATTTTAAATATCTTTACAAGTTCGTCTGCTTTGACTCGGGTCGCTTTACCTTATTTTTCCCTTTTGCACTTATCCAATATTTTCAAAGATCGTATCTTTCTTTTTTCTCCCCTCAAACCCTTTCGTTTGAAGCGGCTGCAAAGGTAAGGAGTTTTTTTAAACCTCCAAATGTTTTTTGATTTTTTTTTATCCGGTAGAGACGCATTATAATGCGTCTCTACGCATTAAACCGTTTATTCAATAAACCCCTTTGCCAATCTGTCAATCACCGGGTTGTGAACCCGGTAGAGACGCCTCATGAGGCGTCTCTACTGCATTCCCTCTGGAAAGCGGATGCAAATATAGCGGGTTTAGTTCCGTTATTCCAAATCGGAGGGACTTAAAAAATGTTTCATTATGTTGTGTTTGTGCAAGCCGTACTTAACAGCAAGGAGTTAGCGGGTGGAAAAAGTTTTCAGGGCAGATTCCACCGCATGTTTTCTGGCTTCCATTTATCCTTTGGCTGCTCATTTCCCCCAGGATATCCAACCGGAATAACCGCCAAAGGCTTGATGTGTTCAGGAAGCTTTAGAATACGGGAAACCGCTGAAGCACGTTCCATATTGGGATACACACCTGTCCAAACAGCTCCAAGCCCCATCGCCTCAGCTGCCAGCAAAACATTTTGAGTGGCAGCAGAACAATCCTGTTGCCAATATCCCAGTGTTTTGCCTTCAACAGCCTTAATAGTATCTCCACAAACCACAATTGCAACCGAGGCACTGGATAACATTTTTGCATAAGGCAAGGCCTCAGCCAAAGAGTCGAGCAAAGCACGGTCGTCAACAGCCACAAAAAACCATGGTTGTACATTACGGGCTGTAGGTGCGGCCATCCCTGCCCGTATCAAAGTATCAACCTGCCCACGGGAAACCTGCCTGTCGGTGTAACTACGCACACTCTTTCGAGCATGAATAACTTCAAGTGCCCCTTTTTGCTCCAAGGCAAATCCATCAACCGGATTCATCGACGATTGTTTCACAATCAAGACAATCAAGGCAATTCCCATTACCAGGATAATTAGTTTAGAGATATTCATAAACAAGTCATTTAATTGATTCATTCCATTTCAATAATTGCCCAGTCGGACAGACAAAGCGGCACCATGGCCGGTTGACAAATAGCGATAGCAAAACAAAAAGCGCAGCAATAATTATAACAGCCCACTCCGCCTGTTCAAACAAAAAGGCGGAGAAAGGTTCATAATCGACAATGCCGAACCCAAAACCACTCCACAACATCAGAAAAACCAATAAGGTAACTGCCTGCCTCGTATAATTAAGGTATTTCAAAACAGAAGGTGAAATAACCATTTTTTTCTTGGTCAGCTTCCCGGCCAATTCTTGTGCTGAACCATAAGGGCACACCCAGTTGCAATAATGGGTTTTCTTACCAAAGAAAGGCATCAGCACAGCAAGGCCAACGATCAACAACATGGTGATGTTGGCCACCGGATCCACACCATTGGCCAGCCAATTGAGCAAAAGACTGAAAGAGACGAATTTACCCGCCCAAAAGCCAAGCACCAACACATTAAGCCCCAACTGAACCATCCGCCAACGTTTACCGGCATGTTTGGTGAAAGAAACATAAACCCCGCCCAACACAACCAAAAACACAAGGATATTGCCCCAAGTTAGCAAAGACTCCCATACGTTGAAAACCGGATTTTTCAAAAGGTAGCTATTGACCGCTCCAACTACCGAACTATTGACAGCTTGGCTCGACATGGTGGCTCCCGAAACCACATCGACAGGATGGCTACAAATGCTATCGAGCGACAAACCATCCCATTGCGACAAAATCCCCCGCCGCTTAATCCGTCTGAAAAAGGATGGCGTTTCATCGTGCCGCCCCTCCACAACACACAGCACCGAATCGGCATCAGCATTATAAAAGACAAATAAAGGAATGGTACCACCATATCCAATGGTATTGGGTCCAAAATACTGGGTGGAAATGATCTTGACATCCCGATGACTGGATAAAGTCCAAACCCCCTTCTGCTGCTCGTTCAACAGGAATTCCTGAAAACCGGCATTAGCTAAAACTAGACTGTCGGGCAGAAACATCTGGATTGTATCTGACCCCATGCTCAGCAATGATTGATTCTCCACACCAAACACTTTGCCACTGCGATGACTGGCTGCCGCTAAAAGCATGATAAAAACAATCAATACATTAATCAACTGATTGAAACGATTCATATCATAATATTTAAAATCGAACAAAAATATAAAAGATGAAGGATAGGCAATTACTAACTTTATAGATTAACAACAAATTAACCATAAAACCCAAAACATTAGAAATTTTAACCTAAAAAGTCAACCATTCAGAAACAAGAACAACCCATTAATTTAAATTACTACTAAAAATTTAGGTACTTTTGCCCCGTAAAACAAAACCACAATCGAACCATAGAACACATGAAGTTTTCAAGAATCTTATTACCAACCGTTTTACTTGCACTAACCGGCACATTATACGGTCAGCAAGACTCTCTCCTTAGCTTGCGAGAGATGGCAATACGGGCTTTGGAGAAAAATGAAACGATCAGAAACAAGGAGCTGGCTTCGGAAAAAGCATCCATCGACAAAAACAAGGCTTACATGGCTTACCTACCAAAGGTAAACCTTGAGGCAGCCTACACACACATGAACGACAACATAGCCTTCCCTCCTGACTTGGTAAACCTGCTGAATGGCGCCCAGGCTCTACTAATAAAGGAACAACTATCGATGGGAAGTAATGGCGCCATCAATTTCCACACCCCACATCAACAAGTGGTGAAACCCGACGGCACAACATTGGGAGATGTGATTGCACAAAACTCTAAGGAGATTCCCCCCATTCAGGAACAAAACTTCTTCAAGGCCAATGCCAATGCTCAAATATTACTATTTTCAGGCCTTAAGGTACCCAACACCATCAAGGCAGTCAACCATCAGGTGGCATCGCTGAACCACCTAACACAGGCAGAGATGGCTACCACACTGCTCGACTTGGTGGTCACCTACGACCAATATGCCATCATCAGACACACCAATAAAACACTAGACCAGACGGAGAAACTCCTTCGAGAGCAGCAGCGTTTTGTGGAGAAAGCCCTATCGAGCGGGTTGACCATCGCCATAAGCCGCCAGCGCATTGAGTTGGCATTGGAACAACTCAACGTGAAAAGGATTGAATTAGCCACAGCCCAAAAAGTGGTGGCCATGCGTCTGGCCGAATTGACAGGCCTTGAAACGACACAAATTGAAACTTTAACTCCCGAACTAAAACCATGGATGATCAATGTGGATGTGGTGACCTCGGAAGACCGCCCAGAAATAAAGGCATTGAACGAAGCAATCCTGGCCACAGGCTACAAGAAGAGAGCCGAATACAGCGAATACATCCCAAAGCTGTTTGCCTTTGGCCGATACGAATTTTATAAAGACAACCTAACCTTGCTGGATCCTGAATGGTACGTGGGCATCGGGCTTAGATGGACGATATTTGATGGGCTTGCGGCACGCAACAATGCCAAACAGATAAAAATAGACCAACAAATACTTGAAAACAAAAGGAACCAAACCGTCGAAATGGCCAACATCAAATTGGAAAAGGAACGGCTGGACCAACAAAAAAACCTACTCTTGATCGAGAATGCCAACAAACAAGTGGCGCTAGCAGGGGATGTGCTTAATCTGAGCACCAAACAGTTTGAACAAGGGCTGATCACCATGAACGAACACCTAGCAGCCATCACCGAGTACGAAAAAACTTGCCTGGATCAGATCAAAGCCATTGCCGCCCAAAGGGCATCGGCTCTAGAGCTGCTGATTGCTGGTGGCAAACTCACCTTGGAAACCATTCAATAAACAAAACTTGACTAGAAAAACTAATAATATGAAACGAGTATATCCTATCAAAACAACCATCATCCTATCCACTCTTCTGGCTTTGGCCGCTTGCAACAAACCCAAAAACGCCTTCTTCGAAGGGAAAGTAAAACGGGAAACCATCAGTTTGGCGCCCAAATACGCAGGCCGTATCATCGAAATTAGGGTCAACGAATCAGATTTAGTAAAAGCTGGCGACACACTGGCGGTGTTGGACATTCCTGAAGTCAACGCCAAGATGCAGCAAGCCCAAGGCGCACTATTCTCAGCCACCGGCCAATACGAAATGGCCTTACATGGTGCTACCAAAGAGCAGAAGGAACAGGTGGTAGCCATGTACAAGGCAGCCAAGGATCAATACGATTTTGCTAAAAAATCGCTGGAGAGGGTGCAAAACATGTTCAACGACAGCTTGGTATCCCCCCAAGCCTACGACGAAGCATCCACCCGCTACAACATGGCACTGGCTCAATACCAGGCTGCCTTGGCAAAACGACAGGAAGTTGAAGGTGGCATTCGCGACGAGCAGATCAGGATGGCTCTTGGGCAGAAAAAACAAGCCGAAGGTGCCGTACAGGAAGTAACCACCGTATTGAACGAACGCTTCATCATCGCCCCCAAAGAGATGACCATCGAAACCATAGCTCTAAAGGAAGGCGAATTGGCCTTACCCGGTTACAACATCTTTGTTGGTTATGAACCTCAAACCACCTGGTTCCGTTTTACCATCAGCGAAAGCCTGATTGGAAAATTCAAGAGGGGAGAAAACTATCCGGTGCATCTGCCCTTTGGAAACAATGAAGTGTTCAACTGTAAGCTAGTTGCCGTTAACGAACTGTCGAAATATGGCAACCGCACCACAGCCTATCCAGCCTACGAATTGGGAGAAGCCGTTTACGAATTAAAATTTGTGCCTGCAGAAACACAGCAAGCCGCACTACTGTTCAATAACGCCACCGTATTATTGGAACACACTAAATAAAACAGATCACAACAAGATGATCAATTCGTAAACGAAAAACATAACCAAATGAACTATTTTTTTCAATTAATGTGGCGGGAAGCCCGGCTCTTCAAAAGTAACTCTGTGGCGTTGCTGATATTCATTGGAGCACCCATACTTTACGCCATACTTATTGGTAATGTGTATAAAAAAGCGGTGGTGAAGGATCTCCCCATTACCGTGGTGGATCTGGACAACACTCCAATGAGCCAGCGCATCATCGATGCCTTAGACGACAACCAATACATCAAGGTGTGCGAGGTGAAATACAACTCCGACAACATGAGCCAGACCATGACTCAGGGGAATATGACCGCCATCGTCACCATACCGGATCGCTTCGAAGCCAACATACAACAAAAACGGTATCCCGAAGTCAGCGTGGACATCAACGGCGCCAATATGCTCACGGGAAATTATGCTGCCACGGGCATCCAGACTTCACTGACGGTAATCAATGCGGGGATCGAAATTGAAACGCTCAAGAAAAAAGGCACCCCTTCGGAGATTGCCATGGAACAGTTTGAAGCATTCAAAATCAACCTAACGCGATTTTTCAACCCATCCAACAACTACCTGGTCTTCCTTTGGCCCGGGATGTTAGCCACCATCATGCAGCAGGTTTTCCTGATTGTTTTGGCGTTGAGTTTTACCAAAGAGTACGAGGACCGCACCTTCGGGCAACTCTTGTCGCTATCACGCAACCCATTTAAGATCCTGATGGTAAAAACCATTCCCTACATCATTATGGGCTCCATCCTCTGGTTCCCGCTGATCCACCTGTTTTTCCCGGCATTCCAAATACCCATGGTGCAAAACCTGGGCACCTTCTATTTCATATCGGTGCTCTTCATGCTCTCGGTATCATTTCTGGGCATGGCGGTCAGCATTGTGATGCCAACCCAATTGAAGGCAACCGAAGTGTTGATGGTGGTGGCCACTCCTAGCTTCATCATCAGCGGACAAACCTGGCCTTTGGAACAGATGCCCCAAGCCATCCAGGTAATTGCCAAAATGATCCCCCTCACCCATTATGCCGAAGCATTCAGAGGGATGGTGATGTACAACTCAGACATCAATGCCTTGATGCCACAAATTAAGGCGATGGCCATCATCTTGGTGGTAACCCTAGTGCTGGCACTTGTGGCATTGTATTTCAAAATTAGGAAAACACCGGCAGAGGAGATCTAATCCGACACCAAAACCCAATAGTAGACAAAAAAGGCTGTTTCGAAGGTAAAATCCATTTACTTCTGAAACAGCCTTTTTCATATCCATAAACACCCAATGACTAAAGGCCAAGAAAAAAGGGTTGCCGACCCGACAACCCCATAATCTTAACCTAACCCTAAACTATGAAAAAAACACTCAATATATCGACTTCAAATTACATGCCATAATTTTTCAAAATCAGAAGGTATACTTAAAGGCGATATTGATATTTTCCCTCACCTGGAATTTGGCGCTCTCATTGTCGAAATAGCGCAACTGCAATAAAACGCGGGTTGACAAAAATCGGTTCACTCTCAAATCCAGGATGTTTTCCCAGTCGAAACGTTTCTGCCCGTCTTTCGACATGTATTGATAAAAGAGCTCCATGCGGGTGTTATAGGTGATTTCCCGGGTGATATTCCATTTCCAATTGGTGGTGACTGAAAAACCATTGATGACATTGCTCTTCTTATCCTCGGCAATCTTGAAGCGCGTCTGGTCTATTTTGGCCGTATCGCTAACAACCGTAACAATGGAGGTCAAGGGGGAAAGCAGAATGCTCAGCCCGTCACGCTTGTAATCCATACCAATAATATATTGCATATAGGCCGGCGACATGAACCCGGAAAGGGGCGTTTTCTTTTCCGTATCATTCTTGGCATACCCATAAAAAAACTGAGTTTTAAAGGTAGTCAAGAAACTGTAATACCAATTATTGGCTGCTTTATGACCATACTTTGAACTGATTTCAATGATGTCGTCACTTAGGCGGCGGCCGGTTTCTCCACTGGTGAGGATTCCAATCTTGTGGATTCCCGATGACTCCCATTCATGTTTTTTATTTTTATAGATGGCTTTGAAACGCAAGTCGCTCGATAGGTTGATGGAACTCTCTCCCCCCTTGGCCCAATTGCTCAAATAGGTTTGTGATACTTGCAAGTGCTCGGTTCCTGAAAATTGCCACGGCGACACCTCCGCTTTGGGTTTGTCGATTTTCCGTTTTGTATCAATATCATCCAACGATAAAAGGCGAAGCATATTATCGTCCAACTTTTTCTTATCCAACAGCCGCCCCTCCTTAATCGATTTGGATGGTTCGGGGACTTCGCGCCAGGTATATTTCACCATCGATGGATCTTGCACAGCAATATCGCGCATC
Organism: Marinilabiliaceae bacterium; assembly: GCA_963664265.1. Lineage (GTDB taxonomy): Bacteria > Bacteroidota > Bacteroidia > Bacteroidales > Marinilabiliaceae > JAGPIS01. The sequence continues at coordinate 1,553,649 of OY760941.1, forward strand.
ACCTGTTCCACGCCATACTCCTGGTTCAAAGCGCCTTTGGCATCCAACGAAGCTGCTCCGTTGAACAATTGCTGATAGTCGTGTAACCTTTTCTGGGAAATATTGAGGGGCGAATACTCAATAGCATACAAGTCGCGCACCTTAAACAGCAGATAAAATGAATGTGGCTGATAGGTCAAACCTTGTTTCCACCTGAAGGACAAGCGGTAGGGATTCATGTGGTGTTGAACCATCGTGGTGGCCGAAGCGTAGAAATTTGCTTTCCACAAAACGGATTCCGTATCCAAACGGAACTTCTCCTGGCTGGAGAAGGCCATGCCCTGTGCAGACACCCCCGGAATATTTCGAGGATGATGGTAATCAACCGACAAAGGTTTCCCTGTCAAAAGATCGACCACTTGGGCATAGGCCAAAGATGGCATCAGCAACAAATAAACAACAACTACTACCGTACAAAACTTCATATCGTTTCCCTATTGATACAACTTAAACAGATTGCCACAAAAATAATAAAATTAGGTGGGGAGTTGGACACCTTAACTTTTTTTGTTTTATATCATAGCGCCATACGCCGCCGAATCGCAATGAATATGAAACAAATCATAGTTAACCAAAGAATAAGATATTATTTTTCGGGCATATTAAGCTTGAAATGAATTTCTATCTTCTTATATCCATCCTTTCCTACCGCCGTTTTTTAAACATCAAAAAACGCGACGGTTTTCCACAATCTTTTGTCCGGCAAAATTTTCTCTCAATGGTATAAATTTTCGATTCCCTGTTTTTAACTCATAACGACAGGCTTTTGATGGATCTGGCAACCATCGAAAACAACCCAAAACCGGACACCACAGAGAACTAAGGATTTAAAAAAAGAATTAAAATACATTTTAAGTCATAAAGATTATGGAATTACCATTTGCAGAATCGTGGAAAATCAAGATGGTAGAACCCATCCGCAAAAGCACACGCGAGGAGCGTGAAGAATGGATCAAAGAGGCACATTACAATGTGTTCCAACTCACCGCCGACAAAGTTTACATCGATCTGCTCACCGACTCGGGCACCGGAGCCATGTCGGACCGTCAATGGGCAGCCATGATGGTGGGCGATGAGAGTTATGCCGGAGCATCCTCTTTCATCAACCTAAAGAACGCCATCACCAACATCACCGGTTTCGAATACATCATACCCACCCACCAGGGCCGAGCCGCCGAAAATGTGCTCTTCTCCTATCTCGTCAAAGAGGGTATGGTGGTGCCCGGCAACTCTCATTTCGACACCACCAAAGGACATATCGAGGGGCGGAAGGCCATTGCCTTAGACTGCACCGTAGATGAGGCCAAAAACACCCAACTCGAAGTGCCCTTCAAAGGGAATGTGGACCCTCGGAAATTGGAGGAAGCCCTGGCCACCTATGCCGATCGGGTTCCATTTGTGATTGTCACCATCACCAACAACACCGCCGGCGGGCAACCAGTCAGCATGGAAAACATGCGCGAGGTGCGCGCCATTGCCAATCGATACAACAAACCGGTGTTGTTCGATTCGGCCAGGTTTGCCGAAAATGCCTATTTCATCAAGATGCGCGAAGAGGGATACCTCCACAAGAGCATCAAAGAGATTGTGAAGGAGATGTTTTCGTATGCCGATGGCATGACCATGAGTGCTAAAAAGGATGGCATCGTCAACATGGGAGGCTTTATCGCCACCAACCTAAAAGATTGGTTCGACGGCGCCAAGGGCTACTGCGTGCAGTTTGAAGGCTACCTCACCTATGGTGGCATGAACGGACGCGACATGAATGCCCTGGCGGTGGGGCTGGACGAAAACACCGAATTCGAGAACTTGGAAACCCGCATCAAGCAGGTGGAATACCTGGCTGCTAAACTCGACGAGTATGACATTCCTTACCAAAGGCCCGCTGGGGGACATGCCATTTTTGTGGATGCGCAAAAGGTGTTGCCCAATGTGCCCAAGGAGGAGTTCCCTGCACAAACGCTTACCGTGGAGCTTTACCTCGAGGCCGGCATTCGGGGGTGCGAAATTGGCTACATCCTGGCCGACCGCGATCCGGCGACCCGCGAAAACCGCTTTGGCGGTCTCGACATGCTGCGCCTGGCCATTCCCCGGCGCGTGTACACCAACAACCACATGGATGTGATAGCCGTGGCCTTGAAAAACGTGAAGGATCGTAGCCAAGCCATCCACCATGGCTACCGGATTGCCTGGGAAGCACCCTTGATGCGCCACTTCACCGTACAGCTTGAAAGAATTTGACCCTCCCTGGAGGCTTAATGGAATCAACATGGCAACGAGGTTGTCTCATCCTTTTGAGACAACCTTGTTCTTTTCAATAAGCGATTCATTAAAAAGAGTTGGCCTTTCAACCAATTTTTCATTCTTTTGTTGACTGTAACAAACCTGTGCCCTAAAGCAAACTCAGCACAGCAATCAACCAGCCATGAGAGATTTAACCAAAGGTCATGAAGCCAAAGTGATACTAAGCTTTGCCCTGCCACTGTTGGCAGGCAATTTCCTCCAGCAGGCCTACTCCCTGGTGGACTCCATGATCGTTGGGAATTTCATTGGCAAGGAAGCACTGGCCGCCATTGGGGCATCCTTCCCCATCTTCTACACCTTAATCGCCTTTGTCATCGGCATCGGAAGTGGCGCCACGGTCATCATCTCGCAATACTACGGGGCAAAAGACTTAGATAAAGTAAAACGAGCCACCAGCACCATCTTCATCTTCCTCTTCTACGCCTCTCTCCTGCTCACCATTGCAGGCATCGCCGCCAGCGACCACATATTTCTGTTATTAAATGTGGAAGAAGCCATCATCCCATTGGCCTCCACCTATTTTAAAATATACATGCTGGGTATGGTAGCTTTTTTTGGCTTCAATACCATTGCCTCGGTATTGCGCGGCCTGGGCGACTCCGTCACCTCCTTCTGGTTTCTGCTGATAGCCACCGCCACCAATGTGGTGCTCGACATCCTCTTCATCGTGGTGTTCAAATGGGGCGTGGCAGGGGCTGCCATTGCAACCGTGATTGCCCATTTCGTAGCCTTCTTCATTGGTGCCTGGTACCTGAACAAGAAACACAGCATCATCTCTTTTAAGCTGAACGACCTAATTTTCGACCGCGCCCTATTCAGTCAAAGCCTGCGAATAGGATTACCCACCGGGTTTCAACAAACCTTTATTGCCTTGGGGCTGATGGCGCTGATCCGCATTGTCAACAACTTCGACAGTTCGGTTTTGGCCGCCTACACAGTGGCCAGCCGCATCGACTCCATGGCTGCCATGCCGGCCTTGAGCCTTTCGAGTGCCTTGGCCGCATTCGTTGGGCAAAACATGGGCGCCGGCAAAATAAACCGCATTCGGCGGGGCTACCTCATCGCCCTAATGATGGCCTGGGGCATCAGCCTGATGGTGATGGCATCGGTCTATTTTGGTGGTTCGTCGTTGATGAAACTATTCACCCACGATGCCGAGGTAATTTCCCATGGGGTGAACTACCTGTTGATTGTCAGCAGCTTTTACATCGTCTTCTCAACCATGTTCATCACCCATGGCATGCTCAGGGGCGCCGGCGACACCCTGGTTCCCATGTTCATCTCCCTCATTGCCCTTTGGGCTGGACGGGTGCCCTTGGCCATCTTCCTCAGCCACCACTGGGGCGAAAAAGGCATCTGGTGGGCCATCCCGCTGGGATGGAGCATTGGCATGGTGTTCTCAGTAAGCTATTACCTATCGGGACGCTGGAAAAACAAAGGCGTCGTTAAACATCAACCATAAAACAACCATGAGAAACAAACTCTTATTCCTAGTATTCATGGCATTGACCACAATACCGGTTGTGGCACAGGAAAAAATCAATGCAACGAAACTGTCAGAACTTCCCAAACACCTCAACGAAACATCGGGCGCACTATACTACCATGCACGACTCTGGACACACAACGACAGTGGTGGCAAACCCGAATTGAGTGCCATCGACCCGGCCACAGGCCAGGAAACAGCTCGCATCAGGATCACCAATGCAGCCAACACCGACTGGGAAGATTTGACGCAGGACTCCCTCGCCATCTACCTTACCGACACCGGCAACAACTTGGGCAACCGGAAAGAGTTCCAGATCTACCGAATCAACAAAGCAGACATCAATCCCAACGGAGGATTTCAACTACTAAAATCGGAGGTGATCACATTCCGTTACAACAACCAGCCAGAGTTATCATTGCCCTACAACCACAATTTCGATTGCGAGGCCATCGCCAGCATCCATGGCCAGCTCCACCTCTTCACCAAAAACTGGGCTTCGCGCAACTGTAACATCTACCGCCTCGACCCGGAAAAAAAGGTGGCCATCCAGCAAGATTCTATCATAAGCAATGGTCTGATCACCGGAGCCGACTACGACGCCATCTCCGACCGGTTGGTACTTTGCGGTTACAACATAGAGCTGCTGGTTTTCAAACCTTTCATCATCGAGGTGACGAATTACACAAAAGGAAACAGGACTATCACAAAACACCTGCTGCCATTGAAAGAATACCAGGTGGAGGGCATTTGCCTCGATGGCCAACGCCTGCTCATCACCAATGAAGAGACCTCAAACATTGACCAGAAGATCTATCCGGCATCCATCTTTGAGGTGAAAACCATCCAATAATAATTATAAGCTATTGGCGGTCAATCCTTGAACAGTTTCTCCAACGATTGCTTGAAGGTGGCGGCAGAGGAGCAGAGTACAAAATTTGGAGGCAACAGAGGCTTTTGCTCCTTGAACTGAAGACCGGAGACAAAGACCGGGAAGTTGGGGAACTCATGATCTATCTCGCGGATCAAGCGGTAAAAGTCATCCTTCTTGCGCGCACCTACCAAGGTGAAGAAGAGCCCATGGAAAGGGCGGATGCCGCGCACCACATTCAAATCGGGCAAAGGCACCGATGCGCCGAGGTAGATGATTTCGAAGCCGGCTTTTCGGGCCAGCAGGCTAAAAAAGAGCAGACCCATATCGTGCCACTCCTGCTCGGGGGTGAAGAAAAGAATGCGTTGCCTGCGCGTCACCGGGTTGTTTTGCATCTCGCTGTCGATGGCCACCATCAGCTTTTGACGAATCAGGTTGGAGATGAAGTGTTCCTGAGCCGGATTGATGGTCCCCGATTGCCACAACACGCCAATGCGCTCCAGGAAAGGAAAAAGAACCTCCTCGATGGTGGCTTCGAAACCCATCTTGATGATGGAGCTCGCCAACACGCGAGAAAACTTCAGCTCATCCAACTCCAGCATGGCCACCAGCAAGCTTTCGACCATCACATTGTTGTTGCGCGAATCCATGCACAAGTCGAGCACCCGGTTGCGCAGCTGAGCATCGTCCAACTCGGCTATTTTACTTATCTTAAACCCGTTCTGGTTCAGTATGGAAACATTGAGCAACCTTTTCAGATCCTCATCGCTGTAGCAGCGGATGTTGGTGTTGGTCCTTCCCGGATCCACTAGATTGTAACGGCGTTCCCACACACGGATGGTATGAGCCTTGATGCCCGTCAATATCTCGAGATCTTTGATTGAATAGATTGCCATAATCAGTAAATTCCTATCTTTTGCCTATAGAACCCATAAAATGGCGTAATGTTCAAATCCGGCAACCTTTTGCCGCAGAAATCAACTGTTGAAATGGAACAGTAATCAGTATTCAGAGAGCGGTTTTCAGTAATCAGGCAACCTAGTACAAGAATCAGTCAAAAAAATGAAGGTTCAGAGGTACTGAGAGCCAACATTTTTGCAGCTGCTTTTGAGTCACCGACCGCACCACCCAGCCTTGTGCGGCATTCAAAAGCACATCCGATTTGAGAAGCATCTCCCAATCATTGGCCGCTCTTTCCTTAGGTACAGAAAGAGCTTTGTTACCATTTGCAATCGTCCATCCCCACGGTGGCTCACCTGATGATTCTCATGTAACAATAATATTAACAAACACTTGATTATAATGCCAGGTTGGCTATTTTTGTTCCACAATTATTTATCCCTATTGAACCTTCAAACCACAATGTTGGAATGCCATCAGCAAGCGTACCTGGCGTGAATGGAAATTAGAAATTAAATAAACCCCAAAGTCATAAACTGGAAAATTCCTGGTCAATTGGCTTACTTAATGAAAAAGACGGATGGAAATAAAGGATCGTCAAATTATTCGAAGAAGCACAAAGCTTAGGAGGCTTTCGGAAAAGATCAGCATTTATGAAAAGAAAGGCATGAACTTCTCTTCAGCTTTTAATTATAAGAATAAGTTTTCTGAATTGAGCAATGAGTTATATCGCTTGGTAGCGCAAAGACTAATAAAGGAAGATCCAACATTTAAAGAACTGGCAACTGAAAATACATCACTTCTAAAAAACAGCTATCTACTTTTTAAAACCACAGTCCAACAAATGTCCCTAACAGGAACCCATGCCACAGAATTAAGAGGAAGACTTAGTCAGAATGGTCATTTTTACTGCAGTGTCAAAAAAACAAATCTACCAATCTTCAACATATTTTCGCCCTATGCTTATACTTCCGAGTTCATTGGCAAAATAGATTGTTTGGGCAATGTGATTCTACAAAAAAAGGCTACACGTCATGCTCTATTTAAGCGTGTCCCATCAAAATTTTATGCAGAAATAAAGGAGAATGGAGAGGTGAGATTATTGACCATTGATTGTGATGGGGACTTCTTATTAACGGGAGGCAAGAACATCATTTCAAAAATCATAAGCGAATATTCCTTCACAAACCTTAAAGTCCAAAGCGAATTTCAGAGGAGAAAAAAACAACTTGAAATAATAATGGATGATTACATACAAAAAATAACGGCCAGTAAAAAGCCCTTTTTATTTTCACGTTGCCTCATAACAAATAAGAACGAACAACCAGAATGAAGATCGACATCATAGTTACCTACGAGCAGAGATATGTTCGAGGGCATGAGAAAGATTTTGTACCGCTTATAACAGGAATCCATTTAGAAGCATTGACATCACCTCATCACAAGGTAAAGGTTTATCATCAACAAGTTGATGAGATTAATAATAATACTGAGGCTGATACAATAAAATACAATGTATGAATATGAAAAATTGAAAAAAAACAGACAGGCATTTTTTAGCCAGGTAAGATAAAGAAAAAAAATATGACCCATGTATTAACTGATAAGGACCGACGAATTTTAAAATATGAAAGACGCATAGGTTTTGTGTTTGGCGGACTTATACTTTGTTTTGGCGGACTTTTCAACTTGATTTACTTTGTGTTGAATCAATCGGAACAAAACTATTGGATGGTTATTTCTATCGACCTTGGAGTTTTACTTTTAGCATGTTTCGTTTGCTATCGAATCAATCTCAAAGTAAACCGTGATTTGAAAGACAATAAAAAAGAACTACTCAAAAAAAGGGTAGAAAAGAAAATTGAAGAAAAAACCTACGAGGCTGGCAGTGGGGCACTAAATATTCCAATATTGGGAGATTTATTTCCGAAATTTTGGGGACAGAAAATGAGAGCAACCAGGAAATACTACGTTGTCGCAAATGATCAAAGATACGAAGTTGATAAAAAGTTGTATGACGAATTAAAAAAGAATACCGATTTTTACATTCACTTCGCAAAACATAGTGAAACTGTTTTAAGCTTATCGAAGGATGAATAAAACCAAGCAATATTAAGTAGTACTCCAAACAAATCGTAAAACCCTGCGTTGAACCTCAACCGCCGGAGTTGCCCCAGACAATATGGCATCATTGCCCCAACCATTCATATTTTGCAGCCAATAGGAGGGTGTTCCCCAAAGGGGATATTTTTAGGTATCTCTGCGAGGGAAGCCTAATCGCAATAGCTCAACAATGTTTTATCTTTTATCACTATGGTACATTAATTATTTCAACCCTATACACCAAGGATGTTAAGCAATATTGATTATCTTTCCTGAAAAGAAGTAAAATCAAGTTTCTATTAAATCGCAAAAAAAGAAATAACCTATGGAAAACTATAATTTTATCGGAACTGCATATCAATTTTGGAATCTTGTTAGAGAAGCCATAAATGAAATGGGCAAAATCAACTATAAAAATGTCACATTTTCTAAACCTGATCCATCAATAAGTTATGAAGAATCGAGGGGAAAATATGATCAAAAAACAAGATGGAATGATTTTAAAATTGGTGTACCTCTTCTTTTTAATTATTATCATGGATTAGAACTGTTAATGAAAGGATTACTTCAGGAGACAAATAATCTCCCCCCAAAAAAACACATAAACTATCTGACTACTATGAGTTAATAAAGACTAATCAACATCTGTATAGTATAAAATTAGTCGATTTAATTGGACAATTTATAACCGAAAGAAATCCTTTCAATGATTTCTTTTTACGTAACTATGGAAGTGTTAATGACTTTTATTCGATATTAAGATACCCAGCAAATTTCAAGGGTGATGTAGAATACCTATTTGAAAAAATTAGAGGAACTGGCGAAGATGGAATGTTAAAATGGGAACAGTTAAGAGATAATACAATCAATATAAAAAAGGAAATTGTGCTTTGGAATACAGCGCGATCTTATTAATAAAAAACAGTCAAGCCAAGAAGATTTTTTCTGTTTCTTTGCGAAATGCGCAGCCTTGTTCGCTTTTTTCTTACTTTTTCTCTGCAAAGAGAGAATAAGAAAATAAGGCTTTGGGGAGAAACCCCAATTCAAGTGTATCGATGACTCGCTCTATCTATCCGATACAGCTATTAAGAAAAGAATCAGTTCCTGAGCGCAAATGAAAGCAAACACACCACAACAGGCAAACAGCAGCCACAAAAATTGCCATTAACCATTTCATTAGATCGTAATTTTCCTTCAATTGATTAGAGTCAATCAATTGAATAGCCACCTAAATATCAATGTTATGGCAAAGAATAACGAAAAAGGCCATGCAAAAAATACAGACAACTTTGAAAAATTGGTGCCCCGTGTCGCCAGCTTGGGTGCGGTTTACAACCCATATAAGAAAGGTTGAAACCACCAGCATGAAAATTGCAACTAATACCGGCAAGGTTGGCTACAACACCGCACTAGCTGAGACAAGACACCGCGATCGCGCGGCAAGCACGATAAGCAAGGTCGCTGACTGCACAGGAAAAGAGAATCAAAATCCTGCATCGCCAATGAATCACCAGTCATTGAAGCCCCAACAATTACTGATTCAATCAAAAAAACGGAACCGCACCCCGATCGACAATCCAATGATGTCCTTCAGTTTGATAGATTGATTGCCGACAGCACTGATCAAGTAGAGGTCGTTGGTATTCACTTCATAGAAAGCACTGATGGAACGACTGAGCCGTTTGCTGTTGCAAGGGATGGTGACGGCTTGCCCCATGGCAAAATTAAACCGGGTATTGACGGCCCAAAAATAGTACCCCTTTGGATACTTCTCGGGCAGTGAGGACCAAAAGTACTCACCAAAAATCTTGGTCATATAAAGCCCCACAGTCAAGGGTTCAAGGTGGAAATCCTTTCCAAGATGAATCCTGAACGGGGTATAAGTTTCCTTCAGCGTCAGTGTGGTATGCCCCTCCTCATATTTGTTTCCAGGCACAAACCCAAGCATCAAATCGGTCTCCCATTGGCGCCGTTTGCCATAACTCCATCCGGCACCCGCCGACAACATACCCATAGAGCCGGCAAACTGTCCCTTCAACTGAGTTGGAATCAGCCGATTCCAACGACTCTTATAACTCTCAATTTTTGAGTCATGCTTTGTTTGGCTCCAGGAAGCAAAAGAAAAAATAAGAAAAAGCAACAGAGATAAAAACAATCTCATAATAAATCAATATTTAATCACCTCGTACTCATAAGAGCCTTTGGTAACGGTAAACAACATATAACTGCGATCCTCCATGGCTTCGCAGCCATAATAGATGATGCCGTTGTTGAAAAAATCATCCACCATCAAACGGTGGGCATGGGCATGCAGGCAAAAAAGAGGGTTCTTATAACGCTCAACAATATGGTTGAACATCAACCTTGAGTTATTATTGAACTGTTCACTGAAGGGCTCGGCATGCATGGCGACGATAGTTCGTTGAACTTCGGGCTGATCATCGATAAATTGCAACATGAAGTCGAAATCGGGCACCGCCGTGGCATAATCAAATTCCAGAGCATTGGTGTTGAGAAAAATGAACCGGGTGCCACGAAACACGAAGGCAAAGTTGAAATCGCCATATATATCCTCGTAAACCTCCTTGCCATGTCCCACCAGGTCGTGGTTGCCAACAATGGCCACATAGGGCACCGTGAGTTTTTTCATGATGTCGTGCACCCAAATATATTCTTTGGTCATGCCAAAGTCGGTCAAATCGCCGCCATGGATCACAAAATCGACATCGGTTCTGCGATTGAGGTGTTTCACAAAAGCAACCGTCTCGTCGTAAAACCGCTGAGTATCGCCCATAAAGGCAAAACGAATGGTGTCGCGAGATTGGTCAAGGCTTTCGATGCGGGCGATGTTCTTGGCATTGATTTGATGGTAGCCACTTCCTTTATGAGGTATGTCGTAAGGATGGTATTCAAAATAATCGCACGACAAAATAGAAATCATCAATAAAAATAAAAAAATGAGTTTCTTCATTTCACATCAATTCAATTTTCAACAGGCAAAACTACCTTCAAGGACTAGAACCATGTCAAAAAGATGAATGAAGATGATATTTTGACACACAAAGCCATCAATCCTCAACCTGAAGCAGCCATCGCATCAGTCAAACCGGACTTTGATGTAATTCTTAATAAATCTAAATAAAGAAAAAAACAAAGCAGCAAAACCATCGAATTGAATTAACTTTACAACAGCTAAAAAAACTTCAGGAGTGCCAGCAAACAGCTATGACTCTCTTTTGAAGGAGGGCACCAAAACGCTAATTATAAAAAGATGAAGAGAAGAGAATTCAACCCGGGCGTATGGAACACCACCATTGATGTCCGCGACTTTGTCAAACAAAACATCACACCATACGAAGGCACGCACGACTTTTTAACAGGTTGCACTGCCCGCACCAAAAAACTATGGAATGCCTGCAAGCAAGCGTTGGCACAGGAACGTGCCAACAGGGGGGTACTGGCCATTGACGTGGATACGATTTCATCCGTAACGGCATTTGGCCCCGGCTACATCGATAAAGAGAACGAAGTAATTGTGGGTCTGCAGACCGACCAATTGCTCAAGCGTGCAATGAAGCCTTTTGGTGGTTACAACATCGTTAAAAAGGCGCTGGCTGAAAACGGACTTCAACCCCATCCATATATCGACGAAACTTTCTCCAAACATGTCAAAACCCATAACGACGGCGTTTTTGATGCTTATACCGACGAGATTCGCAAGTTTAGGTCGCTGGGATTCCTGACCGGACTGCCCGACAATTATGCCCGAGGACGCATCATTGGCGACTACCGCCGGGTGGCTCTATATGGTCTCAACCGCCTGATCGAAGTCAAGAAGCAGGATCTGGCCAACATCACCGGCCCCATGACCGATGAGACCATCCGCCTGCGTGAGGAGGTGACAGAGCAGATCAAAGCCCTGCATGCCATGATTGAAATGGGCAACACCTACGGATTGGATTTGAGCCGTCCGGCTGAAAACGGCAGGGAAGCCGTTCAATGGACCTACATGGGTTACCTGGCAGCGGTGAAAGATCAGGATGGTGCTGCCATGTCGCTGGGCAATGTGTCGTCGTTCCTCGACATCTTTATCCAGCGCGATATGGAAGAGGGGTTGATCAGCGAAACCGAAGCTCAGGAGTACATCGACCAGTTTGTGATGAAACTGCGCATGGTGCGTCACCTCAGGATTGCCGCGTACGAACAGATTTTTGCCGGCGACCCCACCTGGGTGACCGAATCCATTGGTGGAATGCTAATCGATGGCCGCAGCAAGGTGACCAAAACCTCGTTCCGGTTCCTCAACACCCTATACAATTTGGGGCCATCCCCCGAACCCAACATCACCATCCTTTGGTCAAAGGATTTGCCAGCCGGCTTCAAAGCTTACTGCGCCAAAGTATCCATCGACACATCAGCCATCCAATACGAAAACGACGATTTGATGCGCTGCAACCGCCAAAGCGACGACTATGGGATTGCTTGCTGCGTTTCGTTCCAGGATTTAGGCCGCCACATCCAATTTTTTGGTGCCCGGACCAATCTGGCAAAAACCTTGCTTTTGGCATTGAATGAGGGCCGTTGCGAGATGACCGGCACGCCAATGGTTGAAGGCATTGAGCCCATCAATAGCCAACACCTCGATTTCGACGAGGTGATGAAACGGTTCTCACTTTCCATCAAGGAAGTTGCCCGCGTGTACAACGAGTCGATGAACATCATCCACTACATGCACGACAAATACTACTACGAGAAAACACAGATGGCACTCATAGACACCAACCCGCACATCAACCTGGCCTATGGCATTGCTGGTTTGTCGATTGTTGCCGATTCCCTCTCTGCCATCAAGCACGCCAAGGTACGCCCCATCCGCAACGAACAAGGGTTGACCATCGATTTCGTGATTGAAGGTGATTTCCCCAAATATGGCAACGACGACGACCGTGTTGATTTCATCGCGCGCGACATTGTGAAGCAGTTCAACGAAGAGATTAGCAAGTTCAAGATCTATAAAAATGCCCAGCCCACCCTTTCGGTGTTGACCATCACTTCAAATGTGGTCTATGGCAAAAAAACAGGTGCCACGCCCGATGGCCGAAGTGCCGGCATTGCCTTTGCACCGGGTGCCAACCCCATGCACGGCCGCGACACCCATGGCGCACTAGCCTCGTTGAATTCGGTTTCGAAGATTGATTATTGCGATTCGCAGGACGGGATTTCCAACACCTTTTCGATGGTGCCAAAATCACTGGGCGCCAATGAAGAGGAGCGCATCAACAACCTGGTGGCCGTGCTCGACGGCTACTTCGCCAAAGATGCGCAACACTTGAATGTGAATGTGCTCAACCGCGAAATGCTGGAAGATGCCATGGCCAACCCCGAAAAATACCCACAGCTCACCATTCGGGTATCGGGCTATGCCGTCAACTTCATCCGATTGTCGAAAGAACAGCAGATGGAAGTACTCTCACGCTCATTCCACGATAAAATGTAAAACTCAGAACCGCTCCGAATTTAAAACTCAGGAGCGGTTGTTTTTTTATTAAATATGAACAGTTCCAACAACTTATTGAAAGTCCACTCCATCGAATCGTTTGGAACACACGACGGCCCGGGCATTCGCATGGTTGTTTTTTTGCAGGGATGCAACCTCAAATGCCTCTACTGCCACAACCCCGATACCATTGCCCTCAAGGGGGGTGAAGAATACACCATCGAGGAACTGGTTCGGCGAGCCTGCAATTTGCGACCCTATTTCGGCCATACGGGCGGGGTCACCATATCGGGTGGCGAGCCCTTGCTTCAAAGCAAAAACCTCTACCCTCTTTTCGCGGCTTTCAAACAGCAGGGCATCCATACCAACATCGATACCAACGGCTCGGTATTCAACCAGGATGTGAAACGCTTGCTCGACGACCTCACCGATTTGGTGATGATCGACATCAAACACACCAACCAGCATGGCTACAAACTAATCACTGGCGTTCATGACCGGGAAACGGTAAAACAACTTGTGGCACACCGCGAGGCCTCTCAAAAACCATTCTGGCTTAGATATGTGCTGATCCCCGGCCTCACCGACGCACCAGAAGAGCTCCACCGGCTGGGGCAAACCTACCAATATTGCCAACACCTTGAAAAGATAGAACTACAGCCCTACCATAAGTTGGGCATACACAAATGGGAAGCCATGGGGGAAGCTTACCAACTGATGAAAACACCCGAAAACACCCAGGAGCAGATACTCCAAGCCCAACAAATACTGGAAGAATATTTCAAAACAGTGAAGATAAACTGAGCAAAAAAACAGTACCTAAAGCATTCAAGCACGGCCTAATATTATCCCTAGCCAACACCCTCCAATCAAGGACAAGCATCTACCACCGGAACCCCGGCAAAAGGTGTTTTGCTTTTCACCACCACAAAACTCGAAATGGCATAATAAGCATGCTTGTTGTCGGCCGACGACTGCATATTATTGACCCAAGGCGCCAATTGGTAACGGTAACAAAAGTTGGCACCGGCCATGGTTCCGGCAAACAGATCGTGCCGCACGGGCACTTCCATCCCCGGGCACCATCCGGCGCGGTCGGGAGACCAGTTACCATTTTGAGGCTGCACTGGATTTGAAGCACACCCGATGCCTTTCAATTCGTGATGGAAAAGTGGCACCCCATCGATCAAGATTTGATGGGTGCGGAAACACCATTCGGCACAGGGACGGCCATCGGCATCGCTCGGTGTGGCATGACCCCAACCGCTGATAATAGTTCGAAAACTGGTCTTTTGAACATTGCTTGGGATGGTGATGGATTTTTCAACCTCAAATTGATGGTTCTCGCCATAAGGGATGCCATCGAGTGAATGACGGGCATGATCCAAAACTTGAGCCACTGCATAGTAAGGAAAATCGGGCTCACCTTCCACCACTTCAAAATCAAGCGACAACAACCAGCCATCATCCCCCCAAACTTCAATAAAAGCACGTAGAGCCACCTCCCCACTCAAAAGCGACTTAAAGTCGGTGACATCAATCTCAAAACCTTTTGTGCGCTTAACATTATCAACGCCATAAGGTGTGATAAACCGCCCAATTTCAAACCACTCCCCCGATGCTTGATCCTTCACCCGTACGTTGGCAAACATATCCCAGGCATTGCAGCCACCTTGCGGGCAACGGAGCTTCACATACATCCGAATAGTTTTTATTTTGGTGGGATCATCGGGGAAGGTAAAAACCCCTTCGCAACTTTGTGGGTGGCCGCCCCCAAATGCCAACCGCTGATTATCAAAAGTTTTGACTGCAATAGTACGCTCTGCTGGCGGATCAACCTCTGAGCCCTTTCCGTTACACCCCCAACTAACAAGGGCAAGAAGAAACAGGGCAATAAAAATGGGATACTTCATTTGCTTGAATTTTTAGATCACAAATTTTAACTTATTTTTCACACAAAACAATAGTTTTGTATATTTTTTCACCATTATACAATTTAAGCAATAAATTTTCTCGAAAACCAATCGATCGATTTGCTTAGCCGCAAGGTTGCCAGGCGTGAGTTATTGCCACCATGCAGTGACTTAACAGCATTTAACAGCACATTAAGGATTGATAACGCCAAAGGATGATATTAAGCACTATTTTTGCATTGCTTTTTGCGACTTGTTGCAGCATCAAGGCAATCAAACTGTTTTCCACCTTAAAACCCAAAGCATCTGCTGCTTTGACCACTGTTTGAATGCTGTTGCCACAAGGGAAAGGTATCGCTAAGGCCGGGTTGCCGCTCAAAATGTAGCGGATCCGGCAAAACCATTTTATCAAAAAAATATGATTGGCACTCCTTCAACCGGGATTTGCGGAACGGTTTGTGCCATTCAGAAAAATGAAAGAAAAATGAAAAGATATTGGCGTTTACACCGGTCGCACTATCGGGCAACCATCAAACTTGGCTTGCCTGTTGTAATATCGCAATTGGGGCAGATCACCGTTGGCCTGGCCGACAACATCATGATAGGCCAATTAGGCACCACTGAGTTGGCTGCGGCATCATTTGCCAACACTCTGTTTTCACTGCCCCTTATTTTCGGGATGGGCTTTGCCATGTCGCTGACGCCGTTAACCGGACGGGCATATTCCGACCAGGATTATGGAGCCGTGAAAAGCCTTTGGAAAAACGGCTTGGTCTCCAACCTAATGATGGCCGCCATCCTCTTAGGGGTGGCCGCCTTATTGTACATGGTGATGCCCCGAATGAACCAGCCCGAACATATAATTCCCATCGCACAGGAATATTACATCTACATTGCCCTATCGCTGCTACCGCTGATGGTATTTTTAACCGGCAAGCAGCTTTTTGAAGGAATGTCGAACACGCGAACCGCCATGGTGATTACACTTTCGGGGAATGTGCTCAACATTATTGGGAACTATGCCTTTATGAATGGCAAGCTCGGGATGCCAGAGATGGGGCTATATGGCGCTGGCTTCTCCACCCTTTTGACACGCATTGCCATGGCCATCGCCATGCTGATCATTGTTACAAAACACAAAACCATTACAACCAAATACCAGACAATAACAAAAGTGGCACTAAGCCATATAAAAACATTATATAGATTGGGCGTCCCCATGGGCATCCATATCTTTTCAGAAGCATCGGCCTTTATTGTTGCCGGCATCATGATGGGATGGCTCGGGGAGATTGGTTTGGCGGCGCACCAGATTGTGATCAGCCTCTCCACGTTGGGATTCATGTTATACCAAGGCATTGGCGTCAGCACCACCATCCGCATCAGCCAGCTTTCATCACGCCAGCAACCCAAGTTGCTACGGCGTGCATCGGTAGCTTCCACGCAAATCGTCACCATTATGGTGGTGGTTATCAGCAGCTTTTTCCTGCTATTCAGCAGCACATTACCCTACCTGTTCACCTCAAGCACCGAAGTGGCAAAAGTTGCCACCGGATTGATCATCATATTGGTGGTTTTCCAAATCTTTGATGCCATACAAATCATATTTTCAGGAGTTTTACGCGGCATGGCCGACGCCCGTGTACCCGGCATACTAACACTGTTTTCCTACTTTGGGGTGGCCATCCCCATCAGTTACTTGGCAGCCTTCAAGGCAGGCTTGGGTCCCGCGGGCATCTGGCTCGGATTCCCGATAGGCTTGGGACTTTGCGCCACACTCTTTTATTTCAGAATAAAAAAGATGCTGATCAACCCGGTAAGGGCATAAAAAACAGACAGGTGAATCCATAACGGACACCTGTTTTTTTTGATGGTATGAAAAAAAGCCATAACTTTTGATGTCAAAAAAAACCCTACAACTCACTTTATGAAAAAAGCAGCAACCCTCATATTGATCATGTTCTTGTGCTACCAGCTTCAGGCTCAACAAACCTTCAGGAACGCCATGTTTCTGCACCACTCAACGGGCCTCAACATCCTAGGTCCCAACGGCAGCAGCACCTCGGTCAGCCTTGAGTTGGTTAAATACAACGAAATAAAACTATTCACAGGGGATCAAAAGGTTACCATGAATCATGAGTGGTTTGTCCCCGGCGACAACGAGTGGGTTACCATGCGTAATTTTTTCGAAGGAAACCTATCGCTTAAGCCCGATGCATATCTCAACAATTACAAAATCATCATTGTGAAATCGTGTTTCCCATCCTCGGAGATCGCCTCTGCGGGAAGCATCAGCGACATGCAAAATCCAACCTATAAAAGCATCTACAACTACAAATGGCACTGGCGCAGCATGGTTCGCATCATGGAGCAACATCCCAATAATTTTTTCGTCATCTGGACCAATGCACCATTGGAAGCCTCATCCACCAGTGCCACCCAGGCAGCCTACGCAAAAGAGTTTTGTTTCTGGGCCAAGAACATCCTGGCCAAAGGATTGGATACAGAATATGGCCACTTCCCGAAAAATGTGTTTGTATTCGACTTTTTTGCCAAGTTAACCGACGAAAACGGCATCATGAAAAATGAGTTCAGAACCTCTTCCGGAGACAGCCATCCCAATGCAGCAGCCACGGAACTGGTGGCGCCCCAATTCGTACAAGAGGTATTTGATGCCGCCTTAGCATACGAACGAACCATCACATCGACGCCTTCCGCAAAAACCGAAGGATTGAAAATATACCCCATGCCGGCAAAAGACCATTTGACTGTTGAAATTGAAGATGGCGCCCACCCATACACGATAGCCCTTACCAATATTTGCGGACAGGAGATCCATAGAATTACACTTCCAGCCGCACAAGGCTGGCACAGGGTGAACATTGATGTTTCAACATTTCCCAAGGGGATCTACATCATCCAACTTCAAACGGGCGCCAAAGCGGAAGCCAGAAGAATCCTCATCCAATAAATCAAATGCGGTCGTTGTATGTTTTGTAGGATGAAACTGTCGACTGAAGAAACTTTTCAAGTTCTTCTGGCGTCAGGTTGCGCCACTGACCAATGGGGACATCCAGCTTCACATGCATGATGCGGACACGCACTAGTTTCAACACGCGATAATTGAGGTATTCGCACATACGGCGGATTTGCCTGTTGAGCCCTTGGGTGAGAATGATTTTGAATACGAAACGACTCACCTGTTCCACATGGCATTTGCGGGTCACAGTATCCAGAATGGGCACACCATTGCTCATGCGGCGGATGAATTCTGCTGTGATGGGGCGGTCGACAGTGACCACATACTCCTTTTCGTGGTTGTTGCGGGCACGAAGAATCTTGTTGACAATATCGCCATCGCTGGTCAGTAGAATCAATCCTTCACTGGGTTTGTCCAACCTACCAATGGGAAAAATCCGTTTGGGATGGTTGATGTAGTCGATGATGTTGTCCTTTTCCACCTTCACATCGGTGGTGCAAACAATGCCAATGGGTTTGTTGAAGGCAATGTAAACATGCTCTTCCTTGGGCGGGGAGATCAACTTGCCATCCACCCGCACTTCATCGCCAGGCATAATTTTGGTTCCCATTTCGGGCACTTTGCCATTGATGGTGACCCGGCGCTCCTCAATCAATTTGTCGGCACCCCGCCTTGAGCAATATCCCACCTCACTCAAATATTTGTTAATCCTAACCGAACGATCCTCCTCAATCATAAATCAATAGCTAATTAAATTTTGCAACAGCTCAAAAGTAACGCAAACGACACACAATTACAACAATCGGCAACCGGAGTATCACGCATAAAAAAAGGCGATTGACCCATGAGTGGAGCCAATCGCCTGAGAAAAATTCAATCTTTAAAACTTTTCGTATTCCGTTTCGAACCCACTCTGCATATTAAGATCGATTTGAATCGTATCCGAACCTTTTTTGCTTTTGTTGGTCTTAGTGATTTGAGCTTCGGAAACAGGGCACGCATTCACATTGGTATCCTTAGGTCGGACAACAGACGAACCGTAAGAATCGGCAATCTTAAAGTAGGCAATCATCTCTTTCATATGCTCAGCCTGGCTCGAAAGCTCCTCGGCATTGCTGGCCAACTGCTCCGAGGCAGCGGCATTCTGCTGGGTGATGCCATTCAGTTGTTGGATGGCATCGTTCACCTGGGCAACACCACTATTTTGCTCAATACTGGCTGCGGCAATTTCCTGCACCAAACGGGTGGTGTTTTCAATTTCAGCAATCAGACTAACAAAACGTCCGGCGGCCTCCTCGGTGACTTTCACACTACTGGATGCCAGATCCACAATTTCGGTTGCAGCCACTTTGCTACGCTCGGCCAATCGTCTGATTTCGGTGGCAACGACAGAAAATCCACGTCCATGTTCACCAGCGCGGGCAGCTTCCACCGCAGCATTCAAGGCCAATATATTGGTTTGAATGGCAATATCGGTGATGATGTTTATTTTTTCAGAGATGTTGCGCACCGACTCCAAACTACCCGAAGCAGCCTGCCCCACCAAAGTAAACTCTTTAGAAAGGTTGACCACAATTTTCTCGGCACGTTGCGAATTGTCGGTATTTTGCTGCACATTACCGGCAATTTCTTCCATGGTTGAAGAGATCTCCTCCACACCAGAAGCCTGTTCATTGGCTCCTTGAGAAAGTTGCTGCGAAGCACTGCTGGTTTGAGCACCGGCAATATTGACCTGTTCGGCACTGTTGCGCACGCCCGACAGGATGTCGCGCAAACGATTGATCAACTGATCCATGGCTCGCGCCAAATCGCCAAATTCATCTTTTGTTGCCAAGGAAGCCTGGTCAACATTGACCATCAGTTCTCCCGAGGCCACCTTTTCCACCAAACGGACATTATCGACCACAGCTTTGCGGAAGTAATTTCCAACCTTTAAACTGATATAAATCCCATAAGCAACCGCCAGAACCGTAAGAAGTACCAGTCCCAACATGGCACGATCATTGGCAGCAGCAGCCTCTTCAGATATCACAACCGCTTCTCCATCGAGCCTCTCCATAATGGATTGCCCCAACGACCGCTGGGACTCATCAGCTTTTGACATCTCGGCCATCAATGGCAGCAGCTTTTCCACTTCTGTAATATACTGCCGACTTAAGGTTTCCACTTCCCCTGTGCTCTGCCGGTTCAACTGTTTCATGGCGGCCAGGCATCGACCAATGGCAGCGGAGTCGTTGTATGAGATATAATAGAGGTAATTCATTCTGGCATTAACTAGGTTTATGTTGCTATAGCCAATCAAGTTCCCAATGCCATCACCAAGCCGTTTCACTTCGACAAGCAGTTGTTTCCGGTCGCCTATCAAAAGATGGGTATTCTCCAAAGATGCCACATAAACCCCAAGATCCTTGGTCACTTCGGCCATCTCAGCGATCTGCCCCTCATCGCTCATTAGTTCCATCAACAGATCCATCTGCTGGTAAGTGCTGTCACAGTTATCCAATGCCTTTTGGTAATACAATTCATCCTGCAAATACCGATAATTACCTGCATCAACCATAGCGGTGATAAAATAGGCATCGGCAAAGTTCACATACTCCGCTTTTTGAGAAGCTTTTTGGTAATACCGCAGAGCCACGGCTCCCACCACGGCAACAAGAACCAACAAAACCAACAACAACCCAAAACCCAGATTTAATTTCTGACCTGTTTTTAAATCAACTAACTTCATTTCCCTTTTTTTAATTAAAAACTATAAGCTTCGGCAGCAATTCCCAATAAACTCCCTGAAACAAATAAATACAACTAACGCTGTTTTTATATGGGGATAAACACTTAATATGGTTGATTGTTTCCACGATGAAAAAGGACGGGAAACACGGACGGTTTTCAACAAAAAAATGTTTTATTCAATTAATCGGTTTCTCATGGCATAAACCACCAATGAAACAGAATTGGAACAGTTGGTTTTACTCAACAATTCGGAACGGTGCTTTTCGATGGTGCGCTGGCTCAGGTGCAATCTCTCGGCAATAACCTGTGTGGAGAGACCTTGACTGATCAGATCTAGTATCTCCTTTTCCCGTTCGGTCAAATGGATAGGATCGGCACAAGAACGATTGAGCAACTGGAGCAGAAACTCCTGCGAAAAATAGTTTCCCCCTCCGGCAACAACACGTATGGCTTGCAGTAGAACATCGAAACCATTCTGTTTTAAAACAAGACCAGCAAATCCCAGGGCCTTAACCATTCGAAAAACCCATTCGTCGCCAGAAGCGGTCAGTCCAATAAACTTCACCTTGGGATATTGTCGTTGGGCCAGCCGGATGGTCTCCTCACCACCCAGCACCGACATATTAAGATCCACAACTACTATATCAGGAGAAAAAGAAGCCATCAGCGACAAAAACTCCTGGCCTTTGGAAGCATCAAACAAAAACTCAACATCCGGAGTCTCCTGAAGTAAAGATTTCAAGCCATCCCGAACAATCTTATGATCATCGACAACGGCAATTTTGACTAAGCCCATTTACAAACACGCTTTTGAAAATTCAAAAATTCTACCACGCCATTCCCACTGCTAAAATTATGCCAAAAGCACGCCCCTTCAACAAAATACACTCATTTACAAATAGTTTCGACCAAATAAAAAAGCAGCCCAATTAATGAAGCTGCTTGAAGGAACCTTATGAGAAGGTACTCTATTCGTCGGAGATCTCCAGGAACTCTTTTAATCCTGAAAGGTAATGCTCCTCCCAACCCATTTTAATGTCGTCAAAAGCATCATCGGGGATATTGGTGTGCAGCACATCGAGCTGGGTAGCACTGGCGCCATTGGGAAATATTTTAAGCGTCACAATGGATGGTTCGGCATTGTCGCCAAAATACCACTCCTGATCGATTCGGGCATTTTCGACAAATGCAATGTTATGGCCTGCAATATCCCCCTCGAAGAGTTCGAAAGGAGAACCGGGCGTTGTATCCATTACTGCCGGATAACCAGTCCACAACTCAATGGCAAAAGGGTTGGTCAAGGCCGCATAAACATCCTCGGGAAGTGCTTTTATTTTGATCCGTAGTTTTAAATCTTTAGGCATCGTTTATAAATTTGATACAAAGAAAACCAAAATCCACATATTTCAAAAACACCCAATCAGATTGAAAGGTCATTGAGCAACTCATCAGAGATTTGAAGGTGTTCATTTAAGATCCTTTGCATCTGATCCCTAAGCTCTATATGATCGACAAAATACTGGTGCATTTCGGTGATGGGAAAATCCTTGTTGTAGTATTGCAACTCCTGCTCTTGCACTTTAATCCGGTTCAAAAGTGTTTCAAGAGCCTTCCGATGAACCATGATGGCATCGATCTTCAATGCTTCAAGCTCTTTGCGCCCTTTCAATAAACGAACTTCATCGTTGCGGTCGCAAAAAAAACGCAATTCACGAATAAAGAGCTCCAATCTTTTTTTCCACAATTTATACTCAAATTCCAAATCCAATAAAAAAACATTCCCCTTCTTCATAGCAGTACTCTTTGAAAAAACATACAACCCATGAGAAAAAACAAATTCTACCGATGCAACAACACACCGTTAATATAGCCTAAAAAAAAATGGTTAGCAACTATATCACCCTAAAAAGAAAGAGGCCAGATATCGTTGGGGAAAGGAACGAATCATACCGTCCAATAAATCAGAAAATAATATCCCCAGGGCGGGTAGAACGCCAAAACGACCTCTCACATAAAGGCGATTGAACGACAAACGGGATGTTTGATGCAAAAAGCGGCCGTCCCACAAAGGAAACGGCCGCTTATTCACATAAATGACATCAGCGCCATCCGCCGCCAAGGGCTTTGTAGAGGCTTACGCTATAATTGAGCTGTTCCAAACGGTCGTTCACCTGGCTGAGTTGGGCTGCCAACAAGCTTTGCTGGGCTGTCAACACTTCAGTGTAATTGGCTTCTCCCGCCTTAAGCAATTCCTGGGTAAAATCAACAGCCTTTGTAAGAGACTCGATTTGTTTATCGCGCAACTCGTCCTTATTGAGCGAAGTCTGGTAACCGAACAAAATGTCCGACACCTCCTGTCCAGCCACAAGAACTGCATTTTTAAAGTTCAGCAAAGCCTCCTCCTGTTGGGCTTTAGCAATAACCACATTGCCTTTCAACTGCTTTTTATAAAGCAGTGGCTGGCTGATACCTGCCGCAATGGTGGCCGCTATGTTTGCCGGATTAAAAAAGTCAGAAAGATGACCCGATGCATATCCGAGGGAGGCTGTACTGATGGTAAAGGTTGGATACAAGCTCGCCTGGGCTGCCTTAGTCAACTCAAAGGCCGAACAAAATGCCAGCTCGGCTTGCTTCACATCAGGTCTGCGCGCCATCATTTGAGCCGGAATACCGGTTTCCAAACGAGGCGCCCCGGTTTGGGATATAATACTGGCACGGGCAATGGGGCCGGGAGCACGTCCCAAAAGCACACAAATGGCATTTTCCTGCTGCCGAATGCTGCTCTCAAGGGCTGGGATGGACAATTGGGTATTGTACAGCAAGGCATTGCTCTGCTCCACCGCGGCACCTGTAGCCTGACCAGCATCCTTGAGCAGCTGCATGGTTTGGGCACTTTGCTTCAATAGCTCCACTGTTTCTTTGGTGATGCGCAACTGCTCGTCAAGAGCCATCAGGGTGTAATAACTTTTAGCAATACTGGCAACCACATTGGTTTGAATCAGGTTGCGGTACTCGTAACTGGCCAAAAAGGAGGCATACTTGGCTCTGGTTTGGCTGCTCAACTTACCCCAAAGATTCATTTCCCACGAAGCCATGAAACCCAGTTGAAGAACGGGACTTGTACTGGTATTGTAACCCAACACCTTGGTGCCATCGCTCCCATTGCTGATGCGGGTAGCACTGCCCTGCGCTGCAATGCTCACTGTGGGCAGGTTGGCGCCACGGGCCATGCTCAAGGCTGCTTCGGCCTGCTTAATGCGGCTATAGGCCACCTGGAGGTTGAAGTTGTTCGCCAACCCTTCGTCGATCAAAGCTTGAAGTTGGGTGTCGGCAAAATACTCTTTCCACGGAATATCGGCAATGGTAGTGGTATCGGTGGCAACAGAGGTGTTCCCCATACTGGAATCGTTGCTCCGATAAAGAGCCGAGGCCTCCATGTCGGGACGGGACAAATCTTTGTGTGTCTTGCAGGAAATCAACCCCACCGACACCATCAGCACCGGTAGAATCAATCTTTTGCTTATTCTATTGTTTTCCATTTTTCTTAATGTGTTACGTTGATGTCGTTCAAATTGTCGTCGATAGTTTCAATCTTATAGCGGCTCAACCGTTCGTGCAGGCTCTGGAACATCATAAAGAGCACCGGAATAACCATCACCCCAACAATGGTACCAATCAACATCCCGCCAATCGCACTAATCCCAATGGATTTGTTACCAATTGCACCGGCACCAGTGGCAAGAGCCAATGGCAACAGACCAAAAATAAAGGCAAACGAAGTCATCAAAATAGGACGCAAACGAGCCACGGCACCACTGATGGCAGCCTTGGGAATGCTCATGCCAGCTTTACGCCGCTGCAAGGCATACTCCACAATCAAAATGGCATTTTTAGCCAACAAGCCAATCAGCATGATGAGTGAGATTTGCACATAGATGTTATTCATAATACCACTGCCACTCATCAACGAGGCAAAGATGAAGATGAACACACCTGCCAATCCAACAGGCAGAGATAAAATAACAGCAAAAGGCAATAGATAACTTTCGTACAAGGCTGCCAGCAAAAGGAACACGAACACAATACACAAAGCAAAGATGATGGCGGTCTGATTGCTGCTACTCACCTCTTCGCGCGTGATACCGCCATAATCGTAACCATAACCATCGGGTAACTCGATCTCTTTTATTGCATTGATCACACTTCCCGAGTTATACCCTTTCATATAATTGGGAATCACAGTAATTCCCATGGAAGAGAAGAGGTTAAATCGGGTGAGCGTCTGGGGGCCTGTAACATCCTTGATGGTGATAAATTCGGTGATTGGTGCCATTTTCCCATTGGCAGTTTTTACCGATAATCCGTTCAAATCCTCCAACTTGGTGCGGTACTCGGGTGCAGCTTGCACCATCACGCGATACTGCTTGCCATACACATTGAAGTTTGACACGTACATACTGCCCACGTAAGCCTGCATGGCAGTCATAACGTCGGTTAGTGTAATTCCCGCATCTTTGATTTTGGCCACATTGGCTTCAATCAGTTTTTGCGGGAAACGGGGGTCAAAGCTGTTCATCACCATCATCACCTCGTCGCGATTTTGCAGTTTCTCAACAAAATCGGAGGTCACACGATAAAACTTATCGATGTCACCACCAGTTTTGTCCTGCATGTTCAATTCCACGCCACTGCTCATACCAAAGCCCTGCAAAGTAGGTGTACCAAAAAACATAAAGGTAGCCGTGGTGATGTGCTGCGTTTTCTCCTTCAGCATGGCCACCACTTCAGGAGATGTATTCTCACGCTCGTCCCAAGGTTTCAATTTAACGATCATAGAAGCATAAGGGCTACCCGAACCACTGATAAAACTCATCCCGGTAATGCTGGTCACACTAATCACATTGGGGATTGATTCGGCTATCTCAACAGTTTTGCGCACGATGCTGTCGGTTCTTTCCAAAGAAGACCCGGGAGGCAGGGTAATCATCCCCATCACGATACCGCTATCCTCAGCGGGGACAAACCCTACAGGGATCATTTTCATCAAACCCACCAAAATGGCCGTGAACACGACAACAATACCAACCGTAATCCACCGATGGCTTTTCTTGCCCAAATATTTAAGCGAAGACCCATATTTCACCGTCATGGCATTAAACCCGAGGTTGAAGTATTTATAAAAGCGTTTGAAGATGCTCTTCTCTTTCATTTCATCGTCGTGCGATTTCAAGAAAAGGGCACAAAGGGCAGGGCTCAAAGTCAGCGCATTGACTGCGGAGATAATGATGGCGATGGCCAAAGTCAGACCAAATTGCTTAAAGAAAATACCACTGGTGCCGCCAATAAAACTGACCGGAATAAACACAGCCGACATCACCAACGTAATGGAGACGATAGCCGGAGCAATCTCATGCAGGGCTTTGAAAGTGGCCTTCTTGGGATCCTTTTCGCCTTCATCCATTTGGGCATGGACCGCTTCCACCACCACGATGGCATCATCCACCACAATCCCGATGGCCAACACCAGCGCGAACAAGGTCAATAAGTTGATGGAAAAACCAAACATCGACAGGAAGAAAAATGTACCAATGATGGCCACAGGCACCGCAATAGCCGGAATCAAAGTGGATCGGAAATTTTGAAGGAAGATAAAGACAACCACAAACACCAGGATAAAGGCTTCAAAAAGGGTGTGAAGCACTTTTTCGATGGAGGCATCCAAAAACGCACTGGCATCCGATTCGTAATCGTATCGCACCCCAGGAGGGAATGTTTCGGAAGCTTGAGCCAATTCGCCCTTCACTTGATCAATCACCTCTTTGGCATTTGAACCAGCGGTTTGACTAACAGCAATCACAATGGTGGGATTGCCGTTGTTCTCCGAAATGACATTATAACTTAAAGAACCCAATTCCACCTTGGCCACATCTTTAAGCCTTAGCACCTGAGCCTTATTGGAACGGATGATGATGTTTTCAAACTCTTCGGACGATTTCAACCTTCCTGTATATTTCAATGCATATTGGAACGATTGGTCGCTGTTGGCACCCAACTCACCCGGGGCTGCTTCAATATTCTGATCCTTCAAAGCACCAATCACCTCCGAAGGCGTAATGCCATAGGAGGTCATCACATCTGGCTTCAGCCAAACCCGCATCGAATAATCCTTGGAGCCATACACCATGGCATCACCCACCCCTGCAACCCGCTTGATTTGGGGCAGGATATTGATGTTAGCATAGTTTTGAAGAAACTCCCCATCATAGTCAGGATTGACCGACGAAACAGAAATCAATAAAAGCGTACTACTCTGCTGCTTTCGCACCGTAACACCAGTTTGTGTCACTTCGGATGGCAACAACGAGGTAGCCTGTGAAACACGGTTTTGAACATTGACCGTGGCAATATCAGGATCGACCCCCTGCTTGAAAAACACCGTAATAGTGGCTCCTCCACCATTGGTGGCCGAAGAGGTCATATAGGTCATCCCCTCCACCCCATTAATTGATTCCTCAAGAGGAATAATCACGCTATTCAACACCGCATCGGCATTGGCACCGCTATAGGTGGTAGAAACCTTCACCGTAGGTGGGGCAATATTTGGATACTGCTCGATGGGCAAAGTAAAGATGCCAATACAGCCCAACACAACAAAAAGAATTGAGATCACGGTGGAAAGCACCGGTCTTTCTATAAATGTTTTTAGCATTATGCTATATTTAAAGAATTACAACTTGATTTTTTTACCATTTTTTAGCGTGGCAACACCATCGGTTACAATTTTGTCACCTGCCACCAGTCCGTCTAAAACGGCATAGCTTTTACCATCGGGCGTCGATTTCACACTGATGACCTTTTGAACCACTGAGTCGCCTTGTACCTTATAGACAATGGTCTTATCCTGTTGGCTCAATGTAGCCTTCTGAGGAACCAGAATCACGTTTTTCAATACTCGTGGGATCATCACCTTCCCGCTAGTACCACTTCGTAAGAGACCCTGCTCATTGGAAAAGGACGCTCTAAAATTTACAGCACCCGAAGTGGCATCCACCACCCCCGATATCGTTTCGATACGCCCGGTTTCTTCGTACTCACTACCATCGGCCAACAATAACTTCACAGCAGGCATGTTTTTAATCTTTTCAGCCTGCGAATGCCCTTCCCACTGACGCATAAATTCGAGCAGCTCCTTTTCATTAAGGGAGAAATAAGCAATGATCCGGTCGGTGTTCGCCACCGTCGTCAATATGGTTGAACTATTCACCAAGCTACCCAACCGAAAGGGAACTGCTCCCACGACACCACTTACGGGGCTGGTAACGGTTGTAAAGCCGATGTTTGCCTTCGCCTGAGCAAGGGCGGCTTTTGTCGATGCCACCATGTTCTCATAAGTTTTGATACGCACATCGCTGATAATGCCTTTCTCTGCCAATGGCTTCATCCGCTCAAGGTCGGTAACGGCAGTGTTATAGCTAGCTTGGGCACTTTCCAGCTGCTGCACAGCCGATGGTGAACTAATACGGAACAAAGCCTGCCCCTTATTGACTATTGAACCTTCATCTACAAACACCGCATCGATAAAACCTTCCACACGGGGTTTTATGTCGATATCTTCCTGTCCCTTCAACACCGCTGGATAGACAGACAGCAATTCCACATCCTGAGTAACCACAGCTACTACCGGATAATCCTGCTGAACCACCACATTAACCGGGGCGGTGCTCTTTTTGCACGAAACAAACATCAGTAACGCGAATGCTCCCAAGGCAATTCTTTTGTAATTCATAGTCTTATTTTTAATATACTTTTTAATTATTGATCCTAAACACAGTTGACTAAAACAACTATTCAAGAAAAAAATCACACATCTCCTAAATTTTGGCGAATTTTGGTAAGAACATTATAAAAGGTTTCCATTTCTTTTTGATCAATTTCCTTCATTAAAACCTGGGTGAACCTCAATTCAAGTTCAAAAAAGCGATTCATAAGTTGGTTGCCCAGATAGGTAATCTCCAAAATATTTCGCCGCCGATCATTGGCGTCCACAATGCGTCGTATCAAGCCTTCTTTTTCAAGCGAGTCCACAATCCTGAGGATAAAAGACTTGTCCTTGCCAAGTTTTTCGGCCAAATCCTGCTGAACAACAGTCTCTTTGCATTCGCGAACCACATAAAGGACATACAATTGTTCAAGTGTGTAGGGCAATCCTTCTTGCTTGAGGATCGTGCGCATAGCCTTGCCAAACATACTAAGCATAGGCCCTAAAGCCATACCCAAAGGTTTAATATTAGATAACATGGTTGATAATTTTACGCAGCAAAACTAAATATATTAGTTGATTTCAACAACTATCAACAATTAAGTTATATTTAAACTTTATAATTTAACAAGACTTCACACTGCAAACAGGGAACAGGGAACAGGGAACAGGGAGCAGAAAACAGTTCTATGAGTCGTAGAGTTTAAAAAGTTGACGAGTCGAAGAGTCTCATAGTCGGAAAGCGGGGAAGTCCGAAGGACTTCAATGTGAATAGCCGCCGGTGAAACCGGGGGCGCAAGGATTACAATGTTCCCACAACACCGCAGGTGTTGAATGTGCTAATAATGTGGATCTCATCCTCAAATTTCGTGGATTTTCGCGATTTACATATTGCTATTGGGGATGTTCGTAGAAAGGCAGGTTTGAGGCATGACTTGCTGCAATTTCGTCGGAGAGGTGATGAGCAGGGAGCAGTAAAAAGTAAGCGGTGTTTTGAGTTCGGAGTTTTGGGTTCAATCGTCAGTCGCAGGTCGTCAGTCGTTAATCGTATTACGAACAAATCAATTCGTGTAATTCGTTAAATTGACTCCGTCGATCTTCGATTCGCGGTTAAAAACAGAAATCAGGAAACAGTGATCAGTTTTCAGTAACCAGTGTTTTGAGTTCTGTGTTTTGAGTTCGATAGGTGTAATCAGTTTTAATCTGTGTGAATCTGTGGACAAAAAACCCCTATCAATCCAGGTACTAATTCTTTTAAATTGACTCCGTCGATCTGATTCGCGTCATTCGCGTCATTCGCGGATCAAAACCACACAAACGCAAAAATCCCCGGCTCTTTACAGAACCGGGGATCTTCAAAATTCGGCGGCGACCTACTCTCCCACTATACGCAGTACCATCGGCGCGGACAAGCTTAACTTCTCTGTTCGGAATGGGAAGAGGTGGAACCTTGTCGCTATAACCACCTAAAATATCTTTTAAGTTTCATGACAATCGGCAAACCAAAATAACCTACACACTATAAAACACTGGAGAAAGACTCGGGTAATTAGTACTGCTCGGCTATGGTGTTACCACCTTTACACCTGCAGCCTATCAACGTCGTCGTCTTCAACGCCCCTTAAGGGAGATCTCATCTTGAGGCGAGCTTCGTGCTTAGATGCTTTCAGCACTTATCTCTTCCACACTTAGCTACCCAGCTATGCTCCTGGCGGAACAACTGGTACACCAGCGGTATGTCCATCGCGGTCCTCTCGTACTAACGACAGGGCCTCTCAAATCTCCTACGCCCACAACAGATAGGGACCGAACTGTCTCACGACGTTCTGAACCCAGCTCGCGTGCCACTTTAATGGGCGAACAGCCCAACCCTTGGGACCTTCTCCAGCCCCAGGATGTGACGAGCCGACATCGAGGTGCCAAACCGCCGCGTCGATATGAGCTCTTGGCGGCGATCAGCCTGTTATCCCCGGAGTACCTTTTATCCTTTGAGCGATGGCCCTTCCATGCGGAACCACCGGATCACTATGCCCTAGTTTCCTACCTGTTCGACTTGTCGGTCTCACAGTCAAGCACCCTTTTACCATTACACTCTACAGACGGTTACCAATCGTCTTGAGGGTACCTTTGGGAGCCTCCGTTACTCTTTTGGAGGCGACCACCCCAGTCAAACTACCCACCATGCAATGTCTTCCACACTGTGGAGTTAGATTCCAAGTAAGCAAAGGGTCGTATTTCAAGGTTGGCTCCACGACGCCTGGCGACGCCGATTCAATGCCTCCGACCTATCCTACACATCACTTACCCAGAACCAATGCAAAGTTGCAGTAAAGGTTCACGGGGTCTTTCCGTCCCGTTGCGGGTAATCGGCATCTTCACCGATACTACAATTTCACCGAGCTCACGGCTGAGACAGTGCCCAGATCATTACACCATTCGTGCAGGTCGGAACTTACCCGACAAGGAATTTCGCTACCTTAGGACCGTTATAGTTACGGCCGCCGTTTACCGGGGCTTCAATTCAATGCTTCGCCTTGCGACTAACATCTCCTCTTAACCTTCCGGCACCGGGCAGGTGTCAGGCCTTATACGTCATCTTGCGATTTTGCAAAGCCATGTGTTTTTGTTAAACAGTTGCCTGGGCCATTTCTCTGCGGCCACCCCATCGCTGAAGTGGCGTCCTTTCTCCCGAAGTTACAGGACGAATTTGCCGAGTTCCTTAGCCGTGGATCACTCGAGCGCCTTAGTATACTCAACCCAACTACGTGTGTCCGTTTGTGGTACGAGCTGCATACCTCGCTTTTCTTGGAAGAGTTTGCTTGACTTCGCTTTGCCCGAAGGCTAGGCTCAGCGGGCTATTCCGTCAGCCCCCAGCCATCTCAACTCTCCGTCACTTTTATTGGTATGCAGGTGCAGGAATATTAACCTGCTTGCCATCGACTACCCCTTTCGGGTTCGCCTTAGGTCCCGACTGACCCTGATCCGATTAGCGTTGATCAGGAAACCTTAGTCTTTCGGCGTGGGGGTTTCTCACCCCCATTATCGTTACTTATGCCTACATTTGCTTTTCCAGTTGCTCCAGCATCCCTCGCGGAACACCTTCTATGCGGCTGGAATGCTCCCCTACCAGAGTAAAGACGTTGCATGCAACGTCTCAACAATCCATAGCTTCGGTAATATGCTTATGCCCGATTATTATCCATGCTCGGTCGCTCGACTAGTGAGCTGTTACGCACTCTTTAAATGAATGGCTGCTTCCAAGCCAACATCCTAGCTGTCTCTGCAACCAAACCGCGTTTGGTCAACTTAGCATATATTTGGGGACCTTAGCTGATGGTCCGGGTTCTTTCCCTCTCGGACATGGACCTTAGCACCCATGCCCTCACTCCCAAGAATCATTTTACAGCATTCGGAGTTTGTCAGGAGTTGATAGGCGGTGAAGCCCTCGCTTCCTATCAGTAGCTCTACCTCTGTAAAACTGTCTTGAGGCTGCACCTAAATGCATTTCGGGGAGTACGAGCTATTTCCCAGTTTGATTGGCCTTTCACCCCTACCCTCAGTTCATCGAAAAACTTTTCAACGTTTACTCGTTCGGTCCTC
Organism: Marinilabiliaceae bacterium; assembly: GCA_963664265.1. GTDB lineage: Bacteria > Bacteroidota > Bacteroidia > Bacteroidales > Marinilabiliaceae > JAGPIS01. The sequence goes on from OY760941.1 coordinate 1,585,834, forward strand.
CATCCCGTGTTACCGGGACTTCAACCTGACCAAGGGTAGATCACAAGGTTTCGCGTCTACTCCCACCAACTATCGCGCCCTATTCAGACTCGCTTTCGCTTCGGCTCCGCACCTGAAGTGCTTAACCTGGCTGGTGAGAAGTAACTCGTAGGCTCATTATGCAAAAGGCACGCCGTCATCCATCATGTGGACTCCGACCGCTTGTAAGCGCACGGTTTCAGGTACTATTTCACTCCCCTGTTCGGGGTGCTTTTCACCTTTCCCTCACGGTACTGGTTCACTATCGGTCTCTCAGGAGTATTTAGCCTTACCGGATGGTCCCGGCTAATTCACGCAGAATTTCACGTGTTCCGCGTTACTCAGGATACCCGTCTCGCTAACGCTCTTGCCCGTACGGGGCTGTCACCCGCTGTGGCCGCTCTTTCCAAAGCGTTCCGGTTCGATTGTTGTTGATTATACAGGTCCTATTACCCCAATGTTGCCTAAACAACATTGGTTTGGGCTGTTCCCCTTTCGCTCGCCACTACTTAGGGAATCACTCTTGTTTTCTTCTCCTGTGGGTACTTAGATGTTTCAGTTCCCCACGTTTGCCTTCCTTGCGGAATGGTACCCCTTCAGGGTACCGGGTTGCCCCATTCGGAAATCACCGGATCAATTCTTATTTGCAAATACCCGGTGCTTATCGCAGCTTATCACGTCCTTCATCGCCTCTGAGAGCCTAGGCATCCTCCGTGCGCCCTTCTCTACTTTCTTCCAACACCTTTTAGGTGTGTGTTATTTTGATTTGCCAACATGTCAATGAACTTTTCAGCCTTTAAAGGCTTTGTGGATAAATGCAATCGGTAATAGTAAGGTACTTTGATTCCTTGTCTTTTTTTTGATGATTAATCATCGTCGTGACGAACTCTCCAGAAAGGAGGTGTTCCAGCCACACCTTCCGGTACGGCTACCTTGTTACGACTTAGCCCCAGTCACCAGTTTTACCCTAGGCCGCTCCTTGCGGTTACAGACTTCAGGTACCCCCGGCTCCCATGGCTTGACGGGCGGTGTGTACAAGGCCCGGGAACGTATTCACCGCGCCATGGCTGATGCGCGATTACTAGCGAATCCAGCTTCATGGAGTCGGGTTGCAGACTCCAATCCGAACTGAGACCGGTTTTATAGGATTCGCATCCCCTCGCGGGGTAGCTGCCCTCTGTACCGGCCATTGTAACACGTGTGTAGCCCTGGATGTAAGGGCCGTGCTGATTTGACGTCATCCACACCTTCCTCGCGGTTTACACCGGCAGTCTTGTTAGAGTCCCCATCACTACATGCTGGTAACTAACAACGTGGGTTGCGCTCGTTATGGGACTTAACCCGACACCTCACGGCACGAGCTGACGACAACCATGCAGCACCTTGAAGAGTGTCCGAAGAAAAACCTATCTCTAAGCCTGTCACTCCCCATTTAAATCCAGGTAAGGTTCCTCGCGTATCATCGAATTAAACCACATGTTCCTCCGCTTGTGCGGGCCCCCGTCAATTCCTTTGAGTTTCACCCTTGCGGGCGTACTCCCCAGGTGGATCACTTAATGGTTTCCCTTTGCCACTTACAATATATCGCAAACAGCTAGTGATCATCGTTTACGGCATGGACTACCAGGGTATCTAATCCTGTTTGATCCCCATGCTTTCGTGCTTCAGCGTCAGTCACAACTTAGTAAGCTGCCTTCGCAATCGGTGTTCTGTGGTATATCTAAGCATTTCACCGCTACACACCACATTCCGCCTACCTCAACTGTACTCAAGAAAACCAGTATCAATGGCAATTTTACGGTTGAGCCGCAAACTTTCACCACTGACTTAATCTCCCGCCTACGCACCCTTTAAACCCAATAAATCCGGATAACGCTTGGATCCTCCGTATTACCGCGGCTGCTGGCACGGAGTTAGCCGATCCTTATTCGTATGGTACCGGCAAAACAGTACACGTACCGTCGTTTCTTCCCATACAAAAGCAGTTTACAACCCATAGGGCCGTCTTCCTGCACGCGACATGGCTGGTTCAGGCTTGCGCCCATTGACCAATATTCCTCACTGCTGCCTCCCGTAGGAGTCTGGTCCGTGTCTCAGTACCAGTGTGGGGGATCTTCCTCTCAGAACCCCTAATGATCGTCGCCTTGGTGGGCCGTTACCCCGCCAACTAGCTAATCATACGCATGTCCATCTCACACCACCGAAGTTTTAAATATATTCCCAGGCAGAAACATATTATTATGCGGTATTAATCTCCCTTTCGGAAGGCTATCCCCCAGTGTGAGGCAGGTTACATACGCGTTACGCACCCGTGCGCCGGTCTCTCGGCCGAAACCGATACCCCTCGACTTGCATGTGTTAGGCCTGTCGCTAGCGTTCATCCTGAGCCAGGATCAAACTCTTCATTGTAAAAAAAATTTTAAATATCTTTACAAGTTCGTCTGCTTTGACTCGGGTCGCTTTACCTTATTTTTCCCTTTTGCACTTATCCAATATTTTCAAAGATCGTATCTTTCTTTTTTGTCGTCCAAACCCTTTCGTTTGAAGCGGCTGCAAAGGTAAGGAGTTTTTTTAAACCTCCAAATGTTTTTGAATTTTTTTTCTTTCAGAGACGCCTCGTGAGGCGTCTTTACAAGAGACGTATTATAATGCGTCTCTACGCATTAAACCGTTTATTCAATAAACACCTTTGCCAATCTGTCAATCACCGAGTTGTGAACCCAGTTTGTATGCTGCATTCCCTCTGGAAAGCGGATGCAAAATAAGAGCTTTAATTTCGTAACTCCAAATTGTTTTGAATAAAATTTCAAAAGTTTCACTTAAACTCCTTATTCACAACATCCCAACAAATCAGCCCTGTGAAATCAAGCCACCCAGCGTTCGGCGACAAGAATATAAAGATACAATAAAAACACCTGTCGAAACAAGAAAACCTGAAAGAAAATATCAAAAATCAGATATCCCACTAAATAACAAACAGTTACAAATCAAGAAAGCAAAGCCTTTGAAAAACAAAGACAACACCAAAGTAAGGCTAAATAATTAATTCAATGCAAGTATGTGGATAATATTGTATCTTTGTGGCCAATAAATATATTATAAAGGATACAAATGACGCATAAAGCAGGTTTTGTAAATATCGTAGGCAACCCCAATGTAGGAAAATCGACGCTATCCAATGTGTTGGTTGGGGAACGATTATCAATTATCACATCAAAAGCACAAACCACCCGGCACCGCATATTCGGCATAGTCAACGAACCAGAATATCAAATTGTATTTTCGGATACCCCCGGTGTACTAAAACCAAATTACAAGCTCCAGGAGTCCATGCTGCGATTTTCGCAGGGAGCACTCTACGATGCCGACGTATTGATCTATGTGACAGACACCGTGGAGAAGCCAGACAAATATGATGAGTTCATTTCGGCCATCAAAAAAATAGAATCACCCATCCTATTAATCATTAACAAGATAGACCTAATCGATCAGGAAAAACTGGAAAAACTGGTGGATTACTGGGCTGAAGAGCTACCGCAAGCTGAAATCATACCGATATCGGCCATGCACTCGTTCAATGTTCAAAGCATATTAAAAAGAATTGTAGAGCTCCTTCCCGAAGCGGAACCATTCTTCCCCAAGGATGCCTTGACCGACAAACCTGAACGGTTCTTTATTACCGAAATAATCAGGGAAAAAATTCTGCTCTATTACCAAAAGGAGATTCCATACTCGGTAGAGGTTGAAGTTGAAGAGTTCCAAGATACCGCCAATTTGGTGAACATTCGGGCAGTCATACATGTTGCCAGGGAGACCCAAAAGGGGATCATCATTGGTCATCAAGGGAAAGCTTTAAAGAAAGTTGGAACGGATGCGCGCAAAGACATTGAGGTGTTTTTGGACAAAAAGGTCTTTTTACAACTGTACGTTAAAGTAACCAAAGACTGGAGGGACAAGGATCGGATATTAAAACAGTTTGGTTACGATCCCAAATAAAGTCCGACCGAAAGCACAAGAGCAGATATAATTCATTAGAATACATTATATTTGCGTCCCCGAAACAGAAATCGGCGACACAAAAGTAAGAAAGACAATTGAAACCAAAAAATCCGGGAATAGAATGGGAAATATAATAGCCATAGTAGGACGTCCAAACGTGGGCAAATCGACATTATTCAACCGACTCACCAAAACCAAGCAAGCCATTGTAGATGAAGCTTCGGGGGTTACACGCGACCGGTTATATGGCAAAGCATATTGGAATGGCAAAGATTTTTCGGTGATCGACACTGGCGGATACGCTGTCAATTCCGATGATATTTTTGAAGAGGAGATCCGCAAACAGGTAGTGATCGCCATTGAGGAGGCAGATATCATATTGTTTGTGGTGGATGTTATGACCGGCATCACCGATTACGACAGTATGGTGGCCAACTTATTGAGACGCTCCAACAAAAAAGTTGTGGTGGTAGCCAATAAAGTGGACACACACGAACGGCGTGCCGACATCAATGAGTTTTATTCGCTCGGGTTGGACGAAATATTCCCCTTGTCATCAATCAATGGTTCGGGAACAGGAGAGCTGCTAGACCACCTGGTGGAAATCCTACCTGAAAAGCAACAGGTAGAAGAAGAGCTTGCACTCCCTAAATTCACCATCGTTGGCCGTCCAAACGCAGGAAAATCGTCGATCATCAATGCGTTTATCGGTGAAGACCGCAATATCGTCACACCCATCTCGGGCACGACCCGCGATGCCATCTTCACACGATACAACAAATTTGGCCACGACTTTTATCTGGTTGACACGGCCGGCTTACGCAAAAAGGCGAAAGTAAAAGAGGACTTGGAGTTTTACTCCGTCATGCGCGCAGTTCGGGCTATTGAAAACTCAGATGTGTGCTTGCTGATGATTGATGCAACCCGTGGTTTTGAAAGCCAGGATCAAAAGATATTCAGCCTTATCGAACGCAACAAGAAAGGTGTGGTTATTTTGGTTAACAAATGGGATTTGGTAGAGAAAGACAACAGCTCAACCAAAAAATACGAAGAAATGGTTCGACAAGAGGTGGCTCCGTTCACCGATTTTCCAATCATTTTCACATCAGCTGTAACCAAGCAGAGGATTCACAAGGCATTGGAAGCGGCAGTGGAAGTTTACGACAACATGAGCAGGAAAGTGAGCACCTCGCAGCTTAACGAGTTCCTGCTGCCGCTGATTGAAAACTACCCACCACCTGCTACAAAAGGCAAATACATAAAAATAAAATACATCACCCAGCTGCCCACGCCCACGCCCACTTTCGCATTTTTCTGCAATCTGCCCCAGTATGTAAAAGAGCCATACAAGCGATTTCTTGAAAACAAAATACGCGAACAATGGAATTTCAGCGGCGTTCCGGTCACCATCGTGATGCGAAGCAAATCGAAATAAACCCTTTTATAAAAAAGCCCCTTAATTGGGGCTTTTTTATAAATATTATCCTTATTTTTATCCTTTCTAAATAAAAAAACAACCAGATGGCTATTACTGCGGAGATGAAAATGGCAGATGTCATTCACAGTAACATTCAACTTTTATCAGTTGTACAGGGACTGAACATAAAGCTAGGGTTCCGTGAAAAAACGGTCAGCGAGATTTGCGCCGAACAAAATGTGGATGTCAACTTTTTTTTACAATTGACCAATGTTTACAACAACGAGGACTATTTCCCCTCGCAGGAGCTGTTGAATTTCCCCGTCAACTGGATCGTTGAATACCTGAGGAACACACACCATTGCCTGGTTCACCACCGGATACCCGATATTGAAAGGCAAATTACCGACATCGAAGCTGAATTGAGGGGCCAAGTGAAAAACATTGATTTGTTGCTGAAATTTTTCAAGGACTATATTAAGGAGTTCAACACCCATATAGAACTGGAAGAACAGATGGTCTTCCCCTACGTGCTCACGTTAAACCAACTGATCAACCACGAGTTGAAAAAAAGCGATATCAATCCTGATGTTATCAAATACAGCATTAAGAAGTACACGGACGATCATAACGACATCGAGGAAAAATTGTACGATTTGAAATCCATTTTATTGAAGTATCTCCCACCACCGCCAGAAAACTACAAGTACAACAACTTGGTGTATGAGATATTCAGACTGGAAAAGGATTTGAACGACCACTCAAAAATGGAGGAGCGGGTTTTAATCCCCAAGGTTATTCAAATGGAGAGGGATTTTCACCAACAAAACAAATGATCAATGCTTAATATTTTAATAGCCGAGCCCTCCTATATCATCAGGAAAGGGCTTCATCTTTTGTTGGAACAGTTTCCGGAGATCAATTCCATATCCGAAGTCACCAACAATATGTCGTGCCAGGAATGGATAAACTTGGCCAAGGAACATCAAATCATCATTATAAACACCAGCCTATTGCAAGGCTTGACCGACCAAATTAATGGGTGTGTGAAAGAGGAAAAAAACCAACTGTTATATATTTCAAACAGCAGTTTGCCATTGGATGCCCCCACCAACCAACTATCGGTTATGGATTCAAAGTCGATATTGGCCGAAAAAATAAACCACCACATCAAAATTGCCATCTCATCGGCACGACAGGATGAAGAAAATGAGGAGGAACTGAGCCAGCGGGAGAAAAACATCCTGCAGTTGGTGGCTCTGGGCATGACCAATAAGGAGATTGGCAACAAACTGTTTATCAGCACGCACACGGTCATTTCGCACAGGAAGAACATCACCCGCAAACTTGGCATAAAAACGGTGGCGGGATTGACCGTGTACGCCATCCTCAACAACCTAATCCAAATGGAGGATATTTCGTAAGAAAACAAACAACACCGTCATTAATGGGCTCCAGCAGAGTACCATATCTAAATAAAAACCTATACTTTAGCAGAAAAATTTCTGTTTATGTTTTTCCACCTATTGATCCAACGAATAAAAACTCCAATGATATTGGAAAGGATCGTTGCCCTGATCATTGATGCGTCAATTTGCCTGGCACTAAGCATCATACCTGTGATTGGCTATCCTATTGGGGCACTTTACTTCTTTTTGAAAGATGCCTTGCCATTCACCAACGGGGAAAGCTTCGGAAAACACCTTTACCAATTAAAACTGGTGGATCGCGAAACCAATCAAGAGATCGAAAAAGGCAAGGTGGAGAAATCAATCATTAGAAGTTTGATTTTGGTAATCCCAATCATCAACATCATCGACATCATTTACTTTTTCAAACAACAGCACCGACTGGCCGACGAATGGGTGAATACTGCAGTTGTCAAAAAAGAAACCATAGAAGAATAATCCAAATTTATCAAGCATTCAAATCGTTTTCCCTCAGGGGAATTGAAATATGAAACGTGGTTCCTATCCCTACCATCGTTTCGAACCAGATGCTCCCCTGCATGCCAGTAATGATATTTTTCACAATGGCAAGGCCCAACCCCATCCCCCTCGATTTGGTGGTGAAATTTGGCTTAAACATCTTCTCCTGTATATCAGCAGGAATCCCATGCCCGTTATCGGATACAGAAATCCGCAACTCTTTGCCTGTCTTTTTCAAGGTGATAGCTATCTCGCCCATCCGCCCATGATCGATGGCCTGAATGGCATTCTTCAACAAGTTGTTCAGCACACTCCCCATCTGTTCTCCATCGGCATAAACAATAGCCTTGTCGATGCCGTTGGCGTTAAATGAAAAACGGATTTTTTCGGATTGATCAAACAAAGCTATGGCACTTTTTATTTTATGAACCACATCAATATACTCGGGGTTCATAGAAGGCATTTTAGCAAAACTTGAAAATTCGGAAGCAATAACCGACAGCTGGTCGATTTGCTCAATGAGTGTGTCGGTCACCCGATTCATATAACGGCCATAATCTTCGCGTTGCTCGTCCCATGCCTTCTGAAGATACTGAACACTTAATTTCATGGGTGTCAACGGATTATTAATCTCATGGGCAACTTGCTTGGCCATTTCGCGCCAAGCAGACTCTCGCTCGGAGGCAGCCAATTTTTCAGCACTGAAGGCCAATTCATCGAGCATCCGATTAAACTCGGTGATCAAATTGCCTATTTCATCCGAACCCGAATAATTGATTTTGGCATTGCTCTTTCCCAGTTGCACTTTTTTGATACTCTCACGGATGGCGATCAATGGAGATGCTATCCGGCGTGAAATCAGGATGGCCAATCCCACAGCAATCAGAATAAAGAACAAATAGGCATTGATGATGGCCACCACGATGGAAGATATCTGTTGGTGCAATTCAGCATTACCAACAAAATAAGGAATATTCAAATATCCCAGCAATTGATTATCATAACTATAGAATGGCAAATAACCCGATAGGTATTTTAATGATCCAATGCTCTCTTTTGCCATGAACTCTGGCTCCTCCTTGATTGCCATGGCGTAATAAGCTTTATGATTGATCAAGGGAGCCACAATACCCTTGGCATACAATTCGGAACGCGAGGTTCCCAAGAGGTGCCCATCGGTACCATACAAATTGACGTCGGAGAAAAAAACATTGGCCGATTTTTGAAGCAATTGGTTCAAATAATCTGTATAGGAGGGGTCAAGTTTCTCCTCATGCCCAATGGCATGTTGTAAGTCGACCATCACCGAACGCAATTTTTGGGACATCACCATCCGGTTTTTCAACTCGAACTCCCGCAAAGAATACACAACGGAAACCACACACATGGTAATCAATAAAAAGATGAGCAGCACCACAAAAGAAAATTGGATACGCTCCTGAATGGATCGGGATTGGAAAAACCGGTAGCGGTGAGGCGTGGCAACCGATAGCAGAAAAGATGAAAAAAGCAGGATAACCAAAAAAATAAACGAGAAATTAACCATCAAATGCTTGACCGAGAGCAGAGGATAACTCAACACAACCACCTGGTTAGTTCCCGATTGGAAAAGCAAGTGCGAATAACCTTCCAATTCGAAAAAGGAGAAATTTTGCTTTTGCTCTGTCCCAATCCATTGGCTGGAGAGGTGGTAATCATAGTCACCAAACCGTGACACCAGCCTCCCATCAACATATTTAGCATAAGAATAACCAGCATACTGCTCGATATTCAAGCGATCCCCCTTGTTTGTGAGCAATTCGGGATAGCCCATGCCCACAAAATACGGTTTCGAATTAATCTCGATAAAGAGGCGTGAAAAAACAGCTGCAGAAGAATCAGCAAAATTGAACTCCCCAAAATAGCTGGATCGCCCATCTCCATCCTTTAAGAAATAGAAAGAGGATGAGGGAGCGATTCTTGAACCAAAAGAGGCCAGCATGGAATAGAAATAGTTGTAGCAGTTATAGGAATCGTTGCTCCCGGTAATCAATAACTCGCTATTCTCATTACATGGGATGACTTGGAGGTCGTACCGAGAAAAATAACCTTCGAAATAACTTTTGCGCAGATACTCCGTGATCGCAGAATTATTGAACTGGGAAACTGCAAGGTGCTGCTGAAGAAAGGCATCGGTGCGAATACTTTTCTCGATTTGTTGCAGGAACATTTCGGCAACAGGATCATCCTCTCGCATCAGACGGAAAGAGAGGTTTTGAATCAACAATTTGCGGTTGCGCTTTTCCTTAACACTGGTAAGATATGAGATGCGCAAAACAAAAAACAACGAAAAAAGGAAGGCAAAGCCAACCAGCATGGCATACCCAATAGCCCCTTTGTATTCGCGCTTGAAGTAAATCAGGAGAATATGAAACAACGCAAAAACAGTGGTGGAAACCAATGCAATAATATGACCAAAAAAAAGAGTAACCATACCACCTAGAACCACAATGCCCCCCAAAAAGCAATATAACCACTTATAATCCAGATCGGTTTTTACAAACGAAAGCAAACGGATGGTAACCAAAACAAAAGAGACCAGAAACAGGAAAATGATCAATATCTTGCTGAAAGAGACCACTGAAATATCGACAGGCTCGATATAAAAGGACAAATCGTTGGAGTGCTCAACCAAAAGAACAACAGCCAAATTGACGAGCATATAATAAAAACCACTGAGCAACAAATAGATCAAAGGCTTCACCATGCTCCACTTTTGACAAAAAGAGAGGTTGAAAAGGTAAAAATCATCAGAAATGCGATAAAACCAAAGACTCCAAATAAAAACGAAAAAAGCCAGTATAACAAAAAATCCCAGAGATGGCAACCACCAGGCCAATGCATAAATAGATGGGGACAATAACGAACACCCAAGCAAAGCTGGTGAAAACCTTATGGACAACAATGAAAAATAGATGATACACAAAAAAAACAACGCCAACAACAGAGCATAGCTTTTGGAAATAGGCATCACATAATATTTGAGGATATTTCGCCCAAAAACAATAAGAAAAAAAATGAACAGTATGAAAGCCAACCCATTGACAAAGGTAGACTTGCCCCAGAAGGGCTTCAACCCATTGAAGCGCAAGGAGAAAAGATATTGACCATCCCGGTCGCTAATATTGAAGCGCTCCTCCAATGGTGTTGTCACGATATCAGGGACCGAAGAAAAATTGAAGGATGGATGAAAAGAGTCGAAAAGATACTCATTCTCAAAGAAATAACCACTGCGTATGCGCATCAAGCCAAATGCTAAGATGGAATCACGCTTGTGGGACTGAACCAGGAACCAGCCGTTGGGGAAAAGCAATATGGGTTTGGAAAAGACTCCGGGCTTCAATGAATCGACCGGAACCATGGCATTGTTCCAAGCGACCAGGGAATCGTTGGAAAAAACGTAAAATGAATAATCGTGAAAAGCACCATTTTTAAAGCAACTCCCATAATTGCCCTTGGAGTTGGCGGCTCGCCCCACCAGGTCATACAGAGCATTGCTAATGGTTCGTTGATGCTGGTGCAGAACCGATTCAAAATCATTTTTATCGAAACTGAAAGCCGAACTCAACTTTTCATATCGATTGAAATGATTATGCACAACAAAAAAGAGAAGCGCCAGTAAAAAAGTACCGACCACCTTCACCATCTTTGAACGAAAAAAGCCTACACCAATCATAAGTAATAATCAAACCATGTGAAAACAGATCAGTCGTGGTGGTACGGTTCCCCTTTGATAATGGACATCGCCCGGTAAAGCTGCTCAACAAAAACAAGCCTCACCATCTGGTGCGAGAAGGTCATGTCGGATAAGGAGACTTTTCCGTTCGCTCGATCGTACACCTCAGGAGAAAAGCCATAAGGCCCACCGATAACAAACACCAAACGTTTGATGCCGATCATCACTTTTTTATCGATAAACTCGGAAAACGAGCGCGATGAAAAATGTTTCCCTTTTTCATCGAGCAAAAAAACCTCATCGCCAGGCAAAAATTGCTGCAAAAGCAGTTCCCCCTCCATCTTTTTCTGCTGTTCGAACGATATATTCTTATTCCGTTTAACGTCGGACAAAACTTTCAATTCAAAAGGAATATAATGAACCAACCGATTGACATACTTGGCAATACCTTGTTCCAAATAAGCTTCATCGGTCTTCCCAATGACAACAAGTACTATTTTCACAGTAATAAAAATTTAATTCCACACACCAAAGATAGCAAAGTCCGTGAATAAAACAGAGTTAGCCAACACATTGAAGTACATTAACAAAAAACAAGCCATCTTGGTGTGATTTTTGACGCAATATCTTTCACCAAGGGAATAAATTGGGAAGTAAAAAAACAATGTCTATTTTTATCGCAGGTTAATGGCTGTCAAAAAAAGAGAATATCCTATGAAACCAATACTACATTTTACAGTAACGATTTTGCTCCTCTCGTTTCAATGTTCAGCATTTGCACAAAGTGGCAGTTTCCCGCAGGCACTGGTGAAGGCCACCCAAAATGGCGATGCATCAACTTTGGCGGGTTATTTCAACGACAATATTGAGTTGGTGCTTCCTGGCAAATCGGGCGTTTACAGCCGAAACCAGGCTGAAATGGTGGTGCGCGATTTTTTTGAAACGGTAGCTCCTCAGGAATTCAAAATCATACATGAAGGCAACCGCGAAAACGCTTCGTTCGTAATTGGCTCACTAACTGGCAAGAGCGAAACTTTCAGGGTGTATTTCTTAACCAAGAACAATGAAAAAAAATTAGTTATCCATCAGCTTAGAATAGAAAAACAAGATGATTAACAACGACCTCAACCAATTCATCGAAAATGCCATCCGCGAAGACATCGGTGATGGCGACCACTCCTCCCTTTCGTGCATTCCGGCAGGCGCAACGGGGAAAGCACAACTGATCGTCAAAGAAGAAGGCATCATAGCCGGCATTGAGATTGCCCGGCACATCTTTTCCCACCTAGATAAAAGCATCACATTCAATCAACTGATTGCCGATGGGGCAAAGGTGAGATTAGGGGATATCGCCTTCACTGTTGAAGGCAAGACCCAAACGTTGCTCCTGGCAGAGCGGTTGGTTTTGAACATCATGCAACGCATGAGTGGCATTGCCACAAAAACCAACGAATATGTGCGCCAGCTCGAAGGACTAAACACAAAAGTGCTGGACACGCGCAAAACAACTCCCGGCCTGCGTGTTTTAGAAAAGATGGCCGTGAAAATGGGCGGCGGTGAAAACCACCGCATGGGGCTTTATGATATGATCATGCTGAAAGACAACCACGTGGATTTTGCAGGGGGAATCAAGCAAGCCATCACAGCAGCCCAAAACTACCTGAAACAAAATGGCAAGGACCTGAAAATTGAAATTGAAGTCCGCAATTTAGAAGAACTCCAGCAAGTACTGGAGATTGGAGGCGTTCATCGCATCATGCTCGACAACTTCGATACGGTCACCACCAAAAAGGCCGTGGCGATGATTGATGGACGATTTGAGACCGAGTCGTCGGGCGGCATCACCATGGAAACACTCAGGAGCTATGCTGAATGCGGGGTAGACTATATCTCGGTAGGTGCGCTCACCCACCACATCAAAAGCATGGACATGAGCCTCAAAGCTTGCTGATCATTCCACAAAACATCAAAGAAACCGCATCAACACGAGTTAGCAAACAACTACGGATGATGCGGTTTCTTATTTATGAAGCTCCCTTGCTGGCTAGGAAAAATCGTTGCACCGACACTGGATTTACATTAAAATCACAGCCAAAGATAACACGGAGATAAAAACCCAAAGCAACACACCTAAAACCATTGGTTTCCAACCAACCACCCGCAACTTCTCCAACGACAACCCAGCACCAATCAAGAACAGACAGGCAGTAAGACTCAACTTGGAAGCCTTCACCACCGTAGCGCCAAAGAGAGAAGTGATGGAGGGCAAAAAAGTATTGATCAACATGGCCAACACAAAGAACCCGATGAAATATGGAATGCTAAGCTTTTTGCGATCACCCTTGAACAAAAGAGCTGAAATTAAAGCGACCGGGATAATCCACAGGGCTCGTGCCAGCTTAACCGTGGTGGCCACCTGAAGCGCCTCCTCCCCATAAGTTTGCGCTGCCCCCACCACCGAACTGGTGTCGTGGATGGCGATTGCACTCCACAAACCAAAATCGTGTTGGCTCATATCGAGCATGTGCCCCACCAATGGAAAGAGAATCAGTGCCAAGGAGTTCAGGAAAAACACGATGGCCAAAGATACCGACATCTCATTTTCGTTGGCCTTAACCACCGGAGCTACGGCTGCAATGGCACTCCCCCCACAGATGGCCGTACCTGAAGCGACCAGGTGGGAAGTCCGGCGAGCAATCTTCAGCTTTCGACCAATTAAAAAACCAAGCAACAGGGTGACCGAAATACTCATGATGGTCAAGCCTAGCCCGTCCTTGCCGGCATCGAAAGCCACATAAGCATTCATGCCAAACCCTAGACCCACCACCGACATTTTCAAGAGCCAACCCGTGGCACGATGCGAAAACGCAGGGAAAGGGTTTTTGAATATCAATGAAAAGAGAATTCCACCCACCAGAGCAATGGGAGCCGAAACAAAAGGCAAGAAGCATGAGAGGAAAAGAATAATAAAAGTGAGTTGGATCAACAAATCCTTTTTCTTTGAGTCAAAACGCATAATCATCAATTTTTATTACCGCAAAGCTACAAGCAAAGCATAACAAAAACCAATCAATAATCTTACTGGATCATAACTAAATATTATACTGGCGCAAGCAAAAAGCTTTAAACACATCACTCAAATGGGTTGACCGCCCATGGAGAGAAATGAACTGCAAGGTGCGTATGACATCAAAACCACGAATATCGACGATCATTAACTGATTGGCCGCCAATTCGCGGGTGATGGTATGAATGGAGAGAAAGGCGGCCGCATCAGAATTTTGGATATACTGTTTTATGCCTTCGGTGCTGCCAATGTGCATCTCCACATTCAAATCATTCAAGCCAATGTGGTGGTTTTTCAGTGCGGCGACAATCACATCGAGGGTTCCGCTGCCGGCCTCGCGCAGAACCAAGGGAATGGATGGCAACTGAGCCAGAGAAATTTCCTGTTTTTGCAGCAACCGATTGCCAACCCTGGCCACCAAAACAATTTCGTCTCGGACAAAATTCTCATAATGAATTTGAACCAGGCTGGAATTGCCTTCAATAATACCAAAATCGATCTGCTCGGCCAGCAGCATATGTTCGATGGCGTCGGTATTCCCACTAAAAAGCTGAACCTTCACCGAAGGATACCTCTTTTTAAACTGGGCCAAAACACCCGGCAAAATATATTGAGAGATGGTGGTGCTGGCACCCATCAACAAAGAGCCACTGTCGACATTTTGGATTCGCCCCAACTCTTCTTCAAAAGCACGGTACTGGGCAAAAATTTTGCGGGCATGGTTTTGCAACAGGTCCCCCTCTGGTGTCAGCTCGATGCCACTACCCAAGCGGCGAAACAGACGGACCCCCAATTGTTTTTCCAGCTCATTGATGTGCCGGGTAACGGCAGGCTGGGAAATCAAAAGCATCTTGGCAGCCTTTGTAAAGCTCAAATTATTGGCCACGGTTTGAAACACCTTTAGGCGGAAATCAAAAATCATATCGTCCGTTCAAATTACATATCGCACATCAAATATAGAGTTGTTTCTCCAATCATCCAGCGGGATAAAGTAGAAATCAATATTTATTCACCAGTTATCCTAATTAATCAAGTCAAAATCGGTTGAGATGTCGTATTTTTATCAACTCAAACAGTTTTTAACGGAATGCTATTAGACATACTAAATCAGCCCTACCCCTTCAACAACAATTTCAAACACAATATCAAGAGTATTGGTTTGGTATCCATGGGATTTGTGCTGATTGTACTTTACATACAACCATTTGGCATCAATTTTCTGCAATCAGAAAACGATGGTTATTTTGTTTTTGGAACCGGAGTCATCACGGCCGGAGTACTTTTCCTCAACACGGCCATCCTGCCAAGCCTTCTGCCACGTCTCTTCACCCCGCGACTATGGACCATCAGGAAAGAGATCATCTGGAACAGCTGGATGTTCTTCAACCTCTTTTCGCTTTTCGTGCTGATGGCTTGGGTTGCAAAACAAATGAACTTCACCATATTGCCACTGCTGAGGACTGGTTCCCTGGCGCTGCTCCCG
The DNA here is from genome assembly GCA_963664265.1 of Marinilabiliaceae bacterium. GTDB lineage: Bacteria > Bacteroidota > Bacteroidia > Bacteroidales > Marinilabiliaceae > JAGPIS01. The sequence goes on from OY760941.1 coordinate 1,601,461, forward strand.
CTGTTGCTGTTCAACATCATCTCCTACAACCGAGCCTTGTTGAACAGACTGACGAACGCCATAGATTCGGGAAAAAACATTTTCAAGGAAGAGAACCGAGAAACAGTTCTCCCTAAAGCGCAAAAGGAAGAAATAGTCACTGAGAAAGCAGAAGAACCGTTCTCGATATTGGCCGAAAACGGCAACGACCGCTTCGAGAAAAAAAGCGCCCAGGTACTCTGCATTCGCTCGTCGGGAAATTACATCGAGATATTTTGGATGGATGAGCGAAAATCCATTCGAAAAGTCCTTTTCCGACAATCCCTAATCAATACGGAGCGTGCACTTGGAGAGGGGAGCAAATTCAAACGTTGTCACCGATGCTGGATTGTGAATACCGAGAAAATAACTGCCATCACCGGGAATGCCAAAGGATACCAACTCGAACTTGAGGCTTGCGATTTTAAAGTGCCGGTATCGAAAAATTACAGCAATCAATTCAATAAAAAAGAGATTTAAGCTCAATTACTACTGAATCGCCTAGGCATTTTCAGCCCAAAGAGGAGGGCCATTCGTCCCAAAAGCGGCTGTTTACAACCAAAATGCGACGCTCAACCCTTTTTTTGCCAAAGTAAGCCATCGAGTGATTAACCTTGTGGTGACAAAAAAATATTGTCTCCAAAATCGTAAAGGGAATCATACAGATGAAAAATTTAAAGGCATTGAACATTGGCGGATTGAATATTGAAATCCCCATCATACAGGGCGGCATGGGTGTTGGTGTCAGCCTTTCGGGACTGGCATCGGCAGTAGCACAAGAAGGCGGCGTTGGCGTCATATCGCCAGCCGGCATCGGTCTGCTCTATAAGGAACACTCCAACGACTATTTAAAGAACTCACTGTATGGTTTGGCCTGCGAACTAAGAAAAGCCAAAGCAAAAACAAAAGGCGTCATTGGCGTTAACATTATGGTGGCCTTGTCGGACTATGCCGGGTTGGTTGAAACAGCCATTGCGGAGAAAGCCGACATCATCTTTTCGGGAGCCGGCTTACCACTCGACCTACCCAAATACCTGACACCAGGATGTACCACCCGTTTGGTTCCCATTGTGTCGTCGGCCAGGGCAGCCGAGTTGATTTGCAAAAAATGGGATGCCAACTTCCATTACACGCCCGACGCCATTGTGGTGGAAGGCCCAAAAGCAGGCGGACACCTTGGCTTTAAGGAAGAGGACCTGTTCAATGAGGATTATTCCTTGGAAAAACTGATACCCGAAGTTGTGGCCATTGCCAAACAATGGGAAGAAAAAAGCGGCAAATCCATCCCGGTGATTGCAGCCGGAGGCATCTACTCGGGCGAAGAAGCCTTGAACATTATGGCTCACGGAGCCTCAGGCGTGCAGATGGGCACCCGCTTTGTGACCACAGACGAATGCGATGCATCCTTGGAGTTCAAGAATGCTTACCTGAAAGCCAAAAAGGAAGACATACGAATCATCAAAAGCCCCGTGGGCATGCCTGGGCGAGCCATTGCCTGTTCATTCCTCGACGATGTGGTGGCTGGTATACGCAAGCCCAAAAAATGTCCAGTGAATTGCATCAAGACTTGCAACATAGAGAAAGCACCTTACTGCATCATCGCCTCCTTGACCTCGGCCTTAAAAGGCAATTTCAAGAACGGTTATGCTTTTGCCGGGAGCAATGTGTGGCGGAACGACCGTATTGTTTCGGTCAAGGAGATGATCACCAGCTTCAAGGATGAATTCATGATGGCTGCCAAGCAGCTTATTCAACCGGCATTGGTTTAAAACAAACGTTTCGAAACCCCATATAAGCAACAAGGCTCCTGAATCAGGAGCCTTGTTGCTTTCTATTTAATTTCCATCAAGCTTTCTTCAAGCTGGCAATGCTATTTTTAAGAGCCTCAATGCGTAGTTCCGCATCGGCTTGTTTCTTACGTTCATTGGCCACCACCTGCACAGGAGCTCCGCTCACAAATTTTTCATTGTTCAGCTTACCCATCACAGAGCGAAGGAAACCTTCCTGGTGGATCAACTCCTTGTTAAGTTTTTCCAGCTCCTCCTCCACATCAATGTGTTCAACCAGAGGCACAAAAAACTCCATGGTGCCCACCATAAAGGAGATGGCGCCATCCTGTTTGTCAGTCACCTCTACAATTTCGCTGACATTGGCCAATTTGACCACCAAAGCATCGAACGTGTGTGAATAGCCATTGCCCGCCATCACCATCAATGGAAGTGATTCTTTAGGAGAGATACCCTTGTCGTTGCGGATGTTGCGCACAGCAGCCACTATGTCGCGCGCTTGATCGAATCCAGCCAACATGGCGGTGTCGATGGCACTTGACTTGGGCCAAGACGCCACCATGATGCTATCTTTTTCGCCGCGCGGCTCAATGGCCTGATACAACTCCTCGGTAAGGAAAGGCATAAATGGATGGAGCAACTTCAGCAATTTTTCAAAATAACCGATAGTAGCTTTATAGGTCACTGCATCGATGGGTTGCTGGTAAGCTGGCTTGACAGCCTCGAGATACCAAGCCGAAAACTCCTGCCAGAAGGCGGTGTAGATCGTCATCAACGAATCAGAAATCCTGTATTTGCTGAAATGGTCGTCCATGGCAGCAATGGTTTCGGACAGTTTGTGGTCGAACCACTCCACTGCCAAGCGGGCACTTTCGGGCTGGGGAATGGTGCTGTCGGTTTGCCAACTGTTCACCAAGCGGAAAGCATTCCAGATTTTATTGGAGAAATTACGGCCTTGTTCGGGCAAGCTTTCATCGAAGCGCAAATCGCCACCCGCAGGAGAGCATAACAGCATGCCCACGCGAACACCATCGGCACCAAACGTCTCGATCAGATCAAGGGGATCGGGACTGTTGCCTAGTGATTTTGACATTTTCCGACCCTGTTTATCCCGCACCATGCCGGTAAAGTAAACGTTTTTGAAAGGGAATTGTCCTTTAAAGGCATATCCAGCCATGACCATACGGGCCACCCAGAAGAAAATAATGTCGTGTCCGGTCACCAAATCGTTGGTGGGGTAATAGTAATCAACCTCTTTTTTATCCATACCGAAGCCATCGAACACCGAGATAGGCCACAACCACGAAGAGGCCCAAGTGTCGAGCACATCTTCATCCTGGCGCAAATCACCAATTGTCAGCGACTGGTTGCCGGTTTTCTCCTGAGCCAGCCTGAGTGCCTCTTCGGCAGTGGTTGCCACCACGAAGCTGTTGTCGGCCAAGTAATAAACGGGGATCCTGTGTCCCCACCACAACTGGCGTGAGATACACCAATCCTTCACATTCTCCATCCAGTGGCGATAGAGATTCTTGAATTTTTTGGGATGAAACTCAATTTCGTCGTTCATCACCGCGTCGAGCGCTGGCTTAGCCAACTCACTCATTTTCAAATACCATTGCGCCGACAACTTAGGCTCAATGACCACATCGGTGCGCTCAGAGAAACCCACTTTATTCACGTAATCCTCGAGGCGGTTCAAGTTTCCTGCTTCTTTAAGGGCAGGCACAATCTTTTCGCGCACAGCAAAACGGTCTTCACCCACGAACAAACCGGCAGCATCACTCAAAGTACCATCATCGTTGAGGATGTCGATGCTTTCGAGGTTGTGGCGCATGCCAATCTCATAGTCGTTGATGTCGTGGGCAGGGGTAATCTTCAAGCAACCGGTACCAAATTCCATATCCACATACTCATCTTCGATGATGGGAATAGAGCGGTTGATCAACGGCACCAGAACCCGTTTACCCTTCAAATGGCTGAAGCGCTCATCGTTGGGGTTGATACAGATAGCAGTATCTCCCAGGATGGTCTCGGGACGGGTGGTGGCGATGGTGACAAACTCATTGTCACTGCCCTCGATTAGGTAATTGATATAATATAATTTGGATTGCACCTCCTTATAGATCACCTCCTCATCGGACACGGCGGTTTTAGCGCGTGGATCCCAGTTGACCATGCGCACACCGCGATAAACGAGGCCTTTGTTGTAAAGATCGACAAAAACATCGATCACAGCTTGGCTGCGCACTTCATCCATGGTGAAAGCGGTGCGGTCCCAGTCGCAGGAAGCGCCAAGCTTTTTAAGCTGCTCGAGGATGATGCCGCCATGTTTGTGGGTCCAGTCCCAGGCATGCGAAAGGAATTCGTCGCGGCTGAGGGAGAACTTCTCAATACCCTGCTCCCTCAATTTGCCCACCACTTTGGCTTCGGTGGCAATAGAAGCATGGTCGGTACCCGGCACCCAGAGGGCGTTGAAGCCAAGCATACGCGCCCTGCGAATAAGGATATCCTGAATGGTATTATTGAGCATGTGCCCCATGTGCAAAACGCCGGTCACATTTGGGGGCGGGATCACGATGGTGTAAGGTTCACGCTCATCGGGCACGGACTTGAAAAATCCTTTGTCCATCCAGTATTGATACCATTTAGCCTCTATTTCGGAGGGGTTATATTTGCTGGCCAGTTCCATATTTAAGATTTATATAAATTTTCAATAAATATTGTTCAATTTCGAAAAATTGCGACAGTCCAAACCATGTTACTTCGGCGAGGAATATCAAACCATGTATCCATCTGATATTTTCGGGACTGAACAAGAGTGCAAAACTAAAAATTTTTAGATAGAAATAAACCAAATAATCTTTAAAAGTTAAGGTTCACAAACAATTGGGAGCAACAAATTAAAAAAGATTTGCGTTGAGAAGGAATCAAAATGAGGCGTAAACAGTCAATGGCAACAATTATGGAATCATCAACTAAAAAAGGCGCCTGAGCGCCTTCTGTCATCTATCCCTATCGTAACCACCGCCTTGATGGCGTGGCTTGAAATCCCTGTTTCGATTACCATATCCTCCACCACCTCCGGCACTCATCTCTTCACGCGGTTTGGCTTTTTTCACCACGATGCGATTGCCATCCAGTTCGGTTTCATTCAACCGTTCAATGGCCGTAAGAGCGGCATCATCGTCGCTCATCTCAACAAAGCCGAATTGCTTGGAGTTGCCCGTTTCACGATCCATAATAATCTTGGCAGACGTCACCTGCCCATACTCGCTGAAAATTTCATTTAAAGTCTCGCCGGTTGTGCGGGAATTTAACTTAGCTACAAAAATGTTCATGATAAAGATTAAATTAGAAAAAACATAAAACGACTAGAAGGCATTTGGATGAGAAGCAATAGGTTAACGCTGCAAATCTTAAATTTCTATCTAATCCTATACAAATTTACAATAATTAAGGAATCGTGCAATATTTTACAACCTCATATTGCATAGCTCAAATGCGAAACTTTAGAGTTCAGAAACAAATCCTTTGATCTTTATCAGATGGCTTTTCTCTTCAGTATTTGTCACAACCACAATAGATTTTTCAAATTTGCCTGAAAAAGAAGCATGAAATGCAACAACGATTCGACCACTTTGATTAGAGGGAATAGGAGATTTTGTATACTTCGCCACGCTACAACCACAACTTGATTTAACATCATGTATGACTAATGATTGACAACCAATATTGGTCAATTTAATTGTATCGCTTACAAAAGAATTAGGTTTTATTACACCAAAATCAATAATCCTTTTCTCAAAAATCACATTAGGCCGATCACATGAAAAGTGATTCAAACAAAAAAAAGAAAGGTTTGAACTTAATAGACAATTCACAAAAAAGACCGATAAAAACTTTCCACAAATCATTTCAAAAGAGCTTAAAAATATAAAACCCGATAACATCACCCTCTTCCAACACATTCAAATACCCATCAGCAAAAAAACAATCATCTTTCATACCAAAAACTTCAAAGTCATTAGGGATGGCCACATCTCCAATTAAATCAAATCCTTTATAAATCTGCATACGAGAAGGGTTATCTCCACCAGAAGACTCATCGACTAAACCTGTTTTATACATTCTCAAGGTAACATCATCTTTCGGATGATAAAACAGCGAAACATAAAAACCTCGAACCGATTGTTCTTTTATAAATTCTTTATGAGAAATTTCTTGTTGGTCAGCAAGCTTTAAGTACATGGTATTTTTCAAATCGCCTGCAATCCCAAATGACTCAACTGGCTCAAACCTCTCATTGCATATGTATATCTCAGGATCTAGCGGAAAAATCACCAAGTATTTTCCATCCTTATAAGGAACATAATAAGGATTAGAAAAAGCAGGATAGCAAAACCCCTCTAGATACTTTGGAGGATAGTGCCCAAGCAGACTAACAAAAGTGCCTTTATCAAAATCATATATGGCAGCTATAGCAGATTCCTTATAAAATTGCAATGAAAAAAGAGAGGGATAGCAACATTGAACCTTCATCAAGAATTGAGCATCTTTTATCCATTCGACCTGAGGCAGAATACTTTCGGGAATATAAACCTCCACATCTTTTGTTGGGTCTGGATTTTTAAGAATACGATCTTTTTGATTTTCAAAATCCTCCTCCCAATTAACCAACGTTTTCATTTTTTTATTCCAGAACCCTTTATCAAAAAGATAGGCGTACCTATTCTCAACAACAAGCCAGCCATTATTGAAATGACAAGCTGAAGCAAACTCATCCAATAATTCACCTGGATCTTGTCCGAACCCCAATCTCCTTGAAATAAAATGTCCATTAAGCAAATAACTATCAACAACACCCATGACTCGATCAAAATAATAAAAAGAATCTTTACTCATTTTCCAAAAGCCATCACCCGATCGGCTTAGTAAATGATCAACTTTTATTGTATCAATGTGGAGCTGACTAATTATAATATTTTTCCCTGTCGCATGCTTCCTAACGTTACCATAGGAGCCCAAGGCATCCGTTGAATTATGACACGCAAGACAGAAGGCTGTAAAAATAACCAATACTAAATAGCTTATAAATTTCATAATCAAATTACCTATAAAAAATTATTGACAATCATTAAACAAATCGCCACGTTTAAATTCAAGATACTTTTCCTTTAAGAGTTTTTTCATAATCCCTTTGGAATATTGTAAGCCAAACCGAGACTTGCTTTCCCTAATCAGCAACTCAGTATTGTCAGCGAATTGTTCTTCCAGAAATCTACTTGACATACATTCAAGATCATGCCTAATTACTGAATCTATTGTAGAAAAAGGAGCATCTTGCCAAAAGATGGGGTCATATTTTGAGATTTTATCACAAAGAGGCTTTGTATAAGAAAAAAACAAACTTTTTGTACCAAAACGATCATCCACAGAAATTTTACATTGGAAAAGTTTCTTTATCTCTTCAATAGACAATTCTGTTGAATCAAAGTCAAAAAATTCCACCTTAAGTTCCGAAACAATTTGGTGAATAGAATTCCCATCTAATGAAGACTCTTCATAAGCAGCTACAACACGATTGCTTTGCAAATAAAAACAATCGCCCTTATCAACAAAAGAGGTTACTGAGAAGTATGTTTCCGACAAGCCAGTATCAGGGCTATTTTGTTTTCCTTGATTTATTATATTAACCACCATCCAATTTGCGGTATCAATTACCATTTGTCCGTATTGATAACGATCATTGAACATTAAAAACCTACTTTTTTGCTTACTCCATCTTTCAGGAATCATTTTATAGCCAACCGAAACAAAACAACCTTTGTTAATATTTTCTGGCGTTTCGAGTAAAAAGAAATCGAAACAATGGTTCAACAATAAAGGCAACAAAACCTGATTATAATCCAAAACACTCCCTCCAATTAATGGGAAAGCAGCAGTACTTAGAGCACTTAGCGAAGTATCCTGATCACTTATCCGGACATTTATTATTTTGTTAGTATTATAAGCATGACCAATTGCAGCATAACCCCCATTAATATGCTTGACTTGAGCATCTCCATAAAATACATAAAGACCATCCTTCATTCTTGTTTTCCTCAAATAACCAGTGGACTGATAACGGGTTGATGCAAGCTTATTATTCAAGTTAGCAACAACGTTTTTAATAATTTTTTTAGTGCTTTGAAGACTCCCATACACCGCTACCTCATCCAAATCGTAGGACAGTTCATTCATTAAAAAAGAAAAAAACTGATTTTCCAGACCTTCAATATGAACTTTTGCAATCAAAGGTTTATATCCCATTCGCGAAAAAAGAACGCTATGCTCTCCCTGAGGTAACTCAAGAAAACAACATCCAGAATAATCGGTAATTGAACTAATCTCACGCCCCCTGACAGAACAAGAAACTGTAACCAAACTTATTGCAGAAGAAGAAAGTTCATCTACTACACAACACTTAACTTTATATAGAGAAATCTGTGCATGCAGATTAAAACATAAGGAAAATAATAAAAATGAATATATTTTTCTCATAAACAAAAACATTAAACAAAGAAGAATCCGCATTATAATTAATACGGATTCTTCTTTTAATTATTAACAATCACTCCATCTCTTGCAGCTTTTTGTAGTTCTAAATGGAGCCCAAGTACAATCACCCTTTTCTCTATTACAAGTTTTCTCCCAAGGAGCATTAATTGTCAAATTATCTTCAACCTTTTGCAATTCATCTGTCGCAGAAGCAACTTCTGGTTGAAAAAAAGACGCACAAACAAACAAAAGAATACCGAAATAAACTTTTTTCATAATAATAAATTTAGGTTATAAATAATTTAAATAAAAACAACACAGTAAAAATAAAAATAAAAATAAAAATAAAAATAAAAAAATATTTCGCTTTATTTTTTTTGAAAATTTAGCAACAAAAAACTCAAGCAAATCCTAAGAAATATTTATTAAAAATCTTTATTCTATTAATCAAGATAAAAGCATTTTCCTTTAAGAATACAAAAAAACTATGAGACTGTTTAAAATTAGTTATTTGATTCTATTAAGCATTAGTCTAATCATTGCAACCTGTATCATTGTTTCGCTTGTATCTGTAAGGTATTCAAAGTCTTTACAAAGCCTTCGGTAGCTTTCGAACCAAGCGAAAGTCCTTTCGACCACCCACCGCTTGGGAATCACCTTAAATTTGGGTGATTCATCGGGCCTAAGGACGATGTCCAGCACTCAGCCGAACGCGGCTTTTGTTTTTCCAATCAGTTCGCCACAACAACCACCATCGGCCACGATTTTGACAAGCCTATTACACCAGTGTTCTTCCACTTGGTGAAATAGTAATAAACTAGTTCCCTCTTGGGAAAACATTTGGGCAGCATGCGCCATTGGCAGCCTGTTTTAAGCAAATAGAAGATGGCATTGAAAAGATCTCGCAAAGAATGCTTTCTTTTGCGTTTGTCATTTAATAATGCCGCAAAAAGCATCCATTGGCTATCAGAGAGGTTGGTTGGATAGTAATTCATGTGTATTTAATAGTCTGGAAACCATTAATTTACACAATTAAATTCAATTAAACAACTGATAGCCAATGTTTTATATTACTATCTTTTAAATTTAAACAGTTTCTATTATTTTAACGTCCCAAGAACAACATATCTGTGTCGATATTTACCTTTAGAAAAAATGATAATTTGGCAAAGAATGAATCAACAAATTCATATAATTGGGTGAAGACATTAGTAAAAAAAATCAAAAAGAAAAAAGGAAAGGAAACATGACAGAACGATTTGAGAGATTTATTTCCCGATTTATCAACATGATTGAAAAGGGAGGCAACGCACTCCCGCATCCGGCAGCTTTGTTCGGGTTATTTGCCTTGTTCACCCTCGCGATTTCAGCATTGGGATTCCTTTTGGGATGGCAAGGCATCAACCCCGCCAATGGAGAACTGGTGACGGTGGTCAACCTGGCCTCTAAAGAGGGGTTGCACCGGATTTTGTTAAACATGGTGGACAATTACACCAGCTTTGCGCCATTGGGCATTGTGATGGTGGCCATGTTGGGGATTGGCGTGGCCGAAAGCAGCGGCTTGATCAAGGCGGCCATCAATGTACTGTTGCTGAAAGCGCCCGAAAGGTGGGTCACCTTCATCCTCGTGTTCAGCGGCATCTTGTCCAATACGGCCTCCGACCTGGGCTACATACTAATCATCCCAATGGCAGGGGTGATATTCCATTCATTGGGGCGCCACCCCATCGCCGGCATGTCGGCAGCATTTGCAGGCGTGAGCGGCGGATTCAGCGCCAACCTGCTGATTGGCACCATCGACCCGCTATTGGCCGGACTTTCCACCGAAGCAGCCCACATCATCGACCCCAGCTATTATGTGATGCCCACGGCCAATTACTACTTCATGGCCGTCAGCACATTTTTGATTGCATTTGCCGGCACCTGGGTTACCCACGCGTGGATTGAACCACGTCTGGGCAAATACCAGGGCAACGTCCCGCAAGAACCCATTTCCCAACTCACGCCAGAAGAGAAGCGCGGATTGAAATGGGTGGCGGTGTTGGCATCGGGTTGGATGCTTATTTTTGCTGCCGGCTTAATTCCCGACCATGGATTTTTGCGGGGGGCGGACAACACCATCCTCCACTCTCCGCTGTTGAAAGGATTCATTTCGGTGCTGTTCCTGATGGCTACCAGTTGCGGCGTTGCATATGGCTACGCAGCTGGCACTTTCAAGAAACACGAGGATGTGATCAACGGGATGAACAGCAGCTTCAAAAGCTTAGTATCGTTCCTGGTGCTGGTATTTTTTGCCGCACAGTTTGTGGCCTGGTTCCGCTGGAGCAACCTGGGGCTCATTCTGGCCATCAAGGGCGCTGCATTGTTGCAGACCATCAACCTGGGGCTGATTCCGCTGGCTATATTGTTTGTTCTATTTTCGGGCTTCATCAACCTATTCATGGGCAGCGCCTCGGCCAAATGGGCCATTATGGGACCGGTTTTCATCCCCATGTTCATGCTGCTGGGTTATTCGCCGGAGCTCTCACAGGCAGTATTCCGCATTGGCGACAGCATCACCAATGTCATTTCGCCCATGATGAGCTTTTTTGCGTTGATCATTGTCTATTACCAGAAATACGACAACAAGGCAGGCATCGGCACGCTCATCGCGACCATGTTCCCCTACTCGACTGTCTTTTTCATTGCATGGACACTGTTGCTGATCGGTTGGATATATTTCGGATTACCCTTAGGACCTGAAGCAGATCTATATTATATAAAATAAAAACACAATGAAGCAAAGCATTTTAATTTTTTTAACTCTTTGGACAACCCAATTGTTTGCCCAAAACAACTTTGAAAAAAAGGAGTTCACCGCCACATCGGGAGAAAAGCTAAACTACCAAATTTTAAAACCGGAGGAGTTCAAAAAGGGCAAGAAATACCCCTTGGTGCTCTTCCTCCATGGCGCCGGTGAGCGAGGCAACGACAACCAATCGCAGATGGTGCATGGCAGCGCCATGTTCACCAATCCGGTGAACCAGGAACGCTACCCTGCCATCGTGGTATTTCCCCAATGCCCCGCCGAGGGATATTGGACATTTGAGAAACGGCCGGAGCAACTTTTAAAAGAGGTGTTCCTTCCCAATCCGACAATAACCCCCATTCTATCGCAGGTGATGGAGATGGTGGAATGGCACATCAAGAACATGCCCGTTGATCCCAAGCGCATTTATGTAGTCGGTTTGTCGATGGGTGGCATGGCCACATTCGACTTGGCCTGCCGCTATCCCGACCTGTTTGCAGCCGCCATTCCCATTTGTGGGGCTGTGCATCCCGAGCGGCTAAAATCAGCAGCAGGAAAAGTCAACTTCAGGCTATTCCATGGCGATGCCGACAATGTAGTTTCGGTTGAGTTTTCAAGAAGTGCCTATCGAATGTTAATACAAGGAAATGCCAAGGTTGAATATTATGAGTTTCCTGGAGTCAACCACAACAGTTGGACGCCAGCCTTCAACAAGGAGGATTTCATGAAATGGCTCTTTTCTCAAAAAAAATAAGAACACCAAACAAAAGAGTGCCCCATTTCGAGCGGCACTCTTATTTTACAAACACAAATTAACACTTACTAACATCAATAATTGGACGAATTGAAAAAAATTGGGTTTGAAATGCACAAAATAGCCCCTAGCCAATGATCAAAACGTATTAAATCGCCAAACTACTATTACTCACTTAGGTGATAAAAAAGAATAACAAATCGAAATTTTAAGTTTTCACATAATATCAAAAGATACACCAACCCAGAATCCGAATCACCAACTGATTACCTGCGACTTACCACTCATCTGTCATTTTAGAATCTTTTTAAATAGCAAAAAAAAACCTTCCCTGAGAATAATGGGAAGCAATCACCCCTACATTTGCACTCCATAAAAAAATGGTTTTTATTATGAACGGAGAGCTAATTGTAGTATTCTTCCTGGTAGGTGTCATCCTTGTAGGAGGAGCCATTATTTTCGCCAATCTAGCGGCCCCAAAATCATTCAATCCTGCCAAATTTGAACCTTATGAATGCGGCATTCCGGTGAAGGCAGGTTCCTGGATTCAGTTCAACATTGGTTACTACCTCTTTGCCTTGATCTACCTTATTTTCGATATTGAGGTGGTGTTTATTTTCCCATGGGGCGTGGTTATGAAGGAGGTTGGCATCACCGCTTTTGTAGAGTTGTTGATTGTATTTTTCATGTTGGGTCTGGGACTGATTTACGCCTGGAAGAAAGGAGCCTTGAGATGGGTATAAACATAAAATCAATGGAATATGATGAGTTCAACGACAATGAGTCGTTGGAACTCTTTAAAAAATCGGGTGGCAACATCATCACTACCACCATCGACGATGTGATCAATTGGGGACGGAGCAACTCGCTATGGCCACTCACCTTTGCCACCAGTTGCTGTGGTATTGAGATGATGGCTGCCGGAGCACCCCGCTACGATTTTGCCCGGTTTGGTATGGAGGTTTACCGCCCCAGCCCGCGTCAAGCCGATGTGATTGTGGTGGCCGGAACCATAGTTCAAAAGATGGCGCCCATCCTAAAGCGGTTGTACGACCAGATGGCCGACCCCAAATATGTGATTGCCATGGGTGCCTGTGCCATCAGCGGAGGACCCTTCTGCAAAAACAGCTATTCGGTGGTCAGAGGTGTTGATCAAATCATCCCGGTTGACGTGTATGTACCAGGATGTCCGCCCCGCCCTGAAGCGCTGCTTTATGGGGTGATGCAACTGCAACGCAAGATACAGGCCGAATCAAAAGAGAACCGCATCAAAGAGTTTAATGCATCGAAGTAACCCCTTATGGATAACAATATTACCATTGAAGAGCTGGTGGCCGAATTGCCCAAGGCAATCATCAAACAAGGCAACCAGTTTATCACCATTATCACCTCCCCCGAAGAGTACAAAAAAACAGCCCATATTTTATGCAAGCAGTTCCTGTTCAACTATTTGGTGAATAAGACCGGCGTGGATGAGATGTCTCAATTGGCTGTGGTGTCGCACCTGCGTGACCTCTCCACCGGGCAAATGATTGTGTTGCGCACCGGCACCGAAAACCGCGAACAGCCGGTGATTGATTCCCTTTGCGACTTATGGCCATCGGCCATCTATTTTGAGCGTGAGATATTCGATTTGCTGGGCATCCGCTTTAACAACAATCCCGATATGAACCGCCTTTTCATGGACGACGACTACCCGGGATTCCCCTTGCGAAAAGATTTCATTGACCCCTTCAACACCCCTTCGGAAAGATAAACTGCACATGGAAACCAAAACCACCAAGAATATTTTGCTCAACGAGCACGATGAATACATCATCAACATGGGGCCGCAACACCCATCAACCCATGGCGTGTTGCGTTTCGAACTGTCGCTGGAGGGTGAAACCATCCGCAAGGTGAAACCCCACTGCGGATACATCCACCGGGGCATCGAGAAGATGTGCGAACAGAGCACCTACCAGCAAATCATCCACCTCACCGACCGGATGGATTACCTGTCGGCTCACATCAACAATGAGGCGGTGAGCCTATGCGTGGAGAATGCCCTCGGCATTGAAGTACCACAACGGGCTGTGGTGATTCGCACCATATTATCAGAACTCAACCGCGTTGCCTCGCACCAGCTTTGGTGGGCGGCCTTCGGGATGGATTTGGGTGCGTTGACCACCTTTTTTTATGGCCTGCGCGACCGAGAGCACATCCTCGACATATTTGAAGAGACCACCGGTAGCCGCCTGTTGCAAAGCTACGTGTGCCCAGGCGGGTTGATGAACGACGTGCACCCCAATTTCGTGCCGCGCATCAAGGAGTTCATCACCTACTTCAGGAAAAAATTGCCCGAATACGACCAATTGCTCACGGGCAACATCATCTTCACCGAACGGACCAAAAACATCGGGGTAATGACGCGGGAACAGGCCATCGCCTATGGCGTAACAGGCCCCTCGGGACGGGGAAGCGGCTTCAGCTGCGATGTGCGCAAACTCCAACCATATAGTGCCTACGACCGTGTTGAAGTCAACGAAATACTTCGCACAGAAGGCGACACCTATGCCCGCTACCTAGTGCGGATGGACGAAATGCGTGAGTCGCTCAAATTGCTGGAACAGTTGGTTGAAATGATTCCCGAGGGGGATTACACCGCCAAGATGAAACCCATCATCAAACTGCCCGAAGGCGAGTTTTTCCAAAGCGTGGAGACTGCTCGAGGCGAGTTGGGAGTACACATCATCAGCCGAGGCGACAAATATCCTTACCGGATGCATTTCCGAACGCCGAACTTTTCCAACCTATTCATCATCGAGGAATTGTCCAAAAACACAAAAATAGCCGACCTGGTGGCCATCAGCGGCTCCCTCGATTTGGTAATCCCTGATATTGACCGTTAATTATAGAATGATATGTCATTTAGCATTTACGACTTTACACAATTCACTCATGCGCTGCACGAGAGCCTGTCGGCCAGCCTGACACCAACCGCCACAATGGTTGTGGAGTTCCTGATTGTCGGGGTTTTGTTCCTGTCATTCTACGCCCTTCTGGGGTTGTTCCTGGTTTATGCCGAACGCAAAGTGTGTGCCTTCATCCAAAACCGGCTGGGACCCAACCGAGTGGGTCCCTTGGGGATGTTTCAAACCATCGCCGACTTGATCAAACTGCTGATGAAGGAGCTGATCAAGATCAAGCACTCCGACCGCATCCTTTACAACATTGCCCCCTTCATAGTGATCATCGCCTCCATGATGGCCATTGGGGCGGTTCCCTTTGCGCCGGGTTTGCATGCGCTGGATTTCAACATTGGCGTCCTGTATGTGGTGGCCATCACCTCATTGGGAGTCATCGGCATTTTGCTGGCCGGATGGTCGAGCAACAGCAAATACTCGCTTATTGGAGCCATGCGCAGCGGTGCCCAGATGATCAGCTACGAGTTGTCCATCGGACTGGCTCTGCTGCCGGTGGTGATGATGTGCGGGTCGTTGCAGTTCAGCACCATCGTGGCCAGCCAGGCCGATGGGTGGTGGATCTTCAAAGGGCATATCCCCGTTTTCATCGCCTTTGTCATCTTCCTGATTGCCTCCACAGCCGAAACCAACCGGGGTCCCTTCGACTTGGCCGAAGCCGAGAGTGAATTGACCGCCGGTTTTCACACCGAATACTCGGGCATCCGGTTTGCCTTCTTCTTCCTGGCCGAATACATGAACATGTTCCTGGTTGCGGCTATTGCAGCCACGGTATTTCTGGGTGGATGGCAACCCTTGCATTTTGGCGGGTTTGAAGCCTTCAACCACATCATGGATTTCATTCCGCCCATCATCTGGTTCTTCGGCAAGACATTCGCCATCATCTTCATCATCATGCTGTTCAAATGGACCTTCCCCCGCCTGCGCATCGACCAGTTGCTGCGGTTGGAATGGAAATACCTGCTGCCCCTCAATATGATGAACATTATTTTGGTGGCGCTGATCGTCCTGATGGGATGGCATTTTTAACATCAACAAAAAAAGAATCAACCCCATGAATATCAAACAATATTTTACTGAGATAGGCCAGGGCGTGGCAACCTTATTGAAAGGGATGCGCATTACCTCGGGCTACTTCTTCTCGCCCGGGGAAATCGTGACGCAGAAGTACCCCGAGAACCGCAAAACGCTGGTGATGCTTGACCGGTTCAGAGGTGAGGTTATTATGCCGCACGACCAGGAGAATCACCACCGGTGCACAGGTTGCGGCATCTGCCAAAACAACTGCCCCAACAACTCCATCGAAGTAGTGACGCAAAAAGACGAAGCGGGCAAGCGCGTCCTGCTCAACCACATCTATCACCTAGATTGCTGCACCTTCTGCGGGTTGTGCGTCAAAACCTGCCCGTCGGATGCTTTGGCATTCGGCCAGGCCTTTGAGCACGCCGTTTTCAACCGCGACAAATTGACCAAAACGTTAAACCAACCGGGATCATCCCTGAAAAAGGAGGCGAAATCATGAGTATGAAAGAGTTTTTATTTTATGCCCTAGCAGCCATCATCCTGCTGTTTTCCATCTTCACGGTGAACAGCCGCCGCATGTTGCGGGCTGCCACTTGGCTCCTGATTGTACTGGTGGCCACCGGTGGTTTGTTTATGCTGATGACTTACCAGTTTATGGCCGCGGTGCAGCTGAGCGTGTATGCCGGCGGTATTGTGGTGTTGATCATCTTTTCGGTGTTCCTCACCAGCCACATCAGCCACAAGTTTGAAAACCCAAGCTTGAAACGGATGCTCACCGGCGCAGTAGTCTCCATCACCGGTGCCGTAATCAGCATTGTGGCCATCATGAGCTACGATTTCCCGGCCACCGAAACCACCGAAACCATGGAGGCCAGCATCGAGAACATCGGGCGCCACCTGGTGAGCACGGGGCGCGACGGCTACGCCCTGATTTTCGAAGCCATCAACGTATTGCTGTTGGCAGCGCTGATTGGTGGGGTCGTCATCGCCCGAAAAGAAAAGAAAGAGGAGAAACAATAACATCATTTTCAACAAAATCACTATGATACACGAAATACCTTTGCAATACTTGCTGATTGTGGCGGCGCTGATGTTCTTCATTGGCGTGTACGGTTTCATTGTGCGCCGGAGCCTTATCACCATCCTGATGTCGTTGGAGCTGATGCTGAATGCAGTGAACATCAACTTTGTGGCCTTCAACCACTACCTCTACCCCGGTCATTTGAACGGACAGTTTTTCGCTTTCATCGTCATTGCCATTGCTGCCGTTGAGGCCTCGGTGGCCATTGCGCTGATCATCAACATATACAGGCGTTTCAAATCCATCGAGTCGGACGACATCAGTCAAATGAAGCATTAAACAAAAAACAAAAGATAAACTATGAATCTTTTCAGTTACACCATATTGATTCCGGTTATTCCATTGGTGATGTTTCTGGTGCTGGGATTAACCAGCGGCCGCATGAAACCACAGCTATCGGGCTGGCTGGGAACGGCAGGCCTTGCCATCAGTGCCTTGCTGAGCTATTACACCGCCATCCGGTACTTTTGGCAGGTGGGGCAGGTTGATGGCGTGTTCCAAACCCTCATCCCCCACAACCACACCTGGTTGCAATTCACCGAAACGATGAAGATCAGCCTAGGCGTGTTGATCGACCCCATCTCGGTGATGATGTTGGTGGTGATTACCACCATTTCGCTGATGGTGCACATCTACAGCATGGGCTACATGCATGGCGAACGGGGTTATTCCCGCTTCTACGCCTTCCTATCGCTGTTCACCTTTTCCATGCTGGGACTGGTGCTGGCCACCAACATCTTCCAGATGTACATTTTCTGGGAATTGGTTGGGGTCTCCTCCTTCCTGCTGATCGGGTTCTATTACGAACGGCCATCGGCAGTGGCGGCAGCAAAAAAAGCATTCATCGTCACCCGCTTTGCCGACTTCGGCTTCCTGGTGGGGATTTTGATATTAAGTTTCTACACCAAGACCTTCGATTTCAACCTGCTTTGCGACCCCAACAGCAGCCTGATTGCCTCGCATACCGGCACCATGTTCATGGGACTGTCGGTGATCAGCTGGGCCATGTTGCTCATTTTCATGGGAGGAGCCGGCAAGAGTGCCATGTTCCCATTGCACATCTGGTTGCCCGATGCGATGGAAGGCCCTACGCCGGTTTCGGCACTGATCCATGCCGCCACTATGGTGGTAGCCGGGGTGTTTTTGGTGGCTCGTATGTTTCCCGTCTATCACTTTTTTGCACCTGACATTTTGAACATGATTGCCTGGATAGGCGGTTTCACCTCACTTTTTGCAGCCATCATCGCCATCACACAGGTGGACATCAAGCGGGTTTTAGCCTTCTCCACCCTGTCGCAAATTGGCTACATGATGCTATCGCTGGGCGTTTCGGAATATGGCGGCGAAGAAGGATTGGGCTACATGGCCTCCATGTTCCACCTCTTCACCCACGCCATGTTCAAGGCTCTGTTGTTTTTGGGCGCCGGCTCCATCATCCATGCCGTGCACAGCAACCTGATGACCGAAATGGGCGGTCTGCGAAAGCACCTGCCAATCACGCACATCACTTTCTTAATTGCCTGTCTCACCATCTCAGGAATGCCTTTCCTTTCGGGCTTCTTCAGCAAGGATGAGATTCTGGTGGCTGCATTCAACCACAATAAAATCCTCTTCGGCATCGAATATTTGGTGGCCGGATTGACTGCATTTTATATGTTCCGCCTCTATTTCAATGTGTTTTGGGGCGAAGAGCGCCATTACCACCACACCCCGCACGAATCGCCATGGCTGATGACCATCCCGCTGATATTCCTGGCTTTTGCCTCCATATTTTCGGGTTACCTGCCCTTCAGCGAGAAGATCAGTTCCGACTTCAAACCTTTTGAGGCGGTGATGCACTTCAGCATCGCCATACCCAGCATTCTGATTGGCGTGGCGGGCATTGCAGCGGCCTGGTTCCTTTATAAGACTCCCTCCACCCTGCCTACCCGCATGGCCGATGGATTTGGAAAACTATACCAGGCGGCTTACCATAAATTCTACATCGATGAAATTTATTTGTTTGTCACACGGCGCATCCTGTTCAATGGCGTTTCAAGGCCTGTGGCCTGGTTCGATCGCCATGTGATTGATGCCTCCATGAACGGCATTGGCACGGTGATCATGCAGGTGTCGAACCGCATCAAGAGTTTCCAGTCGGGACATATCCAACAGTATGCAGCCGTATTTGTGGGAGCTGCCCTGGCCATGCTGTTGTTTGTACTATATCTTATTCAGAACTTATAAAAAACCAACCATATGAATTTGCTCAATCTGCTGATACTGATCCCCATGCTCACGCTTGGTGGAATTGTGCTCAGCAAAAGTCAGAAAATGGTTCGCCTGGTTTCGGCGTCGGGCATGTTTCTGCAACTGATTGCCGCCGTCGTCATCGCATTCCAATATTTTGCCATCCGCCAAGGTGGCGACTTGAGTGAGATGGTGATGCGCATGGACGTGCTTTGGTACCCAACCTTCAACATCGGCTATTCCATAGGGGTTGACGGCATCTCCATCGCCATGATTCTGCTCACGGCCATCGTTGTTTTTGCAGGCATCTTTGCCTCATGGCAGATCGAGACCCTCCAAAAAGAGTATTTCATCTCCCTAATCCTGCTTGCAGCCGGGGTTTATGGCTTCTTCATATCCATCGACCTGTTCACCATGTTCCTATTTTACGAGCTGGCCGTAATCCCCATGTACCTACTGATCGGCATCTGGGGTACAGGCCCCAAGGAGTACTCGGCCATGAAGCTCACATTGATGCTGATGGGCGGCTCGGCCCTGTTGATGGTGGGCATGTTCGGCATCTATTATTGCATGGAACTGCCGGGTGGCATCCACACATTCAATATTCTTGAGCTGGCCAAGGGAACCATGGCCATGGACAAACAGATGTTCTTCTATCCGTTCATGTTCCTCGGGTTTGGTGTTTTAGGCGCCTTGTTTCCTTTCCACACTTGGTCGCCCGATGGTCATGCCTCGGCACCAACAGCCGTTTCGATGCTGCATGCCGGGGTATTGATGAAACTGGGTGGTTATGGCATCTTCCGCGTAGCCATGTACCTAATGCCAGAGGCAGCCACCGAGCAAGCATGGATCTTCCTCATACTCACTTCCATATCGGTGGTGTATGGTGCTTTTGGCGCCATCTGGCAAAAAGACTTAAAATACATCAACGCCTACTCATCGGTAAGCCACTGTGGCATGGTGATATTTGCCCTGCTGATGCTCAACCGCACCGCCATGGACGGCGCCATCCTGCAAATGCTCTCCCACGGTTTGATGACGGCTCTTTTCTTTGCCCTCATCGGCATGATCTACGGACGAACCCATACCCGCATGATCCACGAGATGGGCGGTCTATTGAAGGTTATCCCCTTCCTGGGCGTGGCCTATATGATTGCCGGTTTCGCCTCGCTCGGCCTACCTGGTTTGAGCGGCTTTGTGGCTGAGATGACCATTTTTGTAGGCGCCTTTGAACACACCGACTTTTTCCACCGCTTCATCACCATCATGGCCATCTCATCCATTGTGGTAACCGCAGTCTATATCCTGAGGGTTGTGGGCGTGTTGCTGCTGGGCCCGGTCAAGAACGACCATTTCGCCCACCTGCCCGATGCACGCTGGTACGAAAAAGTCAGCGTAGTCACCCTTATTGTGGCCGTGGCCGGCATTGGGTTGTTCCCGCTATGGTTGTCCAACACCATTCAGGAGAGCCTCCAGCCCATCATTGACAAATTAATGGCCGCATTATAACCAAATAAAAACATCGAACATCATGTCCATAACCAGTTTTCTACTCATGCGGCACGAGCTGCTACTCACCCTGGCCATGCTGATTATTTTGATTGCTGAAATATTCACCAGTCAAAACAGCAAAAAGCAACTAATACCATTTTCCATCATCCTGTTGGGTGTTGTCACCGCGCTGGGTTTTATCCCGGTGGGTGAAGGCACGCTGTTTGGCGGCATGTATCAGACCGATGCCCTGCGGGTTTTCATGAAAAACATTATAAACATCGGGCTATTCATCATCTTCCTGCAGTCGTCCGAATGGTTGCAGAAAAGCCATAATTCGGAGCGAATCCCTGAGTTTTTCATCCTGACACTGGCCAGCACCATAGGTATGAACCTGATGATTTCGGCCGGGGATTTTCTACTGATGTACCTGGGCATTGAAATGGCCACCATCCCATCGGCTCTGATGGCCGCGTACGAGCGCCACAAAAACCAGTCGGCCGAAGCGGGCATGAAACTGATCCTCACCTCGGCGCTCTCATCGGGCATCCTATTGTTTGGCCTCTCTATGATTTACGGCGTCACCGGATCCATCTATTTCGATGATGTGCAAAAAGAGTTTCTGCTACACGCCAACTTTTCATTGCCCGCGCTGGGATTGGTATTTTTCATCAGCGGCATGGCCTTTAAAATATCGTTGGTGCCCTTCCACCTATGGACGGCCGATGTTTACGAAGGTGCCCCTGTGAGCGTCACCGCCTTCCTGTCGGTGCTCTCCAAAGGCGCTGCGGTATTTGTCCTGATGTGGGTGTTGTGGCAGGTATTTGGCCAAGTGGAATACTTGTGGAGCAAGATGATTTTTGCCATCTCGGCCTTAACCATGACCGTGGGTAACCTGTTTGCCATCCGCCAGAACAACATGAAACGGTTCCTAGCCTTCTCCAGTATTGCTCAAGCCGGTTTCATCCTGTTGGGCATCATGGCACCTTCCGCCACCAGCATGGCCACCATCGTATTCTTTTTGATGATTTACATTTTCACCAACTTGGCCGCCTTTGGCGTGGTGGGCATCATTGCCAACAAAACCGGATTGGAAAACATCTCCGACTACAAGGGGCTCTACCACACCAATCCCAAGCTGAGCTTAACTTTGATGCTAGCCATGTTTTCGCTGGCGGGTATCCCGCCTGTGGCAGGATTTTTCGGCAAGTTCTTCCTATTCTCGGCCGTCAGCAGTGCTGGTTTTTACTCATTGCTGATTGTTGCCGTATTAAACGCTGCCATCTCGCTCTATTATTACCTTTTACCGGTAAAAGCCATGTTCATCGACAAAAATGAAACACCCATTGCGGCCATCAAAACCAACCGTTTCGATGCGCTGGCCATCGGCATTTGCGTGGTGGCTCTCATCACCATCGGTTTTGCCAGTATGTTGTTCGAATACATTGTTTCCATCAGTATTTAAGAAAGTCAAGAAGTCGACAAGTCTGATAGTCAAAAAGTCTGGAAGTCAAATTACCATGAAGACGAAATGTCAATGATGACAACAAAAAAAGAAACACCCGACAGGTTTTAGCAACCGATCGGGTGTTTTTTTTATCAATGCCGTTCGGCCAGAATAAAAAGCAAGCTTTCCGTTATTCAAAAAAAGTGACCGCTCCGGAATCAATGTCATAAAGCCCCCCAACAATCAGGATCCTGTTGTTTCGTTCCATTACGCGCAAAATCTCGCTTCTGTTCCTGATTTGCTCAATGGTGTTGTGTACATTTATCACCGCAACCTTTCGGATAAATTCGGGATTATTGCCACTTCGATTGTCCAAAACCGTTGACTCATTGGCTATGGCAGGATTGATCTTATCCAACAACCCAGTGAGGTGCCCCAATTTCTCGTTGTTGCAAGCACCAATGATGGCTCCGCATTTGGTGTGCCCCAATACCACTAAGATTTTTGAGTTGGCAATGGCACAACCATACTCCATGCTCCCAAGGATGTCGTCGTTGAGGATATTTCCAGCGATGCGGATGCTGAAGATATCGCCCAACCCCTGGTCGAAAATCAACTCGGCAGAAGTCCGGGAGTCCATACAGCTCAATATGGTGGCCAATGGAAACTGACCGTCGGAAGTGAGATTCACCTGCTTGAGCAAATTCCGATCTATCTGAAGATTACTAACAAAACGGGCATTGCCCTCTTTTAAATACTCCAGCGCCTCTTGGGGCGTCATTTTTGATTGCGATTCCTTATTGTGTGTCCACATTAACAGTCAGAATTTTTTATATATTGATATGCAGCTTTTTTCACCCGATCCATGATGGCAATTCCCAAGCCAACTTCATCAACAGTTTCAATAAAAATTTGTTCTACTGAAGGATCTTCCTCCATGGCATGGAGGGCTGCAAACAAATTGGCTGCCACCTCCACCAAATCAAAGCTCTGGGAGGTATATACAACCTTATTGGCCACAAAATCATCTCCCGGTCTGCCATGAAGGATCACGCCGCTACCGGAGGGCAATGATGCCGGGATTCCGGAGAGAATATGCAATGGCTTCTTGGGCGAATAGTGGCTCTTGAGCAATCCCGGGGAGACCAACTTTTCGGGGCGTACATGGTTAAAGACAAACTTGCCAGGCAGCGCATTTTCAATATCCTCCAATGTGATGAACCCAGGCCGCAACAATTGGCAATGGTTCCCCTCCACCGACACAATGGTAGATTCGATGCCCACCTGGGTGAAACCGCCATCCAAAACATAATCGACATCGGGCAACTGTTTCAGCACGTGAGCCGAACTAACGGGGCTCAACTGCCCGAACTTGTTGGCACTTGGTGCAGCAATGGGGCAAGCGGCGGCCTTGATCAACTGCAACGCCAAGTCATTGGCCGGCATACGGATACCAACGGTGGGCAACCCAGAGGTGACAAGATCGGGCACCAAATCACTCTTGGGCAACACGATGGTCAACGGACCAGGCCAAAACTTTTCGGCCAACTGATAAACCAATTCGGAGGTTCCTATTGTCAATTTTTCAAGGTCGTCCATGGAGGCGATGTGCACAATCAAGGGGTCGAACGAGGGGCGTTCCTTGAGTTGGAATATTTTAGCCACGGCCAAAGGATTGAGAGCATTAGCTCCCAAACCATAAACTGTTTCGGTGGGGAATGCCACCAATTTTCCTTCTTGAATTAATTTGGCTGCTACTTCAATTCTATTTGAAACGTTCATTTATTTTTATAAGTTATCATTTGAACAAGGAAAAGCAAACTTCCCAATAGGCTCACAAAGCTTGCCAAACCGATGGAATAGTAAAAGGAACCAAAGGAGTCAAACAACAATCCTCCGCAAAGAGGACCGGCGATGCCGGCAATGGCATAGCCCACAAAAACATACGGATAAACAATTCCAAGATTTTTCACGCCATACACTTGTGCCGTTTCTTTGGCAAACAGAACAAAATTCCCGCCAAAGCCAAAACCGATAAGTGCTGCAACAATCAAATACGAAACATCCTTAAGTTCGAGCACATCCAGCAAAAATATGGAAATTGATTGAAACAACAGGGCTAAAAAGATGCTAAAATTGGCACCCAGATGATCGCTAACAAACCCCCAGGAAAGCCTGCCCAAGAAATTTGCGATGGCAAACACTGCGATTCCTAACACCAGAACGTCATTTTCAATATCGAACTGAGCGCCAATCATACGCAAACTGCCAATGATCATCAAGCCGGCAAAGGTTCCCAAAAAAATGCCCAAGAAAAGGACACCAAAGATTTTAGTCTTGATAAAATGAGATACTTTAACAAGCTGTTCGCCAACAGCCGTGGGGCATTGGACTTGATAAAGGAAATTTGACAAAGCAAAAATAATCAGTCCGTAGGCAATCCCAAAAAATTGCAGTAGTTGCAATACATTGTAGCCCTTGTCGAGGATGATGACCGAAAGTTCCGACATAAAAAAAGCACCCAGTCCAAATCCGGCGGCTGCAATGCCAGTGATCAAGCCTTTGCGCTCGGGGAACCATTGCACAGGAGATGTGAGGGCGACCCAATATCCGAAACCAGTGGCAATCCCACCTAAAACGCCAACACCCAGAAGGATCAAGGGGAAATTGCCTTGCGAAATACCGGCCAGATAGTATCCCAAGAAAAACAACGCCCCCGCGATGTACCCAAAATATCGGTGTTTCACCCTCTTGGCCAACTGACCTACAAAAATCATGGTCACTGGAAACACGGCGATGATCAACCCAAAGATGATTTGGGACTGAGAAGCTGAGAATCCAAAATCGCCAATAAGTTCGGATGCAATGATGCTCCACGCATACACGCTGCCAATGCAAAGCATGATGATAAACGAAGCGATTACGGTCAAATATTTCTTCATTAGAAACTATTGAAGAGCCTGTCTAAAAAAAGGATGCAAAATGAATCATAATGGTATGGCCAAAAACTCAAACACGATTGGCTCACCCAGCAAATCCGCCCCTGGGGAAATGCAGATATCCCCAGGATTACACGGATTCATCGCGTTTATTTGGACTGCAACTGCGAGTCGGCTTCTTCCAACTCATTGCGCTTCTTCTCCTGATAGGCCATGATTTGTTCCCGTACAGAAGGATTGCCCAAACCAATAATTTTTGCGGCTGCCAGAGCTGCATTTTCAGGGCTGAGAATGGTCATTGGCGCAACACCCGATGGCATGCGGACACTTGAGTAAAGGTCGCCACCACCAAATTTGTCGCTGTAGGGCGGGCAGGCAATCACCGGGCAATGCGTCTGGGCATCGGCAAAGCCGCTTAACGCGTTGCTCATGCCGGCAATGGTGATGAACACCACCCCCTCCTTTTCGTACTCTTTGATCAAGTTGTAGCACTTCAACGGCACCTTATGTGCAGAAGCAATGCGGACAACGTTTTCAATTTTAAAACCATCCAATACTTTTACAATTTGATTGGCCCAATCCAAATCGGCTTTGGAACCCATAATGATGACAACCTTGCTCATATTATTAAGATTTAACAATTAATTATCAATTGATTATAAACCCGAAGGGGTTTGTATCCACAACAACTCGGCATAACCTTTGGTTGCATTGGCAGCCGTAAACGATGCCCGCGCATTGAAATAGAGGTTGTCGCCGCACTTTAAATTATAGGGTTTGTTATTGAGCTCAACCAGCAACTCTCCTGAAATCACATGGCAAAAAACCTGCCCCAGCTTATTGGTGACAACACCGTCGAGCGTAGAATCAGCATCAAGGCGTATTAATAATGTATCCATCTGTTTGGAAACATCCTGGTTCGACAATGAATAAACCATTGTCCCTGCACCATTGTCACTAAGGAATTTGATTTCATCCTTATATACCACCGGCTGGCTGGCCAATGATTCATGTTCGCCCACCAACTCCCCGATTGAGGTATGCAGCGAATCGGCAATTGATTTGAGGGTGACCACCGAGGGGAAGGATTTGGAGTTTTCAATTTGGGAAAGCGCACTAGAACTGACGCCCACCTTTTCGGCCAACTCATTGAGGTGCAGATGAAGCTGCTCCCTTTTTCTACGAATCCTCTCGCCCAAACGTTCCATGACAATATTTTTCAGCAAAAATAATTCATTTAATAAATTAAGCCACACTTAAAATATTAAACAAATTTAAAAAATCCACATAAAAAACACCAAATAAAAAGGGAATTGAAAAATCAATCCCCTTTTTATTCATAGTCAACGGGTAGGCCGGTCATCCATCGACTTGATAATTTGTTCAATCTCCTGCTCCGTCTCAAACAGTTTGCTCTTGCAGTTTTTCAGCAGCACATTCACCCTTTTTATTTTATCCGACAACTCATCCATGGTCAGCTCATCGTTCTCAATCATGGCGAGGATCTGTTCTATTTCGGCCACCGCGTCGGTATATTCACTTTTCTTCTTACTCATACATCAACATTAATTTAAATACAAAGGTAATGTAAAATTAAAAACCGATCCTTTCCCCTGCTGGCTTTCCACCCATATTTGACCTTTGTTGAGTTCAACAAATTCCTTACAGATGAGCAACCCCAAACCAGATCCTTTTTCATTGAGTGTTCCATTTTCCGACACATTCTGGTTGATAGTAAAAAGCCGTTTCATCTGATCCTCCTGCATCCCCATACCCGAGTCGCTCACCCAAACCTTAACGTGATCCTGTTCCAGATCGGCGCCAATGGAGATAACGCTGCCCACCCTGGAAAATTTTATGGCATTGCTCAGCAGGTTGCGCATGATGGTACTGTAATGGTTGGCATCGGCATAGGCCACAATATCGGGATGTATTCGTTGCGTCAAAACAATGTCTTTCGATTCGGCATTCATCTTCAGCAGCGATACCACATTGGAAGTTTGAGTGGCGATAGACAAACGCTCGGGCTTGTACGGAACCGCACCCAATTGTGCTCGACTCCATTGCAAAAGATTTTCAACCAGGTGATAAAGTTTGCGAGCAGCTGAATAGACCAAACCACTGTATTCCACTATCTCCCGGGTGCTTTTGTTCTCGGCATGCAGCGTCAGCACCTCAGAGAATCCCAGCAGCGAATTGAAAGGCGCCTTCAAGTCGTGGGCTATGATGGAAAAGAACTTATCCTTTGTGGCATTGAGTTCGGCCAACTCCTTATTTTTTTGCTTGAGCTTCTTATGCGAACAATAGTTTGAGTACCCCAACCTAATAGCAATCAATGATATAAAAAACAACACCACCGCAATAATCATAAATATCATCTGCTTGTTTTTTTCCTGCTCGATGGAATGGGTGATATAGGCATTTTCGTGCCTGAGGGCTTGGATAAAATCCTGTTCCTTCAACGCCTGGACTTTCATCTCCATGCGAGCCATTTGGCTAAGAACGCCATCGTTAAAGAGTGAATCTTTCATATTGGCATATTGGCATTGAAAGCCAAGAGCCTTTTGAAACTCGTTGCGTTGCTGGTACATTTGAGACAACCCTCGTAAAATTTCGGCTTGCTCGTACCGCAGTCGGTGGCTCACACAAAAGGCAAGCCCCTGTTCATAAAGCGCCTGAGCCGTGGAAAAATCGCCATTGGCAGCATGGCAAGCTGCTAAACGAGCCAATGCCAACGCCTTCAATTGACGGTCAAGCGGTGCCTCATTCAAATCAAGAGTCTGTTCGAACCGGGCAATGGCAGCATCGTACCTTTTCTGGACAAACATAATCTCCCCAAGGAGAAACGAAGCATCGGCCTTCAAGGATGGATTGGAAGAGGAGTTGGCATAGTGCAAACACCTTTCGGCTTGAAGCTGTGCCTGGGCATAATGTCCTTGCAACAGATCGGTTTTGGCCAATTTACACTGCAAGGCATGGATAGAAAGGGAATCGCCGGAAAAAAGCAAGGATTGGGTAAACAACCTGGCGGCATTAGCGGGCTGGTTCATTTTCAAGTAAAGATCGCCCATCCGCTCAAAAGTAACCTGCCTGATGTTGCGGTCATCTACCTCGGCCACATCCATGGCCATGGCCGCATATTTCAGTGCTTCGGCGTATTGCTGCAGATCGTCGTGCAGCATCGACAGCTTAATGCATACCCGCCCTTTCCACGATGCCACGTGCTGATTAAACGCCAACGAAGATGCTTCCTCCAACGATTGGATGGCATAGTAATGATTGCCCTGCACCAGATAAACATCGGCCAAATCGTATAAGGCGCTAATAGCCTGCTCATAATTCTTCACTTCAACAAAAAGATAAACCGCCTCACGCAAGCGGGTCAAAGCAGCACGGTAATCACCCATTCGATAGGCACACAACCCGTGGCAATAAAACATCTCGCCCTTTGACAACTGCGGCAGTTGACAAACATCACCCGCCAACCCCATATTCAAAAAATGATCGGCCAACTGATAATCATGATCCCCATAAGCCATCCAGGCAATCTGCACCAAGCGCAAACATAGGGTATCATTATTACCATGCTCTTTGGCAGCATCAATAGCACTATAATAAAAAGCTTTTTTTTGCTCCCTGCTTCTGGCATGGTGAGCCATCTTCATAAACTGATGGGAGAAGTGTGCGGGAGGAAGATTTTTCAACTCCTGCTGATAATAATCCAAGGAATCGAAAACTGCAAAAACAGGCATCGAAAAGATGGTCACTCCGAACAAAACAAGTGGAATAAGCCTTCGGAACTTAAAAAAATAATGACTGGGCATGATTGGAACGGTTATCGCCTTAAAATTAATTAATCCTAACAAAATAACAACATAAAAGGCAACAAACCTCCCTCATTTTACATCATGGCAATATGATATATGCCATGACGGGCAGATGATCGCTGTAACCACCCAAATAACGGGGTCCGGAGTAGGTTCTAAAAGGCTTGACGCCAGAGAATATTTTATCCTCCTCAAACAAAAAAGGCAACTCCACCAACTTGAAACTTGGCGGTTGGGCATCGTTCCATAAAGAACTAGAGATAATTATATGATCTATACAACTCCAAGAGCCCTGAAACTTATGGGATCCCAGCTTCTGATTGAACATAGAAAGGTTCATCAACATGGCCGTTCGATCACCTGGTGCTTTTGCCCCAAGCACCTCGCCAACAGCATAAGATGAAGCCTCATCGTTGAAGTCGCCCATCAAAATAATCCTCGCGCCAATCTCCTTTGCTCCTATGGAATCGCAAAGGGCACGGATGGTAGTTGCCACAGATACCCGTTTTTCTTCGGAAGCCTTTTCGCCCCCCCGCTTACTGGGCCAATGGTTGACAACAATATGGAGCGTATCTTCGCCGGCATACACCATCTTGGCATACAAGGCATCGCGGGTAACCAGATTAAGGGTTGGATTGCAAAGGCAAATTATCCTACTCTCCAGTATTTTAAACAGATAGCGATTATACAACAGAGCCACATCAATCCCCCTGAAATCGGGCGAATCGTAATGGATAAGATCGTAGCCCACCTGACTCAAACCACTCCCATAGAGTAACTGCTTAATAACAGAGGCATTCTCCACCTCGCACAACCCCACCAAGGCAGGTGGATGCCATTGGTTGGCACTCAAGATGACGCGGGCAATATTGGTGGATTTCTTCTTAAACCGGGAATAGCTCCAGCGATAAGCACCATCTGGCAAAAAATCCTCATCGCGCGTCAAAGAGTCATCCCTGATATCGAAAAAGTTTTCCACATTGTAGAACATCACCACCAGCGTGTCGCCACCAGCAGCGACCCGGTTGGGGAGCAATAAAAACAAAAGTACCCCAAACAAACACAGGCCACCCGGCTTAATCCTATTTTTTTTCCACCCTTTCATAAACGCCCATGTCGCTTGAATCATCCTCAAAGCGGCTACGCCCCAGTAAATCGAGCGGATAGCTTTGCGAGAAAGCCACATTCCCAACATCCTTGGCAGCCGATAAGGTATCGAGTTGGAAATTATACTCCAACGGGTTCACGAATTTAGGATCCTGATCGCGAATAACCTGGCGGAACATGGTCGCATCACTCATGTCGAACGATTTGGGTACTTTAACCAGACTATTGACAAAAGAGATATGGTCGCGCCCTTCAAGCGCATCATCCTTTTTCAAATCCAACAAAAGCTCATTTTCATTGCGTCCGTAGATGATGCAATTTTCAAAGGTGGCTTGTTCAATGTGAGCCACAACAGCATTGTTGCCTTTATCGAGATAATAGTTGCTGATCAAAAGGGAAGGATGGGTACGAAAACTCCAGCCATAGTAATTGGCTAGGGTGCAGTGCGTAAAATCGTAACGACCGCCAACAGTGAGCGCGGCCAGGCTCTTGCCGCAATTGGCAATCAAGCAGTTCCCAACCTCAACCCCTGAACTTTGGGCAATGATGCCATAACCGGAGATGTGTTCGATCCGCGTATTGGTGATGCGCACCGGCAACTGGTCGCCCAACCCAACCGAATCGATGACCAGCCCAAACTTACTGTTGCGGATATGGGCAAAATTGATCGTGCTCTCCCCACTACCGGGCATCAATTGAATATGCCCCCACTGGCCAGGCTTGTCCTTATACCAGGCTTCACGCCTGGCGCCGGCAAACAACACAGGCTCCTCCAGTGTGCCATCCACCTTGAGCGTCCCATACACAATCAGGCTGGCATCCTTGGCAAAATAAAGCTGCGCACCTGCCTCGATGGTCAATGTGTGAAGCGAATCGACCTCCACATAATCACTAATCAAATAGGGTTTATCCTTCGAAAGAGTTTCGCTTTTTAACCGCTCGCGCGTAAGCCGCACCACATCCTGCCCGAAGGCAATCAGCTGGACGCACTGCAGCCGTTCCTGGGTGTAAATAAGGATGGAATCGTTCACAATAAAAGGGGCATTCTCGCCCGAAGGGTTGATGCTCACATCCACAAAAACAAAAAGGCTGTCGCGCCCCTTAAGCCTCACATCAGTAATGAAGTCAACTGGCTCACCATTGATATTGATCCGGTAATTCGACTGATCGCCCCCGGCCAACTGAATGGCTTCAATCACCATATCTTGGCTGGATGGGTTATAGATTTTGAAATTCTTGGTGGCAGAGCCCAAATCGGTAAAAATGGTATCGAAACGAACCGTATCAACCGAAAAACGGACACCGGCCTCATCGCCACGATAAAGATACTCGCGTTCGCATCCCATCAAAAGCATAAACAGAAAAGATGGGATAAGCAAATATTTGGTATGACGAAAATGTATCAAATTCATTAGTTCTAAAAACTTAGCTCCGCAAAATAACAAAAAAATGCGCTGAATAAAAATGGCTGATCAATAATATTGTAATATTTTTTCACATTTTTTCACAATGCAAAATCACTGCTCCGTTATTTTTTTTCAAAGCACTATTTATTTGATCCATTTTATCCTAATTTTATCTCATAATTTTACTCTCTGAAAAAAATGGATTTAAACCGCCCCTATACCTTCGACCGTGTGGTTCGCATTGTCCTAACGCTATTGGTCTTCACAGGCTTAATACTATTGATCAACAGGCTGGGATCGGTTCTGGTGCCATTTATCATAGCCGTATTCGTAGCTTACCTACTGAATCCGTTGGTCAATTTTGTAGAAAGGCGTTTAAAAACAGGTCGCGGTCTGGCTGTCATCATTGTAGTCATCTCCTTTATTGCTGCGTTCATAGCGCTCATGTGGTGGCTGATTCCTACCTTCCTGCATGAGATGAATCGAATGGGCCAATTGATCAAAATTTACCTACAAAGCACCCACATCTCCGACAATACCTTGTCGATAGAGGTAAAAATAAAGGAGTTGATAGAGGAATATGAGTTGGTTCAATACTTGTCGTCCGACAGTTTGATGACGCTCCTGCCCAAACTCCTGCCCCGTTTCTGGACCTTCTTAACCAGCTCCTTCAACGTCATCACAAGCATTCTTGGCGTGTTTGTCATCATCCTATACATCATCTTCTTGCTGATCGATTTTGAAAAACTGGCAGCTTCCTGGTCACAGGTCATACCGGTGAAATACCGCCATCTGGTTGAAAAAGTGGCCACCGACATGCGCGAATCCATGCGCATCTACATCCGCTCCCAAGGCACCATTGCCATGATCGTTGGCATCCTGATGGCCATCGGCTTCAGCATCATTGGCCTGCCCATGGCCGTAATCATTGGCTTGTTCATTGGCCTGCTGAACTTTGTGCCCTACCTGCAACTCATCGGCATCCCGCCAGCTTTGATGCTGGCCCTGCTGAAATCGCTCGACCAGGGAACCCCGTTTTGGAAGGAGGCCTTGATGGTGTTGATTGTCATTTCGGTGGTGCAAGCCATCCAGGAACTGATACTCAACCCTAGGATACTGGGCAAAGCCTACAGTCTGAACCCTGCCTTGATCCTTTTGGCACTTTCGGTTTGGGGAAGCCTCCTGGGCGTTGTGGGGATGATGCTGGCACTGCCCTTCACCACGCTCATCTACTCCTACTACAAAAACTTCATCATCCTCGAAAAGGACATCAATGAGGAGTTAACGGAGCATAATGAGGTCACGCCCCCCGACGAACCATCAAAAGAATAATCTCAACACCTAAAAATATAGTCTCAATGTTCAAAAACATCCTTACCGTCACCCTAAGCGTCATGCTTAGTCTTCTAACCAGTTGCGCCGAACTTCAAAATATCACCAACCAGCTAAACCTTCCGGTTCCATTGACCGAAGCGGAGGTTTCCATGGGGCTGAAGGAGGCACTCACCATTGGCACGCACAATGCCACAGGCCTATTATCGGCCACCGATGGCTATTTTGGCGATGCTGCAGTTAAGATCCTGCTTCCCGAAGAAGCACAGGTGATCACCAAAAACATCAGCCGCCTGCCGGGTGGCGAGGCTTTGGTGGACAAGGTGGTGCTGGGCATCAACCGCGCAGCCGAAGAGGCGGCGAAGGAAGCGGCGCCAATATTTATCAATGCGGTTAAAACGATGACCATCACCGACGCCATGGCCATTTTGGGCGGTGGAAACCATGCCGCCACCGAATACTTCAGAGCCAAAACAAAAGATGATCTGGTAGCGCTTTACGCCTCCAAAATATCACATGCCATCGACCAGAAGCTGATTGGCGACCTGTCGGCTCAATCGTCGTGGGACTTGCTCACCGGCAAGTGGAACCAGGTGGCCAAATCCCCCTTTGGTGCCCTGGCCAGCCTCACCCCGGTTGAAACAGATTTGTCGCAATATCTCACCGAAAAGGCCATCGATGGCCTCTTTCTGAAAATCTCCCTGGAAGAGGAGCAGATCCGAACCAATCCGGCCGCCAGGGTCAACCAATTGCTGCGCAGAGTATTTGGCCAATAATAACAGAACCTTGACAACACAAACTAAAAAGCTAAATATCAGATAATTTAGCTTTTTTTTATACCTTTACATTTCAAAATAAAGTGCTATGCTGATCAGAATCTATCCCGAAAATCCAAACCCCAAAGCCATAGAGCAAGTGGTGGATTGTTTGCGCCATGGGGGTATCGTCATCTATCCCACCGACACCATTTATGGTTTGGGGTGTGCCATCGACAACCATGCAGCCGTGGAAAAGGTGATCCGATTCAAGGGCATCAACACAAAAAAGGCTCACCTCTCCTTCATCTGTTACGATTTGAGCCACATCGCCGACTACATCAAACCCATCAACAATGCCACCTTCAAACTGATGAAGAAAAACCTGCCAGGTCCCTTCACGTTTGTATTGAATGCCAACAACAACATACCCAAGTTGTTCAAAAACAACAAAAAGACCGTGGGCATTCGTGTGCCCAACAACAACATCATCCGTGAGATTGTGAAGGAGCTGGGCAGCCCCATCCTATCCACCTCGGTGAAGGATGACGACGAGATACTGGAATACAGCACCGACCCTGAATTGATCCATGAAAAATTCGCCCACATTGCCGACCTGGTGATCGACGGTGGATATGGCGACAACGACCCATCCACCATAGTAGATTGCACTGGCGAAAGCATTGAAATCATCCGCCAAGGGAAAGGCATCCTAGAGTATTAACCCATCAACGTTTCCAGAACGACGGTGTGAATAAGAGGATGATGGTGAAGAGCTCCAGACGCCCCATCAACATCAAGAACGACAAAAACCACTTCCCAACATCGGGCATCTGCGAAAATGTGGCAGAAGGGCCAAATTCCCCCATCCCCGGGCCTATATTGCCCAAGCTCGTTGCCACAGCACCAATGGATGTTTCCAAGTCATAACCCATGGAGGACATGATGACCAGGCTGATACCTGTCAGCAACATATAAATTACGATAAATGCCAACACGTTGGTGATGATGGGCTGGGCCACCGATTTGCCATTAAACCGCACAGGAATCACGGCATTGGGGTGTATCAGTCGCTTTAATTCATTCACGCTATTTTTAAGTAACAACACGATGCGGACGATTTTCACACCACCCCCCGTTGACCCCGCACTACCCCCAAAAAACATCAGCATAAACATGATCACGCCCAGAAATGGTACCCACTCCAAATAATCGGCAGTAGCATAACCGGTAGTGGTTATGATGGAGACGGTTTGAAACAATCCATCGCGAAATGCCTGCTCGAACGAGGGCACGGTATCGTTGAAATAAAGGATGCAGCCCACAAAGGCACCAATCCCCATCACGAACCAGAAGTAAAACCGCAACTCCTCATTTTGGAAAACCTTTTTGAATTTTCCATGGAATAGCAGGTAGGAAAGGGCAAAATTCATCCCTGCAATGAACATAAAAACAATCATCACATATTGAATATAGGGCGAATCGAAGTAAGCCACACTAGCCTGTTTGGTTGAATAACCGCCGGTAGCCATGGTGGTAAAGGCGTGGCATACCGCATCGAAAACGGGCATGTCGCCCAAAACCAGCAACACTGCTTGAATAGCTGTAAAGGAGACATAAATCACCCAAAGGCGTTTGGCTGTTTCGGTGACGCGGGGGTGCAACTTATCGGGCACGGGGCCCGGCACTTCAGCAACAAAAAGCTGCATGCCACCCAACCCAAGGATGGGTAGGATGGCCAACGAAAAAACGATGATGCCCATACCGCCCAACCACTGAATGATGCTTCGCCAAAAAAGCAAACCGTGTGGCAAGGCTTCAATATCATCGAGGATGCTGCTACCAGTCGTGGTGAAGCCCGACATGGTTTCAAAAAACGCATCGGTAAACGAAGGGATGGCACCGCTGATCCAAAAGGGAAGCAAGCCGAACAAAGAGAAAACCACCCAAACCAACGCCACAATAATATAGCCTTCGCGTTTGCCCACATCGCGGGGGACACGCCTATTAAACCATGCAAGAAGGAGGCCCGCCGAAACAGATATCAAGGCAGAAATAACATGATAAGGCAAATCATATTCCCGATAGAAGAGAGCCACCATGCCCGACAAAAGCATAAAAGCACCCTCCACCAGGAGCAACAGACCCAACACAAAAAAAACAAAACGTTGATTGAAAAGCATGAAACCAGTTTATTGGTACCAATTTCATAAAAACCTTTCAATAAAAAAAATATTCCTAATTATTACGCCAGAAATCGGGTGAAAAAAGGATTAAAACGGAGAACAACTCCAAACGCCCCAACAACATCAAAAAGGATAAGATCCATTTACCTAGGTCGGGCACGGCAAAGAAGTTACTGGCAGGCCCCACACTACCCAAACCAGGACCTACGCCCCCCATGGTGGTGGCGGCAGCACCCATGGCAGAGTCGATGTCCAGCCCCAAAAACGCTAAAGAAAGAGAACCCAACGAAAATATGAGCATATAAACCATAACAAAGGCCAGAACCTTGTATATGATCTCCTTGGAGACGGTTTTCCCACCCAACTTGAGGGGTACCACCGCCATGGGATGGATCATCCTGCGAAACTCGAGGCGGCTGTTGCGGAACATGATATGGTGCCGCATGATTTTGATACCGCCCGAAGTGGATCCGGCGCAAGCGCCACTAAACAGCAATAGGAACATGATGAAAGTGAGCGCCGGGTGCCATTGCATATAATCGTCGGTGGCAAAACCGGTACTGGTGATGATGGAAGTAACTTGAAAAAGAGCCGAACGAAACGACTCCTCGGCACCATAACCATGCAGGAAAAAAAGCGAAACAGCAATCACAGCGGTAGCCAAAGCAATGATACGAATGTAAACGCTCAATTCGCCATTGCACCTGATTTTGGCAAACTGACCCTTCCAAACAAAATAAAACAAAGTAAAATTGGTTCCAGCAAAAAACATGAACACAATCACCACATACTGGATATAAGGCGAATACGCCGCCAAACTGGCATTTTTTGTAGAAAAACCGCCCGAAGCCATGGTGCCAAAACTATGGCAAACAGCATCAAAGAGATCCATCCCACCAAAGAGCAGGAACACAACCTGCAAGGCTGTCAAGAACACGTAGATGCCCCATAAGCTCTTGGCTGTTTGGGCAATGCGGGGATGCAACTTATCGTGGGTCACACCAGCAGCCTCGGCACTGTATAACTGCATGCCACCAAAACCAAAATAGGGCAAGATGGCCACGGCAAGTACCACAACCCCCATACCACCTAAAAAGTGCGTGGTACTGCGCCACAACAAAATGCCATGCGGCAAAGCCTCTATATCCGTCAATATGGATGCTCCAGTGGTGGTAAAGCCCGATATGGTTTCAAAAAAAGCATCGGTGAAGGAGATGATGGTGCCACTCAAGATATAAGGCAAGGCACCAAAGAGCGAGATAACGACCCATACCAGAGTCACCACAATATAACTTTCGCGCTTGATCAAATCCTTTTTCACACTGCGCGTCAATAGCCAGGGAAAGAACCCTGCGGAAAAAGTGATGACTGAAGATAGAAGCAGGGCATCCACATCGTTCCCGCCATATAACCAAGCCACAACGCCGCAGATCAACATAAAAAAGCTTTCAAAGATCAGCACCAACCCAAACAGGTTGACAATAAAACGAATATTAAGCATGCCCTTAGACTATGAAAACATTTTTTCAATTTTCCCAATACCACTGGGCAAGGCAAACACTACCACCTTATCGTATGGCATGATCACCGTGTCGCCGCTCACAATCACAGCCTGGTTGCCCCTAATAATCCCCCCAACATTGACATCCTTGGGAAGGTTCAAGTCCTTAAGGGCAGCTTTCACCACCTTCGAACCTGGTTGTGCCACCAGCTCCAACACCTCAGCATCGGTGGCTGTCAAGCATTTCACATGGCTCACATGAGCCCGAAGGGTAAAACGGTAAATGTGCGAAGCAGCAATCAACTTTTTATTAATCAGGGTACCAATGCCGATATTTTCGGCCAATGGGATGTAATCGATGTTTTCCACCTCGGCCACACTCTTCTTCACCCCCATTTTCTTGGCCAACTGACAGGCCAAAATATTCA
Source organism: Marinilabiliaceae bacterium (assembly GCA_963664265.1). GTDB lineage: Bacteria > Bacteroidota > Bacteroidia > Bacteroidales > Marinilabiliaceae > JAGPIS01. The sequence goes on from OY760941.1 coordinate 1,639,060, forward strand.
CTTCCGAATTACCCGTCACGGCCACGAATGCATCCATCTTTTGAATGCCTTCATCCTTCAGCAGCTCCAAATTCCGCCCATCACCATTGATCACAAGGGTCGACTCCAGTGTGTCGGCCAATCGGGATGCCTTCTCCTTGTCAATCTCAATCAACTTGATGTTGTAGCGATCCTCCAGTTCGATGGCCACTTTTTTGCCGATGCGGCTTCCTCCCAAAATCATCACGTTTCGGATGTCGAACTGCTGTTTGCCGCAATCCTTCATAACCTGAGGAATATTGTCGCGTGTGGTGACAAAATAAGCCAAGTCGTTGTGCAAGAAACGGTGTGATCCATGGGGGATGATGGTCTCGCTTTCGCGATAGATGGCCACGGTATTGTATTTGCGGTCGTGCAACGCCGAAACTTCAAACAAAGTTTTATTGATGATGGGGGCATTGTCGCGCAACTTGATGGCCAATAGCACAAGGTTGGCGCCCGAAAACTCAAACATCTGGCGGATCCCCACCTGCTTCAGCGACTCAACCACCTCAATGGCGCCCAGCTGTTCAGGGTAGATCAACTCATCCACGCCCAATTGTTTGAAGAACTCCAAGTTCTCGGGCAAAAGGTACTCATGATTGTCGACCCGGGAAACCGTCATTTTAGCACCCAGCTTTTTCGCCAGTATGCAGGCCAGAATACTCATATCCGGATAGGGAGGCACGGCAATAAAGAGATCGCTCGATTTGACATTGGCCTCCTTCAAGTCCTCGATGGAAGTCATCGTACCAACACGGGTCATCAGGTCAAAATGAGTATCAATCTGTTTGAGTTTCTCCTCATTCTCATCCATCAAAATAACGTCATGATTGGCCTTGACAAACAACTTCGCCAAATGGGTTCCAACTTCACCGGCACCGGCTATAAATATTCTCATTTTATAACAGAATAATGTTTCAAAAAAACAGCTGCAAAATAACAACTAAATAATGGATAGTTCAAAATAATGACCAATAAAATTAACCACTTCCTTATCGCTTGGCATCCAACACCATTGCCCCTTCTGCCACCACATCGAAAAACCGTAATCCTTCCCGTTCAGACAAATTACGCCATTGCTTACGCAAAGCGGGTTTCGCAGCAGGGGAAATCAACACAAAATCCGGCTTCTTCTGCGGCCAGCCATCGGGAGGCCAGCCATTGTCAGCCACCACTATAGCATCCACCAGAGTGAGCATGGCATCTGCATCATTCCAACTACCACGATCGCCAACAACTCCAACCAAAAAACCATCTACATCCAACACCAAAGAGCCATTGACCGGGATAACCTCAGGCGATTTCAACCCAGCCTGCGACAAATAGCCCGAAGCCACATAACCAATATCGGCAGCAGTAACATTGCCAGAAACAAGCATTAGAGTCCTTGATGGCGTGGCAGCCACCATCAACAGTTTGGAAGGAATATTAAAAACAACCAACTCCTGCCTAGGTGCATATAACTGATTATAAAACACCAATTTGACTAAAAAGATAGTAAAAACTAACAACCCATACAAAATTACCTTATAATTCCCCCAACTCAGGAACAGATAGATTAACCCTAATATAATCAAAGCCATAGTCAAATCAAAACCATCGAAAGCAATAAACGCCAACACCGAATGGGGCATTTGTCCGGCAAAAACCACATAACGGCCTATCAACAGAAGCAAGTCGTTCAACGGGCCGGCAAACATGGCAGACAAAAAGGGTATTGGCGAAGTAAGAAGGATCAATAGAGCAAGGAACAAAACAGGCGCCAACAAGGGAACCAACACCAGATTGTTCAACAAAAAATAGAGAGGGAAGGCATGAAAATAATACAGGGAAAAAGGCAAGGTGCCAATCTGAGCCGATACCGAAATGGCCACCAACGACCAAAGCCATTGAAAAGGCGGGAAACGGAACACAAGAAGGGTGCTGAGAACCGGATAAACAAACACAATACCAGCCACGGCAGAGAAGCTCAACCACAAGCCAGCCGAATAAGCTGAAAATGGATTGATCAGCAGAATCAGAAACATGGCCACCACCAACAAGTTAAGAATAGAGGTTTCCCGCTGAAAGGTACGGCCAACTTCCAGTACCGTCATCATAATGATGGCTCGCAAAACAGAAGGCGACAGCCCGGTGAGGAGGCCATAAAGCCAAAGAGCCAGCAGAATGGCGGAAAAACGGATGAAACGCCATGCTTTTCTTTCGGAAGCGGGAAAGAGAAATATAAGCAACAAATAGATGATGCCCACGTGCATGCCACTGACTGCCAACAGGTGCATCGTGCCACTGTTCATAAAGGCCCGCTTGACATCTGAATCCAACTCACTCTTGTCGCCCAGAAAGAACGACTGCAACAAACCAATATGGCCAGCCTCAACCCCTTGTTTCAGGAACATGGCAACAATCTTGTCCTTAAGGCGAGCCACCCGGACTGCCGCACTCCTGCCCTCCTCCGGCTGCATGGATAACGACCGGGCATCGGAATAACCCATAAAGGCGTAACCATGGCGTAAAAGGTATTTTGAATAATTGAACATCCCCGGATTGCTGGGTTCTTCAAAGGGCATCAAACGAAGCCTAAAGGTCATCGACTGGCCGGCCATAGCGGGCAATTCCAAATCATTGGATAAATAAACAATCCCTTTTTGACCAAAATAAAGCGTGTCCCCACAAAAAATGGTGTCGGCAAAGAACTCAACCTTATGCGATTTTGAAGTGACTCCTAGGCGGTCGATCACATATCCCGAAACACCAACCTCTTCTGCGGCTGGGCAACAGGGATCAACCCTACGGATGTTGGTAAAGGCATTTCCGAAGATGAAAAATCCCGATACAATCAAAACACCTGGCAACCATGCATATCGAAAGGAAGGAAACCGGAAATAACAGCCTATCCCCAAGAGCACCAGCAAGCCATAACTCAAAAACCATAAGGGGGGCACACAAAAAACACCTGCGCTGAAAACGCCTGCCAGAAACGCCAACAACGACCTTATCAGGGGAACATATCTCAACCAATATCGCAACACGGCAACAACTCAAAAGATTGATTACGAGCTCACGATCCTTGCTGTAAAGATATTGAACATTGCTTTAAAAAAATAGCGCACATCGGTTTTCAAGGGAAAATTCTTCTTTTCAGACAGATAGATTTGCTCGGCCACAATATTCGACTGGGCATCGGGCATGCAAAGCGCCACGTAAGGGGGTATGCATCCGGGTTTGAAACGCACCCGCTCCTCTTGGAGCGATTCGGGCAACTCATTGAAACGTACGCGACTCAAAGGCCTCACACCTACTAGGTTCATCTCTCCCTTCAACAGGTTCAGCAACTGGGGCAACTCATCGAGCCAATATTTGCGCAACAGGCGCCCCCAACGGGTGATTCTGAAATCCTTGGCCGGCTTACCCTGCCTGTTATAACCATTCAACCGCACAATATAGTCCTGCAGGTATTCCGAAAAGGGGTACATGGTACGGACTTTATATACGCCGATGGTCTTCCCTTGAAAACCAACCCGCTCCATCCGGTAAAACCAGCTACGACTGGGCAACATCTCTGATTTGGGACTCCCGGTCTTCATAACGGCAATGGTGACCTGGGTTATTTCCAATTTGTATTCAATGATATCGAAACCATAAAAGGCCAGACGCCCCAACCACTCTGCCAAGCTAAACCGGTTCTTTGTTCCATCTCCGGCTGTCATCATTGCAGTTTGCCCGCCACAGGGATCCAGCTCCTGCCAATCCAACACCCCCGACGATGCAATCCGGCAGATATAAATACCCGAATCCAGCATGGCCCGATTCAAATACCGTAAATAGTCGTCCAAGGGTGCAATTTGATCGAGCAAACCTTTCTGTACCACATGACGAAATAGGTTTTGAATCAACCCACACTGTTGAAGCAACTTACGAGACGAAAGAAAAACCACATTATCGCGATCCAGTGAAAAATAATTCTCCACAAAACGCCGCTCATGTTGCGAGAGATGACTGCGCAAGCACCCCCTCTGTCGAACAACATGTTCGGCATCATCAATAACGGCCATATCCCGTTTACTAAGCACCATTCGATTACCCAATGTTTGCATCTCAATTTCGATAGGGTTATTGATATTCTAACGTAACAGGTTAAGATGAGTTACAGCAACCCTAAAAAAGCATTAATCAACAAAAAAAATTATTTAACGCATTACAAGAAAGCACTTAATACTATCTAATCACCATTTCGTCAAAAAAAACATCTCCTAACATTTCCACCAAAAGCCAAATCAAGCAGTCCTATAGCACTAATGCTAGGATGAAAACTATTGCTTGACCTTCTTGCCCGAGGATGAAACCGACATCTGAGAGCTGATCTCCACCTCCACCGGCACCTTATAAGCCACCAAACGATTGGCGCAATAGGCTTGTACATCCTCTTTGGACACGCCAGCCACCGAATCTCCCACAACCACAATGGCACGGATGGCCTCCCCCAACAGATCGTGCGGAATGGGCACAATACTACAGTCCACCACGCCAGGCATGGAAACAATAACCTCTTCAATCTCCTTGGGACTCACCCGATTGCCCCCCACCTTGATGATCTCTTTTTTGCGTGATGTCAAAAAAATAAAGCCATCCTCATCGTAGTAGCCCAAATCGCCAGTGAAAAGCCAACCGTTGCGAATTGTTTTGCTGGTCTCCTGCTCTTCCTGCCAATAACCCAACATGATGTTGCCGCCACGGGCGATAATCTCCCCCACTTCGCCCACAGGGGGTCGGCCACCTTGTTCGTCAACCACCTTCAGCTCCACCCCGGGAATCCCTTTCCCGATGGATTTAGTTTTGGCATCCACGAAGGCCGGGTCGAGATAGGACAACCTTGCCGTGGCTTCGGTTTGGCCATACATCACATAAAAACTCACATGAGAGAATGCTTGGCGGAACTCATGGATAAATACATCGTGCAGTTTCCCGCCAGCCTGAGTAACATACCTCAGATGCGGAAAAGATGTATTCTGAAAAGCCTGATTTTTACGCAGCAATATTTGATAATGGCTGGGCACACCGGCAAAACCAGTACACTTGTATTTGTTGAGGTCATTGATCACACCGCCAATCAAAGCAAAGTTGTTGTTCAGCACCAAGCTGCCGCCCACACGCAAATGGGTGTGCAACAACGACAACCCATAACAGTAGTAAAACGGCAGCACTACCTCCATAATGTCGTCACTCGTCAAATGGAGATAGTCGATGATCGACTGGGTGTTGACCATCAGGTTGCGATGCGAAATCATCACGCCTTTGGGTTTGGCCGTAGAGCCGGAGGTAAAGATGATCTGCGCCAATTCATCGGGAGGGGTTGCCGATCCGTCGGGCTCAAAGAAAGTTCCTGACGGGAAAACATCAGTCTGTTCAAATATGGCCTCATCAATTACATTGAATCCATTAAGATCCAAACGGTTGCGCACAGCGCGTGAAGCCACCACATGTCGGGTTTGCGTTTGATCCACGATTTCGCGAAAAGTTTCCACATCTATAGCCGGGTTGAGCGGGATCACCACCCGCCGCGACTGCATGATGGCCAAATAAGGCACCACAAAAAACAAGGAATTGGCCGTCAACAGGATAAGCTTCTCGTTTTCAGGATAATTTTCATCCAAGTATTTCCGAAATCCTGCCACACGCCTTTTCAGCTCACCGTATCGGCATCCATTTCCGTTCAACAAAAAAGGATGTTCGAGGGAAACCTGGTTATCAAGAAAAAAATCGACCGCATTCATAACAAACTTTTTTAAAACTCACTGAAAATGATAGTTGTGCAAAGGTGGCGTGCGAAGGTATTGGGTGGTTTTCGACTTCCGCTCAAAGTTCACGAATATTTTCTCCACCTCACTAGAATCCAACGCCATCACAGCTGCCACATCCGTCGCCAGGTAACCATTTTCGTAGGCATACCAAAGGAGATCCATTTCACGGAAAGGCATCTGGTAGAAAAACTCTTCCTGAGTCTGTTCGGCCGAGTAGGTGTCGGTGGTGGGGGTGCGACGGATAATCTCCTTGGGAACGCCCAATTCCTCAGCCAATTGGTAAACCTGAGTCTTATAAAGGTTTCCAATGGGCATAAAATCGGCTGCCCCATCGCCATATTTCACAAAGAAACCTTGCTGCACCTCATGCTTATTGGGTGTACCCACAACAGCGTAGTGGAGCCTTTCGGCATGATAATAGAGCATCGACATGCGGCTGCGCTGCTTGAAATTGGAGGCAGCCACAATTTGCAGATAATCTTTCATGCTCAATCGTTCGCGACGGGTATCCCCATTGGCAAAAACCACGGTGACATAAAAAACAGGCGGAAGTCCCGATTTCACAAATTCGGAAGGGATGCCAATCTTCATCTTATCAACAGAGGGATCAAACTCAGGAATAGCGTGTTGCACAGCTTCATCGCGCCGCTGGTAGCAGCCAAACCCATCCAGCACACCACTGATGTCTTCAACAATGGTTTTAACCCCAAATTTTTTAGCCAACAAAAGGGCATACTCCTTGCTTTCGGGGCTGGAGTCGCGCTCTGGCATCAAAACCCCCAAAACCTTGTCGGCACCCAACGCTCGAACAGCCAAAGCGCAACACACCGAGGAGTCGATGCCGCCACTGAGGCCAATGACCACGCCCTGCCGTTTAAACAACTGAAAAACATCGGCCTGCATCTTATGGCAGATTTGGTCGATTAATATATGTGGTTGATCAATTCTGATCAAATCGCGTGAAAAAGGTTTCAAACTCATCTGCGTAATTTTATAATTTCAAATTATTCATAAAACAACACTGCGCTTCACATGTCCTATGGCCAATTCACGATGAAACTGTTGATTGTCGCGTTTACAAAAAAGGGAATGACACAACTGCGTGGTCAGCAAGGCATTGATGGCCATACTATCCAATTCGTTGGAAGCTTCGGCATTTCGAACCCGCGATAAAAGCCTATTCACCATATCCACATCAAAAATTCCAGATGCCTTCAAAGCCCTTTCAGAAAGAACGCCGTCCAACAGAGAATCGGATCCCAGCAAGGCATTGGCCGCCGGCGCCCTATAGGCCTGTTTGGGTCGGTTGATAATTTGAACGGGCAAGCGATTCTGCATCATCCGTTTCAAGAGGAATTTCTCATTCAAACCACGAACTTTATACGCATCGGGAAGTGCATGGCAGAAAGCCACCACCCGGTGATCTAAAAATGGGTAACGCCCCTCCACAGAATTGGCCATGGCCATTCTGTCGCCTTGCGACGAAAGCAAGTATCCAGGCAAGAAAAGATCGGACTCAATATATTGACTCTTTGCCAAAGCTGACAATTGGCGCACCTCATCGGCAATGGCATCGGCATACTGATCCACCACACTGGCTCCATTGGTATCCCCCAACCACTCACTATTGAACAGGCGGCACAAACCAGCGCCATTGCGCCACCGCAGCAAATGGGAATAGGCCGGGTGGCCAACCTCGCTTAGCTTATATCCAAAAAACAGCTGGAGCGCCTTACTATTACCATTGTTAAACTGAGGCAGATAAGGATAAAGGCGCGACAACAACATGGGGCGTATTTTTGATTCGGGGTAACGTGCCCAAAACTGGCGAATAAGCGTCTCTTTGAATATATTGTAACCTCCCAGCACCTCATCGGCACCTTCGCCGGTGACCACCACTTTAATGTTGTTTTGACGCACCAGTTCCGATAGTTTCATCATGGGCACCGGCCCGGTGCGCAACAAGGGCGTTTCGGCATGCCAGATGGTTTTGGCCAAGTTTTGCTCCAAATCCTGCTCATAAAACATGGTGGCATGGTGCTTGGAATGCAATTGATCCAACATGGCCAATTGGTATTTCGACTCGTCGAACCAAGGATTTTCGAACGTCAGGCTAAAAGTATGGAATCCTTCGGGCAGAAGTTGATTGATAAACTGGCAGGTGGTGGACGAATCAATACCGCCACTCAAGTAGGCGGCCACCGGCACATCGGCTCTCAAGCGTATGGCAATGGCGTCGTTTAGCAGCGTTTTCAACTCCCTGGCGGCATCCTCCATGGAACCTTTGTATAGATTCTCGCGGGTCACAAAAGGCTGCGTCCAATAACGCCCATGCGTAACAGCACCATTACGCCATTTCAGGAAACTCCCTGGCGCCACCTGCCAAATCCCTTCAAAAACGGAATCATCTGATTTCACATTCCAAAAGGTGAATAACTGCTGCATTTTCTTTGGCGAGAGTTGCAAATCAACACCAGGGCAAGCCAAAAAAGACTTCAATTCGGAAGAAAACACAAGTCGTCCTGCTTGATTGGCATAATAAAGTGGCCGAATCCCCATACGGTCGCGCGCCATAAAAAGCGATTGTTCCAAGGTGTCGTAAATGGCAAAGGCAAACTGTCCGTTAAGTAAAGACAAACCGTCCACGCCATTGAACAGATAATTGTACAACACCACTTCGGTATCGCAATTGGTCTTAAACACAACGCCCTTGGATTTGAGCTGGGCACGCAATTCGGGATAATTGAAAACCTCACCATTGTAAACAATCCAGTACCGTCCGCTCACATCGGCCACAGGCTGCTGCCCCGAAGAGAGATCGACAATGCTAAGCCGCACATTTCCCAATGCGTTTTGCCGGTGGAGCAAATAGCCACACTCATCGGGACCCCGGTGCTGGATAAGTCCAAGCATTTCGCGGATAACCGTTTCACTAGTGCCTGATGATATATTTGCATCACCAACAAAACCGCAAATCCCACACATAAATTATACAGTTACGGATTGTTTTCTCCTGATAAAATCGGCGATGGTGTTGATCGAGCGAAAATTATCATCAATCAATTCCACATCGGAGGTCACTACGTGATACTCATCTTCCAAAAAATTAATCAAACTCAACAAACCCATCGAATCGAAAATGCCCTCTTCGAACAAAGCCGTATCATCCTGGATGGACTCAGGCTTGGAATAAGTTTTCTCGGCAATAAAACGGCGTAATGTATCTTTCATCTGATTCAAAATTTATTATTCAGTAATTAAATTGCCATGCAAATCGGTTGTTTTGCCCTGATGATAAATAACATCGACAATCCTTTGGCAAAGCAGCGGAGCGACCATCCCGGCAAAATATTTATTGGGATGAGAATCCGTAGGCGAATAGGCATATTCGTCCTTCATATAAAGGCCTCCCCCAGTTTCAAGCTCGAAGAAATCCCAGATATAGATGTTGTCGTTGGGGCGATCCCATACTTGCTTCACCCACAGAAAAAAATCGCGCGCACAAACGGCTTGAACTTCGGTCGTAGCCGCCTGAGTTAACGCCGCTCCTGTCCATACGATGAATTTGGTATTGGGATATTCATTCAATTTCAAACGTAAGGCTTCATATTGCAACTTGTAATTTTCAATATTTTTTTCAGGGGAATCAATATTGCCCTCCCCCGAACAATTGACTCCCGACACCGGAAAACAATGCTTAAGAACAATGACATCCCAATAATTTGTCAGTAAATCGAGTGATGGTTCGCCCTTAAACACACGTTTTTTCTGGTTCTTGACCCAAATATTGTAATAATCGTAAGGATAATTCTCCCAGCCATAACCAAAAAACCGGTATTGCTTGCCCTTTGGAAAATACTGGTTCACAAAGTTCAGCTTGGCGCCATGGGTCTGGTTATAATCGGCAAACCATTGCTGAACATCGGGTTGGCTATTCTCTTCACCACCCTTGTAAATGTTAGCGCCTGTACTGTGGTGCAAAAAAAGAATATTGACAGCATCGGAATCTCTATTGGCCAAAGGCCCAAAACCATCGTGGGAGCACCCGGTTAACAACAAGACGGTCATAAAAATAATAATGGATCGTTTCATCTGGAAGACTATTTATTGAACATCCTAATTTCCTATTATTCTGTTGATCAATCAACCTTTTTTGATAAAAACCAGACTAGGATAGATTATCCATCATTTAGCATCGACCAAGTTTAAGCAGGGTGCGCAACACCTCCCAACAACTCAAAAACGAACACCACCTGTCCGCTATCGTACAAAAGCAAACCACCACAGCCACCCCAAAAGATTTCATTCGATAAAAAACAACCACACAAACAACACAAATTCAAACACTTAAATAATTAAAGCCATTTTTTAACCTATTTTAATGGCAACTTTTTGATTATGGCATCAAATTAGAGTACTTTTTGGTAAGGTAAATTAAGGTTTAGGTTAAGTAATGGGAAAGAGGGTCTTCGTATGCGGAGACCCTCTTTTTCACTTAGGGGAAGAGCTGAGTTGTTTAGCTTGTGTTCCATAAAATACTCTAAATTTGTCCAACTAAAAAATTTGGATGTTTAATTTCAACACCATGAGTCAACAAGAAAAATCCATCCACGATTTCGACACCAACTTAATTTGCGAATATTTCGCAAGCATGGAACGTCAGGGACCAGGAAGTAAGGAAGCCACCATCAAAGCTTTAAGCTTCATTGATGAATTGAGCGAACAATCCAAAATTGCGGATATAGGCTGTGGTACCGGTGGTCAAACCATGACATTGGCGCACCATACCCTAGCGCACATAACAGGTTTGGATCTATTCCCCGAGTTCATCAACATCTTCAATGCCAACGTCCAAAAGCTGGGTTTGCAGCAAAGGATCAAGGGGCAAGTGGGCAGCATGGATGCTCTCCCCTTCGAACAGGAATCGCTGGATGTGATTTGGAGTGAAGGTGCCATCTACAACATTGGATTCCAACGCGGATTAAGAGAGTGGCGCAATTTCATAAAACCCAATGGGTATATTGGGATTACGGAAGTGTCGTGGTTAACAGAAAAACGCCCATCCGAAATAGAGCAATTTTGGACCGATGCCTACCCGGAGATTGACACAATTGCCAATAAGGTGAAACAGATGCAGGAGGCGGGTTATGTGCCTATAGCCACCTTTGTTTTACCCGAGAGCTGCTGGATTGAAAATTTTTATGCCCCACAAAGCGAAGCGCAAAGGCTTTTCCTGGAGAAACACCCGGACAACACAACAGCACAGGAGCTGGTTGACAACGAACGGCGGGAAGCTAAATTATATCACCAGTACAAAGATTTCTACGGATATGTATTCTATATCGGTAAAAAAGTGAATCTCCTCGAGCCATAACGGCTGCGTGTAAAATTACCAAGCCCAGGAATCAATATGATTCCTGGGCTTGATCGTTTAATACAGGATAGTATTTTATTTGTTTGAGCGCTCCAAATCTTTGAGATGTTCCATCTTCTTGGTAGCCAAAAAGTCCTGGATGCCGCCCAAATGTTCCTTCACCCGCTTGTGCCCGAACTCATATACCTTATGAACCAGGCCATCAAGGAAATCACGGTCGTGCGACACCAAGATCATGGTGCCGTCGTAATCCTTCAACGCCTCCTTAAGAATATCTTTTGTTTTGATATCCAAATGGTTGGTAGGCTCATCGAGGATCAACAGGTTCACCGGTTCCAGCAACAATTTGATCATAGCCAGGCGGGTACGTTCCCCTCCCGACAGCACCTTCACCTTCTTCTGGATGTTGTCGCCACCAAACATGAAGGCTCCCAGGATGTCCTTAATTTTGGTGCGGATTTCGCCCTTGGCCACATCGTCGATGGTTTGGAAAACAGTCAACTCCTCATCCAACAGCGAAGCCTGATTCTGGGCAAAATACCCAATCATCACATTGTGACCCAATGTGAGCGTTCCCTGGTGTTGCAGCTCTCCCATGATGGCCTTCACCATGGTGGATTTACCCTCGCCGTTTCGGCCAACAAAAGCAACACGCTCACCCCGTTCAATGGTAAACCCAACATTGGAGAAAACCTCGTAATCGCCATAAGCAGCCCGCACCTCAGTGGCAATCACCGGATAGCTGCCCGAGCGTGGCGATGGTGGGAATTTCAAACGCAAAGCCGAAGTATCTTCCTCGTCAATCTCAACCAACTCAAGCTTCTCAAGCATTTTGACGCGCGACTGCACCTGATTGGTTTTGGAGTAGGTGCCCTTGAATCGCTCAATAAAATCAGTGTTGTCGGCAATCATCTTCTGCTGCTCGTCGTAGGCCTTTTGCTGGTGTTCGCGGCGTTCCTTGCGCAGCTCCAGATATTTGGTGTAGTTGACATTGTAATCGTAAATACGCCCCATGGTCACCTCAATGGTTCGGGTGGTAATATTGTCCACAAAAGCACGGTCGTGCGAAATCACGATCACCGCTTTGGCACTGTTGATCAGGAACTCCTCGAGCCATTGAATGGATTCGATATCGAGGTGGTTGGTGGGCTCATCGAGCAGGATCAGGTCGGGCTTTTGCAAAAGCAGTTTGGCCAGCTCGATGCGCATGCGCCATCCACCGCTGAACTCGCTGGTGGGCCGCGTAAAATCATCTCGTTCGAAACCCAGACCTAAGAGGATCTTCTCCACTTCGGAATCGAAGTTGATCTCCTCGATGGAATAAAACTTCTCACTTAAGGCCGACACCTTTTCAATCAGCTGAAAATAGCTCTCCGATTCGTAATCGGTCCTGACAGACAATTCGTGGTTGATGGCCTCTATTTCGCGCTGCATGGCAAATATGTTTTCGAAGGCCAGCGAGGCCTCTTCAAATACCGTGCGATCGTTGTCGGTCATCAGGTGCTGGGGCAGGTACGCAATCACAGCATCCTTGGGCGCTGAAATGCGGCCCCGGGTTGGCTGTTGCGCCCCGGCAATAATTTTAAGCATGGTGGACTTTCCGGCACCATTCTTTCCCATCAGGGCAATACGGTCCTTTTCATTGATGGCGAATGAAACATCTTTAAACAGGGAGGAGCCGCCAAACTCCACCGTAAGTGAATCTACTGTGATCATAAAATAGTGAACGTCGAAGGGTGAAAATTAATTTTGGTGGCTGCCCAGGATGAAGCGCTCCACGGCATGAGCCACGCCGTCGTGGTCGTTGCTGAAAGTAATGTATCCGGCAGCCGCTTTCACGGCCGACTGTGCATTGCTCATGGCCACGCCAAGGCCGGCAAATTGGATCATCGAAAGGTCGTTGAATCCATCGCCACAAGCCATCATCTGCTCGGGATTGAGATTCAAATGATCGAGCAGCCGGGCCAGTGATTGCGCTTTATCAATCCCTTGGGGCATTACCTCTAGGAAGAAGGGCTCGGAACGGTAAATATTGAGTTCGGGGAAGCGCGCACTGATTTGCTGCTCAACAGCTCCTACCTGGTCGCCATCGCCCAACAACAAACATTTGGGAACACCCGATTGGATGGTTTCCACAAAACTATCTATCTCCTTAATCGGCATCTTGTTGAGCCACGCTTCATGGCACACGTACTGGTCGTTGGGCGTCTCGGTAAGGATGGCTTCGTTGCTGTAGCTCACCACACTCAATTCGAAATCGCAAGCCGCCTGATAGATTTCGGGAATCAAATGCAAAGGCACGGTGCGTTCGAAAAGGATGCTCTTATTGGCATAATCAATGATTTGCCCCCCATTAAAGGAGAGGATAAAACCGCCAAAGCGATCGAGTTCCAGCTCACGAGCAAGGGGTTCGATGCCATAAGTGGGGCGACCCGAAGCCAAAACAACGCGGACACCCATCATCTGGGCCTTCATCAAGGCCTCTTTATTAGCCGGAGAGATCTCCTTGTTCGAATTGGTGAGTGTTCCATCGAGATCGAGAACTAGGATTTTATATTGCGGAGTAAAAGTCATAATATAAAACAAGATACTTTTTGATATTTAACCATAAAAAACCCCGAACGGATCCGGGGTTTTGACAATTACTTAAAGAAACCGGCTTTAAGTTTGCTGATCTCCTTTTCGTTGAGCAGGCGCCATTTCCCGCGTGGGATACCTTGCTTGGTCAATCCGGCGAAATAGACACGATCGAGTTTTTGAACCTGATAGCCAAAATGCTCGAACAAACGTCGTACAATGCGGTTTTTCCCCGAATGGATTTCAATGCCGGCCTGACATTTGTCCAACGGATCCACATAACTGATTTTATCGGCTTGTATCAACCCGTCCTCAAGCGTCACCCCTGCAGCAATCTCTTCGAGATGCTCCTCCAGAATGGGCTTGTCGGTGATGACATGATAAATCTTGCGGCAATCGTGTTTGGGGTGCGTCAGTTTTTTGGCCAGGTCTCCATCGTTGGTGAAGAGCAGCAATCCGGTTGTCTGGCGGTCGAGCCGTCCAACTGGATAAACGCGTTCCTCGCAAGCATCCCGGATAAGGTCCATCACAGTGAGGCGCTCCTCTGGATCTTCCATGGTGGTCACCACATCCTTAGGTTTATTGAGCAGAATATAAACCTTTTTTTGCGCATCCAGTACTTTTCCTTTGTAGGTCACCTCATCCTCCTTCGAGATGATGGTGCCCAAAACCGTCACCACCTTACCGTTCACATAAATCTCGCCATTTTGGATCAATGCGTCGGCATCGCGGCGGCTACAAACCCCCGAGTTGGCAATAAAACGATTCAAACGGATCTTATCGGGATCGGTTTCCGAAAGGCGAGGTTTCGCCTCCTGTACGGGTTTTTTTTCAAACCTGCGACCAGAGTTGAAGCCGCCATCATTTTTTCCGCGGAACTCGCGCGAATCGTTGTGGCCACGGCCTTCCTCCTGACTCTGGTTGCCACGGCCATCCCATGAGCGGCGCTCAGCACCAAAGGAACGGCGTTCCCCACGTGCAGGCATCTCGCTTTTGTGGCGACCAAACTCTTTTTTCTCTTCACGTCCTGCTGGTCTTTTCTCATCACGTCCTGCAGAGAATGGACGACGCTCACGCGAAGATGAAGCAGCATCGAAACGCTCACCACGAGACTCTCCTTCAGGTTTGGCCGACCGGTCGCGCAAACCTTTCCAACTGCTGCCTTTAGGACTTTTTTTCACAAATTTAGACTGCGCATCGCGCGGCCCACTAAAAGGGCGTTTCCCTGTGTCGTCCTTTTTTTCGCGCCAAGCTGGGGCAGACGAACGACGGGTTGAATCACCATTGTTACTGGCACGGCCTTCTCGGCGGTCGTTTGACGTCCTGTGCCCATTTTCGGCTCTTCCGCCTGAACGGTTACCCCTTGGAGAGGAACCGGAAGCAGATTTGCCTCTAAAAGAATTTCTTTTTTCCATTTATATTCCAAAAAACTGATATAACTACAATTGAAGCTATTTTACGTGTGCAAAGTTGCTAAAAATAGCCCAATGCCGAGCATGATAACCTAATATTTTTCGCTTGATGGAAATCCCCTGCATTTGCTACAAAAAACAATTGTTAAATTTCTTACCAAACCAGCGGTAAACCATCGCAAACCCATGAAAAACAAACCACCAACTCCCGTTAAAAAGTTATATTACAAAAAGCATTTTAACGAAATAGCTGACAAATTTCAATTTTTTGAACAATTTTTATTCCTTACATTTGCCCATTCTGATAAAATACAAACAAGATGACACTTATCAAATCTATTTCAGGCATTAGAGGAACCATTGGAGGCAAACCGGGTGAGGGATTGTCGCCAATAGATGTTGTTCGGTTTACATCGGCTTATGGCACATGGATCAAAAAGCAGGCCAAAAGTGAAAAAGTAACCATTGTGGTGGGACGCGATGCCCGCATCTCGGGTGAAATGGTAAAAAATTTAGTTGTTGGCAGTCTCCAAGGATTGGGCATCAACGTTGTCAATATTGGTTTGGCCACTACTCCCACCACCGAGTTGGCGGTGACGGCCGAAAAAGCCGATGGCGGTATCATCCTGACGGCGAGTCACAATCCACGCCAATGGAACGCACTGAAGCTGCTCAACGAGCGTGGCGAGTTCCTTTCAGGGGCCGATGGGGCGGAAGTTTTGGATTTGGCAGCCAGGGAAGCCTTTGATTATGCCCAGGTTGACGATTTGGGAACTGTTATTGAAAAAGATTATACCGATTACCACATCAACCATGTGCTGTCGCTCCGTTTGGTCAACCGTGCTGCTATTGAAAAAGCCGGATTCAAGGTGGCCATCGACTGCGTAAACTCCGTTGGCGGCATTGTCCTCCCAAAACTATTGAAGGAACTGGGCGTGAAAGAGGTGGTTGAACTATACACGACACCTAATGGTGAATTTCCGCACAACCCAGAGCCACTTCCCGAGCACCTGACCGAGATCTCCAAGGTGATGACCGAGAGCCAAGCCCACATTGGTTTTGTGGTGGATCCCGATGTGGATCGCCTGGCCATTGTGAATGAGAATGGCACCATGTTTGGCGAAGAGTACACCTTGGTGGCCGTGGCCGACTACATCTTGTCGCATGAGAAGGGCAACACCGTTTCGAACCTCTCTTCTTCGCGAGCCCTAAGCGATGTCACCCGCAACCATGGCGGCCTTTACGAGGCAGCTGCCGTTGGCGAAGTGAACGTGGTGGCCAAGATGAAAGAGATCAAAGCCATCATTGGTGGCGAAGGCAATGGTGGGATCATCTACCCCGAAAGCCATTATGGCCGCGATGCCCTTGTGGGAATCGGGCTGTTCCTCTCCCACTTGGCCGAATCGGGGCAGCGCTGTTCCGACCTGCGCGCCCGTTACCCCGAGTACTTTATCTCGAAAAACAAAATTGAGCTTACCGAAGGCATTGATGTGGACAACATATTGGTTCAGATCAAGAAAAAATATGCTTCGGAACGGGTGAACGACATCGACGGCATCAAAATCGACTTCCCCGACAAATGGGTGCAGTTGCGCAAGTCGAACACCGAACCCATCATCCGCATCTATGCTGAGGCGCGCACCATGGAAGCGGCATCGGATTTGGCGCAGCAGATTATTGCAGACATCCAGGGATTACTGTAAATAAAAATTAAATAAATTCAATATAAATAAAGGCTAATCATACAATGATTGGCCTTTGTTTTTTTGTGTTAACATTTATTTATTATTACTTTAGGCTGAAACTTTACGACAACAAGAGATATGATTAACCGATTCAAAAAATTACTGCTGACTGCCGCAGTATTGGTTGTGATCCTAGCCGTTGGATTCCTGATCATCAACAAAAGGAGCGGCACCACAGGCACGGAAATAGAAGTTCCGGTAACGAAAGGTGAGTTTGAATCGCTGGTGTATGCCACCGGCCAGCTTCAAGCCTCCCAGAGCGTCTCCATCAATGTACCCAACGAGCTGTCGAGCCGCAGGTTGCGCATCTACGAAATCAAGGTGACCAATATTGTGGATGAAGGAACCGTTGTGGATTCGGGTGGTTATGTGGCCTCCCTCGACCACAGCGCCATTGCCGAGCTCTTGGTAAAAGCGCGCGAGGATCTTCAAAAAACTATAGATGCCTTGGATGATGCCAAGATAGACACCAGCATCAACCTGAGCAACCTGCGCGACGAGCTGCTCAATGCCAAGGTATCGGTAGAAACCAAGCGGTTGGTGGTGGAGCAGTCGGTGTACGAATCGCCTGCGGTGAAACGACAAGCAGCCTTAGACCTGGAGCGGGCGGAGCGCGATTTGGAACAGCAACACCGCAACTACGACCTCAAGAAAAAACAGGATGAGTACAAGGTTCAACGCGCCCGCGAAGAGATGCGCCGCGAACAGGAAAAGGTTGACGACATCCTCAAATTATTTGAAGCCCTGGAGGTAAAGGCTCCCCAATCAGGCATGGTCATCTACAGTCTGGATCGTTTTGGGAAGAAGATCAAGGCCGGATCGACCGTCAGCCGCTGGGCACCTCAAATCACCGAACTGCCCGATCTCTCGACCATGATTTCGAAGACCTACATCAACGAGATCGATATTTCAAAGATCAAAAAAGGACAACCGGTGGAAGTGGGCATCGATGCTTTCCCGGAGAAACGCTTCCAGGGTGAAGTGACTTCGGTGGCCAACATAGGCCAGGCCATCCCGGGTGGCGACTCAAAGGTTTTTGAAGTGACCATCCAAATACATGGATCCGATCCAGACCTAAGGCCGGCCATGACCACCATGAACGTGATTAAAACCGCTACATTGACCGATGTGCTCTACATCCCCCAGGATGCCATCTTTTCCAACGACACCATCAGCTATGTGTTCCGTCTCAGCGGGCGCGACAAGATGCGCCAAATCATTGAGAAAGGCGAAGAGAACGAAAACTTTGTTGTCATCCGCCAGGGACTAGACGAGAACGACCGGGTGCTGCTCACCATGCCTGCCGACAACAACACGTGGCCTTTGACAGGCCTGGAAATTTTCGAGCAGATCAAACAAAAGAAACTGGAGGAACTGGAACAGATGAAACATCCCGCCAAAGACACAGTGGCTGCCCAAAAGTTCAACAATCAAGCAGAGAAAAGACAACGGTCGGAAAAAAGAAAGGCTCAATAATTCAACCATTCCATGAAAGAACTCATAAGATTATACAACCGCTACTTCCACGATGTGGTGATTGCCGTTGAAGCCATCCTTGCCAACAAGGTCAAGTCGATGCTGACTGCGCTGGGCATCATGTTTGGGGTGGCAGCCGTGATCAGCATGCTGGCCATTGGCAAGGGCGCCCAACAGGAAGTGTTGGAGCAAATCAAGCTGGTGGGGGTCAACAACATCATTGTCACCCCAAGCGCGCAATCGCTTTTGGCGCCTGAGGCACAGAACCAGGAGAATGGCGAAGGGCGTCAGCGCTTTTCACGCGGGCTGACACTGCTCGATGCTGAGTCGATTAAGAACACCATCCCCTCAGTTAAAAGCATCAGTCCCGTTATTTCGTTGAGCACCTACGCCATTCAACAGGGGAAAAACTTCCCGGTGGTGCTGGAAGGTGTGTCATCCGACTATTTTCAAATTCTGAACATTTCATTGGCTCAAGGTGTCATCTTCTCAGAAGAGCAGAGCAACAAAGGGATAGCTGTATGCATTATTGGGGACAACATCCGCCAACGATTTTTCAACCAGAGCGATCCTGTAGGGCAACAGATAAAGTGCGGCCAGGTATGGCTCAAAGTGATTGGCGTGGCCGAACGACGTGACTTCACAGCCTCGGCATCCGACGAAATGGGCATCAGCAGCACCGACAACAAAATATTCATCCCTACACCCACCATGCTCCTGCGTTTCAAGGATCGCTCGCGGGTGAGCCCCGAAGTACTACAAGGACTGGCCATTGCCGGTGGTGGAATGGCTTCGGGCAACACCGAAGAGAGTGCCCAAACCAGGAAGAGCAACACCAACCAGCTCGACAAAATCATCGTTCAGGTGGCAGAGACGGAACAACTATCGGCCACCGCCGAAGTGGTGAAACGAATGTTGCTGCGCCGCCACTCGGAGATTTATGATTTTGAAGTGACCGTGCCGGAACTGCTGCTCAAACAGCAGCAAAAAACCAACGACATATTCAACATCGTGCTGGGTGCCATTGCAGGCATCTCGCTGATCGTGGGCGGCATTGGCATTATGAACATCATGCTGGCATCGGTTTGGGAGCGCATCCGCGAGATTGGCACCCGCCAGGCCATTGGAGCATCGCGCAAGGACATCATTGTGCAGTTCCTTTCCGAGTCGACCCTAATCAGCATTTCTGGGGGCATCGTAGGCATCATTTTGGGGGTGTTGCTGGCTTTTATCATTGAAAAGACAGCTGGCATCAAAACCATCATATCCTTTGTTTCGGTTTTGGTGGCCTTTGGGGTGTCGGCCACGGTGGGCATCGTGTTCGGATACATCCCGGCAAAGAATGCGGCCAGCCAGGATCCGGTGGAGTCGTTGCGTCAATAATTTAACAGCCAATAAAAAACAGATGAAAAACATTATAACCATCCTACTGATTCTGTGCGCCATGGGTTTGCGAGCACAATCAAAAACAGAAATGGAGATGACCCTCGAGGATGCCATCCGGCTGGCCAAATCGCAAAGTTTGTCCAGCTTCAAGAATAAAAACACCTACCTCACACAATATTGGTCGTACCGGAGCTACAAAGCGCAAAGGTTGCCTTCGTTAAGTCTGGAGGCAACCCCCATCAACTACGACCGGTCGGTTTTGCAACGATACGACTCGGAAACCAACACTGACTTGTTTATTCCCAATGAGTCACTTTCGACCAGCGTAGGTGCCTCCATCAGCCAGAACATCTTCCTAACGGGCGGCACCCTTAGCCTGAACAGTGATTTCAGGCGACTACACAACTACGAAAAAAACACGACCAACTATGCCACCTCTCCAGTTGTGCTGAACTTGCGTCAACCATTGAACGGCTACAACCGGTTCCGCTGGGAGTCGCGCATTGAGCCGGTGCGGTTCGAACAGGCCAAGCGGGAGTTTATTGAGGAGATGGAATCCATCTCAATGAAAGTGGCAGATGAATTTTTTGGCCTGGCTCGCAGCGAGATCAACCTGAAAATTGCCATCACCAACCGCGAAAATGCCGACACGCTTTACACCATTGGGCGGGGGCGCTTCAACATTGGCACCGTTACCCAGGACGAATTGCTCGACATGGAACTCTCGCTGCTGAATGCCAACCTGGATGTAAAACGGGCTACCCTCAACCTGGAACAGAGCCGGGCGTCGTTCAACTCATTTTTAGGACTCGACAAGGATGTGGTGGTCAGATGCCTTATCCCCCAGGAGATCCCGACCTTCCAGGTTACAGTTGACAAAGCCGTCACCCTGGCTCTAGAAAACAACTCAACCATCCTCAGCATGCAACGGCAATTAATGGAAGCCAACCGCCGGGTGGCCGAGAAAAGAGCTCAATCGGGGCTCAGTGCCGATATAAGGGCCAACTTGGGTTTTGACAAGAATTCAGACTCCTTCGACAATGCCTACCGCGCTCCCTTTGGCGACCAGCGTGGCGTTGGCATATCGCTGAGCATCCCCATTGTAGATTGGGGGCAACGCAAAGGCCAAATCCAGATGGCCAAATCGGAGCGCAACGTCACCGAAATTTCGGTGAAGCAGGCGCGCATCGACTTTGAACAACAAGTTCTGATCAAAGTGATGGAGTTCAACATGCAGCAAGACATTCTCTCCATCGTGGCCAAGGCCGATACCGTGGCTCAGTTGGGATACGATGTCACCAAGCAACGGTTCATGATCGACAAGGTGGACATCATCAAGCTCAATTCGGCTCGGAACGCCTTGGATGCAGCTCGCCGCAACTACATCAGCTCCATGGCTCAATTCTGGTCGTCGTACTTCAACCTGCGCCGGCTAACCCTTTACGATTTTGAAACCAACACCACCCTGCAACAGGATATTGATCAATTATTGGAACTATGAAGCATAAAAAAAAGATTATCATGGCGGCCATTGTGGCCGCTTTGATTATTCTGACCATCGTGATCCGGAACAACTTCAGCACCCGCGAGTATCCCTATGTACGTGTTCAAAAAGGGGTTTTTGAAACCACCATTGAAGCCGTGGGCGAACTCTTCGCCACCTCCTCCACCGACATCAGTATACCAGAACTGGCTCGCAATGAATCCATCAATGTCTATCAATTCAAAATCATCGACATCATCCAGGAGGGGAGCATTGTGAAGAAGGGGGATTGGGTGGCCTCGCTCGACCCCACGGAGACGGAAGAGTTTCGCCGACAAAACCAGGAAATGCTGGATCAGTATTACAACAACCTCCAAAATGCCCGCCTCGACTCAAGTATGGTGCTCACCGATGCCCGCAACGACATCCTCAAAGCACAAGACAACCTGGACGACAAGATCATCAAAGTGGAACAGTCCAGTTTTGAGTCGAAAGCCATCCAACGTCAGGCCGTGATTGAAAAAGAGACCGCAGAGCGCAAGCTGGCTCGTTCCAAACGCAACCTCGACCAGCGCCAGCGCAAATACGCCACCCAGATGCGCCGCTACGAGTCCATGGTGCGGAAGCTGGAACAGGAACGCGACCTTTACAACCAACTCATCAGTGAACTAAAAATAAAAGCACCTTCCAACGGCATGGTGGTATACACCAAAGGATGGGATGGAAAAAAGATCAAAACCGGCAGTTTTGTCAGCCGCTGGAACCCAGTCATTGTCTCCCTCCCCGACCTCAGCACCTTGGTTTCGGAAACCTACATTCGCGAGGTGGACTTTGCCAAGGTGAAAACCGGGCAGAAGGTGCGCATCAAGATTGATGCTTTCCCAAACAGGGAGTTTGAAGGGGAAGTGATTAACATTGCCAATGTGGGGCAAAACATCCCAGGGGAACAACAGGTTGGCTTCAAAACGCTCATTCGTTTGGAAAAAGCCAACGAATTGTTACTGCCTGCCATGACCACTTCCAACGCCATCATCTTGCAGAGCTGGCCCGATGCACTGATCATCCCAAGGAAAGCCCTGTTTAATATGGAGAATAAAAACATTGTTTACCGCCAGTCCTTCTGGGGTATTGAGGCCATTGAAATAATTATTGAGAAGGAAAACGACCAACAGGTGATGATTAAACCGGGCATCCTCAGGGCAAATGACAAATTACTAACCGAAGTGCCTGAAACATAAAAACACACAACACGCTATAAATCATTGTTTATCACAAAAAATCAACTCAATTTTTCAAATCCTTCAAAAAGAATCGTAACTTTCAGCCCCATAATCGGGTGATTGACATGTGTCTTTCGCTGTTTTCAAAACCAATTATATTACCATGTCAAACAAAAGGTTAATAGGAATGGCCGCCGACCATGCGGGCTTTGAAATGAAGGAGTTTACAAAAAACAAACTCATCGAAAATGGGTACGAAGTAAAAGATTTTGGAACCTACTCCACCGATAGTTGCGACTATGCCGACTATGCCCATCCGCTAGGTGAGGCTGTTGACAAAGGCGAGATCACCACGGCCATTGCTTTTTGTGGCAGTGGCAATGGCATCAACATGACGCTGAACAAACACAAACAGGTTCGTTCGGCCTATTGCTGGAATGCTGAAATCACCCGCTTGGCGCGCGAGCACAACGATGCCAATATCTGCACCATGCCGGCGCGTTTCCTAGACGAATCGACCGTTTGGGATCTGGCTCAGATCTTCCTCGCAACCGAATTTGAGGGTGGTCGGCATCAAAAAAGAATAGAAAAAATTTCAAACTTCTGATAACCTACAACTAATGACTTCTCGAAAAAACACAACACTAATGGCTGCCGACAATATCCGAATCCTTTCGGCAGCAATGGTTGAAAAATCGAAATCGGGCCATCCCGGTGGCGCCATGGGGGGTGCCGACTTTGTAAACATCCTTTACAGCGAGTTCTTGAATTACGACCCCAACCAGATGGACAATCGCTACCGCGACCGTTTCTTCCTCGATCCGGGTCACATGTCGCCTATGCTTTACAGTGTTTTGGCTCTGGCCGGAACCTATTCCATGGACGATTTGAAACAATTCCGCCAATGGGACAGCATCACCCCCGGACACCCCGAGGTAGATGTGATGCGCGGTGTGGAGAACACATCGGGCCCACTGGGACAAGGACACACCATGGCTGTTGGTGCAGCGATTGCTGAGCGCTTCCTGGTTGCCCGCTTTGGCGAGTGGATGAGCCACAAGACCTATGCGTTCATCTCCGATGGTGGTGTGCAAGAAGAGATCAGCCAGGGTGCAGGCCGCATAGCAGGTTACTTGGGGTTGAACAACCTAATCATGTTTTACGACAGCAACGACATCCAGCTTTCAACTGAAGTGAAGGATGTGACCTGCGAAGATGTTGCAAAAAAATACGAAGCCTGGGGCTGGTCAGTAACCACCATCAATGGCAACGATGCCGATGAAATCCGTCAGGCCATCCAGCAAGCCCATTCATCAACCGACAAGCCCAGCCTCATCATCGGCAAAACCATTATGGGCAAAGGGGCAACCGATGCAGCCGGCAACAGTTTTGAGCGCAAAGTATCCACACACGGCCAGCCCTTGAGCGAAGCCGGTGCCTCCATCGAAAAAACCATCGAAAACCTGGGCGGAAACCCTGCCGAGCCTTTCGTGATTTTCGATGAAGTCAAAGCCCTTTATGCAGATCGCAAAGCCGAACTTCAAAAATGGGCAGCCAATAAAAAGGATGAAGAGCAAAAGTGGGCAGCAGCCAACCCCGAACTGGCCAAGAAATTGGAAAGCTTCTTCTCGGGCAAAGCGCCCCAGATCGACTATGCCGCCATAGAACAAAAAGCCGGCCAAGCAACCCGCGCCGCTTCGGCAACCGTGCTGGGCGTATTTGCTTCGCAAGTTGAAAATATGATTGTGGCTTCGGCCGACTTGGCCAACTCCGACAAGACCGATGGCTTCCTGAAGAAAACCAAGCCCTTCACCAAAGGTGATTTTTCAGGCGCCTTCTTCCATGCCGGCGTTTGTGAGTTGACCATGGCCTCCATCATGAATGGGATGGCTCTGCATGGTGGCGTAATTGTGGCCTGCGGAACCTTCTTCGTGTTCAGCGACTATATGAAACCTGCCATCCGACTGGCCGCCCTGATGCAACTGCCCGTGAAATACATCTGGACACACGACGCATTCCGCGTGGGCGAAGATGGACCAACTCACCAGCCTGTTGAGCAGGAAGCACAGATTCGCCTGATGGAGAAACTGAAAAACCACCACGGCAAAAATTCCATGCTGGTGCTCCGCCCTGCCGATGTGGCTGAGGCTACAGTAGCC
Organism: Marinilabiliaceae bacterium; assembly: GCA_963664265.1. Classification (GTDB taxonomy): domain Bacteria; phylum Bacteroidota; class Bacteroidia; order Bacteroidales; family Marinilabiliaceae; genus JAGPIS01. Next base: position 1,663,711 of record OY760941.1, read on the forward strand.
TGGAAGATGGCCATGGAAAACACCGACACCCCCACCGGACTGATTTTCAGCCGCCAAAATATAACCGATCTGCCTGCTGCGAGCGGCAACCGTTACAATGAAGCCTTGGCAGCCGAAAAAGGCGCCTACATCGTTACCGACAGTGCATCTACCCCCGATGTTATTCTTCTGGCCAGTGGTTCGGAAGTGGCCACCTTGGTGGAAGGCAGCAAATTGTTGGAAGCCGAAGGCATCAAGGTGCGCATCGTTTCGGTTCCTTCCGAAGGGTTGTTCCGCGCACAAAGCGCCGAGTACCAAAAATCTGTTTTGCCTGCCGGCATCAAGAAATTCGGACTCACCGCCGGTTTGCCAGTCAACCTGATGGGTTTGGTGGGCGCCGATGGCACCGTATTTGGCCTCGAGAGCTTTGGCTATTCGGCACCCTACAAAGTGCTGGATGAAAAATTCGGTTTCACCGCCACCAATGTTTACAACCAAGTAAAAGCACTGTTGGCTTAATAAAATACCAATCCGTTCAACAACGACCCGCCCCGATGGAGCGGGTCGTTTTATTTTATTAAAAATCAAAAAAAATTGCTACCATAAAAAAAAGGTGTATTTTAGCGCAAAAATTAGTTAGTGTAGTTTTTACAATAAGCAAATTCAAAACACCTCAATGACAGCAAACACTACCAACAATACCATTTCGGTGGATTGCGTGATTTTCGGTTACGACAGCGGAACGCTCAACGTGCTGCTGGTGGAACGCATGCTGAAAGACCCGCAGAATGACCAGGAGGTATTTTCGGATTTGACACTGGCTGGCAACCACATATACGAGCATGAAACGTTGGACGAGGCCGCCCAGCGAATCCTGTTCGACTTGACAGGCCTGAAAAGCATCTACCTAGAGCAGTTCAAATCGTTCGCCCATCCCGACCGCTTAAAGCGCCCCAACGACCAGTTGTGGCTCAGCAGTCAAGGCCGTAATCCTGACCAACGGATTATCACAGTAGGATACTACTCCCTGCTGGCCTCGCACGACATCACATTGGAATGGAAAGGGCGCAATGTCAAATGGCAGGCCATTGCCGACGTGACCGACCTGGCGTTCGACCACATGGAGATATTCCATGAGGCATTAAAAGCACTGCGCCAAAAGCTCATTCACGAGCCCATCGGGTTTGAGTTGCTCCCAACCAAATTCACCTTAACCCAACTTCAGCAAGTTTACGAAACTATATTGGGCACCACACTCGACAAGCGCAACTTCAGGAAAAAGGTGGCCAAGATGAAATACCTGTTTCCCCTGGATGAAAAGCAGAAAGGGGTGGCCCACAAACCGGCACAGCTCTACACCTTCAACCGCGACATCTACGAGCAGACAAAAAAAGAGCTGTTCGATTTCAATATTTGATCCAACCCTTCAGCTTTAAATTATTCCATGATGAATCAGAAACTATCCTTAAAAGAAAAAATTGCCTACAGCTTGGGCGATGGCGCTGCCAACATTGCCTGGCGCGGAGTTGCCACCTTCCTCTTTATTTTTTACACCGATGTATTTGGCCTAAACCCGGCTGCTGTGGGGTTGCTGATGCTGGTGGCACGCTTCAGCGATGGTGTGAGCGACATTGCCATGGGCATTGTGGGCGACCGCACCAACACAAAATACGGTAAATTCCGCCCCTGGATCCTCTGGACGGCCATCCCTCTGGGTGCCATCTTGTCGCTTCTGTTCACCACGCCCGACTTGAGCCAGACCGGCAAAATCGTCTATGCCTACACCACTTACATCCTCTTCACGCTCATCTACACCGCCAACAACATCCCCTATGGAGCCCTGATGGCTGTAATGACCGGCGATGACAAAGAGCGCACCAGCATTGGGTCGTACCGCATGGTGGGCGCCTTTACCGGCGGCATGGTGGTGCAAGGCGCACTGCTTTTCTTGGTGGCTCACTTTGGCAACATCAACCCCAACATCAACATCACCTCATTGGGCGAACAAACCTACCAAGTGACCGTATCAGCTCCCAAGGCAGTTGAAAATGTCAACATCAAAACAAAAAACGGTATTGCACAGTTCCAGTGGATTGAAGGCGCAACAGCCACTGCCGATACCACCAGCACCAACGGAAAGAGTTTCTCAATGCAGGCCGATAGCTGTTATGCGTTTCTGGTGACCGGAGAACCAAGCCTATCGGAAGCCGACATCACCATCATCGACCAAAAACAGGGCTATAGCAACGCCATCTACATCATGTCGATCTTCCTGGCCATTTTCTTGCTGATGACATTCTATGGCACCAAGGAGAGGGTGCAACCACCCAAGGCGCAAGACACCAACCTGATGCGCGACCTCAAGGATTTGATACGCAACCGCCCATGGCTGGTACTGCTGGGTGTTGGACTGCTGTTCCAGATCTACAACTCCATCAAGCAAGGAATCACCGTCATCTATTTTGCCCACTACCTGCACGACCAAATGCTGGCTGCCTCCTATATGGTGGCACTGATGCTAGCCTCCATAGCCGGAGCCATGATCACCGCCCCTCTTGGAAAACGGTTTGGCAAACGTAATCTCTTCATTTACGCGTTGATACTTTCGGGTGCGGTCAATGCCTTACTGATGTTTTGCGCATCGGGCGACAACGTGGCCATATTCGCCATAGGCACCCTATCGGAACTGCTGGCAGCCATCTTCCCCACCCTGTTTTTCGCCATGCTGGGTGATGCCGCCGATTACTCCGAATTCAAGAACAACCGCCGGGCAACCGGACTTATCTATTCGGCAGGCTCCTTCTCCACCAAATTTGGGGGTGGCATTGCAGGCGCCATCATAGGGCTGGTGCTGGCAGCTTTCCACTACAATGGGCAGGATGCTTCGGCCATCCGCGGCGCCATCCCGGGCATTGTTATGCTGATGAGCTGGATCCCATCCATCATCGCCCTAGCTGGAGCCGGCTTAATGATGATCTACCCGCTCACACAAACCAAGATGGATGAAATCACCATCGAACTCAACCGCCGAAGAGCCAAAGAACTGGATGCCAACAACTGAAACAAATAAACATCAATATTACCCATGAAGAAATACGGATTTTTCGACGACAAGGCACGGGAGTATGTCATTACCGACCCTGCCACTCCATGGCCCTGGATCAACTACCTGGGCAATGAAGATTTCTTTTCATTGATCTCCAACACCGCCGGCGGCTACTCCTTTTACAAGGATGCCAAATTCCGGAGATTGACCCGCTACCGCTACAACAATGTCCCGATGGACAATGGCGGCCGTTATTTTTACATCAAGGATGAAGAGACCATCTGGTCGCCGGGCTGGAAACCCTGCAAAACGCCGCTGGACAAATACGAATGCCGCCATGGTATGAACTACACCTCCATCCTAGGCGAAAAAAACGGCATCTCGGCAAAAGTGCTTTTCTTTGTGCCGCTCAAAACCTGGGCCGAAGTACAAAAGGTGACCCTTTGCAACCACACCGGTGAAACCAAAAAGATCAAACTCTTTTCGTTCACCGAATGGTGCTTGTGGAATGCCGCCACCGACATGGAGAATTTCCAGCGCAATTTTTCAACCGGCGAAGTCGAGATTGAAGATTCGGTGATCTACCATAAAACAGAATACAAGGAACGCCGCAACCACTATGCCTATTACTCGGTCAACGCGCCCATCAATGGTTTCGACACCGACCGCGAAACCTTCATGGGCTTGTACAATGGCTTTGAAGCACCACAGGTGGTTGAACAGGGAACGCCCCAAAACAGCGAAGCCCATGGCTGGTCGCCCATTGCCTCGCATTACATCGAAGTGGAGCTTCAACCCGGTGAATCGAAAGAGCTGGTTTTCGTGTTGGGCTACGTTGAAAATGCCGACGAGGAGAAATGGGAATCGAAAAACATCATCAATAAAACCAAAGCCAAAGCCACCATTGCCCGTTTCGACACTTCCGCCAAGGTAGATGCTGCCTTTGCTGAGCTGAATGCCTACTGGGAAAACCTACTCAGCGTTTACAATGTGCAATCGGGCGATGAGAAGCTGGATCGCATGGTCAACATTTGGAACCAATACCAGTGCATGATCACCTTCTGCTTCTCGCGATCAGCCTCATTCTTCGAAAGCGGAATCGGCCGTGGCATGGGCTTCCGCGACTCGAACCAGGATTTGATCGGTTTTGTGCACCAAATCCCTGAGCGTGCCCGCGAGCGCATCATCGACATCGCGTCCACCCAATTCCAGGACGGGGGCTGCTACCACCAATACCAACCGCTCACCAAACGGGGCAACAACGATATTGGCGGCGGGTTCAACGACGACCCCATGTGGCTCATCCTTGGCACCACCAGCTACATCAAGGAGACTGGCGACTTCTCCATCCTTGAGGAGATGGTGCCTTTCGACAACGACCTAAGCGTGGCACGCACCCTGTTCGACCACCTCACAGTGTCGTTCGACCATGTGGTGAACAACCTTGGACCACACGGATTGCCATTGATTGGCCGTGCCGACTGGAACGACTGCCTCAACCTGAACTGTTTCTCCAACGATCCCAACGAATCGTTCCAAACCACCGAAAACAAGACCGAAGGCACCCAGGCCGAATCGCTGATGATTGCTGGATTGTTCGTGGTTTATGGACGCGATTACGTGCAGCTTTGCCATGTGTTGGGCAATGCACAGGAAGCCGCCCGCGCTCAAAAGCATGTGGACAATATGGTGGAAGCCGTGAAGCAACATGGATGGGATGGCGAATGGTTCCTGCGCGCCTACGATTACTACGGCAGAAAAATTGGTAGCCAGGAGAATGAAGAGGGCAAGATCTTCATCGAATCGCAAGGTTGGTGTACCATGGCCGGTATCGGCAAGGAAGAGGGAATGGTTGAAAAAGCACTCGACTCGGTCAAAGAGCGTCTCGACTGCGAATATGGCATCGTACTCAACAACCCACCCTTCACCAAATACTACATCGAATACGGCGAGATCTCCAGCTACCCACAAGGATACAAGGAGAACGCGGGCATCTTCTGCCACAACAACCCATGGGTGATGATTGGCGAAACAGTTATCGGGCGGGGCGACCAGGCTTGGGAATATTTCCGCAAGATCTGTCCCGCCTACCTCGAAGAGATCAGCGAGTTGCACAAGACAGAGCCTTACGTTTACTCCCAGATGATTGCCGGCAAAGATGCCTTCAAGCCAGGGGAAGCCAAGAACTCGTGGCTCACAGGCACAGCATCGTGGAATTTCTACACCATCTCGCAATACATCCTGGGCATCCGTCCCGATTATGATGGATTATTGGTTGACCCTTGCATACCAGCCAGCTGGAAGGGCTACACTGTCACCCGCCAATTCAGGGGAGCCACCTACCAAATCAAGGTGGAGAATCCCAACGGAGTGTGCAAAGGTGTGGCATCGGTGTTGATCAATGGGGAATCGCACCAGGGCAATTGCCTGCCAATTTTGCCCCCCGGGCAGCACCAAATAACAATAACTATGTGTTGATAAAACCAAAACAATCAAGGGACAGGCCGATAAGGTGCTGTCCCTTTTATGTCCTAATCAGATAATGAATCCAATATGAAAAAACACAAATCCACCACCTTCATCCAGCTTGGGCTAATAAGTTTGGCCACGTTGGGGGCAGCGTGCAGCCAACTGCATCGTGCAAACCTAGAGCCTGCCCATGCCGACATGATCCTCATCAACCAGCACGGTTATGCTGTTGGATCGCCCAAAACCGCGCTCATCCGGACAGGCCAACCGGTTTCAGTCAAACTCGTTGACAGCACAGGAAAAACAGCTTTTACAATTCAATCCGGCGATCCCTCCTATTGGGATCAGTCGGGCGACCAGGTGGCCATGGCTGATTTCAGTTCTTTCCAACAAAAAGGACGTTTCCACCTGGTGATGAACAACACCATCGTTTCGCACCCCGTCATCATTGATGAAAACCCCTACCACGACATTGCCCAAGCTTCCATACGGGCGTTTTACTACAACCGCACCTTCATCCCCATCGATTCGGCTCATGGCGGCCAATGGGCAAGGCCAGCTGGGCATCCCGACACCTTGGTTTATGTGCATGAGTCGGCCGCGTCGCCACAAAGGCCTGCAGGCACCACCCTGAGCCTGCCACTGGGCTGGTACGATGCCGGCGACTACAACAAATATGTGGTCAACAGTGGCATTTCAACCTACACCCTGCTGAAGGCGTTGGAAGATTTCCCTGAGTATTACGCCAATCAAAACCTCAACATCCAGGAGTCGAACAACCAACTACCCGACCTCTTGGATGAGGCGCTCTTCAATTTGCGTTGGGTGATGTCGATGCAAGATCCGGCCGATGGGGGCGTGTACCACAAACTGACCGAGAAAAACTTCTCAGGCTTCATCATGCCACACGAATGCCAGGCTCAACGTTTTGTTGTGATGAAAAGCACCGGCGCCACCCTCAACTATGCCGCCCTACTGGCCATGGGTGCCCGGGTGCTCAAACCCTATGCCGACCGGTTGCCCGGCTTGGCCGACAGTTGCATCATCGGCGCACAAAAAGCCTGGGATTGGGCCATCAAAAACCCCAACCATTACTACCAGCAACCCAAGGACATTACCACCGGTGGATATGGGGATAACCGCATGGATGATGAGTTTTACTGGGCAGCCTGCGAACTATTCCTTACGACCGGGAAAGAGGATTTTATACCACAAATCAAGAAACATTACAGAGTATGGGGGGTACCAACCTGGGGTAATCCGGGCACCTTGGGAACCCTATCGCTACTGAAAAATGAAACGCAGCTTCATAATGAGTTGAAAACGATTAATTTGCGTGGAGATTTTTTCAAGATGGTTGATTCGCTTTTAATGAACGAAGAAAAATCGCCTTACAAGATTAGTTTAGCGCATTTCGACTGGGGCAGCAACTCCGATGTGGCCAACCATGGCATGCTCAAGCTAATTGCCTACCAGATGGGCAACGATAACCGGTACCTCCGCTCAGCCATCAACGATGCCGACTACCTCCTAGGCCGCAATGCCACGGCCTATTGCTTTGTGACCGGTTTTGGCGCCCAGCGGGTGATGAACATCCACCACCGCCCATCGGCGGCCGATGGCATAATGGATCCTGTGCCGGGATTCCTGGCCGGCGGCCCCAATTTGGTTGTCCCCAACGATTGTGGTGAAACGGTGGTGCGCAACACCTTCCCTGCCAAGTCCTTCGTCGATGAGGCTTGCAGCTACTCCACCAATGAAGTTGCCATCAATTGGAACGCCCCATTGGCCTACCTGTTGAATGGGATCGCCGCCAACATTAAGTAATAGTTAATAATAAACAAATCCCCATGGAGTGATTTACAAATCATGCCATGGGGATTTTCACACCCGCAAGCACTCAAAACAATAAGCAACAACCACTTAATATCCCAAACCAAAAACAACAACTTACGCTCAAATTGCTCCTGCCTCAATACAACCTTAACAATAAGTTCATTTTTATATAACAGGTTGTTAATAGCGTTAAGATACTTTCGCAAGGAATTTAAACCTAGCGAAGAGCAATAAAATAATGAAACAACTTCAACTAACCATCCTTCTACTATTCATCGTTGGAACCTTGTCGGCACAAACCATCAAGGGGATTATCAAAGACAGCACCAATGGGGAAGAAATCATCGGGGCAGCCATTATCATCAAAGAACAACCAAGCAACGGGACCGTAAGCGGCTTGGATGGCTCCTTTAGCATCAACAAAATTGCCAAACTGCCGGTCACGCTCACCATAAGGTACATTGGTTACAATCCGAAGGAAACAACCGTTTATGATGCCAAATCAACCATAGAGATCCTTCTTGAACCACAGGATCTCAAACTGGAAGAAGTTGTTGTGAGTGCCGAAAATAGGGGCAAAACCGACAATAGTGCGCGCAGCATGGAAAAGCTTTCGAGCAATCTCATCAACATTGTGAGTGCCAAAACCATAGAAGTTTCTCCCGACCTCACGGTTGCCAATGTGTTGCAACGCGTTTCGGGCGTCACCATCGAGCGCAACAGCAGCGGCGACGGCCAATATGCCATCCTGAGAGGAATGGACAAACGCTACAACTACACCCTGGTGAACGGGGTGAAAATACCAAGTCCCGACAACAAAAACCGCTTCATCCCTTTGGACATCTTCCCCGCAGAACTGCTGGATCGGTTGGAAGTGACCAAAGCCTTGACTCCCGATATGGAGGGTGACGCCATTGGCGGAGCCGTGAACATGGTGATGAAGGATGCCCCATCCAACCTCCAACTGACAGCCAATATCGCAACCGGATACAACGCGTTGTTTTTTGAGCGTGATTTCAAGACCTTCAATTCAGGCAACATCAACCAAGAGTCCCCCTTTGAACAATACGGGGAAGGGTATCCGGCCAAAGTGCATGATTTTTCAACCGGCAATATGGTGGTCAAATCACAAAAGGCAAAACCCAACTTTTCGGGCGGTTTAACACTAGGCAACCGCCTTTTCAACAACAAATTGGGCATCATTGCAGCTGTCAGCTATCAAAACAGCAAACGCGGCAACAACAGCCTCTACTTCGAGTCGGCCACCGCCTCAAACAATGCCTCCAATCTGCCCGTCCTCACCAAGAAAAGCAACCGCGAGTATTCGGAGCAGCAGACACGGCTGGGCGCACACCTCAAAATGGACTACAAATTAGGCGAAAACCATAAGTTACAATGGTACAATGCCTATATGGACTTCACCAACACGCAGGTTCGGGAAATCACCGCCACCGACCTGTCCATTGGTTATGACCCGGAGAAGGGCAATTACAATATGTCGTACGACACACGGCTAAGGTGGAACCACCAAAACATATTCAACAGCACCTTGAAAGGGGAACATCAGATCATCAGCAACCGGTTATCGCTTGACTGGGCAGGCATCTATTCAAAAGCCCTGAATGAAACCCCCGACAACTTATACGTCCACTTGGGATCGAGAGTCAACAACTTCATCCCCAATCCCCCATCGGTGGTCTCTTCTTCGGGCGGATCGGGTGGTATCAAACGCAGGTGGGAACACAACAGCGACGAAGACCTTGCCTGGCACCTAAATATCAACTATAATTTTTGGATAGGTGAAACAAAGACCGACCTCTCGATGGGAGGTTTGTATCGCGACAAACAGCGCACCAGCTTTTTCAACCAATATAATTTCAACCCCTATGACCCGTCAAAGCCGCAAGGTCAACAAAATAACCTGATACAAGGCACCGATTGGCAAACATTCGACCAGATCAAACTCAGCCTGGAAAACCCGCATGGTTCCACTGGCGACCCCCTCAACTACGATGCCTCCGAAAAGATTGGAGCAGGCTATGTGAAAGCAAAGATGAACCTCAATAAATTACTATTGACCTTCGGTATTAGGGGCGAAAACACCCGCCAAGGTTACACCCTCAAGAATCCCACAGCTGGCGTAAGCAGCGACAGCACCCAAACATACACCGAATGGCTGCCCAGTTTCCATGTCAAATACCTAGCTCACAAGGATGCCAACATCCGCGCATCCTATTTCAGATCGATTAACCGCCCGAGCTTTTTCGAAATTGTACCTTACCGCATTATCAACGAGGAGTACCAAGAGCGGGGCAACCCGGAGCTAAAACATGCCATTGCGCATAACTTGGACATCAGGTACGAGTATTTCCCCCGTCCATCGGAACAATTCATGATTGGCCTGTTCTACAAGGAGCTTAAGAATCCCATTGAATTGGGGATATTCACCGAAGGGCAAAACACTTTTTACATGCCATCCAATTATGGAACCGCCTACAACTATGGGGCTGAAATAGATGCCACCAAATATTTCAGATGGTTCGGCATCAAAGCCAATTACACCTACACCCATTCAAAAATAACCACCCGGAAGGTGAATAACATTGAAAACCCTGATCCCAATGCACCCGATCGCATCAAACAAGTGGAAGTGGATCAAACACGACCATTGAACAATCAGGCGGCCAACGTGGCCAACCTATCCATGTTGATCAAACAAAACGGATGGGATGGACAATTGGCTCTGTCGTACACCGGCGAGCGGTTGTATGCCATTTCGCGGTTCAAAGACCACGACATATGGCAGGCTGCATCTTTGCAGATGGATGCTTCACTGGAAAAAAGTTTCAAATCGGGGCTGACTATTTTCGGCAAAGTGGCCAACCTAATGGATGCTCCAATGATCCGATACCTGAAAAAACAAAATCCCGACAACGAAAATATCACGGGATATGAAACACACAACAATGGCACCTTGGTTCGTCGTGACTACTATGGTCAAACCTTCCAGATAGGGATGAAATTCAAATTCTAAACTTAAAAAATACCGAAAAATGAAAAAAATGAAACAATTCCTATTGCTCCTTACCTTAGGCGCATGCCTTTGGGTTGGATGCGAAAAAGAAGACAGCGACTTGTCGGTAAAGGGCATCACCCTCGACAAGACTTCATTAACCCTAAAACCAGGGAATGAAGGATCGTTAAGCTACACCATCTTTCCCGCCAATGCCACCAACAAAGAGGTGGTTTGGAGTTCTGCTGATGAAACCATCGTTTCGGTATCTCAGGAAGGCAAAATCACAGCCATAAAGCCGGGTAGCACCACCATCACAGCTGAAACTACAGAAAACAAGGAGAAGGCCACTTGCGCCGTCACGGTTTCGCTCAACGATCCTGTCGTTGCCAATGGAGATGTGGAAGGCGTATGGAAAAAGTACTCGATCATCAATGTAACTGGCCATCTGAATATCCCCGCAGGGAAATCGCTCACCATTGAGGAAGGTGTTGAAATCATTGTGGACGATGCCACGGTGGATGCCAGTGGAACAAAAATCGAAATCATCGTCAATGGCAATTTGTATTGCCAAGGCACAGCAGAAGCGCCCATTCTGTTTTCGGTCAACCCCACCAAGCGGACGCAACAAAACACGTTCGGGCGCCTATGGGGCGGCATAATTGGCAGCCAAAGCTGCAGCGAAATCCTTATTAAACACGCCATTATTGAATACACAGGCGCAATCACCACACTCAACTCACCATCGGTAACTTCCGGCTTGTTCAAACCAGCCGGGGGCGAGGGCATGGTGGCATTCAACACCAACAACCCAAACGGCCTGTATGTGATACAAAACTCAATCATACGCAACACAGGCGAAGATGCCATTTACGTGCAAGGCGGAAAATGCATTTTCACCAACAACCTGTTTTATGCCAATGGCGAATCGGGTGGCGAGGCAATCAACGTCAAGGCGGGATGTATTGTGGATGCAGCCTTTAATGTAATGTACAGCCCCAACACCAATGCCTTCAAACTATCCAGCGCCGGACAGGATCCCACGAGGAACCAGGCGCTGATCAAATGCTACAACAACACCATCATCAACTCGGGCTGGCGGCGCGATCCTGATAAACCCAAGGGTGGATCGGTCTGGCTGGAGGCAGGTTGCTTGGCAGAAGTCCACAACAACTTAATGGTCAATTCCATGTTTGCCGTTCGTCAGGACAGCAAAAAGCTACCGGATGAAAATTGCAAAGTTGATTACAATTTTTATGCATCGGGAACGCAACAAAGCGAGGTGCCACAACACATCTCCAATGGCACAACAACTGCCTACGACGGTTTTAAAACAGGCGTGAGCAATATCATCATTGGAGCAAACGACCGGGTAGGAACAGCACCTGGCAACAACAACCCCATGTTTGAAAACTTCCCTTTCAACACCAATCCACTGCTTAGCTACGACAACTTCAATGCTTCATGGGATTTCCACCTGAAAACAGGTTCTCCGGCCTTGAATGGTGCAAAAGCAGATATTAATCCGTATTTTGCAACATCGGGTCTTACTTTGAATGGTAAAGAGTACAAGTCCCCCCTCCCTGCAGCCTACTTTGGTGCACATGGAAGCAAATAATAGAATTAGGTAATCACTCATAACCAATACAAAATGAAACAAACCTTATTGATAGCAGTTGTCTTATTGGCTATGGCCTGTAACCCAACAAAACAAAAAAACCAAACGGCCTATCCAGAATTGCCCGAAAACGCGAAAAATTTCATAATCGCCAACGATTTGGGCAGGAACGGATATTACGATCAGAAGCCAATAGCCGCAATTATGGGTGATTATGCCGAAAATGTGGATATCGAGTTTATTGCAGCTGCCGGCGACGTGCACCACTTCGAAGGCGTTGCTAGTGCTCAGGATCCTCTTTGGATGACCAATTTCGAATTGATTTACGACCATCCCGACCTGATGATTGACTGGATGGCCATCGCCGGAAATCACGAATACCGAGGCAACACCCAAGCCGTTTTGGATTATAGCAAAATCAGCCGCCGATGGTATGCTCCATCCAAATATTACACAAAAGTGATTGAAGTGGGCGACAGCACCAAATGCCGTTTGCTATTCATCGACACAACTCCCATGATGGACAAATACAGGATCGACACACTGCAATACCCTGATGCACACAAGCAGGACTATCAAAAACAGTTACACTGGATCGATTCCACCCTAACAAATTCCACCGAAAAATGGAAGATAGTGGTTGGCCATCATCCAGTTTATGCTGAAACCAGTAAAGACGATAGTGAACGTACAGATCTACAAAACCGGTTGGCACCCATCTTGGAAAAAAATGGTGTGGACGCTTATTTCTGCGGACACATCCACAACTTCCAACACATCAAACCCAAAGGTTCAAAAGTTGAATACATTGTCAATTCATCCGCATCAAAATCGCGCAAGGTAAAGGCGTTGGAGGAGACAATATTTTGCAATCCCGATGCTGGATTCACGCTATGCTCATTGTTGGATGAAACCTTCGATTTTTATTTCATTAACCAGAATGGTAATACCATATACCAATACAGTATTAAAAAATAAAGATCTACAAATCAAAAAAAAAAGAGTGGTTAGTTCCGACAAGGGATCAACCACTCTTTTTTGCTTTTTACATTCCGGCCCCACTATATTTCAGTAGTCAGGAAACAGTGAGCAGGGATCAGTTCTATGAGTCGAAGAGTTTGAAAAGTTGTCGAGCCGACGAGTCTCATAGTCGGAAAGCGGGGAAGTCCGAAGGACTTTAATGTGAATAGCCGCCGGTGAAACCGGGGGGGGGCAAGGATTACAATGTTCCCACAACACCGCAGGTGTTGAATGTGCTAATAATGTGAATCTCATCCTCAAATTTCGTGGATTTTCGCGATTTACATATTGCTATTGGGGATGGTTCGTAGAAAGGCAGGTTTGAGGCATGACTTGCTGCAATTTCGTCGGAGAGGTGATGAGCAGGGAGCAGTAAAAAGTAAGCGGTGTTTTGAGTTCGGAGTACTGGTTTCAATCGGCAGTCGCAGGTCGTCAGTCGTTAATCGTTAATCGTATTACGAACAAATCAATTCGTGTAATTCGTTAAATTGACTCCGTCGATCTTCGATTCGCGGTTAAAAACAGAAATCAGGAAACAGTGATCAGTTTTCAGTAACCAGTGTTTTGAGTTCCGTGTTTTGAGTTCGATAGGTGTAATCAGTTTTAATCTGTGTATTCTATGGTTAATCCAAATTAATTACTAAATATTTCGATGCTTTTTTCTTGAAAACGAAGGTATGACTCACTCGTCCTTCTGCAAGACCAAGCCCTTCGGGTTTTGCCAAAAATCTCCATCCGCTGGGGCGGATAGTATTTTTGGCAAAAGTCTTGCATTCAGGCCTCTTGAGTCAAAATGGTTGTTTACAAGAAAAAAACGATAAAAAATTATGCAGCCTGATTCAATGGATGATGATAGTTTTCATCATATTTCTGTTGCGACCGAACTACAGCAAAGATTGTGTGAATCAATTTATTGCGCACATTATTCATGATTACTCTATGATGTTTTCCTTCGTTAGCCTTATTCTGATAATATGATTTGAGTTTGCTATCATGCAGCACGGCTGTTCTTGCAGCCATTGTAAGCACCGCTTTTAATTGTTTGTTTGCCAAATGGCTAACCCTGTTTTTCCCTTTTACCGAAGTGCCTGAAGTGTGACTAAAAGGAACTACGCCACAGTAACAACCAAACTTTCGGGCATCAGAAAAAAGGGTGAAATTGCCCGTGGCAACCAATATCAACAAGGCATTAATCCTGCCTATCCCTTTGATGGAAGTCACAAGGTCGTAGTTATTTCGTATTTCCTCTTTTAATTCCACCAACGCATTGAGCTCATTTTCGACTTCTTTTATCTCGTCCTTTAATTTATCAACGATCTCCATGGTCTGTGAATAGATATACGTTGCGGTTTCGCTATCAGTTTTTACCCGAACAAGCTCTTTTACTGGCGTTTCAAGCAATACCTTTACATCAATGAGACGACTGCGGAAAGCCAGTAGATCTTTAATCCGTTCAAGGATTGAATCTCTTCCGCGATAGAGGACAGCCTTGTCTTTATGCCTAAACGCATAATCAGCAATCTGTATGGCATCTGTTTTGTCACTTTTTCCACGCACAATACCCTGCGTATGTTTAATCCGCAAACCGGATTCAAGCCAAAAATCAAGACAATTTTTTATGGAATACTTAGAAAATGACTGGCTATACAAACCTGTATGTTCCCCGCAGAACAAACACGAATTAAGACCCTGTTTTGTAATAACCTTAATCCATTCAAGCATCTTATTATAGCCTGAATTAACATTTTCAAATTCCTTTACATCTAGGATAGAACCTGTTTGCCCGTCTAAAACAGCGGCATCGAATTTTAACTTGGAAAAATCAATGCCAATAAAAAACCTTTTCATAACTTTGTTTTTTTATTGGAATTAACCGATAGCTGCTTGCACCAAGACTCTTAATGGATTTATAGCCAACATTCTATATGGTGTCCCGCAACTTGACAGATTAAGGTCTTATACACAGAATGAATTATTTTCAGAAATCAGTTTAGTTTACCTTATTCTGCCGGTTAATTCCATCTTTCCTACAACAAAATAATGAAATTAACCTCGCTTTTAGAACATATTTGTTCGCTACAAACCTAAGAGTGAATCTGTGGACAAAAAACCCCTATCAATCCAGGTACTAATTCTTTTAAATTGACTACGTCGATCTGATTCGCGTCATTCGCGGACAAAAACCACACAAACGCAAAAATCCCCGGCTCTTTACAGAACCGGGGATCTTCTAAATTCGGCGGCGACCTACTCTCCCACTATACGCAGTACCATCGGCGCGGACAAGCTTAACTTCTCTGTTCGGAATGGGAAGAGGTGGAACCTTGTCGCTATAACCACCTAAAATATCTTTTAAGTTTCATGACAATCGGCAAACCAAAATAACCTACACACTATAAAACACTGGAGAAAGACTCGGGTAATTAGTACTGCTCGGCTATGGTGTTACCACCTTTACACCTGCAGCCTATCAACGTCGTCGTCTTCAACGCCCCTTAAGGGAGATCTCATCTTGAGGCGAGCTTCGTGCTTAGATGCTTTCAGCACTTATCTCTTCCACACTTAGCTACCCAGCTATGCTCCTGGCGGAACAACTGGTACACCAGCGGTATGTCCATCGCGGTCCTCTCGTACTAACGACAGGGCCTCTCAAATCTCCTACGCCCACAACAGATAGGGACCGAACTGTCTCACGACGTTCTGAACCCAGCTCGCGTGCCACTTTAATGGGCGAACAGCCCAACCCTTGGGACCTTCTCCAGCCCCAGGATGTGACGAGCCGACATCGAGGTGCCAAACCGCCGCGTCGATATGAGCTCTTGGCGGCGATCAGCCTGTTATCCCCGGAGTACCTTTTATCCTTTGAGCGATGGCCCTTCCATGCGGAACCACCGGATCACTATGCCCTAGTTTCCTACCTGTTCGACTTGTCGGTCTCACAGTCAAGCACCCTTTTACCATTACACTCTACAGACGGTTACCAATCGTCTTGAGGGTACCTTTGGGAGCCTCCGTTACTCTTTTGGAGGCGACCACCCCAGTCAAACTACCCACCATGCAATGTCTTCCACACTGTGGAGTTAGATTCCAAGTAAGCAAAGGGTCGTATTTCAAGGTTGGCTCCACGACGCCTGGCGACGCCGATTCAATGCCTCCGACCTATCCTACACATCACTTACCCAGAACCAATGCAAAGTTGCAGTAAAGGTTCACGGGGTCTTTCCGTCCCGTTGCGGGTAATCGGCATCTTCACCGATACTACAATTTCACCGAGCTCACGGCTGAGACAGTGCCCAGATCATTACACCATTCGTGCAGGTCGGAACTTACCCGACAAGGAATTTCGCTACCTTAGGACCGTTATAGTTACGGCCGCCGTTTACCGGGGCTTCAATTCAATGCTTCGCCTTGCGACTAACATCTCCTCTTAACCTTCCGGCACCGGGCAGGTGTCAGGCCTTATACGTCATCTTGCGATTTTGCAAAGCCATGTGTTTTTGTTAAACAGTTGCCTGGGCCATTTCTCTGCGGCCACCCCATCGCTGAAGTGGCGTCCTTTCTCCCGAAGTTACAGGACGAATTTGCCGAGTTCCTTAGCCGTGGATCACTCGAGCGCCTTAGTATACTCAACCCAACTACGTGTGTCCGTTTGTGGTACGAGCTGCATACCTCGCTTTTCTTGGAACCACCCGCTCGTGTTCGCTTCGCCCGAAGGCTAGGCTCTGCGCACTATTCCGTCAGTGCCCACACGTCTAAGTGGTCCGTCACTTTTATTGGTATGCAGGTGCAGGAATATTAACCTGCTTGCCATCGACTACCCCTTTCGGGTTCGCCTTAGGTCCCGACTGACCCTGATCCGATTAGCGTTGATCAGGAAACCTTAGTCTTTCGGCGTGGGGGTTTCTCACCCCCATTATCGTTACTTATGCCTACATTTGCTTTTCCAGTTGCTCCAGCATCCCTCGCGGAACACCTTCTATGCGGCTGGAATGCTCCCCTACCAGAGTAAAGACGTTGCATGCAACGTCTCAACAATCCATAGCTTCGGTAATATGCTTATGCCCGATTATTATCCATGCTCGGTCGCTCGACTAGTGAGCTGTTACGCACTCTTTAAATGAATGGCTGCTTCCAAGCCAACATCCTAGCTGTCTCTGCAACCAAACCGCGTTTGGTCAACTTAGCATATATTTGGGGACCTTAGCTGATGGTCCGGGTTCTTTCCCTCTCGGACATGGACCTTAGCACCCATGCCCTCACTCCCAAGAATCATTTTACAGCATTCGGAGTTTGTCAGGAGTTGATAGGCGGTGAAGCCCTCGCTTCCTATCAGTAGCTCTACCTCTGTAAAACTGTCTTGAGGCTGCACCTAAATGCATTTCGGGGAGTACGAGCTATTTCCCAGTTTGATTGGCCTTTCACCCCTACCCTCAGTTCATCGAAAAACTTTTCAACGTTTACTCGTTCGGTCCTCCATCCCGTGTTACCGGGACTTCAACCTGACCAAGGGTAGATCACAAGGTTTCGCGTCTACTCCCACCAACTATCGCGCCCTATTCAGACTCGCTTTCGCTTCGGCTCCGCACCTGAAGTGCTTAACCTGGCTGGTGAGAAGTAACTCGTAGGCTCATTATGCAAAAGGCACGCCGTCATCCATCAAGTGGACTCCGACCGCTTGTAAGCGCACGGTTTCAGGTACTATTTCACTCCCCTGTTCGGGGTGCTTTTCACCTTTCCCTCACGGTACTGGTTCACTATCGGTCTCTCAGGAGTATTTAGCCTTACCGGATGGTCCCGGCTAATTCACGCAGAATTTCACGTGTTCCGCGTTACTCAGGATACCCGTCTCGCTAACGCTCTTGCCCGTACGGGGCTGTCACCCGCTGTGGCCGCTCTTTCCAAAGCGTTCCGGTTCGATTGTTGTTGATTATACAGGTCCTATTACCCCAATGTTGCCTAAACAACATTGGTTTGGGCTGTTCCCCTTTCGCTCGCCACTACTTAGGGAATCACTCTTGTTTTCTTCTCCTGTGGGTACTTAGATGTTTCAGTTCCCCACGTTTGCCTTCCTTGCGGAATGATATCCCTTCAGGATACCGGGTTGCCCCATTCGGAAATCACCGGATCAATTCTTATTTGCAAATACCCGGTGCTTATCGCAGCTTATCACGTCCTTCATCGCCTCTGAGAGCCTAGGCATCCTCCGTGCGCCCTTCTCTACTTTCTTCCAACACCTTTTAGGTGTGTGTTATTTTGATTTGCCAACATGTCAATGAACTTTTCAGCCTTTTAAGGCTTTGTGGATAAATGCAATTGGTAATAGTAAGGTACTTTGATTCCTTGTCTTTTTTTTGATGATTAATCATCGTCGTGAGCGAACTCTCCAGAAAGGAGGTGTTCCAGCCACACCTTCCGGTACGGCTACCTTGTTACGACTTAGCCCCAGTCACCAGTTTTACCCTAGGCCGCTCCTTGCGGTTACAGACTTCAGGTACCCCCGGCTCCCATGGCTTGACGGGCGGTGTGTACAAGGCCCGGGAACGTATTCACCGCGCCATGGCTGATGCGCGATTACTAGCGAATCCAGCTTCATGGAGTCGGGTTGCAGACTCCAATCCGAACTGAGACCGGTTTTATAGGATTCGCATCCCCTCGCGGGGTAGCTGCCCTCTGTACCGGCCATTGTAACACGTGTGTAGCCCTGGATGTAAGGGCCGTGCTGATTTGACGTCATCCACACCTTCCTCGCGGTTTACACCGGCAGTCTTGTTAGAGTCCCCATCACTACATGCTGGTAACTAACAACGTGGGTTGCGCTCGTTATGGGACTTAACCCGACACCTCACGGCACGAGCTGACGACAACCATGCAGCACCTTGAAGAGTGTCCGAAGAAAAGCCTATCTCTAAGCCTGTCACTCCCCATTTAAATCCAGGTAAGGTTCCTCGCGTATCATCGAATTAAACCACATGTTCCTCCGCTTGTGCGGGCCCCCGTCAATTCCTTTGAGTTTCACCCTTGCGGGCGTACTCCCCAGGTGGATCACTTAATGGTTTCCCTTTGCCACTTACAATATATCGCAAACAGCTAGTGATCATCGTTTACGGCATGGACTACCAGGGTATCTAATCCTGTTTGATCCCCATGCTTTCGTGCTTCAGCGTCAGTCACAACTTAGTAAGCTGCCTTCGCAATCGGTGTTCTGTGGTATATCTAAGCATTTCACCGCTACACACCACATTCCGCCTACCTCAACTGTACTCAAGAAAACCAGTATCAATGGCAATTTTACGGTTGAGCCGCAAACTTTCACCACTGACTTAATCTCCCGCCTACGCACCCTTTAAACCCAATAAATCCGGATAACGCTTGGATCCTCCGTATTACCGCGGCTGCTGGCACGGAGTTAGCCGATCCTTATTCGTATGGTACCGGCAAAACAGTACACGTACCGTCGTTTCTTCCCATACAAAAGCAGTTTACAACCCATAGGGCCGTCTTCCTGCACGCGACATGGCTGGTTCAGGCTTGCGCCCATTGACCAATATTCCTCACTGCTGCCTCCCGTAGGAGTCTGGTCCGTGTCTCAGTACCAGTGTGGGGGATCTTCCTCTCAGAACCCCTAATGATCGTCGCCTTGGTGGGCCGTTACCCCGCCAACTAGCTAATCATACGCATGTCCATCTCACACCACCGAAGTTTTAAATATATTCCCAGGCAGGAACATATTATTATGCGGTATTAATCTCCCTTTCGGAAGGCTATCCCCCAGTGTGAGGCAGGTTACATACGCGTTACGCACCCGTGCGCCGGTCTCTCGGCCGAAACCGATACCCCTCGACTTGCATGTGTTAGGCCTGTCGCTAGCGTTCATCCTGAGCCAGGATCAAACTCTTCATTGTAAAAAAAATTTTAAATATCTTTACAAGTTCGTCTGCTTTGACTCGGGTCGCTTTACCTTATTTTTCCCTTTTGCACTTATCCAATATTTTCAAAGATCGTATCTTTCTTTTTTGTCTCCTCAAACCCTTTCGTTTGAAGCGGCTGCAAAGGTAAGGAGTTTTTTTAAACCTCCAAATGTTTTTGAAATTTTTTTTTCAAGAGACGCCTCGTGAGGCGTCTTTACAAACATTTTCTCTTTGCCAATCTGTCAATCACCGAGTTGTGAACCCGGTAGAGACGCCTCATGAGGCGTCTCTACTGCATTCCCTCTGGAAAGCGGATGCAAATATAGCGGGTTTAGTTCCGTTATTCCAAATCGAAGCAACTTAAAAAATGTTTCATTATGTCATGTTTCCAGAAGCAATACTTAAGACTAGGGAGTTAGCGGTGGAAAAAGTTTTCAGGAACGCCCCCGCGCAGCGAAATAGATTCCCAAAACTACAAAAACAAACTCCTGTTGCAACTTTGCCAGAGTGAATCCATCAATAAATATGAGCGCCAAAGCCACCAGCGTGATGCCAATACCACCAATCACCGACATAATATCATTCTTAAACATAACCCCCATCGCAATCAAGAACCCAAGCAAACCGATGGAAAGCACCATGAAATAATAGTATCCAGAAAACGAAAAAGTCATAATCGTATCAATATGAACTTTATAAATAAAGTAGAGGAGCATGGCAGCATTCAGCCATACCGAAACTGGAACTAATCCCTTTATTGGCTTCATAGTATATCTGTTTAAATTCAAGCTCCAAACCTAAACATTTTTCCCGTTCAACAATCATCCAACAAGCAAAATTTAAACAAGAATTCCAACCACAGCAGCTATCAGAAAAAAGTCTATGCAAAGTATGATAATTATGTAGAAATATATACTTTTATAGTTTATCGAAAATCCCAATCAAGTTTCAGCAATTTTAAAATATTGCACCTAACCATCTCACACTTATCATGAAAAGAAAAGAGCGCATTAAACTATGTAACCTAAAACAAACTCTTCTTCTATGCTTTATGTTATCTGCCGCTGCGGCTATTGCCACCGCACAAGTATCGGTCAAAGGCAGAGTGACGGACTCTGAAGGAGCTCCATTAACCGGCGTTATCATTGTTGCCGGTGTAATATCCCCAACAACAGTGACCAACTTGAATGGGGAGTTCAGCCTGATCATCAACAGCGATCAAGAAATCCTAAGATTTTTGCATCCGGCTTACCGTGCTGTATCGCTACCACTCAACGGAATGACGATTGTAGAACTTACTATGATACAGGTCGTTTCGAATATTGACGAAATGATGGTCACAGCCCTTGGTCTCGAACGGAGCCGAAAAAGCCTGCCCTACGCCACCCAAAAAATTTCCGGCATGGAGATCCAGAACACACCCACACTCAACATCCAGAGCAACCTGGCCGGAAAAATTGCAGGGTTAACCATCGCCGAGTCGGGTGAGGGCTTGGGCAGCTCGACAAAGATTTCTCTTAGGGGCAACCGTTACATCCTGGGGAATAACCAGCCCCTCGTTGTTGTGGACGGAACACCCATCAACAGCAGAAAACTTGCCTACTCCGTGGAAGATCTTTCCCGGTGGCAGGATAATCCAAGGGATTTCTCGATGGATCAAGGCGACGGCCTGACTGCCATCACGGCAAACGACATTGAGAGCATCAGCGTATTAAAAGGCGCTGCAGCATCGGCTCTTTATGGCGCGCAAGGTGCCAATGGCACCATCATCATCACCACCAAACGGTGCACCGAAGAGAAACTGAAGGTCAACCTGAATTCATCCTTCAGAGCCGCCATTCCGTATATGACCTACCAATTCCAGGACAGGTACACCATGGGATACAAAGGCATATTAGAAGAATCGTGGGTTCAATGGGGCGCCAAAACTACAGACCAAGGAATGAACAACGATTTTGTCAAAGATTTCTTCAATACCGGCAATCTTTGGGTCAACTCGGTAGCCATCAGCGGGGGAAACAAAACCATCAAAAACCACCTCTCCTACCAAAACAGCAATGGCAAGGGCATCATGCCACAAAACAGCATCAACCGGCACAACCTGGGACTCCGAACCACCGTTTCTTTACTTGGTAACCGGATTGAAGCCGACGGAAGCATCCGATACATGCAGCAGGACATCGGCAATGCCCCAACCGTATCGAACCAGTACTTCAACCCCATTGCCAGCCTGTTCCTATTCCCTGCAGGAGGTGCCGAATTCAACCAATACAAAGAGAACTACGAAATTATCGCTCCCGGATCGGATTTAATGAAGCCCAACTGGCCCGACTATGCCGAATACACAAACCCTTACTGGCTGGTGAACCGTCACCACATCGAACACGATGCTGAGAAGGTGATTGCCAAACTTAACCTTTCCTTTAACTTATCGAAAGAGCTGAACATCAAGCTAAGGGGCAGCCACGACCACTCAATTGCCCATTCATCACAAAAAACTCATTCTGGTTCTCCAGCAACTTATGGAAATGGAGGATTTTATGGGATCTTTAAAAACAAAATAAAGGAACAATATGCCGATGCATTGATCAGCTACAACAAATCATTCGGCAAATTCGGCATTTCGACCACGGCAGGAGCCTCCATTCACAAGCAGAAAACCAACGCAGAAGACATGCATGGCCAGCTTATGAAGCCCAATGTATTCACAATGGATAACTTTATATATGATCCTAGCAGCATAGAACACCACCGGACTTTGACAACAAAGTCGCTGTTTGCAATAATTTCAGCAAGCTTTCATAACACCCTGTTCCTTGATGTGGCAACTCGCCGCGACAAGGCAACCATCCCCAATTCGAGCAAATACACCAATCCATCCTTTTCAGCAGGAGCTTCACTACTCTTCAGCGAATTGTTGGACAAAACAGGCAACCGCCCCGAATGGCTAACAACAGGACAAATGCGCCTATCGGCGGCCAAAACGGAGGACAATCTACAAACGCTCGAAATAATTGAAAGGACACTCCTAAATGATGAATTCGAACCTTCAGGTACAACATCCTATGAAGGGGGATTAAATCTCGAACTGTTCAACCACAAGCTGAATATTGACATCGCCATATACCGCAGCAGCACAACGAATCAACCACTGATCGGATCAACAAATCCGGCTACAGGATATCAAAATTTTAGCATCCTCGGCACAGATATCACCAGTTCAGGCTTTGAAGCAGTGTTGGGAACAACACTTATCAACAGTTCCAACCTCAACTGGAACAGCTCCATCAACCTGGCCACTTTCAAAAACAAAATATCATCAATGCATGATGGTGTAGAAGAATCCCGGTTGGGAAATCCCTTCAACCGATATGGCTATGTCCTGAGAGAGAGTGGGGAGTTGGGAGAAATCTTCGCCTCAACAACACAGACCAACAGAAATGGCCAAGTCGTTGTGTGGGAAGATGGAGAACGACAAGGGATAGAATCCCAAGAAGTAGATAACCACAGCATTGGAAACATCAATCCAAAGCTGATGATTGGATGGACAAACCAATTAACAATAAACAACTTGAACATCCAAATACAGATAGATGGGCGGTTTGGCGGCAAAGCAGTTTCTGCCACCCAGTCGTTCCTGAACTACTTCGGTCGCAGCAAAGCCAGTGCCGATGCCCGTGATAAGGGAGGACTCAACTTACCGGCCGTTGACTTGAATGGAAATGACTACAAAAAGCCAATTGATCCAAAGGTATGGTATTCAAGAGCCCTCTACATGTACCACATCCATCCTGAATCCATCTACAAGGCCACCAATGTGAGGATTCGGGAATTGACTGTAGGATACACCCTACCAAAGAGCATTTTCAGCAAGTTGCAACCCATCAACCAGATCAAACTATCCGTCGTGGCTTACAACCTGCTCTACCTATATCGTGATGCCCCCTTCGATCCGGATACGAAATCCTTTTCACTCTCCTCCTCGAGCCAGGATCTGTTCAGCATCCCCATGTCGCGAAGCATTGGCTTCAACATCAACATCACAATTTAAGACAACTCCAAGGAAAGCGACAAAAAAATGTAATTTTTCTTGGATTAAAACCAACCATTTATTATCATTGTCATCGAATTTACAACAAAATATGAACACAACTGCAATTTACACATATTGGCGCAACTACCCGTTTCAACAAACAGGTGGATGAGTTCGTGTGCAATATAGATATGTTATAGAGCCGATGGAAACCACCATCGGCTTTTTTTATGCTTGAAATTCCAAAATAGACAAATATGAAAACGACAAAAAAAATTCTACTACCCGAATCGGAAATGCCACGTGCATGGTACAACATTGCGGCCGACATGCCCAACCAACCACTTCCCATGCTGCATCCCGGCACCAAGCAACCGCTCAAACCCGAAGAGATGGAGCACCTTTTTGCCAAGGAACTGGTAAAGCAGGAATTCTCGAGGGAGCGGTTTATTGAGATCCCCGATGAAGTGAGGGATCTCTACAAGATCTACCGTCCTTCACCCCTCGTGCGGGCTTCAGGATTGGAAAAGGTATTGGATACGCCAGCCAAAATCTATTTCAAGAACGAGAGTGTCAGTCCGGTAGGATCGCACAAACTCAATTCGGCCATCCCACAAGCCTATTACAACAAAATCCAGGGCATCAAACACATCACCACCGAAACCGGAGCCGGCCAATGGGGCAGCGCGCTGAGCATAGCCTGCCAGCATTTCGGATTGGACCTGAGGGTATTCATGGTGAAGATCAGCTACGAGCAGAAGCCCTATCGAAAAATGATTATGCAAACCTATGGTGCGCAAGTAATTCCTTCGCCCAGCGTACTGACCGAAGCTGGCCGCAACGTGCTGCTCCAAACCCCCGACTCCACCGGCAGCCTGGGCATTGCCATCTCCGAAGCAGTGGAAGCCGCCCTAAACACGCCCGACACCCGTTACACACTGGGCAGTGTGCTCAACCATGTGATATTGCACCAAACCATCATCGGACTGGAAGCCGAAAAACAGATGGAGATGGCGGGTGACTATCCCGATGTGGTGATTGGCTGTTTTGGCGGAGGATCCAACTTCTCGGGCATTGCATTCCCATTTTTACGTCACAAATTCACCCAAGGCAAGGATATTCACGTTATTGCGGCTGAGCCGGCATCCTGTCCCAAACTGACCCGGGGGGTCTTTGAATACGATTTTGGCGACAACATGGGCTTAACTCCCTTATTGCCGATGTACACCCTGGGACACGACTTCACGCCGGCCAGCATCCACGCAGGCGGATTGCGCTACCATGGGGCGGGGACACTGGTAAGCCAGCTGCGGAGGGATGGACACATCGACGCCCGGGCAGTCAACCAGAAGGCGACCTTCGAAGCAGGCGTACTCTTCTCTAGAGCGGAAGGAATCATCCCCGCGCCCGAATCTACCCATGCCATCGCGGTTGCCATACAGGAGGCACTTAAGGCCAAGGAAGAGGGCAAGGAAAAAACCATCCTGTTCAACCTCTCGGGACACGGCATGATCGACATGATGGCCTACGACCAATATTTCGCGGGAGCCCTTCAGAATTATGACTTGCCTCAGGCACAAATAGACCAAAGCATATCGAGTCTCGAAAAATTGGTTTAAGTTAGATTTTATTTACGCGCGAACACAAAGAGGGTGTCTCAAAGCCGGGGACACCCTCTTGACCTTATGGATTATTATCGAACAATACTCCTTTTTCAGAGAGGACATACATGGTTGAACTGTGGCTACCCACCTTGGCCAGAACACCTTGCTGCACCAATTGGGCAAGCTCTTTAATAGCGATCCCCTTTTTACATTGCCGCATTTCCTGGTACTGACGGGTGGTCAAAACAAGGTTTTGCTTAAAATGGTGTTGCAATTTGATATCACGTGCCACCTCATCGAGTGGCATAGAAGTGCAGCATTGGGCACTGCGCTGCAATTGAAACAACTGCACGCGCCGTTTACACTCAACCGAAGTTCGCAACACCACATCCCGAACCGAAACAGAAGCGGAACGGATTTCGGTTTTATCCATTACCTTGCGCCCCTCTAGGCTGAGCGAAAAGGATCCCAGAGAGCCAAATTGAACCACTGACCTGCTTCAAGCTCGCTCAACAATGCCTGTTCCAAACAATATAATGCGGCCAGCAAATCGCCTTCACCCAAAGCACTACCTTTTGCTGCCCGGCTAACAAGCTGTGCCGTGGTAGTTTTACCACTTGGCACAAAACGAGCATGGAGCCCAACAGCTTCCTGCTGGTTGCCCGCAGGAGGGTTGCGGTACAAATTGTATAAGATCGCCATAAGCCATTGTTTTTAACAATTCAACAACACCAAAACCGGCATAGAGTATCTCACATATCCCTTTCGAACCAATGCGTCAAACCACCAACACCTATAGCTTAATAACAAATTTAATCGAAGTTAGTTTATGCTACCTTGGTTGAATCTCTATCCATCCACTGTCATATATTTATTTGACCGCAGTCATATAATCATCCAACCATGGTCAAATTTAAGATTTCATTCCTCTATTTCCCTTAATCATGAGCATCGGTTACATTATGTAACCTGAGGCAATACGTCGTTTCATCATAGAAACACAAAAGGCTGCGCTAGCAGCCTTTTGATGTGGATTCAATTAATTTTCTCTACAATTTCGCCCCCCCGGGCAATGGCCTTTTCATTCAAGGGCAGCGTATGGTGGTGGCGCTCAGGAATGGATTTTTTCAACCCATTCATCACATTCTCCAATTTCACTAGCGGCTTCACCTTCAAATAGGCGCCCAACACAATCATATTGAATGTTTTGGAACTTTGCATCCGAACCGACTCTTCGGCAGCCTCCACTTTGTAGATGCTGATATCAGTCCGTTGCGGATGGCGGGTGATGCCATTGGTGTCGTAAATCAACACGCCACCAGGCTTCACCGCTTCCTCAAACTTGTCGAGCGACTGTTGGTTGAGGATAACAGCGGTATCAAACGTATGGAGGATAGGCGAACTGATGCGCTCGTCACTCAGGATCACAGTCACATTGGCTGTTCCGCCCCGCATCTCCGGCCCGTACGATGGCATCCAGGATACTTCCATGTCCTGCATCACCCCTGAATAGGCCAGGATTTTGCCCATGGAGAGAACGCCTTGTCCACCAAATCCGGCTATAATGATCTCTTCTTTCATATTGATATTATTTTTTCATTGCCGCAACGCATCCATTAACACAAAGGCTAGGCGGCACGTTTTTTTATTCATCTTTCATATCGCCCAGCGGATAGAATGGAAACATATTCTCTTCCATCCACTTGTTGGCCTGAACAGGCGTCATTTTCCACCCTGAGTTGCAACTTGAGACCACCTCAACAATTGAAGTTCCTTTATTTTGTTGCTGGTTTTGGAACGCCTTCATAATTGCCTTCTTGGTTCTACGCACATTAACCGGCGTATGAACTGCCTGTCGAGTCACAAAACAGGTTCCAGGAAGCTGTGCCAGCAAGTCGGTGATCTTAATGGGGAAACCATCCCTGCTCGATTCACGCCCGGTGGGGCAAGTTGCCGCCTTCATCCCCAGCAAGGTGGTTGGAGCCATCTGGCCTCCTGTCATTCCATAAATACCATTGTTGATAAAGATGATCACGATATTCTCGCCTCGATTACAAGCATGGATGGTTTCGGCGGTACCAATGGCTGCCAAATCACCATCCCCCTGATAGGTGAATACAGTGCGGTCGGGGCGCAACCGTTTAATGGCCGTTGCCAAAGCAGGTGCACGGCCGTGGGCAGCCTCCTGCCAGTCGATTTCCAAATAATTGTAAGCCAAAACCGAACAGCCAACAGGCGCCACACCAATAGTGGTTTCCTGGATACCCAGCTCTTCAATCACTTCGGCCACCAGCTTATGAACCACCCCGTGGCTGCAACCCGGGCAATAGTGCATCTCCACATCGCGTAGGACGGGAGTTTTGGCATAAACCAGGTTTTCGGGTTTTATAATATCTTTAATGTCTGCCATTTTACTTTCCTCCTGCTATTTTCTGCTCAAGCGCATTTAATACTTCTTCGGGCGATGGGATCATCCCGCCGAAACGGCCATAATGGGTCACCGGAACTTTGCATTCCACGGCCAGTTTCACATCCTCAACCATCTGTCCGGCACTCATCTCAACGGTGAGAATCCCTTTTACCCGGTTGGTATAGGCCAGCAACTGTTTGTTGGGGAATGGAAAGAGGGTGATGGGGCGGAAAAGTCCAACTTTAATCCCTTTGGCACGTGCCAGTTCCACCGTTTTCTGACAGATGCGGGCACTGGAACCATAGGCCACAATCAGGTATTCAGCATCGTCGCAATTGATCTCTTCGAAACGCACTTCCTGTTCGCGGATGGTTTGGTATTTTGCCTGTAGTTTATGGTTGAAAACTTCCTGACGAGCCGATTCCAGCTCAAGGGAAGTAATGACGTTGCGCTCGCGCGATGCCGGCTTGCCGGTGGTGGCCCATGGGCAGTTCTCGATCAACTCGGCCTCGGTCCAACGGGGTTTGTGGGGCTTCAGCATCACCTTTTCCATCATTTGGCCAATCACCCCATCGGCCAGAATCATGGCAGGGTTGCGATATTTGAATGCCAGATCAAAGGCCAACTCAACAAAATCGGCCATCTCCTGAACCGAAGCCGGTGCCAGTACAATCACTTTATAGTCGCCATGTCCGCCACCTTTGACCGACTGAAAATAATCACTTTGAGCAGGCTGAATGGTTCCCAAACCCGGGCCCCCGCGCGAAACGTTCACCACCAAGCAAGGCAATTCAGCACCTGCCAAGTAGGTCATCCCCTCCTGCATCAGGCTCACTCCCGGGCTTGAAGAGGAGGTCATCACTTTTTTACCGCAACCGGCACCACCATACACCATATTGATGGAGGCAGTTTCACTTTCTGCTTGCAAAACAACCATTCCGGTTGTTTCCCAAGGGCGGAGGTCCATCAGCGTCTCCATGATTTCCGACTGTGGCGTAATGGGATATCCAAAATATCCGTCCACACCACATCGGATGGCTGCTTCAGCAATCGCCTCATTGCCCTTCATTAATCTTAATTCTCCCATTTCTTCAGGAAATTTTTTCTGTTTACAAAATATTAAGCAGTGGCGCCGGCTTTTTGCCGGTAAACCGTAATACAACTGTCGGGACACACCGAAGCGCAGTTGGCACAGCCAATGCAAGCCTCCGGATTTTCCATGTAAGCATAATGGAATCCTTTTCCATTTACTTCTACAGCCAATTTAATCACATCGGTTGGACAAGCAACCACACAAAGGCTACATCCCTTGCATTTCACCGTATCCACCACTATTGCTCCTTGTACTTTTGCCATAGAGAAATTATTTAATCGTTTTATGATGGCCATTCCAGCCTCGCAACCAAAACAGCCCGTGTTTAATTCAATGATGATCGGCAGCAAACGCAACCAATCGTTGTCCCAACTCAGGGAAACGCTCCCGCGAGGTTTGCGAAACGCAAGCCCGCAAACCTTCACGCAAACTACCCGTATTGTTCAGCGTGATGGCACTAATGCCATAGCTCAACAATTCCAGAAGCAATTTACCGCCGGTAAAACCATTATATCCAATTGAAAAATAAAATCCGTCAGCCAGTGACTCTTCTAAATCGTGGTCGTAAACAATATCAAATCCGTTAGACAAAAATAGTGATTTCATTTCATGCGCCCTAATTTCATACTCTTTAACTTCGGATAAAAATTGATATTTTCCATCCGAAGCAGCCTTGAAGATGGCTGCCAGGGCGTATTGAGCCGAATGACTGGCTCCAGACGACAAGGCATAGAGCACCCGCTGAACTAAAGCCGTACCAAACTCAGCCACACCAAAATGTGCCTTTAAATTTGAAAACTGACGATGATACAACGCATCTGAAACGCACATCACAGCCATGCGCTGACCGGCATAACTGAACGCTTTAGAACTGGAAATCAACAAAATGTAATTATCGGTATAGTTACCAACCGACACCTGATAAGGTGGCTCGAAAGGCGTACCAATATCCCGTCGGAAATCCATGCCGAAATAAGCCAGATCTTCAATAACGGTCACATCATATTTTTTCGACAACTCGCCAATAATTTGCAACTCCTGGTCGTTTAAGCAGATCCAAGTGGGATTATTGGGGTTGGAATAGACAATGGCAGCGATGTTGTTTTTTGCCAGGAAGCTCTCAAGCTTCTCCCGCAACCGTTCGCCCCGATACTTGTAAACATCGAACGACTCATATTGATACCCCAAGACCTTGATCTGTTGCTTTTGAACGGGAAAACCGGGATCAATAAACAGAATGGTGTCGCGAGTTTCATGCATCAAACCCGCCAACAGGAAGGCAGCATACGATCCTTGCATGCTCCCAACTGTGGCAATACACCCCTTGGGATCAATGGTGAGATCCATAAATGCCTTGATAAAACGGGAAGCCTCTTTTTTCAGGCTATCCAAACCATCGAGCATGGGGTATTGGGATGCCACGCCATTTTTAAGCGCTTCAATCTCGGCCTGGATACCCACCTCTGATGGTGGCAGGCCGGGTACACCCATCTCCATCCTGATAAAAGGGATTCCACTGATGGCTTCCAAATCGTTGACAATGGCAACAATTTCGCGGATGGTAGCCTTGGAAAGATCACTGATTTGATACTTGTCGATGACCTGTTTAACCTGTTCGGGCGATATTAACGCATGACCATTCATAGATTGCTGTTTTTGATTACTTTTTCTGATTCAGGCAGGATTTGGAGTCAAAAACCATGTTGTTCCGTCAGCTGCTGCACCCAATCACCCACACGCTTCTCGGTCAAATCGTGTTCAAAATCCTCATCCACCGGCAACCCAACAAACTGGCCATCACGAATCCCTTCCGACTCCTTGAAATGGTAACCTTCAACGGGACAAAAGCCCACAACTGGAACCTTGAGTCCTTCCAACAAATCATACAACCACCCCATGGCATCCACAAAATGGTGCGGATATTGAATTTGGTTGCCAAGGCCAAAGATGGCCGTCACTTTATCCTCCCAGTCCACAAATTTCAGGGTTGGGAAAAACAGATCCCAATCGGTACTTTTCTGTTCTGAATCCCAATTGCTTTTCCCTACGGTTGAAAGCCCAAAAATGATGCGGTCGTATTTATTGACAATGCGCTCGTCGGCATCCCTAACTGGAATCAGATCTGCCCTATCGGCACCAAATTTTTCAGCCACCATGCGGGCTACCTTCTCAACATTACCACCTTCAGGTCCGTAAAAAATTCCTATTTTTTCCATATCCATATTTTTTTCCGATTCAAAAGTTACAATTTCACATCCATCCACACAACTATCAATTTAATCCAATCAAAACGAATTATAAACCAACAATTTAACCAACAACAAAATCACAAATAACAAAAAACGACTTATAATTTAACACACCCACAAATATAAGGATCCTTTCCCATCCCGGCGATTTTCACAAAATGATTTATATCATATCAAGATTTAACATTCACCCTTGTCAATTCGAATCCTGGCATCCACGGCTACCACGCCCTGCTCATCGCCCAACAACGGGTTGATGTCCATTTCAACGATTTCGGGTGCTGCATCGAGCAAGGCGGAAAGCCGCAACAGAATCGTTTCAATTTGCTGCTCATCAATTCCCTTCTGTCCACGTACACCTTGAATCACAGCATAGCCTTTTATACCGGTGATCATCTGGCGAGCTTCGCCTGCAGACAGAGGCGCCAAAGCCACCGACACATCTTTGAGCACTTCTATAAAAATACCCCCCAAACCAAACATCACCAAATGGCCATAACCAGGCTCATGGGAAGCCCCAACAAACAGTTCACGCCCCGAAACCATGGGTTGAATCATCACCGCTGTGGCATCAGGTATCTGCATCATGCGGTGGTATTGGGCACAAAGTGTTTCATCGTCCTTAATATTTAGAACCACCCCACCCACATCCGACTTGTGAACTGGCCCCACCACCTTCATCACAACCGGGTATCCGGCCTGATGTGCCATGGGAACCAACTCGGCAACATCAGCGATAACATACTCCTTCACCCTGGGCAGACCTGCTGCATCAAACAGCTGCTGAACCGACTCGGGAGACAAATAACCGTTATCACTGGGATCAATAATGGCACGGATTGCAGCCCGATCTATTGCGGAAAGCGAGGCTTTGGTTGACCTGGCTGCTTGATTCTGAAAAACCTTACACAATGCTTGAGCCATCAACACCTCATCGTTGAAGCAAACACGTCCTTGACTGATAAAGAAGTCGATATCCTCCTTCACATTCACCACCGAAGGTAGGATGGGAAAGATGGGCTTGGGTGAATTTTTCATCTTTTCGTGCAGAACGGTATAAGCCTCCCGCGCCGAGAACAGGCCGGGACTCCCAAAGATGACCGCCATCCCATCGATGTGATCGAAATCGTGGTTGACTGCATCAATGATGTCGGAGAGTTGCTGGGCAGTGCCTGTGGCCAAAAAGTCGATGGGATTCCCAACGCTCGATCCACCATAAAGTTTTGACAATAAAGCCTCGGCCTTTGCCCCTTCAATGGCAGGCACTTGAATGCCGCCCAGCGCCAGTGCATCGGTCAGCATCACTGCCGGCCCACCCGCATGAGTAACGATGGCCAGCCGGTTCCCTTCAAGCTGGGGCAAAGAAAGAATGGCCGCCACATTCACCAACTCCTCGCGGCCATGGCAGCGGATGATGCCGGCTTTGCGGAACAAGGCATCTACGGCCTTGTCGTTGCTGGCCAAGGCTCCGGTGTGGCTCGAAGCCGCCCTACTGCCCGCCTCCGACTGCCCGGCCTTAATGCCGGCAATACGACACCCCTTTTGGGTAAGCGAGGTGGCGTGCTTGAGCAACTTATCAGGGTGACGCACACTTTCCATATAAAGCAACTTCACCCGCGAACTGACGCCATCTACATAGGTTTCATCCAAATACTGGAGCACCTCTTCAACACCCATCTGGGCGCTGTTGCCCACCGAAAATACCGAATTAAAAGTGAGCCCCTTACTTTTGGCCGACTCCAGGATAAAAACAGCAGTAGCACCCGATCCGGTCACAAAATCAATACCACCAGGTTGAAGAGGCGGGATGGGCTCGGTAAAGACGCTGTGGTGCTCGGGCGTCATCATGCCAATGCAGTTGGGGCCAATCAGCGCCCCCTTCACCTCGTTCACCACCGCCACGATGCGTTGCTCTATCAGAGCCCCCTCGTGGCTCTCCTCGCCAAACCCGGCCGAAATAATAATAAACGCCCGGGTTCCTTTTTGATAGGCCAGTTTTTCAACAGCCTCCACACAAAATTTAGCAGGAATGGCCAAGATGGCCAAATCGACATGACCGGGCAAATCATCCACCTTGGCGTGACAGGCAATACCTTGAACGGACGCAGCATTGGGATTCACCACGTAGATTGGATGGGCAAAGCCCCCCGCCAACAGGTTGCTCAAAATTTTACCACCCGGCTTTTGTATCTGATCGGAACCTCCCACCACCACGATGCTCTGGGGAGACAATAACTGTTGATTGACCATATTTGCTTTTTTATAAATTTAAACCATTATTACCACAAAAACGACATTAGTAGATGTGTTCTGCAACAACCTACAGGGCTTCCGAAAAATTGCTGAATCAATCAACAAACAGCGGGGAGCCATTAATTTTTACTACTTTTACTTTACAAAAGAAACAAACATGAATAAACTATTTCATGACATTTTAAAGCAGATTGAATTTTCGCAACATGATTTAATGCAGCTTATTGCCGCATCGGGCGACGAGCACAAGGAGTTATTGAAAAAAGCTGGCGAAATTCAAGTAACCCAGCTGGGCAAAAAAGTATATTTCAGGGGATTGATTGAGTTTTCGAACATCTGCATAAAAAACTGCTACTACTGTGGCATCCGTAAGGATAACCGATCCACAAACCGATACAACCTCGATGACGAGTCGATTTTGGAAGCGGCTCGCTTTGCCTGGCAAAACCATTATGGATCCATCGTCCTGCAATCGGGGGAGCGCAACGACGCCCAATTCATCGACCGGATGGAAGCGCTGTTGAAGCAAATTAAGCAGGCTACCCAAGGAGAGTTGGGCATCACCATTTCGCTGGGCGAACAAACAGCCGAGACCTACCTCCGTTGGTTTGAAGCAGGTGCCCACCGCTACCTCTTAAGAATAGAAACCACCAATCCATCCCTCTATAAAACGATTCACCCCACCGATGAACTGCATGATTTCAACACCCGTGTCAATTGCTTAAAAACACTGAAAAATACTGGCTATCAAACCGGCACGGGCGTCATGATTGGATTACCGGGACAAACCATTGAAGATTTGGCCAACGACCTATTATTTTTCAAATCAATAGACATCGACATGGTGGGCATGGGGCCATTTATTGAGCATACCCAGACCCCACTTTATGAATTACGCGGACAATTGTGGCCCATCACCCGCAGGCTTGAAGTGGCCTTGAACATGATTGCCACGCTTCGGTTGTTGATGCCCGACATCAATATTGCAGCGGCCACGGCACTCCAGGCCATCGACCCCATGGGCCGAGAGAAGGCGCTCAAAGGCGGGGCTAACGTGATCATGCCCAACATCACCCCAACCAATAACAGAAGAAACTACCAACTCTACGAAAACAAACCTTGCACCGACGAAGGGGCCGAGGATTGCACCAACTGCCTGAGCATCCGCATCGGTATGGCCGACCGGGAAGTTGGACTAAACCAATGGGGCGACTCTCAGCACTTCAAAAGTCGATCGTCCTCAAAACAAAACAGGCCATAGTTAGTTTTAAAAGAAAAATAATTCTCATGATCCAACCAAAAAATCATATACTGGTCATCTTTGGCGCTTCGGGCGACCTCACCTACCGCAAACTCATCCCAGCCATTTGGGATCTGTTTGAGCAGAAAAACCTGCCCCAACATTTTGCAGTCTTGGGTTTGGGCCGCACAGAACTCTCCGACGGCGACTTCCGGATAAAAATGATCGAAGGCATCCGGAAATTTGCCCTGCGCAAACCAGCCTCCGATGAACAGTTGCAACAGTTTGTCCAAAAACTTTTTTATTTCGCCTTCGACCCACTCGAGAGCAAAGGCTATGAAGCCCTCAAAATCCATTTGCAAAAGCTGAACCAGGAGCTTGAAACGGGAAATAACTACATCTACTACCTGGCCACACCTCCGAATCTCTACGACATCATTCCCGAAGAGCTGGCCAAGGTGGGATTGAACGACGAAACAGAAGGTTTCAAACGCATCATCATTGAAAAACCCTTTGGGTACAACCTCGGCACGGCTCAGGAGCTCAACAACAAGCTGCTGAAACATTTCGAGGAGGAACAGATCTACCGCATCGACCACTACCTGGGCAAAGAGACGGTACAGAACCTATTGGTGACTCGTTTCTCCAACAGCATTTTCGAACCCTTGTGGAACAGGAACTACATCCACCATGTGGAGATCACCTCTTCGGAAAACATCGGCGTGGAAAACCGTGGCGGCTATTACGAAGGATCAGGAGCCCTGCGCGACATGGTTCAGAACCACCTTTTGCTACTGGCCGGACTGGTGGCCATGGAACCACCTGTGCTCATCAACTCCAACAGCATCCGCAACGAGATTGTGAAGGTGTTTCAAAGTTTCCGCCCCATCAAAACCGATGAAGTGGAAAAATATGTGATACGGGGACAATACACCGCCTCCACCATCAAAGGCAAACCTACCAAAGGTTACCGCGAAGAGAAAGGGGTGGATCCGCAATCGCGCACAGAAACCTTCGTAGCGATGAAATTCTTTATCGATAACTGGCGATGGGCTGGCGTGCCATTCTACATCCGCACCGGCAAGATGCTGCCAACCCGGGTGACCGAGATCGTGATCCATTTCAACAACTCGCCCCACCACTTGTTTGCCGACAACAAAAAACTCTGCAAACAACAAAACCAGCTGGTCATCCGCATCCAGCCCGATGAAGGCTTGCTGCTCAAATTCGACATGAAAGTGCCTGGCGCTGGCTTCAATGCTCAAACCGTCAATATGGATTTCCACTACTCGAGCCTTTCGGATGCCTATTTGCCCAGTGCCTACGAACGGTTGCTGCTCGACTGCATGCAGGGCGATAGCACCCTCTACCACCGGGGCGATGCAGTGGAAGCAGCCTGGCGTTTTGTCGACCCCATATTGGAAGCTTGGAAAAACAACCCGGAGATTCCGGTCCATGGCTATCCGGCAGGCACTTGGGGACCCGATGTATCCGACGACCTGATTGAAGGAGAAAACTGCACCTGGCGCTACCCTTGCAAAAACCTGGCCGACGACGGCTTTTACTGCGAATTGTAAAAAACATGCCATGAGCCATTTAATAAGATTATTTGAAGACCATGCGGCGATTGCCCGCTTCCTGGGCGAGAAACTGGCCAAATTGACACACGAGAAAGAGGGGGTTTACCTGGCCTTATCGGGCGGCAACACCCCCAAAGCCATATTCGAACTTTGGCGCCGGGAATTCTCCGACAAGATAAAGTGGGAACACATCTTCCTGTTTTGGGGAGATGAACGTTGCGTTGCGCCCGATGATCCAGAGAGCAACTATGGGATGACTGATCAGGCACTCCTCAGGCACATCCCCATGCCCAAGGACCATGTTTTCAGAATCAAAGGGGAATTGCCACCGAATCAAGCTGCCGAAGCTTACCAACAGGACATCATCAACCACGTGCCCAAGAAAGATGGGCAACCGGTTTTCGACATTGTCTTCCTTGGCCTGGGCGACGATGGCCACACCGTCTCCATATTCCCACACCAGATGGAACTATGGAACAGCACGAACATATGCGAAGAGGCCTCCCATCCCGTTTCGGGACAAAAACGGGTCACCATTACCGGTTCGGTCATCCAGGCTGCCCATGAAGCGGTGTTTCTGGTTACCGGATCGGCGAAAAAGCAAGTGGTGTACGACATATTGAACCGCCAAGGCAACTACCTGAGCTATCCGGCTGCCCGCGTTAAAAACAACAATACCATTTGGTTGCTCGACAAAGCGGCGGCAGAATTTCCAGAAACGAAATAATTGCTTATTTTTCATGCCTAAACTTTTAACCATCGGGCATGAAATTTCATCGTATCGTATTTTTGCTACTGGCCTTTGCCATTGGCAGCACCCATGGATTCGCACAAAATAGCGGCGAATGCATTACCATTGGCGCCCAGCGCACCGAAACCTATTTGCCGCTACTAAAAAACAAGAATGTGGCTCTTCTGGTCAACCACACGTCTAAAATTGGCACTGCACACCTAATCGACTCGCTGACAGCACTGAATATCAAAATCACCAAAATATTTGCTCCTGAACATGGCATTCGAGGCAATGCCGATGCCGGCGAAAAGGTGGATCACACCATGGATTCAAAAACAGGACTGCCTGTCATCAGTCTCTATGGGAAGAACAAAAAACCCTCTGCCCAGGATTTGGCAGGCATCGATGTGGTGATTTTCGACATACAGGATGTGGGAGTGCGTTTCTATACTTACATCTCCAGCATGCACTATATGATGGAGGCGTGTGCCGAAAACAACATCCCCTTCATCGTATTCGACCGACCCAACCCAAACGGGGATTACATCGACGGCCCCATTCTGAAGCCGGAATACAAGAGTTTTGTGGGGATGCACCCAATTCCGGTGGTACATGGACTGACAGTGGGAGAACTGGCCCGCATGATCAACTGCGAGGGGTGGCTCGAAGGCGGCAAGAAATGCGAGCTCACCATCATCGAAATGGAGAATTACACCCACGCCACCATTGTTGCACCAGCCGACAAACCCTCGCCCAACCTGCCCAACCTGCTTGCCATCCGTCTGTACCCATCGCTCTGTTGGTTCGAAGGAACCGACATCAGCGTGGCTCGGGGAACCCTGTTTCCCTTCCAGGCAATTGGCTACCCGAACCCCAACATGGGTTCCTTCACCTTCACACCACGCAGCATCGAAGGGATGTCGAAAAACCCGCCCCAAAAAGATAAGGAATGCTTTGGTTTAGATTTACGTAATGAAAATACCAGCCACCGCATGACCCTCAAATACTTCATTGATTTCTACAGGCTATTCCCCGATCAAACCAAATTCTTCAGCAACGCTCGTTTTTTCGACCTGCTGGCTGGTACCAACCAATTGCGATTGATGATCATCGACGGAAAAACCGAAGAAGAGATCAGACAGGCCTGGCAACCCGAACTGGGAAAGTACCAGAAACTTAGGGAAAAATATTTGCTTTATCCTCTTTAATCAAACCTAAAAACAAGCAAACCCACAACAGATGCAATACAAAAAAGGACTCCCCCTAATATTTTTAGCCTTATACACCCTTTCGGCATGGGCACAACCAAGTGGGGTGAAGGAACCCATCAATTGGGAAAAAGCGACCCATTCGGAGTGGGTCAACAGCCAGATAGAAAACCTCACGTTGGATGAAATCATCGGACAACTGTTTTGGATTGCTATACCGGCCCATACCGGTGTGGAAAAATTGGCACCCACCATCAACATGATCAAGCGTTACCACCCTGGAGGTGTGGTGTTTTTCAAAAACACCCCCACCAACGTGGCCAAAGCCACCAACGAGTTGCAAAAAAACACAACCATCCCGCTGATCATGAGCATTGATGGGGAGTGGGGCTTGGGCATGCGCCTCCAAAACAGCATCTCTTACCCGTTCCAGATGACGTTGGGCGCCATTCAAACCGACCAGGTGATTGAAGAGATGGGGTATGAAATTGGGCAGCAGTTCAGGCGCATCGGTATCCATGTCAATCTGGCACCGGTGGCCGACATCAACACCAATCCCCACAATCCGGTGATTGGACGCCGCTCATTTGGTGAAGATCCCCAACAAGTGGCCAAGAAAACCACCTACTACATGCTGGGCATGCAAAGCGCAGGCCTTGCTGCGGTGGCCAAGCACTTCCCCGGCCATGGCGACACCAGCGGCGACTCACACAAACTCCTTCCCGTTTGCCGCCACACCAAGGCACGGATGGATTCCATCGAACTGGTGCCATTTCAAACGTTGATCAGAGCTGGCATCATGGGCATCATGAGCGGTCATCTGGAAGTGCCAGCCCTTGAACCAACGGAAGGCAGGCCAGCCACCCTCTCCCACCCCATTCTCACCACACTGCTCAAGGAAGAGATGGGGTTCAATGGCTTCGTGATCACCGATGCCATGAACATGCATGGCGTGTTGGCTGATCAAAAAAATGGCAATGTGGATGCGCGAGCAATTATAGCCGGCAACGACGTGGTGGAACTCTCCACCAACCTGCCCCGTGCCGTCGAAGAGATTAAGCGTGCCATCGACCAAAAAACGATCACCAGCGAAGCAATTGAACAAAAATGCCGTAAGATCCTTGCCCTTAAAGAGTGGTGCGGATTGGCCAACTACCAACCCGTCAATCCCAATCAAATTGAAGAATACATCAACCGCCCCTATGCCCAATGGCTCAACGACAAGCTGCTCCGATCGGCCATCACAGTGAATAAAAATGAACACCAGGTATTACCTGATAAGAATAAGAAGGGCGTTTTGGTTCAATTCAACAACAATCCTACCGTTTTCAGCCATTTGAGTGAACCGCAAAACTTCAAACGCATCATTGCCGCCACCAGTGGTCAAGCAGTCATCAACCAAACCAGCGGGGAAGAAACCATTTATGTGTTGATAGAAGATGTGGCTGACGTCAACCCAACAACCTTAGGCAACCTGCTTGCCCAGCGCAAATGCATTGTGGTGTATATGGGCAATCCTTATCGCCTGGCCAGGCTTGCGCTCGACAAAGCAGCCGCAATTGTGGTACAGTACGAAAACAGCCCTGCGGCGCAAAAGAGCATTGCAGCCTTTATTTCGGGCAAGGTGAATGTGCAGGGTAGATTGCCAGTTTCAACCAGCGGTTACCCCTGCGGCTGGGGCATCGACATCCCCAAAAAGAACTGTGAAAAGCAGTAGGGGACAGTTCAACCCGGATGTTTAATCGTGAGGGAATAGAAGAGCAACGGTTGGCTCCCCGCATCAGGCAGCCATCATACCTGCTTAAGCCTATAAAGCGCACTCTGCTCCGAGAGGACCAGTTCAATCAACCCGATGGATATGAATTCGACGACGATCCGCTCAGCCTGCCAAGGTTTAAGACGCGTCAACCGGCAAAAACGATTGAAAGTAATTGTATTGTGGACATGCCATTCGTAGGTTGTAAAAGGCACTTCAGGCAGGCAATAACGGTGGGCCGCAGAATCAATCATGAAAAACTCCTCGTCGGAAGACACCCCCACAATATTCCCATTATCCTTGACTCCCACAAGGAGACGCCCCCCTTCGGTATTGGCAAATGCCGAAAGGGAGCGAGCAATCTTCTCGCAGTCGTTGATGACATATTTGAAATATTGCGTTAGATGCTCATCCTCTCGAATATATTGAAACAAAGCACACTGCATCGATTCATCAAAAAAGCAAAACAAAGAACATAAGCCTAGCCAAACAATTGTCAAGCCTCACCAGCAGGACCGCCAAAATTCACAGGGATATTAGGTATTCCTGGTTCCTCATCCTGCCGGATAGGCCCATGCATGGCCTCAAAACGGTCAATATTGTCCTGAAGGGCATACATCAAACGCTGGGCATGCTCGGGCGTAAGGATGATGCGGGATTTGACGGGCGCCTTGGGCATCCCAGGCATCACCCGTATAAAATCAATCACAAACTCGCTGGGCGAATGCGTGATGATGGCCAGGTTGGAATAGGTGCCTTCGGCTACCTCCTCGCTCAGTTCCACATTGATATGATGATCCATTTTCTTATCTTCCATAACGATCTATTTTCAATCCAAACAAACGAAAATACACAATAATTCTTTGAATTCACTCATTAATACGCAAAAAGAGGGAACCCTGGGATTCCCTCTCTTCAATACTAATTATAATACTATTATGCTACGGTATCGGCTTCAGTATGAGCGACCAATTTATCGAACTCTTCCTGCGAACCAACCACCACTTTATCAAATCCACGGGTTCCTGTTCCGGCAGGGATCAAGTGACCGCAGATAACGTTCTCTTTAAGACCTTCCAAATAATCAACCTTGCCTTGGATGGCGGCTTCATTAAGCACTTTGGTTGTTTCCTGGAACGAAGCAGCCGACATAAAGCTCTTGGTTTGCAACGCCGCCCGGGTAATACCCTGAAGCACCTGGCTTGAAGTGGCAGCCACCGCATCGCGCGCCTGAACCAGCTTCATATCCTTACGTTTCAACTGTGAGTTTTCATCGCGCAGACGACGAGCCGAGATGATCATACCGGGTTTCAGAGCCGTGGAATCACCTTCGTCAACCACCACTTTTTTACCCCAGATCTCATCATTCTCATTCATGAACATGATCTTATCCACAATCTCTTTTTCCAAGAAACGTGTATCGCCTGGATCATCAATCTCCACCTTACGCATCATCTGACGAACAATGATTTCAAAGTGCTTGTCGTTAATTTTTACACCTTGCAAACGGTACACATCCTGAACTTCGTTCACAATATACTCCTGAACGGCAGTTGGCCCCTTAATGGCCAAAATGGCCGATGGGGTTGTTGCACCATCCGAAAGTGGCGTACCGGCACGCACATAGTCAT
Source organism: Marinilabiliaceae bacterium (assembly GCA_963664265.1). Lineage (GTDB taxonomy): Bacteria > Bacteroidota > Bacteroidia > Bacteroidales > Marinilabiliaceae > JAGPIS01. The sequence goes on from OY760941.1 coordinate 1,705,390, forward strand.
TCTCCTGAACCAGAATCTGTTTCGAAAGAGAAACCAGATACTTCTTCACCTCGCCATTCTTCGAAGTCACAACAATCTCACGGTTACCCCGCTTGATCTTACCATAAGTCACCTCTCCGTCGATTTCTGAAACTACAGCAGGGTTACTTGGGTTACGAGCCTCAAACAACTCGGTGATCCGTGGAAGACCACCGGTGATATCGCCAGACTTACCAACAGCACGAGGGATCTTGGCAATCACCTCACCCTGTTTCACTTTACCGCCGTTGTCAACCGAAATGTGGGCTCCCACGGGCAAGTTGTAGGTCTTGATAATCTCACCCGTCTTATCCAAGATATGAAGGGCAGGGTTTTTGGTTTTATCACGTGTTTCAATGATAACCTTTTCACGGTAACCGGTTTGTTCATCCGATTCCTCTTTAAAGGTCACACCTTCGGTCATATTCTCGAACGACACCTCACCACCTTTTTCTGTGATGATTAGGGCATTATAAGGATCCCATTCACAAACCAAATCACCTTTCTTAACCTCGGCGCCGTTTTTAACAAACAGTTTAGCCGCATAAGGTATTGGGTGGGTTGTCAGGGCAATGTTGGTGTTTTTGTCTACGATACGCAATTCAGCCAAGCGGCCGATCACCATATCTACTTCAACGCCATCTTCCTGGGTAAACGGTACGGTACGAAGTTCTTCAATCTCTACAATACCGTCGTATTTGGAGATCACGCTGTTCTCGGAAGTGATGTTCGATGCAGTACCCCCCACGTGGAAAGTACGCAGTGTCAGCTGTGTACCTGGCTCACCAATCGACTGGGCGGCAATAACACCAACAGCTTCTCCTAGGTGAACCATACGACCCGTAGCCAGGTTTCGGCCATAACACTTGGCACAAACACCTTTTTTCGATTCGCAGGTCAACACCGAACGGATCTCAACTCTTTCTAGCGGAGAATCTTCGATGATCCTAGCCTTGACTTCATCAATTTCCTCACCTGCTTTCACAACAACCTTGCCGGTGTTGGGATGGTAAACATCATGAACCGACACGCGACCAAGAATCCGCTCATAAAGCGACGCTACCGTCTCTTCATTGTTCTTGATGGCGGTTGCGGTCAAACCACGCAGCGTTCCACAGTCATTTTCGGTGATGATCACATCCTGCGACACGTCAACCAACCGCCGGGTCAAATAACCCGCATCCGCAGTTTTAAGCGCCGTATCCGCAAGACCTTTACGAGCACCGTGCGTAGAGATAAAGTACTCAAGTACCGACAGACCCTCTTTAAAGTTGGCAAGGATGGGGTTTTCAATAATCTGGCCACCCTCGGCACCCGATTTCTGAGGCTTGGCCATCAGACCCCGCATACCAGATAACTGACGAATCTGCTCCTTAGAACCCCGTGCACCGGAGTCAAGCATCATATATACCGAGTTGAACCCTTGCTTGTCGGAACTCAACTGCTTCATCAATGTTTGGGTCAAGCGTGCGTTAACATGCGTCCAAATATCGATGATCTGGTTGTAACGTTCGTTGTTGGTGATAAAACCCATATTGTAGTTGTTCATCACCTCTTCCACCTCGTCGTATCCCTCCTGAACCAAAGCTTCCTTCTCTTCGGGAATGATCACATCGTGCAGGTTAAAGGACAAACCACCTTCGAATGCCATCCGGTAACCTAGATCCTTGATATCATCGAGGAAGGCAGCAGTTTTTGGTGTACCACAAACTTTCTGCACATGGCCGATGATTTCACGCAGCGACTTTTTAGTCAGCAGCTCATTGATATAACCAGCTTCGCGTGGCACAAACTCATTGAAGAGGATTCGTCCAACAGTGGTTTCAATCAATTGAAGCTCCAGTTGTCCATCTTTGACATCCCAAGTTTTCACCTTCACAATGGCATGCAATTCAGCTTTACGCTCATTGTAGGCAATTTTCGCCTCTTCTGGCGAATAGAACACAAGGCCTTCACCTTTTGCACCCTCCCGTGGTTTGGTCATGTAATACAAACCAAGAACCATGTCCTGCGAAGGCACCGAGATAGGGGCACCATTGGCAGGGTTAAGGATATTTTGGGAAGCCAACATCAACATTTGTGCTTCCAAGATGGCAGCATTGCCCAAAGGCAAGTGAACGGCCATCTGGTCACCGTCGAAGTCGGCATTGAACGCTGCGGTAGACAGTGGGTGCAGCTGGATAGCTTTACCCTCAATCATTTTGGGCTGGAAAGCCTGGATACCCAGTCGGTGAAGCGTCGGGGCCCGGTTCAACAAAACCGGATGACTCTTCATCACATTCTCAAGAATATCCCATACCACAGGATCTTTACGATCAACAATTTTCTTGGCCGATTTTACAGTTTTCACAATACCACGCTCAATCAGTTTCCTGATTACAAATGGCTTGTAAAGCTCAGCAGCCATATCTTTTGGCAAGCCACACTCGTGCATTTTCAGCTCGGGACCTACCACGATAACCGAACGCGCCGAGTAGTCAACCCGTTTACCCAACAAGTTCTGACGGAAACGCCCTTGCTTACCTTTCAAGCTATCGCTCAAAGATTTCAAAGGACGATTGGAATCAGTCTTGACAGCATTGGATTTTCTGGAGTTGTCAAACAATGAATCCACAGCCTCTTGAAGCATCCGTTTCTCGTTACGAAGGATCACCTCAGGCGCCTTGATCTCGATCAACCTCTTCAATCGGTTGTTGCGGATGATCACACGACGGTAAAGGTCGTTCAAGTCGGAAGTGGCAAAACGACCACCATCCAGGGGCACCAACGGACGCAATTCTGGTGGAATAACAGGTACCACCTTCACAATCATCCATTGCGGTTTATTGGTTGCCACCGATTCACGAAAAGCTTCAACAACCTGAAGACGTTTCAGCGCCTCATTCTTACGCTGCTGTGATGTTTCGGTATTGGCTTTGTGACGCAAGTCGTACGACAAACCATCCAAATCGATGCGCTCCAATAGCATGTGCAAAGCATCGGCACCCATCTTGGCAATAAACTTATTTGGATCTTCATCGTCCAAATGTTGGTTCTCCTTTGGAAGGGTATCCAATATATCGAGGTACTCCTCTTCAGTCAGGAAATCCATCTTTTGAACACCATCCTCAGCCTTGATACCAGCTTGAATCACCACATATCGTTCATAATAGATGATGGCGTCCAGTTTCTTGGTCGGTAACCCCAACAAATAACCAATCTTATTGGGCAATGATTTAAAGTACCAGATGTGAGCCACCGGAACCACCAACGAGATGTGTCCCATGCGCTCACGACGCACTTTCTTTTCAGTCACTTCCACCCCGCAACGGTCACAGACGATGCCACGGTAGCGGATACGTTTATACTTTCCACAATGGCACTCATAATCCTTTACCGGGCCGAATATTCTTTCGCAGAATAAACCGTCACGCTCGGGCTTATAAGTCCTGTAGTTGATAGTCTCCGGCTTGAGCACTTCACCACTCGACATCTCGAGTATCTCTTCGGGTGAAGCCAGGCCAATGGAGATTTTTGAAAAATTACTCTTGTTTTTCTGATCTCTTCTGAATGCCATATTGAGTAGAGTATTATTATAATTACAAACCCAGAAAAGGTAGGTGTTGACAACCAACACCCACCATTATCAGTTTAGTCCAAGGTTACACTTAATCCCAAACCTCTCATCTCATGCAACAACACATTCAATGATTCAGGTATACCGGCTTGAGGCAGCAGATCACCTTTTACGATGGCTTCATAAGCTTTCGCACGGCCAAGCACATCATCCGACTTAACAGTCAGGATTTCCTGCAGGATATTGGCAGCACCAAATGCTTCAAGAGCCCAAACCTCCATCTCTCCAAAACGCTGTCCACCGAACTGGGCTTTACCACCCAAAGGCTGCTGTGTAATCAACGAGTATGGACCAATGGAACGGGCGTGCATCTTGTCTTCAACCATATGGCCCAGCTTAAGCATATAAACCACACCCACGGTTGCTGGCTGGTGAAAACGCTCACCGGAACCACCATCATAAAGATAAGTCCTTCCCAAGCTGGGGATTCCAGCCTGTTCTGAATATTTTTCCAGGTCTTCCATGGAGGCTCCGTCGAATACAGGCGTGGCGAAAGTCAAGCCTAACACACGTCCGGCCCAACCAAGCACGGTTTCATAAATCTGTCCAAGGTTCATCCGCGAAGGCACACCAAGTGGATTCAGAACAATGTCTACGGTGGTACCATCTTCGAGGAAAGGCATATCCTCATCGCGTACGACTTTGGATACGATACCTTTGTTACCATGTCGTCCGGCCATTTTATCACCAACTCTAAGTTTACGCTTCTTGGCAATATAAACCTTTGCCAATTGCACGATACCGGCTGGTAATTCATCACCAATGGTGATGTTGTATTTCTGACGTTTCTCAACCGCTTCGTACTCTTTGTACTTCATCCGGTAGTTGTGGATCACGTCGTGGATCAAATCATTTTTATCCTTGTCGGTAGTCCATTTCGATGGATTGACATTCAAGTAGTCGATGTCATTAAGGATTTTTTGCGTAAACTTGGTGCCTTTAGCCACCACATCAACACCATAATAGTCCTTAACACCTTGCGAAGTTTTTCCGTTGATCAGGGTAAAGAGCTTGTCGATCAGGCGACCTTTCAGCTCATGAATTTTACGTTCAAACTCCTCATCAATCTTCACAATAAGGCTCTTCTCGTTGGTTCGCGACTTGCGATCCTTCACGATGCGGGAGAACAACTTCTTATCAATCACCACACCACGCAACGAAGGCGATGCTTTCAAAGAGGCATCCTTCACATCGCCGGCTTTTTCGCCGAAGATGGCACGAAGCAGTTTCTCTTCGGGCGTAGGATCACTTTCCCCTTTAGGAGTGATTTTACCAATCAAGATATCACCTGGTTTAACGTGAGCACCAATGCGGATCAATCCATTCTCGTCAAGATCCTTAGTGGCCTCTTCGCTCACATTGGGAATATCAGAGGTCAACTCTTCCATACCCCGTTTGGTATCGCGAACTTCCAGTGAATATTCGTCAACATGCACCGAAGTGAAAACATCTTCGCGCACCAAGCGCTCAGAAATCACAATGGCATCCTCAAAGTTGTATCCTTTCCAAGGCATGAAAGCCACTTTCAAGTTGCGTCCCAATGCCAGCTCCCCGTTTTGGGTTGAATAACCCTCGGTAAGAATCTGACCTTTGGTCACACGCTGACCTTTTGAAACAACAGGTTTCAGGTCGATACAAGTACTTTGGTTGGTCTTTTGAAATTTAGGCAAACGATAACGTTTGGTATCAGGGTCAAAGCTGACGAACTGTTGATCTTCGGTCAAATCGTAACGAATCACAATTTCATCGGCATCTACATACTCAACAACACCTTCCCCTTCAGCAACTATGTGGGTTCGCGAATCGCGAATTACGGCACCTTCGAGGCCAGTACCAACAATGGGGGCTTCAGGCCGTATCAATGGCACAGCCTGGCGCATCATGTTGGATCCCATCAACGCCCGGTTGGCATCATCGTGCTCAAGGAAGGGAATTAATGAAGAGGCCACCGAAGCAATCTGATTTGGTGCCACGTCCATTAAATGCACCTGATCTTTCTCCACCACAGGGAAATCGCCATCTTCACGGGCTTTAACCTTCGGATTGACAAAGAATCCCTGATCGTCCAACGGGGCATTAGCCTGAGCGATAATTTTATGTTCCTCCTCCTCGGCCGACATGTAAACCACCCCTTCTTGGGTTAGGTCTACCTTGGCATTATCCACCTTACGGTAGGGTGTTTCGATAAAACCAAGCTTGTTGATTTTGGCAAAAACCGTCAACGAGGAGATAAGACCGATGTTCGGTCCTTCTGGCGTTTCAATTGGACACAAGCGTCCATAGTGAGTATAGTGTACGTCACGCACTTCGAAACCGGCACGCTCGCGAGACAAACCGCCTGGTCCCAATGCGGACATCCTTCGTTTGTGCGTAACTTCAGCCAATGGATTGGTTTGATCCATAAACTGGGAAAGGGCGTTGGTTCCAAAGAAACTGTTGATAACAGACGACAGCGTCTTGCTATTGATCAGGTCGATCGGGGTAAACACCTCGTTATCGCGCACGTTCATCCGTTCGCGGATGGTTCGGGCCATACGAGCCAAACCAACGCTAAACTGGTTGCCCAACTGCTCACCAACGGTACGCACACGACGGTTGCTCAAGTGGTCGATATCATCCACATCAGCCTTTGAATTGATCAACTGGATCAGGTGCTTGATGATCTCAATCATATCTTCCTTGGTAAGCACCTTGGTATCATAGCTGGTATTAAGACCCAGCTTCTGATTCAAACGGTAACGACCCACCTCGCCCAAGTCGTAGCGTTTATCAGAGAAGAAGAGCTTATCGATGACGTCACGGGCAGTGGCTTCATCTGGTGGCTCAGCGTTTCGTAATTGTCGATAGATGTGAACAACGGCTTCTTTTTCGGAGTTACAAGGATCCTTTTGAAGCGTATTATAGATGATGGCAAAGTCTGCCAGATTTTGATTCTCTTTATGTAACAAAATGGTTTTAGCGCCCGAATCAATAATCTCATCAACATGTTCATCCAGCAAGAATGTTTCACGGTCGATAATAACTTCGTTACGCTCGATGGAAACCACCTCACCGGTATCTTCATCAACAAAATCTTCAATCCATGTCTTAAGGACACGAGCAGCCAATTTCCGTCCGACAACTTTCTTAAGGTTGGCTTTATTAACCTTAATTTCGTCTGCCAGATCGAAAATCTCTAAAATATCTTTATCCGATTCAAAGCCGATGGCTCTCAACATAGTGGTAACCGGAAGTTTTTTCTTACGGTCGATGTAGGCATACATCACATTGTTGATATCGGTGGCGAATTCAATCCAAGACCCTTTGAAAGGGATGATACGAGCCGAATAAAGTTTGGTTCCATTGGCATGGATACTCTGTCCGAAGAATACCCCTGGGGAACGGTGCAGCTGCGATACAACCACGCGCTCTGCGCCATTGATGATGAAACTACCTTTATCGGTCATGTAAGGGATGGTACCCAAGTAAACATCCTGAACGACGGTGTCGAAATCCTCATGTTCAGGGTCGGTGCAAAACAGTTTAAGTTTTGCTTTTAAGGGAACACAGTAAGTCAATCCCCTCTCGATGCACTCGGCGATAGTATAACGGGCTGGGTCAATACTAAAATCCAGGAATTCGAGAACAAAATTGTTTCGTGTGTCGGTGATAGGGAAGTTTTCAACAAAAACCTGATGTAATCCCTCGCTCTTCCGTTCTTCGGGTGTGGTACCCAATTGAAAAAATTCACGGAAAGATTTTAATTGAACTTCCAGGAAATCAGGATAATCCAACTGATTTTTAGTGGACGAAAAACTAATTCTTTCGGCAGTATTTGGCGTCATCTATCAACAAATTAATTGAACTTAATAACAAAAACACGAAAAGGTTTAGGAGCCCACTTGACGTGAGATCCTAAACCGCATCCTTATTCAGGATCGTAATTACTTAAGTTCAACTTCCGCTCCAGCTTCTTCTAATTGAGCTTTCAATGCGGTAGCTTCTTCTTTAGAAACTTTTTCTTTGATTGCAGTTGGAACTTTGTCAACTAAATCTTTAGCTTCTTTCAAGCCAATACCAGTCATTTCTTTAACCAGCTTAACGATAGCAAGTTTAGAACCACCAGCACTTTTCAAGATTACATCGAACTCAGTTTGCTCAACTGCAGCCTCAGCACCTGCAGCAGGAGCTGCAACGGCAACTGCAGCAGCAGCAGGCTCAATGCCATATTCGTCTTTAAGAATAGTAGCCAGTTCGTTAACTTCTTTTACAGTTAAATTAACTAATTCTTCTGCAAGCTTCTTAATATCTGCCATTTTATTATAAATTAAATATTGTTTTACGTCGAAATAAATTATTTATCACCTAAAGTTTTCAAGATGCCATGTATGGTTGTACCACCCGATTGAAGGGCTGAAAGTACATTTTTAACAGGCGATTGCAAGAGTCCGATAACGTCTCCGATAAGTTCCTCTTTGCTCTTGATGTTAACCAATGCTTCCAGTTGATTTTCGCCCACATATACCGATTGCTCAACATAGGCACCTTTAAGAACAGGTTTCTTATTGGTTTTGGCAAAATCTTTAATCAATTTGGCAGGCAAATTACCTGTATTGGAGAACATCACGGCAGAGGTACCCTTAAGGATAGTTTTCAGCTCGTCGTGGTTCAATTCACATTGCTCTAACGCTTTGCCAAAGATGGTGTTCTTAACAACTACCATTTTAACATCTTTGTTAAAACAAGTTCTGCGTAGATCGCTGGTCAAACCTGCATTCAAACCATCGGTATCCACCACATAAAAGTGGGCATACTCGTTGATGGTTCCTACAAGTTCTTGTATCAAAGTGCTTTTATCTTCTTTTTTCATGGTCCTACTATTCAATAGTTAAACATTAAATTAAGCCTCAACTGACTTGGGTTCAACACGAATACCCGGACTCATGGTACTGGAAACATAAATGCTTTTTACATACGTACCTTTTGCTGAAGAAGGCTTCAGCTTAACGATCACGCCCATAAACTCCTTAATGTTGTCTACGATTTTTTCGGCGTCGAAGGAAACTTTTCCTACTGAGGAGTGAACGATACCGTAACGATCCACTTTAAAGTCGATCTTACCAGCTTTCACTTCATTAACAGCCTTGGCAATATCCATGGTTACAGTACCACTTTTGGGGTTTGGCATCAGTCCGCGAGGACCAAGAATCCGACCCAATTGTCCTACTTTTGCCATGATGCTAGGCATGGTAATAATCACATCCACATCGGTCCAACCACCTTTGATCTTCTCGATATAATCATCAAGACCAACATAATCTGCACCAGCAGCCTTAGCTTCTGCTTCCTTATCAGGTGTACACAATACCAAAACACGAACAGTTTTACCTGTCCCGTGAGGCAGTGTTACAACACCACGCACCATTTGATTGGCTTTACGTGGGTCAACACCCAAACGGATATCAATATCTACAGATGAGTCGAATTTAGTTGTGGTAATTTCCTTAACCAACTTCGCAGCCTCTTCGATAGAATATTGCTTTCCAGCATCTACTTTCGCTAACGCTAACTTTTTATTCTTTGTTAGTTTTGTCATTGTTGCAAAAAGGTTTTATTAATTATTTCCTGGGAATTCACCAGTAACGGTGACTCCCAAACTTCTGGCAGTACCAGCGATCATCCTCATTGCAGATTCAATTGTAAAACAGTTCATGTCAGCTATCTTCTCCTTAGCGATCTCTTCCACCTGTCCCCAGGTTATAGAACCAACTTTCTTACGGTTGGGTTCGGCTGATCCACCTTTGATTTTAGCAGCTTCCATTACCTGAACAGCTGCCGGAGGGGTTTTAATAACAAAATCGAAAGATTTGTCTTTATACACCGTGATAACAACAGGTAAAACCTTTCCGGCTTTATCCTGTGTTCTGCCATTGAACTGCTTACAGAACTCCATAATGTTCACACCTTTGGAACCCAGTGCAGGTCCAATTGGAGGTGAAGGATTTGCGGCACCACCTTTAACTTGAAGTTTGATAAAGGTTTCTACTTCTTTAGCCATTGTAGCAATTCGAAATTAAACAATTATTAATATAGATAATAGACAAACAATTTGTTGGTATGCACATCATTTTACCGATGTTGGGAAGCTTTTTATACTCAACAACTGCTTACTCTTTTTCTACCTGTAAAAAACTGAGCTCCAGTGGAGTTTTACGACCAAAGATTTTAACCATCACTTTCAGTTTTTTCTTCTCGTCGTTAACCTCTTCAATCAAGCCGCTGAAACCATTGAATGGTCCGTCGGTGACTTTCACTGTTTCCCCAACGAAATAAGGCACATTGATCTCCTCTTCCGTATCGTGAAGCTCATCCACCTTGCCGATCATCCGATTGACTTCAGCCAGGCGCATGGGCACCGGGTTGTCATCACCCAAGAAACCAATTACGTTGGTAATCCCTTTCAGGATGTGGGTCATCTCCCCCACCAAGGCAGCTTCGATAAATACATATCCAGGAAACAAGTTGCGATCCTTGCTCACTTTTTTCCCGTTTCTGATTTGATAAACCTTCTCAAGTGGTACTAGAACCTGCCCTACGTAATCGCCCAGTCCCAAACGAGGGATTTCGGTTTCGATGTACTCTTTAACCTTCTTCTCTTTGCCTCCTATTGCACGGAGAACATACCATTTCTTTTCTATTTCGGCCATTACTGACTTATCAATTAGTACAGACCTTTATAAATAAGATCCAGCAGGTTATCAAAACTAAAATCCATGGCAAAAACAACACCAGCAATAATCAAAGAGGCAACCATAACGACTAAAGCGCTATTAGTTAACTCCGACCAGGTTGGCCATGAGGTTTTGTTCATCAATTCGTTATATACTTCTTTGAAATAAGTTTTTATTCTTTCCATAGGTAAAGTCCTAAAAGTACCCGGTTATTTTTTAATTATCTGGCACGGGAGGAGCGACTCGAACGCCCGACACTCGGTTTTGGAGACCGATGCTCTACCAACTGAGCTACACCCGTAATGAAATCCGGAAGCTCAAAGCTCCCGGATTTTTTATCTTGAAATTATTCAATAATATCAGTGATCTGACCAGCACCTACTGTTCTACCACCTTCGCGGATAGCAAAACGAAGACCTTGGTTCAAAGCAACAGGGTAGATCAACTCTACAATGATGCTTACGTTATCACCAGGCATAACCATTTCAGTTCCTTCAGGAAGAGAAATTTCACCAGTGATATCCAAAGTACGCAAGTAGAACTGAGGACGGTATTTGTTGTGGAATGGAGTGTGACGACCACCTTCTTCTTTTTTCAACACGTAGATCTCAGCTTTGAATTTAGTGTGAGGTTTGATGGTACCTGGTTTGGCCAAAACCATACCACGTTTAACATCAGCCTTGTCAACACCACGCATCAACAGACCTACGTTATCACCAGCCTGACCTTCGTCAAGAATCTTACGGAACATTTCAACACCTGTACATACAGTCTTACGACCATCAGCACCAAGACCAATCATCTGCATTTCTTCGCCAGTGTGGATAACACCAGTTTCGATACGACCAGTTGCTACAGTACCACGACCAGTGATGGTGAATACGTCCTCAACAGGCATCAAGAAAGGCTTCTCAACATCACGGGGAGGAAGTGGAATCCACTCATCTACAGCAGCCATCAACTCAAGAACTTTTTCTTCCCACTCTGGCTCACCGTTCAAAGCACCAAGTGCAGAACCTTTGATTACAGGCGAGTTGTCACCGTCGAAATCGTAGAAACTCAACAAGTCACGAACTTCCATTTCAACAAGCTCCAAAAGCTCTTCATCATCCACCATGTCAACTTTGTTCAAGAAAACAACGATACGGGGAACGTTTACCTGACGAGCCAAAAGGATGTGTTCGCGTGTTTGAGGCATAGGACCATCAGTAGCAGCACAAACCAGGATAGCACCGTCCATCTGGGCAGCACCAGTTACCATGTTTTTAACGTAGTCGGCGTGACCAGGACAGTCAACGTGAGCATAGTGGCGGTTTTCAGTCGCATACTCCACGTGTGAAGTATTGATGGTGATACCACGCTCTTTTTCCTCAGGTGCATTGTCAATTGAATCAAATGCTTTTACTTCACAAAAACCTTTTTTTGCTAATACAGTGGTGATTGCTGCAGTAAGGGTTGTCTTACCGTGGTCAACGTGACCGATAGTACCAATATTAACGTGAGGCTTCGTCCTTTGAAATGTTTCTTTAGCCATAACTCGAATTATTAGACAATTAGATATAAAATAGTTTCAATTTAACTCCAATTTCAAAAAGTTGATTTTCAATATCAAAATCACTCACCATTCTAAATCAACCCTTTTACGGGCACCAAAGGTACGTAAATAAATATTGAAAATCGCCAAATCATTAAAAAGTTTCTCCATGAAACCTCCTAATAAAACCCTCGCAAACCTGTTGCGCCGATCGACTCTTCATTATAATAGGCCGATCACACCATGTATCAGCCTATTAATCACTGAAATTGACATCTCTTAGGATCCCAAAATCGGAATGCAAATGTATAACTTATTTCTTTTCTGTCAAAACAATTGTCCTTTTTTTATTATTTGACACTAATCTTTTCTTTCCATTTAATCAATTGCTTGCGCAGCGCTTCACAGGAAAGATCGACGGCCTCTTCAAAAGTCTTGCACTGTTTTTTTGCAAACAGATCATTGCCCGGGATATTCAAATTAATCTCGGCCACCTTGTTCTCAGTATCGTCCGATTTATTTAACTTCAATATCACTTCTGCAGAAATAATGCCATCGTAGTACTGATCCAATTTCCCAACCTTAATACTAATAAATTCCTGCAAACGCTCAGATGCCACGAAATGCACCGATTGAATGTTAATGTTCATAATCTATCCTCCATAATTTTAAGCTCTCGGATGAGCTTGGTTATAAATAGAATTAAGTCTTTCAAAATCGTTATTGGTGTATATTTGAGTGGCTGCCAGCGACGAATGCCCCAAAAGCTCTTTAATGGCATAAATGTCGGCACCTTTATTCAGCAAAATTGTGGCAAAGGTATGACGCAACACATGCGGACTCTTTTTACTAATTGAAGAAACCATTGCAATATGTTTTTGAACCACCCGATACACCAACTTGGAATACACTGGCGTTCCTTTCTTGGTAAAAAAGAAAAAATCGCCCGGTTGCTGGATTCCAAAAGTTTGATTTCTGATTTCAATATACGATTTTAAAACCAAATCCAACAATTTTCCGAAGGGAATTATTCGTTGTTTAGAACCTTTGCCTTGAACCGTTATCGTTTTCCCACTGAAATCAATCTGATTATTATGCAGATAAGTAAGCTCTGAAAGACGCATGCCCGTTTGATAAAAGAGCTCCAAGATGGTTTTATCGCGAACACCTTCGTACCCATCAGCAAAAGGGCAAGTGTCCAACATCAACTCCATGGCCGACTCTTGGACAAAAACAGGCAAACGCTTTGGCGTTTTTAAGGCATCAATGTATTGACAAGGATTTTGCTCAATAATCTCTTCGCGACACAGAAACTTATAAAAGGAGCGCAGGGTGGCGATTTTCCGGTTAACACTCACAGGAGAGAGACCTTCTGCCATCAGATCCATAATCCAGGAGCGAACAGTTTTGCGCGTGGCCTGATGGATAGAGCCAAGATTTTGGCTATCTAAAAACGAGGAGAATTGATTGAGGTCATTCTCATAAGCAACGAGGGTATGGTGACCACTACGTTTCTCATATTGAAGGTAAGATAGAAAGGAAGTAATGTAATTCATTAACAGAGGACACAGGTTAAAAACTCATACTAAAGTACGATATTTTTGGTCAACCTGTACCCTCTGCTGAATATTTTAGTCTATATCTTGTTGCAATTTCTGCAAATAAATTGCTTTCTTTCTTTGCTCGCGACGCACTACACTATCTTTAGTGAATGCCTGACGACTGCGCAATTCACGCATCGCGCCTGTTTTCTCGAATTTTCTTTTGAATTTCTTCAAGGCTCTTTCAATATTTTCGCCTTCTTTAATTGGTACAACGATCATACTTATTCTTATTTAAAACATTTTACAACTATTTCAATCAACTACTTACACAATACGAACACCCAATACTCGATGGTTTCAAAATTGCAGGTGCAAAGTAAGTGAAGATTATTGATTATCACAAGCATTTGGATTGTTTTTTTAAACAGGATACCTCTAATCAGTTCTTTTCTAAAGATAAATAATGGATCAATAAAGGGTTGGCCTGATCATACGACGGCAACCCAACAATCTGCCGCAAATTGGTGAAATCCCCCTTCACTCTGCGACGCTCCACAATCTCTTTTGCCAAGTAAAAACTCACATAGGGATGCTTCCGCAACAACTCCACACTTGAATGGTTAATTGATATGGTTCGAACCACGCTTGAATCGACGTTAAAAAGGCCTTCATTATCATGCAGCACACTTGGATTGACACCATTGACCTCCATCAATTGACGCACATCCACAAAACCACCTAATCGCTGCCGGTAGTCGAGAATGCGGGTTGCCAAGTATTGCCCAATCCCACGAAGTTGCATCAGATCAGCTGTGTCGGCTCTATTCAAATCGACCGCCACTGGAACCACTATTTCTTTAACAACTGGTACCGACTTCTCGCCCTTGATACGAGAATGGAGAAAACGCATAAATGCCTGAATGTCCATTTGCATAAGCGAATCCACCTTAATAACCCCTGAAAGAAAGTAAAGATCGCGATACTTCATAATGGTGTCGGCATAATTTGATGGACACCCGGCAGTCCTGATTTCCTCGATGGTTGAATAATAAAGATGAATGGAAGGACGATGAGGCTTGACTCTCTTATTATAATCAACACGGGCTTGCCCGTAATCCGAACTAAATCGCAGCAGGTGGGTGCGATCAGTCAATAGCAAAGAATCAAAACCGTAAGTTTTTTTAAAATCATCGTAGTTTTTGTAATAGCCTCCAGCCTCGCGGTATTTCAGGATATTTACGATCAAACGGTCGGTTAATCCGAAACTAGACATTTCGGCAACAGAGGCGATATTGACGTCCAAGGTGTCGTACAAAACAGACTCTGCTTTTGGGTCCTGCCGTTCATTTGGCAATTGCCGAACAACAATCAGCCCTCGCTGAGGATGACGCCATTGACCAACCATCAGAATCAGCAGAAGGCACATACAAATTCCAATCAGCACAAAAAAACCCCTCTGCTCGGTTTTAGAAAATGAAAGCCATTCGCGCCACATTTCAACAAATCAAAGGATCCAATCCAGTAATCCAAATTGTTGCAGAAATATTAAAATAATAGCCACTGGAGCCAGGTACTTCACAATAAAATAGTACAACTCGAAAGCCCAAATTCGCCTACCATTGGCTTCCAGCTCCTCGCGTGTTTTTTTCCGTTTTAGTACAATAGGGATGAACAACACAACGAAAAGAGCCCCCAAGGGCAACAAAACATTAGCTGACGTCTTATCAAAGAAATTAAATACGGCACCGGAATAAGCACACAACGATCCAAAAAAGGCAGCACCAACCGAGGCAATTATAGTGGCTTTCCGTCTATGCATTTTCAACTCCTCGGAAAGGTATGCCACCACAACCTCCAGCAAAGATATGGAAGAGGTGAGTGCAGCAATCACCAACAAAACAAAAAAGAGGATGGAAAAGATGTATCCGCCAAACATCTGATTAAAGATATTGGGAAGGGTAACAAAGACCAAACCGGGTCCCTGCCCGGGATTAATCCCAAATGCAAATACTGCAGGGAAAATGGCTACAGCGGCTAACGTGGCGATTAATAAATCGGCGAAAGCGACGGAAAAAGAGGTGCCAACAAGGTTTTGACGCTTACTGACGTAGGATCCATAAGTGATCATTACAGCCATTCCTATACTCAAGGAGAAACAAGCCTGACCGAGCGCTTCGATTATAACCCTGGGTGATAATTTAGAAAAATCAGGCTTAAAAAGAAACTCCAACCCTTCAAGACTACCTGGCAATGTAAGAGAGCGGACACACATCAATATAATAATACCAAAAAGAAGAGGCATCAACACCTTACTGTATTTCTCAATACCTTTTTCAACACCGCCTAAAACAACCAACGCAGTAAGAGCAACAAAAACAACCAACCAAATAATAGAGAGGAACGGATTTTCAGTCAATGACAGGTAAGTAGAATCAAGACCACTGGCTGACAGAGAGCTCAATCCATTGGAGACCGAGAGAAAAACATAATGCAAGGTCCAGCCGGCCACGACGGAATAATATGAGAAAATCATAAAGGAGCAGAACACCCCAATAAACCCAATAAGATACCATTTTTTACCTGGCGCCAAAACATGAAAGGCTCTTACCGCATTGCCTTGGGCTTTCCGACCAATCAACAATTCACTCATTAGTACTGGTATCCCTATGCAAAAGACGAAAAAAACATACACCAGCAAGAAGGCTGCGCCACCATTTTCGCCTAACACATAAGGGAAACGCCAGATATTACCCAACCCCACAGCCGAACCGGCAGCTGCGGCGATAACACCAAATTTGCTGGAGAATCCATCCCGGATGATACCATTGTTCTTTTCCATCACTTTGTTTTAAATCAAATTTACAAAAATAGCATGACACAAACAGCAAACATTTTTCCTTTTTTCGTGCCGAAAGCTATATTCAACAATAGAAGATTCCAATTCGAAGCAATCAGTATTCAGTATTCAGTAATCAGTTCTATGAGTCGAAGAGTTTGAAGAGTTGACGAGTCGACGAGTCTCATAGTCGGAAAGCGGGGAAGTCCGAAGGACTTCAATGTGAATAGCCGCCGGTGAAACCGGGGGGTGCAAGGATTACAATGTTCCCACAACACCGCAGGTGTTGAATGTGCTAATAATGTGGATCTCTGAGTTAATCTGAGCAAATCTGTGGACTATAGACCCAGCCCATCCAGATATAAATTGGCGTAATCGAATCCACAGGTCTTCAATTCGCGTCATTCGCGGACAAAAACAACACAAACGCAAAAATCCCCGGCTCTTTGCAGAACCGGGGATCTTCAAAATTCGGCGGCGACCTACTCTCCCACTATACGCAGTACCATCGGCGCGGACAAGCTTAACTTCTCTGTTCGGAATGGGAAGAGGTGGAACCTTGTCGCTATAACCACCTAAAATATCTTTTAAGTTTCATGACAATCGGCAAACCAAAATAACCTACACACTATAAAACACTGGAGAAAGACTCGGGTAATTAGTACTGCTCGGCTATGGTGTTACCACCTTTACACCTGCAGCCTATCAACGTCGTCGTCTTCAACGCCCCTTAAGGGAGATCTCATCTTGAGGCGAGCTTCGTGCTTAGATGCTTTCAGCACTTATCTCTTCCACACTTAGCTACCCAGCTATGCTCCTGGCGGAACAACTGGTACACCAGCGGTATGTCCATCGCGGTCCTCTCGTACTAACGACAGGGCCTCTCAAATCTCCTACGCCCACAACAGATAGGGACCGAACTGTCTCACGACGTTCTGAACCCAGCTCGCGTGCCACTTTAATGGGCGAACAGCCCAACCCTTGGGACCTTCTCCAGCCCCAGGATGTGACGAGCCGACATCGAGGTGCCAAACCGCCGCGTCGATATGAGCTCTTGGCGGCGATCAGCCTGTTATCCCCGGAGTACCTTTTATCCTTTGAGCGATGGCCCTTCCATGCGGAACCACCGGATCACTATGCCCTAGTTTCCTACCTGTTCGACTTGTCGGTCTCACAGTCAAGCACCCTTTTACCATTACACTCTACAGACGGTTACCAATCGTCTTGAGGGTACCTTTGGGAGCCTCCGTTACTCTTTTGGAGGCGACCACCCCAGTCAAACTACCCACCATGCAATGTCTTCCACACTGTGGAGTTAGATTCCAAGTAAGCAAAGGGTCGTATTTCAAGGTTGGCTCCACGACGCCTGGCGACGCCGATTCAATGCCTCCGACCTATCCTACACATCACTTACCCAGAACCAATGCAAAGTTGCAGTAAAGGTTCACGGGGTCTTTCCGTCCCGTTGCGGGTAATCGGCATCTTCACCGATACTACAATTTCACCGAGCTCACGGCTGAGACAGTGCCCAGATCATTACACCATTCGTGCAGGTCGGAACTTACCCGACAAGGAATTTCGCTACCTTAGGACCGTTATAGTTACGGCCGCCGTTTACCGGGGCTTCAATTCAATGCTTCGCCTTGCGACTAACATCTCCTCTTAACCTTCCGGCACCGGGCAGGTGTCAGGCCTTATACGTCATCTTGCGATTTTGCAAAGCCATGTGTTTTTGTTAAACAGTTGCCTGGGCCATTTCTCTGCGGCCACCCCATCGCTGAAGTGGCGTCCTTTCTCCCGAAGTTACAGGACGAATTTGCCGAGTTCCTTAGCCGTGGATCACTCGAGCGCCTTAGTATACTCAACCCAACTACGTGTGTCCGTTTGTGGTACGAGCTGCATACCTCGCTTTTCTTGGAAGAGTTTGCTTGACTTCGCTTTGCCCGAAGGCTAGGCTCAGCGGGCTATTCCGTCAGCCCCCAGCCATCTCAACTCTCCGTCACTTTTATTGGTATGCAGGTGCAGGAATATTAACCTGCTTGCCATCGACTACCCCTTTCGGGTTCGCCTTAGGTCCCGACTGACCCTGATCCGATTAGCGTTGATCAGGAAACCTTAGTCTTTCGGCGTGGGGGTTTCTCACCCCCATTATCGTTACTTATGCCTACATTTGCTTTTCCAGTTGCTCCAGCATCCCTCGCGGAACACCTTCTATGCGGCTGGAATGCTCCCCTACCAGAGTAAAGACGTTGCATGCAACGTCTCAACAATCCATAGCTTCGGTAATATGCTTATGCCCGATTATTATCCATGCTCGGTCGCTCGACTAGTGAGCTGTTACGCACTCTTTAAATGAATGGCTGCTTCCAAGCCAACATCCTAGCTGTCTCTGCAACCAAACCGCGTTTGGTCAACTTAGCATATATTTGGGGACCTTAGCTGATGGTCCGGGTTCTTTCCCTCTCGGACATGGACCTTAGCACCCATGCCCTCACTCCCAAGAATCATTTTACAGCATTCGGAGTTTGTCAGGAGTTGATAGGCGGTGAAGCCCTCGCTTCCTATCAGTAGCTCTACCTCTGTAAAACTGTCTTGAGGCTGCACCTAAATGCATTTCGGGGAGTACGAGCTATTTCCCAGTTTGATTGGCCTTTCACCCCTACCCTCAGTTCATCGAAAAACTTTTCAACGTTTACTCGTTCGGTCCTCCATCCCGTGTTACCGGGACTTCAACCTGACCAAGGGTAGATCACAAGGTTTCGCGTCTACTCCCACCAACTATCGCGCCCTATTCAGACTCGCTTTCGCTTCGGCTCCGCACCTGAAGTGCTTAACCTGGCTGGTGAGAAGTAACTCGTAGGCTCATTATGCAAAAGGCACGCCGTCATCCATCATGTGGACTCCGACCGCTTGTAAGCGCACGGTTTCAGGTACTATTTCACTCCCCTGTTCGGGGTGCTTTTCACCTTTCCCTCACGGTACTGGTTCACTATCGGTCTCTCAGGAGTATTTAGCCTTACCGGATGGTCCCGGCTAATTCACGCAGAATTTCACGTGTTCCGCGTTACTCAGGATACCCGTCTCGCTAACGCTCTTGCCCGTACGGGGCTGTCACCCGCTGTGGCCGCTCTTTCCAAAGCGTTCCGGTTCGATTGTTGTTGATTATACAGGTCCTATTACCCCAATGTTGCCTAAACAACATTGGTTTGGGCTGTTCCCCTTTCGCTCGCCACTACTTAGGGAATCACTCTTGTTTTCTTCTCCTGTGGGTACTTAGATGTTTCAGTTCCCCACGTTTGCCTTCCTTGCGGAATGGTATCCCTTCAGGATACCGGGTTGCCCCATTCGGAAATCACCGGATCAATTCTTATTTGCAAATACCCGGTGCTTATCGCAGCTTATCACGTCCTTCATCGCCTCTGAGAGCCTAGGCATCCTCCGTGCGCCCTTCTCTACTTTCTTCCAACACCTTTTAGGTGTGTGTTATTTTGATTTGCCAACATGTCAATGAACTTTTCAGCCTTTAAAGGCTTTGTGGATAAATGCAATCGGTAATAGTAAGGTACTTTGATTCCTTGTCTTTTTTTGATGATTAATCATCGTCGTGAGCGAACTCTCCAGAAAGGAGGTGTTCCAGCCACACCTTCCGGTACGGCTACCTTGTTACGACTTAGCCCCAGTCACCAGTTTTACCCTAGGCCGCTCCTTGCGGTTACAGACTTCAGGTACCCCCGGCTCCCATGGCTTGACGGGCGGTGTGTACAAGGCCCGGGAACGTATTCACCGCGCCATGGCTGATGCGCGATTACTAGCGAATCCAGCTTCATGGAGTCGGGTTGCAGACTCCAATCCGAACTGAGACCGGTTTTATAGGATTCGCATCCCCTCGCGGGGTAGCTGCCCTCTGTACCGGCCATTGTAACACGTGTGTAGCCCTGGATGTAAGGGCCGTGCTGATTTGACGTCATCCACACCTTCCTCGCGGTTTACACCGGCAGTCTTGTTAGAGTCCCCATCACTACATGCTGGTAACTAACAACGTGGGTTGCGCTCGTTATGGGACTTAACCCGACACCTCACGGCACGAGCTGACGACAACCATGCAGCACCTTGAAGAGTGTCCGAAGAAAAGCCTATCTCTAAGCCTGTCACTCCCCATTTAAATCCAGGTAAGGTTCCTCGCGTATCATCGAATTAAACCACATGTTCCTCCGCTTGTGCGGGCCCCCGTCAATTCCTTTGAGTTTCACCCTTGCGGGCGTACTCCCCAGGTGGATCACTTAATGGTTTCCCTTTGCCACTTACAATATATCGCAAACAGCTAGTGATCATCGTTTACGGCATGGACTACCAGGGTATCTAATCCTGTTTGATCCCCATGCTTTCGTGCTTCAGCGTCAGTCACAACTTAGTAAGCTGCCTTCGCAATCGGTGTTCTGTGGTATATCTAAGCATTTCACCGCTACACACCACATTCCGCCTACCTCAACTGTACTCAAGAAAACCAGTATCAATGGCAATTTTACGGTTGAGCCGCAAACTTTCACCACTGACTTAATCTCCCGCCTACGCACCCTTTAAACCCAATAAATCCGGATAACGCTTGGATCCTCCGTATTACCGCGGCTGCTGGCACGGAGTTAGCCGATCCTTATTCGTATGGTACCGGCAAAACAGTACACGTACCGTCGTTTCTTCCCATACAAAAGCAGTTTACAACCCATAGGGCCGTCTTCCTGCACGCGACATGGCTGGTTCAGGCTTGCGCCCATTGACCAATATTCCTCACTGCTGCCTCCCGTAGGAGTCTGGTCCGTGTCTCAGTACCAGTGTGGGGGATCTTCCTCTCAGAACCCCTAATGATCGTCGCCTTGGTGGGCCGTTACCCCGCCAACTAGCTAATCATACGCATGTCCATCTCACACCACCGAAGTTTTAAATATATTCCCAGGCAGGAACATATTATTATGCGGTATTAATCTCCCTTTCGGAAGGCTATCCCCCAGTGTGAGGCAGGTTACATACGCGTTACGCACCCGTGCGCCGGTCTCTCGGCCGAAACCGATACCCCTCGACTTGCATGTGTTAGGCCTGTCGCTAGCGTTCATCCTGAGCCAGGATCAAACTCTTCATTGTAAAAAAAATTATTAGTCTCTTTACAAGTTCGTCTGCTTTGACTCGGGTCGCTTTACCTTATTTTTCCCTTTTGCACTTATCCAATATTTTCAAAGATCGTATCTTTCTTTTTTGTCTCCTCAAACCCTTTCGTTTGAAGCGGCTGCAAAGGTAAGGAGTTTTTTTAAACCTCCAAATGTTTTTGAAATTATTTTTTCTTTAAGAGACGCCTCGTGAGGCGTCTTTACAAGAGACCTATTATAATGCGTCTCTACGCATTAAACCGTTTATTCAATAAACACCTTTGCCAATCTGTCAATCACCGAGTTGTGAACCCGGTAGAGACGCCTCATGAGGCGTCTCTACTGCATTCCCTCTGGAAAGCGGATGCAAATATAGCGGGTTTAGTTCCGTTATTCCAAATCGAAGCAACTTAAAAAATGTTTCATTATGTCATGTTTGTGCTATACACATTGAGGTCAAAGCGGTTAGAGATCAAAAAAAATCAACCACCCCATCAAACACAAATATCATTTATGTGCAGCAATAATTACCGCCAATATCCTCCACCATTCAGCAATGTTCATTAACTTTGTGGCTTATATATTCAAACAGAGATTCATGACAAATAATCTGGTAATTATACCAACCTATAAGGAAAAGGAAAATATAAAAGCCATTATTGAAGCAGTTTTTTCACTGCCCCACGATTTTCATATTCTTATTATAGATGACAACTCACCAGACGGAACCGCCGATATTGTTAAGGAATTGCAGGCAATCTACCCACAAACCCTACATTTGATGCAGCGTCCAGGCAAGTTGGGACTGGGCACAGCCTATATTGCCGGCTTCAAATGGGCCATAGAAAGGCAATACGACTATATATTTGAGATGGATGCCGACTTTTCGCACCCTCCAGCCGACTTGATCAATTTATACGATGCCTGCATCCACCAAAATGCCGACCTAGCCATTGGTTCGCGTTACATATCGGGCGTCAACGTGGTGAACTGGCCCATGGGGCGTGTTCTGATGTCGTATTTTGCATCGGTATATGTCAGGTTGGTGACTGGCATGACGATTATGGACACCACAGCTGGGTTCAAATGCTACCGCCGCCAGGTACTTGAGACCATCAAGCTGGATAAAATACGACTGAAAGGCTATGCATTCCAGATAGAAATGAAATTCACCACCTGGAAATATGGGTTCAAGATTGTGGAAATCCCCATTATCTTTACCGACCGCAAGCAGGGCGCCTCGAAAATGAGTGGCGGCATCTTCAATGAAGCTGTTTGGGGCGTGATTAAAATGAAGATCAGCAGTTATTTCAAAAGATACGAAGTTTAAAACCAGTACACTATGGTAACGAAATTGTTTAAAAACGCCCTGATCATTAATGAGGGGAAGATAAAGCGGGGACACGTGGTCATTAAAAATGACCTGATAGATCAGGTATTGGATGAACAAAGCACACTGCCGCCAGCCAATATCACAATGGACTGTAAAGGGTTGCTCCTGATTCCTGGGGTTATTGACGACCAGGTTCATTTCCGCGAACCAGGATTGACACACAAGGGCAATATTGCTTCGGAATCGGCGGCAGCTGTGGCAGGCGGCATCACCTCTTTCATGGAAATGCCCAACACCAATCCGCAAACAGTTACCCAGGCGCTTCTGGAGGAAAAATATGCTTTGGCTGCAGACAAATCGGTTGCCAACTACTCTTTTTACATGGGTGCCACCAACGACAATTTTGAAGAGCTGAGAAAAACAGATCCGCAAAAGGTGTGTGGCGTAAAAATCTTCATGGGATCATCCACCGGTAATATGCTGGTGGACGACAACGAAACGCTGAGCCGAATCTTTGCGGAGATTCCCATGCTGCTCACCACCCATTGCGAGGATGAGGCCACCATCAGAGCCAACACCGAACATTACAAAGCATTGTATGGTGAAGCCATCGATTTCAAGCACCACCACCTGATCCGATCGGCCGAAGCGTGCTACAAATCCTCATCGAAGGCTGTGGAACTGGCGCAAAAGTATGGCACCCGACTGCATTTGCTGCACCTCTCCACCGCCAAGGAGATGGCTTTGCTGGAATCCGGCGACATCGCCAACAAAAAAATTACGGGCGAAGTATGTGTCCACCATTTGTGGTTCACCAATGAAGATTACGACCGTTACGGTTCGCGCATCAAGTGGAACCCGGCCATTAAAACCGAAGCTGACCGCGCAGCCCTTCGCCAGGCGCTGAACGACAACCGCTTGGATGTGGTGGCTACCGACCATGCACCCCATACTTTGGCGGAAAAAAACAACAGCTACCTCAAGGCACCATCGGGTGGGCCATTGGTGCAGCACTCGCTGGTGGCCATGCTCGAAATGGTAGAGCAAGGAATCTTCACTTACGAAACAGTGGTAGAGAAAATGTGCCATGCACCGGCCAAGCTATTCCAGATAAAAGATCGCGGATTCATCAGACCGGGTTACAAAGCCGACCTAACCCTGGTGGCACCCAACCAGAGCTGGACTGTTTCGGAGAACAACATCCTGTACAAATGCGGCTGGTCGCCTTTCGAAGGCACCACATTCAGCCACAAGGTGATGCACACCTATGTTAACGGCCGCCATGTATACTGCGATGGCATTGTCGATTTAAGCATCCGGGGCGAAAGGCTCCTATTCAACAGATAACGATGAAACTAATTTATAAGCTATTAGCAATCGCTGTTATCACAACAGCACTTTCGTGCGGCGAAAAGCCATCCGCAAAAAACAAGGAAGCGGAATGGAGGGTGATGGCCGACACCATTCAATACTCGGTGGACATCATGCCTAATGATGCAGAACAACCCTGGGCAAAGGAGCAGGTGAAGCAACTTGACCGAGGGCTGCTGGTTGACCAGCTTTTTGAATCGGTTTACCGCCATCGGGCAAAAGCGTATAATTTCTCGGACAACCGGCTTCTGACACTTGAAGAGGTTAAGGAGATGGAGATCAACGAGAGCCACGACCGCGACCTGGCAGCCAAGCTCCATTTTTGGGAATGCTGGCGATACAATGCCCAGGGCGCCCTATTCGAAAAGAAAGTCCTGAAAGTGATGATCGCCTATGAGGCACGCACCGAAGAGGGCGAACTAAAAGGTTACAAAGCGGGAATCGTTATTGAGATGAACCCATAAAAAAAGGGGTTGCCTATAATATATATGGCGACCCTTTTTTTTAGTTCTTTTCATCCATCAGAATTTCCATTCGGAAACCTTCAGTACGTAACGAGCAGTTTTACAAGTTATCTGCGTATCCACAATTTCCTTGCCTGCAATCACCTCGTCGATGGTTTGCTGGTTGTAATGCCGGATGTTGATCAACTCCAGATCCTCGTTGCAGGTCACATTATATTTATCGCTTAGGGCAGCAATCAAATCGGCGAGCACGCGGGTTTTGTCGATGCACACCGAAAAGTTGAGCGCACTATTTTGCATTAGATTAACTTTTATACGCAAACGGCTAAATACCGAGAAAATATCGCTCAAATTATCTTCCATGATAAAAGAGAAATCGCGGGGAGAGATGGAGATGAAAACCTGATTCTCTTTCCGGATGATAATGGGTTGCAGCATCTGCGGGTTCGTCACCTGGTGGATGACAGTGCCAGGCAGGGAGGGATCCACAAACGACTTAACCCTGAGCGGGATTTTCTTGTTTTGCAAGGGCTTCAACGTTTTGGGATGGATCACTTGGGCCCCGTAGTAGGTAAGTTCAATGGCCTCCCAATAGGAGAGTTCGGACAAAAGCGTCGCCTTGGGATACCACCGCGGATCGGAGCTCAGCACGCCCGGCACATCTTTCCAGATGGTCACATCCTGGGCATCGAGGATATGTCCCAAAATGGCAGCCGAATAGTCCGACCCCTCACGCCCCAGGGTAGTGGAGAGATTGTTGATGGTGGATCCAATAAAACCTTGCGTGAGATAGATGCTATGGTTGGGGTTTAAAAACGTTTCCTTCACAAAGCGGGTGGTCAAAGGCCAGTCAATTCCAGCATCGCGATAGATGTCGTTGGTTTTCAGGCAATGCCTGGCATCGACCCAATGGTTGGCAATGGCAGCTGAATTAAGGTACCCACTGACGATTGAAGTGGAAATAAGCTCCCCATAACAAACGATCTGGTCGTACTCAAAATCATAATTCAACGAAGGCTCCTGCATCAAACGGTTGTGGAGCGAAGTCATCAAAGCATCAAAAAAAGGCTGGTAGGGACAATCCTCCCCCATCAAATCGGCGATGATGGCTTGATGATACTGTTTCAACCCATTGAAATATTGCTCCATCCCGATCCGGTCGCGATCCATATAAGCTTGAAGCAGGGCTTCCAAGGCATTGGTGGTTTTTCCCATAGCCGAAACAACAATCACGAGAGGTTGGTCGGCATCGTGAACAATTTGAGCAACGTTGCGAACACCATTGGCATCCTTGACTGAGGCTCCGCCAAATTTAAAAATTCTCATTTAGTATGAATATTGACTTAATACCCTGTTATAATGAATCAATTAATGCCTCAAAGGTAAAAAAAGAGGCGCCACATTCAAGAAACGGATAAAAAAACATGGGGTATTTTTTCCATTTCAATAGTACAAAGCCCTTCGTAAAGCAAAACCAACCATTTTTTCAGGTTGAATGGCTTCATTTTATAACCATCAAACCATTAAATCAGAGCACATTCAATAAGTTGAGATAAGTCATTTTTAACAACATTGATCTATTTTAATTTTATTTTAACAAACCACTCAGCCGCATGAAAAAAAACAACACCATCACACTCAATGAATTCATCCTATACAATCAATTGAAACATCCGCAGGCACAGGGTGATTTTTCAAATTTACTCCATCATGTCACCATAGCTGCAAAGATTGTGAACCGGGAAGTAAACAAGGCCGGTTTGGTGGACATACTGGGAGAAGCTGGCAACACCAATGTGCAGGGGGAAAGACAGAAAAAGCTGGATGTGTATGCCAACGATGTGTTTATTGAGTCGCTTTACAGTAGTGGTGAGGTGTGTGGCATTGCATCGGAAGAGAATGAGACATTCATATTGTTGGATGGTGAAATGGCACACGATGCAAAATATGTATTCTTGATGGATCCCTTGGATGGTAGTTCCAACATCGACGTCAATGTATCCATCGGCACTATCTTCAGCATTTATAAACGGAAGTCGCCCATGGGAACTCAGGCCACCATTGATGATTTTTTGCAAAAGGGCGACGACCAAATTGCGGCCGGATACATTTTGTACGGCAGCTCCACCATTATGGTGTACACCACCGGACAGGGCATCAATGGATTCACCTTGGATCCGTCGATTGGCGAATTCTGTCTGTCGCATCCCAACCTGACCACCCCTGAAGATGGCAATATTTATTCCATCAACGAAGGAAACTACCTGAAATTCCCCCAAGGGGTGAAGCAATACATCAAATATTGCCAGGAGAAGGATCCGGAATCGAACCGCCCCTACTCATCGCGCTACATCGGGTCGCTGGTGTCGGATTTCCACCGCAACCTGATTAAAGGCGGGATATTCATCTATCCCGAAACCGACAGTGCCCCTAGGGGAAAACTGAGGCTGTTGTACGAATGCAATCCCATTGCCCTGCTGGCCGAGCAAGCCGGTGGCAAAGCCACCAACGGCAAGATCCGAATTTTGGACATCAAGCCAACTGCGCTGCACCAGCGCACTCCTTTTTACGTGGGTAGTAAGAATATGGTATCCAAAGCAGAGGCTTTCCTGAAGATATGCAACACTTGAATTCATTATCCTAACCTAAACCTGATGGGGTCGATGTTTACACAAACATCGGCCTCTTTTTTTAAAAAAAACACACCTAACCGTTTGATGGCATGGCTGATTTGCGCATATTTGCCAAACCTGCCCGCCCATATAAACAACATCCAGATGAAAGCATTATCATGCATGACGATTTTGCTGGCCCTGCACTTTGGGGTTTTGGCACAAACGCAAGATCACCTTTCAAAATATTTAAAGTTAAATGAAAAAGAGACACGCCTGCTGCCTTTCAAAGACAGCAAAGAAGCTCTCATTTTGAAGCTCAAACAAGTGGACCTGATCAACAAAAGCAGGGAAAAATACAAGGCCCCGCCGGTTGAGCTCGATATACTGGCCAGCAGGATGGCCAACCAGATTGCCCATGAGGCAGCACAAAACAACTACAGCGGTCATTTTAACCTCAAGGGGGAACCGCCATACATTCGCTATGCCAACAGCGGGGGAACCGACCATGTGACCGAGAATGCTGCAGCGGCCTCCTACGACCGACCAATTGACGCCTCCAGCAAAACCATTGCACAGAATATGAAGCTGTTGCACGATGCTTTCATGGCCGAAAAAGCGCCCAACGACGGGCATAAAAAAGCCTGTATCGACCAATTCCACAACTTCGTGGGAATTGGGTATGCCGTGCATGGCAAGGAGTTTCGCTATTACGAACAGTACCTGGATCGTTACCTGCATTTTGAGCCCTTTGACCGGGAAGTGCGCACCAAGGATGAAGTGACCCTTAAATTCAAACCACTCAACGACAAACACATCCCCTATTTTGTAATTGTTTTCCATCAACCCGTTCCGCGGTCGATGACCGCTGCTCAGATTGAAAAAATCCCCTCCTACCCTGACTACAACGAGACGGAGCATCTCAATCTGGGGCCATGGGAGATTCCCCAACCCGACGAAGATGGCCTTACCACACTAAAACTGAATCTCGATAAAAAAGGATATTATTACTTGCAGGTATTCCTTTCGGACACCCCCCATAAAAAAGGCGGCAAGGCATCCACCGAGGGGAAAGTGCAGGCCAGCGGGGTGGTGATGCATGTAAAATAAATAGGGCAAATTTTAAAACCTTCATGCCCCATCGCCCACGATTCTGTGACACTTTATTAACTTTGTACAAAAAAGAGTAGTGAACACCAACATCATACTACAATTATACCGCCAAACCAAACAGGCTGAACAATTAAGCAAATGGCTGGCCGAAGGCAACCACAACATTTACATTGATGGTTTAATGGCATCGGGCAAAGCAGTGATGGCGGCCCTCTGCGCAAACCATGGCCCGCACTTAATGGTGGCCAACGATCGCGAAACGGCAGCCTACCTGTACCATGACCTCACCCAGCTGTTGGGCGAAAAACCGGTATTCTTCCTCCCCTCCTCCTACAAGCGCAGTGCGGAGAATGGCGAGCAGGACGCGCAAAACATCCTGATGCGCACCGAGGCGTTAAGCATGATTTTATCGGGCAACGAGCCCAACCTATATATTGTCACCTATCCCGAAGCTCTAACCGAAAAAGTGATTTCGGCAGAGCAACTCAACGACAACACATTAAAAATAAGCGTGGGCGACCGGCTGGACATCAGTTTCACCGTGGACGTGCTCAACGAGTACCATTTCGAACGTGTTGACTTTGTGTTTGAGCCCGGGCAATATGCCGTAAGGGGATCCATTATCGACATCTACTCCTTCTCCGACGAGAATCCTTTCCGCATTGATTTTTTTGGCGATGAAGTGGATTCCATCCGCAGTTTCGACCTGGAATCGCAACTCTCCAAGGAAAAACTTCAACAAATCGTGATTGTGCCCAACATCAACGATCAACAGCGCATGAAGGACACCATGCCCCTGTCGTTGGCTCTACCCGAAAAGTGCTGCATCTGGCTTGACAGTCCGGCCTTTGTGACCGAAAAGATGGACGAAACGGTGACCCGCATCGAGCATTACAAAACTGTTCACTCCGAAGAACATGCCGTAAATAGGGATTTTTTCTGCAATGGCGCGGAATGGATCCACCATCTAAAAGGCCAAACCGTGCTGGTTTACGGCACGAAGAATGAATTGAAATCGCAAAAGGAAATCTCATTCAAACTGGCTCCCCAACCGGTATTCCACAAAAATTTCGATTTGTTGGAGTCGGACTTGCTCAACCGACTCCAGGATGGCTACGACATCTACATCTTATCGGACAACCCCAAGCAGCTGAACCGATTGAAAGCCATTTTGGTTGACCGGGGCGTGGGCATCCAATACAACGAAATCAACCACGCCTTGCATGAAGGGTTTATCGACCACCAGGCGCGGCTCTGCTTCTACACCGACCACCAGATTTTTGAGCGTTACCACAAATTCACCCTCCGCACCGACAACACTCGCATTGCCCAGCAATCCATATCATTGAAGGAACTCAGTAAGCTCAACCCGGGCGATTACGTGGTGCACATCGACCATGGCATCGGAAAGTTCGGTGGATTGGTGCGCACCGAGGTGAACGGCAAGCCACAGGAGGCCATCCGCTTGATATACCGCGACAACGATGCCCTGCTAGTGAGCATCCATGCGCTTCACCGCATCAGCAAATACAAAAGCAAGGATGGCACGCCGCCCAAAGTCAACAAGCTGGGCACCGGGGCATGGCAAAAACTAAAAGAAAAGACCAAAAGCAAGGTTAAAGATATCGCCCGCGAATTGATAGCCTTGTATGCACAACGAAAGGCTGAGCCGGGTTTTGCCTATTCGTCCGACTCCTATATGCAAACCGAATTGGAGGCCTCCTTTATTTATGAGGACACACCCGATCAGTACAAAGCCACCCAGGCACTCAAGGCCGATATGGAAAACCCATCGCCCATGGATCGCCTGGTATGCGGCGATGTGGGATTTGGTAAGACTGAAATCGCCATCCGGGCAGCCTTCAAGGCTGTGGCCGACAACAAACAGGTGGCCGTGCTGGTGCCCACCACCATTCTGGCCTTCCAGCATTACAACACTTTCAGGGAGCGCCTGTCCGAGTTCCCCTGCAAAATAGATTACGTGAGCCGCCTGCGGAAACCCAAGGAGATTAAGGAAGCCTTAAAAAACCTGGAGGAGGGCAAAACCGACATCATCATCGGCACGCACCGCCTAGTTGCCAAGGACGTCAAATTCAAAGACCTGGGACTACTGATTATTGATGAGGAACAACGCTTCGGCGTCAGCGTCAAGGAGAAGCTCAGAGCTTTCCGCGTCAATGTGGATACACTGACGCTAACGGCAACCCCCATTCCCCGGACGCTGCAATTCTCGCTGATGGGCGCGCGCGACCTGAGCATCCTCAACACACCCCCAAACAACCGGCTGCCCATCATCACCGAGGTACACACCTTCAACGAAGAGATCATCAAAGAGGCGATCCTGTTCGAAACCCAGCGCAACGGCCAGGTGTTCATCATCAACAACCGGATCCAAAACATTTTTGAGCTTGAAAAACTGATCAACCGATTGCTCCCCGACATAAAAACAGTGGTGGCCCATGGCCAGATGGATGGGGCACAACTGGAAAAGGTGATGCTCGACTTTATTGCCGGGGAGTTCGATGTGCTGATGGCCACCACCATCATCGAATCGGGACTGGACATTCCCAACGCCAACACCATCATCATCAACAATGCCCACCAGTTCGGGCTGAGCGAGTTGCACCAGCTGCGAGGCCGCGTAGGACGGAGCAATAAAAAGGCCTTCTGCTACCTGCTGGCGCCCCCGTTGACCACCCTCACCCAAGAAGCCCGCCGTAGGTTGAAAATCATTGAAGAGTTCTCGGACTTGGGGAGCGGCTTCAACATTGCCATGCAGGATCTCGACATCCGCGGGGCAGGCGATGTGCTGGGTGGCGAACAGAGTGGTTTCATTTCGGATATTGGTTATGAGACCTACCAACGCATCCTCAACGAAGCCATCCTCGAATTAAAGGAGACCGAATACAAGGAGGTATTCCAGGATGAAATGGCCAAAAACGAGAACAAGGCTTTTGTCAGCGACTGCCAGATAGAGACCGATGAGGAGATGCGTTTCCCCGACGAATACATCAACAACATCGCCGAGCGGATGCACCTCTACCGCGAACTGGACAATGTGGAGACGGAGGAGGAGCTGCAAACCTTTGAAAACAATCTGGTGGATCGTTTTGGCCCCATCCCCGAAGCAGGCTTGCGCCTACTACAAATTGTGCGCATACGCCGTGTGGCCAAAACACTTGGATTAGAAAAAATCGTTTTCAAAAACCAAATGCTCTACCTCTATTTCGTCAGCAACCAGGAGTCGTGGTTCTACCAGTCGCCGGTGTTCATGCAAATATTACAATGGCTGCAGGCACACCCCAAAAAGGCACGCATGACCGAGGGGCGCGACAAGTTGTATCTCACCATAAAACCAGTGGGATCAACAGCAGAAGTGGGAAAAATCATCAACGACATTCACAACCAGGCTTATGGGCAACCGTAAAACAACACACCAAAATACTCTCCAACAGAGGAGACAATTTTCCGGACAGAAAAAGCACCCAAGGGATTGTTGTTGATGGAAACATGAACAACTTTGCCATCCAGGCTGTCGTGTCCAAAAAAGATATGGTTAAATTGATCATCCCCATCCTTTCCCGATATGGAGATTGTTTGGGAGTTGAGACGCACATCGGCCATGCCGGAACCAAGCCATGTTGCCTGTTCTGCCAAACCATCAGAAAAATCAAGCAGCAACAGATCGCTGCTTACCAGGAAAAAACGGTTGATGCCCGACTTGACGACATAGTCTAAAGCCTCAAGGCGCAACTCCGTTTTCAATTCGCGCGATAGGTTGCGGAGGATAATCTGGAGTGAGGTTTTATGGTTAAATTCGACCGAGGAGATCAACAATTCAGCATAAAAGACATTACCATGAATGTCTTTCATCCGCAACCTAAAAACAGGATTTTTCACAACAGTGCCATCGTGCTGCACCATCAGCGCTTCGAGGTCGGGGGTGATGGTGCTGGCCACGAAATTGAAAAAAGGCAGCCCCATCAAATCCTCGATGTAATGCGAACGCAGCAGGCTAAGGGCATTGTTGTTGATGTATTGGATCTTGCCGTTGGAAACAATCATGATTGGCAAGGGCGAATCGCTGATAAATTGGCGGTAACCCTTCTCTCGTTGTTTCAGCTCCTGATCGACACGATGCTTGTAATAAGCCAAGTCGATGCTGATGGCGAGTTCCTTTTTATCAATGGGTTTTACCAAATAACCGTAGGAATTACTGATGATGGCTCGGTTGATCACCTCATTGTCGGTGTCAGAAGAGACAAAAATCACAGGAATGTGGAACTCGCGGGTGATGCGATCGGCAGTCTGTATGCCATCCCAGTCCCCTTCGAGATGGATGTCCATCAAAATCACATCGGGATCAAGCGAGCGACACAACTCCAACGCCTCCCGTCCTGATTGACAGCGTCCCACCATCTCGTGGCCAATATCACGAAGAAACATGGTAAATATGGCCGAAATAAAACGGTCGTCCTCCACAACTAAAATCTTCCGCATCTTTAATTATATTTACATTAAATGCCACCCGATGAAATGGAACCCACTTTTTTTCATAATTTTGCAGGCACATGTCGAACCGTTATAATAAAAAGTGTTTGTGAATTTAGTCATTGATTCGGGAAATACCCAAGCTAAAACAGGGCTTTTTGACAAGGGACAACTCATAGCAACCCACCACACCAAAAACTTTGACAAAAGCTTTTTTGACCGATTGTTCGCACAATATCCAATCAAAAAAACAATTATTGCCTCGGTTTCGCACCACCCCGAAGCAATCAGGGAGCTGTTGGCCCCCCATCAGGTTCCGGTTCTGGTGGCATCACCGAGCTTGAGGATCCCTTTCGCCATAGAATACAAAACCCCGGAAACACTAGGTATTGACCGCCTAGCAGCAGTGGCTGGCGCCACAGAACTTTTCCCGGGTAATAACTTGTTGATCATTGATGCCGGAACGGCCATCACTTATGAAATTGTAACAAAAAACAACAGTTATTTGGGCGGAAATATTGCACCAGGCATGCAAATGCGGTTCAAAGCCCTGAACCATTACACCCGCAAACTACCCCTTTGCTCCCCCGAATCTTGGAACGAATGGGTGGGCACCACGACACAGGAAGCCATTGCGGCTGGGGTGATACAGGGCATTATCAACGAAATGGAAGGGTACGATAAGTTGATGCAAGAGAAGTTTTCGAATTATAAAGTGATTATTACAGGAGGGGATGCAGATTTTTTTGCTAAAAAACTAAAAAATCCCATCTTTGTAAACTTGAATTTAGTACTGAGTGGTCTTAACCGTATATTAGAGCATAATGCATAAATCCTATAACCAGTTATTATTAGTATTGTTCCTGATGTTGGCAACAGGAATGACCTTTGCACAAAGGCGGACTTTTTCGCCCTATTCGCGCTATGGCATAGGCGAACTGGCCAAACCAGGCATGGCGCGCAACATAGCCATGGGTGGCTCCGGCATAGCCCTGCAATCGTCCAACTATCTCAACAGCATGAACCCAGCCTCGTATTCGGCCATGGACACCATGTCGCTTTACTTTGAAGCGGGGGTTTCGGCCTTCTCGCAAAACCTCAAGTCGGCGCAAGGATCGACCAACCAGTCGAATTCAAACTTCGACTATTTTGCCATTGGATTGCCTATTTCCAAACGCGTAAAAAGCAGCCTGGGGATGCAACCTTATGCCTTTACAGGCTACAACATCAAGAACACCCAGCCAACCGGCGACGTCAGCACCTCACTCGGATCGGGCAACCTAAGCAAGGTGTACCTGGGATTGAGCGTGGAACCACTAAAAAACTTGTCGTTTGGGGCACATGCCAGCTATCTTTTCGGAAAGCAACAACACACCAACTACTTCACCTCACTCACTGATCCACAAGCACTTTCGTACGGAATCATTCGCGACACACACATCAGTGATATCACCTTTGATTTTGGGGCACAATATTTGTATAATATCAATCAGAAACACAGTTTAACTTTTGGGGTTGTTTTTTCACCCCAAGCATCCTTGAATGGCGACATCAAAGAGCTTAAAGCCCGAGGCATCAGTTTCAACGAAAGCACCAGCTCTTTCGACCAACAATATGCGATTGACACTATTTATTATAAACAGGAAGATTTCAACGACAACCAATTGCAAATACCGTTGAGTTACGGAGCAGGGGTGGCTTACCACTTCGACAACAAAATCATGGTGACGGCTGACTTCCAGCTTAGCCAATGGGCTAAAGTGAACATGCCGGAATATGCCTTGTCGACCGACGCGTCCAAACCAGTTTCGCTCGAAAACAGCTCGAGAATATCGTTTGGTGCAGAATACATGCCCGACGACCGCCTAGCCACAAGCTACTTCGCCAGGCTGCGTTACCGCTTGGGAAGTTACCGATACAGAGATTACATATCCTACAATGGAAGGAATATAGATGAGATTGGCTTCAGTGTTGGTGTAGGCTTCCCAATGAAAAGGGACAAATCGTCGGTCAACCTGAGCTTTGTGTGGGGCAAGAAAGGCTCGACACAGGACAACCTGATTCGTGAGAGTTTTGCACGTTTCACGCTCGACATCACCATGTTCGAGTACTGGTTCATCAAACGAAAATTTGACTAAATAAAAACGACTAATAAAAACAGAATCTACAATGAAAATTCTAAAATTACTTATTGTTGGTTTGTTAACACTATTAACAACCGGCACATTTGCCCAAAAAGGAGTGGAAGATGGCTCGAAATACGGCCATGGGGAAGACAGTATCAGATGCACCACCAATTTGACATTATTTGCCGATGATGTAAAACAGAAAAAATTTGCAGAAGCTTATACGAAATGGATCATCGTGTTCAATGAGTGCCCGCTAGCTCACTCGTCGATTTATTCCGACGGTGTTAAAATTGTATCGGCGCTTTACGAGAAAGAAAAAGATGCTGTCAAGAAAGAGGAATATTACAGTTTGTTGATGAACGTTTTCGATCAGCGAATGAAATATTTCGGCGATAATTCAAGGTACCCATCTTCTTACATCAAAGGATTAAAAGCCATCAGCATGTTGGACTACAAACGGAACGACGTTGAAGTGGTAAAACAAGCCAACCAATTGCTGGAAGAGTCGGTGAACGGAAAGCTGAGCACTGTACAGGCTGCCTTCGTTCTGAACTACATGACCTCCACAATTGCCTTGTTCAAAGAGGGTTCTTTCACTGCTGAGCAAGTGGTGAACAATTACGTCAAAGCATCGGCTCTCAGCGATAAGCTGATTGCTTCGGCCTCGGCTAAAACCAAAGATTCGTATTCACAGGCCAAAACAGGCATCGAACAACTGTTTGCCTCCAGTGGTGCTGCCGACTGCGAAACCATTGCCACCATCTTCGGCCCAAAACTGGAAGAGAACAAAGAAAACTTGGATTGGCTAAAAATGGTGAACTATCTTCTGGTACGCGCTGAATGCAACGAATCCGACTTGTTTTTTGCCACATCAGAATACCGTCACCGCATTGAGCCATCATCGGCATCGGCTTATGGATTGGCCAAAATGTACCTAAAACAGAATGACAGCAACAGAGCTTTGGATTTCTACAAGGAAGCGGTTGATTTGGAGACAGAGAACGACCAGAAGGCCAAATTCCTTTATGAAATGGGTCTGATCAGCATGTCGCACGAAAACTACCCAATGGCCAGAACATACGCCAACAAAGCGCTTGAATTGCGCAGCGATTGGGGTGCGCCCTATATCCTGATTGGCAAACTCTATGCAGCCGGCGCCAAGAACATCGGCACGAAAGAGTTTGAAAAGAAGGCAGGCTATTGGGTTGCCGTGGACAAGTTCATCAAGGCCAAAACCGTTGATGCAACTGTAACACAGGAAGCCAATGAGTTGATCAACCTCTACTCGCAGTATTTCCCCGGATCGGAAGAGCTGTTCTTCGAAGGGATCCAGGATGGCACGGCCTATACTGTTGGCGGATGGATTGGAGAAAAAACCACAGTAAGAGCAAAACGGTAAATTTTGAAAACGAAAGACAAACACAACGGTTTTCGTTACATGATAACAGCAAGCAACATTTTGTTGCTTGCTGTCGTTGTTTTGACATCATGTAAACCCAACTCCAGCGAAGAGATCCAGGCCATCGCCAACAAACAGGATCTCCCTTCACTAATCGTCACCAATTTGGAATCGTTGGTGACCGATTCGGGCAGTGTCAAATACAAGCTGATCACGCCCAAACTGATTCAATACGACAAAAAAGAGGAGCCCTATGTTGATTTCCCCAATGGATTGCATTTCTTAAGCTTTTCGAGTGATAAGGAGGTGACGGCACAAATCAAGTGCAACAACGCCCGTTACCATTCCCAAAAAGAGCTTTGGGAACTTAACAACAATGTGGAAGCCATCAACGAAAAGGGGGACATTTTAAATACCGAGCAACTTTTTTGGGATGCGAAAAAACACCAGATCTATTCTGAAAAATTTGTCAAAATAACCACCCAATCGCAAGTCATAACCGGTTATGGACTCGAAGCCAATGAGGATCTCTCATGGTATGAAATAAAGAAACCGAGTGGCGAGATAGAGATAGAGGAACCGGAAAAAGAAGAAGAACAATAAGAATTAAACACTACAGCAATATCCGATGGTCAGCATCACCATTATCATACTAACATTAATCCTGTCGGCTTTCTTTTCGGGAAGTGAGATGGCTTTCCTCACCTCCAACAAGTTGATCATTGAGATCAACAAAAAAAAATACCCCACCATATCCAAAATCATCGACCGGTTCAACAACCATCCAGGCATCTTTATATCCACCATCCTCATTGGCAACAATGTGGCACTGGTGGTTTACAGTTTGGAACTGAGCAAGCTGCTCTCCCCGTTCCTGGTTGCCCTGGGAGCCAACGACACGGCCGTAATGCTGGCTCAAACCATCATATCCACACTGATCATCCTGATTGTGGCAGAGTTTCTGCCCAAAACACTGATCCAGATTAATCCTTCCATGGTATTGAACGTGATTGCCTTACCGCTCATGTTCTTCTATGCCCTATTCTACCCCATCAGCCAGTTCACCCAGTGGATCACCCATTTGATCCTCAATAAGTTATTCCGTATCCGCGACAACAACAAAAAAGAAAAGCTGATATTGGGGCGTATCGACCTGGACAACCTTTTGACCAAACACCAGTCGCAATTAAGCACGCGCAACAATTTACCTCAAGAGGTGAAGCTTTTGAAAAATGCGCTGGACTTTTCAAAGATCAAAATCAGGGAGTGCTCAGTCCCCCGCACCGATATTGAAGCCATTGAGGTAAACGACACCATCGACAACCTGAAACAGAAATTCATCTCAACGGGTTTTTCAAAAGTGATGGTTTACCGCGACTCCATCGACAACATCATTGGTTACGTTCATGTATCGGAGCTGTTTAAAGCCCCCAAGCGCATTCGCAACATGATGAACCCCATCTCCATCGTACCGGAGACCATGGGCGCCAACAAATTGCTGGAACTCTTCACCGAACAACACAAGAGCATTGCCCTGGTGGTGGATGAATTTGGCGGCACGGCAGGCATCATCACCTTGGAAGATATCCTGGAGGAGATCTTCGGGGAGATCGACGATGAACACGACACCCCCGATTATAAGGAGGAGGTGCTCTCTCCCACCGAATACCTGTTTTCGGCTCGCTTGGAGATCGACTACCTGAACGAAAAATACAACTTGAACCTGCCTGTTTCGGAGGAGTATGAAACCCTTGCAGGCATGATCCTCTACTACAACCAATCGATTCCCAAAGCAGGCGAAGAGTCCGTCATCAACCAATTCAAAATTGAGATTATAGAAGCCTCAAACACACGGATTGAAGAAGTGAAAATTGAATTATTGGAGAACTAATCATAAATTTTGGATTCTTTTGCATTAGAAAGGGATCAAGCGACATCAGTTATACATTTTTTTGTATATTCGTAACCTAATTTTCAACGATAAATACTAAATTTTTATATCCAATGGCAACATTAGAGAGAATAAGGAACAGAGCAGGAATTCTAGTAGCCTCGTTTATTGGTTTGGCATTACTGGCATTCATTCTCAACGACCTTTTGGGATCAGGACAAAAGGTTTTTGGCGGCAGCAACCAACGCGTGGCTGAAATTGATGGAGAGTCAGTTTCCATACAGGATTACCAGAACCAGATAGCAGAGTTTGAGGATTATGCGAAACTAAGCTCAGGTCGTTCATCACTGGATGAAACCACTTCCATGCGATTGCGTGAGCAAGTGTGGAACCAGATGGTTCAAAAAATTGTGATGGACAAAAAATACGAGCAGATCGGTATTGAAGTGACCCCAGATGAGATTTTGGATATGGTTGCCGGCAAAAACGTGCACCCCTCTATCCGCCAAATGTTCACCAACCCACAAACAGGCGTGTTTGACCAGGCACAGGTGATCAATTTCCTTCAAAACAAGAACCAGGATCCGCAAGCCAATTTCTATTGGTCTTTCCTCGAAAAACAGTTGAAAGCTGAAAGGCTTTTCACCAAATATGCTACACTGATCAAGAGCGGCATGTATGTCACCAGCAGCCAGGCCAAGATGGAAGCCGAAGCAAAAAGCAAAGAGGTGGATTTCAATTTCATGGTGGTGCGTTACAACACTGTATCGGACAGCCTGATCAAAGTAACCAGCTCGGACATCAAAAAATACTACAACGACAACAAAGAGAACTATAAAGTTGAGGCTACCCGGGACATTGAATACGTTGTGTTTGCCGTAGAGCCTACCGAAGAAGACAAACAATCCACCTTTGAATGGGTGAACAAGCAGAAGGAAGTGTTTTCGAATCCGGAAACAGATCCCATTCAGTTTGTGCAAATGAACTCTGAAACACCGGCCGATAACCGCTACTGGAAACTCGAGCAGCTGTCGTCCGAACTTCAGCGATTTGCGGCAACCGCATCGGTAAACGATGTTACCGGCCCATATTTGGAAAACGAATCATTCAAACTAAGCCGCTTGGTAGACGTGAAACAGTTGCCCGACTCGGTGAAAGCTCGTCACATTCTGATCAGGAACAATACACCTGAGCGCAACAACCAACTGGCCGACAGTCTTTTGGCACGCATCAAGGCCGGTGATGATTTTGGCGCCATTGCACGCAAATACAGCGAAGATCCAGGTTCGGCCATCAATGGTGGCGATTTGGGTTGGTTTGCCGATGGTGCCATGGTAAAACCATTCAACGATGCAGCGTTTATGAATAACAAAGGCGAAACGGTTAAGGTTGAATCACAGTTCGGCATCCACATCGTTCAAATCCAGGACAAAGGGAAAGCGGTGACCAAATACAACGTTGCTACTCTAGAGCGCAAGATCGACTATAGCTCCAAGACCTATCAAAATGTTTACTCCAGTGCCACTCGTTTTGCATCGGAAAACAACTCACAGGAAAAATTCAATGCTGCCATCACCAAAGAAAACTTGGTAAAACGTTACGGCAAAGGCATCAAAACGACCGACCAAGCAGTAGGTGCGCTACAATCGTCGCGCGAACTGGTTCGCTGGGCGTTTGAAGCCGAAAAAGGCAACCTCTCACCCATTTATGAGTTTGGCGATGACATTGTGATTGCCGTATTGACCGGTGGACAAGAAAAAGGATATGCCAAGCTGGAAGATGTGAGCGCATCCATCTCCCGTGAACTCATCAATGAGAAGAAAGCAGAGCAACTGATGGCCGACCTGTCGTCGAAGAATGCCTCTTCGCTCGAGCAATTGGCTGCCATGAAGAACACACAAGTTGAAAGTGCCAGCCACATCAACTTCGGATCGTTCCAAGTGCCAGGTGCCGGTGTTGAGCCTGCTCTGGTAGCAGCAGCCACATCAGCGCCTTTAAACAAACTGACTGGCCCAGTGAAAGGGTACAACGGCGTTTACATGATTCAGGTCACCAACTCCGCGCCCCTCAATGAAGTGAGCAAAGAGATGGAACAAGCGCAACTGAAGCAACAAAATGGCTATAAAGTTGATTATCAATTGATACAAACCATCCTGAATAAAACAGAAATTGAAGACAGCAGAGTCAAATTTTTCTGATCAAAAACAGGTGAAAGCATAGAAAGCGGCAGGGCAATAAGCTCTGCCGCTTTTTTTATCAGGTTGACCGAATCCCAATGGGAACAGAATTATTGGAGATTAGTAAAAATATTGTTAACATTGAAACTGAAACATAAAAGCCTCAAGCAACCCAAAAGACACTATGACGATATCAATGATTGAATCCATAAAAAGGACAACCAAAGAATACGCCAGAACCATAAAAGTTTGCCTGTTATTGATGGCCATTAGCGGTGCGGCAATGGCCATTTGGCACGCATGGAGCCAGAGTCAAAAAACGGCTGAATACAACGTCACGGAAAACAAGATCGATTCGCTTCTATCGTTCCAAGCCACCGACGATAGCTCCCATTTGGTGGCTTTGGAAAAGATTGAGCTGGCAAAAGCAATGTTGGCCACTAAAGATTACCCATCGCTCATGGGGAAGATCTGCTTGAGGGAAGCCTTGGTGGCACGATCCCTTCACCAATACCCACAGTCGATCAACCACTTCATTCAAGCCATCCCATTCTTTGAACAAAGCGGGGACGACAAGCAACTGGCACGCATATACTATTACCTGGGCAGCAACTACAAAAAAACAGGCGATTTCAACCAGAGCTTTGAAGCCTCGCTGAAAGCCCTCTCCTTATACATGAACCTTGCCGACCAACATGGCCTGAGACGAAGCTACACCAACATTGGGAGCATTTACAAATACCTGCAACTTTACGACAAGGCACTTTACTACTACCAGTTGGCCCTCAACATCAGCAAGGAGCTCAACCAACGCGAAGGCGAATCGGCTGCCCTCAACAACATTGGCACCATCTACTCCCAAATGGGCAAAAAGGAACTGGCGCTTGAGTTTTATGAAAAAAGTTATGCGCTTAAGGAACATATATCGCCCCTGGAATCGGCCATCTACTTCGGCAACATCAGTGGCCCATTGTTGGCCATGGGTGAAACAACCAAAGCGTTCAAAGCATTAAAGCAGGCCGAATATTTCCTGGGTCAAACCTTCGAACCGCGCAATAAGATATCGAACCTATTGGATTTTGGCGAATACCACCTATATCTTTCCCAGAACGACTCGGCTTTGGTATATTATTCAGAAGCCTTGGCGCTGGCAAAAACCTACCAATTAAACGAACGTCTATTGTCGTGTCACGAGGGGATGATGAAAGCATACCAAGCCCTACGACAGTTCGACTTGGCTTTAGAGCACCAAACGCATTACCTCAACCTAAAGGAGCAGCTTTACAACACCAGCAAATCGATTGAAATTGCCCAATTGGATGCCGATTTCAAAAACAACCATTTCAAAACTCAACAGGCCAACGAAAGGGATCGTTACATTCTAATCTCCATCATACTGTTGTTGGGATTACTCTCCTTAGGATTGATCATCCTCAACATTCGGCATAAACAAAAACACCTGCGCGAGGAATTCCTGATCAAACAACGGTTTTTGGAAAAGCAAAAGATCAAAATTGAAAAAAACCTGGATGAAAAAAACAGGGAATTGGCCCTTTACTCCATGCAACTATCGCAACAACAACAGATAAAGGACTCCTTGATGGGCAGAATCAGGCAGAAAATGGAGAACAAATCGACCCCTGTCAAGACGGAATTGCAAGCCATCATCAACGAAATGGAACGAGAGAACAACCATGGAGCTGTTTGGACAGAGATGGAACACCGTTTCATTGCCGTCTACCCGGGCTTTTATGAAAAGCTGACTGCCGATTTCCCTAATCTGACGCTGAATGAAAAACGACTCTGCACCTTTTTGAAACTCAACATGACCACCAAGGAGATTGCTTCCATCACCGGTCAAACGCCCCACAGCATCAATATTGCCCGCACCCGCTTGCGAAAAAAGCTGGGGCTAACCCAAACCGAGCAAACCACTGACCAATTCCTCAATAATTTTTAGTTTTTGCCGATAAAACAGAATAAATCGACAAATATCTCATATACAAACACATTTCAACTCTTGTATCATAAAAGTATCAATACAGACATCCGTTTGTATCGCATTTGCGAGGCCTATCACTCTTGCTTTTTAGTTTTTTTAACCAATTTTTGCCCATACAACATCAAATAAAGACTAAGGCGTATTTTTGGATATTTCGGATCCAGGCAACGCTGAAGAATTTATGCAAAAGTGATTATAACACTAAAAAACAATCTATGAAATTAAGAAAGCTTCAACTGATTATGCTTGCCTCGTTATTGGCACTAAGCATAACCTCCCGAGCCAACGTTTCCAACACCAGGGGCGACACACCCGATGCTCGGGCAGAATTCCAACAAAACAACAAGATCAGCGGACGGGTCATTGACAAAACAGGCTTTCCGGTGGCAGGCGCCACCATTGTGGTAAAAAACACCACACGCGGAACCGCTGCGGCTGCCGATGGATCGTTTGCCATGACCCTGCAGCCGGGCGACAACATCCTGGTGGTGTCGTTTATTGGCATGAAAAATAAAGAGGTGGATCTCTCCAGCACACCCGTACCCCTCACTGTCATTCTGGAAGATGAAGACATGCTGCTGGAGGATGTGATTGTCACCGGCTACGGTAGCTTTAAAAAATCGGCTTATGCAGGTTCGGCATCCACTGTAAAAACTGAAGCATTGAAAGATGTGCCCACCACCAACATAACCCAGATGTTGCAAGGCACCACTT
Source organism: Marinilabiliaceae bacterium (assembly GCA_963664265.1). GTDB lineage: Bacteria > Bacteroidota > Bacteroidia > Bacteroidales > Marinilabiliaceae > JAGPIS01. The sequence continues at coordinate 1,748,482 of OY760941.1, forward strand.
CGGGTGTTACCTTGGGAGGATCCTCCAACCAACCAGGCTCGGCCGTGAGCATCCGCATCCGCGGGATGGGATCATTCAACGCCAGCAACAGCCCCCTATATGTCATCGACGGGATTCCTGTCGCCTCGGGCGACGTGAGTGCCACCGGATCGAATGGTGGTTTTGACATCATGACCACACTCAATCCTTCAGACATCGAGAGCATGACCGTGATCAAGGATGCCGCTGCGGCTTCACTATACGGTTCAAGGGCAGCCAATGGCGTCATCCTGATCCAAACCAAAAGCGGAAAAAAAGGGAAAGCCAGCTTCTCCTTCAAGGGCGACTGGGGTTTCACCGACTTTGCCATGGACTACCGCACCCCCATGGGCGGACAAGAGCGGCGTGACTTGTTATACGAAGGATTGATCAACACAGCAACAATCATTGACAAGAAAAATGCTGCACAAGCCAAAGAATTTGCAGACGCTAACATTGATAAATATGCCCCCATCCCCTGGAGTGGTTTTGCCGACTGGACCGACATCCTGTTCCGAAAAGGGGCTCACAAAAACTACGAGTTTTCGGCAAGGGGTGGCGACGACAAAGTGAAATATTACACCTCGGTGGGTTACACCGACCAGGAAGGGGTATCGTACCAGTCGCAACTGGAGCGCATCACCGCCCGCCTCAATGTGAGCTACCAAATGACCGACAAGCTGGAGCTGGGTGCTAAAATGATGTTCTCCGAAGTCAATCAGGATGTGAACGGGGAAGGTGGCACCTATACTTCGCCTCTTTACTCATCGCGCAACACCGTAACACCTTCAAATGCTCCTTACAATGAAGACGGAAGCTATGCCTGGGATTTCCCCCGGAATGGCGACCGGAACCCCAAGGCCACAGCCGACTTGAACTTCGACAAAGAAAACATCACCCGGGCGTTGAACACCGTTTATGGCGAATACGCCCTGAACAACCACATCAAGCTGCGCAGCACCTTCAATTACGACTATTCGATGGTGAAAGGCAAGTCGTGGCGTGACCCACGCACTTCGGATGGTGTAAAAGACAACGGCCGGGCCGACAAAGAGTACAACGAACGGAAATATATGGTCTGGAGCAACACGGCCAGCTACGAAAAGACCTTTGCCGATAAACATGGCTTTGACGCCGTAGTTGGTTACGAAATAGATTCTCGTTATTCGGATGGGTTGAGTGGTGCAGCTAAAAGTTTCCTTAACCCCGAGAAGAACGAGATTTCCAACGGAGTAACCCCATATGCCGTTAGTGGCAGTTATCGAGAGACCAGAATGGTATCCTATATTTCTAAGGTAAACTACAACTACGACAGCAGATATTTCGTGGGAGCCAGTTTCCGACGGGATGGCAGCTCCAAACTGCCCTCTCAAAACCGCTGGGGAAATTTCTGGTCGGTATCGGGTGCCTGGCGCATCGGCGACGAAGCCTTTTTCCAGAATGCCAGCGATTTGATCACCGACATGAAACTGCGTGCATCCTACGGAGTAAATGCCACCCTTCCGAGCGATTACTATGGCTACCAAAGCCAGACAAGTTATGGCCAGGATTACAACAATCAACCAGGTATGGCAGAAACACAATTACCAAACAATCTATTGCAGTGGGAAACCAACTACAACTTCAACCTGGGCTTGGACATCACCTTCTTTAACCGAATCGACATCACGGCCGAATATTACAACAGGAAAACCAAAGACCTGTTGATCGACAAACCTATCTCTTCTACCAATGGATTTACATCGATCCTGACCAACGAGGGCAGCATGTTGAACCGTGGGGTAGAGTTGGAGATCCAAACGCGCAACATCCAACGCAAGGACTTCACATGGACTACCAACCTCAACCTGGCTCACAACAAAAACGAGATTCTGAAGCTGGATGGCATCCAACAGGAGATCCCCAGCGGCTCCTACATCCGTAAGGTCGGTTATCCATACTACACCCTGTACCTGCGCGAATATGTGGGCATCAACCCCGAAAATGGCCTGCCACAGTTTTATACCAACCATTTGGATGAAGATGGCAAACTGGTAAAAGAGATCACCGAGGATCCCAAACTAGCCAATGCGGTCATCGGAAAATCCATCAATCCCAAACTGACCGGTGGTTTCAGCAACCAGATCAACTACAAATTTATTGATTTGGGTTTTACCTTCACCTTTGCCTATGGTGGCTACTCCTACGACAATGCCGCCCAAAAATTGGAACATGGTGGCAGGGAACCCGATTCCAACATCCCGGTTTACTATCGCGATAGATGGCAGAAGCCAGGTGACAAGGCTAAATATGAGGTATTTTTAACTAGGGAAAATGATCCCAAAGGGTTGTATTCCATGAACAAATGGAGTTCCACCCGCCGAGTTCACAGCACCGACCACCTGCGCCTCAAAAACCTAACCGTGGGGATGACTCTGCCCAAAAGATGGGCCGAAAAAGCCAACCTAACCAAAGCGCGGTTGTATTGCTCAGCCAGCAACTTATGGACCTTGGCCAAATACGACGACTACGACCCGGAGGTCCCCTCCAACGGCAGTGTTTATTTTGAATTGCCTCCGCTAAAAACGGTCACGTTTGGTATTGAAGTCAACTTCTAATTCACAAAAAAACATCCTATGAAACATATAAATATTTTGATTGCCATATCGGGATTATTGACCCTGAATGGTTGCGGCGACAGCTGGATGGATCTTGAATCTTCAACATCCGTTTCTACAGATAACGCCATCATGTCTGAATCCGATGCAGAGTCGGCCATCAATGGAATCTATAATGCCATGCAGAGCTACGAATATTACGGTGCCCGCATGACGTACTACGCAGATGTGACGGGTGAGGATGCGCAAGCAGAAAGTTCCACAAAACGCAGTGCCAATTATTATACTTTTTCCTACAACAAAGATAATGCACCCTCGTCATTTTGGAACTTACCATATTATGTGATCCGGCTGGCCAACAACATCCTGTGGGCCAATCCCGATTACATTTCGGATGACATGATGGGACAAGCTTTGGCCATTCGCGCCTTGGCCCATTTCGACGTTACTCGGGTGTATGGTTACCCTTACACAAAAAATAATGGTGAATCGTGGGGAGCCGTTTTGGTATTAAACCGACCAGCCCACAACACTAAGCCCAGAAGGAATACGGTTTCAGAGTGCTACGCTCAAATTATCACCGACCTAAAGGATGCCATTCCGTTGCTATCAACGAAAAAGAACAGTGGGAAAATCAACCAAATTGCCGCCAAAGCCCTTTTGTCCAGGGTTTATCTTTACAAAGGCGACAACACCAATGCCTTGAAAATGGCCGAAGAGGTTCTGGCCGATGCCCAAACAGCAGGCTACCAGCTGTGGACCAATGAAGAATATGCCGCCGCCTGGGGTAATGGTTCGGAAAAAGAAATTCTGTTCAAGGTCATCAACACCGCCACCGACAATGCAGGGAATGAATCGGTGGGCAACCTATACCACGAAAAAGGATACAAGGACATCATCCCGTCCGATGATTTCAAAACATTGCTGAAAGCCGACAGCAAGGATGTGCGCTTGGCACTTTTGGGCAGCAAATACTACCTGAAATACCAGGGCAATTCAAGCGATGAGGACTGGCGGGCAGCCGATGTGCCCATCATCCGCCTGTCGGAAGTCTACCTGATTGCAGCCGAAGCCGCCGTGAAAGAACAAGACAATGAGAAAGCACTTACCTACATCAATGAGATTGTGAAGCGAGCCAACCCCGATAATTCAGTCTCCGGCACAGTGACCATTGATCAGGTGCTGACCGAACGACGCAAAGAGTTGATGGGTGAAGGGCACCGTTTGTTCGATGCTATGCGCAATAATGTCACTATTGAAAGATTGGGGGAATCGCATTTTTCAAAACAAACAATCAAAATAGACGATTTCAAAATCATATTGCCCATTCCCAAACGGGAAATGGAAGCTAATGAAAATATGAGAGACCAACAAAATCCGGGTTATTAATAGTTTGTGCGCCAAGCCCTTTTCTAATGCTCACCAATGAGTTTTGGGAAAGGGCTTTTTATTACCCAAAAATCCCTTTAAATCTGCCAACATGAACCAGCGCCTCCTTGATAAATTATTGTTTTTTTTTCCTTACTTTATCCTGTTCGCATGCACCTCACCAACAACAGGCCAAGAAATGCTCACAACAAGTCACGAACCGGATGGTCCTTACCTACTTTACAACTACAACCACATCAAGTTGATTGAAGTTGACAAAGCCGGAAAGATCGACATCCGGAAAATAGAGGACACCCCCACCCCACTAACTTTCAGCGTCCATTCGCAGGAGGGCAATCACCATTTCGAGGTAACCCTTAGTGCCATCAAGCAACAACCCGCCCGGCACAAAGAACCGGCCAAAACATTCGTGGTGTCGGATCCGCACGGCGATTTCGACTCATTCGTGGCTATTTTAAGAGCCGGGAAGGTGATCAACGACCAATACGAATGGATTTGGGGCGAAAACCACCTGGTGGTGCTGGGCGATGCCTTCGACCGTGGGGTGGATGTACTGCCCATACTCTGGCTCTGCTACAAACTGGATGCCGAAGCCCCCTCCCATGGCGGACAATGCCACTTCCTGCCCGGCAACCATGAAGATATGGTGCTGGCCGGCGACAAACGTTATATGGAAGAGAAATACAACAGGCTGGAGCGGGAACTGGCCATCCCCTACCAGGAACTCTTCTCCAAACAAACAGAATTGGGACAGTGGCTTCGCACCAGAAATTTTGCCATAACCATCGGCAAAAGCCTCTTTGTCCATGCCGGGTTGAGCCAATCTATCCTGGATCGCGAAAACAATTTGGACACCATCAACCATACCATGCAAACACACCTGGGCGTGGGCAAAAAGAACATAGCAGGCCAACAAAGTCTGGCGTATGCCCTTTTCGACCGCAATGGCCTACTGTGGTACCGCGGTATGGTTCGCTCCGATGACAAATTTGAAGCTTTTGATGAAGAAACAATGGATCGCATCCGCAAAACCTACAAGGTTGACCGCGTCATTGTGGGTCACACCATCTTCGACGACATCACCCCCCTTCACAACCAACAGGTAATCGCCATCAATGTAAAAAACAGAGATAACCGACTGGCCGGCAAGGGACGCGGCATATTGATCGAAAACAACGTGGTGTCTGTTGTTTACGATAGTGGGGAGTTGAAAACGTTGGAATAAATATCAAGACCTGACAGGATTCGAAATCCTGTCAGGTCTTGATTAAAACATCACACAACATACCAATAATTCGACCATTTTGGTTGTAGAGTGGAAATAATCAATAAATTTGAAGCTTCAAATATGATTGATCCATATAACAAGCTGATATGAAAACAATTTCCACCAAAGCATCGAACGCCTTACCAAGGATAACGATGCTAACCCTAACCCTACTGTTGGGCATCTCACTTTGGGCGCAGATACCAGTAGGCTATTACAGCACAGCAGAAGGCAAAAGCAAAGGCGAATTAAAAACGGCTCTCCACAACAAAATCAAAGTGGGTAAACGGCTGAGCTATGGCAGTGGTCCCTCCGGCACCTGGAGCGGCTTCGAAAAAAGTGACCGCCACCCGGATGGTTATGTGTGGGACATGTACTCCACCAACAAACGTAAATTCCCAGACAATGGTAGTGCACCGGATGGCATGAACATAGAACACAGCGTGGCCAAGAGCTGGTGGGGCGGAAACCAAAACGATGCCTACAAGGATCTTTACCACTTGAATCCTTCGGATGCCGCAGCCAACAGTGCCCGCAGCAACTACCCACTGGGCATCAACAACGGTTCCAGCTTCAACAATGGGAGCATTAAGGTGGGCAACAACACCTACAAGACCGAATACAACGGACTCTGCTTTGAACCATTGGACGAATACAAAGGCGACTTTGCCCGGGCCTACCTCTATATGTTCACCTGCTATGAAAACTATAACTGGACAGGCACCAATGCCCCCACCATGATCGTTGCCAATGAGACCTACCCCATGCTGAAAAGCTGGGCGAAAGATCTATTGGTGGAATGGAGTCGAAAGGATCCCGTGAGCGAGAAGGAACGCAACCGCGCCGAAGCCATTTACAAGATTCAGGAGAACCGCAACCCCTTCATCGATTACCCCGAACTGGTGGAATACCTTTGGGGCAACAAGGTAGGGCAAGCCTTCACCACCAACCAAACAGACCCGGTGGTTACAGCCCCAGCTCACAATTCAACCATCCAATTGCCCAATACCCACTACACCGCACCTTCGAAAATAGAAGTCAAAGTATTGGCGCAACGGTTGACAGGCGATCTCTCCTTGGCTCTGAGCGGCAGCCACGCGCCCCGATTCACATTGTCGGTCAGCAAGCTTTCGAAAGAGGAGGCGATGGCGGGCAAGCTGGTCACCATCACCTTCAACCCCACAAAAGCAGAAACAGCGTTGGCCAATCTGACCATTTCGGGTGGTGGCTTGGCCACTCCGGTTGTTGTGACGTTACAAGCAACAGCCACCGACAACTTCTCGGCGCTGCCCGCCACAAACATCAGCCAAACAAGTTTTACAGCCAATTGGACCTCGTCGTCCATCGCAGCCAATTATGAATTGAACGTGTATCAAATCATCACCGAAACCAATGGCGGCATAAAAACCCTAGTGAAAACTAATTTCGATGAGATGCCAGCTGGCTGGAGGAACGACGACAGTGGATATACAGAACTAAGTTCGGGAGAGATCAGAATGGCGTCGGGGAAAAAAAATGGCACAATCATTTCACCCCAATTGGACCTCTCAACGCCATCGACACTGATGTTGAAAGCCAAGCGTTACGGAACCGATGCCAGCCCCATAATCTACATCAAGGTTGATGGTGAACAAGTAGGCACCGCCACGACAGAAGCAGACTATCAAGTGTTCAACATCGAGCTTCCGGCAGCCACCAATGCATCGGTTGTGGAGATACAAGCCAATAAGGGCAAACGGGTTTACATCACCGAGATGTCCATCACCACGGGCAGTGAGAAAGTAACTGAACAGCCTGTGGATGGGTTCCCCATGCAAACCGGGTTGACCACTGCATTTTCAGTGACAGGCTTGTCGCCTCAAAACACTTACTACTACACCGTCAAAGCGGTTGGCCCCCAAATAACACAATCGGAAGCCATTGAGGTGATAACCAAATCGGCCACGTCGATTGAGGATGTTGAGCTGAATAAGGTAAGGCTAACAGTAAAAGATGGAGTTCTCCACCTGTTCAACCTGCCACAAAACAGCACCATCCGAGTGATGGATCTTGGAGGAAGGCAACTGGCAAGTAAACCTAATGCTTCGGGCAATGAAAGCCTGCAACTGCCTTTCAAGGGGATAACCCTTGTTCAAATCGATTATCGACAAGCCACCAGGGTGGAGAAGGTGATGGTGCGATAAATAAAAGAGATTCCTCTCTTCACTACGTTGCGATCGGAAGGGAGGAATCTCTTTTATAAAATCACATTCAACACCTTCGGTGTTGTGGATCATTATAATCCGTGTTACCACCGGTTACACCGGCGGCTATTCACATTGAAGTCCTTCGGACTTTGTTCTGAAATAAAAAATACAGCCTTTAGTGGTTGATCCGGCTTAAGGCCAAACAAAGCGAGGCCATACTAACACGCAGGTCATTAATATTTTAGGAGGGTGCCAATATTTATATTACGATCACTCACCGGGTGTTGAACGACATGCTCACCGATATATGGTTCCATCCTAACCGATATATGGTTCCACTCTCACCGAGAATGACACCAACTCTCACCGAGGATAGAAGGCTATACCCACCGATGATGGAGAACAACTCCAACCGATTTATAGTACCAACACCAACCCGCATCCTGACGAAAACCACAAAACGACAACAATACTCGGTGATAATCAGTGTCATCTGTGGACGAAATAGTTTCACCCATCATTCCCACCACATTCAACAACTTCGGTGTTGTGCAATTGCGGGTGCCTTGTTACCACCGGTTTCACCGGCGGCTATCCACATTGAAGTCCTGCGCTAGAAGCCCCACCCCGTCCCTCCCCAATTGGGAGGGTGCCAAAATTAAAAATATTTGGTGTTGAAACTATAGAACTTCTCAACTCACAATTCGCATTGTTTACTGTTTACTGAATACTGATCACTGTTTTTACGCCAGATGGAAGCCTTGGCTTTTCAACTCCATCGACTTGTACAGATTGTATTTATCGTGATCCAATGGATAATCCCAACATCCGAGTCCATGATATACCTCGCCGCCAAAGCCCGATTTGAACTTGTACAAGCCATACATGGGATGCGAGGGGTCGGGGTTGGGCGAAATGCCAAACATATCGTACTCGGTACAGCCACGAGCCTTGCAAATTTTCATGGCTTCCCACTGAAGAGCATAGGTGGCCATGTAATTGCGTTTTTGCGAGGAGGATGCCCCATAAAGATAAGAACCACGATAACCCGAAATGATGAGGAACATGGCAGCCAAAGGGTGTTGATCCACCTCGGCCACCAAGAGCAATACTTCGGCAGGCGCCAAGGCATCTTCACTACGAGCCTTAAGCACAGCTTCGAAATATTTGATGTCGTTGATCAGAATCCTGTTGCGGATGGCAGTCTCCTGGTACAGCGCGTACCACACATCGAGTGACTCCATCCCCAAGGACCGCACCACCACCCCTTTGCGCCCCGCCAAATTGATGTTGTAGCGCGTTTTGGCATGCATTTTATTGAGAATTAGAGGTGCATCGCGATCCAAATCCACAAAGATGGTATTGGAAGGCAGTATGTTGAATTGGGCACGTTTGAAATTCCAATTGACGGTGCCATAATTGAACCGCAGCTCCTGAGACTGAATGGAGGGCTCCCCTCTCCAAGATCCGTCGGGATCGAAACAAGCATCATCCTTGGCCCAATAGGATTCCCAACACAAATCGTAACGCACCAGGATACAACCAGCCGGCAGGAAGGAGCGCAAACTCTCGGTCAACTCCTCCAGGAAGGTGCCCTGGTTCTCTTCGGCAGGCTCCAGCTCCGGGCCATAGGGGACATAAGCAATGCAATGGTGATGGTCGATGTATTGCAGGACGACCAACAGATCGGATTCCACGCCACTCTTTCCTCTGAAGTTTAGACTAAAATAGGATCCTTCGACCGTAAAATTGATGGCCAGAGTCTCTTCGCCCAACTCATTCTTAACATTCGACCAGAAAGAGGTTTGCTGGACAATGGGCGTTGAGTAAAGCTCCTGCACATCTTTGCGAATAACACTTCTAAGCATGATCTATAAAAAATAAAAGCAATAACCATCCCTCCCGTTAAAAAACAGGAAAGAGAGCCAACTAAAATGATTACGGATTATTTCGGGTAAAGGTACCCTTTTTATTGAGGGAAAAAAAGGGAAGGGAGGAAACTGAGCACTCTTCAACAAAAAACCACCGGAGATGAATTGACACCTCCGATGGTTATTTGATATAAATTATCGCTAATTTGAACTCGTCTTATCTTTCTGCTTCGCCATTGGCTTCAAGTGGCCAATAGGGATTCTGATACAGATTAGATGTTTCGATGGAGAGTTTGTCGGGAGAAGCCAACTGGATTTCCCTGATCGGAAGCGGGGATAAGTAGTTAGCCTCGCTCCAATTGTAACCGTCAAACACGGGGTTGTTGTTCCTGATTTTCTGATATGGACGCAAGTACTTGCTCAATTCCTTAGCAGAAACGTTGGATGAGGCACTTCCATCACCAAACAATATAAATTCAGTTTCGCCCTCTTCGTTGACGGTGTAATACTCTTCAGCCAAGTAAGCTTCGTCCCACAGGTTGAACCCTTCGACCACATAGTTTTTCACTTGGTCCATGGAACGCCAGCGCATCAGATCGGTCCAACGCAGTCCTTCGCTGATAAACTCATTGCGACGCTCGCGGCGGATGTTGTACAAAGTGGCATCCACCAACACGCCACCGGAGTATGCACCCCAGTCGTTCTCACGGGAGAGGTCGGTATTGGCAATGGTTTTGGCAAAATCAGTATCAACGCCGGCACGTTCACGAATGGCAACCCAATAGTTGGTGGCATCACCATCGAGGGTTCCATTTTTCTCGTAGCAAGCTTCCATATAATTTAGGTATGCCTCAACAGCCCTGAAAACAATAGAACCTGCGGTACAAGTCAACTCTGAGCCAGGAGCCTCTTTAGGATCAAATGAGAGGAACTTACGAGGGCGATAGCCGGTAACATCCCTTGTTTCTTGTAATTCGACAATTCCGGGGTAGCCATATTCCGAATTTTCTGCCTCATTCGAAAAACGGTCAGTTTCACCAGCAACAAACATCTGCAAACGCTCATCACGCCCTTCCTTAGTCTTCATAATGGTTTCATCGCCAACATAACCGGAGCCTGCAGCATAGATGGGCAATCCATTTTTCATCAAATAGGAATCCACCATACCTTTGGTCAAACCAGTGTTACCACCACGCTTAAGATACACGGAAACGCCATGGGTAACCGAAAGATCCAAGCTGTAATCACGCCAGAACAAAACCTCATCAATATTGCTCATATCCTGAGCGGCAAACATCTCAAAATAGGGGTTCCAACCAGCAAATTCCGATCCTTCAGGATTTGCCTTTCCAGAGTTTGGGGTCAATGATACCTTGTCGGCTACCTCTTTTGCAGCTGCCATGGCCTGAGTCAGGAAGAAATTAATTTCGCCATCCAGATCAATGGTAAAACCACTGTTATAGGACATCTTGGCTCCTGGCCAACCAGCTTCACCGGGGACACGGGGTGTACCACGGTGGTGTTTCAAAAAGGTTCCTTCATAGAGAGCAACTCGCGACTTTGCCAACAATGCAGCATCACGTGTCAACCGGTTTTTCTTTTTGAAACCATCCTGCAACATATCAATGGCACGATCCAAATCCTCAAGGATGAAACGGGCAAATAAGTTACGGGGCGCCCTTTTAGCTGCCTCCACCAAAGCCTCATGATTATCTTCAAGAACAGAGGTGATGATCGGGAAATCGCCATAAGTCTGCAACTTTTGGAAGTTGGTCATCGCCCGCAGAAAATATACTTCACCAATATAATGTTCGATATTGGCAGGGGTGCCAGTAATGGCGTTTTGCTCGTACTTGGGCAGCACTTGCTCAAAGAAGTAGTTGAAAGCACGAATATTGCCAAATCCCAAATCCCCACTCTGAGGTACCTTCCAGTGTCCCTTAACATAGCGATAAAGGTTCGCGTCTGTTGTAGCCTGGTTATCGGTATGGTTGTCATAGTTCCCTACACCAATTCCCCATCCCGAATGGGTAGAAAAAGTTGATGGGTAATAAGAAACTGAGTAGGCCGCCAAGTCTGCTTCTGTATTGAAGAATTGGGGCACCGTGATTCTATCGAGCGGTTCACGATCCAAAAAATCCTCACACGATGATAAAGCTACCCCAAAAAGGCAGGCCAAACCAAGTGTAAAATGGTGAGTCAATCTATTTTTTATTTTCATTTTCCAGCCAAATTAAAAGTTAATATTTACACCACACGAAATTGTTTTACTAAGCGGGTAGAGTTTGCCTGCACCCCAGTCGCCACCCAACAGTTCAGGATCAAAAATCCCGGTGATGTCGGAGATGGTCAACAAGTTGTCGGCAGAAACATAAAAACGAACCGAGCTCAACTTAACTTTCGACAACCAAGATCCTGGCAACTTATATCCCAACTGAATGTTTTTCAAACGCACATAAGAGGCATCCTGCAAATAGCGGGTTTGGGTTTGTTGATTTTTTTGCGTTGTAAATAATGGACGGGGAAAATAGGCATCCAAATTAGCGCCCAACGCGTTATCCTCGGCACGGAAGAAATCCCAATGTTCCTTGAAACCGGCCGATTGCCACATACCACCCTGAGCACCCCAGAAGTAAGGACCGGACAACATATAATCGCGCTTACCCACACCTTGGATAAACATACTGAAATCCAATCCTTTCCAAGCACAATCCAAGGTTACCCCGTATTTGTATCTTGGTGTATTGTTCCCGATCACGCTCAAATCACCATGATCCTTCAATGTATTGGCACCACTGTTAATCTTACCATCCCCGTTCAGGTCGGCATACATAATATCTCCTGCATCCCACTGGTTTCCAATAGCACTCTGATTTACATTGGCCAAATGGGCATTCATCTCATCACTAGACTTAGCGATCCCAACAGTGGTGTAGCCCCAAATATCTCCCACGGGACGATTATTGTAATAACTACCCAAAGAGTATGAAGCATTTGGATATTTAAGAACCTTCTGGCGGTCATCCGAAAGCACAACTCTGACACCGTAGCTGAATTCGGCAACCTTGTCGCGCCAGCTTAATTCCAACTCCCACCCTTTGGATTCCATGTCGGTATTATTAATATCTGGAGGATTCACTCCAAGAACATCAGATAATTCAGGAGCAGGGCCTACCATATCGCGGGTGGTTCGAGTAAAGAGATCAAAAGAACCAATCAAGCGGTTGTTCAATGCCGACCAGTCTAAACCCAGTCCGTAAGATTCAACTTTTTCCCAAGTCATCAGCGAGGTGACGATACCAGGAGCCGATGCCACATTGGGCTTAGCACCATCCACCATCCAAGATCCAGCAGATGGCGTGAAAGGAACTGTCAAGTAGAAAGGATACCAGTTGTCACCCTTCATATTGCCCAAGCGTCCCCAGGCGGCACGCACCTTCAAGTTTCCGATGTGATCGGCCAAAGAGCCAAAAAAGGATTCCTTGGCAATATTCCAACCAGCAGAGAACGACGGGAAGCTACCCCAACGTTTGTCGCCAATAAAGCGGGAAGCACCGTCGTAACGGAAGTTGGCTTCGAAAAGGTATTTCTCCTGGAAGTTGTAATTGAAACGACCAAAATAACCCAAGCTGGCCCATTCAGAATAACCTCCACTAACCCTTGGACTTTTATCGGTGGTTGTATTCAAGGTAGGCACCGATGGTGTGATCAGATCTTTTGCCATAGCATAAACACCGCGTGTTTTCTTCATATCGGCGTTCATACCGGCCATCACCTTGAAGTTGTGGCCCGCATCTAACGTTTTGGTATAATCGGTGTAGATGTTGGTGCTCATATAATTCTCTTTACCCACACTCTCGGCAACTTCCGAATACCCGGGCGCACCACCATTCCAGGATGCAGCATAGGAATTACCATCGCCATCGTAGCCATAGACTGGCAACACTTCCCAGTGGGTGAAATTTTGAACGGTGTTGTAATTCCCCTCCAAAAAGATCTTCCAGTTGGCAATAGGCTCCAATACCAATTGCGCTTGCTGATAAACATAATCCTTTTGTTGCTTTTGTTTACCACCATCTTCCATCTGCTGGATTTCATTACCATACAACAAGAACCCATTGGGATCGTAAACCGGATTCACGGGCCAGCGGCGCGCAATGTTGTGGAAGAACAACCCGGTCATATAAGTAGGACGTTGATACTCTTCGCGAATCCAACGGTTTGAGAAATTCAATGTTGCCCAATCGGACAGTTTAGCCGATATTTTGCTGTTCAAGGAGTAACGGTAAAAACGGTCCTCTCCATGACGGATCAAGCCCTGTTGGTCCAACAAACCACCACTGACCAGGTAGGTAATTTTTTCATTACCCCCGCTAAGGCTCAAATTGTGGTTTTTCGAAGGCGCCCAATTACGGTACATCTCAGCAAACCAATCGGTATTGGCATTGGCACCGGTGTACATCTTCCATCTGTTTGAAGCGGCATCAAGCACTGTTCCTGGCAAGGATGGATCTTTTTGGTAAGCTATGATGCGATCCACAACTTCTGGTGCAAAAACAGCATTCTGTCCTGAATTGCGGGCAGCTTCATTAAAATACATCGCGAACTTGTAGGAGTCAAGCATCTCAGGAACCTGAGCCGCATCAGCAAAACGCAAATCGCCCGAATAGCTGACTTTTGTTTTGCCCGATTGGCCGTTTTTAGTCTTCACCATAATCACCCCAAAAGCAGCCCGTGCACCATAAATGGCGCTGGCACCAGCATCCTTCAAAACTGTGACACTTTCGATGTCCTGAGGATTGATGGAATTCATATTGCCTTCAACACCATCAATCAACACAAGCGGGGAGTCGTCACCTGTTAAAGATCCCTTACCACGAATATTTACATTCAAAGTGTTATCTAAAGTTCCGCCACCATTATTATTGGAGAAGTTCAACCCAGGAATAACACCCTGAAGAGCCTGTGCCACATTCTGAACCGGACGAGACTCCAACACTTCGGCATTAACCGTAGAAACCGCCCCGGTCACATTCACTTTCTTCTGCGAACCGAAACCAATGGCCACCACCTCGCTCAAACCAATGGCTTCATCGGCCATCACCACATGGATGGTGGTTTTTCCTTTAATCTCAATTTCTTTGGTCTCCATACCAATAAAGGAGAACACCAGTACCTGATCGGAAGAGACCTTTACATTATAATTACCATCCATATCGGTGATGGTACCAGTTGTGGTGCCTTTCACCAAAACGGTGACGCCAGGAACAGGAAATCCCTGCTTGTCGGTCACTTTTCCAGTGACAACCACCTCATTGCCTTGCAGAACCGTCTCATTCCGCTCACCTGCTTCTCCATTGGCCGAAGCTGAAAAAATATTCAAACTTAGAAGAAGAGCCAACGCCAAGCATGAGCGCTTAACCACGTCATACTTTCCAAATCTTCGATCGATTGTTTTTTTCATTCTGATTTAATTTGATTTACATTTACTGATTAAACCGGCCAACACATCGTTCATCCATAAAACCCAACTGCTGGCCGACCTATAAACATTAAGAATTCATTTAATAAGATCCTTCTCCATACCACTGGATTGAGGATCATCTCATCCCAATACTGTCACTTTCATACCATAGGCAAACTTCAATTTTCATTCATACTATATTCATTGTAAAAAACGCTCTCTGTATTATGTATAACTTTTAAAAAAAAGGATAAACAATCATTCAATTCATATTCCCCAAACCAGGATCAAAACTGCTAGGATTGATGGGAAACCGCCGGTTGTATTTGCCTACCAAATACCCTATGGATGCATTACTTATCAAATGTTAAAATTACCCCACAAATCAATAACTCAGCGATTACTTTTCATTCAAAAAACAGGAATAATTGATCAAAAAAATCATTCAACTAAGGCCAACATAAATTCCTAAAGCCTATATTTCAGCGTCTTATCCATTTTAAACAAAAAGAGCTAACAAAAATGTTTTCACACTTTCATTAGCTCTTTTAAGGTTTTTTCACTATTAAATTATAGTTAAAAAACATTTTTCAACCCTAATTTAATCTTTCAAAACGACATCAAATAAGTATCGATTCATACCCATTTACCACCTCAACTATTCCTGCGCAGCAGCATCATCTTTCCCCTGTGCGAAGGCCGAAGGTAACACCCCAAACTCCTCCTTGAAGTACTTGCTGAAGTAGCGTGGATTGTTGAATCCAACCCGGTAGGCCACCTCCGAAACCGACAAATCGGTTTTTTGAAACAGCTGAGCCGATCGTTTCAGCCGGATGATGCGGATAAACTCAATGGGCGTTTTGCCGGTGAGGGCCAAAAGTTTCTTATATAAGTAAACGCGGCTCATGCCCAGTTCACGACTCAAATCCTCCACCGAGAAATCGGGCTCGGCGATATTCTTCTCCACAAAGGCAATGGCCTTCTTAATCAGCTCCTCGTCCAAGGAGCTCACTTCAATGTCGCCAGGCTTCACCTCTATGTGTTTTTGGAACTTCTGCCGGAGCTGTTTCCAGAGGTCAAGTTGTTTCTGGATGCGCAACAACAGCAAGTCCATATTGAAAGGCTTGGTGATGTAATCGTCGGCACCAGTTTTGAAACCCGATATCTTGGCCTCATCGCCCGACTGCGCCGTCAGCATGATAAATGGAATGTGCGAAGTGCGCACATCGGCCTTAATCTTGGCGCAAAACTCATGACCATCCATCACCGGCATCATCACATCGCTCACAATCAAGTCGGGCAGTTTTTGCATGGCCACCTGCCATCCCTCTTCCCCATTGACGGCAGTTACCACAGCATAATGCACCTCAAGCACCTCCTTCATATATTGCCTGAAATCGCTGTTGTCCTCAACCAAAAGAACCAGTTGGCGTTCGAAACCAGCTGCATCCTCCTGACCGGAACCGGAATCCGCGTCATCGGGATCAGCCAAAAAGGCATCTTGCGGTTCCACATCGGGACAAGGGAGCGAAACGATGAAAGAAGATCCTTCGCCCAGGGTACTCTCCACCCGTATGGTGCCGCCGTGAAGAGCCACCATCTCGCGGGTAAGGTTCAAGCCAATACCACTGCCAGCCGAGGCCAGATGCTCGGTGTGCTTACTTTGATAGAACCTATCGAATACTTTTTCCTGTTCATCGAGGGCAATGCCCACACCTGTATCGGACACCTTGAACACCAACATTTTGGTGGCATCTACAGGCTCTTCAACCGATAATTCAACGCGCACCACACCCTTTTCGTTGGTGAACTTCATGGCATTGGAGAGCAGGTTCATGGCAATTTTCCCCAGTTTATCCTTGTCAAAACTGGTATTGAGTTCCTGCATGGGAGCATAGAACTCAAAACAGATGTTTTTCTTCCCAAACTCGATGGAAAACTGCTGGCACACGTCGCGGATGAAAGCCACAATATCGCCGTGCGAGGGGTTATATTGCAGCCCCTGCAAGTCGAGTTTACGGAAATCGAGCAACTGGTTGACCAGATGCAGCAGCTGGCGGGCGTTTCGATGGATCAGGTTGAGGCTGCCCTGGTAAGCCTGGAGGCCGGTTTCTTTCAACAATTGTTCAAGGGGTGTGATGATCAGGGTAAGCGGGGTGCGAAACTCATGGCTGATGTTGGTGAGGAAACGCAACTTGAGCTCATCCAACTCATGGTTCCTCCGGGCATGGAAACGCTCCTGCTCTAACAAGTACTTGGCGCGCTCCCGCTTCAGCAGGCTATGACGCATCCAGATGAGAGCCAGCACTACCAACAGGACATAGATGATGATGGCCGGCACGGAAGCATAAAACGGCGGCAGGATTTCAATGGCCAGCATGGCCGGCTGGGGGCTTGTGGAGCCGTCGGTATTGACCGCTTCCACCAGGAAACGATACTCGCCGGCATTGAGGTTGGTGTAGGTGATGCGGCGCGAATCGGAATCCAACTCCACCCAATCGGCATCAAACCCTTCCATCTTGTAGCGATAATTGATATTTTGCGATATCAGATAATCAAAAGCAGCAAATTCGATGGAAAACACATTGATGCGGTGGGGCAAGCTAACCTTTGGGGTATTGACTATGGATTGCTGAAGAATGGGGTTCCCACCCATCCGTTCACCCACCTTCAGGCTGCGGTTAAAAACCAGGAAATCGGTAAAAATGATCTTCGGAAGATCGCGACGGTGCTCAATATTTTGTGGAAAGAAAAGGTTGAAACCGTTGGGGCCACCAAAAATCAACTCCCCCTGACTGGTTTTTAAGCTCGAATAAACATTGAATTCATTATCCTGGAGGCCATCCTTGCTGGTATAATTATAAACACTGAACCGGTATTCGCCATCGGCAAAGGAGATCACAATTTTGCTCACCCCATCCGACTTGCTGACCCAGATGTTGCGGTTGTCGTCTTCCAGGATGCAGTTGAAAATACCAAAACCAAGTCCATCGTTGCGCCCAAACATCTTGAGCTTACCCGTCTGCGGATCGTAGAGGTTCAACCCTTCGCGCGTAGCCACCCACATTAATCCCCGGCTATCTTCAAAAATCGCATTGACCATATTGTTGCTCATGGGCAGTTGGGAGCCATCCAAAGCCAACGGCCAAGGGGCATACTGCCGCTTCACAGGATCGTAAAGCGCCACACCATTAGCAGTTCCAACAAGAAGTTGACCGTTTTTGACCAGATGCAAATAGGAGACGAAATCGCTGATGAGGGGAACCGAATTGGGATCGACCGATGGTTGGTAGCGACCCGAACGCACATCAAACTCCAACAATCCGTTTCCCAATGTTCCAATCAGTAGAGAACCTGCCTTGATTTGGGTGATGGCCCAAATATTATCATTTGATATGGATTGGCCTCCATTTTGCTGTTGTCGAAAATTTTTAAAAACGGATCCATCGTACGAACAGAGGCCACCGGTAAAAGTACCGATCCACAGCACCCCTTCCTGGTCACGAAAAAGGCTGACCACCACATCGCTGCTCAAGGAGTTCGGGTTGGCTGCATTGTGACGGTAAACAGTATATTTCCCCTTCTGCCGATCGAAATAGATCAATCCGAAGCCATTGGTGCCAATCCAAAGATTGCCCTTGTCGTCCTCACAAAAACAGTTGACATCGTTGTATGGCAGCGATGAGGGATCGGACAGGACATGCTTGTAATGCCTGAATTTGAATTTGGACTCGTGGTAGTAACAAACCCCTTTCTTATAGGTTGCCACCCAAATGATGCCCAAGTCGTCTTTGAACAGATCGACAATGGAATTCTGCGACAGGCTCTTCTCATCTTCCTGACGGTTCAGCAAGGTTTTGACACTCCCCGAATTTTTATTGATGATGTCGATACCCCCGTGGTCGGTTCCCACCCAAATGTCGCCATGATTATCCTGAACAATTTTCTTCAATAGATTGCTTGACAAGCGGTACTTCCCCGAATTGACCGTGCAATGATCCCAAGTATTCCGAGATGCCTGGTAATAATAGGCACCATTATTGGCCGAGTAAACCCACAAATCGTTTTCACGGTCAACAAACAGGCGCATAACCACACTCTCGTGCAACATCTTTCCCACCATGTATTCATTGTGAAACTCCAAGCTATAATCTTTGTCGTTGTAGTACTCAATCACGCCGGAGCGGTACAAAACCCTGTAAAGGTGATCGGTATGTATGATGTCGCTCACACCGCCGTTCTCAAGTGAGACATTGCGGAAAGGGTTGTGTAGCCGGTGGTTGGCAAAGTCCTGCAGGAAGAGTTGGTTATCGTGCCCCACAAACCAAACCTGCTTGTTGTTGTCCACAAATATGGACCGAAAACCTGCCGTAGGCACCAGGTTGTTGAAATATTGATCGATCTGGTTGATGAACCGATCCTTGTTGTAGTCGTACACAACATACCGCCATCGGGTTTCAACCAGCAAATCGCCATTGGCCAACTCTTGGATGCTGAGGATGTAATTGTCGGCAATGGAAGTGGAGTCGTGCACATCGTGGACGAAGTGCCTGAAACGGTGACCATCGTAGCGGCTAAGGCCGGCATTGGTGCCAAACCAAACAAATCCTTTTGAATCCTTATAGATGCTCAATACCTGGTTGTTCACCAACCCCTGTGAGGCATCCAGGCGTGAAAACGAGTAGGCATTAGCCTTCAGGGTGTGACCCGGAAACAAAAACAACATCAACAAAAAGATCAACGACTGCCTCATCCAATAATTCCTTTTAATGCTTTAAACAAATAGATAAAACCTGCCAAACTTCATTCAACGGGCTCAAACCGGATGGCAAAACCGCCACCTGGCGCCAACGACAAGGTGAGACGATCGTTGGCACCAACCACCTTCTGCTCCAACGTGTAATCCCGTGCCACTTCAGCAGCATTGATGCCATCGGAAAAAATGGTGGCCTTGAATTGACCTTCACCCAGGAAGGAACAATCCACCGTCAGCGTGCGAGCATCCCAGTTGGTCATTCCCCCAACATACCAAGCATCACCGCGTTGGCGAGCCAAAACCACATGCTCCCCAACCCGACCCGACAATGGCAGGGTTTGATCCCACACCACAGGCACCTGGGCAATGAACCGGGTACACTCGGGCTCCATCTGGTAATTCACTGGATTGTCGCACATCATGTTGAGCGGCGATTCAAACACAACATACTGGGCCAACTGTCGGCAACGAGTTCCCTGACTCATGGGCTCGGAGTACACCGGCCGATAATTGTTGCGCGACGCATTGCGCATGGCGCCTTGCGTATAGTCGAATGGGCCGGCCACCATGCGAATAAAAGGAATGGTGACATCGTAGGTGACCTGATCCACAGAGGCTTCAGCCCATTTCATCTGCTCCAGTCCGTGCACCCCCTCGAAATTGAGCACATTGGGATAGGTGCGCTGCAAACCGGCCGGTTTGAACATGCCATGCAAATTGGCCAGCAACTTGTATTTGGCACACATAGCAGCCGCCTTCCAGGTGAAATCAACCATCTTCTGATCGTCGCGATCCATAAAATCTATCTTGAATCCCTTCACACCCATGGCAGAATAGTGCTGGCACACCTTTTCCATGTCGCGCTCAAAGGCATAATAGCCGGCCCACAGGATGATGCCCACATTTTTTGCCCGGGCATATTCGATGAGCATGGGCAAGTCGATTTGCGGCACCACATCGAACAGGTCGGCAGTGCCTTGGGTGGTCCAGCCCTCATCGAGGATGACATACTCAATGCCATGCTCCGAAGCAAAATCAATGTAATAACGGTATGTTTCGTTGTTGATGCCGGCTTTGAAATCCACACCAAACAGTTTCCAGTCGTTCCACCAGTCCCACGCCACCTTGCCAGGCTTAATCCACGACACATCGGTCAAACGGCTAGGCTCTGCCAAAGCATACACCAGGTCGGCATCGAGCAGTTGGGCATCGTTGGATGCCACCATGGCAATGCGCCAGGGAAATGATTCCCCAGAGGTGCACTTGGCCAAATAATCTTCGCGCCCGGACACATACATTTGCAGGTTGTTGTGTCCTCCCTGCTGCTCAGCTTTGGGATATGGGGCAAAAGCGCTCTTCAAATGGTTGTTTCCATCAGCATAAAGAAACATGCCCGGATAGTTTCGTAGGTCGCTCTCGGTGATGCATACCTTCTTTCCTTTGGCACCACCCACCAGCACCGGTAGAAATGCCAGCCGCCCACGATCCAACTGGTGGATGGGTGCATGATGATAGGTATTCTCGAAAGAGGTACGGAACTGCGACTCAAAACTGTCGCCTGAATGGAACGGTTTGTTGAGGTTGTTGTAGGGCATCCATGCCATAGCATCCTGCCCAAATACAAACTCTCCGCCTTCGGAAAGCACCTTGAAAGGTTTTTTCTGATTGGCCACAATCCGGTAGGCTGCCCCTTGGTTGTAAGCTCGAAACTCTACCGAGTATCCAGCTTTATCCTTAATAACCAAATGGTTGTATGGCAGATCAATTGTTTTTTTGTGATAAACAGCCGGAGTAACCACATCACGGCCAGTACCCTGCTTAGCAGAGGCGACCTTCATGCCTAGCCCGGGCTCAATGCCATTGCTCCACGACATTTTGATGGGTGAAGCGGCCATCATTTCATCCCCCTCGTGATGGATGGCCCAAGTAAGCTGAGTTTGGGTTTGCACAACCACTTTGATATGCCCGTCGGGCGACAACAATTCATAGTTGGAAGCCACAGACGGAAGAAAGGCCCAACAACATACACAGGTAAGAATAAGTAGAAATTTTTTCATTGAATGGAATAATTAGATTTTGATTTTCAATAACCAAAAATAGCCACTGTTTTTTTGGATCGAACAACAAATAAGTTCTTTGAATGAAATAATGTCGTATTTTCCTTTATTCTACCCCTAAATCCCCTAAAGTGGACTTTCGGCAACTGTCTGATTTACTTGACTGTTGCACATACCCCCTTCAGGGGGTTAGGGGGTGGAAAATACGACATTATTTTCTTTTCATTACTTATCTACAAAACGTATAACTATAATAAAAAGTCCCCTCCCGCACTTCAACAAAGACAGGAGAGGACTAAGTTAACAAAAAAACTACTGCACTTTAACCTTAATCGTTTTTATAATATTGTTAGAGGCATTGCCCACCATAATATTGTAGGTTCCTTTTTCAACCTCCCAGGCGTGTTGCTGTTCGTTGAAATAGGCCAATTGTTCAACCGGGATTTCAACCGTAACGGAAACCTTTTGCCCGGCCTTCACTGCCTGCTTCACAAACCCTTTCAGCTCTTTCACCGAGCGGGTCACCTTCGACTTCACCATGCCGGTGTAAACTTGCACCACTTCGGCGCCATCCACAGCTCCGGTGTTGGCCACATCAAGTGTCACCTTGATCACATCGCCTTGGGCATACTGTGTTTTATCAGTTTTGATGTTGTCAAATGCGAACGAGGTGTACGACAAGCCATACCCGAAGGCAAAGAGTGGCTTTATTTTTCGGGTTTCGTGCCAGCGGTATCCCACCAGTATATCCTCTTTGTAGTATTGGTTGATGCTGTCGCCGGGATAGGAGAGCGTACCAAAGGCATGTGCTGCATTGTCGGCCAGCTTAACAGGGAATGAGAAAGGCAACTTGCCCGAAGGGTTGGTTTCGCCACTGAGCACCGAAACGATGGCATTACCTGCCTCACTGCCCAGGTACCAAGCCTGCACAACTGCACCCACCCGATCGATCCATGGCATATCAACGGCGTTGCCACTGATTAGCACCACAGCCACATTGGCGTTGACCGCCAAAATATCGTTGAGCAACGCATCCTGCCCAAAAGGCAAGGCCATACTTTTACGGTCGCCTCCTTCGCAATCCTGGAAATGGTTTTTATTCAAACCACCCACGAACAAAACCACATCGGCATGTTTGGCCGCTTCAATGGCTTCCTTGCGCAGCTGTTCCTGATCAAGCTCCGAAGGTATTTCGCGCCCATACGACGATGGCCCGCTGGCATAACCCATAGCATATTGTACGGCTCCATCCCCATAGACCTGCTTCATGGCTTCGAGCACAGAAACTTCATACCGGGCTTTCAATTCCGAGGAGCCACCACCCAAGGTCATGCTTCGGGTGGCATTTTCACCAATCACGGCAATCTTTTTATTGGCATCGACACGCAATGGCAACAGGTTGTCGTGGTTTTTCAACAGCACGATGCCCTCTTTGGCCACATCGAAAGCCGTTTGCGAGTGTTCGCGGGTGTGCATAGCTCCAAAGGGGCGGTTAGCGGCCATATTGGTGCGCATCATCAGCCGCAGGATACGGCGCACTTTGTCGTCGAGCACCGATAAAGGCACCTCCCCTTTCCGCAGCATCTCCAGAAAAGGCCGCGCCAGGTAGTACTCGTCGTAGGCAAACTTAGCCGAAGCCGTCAACCCGTTGGTCCAAGTTCCCATCTCGATGTCCAGACCGTTGAAAATAGCCTCTTTGGCATCGTGCACGGCGCCCCAATCGGTAATCACAGCACCATCGAAGCCCCACTCGCCTTTCAATATCTTATTCAACAACAATTCGTTGTGACAGCAATGTTGGCCACGCACCTTGTTGTAAGCACCCATAATGCTCCAGGCGTGCCCTTGTTGCACGGCAGCTTTAAAGGCGGGCAAATAAATCTCGTAAAGAGCCCGATCACTCAGCTCCACGTTGATGTGGCCACGCCACTCCTCCTGATTGTTGAGGGCATAATGCTTCACGCAAGCCGCCACCCCATTCTCCTGAACGCCTTTTATATAAGGCACTACCACCTGAGAAGCCAAAAAGGGATCCTCGCCCATGTATTCGAAATTACGCCCATTGAGCGGAGTGCGGTAGATGTTGACCCCAGGCCCCAGTAGCACATCCTTTTGGCGGTAACGCGCTTCGGCACCAATGGCCTGACCATAACGGTACGACAAATCGTGGTTGAACGAAGCAGCCAATGCCGTCAGGGCAGGAAAGGCGGTACACGAATCGTTGGTCCAGCCGGCATAACCCCAATCGTCCCAATTGACTTCAGCCCTTACACCATGGGGGCCATCGCTCATCCACAACTCGGGGATGCCCAGCCGGGGAACACCAGGAGAGCTGAATTTTGATTGCGCGTGACACATGGCCACCTTCTCCTCAAGGGTCATCTTGCCGATCAGCTCATCAATCTTTTTCTCCATATTCGAATCACTACTTTGAGCCAAAACGCCCAATGGCAACAAAAATGCCAGGGGAGCCATCAGTCTTTTCAGGTTGTTTATCATATTATTCATTTATTGATTCAAAAAAATCAGTCCGCCGAAACTCTCACAAACGGCGGACTGAGGCTCTAATGAGCCGCCTTAATCACTATTTCATCCGATTGCAAAGCGTCCGAATTGGCCTTTAGAACGATATTGCCTTTGCGTCCATCGTTTTGAATCACCACCAGGCACTGGCCATAAAAGGCTTTGCGCTGATTGGCCTTAAAGGATTCGAGGCTGGTTTGCGAACCATTATCCACACCCGCCACAAAGCCGCAACCCGACACTTCAAATTGCACCAGATTGTCGGCATCAGGCACCAAGTTGCCTTGGTCGTCCAATATTTCCACCGTAACAAAACTCAAGTCCGATCCATCGGCACCAATGGTGTTGCGGTCGGCGGTCAGTCGCACACGAGCCGGCTTGCCGGCAGTATGAATCTCCTTTACCAAAACCTCTTTCCCATCTTTGCGCGAAACAGCTTTGATGGTGCCCGGCTCATACACCACGCGCCATACCACATGGAAAGCATCGCTTTCTTTGCGTTTGACACCCTGCGACTTACCATTGACAAAGAGTTCCACCTCATCGGCCTGACTGTAATAAGCCCACAGGTCGATGGTTTGGCCCGGTTTCCAATTCCAATGCGGGAAAAGATGAAGCACCGCTTTGTCGGTCCATTCACTCTGGTACATATAATAAACATCCTTGGGGAATCCCGCCAGGTCGATGATCCCGAAGTAGGAGCTGCGCGCCGGGTACCAGTATGGCGTTGGCTCGCCCAGGTAGTCGAAACCGGTCCAGACGTACAACCCGCTGATGAAATCATTCTGTTTGGTGATGCGCCACGAATCTTCGTGGGTGGTACCCCAAGGCACATGGCAGTTGTCGTACGAAGAGCACGAAAAACTCTCGTCGGAGAAAGGGATGTCCCACCGCACCGGCCAGATGTACATCGAATCGCTGGGCATGCGGTAATATCCGCGGGTCATCAAAGCCGAAGTGCTCTCGGTGATGATAAAGGGTTTGCCCGGAAAATTGCGGGGCACATCTTTAAACCAATCCTCATGGTAGTTGTAGCCAATCAGGTCGAGTGCCTTTGCTTGATATAGATGATTGTTGGGGTTGGGCTCGTTGTTGCCCGAGGTGATGGGGCGCGTGGGGTCAAGGTCGCGCACCATATTGGCCAACTTTCGTGTCAGCAAGGCATTCACACTCAGCTCATCCCCTGCCTTGGCCAGTTGACTGGCATCGCGCTCAAAGTTGAGCAGCAGGTTAGCAGTTTGGATATCGAGCGTGTCGGCATTGTCGTGCGTCCATTGCTCCAGCACCTCGTTGCCGATGCTCCACATGAAAACCGACGGGTGGTTGCGGTCGCGCAGGATGTGGTCGGTAAGGTCCCGTTCGTGCCAATCGTTGAAATACAAAGAGTAATCGTAAGTTGTTTTGCGCTTGCGCCACATGTCAAACGTTTCGTTTTGCACGATGAAGCCCATCTTGTCGCACAAATCGAGCAACTCGGGTGCGGGAGGATTGTGCGAGCAACGGATGGCATTGCATCCCATGGACTTGAGTATCTCGAGCTGCCGTTCGATGGCGCGCACATTGATGGCCGCACCCAAGCAACCCAGGTCGTGATGGTTGCAAACCCCTTTGATCTTCACAGGCTTGCCATTGAGGAAAAACCCATCCTTGGCATCGAACCGGAACGAACGAATGCCCAGCGGAGTTTCGTAATCGTCAACCAAATCCCCATTCTGAAGTATCTCGGTGCGTACCGTGTAGAGGTAGGGGTTTTCGAGACTCCACAAAATGGGCGCCACCACCTCCAACGACTGAGGAAACTCCTTCGATTCACCAGCACCCAATTGGATGGATGCTACACTATGAACCACCTTGCGCCGTTCCCTGTTCAGAATGATGGTATTCACCTCAACCGTTACGGTTTCTTCGGAGTCATTTTTAATTTTGGTGGCCATGCTCAAGGTAGCCTTATCATCAGCCACCACCGGCGTGGTGACATAAGTGCCCCAAAGATCCACATGAACCGCATTGACCTTAGTGAGCCAAACATTGCGGTAGATGCCGCAACCGCTGTACCAACGCGAGTTGGGCTGGTGCTCATTGTCCACCCGCACGGCCATGGTGTTTTCGCCCGGCTGGAGATACCCGGTGATGTCGTAACGGAACGAGATGTAGCCATTAGGCCGCACACCCAACGAGGTTCCGTTCACAAACACTTCCGAATTCATATAAACGCCATCGAAATCGACATACACCCGTTGTTCGGGCTTCACATTGTCCAGGGTGAAGGTTTTACGGTACCAGCCTATCCCCCCGGGAAGTGCTCCACCACCGGCACCCGAAGGATGGTCGGCACTGAAGCTCCCCTCAATAGCCCAGTCATGAGGCAAGTTGAGCGTGCGCCAACCGGAGTCGTCAAAAGCGGCATTGGCTACCTCGGGCACATCGCCCAAGTTGAACTTCCAGCCATGGTTGAACGTTTCCCGAATCCGGGCTTTGCGCTCCTGGCAGGCCACCAGCAATATGGAGACCAATCCCAATAAAATGATCAGTTTTTTCACAGGAACAATTTTAATATAAAAACATTGATTCTGGTTAAAATTTAATTCTTCATTCCTCTCCGTTTGGATTTCAATAACAAATTTATATCTGAACGAAAAGAGATCCCTCTCTCCACTAAGTAGCAATCATCATAACAAAAGACCGGAGGTCTTAATGTGAATAACCGCGGATGGAATCCGCGGATTATGGCACCGATGAAAAACAACCCCGAAGCGGGTTGAACGTGGATAAATGGGTTTCACCCCAAACCCCAACCTACTCTGTAATTTGTCCTCAAGCCGGACAGGCTTTTACTCTCTGCCTAAAGTTGCAGAGAGTAAACAGAGAGAGCCGCCGCTGCGCCTGCTCACCTAAGAACTATCATTCCACTCCGCTCGAAGCAATGAACTCGGTTCGTAAGATAACTATTATCGCAAAAAGTAAGTTCTAGCCGAACCTCAAACAGCATTGCTTTTTAACCGCTCCGCTCCATGATATTTCGAAGGCTCTCAGCCGAGGCGGAGCAGCAACAGAAACGCCTTATTCTTAACAATTGATTAAACGCTTAACTCATTAACAATTCCCTCAATCCAGCGGAACGGTCAACTCCTGGCCGGTATAAACAACGCTTGTAACCTTGCGGGCTGGTTTATCCACGCCGGCATCTCCGGAAACCAACACCACATTGACCTTCAAGCTTTCATCCATGCCTTCGTAGCTTCCCTGACGATTACCAAAAACAATGGTTTTGGTTGCATCGTTGTAGCTCACCGGAACGATGGCATACTTGCCCTGCTCGTAGTCGTAATTGGTGCCTTCGTCGTTGTACCAGTCGAACTGGCCATTGCTGCCAGCATACACCATCAGAGTGTAAGGCTCAGTAACCGGTGCTCCGGTATGCTCCACCACCTGCCCCATGGGGATGATGGCGCCTGAGCGCACAAACACAGGCATCCGTTCGTATGGCGCTGGGGCCACAATGGAGGTTCCACCTTGGTAAGTGGCACCCGAATAGAGGTCGTACCAACTGCATCCCGAAGGCAGATACACCTTGCGGCTGGTTGCCTTGTAGTCGGTCACCGGACAAACCATCAGCGCCGGACCAAATAGATACTGATCGCCAATGTTCACCACAGCCTTGTCTTGTGGAAAGTCCATCACCAAACCGCGCATCAGGGTGTAATCCTTAAAGTAGGTCCATCCGGCCAACGAATAGATGTAAGGCATCAGGCGATAGCGCAATTGATTGTAATAAAGCATAGACCGGTACGCGGGGTGGTTGTCGGGCGCAATGTTCCACATCTCACGGAAGGGGAACTGGCCATGGGTGCGGAAAAGCGGCACAAACGCACCAAACTGGTGCCAACGAGCATTCAACTCGCGCCACTCATCGCGGTCGACCGAACCCTCCTTGGCCACTTCAAAGCGACGCTCCACGCAGAACCCACCATTATCCATGGTCCAATAAGGGATGCCACTCATGGCAAAGTTGATGCCGGCGGGGATTTGTGCTTTCATATCTTCCCAGCGCGAAGCGATGTCGCCGCTCCAAGTGGCTGTGGAGTAACGTTGCAAACCACCAAAACCTGAGCGGGTAAGCAAGAACACCCGTTTGTTATTATCCACGCTGCGCTGGCCATCATAAATGGCTTCGGCATTCATCAGGGCATACGCATTGAAATATTCGGTAGAGGTGCCCAAAGCTGTTGGGCCGCACAATGCCTTACGGTAATCCATATCGGTACAGTCGCGCACATTGGGTTCACTGGCATCCATCCACCAGGCATCGATGCCCAACGGATAGAGGTGTTCTTGCATCTGTTTCCAGAACAGCTGGCGTGCTTCGGGCGAGTAGGCGTCGTAGAAAGAGCCCACGTAACCGGGGCCAACCCAGTCGCGGATGCTATCCTTTACAGCCTGTTGGTACATCCAACCCTGGCTGTCGAACTCCTTATAATGGTCGGTGGTGACATAAAACTTGGGCCATACCGAAATCATCATCCGGGCATTCATGGCATGGATATCGTCCACCATCTTCTTGGGATCGGGAAACCGTGCCTTATCGAATTCGTGGCTGCCCCAAGCATCCTCGGGCCAGTAGTTCCAGTCCAAAACAATATTGTCGATGGGGATCTGGCGGCGGCGGAACTCTTTCATGGTGTTCACAATCTCATCCTGCGTTTTGTACCGCTCGCGACTCTGCCAAAAGCCCATGGCCCATTTGGGCATTACCTGCGACTTGCCGGTGATGGTACGGTAACCGCTAATCACTTCATCGGCATTGTTGCCCACGACAACATAGTAATCGATCTGCCTGGCCATCTCCGACCACAACGAAAGTTTTTGCTGCTCCTGCTCGTCAACCGGCGAGAGCGCCTTGAGGCCGATGTACGACACACCACCATCGGGCTGCCATTCTAGGCGGATCTTGTGACGCTTACCACTAGTCAATGGCACATTGAACTTGTAGCTGTTGGGATTCCAGGCAGTACGCCAACGCTCGGCCACCACCAGGCTGTCGTCGAGGTACACCTTGGTGTAACCAGCATAATAGAGGTTGAAACGGAACACGCCGCTCTCCTTAGGCTGTATCTCACCCTCCCATGTAATGGCTGCATTGTGAAAAGGGAAATCCTTGGGGAAGTTAAGCACCGATTTGATATTTTCGTAATCGATGGCCGATTCGGTGCGCACGGCAAACACCTGCTTGGGATCCTTGTTCACCATATAAGTAGCGGTCAATCCACCTTCCACGCCATTTTTGTCGAACAGCACAAACTGGTCGAGGTTAGCATAGGGTCGGGGATCGCCAAAGCGCGACAAGGAGTTGTTGTCCCACAGCAAGCCGTAGTTGCGGTTCGAGACCACAAAAGGCACCGACACCTTGGTGTTGTACTGAAACAACTCTTCGTTGCGTCCCTTCCAGTTGAATTCATCACTCTGGTGCTGACCCAGGCCGTAAAAAGCCTCATCATCGGGTGACTCAAACACCTGCCGCACCGAATAGGCTTTGTCGCCCTCCACTTCCATCGGCTGGAACGAACGACCACCCTGAATTTCTTCGGACAACAGCAAACTGTCGTTGGCATTGTAAAACTTCACCACGCCGGTGATTTTGTTGATGCGAACCTTCATCCGGGCTGTCGAGAGCAAAAGCTCAGCGCCTTGGTCGTCAACATTGAAATTCACCTTTTGGCCACGCGGCAAAACCATCAGGCTTGGGCGAGTGCTAAAAGTATCGGCAGGCGACACCATCACGCGCACCACGCCATCGGCATAGGGTTCCAGGCGAATGGCCTTGCCGGTTGATTGGTCTTTTTTCGGATACAGGGTCAATCCAGCATCGTCGGTACGCCAGTTTTGAGGGCTACAAGCCAACACCAGCCATCCCAGGGCGACAACTAAAAATTTCTTCATCTACTAACTCTTTTTCACATGATACAAACTAACCAATTATCTCTTTCCGGCACCCTCCATCAGGGCGTTGACGGCATCGGTATGGACCACTTGACGTTTGTTCCGGTCAATCAAGCCGAAACTGTTGTTTCCTGTCCCCCCATTGTCCCAATAAAAGGGAATAATCCCTTTTTCAAGGGCTTTGGCAGTCACCGTCTTCAGGTAATAGCACCGCGCCTCCTTATGGATGGCTTTCACCGCTTCGGGCAAATCGTCCCGAAACATGGCTCCAAATTCACCCAAAATCACAGGAATACCTTGGTCATAGAATTTGATCTTCATCTTATTGAACTCTGTTTCCAGATGGTCTTCCTGCCCCCAATTGGAGACACCTATCATATTTTTATACGGCTCGCCCCACAAATATTTGAAAGTGGCACCCTCTTCTCCGCAGAAATCCCACGGGTCGTAGTAATGCACCTCGGCCATCAACCGCTTCGACACCTTATCAACAGGCATCACCAAATGTTTGTAAGCCAAGTCGATGTTGGTGTTGTAGCTTTGAACAATCAAATTGCGGTAAGCATTTTTGCCACTTGTTTCGCGCACGGCATCCACAAAGGTCTGGTTGAACGACATCTGCACCTCCAGGTTTTCAGCCGAAGGGGCGCCATAACTAGCATGCACCTCGTTGGTACCGGCAAACAGCACGTGCTCGTCGTAATCGCGGAAACAGACGGCAATCTGATTCCAAAGGGCTTTTTGTTTCTTATTGATGGCGGCCTGTTTTTCGTAAACAGGGTTGTTTTCGAGCCAACCCCCATCCCAGTGTATGTTGATGATGGCATACAGGTCGCTGGCCACACAATAGTCTACCACCTCTTTCACGCGCGCCAACCACTCGTCGTTGATCACATAATCCACCTCATCCTCGAGGTAAGTGCTCCAAGAGCAAGGAATTCGCACGGCATCAAACCCGGCGGCCTTCACCACATCAATTAGCGCTTGGGTGGTTTTGGGATTGCCCCAGGCCGTTTCGGATCCAATGGCTTCAAGGGTATTCCCAAGGTTCCAGCCGATTTTCATCTTTTTGCTCAAAGCAATGGCATCGCTCTCCACTCCGGTTTGATCAGCCGGGATGGCCAAATCCACGCGCGACTGCACAATGGTAGCGGTTTCGGTAATGTTGCCCAGCTTGAACTCGATGGTTGCTGTACGCGCCACCATGGCGGTGTTGGCCGATATATTGAATGTTTCAGATTTTTCAGATAGGGTTTTTGTTTGGTTCCTGGTGATCCAGGATTTGCCGATGGTGATTTCGGCCTGGCCAGTGGTTTGATACTCAACCGTGAGAGGCCCGCCCCCGGCAGGAATAGAATATTGAATCTGTTTTAGAATCAGAGCTTCAGTCAAAGCCTGACTCACATTAATTTGTTTGGAATAGGCGCCCGCAGCAATGGTCACCACGGCACTGCGCTCGTCACTGGTCGTGTTGGCTTCCACCGATATTTTAACCACCCGGCTGTCGGAGTTGCCCGATTGGGGCGTGACGGTACACCAGCTTTGCGAACTGGCCACCGTAAAATCAACATTACTACTGATGTCCACCGTCTTATAGGCTGCTCCTTTGGCAAAAACCACCACCTCATCGGAGAGGGTTATTTCGGGCGTCACCGGCTTGTCGTCGGATGAACAGCCAAGCACCATGGCACTGGCCACCAATAGGAGAGAAAAAATGCATTTGATACGATCCTTCATGCGAAAAATTCTTTGGAGAATAAAAAAGAGTTCAATTATTAAAATGAAATATTCTCTTTTGATTACTTTTAAAAAAGGGTGCCCAAAAAGGCAAGTTTCATTTTTTGGACACCCTCTCATTTTATTTACTGTTTTGGTACAAAAATATAGGTCAAAGGCATGGCATCCTCACCCGACAGCTCCTTGGAGCGAGTGACTTGCAACAACACGGCATTGGCCTCAATTTTATAGAGTTTCACAGCGCCCCAATCGGCAACGGCATGGTCGTAAGTCCAGGGGTGCAACATGCCGGCAGACATGGTGATGGACTTATCCTCATTGTCGTAGCTCCAGGTGCCGTTGATCGTTAACTCCTCATCAGAAGCCAGCACATCGCCTTCAACCGGCATACCAGCCCGCTCTTTGGTTTCACCCTCCTCCACGAATGTGTAAACGCGTTTGCGCTGCTTCACCACAAAGGTGCCATCGGTGGCAAATTTCATAGAGCCATAGTCGATGGCTGCTTCACCCGCCGCTGGATGTTCGCCCGGCATGGGATTCCAAAACCAGGTGGCATAATCGGAGAAGATGACAGGCCCCTGTTCGGCACCCCAACTGGTTGCCACATCGAATTGGCGATTGGCATCCAATGCCCAAGTTTGTGCGCAAAGCATCTTTTTGATCTGTTCCGCAGGATCCACCGTTGCACTACCACTTTGGGGAATCAAATGGTAAGCCATGTATTCGGGTTTCACGGCATCGCGCACGCCCACCCACATACCGGTGAGTGAACCCAACTCATCCTTCTCTATTTTGAGGATGCGCCACTGGTTGTCGGCACTGGTGGCCAGGTTGACACCACCGCAAATATTGAAGGCTGGAGTCACACCACTAAAGGTATAGAATCCCTTTTCATCCAAAGCATAGGTTCCAGCTGATTTGGTGCCATCGGGCGCCACATAGGCAACAGTATTCTCTTTGGAGTTGAGCGTGATGGAGAAATTGGCATAGGTTGCCGGCACCGAAGCATTGAAGCCGGTCC
Organism: Marinilabiliaceae bacterium; assembly: GCA_963664265.1. Classification (GTDB taxonomy): domain Bacteria; phylum Bacteroidota; class Bacteroidia; order Bacteroidales; family Marinilabiliaceae; genus JAGPIS01. The sequence continues at coordinate 1,781,305 of OY760941.1, forward strand.
ACTCGGGATAATCAGCCGGCGTATTCCAGTTGTTCATCAACGAACCATCCAACTTAGCCCAATCAAATGGATTGGAAGCTGAAAGCACCCACTTACGCACATACGACACATCTACATTCACATCGTCCTCCCAGTTGTCGGGCAGAGCAGGTTCCGGCTCGGCTTCTTCACCAGGCGTCCAAGCATCGGAATACTCTTTGGAAATGAAATTATAAACTAATAAGCATGCCCCATCTCCCGACAAAACAGGGTCGCGCAAAACAGCCAGTTGCATGCTGGTTTCGGTTAGCGACAGGATTTTGATGTTGCCCCAGTCGATCACCTGCCCATCACGACCTGCATCGTGTAGAATAAATGCATCGGTGGTGCGCATGGTGTGTTTTTCGGCATCCATCATAAAGGTTCCTGTTTCTGAACGTCCAAGCATTTTGTGATCCACCGTAAGATTGGCACCATCAATCAAATCGAAGGTCATAGTGCCATAGTCACCAGCGCTCATCATCCAGGAATTACCTTTGTAATCGGGGCTCCAGTTCCAGGAATCACTGATGCCCAAAACCTCTTTCACCTTGTCACCGGAGCTTCCTGCAGCATACATGGCCAAACTCTCCCAGCTATCCTCAGTACCATAAAAATACAGGGGGCCGAGGAAGTATTTCGAAACCGCATCTTCGTTCAGGTCGAGCACCCAGGTTTTACTTTTTCCGATACCACCGGTCAGCAAGGGCCAAAGGGGATTCTTAATAAAGTCGACATTCATCTGGTCGAGGGTAAAAGAGGTCTCCTGGGCATAAACCACACCACCACGGGTCAAAACACCAAACTGAACGTTATAGGTTCCGGCAAAGGGCAGCTTCAATGTCACCACCTTATCCTGGCTCCTGCCCTGCGGATGGTTCCACACGGGCGTGTAGCGGCTGTCCATTTTGCTTTTAAGATAGACCACATTGGGTGTGGTGGCGTCAAACTCGATGGTATAGGCAATGCCCTCCTCCAAATCTTCGGGCGACACATCCTTGGCACCCATGCTGAAATCGTCAGGCTGGCAGGCGGAAAACATCCACACCGCAGCCACCAACAGCGACAAAAATTTATATATACTTTTCATAAATCTTAATGTTAAATATTTTACCAACCTGCATTTTGTTTCAACACACCATTGGAAAGGGTGATCTGGTTGTTGGGTATCTGCATGAACCCACGTGTTTTGGTAATGTTGGAAGCACTAATGCTGACCACATCATCCACACCACCGCTCAACAATTTCACATCCGACTCGGCAATGGTTGCAGCCGCCTTGTCGAGCCCCTGGCGCAACAAATCCCAGTAACGCAACCCTTCGAAAGCAAATTCAAAGCGCCTTTCGGCCATGATATTCTCCTTGGTGGGTGCCAACTTGTCGGTCAGCCCGGCACGGCCACGCACCTGATCGAAATAATCCTGTGCATTGCCACTTCCCAACTCGGCAGCCATCAACAACACATCGGCATAACGCATCACCACATAGTCCTGATATTGTGATATTTGAAAATCACCACTACCCAAACCAGTGACGGCCGTGGTGCCATCGGGCAAGCACATCGGGATGTACTTCTTGTTGTAATAACCGGTGTATTCGCGCTGATCGTTAAGGTCAAGAGCGGTTACCACCCCTTCATTTTCAGCATCGATCACTGAAGCCATGCGGCGGGCATCCTTGACATTGAAACTGCTCACCAGCTTGGGGTTCACGGTGCAGGCACCCCAGCCCTGGCCATAAGGTGCATAGTTTGTTTTGCGCAACCCCAGCATCACCAGCCAGCGGTTGCCATCCACATTACCGTTGTAATCCTGAGTAAAATTGAATTTCTGGGCAAAAATGATTTCTGAATTTCCGCGACCGGCCCAGGTGGTCACCAACTTGTTGTTGACCACATCAGGCGTAGAAGAGGCAGCTTCCCAAAGATTCTTATACTCACCCACCAAACCGAATTTGCTTTCAGCAATCACATTCTCCAGAGCGGTCAACACATAGCTTTTATCCACCACACCCGCCAAATCGGTTGCATTGTAGTAGCCGGTATAAAACAGGAACACCCGACCCAAGATGGCTTTAGCAGCCCACTGGGTAGCACGTCCGTCGTTTTCGGCAGCCCAAGCAGCCGAATATTCAGGATAACTGATGTTTTCAGCAGCAAATTTCAAATCCTCGGCAATGGCCTTGTAAACATCGGCCACTTCGGCCTGGGGCACATTGGCCGTGGTGGGCTCGAGCAGTAAAGGAACATTTTCGAACAGGCGAACCAGGTCGAAATACATGATGGCTCTTAGAAAACGTGCTTCTCCCTCGATGCGGTTGCGCACACCCTCCTGTCCCTGCCAATCCACCTGATCCAACTTGGTAATCAAAGTGTTGCACCGAAATATGCCAGCATAATAATCGGTCCAGGTACCATCAAAAATATTGTTTTCCGAAGGGTATTGCGCGACATCGAAACGGTCGAGCATCTGGTGCAGACGGTTGTCGGTGTTGCCTGTTCCGCCAAAACAGTTGTCCGAAAGCACTTCGGAGGTCACATAAAACGACTGGCTCCCATTGGAAGAGGTGCGCTGGTAGCCGTCGTAACAGCCAATAAGCGCCATCTCGGCATCTTCAATGGTTTTGTAGTAGTTCTGGTCGAACAGTGATGTTTTGGGATCCACATCCAGGAAGCTGTCGGAACAGGAGGCCAAAGCCAACCCCGACAATCCCAAGGCAATGATATTTAGTTTTAACTTATCCATACTTGCAATCGTTAACAGATTAGAATTTTATATTGACACCAAACAGATAAGTGCGTGGGCGGGGATAGTAACCCAAGTCGATACCCGACACCCATCCGCTGGTTCCGTAACCAATTTCAGGATCCATCCCATCGTATTTGGTGAAAGTGAAGGCATTCTGAACAGCCGCATAGAGGCGGAACTGGCTCAGGTATTTCCACTTCACTATATTGGTGAAGTCGTAACCCAAGGCAATGTTGCTGATGCGCAAAAAGTCGCCATCCTGGATGTACAAGTCGGAAAACTGCCAGTTGATATTGGTCTCTGTCACACGTGGCATACTATTGGAGGTGCCTTCACCAGTCCAACGGTCCAAAACAGCCGAAGTGTAATTGGCCTGTTTGTTGGAGTGGTTGCGGTACGACTGCACAATTTCATTCCCGGCGACGCCATTGGCGCTCAATGAAAAATCAAAGCCCTTATAATCGAGGTTGATGTTAAAGCCATAGGTGACATCGGGAATGCCACTACCCAAGTCGGTTTTGTCGGCCGCATCGATGGAGCCATCCTGGTTGCGATCCACATATTTCACGTCGCCAGGTTTGGCGTCGGGCTGCAGAATGCCATTGCCGGCAGCACGCCAGGCAGCAATCTCGGCCTCATTCTGAAAAATGCCGGCAGTTTGGTATCCCCAGAAATAACCAATGGCATGGCCGTTTTCGGCACGGTAAAACTCCTCGGCATTGTCGTAAAGCATATTGGTCAAGCCATGGATGATGCCGTCGACGGTTGGGATGTTGCCCACCTCATTCTTATTGTAGGCACCATTCAGGCTGATGTTGTAACCAACTTCACCAATCTTATCGGTCCAGTTGAGCGACAACTCCACTCCGGTGTTCTTCACATCGCCACCATTCACAAAGGGCGCTTTGGCGCCGGCAGTTGCCAAGATTGGTGCCTGAACCAGCCAATCTTTGGTGGTCTTGATGTAGAAGTCGGCATTCACGCCCAAGCGCATCGACAACAAACGGGCATCGATACCAATATTGGTCTGTTCCGATGTCTCCCATTTCAATTTGGGGTTCGACAGGCGCACCGGATAGGCACCCGGCACATTCACCAGCGAAGTGCCAAAAATGTAGTTGGCCGCTGGATTGTCGTTGGTAACATTGGTGGAGGTGCTGATGGGCGATGCATACTGAAAATCATCTATGTTCTGGTTGCCCACCTGACCCCAGCTCACCCGTAGTTTCATAAAATCGAGCCAGCTTTGGGTTGATTCCATAAACGATTCGTTGGTCATCACCCAACCGGCCGATACCGATGGAAAATAACCCCAGCGGTTGCCGGCAGCAAACTTGGAGGAGGCATCGGCACGCAGGGTGGCGTTCACCATATAAGTCTCCTTGTAGTTGTAGCCCGCACGCGCAAAATACGACAGGCGGCGGTACTGGTTGCTTGGCCCACCACTGACACTCTTGGTGTCGATCACCTTCACATTGCCATCCTCATCTTTCTCGATGGTGGCCTGTCCGGTGGTATTGTTCAAATAAGCATGCGAAAAATCGTTGAACTGGCTGAGGAGATTCCAGTTGGAGGCCGAAAGCCCCATCCCCTGGTAACGCAATGCTTCCATCCCCACCAAAGCATCAATGGCATGGTCGTCGTTCAACGTGATGTTATAGCTGGCCGTATTGGTCCAGGTGAGCGTGTGCCCCTTGCTCATAGATTGCTGCACCGTGGTGTGATCTTCGTTGAAGGTGTAAACCGAAAAACGGTATAGCGGGGTGAAGCTGCGGTATTCCGAAGCATAATAGTTGATCCCCATCAAACTGCGGATCTTCAAGTTCTTCACCGGTGAAAGCTCGGCATACACATCGCCCAACAGCTTCTGTCCATCGTTGCGGTTGTTGTTGGTGGTCATCATCGCACCATAAGGGTTGCTGTCGCCATTGTACCAAGGCGAGTTGGAAGTGTCGTTGAACTTGCCATTGGCATCGTAAACTGGCGACAAAGGCGAAGTGGCAAAAGCACCACGCAGGGAGTTGTTGTATTGGTTACCCACCGAGATACCATTGTTCAGCACATAGCTGAAATTCAAATGCTGCCCAATCACCAAGGCATTGTCGTAAAGCTTGTGCTCGGTGTTGAGGCGGAAACCATAACGCTCGTAATTCGACACATCCTTGCCACCGGCAATACCTTCCTGGCCTGTGTAACTTAACCCCAAGGCATAAACCGATTTCTCGGTACCACCACTCACGCCAAAAGAGTAGTTCTGTGTCACGGCGTTCTTAACAAACATCTGGCGCACCCAATCGGTATCGGCAGCACCTTCAAAAGCAGACTCCGGGTAGATGGTGCCACCCGAATTCAAGGCCTGCTCGTTCATGATGGTCTTGTACTCGGCCGCATTCAGCATGTCGGTGTAGCGGGTGATATTCTGCAAACCATAATAAGCATCGAAAGTAACCTGCCCCTTGCCGGCCGATCCCTGCTTGGTGGTGACCAGCACCACGCCGTTGGCCGCCTGCGAACCGTAGATGGCCGCCGAAGCCGCATCCTTGAGGATATCGATCGACTCAATGTCGGCCGAGTTGATAATGGTGATGTCACCCTCCACCCCGTCAATAATATAAAGCGGACCCGAATTGCCCACAGTACCCAAGCCACGGATGGTCACTTTCATATCGGCACCCGGTTGTCCCGAAGTAGATGAAATGGTGACGCCCGATGTTTGCCCTTGTAAAGCTTGTAATGGGCTGGTGGTATTCTGCTTTTGGATGTTGTCGCCCTTAACTTGGACAGTCGCGCCGGTGTTCAGTTTTTTCTTCTGCACACCGTAACCAACCACCAACACTTCATCCAAATCAGAAACATCTTCTTTCAGTACAATATTAATGGCCGACTTGCCCGAAACAGGCACCTCTTGGGCAATGTAACCGATAAAAGAGAAGACCAGCGTCTCGGCATCCAACACCTCGATGTTGAAACCACCGTTATAATCGGTAATGGTGCCACGTGTTGTACCTTTAACAATCACGTTGACCCCCGGAATAGGCAACTGATCGCTGGCAGAGACCACCTGTCCCGAAACAGACCTAAGATTTTGAGCCATCACCTCACTTTGTGATAGTGCGGAAAGCATCAAAACCAGACACAAAACCAACCGTATGGGAATGCGGTTGATGAACCCGGTTTTTTGAGGATTTTTAAACATCATAAATTTTGAATTTAATTCTACAAATAGGTTTATAAATTTGCTGACTCAAAAGTAAGTTGTTAACAAATCTTTAATGTGAAAAAATGTAAACAGCATCTACATCATTTGATAACCCACCGGCATCATTTGTTGCCAAGATATGTCTAATTTGTTAACACGCGACGATACATAAAACATCAAAAACCTGATTCACAACAACATGAGCCCACCTCGCAAAACACCCTCACGGAACAGCAAATGGGAACCCATTTTAACACTTCAACAATATCTTTAAGGAGAAGGAATTACAAAGGGATTCAGTTGTTGCAAAAAATGCAACAACTGCTTCAGATGGAAAAACATACCAAGTTGATTATTACAACTTAGACGTTATTATCTCAGTTGGTTATAGAATTAAGTCGAAAAGGGGAACACAATTTAGGATTTGGGCAAATCAAATAATTAAAGGTATGCATTAGATATTCTAGACCAATACGATTATCAAAGTCTTGAGATAAAAAACACCTCAGGAAAAGAGCTTTATCAATTGACATATGAGGAAGCAATGACTCAGATAAAGTTGGCAAAAAAGTTTCATGGTAACAGTGATTTATTCGGGCATGAAAAAGACGACTCCTTTAAAAGCTCCATATCAACTATCTATCAAACATTTGACGGATTAGACCTATATCCAAGTATTGAAGAGAAAGCAGCAAATTTGTTGTATTTTATCACCAAGAATCATTCTTTTTCTGACGGGAATAAACGCATTGCGGCATTCTTGTTCTTATATTTTCTAGAACGTAACGGAATACTATTTGATGACAACGGAAACAAGCGCATTGCTGACAATACGTTGGTTGCATTGACTTTAATGATTGCAGTAAGCAAACCAGAGGAAAAAGACACTATGACAAAAGTAATTGTAAACTTGATAAATAGGAACAATTAACGCATGGTAATCGAGTAGGCTGCCGGTAGGCTAACTGCCTACCGGAGAACCTTACGCCATTTATCAAGCGAGAACCATACACGCCATGTCACCACCATGACGAAGAAAGAATTGCATGTGATTCATATTTGGTGTAATTTTACATCAAACTTAAAGCTATGCCAAGACAAAGTATCTCTTTTTCGAAACCAAATGACGAATGGTTGAAGGCTCAAATCGACAACGAGGAGTATTCAAGCAAAAGTGAACTTATCAACGATTTGATTAGACAGGCTCGAAGACAGCAGGCGCAGATCGACTGGGTTAGAGCAAAATTGGAAAAATCGGAAAGAAGTGGATTCACAAGTGAAACTAAAGAGCAGATTCTGAAACAATCCAAGTCTATTCTTAATGTCTGAATATAGGCTAAGCAATACAGCTAAGGAGGATTTGATTCGCATTCACCACTTTGGCGTCGAGAAGTTTGGATTGGCTCAAGCAGACAAATACTTTTATGCTTTTTTTGATTGTTTCGACATAATTGCCGGCAGACCATTTGCATTTGAATCGGTGGACTATATAAAGAAAGGATATAGAAGATGTCCTTGTGGCTCTGACGCCATATATTACCAAATAAATGACAATATGGTTGAGATAATGGCAATAGTTGGAATGCAAGAATTGAAGGACATATTGTAAATCGGTTTTAAGGAAGCTTAGGTTGATTCTTAAGGTTTTGCCATTAGATGATAAAATTATTGGATTGGCGTTAAATGATGAGTCGTTCTCAGATTTTAAAGATGGCCTTCAATACTTTACGGCCATTGAATACGAGCAAGAACTGATTATTACCAGAAATCTTAAAGATTTTAAAAATTCCCAATTACCAACATTGACAGCTAAACTATTTATTGAAACGCTGTAACATGGGCAGTTGCCTATCCAAAGGTACGGTTTAAGCTCTTTCACACTCATGGCATCCACACCAGCAGCCCCTTTGTTGCAGATCACCTCCCGACTCGCTTCAGTCAGGTTGCTGGCAATTAAAATGGCATTGCTAACGACTCGGGGCGTTACTCCAGCCCCTAAGGGATTTGCACCCACTGGAAAAACAGACCTGCATCAAGCTTGTTTGTGTAAACATTATTTGTATTTTTAAACTTTCCCACTTGCTTTCTGCAGGTGCGCGCTGCTCACGCAAGGCGCACACACGCGGTCATAAGTAATGCGGGGCGATGTGATAAAATGAACATGAGTACATTTAATAAAACAGCAACTATCTGAAAAGTAAGCACTTCGAAATCCAGCACTACTCAAACGGCCATCCGTTGTGCCGCATACTGACAAAATCCTGCAATTATGGAACCAAATGAAAAATTAAGAGAACAGATTTTTGAGATTATAAAAAATCAAATCAGGAATAACGACCCTCCTGAGACTAAAGCAACATTTGATAGATTGAGAAAACAAGGCTTTGATGATTTCCAAACCAGACAAATGATTGGACAATGTTTAGCAGTTGAATTATTTGAGGTCATGAAATTTGGAAAACCTTACAATAATGCACGATACATTAAGAATTTATTAGCTTTACCAAAAGAACCATTTGATTAGATTAAATGAAAAAACTCCTAAAAGAGAATACAGACTCAGTTTAGCCAAGAATTGGATAAAAAATTATAAGGGGGACAACATTATTAAAGGATATTCAAAAAATAACACAGCATACAGAGAATAAATCAAAATAGTAAAATGAAACATTTCAAAGCAATCATAATATTTGCACTGACTTTTTTGAGCTTGAATGCTTGTGATAGAAATGATGAAACCGCATTTAAGGAGATCTATCAATTAACCAAACAAAATAATTTTTTCAAGGCCAAAGTGCAATTTGAATTAAACAAGAATGCTTTGTCAAAATCGTATCAAAAATTCATATCAGCAGTTTTAGACAACGCTTTCAACAAACTTGACGCCTCAGAACAGGCTATTGAGGATTTAATGGAAAAAGAGAATTCAATTCCAGATTCACTCCAATTTAAACTGCTCGAAACAAGGTACGACAATGCTTTGAAACTTTATCATTACAAGGAAGCCAAGAATACGATTCTAACCATATTGAATTCTTATAAAAAGTATTTGAATCATGAGCAATTAGACGATTATGAAAACAGTCTGAAAATATGGACTGCATTAGAAAACGCTCCTGCACAACAAGTTGACATTAAAAAAACGACAACAATTAAAATGGAGAAAGATATTGCAGGCTTGAACACGCTAAAAATGTTTGCCAATAACGACTCACTTAATTTTATTTTTGACACGGGCGCAAATCTATCAACAACTTCGTTATCGGTTGCAAAACAACTAAATATGGAAATAATTCCTGTTGATATCAAGGTGGGGACAATAACCGGAGAAAATGTTATAGCCAAACTTGCTTTGTGCAACAAGTTAACTATGGGAAATATTGACCTATTTAATGTAGTATTCTTGGTTTTACCAGATGAGGCACTTTGCTTCCCCCACATTAATTATCAGATATATGGGATATTAGGCTTTCCAGTAATTGAAGCCCTAAAGGAAATGAGGATAACTAAGAACGGCAATTTCATCGTTCCCCGTGACGAGTCATTATCTTCGGAATGCTCTAATATGGCTATGGAGGGCTTAACTCCCATAATCTATATTAACGAAAAGCATTTCACCTTCGATACAGGAGCTGACCACACCATATTTTATCATAAATTTTACAAGGAGAATCAAGCGGAAATAGATATAAACCACAAATCTGAAAAAATAAGTTTTGGAGGAGCAGGTGGGCAAAAGGAGTTTGAAGGGTACAAAATTGATTACGTCTTTAATATTGGAGGGACACAAGTAAGCCTTCAGAACATAAGTTTATTAAAAGAAAAAATTAATAAAAGTGAAACTGTTTATGGGAATATTGGACAGGACTTGATTCAAAATTTCAACATGATGGTTATTAATTTTGACAAGATGTTTATCCGATTTGAATAAACCAGCTACCAATCGAGCAGAGCGCCGGATGACTAACTGCCTACTTGATAACCTAAAAACAACAATAAAAAAAAGGCACCCGGAATCCGGATGCCTTTTATTTCATTTTTCAGTTCAATCAGCTGTTCAACAGCTTCTTGACCATTCCCGAAATATCCTTGCCTTCGGCCTTCCCGGCCAGCTCCTTGGAAGCCACACCCATCACCTTACCCAAATCTTTGATGGAAGAGGCGCCGGTTTTGGCAATAATTTCGCTCACGGCAGCTTCCAGCTCGGCAGGGGTCATGGCAGCAGGCAAATATACCGCAATTACTTGCGCCTCGGCCAACTCTTTCTCGGCCAACTCGGGACGCCCTTGCGTATTGAATATCTCGGCCGAATCGCGGCGTTGCTTCACCATTTTCTGCAGAATTCGCACAATCTCGGTTTCAGGAACAACATCTCCCGCCCCTTTGGCTGTTTTGGCTTCCAGCAATTCTTTCTTGATTCCCCGTAAAGCATCCAATTTCAAGCTTTCACGCGCTTTCATGGCTGCTTTAATGTCTTCGTTCAACTGTTCAAAAAAATCCATTGTCTTATATTTTGATTAACCACCGGCCTTCATCAGCATCCACCTCATCGGGACCGGCAAATATTGATCTCTCAATCCACATTATCGTGCAGAAAGGGGTTGTCTCCCACCACAGAGCCGCCATTCTTCCCCTTAGACGATATGGTGAAGCGGCTCACATTTTTGGGCTCCACCGAGGGTTGTGGGATAGAAGCAGCTTGCTGCATCTGCCGGCGTTTATAAGCCGGGATATTCTCAATCTGCTCGAGCAACCGTTCATCCTCATAAATATCGCCCACCACGGTTTGGTGGGGCTGGTAACGACCTACCCTGGCATTCAGCTGGAAAATATCGTCGGCGCTGCGATCCTCGGGCGAAGGTTTGGCTGTAATGGGGCGGTACATCTGCTCGATCAGCTGTTTTTTATCGCGCTCCAATTTGCCAAAGTCGACCACCCGCTCCTGCTCATCGGCATCGGAGAGGGTTATCTCCATGGGTTCCCCCATCGTCTCCCCATCTTCATTGAGCACCACTCGCGTCACTTTCTGCTGTTTGTCGGTGATGGTCTGCATAAACGAATCGGTGCCAAAACCGGTAGCCACAATGGTGACATTCACCTTTTCGCCCATCGTTTCATCAAACACCGTTCCCCAAATGATGGAGGCCGAATCGCCCACCATCGACTCCACATAGTCGGTAATGCTTTTCAACTCATCCATGGTGATCTCTTTGGTCCCCGAGGTGATGTTGAGCAGCACATTTTTTGCCCCTTTAATCTTGTTGTTGTTGAGCAATGGCGAAGTGAGAGCCGCCTCAATGGCATCGATGGCTCGGTGTTCCCCTTCGGCAGAGGAGGAACCCATCACGGCCACGCCGCTGTTGCGCATCACGGTCTCCACATCGGCAAAGTCCACATTGATATAACCATGAACAGTAATGATCTCGGCAATGCCCTTGGCAGCAATGGCCAGCACATCATCGGCCTTGGAGAAGGATATCGAAACCCCCAAGTCGCCGTACATCTCACGCAACCGTTCGTTGTTGATGATGAGCAACGAATCGACGTATTTTTCCATTTCGGCAATCCCTTCGATGGCCTGATTGATGCGAGTGAATCCTTCGAAACGGAATGGAATGGTGACAATACCAACTGTGAGGATGCCCAACTCACGAGCCGCCTTGGCAATGATGGGTGCAGCCCCAGTTCCGGTTCCACCCCCCATCCCTGCGGTAATAAACACCATCTTGGTATTGTCCGACAGGATCGTATTGATCTCCTCCAGAGATTCAATGGCACTTTGACGGCCTTTCTCGGGTCGGTTGCCGGCGCCACGCCCGGCAGTAAGGGTTTCGCCAAGCTGGACGCGTATGGGCACGGGACTGTTGGCCAAGGCCTGGGCATCGGTATTGCAAACCACAAAATTCACATCCTTGATTCCCTGCTTGTACATATAATTCACCGCATTGCTACCTCCACCTCCCACACCAATCACCTTAATTATGGATGATTGAACCGACGGCATCTCAAACATGTCTTCGTACATAGTCATTCTATTTTTTGACAACACCAACTAACCATCATAGCTTTTTATCGTCGTCGTAACTCACAAAGTTCTCAATCTCCTGGAACAAATTACTGATAAAGCCGCCCACTTTCTTTTTCTTGCCATCGTCCTTAACTGCCTTCTTAGCAACCTGCTTCACAGGTGCTTCCACAGGTTTTTCAACTACAGGCTCGTCGAACAATTTGGGCATCTCCACAACACGGGCACTGCGGCTCTCAAAACCACACAGCAGCAATCCCACAGCGGTGGCACAAGCCGGCTGGTCAACATAAGACTCGTCATCCACGGCAAAAACATTGGGCCTTCCGATGCGCACATCGAGTCCCGAACGGAACTTAAACAGATGGGTCACGTTTTTCAGCATGGCACCACCACCGGTCAACACAACACCGGCACCCAACTTGTCGTAATAGCCCGAAGCCTCAATTTCATGGCACACAAAGTCGATGATCTCCTCCATGCGTGCCTGAATGATATAAGAGAGCGTTTTACACGAGATCTCCTTCGATTCCCACCCCTGCGAAACACCAGGCAGGGTGATTACCATATCTTCGCGGGCCATATCGCCCAATGCCGAGCCATAATTCACCTTAAGCGATTCGGCCTGTTTGGGCAGCACGGAACAACCTTCCTTGATGTCGTTGGTCACCACATGCCCACCCAAGGGGATAACCGCTGTATGACGCAAGATGCCATCGTGAAAAACGGCCACATCGGTTGTACCACCCCCAATATCGACCAATACCACACCAATCTCTTTTTCCTCGTTGGTGATGGTGCTGCGAGCCGAAGCCAAAGGTTCCAACAAAAGCTCCTGCAAGTGGAGCCCGGCACGGCTGATGCACTTATGTATATTCTGCAAGGATGCGTCGCTGGCCATCACGATATGGAAGTTACCTTCAAACTTCCGCCCCGACATGCCAATGGGCGATTTCACCCCAGTCTCCTGGTCGACGCAATAATCCTGAGGGATGATGTGCAGGATTTTAAGCCCCGGCTCCACATACATCCGTTCATTGTCTTTGTACAAAGTGTCCACATCCTTCAACTTAATCTCCATATTGGGATCGATGTAGGTGTAGACCTTATTCTGCATGCTGCGAATATGTTGACCAGCAATACCGACGAACACATTGGAAATCTTCACATTCAACCGCTGTTCCAAGAGCTGTATCACCTTCCGGATGGCGCTGACGGTCTCCTCAATATTGAGGATCACACCCCTCTTGACACCGGTTGACACAACCTGTTCAATCCCAAGGACAGAGATCTGCCCATTGGGCATGCGACGACCTGCGGTGGCCACAATTTTTGTGGTTCCAATATCAATGGCGGCAATAATATTCGATTCGTGGCTCATATATCATTAGCTTTTGTGCAAACTATTTGTCCTTTAAATTTCAAATTCACTGTCTTGTAACAATTCCATTCGCGGGGTTCCCAACCCCTTTCGTATAATGCCTTGAGTTTGGCAAACTTCTCCTCCATATCGTCGATGCCACCAAACACGATCAGGTGGCTGCCCACCCGTGGCACCAACACAAAATCGCCTTTTTCGTTGACATAAACCTGTTCGATTTGAGCATTCCAAAATTTGGAATCGCGGATGTACTGCGTCAGGGCAATCAGCACCGAGTCGCCTGGCAATGCATTGAGATGGCCATTGGCCACCAACACATGGGTGGGATGACTCACATAGACCGGGATATGAAACCCCTCCTCGTCCATGTAGTAAGAGCTGGCACCCTCAAAGACCCGCAAAATGGGCTGGCGTTGGGTGACCGCAAAATGCAAAACACCTCCAGGCGTTGAAAACACCTCACAATCCTTCACTACCGGGTGTTTCTCCACCATCAACTCCATTTCATGCTTATTCAAATCACTCAACAAAGCTCCGTCGAGCTTTGGAAAACGCTTATGTATCAAATCCATCAACCCATCCTGGGATATCAATGTATTTTCCTGACTGCCATAGACCTTGGCCTGCACCTGAGCGCAAACCTGCCTGTTTTTTTCACCAGCCACAAAAGCCATCACCACGGGAAAGTAAACAATCAAGAGGAAAAACTGAAATATCCTGATCAACTTCTTCATGGCACTAAATCTTCAACGTTAAAATTAATTGTTTTATATTGTCAATAATATTTTTTTATAACTTTTTTATCAACAATTTGCTGAACACCTATTATTTAGCGACAAAATCCAAGAGTTTTTCTTCCAAAACCGGGACTAAGGCATCAATATTGCCAGCCCCCATGGTCACCAACACATCGAGGGGTTGTTGCACAATGGTTTCAAACAAGGAATCGGCATTCACAAGAGCCGCATTTTTGTTTTTCATCAACCCAAGCAACATTTTGCTCGAAACACCTTCAATAGGCTGTTCACGTGCAGGATAGATGTCGAGCAGAAGTACACGGTCGGCCAAATCGAGGGTAGCTGCAAAATCGGCTGCAAAATCGCGCGTGCGGGTGAAGAGGTGGGGCTGAAAAACCACCGTCACTTGGCGTCCGGCATAAGTCTTACGCAACGAGGTGATCATGGCCTTTATTTCGGCTGGATGATGCGCGTAATCGTCGATAAAACAAAAACCAGACTGCCTGATACGGTATTGGAAACGGCGTCGGTTACCCCGGTACGACTCAAGTGCCTGACGTAACTCGTCATCATCAACCCCGGCCAGAAGAGCCAAAGCCGAGGCGCCCACTGCATTTTCCAAATTGTGCATACCGGGAATGCCCAGCTTCAAATTGCGAATATTCCCAAAGGGGCTAACCAGGTCGAACCGGTACAAATCATCCACCAATTTGATGTTGATGGCTGAAAAATCGGCCTCCCGATCATCCACGCCGTAGGTGAAAATCTCCAGATCCTCATCCACCGACTCCTCGTCGAGCAAAAGGCCGCTCTTAACCACCAAAGCTCCGCCCGGCTGCACCTTGCCCGCAAAGAGGTTGAATGCCTCCTCTACATGGTTGGAATCGCCATAAATATCGAGGTGATCGGCATCCATGGAAGTGATCAGAGCCAAATGAGGCGATAAATGGAGGAAGGATCGGTCGAACTCATCGGCCTCCACCACCACATAGGGTGATTCGGCATGGCTCCAGTAGTTGGTGTTGTAGTTATTGGTGATACCACCCAAAAAAGCCGAGCAGCCAACGGAGGAACTGCGCAGGATATGCGCAACCAGTCCCGATGTGGTTGTCTTGCCATGCGTTCCGGCCACACAAATGCCGTCGCGCGAGCGGGTGATCAAACCCAGAACCTCGGCTCGTTTCATCACGGTGAAGCCCCCTTCTACAAAGAAGGCATATTCCGAATGGTTGGCCGGAATGGCAGGGGTGTAAACCACCAATGTGGTGCCTTGATCCTTGAAACAGGAAGCAACGGCCGACACATCGTCGGTGTAATGCACGTCAATGCCTTCGGCTTGCAACTCCCCGGTGAGGATGGTGGCCGTGCGATCGTAGCCGCCCACGGCTTTCCCAAGGGACTTGAAATAACGCGCCAGAGCACTCATGCCAATGCCGCCGATACCAATCAGGTAAACACTCTTTATATCTTCAATAACTATCATGTTGTTCGATTAACTGTAATACTTCCAATGCGATGTCGCGGGCGGCATCGGGTCGTGCAAAATCACGGATTCGTTGTGCCAGCAAGCTGGCTTTCCCGCCTTCCTGCAACAAATCCTGAGCAACGCCAATCAGGGAATTAGCTTGGGCATCAAGCACCATCAAGGCCGCCCCTTCCCCTACCATCGCCTGAGCGTTTTTAGTTTGATGATCCTCGCTCACATTGGGCGAAGGGACAAATATAGCAGCCTTTCCCAACACTGCCAACTCGGAGATGCTGCTGGCCCCAGCACGCGAAATCACCACATCGGCCAAGCCAAATGCTAAGTCCATGCGCTGGATGAAATCGAACACCCGCAAATTGGGCAAAGCCAACGCCTTCACTCGTTCGAGCATCTCGGCATGATAAAGCTTGCCGGTTTGCCAAATCAGCTGCACATCGGGTTTCAAGTCACCCAAGGCTTCAGCAATGCCATTGTTAATGGAGCGGGCACCAAGGCTTCCGCCAATCACCAAGATCACCGGTTTGGAAGCCTCCAAACCAAAAAAACGGGCGGCCTCTTCCCTATCCACCGGCTTAAGCAAGTCCTGACGCACGGGGTTGCCTGTGAACACGATTTTTGAGGCAGGAAAAAAGCGCTCCATGCCTGCATAGGCCACACAAATCTTATCCACCTTACCCGAAAGGATACGATTGGTGACTCCTGGAAAGGAATTCTGCTCCTGAATCAAGGAGGGAATACCGGCACTTGTGGCCTGCCGCAACAACGGGCCGCTGGCGTAACCACCCACCCCTACCACCACATCGGGCTTGAATTGGCGAATGATCTTGCGGGCTTTCAACAAACTGGCAACCAACTTATAGAAGAAGGTAACATTCTTAAAGGTCAATTTCCGCTGAAAACCTGCCACAGGCAGCCCTTCGATGCGGTAACCGGCAGCCGGCACCTTTTCCATCTCCATTTTGCCTTCGGCGCCCACAAATAGGATATCGGCATCGGGTTTCAACGCCCGAATGGCATTGGCTATAGAGATGGCCGGGAAAATATGCCCGCCAGTTCCACCCCCACTAATGATCACTTTGATTGCCATAAAATATGATTATAAATTCAAACTTCCACTATTTCTTCCTGTTGAGCCATTGCCCCTTCCTCGGTCTCTTCCTCGGCCAGCAACTCATCTTCCTCCTCATTGAACCGGCTCACCGACAGGATGGCACCAATGGCCATCCCTGTAAAAATGTTCGAGGTTCCCCCCATACTCACCAACGGGAGCGTTTGCCCGGTCACGGGGAAAATGCCCACACATACGCCCATATTGATAAAGGCCTGAAAGACAATCAGGGTGGTGATGCCCAAAACCAAGAATATGTGGAACGGCCGTTCGCACCGTCGGGCAATATTGACCCCCCTGGCCAACAGCACAAGATAACACAACAACACCAATCCCCCTCCAATCAAGCCATACTCCTCAAGGATGATGGCAAAAATAAAGTCACTGAACGCCATGGGCAGGAAGTTTCGATAATAGCTGTTGCCAGGGCCGCGGCCAATGATGCCTCCTGTGGCCACGGCCATTTTGGCCTGCTCCGACTGGAAATTGCTGGCACTGTCGCCATGTTCTTCGGGATTCCAGAAACGCTCAACGCGAGCGCGCCAGGTCTTGGCCCGAGGCAAAAATGAGAGGTGTGGTGCCAGCAAGAGTATAATCACGATGGCAACAAGGCCAATGGCCGTCACACTCAAAAGGTATTTCATGGGTATTCGGCCCACGAACATCAGCATCATGCAGGTTCCACCCAACAATAGGGTGGTTGAGAGGTTCTCCCGGAATATCAACCCACAAATGAATAACATCCCAATCATAATAGGGACAAATGCCTTGCGGGCATCCTTCTCCTGCTGATGAAGCGCCAGGTGGCGCGCCACAAAAACGATCAGAGCCATCTTGGCAAATTCGGAGGGCTGGAAGCTGAAAAAGCCCAGGTTCAACCAACGCGAAGCACCATTGGTGGTGGATCCCACCACCAGGGCTGCCAGCAATGTGATGACACCAAAGGCCATCATCACATGGGCAAAGCCAGCAATATAGCGAGGAGGAATGCGGTGCACAAACACCATGGCTCCCAGCCCCAACAGCAGCATTACAAAATGCTTCAGCACATAATAGGCTGTATTGCCGCCCTTCTTGGCATAGGCCAGCGTGCCGGTAGAACTGTAAACAGCCAAAAGCGAAACCAACATCAAAAACAACACGATAATCCAAATTATCCGGTCGCCTTTTATATTCCTCTCAATAAAACCCATAGCTGTCGTTTATAAATTATGCACACATGCTTTAAACAAATCGCCACGGTGCTCATAGTTGTTGAACAAATCGAAACTGGCACAACAGGGCGACAACAAAACCACATCACCAGCAGAGGCTAATTTAGTGGCAGCCTGCACAGCATCGGCCATGGAGGCTGTTTCAACAACCATTGGAACCACATCGCCAAATGAAGCCACAAGCTTCGAATTATCCTTTCCCATGCACACCAAGGCCTTAACCTTATGTCGCACCAGTTCAAAAAGTGTGTTGTAATCGTTGCCCTTGTCGGTTCCTCCGGCAATCCAAACCACCGGTTGGGTCATACACTCCAGTGCATACCAGGCCGAATCGACATTGGTGGCCTTCGAGTCGTTGACATAGCTCACACCTCGTACGGTGGCCACAGGTTCGAGCCGGTGCTCCACTCCCTTGAAGCTGTACAAACCACTTAAAACCGAATCTGGCTCAAGCTTCAAGATGGAAGCCACCAGGGAGGCAGCCATCGCATTGTACTGGTTGTGCCGTCCCTTGATGGGCAAGCGTTCAAAATCTACCACCAGAAGCTGGTCGTCCACCCGAATATTCAAAGCCCCATCCTTCAAGCAGGCACCTTGCGCCACAACATGGTTCAAGGAAAAAGGCAACTGCCGAGCCTGGCATGACGTTTCGCCCAATGCTTTCACCGTAACCGCATCATCACCACAATAGATGAAATAATCGGCTGCCGTTTGATTCTGCAAAATACGAAACTTGGAGCGTATGTAGTTTTCAAACTGGTAATCGTAGCGATCCAGGTGGTCGGGCGTGATGTTGGTCAACACAGCAATGTCAGCTTTGAAGTCGTACATGCCATCGAGCTGGAAACTGCTCAACTCAATCACATACCAATCGGGTTGACTGCCCGAGGCGATGCGGCGCGCCATGCTGGTGCCCACATTGCCAGCCAGCTCGGCATTGATGCCAGCCTGTTTCAAAATATGGTGAATCAGCAGAGTTGTGGTAGTCTTCCCGTTGCTTCCGGTGATGCAAATCTTGCGGGCGGAAGTGTAACGGACAGCAAATTCAATTTCAGAAATCACAGGAATCCCTTTCTGTCTCAGAGCCACCACCAGCTCAACCTTATCGGGGATGCCGGGGCTTTTCACCACCTCATCGGCATCCATGATCTTTTCGACGGAATGGCCACCCTCTTCAAAACTGATGCCAGCCTCAAGCAGCTCCTGGCGATAAGCCTCCTTAAGCATGCCCTTGTCGGAAAGAAAAACCAACCATCCCTTTTGCCTGGCCAGCAAAGCAGTTCCCACACCACTCTCGCCACCGCCTAACACAACCAGTTTCTTCATGATCATCGCACTTTAAGTGTTACAATGGTGATGACGGCTAGGATGATGCCCACAATCCAGAACCGTGTAACAATCTTGGGTTCCACATATCCTCTTTTTTGATAATGGTGATGCAAAGGCGCCATCAGGAAGATGCGGCGTCCAACGCCATACTTACGCTTGGTGTATTTGAAATAGCTCACCTGAATCATCACCGAAAGGTTTTCCACCAGGAAGATGCCACACAAGATGGGGATCAGCAATTCGATGCGAATCAGGATGGCGAACACAGCAATGATGCCCCCCAAGGTGAGGCTGCCCGTATCCCCCATGAACACCTGAGCCGGATAGGAATTGTACCACAAGAAACCAACCGTGGCGCCGATGAAGGCAGCAATAAACACCACCAACTCTTCCGATTGGGGGATATACATGATATTGAGATACTGGGCATATCCATGGTGGCTCGACACGTAGGCAAAAATCCCCAAGGCCACCCCGATGATGGCCGATGTGCCCGTGGCCAGACCGTCCAATCCGTCGGTGATGTTGGCTCCGTTCGATACCGCGGTGATGATGAAGATTACCACCAGGGCAAAGACCAGCCAACCCCATTCACGGGCACCTTCGCCTAGGAAACTGACCACCGAACTGTAATCAAACTTGTTATTTTTGAAGAACGGCACCGAAGTGATGGGCGCTTTCACATCGCGTGAGATGGGTTGTTCCACCATCTCGCCCGAAAATTCACTGGTAACAATCACATGACCTGGGAGCTTTTCGCGCACCACCACATCGTCACTAAAGTAAAGAGTTGCAGCCACAATAACTCCCAAACCCACTTGGCCAATAATCTTGAAGCGGCCTGCCAGTCCTTCCTTGTCTTTCTTAAACACCTTGATGTAATCATCCAGAAACCCGATGGTGCCCAACCAAAGCGTGGCCACCACCATCAGGATGATGTAAACATTCTCCAAGCGGGTAAGCAACAAGGTGGGCAACAGGATGGAAGCAATGATGATGACTCCGCCCATGGTGGGTGTGCCCCTTTTCTGGAGCTGCCCCTCAAGCCCCAAATCGCGCACCAGCTCGCCGATTTGCTGTTTCTGGAGTACCCGGATGATC
The DNA here is from genome assembly GCA_963664265.1 of Marinilabiliaceae bacterium. Lineage (GTDB taxonomy): Bacteria > Bacteroidota > Bacteroidia > Bacteroidales > Marinilabiliaceae > JAGPIS01. The sequence continues at coordinate 1,801,651 of OY760941.1, forward strand.
ATCTTGCCAAAAATGGTGGCAAAAAGCAACGACACAATCACGGCCAACCCGGCACGGAATGAGATATACTGGAACATGCGGGCACCTGGAAAATCCATGGTGCTGAGGTATTGGAATAAATAATACAACATATAGCAAATGCTTTAACAATTCAACAAAAACACTCCTTGATCACTTCCCGGTCATCGAAATGAAACCGCTCACCTTTGATCTCCTGGTAGGTTTCGTGGCCCTTGCCAGCCACCAGAATGATGTCGCCGGGGCGTGCTACAGCCACCGCCGTCTTGATCGCCTCGCGTCGGTTGACAATGGAAAGCACCTTGATGCGTCCTTTGTAATCGACACCAGCCATCATATCTTCGATAATCTTCTCTGGATCTTCGCTGCGCGGATTGTCGGAAGTGAGTATCACCTTGGAGCAGCCTTCAACAGCCTCCTTGGCCATCAAGGGTCGTTTGGTGGCATCGCGGTCGCCCCCGGCACCAATCACGGCAATCAATTGCTGATGAGGCTCCCGTATCTCGTTGATGGTGGAGATGACATTGCGCAAGGCATCCGGCGTATGCGCGTAATCCACAATGGCTGTCACCCCCTGGCTCGACCTGAAGGTCTCGAAACGGCCACTCACCGGCTTCAGACGACTAAGTGCCACCAGCACCTCATCCTGCCCGAAACCCAGCAACAAACAGGCGCCATAAACTGCTAAAAGGTTTTGCACATTAAATGCCCCCACAAAAGGAGTCCAGAGCTCGCGCTGGTCAACCATCAATTGCATTCCCTCGAAAGAGTGTTCAATAATCCGTGCCCGAAAATCGGCCATGGCTCTGATGGAGTAGCTCCTTTTTGTAGCCTGGCAATTCTGGAGCATCACCATACCATTTTTGTCGTCGCCATTGGTCAGGGCAAACGATTGGGCGGGCAACCCGTCAAAAAAGCCCTTCTTAGCCTGAATATAGGCACTAAAAGTTTTATGGTAATCCAAATGATCGTGCGTGATGTTGGTAAAAATGCCACCAGCAAAGGTCAGACCCGCAATGCGTTGTTGATCTACACTGTGAGAACTCACCTCCATAAAACAAAATTCGCACCCCTCCTCCACCATAGTGTGCATCATAGCATTGAGCGACACGGCATCGGGCGTGGTGTGCGTGGCGGGCACCTGACGGCTCCCAATAAAATTGACCACGGTCGAAAACAAACCTGCCTTATAGCCAAGGAATCCGGCCATCTCGTACAAAAGGGTGGCTGTGGTGGTTTTCCCATTGGTTCCGGTAACACCCACCAACTTCAACTTTTGCGAGGGATGATCGAAAAAAGCTGAGGCCAACACGCCCAGAGCCTTGTGCGAATCTTTCACTACCAGCACAACCGCATCGTCCGGGATGGTTTCTGGCTTGGTTTCGCAAACCACAAGACGACAACCACTGGCAAAAACTTGGGGTATGTATTGATGTCCATCAGCAACCACCCCCTTTTGTGCCACAAAAAGTGATTGAGCACCAGCCTGGCGGCTGTCGAACACAATCGAAGCAACGCACAAGTCGGCTTGGCCAATGCGCTCTTCAATGGCCAGTCCTTGCACAATTTCTGATAATCTCTTTTCCATTTTCAACCTAATCTTAAATATATGGTAGCCCCCTTGCGGTAGGATTGCCCAGCAACAATGGATTGCTGCACAACCCGGCCAACTCCAGAAATCATAACATTCAGACCGGCAGCATCCAAGATGATGACAGCATCCTTGGCTCCCAGGCCCCTCACATCGGGCACAATCCCTTCGGGAAAATGCTTCGCCTTGAGCTGTACCACTTCGGCACCAGCCTTGGCCGACACCCACTGGGTATTCACCTTCCGGTTTTCAATTTCTAAATCAAGATCCCTCAACACCCTTTCCAGCTCATCCTTCTTACCTCCCTTGGTTTGCGGCAACTTTTTACTATCGGGGATTTGGTAGCAAATCTTCATATCGGGATTATTGTATCCCGCCGCATAAACCCGGTCGGCAATATCTTTGAACACCGAACCAGCCACCTCATTACCGTAATACACATTGTTGCTGGGTCCGGTCACCACCACAATGCAGCTATAAACAGGATCATCAGCCGGGAAATAACCCGCAAACGACGCCAAGTACTTGATATTACCTTGGTACTTGTACCCGCCAACCCCTTGGGCAATCTGAGCCGTACCAGTTTTACCGGCAATACCGTATGGAGTGCCTTTAATATTCTTTGCCGTCCCATTCTCCACCACACCCTTCAAAAGTTCCTTAACCTTGCGAACCGTGCCGTGCGAACAGATGGAGGAGTTCAACACACAAGGATCGTTCCTGGAGACCATAGATTCGTGCTCCATAAGACCCTCTACAAACCGGGGACGCATCATTTTCCCGTCGTTGGCAATGGCGTTGTAGAAGGTCAACATTTGAAGCGGTGTAACCATCACCTCATAGCCAATTGACATCCAGGGCAAGGTAATCCCCGACCAGGTTTTATCGCGAAGATCCTTTATCACAGGATGACCTTCACCCCGAATCTCTATGCCAAGCGAATCGGCAAGCCCCATATCCTTGAGCCGATCCAGAAAACGTTGGGGATTTTTACCATAAGCCCTGTCGATAAGCCGCGATATGGCAATATTCGATGACACCTCAAACGCTTCTCGAATAGTGATTATACCATGTCCGCCATGTTTAGAATCGCGCATAATGCGGTCGTAATAGCGGTAAGCACCATTGAAGGTATTGATGGTGTCATCCAATTCCACCAGCCCATCCTCCAATGCAGCAATGATGGAGGCCAGCTTAAAAGTGGAACCTGGCTCGGACACTTCCCCAATGGCATAATTGTAATGATCCTCGATATATTGGTTTTGTGCATTGCGGTGCAAATTTACAATGGCTCGAACCGCACCAGTTTTCACCTCCATCAGGATGGCCACACCATGGTGCGCGTTGTGTTTCTTCAACTGCTTCATCAGCGAATACTCAGCCACATCCTGAATGTCGATGTCAATGGTGGAGACAACACTCTTGCCATCTTCGGGTGGCACTTGCTCGTAGCGGATCCATTTATTGGAGAGCCGCATCAGGTTGCTGATGCCATCCTCGCCACGCAACGCCTCGTCGTAGGCCTGTTCAATGCCCACCATGCCGCCCTGCTGCTTGTCGAGATACAACTTACCAATGGTGCGCGAAGCCAACAGGCCAAACGGCAATTTTCGGTGGTGGTTTTGCTCGGGGATGAATCCACCCTTGTTGGCGCCCAAATTGAAAATGGGAAACTCCTTAACCTTTTGTAGCTCGGTATATGAAATCCGCCGTGGATTGACCAGGTAATACTGATTGCCTTGCATGCGGGCACGCCTCAATCGGGTCTTATAAACCGACGCAGGCGAATCGCGGAAGAAAGCGGCCAATTTACGAGAGAGGGCATCCACATTGGCATTGAACACCTGATCGGTCAGCCCTTGAGCATTCAAGTCCATATAAATACGGTAACTGGGCACCGAGCAAGCCAACTTGCGGCCATCAACAGCCAAGATATCACCACGGGTCGCCTCAATGGTAATATCCTTCTCTGTTATTTGCCGCACATTGCGCACATATTCGGCTCCATCAACAACCTTGAGCTTCACAAATTGAAACAAAACCCATCCGGCAAGCACATACACGAGCACATACACAATAATAAAACGTCGAATGATAATTTGCTTGATGCCCATTAACGTCAATTCATTTTTAGGGTACGTGGCGGCGTGGTCATTTGCTCCAAATCAATGCCTGCCGCTTCTATTTGCTTAATAACCTCACTCTGCTTGCTGATAAACATCAGTTCCGACGATGTTGAAATAGCATGGTAACGCAACTCCTGATTCTCTTTGCTCAGGGTTGCAGCTTTCTCAAGCTTCTTTTCCACATCATAATGATGGGTGATGTAAATAAACCCGATCAATGCCAAAAAGAGCAGATAGTTCAACTGCCCGGCAAAGAGTGGATGGCTAAGGATGGCACCATTCAACAAATCCTTGATCCTGATGGTGCGCAATAGCTTTGCCAAGCCGCCTATTTGATTCTTCATTCCCATCGAAACTTCAGTTACGTTCAGCAATCCTCAACCGGGCACTACGAGCACGATTGTTCATCGCAATTTCTGCCTCATCGGGCACAATCACCTTCCGGTTCACGGCAGTAAAGGGAGTATGGGTTTGCCCATACAGATCCTTGTCGGCCTCCCCCTTGTTGCAATCGCCCGAACGGATCAAATTCTTTACCATGCGATCCTCCAAGCTATGATAGGAGATGATCACCAGGCGGCCTCCCGGCTTGATAACCTGGACGGTTTGATCAAGCATCTCCTTCAACACATCCATCTCCCCATTAACTTCAATACGCAAGGCTTGGAAAACCTGCGCCAAGAATTTGGACTGCTCCTGCGGATTGACCATCTTTTCGCCAATGGCCTTCAAATCGCCGGTCGTCTGGAGGACTCCCAGCGAACGTGCCGCCATGATCTCCCGCACCAAACGGTATGTTTTTTTTATTTCGCCATAATGGGTAAACACCCGCACCAGCTCCTCCTCTGAATAGTTGTTGATCACCTGCGCAGCAGTTTTCTTCATGCCCTGCCCCATGCGCATATCCAATGGAGCATCGAAACGGAACGAAAAACCACGCTCCGGTGCATCAAAATGATGCGAAGAAACACCCAAATCGCCAAGAATGCCATCCACCTGATCAATCTCCAGATAACGCAGAAAGTGGCCAAGATACCTAAAGTTATGCCTCACAAAAATCAGCCGCTCATCATCAGGCCTGTTGTTGTAGGCATTCTCATCCTGGTCGAACACCACTAGGCGGCCACCCTTGCCCAAACGCGACAATATCTCACGGCTATGGCCGCCGCCGCCAAAGGTCAAATCGACATAAGTCCCCTGCGGATGAATATTCAACCCATCCACCGAAGCCTTCAACAATACGGGAATATGATAATGATCTGCCATCTCTATATTTTTTCCTCCTTCATGATTAATCAAAAACCCAACAATTTCTCAGCCAGAAGCCCATGTTCCTCTTGGCTCATCCCATGATTTTCGTACTCCGAAGCCGACCACAACTCAATGCGCTGGTCAACCCCAAGCAAAACCACATCTTTATCCACATTAACCGACTCCATCAACCGGCGGGGAATTAAAAAACGCCCATTGCCATCCAGTGTCATTTCGGCCGAGTTGCGCTGAAAATTGCGCTGAAAACGGGCATGCTCCCGATTGTATGGGTTGATGCGTGCCCTTAAAACCTCCATCGTCTTCTCCCATTCATAAAACGGATAAAGAATCAGGCAAGGCTCAAATAAATCCTTCTTCACCACAAAACGATCTTCACCCGCCGCTTCAAGAACCTTCTTGAACGCAGCAGGCAGCACGACACGCCCCTTCGCATCGGCCTTGCAAACAAAATCGCCTATAAATGTGGCCATTACAAAATCAGATTTACTTCGGCTAAATTACAACTAAATTAAACCACAATCAACCACTTCAACCCACTTTTTATAATTATTCAGTTTTTTTTCACGCCCCCAATCCATCTTTTTGATCGATCATCTCCAGCCCAATAGGTTGCCTATATGTTTTTTTTACTATTATTGAACTAATTTTGGGCACAAGACCAGCAAACCAGTTAAGAAGATTCTAAAAAGCACGACATGGAAGAAGTCAAACTCATTGACATTGAAAAAGTTTTTGCAGCAAAAAATGCCGGGATGCTTCGCTTCATTCCCCGGTTTTTCATCAATTATCTCAAGCGCATCGTGCACCAGGACGACATCAACGCTTTCATCCTCAGCTGCAAGGACATAAAAGGGATCGACTTTGCCGATGCCATCATCAATAAATTCGGAGCCAGCGTGAACATCCAGGGGCTGGATAACATTCCCGACCAAGGGCGGTTTGTCTTCGCCGCCAACCATCCATTGGGAGGGCTCGATGGCATGGTGCTCATCCATGCCGTGAGCAAAAAACATACGAATATCAAGTTCCCGGTCAACGACATTTTAATGAACCTGACCAATTTCGAAAACATCTTCCTGCCAATCAACAAACATGGCGCCACAGGCAAGAATGCTGCCCGCCAAATGGAAGAAGCCTTTGCTTCGGACGCCCAGATGTTGATGTTCCCGGCCGGGATGGTGTCGCGCAAAACCAAAGGCGTCATCAAGGATGCCCAATGGAAAAAAACCTTCGTTGCCAAGGCGGTGAAACACCACAGGGACATCATTCCCGTGCACATATCGGGCGAAAACAGCCCATTTTTTTACAACCTTCACAACATCCGGAATTTCTTTGGCATCAAGCTCAACATCGAAATGCTCTATTTGCCCGACGAAATGTACAAGCAATACCACAAAGAGATTACCATCACCTTTGGGCAACCCATCCCATGGGATGAGTTCCACGACAAACCAACCCAACAAACAGCTGACAAAATAAAGGAAACCGCCTATTCTTTAGCCAAAAATCACTAAATTTGTCAAGGATTCTATTTTTAACTTACACAACACATGAAACCAGCACTTCCAGTCATACCACCTGTTTCCCGCGAGGAATTGGAAGCAGAACTCACACGCGACCGATTTATCCGCAGCACCAACAAAGGCAACAATAAAATTTTCGATTTTTCCGCCAAGGAAGCACCTGCATTGATGCGCGAAGTGGGACGCCTCAGGGAGATCTCCTTCCGGATGGCGGGTGGTGGCACCGGTAAAGGAGCCGACATCGACGAGTACGACACCGGCGATATCCCTTTCCGCCAGTTGATTGTATGGGATCCCGACGAAAAAGAGATTCTGGGAGGATACCGATACATCCTCTGCAAGTATCTGCCCCAAAACCAGGAAGGGGTAAAATACCTGGCCACCTCACACATGTTCCACTTCTCCGACCAGTTCATCAAGGAGTACCTGCCCCAAACCATTGAATTGGGCCGATCGTTCGTGCAACCCCAATACCAGAGCAGCAAAGCTGGCGCTAAAAGCCTGTTTGCCCTCGACAACTTGTGGGATGGCCTGGGTTCGTTGATGGTAGACCATGCCAACATGAAATATTTCTTTGGGAAAGTCACCATGTACACCCACTACAACCAAGCCGGGAGGGATCTCATACTAGGCTTCCTAGCCAAATATTTCAAAGACAAGGAAAATTTGGTCTACCCCTATAAACCCGTTCAAATTGGCTTGTCGGAAGAGCAATACAACACCATCTTCAATACTGGCAGCTTTGCCGAGGACTACAAAATTCTTAGTAAAAAAGTACGAGAGCTGGGTGAAAACATCCCCCCGCTCATCAATGCATACATGAACTTATCGCCTTCGATGAAAACATTTGGCACTGCCATCAACGATGAGTTTGGCGATGTGGAAGAGACGGCCATCATCATCAATCTACGCGACCTATACGATGGCAAAACTGCCAGACATGTCAACTCATACAATCCTAAGGAGTAGTTTAACAATTGCCGCAAAAAACCTTTTTCATTGGCCGCAAGTTCGATGGGGTAATTGCTGGATTGGAAAAACGCCTGTCCCTGGCATCAGGAACATCAGTCAACAAAGCCTTCCTTCTGGGAGGCTTTGTTGATTTTACAATAATTTTTAGTATCTTACCAGTTCGCTTCCACCTGCCAATAGAAAACAACCAAAGGAAATCACCACCATAAATTAAGACAACACATGAAAACAAACAAACCTCGCTTGACGCTTTCCATATTGGTCATTGCCCCTCTGATAATTTGGACTTTACTTCCGGCTCACCTCCAGAAGGCAATCCTTTACCAACATCCAGGCATAGACGACTATAAGCTCTTCGACAACCGGGTGATCAGCGCTTCGCCCAACCCGGCGCCATGGCCTCTATCGGAACATTACAACGCAAAACCCTTGGCAACCCAATGGCACGACAGCCTGGAACATTACAAAACGGTGGCCTACCTGGTTGTGAAAAACGACTCATTGCTACACGAGGAGTATTGGGACAATTACGGCACAGCCAGCCTATCAAACTCATTCTCCATGGCCAAAAGCATTGTGGGGCTTTTGGTTGGATGTGCCATTGAAGATGGCAAAATTGAATCGGTGAATCAAAAAGCAGCCGACTTCCTGCCGCACCTAAACAACGGGTGGGGAGAAAAACTAACCATCAAGGATCTGCTCACCATGAGCTCGGCATCTTCTTGGGACGAAAGTTACTCCAGCGCCACCTCCATTACCACCAAGGCCTACTACGGTAAAAAACTGAACAAACTGATGGAAACCATCACCATCGATTCAGAACCAGGAGTAACATACGAATACGAGAGCGGCAATACCCAGCTCCTGGCCATGATCATGGAGAAGGCCACAGGTAAAAACATCGCCCAATATGCCACCGAAAAGCTATGGCATCCATTGGGAGCTGAACACGATGCCCTCTGGTCGGTCGACCACAAAAGCGGTATCGAAAAAGCCTACTGCTGCTTTAATTCCAATGCCCGCGACTTTGCACGACTGGGCTTGCTTGTCCTACACCATGGCATGGCAAACGGACAACAAGTCGTTCCGGCCAACTACATCAGCGCAACCATCACCCCCGCCACCCACTTGAAAGACAAAAACGGCGCTGTGGTGAATTACTATGGTTACCACTGGTGGCTGCTCAACTACCGTAACATGACCATGCCAGTGGCCAGGGGAATATTGGGGCAGTACATCGTTGTGATACCCGAACACAATGCCATTGTGGTGCGCCTAGGACATGAACGCAGCGAAACGCAAACAAACAACTTCCCCACCGACATCTATGCCTATGTGGATGCCGCCTTGGAGATTCTTCAATAAAGCCAAAAACAGAAAGGGCTGCCCAACGTTAATGGGCAGCCCTTCTTTTATATCTAAAAACCGAGGTTATCAATAGGCGCGTTGGTTGCGGCCTTCCACATAATTGATAAATGCGGTGTTCACCACCTTATTGCCCCCTGGTGTGGGATAGTTGCCGGTAAAATACCAATCGCCCAAATCGTTGGGACAAGCCACATGCAAGTTCTCGATGGTTTGGAACACAATCTCCACCTCGGCATGGATGTCGTCGGGACGAAGCATCTCAGCTATTTTCGCCGATATCTGCTCCGCCGTAAAGGGTCGATAAATATCCTTCACGCAATTAACAATCTCCTCTTTTGGCAGGTACTGTTGTTCCTTACACTGGCGGTAAACATCCTGAATCACCTGCTCCCGACCGCTCTCCTTCAACAACTCAATAGCTGCCGAAAAGGCACAGAAATCACCCATCTTGGCCATATCGATACCGTAACAGTCGGGATAACGGATCTGTGGTGCCGACGACACAATAATGATCTTCTTAGGATGAAGACGATCCAATATCTTTAGGATACTTTTCTTCAAGGTAGTCCCGCGCACAATGGAGTCATCAATCACCACAAGGGTGTCCTTTTCGTTTTTAACAACACCGTAAGTCACATCGTAAACATGTGCAACCATATCATCGCGGCCGGTGTCGGAGGAGATAAAAGTCCGCATCTTCACGTCCTTCACCGCAATTTTCTCCGATCGGGGTTCCAACGCCAGAATCTCATTCATACGAGCCTCTGTGATACTGCTACCTTCGGCAAGTATTTGTTCTTTCTGAATAGCCCGGATGCGTTCCCTCACGCCTTCGAGCAGGCCATAATAAGCCGTCTCGGCCGTATTGGGAATATAGGAGTAGACGGTATTCTCGATGTCATTGTCAGTCTTTTCAAGGATAATGGGCGCCAGCAAACGACCAAGCATTTTACGCTCCTGGTAGATGGAGCGGTCGCTGCCACGCGAAAAATAGATGCGCTCGAACGAACACGACTTACGCTCCTGAGGCACGCGCACCAGCTCTTCGGAAACCTTACCATCTTTCTTGATAATCAAGGCGTGGCCGGGTTTCAGCTCCTGTATCTGGTCATATTTCACACGCATGGCCGTTTGAATCACTGGCCGCTCCGAAGCCACCACCACAATCTCGTCGTCGGCATAGTAGTTTACGGGGCGAATACCCCATGGGTCGCGGGCGACAAAGGCATCACCATGCCCAAACATGCCCGCAATGGCATAGCCCCCATCCCAACGGCGGCTGGAGCGCTCCAATATTTGACGCACATTGAGGTCTTTTTCAATGGCAAAGGAGATCTCCGAATTGGTCAACCCTTCATTTTTAAACTGGCGAAACAACAGTTGAATCTCTTCATCGAGGAAATGGCCAACATTTTCAAGAATGGTCACCGTGTCGGAAATATCTTTGGGATGTTGCCCCAAATTCTCCAACGCTTTAAATATCTCATCCACATTGGTCAGGTTGAAATTGCCTGCCATAACCAGATTCCGGGAGCGCCAATTGTTCTCCCGCATCACGGGATGCACGTAATCGATGCTGTTATTACCAAAAGTGCCATACCGCAAATGCCCCAAATACAATTCACCGGCAAAAGCCAGATTAGTCTTTGCCCATGCTGCATCCTGAATCTTAGCACCATGCTCCGCTTCAGCATCTTGAATAGGCTTGAATATTTGGTTGAAGACATCCTGTATGGAGTTGTTGCTGTTGGAACGCACCCTGGAGATATACCGCATGCCCGAAGGTTGGTCGATCTTCAGGCTAACCGCTCCTGCGCCATCCTGACCCCGGTTGTGCTGTTTCTCCATCAGCAGATAGAGCTTGTTCAAGCCATACATCCAAGTACCATACTTCTGCTGGTAGTATTCCAACGGTTTCAACAGGCGAATTAAAACAATCCCGCACTCATGTTTAATCTGATCACTCATGTTTTGTTCGATATTTATAAAAGGCGTCCAAAGTTATTTCTATTTTTTCAATCTTCAAGGCCATGCAGGCCATAGGAAAAGGGAAAGCCGGATTTTCCAATTAAAATCCGGCTTAATCACTTGATTTATCTTAGATCACTTTTCTTCACTTGGTTGTCTTTCACCATGTAACTGCTGGGAAAGTGCTTTTTCACTTTGGTCAACAAAGGCAGTGCTTCATTTTTAAAACGGTAGTTCCCTACCCTGACCCGCCAAAAGGGCGCATTATAAAACAGGTCGACCTTTTCGTCGGGGAATAAACCCAGGAATTTGATTTTGACCGCCATGGCCTCTCTCTTGGAATTTACACCACTACCCGAATAAAGTTGAATCCGATAGCCTTCAAGTACAGCAATTTGACTGTTGCCCTGCTGGTGATTCTCCATCATCGCTTCAATACCGGCATCCTGATGAATGGTGACACGTCCTTCTCCCGATTGGGAATGCTGTATCTCCTTTATCAAATGTCCGTTTGCAGCAGGTTCCTGAGCCTGCGCCAAGCCAACCCATGCACTCAATAAAACAAACGGCAATAATAATCTGATCCTCATTTTTTTCATCTCACCCCATTTTTAAAAGGATGGTGCAAATATAATCATTCTTTTAAAGGGATTGTCAGAATTGGGCACTTTGCTTGATTAATCAGATCGTTTAGGAAGGGTCTGAAAAAATCGGTTAACGGATTGGCATTCACCACCACTTCCATGGCAATCATATCTGCCTTGACATCCATCGAATACTGAATCAACTTCTGGGGTAAATTACCACCAGTCAAAGTAGTTGTCGATTCAACCTCTACACCGGCCTTGCGCGACAAATAATTCTGAACTTGCCCCATGGCCACCAACAACTGGATAAAAATAAACTTGATATGACTTTGACGTAGCCCCACCAAATTAACCTTGGCATGAAACAGTTTGGCCACACCGGCCACAACCGGCAATTTCTTGCGACTGCTTTTCTTCAAATTAACCGGTATCACAATATGTGAAAAGGAAGGATCGAAAGTCATGTCGGGCCGCAACACCAAAACTGGGCAAGGGGCATTCACCGCCAAGCGGTAGGCATTACTACCAATCCATCGGTCGCTGAACCCCGACACACCATGCGACCCAACAACAATCATGGTGGTGTCGTCGTAAAGCGCCTGATTGGCTATTTGCTGAACCACACTCCCCTCCCTTATCTTGTAGTCGAATACACCCCTAGGCACCGTGTAAGAAGGGGTATATTCCTGGAAGATCCAATCCAACCAGGCATCAATCCGGTCGTTCAATCGAACCTCAACCTCTTGGCGGGCAAACTCCGGGGCATAATGGGCGCCGGTCTTCACATGAATGATGCGCAAGTTGGCTTGCAATTTATTGGCAATGGCAATACCGTGCTGCAAAGCCAACATGGAGTTCTCCGAAAAATCAATGGGAACCAATACTCGTTTCATACATATAGCGTTTAAAAATACACAGGGAAACACCCTTTACCCTCATGATCCACTACTCTGTTACCCGTTTAAAATTAACATTTTTTCCGTTGATCCTTAACGCCATAATAAAAAAATCAAAACAAATTAAAATTGTTAAGTTTGGGAACAATCAGCCGCTTAATCCATTTTATAATTTATTTTTGCATAATTTTTGCGAAGGGAACGTATCACCAACCAATACTTTAACCACAAAATAATGAACGACACATTTCTGAAACCCTTGATTGAATCAAATAAAGAGGGGAAAAAACTATATATCGAAACCTATGGCTGCCAAATGAATGCAGCCGACAGCGAGGTGGTGGCCTCGGTCATGGAAATGGATGGCTACCAAGTCACCTATGATGCCAAAAACGCCGATGCCATCTTCATCAACACCTGCTCCATCCGCGAGAATGCCGAACAGCGCGTAATGGGAAGGCTCACGGAACTAAAATCGCTAAAAAAACAGCGCCCTTCCTTGATCATTGGCATTATTGGCTGCATGGCCGAACGGGTGAAAGACACGCTATTCGAAAAAGGCGCCGATGTGGTGGTGGGTCCCGATGCCTACCTTGACTTACCCAACTTGGTTGGCATGGCCGAAAAAGGAGAAAAAGCCATCAACATCACCTTATCCACTACCGAAACCTATTCCGACATCATTCCAAGTCGGCTGGGCAAAAACCGGATATCGGGCTTTGTTTCTATCATGCGGGGCTGCAACAACTTTTGCTCCTACTGCATCGTGCCCTATACCAGAGGACGCGAAAGGAGCCGCGATGCACAAAGCATCCTGGACGAAATTGGCGACCTTTACAAAAGGGGATTCAAAGAAGTCACCCTGTTAGGTCAAAACGTCAACTCCTACCATTTCCAATCGGCCTCCGATGACGTGGATTTCACCGAGTTACTCAACCGCGCTGCCTTGGCTTACCCAACCATGCGCATCCGCTTCACCACGTCACATCCAAAGGACATGACCGACGCCACCCTGGAGATGATTGCCAAACACCCCAACATCTGCAAGCACATCCACCTGCCAGTTCAATCGGGGAGCAGCCGCATCCTCAAATTAATGAACCGCAAATACGACCGCGAATGGTACATCGGGCGCATCGAAGCCATCAGGCGAATCATCCCCGGGTGTGGCCTCACCACCGATGTATTCTCAGGCTTCCATTCCGAAACAGAGGAGGATCACCAGCAGACGCTGACCTTAATGGAATATGCAGGCTTTGATCTTTCCTTTATGTTTAAATATTCCGAACGGCCGGGAACCTACGCCAGCAAGCACCTTCCCGACGACATACCCGAAGAGTTGAAAACAAGGCGCCTGCAAGAGATTATTGAATTGCAGGGACAACTGTCGCAACAAAGCAACCAGAGGGATGTCGGCAAAATATTTGAAGTACTGGCCGAGGGCACATCAAAAAAATCGAAAGAGGAGCTTTTCGGACGGACATCGCAAAACAAAGTGGTGGTCTTCCCAAAAGGAAACTATGCCGCGGGTGACCTGATCCAGGTGAGAATAACAGCGGCCACACAAGCCACACTCATAGGCGAATTGATCCAATAACTCAAACCATACTTATGAACGATCAAATAAAAGAATTCAGGGCGTATCGTCAAAAGATGAACGAGCGCCTCTTGGGCACCAAAGACAAGGTAATCCAGCGCATCTATAGCCTGGACACCTTGACCTACCAGAATGGGGCACTGGATGCTAGAACCAAAGAGATGCTGGGATTGGTCAGCTCCATGGTGTTGCGCTGCGACGACTGCATCAAGTACCACCTCGAAAAGTGCCATGAGTTGGGCGTCACCACCCCCGAGATGCTCGAGATTTTTGGCGTTGCCAACCTCGTGGGTGGAACCATCGTCATCCCGCATACCCGACGGGCCATGGAATATTGGGATCTTTTGTCCGTCCAACAGGAATAAAAAACCAAAACGGGAGGTTTATTTCATTTAATCAATCCATTGGCTTAACTTTGCGTTTTTGAATTATAAAAGAGAAATGACAAACAATCTTGACTTTGAATCAATAAGACCCTACCAGGATCATGAGGTTCCAGCAGTTTTCGACCGACTGACGAAAGAACAAAGCTTCATGCGCTTGCTCAAATTCCTCTATCCTGAGATTCCTACAGAAGCCTTTATCAACCGGCTGAAATCCATTGAAACAATCCACCAGTTTCAAACAGAGATCATATATCCATACGTCAAGCAAATAATGAAAACCACCACCAATGGGGTAACCATTAGCGGACTCGACAAACTGGACAACAAAAAAAACTATCTATTCATATCCAACCACCGCGACATCATACTCGATCCGGCCATCCTCAACATCACATTACTGGAGTATGGATTTGAGACCACTGAAATCGCCATCGGCGACAACCTGTTGATTTATCCTTGGATAACCGACCTGGTGAAACTCAACAAGACATTCATCGTCAAACGCAACATTCCGGTGCGCCAAATGATGGAGGCCTCCTCCCTCCTATCGTCCTACATCCGCAACGCCCTCACGCAACGCCAAAAAAACATCTGGATAGCCCAACGCGAGGGGCGCTCCAAGGATGGTGACGACCGCACTCAGATTAGCCTTTTGAAAATGCTCAATATCAGCGGGCAAAACAACATCCCCGCCAACTTCCAGGAGCTGAACATTGTCCCGGTAAGTATCTCCTACGAATATGATCCCTGCGACTATCTGAAAGCCTATGAATTCCAGCTCAAACGCGACTTGGAAGGCTATAAGAAGACACAGTCCGACGACCTCACCCACATGGCAACAGGGTTGAAAGGACGCAAAGGACGAGTCCATTTTGCGTTTGGCCAACCCATCACTGAGGATCTAAAGCAACTCTCCCCCTCGGAGAATAAAAACGAATTATTCAATGGAGTGGCGGAGCTTATTGACCGCCAAATACACGACAATTACCGCCTTTGGCCGGGGAACTACATTGCACTGGATATCTTGAATAAAAACCAGGCATGTGCATCGTTCTACACCAACGAAGACAAAGTAACCTTCATGGAGTATATCTACGAACACATTTCCCGAATCGATTCGGATGAGGAGTTTATCTTCAACACCATCATGGAGATGTATGCCAATCCGGTGAGGAATGCCAATGCAGAGTAAATCAAGACAGATATAGTGATAAAAAAACGCCTGATTGCTCAGGCGTTTTTTTTATCTGATGTAAGAATAATTACTTCTTAACAACTTTTTGGTAACCATAGATGGCCGATTCGCCCAATTGCTCTTCGATACGAAGCAACTGATTGTATTTAGCCATACGGTCAGAACGGCTCAAAGAACCAGTCTTGATTTGACCGCTGTTGGTAGCTACAGCAATGTCGGCAATGGTAGAGTCTTCTGTCTCACCAGAACGGTGTGAAGTAACAGAAGTATAACCAGCACGGTGAGCCATTTCAATGGCATCCAAAGTTTCGGTCAAAGTACCAATTTGGTTTACTTTGATCAGGATGGAGTTGGCAGCACCTAATTCAATACCTTTCTTCAGGTATTCAACATTGGTCACAAACAAGTCGTCACCAACAATCTGACACTTGTGGCCAATCTTGTTGTTCAACTTAACCCAACCGTCCCAGTCATTCTCAGCACAGCCATCCTCGATGGAGTCGATGGGGAAATTCTCAACCAAAGAAGCCAAGAACTCAACTTGCTCGTCGATGGAACGTTTTGCACCATTTTCGCCTTCAAACTTGGCATAGTTGTAAATACCATCTTTGAAAAACTCAGAAGCAGCACAGTCAAGGGCAATGGATACATCACCACCTTCGCAGGCGCGACCTGGTTTATAACCAGCTTTCTTAATGGCGTCGATAATGCTGTTCAAAGCATCTTCGGTACCATCCAACGCAGGCGCAAAACCACCCTCATCACCTACAGCAGTGCTAAGGCCACGGTCGTGGAGAACTTTCTTAAGGCTATGGAATACTTCAGCACCCATACGGAGTGCTTCGCGGAAGCTTTTGGCACCAACGGGACGGATCATAAACTCCTGGAATGCGATGGGCGCATCAGAGTGTGAACCACCGTTGATGATATTCATCATAGGAACTGGCAATGTTTTGGCGTTGGTACCACCAATATAACGGTACAAAGGCATATCAAGATAAGCAGCAGCCGCATGAGCTACAGCCAAAGAAACGCCCAAAATTGCATTGGCACCAAGTTTCGATTTGGTTTTAGTACCGTCCATGGCAAGCATTTTCCGGTCAATACCTACCTGATCTTGTGCATTCATCCCAATGATGGCTGGTGCGATAATGTTGTTCACATTCTCCACAGCTTTCAAAACGCCTTTACCCAAGTAACGGCTTTTATCGCCATCGCGCAATTCCAGTGCTTCATTTTCACCCGTAGAAGCACCACTAGGTACGGCAGCACGGCCTTTAAAACCGCTTTCGAGCAAAACTTCTACTTCCAGGGTAGGATTACCGCGTGAATCAAGAATCTCGCGAGCATGAACATTAGCAATTTGTCCCATAATCGTAATAGTTTATGATTTATTAATTATTCGAATCGTGTGATTGTCGACAATGACATTCATCAACAAATAACTTACAAAAATAAAAAAAAGGAAGAAGAATCCCCAGATTACTTCTCCCTTTAATTTAAAATATTGTGCAATATTTTATTCAGCTGATTCAGCGCTATCGCTGGCAACTGATGTTTCAGTTTTCTTACGGCGGCTACGACGGGTCTTTTTCTTGTCGTCGGCAGCTGCAGAAGCACTTAACATGTTTTCGTTGTAGTCAACCAATTCGATGTAGCACATTTCTGCTGCATCACCCAAACGGTTACCCAATTTCAAAATACGGGTGTAACCACCTGGACGGGTAGCCACTTTTTCGCCTACTTCAGTAAACAACTCCTTAACGGCATATTTGTCCTGAAGGTAGCTGAACACAACACGCTGTGCGTGAGTTTTTTCCTCAACAGTTGTGAGGTTCTTGGTTTTTGTGATCAGTGGTTCCACGTAAATTCGCAAAGCTTTGGCTTTGGCTACAGTGGTCTTGATCCGCTTGTGCAAAATCAGCGAACTCGCCATGTTAGCCAACATAGCTTTACGATGGGAGCTGGTTCTGCCAAGATGATTAAATTTCTTATTATGTCTCATCGTAATTACTCTTTGTCTAGTTTATACTTTGCGGTGTCCATACCGAAAGAAAGATTCAAATTCACCAATAAATCGTCAAGTTCGGTCAATGACTTCTTACCGAAATTCCGGAATTTAAGCAAATCGTTTCTATGGAATGTAACCAATTCACCAAGTGTTTCTACATCGGCTGCTTTCAGGCAGTTCAAAGCCCTTACTGAAAGATCCATGTCAACCAGTTTTGTTTTCAAAAGCTGGCGCATGTGCAACACTTCCTCATCGAATTCTTCATTGCCGAATTTCTCATCCGTATCGAGAGTGATTTTCTCGTCGGAAAACAGCATAAAGTGATAGATCAGGATTTTAGCCGCTTCTTTCAAAGCATCCTTGGGATGAATAGACCCATTGGTTGTGATTTCGAAAATCAACTTCTCGTAGTCGGTCTTTTGCTCTACCCTGTAGTTTTCTACTGAAAATTTCACATTCTTGATTGGAGTGTGAATCGAGTCAATAGCAATAACGCCAAACTCATCATCGGCCGATTTATTCTCTTCACTTGGAACATAACCCCTACCTTTGTTAATGGTAAAGGTCATATTGAAGTTAACCTCAGGATTCATTACAGCAATAGGCTGATCAGGATTTAGCACTTCAAAGCTGTGCATAAACTGATTTAAATCCCCTGCAGTGAGTTTATCCTTTCCCGTAAAGTGAACAGTCACTTTTTCGTAATCAACTTCACTATTTAGTCTTTTAAACCCAATTTGCTTAAGGTTAAGAATAATCGATGTCACGTCATCAACCACTCCTGTAAGAGTTGCGAATTCATGATCAACACCGTCAATCTTGATAGTAGTGATTGCATATCCTTCGAGTGAGGACAACAATATTCTTCTTAGGGCATTTCCAACGGTAATACCA
Source organism: Marinilabiliaceae bacterium (assembly GCA_963664265.1). Taxonomy (GTDB): domain Bacteria; phylum Bacteroidota; class Bacteroidia; order Bacteroidales; family Marinilabiliaceae; genus JAGPIS01. Next base: position 1,820,055 of record OY760941.1, read on the forward strand.
TATCCGGGCTCAAGGGGACGAAATTCAAAACGACCGAATTTGTCGTCTGACTCAAGCATAATGACTTTGTCTGGTTTTTGGAAAGCTAATATTGCCATAAGAATTAATTATTTAGAGTACAAATCTACTATCAATTGTTCTTTGATATTTTCGGGTATATCGGACCTTTCCGGCATATTCAGGAATTTTCCAGTCATAGAATGGCGATCCCACTCTATCCAGGAATATCGCTGCGCATTAGAACTAGCCAAAGATGATGCAATTACTTCAAGAGATTTTGATTTCTCACGAACGCCAATAACCTGACCAGCTTTCACTGAATAAGAAGGGATGTTAACAACATCGCCATCCACGGTGATATGACGGTGACCTACCAACTGACGGGCTGCTGCACGGGTAGGCGCAATACCTAAACGGTAAACTACATTATCCAAACGAGATTCCAGAAAACCGAGCAATACTTCACCGGTTACACCTTTGGTGCGTTGAGCTCTCTTAAAAAGATTGCTAAACTGACGCTCCAGCAAACCATAAGTATACTTCGCCTTTTGCTTTTCCTTCAACTGAGTACCATACTCAGATGTCTTTTTACGGCGGTTAGCGCCATGTTGTCCCGGGGGGTAATTTTTCTTTTCAAATACCTTATCGGGGCCATAAATTGCCTCTCCAAATTTACGGGCAACTTTAGTCTTAGGACCAATAAATCTAGCCATTCTTCTAAATTTTTGATTTTAAATTTTTGATTTTAAATGATGAATATGGCAGCCGCTAGATTATAAGAGAATTAAAAATCATATAACCAATCATTATTCAAAATTCAAAATAAAAACTTATGGTTAATAACTAGTAATTAAACTCTTCTTCTCTTAGGAGGACGACATCCGTTGTGAGGAAGTGGCGTTACATCCACAATCTCAGTCACCTCAATACCGGCGGCATGAATAGAGCGGATAGCCGATTCACGTCCGTTACCTGGTCCTTTAACGTATGCTTTTACCTTACGTAATCCCAAATCAAATGCCACTTTGGCACAATCGGATGCTGCAGTTTGTGCGGCATAGGGGGTGTTCTTTTTGGAACCTCTAAAACCCATTTTACCGGCACTTGACCAGGAAATAACCTGTCCTGAAGCATTGGTCAATGAAATAATGATGTTATTGAAAGAAGAATGAACATGAGCCTGACCTTGAGCTTCAACTTTTACTATTCTTTTCTTCTGTGTTCCTGCTTTCTTTGCCATTTTCAACTATTATTTAGTAGCCTTCTTCTTGTTAGCAACAGTTTTCTTCTTACCTTTCCTTGTACGGGCGTTGTTCTTGGTCGACTGACCACGAACAGGTAAGCCATTACGGTGACGAATACCACGGTAGCAACCGATGTCCATCAGACGTTTAATGTTCAACTGAATTTCAGAACGCAGTTCACCTTCAATTTTATATGAAGAACCAATAATCTCACGAACAGCCTGGATTTGATCATCCGACCATTCTTTTACTTTTACATCACGGTCGATCCCGGCCTTCTCGAGAATTGTATTAGCTGTGCTCCGGCCAATACCGTAGATGTAAGTTAATGCGATTTCGCCCCGTTTGTTAACAGGCACATCGACACCAGCAATTCTTGCCATAGTTTCTTAGTTTTACCCTTGACGTTGTTTAAACTTCGGATTTTTTTTGTTAATCACATATAAGCGGCCTTTGCGTTTTACGATTTTGCAATCGGCGCTTCTCTTCTTAATAGATGCTCTTACCTTCATGACGAAAATAATTTATTTGTATCTGTACGATATACGTCCCTTAGTCAAATCATAGGGCGACATTTCTACCTTCACACGGTCACCTGGTAAGATCTTGATGTAATTCATCCTCATTTTACCCGAGATGTGCGCCGTAATCACATGCCCATTTTCAAGTTCCACGCGAAACATTGCGTTGGAAAGCGCTTCAATTATAGTACCGTCTTGTTCTATAGAGGACTGTTTTGGCATAAATTCTTATTTATTTTTTTCAGACTGCAAATGTAGTATTTCTTCTACAAATAAAAAACTGGATAATATATCGGCTTTATCCTTCCCGATGGCTACCGTGTGTTCAAAATGAGCCGAAGGCAACTTGTCGGAGGTACGAATGGTCCAACCATCATTCTCCTGTACTATGTGCCGTTTACCCATATTGATCATTGGCTCAATGGCAATCACCATGCCACTTTTCAGCTTTGGGCCATACCCGCGTTTCCCATAATTGGGAACTTCGGGGGCTTCGTGCAAATTCCGGCCGATACCATGTCCAACCATCTCTCTGACAACCGAATAGCCATATTCCTCACAATATGTTTGGATAGCATACCCGATATCGCCAATCCTGTTCCCGTCCACGGCCATTTCAATCCCTTTCAACAAGGATTCTTTAGTGATTTTTAACAACTTTTCCACTTCTTCGCTCACTTTGCCTACTGCAAAAGTATAAGCCGAATCACCAAAATAGCCATTCAAAAGCACACCGCAATCAACGGAAACAATATCACCCTCTTTCAGTTCGTTGCTATTGGGAATACCGTGAACCACCTGGTCGTTTACCGAGGTGCACAAAGTATTGGGGAAACCATTGTAGTTTAAAAAACCAGGAATAGCACCGTGATCCCTAATAAAACTCTCTGCAATTCTGTCCAACTCCAACGTAGAAACACCAACCTTAACATGTTTGGCCACTTCCCCAAGGGTTCTAGCAACCAAGAGGTTGCTAGCCCTAAGAAGTTCAATTTCTTCGTCGGTTTTCAAATATATCATCCTACCAAAAAATCAAAACATTAGTACACAGCAGGTCCTGCTGTAGCACGGCCCATAATTCTTCCCGATTTCAACAAACCATCGTAATGGCGCATCAGCAAGTGACTCTCGATTTGTTGCAAAGTATCCAATACAACACCTACCAGAATCAACAATGATGTGCCCCCGAAAAAATGGGCAAACGATGGCTCAATTCCGGCCAACATAGCAAAGGCAGGCATAATAGCCACCAAAGCCAAGAACACCGAACCGGGCAACGTAATCTTCGACATAACTGAATCAAGGTACTCAGCCGTTTTCTTACCTGGCTTAACACCAGGAATAAAACCACCATTACGCTTCATATCCTCAGCCATCTGGTTGGGATTGATGGTAATAGCAGTATAGAAATAGGTGAATACCACAATCAAAAATGCAAAGATCAGATTGTACCAGAAACCTGTGAAGTTGGCAAAAATAGCCGACAACCCAGTAGCCGATTCGCTATCAACAAAACCAGCAAAAGTAACAGGCAGGAACATAATTGCCTGAGCAAAAATGATCGGCATCACACCGGCTGCATTTACTTTCAAAGGAATATACTGACGCACGCCGCCATACTGTTTGTTACCAACAATCCTTTTGGCATACTGCACAGGCACCTTGCGGGTACCTTGCACCAAAAGGATAGCGCCAACAAAAACAAGGAACAGGATAACAATCTCCAGGAGCAACATAACTAATCCACCACTACCACCAGACGCACTAAGTTTGGTTGCAAGTTCCGCCACAATGGATTGGGGCAAACGTGCAATAATACCAACCATGATAATCAGTGAAATACCGTTACCAATACCCTTGTCGGTAATTCTTTCGCCCAACCACATCACAAACATGGTTCCTGCAGTCAATATGATGGTACTGGTAACAGTAAACATCACACCCCGAATGGCGAATGCACTTTCGGGCAACTGCATGAATAAGTTTGCCAAATAACTGGGAGCCTGGATAACCAGGATAATTACAGTCAAATAACGGGTAATCTGGTTGATCTTCCTGCGACCACTTTCCCCTTCCTTCTGAAGTCGCTGGAAATAAGGAATAGCAATCCCCAACAGCTGCACGACAATAGAAGCCGAGATATAGGGCATAATTCCCAACCCCAGAATTGAGGCATTGGAAAATGCTCCTCCCGAAAACATGTCAAGCAGTCCGAGGACGCCTTCACTCGTTTGGCTTTTTAATGCACTTAACTGTGCAGGGTCAATACCTGGCAACACAACATAAGAACCCAAACGATAAATCAACAGGAGTCCTAAGGTTGTTAGGATCCTGTTTTTTAATTCTTCAATTCTCCAGATGTTGCGAATGGTGTCAATTAGTCTCATTCGATTACAGTTTTTCTACGGTTCCTTGAGCCGCTTCGATGGCAGCTACCGCTGATTTAGAGAAAGCATGAGCTTTTACATCAATTTTGGTAGTTAAAGCGCCATTGCCAAGAATCTTGACTAGATCGTTTTTCGCTACTAAACCGGCCTCAAACAAAACTTCGGGATTGATTTCCGAAAGATTTCTCTTTTCAGCAAGCGCCTGAAGCACCTCAATATTAATTGCTTTATACTCTGTGCGGTTAATGTTATTAAATCCGAATTTAGGAACACGACGCTGCAAAGGCATCTGACCCCCTTCGAATCCAAATTTCCTTGAATAACCTGATCTGGACTTAGCTCCTTTATGACCACGGGTGGAAGTACCACCGTGACCGGAACCCTGTCCCCGACCGATTCTCTTTTGGGAATGAGTCGATCCTTTTGCAGGTGTTAAATTACTTAAGTTCATATTTTTCCTTACTAATTCGTTATACACAAATTATTTTACCACTGATACAAGATGCCTAACCTTCTCCACCATACCCATGATGGTTGGAACATCTTCATGCTCCACGGTCATGTTCATCTTACGAAGACCCAACGCCTCAAGAACTCTTTTTTGTCTTGCTGTAGAGCCAATTTTACTTTTAACCTGAGTTACTTTTATCTTAGCCATTGCTATTTTACCTTAACCGTTAAACACTTTATCCATAGTAACACCACGATGTTGTGCTACAGTACGGGCATCACGCAACTCCATCAATGCTTCGATGGTAGCTTTCACCAAGTTGTGGGGATTCGATGAGCCCTTTGACTTGGCCAAAACGTCGGTAACACCAGCGCTTTCAAGTACCGCACGCATCGCACCACCAGCTGTTAAGCCGGTACCATGGGAAGCGGGTTTGATAAACACACGGGCACCACCAAAGCTAGCCAATTGCTCATGAGGAATAGTCCCTTTCAAAACAGGTACTTTCACCAAGTTTTTCTTTGCAGCCTCAACGCCTTTGGCAATAGCGGCAGTTACTTCGCCTGCTTTACCAAGGCCCCAGCCTACAACGCCATTTTCGTTACCAACAACCACAATTGCAGAGAAACTGAATGTGCGACCACCTTTGGTAACTTTCGTTACTCGGTTGATAGCCACTAAACGGTCTTTCAATTCAAGATCGTTGGTACTTCTTACTCTTTTGTTCATTTCTGCCATAGTTGTTAGAATTTAAGGCCTCCCTCACGGGCAGCATCAGCTAATTGTTTAACTCTACCATGATAAAGATAACCGTTCCGGTCAAATACAACGGCTTGAACACCGGCTGCCAAAGCTTTGGCGGCAATTTGTTTCCCTACGGCAGCAGCCATCTCAGTTTTTGCACCTGGAGTAGCTGCAACATCTTTCGACAATGAAGTGGCAGACACGATTGTGCGACCAGCCACATCATCAATTAACTGAACAGAAATCTGTTTGTTGCTTCTGAAAACAGTCATTCTGGGTCTCTCAGCGGTACCGGAAATATCTTTCCTTACCCGCAATTTTATTTTTTTTCTTCTTTCTAATTTCGAAAAAGCCATAACTCTAAAAATTAACCTGATTAAACTTTAGCAGATTTACCAGCCTTACGACGAATAACTTCACCAACAAAGCGTACCCCTTTACCTTTGTAAGGCTCTGGTTTACGTAATGAACGGATTTTAGCGCATACTTGTCCTAAAAGCTGTTTATCAGCTGTTTCCAAAGTAATAATTGGATTACTCTTACGGTCAGTTACAGCTTCTACTTTTATCTCAGAAGGTAATTCAAAATGGATGGGGTGCGAATACCCTAATGCAAGTTCCAAAACTTGACCTGTGGAGGTGGCACGATAACCAACACCTACAAGTTCCATTTTGGCCACGAAGCCTTCGGATACACCTTTCACCATGTTGTTGATCAACGAGCGATACAAACCGTGCATGGCGCGATGTTCCTTCTCATCGGATGGACGCTCCACGTTGATTTGACCATCAGCCACCTTCACCTGCATATCAGGATGGATGTTTTGTTTTAATTCTCCCTTGGGACCTTTTACGGTAACAATGTTATCGGCTACGGTTACATTTACTCCAGAGGGAACTGCAATAGGTGCTTTACCAATTCTTGACATAATTCAATCTCCTTTTTTAGTAAATGAAACATAAAACTTCACCGCCTACTTTGGCAACACGGGCTTCCTTGTCAGTCATAACTCCTTTGGAGGTTGACAAAACAGCGATACCCAAGCCATTCAATACGCGGGGGATTTCACGATAACCTGTATAAGAACGCAAACCGGGTGTACTGACACTCTTTAACGCTTTAATTGCAGGTGCTTTTGAAATAGGGTCATACTTAAGGGCGATTTTGATCACACCTTGTTTGTTATCCTCAATAAATTTGTAGTTGAGGATATACCCTTTGTCGAAAAGGATCTTTGTGATGTCCTTTTTTAGATTGGAAGCCGGAACTTCAACAACCCTGTGATTTGCCATAATGGCGTTCCTGATACGCGTCAGGAAATCTGATACTGGATCTGTAGTCATAAATGCATGTTTAAATTGATCACGAAAACGTGACAATATTTAACACTAAATTTTCTTACCAACTTGCTTTTTTAACTCCGGGGATCAATCCGGCCGAAGCCATCTCCCTGAAGGTAATACGAGAAACACCAAACTGACGCATGTATCCTTTTGGACGACCGGTTAGTTTGCAACGATTGTGCATACGAACGGGCGATGCGTTTTTAGGTAAAAGCTGAAGAGCAACATAGTCGCCCTCCGCTTTTAGTTTGGCTCTTTTCTCAGCATATTTGGCAACAAGTTTGGCCCTTTTTACCTCGCGGGCCTTCATTGATTCCTTAGCCATGAATTAGTTCTTTTTTGTGTTTTTAAATGGTAAACCAAATTCTTTCAAAAGAGCATAAGCTTCTTCATCGGTTTTTCCTGAAGTGACAAAGGTAATATTCATACCCATTATCTTGTTAATATTCTCCATATTTATTTCAGGAAAAATGATTTGCTCGGTAATACCCAGGGTGTAGTTGCCACGTCCGTCCATTTTACCGGCAATACCGTTAAAATCGCGGATACGGGGCAAAGCCACACGGATCAAGCGCTCCAGAAACTCGTACATCTTTTCGCGACGCAGGGTAACTTTCACACCAATAGGCATTTTCTTACGCAGTTTGAAGTTCGAGATATCCTTTTTCGAATAGGTTGCTATCGCTTTCTGACCGGTGATGGTGGTCATCTCTTTTACCGCGATCTCAATCAGTTTCTTATCAGCAACAGCGTCGCCAATACCCTGGTTGATCACAATCTTTTCAAGTTTGGGAACCTGCATGTTGCTGGTGTAACCGAACTCTTTCATTAGAGCAGGAATAACCTGCTCTCTGTAATGACTTTTTAAAGTAGGTACGTGGCTCATTTGATCTCCTCCCCTGACTTTTTAGAATACCTAACCAATTTACCTTTATCATCGAGGCGGCGTCCCACACGGGTGGCCGTTCCGGTAGAAGGATCTTTCACATTCAGATTTGAAATGTGAATAGGAGCTTCCTGCTTCACGATGCCACCATTGGGGTTGGCAGCGTTAGGCTTGGTATGTTTGCTCACTAGGTTAACACCTTCTACAATGGCCCTCTGTGTTTTAGGAAAAACCTGAAGGACTTTACCTTCCTGGCCTCTGTTTTCGCCGGCGTTAACGATTACGATATCGCCTTTTTTAATATGAAATTTTGCCATTGTTGTAAACTCATTAAAATTAAATTACTTCAGGCGCTAACGAAACGATCTTCATAAAGCCCTCGCGCAGTTCTCGTGCTACAGGACCGAAGATACGTGTTCCTCTCATCTCTCCGGCATTGTTCAACAACACACATGCGTTGTCGTCGAAACGGATATATGAGCCATCAGCACGTCTGACTTCTTTTTTGGTACGAACAACAACTGCCTTTGAAACTGTACCCTTTTTCATATCGCTTGATGGCAGTGCGCTTTTTACAGTAACCACAATGCGGTCGCCGATGGATGCATATCGTTTGCGGGTTCCACCCAACACACGGATACACAATACCTCTTTGGCTCCACTATTGTCAGCTACTAAAAGTCTTGATTCTTGCTGTATCATGATTACTTAGCTCTTTCAATGATTTCAACTAATCTCCAACGTTTTGTTTTACTCAGGGGGCGTGTTTCCATAATCTTCACGGTATCCCCGGTGTGGGAGGCATTGTTTTCGTCGTGTGCATGAAACTTTTTGGTTTTCTTCACGAATTTACCATAAATGGGGTGTTTTTCGCGAATTTCTACTGCAACAACAATGGATTTCTCCATTTTATCACTGACCACAATACCTACACGTTCTTTTCTAAGATTTCTTTCTTCCATCTTAATAATTTTTTTTCAGTTTATTGCTTTTGACTCAAGATGGTCATTAAACGCGCAATGTTTCTACGTGTATGTCTAATCTTCATCGGATTTTCAAGGGGAGATACCACATGGTTCAGTTCCAACTGGTGAAGCTGTGCGCTTTCCAGCTCGATTTTTTCCTTGATTTCGGCAATAGACATTTCTTTAATCTCTGCTGTTTTCATCCTTATGCATTTGAAGATTCAACATAATCCCTACGTACAATAAACTTTGTAGTAACGGGTAGCTTTTGTGCAGCCAAACGCAATGCTTCTTTTGCGATATCGTAAGGTACACCGTCGCACTCAATGATGATACGTCCTGGTGTAACCGGTGCAACATATCCTTCTGGATTACCTTTACCTTTACCCATCCGCACTTCGGCTGGTTTCTTGGTAATGGGTTTATCAGGGAATATTCTGATCCATATTTGACCTTGACGCTGCATGTAGCGGGTCACAGCAACCCGGGCAGCCTCAATTTGGCGGCCTGTAATCCATTTACTCTGTAAGGCTTTAATTCCAAAGGAGCCAAAGGCCAGCTCATGCCCACGCTGGGCAATACCTTTCATCTTCCCTTTTTGTTGCCTTCTAAACTTAACTTTTTTAGGTTGTAACATCGTTCCTAAAGGATTTATAGATGATTACTTTTTCTTTCTCTTAGCACCTCTGTGGTCACGGGAACCTCCGCCGGCATTGCTGTTTCCAGCACCGTGGCTTGCTTCCTTAGCACCAAGGTTAATTGACAAATCGCGTTTGCCGTATACTTCACCTTTGCAGATCCAAACCTTGATTCCGATCAGACCCATTTTGGTGAGCGCTTCTACCTGGGCATAGTCAATATCCGCGCGGAAAGTATGAAGTGGGGTACGACCCTCCTTATACATCTCGCTACGAGCCATTTCAGCCCCGTTCAAACGTCCGCTGATCAAAACTTTGATCCCTTCAGCACCCATCCGCATGGTGGAACCGATGGCCATTTTGATGGCACGGCGGTAAGCAACGCGTCCTTCCAACTGGCGGGCAATGTTGTTACCAACGATTACAGCATCCATTTCTGGACGTTTGATTTCGAAGATATTGATTTGTACCTCTTTATCGGTAATTTTCTTCAGCTCTTCTTTCAGTTTGTCAACTTCCTGGCCTCCCTTTCCGATGATGATCCCCGGACGAGCGGTGAAAACCGTGATGGTGATCAGCTTGAGGGTACGTTCGATAATGATACGGGAGATGCTGGCCTTTGCCAAACGAGCATTCAGGTATTTACGGATTTTGAAATCCTCTAACAATTTGTCGCCATAGTTGTTGCCGCCAAACCAGTTAGAATCCCATCCTCTGGTGATACCAAGCCTATTACTTATTGGATTTACTTTTTGTCCCATTTAGCTCGCAATTAATTTTCCTGATTTTCAGATATTTTACTATCAACATACAAGGTCACGTGGTTGCTACGTTTTTTGATACGGTGAGCGCGTCCTTGTGGAGCTGGCCTCAAGCGTTTCAGAATACGACCGGAATCAACGTGAATTGTTTTCACATAAAGATTGGCGTCCTCGATCCGTACACCTTCGTTCTTCTGTTTCCAGTTGGCGATGGCCGAAAGCAGCAGTTTTTCTACTCTTTGGCTAGCCTCTTTGGTTGAGAACTTCAGTAGGTCGAGCGCATGATTCACCTCTTTACCTCTGACCATGTCTGCTACCAGGCGCATTTTACGAGGTGAAGTCGGTACATTGCGAAGCACTGCGAAGTATTGTGTCTTCTTGGCTTCCTTTCTATTTTCAGCACTAAGTCTTTTTCTTGCACCCATTTTTAACTGTTTAAAGAATTAATTAATAAGGGCTTACTTTTTCTTGTTACCTCCGTGTCCACGGAAAGTACGAGTGGGAGCAAACTCCCCAAGTTTATGCCCTACCATGTTTTCGGTGATGTAAACAGGGATAAATTTATTGCCATTGTGACAGGCAACTGTGTGTCCCACAAAATCTGGTGAAATCATGGAAGCCCTAGCCCAGGTTTTAACCACCGTCTTCTTGCCGCTTTCATTCAGCGCAAGAATTTTCTTTTCCAGCTTGAAATTGATATATGGGCCTTTTTTTAATGATCTGCTCATAAACGTGTTAATTTACCCGGTTATTTTTTACGTTTTTCAAGAATAAATTTAGACGAACCTTTTTTAGGCTGCCTAGTTTTATAACCCTTAGCCAACAAGCCCTTACGTGATCTTGGATGACCACCGGACGAACGGCCTTCACCACCACCCATTGGGTGATCGACAGGGTTCATAACAACACCCCTCACACGAGGACGACGACCCAACCACCTAGAACGACCGGCTTTACCGCTTCTTTCCAAGGCATGATCAGAGTTGCCTACGGCACCTACTGTGGCACGACATGTTGTCAGAATCATTCTTGTTTCACCTGAAGGTAATTTCACCACAGCATAATTACCGTCACGAGCAGCCAATTGTGCAAAAGAACCAGCACTGCGCGCCATAATACCGCCTTGTCCTGGACGAAGCTCGATATTATGGATTACGGTACCAAGTGGAATATCAGCCAGGGTCAGTGTATTTCCGATTTCGGGCGCGATGCCAGTTCCGGAAGCCACACTCTGACCAACCTGAAGTCCGTTTGGTGCCAAAATGTACCGTTTTTCACCATCTGCATAAACCAGCAAAGCGATGCGAGCACTACGATTTGGATCGTACTGAATGGATTCCACTGTTGCTGGAACACCGTCTTTGTTACGTTTAAAGTCGATTACCCGATATTTCCTTTTATGTCCACCACCAATATAACGCATGGTCATTTTTCCGGTGTTGTTACGACCTCCGGATTTCTTGATGGGTTCCAGCAAGGATTTCTCTGGTACACTTGAGGTAATCGTCTCAAATGTGCCAATAATTTTGTGTCTCTGCCCCGGTGTTGTGGGCCTTAGTTTTCTTACTGCCATTTTTATCAGATATTGCTATAAAAATCAATCTTGTCCCCTTGAGCTAAAGTAACGATCGCCTTTTTGTAAGTACTGGTACGGCCGTTAATAATCCCTGCTTTGGTATAGCGAGACTTGTTTTTACCACCAACGATTAAGGTGTTAACCTCTTCGACAGACACATTGTAAAGCTCTTCAACTGCTTTCTTGATCTCGATCTTGTTGGCACCACGTGCCACTTTGAAAGCATATCGGTTTAGCTTTTCGCTAAGAGCTGTCATTTTCTCGGTGATGATCGGTTTAATAATCACGTTCATAATGTCCTCCTTATGCGTTTAAAAGATTACCGAATTCTTGTACTGAGCTTTCGAACAACACCAGACTCTTAGCTTTAAGAATGCTGTAGGTGTTCAAATCTGCCACTGTAGTCACCTCACTTTGAGGAATATTTCTGGATGATAGGTAGACATTGGGATTGTCCTGAGCCAAAACTAACAAGCTACGTTTTCCTTCCAGATTGAGATTCTTGCGGATGGTCAAAAACTCTTTGGTTTTTGGCGCTTCAAATGAGAAGTCCTCCACAACAACAATTGAGTTCTCAAGTGCTTTGTAGGCCAAAGCCGACTTGCGAGCCAGTTGTTTGAGTTTCTTATTCAATTTGAAAGAGTAGTTTCTTGGACGGGGTCCAAAAACACGACCACCACCTATAAAAACCGGTGACTTCAAACTACCAGCACGGGCACCGCCGGTACCTTTTTGCTTCTTGATCTTGCGGGTACTACCGGCAATTTCGTTACGCTCTTTCGATTTGTGAGTTCCTTGACGGTTATTAGCCAAAAACTGCTTAACATCCAAATAGATAGCATGATCGCTAGGCTCGATACCGAATATGGCTTCCGGCAAAACAACTTTCCTGCCAGTTTCCTTTCCTTGTATGTTTACTACGTTCAGTTCCATTATTTCTCGATAATTAGATATGAACCTTTAGCTCCCGGTACTGAACCTTTAACAATCAGCAGGTTGCTTTCGGGAATTACTTTAATCACTCTCAGGTTTTCAACCTTAACCCTGTCACCACCGGTACGGCCTGCCATCCTCATGCCCTTGAAAACTCTCGAGGGGAAAGATGATGCACCAACAGATCCAGGAGCCCTTCCACGGTTGTGCTGACCATGGGTTTGTCCGCCCACACCGCTAAAGCCGTGACGGGTTACGACGCCTTGAAAACCTTTTCCTTTGGAGATACCCACAATATCCACAAAGCTGTCTTCTTCGAACAGATCCACAGTTACTGTGTCACCAAGGTTGAATTCACTTTCAAATTCTTTGAATTCAACAAGTTTTCTTTTGGGAGTTACACCAGCCTTACTGAAGTGACCCTTCATCGGGCTTGGAGTGCTTTTCTCCTTTTTGTCGTCGAACGCCAACTGTACAGCTTCGTAGCCATCGTTTTCCAAGGTTTTAACTTGGGTAACGACGCAAGGGCCAGCTTCGATAACAGTGCATGGAACGCTTTTTCCATCGGCACTGAAAACGGAAGTCATTCCGATTTTTTTTCCAATTAATCCTGGCATTGCTTACTTAATTAAACTAGTTATCAAACTTTTATTTCAACTTCTACACCACTGGGCAACTCCAATTTCATCAAAGCATCGATGGTTTTAGCTGTAGAGCTGTAAATATCGATCAATCTTTTGTAAGATGATAGTTGGAACTGCTCCCGTGATTTTTTATTCACAAATGTGGAGCGCAACACGGTAAAGATGCGTTTGTGAGTAGGGAGTGGAATAGGACCACTCACTACAGCACCGGTACTCTTTACGGTTTTGACGATCTTCTCAGCCGACTTGTCAACGAGATTATGATCGTACGATTTAAGCTTAATTCTGATTTTTTGGCTCATATCTGAGTACAATACTTATAATAATTCAACTTTTCCTTTAGCTTCTTTCAAAACCTCAACAGCAATGGATTTAGGTACTTCAGCGTACTGAAGGAATTCCATGGAAGAGGTGGCACGTCCTGATGAGATGGTTCTCAAAACAGTCACATAACCAAACATTTCGGCAAGGGGCACTTTAGCTTTCACCACACGGGCACCCGCTTTGCTCTCCATACCTTCAACCTGACCGCGACGTTTGTTCAAGTCACCAATGATATCACCCATGTACTCCTCGGGAGTCAAAACTTCCACGCGCATGATGGGCTCGAGAAGTGTAGGACGGGCTTTAGCACAAGCAGCTTTGAATGCCTGACGGGCAGCGATTTCAAACGACAAGGAGTCGGAGTCAACGGGGTGGAACGAACCATCAAAAAGTGTTACTTTAAGATTCTCTACCTCATAACCGGCCAACACACCATTGCGCATAGCTTCTTTGAAACCTTTCTCCACTGAAGGAATGTACTCACGTGGGATATTACCACCTTTGATATCGTTGACGAACTGCAAACCAGTTTTTTCCTCATCGATAGGACCAACTTTAACAAAGATATCGGCAAACTTACCACGACCACCAGTCTGTTTCTTAAACACTTCGCGGTGTTCAACAGTTGCATTGATGGCTTCGCGATATGAAACCTGAGGACGACCTTGGTTACATTCAACCTTGAACTCACGTTTCAAACGATCGATGATGATCTCCAGGTGAAGCTCTCCCATACCACTGATCACGGTTTGGCCGCTCTCTTCGTCGGTATGCACTCGGAAAGTTGGATCCTCTTCGGCCAATTTACCCAAAGCGATAGACATCTTATCCATGTCCTTCTGGCTTTGTGGCTCAACCGACACACCAATCACAGGAACAGGAAAGTCCATCGATTCCAAAACGATAGGATGTTTCTCATCGCACAAGGTATCACCAGTCTTGATATCCTTGAAACCAACAGCAGCACCGATATCACCAGCACCAATCACCTCGCGGGGAAGCTGTTTGTTCGACTTCATTTGGTACAAACGGGCAATACGCTCTTTTTTGTCGGTACGGGTATTCAATACATACGACCCTGCATCCAGTTTACCGGAGTAAACGCGCACAAATGCCAAACGACCTACGAATGGATCGGTGGCAATTTTGAATGCCAAAGCTGCCAATGGAGCATCCTCGTCGTTTGGACGAGAAACTTCCTCGCCTGTTTCAGGATTGGTACCTTGAACAGCAGGAATATCAGATGGAGATGGCAAGAAAGTGACCACGGCATCGAGCAAACGCTGTACCCCTTTGTTCCGGAATGAAGATCCACAGAACATAGGTGTGATGGTTTGAGCGATGGTAGCTTTACGAATCACTGGCATCAACTCCTCTTTGGTGATTGAATCGGGATCATCGAAAAATTTCTCCATCAAAGTATCGTCGTGCTCGGCAACAGCTTCAACCAGCTTACCTCTCCACTCCGCTACTTCATCCTTCATATCGGCAGGTATATCAACATATTCAAAAGTTGAACCCAAAGTGGCATTGTCATACCAAACGATGGCTTTATTTTCCATCAAATCGACCACGCCGGTGAAAGTTTCCTCAGCTCCAATTGGAATGACGATGGGCACAGGATTGGCACCCAAAACTTCGCGCACCTGGCGCACCACATCATAAAAGTTGGCACCACTACGGTCCATTTTGTTCACGAAACCGATACGGGGTACACCATATTTGTTGGCTTGTCTCCAAACGGTTTCACTCTGAGGTTCTACACCACCAACGGCGCAAAACAGAGCAACAGCACCATCGAGGATGCGCAAAGAACGCTCTACCTCAACGGTAAAGTCAACGTGACCCGGGGTATCAATAATGTTCACCTTATAGTCTTCATTATTGTATTTCCAGGTGGTGGTAACGGCAGCAGAGGTTATGGTGATACCACGCTCCTGCTCCTGTTCCATCCAGTCCATAGTAGCTGCACCATCGTGTACTTCACCCAGTTTATGGGTGATACCGGTGTAAAACAAGATACGCTCAGTAGTCGTTGTTTTACCGGCGTCGATGTGCGCCATGATACCTATGTTCCGGGTATATCTTAAATCAGCCTTTCCCATTTCTATATTCTTGCGTTATTGTTAAAATCTGAAATGAGCAAATGCACGGTTGGCTTCTGCCATCTTATGCATATCCTCTTTTTTCTTGAAGGCAGCGCCTTCTTGGTTATATGCAGCAACAATTTCAGCAGCGAGTTTCTCTGCCATTGATTTTCCTGACCGCTTACGGGAATAAAGGATCAAGTTTTTCATACTGATAGAAACCTTGCGGGGACCACGGATTTCGGTTGGCACCTGGAAGGTGGCACCACCTACACGACGGCTTTTAACCTCCACGGCAGGAGTGATGTTTTCAAGAGCTTTCTTGAAAAACTCCAACACATTTTTTCCCTCTTTCTCGGCTTTATCAGAGATACGGTCGAATGCATCGTAAATGATACCATATGCAGTCGCTTTTTTGCCATCAACCATCAGGTTGTTAACAAATTGTGTTACCAAAATATCACCAAATTTGGGATCAGGTAACAAAATTCTTTTTTTTGGTTTAGCTTTTCTCATTGCTTTCTTTGTTTATCAGTTTTATCCTTATCAGCTGTCCACTCTGTCTTCAACAGTACCTTTGCACTATTTACTCAACTTAATTTCCAACGATAAACAAAACTCATTACAACTAGTTAATTACTTCTTTTTACCTTTTGCTGGAGCACCTTTAACTGGAGCAGCACCTGGTTTACCTGGTTTTGGACGTTTAGTCCCGTACTTGGAACGACGCTGATTACGGCCATCGACGCCGGAAGCATCCAATGCACCACGTACCAAGTGGTAACGCACACCTGGAAGGTCTTTTACACGACCACCACGCACCAATACGATGGAGTGTTCCTGCAAGTTGTGGCCTTCACCTGGAATGTAGGCATTCACCTCTTTACCGTTTGTTAAACGTACCCGTGCAACTTTCCGCATTGCAGAGTTTGGTTTCTTTGGAGTAGTGGTATACACACGTACGCACACCCCTCTTCTTTGTGGACATGAATCCAAAGCAGGCGATTTACTCTTATCAACCAGCTTATTACGTCCTTTTCTTACTAACTGTTGAATTGTTGGCATAATTAAACTTAAACTAGATTTTAACTATTACTCAATCTAAATCAGGGCTGCAAAGTTAGAACATCAACAGGAAAAAACCTATTGATTTTCAACAATTTTAGCCTCTCCATAGAAAAAAGCGGTGCAAAAATACGCATTTACAATCAATTTACAGCAATAGTTATCTCTTTTTTTTACTGATAGTCATGCATTTTACAAATCCCAACAATAATTCACATCGTCAAAGCCTCCACATAACGCAGCCGTGCACAACAGCAGTTTGACCAGTTGGCGGTTTTATTTTATATTTGCCCCAATATTTAATCCAAGCAAAAACAATTGGAATGAAAGCATATGTTTTTCCGGGGCAAGGTGCCCAATTCGTAGGAATGGGTAAGGACCTCTATGAGAATTCGGCTTTGGCAAAAGAGCTTTTCGAAAAAGCCAACGAAATTTTAGGATTCCGGATCACCGATTTGATGTTCGACGGAACCGACGAAGACCTGAAACAAACCAAGGTGACCCAACCGGCCATCTTCCTTCACTCAGTCATCCTAACCAAGGTGATGGGCGACAAATTCCAACCCGAAATGGTGGCTGGCCACTCATTGGGGGAGTTTTCGGCGCTGGTGGCTGCCGGTGCCATGAGTTTCGAGGATGGGCTTAAGCTGGTGTCGCAACGCGCGATAGCCATGCAGAAAGCTTGCGAAATTGAACCATCCACCATGGCGGCCATCGTAGGATTGGACGACGCCACGGTAGAAGAGGTTTGTGCTGCCATTGACGAGGTGGTGGTGCCTGCCAACTACAACTGCCCTGGCCAGCTGGTGATATCAGGATCAATTGCCGGTATCGACAAAGCCTGTGCCTTACTGACCGAAAAAGGTGCCAAGAGAGCACTCAAACTGGCGGTGGGTGGTGCCTTTCACTCGCCATTGATGGAGCCTGCGCGCACAGAACTGGCAAAAGCAATCGAAGAAACCAATATTGTCGACCCGGTTTGCCCTGTTTACCAAAACGTGACAGCTTCGGCTGTGAGTCATGCTGCGGAAATCAAGACCAACCTGGTGGCTCAGCTGACGGCTCCTGTGAAATGGACACAAACGGCTCAAAACATGCTGAAGGACGGTGCTTCGCTTTTCACCGAAGTAGGACCAGGTTCCGTATTACAAGGACTGATCAAAAAAGTTGACCGTGCCGCACAAACAGCCGGCATCAGCAAACTGGAACAGATATAATAAAAAAAGGTCGCCAAAGAGGCGACCTTTTTTTACTCCTCATTTTTCTGAGGTTTCAGCACCACAGCATGCTGATGTTTACCATCCATCAATACCACACAAGGGGCATCGAACTTCACATGGGTAAAATATTTGGTTTGCTGCACAACTTCCTGCGCCTTCAAATAATCAAGATCGACCCACTCTTTGGTTGAATTTTGGTGAACCGAGAAATACCCAACATTCATGGAGGTGACATTATGGAAGAAGTGGGAGCCCAACGAGGCATCCAACGGAAAGGCATCCAGCCCCATCTCTACAATCACCCGTACACGCGATATCTGCGACCAATAAACAGGTATCCCCGTAAAACGGTCGCGTGTCCCCCATCGGCCTGGTCCAATCAGCACGTATTCACGTTGATGTTTTTCGAAATAGTGGTTAATCAGCTCCATCTCCCTGGCCATTTCAACGGTTTGGGTCCGGTCGAAATGCTCGGTGTTCATAAACACAACATCCTGGATATACTCCAATCGACCATTGCCCATCCCTTTGGCCGACCGCAACCAAATATCCTCCTCTTTAAGTCCCTCAAAACTGATGTCGGCATGGCTTTCGACTCTTATCAACGGTTTAATTTGCAACAGGTAAAGCGTGGGCTTACCCTCCTCGTTGGGATCCAAATCGACGGCGAATTCAATTTCAACCGGAGCGCCCATTGCCTCTTTGAACAGGTGCAAAAGCAACTCAATGCTTTTGGCCAAAGGAAGATAATCGTATTTGAGGATGTTGGAAAAATTAACGATACGGGGTCCTTTTTTTGAAAAATCGTTCACCAACTGATCGTATTGATAATCGTACACCGAAGCGCAATGTTTGAGATTGCCATCTTCTTCTGCCTCTTTGATGGGCAGCCGCAACATGGCGGCATCCTCACCATTGGCAATCAAATCGGCATTGGTGTTGTCGAGGTCGAGCGCATAAAAATGGGTTTGGGAGTCCTTAATCTGGTCGGCCAACGCATTCATCTCCAACTTAGGATAGCGCGGACAAAAACGCCAGGCCTTCTCGCCGCCGACCACATACTTGCCAAGGCCTACGCATAGCACAGCAAAGCCATCTTCGGGCTTCATATAGGAGAAGGGATAATAGTTGTACGACTGGGCAACACCAGAGATATGGGGATAAAACTTGTCGTTGACCCGTTGTCCGATCAAATGCTGAAGGATGACAGCCATCTTCTCCTCCTCAATCTTATAGTTGACCGCCTCAAAATAGGCTCGTGCAGGATCGGAAAAGATGGAGGCATAAACCAATTTGACAGCATCCTGCAACTGCCTGAGCCGCACTTCAATGTCGGGATGGTTGTTGGGAAGAATAAATGTGGCATATACCCCTGCGAATGGCTGCAGCAACGAATCTTCGAACAAGCCGGAGGAGCGCACTGCCAGGGGCACATTGAAGGTTTCAACATAAGCGCGCAACTGGGCAACCAACTCGTCGGGCAAAGCCGCCTCAAGAAACAACGCCTTGATGTGGTCGTAGCTCTTCTCGAAATAGATCTGTTGGTAAAGGCCATTCTTCTCCACGAAACGGGTAAACTCCTCGGCACCAATGACTGTGGTGGGCGGAATACCAATCTTTATTTCAGGAATAATCTCATCAAAATTTACATTCTCGATGTAATTGCACAAGAAAGCCAATCCACGTCCCTTGCCGCCAAAAGAACCTTCGCCCATGCGCATCACAAAACGACTGTGACGAGCCAGTTGTGGATCGAAAAACACAACCCGTCCGCGTAACCGTTCAAAACGAACCTCTTCAAAAACATCCAGGATTTTTTGACGCAGCTTGTTGGTGCTCTCAAAATCCTCGATCCGGTAGGGTCGCAAACGCTTGGCCAGAGAAATTTCACCACGGGCCATCAACCAAGTTGACAGGCCATTGCGCTTTCCATGGTAGATAAGCGACTCGGCAGGAATCACTCGAATAGACTCCTCAAACTCCTTAAGATTATGAGCCACGGCAACTTGCAAACCACGAGAGTTGGTGAAAAGAAAATTACCAAACCCTAGCTTTTGATGAATGAAATTATAGATGTCGAGCGACAAGCCATCGGAATTTTTATCGATAAAATCGGCATTCACTTCAACAGCTTTTTCGGCGTTGGCCGGATCGGACGATTGCAGCAAGACGGGTAAACTTACCTTGCTATGGACATACCGGATCAATTCGATGCCGGCATTTTCATCCAGTTGCCCACCATGGCTGAACTTCACATCGGAAATAACACAGAGCAGGTTATCCAGATATCGATCCACAATTTCCACTGCTTCTTCGAAATTACTGACCAGAAGAATTTTGGGTCGAACCCGCATCTTCATAATCTTATGGATCTGGTCGGGGCTCTCTTCGGAAAGAATGGTTTGTGTTTGACGCAATATGATGGAATAGAGCAACGGCAGGTAACGACTGTAGTATTTCTGGGAATCCTCCACCAGCAAGATCACACGCACATCCCCCACCCGGACATCCACATCCACATTCATCTTATCTTCAACATACTTGATCATGGCCAGGAACACGCGGGAATCGCCATTCCAAACAAACACCCGGTCGATGTTTTTCATTTTGCCAGAAAGATCGTCGAAAAACTTCAAATCGCTGTTGTTGTTGGCCAGCAACAGGATCGGAAGCTTTGGATTAAGCGATTTGATCTTTTTGCTGATGTCGATGGGCATCTCCTTATCGGCACCAGCCATAATGATCACCAGATCGTATTCCCGGCTGGCCAAGCACTCATTCACTTCGTCCCAATTGGAAGCACTGGTGATGCGGGGGGCCGAGAAAAGGTTGAGTTGCAGGTATTCGCCAAAAATCTTTTCAAAAAAACGATCTTCACGAATAATACTATACGCATCGTAATAGGTGGCAACTAGCAACACTTCCCTGGTTTTATAGGGCATCAGCTCCTGAAAAATATCCCGGTCGTTGCGCCGGCGATTGTAGTTTTTTGCCAATGAGACGATTGATTCCATAAATCAAGTATAAGTATAATCATTAAACAATAGGCCAGTTATCGGTGCGAAAACAGGAAGCTGGCCATCCCAACCTATTTTGAAGGTTGCCAATGGTGGCGTTACCAAAGGCATAGCGAACGGCAACCGGATATTTAACCTCACTGGACCAAATCACCACGCTGGATCCCTCAATTTTGGCCCGAGCCTTATAAAACACGCGATCAACACTAGCCACATAAAACCCTTCCAACTCTTTACCGCTCGTCACCAGGCCGTCATCCGCCACATCAAAATAGACCCGTATCCTGTTTCCCTCATTTTTAACCGATCGATAGAGGGGCCCAGAGAAGGGCATATTTTGAAAACCATAAATGCGGTTAAGAGCCAGCGAGGCAAAACGCTCCCCCTCAGCGCTTTTGTCCTGAAGATAATTATCGTGCTGCCCATACAAATCATCAAGCACGACCATGCCGGAATTTGATATCGTGCTGAGTGCTTGCCGCTGCTCGTCCCTGACCACAGCCCCTGCAATGGCTTTTTCATTTTGACAAGGGGCAATTTGGGTATAATAGAAAGCAAAATCATATCCCCAACGAGAGCGGTACCCATCCACCATGGCGGTAAGCAACTCGGCATAGCTTTCAGCATTAAACAAATTGCTCTCACCTTGACAGCAAATCATACCGCCAAGGCGATAAGGGATGATTGGGGCAACCATTGAGAAATAAGTCTTTCCAGGCTGCGTTGGATACAATTCGGAATTAGGAACCTTTGAGGTTGCGGCTACAAGCGATTGTTTTTGCGCAATCCATTGCGGATCCATCCAGGTTTCAAGATTGGTGCCTTCCCAACTGGCATTGATCAACGCAACCGGAACGTTGAGGGCTTGACGTAATCGACGGGCAAAGGAATAGGCCACCGCAGAAAAATCCCTTCTCGTTTGGGGAGTGCTCCATGCCCAGCTTCCGACACAATTATTTTGAACACCATCAGCCGTGGCATGGGCAACTAAAAAAAAGCGCAGCAGGGGATCCTCGGATCCTGCCATGGCGTTGTCATCCTCCTCAAGCCCCAACTCTGTACCCCACACCAAGTGGTTCTGTCCCAAACACAGCCATACCTCGCCGATCATCACGTCGGACACCACAATGAAGTTGGACGCCTTAAATGAAATATCATAAGGCCCGCCGGCAGAGGGCGTCACCAGCTTGGCTGTCCATCTCGCATTTATGTCAGCCAGAACGGTAATTGTCTGCTTGTTCCATGCAGGTGTGATTGACACTTCCTCGTTGGGCTTTGCCCATCCCCAAAGCGTCACCTCGCTGTTCTGCTGAAGCACCATCCCGTTTGAAATGACAGAAGGCAGACTAATTGCGCCATATCCGACAGGTAAGGCAAAAATGAAAAACAACAATAAAAAAACAAACTTAAAATTCTTCATAAAATGAGTTTTGGATGAAGCTTGACCGACTTCCAACAACATGATGCAATCAACGTTCAATATAGCAAAAATTCCATTCACAAAGCCACTTCTCGAAACAATGAAAGCCGTACAAAAGAGTACGGCTTCCTATTATATGTGGATAGTTTAATTAAACTTCCCAGGTTTCACCACTGCGCAGCAACTCATCCATTGAACGGATGCGAGCTGTCTTTTTCACCTCAAGCACTTGGTCGCGCACATTATCGTTGTAAGTAGAGTCCTTCACGGCACGAATAACGCCCAAAGCAACTGGCATAGGTGGACGCATGAACACCAGCATCATATGGATACCTGGGTTGGGATTGTAGGCATTGTGTACTAGGATGTCCTCGGGTTTCACGCCATTTTCGCCGATGGTGACCACCTTCAGGCGGAGGTTTTCCACATCCAGCACCAGGCCTTTGTTGCGTTCTTTGCCAAAAATCATAGGTTCGCCATGCTTCAAAACAATGGTGGCTTCGCTACGGACAGATTTATCGGCAAAAGCATCGTGAGTGCCCTCATTGAAAATCACGCAATTTTGCAAAACCTCGACCACAGAGGTTCCATCGTGCTTGGCTGCTGCCACCATGCAATCCTTGGTCAATGCCACTTCCATATCGATGGAACGGGCAAAGAAGGTGCCGCGGGCTCCCAACACCAGTTCCCCTGGAATAAACGGATGCTCCACAGTTCCAAATGGGGATGTCTTGGTCACCTTGCCAAGCTTCGAAGTGGGTGAATACTGACCTTTGGTCAGGCCATAAATCTCGTTATTGAATAGAAGAATGTTGATGTCGATGTTGCGCCGCACAGCATGGATAAAATGGTTCCCACCAATGGCAAGAGCATCGCCATCACCGGTAATTTGCCAAACCGACAACTTGGGATTGGCGACCTTGACACCAGTGGCTATGGCAGCAGCCCGACCGTGGATGCCGTGGAAACCATAGGTATTCATATAATAAGGGAAACGCGAAGAACATCCAATACCCGAGATAAAGGCGTAACGCTCCTTGGAATAGTTCAGTGCTGCCGAAACCTCTGGCAGGGCCTTTTGAACAGCCGACAGAATGGCGTGGTCACCACAACCCGGGCACCATCTTACTTCCTGATCGCTCTTAAAATCCTGAGCCACATATTTAGTGCATAATTCTGACATAGTTATTTACCCTCCAAAACCTGGTTAAACTTATCGGTTAATTCAGCAACAGTAAAAGGCAACCCTTGCACCTTGTTGTACTGCAAATAGTCAAATTGTTGGAAATTCATACGAAGATAATTGGCAAATTGGCCTGAGTTCAACTCACAGACAATGATTTTCTTGAACCCTTTAAGCACATCGCCCGTATTTTTTGGCAGAGGGTTAATATAGTTAAAATGTGCCAGGCTGACATGCTTACCTTGCTGACGCAGTACGTTTACCGCAGCAAACAAATGGCCATAGGTGCCACCCCAACCAACCACCAGAAGGTCACCCTGCTCATCCCCAATCACGCTCTGTTCAGGGATAAATTCGGCCACCCGTTGGACTTTTTCGGCTCTGACATCCACCATCCTTTGGTGATTGATGGGATCGTGAGAAACACTCCCTTTCAAGAAATCCTTCTCCAATCCGCCTACCCGGTGCTCCAACCCTTTGGTGCCAGGGATAGCCCATGAACGAGCCAGACGTTCGGCATCTCGCTTGTAAGGAAGATAATCGGTGGTTCCTTCGGGAACAATGGGTGGTTTGATGGAGGGGTAATCCGACATGGAAGGGATCTTCCATGGCTGGGAACCATTGGCAATAAAGCCGTCGGTCAGCAGCATCACAGGAGTCATGTGTTCCAATGCTATTTTTGCCGACCGGAAGGCATAATTGAAACAATCGGAAGGGGTGCTGGCAGCGATGACCACCATGGGGCATTCGCCATTACGCCCCCAAAGCGCTTGGTTAAGGTCGGACTGTTCAGTTTTGGTGGGCAAACCGGTAGAGGGGCCTCCCCGCTGAACATTGACAACCACCAAAGGAAGCTCGGTCATCACAGCCAAGCCCAAAGCTTCCGACTTAAGCGACAAACCAGGACCGGAAGTGGTGGTCACGGCCAAATCACCAGCAAAAGCAGCTCCAATGGAGGTACAAATGCCCGCAATCTCATCCTCGGCTTGAAGGGTTTTCACCCCCAGATCCTTACGTTTGGCCAGTTCTTGAAGAATGTCGGTAGCTGGAGTGATGGGGTAGGATCCGCAGAAGAGTTCCAAACCGGCTTTTTCGGCAGCAGCTATCAAACCCCATGCAGTTGCCGTATTGCCGTTGATGTTCCGGTAAGTTCCCTTGGGCAAGTTGGCCGAAGAGATCCGGTAAGTGTTGGGAATAGCATGAGTATTGGCGCCGTAATTATAACCGGCACGCAGCACCAACTTGTTGGCTTCCACAACCTTTATATTTTTCTTGAATTTGTTTTCGTAATACTGTTCGGTGAACGCCATTGGCCTATCGAACATAAAATAACAAATCCCAAGGGCAAACATATTTTTACAGCGTAAAACGCTCTTATTGTCTAGTCCGCTATCTTTAAGCACCTCTTTGGTCATGGAGGTGACGGGTGCAAAAACAAGATGGTAGTCATCGAGCTTCAGCTCGGTAACGGCATCGGTGGTTTTGTAGCCGGCCCGATCGAACCCTTTCTCGTTGAAAGCATCAGCATCGCAAATGATGGTTCCGCCCTTTCGCACCCATTTCACATTGGCCTTAAGCGCAGCCGGATTCATGGCCACCAACACATCGGCATAGTCGCCAGGGGTGGAAACGGCATAACTCCCAATGTGCACCTGGAATCCAGAAACACCAGCAACAGTGCCTTGAGGCGCCCTGATTTCCGAAGGGAAATCGGGGAAAGTGGACACCCCATTACCCAATAAGGCCGAAGTATCCGAAAACAAGGTACCCGAAAGTTGCATCCCATCTCCTGAATCCCCGGAGAACCGAATTACCACCTCGTCCCTTTCAATTACGCTTGAATTATTTTCCATATCAAAAAAATTATCATTCGTCGTTCTGATCAAACACTAACAATAAATTAAATATCAGGGCATTACAATCAAAACCATTCATATTTCAATTTATCATACACGAAACAAAGGTATGTTTCATATTCTTATGATTTTTTGACAATTGTCAGTTTTTTTACGGCACGAAACCTGTTTTATAACAGCTTTGCCAAACATAGATGTGGCAACAACTTACAGATTAACATCATCCATCAAAGAACGCTAAAAAACGACCTCTAAGGTTCTGTAAAAATAGCCAAAAAACAATATTAAAATTGCCCCAGGCCAATATTGACAATTTTCATTTTTCCCTCGAAATTGCCATCGTATAAAACCGATGCTCCAGCAAAACCATCCAGAGAAAATCGAACAGACCGCCCCCTCCGGATTCTGGAAATGGAATCTTCAAGCTATTTAAATCGGATCTTCTCAAATTTTATCATAGAGGAAAAAGGCCATACCCAATGACTCAACTTCCAAAGCAATAGGAAAAGTAGAAATAATTAAAATCAACTGGTTATACCGAATATTAAAACACAAAAATCATGAAAACTATCATCACCGTAGTAGTCATATTCGTTTCCTATATAGGCTGTAATCACAACAAAGGTTTCGATTCGCCAGAAGCTTTGAAACAGGTGGTTTTGGATTATTTCCATGCCATAGAAAATAACGACTACCGTAAAATGAAAGAGCTCACAACAACCGACTTCGTATTGTACGAAGATGGGAAGATATGGAACAACGACAGCCTGATTGACTTTATTAAGAAATTTCCAGATTCCAAAATCTCTTACACCCTTAAAGAATTCAAAATCAACATAGACCAATCATCGGGCAGTATGAATTACTTGAACCAGGCTGATTTTTCACTTAACGACACGACACAAATAGCCCTGAACTGGATAGAAAGTGCCTGTTTTATAAAACAAAAAGATGGCTGGAAAATGAGTTTCTTGCATTCAACTCCCAAAAAGTAGTTCAGCAATCCAATCAGAAAAAGGATCACCCCAGGAATATTGTGGCAAACAAACCACAAATGCAAGCAACCAATTAAGTCATTGACCATCTGGGTTGTTATAAACTTAACAACCAATTACTATGAAAAAATCTAATTACTTACTTGCAACGGCAGCCTTGCTCATCTCCTTGATCGTCGCTTCGTGCCACGAGGATAAAGATTCGGTGGCCAACACCTGCAGTGTCATTGATCCCATAGAAGAGCTGGACTGGCTGAAAGCCCATATTAATTCTCTTTCGCTGAGCGAGGATGAACTGTCGAAATACTCCTATTATATGACGGCCACTTATAAAAAAGAGACCGTATTCTATTATGGTAACTGCCACCCCGCTATCAATTCTATATTTTATGTGGTCAATTGCAAGGGCGAAACCATTGGTAATTTAAACGACTTGGAAGCACAACTAAGCAACAAGAGGCTTTTATGGATTCCCGAAGGATCCAAATGCAACTCCAATGATTAACTCAATCAGAATGATCGCTCCATTCCACAGATGACAATCAAGCCATAGTGTTTCATGGATAACAAATCCGTCATGGGGCATCTTATGGTTGATTACTTATTGGTGTAGAAGCTCTAATGGGTAATAACATTTCTTTCCTGTAAACCAATCCAGCCCTACGAATATATTTCGTAATTTTGGAGTCACAAACAAATTTGAATTATGGCTTTAATCAGAACAGTAAGAGGATTTACCCCCAAGATAGGAAAGAATGTATTTCTGGCCGAAAACGCCACCATCATTGGCGATGTCACCATGGGGGACGATTGCAGCATTTGGTACAATGCTGTATTGCGGGGCGATGTGAACACCATCACCATAGGCAATAAGGTAAACATCCAGGATGGTGCGGTGCTGCATACACTTTACCAAAAATCGACCATCGAAATTGGCGACAATGTCTCCATTGGACACAACGTCACCATTCACGGCGCTAAGTTGGAAAATGATGTGCTGGTAGGCATGGGTGCCACCATTCTCGACCATGCCGTGATTGGCTCCAACTCCATTATTGCAGCCAACTCATTGGTGCTCACCGGCACCAAGGTAGAACCCAACAGTGTTTATGCGGGAGTTCCTGCCAAGAAAGTCAAGGATATTGAACCGCAACAAACCAAGGAGATGATTGAGAAGATCGCCAACAACTACCTGATGTATGCCTCGTGGTATAAGGATGAAGAGGAGAGCAAATAAACGAAACAGAGCCGGAGCCCATACACTTCGGCTCTTTTCACAATACAATGTGCTCCACATTCAAGTTTCCACTAAAAAAGACACCTGCCGTCTGGCTGAACTTTGCCACACTCTCAGTGGTATAAAAATGAACTGTCCCATTGGTTGAGCATTTCTGTTCCATTTCGGGATGACGAGCTAGGTAATCCTTCAAGCTGTTGGCCACCACATACCCTTGTTCCAAAAGCTGGATATGGTTGGGCAAACAAGCCTTAATTTTTGGCATCAACAACGGATAGTGCGTGCACCCCAGGATGATGGTGTCGATGTGGTTGCACTGAGCCAGCAGCTGATCTACATGCTGCTGCACAAAATAGTCGGCACCCGGCTTGTCAAATTCATTGTTTTCCACCAGCGGCACCCACATGGGGCAGGCTTCCTGAAACACTTCAATTTGCGGATAAAGCTTATGGATCTCCAACGGATAACTGTCGGACTGCACGGTTCCAACGGTGCCAAACACTCCCACCTTGTTGGTGCGGCTCATCTCCCCCACCATCTCCACACTGGGACGGATGACGCCCAACACCCTTCGTGCGGGATCAATTTTTGCCAAATCGTTCTGCTGAATGGAACGCAGTGCTTTCGCGGAGGCCGTGTTACAAGCCAAAATCACCAAATGGGCACCCATTCCAAAGAGCCGCTGAACACACTGCAGGGTATATTCATAAACCACTTCAAAAGAACGCGATCCATAAGGTGTGCGTGCATTGTCGCCCAAATAGATGTAATCGTAGGCGGGCAACACCTCACGCATCTTTTCCAACACAGTCAGTCCCCCATAACCTGAATCAAAAACGGCAATGGGACCCGGAGTCGCATAGTCCATAGCAATCATTTTACCAATGGTCAAAAATAAAAAAAGGGATGGCCATAACCATCCCCTTCCCAACATATTTTATATCGAATTATTTAATACCCATTTTGGCTTTCACCAAAGGAGCGGCATCAATACTTTTTTCGGAGTGGTAAAGAACCACTTGAGAGCTAATATCAAAGATGTAGACCAGGCCATTTTCGGCACCCACTTCATCAATGGCTTTCTGCACTTTCTCGATGATGGGTTGAAGCAACTGCTGTTCCTTTTGCCCAATACTTTGTTGAGCCATTGCCTGGTAATTTTTGATGCGTTGATCGGCATCCTGGATCTCTTTTTCTTTGGTGGCACGAATCAAATCGGGCAAGCTATCGCGTTGCGACATATACTCGGTGTATTTTTTCTCCAAATCGGAACCCATCACCTTCAATTGGTCTTCCAATTTTTTGGCCTCATCTTGAAGCGTTTTTTCTGCCGCAATCTTTTCTGGTATTTCAGAAATCAATTTCTGAACATCGATATGGCCAAACTTCAACTCCTGACCATTTGCAGCCACCCCAACAAACAGTGCAGCCGACAAAAAAAGCAACTTAAATAATTTCATACTGATGATTTAGTTTTTTCTTGATAATCGTTTTAATTAACTCCCAATTTTGCTTTTACCAGCGGTGCCACATCCACACTCTTGTCGGAGTGGTAAAGGGTGAATCCCACTGAGGATTCGAAGATATAAATAAATCCGTGTTCAGCACCCACTTCGTCAATGGCTTTTTGAACTTTTTGCATAATTGGCAGGTAAAGCTCCTGTTCCTTGGCTTTCAACTGTTGTTGCGAGAAGGTATAGAAATTCTGAACCTTTTGGCTGGCACCCATAATCTCCTGTTCTTTGGCTGAACGTTGTTCAGGAGCAAGTGTTTCGGCTGTTTTGATGTATTCATCCTGCATCTTTTTAAGGTCTTCTTGCATGGTGGTCAACTTGCCCTCCAAAGTCTTATACTCTCCCTCCATGGTTTTTTGCACCGTAGCCACGTCAGGAAGTCCGGCCATAAGTGCCTGGCTGTCGACATGGCCAAATTTGATGGCCTGCTGCGAGAAGGCACCAACACCAAGGAAAAATAAAAAAGCTCCTACTAGATATTTCTTTTTCATGTTCAATATAGATTTCATAGATATATTACTTTTTGTAGCCCAACCGGGTTAAAACCTCGTCGCTGATATCGTAACGCGTGTCGCTGTACATCAATCCAAAACCCGACGATTTATCGAAAACAGCACCATAACCCTTTTCGGCAGCGATGGCGGAGATGGCATTATACACCTGATCCTGTATGGGTTTCACCAGCGATTCCCGTCGTTTGAACAAATCGCCTTCCTGGCCAAAATATTGTTGCTGCAACTTTTTGGCAGCCTTCTCCTTCTCAACAATCTCATTCTCCTTTTTCACCTTCATATCAGCAGCCAGGAACACGCTCTCATTCTTATAGGTTTCGTACAAAGAAGCCACTTCATCGAACTTCGCTTTAATCTCACCTTCGTACTTCTTGGCCAATTGATTTATCTGCTCGTTGGCCGTTTCGTAAGCAGGAATGTTTTTCAGTATATACTCCGAATCAACAAAAGCAATTTTTTGGGACCAAGCCGAAAGGAAAAAACCGGCAAAGATCATCATCAATAAAATCCGTTTCATAACTTCTAATTTTCAGTTAACAATATTTAGGCTGCAAAAAGTGAACCAAAATTAAAACCCTTAGAATGACTGACCAATAACGAAGTGAAACTGGCTTCCGCCTGCTTGCGAACTGCCGTTGACATCGTCGAAACCATAACCCCAGTCTATTCCCAACAAACCAAAGATGGGCAGGAAGATTCGCAAGCCCACACCGGCTGAGCGCTTCAACTCAAATGGACTGAAATCGCGGAAATCGCTCCAGCAGTTACCTGCCTCGAGGAAGGCCAAGGCGTAAACGGTGGCCGATGGTTGCAAGGAGATTGGGTAGCGCATCTCCATGGTAAGCTTGTTGTACATGTTACCATCGTAGGCATAACCATTGGCCGAGCGTGGAGTCAACGAGGAGTTTTCGTAACCGCGCAAACCAATGGTCTCTTCACCGTAGGTGCTGTAGCCCGACATGCCATCACCACCCACCACGAATTTCTCGAAGGGCGATTTTTTATTCTTATCGTAATATCCTAGGAAGCCCATTTCCATCTTACCCATCAGCACCAACTTTTTCTGGCGGTCGAGGGCTTTGTAAACAGCACTCTTAAAAGTCCACTTGTGGTACTCCACAAACTTATATTTTTTATCAGCAGCCACCTGCGCATAATCCTTATCCTCGAACCATGAATAGGGCGGGGTGAACGACACGCCCACCGAGAAGTCGGATCCCGAGCGGGTATAAATGGGGTTATCAATAGAACGGCGGCTCAACACAACTTTGAAATTCAAAATATTGGAACGACCATTCTGCATATCTAGGAAATACCAGTTTTTCATCTGGAACAACTGGTAGCCCACCTCGGTATAAAGGGTGAAGAAGTCATCGGGCCAGCTCAACCGTTTCCCAAAACCGACGGAAGCCCCTGATACCTTGCGGTATTGGTTGACATCCTGATCATAACCGGAACCATAGCCATAACCATATCCGTAGCCATAACCGCTGTTGAAGCTGTTCCATGAGTTGCTGCTCACACCAGTTTGCAAAGAGTGATAAACAGAGACGCTTAACGAGTTGGGGCGTTTGCCACCCAACCAAGGTTCAGTGAACGACAAGCTATACGACTGGTAATACTTTCCATTGGTTTGAGCACGCACGGCCAATTGCTGTCCATCACCCGATGGAAGCGGACGCCAAGCCTCTTTATTGAACACATTGCGGATGGAGAAGTTATTGAACTTCAGCCCCACGGAACCCACAAACATACCGGCACCCCAACCCCCGGAGAGTTCAATCTGGTCGTTTGGTTTCTCCTCCAGCTCGTAGGTAAGATCCACAGTACCGTTATCGGGATCGGGATTCACACCCGGATTAATCTTCTCAGGATCGAAATGGCCAAGCTGAGCCAACTCGCGCACGGTACGGATCAGTTCCGACTTGCTAAAGAGCTGCCCCGGTTTGGTGCGGATCTCGCGACGGGCTACATGCTCGTGGGTCTTGGTATTGCCTTTAATGAACACATTGTTGATGGTGGCCTGAGGACCTTCCATCACGCGCATTTCCAAGTCAATGGTGTCGCCATACACATGTGTTTCGATGGGCGAAATGCTGGAGAACAGATACCCGTTATCCATATAAACGTTGTGCACGGCATCCTCATCGGAGAAAAGGCGCTTGTCCAATTGCTTGTTGTTGAACACGTCGCCTTTCGAAATTTTCAGATAGGAAGAGAGTTGCTCTCCGGCATAAATGCTGTTGCCTACCCAGGTAATATTGCCGATGTAGTACTTACTGCCTTCTTCTACTCGGATGAGGACATCCACCGTATTGTCGTCGTTGCGCTTCACCTCTTGGCTAAGAATACGGGCATCACGGTAACCCTCTTCATTGTATTTATCAATAAGAGCAACCAAATCCTCTTCATATTTATCCTTGACAAACTTCTTAGTGCGAAAAAAGTTCCTGATTTTGCCCTTGGCATTGGTTTTTTTCATGGCGCCATTGAGATTATGGTACGATAGCACCTCATTGCCTTCGAAAATCAACGAATTAACCTTCACCTTCTCTTTCTTGTCCACATAAACATCCAACAACACGTGGTTGGGTTTTGATGTGTCCTCTTTTTGCATAATATTGACCGTGGTGTTGTAAAAACCCTTTTCAACAAAATAGTCGGTCACATATTTTTCGGCCCGAGTCACCATAAATGGGGTCACTTGCGAACCTTTCATCATGGCCACCTTACCACTGATGGTCTCAATCTCGCTCTTTTTAAGCCCGTGGAAGAAGATATCGCTCAACCGGGGTCGCTCTTGAAGGTGAATTTGCAAAGCAGCTTCTTTGGAATCGGCACTGGGCGTGAAATAAATTTTTACGTCAGAAAAAAGGCCATGCTCCCAATAACGGCGAATGGCTTGTGAAATCTCATCCCCTGGAATGGGCACTGTTTGTCCCACGCGCAAACCGGAGAGGTTGACCAAAATTTTGGCATCGAGGTTTTCGACGCCAACTACTTCAATTTCCGAAATCACATATTTACGTGGGTTACCCGAATAAGAGATATATGAAACGTCCTCCTGTGCAAATACCGATGAAAATGAAAACAATAAGAACAAGAATAAATTAAGGTTCCGCATTATAATTAAGTTTTCTTCTTTTACTTTTTTAATTGATCACTCGTCAAACCAAATCGACGTTCTCTATTCTGATAATCCAATAAAGCCTCATAAAAATTTTCGCGCCTGAAATCAGGCCAAAGTGTCTGGCAGAAATAAAGCTCAGCATAAGCAATCTGCCACAACAAGAAATTGCTGATCCGATGCTCACCACTGGTGCGGATCAATAATTCGGGATCGGGCATATTTTTGGTAGTTAAATAACCCGAAAAGAGAGCATCATCAATACCATCAACAAGCACACTACCATCTTGAACGCCCTGCGCAATACCCTTCACGGCGTTGATTATTTCCCAACGCGAGCTGTAGCTTAACGCCAAAGTCAACATAAGACCCGTATTGGAAGCAGTCTCTTCGATGCAATCGTTTAATTTTTTCCTCACATTTTTAGGAAGCGAATCGTGGTTGCCAATGGCATTCAGACGCACATTATTTTTCAATAAGGTTTTGGTTTCCGAACTGATGGTGGACACCAACAGCGACATCAACGCATCGACTTCCATTTTGGGACGATTCCAATTTTCCGTTGAAAATGCATAAAGCGTCAGATACTCTATTCCAATCTCCGCGGCAGCCTCCGTCACTTCGCGAACAGCCGTCACACCATGTTGGTGACCGAAAACGCGAGCACTGCCTCGTTGTTTTGCCCATCGTCCGTTACCATCCATAATGACAGCCACATGTTTGGGCATTTTTTCTTTTATCAATTGGTCTTTCAACGACATATTTCCTTTTATTTGGTTTGGTTTTGAATAACGAAACCAACAATCTTATTCAACTTAAAATCCTCCATTACAAGCAGTCTTCCGACGCGAAAAACTAAACGTAACAGTTATTCCGGCAAACGAATACCAATCGTTGTTGTGGGTTGAAACCTTTTCGTCGAACCCGTATGGATCATCGGGATTAACAATCTCGGAGCCCCCCACATCGTCCAGATCGTCGACAAAAGTCTTTCGAAAGGACCACTCGGCGCCCACCCGGATCCAGTTATTCAATTTATACTTGGCACCGACTCCGAAAGGCAAAGATAATACAAAAACTGTTTTATTTTCTTCATTTTGCATTTCATCCCCATATCTTTTATAAATTGTGGTGGCCACCCCATAAGTGAGATAAGGAGTAAACCTGGTATTGGTAATGAAAGGATGATCGTACGACATGAAGTTTAGTTCCATTTGAGCCGACAAATCGACGATGGTACGCGAAAAGGCATACGCCACATCGGTAGCATTGGGAAACAACACCCCTTCGCTAGGATATTCGCCGCTTAGCTCAGTTAGGATGGCACTTCCCTTAAAGGCAATGCGGTCGGTCATATTGTAACGCACCAATCCGCCCAATGCTGGATGGGAATTTTTAAAAGGGCTTGAAGGGTTCAGGTCGCCGTAGTAACAACCGGCACCACCAAACACACCAATCTCGAAGCGGTCTTGAGCCTCAACCGAGCCAAAACCCAAAAAAAGCATGCTCATGACGATGCAGGACAAGCCAATCTGTTTATATGTAAGTGTATATAATAACAATAACTTCAGTTTGATGTAAAACGAATAAGTTGAACCTACTCTAATGGCCTCTAAAGAAAACCTATTTTTTCCTAATTTATTGTATTTGCTCAACAAAAGTTAGCCTCCCCCCCACCAACGTCAATAGAAGCTCAATTTCGCTTATCGGCTCCCCACATAAGCTTGTTGCGCAAAGTGGAATAAAACGAACATCCGAAAAAACGGATCACGTTGATTCGGAATGCAGCCTTTTTGATGCGCAAGCGGCAATTGTTCTCAAAAACAAAATTGCGACTATCCAAAGATGCTAATATTTTTCTGCCCCGCCCCTCGATGTGAAGGTCGATCACCACATCGTTGGGAACCACAAGGGGGCGAACATTCAGATTATGGGGAGCAATGGCGGTAATGATAAAATTGGGAGACCCGGGATGCATCAAGGGGCCACCAACACTAAGCGAATAAGCCGTGGAACCTGTCGGGGTGGCCACAATCAGGCCATCGGCCCAATAGGAATTTAGGAACTCATCGTTCAAATAGGTGTGAATGGTAATCATGGAGGAACTGTCGCGTTTGGTGATGGCCACCTCGTTGAGGGCGAAATTGACACCACCAATGGGCACACAACTCTCCATGCAAAGCAAGTCGAGGTGTTCAATGCGGTAATTGCCCAGGAAAAGGTCTTCCAGCGACTTTTCAATCTCATTTTGGGAGGTGTCGGCCAGGAAACCAAGCCGCCCACTGTTGATCCCCAGTACGGGAATGCCCGAATCCCTCACATAGGTGACCGTTTCTAAAAAAGTACCATCGCCACCAATGCTCAACACTGCATCTACCGAGCCAGCGGCTAGGGGGGTCTCAAAAGTGTCGCGACCAAGCAAGCTAATACGGCAGCTATGCGCCAAAAAATCGAGGAAAGGTTTGTAAACGACTAAATGAACGCCATTTCGATCCAGCATATCGAGTAAGTTGCACATGGATTCCCGAAAACTTTCATCGAACCGTTTGCCAAAAAGAGCTATTCTCATCAGGGTTAATTGGGGTTATGAATTTCGACTACAATACCTGCCACAAAAAAACATTAAATATCAAGGTAACGCAAAAAAGCATCGTAATTATTCTTGATTTTATCGTCCAAGGCTTCATCCAGCGAAGAAATAACATGGATATTATACCCAAAACGCTCGAAGGAGCGACGTATGGGCCCCAGCTCGATGGCATTAATCTTCATGACCACATGATAGTTCAGCTCCTGCTCATCCTGAGTCACGTACAGGCTAAGCACCTTGGCGTCGGCATCCTCCACAATGCGGGCTAGTTCCGACAAGGTGTAGTCATGCGGCTTGAGCTCCAGCTCAATGATGCCCCCAGGTGTTGAGGCCGCCACAATGCGGTTGAAATGCCAAATGAGGTTCGACTGCGTGATCAATCCCAAATAACGTTTATCGGCATCCACCACAGGAATGCCCGACAGCTTCAAGCGAGCTGCCACTTCAATCACATCGTAGATATGCTGATACTCATAAACAAAAGGGAAGGAGAGCGACAAGGCATGTTCGCCAATGGGCCAATCCACCCGGTTTTGGTCGTAAATGTCCGAATCGGAAATCAACCCTAGGAACTGCTGGTTGTTCACGATGGGCAGGTGGGAGATGCGGAACACCTCCATCCAGTTGAGCGCATCCAAACCCGTGTCAGAGGTTTTCAGCGCCGGCACCACATCCGATATTAAATCTTTAGCCAACATAACATGAAATAACGAAAATACTTGTTAATTTTGCCAATGAAGCTCATAAAAACGATGAACAAGATAGGAAAAAATTGTATTTTCCATAACGTTTTTGCCGCGATATTGTTATAGAAACCAGATTAATGAAAAACAGATGACAAAACTTAGTGTAAACATAAACAAGATAGCCACCCTGCGCAATGCCCGGGGAGGCAATATCCCAGATGTATGCAAGGCGGCCACCGACGTTCAAAATTTTGGAGCAGAAGGGGTTACCGTTCATCCACGCCCCGATGGTCGTCACATCCGTTATCAGGATGTTTACGACATCCGCCCCTTGATAAAAACAGAGTTCAATATAGAGGGGTATCCCTCCAAATCCTTTATCGATTTGGTTCTCAAAGTGCATCCACACCAAGTCACCCTGGTTCCCGACCCACCGGAGGCCATCACTTCCAATGCCGGATGGGACACACGCACGCACCTGGGCTTCTTGCAGGATGTGATTGGGCAATTCAAGGAAGCAGGTATCCGCACCTCAATTTTTGTGGACACCAACCCCGAGAACATTAATGGGGCCGCCAAAACCGACACCGACCGGGTAGAACTCTACACAGAACCCTACGCATCGATGTTCACCAAGAACCGTGAGAAAGCCATTGCCCCTTTTGTTGAAGCGGCCAACCTCGCCAAAAAATTGGGACTGAAGATCAACGCGGGTCACGACCTAAACTTGGAGAACCTGGCCTATTTTTGTACTAACATTCCGTTCATCAGCGAGGTATCCATTGGCCATGCCCTGATTGCCGATGCTCTCTATTTGGGCCTTGAAAAAACCATCCAACTTTATAAGGCACAACTGAATATCAAACCATAATACCAACTTATTGTTGGGTTCTGAGTTAGAAGTTCTGAGTTTGGGATAGTTGTTAGGTGTTAGGTGATAACTGTTTACTGATAACTGGTAACTGATCATTATGGAAACGGTTGAATTGTTTTACCGCGAATATGGCTCGTCGGGTGATACATTGGTGATCATCCACGGGCTTTATGGCTCATCGGACAATTGGGTTTCGATGGCACGCCAGCTGGCCAGTGATTACCATGTTTTTGTGGTTGACCAACGCAACCATGGGCGCTCCCCACACACCAATGAGCACAATTACAGCGGCATGGTGGCCGACCTACACCAATTCTTCCTTTCACACAACATTGACCGTGCCAACCTGCTGGGGCACTCCATGGGGGGGAAAACAGCCATGCTTTTCGCGCTTCAACACCCCAAAATGGTACAAAAACTCATTGTGGCCGACATCAGCCCACGCGCCTATTCCACCGCCACCAACTATGGAGAAATAACCAACAACCACCAGCTGATCGTGTCGGCCTTAGAGGAACTCGACCCTTACAACGCCAAATCCCGAACGGAACTGGAACAGCAGTTAGCCCAAAAGATTCCTGCGGCAACCTTACGCCATTTTCTTTTGAAAAATATTGAGCGCCACCACGATGGGCATTTTTTCTGGCGATTGAACTTACCGGTGATCAGCCAAAGCATGCCTGAGATTATGGATGGTTTTTCGGGACTGCCTGACGATACCAGCACCGAAACTGACACTATTTTTGTCAAAGGAGAAATGTCGCCCTATATCCGCGAAGAGGATCTGCTAACCATACGGAAACATTTCAAAGGTGCACAACTGGTTACCATCCCCAAGGCGGGTCATTGGCTTCATGCCGAACAACCAGGGCTGTTCTACAAAACCATCCACTATTTTTTGGAAGATTAATTGCCTTTACGAAGACGCACGTTCCACCGCATCGGCATCAATCAAGGGCTCTCCCTTGTAGCGAAGAAACAGCTGAGCTGTGGCCAACACATCCTTCTCACAATAGATGGCGATCCGTTGCAAATCGCGCTCTTTATAATACACCTGGGCCACTTCACTGCCGTCGATGTCATCTTTGGGCGAAGGGATGTCGAAAATAGTGGTCAACAGGTTTAATGAGGTATAATGTTTGTAATCGCCGAATTTCCAAAGCTCCAGAGTATCCAAAAACTTTACCTCCCACGGTTTTTTTCCGGCGATATTGAGCATATCGGGCAACCTAACGCCATTAATTAGCATACGCCGGGCAATATAAGGAATATCGAACTCCTTAATATTGTGCCCACACACGTTGCGGTTGGCATCGACGGCAAAGGCAGTTAGCATGTTGGCAAAATTGGTGAGCAACCCCCGCTCGTCATCGGAAGCAAACGATTTCACCCGGAAGCAGCGCTGACTTTGTCGGTAGAAGACCATCCCCACTGAGATGCAGACTATTTTTCCAAATTCGGCGTAAATGCCAGCCCGTTCAAAAACCTCCTGAGCCGACTCCCCATCTTTTCTGAAATAGGCCGATTTTTTATCCCATAAGTCTTGTAGGGCAGGATTAAGCAACTCAAAATCACCCACAACAGGAACTGTTTCAATATCAAGAAACAGAACATCTTCTATTCTTACATTCTCAAGCATGGCTGTAACTCAAATTACTCTCGATGAAATTAGTCAAAATATCAATGGCAACATGGTTGTTTCCGCCCTGCGGCACAATGAGATCGGCAAACCGTTTGGTGGGTTCGATAAACTGCACATGCATGGGTTTCACTGTGTCGTCGTAGCGGGCAAGCACCTTCTCCACCGTACGACCCCGTTCGGCCATGTCGCGCATAATGACCCGCATAAGCCGGTCGTCGGCTTCGGCATCCACAAAAACCTTGAGATCCATGAGGGCACGCAGTTCGGGATTGCAGAGGATGAGGATACCCTCCACGATAATCACATCGCGTGGTACAACGCGCACTGATTCCTCCTGGCGCGTGCAGGTGAGGTAGGAGTAGACGGGTTGCTGAATGGATCGGTTGGTCTTTAAGGCTTTAATGTGCTCAATCAACAGCTCAAATTCGATGGAATCGGGGTGGTCGAAATTGATTTTTTGCCGCTCCTCAGCAGGAATATGGCTGCTGTCGCGGTAATAGGAATCCTGAGGAATGACGGCCACTTCACCAATGGGCAACTTCTCAATGATTTTCCTGACCACAGTGGTCTTTCCCGAACCGGTTCCACCGGCGATTCCGATTATGAGCATGGTTACAATCTATTTTATTATTTTTGCCTTTATTAATCGAAGACAAAATAACAAAAATTGCATCAATGATAAAACACATTGTACTCTTTCAGATGAAAGCTTTTTCGACAGAAGAAGAAAAACAGGAAAAATTAAAGGGTCTGAAGCGCAGTTTGGAAAGCCTGGATGGCAAAATACCGGGTTTGCTCTCCATCGAAGTAGGCATCAACATCAACCCTGCAGAGCAATATGACTTGGCTCTCACCACCACCTTTGGCACCATGAACGACCTACATGCCTATGCCATCCATCCCGAACACATGGCTGTAGCTGTGAAAATCAGGGAATCGCTCGAAAAGAGAGCCTGCGTCGATTTTGAATATTAAAGAAAGTGCCTGGCATCACAAAAGAAACCAGGCACCCTATTTTTTCATTACAAGGAGTCGGAATAGACAGCTGCCGGAAATTTCCTGAGGTTGTATTGCGAAGCCATCACTTCGCCGTAGGCACCCGCCGTGCGTATGGCAATCATATCACCACGCCCGGTTCCTGGCAGTTCCACAGCCTTCCCAAAGCAGTCGGACGACTCACAAATGGGTCCCACCACATCGTATTTTTGCAGGGGTAACTGCGAAGAAATGTTTTCTATTTTATGATAGGCCTGATACAATGCCGGACGGATCAAATCGTTCATGCCGGCATCGATGATGGCGAAATTGGTGTTCACCCCCTCCTTGATGTACAGCACACGTGCCACCAGCGAACCACACTGCGCCACCACGGCACGCCCCAATTCGAAATGAAGTTCCTGCCCAGGCATCAAATCAATAAAATTATTGAAAAGCCCAAAATAGGCTGCAAAATCAGGTATTGGCATCCCATCTGGATTGTGATAATCAACCCCAAGGCCGCCACCCACATTGACAATTTTTGGCAACAAATGACGGTCGACAAACCATTTTTGCAATTCATTCACCCGAATACACAACTCCTGAAAAGTATGCAGGTCGGTGATTTGAGAACCAATATGAAAATGGATGCCGTGGAAATTGATATGCTCGAGAGCGCGCATCACCTCCACCACCTTGTCTAAATCCCAGATGTTGATTCCAAACTTGTTCTCTTCCAACCCGGTAGTAATATAATGGTGCGTATTGGCATTCACATTGGGATTGATGCGAAGAGCCACATTGGCTTTCACCCCCCTCAATCCCGCCAACTCGTTAATGATCTCCAATTCAGGGATCGATTCCACATTGAAACAGGAAATCTTATGATCCAGAGCAATATTGATCTCCCAATCGGATTTACCAACACCGGCAAATACAATGCCCCCTTTCGAAAAGCCCCTTTCAAAAGCTTTTTGCACTTCATAACCGCTCACACAATCGGCTCCAAAGCCCACTTTACAGATTTCATCCAGGATGCGGTCGTTGGCATTGGCTTTTACCGCATAATGGACATGAAAATTGTATTTGGCCGATTCGTGCGCGACAACCGACAATGTTTCACGAAGTAAATCAATATCGTAATAATAAAAGGGAGTTTGAAGAGCGGAAAACCGCTCTTCGTTTAATATAGTTTTCATATTATACCGTCGGATAAAAGGGTTTGGAACGGACTATAGGCCACGTTCCAAAATCAAAATTAAAACAACTTGGCACTCAAAGCCCTCAAAGCATCCACCTTATCTTTGGCACTGACCAAGAGTGAGACATTGTAATTGCTACCACCGTATGAGATCATGCGAATAGGAATCTCTTTCAGCGCCTCAAATATCTTGTTGGCATACCCCTTGTTGCAGGCCACCAAATCGCCCACCACGCAAACGATCACTTGGTCGCGATCTACCTCCACGGTACCGTATTTCTTAAGGTCGTCGATAATATCCTCCAGATGGCGGTCGTTGTCGATGGTGACTGAAACACCCACTTCGGAGGTGGTGATCATATCGATGGGCGTTTTATAGCTCTCGAAAATCTCGAACACTTTACGCAAGAATCCATAAGCCAGGAGCATGCGTCCCGATTTGATTTTAATGGCAGTGATTCCATCCTTGGCCGCCACAGCAGTGATGCGGTTTTTACATTGATGGGATGAGATCAGAGTCCCATGTGCTTTGGGTTCCATAGTATTGAGCAAACGAACTGGAATATTATTCAATTTGGCAGGCAACACACTGGTTGGATGCAATATTTTAGCGCCAAAATAAGCCAACTCGGCCGCTTCGTCAAACGAAAGGTCGGAAATGGATTTGGTATTCTCCACAAAACGCGGGTCGTTGTTGTGCATGCCGTCGATGTCGGTCCAGATTTGAATCTCGGTGGCCAAAATGGCAGCACCAATCAAGGAAGCGCTGTAGTCGCTACCACCCCGCTGGAGGTTGTCCACCTCGCCGAAGGCATTGCGGCAAATGTAGCCCTGAGTGATGAAGATTTCGGCATCGGGATACTCCTCAATCATTCGATTGAGATTCTCCTTGATATAGGGGGCATCAGGCTCATTATTCTTGTCGATGCGCATATAATCGAGCGAGGGCAACAGGACTGAACGATACCCTTTCTCCTGAAGGTAATAATTAAGCATAGCCGTTGAAATCAACTCGCCCTGAGCCAATATGGCCTTCTCTTCAAAAACGGTGAAAAGATCCTTGGTGAATGATTTGATGTACTCAAAATGGTTGCGAACCAACTCCATACCTTTCGACCTGAATTCGTCGGTGGCATACAGCTCGTTCACTTCGTAGAAATAGGCACGCTCGAGCTTATTGACTACCTCATTGGCTCCATCGTGATTCTTCTTGTAAAGATAGTTGGCGATCTCCACCAACGCATTAGTGGTTCCTGCCATAGCAGATAAAACCACAATTTTCTTCTGACCATCCAAAACCAGATCGGCCACTTCTTTCATGCGTTGTGCCGAGCCAACCGAGGTTCCACCAAACTTGAGAACTTTCATCATATGCATTCATTTACCAGGCATCCTCTGTCTCCAAAAACATCGTAAACCCGATTGATTATTGAACTTACAAAAACGGAATTAATTAGGCAAAATTAAAACTTTTCCCACATAAAAATTAAAAAACTAATATTTTTTTATCGAAATTCATTTCATATTCACAATCGACAAACTCCACACACAAATAAAGAGGGAAACCAAACGGCCAACCCTCTTTCGCACAATTCATTCCATGTATTTTTTCTCAAAAGTAATTTACTTTTGCTTAAGTATATCACGAATTTCTGTCAACAAAGCTTCCTCCTTGCTGGGTGATGGCGGGGCAACAAGCTTTTCAGCCTCTTTTTTCTTGAGTGCGTTCATCAGCTTAACCACCATAAAGATGGCAAAGGCCACAATCAAAAAATCGATGGTTGTTTGTATAAACTGCCCATAATTGATGGTGACCGCAGCAACAGCATTTCCGGCAACATCCACAGAAGCCTCCTTCAACTGCAACTTAAGTTCGGCAAAATCGACACCGCCCACCATAACTCCAATAGGAGGCATAATCACATCGTTCACCAGGGAGGTGATGATTTTTCCGAATGCACCGCCGATGATGATCCCAACTGCCATATCGACCACATTGCCACGCATGGCAAATGCCTTGAATTCATTTATAAAACTCATACCATCAATTTTTTAGAATTAGACGATACAAGTTAACGCATTATCAATTAGGAATCAACCTTTATTTGAGTACATCCAACGCACGAGCGAGAAGCCAATATAATAAAGAATTACCAAGGCGATCCCGCCAAGGCCGAGTAAAGCAACCGACACAATGGCCATCACCAGCAACACAAAGCGATCCTCATTACCTTTCCAGGCTAGACTCTTGAATTTAAGCGAGAACATGGGGACTTCGCTCACCAGCATCACGCAGAAAAACAGAATCATCGAAATAACAAAGGAGGGGCGCAACCAATTGAAATAATCGGGATTTTGAAAGATCATATAACCCAACGAAGCTGTGAAGATCCCGGTAGCTGTAGTGGTCAACCCCAGGAAATTTTCGCTCTGACGGGTGTCGATATTGAATTTGGCCAGGCGTAGCGCGGCAAAAACAGCAAGGATAAAAGGCGCCAAAACCCAAACCATCTGAAGGCCATTCAAGTGCAGGAAAGGGGTAAAAAAGCTGCCAGTGAGGTAAAACTTAATGTAAGTTGAATAAATGGCTGCCGGAGCCACCCCAAAAGTGATCAAATCGGCCAAGGAATCCAACTCCTTACCAATTTCGCTGTAAGCTTTCAATATCCGCGCAGCAAACCCGTCGGAAAAATCGAACAGCGCACCAACAAAAATCAACCAGGCGGCCACATCAATCATGCCGTGTATGGCCGAAAAAATGGCAAAAGCTCCGCACAAAAGGTTGCCCGAAGTAAGCATATTGGGAATATGACGCTTAATGTTCATTGCAATAGAGTTTTAAAATATAACGTGCCGAAGGTAATAAAAAACAACGTTGGGTTGCAACAAAAGCAGGAAGCAAAAAGATGACACCAAAATAAACTTACGATACAACACAAAAAACAATCAAAAAATTTGGAAATATAAAAATTAACCGCAATATTGCAACAATCAAAAAAATTAACATCAAATGATTATTGTTCGTCACCATCATCATCACTCTGTTTCCAACCGAATGGGTAGGCGGTGATTGGTGTGTACACCATATTTTGAAGGCTTGCTCATTTTGGGCAAGCCTTTTTTTATTGCATTAAACCAGAAACACCATGACAAAACTAAGAATTGCTTTACAAAAGAAAGGGCGTCTGTTCGACGACTCCATGGCCTTGCTAAAAGAGGCCGGCATCCGTTTCAACCTGGGAACCGGTAAACTGGTGGCCGAATCATCGGATTTCCCCATCGAAGTCCTCTTCCTGCGCGACGACGACATCCCGCAAACTGTGGCCGATAGTGTGGCGGATCTGGGCATCGTGGGTGAAAACGAATTGCTTGAAAAAGAGTACACCTTGCCCATCATCAAGCGCCTGGGGTTTAGCAAATGCCGGATCTCATTGGCCATACCCCAGGAGCAGGTTTACACAGGCCTTGATTTCTTTTCTGGCCGAAAGATCGCCACCTCCTACCCCAACATACTCCGGAATTATTTCCGTGAGCAGGGCATCAGCGCCGACATCCACACCATTGCCGGCTCGGTGGAGATTGCACCCGGGATTGGTTTGAGTGATGCCATCTTCGACATTGTAAGCTCGGGCAGCACCTTGGTAGCCAACCGACTCAAGGAGGTAGAAGTGGTGATGAAATCGGAAGCCCTGTTGATTGCCAAACCCAATATGGAACCCGAAAAAAGGGAGTTGCTCGAAGAGTTGCTGTTCCGCATCAACGCCGTCCAGTCGGCCAATTCGAACAAATACATCCTGATGAATGTTCCCAATGAAAAGTTGGAAGAGATCGTAGCCATCCTCCCCGGCATGAAAAGCCCCACGGTTTTGCCCCTGTACGAAAAGGGATGGAGTTCGGTACACACGGTCATCAAAGAACACAAGTTTTGGGAGATCATCGGACTCTTGAAACAAAAAGGCGCCGAAGGGATTTTGGTTATCCCCATTGAAAAAATGATTCTATAACCCAAACAGATCAAAACCATGCAAATAGTCATCAATCCCAATCCATCGACGTGGCCCGCCCTTCAGAAACGATCGGAACACAAC
This sequence comes from Marinilabiliaceae bacterium, assembly GCA_963664265.1. GTDB lineage: Bacteria > Bacteroidota > Bacteroidia > Bacteroidales > Marinilabiliaceae > JAGPIS01. The sequence continues at coordinate 1,864,764 of OY760941.1, forward strand.
GCCACCAGTCTGATGGGTTATGTGGAGCCTATTTTAGCCGACATCAAAGACCGTGGCGATGCGGCTCTGCGCGAATACACCATGCGTTTCGATGGGTATGCATCCGAAGAGATCATGGTGACGCAGAAGGAAATCAACGAAGCAGCATCACAACTGAGCGAACCACTCAAGCAAGCCATTGAAGTGGCACGGCAGAATATTGAACGGTTCCACCGGATGCAACAAGAACCGACAAGGGAAATTGAGACGATGCCAGGCGTGTTGTGCCGCCAAAAATCGGTGGCCATCGAAAAGGTGGGACTCTACATTCCCGGGGGGACAGCACCGCTCTTCTCCACCGTACTGATGCTGGCCATTCCGGCTCGCATTGCCGGCTGCGAAAAGATCGTCCTATGCACCCCGCCGGCCAAGGACGGCACCATCCATCCGGCCATTCTATATGCCTCATCCATAACAGGCGTGACCGCCATCTTCAAGGTTGGTGGCATACAGGCTATTGCAGCCATGGCTTACGGGACGGCCACCGTGCCGGCTGTCAACAAAATATTCGGCCCGGGCAACCAGTATGTGACGGCCGCCAAGCAGTTGGTGAGTCTGCGCGATGTAGCCATCGACATGCCGGCCGGCCCATCGGAGGTGTTGGTGATGGCCGATGAAAGCGCTGACGCCGCATTCATAGCTGCCGACCTACTCTCGCAAGCCGAGCATGGGGCCGACAGCCAGGTGATCCTGCTGACCAACTCCAAGCAACTTCTCAACCAGGTGCAAGCCGAAGTGGAGAAGCAACTGGCCGCCCTACCCCGCAACACCATTGCCGGTCAGGCATTGGACAACAGCCGTTTGATCCTGCTGCCCAACTTGGATGCCATGATCGAATTTAGCAATGATTACGCCCCCGAGCACCTGATCCTATCGGTGGAAAACTGCGAAGAGGTGGCAGAAAAAATCACTTGTGCGGGTTCCATCTTCCTGGGAAACTACACGCCCGAAAGCGCCGGCGACTACGCCTCTGGCACCAACCACACCTTGCCCACCCACGGTTATGCCAGGTCTTACAGCGGGGTGAACCTCGACAGCTTTGTGAAGAAAATCACCATCCAAAAGATTGACCCCCTGGCACTAACCACCCTTGGACCTGTGATTGAGACCATGGCCGAGGCCGAGCAACTGCAAGCCCATAAAAACGCAGTGACCATACGGTTGAAGAAACTTCAGGACAACAACTAAGCACAAAAGAGCATGAAATCATTACAAGAACTAATACGCCCCAATATATTCAACTTGAAACCCTACTCTTCGGCACGCGATGAGTTCACCGGTGAAGCATCGGTTTACCTCGATGCCAATGAGTCACCCTACAACTCGCCCTACAACCGCTACCCCGACCCGTACCAACGCAAACTCAAAGAGAAAGTGGCGGAGCTTAAAGAGGTTGCTGTGGAACAAATATTCTTGGGCAATGGGAGCGACGAGCCCATTGATTTGCTGATCAAGGCCTTTTGTACACCGAGCACCGACAACATCATCAGCATCGATCCCACTTATGGCATGTACCAAGTGGCGGCCGACATCAACAACATTGCGGTGAAGCGAGTGCCCCTGAAAGCATCCTTCGAACTCGACACCAAGGCTCTGTTGGCTGCTGCCGACGAAAAAAGCAAGCTGCTCTTCATCTGTTCACCCAACAACCCCACCGGCAACAGCTTCAAGCGAAGTGAGATCCTTGAAATCACCAACGCCTTCCAGGGCATTGTGGTGCTCGACGAGGCCTACATCGACTTTTCGAGCCAGAAAAGCCTGCTGTCTGAGATGAACCAACACCCCAACCTAGTGGTATTGCAAACCTTCTCAAAGGCCTGGGGAATGGCAGGACTGCGTTTAGGAATGGCTTTCGCATCCAAGGAGATCATCGGCATTCTCAACAAAATTAAATACCCCTACAACATCAACATCCTGACACAGGAAAAAGTGTTGGAGATGCTGCATGATGTGGAACGAACGGAAAAATGGGTAGCATCAACCATCGAAGAACGGGAAAAGATGGCTCGGGAGCTGAAAAAATTCAGCTTTGTCACCACCATCCACCCATCGGATGCCAATTTTTTACTGATCAAAACATTGGATGCCAATGGATTGTACCATTTCCTGGTGGATCAAAAAATCATTGTTCGCAACCGCTCCACGGTAACCTTGTGCAACAACTGCATCCGCATCACCATCGGATCACCGGATGAAAACGAACAGATACTGGAGGCCTTGAAACAATACCAAACCTTGAAAGCATGAAGAAAAGAGTTCTATTCATCGACCGCGACGGCACCATCATCGTAGAACCACCCATTGATTTTCAGGTGGACAGTTTGGAAAAACTCAGTTTCTACCCCGGCGCCATCACCAATCTTTCAAAACTGAAAGCACTGACCAATTTCGAGATGGTGATGGTCACCAACCAGGATGGTTTGGGCACTGCATCGTTTCCAGAGGAGACCTTTTGGCCTGCCCAAAATAAAATGACTGAAGCCTTGGCTGGTGAGGGTTTTACTTTTGACCGTCTCCACATCGACCGCTCGTTCCCGCACGACAACCTGCCCACGCGCAAGCCCGGCATCGCCATGCTTGAAAACTATATGGGAGAGGATTACGACTTGCCCAGCTCATTCGTGATCGGCGACCGCCTCACTGATGTACTGCTGGCCAAAAACCTGGGCGCGAAAGCCATTTGGATACACAACCCCTCAACAGCCCAACCGGTGATTGAAGAAAACCGGTTACAGGAAATAGTGGCCTTGGTGACGCTAAGCTGGGAAGAAATCACCCACTTCCTATTGAAACACGAACGACGAGCCACCGTTCGCCGAACCACTTCGGAAACCGACATTGAAGTGACCATTGACTTGGATGGGAATGGGAAATGCCACATTAACACAGGACTGGGTTTCTTCGACCACATGCTGGAGCAAATTGGCCGCCACTCGGGTTGCGACTTGGTGATCAACGTAAAAGGCGACTTGCATATTGATGAGCACCACACCATTGAAGATACCGCATTAGCTTTGGGCGAAGCCATCCGGAAGGCACTGGGCGACAAGCGGGGCATTGAGCGATACGGCTTTTGCCTCCCAATGGACGATTGCCTCTGCTCGGTTGCTTTGGATTTTGGCGGACGCCCCTGGCTGGTTTGGGACGCCGAATTCAAACGGGAAATGATTGGCGGGATGCCCACCGAGATGTTCCTGCATTTCTTCAAAAGCCTGTCGGACGCCGCCCTGATGAACCTCAACATCAAAGCAGAGGGGCAAAATGAGCATCATAAGATTGAAGGCATCTTCAAAGCGTTGGCACGAGCCATCCGCATGGCCATCAGGCAGGATGTGTTGAATCAGCAGTTGCCCAGTACCAAAGGGGTGTTGTGAAACAGCCTCCCGGTTCAAAAGAAACCGGGAGCATCCACACCAATATTCATTCGATATTTTTGTCGGCCATATCGCTCAACTGAATATCCAAGGCTTTGACCGAAATCTGTATTTCGCGGATTGAGAGAGCTAGAGAGAGGATCAGCAACACCAAGGCAATCCCAAAAATCACCTCGCCGGCAAAAATCCAATTGACATAGATCAGGAACATACAGAGCACGCACAGTAGAAGGCTGGCGATACCCAATATTTGCATGGCCTGCGTCAGGAACAGCCGTTTCCGTAAATTTTGGATCTGGGCAAACAGCACTTTGTTGTCGGAATTTTTCTGTATGGCAGCATACAAATTGCGCACCACGGAGGCATAAGTAAGAAACCGATTGGTATAGGCCAGCATGATCAGCGAGATGGCCGAAAACAGCAAAGCCGGGGTTGTTAGAGAGATCTCTTCCATAATAATCAGATTAATAAACACAAAGATAGACCTAATTTTTCGACCAGATTATTAAAAAGGAAGAAGACTCCCTAATGATTATAAAAAAGGGCTTCCAAAACAGGAAACCCTCTAAATTTATAGATCATACAAGATCAATCCACCTTTCGAAATACCATCACTTCCATTTTCTTTTCATCACTAAAAATCAATCGATTATTTTCGATCTTCCAGGTACGGATGGCATCAAAGGCCTTAAACATTTTGCGTTCCTTGTCGAGCTGGGGACAAGCCATCATGGTGGAGCCCATCTTGCCAAACTCAATGGTATCCTCACTCTTCAATGTAATGGAGCCGAAGAAATTATTACAGGGCGCCTTGCCTCCCACCCGCCTCTGGGCAACATTGATCTCCATTTGGGGGCGGTTTTCATGTTCTCTCACCTCAAAAACGTTACCTTCGAGTTTTTCCAAAACCCAAATGTCGTTGAGCCGGAGGGTAGGATCGGATTTTGTGTCCAGCACTTTCACCAGATGGTACCGGATGGATGAGGCATCGGCAGGCAGATTCGCCATATTGAGCTGTTCAACACGAACGCGCAGCTTGTAGATATTGCCCGGACGGTATTCAAAACCTTCAATCCCCTGGTAGAGGTTCAGCCAGCCATCGTATTGGAATGATTCCCCTTCCTGGTATTGCAAACAGCTCATGGGCGCAACCCCGGTACAATCGACCTTGTAGCTATTGATCCAAATAGTTTTTTCAACGTCCGCATCCATTCCAGCTTTCTTAACCGCACTGCAACCAGCCAGCACCAAGGGCAAAACAGCCAACACCTTTAAAATATTCATATATACCAATTTAAGTACATTATTACTGATGAAGCACAAACCGGGAATTTCGAGGAAGATAATCGACAGACAGATTGGAGTATGGCACACTAGGCGGATTCATTGTCAATTTTTGACCACCTGAATCCATCTCTTCGCCAAACATAATGAATGTAGAATCTTTTTCAAGATCCGCCAACACCTTTTCACTCCTGTTTTCGATATTCTCAACCGTGCGACAGGTATGCATAAAAACAACCAATGCCAACAAGAAAAGCAAATACTTCATCGAACCAAAATTAATACGCAACAACCTATTGACGGAACAAACATCAAAACGTTGCTTAAAAAACGTAATAATTTGGCAAAAATTATATCATCAAACTAAATCACAAGCATCTTCAGGCATCCAGTGCTTATCTTTTCCATCCCATTTGACATTACAACCGATGGGGTTGGTCATTGTAACAGGAAGGGCATCATCTCGAACGAGTGCATCGAGCACCAGGTCGAGCGTATTCTCCTGAATTTTGGAAGCATCGCGTGGTGAATCCACGCCACGTCCGGTATAAACCAGTTTCCGCGCCATATTGAAGACAAAGAAATGAGGCGTTCGCAGGGCACCATACTTCAGCGCAACCTCCTGTGTTTGGTCGTGAAGGTATATCCAAGGGAATTGGTGCTCCGTCATCCGTTGTTGCATATGATCGAAATCGTCCTCTGGATAAGTATTGGCACTATTGGAATTAATACCCACAAAACCGACGCCACGAGGGATATACTTCAAGGCTGTTTGCCGGGTCACCTCATCCGATCCCAACACATAGGGACAGTGGTTGCAGGTAAAGAAAACCACCAGATAGGGAAATGTTTCGAAACTCGAAAGGGAGTATTCGGCTCCGTCGGTGGCAGGTAGCAAGAAATCGGGCGCTTCCTGTCCTAATTGTAATGTAAAAGCCATAGCGCGTTTTCTTTTATAAACAAAGCAACGCCAGCAAAAGTTCCCCACCCAGCAAAACATTGAGCAGTAGAATCCATTGACTTTCGTTTGTATTAGCTTTAATTTTGATTGAACCATAGAAAACAAAGACACTCGCAAGTAAGAAACTGCTGCTATGAAATGGAAAACAATCATAATCGTAATATTCGCGATTTCCGGTATGATGCGCGCGCAACAGCATTCGGAGTGGTTCTTGACCAACCATCCGTACCGGACAGCCTTCAACCCAGCTGAACGCCCACCGTTTAGAAGTTTCGTGGCCATACCCATACTAGGCAATTTAAACGGTGCTGCACTCAGCTCATCCATCACCTTGTCGGATGTGGAGGACGATGGCGAATACACCATCAACAACAACACCATTGAAGTGATGGCCAACAAAGCCAAACCCAAAAACCTACTGATGGTTGAAACCTCAATTCCTACACTGGGATTGGGTTTTACGGTGGGAAAAAACTATTTCAACATCACCGGGCGAACCAGGCTTGAATCGATGGGCGACTTCAACAAAGATCTCTTTGCCTTACGATACGGACAGCGGGATTATTGGAACCAACCAGCCGGCCAAACCTACAATATTAAAACAGGCATCCAGTTGGATGGCTTCCATGAGCTGGCCGTAGGGATCAATCGACCCATAAGCGAGAAACTTGTGGTTGGAGCACGCCTCAAATACATCAAAGGCTTTGCGTCCATCCAAGCCAACGACCTTAACATGACCGTGACCAGAACCACCAATGCCATCCAAATCACCCCCAACACCACCATGCGCACAGCCATCCCCACCACCATCACCGAAGATGAAGAGGGCAACATCGAGGATATTGAATTCGACGACATCTCCTTCAGCAACCTGCTTGGCTCCTCCAACAGCGGCTGGGGAATCGACCTGGGGGCAACTTACCAGATGAACGACAAACTGAAATTGGGCGCCAGTATAACCGACGTGGGAAGAATCGTTTGGAAAGATGATGTGACACGCTATGCCCTCAACACCTCATTCTCCTTCGGCGAAGGAAGCGATGGGTCGGGAGTGGATACCGACGATTACTGGGAAGAACTAAGAAGCACCTTTTACGAGAAATTGAAATACCAGGAGAATGCCCCAAAATACGCCACTTCGCTCAACACAAAAATAAACCTGACAGCCGAATACCGCATCAATAAAATGATTAGTGCCGGCCTGTTGGGATCGCTGCATCACTTTGCCGACGAATGGCGCCCCAAAGTTTCCTTGGGCGGGAACATCCATCCCGCCAGCTGGGTAGAAGCATCGCTCTATTACACCGCCGCTTACAAAACCATGGATAACCTAGGGTTAGGCGTAAACTTCAACTTTGGGCCGGTGAATCTTTTCTTAGCCAGCGACAACATCCTGGCTGCCTTCAATTACAAAAATGCCAATTACCTTACAACAAGGTTTGGTATCAACCTGATTTTTTGGAAACAACCAGTTTGCCATTTGGAAACGACACCAACAAAATGAATTTGAGCCGCTCTCCGGCCACAAAGTCATAATGAGGCATTAAAGAACAGGGGCTGCCAAACTTCTTGGTCAGCCCCTGTTTTATTTCAGATAATAAAGTTGATCCCAAAACGGGCATTCACCATCTTAGCCTTATGCGGCCAAAAGGCGGCATCCAGATTGTCGGTGAGCAGGTAAAGTTGCAATGGCCCGCCACGGAACATCAACCCCAAACCAATGTTGGCCAAATCGTTGCGGCTAACACCATACGACACTACGGTTGAGAGAGCCTTGCCGGGATGAAGCCCTACGCTCAGATTCAGGTTGGGCAGCCAGGTACCATTCACCATATAATGGCGCGATACAGCCCCGAAATGTAACCACTCCTTGAACTTGTAATTGGCCATCAGATTGACGCTTCCCTGAAGCATGGTTTTGTATTTCATCTGACTACCTGTCACCTTAAAAGAATTGGTCAATGAATCGCTTAGTTCCTCCCAGTAGTCGCTGTCGTCCGATTCATTGCCTGTGATTTCGTCGCCCACATCAATACCATTGAAAACAAAGGTGTTGTTGGTGGAAAACCGGTTGGTGTGCTCTTTCCAATTGATGAACCCAAGATCGGTGATGGAAGCTCCCAATGTGAGGTTGTCCAACACATCCCAAGTCATCCCCAAATCGAGGGCAACTCCTCGGTTCTTACTCAGGATGATTTTCGACGCCGCCACATCATCATCGTATTCTAGGCCATCCACATAACCTTCTTCATCATATTCAACCATCAAAGGAAACGAAGAAACAATGGAAGCATCGGCCTTTACCAACATCTCCTGACCAGAAGTTGTTTCAATGCCCACATTGAACCGTTCAGTCTTGAAGCTGGCATGGCCCAACAGATATTTGAAAGTTGCACCAACCCGAATTTTTTCGGTGATTTGACGAGAATAACCCAAAGCCACTTCGGTATAGTTCATGCCCGATGAGAACATATCGGAAAAAGAGTGGTTGATGGGTTGGTCCTGATCGTAATTCCAGTTACCATACCTCAAATCGAGGATGGAGCCCGGATAACGGAAGGCCAGCCGTGTTTTGTTGGTAATGTCAAAGGAAAAATGGCTGGCACCTGCTGAAAATCCAAAGCCAAACAACTGGACGGAATTCCCCCCCATAAACGCATTGATGGGTTTGATGCGGCCAGCCAGGTGGTCGAGGTCCACCACCAACGAATCAGCCTGCAGGCCACTGCCGGGACGGATCACATCACCCCAGGCAAAACCGGTGTTGGTGATGCCCAATTGCACAGAGCCCAGCCCCGGCAATGTGAAATAACCACCTTTTTTTGGGGCAAAAGCCGGGTTCACTTGGCGGTTCTGAGGCACGCCCGGCATAAATGTCAACATTTGATCCTGCGCCGAGGCGACAAAGCAGGACAACATCGCAACAATATATAAAGTCTTCTTCATGATATTCATTACAAGGGGAAATTAAAATTCAACATCACCAACCATCGACACCTTAAGATGGATACGGTTATTGGCCAACAGCACCACCATTTGACCACTATCGTAGTTGGTGCTCTTCAGCTGAAGCTCTAAAATCAGCTTTTCCGTTTTTTGCAGATTGTCAATATTGGATTCGGTCAGCACAATTCGCTCGCTGCCGACTGAGGAAGCTGAGGACTTGCCTGTGGCCGGGTTGACAGGTGCCGCCGGAATCACCTGCTGGCAAACAATCCGGTCGATGACCTTTTGCGTATCCTCATCGTAAAAAGCCAAGGTGAGCGATGCCTCCAAGGGCAATGAATTTTCAGAATCCACAATAAAGGTGCCTCGCTGAATTTTCTCGAACAGGTCGGTGTCATCAATGGCGATGGTATCCACATCAATGGGTGCATCGAGCATGAATTCCACCGGGATCTCAGCCCTGTAACCAAGGTAGATGCTGTCCTGATTGGAGATCGTAACAGAAGGGACGCCAGCGGGCATCGACAAGGAAAAATCGCCGCGATATTCCAATTTCTCAGGAAGGTAATCAAAGAAAGTGCCGATGTTTGAATTGGACTTCTGGTAAGAGGTGATGGTACGTGCCGTAACGCCATTGACGGAAGCATTCATGGTAATGGGTTGCCCTTGGAGCTTGATAAAAGTCCCTTCGGAACGGGAGCCCTTCAGGTAGGGTGCCACAACACCATTCAACGGCGTTTCGTTGGTGATGTAAAAGAAGATCCGTGGATCGCTAAACCGAATGTGATTGTTGAACCTTTCAAAATCGGAGAGGTCGATTTCATCCTCGTAAGTTTCGGAGCTCACGGTGAAGCCAGCGGTAGATCCAGTCATTGACAAAACTTCAATACCGGATAGTCGGATACCAATTGAACCTTGTCCGGCCACAGGAAAGATATCAGAACTATTGATCTTGCCCAAAGCAAATGAAACCGGCAGCTGTCCATTTTGAAATTGGAACTCATCATCCTGAAAAGAGAAACTCTTTTGGCCACTATTCAACAAAGTGGTCTCAACCAATCGTCCGCCATTACCTACAGATGGGAAACCAATGGTCAAACCAACCGGTTTGGGAAAATTATTGTAAGAAACCTCAATATTGTATTTCAACCGGACACTGGAGAGATCAAAATTTTTGGTTGCCAAATCCAATGCCGTCTCAAATTGGTATCCGCTCGCATTGAACAAATATAAAGGAACCGGCAGGGTAAAACTGGCAACGCCAAACGAAAAAATATCGCTTAATCCAAGCACCTCCACTGAGTCACGGTTTTGATACACCATCACCCGTTCATCACCACTGTCGTCTTTATAATAGAGCACCTCATCATACTTGTCCGACAGGATATCCTTCACGCTGACATCGGCATAAGCCAGGGGCAGCATGACGCCCGGGCTTATATTGACATCCTCACTGATGCGATCCACATCAAATTTATCGCCCACGCAACCATACATCATCGACAGCGCCAGAAGCCCTGTTATCACCTGATTCCTTTCCATATTATTCTATCAAATGTTTTCAACCCTATACGATTAAAGATACCAAAAGTTATATCTCTAAAGATCAGTAAATTAAAAATTAAGCACAAACACATCTACCTGGTATTCAATAAGAATAAATAATTGCAACACAAAACTCATGAAAAAAATTGACAAAAAAATTGGATTTAAAATATTAATTCCTAAAATTTGTAGCAACAAAAAAGCAAAAATGAATTTAGTTTCAGCAAAAAATTGGTGGTGGCATCATTCTTACATTCCTTGCAGGAGGTGAGCGTAATGCCCGTACCATAATTTTCATGATACAAAAAGGCTTGCCGATACTCCGGCAGGCCTTTTCTCTTTTCAGGGGTCTGCCGTCCAGTTTTCAGCCAGCCGGTCAAAAAACATAAAGCAATCAAAATGACTCCACTGACACCCATTTGCACACCCGTACCCCCCCACATCGCCGATGTTTCGACGCCGGTATCGGTTTACCTGAAACTGCGCGATGTTTACCCAAACGCCATCCTGCTGGAGAGCTCCGACTACCATGGCCACCGCAATGCCATGTCGTTCATCTGCTTCACACCCTTGGCGGAAATCATGGCCACCACGAACAGTTGCCGAATCATGGGGCTCGATGGCACCACCCAGGAGCAAGCCATCTCCAAGGAGAAACCGCTACCCGAGGCGCTCCACAACTTCACCAACAGCTTCCGCATCCTCAACCAGCCCAGCAATATGCCGGCTAATGGCCTGTTTGGTTACACGGCTTACGATGCGGTTCGCCATTTCGAAGATATCAAGCTTCAGGAAAACCCCGAGGCTTCTTATGCCATCCCCCTGATGCGCTACACCCTGTACCGCAACATCATAGCATTCAATCACTTCACCAACCAAATGAGCTTGATCGAATACCTGAAGGAGGGTGAGCAAACATTGGCCGAATCGCTGATTGAGTTGCTTTACAACCGCACGGTTCCAGCCTTCTCGTTCCGAGCCACGGAGGCCGAAACCTCCAATGTTTCCGACGATCAGTTTGTGGAGATGGTGAAAAAAGGGAAACAGCACTGTTTCAGGGGCGATGTGTTCCAAATCGTTCTGAGCCGTCAATACAGCCAACATTTTGCAGGCGACGAATTTAATGTTTACAGAGCTCTGCGCAACATCAACCCCTCGCCCTACCTCTTCTATTTCGACTATGGCAACTACAAGATTTTCGGCTCATCGCCCGAAGCCCAGCTGGTCATTGAAAAGGGTACGGCCACCATCAACCCCATTGCGGGAACATTCCGCAGAACGGGCGACGACAAGCGCGACCGGGAGCTGGCCGAACAACTCAGCAACGACCCCAAGGAGAATGCCGAGCATGTGATGCTGGTAGATCTGGCACGCAACGACCTGAGCCGCTACTGCCACCAAGTGAAAGTAAACATATACAAAGAAGTGCAATACTATTCGCATGTGCTGCACATGGTGTCGGATGTGAGCGGTGAGTTGCACCACGATGCCACAACAGCGCGCGTGATGGCAGCCACCTTCCCGGCCGGGACACTGAGTGGCGCCCCGAAATACAAGGCCATGCAACTGATCAACAGCATCGAAAATCAGCCCAGGGGCTTCTATGGCGGCTGCATCGGTTACATGGGCTTCGACGGCAGCTTCAACCAGGCCATCATGATTCGCTCCTTCCTGAGCCAAAACAACACGCTCTTCTGCCAAGCCGGTGCGGGCGTAGTTTCCCAGTCGGTGGAAGCCAACGAACTTCAGGAGGTGAACAACAAGCTGGGCGCCCTAAAAAAAGCCATTGAGATGGCAGAAAAATTCTAACCCAAAAAACCAGAAAAATGAAAATATTAGTACTCGACAACTACGACTCATTCACCTACAACCTGGTTCATTACGTGGAAGAGATCACCGGACAGAAAGTGGACGTCTTCCGCAACGACCAGATTGCCTTGGAAGAGGTGACCAAATACGACAAGATCATCCTTTCGCCTGGCCCGGGCATTCCCGACGAGGCAGGCATATTGAAACCGTTGATCAAAACTTATGGGGCTACCAAAAGCATCCTTGGCGTCTGCCTGGGCTGCCAAGCCATTGCCGAAGTGTATGGTGGTTCCATCCGCAATATGGAAACAGTTTACCACGGCATTGCACGGCCGGTCAACATACTGGACTACAACGATTACATCTACAAAGAGCTGCCCGAAACCTTCCTGGCCGGCCGCTACCACTCCTGGGTGGTCAACGATGAAGACCTGCCGAAAACGCTGACGGTTACCTCCCGCGACGATTCAGGGCTGATCATGGGCATCCGCCATTTGGCGCACGATGTGCGGGGTGTTCAGTTCCACCCCGAGTCGATACTCACCGAATATGGCAAGGAGATGATGCGCAACTGGATTAAGCATGAGTGACAACGAAAGGCAAAACCGAATGAACAACCAACAACTCATTAACCAATGATCAAACAGACACTAAAATACCTGTTCGAATATAAAACCTTAGGACGGGAGCAGGCTCGCGAGATTTTGGTGAACATCGCCAAGGAGCAATACAACCACTCGGAGATGGTGGCCTTCCTATCGGTTTACATGATGCGCCCCATCACGGTGGAGGAGCTTTCTGGATTTATGGATGCCCTCCGTGAGCTGGGCACAAAGGTGGATTTGCGGGGCGTTGAGACCATCGACCTTTGCGGGACCGGAGGCGACGGGAAAAACACCTTCAACATCTCGACCCTCTCATCGTTCGTGGTGGCCGGTGCAGGCATCAAGGTGGCCAAGCATGGCAATTACGGGGTATCGTCCAACTGCGGATCGAGCAATGTGCTGGAATCGCTGGGTTACTACTTCACGGCCGACCAGGAGACTCTCAACCGCCAACTCGACCAAGCTAACATCTGCTTCCTGCATGCACCGCTGTTCAACCAGGCAATGAAGGTGGTGGCACCCATCCGCAGGGAGCTCGGCATCAAGACCTTTTTCAACATGTTGGGACCGTTGGTGAATCCGGCCAACCCGAAGAGCCAGATGAGCGGCGTTTACAATCTGGAGCTGGGGCGGTTGTACAACTACCTATTCCAGCAAACCGACAAGCGCTACGCCATCGTCCACGCACTGGACGGTTACGACGAAGTGTCGTTGACCGGCGCCTTCAAAATCTTCTCCAACCAAGGCGAACGAATCATTCAGCCAGCCAACTGGAATCTGCCAACCACCTCCCCCGAACAGATTTCGGGCGGCGAAACCATCGCCCAAGCCAAGGAAATATTCCTCAATGTCCTGGAAGGGGAAGGGACACCAGCTCAAAATGCGGTGGTCGTGACCAACAGTGCCATCGCCATCCAGTGTGCCATGCCGCAACTGGCCATTGATGAAGCCATGGCGCTGGCCTCCGATTCGCTGATGGGGCAGAAAGCGCTCCAATCGTTCAAAAAACTCATTGACTTATCGAAGTGACATGACTTACCTGAAACGCATCATCGACCAAAAAAGGCTGGAAGTCAACGCGGCCAAGGAAACGATAGGGCTGAAACAACTGCTCTACTACAAGGATTTCAACCACAAGGCCCGTTCGCTTTCCGCCCATATCCTTTCGGATCAACACAATGGCATCATTGCTGAGTTCAAGCGGCAATCGCCCTCCAAGGGCATCATCAACGCCACTGCCGGGGTCAAACAAACGGTTTCGCAATATCAAAAGGCGGGCGTGAGTGCCGTTTCGGTACTGACGGACCAAAGTTTCTTCGGCGGAACCGACCTGGATCTGAGTCAGGCGTTCAAAGTGCTGACCATCCCCATCCTGAGGAAAGATTTCATGGTGGATCCCTGGCAAATTTACGAAGCCCGAGCCATTGGCGCTTCGGCCATACTATTGATAGCGGCTGTCCTCACTCAAAAGGAAGCCCTGGAGATGGCAGCCCTGGCAAGTTATTTGGGGTTGGAAGTGCTGATGGAGCTCCACGGCGAGGAGGAGTTGCCCAAGGTCAATGCCTTCGTGGATGTGGTGGGGATCAACAACCGCAACCTGAAGACCTTTGAAGTGGATTTGGCCAACTCAGTGAAACTGGCCACCAAGCTGCCCAACTCGCTTCCCAAGGTATCGGAGAGTGGTATCCACTCATTGGAAGAGATCCAATTCCTCCGCCAACATGGTTTCAACGGATTCCTAATTGGTGAGAACTTTATGAAACAGGCCAATCCCGGTCAGGCCTGCCTTGATTTTTGCAACGGGCTTCAAACCTTGAAGGTATGATTCCAAAGATAAAAATATGCGGAATGACCCAGCCAGACAACATCCACGCAGTGCTGCTGCTGAAACCCGACTTCATGGGCTTCATCTTCTACCCGAACTCGCCGCGCTGCATCGCTGGCAAAGTCGATCCTGACTTTATTCAAGGCATCGCCTCGAGCGTCATCACCACCGGGGTGTTCGTCAACGAATCACCACAGGTAATCCTCCAAACAACCAAGGCATACGGACTGAGAGCCATACAACTGCATGGCCGCGAAACACCGGAGGATTGCGAGACCTTGCGAAGGGAGGGGCTGACCGTGATCAAGGCATTTGGCATCCAAACCGCAAATGACCTGTTTCAAACCGAACGGTATGCGGCTTGCACCAACTATTTCCTGTTCGACACACAATCGCAAAACCATGGTGGTACCGGGCAAAGTTTCGACTGGAGTGTTTTGAAGACACTGCCCCTGACAAAACCCTGGTTCCTTGGCGGGGGCATCTCGCCTGCTAACATTCGCGAGGCAGCGGCCACAGGGTGCCATGCACTCGATCTGAACAGCCGCTTTGAAATCGAACCTGGCATCAAAGACATCAACAGCCTGAAAGAGGCCATCAAACAAATCAGAAAACAATAGAATATGAAAACACCATATCAAGTCAACGACAAAGGATTCTACGGACGCTTTGGCGGAGCCTATGTCCCCGAGATGCTTTACCCCAACGTGGAGAATCTGCGCAAGGCCTACCTGCCCATCATGGCATCGGAATCGTTCCAAAAAGAGTTTAAGCAGCTGCTGCGCGACTATGTGGGGCGCCCTACACCCCTCTATTACGCCTCCCGGCTGTCGGAAAAATACAATACCAACATATTCCTGAAGCGGGAAGATTTGACCCACACCGGCGCCCACAAGATCAACAACACCATAGGGCAGATCCTGATTGCCAAGGAGATGGGCAAGCAACGCATCATTGCCGAAACTGGTGCCGGACAGCATGGGGTGGCCACAGCCACGGCCTGCGCCTTGATGGGCATGACCTGCGTGGTGTACATGGGCGAGCTCGACATGCACCGTCAAGCACCCAATGTGGCCCGCATGCGGATGCTGGGCGCCGAGGTGGTGCCAGCCTTGAGTGGCAACAAAACGCTAAAGGATGCCACCAATGAAGCCTTGCGCGACTGGATTTCGAACCCCGAGGACACCTTTTACATGATTGGCTCGGTGGTGGGTCCCCATCCCTACCCCGATATGGTTGCCCGTCTTCAGTCGGTGATCAGCCAGGAGATGAAGGAACAGCTCAAGGAAAAAACCGGCTCACCCCTGCCCGATTATGTGGTGGCCTGCGTGGGTGGTGGCAGCAATGCGGCCGGTTCATTCTACCACTTCCTCGACAACCCGGAGGTTCAGCTGGTAGCCGTTGAGGCTTCAGGCTTGGGCGTTGATTCGGGCGAAACAGCCGCCACCATCGCCAAAGGCTCGGAAGGTGTGATCCATGGCAGCAAAACATTCCTGATGCAGGACAACGACGGACAAATCACCGAACCCTATTCCCTCTCGGCAGGATTAGATTATCCGGGCATAGGCCCGCTCCATGCCCACCTGTTCGACACCGGGCGAGCCACCTTCCTCTCGGCTACCGACCGCGAGGCACTCGATGCCGTGATGGAGCTCACCCGCCTGGAGGGCATCATCCCAGCACTGGAGAGCGCCCATGCCTTGGCTGCCTTGGGAAAACTCAATCTCAACAAAGAGCAGAACGTCATCGTTACCATCTCGGGACGAGGCGACAAAGATATGGAGACCTATATGAATGCCTTTGCACTGAACCAAAAAGCTTAACAAGATGAACCGCATAACAGAACTGTTTCAAAACAAACGGGAGATACTCTCCATATACTACACCGCCGGATTCCCCAACCTCGACGACACTCTGCCCATCCTCACCGCATTGCAGGAAGCCGGAGTGGATATGGTGGAGATTGGCATGCCCTTCAGCGACCCGTTGGCCGATGGGCCGGTGATCCAGGCCAGCAGCCTGAAGGCCATCCACAATGGCATGACCCTCGAAATACTATTTGCCCAGCTGCAAGCGATGCGACCGGCCATCACCACCCCGGTGGTGCTGATGGGCTATTTCAACACCGTCCTGCGCTTCGGCATCGACCGATTCGTAGAGCATTGCCAAGCTGCCGGAGTGGATGGCGTGATACTGCCCGATCTGCCCTTCGACGAATATTTGGAGAGCTACCAAGATAAATTCACCTCGACAGGCCTTTGTTTCATTCCGCTGATTGCCCCCCAGACGCCCGATGAGCGCATCCAGCACATCGACAACAACACGCAAGGATGCATTTACATGGTGGCTTCGGCAGGCATCACCGGGAACATCAAGACTTCGGAGGCGTCGCGCACCAATTATTTTAGCCGAATCCACAACATGACGTTGAAAAACCCAACCCTCATTGGCTTTGGCATCAGCAACTGCGCCTCCTTCCACCATGCTTGCGAATATGCCAACGGCGCCATCGTGGGAACCGCCTTCATCAACGAACTACGGCAAAATGGCCCCAACCCCGCAACCATCACCAATTTTATAAATAACATTAAAAACCGGCTGATCAAGCAACAATAACAAGCAAAACCGGTCAAAAAAATTACAATTTATTATCTTTACTCCCAACCGACCCAATTGGGGATTTAAAAATAGAATCATGAAAGCACCTGTCACAGCCATCATCCGCATCCATTGTCCCGACCAGCGGGGCATCGTTGCCCGCGTAACCGATTTCATCCACCGCAACAACGGCAATGTGGTTGCCCTCGACCAGCACACCGACCGGGAAGAGTCGCGCTTTTACATGCGCATTGAATGGGAGTTGGACGGCTTTGCCTTGACCCAGGACCAGATTGAGCCAGCCTTTCAACATGCCATAGCCACGCCATGTCAGATGAACTGGAAAATCAACTTCTCGAACCACAAACCGCGCATGGCCATCATGGTCTCGAAGATGTCGCACTGCCTTTACGACTTACTGGCCCGCTACCAGGGCAAGGAGTTGGAAGTAGAGATCCCACTGATCGTGGGTAACCACCAGCAGATGGAATCCATCGCCAAACAGTTCAACATCCCATTCCACCACCTAGTTGTCACTTCTGCCAACAAAGCCGAACAGGAAGCCCAACAAATCAAGCTGATGGAAGAGCACGACATCGACTTCATCGTGCTGGCGCGTTACATGCAAATTCTTTCGCCGGCTTTCATCCAGCGCTATCCCGAGAAGATCATCAACATACACCACTCCTTCCTACCAGCTTTTGCCGGTGCCAAGCCCTACCATGCTGCCCATGCCCGTGGGGTGAAGATCATTGGTGCCACCAGCCATTATGTAACCGAGGAGTTGGATGCCGGCCCCATCATAGAACAGGACATCATCCGCATATCGCACCACGACAGCACCGAGAGCCTGGTGCAAAAGGGCAAGGATCTCGAGAAGATCGTGCTCTCACGGGCAGTACAAGCCCACATAGCCCGCAGAACATTGGTTTACAAGAATAAAACCGTTATCTTTAACTGACATGCAAACCGTCATCATCAAATACAACGCAGGCAACATCCGTTCGGTCAACAATGCACTGCTGCGGTTGGGCTACGAGGCCGTCATCACCGACGATCCGGAGTTGATCCGTTCGGCCGACCGTGTGATATTCCCCGGCGTGGGTGAGGCCAGCAGCACCATGCAGTACCTCAACCAATCGGGCTTGGCCGATGTGATCCGCCACCTCAGGCAACCGGTGCTAGGCATCTGCCTAGGCATGCAGCTCATGTGCCGCCACTCCGAAGAGGGCAATGTGGCGTGTCTGGGCATATTCGACGAGCCGGTGGTTAAGTTCCAAATCCCTGAGCCCAACGACCAGCACTTCAAAGTGCCGCACATGGGCTGGAACACCATCACCGGGGTAAAAAGCCCATTGTTCACCCCCGAACAGGAGGGGCAACACGTCTATTTCGTGCACAGCTACTATGTGCCCCTTGGTGCCGATACCGCAGCCACCACGCACTACATGCACCCCTTCAGCGCAGCCTTGCAGAAAGATAACTTCTTCGCCACCCAGTTCCACCCCGAGAAAAGTGGTGACGTGGGCGAAAAGATCCTCCAAAACTTTTTAACCGCCACCGCAAAATGAACCTGGATAATAACACAACAACTCCAAAGCTGGAGATCATCCCGGCCATCGACCTGATTGACGCCAAATGTGTGCGCCTGAGCCAGGGCGACTATGCCAGCAAAATCATCTACAACGAAGATCCCCTCGAAGTGGCCAAGGAGTTCGAAAGCCATGGCATCAAAAGGCTACATTTGGTTGATTTGGATGGCGCCAAAGCCGGGCACATCATCAATTACAAAACATTGGAGCGCATCTCCGCCAAAACGGGGCTCACCATCGATTTCGGTGGCGGGTTGAAATCGGACGACGACCTGCGCATCGCCTTTGAGTGTGGCGCCAGCATGGTGACGGGTGGCAGCATTGCCGTGAAGCAACCTGCGGTTTTTGAAACGTGGATTGAGAAGTATGGCAACGGCAAAATCATCCTAGGTGCTGATGCCAAGGACGGCCACATTGCCGTGACCGGTTGGACAGAATCGACCACCGAAGAACTGATTCCCTTCATCAAGCGCTACACCGAGAAAGGTATCCACAAGGTGATTTGCACCGACATCAGCCGCGACGGCATGTTGCAGGGCCCTTCCATTGAGCTCTACAAACAGATGAGGGAGGAGTTGCCCACCATCTACCTGATTGCCAGTGGTGGTGTGGGCAGCATCAACGACCTGGAGCAACTGATGGAGAACAACATCCCGGCCGTGATCATCGGGAAAGCCATTTACGAAGGGCGGATACTCCTAAAAGAGCTGAAACGCTTTTTGATTTGAAGCACCAATAATTTTAAGCAACAAAGTATGTTATCAAAACGCATCATACCCTGCCTCGACATCAAAAACGGCATGACCGTAAAAGGGATCAACTTTGTGGACATCAAGGAGGTGGGCGACCCGGTGGAACTGGGCGCCTGGTATGCCGCCCAGGGTGCCGACGAGTTGGTTTTCCTCGACATCACCGCCACGCACGAAGGGCGAAAGACCTTTACCGAACTGGTTCATCGCATAGCACGCCACATCAACATCCCCTTCACCGTGGGTGGTGGCATCAGCGAACTGCGCGATGCCGATGCCCTGCTTAATGCCGGTGCCGACAAAATCAGCATCAACTCATCGGCCGTGCGCAACCCGCAGCTGATCGACGATTTGGCGCGCAACTTCGGCAGCCAGTTTGTGGTGGTGGCCATCGATGCCAAGCAGCAAGCCATGGCCGACGACTGGGTGGTGACCGTCAACGGGGGGCGCATTGCCACCGACAAGCGCCTCTACAGCTGGGCCAAGGAGGCCGAGAGCCGAGGCGCCGGCGAGATCCTCTTCACCAGCATGGACCACGACGGCGTGAAGCAAGGCTTTGCCAACGAGGCATTGTCCAAACTCAGCGCCATGCTCAACATCCCCATCATCGCCTCGGGCGGAGCTGGAGCCATGGAGCACTTCAAGGATGTATTCACCATCGGGGGAGCCGATGCAGGCTTGGCTGCCAGCATTTTTCACTACAAGGAGATTGGCATTCCCGAATTGAAACAATATCTGAAACAACAAAACATACCAATAAGATAAAACCAATCAATATGGATTTCTCAAAATCATCCGACGGGTTGATTCCCGCCATCATACAAGACAATAGCACCGGCAAGGTACTTATGCTGGGCTACATGAATCAGGAAGCATTGGCCAAAACCAAGGCAGAAGGACGCGTCACCTTTTTCAGCCGATCGAAACAACGTTTATGGACCAAGGGCGAGGAAAGCGGCAACTTTTTGGAAGTGGTTTCAATGGCCGAGGATTGCGACCAGGACACCCTGCTGGTGAAGGTAAACCCCGCCGGCCCAACCTGCCACACAGGTGCCGACACCTGCTGGAATGAGACCAACGCGCTGGACGACATCCTTTTTCTGAAAAAGCTGCAAGATTTTATTGACCGCCGCAAGCAGGAGATGCCCGAAGGTAGCTACACCACCTCACTATTCCAGAAAGGCACCCGTAAGATTGCTCAAAAAGTGGGCGAAGAGGCGGTGGAAACTGTGATTGGCGCCATGGCCAACGACGATGAAAACTTCATCTACGAAGGCGCCGACCTGCTGTACCACCTCATCGTATTGCTCACCCACAAAGGTTACCGTTTGGAAGATCTGGCACGCGAATTGAAGAAACGTCACCATTAATCACTATTTTTGCGCTGCAAAAAAAAGAATAATGGATCCACTGCAAATCATTGCAAAATATTACGAACCCCAAACGCCCGGCTACCACATCCTTGTGGAACACAGCCGGGCTGTTGCCAACCTGGCGGTGGAGATTGCCCGCCAACATCCGGAGTTGAATGCCGATGCCGGCTTTATCTACGAAGCAGCCATGCTACACGACATCGGTATATTCAAAACCCATGCCCCCGACCTTTATTGTCATGGCAACTTGCCCTATATCTGCCATGGATATTTAGGGCGTGAAATCCTTGAAATGGAAGGCTTCCCAAAACACGCTTTGGTTTGCGAGCGCCACACCGGCACAGGCTTGCCCCTTGAGGAAATTGTGGCACGTAACCTCCCCATCCCCCACCGCAACATGATGCCCCAAACCATTGAGGAGCAGATCATCTGCTATGCCGACAAGTTTTTCAGCAAAAGTGGGCACCTCTCTCAGCCCAAACCCCTTACGAAAGTCAGGAAAAGCCTGCTGGAATTTGGCGCCGCCCAACTAGAGCGGTTCGACCAGTGGCATAAACAATTTGGAAAATAATAAACCCACATATCAAACAAACATCCATGAAAGCAACAGATACCTTTCATCATCCCGAATACCGTCACAACTGCGCACAAGCAGTCGCCAACAAATGGCATGCACATTTTGAAATCCCTGCCTCCATCGTGGCCGACATGAAAGCCTTTGGCGGCGGCCGTTCGCCCGAAGGACTTTGTGGAGCACTCTTTGCCGGGTTGGAAGTGGTGCCATCGGAAGAAGACAAACAACGTTTGCTGGCGCAATTTGAAGCCACCACCGGTCGCACAAAATGTCAGGATTTGAAGCGCGACAGGAAATTCTCCTGCACACAATGTGTCGATATTGTGGACCAACTGATTGAAACCATCGAAAAATAACCCATAAAAAAAGCTGCTATATTTTTCAATAGCAGCTTTTTTTTGATCTTATTATTTTTAAGCAGGCACCTCGGTGGAATCGGGTTTTGTTTCCGACTCCTCCTCCTTGTGTCCATTCTCTTGGATCACATGGCCTGACACCCACTTGCGGGCACCAAAGATGCGCTCCAAATCCTCGCTGAACACCACCTCTTTTTCCAGAAGCAGTTCGGCCAAGGCCTGGTGCTTCTCTTTATTTTCATTTAGTATTTGTTTTGCCCGTACATATTGGTCGGCCACCAACTTGGCGGCTTCTTCATCAATCAGTTCGGCGGTTTTTTCGCTGTAAGGCTTGTTGAAAGTGTACTCCGACTGGCCTGTTGAATCAAAGAAACTGATATTGCCGATCTTTTCGCTCATACCAAAATACGAAACCATGGCATAAGCTTGCTTAGTCACTTTCTCAAGATCGCTCAGGGCACCCGTGCTAATGCGTCCAAATATTAACTCTTCGGCAGCACGTCCCCCCAATGCCGAACACATCTCATCGAGAATTTGTTCAGTGGTGGTCAGTTGGCGCTCTTCGGGCAAATACCAAGCAGCACCCAGTGCTTTGCCCCGCGGTACAATGGTCACCTTCACCAAAGGATGAGCATACTCCAACAACCAACTAATGGCAGCATGGCCAGCCTCGTGGTAGGCGATGGCTTTGCGTTCGTCCTTGGAAATGATCTTATTTTTCTTTTCCAATCCGCCCACGATCCGGTCAACAGCATCGAGAAAATCTTCCTTTTCAACTATTTTCTTCCCTTTACGGGCAGCAATCAGAGCAGCCTCATTACACACATTGGCAATGTCGGCACCCGAGAAACCGGGAGTTTGCTTGGCCAGGAACTCGCTCTCCACATCCTGCGACAGTTTCAACGGACGCAGGTGAACCAGGAATATCGCTTTACGCTCCTTGTAATCGGGCAACTCCACCGATATCTGGCGATCGAAACGTCCGGCACGCATCAGGGCACGATCCAGAATATCAGCCCGGTTAGTAGCAGCCAGAATGATGACACCGCTGTTGGTGGCAAAACCATCCATCTCAGTCAACAACTGGTTCAAAGTATTTTCGCGCTCATCGTTGGAGCTGAATCCGGCACCTTTACCACGAGCACGTCCAATGGCATCAATCTCATCAATAAAGATGATGCTGGGCGATTTCTCCTTTGCCTTCTTAAATAGGTCGCGCACTCGGCTGGCACCAACACCCACAAACATTTCCACAAAATCGGAACCCGACATGGAGAAGAAGGGCACATTGGCTTCACCGGCCACGGCTTTGGCCAAAAGGGTTTTACCGGTACCTGGAGGGCCTACCAGAAGAGCGCCTTTGGGTATCTTACCACCCAATTCGGTATATTTTTCAGGACGTTTCAAAAACTCCACGATCTCTTCCAATTCCTGTTTGGCGCCATCCAAACCGGCCACATCTTTAAATGTGGTATTAACGCTTGATTCTTTATCGAACATTTTAGCGCGCGACTTGCCCACGTTGAAGATGCCACCAGGACCACCACCCGATTGGGAGCTCATCTTGCGGAACAGGAACACGTAAAGGGCAATGATCAACAAGAATGGCCACATAAAGGTGAAAAAGTTGCCGAATAAATCGCTGCGTTGTTCATAAACAACAGGGATCTCAACACCTTTGGCGGTCTCCACTTTCTTGCGAGCCTCCTCGAAACTATCGATGGAAGGAATGTCGACGATAAAGTGGGGGCCAGTTTTGGCAATGGTGCCATCGCCTTTGATCAGCTCCTTAAAGTTATCGATGGAGTCGACCTTCAGGGTTATTTCTGCCTTCAGTTCATTGCGAACCACCACAATCTTTTCAACCGCCGAACTACCCAGCAGTTGACGTTCAAAACGACCGTAGGATAAATTTTGGGGTCCCTGCCCCATATTCAAAGTACTTAGGATAATCAGTGCAATAGCCACCAAACCATAAACCCAATAAGGATTGAATTTAGGCAATTTGGGACGCTCCTTATCATTTCCCGGATTATTTTGTTTCTCTTCTATCATCAGAACAAATCCTTTTAGTTAAAAAATATTATCAATTACTGTTCTTTTGGCGTCACTCCAGAGCTCTTCAAGCCCATAATAATCGCGCACAGGGCGTTGAAAAACATGCACCACCACATCCACATAGTCCAACACAATCCATTCAGCATTATCATAACCTTCAGCATGCAAAGCTTTCTCGCCGGTCTGTTTCTGAACCATTTCCTCAACCGAATCGGCAACCGAATCAACATGCGTTGAACTATTTCCGTCGCAGATCACGAAATAATCGCAAATGGCACATTCCACTTCACGCAAATCAAGAATGACAATATTTGTGCCTTTCTTTTCCTGAATCCCCTCCACAACCGAATTTACCAATCCAATCGAAGAATAACCATCCATAAAACCTCAAAGTTCAAATTAAATAACAAAAATATTTCTATCCCTACCTGCCAAATATATAACATTTATACTGAATTATGCATTCCACAAGCTTGAACATCCGTTAAAAAAACAAGATTTTGTCTCTTTCATAAAAAACATGACAGAAGTTGAACATCTAACAAAAACAAGTTATGTTTGTTGACAAAAGCACAAAAACAAACTGCCAATATGACAGAATCATCAACACCAACACACCTTTATTATGAAGAGTTGGCCTCCACCAACTCTCAACTACGCAGTTTGATCTTCACCCAACACCTGCCCCCCTTCTGTGTGGTGCAAGCTGGCTTCCAAACCGCCGGGCGGGGTCAGGAGGGCAACCGATGGGAAAGTGCCAAAGGGGAGAAC
This sequence comes from Marinilabiliaceae bacterium, assembly GCA_963664265.1. Classification (GTDB taxonomy): domain Bacteria; phylum Bacteroidota; class Bacteroidia; order Bacteroidales; family Marinilabiliaceae; genus JAGPIS01. Next base: position 1,889,223 of record OY760941.1, read on the forward strand.
CTGCTTTTCAGCATCCTGGTGAGGCCCAAACAATTGCTGGCACGCAACCAATTCTACCTCTCGAAAGCCATTTCGGTGGCCATCGTTGAATCGTTGAACAAGGTCGAACCGGGATTCGAGATAAAATGGCCCAACGACATCTACCATGGGGACAAAAAAGTTGCAGGCATCCTGATTGAAAACAACCTGGATCGGGCGTACATCGACTTTTCCATCGTGGGCATCGGCATCAACGTCAACCAAACCGAGTTCATCTCGGATGCGCCAAACCCCATATCGCTGAAACAAATATCCAAAAGCAACCATGAGCCCCAAAAGGTGCTGGCCACCATAACAAATGCCATTGAACAATGGATTGAAAAGCTGAACGATAGAAAAACAGATGAATTAGATGCTGCCTATAACCGGCAACTCTACCGACGTATAGGAACATACCCATTCAGGGACAAAGAAGGCACTTTTGAGGCGGCACTGGAGAGGATTGAGCCCGAAGGCTATCTGGTTTTAAGGGACACCCAAAACCAGATAAGATCCTATGCCTTTAAAGAAGTGAGCTATATTATCAGTTGAATTTATGGCCGGCGATTGCTTCGGCCAACATATCCAAAAACTTTTGAATGGGCTGGCTGGCCACCATCTTCAACATGGGATTCATATCCGCCTTGATAGTGAGCTTGATGCGGGAATCATGCTCTGCCACCTCCTTGATTTGGACCCACAGGTAAAAATTAAAGGGTGTCTTGCCATCGGCTGTATATTTAATGGTTGAAAAAGGCTCCCGTTCAACAATGCGCAAGCCAACTTCGCCCACGCCCTCAACGGTGAAACGACAGGTATCAGAGGTGGATTGCCAATCCTTAACCTTCTGGTTTTGAATGACGTCGGAAAAATTATTGAAGTCGCAAAGCAAATTATATATTGACTCGGGTGCGAAAGCAACCGACTTGACTGAGCTTTCAAAAGTTGTATTCATCTTTTCACATTTGGTTTTTCATAGTCCTAAGGGAACTCGCCATTTCATCGTGTCCCCCGAAAAGGAAACGTTTGTTCATGGCTAGTTCCATCGGTACTATAATTAAACATTAGCGTGCAACACCCCAGGAAGCGGGATCTTTACGCCACTCCTGCAGGGTGGCAATATCTTTAGAGGTAACATAACCACCTGCCACAGCCACACCAATCAGATCCTGGTAGTTGCTCAGGGTAGTCAGCTCAACACCTGCCTGGGCAAATGCATCGGCGGCAACAGGAAACCCATAGGAGAAGATGGCCAACATACCAACCACTTCGCAACCGGCACTGCGCAATGCTTCCACAGCTTTCAAGCTGCTCCCACCGGTTGATATGAGATCCTCGATCACCAAAACCTTCTGTCCGGGACGAAAATCCCCTTCAATCAGATTCTCCAGGCCATGCCCTTTGGGAGCCGACCGAACATATACGAAGGGCTTACCCAACAAATCGGCCACCAAAGCACCTTGTGCAATGGCTCCGGTAGCAACGCCGGCAACCACTTCAGCCTCGGGATATTTTTCACAGGCCATGCGAGCAAATTCACCCTTGATAAAATTGCGGACATCAACAAACGAGAGCGCTTTACGATTGTCGCAATAGATGGGCGAATTCCAGCCTGATGCCCATACAAATGGGTTTGCGGGTTGCAATTTTATTGCTTTAATTTGCAATAACTGTTTGGCAATAATCTCAGATATCTTTTCCATGGCACAAAGTTATAAAGTTTTTTTCAAGGATAGAGTAATTTTTTTAACCGACCAAATTGATGATATTTTAGGGGGCGAATTTAACACCATCCTTAAATATGCCAATCAAAATGAGCTCAAACAATTTATCGAAAATTTCAACCACAAACAATATCTGAAGGTTGGGTACATCTACTACCACGACACCAACAAGTTACTGGAACTATTCAAAAAACAGTTCGTTTACATTGAAGCGGCAGGCGGTTTGGTTACCAACCACAAAATGGAGTTTTTAGCCATTGAACGGCTGGGTGTTTACGATTTACCCAAGGGGAAGGCGGAAAAAGATGAATCGCCCGAAACCACTGCACACCGTGAAATTTATGAAGAATGCGGCATAGAGAACCTTACAATCATCCGTGCGCTGCCCCCAACATACCACACCTACGAGATGGATGGAATTTTGGTGCTGAAAAAGACCCACTGGTTCCACATGCACACCACCACCGAGCAGATGCCAACGCCACAGACTTCGGAAAATATTACAACCGCCAAATGGATGAATATTACACAGATGGAATTATTTGCCAGCCACACCTATGCCTCCATCCGGGATGTGGTAGACTCATACCAAAGCACCTCAAAGTAAAGTAATCATGAATTATCATATTATTATCAAATTTTCTTTCAATTAATAAAAAAAATCACAAAATTTACCACCAACAAAGCAACAACAGGGAATCATGCATGCAGTGAAACAAACCCAATCTAAACGCACGATTATATGAAAGGAGCAATTATTGGCGACATCATCGGATCGGTCTTCATTGGAGATCCCATCCAGGCCGAAGAGGCCCAACTTTTTTGCAACGAATCCTCTTTCACCGATGACACCATCCTGACTCTCAGCACAGCCGATGCCATACTGCATCAACTTCCCTACGACCAAACCATGCGCGACTGGGTAACACGTTTCCCCAAAGCAGGCTACCGCCAGGAGTTTTTAAATTGGGCTCTTTCAGACAAGCAGGAAGCTTACATCAGCGTGGGGAATGGTGCTGCCCGACGCATCAGCCCAATAGGTTTTTCGGCCCAATCGCTCGAGCAATGCATGGAAGAGGCTGAAAAAACCACCCGCATCACACACAATGTAGACATACGCATCAGGGCTTCTCGCGCTTATGCCGGCTGCATCTACCTAGCACGCGAAGGAGAATCGAAACAGAACATAAAAAATTTCGCTGAAAAAGAGTTGGGCTTTTCCTTGAACGCATCTTGTGCCGACATGAAAAAACGCTATGCCAATATCGAACCGGTGGCAACCCCGGTGATCAGTGCCTTTGCCGCATTTTGGGAAGGCAACACCTGGGAGGAGTCGATTCGCAAAGCCATTTGGATTGGCGGCCCCAGCAACACCATCACATCCATTACCGGCGGCATAGCGCAAGCCTATTTCAAACACATACCTAAAAGCTTCATTCGCAAAGCATTGATGCGACTAACTCCTGAAATGGTCACATTAATCACCGATTTCGACCAAATTTATATGAAAGGCATGGACGACATCCGCGAAATCGTATTTGACCTGCATTAAAGAGCCTCTCCTGCCCAAAAACAGCAGGAGAGTTTTAAACAATTTGGTTAACGGCTAAAAAACTGCCCTCCCGACATTTCATTATTTAAAGAGATATGCTAATTTTGCATCTTTAATGAATGTCCGTGAGCATGACAAATTTTATTCAGAGAACAATTACTGGTATTTTATTCACAATCATCGTTATTGGCGCAATTATTGCTCACCCCATATCGTACGGGGTGATATTTCTGGCAGTCATTGTCATTGGCATCCGTGAACTTAAAAGGATGATTGACGACAACCAGAGTAAAATCCATTACAGTTCAGCCTTAATCATCAGCATATTCATCTACCTCTTTACCTTTGCATTACACTACTGGCATTTACCGGTAAAATGGATCACCTTATTGATCCCATTAACTTGGATGCCATTTATAATCGAACTGTTTCAAAAAAATCCGAAACCCTTTCGAAACATAGCACTCACATTCCTCAGCATCATTTACATCACCCTGCCCATCACCCTACTCCATTTCATGGCATTCAAAGATGGGGCGTATGGCTTTGTTCCGGTGCTCTGCTTCTTTCTCTTGGTATGGATCAACGATTCAGGCGCCTACCTGGTTGGTGTGAATTTTGGGAAGCACAAGCTGTATGAACGCATTTCGCCAAAAAAAACCATTGAGGGGTTTGTTGGCGGAATAGTATGCAATTTGATCGCAGCCTATTTTATCCACCGATACACACAAATAGGAAGTTTATGGATCTGGATGGCCACAGCATTGGTGATTTCGGTCATTGGTACCGCAGGCGATTTGATCGAATCTATGCTAAAACGGAGTCTCAACGTGAAGGATTCCGGGACCTTTTTACCGGGTCACGGCGGAATCCTCGACCGTTTTGATGCTGCACTTTTTTCAGCTCCCATGGTGAGTTTATTATTTTATTATTTCACTTAATAACGGAATCAATCAAGTCATGACCATTCACAAAGAAGGCTATGGAACCATAGCAGTTGTTTTCACCACCTTGGCAATTGTCAATGCTGTGGTTTACTTTTTAAGTGGACAATCGGCCAATGCACTGCAATGGAGTTTGATCATCACGGCCATTCCCATGTTGCTGGTGATCAACTTTTTTCGATCGCCCAAGCGCGAAGCGGTAACCAACGACAAGGCCATCATTGCACCGGCCGATGGCACCATCGTAGCCATCGAAGAGGTTGAAGAGACCGAATACCTGAAAACAAAATGCTTGCAGGTATCCATCTTCATGTCGGTGTTCAATGTGCACATCAACTGGTACCCGGTGCGGGGAATCATCAAGTACTTCCGCCACCACAACGGACGCTTCATGGGAGCCTACCTGCCCAAATCGTCGACCGAGAATGAGCGCACCACCGTAGTGATTGAGCAACCCGATGGCACGCAAATACTGGTTCGACAGGTGGCTGGGGCCATGGCTCGGAGAATCGTATGCCGTGCTGAAGAAGGCGCCAAAATAGCCCAAAGCCAGGAGATGGGCTTTATCAAATTTGGATCAAGAGTTGACCTCTACCTGCCCTTGGGCACCCAAATTGATGTCAAGTTAAACGACAAAACCACCGGAAGGCAAACCATTCTTGGATGGTTGAAATAACAAACTCGTTTTAAATTCGTCAAGGGGCTTCACAATGTGTTGCCCCTTTTTTTTCATAATACCAAGGCATAGCCCAATGCCAATAAACCTTTTGAATCAAGATAGGGCATTGTACGATACCGTTCACCTCTGTTCATTTTCAGACAACTTATTGATATTTCTCACACTCTCAAACCCTCTATTACCATCACACTATCAGCAACTTACCAACAATGGCACAGGGATTGATTTAACCATCAGTGGTTAGGTATAAATCAATATTGAAACAATGAGTACAAGCATCATTCGTGTTAACGGATTACACAAAAGCTATGTCACTGGTAAAAACAGCCTTCATGTGCTGAAAGGCATTGATTTTTCCATACAGAAAGGAGAGATGGTTTCCATCATGGGCTCCTCGGGATCGGGAAAATCGACCCTACTGAATATACTGGGCATTTTGGACGACTACGACAAGGGCACCTATCACCTCGACGACATCCACATCAGCGGATGAACGAGACCCAGGCAGCCCGATTCCGAAACAAATACATCGGGTTTGTTTTCCAGTCGTTCAACCTGATCTCCTTTAAAAATGCCATGGAAAATGTGGCGTTACCACTGTACTACCAGAATGTGCCGCGCAAAAAACGCAACAAAATAGCTCTGGAATACCTCGACAAAATGGGGTTGCGCGAATGGGCCAACCACATGCCCAACGAATTGAGCGGCGGACAGAAACAACGCATCGCCATTGCCCGGGCACTGATTTCGGAGCCCAAGGTGATTTTGGCCGATGAGCCCACCGGCGCCCTCGACACACAAACTTCCTACGAAGTGATGGACATATTGAAACAGGTCAACGACCGGGGCATCACCGTGATCATCGTCACCCACGAACACGACATTGCCGAGCGCACCCACCGTGTGATCCGTTTTAAGGACGGATTGATCGACCTTCACCAGCAACCTGAAAAACAATTACTCTATGTTTGATTCGGACAAATGGCAGGAGATCTTCTCGGCCATGAACAAAAACAAACTCAGAACCTTCCTCACCGGATTCAGTGTTTTTTGGGGTATCTTTATCCTGATCATCCTCCTGGGAGCCGGGAAGGGACTGGAAAGGGGCGTGATGCACAACTTCAGCGATGCCAAAAACGCCGTTTATTTCTGGAGCGGGCAAACCTCTATTGCCACCAATGGCTTGAACATTGGCCGCAACATCGAACTGAAGAACGACGACATGGAACTGATTGAGACCCATATCCCGGAGGTGGAGAATGTGTCGGGCCGCATCTCATTATGGAAAGGGCTGGTCAATTTCAAAGACAACTACGCCAACCTCAACATCCAAGCCATCAACCCTGACTACCAAAATGTGGAAAGCATTTGGGCATCAAAGGGTCGGCTGTTGAATATCATGGATCAAAACGAGTCGCGCAAGGTAGCCATCATTGGCCGAAGAGCCCAGGAGCAGCTTTGCCGCGATGCCGACCCCATAGGCGAATGGGTGAAAATAAACGGAGTTCCGTTTCTCATTGTAGGCACTTTCGACGACACGAGCGACCGGGAAACCGAACGTTTATACATTCCTCTTTCAATAGCCCAGAAAACATTCGTCTCGAAAAACCGAGTAGGCACAATTGTCTATACCACAGGGGATGCTTCGGTTGAGGAGTCGGAAAAAATCATCCAACAGACCCGTCAGATGATTGCGTCGAAATACCGCTTTTCACCCGACGACAACCGGGCACTGGGCAACCACAATTCCCTCAAGGACTATCAACAAACCCAGTCGATATTCACTGGCATCAGCCTGTTTGTGGGGATCATTGGCATCTTCACCATCATAGCCGGGGTAGTTGGGGTGAGCAACATCATGATCATCGTGGTGAAGGAGCGCACCAAGGAGATCGGCATCCGCAAGGCATTGGGCGCCTCCCCCCTCTCCATCGTGTCGCTTATCCTCCAGGAATCGGTCATCATTACTGGAATAGCAGGATACCTGGGGCTGCTCGCTGGAGTATTCCTCCTAGAAATCATCGCCAAAGGCATGCCGGCATCCGATTTCTTCCGCAATCCGGGCGTCGATTTCCCAGTGGCCATAGGAGCTGCCCTATTCATTATTGTGGCAGGTGCTGCCGCAGGTTATGTGCCTGCCCGCCGCGCTGCCAGTATTAAACCGGTCATCGCCTTGCGGGATGAGTAAAACTAGAATCTATGTTTGACATCGACAAATGGCAGGAGATTTTTCACACCCTGCGAAAAAACAAACTGCGCACCATACTAACTGGATTTGGCGTATTCTGGGGGATCTTCATGCTGATGATCATGCTGGGTGCGGGTAAAGGACTCGAAAATGGTATCTACGCCAACATGGGCGACTTCGCCACCAACAGCATGTTCATCTGGACCCAGCCTACATCCATGCCCTACAAAGGTTTTCAGCGCAACCGCCGCTACTTTTTCAAGTACGAGGACATGGCCGTGCTGCGCGACCGGGTGGAAGGCATCGACCTAATAGTCCCCTACATACAGGCGGGAGGTTATGGCCAAACACTGATCACAAGCCGCAAGGATCGCAAAGGTACCTATGAAATCAGCGGCTTGACCCCCGATGCCAACAAAATTGACCCGGTGGATATCCAGCAAGGCCGATTTGTCAACCAACTCGACCTGGACGAAAAGCGGAAAGTGGCCGTAATTGGCCGACGGGTATTCGATGAGCTGTTTAGCAAGGACGAAGAAGCTATCAACCAGTACATACGCATCGGCTCAATCTATTACCAGGTGATTGGGGTGTTCAACAGCAAGCACACCGGACAGTGGGGCGACAACCAGAACCAGGAGATATTCATCCCGTTCACAACGTGCCAACTGGTTTACAACTACAACAACATAGTGGGCAACTTTTCCATCACGGGTCATTCCCACATCGACATGAACGAGCTTGAAAAAGAGGTAAAAACCGTTTTGGCAGAACTTCATTCAATCCATCCCGATGACACCGGTGCCTTCGGATGTGCCAACGTGGGCATGGAGTTCAAAAAAATGAACGGATTGTTTATCGGCATCAACGGACTGGTATGGATGGTGGGCATTGGAACCCTGCTGGCAGGCATCATCGGCATCAGCAACATCATGCTGATCATCATCAAGGAACGCACCCAGGAGATCGGCGTCAAGCGGGCCATTGGTGCCTCCCCGCTGAACATCATCAGCACAGTGATCACCGAATCGGTGTTCCTGACAGGATTATCGGGCATATTAGGCATGTTTGTGGGCATCTCCATCATAGAGCTAATTTCGGCCGCCATAGGCAACACACCCTCGTCGGACACAGTGTTCCTGAACCCGAACGTGAATTTCAACATAGCCATTATATCATTGGTCATATTGGTCTTATCGGGTGTATTTGCAGGCATCATCCCGGCCCGGCGCGCCATAGCCATAAAACCCATTGACGCCCTAAGAAGTGAATAAATTAAAAACATAGAAACAAATTATACGCAGATGAAAAAAATATTTAGAATCGTTCTTGTGGCACTGTTTGCCATAGCCGTTGTGGCAGGGTTTGTTTATTTGTATAACAAATCGAATCAGAAAGACGTGGTTTATGAGACCAAAAACGCCGAAGTTGGAAACATTATCAAGAAAACAGTGGCTACCGGCAATGTGGTGCCGCGCAAGGAGATCGAGATCAAGCCACAGGTTTCGGGCATCATTGAAGAGCTGTATGTGGAAGCCGGCGATGTGGTAAAGAATGGCGATCTATTAGCTCGCGTGCGCATCATCCCCGACATGGTGGTGCTCAACAATGCCGAAAACCGCCTGAGCGTGGCACAATTGCGTTACGAAGACAGCAAGCTCGCCTATGAGCGGCAGAAAAAAGTATTTGAACAAGGCGTTATTGCCGAGGCGGATTACCAAAAGTACCGCACAGAGTTTTACCAAGCTCAAGAAGAGGTGAGCGCTGCGGAAAGCAATCTGCAACTGATCAAGGAAGGGGCATCGAAAAAAACCGGCAATGCCACCAACACACTCATCCGCAGCACTATCGACGGCATGGTACTGGATGTACCGGTGGAAGTGGGCACCCGGGTGATTGAAGCCAACACCTTCAACGCAGGCACAACCATAGCCAACGTGGCCTATATGGGCGAGATGATTTTCAAAGGCAAAGTGGACGAGTCGGAAGTGGGCAAGATTAAAACCGGCATGAACCTTATGCTCTCCATCGGAGCCATCGATGGCGCAAATTTCAATGCCTTACTGGAGTACATATCACCCAAAGGCAAGGAGGAGAATGGCGCCATCCAGTTTGAGATCAAAGCAGCCGTCACCCTGGACGAAAACCATTTCATCCGCGCCAACTACAGTGCCAATGCCGACATTGTGCTGGACCGCCGCGACAGCGTGCTGGTGATCCCAGAAGGGTTGGTGCGATTCGAGGATAACGGGAAGAAAGCCTATGTGGAGGTGGAAACAACACCTCAGGAGTTTCAACGCAGGGATGTGGAATTGGGACTGTCGGATGGCATCAAAGTGGAAGTGCTCAATGGGGTCACCATGGAGGATAAGATCAAAGTGCCGCAAAGCTAAAAATCAACAAATAAGCCATAAAGGAAACTTTGATTACAATAAATTATTATATTTGAAATTCCTTCAACATCCAACAAACCAAAACAGACTCAAATGAACATGAAAACAAAACTAATACTGATTGCATGGCTGCTGAGCCTCCAATTCACCATCAAGGCACAGGATCAGGAGATCCCGTCGAAATGGACACTGGAGCAATGCATCAACTACGCCCACGAAAATAATATCACCATCAAACAACAGCAACTCAACGTAGAGGCCAACAAAAACAACCTGACCCAAAAGAAATTAAACCTGGCGCCATCGGTTAATGGATCGTCCAGCTACGGAGTAAAGTTCGGCCAGTCTCCAGTACCGCGTAACAACGTATTGACCTACGAAGACGACCGCATCCAACAATTAGGGTTAGACGTCCGAGCGGACATGCCCTTATTTGAAGGGTTCACCAACATGAATACCATCAAGAAACAGGAGACTGACTTGCAAGCTGCCATCCTGGATGTTGAAAAGACCAAGAACGACATTGCCCTCAACATCACCTCCCTCTACCTGCAAATCATATTCAACCAGGAGCTGTTGGGGGTTGCTCAGGGACAGTATGAAATCACCCGCCAACAGGTTGACCGCACCCAGAAGCTGGTGGATGCCGGCAGCCTACCCTACGGCAACCTGCTTGAGATCAAGAGCCAGGCAGCCCGCGAAGCACTCAACATCACCAGCCAGGAGAACCAACTAATTATCTCGCGGTTAAATCTGGCTCAACTGCTCGACTTGGAGGATTACACCACCTTCGACGTCATTCAGCCCGAGCTACCCGAAATCAACGAAGGGATCCTGGCCGGGTCGGACGACATCTACCAGCGTGCCGTACTGTCGCTGCCCGAAATCAAGAGCCGGGAGATGTTATTGAACAGCAGCCAGTACAATCTGAAGATCGCCAAAGGAGGCTTCTACCCCAAACTTAGCATGAACGGCGGTTGGGGAACCAATGTGTACAAAGCAGAAAAGTCGAATGAAGAATTTGATTTCAAAAAAGAGTTCAAAGACAATGCATCTTCCTACATTGGACTCTCCTTGTCCATCCCCATATTCAACGGGCTGGCCACGCGCACCAATGCCAAAAATGCCACACTGGGTGTGCGCAATGCCGAGTACGAGCTTTACAATCAAAAGATGGCTCTCCGCAAGGAGATCCAACAGGCCTATGCTGATGCGGTGAATGCCATGAAAAAGTATTCCTCGGCCACCGAAGCGGTAAAATCGTATTTGGAAAGCTTTGATTACACCCAAAAGAAATACGATGTGGGATTGGTGAACTCGGTGGACTACAACACGGCCAAGAACGACCTCACCCGATCGCAATCGGAACTGCTGCAAGCCAAGTACGAGTACATCCTGCGCACCAAAATATTAGACTTCTACATGGGCAATCCCATCAAACTTTAACCCATTGACGCGTTGCTAAAGCATCCGGCCACCTGCCGGATGTTTTGTTTTTAGCGCCAGGTCAATTATTTTTGTCTTCAAAGCCATCAAATCATTTGTTTATGATATATTTGAATTGAAGAAATAAAAACCATTGAACAAACCATTTCCCATCATGAAAAAACCACTCATCATTGTACTGATAGCCTTTGCAGGAATCATCCTTTTCCTGATTATTGGAAAATCCACCGGCCTTGTTGGCAAAAAGTACAAGGAAAAAGTTACCGTTGAGCCCGTCCAATTGCGTACCATCACGGAGGTGATAACAGCCAATGGAAAAATCAAACCCGAGGTAGAGGTCAAAATCACTTCGGATGTGTCGGGTGAGGTGATTGTCTTGAATGTCAAGGAGGGCGATTGGGTAACCAAAGGTCAGATATTGGCCAAGGTGCAGCCCGACATCTACGAGCGCAACCTGGAACGCATGGAAGCCTCGGTGAAATCGGTGCGCGCCAATATGGAGCAGGCCAAGGCACAACTGGAACAAAAAACACTCTCGTTCAACCGCAGTAAAATATTATGGGAGCAAAAAACCATCTCTGAAAGCGAATTTGAGATGGCACAAGTGGAGTACAACGTGGCCAAGAGTTCGCTCGATGCCGCCTTGGCATCACTCACCAGCCAGCAGGCAGCCTTGAACGAGGCGCGCGACCAGCTGGCCAAAACCACCATCTATGCACCCATGGAAGGGATTGTCACCAAGCTGAATATCGAAAAAGGTGAGCGGGTGGTTGGCACAGCCCAATTTGAAGGAACGGCCATCATGACGGTTTCCAACCTGAAACAGATGGAGGTGGTGGTAGATGTCAACGAGAACGACATTGTTAAAGTGGAAACTGGCGACAGTTGCCTGATTGAGGTGGATGCTTACCTGAAAACACGTTTCAAGGGGGTTGTGGCACAGGTGGCCAACTCCGCCAAGAGCACCGGGGTGAGTGCCGATCAAATCACCAATTTTGAAGTGAAGATCTTGATGATACCCGAATCGTATGCCGGTCTTGAGAACAGGGGGCGCGAAAGCGAATATCCATTCCGCCCAGGCATGTCGGCAACGGTTGACATACAAACACAAACCAGAACCAACATCAAGACCGTGCCGGTACAATCGGTCACCATCCGCACCGACTCAACAGCTCAGGATTCCTTGAAGAAAGAACCCAACAAGATCACCGAAGAGCTCAGGCAAGAGGTGGTTTTTGTTGTCAAAGATGGAAAAGTGGCGCAACGCCCAGTGGTATCGGGCATCCAGGATGCTCGTTATATGGAGGTCGTTAGCGGTCTTGAAGAAAACGAACAAGTGGTGAGCGGTCCATACTCAGCCATTGCTCGCAAACTAAGCGATGGCATGGAAGTTGAGGTGGTTGATAAACTCTATGGCGCATCGCAAACCAAGAATTAACAAGTTACAACAACCATATCGAGGGGGGAAGAAAAGAAATGGGATTGATTTTAAGTATAGAGACTTCGACCGACATCTGTTCGGTGGCGCTGAGCCAAGATGGCAAATTGGTGACAGAAAGAACCATCACCCAGGGGCAATCGCATGCTTCATCGCTGACAGTGATCATCGGGGAGTTATTCCAAGGCGCAGACAGGCCTGAGATAAAAGCGTTGGATGCGGTGGCTGTCAGCTCCGGACCGGGTTCCTACACAGGACTGCGGATTGGGGTGAGCACCGCCAAAGGCATCTGCTATGGGTTAAACATCCCCTTAATATCCATCGGGTCGCTGCAAGTGTTGGCAGCTGCGGTGCCCTACCGAGACAACCAACCCATCCGCATTGCCCCCATGATTGATGCCCGGCGTATGGAAGTGTACACCGCCATCTTCAACAGCCAACTGGAACTTGAAACACCGGTTGAGGCAGTGGTGGTGGATGAGCACTCATTTTCAGAAGAACTGGACAAGGGCGAGATCGTCTTCGTGGGCAATGGCGCACAAAAATGCCAATCGGTCATCACGCATCCCAATGCCCGATTCATCAACGACTTGCATCCACTGGCTGCCAACATGGGCGAATTGGCCCACGAAGCCTTCCAGAGGGAGCGTTTTGAAGATGTGGCCTATTTCGAACCTTACTACCTTAAGGATTTTGTGGCCATTGCCGCCAAAAACAAGGTGCTTTAACCAAAAAAACGACACAGATGGTTCGACACACTTTTTTGATTCTTCTCACCTTGACAACCTTGCTTGCACATGGGCAGCAAAAGGATCGGGTGATTCTAACAAAACACCGGGCCTTCCAAGCAGGTGAGGAACTCACCTACAATGTCCGATACGGCATCATCCCAGGGGGAGCAGGGTATTTCTCGATAAAGGACTCCCTCCTCAACGGGAAAAAAGTGAACCACATCAAGGTCAAAGGCGTCACAACCGGTTTGGCCGATGCCATATTCAAGGTGCGCGATGTTTACGAGAGCTTTATGGATGTGGAGACCGATCTGCCAATCAAAGCTATCCGGAACATCAGGGAGGGTCGTTACCGCTACTACGACGAGATCACCTACGACCGTGATTCGTCGGTGGTGCATACCACCCGTACCGGCACCCACAAAGTGCCGCCAAAGATACTGGATGCCGTGTCGGCATTTTATTTCGCCCGTAGCCACGTTTTCAACGACCAGCTCAAAGAAGGCGAGATGATAGAGCTGGTGACATTTTTTGCCGGCAAGGTATATCCCATGCGCATCCGCTACAGGGGCATCGAGACCATTTCAACCCGATTTGGGAAGGTGCAATGCTATTTGTTTTCGCCGGTCACCGAAGTGGGACGGGCATTCAAAACCGAGGACGACATGCAGGTGTGGATTAGCCGCGATGGCAACCGACTGCCCATGCGCATCAAATTCAATCTGGTGGTAGGCTCATTCGTATGTGAACTGACCGAATTCAGGGGATTGAAACACCCCTTCAGCAGTCTGCGCCAGTAAATGCATGCAACACGCCTCCAAATGAAGCAACTGATTATGCGTAAAATAAGATTTTATAATCCACCAAAATCCATTATTTTTGTACCCTCATTATAAATTTATTTTAGAACACAATATTTATGGCAACTACCGCTGATTTTAGAAACGGCATGTGCATCGAGTTTAACGGGCAGCTTTATTTCATCATTCAATTCCAGCACGTTAAACCAGGAAAAGGTGCAGCATTTGTAAGAACAAAGCTTAAAAATGTATCAACAGGAAAAGTATTGGAAAACACGTTCAACTCAGGAGTAAAAGTTGAAGAAGCCCGCATTGAGCGTCGTCCACACCAGTTCCTTTACAAGGATGACATGGGCTACCACTTTATGAATGCAGAAACTTTCGAGCAGGTTCAATTGAATGAAGATTTGATCGATAATTTCCAACTTTTGAAAGAAGGACAAGAAGTTGAGGTGGTTTACCACGCCGACACCGAAACACCACTGATGGTCAACCTGCCGCCATTCATCAATTTCGAAATCACCTACACCGAGCCTGGCGTAAGGGGCGACACCTCCTCCACCAACTCGTTGAAACAGGCCACCATCGAAACCGGCGCCATCATCATGGTTCCACTGTTTGTGAATACCGGCGACCGCATCAAAGTGGATACACGCGACAACTCTTATGTTGAACGGGTGAAAGAGTGATTTTAGTTTTTCAACCCGAAACAATCATAATCGAAATAAGGTTATCAAAGGATTGTTCGAAGCAATAACAATTTATAAAACCTGTATGATTGTATCATATAGGTTTTTTATTATTTAAAATAGTCCTATCTTTAAGTGTCTCATAACACCTGAAATGATCAATCAGAATAAAAAAAAGAAGTTAAAGTTGTACAAAGAGCGTCTGAATATTATTCTTGATATTGCGCAAACCATTAACGAGGAACATTCAGTGGATGAACTTGTTAGTGAGTTTGAAATTGTTTTAAGGGAAGAGCTTGAGGTAGGCAAAATACTGGTTTACACCCATGGAGCACGAGGGTGGGAGAACCTGCTCACCAGCGGAGTGTCGCCCGATGAAGCGATGCAAATTAATGTGGAACGCGACTTACTTCAGTACACCAAAATAGAGAACATCACCTTCAACCACCCGCCACAACTCAAGGGTTTCGACTCGGTGATCCCACTCTACCACAAATTCAAACTAATTGGTTTCGTGCTGATTGGTGACGAGGAGGAGGATGTGGCCGGCATCAGCCCCACCATCAAACACCTCAAGCTGATCCAGATCATCTCCAACCTGATTGTGGTCTTCATCGAGAACAAGCGCATGCAAAAAGTGCTGCTCGAACAGGAGGCCATCAAGAAAGAGATGGAGCTGGCCTCACGCATCCAAAGCGGGTTGATTCCCCGCACCGATAACCTGCCACAAAGCAGCCGGTTCAGCATCGCCTCCCTCTACCTGCCCCAACTGGGCATTGGTGGCGATTATTTCGATGTGATGCGCCTATCGCGCTACTCCATTGGTTTTTGCATAGCCGACGTATCGGGCAAGGGATTGTCGGCGGCCATGCTAATGTCGAACTTCCAGGCCGTCGTGCGCTCGCTTTTCAACTCGGGCATCAGTCTGAAACGACTGGTACAGCAACTCAACGACCGGGTCAACGAAAGCGCCAAAAACGAAAAGTTCATCACGTTTTTTATTGGGCGCTACAACCAGATCACCGGCAAACTCGAATATGTTAACGCCGGCCATTTACCTCCCCTGCTGTACGATGCGAAAAAACAAAGCGTGAATGCATTGGACAAAGGATGCATCGGCCTTGGCATGCTCGACCAAATCCCCACCGTGGAAACGGGCAGCATTTATATTTCGCCCGGCTCAAAGCTGGTGGCCTTCACCGATGGCTTGATAGAGCTGGACAATGGCTTGGAAATAGACAGCAGTCAGGATGAGATTACGGCCATCGTGCAAAAACCCAAACCCATCAGCGAAACCATCCGGGAGATAGAAGCCTTGATGGGTAAAATGATCAACCGCGAATCGGTTTTCGACGACATCACGCTGCTGGGCATAGAGTTCCACAGCCGAGGATTGTAGAAAAAGCTTTTATGAAAGATAAAATGGGATTATATCTGCCCGTTTTACTATCTTTACCCCACTAAAAAAATATATCATTATGGTAACACAAGATCAGATAAAAGATCTTAGCGGACGTGAGTTAGCGTTAAGGAGGTATCTTTGACGTCGATCGTCGAATGATTGAACTGGAAGAAGATGAAATGCGCACACAGGCGCCAGGATTTTGGGACGATGCCAAGACGGCTGAAGTCCACATGAAAAAAGTAAAGGAGAACAAAAAGTGGATTGAAGGCTACAACAAAGTGAAAACAGCCGTTGAAGAGCTTCAGTTGGCGTACGATTTCCTTAAAGAAGAGATCACCACCGAAGAGGAGGTGGATCAGGCCTACAACCAAGCTGTGGAAATGGTTGAAAACCTGGAGCTCGAAAATATGCTGCGGCGCGAAGAGGACAAGCTGGGTGCCGTTATCAAGATTGTTTCAGGAGCCGGTGGCACCGAAAGCCAGGATTGGGCTTCGATGCTTTACCGCATGTACGTGCGCTGGTGCGAAAGTAAAAGATACAAAGTGGAAATCACCAACCTTCAGGAAGGGGATGAAGCTGGCATCAAAACCGTCACCATGCAGGTGGAGGGCGACATGGCTTACGGATACCTGAAAAGCGAAAACGGGGTTCACCGACTGGTGCGCGTCTCCCCATACAACGCACAGGGAAAACGGATGACCTCATTCTCGTCGGTTTTTGTGATTCCATTGGTGGACGACACCATCGAGATTGACATCAACCCGGCCGACATCACTTGGGAGACATTCCGCTCCAGCGGAGCTGGCGGCCAGAATGTGAACAAGGTGGAAACCGGAGTGCGACTTCGACATGCGCCTTCGGGCATTGTGATCGAAAACACAGAGAGCCGCTCACAGTTTGGCAACAAGGACAATGCCCTAAGGTTGCTGCGCTCACAACTCTACGAGATAGAGCTGAACAAACGGCGCGAAGCCTCAGCCAAAGTGGAGGCCGGCAAGAAAAAGATCGAGTGGGGATCGCAAATCCGTAGCTACGTGTTTGACGACCGCAGGGTGAAAGACCACCGCACCGATTACCAGACCTCCAATGTACAGGCTGTGATGGATGGCAAAATCGACGACTTCATCAAGGCTTACCTGATGGAGTTTGGCGGAAGCGACACCCAAGAGAACTAAGCCGCCCGTTGGGGACAAAAAATATCACGCAAAGAGGACAAGCCAGTAAAACTGCGCCATCATGCTTTGCGTGATTTTTTATTTCTTCTTCCAGAGAATCAAAACTACTGGATAAAAGTCAACTTCTCATCGAAGAATTTACCCACGAAAGGCAAGGGCTCCTCCTTGCCGGCATTGGCATTCAAGATTCCCACAATCATCAGCACCAGCACCAGTAGATTCACAATCTGAATGAGCGACCAAAGGTGAACGAAACCCAACAAAGTGGAGAGCACAAACCCCCCAGCACCCAACCCGAACGACTGGCGCAAATGGAACGTGGTAAAGGGACTATGATCGTTGGATGAGTTTTTCATGATCAGTGCGATCACCCACCCAATCAGTGTGATATAGCTGACAATGGCAATGTTTTTTGAATTGGTTTCCATAGTTATGTCTTTAAATTATGATGCAAAGATATTCAAATCCCAACCACAAGGCAAAAAAACAATAAACTTCATAAAACGAATTGCCAAAGGCTCCCCCTAAAAATCATTGCCGTTGGACTAGCCGGAAATTACAAGGAAAGGGAAAAGCAAAAACCCCGCAAAAGCGGGGTTTCAAAACTATTCGGCCGTCGGCTCCTCACTGGACGGATCGTATTTGCCCATCTTCTTAAGCATGAAGAGGGATGAATAATAACTAATGATGATGCATACCGGGAACGACATAAACCAAAGTAGGGAGGGAAGATATTGCATAGTTTACTTAATTTTTTGATTAATAAACATGATTTTCAGTTGAAGTCATCTCTTCGCGCGTAATGTTTTTGCGGTTGATGGAACGCCAGGTCAAAAAGATATAGGCCACCACAAAAGGGATAAACATCGACACATAGGTCATCACCTTGAGGGTGAAATGGCTCGAGGAAGAGTTGACAATGGTTAAGGAACTCTGCAAATCGTGCGTGGAGGGATAAAATGAGGTGTTGTTCCATCCAGCCACCAAGAAGAGCGCCAAAACCGTCAAAACCGTACCACTGCCGGCATACCAAATGCCACGCGTGTAGTCGGGTTTCAGGAAAGAGATGGCAATACCACCCAAAACCAACAGTACACCTGCCACAAACAGCATAGCCACCAGTGGCATTTCCAACAGGTTAAAAAAGTACTTATAAGGCTGCATAGAAACGACACCTGTGGCTTGATCCACGGCAAAACCATCCCTTAGCAACAACCAGGCAGCAAATGCAACAAACAGCACCACAAACGGCAAGGCGTTGTATGGCAAATGTTTCTGAATATTACGGTGGATCACCTCATCGGAAATGGCATTTTTAAAGTAGAGCAACCCCAATACCCTAGCCAGGAAAAAGACAGCCAATCCCAGAATAACATTAAAAGGGTTTAACACAGCCTCGAGGCCATGGGAAGTCAACATCCATCGCGACTGGTTGAGATCGTTCACAAAAAAGGCCGAACCCGAAAAGAAGGTAGCCACGGCGGTACCCAAAAAGATGGTGCCAATCAGGCCATTGATGATGAGGAACACCTCATAAGTTTTAGCGCCAAAGAAGTTGTTGGGTTTTGACCGGAACTCATAGGCTACCGCTTGAATGATGAAAGCAAAGAGGATAATCATCCAAACCCAATAGGCACCGCCAAAGCTGGTGCTGTAAAACAAGGGGAAGGAAGCAAAGAATGCGCCACCAAAAGTTACTAGGGTGGTGAAGGTGAATTCCCATTTGCGGCCCAGGGCGTTGACCAGCATGGTACGTTCCACCCCCGATTTACCAAGAGAATAGATGAGGGTCTGCCCGCCCTGCACAAACATCAGGAACACCAGTAGCGCACCCAGTACCGAAATGATAAACCACCAATATTGTTGTAAAGCCAGATGTGATAAAGTCTCAATCATAATTAATGTCCTCCGTCGGTTGGTCCGTTTTTAATTTGTTTCACCATAATTCTCACTTCAGCAATGGCCAATCCCACAAAGGTGATGGCAAACAGCGCGAAGGTTATCATCACAGAGCTACTGTCGATTTGGCTCACGGCTGTAAGTGTGGGCATCAAATCCTGAATCACCCAGGGCTGCCGTCCCATCTCGGAGACCAACCAGCCCGACTGACTTGCGATATAGGCCAATGGAATGGTCCACAGAGCCACATACAACAACCAACGATGTTTGGTGAGTCGGTTCTTGTACTCCAACCACAGCATAAGCGCAAAAAGCAACAGGAAGTGCATGCCCAGAATTACCATGATGTGGAACGAGTAAAAGGTGATGGGGATATTGGGAATGATGGAAAAAGCATTCTTTTTTAGCTGTTCGGCATCGTCGGAGTAGTAGCTGCCGTAGCCAAAATAGCGGAAAGTAGACTCCACCCATTGTGGATCGTCGAACTTGGCAGCCATTTGGGCATAGAGAGAGTCGTTCCCATCCCGCTTGGCATCCTTGAAGGCCCGTAAGGTGGTTTGGGCTTCATGGCCCCGTTGGATTTTTTCACTATAAGAGATGATGCCCCGCTCAGGATTACCCATCACCAGATCCTTCATCCCGGGAACAAATGAGTTAATGTTGTGGTCGGATAGGAACGACAGGGCATAGGGAATTTCTATCTTCATCAGGAACGAGGGTTCCGAATCTTCGGTCATTGGATTGGCCTGGGTATCGGAAATGATCCCAAAGGCAATCAATGGCGCCTGCTCACGCCCATCATAGAGCGCTTCCATGGCGGCAAACTTCATGGGTTGCGATTTGGCTATCTCGCGTGCCGAAGTGTCGCCGGTACCAATCAGCAGCAAACTGGCCACCACCCCAAATACGGAGGAGATGATGATGCTGCGCTTGGCCAATAGCACATGACGGTTTTTCAGCAAGAACCAGCTGCTGATGCCCACTACGAAAACTGCTGCCAGCACAAAGCCCGAGGTGGTGGTGTGCAAGAACTTGTTCACCGCGGTTTCGGAAAATAGGACGTCCCAAAAGGAGATCATCTCATTGCGGGCCGTTTCTGGGTTGAACTTCATGCCCACGGGATTCTGCATCCAGCCATTGGCCACCAGAATCCACAAAGCCGACAGGTTGGCACCTACAGCGGTCAACCAAGTGGCGGTAAGGTGAAAACGGGGGCTCACCTTATTCCATCCAAAAAACATCACCGCAATAAAGGTACTCTCCATAAAGAAAGCCATGATGCCTTCGATGGCCAGAGGGGCACCAAAGATATCACCCACAAACCAAGAGTAGTTGGACCAGTTGGTACCAAATTCAAACTCCAGGATGATGCCGGTGGCCACCCCAATGGCAAAGTTGATGCCGAAGAGTTTCATCCAGAATTTGGTGATTCGTTTCCATTCCTCATCGCGCGTGCGATAATAGATGGTTTCCATAAAGGCAATGATGAAGGCCAGTCCCAGGGTAAGTGGGACAAAAAGCCAGTGAAACATAGCCGTAAGGGCAAATTGCCCCCGCGACCAGTTAATCAATTCAAAATCGAAGTTCTCTAGCATTGTAATCCGGGTTTATTTAGTTATCTGTTCAATCACATGTTCGCTGCGCTGCTCATCATTATCGAACTGGTTTTTAAGGGTATCCCTAAAAAAGAACAGCTTCAAAACAAAAAACATGACGAACAACTTGATCAATATAATAATCCACAAGGTTTTGGCCCAATTGGACATATTGGCAAATCCTTCAGTGTAAAAAACCACAATTGAAATAATCCAACCTTTCATCGCTTAGCAATTAACAATAAATAGCTCAAACCTTTTTTGATAATTTTTACTAATATATACATTTTTGGTGGATGAAATGTTTATTGATTGCACCACAAAAGTTTAAAAAAAGTGTTTTTGAATGCTACACATCACTCCGCAGCCTGAAATAAAGGTATCAGCGAAAGAAAATTGGCTCAATACGCTGCACGCGGATATCTTTTTCGGGTCGATCAACCGCATAAACAGGCACCCGGGAAATTTCATCAACCACCTCCATGCCCGAAACAACTTCGCCAAAAACCGTATAATCTCCATCGAGATAAGGTGCCCCACCAAAGGTGGTATAAACGGTCCGCTGCTTGGTGGTGAATTTGATGCCCTTTTGCTTTTCCAGTTCATCCAGCTCAGCATGGGAAAAGACCCGACCGGCCACAATGTAGAATTGCGATCCGTCGCTGCGGTTTTTAGGATTGCGTTCGGGAGGAAGCTTCGAAGCGGCCACTGCGCCCCGTTTGTGATAGAGCCCGGTATTGACAAGCATAGGGAGCGTATATCCTGGCCCCTGCCACCCCACCACATCGTCGCGTCCGGCAAACTTGCTGTCGGCAGCGCCTGTCTGGATCAGGAAACTATTTATCACCCGATGAATCAACAAGCTGTCGTAAAAATGATCGCTCACCAAGCGGATGAAATTGTCGCGGTACTGGGGCACTTGATTACTCAGCCGAATGCGGATAGTTCCCATGTCGGTGACGATATTGAAACCTTCAATTTTGGAAAAATGGGGATAGGTCTTCTTACTCAACAAACGAAGCTCATATAAAGAGGTGACGCCATCGTTTTTCGATTTGAGGAACTCAGCCAAAGTGTCCACCGGCACCATGGTCAAACGGTCGCCCCGTTGCTGCACCAAACCAGCCAAACGATGCCGGGAATCGAAAAGGGGCTTACCCATATTGAAATTCCCCTTCAAATAGGCATGAGTAGCAGAATCGACCAGCGGTGAACGCAGCACAAAGAGCTTTTTGTCTCGGGAAAATAAGCTATAGACAGAGTCGGGCAACGGCAACGGTTCCACTTTCAAAAACTGCCGATTGCGTTTACCAGTGTGCAACAGAACCAAATTCTTATGGAGATCCACAGCCCGATAGCCCGTTATATTCTCCAATGCCTTGCCATCCAAGGCCGATATGCGGGCTTTGAAAGCACCTTGCAGCCAATCGAGGTTAGTGACGATGAGGTCGGGCGCCACGTAAAAACCATAACTTTCACCAACCTTCTGGTTGAAATGGTCAAAGGCATAGATGGATACGATGGCTTCGGAATTCTGCTCGTAAAAGTTGACTTGCGGGGTCGGCCGCTGCTTCTTGGCCTTATTTTGACAACCCAGGCACAACAACATCAACAGTGCGAAACAGAAAATCCTGATAACCTTCATTTTGAAACAGGTAAAACGGTAATGGTCATGATCACATCGGAAACGGGCCGATCGTTGGCATCAACGGGTATGGCAGCAATTTTGTCGAGCACAGCCATCCCCTCCACCACTTCGCCAAATACGGTGTACTCATTGTCCAGATCGGGCGTACCGCCTTTGGTCGTGTATTGTTTGCGCTGCTCGGGCGTAAACTCCAACTTATCGGAGAGTTGATATTGAATCGCCATATCTTCCTTAATCTCGCGCGCACGCTGGTTGTAAAGCTGGGGATCTTCTGCCTTCAGCTTTTCCAGTTCGGCCTTATATGGGGTAAAATAGGCATCCTTTATCTCCTTTTTAATGGGGTTGTTGTGGATCCGTTCCATATTGTCGAGTTCCGCGTCGGAATAAACCCGCCCTGTAACAATATAAAACTGGGAAATGTCCGATGACTTGAAGTGGTTGATCTTTTCGGGCTGACGCGGCGCACAAACTGCCCCCTTTTTATGAAAACGCTCCTTCGAAAATTCGGAATCGATGTTCACTGCCTCTTCGCCATAACCGATGTGCTTACCGGGAGGGGCATTGCGCGAGTCGGATGACCCGCCCTGAATCACAAAATTCCTGACCGACCGGTAAAAGAGCGTCCCATCGAAGTGGTTCTCCCCCACCAGCCGCAAAAACTCATCACGATGGCCAGGCGTATCGTCGTATAGCATCACCCTCATATTGCCATAGTTGGTTTTCACCAGCACATGAAAAGTCTGTGAAAAGGTGGGCCAGGCCCCTAACATCAACAATATGGCAAGCAAAAGTTTACGCATGGTTTACATCGAATAATTAAGAACAATCAGGGATTAACCAACTCCATCCCCATCTTGATGTTCATCAAAGGACGGTCGCGCTCGTCGGTTGCCACCGAGGCAATGCTGTCGATCACAGCAAGGCCCTCCACCACTTCGCCAAACACCGTGTAGCTATTATCGAGGAATGGCGTGCCACCCACAGTTTTATAAACCTGCCGGATGGAATCGGGGAAATGGAATGGCTCCTTCTTGGCAAACTCGCTCTCAACCAGGTCGAGAATGCGCGCCTGCAGGGCCGACAATCGCTCGGAATCACCTTGTTTCTGATAGAAGCCCAACGAATCGTTGAATTGGGGCAACAGCTGATAGAAAAGTTGCTGTTTCATATTGTTGTTCACCCGGCTTTCGATGGCATCCAGCTCCTCATCGGTGAGGATTTTTCCCTGGACGATGTAAAACTGCGAGCCACTGGAACGTTTCTCGGGATTCACCTGGTCGGAAGTGCGGGCTGCAGCCAGGACGCCACGTTTGTGAAAATACTTAGGAAACTTGATTTCCGCATCGATGGTATAGCCGGGATCACCTTCCCCAAGAGCTGCACCAGCAGCTGCGCCACGGGAATTGGGATCGCCCCCCTGGATCATGAATTCGCTGATCACCCGGTGGAACAACAGGGAGTCGTAAAATCCTTCGGCCACCAACTTTTTAAAATTATCGCGGTGAAGCGGTGTTTCATCATACAATTTTATGGTCATATCGCCATAGGGCGTCGAAACCTTTACCAGTTGGGCTTCGGTTGATTTGCTTTTGCAAGCTGAAAATATCAGCACAAAAACCAATAAGAGTATGGATATCTGTCTCATCTTTTTAATTATTTCGGAAAAATTCAATCATGGCATGTTTGAAAAACCCTTCACCAGGTTGTTGGGGTATGGACTTGCCCTCCACAGGTACGAACAGCGGCCAGCCCTGTTCATCGACACCAACCCGCTGGGTGAATCCAAGCTGGTGCAACAGCACACAACTGCCCAAGTTCATCAAATCCATTTTCTCCTCCTTCGAGTAGGCGCGGAAACCACTCCCCTGCTCATTGACCCCAATGATAAAAAGGATGAATTCATAATTAGCCGTCACCTTGAACTGCTTGCTCAACCGCAATAGCAGCTCATTCCATTCCTGTTCGTTTGCTTCCATGCTTTTTCAAAATATGATTCAAAAATAACAAAAAAGCCAACGGAACCAAATCGCCCCGCCATGATAATCATCAGTAACAGCGCCAGACAGATAAAACCCCTCAACCCTCCACCGGCACACAACAGGGTTGCATCAGGCTGGGTTTCACGGTATAAACAATACCAGGCAAGGAACTCAACAGGGAGATCAAATAAAATAGTAAACTGAGCGCCACAGCATACTCCTGGTTTGTGCCCAGATATTGCGATCCGATGGCGAAGGTCATTTCGCGGGCACCGATACCCCCTAGGGTGATGGGCACCGCCGAGGCAATGCTGCTGAGCAGGAACAAGAAAAGGTAATCGTGCGTCTGTTCGGCCGTGATGGCATCCATGGACATCAGGATAAAGATGGCCGTCACCATCTGCAACCCCTGCACCACCAGCGAGTAACCACTCACCTGCCAAAAGGCTTTGGTGAGTCGCCGGCCAAAGATGTACAAGAAAAGGTAAAAACCGCCACTCACCAAGGGGATCAGCAGGAAAAGAAAACCCTGATAGGGAAATGAGTATTCAATATAATAAACCAATGCCAAAAGGTAAACTAGGATCACCGAGAGGCCGCTCAATCGGTCGGCAAAAATGGCAGCCAAGAGGCTTTTGACCGGTGTTTTATAATATTTGTTGACGAAAAACACTTTGTAACCATCACCCCCCACACCACCAGGCAGGAAAAAATTATAGAACATGCCCAACCAATATAGGCGGATGTTGGAACGGTGAGGCACATTCAAATCCATGGCACCAAACAAGCTGCTGAGACGAAAAGCACTCACCAATTGTGAGGCAACATAAACCAACAAGGCACCAGCCAGCCACCATGGGTTGGCTCTAAATATGGCTGTACCGATGGCAGAAAGATCGAGCTTCGAGAACACATACCCGATGGCCAATGCAGAAAATGTAATTTTCAGGATTAACTTAACGAGGTTCCAGAATTGTTTTTTGTTCAACATACATACAACTTGAAGTGGTTCATATCGAAGATGGTTACCAAAGGCAACGAGCTGGCAAAAATAGCATTTTTTTTCAAACTCACTGAGCCGAATAGCCCATCGTATGGTAACAAACCATGCCCACTCAGCACCCTATCGAAAACAAATATCGGATCGACAGCTGTACTAAACCCACCATATGAACAACCAAAGAATCGACACTAAAGTTCTGGTTTTAAAGAACTACACTCCACCCTTATCCGAAATGTCTTATCTGGAACTTCAGGCGCATCCAGCAATTTAGTCGGAAACTGTTGCTTAAGAAATATGGCGCACATGGTATTCGACACATGATACAAAAAGGGGCGATTCTCCTGGGGAGCCCCATCCAATATAGCAGCAAACACCTCGGGTCTGATTTTTTCAGGGTTGTAGGCATAATCGTGCCATACCACAATAGAATCATCGTGAACGAGATGCTGGAAAACCTTCTGGGTATCGTTCTTGACAAAATCATAATGATGGTTGCCATCGATAAAAATCAAGTCAAACTTTTTATTCAGGTTTTCAAAATCAAAATCCATGGAATTACCTGTCAAATGGATGATATTGCTCTTGCTTTTCGAAAAGAAACCATGCAGGTCGGCATATTTCTCTCCAAGCCCCAGTGATAGGATATCACTTTTTGGCAGATTAAGGGTATAGCATTCCTGAGCAACATCTGCAACATTCACAACACTTTCACCCCGCCAAGTTCCAATCTCAAAATAACGGCAATGCTCAAATCTTCGAGCCAACGATTTCAGCAACGCGATATCGGTGGGCAAACTTCCGCCATCCAAAAAGGCAAAACAGTTGAGCGACTCAGAAAAATTGGGGACAATAAGGTTAAGATCAACAACAGGCAAAGTATGTTTCAGACCGTGCTTTTGCGCAATGTATCGCTCCCACACAACATCACTATTGACAACATGGTTCAAGAGCCATGGATTTTTCAATATTTCTACCAATCCTTTTATCGCCTTCTTAATTTTCATCATCAGCTACAATTGTTTCATTAATTCATGGTCACGATGGAACGCGCCGGATTCATCATTATCCAATAATTTGGGTTGTATCCGGCCATAAGTCGTTGCATCAATATTAATACAAAACGAACACTACCACCCATTATTGTCCTTCTTGTTTCGGAATCACAGCAACGGACTTCTGAAGGATCAAGGAGTTTGGAACCGTTATTATCTCTCCATCCTTGGTTCTCAGATGGATAAAAAAATAGGTCAATTCATATACTTCACCTTCAAATGGATGCTCTTTATCGAGGATCCTGATGGTATCGCCCAACCGCAAGGGATGGGTGAAGAAGAGGATGATGCTCGAGGTGATGTTGGAGAGCAGCGACCACTGGGCAAAGAAGGCAACTCCAATGGCTGTGAGGATGGTGGTGGCAAACACCGCAATTTCATTCTGCTCCAGCCCCCAAATACTGGCAATCAATACCAACGCGGCTATGGTGGCCAGCAGATGCAGGGCTTTGATGGTTATTTTCCTACGGGCACGCTGGAAGTGAGCCTTCTTCAAAGCAGTGTTGATGGTTCGATTCGACACAAAATAAAACACCCCATACAACAACAAAACCAAAACGGTTTCGATCACCTGAACGGCAAAATCATTCATATTACTTACAATTAAAAGCCCAATAAACACAATGGTCCGCCATAGACCAATTGACACAAACTTAAAACAAGCTATTCACTTTGGCTAAAATTGCAATTTAATCCTTTATTTTGCAACAAAACAATTTCAAAAGGATGGCAGTCGTATATGTTTCCATAGCCTCGCTGGGTATCAACCTGGTTTTGGGCAAATTCCGCACCCGATATAAGAAAATGAGTTTGCCCTGGTGGTTGCTTATCCACGCGTCCATCCCCATCCTGATTCCCTTGCGCATAGGATTGGACACGCCACCAGCCTTCATTCCACTCTTTATTGCCACCGCCATCGTTGGGCAATTTATTGGTTCGCGCTACTTGAAAGCGTGCTGTGGGAGATAGGTCAAACCCTACTGCGGTTCAGCGAGGGAAATTCCAAGTGGAGCCACTCCATTCAATAATTATGGATCTGGCTTCGTCGATTCTTGTTTTGCTTGTGCCATACCGACCAAACTAGAAGATCGCGAAACTACTTTTCCGATCTTCAATGGCATGATTGAACCATTCGGTAAAGCAGGGATCGGCATCCATCAACAAAAATATCTTAGTTCCTTTTTCTCGAGCGAATTCATTTTCAACCACACCAACCAACCTGACATCCTTAAACATCTCCACTACTTCCTGTTTGGGCAGCTCACCAACCAACAGGATATTCTTAATCCGTTCCTGTTTGGGGATCCAAAAGATATAATCGGTGGAAAATGAATTGGCCTGTGGCATTTTGCCCCGGTTGTAAAAATTCAAAGCCCCGCACTGCCCATAATTATCGCAATACACCAAAGTATTTTCCAACTCGCCCACGGGTATCGTTTCATAGGCTAATAGTGATTTCTCGGCCATCTCGCGCCAGCCAAGCATGTCGGCAAAGTCTTGTGGCAAGTGATGGTTATTCCCATCTTCCCAACGGAGCAAGCCAAGTTTCTCGTACAATTCGTTTTCCTCAACAATTTCCCGAGGCGAATGATATGGCATCAACTGCCTGAC
This sequence comes from Marinilabiliaceae bacterium, assembly GCA_963664265.1. Taxonomy (GTDB): domain Bacteria; phylum Bacteroidota; class Bacteroidia; order Bacteroidales; family Marinilabiliaceae; genus JAGPIS01. The sequence continues at coordinate 1,917,192 of OY760941.1, forward strand.
AATAAAGACGAAGGCGACAACACTCAAAAACACAAGGGATGCCATCACAACAATCTTCCATTTCTTCAACACATCCTCCAAAAACACGCTCCCGAAAGCAAACAGAGCCGGATAAATTCCCAGGGGGTAATAACTCTTTGCCCGAGCCATGGTGAACAATGCCATCACCGCGATAAACGACCATAGAATAAAACGATACGGTTTAAATGGCTGAAAAAACATCAGAGCCCAAAGAGCAACCAAAGTGGGAATCCCAACAACACCAAATTTCACTTGGTCGATCAGAAAATCAATCCGACTGACATTGACCAGCTGACTCCCATTCAATGCCGCCATATGATGCAAGAGCGGAAAATTATTTAAGATTTGCCAAATGATGTTGGGCAACAAAAGCAAGAGAACCAACCCTACGGCATAAAAAAAGGTTTTCTTCGCGAAAATGGCTCGCTGCGGAGTGAGCAGCAATCCAATAAAAACACCCACCAATAGGAAAGCAATGTTGTATTTATTGTACAACCCTAAAGCGATGATCAGCGACAAAGCGAACAACCATTTTTGTTGATTGGTTTTAAAATACTGCACCATGAAGTAAAACACCATCGTCCAGGCAAGTATGTCGAACGAGTTGGGTTGGAACAAAACATTCATACGCGCATACACAGAAAAAACAAGAAGCGAGGCAACCAAGACCTTAGCCGCCAATTTTCCGTCCAACGACTCTACGATCAACCACGCAAACACAATGGTCAATGCACCAAAAAACGCTGGGAGGAATCTTATCCAAAACAACCCGCCTCCCATGAAATAGATGAAACTAGCCATCCACGAGGTGAATGGAGGAACCGAGACATATCCGAAAGACGGATGCGCGGCCTGATCAAGGTGCAGGAACTCGTCGCGGTGCAATTCGTAAATTGGATTGACCAAAACAAATTGCAGAATCAGCTTAAGGGCCAGAAAAGCCAATAAGATCCAGTACTTGTTAAAAAATTGCCTTATTCTCGAGTGTTCCATCTGTATTTAGCTTTGTTCAATAAAATAAAGATCTCATTCACACAGTAATTACTGAAAAATCCAAACCAGGACATCCAAAAAAAACGAGCATCAAAAGAAGGGAAAAATCAGTTCAGCAAATAATAACCTGCATTGAGGATCGTGGCAAATGTCACCCACAATAAATATGGAATATTAATATAAGCAGCCATGGGCTTGATTCTGAAAAACAAAAGCATCATCATCGCAATACTGATCCATAAACCAACTATTTCAATTAAGGCCAGGCCAATCAGATTGTAATAAAAGAAGATGAAACTCCAACCAAAATTAAGTGCCATCTGCACCAGGAAAGCAAGGATGGCAAGGCTACGTGCTTTGCTTGGCTGCTGCCTCCAAACCAGATAGAAAGAAAAGCCCATCATCAGGTACAAGAGAGTCCAAACGGGGCCAAACACCCAATTAGGCGGGTTGAAGAATGGGCGGTTTAAGGTTTCGTACCATCCAGGGATGGCGTCGGCAGTAAATAATCCGGCCAAAGAGCCCAATGCCAAAGGCAAGACCAGGGATGCCGCAAGTTTTAGAATTTGCGATTTAAACATAATTAAGTTTGTTTACGATATAAAACGCCAGTTAGCCCAAGGATCAAGTTCTAAATTATTCAACATAGCAATAATACCTAAAATCCCTTATCTTTACAATAGAAATCAAACCAAAAGCTATGGCACTGCACAACAAGCTGGGCGAAGAGGGCGAGGCCTTTGCCTGCAGTCACTTGGAGGAGCAAGGTTACATCATCCTCCATCGCAACTGGCGGCACCACCACCAGGAGATCGACATCGTGGCCTTGCACGGGGAACAACTCGTCTTTATAGAGGTGAAGACCCGCACCAACGACGACTGGGAGAACCCGCGCGACGCGATCACCAACCAAAAGATCCGCTTGCTGGCCGATGCCGCTGAAGCCTACATCTACCAGTACAACCGGACTGAAGAGGCTCGATTCGATGTACTGACACTCATCACCCGACCTTGGGGTTTCGAGGTGGAGCTGATTCCAGAAGCATTCCATCCCATGGCCTGATTTTTTTTTAAGGCGCTGTAACATTTGCGCCATACCCACGTCCTACTAAAATAAAAGCACGCTGACCAAACTATGACAACCGACGAATTCAACAAAGCGGTCGATCTCTATTCGGATGCGGTATTCCGTTTTGTCCTCAGGAATATGAAGGACAGCGAGAAATCGCAGGATATTGTGCAGGACACCTACGAGAAACTGTGGAAGAACCACCAAAATGTGTCGAACGAGAAGGTGAAGAGCTACCTTTTCAGCACCGCCTACCACACCCTGATTGACCAGCTTCGGCGCGAGAAAAAGCAGGCAAACTGGGAAGAGGTGGACTTCAAGGCGCAAACCTGCGACCATGGTTACAGCGATATCAACGAGATATTGCACCGCGCCGTGGCCCAGCTGCCCGAGGCGCAACGCATGGTGGTGATGATGCGCGACTACGAAGGGTACTCCTACGCCGAGATAGGCGAAATGACCGGATTGAACGAATCGCAAGTGAAGGTTTACATCTACAGGGCCAGGGTGTTTTTAAAGAATTACATAGGAAAGATGGAGGTGTTGGTATGAAAATCAATATAAACAACTACGAAGCTTATCTGCTTGACCATTTCGAAGGCAACCTCACCGAAGCGCTGTCAGTGGAGCTGATGCATTTTCTGGAGGAGAACCCGCAAATAGAGGTGGACTGGAATGGTTTTGAACCAATGACATTGGATGCAGGGTATACTGCCTTTGAAAACAAACAACAACTGTACCGGACAGACTCGGTACTGATGGGGCTGACAAAAACCGACTTCCTAATGGTGAAGCAACAGGAAGAGGGATTGACAGAGGATGAAAATTGGCAACTGGAAGGGTTACTTACAACAAACCCATCTTTGGAAAAAGAGGTCAAACAGATGGCCTGCGCACGGCTGGCACCCGGCAACGAGCTGTTTGCAGCCAAAAACAGCATCAAACGATTGGATATATGGCCATTGCTCACCCTCCAACGGGCACGCCAAGTGGCTGCCATCCTGGTTGTGGCCGCGATGGCCTCCACATTGTGGCTGGTGAAACCCTTTGTTAAACCCTATGAGACTTTTGTAGCTGCCACGCCACCAACCACCAACCAACCAGTGAAAAAAACAGTGGCCGATGAGTCGGCTAAACTGACCGCGAGTCCGGCTATCCAACAAACTGCAAACCAACCCACCGCCACGGAAGCACTCCCCTCACCACTGCAAGCCAAGGTAGAGGCGACCTCTGCTGAACCCATGTTGGCCGCCATGCAACCCATGGCCCCCCTCAAGCCACGCCGGGTAATCAACTTGCAGCCTGCGAAAAAAATAAACGCCTATGAACTGGGCGTCAACCACATGATGCCGCTTTATGTAGCACTATTGCAAAATGAGAAAAAAGCTAGTCCGGAAACGCTGATTGCCGAAGCCCCACGCAACCTATCGCTGCTCGAGGGAGGCATCAAGGTACTGAATGCCCTATCGGGGAGCGATATCCGGTTGAACAAGGAGTTGGACAATAGCGGCAAGGTAGTTGCCTACAGCCTTCAAACCGAGAATGCCATCTTCAACAAACAAGTAAGGCGATGATTGATTATATTTGTCGAAATCGGCCTTGCCGGATGACCAATATAATCAATATGAAACTGACAAAAACCAGGATCACTTCGATACACCAGCCTGATTTCCAATATTTTTGGCAACTCTACCAAGAGAGCTTTCCTGAAATAGAACGCAAGGACATTCAGGGGATCGCCATTGCGCTGGCCAAAGAACAGTTCCACAACGAACTGTTCCTGAGCCAGGGGGAGCCGGTGGCCATGCTGGCCTATTGGCAATACCCCCGCTTTTGCTATTTGGAATACATTGCCGTGGCACCATCGCAAAAAGGGCAAGGCACGGGTTCCCATATCCTGCAGGAGCTTCTGACGCGAACCACACCACCGGTCATCCTGGAAATTGAACACGTGGTGGATGAGACCACCCGGCGGCGCCAAACGTTTTATGAGCGGTTGGGATTTGTCGCCAACCCCCAGCATGAACATTGCCAGCCGCCCTACCAAAAAGGGTTCCAACCACTGCCCATGTTGCTGATGACGCATCCACAGGCTATAACAAATGAAGCTTACCGCGAATTCTACCGCATCCTCACCTCAGAAATTGTGGCATTATGACCTATTCAACACTGGAAAAAAACCTCCTCACCTTTACCATGGAGAAGCTGGCGGCAGCAGAACCTGGACATGACTTAGATCATGCCCGCCGGGTGCTTACCCATGCGCTCAACATTATGGCCGATACCCCCTGCGACAGAGCGGTGGTGATGGCCGCCGCCATCCTGCACGACGTAGCCGACCACAAGTTCTTCGATGAGTTGCTGGCCATAAGCGAGGTGAAGCAATTGCTGGCAGATAATGGCTTCTCTTGCGGCCAAATAGACCAGGTTGTCGAAATCATCACCCACCTCTCCTTCTCCAAGGAGATAAAGGGGATCACCACCACCTTGACTCCGGAATTCTGCATCGTACAGGATGCCGACCGGCTCGATGCTTTGGGCGCCATTGGCATTGCCCGCGCATTCAGTTATGGTGGTTATCGGCAACGGCCATTCAACGCCAAAACAGAAGCTTCCACCATAGCGCATTTCCACGAAAAGCTTTTGAAGCTGCCCACTATGATGAAGACCCAGGCGGGGCGCAAGTTGGCTGAGGAAAGAGAAGCCTTCATGCGGCAATTCCTTGAGCAGTTCGACCACGAATGCACGCTGGCCACACAAAAAGAAGCCGATAAACCATCAACCAACAAGTAGTTTTGTTAATTTTGGAACTGAAACATCACCCCAAAACAGAGGGGAACCATAGCGCACAAATACCATGACCGGAAAAAAGAAAAAGCCTTCAACCAAGAGCAAAAGTGGCAGCAAACGCCACCCAATGGTGCAAATACTGTTTTTCCCTTCCACCCATCCATCGTGGAAAGTCCGTTGGGGCATCAACCTCTTCAAAGTGGGCATGGCTGGCATTTTCACCGCCTCACTCTTCACCACGCTGGTTTACCTGGGCTTGTTTGGACGCCTCCCCTCCTTCCAGGAGCTGTCGAACATCTCGAACAACAATGCATCGGAAGTTTACACCTCCGATGATGTGCTGATGGGTCGCTATTTCATCGAAAACCGGCTAAGCATCGACAACAACGACATATCTCGCCATGTGATCAACGCACTAATCGCCACCGAGGACAGCCGTTTTTTCGAACACAAGGGGGTTGATTTCATGAGTATTGCCCGCGTGATGGTCAAAACCGTATTGTTAGGCGACCGCAACCAGGGCGGTGGGAGCACCATCAGCCAACAGCTGGCCAAGAACCTATATCCCCGACAATCTTTAGGAATCTTCACATTGCCAGTCAGTAAAGTAAAGGAAATATTCATTGCTGCCCGCCTCGAGAAGATCTACACCAAGGATCAGATATTGACCCTTTACCTCAACACCGTCCCCTTTGGCGAAGACATCTATGGCATTGAGGCAGCTGCCCACCGTTTTTTCAGTCGTAAGTCGAAGTGGCTGGAGCCACCACAAGCCGCCACGCTGATCGGGATGTTGGCCGCCAACACAGCCTACAACCCCAGACTCAACCCTGAGAAGTCGATGAAACGACGAAACATCGTGCTGGCGCGAATGGCCGAAAACGGCTTCATCGAAAAGGAGAAGCTGGAAGAGTACCAAAAAGCCCCGTTGCAGGTGAAATACATCCGCATAGACCGCAACACCGGCATTGCTCCGTATTTCCGAGCGATGGTTCGGTTCGAAGCCGAACAAATCCTCAACGACCTTTATGGCGATGAATACAACCTCTACACCGACGGGTTGAAGATTGTCACCACCATCAATTCGCGCATGCAACGTTATGCCGAGGAGGCTGTAAAAGAGCACATGACTCAGGTGCAAAAGCAGTTCAACACCCATTGGGGCAAAAAAGACCCTTGGAGCGGCCACCCAGAAGTATTCTTAAGGGCCCTTCGCCAATCGCCCCGTTACCAGCAGATGAAAGAGGCCGGCAAAAGCGAGGAAGAGATCATGAAGGTGATGGAGACCCCGGTCAACACAGTATTGTTCACGCACCAAGGCGACCAGCAAGTCACCATCTCGCCCGTAGATTCGGTGAAACATTATTTGCGCATGCTCAACACGGGCTTCCTGGTAGTGCATCCACAGTCGGGCAAGATACTGGCGTGGGTGGGTGGCGTAGACCACAAATCGGTGGAGTTCGACCATGTCACCTCCAAAAGGCAAGTGGGCTCCACCTTCAAGCCCATCGTCTATGCTGCCGCCATGATGAATGGCATGGAGCCCAACCAATATGTAGCCAACGAGAAACGCACCTATCCCAACCACCGCGACTGGTCGCCAGGCAATTCCGACGGCAAATACGGCGGTTACTACTCCATCAAGGGAGCTCTGGCAAGATCGGTGAATACAGTCACTGCCTGGGTGATCAACCAAGTGGGCGTTGACCGGGTCATCAGCATGGCCCGTAAGATGGGCATCGAGTCAAACATTCCTGAAGTTGCCAGCATCGCCTTGGGGACAGCCGAAATCTCCCTATATGAAATGGTAAAAGCCTACACCACCTTCCCCAACTACGGCAGGCCAGCCACTTTCCAGGACATCGTGAGTATCACCGACCGCAACGGAAAAGTGCTCTACAAAGCAGAACGCCCCGAGCCCAACGAACCGGCCTACACCGAGGATGCCGCCTATTATATGGTGGACATGCTTCAGGAGGTGGTCAACTCGGGCACCGGCCGTAACCTAAGGGTCAACTACGGCATCACAGCACCATTGGGAGGCAAAACCGGCACCACGCAAAACAACACCGATGGCTGGTTCATCGGTTTCACCCCAACGTTGGTGGCAGGAGCCTGGGTGGGCGCCGACCAGCCTGTGGTTCGATTCCGCTCCACATCTCTTGGGCAAGGCGCCTATATGGCCATGCCCATCTTTGGCCGGTTCATGCAGAAGGTGGAACGCGATGGCATGCTTAACAACTACTACACCTCCTCGTTTAAGGCCGTGCCTGCAGAATATTCGGAGAACATGGTGTGCGAGCTATTTTCGGAAACCGATCCATCGGTCAACTTCATCGAACGGATCGCTGACAAGTTTCATCGCCCCGACTCCATCAAAACCAGGAAAAAACTGGAACGCGAAGAACGTCGTGATGCCAGGAAGGAAGATCGCGAAAAAGAGAATATTTTCAACAAGATGAAAAGCCTTTTCAAAAAGAAGGAGTAGCCTTGACTGGTGGGATGCGGAACAACTGGTGTGGCGCCAAAGCAGGCGCATATTTGAGCAACTGTTCTTCGGCCTGTGGATAGTCAACCACCTCCACCTGAACTTTAGCATTACCATCCTGGAGCAAACCAATTTCGAAGGCCGCCCGCTTGGAGAGGTCGATGATGCGCCCACGAACGAAAGGGCCGCGGTCGTTGATGCGCACCACCACAGCCCTTAAATTCTTCAAGTTAGTCACCTTCACCCAAGTATTGAACGGAAGAGTACGGTGGGCTGCCGTCAGCCGGGTTTGGCAGAACAGCTCCCCATTAGCGGTTTTGCGCCCTTGGAACTTATCGCCATAATAGGTGGCCAGCCCTTTTTGAAAACCGGGCGACTGGCCAGAAAGATCCAAGATCCCGACAAAAACAAAAAGGAGACAAAGACGCATCGTCAAACCCATAAGCACACCACATTAAACAATCAAAAATCACCCCTATTCACGCCCAATGCTGGCTACAACGCGCTCAAAATCTGAACACAGATCACCAGCAACACCATGGCTACCGGATAAACCGTTGCATAGGCAATGGCCGGTGCATTGCTGCCGCACATGGAGTCGGCAGCAGCCAGCCCAGGTGTGCTGGTCATGGAGCCAGTGAGGGTTCCCAGCAGCGTCAGGATATTCATGGGTGCCATAAAATAGACTACCAGCACGGCCAATATCATTGGAATCAGCGTGAAGGCGCCGCCAATCAGGAAGAGCTGGTAACCGTACCCCTGGTAGGTTTCAACAATGGTGGCACCGGCTTTGGTACCTACAGTAGCCAAGAAGAGCATAAGCCCCAATTGCCGCAGCAATTGATTGGCAGGCCCCGACATGGTCCAAATAATGGGACCTGTGCGCCCCATCCGGCTTAACAGCATGGCCACCAATAAAACGCCGCCCGTAAGGCCAAAACTGAAAGCAAAGGCGTGGCCAAAACTGATGGAAAGGTTGCCCAACAACACCCCAAATACAATCCCCAAGGCAATGGGGAAGAAATCGGTATCGCTCAATTTTTTATCGTCGTTGCCCAGGCTCGTAGCCACCTGCTTAAGGTTTTCTTTGGTGCAAGCCACCGTCAACTTATCCCCCATCATCAAGCGGGTGTTGTGGGTTGGTGTAAAGTCGATGCCGCTGCGTCGGATGCGGGTGATGGTGGCTTGGTAATTCCGCCAAAGATTGAGGCTCCCCAAGTCTTTACCTATCACCTCTTTATTGGTCACTAAAACTGCTTCAACCGTATAACCCTCTTTGAGCGGAATCTCCTCTTTGGTGACGCTGCCCAAAAGCACCACAGCGCGTTGCAGAGCCTCGTCGGTTCCCACGATTCGCACCAAATCGCCCTTTTCGAGGATGGTGGCCGGCGTGGGCACAACAGCTTCTTCCTGGTGCATGATGCGCGACACAACAGTTTGGGTCATGGTGCGGAAACGAAGTTCACGCAAGGAGCGCCCAATCACATTCTCGTTTTCCACCCGCACATGCAAGTAATTAATCACCGGATGCTGCGATACCACCGCCTTCTCATATTCGGCCTCAGCCTTCTTTATGTTGGCACGCACCAGCTTAGGGTAAAGCTTCACAAAAAGGATCACCCCGATCACACCAAAGGGATAAGCCACCCCGTAACCGATGGAGACCAACGGCGAGTTCTGTACCTCGATGGCTGTGGCCAAACCTGGCGTGCTGGTCAGTGCCCCGGTAAGAAGCCCCAGAGCCATGGGCATATCCACGCCAAGCAAGACAACCGAGAGGTAGGCCAACAAGCCAGCCGAAAGGATGACCACGGAAGAGAGCAACACCAGGTCGCGCCCATTTTTCTGAAATGAATCGAAAAACCCCGGCCCAGCCTGTAGCCCTATTGTGTAAATGAAGAGGATCAAGCCAATCTTTTCAAGGATGTCGGGCATTTGAATGCCCCAATGACCAAAAATGAGGGAGACAAAAATAATGGCTGACACGTCGAGCGAAATGCCTTTGATCTTAATGTTCCCAATAATGAATCCGAGACACAGAATCACAAAAAGAGCGAAATATTCATTTTCCAAAAGAGCAATCATATGCAGAGATATTAAAATGGCTTGACCTACTTTATAAAATGCGTTGCAACGAAAAAAACAAATAACAAACCCTGCCAAAGCAGGGTCGGTCATTATTTTTGAATGGCCATCAGACGGCTGATGTATTTGCCCAATATATCAAACTCCAGGTTGACGATGGATCCCACCTCAAATTGATGGAAATTGGTGTGCTCATAGGTGAAAGGTATAATGGCCACAGAAAAGCGGTCGTCGCGGCTGTTCACAACAGTTAAGCTGACGCCATTGACACAAACCGAACCCTTTTCAACAGTCATGTAACCCTGGGCTGCCTTCTCCTTGTCGATGTCGTACTGGAAAGTGAAATACCAACTGCCATCGGCTTCTTTAACCTCAAGGCACCGTGCCGTCTGGTCGACATGCCCCTGAACGATGTGGCCATCGAGGCGACCGTTCATCATCATGCTGCGCTCCAGATTCACCTTGTCGCCCACCTTGAGGTTGCCGAGGTTCGACTTTTCAAGCGTTTCGCGGATGGCCGTCACCGTATAGTAATTTCCCTCGATTTTTACCACCGTCAGGCAAACACCATTGTGCGCAACACTCTGGTCTATCTTCAACTCATTGGTAAACGAGCACTCTAGCGTCAGGTGCAAGTTTCCCTTATCGTTTTCCAATTTGCGGATTATAGCAGCTTCTTCAACAATTCCTGAAAACATAACAACTAATTTTTTAAGATTTTATTCCTATACAAAGGTGGCGAATTCATTCCTAAAAGAGATATAAAAAAACAAAATTTCAAATCAGCCCATGCCAAATAATTGATCGTCGAACAAAAAAACTGATTTTTATCACCAACAGCACCAAACTGGTGGCGCAACGTGACAAAAAAATACGTATATTGACCCAGGTACAAAACAACAGATCAATGATTACAGTTCAAACCACCTACATGGGGGACTTGCGCACCGAGAACATTCACGTACAATCGGGCGTGCGCCTAACAACCGATGCCCCATGCGACAACCGCGGGAAAGGTGAGTCCTTTTCGCCCACCGACCTTGTGGCAACTGCCTTGGGCAACTGCATCATGACCATCATGGGCATCAAGGCCATGGATCATGGCATCGACATCAAAGAAACCCGTGTGGAGGTGACGAAGATAATGGCTGACAATCCCCGAAGAATCGCAGAGGTGGTGGTGTCATTCTTCTTCCCAAAAAACAGTTACACAGCCGACCAGAAACAATTGATTGAGAGCGTAGCCGGCACCAGTCCGGTTCCTTTGAGTCTGCATCCCGACATCAAACAAACCATTTTATTCAACTGGTAAAGCTTAAGCATGATATTCGTAACTGGAGGAACCGGATTACTGGGCACACACCTTTTGTATCAACTCTCCAAAGAAGGCAAGACGGTTAAAGCCTTGAAAAGGCTAGGAAGTGATACTTCGGCGGTGGAAGAGATCTTTAAGTTCTATGGCGACCTGTCGCTTGAACAATACAGCCGCATCGAATGGGTCACCGGCGATGTGTTGGATTACGATTCACTCACCGATGCGCTGGAAGGCGTGGAGACCATTTACCACACAGCAGCCATGGTATCGTTCCATTCGCCACGCCACCGCGACATGTGGAACATCAATGTGGAAGGCACCAAAAACTTGCTGGATGCGGCCTTGGAAAAAAAAGTCGAGGTATTTTGCCATGCCAGTTCCATTGCCACGTTGGGCAACAGCGCCAATGGCTCACCCATCACCGAGGAAGACCTGTGGCAGGCCGACGACCGACACTCCGCCTATTCGCGCAGTAAATTCAGAGCTGAGATGGAAGTATGGCGGGCATCCAAGGAGGGCTTAAACACGGTAATTGTCAACCCATCGGTAATCATAGGTCCAGGCGCCAAAAACAGCAGCTCGTCAAAAATCATCCAGCTGGCCAAAAGTGGATTGCCATTCTACACCAATGGCAAGACCGGTTATGTGGATGTTAGAGATGTTGCTCGAGCCATGATTGCTTTTGTGGAGAACAAAATATACGGCGAACGCTTTATTATAAGCGCCGAAAACAAGAGTGCGCGCGAAATGCTAAGCTTGATGGCCGCGCAACTCAACGTTAAGGCTCCATCCATCCCTGCCGGTGCCTGGATGCTTTGGCTGGGCATGGTGGCAAACCGGCTGTTTGCTGTTATGACAGGCAGCGAACCGGTGCTCACACGCGAATCGATTAAATCAACCATGGGGCAATCGCTCTATTCATCCGAAAAAATAATCCAACAGCTGGACTGGAACTTCACGCCCATTACTGAATCGGTGGATAATGCCATAGCCTTTTACCAGCAACAAAACAGCAAAGTTTAATGTGCCTGAAAAATCCCCATCCTCAGGAAACAAAAACATCAAAATAGTAACTCATCATGAAGAAAGAAAGGGAGATCATTTTACTGAACATATCGGGTGCCGACCGTCCCGGTTTGACAGCCACACTCACCGAAATCCTTGCCCATTACGAAATCACCATCCTCGACATTGGCCAGGCGGTGATCCACGAAGACCTCGGGCTGGGCATCCTGTTCGAAATCACCGGCAAGGCCGATTCATCCCCAATTCTGAAAGACCTGCTGTTCAAAGCCTATGAACTGGGGCTCAACGTGAAGTTCACCCCCATTCCAGAAAAGAAATACGAGGAGTGGGTGACCCACCAAGGCAAGGAACGGTTCATCATCACCCTTTTGGCACGCAAACTGAAGGCAGTGCACCTTTCGCGGGTCACCAAGGTGCTCTCCGAACAAGGACTCAACATCGACATCATTTCGCGCCTTTCGGGACGGATCCCACTCAACGACAAAGAAGGGGATGCCAAGAGCGTGGTGGAGTTCTCGGTGCGCGGAACGCCAGCCGACACCGAAGCGCTCAAAAGCAGCTTCATCGCCATTGCCAAAGAGACAGGCGTGGACATTGCCTTCCAGGTTGACAACATGTATCGCCGCAACCGCCGCTTGGTATGCTTCGATATGGATTCCACCCTTATTCAGGCCGAGGTGATTGATGAACTAGCCCGCAAAGCCGGCGTTTTCGACCAGGTGAGTGCCATCACCGAAGCAGCCATGCGTGGGGAGATCGACTTCAAGGAGAGTTTTGAGCAACGCATCAGCCTGTTGAAGGGGCTCGATGTGTCGGTGATGAAAGAGATTGCCGAAAGCCTGCCGCTCAGCGAAGGGGCGGAACGGTTGTTCAAAACCCTGAAAAAATATGGCTACAAAACCGCCATCCTGTCGGGTGGGTTCAACTATTTTGGCAACTACCTGAAATCGAAACTGGCCATCGACTACGTGTTTGCCAACGAGCTGGAGGTGGCCAACGGCAAGCTCACCGGCCGCCATGTGGGCGACATTGTGGATGGCGCCAAAAAGGCCGAACTATTGAAACTACTGGCGTTCAAGGAAGATCTGCATTTGGAGCAGGTGATTGCCGTGGGCGACGGCTCCAACGACCTGCCGATGATCCAGCTGGCCGGATTGGGCATCGCCTTCCATGCCAAACCCAAGGTAAAAGCCTCGGCGCGCCATGCCATCTCGGAAATCGGGTTGGATGCCATCCTCTATCTGATGGGATTCAGGGATCGGGAGATCAATGAGTAAAAATTGGAATTCATCATGGAACGAAGTTGCGATGCGAACTGAATAACGCCTGAAACAGAAATAGGTTTCTTATTTCATAGCATTCCATTCGAAATGCCACATGGCTTACTTAAAAAGGGAGTTGGAGGTTATTGGGCGTTCCGCCGCCAATAATCCCCAACTCTTTATCATTCAAACGCATCAAAATCAGGATCAAAGGGAGAAGACTAATGAAAGTCTTCCATGAGCTTCTGTTTATTGCGAGAGTAGCACTCACAAACTGGGAACCACTTGCTGAATGGTGCCATCTACGTTGAATTCCATCTTGTCGATGCACACTTCCCTTGAAGTGCCAGGATAAGCTTTCTTGATGCCGTCGGGACGGGAGAGGCGGTGATAGACAATATACCACTCATCAGTTCTAAGAAGTTGCAGGATAGAATTATGGCCTGTACCATAGATCCCCCTCGACTCATCCTTCATGATCACAATGTTGTTTTCAGGTATTGTCAATGGTCCCAAGGGCGATTTTGCTGTTGCATAGCGCACCTTGTAATTGGCACTGCCGGTATCATCTTCCGACCACAAGAAGTAATACACCCCCTTGCGGTAGAATACCTCAACCGCTTCCCGGAAGGTCTTGTCCGGCGTCATTTCTTTCACTGTATTTCTCTTGATGGAAACCATATCCTTATTCAACTCGGCACCAGCCAAATAGCAATTACCCCAATAAATATAGCTCTTACCACTCTTGGGATCGGTAAACACATCGGAATCTATCTCCTGCCCATTTGTCACTCCTTCGGGCTTGAAGTCGATAAGCGGTTTACCCGAATCAACAAACGGCCCGGTTGGATTATCCGAAACGGCAACGCCAATTTTCTTTGGTCCTCCATCTTTACCACCGCTAAAATAATAGAAATACTTGTACGTTTTTCCTACCTTTTTCTCGGCAATGGTGGGTGCCCAAGCATTGCCATTGGCCCACGACACATCCGTTTTAAGATCGAGGATAACACCTTCGTCTTTCCAATCTTTTAGATTCTCCGATGAAAAAGTCTTGAAATAATAACCACCCCATTCATCAAATCCATCGCTGGTGGGATAGAGATAGTATTTCCCGGTTTTATTGGAATAGAGAACCTCCGGATCGGCATAATAGCCTGTCAATACCGGATTTTTATAAGTGGGCATTTCGAATCCTTGAGGCATGCCCCATTGGTCGGTCAACGCTTTCAATTCCTTTTTTGTCAACGGGATGATCGAACCATGGCGGGGATGGAAATCCATAGAAATCTCATGATCAATCACGTGGAATACATCCAGGTCTTTGCTCTCACAGAACTGGTATTTCCCTTTCATATACACATCGTACATCAGGATATAAGTGTCACTTCCTATAAGTTTGAAAACACCGGATCCTTCAACGGCATCCTTTGTCTGCTGTTTATAACCGGGTTGTTCAATCCATTTGCCCGAAGCTAAGGAATCGGTGATTGCCAACCGTATGCCGTTGCCATGTCCTTCGGTTTTGTAGAACATGTAAAAGAGCCCATTTTTATTGATGATATCCCCATCGATGCACGACTTGCCATTCTTAGGGAAAAAGAGCTGCTTTGGTTCCCCTTCAAGGTCAGTAAAATCTTGATTGGCATAGGCATAGTAAATCATGTCGGGCCCATCACCATGCTGCATCGACCAATAAACCAAATACTTTCCAACAGATGGATCGAAGATTGTCTGGGGTGCCCACACCCTTTTGAGGTTTTCCTGCCCTCTGTATTTTTGCTGGATATTGATGACCGAGGAAGTCCAATGTACCAGATCGTTTGATTTGAGCAGCACCATAGCCCGGTTGGAATCCCAACCATTGGACGATATCATGTCGGTTAGCACCATGTAAAATGTTTCACCATCTTCTCCTCTGAGAATGTGCGGATCCCTCACCCCTCCGGTGAAACTGATCTGTTTTGAGTCGATCACGGGTTGGTTTCCATTCAATGCCTTAAACTCAAAGCCATCGCGGCTGATGGCATAACAAACCGCTTCATCGGCAACCGCATTGCCTTTGAAGTAGGCAAATAGGTAGCCCACATAATCCTTTTCTGCTGGGACTGATTTGAATTGACCATAAGCTGTTGATACAAAAACTAATAACAACGCAGCCAAAAAATTTATTCTACTTCCAATCATTACGCTAAAATATAATGGTTTTTTCAGTTCGTCCGAAAGATCAGTTCACCCATATCCAAAGGCGCATTGGGACCAACCCTGATTTCATGATTCCTCACCTGCACATTGGTGGCGTTTTGGATGTAAAAGGCCGAGGTCTTTGCCTTGACCAACCCTTCGCCTTCACAGGGCCGGCGGTCGTAAACGCCACCTTCGTGATTGGTGACCCTGTTCAGCACAACAGTCACACCATCGAAAAGGATATGGTTGATCTTCTCTTTTGATTCAGCACTCACATACACCCCATTTTCAGAACGACAATGGATATTACGAAAAATAATATCGTTCACCTGACCGACAAAACCTTCGGTGGCTCCTTCTGGAAATCTCCAGCTTGCATCTTTGTGGTTGATATTGGCCCTGCGGTACGCTGTCACATAGATGGGTTCGGATTTCCCCCACCATACATCGCTGAAGAATTGACTTTCAACAATGATATTTGAAAACAACACATTCTGCACCACGCCCTCGTCGCGGTTTTGGATACCGATGCCCCTATTGCTTGCCAAGATCGTGCAGTTGGTCACGGTCACATTCTGAATCGTGTCCATATTCTCCGAACCTATTTTGAAGGCACAGGAGCGAGATGACATCAAGCAATTGGTGATGACAATATTCTCACATTTGCCATATTCTTTGAATTCCCTCCTGTTTTTCAAGCATATACTATCATCGCCACTTTTGATGTGACAGTCGCTGATCCTGATGTTTTTACTGTGATCCAGGTCAATCCCGTCACTATTCCTGATTTTCAAACTGTTGTCAATGATGATTCCCCGAATGACGCCATCGTCGCATCCAATAAGGTGCACAGTCCAATAGGCTGAATTGCGAAAGGTCACATCCTCGATCCTCAACTTGTGTACATTAACAAGGGTCAAGACATGAGGCCTAGGATCTTTCACCTTGAAAGGCAAAAGCTCGTAAGAATCATCCAACTCCTTGCCCATAAACTCAATACCATTCCCATCGATCACGCCAAGACCGGTAATGGCAAGATCGTGGAGGTTTTCACCCCCAATCCATATTGTACCCTCCCCTGGGTTCTCTCTGAAAGCACTTTGGGTATAAACCGAGGTGTCGGGATTGGCAAGCAGGGTGGCACCCGGTTCAACATGCAACTCCAACCTGGAGGCCAAGTCGAATGGCCCCGTCAAAAACACGCCATCGCCAGGAACCACCACGGTTCCACCTCCCGAACTGACACAAGCGTCAATAGCTTTTTTGATAGCAAGTGCATTGTCGGTCACACCATCAGCCACGGCTCCAAAATCGGTTATCCTATAGACTTTGTCCCTACTGGACTTGACCTGGCAGCCAACCAGCAACAAAAGGGCAAATGCACCCCAAGCAACCATCAGGTTTTTCATACGATCATGTATTTATAATTTTCAAAAATTTCCTACAATATGCCACTTGGTGGAAACCCAAATTGCTTTTTAAAGCACCGGCTGAAATAGTATGGATCGTTAAACCCAACCATATCGGCCACTTCGGCCACATTATTGCGTTTTGACTTCAACAACTGAACGGCCTTTTTCAATCGGATGGTTCGGATAAACTCGTTGGGCGAAAGATCAGTCAATTCCTTCAAGCGCCGGTACAGCGTTGATGAACTGACCCCCAATTCTGCACACAAGAAACTGCCGGCCAAGTTGGGGTCGCCTATATTGAGCTCGATGATGGCTGTCAGCTTTTTCAAAAATTCCTCATCAACAGGAGAGTGGGTCAGCACATCAACATTGCTTTCCATATCGACAGCAAATTTCCCCTTAAGGTCGGCCCGAGCCTTAATAATATTGTCTATGCGAATTTTCAACAGATCCGGATCAAAGGGTTTCATCAAATACCCATCGGCACCTGCTTTATAACCTTTGATTTGATTGTCGTTATCGGACAATGCCGTCAACAGGATCACCGGAATATGGCTGATCCGGTCATCATTTTTAAGTGTTTCACAAAATTTGAACCCATCCATGACCGGCATCATAACATCAGCAATGCAAATCAAAGGCTTCACATTCCTACAGATTCGAAGCCCCTCTTCCCCATTTTCGGCCGTGTGCACAGTATAGTATCTTGAAAGGAAATCGGCAATATATCCCCTCAACTCATGATGGTCCTCAATAACCAAAACGCTCTCTTTGTCACTGGTTGAAAGGGGTTTATTCTGAGCTTCAGGTAAATCAACTATTTCGGAGCTATCGCTACCATCTTCGTAATCAAATATTTCATTATCAGAATAAGACTCCCTATCAATAGGAAACTCAAGGGTAAACACACTGCCTTTTTCCAAGGTGCTGGTGAGTTCAATTTTTCCTTTGTGAACTTTAACCAATGAATTGACCAATGACAAACCGATCCCGCTTCCTGTATGGGTTCCTATGATATTCTCAACCTGGTAGAAACGGGTAAATATTTTCTTTTGGCTCTCCCGGGGTATCCCAATGCCGTCGTCACAAACCTCAACCACCAGCTTTCTCAATCCTCCTTCATCCTTAACAACGTCAAGAAAGAGATCAACATTTCCAAATCGATTGGTGAATTTGATGGCATTGGATAAAAGGTTGCATAGTATTTTATCGTACTTATCGCTGTCGATCCAGCCAATCAATTCATCGTATTCACAAATCAGGTTGTAATTGATTTTCTTTTCGATAGCCAGTCCATCAAAGGAATTGAACACATTTTTGGTATAACCCAGGATGTCAGCTTTCGACACTTTAAGCGTCAACTCCCCAAACTGAGCTTTCCGGAAGTCGAGCAGCTGGTTGACCAAATTATAAAGCCTATTAGAATTTTGAAGGATCAACCTCACCATTTTTTTTTGATGTTCGGGACTTAGACCTTCGTCGGCCAATTGCTTGGCCGGCCCCAAAATCAACGATATTGGAGTGCGTAACTCGTGCGATATATTGGTAAAAATGCGCAATTTTTCATTATTAAGTTTGTCCTCCCGCTCGCGTTGCACTTTTTCCAACAAGAGTTCATGCTTCAACGTCCAACGTCTCTTCAGCTGCCTATAAAAAAAGAACATGACCCCCAATAAAAAGAACACCCCCAGGAGAATTGCCTTATAAGTCAGCCAAAACGGAGGGTTGATTGTTATGATATATGAGGATATCTCACTCCAGTAGCCACTGCTGTTGGCATACCTTATTTTGAAGGTATAATCCTTGGGATACAAATTAGTGTACTGGATTGTTGTCAGATTATTGTCAACCGCGATCCATTCTTCGTCGAAACCCTCCAACATATATTCGTACCGGTTCAAACGGGTGTTGGCATAGGATGGGGAAGAAAAGGAAAAGGAAAAATTCCGGTTCACATGTTCCAGCTCCAACCTTCGGGCGTAATTGATGTTTTCCTGAAGCACAACCTGGCCATTAATCGTATCACCTGGCCATACTGTCCGGTTTTGGATTTTAACTTCACTGATGAATGGAGGGTCGGCCCTTAAATTATCTTTGAGCTCGTTGATTGGGAAACAGATGATTTCATCCTTGCCGGTCATGTAAATCAAAGAATCATTGAACAACAAAAATCCTTTATTGCTGAAGATATCCAAGCGGTTGCCGCTGCCCACATCGTAAGTGAGCAAGCCAGCCTCGTTGGGATTGAAACGTCCCACCTGACCATTGTTGAAGTTGAACCACAAATAACCCTTACTGTCCTGCAAAATATCGGTGATCCAATTATGTTTCAATTCCTTGGGACTCTTAACCTGAACGAAATCATCGATGGCAGGTGAATAAAAATTCAACCCCATACGGGTTGAAACCCAAATCTTTCCTGAATGATCGACACAAACAGTTTTAGCACCATTATTGGATAACCCCTCAACCTCACCATCTTTGGAGGTATAAACTTTTGTTTGATGATTATCGGGATTATATCGGATGACCCCATTTTCAGTGGCAATCCAAACAATGCCATCGCCTGCCGTAGCCACTTGGTTTACCGATGCATTGGGAAATTTTTCTCGAAACGATGCTTCAACTTTTTGGGTGGCTGGGTTCAAGATAATGGCACCGTTTCCATGCGATCCAACGACCAAATTCCCATTTATCAGCCGACAAAAGGAAAACACAGGCTCCGCCTTGAAACCAACATCCAACAACTTGGTGGTTCCATGCATATAATTATAAACCATAACTTTCCCATTCCACAGGCCGCAATAAAAGGTTTTTCCATCGGAGGTAAAAATGCAGGATATGTCGTTATTAACTTTTTCAATTACCTTGAACCGGTTGTCATCTTTTAAAAACAACCCACAATTATGAGTTGCCACCAACAGTTTGTTGTCGTAGGTTCTTGCGTAATCCGATATCCGGGGAATTTTACCATCCACAACCATGGAAAATGAGTTGATTGTCTTGAACTGGTTCCAAAAAGGATCGAACTTATCCAAGCCATTATCCGTGCCAATCCAAAGCAAGCCTGAATTATCAAAATAAAGGGCCGACACAGAGTTGTCCACCAAAGATGTTTTTTCGGATCGCTTGGAATAATACCATTTATAATCACCCTTAGCAATATCTTCCAAGCGGCTGCAGACAATAAGTCCACCAATGGTTCCCAGCCAATACTTGCCATCAGGGGCTCGAGCGACACAAACAAAATACGGACCAATAGTCTCCCTGAATTTTGGATCGGGGATTGGCTGCAAATCAAAAACATCATCTTGCCTATTCCATTTAAACAGACCTTCCCTGGTTCCGACAAACAAGTCGGATTTGTCGTCTTGATAGATAAAATAAAGGTAGGGATTCAGGATATTGGTTCCAAGCACTGATAATTCATACAGGTGGGTGTCGATGATGTCACCCTTCTCATTCAATGCCAGCCGGGCAACACCTCCTGTGCCGAAACTCCCCACCCAGATATGGCCATTTATATCTTCAACAATCGTTTTGACATACACAAACCCATCAAGCTCTACTTTCGTGAAAGTATTGAGGGACTCATCATAGATGAACACTCCAGAATCTTTTGTTCCTATCCATATGCGTTTAAGCTTGTCTATATGGATCGCCCTAATTTCAGAATCAGGAATAGATTTGGCGTTGCCGCCATCGTGCACGAAGGTGGTGAATTGGTAAGTCCGGAGATTCAACTTGGTCAATCCCCCCCTGGTTCCAATCCACATAACATCGTTATCCTCATCAACAACCAAGGCTGTAATGTCGTCGTTTTGAATGCGGTTTGGATTGTCGGCATGGCTCATAAATGACGCAAACCTCTGGCCATCGAAACTATTCAAACCATTAAAGGTTCCCAACCAGAGCAAGCCCAATTCATCTTGAACAATATGCCGGACAGAATTATGGGAAAGCCCGTTCTCCTTACTGTAGTGCTCAAGCTTGATATCTTCAGCATAAACATAACGAAACGACAAGGTTAGAATGATAATGATGACATAGTTCCTAGTCATAAGTTGCTCTATTTTAGAGATTATTCCAGCATAAAAATACCGATTATGAAACAATAACTGTGATTATAACCTAGCAATTCAAGCATGAGTCACAATAATTCGGATAAACAACCCCTAAATTTTAACATAAACCTTCCTTTTATACAGGACATAACCCAATAACCAGCAAATGAGCACATACACGATGGCTGTTAACAGAGATCCCAATGAACCTGGGGCTATTTTCTGGAATATCATTTCACTCACCCATTCAAACGCATTCAGTTCGCCCGGCACCGGCATGAGGCTAAGAGTGATATAAAACAATTCGGAAAACAAATAAATGAACAGGGGATTTTTCCCAAACACGTCGAAAAATGAAACCCCGTATTTAATTTTCTTAAATTCAATCAGATAAATCAGGACACCCATGATGGAAAGATCCAAGCCCACAGTATAGAGAACAAAAGGACTAGTCCACAATTTTTTGCTGATGGGGAACACCAAATCCCACCATAAAGCCGTCGAGGCCAATAAAAAGCCTGCCATCAGCAATTTGGCAATGCCTTCGAAGGATTTACCCTTCTTCTGTATAAAAATCCCAGCGATGTATCCCAATACCACATTGACGATCGCGGGCAGCGTACTCAAAATCCCCTCCGGGTCGAAAGGAATGCTGTCGCGCTTGTAAATATGTCCCATCCCCAGTATTGACAAATCGAACTTACCCACAGCGTTGGTGGCCATCTCCAATTGGGAACCAGGCTCACCAAACAAACAAAGGATAAGCCAATAACCTAGGAGAATAAAAACAGAAAGGATGAGAGCGGCCTTTTCGCTCAAATAATAAAAAATGATGGAGGCAAAGAAATAACAAAGGGCAATCCTCTGCAAAACGCCCATAACCCTGGTCTCAGATATCGGTTTAAGCACCAATGCACCCGTTTCTCCAATCTTAAAAAATGGGAACCAATACATCAAGTAGCCCAACAGGAAGATGATGATGGTGCGCTTAATAATTTTGAACCACACATCATGGCTTGGCGCCTGCTTCATCCTCAGCATCGAAAAGCTCAATGAGTTTCCCACAGCAAATAGAAAAGAGGGGAAAACCAAATCGGCCAATGTGAATCCAAACCATTGTGCATGGATCAAACACCCATAGATACTCGCCCCTGTGCCGGGTGTATTGACCACGATCATCAAGGCGATGGTGAGCCCTCTGAACACATCCAAGGAGAGGAAACGTTCTGGTTTTTTATCTACAACTGCGTCCATAATCAATAATTATAATCAATTAAGGGTTGGACTATGGTTAATGGGATAATCCGATCCCTGTATTTTTCATGAAGCTCAACAACGATCTCAGCGGGCGAACCATCAGCTTCAACAGGGAATTCATTGCGTGAGAGAACCCACTGCCATTCCCACAGTTTGATATTTTCATCAAAGGCTTTTTGATCAAAGTGCCCCCACTCTTTTTGAACCTGGTGGAAGAACTGCTCCCACCGGGGTTTGTAAAAACCATTCAACAATCCGCTCCATTGCCGGTTGCTGTATTCGTGCAATCGGTTGTTGGCATCGCCCCACAAGGTGATTAAGTTGCGGGCATTCTGCTCATACAAATCCTTCTCTGCGGTAGTCTGTCCGCACCTACGGGCATCGGCAAGCCATGGTCCCAACATGAAATCTTTTTGGGTAGCCAATAACCGATCCATATCATCAATCAGCACGACAAACTCATTGCTATATTGCTCAAATTTATCCTTGTCGCCGTTCTGATACGCCAATGCAATTTGCTGCTGCAAGGGCAGGGCATAATTGGCCAAAACCTGACGGCTGACATCAACCAAATCATACAGGAAACCCTCATAAAGCAGGCTTGAGTCGATGGATTCCACGAAAAGATCCCAGGCCGGCAACAAATCTTGTGGGGCGTAATTCAATTTGGTGCGTGCCCACCGCCTATATCCGTCAAATGTGGGACGGGAAACGATGATCGATTCGGCTCCATCGCGGATGACTTGGCCATTATAAACCGTCCGAACCAAAACATCCCACGCGCGCTCCAGTTCGGGTGTCACACGCCCGTAGCGGTTTTCAACATATTGCCGCAACCAAGGTTTCAAATCGATGGGCGTATCCCGCCAGGTATGGTCGGTCATCAATTCGTAAAGCACCGGGTTTTGTTCAATGGCTTCCATGGTAAGCCCAATCCCTTTCATTTGTCCTGATTTCGGATCGTGTAAAGCGTTGGCAGGTTCGTTGGCCACGATGTCGATGCGTCCGAACAAGCTGATGTTGCCACCGAAGTTGTGGAGCATATTCCAGATCCATTGCTTACCATAAAAAGCCTCGGTCCGCTTCCAAATAGGCTCGATTTCGGCAGCCAGATCAAGGATGATCATGCGGTCGTTGGGGATCGCATCAAGCAAACCTTTGATTTGAGGTGCTTTCCAGAAATCGCGGTGGCTATAAAACAACCAACCCTGCATGACCCAGACTGCATTGGGGTCGGCCGACTTCATCCCCTCAAAAATTTTCCTACTGAGCTCCGACAAATAAACTGGGGCGTCGGTGGGCGGTTCGTTTTCATTAAATGTGTCGGCCGAATACAAATGATCCGTGCCAAAAATTGCAGTCTGTACCTCGAGGAATTTTTTACCAATTTTTGCAAAAAGGGGATCATCGGCGTCCAAAATGAAGGTGTCGCCAAAGTCGTTTCCCCAATTGGTTTGCTTGAGTTTGGCGTTGGGGAAATACTTTTTGAAGGATGTTGGCACATGACCTGTAAAAGCCGGCAGCACCGGTTTCATCCCCAATTCACGCTGGCGTTGGAGTATTTTAACCTGGAGGTCACGCTGCCTTATCTTCCAACTTTGTGGCATTGGTCCACCCCAACCATCGAGATTGCCCATCCAAAACCATGAAAGGTAGGCAGGCCCGCAGAAAAATGGATCCAAATCTTCGTCGGTGAATCCATAGGATCGATACACCTGATCCCACACATACTCTTCACCGGTGATGGCCAAAGGCATATTGATGCCATGCAATGCCATCCAGTCGATCTCTTTCTCCCAGCGTTCCCAGTTCCACCAACTCATGCTGTAATTGAACGTACAGTAATTAAGGTAATAACGATATTGATACGGGCTCTCTTTCCTAATCTTTTCATTGACGGCGGGGAGTTTGTCCGGAAGATTCATATTTGTGCCATTCCATGTGATCTGGCAATGACAATATTCTTTAAGATAATAATAAAGGGCCGAAGCTATAGAAACACCATTGTTCCCCCTCAGTATGATTTTATTATTGACGGATTCTATCTCAAAAAAATCGATGGAATCAGAAGCAGAAAACTGCACCTCAAATTGGCCAGCATGCGTGGGTAGTATCCGGTGAATCAAACCAATAGCGGCTTCCTCCTCCAATTGACAGCCTGAAGGAGCCACACACCCCCCGAAAACAAGCCCTAGAAACAAAGCCGACAATAGATGAACCGTTAATCTCATAAGTTAATTATTTTACAATTGATATTTTATCAGCAGGGAATTCAACCTTGTTGTTCACCACACCTTTTAATATAAACTGGGCATGTGAACCACCTGGCTCCAAAGTAGTGTTTTCAACACGCACATTGTCAACATCATCAAATACAAAAGCTGGACGGAAATCATCATCCGCAAGTTTTAAACGGATGTTCCGGAATTTCACATTTTTAGCATGACGAACATAAAAACCCCATGCAGGAAGTTCTCCAAACATTGAAAACTCAGGATACTTGTCAATATGCTCAGGAACTCTTCCCAAATCAGCTAACGGAATATATGCCATCCCTTTCGTGGCTCTCCCCGGATAAACGATCGATACATCCTCGATCACAATATTCTCAACCCTATGGTCAGGTATTCCTACAATTGAAGCAGGAAATGGATTGTGGAAGAAATCAACTTCAGGCCCACGCAAATCATAATCAATATCTGGTCGGCCAAATGGAATTTCGACATGCATCCCCGAAATATGCACATTTCTAATTATTCCCGGTTTTTCGCCACCCCGGTGCCCTAATCGGATAAAGATGGCATTGCCGGTGTTTTTTGCCACAATATTGTTGACTTTAATATTCTCTATCAGAGCCCCATCAACCGATTCGATGGCGATGGCAGAGCGGAATGTATCAAAAACATTGATGTTTTCGATGGTGACATTCTTAAAGCCGCCAAACGATCCCGAGCCAAACTTGATGGCACTGGCACTGCTTCGAATGGTGCAGTTGGCAATATAAACACTATCGTTACAGGCCTGGGGATGGTAGGACTTTAAACAGATGCCATCATCGGCCGAGTTGACATGGCAGTTGGTGATTCTCACATTCGTGCAATCGGAAACATCAATACCATCGTTATTCCAGTAAGCACGATTGACTATTGTAAGATCATCCAAAACAATCCCCTTGCACAATTCGAACGACAATCCCCAGTTTGCACTATTTGTGAGAATCAATCCGGTTATCTGGATATTGTTGGATTGGAGGAATCTGAACAATTTAGGTCTGGCCAGTTCGCTTGGGCGCATCCGCCTGTAGTTGTAGTTTATATCGACCAAAACCCCTGCATGATGGAGGCTATCAATATTTAAAGCGAGAGCCAGCCCCTGCCCGTCGATGGTTCCTTGACCAGAAATTCTAACATTGCTGGCTTGAATGGCCAGGATAAGCCCCAATTCTGATTTGTCATCCATTTTAGGGCTTGAAGGCACAACACTTCCCTCCACTTTGGAATAATCGTATGGATTGACACTACCCAACAACACAGCTCCCTCATCCAAAAATAGCTCTACATTGCTTTTCAATTGGAGGCTTCCGGTCACAAATTTTCCCCTAGGGATCAGCACCATCCCTCCACCATTTGAGTTTGCAAGGTCTATAGCATTTTGAATGGATTTTGTATTTATAACAACACCATCGGGCACCGCCCCAAACTCAAGTATGTTATAGGAGATACCGCAAACTGGCTGAACAAACCAGATGCTTAAAAAGACGATCACTGCGTGTAAGTTCTTTGAATGAAACAATGTCGTATTCTCCTTTATTTTACCCCTAAATTCCCTAAAGGGGACTTTCAGCAACTGTATGATTGATTGGTCAGTTGCATACCCCCCCTTTAGGGGGTTGGGGGGTGAGATATACGACCATATTTCCTTTTCATTACTTAGTATTCTCATAATAGACAAACTTAACAACATCAATAATTACCTATCTGATGAATAGCATCAGGCGTCAAAACCCTTTGTCCGACAAGGATGGCGGCAACAATTCTTTTCCCCATTTCCCCGACGGTTTCGACCCCATTTTCAAGGTCAAAGTTCCTCCGTTCACAATTTCAGCATGTTCGATCCACGATTTGACATAATCAACCCCATTCAATAGAACCGATTGAATGTATTTATTCTGATCTGAAAGGTTTTCAGCTTGGATGACAAAATCTTTACCGTTCTCCTGGTGAACAACTGTCCTTTTGAAGTAAGGGGTATTGATCAAATAATAGGATTGGCCGGCATTGGGATACAACCCAATCATATGGAAAGCCAACCAGGAAGACATCGCTCCCGAGTCGTCATTGCCGGGAATGCCCGAGGGTGAGGTGTTGTAATTGTTGTCGATGATGGCATGAATCCGGTCATTGCTTAAATCGGGACGCCCAATCCAATGATACAGGTTCGGACTCAGGAAAGAGGGTTCATTGGCGACATTATAGAGTCCCTTGTCGAACAGGGTGTTCAATCTTTTCTCAAAGGCCTCTTGTCCGCCTGATAGGCTGATCAACTTGGCCACATCGTGGGGAACCGACAGGGAGTATTCCCACGAATTGGCTTCATAGAAGAAGCCACACCACCAGCACACACAAATAGGCCAATCCTGCATAACAGGGGTGTAGTGAACATAACTCAACCGGCCATACTTGGCATTGCACTGTATGCTGTCCACCCATTTCCCATGGGCATCTTTGGGCATGATGAATCCTCTGGAACCATGGTCTTCAATGTCGCGCCACAGATTCAGCCAATTGTCGGCCTGCTTGATAAACCGCCAATATTCGCCCCGGCGCTTGATGCCTTTGGCCACCACCGCCAGACAATAATCGTTGTAAGCATACTCCAGGGTTCGATTTCCAGCCCTGACAAAATCAGTAGAGACATACCCCAATCGGTTGTAATCGGTTAAACCACCACGCCCAGCTTTTTCTTCGTTGTCGCCAGGAGGGATGGTAGCATCCTTAAGCATGGCCTCCAGAGCCAACTTGTAATTGATTCCGCCCAATCCCTTCACAAAGGCATCGGCAATCACCACTTCGCCATTGGAACCACCCTGTGTCCTTCCGTTGAAGTTACCGCTGCGGGCATCGGGCATGTAACCCTCCCGTTTGAAAATATCGAGCATACTGTTAATGATGGCAACTTGGCGCGATGGCGTGAGTAGGGTTATCAACGGACTTGATGAACGGTAAGTATCCCAAATGGCATAGAAATCGTCGTAATAGGGGGCGTTGTTTTCCCAAAGGGGATTCTCTCCTGTTCGATCCACCGGCATCAGCATGGTGTGGTATAGGCCAGTATAAAGCATGGTCTTCAAATTGACTCCTGCATCGGGGCTCACTTCCAGTCGCTTAAAGATAGATTCCCATTTCGCCTGCAATTGATTGAGGGTTTGGCTGAAGCTCCAATGGGGTATCTCATTGTCCACGTTAGCTCTAGCCTTCAAAGGGCTCAAAAAAGAGATTCCAATTTTCATTTGCAGGTCATCGGTTTCGCCTGCAAACATCAATATGGCACCGGTTTTATCTCCTGAATCAATTTGAATCTTTTGACCGGGGTAAATTTTCCCACCTTTCCACGTCGAAAATTTGGCGAATGGCTGGTCAAAAACAGCCGAGAAATATACGGTGTATGCACCACCATTGTTCCAGCCACCACGAATGCGACTGTAGCCACGCACTTCAGTATCGGACACAATTTCAATTTCGGAGCTGACAAACTGCTGGGCCTCACGTGCCTCTGGATCGGGAACGGATGGCTCACCTAAAAACTTGCCCAAATCAATCTTAACCAAACGCTTGACACCCTTTGGATAAGAAAAATGATAGAAAGCAGCTCGGTCGGAAGTGGTAATTTGAGTTTGGATATTCCACCTATTGAGCATCACACTATAATATCCAAGCTCTACTTGCTCTTCACTTTTTGGGGATGTCTGATCAATTGACACATCAATATTTTCAGCTGAAAAGGGCATCACCGAAATGTTGCCATACTTGGCACCGCCACCAGTACCACTAACATGAACCTGACTGAATCCATAAATTTCTTTCCTTGAATCGGCTGAGTACCCACTGTTCGCGTCCGCATCATTATCGGGTCCTGGCTTGATCATCCCATAGGGTGCCGATGGTCCAATGAACACATTCCCCAATCCTTCGGAACCAATTAATGGATCGACAAACTTGTAGTTTTGTGCTTGTCCTGGCAATACCAGGAACAGTGATACAAACCACCAGACAGACAGAAGCAAACATTTAATATTCATAACAATAACTATTTATTTCCAATAATAACAAACAACAAGGATTTTAGAGGCAACAACCATTGGATTCTCTTGAGGAATTCCTTCGCACCTACTAGTTCAAAAAGTCTGCAATGCCTTGTGGCTTAACCTTTTTAACCTCATGATTCTCATCAAAAATCAAACTATCGATACATAATTGGCGCAAAACATACTCTTTGTTCTGAGGTAAAATGCGATGATACAAAAGATAATCCTGCCCCTTTTCATTAAAAACCGTATGATGACCCGGCCCGAGGGTTGTACTATCGGCAGTTGTTTCGAGTATAGGGCTGTTCATTCCCGCAGTAAATGGTCCCATTGGAGAATACCCAACCGCATAACCGATTTTATAGGTGGCATCGATTGCTTTTCCTTCGGAAAACATAAGATAGTACTTTCCAAAACGCTTGATCATGTGTGGGGCTTCAAAATAGTGATCAGGCGTAACATCCTTCGGTTCGCCATCAAAAGAAACCATGTCGGGTTTAAGCTTGATAGCCATACAAATACCATTGACCCAATTAAAGCCTGAGCCCCAATAGAGGTAAGCCTGACCGTCATCGTCGATAAAACAATCGGCATCAATATTATGGACGTTGGGAAAGGAAGGCGCAGCAACCAAAGGGGTACCGTCATCCTTTGCATTTTTCCATGAACCCAAAGGTGAATCGCTTACACCGGCCCAAATCTCACTTCCCACCGAAACATACATATAATACTTCCCATTGGGGGCTTGGCGAACAGAAGGAGCCCAAACCATCGAACTGCTTGAGCTGCTGCTGGTGCAGGCCTGCTTGGTAGGCCAATTGAGATGATGTCGCGTGAAGTTTTTGAAATCTTTGGTTGAAAAAACCGCCAACTCATCGCCACCCCATGGGTCAATGGTCGCATAAATATAAAAGGTGTCTCCCTCTTTGACAATGCAGGGATCAGCAAAATAGCCCTCCATAAAAGGATTGGTGATAGTCGTTTTTTCTTCGGATGATGATTTCTTTTGGGGCATAGCGCATGCCACCATCAGTATCGATACAATCAACAAATATTTTATCCTTCTCATTTAGCGCATTTTATTTTGTCCATTTTTGTTTGCAGGCCATTGCTTATTAGGTTCCGCACCCATATCCAATAACAGCTTACCTCCCTTGACCAGTTCGGCCTGAGGGATAGACCAACTGGAAAGATCCTTTCCATTCCATCGGGCTGACTGAATGTACACATTCTGGGCAGAGTTGTTGTTTGCCTCTATGACCAATTCTTCACCCGAGTAATAATGCTGATTCAACTTAATGGTGACTTTGTCAAAAACAGGGCTGCCCAACTCCAACTGCGGCTCCTGAGAACATCCTCCCCGCATGGAAAACAATCCCATCTTCATCAACACACTCAATGAGCCCATCAGTCCTTGGTCTTCATCGCCATTATACCCCCGCTCTGGGCTTAAGCCTTCATAAACCTTTGCGGCCACCTTGCGTGACCAATATTGAGTTAACCAAGGTTGCCCCAGATGGTTGAATATGAAGGCCGTTTGGATGGATGGCTGATTGCCAAAGTTGATGGGAATGCGACTATACTCAGGATGGGTTTCCCTTTCATGCGAAGTCCCAGCCGTAAAGCCAATCTTTTCTGCCTCCACAAATGATTGGTTGAGCTTTTCAGCTGCCTTACCATCACCTCCCATCAACCGGCTCAACCCCCCAATATCGTGCGGAACAAACCAAGTGCTTTGTGCACCATTGGCCTCAATAAAGCCATTGTCAACTAAGTAAGGATCATAATCGGCATTCCATGCCCCTGATATATTTCTAGGCCGCATCCAACCACAGGAAGGATCAAACAAATTCCTATAATTCTTGCTCCTCCTCTGGAAGTATTGGGCATCTTCACCTTTTTCCAGCTTTTCTGCCAACTGAGCCAAAGCCCAATCCTGGTAAGCATACTCCAAAGTCAGGCCGGCACCATCCTGATGGGCACCATAAATAATATCGGAAAGAGGATAAGGGACATAGCCATTTTCAATATAATACCCCAATCCACCGCCGATACTGGTATTGTGCTCATAGCCCACCCGATCCATGATACCGCCGGGCATTTGGTTTTTCTTGAGTGCTTGATAGATGTTTTCCAGGTCATCCTTCACGATCCCCTTTTGAATAGCACTAATAATAAATGGATTGGAGGATGCGCCAGTCATCACATAGGTGTAATTACCTCCAGATGGCCCCCTGGGGATCAAGCCGCCATCTTTGTAATACTGCATGAGCGAGTGTACAAAATCTTCCATTATTTCGGGATATACCAGACCCCAAAGCGTATTGATGGTCCATTGCGCTCCCCAAAACGAATCGGAATTGTAATGATTAAAAAGAGGTTTCCCTTTGTCATCCAGAGGAATCTGCCCAATCCGGAAACTTTTTTTGGTATTGTCGGGATATGCGCCATTGACATCGCTTATCGTCCTGCGCCCCTGGAGGGCGTGCCACAAATCAGTGTAAAAACGCCGCTGTTGATCAACGGTTCCGCCATCAACCACAATGCGCGACAATAAACCGTCCCACTCTTTTTGGGATTCTCTCACAACCTGGTCAAAATTCCACCCAGGCAATTCTTCATTTAAGTTGTTTTTTGCATTCTCAACCGAAGTATAAGAAATGGCCAGCTTCACCATCAACGGTTGCTGCTTGCCGCTTTCAAAAAAAACGGCATAGTTGCCAGTAGCCTGGTCTTGATTGATTTTATCAATAGCCCGATTAAACTCTGCAACAAAAAATACAGTACATGGTTTGGGACGGCGGAAGGTGGGTTGGTTGGTCACTTGACCAATAACAATGTTTGATACTTCACCCCTTTCAACAATGCCACGATTCATGAAGCTGGGTCCCAACTGCCCGTTCAAATTGAACAACAGCGCCATATCACCGCTAGAGGTATATCGATGGAAACCGACACGCTTGGTAGAAGTCAATTCGGCCTCAATCTGGTACCGATCCAAAAAAAGTTTGTGGTATCCGGGAAAAATGGTTTCAGTCGCATGTTTGAAGCTGGAATGGTAATCCAGGTAGAGACTGTCCCGATCTATTACAGCAGGGTTAACCGGCATGATGGAAGGTCCTGCCAACTGCCACGCATGAACATGGCTAAAGCCTTTTACAGTATCGGTGGTGTACCTGTAGCCGCCACCCCAATCGCCACCGACCTCCGTGTCTGGACTCAAGTTCACCATACCAAAAGGTCGGGATGCCGATGAGAAAAAGAACCATCGGGAATGATTGGTGTCAAGGAGAGGATACACCTTGGCTACAGAATCGTAAACCGGTGTTTCAACCACCCGATTACTTTCGCACGACTCAATAAAAAGCAGGCAAAAGAAAAACCCGATGATCCGTATCGCAAAAATTCTGGATATAAATACTTTAAACCTCATCAATATTTTAATTAATCAGGAACAATATGCAAATACCACTATACCGAATTATTAGCCATTGGCATAGGCGCATCATGGGCCGAAGCCATAGGCCCACAACACATTGGATGTAGAAAAAGAGGAGAATGCAACCAAGCACCCTCCTCCCATATGGCATTGGGCTAGTAGCCAGGATTCTGTTTCCAGTTGGTGTTTTCATTCAAAACACCGGTAGGTACGGGGAATATGCGTTTGGTCAGATCAGTCTTAGCACTTGGGTTGATGATGTTTTTGAAACCCCAGTCAGCCTCGAATCGACCAAAACGGATAAGATCGTTGCGGCGCCAGTTTTCATCAAAGAATTCACGCCCTCGTTCGCTAAGAAGTTCTTCCAAGGTGGGATTCGCATTGATAGCAGGTGCTTTGACATAAGAACGAATCTGATTGAACAAGGTCATCGGACTATCGCCCATTGTTGCTGAAGCCCCCCGAAGAATTGCCTCACACTTAATCAGTAAGATGTCGGCATACCGAAACACAGGCACGTCATTGTCCTGACAACGATTTTGCAACCCAAAAGTGACCGGATCCATCATAAACTTATTGAAACGGTAACCCTGCGAAAAACCGACTACATCGTTGCCCACGTTCAGGTTCTCATCCTCTGTTTTCAACATGATGCTTTTGGTCAGCACCACTTGCTCCCCTTTATAATTGAAGGGTGTAGTGGTCACTTCATAAGTGGAAGGACTATACTGATACAAAGCATTTTTAAACAAGGCATCGTTGCGGCGATCACCTGCCAGGCTGAAGAGGTCGGCAAAATCGGGATTGACAGCGATATTACCACCAACCGACTTAGCCAGTTTAATGCCGTACAAACCGGCTTCTCCTGCCCCATCGGAATCACCCTTCCGCCAAGTGCGGAAACGACCATAGGTCATTCCATCCTGATTGACTGCGGTGAAAGGTATGGCATAAATAAAATCCTTTATATGGGGACCATTGTTGGGATAAAACTTCGCCAAATAGTCATCGGAAAGATTGAAAAGCCCCGACTGGATGATATCATCACAAGCGGCCACACAATCAGCCAATTTCTCGTTTGTAGCAGTGGACGACCAAGCAGAACTGGTGACATCCTTGGTGTAAACATTCCAGTTGATGTACAATTTGGCCAAAAGTGCCTGAACCATCCAACGGGTGGGACGTCCATAAGTGGAAGCATCCACGCGGGTAGTCACAAGGTCGAGCACCGCCAACAACTCCGATTCGATCCACCGGGCCACATCTGCCCGAGGACTGCGATCCAAGGCTTCATCCTCATTAAGGATATGATCTAGAATGGGCACATCACCATAACTATCCATCAGGATAAAATGATAGAACGCGCGTACAGCCCTAATTGGCGCCGTTGCTGCGGATTCTTCACCACCCAAATCCACGATAACCCGGTTGCACTTGGTGATGCCACTCGACAAATCGGGCCAATATCCCAAGCACGGATCATCGGGTTTAAAACTATGCAAGCTTGCATGAGCATAATTACCCGTGTCGTAATAGTCGCCATCGAAACTCACCCCCATACATTCATCCGAAGAGAGGGTCATGGCTTCATTGTAACGGCGGCCTACTGGGCCTCGAAAAGCATAATAAACATCAGATGCCTTCGCTTCGATTGCAATTTCCGAATTTGGATAAGTTGTGTATTGCGATTTGACATCCACATCCAAATCTGTGCAGCCACTGGTTGCCAAGGCCATCAATGCCGCCGGAATAACGAGTTTAATATTGATTATTTTCATCTGAAATAGCTTTAGAAGTTGATATTAAGTCCGAGCATGAAAGTCCGGGTACGTGGATAATAATACTCACGGTTGTCGATACCGGGCGTTAAGCCACCCAGATTGATTTCAGGGTCGAGACCCTTATATCCAGAGATGGTGAACACATTATTGCAAGTGGCATAAACATTTAAACCATGAATGTGGCTACCAATCTTTCCGAAATTATAGTTTAACGACAAAGTTGAAAGGCGCAAATACCCCCCATCTTCCAGATACCGGTCGGACGGAGCTTGGGCATTCACGTCGGTAAACTTCTGTATTGTGGCAACTTCTTTCAACAAATTCTTACCGGTTCCAACCAAGGAGACGTAGTTGTATTGGGCGCGTGTGGAATTCAGTATCTTGTTACCAGCAACACCTTGAATAAATGCGGTAAGTGTCCATTTTTTATAATTCAGCGTATTGTTCCACCCATAGGTTAACTTTGGCTGGGCACTCCCCACATCGGCACGGTCAGTTTCCTGCGGGCTGGTGGTGAACTCTCCCGTACGTTCACCTGTTTCAGGATCGCGCACATAGAATTGGGAAACCCCTGAATCGTTATACCCTGCCCATTCCCACATGTAAAATGTACCAATAGATTTTCCCTCCGTTATGCGTTGAACGTTGGTTGAGGAATAACCTCCAATATTAGGATTTCCGGCATTGATATAATCCACCGAATAAGTTTGGTTTGAAAGGCTGATCACCTCATTTTTGTTATGCGACAGGTTGATGGATGTTTCCCAACGAAAATTTTCACTTTGAACAGGAATGACATTTATGGCCAACTCAATCCCTTTGTTGCTGATTTCGCCAACATTGGCCAGCATGCTTCCGAACGGGTAGCGGTTGGTCGACACAGCATAATTGTAAATCAAGTCATCGGTGCGTTTGTTGTAATATTCCAGCGAACCAGTCAACCGGTTATTCATAAATCCAAAATCCAACCCGACATTGAGCATGCTGGTACGTTCCCACTTCAAATCGGGATTAGCATTGCGAGTGGCAGCCAAAGTACGGTAATTTGAGATGTTCCCATTAACATCGGTATAAGCAAACCAGCCGGAGGCTCCATAAGTTTGGATGGCAGTAAATGCATCAAAGCCCAATGAGTTTCCACTCACACCATATCCAATACGGAATTTCAAATCATCAAACACATTCAAGCTTTTTATGAAATTCTCCTCGCTCAACCGCCATGATGCCGACAATGAAGGAAATGTGGCCCAACGATTATTCTTTCCGAATGCAGAACTGCCATCGCGACGAACGGTTGCCTGAAAAAGGTATTTGCTTTTGAAGCTATAATTCAATCGACCATAGAATGAGATCATCCGCAAAGTAGAAAGTGTATAACCACTGTTGATACCTGAAAGATCCATTTTATTGGCAT
This sequence comes from Marinilabiliaceae bacterium, assembly GCA_963664265.1. Taxonomy (GTDB): domain Bacteria; phylum Bacteroidota; class Bacteroidia; order Bacteroidales; family Marinilabiliaceae; genus JAGPIS01. Next base: position 1,952,099 of record OY760941.1, read on the forward strand.
AGCCCATATTATAGTATTTCAAGGCATCGTTGTAAAAGTTGTACACTGTCAGGCCAAAGCCATCGTTATTGTCGCTCTGTTCCCAAGAATAACCACCCATAAGGCCAACTTTATGCATTTCATTAAAAGTCTTGTCGTAGTTGACATATGTTTCCAACACCTTCTTCTTGTTTTCCACAGAGGTGCGGCTTGCCATACCATTTTGGGATGAGTAAATCTGGGAGGCTGTTGAGTTATAATTACTGTAGATATATTGCTCATCTTGATATGAGAGGCTCAAGTTATATACCAACGCATCGGTAATGTTAAAAGAAGCTTTCGCCACACCTTGCAATCGTTTGCTCTCAGTATTGTACTCATCTTCATGAATCATCGACATAGGGTTGTAGTTTTGAGAAATGCCCGAACTCCTATACCAGCTCCCATCAGCATTCCTCACTGGCACCAATGGAGAATAGTAATTCATGGCATCCAGAACACTGGTCCCTTGATCGCCCATAGGTACGTTGTGATTGTTGGTGATACTACCATTCAGGCTGAACGACAAGGTCAAACGGTCATCAAGGGTAGTGGTCTGTAGGAATGAACGTGCCACAAGCCGGTCTTTCGCAGTTTCCTTGATAACGCCTTGTTGATCCAAATAATTGATGCTTGCACTGTAACTGCTCTTTTTATCACCACCATTGATAGAAATATTGTGGTTGTGGCTGTAACCCGTACGCTGGACTTCTTTCTGCCAGTCGGTGTTGGCACCTTCGTCATTGGGCAGCGATACGCCATTGGCTGAGGCGTAGGCCCGCAGCTCGGCAGCAGTCATCATATCCAAATTTTTCAACACATTATCAATGGCAAAATAGGTGCTGTAGCTGACGCTAGTCTGCCCATCCCTTTTCCCTTTTTTCGTGGTGACAATAATAACGCCATTGGCTGCCTTCGAACCATAAATGGCAGTAGCCGAAGCATCCCTCAGAACATCAATGCTCTCGATATCCTCAGGGGCAACCAGCGAGAGTGACATGCCAGGAACCCCATCAATGACGTAATATGGTTCTTGTGCCTCGCCTGTCCGCAAGGTTGATGCACCCCTCAATGTGATGGATGAACTACCATTGGGATCGGAAGTTTGAGTTATTGTCAACCCTGGTACTTTTCCTTGCAATAACTGGGCAGGATCGGTGAAAACACCGTTATTCATATCTTTGGCAGCGATTGTGGTGATAGAACTGGTGACGTCCTTGCGCGTCATCTTTCCATATCCGACGGCAACAACCTCCTGCAAGCCAATTATGCTTGATATCAATTCCACCTTTAAACGGGTTGTGTTGGCATCAATGGCAATTTCTTGTGTTTCAAATCCAATAAAAGAGAAAACCAATACTTTAGACTCAGAAGGGATACTCAATGCGAATTTCCCATCGACATCAGTCATAGTGCCAATAGAAGTCCCTTTCACCAAGACAGATACACCAGGCAAAGAACTGCCTTCATCATCCAACACCTGGCCAGTCAATTCCCGACTCTGGCTCCAGGTATTAAATGAATAACCCAATAATAAGGTTAACACGACTACTTTTAACATGATTTGTTTCATAGGTTTAATTTTAGAATCAATACCCAAAATTACACTGCGCAACAAATTTCAACCCGGATTATTTGTTCAAAAAGATAGACAATTCAACCAATCAACATCTATGAATGGGAACTTGGGCTATTTGGACTGCCATAATGCATAATATGGGAAAACGTGAGGTTATCAAAAATGATTTTTTTGCCTTGAAGAATTGAATACTTGGACAACTTCTCCAGAAGGTTTACAAATAAAAAGGGTGTCTCCAACTTTCGAGACACCCTCCTCTTTCATGTAAGGTCAACAGCCAAAGGGAAAAACAAATTAAACCTTTCCTTTCCGCCTCAGAAACACGAACAGCAAAACCAACCCCACAATGAGCAACGAACCCACAATGGAGATGATCTGTCCATAACGAAAGGAAGCAGGTTCGAAGCGGAATTCAATCTCGTGATTACCAGCCGGCACCACTAGGGCACGCAACAAATAGTTGGCACGCAAAATCTCGCTTTCCTTGCCGTCGATAAAGGCCTTCCACCCTGCCGGATAATAGATCTCACTGAAGATCGCCAGTTGGGGCTGATGCGAAACCACTTTATAAACCAACCGATTGGGGGCATAACTTTCAAGGGTGATGGATCCCGAAATGGTGTCGACTCCCAAAGCCCCAACCTTGTCGGCAAATGAAGCCTCCACCACAGCCTGCTGCTGCAGGTCGGTTTCACCAATCAACTTCAAAGCCTCATCGGCATTTTGTGCGGTCACCACTCTATTCACCAGCCAGGCACTGCCCATGGCATAAGGATTCAGCAATGGAGCAGCATTGGGGTTGTAAATCAAATATTTGGTATTGAGCATATTCAATGCCGGCATTTGTGCCAGTTGCGCCCAAATCTCATCGGTACCGGTGGCACTGCGCAAGGTGTTGTTGAGCGAGGACCAGTTTTGTTGTAAATAGGCATCGATTAAATCCTGATAACGGCGCAACTTGGCACCGTGGTATCCACCCACCGACTTGTGGTGAAACGAAGTATTCACCTCGTTGAACGGGTTGCGGTAGAGCGCCATCACTCGGTAGTCGATGGAGGGATCGGAATGAATGATCTTATCGGCTTCAGTTGGCGCAAACTCTTGCCGGGCTTTCGATTTGGAAATAAAATGGTCATCGTTAAGATAACGCTTGTCAACACCCCAAAGATCAACCAGTATCAGAATGATCAATCCAATGGTCATATAGCGGGCGCTCAATTTGTTCATGCTATAGAACCAAATCGAAGCTGAAGCCAGCATGATGAAGATGAAAGAACGCAGGGCATCGCTTTTAAACAGGACAATGCGTGCATTGATCAATCCCTGCTCAATGGCTGCATAGCCCTGAGCCATCTCGCCATGCCGCTGGGCAGCAAACATCTCGGCCTCTTGAGGCGACACAAATGAGTAGAAAGCAGTTGGTAACAGGTACAACAGAAGGCTCACCCCTCCGGTCAGCCCAAGGGCTGCCAAAAACTTGTTCATCTGGAGCCTTATCAGCTCAGGACGTTCATACAACTCCTTCAAACCCAGAAAACCCAACAGGGGCATGGTGAAGGAGGCGATAACCAAAGCCATCTCCACGGTACGAAACTTGTTGTAGAAGGGAAAATGGTAAAACATCAGGTCGGTGAGTGGCAGGAAGTTTTTACCCCAAGCGAGCATAATGGAAAAAACAGTGGCAATAATCAACCACCATTTTTCGCGACCACGATAATAAAACGCCCCAATAAAAAAGAGGAAACAAACCACAGCTCCTGCATAAACAGGCCCCGAGGTGAAAATGCGCCCTCCCCAATATTTACTTTGCCCGGCCACGATCTCCTTGATCTGTCCATCTAGCTGCTGAACGGCTGGATTGTCGGCACCAATGGCTTCGGATGCGCCACCCACCACATTAGGGATCAGAAGCGTCAATGTCTCGTGAATGCCATAGCTCCAGTCGAGTGCGTAGCTCTTATCCAACCCACCATGGGCTTTCTCACCCTGAGCTGATGCCAAGTCGGACTTACCACGGATGGAGAATTTGCCATACTCGTAGGTTGTCCACAAGTTGGTGATATTGGGCAGAATGGCCAGAACCACTGCCAACATCAAAACAGATGTGGTCTTATAAAACTGGCGCACCGGGTTGTTGCGGTCAAAATCGCCCCAGCGTTTGAACGAAGGCAAAATGGTCAACCAGTAACACTTCGCCAGGCTGAGTCCCGACTGCTGGTGGCGCGTTTGAGCTGTTTCGCGGATGGCCAAGAAGAGCTTCACCCCACCCATCACTAAGATCATCAACAACAGATAATAGGTGATTTGCACATGGTTGTAGGCAATCTCCAATCCCAGTGCGATGGCTGTAAAGAGGCCTCCCAACAACCGGTTGCGGTTGTAAGCATATAAAACACCGGCCATAACAGGAGCCATCAGTGCAATGGCATAGGCTTTGGTGATATGCCCCGCAATGATGATGATGATGTTGTACGACCCCAAGGCAAAGCCAATGGCACCGCCAATGGCCAGCCAATGGTTCATCCTCAGGCTAACCAGCAAGAGGTAAAAGCCCACCAGATAAAGGAAAACCATGGCTGCCGTGGTGTAGGGCAAACCCACGCGTGACGCATTATTCAAATGGCGAAAGAGGTTCTTAGAGGAGTCAGCCTTGATTTGGTAGGCAGGCATCCCACCGAACATGGCGTTGGTCCACATCGACTTTTCGCCGGTCTGTTGCTCAAATTCCACCAACTCCTGAGCCGCGCCTTTGGCATGGCTGTTGTCGCCCTGGGGCAGCTCTTTGCCTTCAAGCACCGGGAGAAAATAAGCCAGGCTAATCACCACAAACAGCAGGACCGCATAGAGATGCGGCAATATTGCTTTAATCTTATCGTTCATATCAAATGGTTAATACACAGTTTAATCATGCGAAAATAAGGAATGTATTGCAAATGCCCTATTAAAATAACAACTATCAAGTGTTGTTATTTACAAAAAGGTTCCTATTTTTGCATCCGCAATGGGTTGTTAGCTCAGTTGGTTTAGAGCATTACCTTGACAGGGTAGGGGTCACTGGTTCGAATCCAGTACAACCCACAAAGGCGGTCGGTTTCGATCGCCTTTTTTTATTGCAAACCAAACCATTATTAAAAAATTGCCACCATCACAGAACCGTGGTTGCAAGTTCGACCAACAAAAATCTTCCTTATCATCTCTCTGTTTAGTTAAACCTATTTAAAGAAAAAGAAGAAAGAAATACCGAACTGCATGAAATTACAAAAACAGACTGTCCTAAAAATCAGTCATTCCACATTTTAAACAATTTCTTAAGTATAACCTACATTAGGAAAACCCATTGACCTCTGAAGGTTTAATCCATGTAGTGAGCCAAGCTCCTTTTTCAAATTTTTTTTCTGCATTTTGCTTCAATAGCCTTTATCGCTTCGTCTAATTCCAAATCAATTTTATCAACCTTATTATCTCTTTTATACATCATATCTAGGCATTCTTCCTTAATTTTCACCTTCAAATCTATGTCGTGATCAAATTCGCCAAGGCTAGACTTTGCCATTTCGTCTGAGGCATAGAATATTTTGTTTATAGTCACTGTAAACTTATCGAAGTACTGTTCATATTCTTGTCCATACAGTGCAATAAAACGAAACTTTAATGTTTGGAGCTTTTCAATTGATGTTTTATTTTTTTCATACCGTTCTCTTGAGGCATACGCAAGATCAAAGATTCTACTTTCGTCCTTGGTTTCATTGTCTCTTTTCGGTCTACTGGAACCTTCATCCCTGGATACATGTGGACTTCTAATATTTTGAATCGCGTTATACGCTTCATAGAAATTAGCTAAAACTTCTTCAGCCAATTCATATTCACGTTTCCATTTAGCTTCTCTGCGCCAACTATTGATTCCCCAAATGGCAACTCCAGAAGCAATAATAACTCCAAAACTTTCTATAACTTCAATCATTTCATTCATTTCAAGGTTTATATCATTTAAAAAGTCCCAATATAATATATCAGAAATTCACTCCAATAACACCCAACTCGCCACATGCTTAATGAATCAAAAGGGTGATAATTCAAAAGTAATGTATTTTTTTTGGGATAACCCATCGTTTTTTAGCACTGCCAATTTTCAGCAACGCTTGCCACTCAAATTTTAATACCACGCGGCAAATATTAAAAAAACCCAATCAATCCCCGTCTTTGCTTACCATTGTTATTACACTTCCCTCCTTCCCCAAAAAAGCAAAAAGGCCATCCTCGCGGACAGCCTTTAATATTCATCAATTGAAGCAGTATTATTTCACCTGGAGTCGTTTCACAAAACGCCCTTGGTCGGTTTTAACCTTCACAATATAGTAACCCACAGGCAGAGCAGAAATATTGATGTCGTAGCTCCGGGTTGAACTGATCACCAAGTTACCGGCAATATTGTAAACTTCAACGGATTCCAGCTGTTGGCCTTTGCAACTCACGCTGAATTGCCCCTTGGCGGGATTGGGATACAACACCACGCCGCGCTGAGCAACCTGCGGCTGTTCCACTGCGGTTTCATTCACAAATACAGGCACTTTGACGCTGGCCATAGGAAATTTATCAGCACCAAACAGTGGCTCTATGGTGTACTCATACGATCCTCTAACAGGCACGGCATCGGTCACCGACAAATCCTGAACATCCGAATGAATCAACAACCCATTACGATATATATTGTAACCTGTGATCTGAGAGGCCGGAAAGAGATCGGCCTCATGCACACTCATGGGCTCACCGTCCTCCACCGCCAAAAGGGAGAGTTCATCTACCATCGTCACAAAAATATCGGTGGACTGGCAATGGATGGCAAAATGCTTAGTATCGGCGGGAATGGCAAATTCATAGCGGGTCCAATCCTGGTTGAGCAAAATGGGTGTGGAACCATTGATAAAAGCAAAGTCGCTACTATTTTTACCCGTCTTGGAAATACCCACATTCATCTCCTCTTTTCCATATCGGTCAAGATATCCTTTGGCATAGAATATCAAACGGTGAGCCTTTGTCAATTCCAGCTCTTTAGAAATCATCCAGTCATCGGTGGTAGTCATAAAACTAGACGCAGAAAAGCTTGCCATATAATGCACCCCGTTGAATGGCTGAACATAGGGATCTGTCATGCCAGGTTCTGTTAGCGATGGATTGAAACAAATAAAGGATTTGGCAGCACCATTGTTAAAATAGGAAACACCAAATCCGTAGGTGGCATCAGAATCCCCGTCAATATAGCTCCAGTCATTAACCCCTGCAGGATCGAGCACAAAAGGAGTCATCTCCTCGAAGCTGTCGTATAGCGTCACCGGACTCTTCCAGCTAAGTGTCACATCGGCCAGATCGACGGCAACGGTTGGTTCATACACTTGATAGTCTTGGCCAGTGGCACAATAAACACGCTTCACCACCTGATCCGACTCGCTACTGCCATCGTCCGACACATTGGTGACTGCATAACTACTCACACCACCCGGCGCTGAAAGGTCGCTGTATTCCATTTCAGTAATGCCTTCAGCCACTAAGATCCCATCGCGGTAAACATTATATTTACTGTAAAATGAATTTTCGCCGGCAGCCCAAACCAGCTTCACCTGGTTAAGCCCGAGATAAGTCGCATTTAAGTTAACCGGCGTCACACAAACAGGCACCACAGTCGATACCGAAAAGGTAATATTCTCTCCAGACTGGGCAATATTAGTGATCGGACGCATGGTGTTTTCCCCACTCCATGAAAGGGAAGATGGGGTAGTGGCATCAGTAAATGAAGTGACATGATTGCTTCCGGGGAAAGGGCAAGCACTGGTGTTAGGATTGCTCATAGTCCCACTGGCAACTATGGGATACAGCCCCTGGTGCCACCCCACATTGATCTTATTATCACGATATTTCTGCCGGATAAAATTTTCATCCACATGGTAAACGATCATTCCGCTGCCTGGCAGAGCCGTTTCAAATACCCCATTTTTCTGACGGTTTTCCAACACGAAGAACTCACCGGCAGTCTTCGTATTGACTTTATACACATCTGGTTCATCCATGACTGGTTTTAAAACAACAGCATCGTTGTCGACAAGATCCTTGAGAGTCAACCAGCCATATTCCGATTTCTGATAAGCATTGTGGTGGGCAGGTTGATCGCCCGAATAGCCATTCCAACTGCCTGCAGCCATCAAATCCCAATAGCCGGTTCCATTATTTCCATCTCCGGAGGTATCGTAATAATCGGGGGCGCCCAAGTTGTGCCCAAACTCGTGACACATCACCCCAATAGTGGACATAGCTGTATTACCCTTGCCAGCCATAATCTCTGGCTGAATGGTATATGAGTTAATGTAAACCCCATCCTTAACAGGAGGGTCGGCTGGATAGAGTGCCGAACCAAGGGTCCAGCTGTGCGACCAAATATTATTCTCATCACTACCAGTATATTCCTCCCCTTGCCCTTGGTGAATGATGGCAATACCATCGACAGTACCATCGTTGTCGTTGTCGAAATCCTTAAAATTGATCTCATCGTCCAACAGGTTGATGGCTTCAATCAGTAACTCATAGGCATTTTCATCATCATCTCTACCATAGTAATCATGCCCCTTCGAAACAGTCACCCAACGGGTAACAGTAGTTTCGATATCAAGTTGCCCATACGAATTCTCCAGATAAAAATCCCTGAAACTACCCTTGCCCTTATAACCAACTTCATTCATATAAGCATTGAAATCTTCTTGGGGATAACTCACTTGGGTATCGCTGAAATTGATCAGGATCATCAACAGTTTGCGTTGACCGGTAGAAGGGAAGGTGGATTTCTGAATCCCAGAGGCCTTCAAGCTTGATTCTTTTGCCAAGGGAATGCGCTTGATCTGGCGTTTGGCCAACTGAGCCTCGCTGTACCCTAGTCCTTTGGGAATGGATTGGAGGAAAGAGATGTCGGCCGATTTGTTTTTTACATCGCGCGCCACATATTCGGAAGCCACCAAATCGCCTGATTGGTTGTGCATGGCATAATAATAATAACCTGCCTTATGCAACAGTGTGTAACCATCCTGGCTATAGACATAATTGAGATTCTCATCTCCGGTCAATCGAATAGTAACCTTGCTGCCATCGGGTTGTGTAAAAATTGTTGACCCTGGCATAGCAGGTACTGCCAACAGAGGCCCGACAACCATCAAGCCAACCACGATAAAGAATAATAAAAGCGTAAATCTTCTCATAGAAATAAGTTTTAATAAAAAGCCTAAAATCATCAAAGACAATAGACTTCAGCAAAGATATATTTTTGAAATCAAAAACAATCCCGCCAGACGATTATATTGAAATGACCTCTCCGGCTTTAGCGGTAACCACCTGACCGGGAAAGGCGGCCTGCCATAATCCAAAAGCCCTTTCACCGGTGCAATGGTTCAATGCCCAGCGCGACACATCAAAAGTACGGCATCGGTCTATTTGATGAAGGATAACCCCCTCCTCGGCACCAGAAAGATGCAAGCCACCGAGAACCAGGTCGAAATGATCGATGGAAAGTTGGGTACGACAATAATCCAAAACCTGAACAATGCCGTGATGGGTGCATCCCGAGAGCAAAACCTGACGTTCGCCCTCTTTCAACACAATGAACAACTCATCAAAAAAAGTATCGGGCACCAATTGCCCTTGGGGGTCATGCTCAACAAGGCGGGGATTGGCCGGTGCGGCAAACGGCAACGGAAAAATTGTGACGCCTGGAAGCAACTCATGTAACCGGTCAACTTTAATGATTTGATTATCCCATTGGGCCAACATCTCCTTGTGGGGAAATCCATTTTCCTTAGTCATCACCGAAGAGATGGAGTACCGCTTTTTCAAAGCCAAAGGATGCATCACGATCCTGATGTGTGGAAATCGCGCCATCAGGAGCTTCAAGCCGCCGGCATGATCATAATGACCATGGCTGAGCACCACATAGTCAATGCCAGCAAGATCGATGCCCATTGAGAGAGCATTCTTCAGGAAACAATCCCCCTGCCCGGTATCGAAAAGAAAACGATGCCCATTCACTTCGATATAAACAGAAAGACCATGCTCACAGGCAAAACGATTGGCTAATGGCTGATTGTCGCACAAAACTGATATTTTCATCTTCTTGCATTTGGTTTCACTTAGGCCTGATGGCTGGCTCCCCGTCAAACATCCAAAGGATCCCGAAAGAATGACGACAAGCGAGGCATCCAGTTTACCCAGGCTTAATTTACAAAACTAGCATTATTAATAAAAGCTCAATGAAAAATCAATGGAAAGAATTCGGAATACCCGAACAATAACGCGATATGTATTTATATGCCAACACATTTCCCAAACGACTCGCCTGCTCCCAATCACGACAAGCCCGATCCTTCAACCCAACATTATAATGGGCAATCCCACGGTTAAACCAGGCATGAGCATCGTTTGGGTTGCGGCGCAGGGCTTCATCGAAATCGCGGATGGCTGCGGCGTAGTTGCCACGATCGAAAAAACAGGTGCCACGAATAGTAAAAACACCTTCTTGAGAAGGATCCAAGTAGATGCACTGATGAAAATCGGTCATGGCCTTATCGCGGCTCGAGGAGTGCTGGAGAAGGAGCTTGCCCCTTTCGAGATAGGCTTGAGCCAACAGCGAATCGTTGAGCAAAGCCATGCTGAAAAGATCGAAAGCACCTCGAATATCGTTGTTCTGTCGCAAAACCAACTTCCCCAGCGATAAATACGCTGCACCAAAAGAATGGCTCAGCTGGCAACATTGGTTATAACTAGCCATGGCTTTGGAAAAATCACCCTCCTGCTCCCATTTCAAACCTTCCAAATAAAAACTCAACCCATCGCCTGGGTAGAGTTGCCGCATTTTGGCCACATCGTGGCCAAACCCCTCTACATTGCCATACAACAAACGCATGGATGCCCTTGCAGAATAGCCAGTCAGATCATTGCCCTGTTGCTTCAGGAAGAGGGAGATACGCCTGGCTCCCTCACCATAGTCGCGCCAACAAAAGGCCATCATCCCCATCAAAAAATCGTCGTGCACAAAACTCCGCCAGCCCTCCTTCTGGCGCACCTGACCAACAGGGAGTCCAACCGAAACCCATTGCAGATCCTGCATCACCAAGGCAGATAAAACACAATCGGATCCGCTCTTGGCGTCCTCAAAAAATAGCCCAATCCAACCACCTTTGCCATCCAACACGGGAGCTCCTGCCGAAACCAACCCCAGCCGTGTATCCAAACATCCCATCCGAGCCAAGCGTGGTAAAGCTTCCACGTTCGCTAGCCTTCCCACCTCCGAAACGGCACCATCCGATTCATGCACCAGCACCAGCACCTCTTCGGGCTCACGGATGGTTTGACGCACAGGGGTAAGATATTCAAAGTCGCGCGCACCTTTCACTTTCACCATGGACAAGTTGTAATACTTATGCCAAGAGACCACGCGTTCAACACCCAGCTTACGCCCATTGAAAAGCGTCACCAACACCGAATCGCTGTTAAGGAAAAGGGAAGAAGGCATCAATAAGATGCCATCGGGACTAATAAAAAAACCGTTGCCTCGGCCCACTACCTCTCCGGCATAGGAAAGCGCAGAGATAGAAACCACCGCCTTACTGCGTTGCCTGATCACCTGGGGCAGGTTTTGGGCTGCGAGCGAACACGACAACAACATCAACAAAAAAAGAAAGACGCCAAGCTTCATAAATTGGGTTTAACAGCCTCAAGATAAACATTATCAAACTGAAAACCAACCAGACGTCAATTTTCAGCAAAAAAGCCGAAACCCCATACGGAGCTCCGGCTTTTTAAAAATATAGTAAACTCTATTGGCTCACAAAGATACGCTCCTGGCAGCCTTCTCTGCTTCGGCAATAAGCACCTCAATGGAGATGGGCTCGCCCAACCCTTTCATCATCCACTCGCCAGGGGTAAGTTTACCCAAGGCAAATAGACGTTGCACCTCGGGGGCAAACTGAGCATTTTGAAGGTATTGCTCCACCTGGAATTGAATCAAATGCCCAAAAGCATAGTTCGACAAGTAAATGGGACTATTAACCATATGTGAGTAAATAGCCAAGATGGGCGAATCCTTCACACCAAACACGGGCGCATAATATCGGTTCCAGATGTCGGTGGCCATGGTGGTAACGGCCTCCTTCAACTCGGCAGCCGTGGCATCGGGATGCTCATAGAGCCATTTCCAGGTATATTGGTCGAGCAGGGATACCCCCATAATCTCATAAGTTGACCAGAAATTGTCCAAAACATCCAAGGCGACCTTTTGAGGATCGTTGTTGGCAATGCCCAACAGGTCGAGGTCGCGTTTCTGGAACAGGAAAGCCAATGCCTCGGTGAAGGCGGTGTTGGGAACACCCTGCAACATGTAGTAGTCCACATCGTAAAGCGAAATGGTCTGTTCCACATTATGACCAAACTCGTGAATGGCAATATTGTAGCCCTTATAATCCATGCCATTGGCACCAATGCGGGTACGTAGGTGGGCGGACTCCCCTTTCATGGAAGCACCCCAGGCGTGACCGGAACCATTGGCGGGATCCACCTCAATTTTATCGGCAATGTAATTGGCGCGCTCAGGTACAAACCCTAGCTTCAGCAATAAATTGGGCAGGTCGGCCTTCATGGCAGCAGCATTAGGGTAGCGCTTGCGCGTCAGCTTATTCAGCTCATCCTCGTTGATGCCCGCACGGGCTTTAAAACCATCGTACCAGATATCCCAAGGCTTCAATTCGCGACCAAGGCGGGCACTGATCAACTCACCAACCTGCTTGAGCACCGGGTTGCTAAGGAAACTGACAAACAAGGCTTCGGCATCGGGTTGCGAAATCTCCATCTCCCCTTCAAAAGCACGGTCAACAGCGGTCTTCAGCGGCGAATAGGCATCCTCTAGCTGCATAGCTTTGAAGCAGTTGATGATTTGCTGGTAACGCACATTGGCCTCAGCATCAGCTGTTGAAGCCTCTCCATTGCTGACAACCTGGTTCTGGTAAGGATTCCATTTAACCTCGGCATTATTGATCACGCTGGCGGGAATCGTCTGGTTGACAATATGTAACATCACCCGGTAAAGCATATCTTGTTTTTGCAACCCTACATCCTTGCGGCTGTAGTTGCTTTTAATCTCATCGCGCAGGTTCCAATGCGACAGCAGCACCATATCGGCAGGAAAAATGGCCTGTTGTTGGTCGTTGAGCAGATTGCCGGCATAAATGTTGTACCCAGCAATGTACATCTCTGCATCACTTTGCGCTTTGGCAATTTGCTGCAGCACAGCAGCGGGCACCCGCGACACAAACATATCGCCCAAGCGGGCATAAGCCCAGTCGCGACGATCCCAATTCTTCGACAAGGCTTCTTTCTCTTTTAAGGTGTAGAAAGGGAAGTTCAGAGCGATTTGAAACGCAATTTTATTCTGATAAAGGTCGTCGCCCAGATGAGCAGTGGGGGAATAGGCAGCAAACGCTTCATCAATGGGTGAGATGTCGCCCATGGGCTCATGGATGGGACGCTGAAGATCGAGCAATATTTTATTGTAGTGGCCATAAAGGATCTCGAAGTTGCGGCTCACCTTCATGAAAAAGGCATTTTTCTGGTCGGCATCGGCAATAAAATTATCGGTGCAAAATGCCACAAAATCGGTTTCCGCACCATCTTTCTGCCGCCAGAGCGAGGCAGTATGGGCAACGCCTTTTTCCACAGCAACCCTTTGGGATTCCCCGTACTTTTTCACCAGAGCATTTTGGGCGGTCTGCACCGTTTGTGCCGATATATTGGCCTTTTCGCCCTCATCAGCGGAAGCCGTTCCATTCTTGCAGCACCCCATTGTCAGTATTGCCATGGCAACCAACAGGATATTCTTTTTCATAAAAAACATGATGACAACAATTTAAATTTATACAGGAAGACAAAATAATTATAATTCGAAAAGTAATGAAGTGGCACGAGATAAAAGTTGGCAAAAATCATCTTTTTAAACTTATTTAATATTCAACCCGCTGGATTATAGCTAACTTGCACCCCTCAAGGAAAGAATTTGATATGACAACAAAAGCAGCCCGCCATGTTGGTGAATTAGAGCACAAAAGCATACCCTCGTTACTCTGGAAATACTTCGTGCCGGCCTTTTCAGGCGTCATACTGAATTCCCTTTACAACATTATCGACCGCATTTTTATTGGCCAGGGTGTGGGCGCTGAGGCACTATCGGGTTTGTCGGCCGTTTTTCCGGTGATGATTAGCATCATGGCCTTTGGCATGCTGGTAGGCATTGGCGCCGGGGTGCGCATCTCCATCAACCTCGGAAAAAAGGACTTCAAACGCGCAGAAAAAGTGCTGGGCAATGCCTTCCTATTGATGATATTAACTTCACTGGCCATCACCATCATCGGCTTTGCCATTAAGGAACCCATGCTTAGGATGTTTGGCGTCAGCAGCGACACCATGGGATATGCCAACGAATACCTGGACATCATTCTAATGGGTGCCATCTTCAATATTGTGGGATTCTCGCTCAACAACCTCATCCGATCCGAGGGCAACCCACGCATCGCCATGATCTCCATGCTCATCAGTGCCGGCACAAATCTGATCCTCGACCCCATCTTCATCTTCACCTTTAACATGGGCGTGAAGGGGGCGGCCGTGGCCACTGTTATATCCCAGGTACTGCTGTGTGTTTGGGTCATAGGGCATTTCTCCAGCAAACGGGCTGCGCTGCGCTTACGGTGGGAAAATTTAAAGCCCGACGGGGAGATCATCTGGTACATCCTATCCATTGGCTTCGCGCCATTCACCATGCAGTTGGCTTCCAGCCTGGTGCAGGGCACCTTCAACAAACAGCTTATGCTCTATGGTAACGATTATGCCATTGGCGCCATGGGCATCATCAACAGCGTGGCCATGTTGTTGGTGATGTCGGTCATCGCCCTCAACATGGCCTCCCAACCCATCATTGGCTTTAACTTTGGGGCAAAGAACTACCGCCGCGTCAAACAAACCCTCCTTATCGGACTGAAAGCCGCCACCATCATCAGCATTGTGGGGTTCGCCATCACACAAATATTCCCCCGCTCCATCATCAGCATCTTCAACAACACCAATGCCGAACTGATGGATATTGGCGAGCAGGGTTTGCGCATTGCTCTGGCAGCATTGCCCATCGTGGGCTTCCAAATAATCGCGGGCAACTTTTTCCAGTCCATCGGAAAAGCCGGCAAAGCCGCATTCATTTCGCTGTTGCGGCAGGTCATCGTACTGATCCCATTGCTCTTCATCCTGCCCAATTTTTTGGGCATCTATGGCGTTTGGCTGGCCAGCCCGGTAGCCGACACCCTTTCGGCAGCCATCTGCATCGGGTTTCTGATGCGTGAAATGAAAAAGCTCAACAAAGCCATTGCCACCCAAGATTAATAATGAACAAAACGGAAACAAACGGGTTTATTGAAAAAAAAAATCATGAGCAAATTCCTTATTCCGGCAGCACTGGCAGCCATATTGCTGCTTCTGGCCATGGCGGGTATGGCCATCAACCTGTTTTTCAAACGATCCACCCGCATAAAGAGTTGCAACTCCAAGGATGGATGCGACTGCACCAGCAGCAGTTGCAGTAAATAACAAAAGCCAGGGTAATCCCCTGGCTTCATTTTGTGCCGCCAAACAGCGGGCTATCTTTTCATGCCATCAAGCGATCGTCTCTTCAAGCAATGCAATCTTTAGCACTTCGGATATCTCCTGAACAAAATGGAAGGTGAGACCCTCGATGTAAACATCCTTAATCTCCTGAATATCCTTCCGATTTTCTTCGGATAGGATGATGTCGGTGATTCCGGCTCGCTTGGCCGCCAGGATCTTCTCCTTGATACCCCCCACAGCCAATACTTTGCCGCGCAGGGTGATTTCGCCGGTCATGGCCAGGCGTGCCCGCACCTTGCGGCGCGTCAATGCCGATGCTAGTGATGTCACCATGGTGATACCCGCTGAAGGCCCATCCTTAGGGATGGCACCTTCGGGCACGTGTATGTGAATATTCTTCTCATCCAGCTCATCGGCCGTCAGCCCCCAGTCCGGGGCATGTGAACGCAGGTACTCCAAAGCCAGCACGGCCGACTCCTTCATCACCTCACCCAAATTACCAGTCAGTGTCAACTTCCCTTTGCCTTTACTGATGCTGGTCTCCACAAATAGTATCTCGCCACCAACGGCCGTCCAGGCCAAGCCGGTCACCACACCAGCGTGGTCATTGTCCTGCCACTTGTCGCGGTTGAAACGTTCCACACCCAACAACTCGCGCACCTCATCTATACCCAAGGCTTTTTTGAATTTCTTCTTATTGGCGATGCGGAGGGCTAGCTTTCGGAACAAGCGCGCCAAAGTCTTATCCAATTCGCGCACGCCCGATTCACGGGTATAGTTTTCAACAATAAAGGCAATCACCTTTTTAGTCAAGGTCACCATACCCTTTTCCAACCCGTGGTTCTCCATCTGTTTGGGTATCAGATGGCGCACAGCTATCTCCACCTTTTCATCGAGAATATAGCCCGACACGTCGATCAGCTCCATACGGTCGAGCAACGGCGGAGCAATGGCCGAGAGATTGTTGGCGGTAGCCATGAACATCACCTTAGAGAGGTCGAAATCGATCTCCAGGAAATTATCATGAAAGGCATTGTTCTGCTCAGGATCGAGCACCTCCAACAAGGCTGCCGATGGGTCGCCATGAAAGTTGCTGCTAATCTTGTCCAGCTCGTCGAGAATAAACACCGGATTGGCCGAACCAGCCTTTTTTATATTCTGCAAAATACGGCCTGTCATGGCGCCTATATAAGTTTTTCGGTGGCCACGGATCTCGGCCTCATCGTGCAAGCCACCCAGCGACATGCGCACATAATTCCGCCCGAGGGCTTCGGCCACCGACTTACCAAGCGAGGTTTTACCAACGCCAGGAGGGCCATAAAGGCAGATGATGGGTGATTTGAGGTCGCCCTTCAGCTTCAACACGGCCAGATGTTCGAGAATGCGCTCCTTCACCTGGTCGAGGCCAAAATGGTCGCGATCCAAGATCTTCTCGGCACGTTTCAAATCAAAATTATCCTCAGTATATTCATTCCATGGGAGATCCAGCAGGGTCTGCAAATAATTCACCTGTACCGAGAACTCACCGGAGTTGGGATTTAAACGCTGCAGTTTGTCGATCTCCTTCTCAAAAACCTGTGCCACCGACTCGCTCCACTTCTTCGTTTCGGCTTTCTCACGCAAGCTCTTCACTTCCTGTTCAATCGGGTTGGAACCGAGCTCATCCTGGATGGTACGGATTTGTTGCTGCAACAGGTATTCGCGCTGTTGCTGATCAATATCCTGCTTAACCTTGGTTTGTATGTCGTTTTTCAGGTCGAGCAGCTGAACCTCGCGCGACAAGTGCTCCAAAAGCAACATCCCACGTTTATAAAGGTCTTCACACTCCAATATCGCCTGCTTATGTATCACCGACATTTCGGTGTTGGAGGCGATGAAATTGATCAGGAAGGCCCCCCCTTCAATATTCTTAACGGCAAAGGATGCTTCAGGCGGGATGTTGCCCGATCCCTTGATCAGTCTGATGGATAGATCCTTAATGGACGCTACAAGCGCTTCAAACTCACGATTTTGTTCCTCTGGAACTTCGAGTTCAGACAAAGCTCTCACATGCGCCACCATATAAGGCTCCGTGCTTTCGATCCCCTCCATGGCAAAACGCCTCTTCCCTTGTATGATGATGGAGGTGGAGTTGTCGGGCATATCCAGTACCTTGATCACCTTGGCCATGGTTCCCACAGAGTAAAGATCCTCCAGTCCGGGATCTTCAACCTTCATATCCTTTTGCGCAACCGCACCAAACACGCCTTTCGACTGTTGGATGTCTTGGATTAGTTTTAACGATTTTTCGCGACCAAGGCTGATGGGAATAATCACACCAGGATACAAAACAGTATTTCGTAAAGGTAATATGGGCAAAACATCGGGCACCTCCAGAAGACTGCCATTCTGTTCATCATCATCACTCATGATCGGAATCATCTCTGCCCCCGATTCAAAAGCATCAGAAAACCCTATGTTATTGAAATTGAATTTTATCTCATCCATGTTATAGCTCTCAAACGCGTTTATTTACTGACATAATGTCGCAAAGTTACGAAAAACAATCATCACATACCAAGTCGCCAATGACCGTGCCACATTTAATTAAAGAAACAATAAAAGAGCCGTGAAGTTTAAAAATAAAAAAAGCTTCAGAGATTATCCGAAGCTTTTTTTATCTTGATTTCGACATCAGGATTATTTCTTCCTGTTGTCCAAGTGTTTTTGATATCTGTTCATAAATTTGTCCACACGACCTGCGGTGTCAACCAACTTCATCTTACCAGTGTAAAATGGGTGCGAACTGCTTGAAATCTCAAGCTTAATTTGTGGATACGTAACACCATCAATCTCTACGCTATCTTTGGTATTAGCAGCAGAACGCGTGATAAAGGTGTCACCATTAGACATGTCGGTAAAAGCTACCTGTCTGTAATTGTCCGGATGAATTCCCTGTTTCATTGTAATTAAATATTTAATGTCGTAATACTCAATTTTTATCGGTTCGCAAAGTTAGACTAAAAACTCAAAACATCAAAGCTTTTGTATTTTTTTTGACATCAGTACGTTTTTTCTGGCTCCGTCTTCATCTATTTTTGAGCTACATATTTGGTATCGTTGCCAATCACGCTGGCCACCTTACGATTTCCCCCCTGATCCTTAAACAGATAACGATAGGTAACATGGCATTTACCCGGCACGGCTCCCATGGATTCCTGCAAGGCACGCATCTTAACATTGAAGTCGCCCACCCACGAAATTTCCAATTCCTTGAAATGCGGGTTCCGCTCAATCCCCTTGCGCAACTGGTAAAACAAGCCCGATTCCAAACCACTGCGCTGAAATTTGGGTTTGATGCCAAATACCACCACGCGCCCACGGTTCAGGAATCGCCTGCTGCGCACCATAAAAAAGAACCGCAACTTATTAAACCACCCCAAGCGCCCATGGAAGTGACGGATAATATGGTTGATGTCGGGAAAAACCACCAGAAAACCGGCAGGCTCCCCATTGTGGTAGGCATACCAGATGAGCTCCTCCACCAAAAAAGATTTGGCTTGGTCAAATACGCCCTGGAGCACTTTTTTTTCCATGGGGGTAAAGTTCTCATGAAATATCCAAGCCTCATTATATACCTCAATAAAATCGTCGATGTAGCGCTCGGCCTCCTTGATCTTGAATGATTGAAAATGGTACTCCTCCTTTTGCGCCACCCGACGTGCGATATTCCAGAAACGCTCAGGAAAACGCTTGGTGAGATCGAGATGGTTGGTGATTTGGTTGAAATAGGCATAAAAGCCATAGGTCTCGAACAGATCGCGGTAATAGGGCGGGTTGTAATTCATGCCAAAGCCGGGCATGGTAAATCCATCCACCAACAAACCCCAAAAGGCGTCGTTCTCGCCCAGATTAATGGGGCCATCCATGGCCTGCATCCCTTTGGAGGCCAGAAAATCGCGCGACGCATCCAACAAGAGGTTGGCCGCCTGTTGGTTGTTGACACACTCAAAAAACCCAACCCCTCCGGTTGGCTGCTCAAAACCGTAGGCCTTTTTGGCGTTTACAAAGGCAGCCACACGGCCTATCACATCGCCCTGTGCATCAACAAGCAGAAACCGCTTGACCAGGGCGGCATCATACAATGGATTGGTACGGACATCAAACACCGCTTCCACCATGCTGTCCAAGGGACGCACATAATTACGATCATCCTTATAAATGCGCTCGGGCAAATCTAAAAACTGCCGTTTATGTCGATTTGTGCAAACTTCAATAACTTCCATAATTCATCTTCAATGAAGGCACAGGTTCATAACAATACTATAATATGCCTTATTCGCAAATATAACAATTACTGCCAAAGCTCAAAATAGCAACTTGCCCCTATTGCCCCAAATAAAGCAACTCAGCATGCAACTCTTCGGCCAGCTGGCGATGACACAATGAAGGCATCTCGGTGAACCGCCCGATCAAATCACGAACCGTCGACGGTGAAACAACCCCATGCCTCAGCCCTTGGCGCAAAAACAGGGAAACCCCGCGCGCAACACCCTGGTCGGTCAAATCGCCTGGCTGGTCAACCACCACCATCAGCTTTGCCAGCAACCCTTCGGGCAGCGGCCTTCCCAGTTGCAAACAGCGCCCAGCGGTAAAAAAGGCCACCGCCAGGTGGAATTGATTATCAGACGAAATAAGTTCGGCCAATAAGCCATCCACATCGGCCATGCGCCCAAATAGGAAAAACGAAGCCTGCTCAGCGATATCACTGTTGTTGATGGCCTCACACCAACGTCTCATCCTGGCGGGTTCAAGCTGCGCCTCGGGCATCAACATGGCGGCCAACAACATTGTTTCACGGATTTCCATAAACCATAGCCTTTCGCACTCCGCCGGTGAAAAATCGTACACCTGCGACAACTCCTTAATATGTGGAATGGCGATGCCATAATTTAACCGATAATGGATGCCACGCCGCGTCATTTGCTGGGCCGCTTCGCCATTCATGCGCGAACGGAAACTATTTTTCAGCGCGGACATTTTATTATCAAACTCATTATTAACCGGATAAAACAACCCCTCTTTCATGATAACATTTTTTAATATTTTTTTTTCGATTAGCGCTTGCAAATGTAATCGAATAATCACTATCTTTGCAACGCAATAAAGAAAAATGGTGATTGTAGCTCAGCTGGTTAGAGCGCTAGATTGTGGTTCTAGATGTCGCCGGTTCGAATCCGGTCTTTCACCCTTTCACAACCGGTCAACGCAAGTTGACCGGTTTTTGCATTTTATAGACCACCCCAATTATTAAGGGAAAAATTCAAGACTCCTGAAAAGATAACCCACAAAGCCGATTTAAAATTTATCTTTGCAGTTATGATTGACCACAATACCATAGAACGCGTGATGGAGACCGCCAACAGCCAGATTGTTGAGGTCATTACAGATTATATATCACTTAAGAAACGCGGGGTCAATTACCTGGGCAACTGCCCCTTCCACAACGAAAAAACACCATCGTTCATTGTGTCCCCCGGCAAAGGCATCTTCAAATGCTTTGGCTGCGGCAAGGGTGGTAATGCCTTGAATTTTGTGATGGAACACGATCACCTCTCCTATGTGGAAGCCATCAAGCATTTGGGGCGCAAATTCAACATCGAAGTGGTTGATAAGGAGGTTTCGCCCGAACAACAACAGCTCAAGGACAACCGCGAGAGCATGATGGTGGTTACCGACTTTGCGGCCCGTTATTTTGCCAACCAGTTATGGGCCAGCGAAGAGGGACAGACCATCGGACTCAGCTACTTCAGAGAACGGGGCTTCCGCGACGACATCATCAAGAAATTCCAGCTGGGCTACTCGCCACAGGCCAAGGATGCGCTCACCAGCCATGCCTTAAAAAACAAGTACAAACTCGAGTTTCTCGAAAAGACAGGCCTCACCATCACCGGAGAAAACAATTACCAGGCCGACCGTTTCCGGGGGCGGGTAATGTTCCCCATCCACAACCTGTCGGGCAAGGTGACTGCCTTTGGCGGACGCGTAATGAAGACCGACGCCAAAACAGCTAAATACCTCAACTCCCCCGAGTCGGACATCTATCACAAGAGCCGCATTGTTTATGGCATCTTCCAGGCCAAACAGGAGATTGTGAAGCAAGATCGCTGCTATCTGGTGGAAGGGTACACCGACGTGCTGAGCATGCACCAAACAGGCATCACCAATGTGGTAGCCTCCAGCGGAACGGCACTCACGCCCGACCAAATCAGGCTAATTGCCCGCTTCACTCCCAACATCACCGTGCTTTACGATGGCGACAACGCAGGCATCAAAGCCTCCCTGCGAGGGATCGACCTCATACTAACTGAAGGGATGAATGTGAAGGTGCTGCTGCTTCCCGACGGCGACGACCCCGACTCCTTTGCCCGCAAGCATACGGCCGAGGAGTTCATCCAATACATACGCGACAACGAAACCGATTTCATCAAGTTCAAAACAGGCCTCCTGCTCAAGGACGCCGAGAACGACCCGGTGCAGCGCGCCCGCCTGATACAGGAAATCGTGGGCTCCATCACCATCATTCCCGATCCCATATTGCGATCGCTCTACGTTAAGGAGTGCAGCACCCTGATGAAGGTGCAGGAGCAGGTGCTGTATAACGAAATCAACAAGATACAACGCCAAAAACTTGAAAAAGCAGGTTATTCAGGTTATTCATCGCCCCAATACACCCCTCCAGCACCCGTTGCCGACGTACCCATTAACACCTCCGACAACTCCTTCGAAAACGAAGAACGGGAGGTGCTGCGCTTCCTGATGAAATACAGCGACGAGCTTCTAATCACCGAAGAGGCCACCGAGGAGACGCAAAAGATTACCGTTGGCCAGTATATACTCAACGAATTACGAAACGATGATTTGCGCAGCGTCAACCCGCTGTACAATTTAGTGCTGGAAGAGTACGAACACGCTCAGGCAGAGGGAAGCGACCCCATTGGTATGCGTTTCTTCGTAAACCACGCCAATGCCGAAATCAGCCAACTGGCCTCCGACTTGCTGGGCAACGAATACACCCTGAGCAAGATCCACTTGCGATTCACCACCATCAAGGATGAAAAAGAGCTATTAATCAACCTAGTACCCAAGGTGGTAGCCGAATTGAAGCTCAAAAAGGTGAAACACCTGATTGATGAATGCCGCCTCAAACTCCAGCAAATAGAGAAGGAAGGCAACAACGAGCAGCAGTGGGTACAACAGATGCAAGAACTGATGATGTGGGAAAAAGTAAAGGGCGTTATTTCGCAAACCTTGGGTTTCCGCACCATCCTTTAATTAAAAACTAACAGCATAATGCTCAACCGCATAAAAGTGATTGGCTTTGACGCCGACGACACCCTTTGGATCAACGAAAACTTCTTCCGCCAGGCAGAAGCGGAATTTGCAGGCCTAATGAAGGAATACGCCTCCGAAGAAGATGTGATCAAAACCCTTTACGACATTGAATACCAGAACATCCCACTTTACGGCTATGGCATCAAAGCCTTCATGCTCTCCCTGATGGAAACTGCCATGAAGCTGAGCCAACATAACCCCGATCCGCGCATCATCAACAAAATCATCGAAATAGGCAAACAGATGTTGGTGCTTCCGGTGGAATTACTACCCGGTGCTTTGGATATTCTGGAGGCTTTGGCACCCCACCACAAGCTGGTGCTGGCCACCAAAGGCGACCTACACGACCAGCAACGCAAGCTTAAAGAGTCGGGACTGGAGGAATATTTCCACCATGTGGAGATCATGAGTGAAAAAACCACCCGGGAATATGGCAAGCTACTGCACCACATCGACCTGGAGGCCCAACATTTTATGATGATTGGCAACTCCCTAAAGTCGGACGTGCTGCCGGTGCTCAAGCTGGGCGGCAAAGCAGTGCACATCCCCTACCACATTACGTGGGCACACGAGGTGGTGGATGAGCCCATCGAGCACCCCGACTTCTACACCATCGAATCGCTTCTGGAATTGAAAACGGTATTTATGGACTCGCTCCAACAAAAACGGTAACCCGACAACAGGGAGCCCACCTAGCGGGCTAACAATACAACAAATTTTTTTATATTTGTGACACAACCATCAACCAACCGAAAATGAAAACCCTCTTTCACGAGAATCAGGAATTTATCGAAGCCGTCATCAAAAAATGCGACATCTGCTTTATCGGAGTCACCGGACTTGACCTGATCCCCTATGTTCTACCTATGAATTTCGGCTACCGCAACCAGGTCATTTACCTCCATTCGGCGCCCGAAGGAAGGGTGATCAGCACACTGAATGAAAACAACAACATCTGCATCACCTTCTCCACCGACCACGAGCTGGTGTTCCAGAACGAACAGGTAGCATGCAGTTACCGCATGAAGAGCAAAAGCGTCATTGCATGGGGTAAGGTGGAATTTGTGGAAGATCTGGATCAGAAAAGGGAAGTACTCGACATCATCATGGAACAATACACCGATGCCCATTTCCAATACAACGATCCGGCCGTGCGCAACGTAAAAATATGGAAAGTGCCCATCGAACGGGTGACTTGCAAGGAGTTTGGCGCACCACACGATGCCTACCGCAACAAAAACAACCCACATAAATAACCAAACGCTCAACAGCAAAACCTTAACCTATGCTTCGATCGACAGCCACGCTGCTTTTTACACTCATCACTCTGGTCGCCTTGGCACAAGCCACCAAACCTGTGAAACCCGATTACGAATTAACCTTCAGCTCTCCCAAAGAGTTGTCGCTATTGCATTTGAGCGACACAACAGGATGGATCATTAGTAAAAATGGCAATAGCGGTAAATGCCTGAAACACATCGAAACAAACAGCTCCAAAGACAGCTCCATACAATCCACCCTCCTGTTCAAAAACACTGAAGTGGGCAGCTTCATCCTGGAAACCGATGTGATGCAGACACCAACCAATTACAACCTGGTGCACCTTTGCCTGATATTCGGTTACCAGTCGGCCAACCAGTTTGCCTTTGCCCAGCTGGCCTCCCAAGCCGACCGGTTCACCCACAATATGTTTGTGACCGAAGGGGGAAGCCGGCAACGCATCCTTGAAAAACAGGAGAGAGGCATAGCATGGGGCTTTGAGCAGTGGCACAAGGTGAAAATTGAGCGCAACATCCAGGAAAGCTCTATCAAGGTATGGACCGATGGCAACCTGGTGTTCGAATCGAATGATGAACGCCTGATGCAAAAAGGCATGGTGGGATTGGGGAACTCTGGCGACAGTTACAAACTCGACAACCTCAAAATATGGATCGTAGAATAATCATCGCATGGTATTAAATTATATTTGGGTCGCTTTTTTTCTCCTGGCATTTGTTACCGGACTGGTCAAGCTGGTATTTTTCGGCGATATGGAGGTATTTCCGGCCATGATGAATGCCACCTTCGACATGTCGAAAACCGGCTTTGAAACCTCCCTTTACCTTACCGGAGTTTTGACACTCTGGATGGGACTCATGCGCATTGGCGAAAAAGGCGGCATGGTCAACATCCTAGCCCGGCTCGTGGCACCACTTTTTGTGCGCATCTTCCCCGATGTGCCCCGCAACCACCCGGCCTATGGCAGTATCATCATGAACCTGTCGGCCAACATGCTGGGGCTCGACAATGCAGCAACCCCCATGGGTCTCAAGGCAATGAAGGAACTTCAGGAAGTTAACCCCAACAAAGACACCGCCTCCAATGCCCAAATCATGTTCCTTGTGCTAAACACCTCAGGCCTCACCATTATCCCCGTCACCATCATGGCCTACCGGGCACAATGGGGAGCGGCCAACCCGGCCGACGTTTTTATCCCCATCCTGCTGGCCACCTTCTTCTCCACCATGGCCGGATTGCTCTCGGTGGCGTTTGTTCAACGCATTAACCTACTCAACAAGGTGGTGCTGGCCTACCTGGGAAGTTTTTCATTGCTGATTGGACTGGCACTCTATTCCCTTAGCCAAATGCAACAGGAGACCATCCAAACCATATCGCTGGTGAGCGCCAACCTACTGCTGTTCATCATCATCACCAGCTTTATCCTGATGGCTCTACGCAAAAAGGAGAATGTTTACGATGCCTTTATCGAAGGTGCCAAGGAGGGTTTTTCCACCGCCGTCAAAATCATCCCATTCCTGGTAGCCATACTGGTGGCTGTGGGCGTTTTCCGAGCCAGCGGCATGCTCAACATCATCATTGAAGGGATAGCCATGGCCGTCCACCTTGTTGGACTCGACACCACCTTTGTGGAGGCCTTGCCCACCGCCTTTATGAAACCGCTCAGCGGCAGTGGTGCCCGAGGGCTAATGATAGAGTCGATGAAGACCTTTGGGGCTGATTCCTTTGTGGGGCGCCTCTCCTGCCTATTCCAAGGTGCTGCCGACACCACCTTCTACATCCTGGCCGTCTATTTTGGCTCCGTGGGCATCAAAAAAACCCGTCACGCCGTGGCTTGTGGTTTGATTGCCGACTTGGCAGGGGTGATTGCCGCCATATTTATCGCCTACCTTTTCTTTGGATAAATAGCATAATATTGGCAAAACGCTTATTACTTAACTATGACAAAGGTGAGAATTGTCCGCCATTGCCAATCAATGAGCAGAACCATATTTCTTGCAAACTCAAGAGCCCAATAGTCCTTAGGGTACAGAAAATAAAATATTTTTTTCCGGTCGAAAGTGATAAAAACTTTAGAAACCTTCAATATAACTTGTTATCTTTGTTCGGTAATCAACGAACAACAATGTCAAAAAAAGAGATAATCACAGAAGAGCAAAAAAAGATGGCTCGCTATGCAAAGGCCATGAGTCACCCAATACGCATGTATGTGCTGGAAACACTCTCCAAGCAAAGCTGTTGCTACAGTGGCGACTTGACGGAAGAGTTGCCAATCGTGAAATCAACCTTGTCGCAACACCTTAAGGAACTAAAAGATGCCGGATTGATTCAAGGAGAAATAGAGACACCCAAAGTGAAATATTGCCTCAACAAAGAAAACTGGAAAGAGGCACAAGATTTGTTTAAAAAGTTTTTATTGATTGACTAATGTGCTAATGCGATGATGTGGTAATGTGATGATTTTTATAATGGGATACTGTATTGGCTGCACCATTAAAAAAACGTCTATCTATAGATTTTAACTCTAAAATGCATTTCCCTAACAATTTTGCCAATTAAACAAAAACACCATGCAAAACGCAGTATTAGATTTAAGCTTTGCATTTGCACTCAGATATACAGAACTACTAGAAGAACATAGAAGATTTGTGATCGCAAAACAACTCTTGAGATCGGGAACGTCAATAGGAGCCAATATTAACGAAGCACAAAATGCAGAGAGCAGAGCAGATTTCATTCATAAACTCAAAATATCAGCAAAAGAAGCAAATGAAACAGAATATTTGCTAAAGCTTTGCACACAATCAAAATCGTACCCCGACCCGATGGATTTGTTAGAACAACTTTTAGTCATTCAAAAGCTACTATCCAAAATTATTCACTCAACAAAACTAAATACTCATGAAACTAAATAATCATCAAATCAAACAATTAGCATATTAACACATTAAACCATTAGCACATCAAAATTATGGAAATCAAAGTATTAGGCACCGGATGCACCAAGTGCAAGACATTAGAAAAAAACACCATTGAGGCAGTTAATGAGTTGGCCATCCAGGCCAATGTCACCAAAGTTGAAGACATCGTGGAAATCATGAACTTTGGCGTGATGACCACCCCCGCCTTGGTGGTTGATGGCAAAGTGGTACTAAAAGGTAGAGTACCTTCAGTTGAAGAGATCAAGCAATTGTTAACCAAATAATATTTTTACAGATGAGAAAATTAATCACCACACTCAGTTTTATCTTCCTATTGGGAATGTTGACAGCCAGGGCGCAATGTTGCGGCAACCACGCCGCCGAAAGCAAGCAATCTAAAACAACCGCAGTCAAAACCAACGATGCTTCTGCAGTTAAAGCCTACTACTTTCATGCCACACGCCGTTGCGCCACCTGCAATGCGGTAGAAGACGTGACCAAACAAACTCTGAAGGAGTATTATGGCGACAAGATTGCGTTCTCGTCCATCAACCGCGAAGAAGAAAAGGGCAACCCACTGATTGCCAAATACAAGGTATCGGGACAAACCCTGATCATTGTGAAAGGCGATAAAGTAGTCAACCTCACCAATGAAGCCTTTATGAATGCCCGCACCAAACCCGAAAACCTGAAAGCAAAAATCAAATCAACAGTCGATGGTTTAATGAATTAATATGGAGATACTTCAACAATTTTTCGAATCATCGCAAATCCCGCTACTTTCGGCATTCCTGCTGGGATTGATGACCGCCATCAGTCCCTGTCCATTGGCCACCAACATAACTGCCATTGGCTTTATCAGCAAAGATATTGAGAACCAACGAAAGGTATTTGTCAATGGGTTGGTTTATACCTTGGGGAGGGTTATTTCGTACACCGCCATTGGAGCCATCTTCTTTTTCGGAGCCAGCCAATTCGACTTGTCCGGCCCGCTCCAGGAGTGGGGCGAAAAACTTTTGGGACCACTGCTGATTGTCATCGGGTTGTTTATGCTGGGGGTCATCAAGCTTACCATTCCAGGCTTAGGATCCCTCACCGAGAAGATGGAAAATAAATCGAAAGGTGGCTTTTGGGGTGTCCTTTTGCTCGGCATCGTCTTCGCATTGGCATTCTGCCCTTACAGCGGAGTACTCTACTTCGGCATGTTGATCCCCATGACGGTAAGCACTTCAAGCGGTTTGCTTTTACCAATTTCGTTTGCCATAGCCACCGGCATCCCGGTGATCATCTTCGCCTGGCTGATTGCTTTTAGCGTTGGATCCATCGGCAATATTTACAAAAACATCAAGACCTTTGAAATTTGGTTCCGCCGCGTTGTAGCCGTGCTTTTCATCGTGGTTGGAGCCTTCCAGGTTTACACCATCTATCTGAGCTGACATTAAAAATTTTTAATATAAATGTTCGTTTCATTACGAACAACAAATTAGCATTATGAGTAAATCAGAGCTTTTATCAAAAGGTTTAACAAAAAATGAATGCACGGCATGTGGCATCGAAGTGCCAAATAAAGAATTGACACAAGAGAACAAAAAAAGAAAAAGGCTAATCATTTCCATTTCAATAGTCCTACCCCTACTGTTGGCGCTTTACCATTTCTTGCCGGCATTAGTCGATGCATTCACATACGACCTCCTCGGATTGAAAGTCGAGTCGCATCTAGGGGCTGCCATCAACTTCTTTTTTTACGACACGGTGAAAATACTGATTCTGCTCTTCCTTATCAGCAGCTTGATGGGTGCCGTCAATGCCTATTTCCCCGTTGACCGACTGAGAATTTACCTCACCACTAAAAAAATGTATGGGTTGGAGTACTTCTTCGCTTCCTTTTTTGGTGCTGTCACTCCATTTTGTTCCTGCTCCTCCATCCCTCTCTTCATAGGGTTTGTAAAAGGGGGCATTCCACTTGGCGTCACCTTCGCCTACCTCATCACCTCCCCTTTGGTGAACGAAGTGGCCGTGGCCATGTTCCTGGGCTTGTTCGGCATCAAGGCCACCATGATCTATGCCGGCAGCGGCATTCTAATGGGCATGATTGGC
The DNA here is from genome assembly GCA_963664265.1 of Marinilabiliaceae bacterium. Classification (GTDB taxonomy): domain Bacteria; phylum Bacteroidota; class Bacteroidia; order Bacteroidales; family Marinilabiliaceae; genus JAGPIS01. The sequence continues at coordinate 1,981,040 of OY760941.1, forward strand.
GGCTACATACTTGGCAAACTGAAGCTTGACAAATATTTGAGCGATTGGGTGCGTCAAGTACAGGCAAATGCCATAAAAGAAAATGAAACATGGGAAGGCGAAAAAACCCCATTCATAGACCGGCTGTCTACCATCATTGCCGATGGATGGGAAATTGTGCGCAAAGTGTTGCTGTATGTCATCATTGGCATTGCCATCGGCGCTGCCATGCACGGCTACGTGCCCGAAAATTTCTTCACCGAATTCCTATCGGCCGACAAATGGTATGCGGTTCCTTTGGCTGTTATCTTGGCTGTGCCCATGTATGCCAATGCCGCCGGTATCGTACCGGTGATCCAGGTATTTGTGGCCAAAGGGGTTCCGCTTGGTACGGCCATTGCCTTTATGATGGCGGTGGTGGGTCTCTCGCTGCCCGAAGCCACCCTACTCAAAAAAGTGATGAAATGGAAACTCATCGGGATCTTTTTTGGTGTCATTACGCTGTTCATTATTACCTTGGGGTACTTGTTCAACCTGATACTTTGAGAAGAAAGAAGAGTGTAGTTTTCCTAAAGCTTAAACCATGGAACACAACCATCAACACACACCGGTCATCACCAACCTCAATAGAGCTTTCATCATAGGGATAACCATCAATTTGCTGTATGTGGTTATTGAGTTTGTTGCCGGATTGTATCTCGACTCTTTGGCACTAATTACGGATGCCGGCCACAACCTAACCGATGTGGCTTCGCTAGCCATGGCCATGCTGGCTTTCCGCCTGGCCAAGGTTAAGTCGAATGAAAAGTTTACTTATGGTTATCGCAAATCAACCATTTTGGTGTCGCTCATCAACTCGGTAGTGCTTTTTGTGGCCATTGGCGGCATTCTATGGGAAAGCATCAGCCGATTGCACAACCCGGTGGAGGTGCAAGGCGCTCCAATTGCAATTGTGGCCGGCATTGGCATCCTGATCAATGCCATTTCGGCTTTCCTCTTCTTCAAAGAGAAAGAAAACGACCTGAACATCAAAGGCGCCTACCTGCACCTGATGGCCGATGCGGCTGTTTCAATGGGCGTGGTGGTTTCGGGCTTGCTCATTTTCTTCTTCCAGCTTTACTGGCTCGACTTGGTTGTAAGCTTTGCAATTGTTGCAGTTATTTTCCATTCAACATGGAACCTCTTCAAAGACAGCCTAACGCTCACCCTCGATGGAGTGCCACGAGGCATCAAACTCGACGAAGTTGTGGCTGAAATCAAGCAAGTAGAAGGCGTCATTGACGTCCACCACCTCCATGTTTGGGCCATCAGCTCATCGCAAAATGCCATGACGGCTCATATTATCGTGGCCTGCGACACCAACATGGAAACGCAAAACAGGATTAAAAACACAATCAAACACGAGTTGGAACATGTGAATATCCAACATGCCACCTTAGAGTTTGAAACAGAAAACGATAATTGCCAAAGGGGAGGTGAGTGTTAAGTTTTCATTAAATGAGTAACACCAGGTTGATTTTGCTTCTCGCATGTCGTATGTTTGCGTCATACTAAACAACACCACTTGATCATGGACAAACGAGAGATATTTGATGAAGAGTTGCAACATTTGGCGCAGTTTGCTAAAGTGATCTCCCATCCAGCCCGCCTGGCCATCCTGCAACACCTGGCTCAAACGAAAACCTGCATATCCGGTGACATTTCAGATCAGCTGCCTTTGAGTCGCACAACCGTTTCGCAACACTTGAAGGAACTAAAAAACATGGGACTGATCCACGGGGAAATCGACGGGTTGAAAATCAACTATTGCCTTTGCGGCCCAACAATTAAGAAATACAAATCACTCTTCAACAATTTTTTTGTGGATGATGAATTCTGCATGGACAATCAGACAAACTGCAATATTTAATTGACTAATGTGCTGATTCATCGTTAACAACAAAAAAATATTCAAATCAACCAATTTACAAATTCTCAAACTAAGAAATCATGAAAGTATTGATCCTTTGTACCGGCAACAGTTGCCGCAGCCAGATGGCCCACGGATTCCTCCAATCCTTCGATCCCAAACTGACCGTTTGCTCTGCAGGTACCGAAGCTTCGGGCAGGTTAAATGCCAAAGCCGTTAAAGCCATGGCCGAAATCGGCATCGACATCAGCCACCACGCCTCCGATTCGGTGGAAAAATACCTTGGCGAGGAGTGGGATTACGTCATCACCGTTTGTGGCGGTGCCAACGAAGCTTGCCCTGCCTTCCTGGGCAAGGTGAACCACCGCTTACACATCGGTTTCGACGACCCTTCGCACGCCACAGGCACCGATGAGTTCATCTGGAGCGAATTCATCAGGGTACGCGACGAAATTAAAGCAAGTTTCCGTAAGTTTTATGAAGATAATTTAATGATGAGTTGATTTGATGATTTGATGATTTGAAAATGAAATAGGTATGAGAAATGACAAAGACAACTTGATTGTGAATCTATCCATGGAATTTGCGTTGGATATAATCGGATATTTTGAGCAACTTGAAGCAAACAAGAAATAGCTATCCTTCTAACGAATTATTGCATGCTAAGATCATTTCAATCATCAAAGTTCTTTCCAAGATTATCAGCTCATCTACAACAACCTAATCAATCTTCAAATTCTCAAATCAACCAATCTTCAAATCACAACTATGAGCAACAATAAGAAACAGATAGACTTTTTCGAGAAGTACCTCACCCTTTGGGTGGCAATTTGTATTGCTGCCGGCATTGCCATTGGCCGCTTGCTTGGCGACGACATCCAGGTGGTGAGTAATATGGATATTTACAAGGTGAATATCCCTGTAGCCATATTGATTTGGCTAATGATCTACCCCATGATGCTCCAGGTGGATTTTTCAAGTTTGAAAAAAGTGGGCACACAGCCCAAGGGATTGATATTAACCATAGTAGTCAACTGGCTGATCAAGCCGTTCACCATGGCTTTTTTTGCATGGATATTCTTCTCCAAACTCTATGGCGCCTTTATATCGCCCGAACTGGCAGGCGAATACATTGCCGGCGCCATCCTTTTAGGAGCAGCTCCTTGCACCGCCATGGTTTTTGTGTGGAGCTACCTCACCGATGGCGACCCCAACTACACAATGGCGCAGGTGTCGGTGAACGACCTGATCATCCTAGTGGCATTCGTCCCCATTGTGGGGTTCCTGCTGGGCATCACCAACATCACCATTCCATACGACACTTTGGTAGCCAGCGTTTTGGTCTTTGTGGTGGTGCCCCTATTGGCAGGCTACATCACCCATAAAGTGTTGATCAAGCGCAAAGGAGCTGAATGGTTTAAGAATGAGTTCCTGCCCAAGTTCAAACCGGTTTCCATCGTGGCTTTACTGCTCACCTTGGTGCTCCTGTTTGCCTTCCAGGGCAACATCATTGTGGAAAACCCACTCATCATCCTGCTGGTGGCCATTCCGCTGGTGATTCAAACCTACTTCATCTTCTTCATTTCCTGGTTTGGTGGCCGTAAGTTGAAGCTGCCCCACGCCATCTGTTCCCCGGCAGCCATGATTGGCGCCAGCAATTTTTTTGAATTGGCAGTCGCCGTGGCCATTGCCCTCTTCGGATTGCAGTCGCCTGCCGCTTTGGTAACGGTGGTGGGTGTTCTGGTGGAAGTCCCAGTGATGCTCTCGTTGGTGAAATTGGCCAATAAATGGAAATACTAAAAAAAGAGCAACTTAGCAAATAAAAAAAGATCCGGTTTTTCAATCGGAACTTTTTATGAACAAGTGATTACTGTGAAATCATCTTAGCCAATTTTTTTCGCCCAAAGAAGATGCGGCTCTTAACTGTACCAATGGGCATATCGAGGTGCTCGGCAATCTCCTTGTATTTATAACCCTGCATGTGCATATCCAATGGAACCTTGAAGTCTTGATCCAATTTACCCATGAAGAGATGAATCTCATTGGTTGCACGAAAAACCTCAGGCGTCTCTTCAGTATAGTATTTATTGGATAAAAACCCTATTTCATCAACCAGCATGGGCGATTGCTTCATCTTGTACTTGCGCCTGTAACTATTTATAAATGAGTTACGCATAATGGTGTACATCCAGGCCGAAAAATTGGTGTCCATGGTGAATTTGTCCTGTGACGAGAGCGCCCTGAAATTAGTTTCCTGGAGCAAATCCTGTGCATCGTTGGAATCCGATGTGAGAGACAATGCATAGTTTAACATTTTCTGTTGAACTCCCACCAGTTTGTAATTGAATTGTTCTGCGGTCATAATATGGAATTTTTGTTCAAACATTTTTTACTCTTCCTAGATATCGATCACCTCTCGATCAACATCATCATCACATACCCTTCAACCTTAAAAATCACACCAACAGCACACTAGAGTATTTAATTTATTTCGGTATTTAATTACCGTAATACATCAACAAAAGTCGTGATTGATTTTTAATTTTCCAAATTGTTTAAGGTTTATTTTAAAATATAAAACACAAAACCGATATGACAGAAACTAAAAATGATTTTTCGTTCAATCTCTTATATAAATTTATGGCAAAAAAATTAACTAATCCAGCTTTGGAGAACAATTATTGACTGAAAGCAAAGAGAATAGGACAAAAAAAATCCGCCCCCATGCAAGGGCGGATCCAAAATAAAGAAACCTCTATTTATTGCGTAACATAATCATGCACTTGCCGAGCCGTTTCGCGCCCTCGGGCAATGGCTGTAACCACCAGGCTAGCCCCATTGGCAGCATCGCCAGTGGCAAACACGCCTGGTCGGCTGGTGGCAAAATTCTGCGCCACCTTTATATTTCCTCGTCCATCGAGCTCCAATCCCAATTCGGCCACCAAACCTTCATGGATTGGCGACACAAAACCCATGGAGAGCAAAACCAGTTGAGCATCCACAACAAACTCGCTACCTGGGATTTCAACCATCACCATTTGACCGACATCATTGCGCTTCCACTCAACTTCGACCAGCTCCACTTGTTTAACAGCGCCATGTTCGCCAATAAAACGCTTGGTATTGACGCTCCAGCGCCGATCACACCCCTCTTCGTGCGAGGAAGTAGTTTTCAACACCATGGGCCAGAATGGCCAAGGATTATTGGAAGACCTTTCTACTGGCGGCTTGGGCATGATCTCAATCTGCATCACCGAAGCAGCCTTCTGCCGATTAGAGGTGCCCACGCAATCGCTGCCCGTGTCGCCTCCGCCAATCACCAGCACATTTTTGCCGCGTGCCAACAAGCGTTCCTTCGAATCAATCTCCTCCCCACGAACCACCTTATTTTGCTGCTTCAGAAAATCCATAGCAAAATGGATGCCTTGCAATTCACGCCCTTCCACCTGGAGGTCGCGAGGTTTCATGGCGCCGATGGCCAGCACCACGGCATCGAAATCGCGTATCAAAGCCTCACCTGTGACATCGACGCCCACCTGCACATTGCAGCGAAACTCAATACCTTCGGCCTCAAACAACCTGATGCGCCGGTCAATCACCTTCTTGCTCAACTTGAAGTCGGGAATGCCATAGCGCAACAATCCGCCCACGGCATCGTCCTTTTCAAAAACCACCACCTGGTGTCCGGCCTGGTTGAGCAGGTCGGCCGCACTCAATCCGGCAGGGCCTGAGCCAATCACGGCAATACACTTACCGGTTCGGTGCTGTGGAATCCTAGGCTGCACATAACCCAAATCGAAAGCCCGTTCCATAATGGCTGCCTCATTCTCTCGAATGGTCACCGCCTCGTGATGGATGGCCAGGGTGCACGATTTCTCGCAGGGATGCGGACAGATACGCCCGGTGAACTCAGGAAAACTGTTGGTTGACTGCAATATTTCGCTGGCCAATTTCCAGTCGCCCTTCCATGCAGCATCCTGCCACTCAGGAATTTTGCTTCCAACGGGACAAGCCCAGTGGCAAAAAGGAATACCACAATCCATGCAGCGTGAAGCCTGCAGTCGACGATCTTGCTCATTCAATGTCTGCTCCACCTCACCGTAATCGTCGATACGCTCTGAGATGGGCCGGTTGCCGCCATCCTTTCGGGCAACCTTCATAAAACCTTTGGGATCTGCCATGATGATCTCAATATTTACCCGAACCCCGGAAAAAATATCCCGGGCTCCGTTATGATACAATACAAAACTACTCTCTAATATACGGCGCATCTTCGGTGGCCTGAAGCTTTTGCTCCAGCTCCCTGATTTTTTGCTCCTGAAGCACCTTGCGGTATTCAAATGGTATGACCTTGACGAACTTGGGCTGGAAATAATTCCAATTTACCAAAATCTCACGTGCCCGGTCGCTGTTGGTCAACAACAAGTGCTCGTTGAGTAGCCACTGCAACTCTTGTACGTCGGCCAAATCGCCAACCGGCTCAAGGTCAACCAACCCTTTGTTGCAATAATAATCGAACGACCCGTCCTCGTCGAGCACATAGGCGATACCACCACTCATCCCGGCAGCAAAGTTCCGACCCGTCTTTCCCAACACGGCCACACGACCCCCGGTCATATATTCACAACAATGGTCTCCAACACCCTCCACCACAGCCAGGGCACCCGAGTTGCGCACAGCAAAACGCTCACCGGCAACTCCTCGCACGCTCAGGAATCCACGTGTGGCACCATAAAGCACAGTATTACCAATGATGATGTTCTCTTCGGGCTTGAATGAAGAGCCGATGGGAGGCACCACCACAATTTTACCGCCAGAGAGCCCCTTACCAAGATAATCGTTGGCATCGCCCTCGAGGCGGAAGGTGACTCCTTTCACCAGGAAAGCGCCGAAACTCTGTCCGGCACTACCGGTAAAGGTAGCATGTATGGTGTCAGCAGGAAGTCCCTCTTCACCATAGAGTTTCGAGATTTCACCCGACAGCATGGCTCCAACGGTACGATCGGTATTTTTGATTGGTCGTGCCATCCAAACCTTTTGTTGACTCATCAACGAGGGTTGCGCCATCTTGATCAGATCCACATCCATCACACCATCCACATCGTGCTTTTGCGCCATGGTCTGGTGAATCGGGTACTTCAGCGCCGCTTCGGGAAAATACAACAGGCGTGACAGGTCGATGCCTGTAGTTTTCCAATTTCCTACCGAAGCATCCGGCTCCAGCAGATCGCTGCGCCCGATGACCTCATCAAGGCTGTGGGCGCCCATTTCGGCAAGGATCTCACGAACCTCTCGGGCAATGAACCGGAAGTAATTCACCACAAAAACATACTTACCTACAAAGCGTCGGCGTAATGTTTCATCCTGAGTGGCGATACCAGCTGGACAGGTGTTCAAGTGGCACTTGCGCATTAAGATACAGCCCAAGGTCACCAACGCCCCTGTGGCGAAACCAAACTCCTCGGCACCCAGACAAGCCATCTTCACCACATCGTGGCCAGTCTTAAGCTGACCATCTGTTTGAAGTTTCACTCTTCCGCGCAAATTATTCATCACCAAGGTCTGTTGGGCCTCGGCCAAACCAATCTCCACCGGCAAACCGGCATGTTTAATGGAGCTGGAAGGGCTCGCACCAGTACCGCCTTCCGTACCCGAAATCACTATCAGGTCGGCATGAGCCTTAGCCACACCAGCAGCCACGGTGCCCACACCATTTTCCGACACCAGCTTCACGCTGATGCGGGCTTTGGGATTGGTGCATTTGAGGTCGAAGATCAGCTGAGCCAAATCCTCGATGGAATAGATGTCGTGATGCGGCGGTGGCGAAATCAGAGTAATGCCAGGCGTGGAATTGCGCAATCCAGCAATGATGGAATCCACCTTAAAACCAGGCAACTGACCGCCCTCCCCGGGCTTAGCCCCTTGGGCAATCTTAATCTGGAGCTCATCGGCATTTACCAGGTAATTGTTGGTAACGCCAAAGCGACCGCTAGCAACCTGCTTGATGGCACTACGCGCGTTGGTATAGAAGCGCTCAGCATCCTCTCCTCCTTCCCCGGTATTGCTCCGGCCACCAATGGAATTCATGGCCAAAGCCAAAGCTTCGTGCGCCTCTTTAGAGATAGAACCATACGACATGGCTCCAGTCACAAACCGCTTCATGATGGCCTCTTCGGGTTCCACCATCTCCAGAGGAATAGGGTTGGCCGATTTGAATTTCAGAAATCCTCGGATAAACAATGGGGAGCGGTTATTCTCATTAACCTTGGCACTGAATTCTTTATATTTTTCATAATCATTTTGCGAGGTAGCCCACTGCAACAAGCCAATGGTTTCAGGATTCCACCCATGCTTTTCGCCATTTTTTCGGTAGGCATAAGCCCCACTGATGTCAAACGGCGGGGGAAGGAATGAAGTCTTGAAGGCTTGGTCGTGGAACAACTGGGCTTCACTGGCGATCTCCCCGAAACCAATACCGCCAATTTTTGAAGGCGTACCGGTAAAGCAGGATTCAACGACCTCATTGGAAATTCCTACGGCTTCGAACTGCTGCGAACCATGGTAACTCCTCAAGGTGCTGATTCCCATCTTGGACATGATTTTCAAGATGCCCTTATCAACCGACTTGATGTAATTCTCCCGAGCCGTTTGATAATCAGTTTCAACAATACCTTTTTTCACCAGCTCTTCGATGACGGCAAAGCAATAATAAGGGTTAATCACACTGGCGCCATAGCCCAGCAACAGGGCAAAATGCATCACTTCGCGAGCTTCGCCGGTCTCAACAATCAACCCCACCTGCATGCGCTTTTTGGCCTTGATCAAATGGTGGTGTACCGATGAAACTGCCAGTAAGGATGGCACCGGAACTTGCCCGGCATCCAAACCGCGGTCGCTCAGGATAATGTAGTTACAATTGCGATCCACAGCCTCTTCGGCGGCGCGACACATGCCCTCAAGAGCCAGCTTCAACCCTTCTCCACCACTATTGGCAGGGAACAGCATTGGAATGGTGGCGTGGGTGAACTCCTCCCGACTAAAATCCTTGATTTTACCCAGGTCGGTATTGTTCAATATCGGGCTCTCAAACTTAATGGAACGGCATTGAGAGGGGCCTTCGGTCAGCAAATTTTTGCTCACGGCTCCAATATAATTGGTCAGTGCCATCACCAAGCCCTCCCGGATGGGATCAATGGGGGGATTGGTCACCTGAGCAAACAGCTGGCGGAAATAAGAAAACAGCCTTTGCGGTTTATCGGAAAAAGCAGCCATGGGCGTATCATTCCCCATGGAACCTACCGGTTCGTTGGCGGTACCGGCCATGGGAGCAACAATCTGCTCAAAATCATCCTTATTGTAGCCAAAAGCCTTGCGGAAGATCTCAAACTGGTCGCCGACCGACGAAGGAACACGCTGGGGCGAATCAATATCCCGAAGGCGGATCCGGTTCTCTTTCAACCAGTTTTCATACGGATGCTGGCGCGAGAGTTGCGACTTGATCTCCTGGTCGGGGATGATGATGCCCAATTTGGTATCCACCAAAAGCAGCTTTCCTGGCCGGAGTCGCCCCTTTTCTTTAATCTCATCGGGCTCGAACACCTGCACGCCCACTTCGGAGCCCATCACGATCATATCATTTTTTGTGATGATATAACGCGATGGACGCAATCCATTGCGGTCGAGTGTACCACCAATATACCTACCATCGGTGAAGACGATGGAAGCTGGGCCATCCCATGGTTCCATAATGGTGGAGTGGTACTCGTAATAAGCCTTCAGGCTGTCGGGGATGGGGTTTTTACTGTTCCACGACTCGGGAATCAACATACTGAGCGCATGGGGCAAGGAACGACCAGTCATAAAAAGGAACTCCAGCACATTGTCCAGCGAAGCAGAATCGCTCATATTGGGTTCAATAACCGGGAATAGCTTTCTCAAATCATCTCCAAAAAGATCCGATTCCAGCAACCCTTCGCGCGCCTGCATCCAAAGGCGGTTACCTTTGATGGTATTAATCTCCCCATTGTGGGCCATCAACCGGAAAGGTTGTGCCAAGTCCCAGGTTGGGAAAGTATTGGTGCTGAAGCGGGAATGAACCAGTGCAATAGCACTTTTTAAGCGCGCATCACTCAGGTCGAGGAAATAATCCCCCAACTGATCGGGCGTGAGCATACCTTTATATATAAAGGTCTTGGTGGAAAGGCTGACCATATAATAAGACGCCTTTTGACATAAATCGCTTTGACGGATGGCTATTTCAGCCTGCTTCCGCACCAGGTAGAGTTTGCGTTCCAACTTATCCTGCTCCATATCCCCAGTAACAAAAACCTGTTGTATAAACGGTTCTGTTCCTCTGGCAATATCACCAAGGCATTCACTGTTCACTGGCACATCGCGATAGCCAATCAAAGCCAACCCCTCCTGGGTAATAAATTTTTCAATGGTGCCACGACAATGGGTAGCCTCGGAAGCCTCTGGGGGTAGGAAAAGTAAACCAGTACCATAACTCCCGGCAGCAGGCAATTCGGGAACAACCGTTTTAAAAAACTCGTGTGGGATCTGCATCATAATCCCGGCACCATCACCCGATTTATTATCGGAACTCTCGGCTCCCCGGTGGGTCATATTGACCAGCACCTGAAGCCCCCGCTTGACGATGTCATTGGATTGACACCCTTTAATATTGGCCACGAAACCAATACCGCAGTTGTCGTGCTCATTTTCTGAGTCGTACAACCCTTGCTTCTGAGGAAATCGATTCATCATAATTGTCGTGTTTGAAAAAATAGAGAGATCGCGACGCCACCACATTACATAACGCCACAAATACCATCATTTATGTAATAATCCAAAAGCAAAAGTAATATTTTCAGTTACAAAATCAAATCCACCTCCAGAAAACCTGTTTAAATTTTCCCTTCGCTGTGAATTATCAATAACACAGTCAATTTTTTTTAACAAAACCCATCCATTCACAACAAGGCAAAAACCCAAAAAAAAGCGACATCGAGAGGCACCCGCAAGCCTTGAAAACACCAGGAAACAACATGATTAAACATTAACAATCCGACAAGGGAAAGAGAGAAAATGAAAGCATTTATCATTTTTTAACTACAAAAACTTACAAAAAAGGGGTCTGTTTTAAAAAAAGACACTATTTTTGCATTACACCATCATCCACAAGGGGGTGTTTGCATGAAAACTATATTTTTAAATTTGGACACCCCCTTGGAAATATGGTATAACTAAATTATCAACCAAAACCCAAATCATGAAAAAAATTTTTTTAATCATTTTTGCATTATTTGCTGGCCGATTGATTGGCGACGCACAAGAGGCCGAAAAAGCAACTGCCTCAATCACGCTCAACAGCGATCTTGTATCACGCTACGTATGGCGTGGAACTGATTTTGGATCAGCGCCAGCCATACAACCTGCATTGGTGTTCAACTACGGAAATTTCCAACTGGGCGCCTGGGGCAGTTTCAGCCTAAGTGACAACACCGGAGGCACCGAAACCGACCTATTTGCAGGCTACACCTTGCCATTCGGTCTGGGATTAACCGTCACCGACTATTTTTTCCCGGTTGAATCCAAGCGAATAGATGGCGAATCGGGCATGATTTTCAATGAACGCAGCGGCAACTACTTCAACATCAACAACCACATCATCGAGTTGTCGGCCAAACAAGAAATTGGCAGTTTTTACCTAATGGGGGCTTACTACGCCAACTTGGACGACGATCTCTACCTGGAGGCAGGCTACTCGCACAACAACATCAGTGTTTTTGCTGGAGCAGGAAACGAGTCGTACACCGATGATGCCAAATGGAATGTGTGCCAAGTTGGTTTGCGTTACCAGAAACAAGTGGACTTGACAGAAAAACTCTCCATCACCCCATTCAGCACCGTGGTAGTCAATCCTTCGTCTGAACAATTGCACTTTGTGGTAGGGGTATCCTTCTAACCCGGCTGGAAAATCAGAATTACATCTATCAACAACTATAAAACACGCTCATTATGAAAAAAATTGAAGCAGTGATCCGCAAAACGAAGTTCGACGACGTCAAGAAAGCTCTTCACGAAGCGGACATCGATTTTCTGACCTTCTGGGACGTCAGGGGCCTGGGCAAGGATTTACAGGGACGGCTCTACCGCGGCGTGATGTACGACACCAGCATCATCGAACGCACCATGATCACCTTTGTGGTGCGCGACATCAACGTCAACAAAGCCATAGCAGCCTTGCGAAATGCAGCATACACGGGCGAAGTGGGTGATGGCCGCATCTTTGTCTCAACCATCGAGCAAAGCATCCGCATCCGAACAGGCGATAGCGGCGACGAGTCACTCTACGACGCATAATCCAATCCAAAGACCTAACAAAATCATCACTATACAAATATGGAAGAGATAACAACCATGGAGACCATGGCCACAGCCATCACCATCTCCGCACGATCGATAGACACCATCTGGGTACTGGTAGCCTCGATACTGGTATTCTGGATGCAGGCAGGCTTTGCACTGGTGGAAGCCGGTTTTACCCGCGCAAAAAACAGTGTCAACATCCTGATGAAAAACCTGATGGACTTTACCCTGGGCTCATTGTCCTTTTTCCTGATAGGCTTCGGACTGATGTTTGGCTCGGACATCATGGGATTTCTGGGCATGCCAGCCGTCTTTTCGGATGCCATCTGGCAAGGCGGCATTCCCTCAGAAGCATTCCTTTTCTTTCAAACCGTATTCGCAGCCACAGCGGCCACCATCGTATCGGGCGCCATGGCCGAACGAACCCACTTCATCTCCTATCTGGTTTTCAGCGTGGTCATCTCGGCGGTCATCTACCCCATCTCGGGCCATTGGATATGGGGCGGAGGTTGGCTATCAAGCCTAAGCACGCCATTTATCGACTTTGCAGGCTCCACAGCAGTTCACTCCCTGGGGGGTTGGCTTGGCCTAGCAGGCGCCTGGATTTTGGGACCTCGAATCGGAAAATTCAACGGAAAAACCAATGCCATACCTGGCCACAACCTAACCTACGGCGCACTGGGCGTATTCATCCTTTGGATGGGGTGGTTTGGTTTCAATCCCGGGTCTCAATTGGCGGCCTCCGGCGATGATAACATCAATGCCATATCGCACATCTTCATCACCACCAACCTGGCGGCTGTAGCCGGCACTTTGGGAGCCTTACTGATCAGCTGGAAGAAATTCAAAAAACCATCCTTGAGTTTAACCCTAAACGGCACCTTGGCTGGCTTGGTGGCCGTAACAGCTGGTTGTGCTGAGGTAAGCGCCGTGGGTGCCATCATCATCGGATTATTGGCTGGGATCCTTCTGGTTATGGCAGTACACTTTATTGAATACACACTAAAAATCGACGATCCAGTAGGCGCTGCCTCGGTTCATGGCATTTGTGGAACCTTTGGAACCTTAATGGTTGGCCTTTTTTCAACCACACATGGTCTCTTCTACGGATTCGGCTTCAACCAGTTGATCAGCCAAGCCATTGGCGTAGTGGCCATTGCTATCTGGGGACTTGGCACAGGATACATCCTGTTCACCATCCTGAAGAAAACCGTGGGATTACGAGTTGACCGACGCGTGGAAGAAGAAGGCCTCGACATTTACGAACACGGCGAAACCGGCTACAACTAACACCACCTTACCTTACCTAACCTATAAAAAGAAACCATTTCCTAAACCCAATCTATCCAATGTGAAAGGGACTGTCCTAAAAAGTTGGACAGCCCCTTTTATTATCTATTCCATCGCCAAAATGGCAAAAGAGACCAGCCAATGTTCGCCGCCATAATCACCCGAAGTGAGATAAGGCAAGGAAGCATCCAGATGTTGGTTGGCCAAACCATTAAAAGAAGAAGCCCAGTCGCCAAGCACGCCACCAATGTATCGCAAACACCAAGCGCGGCTGAAGTTGACGCCATCCAGATGAACCAGCTTGGGATCGGTGCGGTCGGAAACCACAGCCGGTTTCAACTGCCACTTTCCCCTATATAAACCAGGCACAAAACCCTTGAACCATCTAGCAAAAGCCTTACGCTCCAAAACCCGGGCCATCAACGCGGCCTCAGTCAGTGCCGGGGAGAGGAAATCGAACCCCCCAGGCTCCAGATAAATGGGATAATCACGGTCGGCCAAATAAAACTGGCGAGCTTTTTGGCTGATTGTATTCTTCAAGGAGTCGTTCCCAACAAATACGGCGTAATCCCAAGCCAAGATCAAAGCAAACGCCGTATTGGTGTGTTCGCCACTTCGGATGGGATAATTCAATTTTTGCAAAAACGTCATCAGCTTTACCGATACCAAATTGGCCAATGGCTCAACATGGGACGCCAGCTGTTGAATTTCGAGATGATCGCTCTGCTTCAAGGATTGATGAAGCTTCAGCAACCAGGCCCAACCATAAGGGCGCTCAAAATTCCCATTGTTGGGGATGTCAAAAAAATCCATCTCCCTCAAAATATTGTCCCTGGTGAGGTTCTGATTCAACAAATCAACAACCAATGAGCCTTGGGGCAGGCCGGGATGAAGCGCCAATAGTTGCACCAACGCCCAATGACCATGCACAGCCGAATGCCAGTCGTAGCAACCATAAAAAGCCGGGTGATGCTCCACCGGAGCTTTCAAATCCAGCTCCGAATTGAGCACCAGCTCGGGCTTATAGGGATATTTCTGAACAATGCACCGCAATGGCAGTTCCGCCATGAGCGCAGCCTGTTCCTTGGAAATGGATTTTTGAGCAAACAACCCAATCCCAAGAACAAAAAAAAGCAGTGATAAACAAACAACCTTGCACATAGACTTCAATTGATTTTATCATTCCACAATCATCTTCTTTCCCGAAGGATACTTCACTTGATAAGTGAATGGCATCTTTTTCACCTCCCCTGGCTGAAGCACAATCCCCCAACTTACCTTGCCAGCCACAGCATCATTCTTTGCCTGGCTCGCCTCAACCATTTCCACCTTGATCTCATCACCCCGCGAAATGGGATACTGGTCTTCAACCACCAAAGATATGGCATTGGCCTTTTTGTTCTTCACCGTGATCAGCCACGACTTGATCTCCTTGCGGGTACTCCCCGAGAAGGTGCGGCTTGAATAATCCTTCTGGAGCTCACGCGTAATAGAAATATCCTTGTCGCGCCCCACCGATAGGTTGATGGTGTCACCAACACTTTCCAAATCAAGCAACGACTCCCCTTGGTAGATCCCTTTGAAAAAGATATTGGCCTTACCGTTCAAAAGATGGTAATTTTGCCAATCGCTCATCCGCGCCACCAAAAAAACATCAGTGGATAGTTTGGGCACAGCATAATACTGGTAACTGGCCGGCACAAGGTATTCCACCATGGTGACGTCATACGGCTGCTTATCCGAAGGAATGGTATAAGGGATGGTTATCTGGAACTCGGTGGAAGTTTGCTGTTTTTCAATCGACATGGGAATCATCTCCTTTGCCTTGGAAACCTTCAAGCCAGCTACGCTTCCCGTAAGATCCGCATCGCGACTCACACCATAGGCAACCACCACCACCTCATCCATGTGCAATTCCGATGGTTTCATCTTGAAGTTGACCTGACCACCCACGCCAGCCTGCACCGGTTCATACCCGATAAAGGAACACTCCAAAATGGCATTGGGATTGGAAACACGCAAGGAGAAATTGCCATTCATATCGGACACCACGCCAATGGTGGTGCCTAATTCTAAGATGGAGGCGCCTGGCAATGGCTCCCCATTTTCATCCAATACGCGCCCCGATACGGTGCCATTGAATGATCCGCTGGATTTACTACCGGCTGGTGATGATCGGTAGTAATTATTGAAAGTTAGATAGTAAGGCGACAGCTCGGGCTTGTTGTTATCCAGAGCAGGATTTCCGGTGGAAAGTGTCAGCAAAATGTTATCCCAGGCTTCATCGCTATCCTGCCATACATTGGCCTTATAGCCTAGTTTTAAAGGATCATTGATCTCATCGATGCGGATATCGTACGAGGGATCCCAACCGGCATCGGGAACATAGTAGTTGAGCAACAACTTGGTTTTGATTTCCGAAGGACTCGAAACCACCACCTCGATGATGCTGGTGGGCAAATCCGCCGTTTTATTGATCTCCATCAGCTGCTGCGAAACATTTACCAATCGAAGCTTCAACCCATAGATTGCATGATCAGCCTCGCGCCCCAGCAATTCAATCTCCGTAAGTCGTTTTCGGGCAAAAACCACGGCTTGTTCCAGCTCGGCTATCTTCAAGCCATTGTTACCCCCAATAACTTTATTGGCCAACAAAATCTCTTTTTCCTGCTGATAGACTTGCTTCTGGCTGCGAAGTGCCGAAATGCTGTCGTTGATGCTGCGTTGCAACTCCTTCAGCAAACCAATGTCTTTACCTACTTCAGAGCGGTTCAAATAATCCAGGTTGTGCCGCACCGACACAATCACCACACCATCGGAGGCTGCAGACACCTGCATGGTCTCCTGCTTAAGCTTGGACGACAATCCTTTGTAAACAACCGTAGAACGACCTTTAGGCAGTTGAACATCCCCTTCACGGGAAACCAATGCCCCTTGGCGGTAAACAACCGCACTTTTAATCTGACTTTGGATCAATTTGAAATCCGATGCTTCCGAAGCAAAGAGAAAGGTGATCAAAAAAAAGGCCGTACAAAGTGAACGTAGATTGGGATAGGTTTTCATATCAAATACAATTTATTAAATCCAACAATTGCAGAATTAATTATAAAAATAATTTTAATTGTTAAGATTTCAGGCAGGCGGTCAACTTTTTTTCTGTTATCTTCAAACTCATGAACAAAACCAAAGAAACAGTTGTTGTATAACCAAACTAAAAACTAAAACATGGCAAATATTACATTAAAAGGATCACCCATCCACACCGTTGGTGATCTTCCACGAGTAGGGGCAGAAGCCCCCGATTTCATTCTGGTAAAAACCGATTTGAGCGAATCAAAACTGGCCGATTACAAAGGCAAAAAAGTAGTCTTGAATATTTTCCCCAGCATCGACACAGGCGTTTGCGCGGCCTCTGTCCGCAGGTTCAACAAAGAAGCATCGGAACACAAGGATGTCACCGTATTGTGCATCTCACGCGACCTACCCTTTGCCCAAGCCCGTTTCTGCGGTGCCGAAGGTCTCAACAACGTGGTGATGCTGTCGGAGTTCCGCAACGAGCTCTTCAGCCAAAGCTATGGCGTACGCATCGAAGATGGCCCCTTGGCCGGCTTGATGAGCCGTGCCGTTGTGGTTTTGAATGAAGCAGGCAAAGTGATTCACGCCGAACAGGTGCCCGACATTGTTGAAGAGCCAGACTACGAAGCAGCATTGAAAGCGCTGAAATAACCATCTTTTCAGCACATACAAAAAAAACCAAGTTGGCCATGCCTTCAGATGGCCAACTTGGTTTCAACAGAAAACAAATACAATCAATGATTAATCCGGTACACATTGAATGATTGTGGTTTCGCAGTGGTCGTGAAAATCCTCTCCTTAACACTGCCTGTTGTTTCTTGAGGAACAATTCCAATTGGAGAATCCAATGTATTGATTGTTTTCAGATCTGCGTTTTGCATCATAGTACACTCTCCAACAGTGGGCACCACTCCTTTTTTCAAGCCCGTCAATGTTATTTTTATCTCTTTGGTTTCCTCGGATGTGTTTGCAATCTTGATGATGAAACACTTGTCAACCTTATCATAAACAGCAGAAGCATAAAGATTCTCCTGTCCCACAACAGCTTTCTTATCTTTTAACCAGGTGAGGTTCATCACATTAAAACCCTTATTCAAGGCATATAGCTGCTGGATATAATAATTGGGCGTTTTCACCATCCGGAGATTGTCGAACCAAATCATATCAGGATTCCATTGCCACGCATCCACATGAGCGAACAAAGGTGCGTAGGTGCACATATGGACGATATCGGCATTGCGCTCAAGTCCAGTCATAAATGCAGCTTCGGAAAGCGCCGACAAGAAATTGTTCTGCTTCCCTGAGGGATAATCGTGCGACGCATATTCACCGGCAAAAACAGCTGGTCCCTTCCGGTCGTAACCATCATAACGGCTGGCATTCGCAAAAAACCAAGCGGGTTCCTTATAATAATGTTCATCAACCAAGTCAACTTTCAATCGTTTCATCTCAGGCCACAAAAAGTCGAATTGCTCACCGCCGGCGGATGGCCCTGAACTACCAATAATTTTGATTGCGGGGTATCTGGCCCTGATTGCCTTTACAAACGGTTCAAGACGATCAGGGTATTCTTTACCCCATTGTTCATTACCGATGCCGATAAACTTCAAGTTGAAAGGCTCGGGATGCCCCATGTCGGCACGCACTTTGCCCCACGCAGAAGTGGCCGACCCATTGGCAAACTCAATAAGATCCAAAGCATCCTGGATGTATGAATCCAACTCACCAACAGGCACATGACAATGATCACCCTGATTCTGGTATTGGCAAGCAAGTCCACAATTCAAAACAGGCAATGGCTCAGCGCCCATATCTTCCGACAACAAAAAATACTCGTAAAATCCAAGGCCATAGCTCTGGAAATAGTCGGGGTAGAAACGGTGCGGGAAGGTATAATGCCATCTATTCTCATTCAAAGGCCTGTTTTCGACCGGCCCAACCGATTTTTTCCAATCGTAACGGGTATCCAAATCGGTACCTTCCACAATGCATCCTCCCGGGAAGCGAAAGACTCCTGGATGGATATCGACCAAAGCTTCAGCCAAATCCCGCCTCAAACCATTCTCCCGTCCCTTGTAAGTGTCGGTTGGAAACAACGACACATGATCAATGGCAATGGATCCTTTTCCTGAAAAGAAAATGCGTAAACGACCATGAGCTTCAGTAGCTCTTGCCGTCATCACCATTTCATGTTTCTCCCAGTTGGAAGCAAGGATGGACAACTCCTGGGTTCCAATCACATTATTTTTTGCGTTGATGAATTCAACCCGAATCTTTTGATCCCCAACTCCATTGACCTTCTTGCCCCACACCGAAAAACGATAAGTGGCGTTTTCCTTAAAGCCAATCCCCCTAAAGCCTTCATTTTCCAAACCCGTGTGTTTATGGTCGTGCCCAGTATTTGACAAAACCAGGTAAGTTGGATTCCGATCAAAAGCAGGGTGGTCATTACACACCTCAACTTTCCCGAAAATATTCCACCCCATTAGGTTCTGCGGGAAGTCGAAGGATCTGTTTTTTACAAGCTCGGCATAAAGTCCGCCATCAGCGGCAAAGTTGATGTCCTCAAAAAACAATCCGTACATGGTCGATTGAATAGGGGCTCCAACCTTCTTTGTATCCAGGTCAAACTCATAGGTTTTCTGAGCCGCAACCGAATATCCAATAGAGATCATCGATACCAAACCCATTGCTCTAAGGAAATGCCTTTTCATGGCATCTTAGATTTCACAGAAAATTTATAGATGCAGGTCTGCGTATAAACATCGCCCGGATTGACTCGTGTAGTTGGGAAACTAGGTTGATTGGGCGTGTCTGGGAACTTCTGGGTTTCCAGCGCAACAGCACCCCGGTGCAACAAAGGCTTTCCATATTTGCCCATCACCTCCCCGGTGAAGAAGTTCCCGGTATAGATTTGCACCCCTGGTTGGTCGGTCAACACGTCCATCACCCGCCCACTGGCTGGTTCATACAGAGTGGCTATTAGCTTGACTGCGCCTGTGGCATTGGCTACCACCCAGTTATGGTCGTAACCTTTACCTATCACCAGCTGTTCGTTGTCGGCATCTATTCTATCCCCGATGCGGGTGGCATTCCTAAAGTCGAAAGGAGTGCCATCCACAGGCATCAACTCTCCGGTAGGGATCAACAAACTGTCAACAGGTGTGATCTCATTGGCATTAACAGTCAAAACATGATCAAGCACATCACCATTCCCAGCGCCCTTGAGATTAAACTGGGAGTGGTTGGTCAAATTGATATGCGTTGGCTTGTCGGTTGTAGCTTCATATTTTATCACTAACTCATTGTCGGCCGTTAGCTCGTAGGTCATCGTAACCGACACATTACCGGGAAATCCTTCGTCGCCATCGGGCGATGTATAGGACATCTCGATCATCTTGTCGGACACTTGGTTAACCGCCCAGGGATGGCTATCAAATCCCTTGAGCCCACCGTGTAGGGTATTCCCATTATTGTTGTTGGGCAACTGGTAAACCACGCCATCCAGTTCAAATTGCGCTTTGGCAATGCGGTTGCCATAGCGGCCGATGACTGGACCGAGATAACGTTCACCTTCATTGTTGATGTATTTGTCGAGATTTTCGAATCCCAACACAACATCTTCTTGCTTGCCTTCCCTATCAGGAACCCATAGGGAAACAATACGCCCACCATAATTGGTCACTTGGGCAATCAATCCATTTCCTGAGTTGAGGGTATATAGCGACACTTTTTTCCCATCAATGGTTGAATCAAAGGCTTGAGCTTCAAACAATGGAAGTTTTTCGCGGGATGGTTGTTTGCAGGCAAATAAACCCACACTCATCAGAATGGCTAGAGAAATATTTTTCATGGAAATAAATTTATAGGTATCTGTAAAGCAACAACAAAAAGGAATAAAACCATTCTCTTTCGCTGTTGCCTTACCTATTTTACTGACAATCATATCATTATTCATCAAAATGGCAATTGCCATTTACAACCTTTCCATCACAAGATACTTAGCGATGTGTATTACAAAAAATACCAATAGAAAACTGCACAAAGAGCGACAACGCCAGCCGATGCGATAACATCCCACTTACTCCAGCTTTTCGCTATGAGTTTTTTGTAATCATCGGTGAAGGTGATGGCTTCAATCTGCTGAGCCGTAGGCTTGGGCGTGAAAAACGACACCACCACCATGAGCAGCATGATAAAGGCAAGCAGCCAAATTTCGAAAATTAGCCAATTCGTTTGCCAGAACCAAGTAGTGCTTTCCCAATACCAGCCTGTCATCAGATCCTTGCCTGTGTTGGTGAATATATTGGTCAACAAGCGCACCATCCCAATGATGAAACCAACGATCATACCAACCTCGCCAGCTTTGGGGGTAATCCTCTTAGAAAAGATTCCGAGGGCGAATACCGCCACCATGGCAGGGGCAAGAAGTGATTGAATACCCTGCAGGTAGTCGTAAAGGCTTCCGAGACTCATCATGATTGGGATCCATACAATACCAAGAAAAACAACCACTACGGTAGCCAGACGACCCACCAAAACATAGTTCTCTTCGCTCTTGTTTTTGAACATCGGCTTATAGAAATCCTCGGTAAACAGAGTAGCACAGGAGTTGAAGAATGCTGCCAATGAGGCCACCAAGGCAGAAATAAATCCGATGGTGACAATACCTTTCACACCGGCAGGCAACACGAATTTAACCATGGAGCCAAAAGCGGTATCAGGGTCATCCAATGTGAATCCACTTTCGGGTCGTGCCGCCAAGGCAGCAGCCACCATCCCAGGAATCAGGAACATGAATACGGGCAGCAGCTTGAAATAGCCGGCAGCAATGGTACCCCTGCGTGCGCGCTTCATCACCACGTCGTTGGACTCTCCTTTGCGTTGTCCGAGCACCCTTTGCACGATGTGCTGGTCGGTACACCAGTACCAAAAGCCGATGATGGAAGCACCAATGAACACCCAAAAGCCGGGATAATCATCATACATGGGATCTCCCGTACTGAAGTGAAACATATGGTTTGTGCCATAAGCCACGCCATCTTCGCCCACATTTAAGGTTTTGGCGTAGTCGATCATGGCCGACCACCCATCGGGGATACTACCGCCCCCAAGGGCTGACAACCCAAGGAAAAGCACCAGGAAAGAACCAAGAATCAGTATCGGCGTTTGAATGGCCGAAAGCGTCATAACGCCTTTCATGCCGCCCAAAACAGTAAAGATACCCGTCAGGACGATCAACCCAATGGCGCCATACCAGAATGGTAGGCCAATGAGGCTCTCCATAAAGATACCGCCGGTAAAAGCCGTCACACTCACTTTGGTCAATACATAAGCCACCAGGGTGATGATCGACAGCCACGATCCGGTAGCCGGCGTGTAGCGGTATTTGAGAAAGTCGGGCATGGTGATGATTTTGCCCATTTTGTTGTTCAACAACTGGTAGAAAGGTACAAACAACCACCCAAGGATGAGTATCATCCATCCTTGCATCTCCCAGTGGGCCATGCCCACCCCCGATTTAGCACCCGTGCCGGCAAGCCCCACAAGGTGTTCGGAGCCAATGTTGGCGGCAAAAATAGCAGCACCAATAACGTACCATGGCTCACCTTTGCCAAAAAGATAATCTTCACTATTAGCCCCCTGCTGCAATCGTTTGTCCTTTTGCACCGAACGCCAAACAGCCCAGGTCACAGCCAAAATCCCGACCACAAGAATCAACCAATCGAGCCAAATAAATTCATGCGAACTCCAGTTCATAGTATAATATTGTATTAAGAGAATAATTCAGTTTCAGTAAATTGGCCTAACTTCTGATATTTGGCATATAGTTTCATATAAGCCTCATGATTAATCACATTGGGCTTATATTCAAACGCAAAACCTTGTCCCATGGCCTTTTGTGCAGCCTTGATATCGGGATGGACACCAGCAGCCACTGAGGCAAACATGGCAGCTCCGAACGCACAGGCTTGCTCCGACTTGGCAACCTTTATGGGCATGCCCAACACATCGGCCAAGGTCTGCATCACGAGTGGCGATTTCAACGAAATGCCACCAATGCCGATGACACTATTGATTTCAATGCCATTTTCAAGGAAACGGTCGATAATGGATTTGGAGCCGAATGCCGTTGCTTCCACCAACGCTTTGAAGATCAGTGGTGCCGAACTGGCCAGATTCAACCCCGTGATGGTTCCTTTTACCATTTGGTTGGCATCAGGCGTACGGCGTCCGTTCATCCAGTCAATTGCCAACACCGAACTTTCGGAAATAGGAATTTTTTCAGCTGCTTTCGAAAGGGCTGGAATCATCTTGTCCAAAGCCTCTTCAACCAGCTTGTCTTTTGTCGCCTGATCAACCAGCGTAGATTCTTTCAGGATATTCTCCAGCGGCCATGCCAAAACCGACTTGAACCAGGCATAAACATCCCCGAAGGCAGATTGTCCGGCCTCAAGCCCCACCATACCAGGGATGACGGAACCATCCACCTGTCCACAGATACCAGGAATCAGTTTACCATCCATATCCTCATAAGAGGCCACCATAATATCGCAAGTGGAAGTACCAATCACACGCACGAATGTCTTTGGTTCTATCTCAGCACCAACAGCACCCATGTGGCAATCGAACGCACCCACACCAACAGCAACATTGGTGGTCAAGCCCAATCTTTCGGCCCATTGTGGGGTCAAGTTGCCCACCTTCACATCGCTGGTGTAGGTGTCCTGGAACAACCTGTCCCTGAAACCTTTCAATTCGGGCGCCACTTCAACCAGGAAATCTTCGGAAGGAAGACCGTCCCACTCTTTGAGCCACATAGCTTTATGCCCGGCTGCACAACGCCCTCTCACAATATCGGCAGGCTTTGTTGTTCCGGTGATCAGGGCAGGCATCCAGTCGCAATGTTCCACCCAACTGTAGGCATCGCCCACAACCGACTTATCGGCTTTCAACACATGAGCAATTTTAGCCCAAACCCATTCACTGGAATAGATGCCACCCTCGTAAGCAGTGTAATCGACCGGCCAACGTTTTGCCACTTCATTGATTTTCGCTGCTTCCTTGATGGCCGTGTGATCCTTCCAAAGGATAAACATAGCATTGGGATTTTCAGCATATTCGGGACGCAGTGCCAGGACTTGCCCATCTTGGTCAATCAGGGCGGGTGTTGAACCGGTTGTGTCGAACGACATGCCCACCACCGCCTCAGCGGTTCCTGCAGGAGATTTGTCTAGTGCCTCTTTCACCGACTCCTCCAGCGCTTCAATGTAATCGAGCGGGTGTTGCCGGTACTGGTTGCTTTGAGGATCACAGTATTTACCCTGCATCCATCTCTTATAGTATTTCACCGACGAAGCGATTTCCTTTCCGGTAGTTGCTTCGATGATCACTGCCCGACAAGAGTCTGAGCCATAATCAAGTCCAATGGTATATTTCATGTGTCTTTAGTTAGTTAAAAAAGGCGTGTCAGTAACACGCACTCAGTTGGTGCAATGGGAATTCGTGAACTGATGGCCCTTTTGCCATGCGACGCCACCATAAAAAGTTGCTGGAGCAGAAACGCTCCAGCAACCTATTCAAAACCATTATTAACGCAATGCTTTATTCAACAAATAATAAACCTCATTAACCTTCAACTCGAACTTGAAGTTGTTGATGGTGGTGTTTTTACCAATGGTCACCAATTCGATATCGGCAATATCGGCGTAATCCTCCAGCATCTCCGTAGTAACTGAATATGAAAAACTTGAATGATGCGTTCCGCCCGCAAGGATCCAAGCACCGGCACCGATCTCAAGGTTGGGCATTGGTTTCCATAAGGCGCAAGCGACCGGTAATTTGGGGAGTGGCTTGGGTTCCAGAACCTCCACTTCATTCACGATCATGCGGAAACGGTTGCCCATATCAACAATTGTGGCGGCCACCCCATTCCCTTTATGGGCTTGGAATACCAAACGCGCGCAGGTACGGGCATCCCCAATACCAAGGAAATGCACTTCAAGACGAGGCTTGGTGCCGGTAATTTCGGGGTTGATCTCCAGCATGTGCGATTGCAGAATGGTACTGTTCTCCCCATCAAAATTGAGGGTGTAATCTTCCAGGAACGATTGTCCACCAGGTAAGCCCTTGCCCATCACCCACATGGTGCGCACCAGGGCTGCTGTCTTCCAGTCCCCCTCGGCACCAAAGCCATAACCTTCAGCCATAAGCCGCTGCGAGGCAAATCCCATCAGCTGCTTCATCCCTTCCAACTCGTTGAAGCTGGTTGTAAATCCCTTGGCACCCTTTTCCTGAAGAAAACGACGAAGGCCAATTTCCTGAGCGGCAGCATCGCGAACAAATTGATGTTTCTCACCACCTTTTTTGCAATCGCTGGCAAAATCATACACCTGCTCATAGCTGGCAATGGCCGCCTCTATTTCCGAATCGGTAACGGCTTCTACGTAAGGCAGCAGAGTAGCAATGGGGGCATTATCCACATGGTATCCCAGGCGCATTTCAGCCTCCACTTTATCGCCATCGGTCACGGCCACATTATTCATATTATCGCCAAAGCGAATGATAAGCATATCTTGCGAATCGGCCCAGCCGGCACAAACACGCATCCATGAACCAAGTTTCTCCTGGACGCTCTTATCGGACCAGTGACCCACAACCACCTTCCGGTTCTTGCGCATACGGCTCACCATGTGACCAAACTCCCGATCTCCATGAGCCGACTGGTTCAAATTCATGAAATCCATATCGATTTCATTCCATGGAATTTCCTTATTAAACTGGGTGTGGAAGTGCAACAATGGTTTTTTGTAGTCCTTGAGTCCTTGAATCCACATTTTGGCAGGCGAAAATGTGTGCATCCAAGTGATCACACCAACACATTGGGTGTTGCCGTTGGCTTCACTCATAATTGCCGACACCTCTTTGGAGGAATTGGCAGTCCCTTTATAAACTACTTTAATGGGTAATATTCCAGAGTCGTTAAGCCCTTTCACCATTTCTGTTGAATGCGCATCAACCGCCACAACTGCATCACCGCCATAAAGAAGCTGAGCACCAGTGACAAACCACACTTCATAATTCTCGAATTTCATAATGCTGAGTTTTTAGTTTTATACTTGATATTTTATTGCCCGTAATATGCACCGGGACCATGTTTTCTGAAAAAATGCTTTTTAATAAGCGCCCCATTCATTTTCAATTTGGGATTGACACTGAAAGCAACAAAAGCCATTTTGGCCACCTGCTCCATCACAACCGCATTGTGCACGGCATCGTGAGCATCCTTACCCCATGAAAAAGGACCATGGTTGTTGACCAACACACCCGGCGTATGATCGGCATCCAGATTGCGGAAACATTCAATAATCACATTCCCGGTTTCCAATTCATATTGACCATCAACCTCTTCCGGTGTCATTTGACGCGTACAGGGAATATCATCCTTGAAGTAGTCGGCATGTGTTGTGCCGATGTTGGGAATGCTGCAGCCTGCCTGAGCCCACGACGTGGCATAAGTAGAATGGGTATGAACTACCCCTCCGATATTAGGAAATGCTTTGTACAATGCAAGATGCGTGGCAACATCAGAAGAGGGCTTCAATTTGCCTTCGACCACAATGCCTTCCAAATCCACCACAACCATGTCCTCTTCGGTCATTTTTTCATAGGCAACGCCCGAAGGCTTGATAACCACCAATCCAGTCTCCCGATCAATAGCACTCACATTGCCCCATGTAAAAAGAACTAATCCATGCTTGACAAGGTCTATATTGGCTTTAAACACTTCCTTCTTTAAAACATCTAACATAGCTCCATACGATTTTTAAGTGTATTTTAAACACTTGTAAAAGTATGTAATAAATGGGAAGTAACAAAAACCCTATTTCATGTTTAATAACATATATTAGAGCTCGACGACAAAATAAAAGTAGATAATATTAGATTTGACACCCTAAAATTAGAAACCTATCTTACTGTTATACAATGGCCTTACAAGACAAAGCAACCAAATCAAGCATAAACTCAACGAGAAAATACACCAAGATTTATTAACACAAAACAGGTTAATTTTATACACTTACTTTTTAAACCACCAAAGGCACGAAGCAAAAATTTGAGCTGAAATAAATAAAAAGGTCTAAGTTTGCATAAAATAGAGAATCATCTGATGGGAACACCTTACTATATAGACCAAGATCAGTTTTATGTGTCGGTCGATTGCATCATCCTCGGTTTTAAAGATGGCAAACTATACGTACTGATATCCAGGCGGAAATTTGAACCACTAAAGGATCACGCCACACTGATGGGCGGATTCCTTCGTAAAGACGAAGGCCTTTCGGAAACAGTAGCTCGTGTGGTTTCTGAATACACCGGCCTCAACAACGTATATATGGAACAAGTGGGAACCTACGGTGATATCCACCGCGATTCGGGAGAACGCGTCGTCTCCATTGCCTTTTATGCATTGGTGGACTTAGGCTTGGTCGATGAGGAGTTATGCAAAGCACACAATGTGAGGTGGGAAGAGGCAAACAAGGTGGAACAATTGATTTTCGACCACAACCAGATGCTCAACGATACTTTTGAAATTTTGAGAAAAAAAGCGGCCACACAACCATTGGGATTCAATCTACTTCCCGAAAAATTCACATTGCCGCAATTGCAATCCCTCTATGAGGCAATCTACCAAACAGAATTGGACAAGCGGAACTTCAGAAAGAAAATACTGGAAATGGGCATCCTCGAAAAACAAGAGGACAAGGACAAATCCAGCTCCAAACGCGGTGCTTTCTATTATAAATTCGACAAAAACAAATATGACCAGTTACTGCAGAAGGGGTATTTCATTCCATTCAACAAGATTTAATCAATCAATTCTTAACCCCCAACCCCATCCCATTGATTTTGCGGTAGAGGTCGAGCGCATACACATCGGTCATGCCCGAAACCAGATCAACCACAGAAAGGAGCTTGTCGTAGGTGGAAGCATTTTCATCGACCCTAAACTGTTCAGGGATAAAGGGCAACAACAGTCGCGAATAGTATTGCGACGGATTGTGCAACGCCTGCACAAACTCATGCATGAGCGTACCCAGAATCTTGAAGCCTGCAATCTCAATCTCCACCACCGACGGATGCTTGTAGATGCGCTTGAAGGCTGTCTTCTTGCAAACATCCATAGCAACTGACTCGTACGCAGGCAGATAGTCAATGAGGCATCCGGTAAATGCGCCATCCAGGATGGCTTGGCGGTTTTCCCAAAAAATAGCGCTACAACAATTCACCAGCTTGCCAATCACCTTGGCCCGCAAATAGGTGATGCGCTCATTCAAATCGGTCACCTCAGCAAACACCTCATCAATACGGCGGAAATCTTCGGCTTCATCGTCCCTGCTGAAGAACCCAGTGAGCAGCGCCAGTGTCTCCTCGTACGAGAGGATGTGTAGCTTATGGGCATCCTCAATATCCATCACCTGGTAACAGATGTCGTCGGCAGCCTCCACCAGATAGACCAGCGGATGACGAGCATAGATGCCCCGCTGAGTATCCAGACATTTGATGTCGAGCTCCTGGGCTATGGCCTCATAGGTGAACTGTTCCGACTGGAAAAAACCATACTTCTTCAGATCCTTCACGCTGGAGGCGTAAGGATACTTGACGATGGCAGCCACTGTGGAGTATGTGAGCGCAAAGCCACCCTTGCGGCGGCCACTGAAGGCATGGGTAAGGATGCGCAAAGCATTGGCATTGCCCTCGAAGCGGATCAAGTCGCTCCACTGTTCGGGCGTCACCAGGGCTTCATATTTCTGACCTTCACCATGCTTGAAGTAGTGCGCAATGGCTTCCTCGCCCGAATGGCCAAAAGGGGGGTTGCCCATGTCGTGTGCCAAGCAGGCTGCTGCCACAATGGAACCGATCTCATCCACCAAGCCGATAGGCCCTTCACCGGCCATGCCCAGTTGCCGCGCCAGGTTATTGCCCAGCGAACGGCCCACACTGGCCACCTCCAAACTGTGCGTCAAACGATTGTGCACAAACACACTCCCCGGCAAGGGAAACACCTGCGTTTTATCCTGAAGGCGGCGGAATGGTGAGGAAAAAATCAAACGGTCGTAATCGCGCTGAAACTGTGTGCGGTCGTGCCGGTCCACAATGGGAAGATCTTCCTGTCCGGTGCGTTTGGTTGAGAGTAGTCGGTGCCAATTCATAATTCAATATTCAATGCAAGACGAAAATACAGATTATTTTATCGTGAATGGCACAATTGGCGGCAAACAGGGATAAAAAAAAATCCCCATGGAAGAACCACAGGGATTTTTTTAGTTATATCAAATATTACCAACGATTGCTGGATTTTCTTTCTGAGTTATAACCGCCTTCGCGGTTGCCACCACGGTTTCCACCGCCGCTAAATCCGCCACGGCTTCCGCCACCACGGTTGCCACCACCACTGAAGCCACCACCTGTACGGGGACGGTCAGTTTTTGGACGAGCTTCGTTGACACGGATAGTCTTGCCAACGTATTCAGCCTGATCCAGTTCAGCGATTGCTTTGCGAGCTTCTTCATCAGAAGTCATCTCAACAAAACCAAAACCTCTTGAACGGCCAGTCTCGCGATCCATAATAACTTTTGCGGATGTTACTACTCCGTAATCACTGAAGATGTCATTTAAGTCTTTGTCGGTAACATCAAAGCTTAAATTTGAAATGTAAATGTTCATTCTAAAACTAATTAATTATTTAAGTGTATACTACTTGATGTGGTAACAAAATATTCATTTACATTCCTATGATTCTGAAAGGCGAGTAACTCTGATACTTGTTATCAATCTAAATATGATACAAAGATGGTGTTATTTTTTGAATTTCAGCGCAAAAACCGCTTTTAATTGCAAAATATTTTTTGGGTAAATACTCGATGGGTCAATATATTTTGGTTTGATATTTTTTCATCTCCGCATCCCAGGCTTTGGCCTTGCCCCCACAAACCATCTCCATCAACCGCCAAAAACCTGCCCCATGGTTATGCTCGCGGGTATGGCACAGCTCATGCAATAAAACGTAGTCAATCAAGTGGTCGGGTAGGCGCATCAGGTGGAGATTCAGGTTGATGTTGCCCGAGGTGGCGCAGCTCCCCCAGCGCGATTTGAGGTTTTTCACCACCACGCCAGTGAAGGAAAAACCATGCTGCCGCGCCAGCCAGGCCAGCCGCCCGGGCAGGAATGCCTTGGCCTCGCGCCGAAGCGCCTCCTCAATACCAAAACGAATAGCCTCCTGCACCCCCTGGTGGCTCACAGGCAGCGCCTGCGGATAGGTAACCAACAACTGTCCATCCTTCAACACCAGGGACACATCGGGTCGGTGCCCTTTTTGAACTTTCAGGGCAAAGGAACGCGTCTTGAACACGGTGTTTTCATCAAAAACCGTGAGTTTCTGTTCCTTTTGCTCAATCTTCTGCAGATTTTCTCTGATCCACGCCTTGTGTGCCTCCACAAAAGCAAGACCTTCGGAAATGCTCTTCCCGGGGGGCACAATCAGCCGGATGCCATGAAACGGTTTCAATCGAATGGAGATGCGTCGTGCCCGCTGGCTATAACACACCGACACCCGCCCCACCCCTTCTACCTGAATATCTTGCCCGCTGGTTGCCACGCTTTTTTTTGCGAAAATAATAAAAATACACTAGCCTGAATGCAAGACTCCACTGAATGATGGCGCCCCATCGGATCTTGACTTGCCCACATCGATCAATAGCCCTTAATTCAATTGCCACCCAAAAATAACCTTGGGCTCACCTCGGTGATTGTGGTTCAACACGAACAGATCGGTGGATGACACAAACTGTACAAATGCCTAATCATTAGCGCACGTATTTATCCTAATTTATAGCACCGAAAATCTCAATTGACTTTTTCTCAATTCTATCTACAACAAGACTAGGTTTTGAATGATTAAAGCCTGATGAATAAACCATTGAATATTTATCAACAATTTTAAGCCTTTCCTTTTCTTCTCGAATCAACGAAACAATAAATTTTAGTTTCACTTCATCATCAATCACCTCATAAGTTAAACTGTCCATTTGAATCCTTTTAACGCTATTCAAATCCATAATTTTCGAAAAAGATTGAGTATTTAAGGTATCATTCAATTGAATGCCTAGTTTTCCAAAATGAAAACCCATATTAATCTCAGCCATAGGATTAGCTTTCATGGAACAGTATCCTGTGAAATTGCAAATGCCATCGTCCGTGCTTTGAGTCATCATGTAGGTCATTCTTTTTTCCGAACCAACCTGATAACTGGTTACCGTATTGGTTGATTTAAACTGCTCTTTATTTTTCTCAATACTTTGAGATTTAACAGTTGATGGATAGAATAAGATTAAACCGAATAAAACCGAGTAAATTACTTTCTTTTTCATATTTGTTCCTTTATTTTTTCTATATTTTTCAGAAATTTATTAACATAAGGGCTATTGGGATAATCGAGTGTATATTGATCGAATATTTCAACAAACTCTTTTTCATGTTGATTACGAGTTTGGCGTGATTGTAATGAAATATAGGAAGCAATATAGAACTCCTGAGTTTCCTTAGGCAGATATTCCTTCGCCAATGATATGGTATGAGTGTGAATGAGCCCCTCCTGGCGATATTTGGTTCTCAGTTGTACGACTTCAGCTAGAGTGTGGGTTTGGTACATTTTACACCAAATACTAAAATCAAGTAAGTCATACACATAGAAAGCCTGAAGTGCATACCGACTGGTCAATTCAACTTTAGAAACAACCTCACCCCATTGTTGTATTATTTCTTGAGAGGACTCATTCTCTTTACTGATGAAATCCAAATTGCAGGCAGAGAGCAACCGGGACATCATGGTTGCATAATAAATTTTCCTATCGTATTGAATAAGTTCATACTCGCCTTTAGAAATATGAAGATTACCTTTTAGCTGATCGAAATTGTTTAACTCGTTCGTTAACGCACAATTTAAGCTATCAAGAATCTCCCTATAGTTCCCAATCGCTTCCGCAGAAAAAAATCTGCAATCCATCATATCATCTTGTGGAAGGCCATCATAATATTTTTGCAATGGCGTTGTTGACCTATTCGTAAAATAAGTCTTGCCATCCGGGGATATTTCAAGCTCTATTTTGTATTGTTTTCCTGGTTCAGCTATCAAGGTATAGAAAGCATTTCGAGCGGTAAATATTTTAACAAACGATGGATGTGTACTATTAATTTCGATGTAAAAATTGCCTAAGGAGTCTGGGGTTGTCGATTCAACAAAGTTCCGATTGCAAACCCCTTCGATAGGTAAGGAGTAAAATACTTTATCGGGGATATTGCCTTGTATTGTTCCTTTAATCGAAACATAGTCTTTGGGTTTTATGCAACCTGTTAAAATGCAGATGGAAAAAATTGTCAGGAAGATTTTCATAGTTTATATATTTTTGAGTTACAGGGGTTCGACAAATGAAGATCCCGGAATTTCGTGTGTTATACAACAATAACTCCAACAGCACGTAGTCAATCAAATATCCCATGAAATCCACTCAAAATACCAGGAGAATACGACATTGCTCCATTCAAAGAACGTAACAGCAGCCACTGGATATATTTTTTGCAATCACGATAATTATCTAACTGCCTAAGATCTAGAGTCGGATTGAATAAAATGTCGAAAATTAAATTCCTTTTGTCGGGAATCTTTAAGCTTGCCACGAACGGTTTGCCGTATAAGTGGCCCGGTTTGCGTGTTGTATATTCGGTTTCTCGGTTTTGCATCAGCATGTGCGGGAGCTGAACTCCCAAATCCCGCAAAAACCAGGGCTACTTTATGATGGCTTGTTAGGGCCAGTTTTTTATTGTCAATTAATAGTTTACTATGCAAGGTTATGTCTTAGTATAACCTCATAAATTCAAAAAACAATTTCCATGTGGGAATCACACTTAATACAATAGCAATAAATGAGAATTGAAAGCAAAACGTGCCTTTCCTTTCTTGTCGTCTTTTGCTTAACAAGCCAAACAATAATGCAGTAAGTCCTACTAATACTGGAATAATAATTTCATAATCATACTCATGAAGCATTTTGGAATAATTCCCATATTGTCCTAAGTAAGAAACTCTGATATTCTTTTCTAAAAGGACAATATTCATAGTAAACGCTATAACTAGGGCAATACTACTGAGTATTAATGAAATCGTTTTATATTCAACTTGCTTCATTCTGTTTGAATTGGGTAATTAGCGCTAAAGTGTGGCCGTATGAAGCGT
This sequence comes from Marinilabiliaceae bacterium, assembly GCA_963664265.1. GTDB lineage: Bacteria > Bacteroidota > Bacteroidia > Bacteroidales > Marinilabiliaceae > JAGPIS01. The sequence goes on from OY760941.1 coordinate 2,013,958, forward strand.
GCCTACTCGCGGGTTACTCGCTTTTTAGTTCTGCTTTGCCCTTTGCGGAAGCCGGAGTTTCCAAAAGTTGCCTGAACCAGGCATGCTTTATACGGTTTGTTGGCTGCTGGCTTTTTCCTTTAAAAATATCTAATCAAGATTATTATAAGCCCAATAATTGATAACGGTATAATATTAATAATTGCTTTTATCAATCCATATTTATTAAGAATATTAAGCCCCATGATTAATATTGTCATTGACCATAACCCAATCGCTAATGATATGCCTTTTACAAGCAAAAATACACACGTAGAAGAAGTTAATGAGTCAAGTAATAAACTTTGAATAAAAAAAATTGTCAAACTTAATGTCATTGGGATTAATGAATATACAATTGCAGTTCTTGTGTCTGCTAATTCACCTTTACTACCCAAAGCCTTTCCTAGAAGGTAAAATACATATGTCAGAATGTAATTGTAAATTAACACAATAACACCTGCTGAAAGCAAAATACTTAGAATACAAATCATAGCAAGTCCGAAACCACTACCAAGCGTCTTTAAGTTGTCAAATTCAGCATAGCATGAATATATACCTACAAAACAACCAAATATTGAAGCTATTAAATTACAATTTGTGTCTAAATCTTCTTCAGAATAATTGTCAAGCTGTCTAAACACTTGAGTCGGGTTGAATAATACTTCCAAAACTTTATTCATTTTATCATGTATTTTTAAGCTTGCAGCTAACTAAGTGTCATAAATCGTATATTTTATACACCCTTATGTCCGGTTGATATTTTTAACATATACTACTTTTTTCACTGAACTGGCACAGCTTCGCCCCCTCACTCACAAACCACTTGCGCAAGCCAATTCATGTTCATATCCATCTTTAATCTGCATAAAGTTCATAATTGCTTCACCACCAAACCGACCCGAACGGTTATCAAAAAATACTATTGCCACAAAAATGAACAGGATATACCAATCATAAAATAAATCATAATTCCAAACTTATCCAAAAAATAAATAAAATATTATAACGCATAATTACCTCTTAGACCATCTCCCCATCAGGATCCTACACCAGCGCTCGTTTCAGAACTATTTTGGCACAATGCAGAATGGTAACGGCTCCCAAGGTGTCTGGTCCTGGACAAGGGCGTAACCGATGCGACATAAAGTCACAGTAAGTTCGTACTAAATTCGAACTAAGTTCACACTAAGTTCATACTAAATTCGATTGAAATCATATTTAATATGAATTTGATTCATATTTTCTTTGCATTTGGTATCACTTTAATGTGAGTTTGGGGCGGAGCAGTCATTTTTCTGCTGGGTTCATGGAGCATGTGTGAGTCATCGTGGTTTGGCGAGACGGAAAGCCCTTCCAAACCGCCCCGAGGGGAAGAAATGATTGACGGCTACACATTAAGCAATAGAAGTTCCCGTTGCATGCGCCCAGATTGGTTGGTTTAAAAGCGTACTAATTGAAATCTATGCATTACAGCAATAACCTGCCCTTTCTGGGCGTTGAGACTCTGGAATGCGAATACCCGAGGCGATGCCTCGGGCTGAAATCAGCTGTCCCGTTGGGACGAATGCTTAAAACCTACCAAACCATTGGGCTAAAGCCCCGCTAAATAGAAGAAACCCAAACTCATCCCGGACTGAAGTCCGCGGCAATTGAATCACGAATGCATAAAAAAAAGACTGGCCTCCATCCCAACATAAGGGACAGCGTCCCGGAATATTTGTAGTCAAAGAGATAACTCCTGCTAATAAAGGGTCGGAGACCCGCAATATGAATTACACACATTAGGGAGAATGTTCCGGTGCTCTGCACCTTATGAATCAAGAGGAATGATGGGTGGCTGCAAAGATTTCGCGGCTCTGCCGCTAAACGGAAGCCCCCTCCAGCTCCCCCATGGATGGAAGCCCCCTCCCGCTCCCCCGTGGGGGAGTGATTGAATGTGCCTCTGAAAACTTCTAACCATCATGACTTTGAAACTCTTTTAACACGACCGGAGGTCGTCATATGATAAACCGCGGATGAAATCCGCGGATTCGGACGCCCAACGGATTAGCAACCCCGAAGCGGATTGAACCTGGAAAAAAGGACAACAAAAATTAGTATAAATCAGAGCAAAACATGACCATTCTTTAATATAAGGACATTCAACACCTTCGGCGTTGTGCAATTGTTGGTGCTATGTATCCACCGGTTACACCGGCGGCTATTCATATTTAAGTCCTTTAGACTTAACGCAAAGTTGAAAGATATCGCCACTACGTGGCTTTATTAATGATGAAACTTTGTCGCTACAAAGATTTCGCCGCTATGAGGTTGTGTTACATTGTTTCTTCGGGTGAGCAAAGCGAGGCCATAACAACGCAAAAAGGAGTAACATCTGTGTTAATCTACCCCTTAGCCCAAGCCGCAGAAAGTCACGCACCAACCAGCAGCGTTACGAACATCGCGAAACAAAAAAACAGTGGAAATCTGTGTTCCAATTCGGCGGCAAATCATCAAGAGTAATCACTGATCCTTTTGAACAAAATCCGTGTACATGGCAGCACATTCAACACCTACGGCGTTGCGCAATTACAGATTATATTCTATGAAATTCTAGCAAAGTGGTTATTTGTCCTCGAGCCGGACGGGCTTTTACTCTCTTTATTCGGGGCATGTCTGTTTTCATTGGCCCTCATGATCCGCTTCGCTCCACTACAGCTGCAGAGAGTAAACAGAGAGAGCCGCTCTGCCGCTTGGCGCAGCCAGAAAATCGCTTCCAACCAGCGAAGCCAAGAGAGCCGCCTCTGCTCCTGAATTGGGGTTTCACCCCAAACCCTGACTTACTTTTTCTCTCTTGACAGAGAAGAAGTAAGCAAAAAGAGGTCAAGACTGCGCCCACTTCGCTCAAAAAAACTACGGGGCAAAGGCGTAAGCCGTCCAAACTCGGGGTCTCGCTCACTCAACCCCTCAAACAAGGACGGCTCTTAACCGCCTTTCCCCCTTGTTTTTTGGCTCACCGGCCGAGGTCGTTCCCGCAGATCAAAAGACTCTTGATGAATGAAAGACTTTTGGACTGTTTGACTTCAGGACTTTCAATATTTCTAAGGCTCGCAGCCGAGGCGGAGCAGTAGAAATAGCAAAGCAGAAATTAAATAACATTACTGTTCATCTGAATACGGTAGCTTCTCCGGGTGAGCAAAGCGAGGCCATAATAACGCAAAAAGGAGTAACATCTGTGTTAATCTACCCCTTAGCCCAAGCCGCAGAAAGTCACGCACCAACCAGCAGCGTTACGAACACCACAAAACAAAAAAAACAGTGGGAATCTGTGTTCCAATTCGGCGGCAAATCATCAAGAGTAATCGCTGATCCTTTTGAACAAAATCCGTTTGCATGGCAGCAAATTCAACACCTTCGGCGTTGCGCAATTATAAATAGTATTCTATGAAATGCTAGCAAAGTGTTTATTCGTCCTCGAGCCGGACGGGCTTTTACTCTCTTTATTCGGGGCATGTCTGTTTTCATTGGCCCTCATGATCCGCTTCGCTCCACTACAGCTGCAGAGAGTAAACAGAGAGAGCCGCCGCTGCGCCTGCTCACCTAAGAACCATCATTCCGTTCCGCTCGAAGCAATGAACTCGGTTCGTAAGACTCATTCATTGTTTTCCTGAACGCCTTAGCCGAACCTCAAACAGCATTGCTTCTTAACCGCTCCGCTCCATGATATTTCTAAGGCTCGCAGCCGAGGCGGAGTAGCGATTACAGCAAAACACCTCAAAAAAATCGGTGGAAATCTGAGTAATCGGTGGAGAAAACCGGTGTACATGGCAGTATATTCAACACCTTCGGCGTTGTGCAATTGTTGGTGCTATGTATCCACCGGTTACACCGGCGGCTATTCATATTTAAGTCCTTCGGACTTAACGCAAAGTTGAAAGATATCGCCACTACGTGGCTTTATTAATGATGAAACTTTGTCGCTACAAAGATTTCGCCGCTATGAGGTTGTGTTACATTGTTTCTTCGGGTGAGCAAAGCGAGGCCATAATAACGCAAAAAGGAGTAACATCTGTGTTAATCGACCCCTTAGCCCAAGCCGCAGAAAGTCACGCACCAACCAGCAGCGTTACGAACATCGCGAAACAAAAAAAACAGTGGAAATCTGTGTTCCAATTCGGCGGCAAATCATCAAGAGTAATTACTGATCCTTTTGAACAAAATCCGTGTACATGGCAGCACATTCAACACCTACGGTGTTGCGGAACGATTGGAGCCCGGAATCCACCGGTTACACCGGCGGCTACTCACATTGAAGTCCTTCGGACTTCCCTCTATGATCATGCCTTTCTGTCTCTGACAACTGTTTAACAAAGTATTTAAAACCCAAAGGGCAAATCATTCAAATCCCTGGAACGCAAAAACTCCAGATTGATATGCTTGATGTAAAGTCGCAACTGCGCTGGATCGAGGCTCTGCTCATTCAAATCTCGTTGGGATTCATTATCAACCTCCCACTGCTGAATCATCTCCTGCAACTTTTCCTCTTGCTTCTGAGAACTACCAGAGGTGAGATTGAGCGCAGCTTTTGACAATGGATGCCGCTTCAAGGAAGCCATCTCATCTTTCAACTCTTTATGCTGCTCGTTCAACAACTTGGTGTAATACTTCAGTTGATCATCCGCCATCTCAAGCAACATTAGGGGATTGGTTTTAGCCAAAAAACGTTGGTGCAGATGCAAAAGCGAAAAGAAGTTATTTTCCTGATAAGCCCGGGTAATATCTTTCATCCACTCAGTTTTCTCGGCCTTCTTTTGAGCATCGGGCTCCCGGTCGGGATGAAGAAGCTTCACCAGGTCGGTGTAAATCTTCTTCACCGCCTTGGTGATGTTGAGCGTTTCCTGCTTGTGCGTAGCCTCCTTTTCCAGTTGCTTTTTGCTCTTTTTTGAATTGGAAACTTTCTCCTGCGCCTCTGCTGACATGCTTTCCTGCTGAGCAGCGAACTTTTCCTTCATCCGTTCCATGTCTTTAAAATCGGCGGCCTCAAGGTTGAATCCAAACAAATCATTGAACAGATCGGTCACCAGCTCCACATCCTCATCGTCCATGTATTTATTTTCAATGGCTTTCAATTCGTCGTCCATCAAATCATGCTGGTGGAAAAGGTTCATCTCATCCATGATCAGATATTCGATTTTCTCCTTCTCCTTCTTTTTGAAAAACTTCAAGTCATAGCTGGCATCAAGAATCCGGACATATTCACGTTTCAGATCGATGTGTTGCTGCTCCAGCGGCGCAATGTGCTGCATGGCCAATTGCTGTCCGAGATTCACCCTCTGTTTCAGCGTTTCCAATTCTCCCTTTAATTTTTCAATGGCTTGAATCTTCTTGTTGAATTTCAACTGTTCCTTACTCAACTGTGCTTCAACAGATTCTATCTGAACAACATTCCCCATCTGGTTCTTTTTACCGGCAAAGATAAGAGCTCATTCCAAAATAAAAATAAAATGGCCACAACATGCTAACATTAAATGCTGTTGTGGCCAATGGATTCACTTCCTTGTTTCCAAAATAACCTTCCCCTGGATCAATCAGAACTCTTCTTACCCAAGTACCGGATAATTAAGAAGAGGACAACGATGCCCACAACATAGGAGAGCCAAACCGGCAGGCCAAAACCGGCCGGCAATACGCCAACCAAGAGGGCTGTAGCTCCCACGGTGATGGCATAGGGCATTTGGGTTTGCACGTGGCTGATGTGGTTGCAGGAGCAGGAGAGCGAACTCAGGATGGTGGTGTCGGAAATGGGGGAGCAATGGTCGCCCCAAACGGCACCTGCCAACACCGAGGCCACCACATTGTGAAACACCATCACCAGCTCATCGTGCCCCAGCCCATTGTCCAGGCCAATTTTCCAGGCAGCGGGCAGTATCAATGGGTAGATGATGGCCATGGTACCCCAACTTGATCCTGTGCTGAAGGCGATCATGGCTGAGAAAATAAAGGTGATAAAAGGCAACACGTGGGGACTAACCTGCATGTGTGACAGGCTCCCGGTGATGAAGTCGGCCGTATGGAGCTCTTTGGTAATGTTGGCCATGGCCCACGCCAGAATCAGGATGATGATGGCATTGAACATGGTCTTGAAACCATTCAGGATGCCTTCCATCCCTTCCTGCATAGTTAGGATTCGTTGCGACAGGGAGATCAGCATGGCCACCAACATACCTGTCAGCGACGACCACATCAACGCTTTGAAGGTATCGGCATTTCCTATAATGGCCGAAAGTTTGCCTACCATCGTCAGCGAGGCGTCGTGCCAAACGGCCTCATCCCAACCGGTGTACACCAATCCGGCCAAAGTGCCGAATATAACGATCCCAACCGGGATGGCGGCATTGTACCAGCGCCCCCGGATGTGCTCAGGCACTTCAAACTCCTTAACTACCTGAGGGGTTCGCTTGGTACTCTTCTCTTCGGAGATGGTGTCGGCTGCGGCGGCCTCCTTTTCCTTTCGCCACATCAACCCAAAATCGCGTTGCATGAGGATCAGCATCAGCATAAATACCAGTGTAAGAATAGGGTAGAAGGAGTATTTGAGGGAACTCAGGAAAACGATGTAGGGCGACTCATCAATCTGCGTGTGCACCAGCCCCTCCTGTATGTAGCTCAATTCGGCGCCAATCCAGGTGGTGATAAAGGCAATGGCAGCCACGGGGGCTGTTGTGGAGTCGACGATATAGGCCAGTTTCTCGCGCGATATCTTCAGCCGGTCGGTGATGGGGCGCATGGTGTTGCCCACCACCAGGGTATTGGCATAGTCGTCGAAAAAGATGAGGATGCCCATGAGCCAAGTGATCATTTGTCCGCTCCGGCGGGTGGTGGCATAACGCGAAAGGATATTGACGATACCTTTCATGCCACCATTGAGGGTGATGAGCACCACCATACCGCCAATCATCATGGAAAAGACGATGATGGAAAGGTGCTCGGTCGACATCAAGGCATCAATAACATAGGTGTCGGCAATGGCAAATATCCCTTTGAAAAATGCCACAAACCAATTGAAACCGGCATACCTAAATATGACGGTGGTGCCCAGCAGCAAGCCGATGAAGAGCGACGAGAAGACTTCCTTGGTGATCAACGCCATCAAAATGGCCAAAAGAGGCGGCAGCACCGACACCCACAAGGGAATGGGATCCAACTCCCGCTTAATGGTTTGACCGGGAACATCAACCGTGATGGTTGTTTTACCAGAGGCTTTGATGATCGCAGTGGACTGACCATGCGTTTTTACCAAAGGCAAGGCAACGCCATCCATCCATATGGCGATCGAATCGGATTGCACAGGGTCGTGCGTGACGGTAACCTCGGTTTCAATGTTCTGCATCACCACCGTGGGCCACTTCACTTCAATGGCCTCCACCGGGAAGGCAGATAACATGATAATCAGGACAAGAATAAGGTTCTTCAGTTTTGTATGCATATTTCTGTTGATGATACCAGTTGTGCCGCTATTTTGAAATAAATATAAGGTGTTTTTTGAGTAAAAGCCATTGGGAAACGCAATTAACGTCAAGTCCCAACGCGATAATTTCAAGCAGGAAAGGCAGGAATATTGATATAAGTCATAATTAAGGCGACAAAAGTAATTCATATTCTGATGAAAAAAGGAGGGTTATTTTTTTTTATCATCTATTATCCTTAATTTGTATATAAAGAACCGAAACGATGTACAAAATGAATTTTGATATTTTCCGTCCCAAGAAGAAACCCCTTAAACCGGACAAAGGCCGCATATTGATTGCCGAACCTTTTTTGCAGGGACCTTACTTCAGCCGTTCCATCGTATTGATCACCGAATACGGGAAAGAGGGTGCAGTAGGTTTTGTCCTCAACAAGTCATCCGACATGTATCCCGACGAGGTGATTGATGATCTTTACAATTTCAGAGGTGAGCTCTACCTGGGTGGCCCTGTCGCCTCGGACACGCTCCATTTCATACACACATTGGGTTACTTGGTGCCTGGTGCCATGCATGTGGCCGGCAATATTTTCTGGGGTGGTGATTTTGAGGTGATCAAGGATCTGATCAACAGTGGCCGGGCCAATAGCCAGTCGGTGAAATTTTTTGCCGGCTATTCGGGTTGGTCGCCCGGGCAGTTGGAAACCGAGTTGGCTGAAAAATCGTGGGTCGTTTCCAAAATCGATGAAAACCTGGTTTTTTCATCCAACACCAAAAACATCTGGAAAGAGACCCTATCCAAGCTTGGGGATGTTTACAAAACATGGTGCAACTTCCCGGTAAATCCTGCCAGCAATTAAATACTGGGAGCCAACAAGCTCCGTTTCAACGCCACGGCCAACTGCCTGGTGATTTTCAAGTAATACCGCTGGTCGTTCAATCCAACAATCCAGCGGATACCTTGTGTGGAGTTGGTCAGGAACAATTCGTCGGCCTCCATCAACTCTCCCAAAGTGGCTCCACTGGTTTCAACTACCGGGTAGCCCAAGTTGCACGAAAGGGTGATCACCTCCCGTCGCATAATACCATCCACACATCCCGAAGACACCATGGGTGTAAACACATTGTTCCCCCTGATCCAGAACAGATTGGACGACAACCCCTCTATGATGCGTCCCTCGGGGTTGGTGATCAATATGTCGCCCCAACCGTTTTCTTTTTTGGCAAGGCCAGCCAGCACAAAAAAGAGGGAACTGCATGTCTTAAACTGCGACAGCGGCGAAGCCTGCTTTGGCATGTCGTGGTAAATCCCTGTCAACAAACCTTTGCTATTAAGCTCAAAAGGTTCGGATGCAAGCGGCTCCTGCTCAATGATCCACTGTGGTTTATTGTCCTCGGGGGTGTACAAGCCGCCCGGGGAGCGAAACATGGTGAGCCTCACCCTGGAATAGGGCGCATATTTGTTCTTGCCCACCAGCATGGCAATCTGTTTCTTCAGGCTTTCCAATGAAGGAAACCCGATGATGTTGAACCTCAATAACACCGCCGCCGACAAAAGCCGCTGGTAGTGCCCTTCAAACAGTTGTGGCTCGGTACCCGAACAGAGGAAAGTATCAAAAATCCCATCCCCATACCTAAAAGCGCGGTTCGATAGGTTTATTGGATTATCTTCCGTTGAGATTACTGTACCATTAAATATGATGTGGTTCGCCATCTATTTTGATTTTGACTACAAATATAAAATGATTCCGCAGATTATGCGAAGGGCGTAACAATTAGATTTTTTGTCAGATATTGGTGGCGGATGCGGGAAATTGTATATTTATCGCCTGAAATAAGCTAGACCAAACGACAAGTTTTAAATTGACCATATTGCATCAACCCTTTTATGGATATTAGAAGAACCTTTGATGTTCTGGAACATCTCAAGACCAATTACAGCGATAAGACAGATGTGTTTTCAACCAAACGCGACGGCCAATGGGTGCAGTTTGGGGTTCAGGAATACTGGGCCAATGCCAAGCAGTTCAGCCTGGGCCTATTAGCCTTGGGCTTTGAAAAGGGCGACAAAATCATCACCGCCTCCAACAACCGGCCAGAATGGAATTTTGCCGACATGGGCATGTCGATGGTTGGCGTGGTGCACGTGCCGGTATACCCCACCATCAGCGACGAGGAATACCTCCACATACTCAAGCACAGTGATGCCCGCATGGTGATAGTATCGGATGTGTCGCTCTTCAAACGCATCCAGAATGTAGCCAAAGAGGCGCCCAACATCCAATGGATCTACACATTCAACCATATTGAAGGCATACCCAATTATGAGGAGATCATCACCTTAGGCGCCAATGAAAAAGTGCGCTTAAAACCAATGTTCCACGAGCGACGCAATGCCATCATGCCCAGCGACATGGTGTCGATGATCTATACTTCGGGCACCACTGGGTTGCCCAAGGGGGTTATGTTGAGCCACAACAATTTCATGAGCAATGTGGATGGCGTTTTCGACCTGTTTCCGTTGGAACCACACGACCGCATCCTCAGTTTCCTGCCCTTGTGCCACGTTTACGAGCGGATGGTGAATTATCTGTTCCAAGTGAAAGGGTGTTCGATTTACTATGCTGAGAATCTGGGCTCCATCGCAGCCAACCTGCTTGAGATACAGGCAGCTGCTTTTGCCACGGTTCCCAGGGTGATCGAGCGCATTTACGACAAGCTGGTCTCCAAAGGGGAAGATCTCTCGGGCTTCAAACGGATAATCTTTTTCTGGGCCATGAGTCTGGGCGAACGTTATCGCGTGAACGGGGAGAGCGATTTCTGGTATGGTTTGAGGTTGAAGATTGCCCGCAAACTGGTTTTCTCCAAGTGGCAAAAAGCCTTTGGTGGCCAATTGAAGTTCATCATTTCGGGTGGCGCCGCCCTACAACCCCGCTTGAGCCGCCTCTTCTTTGCTGCTGGCATTCCTTTGATGGAAGGTTATGGCTTGACCGAAACTTCACCTGTGATCGCCACCAACCATCTGAGTGAACCCGGGTGCCTGAAGATTGGAACAGTGGGTCCCGTGTTGAAAAACGTATCGGTGAAGATCGATGAAGATGGCGAAATATTGGCCAAGGGGGAGAGTGTGATGATGGGCTACTACAAAGATCCCAAGGCTACCGCGGAAGCAATTGATGAAAATGGCTGGTTTCACACCGGTGATATTGGGCGAATCGAGGATCAAAAATTCCTTAAGATCACCGACCGGAAGAAAGAGATGTTCAAGCTCTCGAGTGGCAAGTACATCGCCCCACAAGCCATTGAAAACCTGCTGAAGGAGTCCAACTTCATCGAACAAGCCATGGTAGTGGGAGAGAATGAGAAATTTGCCAGCGCACTGGTGTTACCCAACTTCGAATACCTGCACCATTGGGCTTACGAGCATAAGATCCACTTCCGCGACAACCCTGAGTTGATCACCCTGCATAAGGTGATGACCCAGTTTCAGAAGGAGGTGGTGCGCGTTAATAAGCAGTTGGGCAAGCACGAGGAGATCAAACGTTTCCGCCTGGTGTGGGAAAATTGGAACTACACCACCGGGGAGCTTTCGCCCACCCTGAAACTTAAACGGCGAGTCTTGTACCGCAAGTATGCCGATATACTGCGCGAGATTTATGCCTATGCGCCCGGGGAAGAGAACCGTGGCTCGATCAAATTCAATGAATAGAAGCTCCTTTGGGAGCTTTTTTTATTTTATTGCTGTTTTTTGTCATTACATAAAGAGTCGGTGAACATTAATTTTATGCTGTTGTGAATTGCAATAACAGATACATAAAAAATCACCCATGAATAGACTCTCTTTTAAAGAAATGATACTCGAAGGGATTCCCGATGTTTTGCCAGCCCCCGCGCCATGGGACTCCACGGTGAACCACGCCCCCAAACGCAAAGATATACTGTCGGCCGATGAGAAAAAATTGGCTCTGAAAAATGCGCTCCGCTATTTCAAACCCGAGCACCATGCCGTTTTAGCTCCCGAATTTTTGGCTGAACTCAACACTTATGGCCGCATCTACATGTACCGTTTCCGGCCACAGTACGAGATGAAAGCACGGCCGATCGACGATTATCCCCATCAAAGTCAGCAGGCGGCTGCCATCATGTTGATGATCAACAATAACCTTGATTATGCCGTAGCCCAGCATCCACACGAGCTGATCACCTATGGCGGCAATGGCGCCGTGTTTCAAAATTGGGCGCAGTACCGCCTCACCATGCAATACCTGGCACAAATGACCGATGAACAAACCCTGGTGATGTATTCGGGTCATCCCATGGGGCTGTTCCCCTCGCACAAAGAAGCGCCCCGCGTGGTGGTCACCAATGGCATGATGATTCCGAACTATTCCAAACCCGACGACTGGGAGCGTTTCAATGCCCTGGGAGTCACCCAATACGGACAGATGACAGCCGGCTCCTTCATGTACATTGGGCCGCAAGGAATTGTGCATGGCACCACCATCACCATCCTAAATGCCGGGCGGATGATTTCAAAAGGCAACAGTGATTTGCGCGGCAAGTTGTTTGTATCCTCAGGCCTGGGCGGCATGTCGGGCGCGCAACCAAAAGCAGGCAACATTGCCGGTTGCGTGAGCGTGGTGGCCGAGGTGAATCCCAAGGCTTTGCACACCAGGCATTCCCAAGGATGGGTCGATGAGGTGGAGAGTGATTTGGACTCTTTAACTCGCCGGGTTCAAAAAGCTGTTTCGCAAAAAGAGACAGTCTCCATAGCCTATGCCGGTAATGTGGTGGAGGTGTGGGAGCATTTTGCTGCCCATGGCATCCATGTTGATTTGGGTTCCGATCAAACCTCCCTGCACAACCCTTGGGCAGGTGGATATTATCCTGTGGGAGTGAACTTTGAGGAGGCGAACCGGATGATGGCCGAAGAGCCTGAGCGATTCAAAGAACTCGTACACACCTCCCTGCGCCGGCAGGTAGCGGCCATCAACACTCTGACTGCTAAAGGAATGTACTTCTTCGATTATGGCAATGCCTTCCTATTGGAAGCTGGCCGGGCAGGTGCCGATATCTTCAAGGGTGATGGGCAGTTCAAATACCCTTCGTACGTCCAGGATATCATGGGCCCCATGTGTTTCGATTATGGTTTTGGGCCTTTCCGTTGGGTCTGCGGTTCCAATAGTGCCGAAGATCTCCAGAAGACAGATGAAATTGCTGCCTCTGTTTTGGAAAAACTGATGGTGGAGGCACCCAAGGAGATAAGCCAACAGATGGCCGACAACATCCATTGGATTCGGGAGGCCGCTCAAAATAAGCTGGTGGTTGGATCGCAAGCCCGCATCCTTTATGCCGATGCGAATGGCCGCATGGCTATTGCTTCTGCCTTCAACCAGGCCATTGCTGATGGCACGCTTTCATCACCCGTTATCTTGGGGCGCGACCACCACGACGTATCGGGCACCGACAGTCCGTACCGGGAGACTTCCAACATTTACGATGGCTCCAGGTTCACTGCCGATATGGCAATCCAGAATGTCATTGGTGATGCTTTCCGAGGCGCCACCTGGGTGTCGATACACAATGGCGGTGGCGTTGGCTGGGGCGAGGTGATCAATGGCGGATTCGGCATGGTGCTCGACGGCAGTCCCGAAGCCCAACGGCGATTGGAATCGATGCTCTTTTGGGATGTCAACAATGGCATTTCACGCCGAAGCTGGGCACGAAACCAGGAGGCAGTTTTTGCCATCAAGCGGGCCATGGAACAAAATCCAAAACTGAAGGTGACTTTGCCCAATTTGGCCGATGATGGATTGATCGAAAAGCTATTTTGCTAAAGTTTGCAAGATTAATAGTTCAATGGTTTAAAAGTTCAATAGTTGAGGATATAGCTTCTCATCACTCCCCATCAGGAGTTGGTGGGGGCTTTCAATTTATGATTTTATTCACCATACACCAAGGGGTAGAGGCGATCGAGGGTTGATTTGACCTCATGCAACCCAAAATTTCGCACCAAGCGCTGGGACTCCTTCCCTTCGGCCATCAAAAGGGCTGACGGAACGGTGAACACCGAATATTGAGCGGCCAGAAGCTGATTGACGGATGTGTCAATTTCGATGAACTTCACCAAGGGATAGGTTGATTGAAGTAGCTCTTCCAACTTTGGTTTCAAGGCAGAACAGGCACTGCACGCTGCCCCTGAAAAATAGAGCAACACCAATGGATGTTGTTCAAGTGTTTCATTTATATCCATCGTTAAGTTGTTTAGTTTTGAATTTTCTGAAAATGTCAACAAACCCCATTTCTATTATTTGTCCTCAAGCCGGACAGGCTTTTACTCTTTGCCTACAGCTGCAGAGAGTAAACAGAGCGCTCGGCTCTGCCGCTAGGCGCAGCCAAGAAAGCCGCCGCTGCAGATAAATGGCTAAAATTGAGCTCGTTTGCCTAAACCCCGCGAAAGCCTTGCTTGACTAACTACGCGGGCTTTTTAACGGCAAACAATCTCAATTTGACTCAGGCATATTGTCATTCAAAGGACTTCGTCGATTTCCGCTGCGCTCCAATTCTTAACGCAATTTTTTGATAAAAATATTATTTTAAATGGCCTCAAAGAACTTACGTTTCTCTGAGGCGGTTATATACAGAGACTTTTGTTCATTGATAACTGCAAACTTATTCAGGATAACTATTAAAAAGCCTTGCACTAATCACAACAAAATTACACCCAAATAGCCGATTCGATGTATAGTCTTCATTTTCGGCAACCGCCTATTTAAAAATCAATACGGTGGCATAAGCCGACACCCCTTTCTCCTCCCCTTCAAAACCCAAACGCTCGGTGGTGGTGGCCTTGATGGATAGGCAGTCGGGATCGATGCCTATCACCTCCGATAGTATGGCTTGCATCTGCGGAATCATGTTTTTGATTTTGGGACTTTGGAGGGCAATGGTGGCGTCGATGTTGCCCACTTGATACCCTTTGGTGGCAATGAGGTCGATGGTCTGTTTCAACAGAATCTTGCTGTCGATGCCTTTATAAGCATTTTGGTTGTCGGGGAAATGGAAGCCAATGTCGCGCATGTTGGCGGCCCCCAATAGAGCATCGCAGATGGCGTGGATCAGCACATCGCCATCGGAGTGTGCCACACACCCCTTGGTGTGGTCAAGCTTGATGCCGCCCAACCAAAAATCAAGCCCTTCGGCCAACTGGTGCACGTCGTATCCAAATCCTACTCTTATGTTTTGCATGGGTGAAAAAGTTGATGTGGTTTCTTATGGTAACATCGCAATTCAGTATTTGTTTTTTGATGCCATCAGGTATGGTTTATCGGAGCATAAAAATAGCATTATTTTGTTTTGATCTGAATAATTCGTGGGTATATGCCAAATTAAGGTTTTTTAATAACTTGCATGGTTGCAAAAAGTAATTGGCGCAAAAATTTTTTCCGTAAAAAAAATTAATCAAAATGGGTAAAATGTTATTGTTGGGAGCAGCTGTTGTAACCGCATCGGTTGCTCCGGGTCAGAGTGTAAAAAAGAGCGTTAAGACGGGAGAAGATGGCAATCAAGATCGCCCCAACATCCTTTTTATCCTTTCCGACGACCACACCTCGCAAGCCTGGGGGGTATACGGAGGCATCCTGAGCCAATATGCCAAGAATGAAAACATCAGGCGTCTGGCTCAGGAAGGGTGCGTTTTGGAGAACAGCTTCTGCACCAACTCCATTTCCGTGCCCAGCCGAGCAGCCATCTTGACTGGTCGGTACAGTCACCAGAATGGGGTTTATACTTTGGCCGATGCGCTTTCGCCCGATAGCGCCAATGTGGTGAAAACCATTCGGGAGAGCGGGTATCAAACTGCCCTATTTGGCAAGTGGCATTTAAAACAGGAACCCTCCGGTTTTGACCATTATGCTGTTTTTCACGACCAGGGTGAATACCGCAATCCGGTATTCAAGAGTGCCGACAATTGGATTGATGATGACAAGGGCAACAATGGCAGCCGCGCCACGGGTTTTTCAACCGATCTGGTTGCCGACAGCACCATCCATTGGATTAGAAACCGTGATCAGAGCAAACCTTTTATGATGTTCTGCCACTTTAAGGCCACCCATGAACCGTGGGATTATCCCGAACGATTTGCCCATCTCTACGACGGAGTGGAAATTCCGGAACCCGATAATCTGATGGAGTTCTTTCCATCGCCATCGGACAGGACGTTTAAGGGGCAAACATTGGAAACCATTGGGCGGAACTGGGAGTATGCTTCCGAGGCGCCCGACAAATGGTGGTGTCAATATCCCGGGTTGCCCTTCACCACCCTGGGGATGGACAGCATCAGCGCCCGAAAAAAAATCTATCAGAAATTCATCAAGGATTATCTCCGTTGCGGCGCGGCCATTGACGATAATATTGGAAAGCTCTTGTCCTTCCTCGACCAGGAGGGTTTGAGCCGCAACACCGTAGTCATTTATGTGTCGGATCAGGGATTTTTCCTGGGCGAGCATGGCTTTTACGACAAACGGATCATGTACGAGGAGTCGATTCGCATGCCATTTGTGATCAGGTACCCCAAGGAAATCCCTGCCGGAACGCGAAATCATGACATCATCCTGAACAACGACTTTGCCGCACTCCTGGCCGATTATGCCAAGGCCGATGCGCCCTTAGGAAATTCAGGCCAAAGTTTCCGGAGCAACCTCAATGGGAAAACACCAAAAGAGTGGCGACAATATGCTTATTACCGCTATTGGACCCATCATGAAATCAGGCCAGCTCACATGGGAATCCGCAGCGACCGGTACAAACTGATTTTCTTTTACGGACACCCGCTGAATACCAAAGGTAGCAGCGCTAATCCAACCACACCAATGTGGGAGTTTTACGATTTGAAAAAAGATCCCCAGGAAAACCACAATGTTTACCATCAACCCCGCTATCAAAAGGTGATTGATGAAATGAAACGAGAATTGCTGGAGCAGCGCAAGGTTTGCGGGGATGTGGATGGCAATAATCCCGTCATGGAACATATCATGCAACAATATTACTGGTAATCATTTTTGAAAATTAAATTTTAAACCGATGAAATTGATCAGACAGGTTTTATCAAATCGAATGTCGTATGGCACGCTTGGTGCTAGTGCATTGCTCACGGCGACCGGAGGCGTTGCGGCACAAAATAGTGTAAAATCCGACCGTCAGCCCAACATTGTGCTGATTGTTACCGATGATATGGCTTTTTCCGACTTGGGATGTTATGGTGCCGATGATATCGCCACCCCGAATTTGGACAGCTTGGCACACAATGGAGTCCGGTTTACCAATTTCTATGCGGCACAAGCTGTCAGCAGCGCTTCCAGGGCTGCCATGATGACCGGGTGTTATCCCGCCCGAGTGGGCTTGCAAGGTGCTTTGACCCCGGGCTCGCCATACGGCATCAACGAAAATGAAACCACCGTGGCCGAAATGCTTCTGGAGGCTGGGTATGCCACAGGTATGGTGGGAAAATGGCATTTGGGCGATCTGGAGAAGTTTTTGCCTACCCAACATGGATTCCAAAGCTACTTTGGGCTCCCTTATTCCAACGATATGTGGCCCTATCATCCGCAAAAAATTGCATTTCCACCCCTACCCCTAATGGAAAACAACCAAGTGGTAAAAATTCTGGATGACCAAACCGAACTGACCACCTGGTACACCGAACGAGCCACCCGATTCATTGATGAGCACCACGACAAGCCATTTTTCCTTTACCTAGCGCACAACATGCCCCACGTGCCACTGTATGTTTCCAATAAGTTCAAGGGGAAATCCAACCGTGGTTTATACGGCGATGTGATCATGGAGATCGATTGGTCGGTGGGTGAGGTGATGAAGACTTTAGGAAAATATGGTATTGATGAGAATACCCTGGTGATTTTCACCTCCGACAACGGCCCCTGGTTATCGTATGGCAACCATGCCGGCTGTGCCCTCCCGCTTCGCGAGGGAAAACATACCACCTGGGATGGTGGTCATAGGGTGCCATGCATTGTGAGTTGGCCCGCTGCAGTGGCCAAAAATATGGAGTGTCAACAGGCTGCCATGAATATTGATTTTTTACCAACCATTGCCCAAGTTTCAGGAGCCAAGCTTCCTGAAAAGCCCATCGATGGAAAAACCATGATGCCTCTGCTGAAAAACCCAGAGGATGCAGTCAGCCAGCATGAAGCTCTCTATTTTTATTATGGGACTCATCTGCAGGCCGTACGCTCAGGCAAGTGGAAACTTCACCTCCCCCATTCCTACAGCAGTTTGAATGGACGCCCAGGTGGTACCAATGGTATCCCCGTGCCTTACGAGACGCTGGAAACAGATTGGGCGCTCTACGATTTGGAAAAAGATATGTCGGAGGCGAACAATCTCTACGGACAGTATCCCGAAGTGGAAGCACTCCTGAAAGGTTTTGCACAAAAAACAGCCGTTGAGTTGGGCAATGAAAAAATAAAAGGATACGGACAACGCCAACCAGGATACACAAAAGGTTATATTTACGAGCCGCAGCCAGTCACCAATCTGGCTACCGGAGCGGCAGTCGCTATTGCGAGTCCATTTAAAACTTTTGAGAATGGGAGTAAGCAAACCCTGGCCGATGGCATCACAGGCACCATGCAGCACAGCGATGGTTGTTGGTTGGGCTTCAATGGCACTGATATGGAGGCGGTTCTGTCGCTCCAGGCGCCCAAACAGGCCAACTCGATTTCGGTGAATTTCCTCAACAACCCGTTGTCGTGGATCTTTGAACCCGTGAAGGTGGATCTCTACTATTCGGTAGATTGTAAAAAATTCAAGAAGGCAGGGGTAGTAAGCCGCTCAGTGCAAGAGGTCTCTTCCTGCCAGATTGTCACCTATTCAGCCCTGGTATCGGGACAAGTATCCAAAGTGAAAGTGGTGGCCAAGAGCATCGGCATGTGCCCGCCAGGGCATGCCGGTTATGGCAGCAAGGCGTGGATGTTTGCCGATGAGGTGGTTGTGAAGTAGGGAATGATTTAAGAAATCATGGCGCAGGTGGCTAATGTTGCTTCCTGCGCTTTGTCGTTATGGTCTCGTGATGCCCATGAGACTGTTTAGTAATAGATTGGTGGCCTCTTTCCGTGCCTTTAGAAATTGGTCTGTTTCACCATCTTCCTTTTTTGTTAACCTTGTGGCAAAAAAATAGACATTGTCGGAGGTTTCCATGTAACCCACATGCCATCCAATCTCTTTCCCGGTGCGTGTGGCCCAACCTGTTTTGTCCCTCATGATTTGGTGGTCTGAATGCTTCGAAATCATGATCTCCTTAACGGTATTCATGGTTGAGTCGGAAAACGGAAGGCTGTTATGGTACAGTTTGATTAGGAATTCAATTTGTTCCTTTGGGGAGATGGCAAATTCACCTTCAAGCCAGAAATTAACGTATTCCTCAGTAATGAGTCCGTTACCATATTTCATTTCGTTAAGGATTCTTCGATATGTCTCTTTCCCAATGCGCCTGGCAACCTCTTCGTAGAACCATACGGTTGAGTTTTTGTAAGCATCCTCCAAATTGGTATCATGGTTCCAAGCTTCAATAAATCTTTTTTTGCCATCCCATCGGATCAGTTGTTCTTTGTTTTTCAACGCATTGAACTCCAATGCCATCAGGGAGTTTGGGATTTTAAAGGTGGATGCGGGCAAAGTGGCAATTAAAGCATCCTGTTGATCTGTATAAATCCATTTTTGATGTTTAGAATCAAAAATAGTTGTGCTCCCTGCGAATCCCAAGCTATCCAAATACTTTTGATAGGCAGTTTGAGCCAGGAGCGAGGTAGGGAATAAAACCAGAAACAAAATACAGATTGATTTCATCTATTTATCTCAATTATTCCCGTATAACTCATGGCACTGCGGTTGGTGCCCAAAACAGTTAATGTGGCACTGCCGTTTTTGAAGATGTCGAGGGTCAAATTGAAAGTTTCGCTTTTGCCGCTCACCTCCATCACCACAAGATACCCTTTCTTGGTTTTGGTGAGGGTGTATTTCGTTGGTTTGTTTTCGAACTTGATGCCGGCATCGCCACCATAAGCCATGCCTGCATAACCTCTACCAAAAAATGGGAGACTGGCGCTGACCTGTTCGGGAGTCACCTTCAGGGGGTTAGGGTTGGTCGTCAGGTCAATGGTTCGGAATCCCTGAGGATGCGCCTTGTCAGCCGTAAAAGTGTAACTGCCACCATTGACCAGCGAATCGGTTTTTTGTTCCTGCGCCAGCCTCTTTTGTGCCCTCAACTCCTTTTTAGTCAATTGTTGCGCAGAAAGGTTGAAACTCAAAGTCATCAATAAAGCCAGGATGCTAAAAAATAGTGTTTTCATGGCATGTTGTTGTTATAATACTTTGATTTTGTATGTATTGAACAATTTTTATGCCATCTTGTTCATAACTTTGTTTTCTCCAGCGCCAGCAATCCGGTGTAAGGATCGTCTTTAATGCCCAGCAGCTTGGCAAAGGCCGCTCTGTTTTGTAGTCCTGTTGTTTCAATTTAATGACTTTCTGTCGGAATGGCTCGCCTCGTTCGCAGAGCAAACGATGTTCGATAACCATGTGCCGGTAAGCATTTTGAAGCCGGGTAGGTTTGTCCTGTCCGAAAATTTCGATCTCAAAGCCCTCGACTTTGAAACTTGCCTTGACAGACAAAGTGCGTTGGTGTTCGCAAGTTTTAATAGCGAATCCTGCCATTTGACCAAATAGTTGCATGATGGTACTGGCAAACTCGCCCCTCTCTTGAAAACAGCAGATGACATCCAAGTCACTGTTCTCAATGTCGATGTTGATGGGGATGGTGCCGACCAGGATGGGATCGTATTTTTTTAATCTTTCCATGATCCTGTTTTGAGTCAGGATGCGGTAGGCTTTCACCTGCTTGGGGTTGCCTGCGTTGAGGTATGCGATGGTGGTGAAATTGATATTGTTTTGCGCCATCATTTAAGTTTTGCTTATTGCTTAAAAAAAACGCCAGGGAGTTTGTTTCTCACTGGCGTTTTTATTGTTGGCATCTTCAATACCTTATTTTCTCTTGCTCATTTTGCTCAAGTCGAAGCCCAGGGTCAGCCGCACGGTGTTGGCCAATGGATTGTTGGCCACCACTGGGATCACATAACTGGCATCGATGGTGATCATGTTGAATTTCAAGCCCGCTCCAGCCGAAGCCAGCTTGCGGTTGCCCTTGGTTTCGTGTTCGTGGAAATAACCGGCACGCAGGGCAAATGCATCGTTGTAGATGTACTCGATGCCGGCACCAATGTTCACCTCCCGCAACTCCTCGGAAAAACCACCGGGTGCATCGTTGAACGACTTGAAGATGGAGGCTGGCACCGACTGGTCGCGATACTCTTCCAACGATTGATCCTCTTGAGGCGTTGGCACCAGTAATTTATTGAATTCCAAAGTAAAGGCCACCTTGTTGTAGCGATCAATTTCGTAGGCAATGCCACCACCCAACTTCAGGTTGGCCGGCAGGTACTCTTTGTATTGGTCGTCGTAACTAATTTTCGAACCGATGTTGGAGATCAGCAAACCAGCTGTGATGTCGGCCTTTTTTCGGTCGATGGTGGTCTGGTGGCGGAAATAGAAGGCCACATCGGCAGCAAATGAGTTGCCTGCCTTCAATTCTTCACTGGTCGATGAACCAGCTCCTTGCGACAGATCGGAGCGAATGTAGCGCATGGTAATGGCGCCCGAGAATTTCTCCGAAAGCAAACGCGAATAGGCCACATCCAAGGCAAACTCGTTGGGCTTGCCGGTGTAGGGAAGTGCGTCGCCTTCCTCGGTGGTGTAACTGATTTCGCCCAGCGAAAAGTAACGTAACGACCCACTGATGGTCTGCATCTTGTCAATTTTGTAGTAGCCGGCCACATAAAATAGGTTGATGTCGTCCACCAACTTGCGCAGCCAAGGCGTTACAGAGAAGGAAACTCCCATGTCGCCCTCCATAAATGAATATTTGGCAGCGTTCCAGTGTTGCGAATTGATGTCGGGTGAGGTAGCCACGCCCACATCGCCCATGCCGCTGCTGCGGGAGTCTGGTGCAAAATTCAGGAATGGCACTACGGTACTGATGGGATTATTCTCTTGTGCCACCATGTTTAATGGTGCCAGGAATAAACAGGCACCCACTCCTCCCCACAAAGCACGTCTTACTATTTTTTTCATCTGTTTTTGGCTGTTTCTTGTTCCTTTATTTTTAATGCCCACTTGCGGCGGGCTTCAGGTCTAACCCTTATAGTGTATAGAACAACAAAATTCGATATTTATTATTGAATAAACATTATTTTTTTCGAAAAAGTTCCCTCCCGCCCTTTGCCCGACAAGATTTTAACCTCAACCAAATACCACCCCGGCGTAATTGGATGCTTGGATACGATAATGGGGCTAATGGTGTTGCCATCGGCCTTGATAAGCTCCTGCTGTTGACAGATCAATTGCCCCATCAAATTGTAGATATTGATATCCACATTCAGGATGGCATTGTATTCATCGTGGTCGAACCTCAATCTCAAATCGGACAGGTTGATGCGACAAGGATTGGGATATACGACCGGATCTATGATGGTAAGCCCCATATCGCCCACCACTTCAAAATCAATTTTTGCTGTTGAGGAGTTATTCATATTGTCCCAAACCCTGAGCTCTAGGGAATGGTGTCCGGGATCCAAATCGTTGAGCTGGTAGAGAATGGTGCCGCTGGTGTAATTAATGGCGGCCGTCTCGTAATAATCGTTAAGGAGGATGGGGTTGGATCGATTACCATCCACAAACAGCGTGATGTCGTGACCAACCCCAATGCCGGTGGTGTTGATGCCGCTCACATCATTTAGCTGGGCAACCAGTAATGGAGAGGCTCCCACTTTTTGTCCGTTTTTAAAGGATTGATTGTTCAGCCACAAAGCCACCTCGGGTCCGGTAGAGTCGTTGACCGGGGTATCCGACGCCCCCCCAATCAAAATATCGTTGCTAGCTCCGCTGGCCTCCTGCAGAGAGGTTTCATCCCAGGCATAATAGCTGATACGCCCAGTGCCCACATTGTAGCGGATGTCTTTAGGAACGATGAAGTTAACCTTAAAGCGTCCATTGGTCACCTGTGTGGAGCCTTTGAAAATGATACTTTGATAGGTGCTGTAGGTGAAAGGACTCCCTTCGTTCCCCCTGGTTTTCACCGAGATGGGCTTATCGTAAATGGTGATGGCCACCATGCCGTTGAAATTATCTAGAATTTGTCCTTGGTTGTTACGAATGCTACCGCTAAGGGTATTGGTACTCATCGCGGTCAGCGTATCGTTGTATTGCTCAAAAGGAATGCTGTTGATAGCGTCCGTTGCAATCCTGTTTTCGGGATTAAGCAATGGCAGAGCCGGATCACCAATAAGGGTAAAGCTCATTTTATAGGTGTTCGGGCCCGTGCTGTTTTTGGTTCTTCGCATGATTTCGCCCAAGGTGTATTTGTTGCCGTCAACATCCGTTTGAAAAGCATGGTCGTACAAGGCATTGTTGATGGTATAATTGTTGTGGCTATAGGCAATCCGGGTGGTTGAAAACAATCCGATGGCTCCGCCCTGGGGGTTGAGAAACACCAACTCGCCAGCCGAGGTTTCGCTTTTGTCGTCGTACCGGGTAAACTGGCAGGTGGCCGTCACGAACAACACCAACTTGTTGGCATTGTTCCAACTTTGTATGGTATTCAAATTCACCACCGATTCATGCGACAGCCCCCTCCCACCCCCATGACCGGTGTAATTGAATATCAAGGAGCCCTCGTTGATGGCTCTGTTGATGTCGGCACTGGCATCGGGATAGGTTTTGCCTGAAGAACTCACTGTTGGCACGTAGGCATCCAGGAATATTTTGGTGATGTCGAACTCCGGATTTGTAAGGCCAATCTTCTTGGTGAGATTATTCGACTGAAGCATGTGAATGTTGCTATCGCCATCATCGCCAACAAAAGTGAGGTTCTTTTTCCAAATGCCCGCCGCGCTACCGGTCAAGTGCCTAACACTCTTCTCCACCGCTTGTTCAGCCTGTTTGACGGTTTGCACCGGAAACCGGCCTATACCAATATCCAACCGATCAATGGCATCGTTCACCCCCTCCTCGTCGTCCAGAAATCCAAAGAAATCGTCCGATACATAAGTCTCAGATTGGTGCAGGGAGTTGTCCGACTGGTAGGTGGGGAGAAAATTGGTATTGTCGGCATCATCGCTTTTATTGTTGTACGATCCATCACCAAATAATAACAGGTATTTCAATCGCGTGGGACTGGATGCCTCGGAGCGATTGTAAAGCATCCTCAGAAAATCGCGAATGGCCGTGATGTCTCTGGATCCGGAAGAAAACTCATTGTAGATCTGCTGAGGCGTCACGATAGCCACCGAAATGCCTTGCACCTCCATGTGGCACTGGGCCAACTTTTGAGCCTGAGCCAAAAAATCGGGATGCGTCAATATAATTAGGTTGACTGGTTGAAGGGCATGTAAGTTTTGGTTGGTAACATTTTCGATGAATTCAGGCTCGGGAAACGAGCCGTTGGGGTTGAACGCCACCAATTCGCGCAACACACCTGCAGGCACATTGAAGGAATAGCTCCCTTGCACAAGCTCACCCAGGATCCGTTGGGGGGCAGAAGGCTCCGTCACATCCCACACCATGGTGTTCTCATCAGCACCATCCACCATGAATTTAGCAGCCGTTGAAACCTTGAGTGTTTCAATACTTCGAAACTGGAGCTGCGAACCCGTCAATCTTAATTTCGAAAAGGCATTGATGGTGATGTAGTCGAGCCATCCCAGCGCATTGGCGGTACCTGCATTAAAACCTAGCCCCACCGAAATATCGGTTTGTGCCATCTCTTTTTTAATGGTCAGTATCCCTTTATCGGCGAACATGCCCTCTTCGGAACTCAGCTGAACCGGGTTGATGCTGATGGATCCCGCAGCATCGTTGTTGATTTTAATGTCGAACTTGGAAGATGAGTTTGAGCGAGCGACGGTTGACACGGTGATACTGACACTTTTTGCCTGATCGAGTTGCGGAAAACTGAAATTGAAAACCCGCTGCGGATTGTTGCTGTCAAAACGCTCACCCAGCCATTGCTTGCCCGATCGAATCAGGTTATATTGGTTGGTTTCGTAATGTGCTCGATCGTTAAAACTGGTAATGGTGGCAGATGGCACCAGCTGCTGGTAACTCACCTCCTTCGGCACGGTCTTACTGGGTTGTTCTGTTAAAAAATAGTAGGCATAATTATCGTAATCGTGCGACTGGTAAACAAACAATCCGCTATACGAATTGAAAAGATACTGATCGGGACCCTGAGCATAGAATAAAACAGAATTATTGTGGTGCTGAACAGCACAAGCCATTAGGTCGTCGGGGCGAACGGCATTGTTGGCATAAGGCAACATCGCCCCCCCATTGCCGTATATGGCCACCAGCTCAGGGTTGCTGAATCCCCATTGCTTCAGTGTGGCATAACTGATGCGGTGCATGCCAGTACTTTCAACCCTAATCCGCACCCATTTGCCACTCTTCAAAACAGACTCATCGCTGAAAGAGGCAGTGGTGGCAGCAGTGCTTTTAGCCTTAACCGATCGTTCAACCAATTCAATGGTGTAATGACCCGCCTTTTTATAACAGCCGGCGATGGAATCAAAAACGATGGGCGTCAAGATTACCTCCAAGATCGGTTGCTTATCGATATGGGTGATGTGGGTTTCAGAGGCATTGAAGGGGGCTATCGCTGAGTTTTGCATGTAAGTGACTTCCTGTGACAACAATTCCCTGAATTCGTCAAACTTCACAATTGCCCTTTCGTAAAGTGTTCCATCAAATTGAAGCACCTGAGCCGGCAGGCGGCACCCGCTGGTGCAGCTGTTCTGCTCCAAAAAGCTGAGCACCCCATCCCCAGTTTCACTCCAGTTGATGGATGACGTAATTTTGGTTTGTGATTGAGCCGCAATAAATAGGAAGGTCAGATAGGATAGTATGAAGATTTTTTTTGCCATATTTGTCGTTATCGGGCGTGCAATATAATCGTGTTAATGAAAAAAAACAGCATTTTCGAAAAAAAGTTTCAGCGCAAGCAATATTTAAACGTTTTTGATGTTTAAAAATTGTATTTCATTGGGCAGGAATTTTTTTGTTTGAAATAGTCTAAAAGGTATAACCTTTTTAGTACTTTTGCAGTATAACAGCATCAGAAGCTTCTAGGGAATGCTTCGGGAAATTGTAAATATTAATAGGCAAAATATCTCAAGATCATTAAATTATGAAGATGATTTCCAGGTTTTTAATGGCTGTCGTGGTGGTTTCCAGTATGGCACTTTACTCTTGCTCAAAGGGCAGTAAAGATGTTTCATCTACAACAGGATGGCAGTATAACAACCCCGATTTCGGGGGCTTTGAGTACAAATCAGGTTATGAGCAATATAAAGGGCCTGGTTTGGTTTTTATCGAAGGTGGTAGCTTTGTCATGGGGCGCGTTGAGCAGGACGTCATGTACGAATGGAACAATCAGCCCCGCCGGGTGACAGTTCCCTCTTTCTATATCGACGAAACTGAGGTAAGCAATGCCAACTACCGTGAATGGCTGTACTGGATCAACCGGGTGTTCATCGATTATCCCCAGGTATACAAAAATGCGTTGCCCGACACATTGGTGTGGCGTCGATCGTTGGCATACAACGAGCCTTACGTGGAGAACTACCTACGTCACCCTGCCTATGCCGATTATCCGGTAGTGGGTGTGAGCTGGATTCAAGCCTCCAACTTCTGCAACTGGCGGACTGACCGTGTTAACGAAATGATTCTGGTGCAGGAAGGGATCCTCGATTTGAGTGTGGCCGACCAAGTTGGTGAAAACAACTTCAACACCGAAGCCTATTTGTATGGCCAATACGAAGGGGTTGCAGGTAAGCGTCCAATGGAAGATTTGGATCCTACCAAAGATACCCGCCGTGTGCGTACCGATGATGGTATCCTGCTGCCACGCTACCGTCTCCCAACAGAAGCTGAATGGGAATATGCTGCCCTTGGCTTGATTGGCAACACACAAGATGAGCGTTTGAGCGACCGCAGAGTTTACCCATGGGATGGTCACATCGTTCGTAATGCCGACAAAAAAGATCGTGGCCGCATGATGGCCAACTTCGTACGAGGCAATGGTGACATGATGGGTGTGGCTGGTTCATTGAACGACGGTGGCGACATTACGGTGCCGGTTAAATCGTACTACCCCAACGACTATGGCTTGTACTGTATGGCCGGTAACGTGAACGAGTGGGTGGCCGACGTGTATCGTCCACTGTCATTCGAGGATGTTGATGAATTCAGCCCTTTCCGTGGCAACCAGTTCCAAACAAAAATTTTGGACGAAAATGGTGCCCCTGTTGAAAAAGATAGCTTGGGACGCATCAAATACCGCATTGAAACCGACACCGACATTAAAGACCGCAAGAACTATCGCACTGCCGACAACCGCAACTACTTGGATGGGGATGGTGCTTCCAATATTGTTGCCGGTGGCTCTTGGAACAATGCTGAAGAAGACAGCAACAGCATGTATGCAGGTACACCCAACAGCAACCTGAAAAGCCTTGTTTCCGACAGAACACGTGTGTACAAAGGTGGATCGTGGAGAGACCGTGCCTTCTGGTTGAGTCCCGGTGCACGCCGCTACCTCGATGAGCGCGAAAGCCGCGATGACTTGGGCTTCCGTTGTGCTATGACCCGCGTGGGTAACCCAATAGAAGGAGCCGGCAAAAAGAAATAAACATGATTTGAATAAAATAGAAGAGAGGTTGATGTGATGTCAACCTCTTTTTTTATTTTAGCCCTAAATATGCCAATTATGGAAGCGCTGTACAATATATTTTCACAATGCGGCAAAGTGGGTACCGACACCCGCCGCATTGAACCCGGCTCCCTCTTCTTTGCCTTGAAGGGAGAAAATTTCGACGCCAATCAGATGGTAGGTGAGGCTCTCAGCAAAGGAGCCGGCCATGTGGTGACCAACAACCGCCTCTTCGCTGGAGACGCCCGCGTCACCTGCGTGGCCGATCCTCTGGCCACGCTGCAGGAACTGGCAGCCTTTCACAGGACACAACTGAAAATACCGGTTATAGGCATCACCGGCACCAATGGGAAAACCACCACCAAGGAGCTGGTGCGCCAGGTGTTGGCCTCCCACTATAAAACCTATGCCACAGGTGGCAACCTCAACAACCATATTGGCGTACCCCTGACATTGTTGTCTATTGATCCATCCTATGAAATGGCTGTAGTGGAGATGGGCGCCAACCACCAGGGAGAAATAGCATTTTTAAGTGCCATTGCCAATCCCAGCCATGGCCTCATCACCAATGTGGGGAAAGCCCACCTCGAGGGTTTTGGCTCGTTCGAAGGCGTGAAAAAGACCAAAGGGGAGCTTTACCAACATCTGAAACAAAATGGCGGAACGGTATTCATCAATGGCAACAACCAACATCTGCTGGGGATGTTGGGCAGTTATGATGCCACCATTTTTTACGGCACCGATAAAACTTGTTTTGTTAGCGGTAAGGTGGTGCCGGGCGAGGATGATTTCCTCAAACTGGAATGGCGCACCCGCGACGGCCAGTCACACACCCTGGCAACCCAACTGCTGGGCGCCTACAACCTGGAAAATGTGTTGGCAGCCATTGCAGTGGCTCTTTATTTTAAAGTGCCCGTTGAAAAGATCAATGACGCCATAGCTACTTATGCCCCCTCCAACAACCGGTCGCAAAAAATGATGACTGACCGCAACACCATTTTTATGGATGCCTACAATGCCAACCCCAGCAGCCTCGCCCTGGCTATTGATAATTTTAGGGCAGCCCATGGCGATCAAAAACTGCTAATACTGGGAGGCATGAAGGAATTAGGAACAGATTCGGAACAGGAACACAAAACCATCCTCAACAAATTGCTAGAAACCGGATTTGTCGATGTTCTCCTAGTGGGAGAGGAGTTTTATGGCTTCAAAAAAGAGTTTGAACAGTTTCTCTATTTCCAGCACACGGTGGATTTGTGCCAACACCTCGAAGCCCATCCACCCATCGGCCAGGTCATCCTGGTGAAAGGTTCCCGCAGCAACCAGTTGGAAAAAATTTTGCCCCTCCTTTAATACTTACAGCTGGCTGAAGGTTCTTTTCTTTTGGATGAAGAAACTCCAGATGATGCTTTTGGCATAGATCTCAGGATGCTTTTTAACCCGCACCATGGGTTGAAGCACCCTTCTCTTTTCCACAAGCCGTCCTAACTCTCGATAGAAATGAACATGGGCCTTCACCACGGCACAAAAAAACTTGAACTCTCCCTTGGCAACAAAGTGAAAGGCAGCGATACCATCAAGTTTTAACCTGACAATCACAATAAGTGGCCACCAGTGAGTCGGCAAATTCTTAACCATCATAAACAGGTTGTTGCGGAAGTTAAGGTAGGTCTTCCGGTGGTTTTGCTGACTCAATGTCCCTCCGCCTAAATGGTAGATGGTTGACTCCGGAATTTGGAAGATCCCGTAGCCCCTGTTTTTGAGCCGCCAACAGAGGTCAATCTCCTCCATGTGTGCAAAGAAATCCTCATCGAGGCCGCCCACCTCCTGATAAAGCTGATTCCGCACCATCAAGGCTGCCCCACTACCCCAGAAAACCGACGCCACTGTATCGTATTGGCCCCGATCCTGTTCCAGAATATTCATGATCCGGCCTCGGCAGAAAGGGTAACCCAGCCAGTCGATCATGCCGCCGGCAGCTCCGGCATATTCGAAATATTGTGGATTGCGATAGTCTTTGATTTTGGGCACGCAAGCCGCCGCCTCTGGGTGAGTTTCCATGAAATCGACCAAAGGCCCAAGCCAATTGGGTGCCGGTGCCACATCGGAGTTCAACAATACGACGTATTCATAATCCAATTGCCCCAAAGCCTTATTATACCCCCCCGCAAAGCCGTAGTTTTCATCCAACTGAATGATGCCAACTTCCGGGAATTGGTTCTTCAGTAAATCAATACTGTCATCGGAGGAAGCATTGTCGGCCACCAGGATGTCGACCAGATGCGCCGGCGTGTTTTTCACCACTTTGGGCATGAACTCCTCGAGAAGGGCGCGCCCATTCCAATTGAGGATCACCACGGCTGTTGAGATCGAATTATGTTTAGTTTGCATTCAATTATTTTATTGCTGATTGAATTCTTTCATGCCAGTATCGATTGTCCAGAGGCAGCACCTGGTTTTCTTCGGCCCAAAGGTTCCATTGCGACTTGAGTTCCTCTGCTTTTGCTACTTCGACATCCGCAAGATTACGCATCTCTGTGGGATCATCTTTGATATTGTACAGTTCCCAATTGCCAATTTGATTGTTTTGAGCCTTGCCTAAAGCTACCAATTTCCAATCACCATTGATGATTGCCCGATTACCTTCGTGCTCAAAAAACAGAGCCCCCCTTTGAAAAGGTTTGCCCTGAAACGCAGGCATCAGGCTTTTCCCTTGCAAGGGCAGGATGGTAGTGTCGATTTTGATTCCCGGGTGTTCGATATTGGCAACATCCAGTATGGTGGCCATCAAATCGATGACATGACCTTGTTGCCTGGTATATTTATCTTTTGTAGTCAACCCCTTGGGCCAATGCACAATTAATGGAGTTGCAATTCCCCCTTGATGATTGTATGATTTGTAGAGTCGAAAAGGAACCACGCTCACATTTGCCCAGGGCGTATGATAGCTTTGCTCTGATTGGCTGCTCCCTAACTTCTCAATCCCAGCTAACGATGTTTTCGTTCCGGAAGGTTCTGCACAGCCGCCATTATCTGACAGAAACATGATCAATGTATTGTCGAGCGCATCATTTTTCTTCAAAACTTCCATAATGTGGCCAATGCCTTGATCCATCCGGTCGATTTGTGCCGCATACACAGCCATTCGTTTGGCCCATATAACTTTAGCCGTATCATGCAATGATTCCCATGGAGGAACCGATTGATCCCTCGAGGTAAGCCTATAGGTAGAATCAAACATTCCACTGCTCAATTGGTTTTGGTACCGCAGTGCACGCAGGCTATCCCAACCAATCATGAATTTCTTCTCATATTTTTGTATGTCCTGCTCCAGAGCATGCAATGGCCGATGAGGGGCATAATGAGCCACATAGAAAAAGAAAGGGGTTTCCTTTTTCGTTTTAAAATGTTGCTCAAGCCTACTCACCGTTGAATCATTGATGGCCGATGTTAAATAGAAATCATCCGAGGGCTGGATAATACTATCCTGATCAACCAGTGCCCTGGGCGTATAATAACTCCCCCCTCCAGTCAAGGTTCCAAAGAAATGATCAAAACCACGGTTGTGGGGCCAGTTGTGTTTGGAAGCATCATTCCTCATGTAAGAATCATGGGTGACGTGCCATTTGCCGGTCATGTAGGTCCGGTAGTTTTTAGCCTTGAGTACTTCTGCTATGGTAACCGTGTTTTGTGCCAAATCACCCCCGTATCCAGGTCTTCCCAGATCAGCCGCCGTCATCCATCCCATATTGGCTTTATGCGGGTACAAACCGGTCAACAAGGAAGCTCGTGTGGGGCAGGAACGTCCAGCATTATAAAAATTGGTAAAGATTGTTCCATTGTTTGCCAGATAATCTAAGTTAGGTGTTTGGATGATTTCAGCACCCGTACATCCTAAGTCAGAAAAACCCATATCATCGGCCATGATCAAAATGATATTGGGATGGTTCTCCTTTTTATGTTGAACGCAACTAATTGTAAGCGGTAATAAAAAAAAAGTAAGCTTCCGGGATGGTTTCATAAATGATCCTTATTGGGAGTTTTTCGTTTAAGTTGTAGGCAATATTCTTGGTTCGGCATATTTCCAACGTTTGTGCGACCACAACCAAAGGTGTGGCGTTTGATGAATCATCGTTTCGAGATGAGCCAAGTAGGTTTTGGTGATTTCCAGGTCGGCTGTATGGCGGGCATCCTCAAACAACGGCACCACTTTGATGTGGTAATGACCCCGCATGGGTCGACTGAGTTCGAAAAAAACCACCACATCGTTGGTGCGACGGGCTATCTTCTCAGGCCCCATCAAAACAGGCGTATTCTGGTTCAGGAAGGGAAGATGAACCATTTTTTCGCTGCGTGCCGGCGACTGGTCGGCAATGAGCCCCATGACGTAGCGAATGCCCTGCTGCTTCATCGAAAGAATCTCCCGCAGGGTCTCCTTCATGGGGATGTTGAGGTTGCCAAATCGGCTTCGCAGTTTCAACATCAGGCGGTCATAGTTTTTGTTCTTCAAAGGTCGGTAAACATCGCACCCCTGAGCCGAAATATACATGTTGATGGCCGGCACATATTCCCAATTGCCAAAATGGGCCAATACAGCAATAACATCCCTCCCCTCATGGTACATCTTCTCGAGGTATTCGGTATTTTCAAAGCTGACCCGTTTCTGCATCAGGCGACGCGATATGTACCGCAGCTTTAAGGTCTCCAGCAATATATCGGAAAAATGCCTATAAAAATCATCCCTGATCCCTTCCAGCTCTGCCTCAGATTTTCCGGGGAATGAATATCGTAAGTTATCCATAATGACACACTTACGGTAACCAACCAACTTCACCAAATAAAACAACCCATCGGAAAGGCAATACAATGCCCGAAAGGGCAGCAGGCTAAAAAGCCAATAAATGGGGATGGCAATATAAAACCGGAGTGTTTCCATTGCTCACAGGAATGCAGTTTTTATTATATCTTGAAACTCTTTGCTTATATGGTGATTAGACGCAACGATCTCTCCCCCGAAAAGGTAGTTGGTTCCACCCTTGAAATCGGAGATACTTCCGCCAGCCTCAAGCACCAGCAAAACACCGGCTGCCACATCGTGGGCTTTCAGGCTGTATTCGTAAAAGCCATCGAAACGGCCGCATGCCACATACGCCAAGTCGGTGGCTGCCGAACCCAACCTGCGGATGCCATTGCAATTTTGCATCAGGTGTTTCAGCGAATTCATATAGCCTTCCATCTGGCTGAAGTTGTTGTAAGGAAAGCCGGTTGCAATGAGCGATTCAGCCACAGTGGGCGCATTCGATACTGAAATGCGTTCATTATTGAGCCAGGCACCGCCATTTTCCCAGGCAAAGAAACACTCGTCGCGGCCAATTTCATAAACCACCCCCAGCACAATCTTGTCGTATTCCTTGAGAGCGATGCTGATAGCATAGGGATGAATATTATGGATGAAATTGGTGGTGCCGTCGATGGGATCCACAATCCAATTGTAAACTGGCATCTGCACATTGCGCGTACCCTCTTCGGCGATAAAACCAGCTTCGGGCAGCAAGGCAGAGAGTTGCTCAACAATAATCTCTTCCGACTGCTTATCCATATTGGTTACGAAGTCGTTCTTCCCCTTCACCGTAATGTCGGGCTGATGAAGGCTGCGGTTCTGCTTCAGGAACAGGCCGGTTTCGCGGGCGATTTGTGCCGCCTGGCGGCTAATGGATTCGTAGTTCATATTTGAGCTTTTACTTCGGCATGAATGGCTTGTTTATCAAGGGTGAAGCTTTTCATCACCACGGTTTGTATGGTGTTGACCAGTTTACTGTTGAAGGGCACCTCCACCTTGATGTAATTATTAGTGAACCCATGCATCATACCTTCGTAGTTGGTCGATTCAAACAGCACAGGCGCTTCCAGCCCAAGCTGTTGCTTATAAAAACCGAGCCGCTTCTGCTCCGAAAGCTCTAGTAATAGGTGGCTTCGCCGTTGACGCTCCCTTATCGGCACTTTGCCTTCTATTTTCAGTGCCTGGGTGTTGGGTCGCTGCGAATAGGTAAAGACATGAAGCTGTGAAGCCTCAATATCTGTCAGGAAATCAAGGGTCTCCTGAAAGTAAGCTTCCGTTTCGCCATTGACCCCCACAATGACATCCACCCCAATAAAGGCATGGGGGATTACCGTCTTGATATGGTTGACGCGGGAAGCAAAAAGCTCCCTGTTGTATTTGCGTTTCATCAGTTTCAGCACTTCGTTGCAACCCGATTGGATGGGTATGTGAAAATGGGGCATGAACTTGCGCGATGAAGCTACAAAATCGATGATTTCATCGGTCAATAAATTTGGCTCAATGGACGAAATTCGGTACCGTTCAACACCATCGACCGTTTCAAGTGCTTGAATAAGCTCAAAGAACGACTCGCCGTTTTTGCGCCCGAAATCGCCAATATTCACTCCAGTAAGGATGATCTCCTTGGCGCCGAGGAGCGCTGCCTGCCTTGCCTGCTCTACCGTATTGGCCACCGTGTCGCTGCGGCTGGTTCCCCGTGCCAACGGGATGGTGCAATAGGAACAAAAATAGTCGCACCCATCCTGAATTTTCAAGAACGATCGGGTGCGGTCGCCCGAAGAGAACGAGGGTTTGAACACCTTGTCCTTCAAGATTTCGCCTGCCACAATCCTTGGCTTGCCATTCTTTTCGAGCGAATCGAGGTGTTGAAGCAGGTCGGTCTTCTCATTGGAACCCAAAATCAGGTCAACCCCCTCAATGTTGGCAATCTCACCTGGTTTGAGCTGGGCATAGCATCCGGTCACCACCACAAAGGCATTGGGGTTTTGGCGGATGGCTCTTTTTATGGCGTTCCGGCATTTTTTATCGGAGAGGTCGGTAACCGAACAGGTATTGATCACATACACATCGGCAACCTGGTGGTAGCTCACCTTTTGGAAGCCAGCTTCCTGCATTTGACGTGCAACATTCGAAGTCTCGCTGAAGTTGAGCTTGCATCCGAGGGTGTAAAAAGCCACTTTTTTCTGTTCAAATACCGTTTGATCGATCATACCCTGTGTTTTAAATAGTCGGCTAAATTAATGAATGTCTCCTATTGGTGCAAACTTAATGCCACGACCATAAACACAGGGTATGGAATTTTGTTCGGCTACAGCAGGTCGGAAGCCAGTTCGGCCAGGTAGCTGCGCTCCCCTTTCACTAGGTTGATGTGGGCAAAAAGATCCTGCCCCCGCATCTTGTCGGTAAGATAAGCCAAGCCATTGGACTGCATGTCGAGGTAGGGTGAGTCAATCTGCTGCATGTCGCCGGTAAAGACCATCTTGGTGCCTTCACCCGCCCGTGTGATGATGGTCTTCACTTCGTGGGGCGTGAGGTTTTGCGCTTCATCCACGATGAAATAGACATCGGTGAGGCTGCGACCACGGATATAAGCCAAGGGCGTGATGACCAACTGCTGGTTTTTGATCAATTCATCAATCACCATATTCTCACGACTTTGCGCTGAGTGCCGACTTTTAATCACACCCAAATTGTCGTAAAGGGGCTGCATGTAGGGGCCTATCTTTTCATTGATGTCGCCCGGCAAGAAACCAATATCGCGATTGGCCAGCGGCACGATGGGACGAGCCAACAGAATCTGCTTGAACTGGTTCAACTGCTGCAAGGCTGCAGCCAACGCCAGTAAGGTTTTGCCAGTTCCAGCCTTGCCGGTGAGTGACACCAGCCGGATCTCTGGATTGAGCAACGCATTGAGCGAGAAGGTCTGTTCTGCATTGCGGGGCTCAATGCCATAAGCACCCTGTTTCTCTATGCGCATCACCAACTCCGAGAAAGGATCGTAGTGAGCCATCACACTTTGGCTACCATTTTTGAGGATAAAATACTGGTTGGGCACTAATCCCTTCTCCAATGGAAACTCGTCGGCCGGGATGGCTTTTTTCTCATACAGTTCAGAGATGATGTCCGGATCGAAACCTTCAATGATCTCCACGCCCTTGTTGAGGTAGTCGATATCCTGAACCTTGTCGTTTTCATAATCCTCAGTGGCCAATCCCAGCGACTTGGCTTTCATACGCAGGTTGATGTCTTTGGTAATGAGCGCCACATACCGCTTGGGAAACTTTTGCTTCACATGCAACGAGATGGCCAATATGCGGTGGTCGGGCGTCTTCTCATAGAAGGAGTCTTCCATCTCCTGGGGAAATGGCTTCCCGGTGGCCACAAAGAGCTTCCCATTGTCGGGTCCCAGGGAAACACCATCGGTGAAAAGCGCTTCACCAGCCAGCTTATCCATTTCGCGTACAAACTCCCGAGCCTGATAGTTGATCAGTTCATTACCTTTTTTGAATTTGTCCAGTTCCTCCAATACCACAATAGGAATGATGACATCGTTCTTTTTGAAGTTGTAGATGCAGGCGTGGTCGTGCAACAGCACGTTGGTGTCGAGTATGAAAATTTTCTTGGCCATGATGTTAGGTTTTATTCCCTTAAATATACCTAAAATTGATTCATTATTGATCGAAAAGATCATATTTTTGCCCACAGGGTGAAGAAATATATCAATACCCCTTTGAAATTATTTTTTTGAGATGGACTACGCGCAAACACTGCAATACCTTTATAATCAGCTACCCATGTACCAACGGGTAGGACAGGCTGCTTACAAGGCCGATTTGAACAACACATTGGCTCTCGACGACTATTTTGGTCATCCCCACAGCACCTTCCGAACCATCCATGTGGCCGGAACCAACGGAAAAGGTTCCGTGTCGCACTCATTGGCCGCCATACTCCAGAGTGCCGGCTACAAAACAGGCCTCTACACTTCGCCTCACCTGAAAGACTTCCGCGAACGGATCCGCGTGAATGGTCAGATGATCACTGAAAATGCGGTTGTGGATTTTGTTGCCTGCCACAAAACGATCCTTGAAGATTTGCAACCATCATTTTTTGAGATGACGGTAGCCATGGCATTTGATTGGTTCCGCACCCAAAAGGTGGACGTGGCCATTGTGGAGGTTGGTATGGGAGGCCGTTTGGACAGCACCAACATCATCACGCCCGACCTATCAGTGATCACCAACATAGGATTGGATCACACCGCTTTTTTGGGCAGTACCTTGGCGGCAATTGCTGGCGAAAAAGCCGGCATCATCAAACCTGGCATTCCGGTGGTTATTGGCGAACGCCATCCGCAAACCGCCCCCGTGTTTACAGCACGGGCTCAGGAACTGGCTTCTGAACTGGTTTTTGCAGAGGATCGCTTTGAAGTGACCTGGGCTGCCAACACCATCGGGCGTCAACAAATATTCAACATCAACTCACAAGAGGTATTACGATACAAAGATCTGGAATTCGCCCTCCTTGGACACTACCAGCGCAAAAACATCCTCACCATATTGGCCGCAGTGGAATTGCTAGTTCGCGGCGGCTATTCATTATTTGAGTCTGCCTTACGTGCTGGGCTGTCCGATGTTTCAGGGCTAACAGGGCTGATGGGGCGCTGGCAGGAGATTGGCCACAACCCCCTGATGGTGGTCGACACCGGCCACAATGAGCATGGCGTGCGCGAAGTGGTGGCACAGATACAGGCCACACCTCATCAAAAGCTACACATAGTATGGGGCATGGTGAACGACAAGGATCCCAAAAGCGTGCTGGGCTTGTTGCCCAAGGAGGCGATCTATTATTTTACAAGGGCTTCTATTCCCCGGAGCCTCGATGAGAACGTGTTGCTGGAGCATGCCCAGCAGGCTGGTCTTAACGGGCAGAGCTATGGCAATGTGGCAGAAGCGATGGCAGCCGCAAAAAAAAATGCAGGGGTTAACGATTTGATATTCATAGGCGGTAGTACTTTTATAGTGGCCGATGCCTTATAATTTTCCTAAAAACATTTGGAGGGAATACTCCAAAATGATACCTTTGCATCGCTTTTAAAAAGAAAGCTATGAGGGCGCTTAGCTCAGCTGGTTCAGAGCATCTGGTTTACACCCAGAGGGTCAGCGGTTCGAATCCGTTAGCGCCCACTCATAAAATACCCGTCAAAGGGGCGCTTAGCTCAGCTGGTTCAGAGCATCTGGTTTACACCCAGAGGGTCAGCGGTTCGAATCCGTTAGCGCCCACAAAAAACAATACCCATCAAGGGCGCTTAGCTCAGCTGGTTCAGAGCATCTGGTTTACACCCAGAGGGTCAGCGGTTCGAATCCGTTAGCGCCCACAAAAACAGAGAGACTTACGAAAGTGGGTCTCTTTTTTTATTGCACCAATTAGCGATAAAAAAACCGATAATGTGTTAATAATTGTTCGTAATTAATACTTTTATGCGCTAATCACGCATGGATGTTTTTGCGGGAAAAATCTTTCAACAATTACACGGTTATGAAAAGGTTTATATTACTACTGGTGCTTTGCCTGGGGTATGCTGCCAAAGGCTATCCCGAACTGAAATTAGATTCTCTGGCACGAGAGCTTGATCGGGTCTTGAAAAACAAAGATGAATACATCACGATTAAGCAGGGCAAGATTACCGATTTGAAAGGGTTGTTGCGTTTGGAGAACATCTCCATGGAACAGCAATACGACATCAACCTGCGCTTATACCAGGAATTTGAAAAATTCGTATCCGACTCAGCCGTTTTTTACATTCAAAATAATGTGGCTTTGGCAGAGCAGATTGGCCGAAATGACCTTCTGATTCAATCAAAAATATTGTTGGCGTCTATCTTTTCAACCAAGGGACTCTATATAGAATCGATGAAATTGTTGGATGAGATCAGGGTTTGCGATCTTTCCCAAAGGCAACACGCCAAACTTTATGAAGCATATAGTTTGTTTTACAGCCACTATGGCCAAAGCAATGGAAATTTTGATTACTACTACAATAGTTCATTGTACCGCGACTCCATGTTGATGCTGCTACCACACGATCTTCTGGATTATAAATTAGAATATGCCAAAAAGCTTGTGTATGGAAGCCCAGATGAGATGGATGCTGCAGAGCTCTACGTAGCGGATCTGTTGGAAACGCTAACCGATGCCAACCCCGAAAGGGCGGTGGTAGCCTTTTTGGCCAGCGAGATTTATAAAAACAGGGGTGACAAGCAGAACCAGGAGCGCTTTCTCATGATTTCGGCCATTGCCGACACCAAGAATTGCATCAAGGACAATGCCTCCTTGCAAAGTCTGGCTCTGGTTTATTACGACCAGGGCAACATCAACCAGGCCTACCGCTTGATACAAGAGGCGGTGGACGATGCGGTGTTTTGCAATGTGAGGTACCGTACGGTGGAGGCCTCAGAATCCTACCCCATCATCAACAGCCTGTACGTTGAAAAAGAGAAGAGGCAGAGGCAGCAGTTGCTCCTATATCTTGTTTTGATCAGTGCCTTGTTGGTGGTACTTTCGGTGACCATTGTTTTCATCTATTTACAGGTCAAGCGTCTTGGCCGCATCAAACGCGAATTATTCCATTCCAATGAGGCCTTGAACCGGTTGAATAGCGACTTGACCAAAGCCATTGCCAACTTGCAGGAGGCGAATTTAGTGAAAGAGGAGTACATCACCCATTTTTTTGACCGTTGCTCCAACTACATCGACAAGCTGGGGGAATACAGAAAGTCGCTCAACAAACTGGCGGCCAACAACCAGCTGGATGACCTCTATAAACTCATCAAATCGAACACCATTATTGAAGAGGAGGTGGAAGAACTCTACAAGACCTTCGACACCATCTTCATTAATTTATATCCAACTTTTATTGAGGATTTCAATGCACTCTTGCTCCCAGAGGAACAAATACACCCCAAGAATGGGGAGATACTGAATACCGAACTGAGGATTTTTGCCTTAATCAAACTTGGAATCACCGACAGCGTGAAAATATCCAGTTTCCTTCGCTATTCTCTGCGGACAGTTTACAACTACCGAACGAAAGTACGCAATAAGGCGGCGGTCAAAAGGGAGGAATTTGAAGGGTATGTAGCCTTAATCGGACACAATTCGTTGTGCAAAAGTTGATTTTCAGCTTACAAAACCAGTACTTTTTTACATTTTTTAATAAATAACAAGCACCACTAATTCAGCGTTTTAGATATTTAGACTTGGTACTTTTTTAATGCAATGCCGCTACTTGGGATATTAATTGGCCTAATTTGGCTTTTAGAAAATTTAACCATTGAGGGTTAATTTTTGTTAGCCAGGTTTAATTAAATATCTAAAGTTTATGAAGCATTGTTTTTTAAAAAAAGCTTACTTGTTTTGCTTCTGTTTGATGCTTGCGTTGGTGTCAGGCTCCGCTCCCGCATTCGGGCAGTCCCTGATAACTGTTCAAGGGATCATTACAGATTCGAAAAGTGGAGAGGCACTTGTGGGTGCCTCCATCGCGCCAAAAAATGATTTCAGCAAAGGAACACGTACCAATTTTGATGGGTCCTATTCCCTGACAGTGGAAAAAGGTTCCCAGCTCGTAGTTTCTTTCATCGGGTTTAGGAACACCGAAGTGGTGGCAAACACCGCCAGGTTGGATATTCGACTAGAGGAAGACATCCAGGATTTGGATGAGGTGGTGGTAATTGGCTATGGCACCGTGAAACGTAAAGATGTAACCACTGCCATTTCAACCGTATCGACAAAAGATTTGGAACATCGCCCAATCGTGTCGGCCGGGCAGGCCATCCAAGGGCGGGCAGCCGGGGTTTCGGTCATTCAACCCAATGGGGCACCCGGCGGGGAGATATCCATCCGCGTGCGGGGTACGACATCCTTCAATGGCAACAATAATCCATTGTATGTGGTTGACGGGGTACCGGTGGATGACATCAATTTCCTGTCACCCAACGACATTGCTGGCATGCAAGTATTGAAAGATGCTTCATCGGCAGCCATATACGGTTCCAGGGCAGCCAATGGAGTGATCATCATCACAACAAAATCGGGTAAGAGTGGCGAGGCAAAAGTGACTTTCAACTCACAGTTGAGTGTCAACAAGGTTTCAAACAAGATACATTCTTTGAATGCTGCCCAATATAAGGAGCTTCAGGATGAGATTGGCATTGTTTCCATCCCTGAGGGAACCACCGATGTGACCAATTGGTTCGATGAGGTCTATAATACTGGCCTCACACAAAGCTACCAGTTTTCCGTTACCGATGGCACCGAGAAGTTGAAGTACTTCCTCTCTGCAGGATACCTGAATGAGAAAGGAGTTTTGAATGCCGCCTATTTTCAGCGGTACAACATCAGAGCCAATGTGGATAATCAGGTGCGCAGCTGGCTGAACATCAGCGCCAACATCTCCTATTCCGACAACAATAAAAATGGCATCACCACCGGATTGGGATCCAACCGTGGAGGCATTGTCCTTTCAGCCATCAACTTGCCCACCAGTGTGGCAGTTAAAGATGCAGCAACCGGATTGTACAACCGCGTGTTTTATGGTTTGAACATTGC
This sequence comes from Marinilabiliaceae bacterium, assembly GCA_963664265.1. Lineage (GTDB taxonomy): Bacteria > Bacteroidota > Bacteroidia > Bacteroidales > Marinilabiliaceae > JAGPIS01. Next base: position 2,054,707 of record OY760941.1, read on the forward strand.
CAATCCAATCGAAAACATGGAGAATGGCAAGAACAACTCCAATAAGGAAACCAGGTTGATTGCTTCGGGCAACATGTTGTTCACCATTTTGCCAACCCTGAATTTCAAAAGTTCTTTCACCCTGGATCGCCGAAATGGTCAGGAACGCGGCTTCACGCCACCGGTACATGCAGCCGATCGCGACGACTGGGGCAACGCCTGGGACAATAGGAATGTCAATACCGTCTTGACGTTTGACAATGTGGCCACCTTCAACAAATCGTTCGAAAAACATGGACTTGAAGTTATGGCGGGATCCTCATGGACCGACTCGGACTACAACAACAGCTACATCAATGGCTCGCATTTCCTTTCATCGGACATCCACACCTTGAATGCCGCCAATAAAATCTCGTGGGATGGCACAGGCACAGGAGCTTCCCAGTGGGGCATCATGTCCTATTTCGGCCGTGCGGCCTACAACTTCGACAGCAAGTATTTGTTGTCGGCTAACATCCGGATGGATGGCTCTTCCAAATTGCATCCCGACCACCGTTGGGGCACTTTCCCCTCCTTTTCAGCAGCCTGGCGCCTCTCTTCCGAGGAGTTCATGCAGGGCTTCGACTGGATCGACGACTTGAAAATCAGGGGTGGTTGGGGTCAAACCGGTAACCAATCGGGCATTGGTGACTACGCCTACCTGCAACGATACCACATCAGCCGTCAGCCATGGTTTGAAGAAGGAAAGGAAAATGTACTCCCCATCATCACTCAAGCCAACTTGAGAACCGCCGACCTAAAATGGGAAACAACGACACAGGCCAACGTGGGTGTTGATGTCACCATACTGCGGAATCGACTAACCTTTATTGCCGATTATTACTACAAAAGCACCAAGGACATGTTGATGTGGGTGATGTTGCCATCGGGCGCCGCGGCAGCGAACAACATCCAACGGAACGAAGGAGAGATGTCCAACCGGGGGTTTGAATTTACCGTCAACTCAAAGAATTTTAGAGGTGCTTTTGCTTGGGAAACCGATTTCAATATTTCGTTCAATCGCAACAAATTGGAGAAATTGGAATTGCAAAAAATCTATTCCGATGGATGGACCAGCGATGTGCTGCATGAGCCGGTTGTGCGCAACGAACCAGGCCGCTCCCTTGGTGGCTTTTATGGATACATCAGCGATGGCGTTGATCCAGAAACCGGGGAACTCATCTATCGAGACCGCAACCAGGATGGCAAGATCACATCCACCGACCGCACCTACATTGGCAATCCCAATCCCGATTTCACCTTTGGTTTGACCAACTCATTCACATGGAAGAACCTCAACTTGATGGTATTCATCCAAGGATCCTATGGCAACGATGTTTACAATGCATCGCGGATAGAGACCGAAGGAATGTACGATGGGAAAAACCAATCCACCCGGGTGTTGAACCGCTGGCGCATCCCCGGTCAGGTGACCAGTGTGCCAAAGGCAGGTTTCGACTTGAAAAACTCATCCTATTTTGTGGAGGATGGCAGCTATTTGAGAGTTAAGGATCTTTCCCTCTCCTATAATGTCAAGGGACTTTTCTTAAAGCGAATTGGCGTATCGAAGCTCCAACCCTATTTTACCGCCTCCAACCTGCTCACCTGGACCAATTACTCGGGCATGGATCCTGAGGTCAATCAGTGGGGAAGCAGCGGTGCAGTACAAGGAATTGATTGGGGTACTTATCCCCACAGCAGGTCTTTTGTTTTTGGTCTGAATGTAGAATTTTAATATTAGGATGATGAAAAGAAAATATTTATATCCCGGATTGGTTGGTGTTTTTGCTTTGGCTCTACAAGCTTGTTCGCTCAATTATGATCCGGTAGATGCTTATTCCGATGTGACCGAAGGAATTGACGAGGCAGGAAAAGAAGTTGTCTTCAAGGATAAGCAGGCGGTGGTGAACCACGTGCAATCATTTTACAAACGGCTGCGCGACAACCAGGAGCATGCGTACCTGGACTTGATGCTGATCGCCGAATCGCACTCCGACAATGCCTATGCCGGGGCTCCCAACGCCGAGGTGTTGCCCTTTGAGAACAATTCCATCGAGGGTTCCAACTCTGTGATTGACCGCGATTGGAGTCGTTACCTGGCCGATATTGCCGCAGCCAATAAGTTGATATGTAACATTGATGCTGTAACCGATCAGGCGTTGACCAGTGATGAGAGGGCTCAATTCACCGCTGAGGCCAAGATTTTCAGAGCAATGGTTTATTTCGATATGGTGAGGCTTTGGGGACGAGTGCCGGTTATCACCACCGTGGCAGGCGACATCACCTCGGAAACAATCGAGGAGGTTTATCCTCAATACTTCCCCTCTCAAAACAGCGAAGAGGAAGTTTACCAACAGATAGAACAGGATCTTTTGGATGCCATCAAGGACGCCCCCGGTTTTAAGGCTGGAGATAAGACCATCCTGTCTAAAACCGTTGCAAAAGCCTTGTTGGCCAAAGTGTATGCCGAAAAACCTTTGCGCGATTATACTAAAGTGATTCAATATGCCGACCAGGTGGCCGCCGATGGTTGCGGTTTGGTGGAGGATTATAGTGACTTGTTCGGGATGAATGAAACCAATACCGATGTCAAAATGCGCAACACCAAGGAGTCAATACTTGAAATACAGTATTTTCCTGGCAACGGCAATTGGGTGACTTGGATGTTCGGAAGGGATTTGATCAACTGGAACGCCAATTTCTCATGGACCAAGTGGGTGACCCCTTCGCGCGATTTGATCGCCCAGTTTACCAACGAAGGCGACCAGGTTCGCTTCAAAGAATCGATTGTCTACTACAAATGTGATTGGAGCAACTATTACCCCAAGGACAACTATCCGTTTATGTACAAATGCCGGTCGGCCTATAGCAGCATCATCAAATACCGCTATGCCGATGTGCTACTGCTCAAAGCCGAAGCCTTGATCATGAAAGAATCACCAGACTTGGCGGCTGCAGCGGCCATCATCGACCAAGTTCGCCAGCGCGCAGGCCTGGCCAAGCTGAGTAGCAACATCAAGGGTAACCAGGCTTCCATGCTCGAAGCGCTGCTGAAGGAAAGACGCCTTGAGCTCGCGTTCGAAGGACAACGTTGGTTCGACCTTGTTCGGCTCGACAAAGTGGAAGGTGTGATGAATGCGGTATTTGCCAAAGATCCAAGACGTAAAGCCATGAAGTATGCATTTGGCTCGGACTCATACCGGTTGCCCATTCCTCAGGCGGCTATTGACCAAAATCCCAACTTAGTTCAAAATCCAGGATATTGATAAATATGATAATGAAGTTTTTGCACAACAACCTATTGGTTTTGTTTGGCGTGGTTGGATTCACGTTTAGTAGTTGCGGCTGTGATGGCGGAAAGGGAGAGGATCCTGTTATTCCCCCAGTACAAGAAGAAGGAGAGGTTAGCGTGATGGTGACCAAAAATGACCGGTCGCTCGACTTTGCCCGGCAAAGTGCCAGGTTGGTCACTGGCACCTCCATGTCGCCATTGACCATCACCCTCGATCCGGCCACGCGCTATCAGGAGATGGATGGATTTGGCTCGGCCATAACAGGCTCCACTTGCTATAATTTGATGCAAATGGCGCCTGCCGATCGAACCAAATTCCTGAAAGAAACCTTTTCCGAAACAGAGGGTCTGGGGCAGAGCTATGTCCGCATCTCAATTGGATGTTCCGACTTCTCTTTGAGTGAGTACACGTGCTGCGACGAGCCAGGCATTGAGAATTTCAAACTGGAAAGCGAAGAGCTCGATTTGGTGATTCCCATCCTGAAGGAAATTTTGGCCATCAATCCGGCCATTAAGGTTTTGGGATCGCCCTGGACTTGCCCACGTTGGATGAAGGTCAATAACCTGACCGATCTTCAGCCCTACAACTCTTGGACCAGCGGCCAGTTGAACCCCAAATATTACGGCGACTACGGCATCTACTTTGTGAAATGGATCCAGGCTATGGAATCGCACGATGTGCCCATCTATTCCGTCACGCCACAGAATGAACCTTTGAACAGGGGCAACTCCGCCTCCCTGTTCATGGGCTGGGAGGAGCAGCTGGCTTTTGTCAAGCAAGGGTTAGGGCCCAAGCTGAAAGCAGCCGGGTTGACCACAAAGGTGTACCTGTTCGACCACAACTACAACTACGACAATATGCCCGGCCAGGAAAACTACCCGTTGAATATTTATAACGATGCTGAAGCGGCTCAGTATGTGGCGGGGGCAGCCTTCCATAATTACGGCGGAGTGAGGGATGAGCTGTTGGACATCCATGCTCAGGCTCCTGAGAAAGAACTCATTTTTACTGAGACTTCGATTGGAACCTGGAACGATGGACACAATTTGGCGGTTCGCTTGATGGATGATATGGAAGAGGTAGCCTTGGGTACGGTCAACAACTGGTGCCGTGGGGTCATCGTGTGGAACCTGATGCTCGACTCCGAAAGGGGTCCCAACCGGGTGGGCGGTTGCCAAACTTGCTATGGTGCGGTTGATATCAGCAGCACAGATTTCAAGACTATCACCAAAAATTCACACTACTACATCATTGGTCACTTGTCTGCCGTGGTGAAACCCGGAGCGACACGCATCGGGACAAAAGGTTACACAGAACAAGGGGTGGTATATTCTGCTTTTGAAAACCCCGATGGTTCGTATGCACTTGTACTGCTAAACAAAACTGAGGCAGGCAAAAAAATCAATATCAGCACTGGAGCCGAATACTTTAACTATGACGTTCCAACAAAGTCGGTGGTTTCTTTTCGTTGGAAAACTAAACAATAAAAACTATGAAAATCATTAAATATCTAGTATCTGCGTTTCTTTCCGGTGTTTTGATGTTCTCGTGCACCGATGATGAAAAAGAGCCGGGCAATCCCATTTTGGAGCTAAAATCAGAGTTCGAGGCCGGTTTCTTTGGCGACAGCATTCCTTTCACGGTTGGGGTGTCCGACCAGCAATCGGTGCCCTTGTCGACCGTCAAATTGAAACTCTTTTTTGGAGAAGAGATGGTCTCCGAGAAGGTCATCCGAACCAAAACAGAGGGAGATTATTCCGGAAAGCTATATGTCCCATTTTACGCGAATATACCCAATGGCAATGCCCAGTTGGAAATCATCCTGCAAAATGTGAACATGACAATGGTTAAGCAGACCATCGAACTTCCACTCAGCAGACCTGATTTTCCCTATTTGATGCTTGTGTCGGGTGGTGATGAAATCAGGTTGGATCGTGTGGCTGCTAACGAGTATGAGGCCACACAGGATTTTCCTGCCAAAGTGCCTGGCTACATCAAAGCCCCTGCTTATGGCGTTCATGGAAACGAAATTACTTTCGGTTGGGAAAATGGTGCCATCAAGGAACATTCCGTAAACGATATTCCATTTTCGAATATCCCTGGCAACTACGCCATTCGTTTCAACACGTTTGATTATTCAGCATCTCCGTTTATTGTGGCCTATGCCATCAATGGCGTGGTGATGAGCAGGATCGACGATGAGCATTTCTTTGTTGATGCGCAACTTGCCCAGGGCGATGCCATTGAGGTGGAAGGCATCGACAACTTTGGTGATTGGTGGGTAGATCCCGACTATTTTTCGGTAACAAATGGGGCGTTGAATTTCAAAGCCATCAGCGGGAAATATCGCCTCACGGCCGATTTTGCAAACCAATACCTCAAGGTGGAAACCATGATGGGAAGTGGACTGGCAAGCCTGCAACCCGATGGATCGGGTGCCCTTTGGATATTGGGCGATGGCGCCGGCAAACCCAACCTGGCCAACAGTCCGGGATGGAGTCCGGGAAGGGCAATTTGTCTGGCTCCCATCGGAGGAATGAAATACCAAGTCACTTTTGTGGCAGGTAAAACCATTGATGCCAGCAACATCAACTTCAAATTTTTCCATCAGAATGGCTGGGGTGGTGAATATAAAAGCACCACACTCTCCTCGCAAAGCGATATCGTTTATGTTGGCGACGGCGCCAATGGACGTGACTCTGGGAACCTTGGCATTGTTGAAGGTAAAGCTCTTGAAGATGGCGCAACCTATGTGTTTGTTGTGGATGTGTCAGCCGGCATCGATCAAGCAGTGTTGACGGTGACCAAGCAGTAATAGTTGATATCATCTGTCTGCCCGGTCAGGAGTGCCTGGCCGGGCAAACGTTTTATAACAGATTTATCACCGGTTTATTGGGTGATGTTTATAAAGAAATGAGTTATGGGAAAGAATTTTTTATTGGTATTGATGATATTGATAGTGGCTTCCTGGAAGGTAGCTGGCCAGCAAGCATTGCCCACCTACCTTGATGGAAAGGCTGGGTTGGAAGAACGGGTGGAGGACGCCCTCCAGAGAATGACCTTAGAGGAAAAGGTGGCTATGTGCCATGCTCAGTCCAAATTCAGTTCCTCTGGTGTTCCCCGCCTGGGCATCCCGGAGGTTTGGATGACCGATGGGCCTCATGGCATACGTCCCGAGGTGTTGTGGGATGAGTGGGAACAAGCCGGTTGGACCAACGATTCCTGCATCGCATTCCCTGCGTTGACCTGCCTGGCAGCCACATGGGATCGGGATCTGTCGCTACTCTATGGGAAAAGCATCGGCGAAGAGGCCCGCTACCGAAAAAAGGATGTGTTGCTGGGGCCTGGAGTCAATATCTACCGCACACCGCTCAATGGCCGGAACTTCGAGTACATGGGCGAAGATCCTTATTTGGCCTCCCAAATGGTAGTGCCCTATGTAAAAGGGGTCCAATCCAATGGGGTGGCCGCTTGCGTCAAGCACTACGCGTTGAACAACCAAGAGATTGACCGGCACACGGTCAATGTGGTAGTGGATGACCGCACCTTATATGAAATCTACCTGCCGGCCTTCAAAGCCGCCGTGCAGGAGGGTGGCGCCTGGGCCATCATGGGAGCTTACAACCAATATCGCAACCAGTGGGCGTGCCAAAACCAATACCTGTTGGTGGACATTCTCCGCAAGGAATGGGCTTTTGATGGCGTGGTGGTTTCCGATTGGGGAGGCGTGAACAACACCCAACAGGCGGTTCATCATGGCCTCGACATGGAATTTGGCTCCTGGACCAATGGTTTGAGCGAAGGCGCCAGCAATGCCTACGACAATTATTACCTGGCTCAGCCGTTCCTGAAAATGCTTCGCTCAGGCGAAGTAGCCGAAGAGATTCTCGATCAAAAAGTGCGCAACATCCTCCGGTTGGTCTTCCGTACCGCCATGAATCCCTCACGCCCTTGGGGTTCATTTGGTTCGCCCGAGCATGGTGCCGCCGGACGCCAAATTGCCGAGGCCGGTATTGTATTGCTGAAAAACCAAGGAAATCTCTTGCCCTTGGACATCAGCAAAAAACCAAAGATACTGGTGGTGGGCGAAAATGCCATAAAGGCGATGACCGTGGGCGGCGGATCATCATCGTTGAAGGCCAAGTATGAAATATCCCCCTTGGATGGGTTGAAAAAGCGCCTTAGCAATCAGGCCCAGATTCAATATGCCCGGGGTTATGTTGGCGATACAGGCGGTGAATACAACGGCGTGGTTTCGGGGCAGAATCTCACAGAATCACGCCCGCAACAGGAATTGTTTGCAGAGGCCGTTGATTTGGCGCGCAACGCCGATTTTGTTATCTTTATCGGTGGCCTCAACAAGAGCGACGGCCAGGATAGCGAAGGTAACGACCGGGCATCCCTTGATTTACCATACAAACAGAACGAATTAATTGAACAATTGGTGAAAGCCAACAAAAACCTAATCGTGGTGAACATATCCGGAAATGCGGTGGCGATGCCTTGGGTAAATCAGGTTCCGGCCATTGTTCAAACATGGTACAATGGATCCGAATCGGGCACAGCCCTGGCCTCCATCCTACTGGGTGATGTCAACCCTAGTGGCAAATTGCCGTTCAGTTTCCCGGTGGCCTTGACCGATGTGGGTGCTCATAAGTTGGGAGAATATCCGGGCAAAGGCGAAGTGGTTTACCGCGAAGGGCTATTTGTGGGCTACCGTTGGTTCGAAAAGGAGAAGATACGTCCGCTGTTCCCATTTGGACATGGGTTGAGCTACACATCGTTCCAATATGGAAAAGTAACTGCCGATAAAACGCGCATAACACAGGATGGAAACATAACCATCTCGGTGGATGTTACCAACACAGGTAGCCTGGAGGGATCGGAAGTGGTTCAACTCTATGTAAAGGATGCCAAGTCGTCGTTGCCTCGTCCAATCAAAGAGCTGAAAGGTTTTACAAAGGTAAGCCTGAAGTCTGGCGAAACCAGGAGAGTCGACATACTTTTGGATCGCACGGCACTGGCGTTCTTCGATGCCGAAAGACATGAGTGGGTGGCAGAGCCAGGTGTTTTCGAGGCCATCGTTGGTTCTTCGTCAAGTGACTTGAAGGGCAAGGTCTCCTTTGTTCTGGAATAAAAATTCTACATCATCAAAAGATACACCAAATGAGAGCTTTAGTTTTATTCATAACTTTTTTGGGTCTTTTTGCCCATCATTTGACTGCCGAAGTCAAACTTCCCCATCTTTTCTCCAATAACATGGTGCTTCAGCGCGACCGTGAGATCGTTGTATGGGGATGGGCCAACCCCAAAGAGAAGGTTTCTGTCCAATTCAAAGGCCAAACGGTTAAAGCGGTGGCCTCACCATCGGGCGAATGGAAAGCGTCGCTGAAAGCTTCCACTTATGGAGGCCCTTTCGTGTTGAAAGTGAAAGGCGAAAGAAACCTGATTGAGTTAGAAAATGTCATGGTTGGAGATGTATGGCTCTGCAGCGGGCAATCCAATATGGAGTGGCCCGTTGAATCCACCGCCAATGCCAGTCAGGAGATTGGTGCGACAAACCATCCAGGCATCCGACTCTTTACGGTGGAAAAAAGCATGGATAATGTGGAACGCAAAGATGTGGAGGGTTCGTGGAGTATCTGCTCACCAGAAACTATTCCTTCATTTTCAGCAGCAGGGTATTTCTTTGGTCGGGAGATCCATGCGAATATGGGAATTCCCATTGGTTTGGTGGATGCATCCTGGGGTGGCACCGTGATTGAAACCTGGACAGGCATAGAGATGATGCAGACGCTTCCACAATATCAAGAGGCAATGACGGAGTGCGCCAGTTCGGATTTCCATCAAATCCTCGAAGAGAATGAGAAGAAAAGGAGTGCCTTTACTTCGGCTCTGAAGGATGATCCCGGAGTAGCCCAAAAATGGCAGAATGATCCCGTACCGTACAACCAAATCATGAAGGTTCCCGGCAATTGGGACAATACGGCTCTTCATAATATGGATGGCAGTGTGTGGTTCCGGTTTGAATTTGAGCTGTCGGGTGTTGACGGTAAGCCCGCTCGGTTGTCGCTTGGTGCCATCGACGACCAGGATATTACCTGGATTAATGGCGCTGAAGTTGGCCGCACCAACTCATACAGTGAGCGTCGGGTTTATGATGTCCCGGCAGGTGTTCTAAAAGATGGGAATAACATCATCGTGGTCAATGTAGTGGATTACACCGGTGGCGGAGGTCTATACAGCGAATCAGACCTGCTCTTCGTGGAAGTAGGTGGTGTGAAACATTCGTTGGCCGGCGATTGGCAATATGCCATCTCCGTGGATAGCCGTCAATTTGGCGCCAAAGAGATCGGACCCAATGCCTATCCCTCCTTGCTGTTTAATGCCATGATCGCTCCTCTCACCAAGTTTCCAATAAAAGGGACAATATGGTACCAAGGCGAGAGCAATGCCGGAAATCCCCAACTCTACCAAACCTTGTTCCCAAACCTGATCAACAATTGGAGAGCCCGCTGGGGCTATGCGTTTCCGTTTTATTGGGTCAATTTGGCCAACTATATGGCACCCGACAAAACGCCGGCTGAGAGCGGATGGGCCGAGTTGCGCGAAGCTCAATCCAGGACCCTGGCTTTGCCCAAAACCGGCCAAGCATTGGCCATCGATATCGGCGATGCCAATGATATTCATCCCCGCAATAAACAGGATGTGGGTCGACGGTTGGCCCTTCTGGCGCTCCGCAATGAATATGGGAAAAGTGTTGTCTGTTCAGGTCCGGTTTTTGATTCTGCCAAAACCTTGGATGGTAAAGTAATCGTGTCTTTCAAGGAGGTTGGGTCTGGCCTGATGACCAAGGACAAATATGGTTATGTCAAGGGATTTGCGATAGCGGGTGAAGATGGTCAATTTGTATGGGCTCAAGCATTTATTGAAGGAGGGCACGTTGTGGTTTCCAGCCCTCAGGTCAAAGCACCACGTTATGTCCGTTATGCCTGGGGAAACAATCCCGACGATGCCAGTTTGTACAACCGTGAGGGATTGCCGGCAACCCCGTTCCAAACGGATTTGCTGACCAAATAAACAGTACTATTTCTAAACAGTCATGTCATTTACAAGGAACATCAAAAGGTGTTCCTTGTTTATTTATACAGTTTTATTGGCTATTGTTCATCCCTTCTGCAAATTCTTTCTATTTTTGTGTTAGAAGTTATTGAATCAAATGTCGAAAAGCGATCCGTCATCCCATAAACCTATTGTTGTTCCCGAGCCGGCTTTGCGCCGGATGCCTTGTTATTTGGCCTACCTGAAGCTGGCCCGCAAGGATGGGCAAAAAAACATCTCCTCCACACAAATTGCCCGCGATATGGGGGTGGATCCCACCCAGGTGACCAAGGATCTTTCGCACACCAGCATCACCGGAAAAACAAGGGTTGGCTACGAGGTGGAACCATTGATTGTGGAACTGGAAAATTTTCTGGGTTTTACAGTGATTGACGAGGGGTATCTTTTTGGCGCCGGCAGCTTGGGCACTGCCCTGCTGCACGACCATGGACTCAGACAATATGGCTTCCAGATCGTGGCAGCCTTCGATGTCGATCCTGCCGTGGTAGGCAAGGTAATTGGCGGCGTCCCCATCTACCACATGCGCGATTTTGAACAGGTTCGCGATAAAAAGGTGAAAATCGGGGTATTAACCGTGCCGGTGGAGTATGCACAAGAGGTGGCCGATCGCATGGTGGCCGCAAGCATCCGGGCAATATGGAACTTCACACCGGTCCGCATCAAGGTGCCCGAAGGTATCGTGGTGCAAAACACCTCGTTGTATGCTCACCTGGCCGTTATCTTCAACCGGCTACACTTGGGGGATAGCGATTAAAAAGTCAAGGTGAATTTGGTCTCTTCCTCAGGAACCGAGGTCACCGAAATATTGCCGCCATGCATGCGCATAATCTGCTTCGAGAGACTCAACCCTATGCCTGATCCTGTTGTCTTGGTGGTGAAGAATGGGATGAAAATCTTGTCCAACACATCAGGCAAAATTCCCGGTCCATTGTCAACCACCTCAATCACCACGCGTCCTCGCTTGTTGATGTAAGCCTTAAGCTCGATTCTGGCATTAGGTCGCCCCTCACTGGCATGGATCGCATTTTTCAGCAGATTGATAAGCACCTGCTGAATCAACCGCTCATCGGCCGAAAGCTCCAGTGTGTCGGGTTCGATACTGATTTGGCAGGCAATGTTTTTTTCAACTGCCTCATCCGACATAAGCAGCTTGATCTCCCTGAAGAGTTGAGCCACACTGAATATGCTGAAGTTGGGTTGTGGAATCTTCGTGAGATTGCGGTAAGTGTTGACAAAATGCATCAACCCCTCTGTCCTTTTGAATATGGTGGTGAGTGCCATATCGATGTCTTCAAAGGCCTCTTGGTTGTCGGGATTGTCCTCTTTGGCCAGGATATTGTTCTTCAGATCCGACAAAATGGTACTGATGGTGTTGGAGAGCGATGAGATGGGCGCAATGGAATTCATTATCTCATGCGTCAAAACACTGATCAACTTTTGCCACGACTCCATCTCTTTCTCTTCCAGCTCATTCTGGATATTCTTTATAGAAACCAGCATAATGGTTTTATTGCTGATCTTGAATTCGGTGGCGTAAATGGCCAATTGGAGAATTTCATCCTTGTCCACCACCTTCACCAGCGTGTTTTCATTATGCTTGATGGTGACCAGTTTCTGCACCAGCTCGGCACTAAAGCTGTTGAGAGCTTCAATATGGTTGATATTGCGCAGTTGGAACAGTTTTTTTGTGGCGTTGTTAACCAGCTCCACACGGCCTGTCTTGTCATAGGCAATCAGCGATATGCCAATATGTTGAATGACCGACTGGAGGTAAAAAAAGTTCTCCTCCTTCTCAGCTCGCACATTCTGAAAATCCTTGATCACTTCGTTAAAAGAGTTCTTCAATTTGTCGAACGATGAGCCCAACCCTTCCATTTCGAATGTGCGCGTGAAATCGGAATAGCGGATCGACTCCAGGAAGTTGTTGAGCATCCTGTTGGTTTTGTCGATGTAATGGATCAAAGCCACCACCTGAAATACCACCAACAACCCCGTAAGAATAATGGATAGGGTAAAGCTGGTGGTGATCAACAGGAAGGCAAAAAGGAAGATATTCACCGTCAGCAAAACTGTGCGGACAATGAAATTTACCCTGAAGCTTTTATAAACCATGTTTTTCCATTCTTCGATAGAGCGATGTGCGTGTGAGACCTAAGTCGGTGGCTGCTTTAGAAACGTTGCCGTTATGCGCTTTCAAAACCTTTACAATGATGTTTTTCTCAATCTCATCGAGGTTGTAGGAATCCAGTGTCATTTCACCCGCAGGCGTTGGATGGCTGGAGAGGTGAAAATCATCCTCGGTCATGGTGTTCCCGTCGCACATGATGATGGCCCGTTCGATCACATGCTGCAACTCCCGCACATTGCCGGGCCACTGGTAGGCCGACAGTTTCTTGATCACGGCATGCGACAGGGCGCCCACTTTTTTCTTGTATTTGGCAGAGTATATTTTGATAAAATGGTCGGCCAGCACCGGGATGTCATCTTTGCGCTCGCGCAAGGGAGGCAGCTCTATTTCAACGGTGTTGATGCGGTAGAGCAAATCCTGACGAAACTTGTCTTCGGCAGCCATCTGGCGCAGTGGCATGTTGGTGGCGCAAATCAACCGCACATCGATGGGTTTGGGCGTGTTGGCTCCAACCCTGGTTACCTCGCGCCGCTCGAGCACGGTCAGCAGCTTAGACTGAAAGGGCAGGCTCAGGTTGCCTATTTCATCGAGGAAAATGGTGCCATTGGAGGCCAGTTCAAACCGTCCGGGACGGTCGGCTCGGGCGTCGGTGAAGGCGCCTTTGACATGACCAAAAAGCTCGCTCTCGAAAAGTGTTTCGCTCAAGGCCCCCAAATCCACACTGATGAAGGTCTCGTCCTTCCGATGAGAATTTCGGTGTATCGCCCTGGCAACAAGCTCCTTACCCGTCCCATTCTCGCCCAATATCAGGATGTTGGCATCGGTGGCGGCCACCTTCTTGATGGTATTAAAAACTTTCTGCATGCCCTCCGAAACCCCAATAAAGTCGGCAAACGGCTGATCGTTGATCTCGTTGATCCCTTTCTGTTTCTCCTTCAGCTCACTCACCTTCGACCGGGACTGACGCAGCTGTATGCCCGACGAAATGGTGGCCAGCAACTTTTCGTTTTGCCAGGGCTTGATGATAAAATCGGTGGCACCGGCTTTGATGGCATGCACCGACTTCTCTACATCGCCATAGGCCGTGATGAAAAACACCACAGCCTCGGGATCGGCCTCCAGAATCTTATCGAGCCAATGAAAACCTTCCTTTCCGCTGATGGCATCCTTGCTGAAGTTCATATCCAGAAGGATTACATCATACTGGTTGGCAGCCATGTGATTGCCAATTTTTTGAGGGTTGGTTTCGGTGGTGATCAGCTCCAGGTGCGGCTTTAACAAAAGCTTGAGCGCGAATAGTATGTCGGTGTTGTCATCAACAATCAATATTTTCCCACTTTTCTTTTCCATGGCGTAACGCTTTTCATTTACCGGTTAAAATTAATAAAGTTATCAAACAATAAAAAAAAATGTTCGATTTCGTTCAGTTGTTCAACGAAAAGTATTTGTTTTGCATATTCTATTGTCATATAAGCATTTGTGTTTATTGGCACTAAAAATGCAGTAAACCAATTGGCCTTTAGTGGTTTTGTGTGGCATGTTTGAAAGGTTGTTTTTGTAACGCCTTGTATTATTGATGTCACGGCAAAACCAAAATAGTTAAGGCTTGAAATGGTTGACCTTTTAATGTGCGAATACGTACAGTAATTGTAATAAAATCGGACAGATGATTGTTGCAAAAAATATGAGTTTTTCTTTATCCCAAGGACGTACCGGCGAATCCATCCTGGAGAACATCAATTTAACCATTGACAAAGGATCCTATGTATCTGTCTGTGGTGCCGAAGGGAGTGGCAAGAGTTCCCTGTTGATGGTTTTGGGATTGTATGAACGCCCCACTGCGGGAGAACTCTATTTTTTGGGTCAGGAGGTTTCACAAATGTCCAACCGGAGACTGGAAACCGTGCGACGGGGCAATATAGGCTATGTTGGCCATCAGTTTACATTGCTTAAAGGATACGATGTGGTGGAGAACATGGCATTGCCACTGGTTTACCTCAACTACGGCAAATCGGAAAGGCGACGCATGGTGGCACGCATCCTAGAATTGCTGGGAATCGGCCATCTGGCAAGCCTGAAGGTGGAGGAACTGAACATGTTGCAGGTCCAGCTCGTCACATTGGGGCGGGCCGTAGTGGCTAACCCCCATCTGCTGATAGCCGACGAGCCAACAGGGATGGTCAATTCCAGGCACGCCAATGAATTCGTGGAGGTCTTAAACCTAGTCAACGACCAGGGAATCACAGTGGTGCATGGCACCAGCTCTTCTTTTTTGGCCGACAAGGCCATCCGGAAGATTGAATTATATGATGGACATTTAATAAGTTAAGAATTTGCGAGTCGTCTGGTTCTATATCTATTCAGCTTTCCGCAACCTGACCGGTTCCAGATTGGTATTGAACCTGTTGGGACTATCGGTTGGTGTCGCGCTCAGCGTGTTCGTCCTCTTATTTGCCCGATTTGAGCTGAGTTGGGATCAACACTTCCCCGATTACAAGCGAATTTACCGCTTTTCATCGGTCGTGTCCATTGGCAAGACACAAACACTCGCGGCCCTTTCTCCCTTACCCTTGCACGACATCCTACAGAAGCAGCCCGAAGTAGAATCGGTGGTACGCCTGCACAAGGGTGCCAGCGGCATTGTGGAGACTCAGGAACAACGGTATCACGAAGGTCGTTTCTTTTATGCCGACACAACGTTTTTCAATGTCTTTGAGTTGCCCTTCATCAACGGCTCAGCCCAATCGGCGTTCAACCACCGCAACAACGTGGTGATCACCCAAAGTACTGCCAAACGATATTTCGGCTATGCCAACCCTGTTGGTAAACCCCTAAAATACAACAACCACGACTTTATCGTATCGGCTGTGGTGGCCGACGTCCCGATGAACACCCATTTTCATTTCGATTTCCTGGCTGCAACCGCCATGATCCCATCGTTTCAACAAGATAGTACGGCGCAACAAAACGACTCAGATGGCAACTGGTTGCGCATATCCTGCTACACCTATGCCAAACTACGACCGAATGTGAACACAGACCGTTTCTCCCAGAAAATAAACGAATTAAAGGATCAAATGGCATCAGGACAGGTGGAAGCCGTCAAGGAACTTTACCGCACACCTGATGAAATTGTGGTGATCGATTTTGTGCCCGAACCTATCACCCACATCCACTACCGATCGAAAGCAGAATTCCCCATCGAACCCAGCATAAAGTTCTCCTATCTGGCCATTTTCATCTCTTTGGCCTCATTGATCCTGTTCTTCACCGGAATCAACTTCGCCTACATTACGGCATCCTCCTCATTGACGCGCCATTCCGATTTCCAGGATCGGCTGATGATAGGGGCTTCGCGAATCCAGCTATTCCTGCAATTGATGGTGGAGACATTCATTTATAGCTTTATAGCAGTCTTCCTGGCTTTGGTCATTGTGGAACTACTATTGCCATTGGTGAATACCATCTTCCAGCTGAGGCTGGGCTTATGGGATTCCAACCTGCACTCCATGGGCGTGTTGTTGTTTGTGCTGGTGGTGTCTGTAGCATCAGGAATCATCCCGTCGTTGCGTTTTGCTTATAAATACCCTATCGCCACTGAAAAATCAGGACAAATGGCTTCCCCGCGGTTTTCATTCAGGGGTGTCATTTTGTTATGCCAGAGTTTCCTCTTTGCGTTCCTGCTTTTTGTATTCAGTGGCATCTGGTTTCAGGTCAAGTCGCTTGAGGAAAAGGCACCCGGTTTTGACATGGATCAAGTAATGGTGATTGAACGCGGCGATTTATTGGGGGAACATTGGCTCCAATTCAAAAAAGAGCTCGAAGATAGGCGGGCTATCCAGAAGGTGGCATTTGCTCAATCTATCCCGGGCGAGCTGCATTCAACCATATCCTACCGGCTGAGTGGTTCGCAAAAGGATCCACTGGCCCTGCTGGCCACCAACATTGTGAGCCCCAATTATTTTGAGGTAATGGGACATGCTTTGAGAAACGGTACATTCCTGGGTGCCCAGCCGGGTGATTCATTGGCCGTGATGCTCAACGAGCGTGCCGTTGAAAAATATGGTTTGATAAAACCCATTGGCGAACGCATTGAGGTGAGTTATGATCCCAATGGCGACTCAAGGGAGATGATTGTGAAAGGGGTGATTGGCGATTACCATTTCGAACCCTATACCCAACCCATAAAACCAATGGTGGTAATGGTCACTTTCCAGAAACAGCCATTGAACTATATCCTGATCAGGAAGGGAGAAGAATTTAACGCAGATGGAACCAAATCAATTGAATCCATTTGGAAGAAATACCTTCCAACGGTTCCCTTGAAAATGAACGATTTGCAATACTACATAGGCACACAGTTCGAAGATGATTACCGTATGTTACGCATAGGTTTTGTGCTACTCTTGATAGCAGCCTACGTATTGCTGACCGGTGTATTTGTTTTTACCGATTCCATATTTGAGCGCCATCGATACGCAGTATCCGTCAAGCAATTGTGTGGAGCCTCTGCCACAAGGATGGCTCTGGAGCAAAGTCACCGGATCTTCTTGATACTTGGACTGGGGGTATTGATGGCATTAACACTTTTTTTATTCGTTTTTGTGGCGTATCAATCCAATTTCGAAACAGAGGTTGTTTTCCCTTGGCTGTTGGTTGGTTTTGCAACGCTCTTTTCCATTCTGATACCTGGAATTGTCTTCATTGTTTTCCACTATTTCCTTTCCAGCTGCAGATCCTTTTCGCGTCAATTGATGAGATCCTAAGTGCAGTGTTCTTAATGCTTGATAGTCTGATTTTTTTTATATCATTAACATGACGCGAATTTTTTATAAAAAAATGATATATTTGCGCGATTAGATGGAGTTATTGTACAAAAAATATCTTTTTAAATTACTAACAAATGCAGAACAAAGGAGCCATACGACTATTTGCCATCTTACTGGCTGTAGTTAGTTTGTATCAGTTATCGTTTACTTTCTTTACGAAAAGAACCGAAAAGGCTGCTGTGGAGTTTGCCAAAGGCGATCACGATAAAGAGATAGCCTATCTGGATTCTATAGCCAATGAGCCGGTTTACAACTTCCTTTTCCTTAAGAAATACACCTACCTGGAGTGTAAGGAAAATGAGATCAATTTTGGTCTTGACTTAAAGGGCGGTATGAACTTGATTTTGGAAGTTAAAGTGGCCGACATTATCAAAGCCCTTTCCAACCACAACAACAACCCAGTGTTTTTGGAAGCCATCAAGCGTGCCGAAGCCAAGGAAAAAACCACAACCAAAGATTTTATCACTTTGTTTGCCGAAGAGTTTGAGGCTGTTGATCCACAAGCACAACTGGCAACCATCTTCAACACCGTTGAATTGAAGGAATTGGTAAAATACAACTCCACCAACAAAGAGGTGATCGACGTGTTGCGGTCAGAGTCGGAAGGCGCCATCAGTAATGCATTTAATATTCTCCGCACCCGTATCGACCGTTTTGGTGTGACCCAACCCAATATCCAACGCCTAGAAAAAGCTGGACGTGTATTGGTTGAATTGCCCGGCGTTACCGACCCCCAACGTGTGCGCAAGCTGTTGCAGGGAACTGCCAGCCTCGAGTTTTGGGAAACCTACAACAACAGCGAGCTGATCGACTACTTGAAGGCAGCTGAAGCGAAATCGCGCTTGTTGTTTGCCGACCAAACAGAAGTTGCTGAGGAAAACGACTCCACTGTAGCACCAAAAAGCGACGATGAACTGGCTCTTTTGACTCAGATCAGTGGTGATTCCATCGCTAAAACATCAGAAACAAAATCGTTGTTCTCCTACCTGATGGCAATGCCAGCTGGTTATGGACCTGTAGTGGGTACCGCGGTGTCCAAAGATACGGCCGAAGTAAATGCCATCATCAACAACGAAGCTGTGAAGAGCGTGTTGCCACGCGACCTGAAGCTGATGTGGACCGTAAAACCACTTCAAGGAAAAGAAACCCAAGGATGGGTAAACCGTCCCATCGGGCCTAAAGAATCTGTGTTCCAACTGGTGGCCATCAAGGTGACCTCTTTGGATAAACGTGCGCCACTCGAAGGCGATGTGATCACCAACGCCCGCCACAACGTAGGCAGCCGCGGTAGCGCATACGAAGTGAGCATGACCATGAACAGTGAGGGTGCCAAAACATGGGCCCGATTGACCAAAGCAAATCTACAACGCAGCATCGCCATCGTACTGGATGGTTTTGTATACAGCTTCCCTACCGTACAGAGCGAAATTTCAGGCGGAAGCAGCCAGATCACCGGCAACTTTACGCCTGAGGAAGCACAAGACTTAGCAAACATCCTCAAATCGGGTAAATTGCCTGCTCCTGCCCGCATCGTGGAAGATACCGTAGTGGGTCCTTCATTGGGTCAGGAAGCCATCGACAGTGGTTTCAACTCATTCCTTTGGGCATTCTTGGTCGTATTGATCTACATGGTGCTATTCTATGGCGTTAAAGTAGGTTTGGTTGCCGACTTTGCCCTTTTGGCCAACCTGTTCTTTATCATGGGTGTACTCGCCTCCTTTGGTGCTGTGTTAACTCTACCCGGTATCGCCGGTATTGTGTTGACCATCGGTATGTCGGTGGATGCCAACGTGATTATCTATGAGCGTATTAAAGAAGAGCTGAAAGCTGGCAAATCGGTGGCCATGGCTGTGGCCGACGGTTACTCCAACGCCCTTTCGGCCATCTTGGATGCCAACATCACAACCTTACTAACCGCTGTTATCCTGTTCTTCTTCGGAACCGGCCCCATCAAAGGTTTTGCAACCACTCTGTTGATTGGTGTGCTTTGCTCCTTGTTTGCCGCCATCTTCATCAGCCGTTTGATTATTGAATGGATGTTGCAGCGCAAACAAAAAATTGAATTTGTCACCAAGCTGACCAGGAACTTTATGCAAAATGTGCATATCAAATTCCTCGAAAAGCGCAAACTCACTTATATCATCTCTGCGGTATTCATGGTGATCTGTCTTGGATCGTTGGCCACCCGCGGCTTGAAACAAGGTATCGACTTCACTGGAGGCCAGATGTTCGTGGTTCGCTTCGATCAGCCAGTCTCTTCGGTGGAGGTTCAACAAGCCCTCTTGAAAGAGCTGAATGGAGCAACCGTTGAGGTAAAAACCTTCGGAAAGAGCAACCAGGTGCGCATCGCCACCAACTTCATGGTGGATGAAGACCACGATCAAGCTCAAAACATCATGGAAGAAAAGCTTTACACCGGCCTGAAGCCCTTTATCAAAGCTGATATCAGCAAGGATGAATTCCTAAGCGATTATCGCATGAGCTCTCAAAAGGTTGGGCCTACCATTGCTTCCGACATTAAGCAAAAAGCATTGTATGCCGTTGTGCTTTCGTTCATTGTGATGTTCCTTTACATCGTTATCCGTTTCCGCAAGGTGGAATATGGTTTGGGTAGCGTGGTAGCCCTGATCCATGACGTAATCTTCGTGTTGGGCTGTTACTCGTTGTTCTACTCGGTGATGCCTTTCTCCATGGAGATCGACCAGGCATTTATCGCGGCCATCCTAACGGTAATCGGTTACTCAATCAACGATACCGTGATCATCTTCGACCGTATCCGTGAGTATCTGTTGGGACACCCCAAACAGGAGAAACATATCACCTTCAATGGTGCCTTGAACTCCACCTTGGGACGTACATTGAACACCTCTTTCACCACATTGCTGACCCTTTTGATCATCTTTGTGTTCGGTGGAGAAGTGATCCGTGGATTTGTTTTTGCCATGATCATTGGTATTGTAGTGGGTACTTACTCTTCGTTGTTTGTGGCCACTCCTATCGCTTTCGACGTGATGATGCGCAAAGAGCGGAAAGCTGCTGAATTGAAAAAATAATTCTTGACATGATAGGATGAAACCCCGCAGAAGTTCTGCGGGGTTTTTTATTTTCCAGCGATATATACTTATCTTTGGTCAAAATCAAATCTGTAATTTATGTCTGGTGGAGAAATAATTGTCATATTTCTGGTGATGCTGCTTCTTTTTGGATCCAAAAAGCTGCCCGATCTGGCACGCACGTTGGGAAAAGGCATGCGCGAATTTCAGAAGGCCAAAGATGAAATCCAAAATGAGCTTAACCGATCAACGGCCGATATCCGCAACGACTTGTCCAGTTCGGCCCAATCCTTCCAAACGGAAGTGGAGGAGCTGAAAAACGACCTGGCTAAGGAGGCAAAGGATCTGACCGATGTAGACCAACCAAATACCGAAAAAACCGATGAGGCTGCAGATACCACGAATGAAAGCCCTAAAGAGTCCGAAGCGTCGGAAAAAGAAAAAAACCAAACAAAATGATGGATATATTATTAGTGGTGGCAGGTTTTGTCATGCTTTTCGGCAGTGGCCACTACTTGGTGAGCAGTAGTGTGGTGATTGCCCGCACCCTCAAGCTCTCCAACCTGGTGATTGGCATTACCGTAGTGGCTTTTGGTACTTCTGCACCGGAGCTGGTGGTCAGCCTTAAGGCCGCCTTGAGTGGCAACGCCGATATGGCCTTGGGCAATGTGGTGGGCTCCAACATAGCCAACATAGCTCTGATCACAGGTTTTGTGGCGCTTATACTGCCAATGGCCGTCAAGCAAAGGGATATATGGAAAAGCTGGTGCGTCATGTTTGTGGCCGCCATACTGTTGTATCTCTTCAGCCTCGATGGTGTGTTGTCGCTCGTGGATGGAGTCATGCTGTTTGCCTTTATGATTGTTTATTTGTGGGTGCTGATCGCCTTCAACAGGAAAAAAACCACCGGTGCCGACCTATCTGTTCAGCCCGCCATGAAAATGTGGCAGGCATTGGTGCTTTTAGTGGCATCCATGGCTGGCCTTTATTTTGGTGCCGAATGGCTGGTTTCCGGAGCCTCCAGTATTGCCGCGAGCCTGGGCGTAAGCAACCGGGTCATCGGATTGACGGTGGTGGCTTTTGGTACCAGCATCCCCGAATTGGCAACTTCCATCATTGCTGCTTTCAAACGCGAAAATGAAATATCCATAGGAAACATTATCGGCAGCAATATTTTCAATATCTTGTCCATTCTGGGCATCACCGCCATCATTAAGCCCATTGGTATCGACGCGATGGTACTGCGAGGCGATTACCTGTGGCTTTTGGGCATCTCCTTACTGTTGCTGCTCTTCATCCTGCCTCTAGGCAAGGCGGTAATAGGCCGATGGAAAGGATTTACCCTGCTGGGCATTTATATCGTTTATGTTTTATTCCTTTTTTGAATATGGTAAGAGCTAACGACATACGCAAATCTTTCGGCACACTCGAAGTCCTCAAGGGCATCAACCTTGAGGTAACCAAGGGTGAAGTGGTTTCCATTGTGGGAGCCAGTGGTGCTGGAAAAACTACTTTGTTGCAGATACTCAGTTCCCTCGACAGACCCACCTCAGGGCAGGTTTTTATCGACGGAATCGACATCCACCAGCACAACGACAAGCAACTGGCCCGCTTCCGAAACCAACAGATCGGCTTTGTATTCCAATTCCACCAGCTGCTACCCGAATTCACGGCACTCGAAAATGTGATGTTACCAGCCTTGATAAAAGGAACAGCCACCAGGGAAGCCGAGAAGCAGGCGCAACGGTTGATGACCTTCCTTAGCCTCGACCACCGTTACCAACATAAACCAGCCGAACTGAGCGGGGGCGAAAAACAGCGCGTAGCCATTGCTCGCGCCCTGGTCAACAATCCATCGGTAGTCTTTGCCGATGAACCCTCGGGCAACCTCGACTCGCACAACCAGGAGGAGTTGCAAAAACTTTTCTTTTCATTGCGCGAAGAGTTCGGTCAAACGTTTGTGATTGTCACTCACGATTATCATCTGGCCCGCATGTGCGACCGGGTAATCCACATCAAAGACGGCGTGATTGATGGTAAATGATAGCATGGATGGGCAAATGCTCGCCGATTTTTTAAACGAGAAGGTGCTACAATACCAAACCTCTGCATTCATCGACTGCGATCCCATAAGCATCCCCCATCAGTTTACGCAGCGCGAAGATATTGAGGTAGCCGGGTTTCTCACCGCCACCATCTCGTGGGGGAACCGGGCAGCCATTCTGAAAAGTGCCAACACCTTGATGCAAATGCTCGATTATGCCCCGCATCAGTTCGTCCTGAACGCCTCCGAGCAAGAGATCGAAACGCTGCAAAAATTCTATTACCGCACATTCAATGGCATAGACGTGGTGTCGTTCATCCGCGCTTTGCGTCCCATTTACCAGGGGGGAGGCATGGAGCGTTTGTTTGTTTCATCAGGCCAAGGAGCTTCATTGCGGCACGGAATCGCCAATTTTCGCCAACACATGATCGTGCAAATGCCTCCACGGACACTCAAGCATTTGTCGGATGTGGCCAAAGGATCTTCGGGAAAGCGGTTGAATATGTTCTTGCGCTGGATGGTGCGGCCGGCTCAGGGTGGTGTCGATTTTGGCCTATGGAAACAGATTTTGCCCCGCGACCTCTACCTGCCATTGGATGTTCATACTGCTCGCGTTGGCCGATCGTTGGGGCTGTTGACCCGCCGACAGAACAACTGGAAGGCAGTGGAAGAGATCACATCGACCTTGCGTGGCTTAGATGCCGACGATCCGGTAAAATACGACTTTGCATTATTTGGTTTGGGTGTTTTTGAGAAATTTGGTGCGTGATGGCAAATAATTGGTTCGCATTTAAACAGTTCACAGTGGTTCAGGAACGGTCGGCCATGAAAGTGGGTACCGATGGCGTGCTGCTGGGCGTATGTGTCCCTGATGGGGATTACCAGCAGATATTGGACGTGGGTACTGGCACCGGCCTGGTGGCGCTGATGATGGCCCAGCGGTTCGCTATGGCGGCCATTGATGCCCTTGAGATCGATCAAGAAGCCGGCGAGGAAGCCCACTTCAACTTCCAACAATCGCCATGGAGCCAACGTCTTCACCTCATCCACGCCGATGCCAAGGCATATGTGCCCCAAAAACAGTACGACCTGATTGTGAGCAATCCCCCCTACTTTGTCGACTCATTGAAAAATAGTTGCCATAAAAAGAAAACGGCTCGCCATTCGGATTCCTTATCAATGGAAGAACTGATCAAGCTGGTGGCTGGCGCAATAACGCCCACTGGACGATTTGCGGTCATCCTCCCATACGAACACCTGGAGCTTGCCATAAGCGTAGCTGCTCATCAAAAGCTGTATCCCTTCAGAATTATTTCAGTCAAACCACGTGCTGACAAACCATATAAAAGAGTGGTCATAGTCTTTTCATCTGTAGTTCAAGACAAACCGGTTCTCCAGGAATTGGTAATTGAGTCCTCCGTCAGGCACCAATATACTGCTGAATTTATATCTTTGACCCAACCATTTTATTTGGATAAATAAAATCTATTTTGTAATATTATTGCTTATATTATGAAGCGAGTGGAACCGGTTTACTCTGATTCGGAGTTGTTGTGTGGGATTTATGAGCGGAACGACCGTATAATCAGCGCTATTATTCAAATGATGAAGCCTGTGATCAAGCGGTTGGTCTTCGCGAAGGGGGGCGAAAAAGAGGATGTATTCTACGTGATTGAGGAAACAATCGTGATAATATACACCAAAATGGAGATGCCGGTGTTGTCGTGCACATTCAAGACTTTTTTTATTGCCATAGCCAAAAAAGTTTGGTTCAATGAGTTCCGACGGCGGATGCGCCGCCCGTCGCATGTCGAATTAGGTGATTCAGATCTCCCGGATGAGAATACCAACACCGAAATTCAAAACCAACGCCGAGAGTTGGTGCTGAAGCACCTCAACCAGTTGCCAGATTATTGCCAGGAAATCCTGCGCATGATGGCTTTTGGTTATGGCAATGAGGACATAATGGATCGCTTGGGGTATAGCAGCATTCAATACACCAAGAACCGGAAAGTATCGTGCAACAGCAAATTGATTGAGATTCTAAAAAAAGACCCTCTGTTTGCAGAGTTGATGTTTGTCGAATAAAATATTCTATATCAAGTAGATAATGGAACAAGAGCGTAAAATACAACAAGAGATTTTTTCAGCAATCCGATATGGCGACCAGGAGGTGAATGGTTTGCGCCAACAGGTGCGGCGGTTGAACCAACAGCTGGAATCGAGGCAATACCGTGGCATACATCCCGTCACCCTAGGGCTGGCCGCAGCGTTGATCATTATCATTGGTCTCTCGGCCACCATGGTCTATTTCTCGGAGCAGCAACCCCGTGCCGACATACTTTTTGAGCAGTACTACGAACCCTATGCCATGAATTTGACCACCAGGGGGCCACACGACCAAACAGATTTCGAGCGGGCGCTCAAGCTGTATGCACAAAATGATTATCCTGGAGCCATCTCGGCGGTGGGTGCCTACGTGGATATCTCGCCCGAGGCCACCTACTTTGTAGTCGGGTTGTGTTATCTTCAAATGGGCCTGCCCGACCTAGCCATCAAAAATTTCGATTTGGCCGAGAAGGATGCTATCTATTATAAAGAACCAATTTGGTGGTACAAGGCACTCACCTACATCAAGAAAAATGAATGGGCGGTAGCCGAAGTCGTTCTGAAAAAGCTGGTTCGGAACAATGGCCCCTACAAACAGGATGCTGCTGAGCTACTCAATAAATTTGGCAGTTAATTAGACTAACGCCTCAACCTTTTTACTACAGGATACAGAATGGCTCCCAATACGCCGGCAAGCAACCAATACAGGTAAGGCCATCGGCGCTTGTGCAGTGGCTGCGTGTCCCCCACAATGGTATAACAAGCCCAATAATAGGGATGAGCGGTGATGTTATCGGCCTCATCGATATATTTCAATTTGGATTGTTGGAGTGCCACTTGTTTCGTCTGCCGTTGTTTCAAATTCCTGTAAAAATCATCCATAATGCGGATGCCGGCCTGATCGTTCACGGGCCACAGCGTAGTTAGGATGCTTTTCACCCCGCCATATTGAAAAGCCCGTGCCAGGCTCATGACGCCTTCACCTTGAACATACTTTCCACTTCCCGTATTGCAGGCATTGAGCACCAACAAAGGGGTGGAAAGCTTCATATTGTAGATTTCAAATGCTTTCAAACATTGATAATGACCTTCCCGATCAGTGAAAACCAACCCCGACTGCATGGGAGCTGCATGGTCGGAATAGGCATGCATGGCCAAATGGACGATATGGTGTTCCTCGGCCGTTTCTGCAAAAGCCTCTTTGTTGGCCGCCCCTCCCGAGTATTTCTTCAGGGGCCAATGCTTCTTGATCCGATCAATCTCCTCAAGGGCGCCTGGAAGCTGACCAAACTGCTGGCTGAAGGCGTCTTCTGCCACTGGAGTTACTTCCCGGCCATAATCAGGGGCAAACGCAGCAACACAATCAATAACGGCAGCCTCGGCATGGCGATCAGGCAGTAGAGTCAGGCTCGTGCAATACGACACAGGATTTGAGCGGATTAGATAATCAATACTTTTAAAACTGGCACTACCGGCCTGCTGGGTAGGTAACACCTCGAAGGGCAGAAAAAACAACTCCTGGTGGGGTATGATGATCAGATGGCTACCTTTTATGAGATGAGCCACCGGATCGATCAGTTTTTTGTAACAATGCGCCCCCGATTGCATAAATTGATCGATCCGGTGGGGTGCAAGCCCTAAAAATGGCGCATTCACCTCCTTAATCAACGAATTCAATTGGGAGAGGTCTTCCGCATCCCATTGGCTCGTGCATACGACAAAAGTATCGGGTTTAACAAGGGTGATAACGCATGTCTCCTTGTAAAGATAGTAGTCGAGTACAACTTGCCCCTTCTGGAGTTGCTGTTGCAGCTGCTCAAGGTGTCTGATTGCCGGCGAGAGGCAACTTTGCTTGTAGTCGGGGTATTCGGCCTTAATTCGATTGTTCAAAGCCTCAAGTTTGTTGATAATAACCTTTTGCTTGGATAGTAAAATAGTGGCAACAGAATCGTTATTTCCAGCTTTGGAAGCTTTTAGTGCAGCCATCAAGTAGCTGTTCTCCATCAACAGTTGCTCTTCGGCATCTATCAACAATGGGTCAATATTGCTCTTTTTTTTGTTCAACCGGTTGTTGATGGAAGCCTGCAAGGCAGAGCTCTTTTCCTTTTGGGAAAAAGACAACAGGTCATCAACCGTTTTCGGGGAGGGCTTGATCTCGTGCCGCGCCAAAGCAATACCGTAGCCCACCGAAAGGTAATCGCTGATGATGTGGGCAAAAGAGATTCGATCCATATCGAAATCAAGTTGGCACAGGTGATCCTCCAGATCTTTCACTGCCAGTTGGTAAAAATCCCAGGCCTTGTCGAGATCCGACATGCTTTGCTGGTTCTTCCCTATCTGCAGCCACGCAACGGCCGAAAAAATATTAATGTTACGCACAATGTTGTTGCGGTCGAGCGAGGTTGTGTTGAATGCAGGAGCAACTTGGCTTGCCTCCGTTAGTTGTCGCTTGGTTCCATCAAGCCGTTTCAAGGCCTGACGAGGTTGCTGATTGATTAACTCACAATAAGCCATTCCTGTTTCAAGCTCCAAGGACTTGAAGCGATCAAATAGCTGATTGGAGCGATACAACTCTTTGAGCTGATTAAGATTCTCCCAAGCCTTTCGGGGTTGTTTTAGCTTTAGGTGGACGCGAGCCATTTCCTCATGAAAAGTTTCGATATCGTATTCGTTTTTAGCGGACAGGTTGAGGTAAGCACTCCGACCTGAATCGGCATAGCACGTGGCCAGAGCATCATGTCTCAAGTTGGCATAGTGCTTGGCAGCCATTAGATACGGGTAGTATTCGGGGTACCGATTCTCTTTCTTATTAATGGCAATCAGCTTATTGAGGCATTGAATGGTGGTCTGGTCATCGCCCAATCGGGCATGGTTGTTGGCCAATAATTCGTACACATCGGGCAAGTAATTGAAAAAGCCCTCCTCCCCTTTCAACAGCCTTTCCGCTTGCTGCGCCAACAGGGTCGATTTGGTGGTGTTCCCCATGTTGGCATAGTGAAGCGCCTTTCGCAAATAGAGATAACCTAGGTCGCCACTGCGAACTGGATTCTGTTGCTGGTAAAAAATGGCCAACCGGTCAGCAGTTTCCAGAAACTGCTGATGCTCCCCAATGGCCAAGTAATAGTCGGCAGCCATCATATGTAAGTGGTGATTCGATAAGTTGATCTCTCTATTGAATGGATCGGCCATCACTTTTTCAAGAAAAATGGCGGACTCGCTGTATCGGTGCAACACATCGAAAAGCAAATTAAGATAATTGGCCGACACCATGGCTCGGGTCTCCTGCAACGATTGCCCCGAAGGTTTCTTGTTGAGCAAGGCGATGGTGGCTTGGTAAAAATCCTCGGCTTCCTGCCATTGCCCCTCCATGTGGTAACTTACGGCAATGTTGGCATAGCTCTTGACAACCAACGAGTCGAGCGTCGGCGTTAGAATGGAACGATGTTCTATAATGTTACGATAGAGACGGCGCCCCTCTTCGTAATCCTGAAGTACAATGGAAGCGCTGGCTTCATAAAAATCCAAAATCAATGGGGCTTTGGGGCATCTCGAACCTGCCAACCTCTTTCGAACCAGCCCCGCCATAGCCATGGTTTCCGAAATCTGGTCGCGCACCGACAGTGACTTAAAATAGTGAATCAAGGCACTGGAAGGATCAGGGGATATCGCCAAATAGTCAGTTTCCAAAAACAAAGGCTCCAAAATGGCCTCCAGCTTGAGGAACTCTTGTTGGCCATAGTACGATTCAGCCTGCATAACTATTGATGCATAGTTACCCTGGCCTTTCAAAAAGGCCGCAAGTGCCCAGCAAAAGATGATTAAACCTGTTTTCTTCATCGCGCCCAACAAACGTATTTCAAAAGGATGTGTAAAATAAAAGAAATAATTCACTTTTTGGTGTTACGTTTCCAATATTTCGACATTAATAAGGAAAAGCGCCCTTTCCCAAGGGCAGCGATTGATCCCTTATGTTCCCAATAATGTGGTTTTAACGAAGACCTGAATAGAAGGAGAGCCCTTTTTCCCTGAGGTGCTTTCTCCTTCTTTTTCTTTTTTATCACCCCACAATTGCGTTTCTTTGTTGTTCAAAACAGACACCTTGTTAAGCAATTATAAACCTCATTACAGTGCCAATTTCAAGCTGGCGTTTCCGGTGGTGTTATCACAAGCCGGGCAGATGTGCGTGGTGATGGCCGACACCCTGATGGTGGGTCAGTTGGGCGAAGTGCCTCTGGCAGCAGTTTCGCTGGGGGGCAACCTGTCGGTAATTGCCCTGTTTTTGGGCATCGGCATCTCTTATGGCATCACACCCTTGGTGGGGAAGAGCTTTGGCAATCAAGGGCACGACCATATTGCATTCTTGTTACGGCAAATCCGTTACGTGGGGTGGGTCACCGGAATCCTGCTGGTGGGGTTGATGGCACTAATGTATTTCATCATTCCCCACATGGGGCAACCCCAAGAGGTGATTCAAGCCGTGCAGCCCTATTTCCTGACCCTTATGATAGCCATCCTACCCTCACAGCTGTTTGCCGTCAACAAGCAGTTTGCCGAGGGGCTCTCCAACACCCGCATTGCCATGATGATCACCATCACCGGAAATTTGATCAACATTTTGCTCAACTACATCTTTATCTTCGGCAAGTTAGGGTGCCCGCCCATGGGTTTGTTGGGTGCTGGCTATGCCACACTCATTGCCAAAATAGTGATGGCCTTGCTGATGGATTTGTCCATCCGAAAGGTCTCCCTCTTCCACCCCTACCATCTCCAGGCCGCCCAAGCGCGTTTATCCTGGATTGAGATGCGCCGAATCATCCTCCAAGGAATCCCCATTGGAGGGCAGATGGTGATCGAAGTGGTCGCCTTTAGTGCCGGGGCGGTCATGATGGGCTGGATTGGTACCACAGCTCTGGCGGCCCACCAGATTGTGATGACCCTGGTGAGCTTCACCTATATGATCTCCTCAGGCCTAGCGTCGGCCACCACCATTAAAACCAGCATCTTCCGCGGCCAGCAACAATTTGTGGCGTTACGCCACTCTGCATGGGCTTCCATCCAGATGGTGGTGGTGTTTATGCTATTCAACGGCGTGATGTTCGTACTGGCCAGAAGAGCCATCCCTGCATTGTTTATTCGCGACCTGGCGGTAATTGAAGTGGCCGCCCAACTACTGTTGGTGGGTGGCCTGTTCCAACTTTTCGATGGCGTACAAGTGGTGGCACTGGGCGTGCTGCGGGGAATGGAGGATTTTGTTTTTCCAGCTCTGGTTTCAGGCATAGCCTATATCTTAATCAGTTTACCAATTGGTTATCTCTTTTCAATCGTATTCCAAGGTGGCCCCACCGGCATCTGGTACGGTTATTTGGTGGGATTGGCGGTAGCCGGCATTTTATTGGTTTTGCGAATAAAAAAGCATTTCAGGGCAACCACTTACAGGGTATAAATTGTTATAGTTGTGTATGATGAAGTATATTGATGTGATTCCTACCGCCAAAGAGGCCTGCGCTGATAATGTGGGCAGCGACACCGCGGTGATTATTGATGTTTTGAGAGCCACCTCGGTAATGGTGACGGCGCTTAACAACGGCGCCGAAAAGATTATCCCGGTATTGACGCCCGAAGAAGCGTTGGGAATCAAGCTTGCATCTCCCGAAATACTATTGGGCGGTGAACGCCATGCAGAGAAAATCGATGGTTTTGATTTTGGCAATTCCCCCTTATCGTATGGTGCCGAAAATGTAGCAGGGAAAACAATTGTGATGACCACCACCAATGGCACACGAGCCATCCTCAACAGCGCAAGTGCCAAACACCGTTATATCGCCTGTTTCTTGAATGCCCGGCAAGTGGCTCGCCAGTTGAAGCAACACCAACACATTGTATTCATCTGCTCCGGAGCCGATGATTGCTTCACGCTCGAAGATGCCCTCTGTGCCGGCAATATCATCTATTTGATGAAACAGGAAGATCCCTCATTAATGATGAGCGACTTCGCCATCGCCATGATGTCGATATACACAGCAGCGGCCTTCGACGTGCGCTCCATCGCGGCCAACGGACGCCATTACAGGGTTTTAAAAGAAAAAGGGTTCCACGACGACCTGGACTACTGCTTCAGCACCGCACCCAATTTCCGCATCCCCATTTGCGTCAACCAGCACATCGAGTTACTTTGAAAAATCTGAAAAACGCGCCGAAAGTGGTTGAGGAATGAAGAGTTCGGCAGCTGCATAAAACAATCTAACAGCCTGACTTATTGACTCTTCAACTCTTCAACTCTTTAACTTCACAACTCCTCAATTCACCCCATCATATTCGATTCGATGCTGCGTTGCACATCCTCGGCAATGGCCTCGTAGGAATTTTTATTGGGATAGATGGGATCCAAAAATTCAACCTGTACTTTACGGAATGGCCTTGGGAAGAAACTACCTTTGGGCAACGCCTCATAAGCACCCTTAATGGAGACTGGTACAATGGGAATGTTCAGCTCTTTGCTCAAAATAGCAAAGGTCTTCTTGAACTCACCCAGCTGCCCGTTAACAGTCCGAGTGCCTTCGGGGAAGATGATCAAATTCTTCTTGCTTTTCAAGGCTTCGCCCATCTTCTGGATGGAATCTTTCAGGTTATTCAAATCCATCACAATGATGTTGTGTCGGTTGGCCATAAAACGCAACCAAGCCGGCTTCACATGCTTGTCCTTAGCATAAAAATAAGTATTCTTGATGGTTTTGCTCTTCAAGAATGAAGCCACAAACAAACCGTCGAAAAAGCTCTGGTGGTTGGGGGCAAGAATAACAGGCCCATCTGGAATCCGCTCCAACCCTTTTGCCTTCAACCCAAAATAAAATTTAAAGAACAACTTGGAGATCTTCACAAAAATACGACCGGTGAACCAAGTACGGGGCAATGGCAACGACACCTTCTCCCTCAATATCTTTTTCCAGTCAACACGCTCCACCTCCATGCGGGTACGGCGCTCCGAAACCCAAGCAGCCAATGCCTCCACCGATGGAAAAGCCACCAATTGCTCCATCTCCATCTCGATACCGAAGGTGGATTGTAGGAAAACCTGAAGTCCTACCTTGTCCAACGAATCCAAGCCCAAATCACTCTCAATATGATCGTTCGGGCGCAAGGTACAATTCTTCTCCTTCTCAATAAAATTTTTAATAATCCGATACTCTTCGGTGTTTGGCTCAACCAGAGGAGCTCGATCTTTGACATTTTCATCCTTCAATTCGGCCAGCTTAAAACGTTGCAGCTTGCCCAAACGCGTACGTGGCAATTCCTGGTGGTAGAGCGAAAAATTCGCCACCTTTTTGTAGGGTGCCACCGAATTGTTATAAGGATTCATGACTTCGACCCGGATTTTATGTTCCAGCTCTTCATCGGTCATATTTTTATCAAGATTGTCGGCCGGAACCACAATGCCCTTAAGCTGGTCTTTATCCTGATAGATACCTATCTCCTTGATCAGGGTTACATGGCGACTCAAGCTCTCTTCGATTTCAACAGGATTGATGTTTTTCCCGTTCGATAGAACAATGATCTCTTTCTTTCGTCCGGTAATCACCAAGTTGCCCAATTCATCCAAATATCCAAGGTCGCCAGTGTAAAGCCAGCCATCCTTAAGTACCTGGGCAGTCTCCTCGGGCTTGTTGTAGTATCCCTGCATGATGTTTTCGCCTTTGGCAATAATCTCGCCATCCACAAAATCAACCATTATCTCGGGCAAGGGAAGTCCGGTGGCTCCAATCTTTACCTTTCCCGGTCGGGTAAAGGAGATCATGGGGGCGGCCTCAGTCATGCCATAACCTTCGAGGATCTCAAATCCAAGCGTCTTAAACCCGGAACCAACTTCAGGATCCAGCGCTGCACCACCCGACACAAGAAAGTCGATGGCACCACCAAATTTCTGATGCACCGATTTGAAAATAAACTTGGAAAATCCCGGATTGTCTATTTTTTTGGCCAGATGGAACAATCCCCGCGCAACGGCACTTTGAGCAATCTTGTCGCTGATGCCCTTGTATATGGCAGCGTACAAGCGGGGCACGCCAATGATGATGGTGATTTTATTTTTTTGCAGGGTGTTCAGAATGTCCGACGACACCATCGAAGGTGAAATGGCTACCGTTCCACCAGTATTGAGAGGCATCACCATAGTACCCAGCAATGGGAAGATGTGGTGCAAAGGCAACAGCATCATGGTGCGCTGACCTTCGTGATAAATTTTGAAATCAACGGCAATGGCCTTAATGTTCACCAGTATGTTTTTAAAGGAGAGCATCACCCCCTTGGGCGATCCGGTGGTGCCCGAGGTGTAGATGATGACCGCTGTGTGTTGCTCGTCGTACCCGATGCGGGCAGGTTCTTCTTGAGCAAGCGGAGTCCGTTCACAATCATCAATGATCAGCACGGTGGGTTTGATCTGGCTTTGCGCCAGAGCTTCCTGAAGGGTGTTATAACGCTCTTTCGACACCCACACCGCCGATGGCGCACAATCGTTGATGATGTAGGCCACCTCGGTCGCGGATGAAAGAAAATCGACCGGGACAGCTACCCCATGTTGCGCCCAGATGGAATAAAAGGCGTACACCCAGCCTTTGCGATTCTCCGACAGGATCACAACCCGTTCCTGAGGGTTGATTTTATATTGATTGGAAAACTGTGTTGTCTTGGATAGAAGTTCCTGGTATGATATCTGCTCTTCACCTACAATCAGAGCGGTCTTATTCCTTAGTTCAATCATGATCTTCGTTTTCTTTGAGGCGTAAAGTTAGTGAATTAATAAAAACACAAATCATCCAGGCCCTAAAGTGGATGAATTAACTTTTTTGAACCATTTTGTCGAATAGACAACCATCATCTTTTACAAAACCTCTCTTTATCAATACTTTAAATAAAGGGTTTTACGGCACGGTCGAATATCCCGTGTAAATATGCAATTGTCATGCCATAATTCGACACAGGGATGTGGTGATCCAAGGCGGGTTTCAAGCGGTTGAGCAGTTGTTTGCGGGTGATCATACAGCCGCCGCACTGGATTACCATGGCGTAATCGGTCATGGGGCGTTTGATGCTGTCAAGCCCCGATACCACATCGTATGCCAGCGTCAATCCTGTGTATTGATTGATCCAATTGGGGATTTTGTACCGACCAATGTCATCGCAAGCCACATGGTGGGTACAGCTCTCCAACACCAGCAGTCGGTCACCAGCCTTCAGGCGCGACAGATGAGGCGTGCCTTCGATATAGGCCGCAAAGTGACCCTTGAAATTAGCAAGCATGATGGAGAAGCTGGTGAGCATGATATGGGATGGAATAAGCTGGTTCACCAGCTTGAAAGCCTGGCTATCCGTCACCACCAATTTGGGTTCCATGGCTGTCTTTTCGAAAAATGGCACGATGCCGTCCTCCTTTACCACGACGCAAATGGCATCGTTGTCGAGCACATCACGAATGGCCTGCACCTGAGGCAAGATCATGCGGCCTTCGGGAGCTTCACTGTCGATGGGGGTCACCAACAGTACCACATCGCCCGGCCCAATCACCTTCCCCAGCAACGAAGGGATGGTATAGGCCGAATCGGGGATGGCTTGGCGGATGTGCTCTATCAGCGTGTCGATGTCGTCGGCCTGGTGATGATGCCTCACAATGGCCTTGGGCTGATAACTGGCCATCAGCAGCTCGGTGGCTTCGGTCATTGGCTCTTCATCCTCCCGGTTGTGGATAATCAGATAGGGCGTACCATAATCGTTGAAATGGTTCACCAACTCCTGTTCAGGTGCTTCAAACAGGTTGCCGGCCACCACCAGAATGGCCAAGTCAATGATTTTGATGGTCTCCAGCGTTTTGCTGATGCGCTTGCGCCCCAGCTCCCCCGAGTCGTCAATACCCGCGGTGTCGATCATGATCACCGGGCCAAAGCCGGTGATTTCCATACTCTTCTTCACCGGGTCGGTGGTGGTGCCGGCTGTTTCGCTCACGATGGCCAACTCCTGGCCAGTCAGGTGGTTGATCAGGGTACTCTTTCCATTGTTCCTTCGGCCATACAGGCCTATATGGGGGCGACGGTCTCTTGACATCAGTTTTTTATTTCAAAAATAATAAAAAAAGAGAGCAATTCCGTGACAGCAACTAAATTTTAAGCTGTTAGTGTTTTAATTCCCAAACAATTGTCATAAATTACAGTTAAAATCACTTAACTCATTAAGAAGGTCTCTCATGAAAAAACTAATTCCATCCTTCGCGATGCTCGCCGGCATCGCAGCCATCCTGGTCACCCAGGCCTGCTCAAACGACAATTCGCCCCAGCTCCACCAGATGCGGCTCGAAGTCGGACGCGCCTTGCTCGAAGTGCAAGCGCCCGATGTTGATAAAGTCCTGCCCTACTACTCTGACGACATAGAATACCACGACCCCATTGTTGACATCAATGGGATAGAGGAGATGACAGCTTTCCTGAACCAGCTGATCATAGAATCTTCACCCAACCTGGTCACCATCATCGAAGACGAGACCCTCATCGACGACACCTATTCGGCCACATGGGTGATGTCGGGCGACTTCCTGGGCGTACCCTACCAAGCCAAGGGCATCTCCATTTTCAAGTTCCTGCCCAACTCCACGACGGTGTATTACCAACGCGACTACTATTCGGAGGGCGACATTATGGCCACCATAGAAGGCTTGGATCAAGCCATTGGTGGGTTCAGAACTTACTACCGGTGTGCGGTAGATCCCACCTTCGAATGCCCCTTCTCATCCCCAACATTAACACCTGGCAAAAAAAGCCAGCAATTAACCGGTCAGCTAACCAACGACCAGCTGTCAGTTGGCCGTCAACTGGTGGCACTCGATGCAGGAAACTGGACCAATGTGCTTCCCTTCCTTGCCAGCAATTATGAGTACCACGACCCCATCGTCAACATCTATGGTCCTGAAACCATGGCCACATTCTTAGGCCGCTTATTCGCCGGATCGTCGAATTTGTACACCACCATCGAGGACGAGACGCTCGTCGATGACATCTATATGGCCACGTGGACCATGGCCGGTGAGTTCAACGGCGCGCCATTCAGTGCACCCGGCATGTCGATCGTGAAGTTTGTGGAAGGGACAACCCAAACCGATTACTCGCGCGACTACTACACCGAGGGGGATGTCATGCTGGGAGTGCCGGAGCTTGCCCCAGCCGTCACCGGCTTCCGCCACTACTATCGCACTGCCGTAGATCCAACCTACAACCCACCAAAATAAGGCTGAAAGCCAGATATGACGGTCATTTCAAACGAAAAGCAGCCTGCATCACAACTTCCTGGC
The DNA here is from genome assembly GCA_963664265.1 of Marinilabiliaceae bacterium. GTDB lineage: Bacteria > Bacteroidota > Bacteroidia > Bacteroidales > Marinilabiliaceae > JAGPIS01. Next base: position 2,090,632 of record OY760941.1, read on the forward strand.
TCCTTTTCGTTGATCAGTTAAAAGGAAGGATAAGGGTAAAAACGCTTAAAAACGAAACCCAATCATTAATAGTTTAGGAACCACTGATGTAACTTTTTGTTGAGTACGAAATAGGCAAACAAGAAAATGATGAATACAGTATTGATTTTAATAAAATAGAGCACTGATTTTATATCAATATTCATCATAACGAGAGATTAATAAGCCTCCTTCAAAAATAGAAATATTTCCACGTTTGTCAAGATAGGCAACAATTTTCTCCTCATAAAGGTCGGCCACCTTTCAACGCCGGCATCGGCAGCCTGCAGGCAAAATATCAGATAGACGGAAGATGACCAGCTTCCCCACACCAACATCAAGGAGTCACTTACGTTCAACTTCCATATCCGCACCCGACAGCCTCTAATCTAATACTGCCGTTTCTAATGCGTGGAGTCCTCTAGCACTTTACCAAAGCACCATTTTTTGGTTTAATGCCCATCCCTAAGTGGCAACACAGTTCGGCTTACGAATGTTTCATAACCACGTGTTGCGGTGACGTTATTTCTTCTTTCCAATTATTAATATTGAATCACCATCCTCAAACTCTCTATATTCCTCAAGAAGCAAAATCTCAAAATTTCCCCCAAACAGATTTCCTAAGCTTTCTTTCGTCTGATAATTAACAAGTAAGCCGTTGAATATTTCATCACCTTCACCGTTCCAAAATGAATGGCAAATTACACCATTGAAATTTAATATATCAACTTGTCTTAGAATGGATTTCCTTAATTCTTCTTCTGCTAAATGTTGTAGGACTTTATTTGAATATATCCCATCAAATTTCTTGTCAGTTTCTAGTGTTACTGCATCTAAATTTAAAAATTCTTCTTTTTTGTAACTTCTAATTAATCGATTCAGAAATTCTGTTGAATAATCCGAACCCACGACTCTGTAATCTTTCTTCAATATTTGAAAATCAGTTCCAGGTCCTGACCCAATCTCAAGTAACAAAGAATTTAGTGGCAAAAAATTATTTAACTTCTTAATCAATTGCCCTCCATTCACATCTTTAGCCAGTTTAATATATTCTTCAACCGATTCTTTTGTCTTGTAATAACTATCATCCATATCTTTAAAATAAAATCTGCAATATCATGAATAATTTACCATAACGTTTTACAATATGAAACGGTTGGGTTTTCGGAGCGCGTTTGTATCCACCGAGGAAAACGCTGACGCGGGAACCGAAGCCCCGCAAACCACTGAACCCCAACTGTTTTATATTGTGTGTTGGCGGTATGTACATTTTTATTCTTGTTTTAAGCTATCAATATAAAATACTTTATTTAACGTATCAAAATTCGGTGCTTTATCATTTTTCATTCCTTCTGCAAATCTCCACATTTCATTACTCCACCAACCTATCATGATACCGATACCTAATATCAAAATATATAAAATTATCCGAGATACTTTTTTATTTGTTTTCATTATCCAAAGTTGATATTAGTTCATGTCCTCCTCCTCCAAACTCAGCTTTATTGTCCTTATACCATCTCATTGCATTAACTCCAAAATAGTAGGTATATGTATATTTGCCTTGAGAGACCTTATGTTTAATCAATTTGCGTCGAGTTGATTTTATTATTTTGTCTGCCCATTTAATAAACTGCTCCGACTTTTGAATATAATCTTGTCCCTCGTAATAATGAGTCCGAAAATATAATCTTCCACTCATTATTTTATTCTCTTTTAATATACATCTGCCAAACTCAATAATTGGAAGTTTATCATCCTCTATCAACCAATAATTAAATTTCTCGATATGTTTGAGTGGAATATCTGTCAAATCCTCAGTCCGTATCAAATAAACTTTTGCACCCTCTTTTTTTAAGTCTCTTAGTATTATATCATTTGTCGTTGAAATTATATTATCAAAATGGTAATATGATAGAATTTTAAAATCACCAAATGACTTTAAAAAATCATTAAAATCAGCCTGGTCATCTGGATGTAAAAAGAAATTTATTTGTCTACCCATGAAGTTTCAATTTTGCAATCTGTGTTTTTGTATTACCGCCAACTAAGTGGTATTAAGCATATGTTTTATATCCCATAATTCTGGGTGTTATAATTGGAATATACTATATTTTTTTCGTACCAGAGGAATTTCACCCCTTAACCAAAAATACCTGACATAAAATAAACCATAATTTTTATCTTATCCAAAAATTAGCTTCAATATTATGGCGAGAGGTTGCAACCTGCGCCATCCCCCCTCTGGATCCAACAAACGGATTCGTATCAAAACTATTTTGGCAAAATGCAGAATGGTGATGGCTCCCGAGGCGTCTGGTGCGTGACAAGGGCGCAACCGATGCGCACTAAAGTCATAGAAAAGTCGTATTAAACTCACACCAAAGTCACACTAAATTTGAACTAAATTCAATTGCAATTAAATCTAATATGAGTTTGATTCGAATTTTCATTGTATTTGGTATCACTCTAATGTGAGTTTGGGGCGGAGTAGCGATTACAGAAAAACACCTCAAGAAATCTGTGGAAATCTGAGTATTCTATGGTTAATCCAAATTAATTACTAAATATTTCGATGCTTTTTTCTTGAAAACGAAGGTATGACTCACTCGTCCTTCTGCAAGACCAAGCCCTTCGGGTTTTGCCAAAAATCTCCATCCGCTGGGGCGGATAGTATTTTTGGCAAAAGTCTTGCATTCAGGCCTCTTGAGTCAAAATGGTTGTTTACAAGAAAAAAACGATAAAAAATTATGCAGCCTGATTCAATGGATGATGATAGTTTTCATCATATTTCTGTTGCGACCGAACTACAGCAAAGATTGTGTGAATCAATTTATTGCGCACATTATTCATGATTACTCTATGATGTTTTCCTTCGTTAGCCTTATTCTGATAATATGATTTGAGTTTGCTATCATGCAGCACGGCTGTTCTTGCAGCCATTGTAAGCACCGCTTTTAATTGTTTGTTTGCCAAATGGCTAACCCTGTTTTTCCCTTTTACCGAAGTGCCTGAAGTGTGACTAAAAGGAACTACGCCACAGTAACAACCAAACTTTCGGGCATCAGAAAAAAGGGTGAAATTGCCCGTGGCAACCAATATCAACAAGGCATTAATCCTGCCTATCCCTTTGATGGAAGTCACAAGGTCGTAGTTATTTCGTATTTCCTCTTTTAATTCCACCAACGCATTGAGCTCATTTTCGACTTCTTTTATCTCGTCCTTTAATTTATCAACGATCTCCATGGTCTGTGAATAGATATACGTTGCGGTTTCGCTATCAGTTTTTACCCGAACAAGCTCTTTTACTGGCGTTTCAAGCAATACCTTTACATCAATGAGACGACTGCGGAAAGCCAGTAGATCTTTAATCCGTTCAAGGATTGAATCTCTTCCGCGATAGAGGACAGCCTTGTCTTTATGCCTAAACGCATAATCAGCAATCTGTATGGCATCTGTTTTGTCACTTTTTCCACGCACAATACCCTGCGTATGTTTAATCCGCAAACCGGATTCAAGCCAAAAATCAAGACAATTTTTTATGGAATACTTAGAAAATGACTGGCTATACAAACCTGTATGTTCCCCGCAGAACAAACACGAATTAAGACCCTGTTTTGTAATAACCTTAATCCATTCAAGCATCTTATTATAGCCTGAATTAACATTTTCAAATTCCTTTACATCTAGGATAGAACCTGTTTGCCCGTCTAAAACAGCGGCATCGAATTTTAACTTGGAAAAATCAATGCCAATAAAAAACCTTTTCATAACTTTGTTTTTTTATTGGAATTAACCGATAGCTGCTTGCACCAAGACTCTTAATGGATTTATAGCCAACATTCTATATGGTGTCCCGCAACTTGACAGATTAAGGTCTTATACACAGAATGAATTATTTTCAGAAATCAGTTTAGTTTACCTTATTCTGCCGGTTAATTCCATCTTTCCTACAACAAAATAATGAAATTAACCTCGCTTTTAGAACATATTTGTTCGCTACAAACCTAAGAGTAATCGGTGGAGAAAATCGGTGTTAAATGCGTCACATTCAACACCTTCGGCGTTGCGCAATTGTTGCCGCTTTGTTACCACCGGTTCCACCGGCGGCTATTCACATTCAAGTCCTTCGGACTTTGTCCTGACCTGAAAGATGCCGAAATTACCAGGATAATACTGGCTTATGACAAAACCGCTGCGGCTGAGCAAAGCGAGGCCATACCCACGCAGTAGGCAGTAACATCCGTGTTAATCTACCCATATTACCAAGCCATGGCAAGCAACGCATTAACCCCGCGGCTTTACGAACACCACAAAGCAGCAACAATCCGTTTAAATCAGTGTTCCCTCTGGACGAGAGCGGTGGTCTTGTCAACACATTCAACACCTGCGGCGTTGCGCAACCATTGGTGCTTAGTTACCACCGTTTCCACCGGCGGCTATTCACATTCAAGTCCTTCTGACTTAGGACAACGCGAATGATGTCGCCGCTACGCGGTTGATTTAGAAGCCACACCCCGTCTCTCTCAGGCAGATAAATTCCAAAACTCAGAACCCAAAAACTCCCTACTCTATTTACTACCAACTGATCACTGATCATTGTTTACTGTTAACTGATCACTGTCCTATCAACCATAAATGGCGGGATACTTCCCGGGGTTGGTCTCCTCCATCAGATCGTAGATGGCTTCAAAAATATCTTCGGCACTGGGGTTGCTGAAATAGTCGCCATCGGTACCATAGGCAGGACGGTGCTCACGCCCGGTCACGGTGCGTGGCGCCGAATCGAGGTAGCGAAAAGCCTTCTGCTCCTCTACTACTTTTTGCATCATGAAGGCAGTGGCGCCACCGGGCACATCTTCGTCGAAGAACACCACACGGCTAGTCTTCTGGATGGACTGCCCAATCACCCCATGAATATCGAAAGGCAACAAGGTCTGCACATCCACCAGTTCCACCGAGATGCCAATCTCGGAGAGTTGAGCCACGGCTTCTTGGGCAATGCGCACATTGGAGCCATAAGTCACCAGGGTGACGTCGGTGCCTTGGGAGAGGATCTCTGGCACACCCAAGGGGATGGTGTACTCCCCAATATTTGCAGGACGGGGCTCGCGGATGCGGTAGCCGTTGAGCGGTTCAATCACCAGACCGGGATCGTCGCCCTTGAGCAGGGTATTGTAGAAGCCTGCGGCACGAGTCATATCGCGTGGAACGCACACGTAGATGCCCCGAATGGAGTTGATGATCATGCTCAAGGGCGAGCCTGAGTGCCAAATGCCCTCGAGCCGGTGCCCCCGTGTGCTGATGATCACCGGTGCCTTCTGCCCGTTTTTCGTGCGGTAACGGGTGGTAGCCAGGTCATCGCTCAGGGTTTGGAGTCCGTAAAGGATATAATCGAAATACTGAATTTCGGCAATGGGACGCAAGCCACGCAAAGCCATACCAATAGCTTTCCCCATGATGGTGGCTTCGCGTATCCCGGTGTCGCGCACGCGCCATTCACCATATTTTTGCTGCATCCCCTCCAAGGTCTGGTTCACACCTCCGAGGAAGCCCACATCCTCCCCAAACACCACCGTTTGGGGGTATTTCTCAAGAATCTTATCGAAGTTGTCGCGTATGATCTCACGTGCCGGCACCAAGGTACCTTCCGCATCATAAACCGGGGGAACACCAGGCACCTTAAGAGCTGATTGAGATGACTCACTGTAGAGGTGGGCGCTATAATCCTCATGAGCCTTAGCCGCATATTGATGCACCCACTGCTGAAGCCGCCTCTTCAATCCATCGGTTTTGACACAGGCCGAACAGTAGTTGCGCAGCACCTTCCGGGCGGTGCTCATGATCTCCTTGCGACCAAGTGTGTAACCCGACATCAGATCCTGAAGAAGCTGATCAATAGCTTGCTGGTTCGCATCGGCACAACGACACGACTTTTCGCGAACCAACGCTACCAGCTCGTCACGCTCGGCCACCAAGGGCTGCATAAAGGCCTGGTAAGCTTCTTTTTGTGCCACACGGGCATCGTCGCGCGCCTTAACCTCGATGGCCGCCAGCTCCTCTTCGGATGCCAACAGGCTGTCGAGCAACCATTTTTTCATTTGGTTGAGGCCATCGTATTCCTGCTCCCAGGCAAGGCGCTCAGCCGTCTTGTAACGTTCGTGGCTACCCGAAGTGGAGTGGCCGGCGGGCTGGGTGAGTTCTTCCACATGGAAAAGCACCGGCGTGTGGCTGGTACGGCATTCAGTCACCCCCTTTTCGTACATCTGACACAAACCCGGATAATCCCATCCCTTGGCTGTATAGATGAGGATGCCCGACTTTTCCCTGGCGCCCTTTTCAAAGCCCTTCATAGCTTTTGAGATGCTCTCTTTGGCGGTTTGCACGCTCTTGGGCACCGAGATTCCATAACCATCGTCCCACACCGACACGGCCATGGGAATCTGAAGCACAGCAGCGGCATTGAGCGTCTCGAAAAAATGGCCTTCGGAGGTACTGGCATCGCCAATGGTGCCAAAAGCCACCTCATTGCCGCCGTTGGAGAAGGGTGTACCGGCCAGTTGGGGGTTGTTGCGGTAAAGTTTCGAGGCCATGGCCAGCCCAACCAATCGGGGCATCTGACCGGCCGTGGGCGATATGTCGGAGGAGGTACACTTCATCGATTTCAGTTCCTTCCATTGACCATGCTCGTCGATCAGGCGGGTACCAAAATGGTTGTTGAAGGAACGGCCACCATTGTCGGGGTTGAGGTCCACCCTCGTTTCGCCATAAAGCTGGGCAAAGAAGATGCGCGGGGTGGTCATACCGGCAGCCAGAAGGAAAGTCTGGTCGCGGTAATAGCCCGAGCGCCAGTCGCCAGGCTTAAAGTTTTTAGCCATGGCAATTTGCGGAAGCTCCTTGCCATCGCCAAAAATACCAAACTTGGCTTTACCGCCCAACACCTCTTTGCGTGCGATCAAACTCATGTGGCGGCTAAGCCATCCAACATAATAATCTTTTAACACTTCCTCCTTGAACTGATCGAAACTTAACTCCTTTGAATGCATGTGAGACTGTTTTAGTGGCATTTCAACAAAAATAAAGGAATGAAACCAAAAGGCTCCATGCCGAACGATAAAAAAACATTCGAACACCACTTTTTGTTCGTAAGGGACACTTTCCTATCTTTGCACCAAAAGCATCCAGCATCATGACAGGCAAGGTAATATTACTTTCGGTGGGGATGATGGCCATCGTTTTTATTCTGATGGCCATCAAAACATTGTTGAAAAAAAATGGGGCCTTCCCCAATTTACACATTGGCGGCAACCCCGAAATGAAAAAAAGGGGCATCCATTGTGCCCAAACAACCGACAAGTTGGAATTCAACGACAGACGCAATATCAACGACATGGAACAACAATAAGGAGGGTATCAAAAAAAGGAATTTTCAGCCTTGGAAAATGGGATTTCGGGTCGACTCCTTGGGTAAGAGCGGGAATAAAAGAAGAGGGTGTCCCAACATTTGAGACACCCTCTTCTTTTATCCATGTATGATTCGTCAACAATCGCTTGGCATTTAAGACTCCTATCTTTCCCGCGATTCGAACGGATCAAATGAGTTATCAATACTTTTTCTCGCTCACCAGGTTGCCACCTTCATCCCAAATGCGCCAAACCCCGGTTTTTGCACCTTTCTTGTAGAACATTTCGTAGCGCTTGATTCCCTTATCATCAAAGATCTCCCACTTACCGTCCTTAAGGCCATCGGCATAAGAAGCGACGCCTACTTTGACGCCCTGTTCGTTGTAAGTGATCCACTGGCCATGCATGGCATTGGCTTTAAATACCCGAATTTCCTGTATCTGCTCATTCTCGTAAAAAAGCTTGGTCTCCCCCTCTTTCAAACCATTGAGCACATTCATCTCAATCCGCTTCACCCCCGAGGGGTAATATTCGTAGTAGGTACCGGAGTATAGTTCGCCTCGAGAATCGTAATACCGGCCGTCCTCCTTTTGGATCAATTGTGCAGAAACGACCCCGCCACACAACAACGATAATACAAGCAATAAAACTTTAACCATGCTTCAATCAATATTATTTATCAGCGCGCTTGATCTGCAAGTTCAGGTTGTGGAATTCGTTGTTTTTGACCTTGATGGCTGAAGTTTCTTCGCCCTCATAAGAAACGATACTGGTTGACACCTTGTAAGAACCAGGTTCCACTGCGGTAAAAACAAATTTACCGTCAAAATCAGTGTAGGCTTTCTTGTCGGTGCCTTTTAGTTCAACCACCACGCCGGCCAACGACTCACCGGTCGTTTCATCAACCACCACACCACTGATACAAGTGTTCAAACCAGCGGCAGGCGCCTTTTTTTCGCGAGCCGAAACAGAGAAAGTTGACAAAGAAACAAGAATAACCAAAGCAATTGTTTTCATATTTTCATGTATTAAGATGTTCATTTTTTACTCTGCAAATATATGGCACCAATATTAAGCTAATATTAAGCCCGCATTATCTTACCTTTAAACTCTTGAAAATGGGCGCCCCATTTTGTAAATTGGTCATGCAATTAACAGCTACCGCCAGTTGGAGCTGAGCAGAATGACAGGAGGGAAAAATGGGGCACAATACCAATAAATCGCAAAGTGCAGCAAGCCCATGGCTGGAAGGATTGGGTGCCTTGTTCTTCCCAAGGATATGCCTTCTGTGCGGCAACCAACTCTTCAAAAATGAAACCACGGTTTGCCGTTACTGCCTGATGCACCTTCCCCGCACACATTTTGAAACCTACCGCCACAACAAGGTAGAACAGATTTTTTGGGGGCGCGTCAACCTGGAGTACGGTTTTTCGATATACTATTTCCGCAAGAAGGAGAAGATACAGCAACTGATGCACGAAATCAAATACCGAGGCAATAAAAAACTGGCCATCACCATCGGCCAGGAGATGGGGCGTATCCTGAAGGAGGCGGGCATAATCAGCACAATCAACTATCTGATACCGGTTCCTTTGCACGAAAAAAAGCTAAAGCAACGGGGATACAACCAGAGCGAACTGATTTGCGAAGGGTTATCGCAAGCCACGGGCATACCATTGGCAACCCAAATACTGCAGAGGGCGCAATTCACCGCCACCCAAACAAAGAAAAGCCGCTACGACCGTTGGGAAAATGTGGAAAATAGTTTCGTGGTGAACAATATGACGTTCACCAGCAATCATTTCCTGGTGGTAGACGATGTGATCACCACAGGCGCCACCCTAGAGGCATGTTGCCAGGCATTGCTGAAGTTACCAGGGACAAAGGTGAGTGTGGGTTCGGTGGCATACGCCTCCGATTAAAAGGTGAAGATTTAAGCCAAAAGCAGAATCAACTCGTCACTAAGGGTACCGTTATTACGGGAATTTGGGATCCAATGCCCCTTGTCGATCAGGTATTTCTTCATCAATAACAAGTAAGTGATAGGGAACTCATCCTTTTGCCACTTCTGTTCATAATTGAGCAACCCAGTTTGCTTGATGAAAAAATCGAGTTCGCGCACGATGGCCAGATAAAAGTCGAGGAAATTGCAGCGGCAATCCACCATGGTGATACTGGAACCCTCGTCGAACAGATCGTTGGTTTGCATAATCTTAACATCCAACACCACACCATCCTCGGTACCAAGTGCCCATTTATAGCTGGTTTCCTCACAATACCAGTCGATGTAGCAATAATTCTCTTCACCCCAAAGGTGTGAAGGCTCAAAAATAAGAGACGCCATCCCTTTGAGCAGATCATTCAAGGGATTGCTCACATTGGTCAGTTGAAATTTAGCCGACTGTTCGTCGGAACAAAACTGAACCATAGCTTTCCCCGATTTCTCAAGCTGGAAGCTAAACAATGGCAATGCCTCTCTCTGTGGGCTCATTCGACAGGACGGTATAATTGATTCATAAAATTATGGTACAAAAAACCCAATCAGTGGGCTTAACGATTATTGATTGCATAAAAATAGAAATAGTTTCCATAAAAAACGCAACAACCAACAATTTTCATCAAAAAAAAACATACTACAACAACCCCAATTGCCTGTCCTACCCCGCCAAATGGCTATTCCAGCAAACAACGATCTTTCAAATAGCTGGCCTAGCATAGGCTCTCACATCATCGGCGGTAATCTCGCCGGTGGTAAGGATGATCAGCCGCTCGATTACATTACGAAATTCCCGTATATTTCCTGTCCAAGCAATGGACTGGAGCTCGGCGATGGCTTCGGGAGTAATGGTTTTGGGCGGCATATTCAACTCCTGACACAGCATGGTCAGAAAATGGCCGACCAGCAACGGAATATCCTCTATCCGGTCGTTCAGCGATGGGACATGAATCAGAATCACGCTTAGTCGATGATAAAGGTCTTCGCGGAAATTGTTGAGTTTGATCTCTTCCTTTAGGTTTTTGTTGGTGGCCGCCAGCACACGCACATCCACTTTAATGTCGCGGTCGCTACCCACGCGGGTGATGGTGTTTTCCTGAAGGGCACGCAAAACTTTTGCTTGTGCCGAGAGGCTCATGTCGCCAATCTCATCCAGGAAAATGGTACCGCCATTCGCTTGCTCGAATTTGCCAATGCGTTGCTTGATGGCTGAGGTAAAGGCACCCTTTTCGTGGCCGAATAATTCGCTTTCGATCAGTTCGGAGGGAATGGCCGCACAATTGACCTCCACAAAGGGCATATCGGCTCGGTTGCTCTTCTCGTGCAACCAACGAGCCACCAGCTCCTTGCCAGTGCCATTCTGTCCAGTGATCAACACTCGGGCATCGGTGGGCGCCACGCGGTCGATCATCTCCTTGACTTTCAGGATGGCCTCTGACTCCCCAATCATATCATAAGCCTTGGAGACCTTGCGCTTGAGCACTTTGGTCTCTACCACTAAATTGTTGCGCTCAATGGCATTTCGGATGGTCACCAACAAACGGTTAAGGTCCAGGGGCTTCTCAATAAAATCGTAGGCACCTTTCTTGATGGCCTCCACGGCAGTATCGATATTACCGTGACCCGAAATCATAATAATGGGAGCATCGGTTCCGCTGGCAATAATTTTTTCCAGCACCTCCATCCCATCCATATTAGGCATTTTGATATCGGTTAACACGACATCGAATTTCCCGGCATTGAATTTCTCAAGGCCGTCCAGACCATCCTCGGCAACGACCACCTCGTGCCCTTCGTATTCCAGAATATCCTTCAGGGTATTGCGGATACTTTTCTGATCGTCGATAACCAATATTTTTGCCATAATTAAGAATCAGAATAGTTGACCATTCACTATTTGGAAGATAACACCTTCCTTCAATGCAAAGTTGCATTGTTGAAGTTGCGAAATACGCATCTCCCTAATAACAAAGTTAATAAAAATACTGGCCAACACAATCATATCCACCCGGTGGGGATCCATCTTTTTCATGGCCAACCGCTGTTCGGCCGTTGATGCAACAAGCTTGCGATGCAACTCCTCGAAGCTGGCCACCGGGATGAAATAATTCGATGTTTGTGAAATATCCAGGTGCGGGTGATGCATGGCAGCAATCATAGCGGCAATGGTGTCGAACGACCCGGAGGAGCCGATCAGCATATTGACCGGATACTGCCGGATGGCCTCATAAAGCGGAGCCAACTCGCCTCGCACATAACCCTCAATGGCCTTGATCTCGGTGGTGGAGATGGGATCGGATGGATGGAACTTGTCGAGCAACCGGGCCATGCCCAACTCAAAGCTCTGCTTCCAAAGTACACCTTCCTTGTTGGCAATGATAAATTCATTGCTACCCCCGCCAATATCGAGTATCAGCACCCGCTCATTGCCGATGGGCACCACCTGTTTCACACCGTCAAAAATAAGCTGGGCCTCCTGTTCTCCGTCAATAACGCGCACTTCAAGACCGAACTTCTCCTTGATCATGCCGCAAAACTCGGAACCATTGGCTGCATTGCGTATAGCTGAAGTGGCAATGGTAAAGACCGCCTCCACATTCAAGTCCCTGATCACGCCCAGGTGCACTTCGAGCGCTTCCAAGCCTCTAGCCATGGCATCGGGCAGCAGAATACCCTGGTTGATGCCACCCTTACCCAATTTTGCCGGGTATTTCGACTCGTGCAAAATATGGTAAGTCTGGCTGTTTTGGTCAACAACCAAAAGATTGATGGTATTGGTTCCAATATCAATAATTGCTGTACGCATATTAAAAATTTTATGGCAAAGTTAATCAAAATGGCCGCCAAAAACAGAACAAGCACATCTTAAAAGATGTATCATTTTCTTTATTTGCCTGCCTGGCGGAACCATTTCCACAGTTCCTTATAAGTCACTTTCTTGCCATACATCAGGATACCAACGCGGTATATGCGGGCACTGAACCAGATACTAAAGATAAAGCTTCCGGTGAGGATGGCCATGGAGAGCAACACTTCCCACAATGGTATTTGGAAAGGTATGCGAGCCATCATCACAATGGGCGATGTCAGCGGAAACATGGAGAACCAGAAGGCAATTGGCCCACCGGGATCGCGAAATGCGGCCATGGCAATGTAGATGGAGAGGATCAACGGCATCATGACCGGCGTAACAAACTGCTGACCGTCGGTATCGTTGTCGATGGCGGAACCGATGGCAGCAAAAAAGCTGGCATAAAGCAGATATCCCCCAATAAAGAAGAAGGCAAAAGCAAAAAGGCTGCCAATCAGATCGATGCTGCGGGTTTGCGCCAACAGGCTCTCGAATTGGTGGGCAAACTCAGCCTTATCGGCACCGCCCGCCATCTGGGCCACTTGCTCGCCACCCATCGACTGTCCGGCAGCAGCCCCCAACCCATCAGCACCCAAAAAGCTACTGACGGCGGTGATGATCACCAAGGTGAAGACCACCCAGATGAGGAATTGGGTGAGCGCCACCAAGGCAATGCCCAGCACTTTGCCCATCATCAGTTGAAAAGGCTTCACCGAGGAGATGATAACTTCAACAATGCGGTTGGTTTTCTCCTCCATCACTCCGCGCATCACCTGGGTGCCGTAGATCAGCACAAAAAAATAGATCAGCATGGCAAATACCAGGGCGGCAATCATGGTCACTTCGGCCGAGCTCTCCTTTTCGGCACCATCCTCGGCAAGCTTGATGGTTGACACATCCACATTCACATTGCTGATGTAATGGATGATCTCCCGCAAACTGTCGATAGAGGAATAGGCATTGAGCCTTTCCTGCTCAATGTAGCGCTCCAGGGCACGAGCCACAAAGCTCTTGGTGTCGATGGTGACTTGCGACTCGCTATAAATTTTCACGGCTCCGGGATCTTTCTCTAAATCCCCCTCGATAACCATATAAGCATCGTAACCGGCACTCTTGTAATCCTGTTTGATGCTCTCCTTCTTATCGGCATCGAGAAAAGAGAAGGTGATGTTGTCGGTATTGGTGAGAGCCACCGCATATTTGCCCGACTCATCGATGACGGCTATATTGCTTTTTGCCGAATCGGCCAAGCTCGAGAACCATACGGGCAATACAAACATGGCGGCAAATAGCAAAGGGCCAAGGATACACATCACCACAAAGCTCTTTTTTTGAACGCGGGAAAGATATTCCCTCTTTATGATTAAGACAGTTTTATTCATTGCAATAGGTTTTATTTTTTGGCCAGATTACTCTGTTCCACAACTTTAATAAACACTTCGTTCATACTGGGCAAAATTTCGTTGAACCCTACAATTTCCACCTCGTCGAGTATTTTTCCCAACAGCTGATTGGATGACACCTCGGGCGACATACGGATCAAAGCTTCGTTGACATGATTGACCATTTCGGCCGGTTTCTCCAGGGCTTCCTCACCTAGAATTTGAGTGAGCCGTTCGGGTGAGCCATTGAATTGCAATTTGAACAGGTTTTCCTTGAATTGGTGGCGGATGGACTCCACACCACCGTGTAAAATACTTTGCGACCGGTTAATGAGGGTGATGTGGTCGCAAATCTCCTCAACCGACGACATATTGTGGGTTGAGAATAGGATCGTAGCCCCCTGCTTTTGCAGTTCCAGAATCTCATTTTTCAGCATATTGGCATTGATGGGGTCGAAACCGCTGAAGGGCTCGTCGAAAATAAGCAACTTGGGCTGGTGCAAAACCGTCACCACGAACTGCACCTTTTGCTGCATCCCCTTGGAGAGCTCCTCCACCTTTTTGTCCCACCAGGGTTGGATCTCGAATTTCTCGAACCAGAACTTCAAGCGGGTCAGGGCATCGTGCCGACTCATCCCCTTCAGTTGAGCCAGATAAAGCGCCTGTTCACCCACCTTCATCTTTTTATACAACCCTCGCTCTTCGGGCAGATAGCCGATATGGGCAATATCCGAAGGTACCAGCTTTTTCCCCTCCAGCAGCACCTCGCCCGAATCGGGCATGGTGATTTGATTGATGATGCGGATCAAGGTGGTTTTTCCGGCTCCATTGGGCCCTAAAAGACCAAATATGGAGTTCTCCGGCACTTGGATACTCACCCGGTCCAATGCCAAATGGTTGGCATACTGCTTGACAACCTCTCTTGCCTCTAGAAATATCATAGTAAGAATTGAATTAAGTTTCCAACAAAAATTAATTATGGCAATTTAATGCCCATAAATATCACATCATCGATCTGCTCCATCCGCCCTTTCCATTGATGGAACTGATTGGCGATAAAATCGCCCTGTTCGTTCATGGGCATCTGAACAATGTCTTTCAGAATCCCCTTCACACCGGTAGTCATCAACTTTTTGCCATTGGGTCCACCAAACTGATCGGAGTAACCGTCGGAATAGAGATAGACCAGGTCGCCCTTCTGCCCACTGTAAACAATATTGTTGAAGGGCGTGTTAAATTGGTCGGTGGACTTGTCGCCAATGCTGCGGCGATTGCCTTTATACTCCACGAACTGTCCGTCCAGGAAGAGGTAAACAGGCCGCTTGGCCGAAGCGATGCGGATGCGGTAAGTATTGAGATTGATCTCAACCACCGAGATATCCATCCCATCGTTGGTGTCCATGTCGTGGTTGCGATGAAGCATGATTTTCAGCTCCTTATCGAGGCGTTCGAGCAGAGCAGCCGGCGAATCAACCTCGGGCAGTTTGTGAATGTCGTTCAGAATAGTGGTGCCAATCATCGACATAAAGGCGCCTGGAACACCATGCCCGGTGCAATCGGCACAACAGATCACCACGGTGTTGTTGATGCGGTTGAACCAATAGAAGTCGCCACTGACAATGTCGCGGGGCTTGAAAAATATGAAAGACTCCTTGAATGCTCCTTGCAAATTGGCCAGCGGAGGTAGAATGGATTTTTGAATACGTTGGGCGTAATTGATGCTGTCGGTGATGTCACGGTTCTTTTGCTCAATCTCCGCTTTTTGCTTGCGCAGTACCACCGTTTGGTTGGCCACCTCAGTTTCGAGAAGTTGCTTTTGATACCGCAATTTGCGCTCACGGTACTTCACAACCATATAGACCAACAGGATCATAGAAAGCAATACGACCAGGTAGAACCATCCGTGTTTCCAGAAGGGAGCCGTGATGGTAAATTGCAACTCCAGCGGGGTCAAACTCTGTATGCCATCGCCATTGTAAGCCCGCACCTTGAAGGTATAGGAACCATCGGCCAAATAATCCAACTCCTTATGTCCCAGATGCTTCAACGAAACCCACTCCTCATCTCCCGAGGAACCCGCCCGCGTCAGGCAATACTCATATCTTACCTGTTGCGGATCCTTTAGGCTGATGCCCACAAAGTCGAAACTAAAAAGGTAGGGGCGTTTGTTGTACGGATAAGGTAACACAATAGGCTGATCGGCCGAATAGGATTGTCCAGAAATATCGATACGAACAAAGTTCAGAAGGGGCGGATAGAGATTTTCCAAGTCCAAATGGGGAGAATAACGCACCACACCTTTGCTGGAGGCAAACCACAAATCACCACTGCCATCTTTGGAAAAATGGTTGAACCCGGCATTCAGCTGGCTGGCAATACCAAAGCGCCTCATGGTGTTGCGGTTGATATTGTAACAACTCACCCCGGGTTGATGAGCCACCCAGATGCGATTGCGGCTATCGCAGGCAATATCGTAACAGTAGTTTTTCTCCAACCCATCTTGAACCGTGAGGTTGATCAATGTGTCGGCGGTATAGCACAATACGCCGCGGTTAAAAGTGGATAGCCAAATCCGGTGGTCGGCATCCATGGTCATGCCCGAAACATTAACTGGCGATTGCGACAGTCGATGCACTTCAAAAGCGGTTTCCTTGAAGAGGGTAATACCGCTGTCCTTGGTTCCCATCCAAACCTGTCCCTGGTTGTCGATGAAAACAAAGTTGATACAGTTGTGAGGCAATCCATTTTCGGTGGAGTAAACATTGCTGCGGCCGGTTTCCATATCCAGCACAAAAAAACCATCCTGGGTTGCCAGGTAGATGTTCCGCTCATCGGAGGCCATACCGTTGATTTTTAGCCCTAGTAGGTTGCTGGTGTAACGCACCGGCTGGAAACGAATTTGGCCATCGGCCTTACTGAAAAGGCCATGATTGTTGGTGCCCACCCATAAGGTGCCGTTTCTGGAATAACACATGCCGGTAACTGCACCCGAAGGCAGTCCCAGGGAGCTATCGTAATATTCATGGTTGGCAAAACAGTGGGGGTCGGTGCGCAGCAACCCATTTTCGAGCCCGATCCATAGGTCGTTGTTAACCTTCAGCACCGAGAGGGCTCGATTATTCTTCAACCCTATCTCATCGAAATTGTAAAATGAAAAACATTCATTCACCAAACTAACAACCCCGCCGCCATAGGTGGCAAACCAGAAATTATTTTCCCGGTCGAGCAGGATGTCCTTGATGTAGTTGTTGGCCAATCCATTCTCCTGATGGAAAGCCTGTGAGTAATCAAAAAGGTCGTTGGCCGGATCGTAATGCAGCTTAATAACTCCCCGCCCCCAGGTGCCCAGCAACAAACTGCCATCACGGTCTTCCTGAATGGCCTGAATATTGCCATCACTCAAATGGTGGTTAATGCAGGAGGTGTCCTCCGAATAGGTCGATAGCTTGTGCGTTGTGGCTTCATATTTAAAAAATCCGGCATCCTCCGTACCAATCCAATACTCATCATCGGCAAACGGTCGTTTCACGATGCAATTGATGGCAGATAACGGTGCCCCATCAACAAAGTCCATAGATTGGGGTTCCCCATTGGCGGAGAGTTGCACCATATAAAGGCCATCCACAGTACCCACCAGCAGCTTGTCGGCAGCAACATCCTGTATGGCAGTATAAATTTGTCGACCAAACTTCTTGCGATCAAAAAAGGTAGTCACCCGTCTATCGGCTCCAATCCTAATCAAACCATTATTTTGTTCCACGGCCCAGAAGGATCCATTTTGCCCCGAACAAAGACCACGAATGGGCGCCGTGGCATCATCAACCATCAGTCGACTGAAGGCAGTGCCATCAAAAAGCGATAACGAACCGTTGTTATGCCCAAATAGAATCTGTTGCCTGGCACGATCCACCAAAATAACCCGCGTAAAGTTGTCTGCCAGGGAGTCACGCTCACTAAAATTAACAAAGGAGATGCCATCGTAACGCGAAACGCCTTCTGCCGTGGCAATCCAAATAAAGCCATTATAATCCTGCTGAACAGAATAGACATAATTTTGGGGGAGCCCAATAGAACTGTCGTAAGTATTAAAATCAAATGTTTGAGACCCAACCCATTGTAAATTAACACATAGCAGAACGAAAACCAATAATAAATATCTCATCTTATTCACAACAAATCCATATTACAATAACCTTATACGTAAAATTAACGTTTAGGTTTTACCCCAATGGAATATTTATACTTTGGTATTCCGCCAATGGGCACACTGTAAAATGGCAACAGCTCGCCATATTGGTTTTCGAGATAAATCACCACATTGTTGTTTTTCACCTGGGCGCTCTTATTTTTAATCATTTGGATATCGAAGGAGCTATTTTTCTCAGCCTCCAAAATCTTATGGGTACTGCTCACCCAATGGTTGTCGCCACTCACCTTCATCATCTCGCCATTTTTGCCCACTGAAATAATTCGGATCACACCATCGCGATCCCAGTCGAAGTTGGATTGCTTGATAGAAACCACCTTGCTGTCGATATAGGGATAGATGTGGGAAACTTCATTGACCATATCGTGCATACGGAACTTATATTTGAAATAGAAAGCAAAAGCGCCTTCCACGGGCATATTGCGGGTCTCCTGGTTGGCGAGGAAGAACCGATACATGTTGCCGTCGTCGCCTGCATTGCCTTCCACCACCACTTTAAAAATGTAGCCACCAAATTCAGGCAGCAATTCACCTTCGGAGGGGTTGAAGGGACCAAAGGTATACCAATCGTTGTCGTACTTATTGTCCACACCAAATGTTTTGGAGGCCAACACATTGCCGCTGTCATATTTACCAGCCTTGTTGGCCTTTTGGGCATCCTTCTCGCTACAGGCTCCCTGGCCACCATAGATTGTAAATCGGGTACGGGTATTCCACTCTCCATTTTGTTCATCGTTTTTCCCACCTACCTCGGGATCGAACACCCGCAGAAAAACAGGCTGCTTAAAATCCTCGGGCACGGCAAAGAAGATGATTTGTAAAAAATCATCATCGCCCCAGGCCGTCTCGCTGGCCGAACCAAAGGTGATCAAATACGGGATGTTTTCATCCACGCCGGGAACGGGTTGGGCATTAACCGAAGAGAAAAACAACAACCCCACAAAAACAGATACAATAAACGATACCCTCATAACACTCAAGTTAATCAACTACAACAATTTCTCTATATGTACAAACTTTATTATCCTGATTATTGGCATCCACCACCCCGCATTGAACCACATACGAACCCGCTTGTGGAAAAACATGGGCAACAACCTGCCCCTTAAGCTTCACCTGCTCACCAATTTGCCAGAAGTAATCCACCGGTTCAAAGTCGACCACCGCCGAAGCATCGGCCTCCAAGTAAACCGCCTCACCTTTTTTCACGATTTCGGGCATGGCAATCCGAATCTGCGGCTTAGGCATCAAATCCATATCAAAATCGGAAACGGTAAAAAGCTCATCGCCCGACACCTTATCGAAAACATCTAGGGATACCTTGTACTGGCCTGGGCCATCAAAACAATGATCAACCTCCATCCCCAGGCTGGTTGTCCCATCGCTGAAGTTCCACCTGAAGCCAAACTGAAGCGTATCGTAGTTCTCGGTGGAGCTTTCATAAAAGGTAAAACAGTAGTTGTCTTCCTCGAAGGGTTCGGCAACAGGAAATTGGGGGAAAAGGGATTCAAAATAGTATATTTGGTCTTTGCCGTTGCGATTTGAGCAAAGATAGCCCCACTGTTCATCGTGGCTGAAATAGACGCCAAAATCGTCGGCAGAGGAGTTGTAGAGTGAATCGAGCCTGACGGGCAGGGTGAATCCCTTGTCAGTCAAGTAGGTGTAGTATAGATCCATGCCCTCGCTGTCGGGCCGGCCCGATGAGGCGAAAAATATCTTACCCGAAGCTGCCACAAAAGGGAAGCTCTCCTGCCCAGGGGTATTCACCACACTACCTGCATTCATGGGTTCGCTCCAACCTTCACTGGTCTTTCGGGCAAAATAGAGGTCACTGCCACCAAATCCGCCTTGCATGTCGGAAACGAAAAAGACCGTCTCCCCATCGTTGGTGAGAGCCGGGTAAGCCATGTTGTTGCCACGAGCCATATTGAGCGCCATGGCTTTGGCTCGTCCATTCCCTTTCGCATTCCGCCCCATCTGCACAATGGTCAAAGGATTGATGCGGTTGCTCTGCCGGGCGCGTTGAACAGTTGTATAATAGCTTTGGGTCACCAGAAAGGTGTTATCGAATGGATTGGCGGTGATGGCCGCTTGGTGAAATGGCTGGCCCTTGGGAAAGAGCAGCGAAGCAGGCGCCGAAGGGCGCTTGTTCTTCAATGGCACTTGGTAAAGCTTGTAGAACTGGTTATCGTTTTGGTCGAGATAATTGACAAACAGATCGACCTTCCTATCCGAAGAAAAATACAGAACCGAATCCAGCACAACAGGTGCCATCATATTGGAGGATCCCGAAAGCAGCTTTACCGGTTGTACCACAACATCCTGCCCCATCAGCGCTGGGGAGGTCAATAGCAATAGAAAACAGAGCAAGCGTGCCATCATAATAACTGATTAAAAGAATTTTGGATTAACCGATCCGCTACGATGGACAAAATCGTACTGGATGGAAATTTCGTGGGAACCCCGGTTGTAGGTTCCAATTTTTCCGACTGAATAGTCGTAACTATAGGCCACCCTCAACCGTCTATCAACCTGGAAAGATGCCGTGACAGCAACCTCCTTGGTGGTTCGGTAACTCAGCCCCAACAGAAAGCGGTTGTCGTAGATCATGGTGGCATTCACATCGGTTATATCCTTCAACTCCTGGTTATAGCGCATAAAAAGGGAGGGCTGGAGCGCCCAGCTGCCACCCAAACTAAAGAGGTAGCCAGCGGTGAGGCAATAGGTGGCATCGCCCAGGCTGAATTTGGTGTCCTCACCTTCAAAGGCATTGTTGTAAAAGAAGGATGGTATAGAAAAACCAGCGAAGAAACGATCGCCGTACCAGGCTGTTCCAAAACCAAGCGTGGGGGAAACTACCCGTTCGTTGGATGAAAATGCCAGATCGCCGGGTTCAATGGTGGAGATGCTGCTCCAGTCGGAATTGCGGAAAGAAACGCCGGGAGCCAATGCAAAACTGAGCCAAGTATTGTTGGATGCCTGAATCCGGTAGGCATAAGTTAATGACAATCCACTGTTGCCTGCCACCATAAACTTTTGGTTGTAAGCACTCAGCCCAACAGCCATCTGGTTGTTGCGCAAAGGTGAATGAGCCGTAAAAAGTTGGCTCGACGGACTGCCCGTGATGCCCTGCCACTGTTTGCGGAAACTGCCAAAAAGAGAGAGCCCCTCACGGCTTCCTGCAAAAGCTGGATTGATGGCATACCGATTATGAAGATACTGAGTGACCAAAAAATCGTTCTGAGCAAACAAAGTTCCTATTGAACTGATAGATATAAATAAAAACAAGAGCTTTTTCATGGGTCAGAATTTTGAACGTTTGATCACCAGGGTCTCCTTAACAGGCGTCATAAGGTCGCCCGAGAAAACGTAATAGTAAAACCCTTCGGGCAAATCTTTTCCACCCATATCCGTCCCTGCCCAAGTATTGTCGTAACTCGACTGCCGAAACACCACCACCCCTTTCTGGTCGTACACAATCAACTCACTGTTTTTAACATTGGGTGCCCCTTGGATTACCAGGCAATCGTTGACCCCATCGCCATTGGGCGAAAAGCCGTTGGGCCAATTCAGCCCTTTCACCTCCAAAAAAAGTTCGGCAGAACGTGTTGGGCAGATGCCATTGCTCACCGTCCAAAGAAAATTGTGCCGCCCCATCACCAGATTGGTGACTTCGGTATGCGGATCGGTCGGTGTAGTAATGTCTCCACTACCCGACACCAGTGACCACTCACCTATTTCCCAAGGCTTGATGGTGGCACGCATAGGGAAACTGGTTTCCAAATAGAGGATGGTATCGGCACCGGCCGACACAGATTGAATGGGCAGGTCGAACCGAACCGTGACTATATCGTGCGATGGACAAGCAGAGCCCTCCATATTGATCTCGCTCCAACGCAAATCGACAGAACCGTTGCGAATGGACTTGATCCCTGCCGTTTCGGATTCCAAGTCGGAAATAAAAGTACTGTCCTGATGATTCATAATTTGCCACAGCCCAATATTACCAGGAGTGCTAATGACCGCGCTCAAAGCGGCCACCGAATCGCACACATGCACATCGGCACCGGCATAAGCAGTGGGCAAACGATCCACCACCACGGCAGCACCAGAGCGGTCTTGGGCACGGGCTTCACAGCCATGGCCATCAGTAATGGCGGCCAACACGATATCGCCACCCATGGAGGGTTCTAACACAATGGTCTCGGATGCCAAGTTGGTTGAACGCTTAAAGCCATTGCTCAAAATATAATGAAAAGGGGCTGTCCCCTCCAGCGTAATAGTAGCTTCGAGGCGTTTCAAATCACTATTTTCGGGAGCGGTACATATGACCGTCCGCCCTGAGATAGCACCTTTGGGATACCCCAAGATGGTTAATTCCGATTGGGTTTCCGACTGGCAAACGCCATTTTTCTCAATCAGGCGTATGGTGTATTTCCCAGCCTGGTCGGCATTAAAGGAGGTGATGCGTTCATCAACCGAAGTGAAAGAACCCCCGTTCAGGCTTTCCCACCTGTAGGTTGGTTCGCGCAACCCATTGTCGCGAGCCGAAAGGTTGGCCACATAGCCACAACTGTTGTCGGGAAGATTGATGTATCCCACAGGCATCTGAAAAACGGGAAAACGGATCTCTTCACTGGTTGGTAGCTCGAGCCACTCATTTTCGTCCATGGATTTATCGCGAATCTTAAGCAACTGTATCACAGCAGTATCATCCTGATTATTCCCCACCAAATGTTGCAACTGGGTGGTCATGGAAAGGTCTGGGAAAAAAGGATCGGAAGTAAAAATCACAAAATCGGTGCTTCCTTGGTAAGAAATCTTATACTGTAAACGAAATGGTGCTTCCCCGCTCATCAAAACATCCACCGTGGCCAAATCGCGGTTGCAGATACTATAAGGCGCCGACACGATATGCGCATTAGGCTGTCCGGCCAACGAAAAACACAAAACAAATTCAAGAAACAGTATAATAATTAAGAAGAAACGCATCATCTTGGGTTAATTGACATAGGCACCTACAAACATAACAAAATTTCACCAAGATGCGCAAAGCATTGATCATTTGTTTTCTAACCTTTACAGCTAAAGAAAAACCTTTCATCAAAAAAACAATACGTTAAAAAAATGCGAGCCCCCATTTGAAATTTGGGGGCTGCACGAATCCTAACGGAACAGGTCGTAAATGGATTTCTCCTTGGGCCGTTCCTTTCGAATTTGTTGGATACGGTAGGCCTGGAATACATCCATAAAGACCTTGTTGAAATCTTCATCGGGCTTGGGTGCCGGCGACAGCACCATGTTTCCTTCTGGATTGATCAGAAAATAAGTAGGCAATGCCGAAATATTGTAATCAAAGATGACTTTTTGCCCCGTGGAAAAAGAAAGAACTGGCCAGGCTACTTTTTTGCTTTTAAAATAAGCTTCGGCCTCATCCTGATTTTCGTTGGTGACCACGCCCAACACCACAAGATCTTTCCTGAATTTATTGTAGATGGCATCCAAGGCGGGCAGGTCTTTCAGGCACGCGAAGTTTTGAGTGTGCAAAAAGGCCAAATAAACAAACTTGCCACGATAATCGCTCAGAGCCACCTCTTTGCCCTTGTAATTGCGCAACACAAAATCGGGAGCTGGCGAACCGGTTCTCAAATGGTTGATGCGTGCCACCAGATCGACGGCAATAGCGCGGATGCGAGGAGAACAGGCCGTTTCAACGGCATCCACCATGAGTTGGGTAGCCCGTGTCGCCAGTATTTTGCCCGAGTAAAAGCCGTCGTAAAGGTGTTTCAACAACAAGATCTCCCGAAATGGGGCATTGTGGAACAGTGTGTCGGATCCCATGGCTAAAGAGATGGAATCAAAACGCGTGGTTGTTTGAAAGGCTGTGGCCAAAGCTTTTCCTCTGCTGCTGCGGAGATAATTGTCGAGATAGCCATTGTAAATACTGCGCAAAGCATCCCAGTAGGCCGGGTTATTATACAGTACCGGCCGGTTGGCAAAAAAGGTGCGGGTTACTGCTGTCATCTGGCGGCTGCGGGGAAGAGCATAGAATACCGCCTTTCGATAATGGAGATAGTCGAGGTAAAAAGGATGGGAAAAAGAGTTCTGCAAGGAATCGAGGCTGGCCATCATCTCGTCGCCCAACCGCACAAACTGCCGCCGCACAAGGTCGATGGCGTGTTTATTGTAGAGCTGTTCATATTGCTCATCGAGTTCGCCCAAGGCTTGGTTTAAATTTTTGGCGGCTGGTTAACGATGCCCAGCAAAATATCCTCGGGTTGATAAAATGGATTAAAACGCTCGGCATCGGGACGCGGTTCGTAAGGGGGAAGCACCACCTGATAGTCGGCACCTGGCTCCACAAATAGGTGTGCCCTAAAACGCCCCAGTTCCATAAAGACCGGGGTAACCTCCGCCACATCCATCTGCAGTTCAAAACGGCCCTTCGCATCCACCTGAAGTACCTCGAGCGGCCTCACCCTGCTGGAAATAAAATTACTGTATGTCTCCAAAACAAGACTCATCCCGGCATATTGCTCGGCCACACCATGGATTTTTACTGGAGCCGAAAACAGCGGCAAAAATCCGAAGCACATAAACAATAAGAAATGAATCACCCTATAAAGCATACCAACTACTGTTTCAATATTTTTACTGAGAAAGCAAGATCAAAAGCAATGCCATTAATAACCATCAATGGATAAGATGCCTTATGGCACTTGGAATAAACATGGAAGCATCACCACCATGCCTAATAATATCCCTTACGATGGAGCTGTTGACTGGCGTGTGTTCGGGCGTCGTCAGCAGGAAAACGGTATCAATACCCGACATGGACTTGTTCACCTGAGCAATGGCCCGTTCGTACTCGAAATCGGCCGAAGTACGCAACCCTCGCAACACATGGGTGGCACCAATCTCTTTAGCAAACTCAACGGTGAGCCCTTGGTATTTGACCACCCGTACCTGGGGATGACCTTCAAAAACTTTTTCAATCCACTCGATACGCTTTTCGATGGGAAAGAAATCGTGCTTGTTGGAATTGTAACCGATGGCAATCACTATTTCATCAAACAAATCGAGACTCCTGACAACAACATTCTCATGCCCAACAGTAAATGGGTCGAAAGAACCCGGAAATATTGCTTTTCGCTTCATTATTTTTAAATTAACTGTACAAGCCGCTCTATGTCGACAACAAAAGTGTAAATGTTGCGAAAAAAGGTTTAACCTGCAAAACAAATTGCCAAATTATCGGAATTTGATCTTCAGCGCGGCAAAAGCACTCATCTTAAGCAACAGCAGGCCATGCTTGAACCGCGATATGTTGGTTTCGCCATATTTGCGCTCTTTGTACCGGATGGGCAAATCGATAATCTTTAGGTTCAACTTGTAGGCGCCAAAGATCAGGTCGAAGTCACCAAAGGGGTCGAAATCACCAAAGAAACTACGGTTTTGCGCCAACCTTTCATAGTCGTTGCGGAACATCACCTTGGTGCCACAAAGGGTGTCCTTGATAGGCCGCTCCAGCAACCAGCTAAACAAGCCACTGAAGAAATGGTTACCAATGGTATTGAGGCTCCGCATGGCGCCTTTTTCCATGGGGTAAACTAGCCGCACGCCATTGATAAACTCACCTTTGCCTGTGGCCAAAGCATGGTAAAATTTCGGCAAATCTTCGGGCATGACCGTCAGGTCGGCATCCAAAATCATCAGGATATCACCCTCCGCCATGGCATACCCCTTGCGCACGGCATCGCCCTTCCCGCGGCCATCCTGCTGGACGGCACGTATCCGCCTTTTACCAGCATAGCGCGACTGCACCTCCTGGATCACCGCCCAGGTGTCGTCGGTGGAGTTGCCCTCCACAAAAATAATTTCGGTGAATTTGCCCATCTCTGGTAGCCTAAGCACAGCATCCTCAATATTCCCACTTTCGTTGCGGGCGGGAATCACCACCGTCACCGAATAACGCTGCTCCCACCCAACCGGTTGGGGATCGGGTGCTGGGCGTGCAAACACAAATTGATTCAAGCTGAACACATTAACAAGGGGCAGACGCGAAACAAACCGGTTGAAAAACTTGCTGACCAACGGGATGTTAAATGGCACCAACATGCTGCGGTTATGGCGGTACGATTCAAAACCAGCCAAATAGAGCAGGTTCATGATGTCGTTGCTCGACAACCAATTCTGCTCGGGCATACGGCGTTTAAAACCCACCCATTCAGCAAACTTGATCAGCGGCTCCCACAAATTGCTGTGATAGGTCACAATCACGCGAGTGCGCGGGTGGCATACTTTGCGAACCTGGTTAAAGACCTGTTCAATGTCGTCAAGCAACCCAATCAGATTAGAAAGGATCACCACATCGTAGGTGCGGCCGAGATCCAGAGAGCCGGCCGACATCACCTTGAAATCGACCATGGGAAAGCGTTTGCTGGCCTGGTCGATAAACGGGGCGCAAAAATCGATGCCTGTCTTATGGGCACCGCTCACCACACCAATCAGGTCCCCGGTTCCACAACCAACCTCCAGGACGGAATCGTCGGGGTGGATGAAATAGTTACAGTAATCGGTTATCGTATTCCAATAATAGGCATGGTTGTTACGGTACTTCTGCCAGCTGCCCGCAACCGACTCAAAATATGGAAGATTCTTTTCAACAAAATGCATTATTCTTCATTAACGGGTTGATTCTCTATAACAGCATTGGCCTTGCTGTAGTTAATACGGAAAAGGTAAGCCGGTTCATCGGTACCAATCTGATGCTCCAGCTCGAACACGGCTGGGTATTTTTGTGCGATATAGGCCATATAGCGATGTAATGTATTGATCACTTCCCCATTGTTCACCTCCGGATTCTTCCTAAGGCTGGCCAGTAAAGCATGGGTGATCCCTTTTTCCTTAAGTTGGCCAAGCAAGACATCGGCATCCTCGCTATCGAAACGGAAAATACCATAGAACTTTTTGCCATTGGCATACAAACGTGCCATATCGGGCTTGCGGCAGGCCACATAACTGTCGGCACCCAGATTTTTGCCCACATACTCGCTCATCTTCAGAAAGTTTTCCCAATCGGGCGTATAACCTTCATATTTATTGCCCTTTAAATTGCTCACCAACACGGCAGCATCCACCTGATGGAACGACCTGGCTGTGGTGGAAACCATGCCGAATGCCATGACCATCAGCAGCAACGCTATATAGCGGCTCTTTTTAAATTGCAATAGTAGTTGATACAAACCATAGAGAAGAAAAAGCACCATCCATGGGAAATAAGGGATGATCAGCCGGTATTGATCCCAAAGTTTCTGGAGCGATACAAAGGTGATGCCCAACATCACTGCGATATAGAGCCCCACAAAGAAAAGGGGGCGATTGTGGCGGTAGGCTTTATACAGGGTAAAGAGGAACAAGGCATAAAGCAATAGCGTTACCAATCCATTATGGCTTTTGCTATCCGCTTTTTTAAATCCAACCATCTTAATAAAATGCTTGGACAAATAGAGCCGTGAGTTATCGACAAAACGTTGCCCAAAACCCAACAAATCCTCCTTACCTTCACTACTGTCGTAAGGATGCTTCTGCATTAGTTCGTGCATCTGCTTGCCAGAGTTGGGGATATGCGACCAGATGGCACCGCGCAAACCCATCCAGGCCACCATCATTAATAACACCAAAGCGATAAGGTAAAGTGCCTGGCGGAAATGTTTGTACACCAACAGATAGACGACCCCGGCAATGGCAAGACCAAACCCGGCCGTCCGACTTAGGAAAGCAAGCAATACAAAAAAAGCAACCGCAGCCAACGCGCCAATTTGTTTTACAGGAGAGGCTTCCAGGCGGTGATCGGAAAATCTCAGAAACAAATACACAAAACCATTTTGGATCAGGATGAACATGGCTTCGGAATAAGTTTGGCTGGCAAAGAAGAGGTACCATGAGTTGACTGAGGTCAGGAATAGGGTGGCAAACAACAACACATAACTGGTGCGGTTACGAAAAGCCAGATAGGTCAACCAGTGCCCCAATAGGATAAAGAGCAGAGAGGTCAGTTTGAGAATGGTGAGGTTGAAACCTGTAATGGCGAGCACCAACGAAAGGAACATGGGGTACAATGGTCCTTGGTAGGATGGGTACCTGCCTGAAGCCAGCAGATCCATAGCCCGGCTAATGTAGGCGCTGTCGTCGCCCCCTTCGCTGATGCGCAGGTTGAAAAGCCCCAGAGCAAAGAGGGTCATCATCACCAACGACACATAAAAAACTTTTTGATGATGGTTTGAGAGAAACACTTCCAGCCGTTCGAAACGGGAGGAAATGCTCGTTTTTGTTTTGGATTGCTTCATAATGAATCATGTGATGGTTCAAAAGTAGAAACTTTTTGAATAAAAACGGCAATTGGATCTGAATTTGGCATCAACTGGAATCATTGGGGTATTTATGAGCTAGAATTATCGTGCGATCCCAAAGGGATCAATGTGAATAGCCGCCGGTGAAACCGGTGGTAGAGGAACCAACGCAGAACAACCCGAAGGGTTGAATGTGAATACCCAGAACCTAATACATTCAACCCCTTCCGGGGTTGCAACGACTTGCAACTGTTAACCCGCATTTCATACGGGCCTATTCACATTGAATCCCTGCGGGATTCCTATTCTAGCAAAAACCAAACTCCAGGGATTCCTATGGGATTCCGGCAAACGGGAAACAACAAAAATTCAAGCCTGAATAACCCGCATTAACAAACATAACGATCCACCTCGCCGTGCGATCCCGAAGGGATCAATGTCAATAGCCGCCGGTGAAACCGGTGGTAGAGAAACCAACGCAGAACAACCCGAAGGGTTGAATGTGAATACCCAGATCCTAATACATTCAACCCCTTCCGGGGTTGCAACGACTTGCTAAAGTTATCCCGCATTTCATGCGGGGCTATTCATATTGAATCCCTGCGGGATTCCTATTCTTGCTAAATCGAAACTCCAGGGATTTCCTAAGGGATTGTTTTTCTAATTGAATCCAAACACAAAAAGGGCTCCTCACGGAGCCCCCTCACAGAAAATATAGCATAAGCTATCGACAATTACTCAAATATAACAACGCCAGTGCCAATGGTATTCATGGCATCCGACACCCAGCTTGGACGATTAACACCATTTCCTGCACCTGTAGCATCCGATTTCTCAGTCACCACCAGGCGACTATCCCATACTTTGGCAACCGTATCATCCATAAACTTCACATTGGTGATTTTCAAATCGCCAGCCACCAAACGCTCGTAAGCAGGGGCATCCTTGCTTTCGGCATCGGCATAGAAATAAGCACCTTTGCTGGCAGTTGCACCACCAATAATAACATTATCAGCACTCTGTTTGCCAGCGCCTTCTTTGAAATAGAAGGGTTTCTCGCCTGAACCAATCAAGGTGAGATTCTTCAAGGTTGCATTGGTCATTGGTGTAGCATTTCCATTGGAACCGTTGTTGGATCCTTCGATGCTTGATTTGGACGCATTGCGAACAAACCAATACTCACCAGTACCATTCCAACCATCGGCAAAATCGATACCATCGTCTTCGCTATCGATGGAAAGCAGGTATTTGCCATTCACCGAACCGCCAAAAAACTCAATACCATCGTCGCCACCTTTATAAGAGGTCACATATTCGAACTTAGTACCGCTACCCACGCCAAACAAGGAAACACCATTAAATTCTTTGGTGTCGGAGTACTTGTAACCGGTGTACTCCACACGCAAATGGGTGATTGAGCCGGAACTATCATCCGCCTTAGTACCACCATAAACCAAACCTGAAACTTCAGCTTGCGCTTCCCCGCCACCCACATTATGGGGTGCTGCACCACAAATAACCAAACCACCCCATGAGCTGGCAGCTTTTACCTCGCTGGTCATCACTACAGGCAGGTCGGCTGTTCCATTAATGTTAATCTTAGCACCACGTTCAACAGCTATATAACGTACAGAGGAGGCCGAACCATCAGCCTGGCTGGCTTCAATGACTGCACCGGCTGGAATGGTCAGGGTTGCACCTTCCTTAACAATTAGGGCACCAGTCAATTTGTATTTCTTGGCTTCAAGTACAATATTATCGCCAAAGGGAATTTCACCCACAAAATTGTTTTGATCCACAACAAAGGCATTGTCCTGAGTGTCATCGTCGTTGCTACAACCTGTAAAAGTCAGTGCCATAATGGCCATCATCGACAAAATTAATTTCTTCATGATCAATAATTTTAAATTGTTATTTTAGAAGTTATAAGTTAGTCCTAATCCAATTTTCACCCCTTTGGTATAGGAACGCACCTCATGTTCCATATTTGGGTTTTTCTGAACTCTAACAAAATCGGGGTTCAACAGATTTTTAGCTGATAGAGAAACGCCCAGGTTCTTAAACTTGGATTTCAAAACCACGTTCAAATCGCTGAAGGCACTATCGTACTGGTTGCCAAGACTGCTGTATCCAATCAGGTAAAGACGTTCGGAAGTATAAGCATAGCCAATGGACGCACTGAAGGCGTTTTGACGGTTATTCCACTGACGGGAGTAAACCAGGTTGGCATTCATCAGAAGGGGAGCCGCTCCCTCCAACTCTTCACGATCGGTATTGAAAGCTGCAATCACCGATCCTTTCGACTCCTTGCGCACCTTATCCTTATCCAGCTCTTGATAGGTTTCCATCAGCGAAAGGTTAGCAGCCAGCGATAAACGGCTAAAACCTGATTCTGTTTCATGCGAAAAGAGATTCTTCTTCGCCTCAACCTCCACCCCGTACACATAGGCCCAGCCACCGGTGTTCGCATAAGAAAATTCGTCGGAAGCGGATGCCGTCACAAATTTGTTGATGGGATCCTGGATGTATTTTCCAAAACCGGCCACTGAAAACAATTCCCCGCCAGAAGGAAACCACTCCCATTTCAATTCGCCATTGTAATTTTTCGATGGGTAGAGGTAAGGATTCCCCACTGTAGCATCGGTAATTCCTTCGAAAAGGAAGGGTGCTGTTTCCTTGAACTGTGGCAAAGTGTAGTTCATAGAGGAGGCAAACCTTAAGTTCTGCGTCTCATTAAGTTCGTATTTGAAGGAGAGGCTTGGGAAAGCATTCATCTCGGCAAAATCGTTTTTTCCATCCTTCAACGTCGTTTCGTACGACACCTCTTGCTGCAAAGCCTCGAAACGAACACCCAAAAGGGTCGACAATCGTGGTGTTAGTGCATACTCCAAGGATAAAAACCCGGCCCCCATAACCTGATTCCCCTCATAAATAGAAGGTTTGTTCAATGTACCGAAAAATGTTTTTACACTGAAGTAGCCAGCCTGCAAACGTTCATTATTGAAGTAGCCATCCACATTGTTGATATCAATGGGTTCCACCCGGTTCTTATCCAATCCATGGTTGTATTGAAAGGCCTCAAAAGAGCGATCCTTCATCCGTCCGGATGCCCCAATGGTGATTTTTCCACGATAGGTGCGATTGGCAGATAACGCTTGTCCAAAGGTTTTTGACACATCTATTGTTGCTGCCAGCTCATCCTCATTCAAATCATGGAAATAACGGTGGTTATTGGCCGCATCGTTTGTTGAGGGGGTATAAACATTTTGATTGTCGCGCAATAAAATATTCTTGCGGCGGTCGGGCAGGATATTGTCAATATGGTTGTAACCCACCTTCCAATTCAACGAATACCCATTATTAAGCTCATGATTACCAATAAATTGATTCACCATCACCACATTACGCTCAAAGTCGGAACGGCGCAACAAAGCTTCTTCCTGGTCGATATCACCCACCACATCCATAATATATCCTCTCATCTCCTTGAGTTCCTGATCGGAACTGTTCAAAAAGAATGAGTTGAAATAAAAATCGTTACGATTGATGTTGTAGTTCAAATTCAGCATGGCGGTGGTTTGGGTTTTGTAGCCAAACTCATCACCGGCCAAATCCATCCGATTGTCGTCCGAACCATTCACTTTACGCTCCAAATACTTATTGTATGAATATTCATTGTCGAACGACGCTGTTGCAAACAGGTTGAGCTTCCCATCGCCAAGTTGGAAGGTTTTGCCACCCGACAAAGAAAGATCCATATCAGGTTGAGCGGTTTTTTTCACCGGATCCCAAGAGTTGGTGAACGCGTAAGTTTGAATGGAGGCGGGTCGCTTGAAATTGTCGAATCCTGTAAAACCGGGGCCATCCTGCAAAAAGAAAGATGAAGGTTGCGTGAGGTTCATATTGTAACCGGTTCCAACACCAAACTGAAGATAGGCATCACCCGTATGTTTCTTCGAAACCACATCAATATTGGCACCAGCCACATCGGCATTCAAATTGCTGGTGAAGTTTTTCTCCACCCCCACAGAACCTATAATATCTGAAGGAAAGAGTTTGAGGTCGATGTTCTTAAACTCAGCATGGTTCGATGGTAAAGGCAGGCCATTGAGCGTGGTACTGTTGTAACGGTCGCCCAACCCTCGCACATTAATGGTTTGGCTCCCCTCCTGCTGGCTGATTCCCGTGATGCGGCTCACAGCCGACGAGGCATCCGAAATCCCCTGCACCGAAAGCTGTTGGGCGCCAATACTCTCTTTACTAACCATGGCACCCTTCTGCTCCAACAGAAGCATGTTCTCACTCTCACGATTCACCCGAGCCACCACTTGAACCTCTTCAAGCTTAAGCTCGGCTGAGGAAATTTTAATATCCAGGAAAGTATCTTTCCCCTCCCCCACAACAACAGCATTAATAACTTGCGGTTCATAGGAGATGCTCTGACATTTTACATTATAAGTTCCAGGGTTGACATTGGCAATTCGGAACTCGCCCATAAAATCAGTGGCTGCACCAATGGTTGTCCCATCAATAAACACCGCCGCACCAACAATCTCTTCACCTGTCACCCGGTCGGTCACTTTACCGCTAATCATGCCCTGTTGCGCCTTTGCGAAACAAAATGGCATCAAAAACAGAAACAAAAACAAAAATCGATTCATAACTTTATCACTATATTTTCTGTGACAAAAATAGAGTGCCCATGCTGCATGGATGATAAATCGGGATTAAGAGATCATTAAGGAATCATTAAGCGGATAGAAACAAGCAAGAATCTGGATAACACCTCCTTGCAAAAAAAATACCGGTAACATACCGGTAAATTGTTGAGATGGCTTAACAATGTGTTAACAATGATTTCACAAAAGTGTACCTATTCATTTAAAATGGATATCGCGAATCATCAGCTGTAAGGTGGTATTGCCATTAAACACATTTTCCTCCACGGTATAGCAGATATCGAAAGGCTTATTGCCTTTTATCAGGTCAATCTTGTCGCCCATGCCAAAAGCCACCCCTTGTTTGATGGCAGCCGAGTGTTCCTCAATGAGCTCGAGCTTCAAATGATCCTTGTCGCGACCAACGGCTTTGGAGGTACCGTAATCAAACACATTGGAAGTTTGAAACACCGGCTTCATATTGCCCGGGCCAAAGGGTTGAAACTGCTTCAAGATCCTAAAGAACTTAGGGGTGATATCGGTCAGGTGGAGATACGAATCCACCTCAATCTGAGGCACCATCTGTTCGGGGAGGATATTTTCGGCCACATACTGCTCGAACCGTTCCATGAAAAGGGGCACATTTTCAATTTTCATGGTGAGACCAGCCGCATACATGTGTCCGCCAAAATTCTCAAGCAAGTCGGAGCAGGCATCGATGGCCTTGTAAAGGTCAAACCCATCCACCGACCGGGCACTTCCTGTGGCCAGTCCTTTCGACTCCGTCAAAATGACGGTAGGCCGGTAAAATGTTTCGGTCAGACGCGAAGCCACAATTCCAATCACCCCTTTGTGCCATTCGGGTTTGAAGAGCACAGTAGAATATCGTTTCAGCAGCACCTCACTGGAGTTGATGATTTCGTGAGCCTCCAGGGTGATGTTGCGATCTAGGTCCTTGCGGGTTTCGTTGCAAGCGTTGATGTCGTTGCTCATGGTGCCGGCGCTCTCCTCGTCAAGGTTGACCAGAAGTGCCACAGCATCGCGCCCTGTGTCGATGCGACCGGCAGCATTGATGCGTGGCCCAATTTTAAACACGATATCGCTGACAGACATCTCCTTGCCCTCCATGCCCGACACCTTAATAATGGAACGCAAACCCATGGAGGGGTTCTCATTCAGTTTTTTCAGGCCATAATAAGCCAATATGCGATTCTCGCCTGTAATGGGCACAATATCGGAAGCGATGCTTACCACCACCAGGTCGATGTAGTCCATCAGGATCGATTCCTTATAGTCGCGGTAACGGCAAAAGGCCTGCATCAGCTTGAAGCCCACGCCACATCCCGACAAATTGGCATCGGGGTAGTTGCAGTCGGCACGCTTGGGGTCGAGGCAGGCAACCACTTGCGGCAATTCATCGCCAGGGGTGTGGTGATCGCAGATGATGAAATCAACGCCCTTGCTTTTGGCATAAGCCACCTTTTCAACAGCCTTGATGCCGCAGTCGAGAGCAATCACCAGAGAGCAACCCGTTTCGGCCGCATAGTCGATGCCCTTGATGGAAACACCATACCCTTCGTCGTACCGGTTGGGAATATAAAAATCGAGGTTGTTGTAAAACCGCCCAAGGAATGAATAAACAAGCGCCACAGAAGTGGTGCCATCCACATCGTAGTCGCCATATATCAAGATGCGCTCATTGCTCTTGAACGCACGGTCAATTCGTTCCACCGCCTTATCCATATCCTTCATCAGGAATGGGTTGTGCAGATCGGTTAATTTGGGACGAAAGAAGGCACGCGCTTCGTCAAATGTCGAAATCCCCCGCTGAATAAGCAACCGCCCCAATACCGGATTGACATTCAACAGACCCGACAATTCTTCTACTTTATGAGGATTGCCCTCAGGCTTTATGCACCATCTTTTTTCCATCAACCAAATTTAGCCAATTAAACTCTTTTTATAATTAAAACTTATCAACACCATTCAACCTAAAATGACTATCCAGTGATGTCGCAACCAAACACTTCCCCGATATGCTTTCGCAGCAGCTTTTTAATCCGATCCATATCCTGCCTCTGTCCAAGCTCCCTTTCGATGGAAGTCACCCCCTTGTCGACAAATCCACAAGGATTGATGTGGTTGAAGTACGACAAGTCGGTATTCACATTCAACGCAAAACCATGCATGGTGACATGCCGACTGGCTTTGACCCCGATGGCACATATTTTGCGTGCCTTCCCGGGTTTGTCCACATCGAGCCAAACGCCTGTGGCGCCTTCGAGCCGTTGCGATGGTATGCCAATCTCGGCCAAAGTATTGATGATGGATTGCTCCAAGGCATAAACATAACTTTTGATTTGCAACGACATCTGTTCCAGGTCGAAAATGGGATACCCCACAATCTGGCCCGGACCATGGTAGGTGATGTCGCCACCACGATTGCTCTTGAAATAGGTGGCACCAATGCTCTTCAAAAAAGCATCGTTGATCAGGAGGTTGTTCTCATGGCCACTTTTCCCAAGGGTATAAACATGGGGATGCTCTACGAACAAAAGTCGTCCGGCATCCAAAGCTGCACTAGCCGGATGCAGTTTCCCCGCTATCATAGCCGAGAATATTTTCTCCTGATAGTCCCAGACTTCTTTGTACTCAGCCATGCCAAGATCTTCAAAAATAACCATTGATTTTTCCATAGCGACTCTCATTCTTTTCCAAGTTCAATATGTCGTTCAGCATGATAGGACGAGCGCACCAATGGCCCGCTCTCCACATATCTAAAACCTTTTTCAAGGCCTATGGTCTCGTATTTATTGAATTGCTCGGGCGTCACATACTCCGTAACAGGCCAGTGTTCTTTGGTGGGTTGCAAGTACTGCCCAATGGTCATCACCTGCACGCCAATAGCCCGCAAGTCGTCCATGGTTTGCAACACCTCTTCTTCCGTTTCGCCCAAGCCCAGCATGATGCCCGATTTAGCCACCATGCCGCCGTCCACAATGTATTTCAAGGTTTGCAGGCTCACATCGTACTTAGCCTTGCTGCGCACCTGGGGCGTCAAACGTCGAACAGTCTCCATATTGTGGGAGATCACCTCAGGTTTGGCATCCATCACCACCTGAATCAGGTCTCCCTGACCGTTGAAGTCGGGGATCAGCACCTCCATGGTGGTGTCGGGGTTGAGCTCCTTCACCTTACGGATGGTTTGTGCCCATAGGTTGGCACCGCCATCGGGCAGGTCGTCGCGGTCCACCGAAGTGATCACCGCGTGTTTGATTTTCATGATCTGAATGGAACGGGCAATGCGCAACGGTTCCTTTTCGTCGGGGGGCAAGGGGCGGCCGGTCTTCACGTTGCAAAACTTGCAGCCACGCGTGCAGATGTCGCCCAGGATCATGAACGTTGCAGTGCCACGTGCCCAGCATTCGGCGGCATTGGGGCATTTCCCGCTGGTGCAAATGGTGTGCAACGAATTATCCCTGATCACCTTATTCATCCAGTTGTAGTCGGCCGTGTTGGGCAACTGTATTTTAAGCCATTGGGGCTTTGATATTTTGGTTTTTATCTGAACCATAGTATAATACCATAAAAAAATGAAAACCATCGGGTTTTCATACGTTTCAAATCAGTTGTTCAAGCGCCACAACAAGTCCCGCACCTGCGGGATAAATCCCGCAAATAACCAACCTACAATTTAGGAAATGTGTCATCATGTCTGCTTGATCGAACCACAATAATAGTTAAAAAAAACGAGGACGCCAACCAAAATTGACGAGTGAATGGTTATGCAATTAACAGTACAAAGCAAAAAAAGTTCGTTGCCACCTGAAAAATAAGAGATTCCTCCCTCTCGTCATTCCGATCGCAACGCAGGGGCGAGAGGAATCTTTTTTCGTTCAGTATCTATTCAAGCATTTGCACATTGAACCCACTTCGGGGTTGGCGTACCGTGTCGTCCCAATCCACGGATTGCATCCATGGCTATTCATATTCAAGGCCTCCGGCCTTTTGCAAGAGTCGAAAAGTTGAAGAATCCCAAAGTTAAAGGTTTGATAGGCCATAGGTCATTGAATATCATAGCTAGGTAACTAGAATAGTCTATAATGAGAAAAAACTGGGGAAAGTCCGAAGGACTTCAATGTGAATAGCCACCGGAGTAACCGGTGGTTAACTGGTTCCTTTATTGCACAACACCAAAGGTGTTGAATGTGCTGATGTTGAGGTGTGCACTAATTTCGTCCAAGGGGAACACAGATTTAAGGGACTATCTCTGCTTTGTGGCGTTCGTAGAGCCGCTGGTTTGTGTGTTGCTTTCTGTGGCTTGGGCTAAGGGGGAGATTAACACAGATGTTACTATTTGATGCGTAGTTATGGCCTCGCGTTGCTCACCCGGAGAGGCTATAGTTTCAGCAGCATAGTTTTAATACTCAATAATGAAAGATTGGACACCCTCCCAATTTGGGGAGGGACGGGGAGAGGCTTCCAAATTAGCCGCGTAGTGGCGATATCGTTGTAGTTTCCACCTTCCAAAAAATCAAAATGCCACGTCGTGGCGAAATCATCAATGGCAGAACAAGATCGGCACGTCCCGTAGGGACAGCTTAATTCAGCCCGAGGCATCGCCTCGGGAACAGGCCAACCACTATAAACGCCCTAGCGGGGCAGCTTATACTTGTTAAGCATAGACGTTAATCATGATGGGTTAAACCGCCCATGCAGGGCTCACTCATCACTCTTTCAACCTATCCCGGGACGTTGCCCCGGGCTGAATTAACTATGGCTTTCAGCCATTACTTCCTGATACCACCCCTACGGGGTTTGATGAGCCTAGTATGTCCAACGTATGCTGCGCTGCCGCTTGAATACGGCTACCAATCTACCGCTCCGCCGGAGCTTCCTTTCTTCATCCTCAATTCCTCAAATACTCACATCATCAAATTAGCACATCAGTACATTACCACATCATCCAATCATCTCCTACCACCTATACCGCCCCACGAATAGTCATTCCGATCGCAACGTAGTGGAGAAAGAAATCTCTTTCCGCTCACGATTGAATGTTTCATGAAAATTCGAAACAATGAATTATTTGTTCAAAAAAATCTGGCGATTTATTGTAACGAAAAGTAATAATTACTAACTTATATCCATGATTAACAACGGTATAAAGCAAACCACCGACTGGTCATCAATCTGCGAACCTATATCCATTTCAGGAGAGGAGGCCGGTGGACCTTTCAAGTTAAATTAAAAGCTTTTATTATGCCTGTTAGATTCTATTTAGTGGACAATCAGCTTACTGCCGATCCCAATGATTTTATGGCAGTAACAACCGACACCCAAGTGTTGGGTGAGGAGCAGATTATTGAACAAATGATCAGCCGCGGATCTACGGTCACTAAGGCTGAGGCGCTGGGCGTACTGGAGGAATTCTCCTTGTCGGTCTCCGAATCGCTCAAAAACGGCTTTGCCATCCGAACCCCTCTTTTCTCGGTGTATCCCTCGGTTCAGGGTGTTTTTAATGCACCCAACGAGGGCTTCACCAAAAACAAACACTCCATACGGCTCAACATGCGGCCGGGGAAACGCCTCACCGATGCAATTCCTTCCATAGCGGTGGAACGGGTGGAAGGGATGACTGTTAAACCAGTACTGATCTCCATTTCCGATTTGAAGACCAGCACCGTGAACGATGCCCTTACCATTGGACAGATCTTCTCCATTAAGGGCAATATGCTCAAGCTGTCGGAGCATGCCGAGTCGGGCGTGTACTTCATCGATTCGGCTGGGGTTAGCACCAAAGTAAACAATGTGGTGAAAAACAAACCCACCGAGTTGCTCTGTTTTGTGCCCGAGACACTCAGCACCGGGACTTATTCGTTGGAGATTCGCACCCATGTTCAAAACCGCAAAACCATTTCGGTGACCCGGTGCGATTTCGACATCACATTGGTGAGCTGAGCCTACGAGCAACCTTTTGCCGGATGCCATTGTCGCGGAGTCCGGCAATTTTTTTTCCTTATATTTCCTTTTCATTCCATACTGTCATCACTCGGTTGATTCTAATGTCATCACCCGGTGGGTTTTGGTTTCATCACTCGGTGGCTTTTGAATCCATTACTCGGTAGGTTTAGGAACCATATATCGGTGGGTATATAGTTCCATCATCGGTGAGAGTTGGTATCATCATCGGTGAGAGTGGAACCATGTCTCGGTGAGAGTGGGTTCATATATCGGTGAGAGTGACACCATTTCTCGGTGAGCGTGTCGTTCAACACCCGGTGAGTGACTAATGATTAATGAGCACTGGTTAATAGTTAATTTGCAGTGGCGTTTCTAGGGGAAGTAAAAATCAGCATCTTCCCTATCATATCGTCACCCATACAAATCTAAAAATGCAAGAAAAATGCCCCCTCGCAAAACAAGGGGGCATCCATAACTCAATGGATCAAACCATTTATTGCTTCCGTATTTTGTATTTGAACACGCCTTGTTCGGTGTGCACCACCAACAGATAGACCCCATGCTTCAGCTGGGCCACATCAATGGATTGAGTGTTGCCTTCCGCTTGCAACAGCAGTGCGCCGCCCAACGAGTAAACAACAACCCTCTCAATGGGAGTGTCACTGGCAATATATAATTGCGAGCTTACCGGGTTGGGATAAATAACTGGCTTAGTGGCCAAAACGTCGTCAACACCGGTTGGCACCAACACGCACATATAATAAAGGTTGCCAGTGTCGCCCTTAGTAATCGTATGTTCGCCGGCGGGCAGCTCAAGCGCCAGGATGCCGGCCACTGCATTGTAAGTGGCACCATCCACCTTGACCCTCCCAGAAAAATCATCGTTGAACACCAACTTCAGGGTGCCCGGGCGCGTGAGGGTGAAGCTGATCAGGGTGCTCGATTCCATCTTCAGGCATTGGGTCAACGTAAGCCCCTCGTATACCACCGTCCCCTTAGAGGTTGACAAGTTCCCGGTGAAGGTATAAAAAGTGCTGGTGAGTCCCGAAAGGGTGAAATTGTGCACCATATCGCCAGCATTGACCTCCCCGTTACCAGGATCGGGTTCCGGGTTGGAGCCACCGCTACCACCCTCTTCACCTTGCACAGCCACCAGCGAAGTTTTGTAGGCAGTCAAGGCAGCCTTGAGGCCGGCATTAACCGCATAGGCGTTGTCGTCAACCGAATTGTCGAATGTCCACTTGAAATCGCCGCCCTCCAAACGTCCGGCCGAAGCCACCACCTTAGCTTTGGCCTCCTCGGGTGAGTCGGGTGTGCAGGCATACATCACCGCAGCATCGGCATCGAAATTGTTGTAGGCGGTGCCCCCCTGAAAGGCTGTCACCGACGCGGGCACCGATTCATTGCGCGATGATACCACATAGGCATCAAAGTCGATGGAGGAGTTGGGGAATCCTTCGGCACCAAAAGCCACAAAACGGCTGGCTTCCTCCATATAATTATTATATGCCTTGATGATGCCCCCATCTTCCTTAGAGAAAGTGGGCATATTCTTATAGTCGTTTGCTTGCGTGGATGTATTGAACACATCGGAGCCTTGCATGGAAATAAGCATGGGATATTTGCAATGGCGAAAATAATTGCCTTCCACAAAGACGGACGATCCTTCGGTGGCACCCACACCATATTTGGAAATGCCATCGTAATAATTGTTGTACACATGGGCCGAATAAACCCTGACGCGGGGATGGCGCGAGTCGGAATGATCGTACCAGTTGTGGTGGTAAGTGATGTACCAGTCGGCACCGGGCGTTTCGCTCAGCCCCAGAAGGTTACTTTTGCCGGTATCCCAAAAATGGTTATACGAAAAAGTGACGTAGGTGGAGAGTTTGCAGTCCAGTGCACCATCACCTTTCACCTGATCGGCATCACTTCCGGCGTTCCCATAAAAGAAATCGCAATGATGCACCCACACATGTTCGTTGTTTTGCTGAAGTCCAATGTTATCGCCTTCGCCGCTGTCGCAATTCATGATGGCCAGATTGCGCACCTCAATATTAACGGCATTTTTTATGCGAATGCCCCAACCATCGGCTACGGCATCGTTGCCAATCCCTTCGATGGTAATGTAGCTGCTAGCATTATTGTTGTTTTCAACCACAATATCCCCATTGAGCATATAGGATAGGTCGGTGATCTGCCCAATCATGCGGATAATCAAGGGGCGGGTCTCCTTGCCCTTCTTATAGCCATCCAGGATCTTTTGCAGTCCCACGCAAGGGTTTTCGCTGGCACCGGTGACATCCAACGAAACGGTATTCTTTGTCTTTTCGGTGACATACACAACAACGGCATTCTCCTTGGGCGTACCATCGGCTTTATAGGCACCCGGCACACGCTGTTTGTTGAATGCAAAACCGGTGCGGTCGTGTCCAACCACCGTCAACAAGTTGGTGGACAAAATTGCCACCTCTTCGCCTGCTACCATGGCAGCAATCTTTACGGTATAGGTTCCAGGCTTCAATCCGGGAATATCAACCCGGAAAAAGGTACCGTAACTGCGAATGAGCGGATCATCAACCAACCGGTCGGTGGCTCCTTCGCCAGAATAATAGACACGGTAGCTCTCGGCCCCCTCATAAGCCGTCCATTTCACCCAGAGGGTTTCGAACCAGCCACCTCCCTGCTGCAACGAAAAATTGCCCGCCTCCGCGTGCAACAACAATAAAGTGAGGAAAAGCGAAAATAACAGTAAACGTTTCATCATAATCTTGGATTTAGTCAAACTTGAGTTTATCAATCGTTCGAAGATAAAGCTTCCCATGGGGATGGATGGGTCATGAATTGTTGCAAAAGGGTGGATTCATTAACAACTATTAACTACCGACCAATTAACAACAATTCGCCACCATTGAAACGAAAGGGATGAAACATCAAAAAAGCAGGAAATGTTAACTAAAAATGACTTTAGCCGTATATCTGGAACAATTTTGCATTTTTCCGATGGGTAATTATTATCTTTGCACGTCTTTTCCATTAATTTTCAGTTTGAAAAGCGATGGAGAACAGATGCTATTGCCGTTTAGGATAACAGTTTATTAAAAGAAGTGATAACACAATGAATACACTTGAATTAAGCGAACAAGAACAGGTTAGGCGCAACAGCCTCCAGGAAATGATACGTTTGGGCATCAACCCCTTCCCCGCCGATGAATATCCGGTATCGCACTACAGCAAGGATATCAAGGACCAATTCGACGAACAGACCGATAAGATGGAGCAGGTGTGCATCGCCGGCCGCATCATGACGCGCCGCATCATGGGCAATGCTTCATTCATTGAGCTGAAGGACAAGCAGGGACGCATTCAGGTGTATATCCGCCGCGACGATGTGGCACCCAGTGAAGACAAAACTCTTTACAACACGGTATTCAAAAAGTTGCTCGACATTGGCGACATCGTCGGCATCAAAGGATTCGTTTTCCGCACCCAAACCGGTGAAATATCCGTCCATGCCAACGAATTCACCGTCCTGTCGAAATCCATCCGCCCGCTTCCCATTGTGAAGGAGAAAGACGGTGTGCAGTACGATGCCTTCACCGACCCCGAACAACGATACCGCCAGCGGTATGTGGATCTGATTGTCAACGAGCACGTGAAAGAGACTTTCATCAAAAGAACCAAGATCATCAACACCATGCGCCAGTTCTTCAACGAACATGGCTATATGGAAGTTGAAACACCCATATTGCAATCCATCCCGGGAGGTGCCACCGCACGCCCATTTATCACGCACCACAATGCCCTGAACATCCCGTTGTACCTGCGCATCGCCAACGAGCTCTACCTCAAGCGATTGATTGTGGGTGGCTTTGATGGTGTTTATGAGTTTGCCAAGGATTTCCGCAACGAAGGAATGGACCGTACCCACAACCCCGAGTTCACCGTAATGGAGATCTACGTGGCCTATAAGGACTACAAGTGGATGATGAACTTCACCGAAGAGATGCTCGAGCGTGTGGCCATGGCTCTGCATGGCACCACCGATGTGGTATTTGGTGAAAACAACATCAGCTTTAAAAAGCCTTTCCGCCGCGTCACCATGACCGATGCCATCAAGGAACACACCGGCGTGGACATCACCGGCATGAGCGAGGAGCAGTTGCGCGAAGCCTGCGACCAGCTGCACATCGACCACGACCCCACCATGGGCAAAGGCAAACTGATTGACGAGATTTTTGGCGCCAAATGTGAGCACCACTATATTCAGCCCACTTTCATCACCGACTATCCGGTGGAGATGTCGCCGCTGTGCAAGAAACACCGCGAAAACCCAGAACTGACCGAGCGTTTCGAACTGTTTGTCAACGGCAAGGAGCTGGCCAATGCCTACTCGGAGCTGAACGACCCCATCGACCAGCTGGACCGTTTCCAGGATCAGCTCTCCTTGTCGGAAAAAGGCGACGATGAAGCGATGTTCATCGACATGGACTTCGTACGTTCATTGGAGTATGGCATGCCGCCCACATCGGGCATGGGTATCGGCATCGACCGACTGACCATGTTTATGACCAACCAGCAATCGATTCAAGAGGTGCTCTTCTTCCCACAGATGAAACCAGAGAAGAAAAAAGAACGCGATGGCGAGGAGAAATTTGCCGAATTGGGCATCCCCGCCGAATGGATTCAGTTGATCTTCAAGTTGGGCATCACCCGCGTGGAAGAATTGAAACAACTCAATGCCAATAAATTACATCAGGATCTTTGCGGACAAAACAAAAAACTAAAACTGGGGCTGGCCAATCCTTCGCA
This sequence comes from Marinilabiliaceae bacterium, assembly GCA_963664265.1. Lineage (GTDB taxonomy): Bacteria > Bacteroidota > Bacteroidia > Bacteroidales > Marinilabiliaceae > JAGPIS01. The sequence goes on from OY760941.1 coordinate 2,134,276, forward strand.
AGATGAAGTGAAAAACTGGCTCAACTAACCTTGTTTTTATTAAAGCAGATATTTTGAACAGTAACACTAAAAATATGGAACAGGAAGAAGGTACATTACGCGTCGGCATCGTTGGCAGTGGCAGTTGGGCAACCGCCATTGCAAAGATGCTGTTACACAATGTCCCCACGTTAAACTGGCACGTACGCGACCAGAAGAACATCGATCTGTTTGTCAAGAAGAGGCACAATCCCAACTACCTCACTGCCGTTGAATTCGATGTGAGCCGCATCGCTTTTTCCACCGACATCAACGAAACAATCAGCAATTCAGACATCATCATCTTTGCCGTACCTTCAGCCTTCCTCAAACCACTGTTGAGCAATCTCACCGTTCCGCTGGAAAACAAAGCTGTTATTTCGGCCATCAAAGGCCTGGTGCCCGATGAAAACATGATTGTGGGAAGCTATTTCCACAAGATCTACAACATCCCGCTCGATAGCATTGGCGTGATTTCGGGTCCCTGCCATGCAGAGGAAGTGGCGCTGGAACGGCTCTCCTACCTCACCATTGCCTGCCAGGATGTGAAACGCGCCCGCCAGTTTGCCGCGCTGTTGAACTGCTCATTTATTAAGACCTCGGTTTCGGACGACATCTATGGCACCGAATTCTCTGCCGTACTGAAGAACATCATGGCGGTGGCTTCGGGCATCTGCCACGGATTGGGTTATGGCGATAACTTCCAGGCGGTGCTCATTGCCAATGCCATCCAGGAGATCAAGCGCTTCGTAGACACGGTGCATCCCATCACCCGCGACATAAAAAGCTCGGCCTACCTGGGCGACCTGTTGGTAACCTGCTATTCGCAGTTCAGCCGCAACCGCACCTTCGGAACCATGCTGGGCAAAGGGTACTCGGTGAAGTCGGCACAACTGGAGATGCTGATGGTAGCCGAGGGGTATTATGCCGCAAAAAGCATCAAGGAGATCAACGACAAGTATATGGTGAATATGCCCATCACCGAAGCGGTGTACAACATCATATACGAAAAGATTTCGCCAGCCATTGAAATCAAATTGCTGACAGAACAACTACGATAATTAACCCATTATCAAAAAAAGAACACCATGGAAAACCTGAAGATTGATATTTCGAAAGTCACCCCTTTTGTTTCAAAAGAGACCATCTGGGGCATGAAAGCAACCATTGAGGCCAACAACAAAAAATTGCACGACAAAAACGGCCGTGGCAACGATTTTCTTGGCTGGCTCAACCTACCTTCGGCCATCACCAGCGCCCAACTAACCGAGATAGAAGAAGCTGCAGCCCGACTGAGAGCCAAAGCCGAAGTGGTGGTGGTGGTAGGCATTGGTGGCAGCTATTTGGGTGCCCGTGCCGTAATCGATGGCCTGTCGAACAGCTTCGACCACCTGCAAACTAACCGCAAATCGCCCGTCATCCTGTATGCCGGTCAAAATATTGGTGAAGACTACACCTACGAACTGCTCGAGTACCTGAAGGACAAATCGTTTGCCATTGTGGTGATCTCCAAATCGGGCACCACCACCGAGCCTGCCCTTGCATTCCGACTGTTGAAAGAGCTGATTGAGAGCAAGTATCCCAAAACAGAGGTGAAGGATCGCATTGTGGCCGTCACCGATGGCGCCAAAGGGGCACTGCGTACCTTGGCAACCCAAGAAGGCTACCAAACCTTTGTCATTCCCGATGATGTGGGTGGACGTTTCTCCGTATTGACGCCTGTGGGCTTGATCCCCATTGCCATTGCCGGATTCGACATCCGCAAACTGGTGGAAGGTGCCAAACAGATGGAAACATTAACCGCTGCCGATGTGGCATTCGAGAACAACCCGGCCTGCATCTATGCCGCCACACGCAATGCACTATACAACAACGGCAAAGCCATCGAGATACTGGTAAACTACCAGCCCAAACTGCATTTCTTTACCGAGTGGTGGAAACAGCTTTACGGTGAGAGCGAAGGAAAAGAGAACAAAGGGATTTTCCCTGCCGGGGTTGATTTCTCAACCGACCTGCACTCCATGGGACAATGGATCCAAGAGGGCGTACGCAACATTTTCGAAACCGTTGTTTCGGTTAAGGCACCCAACCACAAGGTGGCCATCCCAACCGATCCAGCCAACCTCGACTCCTTGAACTTCTTAGCTGGCAAACGCATCGACGAAGTGAACAAGATGGCTGAGTTGGGCACCCTGATTGCCCACGTAGATGGCGGCGTGCCCAACATCCATGTTGAAATCCCCTGCCTCAACGAGTATTACTTGGGTCAGATGATCTACTTCTTCGAGAAAGCCTGCGGCATCAGCGGTTACACGCTCGACATTAACCCATTCGACCAACCCGGCGTGGAGGCATACAAACTCAACATGTTTGCCCTGCTTGAAAAGCCAGGCTTTGAAAAACAAACTGAAGCGATCCGTAAGAAGACATAAGCAATCATATTTAAGTTGAAAGAGGGTGTCTCGGACTTTTGAGACACCCTCTTTTCTATTTGAAATTTTGCCGGAGAAGATTTATAATTTGATCCTCTCTGGGCTTTGTCTATTATCCCAAAATGTCAGTAGAATTATTTCATTACGTTTATTTTCAAATTGATAAAAAAGACAACACTGCCTCGTAATAAACCCTCTCCTAACTTTTTTTCGTTGCTGTGATGCGACAAACATTCGCGGATTCGCCCTTATAAGATTAATCACTTTTTCTGTTTGTTCGATAAAATTTACTACATGGGCAGATCCCCACCGAACTTGCAAAAAATCCAATATCCGATAATAATCATTTCGGGCTTGATTGGTCCAAAGAATAGTCATCGCCCTATTTTCAAATGTTCTTTCCACAATTCAGCCCCTCGCGATATAATTACAAAAAGCCTTATGGTTCTTTATGAAGCCCATATTGTTGTTTGATTTCATTCATGACATCCTGATGTGGAATTCCTTTACCCAAATTAGCATCCGCCAAACCTGCATCAATGGATTTTTGAACCGACAAAGGCAAATCATCCCACCAATCAACCTCTCCTTGCTTAATCAACAGACTGACCCTTTCCAATAATTTTGGCTGATCGATATTCAAAATGAGTTGAACCAATTCAAGTTTCTTCGCGTCTAAATTCATAACAAATAGGTTATATCACAAGCTCAAAGTTACGACATAAACCATCAATTAACCAAGCAAAAAACATTGCCCAATCATCCATCGGCGGTTTCCATCGCTGATGGATAATTGTTTTTATACTCCCCTCCCATTTTTCACCTTCCCGCTCAACCATTCGGGCTGCTGGATGTTATTATACAATACTTTTATCTCTCGCCTTTCAAATTTGCCAAAAAAGACAGATTGTCGATGGGAAAAGTTAATTTTGAATGATCAATGGGAAAAATAAAAACTGAACATATGAAACAAAAATCAGATATTGGGCTCATCGGATTGGCCGTCATGGGCGAGAACCTAGTGCTCAACATGGCCAGCAAAGGGTTCACCGTATCCGTCTTCAACCGCTCCACCGACAAGGTGGATGCCTTTATGAACGGACGCGCCAAGGGGAAAACCATACAAGGCTACCACAACCTCCAAGAACTAGCCGACTCGCTGGAAAAACCACGCAAAATCATGCTGATGGTGAAAGCCGGCAAACCGGTTGACGACACCATCGAACAGTTGCTGCCTGTGCTGGAGCCCGGCGACATCATCATCGACGGGGGCAACTCGCACTTCCCCGACAGCGATCGCCGCACCCAATACCTCAAAGAAAAAGGAATCCTCTACATTGGCTCCGGTGTTTCCGGCGGCGAAGAGGGCGCTCTGCTGGGGCCATCCATTATGCCGGGTGGAAATGAAGAGGCATGGCCAGCCGTCAAACCCATTTTCCAAACCATTGCCGCCAAGGCTCCCGACGGATCGCCATGCTGCGACTGGGTAGGCAACAATGGCGCCGGCCATTTTGTGAAGATGGTGCACAATGGCATTGAGTATGGCGATATGCAATTAATCACCGAAGCTTACCACCTTTTGAAATCGGTTGGCGGCCTCACCGACCAGGAGTTGCATCAGGTATTCCGAAAATGGAACGAAGGCGACTTGGACAGCTACCTCATCGAAATCACCAGCGAAATATTCGATTACAAGGACACCGACGGGCAACCGCTGGTGAATAAAATATTGGACACCGCTGGACAAAAGGGAACCGGCAAATGGACCAGCATCAACGCCCTCGATTTGGGCATCCCACTGACCTTGATTACCGAAGCGGTTTTTGCCCGTTACCTGTCGGCTCAAAAGGAGGAACGCGTGGCGGCCTCGCAATTGATTAATGGGCCAGAACTGAAACTGACTTCGGACAAGATGGCATTTATCAACGATGTGGAAGATGCCCTATTTGCCGCCAAAATAGTCTCCTACGCCCAAGGCTTTGCCCTCATCCGGATGGCAACCAAGGAGTTCGGATACAACATCAACCTGGGCAATGTAGCCTTGCTGTGGCGCGCAGGCTGCATCATCCGCTCCGCATTCCTCGACAACATTAAGCAAGCCTTCGAGAAAAACCCCGAACTCGACAATCTATTGATCGACGGCTATTTCCTCGAAAAGATGAACCGGGCGCAGGCCGGATGGCGGCGAGCCATTGCTGCCGGTGTAGTCAACGGCATTCCAATGCCGGCCATGTCGTCGGCACTCAGCTATTTCGACGGTTACCGCAGCCGCCAGTTGCCCGCCAACCTACTGCAGGCCATGCGCGACTATTTTGGTGCCCACACCTACGAGCGCACCGACCAACCCCGCGGGGAGTTTTTCCACACCAACTGGACCGGTCGGGGCGGCTCTACGGCCAGCACCACGTACAATGCATAACACCAAAACCCGGATCAATCCGGGTTTTTTTATGTGATCAAGGAGGATATTTGTGAACAAAATCATGGTTCAATCGAAGATAATAGCTTACTTTAATGGTTTGAAAATTTAAAGCATACAATATGTTCAGCAAAGAAACATACAGCAACCGCCGCAAACAACTCAAAGAAAAGGTGAAAAGCGGACTGGTTCTTATTTTGGGAAACAACGACTCCCCATTCAACTATCCCGACAACACCTACCATTTCCGTCAGGACAGTACATTCCTATACTTTTTTGGCATCGATTGCCAGGGATTTGCCGGCATCATCGACATCGACAACAACAACGACATACTATTTGGCGACGATGTCTCCATGACAGGCATCATCTGGATGGGCCCGCAACCCAAGGTGAGCGACCGCGGTGCCCAAATTGGCATCACCGACACCCGCCCCATGGATCAATTGGCCAAGGTGATTGAAAAGGCCATAGCCCAAGGGCGCCGAATCCACTTCACACCACCCTACCGGGGCGAAAACATCATGTGGTTGAGCGACCTGTTGGGCATCCACCACCGCCGGGTGGCCGACTATGCCTCCCTGAAACTGATCAATGCCTGCATCGCGCTTCGCTCCATCAAGGAGGCTTGTGAGATTGAAGAACTTGAAAGGCACATGGCCGTGGCATACCAGATGCACACCACAGCCATGAAAATGGCCAAAGAAGGCATCACCGAACAACACATCACCGGCATCATCGAAGGCATCAGCATGTCGGGCGGAGGAGCGGTATCGTTCCCTGTTATTTGCAGCGTACGTGGTGAAACCTTGCACAACCATTACCATGGCAACACATTGAAAAACGGTCAGTTGCTATTGTTGGATGCCGGCAGCGAATCGCCCATGCATTATGCCACCGACCACACCCGAACCACGCCAGTTGGTGGTAAATTCACGCAGCAGCAAAAGGAAATTTACCAGATCGTACTGGATGCCAACAACAAAGCCCGTGAAGCAACCAAACCAGGGGTGTTCTACCGCGATGCCCACCTACTGGCCGCTCGCACAATTGCATCAGGGCTTAAAGATTTGGGCATCATGAAAGGCGATGTGGACGAGGCAGTCAACGCCGGCGCCCATGCACTCTTCTTCCCCCATGGATTAGGCCACATGCTGGGACTGGATGTTCACGACATGGAAGATTACAACGATACCTTGGTGGGATACGACCACGAGATCACCCGCAGCACAGAATTCGGCCTCAAGTCGTTGCGTCTGGGTCGCCGCCTCCACGAAGGCTTTGTGGTTACCAACGAACCGGGCATCTACTTCATTCCGGCATTGATCGACAGCTGGAAGGCCGAGAAGAAGTTCGAGAATTTTATCAACTACAATAAATTGGATGGCTACCGCAACTTTGGCGGCATCCGTTTAGAAGACGACATTCTGGTGACAGCCGATGGTTGCCGAATTCTGGGGCAGCGGATCCCCATCACCATAGAAGAGGTGGAAGCCATGGCCGCCAGCAAATAATAAAATGCAGGGGCGCCAGCAATGAACTGCCCCTGCCTTACCTTCCCTCCACAATAAAAAATTACCTACAAACAATTGGTGGCAAGCTTAGTTCGGATCAAAAAGTGAGTTTATCATTGGTAGCCTAGACACCCGTTTTGCCGTGACACTTACCTTTTTCTTTGCCAAATACAACACCAATTGACATCATTCCAAACCCACGTCCGTTTCTGGCATCGCATTTGATTACAAATCAAAGAAGTTAAGAGATGAAAATATCCCTGACCTTTCCATTTTTTTTATACTTTTGCAAAATTATTCGGAATGAGGGTTCTACCATTAAGAGATGCTCGTTCCTGCTAATCAAAAAAAACACCAGGTTAAATGGCAAGAATTAAGGTTATCGACAAGGAATTTGAGACATCAATCCCTGAAAATAAAATACTTGAAGCTATTGATGCAGTAGCCGGCAAGATGAACCAACAGCTGGATGGCAAGAATCCGCTGTTCGTATGCGTGCTCAACGGCGCTTTCATGTTTGCTTCCGATTTGATGAAACGGATCAACATACCTTGTGAAATCACTTTCGTCAAAGTGGCATCCTATTCCGGCACGGAAACATCGGGCAGCCTCAAGCGGCTGATCGGCTTCAACGAAAATGTTGAAAACCGGACAGTAGTCATCCTTGAGGATATTGTCGATACTGGCAACACCATTGTCAAACTCATCGAGGAGGTGAAAACCATGAAGCCAGCCGATGTACAGGTAGCCACCCTGCTTTTCAAACCCGAAGCTTGCAAGAAACCCATCTCCCTCGATTACATAGGACTGGAGATCCCCAACGATTTCATCATCGGTTACGGACTCGACTACAACGGTCAGGGACGCAACTTGAAAGACATCTATACTCTGGCACAATAATTTTATTTATCTGGATATTATCAATTAAATCTTATCACACCAAATGCTTAATGTAGTTATTTTTGGCCCTCCGGGTTCGGGAAAGGGAACTCAGAGTGAAAATATTATTAAAAAATATGGGCTGGCTCATATTTCAACCGGCGATATTTTAAGGAAAGAGATCACCGAGAACACCCAACTTGGCGTTTTGGCCAAAAGTTACATCGACAAAGGCGAGTTGGTGCCCGATGATGTAATCATCGACATGCTCGACAACAAACTCGACAAATTGGGCAAAGTGGCCGGGGTAATTTTTGATGGATTCCCTCGCACAGTGGATCAGGCAGTCGCACTCAAAACCATGTTGGCTTCCTACAAAACCGATGTCAGCGTGATGGTGAACCTTGAAGTGCCCAAGCAGGAACTTATTGACCGCTTGTTGCTCAGGGGTGAAACCTCGGGCCGTAGCGACGACAACTTGGAGACCATTGAAAAACGAATCAATGTGTACGAGCAACAAACCAAACCGGTGATTGAGTTTTACAAATCGGAAAAGAAATATGCCTCCATCGAAGGCGTTGGTTCCATTGAAGAGATCTTCAATAGGATCAGCACAGCCATTGAGGCAGCAAAATAAAACGACCCTATGGCCACGGATGGATCAAACAACCCTCCGTGGCTTATTTTATCAAACCATCACCCACACAATCATTCACCAATACGCTAATTATTAATAACATGGCCGGATCAAACTTTGTAGATTACGTTAAAATATTTTGCCGCTCCGGAAAAGGAGGCGCCGGCTCCAGGCATTTGCGCCGTGAAAAATTTGTGGCCAAAGGTGGACCCGACGGTGGCGACGGCGGTCGCGGAGGACACATCATCGTCAGAGGTAATTCGCAGTATTGGACATTGATACACCTGAAGTTTGCCCGCCACATCTTTGCCGAAAACGGTGAGTCGGGTGGCAAACAACGCTCTTTTGGGAAAGATGGTGGCGACCAGATTATTGAAGTACCCTTGGGAACAGTAGCTAAAGATGCAGAAACCGGTGAAGTGCTCTTCGAAATCACACAAGATGGCGAACAGGTCATCCTAGCCAAAGGTGGCCGTGGCGGTTTGGGCAACTGGAACTTCAGAACCTCGACACACCAAACACCCCGTTTTGCACAACCAGGCGAAGATGGTATTGAGTTGGCCGTCGTACTGGAACTAAAAGTATTGGCCGATGTGGGGCTGGTAGGATTCCCCAATGCTGGCAAATCAACGCTTCTGAGCGTGGTATCGGCCGCCAAACCCGAAATTGCCGATTATCCGTTCACCACACTGGTCCCCAACTTGGGCATCGTGTCGTACCGCGACAACCGATCGTTCTGTATGGCCGACATACCCGGCATCATCGAAGGAGCCAGCGAAGGGAAAGGATTGGGACTCCGCTTCCTGCGCCACATTGAACGCAACTCCATCCTTTTGTTTGTGGTGCCTTGCGATGCCGACGACATCAACGCTCAGTACAACATCCTGCTCAACGAGCTGAAACAGTTCAACCCGGAGCTGCTCGACAAGAGACGCGTTCTGGCCATATCAAAAACAGATATCATAGACGACGTGATGAAGCAAGAGATGGAACAAAACTTGCCCGACGTCCCCTATGTGTTTTTCTCATCACAAACAGGAGCTGGCATCACCAACCTGAAAGATATGTTATGGAAAGAGTTGGAACAATCGAACCTGCCCGAGTAGAACCCTCACAATGGTTTCTTGAACAAAAAAGGTACAACCTTAACCGGGCGCAACAATACAAACGCCGGAGCAAAGCCCTGGGCTGGTTCCGGCTTGCTTTTTTTATGGCCGCAGCAACCTTACCGGCTCTGACCACCGCATTTCCATCGGCGCCTTTTTTTCTGCTGACCCTCCTTTTTTTGATGCCATTTTTTTGGTTAATCATCCACACCAACCGGGCCAACAAAAGAGCTACTTACCACAACCAACTGGCCGAACTCAACAAAATGGAGCTGGAGGCACTGGATGGCAATTTCCACCACTTCAAAGAAGATGGCGTTGAATTTGCCGATCCAAACCACCATTTTTCGTACGACTTGGACATATTTGGCAAAGGATCTATTTTCCAGCTGATCAACCGCACCACCACGCCCGAAGGCAAACAAGCCTTGGCAGCCTTATTCAACAACCCGATTTATGACGCAGGGGAAATAAAGCTCCGCCAAGAAGCGCTTATGGAATTGAGCCACCAGCCCCACTTCAGGCAGCAGTTTTATGCCCTTTCGAAAATGAACCGACAGAGCATCCCGGTGACCCAAAAACTGAAAGAGTTCAGCCTCATCGACACTTCATTTTTAAACAACCGCACCAATTGGCTGCCAACGCTGTTCCCAATACTGGCGGCCGCCACCATTGGATTGGCCATTATAGGCATCCTGCCTTCATCGGCGATCTTGCTCATATTCCTGTCGGGATTGATGATTGCCGGCTTCCACATCAAGAAGATCAACCGCCTACACGCAACCATCAGCAACCTGTCGGACTTACTAAACCAATACGCCGAACTGCTAAAGCTGACCGAACAAACCAATTTTGAAACTCAAGAGCTTCGGAACATCACCAACCAACTGAAGGGATCAAAACCAGCTTCTGTCACCATCGAGGCGTTGGCCAAAGCAACCCAGGCCTTCGACCTCAGGCTGAATTTCTTGTTGGCAGCCGTCCTGAATGGCTTCCTGCTGTGGGATTTACGTCAAAGCATCCGGGTGGAAAAATGGATAAAGGAGAACCAACAAAAAGCCTTTGAGTGGTTCGATGCCCTGCATAAACTGGAGGCCTTCAACTCGCTGGCCGGATACCTCTTTGCCCATCCAGAGTTTTGCCTGCCCGTTTGCACCAACACCACATTCAAAAGCATCCAATTGGGGCACCCCATGATTGACGGGGCTAAAAGGATCTGCAACGATTTCGAACTGGATCGTTCGGAGAAAATCGTGATACTGACAGGCGCCAATATGGCCGGCAAGAGTACCTTTCTGCGCACCATTGGCATCAACTACCTGCTGGCCTGCATGGGATGCCCAGTGTGCGCCCAAAGCTTTGAATTCAACCCCATACCGCTTATTTCCAACATGCGCACCTCCGACTCACTGTTGCGACAGGAATCATACTTCTTTGCGGAATTAAAACGGTTGCAGTTCATTGTTGAGCAAATAGAACAAAAAGGCCCCCACTTTTTTATTCTGGATGAGATATTGAAAGGCACCAACTCCATTGATAAGACCAAAGGAAGCAAAGCCTTGGTGAAAAAACTACTTAAAGTGGGCGGTTGCGGGTTGATTGCCACCCACGACTTGGAGCTAGGCGAGCTAAAAACGCAGTACCCGGGCGAAATCCGCAACAACTGCTTTGAAGTCAAGCAACAGGATGGCGAGCTGCTGTTCGACTACAAACTCCACCCGGGCGTCACCCAAAGCCACAACGCCACCTACCTGTTGCGCAAGATGGGGTTGATGGAAGAGGAGTAGCGTATTGAAATAAAAAAGAGACACCAACCGGCGTCTCTTTTTTATTCACAGGGAGGAAGAATTATTTCTTGGTAACTTTGGTTGTATAAACCGTTTGATCGGCAAAAACCACTTTCACCAAGTAAATGCCTTTCACCAAGTGTTGCACATCAAAACCATTGGTGGATGGTTGGTTAACCTGCATCACCTGCTGACCATCCAAGCTATAGAGCATCACTTTGGCGATCTCTTTTTTAGAAGTCAAATGAAGAGTACCCTGCACAGGATTTGGATAAACCGAAACATCGGCCACTTCCATATCTTTGATGGCCGTGGGGACTCCTTGACGAACAGTGATATCATCAACGTTGACATTAATCCCGTCTCGTGTACTATAAACCCACAGCACGTATTTTTCACCAACTTGCAATTTATGTGAAAAAATTGGTGCTGCCGGTTTTGGTGAAGTTGTTGTCAAGGTGGGATCCGAAGTAGCTGTATAATTCGCCAAGGTTCTCCAAACTAAACCATCAGCAGATGCTTGAACCTTGAAATCACTTAACGGTTTAACTGAAAAATCACTTCCGACGCTCCACAAGTTGTAATCCACAGCAAAAACACCTTCGGCAGGTATGGCAGGAAATCCAATAATAAACGAAACCCCACCGTTACCATATCTGGCAACAGCCTTTTGACCGGTTTCAATTCCAGCATAAGCCCAACCGACAGTAGCTGAAGTCCAATCAGCAGTTTTCAATTCAACCCCATCAAAACCAACTGAAAATGGAAGCGATGTGGCAGGATTAATTTTCTTCACCACAATATTCACAACCCGTTCGGCAGCTATTTCGGGATTAACAACTGTGACAGTTTTTCCAGAACTCAAATCAGAAATAGCATCGTTGGGAAGCAAGGTTGGATCTTTCAACTCCAAGCCTGCATCCAATGTGTAATGAACCACACATTTTGTCAAATCAAAATCATTAGGAACAACCACTTCTACTGCACCAGGTGTGGTGTTGCGTATGGAACCAATGGTCAAGGCGCCATCGATGGTGAAGGTTTTGAAATTTTGAGCAATGGATCCAAAGGTGATCATGGCACAACCGAATAAAAGAGTAAAGATTTTAGCTTTCATAAAATTCAATTTATAGGTTAAAAAATAAGAACTAACGAATTACAAAATGATTGAGATTGACATTTTGTTTGTTGCGGGAGAGGTAGATCCACCGGGCAAAACGGACATCTGATTGCAATTGGTGTTGGCAACCGCCCGAAGTTGGAATAGGTTTTGTGGCATTGTAAGTCACCAGGTTGACCCATTTTTTAGCATCCTTGGAAACCTCAACCACAAATTCACCATCAAACGGAGCACCACCCACCACGTTCAACTCATAGGCGAGCGTTTGGGCAGGCGCATCAAAAGCCAGATAAAAAGCCACCTCCTTATTTCCAAAACGAGCGACTGTTGGCTTAGAAGCATCGAGGCTAAGGCCTGCCCATCCCAACTCTTGTGCTGTCCAGGCGCATGGGTGGTCGTTGGAAAAGGAAATTGAGGTGGGCACTGTTGCAGGCTTCAACTGCCGGATGGCAATGTTCCACTCTTTGGAGGTGCCATCTTTTTTTTTCACGACAACCCTCTTAACCTTCGAGAAGTCGTTATCCATTGGTGTGGCAGCATCAAGGGAACACCCTCCAAGCAATTTGTAATTAGTTTTCAGATTAGTTGGATCTACTTGACCGTTGACGACCACTTCAATCTCACCAGGCTTATCCTGCTGATGCTTGATCACAACGGGCGTCAAGGCACCTTCAACTTCAAAGGAGGCAAAACCCTGGGCGTTGGCCCACGAAATAGAAAACCAGACCAAACAGGTAATAATCAGATTTCTTTTCATATTATTCGTATTTTAATTAATAGGTTTAAGATCGGAAATTGAATTACCTTCGCTGTAGCCAGCCAGGTTGTAACAAACCGGAACAGAGCTGTTTCCCACCCGGTAAATTCCAAATTTAAAATAATAACCATCATCATCGTTGCGTCCGATCAAAACGGACTGGTTGTTGACCAAATGGTTGCAAAAAGCCTTACCATCTCTGGAATAATCCATCTTCACATCCAGTCGTCCATCCTTTTCAACCGTCTCCTTTTCGACACCATAAGCAGTCCATTCGACCTTAATCGTAAAGGTAACCCACTGGTTTTTTGGAAAATCGGCAAAAGGCATCTTGGCAGCTATGGTAGAGGATTTATAAGTAGACTGTTGCGGAACCATCACCCTAGCTTTGGCTGCATTGATGTTGCAACGGTCGGTTTTATCGCTCATCCATTTGCGGTCGGAATTGGCTTTGATGTAGAAAAAGCCATCGGAAAAACCAAAAGCCAATGGAGGGTACCCGCCCTGCTCCACCAACCAACCATTGGGTTGACCGGCCTTATAGATGACATGACCATTTTTGTCCTTTTTGGGATTTCCCTTGCCATCGGTGACCAAAATTTTTTCGTGTCCCTTGTCTTTTTTAAACAACATCGTCTCACACAATTGGGCGAACTCTTGGCGACTAATCTTCTTGGTGATTCCCTCGGGTGTAGTTACCAGGGTGCGGTCGGGCATACCGTGCCATTGAGCAAAAATGGTACTCACATCCGAAGGAAGGCTATCGGGAACAAAAACCGAAAAACGATAATATTTTGTACTTCCCTGCTTGCAGGCACCTTTTCCATAGTGATAAACCATTTTAGTTACCACGGCCAACTCAAGCTCCTCTTGGGACAAGCCAGCCACATCGGCAGCTGTAGCATAACAGTAACACAATTCGGAACGCCCCTTGGTTTCCCCTTCTGCGTAACCTTCAAGGGTATTGTCCTTTTCCTCCAGGTTGAATCGGTAAGATGGCTTTCCTTGCCAAAGACGAGAGTAATCGTATTGTAAGGCATGGGGTTTATTGGTTCCAACAGCAACCCATTCACCATCTATGACTGCCTCGGCAGGAGCCAGTTCGTCTTGCACATTGACACGTTCAGTCAATGGGATCAGCCGAGGCATTTGAGCCTTAACCATCGTCAAACTAAAACTTAAGCCAACAATGAAAGCCAAAACATTTATATTTTTCATATGCTAATATTTTAATATTCATAACTTGTTGCGCATTGATGGGATGGAAATTGCCAGAAAACCCATCTTCATGGCAACGGGAGCATCGCTCTTCGACCCTGATTCAATTTCAAGCCAATAGAATGAGCACCATCACCAAACATAGCCTCTACCGGCAATTTGCCCAGATTGACAAGAATCCCACGGGCCATCATACCGATATCTTCGTTCTCTCCCACAATGTTGAAATTTGATGCATCCTGAGTCAACCGATCGACACATCTCTCCATGTAAATGTGCATTTGTTTGTTGAGTGACAGACACTCCAACATGGAATAACAGGCCTTTCGGGAGGCTTCTCTAGTAGAATTCAACAACCGATTGAGCCCTTCATTTTGAAACCCTGCGTAACAACAAGCCAAAGCTAATTCAGAAGCCACCTCATCATTCTGTTCGAAAAGTGCTTTAACCAACTCAGCCCCATCGGCGGTAAGCCCTCCCCTGACGGTCAAATCGGCAAGAGCCACAGCCGACCAATAACGAACCAACGGATTGGGATTCGAAAGATTCGATACAAGCATGGTTTGATGTTTTGAGGATGCGAATCCGACCAGATCGACCAAATCATATATCTCATTCAGAGGAAAGCCGGGTTGACGTGCTTGCACAAACAAAGTATCTTCAACAGAACGAAATCCTGGGGTGAAAAAACCAAGATCTTTGGTTTGTCGAATGTGCTTTGAAAGTTGCTGACGGAATTGTTTCAATATTTCATCGCTCCCAGGACAGGCTGATATATCATTTAGCTCAAATGGATCTTTCTCCAAATCGAACAACATTTCAGCCGTTCTTAACTGAAACGGTTGCTGCCAGACTGAGTTATGCAATCGGCTTTCCAGATGAGCCTTATCCCAAGCCCGGTTCGATGGCATTCCCCATTGATAATAGTTGCGCAAGGCAAACTGCTTATAAGGAATATAACTGCGTATGTATTTGTACCGCCCATCGGTGATGGCACGAACAGGGTTGTAATGATGCAATTGATTGGTGGCAAAGGCCACTTGGGTATTTCTTGGTTTTGGGTCGGCATACTGCCCAAACAAAGCTTGTCCTTGCATGAATGGGGCTGTTGGCAATCCGGCCAGGCTAAGAACTGTTGGCGCCAAATCGGTGAAATTGACCAATTGACCATCCTTCCGGGGAACATCTCCTTGCGCCAAATGCTTCCATTTCGGTGGAAAATAAACAATCAAGGGCACTCGAATCCCTGATTCATATATGTAACCTTTCCCACGAGGGAGACAACCGCCATGATCGCTGTAAACGAAAACTATGGTATTATCCGATAGTCCTTTATCCTTCAGATCTTTGATGAAAAAACCAATCCATTGATCAACATCCTGAATGGCCTCCAGGTGGCCGGCATAGTCGGACCTGACTTCGGCTAAATCGGGTACGTGGGGGGGCAACAACAACTGGTCTGGATCTATGCCTCCCTTTGCAAAGTCGCGCCTACCTTCGGTATGAAAAGTCCGCACACGTCCCATGTGCGAAGCAACACAATTGAATACAGAAAAAAAAGGTTGATTGGCTGACCGTTTGGGGCTGTTGTAAGAAGCTTTGTTTCCACATTCATCCCAGCTGGCAGCATGATCACCTATGACATTATAGTGCGTTTTACTATTGTTGGTACAAAAGTAACCGGCATCACGTAAAAATTGGGGAAATAAAATACCTTGTGGAACATTTTGCGGCACAGGATGAAGGTCCATGCCGTAGGTGGTGGCGTAGGATCCGGTGATAATCGACGAGCGCGCTGGCGACGATTGCGGAGCAACCGACCAGGCCTTCATATATTGCACCCCTTCACTGGCCAGACTGTCGATATTGGGTGTTTTGACCATTTGATTACCATAACATCCCAACTCATAGTAGCTGGCATCTTCAAATGTCAACCACAAAATATGGGGGCGATCCTGCCCCGAACTCTCGACATGTAGCGACGGAAGCAACAACCCTACAGACAGACCACAAAATATTTTATTAAGACTATACATCTAGATTGGATTTGAAAGGTAATAGCGGGCATGGCCAAACACAAGCCATGCCCGTAACCAAAATTATTCGGGGTACCCGGGATTTTGAGTGATGGCACCTTCTGTTTCGATCCTATCGCGCTGTGGTATGGGAAACAGTTCATTGCGACCAGCCTGAAAACCCTCCTTACTTTCATATGCTTCACCGGCAGCCCAGGTAAATTTTTCTTGTACGCCACTGGCAATCTCCTCTTTAAGCGATTCATGGGTCTGGGCAATGGTTTCCTCCAGAATATCCCAACGGATTAGGTCGGCCTTACGGAAACCCTCGAAGCAGAATTCCCGAGCCCTCTCAATCTGCAGGTATTTTAAAAATGACTCTTTATCAAAATCGCCTTCCTTCAAATCAACCATAACATCGGGCACCAGAGGATCCTTCCCAAATGCCCTGCGTCGCACTTGATTGGCATATTCAATAGCCAAAGCATTGGGTGATTCATTCACCTCATTTTGGGCTTCAGCATTCATCAACAGCACATCGGCATAACGGAGCAACACAAGATTGACATCTGTATTATTCACATTCTTGATGGCTCCCGTTTGCCAATTCCTCCTCCATTTACCAGGTGACCAGTTCTGACTTTTCTTTCTGGAGATGGGCTTCACAACATTTTTTGCATCAATAGCAAAGGTTGCAATAGCCACATCGCGGCGCAAATCACCTGTTTCGAATTTATCGTAGAACAGGCCGAGGGTTTTGATGAATGAGTTCGCACGCCCATAAATCGACTTCTCATTAATCTCCGGTCCATTGTAAGTTCCCCAGTTGCCGGCATTTTTATTATCGCCAACAGGATTAAAGAAATCAATTTCATATATGCTTTCGGTCAAATCGATCTTATTTTCGCAATAGTTGCGGAACAATTTTTCATAACCCGATTGCCCAACAGCCGCATCACCCACAACCAACGCATGCTTACCTGAAACAATTACCGAATCGGTGTATTGGATAACCTTTTGGTAATAGGACTTATACTCATCGGGTCTGGAACAGATCCCATCCTGACCTAGCGCATAACCACCACGAAACAGATAAACCCGAGCCAGCAAACCAAAGCCTGCACTGCGCGACAGCCTTCCACTATAAAGGTTGGAATCGGTATACCATGGCAGGAAGGGAATGGCCTCGGTCATATCTTTAATTATCTGATCATAAACAACCGATTTGTCTTCACGAGGAATTGCAAAGCTATCTTCGGACTTTGACTGGTTTAATTTCAAAGGCACATCACCCCAATAACGAACCAGATCAAAATAGATCAGACCACGCAGGAATTTCGTTTCAGCCACCAACAGGTCCAACAACACTTTTTCGTCCTCATTATTAACAACTACCTTGTGGTAATTATCCAATATGGTGTTGGCACGATCGATGCCCTCGTAATACCTCTTCCAGGTGGCCTCAAGCCATGCATTTGTTGGCCCGGCATAATAATGCCCTAAATCGCGAGCAACGTGCCCCTTATCGGCTCCTTTCACATGCGAAATATCGGTATCACAATCGTAAACCATCACATTCTGCCCATAAGTGTCAAGCTCGCTGAATGTGGAATACACAGCCAAAACAGCTTTTTCAACCCGCGAAGGTGATGTGAAATAACTGTCTGCATCATAAAAATTGGTGGGCTCTTCAGTTAGCATATCATCACAGGAAGAGCTGAAAAGTGAAATGCAGATTGCAACAGCCCCCGCAAAGGCCAAGCGGCTGTTATATTTCATATTTACTTTAAACATAATCATTAGAATTAATTTTAACTACAGGGACAGATTCAAGCCAAAAACAAACGACATATTCCGCGGATAAGCCCCCCAATCGATTCCTGGGGTCAAATTGCCGTTGGGGCGGGTATTAACCTCTGGGTCGAATCCGGAATAATTGGTCCAGGTCTTCAAATTGTATACGGTGGCATAAACCCTCATATTTCCAATTTTTGCCTTTTCAACCAATGATTTGGGAAGCGTATAACCCAAACTGATGGTATTCAACCGGAGGAATGAGCCATCCTCAACATTGCGCGAACTAAAAACCAAGGAAGAAGAACCATTGACTGAGGCAAACTCTTTTCCCTGATTGATTTCGGCCAAAGCAGCAGGATCGTTCCTTACATTGACACCCTCAGAGTCGATATAGGTAAAACGATTGGCAGCGCCCGCCATTACATTCTTATACCGTGTACTCATTTTGGAGTAATACATGCTGTTGGCATTGTACACATCGGCACCAAGCGAAAAATTCAGAAAGAAACTCAGGTCAAAACCTTTGTAATTGAATTGGTTGTTGATACCACCGAACAATGTTGGATTGGCATCACCGATAACCGACATGTCATTGGAATCAATAATCCCATCCGGTAGGCCATCGGGGCCACTGATGTCGCGGTATTTCCACGATCCCGGCTGGGCAGCACTATTCTTATCAACAGGAATGCCCTCCTTCAGCGTATAGACCTTGTCAGCATAATCAAAATCCTCCACACCATAAATGCCATCCCAGGTATATCCCCACATCTGGCCCAACGGAAGTCCTGTCTTGACAATATAGTCGGCAGAATTGAATTCAGATACTGTGGCCCAGCCAGATTTAGCTAGAAAGAAATCACTTTTATAGAGGCTCACCACCTCATTCCGATTGGCTGCCAGATTCAACGTCGTTGTCCACGAAAACGACTTAGTTTCTAAATTTCGGGAGGTAATACTAAACTCCACACCATTGTTTTTTGTCTGGCCGACATTTTTCATAGTGGTGGCATGACCAGAGATGTATGGCAGCTGAGCCGCCAAAAGCAAATCTTTGGTGGTATTGCTGTAGAGATCAAAAGTAATCTCCAGACGGTTTTTGAAAAATCCGGCATCCACGCCAAAATTTTGAGTCACGTTAGTCTCCCATTTCAAATCGGGATTCGCCAGCCTCGCATTGCGGTATGAAATCACCATCAGGTCGTTAACAGCTGTCCAATCTGAAGTCATTAATGGCAATGACATGAAATTGCCGATCTGATTATTCCCTGCGGTACCATAACTTAATCGCAATTTAAGATTGGAGAATACATTAAGACGCTGAATAAATGGCTCCTCCGAAGCACGCCAGGCAAAAGACGCAGCAGGAAAATAGCCCCATTTGTTATTGGCTCCAAATTTGGAAGAACCGTCGGCCCGGAAAGTAGCAGTAAACAAATACCGGCTTCTCAATTGATAATTTACTCGGCCAAAAAAGGATACCATTTTTTCCCCTGGATAAACATAAGTTGAGTTAATCATGGGATCCACCCCAAGAGCCATATCATTCAGCCCAAAATTCTCCTCTGGAAACCCTTTAGAACCCAAACTGACA
Source organism: Marinilabiliaceae bacterium (assembly GCA_963664265.1). Lineage (GTDB taxonomy): Bacteria > Bacteroidota > Bacteroidia > Bacteroidales > Marinilabiliaceae > JAGPIS01. The sequence continues at coordinate 2,153,569 of OY760941.1, forward strand.
AAATCAACTTTTTGGTTGAAATACTCCATCCCAACCATCCCATCAAACCGATGGAAGCGGTTTTTTTCATACTTATAGGTCAGAGTATTGTTATAGGTGATGGTTTCGTAATGGTTGATGGATTTCTTACCATAAGGGGCACCCTCACGTTTACCCTGCAAACTGCGCATAGTGTAAAACTCATCGATATTATAATCGCGGGTTCTGTAACCGATACTTCCGTTATAAACCAACGAAGGCAAGAGTTTGTATTCCAAACCTCCATTCAAGGTAAGATAGCGATTCCTTTTCGCCCGTTGCTCCCCTTCAATAGACGCGATGGGGTTCACCATCGTGTTACCACTGTCGTCCTGCAATAATGGGTCAATATCGCTTGTGAGAAGCTCCTGGTCATCCCCTAAACCAATCGTTGGACGATACTGAATAATATGCTGCATCCTACTAAAATATCCTTGATCGGAGAGGGAGCCCATCCCTTTTGTTTTTTCATCGGTATAACTCACATTATAAGAGGTTTTAAGCTTATCGTTGGCCTTATAATCAAGCTTTAGTCGAACCCCATTGCGTTCAAGACCACTACCATCCATAATACCATCATCGTCGTTGCGGGTAAAAGAAGCTGAATAATTCATGCCCTTGCTGCCGCCCGACACACTCAACTTATGCATTTGGGTTTTCGGACTGCGACCATCGAAAACTTCATCCTGCCAATCAATGCCAGGTCTGCCCAAATAGTTTTCTTTAATCTGAGAGAATTCTCCATAGGTATTGTTGAATTTCAATAGCTCATCGTCACTCTTTGTGGCACGTTCATACTCCAACATTACAAAATCGTAGGGATTAAGAACATCCATTTTTTTGTTCAGACTTTTAAATCCATAATACATGTCGTAATTGACCAAAGTCTTGCCTTCTTTCCCTTTCTTTGTAGTAACCACGATAACCCCATTGGCACCACGTGAACCAAAAATTGCTGTGGAAGAAGCATCCTTTAACACATCAATGCTTTCAATGTCGGAGGGGTCAATACCTTTCAACCCATCCTCAGTTGGAAAACCATCAATAATATAAAGGGGTTCGTTGCTTTGCGTGATAGAAGTACCCCCACGCACCAGGATGCGAATATCGGCGTCGGGTGAGCCACTAGCTTGATTGACCTGAACACCTGCTACCTTTCCACTCAAGGCCTGGGCAATATTGGCAACCGGAACTTTATCAACATCGCCGGCTTTAATGGAGGAGACTGAACCGGTTAAATCTTTCCTTTTGGCTGTGCCATACCCAATGGCCACCACTTCCTCGAGAGAAATGGCCGAATAAGACAAAACAATATTGATAACACTCTTGTTACCAACCAACACCTCTTGTGTATCAAAACCAATAAAAGAAAAGACGAGAACGGCCTTTTCGGGATCGGTAATCCGCATCTCAAATCCGCCATCCAAACCCGTGATGGTGCCAGTCGAGCTCCCTTTAAGCACGACATTGACACCGGGAATGGGCAATTTGTCGGAATCCAGCACCTTCCCAGTAACCTCTATGGTTCGTTGTGCCTGAAGTGCCGACACACCAAACCATAGAAAAACAAAAAAAACAATAAGACAGTTCCTTTTCATAGGATAAATTTTTATGTGACTATTTGTTAATTTTCATAATTCGAATTTAAGCCTCATTCACAAATAACATGGCCAGATATGTTCGCAATGCTTCTAAAGACGTATTTTTTTATTTAATATTTGTTTAAAATCCTTTCAATAATGTGCAAAACAATAGCCGTGAGCCAAGAAAATCAAACTACTGGGAATTCCTTGAAGCAAGAACAATCCATTCTCGCAAAAAAAGAAAACGCGCCCTATTCAAGGAAACGCGTCTCTAAAAAAATTGAGAAATAGGGGAGAGAAGCTTTTTAATGCTTTTTCCACCTAAGCGCCAACAAATCGACAAATCGAACGGTTGCATTATCGACCAGTGGAGCTGCCCAGAATGAAATGGTCAGAATATATCCAAGGGTCAATAATCCGCACAGCATAGCCACCCGGAGGCCAAAAATATCGCCGAACCAACCCATGAGCAAAGGCCCCAAGGCTCCACCAACGATGCCTGAACAGAGTATCCCAGCCATGCCGCCGTGATGAGAATGGATAGAATTCATACCCAACGACATAATTATGGAAAACATCACCGAAATAAAAAAACCGATCATTGGAAACCCGGTCAAGGCCATTGTAGGGTTGCCAAAGATGCTGGTCACCAAGGCCACCATTGCCCCCACCGATGAAGCCAAAAGAACTTTCTTTGCATTGAACAGTTTGAGCATCATCAACCCCAAGAGGCATCCCAACGACATAAAGCCCCAAAATCGGCCTACCGTTTGAGCACCCTCCACCAAAGGATTCAACTGATGGTAATGTTCCAGGAATTTCGATATCCAATTGGCAATACCCTGCTCAGTGGCCACATAGGCAAAAATGCCAAAGAAATATAGCATAACCACTTTGTTTTTAAACAAGGCTTTGTAGGCTTGAGCTGAGCCAACCTTTTCATCTTCGGCCAATCGGATGGCAGGAACCCGTACAAAAGAAATTCCAATCACCACCAGTATCAGAACAAAGGCAAAAACCCAATAGAGTGCTACCCAGTTCATGTGGGCTGGCACCAGGTTGATCAACAGTCCAATCAGAAAGGAACCTCCTTCGCGCCATTCCATCATACTCCCCACCAACGAGGCGTAAACCATGGGGCTGACAAATGACGCCAAGCCAAAAACCAACTGCCCCATCACCGAAAAGAAGGCAAAATTAACCTCCCCTCCTGCTACCCTGGTTAATGGATTGATAACCGTTTGAAGCATGGCCATCCCCAACCCGATGACAAAACTGGATACCAACAAAACACCATAGGAGGGAAACAAGGCAAAACACAATGAGCCCAGCAATGGCAAAGAAAACCCGAGGAGCAAAACCACCTTTTCATTCAGCTTTTCCACCATGATTCCCGCAGGGATAGACATGATGGCGTAGGCTACAAAAAAAGAAGAGGGAATAAACCCGGCCAATACCAGATGAGAAAGTTCAAAATGATGAATGATATCGGGGATTAAGGGCCCCAAAATATTGGTTATAAAGGATATCACAAACCAAAAAAGCATAATCAAAACGACAAACCAGTAGTTGATTTTCATATTTTCCTATTTTATTTATTCACCGGGGAAAGCTTGTGCGCTGCGGGAGACTACCCATGAACATCATTTGCCCCATTTTACTCAATTCTACCCGATCCCAATAGAGGAACAGTAAAGCCCTCTGCGCACATACGTGGCCATTCCCCATGTTAGACTGGGTACAATTTTTTGATTCCATCATAAAATATGAGCTTGAAACTAAGGCAGAACCGCGACTATGGATTCCAAGAAAGGAAAAAAGTTGAGTGTCGCGAAACACTCAACTTCTCCGGTTCTACTTCATTTCATTTGCCCATATGAACTTGATTGCGATAAAAAATTACCGTAAAAACAGATAATCACCTTCCCCCGATTCGAAGTACAAAATTCCATCATCCGCTTTGACCGCGACAGCTGGGCGAAATACCTTTCCATCTTTCAGAACTTGCCAATTACCCGACTGAAGATCAGTGAGTACAAATTTAAAAGTGCCTTTCCCATGAACCGAGATTTTGAAGGGACGGTCCAAAGGGTTGCTATCCTTGCTGAAGGTGGCAACCCGGTCACCAATCTGAACCCCTACCACTCTATCTGAATCGATTCGTTTGATGTCATGCAGAGTCTTTTGATGATTACCACAAACTTGCATCACATTCAAAAAATAATTTTCTGTGGCCGCAAGCTTTGGAGAGATTTCCACTCGCCACGCTCCCCGCTCATTGGCTTCATCGTCGCCGGGACGGGGTTCGTTGGGATAATTGGTGCCAAATACCCAAAACTCCTTCCCCTCGCCACCAACGGGAACAATGTCGGCATCGTCCAGTTCGGGAAGCAAAACAGTATTCATGAGCATGCCACTATCCCCATTTTTTGTGCGTTTGATGATGATTTGATTTCCAACAATTTCAGGTTCTTCAATACTGTGCAGCAACCAAAATTTCTTAAACTCGGCTTGGGAAGAAACCACTTTATCAAAAACGATCAAGGCAGCTGGAATATTGGCATCTTTTAGATTAAAGAACAAAAAGGAACGCTTCACCTCCTTCACCTTGGCCGTATAAGCCTCTGTGATATCCCCCTTCAAATAAGAGTAATCGGGAGTCTGACTATCGGGTCCAAATCCGTTGGCCAAAATCTGGCCCGTCTTAAAATTCCCTTGTAGCATCTCGTTCAAATCCTTGGCTGGGCCCCAGTTAAAACCAGGCAAACGTTGACCCCCATCGTTGGCAACAAAATTGTCCTTATCACTCCCCCCATAACTTGAAGAAGCAAAAACTTCGTCGGGATCATAAACCAACAAACTGTTGTGCGCAATGGTACGCTTAAAAAAGTTCTTGTTGTGCGGGCTGTTGTATCCACCCGAAGAACCTTGATAGGTCCCTGCATCAATGGCCAAGGGTCCCTTGTAATAAATTTGAAATGCACCGGCATCGTTGTGCTGGTGGTTCACAAAGTTATATTCATTGATTTTCATTTCAGCAATCACGCTTTCAGTATCCCAACCGGTACGAGCCACCATCCAGCCGAATGGTGAACCAGAAAATCGTGTCAGAGGTAAATCATTGGGCGAACGGCTTCCCAACTGAGTGTCGCGCCACAAAAATTCAAATATTTTACATTGATTATCAACCTTGGGCTTTTTCAAAAACTCATGATTGATGTATTCATCTTTGTAATAACTGCCAGCCAAAAGCGAGGGCAAGGCGTATAAACTGGGTTTTTTACGATTGTAATTCACATCACCACCCGGCATTACCTGGCCATCGGGACGGCGCTTGTAAATCATGTCGTACAAAACAAACTGTTGCGAAGGATGGTAGACATTACCGGCACCCATCCGATCCAAAATCCATAGGGCGAACAAATCATTGGAGAAACGAACGTTCAAATAGGACATACCCTGATGGTAACCGTGGGCCGGATAAAACCAATTACGAGCCACCAAATGTTCGCCAAAAAAACGTTTGGCGGTCACATGATACATCTCGGGATATTCATCGTAAATGGCAATACCGGTTGACAACAGATCGCGCATGATCATCCATTCGGAAGCATGTCCTACAATGGAGTTGTCCTTGACTGGCGGATAACCACATTCAAGCATTTTGGCCAAACGAACAAACGCTTGGACAAAACGGGTTTTTTCGTCAGGTGTCAACTGGTCGTAACACCAGTCATAAACCATTGAGCCCGAAATCATCAGCCGTCCAATAGCTCTTGAAATATCGTTAATATTGGGATATTCGGCCCTTTCCAGCGTGTCAAGGGTCAGGGTGATAGCCTCCCGGGCCAATTGCTTATTATTGGTAACCAAGTAATTCAAAGCTTTTAGCTCCACGCGAGTCACCAATCCTCTGGAATCGAAATAGTAACGCCAATCTTTCTTTTCAGGTTTATCAGATGGCTTGGCATCCGCTTGAAGTTTGTTCAAGTCTGCCCACACCTCTTTCAAAACAGGATCCTTCATCCTTTGCGGCAGATCGCGTACATGTTGAGCTCTCAGATAAAGCCTTGGATGCTCTTGAGGCGGAATCGGAATCCTAACGCCTTCAAACTCCTTCCACTCCAAGCCCGACGAGGGTTGCGAAAACAAGGAGGATGCAGCCAGAAAAAAGAGCAGACCTAAAACATAGCTATTTTTAATCATTTGTAGAATTTTCATAAATACGATTTAATAGAATTGATAACACAAGTCAAAAAAAAACCTGTTACGCATTCGCCAACATCAATTGGGCTGCTCCCAAACAACCAGCCTTATTGCCCAGTTGAGCCGACACAATTTGAGTATTTTCAGAGCATTCGGGCATAGCATACCGAAACGCCATATCCGAAACTTTATTCACATAGAAGTCACCTGCTTCGGATATTCCACCCCCCACCACAACTCTTTGAGGACTGAAAATGTTGATCAAACCGGCGATTCCACGGCCCAAATAAAAAAAATGTTCATTCATAACCTGGGTCGCCAAAGGGTCGCCAGCCCGATAAAGCGACACGACCAACTTCCCATCAATCGGTTCATCGCCAAACAGAGAACCAGCCCGTTCCCTGAACTGACGCACCAAGGCTGCCGTGGAGGCATAGGTTTCGAAGCATCCCACAGAGCCACAAGCACATTTCTCTCCATTGGCGATTAGGGGAATGTGTCCCAACTCGGTTCCCCGGTTGTTAAAGCCGCCAAACAACTTCCCATTAATGATCACAGCCCCGCCTATTCCTGTACCCACAGTCAAAAACAGCACATCGGAACAGCCTTTGGCCGCACCAAAAGATGCTTCACCCAAACCCATCAAATTGGCATCATTGCAAACCCGGACAGGTAAACCCAGTTTTGATTCCAAAAAATCGGCCACCGGAACCATTTGCCAATCTACTATATTTTCGGCACCGCCAATCACGATACGTTCGGCAGGATCAACAATACCCGGAGAGCCCACTCCGATTCCCACCGGTGTGAAGCCCAAGCGCTCGGCCTCGGCCACGCAAGCTGAGGCGGCTGCCCAAAGTTGTTCCAATACTGCAGTTGATGAAACCTCGCCCAATGAAGGCATCCATCCTTCGAAAAGGAAAGATCCTCGGTTGTCCACCAAGGAATATTTTATGTTGGTGCCGCCCAAATCCAGTCCTATTGCAACTTTTTGATTCATCTTTTTCAATTAAATATTACACTCCAGGTCATCGTCCGGCCCAGAATACTTAATGTTTCATACCCTTTCGACCCAAATGGGGGTACTCCACGCCCACTGATTATCGCGTTGGCGCACCCTCAGATAATAATAGTCGGTATCCGATTCGGGCTGATCGTCGATCATACCATGCTCAACCGTAAAAGCAGAGACAGGCACGGCTCGGTTAAAGTTAATGGATTCACTCAACCAACCATTCATAAAGTGGGCCTTGGAACCGTTCAACAGCTCAATTAAAGAGTGGCTGAACGATTGACCGTTAAAATTTGCTGTCACCATGGCGGACTTGGGCATAGCTACATCCAGTATAACCCCTTGCAATGCAGATGTGAGCACGTTCGGATTCTTCACCGAATAGAGTTCAAGGTTAACCGCCCTGTCGCTTTTTGACAAGATGCGGTTCACATTGGTCTCATGCAAATCGGAGTTACCAATTTTATTCTTTTGCGGAGAAGTGTAGGCAGCTCCTCGGAAACAGGGCGTCACCTGAAGGATGGTTCCTTCTGAAACATTCAGCATCCCGTCCCAACGCACCGGTTCTTCGGAGCGGTTCCAGCCGAAATCGATTTTTACCTTTGCCCGAACGGTTTCTTCTTCAGGAATTATAGCTGTATAAGGTCCGTTTAAGCGCGCAATACACTTCCCATTCTTGATCAGATCGACGTAATCGATGAAGTTCTCTCCCTCCACGTTGAAATAGATGGTCCGGTGATTGCCCTTAACCACATCGCCCATCAGGGCATCATTAATCCTGAAATCAATTTTTATTTTATCGCCTGTAACACAATAAACACGACGGTTTCGCATGGACTCCCAAATGGAGTTCCGGGTGAGGTCGGGTGCCAACACCGCAATCCGTCCATCGCCATAACTACCTGGATAACCGGCATGCTGGTCGGTGGAGCCGATCAAACCAAATTTATGGCCTTGGCTCAATCCATACTGCACGGTAGCCTCATAAACTCGCGGTCCCATATCGTGCAAATAGTTATAATCACCCAAATCGCTCTCGGCCAGGCCATGTCGCGAAAACATCTCCACAAAAGGGGTTTGATCGCCTCCCATAAAATGGTTCCAATTATATCCACGGTATCCTGTTTGATACCCCATATGGTGAGGTGTGATAAAGGCCTTTTGCCCTTTCAATTGCTCCATCAAATGAGGAACACTGTTGGCTTCAAGCAGTGGAGCATCCAAGTCGTGATGAAGCACCACATGATCGCCATGTTCCATGCTATGGCACTCATAAGAGATAAACGTCAGGAACTCTCCCTCCCGGTTGTACTCTTTAGTCATAGCCGCATACTTTGGCCAACCCTCCTTGCGAAGCCTGGCAAAGGCACCTGTATGATAGTCGATGACCCATTTGAGACGCTCGTCGTTGGCTCCGGGGATATCGGGCCATAATGCATGGGGCGTGACTGCCACAAAATCGAGTTGTTGACGGGCTGCCTCAAAAGCAGATTTCATATCTCCATGACCATATGTGAGGTTGCAATGATTATGGATATCTCCAAAGAATATTTTATTGCTGTCGGCTCCTGGAGCAACAAATGAGCCTTTGGAAGAAGACGAAGGTTTACATTGTGTGATTATAGAGCTTACGGCGGCCAGTCCCAAACAACTCCAACCCGTATTACTGAGAAATTTTCTTCTATTCATACATTTATATTTTAAAAAGAATAATACATTAAACAAAAACTATTCTTTCACAAAAGATTGTGAATGCCTCTCGTCCGGATCCAAATCACCATACTCTACCTGGAGATCTCTCAGCTGTTTCTTCAGCTGCCCTTGGAGCTTTTCGTATCCAGGTCGACCGTACAAATTATCCAACTCTAAGGAGTCGGCCGCCATATCATAAAGCTCCCACTCATCCACATCGTTATAAAAATGAATAAGCTTATACCGCTCCGTCCGGATACCATAATGGCGTTTCACACTATGCCACGAGGGGTATTCATAATAGTGGTAATAGACGGCTTTCCGCCAATCGCCGGGTGTCTCTCCTCTACCATCGAGGATGGGAAGCAGAGAATGCCCCTGAATCTCATCGGGAACCTCTAGCCCCGCCAAATCCAAAAAAGTAGGGGCAAAATCGATGTTCATGCAAAGAGCCTGTGAGGTAGTGTTGGCTTTAATCTTTGGGGGATAACGGATAAGAAGAGGCGTACGCTGGCACTCTTCGTACATGAACCGCTTGTCGAACCACCCATGTTCGCCTAAAAAGAAACCCTGGTCGGAGGTATAAACTATAACAGTATTGTCAAGCTCTCCAATACTTTCAAGATATTTCATCAGCCTCCCAACGTTTTCATCCACCGCGTTGGCGGTAGCAAGATAATCGCGCATATATTGCTGATATTTCCAGCTAACTAGCTCCTTTCCACTCATCGAATGATTCCTGTACTCTTCTATTCGCTTACTGTAAGCCCGATCCCAATGGTTTTTCTCATCTTCGGTCATCCTATTGTAGGCAGCAGCAAATTGTCCCAACCCCAACTCGCTTTTATTGGCTCGCCCCACGTCCTGCTTATTGGCATCACCAGTATGATCCACTTGTAGCGATGGATCCAATTGATCACGGGTGGCAATCTTCAAATCCCAATCGGGAAACATATGTTCGCCAATTTCCATCTCCTGACTCTTGGCCGCACTGCCTCGCGTTTCATATGTATCGAACAGCGTGGCCGGCTCAGGAAAAACAACATCATCATACATGCCCAAATGCCTTTGCGCGGGCATCCAGTTTCGGTGGGGTGCCTTATGATAGTACAGAACTGCAAAGGGTTGATCCGGGTTCCGGTTTTTTATGAAATCGATGGCTTTCTCTGTGATGATATCCGTCACATAACCAGCCTCTGTAACCTCCTCTCCATTCTCAATAAACTTGGGTTGGTAATACTCGCCCTGCCCGATCAAAACACTCCAAAAATCGAAACCTTGGGGGTCCGAGTTAAGATGCCATTTCCCAATCATAGCAGTTTGGTAACCATCTGCCTTCAACAATTTTGGAAATGTCATCTGATCCCCGTCAAAAGTTTTTGAATTATCGGTGAATCCATTCACATGGCTAAGTTTACCTGTCAAAATACAAGCTCTTGACGGACCACTAATGGCATTGGAGACATAACAACGATCGAACCTCATTCCCTCCCGAGCCAGCCGATCCAAATTAGGTGTATGGATCAGTTTGCTTCCATAGCAACTCATTGCCTGTATGGTATGGTCATCGGTCATAATCATAACGATGTTGGGACGTTTCTCTTTTTGCTGACAACAACCTACCGAGGTCATTGCCACCGAAACCATACCTGCCCAATTAACCCACCTATTTACATTAAAAAAATCCATATTCTTAACTCCTAATAAACATCCACTTTAAAACATTTCCCCTCAAAACCACCATAGACCTTTATCAAATACATCCCCTTAACAAAGGCCTGAAAATCAACCAGACAACTATCCACAATCCCATCAACTTGCATCATTGACGATCCCGAGAGTGAAAAAACAGACAGATTAAACGGCTGGCTGGAAGAAGAATTAATTTTATACTGATGAGGATTGACCTTTGTGCACCTAAAGCCCATTTCATTTTGCGGCTGGTTTGGTAAAGAGGTTGCCACACGTTTCAAATCGGCACGATATGATTTACCATCCTTGACAATCCCTTTAATCAGGGTGGTACCATGATCCGTGCCGATCACAGAAACGCCATCGTCACCACCTTCAAGCTGCCACCCCCCGTCAATCTCGATTTCATAGCTGAATTCTTGACCGATAGCCTTAACTTGTGCCAATGTCAACTTATCTATATTGGCAGCCGATGGCCTCCGCATGTCAGGATCGCTAAAAACCAACTGCATCCGATTGTCGCTGTTCAATTGATACATGACCACAGAAGGAGAATTGACCCGCAAAATCAAACCAGCACCAGAATATTCACCTGCCTCGAACAAGGCAGCACCCAATGTTTGAGTCTCCTTGTTAAAAACCACATGGGCTTGTTTGTCCTGTTTTAAAACAAGCAAGGGATTTGTGGCAGAGCCACTATATTTCAGCAGCGTCTGCTCATCGGGTTGAATCAGATAAGAATAGGCGTACGATGCATCAACCGGTGCTTTACCATGGTTGATATAGGCTGTCATCAAACTTCCATTCTTTACCACATCTACTGTTCCATTATGCACCACAAAACAATTTCCGAAATTATCGAGGATCAATGGTTTAATAAAACCTGTCTTAGAAATGGAAACCGTTTGACCGTCAACCGTTACCACATCTCCCTCGATCATCTCATTTTGAAACAGAGTGGTTTCAGTCTGATTATTGGTACCCCGGCTATTACTGATACCACTGCCCAGACACAACAAACAATTATCAAAGGCAAACATCGATTTCCTGGAATAGAATGTATTATCAAAAGTGATGTCGTGAAGCACTATGGAGACCATGGCAGTCTTATCCGACAACACAGTCCCGCCCAAGAACGATTGATCGGAAAAATTACGATGCCTGCCAGCACCACCATTATTGAAATCCAAGGCATTATTGCTGACATGCTTTGTGGTCGTTCCGGGAATTCTGTTCCAATCGAATGCAGGATTGCCGAAAACGAAACTCTTTCTGAAATGGTTGAGGGATCGGTATTCCACCTGACCATAACTCAAGTACCTGCCATAAACATTCTCTGTACCGGAACTTTCATAATCCCAAATATACTTGCTAAAGCCTTTGACACTAATGTGCCAACCAGCCTGACGCGTGATGAACAAGCCTGAAAATGGTAGAAACGAACTTCCCACGGGTTGCTCTTCAGCCTGAACATCCACACTGTTGGCTTTCAACATGAGCTCCACTTCGCCAAGTGTTGTTTTAAAAGCAATATCTGTTGTAGATTTTGCAATCAAAGACTTCAATGGTTCCTCAGAAGGACGCCACAACCTCTTGAAGGCAGCAACTAATTCCTGATCAGGAATAGATTTGCTCAAGCCTAAATAAGCGTATGCTGGCAAAATGTCTTCTAGCACCGACTCCTGGTTTGGGAAACGTCCACTGGCGGCATTGGGCACTGAATAATCTGCCGCTGTAAACCGGAATGTCAAAAGGCATTGTTTCAACACATGGAACACCTCATCAGACAAGGCATAAGGGGTATCGTGGAGGAGATAATATACGAAAGAGCCAACATATAAAGCATCGGGAAAATAGGCACTGTAATAGGTGCCGCGATGGTGGTAACCCGAAAAGTCGGGTTTAAAAACATCAAGGTATCCATTGGCCACAGAAAAAGCATTCTCAAAATATTTTTGCACCTCATGAAGCAAGGCAGCCTGTTTTCCCTGATCTGGCTGCATCAAGGCATAGAATAGCTTTGCTAAGGCTAGAGTGCGCACGTTGTCTGCATTATCACCAGGAGTATCAAAATTCATCATGCAATCGCCAAAAAGACTGAACCAACGCAGAGTTTTCAATTCTCTAGAGAGCTGCTGGGAGGAAAGCCCTTTACGGGAAATGAATAGGGAATGGAAATAACCACTGCTGCGTAACTTCTCCATATAAAGGGTACCCAAAGCACTACCGTCAGCCCACCCCTGGTTATGATACCAATCCTGCATCATGACCAAATTATTGAGACTCGCTGCCTTGTTATTTAAACGATAATCAAGAGCCAATTGGATCAAATATTTCTCACTCACATCCCTGAATCGAAGCGTCGTTGTATTATCGATTAAAGCTGTAGTGAACTGGGGGAAAAGTCCGGTCCCACGGACTGTTCCATCGGCAGAACGTGTCAATCCAAGATTGGGATAGGCTGCCACGCCCCGCGCAATCCACCGGCTCACTGCATTCGAGCGCGACAGGTATTCAGGAGCGGAAGGAAACAACCCCTCACCTTGGTACCAATTATCAAGGCGGGTAGTAACTGCATCAATACCGTTGATTTCATCCTGCGACACTCCATTCAATCCCGAAGGATCCGCAGTCAGGCGGGACAGCAGAAAATCATCAAGATTGGCATTTAACTGATCGACAGAATACTGAAAATCAGACATCCGCTCCCATGGAATTGATCCAGTAACTTCAAAATAATCAAAATAGATATTGCCGCTTCCAACAGAAGGAGCAAAAACATCGATTTGGGTCAACTCGTTTTTATCATGTTTCAAATCCTGATAAAACCCGATCCAAAAACACCGCCATCCTTTGAATTTCAAATTAAAATCAGATTGACATTTAACTTGCCCCAATGCATTTTCAAACTTAAACACCAATTTACCTTCCTGCGGTGTATCGTTGTAGATCCAGGTGGTCAATCCTCCTCCCGAGAGTTTGGATGCCTCAGCCAGGTTCAATGGGTTGACAATCCGCAGCACATCGCCTGCCACCCAACGCCAACATAAAGATTTGTCTCCCAATTTAAATTGTTGATCATTCACCTCAAGAGTTCCCAATTGGCAATTGAATTCATCTGGTTTGGAACCATTTTCAAAAGAGTAAATATTCGATTGCCCTTTCGACAAGAGACAAGCCCATAAACCAAGCGACAAAATCAAAAAGAGCTTTTTCATAGTTTTAAAATTTGTTATCAATGGATCGCAAACAGTTCCCTTTAGCCGGGAAAGACAAACCCAAGAATGATTCAAAGGAGAATCTGCTTCACCCCTCACGACTTCCTTATCAAAAAATCATTTACGAATCAGATCGGCCAAAGTCTTTTGAAGCATGATGTCGTTGGTTCGAACGGCCCAGCTGTGCATCTTTTCCCGCAAACGAGTCAAATGGGCTTGATGACGTTGGTCGACCGCCAAGTTCAGCATCTCACCGGGATCGTTATCCAAAGAGAAAAGCTGCTCACGGTTTTTGTAGAACCGGTAAAGCACATATTTGTAATCCTGTTCGATGATGCTCCATCCCCGCACATTGACACCATCCAACAAGGTCTCTACGAAGACTTCCCCAGCTACCTGGTCGGCTACGCCTTCCATCACCGGACGCAAACTATGTCCGTTTAGCCCCTGAGGCACCTGCACCCCGGCATAATCGCAAATGGTAGGAAAAAGATCTAACCCAATGTTCACCAGAGCGTTGGAGTTTGAAGAAATGGTCAAGGGAGCATCCTTGGGAGCCTTAATGATCAGCGGAACATTCACCACCGCCTCCGTAAGGGCTCGTTTTTGGTTCCATTGATGATTGGCCACCCCGTCACCATGATCGCTGGAGAATATGATCACCGAATTATGGTACAAGCCCTCCTCTTTAAGCATGTCAACAAAACGACCCAGTTCTGCATCAACCCGTTCCACCAGACGATAATAAGCATACAAATAACGGCGCCAGTCATCCTGTGTATATCCCCCCGATGGATAGGATTTCACCACCGTACTTTTATGCAACGCGAGAGCTTCAGGCCAGTAGGTCGATTCCATGAAGTTGATGGGAAGGTTGGGACATTGAACCAAATCAACTTCAGGAACAGACCCGTAATGAAGTGTTTCATTTCGGGCAAACTCGCAAATTTCATGAGGATTTAGAAATGATGCGACCAAAAAAAGAGGTTTTTGGCGATCGGCTGCCAAGTGAGGACGACTGGCCTCCGCGATCATTCGGTCGTCCATACCACAGATCTTAGAAAATCCTTTCCCCTGCGGAATCTCAATTTCGGGAATATGCCATTTTCCTGCGTAAAGACAATCGTAGCCTCCCGCTTGCAACACAAAACCAATATTGCGAGCCATGTCGGCATCCGAAAGGGGCCAGTCATTATCTTTCACCCCCAACTCAACCGGCATTTTGCCGGTCATCAAACTCGCCCGACAAGGCCCGCTCAGCGGATAAGCGCTATAGGCTCTGGTGAAAATACGACCATCCTTTGCCAAGGCATCCATCGCTGGTGTTTGCACATCGGCATTACCAACACAGCTCATGGCCGAGGCGGTCTGTTGATCGGTGAGGATCAGTATGATGTTGGGTTTCGATTGTGGAATATGGTGCTTTATTGCTTTCAAGGCTGGCTCACCGGCAAAAGCCGATGAACCGTAGGAGACGGCCAGTAATGGAATACCCCAGAGGCTTTTGCCGTAAAGTGAAGGCACATTGAAAAGTTTCATATCTATCGGTTTAAGTGGTTCACGAGTCGGTATTTCTTACCTCCGATGGACACCGAAACATCCACTCCGTGGTTTCCGTCTCCATTCCATTTGGCTTCGATTTTAGGCTCCGAAGTCTTATCTTCAAAAGGAGCGATCACGGTTATAAACCGAACATTTTGGTCTCCACGTTTTTCAACTTCAAAGGAAAAAGCCTTTCGCTGTGATTTTTGGCGGTAAGCATAAGATACCCATCCATCTTCTTCCACCATCTTTGCTTGGGAAGCAAAACATTGAAGCTTGATATTGTTGTTATCGCCAAAAGCAGTTTTCGCCACATTTTGGGATTGGTCCATTACAACATCTCCCTCACGCATTTGATAATGGAGCGCTACCGTTCCGGCTGCAGAGCCTTTCGCTTCATCAACAATGACGAAGTATCGATTATCGATGAAAAATACGGAACGGCGGTGTCGCAAACCTTTGTAACTCGGATTTACAACCACCAATTTCTTAATGTCACCTTCCGGCTCCCACAACAAACACTCAGTATCGGTACTGTCCAGATTCTGGCCATTCAATGTCAACGTTTTATGAACTTTAGTTTGCCTAAACCAATCGCGTTGTTTGTTCACCTCAGCATCGCCCTGATACACGTAACTCCCTGCATCGGGGAAGAAGTTGCGTCCCTTAACCATCATTTCAAAGGTGCCATTATCGGGTTGGTTATGCCAAAAAGCAGGGGGCCCGGCTTTCAGCATCATCACGGTAGCATTTTGATCCCACCCGGAACGAAAAACAAAAAATCCTGACTCCATCAAGGCATTCGATTGATAAGGAGGCAGATTTCCCTCACACCCTTGCGTAGCATAATAACGGATCACCGCATTGTTGGGGAAAACCTCGAGCCACTCCCGATAATTCTTCACCATCTCCTTCTCTCCATGCTGCTTGGCATCGCTGAACATGGGATTGGTATAATCGGGGAAAGATAGGTTATACTGGGCCTCAATCATCTTTTCAACCACATCCAAATAGTGTTTGGGAAATTCATTCCTAAAACCATTGGCATCGGCCATCTTGAGTGCTTTGAAAAAAATATTGATGGCCGCCAGGTGGTAATGGGGATCCAGTTCAAATTGCATCCCATCGCTATATACCTGCACATCAATCTCCTTATTCAAAATATCGATTCCACTCTGTCGCCATTTCGAGGCATCCTTAAACTCCGGGAAAAAAGCTCCGGCATGGATCATGCGTTGAGCTTCAAACAACAAATGGTTCCCCTTGTCGGAATAGTTTTTCAGAATGTGTTGACAGTGGCGGTGGTAATTCACCAGAAATTGAGATATAAAGGCTCCGGTAAAAGATTCCGAATCCTTAAAAAGCAGGAATTGACCTGTTTGATCCTGGATGCGGTGGCTCACTTCCAGGGGGCGCCAGGCATAGCGCATGTTTTGAAGTTGTTGCTTTTCTTCATCCTTAGATTGGAAGATGGCCCCTTTAGTGAGCAACGGATTCTTTCGCATCCAATCCAAATATTGAAAAACCCACTCTTGGGCATATTTCTCATCTTTGGTTACCCGATAAGCTTTTCCCATAGGCACCCACCACTTATGCCGATGGAGTTGCCATCGCAATTCATTGTCGACCACGGGCCAATAAGCCCAATTGATGTCCTCTCCATAAAAAAACGAAGGTTGATAACCTTTGTGAGAAAAGAAACGATGTTCCAAACCTTCATCGGCCATCTTTTTCTCCTCCTCCGAAATTCGGATGTTCTTCAGATCAATTTCGGGATTGGCCACTCCTTGACGTCCTTGGTAATATTCCAGCAAAGCATTGGAAGCAGCTTCATAATCTCCTTGCTGGTATAACGACTGAACGGCTTTAAGTTCAGGACGGTTGAGATCCAGGAGTTCAAAAACATTGACATCCACCTCTTGGGCTTTCAGCACCAACAAAGATCCGGTAAAAAAACAAAAGAAAAACCAAAAGAACTTTTTCATAAAAAATGTATTGATCAACAATTAGGGAAACGCCATTTACAATTTGGTAACATCTATCTGTTTAATCTTCGCATATCGAATCAAGCCCTCCAAATAATAATAATCGGCGTAATTTAAAGGCACATCAATTTCCGATTTGGCCGGCAGGTGACCCACCGAATGCATCAAAATAAAATTCTCATTCTCCCCCACTTTCGCCAGATAAGTTTCGCACGAAAGATTCTTCAGAATGGTTTCGGCGTACTCGACATAAGCTTGACCATCAGCCACCAGAGTACTCAAGTCCAACAAGGCACAAGCTGTTACTGCTGCTGCAGATGCATCGCGCGGAGCATTGGGTATATCGGGGGCATTGTAATCCCAGTATGGAATCAAATCGCTGGTTTTATTGGGATGATTCATCAAATAACTGGCGATGTGCGCGGCCTGATCCAAATACCTCTGGTCGCCGGTTTCCTGGTAACAAAGAATAAATCCATAGAGCCCCCAAGCTTGCCCGCGGGCCCATGCCGAAGCGTCGGAATATCCTTGGAAGGTACCCCGCGATTCCACCTCTCCCGTTTCGGGGATGTAGCTAACCACATGAAAGGAGCTAAAATCGTCGCGAAAATGATTCTTTAAGGTGCCATCGGCATGCAGGATGGCAACATTCCGATAGGTGGAATCTCCTGTGATTCGACTGGCATAAAAAAGCATTTCCAGGTTCATCATATTATCGATGATCACGGGGTACTGCCAATCTCCAAAATCCCACGACCGAATCTGGCCAACGATGGGATTAAAGCGGGAGATCAAACTTTTGGAGGCATTAACAATAACCGTATCCAACAAGTGATTGCCGCTCAGGCGCACCGCGTTACCATAACTGCAATGTACCATAAAACCCAAATCATGCGTGCCCTTATAATATTGGATTTCACTCAGCAGTTGGGTATAATGCATGGCTTCCCTGGCCAAAGCCGTATCGCCAGTTAGCTCGTAGGTCAACCATAGGCTTCCGGGAAAGAACCCACTGGTCCAATCGTATGCATTTTCAAGACGCAACTCCCCATTTTTGATGGAGCGGGGTTGCAATCCCGTAGATTTGATCTTTCCGGCCATGAGCTTCAACTGCTGCGCGGAGGTTGAGATGCCATTGCGAAGCCAGCCATTTTCATCGGGCTGCTTTTGAACGCAAGAAACCATCAGCACCATAACAGCAGTAATCAGAAGTAAACAAGTTCTCTTCATTTGAATGTCTATTTTATTTATTGATATTTCATGTTTCATGCATGCAATATCCAGATAAAATAGCCAATCAAGGTTTTGAATTGTTCAGGATTGTTAAATTAACACACAATCATCCTTCAAAATTGTGCAGAAAACTTTCAAAATTGTCAAATCCTAATGTTTTTCACATATTCGGTCGGCATGCAACCCATGTACTTTTTAAAACTGGTGGCAAAGTACGAAGGGGAATTGAAGCCTACCATGGTACTGATTTCAGCAATGGTGTAACGCCCTTCTTTCAACAATTTGCAGGCATAATTGAAGCGTATCTTACGAATAAATTCTATGGTCGACTCACCCGTGATGGATTTAAGCTTCAAATGGAGGTTGGATCGACTCATGCCCATCTCACGGCAGAAGTCATCGGCAGAAAAATCAGCATTCTCAAGGTTTTTCTCCACGATTTCCATGGCTTTTTGAAGCAATTCCTGATCCTGATGATTTTGAGTAATTTGTGAGGCACAAACTTCATCGGATTGTGAAAAATGATACTGAAGTCGTTTCTGCATCTTCAGCAGGTTTTGCACCTTCATGTTCAATATGGGAAGGGCAAATGGTTTGCTGAGATACTCATCGGCACCAACAGTCAATCCTTCAGCTTCATGTTCCAAACCAGCCTTGGCTGTAAGCAAAATAACCGGAATGTGGCAAGTGCGAATATTTTGTTTGACCATCCGGCAAAACTTAAAACCATCCATCACGGGCATCATAACGTCCGAAATGATCAAATCCACATCAGACTCCTTCAACACCGACAAACCCTCTTCGCCATGACTTGCCAACAGCACCTCATAGTCGGACCGAAAAGCGCGTGACAAATAATTCCGAACCTCCTCATCATCTTCCACAATCAGGATAATTCCCTTTTTCTCGATCGATTCCCCTTTGTCATCGATTAGGGAATTGGAGTGACCAATCTCGTCCACCATCATTTTCAAATGGTCGGAGATAACAAATTTCCTTTCATCCTGCTCATCGACCCTGTTTTTATAGTCGTAAACAGAACCATCGATCGGGAAACGAACAATGAATTCAGAACCCTGATTCACCTCACTGACCACCCGAACATCGCCATGATGATTCACCACCAAACGATGCACCAACGACAAACCAATACCTGTACCAGATATATGTTTATCGGTCTGATAAAAATGGTCAAATATCTTTGTCTGATGCTCCAATGCAATGCCACAACCATTGTCCTTGACACTTACAACAAGCATTCCATCCGCCTCATAAACTGTAATTTTAATCACCCCACCCTCGGGTGTGAACTTAAAAGCGTTGGATAATAGATTAAATACAATTCGTTCCAGATAATTTTTGTCGAGCCAATACCTTTGATCGCCCACTTTCGATTCCAACAGAAGATCAATCTTGTGCTTTTTCACGTAATGGTCAAAGATCCGAATAACCTCCTCCAAATAATCAGATATAGCCACTTTAGATACTTTCAAAACAAAGGCCCCCAATTCGGCTTTCCGATAATCCAGGATCAGATTTACAAGATTCATCAGTTTTTGGCCGCTGCGCTGCATGGTTTCCAATTGGCTATGCAACCATCTATCCTTAACTCCACGGCTCAAAACCTCACCCAAAGGCGATAAAATCAAAGTCAAAGGTGTTCGGAACTCATGAGCCACATTGATAAAGAAACGGATCATTACCCGATTTACCTCCTCATTTTTTGCCTTTTCTAACCGTTCAAACGCTAAGCTCTGCAAGGTTTGATGCCGGGCCAACCAAAAACGGTATCCCATAAAAATAAACCCAAAAAACAACAACACAAAAACAGTACGAGCCCACCAGGTGGCATACCATGGAGGCAGCACCCGAATTTCCAAAACAGCAGCCTCGTTGTTCCATTTTCCATCATTATTAGCTGCCTTCACCAGAAAACGGTATATATCAGGCTTTAAGTTAGAATAGCTAACCTGGCGAAGATCGGTGGTGAAATACCATTCCGAATCGAATCCTTCGAGCATATAGGCAAAGGTGTTGCGCGTGCCGGCTAAAAAATTGGGAACACCAAACTCAAAACCCAAAACGGATTGATCTGCTTTCAACGTGATAGAAGTGGCATTTTCAATATTACAATCCAAAATACCGGTTTCATCGCCAGGAAAAACCTGTTTATTAAATAGAAACATTTTGGTGATGGTTGGCTTGGGCGAAAACGGGTTGTCCATGATGCGCTCAGGCAAGAAAGCTGTGATGCCATTGATCCCACCAAAATACATACGCCCATCTTTGGTCTTGCAACTGGCATACATATTAAATTGATTGCTCTGAATACCATCGATGTCTTTGTATATTTTAAACAGACCATTTTCGGGCATGTAACAAGCCAACCCATCGTTGGTGCTGATCCAAAAATGCTTAAACGAATCTTCTTGAATACCATACACAGTGTTGTTGGGTAAGCCCCTTTTGGTGTCGAAAAATTCAAAATGCCCATCCTGTTCACTGTAAACAAACAATCCATCACGAGTTCCAATCCAAACCTTCCCATCGGAGGACTCATAAAGGCAGGTCACAAAATTGATGGATGCCTGAGTATCGGGAGCTTGCATGGTTTCGAGCTTGTCGGTGGCACCGTGATATCGGTTCAACCCTTTCTCTGAACCAATCCAGAGCTTTTGGTGCGAGTCCATGAACAAACAAGTAATCATATTGTCGACCAAAGATCTACCAGCGCCATCCTGTTCAAACATAACAGATTGTCCACGCTCATAGTCTAACCTAAATAAACCATTCAGTGTACCAACCCAAAGGAATCCACGCTCATCCTCTTCGAGGGCATAAACATTATTGTTGGCTAAAGCATCCACGGATAGAAAAATGGGGGTGAAAGAACGTGAGGCAGGATTGAAATGACCAAGGCCACCCCCATGGGTGCCGACAAAGAGCTTGTTCCCTTTGTCAATGTAAAGGGCTTTAACGTTATTCCCACCAAGCGAACGGGCATCCATCTCCCGATGAACAAAATGCTGAAAATTACCCGTTTGAGGGTTATAAAGATTCAATCCATTGTCGTTGGTTCCAATCCAAATATCACCATTGCCGGCCACTTCCATACAACTGACCACATTATCGTTCAACGAGTTGACGCCTGGCTTGGGATAAATATGCTGAAATCGGGTTTTTAACGGATGGTAATAATTCAATCCTCCAAAATAGGTTCCCAACCACATTCCCCCTTGAGCATCACGAAAAATAGAGCGAATGGAGTTTTGACTGATTGAGCCCACCTCCGAACCATCATGAAAAAAACTCAGGAATGAGCCATCTACCTCATTAAAAATGTTGAGGCCGACAAATGTCCCGATCCAAAGTCTTTGCTGCTCATCGAAACACAACGACCTGATGAAATTAGAACTGATACTGGAGGGGCGTTGCTTATCGTGAGTAAACTGACGGATGGACCACTCGGACAAATTGATCCGAAACAGCCCCTTCCCCTCCGTTCCAGCCCAAAAAACACCATTTGAGGCATCATAGAGCAACGAGGAAATTTGGCAATTATCAAAAAGAGAAGAAACAGATTCTGACTTACCGATATTGGGAAAATAACGGTAAAGCCCATTGAATGTGCCCACCAACACGTAATCGGTATGGTGCAGAACAGAAAAAGCCTTGTGATTTGGAAAACCTTCGGCCTTTCTAAAGGAATGGCTATGCTTATCAAAAAGATAAAGACCGAAATTTGTGGCTAGAAGCAGGTCTTTGGAATCTAAAAAATCAATGTCGTATATCTGAATCCAATCATCATTTTGAAAAAGGGAAAAATTCTCAAAGGCATTCTTTTTGGCATCATAAAAAGAAAGGCCTTGCATAGTCCCAATCCACAACAGCCCTATCTCATCCATTTTCACACACCTTATTTGATTGGAACATAAGCTTGAAGCAACGGTCGCGTCATTACGATAGACAGAAAAATGATACCCATCGTATTTATTCAAACCATCCGATGTGCCAACCCATAGATTGCCATTACGATCTTGGGTCATACTATAAACGGTACTATTGGAAAGGCCACGCTCCAAAGAAATTTTATGGAAAAAGAAATCCACCTTTTCATATCCGACTGCCTTAAACGACAAACAGAGGAGAATCAAGCCACAGAACAGTTTATTCAACATAGGGAAACATCAAAATAAGAAACCAAAGCATCCAAAATCGAAAAATCGCAAATCAGAGCAATCTTCAACAAATCAGCAAGCAAAGATAAACAAATGAAAAAAATCTCCAACAAATGAAAAAACCTTCGGAGTGGCGAGTTGCATCTTTCCATCAACACAAAAACGCAGTACCCGGGCGAAATCCGCAACAACTGCTTTGAAGTCAAGCAACAGGATGGCGAGCTGCTGTTCGACTACAAACTCCACCCGGGCGTCACCCAAAGCCACAACGCCACCTACCTGTTGCGCAAGATGGGGTTGATGGAAGAGGATGAGTAAAAACGATTGGTTGCAAAACCCCTAACAATATGCCACAAAGCAATTCAAGCACAACATTCTGGCGACCGAGACAGGCATTAAAACAACGACTTACTGTGGCCAAATGTAAAGACCATCCCGCCCGACAATGAATTGAAAAAAACCGTTTCGCGCCCATAGCCACTGCTAAGCACCAGCATTTGCAAATTATAGGCAAGCTTGAGGCCAAAACGCTGGGTAATCCTATAATTGAGCCCTGGCTCAAGTGTGGTGGCAAAACCTGAACTAGTGCCATTCATAGTAAGGACAGGGACAATCGGCTTTATGGATTTTGACGAATATACTTCATTGTCGATGATCAAGGATCGCTCGCCCGAATAATGGTAAAACTGGGGAGAAATCATAAGCCCAAGACGGATCCTGTTCATCCATCCTGATGGTTTAAATGGAGGATGCACCACCACCATAGGCCCAACGGAAAAGAAGCTTCCACCATTGGATACTATTTGGGCGAAGCCTGGCGAGGACGGGGAACTTGCAAACTGAGAGTACCCGACAACCAAACCACCTTGCAACCACGTGTTGATCCTGCGACCATAATTAATATCAACCGAAAAGGCTGACTGGCTGGTATTGGAAGGAAAGAACAAATTATCCCCAGTCCCAGTCAAACTACCGAAACCGGCAGACACACCTACCGTGTTACGAGTTTCGAGTAGTTGCCCAAAACAATTGATCGATATGACAAGAAAAATAAAAACTATTAGTAACTGTTTGATTGTATTCATTTGGGGTCGAATTGATAAATGATATTGTTTGTGTACATATATACATTCCCATGTTCATCGGGTGCAAACTTATAATCAGAACCACGACTTGGTAATTTGACCGAGTTCATTATGAAATATTCGTCTGAAACAGGATTAAACCTGACACATTCGGTATGATACAAACCACGTTGCTGGTAACATAGGCATATTTCATTTCTGTAAACAAACAGATGTTGTAACACGAGATCTCGACGTTCATAAAGAGGAGCCGGAAATTCTCGTTCAAATTTCCTGGTAGCCAAATCATATTTCGTAAAAGAGTAGTTTGTCAATTCCCAAAAATAGATTTTCCCGTTGAGAGAATGGGCGAAGGTTGGAGACCACTGAGTGGGCGTGTGTAAGGGTTGCCGCTCGGCCCATTGGGTACTTTTTGCAAATACCCTCCCATCCGCCGAAAAAGCCAAAAGCTCATCGTTCACAGTACACAAAACCCTTGGCATTTCGTCTCCAAAATCAAACGCTTCCTTCACCCAGGCAACCGCATTGCCATCAAATCGGTAGACACCATTGTTAAAGATCGCATAAAATTCACCTTTAAACAGATGGGGGTAAAAGCTATCAAGGTCCCCAGGGAAAAAAGAGGTGCCAAGGTTTGCAATTTTGCCTGTTGCCAAATCAATTGAAGTCGCTCCCCAATAAGAATCATTCCAAATTGAATAGAATTTCCCCTTCGAAGCGAAGGCAAAACTTGCATAGATCCCAAAATTCGGATATCCAGCCACGGGTGCAACCAGTTTAAAAACATCCTCATTTCGAAGGACAACCGGGCTTGTATAAATCTCCTTACCCAGGTGAATCTCCGCTTGGTAATTGCCTCTACCATAAAGACCACCTATATACAATGTTATTTCATTTTCACTCCAATGGTCAACACTCACCGGCACACGAAAACCACTCTCCAAATGCAAAACCTTATAAACCCCGCCCTCGATATTAACGGGGAAGTAATTCCCCAAAACCTTTACATTAATATTCTCCCGACTGAAAGGACCGGTTGAGGAAAACGAGAGGAATTCAGGCTTCATAACCCGAAAAGGGACAGAATTGGCATTGCGCCCCATAAACCGCATATGTACTTTCCAATTTCCAGGAAATACATTAATAGGCAACTTGATCTCCACCTGGTCTGAATTCCGAATATTTATTCCCCCCCACGAAACATCAACCATCTGGCCTGTTTCTGACTCCAGTTTAATCCAAGTATCGGACGCTCCCCACCCAGGATAAAAGCCCTGACCCTGAAGGTTTAGCGAACCAAAACAAACCAATTCAGGATTTGAAACAGTGGAGACAAAGGGCTTCCTATGCCGAATTTGTTTCTTAAAAATCTCTTTTAACTGCCTCGGAACAGCATCCTCGACAAGACACGACAAATCGAACCGAGTCTGGCCATAGGAATTATAATCCAGTGCCACAATAAACTGGGCACTATCCTGCCATCTCAAACCTTTGTTGCACAATGTCTCATCTATGTTGACCATCCAATCAACTTTCCTAAAGTCAATATTTTCAGCATAAATAGTCAACGTATCCTTAACAAACATGCTATCGGCATCCAGCCCTAATATTTTCTGCCCATTGTAACGAAAATTACGTTCAACCACATACTCCTCTGTCAATTGCACAAACCTGACTGGCAACGTTTGACTTTCGCCCAAAAATGGGATTTTGAATTTGATCATGTTTTTTGACACACTCACTCTTTGCAAAGGAGTATCTCCAATGAAAAGATGGCCATGAATGGGGGAAAAGTAATTTCCATGAATGGTGACCGTATCCGGATGCTGCCCCTCCGTTCGACTGATGCTGGTCACCACCGGCGAATGGATTTCAAAGGTCTTGCTGTTGGCAGAGGTTTTGCCATAGAGCTTCACCGTCACCTCGCTTTTCTTGGTGTTGACCTCGGGGGGCACAATGGCATAAATGGTATCGTTGGTTCCCCATCTTTTGGAGGCTTCAAACCCGCCAAACCAGACCGAGTTATTCTTCCCTGCCCGGTCAAAATGGTGCCCGGTGATCATGATGGTGTCGCCCCAAAATGCCTTGGTCGGTTCAATTTTCTCAATCTCTGGGGCTTTGGATCCATTAGAGTAGAAAGTCACTTCATTGCCATAGGTGAGAAAATTTTTTGTTTTGACATAACTACGCACATAGTAGGTTGTATCGGGCATTAACGCATCAACCACTATTGCTGAAAATTTTGCCCCTCCAACTTCATTTACGATCACCTTCATGTCCTTACCAAGCGTGGGCTTGCTGGTCAATGCATAAACAAACCCATTATCAAGAATGGGTTCATCCTTCGACAATAAAATATTGGCTGAAAAAACAACACCCTTTTCAGTACTTCCATCAATGGCAACTTCATTGGTTGATAATACCACAAAATCTGCCTGACGCGACTCTGGCTGACAACCAATAATGACCAGAACAAAACCCATCAATGAAAAAATCATAACAAATGGTTTTGAAACAAAATCCAACCGCAAATTTTCCATTCTATAAAACTGTTATCCTATGCCATTCAGAATATCTATTATAAAAACACAATCTCACCCAATATTCACCTGCAAGTATTTCGTCCGACAACTTAGAAATAGCACGAAATTCAGGTTTCCAAAGCACCCAATTGTAATATTGTGTAACTTTGGTCAAACCAATAACACCATCACTACTTTTCCATGCAACATACATTGCTGAGACAAGTCAACTCCAACAACGTAAAAATCAAGCATCCCATTCGCATCAACCTTTTGATTATAAATTTCCTTTATTATTGGACCGGACTGCTTCACACTAATCGAACACATCAACTTTCCGCTAAAAAAAAGATCAACATCAAACACCTCATCATCAAATGCACCGCCCAATGCAGGAAAGGAAAATTCCACCTCACTTTCGCTTAACATATAATCTGCCAATACATAATTATTTATCCGAACCGATAACGGCACATGAGTCATATCTAAATTAATTGTCCTAAAATAAATAGGCTGAGAAAGAGTAGCACTATCGGACAATAAAATTATTGACTGTTTATTTGTGCGAAAAAAATCTTTTATCAACAAGCGTTCTCCCTGTTGAATAATTTCAAGAGATAAAAATCCTTCTTTTTCTAAACCAATAAAAGGAACTCTAAGAGATAGTTGCTTCCTATTCAAAACCGTTCCACCACAATAACTATCGCCATCATGAATTAAATTCATTGTTAATGGATTTTTAGCTGAAGCACTAAAATAATCACCACAAACAATTATTTCATCTGGATATTGTCCCTCCGTCCTACTGATGCTGGTCACCACCGGCGAATGGATTTCAAAGGGCTTGCTGTTGGTAGAGTTTTTGCCATAGAGCTTCACCGTCACCTCGCTTTTCTTGGTATTAAGCTCGAAGGGTACAATGGCGTAAATGGTATCTTTGGTTCCCCACCTCTTGGACGCTTCAAACCCTCCAAACCAGACCGAGTTGTTTTTGCCTGACCTGTCAAAATTTTTACCTGTGACGAGGATCGTGTCACCCCAAAAAGCAATTGAAGGTTCGATTTTCTCAATGATCGGGGCTTTGGAGCCATTGGAGCGAAAAGTCACTTCATTGCCGTAAGTGAGAAAACTTTGGGTTTTGGCATAACTACGAACATGGTAAGTGGTATCAGGCGCCAAAGCATCCATCATTTTCGAAGAGAATTTCGAAGCCCCCTCTTCTTCTGCGGCGACTTTCACATCCGTACCAAGCGTGGGCTTGCTGGTCAATGCATAAACAAACCCATTATCAAGAATGGGTTCATCCTTCGACAATAATATTTCGGCTGAAAAAACAACACCATTTTCAGTATTCCCTTCAATGGCAACTTCGTTGGTCGATAAAACCACGAAATCAGCCTGCCGCGACTCTGGCTGACAGGAGTACAGTAATTGTACTAAAATACACCATAAGATTATTATTCTCATCTTTCCATATTTACAGGATTTGGATTGTATTCCCAAAAATCATCCAGAGGATTCATAAAATTATAGCCCCCACCAACATAACCCACATTTTCGATGGCAAAGGAGATAGCTTGATGCCGGCCAATAGCCTTTCCTACATAGAACCAATTATTTGAAAGAGGGTTGTACTTGTAAAAGATCTCATCATAAGCACCCGGCACCAAATAAGCTTCATTATTAATGATCACAACATTTCTGTCGGAATAAAAAAGGTTGTCCCTTTGATCTGCCATTTTTGTCCACTGTTTTGTATCATCACTATATTGCCAAAGTTCATCAGGTCCAGTTGTTCCATCTTGTGTCAAGATATACCCTCGTTCATCGATTGAAAATCCAATATCTGCTTTTGCAAAAAAAGAATTTTCTGGGGAAAAATCATTCTGATTAGACCAGACATCAGCAGTGGGGTCATACTGCCAGAAGTTTCTAGTTTCTTTATCCGTACAAACATATCCTTTCCCATTAATGGCAAAAGAGACCAGACTACTAATTTGGCTAACCGGAAAATCAGCAATCTGTTTCCATTCGTTATTAATAATGTCATATTTCCAAAAATCCTGTTTTTCATCACATCCTCCCACGTAGGCAAAATCATCAATAACAAAGGCAGTCAATCCAGACCTAAATGCACCTGGAAAATTGCCCAAATTAACCCACTGGTTCATTTTTGGATCAAACCGCCATAGGTCTATCTGATCTGCAAGAATGATAGAATACCCATAGAGGCCATGACTAAAATTACAAAGAGCATAAGTACTATATTGTCCTTTTGCGGGAATATTACCTCGTCTCAACCAAGGATCTAGAATAAAAAATGGATGTGTATAAGTGGTTTCTTGTCCAGCCACCTCTACACGCATCGTAACATTTCGTTTATCATAAACGCCATCGGGTACTTGAACCTGCAGAATTTGGC
Organism: Marinilabiliaceae bacterium; assembly: GCA_963664265.1. Lineage (GTDB taxonomy): Bacteria > Bacteroidota > Bacteroidia > Bacteroidales > Marinilabiliaceae > JAGPIS01. Next base: position 2,181,957 of record OY760941.1, read on the forward strand.
CTGTTGCACTATTTAATCTCGCCACATTATTTCCAAAATACACCTTATTCAATATCTGAAATGGATTGAAATTCTTTCCAACAATGCTTACAGTCTGAGTTATATACCCCTCATGGATGGAAAGACTTTCGATTTCTGGAGGGTTTAGCAAAAATTTTGCAGTAACACCAGATGCATGACCGTCTACGTTGACAAATAGCTGGAGTTCTTTGCTTTCAACAACATTTGGTATTCTAACTTTCAGTTTTCTAGGAGAAGCTTCAACAACCTCAGCTCTAGATTCATTAAAATAAACAAAACAAGAAGATTTAAAATTTCCGGCCAGATGAGCTCCTTCAATTTCCACCAAATCACCAAAAGTTCCACTTTTGGGATAAAAGTCACTTATTTCTGGAACCAGATAGTTAAATAAAGCTTCTGTATTAACGATCCCGTCTGGCGTAGCAAAATTGATTGTAGTTTTAAGGTCGTTCTTTTTCGAAGGCACAATAACTCGCAGTAGCGTATCGGAATTCTCGATAAGATTGGCTTTTATTTGTCCGAACAAAACAATATTAGATTTGGAATTGAACCGTTCACCTCTTATGATGACAGTGTCACCCCAATGACCATAATTTGGTGATATTGACTTTATCGCAGGAGGAATAGAACCTTTACTTAAGAAATCAACAACATCGCCTAAAACCAAATAATCTTTTGTGCGTAAAAATGCTTTTACAAAGTAGGTCTGATTCTTCGACAAAGAAGAATTAATCCTTTGCTTGAATAAGCCAGGATGGTTAGTGCCTTTTAAAATAATCTTTTCAGAATACTCATAACTCAAACTAGCAATGGTATCCCAAATAAAGCCTTGCTCAATAATATCTAAATGCCCCAAGGAGATAATATCTCCTCGGAAAGTGGCTCCTTCGGTGGTCACATCTGCTACATCCAATGTTCTGACCCGAGGGTACCGTTGCGACTCTACCACCTCCTTTTGACAGGTGACGCAAAAAACAGGGAGGATAATCACAAGCCACAAAAGCAATTTATTCATCTGTCGTTCAGTTAAAAAGTTATACCTGTTGCAAGCCTAAAGGATGAGAACGTTGTATTTATCTCGGAGTTTTGGGTATTTCGCCCAAATAAGTACGAAAAATTACTGAATGCCCTACGCTTTCCGAACAACATATACTCAACCCCCAGCCCGGCAATCAAACCACCATTGAAACGCCGAAAGATGTCGGGACTATCTTTAGTGGAAAAAACAATATTGTTTCGAATACCCTCTGTATAAAAGTCTGTATTGCTTTTAACAATAGAGTTTCCAAAAAAACCTGCAAATAATTCAGGTCGGAACCGCCCCAAGGGATAAGTGTACTTTATCGAAAAACTTGTGATCAAATTACTGTTATGGATGTGGTAATAAGAATATAAATTGGGATGGAAAGTACTACCATAAAAATAGTCCTTATTAAAAGCAACATTGATCAGGATAGACATTTTTTCGTTCAGGCGAGGAACAATAAAATTCAGCCCCAAACCGATAAAGGGGCTAGAACTAACCCGGAAATCAACACTTTCCAATTCAGAGTCACTAAAAGTCAGCCCGGTGAATGCATACCCGACTGTTGGTTTGAGCTCAATTTTCAACACCGGCAATTCCTTCTCATAAACCACACAAGCATCATCGCCACATTTATAATCGTGATATTTGCGGGTTAATTGGATCAAGGACTTGTGAGATAAATCGGCCCTAATAATATCCTTCCGCATTTCGGGACAATCGACAAAAGCATAAATCAAATATCCAACATACTTATTATCCTTTTGATCGTACTCCACACCATCTTTTTCAAACCTCACATCCCGACTTTTCAACTCCATCAGCTCCCCATCTTTCGATTCAATAAAATAAGCACTATAGCTTAAACTACTATAATAGTAAAGATTAGAAATTCCTTTCAATAAAAACTCGACAAAAACAGTATCATTAAACTCTTTTGTTTGTATTTTTTTTGACACAAAGAATTTTCCAGAATTAAAACGGTATCCATATATTTCCCCTGGTAAGAAATCGTGAATTGAATCCCCTTCTGCTTTTTTGAAAGCACAGATCTTCATGTTCCGTATTTCACTCCGGTAGTCAACCAATCCATGAACCGTGTCCAACGAATTGGTGATGATATAGCCTGGTCTGAAATCAGATTGAGCAGAAATATTATCCAGAAAAATGGCAAGTAAACAATATAAAATTGCTAAACGCATAAGAAAGTCAATTAAAAATTGATTTAAATTTCATATACTTAACAGGCACCATATATATTCCCTTTCCTAAAATTAAACAGGCAATAATAATATCGGAGGAATTCTGCTCTACGAAATTAGTTTGTAAAACGGGACCATTAAGCTTCTGTTTGTAAGTTCCAAATTGCGTCCTAACCTGCAACAAATGGTCAAGTCCACCCCAGCACTCAATCTGCCCTTCCGCGCCAATATCCAAACTTAGGAGCCAGTTGCTAGAAACACGTTGCCCAGAATTTAGTCGTGCTTTGTTATCATCGGTTATCTTCCATTCGTACAATTTACCACCATCCCCCAAACTAAGGAGTTGACCTTTAAAATCATTAAATGCAACTTTTCTAACCCACTCATTCTTAACAAACAAACGTTCATAAATTTCAAACGTTTGATCAGAAAACAGCGATATGGTTCCATCGCCACTAGCAATGGCAATCAATTGTTTTGCCGGAGAGATCTCAATTGAAGTGACAGCTCCATAATGTTGGAAAAGCACATCCGCAACATTTGTGTCGGTAACGGAATGTTTATACACCATTCCATTCTCACAACCACACAGCAAAAAACGGTTATCACTTGTCAGTGCTAAGGCATTTATACTACCAGACTTATGATCCGTTTCAAATAGCAACCTCCCCAAATCAATGGAATAACAAACTAATTTCCCTGATTTAGTCCCTAAAAACACATTATTGCAGACATCCTCCACACAGATGGAAGTTACCGGTGAAGCCAATTGAGTCTCAATTGATTTCAGCTCTACCCGATCCCAAAGACTATAAATTATAAACTTATTCCCAGTGGCATAGTATAACAACTTATCATCCTTTGACATGGAAAAAGTATAAATATCACTATTACCATCTTCAACCCGAAGTTCGGCAACCTCTTGGGAAGAAACACAAAACAAACAAGTTTGCAAAAGCAGAAAACAAGTAACAGAAAAAATCTGATTCATAAATGGGTTAATAAAATATCGAGGTTAATTATTGTCAAATATAAACAAAAAACAAAATATTACAATTACATCATCCATCTAAACCATGTCTCGAAGTTTCACCGTCAGGCTAATAACATTGATCAGATCTAATAAAATCACATTATTTCATTAACTTCAACAATATATTGTAACCACTCGGGTCATTCATCCGTCTAAGTAATAAACTAAAACCAGATACCATGGATTCACAAAAAGTAGATTTGTTCATCATCAGCAACAGCAAGTATTTTGAGTCGCACCAATTATTCCAGATCAAGGAGCGGTTGTTGCAAATGGACGAAAGCAAATGGGCGGTCATTCAGACCATGCAGTTCAAAGATCCCACCATCAGCATCATCATCTCAGTATTCTTAGGCCAGTTGGGCATCGACCGCTTCATTATTGGCGACACAGGTTTGGGCATTGGTAAGTTACTGACATGTGGCGGCTTGGGGATATGGTACATCGTGGATCTTTTCCTGATTATGGGAGCCACCAAAGAGAAAAACTACGAATCGCTGATGCAGATGATTCAATTATCATAAATGACACGCAACAAGCTTTACAGCATCATCCTGGCAGCTTGCCTAGCAGGTCTCACATGGGTTGTATGGAACTTTTCGAACGCCAGTTCGGATGCCATACAGCCCTTCTGCATTTTTCATGAAGTGACCGGTTTGCCCTGCCCAGCCTGCGGAACCACCCGAGCCACCTTACACCTGCTGCATGGCCAGTTGATGGCAGCCTTAGCCACCAACCCTCTGAGTCTGGTTACCACAAGCATCATGCTGCTGGCTCCGTTATGGATTGCCTTCGACCTGGCCACACACAAAAGTACCTTATTGCAGACCTATCGTTGGATTGAAATAAAACTGAAACAAAAAAGATTTGCCATCCCATTGATTATACTGGTGGTGGCTATATGGATCCGAAACATTTGCATCGGGATTTGATTCACCTCAACAAGTTAATCACCAGGATCAGGCACGACACAAAACAAATTAACGCATTCATCTTGTCAAAAGCCTTGAGGGAAATGCGTGCATTGATGCGCTTGCCAAGGAAGGATCCAATGTAAAGGATGGGAAAAAAACAGAGGCTCAACTTCACTTCCGACCATGAAAGCAAACCGCTCAAATAATAGCCTGCTAGCGCAATGGAGGCCGTGATGATGCTGAACCACGAGAAGACTTCACGGAATTGGGCCTTTTCCATCCGAATGCCTTTCATAAATATGGCCAATGGCGGCCCACTAACCGACACACTACCGGCCAACAACCCACTGATGATGCCTGCATAAACAAAATTAACCGGCCTGTTGCTAAGCGTTCCGAGTTTTCCCAACAACGAAACCACCGACAGGGCTGCCATAAATACAGCAATCACCAAAGTGACCACCGTTTCGGAGATGGATGACAATAAGATGACACCAAGCATGGTGGCCACACTCCCACTGTAGATGAGCAGCCGGGAAGAAGAGTTGATCAGAGGAATACTCTTTTTCTGCAAAACAATAACAATGGAAGCCAGCAGATTGCAGATGGTGAGGACTGGGATAAGCTCCTTCACGGGAAACCAAGCCACCAGTATGGGCAAGGAAACAAGTGCAAACCCAAAACCAGTAATCCCTTTCACCAAGGAGGCGATCAAAACAACAACCAAAATAAAGACCCAATCCATACATCAAAGCAATCAAATATAATTGTGCCTAAAAATAACCATGGAATGGGCAGCCTGCAAATCAAAAAGCGGCATGGCTCATAACAGTTAGTTATGAGCCATGCCGCTTGTAACAGGCCAATATCTTTTTAAATCTTCTTAATCTTAAGTTTCTGGCCGACTGCAATTTTGCTGCCTTGTAAATTATTCAGCTGCACCAAGTCGTCGTTGGAAACACCAGCATATTGCTTGGCAATATCCCACAGGGTATCACCTTTTCGAACAATATGCACCAGATAATCTCCTTCGGTTGTGCTGGAGGTCTTGGCAGCAGGAAACTCAACACTGGCAATTCCTTGATATTGAGCGGCGCGTTCTTTGGGAACATAAATCACCAGCTTCTGGTTAACACGAATCAGGTTGCGGTGCAGATTGTTCCAATACTTCAGATCGGATAAGCGAACGTTGAACTTCTGGGCGATAGCGCCCGGCACATCACCCGACTTAACTGTGTAAACAATTCGGGCGGAGTTGGCTGGAGCCCGATGGTTACCTGCTGTAGGCATTTCTGGTCCCACCACCAAACGGTCGTTTGGAAAATATTTATTGCGATTCACCTGATATAAGGTATCCTCAAAAGTCACAAAACTCAAACTCTGTTCAACCGGTAGCCGGAGGGCGAAAGATTTTTTCTGCGCAGGCACCACATCACGTTTGTATTGGGGATTCATGTCGCGCAGGCAATCGACCGACACATTCAACATGGAAGCAACTTGTTCGAAATGGAGCGGACGGTTGATCATCACAGTATCGGCCATAATGGGGAGCGAAGATGGCGCAGCATAAATCTGGTGGTCGGCAGCATAATTCATGGTATAAGCGGCAGCAATAAAGGCCGGCACATAACCACGCGTTTCGCGCGGCAGGTAATAGAATATTTTCCAGAAATCGCGCTGGCCGCCAGCACGCGAGATGGCCTTGTTAACATTGCCGGGGCCGCAGTTGTAGGCAGCAATCACCAACAACCAGTCCTTGTAGATGCCATATAAGTCGGAAAGGAAGGAAGCCGCAGCCACAGAGGCCTTCACTGGGTCGCGCCGTTCATCAAGGTACGAATCGACGGTCAGTCCGTAGCGCTTACCGGTATAATACATAAACTGCCACAAGCCCGATGCACCCGCACGCGACAAAGCCCTCGGATTTAAAGCCGACTCGATGATGGGCAAGTATTTCAGCTCCATGGGCAGTCCTTTGGCATCGAGCACCTCCTCAAAAATGGGGAAGTAATACTCACTCAACCCCAACATAGTTTGAACCTGCTGCCGTTTGCGGATGGTATAAAGTTCGATATAAGAACGCACCTGTGAATTAAAGGGCAATGGGATGGGCGAAAAAAGATTGTTCAAGCGTTCAATATAAACAGAATCGGGTAGTTTTGGGAAAGATTTATCAACAAAATCAATGATGGTGTCAGGTACCAACTCCGTCTCATTGGTTGATTGAACATACCAAAGGTTCAACAAACTGTCCAAACTCTCATTGAATGCAGCACCTGGCAATTCAGGCATTTCTTCGGCGTTGGCCTGGGCGTCAACCTCCAGGGCAGAAAAAATAGTAAAAACAAATCCCATCAACGACAATAATATCTTCTTCCTCATAAGTCAATTCGGTTTAATAACTGCAAAAATAGGTTTCGTTTCTTTAAACAGGAAAGAAAAAATCCTCCAAATGCAAAAACTTTTCATTGGCACACTCAAATATGGTGCCAAGAGCCAGCAACAACGCTGGCAGGAAGTCAAGACAGGCAACATTTAACTTTTACCGGCTTTGCAGCATCTCAAAGGTATCTTCGGGCACATCGTTCAAATCGAGAATCATCAAACCATCCAAGGAATAATTGAAGAGTGGATCGACGTTGAAGGCAATGATCTTCGCATTTTGCTTGATGTATTGCTTCAACAGCACCGGAATCTTCAAATAGTTGGGCTCCACCGAGGAGATGAACTTATCGAGTTGTTGCAGATCGCTGCTGCGTTCCAAAATCACATCAATGTCTTCCTGATTGGTTTGCACCACAAACTCCTGATGGGGATGCACATGCTTAGCCAATTCATGGTCGAAATAGTTCTTTTTGATAAATGCGATCAAAAGATCTTTGGAGAAAACCGAAAAATCGTTTGAAATACTCACGGGTCCCATCAAATACTGATACTCTTTATGCTCGCGCAAGAAGCAAAGGATACCTTGCCACAATAAGAAGAGTGGCAATGGCTTTTGCTGGTACTTTTTCACCACAAAGGAACGGCCCAGTTCGAGTGTTTTCTCCAAAACAGGAACCAATGGCTCATCCAGGGTAAAAAGGCTAGTGACGTAAAAGCCTTTGGGACCGTATTGGTTGATGATGTCGTTGCCTCGTCCCAAACGGTAAGCACCAATGATACAGCGCTCATCGCGATCCCACACAAAAAGGTGGTTGTAATAAAGATCGTATCCATCCACATCCAGTTGCAAGTTGGTACCTTCACCCACTTCTCGAAAGGTGACCTCCCTCAGGCGCCCCAGTTCCCTTAATATACTAGGCATCAACTCCGTTCGCCCCATGTAAATATCGTAATTACCCTTGGATTGCAACAATCCACCATCCTGGCGAATCACCTCCAACTCGGCTTCAATGTCGACAACAGGCACCGGGTCAATAATTTTATCTGCCCGTTTGGGCAGCTTGAAGTTCATCTTGAAAAACTTCTTAACCGCCACTTGAGATCCCAATGCGAACAAGCAAGCCCGAAGGTAGCGCGAGGCTTTGTCGCGGTTGCCAAACGAGTTCAAATCGGCAGGATCAATCACCTTCCCAATCCTTAGTTTGATGGTTGAATTCCCTTTTTGGCTCAATTCGGCGGGGATAACCCAGGAACGCAAGGAGGATGGCAACACATCGAGCATCCGGGATATGGCACTATTGGCACCATAGAAATAAACAGGAACCACAGGAAGTCCCGACTGAAGCACCAGCTCCACCACCGAGTTGTGCCAGCTATGACTATCACCCCTATTTCCCCCAACTCGTTGGCTTGATGTAAACAGCACCAAACTTTTGCCCGAGGCAAGGTGATCGCGACACTGGGCAAGTGCATCCTGTGAGAGAACTCCTTTAGAAAACCCATCGCCGGGTTCAATAAACAAAGATGAGATGGCTTGCATCTCATTCTGATGAATATTTGCCAACACCTTGACGTTTTCATTATCCTTGCCAAAAATACTCAAGAGTATCAAGCTGTCGAGGAACCCAAAGGGATGGTTGGCCAACACAATAAAGGGTCCGGAACGAGGGATATTTTTCAATTCTGAATCGGCTACAGAATATTGGATCTTAATCTGATCCAAAAAATCTTCAATAACATCCAACTCAGGCTGCGATGCTGTCGAGTTGCCCAGCATTTTGGTAATGCGGCGTATTTTTAAATATGAAAACATAATAACAGGATTCGGGGTTATCAAAACAAATACACACAAAAATCCAGCCTGACTTAATTAATAAACAGACGAGATTTTTATGCTTACAAAATAGAAATAAAATTGAAGATCACAAAGAATGCTAAAGAAATGCCGGTTAAAAAATCACATTTGATAGTCAGGGACAATATGGCGGTTCATTCCGCGGATAAGATCGTCCAAAATATCGGCTGTTTCATCCTGATAATCAACCTCCACACGACTTCCTGAGGCAATCCAATCCATTACCCTGCTTTGCGACTGTGGCAAAAGATCCTCCAACACCATCACCCCCATGGACTGAAGCAATGCGGCATTGCACTGCTGCTCATATTGTCCGTGCATGGGAATAACACATAATTTTTTTCTCATAAATAGGGCCTCAGCAGGCGTCTCAAACCCGGCATTACACAAAATACCCTCGCAACTGACGAAGCTCTCGGTAAAACGCGCTTTGTCCACAGGCTGGATAACCACATTACCTAATGTTTGCGAATGCTGGCAATGCTTGGAAAACACTTCCCACTGCTGATTGGGAAACAGATTTAGAAAGGCTGCAATGGCCTGGTCGCTCCATGCCGGAAGGTAAACGGTAAAATGCCCCTTGTTGCTGGTCTTGGCCTTTCGAATATCGGAACGAATGATGGGATGAAACACATGGCTGCCGGCTTTTTTGAAATGAAATCCATAATTCCGGGAGGCTGGCGCATAGCATTTCAACAAAAATTTGCCAAACCAATCAACTTGCCGGGGTTTTGGAAACGAAGGGTGCAAAACGGCCGATTGGTGACTTAGACCAATGCAAGGAACACCATGCAGAATAGAGGCCCAGGCACTCACCGGCTCAAAATCGCTGATAACCAAATCGTATTGAGAAACCGGCAGATTAAATATCTCCTTTAAAAAATTAATTGGTCGCGATCGCCTAACAGTCGCAGCCCAATCGATACCACCCTGTTTACCAAATATAAAACCCCAACCGTACAATCGGTATTTAACTGGCCATGGCAACGAAAGTTCGGTTTGAATGCCGCTAACCAACAGATCGACCTGCCCATACTCCATCAACATGGGAACCACCTCGTGGGCTCTGGCCATGTGACCATTACCAGTACCCTGTATTGCATATAAAATCCTCATCTGCATATCTTTTAATCGGCCAAAATATCATTCAACATGGCTGCATACAGCTCCTTTTCGGTCCCGGAGAAACTAACCTCATCGGCTTTGGGAACCTGAACTTCGGAAGTGGCGTCGTGCACAACCAAATGCCAGAAACCATTGTTGTACTCCAAGGCTGAAAAATGCTCCACCCAGTCGCCACTATTGAGGTAAGTGACCGTGCCATACGAATTGGCAATCACTTTATATGCGGGCCGGTGGATATGGCCGCAGATAACAAACTGATAACCTTTGGAGATGGCAATATCGGAAACCGTGCGCTCAAATTTGGTGATCATGGATCCGGAACCCTTGACAGCATTCTTAATTTTACGGGAGAGGCTGATGCGGGAATACCCCATCAACTTACTGAAGTAGTTTACAGCCTTATTCAAAAGAATTAGGAAACCATATCCTTTAGCACCCAGCTTGGCGATATAACGGGCATTCTGCATCACCACATCAAACACATCACCGTGAAAGATCCAGCTCTTCTGTCCATCAAGGGTGAGCACCAGCTTGTTGACCACATGGAAATTCCCTGCTTTGATACCCGCAAAACGACGCAAGGCTTCATCGTGGTTGCCCGGGATAAAGTAGACCACCGTTCCCTTTGCCATCATGGACAGGATGATGCGGAGCGTCATAAAATGGTCGGTTGGGAAATAAGATTTACTGAAACGCCACACATCAATAATATCCCCATTCAGAACAAGAATCTCGGGCTGAATGCCACGCAAATAATCATTCAACTCCCGCGCCTTGCTTCCATAGGTTCCCAAATGAACATCGGATATGACGACAGCTTTGACTTTGCGTAGTTGATTTGATTGGTTTGGACTCATAAACTTTCGTATAATTAATTTCTAAACGAAAGTAGGCTTGGCATGTGAATAGAACATTAGCCCAACAAGATGGATTTATTAACAAGCACGCCAATATTAAATCTATATTAAGATAGAAAAATACAAAAGTCAGCAATCAAAAGACGCTGACTCTCATCGTTGTAACATTAATCGTATTAAGCACTCATAGGTTCTATGCTCGGACCACGCGAACGCATGGATGACTGCCAGTGCGCATACAAATCGTAAGTGGCTGTGCGTGCATTACCTTCCACCTGCACCAGCTTGCTTCTTTTGGCCACCACAACCGCACGATTGACAAACTTATAATCGTTGGCAATCATAAAATCGACGTGGTACTGAAAAACATCCTTGAGCAGCAGCGGATTACTGCCACAATCCACGATCAAGCTCCGGCGGTAACGCGCCAAAAGATTACCCAATTTATGGATGAGGTGCTCGCCATATTTCAAAATATCGCCTGAAATCAGCAGGTGTGAATGACGGCGGCTATTCACCAACCAATCCTCAAGCAGTACAAAATCGATCTGCCCATCCTTGGCCGCAATTTTCCTATAGCTAATATCATGGCGGTCGCAAAGTTGCTCATAAACCAGATCCACATCCGACAACTCCACAATGACCAACTCCTTGTCGAAACTCATCACCGAAGTGAGCAACGACTCAAGCAGGAATTCGCGGGTAGCATCGAAAAAGATGGTTTCGTAACCAGTCAAATAAAAACGGTCGGGTTGAACAGAGGATACAGACAAAATAGACATCAACTGCCTGACCGATGATTCATCGTAAAAAACTTTTCCTATCGGGGAATTATTCACATTTGCCTGCATACCTTCCTCTTTTATATTATTGACTAAGTTACGACACAACTTGCATACTAAATGTTAATAGAATTTTAGTTATTTATTAACTCTAAACTCATGACAAACAAAAATATTAAAACACGTAGCCTACCAATAGAATATTTGACAAAAAAGGAGATATTGAACCACCAACCAACATATTTGTTTTGGTTTGTGTATTTTTGCTGGTGCACAAAAAAAACATACATTGAACGCATACGCCGACATCATATTACCCATACCCCTACCCCGCCTGTTCACTTATGCCATTCCGGAAGAGATGGCCGGGTTGGTTGTGCCCGGATCAAGGGTAGTGGTGTCGTTTGGGAAAAAGAAATACTATTCGGGCATTGTTTATCAAACACACGACAACAAACCCGAGGAATATGAGGTTAAGCCAATTACCTCGGTAGTGGATCCACATCCTGTGGTGACACAACAGCAGTTGCAGTTCTGGGACTGGATAGCCGAATACTACGTCTGCTCGGTGGGTGAAGTGTACAAAGCGGCTCTGCCATCGGGATTAAAACTCGAAAGTGAGAGCAGGATCATTTACAATGCCCATTTCGAAACTGAGGAATCCTTGTCGGAAAAGGAGTATGCCATCATCGACTTTCTCGCGGCCAAAAAGGTCTGTTCCGTGCAGGATATGACACAAGCCATCCCGGAGTTCAACATCCTGCCAGTGCTCAAACAACTGATCGACAAGAAGGCGGTTTTCATCAACGAGGAGATGAAAGAGGGCTACAAGCCGCGCAGTGAAAAATTTTATACCCTGTCGATGGCTTGCCGTGATGAATCGGAGCTGGCCAAATGGTTCGACAAGCTGGAGCGGGCTCCCCGGCAACAGGAGTCGTTGATGAGCTTTCTGACGCAGGTGGGCGGATTGGGAAAAGCCATGATGGGCACCTCCATTTCGCGCACCGAGCTTTTGAAAAACCCGGCCATCCAACCTGCAGCCTGGCTGGAGTTGATCAACAAAGGCATAATAGAACAATCGAGCCAGGAGGTGTCGCGACTCACAAACACAGCCCAAGAGGTGGTGGAGGCAAGCTCACTTTCTGACATACAATCGACTGCCCTAGAAAGCATCCATGCTTCCTTCGGCCAGCAAAACATTACTCTGCTGCATGGTGTCACCTCCAGCGGGAAAACAGAGATATACATCCACCTCATCAACCACTACCTGGAACAAGGCAAGCAAGTGCTCTACCTGTTGCCCGAAATTGCCTTGACCACACAAATCACCACGCGCCTGCGCAAGCATTTCGGGAATCGATTGGGCATCTACCACTCCAAGTTCAGCGATGCTGAGCGGGTAGAGGTTTGGAACAACCTGCTTCAGGACAAAGGTTTCGAAGTGATACTGGGCGTGCGCTCCTCCATTTTTCTGCCCTTCAAATCGTTGGGATTGATCATTGTGGATGAGGAACACGAGAACTCATTCAAACAGTTCGACCCCGCACCACGCTACCATGCCCGCGATGCCGCCATGGTGCTGGCAAAACAACACGGGGCAAAAGTACTGCTGGGCACTGCCACCCCGTCGATGGAGAGCTATTTCAATGCCCGCAATGGCCGTTACGGGTTGGTGGAGCTCCACGCTCGCCACGAAGGGATGCTGATGCCCCGCATCCTTCCCGTCGACACCAAGGAAGCACGCCGCAAGAAACAGATGAAATCAATCTTTTCGCCCCAGCTGGTCAGCGACATGCGCGAGGCCATCAGCAAGGGCGAACAGGTGATCCTCTTCCAAAACCGCCGTGGTTTCGCCCCCTTTGTGGAGTGTGGGCAGTGCGCCTGGGTGCCCAAATGCAAACATTGCGATGTGAGCATGACCTACCACAAAAACCAGAACATGCTGGTGTGCCACTACTGTTCCTATGCCTATGCCCTGCCCGACACCTGCCATGCCTGTGGGTCGCCGGCACTGGAAACCAAAGGCTATGGCACCGAAAAGATTGAAGAGGAGGTGCGGCTTGAATTCCCCGAAGCACGCGTGGCACGCATGGATCTGGACACGGCCAAAAGTAAGAAAGCCTTTGAAAAAATCATCGGCGATTTCGAAAACCATCGACTCGACATACTCATTGGCACCCAGATGGTATCCAAGGGGCTCGACTTCGACAACGTCAGCGTGGTGGGCATCCTGAATGCCGACAACATGCTGAACTACCCCGACTTCAGAGCTTTTGAACGAAGCTTTCAACTCCTGGCACAGGTGAGCGGCCGTGCCGGCAGGAAGAACAAGCAGGGCTTAGTGATCCTGCAAACCTCCGACCCCAGCCACCCTGTCATCCAGGATGTGATTACCAACAACTTCATCAGCCATTATGAGCAGCAGCTCAACGAGCGGCAGATCTACAAATACCCGCCCTTTTACAGGCTGATCAACTTGTCGGTGAAGCACAAGGATGCCGTGGTAAACCGCAAGGCGGCCATCATGCTGGGCAACCAACTGCGTGCCATATTCGGCGACCGCATCCTCGGCCCCCAAGAGCCGCCCATTAACCGGATTGCCACCTATTTCATCCAGCGCATCATTCTGAAAATCGAGAAGAAAGGATCACCAGCAAAAGTTAAAAACTTGCTAATGGAAGTGATCCACAGCATCAATGCCCGCCCCGAATTCCGGCAGGTGATTATACAAGTGGATGTGGATCCCTTCTAACCATAAAAACAACAACGAATGAAGATCATAGCCGACAACAAGATACCCTTCCTACCCGGCCTATTGGAACCCTATGCCGAGGTAGTGTACAAAGCAGGAGCCGAAACCACCCCCGAGGATGTTGCCAAGGCTGATGCCCTCATCACCCGAACCCGAACCCGTTGCAACGCCCAGCTGCTCGAGGGGAGCCAAGTGAAGATGATTGCAACGGCCACCGTAGGTTTCGACCACATCGACACCCAATACTGCGACCACAAGGGCATCCATTGGGTCAATGCACCCGGGTGTAACTCCGGCTCGGTGTTGCAATATGTAGCTGCCACACTGGCTTTGATGGTAAAAGAATTGGACTATCCATTAAAGGGCAAAAAAATAGCCATCATCGGGGTGGGGCATGTAGGCCGCAAAGTGCATCGCCTCGCACAGCTGTTGGGCATGGAAGTACTACCGGTGGATCCCATCCGGGCGATGAACGAACCAGAGGAGCATTTCATCGGTTATGAAGAGGCCATTGCCCAAGCCGACATCATCACCTACCACACTCCATTAACCATGGACGGCGAATATGCCACCCACCACATGCTGAATGATCAAACCTTGCCGCTATTTAAAAAAGGGGTCACCATTATCAATGCAGCGCGTGGCGAAGTAACCAGCACCCAAGCGCTCATCAAAGGGCTGGACGAGGGCATCATCAGCCGCACCATCATCGACGTATGGGAACACGAACCCGCCATCAACCAAGAACTGCTGGGAAAAAGCTGGCTGGCCACGCCACACATTGCCGGCTACTCGCTCGACAGCAAGGCGAACGGCACCTCCATGGCCGTGAGAAGCATCTCCGATTTTTTCAACCTGGAGATAAAAAACCTGGAGATAAAAGGTATGCCGCAACCACAAAACCCCCAGTTGATGGCTCACGAAGATATTGGTTTTGAAGCCATGATGGCTGAGCTGATTCTGCAAACCTACCCAATACGCGAGGACGACAGCCGTTTGCGGGCATCGGTAGCCGACTTCGAAAAACAACGGGGCGACTACCCGGTGCGGCGCGAATTTGGTGCCTACCAGGTGGCTTGTTCGGAAAAGAACAGGGCAATCATCGAGGCATTCGGTTTCAACATAAAATAAAGGGGAACCGCCATGCTTGTCAAGACCAGGGGAATCGTACTCAGCCACATCAATTATGCCGAAACAAGCATTATTGTGCACATCTATACCGAAGAGTTGGGCAGGCAGGCCTATATTGTCAACTCGGTGCGATCGGCCAAGAAAAAAAACCTGTTGGCACTATTGCAGCCACTCACCATCCTCGATCTGGAGGTGTACCACAAAAACAAGAAAGAGCTGCACCGCATCAAAGAGTTGAAGATCCATTGGCCCTTCAAAACCATCCCATTCCACCCAGTGCGCCGCGCCATCGCATTTTTCATCACCGAGCTGCTCACCAAATCGCTGCGCGAAGAGGAGGCCAACGACCATCTGTTCCAATACCTGATGCAGTCCATCCAGGCTCTTGACGAAGGCATTCCCGGAGAAAACAATTTCCACCTCTATTTTATGTTGCAGCTCACCCGTTTCCTGGGTTTTTTCCCTCAGGAGATCCAGAAAATGCCGTACTTCGACTTACAAAACGGCCGCTTCAGCACCACCAAACCCAACCACAACCACTATTTGACCGATGGGGTCAACCAATACTGGAAAGAGCTGTTGAACACCAACCTAAACAACATCGACCAACAAAAGTGGAACACCACCATCCGCCAACAGCTGATTGATTCCCTGGAAACATTCTATCAACTGCAATTGCCCGGGTTTGGGCATCTAAAAAGTCACCATGTCCTGCATCAAATATTCTAACGAAAGCTAGCTGGTAGCTGATAGGAGTTAGGACGCCTTCGGCTTTAGCGATAAGTTTTTAGGAGTTAGGAGTTAGCTGATAGCTAAGAGCTAACTCCTATGAGCTAACAGCTATGAGCTACGAACTAACAACTATGAGCTACCACCCTTGCAAAGCGGGTTTGAACCTCAAAAAAACAAGCTTTAGCCATTAAATTAGAGGTTGCAGGCCTTCGTTTCTGCCGCGGACATTTTCCGACATGGTGACTAAAAGACTTGGTGACTTGGAGACTTGACCACATTCCGACTCCTCACCTTTGGTTAAAAAGAGTTTATATCTATATTTGTCAGGCAAGGTGGAAATTTGGATTCACTCCCGATCCTCTTCCTATAACTTAAGCCCAAGCAGTGCCAAAAGTCCCCTTTAATGAAACAAAGTTCAATGAAACTAATTTTGGGATGGCAATTTAGAAAGATAATATCAAAAGAATAGGTGAGATAACTAAGAACGCAACATAACTTTTTCATGAGTATCGGCAATCAAGTCAGTATGTTCTACAATGCAGAACCGCATATTTTTAAAAAGCAAAAGTATTGCGGGCTAGCATGACTGTTTCAGAGCTGTATTTATGGGAACAATTAAAAGGGGAAAAAATACTAGGATTGCGTTTTCGCCCCCAGCATCCTATTGATATATTTATTGCCGATTTTTATTGCCATTCATTAAAAACTAGTTATTGAAATTGATGGAGGAATACATAAAAATAATGAACAAAAGAAGTATGATATTGGTAGGGAGGCAGAGTTAAATGATTTTGGGATTGAAGTGATTCGGTTTACGAATGAAAAAGTAACCAATCACATCAATGAAGTAGTTGACGAGATTACAAAGTGCTGTAAAGTGAAATTAGATCATAAGCAAACTTGTTAAATTTCAATATTAAAAACACGCCAATTTCACAGCATCTTACTGCAAATAACTTAGCACAATCACGACTCAATGTCCCCTTGAGGGGAATTAGGGATAGCAATTAGGGATTAAGAACACAACACCCTCCTCGGAGGGCATAACGATAACACACACTATTAAAACTATCAACACATGATTAATTTGAAACCATTACGCTGCTTGAGCAGAACCATCTCGGGCAACAAACTATGGCTTTTGACTCTAACGGGAGCATCAGTAGCACAAACTTCGGCCATCGCACAGCAATCGCCCAACATCATTTACATTTTGGCCGATGATTTGGGCATTGGCGATTTGGGCTGTTACGGACAGCAAAAAATCCAAACCCCCAACATCGACCGCATGGCCCGTGAAGGCATGCTCTTCACCCAACACTATTCGGGCTCCACGGTATCGGCACCTTCGCGCTCATCGTTATTGACTGGCTTGCACACCGGCCATACCCCCATTCGTGGCAACCAGGAGGTCAGTCCCGAAGGTCAAGAACCCATCCCGGCTGAGACCCCAACCATGGCTCAACTATTGCAAGAGGCAGGCTATGCCACAGGCGCTTTTGGCAAATGGGGATTGGGTTATCCCGGATCGGAAGGCGATCCCAACATGAAGGGTTTCGAGGAGTTCTACGGCTACAACTGCCAGCGCCAGGCTCACAAATACTACCCCGAATACCTTTACCATAACCAGACTCGTGTTGAATTGCCCGAGAATAAAAACTTCAGCAACAAGGTGTATGCGCAGGATTTGATCCACCAGCAGGCCATCCAATTCATCAAGGAAAACACCGGCAAACCATTTTACGCCTACCTGTCGTATGTGTTGCCACACGCCGAACTTGCCGGCCCCAACGACTCCATAATAGCCATGTATGCCGGCAAGTTCGAAGAAAAGCCCTACAAAGGATCCAATTACAGTTACGGTAGCTGCGAAATGCCACGCGCCATGTATGCTGCCATGGTGACACGCCTAGATGCTTATGTGGGTGAAGTGATGGATCTGTTGGTAAAACAGGGAATTGACAAAAACACCATCGTGATCTTCACCAGCGACAATGGAGGCCATATGGAAGGTGGCAACGACCCCGAATTCTTCAACAGCAACGCCCAATTCACCGGTTACAAGCGCGACTTGACCGAAGGCGGTATCCGCACCCCCATGGTGGCTTGGTGGCCACAAACCATCCAAGCTGGTTCGGTGAGCAACCACATCTCAGCATTTTGGGACATCCTACCCACCGCCACCGATATGGCTGGCATCAAAGCACCCAAAAACCTTGATGGCATATCCATGCTGCCAACCCTGACCGGCAAAGGCAAACAAAAGCAACACCAATACCTGTATTGGGAGTTTCATGAGATGGGCGGCAAAAGAGCCATCCGCCAGGGCAATTGGAAAGCCATCCAACTCAATTACGGCAAGGAACAGCCCGATGCCATACAACTTTTTGACTTGAGCAAGGATGAAGCAGAGCAAAACAACCTAGCCGGGCAGTACCCCAAACTGGTGAAAAAGCTGGCCAAGATGATGAATCAAGCCCGAACGCCTTCAGAGACTTTCAATTTCGGTCGAAAGAACTAAACATCAACTATAAAAAAAGGGTTCCGTGCGGAACCCTTTTTTATATAACATAGTCATAATTTAATCACCATTTGGTATTGCGCATATCGCCAGATTTGGCAAACTCCACATGCATATTAAAGGCCGAAGCCAATGCATGGGGCGTATGGCATTTACCCGAAAGCTTCAGGTAATCCCACATCAACTGTTTGTATTCGGGGTTCACACAATTCTCGATGATAGCTGTTGCCCTTTCGCGGGGTGATTTGCCCCTCAAATCGGCCACGCCTTGCTCGGTGATCAACACTTTAACCGAGTGCTCAGTATGGTCGATGTGACTTACTGAAGGCACGATGGTTGAGATGCAACCGCCTTTAGCTGTTGAAGGACAAGTAAATATCGAGAAGAAGGCATTGCGAGTGAAATCACCTGAACCGCCCAAACCATTCATCATCTTGTTCCCCAGCACGTGGGTGCTGTTGATGTTACCAAATAAGTCGGCTTCCAGAGCTGTATTGATGGTGATCAAGCCCAGACGGCGCACAACTTCAGGATTGTTGGAGAGTTCCTGAGGACGGAGCACCAGCTTGTCCTTAAAGAAATCAAGGTTGGCATAGATGTCATCCAGTACCTCTTTGGTAACAGTCAATGAACAACCGCTGGCAAAAGAAACACGACCCTCTTTCATCAATCCGATCACGGCATCCTGAATCACCTCGGTGTACATGGTGAAGGCAGGGATATCCTTGTTGGAGCCCAAAGAACCCAACACAGCGTTGGCAATATTGCCCACACCCGATTGAACCGGAAGAAAAGAGGCAGGAATGGTACCATTTTTAATTTGGCTGGCCAAGAATGCAGCTACATTATCACCAATCTTTTTAGTCGTTTCATCCACTGGCGCAAAACCACCCACCTGGTCGGGCATGTTATTTTCAACAATACCGATGATCTTGGAGGGGTCAACTTTCACGTAAGGCTGCCCAGCACGATCGCGAACCGAGAAAATTGGAATCTCGCGGCGATAAGGGGGATCAAGAGGTTCGTAAATATCGTGCAAGCCAAGCAGTTCCTTGGGATGACGGTGGTTCAATTCAATAATTAGCTTGTCGGCCAGATTGCAAATGGTAGGGGTGATACCCACACCCGAGGTCAAAAGGATCTCGCCGTTGGGGGTTACATCAGCTGCTTCGATGACACCAATTTTGATCTTGCCTAAAAAGCCATAACGCAGTTCCTGAGCCAATTGGGAAAGGTGCATATCAAAATAACGCACTTCTCCTTTGTTCAAGGCGGCTTTCAGGTCGTTGTTGGATTGATAGGGTGTGCGGAAGGCAATAGCATTAGCACGTGCCAATTCCCCATCCAATGAATCGCCGGTGGAGGCACCGGTTACCACACCAATTTTAAACTCATTACCCTTGGCATGCTCTGCTTTTGCCTTGGCAGCAATAGCTCCGGGAACCACCTTGGGGGCACCGGCAGGTGTAAAACCACTAAAGCCTACCAAGTCGCCATGATTCACATACTCGGCGGCCTCTTCGGCTGTCATAATTCTATATTGCATCTTGTTAAGATTTAAATATTTTCAATTTTGCGTCACAAAAGTAGGACTTTTTAATATCAATTGATGTTCGAAAAGGTGGTTTAAAAACATGTTTTGAGTTTTTTAGCATTCAAAACAAACAAATCATCGCCATCACTGTTGAAAGATCATAAACGACACCTATGCAAGATTTAGCCCACATCCGAACCGAGTATCGGCGGATGGAATTGAACCGAACCGATCTGGACGAAAACCCATTTGGGCAATTCAGCCAATGGCTCCAACAAGCCATCGTCGCCAAGGAGAAGGAACCCACCGCCATGTGCTTATCCACCGTAGACAAACATGGCAAACCTGATGCCAGAATTGTGCTTTTGAAGGAAACAACACCAGAAGGGTTCGTCTTTTTCACCAACTACGAAAGCAGCAAAGGGCAACAGATGCAAAATAAGCCACAAGCCGCCCTAACCTTTTTCTGGCCTGAATTGGAACGACAGGTGCGCATACGTGGCACGGTAACCCTAACAGATGCCCTAACCAGCGACGAATATTTCCATGCCCGCCCTGCCAACAGCCGCATTGGTGCCTGGCTATCACCCCAAAGCCGCATCATCACCGAAGAGTGGATCAGCAATATGAGAAAAACCGCTGCATCGGAAAGCATCAAGCCCCAAATAGAAAGGCCTCCGCACTGGGGCGGCTATTTATTGAAGCCCGATTATTTTGAATTTTGGCAGGGACGTCCCAACCGCCTGCACGACCGTTTTGCATACCTAAAAAAACAGCAGGAGCAATGGCAGATCGACCGTCTGGCACCTTAATGACTCAACCCGTCGGGCATGGTCAATTGGTGGAACACATCCTCCAATTGGCTCTCCTTCCGGGTCAACGCCAACAGAGTGAGGTGATGAGCCACTGCAAAACGAAACAGATCCCCGCGCACATCGCTGTGGCCAGCCGCGGTCACCACAAAACGCTTACCATCGTTGGAAGCAACCGATTCAACAAGAGGTATCTGTTTCAACAAATTGGCATCAACGGTCTGTTCAAATTCCACCTCCACAACCGAATGGTGGCGCGTTGAAAAGATGACATCAGCAGCATTCCCCTGCGCAGCAATCTCCCCTTTGTTGATGATGATGATGCGTTGGCAGATGGCTTCCACCTCCTGCATGATGTGGGTGGAGAGCATTACAGTTTTCTGCTCCCCAATCTTCCTGATCAGTTCGCGCACCTCAATAATCTGGTTTGGATCGAGCCCGGTAGTGGGCTCATCGAGAATCAATACTTTGGGGTCGGGCAGCAACGCTTGAGCCAATCCAACCCTTTGGCGATAGCCCTTCGAAAGAGAACCAATTTTCTTATGACACTCGGCAATCAGCCCCGTTTGTTCAATCACCTCCGCAATGCGGTTGGCTGGGCGGACAATGCGGTATAGCCGAGCCACCATGCCAAGGTACTCCCTAACATACATATCGAGATAGAGTGGGTTGTGCTCGGGCAAATAACCAATCAGCTTTTGAACCTCATACGTGTACTCCAGCACGTCGAACCCGCACACGGAGACCGACCCTTCAGAGGGTTTCAAAAATCCGGTGATGATCTTCATCATTGTTGATTTCCCGGCACCATTGGGGCCAAGGAAACCGACCACCTCCCCTGGTTGAATCTCAAAGGAAACCTGGTTGAGGGCTTTCTGCACCCCATAGTATTTACTGACGGAATCGACCTTAACAGACATAGCTTTTCGAAATGGTTGTAGCAAAAATACTGATTGTTTTTGAAAATACGCCTGGTGCATTACCTTTGTGTATCATTTGTTACGAATAGGTAGATGAAAATGAATCAAGCACACCCATACTGCCACTCGCTTTTTGAATACCGGCGAAACGAAACCATAGCGGTGCCGATTGGCGAGATCGGCATCGGCGGCGACAATCCAATCCGCATCCAGTCGATGACCACCACCAACACCCTCGACACCGAAGCTTCGGTTGAACAATGCATCTCCATCATTGAAGCAGGTGGCGAACTGGTGCGCCTCACAACACAAGGCCGACGTGAAGCGGCCAACTTAAAAAACATAAAAGAGGGCTTGCGTCAAAAGGGATACAACACGCCCTTGTCGGCCGACATCCATTTCAACCCAAACGCAGCAGAAATTGCGGCCACCTTGGTGGAAAAAGTGAGGATCAATCCGGGCAACTTTGTGGGAGGCGCCAAAAAATTCGACCTGGAGGCCTATTCCAATTCCGATGACACCCTTGCCATGGCTGAAATCAAGGAAAAACTACTACCACTCCTTGCCATCTGCAAACAACACCATACGGCCCTCCGCATTGGCGTCAACCACGGGTCGTTGTCCGACCGCATTATGGCGCGCTATGGCGACACCCCCGCCGGCATGGTGGCCTCATGCATGGAATACCTTCGCATTTGCCGAGAGGAGAATTTCCACAACATCGTCATCAGCATCAAATCGAGTAACACCAGGGTGATGGTGCACACAGTACGCCTATTGGCTGCCACCATGCGACAGGAACAGATGGCTTACCCGTTGCACTTGGGTGTCACCGAGGCGGGAAGCGAAGAGGAGGGGCGCATCAAATCGGCCGTTGGCACAGGCGCACTGCTGGCCGATGGACTGGGCGACACCATCCGTGTATCGCTCACCGAAGAACCATGTCTGGAAATCCCGGTGGCTCAAAAACTGGTGCGCCACATCACCCAAAGAACTGGGCACCAATCCATCAAACCCGCCGACAGCGCCACGTTCCATCCTTATGAATACCACAAACGCACAACCCACCAAATCCTCAACATTGGAGGCAATGCATTGCCGGTGGTGATGGCACCTTGGCGAGCTCAAACGGGGCCTATTGGCCTTTTGCAGCCCGATTACCAAATCATACAAGCCCCCAACAACAGCAAGCTGGTGCATTGCAGTCAAACCGGCATCGCCTACCCGCTGCTCTCCAAAGAAACGATGGATCAGACGGAAGGAACGCCTGGGTTTTTAGAACTGAATTACAGCGACTTGAACGAATCCACAATAGAAAAGCTCAAGACCCTGAAACAGGCCATTATCGTTGCCGAAAGCCACCACATCAATGCCCCAGCCGAACTAAGGGCTTTCATCCTGACCTTGGCTCAGCACCAAATAACCAATCCTGTTATCATCGCCTTGGCTTATGACACAACAGATATTGAGCAATTCCAGATAGCAGCAGCCGCCGATGCCGGTTTGCTCTTCCTCGACGGGTTCGCCGACGGCATTCTACTGGACAACAAAAGCATACCACACCAGCGCATCATCGACACGCAATTTGGCATATTGCAAGCCTCAAGGGTCCGTTTTTCACAAACCGACTTCATCTCCTGCCCGGGTTGTGGCCGCACACTATTCGACCTGCGCGAGACCACCCGTATCATCAAGGCACGAACCAGCCATCTGAAAGGGCTCAAAATAGGCATTATGGGCTGCATCGTCAATGGCATTGGAGAGATGGCCGATGCCGACTACGGCTATGTAGGATCGGGACCGCAAAGGGTTTCCCTCTTTAAAAACAGAGAGTTGGTGGCCAAAAACCTGCCCGAGCAGGAAGCCGTGGATGCCTTGATCGAACTCATCAAACAACATGGCGACTGGGTGGAAGCACCCGCAACAGAGTAATTTTTGATTGACAAAATAAATAGGTGAAAAAAAATTAACATTGCCAATTTTTGTTCAGCAACCAACTTTTATGGCTTGAAAACAACCTTTAAGTCCACCATAATAGGCAACATATAAAAAAATAGTGGTTTCTAATAATGAAAATTTTGCAATAGTAATTTAGTTTTATAAATTGCACGATGAATCCAAATCTGTTCCATAAAACTGTTCTATGAAAAATTTTATACTCTCTTTGGTTCTCATCGCCATATCGTCCACGGCTGCCCATGCCGGTGAGATGGTTTTAAAAGGCACGTTTCAAGGAGAAAATTTATATGTACGAAATCCATTTGCTGCATCGGGTGTCGGGTTTTGCATCTACGAAGTGACCGTCAATGGCATGACCACCACCGACGAAATCAATTCCAGTGCATTCGAGATCGATTTGTCGGTTTACAACTTCACCATTGGCGACCAGATTACGGTAAACATCCGTTATAAGGAAGAGTGCACCCCAAAAGTACTTAACCCAGAGGTTTTAAACCCCAGGGTGGCGGCTAAGATTGATGCCGTTGGAGTCAAGGACGACGTGATCAGCTTCACCACCAGTGGTG
This sequence comes from Marinilabiliaceae bacterium, assembly GCA_963664265.1. Lineage (GTDB taxonomy): Bacteria > Bacteroidota > Bacteroidia > Bacteroidales > Marinilabiliaceae > JAGPIS01. The sequence goes on from OY760941.1 coordinate 2,206,082, forward strand.
AATCGGGGTCACTCCCATTCATCATCGAACAATACCGTTGGAACAAATGGATCAAGGTGGCCGAATTAAATGGATCGGGCAAAAAAGGAGAGAATCAATACAACACCAAAGTCAGGCTCCACAGCGGCATCAACAAATTCAGGGTGAAGCAAACCGATTACCGCAACAAACCCATACTCTCAAAGGAAGCTGTGATCATCACCACCATCCCGGAAGTGACCTTCTCGCCTGAGCGCGTGGACGACCTCATCGCCTTTTCGGCACCCACCATGTACGAGATTTACGACCAGTATGGTGGCATTGTCTTCAAAGGCTATGGCGATTCGGTGAAAGTGGGTGGTCTGGAAAAAGGGAAATACTACCTGAACTACGACAACAAATTGGGACGGTTCACAAAAAAATAACCCGTCCACAAACTATAACAAAAGCCTTTGCAAGTTGCAGAGGCTTTTATTTTTAAGCAATAAGTTGAGCTAAAAGGAGATTGATACAAACAAATCACTATTTTTGTAAACTGTATAATAAAAAACTGTAAGACAATGCTGCGTCGGACTAAAATAACAGAAGTACTAAAATCGACCGATTTTGATAAGGAAATCAACGTAAAAGGCTGGGTAAGAACCCGCAGAGGCAACAAACAAGTCAGTTTTATTGCCCTCAACGATGGATCGACCATACACAACCTGCAAGTGGTGGTGGATGTGCCCAATTTTGATGAAGCGATGCTGAAACGCATCACCACCGGGGCTTCCCTCTCGGTGAGCGGAAAGCTCAACCCCAGCCAGGGAACCGGCCAAAATGTGGAACTCTTGGCTTCCACCATTGAGGTTTTGGGCGATTGCGATGCCGATGCCTATCCCCTACAGCCCAAAAAACACTCTCTGGAATTTTTAAGAGAGATTGCCCATCTGCGTTTCCGCACCAACACCTTTAGTGCCATTGCCCGCATCCGCCATGCCATGATTTTTGCCGTGCATGAGTTCTTCAACAGCAAAGGCTTCTTCAATGTGCACACCCCCATCATAACCGCTTCGGATGCCGAAGGTGCCGGCGAAATGTTCCGCGTGACGACGCTAAACATGGAACAGCCACCCCGCAACGAGGATGGCTCCATCAACTACAAGGAAGATTTCTTCGGAAAATCGACCAACCTGACTGTTTCGGGTCAGCTGGAAGGGGAGTTGGCAGCCATGGCACTTGCGGAAATCTACACCTTTGGACCAACCTTCAGGGCTGAAAACTCCAACACATCGCGCCATTTGGCCGAATTCTGGATGATTGAACCTGAAATGGCGTTCTACGACCTGGACGATAACATGGATCTGGCCGAAGAATTCCTGAAGTACTTGATTCGCTATGCCCTGAACAACTGCATGGACGATTTAAAATTCTTGAGCCAGCGCCTGCAGGAAGAGGAAAAAGACAAAAAAGCCGACGACCGCAGCATGGAACTGATTGAGAAGCTCAACTTTGTTTTGGAAAATCAATTTGCCCGAGTGAAGTATGCCGAGGCCATCGACATATTGATCAACTCCAAACCAAACAAAAAGGGACAGTTCAAATATCCAATCACCGGCTTTGGATCCGACTTGCAAAGCGAGCACGAACGCTTCTTGGTGGAAAAACATTTCAAGAAACCGGTGATCCTCACCGACTATCCAAAGGAGATCAAGGCATTCTACATGAAGCTAAACCAGGACAACCAGACCGTAAGAGCCATGGATGTGCTCTTCCCTCAAATTGGGGAGATTATTGGTGGCTCGCAGCGTGAAGAGAACTACGACAAACTGATGGCTCGCATGCAGGAAATGGACATCCCCCACGAAGAGATGGACTGGTATCTCGACACCCGCCGTTTTGGCGCCGTGCCTCACAGTGGCTTCGGATTGGGTTTCGAACGAATGATGCTGTTTGTCACCGGCATGGGCAACATTCGCGATGTTATCCCATTCCCACGCACCCCAAAGAATGCGGAATTCTAAACAATAATATCAACCAACCTCAAAGATCCGGTATCAAAAAAAATACCGGATCTTTTTTTGCCCCAAACATTTCCATGCGGAAGAAACCACAATACAAGGAAAAAATGTGGGGTAAATGAAGAATATATCCTAATTTTGTTGAAGAGCGGTTCGTGAGCCGTTTCATAACGGCTTGCTAAACTTTAACGAAGCCATACTTGTTTATAAAAAGCCACATCAGGGAATAGAAACAATATTTTATGTTAAAACAGAGCTTACAACAAAAACTACTTCAAAAGTTGTCACCACTGCAAATACAGGTGATCAAACTTTTGGAAATCCCTACAGCCCAACTCGAACAGCGCATAAAAGCAGAGATTGAGGAAAATCCTGTTTTGGAGATTGCTGAAAAAAAAGAGTATGAGGAGAGCGGGGAAAGTGATGAGCCTCGTGAGCGCGAAGAAGTATCTCTGGACGACTACATACAGAATGAAAATATTCCAGCTTACAAGCTACAAACCAACAACTATTCAAAAGACGACAAGCAAGATGAGATCCCCTTCTCCGAAGGCGCCTCATTCCATGAGCACCTGATAGCCCAGTTGGGGCTACGCCTGATGACAGAGGAGCAGGCGAAAATTGCTGAGTACATTATTGGCAACATCGACGAAGACGGCTACCTGCGACGTGAAATAGATGAAATAATCGACGACCTGGCCTTTGCCCAGAATATTGAGGTGGACGAAAAAGAGGCACTCGAAATACTCAACATCGTGCAGGATTTTGACCCACCAGGTGTGGGGGCGCGCGACTTGCAGGAGTGCTTGCTACTCCAGTTGAAGAAACGCGATTTGAATGACCCGGTGAATGAGATTGCCTACAAAATCATCAAATCGCATTTCGAGGAATTCACCAAAAAGCACTACGACAAAATCACCCGCCGGCTCCACATCGAGGAGGAGGATTTGCGCGATGCTCTGGATGAGATACTTAAACTCAATCCCAAACCAGGCAGCTCCTACAGCAATTCGTTAAGCAAAACAGCGCAGCTGATCATCCCCGATTTCATCCTGGAGATCGAAGAGGATCAGTTCAACTTGAGCTTGAACAGCCGCAATGTGCCCGAGCTGCGGATTAGCCAGACCTACTCCGAGATGATTGAAAACTATCAAACCAACAAAAAGAACCAATCGCGCGACCAGAAGGAAGCTGTCATGTTTGTCAAGCAAAAGCTGGATTCGGCCAAATGGTTTATAGACGCCATCAAACAGCGCCAAAACACCTTGCTGACGGTGATGGAAGCCATTTTGGACTACCAGAAGGCCTACTTCATGGAAGGTGACGAAACGTGCCTGCGCCCCATGATCCTCAAGGACATTGCCGATGATACCAAACTGGACATCTCCACCATCTCAAGGGTATCGAATAGCAAATACATCCAAACCCACTTTGGAATATTCCCACTCAAGTATTTCTTCTCCGAAGGGTTGCAAACCGACAGCGGCGAAGAGGTGAGCACACGGGAGATCAAGAAGATACTGGAGGAGTGCATCTCCAACGAAGACAAGCGCAAACCGTTGACCGATGACAAACTAACCGATATATTGAAAGAAAAATCGTACAACATTGCTCGACGTACCGTGGCCAAATACCGTGAGCAGCTGGGGATTCCGGTTGCCCGCTTGAGAAAGGAACTTTAAAATATTTTTTCCAGAATGAAATTGACAGCCAAAATTGTTTCCCTTATTTTTCACCCGTTGTTGATGCCAACAGTCGGTTTGATCCTGATTTTTAATATGGGAGGTCCCATCAGCTTCCTACCAATCGAAATAAAGCGGGTTGTTCTGGTGATTGTAGCCGCCACCACCTGCATCATCCCCATGACCCTGATTCCTCTGTTCCAGATTATGGGCGTGGTGGAATCGGTGTATATGATTGAGCGGAAAGAGCGTTTCTGGCCCATGTTGGCAACTGCCATCTCCTGCTTTGTGGGCTACTGGATACTGAACCGCGTGCCAATTATCCCAAAATTCATCAACTCTTTCATATTTTTCACCATCGTATCGGTCATTTTTGCGCTCTCCGTCACGCTCTTCTGGAAGGTCAGCATCCACATGGTGGGTATGGGCGGCATCACTGCTCTAGCTACAACATTGGCCTGGCGGTTCAATCCACAGCTGATTGTTTTTGTGGCAGCTGTATTTGTGATAGCAGGCTTGGTGGGCTGGGCACGGTTAAAAACAGAATCACACCAACCAGCCCAGGTATATGTTGGGTATCTTTTGGGATTCTTCACCGTCTCCTTAAGTGCCTTGTTTTAAAACCAGAAAAACGGAATCAAACCATATTGGATGACACATCGGGCAAAATAGGATTTGCTAAACGAAAAAAAAGGAGCCATGAAAAAATATGCCATCATCGTAGCTGGAGGAAGTGGAATGCGCATGGGTGCCGACCGCCCAAAACAATTCCTGGTTATTGGCGGGAAACCCATATTGATGCATACCATCCAACAATTTTATGATTTCGACAAGAGCATAAAAATCATTCTGGTGCTACCCCAGGATCAGATAAAATATTGGGGATCGCTTTGCGAACAGTACAACTTCAATATAGAGCACCAAGTCACCTTTGGAGGCGCAACCCGATTCCACAGCGTCAAAAATGGCTTGAAACTGGTTAAGGAAGCCAATGTGCTGGTGGGCATCCACGATGGCGTGCGCCCCTTTGTATCGTTGCGTACACTGGATAGTTGCTACCACCAGGCTGCCGCCTTGGGTAATGCCATTCCCGTCGTCGATGCTTATGAATCGGTGCGGTTAAGCGACGAGGAGGGTAATCGCGCCATTGACCGCAGTACGGTTAAGCTGGTGCAAACCCCCCAGGTATTTCATTACGAGCAGCTTGAAAAAGCATACGCACAACCGCATCAGGCGTTTTTTACCGACGACGCCAGCGTGGTGGAAGAAGCTGGTTACGAGATATTCCTGACGGAAGGCAACCGCGAAAACATCAAGCTGACAACTCCTTTTGACCTTAAGATTGCCGAGGCACTTTTGCAGGAACCCTAAAACAGGGTTGTAAAAAGCAAAAATATGTCAACAAACATGTTTTTATGCTTAAACTTTTAAGATATCCATCAGCATAATCCCGGCAGCAACATTAATTTTGTCCATCAGGATAAATGCATCAGGATGGATTTCAATAAGGTTCTTCAAAAAATAGCACACGAGGTCACCCACCTTTACGGCCAGGGTGCCGTGGCCAACTATATCCCAGCCCTGGCCAATGTGAATCCCCGCCAATTCGGGATGGCCATCACCACGGTGGACGGGCAGCATTATGCCATTGGCAACAGTGCAGAGAATTTCTCCATCCAGAGCATCTCCAAGCTCCTCACCCTGGTACTTTTCATTCGCAAAAATGGTTTGGAACTGGGCAACCGTGTAGGGGTAGAACCCTCAGGCAACCCATTCAATTCGCTGGTTCAGCTCGAGTATGAGAAAGGCATTCCCCGAAACCCGTTCATCAATGCAGGAGCACTGGTGATCACCGACGGCATTCTGTCGTTGTACCCCGAGGCACGCAGCGAGATCATCCGCTTCATCCGAAAACTTTCGAAAAACGACGGAATAGATTTTGATTATGAGGTAGCGGCCAGTGAGCGCAACACAGGCTTCCGCAACGCGGCTTTGGCCAATTTCATCAAAAGCTACGCCAACATCCACAACGATGTGGAGAGCGTATTGGATACCTACTTTTACCAATGCTCCATACGGATGAGTTGTGAGGATCTGGCCAAATCGTTCCTTTTCCTGGCAAAAGGGGGACGGACGTTGGATGGGGAACGGATACTGGGCAGCCGTGAAACCAAACGGGTGAATGCCCTGATGCAGACTTGCGGCACCTACGATGCGGTGGGCGACTTTGCCTTCAGGGTGGGCATCCCTGCCAAGAGTGGCGTGGGGGGCGGCATTGTTGGTATCATCCCCAAACAGATGACCATTGCCGTTTGGTCGCCCGAACTCAACCACCAAGGGAACTCAGTTTTGGGCAGCAAAGCACTGGAACTTTTCACCACTTATACCGGCATCTCCATATTCTAAATAAAAACGGAGCCTTGTGGGCTCCGTTTTGTTGTATCAATATTTGTATTCATCCCAGCTCTTGATGGAGATCTGGCTGATGTCCATCTTGCAGAATGCATAGATAAAGGCACTGGCCAGGCGGGCATTGGTGATCAACGGAATGTTGAAGTCAATGGCATCGCGCCTAATCTGGTACCCGTTGTTCAGCTCCTTCTTGCTCAGGTTTTTAGGGATATTAACCACCAGGTCGATCTTCTTCTCACGGATATACTCCATGGTATTGGGACTCTGGTTTTCATCGGGCCAATGCAACAAGGTGGTTTCAACCCCATTCTCCGCAAAGAACTTATGGGTGCCACCAGTGGCAAAGAGGTTGTAGCCCCGCTCCTTAAGCATGCGGGCGCTGTTGAGCAACTCAATCTTCGAACGCAACGGACCTGACGATATCAGAATATTCTTCTGCGGAATTCGGTATCCCACCGAAAGCATGGATTGCAACACCGCATCGTAATAATTCTCCCCGATACAGCCCACCTCGCCAGTGGACGACATATCGACACCCAAAACCGGGTCGGCCTTTTGCAAACGAGCGAATGAGAACTGGGGCGCCTTGATGCCCACATAGTCGATGTTGAAGAGGTTGATTTCCGGCTTCTCGTATGGCATATCCAACATCACCTTGGTGGCCAACTCAATCAGGTTCACCTTCAACACCTTGGAAACAAATGGGAAGCTACGCGAAGCACGCAGGTTACACTCAATCACCTTGATGTCGTTGTCCTTGGCAAGCAGCTGCATATTGAATGGCCCACTGATGTTGAGCGCCTTAGCAATCTCACGGGCAATTTTCTTCACTCGGCGGATGGTCTCCACATAAAGTTTCTGGGCAGGGAACACGATGGTGGCATCACCCGAATGCACCCCGGCAAACTCAATGTGCTCGGAAATGGCAAAAGCAATCATCTCACCCTTGTCGGCAACCGCATCAATCTCAATCTCCTTGGCTTGTTCGATGAACTCGCTCACCACAACCGGAAACTCCTTCGACACATTGGCAGCCAGGTTGAGGAAATGCTCTAATTCTTCCTTGTTGGAAACCACATTCATGGCAGCACCCGAAAGAACGTAAGATGGACGGACCAATACCGGGAAACCAACTTCATCGGCAAAAGTGTAAATATCTTCGATGGAGGTCAATTCGCTCCAGCGGGGCTGGTCAATCTTATGCGCATCGAGCATAGCCGAAAATTTCTGGCGGTTTTCGGCATTGTCGATGTTGACAGGCGAAGTGCCCAGGATCGGAATATTCTGGCGATGAAGCTTCATGGCCAAGTTATTAGGTATTTGGCCACCCACGGAAACAATCACCCCTTTGGGCGCTTCAAGTTCCAGTATGTCCAACACGCGCTCCAAAGAGAGTTCATCGAAGTAAAGGCGGTCGCACACATCGTAGTCGGTACTCACGGTTTCAGGGTTGTAGTTGATCATCACCGAACGCAAACCCTCTTTCTTGATGGTTTCAATAGCATTAACACTACACCAGTCAAACTCCACAGAGGAACCAATACGGTAGGCTCCGGAACCCAACACCACAACCGATTTACCATCTTTTTCGTAATCCACATCGTTGGTAGATCCACTGTAAGTGAGGTATAAATAGTTGATTTTGGCGGGAAACTCACCCGCCATGGTGTCAATCTGTTTCACCACGGGTAGAATGCCCCTGTCCTTACGTTCCTGGCGCACCTGAAGCAACTGATCTTCCATATTCGACTCATGGCCTTTGAAGACCAAACGAGCAATCTGGAAATCGGAATATCCCATCTTTTTTGCCTGACGGATCGTATCGGTGGAGAGGTCGCCCACAGAATCGTGCTGTTCGAGCTCCGATTTAAGGTCGGTGATATTTTTCAGTTTCTCGAGGAACCATTTGTCAATGCGGGTCAACTCATGAATCTCATCGATGCCCATGCCTGCCTGAAGGGCTTCGGAAATGGCAAATATGCGCTGATCGGTGGGTTCAGCCAACTCCTCGCGGATATCTTTGTTTTGCAATGGGTGATTGGCCACAAAACCATGCATGCCCTGCCCCACCATACGCAAACCTTTTTGGATCACCTCCTCGAAGTTGCGGCCGATGGCCATAATCTCGCCAACACTCTTCATGCTGGATCCGATCTGTTTGCTCACGCCGGTAAACTTGCCCAAGTCCCAACGGGGAATTTTACAGACAATATAATCGAGTGCCGGTTCAAAAAAGGCTGGTGTTGTTTTGGTCACAGAGTTTTTAAGCTCCCACAAGCCATAACCCAGCGACAATTTGGCCGCCACAAAAGCCAAGGGGTAACCGGTGGCCTTGGAGGCCAAAGCCGATGAACGCGACAAACGGGCATTCACCTCAATCACGCGGTAGTCTTCGGAATAGGGGTCGAGTGCATATTGCACATTACATTCACCCACAATGCCCACATGACGGATAATTTTAATGGCCAACTCACGCAGTTTATGGTATTCGGTGTTGGAAAGCGTTTGTGAAGGTGCCACCACGATACTCTCACCGGTATGGATACCCAGCGGGTCGAAGTTCTCCATATTACATACGGTGATGCAATTGTTGTAGGCATCGCGCACAACTTCATACTCCACCTCTTTCCATCCTTTAAGCGACTCTTCCACCAAAATCTGATTGGAATAGGAGAAGGCGTTCTCGGCTCTTGAAATCAACTCTTCGCGGTTGTAGCAAAAACCACTTCCCATGCCACCAAGGGTATAGGCTGCCCGCACAATAATGGGGAAACCAATTTTTTCCGATGCTTTCAGTGCATCTTCTATGGATGTTACAGCAATACTGATGGGGGTTTTGACATCTATCTCACCCAGCTTACCGGCAAAAATTTCCCGGTCTTCGGTATCGATGATCGACTGAACCGGGGTACCCAGCACTTTGACATTATATTTCTCCAGGATTTTCCCTTCGTAGAGCTTAATACCGCAGTTCAACGCGGTTTGCCCACCAAATGAAAGCAGAATGCCGTCGGGTTGTTCCTTTTTAATAACCTGCTCAACAAAGTAAGGTGTTACGGGAAGGAAATAGATTTTATCGGCAATATTCTCCGAAGTTTGGATGGTCGCGATATTCGGATTGACGAGCACGGTGTAAACACCTTCCTCTTTCAAAGCCTTTAACGCCTGGGAGCCGGAATAATCAAATTCACCTGCTTCACCAATTTTGAGGGCGCCTGACCCAAGGATTACAACCTTTTTGACGTTCTCTTTCATATTTATGCAATAACTTTTATGGTTTTTCTCTTTTTCAAATGCTGTTTGAATCATCATTCATCCCTATCGACAAATAAAAATCCGCATAAACCTGACTTTTGAAGGAAAGAAACTGTTGCTGTAAATAACTTACCGTTGCAAGAACCGACAGCTCCGGATCACGTTTTGAACATGCTGAACGTTGCCTTAATTCAATTGTCGTGCAAAAATACAACTTTTTTTATTAAAATGGTTGGTTTGTTTTAATTAATGCATATTTTTGCATCGACAATGTATAAATATACAATACCAGCTATGAAAATCAAAGCTCAACGCATCATCGCCATCAAACAGCTGATTACCAGCCAAAAGGTAGCCAGCCAGGAAGAATTGCTGATGCTCCTGGATCAAAAAGGATTCCGAATCACGCAGGCAACCCTGTCGCGCGACCTAAAATTTCTGAAGGTTGTGAAGGTTGCAGATGCTGAAACGGGTTATTGTTATGTCATGACCGACAACACCGTCCGTTTTGAAGAGGAGTCATCCATCGAGGATTTCCCCATGACTGGCATTGAAACCGTTGAGTTTTCGGGTCCGATGGCTGTGATCAAGACCCGACCTGGTTTTGCCATGGGCATCGCTTCGGTGATCGACAGCCATGGGTTGTACGAAATACTGGGCACCATCGCCGGCGACGACACCATCCTCTTGGTGAACCGCGAAGGGGTGTCCCGTTCCGATGTGGTCAATGCCTTGTCGCTATTTATACCCGGTCTGAAAGACAAAATACTGTAATTAACTATTTACTCAATTTGCCATATGAGCGAATTTGAAATTGTGGTGGCTTCTGAGGCACACCTTTCGTATGTTGATGAGATATTGACAACCATTGCCGATGCTGCCAAAGTGAGGGGGACGGGGATTGCCAAGCGCAACCCCGAATATGTGCGTTCAAAAATGATGGAAGGGAAAGCCATCATTGCTTTGGACAATGGCAAATTTGCCGGGTTTTGCTACATCGAATCCTGGGGGCACGAGAAATTTGTGGCCAACTCAGGACTCATCGTCAAGGACGACTACCGCGGGCATGGCCTGGCAAAAAGGATCAAACAGAAAGCCTTCGAACTCTCGCGGAACAAATACCCACAGGCCAAAATTTTCGGTTTGACCACCGGACTGGCCGTGATGAAGATTAACTCGGAACTGGGCTACAAACCCGTGACCTTTTCGGAACTCACCGATGACGAATCTTTTTGGAAAGGTTGCCAAAGTTGCGTAAATTATGACATCCTTTTGAGGACCAGCCGCAAACATTGCCTTTGTACCGGTATGCTTTACGACCCGAAGAAGGAGCAGGCACAGAAAGCCAAACAGGAAGAGAAGAGCGAAAAGGTTTACGAGCGGTGGCTCAAATTCAAGCAGTTTGTGTTTCTGGGTAAGAACAATCAAAAAAAACACGGCAACAAGGGATTGGGCAAGATGCTCTCCTTTTTAAACATCAACCTATAAAAAGAAATTTAAAATAAAATACCAACATCATGGATAAAGTTGTTTTAGCATACAGTGGCGGGTTGGATACTTCCTTTTGCGTGAAATATCTGGCCAACGAAAAGAATCTGGAAATCCATTCGGCCATCGCCAACACGGGTGGCTTCGGACCGGAAGAACTGGCTGTTATTGAAAAAAACGCTTATGCATTGGGCGTTGCTTCCCATGCCACACTCGATGTCACTGAGGTTTACTACCGCAAGTGCATCCGTTACATGGTTTATGGCAATATCCTAAAAAACAACACCTACCCACTATCCGTGAGTTCGGAACGCATATTCCAAGCTTTGGCCATAGTGGACTACGCCCGCAAGATTGGTGCCCGCTACATTGCCCATGGCAGCACAGGCGCCGGCAACGACCAGGTGCGCTTCGACCTGACGTTCCAGATCCTGGCACCCGAAATCGAAATCATCACCCCCATACGCGACCTGAAACTTTCGCGCGAGGAGGAGATTGACTACCTGAAAAAATGCGGTGTGGAACGCGACTGGACAAAAATGGCCTACTCCATCAACAAAGGGCTGTGGGGCACCAGTGTGGGTGGCAAAGAGACGTTGACATCGCGCCTTCCCCTCCCTTCGGAAGCCTACCCGAGCCAACCGCAAAGCCAGGGCAACGAACTGATCACCATTGACTTCGAAAAAGGTGAAATCACCAAAGTGAACGGGCAAGTATTTGCCAACCACACCGATGCCATTACCGCCATTGAAGCCATTGGAAACAAATATGCCATTGGCCGCGATATGCACGTAGGTGACACCATCATCGGCATCAAAGGACGCGTTGGTTTTGAAGCCGCTGCCCCATTGATGATCATCAAGGCACACCATGCCCTGGAGAAACACACCCTCACCAAATGGCAGCTCTACTGGAAAGAACAGCTGGCCAACTGGTACGGCATGTTGCTGCACGAAGCCCAATACCTGGAACCGGTGATGCGCGACATTGAAACATTCCTGGAAAACACCCAGAAAAATGTCACAGGGACAGTATTTTTGCGCCTAAACCCATACCGCTTTGACGTGGAAGGCATTGAGTCGGCTCACGACCTGATGAAGAGCGGTTTTGGCGATTACGGCGAGGTAAACAAGGCCTGGAGCGGCGAAGATGTGAAAGGCTTCACCACCATTTTGGGCAATTCGTTGAAGATATACAATAAAGTGAACCCCGGCCAGATGGACATTCTGTAATGCCGGAATAAAATAAAGAGACATGATCAAGGCAGGAATTATTGGTGCGGCCGGCTACACCGCCGGCGAACTGATACGCATCCTTATCAACCACCCACAAGTTGAAATTGCATTTGCGCAAAGCGGCAGCCATGCAGGTTTTCCTGTGTGGAAAGCCCACTCCGACCAGGTAGGGGAAACCAACCTGGTGTTCACCGGAGATGCCGACGTGCAACAGGCCGACGTGCTCTTCCTTTGCATGGGGCACGGCAAGTCACGCACGTTTATGGCCTCACTGCCCGAGGGCTACAAAGGAAAAATCATCGACTTGAGCAACGACTACCGATTAAACGACACTTGCGAAGATTTCGTTTACGGACTGCCCGAGGTGTTCCGCAAGGAGATCAAGACGGCACAAAAAATCGCCAACCCGGGCTGCTTTGCCACAGCCATCCAGTTGGCGCTACTGCCCATAGCAGCCATCAACCAATTGGGCGAAGTGCATGTACATGCTGTCACCGGATCGACCGGCGCGGGGCAGGCACCTTCAGAAAGCACCCATTTCAGCTGGCGCGACAACAACATGTCGGTTTACAAATCGTTTTCGCACCAACACATAGCCGAAATCAATGAAACGCTCAAGCACCTGGCACCCGATTACCCTGAAGAGCTGAATTTTGTGCCCATACGTGGTAACTACTCCAGGGGCATCATGGCATCGGTCTATTTCAACAGCGCCCTTACCGAGCAAGAAGCCGTTGAAAGCTACGAAAAGTATTACCAAGACGAGCCTTTTGTAACCGTGGTGCACGAAAACCCCAACTTGAAGATGGTGGTCAACACCAACAAGGCAGTATTGTTTGTGAAGAAATATGACAACAAGCTCCATGTGGTGAGCATGATCGACAACCTCACCAAAGGGGCATCGGGTCAGGCCGTCCAGAATATGAACATCCTATTCGGCTTACCCGAAGATTGTGGCCTACGCTTGAAGCCATCGGCATTTTAACAACACATTAAAGATCAACAAATGAACTTATTCGACGTATATCCCCTATTCAATATCACCCCGGTCAAAGCGCTTGGCTGCACCGTTTGGGATGACCAAGGCAAAACCTATCTAGATCTGTATGGTGGCCATGCAGTCATTTCTGTAGGTCATTCACATCCACATTATATCAAACGTCTCAGCGAGCAGCTCAACAAAATCGGTTTTTACTCCAACAGTGTAAAGAACCCGATGCAGGAGGAGCTGGCATTGAAACTGGGACAGATGTCGCAAATGGAGGATTACGCCCTGTTCCTATGCAACTCGGGAGCCGAAGCCAACGAAAATGCGCTGAAACTGGCCTCGTTCCAAACCGGCCGCACGAAAATACTGGCATTCCGCAAGGGATTTCACGGCCGCACCTCGGCCGCAGTGGCCGCCACCGACAACCCCAAGATTGTGGCCCCGCTCAATGCCAACCACGAAGTGGTATTCGTTGAGCTCAACGATACGGAGGGCGTGGAACAGGCGCTGGCGGGCAACGACGTGGCAGCCGTCATCATCGAAGGAATCCAGGGCATTGGTGGCATACGCATTCCCAAGGCCAGCTTCCTGCGCGAAGTGTCGCAGCTGTGCCGCAAACATGGCACCATGCTAATATTGGACGAAATACAGAGTGGCTACGGCCGCAGTGGCAAGTTCTTCGCCTTCCAGTACGCAGGCATCACCCCCGATATGGTGACCATGGCCAAGGGCATGGGCAATGGCTTCCCGGTCGGTGGGGTGTTGATTTCTCCCCGCATAAAACCCATCTACGGTATGCTGGGCACCACCTTTGGCGGAAACTACCTCGCAGCAGCAGCTTCATTGGCCGTGCTGGAGATTATGGAAGATGAAAAACTGGTGGAAAATGCCAAAAGCACGGGGGATTACATGTTGTGCAGCATACCAAAACACCCCAGCATCAAAGAGATCAGGGGATTGGGGCTGATGATCGGCATTGAGTTCAAAGAAACTGTTCAACAAATACGGAACGACCTATTGCATAAAAATTGTATTTTTACAGGCGTGTCGGGTACTAACACAATCAGGTTATTGCCGCCACTCACCTTAAAAACACAACATGTCGACACGTTCATCAAAGCCTTGGAAGGAGTGATGGCGGGTTCGTAACTCTAAAAACAATATGATCAGGTTTTATTGGAACGAAAGCTTTAAGGAGCTTGATTTTGGCACAGGAGCACTGCGTAAACGCTATGCAGTATCCAATTACGGCAGGATAATCAGTTATTCCGATTCCATCGAAAAGGGAACGCTCATCAAGGGCGGTACATTGCGTGGGTATGCTACATTGCCATTACGACCGTATGGCGTTTCGAAAACATTCTACATTCACAAGCTGGTGGCTGAGAATTTCATAGAAAAAACCAATGAAGACCAACAATATGTCATCCATATTGATTATAACAAATCAAATAATTATATTGAGAACCTGAAATGGGCAAACAAAGCAGAGATGTTTGCCCACCAGCAGAAGAACCCGGTGGTGTTGAGCGCCCGCACCAAACAAAAAGGGCGTAAGACACAGGAGGGGCATAAGCTCACGGCTACCCAGGTGATGCGTTTAAAGAAACGCATCATGGATCCGAACCGGAAAACCAGGCTGAAAATTATCGCCAAGGAATTCGGCATCAGCGAAATGCAGCTTTACCGCATCAAATCGGGTGAAAACTGGGGTCATATTGAGGTCACCATAAAGGAAGAAAAAACCAAAACGAAGTAGTTTCATTCTGTCAATAAGCCGGAACGAAAACTCTTCGGCATATTCAGAATGCAACTATGAATAAAAACAGACAAAAACTCACCATCATTGGAGGCGGCAACTTGGGATCAGCCATTGCCAAAGGAATCCTCTCATCCGACCTGATTCCTGCCGCCAACATCACCGTGACCCGGCGCAGGATCAACCTACTGAAAGAACTCCAGCAACAAGGCGTGGCCGTAACGTCCAAAAACGTGGAGGCGGTGAACAATGCCGACATTGTGGTGCTGGCCATCAAACCATACCAGATTGAACAGATCTGTGATGAGATAGCACCCGCCTTGAAGCCCGGCTGTATTGTGGTGTCGGTGGCCTCGGGCATCTCCCTCGAAAAATTGCAACACCACTTCCCTGGCAACAGGCCTCTTTACCGCGCCATGCCCAATACGGCCATCGAAATTGGCGAATCCATCACCTGCCTTTCAGCCATCAACAGCACCCCCGAACAGGACGAAATGATCATGGAGATATTCAACAAAATGGGTATCGCTGTGATGATACCAGAGGAGTTGATGGGTGCAGCCACCGCACTGGGTGCCTGCGGCATCGCCTTTGCCTTGAGGTTCATCAGGGCGGCCACGCAGGCGGGCATCGAAATTGGCTTTGGCTCCAAGCTGGCATCACAAATCGTATCGCAAACCGTAAAAGGGGCAGCCGAACTGATCATCCGCAACGAAAGCCACCCCGAAGAGGAGATCGACAAGGTGACCACTCCGAGGGGCGTCACCATCTCAGGACTTAACGAGATGGAGCACCACGGCTTCAGCTCTTCACTGATCAAGGGCGTCATCACTTCCTATAAGAAAATTGAAGGCCTAAAATAACCACCATGTATCAATCCATCACCATAAAAATAGGATCCAACGTACTGGCGGGCGACAAAGGGATGTTGAACTACCAACGCATGAAAGAGTTGGTGGACCAAATGGCTGAACTGCACCACAGCGGGCGAAAAGTCATGCTGGTGACATCGGGTGCCGTGGCGGCTGGCCGCAGCATGATACAGATCCCCAGGAAGATGGATCATGTGTCGCAACGCCAGATCCTCTCCTCCATTGGCCAGGTGAAGCTGATCAACGAATATGCAGCACTCTTTGGCACCCACCAAATCAACATCGGTCAGGTGCTGGTCACCAAGCAGGATTTCCGCACCCGCGAGCATTACCTAAATATGAAAAACTGCCTGGCATCCTTGTGGGAAAACAACATCATCCCGGTAATCAACGAAAACGATGCCATATCGGTCACCGCGCTGATGTTCACCGACAACGACGAGCTCTCTGGACTATTGGCTACCATGATGGATTGCGATGCCCTGTTCATCCTCAGCAATGTGGATGGCATCTTCAACGGCGATCCCAAACAACCCGGCACCCAGGTGATCCCCACCATTAAGCCGGCAGCCGACCTGACGGAATACATCTCCACCACCAAATCGGATTTCGGGCGGGGTGGCATGCTCACCAAATGCAGGATTGCCCAAAAAACGGCGGCCTCGGGCATCAACGTGCACATTGCCAATGGCACGCGACCCGGCGTCATTACCCGACTGGTGAACCAAGACCCCGATTTTCTCAACACACGGTTTGAAGCAGGCGAACACCACCCTGCCGTGAAAAAATGGATGGCCTATTCCGAAGGTTTCACCAAGGCACAAATCACCATCAACGAAGGCGCACGCAAGGCCCTCTTCGACAAGAAGGCCAACAGCCTGTTGCTCCCCGGGGTGATATGGATACAAGGCGACTTCAAAAAGGGCGACCTATTGCTGATTAAGGATGAAAAGGAACACATCCTGGGCATCGGCCGCTCGGGCATGGATCGCGAGAAAGCCGAGAAACACCGCTTCGAGAAAAAATACAAGCCATTGGTCCATTACGACTACCTGTTCCTCTACCCCGAAAATTTATAACGCATGAATGAGGTCATCCAACAACTGAACAACGCCAAAGCGGCCGCCCGCAAAATGGTGAACCTGGGATCCGAACTCAGCACCAAGGTGCTCAACAGCCTGGCGGACGCCCTGGTGGCAGCCACCGACGAAATCATGGCGGCCAACCGCCTCGACCTGGCCCTCATGCCCGAAAACGACCCGCGTTACGACCGCTTGATGCTGACACCCGCCCGCATTGAAGCCATCGCTTCGGATGTGAGGAGCGTGGCGCGCTTGCCCATGCCGGTGGGTGAAACACTGGAGGAACGGAAATTGGAGAATGGCCTGAGGCTAAAAAAGATTCGCGTACCCCTTGGAGTGGTGGGGGTCATTTACGAGGCGCGACCCAACGTCACCATCGATGTGTTTGCCCTGGCACTGCGATCGGGAAACGTGGCGGTGCTCAAAGGGGGCAGCGATGCCGCATCGAGCAACCAGAAACTGGTAGAAATCATCCACCGCGCATTGACCCAACACCAACTCGACACCAACATTGTGCAGCTGTTGCCCCCACACCGCTTGGCTGCAGAAATACTGATGAATGCCGTTGACCAGGTGGATGTGCTCATCCCGCGGGGATCGCAAAACCTCATTAATGCGGTGCGCCAACAGGCCAAAGTACCGGTGATAGAGACCGGTGCCGGCATCGTACACACCTACTTTGACGAATCGGCCGACTTGCAGATGGGGCAACGCATCATCGAAAATGCGAAGACCCGCCGAGTCAGCGTCTGCAACGCCCTCGACTGCCTCATCATCCACCAGGATCGGCTGGACGACCTGGCCACCCTGGCGACACCCCTTCAGGCTAAGGGAGTGGAGATCTTTGCCGACGAGAAGGCTTATGAAGCTTTGGCAAATACATATCCAGTTGAATTACTGCATCATGCATCCATCGATGACTACGGACGTGAGTTCCTGTCGCTCAAGATGTCGGTAAAAACCGTGGCCTCGCTCGATGAGGCGCTGGAGCATATATACCTTTACAGTTCGCGGCATTCCGAAGCCATCGTATCGCAGGACAACACCAATATTGAGCGGTTCCTCAACGAAGTGGATGCAGCGGCCGTTTATGTGAACACCAGCACCGCCTTCACCGATGGCGCCCAGTTTGGATTGGGGGCAGAGATAGGCATCAGCACGCAAAAGCTACATGCGCGGGGACCCATGGCACTGCGGGAGCTGACCAGTTACAAATGGCAAATCACCGGCAACGGACAGGTTCGTCCGGTTTGAAATAGTTAACACCATCAAAAAAATAAGGGAATGAAAAGATTTTTAACCGTTGACGATATTGGCAACTTGGAGCAAGCGCTCAAGGAGGCCTCTGAAGTGAAAAAGACACCATACGCCTGGCAAGAGCTGGGTAAGAACAAAACCATCATCCTGCTGTTCTTCAACTCGAGCCTACGCACCCGCCTGAGCACGCAAAAGGCAGCCATGAACCTGGGCATGAATGTGATTGTGCTGGATGTGAACCGCGACGGATGGAAGCTGGAGACCGAGCTAGGCGTGGTGATGGATGGCGACAAGCCCGAGCACATCAAGGAAGCTGTGCCCGTCATCGGCCGCTACTGCGACATCATTGGCGTGCGCTCATTTGCATCCTTTGAAGATCGCGACTACGACTACAACGAAACCATCCTCAACCAGTTCATTCAATACTCCGGTGTTCCGGTCATCAGCCTGGAGTCGGCCACGCGCCACCCATGCCAGTCGTTTGCCGACCTCATCACCATTGAGGAGTACAAAAAGGTGAAACGCCCTAAAGTGGTGCTCACCTGGGCTCCCCATCCAAGGGCTCTCCCACAAGCCGTTCCCAACTCGTTTGCCGAATGGATGAAAAAGGCCGATGTGGAGTTCGTAATCACCCACCCCAAAGGGTATGAGCTGGCTCCTGAATTTTCGGAAGGCGCTACCATTGAGTATGATCAAAAGAAAGCCTTCGAAGAGGCCGACTTCATCTACGCAAAAAACTGGGCTTCGTACAACGAATATGGGCAGATCCTCTCCACCGACAAGAGCTGGACTGTTGACCAAGAGAAGATGGAGCTCACCAACCAGGCCAAGTTTATGCACTGCTTGCCGGTGCGCCGCAACATGATTGTCACCGACGAGGTGATCGACGGGCCCAACAGCATCGTCATCGACGAGGCAGCCAACCGGGTGGTGTCGGTACAAGTGGTGATCAAACGCATGCTCGAATCGTTACAAAACAAATGATATGCAAAAACTGACCATAGTGAAAGTGGGCGGGAAGGTGGTGGAAGAACCCGCTTCCCTCCATGCTCTGCTGGATGATTTCTCGAAGCTGGCCGGCCATAAGATGCTGGTGCATGGTGGCGGCCGATCGGCCACACGCCTGTCGGAACAGCTGGGCATCAAAGCCCGAATGCACGAAGGACGGCGCATCACCGACCAGGCCACCCTTGAGGTGGTAACCATGGTGTATGCCGGCCTAGTAAACAAAAACATTGTAGCTGCCCTGCAAGCCAGGAACATCAATGCCCTGGGGTTCTCAGGCGCCGACCTCAACCTGATCAGAGCCACCAAGCGCCCCGTAACCACAATCGACTATGGTTTCGTGGGCGATGTGACCGGCGTTCAGACCGATGTGGCATCCAGCCTCATCGCACAAGGGGTGGTGCCGGTGGTGTCGCCCATCACACACGATGGCAAGGGGCAACTGCTCAACACCAATGCCGACACCATTGCTGCCGAACTGGCCATGGCCATGGCTTCTGATTTTGAGGTTCATGTGATCTATTGCTTCGAGAAGCCGGGCGTATTGCTGGATGCCGACGACGACCATTCGGTCATCGACACCCTCGACTACAGCCAGTTCAAAGAACACCAACTGTCGGGCGTCATTTCGGAGGGGATGATCCCCAAACTCGACAATGGCTTCACGGCATTAAAAAACAAGGTGCATTCTGTACGCATCACCAACACACAAGGGCTGATCAACAACAAAGGAACACTTTTAACGCTATGAACCTCGAACTGCTCAAAAACGAAACACGAGTTCTGTTGCAACAACTGATCGCCACCCCCTCCTTCAGCCGCGAGGAAGATGGGGCAGCCGACTTGCTGGCGCAATGGCTGGCCAATAAGGGACTCACCGTCCACCGCAAGGGCAACAACCTGTGGGTACATTCGCCCCACCCGCGCGAAGGGAAAAAGGTGATCCTGCTCAATTCGCACATCGACACGGTGAAACCGGCAGCAGGCTACAGCCGCAACCCCTTCAGCCCCGACATCACCGACGGGAAACTGTATGGGCTGGGCAGCAACGATGCCGGTGGCGCCCTGGTTTCGCTTTTGACCGCATTCCTGTCCCTTACGCAACACCCCCAGCCCTACCACCTCATTTTTTCGGCCACTGCCGAGGAGGAGGTGAGCGGCAGGAATGGCGTGGAGAGCATCCTGCCCGAACTGGGATCCATCGACTTTGGCATTGTTGGCGAGCCCACCCAGATGCAGATGGCGGTGGCCGAAAAAGGTTTGATGGTGCTCGACTGCACCGCGCAAGGCCTCTCGGGGCATGCCGCCCGCAACGAGGGTATCAACGCCATATACAAGGCATTGCCCGACATGGAGTGGTTCCGCACCCATCAATTCGAACAGCAGAGCGAACTCCTGGGGCCGGTCAAGATGAGCGTCACCCAAGTCAATGCCGGCACCCAGCACAATGTGGTGCCCGACACCTGCCACTTTGTGGTGGACATCCGCATCAACGAATGCTACAGCAACACGGAGATATTGGAAGCCATCCGGAGCCAGGTGGCATGCCAGGTGAAACCCCGATCGTTGCGCATCAACAGCTCATCAACACCCTTGGATCACCCCTTCGTGAAACGGGGCCGGGAACTGGACATAGGCCACTATGGCTCACCCACCACCTCCGACCAGGCATTAATGCCCTTCACCACCATCAAGATGGGACCGGGCGATTCGGCACGGTCGCACACGGCTGATGAATTTATCTTTTTGAATGAATTGCTCGAAGCACCAGAGATCTACATCAACCTGCTGGAGCAGCTGGTGATTTAAATTGAAATATGACAACCATCATATTTTTCTCTGACAAAACAATAGTTTCTAAATAAAAATGCTATTTTTGTGGGAATCCGTAAGTAAAACCACACAAACAAATACAAAACCAGAACAAATGAAATTGTGGGACAAAGGATATTCGGTAGATAAGAAGATTGAAGATTTCACCGTTGGACAAGACCGTGAGATGGATCTTTATTTGGCACCCTTCGATGTGCTGGGCACCATGGCACACATCACCATGCTGGAGTCGGTAGGCTTGCTCGACAAATCGGAGTTGCCCGTTCTTCTGGAATCACTGAAAGAGATTTACCAGACCGCCGACAACGGGGAGTTTGTGATTGAGGAAGGCATCGAGGACGTGCACTCGCAAGTGGAACTGATGCTCACCCGCAAACTGGGCGACATGGGCAAGAAGGTTCACAGCGGCCGTTCGCGAAACGACCAGGTGCTACTCGACATCAAGCTCTTCAGCCGCGACCGCATCGAAGCCGTTGTCCACAAGATGACCCGCCTCTTTGAAGCATTGCAGCAAAAGAGTGAAGCCCACAAAGATGTGCTGATTCCAGGTTACACCCATCTGCAAGTGGCCATGCCATCTTCCTTTGGTCTGTGGTTTGGCGCCTATGCCGAGAGCCTGGCCGACGACCTGCACATGATGCAGGCAGCCTGGCACATCACCAACCAAAACCCACTGGGCGCTGCCGCCGGCTATGGCTCTTCGTTCCCACTCAACCGCACCATGACCACCCAATTGCTGGGATTCAACAACCTGAACTACAACGTGGTGTATGCCCAGATGGGACGTGGCAAAACTGAACGCGCCATCGCCTTTGCCCTGGCCTCTGTGGCCTCCACCATCAGCCGCCTGGCTGTTGACGGATGCCTCTACACCAGCCAGAACTTCGGCTTCATTCGCCTGCCCAATACCATCACCACCGGATCGAGCATCATGCCGCACAAAAAGAATCCCGATGTGTTTGAGTTGATCCGCGCTCGTTGCAACAAAATTCAATCGCTGGGCAACAGCATCGGCATGATCCTCAACAACCTGCCATCGGGCTATTTCCGAGACATGCAGGTGATCAAAGAGCTCTTCATACCCGCCTTCGACGAAATGCTCGATTGCTTGGAACTGGCCACCTATGCCATCGAAAACATGGAGGTGGTGGAAGAGACCATCAAGGATCCCAAATATCTCTATGCCTTCAGCGTGGAGGAGGTGAACCGTTTGGTACTCACAGGCATCCCCTTCCGCGATGCGTATCGAATGGTGGGCGAATCCATCGACAAAGGCGAATTCACCTGCGACACCAACCTGCATCACACCCACGAAGGTTCCATTGGCAACCTTTGCAACGAACAGATAAAAACAAAATACGAGGCGGTATTGAGTGGTTTCGACTTCAAGAAAGTCCATCAGGCCATCGGCAACCTCTTAAACTCCTCGGAATAAAACATCAACAAATAAATCCTTTCAACATGACGTTAATCAACAAACTGGCACAAAACGCCCTTGCATCCAGCAACATCGATAAAACACTCTTCGACACCTACAATGTGAAACGAGGACTCCGCAACGCCGACTTTTCGGGCGTATTGGTGGGACTCACCAACATTGGCGATGTGGTGGGTTACCAACGGGTTGAAGAGAGGCTGGTGCCACGTCATGGCGAACTGTACTACCGCGGCATCGAGATCCGCGATTTGGTGAAAGGATTTCAATCCAACGGCAGAAACGGTTTCGAGGAGACCGCCTTCTTGCTACTTTCTGGCAAGCTCCCAAATCAGGAGGAGCTCTCCCAATTTTCGGACTACATACAAAACGAAGCCGAACTGCCGCCCCACTTTGCCAACAGCCTGATACTGTCGCTCAAGGGGAGCGATGTGATGAACATGCTGGCGCGCTCGGTGCTAGGGCTCTACACCACCGACCCCGAAGCGGAAGATTTTTCGCCTGAGAATCTGGTTCGGCAATCCATGGCATTGATCGCGCGCCTACCGGTGATCACGGCCTACTCCTACTATGGCATGCGCCACGACTACCACCGTCAGCCACTGGTGATACGCCACCCGAAAAAAGGGATGTGCCTGGCCGAAAACTTCCTTTACATGCTCAAGGGCGACCATTACACCCGTCTGGAGGTGGATCTGCTCGATCTGTCGTTGGTCCTCCATGCCGAACATGGCGGTGGCAACAACTCCACCTTCACCACGCGGGTGGTGAGCTCGGCACAAACCGACACCTATGCAGCCATAGCGGCTGCTTTGGGATCACTCAAGGGCGGCCTGCATGGCGGTGCCAACCTCAAGGTGTGCGACATGATGGAAAACTTCAAAGCCAACATCCGCAACTGGGGCGACGAACAGGAGGTGGAAGCCTACATTCGGAAGATACTGAATAAGCAAGCCTTCGACGGCACCGGCAAGATATACGGCATTGGCCACGCCATCTACACCCTCTCCGATCCTCGAGCCGTGCTACTCAAAGAGAAGGCACGCGAACTGGCGGTGGAGAAAAACCGGGAAGCAGAATTCCTGCTCTACGAAACCATCGAACGGCTAGCGCCCCAGATATTTGCCTCCTTCAAAGGAGCCGACACCAACAAAGTGGTGGCTGCCAACGTTGATTTCTACAGCGGATTCGTGTACCAGTGCATGAACATCCCAAGGGAGCTCTTCACGCCCATCTTCGCCATGGCACGTATGGCCGGGTGGTGTGCCCACCGCATCGAGGAGGTGACCTTCCCAAGCCGCCGGATCATCCGCCCCGCCTACAAGAATGTTTGCGTGCGCAGCCCCTACAAGTCGCTTCAGGAGAGGCAATAATTTAGGGGCAAAACATAATACTGGTTTGATGGTTAAATGTTTGTATTGAAATTCATTACGTGGCATATTAAAAAAATTATTAATGGCACAATTTGTCGTTATCCCATTTTGCTGGATTATTCAGGATGTATTCCGAAATCCGATGATGGGATCGTTCATCACGAATGATGTGTTCCCAATAATTGCGTTGCCATAATTTTCCATGGAAAGGTTGCCAATTATTTTGTTTAACCCCACGAATGTATTCAACCGTAACAATGGATTTAAATGCCCCAACCATATCACCCACGGTTTTCGGATTGATCGAAGGTGCAATCCCTTGTGGTTGCACCGATTCGTCATTTGGAATAACCGGTTTATTTGGCGGAACCGATTTATTTGAAACGACCGGATTAATAGGGGCGACCGGTTCATCTGGGGCGACCGGTTTAATAGGGGCGACCACAAGGGTCGCCCCTAGGATTTCCACGATGGAATGAAAATGGTTGGGCATTACAACAAATTCATGCAATTTGATGCATGAAAATCTTTGCGGTAAATCCAACCATTCACGTTCAACCATTCGTCCCGCATCATTCAATATCATTTTACCATTGACAACATCACCAAACAAACACAACCTATTCTGCACGCAGATGGTTAAAAAATACAAACCAGCCTGCGAATAATCGTAACCCTTCAGACGGATGGATTTGCGGTGGTGGATGCGAGGATCATATGACATATTCTTTCTCCCTTTAAATTGGAGCAACCATTAGGACTGCACATAATTGGGCATGGACACACCCCTATATTGTATTAATTTAAACAATCAAGATAATCGAGAGGTTGTGTTCCGCCTCAGAGTTTATAGATATTACCTCGGTTATCCACAAGAACATAATATATCTGACATACAGCGTATGTTCACAATCCCCACCCAAAGCAACACCACAAAACAAAAATAATAATCGATGGGAATCAGCGTCATCGGTGGACAAAACCTGTAGCCAATGGCATGAAATAAACGGTTCGATGAATGATTTGTCGGGTTGTTTGTGGAGATTGTCGTGCATTTAGAAAGAATCGTAAGCCTGAAATTGCGTTTTTTATTGCATTTTTGATCAGTAACAAAAACCAAGTTCATCCTTAGTTAAATCTTATGAATCGGAACATCCCATTTGAACCAGTTGTGCTGCACCAACCCGCCCTGCCCAAAGAAAACCAGCGGCATGTGATCGGTTTGCAATGCGAGCCGTTGGAACAGGTGCGGGTAGCCTTCATCGGACTGGGCATGCGCATGGCGAACACACTGGAAAGGTTTGTCCACTTAGAACATGCCCGCATCCAAGTGCTCTGCGACATATCGACCGACAGGATACAAAAAGCCGAAGAGATCCTGGCCTCACACAACTACCCCAAGCCGGCCACCTACCAGGGAGCTGAGGATTGGAAACGGGTGTGCGAGCGCGACGACATTGACCTGGTTTACATATCGACACATTACGACTTGCACGTCCCCATTGCGGTCTATGCCATGCAGTGCGGCAAACATGCGGCCATCGAAGTGCCGGCAGCCATCACGGTAGCCGACTGCTGGACATTGGTGGATACTGCCGAGCAAACCCGTCGCCACTGTATTCAGTTGGAGAACTGCAACTACGGGGCTTTTGAGATGTCAACCCTTCAGATGATTCGCAACGGATTGCTGGGCGAGTTAGTCCACCTCGAGGGGGCTTACATCCACGATTTAAAGGAGTTGCTCTTCGACGAAAAAGGATATTGGAACATGTGGCGCTTGCGGTACCACGAACAGAAAAACGGCAACCTCTACCCCACCCATGGCTTGGGGCCGCTCTGCCACGCGTTGGACATCCACCGCACCGACCAGTTGCACTACCTGGTTTCCATGTCGAGCAACCAGTTCAACCTGAAGCAGTATGCCACCGAACGTTTTGGAGAAGGCTCGGAATATGCCAAACGGCAGTACATCAATGGCGATATGAACAACACCCTGATTCGCACCCGCAAAGGCAAAACCATCCTGCTGCAGCACGACATCACGAGCCCCAGGCCTTACAGCCGCATCCACATGATCAGCGGCACCCGGGGCATGGTGCGCAAATGGCCTACGCCCAAGATCACCCTCTCGCCCGACACGCAAACGTTCTTCACCAATGAAGAGATGGAGCGCTTGCTGCGGGAGAACGAACACCCCATCCGAAAAAAGTTGCAACCCTTAATTGACGCCCTGGGAAAACAGGTGCCTGCCATCGCCAAAAACGAAGGGATGGACTACATCATGGACTACCGGCTTATCCACTGCCTGCGCCATGGCCTGCCTCTTGACATGGATGTGTACGATGCGACAGAATGGTCCTGCATCATCGAGCTGTCGGAGTGGTCGGTGAACAACTACAGCGCCCCGGTGGCAATCCCCGATTTCACCAGAGGGCAGCAGGCACCACGATTGGAATATGCGGAGTAGCAAACAGGCTTACCAACAAACAGTTGAACAAAACCACGCGACCACCGACCGCATAATTATGCAGAAAAGTATCTGAAAATTAATTTTTATACAAAACATATAAAAATGATGCAAACCAAATAAAGATTTACTAATTTTGTACCGCATCAGAAATTGCATTTAGTCTTCACCAGGATTAGATGCATTTTTTGTGAAAATTATTAATCGTTGGTTCAATATTTAAGGTATGCCTGAATTAAAGAAGATCAAACTGGTACTCGAAGATGGTACCGTTTTCGAAGGTAAATCGTTTGGATATCACAAATCGGTTGCCGGAGAAGTGGTGTTTAACACTGCCATGACCGGATATCCGGAGAGCTTAACCGATCCTTCGTTCGAAGGCCAGATATTGGTTGCCACCTATCCCTTGATCGGCAACTACGGTGTTCCACGCGACGAACAAGAGAATGGCATCCCCAAATTTTACGAGTCGGACAGGATCCACATCTCGGGTTTGATCATCTCGGACTACTCCTTCGAATACAGCCACTGGAATGCCAAAAACAGCTTGCGCGAATGGCTGATCCAGAATCAGGTGCCCGGCATCTTTGATGTGGACACCCGTGCGCTCACCAAGATTTTGCGCGATAAAGGCGCCATGATGGGAAAGATAGAGGTAGAAAACGAACCTGTTGAGTTTTACGACCCCAACAAAGACAACTTGGTGGCCAAAGTGAGCATCAAAGAGAAAAAGACATACGGCAACGGTAAAAACAGGATCATCCTGGTAGATACAGGTGCCAAAAACAACATTCTGCGTTGTTTATTGAAACGCGACACCACCGTGGTGCGGGTACCTTGGGACTACGATTTCACACAGGAGGATTATGATGGCGTGATGCTTTCCAACGGCCCCGGCGACCCACAGATGTGCCAGGCAACCATCGAAAACATCAAAAAAGCCATGGCCATCGGTAAGCCCATTTTCGGCATTTGCCTTGGCAACCAGTTGTTGGGTATCGCTTCAGGCGCCACAACCTTCAAGTTGAAATACGGCCACCGGGCGCACAACCACCCTGTCATCAAGGTAGGCACCACGCAATGCTACATCACCAGCCAAAACCACGGCTTTGCATTGGACACCGACTCCTTGGGAGCCGATTGGGAGCCCTTGTACCTCAACATCAACGATGGCACCAACGAAGGAATCCGCCACAAGAGCAAGCCATTCTTTTCAACACAGTTCCACCCGGAGGCCAGCAGTGGACCAACCGACACGGAATTTCTGTTTGATGAGTTCATCGAACTGGTGGTAAACCACAAGAAATAATGAAAAGCCCGGAAATTCCGGGCTTTTGTTTTTCATCCCCATAACATTAAGCCATCCAATCGCAAAAAAACACCATTTATTTTCTATTTTTGCAACGTTAAAAATATCAAACGAATTATGGACGATTATCACCCGGAACAATAGCCGGAACAGGGGTACAACTGAACCTCTGTTAAAAAAATGGAGGAAAAGCTTATGATAACCTTTTACACCTATAATAAAGGTTACACCCCTGCGTCGGAATGGACACCCAATTGCTGGGTCAATGTGGCGTGCCCAACCGAGGATGACCGTAATTATTTATTGTACGACCTGAACGTTCCGGAATCATTCCTGAACGACATAGACGACACCGACGAACGTCCCCGCATTGAGGAGGAGGACGGATGGTACCTGATCATCCTGAGGGCTCCTTACCGCCCCACAGACAACTCCTTGATGTATGCCACCATCCCACTGGGCATCATCATTTATGGCGACATCTGCATCACAGTGTGCAACCACCAGACAGAGGTGATCCCCGATTTCATCAACTATTCGATTCGAAAACAGGTGGTGGTGAACAACCCTTACGATCTGGTGATGCGCCTGCTGCTCTCCACCTCGGTTTGGTACCTGAAATACCTAAAACAGATCAACATCCAAATGAAGACGGTGGAAGGCGAGCTGCAGCACTCGGTACGCAACAAGGATCTGCAAAGCTTGCAAAAAATTGAAAACTGTCTGGTGTTCTTCATCACTTCGCTGAAGGGCAACGAAGCGCTCTTCTTCAGGCTCAAGCACCAAAAGGCCTTGAAGGATTTCTACGATGAGGAGTTGATTGAGGATGTGGACATCGAGTTAAAACAGGCGCAGGAGACCACCAGCATCCACCGGAACATTTTGAATAGTATGATGAACGTGTATGCTTCGGTGATTTCGAACAACCTGAACAGCACCATGAAGCAGCTGACCTCCATCTCCATCATCATCATGTTGCCAACACTGGTAGCCAGCTTGTACGGCATGAACGTCCCCAACTTCCTCGAAAACAACCCCAATGGATTGTTTTACATCATCAGCGGCTCCATGCTGTTGTCGGCCGCGGGCATCTACGCCTTCAAACGGAAGAACTTCTTTTAATGCATAAAAAATCCGGCTGGAAGGCCGGATTTTCTATTTAATGTTTCATATAGGAATGGATGGCTTCAACCAAATCCTCGGGATTGTCGCAACCAATTAGGATCTTTTTACGCCTCCCTTTCACAGCAAGTTCAACTGCCCGCTTGGAGTTAATGTTATAAATTACCACCCGACTATTGTTGCGGATGCCCCACCCGATGGTTCCATCGAAAACCTGGCAACTTTCGATGTCGCTGATGGCCACCTCATCACCAATAATCCCGATGCCCATGGAGAACTTAACCCGGAACTCATCGATCAAGATCGTCATCTTATAAACCAGCGAGGCCAAGGCAAGCAATATAACTGCGGTCACAATTTGTGCAGGACCGGTTAAAGCCAGCCGCACCGCCAGTGCCAGCAGGGCAGTGACCACGATCACCACCCATCCATTTTGAGTCAATTTCATATTAAAGTCAATTAAAACAATTTCTACTCTTCCACCAAATAGGGGTTAACGGTATAACCGGCTTGGCGCAATAAGTTGACCACCCCAAACTCTCCCCCCAAATGGGCAGCCCCCACGGCAAAGAAAACACTCTGTTGCTGCATCACCCCTTTCATGAGTGGAATCCAGCTGGTGTTGCGGTCGTCGAGCAAAGCCTTGTTGTATTTCACATACTCGGTTTGCTCACGTGTGAGCTGCAACAGAGCCTCAAGATCCTGCAAGCGGTAACAGGCCAACAAACGCTTGAAAAGCTGCTGATTCTTCTCCTTTTCAAGAACCAATTCATTGACCATTTGCACCTGGTCGGCACGTTCCCAGCTGTCGAACAGGGAAGTCTGGAATTCAATGGTTTCCAAAGCCAATATGGGCTTTTCCTCCTGACGGGCCAACATGGCCAATTCGGTTTCATACTGTTTCTGAGCAGGGCAATCGAGCATGGTCAAAATGGAGAAAGTGGTGGCGATGGCCCAAGGCTTCAGGATGCCCAGTTTATCGATGCCAGCCATCATATATTTACGCATCAGGCTGTCAACCCCAGCCACAGCTGCCGGGTCGAGCTCAGCCTTCACATTGCGCATCTGAGGATCAATCAACACCTTCTGCATCTTGGCGCCCATCTGCGGGTCGCTGACATCAATCTCGAGGCAGATGGCAGAGCTCGACTTCAAGGCGTCCGAAAAACCTTCCGGTTCAAAATAGTCATCCTGGCAAATCACATGAATGGTGCCAAAAAGAAATGAGCTTTTTTCGAGGCCATTACCCGAAATTTCCCACAACAACCCCTTTTGAGCTGACAGCTGCAGGGGCAACAACAAAACGATAAAAAGGAACAATCTATTTTTCATAGTCAAACTTGATTGGTATGCGGTAAAAATATAAATAAATACTGATTATTAGAAGAAAAGGGGGAGTAGTGTGATAGATTAACCGATTCTTTCGGTGCTCTGCACCTTATCCATCAATGGGAAATACAACAAGCTACCAATATTTCGCGGCTCTGCCGCTGTTTAATCAAAGGCGGAGTGAAATATGTTACGTTTTTTGAATCATTTGCCTGTTTAACACCTAAATTCCGTGAGCCAGACAAAAAAGGGAGGGATTAGGATTGACCACCAATCCGAACCCCTCCCTTTGTAAAATGATGCGCTTGAAAATTCGTTATTATCAGAAAAGTTCCAGCTCGTCAAAAACCATCCGGGCAGGTTGGCCTTCGCGGACATCACCTACCGGACATAGACCAGGCCCGGTCATTTCAACCTTAATATATTGAATCTTTTGGGGATCGAATTCGAAAACAAAACGATCCTTATAGAATCCCTTGGAGAAACGTTCGGTTTCAGAGAAAAGCCTTGTTTCCAACGGTTTATAATCCACCCCATCGGCACTAACAGCTATCCGGATTGCAGAAGGCGAATGAACCGCCATGCCATAATTGTTCAAGGAGTGCAACACCAAACGATGAAGGGTTGTCGCTTCAGCAAGCTTCAAAACCAAACTGGCATCGGAATTATAGTAATCGAGGTATTCGCCATCCGACATCTTCTCGCTACCCAGCACGCCATTGGTTAGCAACCCTTTGGCATCGCCCGAAACGGTTGCACCGATGCCTTTGTGCCACAAAATATTCAACGGCAGGATGGCTCCTTGACGTTGGCCATCCATAAAAGTGGCAGCTCTCACACAATCACCCTGTTTCAAAACAATGGGTGACCCATAAAGGGGCGAATCAACCTTGGGCTCCGATCCATCCAGCGTATAACGAATGGCCACATCGGGCCGAATGCAGCTCAGCGCAACCTTCATCTCTCCATCTTCGGCATAAACCCTATGGTCGAGATTGAACATGGAGGTGGCATAATTCACACCCAATTGTTGGTAACGGAGCGCCAACTCATCCAGCCGCGTTAAAAACCCGGGCCAACTCTGCTTCGATGGGTTTGTCCAGGCTACTTCGGCCATGGCAGCCAAACGAGGGAAGACCAAATATTCCACATCGGCATACGAATTCACAAACTCAGTCCACAAAGAGGCCTGCATGCCCATCAGCAGCTTGCCCTGAGCGGGCGTCATGCTGCCCAAGGGATCGTAACCATAAACATCCTGAAGGGTATTGTTTCCAAAATAGGTGAAAGGCTCGAACCACTGTGGCCCTTGGTAACGAATCAGGTAGAGCTTACGGGCAGGGGTCATGACGATTGGATGTCCTTGGTTGGCTGCCGTGAGCGCAGCACGTCCATCGCCGCGCCATCCCATGATGATGGCACCATCGGGAATCTCGCTGTCGGCCACCTCATCCCAGCCCATCATGATCCGGTTTTTGGTTTTGAGATAGCTGTTGATGCGCTTGAGAAAATAGCTTTGAAGCGCCTCTTCGTCCTTCAATTGGTTTTCTTTGATCCGTTGCTGACAGAGTGGACACTTTTTCCAATTCTCCTTATTGGCTTCGTCGCCCCCAACATGAAAATAGCGGGAAGGAAACAAATCGACCACTTCATCGATCACATCCTGAAGAAAATGGAACACTTGGTCATTTCCTGCGCAATAGATCACCGAAGCATGAGCCCCGCCAATTCCAGGCAACACACCCACGGGAACATCCACCACAGGGCAGGTCAAATGAGGGTAGGCTGCCAACGAGGAGTTGGTATGGGCGGGCATTTCAATTTCGGGGATGACCTCGATAAAACGCTCCTGGGCATAAGCCACAATCTGGCGAATATCGTCCTGCGTGTAATATCCACCATTGGTTGTGGGCTCACCGCCAATTGGGTTGGAGCGCATGGAGAAGTAATTCTCTCGGTTGGCACGCCATGCGCCCACATCGGTCAACTTGGGGTATTTCTTGATTTCAATGCGCCAACCATTGTCATCGACCAAATGCAGGTGAAGCACATTGATTTTGTGCATAGCCAACCGGTCGATCAATTGCAGCAGATCATCTTTGGGCAGGAAATAGCGGGCCACATCAAGCATAAAGCCACGGTATCCGAAGCGAGGCTCATCCTTAATAGCCACACAAGGCACCTGCCACTTTTCATCCTCAGAGTCATTGCCTTCAAACGAAGGGGGCAACAGCTGTCGCAAGGTTTCAAAGGCATAAAAAAAGCCAGCATCGGAAGAAGCAGAAATCTCGATGAGACGGGGAGAAACATTCAGTTCATAACCTTCGTGCGGTAAACCTGAATTTGATTTCAACACCACAAGGGAGCTGCCGGTGGCTTTATTTTTCAATTTCATCTCAAAACCAGCCACTTGATCAAACCGTTTAATCATTTTTGAGCAAAGAGCCACTTGTTGGGGCGTATTGGCCACCCAAACCGTTTTATTCGAAAACACAAAGGAGCCTTCAAGCGTTTTCATTTGGTTGGGCAAGGGCACAACAGCATTGGCAACCCCCGAAACCAATAGTAAACAAGAGACCAACAAACTAATAGACAATCGTTTCATGTATGACAATAGTAATCGACTGGAACAAAAACTTGCATCAGCCGCCATTAAACAATAGTTGAAATCAAACAAAAAAGGCCGTTCCAGCAGAACCGTGGGTCGAAACGATACACCTTGCTGCGGGAACGGCCCCATTTTATAAATAGAAAACCTAACAACCCAAATTATTGATATTCAAAACGAATGGGATCGTCGTACTTTTCTTGAAGCGCTTTCAGCTTGACTTTGTGCTCCTCAATCAATTGGGCATAAGCAGGATCGTTGATCAGGTTATTCATCTCCAAGGAATCCTTTTGAAGATCGAAGAACTCCCACTCATCCACGTCGTTGTAAAAATGGATCAATTTGTAACGTTCCGTACGGATGCCGTAGTGACGTTTCACGGCATGCTCAGCCGGATATTCTTGGTAGTGGTAGTAGATGGCATCGCGAACATGTTCAGGCTTTTCACCCATCAAGTAAGGCAAGTATGATTCACCCTGAATATCTTGGGGAACCTGCACGCCAGCAATCTCGAGGAAGGTGGGTGCATGGTCGATGTTCTGAACCATTTCGGTAACATCGCCCCTGCGTTTGAGATCCTTGGGAAGGTGCATCACCAAAGGGGTACGCAACGACTCCTCGTACATAAAACGTTTGTCGAACCAGCCATGCTCGCCCATATAGAAGCCCTGGTCGCTGGTGTAAACGATCAATGTATTCTCCATCAAACCCTCTTTCTCCAGATAATCCAACAAACGGCCAATGTTGTCGTCCACCGCTTTGGCAGTCTTGATATAATCTTTCAGGTAGCGTTGGTATTTCCATTCGGCCAATTCTTTGCCTGACAGATTCCGCGCCTTGAAGTCGCTGATGATGGGGCCATAGAAGGCATTCCACTGCTCCTTTTCAGCAGCACTCATGCGGCCATAGGAGCCTAAGGAGTCCTTCCAATTGTACATTCCAGATAGGCGGCTGGTTTCGGTACCGGTATAAACCTTGTTGTCGTTGACCAAATCCATGTCGTGCTCGCTGGCAATTCGCATCTCGGCTGTTTGAGCCGCCACACGGCCAGCGTAATCGTCGTAGAAAGTTTCGGGCAATGGGAACACCGAATCTTCATAGGCGCTCAAGTCGCTCAGCTTGGGCATCCAGTTGCGGTGCGGCCCCTTGTGGTGCACAAACAGGCAGAAGGGTTTGTCTTCCTGACGCGACTCAAGCCAATTAATACTCTTGTCGGTGATGATATCACTCACGTAACCTGTTTCGCGCACCCGACCGTTGGGGGTGATGAAATCGGGTTGGTAATAGTCGCCCTGACCAGGCAATATTTCCCAATAATCGAAACCTTGTGGTGTGCCGCCCAAGTGCCATTTACCAATCATGGCCGTTTGGTAACCTGCCGTTTGAAGCAGTTTAGGCATAGTTTGCTGATCGTTATCGAAATTGTGGTCGTTGTTGACCTTGCCATTCTTGTGGCTGTGCTTACCGGTCATCAGGCAGGCGCGGCTTGGACCACTGATGGAGTTGGCCACAAAGCTGGAGGTGAACCTGACACCATTTTCAGCAATGCGATCAATATTGGGGGTATGGGCAAAACGCTTGTTGTAACAACTGATCATCTGCTCGGTATGATCGTCGGTCATAATATAGACGATGTTGTAACGCTTGGGCGTAGCCTCTTTCTGGGCGCACCCCACGGCGCAACAAGCAGCTCCGGTGAGCAGCAGGGGTTTGTAAATGGATGTGGTGAAATTCATGATAATATATTAAATAAATGAACAATAGCGTGTTGGAGACATCCCCAACACGCATTCATCAACAAAAATACATTAGTACCCAGGATTTTGATTTTCGATACCAATTTTCTCATTGGTATCTAATTCTTCCTGTGGTATGGGAAACAGAAGATTTGTTTTCAATTCAGCATCTGCTTCAGGAAATAAACGATCGAAAAAACGATTTGTCGCCAATTCAGGGGAATGTGCCTTGGTGATTTCGTGATTATTATGACGATCAACCACTAGCTTTAAAAACTCAGTACCTCGTCGGCGCAAATCGGAAAATGAATGGCATTCCCCGGCCAATTCAAACTGCCTTTCCTTGAAAATCCTGATTCTCAATTCGGACTGCCCTAAATTCTCTGGCAAATTAGCAGGCTGCAGGGAAGCTGGCGTAGCAGAATTGCGAGCCCTCGTTAGAACTTCATTAACATAACCCCGGGCCACATCGCTATTACCCAACTCATTTTCCACATCAGCCATCAGCAACAAGAAATCGGCATATCGGTAAACAATAAAGTTCTTTTTACTAAGTTGTGCACTTTGATTCAAATCCATCGTTTTTTTCAGAAACGACCACCCTTGATGATCAGCACCGGAGGCGACAAAAGCTTTCACAGTAGCAGGCTCAATGGCCTCTATTTCTGCCAAGGAAGGATTTGCGGGATTACTCAACTGATCATAAGGAATTGAAATATCCTTGGGAACGCGACTACTACGATCAATCTTAACAGGGTAGGCTTCAGAATTTTTTGAATTTTTATCAATCCATTGAGTTAAGAACGTTGCAGCATAACGTGGATCTCCGGTATAAGTGGCACGGAAATCGTCGTGAAAAGCTTTGGTAAAACGGAACCGCCCCCATGATATGGCTGGGGAGGCGATGGAATTCTGGGGAGAAAAGACCCAGCTGGAGCGATTTCCATAGCCACTCGATGCTTCCCAGGGGAAATTAATTTTAAAAATAGATTCCTTGGAATCGCGAAGAATTGCATTGAAGAGATTGGAATAGGAAGTTTCTAAAGTATATTTTCCAAACACCAGATCACCATATTGCTTTGCTTTAGCCCAATAGGTTGAATTGGAAGTCTGATCCTTACATCCCAAATACCAATACAATTTTGTCAACATCGCAAAAGCGGAATATTGTGTTGGGATGCTACTATCCGGTTCTTCCAAATTCAAGCCAGAAGCAGCCTCTTCAAAATCCTGTTCAATTTGGCAAATCACAAGATCAAGGGAAGCCCTGGGTAAATTAACGTCACCCAAATTATCTGTATTCCTCAGTGGTATTTCACCAAAATGCACCATCAAATTATAGAAACACAATCCCCTGATAAATTTGGCTTGTGCAACGGAATAGGTTTTAAAGTCATCGGGCAGAGGGCTATCATTGATGCCTTTGACAAACAGGTTGCACTCTGCAATGGTCTTGTAAAACCCATCCCAAACCATCCTAGTTAGGCCATCACGAGGCGTCAGCCTCAACGAAGCATACCGATCCTGGTCGCTTTGATTGGTTTGCGCCCACATAAGTCCTGAGGCACCCTCGCTAAACTCCCAGAAAACTTGCCCATACACATCGAAGGAGGTGAGATGCGCATAGCAACCATACAAGGCCAGCTGCGCTGTATTTTCATCTTGAAATACAGTAACAGAATTTGAGGCATATTGGGGATCCTCTTCCAACAAATCATTGCAAGCACTCACAACGAATGTCAAAATAAACAGAATCGAATAATATATATTTTTCATCGTACAAATATCTTTTAAAATAAACGAACAATTAACGGTTTGAACGCACAACATGTCCTCGCGCCATCAGCAGTATAAGAAACATGCCCACCAGACAATTAAAAAGTCAAATTAAGACCAAAGATAAACTGCCTAGGATTTGGGAAGCTATTCATATCAATACCAATACGGCCAGCATCAAAAGCAAAAGAACTCACTTCAGGATCATACCCTGAATATTCGGTCAGAATAAATAGGTTTTTTGCGGAAACAAACAGATCCACTTTTTGCAATCCTGCCTTCCGGATCCATGGCTGAGGCAATTTATAGCCCAGCGTAATGTCGCTGCAACGCAAGAAACTGCCATCCTCAACCAGGCGGTCGGTGACAAAATCAAGTCGCTTGCTGGTCACCGAAGGATACAAATTGCTGGTTCCTTCACCCCGCCAGGCGTTTTGGTAAGCTTCACGGTTAATATTGGGGCCGTTCAGGGTGGGAGTGAATTCATAGGCACGGTTGGCATTCAAGATTTGATTACCATAAACGCCATAGAAAGCTGCCGAAAATGAAAATTGCTTATAATTTAAAGCCGTTTGAAATCCATAATTGAATTTGGCATTTGGATCTCCAATAACGGTCAAATCATTCCCGTCGATAACTTTATCATCGTTAACATCTACAAATTTCACCTCACCAGCTTTTGCCAGACCAACTTTATAAGTGGTACCTGTCACCTCATCGTCACGTTGGATGATTCCATCAGTTTTGTAGCCATAGAATAAACCGGGAGCTCTTCCTTCGATAAAGATATTTCCAACGCCAAATCTGTCACCCAAAGTATTCCCTGTGTAAGCAACCACATCCTTCAAAGACCCAAAGGTACTTGGAGCCAATCCCAAATCTTCGATACTGCTCCTATTCACCGCAAAATTGCCGGTAACTTCCCATTTCAAATCCTTACTGGCCAAGATGATGCCAGTCAAAGAGGCTTCAAAACCTTTATTGGACAAAGATCCACGATTAACATACATCTCTTTGAAACCAACAGAATTCGCTATTTTTTGGTTGATCAGTAAATCTCTGGTCTTCTTGGAATATAGATCGATGGTTCCGTTGATGCGGCTTTTTAGAAAACCAAAGTCCAGACCGACGTTGTATGATTCAGTTGTTTCCCATTTAAGATTTTCATTGGCATAACGATCCACAATCCAAGTAATTTGCTGTGATCCATCGGGCTTGGCATAAAAAATCTTTTTTGCATAACCTGCCAGGGTGGCATAAGGGGCAATGCCTTGATTCCCAGTCATACCCCAACCCAAACGAAGTTTCATTTGATCGAGCCACTCAACAGAAGATAAGAACGACTCCTCTTCGACCCGCCAGGCAATTGATGCAGATGGAAAATATCCCCATTTTTCCTTTTTAAACTTACTGGAACCATCGGCCCGCAAAGATACGGTTGCCAAATAACGGCCATTTTTAATTGAGATATTGGTACGACCTAGGTAGGAAGCCAACTGATAATCTCGTTGAACAGGAGTTTCAATCATGACACTTTTGGCCATGTGCATCCCATTGGTTTTATAAGAGTAACTTTCGAAATCCTTCCCTATTGTCGATTTATTCAGAAACCGGTAATCGTCGTAAGTAACGCCCACAACCCCATTGAGCGTGACATCAGCAGACAATTTCTTATTGAAATCAAGCAAATTTTCAACCGTATAATTATAAGCATTTGTATTGGCTACGGCGAGATATCCATTATCATTCAATCCTCGAAATAACGTGACGCCAAACCAACGGGAACGATCGCCCATGCGCAAGTTGCCCCCGCTCCGTAAAGAATAGGAAAACACTTTTGAGATATTCCACCGTAGCTCGGCACTGCCTCGAAAAGTCTTGTCGTTGGTGATATCACTATAATCGTTTATCCAGCTGAATACAGTACCTACATCCTCAGCCTGCTTAGGCTGCTCAACCCTTAAATGGGGTGCGCCGTCAATCGACTCCCGGACAATTGAACCTGATGGCCCGCCCTTTGAATCACCGCCCGACATGAAGTTGTTTTGTTTGATAGAGCTGCTAACCGAAAAATTCAATTTGAGCTTATTGGTCAAGTCATTATTCAAATTCAACCGGATGTCACCTTGTTGCATGCCGGTCTCTTTTACCAACCCTTCAATATTTTTATAGGAGGCTGATAAAAAATACTTGCTCTTTTCGGATCCTCCTGTGATGGAAACACCATAATTCTGGGAGAGAGCCATACGTGTGATCTCCTCCTGCCAATTGCGTTCCTGCAACATATGATAGGTATCTGGATCATTTTCATCGTACACAACCCCCGACTCAACAAACCGGTATTCAGAACCTGATTTTAAATACTGTGTATTATTCTGCTCAATACGATAGTCGGCAAATTCGCTAATGCCCAACATATCTTTAAGGCGGGTAGCATTGGCCAAGGTAAAATTGGCATTTGCACTTACGGAAGCCTTTCCACTTCGACCTTTCTTAGTTGTCACCAAAATAACCCCATTGGCACCCCTAGATCCATATATGGCAGTTGCAGAGGCATCTTTCAGCACCTCAATGCTTTCAATATCCTGAGGATTCAAGCTGGTCAAAGGGTTTTGGGCAATCTCAAAGTCGCCCACCGAAGTGCTTCCTTGCTCGGCCGTTGAAGCCATGGGAATATTGTCGATAACATAAAGTGGTTGGTTGTCGCCACGTAGAGAATTGGCTCCCCGTATTTGAATGGAAACGGCAGCACCAGGAGTGGCATTACCAGTAATGGCAACACCTGCAAGCTTACCCTGAAGCAGATTATCGACAGAGACAACCTTGGAGGCTTCCGATTCGGAAGGCTTGACGGAGGCAATAGAACCGGTAAGGTCGCGTTTGCGCACCTGTCCATAACCCACCACGACAACTTCGTCCAACTCTTTGGTATCCTCCTCAAGAGTAATATCAACAACCCGCTGGCCTTGCACAACCACCTCTTTCATTTCAAAACCGATAAAAGAAAACTGCAACGTTATGCCATCTTTCGGAATCGATAAAGAATACTCACCATCCATATTGGTAATGGTTCCCTGTGAAGTCCCTTTCACCACAACACTAACACCCGGCAAGGGTAGTTTCAATCCATCCCTGACATTTCCCTTGATCACAATTCCGCCATCATTCTGAGCTTGGAGCGAAAAGGAAAAAAAAGAAAATAACAAGATGGCAACCAAAAGCAATTTACTCATACAGTTGTTCATTTTAAAACACATTAAATTAACATCTTAAAGCCTTCTACAATCAAAAATTCAAGCGCCATGGTAAGTGACGTCAGGATAAGAGATCAAACGGTTACAACACCCTTAACTTGGCGGCACCCAAAGAATTACCAGAAACTACATTCACAAGATAAATCCCCACAGGTAACTCCGACACGTCAAGGGATTCGTTCAACCTAACATTTGAAAATTTCTTCACTATTCGCCCATCGGTTGAAAACAAGCCAATCTCATACCTCTCGCCAGGTTCACCCACCACCAGACGAAAACAATCTTTCACTGGATTGGGAGCCAATTGAAATTGAATTGACTGCTTGATTGGTGTTTCAACACCCGTTGAAATATCATCAGGAGATATATATTTTTGCACATTCGATGGAATCACCGAATTAATGGCACGAATCAAACTCTTGTCGCTTGTAGTAACCACATCATTTCCCATGTCGAAATACATAACGCCTCCTAATTTTTTATCGACAATAAACTGACACCGTTTTTTTGTTTCATCGACCCCGGTAAAGGTATATAGGGAGCCATTATAAGTAACGTTATTCAAGGCAGGATCCAAATCAGGATTGCTTTTGACAATGTTGACATAACCCGTTACGGCTTTTGCACTATTGGTTGCCAGTGTTGGAACTGACAATCGGATTTTAGGGTCGGGAAAACCATAGCTGCTGAAACTACTGTATGAATTCACGAAATCAGCATACAAAAACCGATCGGGACTAGGCCCATAGTTTTGGAATGTGAAATAGTCAACTTTCTCCATAACATCCAAAGGAAATGCATACGAAACAACATGTGGTGATACCGACAATTTCTTCCCAACAGGAGTAACTGACTTGAGTTCCACAATCATTCGTCCCAGATTATCCCAGCAAGCCTTGTCGTTGTAACACCATTCAAAATCAACATCGACGCCATCAAAATAGGGGTAAAGCGATGCAATTGAAGAAACAAGCTTCGAGCGTTTTGCCGCGTCGCCAATAACACTTTGCCAACTATCTCCACCCAAAACACCAACTCGGAACAAAGCACCTTGGAATCCATCGTATTTGGAACGCATTATTTTGTTGAAGTTGATCCAGCTGTAAGAATCGTATCCAGGAGCAGAAGCATCATCGCACTTCCAATAACCGCGCAACCAAATATTATCATTCAATCCACTTGGCATCAGAATTCCTTTTGTTGCATCACTAATTATTGACGAAGCACTGCGGTTGGTGTTCCAAAGCATCACCTCATCCATTTTTCCCTTGAAATTTTCACCAAGATTAGCTCGCGTTTCCACCATGAGCGGAATGGATTTAGGCAACGCCGTTTCACCGCCCTTGTCAACAACCGTTGCTTGGATATTTGTTGCTGAAAGATCAAAATTGAAATTCACCACATAATTTTCGCGGCTGGCAGCCCCGTCATAAATAACAGAGATGTATTGCCAGGCACCAACCTTCACTTTATTCTTTACCGTAAACGTAGCCTTATTCAGCCTGACCACCAGCGACTGATCGATTTCCGATCCCAACGCTACAACAATTTGGTTGTTGTCATCCTGGAATTTTTTTACCAGACATGCACCTTCTTCCCATTCGTCAATATAAAACCAACCAGAGAATGTGAATTTGGAAAGATTCGCTCCCAGATCACCTTGAAATGCTTCCGTTCCAACAGTCATTTGGGAACCAGCCCCAGTGAAATTCAACACACCGGTTCTACCCTCGAAATTGCTCAGATGGTTAACGCCACTCAGTTCACCGGATAGATCAGGATATGGCATATAGATGGATCCATCACTTAACACTTTGGGTGCCAAAACAATGAGGTCATTGGTCATCAAATACATCTCATCATTGATTTGTCTATCAATAAAACGGTTGTAATCAGTATAACCTGTTACGGTACGATAAACAAATCCAGAATTATCCTCCACTACCTCTTTATTAACATTGACAC
Source organism: Marinilabiliaceae bacterium (assembly GCA_963664265.1). Classification (GTDB taxonomy): domain Bacteria; phylum Bacteroidota; class Bacteroidia; order Bacteroidales; family Marinilabiliaceae; genus JAGPIS01. The sequence goes on from OY760941.1 coordinate 2,247,303, forward strand.
CTTTGGCGTGATTCACACCCTTGGAATCATAACATGCCGACAGTTGAGGTTGGTCGAAATTATAATAGGCCACCAAATTGCTCCAAAAAGGATGATAATGGTTGATGGTGGCCGAAAGAGAATGGTCGGAAAAAGGCAGCGCAGTATTCCACACCCTGACTTCGTCCATCCGGCCAATAAAATTGCGCCCAATGGTAATCCTGTCGAAAGTACCGAATTCAATTGAAGGAATGGATGAGGAAAAAGCAAGAGGCAATTCCCTTCCGTCAACATACAGCAATATTTCTGCAGGATTGATTTTTGAATAGACAAATGTAACCTGCTGCCATTTGTTTTCAGCAAGGGCATTTTGAGCGGTTGCAATAATGGTACCTTCTTCAGTGGCAAGCTCTACTTTAACGGTTCCAGTTGCCTGTCCACCCAAAACCAAACGGAGAGAGGAATGATCTCCAACCCCCAACTCAAACAAGGAACTATGCTCCAACCACTGGGAAGTATTGATCCATCCTTGAAAGGTAACCGCCTCGGAGGAGCCAAAATCGCCCACATTGGCAGTAGTCAAAGATCCTGATCCCAAGAAATGAAGACCATAATTTGATACCTGACCAACCAAAACCTTAGTGGCTAAAAAAAACAATATTAAAACAACTAAACGATTCATAGAGATAACCTTTACATTAGAAAACCTAATCCAAAACAGGGAGTCTCAGCATTTTCAAAGAGAGACCTTCTTCACTCGCTCACCTACTTGAACCATGTAGATGCCTTTATCCAATTTCACCCGGTTGGATTCTCCCAAAGAGGTGATTTGTGCTACCCGACGCCCCATCAAATCATAAACATTAATGACCGAAGCCTGGGCAACCCCATCCACCACCAAAAAGCCATTATTAATATAAGCCTTGAAATCACCAGCAGTCAAATCCTCAATGGCTGTAGGGAATGATGTGTCGAATATTTTGATGTCTTTAATATAGATTGCCATTTGGTCAAATGTCCCCGGGAAGTTAAAAGTCACACGAAGTGGAATGCCAACAGGATCGTTGATGGAAAAGCTGTTTTCAATGGTAAACCATTCGGTATCTTCTCCATAATATGCATCTGAATATATAACCGTACCGGTATATGTATAACTATTAAAAGCCCCAACAGTTCCTGAACCAATTGTCTCATGCTTCAATTTATAGGTGATCCGATATTTCAGGTTTTTCCCAACAGGCAATGAGGAGGCTGCATAGAACGACAAATTGCCCCAATAATTAACTGTACCCGTAGCGGCAACCCCATCGGCTACTTTCGAATTTTTACCTTTTATCAAAAGCACTTTTCCATCGGCACCACCCAAATCCACAATTTGCATGGCACTCTTAACGTTGGCCGTCAACGCATCTTTATAATCTTTATAGCCGGCAGGAGCGAGGCACAACCCCACAAAACCATCGGTGGTGCGGGCAGGTGCATAGCTAGCTGGAGGATTGGCTCCACTAAACACTTCCTTAACCATGCTCCCGGCATTACCCAATGGCATTTGTGAAAACTGAAACGCAGCAGGCGTAATGTCATATTGAGCAGAAACAACTGTACCCAACAAAATAAAAAAAACTAAAAGGAACGATTTGTTGTAGCATTTTTTCATAATCAAAGAATTTAGTGTGAACTTCATTGTTTACGAAACAAATCTACCTTTACATTATTTTACGCTTATTAAGGTTCGTTCAATTGTTTTTTAAAATCATCCATAAAACACACCACCTTGTACATCAGAAAATTAAACACGCCAATCCAGAAGCCTTTGGATATTTTTAAAAATAGGACGGTACAATTTTAAAAATGAAGGAGAAAGAAGAGAGTATTTCGTTAGAGTAACGCCCAACCCTTCTTCGCTTTATTTAACACATTGACGAGGTAAATTGACAAAATAGGATCCCAATCACCGATCAGGATTTTGGCGGTAGGCGGTAGGCGTCCTTTTGGTTATCTGTTTAAAGAGGGTACTAAAATAACTTTGACTGCTAAAACCCAACATGTTTGAAATTTCAACGATAGGAATATTGGTGTTTTTGAGAAGCGCCATGGCTTTCTTAACCTTAATTTCATTAATAAAATCATTCACCCCATAACCCACAATGGCTTTCACTTTGGCATACAATGCCGCGCGACTCATGGCCATGCGCCCAACCAAAAGATCGACATCCAAAGCAGGATTGTCAATTTCCTGCTCGATCAATTGGGTCAATTTCTTCATGAATTCTTCATCGGCATTACTAAAAGTAATATCTTCGGGCAAGAGGGCCACTTCACTCGTCTGATAACGTTCTTTCAGCTGCTGCCTTAAGCGCACTAAATTGCCCATCACATATAATAAAAGATCGATACTAAAAGGTTTGGCCAAATAACTATCGGCACCCAGTTTATACCCCAGCACCTGACTATCTTCGTCGTTCCTAGCAGTCAATAAAACTATGGGAATATGGCTTATGGACAAATCAGACTTGACTTGCTGACACAATTGAAAACCATCCATTTCGGGCATCATGACATCGCTGATGATCAGGTCTGGCATCTCCTGACGGACAATTCTTAGTGCATCGATTCCGTTGTGAGCGACCAATATTTTGGAAAACTGTTTCTCCAGGGTAGCCTTTAAATAGTCGGTTAGTTCTTTTTCATCGTCCACAATCAATATTTTCAGACGGGAGAAATCAACACCGATTTGATCAAAAACCTTCCGCGAAGCGGTTGGACTGGAAAGACGACTGGCATCCACAGGTTTTTGGTCATCCACAATTGCATTCAGCGCAGCAACAGGCAATTCAAACCAAAATGTAGCGCCTCCTGAAGGATTATTATACGCTCCAATGGTTCCGCCATGCATCTCAACCAACAATTTAGAATAGGTCAGTCCGATACCTGATCCCCCTTTTTGATGGGTTCCCTGGTAGAATCGCTCGAAAAGCTGCCCCAAATCCTGATCGGATAATCCAGATCCTTGGTCGGAAACAGATACACGGAAAAGATCCTGATCAATTTTCAATGTTACTGTCAGGGTTGAATGGTTGGGCGAAAATTTAATCGCATTCATCATCAGATTGTAGACCACTTTTCGGATATGGTGCGGGTCAATTTGAACAATCTGCTGGCTTTTTGGCCAATCACGCATTAAACTAATTGACTTTGCCTCCAACTCATAGAGAAATTCATCCAACAGATCGGCAAGCCAATCTGGCAACACAACGGAAGCATAATTGATGACATCGCCACGCTCTTCTGTTTTCCGAAAATCAAGAACCTGGTCAATGACATGCCTTATAAAGCGCAATTGTTTAAACATGTTGCCAAACAAAGGTTTCAGTTCAGCAGAAACCCGTTCATCATCGATCAACCTTTGCAAAGGGGCGTAAACCAAAGTAAGTGGCGTACGCAATTCATGGGAAAGGTTGATCAGAAACTTGATTTTTTCATTATCCAACTCGGCCTTGTGTAGTTGCCTCTCCTGCGCCATCTTCAAAAGCATTCCCCGCAATACATACTGACGATAGAGGAAAAATGCAGCGGCTAAAACGAAAATTAGCCCAACTATAAACCACCAACTAAAATACCATGGAGGTAATACCCTGATCGACAACAACTGGAAGGAATCGGTCCATGCACCATTTTTGCTCTGGCATTGAACCCGCAAGACATATTTCCCTGGCTTTAGCCCCGACAAATCAAGCATAGGATCAAAGCTTTCAACTGGCTCGTCACTGTAACCCTCAATTAAATAGCGATAAATCTTCTTTCGCAACAATTCATCGTCCTTAATTAAAATATGCACCAATAGCGACCGATAATTATAGGGAATCTCAACTCTTCCGCTGGAGATAGCGCGTTCATGTGCCTTTCCCCGTAAACCTTTCCCATCAAGTAACACCCTTAAAACGGTTGCTTTTGGCATTGAATAGGAGGCTACATCGGTATTTTTAACAATTCGAATAAAGCCAGTTACACCGCCCATATACACATCGGAATTGGACGCCACAAGAACAGGTTTGGGCAAAAATTCATTCAACACAACGCCGTCAAACTTATCGTATGCCATAAAAAGATCATGGGAAGCATCATAACTGAACAAATTATTCCCGCTACCGATCCATAACTTTTCCAAAGATGAAAATGCCAAACTGTTGACGGAGCGAAAAAGGGAGGTCTCTATTTTATTAATATTCCCGTCGAACTCATTGTAGTAGAACAACCCTTCAGAAGTGCCAATCCAGAACCCGCCACCCAAATCGGAAACGGCACAATTCATGCTCTGCAAGGGAGGATGGTTGAATGTCACGATTGGGACAATAGTTCCTTTTACCAAATCGAGCCTATAAAAGGACTTAAACCCATGAAAAACAATTTCGCGGTCGTTGATACTAACAACTTTCAGTTCCCCGTCGCCGGATGCCCCTGAAAAATCAGAGATTTTTGAGATACGCTTTAAGGATGGCTCAAGCAAAAAAACATCGGAAGCAAATACGTAAATTGAGCCATTACTCATACGCCTTAAATTCAAACCAACAGCACCCTCTGCCAAGTTTTTCACCAGCGCGAGATCATTAACATCCAAAGAACGCAAGCCACCCGACTGCCGATCCATCAACATAAGCCCTTCATTATAGGCATTCACAAGCAATTCAGAATCAGAATAGGGACAAATGCCTGTTATTTTTTTCCCATAGCTAAAACCGTAATGTTTAAATGTGCCATCGGCTGGAGTAAAACAGTTGATGCCCCCCCCATCGGTTCCTATCCAGATCATACCCAATGAATCCTCAAAAAAAGACAACACAGACTGATCACTTAATCCATAATTCGAATTAAATGGGGCATCGGAGAAGGAAAAAATATTGGACTTCTTTATCCCCAGCAAGCCAGCCCTAAGCGTTCCGATCCAAATATGATTCAAACTATCCTTATAAAAATGCCGGATCGAATTCACCGGAATGGATTTCACACGATCGGGCTGTCGTATGATGTAATCAAAACTATTTTGCCGATAATCGAAAACATTAATCCCACCACCATCGGTCCCCATCCAAATTTTGTCATCCACCTCAATCATATCAAGAATTAAATTGTTATTCAATCCTGAATTTTGAGTATTGTAATAATTCATTTGATCGCCATTGCGACTGAAGCAATAGACCCCCTTTTGATAAGGGGAGATCCAATATCGGTTCTGACGATCGCGGTACATGCACATGACATTGGACTCCGGGTAAAAATCTGCCTTCGACAGAGCACCATTCCCAAGCTTACAAATAAATAACCCCATCCAACGCGATCCCACCAGAACTTCATCGTCGCGCCATGGCAGCAGTTGATAACCCGAAGAGAGTTCCTGCTCCATCCCATTAAAAGAAATCAACCGAAAACGATTATCCTTCACAGAATAATCAAGAATACCATCTTTACTACCAAAAAGCAGTCGGTCATCGAAATGGAGGGCTGTACGAAATGAAAGGAAATTACTTTTGGTTTTAATTTTTCGAAAACAATCATTGGCTCGGTCGTAACAAACCATCTCCCTTTCGGTACCAATCCAAATATTGTAACGTGAATCTTCAACAACGAAGAAAATATTATTGGATGGGATGGAAGTACTATCCGAAGGATCATTGAAGTAATGCTTCATGGTATAGCCGTCAAAGCAGTTCAACCCATCTTTTGTCCCAATCCACAACAACCCGGTATGATCGCGAAGTACGCACTTTGCCGTGCTTTGAGTCAGTCCGTCGTCCAAGGATATTTGTTCAAACGAATAGTTCAATCCTTTTTTCTCCGACGAAAACAGATCAGCAAGTAGCATTGGACTACTAAGTAGAACGACTAAAAGAAAAGGCCACTTATTGAAGAAAGATCCCAACATACTAATAGATAACGATTTGAAGGAAGGATTGATAAACGATGCCATAAAAAAGATAAACGAAATTAAGCTAAAATAAAAATAAAACAACAATATCCCTATAAAGAAGACCGAAAATGGAGATCGTGCACCCTCCAAAAAGATTCAACACGAATAAAAAATAAAATCCCTATTTTTGAACAAACCATTTTAGACCTATGAAGCTTGAGTTAATTCAATCCACCATGGTGATCCTACTGCTATCTCTTTGTCTGACCGCCAGTGCCTGGCAAACGGAAGAGATGGATATTGAATATATCACCCGCTTCAATGGCCTGTCGGACAACAACATCAACCAAGTTTTCAAAGACAGAAGCGGATTCATCTGGTTTGCCACCAACGACGGATTGAACCGATACGATGGGCATAAAGTGCAACCATTTGTTATTCCAAACATCACACTAAAAATCTACCACATCCATCAAACAGAAGAAAACTGGCTTTGGATCAACACCGACCAGGGGTTGATGGCGTTCCACACCCCCACGCATACTTATCATCAACTGTCGTCCCCAACAGATCCAACCCATGCCAAATTCAAAGCGGCCATCATAACCGGCATAGCAGGTCAAACAAGTTCGGCCATACTGGTGAGTAGCACCCGGGGTCTTTTCAAACTACATATTGATACCCACACCGCCCAGAATCCCAAACTGCTGGTTGACGATTGGACGCAAAAAAACAAGGAAACAGGAAGTTATTTAACCGCCATCGCACAAGGTGAAAAAGGGGATATCTACATGGGTTCACCAAACCTTTTTGTCTTCAAGCTGGACACTACCACCAACCAAGTCACAAAATATGATTCACCGGTGAAGGATCGCACGGGTAAAGCCCAATTCAGCATCAACCACCTTCAGTACAACAATGGCACCTTATGGATCGCTTCCATGGGGGCAGGGCTATTGAAACTGAACACAGCCAGCGGGGAAGTGGTGGCATTCCCCTCTGCCACCATTGATCGCAACAACCCGCAAGCCATGGTGCACCACGATATTTACGCAACAGGAACAGATGGTGACGGATCGTTGTGGGTTGGAACATGGAATGGCATCAACCGACTGAAAAAAGGCAGCAGCATTCCCGAATGCTACAACCTGAGCCACCCACTGTTCACCCAAATGCAGGAAACACGCATACAATCGGTATTGTGTGCCAATGACCAGGTGATTTGGATTGGCACTTTTGGCGGCGGAGCCATGAAGATCGAACTCAACAAGGCCTTCTATTGCCGGGTACCCATGGACAGCGAATATGAAGTAAAAGGCATTACGCAAGATGCCCAGGGAAGGATTTGGCTGGCCACATTCCATGGCGGCATTCGGCACTCAACAACAGCTCCAGACCCATCCACCTCCTTAATATTCAAACCGTTCAAGGCATTCATAAAGCCCGACACCAAAGAACTCATTTCAAATTACCTGTGCACTTTTACCGACAACCGACAAAACCTATGGTTTGGGGCTGAAAATGCCAGCTTAGTCAGCATCAATGCCACAACAGGGGAACATCAAACCTTTGCCATCAAGCCCATCAATGGGACCCATTTCAACGGACGCATCGAAAGCATAGAAGCAGCCAATGATAATGAGCTCCTGTTGGGCACCAGTGAAGGGTTGATCCTATCCAACCGGAAAACTGGTAACAGCAGGTACATTTACTTCACCAACTCGGCTCTGAACAAACTTTACATCCGTTCTTTTTGCCGCAGATCAAACGACTCGCTGGTTATGGGAACCACACAGGGTGCCTTCGCCATCCCGCTCAACAACCTAACCGATAGAACGCCCATTGTTCCAATAGGACAGAACCAAAACAACACACTGATTCTATCCGATGCATGGACATTGGCCACCGGCCACCAAAATACTCTATGGATCGGTTTTCGCGGGGGTTTGGGCAAGACAACACCTGACCAACTAAAAACATACACAACACGCGATGGGCTTTGCGATAACTTCATCACAGCCATGGCTTTTGGAAAACCTCACGAGCTGTGGATTGCCACCAACTCGGGGATATCAAGGTTCGATACCCAAATGCAGACCTTTGAGAACTTCTACATAGCCAACAACAACCGAAGTCTATTCATCGACCGGGACAAAAACATTATTGTAGGCAACAACAATGGCATCCTGTTGTTCAATCCGGATAAACGCCCTAGGCAGATAGGCTATATAAGGCCTTTGATTGCAGGCATCCAGATAAACAACAGCCCCATTAACAACTACGATGGTGCCTCGCCACACCAGACACTGCACCTGAAATCCCGTGAAAACAATATCACGATTGAGCTCACCAGCTCATCGCACAAGCAGGTACACCTGCAAAAATTCACCTATCAACTATCCGGTATTGACGAGCACCCAATCACCGTCGACACAAAAGGGAGCACCATTGCCTACAAGCAACTGCAACCGGGGGAGTACCTTTTCACCTTCAATGTGACGGCAGCAGATGGTGCAGTTGGGGATAACCCGATGCAACTTGAAATCGTTGTGCTACCACCCTGGTGGCAAACAAACTGGGCCATAGCTCTTTTCGCACTATTTGCCATAGGTTTGATTGTTGCTTTCTGGCGATTCAGATACCGCCAATTGGTCAACAAGCAAAATGAGATGCTCTACCGCAACAAAATGGAACACCAGTTGGAACTGGAACGCATGGAGAAAAAGAATCAGGAGCAGCTACTTGAAGCCAAGAGCAAGTTTTTCATCAACATCACCCATGAGCTATTAACCCCATTGACGCTGATTACAACCCCCATCAACGACATCCTGGCCAACCAGCACAATATAGACAAGAAACTCCATAAGCGTCTGCAATCCATTGGCGACAACGCCATCAGGCTGAGCCACCTAATCAAGCAGGTGCTTGACTTCAGAAAGTTGGAAACAGGCAACCTCACCCCCCACTCAGAACCGATGAATCTTGGCATAACCCTGCAGCGCTACCACCAACAATTTATGCCGCTGGCAAAAGCCAAAAACATGGCATTTTCATTGTCGCTACCAGTTGGCAACCTGGTGATTTTAGCCGACCAGCAAATGGTGGAAACCATTATCACCAACCTGCTATCCAACGCTTTCAAATACACACGAGAGAATGGAAAAATCGAGTTGATGGCCGGCACAGACCAGCCCGAAAACCCTACATGCGCCATCATTGAAATAAGGGATACCGGCGAAGGCATAAGCAAAGAGGAACAAGCCCAAGTGTTTGATCAATTTTTCAGAACCAACAATCAACAAAAAACATTCTCCACAGGGACCGGTATCGGTTTGGCCTTGGCCAAGGAGTTAACCGAATTGTTGTCGGGTGAAATATGGTTAGAGAGCACCCCAGGCCAGGGCAGTTCATTTTTTGTGAAACTGCCGCTCCACCACACACCAGTCACCAATGAGATATCCGAAATCCCAAAAAGGAATGAAACGCCACAAAAGGAACCGGCACCGCCTATTGAGAAAAAGGAAACAGATCGGATCCTGATTGTGGAGGACCATTCCGAGCTCCGCACCTATTTGGCAGAGATCCTGTCGGACTACCAGGTGACACAGGCTGAAAATGGGCAGGTGGCATTATTGCTTGCGCAAAAGGAACAACCCGACCTGATCATCTCCGATGTGATGATGCCATTGATGGATGGGCTACAGCTGACTCAACGGATCAAGGAGGAGGAAAGCACCTGCCACATCCCGGTCATCCTGCTGACGGCACGTATTGCCGAACAGGAGCAGATTGAGGGGTTGGATCAGGGTGCCGACGATTACATCACCAAGCCTTTTAACGCTGAAATCCTACGCATCAAAGTCAAGAAACTGATTGAGAGCCGCAAGCAGATGAAGACACTCTTCAGCAAACGGATTCTACTGGAGCCTACGGAGATCACCATTGAGACGCACGAAGAAGAGTTCTTAAAAAATGCGATGCAAATTGTGGAAGACGAGATGGCGAACCCTGATTTTGGCGCATCGACGCTGGCCGAGCGCCTGAATATGAGTCAGCCCACGCTTTACCGGCGGATTAAAACCATGACTGGCCAAAACATCGTTGATTTCATCAAGTCCATCAGGATTAAACGGGCGGCGCAACTGATCCTGACCAACCAGTTTTCGATGACCCAAGTCTCGGAGATGGTTGGATTCAACGACCCATCCTATTTCAGGCGCTGTTTCAGCAAACAGTTCGGTGTCAACCCATCGCAATACAAAAGCAACCAATCAAACAAACCATAAAACCATTGCCATGCGTGTTCATTTTATAGCCATAGGCGGCAGTGCCATGCACAACCTGGCCATTGCCCTTCACGAAAAAGGATTCCAAGTCACCGGATCGGACGACGAGATTTTTGAGCCCTCCCGTTCGCGACTGCAAAAACATGGGCTGCTGCCCAAAACCATGGGATGGCAACCTGAGCAAATCACCCCGGAGTTGGATGCCATCATCCTGGGGATGCATGCCCGCAAGGACAACCCCGAACTGCTGAGAGCCCAGGAACTCAAACTGAAGGTGTATTCTTACCCCGAATACCTCTACGAACAAACCAAAGGAAAGACCCGCGTGGTGATTGGTGGCAGCCACGGCAAAACCACCATCACCTCCATGATCATGCACGTACTTAAAACTCTGGCGCTTGATTTCGACTATATGGTTGGTGCACAGATCGAAGGTTTCGACACCATGGTGCGCCTGACCAAGGAAGCACCCATTGCCATTTTCGAAGGCGACGAATACCTCTCCTCCCCCATCGACCTCACGCCAAAGTTCCACTGGTACAAACCACACATCGCCTTGCTGTCGGGCATTGCCTGGGATCACATCAACGTATTCCCAACCTGGGATAATTACGTGGAGCAGTTTGCCATATTTGCTCGCAGCATAGAACCGAATGGGAAGCTCATCTTTTTTGAAGGGGACGAAAACTTGGTAGCCATCGCACAGAGCATCCACCAGGCACAAACCATTGCCTACAAAGGATTAACTGCTAGAAATGAAGATGGCACCACCATCGTGGAACATACAGGAAAAACTTATCCTTTGATGGTGTTTGGCGACCACAATCTCCAAAACATCGAAGGCGCCATGCTGGTATGCAAACAATTAGGCATTACCGAGGATGATTTCCTAACCGCCATCACCTCATTCAAAGGGGCAGCCAAGCGGTTGCAGGTGTTGAAGAAAAAAGATCAAAGCACCATTTTCCTGGATTTCGCCCACTCACCATCCAAACTTAAGGCAACTACGGCAGCAGTCAAAAAGCAATTCCCCAACCGAAAGCTGGTGGCCTGCATGGAGTTGCACACCTTCAGCAGTCTGAACAAAGATTTCCTCCCCGAATACCACAAGGCCATGCAGGAAGCCGATGAAGCCCTCGTGTTTTTCAATCCGGAGGTGGTGAAACACAAGAAACTGCCACCCTTTGAAAAGAGCGATGTTGAAAAGGCCTTTGATCAAGACAACCTGACGGTTTTCACCGAATCGGAAGCTTTGGTGAACCATTTGAAGTCGCACCCATGGCCAAACACCAACCTGTTGATCATGACCTCGGGCAATTTTTCGGGTGTTGACTTGGCAGGACTAGCCAACAACTTGATTTGACAAAACAGTTTTGGACTCCGAGCAACACCAATAACAGATCCACTTGTGACATGATGCACTTTTCATCCAATGGTGGTTAGGATACAACCTTAACCTGGGGTTTCAGCCCAAAACCCCGACCTACTCTTTTGCCTCAGGTCATGATTTGTTTTTCATCGGTTTCGGCGATTTCCGCTTCGCTTCAATTGCCTTAAAGCAAAAGAGTAGGCAAAAAAAAAATCAAGACTGCACCCACTTCGCTCAAAAAACTAGGATGTTGTAACTTTCTGAGTTCATTGAGCGTCACACACAAAGAACTTAATACAACATACGATGAAAAAGTTATTCTTAATCACCCTAATACTGCCGTTCCTGGCAGTTTCGGCCATGGCGCAGTCCCTTTCGGACCAGGTCAGCAAGAAATTCAACAATATCAGCAAACTAGTGGTGGAGGGATCCTTTTGCGATGTCACCATCAATGGCAGCAACAGCCAGGAAATAGATTTCAACGGGGAGGTATATGCCGATGCCACCGTCAAGATCAAATATGAACAAAATGGCTCAACCCTTAAAGTATGGTTGGAAAAACCCAACCGAATTTCGGGTCGCACCAAAGGGAAGCTGGCCTTTGTGGTACCAGTCAACACCGATTTGGAGATCAGCACAGCCAGTGGTTCCATTGCTACAGAAAACATGGGCCAGGCAACACTCAGCTTCAATGCAGCTTCGGGCAACATCAAACTCAACAACATCCGTTCGCCCTTTTCAGCCAACACCGCCTCGGGATCAATTCAGGCGGGCAACATTAAAGGTGACGTAAAAGCAGGCACAGCTTCGGGAAGCCAAAGCTACGCCGACATCCAAGGAAACCTGGAAACCAAGTCGGCCTCAGGTTCCATCAACATCAAAAATGTGACAGGCCATGTAAAAGCCTCAGCAGCCTCGGGCAGCATTGCGATGGCTGGCGGCGGCAACACCATCAAGCTTAATACCGCCAGCGGCAGCATCAAAGCCGTGGAAATCAACGGTGACTTGACCGCCAACACAGCCTCGGGTGGCATTTCATTGGATAAGGTATCGGGAACTCTGAACATCAGCACGGTCAGTGGAGGACAACAAGGTAGCGAAATCACACTCACCGGAAACTCCTATTTTAAATCAGTAAGCGGCGGCATCAGGATGAATCTTAGCAACAGCACCGAGCAACTCTCATTCGAACTGGAAGCAGTAAGCGGTTCACTGAATGCCAAAGGCAACAGTGGAAAGCGGAAATTGCAAACCGGTAGTGGGAATATCAAGGTGATCGGCAACTCGGTTTCGGGTAGCCAGAGCTACAATTGACCGTAAAAAAGAAACCATAAAAAAGAGGTCCCAATTTGATTGAGACCTCTTTTCATCTGGATTTATCTGAATTAAGGGAAAGGCAATTATTAATTATGTGTTAAATATATATAATTTTTATATGCAAAAACTAATTCAACTCAACTTTTTTTGCAACCAAACTATTACCAACTGTATTTCAGTTATTTAAAAATTAAAATACAACACATTCTTGATAACCGTCACCCTGTTTTTCGAGTACAACCACCTCGCCCGTCACAACAACACCTTTAACTTTATAGAAGGGCGTAACCGGACCTTGAGGATTGTTCACCACCAGCACCAAGTACTCTTTGCTGTTGTAAACGACTTCAACCGCCTCGGCAACTGAATCGCCCAACTTGATATCACCACGGTCGTAAACAGGAATCTGTTTGATATTGACAGTTCCATGTTCGGGAAAATAAAGGGCAGTGATGAAAGAGTGTGATCCGGAGGTGGACACCGAAAACTCTGCCCGGATATTCTCCTTCAACAGGTTGTACTCCGGCGACCAGACACTTTCATTCAAATTGATTTCAACAGGTTTGATGGCTTCCACCGTCAGATCGTTGGTACCATAAGTGGTGCAAACCTGTTGATCGCCTTTAGTCACTTGTTTGTCGGCAAAACCAAAAAACTGGGAGTAGCGATGTGCGCCACGGCCTACAAAATTATCGAAGACGAGCCACAAACCAGGTTTCAGGAACAAAACCCGCCGGGTCATACTGACTGGATCGGCTAAGCGTTGGTAGCAATTGTTGGTGGCTTGCGCATAATCGTAACCCTGAGTAAACTTAGTAAAAACATCCACCCCCTTGGCATTGAAACTGTTACCCCAGGTATTGTTGTAGATGCTGTTGGGCTGATTATCAACGGCCAATCCATTATGGGAATCGCTACTCTTCAACAACTTGCGCTTTTCGGACTCCACGTAGGAATAACGGCCGCCATCCACAAGGTAGTCGCGGTTATGGGCAAAAAGGGCAAGGTGCAAAAGATCGTCGTGTGCATGGCCACAACCAATTTTACGCACATGAAAATTGAGGTACGAAGCTGACTCACTCCAAGAATCCCGCAAAAACACATCGCCTGAATGCGGCTGATAAACAGAAAGAAAAGAAGGCTGAACTGGGCTGATGGTTCTATAAGCTGCGTCAGTTTCGCGACCCAACACAAAATAGTTTTCGTAATTTAGGGTTGTATGGGCACGTGACTTCAGCCCGCCATCGCGATAAAGCCATGTAGCCAGCGAGAGCAAGCCGCGCAGGTCGGAGTCGTCGCTATCGCCAATGAGCGGCTGCTTGTAGTTGGGCTTTTGCCACTGCACGTTGGCCCAAGCCATTTCATGAACTTTCTGCTTGATCAAAGTTGGGATTTCGATATCGTTGCGTTGCCCCAGAAGCACCACATTCATCAGGCAATGGAACACTTCGTTGTGGTACATCGGCGACTGCTCCCACTGCACCCCATCGGGCAGGATTTGCACACTGGTGCAGAGCTCCAGCTTATTCAACGCGTCTCGGAGCCACAGCCCCGATTGCTTGAACTCCCTCAGAAACACCGCCACATTAAAAAGCCCATGATGTTCAAGAATGCCCCAATTGCTTGTCTTAGAAAAATCACTAAAACTGCTGTTAATGAATTCAGCATGTTGGTGCAAGCTCTGCAAAAACATGGCAAAGAATTCAGGCGTTACCGCTTGGGAGTTACGCAGCAATTCCCAGCTCTTGATCCAGTTTTCGCACCGGATACCAGCTTCGATGCGGCGCCACGACAAACCTTTAAGTGATTTGTCGTCAACCGGGTTTTTTGCGATCCAATCGGTGACCTGCTTCACCCAAGTGCGGGCATATTGCTCATCACCCGTCAGATAATAAGCTTTCGCCAGGTCGATCCAATAACGGTGGCGATTCAGCATGAAGCACCACTCAGGATCGCCAAAGGGAATAGCACGCCAATCAATCGCACCTTTAAAATGATAGGGGATGTTGGTCTTTTCCATATCCCACTCGTAGCGGAACAAGAAATAATGGCGGCGCACCTCATCGGCCACCTTGATGGTAGTGGCCACCTCCTGCGGGAAATTACGCTTTAAATAATCCGCATCCTCAGGGTTTAAGGTCATATACACAGCCGGTTTACGGCGATAATGGTCCAGCAACAGTTTCAGAAACCCTTTTTGCCCACTGCCGGCCGCCACATCTTTCAACCCTTCAATCTTTGCCTCATCCAGCTTGTCGGCCAGCGAAGAAGCAGGATGCTGAGCCGAAAGCAAGCTGGGAACCAGCAGGGCCATCAATAAAAAACAAATTTTAAATCTCATGATTTTACAATTATATACGAACAACATTTCAATTCAGGTTAAAAAATCATTCCACCACAAAACGGTAGGAACCTTTTAGCGATTTTTCCTTAGCCACAAACGACAGTCGATACAATCGGTCGCCCCAAACATTGGAGAGACGTTTATCGTCGAGCGAAACAGCCTCAACCGAAACAGCCAACAGCGAAGGATCATAAGACATGCTCACCTTTTTGTCACCAACGTTCAACAATATGATGCCTGCCTGGGTAATGTCGGGCTGTTGACGGGTAAGGAAATTGATGGTATGGAAAGCCTTGGCTTCGGTCAGCTCAAACTCGTCAAAAATAACAACGCCCCCCTTACTTTTCATGGCATAGGATCGATTCCACCGTTTGACACCAGCCTCCAAGGGATAGGCTTGAGAGATGTCGAGCGAGAAAGTCCGCTTTTTCTTATCGCAGTTCACGTTGGCCGATCGGAATTGGCGCCCGTAAGCCTGAGCCACGCCATTGATGAGTGGCAGGTTGTGGAAATTGCTCTGCATGGTCCAAATGGTATAGCGTTCGCTGCTGAAAGTCTTCCGGGTATAGGTGCCCACACCGGCATCGACAAACACGGGTTGATTGTTGAGGTAAAGCATAAAGCTGCCCACATCGTTGTGATTGTGACTCTCATCGTTGTACCCGCCTTTGGCTGCAAAGAACCACCCCTTATTATCGCGCATATAGCAAAACTCCGTTTTAGGGTACCAGCTAAAATTGGGATACGCCACGATGGGAGATGTTTGCGCCACCTCATCGTGTACCGCCACATTCTCGAGTGTCCTAAAGAGGTCGCGACCGGCACCAAGATAATGACGAAGCCCACCTGAACCATACAAATAAGCGGCAAACTGTTTCATGGGTTCACTACCAACAGCCTTTCCATACCGATAAACAACCCCACTGGGCGCATCGCCCTTGGCCATGGCATCGGCAAAATTAACCACCCACCCCTCGCCAATGTAGGAGTTAACAATGTATTCACCCATGTTTTTAACCATGGGCTCCTCAAACAGCGAAACCTGGTTGTTGGTGGCATAGGCGAGCACCTGAAGGTAATCGTATAGTTTTCCAGCAGCATGTCCCCAATAGGAGGGTCCCTCCTCGCAGGCGCCATCCTCTTTCACATAGTTAAGAAAGTGATCAACCGACCGCATGGTGCGGTAAACCGCTTGAGAGAGCCGATCGGGATCATTCTCCATCAATAAGAAGGTAATCAAAACATTGGAGTTACACCAAGGGTTCCAGTTATTCACCAGCCCTCCTGGTTTAAGTCTGAATGCCTGCCACCAATAGTCGTCGCGGTTCATGAATGGATCCATGGTTCGCACGCGCAGTTCCTGCTGCAGACGTTGCGCGAAGTAAGGATTCATTCCATCCATAGCATCTTTAAAAAAGTAGTGACACCAGGAGAGCAGGGCGCTGAGATCGCCCGAAACCAAGTCGATCAGCACGCCCGAGTCGTCGGGGAGGGCTCGTTTGGAAGGCTGCGACCCATAGAGATGAGCAGGTGAAGCCCATCCCTTCATATCGCAAAATAGCCAAACACCATTGACGATCTCATCCATAAAGCGCCCTTGTCCTTCGGCGAGCTCAGCCATCATCAGCGTGCTGAGGCGGTTGACGTTGGCATGATAAGGCTGCTCCATGGTGGTGCGCGATCCGCTGCGTTCAAATTCCAGGTAATTGGTGGCTAACACCAGATTATAGGGACGCTTCAGGGCTGCTTCGCCATCGGCAATCAAATCGGTTTTCAGCTTTCCCAGGTATTGGTCCCAGGCTCCCCGATCGGCATAGCTTGGGTAGGGTACCCATTTCTGATCCATAACCAGAAGCTGCCTCACCGTTTCTGGTTGCCACTTGGATTGCAACAAGTTGCGTGTTTCGTAGGCTTTCAGGGAAAAGCAAAAAACTGTTAAAAAACTAACAACAAACAATCGTTTCATCTTAAAAACATAAAAAGGGTAAATTAACAAAAAACAAGAAATGTCCCAAAAAAGGGTCGTCGGCAGAAGTACATATCAGCCAATCAACTTCTATTTTGGGACAGATTTCAAAAAAAATCAGATTCTATCAATTTATCCAATCGGGATTTTGCTGTAAATTTCGGTTCATTTCAATTTCCTTACGAGGGATTGGCCATTTATACAAATAATCGCCCAACCATGAATATGGATATTCCAACTGTCCCCAAACTTGCTTAAGACCATTGCCTTCATAGAATTTAATTGATTTCCAGGTGCCCCACCTCATTTCATCGAAGAGGTTGACGCCCTCTAGAGGCAATTCCCAACGGCGCTCATTCCGGATACGTTCTCGCAAATCGGCTTGATCCTTCACATAAGTAGGTAGGGATGCATTACTGCTTTGCAACAACACAACACCAACCCGACCCCGCACTTGGTTCACCACATCAATGGCTTCTTCAAGTCTGACACCCTGCTCGTTGATGGCTTCGGCCAACATTAGCAAAACATCGGCATACCGGATCAAAGGCATATCGGTAGGGCAATAGCTACGGTTAGGTGTTTCAGAAGCCCCCTCGGCCACCCATTTGCGCCACAAGTAATAAAACTTGCTGTTTGTATCGGTGCGAATATCGAAAGGTTCTTTCTCATCATATCCCCGATAAGGCCATCTCAGCGTATAGGAATATTCTTTAGTACCCACAGCTCCCTTATAGGTTGAGTAGGGCGTAATGATTGAAGCCTGCAAACGTGGATCTCGATTTTCGTAAACTGCGCGAATCCGTGCTTCGTTGCCATTATCCAAGTATTTCGACATGTCGGCTCCTTTAGTGGTAAAGGAGGCTTTTTCTGCATCGGTCAAACCATCCCGAAGGAAGAAAACGGCGCGCTGAGAAGGGGTCATAGCTGAATAACCAGGTAAATAGTCGTCCCAATTGAATTTTGACCCATCTTTATTTTCAAAAGACTCTACATAATCAGGATGTGGAAAATAGGAATTCCAACAGCTACCAAAGGATACACGGGAACCCAAGCGCAACTGCAAATCAGAACCCAAGCCTTCCAACCCAAGATTCTGCACTGAGAATATCATTTCGGGCTGCTGTTCATTGGATTCTTTAAAGAGCATCTTGAAATCACCATCATAGAGGGTAACACCCAACTCCCCAACCTCCTTAAAATCAGCTTCAGCCAAGGCATATTGCTTCATATACAAATAGGTTTTGCCACGAAGTGCATAGGCAGCCGCCTTGGTAGCACGGCCAATATTGGCATTTCCCTTGGGATAAAAACCGGGAAGGTTTGGCTCATTGATGCAATCAGTTAAATCGTTAATGATAACTTCCCAAACCTTCTCCTCAGTTTCACGACCTTTATTCATCTGATCAACACTTACCGGCTCTAGATAAACGGGCACTCCCTTGAAAACAGAATTCAAATTAAAATAGAAATAGGCGCGTAAAAACTTAACCTCTGCAATCAAACGGCCACGTTTTTGATCCATAAGTGGAGCCTTTTCGGCTAAATTGAGAATCGCATCATTGGCACGGTGAATGCCTTCGTAATGCTGTTTCCAATAATCAGTAAACAAACCATCGTTGGGCGTGACATTACCAGCCGTTAACGGTCCCTGATCACGCCACATCGAAATGGATCCGGCATAATCGAAGGCATAACGACTTAGCCCCACATGACTAAAGCGAAGAGTCTGATAGACTCCAACCACTCCTTGGTCGGCAAGATTTTCACTTGTCCACATACTACCCGATCCAACGGATCCATAGGGAAGGGTGTCCAACAGGTCTTTTTGACAACCATTCAACAATACAATGGCGCCCAATGCTACTATATATTTACTCAATCTATTCATAATCGGAATCATTTAAAAAGTGATATTGGCTCCCAGCGAAATTTGACGCATCAACGGATAGTTAGTATTTGCTCCCATTTCAGGATCGAGTCCTGGGAATGAAGTGAAAGTCAACAAATTTTCTCCCGAAAAATAAACCCGTACCTTTTGCGTAAGGATCTTCTTGGCCCACACATCGGGTAGTGTGTAACCAACCGTTAAGTTCCTCAACTTCAGAAACGAACCATCATAAAGCCAAGCCTTGCTGGTTTGAGTATTTTGACCGTCGTTTTCATTCATCTTCAATCGTGGATATTTACCATTTATGTTGTTTTTAGGATCGGATGGATCAGCAGAGTTGAAATAATAGTGGTCATCAGCAACAATTTCACCAATCTGAAATCCGATGCGGGTGTTGGGATTGTTGTAACCGCTCTCGCACCAATAAAGGT
The DNA here is from genome assembly GCA_963664265.1 of Marinilabiliaceae bacterium. Taxonomy (GTDB): domain Bacteria; phylum Bacteroidota; class Bacteroidia; order Bacteroidales; family Marinilabiliaceae; genus JAGPIS01. The sequence goes on from OY760941.1 coordinate 2,266,791, forward strand.
CAAACCCGGCCATACCAGCCCAAACCATGCTCAGATCAAAACCTTTCCACTCAAAATTCATATTTGCCCCAAACGCATATTTGGGCATGCTAGAGGTTCCCGTAAAATCCCTATCGTAATTATTACCATAAATCCCATCACCATTTCTATCGGCATAAATATAATCACCATACCAAATCTGATTTTGTGCAATCTTTTGATTGGGCATAAACTTGTATCCAGCTGCGACCATGGCATTCAACCAATCCATATCCTCCTTGGTGCGGATCATCCCGTCACGGGGTCCACCCTGAACATTCACACTGCCATCCTGATTGAAGTAACTGCCATTACCTCGATATAAATCTAATAGAAAATATTCACCATATTTATAACCTTCTACTGTTTTGGTTGACCCTCCTGTGGAAACCTCCCCAATATTCTCATCATAAACCTTATTCCCATCAGCATCGATGCTCCAACCTCTTTTTACACTACCTTTATATTTGGTCAATTTATTTTTATTATAAGAAAAATTGCCTGACACACCATATCTCAAATCGCCTACTTTATCTTTCCAACCAATGGTCATTTCAATCCCTTTGTTACTCATATCGGCTGTATTTCGGGTTGGAGCAGAAACCACACCAGCAGTCAGATAAATATCTGGGGTTGTCAGAATGCCGGTGGTTTTTTTCTTGTAAACATCAATTTCTGCAGACAATCGGTTATTCAATACACCAGCATCCAAACCAATGTTGGCCATAGTAGTAGATTCCCACTCCAAAAGTGGATTGGCTATCTTACCAGGACGCAATCCAGACCCCTGTATCCCACCAAATGAATAATTGACACTATTATAGAGTGCTTGATAATCATAATTACCAGATGCATTATTCCCCAATTGACCCCAAGAAACCCGCAGTTTCAAATTCTGGACAAAAACAAGCGATTTCATAAAGTCTTCTTCAGAAATTCGCCAGGCACCGGACACGGAAGGGAAAAATCCCCATCGTCCAGAGGAAGCAAAGCGAGATGATCCATCATATCTCATATTGGCTTCAAAAAGGTATCGGGATTTGAAAGCATAATTAACCCGTCCAAAATAAGATCGCAAAGCCCAATCGGTAGCCCCACCTCCAATAGATAACATCTCAGTAGCCGAACCCGGCGTGGTGACGCTCTGATCCACCAACCCCTTTTTTCGGCTATCATGGTCATATTCAAAATAATATTGCTCATTATAGCCAACCAAACCACTAACATCATGGTTATTGAAAGTCTTACTATACCGAATAATATTGTCCAACGTATAACTTTCATTGGCATAAGTTTGATAAAAAGTCTCCATCAACGAAGGGGAGGTCTTGGGCACCATTACAGTACCATCGCTAAACCGGATCCGTTCAGCGGCATTTCCATTAGTATGTCGATTGTACTCATCGATCCGGCGAGTGTAATTGAAATTAAAATCCCATGAAAACCCTTTGAAGAATTCAACTTTTGAATAAATGGTAGAATTGAACCGTGACACGCGGTCATCACCATCCTGATTATTCAAAAATCCATACAAATTATTAGCAGTAGCGCTCTCTTCCCTCGCTTCGGGATAACCATACTGCCCATTGTGCTTTCCAATCAAACCTGGAGTGCTTTGCCGCATAAAATTCAGCATCGAATCAAAGTTCCCCAACTCCTTATCCTGCTGCGAGGCATAGCTACGAGTACCCAAAGTCAACCAATTGTTCACTTTCGACTCAAGATTTACCCGAAAGGAGTAGCGTTTCATACCTGTATTTTCAACCAAACCGGGATTATCGAGGTAACCCAGCGAAACCAAGTAAGTTGATTTCTCACCCCCACCGTTCAACGATAAAGCGTGTTCCTGCACTAGGTTAGATTGGTACATCTCCTTTGCCCAATTGGTGTTTGGGAACGCCAACCAATTTGGAACACCATTGGGATTCAAACCATTTGGATTGGCATTGGCATTTTCCCAGGCGTCAATGGTTTCAGCTGAAAAATGATCCTTATTACCCAAGTTACGAGAGCTTTCATTCATCAACTTCATGTAAGCGGGATAATCGGAAACAAACTCCAACAATTTGGCCGGAGAAGCGAAAGAGAAATTGCCCTTGTAATTAACCACAGTGCGATCCTTGGATCCACGTTTGGTGGTAACCAATACAACTCCATTGGCAGCTCTGGAACCATAAATGGCACACGAGGCTGCGTCCTTTAAGATGGAAATGGATTCAATGTCATTGGGATTAACTGCATCCAAAATCCCCTCCATCCCATCGATGACCACCAACGGATTATTATTATTCAAAGTGCCTAATCCCCTGATACGAATCGATGCACCATCATCACCAGGTCTACCCACACTTTGGCGAACGGTAACACCAGAACTCAACCCGCCCAGCGCGGAGGAAATATTGGTCATAGGACGTGATTCAGCATGGGCGGAAAAATCAACCGATGACACAGAGCCCGACACATTCACTTTCTTCTGGGTTCCGTAACCAACCACAACCACTTCGTCGATCTCTTTCAAATCCTCCAACAGGGTGATTTGAAACTGGCGCTTGTTCAGCACGGGTACCTCTTGAGTTTGAAAACCAACAAAGTTGAAAACTAGAATGGCCGTTTCGTCTACCGAGAGATTAAAAACACCATTAAAATCGGTGATGGTTCCCGAGGTGGTTCCCTTCACCAGGATACTGACACCAGGCAAGGGTTCGCCCCCTTTGTCCTTGACAACTCCTGAAATGGCAACTTGCTGCGCCATGACCTGCATCAACGAGCAAAGCCAAAGGCAGCAGATAACAAATAAAAGCGTTTTTTTCATAGTATAAATATTAAAGTTGAGCTTTTGAGTATTAACACGTCATCCATTCTTGAGCAAGACTCCGTATTATTTTAGCAACTCAAAATTACTTTTAACATTTATTCACTTACAGCCAAATTGTACAAAACTGGGGCGGAAATAGAACCTTGTACATTTTCATACACCGTTTTGGACTATTTCAACACCTTCGGGAGGATTCAGCGGATCATAAAACATCTCGAATTGCAAATTCATATCCCGCGAGATAAAAAAATGACGACAATACCGATTCAAATTGTTTTTTTTTACACTTTTCCTTATCATTGAACATCTTTTCATATATTACCACCCCTATCGCATTCCTATACTTAAGAAAATAAAAATACATGAGGTACTTCTATTCATTGCTGCTATGGTTCATCCTTCCAATTCTGGCAATGACCCAAAACATCAACTTCCAGAAGCTGGGCATCCGCGAGGGGCTCTCCCATCCAACCGTCTATAGCATATACCAAGACAAACTAGGCACCATGTGGTTCGGAACCCGGCAAGGCTTGAACCGCTACGATGGCAACGCTTTGGAACCCGTCAAGCTTACCGGCATTGAGGAACAGATCCAAGACAACACCATCTGGAAAATTGAAGGCTCCGAAAATGGTGTGTTTTACCTCCTGATCGACAGCAAGCTGGTGGAATTTAACTACCAAACCTATGAAACCAGAATATTACCCCTGCCTGCGGTAGTGGATTTCCATTTGGTAGACCACAATATTTGGGTGTTAACCAATCAAGAGATCATACGACTGGACACCCATAACCAAGAACAGACCAGCATTAAGACAGACTTGCCTCCTATGGGGCGACGCACCACCATTTTCAGGCAATCGAACGGCGACATCTGGATAGGCACCACGGAACAGCTGATCCTAATCCCCTCCAATGGCAACCGACCCATCATTGCATTGCAGAATGATTACATCACCGCTCTGCACGAAACGAAAGAGAAGCAAATTTGGATAGGCACAAAAAACAGCGGCGCCTTCACCCTTTCCCCTTCGGGTCAATGCCAACCAATCAGCCAGCGCATTGATTCCGACATCCGATGCTTCACTGAAGATGCCAATGGGCATATCCTCATTGGAACCTTCGATGGCCTCTATAGAATTAATCCAAAAAACAACACGGTTTTTCACAACATGCATTACGACCGGGACCCCATGTCGTTAAGCCATTCCTCAATCTACGCCCTTTTCAAGGATCAACAGGGAACCATCTGGATTGGCACCTATTTCGGAGGTGTTAATTATTACAACGACCAAGGGTACGGTTTCGGCTTTTATTCTCCCGACGGATTCCCTGGCCATTCCGACAACATCTCCATCATTGGAAACATGACCGAGGACAACCAGGGCAACATCTGGATCTGCACCGAAGGGCGGGGACTTTACCGCATCAACAAATCGACCGGTGAAACAACCCACTACCAACACAGCAAGGGGGGCAATACCATTTCGCATAACAACTTGAAATGCATTCACTTCGACCAAAAAACCAACAAGCTATACATTGGAACCCACACCGGTGGCCTCTCAGTTTTAAACCTAACCAACAATCATTTCTCATTATTCTCTACCGAACAACCGGCACTCAAGCATTTGCCCAACAATGTGGTAAACAATATGGCCTGTCTGAATCGTATGCTATTCTTGGTGACACAAGGCGGGGTAGTCACCATCGATATGGATACAGAACAGGTAGTGCCGGGCTATTTCGACCAACTTTTGGGCAAGGCCTACAGCAACCAAACCATGAACATCTTTGTGGATTCCCACGATCGAATGTGGCTTTCACTCTTCGCGCCAGGCATCACCCTGTATGATTACCGTACCAAAAAATTGCAGGCTTTTTCCCCCAACCCGGCTGATCCAGGAGCTTTCCCTCGTCATCGTGTAATCCAAACATTCGAAGACAGAGCCAAACAGATCTTCTTCACCACCGCAGGATCGGGGGTGGTTCGTTATGATGATAAAACAGAGACATTCACCAACATCAATGCCAACAACCAACTGCTTTCCGACCACGTTTTCAAAATGATGGAATTACCAAGTGGGAAACTGCTGCTCACTTCCACCAAAGGCTTTTCGGTATTTGATCCACAAACACAAACCAGTCAAAACTACTGCATCAAGGACAAACTCCCCATCTCAGGATTGATTGAGGAGAACGGCCTGTTCAAGGACTCGGACGGCGAAATCTACCTGGCTGGCATCAATGGCTTAATCACGTTTAAGGAAGAGAACCTGCAGCTTTCGGCTGCCGATTACAACCTATACTTTTCAAAATTAATGGTCAACAACGAACTGGTTCTCCCGGCGCAGACCAACAAGATTCTGACCAAGAATTTAGCCCTCACCCACCAGTTGGAGCTCCGTCACAACCAATCCAACATCAGCATCAGCTTTGCCACCTCAAACTACATCCGGTTTTTGAGCCGAAATTTCGAATACCGGCTCGAAGGCCTCGACGAACGATGGATGCAAACCAACAACAACACCATCAATTACAACAACTTGAAACCGGGTCGCTACAAACTGACCATTCGTGAACAAAGTGCCAACACCGAAACGGCCAAACGAATTACGATGGACATCATCATCCGGCCGCCATTCTACACATCGGCACTGGCCTATTTCACCTACGCACTTCTGATCATGGGAATTTGCGCCGGGTTTGTCGTATATTTCAGGTCGAAGGCTCTCTACAAAGCTTCCTTGGAGATTGAACGGAGAGATAAGGAGCAAAACGAACTGCTCAACCAGGCGAAGCTGAAGTTTTTCACCAACATCTCCCACGAGTTCCGAACCCCCTTGACTCTGATATTGAACCATGCCGAATTGGTTTTGGGCACAAACAACAAATCGGTCAACATCCAGCAGCACATCAACAAAATCAGGAAAAATGCCATCCTACTCAAAAACCTCATCAATGAATTGCTGGACTTCAGGAAACAGGAGAATGGGAAGCTAAAAATCAGGTTTCAGCACCTCAACATCGTGGAGTTCACCAAAGAGGCCTTCGCCTCCTTCAAGGAGTATGCCCACATCCGGAACATCCGTTATACGTTGGATTATCCCGAGGAAACCATTCTGGTATGGTTCGATCCCGACCAGTTTCAAAAGGTACTTTTCAACCTGATCTCCAACGCCTTCAAACATACCCATAACGAAGGATGCATTCAAATTGCTATCAGCCGCAAAAACAGTTCGGTAACACTAACGGTCACCGACACTGGCGATGGCATTGCTCCCGATGAGTTGGAAAAGATTTTCGACCCCTATTACCAAGCCGAGAACATCAACGCCTCCAACAAGTCCACTCAACTAGGAACCGGCATTGGGCTGGCTCTATCGAAAGGCATTGTGGAAATGCATGGCGGCTCCATTGCCACTGAGAGCCAATTGGATAAAGGCTCCACATTCAAGGTGTCTCTAAGATTGGGCGACCAACACATTGAAAACGATCAAAAAGCAGATACAGGCATAGACAATACGGCCAACTGGATGGCAACCATAGAACCATCCTTCCACTACCAAGGAAATATAGCCGATGAAGAACAACCAAACAGCCAAAAACCAACCATATTAATTGTTGAGGACAATGAGGACCTGTTGGAGCTGTTGTCGGATATTTTCAAACCGCTATACCAGGTGATAACAGCCACCAATGGCGAAGAGGGCTTTATGGCAGCACGAGAGAAACAGCCCGACATCATCCTGACCGATGATATGATGCCAAAAATGAAGGGCTCAGAGATGTGCCAAAAAATCAAGACCAACTTGGAGTTATTGCACATTCCGGTGATTCTGCTCACCATACAAGATGAACAGCACAAAATAGCGCAAGCTTTGCTGGGTGGTGCCGATGATTACATCACCAAACCATTTGATGCGGCCACCTTGGTTATCCGTTGCAACAACCTGGTGGCAACCAGGAAACGGCTAAAGGAGAAATACACCAACCAAACCGCGCAAAGCACTACTAACGTGGCAACTAACATGATTGAAAAAGAGTTCATCGACAAAACCAATGGCTACATCCTACAGAACATGGACAATCCGCAATTCAACGTGGACACCCTGTCGGATCAATTGAACATGAGCCGTTCAAAGTTCTACACAAAAATAAAGGAGGTCACTGGCATGACCCCCAACACCTACATTTTGAACCTGAAAATGAACCGAGCCATACACCTATTGCAGAACGAGCCACAGCACAGCATCGCCGATATTGCCTATAAATTGGGATTCAGCAGTGCCCGTTATTTCAGTCTCTGCTTCAAGGACCACTATGGCGTGCCTCCATCGGAGGTCAAGAACAGGATGCAAAATCCCGAATAGAAAAAGAGGAGCTCCAAACCATGGTGCTCCTCTTTACATTTTAATAACTGCAAACAAGTCGAATTGCTTCAATTGTTTTGTTCCGATTTCAAATGGTTACGATACCTCAGCAACGCTTCCAGATAGTAGTAATCGGCATACACCAACGGTTTGTCAATTTCACTACCGTGTGGAATGCTACCCACGCTGTGCATCAACAGAAAATGATTGTTGGCACCTAATTCGGCGCGGTAAGCTGGTGAAGAGAGCGATTTGAGCTGTTTTTCAGCAAAATCAAAATACTTTTTGCCATCGGCAACATAAGTGGAGAGTTCAATCAAGGCTGAAGCGGTGATGGCTGCCGCCGAGGCATCACGAGGAATCACGGGATAGTCAGCAGGTTGGTAATTCCAATCAGCCTTAAAACCCTCCTGGTTAACATCGAAATCCCACAATGGAACACCATCTTCAGGCATCCTTGGGTGATTGATGAAAAAGTCGGCCATGCGCTGGGCTGTCTGTAGGAACTCCGCACGTTTTGTTTCACGATAAGCCAAGGTGAAACCATAAATCCCCCAAGCCTGACCGCGCGACCAGGTAGAGTTATCGGCGTATCCCTGACAGGTTTGGCGGTGTAGTACCGAACCATCCACAGTACTGTAATCTACCACATGATAACAACCATAATCTTCGCGGATTTGGTTTTTCATGGTGGTCTCGGCATGGCGGTTGGCCACATAACTGAAGATGGAATCACCGGTTTCACGAGCTGCAAAATAAAGCAGTTCAAGATTCATCATATTGTCGATGATCACCGGATAATACCACATATTGCCATTCCAGGCCTCGCGTTGGTTCCAGCTTTTAATACAGCCAACCACCGAATCGAAGCGGGTCACCAGCGAACGAGCCGACTGGATCAGGATGGATCGGTACGAGGTATCCTGAGTCAAACGGTAACCGTTGCCATAACTGCAATACATGATAAAACCGATGTCATGATGGCTGGTCAGGTGCTGCAAAGGTTCCAGGCTGTGGGTCCATGCTATCGCGGCAGCTTTCATCTCATCGGAACCGGTGGCTTCGTAAAGGTACCAAAGCGATCCAGGGAAGAACCCTTCGGTCCAATCATTTTTACGAGTCACTTTCAAACTCCCGTCCTTGGCCGTAGTACGAGGGAAAGCGTTGGAGTCGGGCAGCGATTGAATCATCAAACGGGTCTGTTTGAGGGCAAAATCAAAATTCTCCTCCACATTTAGGGGTGTCTTGCTTTTACCACAAGCCATCATCAAGGATAAAACCGCACCACAAAGAATTAGTTTTCTCATCGTCGATAAAATTTATTTTTAAACTGTCGATGTTTGACACAAAGACCAGCAACTTACTATTTGTTCCTAAAATTGGTTAATTTAGGCAAATGGCAATGTGCAAAATTGTACCAAACAGGCACCATTTATGTACTAAGGAGAGAATATAACCAATTATAGAACAAAAAGCACCGCTTTGGGCAAAAACATTGGAAACAAAAACGGGATCACCACAATGTGGCAATCCCGTTCATTACAATTAATTTTTATAAATCTAAAACTTCACACCTTGGTATTTTTGAGCCTCTTTAACGGAAGAAACAGGAATCAATGTAAAACCCCAGGTGTAATCGCGGTTGGCCGGGATGGTATAAGCTGGCTCGGGGCGAGCACCCCAGCTGTTGTAGCCAGCCACACCCTGTTGCTTCATATCCACACACACCTCCACAAAATTTCGTGGATGAACATCGTTGATGTGGGTCTGCTTGGGCTTCACATTCTTGGCTGCCTCCGGATTGCGGTTGGCAATCTCTTCTGGCGTGAAATTATTCCATTGATAATCGCGATACGACTCCTCACCATCAAAATCCTCGATGGAATTACGGAGGGCATTAAAACCAACAGTAGAGGCAGCTTTAACCATCAAACCCTTGCCCGAAGCCGCCGAAACAGTAAACCAACGCGTATCGGTGCGGTGGCCGTTTTCCTGAGGCCGAACATAAGGGAAATACATGTCGCTGGCGGTGGTACTGTAGAGCCCAACAAAAGATCCGGCATTACGGTCGATGTAATTCTCCTGGTCGCCACGTCCGTAATAGGTCACCTGTTCCATGCCGGCAGGAACCCTGAAGCGCACGCCAATGCGTGGCACCTCCAACTTATTGGCATCTTCGCGCGCCTTTTTCACTGCGGGTGAAAAGGTTGCCAAACGGGTGGCTTCCGACAGTTCAACCTTCGTAGCCGTCATATCGGTAGATTGAAAATGGGCAGAGACATTCACCACACCGGAAGGATAAAGCATATAATTAATGGTGTAAATGTTGCCGGCAGCCAAAAGGTAGCTTACTTTAAGCAAAACCTTGTCGCCATCCTGATTCATGGCCACATCCACCACATTAAAGTTTTTGCTGGACTGTTTCCAAATCTGCAAACGTTTGGGTGCGCCATTGCCATAGTCGTTGTCGTTAGGAGCTCGCCAAAAGTTGGGCTGGATGCCAAAGCCACCATCAAAATACTCCGTGCCATCAACTTTATAGGAGGTCACCAAACCTTGAGCCTTGTCAAACACAAAACTCAGTTTTGGTGAAGTAACCTGATACAGGTCGCCCTCTTGCGACATGGAAAGGGGGGCACCCGCAGCCTTGTAAGCCTTAGCAGGCGCATCCAATGGCACACGGAACTGGTCGCGCGCAATCACATGCCCAGCGGGAATCAAAGGCTCTGCTGTTTTGGTTGAAACCGTGAAGTTAATGAAAAACTCATCGCCGGCTTTGGCCTTCAATCCCTGAACAGGAATCGTCACCACTTGTGATGCTTGTGGCGCCAAGTTGAGATTCAAAACTCCAGATTTGATTTTAGAACCTCCATCTACAATGGCGTACTCCACACGATATTTGGAGAGGTTGGTAAAGTAAAAACGATTGGTCACCTTAACCTTACCATTGGCCAGATCCTCAGCGGCGAACCCAACGTTTTGATAAGCATAGCGCACCTCGGCCATGGCCGGATGTGGCGTGCGGTCGGGGCTCACAATACCATTGCACACAAAATTGCCATCCGAAGGCATATCCTTGCCAAACGAACCACCATACCCCCAATAACCACCATCTTTTTCAATCCAAATACCCTGGTCAACCCAGTCCCAGATGTAACCACCCTGGAGATTCGGGTATTTATAGATCTCTTTCCACTGATCCCATAAGTTGCCCGATGAATTGCCCATGGCATGGGAATACTCCGAAGGCACAATGGGGCGATCCGAACCCTTGCGGCCAATCTCACCCAGCCACTCGGCCGAAGGATATTGTGGCACATACATGTCGGTGTTCCATTCCCACAAGGCACGCTCGTAACAAACAGGACGTTGCATGATCGATTTATCCGCTTGCTTCAGCCACAGGTAGGTCTGGTAAAAGTTGTACCCATTACCAGCCTCATTACCCAGCGACCAAATGGTGACCGACGGATAATTCTTGTTGCGCTCAAACATATTGATGGTGCGATCCATGTGGCTGTTGAGCCAATCTGGATTGTTTCCCAATGAGCGGCCTTTGGACAAATCGTAGTACATACCATGCGATTCGATGTTGGCCTCATCGTAAACATACAAACCATATTCATCGCACAACTCGTAGAAACGGCGCGATTGCGGGTAGTGACACAAACGCAAAGTATTCAGGTTATTTTGCTTCATCAGCTCAAAATCGCGCCGCATCAGCTCCTCAGGAACATAGTGCCCTGTCTTGGGATTGGTTTCATGGATGTTAACCCCTTTCAGTTTGATGGGTTGGCCGTTGACCATGAAAACGGTATAGTTTTTACCATTCTCACCCTTCTGATCAATTTCCTTAATCTCGATGCGGCGGAAACCCACATTGAAGGGCACCACTTCAGTCACATCACCATCCTTTTTGATGGTGATGAACAACTTATATAAGTTGGGATGTTCCGAAGTCCAGGTGGCCACTTGGGGTAGCTCGGCCGCGAACGACACCACCGACATAGTTTCGGATTCACATGGATTGCTGCCCACCGTTTTACGCTTGGGCAGGGCATTGGCGGTAACCACAGCGGTTTGTGAAGAAGTGGCTACAACCTTTCCGGCACCATCCATCAGCTGGTACATCACCTCAGCAGTTTGGGATCCAGAATGGCTATTTTTTAACTCCACATCCAGCTTGAAAATACCGTTTTGGTAGGTATCGTCCAAAGTGGAGACCACCCTAAAGTCGTTGACCGAAGTTTTAGGCTGCGACCAAACAAACACATCGCGCTCGATCCCCGAAATCCGAAAGAAATCCTGGCACTCCAAATAAGAACCGGTGCTCCAGCGGAAAATCTTAAGCGACAACACATTCTTACCAGCCTTCACATATTGGTTGATGCGGAATTCGGCAGGATTTTTTGAATCCTCACTATAACCCACCTCCTGGCCGTTGATGTAAACATAAACGCCCGACTTGGCGCCGCCAATATTCAGGTAGATGTCGCGTTCAAGCCAGTTGGCAGGAATCTCCATATCGCGGCGGTAAACACCCACCGGGTTCATATCGGGAAGAAGAGGCGGTTGTGGATTGCGGGGCTTAAACTCGTAACCATGGTTGACATAAATGGGTGTACCAAAGCCTTGGACCTCCCAGTTACCGGGCACTTTGATGTCGTGCCATGAGGTAACATCCACCGAGGCATCGGTAATGTTGGACGGAAGTTGCTTATAACCCTCCACATAATAGAATTTCCAGGTGCCATTCAACAGCTGATAATAGACACTATTCTCAAACCGTCCCAGCTTAGCCGAAGCCAGATCCCCATAACTCATAAACGCAGTGCGGGGATACACCTTATTAACGGCCACCACCGACTCATCCTGCCAATAGAGTTTCTCCTGAGCCGAGACGCCAACCAGGCTCAACAGGCACAATCCAAAGGAAAAAATCCTTTTCTTCATCATCATTATTTTATAGTTTAGAATATTTTTTCACAAAATACGCAATTCGAAAACAAAAATTGACACAAAATTGTCTACAAATTGTTGTGAATTTGTCTAAATGCCTCCCTTTGGACGAACAAAAAAAGGTTGCATCCTGCGACACAACCTTTTTTACAACAATATTTTCTCTTAGGATCAGCCAGCTTTTAGACGCGCCACATTCCCTTTTTCAATCTTTTCCTTAGCATATTCCAGGTCGATGGTCAACGACTTCAAATCCTTCGAAGGAGTTTCAAACATTTTGTCCATCATAATGGTTTCGCAAATGGAGCGCAAACCACGGGCACCCAGTCGGAACTCCACTGCTTTATCAACAATATACTCCAGCACCTCGTCCTCGAACTTCAACTCAATGCCATCAATGGCAAACATCTTTTCATACTGTTTGATGATGGAGTTTTTAGGCTCGGAGAGGATCCTGCGCAATATTTCGCGGTTCAATGGCTGAAGGTAAGTCAACACGGGCATCCGGCCAATCAACTCAGGGATCAAACCAAACGACTTCAAATCCTGGGGGGCAATGTATTGCAGCAAGTTGCTGGCATCAATCTTATCCACAGCCTTGCGGGCAGCATAACCGACCACTCGAGTGTTTAACCGCTGGGCAATCTTGCGATCGATGCCATCGAAGGCTCCGCCACAGATAAAGAGGATGTTCTTGGTGTTGACCGGGATCATCTTTTGATCGGGATGTTTGCGGCCGCCCTGTGGTGGCACGTTCACCACGCTGCCTTCCAGCAGTTTGAGCAATCCTTGCTGAACCCCTTCACCCGACACGTCACGCGTGATGGAAGGATTGTCGCCTTTACGGGCAATCTTGTCGATTTCATCGATGAAGACAATGCCCTTTTCAGCAGCCTCCACATTGTAATCGGCAACCTGCAACAGGCGGGTCAGGATGCTTTCGATGTCCTCTCCCACATAACCGGCCTCGGTCAATACAGTGGCATCCACAATGGTGAAAGGCACATGAAGCAGACGGGCGATGGTTCTGGCCAGAAGCGTCTTACCGGTTCCGGTCTCTCCCACCAGGATGATGTTCGATTTTTCAATTTCCACATCATCGTCGCTCACTTTTTGCATCAACCGCTTGTAATGGTTGTACACTGCCACCGACAGAAACTTTTTAGCCTCGTCCTGACCGATAACATATTGATCGAGAAAGGTCTTGATTTCGGTGGGCTTGTGCAACTTAACCCCCTCCATATTGAAGTTGCCCTTTTTCGAGAACTCCTCGCTCAATATCGAATGGGCCTGCTCAATGCAGCTATCGCAGATATGACCCGAAATCCCGGCAATCAACAAATTTGTCTCTTTTCTCGATCGTCCGCAAAATGAACATTTATCCATAGGTTGAAAAAATAAAATGCAGAATCAAACCAAACAATGGATAAGATTCTGCATTCGCATATTATTATATCGTTTATTTCTTTATTCTAAAAAGAACCTCATCAATCATACCATACTCTTTGGCCTCTTCAGCAGTCATCCAATAATCGCGGTCCGAATCTTTCTCCACCTTCTTGTATGGATTACCAGAGTGTTCGGCAATAATGGTGTAGAGCTCCTTTTTAAGCTTTTGGATCTCCCTGGCCGTAATCTCGATATCGGAAGCCTGCCCTTGTGCACCGCCCATTGGCTGATGAATCATCACTCTGGAGTGTTTCAAGGCCGACCGCTTCCCTTTAGTGCCAGCACATAGCAGAACGGCACCCATCGAGGCCGACATGCCCGTACAAATGGTGGCCACATCGGAACTGATGTACTGCATGGTGTCGTAGATGCCAAGCCCTGCATAAACCGATCCACCAGGTGTGTTTAAATAGATCGAAATATCCTTGCTCGAATCAGCCGACTCCAGGTACAACAACTGAGCCTGGATGATGTTCGCCACATAATCGTCGATGGGCAAGCCCAGGAAGATAATGCGATCCATCATCAGCCGCGAGAACACATCCATACTGGCAATGTTCAGCTGCCGCTCCTCAATGATGGTTGGGGAGATATAATTGTTGGTGATTGAGGTATATTTATCCAGCACCAGGCTGTTAATGCCTAAATGTTTGGTTGCATACTTATGGAAATCTTTATGGTCAATCATAATATCATTTAATTTTAAGATTTGCAGCCTCTAATTTAGCAAATTTGCCCGATTTACAAATCATTATGCCTCAAACAATTTGTTGAAATCTTCGCGGCTCAACTCTTTTTCATTCAATTTAACCGCCGATTTGATAAAGGCCATCGCCACATCGTTGGCTGCACCTTCGTAGAAATGGCCACGTTGCTCTTCGTTTTGAAGCATATCTACAGCATAGCTTTCGATGTGCTCATCGGGAATGCTGGTAAGACCATACTGCATAAACTGCATGCGAGCCGATTTCTTGGCATATTCCAAAACAGCCTGGTTATCCACCTTCAAATCATTTGATTTGATGATGCTGTTTTTGATCATCTGCCATTTCAAATCTTCGAGGAAACGAGGCATCTCAGCATCAATCTGCTCGGGGGTAAATTTCTTCTCAGAGTTTTGAACGGTGGTCATCCAACGCTTCAGAAACTCTTCGGGAAGGGCTACATCCACTTGCGACATTAATTGGCCACGAGCGTCAACCGAGAAACGGTAATCTGACTCGAAAGAGAGTGTTTTAGCCAAGTTCTCTTTCACCTTGGCTTTGAACTCATCTTCGTTGGTCACAACGCCTTCACCAAACGTCTTATCAAAAATATCCTGATTGAGTTCGGCATCTTTGAACTCAGTAATTTCATTAATGGCAAAACTGAACAGGCCTTCTACGCCAGCCACTTCTTCCTTGGAAATCTTCAACAAGTAAGAAAGCTCAGTATCATTAGGGAAAGCTACTTTAGGATTGAAAACAACCACATCGCCGGCTTTTGCGCCCAGCAATTTTGCTTTCTCAGCCTCATCCTTAACAATAGCCAACGACAAAACAGTATTTTGGTTCATCAAGCCACCTTCGAGGGGTTTCTGATTCTCATCCAACTGCACCAAGGTACCTTTTACCATTGATTTTTCGCTCACCACATCAACCGATTCATTGCTGCCAAAGCGCGAAGTCATGGTTTTAACCTGACCTTCCACCATATCGTCGGTGATGGCGATGGTATAGTAGGGAACCTCTTTCAGGTCGGCCAAAGAGACCGCCACTTCGGGTGCCAGGGCAATATCGAATAAAAACTCAAATGAAGTCTCATTGTCGAAATCAATCGCTTTCTGATCCTTCGAAGGAAGAGGTTCACCCAAAAGGTTCAGGTTGTTCTCCTTGATGTAGTTGAAAAGGGTTTCGCTCACCAATTTGTTGACTTCGTCAACCAGAGCCATATTACCATACATTTTCTTAATCATCCCGGCAGGAACATGACCTGGACGGAAGCCAGGCATATTAACACGCTTGCGGTAGTTTTTAAGTACATCTTCGACCTTTTGCTCATAATCAGCCTTATCGATGGTTAATCTGATCACGGCATTCAAAGCATCAATGTTTTCCTTCGAAATATTCATTTGACTCGACAATTAAATATGGTATAATTCTATTCTCTAAAAAATTGTGCCATTGAACAGCACCTTTATGAGCGCTGGCAATCCCATGCCAATGTTCTTTTTTGAAAAAAAACCGCCTGATGCTTATCGCACGGGCGGTTTATATTTTCAATTTTGTGCGGATGAAGGGACTCGAACCCCCACGCCTCACGGCACCAGATCCTAAGTCTGGCGCGGCTACCAATTACGCCACATCCGCGTTCCTAATTTGCGGTGCAAAGATAAGTCAATTTTATTTTTATATCCAAATTATTTCCAGATTATTTTTCCGGCTCGAAAGTTCGACGGCGCAATTCAAAATCATCGCCCAGATAAAGACGCTTCACATCAGGATCCAGAGCCAACTCCTCAGAAGTACCGGCCTTAAGGATATCGCCCGAAAAGAGCAGGTAAGCCCGGTCGCAGATGGCCAAGGTCTCATGCACGTTGTGGTCGGTGATTAGGATGCCAATGTTTTTGAATTTAAGTTTGGCCACAATCTCTTGGATATCGCGCACAGCAATGGGATCAACTCCTGCAAAGGGCTCATCGAGCAAGATAAATTTGGGATTGATGGCCAGAGCACGTGCAATCTCGGTACGACGCCGCTCCCCACCGGAGAGTTGGATACCAAGACTTTTACGTATGTGATTAAGGCTAAACTCCTCTAGAAGCTCTTCCAAACGTTCGGCCTGATATTGCTTGCTGAAGTTGGTCATTTGCAACACAGACTTGATGTTGTCCTCCACGCTCATCTTCCGAAACACCGAGGCTTCCTGCGCCAGGTATCCGATGCCACGTTGGGCACGCTTATAAACCGGAAAATCAGTAATAACTTCATCGTTGAGCAGGATACGGCCCTCATTGGGTTTGATCAAACCTACCATCATGTAGAACGTGGTGGTTTTACCGGCGCCATTGGGACCCAGCAACCCAACAATCTCGCCTTGGCCAACATTGACCGACACCCCCTTCACAACCGTTCGGCTGCCATATTTTTTAATCAAATGGTCGGTATGCAGCACCAAACCTTTTTTTTCATCCATAACACAGTTATTTTGTTTGCAACGCCTTGCTCTTCTCAATGCGCTTGGCCAGTGTGATACTCAACTCATACAACACCAGCAATGGCAGTGCCACCATAATCTGACTCACCACATCGGGAGGCGTAATGATCGCTGCAAAAATAATGATAATTAAAATGGCATGCCTCCGATACTTGCGCAAAAATGAGGAAGAAACAATGCCTACCTTTGAAAGGAAGTAAATAAAGACCGGCAACTCAAACACCACACCGCCCGAAAGCAAGATGGAGGTGACAGTGGAGATATAGGAATTCAAATTCACAATATTATCAACTTGGCTGCTCACCTGGTAATTGCCCAAAAAATCGATGGAAAGGGGCAGGATCAGGAAGTAAGCAAACAAAATACCAACAGAGAAAAGCAGCGATGCGGCCCAAATAGCACCTTGGGCGTTCTTCACCTCATGTGGATAAAGCGCAGGCCGCACAAACCGCCAAAACTCCCAAAAGATATAAGGAAACGCAAGAATTGCTCCCAGCACAAAAGAGATGGTGACATGGGTAGTGAACTGCCCCGACATGGCGATGTTTTGCAAACGAAGCGGCACCTGATTGATGCACAGACCGGGGATTTCCATTTGACCCGACAAGTAACATAGGAAACGGTTGGTGAGGAATTCCGGTTTGGATGGAGCCAGAATAACAACATCAAAAACAAAATCTTTATAGATAAACAAAACAATGCCAAAAACAAAAATAGCAGATACCGAACGCATCAAGTGCCAGCGCAATGTCTCCAAATGATCAAGAAACGACATCTCATTTTCCGATTTACCCATTAAAGCTGTTTATTACCAGGGTGAAAAAGTTGTTTTTGTGTTTTATTAGGAATCACAACCATTGATTGGCGAAGATAACACTCAAATTTCACTTTACAAACAACTTGCTTTTGAACGAAAGATTTTGTAATTTCATAATAAATAAAGAAAATGTGCCGATCCAGCATACTGGTATTTTTTGAATAAAAAAGGAACTTTTCGTCAAATAACCAGTATAAAAAGTCACTGAGTAAGAAATCAAAGCACACTCTGCTAAAAGTTGTTAAATTTCACTTTCAAACAGGGGTGTTTAGAATTTTCCGCTCATTTATTCTGACAGATACGTTAAATTTGTCGTTATTCAAAAAAAAGGGAAACAATCGTAAAAATCCATAATTGGTTTTTACAAGCAAAAGAATTTGTTGCATTCTAAATTATGGCAAAACAAATTGAATTAAATGCTGACTTAAAGAAGCATTTCGGTTTTGATACTTTCAAGGGGAATCAGGAAGAGATCATAAAAAACGTTTTAAATGGGAATGACACATTTGTCCTGATGCCCACTGGTGGTGGCAAATCGCTCTGCTACCAGCTGCCCGCCATCATTAGTGAAGGTACGGCAATCATCATCTCGCCCCTCATTGCCCTGATGAAAAACCAGGTCGATGCCATGCGGGCTTTTAGCGAGGAGGATGGTGTAGCCCACTTTTTAAATTCATCCCTCACCAAAAGTGCCATCACGCTGGTGAAAGAAGATGTGATGGCCGGCAAAACCAAACTACTCTATGTAGCCCCTGAGTCTTTAACCAAAGAAGAGAACATCGCGTTTTTGAAACAGATCAACATCTCGTTTTATGCGGTAGATGAGGCTCACTGCATTTCGGAATGGGGTCACGACTTCAGGCCGGAATACCGGCGAATACGCCCCATCATCAACGAGATTGGCGAAGCGCCAGTGATTGCACTCACGGCAACCGCCACCCCAAAAGTGCAACACGACATACAAAAGAATCTAGGCATGTTGAATGCCACGGTTTACAAATCATCGTTCAACAGGCCAAACCTCTACTACGACATACGCCCCAAGGTGGATGCCTCGAAGGAGATCATCAAGATTTTAAAGGCCAACCAGGGCAAATCGGCCATCATCTATTGCCTGAGCCGCAAAAAAGTGGAGGAGCTGGCCGAACTACTGGTGGTAAACGGCCTCAAGGCGCTACCCTACCACGCTGGATTGGATGCCTCAACTAGAGCCGCCAACCAGGATAAATTCCTGATGGAGGATACCGACATCATCGTGGCCACCATTGCCTTTGGCATGGGCATCGACAAACCCGATGTACGCCTAGTGATCCACTACGACATACCCAAGAGCCTGGAGGGGTACTACCAGGAGACCGGCCGCGCGGGACGGGATGGTGGCGAAGGACATTGCATCACCTTCTACAGCTACAAGGACATCCAGAAACTGGAAAAATTCATGCAGGGCAAACCCTTGGCCGAACAGGAAATTGGCAAACAACTAATTCTGGAAACCATAGCTTATGCAGAGTCGGCGGTATGCCGGCGGAAGATCCTACTGAACTATTTTGGTGAAAAATATACCTGTGAGAATTGCGGTGCATGCGACAACTGTGCCAACCCCAAAGAGCAGTTCGAGGCACAAGAGAGCATCCTGCTGATGCTGAAGGTGATTCGTGAACTCAAGGAACGATTCAAAGCCGACCACATCGTGAACTTCCTCACTGGTAAAACCACCACTGCCGTTAAATCGTACAAGCAGCAGGAGATGGAACTCTTTGGATGTGGCGACGAGCACGATGACAAATACTGGCTGGCCGTCATCAGACAGTCGTTGGTGGCCGGATTCCTTTCAAAAGATATTGAAAACTACGGCCTTCTCAAAATTGGAGAAAATGCCGAAGCCTTCGAAAAAAACCCACACTCCATCCTGTTCACCAAAGACCATGATTACGAAAGTGTGGACGAAGATATTTCAGCTGGTGGCACGGCAGCATTGGATCCTATGCTCTTCAATCAACTGAAGGACTTGAGGAAAAAAGTGGCACACAAACTGCAACTACCGCCATTTGTCATCTTCCAGGATCCATCATTGGAAGCAATGTCAACCTACTATCCCGTCACCCTCGATGAGCTGCAAAACATCCCTGGCGTAGGAGCCGGCAAAGCACACCGCTACGGGAAGGAGTTCATTGCCCTCATCAGCAACTATGTTGAAGAGAATGAAATAGACCGCCCCATGGACATGGTGGTGAAAACGGTGGCCAACAAATCGAAAAACAAGATCGCCATCATCCAGGCCATCGACCGCAAAGTGCCACTCGACGACATTGCAGAATCGAAAGGACTCTCCATGAGCGAGTTGATCAAGGAATTGGAAGCCATCGTCTATTCCGGCACCAAGGTAAACATCGACTACCATCTGGATGAAATCATGGATCCCGAGTACCTGGAGGAAATCTTCTACTATTTCAAGGAAGAAGCTGAATCGGACGACATTTCATCGGCACTCAGTGAGTTGGGCGAGGCTGATTACTCCGAGGACGACATCCGACTGGTACGGATCAAGTTTATTTCGGAGGTGGGGAATTGAGAGTCTGAAAGTCCATAAGTCTGACAGTCCACAAGTCAGGAAGTCCACAAGTTGAAGAGTTCAAGAGTTCAAGAGTTTAAAAGTTGAGCAGTTAAAAAAATTAGTCAAAAGCGGTAGCGAAGCTGGAGTTTAAGCTCCGTTTCGCTGGCCGAGTTGACTTGCTCGTACCCGGAACCGATGGTTTGGGCATCTCGGCGGTGCACAAACAGCACCCTACCCCAACATTGCAGGTCGCGGGTTATTTTCCAACCAACATTGAGCAACCCCAACACACCATTACCACTACGGGCGGGCACAGAAAAGGCATAGAGCACATCGGGCTCGTAAACATAGATGCGGCTATAATAGTCATCGGTGTCAAAATGCGCCACCCGTGCCAGCACCGTCAGGTTCAAGGCAGGAAACAAGACCTTGACATCCTGGCTAAACCAAAATCCGGATGAACTCAACCCTTGGGTTTCGCTGAAGTGGGTGAGCTCCACCACCGTTTGAAACCCTAGCAACTCAGAACCTTGGTTTTGCCATTGCAACCGCCCCGACTGTTTGCGGTGATCCACCACCCCACGAACAGGCGTCGTTGCAGAGAGGCGATCCTGCTCCTGACGCGAGTAACGGTAACGAAAGACCAAACTATTGGCATGATCAATCGAAAAACGTGCCCATAATCGGTAGTCGAAGCCAGTTGACGGAGCCGAAACCCGGTAACGCAACCAACTGAAGCGATAATAGTTGAGGCTCGAAGTGAGGGTTGCCTTGGCCATGGGTTGAAACCGGATGGCAGCGTAAATACCCTGCTCTCCCCCTGGCGAGGAAGAACGCGCATACGGATTTTGAAAAATAGCCATATAGCCCCGGTCAAAATAACGGTAGGCCAGCGTGAGATCGACCCCGCCACCGGGACGTAAATCCAACCCCTGCATCAATGCAGGTGAACCAAAATCCTGCAAGGCCACTTCGCCATAAAGGTGCACCTTGGAAAGAAAGAGCCTGTAATCGGCAAAGATGGAATTCAATTCCCGTCCCTGAAAATAGAACAAACGATACAAATCGTCCGATTGGGCTAAGGGACGGCTGATGGACCAGGCAGCAGCCCCCACGCCTGCCCGAAACAATTGCCCACTATACTGGTAATAGACGCCCCACAACGCTTCGTCAACAGCACCTCGGCCGGCAATTTCACTGCTGGTGCGGTGCAAACCAGTGTTGCGCAGGGAGGAAACCATGGAATTTCCAACCGTATCAACCAACAACAGAGAAGCATCGATGGAGCGATAGGAACCAAAAACAGAGAGCTGATGGTCGCCTTTACGCAACTCCACGCCACCACCGCGCAAAAAAGCGGATTCACCCGCTGAATGGTAACGCGTCAATCCGGTAGGACGCTTGCGCAAGGAAGTGCCCTCCGACGAAAGCCCCATGGAAAATCCGGTCCACAATCCCAATCCCTGACCAAATCTTGCTGAATAATCACCAACCACCACTTTTGACACCAATCCTTTGGCCGGACGATAAACCAAAAAGCCCGAAAGGAAGTCGAAGGCTGGGATACCATGGCCAAACATGGGTTCACCAGCATCGCTCTCCAATAAATAGCCGCCTTGCCAGGATCCAACCTCTATTTCGCTTTTCTGCAAAAACTTGTATGGCCGCCCCAAATAAGGTGACGCCACGCTGTCGTTTTTTGACTGATACCCAACTGGCCTGGGGAAAGAGGTTTGTCCCCGGATCAATGCATACCCGCCCAACTTGAATTTGTGCAAAGCCTCCGAGCCAACCGCCTCAATCCGGATAAACGGTATCAACCGCTGAATGTCTTCGGGGGAGAAACCCTTAATGGCGGCCAACTCGTAAACCTGCTCCAACGCACCATTGATGTAGATGTGGGCTAAAAGATTTTCGATTTGAAAATCGGAAAGGAACACCAATTCTTCAAGATCTTCGCGTGTGGCCTTATTGATGTTGATGGGCTGTTCGTAAATCTCCAACAACCGATTGATCAAATCATCGTCCTCAACCAAGGAAGACTCCTGATCCTGGGCCATCTCCTCCAGCAAACCAATAATGAAGGAACGTGCCGCCTCCTGAGCCAACACAAGCGAAGGCAACACCATCAGAAATATAAGTATCAAAACACGAAACATCTCTATGGATATGATTGGCCAAACAACCCAAAAACACTCAACGAAGCCGCAGTTGACAAGCCCAAGTCGCGGTGGTGAGCCATGCCCACATGCAGTTGCACTCCTCTATAAACCACCCCGGCTCCGGCCGTGAGCGACAAATCGGAACCCGAGGCTCCCACCGAGAGGCGCACCAACTTCTTCAAATGATAAATCACCGCACCCTTGAAATCGGGCTGGCGGTCGAAATCCTTCTCCACCTCGGTCAATAGAAAGAGTCCTTCAGCCGGTTGCCATTGCATGCCTGTAACCACCACGGAAGGAATTTTACCCTCAAAGCCGGGATAAGCAATGGTTTGTTGTTCCATATTTTGAACGGCCACCGACACCACCCATTCATCATTGGCTGCATGATACGACAAACCGGCCACAGAAAAGGAAGCATTGAAATTTTGTTGAGAGGCAAAATGGTGCGACAAATAGTAGTAACCCAAACCGGCGCGCCACTTCCTTCCGAAGCCACGGGAATATTGAAGACCAATACGACGCAGGGCACTGTTGCTATCGCCGTTGGACCCCAATCCCAAACCGATATAACCAAACTTGGCACCATAAACCAAATGGGCAAACTGCTGGGCAAATGCAGCATTCTGGAAGGGCATGGAATAGTGGATGCCGCCACTCAATCCCGATTGGACGGCATGAACGGAAGGATTGAAGGAGGCCACATCGCCCACCGCAGGCAAAGAGCAGATATAACCAGCACCAAGCTGCTGGGCACTGCGCCACTGGATTTCCTGTCCAAAAACATCACCAAAGCATGACGCAAAAAAAAGGAGGATGACCCATCGCATAATGACAACCTTTAGAATAAAACAAGCCGTTGTTTTAACTAAAAGTTACCACACAAAACGTAAAAAGTCAATGAAAAATCAAATAGAATACGAAACTGTTTCATTCAAATAACTTAGAATGCCCCAAGATTGGTGGAGATGGAAAAATAGTTGGTGCGCCCGCCAATATGGTACCTGGCGGATCCATAGGCAAAATGAAATTTATAAACGCGAAAACCCATCCCCCACGAAAAACCACTGCTCCCGGCTTTGGTCTGGCCTTTCAAATCCTGACGGCGGGTGTGGTTGTAACCAGTCGCCAAATAAAAATTGCGGAAGGGCAAAAATTCAACGCCCAATATGGCGTGCCGCATCAATTTTTCACCAATGCTCATATTGTCCTTCACCTCGTAGGATCCATTGCTGCCGGTATAACTGATGGTGCTAGCGTCCCAATCTAATAGGTTGTGCATCGTCAAGCTGAAGCGAAAAGGCGCATGTTGTGGTTTAAAAGAGATGCCGGCCTGCAAGTCGGCCTGCAGGTTGTCTGTTTGGTCATCGTCGTGATAACTTGAAATTTGAGTTCCTACATTTCGGAAAGCCACGCCCCCCGAAAACGAACCATTCAAGGAGCGATAGAGCACACCCCCGTCGATGGCCAAACCAAAGGATCGGTAACTCTCCAGGTGGCTCACCACAGGTTTCAGCGTTAAGGCACCTCGCCAGCGAGGGCCGAAAGGTCGCGAATAGGCCAGCATCAGAGCATAGTCTGAAGCTTTGAAAGTTCCCAAATCCGCCCCACTCTCATCGGTTCGGTTGAAAGTGCCATAGTTGACATAATGGATGCCCAACGCAAATGTGCCCACGTCTTTGAAATTGCGGGCATAACCAACGGCGCCGCTGGTGATGTCGGCCACGTAAGGCGCCACATTCAACACCAGATGGTTGCTCACCGAGTCGGTCAGGGCGGCCGGATTGTTGAAAAAGAGGTTTAGGTCATTGTCGGCTAGGCCTACCTGTGCACCACCCAAAGCAGCCAGACGCGCCGAAAGGGTCATATTCAGGAAGTCATACACATTCTCCCCGCCACTCTGACCAATGGACAGACGGGGAACCAAAAACAACAGTGCGGCAAAGACAAAAATTCTCATACTCAAAAATAACGGCTAATTCCTCCCTTTGTTGTATCAGAGGGTGCCTTTATAGGCAATTTTAAGATTTTCGACCACATCTAGGGCTGCCGGACAGACAAACGTGTTTTTGTAGGTCAGCTTGGTGATTTGATGAAACCGCCGCCGGTCGGTATGCGGATATTCACGGCAAGCCCGGGGCCGCACCTCATAAATCTGGCAGTAGTTGTCGGGCATCAGGAATGGACAAGGTGTTTGCCTGAAGACATAATCCCCATCGCTGTCGAGATGCAGGTATTTATCGATCAACTCCGAAGGCTTCATCCGCAGTGATTTGGCCATGCGGTCCACATCGCGATCGATCACGATGGGCGAAATGCTCTTGCAGCAGTTGGCACATTCCAAGCAATCGATGCGTTCGAAAGCTTCCTCGTGCAACTGTTGGGTTTGCAAATCCAAATCCTTAGGAGGTTTACGATGCAACTTATCCAGAAACGTTTTATTCTCGTTGGCCTGCTTGTCGGCCTTCATCTTATGCTTATCCAAATCAATCATTGACAACTTTTGCTTTTCGTTTTATCTGCGACAACATCACTCCGCCCACAACCACAAATATACCCACCATCTTCTGAAGCGTGAGCACCTCATCCAAAACCATCCAGGCCGTGATGGCCGTGAATACAGGAATGGTGTTTACCCAGATGTTGGCCCGGATCACACCAACTTGCCGCACCCCATAGGTGAATAGGATAAAGGCCAAGGTGCTGGCAAAAACGGCCAACATCAGCATAGCTTGCAAAGCCGAACCGGTAACATCGGTAAGGGAGAAACGATGGTAATCAAAAATAAGGAAGACCGGAATGAAATAAAACACCCCGATCATATTTTGATACATGATCACATTAAAAACATTGTAGGAGGAGGGTATTTTTTTGATAACGGTAGCATAGCCAATGGCTGAGAAAACAGCCAGAAAAAGGAGCAAGAGCCCTGCTAAGGGAGCCTGTAGGGAAAAATCGTTTTCAAAAATAATCATCAAAACGCCTAGAAAGGAGAATAAGATGGCCAGAAAATTAATCCAAGTTAACCTTTCGCGAAAAAACAGATACCCGGCAATGGGCGAAAAGACAGGGATGGTAGCAATCACTACGGCGCCCATCGTTGAGGAAACCAACTTGAGTCCGTTGGTTTCACCCACAAAATAGAGAAACGGTTCAAAAAATGCCAGTAGCATGAAATATTTCAAATGCTGAAACTTCAACTTCTGAAACTGCCTGGCAAGCAACAACACAAAAGCCAACAACAGCGTACTGACCACCAGCCTAGCCAAAACCAGGGTCATGGGTGGAAACGATTCAAAAGCCACCTTGGCCCAGACAAACGAAAAGGCCCAGAAGACCATAGAAAACAGCAACGAAAGGACGACCTTAATGGACATAAGAAAGAATAATAGGGTTAGAGTTTATGTTTCAACAACGACCGGAAGGAGAGCGAGAAATCCTCACCATAACTTTTGACATATTGTTTACAAAACAAATCATACACTTCGAGTGCCAGACTGTGTTTCCCAGCCTTAACCAGAACCTGACATTTGGCGGCCAAAGCACACTCATTCAGCCGGTCGAAGAGGAAAAGGGTGTTGGAGAGATCCAACAAAAACCCTGCATCCTGGCTAAATTGACCTCCGCGCAGCAGATGCTCCAAGAAATCGACCACCTCACCGGTAAACTTTTCTTTATAGGAATCGAGCCAGTCGCCCGTTTGGTCGCCCACCAACATCCCTTGCCGAAGGAAAAACAAAACAGGCCCCAATTCATCTGCCACAAAAGCCTCTCCTTGCCGAAAACGCGCCAGCACTTCCCGCACAACAATGTAATCGCACGTCACCGAAGGGTCCAATGTTAATAGCCAGCACCCGTTCTCAAAAATCACATTACTGCCACCCAAATCGGAAAGCACATCGCGTAACTTTTTAATATTGACACCCCGGTTGTTGCGAGCACTCGCCTCACTCTTGTCACCCCACAAAGCCTCCTGGAGAGCCGAAGAGGCGATGCCCTTCCCATGTTCATATTGGTGGAAAAGGATCAGCAAGAATAACTCGCGCAAGGTTGGACTGAAAAGATAGGTGATGTCCTGCCCTTTCATATTGTGCGCTGTGAAGTTACCAAAAAGAGAGATGGATGCCCCTTCGGGCTTAGATTCGACATAGGAGCTGCTCTCCAAAATAATCGGAACAGTCGAGGAAATTCCAAACCTACGCCGTAAAAGAAACAAAACCAGCAACACCATAAAAAAACCGGCTCCGATCCAGCCATACAGAGACAAGGAAACCGTTTGTGGACGGATGGCTAAGGCCGATGGCGGATCCAATATGGCATAGATGTTGAGCACATAACGGCCATCAACCTCCTCGATGGTGAGCGCCAACAGCTTATTGGCCGACGACCAGCGATAGAGGCTGGCAAAGGACTTGACATCCACAAAGTTGAAGGGAATGGTGTCGGCCACCAATTCGGTACGAGGTTGGTGCAACCAACCTTTTAAGGCTCGAATGTGGGTTTTTTGTTTCTCGTGCATGAACACCAAAGTATAGAAACAGCTGTCCTGCTCATCCACCACCAGAGAATTCGAGGGGGTGTAGTGCACTTCCGGAAGCTGCGGCAACTGCCAAAGACGACTGATGCGGTGGGTGCCGAAATCGATCCGGTACAAATCGTAGAAATACTCCTTCCCCAACACCTGCTTGCCCGATCGGTTGCCCAACCCACCAAACAGATACCCTACTTGGGGATCCTTGGACGAGAGAGAAAACCCTGACAAGTAACGAGGATGAATAGTATCGCCTTCAAATTGCAACAGTTCCCACCGATGGGTTTGTTCGTTGAGGGACTGAATGGTGTTGTTGTAGGTGTAAAAACCGTATCCGCCAATGGTGGTGAGGCGTCGGGTAACAGGATGGATCAACTTATTGTGATGCCAGTAGCGGGGGAGCCCCCAGGAGAGGTCTTTCTTAAAGCTCCAACTGTTATCGACAGGCTGGTAAACTGAGAGAACGGGATAATTAAGACTGTAGGATTTCAATTGTTGCGAGTCGACCAACAACTGATGCATCTCCTCCTTGACAAAGGAACCATCCTGCCATAGCAACGAATCGGTATGCCCGGTGGATGGATAAAACCTGAGAATGGCACCTTGCCTTTTCACCACTACGAAACACTCCTTTTGAGCATCATAGGTCACCAATGGCTGCTCATTGAACTCCATGCGGACGATGGGTTGCCAATGGACATGGCCATCGACCACCCAAGCAGAATTATACAACAGAGCCTTTTTTCCATGGTTTTGGTCTTCGACAAATTCTGCATCAACCTTGTCAAGTCCCCAGAAGTAAGGTCGATCACCATCCAGTGTTATCTCGATGTTGCGCACCGACATGGGCGGGGTTTCATCGGCCAACCACCAATCTTGTGGGGAGGTGCCAAACAGCAACCGGAACGGCAGGGGTTTTATCGAGGGAAACTTGGCCTGCACCTGATGTTGGAAACCATCAAGACTAACTTTTCCGGCAGCAGCATCGAGCTTAAAAACAATATTGTGCCATCGATTTATTTGGTTCAGTATTGTGGAATCAACGGGCAACACAACGGCCGCCTTCTCCTGGTTCACCACCAGATACAATGCAGGATGGTCGCCCTCCAATTTGGCCACCAGGTCGAAGCTCTGCCGCGAAACTTCATCCTTCAGCCGGAATATGTAGCCAAACTTATCCACCCCATCGCGCAGCGAGAGGTCGAAACTGATTTCGATCGATTGCCGGAAATTGAATGCCCCATCACTGGTGAGATCGATGCCTGTGCGGTGCTCTTTCTCAACCTCCTTGGATTTAAATAAGAGGCCATTGATGGCAGCCGGCCAAGCCGGAACCATCCAAAAAAACATAAGCAACAGTAAACAACCGTATTTCATTCAGACCAATCAGATGAAGCATTTTGACAACAGCCCGACAAATATAGATATAAACTCTTTTTAACCAAAATGGAAGGTATCAAAGTCGGCGTGTCGAAAAGTCAACGAGTCACTCCCCCTCGGGAGAATCGGAGGGGGCTTCTACTTTAGCCCTCGTTAGGGGCGAGATAATCGTAGTGAATCCAGTTCCAAGCCCATTTGATGAAAGAATTCGAGAATGCAAAGTTTTATCTCCTCTTTTCTCCACGATCTCTGCGTAAGGCCTCCGCGACCTCTGCGGTTAGCCTTTAACCGCAAAGAACGCTGAGTCGGCGCAAAGAACGCAATATTAAATTATATATTCCTTAGCGACCTCTGCGTAATCCCTCTGCGACCTCAGCAGTTTCCCTTAACCGCAAAGAGCGCTGAGTCGGCGCAAAGAACGCAATGTTAAATCCAATTTTCCTTCGCGATATCTGCGTAATCCCTCTGCGACCTCTGCGGTTACCTTTAACCGCAAAGAGCGCTGAGTAGGCGCAAAGGACGCAAAGTTTTATCTGATTTTCTTCGCGACCTCTGCGTAATCCCTCTGCGACCTCAGCGGTTAACTTTAACCGCAAAGAGCGCTGAGTCGGCGCAAAGAACGCAATGTTAAATTATATATTCCTTCGCGACCTCTGCGTAATCCCTCTGCGACCTCAGCGGTTTCCCTTAACCGCAAAGAGCGCTGAGTAGGCGCAAAGAACGCAATGTTAAATTATATATTCCTTCGCGACCTCTGCGTAATCCCTCTGCGACCTCTGCGGTTACCCTTTAACCGCAAAGAGCGCTGAGTAGGCGAAAAGGACGCAAAGTTTTATCTGATTTTCTCCGCGATCTCTGCGTAATCCCTCTGCGACCTCAGCGGTTACCCTTTAACCGCAAAGGGCGCAAAGTAGGCACAGAGAACGCAATGTTTAGTTATATTTTCCTTCGCGATCTCTGCGTAATCCCTCTGCGACCTCAGCGATTACCCTTTAACCGCAAAGAGCGCTGAGTCGGCGCAGAGAACGCAATGTTAAATCCAATATTCCTTCGCGACCTCTGCGTAATCCCTTTGCGACCTCAGCGGTTCCTTCTAACCGTAAAGTTAAATGGGTTTTCACAAATGATTAACCACCCGTTTTATCCCTTCCTTTAGCACAGAAACATTGAAATTAATCAACAAACCTAGTTTGAAGTCTCCCAGTTTTAAATAAGTAAGTGTTTGTGCCAAATGGACATCATTCAATCGCTCAACACTCTTTAATTCAACAACAACCTTATTCTCCACTAGGATATCTACCCTATAACCGCAATCCAATTTGATTTCTTCAAAAATAAGAGGCATGGATTTTTCCTTTTCAACGATTAATCCTGCTTGAATAAGTTTATATGCCAAACACTCTTTATATGCGCTTTCCAATAATCCAGGGCCTAAGACGCGATGCACTTCAATGGCCATCCCGATGATTTGTGTGGCAATCTCATTCTCTGTCATAATCGGCAATTTAAACGAACAAAAAATAAGGAATACCTCAGCGGTTCCTATTTAACCGCAAAGAGCGCTGAGTCGGCGCAAAGAGCGCAAAGTTAAATTATATATTCCTTCGCGACCTCTGCATAATCCCTCTGCGACCTCAGCGGTTTCCCTTTAACCGCGAAGGGCGCAAAGTAGGCGCAGAGGACGCAAAGTTTTATCTGATTTTCTCCGCGATCTCTGCGTAATCCCTCTGCAACCTCCGCGGTTACCTTTAACCGCAAAGAGCGCTGAGTAGGCGCAAAGGACGCAAAGTTTTATCTGATTTTCTTCGCGACCTCTGCGTAATCCCTCTGCGACCTCAGCGGTTACCCTTTAACCGCAAAGGGCGCAAAGTAGGCGCAAAGGACGCAAAGTTTTATCTGATTTCCTTCGCGACCTCTGCGTAATCCCTTTGCGACTTCAGCGGTTTCCCTTAACCGCAAAGAGCGCTGAGTAGGCGCAAAGGACGCAAAGTTTTATCTGATTTTCTTCGCGACCTCTGCGTAATCCCTCTGCGACCTCAGCGGTTAACTTTCAACAACCCATCAAATGGTGCCCACAATCCGCTTGCCATGGTATTGCGAGGCGCCAATGAGGGAGACCATCTCATCTATGTTCTCATTAGTGATGCGACCGGCAGCAATGATGCGCACGTGCTTCTGGTTGGCCACCATCTTGCGCAGCAATTCGGCACCCTCGCGCGCGGTGGTCTGCCGTCCAGAGGTGAGAATAGCATTCACACCTTCAATCGCTTGCAGTCGGTCCATCTCGGCCAAAGGGTCTTCGGCATCGTCGATGGCCTTGTGAATCACCACATTCAATGGCTTGGCCAACTCGATGAGTGGTTTCATGGCGTCAAGGTCGAGGCGGTTGTCGGGGGTTAAAATACCCAGCACCACACCATCCACGCCAATGTTGCGGCACATAAGGATCTCCTCCTTCATCTGGGTAATCTCTTCGGGCGAATAGACAAAGTTGCCGCCCCGGGGACGGATCATCACCCGGATGGGGATCTTCACCGCCGCCTTCACCGCTCTGATCAACGACTCGGGTGGCGTGGTGCCATCCAGGTCGAGCCGGTCGCAAAGCTCAAGCCGGCCTGCGCCTTGACGTTCAGCATTAATGCACTGCTCGAGCGACTCAACGCAAGCCTCAAGAATTATATTTTCCATTTCTATATTTTCTGTTGATTACTTTTCAAATCACATGCTTTAATTCACCCGGCAAGTGGTTGCCGCAGCCGGCTGTATAACCTGCTGGTAGGTTTTAAGCAGCTGCTCACAGGTGCCAATCTTGTAGCCCGATGAAAAATAGAGCACTTCCCCTTTGGCATTCACAAGCACGATCACCGGCAATTCGGCCGACAGCTTGCGTTCAAACGAACTGGAAAGCTGCTTGAGCAGCCCACCATCGTTGGCAAAGGAGGCATTTTGTGGCAACACATATTCCGAAGCCTTAAAGCCAACGGTCTGTTTTTCTTCAGGCACAAAGAAGAGAAATGGCATATTGGCTTGATCGAAAACTGCTTTCATCTCTCGCAGATCCTTCAACACATGACGGGTGGGTTCCTTACCGGGATCAAGCCAAACCAGAGCCAGAGCACCATAAGTCTTGATCAACTGGCCAACTTCCACTTTGGAGCCATCCATTTTATTCAAGAAACCGGGCAATTCCACTTGACCAAGGGACTGAATAGCTGAACTCTCCTGTCGCAACTTGATGGGCAACTCAAAGGAAGCTCCGGCCGTCACATTAAAGAACGACACACCAGCCAATACCGAACCATCGTTCAACCGGTTGCCGGTCACCAGCATGTAATACCCGGGGTCGAACTCCAATACGGAAGGGAAATCCTTCACATCCTTGCCATATTCGTAGGTGAGCGTTTTAAAGAACCCATCGGCAAAACGGGCTATGGAGAAATGGACAGAGTATTTGCAAGGGTCTGAGCCTTCGTAACGCAACGACACTTTGGCAGGAACCGGTTTGACAGCATCGGCTTGAGTTACCTGGAACACGGTATTCCAGATGTTGTTGCGCCAATATTGCACCTTGCCAGTCACCGGGTCGATGCGCGAGGGCACGCCGGCCGTACGACACATGGCTACAAAAAAGATGTCGCGACTATAGGCATCGGCGGCCTTCATTTCCACCACACCACGGGGAACGGAAGGCACCCAGATGTATTGCTCGTTTTCGCCAACCAAACGGATGTTCTCGTTGACCCAGCGCTCAGCCACCAATGGATCTTGCGCCACTTGGTTGAGAAGCGACTCACCCACCAGCATGCGCAACTCCTCCTTGTAGGATGTCAGCTGCTCCAAAGCCACACGTGGATTTAACACATACTTGAGCCAAATGTCAGAATCGGCATTGGAAGGAACGGTGAGCGTATTTTTCAGATGCGACAACAACACGGAAGCCGGTGCATCGCGCAAGTCCTTTTCGGTGATGGTCTCCAGCAAAGGTAAAACCCAAGTTTTATCGTCTGACTTTTCAACCACAGCACAAATATCAGCCCAATTGCCACGAGATTTCAGGATGATGGAAGCAAACTTTTCAACATCCAACTGATGATCTTTGGCAAATGCCACAGCCAGTTCACGGGTCATAAAGGTTTTTTCGTAGGCATGACGGATGGAATCTTCCTGTGCCAGACGGCGATTGTTCTCAGCCCGCTTCTCTTCGGATACCGGCAGGGGTGCTTTGGCCACAGGGGGCACAATGTCCAACTCAAGCTGATAATCGTCTCGGCTGTTTTTAGCCAGGGTCATCGTCAGGGTATCGGCTTGAGCCACATTCACTTTACGGAAAGCAAAGTCATCACCCCGATTCACCCAAACGGTGACATCACCCAATCCCATCCTCAACATAGAAAATCCATCACGATTGGTTTTCAAATCGGCCAGCGAATAGAACTCAGCGTAATTATACACCAGATAACGCACGGTGGCACCCTCAATTGGAGTTCCCTGTTCATCAGTCACATGCACGTAGAAATCTTTGGCTTCCGTGTAGTTGTCCACCGTGTTCAGGCGGGTATAGTTCTCCTCCTGATTGACCACGCGATTGGAGGCATAATGGCCTGGCGTGGTGGTGGCCGTCAGCATGGCTCGGCGGGCAGGCTCGGTAAACCAGGCAATGTTCACATCGGGCTCTGGTTCGCAGGCGCCCATGAAATACCATTGCCCATCGGCCCAAAACTCAACCCACGCGTGGTTGTCGTCCTGATGCGCCCAACGGGGAGTATAGATTTGCCGGGCAGGGATGCCTACGGCTCGCAAGGCTGCCACGGTAAAAACCGACTCCTCACCACAACGTCCAAAGGCTGTTTTCATGGTGGCCAAGGGTGCCGAGGTCCGGTCGTCGGTGGAGGTGTACACCACCTTTTCGTGACACCAATGGTTCACCTCTAAGGCGGCCTCCTTCATGCCCATGCCCTTGATACGTTCGAACAGTTCATGATAGATAACTTGGCGCGCGGTATCCAGATTCTCGGTACCGGTGCGTGGGGGCACTACAAAGTGCAGGAAATCATCCACGCTCACCGACTTTCCCCATGGGTAACTTTCCCGTGCCTTTAGAGCATATTGCACTTGACCCAGGAAATAATCCCCACTGTAATTGCTGAGGTCACTCAAAGGCATGTAGGCATAGAGGAACCTAAGCGCCTCCTGCTCCTGTTGTGTGGCCTTGTCTATAACAGCTAGGAGTTGCTCTTCGCGCTGATGCAGCAGGTCGCTGCGCCGTTGGTCGAACTTCTGATAAACTGCCTTGCGCTTAGCCTGATCTCGGATAAGATGTGGAGAGGCAAAATCGCACCCGCCCAACATCATCACACAGCCGACCAGAAATAAAATCCCTTTTCTCATACAGATGTTTATTTTAATCACTTAAAAAACTACTCCTTCCAAACATAACCATCCCTGCGAATATTCCACCATCCATCACCATCCAGCGCACGGATGCGGGCTTGGTATTGGTTGCCCTTGGCTACCACTTCAGGAATGAAAACATGGTTACCACAGATGATTTGTTCCATCGACAACTCCTTCAAGCTGGCAGGCCGTTTGTTTTTGTGGATAAAATCAGCCTGCCGATAATAGATCTGCCGTAAAGCCCATTTCACCCACTCATCCTGGAGCATCCCAAACTTGGCAGCCGGCTGACCGGCAACCGTTTCCGAGAATTGCAAAAATCCCCACGTCTCGGGTTGATGCATGGCAATGACACCTTGCGGCGACCACACCCAGTTCTCTTCGGGTAACTTCTTCCCTTCGGAATTGGTGCGCTTCACATAACGGCCATCCACAACATCGGTATGCCACTGCACGCGCGAAAAGTTCATGCGCCACACATCGCCCTCCTTGGGATGGCGGTTGTGGCAAGCCTCTTTCACCACAGCGAGTGGGATGGCCACCTCCACCGTCCAGGAGTGATCCTGGTCGGTTGGGTTGTTGATGGTGCCATTGATGCCGATGGCCTGCCGGATGCCGGTCATATCCCACCGATTGAACACCAAACCATTGTCGCGATAAGGTTTGGTGATCATCAGATCCCAGATGGTACCAAAGGCATTCACCTCATATTCCAGATAGTTGTGGGTATCGCCCGTGGGATCAATGAAGATCTCAAAATCATTGTCGTGGTATATCACCGCATCGCGTTGCAGGATATTGGCCCAGATATGAGGTTCCTCCAGTTCTGCTCCGAAATAGATGAAGTCGTCGTCCCACAACATCTTAACACGGGTGTTCCACACCGGCTTGGGTTTTTTATCACCTTCAATGTCTACAAAATAATCGGTCCAGGGCACACCCTGCCAATCGGCATCATCCAACTTACCATCAATGGTGATGCCTTGGCTGGTGCGCTGGCACACATAACTGCGGGGCTGGAACGATTCAGGATCCATTTCAAATTCAGTTGTACCGGGAGCCACACACCCCATCATCATCAATAAACCCGGCACAAAGGAAAAAACACTTTTCAGCATGACAAACTTTATTTTTTAGGATTGGGGCCCAGCACAAACCTCAACTCCCCTCCTTTTACAACATCACTATGGTGAATCGTCATCTTATTCAATTCACGTCCATTCAACAACACTTTTTGCACATACACGTTCTCGGGCGACTGGTTCTCGGCCACAATCTTAAATTGCTTGCCATCGGCCAAGTTGATGACTGCCTCCTCCATCCAAGGTGAAGTGAGGTCGTAAACCCCATTGGCTGGGTTGACCGGATACATCCCGATGGAAGACATCACCAGCCAAGCCGACATCTGTCCACAATCCTCATTGCCACAGAAGCCATTGGGCGTATTGTGGTATTGGGTTTGAATGATTTCACGTACCCGCTGCTGTGTTTTATAAGGCTGATCCACATAGTTATACAAATAAGCCACATGATGGCTGGGCTCGTTGCCATGGGCATACTGGCCAATCATCCCCGTGCTGAAAATGGGTAACTCATCATCGGGCGCCGGATAATAGGAGAACATGGAGTCGAGTTTGGCTGTGAAACGATCAACGCCCAAGGTATCGATCAACCCGGGTATGTCGTGCTGCACCGACCAGAAATAGTGCCAAGCATTGCTTTCGCAGTAGTGGATGGAATAATCCTTGGCCACAAAACCAGGGATAAAATTACCATCCTTGTCCTTTGGCCGCATAAAAGTGGAGGCGGCATCGTAAGCATTCTTCCAGTTATCGGCCCGTTTGGCGAACATCTTATAAACATCATCTTTGCCCAATGCTTTGGCCAGTTGAGCAATGCACCAGTCTCCGTAGGCATACTCCAGTGTCATGGAGAGCGACCACTCGGCTCCCTCTTTCACGGGGACATAACCATACTTCATGTATTCGTCAATCTGGCGTTCGGCCACGGTTGCCGAGGCCACACAAGCCTCGAGGGCTTTCTGGGCATCCATTGGAATCCCTTTAAAGTAGGCGTCCACAATCACCGGTACAGCATGGTAACCAATCATCATGTTGGTTTCATTGCCTGCCATGGACCAGACGGGCAGAAGACCGGTTTCATCGTAATGCGCCAGGAAGGATGCCACCATATCGCGCACCTTATCGGGGGCAATGATGGTATAGAGGGGGTGTGCGGTGCGGTAGGTGTCCCACAAGGAGAAGGTGTCGTAACGATCGAATCCTTTGGCTTGCTGAATTTTACCATCTGCTCCCTTATAAAAACCATCCACATCGCTGTGAAGGGAAGGTGTCATAAAACAGTGGTAGAGATTGGTGTAGAAGATGCGTTTCTGCTCTTCGGTACCTTTAATCTCAATGGTGGAGAGTGCATTTTCCCAAGCAGTGGCGGTTTGTTTTACCACGCCATCGAAATCCCAGTGGTTCAACTCCTGCTCCATATTGCGCATGGCGCCATCCACCGACGCCGATGAGAGGGCCACCTTCACCAGAATTTGCTCCTGTTCCTGAGTGGCATAATCGAATAGGATGGCGGTTTTCTTACCCGTCACCGACACGCCCTCCACCGCCTTGCCATTGAGCGACAGATGAACGGCATCGAAGGGACGCGAGAGCTTCATCACAAAATAAACCCGCTGATCGGGTGCCCAACCGGTTGAAAAACGGTATCCGGTGATGGTTTGGTTGTCCACCACCTGCAATTGGGTCTCCACAGGGGCGTCCCAGTTGAGAGCATAACCAAGGTCAAGGCTGATTTTGGACGCATCATCCTTGGGAAAGCTGTAGCGATGAAAGCCAACCCGTTGCGTGGTGGTGAGCTCGGCTGTGATGCCGGAGCTTTCCAACAGCACCTTGTAGTAACCGGGGTGCGCCGACTCTTGCTCATGGCGGAAAAGCGAATAAGGGCGGTAATCGCCCTGAGGGGTGAGACTTTCAGTAAAACGACTGTTGTAAGGCATCACCAAAAGGTCGTACATATCCCCGGCGCCGGTACCCGACAAATGGGTGTGGCTGAAACCGGCAATGGTGGAGTCGGGCCAAAAATATCCGGCAATGCGATCCCAGCCAGGCAACCCATTGTCGGGGCTCAACTGCACCATCCCAAAGGGGTACACAGCACCAGGATAGGTGTTGCCCGGTCCGTCGGTTCCCACAAAAGTGTTGACGTACTGGATCAACTCAAGATCGGTGCGTTGTTGTTTACCACACGACCAAAGAACGGTACCCAACACGGCAACCAGCAAAAATGAACAGAACTTGTACATGATTTAGCGTTTATTTTATATCGTGAAATTATTTTCTTTGCAAAAGGAGAAGGTTAGCAGAGATGGCCTATCAAAATGCCGAAATGGCTCCATCGAGGTATTAAAAACCATAAAAGGGTACTCCAATCAGCACAACCAAATCGTTGTCTGTTGGAAGGATCCATCCTTGGAGGAGGAACCACTGGGCACTCCCCCAAGGATGGATTATTAATTACAAACTATTTTTCTTGACGAAATCCAGTATCTCATCCAGATAACCGAAGGCCATACCAATAACGGTATCGGCGGCACCATAATAAACAGCTACTTTTTCACCATCGCACAACGAAGCACAAGGGAACACCACATTGGGCACATCACCGGCGAGTTCGTAAGGCGCAGCGGGAGCCAACAGGTAAGGTTTGGTACGGTAAAGCACCTTCTCAGGATTTTTCTCATCCAGGATGGCAGCACCCATGGAGTAACGGAAACCATTGCAGGTGTTGATCACACCATGGTAGAACATCAACCAACCCTCTT
The DNA here is from genome assembly GCA_963664265.1 of Marinilabiliaceae bacterium. Lineage (GTDB taxonomy): Bacteria > Bacteroidota > Bacteroidia > Bacteroidales > Marinilabiliaceae > JAGPIS01. The sequence goes on from OY760941.1 coordinate 2,304,282, forward strand.
TGGTAAGGAACGGCACCGAGCCGGCACCAATCTTGGTACACTGCCAAGCACTTTCGGGGAAAGGCGTCACCTTCATCACACAGCGGTGCTCACCCCAGTATTTCATATCGGGGCTATAGCTGATGTAGATGTCGCCAAAAGGAGTGTGGCCATTGTCGCTGGGGCGACTCAACATGGCATACTTGCCATTGATCTTTTCAGGAAAGAGCACGCCATTGCGGTTGAAAGGCAGGAATGCATTCTCGCATTGGAAAAACTCCTTAAAGTCGAAGGTATAGGCGATGCCGATGGTGGGCCCATGATATCCGTTACACCAGGTTACCCAGTAGCGATCTTCGATGAAGACCACGCGGGGGTCGTACTTATAATCCGACTCAATCATCTCGGTGTTACCACTTTTCATCACGATAGGTTCATGGTTGATCTCCCAGTTGATGCCATCCTTGCTGAATCCGGCAAAGATATTCATCTGAACCGCCTTGTTGTCGCAACGGAACACTCCGGCAAAACCATCACCAAAAGGCACCACAGCACTGTTGAAAATACTGTTGGAGGTAGGAATGGCATAGCGTCCCACAATAGGATTTTGCGAAAAGCGCCACATCACATCGGTACAGCCAGCGGGTTTGTTTTCCCAAGGCATTTGAAAATTCTTATCCATCTCGTTCACTTATTTAACTTAAAAACAAATTCAATATCTATCAAGCTTCCTGTGGTTGGTCTGAGTGGGTGAAAGGCACAAACCAGGTCAGGAAAAAGGCAGGGATGGCCACCACCAGGGCTATAATGAAGAAGGTCTGATAGCCCACCTGCTGGTAGATCCAACCACTCAACATACCTGGGATCATAAAACCCAGGTTCATGATGCCCGAAGCAAAGGCATAATGCGCCATGGAATGTTTCCCGGCAGCCACCTGTTGCATCATAAACAGCGTCAAGCCAACAAATCCAAAACCATAGCAAAAATATTCAAGCACCAGACCTGAACCAATAATCCAGAGGTTGGCTGGTTGATAGAGGGCAAAGAGGTAATAGATGGCAAAGGGCACATTAAAGATGCAAACCAGCGAAAAGAGCGCCCTCTTCAAGCCTCGGAAAGCAATGTAATAACCGCCAAGGATGGATCCGGCAATAAAGGCCAAGGTTCCCAAGGTCCCATAGATCAATCCGATATTCTCGTTCGACAACCCCAACCCACCGGCTTCAACGGGTGCTTTAAGGAAAAGGGGCACCATCTTGATGGCAAACCCTTCGGTGAGGCGGTAGCAGATGATGAAAAACACATAATAGACGATGTGTTTCTTGGTGAAGAAATCCTTGAACACACTCCAAAGTGACACCATGCTCTCTTTGAATGTAGCAGGTGTCTCCTGGCTCTTGGATCCTTCGGGCAGGAAAAACCAATGGTAAACAGCCAGAAAGATCAGCAAGCCACCAATGATGCCCATGATAATCATCCATGCATACACATTGGCCTTTTCGGGATTCACCAACTGAAAATACCCCATCAGGTAACCAGCCAACCACACCAAAAGGCCATTGGCCAAAACCTTGGCCAAGTTGTAGAAAGCTCCCTGCCAACCGATATACTTCGCCTGCGAGGTTTTATCCAAAGCCGTAAGATAAATCCCATCTGTGGCAATGTCGTGGGTGGCACCACTAAATCCGATGACGGCCATCATGGCAATGGTGAAGGAGAAATAATAGGGTAGCGGCAACATAAAGGCAATGAGCCCGAACATAATCCCCGACAGCAATTGCGTGGCCACCACAAACTCCTTCTTGGTGCGGTAAAGCTCCAGAAGCGGGCTCCAGATGGGTTTCAAGGTATAAGGCAAAATAAGCAGGGAGGTCCAAAAGGTGATTTGAGCCTCATCAACCCCCATATCGGCAAACATAATCACCGACACCAGCGACAAGGCCACAAAGGGCATTCCCATGGCAAAGTAAACAGAAGGAACCCACGAGATAGGATTCGTCTTTTTCAAATTGGTCTCTTTCATAAAATCAAGCCATTATAAAATGGCATTTAATATTTGGAACTCAGTAAAACAATTAAAAATTATATTTAATAAACAAACTCGATGTTGGCACCCTTCACCATATCGTTGTGGTTGATAAAGAAACGGTTGATCTTTTTACCATCCATATGAATGGATTTAATGTACTCGCCCGAACCAGCACCCTTCTGTTTGCTGATCACAATCTTCTTGCCCGGGTAAAAGTCACTGTCGAGATGAATGGTGATGCGGTCGAACACAGGCGTGGTGACAGCATAATCCATATCACCGGGGCAAACCGGGTAAAAGCCCATCATGCTGTAGAGCACCCAGGCCGACAATGTGCCGCAATCGTCGTTACCTGGCAAACCGTCAGGGCTATTCTTATAATACTTCTTAATTAAGCTGCTTACCAACTTCTGGGTGCGCCACTCCTCCCCTTTCACAAAGTTGAAGAGGTAAGGGTTGTTGATGTCGGGCTCATTGGCCATGTCGTACAATCCCTCGTCGAAAAACTTCTGAAGGCGGTTCACAAATGGCTTGTTACCACCTTGCAACTTGATCAAACCGTTGATGTCGTGTGGCACATAAAAGGAGTATTGCCAGGCTGTTCCTTCGTGGAAACCTGGAACCGGCTCAAAATTCGCACCCTGCAACGGGTCGAAGGGAGTCAAAAATGATCCATCGGCCTTTTTGGGGCGGAAGAGCATGTACTCGCGATCGAAATAGGTTTTATAGCGCAACGACTGGTTGAGGAAACGCTTGTGATCTTCCTTCTTGCCCAAAGCCTTGGCAAACTGTGACAAGTTCCAATCAGCAATATAGTACTCCAAAGCATGCGACACCGAATTGTCGAACTGCTCCACGATGGGTACGTAGCCATGCGCCAGGTAATGGTCGATATCGGGACGCAGCTTGTTCTCCGAACCTTTGGTGGTGGCCGACTTCACCATGGCGGCGTAAGCGCTCTCCTCATCAAAACCGCGCAAGCCACGCAAATAGGTATCCACAATCACCGGAAGCGAAGGATCACCTTCCATCACATGAGTCTCGGTGCTATTGAGCTCCCACTTGGGCAACCAACCACTTTCGTGGTACATGTCGATCATGGAGTGAACCATATCGAGCTGCATGCGGGGATAGACCAACGAAAACAAAGGATGAACATTGCGGTAGGTATCCCACAACGAAAAGACTGTATAACGCGGACGCGAAGCATTCTCCACCACCCGGTACGAATCCATGGCGGGATATTGCCCATTGACATCGCTTAACAAGTTGGGATGGATTTGGGTGTGATAAAGAGCCGTATAAAAGATGGTACGTTCATCGGCGGTGCCACCCTCCACCTCTATTTTCGACAAAGCATCGTTCCACTGGTTGAAAGCAGAAGCTTTAACCTGGTCGAAATCAAAACCAGCCATTTCATACTCCAGATTCTGGCGGGCATTCTCGATGCTCACATAAGAGACACCCACCTTCACCAAAACCTCATCGGCTTGCTTGAAGTTGTAGGTCATGTAGGCACCAATGCTATCGCCCCCCATCTCCACGGAATAGCCGGGGTAGTATTTGAATTTGCCATTGGTATTGCTCCAGGCGCCTTCGGCCTTCATGGAAGGCATTTTCTTCCAGACGCCAAACTCGTCCGCACGTTTGCTGAAACGCGCCACAAAATAGACAGGCCTTTCGAAAGACTGGTTGTAACAGAAGTTGCCGGTCATCCGGAATCCTTCAATCTCCTGGTTGTTCACCACGCGGATCATGGCTCCTGTTTCATTGGTAAGCCCTACGCCCAGGTTGATCAACACATTGGACTGACCGGCAGGGAAACGGTAGCGCGAAAGGCCAACCCGTTCGGTGGCAGTCACTTCGGCTTGTATGTTGTATTTCTCAAACACACCTTTGTAGTATCCAGGACCGGCTTTCTGGTCACGGATCACCGAACCGTACTTTTCCACTTCGGCCTGCACCTTACCGGCTGTGGGCATCATCAGCACCACGCCCAAGTCGGGACATCCCACCCCACTCAGGTTGACATGCGTGAACCCGGTGCAGTAACTATTGTCCGACGAAAAAGGGGTGGACCACCACTGGGCATCCTTGTCGAATTTATTCAATGATGACCCTGAAACATTAAACGGCGTGACCGAAACCATCCCATTGGGCACGATGGCCCCTGGATTGGTGGTGCCATAGTTGGACGACCCAATGAAAGGATTGACCCAATCGGCAGGCGATTGTGCATTGACCCCTCCCAAAAAAAGAAGAGACATTGCTACCAGTTTGAAAACTCTCATCTGATTATATCTTTCAATAATTGAATAATTCAAAAGCAGTGTCCTTCACAATCAAAATTGAAAGCAAAGGACACTTCATGATCTTCTTATTTTGTCAACGACATGGAGTAAGGATAAGATGATGGATCCTCACCCCGCTTGGTATTGGGCTTATCCGACATTTTGAACTGAAGCCTTCCGCCATTGAGCAACTCTTCGTGGGTGATGTAGGTGCGCTCCAACATCCGGTTGTCGAGCATCACCTGGTCAACATAGACATGATCCGCGGAATTGTTTTTAGCCTGAACAACCACCTTCTTGCCATTGGACAATTGGAGGGTCACCTTATCGAATAAGGGAGAACCCAAAACATACTGGTTGCTGCCTGGGCATACTGGGTAGAATCCCATGGCGCTGAACACATACCATGCCGAGGTCTGTCCATTATCCTCATCTCCACTGTAGCCATCGGGATGAGGCGTATAGAGACGTGCCATCACATCGCGCAGGTGCTTCTCGCCTTTCCAGGGCTGACCTGCGTAATTGTACAAATAAAGCATGTGCTGAATGGGTTGGTTGCCATGGGCATAATTGCCAGTGTTGGCAATCTGCATCTCCCGAATCTCATGAATGGGGAAACCATAGTACGAACAATCGAACAGTGGCGGCATGGCAAACACCGTGTCGAGCATGGCCACAAAAGCTTCATTGCCACCCATCCGGTTTTTCAATCCTTCCACATCGTGGAAAACCGACCAGGTATAGTGCAGGCTATTCCCTTCGGTGAAAGCATCGCCCCATTTCAGCGGGTTGAAGGGCGACTGGAACGTACCATCCTCGTTACGGCCACGCATCAGGCGGCTCTCTGGATCAAATACGTTGTTATAATTCTGCGCGCGTTGGGTAAACAGGTCAATCTCTGCCTGAGGTTTACCCAACTCTTTGGCCAATTGTGCGATACAAAAATCAGCATAAGCATACTCCAGCGTGCGGGCGGTATTTTCATGAATCCCCACATTATAGGGGATATAGCCCAGCTTATTGTAATAATCGGCACCATAGCGCCCTACCGAGGATATTTCGGGATGATGGCTGGTGGTGTTTTTAATGATGGCTTCGTACAGTTTTTCAATATCAAAACCACGAATCCCTTTCATATAAGAATCGGCAATCAAGGAGGCCGAATTGGAACCGATCATGCAGCCACGGTGGCCGGGGCTCGCCCACTCGGGCAACCAGCCACTCTCGTTGTAGGTATTGACCAGCCCTTGCATAATTTCGCTGTTCAACTCAGGATACATCAGAGTGAAGAAAGGGAACACTGCCCGGAAGGTATCCCAAAAACCATTGTCGGTAAACATGGGACCGGGAAGCACCTCTCCATTGTAGGGGCTGTAATGCACCATCTGGTTTTGAGCATCAAACTCGTAAAACTTGCGGGGGAACAACAACACCCGGTACAAACATGAGTAAAAAGTCTTTTGGTCGTCGATGGAACCACCTTCCACCTTGATCTTATTCAATTCTTGGTTCCAGGCATTGCGGGCCAAAGTTTTCACATCCTCAAAACTGCGGTCGCCAACCTCCCGCTTCAGGTTAATTTCGGCTTGCTCAGGGTTGATAAACGAAGAGGCAACTTTTACAGTAACCTTTTCGCCCCGCTTGGTCTTGAATTTTGCAATGGCGCCCACATGTTCGCCTTCAGCAAAGAGGGCATCATCGGTCAACTTGCCATCTTTCCAGGTTTGCGACAGTTCAAAATCCTTGTCGAACACCGCCACAAAATAGTTGTGGAAATTATCAGGCACTCCGCCACTGTTATTACGGCAATAGCCAATAATCTTGCGCTCAGAAGGAATAAACTTCACTTGCGATCCGCGGTAAAAACCATCGAGCAAAATGTAAGCATCGTCGGTTTCGGGGAAGGTGAACTGGAATACGGAAGCACGTTCGGTGGGCGTCACCTCAACCGTCACATCGTGATCGGCCAGGTAAACCGAGTAGTAATAAGGTTTGGCTGTTTCGGCCTTGTGCGAAAACCACGAAGCGCGGCTCTCCTCATCGAATTTCAGCTCACCGGTAACGGCCATCAGCGAAAAAGCTGCATAGTCGTTGATCCAGGGGCTGGGCTGATGGGTTTGCTTGATACCCCTTATTTTATAGCTATCGTAGGTGTAACCCCACCCGTCGCCCATCTTGCCGGTTTGGGGTGTCCAGAAATTCATCCCCCAGGGCAGCGCCACAGCAGGATAGGTATTTCCGTTGGAAAGGGCAAATTCCGAGTCGGTACCCATCAGGGTATTGACCAAGTCAACCGGCTCCACCACGGAGCACTGACTTGATTGGCTTTTTGAACATCCTTGAAGAATGAGCCCCATGGCGCCCATCAGCAACAAAAATGAAAAAAGTCGATAACATGTATATTTCATACTGACGTTATTATGTGATTACAAAAAGATCATCTTAAAAAACGGTTGGCAGAAAAAACTGCCAACACGATTCCAACTAAAAACCCAATCAATAAACTTTCGATGCAGGACGCTCTTCAGCCTTCACAGCAAACTCTTTATTTGGTTGTGATCCCATTTCGAATACCAACTCCCCGCCATTCATCATATCACTATAAGTAATGAACGATTTGGCATAGGGCTTGCCATTGAGCATAACCGACTGGATATAAATATTTTCTGCACTGTTATTATTGGCTTTGATGGTGAACTGGCGCCCCTCTTTCACATTGATCACTGCCTCATCGACCAATGGACTACCAAAGACAAAGATGCCCGCGGCAGGATTGACCGGATAGATACCCAGCGAGGAGAGCATATACCAGGCAGACATCTGACCACAATCTTCATTGCCTGATAGGCCGTCGGGCTGGTCAAAATAAAGGGTTGTGAGCACTTGACGCACTTTTTCGGCACTTTTCCACTGCTGGCCGGCATAAGCATACATATAAATAATATGGTGGCTGGGCTCGTTGCCATGAGCATACTGGCCGATCAAACCACTGATATCGGGCGATGCATCACCTTCCAGCTCTGAAGCCACGGTAAACAAACTGTCCAATTTTGAGGTGAACGACTGGTCGCCACCCATCAAGGAGATCAATCCCTCCACATCTTGTGGAACCAACCACAAGTACTGCCAGGCGTTGCCTTCGCAATAATCATCGTCGCGGTGGCTGGAATGGAACGGGCTGAATGGTTCGCGCCATTGGCCGTTGCTCAGCTTGCCACGCATAAAGCGACTCTCAGCATCGAAATATTGTTCATAAGCCTTTGCCCGTTTCATGAAATAGTCATAATCCTCATTGTGTCCCAATTTCTTGGCCATCTGAGCCACACACCAATCGTCGATGGCATACTCCATGGCCTTGGCCACACTTTCAATCTCTTTTTCGGCTGGAATAAAACCAAGCTCTTTAACGTAAGAGACACCAAACTCATCGTTCATGGCCGAAGCCTTCACCGCCTCGTAGGCCAGGTTAACATCGTAGTTGGTGTATCCTTTCAAGAAGGCATCCACAATCACGGGCACAGCATGGTAGCCCACCATGGTGTTGGTTTCACAGCCCATCAAATGCCACACGGGCAGTTTGCCCTGGTGTTGGTAAATGGTAAGCATGGTTTGAACCATGTCGTTGATGCGCTCGGGCTGCGTGATGGTGAAAAGCGGATGGGCAGCGCGGTAGGTATCCCACAATGAGAAAACGGAATAGTTGTCGAAACCACGACCTGGGTACTCCACCTTGTCGGTGCCCAGAAAACTGCCATCGGCATTGTTGTACAACGAAGGGGCAATCATGGTGTGGAAAGCGGCCGTATAAAATGTACGAAGGAATTTTTCATCCTTGGAAGAAACCACAATCTTATTGAGTTCTTTGTTCCACAAGGCACGGGCGTCTTGTTTCACCTGGTTGAAATCCCAATGCGCCAATTCCTGATCGAGGTTCTTTTTGGCCGAGGCGGTGCTGGTGGGTGACAAGGCAGTCTTGGCCATCAATTCGCCATTGCCTTCAAACTCAATAATGGCAGTCTGGTTCTCCTTGCCGTATTTTTCCTTCAGGATGTCGTTTTTAATAAAACGGATGGACTTGATGGGTTTTGAAAACTCAGTGTGGTAAAACAGGCGTTGGTCGTTGGCCCATCCTTTGGAAAAGCGGTAACCTTCGATGCTTTTTTCATCAACCTGATTGATGGCGCCATCCATAAAACGATCCCACCCGGTACCGGCAATCATGTCCACAATCAACAAAGAGTTCCCCTCCTGGGTAAAGTTGTATTTGTGGAATCCTACCCGCTGGGTAGTGGTCACTTGAGCCAACACAGCAGGCTCTTTCAGTTGCACGGAGTAAAAGCCCGGCTCCACCACCTCATCTTCGTGGCGGTAAATAGCCGACCAATTTTGATAATATTGTGATGGTTGGTCAACATCGTAATTGGCTGAGATGGGCATAAAAAGAATGTCGCACAAATCGCCTATACCCGTTCCGCTCAAGTGCGTATGGGTAAAACCCATCAAAAGCGAGTCGGAATAATGGTAACCCGAACACCAGTCCCAGCCTTGGGTTGGGTTGGTTGGCCCGAGCTGCACCATCCCAAATGGCACACTGGCACCTACAAAAACGTGTCCATGACCGCCAGAGCCGATCATTGGATCCACATGAGCCGCCAGATCCTGCAATTCAGCTTTTTTTTCCTGCGAACATCCTGATAAAAGCATCCAGGGCAACATGGTCAATAGCCCCAACATTGCTTTTACGCCATTAAATCTGATCATATCCTGATAGTTTTAAGAAATATAAATTTGACTTTGATTTTTCCAGCAAGATAGATATGGGGGATTAATAGGTCGATTAATTTTCAATTAATATACAAATTGAAACATTAATTACCGACAAAAGCAGCGGTTTTTAACAATCGCGACACAAAAGTAATCAATTCTGACCTCTCAACCATCAAGCTTACAAACAAAAAACAAATTGTTTACTTCCTCAGTTTTTTATAAATTTGAGAAAATAAATTCACAAACTCAATGGTATCAGAAAAAATTTTCGATTTTTTATCAACCCTTGCCGCGAACAACAACCGCGAATGGTTTCACGACAACAAACCATTATACATGGAAGCCCGGATGGCTTTTGAGACGTTCGTCTCACGTTTTATAGAAATGGTTGGGCACATCGACCCCTCGGTGGGAAAACCCACCGTTAAAGAGTCCATATTCAGGATCAACAGAGACATCCGTTTCAGCAACGACAAACGCCCCTACAAACAGAATTTTGGTTGTTACGTGGCACAAGGGGGTCGCAAAAGCATTCTGCCCGGCTATTACATACAATTTGAACCGGGAGCTTCTTTCTTTGGCGGGGGGATTTACTGTCCACAAGCCGATGTTCTGAAAAAGATACGCAATGAGATTGCTGTTTTCCCCGAGGACCTATCGGCCATATTGGAAAAGCCAGCGTTCAAACAAACCTTTGGTGACCTATGGCCCGACCATCTAAAAACGGCTCCCAAGGGATTCCCCAAGGATCATGTGGCCATTGAGCTATTGAAATACAAATCCTATACGGCCACTTGCAATTTCACCGATGAACAATGCCTGGCAGAAGGATTCGAGAATGAATTGAATGCGGCCATCAGCAACCTGCGCCCACTGAACGACTTCCTGCTGAGAGCCATTGAGGCACCCGAAGAGGAGAAAATTGAATTTTAAGAAAAAAGAGGGTTGCCCCTCTTTTTGTTATTTGTTCATATAGATGTAGCGTTTGATGCTCTTTTTGGGCGTCTTTTCGAACTCGGTGGGGAAGAGTGTAATTTTAGCCACATTCATGTACGAAGGCAAAATAGCATTGGCTTTTCCCTTGAGGCTCTGTATCTTTTTCTCCAAGGCAGCTGAGTCGAGGCCTTCCTTGTCGGCCAATTCATAATCGGGATAAACAAGCGCCTCCAGCTTTCCATCGGATTCGCGCACCAAACTCTCCTGAACATAGTCAAGGCTATTGAGAATGGCTTCCACCTCTTCAGGGTAGATATTTTGACCCGACGGCCCCAGGATCATATTCTTGCTCCGGCCACGGATGTAGATGAAATCATGCTCGTCGATCACTCCAAGGTCACCGGTATGCAGCCAACCTTCGGCATCGAATATCTCGGCAGTCGCTTCACTGTTCTTATAGTATCCCAGCATGGTATTCTCACCTTTCACCAAAATCTCACCCACCTCATGAAAAGGATCGGCCGAATCGATTTTAACCTGCATACGGTTCACCACCGAGCCGGCACTGTGCGCACGCGACTGTTGCCAAGGCGCATAGCTGATCAGCGGCCCGCACTCGGTCATACCATAACCAATGGTGAAGGGGAAACCAATTTTGCGTAGGAACAGCTCCACATCCTTGTTCAAGGCTGCACCGCCTATGATCATCTCCGAAAACTCACCGCCAAATACATCGATAAGCGTTTTATTGATTTTTTTATAAATCAACTTATTGAGCCCTGGAACCATCAAAAGTGCCTTCATGGAGGGCGATTCGATCTTAGGCTGGATATTTTTCTTAAAGATCTTCTCCAAAATCAAGGGCACCGCGAGGATCAGATTGGGTTTGACAGCACGAAACGCCTCGGTGATGATCTGTGGCGAAGGAACCCTGGTGAGGAAGGTGATGTGGCATCCTTCGGTAAAAGGCCACAAATACTCGAACAAGCAACCATAAGCATGCGCCAGGGGAAGAAATGAGACGATGCGGTCGCCGGCGTTGATATCGAAAGTGTCGCGGGCAAACACCACATTGGACCAGATGCTCCGGTGGGGCAACATCACCCCTTTAGAGAAACCGCTGGTACCTGAGGTGTAGGAGAGCACAGCCAGCTCTTCGGAACCAAATTGGCCAAACATCAGTTTGTTGATGTTAAATTGCGACCCATCACCATTCAAAAGCGGCAGATACTTCTCAAATGCCGCATGCACCGCCGATTTGCGGGAAACCAGCACCCGGTATCCTGTGATGGAGATGATGGCCTCCAAATGGGGCATCTGGGTATCGTCCACCCGGTCGAACTGCAAATCGGTACAAAACAGGAGCTTTGACTCACTGTGATTGACAATATGGTGGATGTCGTTGGAGCTGAATTCGGGCAAAATAGGCACGATAACCGCTCCGTAGGTGATAACAGCCAGATAGGTGACCCCCCAACTGCTCATATTCCGACCAATCAAGGCCACTTTATCGCCCTTTTTGATACCTTGTTCCTGAAAGAAATGGTGCAAGCCTTGTATGCGCTCACCCACCTGCGCGTAAGTCAGCGTTTCGCCCTTAAAATCGCTGAATGCTGGTAAATTGCAGTATTGCTCAAGGGCTTGCTTTACCAAACCCGAATATCCATTATTTTCCATTGATTCCCTTATTGATTCATGGCTTAATTCGCCGGGTGCAAAAATAGTGCTTTAACCGGGATTTCAAAAAAGAGGCCAAAAAGCTCAATATCAGTATTTTTTTTACAAATGGCGGTGAGACATCTTAAGGAACCTTTGAAAATCGGGGATTCTGCCAAACAAGGCCACTTGGTCACCCTCCATCAGCATGGTGGAATTGGTGAAATCATCCATCATCTTCATCACCCGTTTTGCAATGCCGATAAAATTACGGGTCTCCACCTCCCGTTTCACACCCAACAGTTTGAGGTTGAAATTTTGTTCGAAACCGATCTGCTCAACTGTCTGCTTTGAAAAGATGCCGGAGATGCGGATCTCCATTAGCGAGAAATCGTCAGATAGGGCAAACTGGTCGGCCACCATAACCGATTCTAGCCGCCCCACCATATTCCTAGCTGCCTCGCGCTCTGGGTTGAGGATGTCGGCAATACCAATGGCTTCAATAATGGTTTCGTGCAGAGGCGACAATGCCCGGCCAATAATCCGCTGAACACCAATCTTTTTCAAAAGAGCAATGGTCTGAACCGATGCGGCCAAATCTTCACCAATCGCCACCACCACTGCATCCACTTCACCAAGGGGAAGGCTGCGCAAAGCGGTCTCTTCCACCGAATTAAGACAAATAGTGGTGGTCATAACATCCTTAAACTCCTCCACCTTAAGGTCGCTGTTGTCCACTCCAATCACCTCATGCCCGTTTTGTGCGAGCTGCTGTGCAAGGCTAACACCAAAATTGCCCAAACCAATAACGATGTATTTCATTTGCAATTATTTTATCAATTAAACCATTACCACCTCCGAAGGATAACGATATCCTTTGAACCGGCGCCCATGCCAAAAACTCATCAAAAAACTAAGAATCCCAATCCGCCCAACAAACATCAGCACAATCAAAATAGCTTGAGAGGGTTGGCTCAGCGAAGAGGTCATATTGAGGGAAAGCCCCACCGTGCTCAAGGCAGAGCAACACTCAAAAAGCAATGAGACCAAAGGCTTATCAGGTTCCAAAAATTTCATAACGCCGGATGAACCCGCCAGAATCAGCAGTGAGATAAAGATGACGGCAAAGGCTCTAGAAACAGATTGCTGATGGATTTGTCGCCGGTTCATATCGATGTGCTGATCCTGCTGAAGTACGGCCTTCATATTCAACCAAGCCAATGCCAGGGTGGTTGTTTTGATACCGCCCCCAGTGGACATCGGCGAAGCACCGATCCACATCAGCAGAATGATCAGCAACACCGACAATTCGGAGAGTTGCTCCATACCAAGGGCATTGAAACCGGCTGTGCGCGGCGTCACCGACCAGAAGAAGGCATTGGTCAGCCGCTCCCAAAAGTCCAATCCACTAAGCGAAGCATTTGATTCGGTAAAAAATAACAATAGCGTACCAACTAGCAACAATACCGCGGTGGTATAGATGATGATGCGTGAATTGAGGGTCACCAAATGGCTCTTAAAAGGAAGCTCTGCCGGCCGCTTCAACCAGGAAAAATAGATCTTCCTCAATCGGTAACGAATCCATGCGAGCAAGTTGGCCTGAAGCGGGAAACCAATACCGCCAACTATAATCAAACCGGCCACAACCCAATAAAAACCACTGTTTCCCACCAGAGCAGCATTGGCCAAATTGCCTTGGAACGTGGAAAAACCGGCGTTACAAAAGGCAGAAATGGAATGGAAAATGGCGTACATAAAACCATCCGTCACAGAAAACAAGCCGGTCTCCATCAACGAATTATAGATAAGCCAGGCACCAAAGGCCTCGATAACAACAGTCACCACAACAATCTGCCGAATGGTGCGAAAAAGGTCGCCCAAATTATCAGCACTCACCATGTCTTTGATGACCAGTTGATTCTGAAAAGAAGATTGCCCGGAGAAGAAAAGGGCAAAGAAACTGGTGAAAGTCATCACGCCAATCCCACCCAACTGAAAAAGCACCATAATGATGAACTGGCCAAAAGGTGTGAAAGCCACATCGGTGTCCACAACAGTCAACCCAGTGACACACACAGCAGAGGTGGAGGTGAAAAAAGCCTGGAAAAAAGTGATGGGCACCTGCGTGGAACGGGGCAGCATCAACAATCCGGATCCAACCAATATCAAGATCAGGAAACTTCCGGCGAAGAGCCAGGTGGGGCTGACCTCTTTGGAAATCCACGCCACCCCATTGCGCACCAATTCAAAAACTGCAATAAAGAGAAGCACCACAAAATCGACATACCGCCAGGAGGCAGGGAGAAAAGACGGGAAATAGACCGGTACAAGGTAAGTGACCAGGCAGACCACCATCACCAAAAAAGCCCACATCTGCTCCCGCCAACGTTTTGCGCCTTCATCGAAAAAGCTAACCAAAAACCGGCCAAGGGAGAAAAAACCACCCACAATCAGCAACACCCGATTCAGGGAGGTCATCTGTTCGCGCACGGCGATGGGTAGGTTGAATCCAAACTGGTACAAAAGAAGCATGATGACAAATGAGGCCGAGAGGATGGCAAGCCCATCGACCACCTCATTCAAGCGTCGCCCCTGCTTGGAGTGCCACAACAACAACTGGTAAAGCCAATACTTAATGTTCAAGGATGATATTTTTAGAACCCATTCAACGCTTCACAATGAAACCTAAAGATATAAAAAAATCGCACAAACCTTTAGGCCTGTGCGATGTAATATGAAATTGGAATGGATCACTGCCCCAGTTCGCGGTAAACAAGGAAATCTTTCACCTCGAGGAAAGCCCTTTCCAGGCGAATCATCCGGTTGATGAGGAAATAAATCATGTCGCCCCATTGTTCCTGGCAGTAAATGTCGCCATCCATCTGGACGTAAACACGCGCCACCATTTGGCCATTGGGCTTCTCGTAAAAGAAATCCCAAATAAGGGGCTCTTCAAAGAGATCTTCGATAATGGTTTTGCAGGCTTCCAGCTTTTGGAACAGTTCAATGCGGCGATCCTCCTCGGGCGCATTAACCTCGATGGCCACGCAAGCCTTGGTGCGGTCCACGTCGAAACGCAAATCGAGCCCCTTCACGCCTGTCTTATCGCCAATCCACTTGATGGCCTTGCCTTTTTGCCCCGGCAACCGCCGCGTCTTACTCTCCAGCTTATGCCAGAACAGCATCCTCAACTCCTTTGCCTCATCTTTGGAAAACATACCGCAAATATTTTACTTCTTTTTAAACAATATCAAGAACGACAACAGAATCAATGCCCCGCCGGATATCAGCAAAAGGCTGATGATTTCCAAAAGCCCGGAGACGCTGTGCATCATCCCAAAGCCCACAATAATCATTAAAATGGCCAATATACCCAAAATACGTTTCATCAGGATTAAGTTTATCGTTCGCGTTACATCCACACCATAAAGGTAATATTTTAAAAAATATATCTGGCATTGAGCGACAGACGGTGGTTGGTGTAGGCAGTAAAATCGTAAGGCTTGGCATATTCATCCATCTCGGCACCATACAGTGCCCGATTCATCAAATACTCAACGCCAATCCAAAATTTGGGAGATGCATTAAAGTATAGGCGGGGAGAGATGGCATACAGTTCACCAATATTGGCTGCGCGTGAATATTTCTCTACAGCCACCGCCTCGGTAGAAGCACCCTGATTGGCCGAATACCCGCCAAAAACGCCTGGCATCCAACGCTCCAAGGGGTATTGAGCATCAATCCAGCCGCTAAAAGTCCTTAGGGGTACATAGTCCCCATCGGCCTTCTGCCCAACGCCACCAATCATCACATGCGAAGTCATGTTGCCACCATAAACAAAGCCACCTTTAACTTGCAACTTGTCGAAAGCATACTTGGCAGAACCCGAAACATAGGTTGCCACCAAGTGAGCATCCGATTTGTATCCTTGCGCGTCGACCAATTCCGGTTTGAGGGTCAGAACGCCACCATTCAATACAGCAAAAAAGCCACTAGCATTTTGGTAGCGGATGCGAGCTGCAAATTCCGGAATCAGTGACAAGTCGGCACCTGTAAACCCAACACTCTTGAAGTCATTCTGCCCTAAAACATAGCCAGTGACACACCATTGATCCGACAGGTTGTGACCAACTTGGAGCTGAAAACTACGATTCAAGGGATGATAAGGCGCACCTGCACTCAACGATTGGGTATTGGGGTAGTTCTCGGTCACAAACAGAGGATGAAAAGCCTGGCCTACCAAAACAAAACTCTTTTCCCACTGGAGTTTAACATTGGCCTGACGAATTCGAAAGTTTACATCGTTGGCACCCGATCCTCCAAGGAAGTCTCCTTCCAAAACAGCTGTTGCCTTAGCTCCAAGCAAATCGGGGCCTGAAATAAAGAACCCAAGGCGTGAGTGTGAAGCATCAAAGCTCCTCATGCCTTGAGCATTGATATCCTCACCAGCAGGATCGTACTGCGCTGGTTTGGGATACAGGTGAATCTGGTTGTGTCGTACATTGACACTCTGCCGACTGTCCAGCATCATACTAAGTCCAACAAAACCGTGCATCTCAACCTTAATGGGTGATTCCTTCACCTCTACCTGCGCCATAGCAGCACCACACACCACCACAAAAATGGTCATGAACACAAAAAATCTTCTCATATGGTCAATTCTAAAAAATGATCGTTTAGGCCACAAAAATAACACCTCAAGCATTAAAAAACAGATTTTCGGAAAAATATGGACAATAAAAAAGCACCAGTGCAAAACTGGTGCCTATGAAAGTCAAGAACCCAAAGTCAATCCCTGCGGCTGGAATAAATCATGATCCAATAAACCAAAGTAGCCAGCGCCGACAGGGCAGCCACCACATAGGTATAGGCAGCCCACTTCAGGGCATCCTTGGCTTGTTCCTGCGCGACACCCGAGGTAACGCCGCTGCTGTTCAACCACGCCAAAGCACGTCGGCTCGCGTCAATCTCTACAGGAAGGGTGACAAACGCAAAAAGGGTGAAAATGGCATAAGCAGCAATAATGACCTGTAGAGCCAACTTCATCGGCATTAAGCCAGGCAACAGAAAAGCGCCGGCAAACATAGCGATAAAGATCACGTTAAGCACTTTGGCACTCACATTCTGCAAGGGCACCAAGGCCGAACGCAATTCCAGAAAAGCATAGCTCTGGTAATGCTGGATGGCGTGACCTGTTTCGTGGGCGGCCACTGCCGCAGCGGCCACACTCCGACCGTAAAATACGTCGTGGCTCAAATTGACAGTTCTGTCGGCTGGGTTGTAGTGGTCGGTCAACTGCCCCGCCACTGAGATCACACGCACATTCAGGATCCCATTGGCACGCAACATTCGCTCCGCCACTTCCTTACCCGACAAGCCACCGGCCAGAGGCACCTGAGCGTATTTTTGAAAACGGCTCTTCAAACGGGAGCTGACCAACCAGCTCAGAAGGGCAAAAAATATAAATATCAGAAACAATGGAGATGTAAACATAGTCGTATCTTTTACTCTAAAATAATCAAAAAACCTGCCAAACCAACCCAACCGACATTTTATCCAAACCGCGCCATAAACTAGAGCCGGTAACCCTTCAATACGGCAGCCACCAACTTTAACAATTGGTAATGGTAGTCGGTAAAGGCACTTTTTTGTTCGCTCTGAACGATCAGAACACCTGGGGTGTTATCGACCAAGGTGAAAGGGACAATGATAATAGACAAGGCACTAAAACCACCCGGCACAACTCGGTTTTCGGAAACATATTGTTGCTTCTCCTGTTGCCAATCATGGATAAATACTGGTTGGCGCCGTTGGAGGCAGAAAACCGGCAAGCGGGCCAGATCGTCGGCAGGATAACTGAACAATGGCAAGCGCTCGCCCTTCTGAACGGAATATCGAAACACGAGAGCATCGTCGGCACTATTGAGACAAGCAAATGCGAAGAAATCGGGCTTAACGGCATTATCCACCAACTGATGGATGGCACCCACCAAACGTACTTCTGCCAAATTGTCACTAACCATCTGAAGCAACTCTGTTGCCATGGAAAGGTGGATGGCCGACAGAGCCACCTTATTCGATAATTCGGTTTCTGTTGCTTTTTGCTGATCCATCTCCTCCACCATGGCCGCGATTTTAGCTCGATACTTATTCATCTCCTGCTGCTTCGACAACACAAGCAAATCCAATTCCTGCCTGTGTTTCAACAACAGCTTGCGTCGCACAACAACACAAAGCGCCGCCAACAGCACCAGGAACACCCAGAATACGAACCGTACAAATGGCCGATCCCACCAGGCAGCAGTAACAATAAACTGGAAGGTATCCCCTTCCTCATTCCAGACGCCATCGTTGTTGCAAGCCATCACATGAAGGGTGTAATGGCCCGGAGGCAACATGGTATAGGTGGCACTGTTGTGGCTGGTAGCAGGGCAATAATCCTGATCCACAGGATCGAGTTTCCAGCGGTAAAGCACTTTCTCGGGCTGGGTATAACACAAAGCATCGAAAGAGAATCCAATGTGGTTATAATCGGAATTTAGGTTTAAGCCCACAGGGACTTTATGCCAAGGCTCAATGGAGTCGCAAAGCCCTATGTAGGGTTCCGTCATCCAATCGGTTTTCTCTGAATTCAAATTAACCTCATCAACGAAAACTGCTGGCGGCAATTGATTAACGATCCTTTCGCCAGGAATGCATCGCATAACCCCCTTGATGGTACCAAACCACAACACCCCATGGCTGTCGCAAAGAGCTGCTGTGGAGTTGTTTTCGATGCCTATGAACCCATCGTAACGGTCGAAATTATAAATATCGGTCACTTCACCAGCTGAATTAACAATCAACTGTTCCACCCCCAACTGCGATCCGGCCCATATATTTCCGCTCTGATCGGTCAAAACAGAGTATACCACATCGGTCTTCAACCCATGGTCGCTGTCGTAGACAGTAAACTGCTCCCCGTCGAAACGAATCAAACCACCCGTGAAGTTGGCCATCCAAATATTACCTGCTTTATCTTCGGTCACTTGCAGCACCCCGGGCGCTTTCAATCCATCGTGCTCACCATAGGAAACGACCGAATCGTTGCTGAGAACTGAAACGCCCTTGGCTGTAGAGATCCAAAGACGGTGTTGCCGATCAAAAAACAGATGGTGTATTTGGTTGGAAAGAAGATTAGAATTGCTGGTATGGTACTGTTTCACAACTCGACCCCCATACGATTTAAGCAACCCATTAAAGACGGTTCCCAAAAGGAGGGTGTCCCCATCCAGGGTGATATCCAATATTGGCACACCACGGCTCAGTCCATATTTGGTTGAGACATCGGTAAAACGGGTTCCATCGAACAGCCACAAACCACGATCACTGCAAAAAAGACGCTGTCCAGGGGCTACCTCACAAAACCCACGCAAAACACCCACGCCTGGTTTCTCCCCATCGGAAATGGATTTCAATTGCTTGCCATCAAAAAGATTCAATCCACCACGTCCATCACAAAAATATTTGACGCCCTTGGAATCCTCAAAGATCCGCATGATCAAATTGTCGGTCAATCCATTGGTTTCATTGAAAGAGGTAAAGAAATTGTTGGAATACCTGATGAGCCCTTCACCAGAGGAGCCAAACCAAAAATTACCTTCCCGATCCTGAAAAATATGGTGGATGATGGAGCTGGGCAACCCATTGCCCTGATTAAAAAAAGTAGTAACATCACCTTTATTGTACATCAGCCCTTCCAACAATACGGAAGTCCACAAGCCTCCATCCCGATCCTCAAAAAGATTGATCAACCGGTTGGCTGAAAGACCGGCGGGTAAAAGCACGGAAGACAGCTCGCCTCCGGTATTCAAGGTGTAGATGGATGCCACGCGTTTTTCATCCAACACATAAAGCCAAATCCTCTTCATCCGATCTTCCAAAAGAGGCACTACGATGCGATTCCCTTTAGGAACCCTCAAATTGAGGGCATCGAACTGAATATCAGCATTGTCGATGGAGTAGAGACCGTTTTTTGTAGATAAGATGATGCGTTTGCGCCCCCACTCATTGGCATAATAAAGATCATTATCACCAAGCACGTCTGGAAAGATCTCTGCTGCAGAAACGATGGAATCGCCACGCACAGAGTACAAAGATCTGTTACCATCCCTCAAACGTGAAACGAACCAAATGCCGCCATCGGCAGTTTCCATAAATTTGAATTCACCGCTGATGATGGTGGAATCGGCCTCAAGAATGGGTTTCATAGCCAATCCGTCGTACCTGACAATGCCTTTAGGAGTGGCAATCCACAAAAAAGTTCGGCTGTCTTGAAAGAGGGAGAGGATCACATTATCGGGCAACCCATCTTTTTTATTAAACACATCGAACGATCGTCCATCGAAGCGGCAAAGACCGCCCCCATTGGTTCCCACCCACAAATAGCCAAAGTGATCGTCGGTGATGGCGTTGATTTCTGACTGGGGCAAACCTTGTTCCAGGCTAAAACTACGAAATGTGTAATACTGTGCACCAAGCTGTTGGTCACAAACGAATACACAAAAGAGATATAGCAGATAAGAAATTTTCTTCACAGAATGACAATATAAATGGATCCAACCATAAAGTTAGACATTATTCGCCATTTATCACGAAGAAAAACAAAAACAGTTTAAAAATTAAAATTAAACTGCATACCCACCCCACCATACTCACTTTGCGATTCCAAAAGAGCTGGCTGGATGTTGAGGCTCAAATTGTCGCTGATGTCGAAATTGAAGAAATGGGCATCCACCGTAGCATCAATAATTTGAGCCACATAGATCAATCCCATGCCAATATAGCTCAAGTCGCGGTATCGCTTGTAGTAGTCTTTTTTGTTTTTGAGCGCATTCTGGAACCAAGCAGAGCGCTTGCCATAGATGTCCTCCATTGGCATACCAGGCGGCACAAACTGCATATAGCTGGTATTGTTGGGGTCACGAACAATAAAGTCGCGGTAGGCACTGCGATAATCCTTATAGTATTTTGAATTGAAATGAATGCCATAGGCTACACCGGCAATACCCCCATAAACAAGGGGCAATTTCCAATACTTCTTATTGTATATTTGCCCCAGCCCGGGTAGAATGGCCGCGTAAAAGGAGGCTTTATGAGGGCTATGGACCTTTTGCGAAAAGTCGTGACCCGCCAAAGGTGCCTCCACTGGCAGCACAACAACAGAATCGTTTTGAGCGATCATAGGATGGGTCCAACCCAGCCCTATGACCGTCAAAAACGCAAGAACCCAATATTTTTTACTTCCCCTCAAGCTGATAGTAAAATTTCTTATTTAGCTTTATCCAGAATGGACATAATCTTTTCAAGTTCCTCATCGGAACGGAAGGGGATGGTGATTTTCCCTTTGCCGTTATCGCTGCGTGCAAACTGGATATTGGTATGAAAAAGGCTTGACAAATGCTCTTTCAAGGTTTGATACTCAGCAGCCAGTGTGCGTTTACCTTTCTTCTCATCACTATTGGCTTCGGCTGCCTCAGCATTCATTTGCCGTACAACCTCCTCGATTTTTCGCACCGAGAAATCGAATTGAATAATCTGCTCAAAAAGCATCAGCTGCGTGGCCGGATCCTCCACATTAATGATGGCACGGGCATGCCCCATGGAAATTTGTTTCTCACGCAATCCAAGTTGTATTTCGGCTGGCAAACGCAACAAACGCAGATAATTGGTGATGGTGGATCGCTTCTTGCCCACCCTCTCCGACATGCTCTCCTGGGTGAGGCTACATTCGTCAATCAGACGTTGGTAGCTGATGGCAATTTCGATGGGATCCAGGTCTTCGCGCTGGATGTTCTCGACCAGAGCCATTTCCAACATCGTCTCATCACCGGCATCGCGCACAAATGCAGGCACTTTTTCAAGACCGGCCAGTTTCGATGCCCTAAAACGACGTTCCCCGGCAATAATTTGATAACGGTCTGAACCAACTTTGCGCAGGGTGAGGGGTTGGATAATGCCGATCTCCTTGATGGAGATCGCCAGTTCGTTCAATTTTTCCTCATCAAAATGGCTACGGGGCTGCCATGGATTGGCTTCAATTTTATTGATATCAATTTCATTAATGGAAGCTTGCTGCGATTTTGCAGCATTCACCTCATCAGTATTATCGATAAGAGCCCCTAGGCCTCGTCCAAGTACAGCTTTTTTCACCAGTAACTATATTTCGTTTATTTTTATTCTTTAACAACAATACTATTTTTCTCCAATAGCTCTTTTGCCAGGTTCAAATAATTTTGAGCCCCTTTGGAAGTGGCGTCGTACATCACCACGGCTTTACCATGACTGGGCGCTTCGCTCAACTTAATATTGCGGGTAATCAGAGTTTTGAACACCATATCCTGGAAATGCCGTTGCACCTCCTCAACCACCTGATTCGAAAGATTCAGACGAGCATCGTACATCGTCAGTAGGAAACCTTCTATTTGCAGATCGGGATTCAACCTGCTTTGGATTATCTTAATGGTATTCAAAAGCTTACCAAGCCCTTCAAGGGCAAAGTACTCACACTGCACAGGAATAATCACCGAGTGAGCAGCTGTAAGCGCATTTACCGTGATCAACCCCAGCGAAGGTGAACAGTCGATCAGGATGAAATCGTAAAATTCTTCAACCTTTGCGATAACATTCCCCAGAACCTTCTCCCGGTTGGGCATGTTGAGCATCTCAATCTCTGCTCCAACCAAATCGATGTGCGAAGGGATGATGTGCAACTTCTCGATCTCACATTGCAACAGGGCATCTTTAGGATCAGCGCCATCAACGATACACTCATAGATACTTGTTTCAATCTCCCGCAAATCGAAACCTAGCCCTGAGGTGGCATTCGCCTGGGGGTCGGCATCGATAATAAGTACCCGTTGCTCAAGAACGGCAAGACTGGCAGCAAGATTAATGGCTGTAGTGGTTTTTCCTACGCCGCCCTTCTGATTTGCAAGTGCAATTATTTTAGCCATATTGTGGGTTTTTATTTTTCTTTCCTTTTTTCCAATTCAGATTGCCAAAGATAACCTTTTATTAAAAACGGCTTGATGAATCGCACGATATAATTTTGAACAGCTCATGATTATCAGAATCAACATGCTAGCCATCAAAATCATGAAGGGATCCACCCCACCAATGTCTATAAACGACAATAAAACATATTTTATTAATCGTCGGACAAGAGGAAACAATTTCCATACCAACCTATCCGCAAAGATAAAAAAAAAGCGCAAACCCCAAGAACCACATTTTTGCTTCTTGAAGGGGCAAAAATGAAAAAAGCAGGACCGTTGTCCTGCTCCTTCTGAAAAAGGCAAAAAAAATCATCCGCAAGGCACCATAAAAAAAGCAGCAGCTTTTTCGAAGAGCACTTGAAACGAATCATTCACCTTTTCCATCAATTTAGAAGAGTTAATGGAATATAATGGAAACGGATTTTCATGAGAATAAGCATAATCGAAATTCAACTCCTCGCAAAGACCGGCAGGCAAGGTCTTATTGATGCTGCACGTTGGAATCACCTCATCTTTTTGGAGTGAAACCACCTGCATTCGATCGCGGCAAGCACCAAAGAGCGATCCGGAGGGGGATGCCTGAAAACGAACCATCTTCTTGAAGGCAGTCCCAAAGACTGTTTCGTGAAGCACATAATCAAAGGCTTTATTGACAACTGGCAAGCCCTTACCTTCCTTCAAATAAAATGAATACATATTATTATAGGATACACTGTCCATAATGTACCGCGAAACGCCATTCATACCCTGAAAAGCACTCCCTCCGCAAAAGAGGAAAAATTTTGACTGGTCCAACAACCCTTTCAATTGACTCAAAAGCAAAACCTGGCTTAGGAATGCGCCTATGGAATAGCCGAAAAAATCGACTGTGGTACCTTTTTCAAAAAGAGGGTGTTTGCCCAACCGGATGGCACGGGTGAGCCTGATCAAATCGGAAGCCGCCTGATACCCGGAAAGCACAAACCTCTCGGGATGTTTCTCGAGTCGTTCGCTCAAGGCAACATTGGCAATGCTCAAGGAATGAGTATGGGGCAGACGCTTCAGGCGGGCATCCACAAACTGTTTCATCAAACGGGGATTGCTCCAGGCCAACGGGGACCTGTTAATGTGATACGAAATCGGGAAGAGGATCACGGTCTTTCCCGTCAGCCTGGACAATTCATATCCCCAAGGCAAATATTTATCCCAGCTACGCTCATTAAGTCCATGGAGCAATATGATGCAATCCCGGGAAACGGTTGAGGCGTTGGAATAAAAAATATGGTAGTCAAAATTCCTATTGTCGTACAATGCATCGGCCTGGATCAAGTCATCGGATGATATAAGCTCGCCCTTTTCGAAACATGGAATGGCATCATCGGAAACAAAAGGCAATGACGTAAACAATACCCCGTCACCAACCGAGGTGACGTTTTCCAAACGCCCCGTCAGTCGCTTCTGCAAATATGAATATAGCTTGTCGTATCGCATATTGATTTTTTAGTGATGCCACACCAATTCGGTATCGTCCATGCAAACAAACGAAGGTTCGGGCAACAAATCAATTTTATGTGATTAACCACAGCTCAAAAGGACGAAATCGCACTATTTGGGGTGAAAAATTAATATTTGGGGTGTAATATAATTTCATTATTTTCGCTTCAGAACAAACCTTGATCACCTTACCAATATTACAACCCAGATATGGACTTGAGCAAAAAGATACCAGACTATCTTGTTGAAAAGGGCAATATCACCAGACTGATCCTACTGACAGCAGGGTTTGCTTTGTTGTTCATCAACCTTTACACGCCCTTTGGCTCCAAAAACTGGATCCCCAACGTCTCCGACCTCAAATTTTTCTTCTATTCCAACCTGATCATCCTCACTGGTGTGTTGGTGGTGGTCATCAGCCGCATCATCATGTACTATGTGTCGCGAAAGGCCAGACGAATCACCATTGGCCACTACCTGATTTGGGTGGCGGTCGAAATCGTCAGCATGTCGCTGTTCTATACCATATATGAACAGTTGATCATCATCAAGGACTCGCGCACCTTTGTGGAAGTTTTTAAGGCTTCACTACTAAACACCTCACTGGTGCTTTTGCTGCCCTACAGCACCCTGTGGCTCTATTTCAGCTGGCGCGATAAAAACAAAAAGCTCAAGGAACTGATCCAGGAGGAAGCCAGAACACCTGAAACCAAGGGCATGATCCCTTTCAAAGACGACAAAGGAAATTTGCGCTTCAGCATCAAACAACAGGACATCCACTATTTAAAAGGAGCCGACAACTACGTGACCATTTACTACAACGACCAAAACAAGTTGGAACACCTGATGCTCAGGTCAACACTGAAACAACTGGAAGAGGAGCTAAAAGAGTACAACATCATACGATGCCACCGATCATTTATGGTCAACATGGATCATATAAAACTGATAGAAAAACAAAAGGATGGACTCACCATCCGACTAGACCACACCCAACTGACAGAAGTACCGGTATCGAAAACATACATACAGGAGGTGTTCAAACTTTTTGGATGACTCTTTTCCCGCCAACAGTCAACTTTATCCTGTTAATATTGTTTACATTCAATTAAACAACAAAAAAGTCAATCATTCGAAAAACCAATCAAATGGAAACGAAAACCACGCCCATCAACAGGAATAAGATGAACAGATCAATTCGGTTAGGCAAGAAATTGGCATTCACCTTCACTGCACTATTGTTGATGGGATTATCAGCATGCCACCGCACACCCAATAAGAACGATGCCCGGCCCATGCTTTCAGTCAGCATTTTCCCATTAAAAACCATCATCGACCGGCTTTCGGACCAATACTACCAAGTCAATGTCATGATCCCCAAGCACGTTGGGCACTCCGATTACAGTCCCACCGCACGCCAAATGAGGGACTTATCCAACTCCAAAGCCTACCTGGCCATTGGCCCGCTGGACTTTGAGCTCACATGGGGTGAGCGACTAAAAAGCGTAAGTACCGCAATGGCATGGATTGACCTTTCCGAGGGCATCGAACTGATTGACGGCCACGTCTGCAACCACGAGGAGGGACACGATCACCACCATGCCGCGGCCTACGACCCGCACTATTGGATGTCGCCCCTCTCGGCCATGAAAATGGTTGAGAACATCAAGGATGAACTAATCAAGCTCAATCCGGAACTAAAAACGGTGATTGAAAAAAACCACCAAACCCTTCAAGCCGAAATTAACGCCTTACATCAGGAGCTTGAAAAAGTGTCGGAATCGAACGACAGCTTGACGTTTATGATTTACCATCCAGCATTGGGCTATCTGGCGCGCGACTACGGCTTCACCCAGCTCGAGATGGAGGAAAACGGCAAAGCACCAACGCCTGTGGGACTAAAGCGAAAAATTGAGACGGCTCGGGAAATGCATGTACAGATTCTATTCATCCAGCAGAATTTCGACATCAATAATGCGAAAACCGCTGCCGAGGAAATTGGTGCCAGTATCGTCCAGATCAATCCGGAGAGCGAAGCTTGGCTGGAAGAGATGCAACGGATCATCGACCATTTAAAAGGGACAAAATGAACAACTGCTTGGTTGAATTGCAAAATGTGTGGGCGGGTTATGGGGAGGTGACCGTTGTGAAGGAAGTCAACCTGAAAATTCATGCTGACGACTTTATAGGCGTTATCGGGCCCAATGGAGGAGGTAAGTCCACCATTTTGAAAACCATTTTGGGCGTCATTCGTCCAATGGAGGGCAAGGTAGTCAAAGAGGATATCCGCATAGGTTACCTACCCCAGATCAACAACTTCGACAAGCAATTCCCCATCACAGTGCAAGATGTGGTTCTGTCGGGATTGAAGGGCGACAGACAAAAGATGCTGTGGCCTGGCAAGCGCGAAAAGCAACAAGTGCACGATTTGCTTGCATTTGCAGGCATGGAGCGCTATATGCGGCATCCCATAGGGGAGCTATCGGGCGGGCAGATGCAAAGGGTGTTCCTATGCCGTGCCATCGTTGGCGACCCCAAACTGCTGATATTGGATGAACCAGGCACCTACGTGGACAAGAATTTCGAAACCGACCTATACAAGCTGTTGCCAGAGTTGAACAAGAGAATGGCCATATTATTGGTTTCGCACGATGTGGGCACCATTTCATCGGTGGTGAAAACCATCGCTTGTGTCAATGGGAAGCTACACTACCACCCTTCGAACAAAATATCGCAGGAAATTTTGAAATCGTACAACTGCCCGGTGGAAATTATCGCGCATGGTTCGATACCACACCGCATATTAAAAACGCACGATTAACCATTTAATCATGGACGAACTGAGACAACTCTTCTCATACCAATTTATCATCAATGCCCTGTGGGCTGTCCTCTTCACCTCTTTCATGGCAGGTATTGTGGGCACCTACGTGGTAACCCGGCGCATGGTGTTTGTGGGGGGCGGCATCACCCACGCCAGTTTTGGCGGCATCGGCATTGCATATTACTATGGATTGCCCCCATTTGCCGGCGCAGCATTTTTTGCCATACTATCGGCTTTGGGCATCGAATGGCTAAATGTGAAGGGCAAAATACGCGAGGACAGCGCCATTGCCATCATTTGGTCGTTTGGCATGGCCATTGGCATATTATTCATGTTCCTGTCACCAGGCTATACCCCAAACCTGATGGGTTTCCTCTTCGGTGACATACTAACGGTGAAAACCACCGACCTCTATTGGCTAGCAGCTTTGTCGGGCTTGCTGACGTTGCTGATGATCCTGTTCCACCGGCCAGTGAT
Source organism: Marinilabiliaceae bacterium (assembly GCA_963664265.1). Taxonomy (GTDB): domain Bacteria; phylum Bacteroidota; class Bacteroidia; order Bacteroidales; family Marinilabiliaceae; genus JAGPIS01. The sequence goes on from OY760941.1 coordinate 2,331,751, forward strand.
GTATGTGGCCTTCGACCCCGACTTTGCCAGCATCAGCGGTTGGCCGGTCAAAGTCATCCGCTTGGCCGTAATAGCTCTGGTGGCCACGGCCATTGTCCTGGCCATCAAGGTGACCGGCATCATTTTGGTGCTCTCCTTGTTCACAGTCCCACAAGCCATTGCCAACATTAGAATCAAAAAATTCATACCCTTGATGGTCTATTCGGTCATCATCAGCATGGTCATCAGCATTGCGGGATTGTTTGCTGCTTACTTTTTCGATTTGCCTACGGGCGCCGTCATCATATTCCTGTTGACGTCGGTTTATATTGTGGTTAAAATCAGTCTGTGGATTGGCAGCTGGATAAGGAAAAGCAGCATTGGAGGAGTAAATGGCACAGAAGGGTTGCACAAATAAATTACCCCGCAAACAACCTGCATGCCGATGGTTTTATTATTTTTGCATATTGCAGGTCAAAAAAACATGTTAAGATGCTAGAAAAGATAGAACAACTGACGGCGGAGATAAATGGCATAACCGCGTCGAATGCCGAAGAGGCTGAAAACTTGAGAATAAAATATTTAAGCAAGAAGGGAAGTATCTCGGTACTATTCGACGAGTTCAAAAACATCCCCAACGACCAAAAGAAAAACCTGGGCAAAGTTCTCAATGAATTGAAAACGCTGGCACAGGATAAGATAAACACATTGAAGGAGTCGTTTGAAAGCGACGCCACCAACAACACCGGCATCGACCTGACACTACCCGGCAACTCGGCCTCCATCGGTGGGCGCCATCCGCTCTCGCTGGTAAAAAATGAAATTGTTGACATATTTGCCCGTCTGGGCTTCACCGTGGCCGAAGGGCCAGAAATAGAAGACGACTGGCACGTTTTCACGGCGTTGAATTTCCCACTGGAGCACCCAGCACGTGACATGCAGGACACGTTCTTCATCAATAAAAACCCCGACATCCTGTTGCGCACCCACACCTCTTCGGTACAGGTACGCGTCATGGAAAAGGAGCAACCACCCATCCGCGCCATTTTCCCGGGGCGCGTTTTCCGGAACGAGGCGATTTCGGCTAGGGCGCACTGCATTTTCCACCAGGTGGAAGGTTTGTACATCGACCAGGACGTGTCGTTTGCCGACTTGAAACAGACGTTGCTCTATTTTGCCAAGGAGATGTTCGGCCAGGACACCCAAATCAGGCTACGTCCTTCCTTTTTCCCATTCACCGAACCATCGGCAGAGATGGACATCAGCTGCACCCTCTGCGGAGGCAAAGGCTGTAATGTGTGCAAAGGATCGGGCTGGGTGGAAATACTAGGCTGCGGGATGGTGGATCCTGCCGTTCTGGATGTCAACAACATTGACAGCAAGAAATACACAGGATTTGCCTTTGGCATGGGCATTGAACGGATTGCCATGTTGCGCTACCAAATCAAGGACATCCGCTTGTTCTTTGAAAATGATGTACGGTTCTTGCAACAGTTCCAATCGGCATATTAACAAACCATCATAATAAAAGCCCGGGGAATATTTCACCCGGGCTTTTTTGTTTAATCCACAACACGTATTTCGGTGGTAACAGGAATCGCCTTCCGGAGCAACCCGCTAACACCACAATACTTGTCGAATGACAGATCGACAGCCTTCTTTAATTTTTCGTAAGGCAGATCACGACCTTTGAATTGATAAACGACATTAATCCGATTGTAATATTTCGGATGTTCTTTTTCGATATCGGCCTCAACAATTAACTCAAACCCTTGAATATCGACCCGCATTTTGGCCAACATACTCACCACATCCATGCCGGTACAGCCCGCAAGACTAGCCAGAATCAGCGACTTAGGCCTAACACCAGAATCCTCGCCACCACTTTCCAAGCCTGCATCCATCAATAAAGTATGCCCCTGTAGGCTCGTTTCAAAGGCCATTTTCCCATTCCATTTCACATTAATAGAGGTATCCATAATAATATATTCTTAATTGTTAAAAGATCTCAAATTTCATCTTTATTTATATATTTGTGAACCAAACAACATAAACAGATTCCACAAACAATAACAAAACAGATCATGAAGAGTTTTCAAGCCATACCATTTACCGAAGAGATCGACTTGAGGTCGTACGAAATATTCAAGGGCCTTACCGACACCGACATAGCACACCTCAACCAAACCATGAGCTGCACCCTTCACAAACGTGGCAATATTATCTACCACGAAGGGAGCCGGATCAATGGCACCTACATCATCTTAAGCGGGATTCTGAAAATATACAAAACAGGTTTTGATGGCAAAGAACAGATCATCCGTTTTGCCAAAAGTGGCGATTTAATAGGTTTCCGGTCTGTTATCAGCGATGAGTTGGCCTGCACCACCACAAAAGTCATCAACGATGCCCTGCTGTGCTACCTACCGGGTGATGCCCTCACCACACTGATCAAAACCAACAGCGAGTTTGCCATGGCATTGATGAAATTAACTTGCAAGGAGTTGGGGGAATCCAACAAATTCTTAACCGACATTGCACAAAAAACGGTTCGTGAGCGATTGGCCGAAGTGTTGCTGCTATTGATGGACACGTTCGACCTGGATGAAGACAACACCCTACGCATATCCCTCACCCGCGAAGAGTTGGCGAACATGGTGGGGACAGCCACAGAATCGGTTATCAGGCTCCTTTCCGAATTTAAAGCCGACAAACTAATAGAATTGAACGGCCGGAAAATAAAACTGTTGAATATTCCTAAGCTGATAAAAACCGGCAATGTTTATGTATAACAAAAAGCTGCCCCGGGCAGCTTTTTTAAATTTATTATTGTGAACATGAGATTTGTTGGTGCAAAAATAGATTGTTTGAATTAACTTTAAGTTAACATTGGATGGCCGATTTTTTGAAAAAAAATAGCATTTTTGCGTGCTCATTTTAAACGGGTGATTAACACCAAAATGGACACACAAAACTAATTTTCGGCATTTGGAACGCCAGATCTGTACAATGAGACATTTAAAACCAACAATAGTTACTCATGGATTATTCTTTTCTTGATTTACTCAAGCTGATAGGGTCATTGGGTTTGTTCCTCTATGGAATGAAAATAATGAGCGAAGCCCTGCAAAAAGTTGCAGGATCCAAGATGCGCAGCATCTTGTCTGCTATGACATCAAACCGATTCCTTGGATTGTTCACCGGATTTCTGGTCACCACCATCATCCAATCGTCCAGTGCCACCACGGTGATGGTGGTCAGTTTTGTCAATGCCGGCTTAATGACTCTTGGCGAATCCATCGGCGTGATCATGGGCGCCAACATAGGCACAACAGTGACCGGTTGGATCATCTCCATCCTAGGGTTCAAAGTCAACATTTCGGCTTATGCATTGCCCTTGATAGGCGTTGGATTGCCCCTGATTTTCTCGCAAAAAAACAGCCGCCGTTCCTGGGGTGAATTCCTGTTGGGTTTTGCCCTCCTTTTTATGGGCCTAGACTTTTTGAAAGGCTCGGTGCCCGACATCAAATCTTCGCCAGAACTTTTCAGCTTCTTACAAAGCTACACCAACCATGGGTATGGTTCTATCTTACTATTCTTATTTATCGGCACCATCTTAACCGTCGTCATCCAATCATCCAGTGCCACCATGGCGCTAACATTTGTGATGTGCAACGAAGGGTGGATTCCCTTTGAAATGGCAGCCGCCATGGTGATGGGCGAAAACATAGGAACAACGGTGACCGCAAACATTGCAGCAGCCGTAGGCAACCTCTCGGCTCGGCGAGCTGCCCTGGTACACTTCCTTTTCAATGTATTGGGGGTGGTGTGGCTACTAGCTCTCTTTTATCCCTTTATCAATTTGGTTGACACCATCATCACCAACCGCAATGGGATATCTCCCCTCGCCAAGGATGGCATCACCATGGTACCCATGGCATTGGCGCTCTTCCATACCTTATTCAACGTCACCAACTCCGTTGTTTTCATTGGTTTCACCCGACTATTCGAACGGATAGTCACGAAACTGCTGCCCAATAAGGAGGAAGAGGAGGAGTTTCACCTCAAATACATCACCACGGGCATGTTATCGACTGCCGAACTATCCATTGTACAAGCCCGTAACGAAGTTCAGTTCTTTGCAAAGCACACCAAAAAGATGTTTGGGTTTGTCCGGAAATTAATGTCGGAAGAGAGCGAATCGAAATTCACCAAGCTGTTTAACAGGATCGAAAAATACGAAAACATCAGCGACAATGTGGAAGTGGAGATTGCCAATTATTTGGCTCATGTCAACCAGGATAAACTAAGTGACCTGGGAAAAGAGCGCTCACGTGCCATGATCAAGCTGGTAAGTGACCTGGAAAGCATTGGCGACAGCAACTACAACCTGGCTCGAACCATCAGCCGCATGCGCGAAAACAAAATCACCTTCGACGGAGCCATCCTTGAGAAGTTATTTATGATGTTCGACATGGTGGATGAAGCCATGACGATTATGAAAGAGAATCTCAATTCGGAAGAGAAGGACATCAACCTCGACAATGCCAACCAGCTGGAAGTGCAAATCAACCGATACCGCGACAAACTAAAAATTGAACACCTCGAAAACCTCAAAAATGGTGTTTACACCGTGGAGGCCGGCATCCTATTCAACGACATGTTCCAGGAGTGCGAACGATTGGGCGATTACATCATCAACGTAAGCGAAGCGCTGGCAGAGATAAAAACAGAATAAACAGACAACCAGTCAATTTAGAAAACTGTACAATGAATCAAAAAGGGGAAGTCATGCCAATGGCTTCCCCTTTTGTTTTCTAAACTTTTTTTTAGCACTGTTGTTTACTTTTATGAGCTTGAAATTAAACCAGGTTCTAAAACAGCGGATGATGAAAAGATGGATACTGATCGTGGCCTTGGTGCTTGCAACCTTAGCAGCCCAAGCCCAGAAAGTGGAAAAGTTGAAATTCCAGGAGTTTCAACCACTGCTCAATCAACAGAACGACACCACCTACATCATCAACTTCTGGGCCACCTGGTGCACCCCATGCATTCAGGAGCTTCCTTATTTTATGGCTACAGCCCGCGAGCGAGCCGACCAAAAGGTGAGATTTATCTTTGTCAGTCTCGACTTCCCCAAACAGATGGCCACGCGCCTAATCCCTTTCGTGGAGCGCCACCAATATACCGAAAGAATCATATTGCTGGATGAGACCAACGCCAACACCTTTATCAACCAAGTTGACAATACTTGGAGTGGAGCCATCCCGGCCACACTGATCTACAAAAAAGAGAAACGGAAATTTCTGGAACAGGCCTTGAGCAAAGAGGAACTCAACCATTGGATAGACCAAATAGGGAAATAACGAACCTTACAACAACAATCACTCCCTTAATCAATAACAACAAATTAAAACTGGATAATATGAAAAAATTCGCTTTATTGGGCATCACACTGATGTTGACAGCCCTAACCTTTGCGCAAGGTTATAAAATTGGAGATGTGGCAACCGATTTCAACCTGAAAAACATTGACGGCAAAATGGTAAAAATGGCCGATGACAAAGCCGCCAAAGGCTTTGTGGTGATTTTCACCTGCAACCATTGCCCATACGCAGTGGCCTACGAAGACCGTATTGTGGCTTTGGACAAGAAATACCGACCATTGGGATACCCGGTGATTGCCATCAACCCCAACGATGCGGTGGCTTACCCGGCCGACAGCTTTGAAGCCATGCAAAAAAGGGCTAAAGAAAAAGGATTCACCTTCCCTTACGTGGTGGATGAGACACAACAGGTTGCCAAAGCATACGGAGCGACCAAAACACCCCACGTGTACCTGCTCCAGAAAAACAACAATAAACTAATGGTAAAATACATCGGCACCATAGACGACAACTACCAGGAGGCCGATGAAGTCAAGGAGCCGTATCTTGCCAACGCCATCGAAGCCCTATTGGCAGGAAAAACTATCGAACCGGCCGAAACCAAAGCAGTTGGATGCAGCATAAAATGGAAGAAATAAACAAGTTCTTCCAAAAAAAATGATAAAAAAGTGCCAAGCCATAGAATGAATGGTATCATGCTATTGCTTGGCATCAGCATTAATGATTTCAGAATCGGATCTTCCTATTTGTATTTTACCAATCTCAAGAAGCTTTTTCTTCCGCCTGAAGATATGGTCAGGATATAAATTCCAGCTGGCTGATTCAATTCGAAAGCCACACTCTTTACGTTGCTAAAAACAAGAGAGGACAAAGGTGTGCCATTCAAGTTGGAAACGGAAATTTCAACCTCCTGATGCATCTCACCAAGATCCACAGAAACCTTGCCCGCGGTAGGATTAGGATAAACAACAAGCCTAGGATCAATCCCGTTTTCAATAACTGCTGAAGCAATAGTCCGGTCAAATTCATCGGTTGACACAGAACTCCATTGCCCCTGACCGTCCTTAAACTGAAAATGAATAGTATGTAGCCCAACCGGGATCTGCGACACATCCAAGTCGCCCAACAAAACAAAATCGGTCTTAGAGGTTCCAAGGGGAGTGTAAACGGCATGGTCAAAATCATCATCAAACCAATACCGATACCCTTCAATCATATTCTCTTCGGAAATATCAGCAGCCTTAAACTTATAAAAAAACTGACTTAAAACGCTACTGCCCAACCCATGATCGTCCACAAAACATATATTAAATACGTGCAACCCTTCAGATAGCGATTCAGTATTGATTCCAACCTTCAAATTTCCAGCCTCACCATTGAAGGGTTGAATAACCAAACGATCGCCATAGGCATTGTCGAACCAATACTCACAACGATCAATCTTGCGCGTCGGTGTTGTCTCCATTGGCATTTTGTAGAAAAATTGGCTGGAGATACCACTATAGCCATCCTGCTCATCTACAAAACGAATATGAAAAGCATGCAACCCATTACGGAGATGCTCAGCATTGATCATCTCTGCCAACCTAAATGATTGAACAGGAGCAACAGATGCCACCACCCGATTATCAAAATCCTGATCGAACCAATACTCATACCCCTTGATCTTGTTTTGGGCCCAAATCATCCCGGAACCCAGTAACAGCAGCAACCACAACAAACATAGTTTCATGATTCCTATTTATTTGGTTTGAGCCTCAACTGTAATATCCACATTTAATTGACCATCGCTATTGGTCTGAGCAGAAACCACCTTATTAATGATCTGCGGATTGGCGGGAACAGCACCCTCCTTATAGGGAAACAACCCGCCATAAATGCCTACCTGAGAACCATCCATCCCAAGATAGAGTTCAGGATTTTGCAAATGATAATTGTGGGTATAATCAAACGCCTCATCTGACTGAAGCACAAAAAAACTGGTCAGATCCACATTATAAAAATTATCAGTGAAAGTATTGCTACCGGCTTCATATGGAGGATAAACAAAAACATTTCGGGAGAAAGTGTTTAAATCAGATAGATTAAAAATGTAACGTCCTCCAGCTTTTCTAAAAATAACATTATTAGATATCAGACAATTGTCAACATTATTAAATGTTACATAATATGCAAAACCTCCTGTATTATTATAATTGTAAAAAAGAATATTGTTGGAAATCCCAACATTATTCGCATTTTCAATTTTGCCATTGATCAGGCAATTGGTGATGATGCATGAGGTGGCATTATCCATTTTGATTGATCCTGGAACTACGCATTCACGGATGATATTATCCTCACATGGCGTTGTGGCAGAACCCGCATAAGCGATGTTCCCCACTCGGCAACGGGCAATCACCACATGATCCACTTTCTTATTGGCAACAAAAGTCAACGTACCGGTCAGTTCAACCCCCTCAAGATGCAAGTTATCGGCATTTTCATCAATGGAAAGATTCCCAGTCAAGACCGTTTTATTGACAGCCGTAGTAAAGTCCGGATAATGACCGGCACCATAGATCTTAACCCCTTTATTGATTACGGCAGGGAAAGGGATCGTTCCGCCGGGAAGATAGATTACATCGCCATCAACGGCAGCTTGATAAGCACTCTCAAACGGATTCACACCGCCAAAAATTGTGGTTACGCCTTGACTTAGCAACGCCACCTTTTGTTGGGAACTCAACATAAAGCATGAGAACCAAGCCATCAATAAAATTAAACCTGCTTTCATAGAATTGAATCTTTTAGAATTATTTACAACTATTTCATCTGCATCAACCAAATATAGTTTTTTCAAGCAATTTTTTACTGGACATTGATATTTTATTTTTTTAATTTTCTGTTCCTTAAAAAAAACGACCTATCCCAGTCAGATTAAGAATTCCTAAATAAAATAAGTGAATAAACTTCCTTGCCTTTGTTGGTGTCCTCTCATTTTGTATTTCTACAATGGTATTTTGGAACTTCAAAACCTATGAACTATGGGAAATCACTACAAACAAACACCTTTAAAAATCAAGGGTTTGTTACTATCCTTATTACTGATTCTCTTTGCCTTCCCGATGTCGGCGCAGACGGATGTGAAATTTGAGCATCAAAACCAGTTGCACTATTTCCACAACACGCATTTCGATATCATCAATTCAATTGTTAATGATATAACCAGCGAAGCACCATTAACAGTTTTCCTTCCTTCCATTGAGGCTTTCAACAATTTGAGCCAAGAACAAAAAAAACTCTATTTTTCGCACCCCTACACCGAATTGATTGAGCTTATAAAAAGCCACATAGTCTCTGGTGTCTATACAGTCGACAACTTGAAGGATGGCATGCAACTTAAAACCATCAATGGCAAAAACCTGTATGTCGAAAAATCACAAGATGGCATTTACATCAACGGGGCAAAAATTGCACATGCTGACATCCGGCTATTCAAATCGGTATTTCACCTTGTTGATAAAGTCATTTTCCCTAGCAACACCGTTTACGACATCATCAGCAACAGCGAAAACCATAATACGCTGGAGGCTGCCATCAATGCCGCAAAATTAGATAAAACGCTACGGGGAGAGGGACCATTCACGGTATTTGCACCAACGGATGATGCCTTCAAGGCACTGCCCGAAGGTACTGTGGAAGCCCTGTTGCAAGACCCGGAAGGGGAACTAAAACAAATCCTACTTTACCACGTTGTGGCTGGCAGAGGATTAAGCAGCGACCTGATCAACGGTGATATGATCATCACTCTGCAAGGGAAACCGGTGAAGATCACCATAAAAGATGGACATGTTTACATCAACAATGCCAAGGTAACCGTCGCCGACTTGGTGGCCGACAATGGCGTGGTGCATGTGATTGATGCCGTGCTTTTGCCACCGACCAACACCATCTACGACATCGTCAGCAACAGTCCTGACCACACCATCCTCAAAGCAGCAGTCGATGCAGCCATGCTGTCGCCTACTCTAAAAGGCAAAGAGGTCTTCACACTGTTTGCGCCAACCGATGATGCCTTCAAAGCTCTGCCCGAAGGTACCGTGGAAGCCCTGTTGGAAGATCCAACCGGACAACTCAGGCAGATACTACTCTACCATGTTGTGGAAGGCAAAGCATTGAGCAGCGACCTGAGCGATGGCCAATGGATTATGACCTTACAAGGCAAAAAAGTGAAGGTGACCATCGAAGATGGACATGTTTACATCAACAATGCCAAGGTAACAGTCGCCGACTTGGTGGCCGACAATGGCGTAGTGCATGTGATTGATGCCGTGCTTTTGCCACCGACCAACACCATTTACGACATCGTCAGCAACAGTCCTGACCACACCATCCTCAAAGCAGCCGTCGATGCAGCCATGCTGGCGCCTGCTCTAAAAGGCAAAGAGGTCTTCACACTGTTTGCACCAACCGATGATGCCTTCAAAGCTCTGCCCGAAGGTACTGTGGAAGCCCTATTGGAAGATCCTGAAGGACAGCTCAAGCAGATTCTACTCTACCATGTAGCAGAAGGCAAAGCATTGAGCAGCGACCTGAGCGATGGACAATGGATTATGACCTTACAAGGCAAAAAAGTGAAGGTGACCATCGAAGATGGACATGTTTACATCAACAATGCCAAGGTAACAGTCGCCGACTTGGTGGCCGACAATGGCGTGGTGCATGTGATCAATGCCGTCCTGTTGCCACCGACCAATACCATCTACGACATCGTCAGCAACAGTGCAGACCACACCATCCTCAAAGCAGCTGTCGATGCAGCCATGCTGGCGCCTGCTCTAAAAGGCAAAGAGGTCTTCACTCTGTTTGCACCAACCGATGATGCCTTCAAGGCACTGCCCGAAGGTACTGTGGAAGCCCTATTGGAAGATCCTGAAGGACAGCTCAAGCAGATTCTACTCTACCATGTAGCAGAAGGCAAAGCATTGAGCAGCGACCTGAGCGATGGACAATGGATTATGACCTTACAAGGCAAAAAAGTGAAGGTGACCATCGAAGATGGACATGTTTACATCAACAATGCCAAGGTAACCGTCGCCGACTTGGTGGCCGACAATGGCGTGGTGCATGTGATCAATGCCGTCCTGTTGCCACCGACCAATACCATCTACGACATCGTCAGCAACAGTGCAGACCACACCATCCTCAAAGCAGCTGTCGATGCAGCCATGCTGGCGCCTGCTCTAAAAGGCAAAGAGGTCTTCACTCTGTTTGCACCAACCGATGATGCCTTCAAGGCACTGCCCGAAGGTACTGTGGAAGCCCTGTTGGAAGATCCTGAAGGACAACTCAAGCAGATCCTACTCTACCATGTAGCAGAAGGCAAAGCATTGAGCAGCGACCTGAGCGATGGACAATGGATTATGACCTTACAAGGCAAAAAAGTGAAGGTGACCATCGAAGATGGACATGTTTACATCAACAATGCCAAGGTAACCGTCGCCGACTTGGTGGCCGACAATGGCGTGGTGCATGTGATTGATGCCGTGCTTTTGCCACCGACCAACAGCATTTACGACATCGTCAGCAACAGTCCTGATCACACCATCCTCAAGGCAGCTGTTGATGCAGCCATGCTGTCGCCTGCTCTAAAAGGCAAAGAGGTCTTCACACTGTTTGCGCCAACCGATGATGCCTTCAAGGCTCTGCCCGAAGGTACTGTGGAAGCCCTGTTGGAAGATCCAACCGGACAACTCAGGCAGATACTACTCTACCATGTTGTGGAAGGCAAAGCATTGAGCAGCGACCTGAGCGATGGCCAATGGATTATGACCTTACAAGGCAAAAAAGTGAAGGTGACCATCGAAGATGGACATGTTTACATCAACAATGCCAAGGTAACCGTCGCCGACTTGGTGGCCGACAATGGCGTGGTGCATGTGATTGATGCCGTGCTTTTGCCACCGACCAACACCATTTACGACATCGTCAGCAACAGTCCTGATCACACCATCCTCAAAGCAGCAGTCGATGCAGCCATGCTGGCGCCTGCTCTAAAAGGCAAAGAGGTCTTCACTCTGTTTGCACCAACCGATGATGCCTTCAAGGCTCTGCCCGAAGGTACTGTGGAAGCCCTGTTGGAAGATCCTGAAGGACAACTCAAGCAGATCCTACTCTACCATATAGCAGAAGGCAAAGCATTGAGCAGCGACCTGAGCGATGGCCAATGGATTATGACCTTACAAGGCAAAAAAGTGAAGGTGACCATCGAAGATGGACATGTTTACATCAACAATGCCAAGGTAACCGTCGCCGACTTGGTGGCCGACAATGGCGTGGTGCATGTGATTGATGCCGTGCTGTTGCCTCCGACCAACAGCATTTACGACATCGTCAGCAACAGTCCTGACCACACCATCCTCAAAGCAGCCGTCGATGCAGCCATGCTGGCGCCTGCTCTAAAAGGCAAAGAGGTCTTCACACTGTTTGCACCAACCGATGATGCCTTCAAGGCTCTACCCGAAGGTACTGTGGAAGCCCTGTTGGAAGATCCTGAAGGACAACTCAAACAGATTCTGCTCTACCATGTAGCAGAAGGCAAAGCATTGAGCAGCGACCTGAGCGATGGCCAATGGATTATGACCTTACAAGGCAAAAAAGTGAAGGTGACCATCGAAGACGGACATGTTTACATCAACAATGCCAAGGTAACCGTCGCCGACTTGGTGGCAGACAATGGCGTAGTGCATGTGATTGATGCCGTGCTTTTGCCACCGACCAACACCATCTACGACATCGTCAGCAACAGTCCTGACCACACCATCCTCAAAGCAGCAGTCGATGCAGCCATGCTGGCGCCTGCTCTAAAAGGCAAAGAGGTCTTCACTCTGTTTGCACCAACCGATGATGCCTTCAAGGCTCTGCCCGAAGGTACTGTGGAAGCCCTGTTGGAAGATCCAACCGGACAACTCAGGCAGATACTACTCTACCATGTTGTGGAAGGCAAAGCATTGAGCAGCGACCTGAGCGATGGCCAATGGATTATGACCTTACAAGGCAAAAAAGTGAAGGTGACCATCGAAGACGGACATGTTTACATCAACAATGCCAAGGTAACCGTCGCCGACTTGGTGGCAGACAATGGCGTGGTGCATGTGATCAATGCCGTCCTGTTGCCACCGACCAATACCATCTACGACATCGTCAGCAACAGTCCTGACCACACCATCCTCAAAGCAGCAGTCGATGCAGCCATGCTGGCGCCTGCTCTAAAAGGCAAAGAGGTCTTCACACTGTTTGCACCAACCGATGATGCCTTCAAGGCTCTGCCCGAAGGTACTGTGGAAGCCCTGTTGGAAGATCCTGAAGGACAACTCAAGCAGATCCTACTCTACCATGTAGCAGAAGGCAAAGCATTGAGCAGCGACCTGAGCGATGGACAATGGATTATGACCTTACAAGGTAAAAAAGTGAAAGTGACCATCGTAGATGGACATGTTTACATCAACAATGCCAAGGTAACCGTCGCCGACTTGGTGGCCGACAATGGCGTGGTGCATGTGATTGATGCCGTGCTTTTGCCACCGACCAACACCATCTACGACATCGTCAGCAACAGTCCTGACCACACCATCCTCAAAGCAGCAGTCGATGCAGCCATGCTGTCTCCTGCTCTAAAAGGCAAAGAGGTCTTCACACTGTTTGCACCAACCGATGATGCCTTCAAGGCTCTGCCCGAAGGTACTGTGGAAGCCCTGTTGGAAGATCCTGAAGGACAACTCAAGCAGATTCTGCTCTACCATGTAGCAGAAGGCAAAGCATTGAGCGGTGACCTGAGCGATGGACAATGGATTATGACCTTACAAGGCAAAAAAGTGAAGGTGACCATCGAAGACGGACATGTTTACATCAACAATGCCAAGGTAACCGTCGCCGACTTGGTGGCAGACAATGGCGTGGTGCATGTGATCAATGCCGTCCTGTTGCCACCGACCAATACCATCTACGACATCGTCAGCAACAGTCCTGACCACACCATCCTCAAAGCAGCAGTCGATGCAGCCATGCTGGCGCCTGCTCTAAAAGGCAAAGAGGTCTTCACACTGTTTGCACCAACCGATGATGCCTTCAAGGCTCTGCCCGAAGGTACTGTGGAAGCCCTGTTGGAAGATCCTGAAGGACAACTCAAGCAGATCCTACTCTACCATGTAGCAGAAGGCAAAGCATTGAGCAGCGACCTGAGCGATGGACAATGGATTATGACCTTACAAGGTAAAAAAGTGAAGGTATCCATTATGGATGGCCATGTGTACATCAACAACGCCAAAGTAACAGTCGCCGACTTGGTGGCCGACAATGGCGTGGTGCATGTGATCAATGCCGTCCTGTTGCCACCGACCAATACCATCTACGACATCGTCAGCAACAGTCCTGATCACACCATCCTCAAGGCAGCTGTTGATGCCGCTAAGCTCGAAGGAGCCCTCAAGGGTGAAGGTATGTTGACACTCTTTGCACCAACCGATGATGCCTTCAGGGCGCTGCCCAAAGGTACTGTAGAAGCCCTTCTGGAAGATCCTGAAGGACAACTCAAACAGATCCTGCTCTACCATGTGGTTGAAGGGAAGACCCTGAGCAACGAACTGAGCGATGGTCAGACGATTATGACCTTGCAAGGACAAAAAGTTCAAGTTTCCATCAAAAATGGCCATGTGTACATTAACAATGCCAAAGTCACCGTGGCTGACGTGATGGCTGACAATGGCGTGGTGCATGTGATCAATGCCGTACTCGATGATCAAGCCCGGATGATATTGTCAGTAGACACTTTTGACCAATTAAACTTCAACTTAAGTCCAAATCCTGCTGCATCCAGCACCCGGATTATTCTGGACAATGTTTATTCTGGCACCATGACCCTATTTGTTTACAACACGCTTGGCAAACAAGTGATCGCAAAAAGGGTTACGGATCCTAAAGACATGATTCTGGATGTAAGCAACTTACAAAAAGGCATGTATTTCGTGGTTCTTGAATCGAATGGCACCAAAAAAACCAGAAAATTACTGGTTAAATAACAAGGGCTATTTGAATAACAATTAAAATGAGGCAAGGGGCGCTCCTAATAAAGGAGAGCCCCTTTTTTCAATAGGGCAAAGCATCACTATTTGCGGGATCGATGGAGCAGTTTTATGCTCAGTCCTTTCTGTGCCGACCAACCCTCCATATCAGTCAGGCTGATAAAAAAATGGTAATCGCCCTCATCATACAATCCCTTGTCATTGCCAGAGGGGATGATGATGACCTGCTTCGGTTCGAAAGTTGTCAAACCTTGAGGAATATCGAAATCCTCGATCATCACCAAAGGATTGACCGGTGCCTTATCAGGATCCGGCTGGCAGATGGTCACCTCGGTGCTGTGCGAGTGATGGTCAAAATTATGATGGATGTCGAGGCTATAGGAACCCAACGAGGCATTGTCCGAAAACAAAGCATTAAATGTAAAGGGCTCACCAAAATAGAGGGTGTCACAATTTTGTGGAAATCCGGAAGGAATCATCAAGCCGATCCCTGGTTTTTGTTTGTCCACCTCATCTCCATTACCACATGAATAAATGAGGAGGATCCCAACCATCGTAGCTAATACAAGTTTCACAATTTTCATATCCAATCAAATTATCTGTTAATTTTAATGGGGTATCTGGCCGATTTGAAGGCGTTGCCCTTGGCATCCTTACCTTTTACAAGTATAAAATAATCACCATTACGCCAAGCATTTTGCCCAACAATGGCAGCCGGGATCATATTATTGTCGAACTCTGCACCAACCACTATTGATGCCACAAAATTATGACGCTTGGGAGATTCAAAATCATGGGTGTGCAACAAAACGACCACCGCAGGATTGTCACCAGAGACCTGATCATCGGTCAGGTTATCCGATTCATAAACCAAGGCTACCAACAAACCAGCCAAAGCATAGTTGTCGATTACACTCCCTGCCAACGAAATGGTTTGTCCCTTGGAGAAGACCTTCCCATCCTCAGGTGTCGACGTAAAATTCAGGACCGGTGCTTCGTTGTCGTTCAAGGCCTGAATATCAATCTCACCTTCGGCGGTGGATTCGTTGCCCAATTGATCGGTGACGATAAGGTGCACATGATATGTCCCAAGTTTTGTACCAATAGGAATGACTACATGCTTATGGAAAGTAGTATTTTTCTTTCCTGCGTACTCTTCAAACCGAGCCTCAATCTCTTCGGAACTCCCCTCCTCCTGATGGATTTCCACCAAGACATCCCGAATGGTACCTTCAGCAACAATTTCAGCTTCAATGTGGAGGTCAGCCCCTTCATAGGCTATGCCATTGTTGCCAAGGCCAAGTTCTGTAATGGTGATGACGGGTTTGGCCACTTTGTCGTCGTCATTATTGCAAGATGTCATCAAAAGAATAGTCATGCATACTGCTATGACCCAGCTAATTCTATTTTTCATATTTTTTTGTTCTTAAAAGAGTTGCTAAAAGAACCCGAAAAAGGAATGGAAATATTGAGAACAAAATTCCTTCCGGCCTCAGGCACATTGATTAATCTGTAAAAGCTTGTGTGATTAAAATATTTGGTGTTCAATAAATTAATAACTTGAAAGTTGAAGTTGACCTTTTGTCCATTGAGATCAACAGCACTCCCCAATCCCAAGTTCACAATTTGGGAACCCGGGGTTGACTCCTCTGGAGGGACAACATGGTGTTGCGTAGCGGTGAACCGCACATCAACCGTAAAATAGGGTTGGTCCAAAACACCGATCCTCTCCTTTTGGTACTTCAAGCTAAGAATGGCTGAAGGAGCAGGCGAAAAAGGCAGGGTGAAACCTTTCTTTTCGCCCGACAACTGCTCGGAATAAACCCACTCCCCAACCAACCCAAGCTGAAACTCACGATTGATTTGGTATAGGGCTTGAATTTCGGCACCATATCGAAAGACCCGGCTTTGCGTGTATCGAAACACCTGATTGCCATTCCCATACAGCCGATCGTGCTCCGAAGTGGGATTGAGATAGATGTAATTTGAAAAATAATTCACAAAAGGGGTGAATTCCAAGCCCAACACATTGGAATTGTAGGTCACTCCGGCATCCAGTTGATACGAAACCTCGGGCGATAGAGTGCTATTGCCCACCTCATACCTGAAATAGTGGTAATTGACCCCATTGGCAGCCAACTCCTTGGCAATAGGCATTCGGAAACCTTTGCCAAAGTTGGTCTTGAAACTCCATCTCTGACCATGATGGACATAACCCAACGACCAGGAGAAATTGTTAAACGATCGATTCAACGCCCAAGCCCTTACCAAGTATTTCTGATGCTTCAAGCCATTCTCTTCGGTAACTTCAGAAGGAAACCAATCCTGATAGGCCTGGGTGCGGATATGCCCATAATCGTAACGCATCCCAATCTGCAAAAGACTATTTGTAGACAAGTCCACGTGCCCCAGAAGATAACCGCCGGCGTTCAATTGATGGTACGCAGGAATGATAAAGCCACGGCCATCAATTCGGTTCACTTGGTATTCGGTATTGAGCCCCGTTTTCAAATTGATCCCTTCATCCAAATCTATGGAAAACCGGACATTCCCCGAATAGACATACTTTTCGAATTGGCGTTCCAAACGGGCATCAAATCCCATGGTGTCGGGAAAAACAGCCGGCATGTAACCATGGCTCACATAAGGGCTCCACTCCTGCCTGAAATTGCGCTGAAATCCCAAGTCACCCTCTAATTTCACACCGTCCCCATGGTATTGAATCTTGTCAATCACCTTCAGATGGCTAACCTGCTGATGGGGGTCGTTGATATCACGCGAAGAACGGTCGTGAAGCTCCGTATCAACCTGTAGTGGCTCCAACCCATGGGCATTGGCAAAAAAGCCACTTTTGCTGCCCACATGGCTAAAAAAAAGACGGTTTTGGAAGCGTTCGTGAAGATAACCTACCGACAAATGGAAGTTTTGTTCCCGCCCGGCCGTATTGCGCAAATGGCGCTTGTGCAAAGGCGTGCGATAGGAGTAAATATCAACACTGCTGGCAGGCACCCTGTAATCGCCGTATCCAACCACGGTAGCCCTAACATCCGCAAAGAAACGATCCCGACGGCCAAACAGAGCCACAGAGGATCCCAGGAAACCATTGTTACTTTTTCCCGTCAAATCGACGGAGCCACCCATCGTAAAACTACTCGGTACCCGTCTGTTTTGCAGGTTGATTACCCCACCAATGGCATCGGATCCATACATCAGCGATGCAGGCCCCTTCACAACTTCCACATCGTCAACGGCATACTGGTCGATTTCGAGTCCATGATCGGAACCCCACTGCTGCGCCTCGTGCTTGATGTTGTTTTCTACCACCACCACCCGATTGAAGCCCAAGCCTCGGATGACCGGTTTGGACTGACCAGAACCTATGTCGATGGTGCTAACACCACCCAACCTTCCCAAGGAGCTCATCAGGCTACCCCCCAAGTTTTGCTTCAGGTATTCACCGTCCACCATCTCGGTGTTGAGGGTCTGATCCCGTTTGCGCTTGGCAACATATTGATCGGTCACCAACACCTCCTGCAACGAAAGGGAGGCTGGTTTCAAACGGACTTGAAAGGTTTGATCTTTGGTGATCACCAAGGTATCGCTGGATGATTGATAACCAATAAAAGCAACCGCCACGACAACCGTACCATCTGGCAAACCCGCGAAAACAAAATGCCCGTCAACATCGGTGGCAGCACCTTTGTTGGCCGGATACAACACAACGGTTGCACCTGGCAGGGGTTTCCCGAATTCATCTTCGACACGACCCGATAGGAGAAAGCTTTTTTGGCCCAACGACCCTTGATGCCAAATCACCATGCTAAAAAAAAGCACAATAAATCGCCTCATATTGAATCAATTGAGTTAATAAAAAAAAATAAAACAGGTATTCAGGCGAGTCGGACTGGGGGTGCTCGAGAGGATTTGTATCCGAAGAAGACGGAATCGGGTGATTGAACAGCTGGAACAATCAAGATGGTTACAAGGGAAAAACGCCCGGACTTAAAGACCACATAAACCGGCAATCCATTAATAGCAAACTGGTATTCACAAATGGCACAATGCTTTAAAGCAACAGAAATTTCAGTTTCCTGCGGATAATGTTTTTCATGGTGGTGCACGCAACAAACCAACTCAGACGCTTCGCAACACCCGGCATTGTGGTGCCATACGATATGAACCGACTGGAACAAGATGGGGATGAAAAAGAGACCCAATATTAAGAGGGCGATATGTTGACGGGTGGATTTCAAATGGAATTGGGGTTTTGCTGGCAATTGGGACAGGTGCCTTTAATAACAATATCGGTATTAATTTTGGTAAAGCCTTGAGGCAAAACAAACTCCTGCAGCGGGATTGCTTCAAGACACTTCACATCATGACACACTTGGCAAAAAAAATGCGCATGTTCCTGCTTATGCGTGATGGAATAATCCAAAGCATATTTAACCGTTTGCTGATCCACCACAATGCGATGGATGATACGGCTTTCTTCCAAAGTTATAAACGACCGGTAAAAGGTGGTGCGGTCGTAATTCCCTGCCAATAGTTCGCGAATTTCGCTCTCCGATAATGGATGAGCCGCCTTCAGCATAACCTCAATAATGCCTTCTCGGCAACTGGTCCGCTTCAGCTGGTGCTGTTTCAAGATCTCTTTTGCTTCCATTCCTACAACCGCGTTTCAAATGCAACAATGATGCAAATATAAGCTTTTTCTAAATGGAGTAACGACACAAGTGATTTTTTTTAGATAAAAAACATTAATTTCACCTTCAACAAAAATCCAAATTATTGCAAAATGAAAAAAACGCTATTTTTAATTCTTACAGTACTGTACGCAGTCAATGTATCGGCTCAGTTCAGCAAAGGTGATATGCTCATTTCGGTGGACGGCAATTACAGCAAATCAAACTCTGGAAGTGGAGTCTCCACCAACCAATTTGTTTCAAATGAGAAAAATTTGAACTTGGGGGCTTCCATGGGCTTCTTTGTCAACAACCATGTTTTGTTAGGCTTTGGAGTTGATTACAGTTGGGAGAAAGCAACTCACATTAACAGGCTCTTTTTTGACGACAAGTTCCAGTTTGAAGAGCTGAACACCAAAACAAACTTGATACTGCCAAATGCATTTGTTGGCTATTACTACCCAATAATAGAGCGACTCTATTTCAACACCAACCTCAAATTGAGTTATGGTGTGGCAAAATCGGACTATAACACATTCTATGCGGGAACATCAAATATGATCGACACGGATCAATTGCAAAATGCAACTCCACCTTATGCCAATAATTCGGAAGGTGATAACAGCTACGATTATTTCAGGACACAAATTTGCCCTGAAATCACTTGGTTTGCCACCTCAAAGGTTGGTTTGTCGCTGGGATTGGGCGGCATTGGATATGCCATCACCGACTGGGAGAGCGAAAGCTCTAACTGGATGGTCAATTTCAATCCCAATGAATGGAAGCTGGGGGTGAAAATCAGACTGTAACCACATATGAAAAACGATGGCGCCTTCCCAAAGGGTTGCACCATCGTTTATTTATTTCTCAAAAATCTTATCTACAACCCTGGCGGGCGGTATGGCCATACACTCGTAAGTGCCCTTGTAGCAAGGCTTGTTGCCATATACCGAGCAGGGGCGGCAGTCGAGATCCAGTTGGACGGCATCACCGTAAGCCTGCTTGTATCCCAAAAAACCGGCATAAGGGTGCGTGGCGCCCCAAACAGAAACCACTCGCACACCAGCCAATGATGCCATGTGCATAGCCGACGAGTCCATGCTCACCATGCAGTCGAGCTTGGAAATGAGCTCCAACTCCTCGTTAAGCTTCAATTTCCCAATGACAGAAACACAATTACCATATTTCGCTTCCAACGACTCGGCCACGGCACGCTCCGAAGCGCCACCGCCAAAAACAAAGAGGCGCACATCCCCCCGTTCATCCAACAGGCGCACCACCTCCTCCATGGCTTTCAAAGGATAAATTTTGCCCTTGTGCTGGGCAAAAGGGGCGATGCCGATCCAAGAGCAGGCCTTTTTCCCCACAAGATCCTGAACCTTATCAGAAAGGGGCAAACCCGCCAAGGGGAACTCATTTTTTAAGGTCAACGCCAACCCGCCCTCGCACATGATGGCAGCATAGCGGTCGATGGTGCCCATCAAAGGACGCAGTTGTTTGTTTTCCTTGCGCACCAGAGCTCGCTTCTCCTGGCGTCCCTTGTCCATCACCAAAACCTTAACACCAGTCAACCGAAAGAGAAGGGAAAGAATTTTGGTTCGCAACACGTTGTGGATGTCGATGACCAGATCGAAATCCTCCAACTGCCGCAACTCCCGGTAAAGCTTGATGATGCCCCGTAGCCCTTTGCCACTCTTCTTGATGTCGGTACCAAAAAACCGGAAGTTCGAATGCTCCTTAAAAAAAGGCTTAAAAAAGCCAGTGCTCAAAAAAGTGAAGCGGCAATCGGGGTTTTGTTGACATAGCTCATGCACAATGGGCGATGTCATTGCCACATCGCCCATTGCTGATAACCTTATGATCAAAACATTCGTTGGTTTGGTCATTCGTCTTATTTTTTATAAAGGACAGGATTCAAATTCGGATCGTTGTACATCTTCATCTGCTTATAAACCTTCATGTATTTTTGTCCCGATGCAATATCGTCCAGAAGCTCCTCAATGGCGGTTGACAGATCGCGATGTTGCTCCAGAAGGACATTCAACTTCTTAGTGCAGGCAGCAATGTGCTCATCAGAAACGTCTGTCCTTACCGTTTCCTGTTTCATGTGGTAAACCTTCAGAGCCAGAATGGAGAAGCGGTCGATGGCCCATGCGGGCGATTCGGTATTGATGCGCGCACCTTCCCGAACCTTAACATCCTTATATTTATCTAAAAAATAAGAATCGATAAATTCCACCATATCGGTACGCACCTGATTGGAGGCATCGATGCGGCGCTTCAGCACCAGGGCTTCAACAGGATCTATGTTGGGATCGCGCACGACATCTTCGAAATGCCACTGAACAGCATCCACCCAGTTTTTATGGTACAACAAATGTTCAAATTGCTCTTTGGGATAAGGGTTTTGTATGGGTTGATCGATATTATCGAATTTATGATAATCCACGATGGCTTCATTGAATATCTTCCAACACAACTCGGTCATTTTCATAACATCTAATTTAATTAAACAAAAAATGGCACTTATAAAAAACCAATGCAATCACCAAATATAATATAAATTCGATGAAACGCTAATGATTATTGCATGCAAGCAAAAAAATCAACTAACAATACGTATCTTCCCAACAAGAATGGTGGCTTTATTGGCCTCACACTCCAAATAGCCCCCCTCGCACTCAAAGGCATATTCGGTACCCGTTTTACCAACAACACGGATGGTGCCGGTGGTCAATACCGCAATAATTGGGGCATGGTTCCGAAGCAGTGTGAAACGGCCTTGCATTCCGGGCACCTCCACCAAACCAACAGGCTGGTCGAAAACCACTTGCTCGGGTGTCACAATTTCTAAATGGAGATCTCTCATTGGTGCTGCATTTGATTCAACAACTTATCGCCTTTGGCAATGGCCTGCTCAATGGTTCCCACCATATGGAAAGACGCCTCGGGATAGTGATCCAACTCGCCATCCATAATGCGATTGAATCCCCTGATGGTATCTTCAATTTTCACAAACTCACCGGGAACGCCAATAAACTGTTCGGCCACATGGAAGGGTTGCGACAGGAAACGCTGCACCTTACGGGCGCGCGACACCACCAATTTGTCATCTTCAGAAAGCTCTTCCATACCTAAGATGGAGATGATATCCTGAAGTTCCTTATACCGTTGCAGGATTTCTTTTACCCGTTGGGCACAGCGGTAATGTTCAGGCCCAACAATGTCGGGCGTCAGGATCCGCGAGGTGGAGTCGAGTGGATCCACGGCAGGGTATATACCCAGCTCCGAAATCTTACGGCTCAAAACAGTGGTAGCATCCAAGTGGGCAAAAGTAGTGGCGGGCGCCGGGTCCGTTAAGTCATCGGCTGGCACATACACGGCCTGCACAGAGGTGATGGATCCATTTTTTGTGGAGGTGATCCGCTCTTGAAGCAAACCCATCTCTGAGGCCAGAGTGGGCTGGTAGCCTACTGCCGATGGCATCCGCCCCAAGAGGGCAGATACTTCTGAACCTGCCTGGGTGAAACGGAAGATATTGTCAATAAACAGCAATACATCGCGCCCCTTGCCAGTGCCATCACCATCGCGGAACGCCTCAGCAATGGTCAGTCCCGACAGAGCCACGCGAGCACGTGCTCCTGGAGGCTCATTCATCTGACCGAACACCATGGTTACCTGTGAACTGGCCAGGGCCTGTTGATCAACTTTTGAAAGATCCCACTCCCCTTTTTCCATGCTTTCCTTGAATTCAGGGCCATAGTTGACAATATCGGCCTCAATCATCTCACGCAGAAGGTCATTCCCTTCACGGGTACGTTCACCCACGCCTGCGAAAACAGAAAGGCCATCATGCCCTTTGGCAATGTTGTTGATCAGTTCCTGGATCAAAACCGTCTTGCCCACACCGGCGCCACCAAAAAGGCCAATTTTTCCGCCTTTGGAATAGGGTTCAATGAGGTCGATGACCTTAATACCGGTAAAAAGAATCTCTGCTTCGGTGGATAGTGTATCAAAGGCCGGTGCAGCCTTGTGGATGGGGCTTAGTACTTCCCTTGACACCTCAGGAAGGCCGTCGATGGCTTTTCCAATCACATTAAGCAAACGACCTTTGACCGAATCGCCACCCGGCATCAATATGGGAAACCCAGTATCAGTCACTGCCAATCCACGGGTCAACCCATCGGTGGAATCCATAGATATGCAGCGGATCGTGCTTTCACCAATATGTTGCTGACATTCAACAATCAACTTGGAGCCATCGGGTCTAACAACCTCCAAGGCATTTAAAATATTAGGCAACTCGGTATCGGTCAATTCAAATTTCACATCAATGACCGGCCCAACAATCTGAATGATCCGACCTTTAATACTTTTTTCCATGTGCTTAGTATTATTTTGTTAATTTGTCAGCACCATCCACAATAATTGTTTTGCAACATCGTGCCCGACTATAGTTTATTTGTCATAAAAAAGATCCTCAACGGTTACGCCGGATCAACCCAGTAGCAAACTCCTCGAAAAAGAGATGGTCCACCTTCTCCATAACCAATGAATCAAGCGACTGAATGGCCAAATCGTAATACTGGTCGATTTTCGTCTTGACCACCTGCGGAACCGATAATTGATCATAAACCTCCCGTACGGCCTTAATCTTCTCATCGCGAACAAAATCGGCACAGTGCAACCAATGATCCAAAATGGAAAGTTGCTGATCGCTGGCCAGTTCGCGTGCTTTGATGAGCAGGTAGGTTTTTTTATTGGCCACGATATCGCCGCCAATACTCTTTCCAAACTGTGCTTCATCGCCATAAACATCCAACAAATCATCCTGAAGTTGGAATGCCAGGCCAATATTTTGAGCAAAGGCGTAAAGGTGGTTGGCATCGGAATCGGAAGCGCCACCCACCAAGGCACCGATCTTCATACTTCCGGCCAGCAACACGGCGGTCTTCAATCGGATCATTTCAAGATACTCTGCTTCCGAAACAACATCGCGCAGTTCAAATTCCATATCGTATTGTTGTCCTTCGCAAACCTCAAGCGCCGTAGTGTTAAAAACATCCAACACCTCCTTAAACCGAGGCGAATCAATTTGAGCTACCGACTGGAGCGCCTTAATCATCATAGCATCACCCGAGAGGATGGCCGTATTGGCGTTCCATTTCACATGCACTGTATCGTGGTTGCGACGCATGGGGGCATTGTCCATAATATCGTCGTGCAGAAGCGTAAAGTTGTGAAACAGCTCAATGCCTATGGCTGCCGGAATGGCCTTTCCATAATCACCCGAAAAAAGTTGGCATGCAGCTAAGCACATCACCGGGCGAATACGTTTCCCTCCCAATGACATTATATATTCAATGGGGAGGTATAAATTTTCGGGTTTGGAAACTATGGGCAATTGCTGCAACTCTTGCTCAACAACACCTTGCAATTCTTTGATCGACAACATTCTGAATAATGTGGTTTAAGATTTTCTTTGAGTATGTCAAAGATAAAAAACTAAATGGCAAAAAAACTGAATTTGTCGATGTAAAAGAATAAAAATAATGACAAACGCCCCCTCACGTTTCGTAAGGGGGCGCAATCAATCTGAATTCTTAATACTCGATCGTAGCAGTGGTTTTCTCTGGAATCCGAAGAGCTTCCAGATCAATGTCCTCATCCTCATTATAAATTTGCAACAGAGGTTCTTTGAATGAACGGGTGGTGATCATTTTATCCAACGACATCAGCAACGAAGGCAACAAAATTAGGTTGGAGAACAACGCAATCAACAGGGTGATGGCGATCAACATGCCCAACGCCTGCGTGCCACCAAATTGCGATACGCTGAAGATGCCAAAGCCAAAGAAGAGGATGATGGAGGTGTAGATCATACTCACCCCGGTCTCCTTCAAGGCCAGGAATACGGCAGCCCGGATGCTCCAGTTGGTTTCCTTCAAATCGAGCCGATACTTCGACAAATAATGGATGGCATCATCCACCGAAATTCCAAAAGCGATACTGAACACCAAAATGGTAGACGGTTTGATGGGGATACCGAAATAACCCATCAATCCCGCAGTCATAATCAATGGAATCATATTGGGGATGAGCGAAACCAGCACCATCCGTTTTGATTTGAACATCCAGGCCATAAAAACAGAAATAAGGAAAATGGCCAATGCCAAGCTGGAAAACAGGTTGGTGATCAAATAATCGGTACCTTTAAAAAAGATGATGCTGGCACCTGTCAGCTTGGTGAAATACTTGTCGCCCGGGAACGTGGAGTCGATGACGGCCTGCACCTTTTGCTCCAACTCACGCATGTGGGTGGTGCCCACATCGGCCATTCTGAAACTGAGGCGTGTGCGCTGCTTCAAGCTGTCCACAAATGTGCTGATCAGCTGGGTTTGATCACCTTGCGTCTTTCCCACGTACGATAGGATAAAGCCACGCTCCTGATTGTTGGGAATGCCATAACGGGCTTCGTTGCCGTTATAGAACGACTGACGGGCAAACTTAACGGCCTCCACCAACGACAGCGCATTGGAGAACTCGGGCATGGCCGCAATCTCCGACTGAAGCTGGTCGAGTTTCTTCATATTGCCGACCTGAAAAACCCCATTGGGCTTTTGTGTGTCCACCATGATTTCCACCGGCATAAGCCCATCAAAATTCTCCTCAAAAAATTTCAAATCAAGATATAAAGGATCATCATGCGGTATGTCATCGAGCATATATCCGGTGGTTTTCATGCGGAAAATACCAATCACACCAAAAACCAACAATGCCAAAGTGAAAATATAGACCTCCCGTCGGTGATGCAGGTTGATACGATTCAACACATTCACAACACGCCCCATCAACTTATTGTCCAGGTGCTCGAGTTTCTTTTCGGAAGGGGCAGGCATGTAACTAAAAAGGATGGGAATCACCAAAAGGCAGATCACATAAACACACATGATGTTGATGGAGGCAATAACCCCAAACTCAACCAGTATCTTGCTCGAAGTAAAGATAAACGTCCCAAACCCAAGAGCTGTGGTGAGATTAGTTAAAAAGGAGGCATTTCCGATTTTTCGGATGACCCGCTGAATGGATTTGATCTTGTTGTTGTGTCGCCTGATTTCATTATGGTATTTATTGAGGATAAAAACCACGTTGGGAATGCCAATGACAATCAGCAATGGAGGAATCATGCCGGTAAGGATGGTGATTTTGTACCCGAACAGACCTTGTATGCCCAGCGCCCACACGACCGAAATGCTGACCACCAACATGGATAGGAGAACTGTACGCAAAGAACGGAAAAAAATAAACATAATCACCATGGTGATGACGCCTGCCAGAATCACAAACATGTTGAGTTCCTGTTTCACCATTTCGGCTGTCACCACCCGGATATAGGGAAGGCCCGAAAAATGCACTTCCGTGCCCGTGCGCGCCTGATAATCGGCTCCCACCGCTTTAATCTGGTCGATCAACGCCACCCGTCGGGCACTTTGAAGAATGGCAGGATCGAGGGTGATGGCCATCAGGTAAGCATCCCGATCGCGGTTATAGAGCATCCCGCTGTAAAACGGCAAACTGCAGAAATGCCTTTTCATGCTATCCAACTCAGTTTGGAAGCGCAACGAATCATGAAAAATGGGGATCACTTCAAACTTGCGCTGTTCGGGATTTTTTTTCAAATCGTAGGCCTGAGCCACCGAGAAGACCGAGGTAACGCCATCCACGGCCTTCAACTCCGAAGCCAAGCGCTGCCACTCTTTGAACGATTTGAGCTGAAAGAAATGGCGGTCGTGAACCCCAATTACAATCATATTCCCCTCATTGCCGAACATCTCCACAAACTCCTGATACTCCACATAAGCAGGGTCGTCCTCAGGCAGGAGCGGGGCATACTGATACGACATTTCAATATTTCGAGCCTGAAAACCCATAAAAACAGTGATGCCGGCAATCATCAACAAGACGGCTATCCTGTTTTTCAAAACAAAACGGGCAACTTTAGTCCACATAAATAAATCCAATTTTCGAAAGATGCGAATTTAATCAAATCCGCGTGTAAAAAATGACCATAGATGGGTGGATCAACAGGATGGGTTAAAGATCCAGCAGTCCTTCGGGCAGGTTAAACAACACCTTTTTCTGCTCATCATCCACGGAGAGGATGAACGCTTCCACAATGGGAATCATCAATTCGCGCCCCTGATAATCAACTATAAAAAGAGGGTTTTTGGCAATTTCCTGGATGTGGGTGATAGGACCCAACACGCCAGATGCCTGGTCAATGGCACAATAACCGATCACGGAACCAGATACCGTACTAACGCCATCTTCGTCCGTGAGCCAATCGCGCTGCACGTACACTGCAGAATCGCACAAGCGGCGGGCTTGTTCCTGGGTTTTTACGGCCTCGAACTTTAAGATCGCCTCCTCAGGATTTTTTTCGCGAATCTCCTCAACGAAGAAAGGCACCAATCCGCCCTCGAGCTCCACAAACACGAAATCGAAGCTCACCGAGTCAACCGTAAAACCTTTCTCAACACGTACAACCACCTCGCCATTCACGCCATGGGGACGTGCACAATGGGCAACATGAAGACATTCCTCTTTTTCAATCATCCTCTTTTTTTTAAAGCATCCAAAGATAAGATAAATAGGATTGGATTGAAATATGAACAAGAAAAAAGGGTCGTTCTCGAAAAAGAACGACCCCTATCTTGAAGAAAAAATCTTTCAGATTACTCAGCAGAAGTTTCTTCTGAAGCAGCTTCTTCCGAAGCAACCTCTTCGGTTGCAGGTGCGGCAGCAGCAGCGGCAGCAGCAGCAACTTCAGCCTGTTTTTTGGCGATGGCAGCAGCTCTGTCAGCATTAACTTTAGCCTCTTCGGCCAGACGGGCAGTTTTTGCATCCATCTCGGCTTTGGTAAGACCTTGTTTTTTTGCTTCGATAGCCGACTCTTTTTGTTTCGACCAAGCTTCGAAACGACGCTCAGCCTCAGCCAAATCGAATGCACCTTTCTTCACACCTTCCATAAGGTGTTTCTTCATCATAACGCCTTTGTACGACAAAATTGCCTTACAGGTATCGGTAGGTTGAGCACCGTTTGAAAGCCACTGAAGGGCTTTTTCAAAATTAAGGTCGATTGTAGCAGGATTAGTGTTGGGATTGTACGAACCAATCCTTTCGATAAACCTGCCATCTCGTGGCGCCCTGCTATCTGCTACCACAATGTGGTAGTAAGCATACCTTTTGCGTCCGTGTCTTGATAGTCTGATTTTTACAGCCATTGGACTAATTTTAAATTAAAATGTATTAAACAACCTACTAAAAATTGTGCGGCAAAGATACAATTATTTTTCTTGACTACACAAGGTCAAGCCTTTTTTATCCCACAAAAAGAATCATTTAGCCTTCAAAAGCGACTCAATGCGGCTTTTCCACTCCATGGCCAACATCAGTTCATTGTTCAAATCGAGGCGTTCGCGGGCGTCAAAGAAGGGGATGCGCACTTCATTTTTCGACTTGCCCAAAAAGAGACATAAATCCACTTTTGCGAGGGCTCCGCCCCCTTCCGTATTGTGCTGCTGCGAAACGCTGCACCCAGTTATGGATGCCAAGGGATGAACAACCACCGGTGACATACCCTTTTGAAAGCAAATAACTTCCCGATTCGTGTCGACCGCCAGGATGGCATCGTCCCAAACGGAACACCCCTCATCTTTGAACTGATATGAAGCACATGCCTGACGCAAACGGTCGACCACGGCCTGACGCTTGCGCCGCCCGTTGACTGAAATCCATACAAATGGAGCCACGCAGGCCACCACTAAAATCACCGATATAATTGTTAAGCTATTCATAATTGATCCATTAGTTATTGAAATAACATCCCCAAAAAGAAGGGATCAAAAAAATCACTACAGGTTGGGCATGAAACCACATGGGGCACGCCAAAAGCTGAAAACAGCCAATGGATCAATTACCAGAATGAATGAAAGGGATAGCCGATATCGTAAGCCTCAAAAGGCAAAAGAAGAATCTGCCTGATAAAAAAGTAGCACTCCTGCGATGGGTTGAAGAAATTGAAGGGCGCCACAAGTGAAACACCAAAAATACGCAGTTGAACATTGGGTGACCAATCGCGCGAAAAGAGCCCATTCAGAAGACTGCCTGCCGTGTTGGAAGGAAGAAACTCGCCCAACGAATAATCGCCCGCCTTAAAATATTGGAGGGAGGACTTGGCCTCCATGCCTGAGGTTGAGTCAGCTCGAAAAGCCATGGCACGACTTGGGCACTGGTTCCACAACAGAATCAGGCCAAACATCAAAACCAAAACTCCTAATTTCGTGCGCCAATAAGTCATGCCCCAAAAGTAACAAATAAAAGGATCGTTGATGCCCGAACAAAACAAAAGAAATCCGGTTACTAGAGCATACAAAATTTAAGCCATCATTTTCGAAGCAGTTCACAAGGGAATCATGGCGCATTTTATAACTTTGTGGTTTAAACAACATCATACATGTCGCAGCTACCATTTACACACCTACACGTTCACTCGCAATACTCCATCCTCGATGGTGCCGCCAGCATCAAAGGTCTGGTGAAAAAGGCAAAAGATTGTGGGATGAAGGCGCTTGCCCTCACCGACCATGGCTCCATGTTCGGCATCAAGGAGTTTTTCGACACTTGCAAAAAGGAGGGCATCAAACCCATATTGGGATGTGAAACCTATGTGGCGCCGCGATCGATACACGACAAGCAAGGCAAGGAGGACCGCTCGGGCGACCACCTGATCATCCTGGCCAAAAACGAAATTGGCTACCGCAACCTGCTAAAGCTGATCTCCATTGCCAACATCGACGGCTTTTACTACAAACCCCGCATCGACAAGCAATTGCTCGAAAAATACAACGAGGGACTGATTGTCTCTTCTGCCTGCCTGGGAGGTGAAGTGCCCCAAAAAATTATGGCCGACGACCTGGAAGGGGCAAAAGAGACCGTCCTGTGGTTCAAGCGAGTCTTTGGCGACGACTACTACCTGGAAATCATGCATCATCCCACCAACTATCCCGGATTGAAGGAGGAGATATCCGACAACCAGGTGATGGTCAACGAAGTTATTTTGAAGCTGGCCAAAGAGACAGGGGTAAAAGTCATTGCCACCAACGATGTTCATTTTTTAAATGCAGAAGACGCCGATGCACACGACATATTGATTTGCCTCAATACGGGCAAGGATTATGACGACCCCAACAGGATGCGGTACACCCAGCAGGAGTGGTTCAAAACCACCGAGGAGATGCACCAGCTCTTTGGACATGTGCCTGAGGCTTTGGACAACACCTACGAAATAGCAGAAAAGGTGGAGGAATACGAACTGAACTCCAAACCCATTATGCCCGACTTCCCCCTACCCGAAGGTTTTACCGACGAAGGGGAATACTTGCGGCACCTCACCTACGAAGGTGCCAAGAAGCGTTATGGCGATCCCATTCCGCCAGACAACCTAGAGCGCATCGACTTTGAGCTGGACACCATCCTGAAGATGGGTTTCCCAGGATACTTCCTGATTGTGCAGGATTTCATCAATGCCGCCCGCGATATGGGGGTTTTGGTTGGGCCAGGCCGGGGTTCGGCAGCCGGGGCTGCAGTGGCCTATTGCACCGGCATCACCAATGTGGATCCCATCAAATACGACTTGCTTTTCGAACGCTTCCTGAACCCCGACCGGATCTCCATGCCCGATGTGGACATCGACTTCGATG
Organism: Marinilabiliaceae bacterium; assembly: GCA_963664265.1. Lineage (GTDB taxonomy): Bacteria > Bacteroidota > Bacteroidia > Bacteroidales > Marinilabiliaceae > JAGPIS01. Next base: position 2,362,626 of record OY760941.1, read on the forward strand.
ACGACGGACGTCAGATGGTGCTGGACTACGTGACCAACAAATATGGGCAGGACAAGGTGGCGCACATCTGCACATTTGGTACCATGGCAGCCAAGATGGCCATTCGGGATGTGGCTAGGGTTCTGAAGCTGCCCCTTTCAGAAGCCGACCGCCTGGCTAAGATGATCCCCGAAACGCCTAAGATCACTCTGCAAAAGGCCTACAAGGAAGTGCCCGAATTGGAAGCTGAAAAACGCTCGCCCGACCCGTTGATCTCTCGTACCATCAAGTTTGCAGAAACACTGGAGGGTTCCGTGCGGCAAACCGGGGTACATGCCTGTGGCGTGCTCATAGGCAAACACCCATTGGATGAACACCTGCCGGTAATGCCAACCAAAGAGGAAAAACTGCTCACAACACAATACGATGGCCGTTTTGTGGAGGCCATTGGCCTACTCAAGATGGACTTTTTAGGACTCAAAACCCTCTCCATCATCAAGGAAACTCTGGAGAATATCAAACTCTCAAGAGGCATCGAAATCGATATTGACCAGATTCCCATGGACGATGAAAAGGCCTACCAGCTTTTCAGCCGGGGCGAAACAACCGCGGTGTTCCAGTTTGAAAGTCCGGGGATGAAAAAACACTTGAGGGCACTCCAGCCCAACCGCTTCGAGGATTTGGTGGCCATGAACGCCCTTTACCGCCCCGGCCCCATGGAGTACATCCCTTCCTTTATTGAACGAAAACATGGCCGTGAACCCATCGAGTACGACCACCCGATGATGGAGCCCTACCTCAAGGACACCTATGGCATCACGGTTTATCAGGAACAGGTGATGCTGCAAAGCCGGGCGCTCGGCGGTTTCACCCGAGGAGATTCCGACACCCTTCGGAAGGCGATGGGTAAAAAGATGATTGAGGTGATGAACAAACTCAAGTTGAAATTCCACGACGGCTGTCTGGCCAGCGAAGAGTTCGTTAAGGGATGTACCGGAAAGGATGCCAACAAGCTGATTGACAAGATATGGGGAGACTGGGAAGCCTTTGCCTCGTATGCCTTCAACAAATCGCACTCGGTTTGTTATGCTTATGTGGCCTACCAAACCGGTTACCTAAAGGCCCACTACCCGGCCGAATTCATGTCAGGTGTATTAAGCCGCAACCTCTCCGACATCACCAAGATCACCACCTTCATGGAGGAGTGCAAAAGCAGCGGATTGGAGGTATTGGGTCCCGATGTGAATGAGAGTTACAGGAAATTTACTGTCAACAAAGCGGGCGCCATCCGATTTGGCATGGCAGGCATCAAGGGTGTGGGCGAGGCTGCTGTGGATGCTATCATCGTGGAACGAGATAAAAACGGGCCTTACAAGGATATTTTCGACTTTGTAGAGCGACTCAACTTGACCACGGTAAACAAGAAAAACATCGAAGCCTTGGCCAATGCAGGCGCCTTCGACAACTTGGGGAACATGCACCGCGCCCAGTTTTTTGCCGGCTACTCCCCTACCGACGAAACCTCCTTCATTGAGTATTTGATCCGTTATGGTAACCGATACCAAGTAGACAAAGCATCCACCCAAAACTCACTTTTCGGGAGCATGCCTGGCGGGGGAATTGAAATTAAAAAACCCGACATACCACAATGCGAACACTTTTCGACACTTGAGAAGCTCAAACGTGAAAAGGAGTTGATTGGCATCTATTTGTCGGCACATCCCTTGGACGATTACCAACTGGAGTTGAAATATTTTATCAACACTACGTTGAAAGCCCTTGAGGATACTGAGAGCATGAAAGGTCGCGATTTCACTTGCGGTGGCATGGTGACCAACATCCGCAAAGGTACAACTAAGACAGGGAACCCATTTGGCATCATGACACTGGAGGATTTCAGTGGCTCCTATGAATTTGCATTCTTCGGGAAAGATTACATCGACTATGCGGCCTTTATAGAAAAAGGGCTCTTTATCATGATCAAGGGAAAGGTTCAGCCAAAACGCTTTAACCAGAACGAGTTTGAGGCCAAGGTGCACCACATCTCCCTTTTACAAGAGCTTAGGGAAAAGATGGTGAATTCCGTCACCCTGAAAATACCACTCCAGTCCATCACCAATGAACTGATTACCGAACTGACCAACCTCACGATGAAGGAACAGAATGGGAAAGTGGTACTCAAATTCTTAATCATCGACCCCGAGAGTAAATCGAACATCTCAATGTTGTCGCGCACGACACGCATCAACCTAACCAACGAAATGATCAGGTTTTTCGAGGAACATCCCAAAATAGAGATCTCCATCAACTAAAAAAGAGGGTGTCCAAGCTTTTGGACACCCTCTTTTTTTATGGTCGATTGAAAACACCCGTCGGGGCATCTTCTTATTTCATTTCACCTTCGGCATATTGCTTAACCAAGGAAAGCACACTGCGCGCACACCCTTCATCACCATTCTTAAAGAAGAACTGCAAGGTGTAGATCTTGGTGGTACGGCAAATAAACTGGAAAGAGGTATAAAATTTTCCACCCTCAAAGTTACTCACAATCAACTTGTCCCCATCAAACAACTGCATAACCACGGGGTCGACATTGCCGGCACCGTTAACAACATTGAACTGGTAGTGGCTGCGGCTGTTGAGCACAACCGAAAACTTGACATAACCAGTCTTCATGTCTTTCTTATCCTTGATCATATTGATCTCAAAATCCTTGATATACTGGCTATTACCCATCTCTTTCAACGCCTGCTTCAACAACTCCTCACCACATTGTGCGGAAACATTGACTGCGGCAACAGAAAAAAGGATCGCAAGTAATAATACTATCTTTTTCATTCTATTTTTTTTTACAAATCCACAAAGAGGTTACAAAAATAAACTATTATTCAAAAAAAGAGATCACGATACAATAAACTCGCGGACCTTTTTAATTTGAGCAATAATATTTTTAACTTGTTCTGGCGTGATGTGGACATGGCTTACTTCATCCTGAACAATAATGAGCGTGCCGTCTTTTTCAATACGTTTTGGATCGCCAAATTCGGTAGTTATGCGCACCTCTTTGAATGCTTCCTGAACACCTTCCATCTCTTTAACCAGTGTTCCAAAGTTTGGATCAGCCTTGCCATAGTTATTCAAAATAATCAGAAGGATATTCACGATATCTTTCTGTTCACCCAAACGGTTGATCAGCTCTGGGTTATTGGACTGCTCAATTACATTGCAGGTGATGTACATACCTTCAATCCAGGCACCAGTCACAATGGCAGTACTAACATTGCTGCGTTTTTGTTCGCGAAGGTAGCTGTCCATTTTATTGAAACTGCTCACCGACATCTCCTTCAACGAGTCGAGGTTGGTGTTGTTGGTGGCCATCCGCTTCAAAGTACTGAAATCAAGAAATTGGCCTACTTTGATGCCTTCGGCAAGCTCTTTAACCGCCAAAAGATAAGAAACTACAATGGTGTTTTTGTTGAATGTGTTGATATAACCCAGGTCGGCGCTGTAAACACCCAAATTGAGTGCCCGCTTGAAGCTGGTGTCATACTTTTTTGAATTATCGGTGGGATTCAAAATCTTTTGTGAAAAAGAGACACCAGTCATCTTGATCAGGTTGGCCATCTCCACGGGAGAAGAAATATTCTGAATCACATCGTTAATGACCTCTTCCGATAATTGGAGGGGGGCATCAGTCACAAGGCTGTCAGGAACTTCCAAAACGTCAGCACTCTGTTTGCCATTGCAACCCGAACATCCTGTCATCAAATTTATGCTAGCCAATAAAGCTACACCATATAACAATTTCTTAAGCATGATATTTACAATTTGAAATTTATTTATGTTCTTATACTTCATACAATGGCAAAAAGTTACTTTTTCTTCAATTTAAATTCACCCATGGCTTCAAAAATCTTACGAAGCACATCATAATAAAGCAGGATGTACAGACCAATCGTCAGGATCCAAACCATGGCAATATTGAACCAAAGTGTCTCCCAGTAGCGTCCAGCAAAATATTTCATAGGCGCAAAGAAGTGGGTTCGGAACGAAAACAACCCTTCTGGCTCCGGCATCTGGTAGATTGGATCCACCACCTGAATTAACTTGTCCCCATCGCGCAACATCTTGTTCTTCTCAAACACCTTGCGGGTGATATCAGAGATACTTTCATTGAAGTAGGCATCTTTAATTTGGTTGAACTGCTGGGCATTAGTCGACATAAAATGGTTAACAATGGTTTCGCGACGTTGATTGGCCACATAAAAACCTTGGGCATAAATATCATTCAGTTGTGCCAGATAGGAGTGGGTGGCCTCATAACAGGCCTGGTCGAATTGACCCACATCCAATTTATCGTGCCATTCAAAAGTCACCGAAGGCTGGCGTCCCATCTCTTTCCCAATTTCATGACGCAGCAGCGCCAAATCGGAAGTCAACTGCTCACCCGATTCCTGGTTTTGCAAGGCAGCGTAACACCGATCGAGGATGGCGGTCAACTCAGGGATATAATAAACCTGCTTGAAGTCGGCCTTGCTCTCGGCCATTTCGGTATCGAACAGGATGCGTTTGAAGTTATTGTGTTTGAACTGGTGAACCATTAGCCCCTCGTAAACATAGCGGGAAGGCATGAATTCAGCCACGAAAGGCACTTTGTCAACAGAAGTAAAATCCTTATTCAGCTTGTCGAAAGTGAACATGGCACCCCCCAACACCATTTGGGGGATCATCAGCAATGGAATGATGATATAGATCGTGACGATGGAGTTGAATGTGGAGGAGATGATCAACCCCAGAACATTGGCGAACACGGAGACAGAAAAGAGGGCAAACCAAAACTCAAAGTTCATCCCTTTCAATTCAATCACAAAATTGCCCACCAAAACAAACAATCCCATCTGAATGCCCGATAGCAACATCAGGATAAGCAGCTTTGACATCAGATAACCAGACCGACTCAAATTCAGGAAGGCCTCCCGTTTGAGGATCTTAGCGTCTTTGAAAATTTCCTCCGCCGAAACAATTAGCCCAAAGAAAAGAGCCACAATAATGCCCATAAAGATATAGATGGGGATATTTTCATTCTCGCGGAAGATGTAGACGTCGGAATCAGGATTCACGATGTAATGGATCAGGTAGGCCAGAATGAAACCCAATAAGGGTGCTTCAAGAATATTGAGCAGAATATACTGGGTGTTGGATATCTTGGCCAGAAAATCGCGGGTGGTGTAGATGCTGAATTGCTTGAACCAACCGGGTATGTTGAGGGATTTTGGAGGCTTGGCCGCCACCGTTTCCACGTCGGGGAGCACGATGTTCTCCTTGTAATAGCCATGCCACTCCTCGGGTTTTACTTTGCGCTTGTTGGTATAATTGCCATACTCGTCGATCACACTGGCGTCGAGAATATTAAAAATGAGCTCAGGATTGAGGTTACCACACGTGGGGCACTCACCCACTTCGGAATTGATTTGAGCATCGAGTTTTTTGAAATAGATCAGCGACTCACCGGGATTGCCATAATAGACGGGGTAGCCGCCGGTATCAAGGATGAACATCTTGTCGAACATCTTGTAGATGTCGGAAGATGGTTGATGGATGACCACGAAAATAAGCTTGCCCTTGAGGGTGAGCTCGCGCAAAAGGTTCATCACATTTTCAGAGTCGCGCGACGACAGACCCGAGGTGGGCTCATCAACAAACAGAATACCTGGTTCACGGATAAGCTCCAGGGCGATGTTCAACCGCTTGCGCTGCCCGCCGCTAATCATCTTGTTCAGCGGTGATCCCACCTTCAAATCCTTACGCTCGTAAAGACCAAGGTTACGAAGGGTATTTTCAACCAGCTCGGTGATTTCTACTTCACTCTTTTCGCGGAAACAGAGCTTGGCATTGTAATAGAGATTTTGGAATACAGTCAACTCCTCAATCAGAAGGTCATCCTGGGGAATATAACCAATGACCCCTTCCACCAGGTCGGGGTTTTTATGGAGATCCACACCGTTGATCAGCACCTCGCCACCCGAAGGCGTTTCATTGCCGCACAGCACATTCAGCAAAGTGGTTTTACCGGCACCGCTAGCGCCCATGATACCCACCAGCTTCCCTTGTTCCTCCGAAATGTTGATGTTGCGCAAGCCAATGCCCCCCGACTTAAACTGGTACGAGACATCCTTGACCTCATAGGAGATTCGGTGCACGGTGTCTTCGCTCATAAACTGCGAAACAACATCGGTGTAATAGAGGGGCTTGCCTACGGGGAGCTTCACAAAACTTCCTTTGGAGAAAATATAGATACGAGCCGGATTGACCAACAAGCCATTCAAGAATATATCCTGGGCTCCAATGTATCGGATAAAATAGAGGTTGGCGCTCCTCACACGCAAAATAAAGATGGATCCGTCGAGCTTGCCCGATTGCAGATGCATGGCTTGTTGAAGCGACAAACTCTGATCGTTCACAACCAATATATCGGAAAAATCGACCTTCTCAATTTCGGTTTGAATGTTAAAAGCCTCAATGGCCTCAACCTCTTTGCGATCGAGCTTGAAAACATCGGCTACGGTGTTGATGATGGCCATGCGCTGATCGGTAAACTTACCGTCGGCATTCACCAGTTCGTACAAACGCACCAACACCACAACCTTCTGTTCGCGGTTGAGCTGCTTATTGATCTTTTTGCAAATGCCCAAAATCTTAACGGAGTCCTTCATGGAAGTGAGTTGGACTTTGCCCTCCTCCTCCCCCTTATAACCGGCCTTATTTTCGGAAGCATGGTGAAGAAAAAGCTGGAAATAGGCTTCAACAGCCTCTGTGTTCAGCTGCTGCTTTAAAAAACTCCTAACATACTCGGTCTCGTTCGATTCAACGCCACCATCCTGTTTGGCAATCAAGCCAAACAATTGCATAAGCGCTTTTAAAATTTCTTCACTCATAGTCTACCTTCTATCCTAACCTATTCAGGACAATACATATCAATAAATTACATACTCGAAAGGAATCTCCACGATGTCGGCATACTCTTCGCCGGCTTCAAGCATATCTTCCTCATCTTCGCGATAATGCCATTTTACAACCACCTTGTTGCCCTTCTCGTGGATGTCCTCAAACTTGAGCAAGATATCGAGAATCACTTTGGAAGAGGCCGTATTAAAATATTCCAATTTGAAATTGAAAACCGTTTCAGCATTGGGAGCCTCAGCATAATCATCAATCCACGAAAGAATGGGCTCATAAAACATGCTCACATCCTCGGGCAATGAACGACCTGAGATTTCAAAAATATTTTGGTCCTTGTCAAGGATCACGCTAGGCGTATCTTCTGTTCCCTTTATTTTTATAATTTCCATATCTAAAATTAAAAGTTTTTAGTTTCGATCAATGGTTGTTGTAATAATAAAAAAGCTAACCTCCGAATTGAGTTCTTTAAACTGATAATCAATTTTATTTCCTGTCTTCTTCGCAATATCGATGAATCCCAATCCGGCGCCACCTTTGTCGGAGATGCGTCCTTCTTTAATCTGCTGTTTGTAAAGACTGCTCAAACCTTCCTTATCGAGACTGTTGACATGCTCAAGGGCTTTGCGCAAATCTTCCACCTTTTCGTTTTTAACAACATTACCGGTGATGATGTTGTAGCAATCAGCTCCATGGCTTACCATAACGATACCACGTTTCTCATCATCTTCCACCAACGAATCAGCATGTTTACTAATGTTCTGCAAACATTCCACCATAACATTAAAAACCTTCCTCTGAACCTGGTTCGACTCTTCACTCTTTGCCAGGTTTTTTTCGGTCATGGCAGTAAATGTCTTTGTGATCTCCTGGGTAACAACGCCTTCGTACACAAGGTTGATTTCATTGTTTTGCATGGTTTGATACAACTGATATGCAAACTCAAGAAACCCCTGACTCTCCTTAATCTTAATCATATTCCTCTATCTCTTTAAGTCGTAAATATACTGATTACAATTCAATTCCTATCAATAATACATCATCAACCTGCTTTTCGTCGCCCATCCACTGGTAAAAATCCTGCATAAAATGGCGCGAAAGGGCTTGCATCGACAGTTGTTCCTCCTGTTCCAAAGCTTCGCGAATCCTTTTGGCCTGGTATTTCCGACGATCCTCACCCCCTGTTTGATCGGGAAGACCATCTGAGAAGATAAACAAGCGATCCCCCTCTTCATAAGGAATGGTGGTCAACTCAAAATCCTTTTCAGGCTTTTTGGCCAAAGGAATCCCACCAATGCCTTTGCGTGACCCCTTGTATTCGGTCAACACACCATCGCGCACAAAATACAAGGGTCTGTGAGCGCCTGCAAATTGCAACTCCTTTTTGGTGGTATCGATGCGGCATAGTGCCAAGTCCATCCCATCGCGACCATTGGCGCCATCCTTATCCTGCCGCAAGTTCGAACGCACGGCGGCATGAAGCTCATCCAGCACCTTCGCGGCATCTAGGTCGCGCCCCGCGTTGACAATGTTGTTCAACAAGAAGTAGCCGATAAAAGAAAGCAGGGCGCCTGGCACACCATGACCGGTACAGTCGACCGCAGCCACATAGTACACATCGTCGAAATGGAAAAACCATGGAAAATCGCCGCTCACCACATCCTTGGGGCGATAGAAGACGAATGACCTGGGGAAATATTGTTGTAACAAACCTGTATCGGGCAGGATGGCCGTTTGAATGCGCTGGGCATAGTTGATACTATCCGAAATCTTCTTGTTCTTCTCCTTCACCTCCTGCTCTATGCGTTTGAACTCGGTGACATCGTGCACCACAAAAAGAACCGATTCCAACTCCTCATCCTCGCCCAATTCGGGAATAGCCTTCACCTCCACAATGCGCAACTCATCATTGACCTCCACTTCTATTTCAGAAATGACATGTTCCTGGTTGCGCTTGATGTTTCGCAAGGCGGATTTGATAAAGTCGATAAAATTTTGGTCGATGGCCAACTCGGTGAACCGCTTTTTGATTTGCACCTCATCGTCAATGCCCATGAAATCGGCTGCCGCCGGATTGACATACACCAACTTCCCAATGGGGTTCATCCTGATAATCATATCGGGTGAATTTTCGGAAAGCGATTGCATGCGACTTTTCATGCGCTCCTCTTTTTCGGCTCGCTTGCGCTCTGTAATATCCTGTGTATTAAAAATCAGGCCACGGATGGCCGGGTCGTGCAGCAAGTTTTTGCCTTGGGTCTCCAGGAATATTTTAGTGCCATTTTTCTTCAAGTAGGTGTATTGTGCTGTTTGCTCACCTCCGGGCGTCGCCAGAAGATAATCGAACAAAGCCATAATGGTTTTGTAACCACGGGGCGTCAGCAATTCCACATCCATCCCGCTCACGCCATCCTCAGCTGTGTACCCGAGTATCCGGCGCACTGAAGGACTTTCGAACACCAGCTCGCGGTGTTCATTGTAGATGGATATAAATTCCGAGGCATTGGTTAGGAGGGCTTGAAGCCGTTTTTGGCCGTTTTCCACCTCCTGAACCTGAAGAGCCAACTTCTGGTTACTGTGCTCCAACTCCTCCTGGGCTGCCATCATCTCCTCGGCATTGCGGCGCAACTGATCCTCGTTGGCTCGTAGGGTTTGCGTCATCTGTTGCGACTCTTGCAGGAGTCGTTCCGTGCGGGCGTTGATTTGCAGGTTGTAAATGGTACGCCCCACCACAGCACTCAACTCCTCGGCGAGGGTGAGATAATACTTGGGCAACTTGGCATCGAAAAAGCCAATCTCTATAACACCTTGCACATGCTCGTCCTGCAACAGCGGGATGATCAAAAGGCTCTGTGGCTTTTGGCTATCCAAGAGCCCCGACTGGATGGTGAAATAATCGTCGGGGATTTCGGTACGGTAAATCAACTGCCGCTCGTAAGCCGCCTCGCCAATAAGCCCTTTTCCCATGGGGATGGTATGGCATTCGAACCGTTGTCGGCCATAAGCATACAAGGCAACACAATGGAGCACATCATCCTTGAGGATAAAAAAAGCACCTTGTGCAGCCCCATAGTATTGAATCATAGATTGCAATGTGCCATAGGCCAAATCTTCCAGGCGGTTGTGCAGGCGCATGATATCCGAAACGCGATCCTTGCCCTGGGCCACCCAGTTGAGTTGTTCCTCCTTTTCTCTGGTGATCTGCAAATTTTCGCCCAACTCAAACAAGGTGCGGTGCAGAATGCTATCTCCTTCTTCTCTCAACTTGATTATCTGTCCGGCTCCCACCAACTGAGCTAAAGAAATGCTCTGCTGAATCTCATTCTGAAGCTGATCGACTCCGGCCTTTAGTTTTGTTGTTGTGCTCTCTTTAAAGTTGACATACAACAAAAAGGGCACCGGCAACAACAGGATGGCCAAATCGAACAACCAAACGAAAAAATGGCCGTGGACAATCGCAATGGCCTTGAGTGAAAAGGGCACGTCCAAAAGTGCAGCCACAGCACTCCAGCCAATCATCAACACCATAACCACTGACGTCAGAATGACATACCAGTGGTATTCACTAAAGGCTTTGAGTGAAGTAAACTTATATTTTTTGTTTCCCAACATCGACATAACACAAAAACAATTTATAAAAGAATTGGAGACAACTCATCCTTAATTTCTTTCCATATTGGTATAATGGACAACTGAACAAATGAAGCCAGTTCAACCACGCCCACCACCTCATTGTTGGCAACAAGCGGAAGAATATAAAGATGCACCTTCTGGCTCGTCCCCAATCCTGAGTAAGCTTTCAAGTAGAAACCCGGCACACCCGAAAAACTGGTGGGCTCGCCATCCTTTAAAACCTGGCCGGTGAGACCTTCGCCCAAACGAATATTTGACACATCTACCTCCTCTGCTATGGCATACCTTCCTTCTACGCAAAACTCGTTGGAATGTTTCTGTTTATAATAAACCAACCCGCAACAAAGGTCGAACTGCGCAGCCAACGCTTGCAACAAAAACTGGCAAGCTCCTTTGGTGGCATCATTAACCTGGCTGGCGTCCCTGATTGCGGCCAATAAAAGTTTGGCAGCCCCTCGGTACCCCTCCTCCTGCTTCAATGGCTCTTGCAACAATGCCAATTCCTTGCGAAGCAGCTCAATTTCATTCTGATATTGCCCATTCTGCAACCTCAACTGTTTCATCTCCTCAAGAATGGTCTTCCGCTGGCTGAGCATGGAACGCATAAACAACAGCAGCAAAACAAATAAAGAAAAAAAGATCAAGTAGTTGACACTACAAAAGAGACTCTTTTCCAGTTGGCTAAAAACGGTTTGCCACACCACAAAAAAGAGTGTAACTACCAGCATTAGTGCAAAAAGTACATAACGGCTCCTGGTATTATCTAACATGGCGATCTACTTTTAAATAGTTAGTTATCCTGCAAGCCCATTCAAAAAATCGATGATTTGATCGGGCGTGAGGATTTTATCGGGATTCATAATTTTAAGTGCCGACTTAGGCATGGTATCAATATCGCATGTCGCTGGATCCTGAACAATGGTAAACCCTTTCCGGTCGGCAATGTCCTTGAGCCCCTTGGCGCCATCCTTATTGGCTCCGGTAAGAATGATACCCACCAACTTCTCGCGATAAGTAGAAGCAGCAGAACTAAGTGTGTAATCGATGGAGGGTCGGCTATGGTTGTTGACATCTTCAACCGACAGCGAGAAAGTATTGTCGAACTCCACAAAAAGATGGTAGTTAGAGGGAGCCAAATAGGCTTTACCTGCTTCTATCTTACTCTTATCGCAAGGTTCAACCACCTCTACTTTCGATTTGAAATTCAAACTTTCCAACAAACCCGACCGCACATGTTTCAACCGATGCAAACAGATAATGATGGGGATATTGATACCCGGATCGAGCCTTGAAAGAATCTTTGAGACCACGGAAAAACTTCCTGCCGAACCGCCAATAACAATAGCTTTGTAAACAACTCCCATCTAAGCAACAATTTATATCATTTGTTTTTCAAAAATCTTCTCTTCCCCATTGACACAGTTGAGCCGTTGCAGAGCCTCCTCAGACAGGTTCTCCTGGATGCCCAACACAAAAAGCCCTTTGGATTTCAAACGACTGATCAACCGGTCGTAGCAGAAATCCTGATAGGCCTTATTCAGGATAAGCCCGGAATTGCGAAAAAAAATCAGATCGTAACAACCATCTTCCAGGGCGTCAACAAAAGATTGATTGCGGAATTCCACATTGGTCATGAGCTCCGAACGAAGATAATAGTTTTTATCAACCACATGGAAGAATGATTCAAAATCATCCTTTGTTTCAATACGCTCAAAGTTTGATAAGTTGGTCTTTATGCTCTTAGATGGCAGGAAACCTTTGCGCATATCCTCAATCACTAACACACAGGGATGGTTGACCACAACATCAACCGACTGGCTCAACCCGATCTGATGAATCATAATGAGGAAGCTGTACAACTCCTCGCCACTGGAGGAGTCGGGAAACCATACTTTCATCCTGTGGGTCATCTCCCGATGGGTCAAAATATGCCGCAAGGCGCGCCAAAAACCAGGATCTCGAAACATTTCGGAAACAGGCACAGTCATGTGAAACAAAAACTGCTGGCAGAACTCATCCTGATGAAGAAGATCAACCAATTGCTGGTTTTTGCGTATATTGAGCCGTTCGCAAGCATAAGCCAAACGTCGCCGGAAAAAAGGCATGCTGTAATTCACAAAGTCCACCGATAGCTTTTCACGCATCAGTAACGCAAGTTCTCTTGCTTCCGACAAGCTTACAAACATAATCCCCCCGAAAAAAAGTGAAACGAATTGCTCTTGGAATAAGCGACACCATTCTTGCCGAACTTGGCTTTAAAATACCCCGGCAGGGCCTCGTGTTGGCCAAGCACCAGATGCCCGCCATTATGCAACTGATTATAAAAGGTCTGCACAACTTTGGTTTGCAAGCTGGTATTGAAATAGATCAACACATTGCGACAAAAGAGAAGATCGACCTTATAGGCAAATGCAGGCTCGTCGCTTACCAAATTGTGGCGAATAAACTGCGGTTTGTTCAAAAGAAAATCCTTGACCCGCATCATATCGGCCGACTCGTCGACATCGAAATATTTTAAGAAGTCGACAGTTTGCCCATCTTTATTAAGCACTTGGTTAAAATTATCGATGTAGCTGCGGTTGAAACTATATGAATAGGTTCCCTGTCGAGCATTGTTCAATACCTTTTGATTGATGTCGGTAGCCATCACCCGGCAACGGTCGAGCAACCCCAACTCATTAAGCAAGATCAGGTTCGAGTAGACCTCCTGCCCACTGGAGCAGCCGGCATGCCAAACATTGATCACTTTATTCTTGCGCAAGGCAGGGTAAACATTTTTATACAGACTATCCCATACCTCCGGATCCCTAAACAACTCGGTGGTGTTGACGGTAATCTCCTCCACCAGTTTTTCAACAAAACCCGGATTGGTCCGGGTTAAGTCAGTCAACTGATCCAGGGTCAGCTTATGATCCTGCTGAATTTTGTGGATACGCCGATAGATGGAACTATCGGAGTACTCACTAAAATCATAAGGCGTATATCGCTTTAATTCAACTAGATAATCTTTAAAATTCATCATCACCTATCCCCACCATCACGTTAAAACAACTCAACTTCCACATTCTGGATAAAAGCGGTAAAAGAGTGATCCTCCCCCACCTGGGCTTCGGAAAGCAGGAACAACACCGCCACTTCCTCACCAAACTTATCCTTTATAGGCACCTCGCGCCGTTCACCCACCACCTTCTTCATATCGGGCGTGGCAAAAGCTTTAACAAAATCGTTATTCTTAATGGCGTCGGCTGAGAACAACATATTCACCTGGTTGCCCAGCACCTCGGAACGGCGGTATCCCCACAATTTTTCGGCGGCAGCATTAAAGAACTCAATCATACCATCTTTATTGGTAGTGATAATGGCATCCAGTGCCCCCTCCAAGGTTTTCTCGTTGCGTATTTTCACCGCTTCGATCTCCTTAAACTGCTCTTTCATCTCGTTGCGCGCCTCCTCGAGCAACACGCCCAGCTCCTCTTTGCTCCGTTTCATCTCCTCCTCGAGCCGCACCTGGTCGGTCACATCGGTTTCGAGACTGATTATTTTCAGGACATCCCCTTCGTTGTCGATTACAGGGCTATAGGTGGACAACAGGAAGATCTCCTCCCCGGTCTTAGTCCGCCTGCGACAACGACCGCGGTAGTTGGAGCCGCTCTGGAGCGTCAGGAGGATGCTTTCGAGCTCATCCACATCGTCCTTGAAAAAGAATATCTTCAAGTTTTGTCCATCAATCTCTTCGGGCTTGTATTTAAATGTCTTCAAGAAATTATGGTTCACACTGATGAGTGTGCCGTCGGTTTCAAACTCACAACTGATGGCGGCATGGTCGATGGCATCCAATATCCCCTTGCGTTCCACCTCCCGGCGTTCGCTCTCCTCCTGGGTGGCTTGCATCTCCTCCAAGTTCTGGCGCAACTCCTCTTCCTGCTGTGCCATTTTCTCAGCTTGGATTTGCGTTTCCCTCAGCAGCTTCTGGGTTTGGATATTGGTTCGTACGGTGGAGATGGTGAGAGCTATACTCTCCGCTGTCTTCTCCACAAAACCGATTTCATATTCATGGAAGGGCTGGAAAGAAGCCATTTCAATCACGCCAAAAATCTCATCGTTGGCCTTGAGAGGCACAATAAGCAAAGAGCGTGGGTTCGATTCGCCCAAACCCGAAGTAACGTTCATATAGTTGTCGGGGATGTCGGTCATATAGATGGTTTCCCGCTCCAATCCGCAGCGCCCAATCAAACCTTCACCCCAGGGAATCACCTTATCGGTGAATTTCTTGCGGTCGTAAGCAATAAAGGCCGATAGTTCAAAATACCGGTCGCCTTTGTTGTTGCTGTTCAGAAGGAAGAATCCCCCTTGGTTGATTTTCATATAATTAACCAGGTATTGTATGATGTTGAAAGACAACTCTTCCATATTATCGTTGTTCCGACGCAAGATTTCCGCAAACTGGGCCAAACCGTTGGTGACCCACGTGCGTTGTTCTTCCTCGATACGGCGCTGCTCCTCTTCCTGCTTGTTGCGGATCATATAGTCGCGCAAACGCTTCAACGACATGCCCAAATGGTCATTTTGGTTCTTCACCACCAACTCATCGTTGAATCGACCCTCACCCAAGGAATCCACAAAATTGAGGATGTGCTGCGAACGACTGCCTACATCCTGTAAGGAACGGTTCTGTTTTTTAATGATAAGCGACAGCTTTTTTGCCAGCCAGTAGCCGCCTAATGCCGTAATCATGGGAAAAGCGAACACCAGCCACAATCCAGGAAAAATACTCAGAAGGCTGCTGAGGGTACGCTCGCTTTTGTGAAACACATCGGAATTCATGCCCAAGAGAAGCGTCAAAAGAGAAACGATCAATCCAAGAATCAGACCTCTAAAGGTATAAAGCTGGATAATCCGCTTGGTCTTAATTTTTTTCATCGGTGTATATATTTGTATTATAGCGACAGTACAAAACGTAAAAACACGCCAGGTTAGTGCTTGTTGTGTAATTGATGTAAAAGATGGTTGGTGATGTCGCCCAATGGCAATATTTTGTCGGCAGCTCCCAACTTGATGGCCTCCTTGGGCATGCCAAACACCACCGATGAAGCTTCATCCTGAGCTATGGTGTGGGCTCCGGCTTCGTGCAATTCCTTAAGGCCGCTGGCGCCATCGTTGCCCATCCCAGTCAGCAGGATACCGATGGCATTGTGACCGGCATAACGGGCTGCCGACCGAAAAAGCACATCGACCGAAGGACGGTGTCGGTTGACCAAAGGCCCATCCTTCACCTCCACAAAATACTCCTTGCCCACACTTTTCAGCAAAAGATGTTTGTTGCCTGGGGCAATTAGGACGCGTCCCTGGTAGAGTTTGTCGCCATTCTCGGCCTCCTTGACCTCCAGATTGGATATTTTATCGAGACTATTGGCAAAGGAGAGTGTGAAACCCTCGGGCATATGCTGCACAATGGCTATTCCAGGCATTTTGGGAGGCATCTCTCGCAACAGGTGGCGAATGGCTTCCGTCCCACCGGTGGAAGCTCCGAGAACGATCACCTTTTCGGTGTGAACCATGCGGCTGAGGGCACTTCCTTTATCAAGAATGACATCGGCCGACAATTTTGGCGTTACTTCAATGGATGTGGGCTTGACACGCATAACAGGAGGCTCCTGGGCAGGCGTGGCTTTTTGGGCCGATTTCTTGCGGCTCAGCTTGGATTGGGCAGCCGCCTTAACAGCATCGCACAGCATGATTTGCGACTCCAAAATAAATTGGCCTGCATTCATCGCCGGCTTGCCAATGATTTCGCAAGCCCCATATTCAAGTGCCTTCATGGCCACCTCGGTTCCTTCGGTGGTTAACGAAGAGATGACCACAACAGGAATCGGATGCTGCGACATGATCTTGCGCAGAAAGGTTAATCCATCCATACGAGGCATCTCAATGTCGAGTGTGATGACATCGGGAACCTCTTTCTGAATTTTTTTCACCGCAATAATCGGATCTGCCGCCGTCCCCATCACTTCTATTTCGGGATCCCTCTCCAATATAGAAGCCAGAGATTGGCGCACAACAGCAGAATCGTCAACAATTAATACCCTGATCTTTTTTTCCATCCTGTTAAAAAATATGCACCTTTATGCTATAAATCAATCGCTTGATTGTTAATACTCGCGTTTTTCCAGAAACTTGTGCCGTACTTCGCCGGTATCTGTAAAAAACAAAATTTTCCGCCCTCTCTTTCCGCCAATGCTGGAAGCCACAATGGGTATTTTCCGCTCCTCAAGCATCAACCGCGCCACCCTGATATTGCGTTCACCAATCACAATGGAGTTCCCCTTACCGGAATCCAACAATTCACCGCCACCGAAAATCTTCGCCTGGAGATCCTCCACGCGCGATCCCATAGATTGCAAGCGTTCTATCAGTTTATCAAGTGCGATGTTGCCATATTTGGGCGATGCCAGGTCATTACCATTCCAACTGGGAAGCATGTAATGATTGATCCCGCCAATCTTGAGGCGCTTATCCCACAAACAGATGGCCACACACGACCCCAAAATGGTCTTTACCATATAGGGCTCTTTACTGGCAAAGAGAGACGAAGGATATAAAAAATGTTGTAAATATTCCATTCATCTACTTCTTAAAAAATCTCATCACCGTCTTCAAAGAATATATCATTTCCATCGCCACTAAACCCGTCCACTATATTTTTTGATTCGGGCAAAGAGATCGTAAAAGTGGAGCCTTCGCCTTTCTGGCTCTGTATCTCAATGTTTCCGTCAATCACGTCCAAAAGGGCTTTTGTGATAGATAGCCCCAAGCCATGCCCCCGATTGATGGAGTTGATGCCAGTATCCAAACGTTTGAAACGTTCGAAAATAACCTTTTGGTTCTTTTCGGAGATGCCGGTACCAAAATCCTGTACCGAGATGAAAAGCTCCTCATCATCAACCCAAACCTTAACAATTACCTTACTATCTTTATAACTATATTTCAAGGCGTTGTTCAACAAGTTGCTCAACACAAGCTTCAGCTTTTCCGAGTCGGTTTTAAAATAAAAATTCTTGCCAAAACCATGGGCAATGTTGTATTGGGTTTCAATTTCGATGCCCATTTTGCGCGCCACGATATTGAAAGAATCGATCACCGAACCAACCAAGCTGCTGATGTTAACTTTGGAAATATTAGGCGTAATTTCTCCGGCTTCGATTTTGGCCGCCACAAAAATATTGCGCAACTGAAAATCGAGGTTGAAGGCCTCACTGTGAATAAGGGCCACCATGGAAACCACTTTCTTCCAGTCGTGCTTTTCAACCGACAGGATAGCTTTCGACAGCCCCAGGATGGAGGTGAAAGGGTTAACGATTTCGTTTGAGATGTTAGAAATAAAGTGACTCTTCAGCGCCTCTGAATCCTTCAATTTTTTGGTAACCGACAAGTAATCCTTGTTGAGTTCATTGAATTCATTCTCAAATTTCTTCCTCTCTTCCAGTCTGTCTTTAAGCTCTTTCAGTAACTGTTTGTCCGTTAAATTACCCATAACTATATATTTTCCCTTTTTTATTTACTACTTATTATATCTTTCTGAATATCGTTGGTTTAATATGCTGCAATGGCACCGACATGCTGGAGAGGGATTCGGAGTGTCCGATGAAAAAATAGCCTCCCTCTTTCAAATGACGGCACAATTTGTTGATGACCTGTTCTTGTGTCTGCCGATCAAAATATATCAACACATTGCGGCAAAAAATGATATCGTACCGCTCATTAATGTCGTAAGTGGCATCCATCAGGTTGAGATACCGCAAAGCCAAATTTTGCTGCAGCATCGGATGAACTCTGACAGTGGGGTTAACCCGATCCTTGCTACGCAAAAAGTAGCGTTTTTTAAGATCCAGCGGAATAATATCGATCTTCCCTTCGGCATAAACGCCCTGTGCAGCCTTTTGCAACACATTGGAAGAGATGTCGGTGCCCAGTATCGAGAAGTTCAGGGATGGGTTGATGCGTTTGAACTCATTCAACACCATACCGATGGTATAGGGTTCCTCCCCACTGGAACAGCCCGCACTCCAAACATTCAAAACTCCGTTCCTTCCAGCTATATGCTCGGGCAGTACGGACTGCCGCAAGAAGTCGAAATGAACTGGCTCCCGGAAGAAGTCGGTTTTATTGGTGGTAATAACACTCAAAAAACTATAAAGTTCTTTGGCCTGCCCTTCTTCACTAAAAAGGTATTTGCAGTAGTCGCTGTAGGAGCGCATGTTCAATTCGCGGATCCGTTTCAACAAACGTCCTTGCAACATCACCCGCTTGACCCCGGGCATCTTGATCCCGTATTCCGAATAGATATAGTCGCTCAACAGTTTGAAATCTTTCTCCCCCAACTCCGCTTTGAAGCAATCCATCTCCGCTTGACCGTTTCTCACTGATTCAGACATCTCGTTATTGATCATTAATGATTAAACTCCTGCACCAAATTGTTGATCAACAACACATCGGTATCAGAAAACACCTTATTGACATTCATCATCAGAACCAAGGCATCATTGTGTTTCACGGCTCCAATCACGTAACCAGGCTTGTAATCACTCTCAATAACTTGAAGTTGTGACTCTTCCACATCAATAACATCGGTGACCAGGTCGGCCACAATGGCCACATGGTAATTCCGATTGGTGGTGCTATTGAGAATATTAAGAACAACAATACAGGTTTGCTCATTGATCTCAATGGCAGGCTGCCCAAATTTCAACCCGGTATCTACCAACGGGATCACCTCATCGCGGTGCTCAATCAACCCAAGGATATAGGGCAAACTTTCAGGTTTTGACTTCAGCGGAACAAATTCGAGAATCTCCACCACATGTTCAACATGGATCCCAAAAAGATTAGCGCCAACCTTAAATGTTAAATATGAATTATTCTCACTCATGCTATTCTATTTATTGCTCCACTAATTGCGATAATTCATTCAAATCAATGATATGCACAAATCGTTCCTTAACGTACACATTTCCGATAAAAGTATTTGCCAATTCATTTCCGGCTTCAATGGCGACGTTATCCTTAACGTCAAGGCCCTGACAATTAAAGACTTCATCAACCTGATCGACCACATATCCGATATACGAGTCATTATTTCCGTCAACAGAAGTCACAACAATGGAGGTGTCGGAAGTATCCCCAGTGATTTCCACACCAAGCATCATCCGAAAATCCACCACGGGGATAATGGTGCCATGCAGGTTGACAATGCCCAGTATGTATGATTTGGCATTGGGCACTTTGGTGATAGCAGACATCTCAAGAATATGCCGAACCTTCAAGGTATCAAAAGCAAAATGTTCACTTCCAATCCTAAACGATATTAATGATTCCAATTGTTCGCTCATTTGATTAAACTCCCTGGTTTTATATTATCCCACATTAATTTGTCCGGTACTTGCGTTGCGAATTGTGATGAATCATACGGTTGGTATCGAGTACCATCGAAATGGAACCATCGCCCATAACAGAAGCACCAGAAATGATATCTATCTTACGTAAGTAACGCCCCAAAGGTTTTACTACAGTTTGATATTCACCAACCACGCGATCGACCAGCACACCAACTTTCTTATCCTCGTAATTGACCAGCAATAGCTGCTGAGTGGCAATATCGGCAGGTTCCTCATGGAACAGCTCACGCAAGTTAAGATAGGCGAATTGCTCATTGTTGATCACCACGGTGTTGGTGATGCCTTGCGACAAGGTAACCGCCCCAGTGGCGAAAATGCGTTCGATATTGGATATGGGAATCACATACTGCCGTCCTGCCACCATCACCAACAACCCATCGATGATGGAAAGAGTAAGGGGCAACTCCAAGGTGAGGGTGGTGCCTTTACCTGGCGTGGAGTCGATAGAAACCTCTCCCCTGATCTCACCAATCTTTTTCTTCACCACATCCATCCCAACCCCACGGCCTGAAACGTCCGTCACATTGTCCTTGGTGGAAAAACCGCTCACAAACACCAAGTCGAAAATCTCTTTGCGCGTCAGCACATCCTTCTCATCGATGATCCCCTTCTTGACCGCCTTTTTGAAAATCATATCGGGATCGATCCCTTTCCCGTCGTCGGCCACTTTAATGATAACCGAAGAGCCGGAATAATAGGCCTTAAACACAATGGTTCCTTTGGGCGATTTGCCATTTTTAACCCGCTCGTCACCAGTTTCGATACCATGATCAACAGAGTTGCGCAAGATATGGAGCAACGGATCGGTAAGGTGTTCGATGATGTTTTTATCCAACTCGATGTCACCCCCTTCGATGATGAAGTCGATCTCCTTTTTCATCTCCTTCGACAGGTCGCGCACCAGACGCTGGAAACGCATCAGCTCACTTTGCAAAGGAATCAGACTGATTTCAAAGGCATTGTCGCGCAGCTGACGTGTAATTTTTTGTATGTTCTCGGCCAAGGCCGACATGGTGGCATCGCCACTTTTTTCAGCAAACAGGTTGAGTTGTGCCTGAATGGTCACCAACTCGCTGACGGCATTCACCAGTTCATCGATCTTTTTTGATGATACCCGGATGCTGGATATTTTATGCTCCTTAAGCTGAATCTTCTTAGCACTTTCCTGGTCGCCTTCGGCCTGCTCGTTGGAAGGCTGGTTGAACACAGCAAAATCATCAACCGTAAGCAAAGTTTCCGACACGCGAGCACGATCCAATATTTCAGCCATGGCTTGCCCGTCAATATAACGACCGGCTGGCAAAGGCTGGATCTCTACCTTACAATCGTCCTCTACGAAGATAAACACATCTTTGATGTCGTTGATGTTTTGGTCGGTGTATAGCACCACTTGCCAATCAACATAGAGGCTTAGAACGTTCAAGTCGCCCAATAGCGGGATACGGGAAACAAACACAACCGTTTGAGCCTCGCCAAGGGCAGCCAAATCCTCGATAAGGAAGAAAGGATTGGTTCCGTTCTTAAGCAACGACTCCGATGGCCTTATGGTAATCAGGTAGTTGGTCCAGGCTCCTGAGTCCTGCACCTGGGCTACTTCCGAAAAAGTGGCGCCAGAAGGTGATCCTTGACCCTTGATATAAGCTTGTACCTTTTCAATAAACTTCTTCTGCTCATGAATATCTGAGGCATCTTTCAAGTCACCCGACTGAAGCAGCCTTTTGATATGATCGATGGAAGCGAATGTGAGTGAGATCAAATCATAATCCACATCCAGCTTATTGTTGCGCACCATATCAAAAACAGTTTCCAAGTTGTGCGTGAACTCGCTCAAGTCGTTAAAGCCAAACATGGCACCACCACCCTTAAGCGAGTGCATAGCCCGGAAAATACGTTCTATGATCTCTTTATTTTTCGAGTCTTTTTCCAAAAGGAAAAGGGCTTCCTCCAGATCATTCACATTATCGAGAGACTCCTCTACAAATTTCGCCTTAAATCTATCTATCATAATCAGAGCATTATCTATTGAAGCTGATTAAAATAATCAATCAATTCTTTCTTACGTTGCAAAACCTCTTCACAAGGCATTTCCAATGTGGAAAGACATTCACGTATTACCGATGCAGCCTGCCGCGTTTGGATCATAACCGAATCGGGCACACTATCAATATTATTGATGATAAAGCGCTTATAAGTTTGCTCCACAGCCAAAGCAAGATCGGCCACATGTGAAAAACCAAACATAGGAGCCGAACCTTTCATCGAATGCATCGCCCGCTGAATCAACACCACCTTATTATCATCGCCACAAAACTCGCCACCACTAGAGATGGCATCAATTAACTCAAGCTGACCAGATGCTTCAGAAAGAAATATTTCTCTTATCTGTTCAATCATCTAATAACTCGGGTAATTGCGCTTAAAAGTTTAGCCGGCACAAAGGGTTTGATGATCCATCCGGTGGCACCCGCCTCTTTCGCTTCCATCTTCTTTTCAGCCTGCGACTCGGTGGTCAGGAACAGAATTGGAATATGTTTGTAGCTCTCCATCTCACGGATTTTACGGATCAATCCAAGTCCGTCAAGATTAGGCATGTGCAAATCGGTAATCACGATATCAATGGTACGTCCATCCAAGAACTTCAAGGCATCTTCACCATCCACGCCAACCAATACGTCGTAACCTTCATTTTGCAAAGTAAAATTGACAACTTCACGAATACTTTCTGAATCATCAACAATAAGAACTGTTTTTGCCATAATATAATAATTTCTATTTCAATACATTAATAAATCCTGCATTTTCAATCAAACGCACCAACTCCTCCTTAACGGAGGCCTTCACTGAAAAATCCAAACCATTTTGCAACCAAGTTTTCTGAAGCGCAATAAGAAACTGAACAAATGTGATGTCAATATTTTCACAATCCTCAATAACTACCGCCAACGCTTGGTCAAAATCGAGCTGATCCTTTGCATGACTGCTAATTTTCTCTATATGGTTGATCACCAATTGCCCCGAAAAAGAGACAACCTGTAGATTCGCATCTGTTGAAAACTGAATATTAAATGGTTCTGCCATAAAAAGAGTTTATTTATTGGTGCCTCACTTTAAAATTTTTCATAATTATCCAAGTCGTACTCGCTGGTGACTGGCGGATTCAAATCAATCCGGGCACCTTTAACCGAAACACTCGACCCTTTACGTTTGGGAGCCGATTTTGTTTCGACACGACGAACCTGGTCGGCCACATTAGCGCTATGACCCGGAGCAGTTGCCTCGTTTCGTTCCCCAATATTGAAATAGCCCACAGCAGTTTTAAGGTTGTCGGCCAACCGCGCCAACTGATTGGCGCCCTGGGTCAACTCGTCGCTCGATGAAGCATTTTCCTGTGTAATGAAGTTCAATTGCTGCATCGCCATATTTATTTGCTCTGCACCGGTTTTTTGCTCGATGCTGGCAGCAGATATCTCTTTGATCAAAAGGGTAGTGCGTTCAATCTCGGGTACCAGCATCTGGGCTTTTTGTCCAGCTTCATGCGATACCTTCATACCCCGCTTCACCAGGCCTACAATTTCATCGGCAGCATGTTTGCTTCGCTCGGCAAGTTTGCGCACTTCGGCAGCCACCACCGAGAAACCACGGCCATGTTCACCTGCCCTGGCAGCTTCAACAGCCGCATTCAATGCTAGGATATTGGTTTGAAAAGCAATATCACCAATCACACCAATCTTTTCAGAGATGGACTTCATGGCGTGAGCTGCCTCATTCGACAACTCATTGGATTGCTTAATATTAGTAGCTGTCTGGTTGGTAATTTTCTCTGTTTCAACAGCATTTTCGGTATTCTGATCAATATTGGCAGCCATCTCCTCGATGGAAGTGGACACCTCCTCGGCACTGGCAGCCTGTTCTGAGGCTCCTTTGGAGAGCTGCACCGAACTGTTGCGCACCAAAGCGCCCGAAGAGACCAACTCGTTAGCATTCTGGGTAATGGTCATCACAATACCCTTCAGGTTGGTTGCCATCACACTCAACGATTGAACCAGCTGGCCAATTTCATCATCCTGATGGTACTCGATACTGGCGGTAAGATCGCCCTGCCCAATGCTTTTGGCAAAAGCGACGCTTTTTTGCAATGGTGCAATAATCGACTTGTATAGAATGTAGGCCACCCCTGCAGAAAGTGCCATCACCAGCAAGCTCATCAGCACAATAAAAATTGAGAGGATGGAAAACGACGAATTCATGCTGCCCAACGCTTCATCACTGGTGGCAACATAGTGCTGCGACAAATCGGTCAAGATGGTTTCGGCCTGTTCGCCCAACATAATCACCTCACCACCTTCTTCCACCAACATTTCAGCCTCCATGGTGGCCATCATATCATCGTACGATTCAAAACTGTTGAGGTTGTTCATGATGCCTTTTTGCAACTCAAAGGAGTTTTCCATGCATACGAACACTGAATCGAGCGACTTCTTGTCCGCTTCAACCCAATCTTGTGAATAATTGACCAACTTGTTCTTCAATGCCGGGTAAACCGAATCAATCAGTTGCGCCAACTTTTGCTTATCGGGTGTGGCAGGTTGTCGTTCAATATAAACCCAACTTTTTATCAACATTTTGCTTTGTGTTGACAAAGCCTTCAAATCCTCCAGAGCCACCGAAGTAGGCATATACTCCTGTGTCACATCGCGGGTAATGCTACGGCCATTGGTAAGAATGACAAATGTGATGATTCCGTTGACAAGAATAAATAAAAACAGGATACCAAAGCCAGCCAACAGTTTTTGAGCTATATTCAGTTTAATTTTAAACATATTTTCAAGATTTACAAATTGATGGCATTACTCATGGTCTCCAACTTACTGCTAAATTGGATTCCACTTTTTGCTGCATTGGCCTTATGCAACTCAAACTTAAGTTTTTCGTCCCTAACCACAAAATTAATCATGCTCCCATTCTGAGTGGCACCTTCCGATTCGGTGACAATCAAGGTTTCATTCTTCACTTTGGAAGAGATGGTTGAAGCAAACTTTGAATAATTAATATTGGCAGATACATAAACAACCTGGCAGTCAACAACTTCCTCTGCCGACCGAAACTCTTTGATCACCACATCCTGGAAACCAAATTTTTTCCCGGCCGACTGATCGCGCAACCAATCGGCAAGCTCCTTGTCACGTACAACACCAACAACAAAATCGCCTTGCTTTGCAGCTTCTGGCCATCCGATATAGCGGATAAAATTCAGTGTAAACATTGCTTTATATTTAGCAACTTGTGCCTCAACTAACATGGGCATCAACACAATCCCTAACAAAATAATCAGCTTTTTCATCACTTTCCCATAGAATTTAATTATTTCCTGCTCTTTGTTACGGACATAATTCAAATAGGTTCCAAAAATAAGCCGATTATTCCATTATTAACAATTTATGCCTGAAAAAACAAGCTATGAGGAGAGATCTTCACCTCACCCAAAGGGACTCCCCTCCAGTAAAAAGTATCAGGAATATCCTTATATTTCGGCCTTATAAAACATTGTCAGATATGGACTCAATCAGAGAACTTTTTAAGATTGGACATGGCCCATCGAGCAGCCATACGATGGGACCGCGCAAAGCTGCTGAGATTTTCCTGGGACGAAACAGCCAGGCAGGTTCCTTCAGGGTTACGCTCTATGGCAGTTTGGCCGCAACGGGCAAAGGCCACTTAACCGACGAAGCGATCCTAAAGGTGCTGGAACCGGCCGCACCAACCCAAATCATTTTTGAACCCTCCATTGAGCTCCCATTCCATCCCAATGGCATGTTGTTTGAAGCCTTCGACAATACCGGCAATAAAACAAACGAGTGGACCACCTACAGTGTGGGAGGCGGTACCCTATCGGATGGCATAAAAAAGGAGAATACACAACCATCGCTTTATAATTTCAGCACCATAGAGGACATTAAAAAATGGTGCGACAAGAACGGGTCAACCTATTGGGAATATGTGGAGCAATGCGAAGGACCAGAAATATGGGATTACTTGCAAGAGATATGGGATGTGATGCGCGATTCGGTCACCAGAGGACTTGAGAGAGAAGGCGTGTTGCCCGGGGGATTGGGCGTGCGACGAAAAGCCAGTGACTACCTGATCAAGGCCAAGGGTTACGATGGATCGTTGAAAAACAGGGGTATGGTTTATGCCTTCGCCCTAGCCGTCTCGGAAGAAAACGCTTCAGGCGGCAAAATCGTTACAGCCCCCACATGCGGAGGTTCAGGCGTATTACCGGCAGTACTATATTACTTGCATAAAAAACACGATTTTAGGGAGACTCGCATACTGAAAGCGCTAGCCACAGCAGGGTTGTTTGGGAATGTGGTGAAGCACAATGCCTCCATATCCGGCGCCGAAGTAGGGTGTCAGGGTGAAGTTGGGGTAGCCTGCGCCATGGCCTCTGCTGCGGCCTGTCAACTATTTGGCGGCTCGGTAGCTCAAATTGAATATGCGGCGGAGATGGGGCTGGAGCACCACTTGGGACTAACCTGCGATCCGGTGTGTGGCATGGTACAAATACCCTGCATCGAGCGCAACGCTTTTGCTGCAGCTCGCGCCCTGGACTCCAACATTTTTGCCACCTTCTCCGATGGGCGCCACCGGGTAAGCTTCGACCATGTGGTGGAGGTGATGAAACAAACCGGCCACGACTTGCCAAGCCTCTACAAAGAGACCAGCGAGGGCGGTCTGGCTAAGATGTATAAACACATTGGCAGCTTGGGCTGCTGAAAAGAATGCGATACCCAAAGCCAACACACTAGTTGGCTTTGGGTGTTTCATCACGCCAACAGATTGTAAAAATAGGCGCCAATGGTCAGATACATAAACATGCCGATGATATCGTTAAGGGTGGTGATAAATGGCCCGGTGGCCACTGCCGGATCAATATTGATGCGATTGAGCACCAATGGAATAAGCGTACCAAACAAGGAGGCAAAAATCACCACCGAAAAGAGGGCCAACGAAACGGTATAGGTCAAAGCCATGTCGGAGCCTATGATCTGATTGTATCCAAATATTATAAACGACAAAACCGTAGCATTTAAAAGTGCTACACTAATCTCCTTGAACCATTTGGTAAGGCTGGTTTCCAAATCCTTAACACCGCTGGCCAGCGATTGCACCACAATAGCCGACGATTGAATGCCCACATTGCCGCCCATGGCGCCAATCAGCGGCATAAAAAAGGCCAAATGTGGGAATCGCCCCAGGTAGGATTCAAACCCGCCGATAACACGAGAGCCTACAATACCGCCCAACAGGCCAATCAACAACCAGGGCACGCGGGCTCGAGTCAGCAGCCAAACCGAGTCGGATGCTTCAACATCTTCGGTGATACCCGAAGCCAACTGGTAGTCTTTTCCAGCCTCTTCGCGAATAATGTCCACCACGTCGTCGATGGTAATGCGCCCCACCAACCGGCCAATGCTGTCGACCACGGGCAAGGCCACCAGCCCGTACTTATCCATGATGTTACTAACCTCTTCGGAAGAGGTGTCGACATTAACCGAAATAACATCGTCGTTATAAATATCCTTCACCAGCGATTCCGAAGAGCTGTTCAACAGCATCCGCTTTAGAGAGAGGGTTCCCTTAAGTACATTGCCCTGATCCACCACATAAACATAATAGACCTCATCCACATACTCGGCTTGACGGCGCATGCTGCGTAAGCAGGTAGGAATACCCCACGTATCCTTAACCTTAATTAACTCTTTGGCCATCAAACCACCGGCCGTATTCTCATCGTAATGGAGCAGATCCACAATATCGCCGGCTGTTTCAACGTCTTCGATGTGCGAAAGAACTTCTCGTTGACGCTCATCATCAAATTCAGAGATGATGTCGGCAGCATCATCCGAATCCATATTGTCGATAAACCGCTTGGCAATCACCTCACTGGGAAGGCTGTTTAGGAAACGCCGACGATCGTCCTCTTCAAGTTCGGTAATCACATCGGCAGCCACATCATCCTCCATAATGAAATAGAGGTAATGAGCCTGATCCATATCCAGCTCCACATAAAGCTCCGCAATATCGGCCGGGTGCAGATCGTTCAAAATAGCCTTTATCCCGGCCTCATCCTTTTTGACAATCAGCTCCTGGAGCTCTTCAACAAACTGGCGTGTCAATTCAAAATTTGACATGTCGAAGCTTTTTTGAAATTTGACAATATATTATCTACGGCTATGAAGGATTTGCGGCCACCAAATTGGTCAGCTCCACAAACTCGGCCACGCTCAATTGCTCAGGCCTGCGGGTCATCAGCGCATGGCTACGCAAAGCCTCATGGTTGAACGATACCGCCCGAATGGAGTTCCAGATGGTTTTACGCCTTTGGTTGAAGGTAGCTTTTATAATGGTTTTGAAAAGTGCCGGTGAACAGCCCAAATCCTGAACTTGATTGCGCCTCAACCGAATGACGGCACTCTTTACCTTGGGCGGCGGTGAAAACACATGCTCATGAACCGTAAACAGATACTCGATGTCGTAATAAGCCTGCAAGAGGACGCTTAAAATGCCATAAGCCTTATTGCCAGGAGGGGATGCCAACCGTTCGGCCACCTCCTTTTGCAACATACACACCACGCTGGGCACCCGGTCTTTGTAGTCGAGGATGCGGAAAAAAATCTGACTCGAAATATTATAGGGGAAATTACCAATAACAGAAAAATCACCGTGAAACACCTGATCGGGATCCAGCTTCAAAAAATCGCCTTGTATTATACGACCATGCAATGCGGGAAAATGCTCATTCAAATAAACTACCGACTCATCGTCGATCTCTATGACCTTCAAATCCAATTCTTCCCTTTCCAATAAATAATTGGTCAGCACACCCATACCCGGTCCAATCTCCAACACCTGACGGGGTATTTCGCCTATGCTCTGGGCAATACTCCGTGCAATCCCTTGGTCGGTCAAAAAATGTTGTCCCAAATGTTTCTTTGCGGTAACTCTATTCATCCAATCGCTCCTGTATAATTTAAAACGCTTATTTTGCGAACAATTTATTAAATTGCACCCATTTTCGCCGCCAAAGTTAAGCAATTGAACCATAGCGCCCAATTATTTGGCGCCATACTTATTTGAAAACCATATGCAAAAGATTATCCGGATCATAAAGAGCATCCTGTTCCCTTCATTGGGACTGATCATTCTCTACATCCTCTTCAAAGACAGGAATTTCAGCGAGATAGCTATTTCATTGAAGCACGATTTCGATTACAAATGGATTGCATTTTCGTTGGTGCTTGGCATTTTCAGCCACCTGGCGCGTGCGGTGAGGTGGCAAATGCTCATTGCCACCGAGGGAAAGAAACCTGGCATCATCAACACCTTTGGGGCTGTGCTAACGGGCTACCTGGCCAACCTGATCCTGCCACGCATGGGTGAAGTTTCAAAATGCGGCGTCATCAGCAAATACGAAAACATCTCCTTCGTGAGGGTGGCCGGCACCGTTATCATCGAAAGACTGGCCGATTTAATCGGCATGGTGGTGCTGCTGGCCTTGGTTTTCCTATTGGAATACAAACTCATCATCACCCTGATTACCCAAACAATGGTAATCCCTTCGGCACCACAACTCATCACAAGTCCGGTATTTTGGGTGGTTGCGCTGCTTTCGCTCGCCATTGCCTATTTGGTATATCGGAAAATAAAAAACAGCTTCCTATCGAAGCTGGGCGACCTTTGGAAGAAATTCAAGGATGGCATCCAATCTTTCAACCAGCTGACCAACAAACCCCTGTTCATCATCCTGAGCGCTGCCATCTGGGTCTTCTATTTCCTGATGCTTTACGTCACGTTTTTTGCCATGGAGGCCACCGCTCACCTGGGGATGACAGCCGGACTCACCATCCTGATAACCGGAAGCCTGGGGATGCTGGCTCCCATACAAGGCGGTTTGGGAGCCTGGCATTTCATGGTGATCCAAACGCTTGTGCTGTATGGTATTTCGGAAGAAGTTGCCGGCAACTTCGCATTGGTGGTGCACTCCAGCCAAAACATTCTTGTGATAGTTTTGGGATTATTGGCCTTTGTTACCCTCCCCATCGTCAATAGGAAAAAACAAACCATCCGATAAAACTGTAACGATTGAAAAAGCCGGCCATAAAAAAAGCATGGGTCGTTCTGGTCATACTTGCCCTGTATGCCTACCTGGCGTACCGACTGGTCGATTTTGAACAATGGGAAGCCTTGCAACAAATTATGGCCTGCCAAACCAGCCAACTAGCGCGCATCCTATTGCTCCAGCTGGCTTTGCTGGCAATCAACTTACTGTTGGAATCACTCAAATGGCGCTTCATTCTCAGGCCAATAAAAACCATATCCATAACTGAAGCCATCAGCACAACCCTGACGGCCATGGCATTGGGCAACATTACCCCGGCACGCACAGGAGAACATGTGGGGCGCATCGCGTGGTTACCCCGCCACCAACGTAGCCTCACCCTAGCCCTGTCGCTTCTCTCCAGCATGGTGCAAACCGTTGTTATTGTCGTGGCACTGGGGCTGTCGCTGCCATTTATTATTGGCAAACCAACGCATGCCCTCGATTGGACATCCATGGGCAGGATTATCCTTACTCTCTTGGCGGTCGGCCTGTTGGTTCTTGCCACCACCATCCTGCTGGCAAGAACCACAAGCATTGGATATAAACTACGAAGAATACGACTCTTGTTTGCTCGAAAAATAATCAACCTTCGTTACTTGTCGGTCACCCTATCGTTAAGCATGTTGCGGTACATGGTTTTTGCAACGCAATTGGCCATCATGCTCCATGCCTTCCAGCCCGATATGGATGTGAGACATATGGTTGCTTTGATTCCAGCCTACTATTTCTGCATCACGGTGATCCCATCAATCTTTTTGGCCGACATTGGAATCAAAGGGAGTGTGGCACTTTTTGTATTTGCTGGCATTTCGAATAATGAATTGTCAACACTAACTGCCATGTTTATAATCTGGCTCGTAAACAGCGCCATTCCAACACTATTAGGCAACTTCATCATCACACAAAAACAGATAAAAAAGCATTATTCACCATTTAAATAGATTGACTTTTTTATGGTATCAATTTTCTCCGTATATTTAAAGCATTCATTTATATTTGATTAATTGTTTAATATATTATGGAACAACATATATTAGAGTTGATAAAAAGCAACAACAGGATCATCATTCCCGGATTTGGAGCCTTCCTAATTGCGCGGGAAAAAGGGTATACCGTGTTGTTCAACAACTTCCTAAACTTCAACGATGGTTTACTGGCAGAATATATTGCAAAGCACGAGCAAGTCACAATCGAACAAGCCAACCAGCAAATTGAACAATATGTTGCCCGGATAAAAGAAGCCCTTCTCACTGGCGGTACATACACTATTCCTGAATTGGGAACATTCACCAGCGATGCCAACGGGAACTTCCATTTCGAGCAGAACACTTTCCTCAACAATGAAAACAAAGAGGGAAAAACAGGAATGATGCCACAGCCTCCAAAGCGGGAAGATGAAGATTTGCTGAGCATTGACACCAATGCCACCAACATACCGGTGGAGGAACAAGGCAGTCCCGTATCAAGCACGCACTTGTCGTCGAAACTTTTGAACGATCCATTGATAGAGCTACAACCCACCATCAAAAAAAGCCAAAAAACAAGCGAAAACAATTCAACGAGCAAGAAAACAATGAACAACAAACCAAAAGAGAACCATAAAAAGAATTCATGGCTGTGGATATTGATACCCATCTCCCTATTTTTGATATTCGCCATTTATTACTTCTTTTTCAGGAATGACAGGAAAACGCCTATTGAGCAACCCCAAACGCCACCAACCATGATGGTGGACACGCTGGAAATCCCTGAGCCGGTTACAGAACAGGAGCCGATCGCAACAAGGACAGAAAATCCAGACAAAGCCTTCCATATCATTGTCGGCAGTTTCAAAACCCCAGCGCAAGCCGAGGAGTTCATCAACAAGCTACGCGTCAAAGGGTATGCCAACGCCCAATATTTCTTAAGGAACAATTGGTATGTCGTCAGCATAGAGGCTTTACCCTCATTAACCGAAGCGGAGCGCAGACAAGAGGAGATCCTGGACAGCGACCGCATAGAGAGTTGGATTGTCAACACCAAATAAACTAAACAAACATTCCAAATAAAAAGCAAAGCAAACACCCGTTTCCTTTGCTTTTTCTATACCATAAAACATGAACGTGCTATTACTATTCCTCCTATCAACCACCATATTGTATGTGGCCACATTATTTCGGTGGAGGAAAGCCTGGCAAAACACCTCCGAAGCATCGCTCCCCCTTGGTGCCGAAAAGCCATTTTTATCCGTTGTGGTAGCCTTGAGAAACGAAGCGGACAACATCGAATCATTGATCAAAAGCCTTGAAGGCCAAACCTATCCG
Organism: Marinilabiliaceae bacterium; assembly: GCA_963664265.1. Lineage (GTDB taxonomy): Bacteria > Bacteroidota > Bacteroidia > Bacteroidales > Marinilabiliaceae > JAGPIS01. The sequence goes on from OY760941.1 coordinate 2,395,112, forward strand.
GCGTCACATTTCGAAGTAATCCTGGTCAACGACCACTCAACCGACAATACCGAAAAGCTTCTCAAAACTCATACTGGCCAACGCCCCAACTTTAAGATGATCAACAGCGGGACACCAGGAAAAAAAATAGCACTGCGCGAAGGCATTGCCCAAGCCTTAGGTGACGTGGTGGTGACCACCGATGCCGACTGCTTGCACCATAAGGGTTGGTTGGACACCATAGCCCGCCATCAGGCAAGCCTCAACCCCGACATGACAATTGCACCGGTGGCCATGGTGGCTGGGGAGAATCGGTTATCGAAACTTTTTGAACTGGAGTTTATGGCACTCCAGATGGCGACGGCAGCCTCAGCCATCAACAACCAACCCATTATGTGCAATGGGGCCAACCTGACCGTAAGGCGAAGACACCACTTCCATGCCGACCTAAAGGATGGCTATGTTTCGGGCGATGACATGTTTTTACTTATGAGCCTAAAAAAAGAAAACGGCCATATAGTCTTCCTGAAACACCGACACGCCCTGGTGACAACCCTTGCCCCACTAGAATTGCAGGAATATTTGAGGCAACGCAGCCGTTGGCTTCGCAAGGCCACTGGTTACACCCAACCCAACATATTGACAACGGCCACCATCATGTTTCTGGGGAATATGGCCTGGCCTGCGGCCATCTTTGCAGGACTCTGCACCATGGACCTCATCCCGATGCTGTTGGGCATCGTTTTGTTCATAGTAAAATACACAAGCGATTACCTGCTGTTGAAATCAGGGAGTGAATTCTACAACATCAGGACAAAACATCAGGACACACTTCTCCTAGCATTACTCTATCCGGCCATGATCGTCGCGATTGCCACGATGACCCTACTGCGGAATAGAAAAAAATGGTAATTTAAGGGCTAAAAAGCCACAATTGATTAAAAGCGTAAATAAAACAAACCATCATGACCAAAAGAAATTGGTTTTACACTTTCGGAAGTGCCATCGCCACAACCATCATAATTTTGGCCATCTACTGGCTAAACATCAACAAACAATACCAGAATGCCAATAGCCTACACCACATTCCGTCTCAAACAGTCTGCTTAGTGAAAATGCCCTCCCTGGCTGCCTACTTAGCTGCCACCGACAGTGTGGATTTTGCGCACCACATAGATGAGTTACTCTTCCCTGCCCTCGATTCGAGCGAATTGCACCAGATCAAACACATCCTAGAGCCCCATCCTATACTGGCGAACTTACTAACCCGCCCCATACACCTTTCCTTCCACGCCACAACCAAGGATTCATCTATGAAAGCCCTGGCAACAATACAGTTGGAAAATCCAGACGAAAAAGCAGGCTTGGAACAGATTATGGCACCAGTCATTCAAGAGGTCATCGCAGGACCCAACCACACCATCCAGGTATTGAGCCTGAACGGGAAACACCGGATCTACAGTTCGATCTCAGAAGGAATCCTATTCCTGAGTGAATCGGAAGAATTAATTGGACAGGCCATCGAGCTTCCTAAAAAAGCATCGATTAGCGCCAATACAGAATTCATGGACGTCTACCGCACCATGTCCACCACATTGCCCATCAGCCTAATGATACAACCAGCCATGGCCGAACCAATGTTCAACCAGTTGGCCAACACCGGCCAAGCCTCACCCTCGCTGGCCAAACAGGCCAGATGGATTGAAATGGATCTCAGTTTGGGGCAAAACACCATCCAGGCCAGTGGGGTGGTAAGAGCCGAGGAGAACGGCTTTACCAACATGGTATTAAAACACAGTCCCTCCGGTACGTTCAGCCTGGACAGCGCGATACCTCGCAACATTACAAAACTCATGCACTACAGCAAGGATCGAAGGGGCTTGGCTAACCAGTACTTCACCGCCTACCTGAAAGCCAACAATCTTTACAACAAATACGTCGACAACAGCACAAAGCTCGCCAGCAGAGACAGCTTCCCGCTGGAAGAAAGGCTGGCTCAACTCTTTGATGCGGAGCTGGCCATGTACACCATCAACCACAATGGCAAGGAGGAAAATTGCCTCGTCGTGTCCATTCCCGACAGCGCAGAATACATCAACCAGTTCAAAACGGTTTTTTCATCCGGCAGGGAATCCAAAGCAAATGAATTGACTCTTAGCAATGGCCTTACCATACCCTATTACGAATCGAGAATGAAAGGCGATGAACTGTTTTTCCTTAACACATACTTCCCCGGCGTGCCAACGGAGGTATACTGCCAATACAACCAAACGCTGCTCATGGCGGCATCGCCGGCCGTACTCGAACAAAACATCACCAGTAGGCTTCAAAACAACACGCTCCCAACTCGGCCAGGATATCAGACGGTGGTAACCCAACTCTCCTCAACCCAACAATTTGCCTTCTTCAGCACAAGCCTGCTACCCACCGAGGGAGAAGCGACAAAACAACCTGCCAGCAATGCTGAAACAGCACTGCAAAACTTTGGGGAAGCGGCATTCCAGCTATCCACCATCCACGATTTGATGTATATCTCCATGATGGTTCAATACGCCCCTAACAGGGACAAAGAGATGGCTTCCGTGTGGCAGATCAATCCCGACACCCTGCTGCATTTAAGGCCGACCCGCGTCGTGAATCATAACACCAAAGCGGATGAAATCATTTTTGCGGATAAAAACAACAACCTATACCTGGCCAACAACGAAGGAATTGTCCTTTGGAAAAAAAGAATCGGGAATGGGATTATTGGAGAGATAGCACAAATTGATTTCTTCAGAAACGGCAAGCTACAATACCTGTTCAACGACACCAACCATATTTTCCTGATAGACCGCAACGGCAACCATGTGGCACCCTTCCCCATACAACTCCCTGTTGAAGCCACCAATGGGGTGGCCTGCTTCGATTACGATCAGGACGGAAACTTCCGCTTTGTGATAGCCGGGCAGGATCGCAACATTTATGCCTTCAACACACAAGGGGAGCGCATCAAAGGATTCGCGACACCCACCACCGACCAGCCCATTAGAAACCAGATCCAACATTTCCGCTCATCGGGCAAAGATTATCTGGTTTTTCAGGATGGCAAGAAGATCTACATCACCGATCGGCGCGGATCGACAAGAGTTACCATCAACAGCACCATTGTCCCAAATGCAGGATCAAGATTTCACCTAATAAGGAAAAACAAAAAAGATGCAGCCATCATTACCACCACCAACAAAAACGAATGGTTGAAAATCCATTTGGCCACAGGGGAAACAGAGGTAAAAAGCACCCTCTTTGAAGAGAAACATGACCACCTCTTCCTGCATATTCCGTCGAAGAACAGGTTTGTCATGTTGCTGGATGGCAAAATCCTCATGATAAATGAAAGTGGGGAAGTGGAATTCACCAACAAGTCGGGTGCAACCACCATGGGCGAAGCAATGGTGCTGACGACCATCCAAGGCCAAGAACTGGTGGGCTACAGGGATACTTTAACCCAAAGAGTATTTCTGGTCAATACCAATGGCGTTTTGCTCCCCGGATTTCCACAACAGGCCAACTCATTGCCCACCGTCATCAACCAAGGTGAAGGCCATGGGATACAGATGCTAATTACCTATAAAACAGATAACATAATCTGCGCAACCCCAATGGGCATAAAATAATAATCATTCAAATAAACCTCGTTATCAAAAAATTGTATGATTCAATGGAATTAATTCAATAAGAGGGCAAACCATTCGTTACTTTTATTAGAACAAGACAACGAACGGTCGATGAAAAACATGATTATAGTCTTAATAATAACATTATTAAGCCAAGCCTGCTCCAATATCAACAAAACAATAAAAGTTGCTTATATAAAAAAAAGCACCTCATCAAAAGTGGATTCACTTCAGTTTGATGTGGCCAATAGCGCAAAAAAGGAGGGGTACGACATCATTTTTTTTGAGAAACTGGAACTAAAGGAAGCCAATAGATTGATCAAAGCGCTTCCCGATTACGAGTTTTACCTGGGCAAACCCGAAAACGGCAAGAACAGAACGGACATACAGCCAATAGCCTATAAAAAAGAGAATTACACCATACAAACACAAGCCTACCTGGAGCTCAACTACCCGGTACAGCTGTTTCAAGAGGGGGCTCCAGGCCATATTGTAGCCGTCAAGTTAAGGGAGAATAGGAGCGGCCGGACACTTTTTGCATTGAATGCTGCGACCTCCGAGGCACATTTGAATGAACAAATATTCAACATCCATAAAATCATCAAATCGTACACCGACAACCTACCCACCATCTTGGCCGGCGACTTCCCCAACAATGATGAAAACATGAAACTGATCACCGGCCACTGGTACAATATGGTGAAACTGGAGGGCTCAGCCACCTTCTCCTACCTCAACCGGGAGAGCCAAAGTGAAGATCAACATATTTTTGTGAATGGTTTTTTAAGCATAGACAAAAACCGCCGGGGTCGTAGAACCAACAGTATCGTGGCCACCAACTACAGCATCTCCTTTAATAAAAACCACAAGGACGTGCGCACCCAAAGCCAGCCCTACCCAATGACTCAGCCCCTACCCTATTTCGAGCAAAAACAAATTGTTTTCAACGAAAGCCTTACAATCCACATAGCCAATCCCAATGCACAGGCCTATGTGGTATATTCAACCGATGAAAGCGAACCTTCGCTCCACTCCCCCATCTATCAACACCCCATTACGATCCATGAGACCTGCCGGGTGAAGATGCGTTCACTACAAAAAGAGAGTGAGTGCGGCGCCATTGTGTGCCGCCATTTCATAAAAACGGAAATAACCAACTACCACGTAGCCGAAATATCGTCGCATCCTCCACAAGACTATATTCCCAAAAAAGGATTCCAGTTCCTAACCGATCAGCTCAAAGGGGAGGAATCGAGAACCCATGAAAGTTGGCTGCCCATAGAGCCCAACCATACAGTAAACGTCACCATAAAACTGAAAGAGCCAACGAAACTAAGCCACATCTACCTTTCGTTCTCGACACCAGGAAGAATAAAGCTACCCGAAATTGAACTGGCCACCTTCACCGGGCAGAACCAGCTATTGGTTTACGACGATATAAACATAAGCCTGTTGGGCGGGGCACTGTCGCAATGTGGCACCGAGGGCTGGATAGCACTCAGCACTCCTTTAACAGCCAAGGAGTTGGTTATGAACCTTAAGCTTGGCCCAAATGCCACCACCCCACTGTACATCGACGAAATAGTATTGCAATAACGTTAGTAAGAGAAGGCAACACTAAAGCCAGTGTGCCGGCGGATATTGACAACCAAATCCCCAACCATCCAATATTGTCCTTTAATCCCTTCCAGAACACCCGAAACCGATCCAACCTTTTGCAAATCAACATTGCTGGGCTTTTCAGGATAGTGCAGCACCGGGTATTCGATGTGCGTAACCTCATGGTGATTGGTAACCATGCGTTGCATGACGGCGGGCAACAGGGAAGCCGCGCGCGATTTCTCGGCCAACAAATCAATATCCACATGACTATTCGCCTCCAACATGGTACGCCATTGCGTTTTGTCGCTGTAATGCTGCTTCAGGAAAACCTCGATGAGGCCGGCGATATGACGATTGGGGGTTTCGGCCAAAATAAGCGCCTGCACGGCACCTTGGTCAATCCAACGGGTGGGGATTTGGGTGTGACGCGTCACCCCAACTTTTAGTCCGGAGGTGACCGACAGATAAACATAATGGGGGATCAAACAATGGGAGCGGCTATACTCAATATCGCGCGCCACGCCCAAGTGAGCCTTGCATTTTTCAGGATTCAACACACACTCTTCGGCCTCAGGAGAAGTCAAAAAGCAATTGTAACAAAACCCCTGGGCAAACGATTTACGGGTAAGAGCGCCACAGGCCTTGCAATGAATCTCGCCTAAAAAGCGCAGCGCTATTTCCTGCCCAAGCAGGTCATTCATCCTGATTGTACCATCGGGAGCATCCAGAAAGTACTCAACTTTATGGCCGTTCAGGTTGGCCCTCATTTTCGACAAATCAAGTATATGCTCTTTCATACTATCACTGATTATCGCGCACTTTTCCCGATGCCACCACTTTGTAAAGTTTGTCGGACCGCCTAATTTTACCTGGCACTGGCATGGAGAACTTCTCCCCCTTTCGGGTAACATCAACCGGGTTAAGATCGACCCTAATCTCGGGCACCTCAAACTCATAAACACCGGTAGTTGGCCCCATCACCATCACCTTATCACCTTGGTGGAGCTCCTGGGTTTCCATCAGGAATTCACCAACACCAAGCTTAGGGAAGTAATTCAAGGCCTTTCCGATATATATCTTTTTTTCGGTGGCTAGGTTACCGTAATTGCGGCTCCATTCGCCCATCTTCTGCCCCAGGTAATAACCGTCCCAGAATCCGCGGTTGAAAACACGCGAGAGTCGTTCATCCCAAGAAGCTATTTTATCATCGGTAAAATTCCCATCCACCACTGCTTGGGCAGCTTCGCTGTAACATTGGCAAACCGTTTTCACATAATCGGCCGAGCGGGCTCGCCCTTCAATTTTGAACACCCGCACGCCAGCATCGATCATCCTATCCATAAAATGAATGGTTTTCAAGTCCTTGGGCGACATGATGTACTCGTTGTCGATCTCCAGCTCATTGCCGGTCTCCTTTTCAGTGACGATGTAGCTGCGGCGGCAATTCTGCAGGCAACCGCCCCGGTTAGCGGAAGCGTTCATGCTGTGGAGGCTCAGGTAACATTTACCCGATATGGCCATACACAGGGCACCATGGGCAAACATCTCGATCTCCATCAAACGACCCGAAGGCCCTTTGATCTGCTCCTCAACAATGGTTTGATAAATGGCCTTCACCTGCTCCATATTGAGCTCGCGTGCCAAAACCACCACATCGGCAAAATGGCTGTAGAATTTCAAAGTATCGATGTTGGAGATGTTCACTTGGGTGGAGATGTGCACCTCCACGCCAATGGAACGGGCATAGCCAATGGCCGCCTGGTCGGCCGCAATGATGGCCGTGACGCCATAGGCCTTGGCTGTGTCGATCACCTGCCGCATCAGGGGCAACTCCTTATCGTAAATCACCGTGTTGACGGTCAGGTAGGTTTTTATACCATGCTCCTTGGCGGTGGCCACAATCTGTTTCAGATCTTCGGTGGTGAAGTTGTTGGACGATTTGGCTCGCATATTGAGCTGCTCAATTCCAAAATAAACCGAGTTAGCACCGCCCTGGATAGCACCCATCAGGGATTCGTACGAACCCACCGGTGCCATAATCTCTATATCGTTACGTGTCATCGTGTTTGTTTATCGTTGTTGGTTGTCGTTCGACATGATTTGCAAAATGGCTTTTCCCGCAATGGTGTCCGTCGCGATGGTTTCGCCTTCATAACGGATGAACCGGCGTGCCTGGTTGTCGTAAACCTGGAAATGGTTACCTCGCGCAAAACCAAAGCCATCGGCAAAATCATAAAATGAAAAGCCGGCGTTTTGCCTGTCAAAAAGATTTTTGCTGAACTTGAAATCGCCACTGGTAATATTTAGCTGAGCCAGCAAGGTGGCTGCCAAATCAATCTGCGTGGCAGGTTTATCAATAATGGTATCCTTGACCGCCAGCGCACCCCCCGTCCAAATCATGGGGATATGGAAACGCTTTTTGTTATCGACCGACACCTTATCGGGACCTGCATGACCATGGTCAGCAATCAGTACCAGCAGTGTATTGTCCCACCACGCCTCCTGTTTGGCCTGGCTGATAAAATCACCCAAGCATTGGTCGGTATAACAAATGGAGTTGAGATATTTGTCCTCGAACTTCTGTTCCATGGGCACCGTGAAGGGCTCGTGGCTGCTCAACGTGAAGAACATATTGAAAAAGGGCTGTTGTTGTGAACCGATCTCTTGAAGCAGACGGTGGAACACAAACTCATCGTGCGCCCCCCACTTGTCGCTCATTTGAGAGGGATCAAAATCCTTTTCGGTGATGACACGGTTGAAACCCGCCATGGTCACCAGCGAATTGAAGTTATTGAATCCCAGGTCGCCACCATATAGGAAGGCCTGGTCGTGGTAGCCATTGACCCGCAATTCCTGAGGCACAAACGACAAAGTTTGGGTTTTCTGCGGATAATTGATGATGCTGAAAGAGGGCAACACCGGATGGCCGCAGATGACAGCCACCATACCTTTGCCTGAACGGTCGCTGGCCGCCATCATATTGGTAAAGAAGATGCTCTCGTGCTGCAAGGCTTTGATGTTGGGTGTGGCATTCACCCCGCCCAAAAGTTCGATGGCATGAGCCGAAAAACTCTCCAACATCACCACGATGATATTGGGGCGGTCGCTCTTCAGTACCTTGGGGAAATCGCCACTCTGGGTCATCAACCCATCAAAAACCGATTGAGCCTGTTCATCTTCCATAAATTTGTAAGTAATGGTAGTGGCTTTCAGCCGTTTAGTTGAATAGGCAAAATTCCAGACGGGATTCAAAGCCAGATGGTTGGCAAAAAGATGCGAACTAAAGAAGGCCATCCCAGTATTCAATGGGGCAATACCAGTACCCCCACGCACGGGAATGATCATGACCCCGCCCAACAGCAGGACAAACAGGGTTCGCAGGATGCCCATCGGCCAGTACACCGCAGGATAATCCGTATGCTGGAACCGCTTGGTCAGGCGCAATAAAAGCCAGATAATGCCCCAACTGATAAGGATCAGCACCAAAGGGAAAAGAACAATCTGTAAAAGCGACAAGGAGGCCAGCACCAGCTGTGGATCTTCTAAAAAATGGAGCGCCGAAGCCTCGAAGTGATAGCCCCAAAAGGAGTACAAAAAGCCGTTGGCCATCAGGAACCCCGAAAGCGGAACCACTAGGACGGCACTAAACAGAGTCAACCCCTTGAAGAGATTGCGAAGTGGTACCACAAACAAACCCAGAGCCACCAATACTGCAAAAAGCATGATCAAATAGCCGGTGATGCTGGCATCGAAACGCAAACCATACACGAACGACAGCGCCACATCGGAACTAGGCAAACCATCTGTCTTAGCCCAATTGATCAACATAAACAAAAACCTGAAGAACTCAAAAAAGGCGAGCCAAAATAAGGCCACAACGCCCAGATAGCCTAACACAGGTTTCAGCAACAACCATAACTTATTTGATGTGGATAACCGATTCATAACAAACTTTTACCTGAAATTGAGCCACAAAGATAAAACTATAATAAGCCCGTAGATACAAATACAGTTCCAAAATGGAATAAATTAGGGTCAGATTGATCAATGCAACAGGTGAAACAACCCAACTTAACAATATCTAATCAATTTCTCGTTGTTGAAAACATTTTGGTTGGCACCTTGTCGATTTTATTATATTTGCAACAGATAAAATTCACGATCTCGCTTCAAAAAACATCATATAAACCTATGAGTCAAGACGCTTTAACGCCACAGAACTATTCGGAGGATGCCATTCGCACACTCGATTGGCAGGAGCATATCAGGAAACGCCCCGGTATGTATATTGGGAAATTGGGCGACGGATCCTATCCCGATGATGGTATTTACGTGCTTCTAAAGGAGGTGATGGACAATGCCATCGATGAATACATGATGGGATTTGGGAAAAAAATTGAGATAACTGTGGAGAACGGATGGGTCTCTATCCGCGATTATGGCCGAGGGATCCCCTTGGGCAAAGTGGTGGATGTCGCCTCCAAAATGAACACCGGAGCCAAATACGACGACAAGGTATTTAAAAAGTCGGTGGGGCTTAACGGAGTAGGTATCAAGGCCGTCAACGCCCTGTCAAAATCATTTGTCATCCAGGCTTTCCGCGAAGGGCAATGTAAAAAGGTTGAATTTAGTCAGGGACTGGTGGTCACCGAATCGGAACTGACCACTACCACCGAAGGGAACGGAACCTTTGTGACCTTCCAACCCGATGCAGCCATCTTCGAGAACTACCAATACCGCGAAGATTACATCGAGTCGATGTTGAAGAACTACACCTACCTGAATGCAGGACTTACCCTGCACTTCAACGGCAAATCGTTCCAAAGCAAAAACGGGTTGATCGACCTCCTGGAGGAGAACATGACCGACCCGGGACTCTACCCCATCATCCATCTGAAGGGCGAAGACCTGGAGATTGCCATGACACACGGCAACCAGTACGGTGAGGAGTACTATACCTTTGTCAATGGGCAGCACACCACCCAGGGGGGAACCCACCTGATCGCCTTCAAGGAGGCGGTGGTAAAAACCATCCGCGAGTTCTACAACAAAAGCTTCGATGTCAACGACATCCGCACAGGTATCATTGCGGCTGTCAGCATCAAAATACAGGAACCCGTGTTCGAATCGCAAACAAAAACCAAACTGGGATCGAAGGATATGGATCCCGATGGTGGTGTTTCGGTTCGCAACTATGTGGTGGATTTCCTGAAAGAAAACCTCGACAACTACCTCCACAAAAACCTGGAGACGGCTGACATCCTCAACAAGAAAATCCTGGAATCGGAAAAAGAGAGGAAAGCCATATCGGGCATCCAGAAACTGGCGCGCGAAAGAGCAAAAAAGGCCAACCTACACAATAAGAAGCTGCGTGACTGCCGCATTCACTATACCGACAAGGACGAACGGAAACTGGACAGCTCGCTCTTCATCACCGAGGGCGACTCGGCATCGGGCTCCATCACCAAGGCGCGCAACGTGAACAGCCAGGCCGTATTCAGTCTGAAAGGGAAACCATTGAATACCTATGGATTAACACGCAAGATTGTTTACGAAAATGAGGAGTTCAACTTGTTACAGGCAGCTCTCAACATTGAGGAGGGCATCGACACGCTGCGCTACAACCATGTGATCATCGCCACCGATGCCGACGTGGACGGTATGCACATCCGCCTGCTGCTCATCACCTTCTTCCTGCAATTCTTCCCCGAACTGATCAAAAACGGCCACCTGTACATTCTGCAAACGCCGTTGTTCAGGGTCAGGAACAAGAAGCAAACCATCTATTGCTATTCGGAAGAGGAGCGCGAAGGTGCCGTTAGAAAACTGGGGCCAAAGCCCGAAATCACCCGTTTTAAAGGTTTGGGAGAGATTTCACCCGATGAGTTCAAGCACTTCATCAACCGCGACATGCGCCTAGATCCTGTACGGATGAAACGCGAAGACGCCGTCAAGGGACTATTGGATTTTTACATGGGCAAAAACACCCCCACCCGCCAGAACTTCATCATCGACAATCTGGTTATTGAAGAAGATTTGATTAACGAAACACGTAAATAATCAAAAACAATGAGCTTCGACGATTCAATCAACGACGAATACATCAACGAACAGAACAACGACGACAATAACGCCGGCGGTTCGCCCAACGCACCATCGTGGGAGGCCGAAGGCGCCAGGATAAGCCCCCTGCAGGGCATGTACAAGCAGTGGTTCCTCGATTACGCCTCCTATGTGATCCTCGAACGTGCCGTTCCCCACATCAACGACGGGTTGAAACCCGTGCAGCGACGTATCCTCCATGCCATGAACCGCATGGAAGACGGACGCTACAACAAGGTGGCCAACATCATTGGTTTCACCATGCAGTTCCACCCCCATGGCGATGCCTCCATTGGCGATGCCTTGGTGCAGTTGGGCCAAAAAAATATGCTGATCGACATGCAGGGTAACTGGGGTAACATCCTCACTGGCGACAGCGCAGCAGCAGCCCGTTACATTGAGGCGCGACTGACCAAATTCGCCCTCGACGTGGTGTTCAACCCCAAAACCACCAATTGGAAACTGTCGTACGATGGCCGGAACAACGAACCCGTCACCCTGCCGGTGAAATTCCCCCTCCTATTGGCTCAAGGCGTTGAAGGTATTGCCGTGGGTTTGGCCTCAAAGATCCTGCCCCACAACTTCAACGAACTCATCGATGCCGCCATCGCCTACCTCAAGGGCGAACCATTTGTGCTATATCCCGACTTCCCCACAGGGGGATTTGTGGATGTGAGCCGTTACAACGATGGTTTGCGGGGCGGCGCCATCAAGGTTAGAGCCAAGATATCGAAACTCGACGCCAAAACACTGGTCATCACCGAAGTGCCATTTGGCAAAACCACCACCTCATTGATTGAAACCATCCTGAAGGCCAATGAGAAGGGGAAGATAAAAATCAGGAAGATTGACGACAACACAGCCGAGCATGTGGAGATATTGGTGCACCTCCCGGCCGGTGCCTCGCCCGACAAAACCATCGACGCCCTCTACGCCTTCACCGAATGCGAACTTTCCATATCGCCCAACTGCTGCGTCATCAACAACAACAAACCGCACTTTTTGGGCGTGAGCACCGTGCTGCGCGCCAACACCGACCATACCGTGCACCTGTTGACCCGCGAGTTGGAGATCAAGAAGCACGAGTTAGAGGAATCCTGGCATTTTTCGTCGCTCGAAAAGATCTTCATCGAGAACAAGATCTACCAACGCATCGAGGATGCCGAGACCTGGGAGCAAATCATCAGCTTTATCGACCAAGGTTTGGAGCCATTCAAACCCTTATTGCGCCGCGTAGTCACCACCGACGACATTGCCAAATTGACAGAGATCCGCATCAAGCGCATCTCGAAGTTCGATGCCAAAAAAGCCGATGAATACATCCGCGGGCTGGAGGAAGAGATGGAAAAGGTGAGCCACCACCTGGCCAACATCATCACCTACACCATCGATTATTTTAAACGCATCAAAAAAACATACGGCAAGGAGTACCCGCGCCTGACCGAAATCCGTTCCTTCGAAAACATCGAAGCCACCAAAGTGGTGGTCAAGAATGAGAAGCTCTACATCAACCGGCAGGATGGTTTCGTGGGTTATGGACTCAAGAAAGATGAATATGTGTCCGACTGCTCCGACATCGACGACATCATCCTCTTCTACAAGGATGGTCGCTACATCATCACCAAGGTAACCGAAAAGGCCTTTGTGGGCAAAAACATCATCCACCTGGCCGTATTCCGCAAGAATGACAAGCGCACCATCTACAACGTGGTGTACCGCGATGGCAAGATAGGTTCCATCTTCGTCAAGCGGTTCTCTGTCACCGGCATCACACGCGACAAGGAATACAACGTGACCCAGGGCACCCCGCATTCAGAGGTGATCTATTTCAGTGCCAACCCCAACGGGGAAGCCGAGGTGCTCAAAGTGATGCTCAAACCCAAACCACGCATCCGTAATGTGGTGTTCGATTTCGACATGGCCTCCATCGCCATCAAAGGTCGCGCATCAATGGGCAACATCCTAACAAAAAATGAGATACACAAGATCGCACTGAAAAAGAAAGGTGAAAGCACCCTGGGAGGCCGTAAAATTTGGTTCGAGCCCGAAACCATGCGCCTCAACGCCGATGGACGTGGCAATTACCTGGGCGAATTCCAGGGCAGCGACCAAATATTGGTCATCAACAAAAATGGGGAGTGCTACACCACTGGCTTCGACCTCTCGCTCCATTTCGACAACAAACTGTTGCGCATTGAGAAGTTCAATGCCAACAAGATATGGACAGCCGTCTATTACGATGGGGAACAAAAGTTCTATTACATCAAACGGTTCAAAGCAGAAGCTGCCACCAAACCGGTTCTGTTCATCAATGAGCATCCGAAATCGCACCTGGTGCTAATCTCCGACGAAGACCACCCACGTATCGAAACTACCATGGGTGGCGACGACAAATGGCGCGAGAAGGAGACCATTGATGCGGCTGAGTTCATTGCCGAAAAAGGACTCAAAGCAAAAGGGAAACGCCTCACCAACTACCAAGTTGGAAAGATCACCGAGCTGGAGCCGCTGATCCCCACCATAAGAGTCAGCGAGGAATCGACAACCGACGATGACGAAAACGACCTGGAGGCTGAAGACGACGGCCAAATGAGCCTGCAACTATAATAATTAACCGGATGGGAGACTGTCCGGTTTTTTTTGTTCTATTTTATGCGATCAGTTTGCAGGGAACAAGGTACAGGGAACAGTGATCTATTCGCTGAATTTAATCGCTCCCCCATGGGGGAGTCGGAGGTGCCCTCCCTATTGGGGAGGGACGGGGTGGGGCACTTGAATGTGAATAGCCGCCGGTGGAACCGGTGGTTGGCCGGTTAACGATAAAATCCCCAACGCCGGAGGTGTTGAATAGTCTGATTTTGAGGTGTACATCGATTTCGTCCAAGGGGAACACAGATTTAAACAGATTATATCTGCTTTGTGGCGTTCGTAAGGAACTGGATAGGTGCAAGGCTTTCTGAGCTTCTGGCGAAGGGCAGATTAACACAGATGTTACTACCCGGTGCGTTTGTATGGCCTCGCTTTGCTTGGCCTTAGCATCCACTTTCAACCACCTTGGGGTTGGTCTGCCATTGTGCTCCCTAACCCGCGGATTCCATCCGTGATTAATCGTATAACGACCTCCGGCCGTATTAAAAGAGTTCCAAAGTCATGATGTTTAAAAGTTTTCAGAGGCACATTCAGTCACTCCCCCCCGGGGGAGCCGGAGGGGGCTTCCCTTTAGCGGCAGCGCCGCGAAATCTTTGTAGCCACCGCCATTCCCAATAACCCATAAGGTGCAGAGCACCGAAAGATTCCGCCTAGTGAAGCGATAAATTTTTTGAGCCTTCGACCCATATTGTGCTTGACTAAATCAACATGTCTACAAATCCCAAATCTTTAGTAGTGGCCAATGATCTCCTGCACCTCTTGCGTCTGCGGACTTGATGGGTTGCTAAATAAAAAACAGCGCCATTGTGGCTACTCCGCCTCGGCTGCGAGCCTTAGAAACCACCAATCCGCTTCACCCAAAGGGACTTAAATATAGAAGCTTATTGTTGGATTAAACGAAAATTATTGTTTATTCTATGCAAAGTATTTAAGGGAGAAGGGGTATACCACACTATTTCCCCAAAAAATACTAAAATAGCATCCAGACAAAAAAGGATATAAAACATACGTTTTATGACACTAAGTTAGCGCACATTGCACAGACGATCGTACAAATCTTTGAGAAAATTTAGATTTTGTAATTGATATCGACGAATTTTCCTGACAGCAAAGAATGATACAAACAGACCAATTGGAGCACCAACAATAAGTCCTATAACTGATTCTTCGTTATTTAAAACCTCAATAAATGATTTGTTTTCAAAATAAACATGAATTGAGAGGACTGTTAAAACATAAAGTATTGGGATTACGAAAAAATATAGTCTGCTAAATTTCCCTGTTAACCATTTAGATAACAAACTTATTCTTGCAGATAACCAATCTTTTAGAGGAAGACTGAATTTGTTATATTGTATTTTATACCATGATAAAACTCCTGAGATAAGGGATACTATCACGAGTAATCCAAGTAATGCATTATTGATTATATATATTAAATCGTCCTGTCGCTTTAATGTTGTCATTACCAAAAAGATTATCAAACCGACACTTGTTAAAATAGAAGTGCTTAAAATGACAATGAACTTATTTAACGTTTGTTTCGCTTTTGATTTTAAAAGTAGATTTAATTCATCCTTAGATTTAGGATTAATTTCATTATCAATTGTTTTCCAGATTTTTTGTAATTCTAAGTTTTCCATGATTTTATTTATTTAAATTTTGCTTCAATGATTCTTTTGCTCTATTGATTCTAACACCAACATTTGATTTTGAAATACCGATGATTTCAGAGATTTTATCATAACTTTTTTCTTCCAAATAAAGTAACATGATTGACTTGTCAAGCTCATCAAGTTCATATATTGCATTTAGGAGTAGTTTTAATGATTCATTCATCGATAAATCCTCAAAAAAATCTGATTTATCAGATAATTCAGGTATGGTTTCCCTGTATTCCAATCGGGACTCTTTTTTAATCCTTGATAAAGAAATATTTATTGATACAGCATAAATCCATGAACCAATACTATTATGATTTTTAATTGTCGGGTATGATTTCCAGAGTTGATAAATGATTTCTTGAATATTATCTTCTCTGTCAGTTTTATTTCTAAAGTATACCCAACTGACTTTGTGTAAAATGCCCTGATAATTTGTAAGTATATCGAGAAAATTTTCTTTTTGTGATTTCATATTTTTCACATCTGTTTCTATTAAAGTATTCCTTGCCTAGAATTTCTTACAAAAAAACATAAATATTTCTCAAATTAACAATTAAATGACTGTATATTTGAGAGATAAGAAAAGCAACGATGCGCTAATCGAGTAGGCTGGCGGTAGGCTAACTGCCTACCGGAGAACCTCTCACAATTAATCCCGCCACGGGACCACCGTACGTACGGGTCTCGTATACGGCGGTTCGTTAAATAATGGGAAAGAGTGGGGATTCTTGGTGCCGTGGGCTAACTTTGTCATAATGATGCAGTAAGGTGACCATCCATCGAGTTCGTTGAGTTTGTTTTGTATGCTCGCGAACCTGAAATAGTTGATCCATCCCCGTTGTACTTCTTTGAGCTTTTGCATGCGTTGGTCGAAGCTCATTGGCCTAGTCTTGCGGGTTATATCCTTCAATTTGGCCTTTAGCGTTTTCCATCGCTTTTCTTCAACAACGAGTTGGTATTTACCCTTTTCACCTTTTCGGTATGTTGGTACGAAACCGTAACCTAATATATTGAAGGTTAGAGGATCGGCACCCTTAGCCAACGTCTGATTAGGCGCATGGTCTCCTTGCACTTTATGTTGCGATAAAGTATCTGTAGGAGAAGGCAGTGGTCGACTTCGTCGAAGAAGCCTTTCAAATCAATGTCAACGATATGTTGATAGCCTGAGTTGATGTAGCCCAAAGATTTCTGTATGGCCTGATGGGTGTTGCGCTCTGGTCGGAAGCCGTAGCTGTACTAGGAAAACATATACTCGTATTTAGGCATGATAATGCATGCCACGGCTTGTTGTAACATGCGGTCGACCACCGTAGGGATGCCCAACAGCCTTTTCTTCTTGTTGCTTTTGGGGATTTCCTTACCACGGATTGGTTGCGGGTAGTATTTGCCTTGCAGCACAAGCTCTATGAGTCCGTCCCTGTTCTTGTCAAGGTACGGTTTAAGCTCTTTCACACTCATGGCATCCACACCAGCAGCCCCTTTGTTGCGGATCACCTCCCGACTCGCTTCAGTCAGGTTTCTGGCACTTAAGATGGCATTGCTAATGGTTCGGGGCGTTACCCGCACCCGTAAGGGATTTGCACCCTCTGGGAAAATACACCTGCATCAAGCTTGTTTATGTAGACTTTATCTGTATTTTTGAGCTTTTTCACTTGCTTTCAGCAGGTGCGCACTGCTCATGCAGGGCGCACACACTTCAAAAAGCATAGCTTGCAGCAGGCGCAACACAAGCTACGCTTCATGAAGCCATCCGTTAGGCAAAATTAAAATAGACAGATAAATATGAAGAAGAAAAAAAATCTTATACTGATTTTGATTTTACTATCTTTTCCTTACAGGATTATTGGACAAAATGACTCCATAGATTCTATCAAAACAAATAATAATCATGAATTCAAAAACTCTTCATTGATTATTCCAACGGCACTAATTGGATATGGAGTTATAGGTATTGAAAGCGATGGACTTAAAATTTGGAACGCTGAAATAAAAGAAGAACTCAATGAAAACATCGATGAAAAATTAACGATAGATGACTTTTCTCAATATGCACCAGCATTGACAGTATATTCTCTTGATCTATTAGGAATAAAAGGAAAACATAATTTTAGGGATAAAACAACAATTTTTGCTACGTCATATCTTATAATGTCAACCGTAGTAACGAGTCTTAAGCTAACAACAAATATTGAAAGACCAGATGGTAGTTCAAATAATTCATTTCCTTCCGGCCACACTGCAACTGCTTTCATGGGAGCAGAATTTCTTTATCAAGAATACAGAGATGTTTCTGTTTGGTATGGAATTACTGGTTACTTAATTGCAACAGGAACAGGATTCTTTAGAATGTATAATGACCGTCATTGGTTAACAGATGTTGCAGCTGGTGCTGGAATTGGAATTTTGAGCACTAAAATAGCCTATTGGATTAATCCTTATATTACAAAGAAATTGTACAATAATGAGAATAAAAAAACAACATCCATTTTTTATCCTTATTATAATGGAAAACAATTGGGAATAGGTTTAGCATTAAGACTTTAAAGTTAACTTTGCCTAATCGAGTAGGCTGGCGGTAGGCTAACTGCCTACCGGAGAACCTCTCACAATTTATCCCGCCACGGGACCACAGTACGTACGCGAGCTACGCTCCTGCCTTTCGCACAGCTGTTCATGGCACACTCCCTGCTCAAGCACGTGTATGGTGGTTCATTAAATAATGGGACTAGAAAATCGGCGGAGCCAAAGAGTGGGAATTTCCTTATCACGGATTGGTTGTGTGTCACTTGCTTTCAGCAGGTGCACACTGCTCATGCAGGGCGCACACATACCGTATATTGGAAAACCCTTACACTCAGTGTAAAATTTGGAAATAACTAGTTATTCAATTTATCAATCGATTTTTCAAAGAGGATTCCTCCTTTATACATTCCTTTGAGGACAGGATGAATTTCTTTACCAAGTTCAGTTAAGCTGTATTCAACCCGTGGAGGAACTTCAGGAAAAACGGTTCGATTGATTAATCCATCCGATTCCAATTCCTTTAGTTGCTTGGTCAGCATTCGTTCACTAATATCGGTTAATAGTTTAACCAATTCACTATATCTTTTATTTCCTTGAAAAAGGTGTAAAATGATAGTTCCTTTTCGTTTTCCTTTAACTACATTTATAAATGTATCAATCGGGCAATAACTTTTTTTCATTTTTTTTATTTCCTCAATGTCTTGAAAATATTAAAAACAGAAATAAATGTTCGTATACCAACCATTTGTAAGTTCTTGGCAGACAAAATATTTATCCTGAAATTTGCACAAAAATAAGCAAAATTAAACGACAAAAGATGGCACAGCATAGTTCTATATTTAAAGCATTTCGAATTGAAGAGATTGATGGTAATTATCAAGGCTCTATCAAAGAAATGGAATTTGGCACATTAAACACTAATGATATTTTAGTAAAAGTGCACTACAGTTCATTGAATTACAAAGATGCATTATCGGCATCGGGGAATAAAGGAGTAACGAGAAATTATCCTCACACACCGGGAATAGACGCAGTAGGAACAATAGTAAAATCGAACAGTGATTTATTTACCATTGGAGAAAAAGTTATTGTAACCAGTTATGATTTAGGCATGAATACCGACGGTGGATTTGCTGAATACATTCAGGTTCCGGCGGAATGGGCCGTAGAATTGCCCGAAAAAATGACTATAAAAGAGGCAATGATATATGGTACCGCGGGTTTAACTGCCGGAATGTCTGTTTTAAGACTTACGGAATTGATAAAACCAGAGGATGGAAAAATTGCGGTTTCAGGTGCAACAGGTGGAGTGGGGGCATTGAGTGTTTCCATTTTAAGTAAATTGGGTTATTCGGTGGTTGCATTAACAGGTAAGGAAACAGAACGTGACTACTTAATTAATCTAGGTGCTGAGGAAGTGTTATTGCGAAACGAAGTTGAAAATTTAGATAAAAAGCCATTATTAAAACCATTATTTGCAGGCGCTATTGATACTGTTGGAGGTTTAATACTTGAAAATATAATTAAATCGACTGATTCAATGGGTGTTGTAACTTGTTGTGGAAACGTTGCATCACCAAGACTTGATTTGACAGTTTTTCCTTTTATTCTGAGAGGTATTACACTCATTGGAATAGATTCTCAAAACTATCCAATGAAATACAGAAAAATAGTGTGGAATAAGTTAGCTGATGAATGGAAACCAAAACAATTACATTACACATGCAATGAAATTAAACTTGAGGATGTAGCACAAAAAATTGAATTAATGCTAAAGGGAAAATTAAAGGGAAGAACTGTATTGACTTTGGCTGAATAAATACGCAACACAATCGAGTAGGCTGCCGGTCGACTAACGGCCTACCGGAGAACCTCTCACAACTTATCCCGCCACGGGACTTCCCTACGTACGCTAGCGCCACTCTTGCCTTTCGCACGCCCAGTGTATCGCACTGTCCTTGCTCAGGCAAGTATGTAGTGGTTCGTGAATGAATAGGAATTGAAAATCACTAGAGACCAAAAGTAGAGATCCTTGTTGACGTGAGCTTACAATATCGAAATGATGTAGCAAAGATTCATATCCCCTTTTGTGAGAGGCATTTAATAGCGATGGTACACTTCAACAATTGGCCTCACCAACCCGCACATAATCAACATACTGAAAACGAAGACCACTCTTGGCATCGGTAATGATCTCGTGCTGTTCTACCGGCTGCCATTGGGCAGGGTCAACCTCAGGAAAAAAGGTATCAGCATCAGCAAAAGCATGGTGGATATGGGTAAGGTAGAGTCGGTTGGCCAGGGGCATAAAAGCCTTGTAAACCTCTCCCCCGCCAATGATAAACACCTCCTCCTCGTCGTGGCAAAGGCTCATCACCTCCTCCACCGACCGTGCCACCAACATGTTTTCGGGCCAATCATCCTGACGGCGGCTCATCACAATATTACGCCGTTTGGCCAGCATCCCCTTGGGCAGGGCTTCCGAAGTCTTGCGCCCCATCACAATGGTATGTCCGGTGGTGATGGCCTTGAAACGTTTCAAATCCTCCGCAATATAAATCAGCTGGTCTCCCTTGAAACCGATGCCCATATTGGCATCCACAACAGCAATCAACGATACAATCATAATCAATGGGGTTAAACCGCTATATCGCCCTTGATGTGGGGGTGCGGGTCGTAGTTTGTCAATAAAAAGTCCTCATACTTGAAGCCATCAATATGGACAACCTCTGGATTGATGGTCAGCGTAGGCAGCGGCCTTGGCGAACGGCTCAACTGGAGCTTCACCTGGTCGAGATGGTTGAGGTAGATATGAGCATCGCCCAGCGTATGAACAAATTCACCAGGCTGCAGGCCGGTCACCTGCGCCATCATCATGGTGAGCAAGGCATAGGAGGCAATGTTGAATGGCACACCCAGGAAGATGTCGGCACTGCGTTGGTATAGCTGGCAACTAAGGCGACCATTGGCCACATAAAATTGAAACAGGATGTGGCAGGGCGGCAATTGCATGTCGTCAATTTGAGCCACATTCCAGGCACACACCAGGTGACGCCGCGAGTCAGGATTATTCTTAATGGAATCGATCACCTGGGCGATCTGGTCGATGTGGCCGCCCTGATAATCGGGCCAGGAACGCCACTGATAACCGTAGATAGGCCCCAGCTCGCCATCCTCCTTGGCCCATTCATTCCAAATGCGAACGCCATGTTCCTGGAGGTATTGTACGTTGGTCGACCCCTTGAGGAACCACAACAATTCATATATGATCGATTTCAGGTGAAGCTTCTTGGTGGTGAGCAGGGGGAACCCCTGGCTCAAGTCGTACCGGCTCTGATGCCCGAATACACTGATGGTTCCGGTTCCGGTACGGTCGGTCTTGGTCACGCCCTCGTTTAATACACGGGTCAACAGATTGAGGTATTGCTGCATGGTATGTCGTTATATATCTGAGTAAAACTATAAAAAAAACGCCAATTACGAAACTACGGTTGCGGTTTGAGGTCGATCAGGCAACTGATGGGATAATGATCGGAGAGGTTTTCCTTGTGCCGCAAGAAGCCATAGGAGTTGAATCGGGGCGAATGGAAGATGAAATCGATGCGATACGAGGGCAGCGGGCCGTTGTAGGTGCCACCAAACCCCTTGCCACTTTCCACAAAGGCATCCTTAAGGCCACCCCGGATGGTTCGGTAAACATAGGAGACAGGCGTGTCATTGAAATCGCCACAGACCAAAACAGGATGGGGCGATTCATCAATTTTCCGAGCCACCACTTCAGCCTGCTTGGAGCGCACACTAAAGGCGGTATTCATTTTGTGCACGATGTTGCTGACCCCTTCGCGCCACTCCTTATCCGACTTGTAGTTGATGCTGTCGATGAAATTCAATTGTTTTGTTTGAAAAC
Organism: Marinilabiliaceae bacterium; assembly: GCA_963664265.1. GTDB lineage: Bacteria > Bacteroidota > Bacteroidia > Bacteroidales > Marinilabiliaceae > JAGPIS01. The sequence goes on from OY760941.1 coordinate 2,417,194, forward strand.
GGATCGATTCCAAATGATTGTTAAAGATCCTGATGGTGGTACCCTTAACATTGACATCGGTTTGGATGCTGAAATTGGTGGTGTTTTTAAATTTGATGACGTCCCGCCCGGTAATGGGATATTTGCTGAATGTGGCCAAACCAAAGCTGCGGCCATTGCGCCAAACCTTGGCATATTCGATGTGGTGATAGGGGTACTTCCCCAGCTTGTTGATAATGTTACTCTTTGAAAACCGCTTGTCGCCATTGAAACTGAAGAATTCCTGAATACAAATGATATCGGGCGATTGCTGACGAATGAACGACATGATATCCTGCTCCACATCGGAGCGCCCAAGCCAACTGTAATAATCGAACATCCGAACGTTGAAGGACATCACCGAAAGCGAACGATCCTGTTCCGTTTCGCCAGCCTGCTTCCCCTCCCACTGGAAAACATTGCTCCAGTGATTGAACGTGATAAGCAGAACCGAAAAAAGGAAGATGGCCTGCCATTTTTTTTGAGCCAGCCATACCAGAAATAGTGCCAGATTCAGGATCCAAAGTATTGGAAACGCAAAACTGGCAAAAGCCAGCAGGCTGACCTTGGCCGGACTGATGTAGGCATTAGCCGCCGAAAGCAAAAGCGCGAACGCCAGAGCCAAGCTGATCAGTGTGAATATTGACTTTAAGAAGCGCACCAAAACAGATGATTTAGATTATAACTCCTGACTTGCGTCAAACAATGTTTTCTTTTCCTCCTTGGTTAGGCTGTCGTAGCCACTGGCCTTCACCTTGTCGAGTATGCGGTCGACCTCCCGCTGTCGGTTAGTTTTGATGGCATTGTATTCCATATCGGTGAGGGGGCGGCGGTGCGTCACCTTCATCTTCGATTTCTTGGTAAAAATTGAAGAGAAGATGGTCGTCAATTCGGGCTCCCGGGAACGGCGAACGCCATGCCTGGCCCAATAGTAACCCATAAGGATGCCGGCCAGGGCACCACCTAGGTGTGCTAGATGTCCACCAGTATTGGCCAGCGTGGGGATGCTGATCAGGTCGATGACAAAATAGGTCAACGCGATATACTTCAACCGCACCTCTCCTATCAAGACCAGGTTGAGCCTGAAATTGGGCGCATAACGCGCGGCGGCAAAAAGGATGGCCAGCACCGAGGCCGAAGCACCCATCAGCATCGAAGAGGGCGCCATCCGGTAAAGGATGGGAATGAGGTTGTAACCGATTAAAAAAGCCACTGCACCAAAAAGTCCGCCCAGGAAATAGAGTTGGAGCAACCTTTTTTCAGAGAAAAAGGTGAGAAACACGCGGCCAAACCAATAGAGGCACAGCATATTGAATAGGATGTGCAAGAACTCGTAATGCACAAACATGTAGGACACCAGCGTCCAAGGCTTCACCAGCAGCTGAAGTGGATTGGCCGGAACCGAAATCCAGCTCAACAGCGGATAGTCGTTTTGGGCCGTCAATCCATTGGAAAATGAAAAAAAAGCTTGTAGAACACGAATCGTAACAAAAACAATCAGGTTAATATAGATCAGTTTCGTGACGATTCCTCCACGACGGTAGGACATCTTTATTTCTTCAATGATTCCCATAATCCCTTTTAATAGATTCCTTTATTCTTCCAATAGCGGATCAGAAAGAAGCCAAACAACATTCCGCCAAGGTGTGCCCAATGAGCCACATTGTCGTAGGCAAAGTTTTTAACACCCATAAAAAGCTCAATGGCGCCATAAATGAACACAAAGTATTTGGCCTTGATGGGGTATAGTGGGAAAAACAACAACATCAGCTCAAAATTGGGGAACAACATGCCAAAGGCCAACAAGATACCAAACACAGCACCCGAAGCCCCTACGGTGAGGTGGGCATTCAAATACTCAGCTTCAAACTGTGGCAGAAACTCCCGCGACAATGCCAAGGCACTGGTGGGGTCGGAAATGGCCAGATTGTTGTAGGAGTCGATAAAACCCTTCAACAACCGCTGAGCTTCAAACGAATAGGGCTTGCCATAAGTATCGAGGAAGGCCACCAGCGACTCATGGTTCGATTGCGACAGGCAGGCATCCACCGCTTTGATAAATGGCTGCACTTCAAAATACTGAGCCACCATATGCACCACGCCGGCACCCACACCTGTCACCAGGTAATAGATCAAAAACCGCTTGCCACCCCACACCTGCTCGAGTATGCGCCCAAACATGAAGACCGCGAACATATTGAAAAAAATATGGGACAGGTCGGCATGCAAGAACATATAGGTAACCAGCTGGATGGGGTTGAAACGGTCGGCCATAAAAAAACGCAAGCCAAGCAAATCATTCAGGCTTATCCGCAGAGAGGAGCCCAAGACATAAGTGGCAAAAAACACCAATACATTAATAATTAGCAGATTTTTCACCACCGGGGTCAGCCCGGAAAAACCTGAAGAACGATAATCCATATCTCAACAGTATTTAATATTTCTAAATATAACAAAAGTATGGCGCAACATGTTAGTCGGCGCCTTCATATTATTTGAATTTGGATTCCAGTTCCACTGTGTCGATGATGGCAATCACCGGCTTGCCCGAGGGTGAGTAGTTGGGAACCTCACAAGCAAAAAGACGGTCGAACAGGTCGCTCATCTCCTCATTGTTCAACGACTTACCATAGGGGATGGCGCTTTGAGCAGCCATAGAGCGAACCATCAGCTCCTTCACGCTGCCTTGGGCATCAATAACCCCATTCTTATAGTCGTACAACAACCCATCAATCAGGGCAGCCACCGATGTGCCACTCAACTGCGAAGGGATCGAAAGCACACGGTAATGCCCCTCGTCGTCCAGTCGTTCCAAGGCCATACCAATCTCATTCAGTTCCGGGATAATCTCCTCAATCATCGCAGCATCTTCGGTGGAATACCGAAGTTCCTCGGGGAATAGAAGCTTTTGCGTGATGGTGCGATGAGCCGCCACGAGTTGCATGTACTCTTCGAAAAGAATCCGTTCGTGGGCTCGCTTCTGGTCAATCATCATCAGTCCCGATTTAACCGAAGTGAGGATGTAACGGCTTTTCAACTGGAAAAAGCGGATGCTATTCAATGGTTTCTCATCAGAACCTCCCGACAGGAAGGACTGTTGAACCGGTTCATCGCCACCTTCCGCCGAAAAGGAGGAGAAGAAAGCCTCTTCATCGGCATGGCCACCGTCATCAGGAGCAGCCCCCTGGCTTTCGAAGCCACTGTACAAGCTGTCCCAGCTGCCAACCGAAGAGGAGCCGCCCGAATAACTGTTGCTGTACCGTTTCTTTTCCTCCTCAAAGGGGTTGTAAAAAGGATCCAGCTGGATAGAAGGTGCTGCAAAGTCACCATCGCGACGGGCAATGGGGATGTCGATTGCATCGGATGTGTCGAAGTCGATGGAGGGCACCACATTAAATTTACCCAGGCTTTCGCGCACAGCGGCTCCCAACATCTGCCAGATGATCCGTTCGTCCTCAAACTTAATCTCCGTTTTGGTGGGGTGGATGTTCACGTCGATGATTTGCGGATCCACATCCAGAAAGATAAAATAGGCGGGCACCACATCGCTGGCTATTAGATTTTGATAGGCATCCATCACCGCACGGTGAAGGTAGGGATGCTTCATAAACCGATTGTTAACGAAGAAGTATTGGTCGCTATTGCTTTTCTTAGCCGTTTCGGGTGTCCCCACAAAGCCATGGATGTGCACAATGGAGGTTTCGGTATCCACGGGAATCAGCTGCGCATTCATGTTCTTCCCCACAACAGCTGCCACCCGTTGCCGATAGTTGCCTGCCGCCAGCGAATACATCACCGAATCGTTGTGGATTAGGCTAAAGGCCACATTGGGATTGGCCAACACCACCCGTAGGAATTCGTTGGCGATATGGCGCAACTCGGCACTGTTCGATTTCAGGAACCGACGGCGCGCCGGAATATTGTAGAAAAGGTTTTTCACAAGGAATTGCGTGCCGCTGGAACACTGCACCGACTCCTGACGTTCGATGCGAGAGGCGGCGATCTCGATGCGGGTGCCCAGTTCGTCGTCATCACGCCGGGTAAGCAGTTCAACCTGAGCCACGGCAGCAATGGAGGCCAGTGCCTCACCTCTGAAGCCCATGGTGCGCAGGGCAAACAAATCATTGGCTTCCTTTATTTTGGAAGTGGCATGCCGCTCAAATGCCATGCGGGCATCCGTCTCACTCATACCACAACCGTTATCAATCACCTGGATTAGCGTACGACCGGCCTCCTTCACCACCACTTTTATTTCGGTGGCACCAGCATCAAGGGCGTTTTCCATCAGCTCCTTGATGACCGATGCCGGTCGTTGAATCACCTCTCCGGCGGCAATCTGGTTTGCAACCGAATCGGGTAATAACTGAATCACATTCGACATCTCAAATAGAAATTACTTGAAAAAAAGTTTGAAAATTTCTTCGCGGTACTCCCCCATCAAATAGTAGGCAATGGCACTCAAAGCCACAATAATAGCTATTAACCGAAGATTCGACTTTTTCCTTTCACTGTAAGCTTGTTCAAAGAAATCATTGCGCTTGCGGCGCATGCCACCTTTGATTCGCGACCCGACAGCAGCCATCTTCTCCTCCTCCGACAACAGCCCCAGTTCTTCCTTGGCATTTTTCAACCTTTCGGCTTGCTTCTCTTTGGCTTCATCGTAATAGATGGGCACATGATGAAAGACACGGTGGCGGGGCATTTTAAACAAAGTCACTCTCATGAAAGCTGAATTTTATTTCTACGACAATAAAATCTTATCTATGCACAAAGATAGTCATATCTAAGAAAGTTCAAGCCATAATAAAAGCTCGAATCAACCAAAAATAGATCTATCCCCGCCCTTTTAGCGCAACCAGTTGTTGCCTTTGCACTTTTGTGCGTCCCAAATGGTACAAATCAGGCTCAAACTAATGATCATTAAACAATTAATTTGTAAATTAGATTGAAAGATCGCTTTTTATCATGCTTGTAAAAACTTACGGATCAGCAGTCAGTGGCATTGATGCCTACACCATCACCATGGAGGTGAATGTTTCGCAAGGCATCAAGTTTTTCATGGTGGGATTGCCCGACAACGCCGTGAAAGAGAGTCAACAACGGATAGAATCGGCCATGCGGGTGAACCATTACAAATGGCCGGGTCATAAAATCGTCATCAATATGGCTCCGGCCGACATCCGTAAGGAGGGGTCGGCCTACGACCTGCCATTGGCCATTGGCATATTGGCCGCCTCGGAACAGATTCCCAGCGAGCAACTTCACCGCTACATCATCATGGGTGAGCTATCGCTAGATGGTGGTTTGCTGCCGGTGAAGGGGGTGCTCCCCATGGCCGTAAAAGCCAAGGAAGAGGGTTTTGCGGGTTGCATCCTGCCCATCCAAAACGCGCGTGAAGCCGCCGTAGTAGAGAACCTCACCATACTCGGAGCCACCACGCTGACCGAGGTGGCAGATTTCTTCAAAAACAATGATGGCTTGCCCGAGATTGCTGTGGATACTGCCGAAGAGTTTTCAAAAGGATTGAACACGATTGACTTTGATTTTTCGGAAGTCAAAGGACAGGAGAATGTGAAACGGGCTCTTGAAATAGCAGCTGCCGGGGGTCACAACATCATTATGATTGGCCCACCCGGCTCTGGCAAATCCATGCTGGCCAAGCGCCTACCCTCCATCCTGCCCCCATTATCGCTCAACGAGGCTTTGGAAACCACCAAGATCCACTCGGTGGCCGGCAAGATAAAAACCAACACATCCCTCATCACCCAAAGGCCCTTTCGGTCACCACATCACACCATCTCGGACGTTGCCTTGACCGGCGGGGGATCCTTTCCTCAGCCGGGGGAGATCTCCCTGGCTCACAACGGCGTTCTTTTTTTGGATGAACTACCCGAGTTCAAACGCACCGTGCTTGAAGTAATGCGTCAACCTTTAGAGGATCGAAAGATCTCCATTTCACGCGCCCGCTTTGCCATCGACTACCCTGCCAGCTTCATGTTGGTGGCCAGCATGAATCCTTGCCCATGCGGTTACTTCAACCATCCAGAGAAAAAATGTGTTTGCAGCCCCGGTATCGTGCAGAAATATCTGGGACGCATCTCAGGCCCGTTGTTGGACAGGATCGACCTCCACATCGAAGTGGTGCCGGTTCCTTTCAACAAATTATCGGAGCTTCAAAACTCTGAACCAAGCCTCAAGATCAGAGAGCGGGTGGTCAAGGCTCGTGAAATTCAGACACACCGCTATAAGAACCATCCCCAGGTGTATTGCAACGCCCAGATGACCACAAAAATGCTGCATATTTATGCCGAACCCGATGAGGAAGGCAGGAACATATTGAAGATGGCCATGGAAAAGTTGGGATTGTCGGCTCGTGCCTACGACCGTATTCTCAAGGTTTCGCGCACCATTGCCGATTTGGAAAATTGCCCCAACATCGAATCAAGCCATATTGCCGAAGCCATCCAGTACCGGAGCCTCGACCGCGACACCTGGGGAACATGAATTACCAGTCATAATGTTTTGATAAACACGATTATTATCTCATATTTGCGCCTGAATAAAAAATTTTAATGAAAGAAAAACAGAAGAATGATATGTCGTCGAACAGTTTAATGGATCCAATAGGAAAGCTGATGGGACTACGTTACAAATCGCACCCTTGGCATGGCATCGACATTGGCAATAAAGCCCCCCATGAAGTGACCACTTTTATTGAAGTGGTGCCCACCGACACCATCAAGTATGAGATAGACAAGATCAGTGGTTACCTGCGCATCGACAGACCTCAGAAATACTCAAACGTGGTGCCGGCTCTCTACGGCTTTATCCCGCAAACCTATTGCGGCGAATTGGTGGGTCATTACTGCTGCGAAAAGACTGGTCGTGAGGATGTCAAGGGTGATGGTGACCCACTTGATATATGTGTGCTCACCGAGAAAGACATTACCCATGGCGACATCATCGCCCAAGCAATCCCCATCGGTGGTTTGCGCATGATCGACGGCAACCAGGCCGACGACAAAATCATTGCCGTACTGAAGGGAGATATTGTCTATGGAGAAATTGAAGATATTTCGCAACTCCCCGAACTGGTGATCAGTCGCCTAAAGCATTACTTCCTGACCTACAAAGACATGCCAGGCCAAGATCGGGTTTCGGAAATCACCCACATCTACAATACCGAAGAGGCGTATGAAGTTATCCGCCATTCCATGAGGGATTATGAAATGCGGTTCGAGAACTTGCGCAAAGCCTTATCATCGTATTGATGTTGATGGATCGCCAAACCATCGGGTGTGATTGGTGCAACTGATCCATAGGTTCAATTGCGCTGGCAGCCTCAAGTGTTTTGGGATCAACAACCGAACTATTTACTTTCAAAAATAAGAGGCCCCTATCCAACTTTCCCGCCCAGGGGAAGCAGGAGAGGGCTTTTTGTTTATTAGCTCCCTAAAAACCGTATGCCTTTTTGGGGGCACCTGCCCCACCCCCTACAGGACAAGAGTTTAATTCAGCGCGCAAGTCAATTCCTTATCGTCAAATGGTTGGTGGCTTCATCGTAACTGGTGGCATACATTTTCAATGGCCACTTCGACACTCCCTCAACAACACCGTATTCAACATTGATGTAATACTTGGATTGACACTCGGGACAAACATAAAAATCGCTGTTACCGCTGCGCACCACCTTCACCAACCGGTCGCCCTCATTGGGGCAAACCAAATCGAATGCCAGGTAGCGATTTCGGTCGTATTGATAGACCACGATCCCCTTGAGTCCAGCGTAACCATAGTCGGGCACATAATATATCTCAAACAAATTCCCTGCATAACGAGGATCGTCGAGGTTAAGCACAACATGGAACCGGACGTTGGGGATGATGTCGTTCTCATTCTTGTTGCAACCTGAAACAATCAGGAATAATGGAATGATTATTGCAAGCAAAATATTTTGACTCATTGAGAATTCTTTTGTTTTAAATCAAGCGCCCGGGAATAATCCCGCTGGCAGGATCAAAATTACAAATAGTTTTAAATATCGGGCAAGGTAGATTTTGTTTTTAAAAATCTCCTTCCTATATTTATAGTCGCAAATTAAAAGACACATGGATAATATTGGTGACATATTATATGTTCTTTTCATAGTCATAGCTTTAATTGCCAGCGTGATGAAGAAGAGGAAACAGCAGGAGGCTGTTCCCCCCTTTGTGCCTGATGGTGAGCATGAACTAAATTTGCCTGAGGAATTAAAAGAGATATTTCAGAAAAAGCGACAAGAATACGTCAAACCCAGAAAAGCCAAACCAGAAGGCCAAAAGGAGCTCGTTAAAAAGGAGCCCGAAAAGAGGTTCAAGACAGGAATTGTCACCTCAGTGACAGCCAGAAAACCCCAGGAGGCTTATGACCTAGAATCCTCAAGTCAGGAAATCGAGGGAGAGGAGATGGATTGGCAGAGAGCGGTTATTTTATCTGAGATATTGAAACGCCCCCAACACTTTCCTGGATAACCAATACAATTCGAAACACTTTTAAATAATTAATTAATCTTAGTATATTTGTCTAAGAGAGTCCTGAGCCATTATCAGGATTCTTATTTTTTTTGCATATACCTAAAATTTGGAGGATTAAAATATGTCACAAGTAAAATTTGTAACAGAAGGAGGACTTAAGAAACTTAAGGAAGAATTGCTGCAATTGGAGAGCATTGAGCGTCCAAGCATCTCACGTCAAATAGCCGAGGCACGCGACAAAGGTGATTTGTCGGAAAACGCCGAATACGATGCAGCCAAAGAAGCACAAGGCTTACTTGAGATGCGCATTGCCAAACTAAAGGACACCATTGCCAACAGCCGCATTATAGACGAATCGAAAATCGATACGTCCAAAGTACAGGTATTAAACAAGGTAACCATCAAAAACCTGAAAAACAACGCACAAATGATTTACACCTTGGTGCCCGAAACAGAAGCGGACTTGAAAGCCGGCAAGCTTTCGGTGTCGACTCCCATTGCCCAAGGGTTGCTTGGCAAAAAGGTGGGCGACCAAGTGGATATTCAGGTGCCCTCGGGGATGATGAAATTTGAAATTATGGACATTACCATGTAATCCTTGCTAAATCAAAAAAATATGGCAACAATCTTCACAAAAATCGTCCGGGGAGAAATTCCATCGTACAAAATAGCCGAAGATGAGCGTTATTATGCATTTTTGGACATCAACCCACTAGCAAAGGGACACACGTTGATAATTCCAAAACAGGAGACCGATTATATCTTCGACCTGGATGCCGATTTGTTGGCTGGAATGATGGTATTCGCCCAAAAAGTGGCCAAGGCATTGAAACAGACCATTCCCTGCAATCGCATTGGCGTGGCTGTTTTGGGTTTGGAGGTGCCACATGCACACATCCACCTCATCCCCTTGAACCGGGAATCGGACATCAATTTCAGCAATCCCAAGCTCAAATTGACGGGTGAAGAATTTGAATCATTGGCTCACGCAATCAGAAGTAACCTTTAACTCCGAGGTTCGCCACACCAACCACACCCCAAAAGGTATAAAAAAAGAGGCTCACATGGCCTCTCTTTTTTATACCTTTTCTATTTCACCCTACCCGGGTTTTTCTGGATAAACTCCTTCCAACTTTTCACCGGGGATTCAATAGTTGTGATTTTTTGATTCTGGAGGAAATGACAGTAGGCTGCGGCCAAACCATCGGTGGCATCCATGAATTTAGGCATCTCCTCAAACTTCATAATCCTCTGCAGCATATTGGCCACCTGCTCCTTCGAGGCATTTCCCTGACCAGTGATGGCCTGCTTGATGCGCAACGGGGCATATTCAAAAACCGGCATATTGCGCGACAAGGCTGCAGCCATGGCAACACCCTGTGCCCGGCCCAGCTTCAGCATGCTCTGGACATTCTTCCCAAAGAAGGGGGCTTCAATGGCCAGTTCATCGGGATGGTAGGAGTCGATGAGCTGAATCATACGGTCGAAGATTTTTTGCAACTTCAAATAGTGATCGGTATATTTCTTCAACTCCAAAACGCCCAACGTCATAACCTGAGCCTCTTTGCCCTTCACGCGAATCAGGCCATAGCCCATGACAGTGGTCCCCGGATCAATCCCTAAGATGACTTTATCGGTTTTCAAAATAGATCCGATTTACGCAGGATTGTACTGAAGTACAAGCACTTCTCTCCCATCTCCGCCGAAACATTGGAGAGCAGGATGGATGAGTATTTATTGATCACCGACAACTCATCGGGCGTTTCGCAGCGCCACTGGCACGAGAAGCTGATGGTGTCACCATCCGGCTGAGCCAACGATATCTCCCACGTTTCATGGGTAGCATTGGGCAACAGGTCGCCCAATGCAGCAAAATAATTCTTCTGCATCCAGACCCGCCATTGGTCGAGCACCGTCTTTTCGATGGAGAATGTGGTATTGAATATAAACATGTATCACCAATAAATTATGCTGGAAATTTCATCAGCAGGATCAAAATTAACGGATATACTCGAAGCCGGTGTATGGCACCAAGACCTTAGGCATACGAATGCCTTCTGGCGTCTGGTTATTCTCAAGAATGGCGGCCACAATGCGAGGCAAGGCCAAAGCACTGCCATTCAAAGTATGCGCCAACTGCGTCTTCTTGTCCTGGTCGTTCTTAAACCGCAATTTCAGGCGATTGGCCTGGAACGATTCGAAGTTCGACACAGAACTAACCTCCAACCAACGCTCCTGTGCAGCCGAAAAGACCTCAAAATCGTAAGTAAGAGCCGAAGTAAAACTCATATCGCCACCACAGAGGCGCAAAATACGCCATGGAAGCTCAAGTTTCTCCACCAGGCTTTGAACATGAGCCACCATACCCTCCAAGGCTTCATAAGAGTTGTCGGGATGCGACAATTGAACAATTTCCACCTTATCGAACTGGTGCAGGCGGTTCAAACCGCGCACTTCTTTGCCCCAGGAGCCGGCTTCCCGACGGAAACAAGCCGAATAGGCACAATTTTTTACTGGAAAATCGGATGATTTCAAAATAACATCGCGATAGATGTTGGTCACCGGCACCTCGGCGGTGGGGATCAGGTAGAGATTGTCGGCTGTGGCATGATACATCTGCCCCTCTTTGTCGGGCAACTGTCCGGTACCAAAACCCGAATCCTCATTGACCACTAGGGGGGGCATAATTTCGTTGTAACCAGCCTTGGTAGCTTCATCGAGGAAAAAGCTGATCAATGCCCGTTGCAATTTGGCGCCTTGCCCCTTGTAAACAGGAAAGCCGGCACCCGTAATTTTGATGCCCAGGTCAAAGTCGATGATGTCGTATTTCTTAATCAAATCCCAGTGGGGCAGTGGGTTGACCAGGTTGGGCATGGCACCACCGGTGCGCACCACCTCATTATCCTCGGCACCACGTCCCTGGGGAACCGATTGGTGTGGGATGTTGGGCAAAAGCACCAGCTGCGTCTGGAGTTTGGCTTCGATGTTCTCCAGCTTTTGCGTGGACACCTTGATGTTCTCCTTCAATTCGCCAGTACGTGTGCGCGCCTCATTGGCCTTATCGGCCTGCCCGGTCTGCATCAATTGCCCAATGGAGCGGGATATGGAATTGAGCTCGGCCTGGTAGGCTTCTGCTTCAGTCTGAAGTGCTTTCCGCTGGTTGTCGAGATCGATGATGTTTTCAACAATTTGACTGGCGTCAAAACGTTTGACTTTAAGACGTTCAATAACAAACTCCTTGTTTTCTTGAATGAGCTTGAGTGTAAGCATAATGTCTATATGTTAAAAATAAAATCTCCTGAAATTGATACGAAAGTAACAAAATCAGGAGAGTTATCCGTTATAAACAGAGAGTTATTCTGCAGAAAGTGGCATCACAGAAACATAAGATTTGTTGTCCTGTTTCTTTTGGAATTTCACTGTGCCATCAATCAATGCAAACAAGGTATGGTCTTTACCAATACCAACATTTTGACCAACATGATGCTGAGTTCCTCTTTGTCTAACAATAATGTTTCCGGACTTTGCAAACTGACCGCCGAAAATCTTAACACCAAGTCGCTTGCTTTCCGATTCTCTACCGTTCTTAGAACTACCGACGCCTTTTTTATGTGCCATGGTATTTAATTTTTTTAAATAATCAACCTAAAATACTTTCAATCTGAATTTGTGTAAAACACTGACGGTGACCGTTTTTCTTGCGATAAGTCTTTCTTCTTTTCTTCTTGAAAACAATCACTTTTTCACCTTTAAGGTGGCCAAGCACTTTTGCAGTAACTTTAGCGCCCTCAATAACAGGTGCTCCAATGGTTACATTACCGTCGTTGTCGAGCAACAGAACCTTTGCAAACTCAACGGTGTCACCTTCATTAGCATCCAGACGATGCACGAAGATTTTCCTTTCTTTCTCAACTTTAAATTGCTGTCCAGCAATATCAACAATCGCGTACATATTACGTATTTGTTATTTGTTTACTCCAGGAGGTGGACCAACTTCATAATGGTTCGGCCACTTAATCTAACCCCACAGGATTCAATGGAGTGCAAAAGTATAAAAAACCCAAATACCAAGCAAATAAATTAGGCAAAAACCTTGGTGGCCAATTGAGTATTAAGGTTAAAACGCCCTATAACTAATTGGATCCGCGCTTAAATTTTTTGTGTTATCCGTCAAAAAAAAAATTTGTTAATAAGTTATTATTATATTTGTTGTATCGAGTATTGGATTAGATAGTGATTTTCGGCTGGAGCCGGGTATTTCTTGAATTAAATAGCATGGATAAGAAAAAGATACGCTTGAACATCCTAGGGTTGTCGTACAGCCAGACCCAGTCAGGAGCTTACGCATTGATATTAACCGAAGAAGAGGGTGAACGCAGAATTCCGATCATCATTGGTGGCGTAGAAGCGCAATCCATTGCCATCAAGCTGGAAGGACTCACACCGCCACGTCCCTTGACGCACGATCTATTCCTAAGCTTTGCCCAAGCCTTTGGCATCGTTTTGTTGGAAGTGGTGATGTACAAACTGGAGGAAGGAATTTTCTATTCGGAGCTGGTATGCCAAAAAACCAACGAAGAGATCATTCGGCTCGATTCGCGTACAAGCGATGCCGTAGCACTTGCACTGCGGTTCAACTGCCCCATCTACACCTACGAGGAGATCATCAACAAGGCCGGCATCATCATCGACTTTGAAAACATAGAAGAGCCCAAACAATCGAAGCGAAAAGGCAAGAAAAAAAGCACCGACTACACCACCTACACCCTGTCGGAGTTACAACAAATGCTTCAAAGCGCCATAGAGAAAGAAGATTACGAAAAAGCCTCACAAATCAGGGATGAGATCAATTTGCGCGAGCAAGACAAGGATAACGCCTAGTGGCAATTTGAGCCACTTGCTGCATAAAATAAAAAACCACTTACCATGAAAATGGAAGTGGTTTTTTTGTGGGCCCACCTGGGCTTGAACCAGGGACTCCCTGATTATGAGTCAGGTGCTCTAACCAACTGAGCTATAGGCCCGTGAAAATCAAACTTGGTTTGTTGTCCCAATATTTAATTATCTTTGCTTGTTAAGCGGATGCAAAAATAGGAAATGATTTTTTAAAAACAAACACCATGACTGAAATTAACAGAAAAATTGATGCTGCCCATACCATAATATTTGACTTGGGAGGTGTATTGGTCGACCTTCACATCCGCAACACCATAGATGCTTTTGTGCAACTGGGCTTAACCAGTCTGGCACAGGAGATCAACATGGGGCACCATACCGGCATACTGGCTCAATTGGAGAAGGGCTTAGTAGATGAAAATGTTTTTTTTGATCAAATAAAACAGCTGAGTCCACACGGTATCACCAACGAGCAAATAGAACAGGCCTGGAATGCCATGTTGGTTGGTTTCCCTGACGAAAGGGTGGCCTTACTCCGGGAATTGAAAAATCACAAGACGCTCCTGCTGCTGAGTAACACCAACAGCATCCATCACCGCCATTTTGACGGTATGGCCAACGGGTACCTCTCTTTGTCACAACTTTTCCACAAAACTTGGTACTCTTACCAGATGCAACTCAGCAAACCCGATCCAAAAATATTTGAGGCAGTGATCAGCCACCACGGGTTAAATCGCACAACCACCCTGTTTATCGACGATTCACTGGCGAATATTGAAGCAGCTGACGCCATAGGACTTCAAACCTTGCACATCAAGCCGGGCACACGTCTGGAGGATTACAAGCCGAGGAGCGGCGTGCCTCACTCCACAAACTTATAGCCAACGCCCTTAATGGTTCGGATATTGTCCTGCCCTATCTTCTCGCGTAGCTTGCGAATGTGTACATCAATCGTACGGTCGCCCACAATGATGTTGTCGCCCCAGATGGCGCTGTAAATCTCCTCGCGGGTGAATACCTTATCGGGTTTGGAAACCAGCAGTTCCAGCAATTCGAACTCTTTCTTGGGAAGGATCATCTCTTCGCCCCGCACAATCACCACAAACCGTTCACGGTCGATGGCCACCGGGCCAATGGTTATCATCGCCGAAGCAAAGGAGTCGGGGTTGGTGGTCAACGGGGTGAACCGTTTCAGCAATGCCCTTATGCGCGACACCAAAACTTTTGGTTTGATGGGCTTGGCAATATAGTCGTCGGCACCTGCATCGAATCCGGCAATTTGGGAGTAATCTTCACCGCGCGCGGTTAAAAAAGCAATGAGGGTATTTGACAGGGAAGGGATCTTTTTAATCTCCTCACAAGTCTCAATGCCATCCATCCCTGGCATCATCACATCCAGGATGATCAGGTGTGGCAACTCCGCCCGTGCAATTCTGATGGCTTCTTCGCCATTGGAGGCAGTGGTCACCAAGAAGCCCTCCTTGCGCAGATTATAACTGATGAACTCAAGAATATCAGCTTCATCATCGACCAATAAAATCTTATAATTGTCGGATTCAACCATGACTATAAAAAAAACATTAATTAATTGTGAAAATAAGCAGAATCTTTCACATACAGCCTGCAAACTGTTATTTTAATGAAAAATTAATACAGTTCCGATTTCTGGATGGTGAAAGTAAACGAGCTGCCTTTCCCGGGTGTGCTGCTGACATTGATGTTTTGCCGGTGCGCCTCAATGATGTGCTTCACAATGGCCAGTCCCAACCCCGTACCACCCTGGTCGCGGCTACGGCTTTTGTCGGCTCGGTAAAAACGTTCGAACACCCGTGGCAGATCCTTCTCGGCAATTCCAACCCCGTTATCCTTGACCTCCACCAAAATACAATTGTCCATGTCGTAATACTTCACGGTGGTACGCCCACCTTGGATGCCGTAATTGATGGAGTTGACCACCAGATTGCTCAGCACCTGGAACATACGATCTTTGTCGGCATAAACCATAACCGGCTTTTCGGTCACCTTAGGATGGCGAATGGTGATCTCCTTGTTGTGTGCCCGCATCTCCTGGAGGTCGCATGATTCGCAGATGAATTCCACCAGGTTGAAATGGGTATAGTTAAGCTTTAGCTCGCCTGCTTCAAGCTTGGAGATGACCTCCAAGTCCTCAATGATGTTAATCATGCGGTCGATGCTCTTCTCCGTCCGTTTTAGATAAAGCATGTTGATGTCCGGGTCGTCGATGCCACCATCCAGCAGGGTTAGGATATAACCTTGTATGTTGAAAATGGGTGTTTTCAGTTCGTGCGATACATTACCGAGGTACTCTTTTCGATAAACCTCCAGCTGTTTCAGGCGCTGCAATTCACGTGTCTTGCCCTCCATCCAGCTGGCCACTTCGGCATTAACCTGGTTGAAATAATCACCTTTCGATTCATTGATTTCGGCAACTTGACCTGTCCTAAAACTATTGATGGTCTTATAGATGGGCTTAATTTTCTCATAAATAAAACTGCTGATAAAATAGTGTATCAGAAAAAACGCAATACCAGCCATCAACGGAATGGAGATGATCAATGAAAGAAGCAGGTTGCCACTGTAATAATTAACAAAAAAAAAGAGTAACGCCATAACCATAAAGGCAAGGGTGGTGATGCCTGCGATTTTCCGAGGATGGATAAAACTCTTCATTCGTGTCGATTAATGGTGAAACATTTGGTGCAAAAGTAATTAATATGCATTTGTAAATCAGGATTTTTAAGTATAAATTTAAGGTTAGAACAATGTTAAGCCAATATTAAGTAATCAAATACCATGGTGGATTATCCAACAGGCGATTTGAATTAAAAATAAGATAACAGTAATATTGCAATCAACGATCCAATGCACAAAACAGCTATATTTACAGGTCAATAATTATTGCCAATGACACTTATTTGGACAGCCATCATTCTTCTTATCATCTTTGCCATCATCAACCTGGTTACCGGGGTGACCAACGATGCGGTAAATTTTTTAAACGCGGCCATTGGATCGAGGATCACCAGCCGTCGTGTGATCTATTGGGTAGCAGCAACAGGAATCGTGATCGGCGTCTTCCTATCAGCGGGTCTGATGGAGGTGGCACGCAAAGGCGTCATCTACCCCAACCATTTTTTTCTGACCGAACTATTGATTGTTTTCCTAGCGGTGATGATCACCGACATCATTATGATTGATTGCTACAACACCGTGGGATTACCCACATCTACTACGGTTGCTTTGGTATTCGAGCTGATCGGTGGAGCCATGGCCATCACTTTATTGCGACAATGGCAGGCAGGGGGCAGCGAACCCATACTGGAACTGATCAATGCCGACAGGACGATGATCATACTGATCGGCATCCTCGTCTCCATATTTTTAGCCCTGATTGTGGGCATTGTGGCTCAATTTGTTGCCAGGCAGATCTTCTCGTTCCAATACGAAAACCGGTTGAAATTCCTTCAAGCTTTTGCCGGGGGCGTTTCCATTACCGCCATATCCATTTTACTGATTAAAAAGGCTTTGATTGGAAGTCCCTTCATTAGTGGAAACATCCAGATGGCGTTGCAAGACAATCTCTTCGGGATCCTGGTGCTGATAATGGTTTGCACCACCCTGCTCTTCTTAATTCTCGGATGGGCTTTGGAGATGAGCATCCCCGGCCTGGTAGTTATTTTCGGAACATTTGCCCTGGCTCTGGCTTTTGCAGCCAACGACCTGGTGAATTACATAGGTGCGCCACTGACAGCCATCGAGGCGGTCAAGCATTTTTTTGCCGAGGCATCCACCGATCCGGCCAATTATCAACTGTTATTTTTGAACGACAACCTCTTGCGCAGCGATGCATTCAACAATAACATCTGGGTATTGATCTTTTCCGTCTCCGCCGTAATCATGATTGCAACGCTATTTTTCTCGCGCCGGGTACGATACGTCACAGACACCGAAATTAGGCTAAGCAGCCAAATGCCGGTACAGGAGAGGTTTTCTGCTTCATTCCTGTCGCGAATACTAGCGCGCAACTTCAGCCAAATGCACCAGTCGATGATCACTATTTTCCCAGCTCCCATGATCGATTTTGTGCAATCGCGTTACCAGCGCCCCACAACAACATATAAGATAGAAAATGCCGCGCAGGGTTACTTCGATTCCCTAAGGGCTTCGGTAAACTTGGTGGCTTCCTCCATTTTAATCTCCATTGGCACCTTGCTCAATTTTCCATTATCAACCACCTTTGTGGTTTTCATGGTGGCCATGGGGACAGCCATCGCCGATAAGGCTTGGGTAAGGGAAACAGCAGTTTACCGCATAGCCGGTATGTTGGCCATTATTGGATCGTGGCTGTTAACGTGTGTACTGGCCTTTGCAGGCAGCTTTTTACTAACGATTGTATTCTCTAAAGGTGGTATGCTAGCCATCCTGGTCGGCACAGGCGTAACGATGCTGGTGCTGGCCTACAATTATTTGCGCTTCGGCAAGAAGGAGAAGTTGATGGAGAAAACACCCCTGCTGCCAATAGAAAACTCGACACCATCGTGCCATGACATGGCCGAATCCACCGGCGATGACATTAGAAAGAAAATGCTTGAGGGATCCAAAATATATCTGCTGAGCTTGGAAGGCCTGATCCAAAATCGCTTGAGCGCCATTGAAGAGGCTCAGGCCAAAGCAACCCAACTGAAAGAGAATGTCAGGTTGGCAAGAAAACAGTTGTTTGTCAATTTCTCGCGGGTCAACGACGACAACATGGACAACAGCCAGTACTTTATTCAGGCGGTTGATTATCTGGCCGACTATTCCAACAGCATCAACCACATGTCGACTTTAATATTGACTCATATCATCAACAACCACAAAGGGTTGACTGATGACCAAAAGAATGACATCACCGACCTGTTGGATGAAGTGACCACCTTCCTAAACCTGATGAACTACACCCATAAGGAGAAGCGGTTTGATCAGGTTCCCGACCTCATACGCAAACAAAACATCCTGTTGGGATACATAGAGGAGTTGCGCATCAAGGAGTTGCGCAGGATAAAACATGGCGAAGGCCACACACGGATGAACATTCTCTTGATGGAGATATTGGCCGAAACGAAAAATATCATGTTGTTTTCCATCAATATCTTGAAATCGCACCGCGACATTATTGCATCCATAAAATAGGAAGATAGCAAAATAATTGGATTTTTGTTTTGGATTAATATACATTTATTTACTATTTTTATCCTTATCAAATCAAGGAACCAGACGTTGAAACAATTGATTGCCTGATGTTACTAGATTTGTGTAAACCTAAATCCTTTATTCTATGCTAACTACACTTTTTTGGCTGGTTCCAGTCAGTTCTATTGCAGCCTTGTTTTTTGCCTGGCACTTCTACAAAAAACTTATTATGAACAGTGAAGGCACGCCCCGAATGGCCGAAATAGCACAATATGTGCGCGAAGGGGCCATGGCCTATTTGAAGCGGCAATACCGGGTAGTGGGCAAGGTGTTTCTTATTCTTATTATTCTATTGACGGTTCTGGCCTATCTAGGCGTTCAAAACCCTTTTGTTCCTTTGGCTTTTTTAACAGGTGGATTTTTCTCGGGTTTGTGTGGATTTCTCGGGATGAAAACCGCCACCAGTGCCTCAGCCCGCACGGCATATGGCGCTACCCAATCGCTTAATAAAGCATTAAAGATTGCTTTCAGAAGTGGCGCCGTCATGGGGTTAGTAGTGGTGGGGTTTGGTTTGCTCGACATCGCTGCCTGGTTCTACTTTCTGAATGAGATCATTTTCACACCGGAACATATGAGCCAGGGTCTCGAATTTATGGGACTTACCTTTGTGCATACAGGCACAACCGAACAGGCCAAGCTGGTTGAAATCACCGCTACTATGCTGACTTTTGGCATGGGTGCTTCAACCCAGGCGTTATTTGCCCGCGTGGGTGGTGGCATCTTCACCAAAGCTGCCGATGTGGGAGCAGACCTGGTGGGTAAAGTTGAAGCGGGCATTCCAGAGGACGACCCACGAAATCCAGCCACCATTGCCGACAATGTGGGCGATAATGTGGGCGACGTAGCCGGCATGGGTGCCGATTTATATGAATCGTATTGTGGATCCATTTTGGCAACAGCTGCACTGGGGGCGGCCCTTCCATTTGTCAGCACCGAATTTCAGGTGAAGGCAGTCATTGCCCCTATGGTGGTGGCAGCCATTGGCATCATCTTATCCATCGTAGGCATCTATATGGTGCGCACCAAGGAGAGTGCCACACAAAAAAGCCTGCTCAACGCCCTCTTACTAGGGACAGGTGGTAGTTCCTTGTTGATATTAATTGCGATCGCCATCATGGCATGGTTGGAGTGGATCACCTGGGGCATATTTGGTTCGGTGGTGGCCGGTTTGCTGGCTGGCGTCATCATTGGCCAAGGCACTGAATATTTCACTTCAGATGAATATCAACCCACTAAAGATATTGCCAACCAAACGGTTCAAGGACCTGCCACCACAATTATCGAAGGGGTGGCCGTAGGGATGTACAGCACCTGGATCCCCGTATTGACCATTGTGGCAGGCATCATTGCCGCCTTTGGCTTTGCAGGTGGATTCGACCATTTTGCCTATGGGGTATATGGCATCGGGTTTGCTGCCGTGGGCATGCTTTCAACCCTTGGAATCACTTTAGCAACCGATGCCTTTGGCCCAATTGCCGATAATGCAGGCGGAAATGCTGAAATGGCTCATTTGCCTGAGGAGGTGCGCCAGCGTACCGATGCGTTGGACATGCTGGGCAATACAACAGCTGCCACAGGCAAAGGATTTGCCATTGGTTCGGCAGCCTTAACGGCCATGGCGCTCTTGGCGGCCTACATGGAAGAGGTTAGACTTTGGTTGGGACGTATGGCCGATGCCAGCACACTTGGTTACAAACAGGTGGGCAATACTTTCTTTTATAACAGCAACATGCCCAACATCCAAGAGGGCGAAGTAGCCATACAACTATCCACAGCCACCATACACGATTTTGTAACCGCCTACGATCTGTCGGTCTTCAATCCCATGCTGTTGGGTGGTTTGTTTATTGGTGCCATGATGGCGTTTCTATTCTGTGCCATGAGCATGAAAGCGGTAGGCCGTGCTGCCGGGAAAATGGTGGACGAGGTACGTCGCCAGTTCCGAGAGATTCCAGGTATTATGGAAGGAACAGGAAAGCCCGATTATGCCCGCTGTGTGGAGATTTCAACCCGGGGAGCCCAAAAGGAGATGTTGGTGCCATCGCTGTTGGCCATAGCCGTGCCAGTGGTCATTGGGATTGTATTTGGTGTGGCAGGAGTGATTGGCTTGCTCGCCGGAGGTCTGACCGCCGGATTCACACTGGCCATTATGCTCAACAATGCCGGTGGCGCCTGGGATAATGCCAAGAAATACATTGAAAAAGGCAACCTGGGCGGCAAAGGAAGTGCATCGCACAAAGCAGCCGTGGTGGGCGATACCGTTGGCGATCCATTCAAAGACACCTCTGGGCCGTCGCTCAACATCCTGATCAAGCTGATGTCGATGGTAGCCGTGGTGATGACCGGATTGACCCTGGCTTTTTCGATCTTCGGATAATTTAACGCTATATTATAAAAAGCTCCTGCGCTGATTGGCACAGGAGCTTTTTTATGCCATCCTGCATTCAGGAGAAGGGGAGATGTCCAAGGTCGACGTTCCCGCCCGACAGGATGATCCCAATCCGGGCTTGCTTAAACAACGCCTTATTTTCGAGGATAACAGCCAAAGGCACAGCCGACGATGGTTCAACAACAATCTTCATCCGTTCCCAAATCAACCTCATAGCCTCCACAATGGCTTCCTCGGTGCAGGTGAGAATCTGAACCCGGTTCTGTTGCAGAATTTCAAAGGTCAAGGGGCATAAGGCGGTGCGCAAACCATCGGCTAAGGTTGGTTTGTTTAAAGGTGGTTGCAGAATGCCTGTTTCCAACGAAACTTTGGCATCGGAGACTAGCTGTGGTTCAGCACCAATAATCTGAACATAAGGATAAAGTGATTGGGCAACAATAGCCATCCCGCTCAATAGTCCGCCACCGCCAACAGGAGCCATCACAAAGTTTAATGACCCGCATTGCTCCATCATTTCAAGGCCTGCGGTACCCTGTCCACAGATCACGTCGAAATTGTTATAGGGATGAATCTCTTGTGCGGATGTTTTTTCTATAATATCAAGCAGAGCCAGTTCGCGTGCAGCTAAAGTTGGTTCGCAAAAGGTGATTTGACCCCGGTATTGCCGAACAGCAATCTTCTTAATTTCGGGAGCATCGCGTGGCATCACAATATGGGCTTTAATATTTTGATTGGCGGCGGCCAGAGACAAAGCTGCTGCATGATTTCCTGAGGAGTGGGTGGCCACGGCAACCAGTTGATCGCCCAGACGCTCTTTCAGTTTCAACACGGCATGGGTGGCGCCCCGGAATTTGAAAGAACCAGTCTTTTGAAAGTTCTCACATTTGAAGTGAATATTAGCACCAGTAATTTCGTTGATGCTTTTGCTGGATAAAACCGGTGTTTCATGGATAATGGGGTCAAGCAGCATTTCTGCTTGGAAGATGTCGTCAAGATCGGGCTTTTTCATATTTCAATAAATTGAACCTCACCAATTTATAAATTTCAAACGACTTCACCAAAGAAAAAACCCGTTGGGCAGAAACTCCAACGGGTTTTATAATAATTAGTACGGCAAATTATGCCTCGTGTATCTTAATCAAGATCTCAAGAATTTCACTGGCAGCTTTTGCGACCGATGTACCTGGGCCAAAGATAGCCACGGCACCGGCATCGTAAAGGAATTGGTAATCCTGAGCTGGGATAACACCACCACAGATCACCATGATGTCCTCGCGGCCAAGCTTCTTCAACTCAGCAATCACTTGGGGTACCAGTGTTTTGTGACCGGCAGCCAAAGAGGAGACACCCAATACGTGAACGTCGTTCTCTACGGCTTGTTTGGCCGCTTCGGCAGGCGTCTGGAACAATGGACCCATGTCCACATCGAAACCGATGTCGGCATAACCGGTAGCGACTACTTTAGCACCGCGGTCGTGACCATCTTGCCCCATTTTGGCAATCATGATACGTGGTTGACGGCCATCCATTTTTGAAAATTTCTGGGCCAGTTCGCGGGCATGTTCAAAGTCGGAGTCCTTACCAGCTTCGGCAGAATATACTCCTGAAATGGAACGGATCACAGCATTATATCTTCCTACAATTTTTTCGCAAGCAAAAGAAATTTCACCCAATGAAGCACGCAGTTTGGCAGCTTCAACAGCCAATTGCAACAGGTTGCCTTCGCCAGTTTCAACAGCCTTAGTGATTGCTTCGAGAGCCGCTTTTACTTTGGCCTCGTCGCGGTTAGCACGCAAGGTGTTCAGGCGCTCAATTTGAGCAGCACGAACAGCCGTGTTGTCAATGTCCAAAATATCGATGGGATCCTGTTTGTCGAGACGGTATTTGTTAACCCCAACGATGGTTTGGTTGCCACTGTCGATTTTGGCTTGGGTACGGGCAGCAGCCTCTTCGATGCGCATTTTAGGCACACCCGATTCAATGGCTTTGGCCATACCACCCAATTCTTCAACTTCCTGAATCAGAGCCCATGCTTTGTCCACCAGTTCTTTGGTCAACGACTCCACATAATAGGAACCTGCCCATGGATCGATGGCGCGGCAAACCTCTGTTTCATTCTGGATGTAGATCTGAGTATTCCGTGCGATACGGGCAGAGAAGTCGGTTGGCAAGGCAATCGCCTCATCCAGCGCATTGGTGTGGAGCGACTGGGTGTGACCCAATGCAGCGCCCATGGCTTCAATACAGGTACGGCCAACATTGTTGAATGGATCCTGCTCGGTGAGCGACCAGCCTGAAGTTTGGCTGTGTGTGCGCAATGCCAATGATTTTGGATTCTTGGGGTTGAACTGCTTCACAATCTTCGCCCACAACATACGAGCGGCGCGCATCTTGGCAATCTCCATAAAGTGATTCATACCGATGGCCCAGAAGAAGGAGAGGCGTGGAGCGAATGAGTCGATGTCCATGCCGGCATTCACACCGGCACGTAGGTATTCCAAGCCGTCGGCAAGGGTATATGCCAGCTCGATGTCGGCTGTGGCACCAGCTTCCTGCATGTGGTAACCCGAAATTGAGATCGAGTTGAACTTGGGCATGTTTTTGGAAGTGTACTCGAAAATATCAGCAATGATCTTCATCGAGAATGTTGGAGGATAAATATAGGTGTTACGCACCATAAACTCCTTCAGGATGTCATTCTGGATGGTTCCGGCCATCTCTTCCAATTTGGCGCCTTGTTCCATACCGGCCACGATGTAGAAAGCCAACACAGGCAATACGGCACCGTTCATGGTCATGGAAACCGACATCTTGTTCAATGGAATACCATCGAAAAGGATTTTCATATCTTCGATGGAGCAGATGGAAACACCAGCCTTACCAACGTCACCCATTACGCGCTCATGGTCGGCATCGTAACCACGGTGGGTTGCCAAGTCGAAAGCCACTGAAAGACCTTTTTGACCGGCTGCCAAGTTGCGGCGGTAGAATGCATTGGATTCCTCGGCGGTTGAAAAGCCGGCATACTGACGGATGGTCCATGGTTGCATGGCGTACATACCGGAATATGGGCCACGCAGGAATGGAGGCAAACCGGCAGCATAATTCAGATGCTCCAGGTTTTCCAGATCTTCCTTGGTGTAAGCGCCTTTAACCGGAATGCGCTCTGGCGTCATCCAGTCTTTCTTAATCCCGTGTTTCTGAGTCCAGGCACTGCCATCGGCAGCACTTTGTCCCATTTTTATATTGATATCTTTAAAATTCGGTTTCATTCTTCTTCGTTATTCTGATTATTCAATCCCTAAAACTGCATTAAAGCCTTTCAACGTTTCAAGCACATTGCTCTTGACATTGATAAAGTGTTGAATACCTTGCGCTTTAAGCTCATCGGTGCACGCAGGCGCACCAGCCACAACGAATTGAGCCTCACCATTCAGCGCTTTGAAAGCTGCTGGAGCTGCTTCGGTATATTCGTCATCGGAGCTACAAAGAACAACAATATCGGCTTTGGCTGCTTTAGCCGCAGCAACACCGGCTTCAACGGTATCGAAACCAAGGTTGTCGATGATTTCATAACCGGCACATCCGAAGAAGTTACCCGAGAACTGTGAACGGGCCAAACGCATCGCCAGGTTGCCATAGGTTAGCATAAACACTTTAGGACGTTTAGCCGCTTTTTCGGTTGCCAGACGCAATGCTTCAAACTCTTCGGCTCCTCGGAACAACACAATGGGCTCCACTGTAGTTTCTGCCGAAGACTGACAGCAAGCCTCTTTTTTCTCAATACGGCTAGCCATCGCTTCATTATTATTGGGGAATTGATTGGTACCCAGAAGGTTTTCGCGGCGGGTAGCAATATTTTTACGACGAGCAGAGGCCGAAGCTTTCACAAGTTCTTGAATAAAGCCGGCGTTCAATGCCGCCAGATAACCTCCTTTATCTTCCACTTCGAGGAACAGTTTCCATGCTTCAGTGGCGATGCTGTTGGTGAGGTTCTCGATGTAATAAGAACCACCGGCCACATCCACAATCTTGTCGAAGTGCGACTCTTCTTTCAGCAGCAACTGTTGGTTGCGGGCAATCCTTTCGGAGAAGACATCCGAAGTCTTGAAAGTGACATCGTAAGGCAATACAGTCAAAGACTCCACACCACCCAAAGCAGCACTCATGGCCTCAGTTTGTGTGCGCAGCATGTTCACATTGGGGTCGAAAATGGTTTTGTTCCATTCCGATGTTTCGGCATGGATTTGCATTTTGCAAACCTCCAAGGAAGCAGGATTGTATGCTTCAACGATTTTAGACCACAAAAGGCGGGCAGCCCTGAATTTGGCGATCTCCATAAAGTAGTTGGAGCCAACCCCAAAGTTGAATTTCATCAATTGTGCGGCCTCGTCGATACTTAAGCCCCTAGAGGTCAACTGGTTTAAATATTCGGCACCCATAGAAAGGCCAAAAGCCAATTCCTGTACGATAGTAGAACCGGCATTGTTAAAATGACGTGCATTCACCGATACTGTCTTAAAGTTGGGGAATGCTTTTGCCTCAGCGGCAACTTCTTTGGTATAGTCGAAAAGTGCTTCGATGGTGGAACAGGAAGAACCTGTAACGGTTAAGTTTCCAAGAGGATCAAGGTTCAGTGAACCGTTCACCCCGTCAGCATTGCATTTCAGTTGCTTTAAGGCTGCAACAAGTGCTTCAACAAGCTTCTTATTACCATGAGCAGTTGAGAAGTTTAGTTCAATTGCTTCGATAATGATGCCATTGAGCAGGGCAACCATATTGGTTTCTGAAATAAGCTCCTCGCTGTCGAAATGAAAACCCAACGCATCAACCCCTTTGTTTAGCACATCGAGTGCTTTTTTGTTGGCTGATTGAATGTCGGTCACAACAATCTCCTGACGCACCTTCCACTGGTTTGATTTGGCTGAATTGCCACGAACATAAGGAAACTCGCCGGGTAGTGCATTTAAATAGCTAAGTGGTTCAAGATCCTCGTTGCGGTAAAAAGGACGCACGCTGAAACCTTCGTTGGTTTTCCACATCAGCTTTTTCTCAAAGTCAGCTCCCTTAAGATCTGTTGTGATTTTATCCATCCACTCCTGTGTGGAGACGGGTGGGAAATCACTGAATAACAGTTGATTTTTATTGTCTGCCATAATATAACTGTTTGTTTAAATCAAAGCCCCAAAATTAAGTCTTTTAAAAAGATAATGCTATTAAAAGCGCTACTTTATAGCTGCTTTGCAACATATTGGCGACAAAATTCTTTAATTGGAGCATTGCAGTAGATCCGCTGAACCAAGACCCACTATAACAGACAGTCGACAGCAGGACTTTATTTCGCCTTTGCTCGGCCGTGGAAATCCAGGAATTGTTCAGTGGAAAACACCTCGGCATAAACCCCAGACAATGCCGACAGGAAGGCTTGATGAACCTGCAAGGCTTCAATAATTTGGTTGTTAAACTCCAAGTTGCGCGTGGCGCAGGCATCACCAACCAATAAGCACTCAAAACCAAAGTCACGGGCAGCCCTAACGGTGGCATCCACACACATGTGCGTCATCATGCCACAAAAAATCAACTTCTTGACATCGATGGCTCTCAACAAATCGAGCAACCCGGTTTCCAGGAAACTGTTGGGGAAATGTTTTGTAAAAACCGA
This sequence comes from Marinilabiliaceae bacterium, assembly GCA_963664265.1. Taxonomy (GTDB): domain Bacteria; phylum Bacteroidota; class Bacteroidia; order Bacteroidales; family Marinilabiliaceae; genus JAGPIS01. The sequence continues at coordinate 2,443,925 of OY760941.1, forward strand.
CTCATTGTGCAGTGGAGTCAATACTTCGTGTATCTGGGCACCATGGGTCTTGGGCAAGAAAAAATCGGCGCCGGCTCGAATGGATTCATGGCGGATATGGATAACTGGGATCTTATGGTGCCGGCAAAAGTCAAGCACCATTTTGCCATTCTGCAAAGCAAGGTTACTGTTGCTCAATGGGTGGGCACCACCCTCAAAGTAGTCGTTCTGGTAATCGATCAGTATCAGCGCATGGTTTTTCATAGCCACTCTATTGTCGGGGAGGTTAATCAATATACAAGTATAATAAAAAAACCTTACCCCAACGATATCAATGAAAATAAATTAAACCTAATTTACCTTGGCTAATTATCGGTATTGAGAGCCAAAAAGGCGTCGAAAGCTGTTTGAACGGTAGCCATAATATCGTAATCGGATTGAGTAGGGGTGAACTGATAGCGGGCTCGAAGAAAAACCATAAAAGAGTCGAGTGTCTCACCCGAAAGTCCTGTGAAAGCCATGATGTTTTCGTGGGAGGTGAGGCTCTTCACGCGGGCCATTTTTTCTTCCTTCGCCAGAAATTCAGCATACTTCTGCTGGCTGGTTTTACCATAAAGACCGCCCAAACCAATGGAGACGGCACTACCACCGTTTGCTTTTGCCAGGGCTCGTATCTCTTTGAGGTTGATGTCGAAATTGATGGCAATGGGTGCCTTCTTGTCGGGATCAAGCTTCAGGTTGGCAAAGCGATGCTTGAACGATGCATAGGAATAAAAGGCAAAGACATCCACATCGTCGAGCATACGGGGTTGTATCTGGGCTCTAAGAACCAGCGAGTCCTGTCCGAAATATTCGGGGGTCACCACCAAAGTGGTGTCGCGATAACCCATACACTTGAACAACAGCGTATCGCCCACGGCCACATTGATTTTCAGATGCCCATTGAAGTCGGATTGATAACACAGGCTGGTGCGTTTGTTGGCAATTGAAGAGTAGGGAATGGTTTTGAAATCATCATGGTTCTGGATAGCCAATAATTTCACCGATCCCTGGCCACTTTGGGCAGAAATAGAGTGGTGCTGGCCAAACAGGAGTAGTGCAAAAAAAAGGATATGAAACTTCATGCTGATCGTATTTCCATTTCAAAGATAGTTGTTTTATAGCTTAACCATACAAAAACTCGACCAATCTCATCAAATCATCTTCGAACAGCTGTTTTGTTCCATCAAAAAACAAAGGCTGCCCAGGGCAGCCTTTGTTTTACATCATACCATCCAATTTGGAGGCTAAAATTGCTTTGGGTACCGCACCCACTGATTTGTCCACCACCTCGCCATTTTTGAAAAACAAAATGGTGGGGATATTGCGGATTCCGAATTTTGAGGTTATGGAAGTATTGCTGTCCACATCCATTTTCCCGATGACAACTTGGTCGCCATACTCATCGGCCAACTCTTTGACAATGGGCGTGATCATACGGCATGGACCACACCACTCTGCCCAAAAATCCACCAATACTGGCTTGTCCGATTTCAGAACGATCTCTTCGAAATTGGCGTCTGTTAATTCAATCAACATAGCTATATTTTTATAAGTTAATATAATATATTATCTCTTGTCTTATTTGCCGGGTTAAAAGTATAAGCTTTTTTTCTCATTAACAATTGAAATTGACAAATGGTTTGAAACAACCTGTCGGGGCAACACAACAGCCACCTTATTATGAGACTTTTTCGAAAAAAGATGCCCATCGTTTTTTGCAACAACGGGCATCATCCCTATAATCCCCAATTTACCGAAGATGGGTTCCAACAAAATCTTTTAATATCCCCTCCAAACGGTTGCCTCCAATCTCTTCCAAGTCGTAATGAACCCGTGTATGGTTTTTCCCAATGGTGAAAATGCGGCTTAAATCAATGGGGGTGCCAATGATGACTGTATCACAAACGGTGTTGTCGATGGTTTGCTTCAGGTCGCGAATCTGTTCATCACCATAGCCCATGGCGGGCAGCAACTGGCCGATATTTGGATAGGTAGCAAATGTGGTTTTAAGTTTTCCTGCCAAGTAGGGGCGAGGATCAACAATGGTTTTGGCATTGTACTGACGGGCTGCCAGCAAGGCTGCACCCAATTTCATTTCGCCATGGGTGAGGGTTGGCCCATCTTCGACCACCAGCACCCGTTTGCCATTTATCAATTCTGGATGGTCAACCCGAATGGGCGAATTGCAAGGGATAACCACCGCTTTGCTGTTCACGCTGGCTATGTTCTTCTTCAACTGTTCCACATCTTCCGTGTTGGCACTGTCCACCTTGTTGATGATGACCACATCAGCCATGCGCAGATTCACCTCTCCGGGGTAATAAGAGAGTTCATGCCCCACCCGGTGCGGATCGACCACCGTAAGGAGCAGATCGGTTTTGTAAAATGAAAAGTCGTTGTTGCCGCCATCCCACAGGATCACATCGCAACCATCGGGGTCGTTTTCGGCCGCCCTCAGGATGGCCTCGTAATCGACGCCGGCATAAATCACGTTGCCGCGCACAATATGCGGCTCGTACTCTTCCATCTCCTCAATGGTGCACTGATGCTTTTCAAGATCCCCAAGGACGGCAAAGCGCTGTACCTTTTGTTTGTTCAAATCGCCATAGGGCATGGGGTGACGAATGGCAACAACCTTCAAGCCCTGCTTCATCAGAATCTCAATTACTTTGCGCGATGTTTGGCTTTTGCCACAGCCCGTGCGAGTGGCACAAACGGAGATGACTGGTTTGGTCGATTTTATCTGGGTTTGGTGGGGGCCAAGCATCAAGAATGAAGCTCCCGCTGAATTGACAAGTGCCGACAGGTTCATCACTTTTTGATAGGGGACATCGCTGTACGAAAAAACACAGATGTCAACTTCCATACGCTTTATCAGGTCGGGCAGGTGTACCTCCGCCAAGATAGGGATGCCTTGGGGATATAGTTCCCCGGCCAGCTCGGCAGGATAAGATCGGTTGTCGATATCGGGAATTTGGGCAGCTGTAAAGGCCACCACTTCAAAATCTTTGTTCCCCCTGAAATAGGTGTTGAAATTGTGGAAATCGCGTCCGGCTGCACCGATGATGACTACTCGTTTCATATTGATGGATTTAGGTTTTTCATAAAAGCCATGATTATTCTCTTTATGGCTTGGGTATCAATAAATTTAGTGCATTATTGGAGATCTCTCACATAACAAAAGTCATGTTTTTGCGATTTTACTCAAAAAAGTGTCCTATATTTGGTAAAGAGGTGAAATTAAATTGCAATCAACTGTAATATGAATTTTTTAGCTCATCTGGCTTTGTCGGGCAATGTTCCCGAAGTGATGATTGGGAATTTTATAGGCGACTTTGTGAAGGGAAAGTCATATGAGCAATACACGCCCTTAATTCAGGACGGGATTTTGCTGCACCGAGCCATCGACAGTTTCACCGACCGCCATTTGGCAACCAAGCATTGCAGCCAATTGGTCAAAGACGGTTACGGACGGTATTCGGGCGTGATTGTGGATGTTTTTTTCGATCATTTCCTAGCAGCCAACTGGAGCATCCTCTATCCAGACAAGTCACTCAAGGCCTTTGTGTCGTCGGTTCACCGCATTATGATCCGGCACTATTTCCAGCTTCCCGGTGAAGTGAAGGGTTTCCTCCCATTTATGATCAACAGCCGCCGGTTGGAAAACTACCAATACCGCTGGGGCATTGAGCGGGCTCTGGAAATTATGGTGCGCCACACATCTTTGCCAATGCAGGTTCCTTATGCCATGCAACAACTCGAAAACCACTATGCCGAGTTTCAGGAAAACTTCTTCATCCTCTACAACGACCTACTGGAGTACATTTCTGCCCATTCGTTGATGGTCAATGAACCTGCCTGGCCCTAACCATGCGTTCCTTCCCTTGCAAATCCTTCTTCAGAGTGGCTTCATAGCCCAATCCCGTCAGCATTTCCAACATCTCCACACCCAGATATTCATTTATCTCGAAATAAAGAATCCCGCCAGGTTTGAGCATCACTTTTGCTTTTTGTGCAATGGTGCGATAAAACAACAAGGGGTCGTTGTCGCTCACAAAAAGTGCCAAATGGGGTTCGTGATCCAGAACATTATTGTTCATTTGTTGTTTTTCCAGCTCGCGCACATAGGGCGGGTTGCTGGCGATGATGTCGAAATGGTTGGCTGAGGAAGGATCAAAGGACAAGATGTCCACTTGACGGAATGCCACATCAACACCAATAGACGACGCATTGAGGGTTGCAACTGCCAACGCATCGGCGGAGATGTCCCATCCTTCCACATGGGCATACAGTATCTGATGTTTCAACGTGATGGCAATGCAGCCGCTTCCTGTGCCAATATCGAGGATGGCAGGTTTTTCAATGCTGTTTTCTTTTACGATCCAGTCCACCAACTCTTCGGTTTCGGAGCGCGGAATCAAAACCGAGGGGTTGACCGCAAAATCGAGTCCGTAGAAATGAGCTGTTCCCAAGATGTATTGAATAGGCTCATGCGTGAGCAACCGTTCGACCTGTTGGTTGATAGACGATATGGTTGGTGCATCTACCAGGCGGTCAGCTGCCAATACCAAGCCTGTTGATGACAGGCTCAAATGGTGCATCAGCAGCATCTTGGCCATTTGACGCGCTTCCTGGATGGAGACGATATGAACGAGCTTATCGGCAATGGCCTTCTGAAATAATTGAACGGTGGTGGACATAAGCAAACAAGATATTTTAAAAAAAAACCAATTCTCACTATCTTGAGCACAAATTTAAGAACAATGGCCGAAAAATTGCTTGAAATGGAACAATACATGCAGCGCTGCCTGCAACTGGCCCAAAAGGCGCAGGGAATGACTTATCCCAACCCGATGGTGGGTTGTGTTATTGTGCATCAGGGGCGCATCATTGGCGAAGGTTACCATAACAAAGCTGGATCGCCCCATGCCGAGGTCAACGCCATCCATAGCGTGAAGGATCAAAGCCTACTGAAGGAGAGCACGCTTTATGTCAACCTGGAGCCATGTGCCCATTATGGCCGCACACCGCCTTGTTCGTTGTTGATTATTGAGAAACAGATACCCCGAGTGGTGATTGGTTGTGTTGATTCTTTTTCGGAGGTGGCCGGCAAGGGTATTGAAATGATGAAGGCCAAAGGCATAGAGGTTTTAGTTGGGGTTTGCGAAGCTGAAGCGCGCGAATTGAACCGGCGTTTCTTTACTTTTCACGAAAAGAGACGGCCCTACATCATCCTCAAATGGGCGCAATCGGCCGATGGTTTCTTGGATGCCATACGCGGTGCTGATGTGAAGCCGGTATGGCTCACCAATGAGTGGGCACGCAAATATGTGCACAAGCAACGCTCGGAGGAGATGGCCATTCTGATCGGCACCAACACCGCCCTTCTCGACAATCCATCGCTCACCGTGCGTCAATGGTGTGGCGCACAGCCACTGCGGGTGTTGATTGACCGCAATTTGAGATTACCACCGGATTTGACGCTCTTTACCGATGGACACCCAACCCTAGTGGTCAATGCTATTAAAACCGAAACTCAAGGCAATACCAGTTATGCCAAAATTGATTTTTCAATGGATTTCGAAGGTGAATTATTGGATTTGCTGCATCAGCATGGCATTCAATCTCTGATTGTGGAGGGCGGACGGGTGACGCTCAGCTCTTTCATCGATAAAGGTTTGTGGGACGAGGCCTTTGTTTATGAGGGGGGTGTTGAATTGCACAATGGAATTCCAGCACCTAGACTGAATCAAAACCGGGAAGAAATTATAACTTTAAGCGACAGTAGGCTTTCCATTTATCGAAATAGAGCAGCGGGGCAGGGGTAAATGGTGATTTTTTGCTATATTGACATTATAAATTTTGCCGCATGTTTTTTTTAGAGTATTTGCCTGCCATTATACAAACCCTGCTGATATCGGCCTATGCCATCACCATATTGGTGGTGGTGGTTTTGATCATGCTCGAGAATCGGAGTCCTCTCAAAACCATCACCTGGATCCTGGTGCTGATGTTGTTGCCCGGCATTGGGGTGGTGTTTTATATTTTTTTCGGACAAAACCTGCGCAAAGAAAAGATCATAGCCCGTAAAGGTTTGAAAAACGACGATTTGCTGGTTTCCATGGCTCATGCACAAATTAGCCGAATGGGCGATGGCTCGTTGATTGAAAACGCCCGCATCAACAACAAGAAACACATCATCCAACTTTTGCTCAATAATTCCAATTCGGTGGTGACCATCGGCAATAAGTTGAAAATATTGAACAATGGAGCCGAGACCTTTGATGCCATCCTGACCGCCCTGGAGCAAGCCCAAAGTTTCATCCACATTGAGTATTACATTTTTGCCAACGACAACATTGGGGGGCAGATCATCAACATTCTAAAGCAGAAAGCCGCACAAGGGCTTGAGGTTCGCATGATTGTGGATGACGTGGGTAGCTGGGAGTTGAAGCAACCATTCTTCGACGACCTCATAGCGGCAGGCATCCAAGTGGAGAGCTTCCTTCAAGTACGCTTTCCAAAATTCACCAGCAGGGTGAATTACCGCAACCACCGCAAGATATTGATTGTGGATGGCCTGGTAGGCTTTGTGGGTGGTATCAATGTGGCCGATCGTTATATCAATGGGGATGCAAGTTACGGCATTTGGCGCGATATGCACCTGATGGTGGAGGGCGATGCCGTGAACACCTTGCAAATGGTTTTTTTGTCGGACTGGTATTTTGTGCGACAGGTGGAGCTGGCTGAGAAAAAATATTTCCCACCCAAGAGTCCAGTGGGCGATTCACTCGTGCAAATCACTTCCAGCGGCCCCGATAGCGATTGGCCAGCCATTATGATGGGCATTTTCCATGCCATTGCCTCGGCACAAAACTACGTTTACATTGCCACCCCCTATTTCATGCCGGGCGAAACAGTTTTGATGGCACTTAAATCGGCCGCTCTTGGGGGTATTGATGTGAGGATTCTTATTCCACAAAAGAGCGATGCATGGTTTACCCGTTTATGTTCCAACTCCTATGTCAAAGAGTTGCTCGAAGCCGATATCAAAGTCTATTTCTACACCAAAGGCTTCCTGCATAGTAAAATGATGGTGGTTGATGATGTTTTGAGCACCCTGGGCTCAGCCAATATCGACTTCCGCAGTTTTGAACAGAATTTCGAGATCAATGCCTTTATGTTTGATGAAAATATCGCCCGTGAGATGAAGATTATATACCTCAACGACTTAAACGATGCCATTGAAATTGAATACGAACAATGGAAAGGGCGTCCTTTAAAACAAAAGATGCAGGAGTCGTTTGCCCGGCTGTTCAGTCCGCTGTTGTAGAGGAGGGTTTTCAACTCGAAATGTCAAATTAAAACCAAATCAAACCATTTTGAAAAAAACAAACACTTTTTCTTGGATAAAAGAAAAAAATCACATTAATTTGACCCTATGATTTACCAAGAAGCAAAAATATCAAATCTTCCTCTCTCCGGGTTCGCTTCAACCTGGTGCTCTTCTCTATTTATGATGATGGGTATGATGTGCAGCATGATGATGTCATGTTAAGATTTTGCGCGTCGTGTCTGATATTCCGTTTTAAGTATTAAAATAAGAAAGATGCCGATGCGCAAGCAGGAAGGTCTTTTTGTATGATAATATTAAAACTGGAATAGTATGAAGAAGCTACATTTCGAAACATTGCAGGTCCATGCCGGACAGGAAGTTGACCCCACCACCTTATCGAGGGCGGTACCCATTTACCAAACCAGCTCCTACCTGTTCAAGGATGCCAAACATGCTGCCGATCTGTTTGGCCTAAAGGAATTTGGAAACATCTACACCCGCATCATGAACCCAACCACCGATGTGTTTGAAAAGCGCATTGCAGCCCTCGAGGGCGGTGTTGGTGCTTTGGCGGTTTCTTCGGGCATGGCAGCCCAGTTTATTGCCTTGACCAACTTCTTGGTGGCAGGCGATAACTTTGTTTCCACCTCCTATCTTTATGGCGGAACATACAACCAGTTTAAGGTGCAATTCAAGCGGCTTGGCATCCAGGTGAAGTTTGTCACCACCGATGCGCCCGAGGATTATGAAGCAGCCATTGACGAAAACACCAAAGCGATCTACATCGAAACCATAGGCAATCCCCGATTCAATATTCCCGATTTTGAAAAGATTGCAGCCATTGCTCAAAAGCACAACATCCCCCTGGTGGTGGACAATACCTTTGGAGCCGGTGGCTATTTGGTGCGCCCCATCGAGCATGGAGCCAACATTGTTGTGGAGTCGGCCACCAAATGGATTGGCGGTCATGGCACCTCCATCGGCGGCGTTATTGTGGATGGCGGCAACTTCAACTGGGGCAATGGCAAGTTCCCCTCCTTCACCGAGCCCTCCGAAGGGTACCACGGGTTGGTTTACTGGGATAGCTTTGGCGACAAGAGCCCCTTTGGGAATATTGCCTTTATTACACGGGCCAGGGTTGAAGGGTTGCGCGATTATGGGGCAGCCATCAGTCCTTTCAATGCCTTTTTGTTGACTCAAGGATTGGAAACGCTCTCCCTTCGCATGGAACGCCACACGGCCAATGCCTTGGCACTTGCCCAATGGCTGGTGAAACACCCTCAGGTGGAATATGTCAACTATCCAGGATTGTCTTCAAGTGCCTATCACCAGTTGGCAAAAAAATACCTGCATGGTGGTTTTGGCGGCGTGTTGTCGTTTAAAGTCAAGGGCGGCACCGATGAAGCCGACCGGTTTGTCAACAGCCTTTCGCTGGTGAGCCACCTGGCGAATGTGGGCGATGCAAAAACATTGATCATCCACCCAGCCTCCACTACGCACGAACAACTGAGCGAAGCCGAGCAAAAAACTTCAGGCGTGGAGCCCGGCTTGCTGCGCGTTTCGGTTGGCATTGAGCATATCGAGGACATCATTGCTGATTTTGAATCCGCGTTTAGTAAAATAGCATAATTGCCTTTCTGTCTCCGGTTCCTAACTTTGGGTTCCGGAGATCTTATTTTGGATAAATTGATTTATCAAACAGAAAATGAAAAGACAAAAATTACGCATCGGACTATTTGGTTTTGGCGTTGTGGGACAAGGCCTTTACGATGTTTTGAAATCGGCAACCGGATTGGATGCCCAGATTATCAAGATTTGCGTGCGGTCGCACAAGGAACGCAGCCTGCCGGAGGAACTATTTTGCTACAAAGCCGACGACATCCTCAACAACGATGAGGTGAACACGGTTGTTGAGTTGATCGACGATGCAGAAGCTGCCTACCATATTGTCAAGAGCGCCCTTCAACGGGGTAAGAATGTGGTGTCGGCCAACAAGAAAATGATTGCTGAAAACATTGCCGAATTGATCGAACTCCAGAAGCAGCACAATGTGTCGCTGTTGTACGAGGCCTCGGCTTGCGGCAGCATTCCTGTGATCAGGAACCTGGAGGAGTATTACGACAACGATTTGCTCCTTTCGGTCACCGGCATCCTGAATGGGTCGTCCAACTACATCCTTTCCAAGATATTTGACCACAACAAGGGGTATGCCGAAGCGTTGCAGGAGGCTCAAGATTTGGGATTTGCCGAAAGCAACCCTGCTTTTGACGTGGAAGGTTTCGACTCATTGTACAAGTTGATTATCCTCACCATCCACAGCTTTGGTACTATCGTCGATCCCAAGGAGGTGCTCACCTATGGCATCTCCAACATCACCGATTTCGACATCCAGTATGCGCGCGAAAAAGGGTTCAAGATCAAACTGGTTGGCCAGGTGGAGCGGCTGAAAGATCAGAAGATCAGTCTTTTTGTGTTGCCCCGATTCGTTGGGCGCGACAAATATATTTATAGTGTCGAAGACGAATTCAATGGCGTGGTGATCAAAGGGCTGGCCTACGACAAGCAGTTTATGTTCGGCCGGGGAGCAGGTAGCCACCCAACTGGTTCTGCCGTATTGAGCGACATCACCGCATTGGCGCACCGCTACCGCTACGAGTACAAAAAGATGCATTATGCCAACCCATTTACCTACGACAATCAAGGTATCATTGAGATCTATCTGCGTTATAAGGATGCTGAGGTGCTCCAGCATTTCAAGTTTGAAAGTATTTCGCAGCAATATACCGGTCCTGTTTACAATTATAAAATTGGATGCATCAAACTTTGCCACCTCATCGAGATTAACGACCTTCTTCGCAAACTGGATGTTTTTGTAGCGGCTACAGGACAATTGTTAAACTATTAATTTGGTTTGATGTTTTGAACATTAAGAAAAGATTTTGGGGAGCTAAACGTAGTTTTGACGGAAAAAGAGATTATAATTTGGGATTTACCCAAAATTATAATCTCCTTTTGCACTGTTTTGTTAAATTAGCACTTCCAAACAATTTGAAAAAGTCATGGAAAACATCAAAATAACAACAGCCCAAAATGTTTTGCTCAACTACCGCCTAGCGAGCTTTGGCGACCGCATACTTGCCTACCTGATTGACATCTTTATAGTGGGTTCGTTGACCCTCCTTTTATTGGCAGTTCTTTCCATGGCCAACAGCATGAACACAGCCATTGGGCTTATCGTTGCCATCCCCGGGTTGTTTTATCACCTGCTGTGCGAGTTTTTCTTCAATGGTCAAAGCCTTGGCAAAATGGCAATGAAGATACGTGTGGAAAAGATTGATGGTCAACCCCTGACTTTTGGGAGCTGTTTCCTGCGCTGGTTGCTTCGGTTGGTTGATTTTGGCCTCTCCTCAGGATCAGTGGCCGTCCTCACCATCCTGATCACGGGGAAAGGCCAACGCTTGGGCGATATGGCAGCTGGAACCACTGTTGTGAAAATTGACGACAGGCCTTTGTGGCAAAAAACCATTTACGAAACCGTGCCAGCCGACTACCAGCCTGTTTACGACTCCGCCATGCTTTTGACCGATGCCGAAGTGCAAACCATCAAGGATGTTTTGGAATTGGCTAAAAACGACAGAGAATACAGCGCTATTGGGGCACCCTTCCCGCTGGCCATAAAAATGCGCGATGCCATAGCAAAGAAACTAAATGTCACCACAAAAGGTAATTCCATTCAGTTTTTACAAACCATTCTGACCGACTACAACTACTTTAACCAGTAAACAAAAAAGAGCAATCAAAGACTAAAAAACGTTTCTATAAAAACATTTCCTATTTTTGCTTAAAAGCCAAAACATGGATACGACAGAGATATTGATAAAAATAAGAAAGATTGTTCGGTCGGTTGATATTGAATCAAAAAAAATAGAGAAGGAATATGGCGTCAGCATCCCTCAGGTCTTATGTCTGAGCTTCCTACGCGAGTCGCCCAATTGTCAGGCCACACAAGGACATATCCGAAATTTCCTTAATTTGAACTCCAGCACCGTGAGCGGCATCATCAACCGTCTTGAAAAAAAAGGATTGGTGGCCAGACTGCCAAAACTGGGCGATAAGCGAGTGGTGAACATTGCCCTAACCTCCTCGGGCGACAAACTCCTGAGCGGCATGCCACCGTTGCTTCACGAACAATTATCGGAAAACCTTCAAAAATTGGAGGAGCACGAACTATTAAAAGTAGAGGAGAGCCTGGAAATACTGATCCAACTATTGGATATTGAACAATTGGAAGCCTCCCCAATCATCACTATAAGCAATGATTTAGAACAGTTTGGCGACAATCGTTCCGTGATGGAATAGCATCAATTTCTGCTTCCCACATTCCTGTTTTTTGAAAGTTATTTCAAAAAAGGGTAGGGATTTCCATCTGCTTTTTGTAATTTTGTTCGTATAGAAACTAATTTGTTTATATGATTTACAACACGGTACAAAAAGAAATTGCAAACAAAATTGATGGAGAAACAAAATTATCGAACTGGAAAGACTGGAAATGGCAAGTAAAAAACGCCATCAAATCATTGGAGAGGTTTGAGCAGGTAACAGGGATAAAGTTCGATGATAAAGAGCGGGAGGAATTGAAAAAAACATTTGACAAGTTTCCATTATGTATCACGCCCTACTACTTATCCCTTATCAATAGGGCAAATTACGCGCACGACCCAGTATTTAAGCAGGCTTTTGGTGGGGTGCAAGAGCTAAACACCCTAGAATCAGAATACGAAGATCCGCTTTGCGAAGAGAAGGACAGCCCGGTGGAAGGCATCACACACCGCTACCCCGACCGAGTTTTATTCCACGTCAGCAACCTTTGCGCCATGTATTGCCGCCACTGCACCCGTAAACGAAAAGTAGGCGACTCGAACCACATACCCACCAAGGAACAACTATCCCGAGGTATTGATTACATCAAGAACACACCACAAGTGAGGGATGTGCTGCTTTCGGGCGGAGATCCGTTCATGCTGCCAGATGGGACATTGGACTGGTTGTTGTCGCAAATCAGACAAATCCCCCACGTCGAAATAATTCGCATAGGAACAAGAACACCCGTGGTGCTTCCCTACCGCATCACCGATGAACTGGTAACCGTACTTAAGAAACACCAACCCCTTTGGATCAACACCCACTTCAACCATCCAAACGAGATAACCACCTCATCAAAAGAGGCCTTGGCAAAGCTGGCCGACGGAGGTTTCCCCTTGGGTAACCAATCCGTCTTGCTGGCCGATGTCAACGATTGCACCCGAATCATGAAATCGTTGCTACACAAACTGGTTCAAAACCGGGTTCGTCCGTATTATCTGTACCAATGCGATTTATCGGAAGGGTTGTCGCATTTCCGCACACCCATTGGGAAGGGCATTGAAATAATGGAGAGCCTAATCGGGCACACAAGCGGTTTTGCCCGCCCAACCTATGTGATTGATGCACCAGGAGGTGGTGGTAAAATACCCGTTGCACCCAACTACATCATTTCCTGGTCAACCAATAAGGTGGTGCTTCGGAACTACGAAGGCGTCATCACCACCTATAAAGAACCCGACAGCTACGAGCCTAAACTATGCGATCGCAATTGCGAAAACTGCAACCTCGATTTAAAACTCAACGAAAACGACGAATCGGTCGCCATCGGAATCGAAAAACTGCTGTCAGACTCCTGCGACACCATTTCACTGACGCCAGACGATAACGAAAGAATACAACGGAGGGACGACCATGCATGACAGGATAGAGAAAGTGGGGAGAGGGTCGCTGATTCAGCACGGCAAGCACAACGACCGGGTTTATCTGATGAAACTGGATGAACGTGATGCGGGTTCAATCATCAACGAACTGTCGCAATTGGCCAAGACAAACCGTTATTCAAAAATATTTGGCAAAGTGCCCCAGAGCTTAGCGCCGCTATTTTTTGCAAACGGATTTATACAAGAAGCATTCATATCGAACTTTTTCAACCAACAAGATGATGTGTTTTTTGTCTCAAAATTTCTAAATCCCGAACGGTTGCGCGATATTGAGAAAGACCGCCTGATAGGCTTTGCCAACCAACTCGCCGCCACCAACCAAACCAACAACAAAGCACCTTTGCAAACAGCCGGTTACAAGGTACGACGACTTATGAAATCGGATGCTGCAACCATTTCGGAAATCTACGGGCAGGTGTTCGAAACCTATCCTTTTCCGATTGATGACCCGGATTACATATTAAAATCAATGGATGACAACGTCCAGTACTTCGGTGTTGAAAAAAATGATAAACTAGTGGCACTCGCTTCAGCCGAGATTGATTTCAAAGGGGGTAATGCCGAGATGACTGATTTTGCAACCATGAAGAAGCATACAGGAAGAAACCTATCAAGCCTGTTGCTGCATAGAATGGAAGATGAGATGAATAAGCAGGGCATACACATGCTTTACACCATTGCCCGTTTAAAATCGTTTGCCATGAACAAGACATTTATCAGAAATGGCTATCAATATTCAGGAACCCTGCTTAAGAACACCAATATTTCGGGGAAAATTGAAAGCATGAACGTTTACTATAAACAAATCTAGCAAATGATTGCATCCATCTGCCAATACGCAAAGGATTGCCCTATTTTCCAAGGCAAGGAGAACGCAAGCAAAATACCATTAAGGCTATATCAAAATGTTTTTTGCAAACGTGGCTCTAAGGGCTGGAACAATTGCGAACGCTACCATAAGTTGAAAGGCGAGGTCTTGCGATCTGCTTTTAAAGAGCCAGAAAATGGTTCTCGATAACATTCGCTAGGAAAACTTGATCCATCAGGTTACGAATTCTCCTTGTACTGCGCTGGTGTTTTATCGAATTCCTCTTTGAAGCATTTTGCAAAGTAGGAATGATTTGAGAAACCCACCAAATACATCACTTCGGCCACGCTGAATTTTTGTTGCCGCAACAGCATGGCAGCCTTTTTCATTCGCACCGATTTGATATACTCCACAGGCGTTTTACCGGTCAATTGCTTGATTTTGCGGTAGATCTGCTTGCTGTTGGTGCCTGAGATATCCCCTAGAGCCGACACGTTCAACTCGGGATCGGAGAGGTGGTCCTCAATGATTTGCGTGATGGATGCCAGGAATTTTTCATCGTACGACAAAGCTTCTATTCCCTTGGGTTCGGCCAGTGCTTCCAGGCGCACCTTCTCCTGCACTTGCTGGTGCTTCCGTATCAGTTGTTCTATGCGCGATAGCAGAATGGCGGGTTCGAAAGGCTTTGCCACAAAGGCATCGATGTTCAATTGAATGCTCTCCAACTCGGTGCCTTTGTCGTTCATAGCCGTCAACAAGATAATGGGTATGGTTGAGGTGGGCAGATGCTTGCGGATTTGCCGACACATCTGCAAGCCGTCCATCTCAGGCATCATCACATCCGAAATGATCAGGTTGGGCTGATGCTGCAGGCACATCTCCAGTCCCTCTTTGCCATTGTTGGCCACTAGGCACCGATACTGTTGCTGGAGGATGCTGCTGATGAATGAGGTGATTTCCTGCGTGTCATCAACAATCAGGATCAACGGTTTTTGACTGTCGTCCAGTGCATTATCACTATTTGTGCTTAAATCTGTCGCTTGGGCTTCCGGCTCGGTGGTTTGTAGGGTTATGCTGATGGTGGTTCCGACTCCTTCGTTTGCCGTTATGGTCACTTGTCCGCCATGCATCTCCACATAACTCTTCACCAGGTATAAGCCAATGCCCGTTCCCTCTTTTTTCCCTGCTGTCAATGAGGATTGATAGAACCGCTGGAAAACATAGGGTATTTCCTTCTCCGGAATTCCAATGCCCGTGTCGCTGATGTGGATGGCTACCCGATGCGTGTTGTGGTCAAAAAGGATTGACAGTGTAATGGAGCCACCTTCAGGTGTGTATTTCACAGCATTGGAAAGTAGGTTGTCCAGAATGGATTCGGTCTTCACGGCATCCAATTCCATATATAGCTTATCAATATTAGATGCGAAGTTGAAAGTCAATTGCTTATTCCCGCTACTGGCTTCAAAAGCGGCAAAGATTTGGCGCGAAAAAGAGATCAGCTCAATGTGCGAGCGGATCAATAGCGTGTTGCTATTGGTGTCTATCCTGTTAAAATCAAGTATTTTATGAATGACCGAATTCATTTTGATGGCATTTTGCTGTACCAAGCGCAACTGCTCCTTCTCGTGCTGGCTTTTGACTTCGGGAATCAACTTGCTGATGGGCGCAATAATCATGCTAAGCGGTGTTTTCAGCTCGTGCGAGAGGTTGGAGAGAAAATCCAACTTCATGCGCGACTGCTCCATGATCTTCTCCTTTTCAATACGCTCAATCTTCAAGCGGTTCTTAACTCTGAAAAAATTAATTATCCAAACAACCAATGATAGGATGAGCAGCCCATAGGCGCTTTTCGCCCATCCGGTGTAATACCAAGGCGGGCGAATTACGATTTGGAGCGTGTATTGCTGGTCGGAGGGACGCCCCGCCGCATCGAGTTTGCTGACAATCAAAACATACTCGCCATGGCTGAGGTTGGTGTAGGAAATGCGGTTTGTTTTTGTATCCAGAAGGCTCCAACGTTCTTCCAGCGGGGAGAGCCGGTAAACAAACTGGCTCTTCTCTTCCAGATGGTAGGGCAAGTCGGTGATGTCGAGGGCAAGGTTGTTTCCGTCGTGGGGCAATACAATTTGCTTGGTGTGGCGTATGCTCTGTTGGTTGATGTTCACCTGATGACCATTGACAGAAAGTGCCGTGGCGATAATGGATCGTTCCATGGGCTTTTGGGCAATGGCATTGGGCGAGGTGATGGCAAACCCATTGACATCGCCCAGGTAGAGAATGCCCTCGTTTTGGTCGAAATATAGGCTGAAAAAGCGGCGGTCGGTAAGGTTCAATCGTTGAGCCGCTAAGGTATTTTGATCAATCAGCCATAGGCCATCGGTTGTGGAAACCCAAACCTTTCCATCGGCATGGGTCATGGCCAGTACTTCATTGGGGCTGAACTCATCGAAATAAACCGTTTGCGCAGCATTGGTTTTCGGATCGATGCGCATGGCGCCACCACGGAAACCAAGCCATATCATCCCTTTCGCATCGCTGAGCATATAGGATGGAGAGATGGACTTGCCACGGTTCTCAAGGCTTAGTTTTTCAACGCGACGGGAGGCTGCGTCAATTTTATTGATGCCATGGTTGTAAAGCAGGACCCAAACATTTCCCTGGTGGTCGGGGACGATTTGGTTGATGAACATGCCAGCCAATCCGTTGTCGGTATTGTAATTGTAGTTGGCCACACAGGTGCCCGAGGGGCTGTTGAGCAAACGTTGCTTTTCCACCACAAAGATGCCGCCCAGGCACGTGGCAATCCAAAGCTGCCCGGCGTCATCTTCAAAAATATTGTAGGCCCAGTTGGCGTTGTTGCGCCCCGTGCTGTCGGTGATGCTGAACTGCCGGAATTGCCCGCTTTGGTAGTTGTAGAGGTTGATGCTGCCATCGGTGGCAATCCAAAGATTGGCGCTGCGATCCTCGTAGATGTGGCGGATGCGGCCGTGGGGCAGGGGATGCTTTTTATCACCCATATTGTACCAGATGGCATTGCTCCAACCGGCAGCACTCTTTGTAGCCCTGATCAAACCATGGGTTCCACCAAACCAGAAATAGCCCCTCGAATCTTTGAATATGGAGTATAGCTGGTTGCCCTCGCCTGAGTTGGTGAACTCTGCCAGGGTGGTGTATTGCAACGCTCGGTTGTGTCGCGAAAGAGATATGCCATAGTCGGTGCCAAGCCAGATGTTGTGGTCGCGGTCGGCAAAAACTGTCCAGATGATGTTGTTGGTCAGCGATGTGGCATTGCGTGAATCGTGCATCACATGCTGGATGGGTCTGTTTTCCTGATGAACATACAACCCATTGTCGGTGCCTACCAGCAGGTTGCCATGGCCATCCAATGCCAGCGACTTAACCGATTGTTGATCCAACTCGGCAACCGGCAGGATGATGTTATTGACCGGATCGTAGCGCAGGAGGCCGCCCTCCATCCCAATCCATAGGCAATGGCGTATGGAATCGTTCAGCAATGAGTTGATGAACTGGTTGCTCTTTTTTGCAGTGAAGGGTAATGTGATGATTTGGAAATCGTCGTTGTTAATGTAATAACGGCATAACCCATTGTAGGTTCCTATATACAAGTCGTTATCGGGAGCCGCCTCGATGGCATAAATGGCTCGATGAGGCAGGTTTGGGTATTCCTCGTCACTGTATTGGGTCAACTGATTGTTGTTGAGATTCAAACGAAACAAACCATTGAGGGTTCCCAGCCACAATTGGTTGTTTTGCAACTGCATGGTTCTCACATCGCGAGGGAAGTCGATGGCGCTGTTCTCATAAGCATCGGTATGCAGGTTGTAGATGAGCACGCCATTGTCGGCGCCCAGGTAGAGCAGATGTCCGCCTACTTCCACACCGCAATATATTTGTGTGTTGCTCTTTTCATCAAATGCATAATGAGCTTGGAAATGGTAACCATCGTAGCTGTACAACCCCTTATTGGATCCAATCCATATCAATCCTTGGTGATCCTGCAGGATGCAATTGATGGAGGAGGCGCCCGTACCCGGATTGATGTTATCGAAAACGCGGTAACCAGCGTTTTGTGCCTTCATCAACACAAAACAAAACTGAAGGAGAAAAAGAAAAAAAGTTGTTGTTGCGCGCATGGTATAGGAATCGTATTTCGGAACCAAAACAAAGATAGGCGTTATGATTCAAAGAATCCAAGCTTTTGGCAAGCCTCCCAGCTTCGCGACAATAATAAACAATTATCCCTCCGGAACAGGTCATCTCGGAGGGATAATGCATGGTATAGTTGTATTGGGAATGTTCCTATTCAGCTTTCGGCAAGGTAGGGAAAATGACCAAACCCGGTTTGAGTCCTTTGGCCTTAGCCTTAAACTCGATGGATCCTGCTTTTTCGCCTGCCTGCACTATGGCCGTCAGCTGGCCACTGAACAGATGCATAACCGGTAGATGGAACAAATCGAGTGAGGTTGCGTCGCCATTGGCCGAAGCGCGAAATATTCCTGCTCCCTTCACCTCAAACTCCACCAAACGGCCATCATGCGGGCAGAGATTGCCGTCCTTGTCAACCACCCTTACGGTGATGTAGGCCAAATCTTTTCCATCGGCCACAAGGGATTTATGGTTGGCAACCACCTCCAGGTGGTGGGGCTTGCCGGCGGTGCGCACCACTTTCTCATCCACCTTGTTTCCTTGCTTATTGTAGGCTACCACTTTTAGCTCTCCTGGCTCATAGGTTACATTATGCCACATCAGGCGGTAACGGTGCTGGAGTGTTTCGTTGCTTTTTGTGAGGCGTCCATAGCTTTTTCCATTCACAAAGAGCTCGGCAGTGTGGTGGCTGGTGTACACAAAAACTGGAATGTTTTCGCCTTCATGGCCTTCCCAATTCCAGTGGGGGAGGATGTGTAAGGTTGGTGTGTTTTTGTTCCAGATGCTTCGGTACAGGTAATAGCGATCCTTGGGAATGCTGGCCAGGTCGATGATGCCGAACAATGAGCTGTGGCTGGGCCAGGCATCGGTGTCGTAAGGCGAGGGTTCGCCCAAATAGTCGAAGCCTGTCCAAACGAACTGTCCCATGGTCCATGGTTTATCGTCGGCCAGGGCAAAGTCGGCATCGGGCAAGTTGGACCACGAGCAATATTCCATATCATAGGACGATGATTGATGATCGTCGTATTTGGCATCAGCCTTGATCTCTACTGGTATTTTGTAGATGCCACGCGAGCTGACAGTTGAAGCCGTTTCGGATCCCAAAACGATGTTTTGCGGCAATTGGTTGTATGCTTCTTCGTAACGATGCACGCGATAGTTGAAACCCGGTACGTCAATCATGGCTGCAAAACCATTCTGCAACACACAGCTTACTTGATCCATGCCGCAAGTAACGGGACGGGTGGGATCTTCGCGGTGGCAGATATCTTGCAAGAATGCCGCCACTTTATAACCTTCGGCACTGCATTGGGTGGGCACTTCGTTGCCGATGCTCCACATCACTACGCTGGGATTGTTACGGTATTGGTGCAACATATTTACCATATCGCGCTCGGCCCATTCGTTGAAGTAACGGTGGTAGCCATTGTCGCACTTGGCGATGTCCCACTCATCAAAAGGCTCCAGCATCATCATGAAACCCATTTCGTCGCACAGCCTTACCAATTCGGGGGCTGGCATATTGTGGGCCGTGCGAATGGCGTCGCAGCCCATATCCTTCAGCAATTGCAGCTGGTAGCGCAGGGCGGCCACATTGATGGCGGCACCCAATGGCCCAAGGTCGTGGTGGTTGCATACCCCTTGGAATTTGCGGTGTTTCCCATTGAGGTAAAACCCTTTTTCGGGTATGATTTGTATGCTGCGGATGCCAAAGCGGGTGGTGTATTCATCCACCATCTGATTATCAACAAATACTTGCGAAACAGCTTGATAAAGCACAGGCTGCTCGGGCGTCCACAATTGAGGCTCTGCTACCAAAAGGTTTTGTTCGAATGGTTGGTTGTGGTTGATTTTGCGGGTATCGTCTCGGCGAACCACCACTTTACCATCGGGCGATACGATCTCTGTTTTGATGCGAACAGCCTTATCGCCAGCTCCTTCAATTTTGGTTTTCAGATGAACAGCCGCCAGGGTGTCGGAAACAAACGGCGTGGTCAGCTGGGTACCCCAAACCGGAACGTGCACTGGATTGGTGGTAATGACATGGACGTTGCGGTAAAGACCCGCTCCAGGATACCACCTGGAGGATTGCGGCTTATTCTCGAGGCGCACTGCCAGCTGGTTGTTTTTACCATCAGAGGTCAGCAGGTGGGTGACATCGCAATGGAAGGAGTTGTAGCCATAAGGCCAGAAACAGGCCTCCTGCCCATTGACATAAACACGCGCTTCGCTCATGGCGCCATCGAAAAGCAGGGTGGCATTTTGCCCTGCCTGCACATCAAATGTGGTGCGGTACCAGCCGGTGCCCACATAAGGCAATCCGCCTGTGCGTCCTGTTTTTACAGAGGCTTGGTTTTCCAGGTTTTGTGTGATGGCCACCTTCTGCAAGTCGTTGCTGCGGTCGAACGGCCCATAGATGGCCCAATCGTGCGGCACGGTAACACTTTGCCATCTGGAGTCGTCATAATTTGGCTTGAAAGCTTCCTGGGCATCGCCCTTGTGGAATTTCCAGCCCTTCTCCAGTTGAATGGTGGTGCGCTGGGCGCTGACCAACCAACTGCCCATCACGAAAAAAAATAAAAAGAGTCTTCTCATCCTTTCGTTATTTTAGTTTTTAAATGCATCCATCGCCTTAGTCGGTTTTCCTGAGGCATCAAAAGCCCCCAGGGTATAGCCGTTCCACCCATTGTTGGATTGGGGTTCCCAGTAAAGCACCCCGGCGCACTGGCTGTTGGGAATGCCCTTGCAACGGGTCATAAGGTTGGATAGGTACTCATAGGCTGTGTCGGCATCATCCCAGGGCATCCCTGTTTCGCAAACCATCACCGGGGTGTTGTAGCGCGCAATCATATCGTTCATGTTGGCAATGGTTTCATCGGTCAAGGTCTTCCAGTTTTCCGCAGAAGGGTAGAGCGACATGCCAATCAGATCCCACTTGCCACCATTGGCTTTCAACCCATCAAACAACCACCGGTATAGTTGATTTTTATTGCCTTCCTGAAGGTGAATGATGACTTTGGCCTTGGCAAACACCTGCTTGACGGCATCGTATCCGGCATTGTTGAGTTGCGCATATTGTGCCATATTTTCCGAAGCTTTGCCATCGGGCCAAAGCATGCCATTGCCGGTTTCGTTGCCCACCTGAACCCACGCGGGTTCAATATCGTTTGCTTTCAGTAGGTTCAGCACCTCTGTAGTGTGGTTGGAGACGGCTGTTTTAAGTGCTTCAAAATCCAAGTTCGCCCAAGCGGCCGGTTTGTCCTGTTTTCCGGGATCAGCCCAGTTGTCGCTGTAATGGAAATCGACCATCAGGCGGAAACCCAACTGTTTTGCCCGCCAGGCTTTCACCAGCAAATCTTCCTGGTTGCACCACCCAGAGGCCGGGTTTACCCAAACTCTAAGCCGGATGGTGTTGATTCCCAATTCGCGCATCAGGTGGAGGCACTCCATCTCTTTTCCATCCCGATTGTAAAACTTCACCCCTTGCTGCTCCATCTCTGTCAGCCAGCTGACATCGGCGCCGCGGACAAATCCGGTCATATCATAAGTAGGTGCCTCGAGTGGTTTCTGCAACTCGGGAGCCTTGTCGCAGGCAGCGAACAGACTGAGTGACAACGCTGCCCATATGGTTGGTAGTATTCTCATCTTAAAAATCATTTACAAATTTAGGTATTTAAAATAGATAAAAGCCACCGCCGGTTTGGCAGCGGTGGCTTCTCCTCTGGTAATAATTAGGGCACTAATGTATAGGTTCCCTTAATCAGATTGACCGTTAACGTATAAGTTCCGGCCGCCAAGGTGGCATCATCGGTAAGGTTGTTCCCTTTGTAGGCCAGCTTTCCGCCAGAACCCCCGAAGTAATGGTTCCACGAAGCATCCAAATGGATCTGAAACCCATATTGGGACGCGCTGTTGATGGTGATGGATCCAGCATATTCTCCAATGTTGGCTGTTTGATTGAGCGTGGTATTGAAGTCCCAAGCATCATTCAACCCCGACACATAGATTTGGCTTCCCACCGAAGTCAAATTGTACGATAACGCCTTCAGCGAAGCATCAATCAAATAGAGACCCGCTTCGGGTGCTGGTATGTTGGCGGTTCCTTTGTGAACAAGCACTCCCGCCATGGCATCACCCGACTCAAAGGTGTATTTGTCCTCCCAGTTGTCCTTCTCGGGGTTCATGGAGTATCCCCATAGCGTGTTTACATTGATGACGCCGGCATACGACAGTTCGTCCTCATTGTAAAGCGACAGGTAATTGTCGAATGTCCAACTGCCCGAAATACCATCGTCAACTCCTGGCAAGTATAAGAATGGATTAGGCTCGTTGGGTACGGAGGTGCCTTCTGCTGCAACGATGCTCCAGGCCTTGGGATTGCTCAAATCCAGAGTCAAGGTGTAATCGCCTGCTTTGGGCACAGTGATGGTAATGTTTTCAGCCATACTGCTTAAAGTGAGGTTGCTTCCGTTTTGGCTGAAAGCTATCGCTTTGTCTAAGGCTGCAGCATCATCGGTCCCGGTGGCATTGTCGTACTGTTTGCCCGAGCCAGAGATCTGGATGGTCAATGAGGTAGTCGTGGCAGTGAATGGCAATGTCCACTTCACATTGGGCCGGTCGAAGATCATCTCCCCAGTGATGTCGCCACTGACGGCAAGTGCTGGGATCAACAGGGCTGACCAAGTTTTTTTGTTGGTGTTGAAATCGACATGATAGCAACCGCCAATGCCGGGGAACCAGCAGCTCCAGCGAGCATCTGTTTCATCGGACGATGACAATACGAATGGTGTACCACTGATGCCATCATTCCCCCAAACCTTTCCATCGCCTTCTTTAAGGTAGAAGTTATACCAAGCCGTGGCGCCCATGAATCCGGTATATTGGCCATCCGAGTCGGCCGAAAAGAGCGATCGACCCGTGGCGGTCATCTCTTTATCCAGAATAAAGCCATTGGTCATATCAATCACGTAACTTGTGACGCTTACTGTGACCATATTGCTGTAAACAGGATCGATGTTGTCGCCCACCGACGATTTTATCCGGAAATAGATTGGCGTGGCCACTCCTGGTTCAGTCCCTACGGTTTTTGCAACAGCATTGAGCTCACTTCCAGTGAAGGTGTGCGAAGGGTTCGCCTCCGAATACTCAATGGGCACAATGGCGAAATCGGCTGTCTTTGAAATTTGCAGCATGGTTTTTAAAACATTGGGTGCCGACATGCTGGGGTCACTCACCGTAAGAGTGCTGTTGTTCCACGCGAGCGATAGGGCTTGTTCGTTGGCCGCCTCCTGGGTTAGGACGACATCCGTTTTGGTTGCCATCAACTCATTCGCCTCCAACCCCGACAGCGTAATCAGATTCCCATCCTTCTCACAGCCGAGCAAGGCTGCAACGGATAGTAGTGCTATGAAAAATCGTTTTATGATAGTCATGTTTTTCAGTTTTTCAGAATTAATACTCTTCGTTGAACAGATTGGGGTTGGCGGTCAGGTCGGATGTGGGGATGGGATAATAGTTGTATTTTGCATCCACAGCTTTCCCCTCTTTGACGCCACCTTTCCACTGCCACAGATACGATCCGGTGGTGAATCGGCCATAACGGATCAGGTCGGTGCGGCGCGTGCACTCCCACATCAGTTCGCGGGCACGTTCGTCCAAAATGAAATCTGTCGTGAGGTCGGAAGCAGAGAGTTTGCCTTCGGTCTCGAACTGTTCCCCAAAGGCTCTGCTCCTCAACTCATTCATCAGGTCGAGCGCTTCACCGACTGAGCTTCCCGATCCGCCCCGCAAAACACTTTCGGTCAGCATCAGATACACATCAGCCAGGCGGAATAATGGGAAATCGGTATTTACACCACCATCCACGGTGTTGGATGCGGCTTCACCGGCATCGTTCAGGTTGGTCCACTTCTGGAGGAAGTATCCGTTCGCTTGGTCATCAAGCTTCTCCAAATATTGCGTTTGTCCTTCGGTAAAGAATAGCTTGCGTCCGTCAGCATCGTTGAACAAGGCTGGTATTTCGCCCCGGACCCGGAACATCCCCCAGCCAGAAACCACGCCGTAATCGGCTGGCTTTTGATAATCGGAAGTATTGCTCACCTGTCCACAAATGATGTAGGTTGTAGCACCCCACGAAACGGTGTGTTGTGCATCCACCGGCAAAGGGAAAATGATTTCATTGGTACGCAGGTGGTTGTCGGCATTGAACAGTTTCTTGAAATCGGGCTCAACCGAATAGCCTTGATCCAACACCTTCTTGCAATAAGTGATGCAGTCGGTAAAATGCTCTTCGTTGGTATAAACTTTGGCATTCAAATAGAGCTTTGCCAGCAGACTGTAGGCAGCTGCTTTGGGTGCGCGGCCATATTCCACACCATTTTTGTCGAGCAGGTCTCCATCGATGGCCTTCAATTCGGTTTCGATGTATTCGAACACCTCTTTGGCGGTGCGGCGCGGTGGGGCATAAGCACCTACCGGATTCTGCTCGGTAACGAATGGAATGTTGCGGAACAAGTCGAGCGCATGGTAGTAGGCCAAGGCGCGCAAGAACCTCGCTTCGGCACGGTAATGCACAATCTCTTTTTGGTCGGCTTCGGGGAAGCCTGCAATCTTTTCATCGGTGGCCTGACGCAAAAACTCGTTGCTGAGGGCGATGGTGTAATAGATGTGATAGTACATGTCGCTCACCCAAGGGTCGTTGGCATCCCACGAAAGGTAAGTGAGGTCGCCCACCTTGTCGCCTTCGAGCCAGGTGGAGGCCAACTCGTCGGTTCCGCACTGCTGCAAGTTGAAATAGCAACGCATGTAATCCTGTCCGCTGTTGCTCGATAGGTCGGAATTGCCCCCGCCCTTTTCCTGGCCATTGATCACAAAGGTGGCGTAGATCTTTGCCAACACCATCTTGTAGTTGGCCGCACTGGTGTAAACATTGGCCGAAGTGGTTTCGGTATGCGGAATCTGATCCAGATCCTTTTCGCAGCCTGAAAGCAGCACGGCTGCCATCAGTAGTATAGAATATAAAATATTTTTCATAATCATTTTCCGTTAATGGTTAAAAATTAAGTCCCAATCCCAGTGAATAGGTGCGTGGACGGGGATAGAACGAGATGTCCATACCATTGGGCACTTCGGGATCGACACCCGAATAGTTGGTGATGGTAAACACGTTCTGAACCATGGCATTGATGTTCAAGTTCGCGAAATTCCAAAGCTTGCCGAAGTTGTAACCCAAGGTCAGGTTGTCCATTTTCAGGAAGGAGGCATTTTCAACATAGTAATCCGACAGGTATTGGCGGTTGTTGAACCCGGTTTTCAAATAGCTGGTTGATAGGTTGTTGATTTGGTAATCGTTGTAGCTCACCGTACTCCAGGCTCCTGAGTTCATAGCCATGCCATTGTAAACATAGTTGCCGATGTTGGCACGGAAGCTCATGTTCATGGTCCACTTCTTATAATTCAACGAAGAGCTGAATCCTAAGATGTAGTCGGGCGCAGGGGAGTGGTAGCGGTAACGGTCGCTGCTGTTGATCTGTCCATCGTTGTTCAAATCGGCATAAGCCCCCTCAATGGGTTTGCCCGTCTGGGGATCGTAAAGCTGGTGCAGCAAATAGAACATATAGGGCTCGTAACCTTCGCTCAACACTTGGAAGTTGTAACTGTCGATGGTGGGTCCCACCAGCGTGTTGGTGGTGGAGCCACCCTTGATGAGGGATAGGTTTTTCACCTTGGTTTTCTGCCAACTCATGTTCAAACTGACGTCCCAATTGAAATCGTTGGTTTTGATGGGGGTAGCATTCAAGGTCACTTCAATCCCCTCGCTGTCAACATTCCCAACGTTGGTCAGGATGTTCTTGTCGAAGTTGGTGCCGGCGGCCGATGGCACAGTGGCCAACAGATCCTCGGTCTCACGGGTGTAGTAATCAAAAGTACCGGTGATGCGGTCTTCCAGGAAGCCGAAGTCGAAACCGCTGTTCCACGATTTGGTGGTTTCCCATTTCAAATCCGACACATAGGCCTCGGGGCGGTAGGTGTGGTACCATTGGTTGCCAAACTGCACCTGTGCGCCATCCTGGCTTTGGGTATATACCGGCAGGTAGTTGTAGTTGCCGATTCCTTCCTGCTGCCCGGTGATGCCATAGCTCAAGCGCAATTTGAGTGTGCTCAATATGGCATTGTCCTTTAGGAACGACTCCTCGTCGATGCGCCAGGCCAGAGCCACCGATGGGAAGGTTCCCCAACGGTTCTCCTCGTTGAACCGCGAGGTGCCATCACGGCGCATGGAGGCGGTGATCATATATTTCGAGTTGAAACTGTAATTCAACCTTGCATAGTACGATATCATGGCATGTCTTTGGTCGGTGGCCGCACTAGTGCTTTGCACCTCACCCAGGGTGTTGAGCTCGGCATAGGTGGGCGTAGTGCTTTTCCAGAACTGGTAGTCGTAACCAACAATGGCTTCCACGCTGCTGTTGATGCCTTCGAAAAACTTGTTGTAGTTGAAATAGGAAGTCAACAGGCGGTTGCTGTTTTTCTGCGGGCCATAGCTGTAATCCCGTCCCGAGGTGGTGAAATACTGTGCTGCTTGGGCAGGCACTTTCACTTGTCCTTGGCCTTCGGCATAATCGTAACCCACGGTGGTGTGGAATTTCAACTCGGGGAGGAAATGGAATTTGTAATCCATATCAATATTTCCCACCAAACGGTCAATCTCGCTGGTGGAACGGTATTGTTTCAACATACCCAGTGGGTTGCGTACACCGCCATTGACCGGTAAGCCGCTGTTGTCGATGGCTTCGTTGTAACCGCCAAATGCCTCAATGCCCGAATAGACCGGTTGTGAGGGGTTGAACGTGGACGCCGCCCAAATGGCATTGGTGTTGCCGAAACGGTTGTTGTTGTGCGATGCTTTGGCGTTGATGTGGAATTTCAGATAATCGTTGAAGAACGATGGCGAAATCGACAGGCTTCCGGTCATCCGTTCCGCATTGTCTGTTTCCAGGATACCACTCTGGTTGTAGTAACCCAACGAGAACCGCAGGGGTGTAGAGGGCGTCAGCCGCGTGGAGAGGCTGAGGCTGTTGTCGGTGCCAAAGGCCGGACGGTAAATCTCATCGTTCCAGTTGGTGTTTCCAATGCCGATGAGCCCTTTTTGTGCTTCGCTTCCCTTGCTGTTGATCACATCCACAAACTGGTTGTACGACAGCATGTCGGGCATATTGGTTTTGGTCTGGACGGAGTTGGTGGTTGAAAAATCAATCTTGACACCTTTTTTGGCCGTCCCTTTTTTTGTTGTGATCAGGATGACTCCGTTGGATGCCCGTGAACCGTAGATGGCCGTTGATGCAGCATCTTTAAGGATGGTGATGTTCTCGATGTCGTTGGGGTTGATCAGGCTCAGGAAATTGCCTGTATTCCCACTGATGCCGCCACTCTCGAGGGGTAAGCCGTCCAACACGATCAATGGATCGTTGCTGGCATTCAACGATGCACCGCCTCTGATCCGGATGGTGCTTCCCGAAGTCGGCGACCCGCTGTTGCTCATGATCTGAACGCCCGACACCTTGCCACTCACCAGTTGCTCGGCCGAGCTCACCAAACCACCGTTGAATTTGTCAGCGCTCAGGCTGGTGATGGAGCCGGTTAAGTCGCTTTTGCGCTGCACCCCATAGCCAACCACCACCACGTCCACCAATTCCTGGGTGTCGGCTTTCATCTGCACCATCAGGCGGTTGCCCTCAGGTACCAAAAGGGTTTGTGGCTTAAATCCGATGGATGAGAATTTTAACTCACGTGTGGAAGCATCCACCGCAAGGGAGTAGTTTCCATCCATATCGGTGATGGTTCCGTGGGTGGTTCCTACCACCACAATGGTCACGCCCGGGAGGGGCTGGTTGCTTTCATCAACGACTGTTCCGGTAACAGTCCTCTTACCGTCTTGCTGCGCTACGGTAGCCATCACGCTTCCAAAGAGCATGCAAAACATGATCAGAAGTGCGAATAAGCCGGATTTTTCATGTTTACAATTCATAGTTATGATATTTGCTTTGAAAAATATTATGTGTTTTATTGGGTTTCTCTTACTCCATCCAAATGGTTCCAATTTCCAACGTGGCGGGTTTTTGCTCGTCACCCTCCACCATCAGCTCCACCATCTGGATTTGATCCCGTTTTAGCGGCTCTTTAGTGGTAGGGTTAAAGTATTGATTCATAAATACGGGGTAGGCCATGGGCAGCAGCGCCGTCTGGGTTTGCTTCAAACTGTTCAATGGTATGCGCACCAAACCCTCGGCATTGGGGACTACCGTTGCCCGGTAAGTGATCCCATCAGATGTCACCACGCCTGCCTCCAACACTCCCTGAACCGATTTGAGTTGGATGCAAAGATAGTTGGCACCATTCAAATCACTCAGCCTATTTTTGATCTCACCCATGACATTCTTCCGAAGGAATAATTTCCCCTCTCCAGAAGGTATTGAGACAAGCAAAGTGTTCTTTTCTGTTGGACCACCTGCCACCACTTGGCGATGCACCGGTTTCCATTCGGGTAAGGTATAAGTCTCCAAATCGCTGTAGGTGTCGCTCACGGTGAAGAGCATCAACGGGTCGGTCGATTCGCAGATTTGAGTTGAATAGAACTGAGCCTTGGTGTAATCCCAATCGAGCGGACTCTGTTTCACCATCGAAGGTGCCGTCAACCGATGGCCATTGCCGAATACCACAATATTGTAATTGAATGCTCCTGTTTTCAAGTCGCTACCTAGTATAACAGCTTGGTATTGGTAGCCTCTGGTGCGTTCCATTTTATAGTAGGGGTTCTTGTCGTTCCAGAATGATACCTGGTCGGTGTAGATCAGAACTGAATCAGGCAATGTATTGCCAGCGATAGTAGCTGTTATGGTCAAGGATTGGTTGGCTTGGCCTGTTTTGGATGGTGCATGGTCGATGGTGAAGGACACTGGCGATGACTTTGGTGCAACGAATTCGCCCAACCGGATATTACCAAATGCCGAATCCCCACTCCAGTTTCGTGAAGGTTTACAATCCTGCCGGGTCAACAAATAGACGCCAGGCTTCAATTGGGCTAGGATGCCATTCGTCGTGGCCTGTGCCATGGTATTCCCCGCATTGATGCCGGTTGCGGTAAAGGCATTACCTAGGTTGGGCAGTCTCACCGCCATATCCCATGAGCCGTGATAGATGCGCATCACCTCTTTTTCCAACGAAGGTTTGGCAAAGGGATCAGACACCCGGATGACATCGGGCATCACCTCCAGGCGCCAAACGCCATCTTCAACCTTGTCGATAAAATAGGCTCCGGTGCCCTGATAGTCAACAATTGTGGAGGATCCCACGCCTGCAATCGACTCCAGCTGCTCTGCATCAACCGGCATGCTTTGCGTGTGGTTGGAGTGATAGAAACGGGTAGCCGTATTGAGCTCGCTTAAATTGTTGTGGTAACTCACCTCGAAGCCTTCAAACCGCGTATTGGCAGGATAGGTGCCATAACTCTTGTTGCGGGGAAGGGTGTAGGCCGCCTGGGCAGCAATTTTCATGCTGATGGCTTTGGCCGGCGTATAGGCCAGGTTGAGGTAGTGCGTTTGATACTCGGTGTTGACATGCGCCAACGCCAGGGGATCATACGAAAACTGTGTGATCCATTGGAAACCGGCACTCCGGAAACTCCGCACGGCGGCAGGGTAGATGTACGATCCCAGGATGTCGGCCGGGTCAAATTCATAAACCAATTTCGCTTTATTCTTAAAACCCTTCACATCTCCGAAGGGTATGGCATATTCATCCACGTTGGGCAGGTAATTCTCTGTGCGGGTATGTCCCGACACCAGACCCGATGGATACCATTGGTAGGTGGTGCCTTGAATGGCGGTGGCATAATAGGCCTCTACATTTTGCAAGTTATGGCTCACATTGTAGAATACCGGCTTGCGGTTGCCGGCCTCCTTCAAAGCCTGAAGCATCCGGTCGATATACTGTTTGGTCTCCTCGATGGTTCCACTGTGGCATGGCTCGTTGTTGATCTCGAACCCTACTATCATGGGATCCGCCTGGTAACTCACCTTGGTATAGGGGTTCACATGGTTCACCAACGCTTTGAGGTATTTTTCCTGGGCGGCCATGGCTTTGGGATTGGCATGAACGTCACACTTGCCATATTGGTACGAGAACCCATCGGTTGGTTGGTTCCGTTCGGGATAACCGTTGCCAAAATTCGTTTGGGCGGTAATCACCGTATAGATGTTGCGCGCCTGTAGTTTGGCGATTAAGTAATCGAGTAAGTCAAGATGTTCGTTCTCGATCAAGTTGCCTTGGGCATCCGAAATCTCCACATCCCAAATGTGGATACGGAAGGCATTAAAGCCGAGCCTGGCAAAATGATACACATCCTGGTCGATGGCTGCTTTCCGGTCGATACCCAAATAACCGGTTGCCCGGTAGGCATGTGCAAATGGCAGGGTGTAATTAACCCCAAAGAATGAAGCCTCCTCACGCGTGCCGCTCCACCGCATCACTCCCTTTTGATCCACAATAACCGTGGGCGGCTGTTGTGCCATGGTGAGCAAGGAGGTGAAAATTCCAATAATGACTGCTATCCTTTTTCTCATTCCTGAAGATTGATTGTTGATTTGAAAACAATTGTTTTAAAAAATTAACAATCAAAAATAGATCATCACCTCCCTTCGCCAAAGCAGAGATTGGACATAAAAGGATAAAAATTGGACATGCATTTAATGTGTTATGAAACAAGGCATTGGTATTGCAAAATTATCAGAGAGGAGAGGGATTGGGGATGATTTCTCCGTTATCTTCTGCGAAAATTGAAATGGCTAGAACACAAAAATAATTTTAACTAACGCCATCGTCACGGAGTACGCTGGCAAGATTCCAAATTTTTGATATAATTGCTGAATCTGACACAATTATTCTTGTTTATAAAATTTATCATCAACCCATTTTATAGGGTTTTCGTTGATATAGGTTTGTATGTTTTCAAATGAAATATTGTCTCTGATAATGTGGTCGTGAAACCGGGTTTGCCATGCAAAATCGAACCCCAAACGATGGGTGTGTTTGGTTACCGCCGATTTGTATGACCGAATGATGGTTGAAACCGAATCCGATTTTGGCGATATTGATGCCATAAATTCATCGGCAATTGCGCCAATGGGCGATAATTGGATTTCCCCGTTTTCAATTTCACCAAAATAATGCTCGCGGTTTTGGGTGCAAATGGTGATGAAATATGCCCCAGCCCATCGGTAATCCCAATTTTGTAAACGGGCAGATGGTATGCGGTATTTATTATGGAATTTATCGGTCATTGGTGCAATTTATTAATTGATGGGATACACCGTAATAAAGACGCCTGGAAACCATTTTTCCCCCAGGCGTCTTTGTGTATAAAATCATATCTCAATAGCAATTATCCATTCCTTTTTTCCTATTCATGTTGAAGCTGTATATTCATCATGCTGATCTCTCCATTACTAACATGTAATGTTGTCATTTCATCCTTGTATCCCGGTTTGCTTACAACAACCTGATAGGTTCCTTCGGCTAATGATTTCAAAATGAAACCGCCCTTTTCGGCGCTCTTCTTGATGATCTCTCCATTTTTATTGATACTCTTCGCTTTGGCATGGGCGATGGTTGATACAAACTTTATGGTTGCCGCTTTTAGGGGTTCTCCGGTTGATGCATCAATAACAACTCCTTTTACCGAATAACTACTTCTGCCTGCTGCAACAACTTTTCGAGCCGATTTATATCCATTGTAAAAATCAACCTGCGACAATCTAATAATTCCAACAGCGGTATCAATGTTTTTCAAGGCAGTCTCCGCTGTTTTGAATAGTGCCGTAAGATGTGCTGTTGATTGTTTCTTCTCGGCAATGGCCAATCTTGTTTTAGGCATCGCAGCACTATAAGCATTGATTGCGCTTAATAAATTGGTTTGTGTCGCCTCGGTTATGCCATAATCACCCAATTAATTGACGATAGGTTTTATTTCGGATATGATGGCCATTCGGTTCAGTATGATTGTGTTTCATCCCTGTTTGCATCCCATTTTACACCTTGCGCTTGCATTTTAAATCGTTTCGCGCACCATTTAAATGTCTTCGCGCTGCATTCAATGCATTGCGCTTGAGTTTCAGTTGCGTTCTCCCTTCGTTTATACCTTTGTGATTGTGGTTGTGGTTGTGGATGGTTTGTTCTATTTCAGCATTAACTGCTCTGCATGGTACGGTTAATCATGCGAAAATTACAATTTAAGTATTTTTCTTTAATATTTTGACAATTCGGCTATAAATGATTTCCGCTAAATTCCAGTCATATCCATTAAAATTAGTTGTATTATTAAATTGAATAACAACCATGTCCATCTCTTTGTGGTATTTTGCAATACTTTGATAGCCGGGAAGTAGCCCTGTATGTTCATAAACGTAAATTGAAGAATAAATTTCCTGTTCACCGTCATTAAACACCGAACCATTGTTTAAGGCTCGCAAGAATATACCCACGTCTTCTGCTGTAGCCAACATTAAACCAGTATTTTCAAACTTGAAATCGGTTTCGACGCCAACATAATAGCCGCTCATTACATCGTCCAGATTCACTTCACTAAGTGAACCAAAGGTGTGCTTCATCCCAAGTGGAATCAATATTCTCTCTTTGATATATTGTTGGTGGGGATAGCCCAAAGTTTTATCTATGAGGTCCTCAATCAACATATAATTGGTATTTGAATATCCATAATCTT
This sequence comes from Marinilabiliaceae bacterium, assembly GCA_963664265.1. Taxonomy (GTDB): domain Bacteria; phylum Bacteroidota; class Bacteroidia; order Bacteroidales; family Marinilabiliaceae; genus JAGPIS01. The sequence continues at coordinate 2,476,837 of OY760941.1, forward strand.
CACCTGGCTTAAAGTCGGCTGGCAAGTCCAATGCGTACTCAAGTGTTTCTTTTCTATTTTTTGGAGGTTTTGTCCAATAATCAGGATGGTCAACAAAATTTGGAATGCCACTCCGATGCTGCACCATCATTCTCAGAGTTATCTTGTCCGAATATTGAATTCTTTTCTCAAGTTCCGGAAAGTATTCATCAAGTGTTTTATCCAAAGACAAACGTCCTTCTTTAACTAATTTTGTAGTAGCTACAGCAATATATAACTTTGTAATACTGGCAATTTTAAATAAAGCTTGCGGATAGGCAGGTATTTTCTTTTTTCGGTCATGCCAACCTGCGGCATAAAACTCCGGTGGTTTTCCTGCTTTGTCCACATATACAATCATTCCATCAAATCCATAATTAATTCCTTCATTGAGTTGTTCTTGAACTGTATCAGGCAGTGGCATTATCCATGCTCGTACCAAAATCCATGGTACGAAGTATAAGGAGCCTATGCTTGCTATAATAAACACGATTGTGAGTATTCGTTTTATCTGTTTTATTTTCATCACGTCATTCTATTTCAGTGCGATGCGGTTTGTTGATATACGCATAACGGATAGCGACATTAATCATAATTTTTACATCCTCTTATTTCTGATTGTTGTTTATATATATACAATATTTTTTTCGAAACAGAGGAATTCCTTCCCCTTATCCCAAAATACCAGACATAAAATAAACCATAATTTTTATCTTATCCTAAAATTAGCTTCCATATTTAAATGTGAGTTTAAGGCAGAGCAGTTACTCTGCAATTGGGCTCATGGATTATCCCAAAGTCGGTAATGATAATCCTTTGGAATCAGAGAAATCCGTGGACAAAATCGTTAACCATGGCTCCACATTCAACACCTTCGGCGTTGCGCAACTGTTGTAGTTTGGCAACCACCGGTTCCACCGGCGGCTATTCACATTGAAGAGCCCCCTCCGACACCCCCATGGGGGAGCGATGAAATTCAGCGAATGGATCACTGTAAACTGTCCCCTGTCAACTGTTCCCTGTTCCCTGTTCCCTGATCACTGAAAACTGCTCCCTATTCCTTGTCGACTACTTCCTGATCCCTGCAAACTGATGACTGCCAACGGAAGGAGTTCCACGTGGAAACCCACGATATTAACGAACAATCAAAACCTTCCCAACAACCCCCACAGTGCCTTCACTGTCGCTGGCCAAAACCAAATAAACACCCGTACCTACTTTCACGCCATTTAAATTCTTACCATTCCAGGTAACGCGACCGCCCAAAGAAGTGGCTTTATAAACCAAACTACCAGACACATCGGTAATAACCACCTCCGAATCGGCAGAGAATCCCTCCATAACAATGTCACCAGTGAAATTTTGCCTCACCGGGTTTGGATAGATCCGCAATTGAACCATCTCTTCCTCAGGTTCAATGGCATCGCCTCGAAACGATACAATCCCCTTGTCGGTACCAATAAATACTTCGCCACTTTTGGGATGAACCGTCACACTGGTAATCACATTCGAAAGTAATGGACTGTTGGAGGCGTTAAAAGCATGGAGGGTTTCCAATCCATCGGGAGAAACCAGAAACAAACCCGAACTTTCCGTGCCAATCCACTTGCGATTGGCACCATCCACGGCAATACAGGTGATCTTCTCATTCCCCAAAAGGTAATCGGCGGCATTGGTGCCATCGTTGCGAGGTACCTTTATCCTGGAAGCCACCGGATAATCTTCCGTCAATATGGTGGAAGGACGGTAGTAAACCACAATGCCTTTATCGGTTCCCAACCATATCTGGCCATTTTTATCCTCACAGATGGCAAAAACGGAATTGGTGATCACCTCCTGATTCTCGTCCCATATCTGCAACTGCCCCTTGTTGCGCACATCGCGATCCTCACTGCGCGTTAAAACACTGCGGTATTGGTCGTCACTTTGATCGCTAAGCGTACCATTGACTGACAACACAAACAAACCACGGTTGGTGCGTGGCAGGGCTGCCCACAAAATATTGTCGCGCGTGTAAACAAAATTACCAATGGAGTGCAGCTTATCCACAGGCGTATAACTCAAACGGTACCAGTCGTTTGTTTGTGTTTTCACCACGATGCCGGCATTAACTTCAGCATTGCTCATAAACAAATTGGATTGGTTGTCGAAACACAAACCACCCACACGAACGTAATGTGACGAATCGGTGGCGATATTTTGCAACGGACTGTTAAAGAAGTTATAATGTTGTTCTTTGACGGCACCAACCGCCTTAAACACGCCACTACCCCAGCAGGAAAAATAGACGGAATCGGGCGAAGAAGGATTGATGGCAATGTTGATGGCGTCCCGGTCCTTCTCATAGGATGCCCGAACAAAGGAGGACCACTCCCCATCGGCATAATAGCTAAACTCCAGGGGCCGGTTCATATTATTCCACGAGGAGGTTAAGCCGCCAGCCGCCACATAAACCCCTTTGGAATTGGCCGCCAGCTTGAAACAATTATTGGAGCGGGGAGCATTGGGCGCCACATGAATGCCTACGCCATTGAAATCACAATAAACCAACCCATACTGGGCATCACCAATGACCAGTCTTTGCGTGGCATCATTCACCAACACATGACGAATAGAGGGAATGACAGGTGCCGTGGTTCCCTGAAACTGATACTTGGTAAAAAGATCCACCAGCTTGAAATCGCCACCCAATTGCCGCACGGCATTGGACGAGGCAATCACCAATCCGTCATCGCCGTTGGTGGCATTAATATAGGCAGCAATGGTGGCTACTTGTCGCCAGGTATCATTTTGCAACACCCTTACCGTCACTGTGGCCATATTATTTCCGCGAAAGGCCACCACATCTCCATTTAACAATAAAACATCCTGATAAGGCAGGATATCACCGCCAATATTTTTCCAAGTCTCGTAGAAAGCCAACGAAGGGGATTTTCTGTCGGCTCGGAAAATACCTCGGTCGGTGGCTGCATAGAAATATTGCTCGTCAACCAACAAACTGATGATTCTATAGTTCTCCGATTCATTGCCTATATAATAAGTATCCTCCACTTCGCGGCGGTCGATGTTGACCACCACAATACCAAAATCGGCGCAACAGTAGAGCCGGTTCCCGGCAAATACAAAACGGTTGATGCCTTTGTTTGTCGAGATGTTGCTCAACTTGATATCGGGGATATTGACCACGCCAGTGTTGGAAACAATATCGATATTGCCATTTTGATAGCCCACCACCAAACGATCACCCAGCGAAGTGACCGCAGTAATGTCCACATCGCTCAAAAGATTGGTTTTCGTGATCTTTTCAAGCAGATAATCGTCGAGGTGGTAGGTGAACAACCCCACAGAGTTACCGGCAAACAATTTCCCATCAAGACTCCCCGAAAAGGTTGCCGAGGAGAAATTAAGATGATCGCGCCAATATTGCCCCATCAGAAAGGCATGAAGGGAAAGAAACAAAAAACAAAAGGCAAGTTTTTTATACATGGCGGTAATGGTTATTGACAAAATGAACAAACTTTTCAAAAGCCCTTGCTCGATGGCTGACCGTATTCTTTTCATGAAGTGACATTTGGGCAAACGACTGGGAAAAACCGTCGGGTTTGAAAATGGCATCGTAACCAAATCCCCCATCGCCAACAGGCTGCTCTAATATTTCACCATCCACAATCCCCTCAAAGAGATGTTCCTCCCCATCAACAATCAAGGCAACCACTGTGCGGAAACGGGCTTTGCGATCCAACCGACCTGCCATCAGTTGCAAAACCTTTTGAATGTTTTTAGTCGAATTTTTTTCATCGCCGGCAAAGCGGGCGGAATAGACACCGGGCGCGCCATCCAGGGCATTGATCTCCAAACCCGTATCATCGGCCAGGCAATTGACCTGAAAGTGGGCATGTACAAATCGCGCCTTCTGAAGCGCATTCTCTTCAAGTGTATTACCGGTTTCGGGAATCTCCTCAAAACAACCAAGATCATGAAGGTCGCTAATTTTAAAAACACCGCCCCCCATCTGGACAAATTCAACTGTTTTATGCTTATTATGTGTTGCGATAATCAAACTCTTCATTTTTTTTACTTTATAACGTTAGCAATCCACAAAAAGTATACAAACTAAAAAGGCGGTATCAACCGCCTTATTTTTTATTTTGAATGCCATGGATCAACCAAAATTGCCATAGCCAAATTTCATCAAATCGGTACGGGGATTGACGACAAACACATTCATCTTATCTTCATTGGCAATAATAAACTGTTCGGATGCCCCCAGCACATAATCGTGGAACGCAATATCGCGGGTGGTCATAATCACAATCATGTCGGCGTTCACCTTTTTTGCAGCCTTCAAAATCTGTTCATGAATGGAGTGCGTAAGCTCGGAGAGCTCAATGGAGTATTCGATATCGCGCTCTTCAAGGTATTTCTTGCAAAAAACCACATTGGCCTTGGTGGGCACGTCGATCACACCATCTTTTCCGGTGGTGGCAAAGAGGACAACATGAATTCCAAGAATCTTGGAAAGAAAACCCAACCACTTAAGCTTCTCCTTGGTTTCTATCTTATGATCCACCGGAAACAAAATATTGATGGCTTCCTTGTAGGAGGGCGCTTCCTGAATAACCAGATAGGGGATTTTGGAACCCACAATCACCTTCAAGGCGTAACTACCAGTCAGTTTCTGAACCCCTTTCATCCCATGGGTACCCATAATCACCAACAGGCAATTAAGTTCCTCGACAACCTTGTTGATGGTTTTAAAAATTGTACCATCCCTAACCACAGGAGTGACCTTGACGCCATCGTTCGCCTCGATATCACTGGCAATTTTATGTAAAAGAGCCAATTGCTCATTCACTAAAGCCTCTTTTTTCACAATATGCAGCAAAACAATTCCGGCATTCATTTTTTTGCATAGGGCAATGGCATGAGCCACGGCTTTATCAGCGATTTCGGTGAAATCATAAGGGACCAGTAGTGTGTTAGAAGTTGATTCCATAAATTCTTCCGGTATATTGAACGTCCAATAGAATAAATATAGTAATTTTATCAGTACAAAAATAGGGTATTGAAACCTTATTTATTGCATGGAACCAAAGATAGTTGGAAATATGGAATATTGCACTTCTCAATTGAAAAAAATATTGATCACGCTTTGCTTGGTTTCATTATTTGCCTTATCCAATGCGCAACAGTTAAGCTACTGGAAGGCAGGCGTGATGCAGACGGCAACCACCAACGACACCATCTGTTTTCCGGCACAGGGAACAAAACTTATTCATTGGGACTCAACCCTACTTTTCCACGGCCCCTACAGTTGCCGCATCCAAGGATTCCAGAACCAGTGGAGTCCGTGGACGCATCAATCGTTCATGATTTTAGAATCCATCCCCCACAACGAATACCTATTTGAAATAAAAAACGACAACGGCAACTACTTTTCAGTTGCACTAAACATTGCCAAACAAAAAAAACAGATCAACATATTCTTAATATTGCTATTGGCAGCTTTAGGTGCCGCCAGCTATTGGATCATCCGAAAACTTATCCTGAAACAAAAAAAAACAACGCCCAACCATAAAGTGCCTGAGACAGCGAGCACCAGTGTATCCAAACAAAACCAGGAAACTCAAGAAAGCACCCGATCGCACAAATATAAAAAAGTGACGGTTTTGTTTGCCGACATACAAGGATTCACCAAGATTGTAGAACACATGAATCCGGAACAACTGATCGACGAATTGGATCGCTTTTTTATCTATTTCGATGAAGTGGTGGAGCGGTTCAACATCGAAAAAATAAAAACCATTGGCGATGCCTACATGTGCGCAGGAGGATTGCCAGAGAAGAACCGAACAAACCCAGTGGATGTAATTTTAGCGGCCATGGCCATGCAAACCTATGTGAAAAGCATGCAACACTCCAAAGGCAATAACGACTTTGGCTTTTGGGAATTGCGCATAGGAGTCCATACCGGCTCGGTTATTTCGGGCATGATAGGGCATAAAAAACGCTATTTCGACATCTGGGGCGACTCAGTCAACATCGCATCACGAATGGAATCCTCGGGAATAGCAGGTGAAATCAACATCACCGGCATCACCTACAACATGATCAAAGATTTTTTTATTTGCGAATACAGGGGCAAGATGCCCATTAAATACAAAGGGGAGACAGACATGTACTTTGTTAAGGGTATAATCCCAACCCTGTCGGTCAACAACGAGGGAAAGGTGCCCACCCGCCACTTCCTGCTGCGCTTACAACACATAACATTCTACGATCTAGTGGATTACCTGGGCGAGCAAGGACTCAACCCGTTTGTTGAGGACAAGTGGTTCTGCGACTATCTTATAACGGCAGAAACACTGGCTCGAGCCGAACGCGTGACGGATGAAGAGCTCTTGATCGTCAAAACAACCATTGCGCTGATATTCCCGACATTGCTGAACCACGATTCACAATACAAACTATTGCAGGAGATACCATCCTTACTTAAACACTTCCGCTATATCGAAGAACAAATTATGCAAGTGCAACAATTGATCCAACACATCCTCAATGGTGTGGCACCTTCATCCATCGAGGCAGGCATCGTGGGCGACGCCTATTACACAACCCTGCTTCGGAAGAATTTTTTGAAGAACTGCCTGTCGAAAGAACGCGGCGGCACCCTATTAAAACTATCGGCATCGCCAACACAGAACTTGCAAAGGATAGTCGAAAAATTAATAAATCACAAACCTTTCACAGCCTCTTACACTGATCTACTGGAGGTTACCCCATCAACACAGATACAATTGATCAAACATTTTATAAAAAAAACCCCATAGGAAAGCACAAATAACTATATTTGTGGAAGAGTAACCAAATTGAAAAACAGAACAAAATGGCTAAGAATTACGAAGTTGAGAACAAATTACCCAATATGATCGGGCCAGGCACAAAAATAGTGGGTGACATCGAAACCAATGGCGACATCCGCATTGATGGCATCATTGAAGGTTCTGTTCAGTCGAAAGGAAAGATGGTCATTGGAACCAATGGTACCATAAAAGGAAAGGTAAGATGTGCCAATGCTGAAATTTCGGGAGAAATGCAGGGGGAAATTCTCGTAGCCGAATTGTTGTCGCTGAAAAGCAGCTCAAAATTCACCGGTGATATTTCCACCAACAAACTGAGCATTGAACCAGGCGCAATATTTTGCGGAACCTGCTCAATGGGCGATGACATTAAAATACCCGAGTCGGAAACCAACAATTGACCCAATCAAAAACCTCACATTAGCACTATTATTGTCGATGCTGATCAACACAACCGTGTTCATCGCATTCAACAACTTGCCCATTAAGGTTTTTATCAATGTACTGGTTTTCTATTTATTGAATATTTGCGTCCTATATTTGTTTAAAAAGATAAGCAAATACGACCGAGCGGTTTTCCTTTTCGGCATGGATACGGTGAAGTTCATTCTATTAATTGCAATACTATTGCTTTTCACCAATCCATCACAAACTCAAAACCATACTCCGGCCCTATTATACTGCGGTAACTATTTCATTTTTCAGTGGGCATTGATTTTTTCGGTGACCAAAATACAAAAATGACAATTGAATGGTGATAACGATATAACCATCTGTATGAAGTTTATTAGGTTGAAAACGATAACGCTTTTTATTTTAATTTTCCTGCCATCTTTGTTGCTCATGCAGGCAAAAGCCTCGGTAACTGAGCATCAGGAAAGCCAGGATATAGAGGTTGATGCCATCATCAACCATCACATATCCGATTCACACAAATGGGTGATATTTTCGTATCCCGACCAACAGGAACAAATCAAAGAAATTGCACTTCACCTGCCCATTATCCTCTACCACGAGGGATCGCTCCTATTTTCCTTCTCATCGGAATTTGAACATCAAAAGATAGTAGAAAAGAACGGAGTTCATTATGTGATGCATCACGACAAGATATACATCACCGATGAAACAGGAGAGATTATTCAAGATGCCCAGGGCGATATCATCAACCCTAAGCCGATCGACCTCTCCATCACGCGAAATGTGGCCTCAATGTTTTTAAGCGTGGCTCTTTTGCTATGGCTTTTCATCAGCATTGCAAAAAAATACCACAAGCGTGAAAAACCCGCCGGAATGCAATCGGCCATGGAAGCGATCATCATTTTTGTCAATAAAGACATCGTGGAGAGCCAAATTGGCAAAAATGGCGCCCGTTACGCGCCATTCCTGCTCACTCTCTTTTTCTTCATCTGGATCAACAACCTAATCGGGCTCTTTCCTTTTTTCCCAGGATCAAGTAATTTATCGGGTAACATTGCCTTTACAGGAGTGCTGGCTCTTTTCACCTTCATGGTCACAACCTTCAGCGGCAACAAAAACTATTGGCGACACATATTTGTGGTGCCGGGCGTTCCTGCTGTTTTGAAAATCATTCTGGTTCCCATCGAAATCATCAGCATGTTCACGAAACCTTTTACGCTCCTGATCCGTTTATTCGCCAATGTAACCGGTGGGCACATCATTCTTATCAGTTTGATATCCATTATTTTCATAGCAAAATCGTATGTAATGGCACCAATATCAATCTTGCTATCGTTGCTGATTTTCATGCTTGAATTAATATTCGGCCTGCTCCAAGCATACATTTTTACATTGCTGTCGGCCTTGTACATAGGTTTGGCCACACACGAAGAAGAACACTAATATTTTAAACATAAAAAATTTTTAACATGGAAGGTATCAATTTATTAAGTGTTGGATTAGGCCTAATTGTCATTGGAATGGGAATAGGTATTGGGAACATCGGGAAATCGGCCTTGGACTCCATGGCACGCCAGCCCGAAATTTCAGGAAAAATTCAGGCAGCCATGCTCATCTCTGCCGGTTTGATTGAAGGGGCAGGACTGTTTGCCATTGTAGTAGCCTTAATGAAAGGATAATCAAAACGACCCATTATGAATCTTTTATCACCCGAACCGGGGCTACTCATCTGGACGGGGCTCACCTTCCTGTTGTTGTTGTTCTTCTTGTCGAAATTCGCCTGGAAGCCCATCTTGGGCGCCATCAAGTCGCGCGATGAGAAGATCGGCATGGCTCTATTGGCAGCACAAAAAGCCCAAGAGGAACTCAAGAACATCGAACAGACTAAGGTGCGCATCATCAATGAGGCCAAACATGAGCGGGACAAGTTGCTGAACGAGGCCAGAGAATTGAAAGATTCGATATTGAATGAGGCCAGGCAAATTGCCCATTCAGAAACTGAAAAGATTATCAGGATGGCACGCCAACAAATTGAAAAAGAGAAGGAGGATGCCATCCACGACCTGAAAAAGCAAGTGGCCAAACTATCGGTCAATATTGCTGAGAAAATTTTGACCGAAGAACTTTCGAAAGAAGGGAAACATCAGAAAATAATTGAGAAATACCTCAATGAGAGTCACTTCAACTAAAGAGGTTAAACATGAACGAGAGTATTATTGCGCACCGCTATGCATTGGCACTATACAACTTCGCCACGGAGAAAACGATTGACCAGGAGGTCTATCAGGACGTTCGCTTGGTGAGGGAGCAGTTGGGATCATCAAAGGGGGGCATGAAGTTCATGAATTCGCCGAACATTAAGATATCGGGGAAGAAACTCTTTCTAAAGGATGTTTTCGGCAACCACATCCACGCCGGAACAATGAAATTTCTGAATTTTGTGGTTGACCAGCAACGGCAGGCTCTGTTGGACGACATACTCCGCATCTATGAAGATATTTTCAAGCAAAAACATCATATCTTTAGTGTGGACCTCACCACGGCGACAGAACTCAACGATGGTCAAAAATTGCTATTCAAACAGATGATTGCCCAAAAACTTAACGGTGAAGTTGACCTAACCGTCAACACAAATCCAGCACTGATTGGCGGTTCCATTGTCAAGATAAACGACAAACTGCTCGACACCAGCATCAGGAGCCAACTCAAACGCATTGAAAAGCAATTGTCTGAATAAATTATTGTATTTCCTAACAGGATATTAAATGGAAAATATAAAAGCCTCTGAGGTATCGGAACTGCTCAGGCAACAACTGGAAAACTTCGAATCATCCCTCAGTATGGAGGAGGTCGGCACGGTTCTCCAAGTGGGCGATGGCATTGCCCGAGCCTATGGTCTCACCAATGTACAGGTAAACGAACTGGTGGAGTTTGAAACGGCCACCGGCGTGGTGCTCAACCTAGAGCAGGATCATGTGGGCATTGTGTTGCTGGGCGGCATCAATACCGTTCGCGAAGGCGATGTGGTTAAACGCACAGGAGCCATTGCCTCCATTAAAACTGGCGAAGGGATGATCGGCAGGGTAGTTAACCCTCTGGGCAAACCCATTGACGGCAAAGGATCCATCAAAGGGGATCTTTACGAAATGCCCCTTGAAAGGAAAGCGCCACAAGTTATTTACCGGCAGCCGGTGAAGCAACCACTCCAAACTGGCATCAAAGCCATCGACGCCATGATACCCATCGGAAGGGGGCAGCGCGAATTGATCATTGGTGACCGGCAGACCGGCAAGACGGCCATCGCTATCGACACCATCCTGAACCAGAAAAGTTTCTACGAACAGGGATCACCAGTTTATTGCATCTACGTTGCCATCGGCCAAAAGGCCAGCACCGTGGCTCAAATCGTAAATACACTTGAAAAACATGGTGCGATGGCCTACACTTGTGTGGTATCGGCATCGGCTGCCGACCCGGCAGCACTGCAATTCTATGCTCCTTTTGCGGGGGCTGCCATTGGTGAGTTTTTCCGCGATACTGGACGCTCTGCATTGTTGGTATTCGACGACCTCTCGAAGCAAGCTGTTGCCTACCGCGAAGTGAGCCTTCTGCTGCGTCGTCCACCGGGACGCGAAGCTTACCCTGGAGACATCTTCTTCCTCCACTCCAGATTACTGGAGAGGGCAGCTCGAATCATCGACTCCGACAAGATTGCCCGCGATATGAACGACTTGCCCGAATCCATATGCCACATGGTAAGGGGAGGTGGCTCCATGACAGCACTCCCCATCATTGAAACCCAGGCAGGCGACGTATCGGCCTACATCCCGACAAACGTGATTTCCATCACCGACGGCCAGATATTTCTCGAAAGCAACCTCTTCAACTCAGGCGTGAGGCCCGCCATCAACGTGGGAATCTCCGTATCGCGCGTAGGGGGAAGTGCTCAAATAAAATCGATGAAAAAAGTGGCAGGAACACTGAAACTGGATCAAGCCCAATACCGTGAGTTGGAAGCCTTTTCGAAATTCGGATCGGATCTCGACCCGGCCACCATGGCAATATTGGATAAGGGGCGTAAAAATGTGGAACTGCTGAAACAACCCCAGTACGAACCGTGCGAAGTGGCACACCAGGTGGCACTAATCTATTGCGGCACCCAAGGGTTATTGAGTAAGATTGCCGTTGAGGAAGTAAAAGAATTTGAAAAAGAATTTACTGCCACACTGGAACTGCGCCACCGAGAAGTTCTGGAAAAAATCAGACAAGGCAACCTCGATGATTCAGCATGCCAATCGCTTGCAGAACTGGCAAAAGATGTGTGCCGTAAATTTGAAGTTAAAGAATCGTAACCACCATGGCCAGCTTAAAAGATATACGCACCCGAATCAATTCGGTGAAGACCACCCGCCAGGTAACCAGCGCCATGAAAATGGTTTCGGCTGCGAAGTTCAAGAAAGCCCAGGACAATGTGGAACACATCCGTCCCTATATGAACCGGTTGAACCACATCATCAACAGCCTGGGCATTAGCATGGAGTTGGAGGAGAATTACGTCTGGTTCAAAAAGCGCGAGGAGGGGAAAGTGCTTTTGGTTCCCTTCAGCTCGAACCGTGGCTTGGCCGGATCGTTCAATGCCAACATCATCAAGGAGACCGAACGGTTGATGGAATCGACCTACAAAAAAGAGCTGAAAAGTGGCAACCTGCACATTATGGCTGTTGGCAAGCAGGTGGGCAAAGCGCTGCATGCCCACCAATACCCTGTGGTGGGTCACTTCAACGACCTCTACCAGGAGGTAAGCTGGGAAACCGTGGAGATCCTATCGGAAGCTTTGGTCAATCATTTCCTGGAAGGCGACTACCGCGAAATCCATTTCATCTACAACCGGTTTGTCAATGCTGCAAGCCAGGTGGTGGAGGTGCAACAATTCCTGCCCTTCGAAGTGCATAACAACAGCTTTGAAGATGGTCATTTTTCAGATTTCATCATTGAGCCCGGCCGCGATGAAGTAATCAGGATGTTGGTACCCAAAGCCATCACCACCTCATTTTTCCAGGTGGTTTTAGAATCACTGGCCTCGGAGCATGGTGCCCGCATGACGGCCATGCACAAAGCCACCGACAACGCCACCGACCTGATCAACGAGCTGCAGCTGGCCTACAACAAAGCCCGGCAAGGTGCCATCACCTCCGAGATCTCGGAGATTGTGGGCGGAGCAGAAGCTCAAAACCAATAAAAAAGCCCGATAAGGGCTTTTTTTGTAAGGCACAATGCCCTCAGCAAAAAATTGAAATCCATAACATCTTCATAATAGGAGCAGTTTAGCTCAACCACACAAATGGAAAGTCAATTTTTTAAAAAGCATTTTTTCCCTATTTTTGTTGTCTCAAAAAATACATAACAAAAGCCAATTCTTTTTAGGTCAAACTAATTAACGACTACCTTACTGCATCATATTTTAGTCTGGGTAAAACCCAACCATGAAATGTATTTTTTTCACAAGAGGCAACCAAACCTACATTGTTGAATCTACTCCACAAAAAAGTAACACAAAATGAAAAAGGAAATCCTCATCACTTTAGACCGTTTGAAATATCCAAACTGTGGCCTAGGTAGATACTCTATTGATTTTGGCGAAGCAATTTCATTAATCAATGATCCTGCACTCTCGTTCAATTTCCTATTACCAAGAAAAGGATATCAATCGTTCGATAATAAAGATCAACCGAAATGTATCAAACTGGACATTATAAAAAAACATACCTATCACTATCAAAATAAATTTGATTTGATTCATGTAACCCATCAACTGCCCAGTTTCAAAATAAATCCAAATATAAAAAAAATAATTACGATACACGACCTAAATCATTTAATAACCAAGGATTTAAAGAAATCAGAGCAATATATAAAACGAATACAAAAGAATATAAACAATGCTGATGGTGTAATATTTATCTCTAATTTCACCAAGGATTGTTGTACCCAGAATTTGATCCTTACACCAGATAAATTTTACACGGTAATTCATAATGGTATCAACATTCCCGACATACAGGCAACGAGGCCGCATGCATTAAGAACCTCAAAAAAATACCTCTTCACCATTGGCCAGGTTCAGCCAAAGAAAAATTTTCATACACTTATCCCATTTTTGTCTAAAATATCGGATGAGTTCGACTTGGTAATTGCCGGAGAATTATGTAATACTCAGTATCTTGAAAAAATTAAGCAGGGAATAGACAAACTCCAACTAAAGAACCGTGTTCATTTATTAGGATCCGTAAGCGAGGCAGAAAAAAGATACCTCTATGAAAATTGTGAAGCATTTCTGTTTCCCTCAATAGCCGAGGGTTTTGGAATGCCAGTGATTGAGGCCATGAGATTTAAAAAACCTGTCTTTTCTTCTAATCAAACCAGTTTGGCTGAAATTGGAGATCAATTTGCCTTTTTTTGGTGCAATTTCGATGCCGAATACATGGCTGAAGTATTTAAGGACGGCATGGCAAAAACAAACCAGGAACATATCGAAGCAGCCTATAGATATAGTAAAAAATATTCCTGGGAGTCGAATGTAAGACAACATTTACAATTTTATCATTCGGTTTTAAACAAATAGCATTTCTATCAATGGCAAAAGTATCAATTATTGTTACTGTATATAATATTGAAGCATACATCGATAAATGTTTGGATTCCATTACAAACCAAACATTTGACGACATTGAAATCATTGTAATAAATGATGGCAGTACCGACAATTCGCGAAAAATCATTGAGAATTTCAGCACAAAAGACTCGAGGTTCATATGTCTCAATAAAAAAAATGAAGGGGTTGCGTATGCAAGAGAAGTTGGACTCCAGCATGCCTCAGGCGACTATGTTTTGCATATTGATGGTGACGATTACTTGGAGCCAGACGCAATAGAAATAGCCTATTCTAGTATTAAATCTTCAAATGCCGATTTGTGTGTCTTCCATTTTTGGTTCAGATATGATGATCGATCAGAACATTCAAATCTTTATCCTAAAGACCAATATAGCAATATTGAACTATTAGAGCATATTTGGAAAGGGTACGGATATTATGCCCCGTGGACATATATTTGCAAAAGAGAACTTTATAAAAAAGTGCATTTTGATAGATATTTAACCTTTGGCGAAGATGCCTATATGACATCTCAACTCATTTATTTTTCAAAAAGCATTACAATCATAAATTCTAAGCCAATTCTGAACTATATCATTAGACCAGAATCTTTTTCGCATAAAACACTAAGCAAAAAAACCGTGGAGGGGATGGAAAAATATCCTGACATGATAAAAAATTTCATGATCGACAAACCCGAATATGAAAAATTGAAAGAGTCAATAGAAGCCATCAAAATTATTTCATTTTGTACTTTACTGCATAGAGGTTGGTTAGATGGAGCAGTGCGAAAAAGTAAAGAAACAATGAAAACACTAAAAACATATCCCGATCTAATCAACATCTCTCCAATTTGGCAATTCAGAAAGGTCATCAAATTACTGAACACCAATTATTTGTTAGGCCTATTATTTATCAAATATTACAAGTTAAAAGGAAAAATCAATTAATTTTTTCACTATGTCTATAGCTTTTATTCATGAAATATACCCCTTCGGTGGTGCAGAAAAGGTTACAACAATTCTTGCAGAGTATTTCATTAAAAAAGGATACAACGTAAGCATATTTGCCCGTGAATTTTTTAAGGATCAGCTCGAATCCTCAATAACATATTTTCAACTTCCAGACATTAAGAATAATGATGCCAAAAGCAATGCTGAATTTATTGTAAGAACAATCAATGAAAACCATATTGATATTTTTATTGTTCCAATATTACACCTAAAACACATAGAGTACATTAAGGCGAACGTAAAATGTAAACTAATATTTACGCATCACAGTGTCCCTATGTGGGAGGCAATCAATAAATACTCTTTAGCTGAAAAAAGAGGAAAAACAAGTTTAATAAAAAAATTAGAGTGGTTATTCTTTCAAAAGCCCAAGTACAGAATATTCAAGAGACATTACAAACGGATATTAAAAAGTTATAGAACCACTTATAATATTTTCGATAGTTATGTAACGCTTATTGAGCCATATAAAAACAAGATAATTGAACTTTTGAAGCTAAACCCCAAGGACAACAAAGTCATTTCTATTTCGAATCCTTTAAGTAGCTCTAATATTCATGAAGTTAGAACCAAGAAAAAGCAAGTGATTTACGTTGGCAGAATGAGCTATGCCGACAAAAGAGTGGATCGACTGATTAATATATGGAGCAAATTATGCGAAGATTTTCAAGATTGGGATTTAATATTAGTGGGAGATGGTCCCGAAAAAACGAACCTTGAAAATTTAGCAGAACAGTTAGGAATAAGAAACATAAAATTTGTGGGTTTTCAAAAAGATGTGACACCCTACTATTTGGATGCCAGCATTCTTTGCCTTACCTCAACTTTTGAAGGGTGGGGTCTGGTACTAACCGAGGCACAAACTTATGGTGTAATACCTATTGCTTACAACTGTTCTGAAGGAATTACAGAAATTCTGGGTCCATCAGGTACGAATGGTTTTCTGATTGATTGCTTTGATGAGGAATTGTATGTGGCAACATTAAGCAAGATCCTTATAGATGAAAAACTTAGACAACAACTACAGGCAAAAATATTAATAAAGGCAAAAAGCTACAATATTGAAGAAGTAGGAGAAGAATGGGAGAAATTGTTTGCAAAGCTCCTTGGAAAATAACAATTGTCTCAATCGTCAACGCAACCTTTTCCAATATTCACTCTCTTCTCAACTATGGTAATGCAGCCAAGAAAAGAACTAATACAATTGAGGTATGAAAATAGCTTTTGATGCCAAACGAATAACCCACAATGCCACGGGCCTGGGGAACTATGGCCGCTTTGTTGTCAACAGCCTGACGAAGTTCCATCCCGAAAATGATTACCGTCTCTACTCGCCAAAGCCAGGAAGGGAAGCGTGCCGGGAACAAGTCAACAGTTCCGGCAATCTGCAGTTCCTATATCCAACAGGAAACATCTACTCCAACTTCCCGTTGTTGTGGCGCAGCTATTACCTCACCCACCGGCTATTACGCGACAAAGTTGAGTTGTTCCACGGGTTGAGCAACGAACTGCCCATCCACATCGAAAAGAGCGGCATCCCATCGGTGGTTACCATCCACGACTTGATATTCCACCGACACCCAGAATACTACAAATATCTGGATCGAACCATATACAATTACAAATTCAACCGGGCTTGCATCCATGCCAACAAGATTATTGCCGTAAGTGAAACGACAAAAAACGACATCTTGGCGGCTTATGGCATCCCAGAATCTAAAATAGAGGTGGTATATCAAGGGTGCCACCCGGTTTTTAACACCTCCATCGACAACCGCAAACGGGAAGAAGTCACGACCCGTTTTGGCATCAAACGCCCCTACATCCTTTACGTGGGAAGCATTGAGGCCCGCAAAAACTTGCTGCTCATAGTCAAGGCACTTAAGCTCCTCGACAAGGAGACCACCTTGGTGGCCATTGGGAAGCGAACTCCCTACACAAAAGTGGTAGAAACCTTCATCCAGGAGAACAACCTGGAGCAACGCGTAAAAATACTGAACAATGTGATGCACGACGATCTTCCGGCACTATTCCAATCGGCCTCGGTGTTTGTTTACCCCTCCTTTTTCGAAGGGTTTGGCATTCCCATTGTGGAAGCGCTGAGTTCGGGGGTTCCAGTGATCGCGGCCACCGGCTCATGCCTTGAGGAGGCAGGTGGAAGTGACTCCCTTTACGTGGATCCCAACAACGACCAACAATTGGCATCCTACATAAAGGAAGTGATTAACAACAGCCAGTTGGCCGAAGAGATGATTGTGAAAGGCAAGGCTTATGCCAAACGTTTCAGCCCCGAAGTATCAGCTAACCGGCTGATGGCCATATACCAACAGCTTGTTTAAAAAGCTGAAGTAATCACGCCATTACTTATAGTTGTATCCACCATCAATAACCAAACTATGTCCGTTCATATACTCATTGTTCACAATAAACATCATCGCATCGGCAACCTGTTCGGGTGAGCCAAATTGCTTCAGGGCTATTTTGTTTTCAATATTCTGACGGATCTCTTTGGGTTTCTCCTTTTGCCACTCAGTTTCAATAAATCCAGGGGCGATATAGTTGACCCTTATTTGCTTGTCGGCCAAAAACTTCACCAAATTTTCAACCAAAGCCTTTGCAGCAGCTTTAGTGACACCATAAAGGAGTGACATGGAATGCGGAAACAACCCCATCAAAGAACCGGTAAAAATTATATTCCCTTTAGCCGGCACCATGTCGATCAAACTCTGAACAATAAAAAATGGCACCGTCAGGTTGGTGTCAAGAGCTTTTTGCCAGCTTTCGGGTTTTATATCAGGAAAACTTGTCCGGTCGGTATAGCCCACATTCAAAATCAAAAGATCCAAAACAGGAGTGATCGCCTTCACCTTTTTGCAAAAATAATCAATCTCGTCAAACATGCTAAGGTTGTGCTTAACAAGAAAATAACGCCCCACATAAGTTGTCTTCAACTCCTGGTTCAACAGTTGAGCTGCTTTTTCGTCCTGGTTGTAGTTAACGATCACTGAATAATTTTCCTGCAGCAACCTGATCACATAGGCTTTACCGATTCCTTTGGTCCCGCCTGTAACGAGTGCAAATTTCTTCATTTACCAATTATTTCGGGGTTCGTATGCCGATCGACGTTTTTCTGGATCTCAGAATATTTCTCAGCAATTTCACTTTTGATGCTGGAAGAACTCAAGCCCGACCCATAAGGAAAATAAAAAACATCAACACCCAAATCCTTCAAGTAATCATATTTCCCAGTCCAATCATCGCCCACCACAAAAATGTCAATATTCAGTTTTTTAACAATCTCAGTATGATCGAGGCTGCGTTGAGGAATTACGATATCAGGGTATTTTAATGCCTCCACAATGGAAATACGCTCGGGAAACGGGATCGTAGGAGGCTGCTTATAGGAACAGACCAATTCATCGGTACTGACACCAACAATTAAAATATCTCCGAGGCCACGAGCATATTTAATCATCTTCAAATGGTTGGAATGAAAAAGATCGAACGTACCGGAGGTATAGACAATCACTCTATTTTTCATGGTATAATTTTATTATCTCTATTAACGATCATTAACAGGGGCATTTTCCAAAAATCCTATTAATCTTAAGACGTCGGAGAAGGCCCAACCGACGCTGGTTTGGAACCCCCCTTCGGTTGACATAATCTTCCACCGCATCCACCATCCTGACCGATGATTTCCCATCGTTGTAGGGATGGTATTTTTCTATGACTTTGCGGCGCGATGCTCGATAGTTGTCATTGACAATCTCATCCTTGAATGCAGCAACCAAATCGCAATTATCACTAATATCGCACCAGTCGATATTCTCCGATTTTGATTGAATGGTGATGACTGGCTTGTTGAGCAGTAAAAATTCATAGACCACCGATGATGTGTCGCTGATCATCATGTCTGACATAATCAGGTATTTCAAAATATTTCTATCTTCACCAATGACCACATTCGAACGTTTTTGCGCCAGCTTCCTGTAATCGTCAACGATAGAGGCATCCATCAAATCATGGAACTTTATCAAAATCAATACATCTTCGGCATCGGCCAATCTGAAGATATCATCGCGATGTTTGACGGCACAAGTGAGCGAAGGGGAGAATGTAGGAGCAAACAGCACCAGATGCTTTTTACCATGCTGTAGTAGCAAACGATCACGTTCAGCTCTATAATCTTCATGCCGAAGATAGAGAGCATCGAGTTTACACCATCCTGTTTCAACAACTTCAAAGTCCCGATACTTTGATGCCAGCATTTTAAATCGGTTGGTAAAATATGGACCCTGCGTAAGATAAAGGTCAAAATAATGACGTATTCTGAAATGGCCTTTCTTTTCCCCGGCCAATCCATGAAATACTTGAACTTTAACACCGCTAAGGTAATATGGAATTTCATTTCCTGGAACAAAAATTGCATCACTCCCAAAGTTGCACAAATCCTTCATTGAGTTTGTCTTAATAACCTCATGGGAAAACGAACAACTCGCCATAATCCGATCAGGAATGTACCACAGGACATCATGACCGCGCGAAAGCAATTCATCGTGTAAAGGCTTAAGTATACCAAAGGCATACGGATTTATACAAAACAGGATCGATTTCATTAAAACCTATAATTTTCCACTACTACCATACCTATTAGGCAATAAAAATGCCGGTACTTTTAATTTACAATAAGCTATACTACCTTTGATGCCAGTTTCAAACCCACAATATTCAGTTCTATAACTAGGATTTTTTACGCAACGTTGATTTTTGGTTCAAAGATTGATACCTACATCAGTAAGCAAATTTTAACAGTACAATTATAGCAATATTTTTCCATCCATATTGGATAAATACCAATGAAACATTTATCAACCAGCAGCTGTATAAGACAAGTATTAATATTTAAGCATCAATGATAAAATTTTTCCGAAAAGAACAAACACCAATTTTGACAGAAAAAAATCTTCTGCGAGCTAGAAAAATGTTATTTGATGTCATTGAAATATTGGACAAAAACGACATCGTATATCACCTAGAGGGAGGAACATTGTTGGGATTGGTAAGAGATAAAGAGCTATTGCCATGGGATCACGACGTGGACATATCCATCCCTTACCATGAAATAGAAAAGTTTAATGAAGTATTGATAAGGCTCTATAAAAAAGGATACAAAGTATCTAAAAGAAAGAGTTTTTGCAACACCGGCCCGTTTATAAAGGGGCAACAAACCCTTTTCAAGGTGAAAAGGTTCATCCCTTCAATCATTAAGTTTGTTTTTCCGTGGTACAAAAAACAATATATTGTATTAGATATTTTTGTAAAATCTCAAGATATTGATTTCACCTATTGGCAAGCCCAGGGAAAATTGATGAGAGTGGACAACAAACACTACGAATCGTTCGAAACAATCAATTACAGATCAACCATATTAAAAGTTCCAAACGCATACAAAGAGTATTTGACCAAAAAATACGGCGATTGGATGATCCCCATCAAAGAGTGGGAGTGTGGCAAAGACGAAAAAACAATCTGCAAAAAAGTTTGCTAGAACTTATCGCCACAAGGTTAAATATATCAGAGAGCAGATAATTATGAAACATTGAGGTGGTATACAACGCTAACAACTCCCTCCATTTCACTTAAAATAGCTATCTTGAGCCCTTCAAAATTTAGGGATGAAACAAGTTTTAATTACCGGAGCTGCCGGATTTATTGGTTCACATACTTGCGAGGCATTCCTGGCTGCAGGATGGAAGGTTAGAGGTGTTGATGCCTTCGATACTTTTTACGATGTGGCCACAAAATGGCACAACATGGGAACGGCCTTGAAGCATTCTAACTTCGAGTTGCTGGAGGGCAACCTCTTGGATCCAACGGTGTGCCAACGTGCTGTGCATGACTGCCAAGTGGTGGTGCATCTGGCGGCTCGGGCAGGTGTGCGACCCTCCATCGAAGATCCACAAGTTTACATCGACCACAACATCAGCGCCACATGCAAGCTTCTGAACGCCATGAAAGAGGCTGGGGTCAACAAACTGATATATGCCAGTAGCTCCTCGGTGTATGGCAACGAACCTCATCATCCCTGGCACGAGGAACTGAGCGTGAACAGCCCGATTTCCCCCTATGCCTTCACAAAGAAAGCTTGCGAGTTGATGAACCACACCTATCACCACCTCCATGAATTCGACGTCATCAACCTGCGTTTTTTCACGGTGTATGGCCCTCGCCAACGACCTGACTTGGCCATCCACAAATTTTTCAAGTTGATACTTCAAGGCCAACCAATCACAGTATACGGCGATGGCACTTCGGCACGCGACTATACCTATATTTCCGATACGGTTGCTGGAATCGAAAGTGCTGTACAATACCTTCTTCATAATGAATCGGTTTTCGAAACAATCAATTTGGGCAATAACGAACCCGTGACCTTAAAAGCATTGATTGGGCAAATCGGGCAGGTGCTAAACCGTGAAGTAACCATTGAAAGATTGCCTTGGCAACCAGGTGACGCAAAAACCACCTTTGCCGACATTACGAAAGCAGGTAAACTATTGGGATACCATCCCTGTATCGGCCTCGAAGAGGGATTGACCAATTTCAAGAGATGGTTTTGTGATGCTTACCCGACCATAAAAAAATCCATATTGACAAATTCGATTTAATCCAAACACAGCATCATTTTTTAACTTAGGCAATGAACATTCTTATTCTAAATTCAATAGGCAAAAAAAAGTGGGGGGGAGGTGAAAAATGGATGGTGCTGGCAGCCAAAGAGCTAAACCAGTTGGGTCATACCGTTTACTTAGGATGCCGCAAGGATTCTTTGATCCAAGAAAAAGCCAAGACCAGCAACCTTGCGGTCGTCAACTTCTCGATTTACACCGATTTTTCCATCCGAGGGATCGTTGGATTGGGCAAAGCCGTTGAACAATTCAATATTGATGTGATAATTGCCTGCCAAAACAGGGATGTCAGAGTTGCCGGCTTTTCACGTCTATTTTCAAGAAAAAATAAACCCCTGATTATTGCCCGCCAAGGCATTGAGCGCATCCACAACGCATGGAAATACCGATTCACATTCACAAGACTTTGTGATGCCATCATCACCAACACGGCATCGTTAAAAGAAAAATATGACAGCTATGGCTGGTGGGCCAGCAACCACGTGAAAGTGATCCACAATGGCACAGAAATAACCTCTTCGACAAGCCAATCCATGCGGTTGGATGGTTGGTTTGATTTCAAGAAAACAGAAAGGCCCATCGTTGTAACGACCACCTGCCGCCTGGCCAAACAAAAAAACATCGAGATGTTGATTGATGCAGCAGCTCAGGTAATAGCTAGGAATACCAGCTACCATTTCATTGTGGCAGGCGAAGGAAACGAACGAAACCACCTCCAAAAAAGGATTGATACACTTGGCATTGGCAACCATTTCAAACTGATTGGTTTCATTTCCGACATCAACCCGTTGCTTCATGCTTCCGACATTTTTGTGCTCCCATCAGCATACGAAGGGATGTCGAACAGCATCATAGAGGCCATGCTGGCCAAATTGCCGGTGGTTTGCACAGCCGTCAACGGCGCTACCGAACTGATAGAAAGCGGGAAAAATGGCTTACTGGTAGCGCACGACAACACAACAGAGCTCGCCGAACAGTTGATGGCATTAAGTAATCCATCGTTAAGAAAAGAGTTGGGAGAGAACGCTTTTGAAACCATCATTGGAAATTTCTCCAGTTCTATTATGGCAAAAAATTACGAACAACACATCAATTATTTACTAAACAAAAAAAATGATTAATTTAGCCGGTAATAAAACCCAAGCCGGTGAAAGAGGTTACTTTTATCAATAGGAACAAGCAGAAGTGGGAATCCATATCAACCCAACTGAAAAATGTGAGAGGGCTTACGCCCGATCAGCTGGGCGACCTGTATATGGAAATCACCAACGACTTGGCTTACAGCACCACATTCTACAAGCAATCGGAGACCACCCGATATTTAAACCAGTTAGCCATTAAAATTCACCGCGAAATATACCGGAACAAAAAGGAGAAATCGTCGCGGCTGGTGTCGCTCTACAAAACAGAGATCCCACTTTTATTCTACAAACACCGCCGCTACATATACATTTCCCTGGGCATATTTTTGTTGAGCGGCTTATTGGGGGCTCTGTCGGTATTCGAAGATTCCGGGTTTGTCAATGCCATTTTGGGAGACCAATACGTGCAAATGACCCTTGAAAACATTGAAAAGGGCGATCCTATGGGCGTATATGGGAAGATGGATGAGGAGATGATGTTCCTGATGATCACCATGAACAATATTTTTGTCTCATTTCTGGTCTTCCTCTTCGGCCTTCTAACCCCACTGGGCACCATTTGGCAACTGTTTCGCAACGGCATCATGGTAGGGGCTTTCCAAACATTCTTTTTCGAGCAAGAACTGCTCAACACCGCAACCATGGCCATCATGATCCATGGGACGCTTGAGCTGTCGGCCATTGTCCTGGCTGGTGCTGCAGGCATCGCGCTGGGCAAAAACATATTTTTCCCGGGAACTTTGCCCCGAGGAGAATCTTTCAGATTGGCCATCCGCGAAGGCACCATCATGTTGATTGGCCTAGTACCCGTATTCGTGTTGGCCGGTTTCATCGAATCGTACATCACCCGGTACTACAACCAAATGTCGTTAACCTTAAACCTTCTGATCATCTTGTTATCTCTAACATTCATCATAGGCTATTTCATCGTCTATCCGAGGAGAGTGGCCCAAAGCATCAATAAAAAACATTAAATATGCAAACCGAAAAAAACATTGTATTTGAAAAAGATCGCGATTTTAGCGATGTGATCAACGCCACATTTGAATTCATCAGGCAAGAGTTCCTACCACTCCTCAAGGTGCTGGCACTTTACACATCGGTGCCCACCATCATTTTGGGCATCATCCAATCCATTTATATGAAGGGCAACCTCAACAATGTGCTCTCATCAATTGTGAACCAAGGGGTGAGCAACAACACCGACATACTAGTCTGGATCCCATGGCTGATGCTAGCCAGCCTAATTTCGTACATATTTGTCCTAGGCATCACCTTGGAATACATGAATCAGTACCATCAGAAGGGTAGCGGACAATTTAGCCATACCGATGTTTGGAACGGCTTTTTGCAAAACTTGGGCAAGCTAATCGGACTTAATATCATCAGTGGCTTGGCACTCATCTTTGCCATGTTGATGCTGGTTATACCGGGCATCTGGCTGGCCATCGTCATCATGCTGATGTGCCCCATTCTGGTGTTCGAAAGAGCTTCCATAGGCAGCAGTTGGTCGCGTGCCTTTTTCCTTGTTAAGTCCAACTGGTGGAGAACCTTCGGCATCATCATCGTCATCTCTATCATCCAATCCATCTTATCCAGCGTTTTATCCATCCCGGCCATGATCTACGGCATCATACTGGGCATCAGAGGACTGGAAGGATCAATACAGGAGGTTGGCAACAATCCGGTCATCATCTCTTTCTCTATCGTATCCTCCATTGTAACAGCTTGGCTCAATGTATTGACAATCCTGGCCTGCGCTTTCCACTTTTTCAGTTTGCGCGAGAAAAAAGAGAACAATGCCATCATACGCCGCATCGAGAAGATCAACAGTGAAAATGAATAACTTCCTAAAAATAACCTTACTGTTTATACTGCTCTTGCCAATGGTTCAGGCAAAGGGATCGATTACGCCTGAAAACCAAACAGGCAAGGCGGTACAAACTGACTCAACACAACGCGTGCCCTCCCCCGAAACCATGGCACAGTACTATGCCTCGGAGGATTACAATTATGAGGAGGAAATTAAACCCCAAAGCTGGTGGGATTATGTGAAAGAATTTCTGCTCGGCTGGCTCAAACGGGCTGGCCTGGCAAGCTCCCACTTACTTGGCCTGTTGATTGTGGCTGGAGCCGCTGCACTGATCTGGCTGGTCATCATCATTACCAATACACCGGTGAAAGGGCTCTTCTACTTTTCGAAAAACAGTGCTTTGGTTTCCATCCCCCTGAAAACGGAATCGGATATCAACAACCCCGAATTGGAAAGCATGTTAGCCCTGTTCGTCAAACACAAAGCCTACCGCGAAGCCGTCAGAATAAGGTACCTGTTAATGCTCAAACAATTGCACGAAAACAAAATCATCAATTGGAACAACCATAAAACCAACCGCGACTACCAGCGAGAGATGGGCAACCATCCATTATTGCAGCAGTTCAGGGATTTGACATACCACTACGAATACAGCTGGTACGGCCATTTCATGGTCGACGATGCCCTATTCGAAAACATCAGCCAACAATATTCTGATTTTAAAAAGGCATTGAACCCATGAAAAAGCATGCCGCATTAATTGCCATCATCACCTTATGCCTGCTGGTATTTGGCTATGCCTTATCGGTTGCCCCAAAAAAGATTGACTGGCGTTACAGTTTCAGCCTCAAGCACAAGAAACCTTTTGGCTGCGCCATCCTGAGAGCCGAAATGCACAACACATTTCCTGGCAAGAAGATAACCAACCTGCACCACGATTACATCAACCCTAAAAAGGAGTTAACGCAGGAAGGAGGTTACAATTTGATATTGATCGACTACGAATTGAACCTCACAAACAGCCATTGCGAATGGTTGCTCCATGAAGCCAGCAAAGGCAACCACATCCTGCTGTCGGCCGAAGCCTTCCCGCAGTTTCTCATGGATACCTTGAAGTTTCAAATCATTAAAGACTCAACGCTTCACCTGCTGAACCAGCAAAAGGCCAATTTTACCCTGGAGACTGACCAGGACAGCAACCACTATTACCGCTTCGATCAAAATATGACCAACTATTTCCTGGATGGGGACAGCATGGATGTCCTGTCGGCCAATGAAGAGGACCAGCCAGTCTATATCAAGAAACAAGTGGGGGAGGGTGCCGTATATATTCACTGCAACCCGCTAGCTTTTTGCAACTACCACATGCTAGCCAACCAAAACTACACTTATGGTTTCGGGTGCCTGGCTAAATTACCACTGGCAGATACTTACTGGGATGAATACCATAAATCCATCAACCGATCCACGTTATCCCCCATCATGTACATCCACCACTACCCATTGCTGAAGCAGGCCTGGTACCTATTGTGGATCATCATGGTGCTTTACCTCGTGCTCGAGATCCGGCGACGCCAAAGAGCCATTCCAACCCTGGGCAAACCCGTCAACAGCACACTCGAATTCGTCAGGACGCTGGGTAGACTCTACCTCACCATACGAGATCACCGCGACATCGCCATCAAAAAATATCTCTATTTCAAAGATTTTATCAAGCACAAATACCACTTGACCATTGATCCCAGCCGACAAGAGGAAGAGATGGCAGCCTTATCCGAAAAATCGGGCTTGCCCATTAAAAGCATACGCCAGATTGTGGATATGGGACAAAAACTTGACAACCTAAAATCGCTTACGGAAGGGGAATTGATCCATTTCAACCGAACCATCGAATTTTTCTATAACAACTGCAAGTAATACACCTATGGAACAAGCAATATCTTACGAAAACCGCATCAAACTCGACGAGTTGAACCATTCGGTATATAAAATAAGAGCCGAA
Source organism: Marinilabiliaceae bacterium (assembly GCA_963664265.1). Classification (GTDB taxonomy): domain Bacteria; phylum Bacteroidota; class Bacteroidia; order Bacteroidales; family Marinilabiliaceae; genus JAGPIS01. Next base: position 2,503,446 of record OY760941.1, read on the forward strand.
GTGGCAAAAGTAATTGTAGGTCAGGAGCAACCATTCGATTTGATGCTGACTGCCCTGTTAGCGAATGGGCATATCCTCATCGAAGGGGTGCCTGGCGTAGCCAAAACCATGATGGCAAAACTATTGGCAAAAACTATCAACACCGAGTTTTCGCGCATCCAGTTTACGCCCGACCTGATGCCCTCAGATGTTCTGGGAACAACAGTTTTCAACAACAGCAAAGCAACCTTTGAATTCAACCGGGGTCCCATCTTTTCCAACATCGTGCTAATTGACGAAATCAACCGGGCCCCAGCCAAAACCCAGTCGGCATTATTTGAGGTGATGGAAGAACGCCAGGTGACCACCGATGGGGTGACGCGCGCCATGGAAAACCCCTTTATGGTGATAGCCACCCAAAACCCGGTGGAACACGAAGGCACCTACCGTTTGCCCGAAGCCCAACTGGATCGTTTCCTCTTCAAGATAGAGATCGATTACCCAGGATTGGAACAAGAGATCCAAATCATCAAAAATGCATCGGAACGGTTGGTGCACAAGGAAACCGACCTTGTAGCCACGGCAGTGGAGGCGCAGGAAATCATCAACTACCAAAGCATCATCAAACAGGTGGTGATGGATGAAAACCTAATGCGGTACATTGCCATGATCGTGCACAAAACCCGCAACAACCATGCCCTCTACCTCGGCGCCAGCCCCAGAGCATCGCTGGCCATACTCAATGCCTCCAAAGCCTTTGCCGCCATTGAAGGCCGCGATTTTGTATCGCCCGACGACATCAAAACCGTGGTGCAACCCATACTGGCGCACCGGGTGATGCTAACGCCCGAAAAAGAGATGGAAGGCATCAAACCGGCCCTGATCATCAAACAAATTGTGGATGGCATTGAAATACCCCGATAAGAGATGAAAATAGCCGATTACGTATTTTTCCTCAACAAACGTTTCCTTCAGGCCGCCACAGGAGTTCTATTCCTATTGGTAGCCGGCAACTTTGTCCCATTTGTTGATGTGGTGGCACAACTGGCATTCGTGGTGTTCTGTGCCGTATCGGTGCTCGACATTATTCTCCTGCTGTCGGGTGGCAAAACGCCATTGACAGGAACACGCCGCATGGCCGACCGATTTTCGAATGGCGACGACAACCAGGTTCAAATCACCATTCACAACAACATCAACTTTGCCATCCGAGCAACCATCATTGATGAACTGCCGGTGCAGTTTCAGAAACATGATTTTGCCATCACAACCCAATTGGCACCGGGGGAGGAAAAAAGCCTAAACTACGGCTTAAGACCGGTGGAACGGGGGGAATACCACTTTGGCAGGCTTCTAATGTTCTACTCATCGCCCATGGGTTTTTTTCAACGCCGAGTTGCCATCGCCCAGGCTGCCATGGTCAAAGTTTATCCAGCCTTCAAGGAGATGCGCAAATATGAGATGATGGCCATCTCCAACCGATTGTCGGAAGCGGGCATCAAGCGCATCCGGCAGGTGGGTCACCAGATGGAGTTTGACCAGATCAGGGATTACATAAAGGGTGATGATTACCGCACCATCAACTGGAAAGCCACCGCACGAAAGTCGCACCTGATGGTGAACCAATACCAGGAAGAACGCTCTCAACAAATGATATCGGTGATCGATATGGGGCGCACCATGCAGATGCCTTTCAATGGCATGACGCTGCTCGACTATGCCATCAACACCGCTCTGGTGATGTCGAACATAGCCATTGTGAAGCACGATAAGGCAGGGCTTGTCACCTTCAACGATGAAATCCAGTCAGTGGTACCACCCCGTAAGGAGAGCCACCACATCCAAACCATTATGGAGGCCTTATACAACCAGCAAACCACTTTTGCCGAATGCGATTACCATCCACTCTATGCCACCATAAAAAGAAAGATATCCCAACGGAGCCTTTTGATGTTGTACTGCAACTTCGAAACCACCCATGCACTCAAAAGGCAATTACCCGTGTTGCAATCATTGGCTCGCCACCACCTCGTGGTAGTGATATTTTTCGAAAACAGCGAACTAGCCGATTTCACACTCAGCGAAGCCAATGATCTTGAGGAGATCTACACCAAAACCATCGCACAAAAATTCATTTACGATAAGCAATTGATCACTCGATTTTTAGAGGCACGCGGCATTCATGCCATACTAACATCCCCGGAGAAATTGACCATCAACACTCTGAACAAATACCTGGAGCTGAAAGCGAGGGGGTTAGTATGAAAAAAGGGAAGATATTATTCTTCCCCCTCGAACTTGCGTATCGCTTTTTTCCATTGCTCCGGGATCAACACCGACTGACCAGACCCCTTGTTGATGGCCACCATCACCGACTCACAAGAGGTTTTCACCTGGCCACTCTCCACCTCCCGCAACTGCTGAAGCATCTTTAGACTCTTGTTGCCAAGATGGTAAATGGCAGTCACCACTTCAATGCGGTCGGAGAGAAGCACAGGGGACAGGAAATCGCTCTTGATTGAGGCAATCACAATAGCATCTTCGTCAACAAACATGTTTGGGCCGAAAATCCGCTGAAGGTACCCCATGCGTCCCAGGTCGAAATACTCCTGCAACTTGGCATTATTGACATGACCAAGCATGTCGATGTCGTTGAAGCGGATTTGGATCTCAACCTTATGATGGAAAGCAATAGTATTTTGAGTCATAAAATAGGATTAAGGACGGATAACTTTTACGACACCACCCGCACCAAGTTTGATAATGCTAGATGATTCATGCGTCGCCTTATCATCGCGGCGGTATTCCACCACATAATCGACACCAGAAATAATCTCTTCGTCGATTTCAGCAAAATATTTGGGCGATGGTTCACCGCTGATATTGGCCGATGTGGAAACGATGGGGCGTTTAAACCTCATGCACAACTCCTTGGAGAATTTTTCAGCAGTGACGCGGATGCCAATGCTGCCGTCGGTAGCCAGCAAGTTGGTTGCCAAATTTTTAGCACCATCAAAAATAATGGTAAGAGGTTTGTCGCTCAGCTCCATCAAATCCCAAGCCACATCGGGCATCTCACGGATGTAGCTTTGGATGCGTATGGGGGCATCCACCAGCACCAACATGCTCTTGGATTCCTCGCGGCGTTTAAGCTGGAATAGCTTTGCCACAGCGTCGGCATTGGTGGCATCGCAACCAATACCCCAGATGGTGTCGGTAGGGTAGAGAATTAATCCACCAGCCCGAAGTACCTCCAAGGCCTTATTCAAATCCTCACTTTTGAACATAGATGATCAATAATAAAAAGAAGGACTATCCAAAAAAAGCTGGTAAAATCCAGCCTCTTTTTTGGAAGCCTACCAAATTAATTAAACTGCTACGTCGAAGTCGCGCAACGCGTTGTTCAACGAGGTTTTTTTATCGGTTGATTCCTTGCGCTGACCGATGATCAATGCTGCGGGCACTTGGTAGCTTCCTGCGGGGAAGTTTTTGGTGTAACTGCCAGGGATCACCACCGAACGAGGAGGCACATAACCTTTATATTCGATGGGCTCAGGGCCGGTAACATCAATAATTTTTGTTGATCCAGTCAACACAACGTTGGCGCCCAACACCGCTTCGGAACCAACACGGCATCCTTCCACCACTATGCAACGCGAACCAATGAAGGCATTGTCTTCAATAATCACAGGAGCTGCCTGTACAGGTTCCAATACCCCGCCAATGCCAACACCACCACTGAGGTGCACATTCTTGCCAATTTGGGCACAACTTCCCACAGTAGCCCAGGTATCCACCATGGTACCCGAATCCACATAAGCGCCAATATTGACATACGATGGCATCATGATGACACCCTTTTGAATGAAGGAGCCATAGCGAGCAACAGCATGAGGCACCACACGAACACCCAGGTCGGCATAGTTTTTCTTCAAGGCAATCTTATCGTGAAACTCAAATGGCCCCACCTCGATGGTTTGCATCTTTTGAATGGGGAAATAGAGTAAAACGGCTTTCTTGATCCACTCATTCACCAGCCACTCATTTCCAGCAGGCTCTGCCACACGCACAAACCCCTTGTCCAATAGTTCGATAACACGTCGAATCGCATCCTGAACATCACTTTTCTCCAGCAACGAGCGGTCGTTCCACACACTTTCAATAAGGTTTTTCAATTCCGTCATATCGATGTTGTTAATATTTTTAAGTTACAATAGGCAAATATAGGCAATTTATAAGTAATGCTCAATCAACAGCATCAAGTCCATACTTTCTGAAGTCGTTTGTTCATACGCCGCAGGCGGAAAGTTTCAAAGTACCTGATGATGCGACGAAGCAGGTCGAAATACAAGCTCACATAGAGCAACCCACTGGCCAACCAAATGATGATGGTGTTGAACCACGGCGTAGGAATATGCATGCCGGCAAACACCTTCACCGGTGCATAAAAGTGAGCCCGTCCCCAATTGCTTTGCGGGATATAGTATATTGGTTGCTTCTTACGCACAATCATATCGGGATAGACATCCAACTGTTTGAAATCGTTACGGTTGGTAGCCCAGTCACTCAATGCGTCGTTCACATATTGCTTCTTAAAAGCCACCACCTGGTCGGCACCGCCCAATTCGGTTATCAAATGGTTGTATTCCTCATCGCGTTTTTTGTTGTAGATGTTAAAAACTTCCATATTCTTTTGTCGGATGAGCTCAAGGCTGCTCTCCACAAACCCATAGGTAGTGTCGTTGTAATGGGGCACCATAAAACGCTGAATCAACTTAGGCAGTTTGCTCCAACGATTCCCCGCCAACTTGTTCATCTCGCTAAACAAAAGGGCAGAAGAAGCCTGCAAAGCCTTCTTATCGTTATTCTCCCAATAATGTTGGCACTGGGCATTGATCTTCCTAAGCTCAGGAATCCACGAAGCTGTAATGTACGAAGCCTCACTGCGGCGTTGTTCGATCTCAGAAAAACGTTTCTCGAATTTATTGTCGGTATACTGATGCACCGCCAAAGCTTCATAAGCCCATCTGGAAATCATCAGATCTCCAATGCGTGGCACATACTCTTTATTGGATATGGAAGGATGCAGCTTGTCGAAACTTACGATGGTGCCACTGAAAAGCAACTGCGGCACAAGTATCAATGGGATGATAACATAGATGGCAACCACTGTTTTCAGTCCGCTGCTGATGTTCAACCCCAGCATATTGGCAAAAACATAAGTAGAAAAGAGAATCAACCAATAACCCATCCAAAGCCCTTTGATCTCAAGTATCGAATTTCCGATCAAGACAAATGTGAGCGACTGGAGAGCCGACACAAAAATCAAGTTCAAAATCTTGCTGTTCAAATAGGAAGAACGGCTGAGATTAAGAAATTTCTCTCGCTGCAGCAGCTTCCGGTCCTTGATGATCTCCTCGGCACTCACATTGAGCCCAATAAAAATGGCCACCACGACACTCATGAATAGATAGGCCGGGATGTTGGTGTTCTGACCAAAAACATACAAATCAGGATCGCCGCCCGAACCACTGATAAACTTGGTGAAATAACCTAGGATAAAGGCCAATATGGGCGCTTCCAACAAGTTGATGAACACGTATTGCTGATCCTTCAATTTCTTCAAGGCATCGCGGTAAGCATAAATCTTGAATTGCTTCCATCGGTTGGGGATGGAGTAGAGGTTGGGCGGCAACTTCTCCTTTTTCTCGGCATCGCGCTTCGATTTCCATTCAAACTTCGACTCAAAGCGCTCTCGGTACTGCTTGTACCATTCCTCGGGACTCACTTTACGCTTACGGATCAACTTTCCATAGGGGTTGACCATACGAGCTTCGATGATGCGCAAGGGTTGCTCCGTCTTAACATTGCCGCAAACATAGCATTCCCGCTCTTCGGGATTGACATAATGGGCTGCCTGCTTGAAATAGACGATGGCATCCATGGGGTTACCATTATAGATGATGCGCCCCCCTTTATCGATGATCAGCAGCTTGTCGATCAGCTTATACAAATCGCTGTTGGGCTGATGGATGTTGATGATAACCAGTTTGCCTTTCAACACCTGACGCTTGAGCAACATCATAACCTTTTCAGAGTCGATGGAGGAGAGGCCGGAGGTTGGTTCATCAACAAATAGCACCGATGGTTCACGCATCAATTCCAGTGCAATATTCAAACGCTTACGCTGCCCACCGCTCAAAATCTTATTCAAAGGGCTGCCTACCACCAGGTCGCGAGCCTCCACCAAATCAAAATCGTTCAGGGCTTGTTCCACCAACTTATGCTGCTCCTCTTTGGTAAAGTCACTAAATATGAGCCGCGCGTTGAAAAAAAGGTTCTCGTACACGGTAAGCTCCTCAATCAGCATGTCGTCCTGCGGCACAAAACCGATCACCCCTTGCAAGGCCTCCTTATCGTGCTTCAGGTCGTAACCATTGATGGTGATACTACCGCTGCTAAGTTTGTACGAACCACTCATCACGCTCAACAGCGTCGATTTGCCAGTACCACTACCGCCCATCACGGCCACCAGTTGTCCTGACCGACCAGTGAAACTGAATGGATGAATACCAATTTGATTGTCGGAAAATTTGTACTCTATATCTTTGGCTCGGTAAACAATCCGCCCCTTATCCTGCCTGGCAATAAATTTTTCGGCAATACTACCATAGTAAACAGGTTGCATAACCGAAGTCTTCACCACCGAACCGGGCTCCATGGGATACACCTTGTTTTGCTCCACCTTGTGCCCGTTAAGGTACAAGTTTCGTTCCCCACTGTATTTGAAGAGGAAGCTGTTGGTACTCTTGATGTGGAGCACCCAGATGAAAACCTGCTGCTTGCTGTTATAGATGTGTTTGATGTCGGGGTGGGGCTTCTGTTGCTGCCCGCTGATCAGCAGCAGCTTCGACTTGTCCACCACCTCCAGAGGTGTGCCAAGGGCAAACACTTTCTGGTTCCAATAATCGTTGGGGTCAATTTTTATGTTCTCGGCCAGCGTGTCCACAAAACGCTCCTCATCCTCGGAGATCTCATCAGCCTTTTGGATGAAATTCAGCAATAAACTAATCAACAACACTTTGGCCTCCTGCTCCATTTCGGAGTTGAGTTGGTCGCTGATGGCCAATAACTTATTCATATTGTAAGACGATTGCTTCTCCCTGGCATGAGAATCGCGGCTATATGTGTTTTTATGAAATTTGGCTAAAAAATGATCATACCGTTCGAGATGTTTCTTGACGTACTCACTGTTGAATTGCCGTGAAAGGTAGTCCTCAACTTTCAATCTGGCTTCACCCGACACCTCTTCCTCTTTAACATCGGTGAGAAGCGCAAATAGCTGCATTAAGGCTTCCAGTAATATTTCACTCATATACAGTTTTTGTTTGTTGGTGTAAAGATAAGATTTCGGCATTTTTAAACAAAAAAAGGGGAACCAATAACTGGCTCCCCTTTGCTTCAATCAAAAAAATATCATGAGATCATCTTGTTACGAAGATCTTTGATTTCTGTTTTTATCTGCTCCAACTGTACCTCGGTAATGCCACCATCTTCAATTGATGAAAACACGGCATGCAATGGCTTCAAATCTTCGATCGTCTCACGCACATATTCGGTTGCCGAGTATTTTTCAAGCAACTCCATCAGTTTCATTAAAGGATCTTTCTGCGTCATCACAATTTTAACCATCTCCTTGTTGTTGTAGGTATTATCGGAAATGTTGGTGGCAATATAAAGCCCTTCAACAAAACTACCGGCAATGATGAGCATGGAAACGGAAGCACGATCGTTCTTGTTCAAATAATCGTAAGTGTCGTAGAACGATTCTGTGATCAACTTAATCAGTTCATCCTTGTTGTTTTCATTCTGCTCAATCTTCTTGGGCAGTTCGGGATCAACAGCCGCACTCATATCCAACGACTCCACCAGCTTGCGCGAAGCGGTCATGTAGTCAACAATGTACTGCTGCTGGTTGTAGGTACTGGCATAACTCAAATCGGCACTATAAACCCCTAGGTTCAATGCTTTTGACTTCTCGGTCAGGTATTTGTCGACATTTTCGGGCGCATTGCTCAAATCGATGATATAGGAAGCTTCAATCCGGTTCAACAACTCGGTCACTTCGAAGGAAGTGGGAAGCGGATAGACAAATTCCCGCACGCCGGCCTCAACCTTCTCCTTGTTTATTGTGTCCTTTTGACCGCCATTACACTGACAACCAGAAACAGCAGAGACCAACATACCGGCCGAAACCAACACAAGTGAATAATTTTTTATGGAACGTTTCATATTTGTGGTTATATTTATTATTTCATACAAATATAAGCTTTTTGAAAACAATTCAATTTGTCGTGTTTATTTTTTTTAAAACAGCGTACATTTATGCCCAAACGCAGCAGTTAAGAAGGCCATGGCCGACCCGATAATGCGTACCTTAACCTTCTTGAAAATTTGCAGACATTGAAAAACCGGGGACTGATACTGGCTGTGACAACAGCTCTTTTCTGGGGCTTATTGGCCATCGGCCTCAAGATGGCCTTAGCATTTTTTGATTCCTACACCATTGTGTGGATCCGGTTTGCAACGGCAGCATTGATGATGGTGGGGTATTACAGCGTTAAAAACCGGGCAGCCCTGAATATTTTCAAAAAGCCACCACTGGCTCTGGTGGCTGCCGCTTTATTGCTGGGCATTAACTACATAGGTTTTATGCAAGGGGTCAACTATTCCGACCCCGCCACAGCCCAGATATTAATCCAGCTGGGTGCAGTCACCCTTGGCGTGTTAGGATTCATCCTCTTCAAAGAGAAGATCACCACAATCAGATTGGTGGGCTTCACAACCGCCTTAATTGGCTTTGCATTCTTTTACTACCACCAATTCACCATTGCCCACGTGGATAAAGCGACCTTCAACAAAGGGATTGTCTGGTTGGTGGTGGCCGCCTGGTCGTGGACGGGCTATGCCATCCTAAGCAAAATTTTGGTAAGGAAGCATGCCCCTCAACAGATCAACATGTTCATTTACACCATACCGGCCATACTCTTCACGCCGTTGGCCGACTTTGCATCCTTTCACCAGGAGTTTCCCTGGTGGATTTGGCCATTGATGTTTTTCCTGTGCATCAACACGGTGATTGCTTATGGTGCCTTGGCAGAAGCATTCAAATATGCCGAGGCGAACCAAATCAGCATTATCATCACACTCAACCCCATCATCACCTTCCTTTGCCTCGAAATTATGCTAGCCCTCAATATCGACTGGATACCCATACCAAATTTCGATGCATTTACTTACATCGGTGCCCTTTTGGTCATAACAGGAGCTGTCGTTGCCGCAGGATTTTCTAGAACTAACGGAGCCGTCCCCGCGGAATAAGCACAATGCGGTAATGCCGCTCGATAAACAAAAAATAGTTATACAGCCGATAGTTCAATTCAAGGCCATAATCAACATGTGGTGAGTAGTCAATGGGCGTCACATAAAAAGAGCCATACCGGCGAGGATTGTTGCATCGCATATTCCACTCAGCCACATACCGGATATTCCAGCTACGATAATAGTCGTTGCTGTAAAAATTCATGGGCTGGGCTTCGGTCAATAAAAACTGTTCATAACCACTATCCATCACCACCAACTCATAATCAACACTATCCGCAGAAACCACCTCGGCCTTGACGCCTGAGGTTCCCTCGCGTGTGGAACGACACCGCCAACCCAGAACCACCACCACCAGCGCCAGAAAACAGATCCTCTTCTTCATATCCTGTTGTTTTTCAACCGTTAAAAAAAACAAGCCTTCATCAAGCTCAAACCATCGATAAAATTTACAAAAAAACAGCGACAAATTAAGTACAACCCCTGTTTTTTTGTTTATATTAAGCTGACAAATCAACCACTCAGATGAACACCTACCAACTAATCAACATTCTGCTTTTCAATGCGGCCGCCTGGGGCTTGTTTGGCTATTTTTGGAGTTTCTGGACCTACAAGGTCTTTAAGCCTTACCGCTGGCTGGACGAAACAAAAAAGAAAAACCTCACCAAAACCATCAACCAAATTGAGCGATCCTTCAAGGATAAAAACCGCTTTTACGCACTTTGGTATTTACTGAAACAGATCGAAGATAAAAATATTCCTGGTGCGATGGCCGAACTGGGCGTTTACAAGGGCGACACCGCCAAACTGCTCCACCACATGGCTCCCTACCGCGACTTATACCTATTCGACAGCTTCACCGGGTTGCCAAAACAGGTGATTAAAGAAGATTGCGATGGTACCATACGCCCACAAACCGTCGATTTTAGCGACACCAAACCCGACCAAGTGCTTAAGCACATCAAAGGCAACTCAAGGGTGAAGGTCTTCGAAGGCATCTTCCCCGCCACAACGTCGGCAATACCGGAAACAAATTTTGCCCTGGTACACATCGATGCTGATTTGTACCAATCAACCAAAGACGCCCTGGCATATTTCTATCCAAGACTTTCAGCCGGTGGCGTCATGGTTGTGCACGACTACCACCACAATTGGGAAGGGGTGAAAAAAGCGGTAGATGAATTTGAACCAACAATTCCAGAGGGATTTGTCTCCTTACCCGACCTGTATGGCAGTGTGGTAATGATAAAAAATAAATGAAGTTCAGATGAAATACCTACCCCTTATACTACTCTTTCTATATCAAGCGCTTGCGTTCAACATAGGAGCTCAGCAGAAGGTTGAAACCCACCGCCCAAAGATAGGACTGGTGCTCAGTGGCGGGGGAGCCAAGGGATTGGCACATGTGGGGGTATTGAAAATTCTAGAGGATGCCGGTATCGTGCCCGACTACATCACAGGAACCAGCATGGGGAGCATCATCGGAGGCCTATACGCGAGCGGTTACACAGCAGCCCAACTCGACAGCATTGTGCGCACAGCCGATTGGAGTTTGTTGCTGAGCGATCAAATTCCACTAAAAAATGTGGTGCCCGAGGAGAAAAAAGATTACTCCCGATTCCTCACTGAGTTTAACATCACAGACGATGGAATCAAGCTCAAAGCTGGAATGATACAGGGGCAACTCATTTCGGAATTCCTATCACAGCTCACTTGGCCAGTGGCGCACATCAGCGATTTCGACCAATTGCCCATCCCTTACCGGTGCGTGGCCGCCGATTTAATTTCGGGAAAACCATACATCTTCAAGGAAGGTAACCTGGCCACAGCCATGCGCGCCAGCATGTCGATCCCATCGGTGTTTGCACCCGTCATAACCAATGGCATGTTTCTGGTGGATGGTGGCGTGCTCGACAATTTTCCGGTGAAACTTTGTAAGGAGATGGGCGCCGACATCATTATTGGCGTCAATGTGGGGTTCACCGATACCTACACTCAGGAAAACCTCAACAGCATGCACAAAGTACTGATTGCCTCATCAAGCATAGGGAGCAACTTATTGCAAGAGGAAGCCAACCGACTGACCGACATTTTGATACAACCAGACCTAAAACCCTATACAACCGCCAGCTTTTTTGATGCAGGTAAAATAATCGATTTGGGCATGCGGCAAGCCTTGCCCCACCTCGACCGACTAGTGGCATTGGCCGACTCTGTTTACCAAATAGAGCCAAAACACACCATTAAGCATTATCCTGTTCCAACAAAAATTAAACTCAAGGAGATCAAAACAACTGGGCTGAAAAATATTTCACATGAATTTGTCGTTTCGCAGCTGGGATTCAGCGCCAATGACTCAGTAACCGTGGAACAGGTAAACCAAGGCTTGCGCAAATTGTTGGGAACCCGGTTCCTCGACCAGGCAAGATATGAGCTAAACTACAAGGACGGAAACTACAATCTACTTCTGAACACAGTGGAGACCAACCCAACAACAGCGGCTTTCTCAATCGACTACAACAACGTATATGGTGTTGGGTTGATCGCCAACATTACATTAAGGGATCTCTTCATTAAAAACAGCCGCTTATCCATTACCGCTGAAGCATCTAAAAGTCCACAAATAAACACCAACTTCTTCACCTATACTGGAGAGAAGATGGATTTTGGCATGGGCATGGACTTGGGATACAACCGTTCCATACTCCCCATTTACCGCCGCAGCAACGGACGTTATGGCACATTTGCCTATAGATACACCCATGCAGGCTTCAACTTGAACTACTCGCCCAACACCAACGTGCTAATCGCCCCGGGTATCATCATCGAAAAGCATGCTTTGCTTTCCGACACAGGCTTTCCCGAGCTTTTCGACAATGGCGTACGCAAATTTGGTTTCAACCAATCGAAACTGGTACTCCCCATTCTCTACAACTCCCTCGACAGGCGCTATTTCCCATCCAAGGGGATGAAGATGGAAATACTGGGCACCGCCAATTTCTGGACTCATGAAGTTTACAAAGGAAGTCCCCAATCGAAAAGCCTGGTTAACCAATTTCTATATGGAGCTGATAATCGATACATTGCCATATTTGCCCAATCGAAAAAACACTTCGACCTTAATAAAAAAATCAACCTGGCCGTGGCAGCTTCGGCCAACTACTTCATCAACCATCCGCCATTGTCGTCACTTTATTTTATTGGAGGCGATAATATGGTGACCCGCTTGCGCGACATCCCTTTTGTGGGGCTCCACTACCGCGAACAGTTGGTGGAAAACTACATCTATGCACAAACCAACCTGAGGTTTAATCCTTCAAAATCCATCTATATCAACTTCACCTGGAACGGTATTTACAATGCACGCCTACACAACCAATTCATACCCGAACCTATCTCGTATATGGAACAAGAATGGTTGTTTGGCTATGGGTTGAGCCTGGCAACCAATACCATTATTGGCCCTGTTTCGTTCGGCTTTGGCTTGAACAACTACGATAGCAAAGCCCGATTCTATTTCAATGTAGGATTGCCATTCTAACATTGATCATAAATCCTCCTTGATCTTCTTAATAATCTCCAAGGCATCGTCGCGCAATGGTTTGTATTTTACCCACCAGATGGCCAAACCAACACCCATGCCCAAAAGAAGAGCGATTCCAAAAGTAATCAGTATGCCCCACGGACTTTCGCCCGAAGGAGAACGAAAAAACAAACCCCCTCCAATAAAGGCCACAGCCATCATGACAGCACCAAATTTGTTGTTGAATGGGGTATATCGAACAACTGCTTTCTCCAACATCTGCAAAGTAGGCAGAGAATAATCCACATCGCGGTACGATTTTGAAAAAGAACGGAAAATAAGTGCAAAAACAACCATCCCCGAAAGGAACAACAGACTGCCTATAATACTATGGATATCAGAACCAGTGGCAATATCGCGCCCCAACATCACCAAATAAACTGGCACCAGGATAAAATAAAATATTTGTAACCGCTTGCTTAATTGAGAGTAATGCTCGTCGGACTTTTTCAATCGCGACATCAAATTCAGAAGGTCATAATCTTTATTCATAATTTTCGTTTTTTAACCGGGTTCGTAAAAAATTCTTTATCCGATGTATTTTTGTTTTTACATTGGAGGTGGTGATGCCAATGATATCAGCAATTTCTGCCACACTCAAACCTTCCAGCATTAAGGTGATGAGCGCCTTGTCGATAACCGACAGCTGGTTGATCTCCAATTCCAACCTTTCGATCAATTGCTCTTGCATCTGCTTGTCGGTGGAGCCATCATCCTCGTAAACCTGCTCAATAGGGCACATCTCATCACTCACCATCAAGTTGATGCGCTGCTTTTTGTTTCGAATGAACTGCAGGGAAGTGTTGGTGGCAATCCTGTAAATCCAGGTCGACATGGCGGCATCCCCCCTAAAATGATCCAGGCTTTTCCAAATATTCACCAGAACTTCCTGATATAAGTCCAATTGATCATCGCGATTGGCATGGTAGTAACCACAAATGCGCCTGATCCGGTCGCCATTTTCCGACACAATTTGGTTAAAATGTTCTTCTTTTTTCAATGCTGTAGTTTTTGCTTTTTTCAATTTAGATCAAGAAAACAAAAATGGTTACATTTTTGGAGGAAATTTATACATCAAAAGTAACCTCGCTTTAATTATTTGGAAGAAAATATTGATCCTGCCCCTTACAAAAATTGACTATCAACAAAAAATTCCATAGGTTTCATTGACCTATTCAGAGCCAGATGAGACAGTAAATAAGATCAAAATTTTTCTGTCTGAAAAATATAAATTTACAATGAGCTCATCCATCAATAATTACATACAAAGATTTCAAAGCTTTGAATTCGACCCCCAATTGCCAAAGTATAAAGACATACTAGTCGATCAAAAGGAAATCAACAACATTTTGGTATTACCAAACCAATTTTTCTACATAGCCGACTTGAATGAATTGGTCAACATTTATGTCCACCCAAACGTAGAGCATGTTTTAGGCTACACGCCAGAAGACTTCCATTCCTTCAATCTCCTTCATAGCATTCTACATCCTGAAGATGAAGCCTTTTTCTTGGAATATACCATTAAGGTAATTGAATACACGAGAATACCCGAACTCGCTGTAAAGGACAAATCGCACTGGATCTTTGGATTAACATTCAGACTTAGGAACAGATCAAGCCACTATATATGGGTGGAGCGTCACACCAACTGTTTCAAATTCGATAAGCTTAACAACTTGGTTTATGTCCTCTGCTTATATTCGGATGTAACACATTTAAAAAAGAACAACCTGATTGACTATTATTGGAATGCAGATGAAGAGGTTCCCTTTGACATCAACGACCTGGTTAAGAAACACCTAGCACCGGCATTCAGCAAACGGGAGATCGAAATAATCCAACTGATTGCGCAAGGATTGACTGCTCGAAAAATTGCCGAACAACTATTCATATCCTTGGATACCGCCATCACCCATAGAAAAAACATTCTCCATAAGGCGAACGCCACCAACTGCGCTCAACTGGTAAAATTTGCCATTGAGCATGGTATCATCTCTTAAAAAATATACCCCAAATGGGTGATTGATTCCAACCTTGATCTTTTTGTAACTTTCTGCCATTATCCGGAGAACTAAGTGCCCAGCAATGAATTGGGATGGATGTCCGGAACATGAATATCAATCAACAAAAAGACAACAACAGCTATGAAAACAACATTAACAACTGCCTTGCTATTACTGCTGATGATAATTGGCATCAAGGCACAAATCAACATCAAGGAGACCATTGTGTCGCCACCACAATTGAAGAGCCAGAAACAACGTGTTGAAAAGGATGAATCATTATGCAATCATCTAAAAAATAACATTATCTATCCCGAATCAGCTGCAGCAGCCTTGCATGAGGGCATCGTCAAAGTGGCCTTCAACGTTCAAAGAAACGGCCAGCTTAACAACTTCAGAGTAATCCAATCGGTATGCTACGAATGCGATCAGCAAGTAATTGAGGCGCTCAAGCTCACCTCTAAATGTTGGAGTCCCGGCAAAATCAACCATGAACCGGTGGATATGGAAACCACAGTAGCTGTGCTGTTTGACCTAACCGACACCCGGTCGGATGAAGAATTGGCCAAAGCCCACTACAACATTGGCATTCGCCGCTTTTACATGGCCCATAATCCATTGATAAACCCCAAGCAGCAGCACCGTAAGTTGGAAGCCAGCATCAAGAGTCTCAACCAGGCCTTAAAATACACGCCAAACGAGCACTGCATCCTGGCAGTAAAAGCCATGGTGTACAACTCATTGGGCAACACATCCAAAAATTTGGAACTTATTCAACAAATGGTTGCTTCTTGTGAAGCAAATAATCAACAAGAACCAGCATTGGTAACAATCTATGCAAACAAGCCATAATACTAAGTTGCGGATTAACCTTTAAAGTATCAACAAAAAAGCACAACTGCTAAAAAAATGCAGTTGTGCTTTTAAATATCTATCGGAAAGCAACTTATTTCATCTCTCCCAATTCAAAACGTGCCACTACTTGTTCGGAAGCATCCTTGAGCATCAATTTTTGTCCTTCTAACAAATAGGTGAAGGATTGACCAAAGAGTTTCAACATCTGGTCTTCTACGCTCATATCGGGGCACATCATGCGCGTGGATCCGACCTGTGAAAAAGCCACTTGCTGCCCATCCTTCATCTCGTACTGGCCAAAAAATGAGTTACAGCCTGTACTGCCATGGAAACGGTTATCAAAAGCTTTGAACACCAAATGGGCTTCGCGATCCATTTCAGAGGGCGTCACAGTGTTTCCATTGAGTTCCACCAGTTTCCAATAGCGTTCTATTAATTCAGAACCTTTATTCAACACATATTGATCGGCCAAAGAGCCGCTCACTTTATTGCCTTCCAAATCCAACTGAACCAGGTGGTTTTCCCCCACCAGAAAACGGTTGGCACCTTCCCCTTGCTCATAGCCCAAAAGGGTGATTGAATGACCTTGTTCATTCCACTCAAACTTACCTGTCTTGACCATTGGAGCACCCTCCTGATCGATATAAGTGGCTTCGAGTCGATAGGTCAAATCACCATTTAGATTTATAACAGTCTGTATGCCAGGACAACTGGCACAAGGCAACACTCCGCTATAGACACCTGCCCAATCCAAAGCATTCTGGCTGTTATCGCCTTGAGACGTTTGAACACACTTGCAAGACCCCATCACGGCAACAATAGCCAGGGTACCAAAAATAATTCTACTGATTTTCATTATCTGTAATTTTTAGTTGATAACTAATATTTGTATCCTATTCACACTATCAGTGATGCCGACTGCAATCAAACGTTGCGTAAAAAAAAGCTAAATAAGGCCTATTGGATCTTAATAAAACCTAACCCAATTTAATCAAAAAGGGTCGTAAACACAAATCGAAACAGACTTGAAAAAAGAATGGGGGAGGCTCATTTTTTCTAATTATTGATACTACTTTTGCTCAAGCAAAAAAATTCAAAAAGCGGTTATGGTTTCAGTAGAGCGGGTTTACCTCATAGGTTTCATGGGAAGCGGAAAAAGTACCATTGGACGGTTCATTGCCAACGACCTAGGTTGGGTCAACATCGACATGGACCACCTGTTTGAAAAAGAACACAACTGCACCATCTCCCATTTTTTTGAAAACCATGGGGAACAGGCATTTAGAGAAGAAGAAGAAAAAATACTCCAGAAACTGTCAACCCAAAAAAACATCATCATCTCCACGGGTGGAGGCACACCTTGCCACAGCAACAACATGGAAATCATGAGATCTACCGGGCTCACCATCTACATTCAGGTTGACCCCGAAGAGTTGAAAAAACGTTTGAGCTCTGCAAGGGAAACACGTCCCCTATTATTGGCAAAGAAAGAGGATGAACTGCTCCAATACATCAAGACAAAACTGGCCGAAAGGGAATCTTTCTACAACAAAGCCCACATGATTGTGGACGGAGTAGCTTTACCATTCTATTCCTACAAGATGCTGATAGAACTTTTCCCTGCTGAGGAGCTAACCCGATAGATAACACAGGTGCGACATCCCATCAGAATCAAGTCTCTGTCAGGATGTTAATAATGCTAAAAAAAAGTAGGGCACCCGCCATCATCAAAATTCTTTTTATATTTGTCTCCATTCATTGAATCGTTATAACCAACGAAGAGTTTTGGAAGAGGGAAAAAAAATATATTTTGCATCCGATGTACATCTGGGGGCACCAACCATTCGCAACCACCGCCAACATGAGCAACGCTTTGTGAACTGGTTGGACGACATCAGGCACGATGCCCAGGCAATATACCTGATGGGTGATATTTTTGACTTCTGGTTCGAATACAAGTCGGTGGTACCAAGGGGATTCACCCGGTTCTTGGGCAAACTATCCGAAATCACCGACAGCGGCATCCCAGTTCATTTTTTCACAGGGAACCACGATGTTTGGGTTTTTGATTATCTACCAACCGAATGCGGCGTTACTGTTCACCATCAACCACAAATCCTCACCATCGATGATAAAAGGTTTTACTTGGGACATGGCGATGGTTTGGGCACATACGACCCAAAATACAACCTGCTGAAAAAACTATTCACCAATAAAACAGCCCAATGGTGCTTTTCGCACTTGCACCCGAATATTGGCACTTTTATTGCAACAAAATGGTCGGGACAGAGCCGGAAGAGCAATGTCGAAAAACATGGCAACAATTTTTATGGTGCCGACCAAGAGTATTCGATACGATATGCAGGCGATCTATTACAAACCGAACACATCGACTACTTTATTATGGGGCATCGGCACATTGCCATTGATTATCCGTTAAACGAACATAGCCGACTCATCCATTTGGGCGACTGGATACAACTGTTTTCTTACGCCACTTTCGATGGAAAGGACGTCAAGCTTTGTTATTACAATAAAGAGAGTTAAATAAATGACAACAACAAATTCGAAAATCTATTCTGTCATCACAGGATCAGGTTCATGTATTCCCGAAATCATTGTAAAAAACGCCGATTTTGCCAACTCTTTGTTTATGAACGAAGATGGCTCAGTCATTGATTTGCCTGGCGACCAGATAGTGGAAAAATTCGAACAAATCACCGATATCGTCCAACGCCGATGCGCCAGCGATAACCAGGTAACATCAGATCTGGCAACCATAGCTGCACAGGAAGCGTTACAAGATGCGGGCTTCGATCCCGAAAACCTCGATTACATTATCGTAGCTCATAATCTGGGGGATGTGAAAAAAGGATCGCTCTACCCCGACATCATCCCCACATTGGCTTCCAGGGTGAAACGCAAGCTCAACATCAAAAACCCTAAAACCATTGCCTACGACATCACCTTTGGCTGTCCAGGCTGGACGCAGGCCATGATACAGGCCAATTATTACATCCAAGCAGGCGATGCCAAAAGTGTGCTGGTGATTGGTGCCGATACCTTGAGTCGTGCCATGGATCCGCACGACCGCGATGCCATGATATTTGCCGATGGAGCAGGAGCTGCCCTAGTTGAAGCCCGATGGAGTGAAGAACCCGTTGGCATACTCAAACACAGTGCCCGCACCGACACCGAGGAACACATCGATCTACTGGAGATGAACCTGTCGTACAATCCCGAATTGAGAAACGACAACCTCTACCTGAAGATGAAAGGACGCCGGGTTTACAACTACGCGCTAACCCACGTGCCCACCCTAGCCAAGGAGTGCATCGAGAAAAACGGACTTCAGC
Source organism: Marinilabiliaceae bacterium (assembly GCA_963664265.1). Lineage (GTDB taxonomy): Bacteria > Bacteroidota > Bacteroidia > Bacteroidales > Marinilabiliaceae > JAGPIS01. The sequence goes on from OY760941.1 coordinate 2,522,606, forward strand.
TCAAGGACATCAAGAAGGTGCTGATACACCAGGCCAATGCCAAAATGGACGAAGCCATTCTGGCCCGCCTGTTTAAAATATTTGGTGAAAAAGAGGTTGACTACAGCATCATGCCCATGACCATTTGCGAATTGGGCAACAGCAGCGTGGCCACCGTCCCCACACTCTACAACCTGGTGATGAAAGGAAAAATGGAGGGTCATCAGATGAACAGTGGCGATTATGTTTTGATGACATCCGTAGGTGCTGGCATGAATATCAACGCATTCGTTTATCGGATGCCATAAGTAAAAAAGATCCTTCCCGTCTAAAAATTTATTCGGGAGGGATACATATTTCCACCCCAAGGCAGTTGGTATTTACAACCCACTCGCACAAAACAGTTTACAACCATACTTGCCGCAAATAACAAATCCCGCAGCCACCTCCTTTATTGTAAAATAAAACATTTACAAGCCTACCAACAACAATTACCTACTCTTTTGATGTAAAAATTGATATTTTTGTAGTTTATCAATGCTTAACCACCCATCCGGATAAGCGGATGACTTTTGATACAATCGATATGAATCAATACCAGACATTAAAAGAGATATTGAAAAAACGGGTGTTGCTACTCGATGGCGCCATGGGCAGCCTCATACAACAATACCAACTGCAGGAAGCGGATTTTAGAGGATCCCGTTTTTCGGATCACAATATGCCGCTCCAGGGAGACAACGACTTACTGGTACTGACCCGTCCCGATGTGATCGAAGCCATCCACAAGCAATACTTGGCGGCCGGCAGCGACATCATTGAAACCAACACCTTCAATGCCACCACCATATCGCAAGCCGATTATGGCATGGAAGCTGAAGTTTATGAAATCAACCGACAGGCAGCCCTGCTGGCCAAACGCGCAGCCGACCAATATAGCACGCCCGACAAACCACGGTTTGTGGCCGGAGCCATGGGACCCACCAATAAAACAGCCTCCATGTCGCCCGATGTGAACAACCCGGGCTTCCGCGCGGTAACCTTCGACGATCTGGCACAAGCTTATGAACTTCAGGTGCAAGGTTTACTAGATGGCGGCGTTGACTTATTTTTGGTCGAAACCATATTCGACACTTTGAATGCCAAAGCAGCCCTCTATGCAATCAACCGGGAACTGAAAAAACGGGGCATCGAGAAATTTGCCGTCATGGTATCGGCCACCGTGGCCGACAAAAGCGGCCGCACCCTTTCGGGGCAAACTCTGGAGGCATTCCTCTATTCAGTGTCGCACATCGACTTACTGAGCATCGGGCTCAACTGCTCCTTTGGGGCACGCGACCTACATCCATACCTCGAAGAACTGGGACGCAAAGCACCCTTCCTCATCAGTGCTTACCCCAATGCCGGATTGCCCAACCAATTTGGTCAATACGATGAGACTCCCGAAAAAATGGCCCAACAAATCCAGGAATACCTGGATGGCGGTTTGGTCAACATCATAGGTGGCTGCTGCGGAACCACACCAGCTCACATCAAAGCCATGGCCGACATGATCGACCAGGCCCAACTCCACCGCCCGGCCAAACACGAACATCTCACCTCGGTAAGCGGATTAGATGCGCTGACTTTTTCCAAAGAGGCCAATTTCATAAATGTGGGAGAACGCACCAATGTGGCCGGCTCGCTCAAATTTGCACGTCTCATACGTGAAGGAAAATACGAGGAGGCCTTGTCCATCGCCCGCGACCAGGTGGAAGGCGGCGCCAATATCATCGACGTCAATATGGATGATGCCATGCTCGATGCCAAAAAAGAGATGGTAACCTTCCTGAACCTTCTGGCCTCCGAACCCGACATCGCACGCCTACCCATCATGATCGACTCATCGAAATGGGAAGTACTCGAGGCAGGTTTGAAATGCGTTCAGGGCAAAGCCATTGTCAACTCCATCAGCCTCAAAGAGGGCGAAGAACAATTCCTGGAACATGCCATCAAAATAAAGGAATATGGAGCCGCCATGGTGGTAATGGCCTTCGACGAAAAAGGGCAAGCCGACACCTTTGAACGCCGAAAAGAAATATGCAGCCGGGCCTACCATCTGCTCACCGAAAAAGCAAGAGTCCCTGCCGAAGATATAATTTTTGATCCCAACATCCTGGCCATCGCCACAGGCATCGAAGAACACAACAACTATGGTGTTGACTTCATCCGCACTGCTGCATGGATCAAGAAGAACTTCCCACTTACAAAAATCAGTGGGGGTGTCAGCAACCTGTCATTCTCATTCCGTGGCAACAACGTGGTGCGCGAAGCCATGCACTCGGTTTTTCTATACCACGCCATCAAGGCAGGCATGGATATGGGCATTGTGAATCCCGGCATGTTGCAGATATACGACGACATACCAACCGACCTACTCGAAAGGGTGGAGGACGTGGTGCTCAACCGCCGCCCCGATGCCACCGAAAGACTGGTTGAATTTGCCGAAACCATCAAACAAAAAAAAGGGGAAGAAAAGGAAGACGACAGGCTAGCTTGGCGCCATAAAAACCTCGAGGAACGCCTTCACCATGCCCTCATCAAAGGGATTCATGACTTCATGGAGCAGGATTTGGCAGAGGCTCAGCAAAAATACCCTTTCGCACTCGACATAATTGAACAGCCGCTAATGGATGGTATGAACATCGTGGGCGAACTATTTGGTGCCGGCAAGATGTTCCTGCCCCAGGTGGTGAAAACTGCCCGCGTGATGAAAAAGGCCGTAGCCATTTTACAGCCTGCCATAGAAGCCGAAAAAGCAGCCAGTGGAAAAACCAGTTCTTCGGCCGGTAAAATATTGATGGCCACCGTAAAAGGCGATGTACACGACATTGGTAAAAACATTGTTAGCGTCATCCTGGCTTGCAACAATTACGAGGTCATCGACTTGGGCGTGATGGTCCCAGCCGACACCATCCTCAGGGAAGCCATCGAAAAAAAGGTGGACATCATTGGGTTGAGCGGACTCATCACCCCTTCGCTGGAGGAGATGGTGGTTGTGGCCCGCGAAATGAAACGCCGCAAGATGGAACTGCCCCTATTAATAGGTGGAGCCACCACCTCAAAAATCCATACGGCGGTTAAGATTGATCCCGAATACGATCATCCGGTGGTGTATGTAAAGGATGCCTCCAAGAGTGCACAGGTGGTAAGTGCATTGTTGTTGAAAAAAGAGGACGACAAATTTGCCCGCGATACAAAAGCAGAATACGAGACCTTGCGCACCAACCATTTCAAAAAACAGGAGAGTGCGATCATTCCCCTGGAAGAAGCAAGAAAGCGAAAATTCAAAATTGATTGGAACACGTCGCCCATTGCCAAGCCCCGCATGACGGGAACCAAGGAGCTCAACAACTATCCATTGTCGGAAATTCGCCGATTCATCGATTGGACCTTCTTTTTTCATACCTGGCGACTGACGGGCAGCTTCAAGGGCATCACCGCAATAACCGATGAAACATCCAAAAACGAATGGCTCGCCAAATTTGGTGAAGCCGATAATCAGTTGAAAGCCATCGAGGCCTTGAAACTGTATCAGGATGCACAAGAGATGCTGGACAGGATTGAAAAAGAACAGATGCTCACTGCCAATGCAGTATTTGGCATCTATCCTGCCAACTCGAAAGATGAAGATATCATCGTTTACACCGACGACACCAGGAAGGAGATCAAAACCATTCTGCATCAAATGCGTGAACAACAGGACAAACCAGGCAAGGAAGCCTTCCATTCTTTGGCCGACTTTGTGGCGCCTGAGGGATACGAGGATTACATCGGAGGATTTGCCGTCACTGCTGGTCTTGGTATTGAAAAATGGCTTAAGCATTACGAGGAGCAGCAGGACGATTACAGCAGCATCCTGTTGAAATCGTTGGCCGATCGCTTGGCCGAAGCTTTTGCCGAACTGCTCCACTTCCGCCTGCGCACCGAGTTTTGGGGCTATGCCCCCGATGAAGCCTTCGACACCGAAAATTTCATCCGCGAAAGGTACCGGGGCATCCGTCCGGCCTTGGGATATCCTGCCTGCCCCGACCATAGCGAGAAACGCACCCTGTTCAACCTTATGGAGGTTGAAAAACATGCCGGCATCACCTTAACCGAGCATTTCAGCATGTACCCCAATGCTTCGGTCAGCGGGCTCTATCTCGCGCATCCACAGGCCATCTACTTTGGCGTTGGAAAAATTGGACACGACCAAGTAGCGCTGCTGGCTCGAAAAAAAGGAATCCCAACCGAAGAGATGGAAAAATGGATTCCATTGAACCTAAGCGATAATCAATAATCTTTGAAATATTTAAAAGAAATAAACCCGAAAATAACACGATACCATGACTGTAGCAGAATTATTACGAAACCAGAAGCAAACGGCATTTTCATTCGAATTGCTTCCCCCGCTCAAAGGCAACGACATAAAAAAAGTCTTTGGTACCATCGAAGCCCTCAAAGAGTTTGATCCATTATACGTCAACATCACCTCGCACCGCGATGAAGTGGTGTACAAAAACACCGAGAAAGGGCTTTTTGAAAGGAGCGTCATCCGTAAGCGTCCCGGCACGGTAGCGGTGGCAGCATCCATCCAGCACAAATACGGGTTGAATGTGGTGCCCCACATCATCTGCTCGGGCTTTACAAAAAGTGAAACGGAATATGCCTTGATCGACCTAAACTTTTTAGGCATCCACGATGTCCTGCTGTTGCGTGGCGACAACTCCAATAAGGAACGTTTCCTGCAAGTGACCGATGAATGCAACAGTTATGCCTACGACCTGGTCAACCAGGTGAGCGATTTGAACCAGGGCAAATTCCTCGACGGCACACTCATCGAGCCTTTCGATACGCCCTTCAGCTTTGGTGTGGCCGGATACCCCGAAAAACACGAGGAAGCCCCCAATATGGAATCGGATCTCTTCTGGCTTAAGAAAAAAGTGGAAGCAGGTGCCGAATACATTGTGACCCAGATGTTTTTCGACAATCAAAAATACTTTGAGTTCGTGGATAAGTGCCGATCCATGGGCATACAGGTACCCATCGTGCCAGGCTTAAAACCCATTACCTTGAAAAACCAGCTAACAGTTCTGCCCAAAATATTCCATGTGGACATCCCGGAGGCATTTGCCAAGGAGTTGCGCAAATGCAAAACCGATGAGGAAGTGAAAACCGTTGGCGTGGAGTGGGGCATCCAGCAGGCAAAAGAACTGATTCAACACAATGTGCCCACCTTACATTTCTACACCATGATGGCCACACAAAGCGTTAGGCAAATTGCCCAGGCAGTATATTAACCATGTGTTATTCAACATATCAACCCTGCGAAACACAATGTTTCACAGGGTTTTTTATTTCCATGCCGAATAAAATGACCTACCCGGAATTGTTTGAACCGATAAAAAGCATACATTTGTACAGCATTGGTTCCAACCCTTCATCCGGAGGTGAGGATTAAAAGAGAATGCCGTGTAAATCGGCAACAGTCCCGCTGCTGTAAGCTCTATCAATACTTTACCAATCACTTTTGCCACTGTTTCAACATGGAAATGGGAAGGCCTGGTAAAGTAGGAGTAAGTCAGAAGAACTGCCATGCATTGTATGTTTCAATAGCTTCGGGGAATGAGCTATGAACCCAATTGTAGCAATTATTGTTTGCTGCCATAAGTTCATCACATCATTGTTCCACCAACACACATTTGTTGTGCCAAGGTGTTAATCATTTTTGTTGATTCTGCTGCAAGCAGGTTCTAACCACTCCTCAGGCTATTGAAACCATACGGTTAAAACAAATATCCCTTTTTTTTAATTCCCTGATTATCAAAAGGCAACCTGAACTCACAGGTTGCCTTTTCGCCATGTCACTCGCCAATTCAAAACCTTAACATACAATACTTTAACACACAAAATAAATTCTTTCACAATATTTAATCATCTTATTCTTATAAAACGGATGAAAAAGCAAAAAAAATACGAAATTTGCCTTTTAAACTAATCGCCTGCCGAAAGGTTATAATTATTTAATTTTATGTAGATTAACTATTAATAAAAAGAGAACATTGAAAGTGAAATCCAGGAGTACCTATTTTGATTTGATCGATCAAACTTATTACTTTCCTCAGGAAGGTTTTAACATTGAAAACGGTAATCTATTTTTTAATAACATATCGCTTAAGTATTTAATCGATAAGTATGGAACGCCTTTTAAGCTTACCTATCTACCAAAAATAGGTGATCAGATTAAACGCATACGTAACCTGTTTAGCAAAGCGATACGGGCCAATGGATTCAAGGGTCAATACCATTATTGCTACTGCACGAAAAGTAGCCACTTCAGTTTTGTGGTGAAGGAAACCCTGCAATACAATGTTCAACTGGAGACCTCCTCGGCATATGATTTGGACATCATCAAGGAACTTTTCGACGAAGGATTGATCGACAAGGACATCATCATCATCAACAATGGCCATAAGTCGGAACAATACCTACAAAAAATAAATATGCTGCACAAAATGGGCTTCACCAATTGCATGGTGGTGCTCGACAGCATGCGCGAGTTGGATCGCTTGCTGGAAATTGTGGAAGGCAATGTCAATGTAGGTATCCGTATGGCCATCGATGAAGAACCACAGGCGGCTTACTACACATCACGCTTGGGAATCAGACCTACAGAAATCATCCGCTTTTACAACGAAAAAATCAAAGACAACGACCGGGTGAACCTGAGGATGTTGCATTTTTTTGTGGACAGCGGGATTAAAGATACCTTGTATTACTGGGGATTGTTCCAGAAAGCGCTGACGCTTTATGCGGAGCTGAAAAAACAGTGTCCCAGCCTGCACGCCATCAACTTGGGCGGTGGATTGCCCATCCGCAACAACCTCGGATTCGATTACGATTACAAATACATCGTCAATGAGTTGGTGCGCAACATCAAGGAGATGTGTACCATTGAAGGCATCGACGACCCGGATATCTTCACCGAATTTGGCCGCTACTCCGTGGGCGAATCGGGCGCCGTCATTTTCAAGGTAGTGGAAGCCAAGCAACAGAACGACTCGGAGCTCTGGTACCTGGTGGATAACAGCCTCATGACCACCATCCCCGATAGCTGGAGCATCTTTGAAAAATTCATCCTATTGCCGGTGAACTACTGGGACAAGCCTTACGCTCGCGTCAATATTGGTGGCGTAACTTGCGACCATTCAGATTATTACAACACAGAGGACTTAAACCAACAGGTTTACATGCCACTCACCAAGGAAGATGACAAGGAACCTTTGTATTTGGGATTTTTCCATACCGGAGCCTACCAGGATTCCATCAGCGGTTATGGTGGCATCAAACATTGCCTGATTCCATCACCCAAACATATTGTGGTGGATCGCGATGAAAATGGGCAGTTGGTCGACTACCTGTTCAACGACGAACAAAAAGTGGAGGATATGCTCCGAATCCTGGGGTATATTTGACCAAACGCTGTTTTTTAACACAGCACCACCGTTTTTAAAAACAAAATAATATATTTGGCAGTATGATACTTGTAAAAGGAGATACTGCCAATTTTTTATTGGATGAAGCCACTGCCAAGAAAGGCCGGTTTGGCACCATTTGGCATGGCCATCGTGAAAGCGACCAATTGCCGGTAGCTGTCAAAAGCCTTACCTTGGTGCATCCGCAGGCAACTGCCATACTGGCGTTGTTAAAGAACATAACCCATCCATGCATCGCGCCGGTGCTCGATTTCTTTATGCACAACAACCAACTGATTGTGGTGCGCCCTTACTACACGGGCACCGACCTTAAAACCATCCTTAAAACACCCGCCATACACCGCAAAATAGATGAGATGGCTTATATTACGATGGCCAAGGAGCTGCTGCCCGCTTTGGCGCTGGTGCACCAGCACAACATGGTACACCGCGACATAAAACCATCCAACATACTGGTATTGCATCCCGAAGCACAACCGGCCAAAGATTGGGACTTTTCGAAAGTGATGCTCATCGACTTCGAACAAAGCACCTTTTTCCCCGACAACAGCGGGGTTCGCGCACCCTTCTCATTAATCTATTCGCCACCGGAAATACTACTGAAGTACAATTACTTGATCAACCCGTCGTCCGACCTGTTCGCCCTGGCCATCACACTTTTCCACCTGATCGCCAACAAACCTCCCTACACCGATTGCAATGCGGAAATATTGATCAACCTGCAGCTCACCTACCCGTTGAAACCAACCAACAGGATGGATGACAAACTTTTTTCATGCCTTAGCAAAGCCGCCTACAAGGAACCGTTCCCCTTGCCACCCAGAAGAATGAATCCTGCCGCCATCGAAAACGTACTGAAAAGCGGCATTGAAAAACGTTACCAAACAACCGATGAGATGTTGGCCGACCTCAATCAAATAACCGTCCTATTCAAAGACTTGCCGCCTTGGTACAAGCGGGTGTTTTGAAAACCATAACCCAGAATTCAAATAATCTACCAAAAAATTCAAAACTTACATCCCTTTCGTTCAAATCATAAGTCCAATCACCAATTGAACTAAAAATTTATCACATTTTTTTATAGCTGTAAAAAACAGCTAAATCCATAGAGAAATCAAGGGTTTCAATTAACAACCAAACACCCACTCAAAATAATAAATCAACAATACATGATTATTTTTTGTGATAAATTTTTGGATAATTAAAAAAAGCCAATATATTTGCTTTTGAAGATAATGGAAAACAGATAAGGAAACGGCCATGAGTAATAGTGCTTTTATAGTGATATTATCAGGCGTGTTCGATCTAAACAGTGAAATACAAAAATAGACAGATGAACCATTCATTATATATTATTCTCAGCATTATTATTATTCTCGTGGTGCAAACATGAAGAAGTGAGAATGGTATATGGGTACTCGAAATAAAATGAAGCCCTTCTCACTAAAAAGAGAAGGGCTTTTTTAATATAAAAATTATTAGAATAACAAGATGAAGATAAAATACCGCAGCGCAACCACCACCGAAGGCCGGAGAATGGCCGGAGCCCGTAGCTTATGGCGTGCCAATGGCATGAAGGAGACCCAATTTGGCAAACCCATCATCGCCATTGTCAATTCATTCACACAATTTGTACCGGGACATGTCCACCTGCACGAAATAGGCCAAAAAATTAAAAAGCAGATTGAAGCGGCTGGCTGTTTTGCAGCTGAATTCAACACCATCGCCATCGACGATGGTATAGCCATGGGACACGATGGCATGCTCTACTCTTTGCCATCGCGCGACCTGATTGCCGACAGCGTTGAATATATGGTGAATGCCCACATGGCCGATGCCATGATCTGCATCAGCAACTGCGACAAAATAACGCCCGGCATGTTGATGGCTGCTATGCGCCTGAACATACCAACCATCTTTGTTTCGGGAGGCCCCATGGAGGCCGGAAAAGTTGGCAATAAAGCGCTCGACCTAGTGGATGCCATGGTGATGGCTGCCGACGAAACGGTGACCGACCAGGAGTTGGACAGCATTGAAAAAAATGCCTGCCCAACCTGCGGATCATGCTCGGGCATGTTTACCGCCAACTCCATGAACTGCCTGAATGAGGCATTGGGACTGGCTCTACCTGGCAATGGCACCATCGTTGCTACCCACGCCAACCGGACAGGTCTATTCCAAAAGGCAGCCCAACGGATTGTGGAACTGACTCACCAATATTACGTAGAAGGCGTCCAAACCATTCTGCCCCGCAGCATCGCCACACGTGAAGCATTCCTAAATGCCATGACGCTGGATATTGCCATGGGCGGCAGCACCAACACAGTATTGCACCTGTTGGCCATAGCCCATGAGGCTGGTGTTGACTTCACCATGAAGGACATCGACCAACTGTCGAGAAAGGTGCCGGTCCTGTGCAAGGTGGCGCCAAACTCCAGCTACCACATACAAGACGTAAACCGGGCCGGTGGCATCATGGCCATATTGGCCGAACTGGACAAGGGCGGATTGATCAACGCATCGGTTCCTCGTATTGATTTCCCTTCGTTGAAACAAGCCCTAAACAAATACGATATTATGGCCGAGACAGCCTGTGCCGAAGCTTTTGACATTTACAAAAGCGCTCCTGCAGGCATCCGAGGCATTGAATTGGGTGCCCAAAGGTGCCAATACGACCAATTGGACACCGACCGCCAGAATGGATGCATCCGCTCCATCGAAAACGCCTATTTCAAGGATGGTGGGCTGGCCGTGCTCTATGGCAACTTGGCTGAAGATGGTTGCATTGTGAAAACAGCAGGGGTAGATGCCAGCATATTCCATTTCGAAGGACAAGCAGTTGTGTTCGACTCACAAGATTCGGCCATCGAAGGCATTCTGGGCAACAAAGTAAAGGCCGGAAATGTGGTGATCATCCGCTACGAAGGACCCAAAGGCGGCCCAGGCATGCAGGAGATGCTCTATCCAACCTCCTACATCAAATCGAAACAGCTGGGTAAGCACTGCGCCCTGGTGACCGATGGCCGTTTCTCGGGAGGCACCTCGGGCCTGTCAATAGGCCATGTATCGCCCGAAGCAGCTGCAGGTGGATTAATAGCTTTGGTGCGCAACAACGACCACATCGTCATCGACATTCCTTCGCGATTGATCCATCTGGATATTTCGCCCGAGGAGTTGACTAAACGACAACTGGAGGAACAAAATAAAGGAGAAAAAGCCTATCAGCCATTGCCACGCCAACGCAACGTCTCCAAAGCATTAAAAGCTTATGCCAGTATGGTGAGTTCGGCCGACAAAGGCGCCATCCGACTGATTGACTAACGTCATAACCATTCAACCACAGAGCATCGAAGGAATGAAAAACGAAAAAGAATTCAACATGGAACAGGCCAAAGATCAAACAGAACAGATCAAAACAAAGAAGCAAAAGATCAACGGATCGCAGGCTGTCATGCAATCGTTGCTGAACGAGGATGTGAACCTTATTTTTGGCTATCCTGGTGGTGCCATCATGCCCATCTACGATGCCCTGATGGATTATGAGGATCGTATCAAGCATATCCTGGTCTGCCACGAACAGGGTGCCATCCATGCGGCACAAGGCTTTGCCCGTGTAACAGGCAAAACAGGCGTCTGCTTTGTCACCAGCGGCCCTGGCGCTACCAACGCAGTAACCGGCATTGCCGACGCCATGATCGATTCCACCCCCTTGGTTGTCATCAGCGGCCAAGTGGCATCCCCCTTGCTGGGAACCGATGCATTTCAGGAAATTGATGTGGTGGGCATCACGCAACCCATCACCAAATGGAACTTTCAGGTAAAAAGAGCACAAGAAATCCCCGAAGCCATTGCTAAAGCCTTCTATATTGCCAACTCAGGCAGGCCAGGACCGGTATTGATTGACATCACAAAAGATGCCCAGTTTGAAACCTTCGATTACGAATATCAAAAAATCAACCGAATCCGTAGTTATCAGCCTGTCCCACAACCCGAACCAGCTCGAATTGGTGAAGCAGCCCGACTGATCAACTTGGCTAAAAAACCAATGATCCTGGTTGGACAGGGGGTGGTGTTGGCCAATGCCGAAAAGGAATTGCTAAGCTTCATCGAAAAAACAGGCATCCCGGCAGCTTGGACACTGTTAGGACTTTCAGCCATGCCAACCGATCACCCGCTGAATGTGGGCATGTTGGGCATGCACGGAAACTTTGGACCAAATATCAAAACAAACGAGTGCGACCTGCTGCTTGCCATCGGGATGCGCTTCGACGACCGGGTAACCGGAAACACACAGAAATACGGTATCAGCGCCAAGGTGATCCACATGGAGATTGACAAATCGGAAATCAACAAAAATATCTATGCCGATGTACCCATACTGGGGGATGTAAAAGCAACACTGCCACTGCTCACCCAATTGGTGGTTGAAAACCAGCATGAGGAATGGGTACAGGAGTTCAAAACCTGCTACAAACTGGAACACGACAAAATAATAAAATCACAACTCAATCCAGCTAAGGAATTCATCACCATGGGAGAGGCCATCCATAAAATATCGCAAGCCTTCAACGACGACGCCATCATGGTGACCGACGTAGGACAGCACCAGATGATGGCTGCACGCTACTTCCGCTTCAAACAGAGCCGAAGCGTGGTGACATCGGGCGGATTGGGCACCATGGGCTTTGGCCTTCCGGCAGCCATTGGCGCAAAGTTCGGAAACCCCGACAGGGAAGTGGTGCTTTTCGTGGGTGATGGCGGCATCCAAATGACCATCCAGGAGTTGGGTACCATCTTCAGAACCCGTATTCCGGTGAAAATTGTGCTGCTCAACAACGAATTTCTGGGCATGGTTCGCCAATGGCAAGAGCTTTTTTTCGACAAGCGTTATGCCAGCACCGAAATGACCAATCCCGATTTCCAAACCATTGCCAAAGGTTATTTCATTGAGTCGGCCTTGGTAAAAGAGCGTGAAAACCTGGATGCCGAAATTGAAAAAATGGTGCGCCACCAGGGACCTTACCTATTGGAAGTCAGGGTCGAGAAGGAAGACAACGTGTTCCCAATGGTACCAAGCGGGGCAGCAGTAAGTGAAATTAGGTTGGAATAGCAGAACAGCATAAAAAAAGAAATTATGAAGCAGGAATTCACATTATCCATCTACTCCGAAAACCATGTTGGTCTGCTGAACCAGATAACCACCATTTTTACCAGGCGCAGCATCAACATCGAGAGTTTGACCACTTCGGAATCGGCCATTAAGGGCATCCATAAATTCACCATCGTGGTGTTCACCACCCACGAGCAGGTGAAAAAGCTGGCACTGCAAATCGAAAAACGAATCGATATTTTGAAAGTGTTCGTGTTTACGGCCGACGACATCATCCACCAGGAAATTGCCCTGTACAAGGTGCCCACGGAAACTTTAATCAACTGCAATGAGGTGGAGAAACTGGTGCGGCAATACGGTGCCCGCATCCTCGAAGTCACAAAAGAGTACACCGTCATCGAAAAAACAGGGCATAAAGATGAAACACAAGAGCTGTTCGAAAAGCTCGACAAATATGGGGTCACCCAATTTGTTCGCTCGGGCAGGGTGGCCGTCACCAAACTGAAACAGGAGCTGCTGTTTGAGTATTTAAGAGAATTAGAAAAACAAGAAAAATAGTTTACCAATTAACTCATTAAACAATTATGGCTAAAATTAATTTCGGAGGCGTTGAAGAAAACGTTGTAACAAGAGAAGAATTTCCATTGGCTAAGGCCCGCGAAGTGATGAAAGATGAAACCATTGCCGTGATTGGCTATGGTGTGCAAGGCCCAGGTCAGGCATTAAACCTGAAGGACAATGGTTTTAACGTGATCATCGGTCAACGTCCGGGCGGAGCAACATGGCAAAAGGCCATCAACGATGGTTGGGTGCCAGGTGTAACTTTGTTCGACATCGAAGAGGCCTGCCAAAAAGCAACAGTGATCCAATACCTGCTGTCCGATGCAGCCCAAATCGAAGTATGGCCGCGCATCAAACCCCACCTGACCGCCGGAAAAGCACTATACTTTTCCCATGGATTCGGCATCACCTATAAGGAGCGCACTGGCATTGTGCCACCTGCCGATGTAGATGTGATCCTGGTGGCTCCAAAAGGTTCGGGTACTTCGCTGCGCCGCATGTTCTTGCAGGGCAGAGGCTTGAACTCATCGTATGCCATCTTCCAGGATGCCACCGGACGGGCGCACGACCGCGTTGTATCGTTGGGCATTGGCGTTGGATCGGGCTATTTGTTCGAAACCACCTTCAAAAAAGAGGTTTATTCCGACTTGACAGGTGAACGTGGAACCTTGATGGGTGCCATCCAAGGGATTTTGCAAGCCCAATATGAAGTATTGCGCGAAAACGGCCACTCGCCATCCGAGGCCTTCAATGAAACTGTTGAGGAGTTGACCCAATCCCTGATGCCCTTGTTTGCCGAAAATGGCATGGATTGGATGTACGCCAACTGTTCCACCACAGCCCAAAGGGGTGCCCTGGACTGGATGACCCCTTTCCACGATGCCACCAAACCGGTATTTGCCAAACTGTATGCCGAAGTGGCCTGTGGCAATGAAGCCCAGCGCTCCATCGACACCAATTCAAAGCCCGATTACCGCGAAAAACTGGAAGAAGAGTTGAAAGCCCTACGCGAAAGCGAAATGTGGCGTACCGGTGCCGTCGTGCGCAAACTTAGACCCGAAAGCAAATAACAATTGATATCAAACACAGCAATGCAGTTCTTCTGCATTGCTGATTATCAAAATAGTCTGCCAAATATCGATGGGGAGAGGGCAGAAGAAACCATTAATAAACTCTTTATGAACAACAAAGTCTATATTTTCGACACCACTCTGAGAGATGGCGAACAGGTGCCTGGCTGCCAATTGAATACCATTGAAAAAATTGAGGTAGCCCGGCAACTCGAAAAACTGGGTGTGGACATCATTGAAGCCGGTTTCCCCATCTCTAGCCCGGGTGACTTCAACTCGGTGATAGAAATATCAAAAGCAGTCACCAATCCAACCATTTGTGCCCTGACACGTGCCGTACAAAAAGATATTGAAGTGGCTGCCGAAGCGCTCAAATATGCAAAAAGAGGCCGTATCCATACTGGAATAGGCACTTCCTACTACCACATCCACCACAAACTGAACTCCAACCCCGAAGCCATCATCGAAAGAGCGGTTGAAGCAGTGAAATATGCACGCCGGTTTGTGGAAGATGTTGAATTTTATGCCGAAGATGCCGGCCGCAGCGACAATGAATACCTGGCTAGGGTCATCGAAGCGGTCATCAAGGCTGGGGCCACAGTATGTAACATCCCCGACACCACAGGATACTGCCTGCCGCACGAATATGGGGCCAAAATAGCCTATCTGATGAACAATGTCCCCAACATCGACAAGGCCATCATTTCCACCCATTGCCACAACGATTTGGGCATGGCCACAGCCAACACCATGGCAGGTATCCTCAATGGCGCCCGCCAAGTGGAAGTCACCATCAACGGCATTGGCGAGCGGGCAGGAAATACCGCACTGGAAGAAGTTGTGATGGCATTGAAATGCCACCATCACCTAAACATCACCACCGACATCCACAGCGAGCACATCTTGAGCACCAGCAAGCTGGTCTCAACGCTGATGCGCATGCCGGTTCAACCCAACAAGGCCATCGTGGGCCGCAACGCCTTCTCCCACTCATCAGGCATCCACCAGGATGGCGTGTTGAAAAACAGGGAGAATTACGAAATCATCAATCCAGCCGATGTGGGCGTCAAAGAGTCTTCCATCGTTCTGACCGCACGCAGCGGACGCGCTGCCCTTAAACACCGACTGCAAGTGCTGGGCTACGACATTGAAGGCACAGAACTGGATGAATTATACCACCGCTTCCTCGAATTGGCCGATAGGAAAAAAGACGTGGGCGATGAAGACCTTGAAGTGTTGGTGGGAACCGAGCGCATCCGCACCGACCGCTCTCTCAAGTTGGAATCGCTGCAGGTGATCTGCGGAAAAAGTACCATCCCCACCGCAACCGTTCAGGTGAATGTCAATGGCGACATCTTCACCGAAACAGCCTCGGGCAACGGTCCGGTGCACGCAGCCTTCACTGCAGTGAAAAACCTGGTAAAACGCAAAGTGCACCTGGAGGAATACCTGGTTCAAGCCATTACACGCGGCAGCGACGACCAGGGAAAAGTACATGTACAGGTGGAACACAAAGGCCACACCTATTATGGTTTTGCTGCCAACACCGACATTGTCACCGCTTCCGTGGAATCGTTTTTGGATGCTATTTCCAAAATTCAATAACCATTAAGAAAATAACTAAAAATCAACCATAAAAATATTATACCGTGGGAAAAACACTATTCGATAAAATTTGGGATAACCATGTGGTGAACACCATTCCCGAAGGACCCAGCGTATTGTACATCGATCGCCATTTCATTCACGAGGTGACCAGTCCGCAAGCTTTTGATGGATTAAGGAAAAGGGGCATCAAAGTATCCAGACCAGATAAATCAACCCTGTCGCCCGATCACAACATACCGACCATCAACCAGGATAAGCCAATTTCCGATCCCATATCGCGCTTCCAGGTGGACCAGTTGACCAAAAACGCACAGGAATTCGGACTAACCCTCTATGGTTTGGGGCATGAAAAAAACGGTATCGTGCACGTCATCGGCCCAGAAAATGGCTTGACACAGCCTGGCATGACCATCGTTTGTGGTGATTCGCACACATCGACCCATGGCGCCTTTGGATCCATTGCCTTTGGCATCGGTACCTCGGAAGTTGAGATGGTGCTGGCTTCACAGTGCGTGTTGCAATCGCGCCCCAAGACCATGCGCATCAATTTCGAGGGCAAGTTGCAAAAAGGAGTGACGGCCAAGGACTTGGCCCTCTATATGATTTCGCAACTCACCACCGGTGGTGCAACCGGCTATTTTGTAGAATATGCTGGCGAAGCCATACGCAACCTAAGCATGGAAGAGCGAATGACCGTTTGCAACCTGAGCATCGAAATGGGAGCCCGTGGTGGCATGATTGCCCCCGATGAAACCACCATCAACTATGTGGAAGGTCGCGAATTTGCCCCTAAAGATGAAGCTTGGGACAAAGCAGTAGCTCACTGGAAAACCCTCCAGTCCGACAGCGATGCGAGTTTCGACCGTGAACTGACCTTCAATGCCGCAGATATTCAACCTATGATCACTTATGGCACCAATCCAGGCATGGGAGTGGCCGTTACAGGCCAAATCCCTTCACTTACGGATATAGATGCTGCCGGACAGATATCATTCAAAAAATCGCTGGAGTACATGGGCTTCCAACCTGGCGATAAGATGGAAGGAAAACCAGTTGATTACGTCTTTCTGGGCAGCTGCACCAATGGCCGAATTGAGGATTTCCGCCAGTTTGCCGCCTTTGTGAAAGGGAAGCAAAAAGCCAACAATGTGGTTGTTTGGCTGGTGCCAGGATCGTGGCAGGTTGAAAAACAGATCAAAGCCGAAGGATTGGATACCATCCTAAAAGAGGCCGGTTTTGAGCTTCGCCAACCAGGATGCTCGGCTTGCTTGGCCATGAACGACGACAAAGTGCCTGCAGGAAAATACGCAGTATCCACCTCCAACCGCAATTTTGAGGGACGCCAAGGACCTGGAGCACGCACCCTTCTGGCAAGCCCGCTGGTAGCTGCCGCTGCGGCCGTCACTGGAGTCCTTACCGATCCTCGAAAACTAATGAATTGAAATATAAATTTTAAGCGATTCAAACATGCCAATAGATAAATTCAAAACACTTCAATCAACCATGGTGCCACTGCCCATCGAGAATGTGGATACCGACCAAATCATACCGGCCCGATTCCTGAAGGCCACTACAAAAGAGGGCTTTGGCAACAACCTTTTTGCCGATTGGCGCTACGACAAACAAGGCAACCCGAAAGAGGATTTTGTATTGAACAATCCCTTATATAGCGGACAAGTGTTGGTGGCAGGCAAGAATTTCGGCTCAGGATCGAGCCGCGAACACGCAGCTTGGGCAATTGCCGGATATGGGTTTAAAGCGGTTGTTTCGAGCTTTTTTGCCGATATTTTCCGCAACAACGCCCTCAACAATGGCATCTTGCCCGTAGTCGTTTCCGAAGGATACCTTAAAACCATATTTGAGGCCATCGAAAAAGACCCTAATGCCACCATCGAAATCAATCTGGAAAAACAGCAGGTCACACTGGTGGAAACAGGCGAAAAGGAAATTTTCGACATCAATCCCTATAAAAAAAGTTGCTTGTTGAACGGCTACGATGACATTGATTACCTGTTGAGTCTCAAATCAAAAGTACAGGAGTTTGAAAAAACGAACCATCATTATTAATCAAACCACAAGACCCTTGCCTTTAAGGTTTGGCAAGGGTCTTGATATTAGCCCCACAAGATGATTGAAATAATGGATACCACACTCCGCGATGGCGAACAAACCACCGGTGTGTCGTTCAATGAAACTGAAAAACTCACCATTGCCAAACTGCTGCTCGAGGATTTGAAAATCGACCGCATTGAAATTGCTTCCGCGCGGGTTTCAAACGGCGAGTTTCAGTCTGCCAAACGCATTTGCGCATGGGCTGCCCGGCATAACCGCCTTCACCAGGTGGAAATTTTGGGTTTTGTTGATGGGGGAACTTCCATTGAATGGATCCAAAATGCAGGCGGACAAGTCATCAACCTGCTCACCAAAGGCTCCCTGAAGCATGTCACGGCCCAGCTGAAAAAAACAGCCAAGGAACATTTGGACGACATACTGCAGAACATCGAACTGGCCACAGGAAAAGGATTGGAAGTAAACCTGTACCTCGAAGATTGGTCCAATGGCATGATCAACTCGCCAGAGTATGTGTTTTTCATGATCGACCATCTGCAACAGGCAAATATAAAAAGGTTTATGCTGCCCGATACGTTGGGCATCCTCAATCCTGACCAGACACGCACTTTTTGCCAACAGATGCGGGCAAGGTATCCCAACCTGCACTTTGACTTCCATGCCCACAACGATTACGATTTTGCCACAGCCAATGTGTACGAGGCCTTGAAATCGGGGATCAACGGGGTTCATACCACAGTAAACGGGCTGGGGGAACGGGCTGGGAATGCGCCTTTGGCCAGCATCATTGGCGTGGTGAACGACCATCTGAAAATCACCAACAACATAGACGAAAGCCGTTTGACGCACATCAGCCGCATTGTGGAATCCTTTTCGGGCATCCGAATACCGGCCAATAAACCCCTCACCGGCGAATATGTATTCACGCAATGCAGTGGCGTCCATGCCGATGGTGACAAAAAGGACCAGCTCTATTTCAACCAGCTGCTGCCCGAACGTTTCGGCCGCATCCGCAAATATGCACTGGGCAAAACATCGGGCAAGGCCAATATTTTGAAAAACCTCGAGGAGTTGGGCATAGAGCTCGATGCTGAACAGATGAAACTGGTCACTGAGCGGGTGATTGAACTGGGCGACCGCAAAGAAACCGTCACCACCGAGGATCTACCCTTCATTGTGGCCGATGCGCTCAAAAACGACCCTAAGACCGACAAAATTAGGATGGTCAACTACAGCCTTTCCTTAACCCGGGGATTGAAACCGGTAGCTTCCATGAGCATCAGCATCGATAATCAGGAATTCGAAGAAACAGCCATGGGCGATGGACAATACGATGCATTTTCAAAGGCACTTTGGAAAATCTACGACCGCCTAGGCAAAAAGCAACCAGTGCTGACCGATTATTGGGTCACCATTCCGCCTGGCGGAAAAACCGATGCGCTGGTAGAAACTATTATCACTTGGGAATATAATGGTAAAAGCTACAAGACCAGAGGCCTGGATCCCGACCAAACCGAAGCCGCCATCAAAGCCACCGTTAAAATGCTGAATCTGATCGAAAACGAAGAGTATAAAAAGGAAATATCTCAAAAATAAACAATAAAAACATCACAAACAGCTATCAATCATGAAGTTAAATATTGCAGTATTGCCCGGGGACGGTATCGGTCCCGAAATAGTTGACCAAGCCATCAAAGTGGTGGACGCCGTATGCAAAAAATTTGGCCATCAGCCACAGTACACAAAAGCCTTGGTGGGTGCCACCGCCATCGACCAAACAGGATCACCTTACCCCGATGAAACCCATCAAATTTGCATGGAGAGCCAAGCAGTGCTGTTTGGTGCCATTGGTGACCCACGCTTCGACAACGACCCTAAAGCCAAGGTTCGCCCCGAACAAGGTCTGCTGGCCATGCGCAAAAAATTGGGACTGTATGCCAACCTGCGTCCGGTGAACACTTTCAAATCGCTGATACACAAATCACCCTTAAAAACTGAATTGGTAGATGGCGCCGACTTCATGTGCATCCGCGAATTGACCGGCGGCATCTATTTTGGTAAGCCACAGGGACGTTCTGAAGACGGGCAAACAGCTTACGATACTTGTGTTTACACAACCGAAGAGATTGAACGCATTGTGCGCCTGGGCTTCGAATATGCCATGAAGCGCCGGAAAAAACTCACCATTGTGGATAAGGCCAATGTGTTGGCCACATCGCGCCTGTGGCGTGAAACATCGCAAAAAATAGCGCCAGATTATCCTGAGGTAAGTGTGGAATATATGTTCGTGGATAATGCTGCCATGCAGCTGATTCGCTGGCCCAAGCATTTCGATGTGCTGGTGACCGAAAACATGTTTGGCGACATCCTCACCGACGAGGCCAGCGTTATTACAGGGTCACTGGGCCTGTTGCCATCGGCCAGCATTGGCATACACACCAGTGTTTTCGAGCCCATCCACGGCTCCTACCCGCAAGCAGCAGGTAAAAACATAGCCAACCCGGTAGCCACCATCCTTTCGGCCGCCATGATGTTTGAGTATGCATTTGGTTTGATGGAAGAGGGAGCAGCCATCCGCCAAGCAGTGGAAAAATCCATTGAAGCGGGCATCGTCACCGAAGACATTGCCGAAGGCGGAAAGGCGTACACAACCACAGAAGTGGGGGAGTGGATCACCCAAAACATTTAAAACAAAAAAGGATGCTCCCACGGGCATCCTTTTTTGCTTGGATTAAATACCTACTAATGAAAATTATACATAGAAGTAAATCGCCACAAAGTGACAAAAACTACCAATCAAAACCAAAATATGAAACAATGCGTGCGTGTAGGTCAATCCCTTAATGCTGTATAAAATGGCTCCCAAGGTATAGGCCACTCCGCCAGCAGCGAGCCAGAAAAGGCCTTCGGATGACAAAGCTTCCATCAATGGATTGATGGCAAAAACCACACTCCAACCCATCACCAGGTAAAAAATGGTCGACAGGATGCCAAAACGGCCTGTAAAAAACAGTTTCAATATAATTCCTCCCAACGCCATACTCCAGTTGACTGCAAAAAGGATCCATCCTGTTTTACCATGCATGGTCACCAGCGTAAAGGGTGTATAGGTGCCCGCAATTAAAACATAAATGGCCGAATGATCCCAAACCCGCCGTTTTTTCCTGATTTCCTCATTATGTGATGCATGATAAAGCGTAGAGGCAGCATACAAAACCAGCAAACTAACACCAAAAACAGAAAAACTAATCAATCGCCAAAAGGAATCCAGCGACTTGTCAATTAAAAATACAAGGGCAACCAAACTAAGAGAAAAACCAACGAAATGGGAAATGACATTTATTTTTTCTTCCAAAGGGGAGTAGAACTTAAGAGGTTGATTCTTATACATAGAATTCTTTATTATTATTTATAAAATAGACTGACAGCACAAAATGCCATAAAATATAACATACC
The DNA here is from genome assembly GCA_963664265.1 of Marinilabiliaceae bacterium. GTDB lineage: Bacteria > Bacteroidota > Bacteroidia > Bacteroidales > Marinilabiliaceae > JAGPIS01. The sequence continues at coordinate 2,543,977 of OY760941.1, forward strand.
TGACATAATAAACACCATCCAGAAACCACATTCAATGGCAAAGATCTACGCAACTGGCGTGGCAATCACAGAGAAAAACCCGTTAATATCCCAAGCGCAAGGCACCAAATTACGAATTCTAAAACTTCCAAGCGCAAGCGGAAAAGGCATGCCCATTAAAAAAGAGGGTAAACCAACCACCACAACACATATAAAAACCTTAATGCCAAAAGGATAGCTTAATAATAATTTTAATAGTCCGGGCAAAAAAAAAGCATAACAAATACTGATTCCTGTAAGTAACATCTACACAGTTCGGTGATAGAAACCAAAAGCTGGCAAAATGGTGAAATTGTGTCAACTCCCAAATTCGCATCAGAACAACCTGTAAACGAATAACGGAAAACGAATGAACCAGCAAGGCCTACCACTCCATTTGATGGGGCAAATGTGCTAAATAATCATGGGTCATTGCCAGCTCTTATAAAGGGCACAAACCTGACTGATAATAAATTACGGCTACTAATATGATCACCCCGCTTTTCGATCAAAACCAACTGCTGAGTGGTAAACGAGGAACCCACAGGAATAACCATTCTGCCCCCATCTTTCAACTGTGCCAGTAGGGGAGGGGGCACAAATTCTGCAGCAGCCGTAACAATAATCGCATCGAAAGGAGCAAACTGTTCCCATCCAAAAAAACCATCACCAATTTTTATCTGGATATTCTTATAACCAAGCAATTCCAAATCCCGTTTCGCACGTTCCCCCAAGGGCTTAATAATTTCAACAGAGTAAACCTGATCTACAATTTCAGCCAAAACAGCTGCCTGATAACCGGAACCAGTTCCAATTTCCAGAATTTTCTGACCTTTTTCCGGCTTGATGGCCTGCGTCATATAAGCCACAATGTAAGGCTGGGAGATGGTTTGACCATAACCTATGGGAAGTGGTCCATCCTGATAAGCATTATCCACCTGCTCCTTCGGAACCAAACGATGCCGTGCCACCAGGTGCATGGCTCGAATGGTTTCGCGATGGGTAATCCCCCTGCCTTCAATTTGATCGTGTAACATACTCTCCCTTCCACTTTACCTCTCTTCATCTTGCCATAAAGAAAGAACCAAAAACAGAAAATTAGCTGAGCCTAGGTCAACCCATTGATAAAAACAACAATTTAGCCAAAAACCATTAAGAATGCAATCTGCCATTCAATGAATAAGCTATACAAAAAGTTGCTATATTAAAATTAAAGTCAATAATTTTGAAGACTCTTCGGAACGAATGAAAAACAAATAAACCAGGAACGAATGAAATCAAAAATAGGTTGGACTATTGTACTGGCTACTCTATTCAGTTGTCAGAAGCCAGATCCTCAAGGTGTATTAGTAGATTTGAACGGAACCTTCACAAAGCCCTTGTATTTAAGTTATTTAAAAAGCCATTTCGAAATAACCGATACCGCAGCCTTACGGCAGGATGGCGTTTACTATTTCAACCTCAAAAACAAACCGTATGGCTGTTACAAACTGGTGGCCGATTCCCTCCATTCGTTCGATTTTATTTATGACCGCGACACAATCATAAAAATCAATGCATTGGTGAATGATTTTAAAAACGCCACCATAGCAGGAAGCCCATCAACAAATATTATTAAAGAAGCCAATAAACTAGCGATAAACTTTGAAAGGGATATCCATACTCTATTGGAACAATGGCAAATAGAGGATATCAAACAATTAGCAATAACCCAAAAAGACAGTTTGTTCAAACAGATGGAAACCATCAGAGAAGCCTATAAAAAAATAGGCGACAGCGTGATGACCAAAAACGATGGAAATTTTGCCAATATGTATTTTATGAATGCTAAAACACATGGAATCTCATTGTATAATATTCTGGATGATTATGACTTTTTCAATCGTGTCGCGGATAATATTCTGAAAAAATATCCCGATAATGAATCAGCTTTGGGATATAAAGAGCAATTGATGGCAATACAACCAATCGTTGCGAAAATGAACGACCTGAAAATTGGAGAAAAAATGGTGAAAATTGAGATAGAACTAGCCGATTCAACAATCATCAATTTGAGCCAACAAAACACTCAAAAAAAAGCACTTTTCATCCAGTCCTATGAAACAAGTGTAAACAATAAAAACACCTACACACCTATTATTCAGCTAATTAAGCAAAATAAATTTGAAATATTTGAAGTCTATACCGACAGCATTACGCCAACTCAAAAAGCAAATTGGATAAAAGGGGTACTCAACCACCCAAAAGGATATTTCGATAAATTGCCAATGCCTTTGATTCTTTTAATTGACACCAATAACGAAATCATGTTTCAAACATCAGATGCCAATGAGCTAAAAGAACAATTACCTAATTTGTAAAAAATATCTTGTTATATTTGAAATTGAATAATCGAGCAGTTACTTATACCATAAAAACTAAAAACAATTTATAATGAGAAATTTATTTTTCCTTTTTATCTTTTTAATAGCCTTTTCATCCTGTAAAGACAAAAAATTTTCAGTTTCAGGTCAATTTGAAAATGCATCAGGTGAAACCATCATCTTTCAGCGTTTAAATTTAAACGGCACCGAGCATATCGATTCCATGAAAATTAAAAAAGATGGATCATTTGAATTTGAAGCCAATAAACTTACTGAACCCACATTTTTCCAGGTGACCATCAATCCCAACAGAACATTGGTACTTTTGATTGATTCTACTGAGAATATTTTGGTGAAAGGCGACCTGAAAGCATTTGATGCATCGGTACAAATATTGCAATCGGAAGGTTCGCAAGAACTCCTCAAAATCAATAAAAAAGCAGCTGATCTTCAAAAAAGCATTCAATCCAAAATAAAAGAAATCAATGATTTAACCAATGGGGAGAATGATAAGAAAGAACAATTGCAAGGTGAAATCAGCAAAGAGATTGAGGACTACAAAGAGTACATATACAATTACATTTTTGAAAATCCCCGCTCTTTTGTTAGCTACTATGCCCTTTTTCAAAATATTCTTGACGTACCCATTTTCGATGTGATGGATCCAAAGGATCACATTTCTTTTGCCACACTTGCCACAAGCATGAATATGCTTTACCCTGAATCTGAAAGGGTGAAGCATCTCTATCAATACGTGCTCGATGCCAAAGCAACCATGAAGCAACAAAAGCTCAGCAATATTTTGCTCGACAATGCCGAAACAGTTGGATCACCAGAAATAGAAGAGAACGATGTTAATGGCAATAAAGTAAAACTCTCCGATTTGCGGGGTAAAGTTGTTTTGTTGTCTTTTTGGGCAGCTTGGGACGAGGCGTCGAGAAAAGAAAATAAAAACATCCTCAAGGTTTACAACAAATACCACAGCAAAGGTTTTGAAGTATTCCAGGTATCTCTCGACAAAAGCAAAGTTCTTTGGGAAAGTGCCATTAAACAGGACAACTTACCATGGATTAATGTTAGTGATTTGAAATATACCTCTTCCTACTGGGCTCGTCTGTACAACATCAATAAAATACCAGCCAACTATCTCATTAGTAAAAATGGTGATTTAATAGGCAAGGACTTGTTTGGATCCATGTTGGATGAAAAAATAGCAGATGCATTGAAATAACAAATCGTAAAACAATAACATAAAAAGAGGCTGCCTTTTGGAACAGCCTCTTTTTTTATTCTACATAGAATAGATCGGAAATTATCTTATCCGAAATAAGAAATAAATCATCAGCAATAAAGTAGTGGGTACCATTAAAACAGATCTCCCCGCTATCTATTCTGGGTTTGATTACTTTAAAAAAATAGTTTTGGTAAAACAGAGAAACCTTTTCAAACAAATCAGACTGACTAATTCCACGTTGGGTTCTCAACCCAAGCATCACCAGTTCATTATAAATATCCTTCTCACACAACTCTTCCGAATCGAAAATATCACCCTCGCCGGAGTGGAGCAATTGAATATAACCCTCTACATCTGACAGATTCCAGTATCTTTTTTTCCCATCGAAAGAATGGGCACTTGGCCCCAACCCCAAATAGGGCTCGCCACTCCAATACGAACTATTGTGCTTAGAAAATTTATCAGGCAGTGAAAAATTAGAAATCTCATAATGTAAAAAGCCATGATTCAAAAGAGTATTCCGAAGAGCTAAAAATTGCTCTTTACTTTCATCTTCGGTAGCTTCAGAAAACAAACCCCTTTTCAACTGATCTGACATCAAGGTACCCTCTTCAAAAATCAAATGATAAGCAGACAAATGGGGAACCTTCAAACTCAAAAACAAATCAATATCGCGCTGCCACTCTGCAAGAGAAAGACCAGGCAAACCATAAATCAAATCAATACTGATATTATCAATACCGACAGACTGAGTCAAACGGATAGCTTCCAAAGCTTGTTTGGCGTCATGCCTCCGACAAACCATCTTCAAATAGCGGTCATGAAAACTTTGCACACCATAACTAACTCTATTCACACCCAGAGCCGACAAGCCCTTCAGAAATTCAAATGAAACATCATCAGGATTCAACTCTACAGTAAACTCTTCCAAATTAGATAAATCGAAACTATGCTTCAGTTCAGAAACAATCTCAGCAAATTCTTCAACACGCAAAACAGATGGAGTGCCACCACCAAAATAGAGAGATTTAACAACCTCCCCATTAAAAAAAGTTCTTTTCAAAAAAACTTCCTTTTTGAGCGAATCAATAAAATGACTTTTTATAGCAATATTTGTACTCTTATAAAAATCACAATATGAACATCTTGATCGACAAAATGGAATATGTATGTAAATGCCCGCCATAACTGAATTGTTTCACGTGAAACATTATAAATCAATACTTTATCAACACCTTATTAACAACTTATACACAAAAATTGAACAATGAAAAAAATTCAAAATATAGTGACTAACTTCCATAAAACACTGTTAATAAGCGGATTAATAGCATTCCTAAGCTTATCTAACTTCAACGATTTATCAACACCCAAGGTATTGATGTTCTATGGAGCCGACAAACTGGTTCACTTCATCATGTATTTCTCATTAAGCCTGGTTTTTATGTTGGAATGCCATTACACTCCGATCTTCAAACTAAAAAGTTCAAAGTTAATACTCATTAATATACTACCACTGTTTATGAGCATATCATTCGAACTATTGCAGGAATATTTCACAACTTCCAGAACAGGAAGCTATTACGATGAAATTTTCAACATCATGGGCATTGTAAGCGCCATCGTTGCATTCTATATTATAAAAAACTGGAAATTCGTTCGAGTAGTTATGAGTTTTCCTTTCAAAGCCTCATAAAATCGTTGGGATCGCTCATTTTTGCCACAATTTCACCTACGGTTTCCTGTTTGAAAAAAGTGACAAAATCGTGACGTATGCTGTGGAATTGCTCATGTACAGGACAGCTTTTGGCACCATCCTGACATAGATGATTACCAATCAAACAATTACAAAAAACATCAGGACCATCCACTGCTTCCACAATTTCAAACAATGTCATTTTTAAGCCTTCCTTTCCCAAACCAAATCCACCATGAGGTCCTTTATTACTAATCAACAGTTTCTTTTTAGCCAAACTTTGTAGAACTTTACCCAAAAAAGGCATAGGTATACTCAAATCGTCTGAAATTTGCTTGATCCCAATCCGTTTGCCCTCCTCATAATAATACCCCAAATAGATAACTGCCCTGATCGCATATTTACAAGTACTCGACAACATATCTTTTTATTGCAAAATACTTAAAAATATCCGACAATACCATCAAGTAAATACCCATTGTCTAAAATTCAATTATAACTTCATTATAATCAATGATTTTGAGAGGTAATAGGGGTTATCAACAAATTATACACACACCCTATTAGCAGCTTGTTCATTAAAAGGTAAAACTTTGGAAAACTATTTTAACCATAGTATTGCAGAGTTCAAATCGAATTATAGAGATAACACCTATCAAGTTCGGAAAAAAGTTAACCTTTTTTTTTACCCCTAATTATACACACCAAAACCTAATTTAATCAACCATGTTTAATCACTATTTTATTACCTTTACACGCAATTAACAACTGTGTATAACTTTAACATGCATCAAGAGAATCAGCAATTTAATAGCGTTTCGGCCTGTTGATAAAGGGTGGTTAAGTAAACGTCAAATATGAATATCGTATCTTCACTCAAATAAAATGAAAAGATACAAACAGAACTAACAGGGTATTATTATTTAAATATCTTCTTTCAATTTTCAAAAATGAAACATATAAATAATAGTTGGTTGAAAACAGGTTTCGTTGAGGAACCGATAGACGCAAATCTGGATTTCAAAGCAGAGATATTGAAATTAAAAAACGAGAAGAATGTGCTTATCATGGCACATTACTATCAAAACGATGAAATTCAGGATATTGCTGATGTTATAGGAGATAGTTTGGCTTTGGCTCAAAAAGCCGTCGACACCAATGCCGACATTATTTTACTTTGCGGTGTACAATTTATGGGTGAAACGGCCAAACTGCTCAATCCAGGTAAGAAGGTTCTTATTCCTGACTTGAATGCCGGCTGTTCCCTGGCTGACAGTTGCGATCCTTTAGAGTTCAAAAAGTTCATTGATAGCCATCCCGATCACATTGTGGTGACTTATGTTAATACAACTGCAGCCGTTAAGGCATTGAGCGATGTGGTTGTCACCAGTTCCAATGCCAAATTGATTATAGATAGTTTCCCGGTTGAGCAAAAAATTATTTTTGGCCCCGATAGGAATCTTGGAAATTATCTTAACAGTATTACTGGCCGGGATATGTTGTTGTGGGATGGCGCCTGTCATGTACATGAAAAATTCTCTTTGGAGCGTATTTTAGCCCTTAAAAATGGTGATCAGGATGTGGAGTTGATTTGTCATCCTGAGTGCAAGAAAAGTGTTGTTTTGGCTAGTAATTTTGTGGGTAGTACTGCTGCCTTGTTATCGTACGTTGGAAAATCGGATAAATCCAAGTTTATCGTGGCCACCGAATCAGGTATTCTCCATCAAATGAAAAAATTGTATCCGAGTAAAACCTTTTTGCCAGCTCCACCCAACGATTCCACCTGTGCCTGTAATGATTGTGAGTTTATGAAGCTGAACACCTTGAAAAAAATCTATCTCACGCTTAAATACGAGTGGCCCGAAATAGATGTTGATGCGGCAATTTTTGATAGAGCAGCCCAACCTATCTACCGAATGTTGGAAATCACAGAACGAGGATAGTTTAGAAAACTTAATATTATTGCTATATTAGGGCTGTAGTTTGCTGTAATCTGTTCTACTAATATGGATCATAAATCACTTAAAATCCTTCTGGTCGAAGATAATCTATTGAATCAGAAGTTGATATGTTTAACCCTTTCCAAATATGGGTTTCAAATCGACTTGGCCGATAATGGCGCAAAAGCTTTGACTAAGTTGGAATCCAATGATTATGACCTTATTTTAATGGACATTATGATGCCTGTTATGGATGGGTTGGAGACTACAAGACAAATTAGGGTTAACGAACGGGCAATGAACCAACATCTTCCTATTATTGGGCCTACTGCCAACACAATGGATTCTGACAGACACCGCTGCCTAGAAGCCGGTATGGATGAGTATTTGGTGAAACCTTTTGATGTTTCTGAGTTTTTTAGAGTTTTGGAATTGTTGAGTCTTGTGTAGTTGATTATGGATATTCGGAAAACTAATGATACGGATCTGGAGCTGGATAAAAAACTTAGGCCGTTATCGTTCAACGACTTTAGTGGACAGTCAAAGATTATTGATAATCTTGAAGTTTTTGTCAAAGCTGCCTTGTTGCGCGGTGATTCATTAGATCACGTGCTTTTGCATGGCCCCCCGGGGTTGGGCAAAACTACCTTATCTGCCATTATAGCCAACCAATTGGGGGTTAATATGAAAATTACCAGCGGTCCTGTTTTGGATAAGCCTGGTGATTTGGCAGGCATACTGACCAGCCTAAACAGTAATGATGTGCTCTTTATTGATGAAATCCACCGGTTGAGCCCCGTAATCGAGGAGTACCTTTATTCCGCCATGGAGGATTTCAGAATTGATATTATTATTGACAAAGGACCTGGTGCCCGAAGCATTCAGTTGGATCTCAATCCTTTTACTCTGATAGGTGCCACAACGCGTAGTGGTCTGTTAACCAGTCCTCTTAGAGCTAGGTTTGGAATAAATTGCCATTTGGAGTATTATGATGTGGCTACATTGGCTGGCATTATTCAGCGTTCCGCCCATATTTTGAATGTAGGTATCGATGAAACTTCCTCGTTCGAAATATCTCGACGCAGCAGGGGCACCCCGCGTATTGCCAACGCCTTGTTACGCCGTGTGCGCGACTTCGCTCAAGTGAAGGGGAAAGGTTTTATCGACCATGATATTACAATTTTTAGCCTTGAGGCGCTCAATATCGACAAGTATGGTCTGGATGAAGTTGATCACCGAATCCTCTTGACCTTGATTGATAAATTTAATGGTGGACCCGTTGGTTTGTCTACCATTTCCACGGCTATTGGTGAAGATGCTGGAACTGTTGAGGAGGTTTACGAGCCATATCTGATTAAGGAAGGCTTTATAAAACGGACACCAAGAGGACGCATGGCCACCGAATTAGCCTACAAGCATCTCAATAAGGTGAATTTTGCAAAAAGTAACGAACTGTTTTCATTTGATTCATAGTGGGAAAGCTTAAAAGCCTTGCTGGCGACACAATTGTTTACGGATTTAGTACCATTTTGGGGCGTTTGCTGAACTGGTTGCTAACACCCTTCTATTTGCGCACCATTGCTCAAACCGATTTTGGTGTTGTGGTCAATGTTTATAGTATAATCGCGGTCCTTTTGGTTGTGGGTACGCTTGGTTTCGAAACCGGATATTTCAGGTTCGTTTCTGAGAATAATAGAAACAAGCTTTTCGATAGTCTTTCAGCTGGTGTGTTGTGTTGTGGTTTATTACTCACTTTATTACTTCATTTTTACCGCGATTCTTTATGTAATTGGTTTGAAATTAGTAATATAGAAGGTAATATTTTGCTGGTCACCGGGTTGATCGTTTTGGTTGATTCTTTAAATGCCATTCCATTTGCTCAATTGCGGTTTGAAAATAAGTCACTCAAATATGCTGTTCTGAGATTGGTGCAGGTTATTGTTACCGTTGTTTTTAATGTTGTTTTCTTGGTCGTTCTGAAAGATCAATCTTTTGGATGGTTCCATTTTACCAGTGGTTTCAGCGTTTTCAATATATTATTAGCTAACTTATTGGGATCCTTTGTTATCACACTTTATTTTTCTCCACGGTATTTTAAGAAGCAGTACCATTTCAGTCTTTTGCTTTTCAAGCAAGTTTTTCTTTACAGTTTGCCTTTGGTTGGTATGGGGCTTTTTGGTATGCTGAATCAGAATATTGAAAAGATTATTCTAGTCAAGCTGGTGCGCGATCAGGATGCTTATAAGAGTCTGGCAATTTATGGAGCCAATTATAAGATTGGTGTTTTGATGGCTATCTTTACTCAATCTTTTAGGATGGCTTTCGAACCCTTTTTTTTTAAGGAATCAAAACAGAATGACAATACCGAGCTTTATGCCAAAGCTTTAAAATTTTTTACACTTTTTGGCATGCTGATTTATGCAGCTGTTCTTTTGTTCCTGCCTTTGGTGAATCAATTGTTGACGCCAGAATATTATGAAGGAAATAAAATTATCCCTTTCATTCTGCTGGGACAACTTTTTTTTGGAATATACTATTCATTTTCAATATGGTATAAAGTTACCGATAAAACCTATTATGGTATTGTCATGAGTTTTGCGGGGCTTACTGTTAATACACTATTAAATATTTGGCTTGTACCTATTATGGGTTTTATGGGTGCTGCCATATCCACCTTTATTGGTTACTTTTGCATGATGGCGATCTCTTATTTTCTTGGCAATTATTATTACCCTATTCAGTATCCTGCCTTACGCATTTTAGGATATATACTGCTTGTTACCACGGTAGTTTTTGTCAATGATAAGATTTCGGTTCTTTTGCCAGAATGGTGGCTTTTGTTTTCAGCACTCTCCTTTGTAGTGATCTTAGGATCCATACTTCTTTTAGAGAAAAATGAATTTAAAAATTTGATACAAAATGTCCGACGTTAAAGTTTATATTGTAAATAATAGTGGGCATGATATGCCTCAATATGCAACAGCTCATTCTGCAGGTCTCGATTTACGAGCTAACCTCGATATCGATATGGTCATAAAACCACTTCAAAGGGTTATTGTGCCCACCGGTTTGTTTATTCAGCTTCCAGAGGGGTATGAAGCCCAAATTCGCCCCAGGAGTGGTTTAGCATTCAAATATGGTATTACTGTGCTCAATAGCCCCGGTACCATCGATGCTGATTATAGGGGTGAGGTTAAGGTCATTTTAGTCAATTTGTCTGGCGAGGATTTTGTAATAAAAAATGGTGAGAGGATTTGTCAAATGGTCATCGCCAAATATGCCAAAGTTGATTTAGTACCCATTGACGCTCTTTCCGAAACCGTTAGGGGTGATGGTGGGTTTGGCCATACCGGTAAACATTAAAAATCTTGTTTATGAAAATTTGGATATATGTACTCCCATTGACGTTGCTTTTGAATGGTTGTCATGCCACAAAAGTTGTTCAGGAACCTCAGGCGGCAGCACCTGAGCGTCCTGTTTTAAATGAGAACGATCAACGCAAGTTTGATTACTATTTTTATGAGGCCCTTAGGGAACGCCTGTCGGGCAACTACGATAAGGCAGGTATGTTCTTTACCGAATGTCTTAAAATTGATCCTTCCAGTTCTGTGGCATTGTATGAAGTGGCCAAACTTTTTATCATGCAACAGGATTATGCCAAAGCGGAGGTGCTCTTAGCGAATGCTGTTAAATACAACGACGATAATATTTGGTATAAACAAATGTTGGGCGATATTTATCAGCACAATAAAAAAGGTTTGGAGGCTGTAGGCGTATATGAACAGATTGTGGCAAAGAATCCCGACAATGAGCAATACCTATATGTTTTAGCTATGCTCTATAAGGAAAATGGGTTGCCCGTTAAAGCCATTCAAACGCTCGATAAATTGCAGGATAAGGTTGGGTTGCTCGATATGTTGGCGGTAGAAAAACAACAGCTTTACCTGCAATTGGGTAAAAACCGTCAAGCAGCCAACGAACTTCAGCAATACATTAACAAGTATCCGCACGATTGCAAAGGTTATGCTTTTATGGGTGATCATTATTTGCAAATTAAAGATTTAGATAAGGCTGCGGTGTTTTACCAACAGGCCATTGACCACGATGAGCCGGGTAGTGTTTTCCATTTTAATCTTGGTAATGTGGCACTTTTAAAGGGAGATACAGCTCTTTTTAAATCCAACTATACCATTGCCCTACAATCAAAAATTGTGTCATGCGATATCAAAATCAACAAGCTTATCCCTATTTTAATGGATAAGGATTTTGCTGCTAAAAACCAGGTCTCCATTGATCAATTTATTGATATATTGAAAAATACGCATAATGACGATGGCGAGTGTTATGCATTTTTAGCTCGGTATTATGCCAGCATCAATGATAAAACTCAGTCAGCCATATTCTTTAAAAAAGCCATTGAATTTGAAACATTTAATGAAGCTTTGTGGCACGATGCGTTGCTTTTGATAGTTGAGCAGCAGGAATATAACGATTTAGTTCATTATGGTGAGCAGGCGGTTGATTATTTCCCCGAAAATGCCTTTTTCAAATTGTTGTATGCCGCAGGTTTACAGCAGTTGAACAAGGAGGAAGTTGCCATAGCATTGCTTTTGGAAGCTGAGAAGATTGTGGATAAAAGTAACGTACCTCTTTTGGTGCAGATCTATTCATCCTTAGGCGACAATTATTATGCGGTTGGTCAATCAAAACCTGCTTTTGAAGCCTACGATAAGGCGCTTCAATTGGATGCCAACAGCATCGTGGTGCTCAATAATTATGCCTATTATCTTTCGCTTGAAAATAAAGATTTGGATCGGGCCGAGCAAATGAGTCAGAAGTGTATCGAACTGGAGCCTTCTAACCCTACTTATCTCGATACCCATGCTTGGGTTTTATTTAAAAGGGGACGCTATTTCGAAGCCAAATTCATTATTGAGCGAGCTGTGGATTATGATGACTACAAAAGTCCTGTGATCGTGGAACATTACGGCGATATCCTCTTTTTTAACAACGATGTCGAAGGTGCCGTCACGCAATGGCAAAAAGCCCTTGAACTTAACCCTGATGCTAAGAATATTTCAAAGAAGATAGAATTAAAGCAATATATTGAGGATGACATTAAACAGTAAGTTTATTCTATTGTTGATTTTTGTTGGTTTGTTTTTTTCGTGCCGCTCCACCAAAGATGTTTACAGCGACCGCGATGAAATTAAGAACATCAGCGACAGTCGTTTGATAAAATCCGTGGAAGGTAATTATCTTCTTTTTAAGAATTTATATGTAAAAAAGTTCAATGCCGAAGTCATCATCAATGGTTCCCGCAAAGCTTTTAGTGGAAGCTTATTTCTGGAGCGCGATAGTCATTTAATTATGACCGTAACTCCTTTGCTGGGCATTGAACTTTTTCGTGCAAAAATGGAAAAGGATAGTGTTTTTTTGATCGATCGCACCAAGAAGCATATTTATTCCGGATCGTACGATTTTGTTGAAAAATCGGTTTATTTGGATGTGAATTTTCAGGTTTTGCAATCCATTATTGCCAATGAATTTTTTGTTATCAACGATAATGGCGATTTTGGCTCATTGAAGCGTTTTAAACATTACGTTTCCGACGATGTTTATTTATTCAATAGCGTGAAACTAAATAGAAACAATCGTATTGGTAGAACTACCAATGTTATCCAAAGTTTTGAAATTTTGCCCGGTGTATATAAAATCAGGCGGTCTAATATTCAAGATATTGATAATCAAACAGGAATGAGTGTTCAATACAGTGAATTGATCAAGGTAGGCAATGTGTGGTTCCCATCCAGAATTCATATTCGAGGCAATAAGGGTCAACAGAAGTTCGAAGCCTCCATTTCTTTCAATTCTATTGATATTGATTCCAGTAATAAGCTTGGTTTTAGTATGCCACGGAACTACAAACAAGTTTTAGTAAAATGATTGGTATGCGTTCTATTTTTGTAACTTTTTTTATTTTGCTGGTTCATCTTTCCAATGGACAGAATTTGCAGGATTTAAACCGTCAAAAGGATGCGTTACTTGAAAATATAGCCAACACCAACCGTTTAATTAGCGAGTATCAAGGGAAACAATCTACTGAGCTTTTGCAGATCACTTTGTTGGACAAAAAAATTTCCGATCGTCAATCTTTGATAGCACTTTACAAAAAGGAAGTGTTATATTCTGAAAATAAACTTTCTAAGTTAAATGGTCAACTGGATTCTTTGCAAAAAGAGATACAGTCGATTAAAGAGGAATATGCACGAATTATTTATCATTTGTCGGTTAATAAATTTTACAAAAATGATATAGCCTATATCATGGGGGCTAGTAGTTTTAATGAAAGCTACCGACGTTTTCTTTTTTTGCAACAATATAACGATTATCGCCGCAAACAAGGCGATTTGTTAACCCAAAAATCCGTTCAATATGCTGATCTGAAAGAAAAGATTGAAGAGCGACGTAAATTGGTTGTTGCCAGCCTTAAAAAAGTTCAACAGGAGCAGACGGAATTGGAACTTGAATTAATTGATCGGCAGCAAAAGATTACAGTTTTAAAAGCCCAGGAAGCCCAATTGCGGAAGGAGGCCAAGGAAGCCGACAAAAAGGCTAAACAATTGGAAAATAAAATTTTGGCACTTATTCGTGAAAGCTCAAAGGCAGGTAAAGGAACAAAGTTGTCTTCCGTTATTAAAGAGAATAAAGGTCAATTGCCTTGGCCAGTCGAAAGTGGTTTGTTGGTTAGTCACTTTGGAGAGCACGAGCATCCAGTCATTAAAAATCTTAAGGTAAAAAACAATGGAATTGATATCCAAATGGGGGGATCAGCTGTTGTTAAGGCTGTTTTTAGTGGGGTTGTTAGCAGGGTCATTGCCATACCTGGTTATAATGCTACTGTTATTATTCGACATGGTTCTGTTTTAACTGTTTATTCCAATGTGGTGAATGTGATTGTTAGGCAAGACCAAAAAGTGTCAACTGGTGAACAAATTGGTGAGATTTATAGGGGAGAAGGAAAAAATGATGGGATATTGCATTTTGAGTTGTGGGAGGAGGAGTCCAAGCAAAATCCGACCCTTTGGTTAAAATAGTTTGGTAGGATGTAACTATTTGATGCGTTTTTCAGTATAAACCATTGTTTTATAGGTAACAATTTCTTTTATTAGGGGACAATTTATTAATTAAATTTCTGATAATGCATAATACTTTGGAAACTTTAATTATTCAATCTGAAGTGGCGAATATTAGTTTGGTCGAGCGTTTGATCGATGATATTTCAGCTAAATATCAGCTTCATGATGATGTTTATGGTAAGATACTTTTGGCTGTTGTTGAAGGTGTTAACAATGCTATTGTTCATGGTAATAAATTGGATAGTTTAAAGTTTGTAAGTATTCAATATATTGTAAATGAAGAGTTTATAGAGTTTGTGATTGCGGATGAAGGGTCAGGCTTTGATCTCAGTACCATCCCTGATCCAACTAAACCTGAAAATATAGAAAAAACGCATGGCCGCGGTGTCTTCTTAATGAACCACTTGGCCGATGAAATCCAGTTTCTGGATGGGGGAAATAAGGTGTCTATGAAATTTAATTTATTGTGATTCAATTTGTTGAAGAAAATGTGAAGTTTCCACTGTCTCATAAAAATGTGACAAAAAAGTGGATTAAATCGGTGATAGAAAGCTACCAGAAGATAACAGGAGATATTTGCATCATTTTTTGTGATGATGAGTATCTTTTAAATATCAACCGCCAGTATTTGGAGCATGATTATTACACCGACATTATTACTTTCGATTATGTGGAGGGTGATAGAATCAGTGGTGATTTATTTATTTCGCTGGATACAGTAAAATCCAATGCTGAAAAATTTTCCGTTCCCTTCGATACGGAGGCCAAGCGGGTGATTATTCATGGGGTTCTTCATTTGTTGGGGTTGAAAGATAAAACCGATTCCGAGGCACTGGCGATGAGGGCTGCTGAAGACAGGGCCATTGGCATGTATCCCTCCCTGTAAATTATACATTGTTTATGATTTTTGATTTTGATATTATTGTTGTGGGGGGTGGACACGCCGGATGCGAAGCCGCCGCCGCTGCAGCGAATTTGGGCTGTGAAGTCCTGTTCATTACCATGGATATGACCAAATTTGGTCAAATGTCCTGTAATCCTGCCGTTGGGGGTATTGCCAAAGGTCAAATCGTTAGGGAGATTGATGCTCTCGGTGGTTACATGGGGATCGTAACAGACCGAAGCAGTATTCAGTTTAAGCTCCTGAATCGCTCCAAAGGTCCTGCTATGTGGTCACCACGTTCGCAATGCGATAAGGATGTCTTTTGTAAAGAGTGGAGGAGTGTTTTGGAACAAACGCGCGGTTTGAATTTTTGGCAAGACTCGGTTACTTCTTTGCTTATAGACGATTCTCAGATTAAAGGTGTTGTCACAAGGCAAGGTGTTACTTTTCGCGCTAAGTCCGTAATATTGACTGCCGGTACATTTTTAAACGGCCTGATTCATGTCGGGCAAGTACAGAGTGAAGGGGGGCGCATGGCCGATCAAGCCAGTTATGGTTTGACAGAGCAATTGGCTTCCCATGGTTTTCGGGTTGGCCGTATGAAAACCGGAACGCCGGTTCGGATAGATAGCCGAACGGTGGATTTTTCCAAAATGGCAGAACAGGCCGGTGAGGATGGATATTATAGGTTTAGCTTTCTTCCAATTTCTAATCGTGTGTTGGAACAAAAAAGCTGCTACATCACCTACACAAGCGAAGAGGTTCATCAAGAGTTAAGGAAAGGTTTGCACGAATCACCTATGTATAATGGAACCATTCAATCCCTTGGCCCTCGGTATTGCCCTAGTATAGAAACTAAGATTGTTAATTTTGCTGATAAAGATCGGCATCAACTTTTTTTAGAGCCTGAGGGGGAGCAAACCATCGAGTACTATTTGAATGGTTTTAGTTCATCTCTTCCCCTCGAGCACCAGTTAAATGCTCTGGAAAAGATTCCTGGTTTGGAAAATGCACGCATCTTTCGACCTGGTTATGCCATTGAGTATGATTTTTTTGATCCTACACAATTAACCCACACGCTCGAAACAAAATTGGTTAAAGGCTTGTTTTTTGCCGGGCAGGTTAATGGAACAACCGGTTACGAAGAGGCTGGGGCGCAAGGTTTGATGGCTGGTATTAATGCGGCTTTCCAAATACAAGGAAAAGAACCCTTTGTATTGGCACGAGATGAAGCTTATATTGGAGTATTAATAGATGACTTGATCACAAAAGGGGTGGATGAACCGTACCGCATGTTTACCTCCCGTGCTGAATACCGCATCCTGTTGCGTCAGGATAATGCCGACGATCGATTGACGGAGAAAGGTTATCAGTTGGGTTTAGTATCTGAAGATCGTATTCAAATTTATCGACAAAAATGTCACCATCGTAAAAGAGTGTTGGATTATATCGATAATAAAAAGGTAAAACCTGAGGCAATCGACGGCCTCTTATTACAGAAGGGTAGTCAACCTCTGGCGTTTTCTCAAAAGCTGAAAAATATTTTATTGCGACCCCAAATTGGTATTCGGGATTATATTGAGTGTTTTTCTGATTTTAATGAGATAGTTAATCTTATTCCGAAGTTTCAAAGGGATGAAGTTTTGGATTCAGTAGAAATAGAGGTTAAGTATTCTGGTTACATTGAACGTGAAAAGCTCTTGGCTGATAAATTTCAGCGGTTGGAAAATCTAAAGATTAAAGATCGCTTTAATTACGGCGAAATACTATCTTTATCTACTGAAGCTCGTCAAAAGCTATCTAGGATAAATCCTGAAACTTTAGGACAAGCACAACGCATACCGGGAGTATCTCCTAGTGATATAAATGTATTATTGATATTAATGGGGCGATGAGTTCCACGTGGAACAATTTTTAAATAGGCCTCTTAAGGCCTATTTTTTTAATACAAATTACTATGAAACATCAATTTATAGAAGGCAATATAGTTGATATACATAATAGGCATATCTACTATGGGCAGATTGAGATAGTAAATGGCGTGATTACTGCCATGAATCGGATAGGTGATATCAGACCTGAAGTTCCTTTTATTGCTCCAGGCTTGGTGGATTCGCATGTTCATATTGAAAGTTCCATGTTGGTCCCATCCGTCTTTTCTGAAATGGTGATACCTTGTGGTACCGTGGGTGTGGTTTGCGATCCCCACGAAATTGCCAATGTCGTTGGTTCCAATGGGGTGGAGTTTATGATGGAGGATGCTAAGGAATCCCCTTTAAAATTCTTTTTTGGTGTGCCATCCTGTGTGCCGGCGACAAGTTTTGAAACTAGCGGGGGTGTTATTAAAGCTTCTGATGTGGAGGCTCTGTTTAAACAGGGAGCCTGGTTTTTGGCTGAAATGATGAATTTTCCTGGTGTATTAAACCAGGATCGTGGCGTTTGGGATAAAATTGAAATTGCAAAGCGTTACCAAAAGCCCATTGATGGACATGCCCCAGGTTTAATAGGTAAGGATCTGGCCGCATATGTTGGTGCTGGAATATCTACCGATCATGAATGTAGTACGATTGAAGAGGCGATTCAGCGTATAGAGTTGGGCATGTTTGTGCAAATACGTGAGGGAAGTGCAGCCCGAAACTTTAATCAGTTATATACTCTATTAAATACGCATCCTTCAAGTGTGATGCTTTGTAACGATGATTCCCATCCCGATGATATTGCCGAAAAAGGACATATTGACAAGATGGTTAGGATGGCATTGAAGCGCGAGGTCTCCATATTCGATATCTACCAAGCTGCCTTGGTTAACCCCGTGCTGCATTATCAATTGCCGGTTGGTATGCTTCGGGTGGGTGATCGAGCTGATTTTGTTGTTGTGGATAATTTGGATGATTTCATTATTCAATCCACCTACATTGATGGTGTGGCAATTTACCAATCCGGGGAGCTATATTATTCAGCCACCCCTTCACGGGTGGTCAATAAATTCACCGATCACTATATTACTTTGGATCAACTTCGGGTCGAAACACAATTGACTGATCCCACCGTTAAGGTGATTGATTTAATGGACGGAGAATTGCTGACAGGTGAGTTTTTGTGGAAACCTGCCAATGGCAATGGAATTGTTAATCCTTCTGTAGATCTGGATGTGGCCAAAATTGTGGTGATTAACCGATATCAGAAGGCGAAACCCAGTATAGGTTTTGTTAGAGGGTTCGGTTTGAAAGCAGGAGCTTTTGGAGCCACCATTGCGCACGATAGCCATAATGTAGTGGTGGTAGGCGTGGATGATGACTCTATTTTCAAAGTGATCAAAGCGCTTTTTGACCAAAAAGGTGGTATAGCCGCTTATTGTGGTGGGGTGGTAGAAATTCTGCCGCTTCCAGTTGCGGGTTTGATGAGCAATGAAAAAGGTCCAGTTGTGGCTTCCAAGTATGCTGAATTGAATAAATTTGCGACTGAACGTTGTCAAACCCGTTTGCAAGCCCCCTTTATGACCTTATCTTTTTTATCTCTTTTGGTTATTCCCTCCTTGAAAATAGGGGATCAAGGTTTGTTCGATGTGAATAGATTCTGTTTTGTTGACTTGATTAGTTAATTGTTTTGTATGGCCGAATTGGATCGTTTGGAATATTTGAAGACCAAGGTGGCTGCACTTCCTGAAAATCCAGGCGTGTATCAGTATTTTGACCGTGACGGGAAAATTATTTATATTGGTAAAGCTAAGAACCTCAGGAAGCGTGTTTCCTCCTACTTTTTGAAAAACCACGAATATGGCAAAACCCGCGTACTGGTTGGGAAGATTTGCGATATTGCCCATATTGTTGTCGATTCAGAGGAGGATGCTCTTTTGCTTGAAAACAATCTGATTAAAAAGTATCAACCCCGGTACAATATTTTATTGAAGGATGATAAAACTTATCCCTTCATTGTTGTGAGTAATGAGGCTTTCCCCAGGGTTTTTCAAACCAGGAACCTAGTTAAAGATGGGTCCCTTTATTATGGTCCTTACACTTCTACTGGTTTGGTTAGAGCCTTGTTGGATCTTTTTCGACATCTTTTCCCATTGCGTACGTGTCGGCTCAACCTTTCTTCCGAAGCTGTTTCAAAAGGAAAGTATAAGGTATGCCTCGAATATCATCTTGGCAATTGTAAAGGGCCTTGTGTTGGTGAGTATGATGAATTGTTGTACAACCAACACATCGACGATATTCGCAATATTCTAAAGGGAAATATTTCAGGTGTTATTCGGTATTTGAAAGAGAGAATGCAAGCTTTTTCCAACGATTTAGAGTTTGAAAAAGCAGAGGATATAAAGCAAAAGCTAATTAGATTGGAGGGTTTTCAAGCAAAATCGACCATTGTTAATCCCTCTATCAATAATGTGGATGTGTTTTCCATTCTCGATTCCAATGATCGTGCCTATGTTAATTTTATCAAGGTGATTAGTGGGAGTGTGGTTCAATCGCATACTATGGAGTATAAGAAGCGCATGGAAGAATCGCCTGAATCTATTCTTTCGTATGCCATCTCCGAAGTTAAATCGCGGACGCAGATTTTGGCGCGCGAAATCATTGTTCCTTTTTTGCCCGATGTGGAGTTTAACCATATTAAATTTACCATTCCCAAATTGGGTGACCGGAAGAAATTGCTTGATTTTTCGGAGCGAAATTTAAAATTTTATAGTCTCGAACAACAAAAGCAAGAATCCATCCGCAATAAGGTTCCCAGGGATGAGCGGGTTTTGGTCACGCTTCAACAGGATTTGCGGCTTTCTGAATTGCCACGGCATATTGAGTGTTTTGATAATTCAAATATTCAAGGACATTATCCCGTTGCGGCTTGTGTGGTTTTTATCAACGGTAAACCTGCTAAGCGCGAATACCGACATTTCAACATCAAGACGGTGGAAGGACCCGACGACTTTGCTTCGATGGAGGAGATTGTATACCGACGTTACAAGCGCCTGAAGGATGAAAATTTGCCCTTGCCACAATTGATTGTTGTGGATGGGGGAAAGGGGCAGCTTGGTGTGGCGGTAAAAGTGCTGGAGGAGCTTGGTTTATTCGGTAAAATTGCCATCATAGGCATTGCTAAACGGTTGGAGGAGATATTTTATCCCTATGATCCAGTACCGCTTTATCTCGATAAAAAAAGTGAATCGCTTAAGGTTATTCAGCATCTTCGCAACGAAGCCCACCGTTTTGGCATCACCTTTCATAGGAATAAACGCTCTAAAGGGTTTATCCATTCCGAATTAGAGTCTATTAAAGGTATTGGAGTCAAAACCATTGAAATGCTCCTGACCCAATTTAAATCAGTGGATGCTGTTTCTAAACAGGGTCTGGATGCATTATCGCAGGTTCTAGGAAAATCGAAGGCAAAGATTGTTTATGAGTATTTCCATCCACCTTTAGAAGAATAGTTTAATTAGGTGCTCTTTGGATATACCACTGTTTTTCTCACCTAATGTGTTTATTTTTGATAATTTATCGGCTATCTCCTTTTTGTCATGTGGGCTATTCTTTAGGGCAGTTGTTAATTCATCTGCTACCATTTTCAGTTCTGGCGTGGAAGCTATAACCTCTATTTCTAAAATGGTTCCTCTTGTTACACTCATTTTTGCCTTTAAGGTCTGTTTTGTATCAAAAATCAGTGTTTTTTCGAAGAAATAGTGGGGCGAATAGCCGTAAACCCAATTCCAAGTGCTGAATTTTAAACGAAGGATATCGTTTATATTTTGTTCATCAAAACTACTCAATTCCTGATGATGTGACAAAAGAAATTCGTTTTGTAACCAATTAAAAAGTTGCTTTGAAAATTCTTCAGTCGTTATTGTTTCCTTCAAAAGAGGTTTAATATTCGTAACTTCACTTCTTACTGATTTGACAGCTTTATCTGTGTATTTATTAGGATCTATTTTTAGGCAATTGTTCAACACATCGAGTTCCGAATCGAAAAGCAGGGTACCATGGTGCATCACCCTGTTTTTATACACATGGGATGCATTGCCCGATATTTTCTTTCCATTTACAATCAATTCGTGTCTTTTTCCTATTGTGGCCTCGATATCCTTTGTGGCGAGAAATTTAGTGATATGCGATAGGTATTTTTCGAAATAGACCAGTTCTCCTTTGGCTTCATTGGTGATAAAGCAAAAGTTGATGTTGCCAAGGTCGTGGT
This sequence comes from Marinilabiliaceae bacterium, assembly GCA_963664265.1. Taxonomy (GTDB): domain Bacteria; phylum Bacteroidota; class Bacteroidia; order Bacteroidales; family Marinilabiliaceae; genus JAGPIS01. The sequence continues at coordinate 2,565,436 of OY760941.1, forward strand.
AAACAGTGCCACCACCACTTAATCTCCTGAATATCTTTATGTTATTGTTTTGTGTGTATTCAAAGTCTATTTCAGCCAGTGTGTTTTGGTGTTTGCCGCACACAATGGCTGGTGAATTGATGTAAAGGAAAAAAATGTCTTCGTTGGAATTTTTAAGTAGATACTCTTCAGATGCAAGGTTGAAGCCTGCATCTGAAGTTTTGCTATATATAAATCTCATAATTAATTTTTAATGAATTTTCTATGGATAATTTTGTTGTTATTTAGTGTTATTTCCAGCAAGTATAGGCCTTTTTTCAGTGCCTGCACATCCATAGTACAATGGTGGCTGGTTCCTTCTATTGAAGCCAATTGAGAACCCAAAGTGTTGTATATTTTAATTTTTTTAATGACGCCTTGTTCGGTTCGAACGTTTATTTTTTCGCTTGTAGGGTTGGGGTAGATCTGGACGTTTTCAACTTTCTCGTTGTTGACAGGTGTGCTGCTTTTTTCCGTTGTCACCAGCACATCGTCTATTCGCCATAGTCTGGCAGATGCGGTGGTTGAGTAAACGAAAGCAATATGGAATGCCGATCCTTTGTAGGGATCAAGGCTGAATTCTCCAGAGTACTTCCACTCGTAATTGCCGGTGGCGTATTGGAAGTACGATGTTATGTCGATGGTTTCCGTATTGCCCGATGTGGGATCGCTATTGGGTGTGTAATTTTTAAGGATTAGCACCTGGAGTTTTGTCGTGGTATTATTACCGTAGTTAAACGCCGATTTAAAGCTTAAAAGCGTGTTTTTGTAATTGCTTTTGATGTCCAAGAGCGGAGATATTAGCCAGTCCTCATTTGGATTGGTATTTCCGTTGGCGTAACCGTTCATTTCTGCAAAACTATTCCCATTGTAGCTCTTATTATTCCATATTTCAGAACCGCTTACATTGTATTGGGAGAACAACCCTAATTCGCTGTTAAATTTTTCATCGATCAAAGTTGTTTTGGCTGGGTCTGGATTTTCGTTGCCACTACCATATCCTTCCCATATTTTTCCTGCGTATTCAGGATGATCGATAAAGGGATTTCTGTTTTTTTGTATTTTATATACGGCATCGTTTCTGTTGATCTCTTTTTCACTGACAGGATCTTGTTCGTGCCATTTGAATAATAACTTTAAATACCATTCTTTATATACTTGGTTATTTGTTCCATTTAATATGGAGGACATTGTGAATGCTGTAATTTTGTCTTCATAGCGAGTGGCCATATAAAAGTAAGTTCTGGCAAAATCACCTTTATATTCATCAATAGGTTCAAATACAGTAGATGAGTATCCTTCAAAAGAGCAGTTTCCTAGTTTTGATCCGTTGCGTGAAGTCCAGATTGCTGTACCCACCTCTCCAAATGGGAAGTTGCTCCTTTTGCCATTGACAAATCCATCTGTGGGATAGAGGTGGAACAGGTCGTTGTGCATAGGCCTTGCATCGTTGAACCAACTTTTTGGGAATGAATGCTCCCGGTTGTAACAACTTCCTTCCCCCGAATAGTTCCCGCATTGATCATTTATGAAGACGTATTCATAGGGAAGGGAGCCCTTGGGTATGTCGGAATACATGTCCCATACTTTCCCATTGGACTTCTTGTCGGTAGTTTGAAAAGCACTCCATACGGCATCGTAACCAATATCTGTATGGTTTTTTATGATTTCATGCAGTGCGGTTTTTAGTTCATAACCAGTTTTTCCAGTTGTAGCATCGTAATAGCCAGCGGGAATTTGAGCTAATGCCTTTAAACTGATAAATAATAAAATAATAACTAGTAATCTGCTATTCAGAATTTTAAAATTTTGTTTCATTTTTTCACGGGGATATTAATTATTAGTTTTAAATATAGCATTAAATTCACACTTTTATTAACTGTAATTATGAGAGTTGTTATACAAAGGGTTCGTCGTGCCTCTGTCTCCATTGGTGGGGAGGTTCATTGTGCAATTGGCCACGGTCTTTTGGTTTTGTTTGGAGTGGAATCTGGAGAGGGTTTGGATGATTTGGATTGGTTGGTCAACAAAGTAATCAATCTTCGCATTTTCGATGATCAGAATGGCGTCATGAACCGTTCAGTCATGGAGATTGATGGCGAAATCCTTGTTGTCAGTCAATTTACGTTGCATGCAAAAACAAAAAAGGGTAACCGCCCATCCTATATTTCAGCTGCTCAACCCGATGAGGCAATACCTGTTTATGAAGAATTTATTCGTAACTTGGAGTGTCGTTTGGCCAAAAGGGTTTCATCAGGCATATTTGGCGCCGACATGCAAGTTGAATTGGTTAATGATGGGCCTGTGACCATTGTTATGGATACAAAAAATAGAGAATAGGTGACGTATGACGATTGAAAATGCTCAGAAGTTGGTTGATGGATGGATCAAACAGCATGGTGTTCGATATTTTAGTGAATTGACCAATATGGCCATATTAACCGAAGAGGTTGGTGAGTTGGCACGAATTATGGCTCGCCGCTATGGGGATCAGTCCTTTAAGGAAGGAGAAAATAAGCTGGATCTAGGTGATGAAATGGCCGATGTTCTGTGGGTTTTGATTTGTTTGGCCAATCAAACTGGTATAAACCTTACGGATGCTTTTGCCAAAAATATGGAGAAGAAAACCCAGCGGGATGGTGACCGTCATAAATTGAATGAAAAATTGAAGTGAAACTATTTAATTATTGATTATGAATTGGATAATTGAGAATTTTCCATTGCCTTCAAGTTTTGGTAACTTGACGCCCGAATTGGAAACCATAAAGAATCGTTCTATGGCGCATGTGCAAGATGCGACCGTGCTCGAGCAGATTTTTAACTGCATAGATTTGACCTCATTGAACTCAACCGATTCGTCCTTTAGTATCAGTGATTTTGTCGATAAGGTGAACCAATTCGAAAAGGTTTATCCTGATCTAAAGAATGTGGCCGCCATTTGTGTCTATCCTGTCTTTGCCCCTGTGATGAAGAGTATTTTGCGGGCTAAACACGTTCAAAAGGCTGTGGTTAGTGGAGGTTTTCCCTCTTCACAAACTTTTTCGGACCTCAAGCGCGAGGAGACAAAGAAAGCCTTGGCATTTGGGGCCGATGAAGTAGATATTGTCATCTCCATAGGAGAATTTTTGGAAGGCAACTACGAATTTGTTTCAGAGGAAATTATTGGTATTAAAGAAGTTATGGGTTCGTCGCACTTGAAGGTCATCATTGAATCAGGTGCCCTTCGTGATCATGAGGATGTTTGGATTGCCAGCCTTTTGTCGATGAAGTGTGGAGCTGATTTTATCAAGACTTCCACCGGGAAAATGCCTGTGGGCGCCACTCCTGAGGCTGCTTACGTCATGTGCACGGCCATCAAGCATTTTTATGAAAAAACCGGCAAAAAAATTGGGTTCAAACCAGCAGGAGGTGTTTCAACCATCGAAGAAGCTCTGGTCTATTATCAAATTGTCAACGATGTGTTGGGAACGGAATGGTTGAACAATCATCTTTTCCGGATTGGTGCCAGCCGTTTGGCCAACGCATTATTGACACGAATTTTGGAATTAAGAGGGATGGCACCTGAAAAGGCTAATTTCTTTTGATTATTTTTTTCTGTTGATGTTGTATTCAATCAATTGTATTAGTGAACTTTTAATAGGGCTGTCGGGATAAATAGTTAAACTCTCGATGGCCTTATTGCTGTATTGGATCATCTTTTCCCTTGCATATTCCAGCCCGCCATTGTTTGTGACATATTGGATGATTGAATTGATCTTTTTTTCATTCTTATGGTGGCGTCGGATGGTTGCCCTGATTTCCCTGTTTTTTGATGCTGTGGTTTGATTGAGCACATAGATAAGGGGTAGGGTTAATTTTTTTTCCTTTAAGTCGTTGCCTGTTGGCTTGTCTAAAAATCCGTTTTTTTCAAAGTCGAACAAGTCGTCGCGGATTTGGAAGGCTATCCCCAAATTTTCGCCAAAGCTTTTCATCGCGGTAAGCTGTTCCTCATTGGCTCCGGCAGAATAGGCACCAGCCTGGGTACAGGCAGCAATCAATGTGGCTGTTTTTTTGCGGATGATCTCGAAATATACTTCTTCTGTAATATCGAGTTTGCGCGATTTTTCAATCTGAAGAAGTTCGCCCTCGCTCATCTCTTTCACAGCCGATGATACAATGCGTAAAATATTGGTTTCGTTGTTTTCCAAAGCCGTCAGCAATCCTCGGGAAAGGAAATAATCGCCCACCAACACTGCAATTTTAGTATTCCATAAGGCGTTGACACTAAATAATCCACGTCGTTGGTAGGTTTCATCTACCACATCGTCGTGAACCAGGGTGGCTGTATGGAGCAATTCGATCAGAGTGGCCGCAATGTAGCTGTTTTCGCTCAAGGGGGCATGTAACCTAGCCGAGAGGAAAACCAGCATTGGGCGCATCTGCTTTCCTTTTCGCCGCAAAATATAGTTGGTGATCACATCAAGCAGAGGAATCGGTGTTTTCAACTGTTTCCTGAAATATTTTTCAAATTCTTTCATTTCGGCCGCAATGGGCTCTTTTATCTTTTCTACCGACATCTCTCTTTTTCCTTTATAGCTACAAAAATAGCGATTCGCTTCTATTTTTACTGTTTTATATTTTGTTTTTGATGGTTAAGGTTTTTATATATTGAGTTTATATAGATATTTATATATATCTTTGTGTCTGATTTCATGTTGTACAATTTAAACTTCGCATAAATGAAAATTAATGAATTGGATGCAAAAATGTTGGATAATGCGGCCTCCATGCTTCGGGCCATTGCCCATCCAATGAGGATTGCCATCATCAACTACCTTGATGAAGGTAAGCGGATGACCGTCACCGAGATTCACCAATCGCTCAATATTGAGCAAAGTACCGCTTCTCACCACCTTGGGATCCTAAAGGATAAGGGTGTGTTGGATTGCAAAAGGGAAGGGAAAAATACTTTTTATTTCTTGAAACACGAGAGTTTGCACAACATCATTGCTTGCATCAGTCGGTGTTCCATGGCCAATCAGTAAACAATCCTCACGTTTTATTGTTTTTTTTAAAAAGATATAGATGGCAAAAGTTAGAATTACGAAGGAGTTCAGGTTTGAAATGGCTCATTTGCTTTGGAAGTACGATGGGTTGTGCAAGAATATACATGGCCATTCTTACATCCTGTATGTCACCGTTCTGGGTGACATCATCACCAATTCAGACGACCCCAAGTTGGGCATGGTGATTGATTTTGGCGATCTTAAACGCATTGTCAAGAGCGAAATTGTGGATGTATTGGACCATGCCATAGCGGTCAACGATCAAAGTCCACATGTGCATCTCGATCAGTATACCGAAAGGATCATTCGTTTGCCCTACCAGCCCACTTGCGAGAATATGGTGGTCGATTTTGCCGACCGAATCAAAAGGCAATTGCCCAACCACCTTACTCTGTATAGTATCAAGTTGCACGAAACCGCCACCAGCTTTGCTGAATGGTTTGCATCTGATAACGAATAGTAATATCTTGTTAAATAGGTTGTTTTTTTAAGTATTTGATCTTAATTGTATTGTAATTCTTTTATATTTCCTGTAAAATAATAATTTTGCAGGATGTTATTAAATTGTGATTATGCGTTTTACTGAAGTCACTTGCGCTGTCATTGTTCGAGATGGTTTGATTTTGGCTACCCGACGGGGAAAAGATATGGATCACGCCGGTTTGTGGGAGTTTCCGGGTGGAAAGCTGCATACAGGAGAGTCTTACGAAGAGTGTTTGATTAGGGAAATTAAAGAGGAGTTGAATGTAACGGTTCGTCTCACTGGAGAATTGGTTCCGTCTGAGTTTCAATATCCACAAAAACGTATCAAGCTAATCCCTTTTTGGGCCGAAATAGTGGAGGGCACGCTTTATTCGGTAGAACACGACCGTGTCGAGTGGTTTTCACCTTCGCAACTAATGAGGCTGGCATGGCCAGGTGCCGATATGCCCATAGTGGAACAGGTGATTGCCCATTTTATCAGGTGATAACAACAGGTTGTTAACTGTATTATTTTAAGGGACTACCTCAGTTTTTATACCGCTGTAGTCCCTTTGTTTGTTTAAATTATATTTGATCTTCCTGGTCATGTGTGGTTCCTTTGTCCGTCACCATTAGGTTGTTGAGGATTAATTCATCGTTGTTTAACTGGTCGTTCGATAGGGTCAGTGCGGTTTCAATTAAGGCCAGGTGCGAATAGGCCTGAGGGAAATTACCCAACAGACGTTTGGTTTTAAAGTCAAGATCTTCACTGAATAGACCCAAATGATTTGAATAGGAGAGTAATGTTTTGAATCGCTTGGTGGCCTCCTCTTTCTGCCCTGTTTTGTATAGGGCATTGATAAACCAAAAATTGCAAATGGTAAAGGCCGATTGAGGTGTTCCAAAATCATCCTTGTTTTTATAACGAAACAGCAACCCCTCGTACTCCAAATCTTCTTTGATGGCATTTACCGTGCTGACAAACCTTGGGTCGGATGGCTCAATAAATCCATAGGTCTCCATCAGCAGTACCGAAGCATCCATATCATCAAGTCCATAAGCTTGCGTAAAGGCTTGCCGTTTATCTGACCATGCATTTTGGATGATGTCGTTGTGTATCTCTTCCCGCAGTTTTTCCCACTGATTTTGGTATTCTGACTGCTTCAATAGTTCGGCAATTTTCACCGCCCGGTCAATGGCCATCCAGCACAACACCTTGCTGAAGGTGAAGTGGCGGTTTTCGTTGCGCAACTCCCAAATGCCCCGGTCGGGTAGAGCCCAGTTTTCCCGCACCGTACGTACGGTCGACCGGACAATCGTCCAAAGATCCTCGCCCAGTTCCAATGTGGTGGTGTAAAGCTTGAAGTGATGATATATAACATCCATTAGAATACCGTATATATCATTTTGCTTTTGGTAGTAGGCTGCATTGCCAATCCTGACGGGTTGTGAGTTTTCGTATCCCGACAAATGGGTGAGAATCTGTTCCGACAATTGTTTTTCGCCGTTAATCCCATACATGATTTGCATTTTTTCGCCTTTATCGGGGAACAGGCTAATGATGAAGTTCAAGTAGTGGTGGGCGATGTTGATATGGCCTAGTTGCACCATGATGCGCACCACCATGGACGCATCTCTGATCCAGCAGAAACGGTAATCCCAATTTCTTTCTTCCCCAATGGTTTCGGGAAGGGAGGTGGTGATGGCGGCCAATACGGCTCCTGTTTTGTCGTAATTCAATAGTTTTAAAACCAAAGCACTGCGGTTTATTTCTTCATTGAATTGTTTAAATTGGGTGGTTCGTTCCGACCAGTTCAACCAGTAAACTTTGGTGCGTTGCCATTTTAGGTAGCAGCGTTGCAAATCCTGATTCAAGAGCTTTTGGTTGTAAGTTATCATCAGGTAGGCATCCTTGCTTATTTTAATGCTTTTATGGTTTGCTACCGCTTGTAGCGGCAAATCGCTGTAAAGGTAGGCGGAATTGTACTCCGAACTCTTCGTATAAGCTTTGATGTAGGAAGGCCTGATGTCAATATAGGACTCTGACCGGGCGTAGTCAATTTTAGGATCAAAATTCACTTTTACTGTTACTTCACCTTTTATGAGGTGCAGATACCGGATGATATCGCATGGGGCATAGATTTGGTTTTTTTCGGTGATGTACCGGGGCATGAAATCGTTTACCTCTAATATCCCTGTGGGTGTCGTGTAGGTGGTGACCAAAATATTGGTGTTCCCATCGTATTTTTGTGTGCAGTGAGTCGTGTTTTCCACCTCGATTCCAAATGAGCCGCCCTTTTCGTTGTCCAAGAGCTTGGCAAACACCGATGAGGAATCAAATCGTGGCATGCAGAACCAATCAATGGAACCGCTTATCGATACAAGGGCTGCACTCCTGCAGTTGCCTATAACTCCGTAATTTAGGTTTTGTTTTTCCATAAGCTGTATTTTATTTCTGTTGTCTTTTATCTGTGGCAAATCCATATAGCTTTATGTTTTCTATGGTTGGAATCTGTTAAGATAACAATTGTTGACGGATTCTCGAAATTTGAAAGTGATTATTTAAATAATTGTCTATTAAATGATTCTGTGTTTTGATAAGCCCCTTTTTTTTATTATTTTGCAATGTCTGTCCTTGACTGTCGGTGCTGCTTCATTTTGTATGAAAATCTTTAAGTGTTGCACACCAGAGTATTATATCTTCTGATTGAAGTCTTAGGTTTTTAATTGGTTCCAATTAATTGTAAATGTCTATTTTAAATTATACAATATGTCTAGAATTCATATTTTATCCAATCGCCTGCCCTTTAGTGTAAAAAACGAATCAGGTGAGTTTTGCCTCGAGCCTAGTGTTGGCGGACTGGCTACCGGATTGAAATCAGTTTATAAGAGCTATAATGGAACTTGGATCGGATGGTCGGGTATTGTGAGTGATAGCCTAGATGCTGTGGCGTCCAGTCAAGTTGAGGAATTGTTGAATAAGGAGGCGTGTGCAACGGTTCCTTTAAGTCAGGAAGATATAGAGCTTTATTACGAAGGTTTCAGCAATAAAACCATTTGGCCCCTTTTTCATTATTTCACGCAACGCACCGAGTATAATGAGAAGGAGTGGGGGGCTTACGAACAGGTGAACCGAAAATTTGCCGATCGGGCATTGTCGGTTCTGGAACCTGGTGATACCATTTGGATTCATGATTATCAGCTGTTCCTAGTACCTCAATTGATCAAAGAAAGGATGCCAACGGTGACCATCGGTTTTTTCCTTCACATACCGTTTCCCTCATTTGAAATATTTCGTCAGTTGCCATGGCGTATGGAGCTGATTAATGGTATCCTAGGTTCTGATTTGATCGGTTTCCATACTTACGATTATGAACGCCATTTTTTGAGCTCGGTTCGACGGTTGTTGGGTTATGAAATTATTTTAAACAAGATCTTTACATCTGATCGGGTCATTATGGTGGATGCTTTTCCGATGGGGATTGATTTCGACCGTTTTAATCGTCAATCGTTCCTGCAAGCCGAACAAACTCCAATGGAGTCGTCCGATTTCCATCAGGAGTTGAATGCTTTTATGCAGCAATCGCCCAACCGCAAGTTGATTCTTTCCATCGACAGACTGGACTACACCAAAGGGATTCCTCATCGGTTGAAGGCTTTCCGCCATTTTCTCCAAAGCCATCCGGAGTATCATCAAAAGGTGACCTTGATTATGTTGGCGGTTCCCAGCCGCGACAATGTGGAGCAATACCAAATATTGAAAAAAGAGGTTGATGAGTTAGTGGGTAACATCAACGGTGTGTTTGGCTCCATCAATTATACACCCATCTGGTATTTTTACCGTTCCCTTCCTTTTGAGGATTTGGTGTCGTTGTACCGACTTTGTGATGTGTTGATGGTGACGCCGGTGCGCGATGGGATGAATCTGGTAGCCAAAGAGTATGTGGCTTCGCGCACACAAGGCGATGGAGTATTGGTCTTGAGTGAAATGGCGGGTGTGGCCAAAGAGATGAGCGAAGCATTGATTGTCAACCCCAACAATGAAACGGAGATGTCGCTGGCTCTCTTTCAAGCCTTGGAGATGACGCCGGCTGAGCAAAAGCAACGGATGGCCATTATTCAGCAACGCATCAAGCGCTATGATGTGTTTAAATGGGCCGACGATTTTGTGGAGGCACTTTTTAAAGTTCAGGCATTGCAAAACGATTTGGCTGCCAAAAAAATTACGACTTCCATCCGCCGTCAACTTGTTGAAAGGTATAATTTGGCGCAAAATAGGGCTCTGTTTCTCGATTTTGACGGCACCCTAGTGCCCTTCCATAAAGATCCTCAGGCAGCAACACCTGATTCGGAGCTGCTGGAAGTATTGGAACGATTGTGCCGAGATAACAGAAATCACATCACCATCATCAGCGGGCGCGATAAGGTTTTCCTTGAAAAACACCTGGGTCACTTGCCAGTTAATATGATTGCTGAACATGGTATTTGGCACAAACAGCATCACCAGGCATGGAATATGCCCAGTATTGTGAACAATACCTGGATTCCCGACATCCGCCCCATTTTGGAAAGTTTTGTGGATCGAACCCCTGGTACCTTTATTGAAACAAAAGGATATTCACTTGTATGGCATTACCGCAATGCGGAACCCGAGCAGGCTGAAAAGCGTGCCAACGAGCTGAAGGATGCGTTGACCCATTTTATTGCCAATCTCAATATTGAAATTATGGAGGGTAATAAGGTGATTGAGGTCAAGAACGGTGGCATCAATAAGGGTGTTGCGGCCTTGCAAATTCTTGGCCAAAATAGGCCTGATTTTCTCCTGGCAGCTGGTGACGATTGGACCGACGAGTATATGTTTAGGGAATTGCCCGATCACACCATATCCATCAAAGTTGGGCTTAACAGAACCCGGGCTCTGTACAAAATTGAATCGGTAAAGGAGATGCGAAGTTTTCTTAAGGAGTTGGCTTGGACCTTGACTTAATTCAAAGACTATAGTGAATGCAAAAATGTTATCAACAGTTCGCTGTTGATAACATTTTTGTTTCCGGGAATGCTATTGTGCGAAAAATACCTTTGCTTTGTGTTAGTTGGTTTTCCAACTTCTTTGATAGTTGGAATGAAAAGGGAATCCTGTGAGAATCAGGAGCTGTACCCGCAGCTGTAAGTCTGCATGATGTGTTGATACCCCAATGCCACTGTCCGGTTTTCAGGATGGGAAGGCCATCAATACTGCGACGAGCCAGAAGACCTGCCAAGATTAAATTACTATTGGACTTTCGGGAGTTAAAGTCTGGTTCGCAATTATACGGTTGTCTTGATTTTTCAGTGTTTATCGTCTGCGTGCCCCTCTTCCCCGGTTTTAACAACTTAATCTGTTGCGCTATGCAAAGTATTTCAATTGTCAAGCGGGATGGAAAAAGAGCTCCTTTTTCCATCGACAAAATCAAAAATGTCGTCAGAAGAGCTTTCCTTTCCGTGGGGAGTTTTGCCAGTGACGAAGAAATTACCACTATCTTGCACCGTTTGGTCGTTAAAGATGGTATGGGTGTGGAGGATATCCAAAACCAGGTTGAGTGTTCGCTTATGGCTGAAAAGTATTATGGGGTGGCCAAATCCTACATGCTTTATCGTCAGAAGCATTCCGAAGACCGGGAAACACGCGACAGGATCAGGTTTTTGATTGAGTATTGTTCGGCTGGGAATGCGGCAACCGGGAGCAAATTCGATGCCAATGCCAATGTTGACAAAAAGAACATTGCAACCCTGATAGGTGAAATTCCTAAGGGTAGTTTCATTCGCCTGAATCGACGGCTATTGACCGATCGGCTTTCTGAGATGTATGGCAAGGAAGCTTCAATCAAGTATTTGGATCTTTTGAATCAGCACTTTATTTACAAGAACGACGAAACGAGCCTCGCGCCTTATTGTGCCAGCATTACCATGTACCCTTGGTTGTTGGAAGGGACTTCAAAAATTGGTGGCAATTCCACCGCTCCAACCAATTTGAAATCCTTTTGTGGAGGCTTTATTAATATGGTTTTCATCGTTTCAAGCATGTTGAGCGGTGCTTGTGCAACGCCCGAATTTTTGATGTACATGAATTATTTCATCATCAAGGAGTATGGCAAAGATTACTATAAACGCAGCAGTGAGGTGGTTGATCTGTCGTTGCGAAAACGCGCCATCGACAAAATCATTACAGACTGTTTTGAGCAGATTGTTTACTCCTTGAATCAGCCTACCGGAGCTCGCAATTTCCAGGCTGTATTTTGGAATATTGCCTATTACGACAAGTATTATTTTGAGAGCCTCTTTGGTGAATTTGTCTTTCCGGATGGCAGCCGTCCGGAGTGGGAATCGCTCAGTTGGTTGCAAAAACGTTTTATGACATGGTTTAACACCGAGCGCACCAAAACTATTTTGACGTTTCCTGTGGAAACCATGGCTTTGCTTTCGGAGGATGGAGATGTCAAAGATAAGGAGTATGGTGATTTTGTTGCAAAAATGTATGCTTCTGGCCATTCTTTCTTCACTTACCTGAGCAGTAATGCCGACAGTTTGAGTTCGTGCTGTCGCTTGCGCAACGAAATACAGGATAATGGATTTAGTTATACATTGGGCGCAGGGGGTGTTTCCACGGGTTCAAAAAGTGTGTTGACCATCAATTTGAACAGATGCATACAACAGGCTCAACACGAGCAAAAGCCTTATGTCGATTATTTGGACGCGGTGGTTGACCTGGTGCATAAAGTTCAACTTGCCTACAACGAAAACCTCAAGGATTTACACAGGAAAGGTATGCTCCCCTTGTTCGACGCAGGCTATATCAGCATGGGTCGACAGTACCTCACCATAGGGGTGAATGGCTTGGTTGAGGCCGCTGAATTCTTGAATATCGAGATTAGTGACAATCCAATTTATGCTGCTTTTACCCAAGAGATTCTTGGTTTGATTGAGCGCTATAATAAGCAATACCGTTCCGATGGGGTGATGTTCAATTGTGAGATGATTCCTGCCGAGAATGTGGGTGTCAAACATGCTAAATGGGATAGGGAAGATGGTTATTTCGTGCCACGCGATTGCTACAACAGCTATTTTTATGCTGTTGAGGATGACTCGTTGAATGTTGTTGATAAATTCCGGATTCATGGGACGAAATACATCGAGCATTTGACCGGTGGCTCTGCCCTGCACCTAAATTTGGAAGAGCATTTGGGAGAGATTCAATATCGACACCTTCTGAGGGTTGCAGCCCAGGAAGGATGCAACTATTTCACCTTCAATATACCGAATACACTTTGCAATACCTGTGGCCACATCGATAAGCGCTACTTGATAGTTTGCCCTCAATGTAAAGGTCGCGATGTTGACTATCTTACGCGGGTGATTGGTTATATGAAGCGGGTGAGTAGTTTTTCGGTGGCTCGGCAAAAAGAGGCTGCAGAAAGGTATTATGCCAAGGGGCTTGTCGAAAATAACGCTGAAATCAAGGAAAATGCTCAAGTATTTTAATTACGACATCGTTTTTCGGGAAATACCCAATCACGTCACTTTGGCAATCAACATTACGAATTGTCCCAACCATTGTGTTGGTTGTCACAGCCCTCACTTACAACGGAATGAGGGTGATGTGCTTGATGAAAATCTGTTAGATTCGCTGCTCGAACGGTATGCCTCGAGTATCACCTGTTTTTGTTTTATGGGTGGTGATCAAGATCCGCTCCGTGTGGCGCAGTTGGCCAAATATGTACGGAGTTGTTGTCCTTGCATCAAAACAGCTTGGTATTCGGGTTGCGACAAACTTCCCGCAGGGTTCGACCTGCCGGCTTTCCATTACATCAAGCTTGGCCGATATGATGAACAGTTCGGCTCTTTGGACTCCCCGTCGAGTAACCAGCATCTGTTTAAAATAGGACAGGATGGTTTCATGGAAGATGTGACCTATTTGTTTTTGCGATGAGGATTGTGATTTTTACTGATTCACCACTCAATAGGGCTAAGAGCCGCTGGGTCGAGGTTTTTGTGAGATAAGCAATAGCTGTAGATTTGCCATGTAGCATGGGTCGATTTGAGAAAGCGAGGAGGGAGGGGTAATGTCCTTCTTACCTCGTTTATTCTCTTGGGAAATATCGCGATGGTTTCAATAAAAAAAACCTAACTGAATTTCAGTTAGGTTTTTGTACCCGGAGCCGGGATCGAACCGGCACGATATTGCTATCACTGGTGTTTGAGACCAGCGCGTCTACCAATTCCGCCATCCGGGCGCGCTGTGCATCATTCAAATGCGATGCAAAAGTAGCGCTTTGTTTGAAATTAAAAAATTTTTCGACTGTTTTTTTACCCTTTAGCATCAATTTTTTTTGTGATGCGAGCATACACCACCAGAGCCACCGCTGCAACAACCCCAACTACAGCATAATAGTACCAAATGTAGTGTGCCTGGCCATATGCGGCTGCGCGTTCAGCCTGTGTTACCGTTTCGGGTAATTTTGGGCAATATTTTTCAAGAAGGTAGCCCGATGATATAAAACCGAGCAGGTTGGCCAAGAAGGAGTGGAGGTGACTAAAGCCTAGGTATAGACCCTCTTCTCCCTTGGGTGATTGGAGTGAGAAATACTCCAGAAAACGTGGGGAGATGAAACTTTCGCCCAAAGCCTGGAATACAATTCCAAGGATCATCATGACGGTGATGGGGCTCATAATCAATCCCAATACGGTTATCTCATTGCCTGTGATGTTCATCAACCAAGGCCCCAGCGACATGAGGAATGCCGACATGGGAATCAGGAACATGCCAATGGATATGGAGGTGAGTGCAGTGATGCGTTTTCCCAGTTCGGTGACAAACAGTACCGTGATCACCACCACAAAGGGGTTGACATTGGCAATCCATTCAGGTGAAGCTTCCGGGCCAACCATACGAATCACAAATTTGGGCATGGAGGCGTATAGCTGGTGTTGGATCATCCAAAAGCCGGTGACGATGATGATTAACCAGATGAGCCTGGCATTGGAACAGACCTTTAAGAAGGCATTCCAGGTCTGCTTTAGAGTTTTTCCTTGTCCAGCCGTATTGCTGCTTTTGTAGAAAAGGAAGACGCCAATCAGTGCCAATAAAGAGAGTGCTGCCGAATAGTATTGAATGTAGAGTACGCCAAGTTCCATACGGATTGGGTAGGCAAACATTTTTCCCGAAAAAGCTCCGATATTCACCATCCAATAGAAAATCGAGTAGGCTCGTGCCCGGTTGTCGGCATTTGATTCTTTGGCCACAGTGCCTGATATTACGCTTTTGATAAATGAACCGCCCACCATGATGATCATCAGTGCCGGGATCACGGTTGATTTGTAGGGTAGGGCCCCCAATGAAAAATAACCAATGGTGAGGAGTGTGAATGCCAGTATGATGGCCGAACGGAATCCGATTTTGTCGGCCAATGCACCACTGAATGTTGGAAGGAAGTATAGGCCGGCTGCAAATACGCCGGCAATCCATCCGCTTTGGATATCGGTGTAACCTACCACATCAGTTAGATAAAGTGTTACTGCAATAAAGAAGCCGTAATACGCTGCCCTTTCAAGCAGTTCAACCAGATTGGCAACCCAAAATGCTTTAGGAAATTTCCATCCTGAAAGTTTGTTTGTTGTCATTTGTTTGTTTTTTGGTGGTAAAAAAGTTTTTAAAAATCGCTAAAATACAAAAATCTGTTAATTCGTATTGGGCGAAATAAAAAAGACGTGAAGCTTTTTGCAACACGTCTTCAACTTTGCTTTTCAGTTAGTATTTCTATCTTTTGTGTAATCCGCACTCTTTGGTCTCTGGGTTTTCCCACCACCACCTGCCGGCGCGTATGTCCTGGCCCGGTTGCACAGGTTGTGTGCATGGCTGACAGCCTATGCTGGGATAGTTTTTGTCGTGTAGTGGGTTGTAGGGTATTTTGTTGGTTTTGATGTAGCTCCAAACCTGTTCTTCTGTCCAGTTGGCCAGCGGGTTGATTTTCAACAGCTCGTTGTTGGCATCCCATTCAACAACTTGAATGTTGCTGCGGGTGACGGATTGTTGCGATCTCAATCCGCAAATCCAGGCATCCAGGCTTGCAAAGGCGCGCTGTAGGGGTTCAATCTTCCTGAGGTGGCAGCAGAGCTTCCGGTTTTCCACACTGTCGTAAAACAGGTTGATACCTTTTTCGTTGACCATGGTTTGAATTTTTTCCGAATCGGGAAAATAGACCTTGATTTGGTTTTTGTATTTTTTGCTGGTTCGGTCAATCAAGTCGTATGTTTCAGGAAACAATCTTCCCGTATCGAGGGTAAATACTGTCGTTTGCGAATTGATGGTCCAAACCATGTGCGTCAGTACCTGATCCTCGGCGCCCAGACTTGATGAAAGGGCAATTTTGTTCCCATACCGGTTGATGAAATAGCCAACTACTTCTTCGGGAGTCGAATTGGCAAATTGTGCATTTAGTTTTTCAATCTCGTGCTGCTCCATAGTGAAATGATTTCCTACAAAAATAGAAAATTTAAAAGAGATTCTATATTTTTCATATTTTTGGTCAACTTATTAATTATTGATTAGCAATGATGTTGAAACCTATGCGATTACCCTATGTTCTTTTTGTTGTTGCCTTTTTCCTTTGTATTCTCCCTCTTTTTATGGCTGTTTTCTATCTCGAGGACACCATTGTGGCTACAACGTTGAAAAAGTTGGTTTTTGTGCTTTTGGGATCAACTTTCGTTGCATTACCATTTGCTTTTATAAGACCCAAGTGGGGGTTGATTCTCCTGATTCCCGTATTGATTGCCGGTTTGATAGAGATTTACGTTCTTTCCACTCTTCGATCACCTGTTACGGCTGAATTGTTGGGTGCTATCTTTGCCGACGATTTTTTGGAGAAGTATGAGTTTGTTTCGGGAAATGTTTTTCTTTTGGTAGTCGGTTTGGTTGTTTTTGTTTTTTATGTTTCCCTGATTTTATTTATTCCTTCCAAATTTGCCTTGCCAAAATTTGTTAAGAGAGGGGTGTTGGTTCTTTTTTTTGTTACACAAGGAGCTATTGTTCTTCGCGATTATTACGTTAATGTCAATAATGGTGTTGATTGGTTGGATATCGGATGTCAGGTTTATACCTATCGTGTTAAGGCTGCTAAAACTTTTCCCATTAATTGGGTTAATAATTTTTGGATTTACAGCGTTAATTGTCAACTATTGAATGATTATCATCAACGCATTCGTGATTTTCATTTTGGAGCGAAGGAACAGTCGCATTTGCCTCACCCTAAATTGGTTGTTTTAGTTATTGGTGAATCGGCTCGTCGGGCTAATTTTTCGCTATATGGCTATGAAAGAATAACCACGCCACTTCTTGAAGCGAAAGAGAATCTGATTGCCATGACCAGGGCTGAGGCTGAGTTCAATTCCACCGAGGTTGCCTATTCAGTTTTTATGTCCAGAGCGACTTCCGATAGTTTATCCATTGCTCTTGAGGAACCATCACTTATTAAGGCTTTTGATGAGGCTGGTTTTTATACCGTCTATATCAGTAATCAAAAATTGAATTATGGTAGTGTTTTTCATGCTTATTCTCTTCAGGCAGATACGGTCATCGATTTGAAAGCCTCAATGGATCAATCGGTTTCCGATGCATCTGTTTTACCTGTCTTTTCTGAGGTGGTTCGCAAAAGCCATGAGCGCTCTACATTGGTGGTGATCCATGCTACTGGAAGCCATTTTAGGTATAATTTGCGCTATCCCAAAGAGTTTGATCGCTTTCAACCATCTATCGATAATTCATTCGATCTTACCTCTTTGTCGTTCAAAAATAAGGCGCCTTTGGGGAATAGTTATGACAACTCTATTTTGTTCACCGATTATTTTTTAAGCCATCTAATTGATATTATGGATGCCGATACCAGTAGAGTTTCGCTTATGATGTATGCCTCCGATCATGGGGAAAATCTTTTTGACGATTCCAGGAACTTGATTTTGCATGGCAGCCGCCATCTTAGTTCGTACGAACGTGATATTCCGTTGTTGGTTTGGCGAAATCGAAATTACGATCATTTTTTACCCGAGAAGGTAGACGCCATGTATCGTCATAAAAACGAAAGGATTGTCACCAGCCATTTCTTTCATTCGTTGTTGGATATGGCTGATATCTGTATCGACCAAAAGACAAAACATCATAGTTTTGCTGCCTTTGAATTTAGGCATTAAAACTATTCGATGTCGACAACCATTTCAGCATTTAAACCATCACTATGCAGGGTTGGTAATCTGTTTGGCAATGGATACAATACGCATTGGCGACTTATATGATTGGTTCCCCGAAGCTCACACCCATTCGTTTCCCTTCGATGATCAGGTGGTGGTCGGGATTCACCAGTCTTATCATGCCGCCTACTTCGCTCAGCGCAACCGAGGTGATGGTGTTGCCTTGAAGGGAAACCATTCTGCCAAACTGTTGGTTGTGGATCAATTCCGCTGCTTGGGCACCATAGCGCGTGGCTAGGATCCGGTCGTCGGGACTAGGGCTGCCTCCTCGTTGGATGTAGCCTAGGATGGTCTCCCGTGTTTCCAATCCCGTCATTTTTGTTATTTTTTTTGCAATATAAGCTCCTGCCGATTTTTTGGTGGAGTGAGCGATCCCTTCGGCCACCACCACGATGGAATAGGGTTTCCCCTTGTGATTTCGCTCAATCAAGGTGTGGGCCACTGAATCGAGGCTATATTCTATTTCAGGGATCAATATGACGTCGCCGCCCGATGCCATGCCCGAGAAGAGGGCAATCCATCCTGCGGTGTGTCCCATCACTTCAATCACCATCACGCGCTTGTGCGAATTCGCCGTTGTGTGCAGCCGATCTATAGCTTCGGAGGCGATGTTGACGGCCGTGTCGAAACCAAAGGTGACATCGGTTCCCCAAACGTCGTTGTCGATGGTTTTTGGGATGCCAATGATGTTCAATCCCTGCTGAGACAAAAGGTTGGCTGTTTTTTGCGTGCCGTTTCCTCCGATGCACACCAAAGCATCCAACTCCAATTCATTGTAATTCTTGATGATTGTGGAAGGTTTGTCTGCTACAGTGTCGCCGTCTTCAACTTTGAAGGGCTTCATGCGCGACGTGCCTAATATGGTGCCTCCCAAAGTGAGGATGCCTGAGAGTACACTTTCGTTTAATGGGATGATCTCTTTGTTTACAAGTCCTGTAAATCCGTTGGAAATGCCGATTACCTCCATGCCATACTCTACAATTGCTGTTTTGCCAACTCCCCTGATGGCGGCATTGATGCCCGGACAATCACCACCGGCTGATAGGATGCCGATGCGCATTCTTGACTTTGTCATAATTTGAGTCTTTAATTATACCGAAAGATAGTAGTTTCTATAACAAATTGATGCTTTTGATGTCTTCTTTTTTAATGATTGATGATTAATAGAGGGATTTTTATGCGGTATAATGCCTTGCTGCTGCTCGATGATTTGTGCCAATGGAATAGGGAGCTCGGCTGCTTCTTGATTAGAGTAAGTATTTGAATGTTCTGTCGGCTGATGTATTCGTTTATGCTTTCGTAAAAATCCTCGCCACATAGGAATTCCATCAGGAAACGGGCTCCCCTGTAGGTTTGGGTTAAGTAGTGTTTTAGTTCATTTAGTGCTGCGATTTCCTCTTCCGTTGGTTTCTTGTTGGTGAATTGCACGCAGTGGATCTTGGAGCCACAATCCACCATGATCGTAATAAGTTGGTGGAGTGCAGTGTATTCGCGGTGCGTTAGGTCAACGCTGAAAAGGATGTCTGTTATTTTTTCCCCTTTCATTCTGTAGTGTGAGGGCACCACCAGTAATGGAATGTTGATCTTCTTTAGCACATCGTTGGTGATGCTTCCGGTTACTTCCTTTATCTCGTTCTCCGAACAGTCACTGGTCATGATCACCAGGTTGTAAGCCTCTTTCTTTGCTATTTCGGGGATGACTTCTTCGGGGTAGCCTGGTTCCAAACGGCTGTCGATGAGTAGTTCAAATGGGTTTTTGCTGTTGCGTTTTCTCGTTAACGATTCATATTTGGATAGTCGGTTTTTAAGTTGTGCTAAGTTGAGATAGTGATTTTTGTTGCTGTTGTGGCGGTCTATCACATCAGGGATGCAGTTTAATAATGTGATGTGGCATGGCTGGTGTTTGGCTATGTGAAATGCCATGTTTAAACCGCTTATGTCGCCTTGGGTGAAGGTGATGGGTGTGAGTATCCGCAGCATAGCTCAAATTTTTACTTAAGGTAGTGAAAAAACTTTAAATGACCTCTTTTTGTTCGTTTTTTTCCAAAACCCTTTTTTAATGAGTGGATTAAATTACTGTTAATGAAGCGTATAAGTGAATTGGTTGAAAAAAACCACCGAAAACCATATCTATATATGTAGAAATATATATATTTGCATTTGAATTTATGATGAAAAAAAGAAACGAGTCATGTTTACAATAAGTTGTTTGAAAATGAAAAGGATTACTTTTTACAGTTTAGTTTTGGTTTCTGCCCTTTTGTGGCCATCACGTTCGATGTCGCAGGAATCTCATGCCATTTCATTGGATGAGGCAGTTTCCGTTGCGCTGGAACAAAACTGGCAGGTTAGGAAAAGTCTTCAGGAAGTGCAGCAGGTGAAAGCCGATCGTTCCTCCTCATTGGCTTCATTTTTACCTACGGTGGAGGTCAGCAGCATGTATGCCGTAACCAACGATCCGCTTTATGCTTTTGGCTATAAGTTGCAACAAGGCATCGTGACTCAGGCAGATTTTAATCCCGAGTTGTTGAATGATCCAGGCACGACTAAAAATTTCAATGCTGGCATCGAGGTTGTTCAACCGCTTTTTAATATTGATGCCTGGCAAGGCCGCAGTGCCACCGGTTCGGCAGTCCGTGCTGTGGAGAACAAAGCCGTTTTCACCCGACAGCACATTGTGTTTCTGGTCAAACGCAGTTATTATGCCTTGCAATTGGCTCAAGGTCAGATTGATGTTTTATCAAAAGCGTTGGTGGCTGCCAAGTCTTATCACCAGATGGCGGCCGATAATTTTGAACAAGGGTATGTTAAACATGCCGATGTGTTGAGTGTGCAGGTGCGTGTACTTGAGCTGGAAGCCCAGTTGCAGATGGCCAACAATCAATTGATTGCTGCCAAAGAAAACCTTAATTTTTTAATGGGAAAACCGGCCAACCTTCCTGTCTCTGCATTGGATTCGCTTAATGCGGTTGCCCTTCCGGCATTTTCGGTTTCTTCCACTGAGAATCGTGCCGATTTGAAGGCCATGGCTTTTGGATTGGAAGCCCAGAAAAAGCAGTTGCAAATGACGCGTTACCGATTTGCGCCCAGGATCAATGCCATGGGAACTTACGGTTTCAACAATGAATCCTTCAAGCTGGATAAGGACAGCTGGATGGTTGGGGTTAAGTTGCAATGGCGTTTGTTCGATGGCATGCGGCAGGTTTCTTCCGTGAGAAAAAATTCGAGCGCTCTGTTGGTGGCTCAAACCGAATACGAAAGCCATCTCAATCAAAGCAATATGGAGCTTATGCAATTGATGCGTTCAGTTCAGCTAAATTATTCCAAAAAAGATGTTTATGAATTGTCTGTTACCCAGGCCGAGCAAGCCATGAAAATCCGTAGCGACCGTTATCAAGAGGGGTTGGAGCGCACTTCCGACCTGATGATGGCCGAATCGCAGTTGGCCGAAACGCGGTTAAAATACCTTCAGTCCGTTTACGAATACAATGTGGCGGTGTTCCAGTATGAATGGCTTTCGGGTCAAGCAAATATTTAAGATTAATACCTCTTTTAAATGCATTGAATATTAGTTTATAAAGAAAATATATAGAGATGAAATACAGTGTTTTAATTATTGGATTGGTAGCTTTTTTGACAGTTACCTCTTGTGGGAACAAACAAGATGCTGCTGATAATCGTTCAACCATCAAAGTTGTTGTCAAACAAGCTGATAGTGCTTTCTTGGGGCACGGCATTACTTTCTCCGGAAAGATTGAACCGGTCAAACAATCGGTTGTCTCCACCCGAATTATGGGGCAAATATTGCAATTTTATGTTACAGAAGGTCAATCGGTTAAGAAAGGTGATTTGTTAGTTTCAATCAGGAGCAACGACATCAAAGCTCGTCAAAACCAAGTGGCCGCCTCCATCGACGAGATCAAGGCTGCTTTTGAGAATGCTGAAAACGATTACCGCCGTTTCCAGTCTCTTTACGAATCGGGCAGTGCCTCAAAGAAGGAGTTGGAAGATATGGCGACTCGTTTCAAGATGGCCGAGGCGAGGTTGGCTTCGGTTTCCACCATGGAGGATGAGTTAGCTGAGATGATGTCGTATGCCGATGTCCGTGCTCCGTATGCCGGTGTGGTGACCCATAAATTCCTGAACGGTGGCGATATGGCATCGCCCGGGATGCCATTGTTGGCCTTGGAGGGCGGAGACCGGTTCCAGGTCAGCTTTCTAGTGCCTGAGAGTGAAATCAATGCCATCCAAATAGGGGACAAGGTCACTCTTTCTGTTCATACAACCGGGCAGATGGCTCAAGGGGTGGTTTCCGAAGTGAACCCCTCGCGGATCCACAGCGGTGGACATTATCAGGTGGTTGCCCAATCCGACGATTTTGAGCGGCAGACGGCCAAGAGCGGCATGACAGTTTTGGTTGTTCCTGATAAGCTTCAGAAAAAGTCCGTGACGGTCGATCGTAAGGCACTGGTAAACAGGGGACAATTGACCGGTTTGTGGTGCGTCACCGATCAAGGCCAAGCCCTCTTGAGATGGGTGAGAGTGGGTTTGGTGGCTGATCATCAAGCCGAAATTCTTTCAGGATTGACGGTTGGGGATTCCTATATTTTGAATGCTTCTGGCCGTTTATACGATGGTGCCTATGTGGCTTTAGATTAAACCTTTTATTGAAAAGTAAATTATAAATTATTAAATATGAAGACACAAGCAGCTGGTACTTTTGCGCGTCTTTTTATCAACTCCAAGCTAACGCCCTTGTTGATGGTGGTGTTTGTGTTGGTGGGTGTTTACAGCGCCTATCTGACCCCGCGCGAAGAGGAGCCACAGATTGACGTGCCCATTGCCGATATATTTTTCTCTTATCCAGGTGCATCTCCCCAAGAGGTGGAATTGCACGTCATCAGACCCGTTGAGAAACTGGTGTCCAATGTCAAGGGCGTCGAGTATGTTTACTCTCAATCGATGCCAGGGCAGGGCATGATGATTGTGCAGTTTTATGTGGGTGAGGATATTGAACGCAGTTTGGTTAAATTATACAATGAGATAATTAAGCACATGGATCAGATGCCTAAGGGTGTGCAAATGCCTTTGGTGAAAACACGATCCATAGATGATGTGCCGGTATTGGCTCTGACGTTGTGGAGCGACCGCTACGATGATTTTGAGTTGAAGCGTGTGGCTCAAGAGTTGGACGATGAGATTAAACAGATCTATGATGTTTCTCAAACCACACTAATTGGTGGGCGAAACAGGGAGATACAGGTGATGCTCGATCGCGATAAAATGACCGCCTTTAGCATTGATCCCTTGATGGTTGCCCAGCAGATTCAGTCTGCCAACCAACAGTTGCAATCCGGTTCCTTTAACCGAGAGAATACTTCCTTTTCTGTCCAAACCGGTCAATTTCTCTCTTCTGTGGATGATGTCAATAATTTGGTGGTGGGGGTATACCAGCAGCATCCGATTTATCTCCATCAGATCGCAAAGGTGGTGGATGGTCCTGAAATACCTGTATCCTACGTCTCTTTTGGTTATGGGGAAGGGGCTGGCGAACTGAAGGCTGGTCATCCAGGTGACTATCCAGCGGTCACCATTTCTGTTGCGAAGCGTCGGGGTGCCGATGCCATGCGCCTCACCGGCTTGATTATGGAAAAAGTAGAGGCGTTGAAGGCTGATTTGTTGACCTCCGACATTCATATTTCCACCACGCGCAACTATGGTGCTACGGCTGCCGATAAGGTTGCTGAATTGTTAACCCATTTGCTTGGTGCTGTCGTGGCCGTTTCCCTGGTTGTTTTGTTGGCCATGGGATGGCGGGGGGCTTTGGTGGTCTTCATTTCAGTCCCCATTACTTTTGCGTTGACTATGTTCAGCTATTATTTCATGGACTATACCTTGAACCGCATCACACTTTTTGCTCTTGTATTTGTTACTGGGATTGTGGTGGACGACTCCATAATTATTGCTGAGAATATGCATCGGCACTTTAAAATGAATAAGCTTCCTCCGTTGCAGGCCGCACTTAGAGCAATTGATGAAGTTGGTAATCCTACCATATTGGCAACTTTAACGGTTATTGCTGCTGTGATACCCATGGTTTTTGTTGGTGGCATGATGGGGCCTTATATGAGTCCGATGCCTATTGGTGCCTCTTTGGCTATGATTTTTTCATTGATTGTGGCTTTGATGATCACACCATGGCTTGCTTTTAGGTTCTTGCGCCACAACGATGAAAAGGTGCAGGATGAGCGTGGCTATCAACTGGAAAGTACATGGATTTATAGGATATATAACCGTACCATGTCGCCTCTTCTTGAGAGTGTTGTGAAGCGTTGGGTTTTCATTGGTGGTGTTGTGGTTCTTTTGATGGTCTCAGTCAGTCTTTTCTTTTTTAAGGTTGTCACGGTTAAGATATTGCCTTTCGACAATAAGAGTGAGTTGCAATTGGTGATTGATATGCCCGAAGGCTCCACGCTTGAAACGACTGCTGCTGTCACCAAGGAGATTGCGCTTTATTTAACGCAGAATGAATTGGTTGAGAATTATCAAACTTACGTGGGTACCTCAGCCCCCATCAGCTTTAATGGTTTGGTGCGTCATTACGATTTGAGACGTGGCTCCCATGTTGCAGATATACAGGTTAATCTGGTTCATAAAGGCGACCGCGATTTGGCCAGTCATGACATTGCCAAGATTTTGAGGGAGCCGGTGCAACGCATCGGTCACAAATATGGCGCCAATGTTAAAGTGGTGGAAGTGCCTCCTGGTCCTCCGGTTATGTCAACACTTGTAGCCGAAATCTATGGGCCGGATTATCAGCAACAGATTGAAGTTGCACGTCAGGTGAAGGAACGGTTGTCAAAGATGCCCAATGTGGTGGATGTTGATTGGATGATGGAAGGGGATCAGCCTGAATTCCTTTTTGAGGTGGATAAGGAGCGTGCACTTTTGGCTGGGGTATCGCCTCAGCAGGTGGTTTCGGTCATCAGCATGGCTCTGTCGGGTCACAATATTACCCCTCTGTTTTCTCCCAACGAGAAAAACCAAACTGGCGTGGTGCTTCGTTTGCCTGAAGTCCAGCGGAGTTCTGTAGATGATTTGCGGCAACTGACGCTCATCTCCCAAAGGGGGCATAGTGTTTCGGTCGGTGATTTGGTGAAGATCCAGGAGAAAAACAAGGACAAGTCCATTTACCGCAAAAATCAAAAGCGGGTGGTGTTTGTAACAGCCGAAGTAGCTGGAGATTTGGAGAGTCCAGT
This sequence comes from Marinilabiliaceae bacterium, assembly GCA_963664265.1. Classification (GTDB taxonomy): domain Bacteria; phylum Bacteroidota; class Bacteroidia; order Bacteroidales; family Marinilabiliaceae; genus JAGPIS01. Next base: position 2,590,499 of record OY760941.1, read on the forward strand.
CTATACCATCCTCGATTTTGGTAAGGAGATGGCGCAACTCCAATTGCCTGAGGGATACGCCCTTGCCGACTACTATACCGGCCAGCCATTTGTTGATCAGGACTATGGCTTGAAATGGGATGGGGAGTGGCAAATTACCTACGAAGTTTTCAGGGATTTGGGTACTGCTTTTGCCGTGGTGCTGGTGGTGATCTACCTTCTTATTGTGGGGTGGTTTCAGAACCTCAAAACCCCTATCGTGATGATGATCGCCATACCGCTCTCCTTGATCGGGATCGTATTGGGCCATTGGCTGTTGGGAGCCTTCTTTTCGGCCACCTCCATGATTGGCCTAATTGCTCTGGCAGGGGTAATGGTGCGGAACTCCATTCTGCTTATCGACTTTGTCAACATCCGGTTGGACGATGGTGTGAACTTGAAGCAGGCGATTATCGAGGCGGGGGCTGTCCGTACTATGCCAATATTCCTGACGGCCATCACGGTGGTAATAGGAGCTGTGGTTATCTTGTTTGACCCGATTTTTCAAGGGTTGGCCATCTCGCTGATGGGAGGAACTCTGGCATCGACCTTGTTGACTTTGGTCATTGTGCCGTTGATTTACTATATGGTTGAGAAGAAAAAGTATGCTGACCGTGACGGTCAGGATAAACAATAATTGATGAGCTTATGGATACCAAGAAAATGATGATGGTTTTGGTTGCTGAGGCGGATGTGGACCAGTTTCGGAAATTCCTGCTTGAGCGGAAAGTGCAAGCTTTTGATGAAATTGATGCCCAGCACTATAATATTGGTGAAAGACCCCCGCATCGGGTGGACAATTGGTTTGGTGCCGGGGCTTTGCCCTCCAACCACCGCCTGTTCCTCTGGTCGGTTGACGAGTCCCAGTCCGATCGCTTTATCGGGGAAATGAGAACTTGTCGCGATGATGGAAGTATCTGCTTTGTGCGGATTTACCGTTTCGATGTTGAAGTGATCCAGTGATTTGCTATCTGAACATAAAAAAAACCGCATTCGTGCGGTTTTTTTTATGTTCAGGTGCCCGATCAATGTGCTTCCAGCCAGTTTTTTCCGGTGCCCATATCAGCTATAAGAGGCACTTTTAGCACGCAGGCGTTTTCCATGCAGCGCTTTACCAGCTCCTTCATGGTTTCCAACTCCTCTTGGCAAACATCGAAGTTCAATTCGTCGTGTACTTGAAGTATCATTTTCGATTTCAAGTTTAAATTGTTCATTTCCTTGTATATGTCGATCATTGCTATTTTGATGATGTCGGCAGCGGTGCCTTGGATGGGCGCATTGATGGCATTGCGTTCAGCAACGCCCCGCACGATGCTGTTGCGGGAGTTGATGTCATCGAGCTGGCGCCGGCGGCCAAAGAGAGTCTCCACATAACCTTCCTCCCTGGCTTTTGAAATACACGCGTCCATGTACTCCTTCACCCCAGGGAAGTTTTCGAAATAGCCGTCGATGATCTCTTTGGCTTCCTTGCGTGGGATGTTCAGACGCTCGGCTAATCCAAAGGCCGATATGCCGTAGATGATGCCAAAGTTTGCCGTTTTTGCCTTTCTGCGCATTTCCGGCGTTACTTCTGTTGTTGATACTTTGAATACTTTAGCAGCTGTTGCTGTGTGGATATCCTCCCCTTGCCTAAAGGCCTCAATCAAGTGTTCGTCTTCGCTGAAGTGCGCCATCAAACGAAGTTCCACTTGGGAGTAGTCGGCCGAAAGAAAGATGTGTTGGTCGTCGCTGGCGGTGAATGCCTTCCTAATCTCTTTCCCATTTTCGTCGCGGATGGGGATGTTTTGAAGGTTGGGGTTGGTGCTGCTAAGGCGGCCGGTTACAACAATGGTTTGATTGTACGATGTGTGGATTCTTCCTGTTGTAGTATTAATTAACTTAGGAAGTGATTCTACGTAGGTATTCAGTAGTTTAACTAAGCCACGGTGTTCAAGGATGGCTTCCACTATTGGGTGGGCATTTTTCAACTTCTGAAGGGTCTCCTCGTTGGTGCTGTATTGCCCGGTTTTGGTTTTTTTGGCCTCTTTGTCTATTTTAAGTCGGTCGAACAAAACTTCTCCAACCTGTTTTGGACTGGCAATGTTGAATGGTGTCCCCGCGATCTCCTGTATTTTTATTTCCAATTCGGCGATCTGTTTTTTCAACACTTCCGCGAATATGTTCAAGGCCTTGTCGTCAAGTTTTACGCCGGTATGTTCCATGTTGGCCAGTACTTTAACTAGTGGCATTTCTATATTGTAAAACAGTTCTTTGATATTGCTATTTTGAAGTTTCTGTTTAAATATTTCGTAGAGCTGCCAGGTGATGTCAGCATCTTCGGCGGCGTACTCTTTAATCTTCTCATGGGGTACGTCCCGCATGTTGCCTTGTTGTGCCCCTTTTTTTCCGATTAACTCCTCAATTGAAATTGGGCGGTAGTGCAGGTAGGTTTCAGCCATAAAGTCCATGCCGTTTTTCAAGCCCGGGTAGAGCAGAAAGTGGGCAATCATGGTGTCGAAAAGTTCCCCTTTAAGGTCGATGTTGTAGTTTTTGAGTACAAGCAAGTCGTACTTGATGTTTTGCCCCACTTTGGTTATTGCTTCATCTTCAAATAATGGGCGAAGGGCTTCGGTGATTTCAATTGCTGCTTCCCGCTCCTTTGGGATGGGGATGTAATATGCTTCATGGGCTTTCCATGCGAATGAGATTCCAACCAGTTCTGCATTGGTGGTTTCCAATGAAGTGGTTTCGGTATCGAAGCAGAATGATTTTTGCACACTTAATTCCATGATTAAGGAAGTTAGTGACATTTCATTGTTTATCAGGTAATAGTTGTGTTCGGTATTTTCAGCTTTTTTAAATGATGAGTAGTCGGAGGTATTTGGTATGCTGATGCCTGCCTGGGCAAATAGGTCCCCCATTGGGGCGGGCTGTTGGCGAAGACCGAAATGTTCTTCGATGCGGGTGATCAATGTGCGGAACTCCAGCTCTTCGAAAATGCGTGTTAGTTCCTTCGAATCGGGTTTGTCGACTTTGATCTCTTCCTGATTGAAATCTATTGGTACATTGGTGTCAATGGTAGCTAATTGACGCGATAGTTTAACCTGAGCTTCAAAATTCACCAGGTTCTCTTTTTGTTTGCCTTTTTGCTGTTCTATGTTTTGGTAAACGCCATCAATGCAGCCATACTCCTTGATAAGTGCTTTTGCCTTTTTTTCGCCAATGTTTGGGCACCCGGGGATGTTGTCGGCGGCATCGCCCCACAGGCCCAAAATGTCAATCACCTGAATGGGGTCTTGTATTTCAAAGTGGTCGCAAACTTCCTTGATCCCCCATATTTCTATGTCGTTGCCATTGCTTTTGGGCTTGTAAATCTTTATGTTGTCCGATATTAATTGAGCATAGTCTTTATCTGGAGTTACCATAAATACTTTATAACCTGCCTGTTCAGCTTTTTTCGCCATGGTTCCAATCACATCATCCGCCTCGAAGCCAGTTTTTTCTAATATTGGGATGTGCATGGCATTTAATATGCTTTTAATGTAGGGCACCGCCAGTTTGATGTCCTCGGGGGTGGCTTCGCGATTGGCCTTGTACTCGGGGTAGAGGTCGTGCCTGAAATTCAATCCTGCCGGATCGAAGGCCACGGCCAGGTATTCGGGCTTGGCCTTGGTTAACACTTCCAGCAACGAGTTGGTGAACCCGAATATGGCCGACGTGTTCAAACCTTTTGAATTGATGCGCGGGTTGCGGATAAATGCGTAATAGGCTCTGTATATCAGTGCGTAAGCGTCAAGGAGATATACTTCGTTCTTTGTTTCAGGCATCTCTGTTGTTTTTTCTAGTTCAATAAGCAAATATACAGTTTTTAAAATCTTTGGCCTTTTCTATTTTTAGAAGCGCTTTTGAGGTGTGCTTTGCATGGCTTTTTTTTTCGTAAAAGCCAGTCTTTAAACCTTTTTTAATAAAAAATTATCTCTGTATGCGAAAAAATTAGCCTAACTTTGCGCACCTTATAAAGAAGTATATGCAGAAAATACGAAATGTGGCCATCATAGCCCACGTAGACCACGGTAAAACAACCCTGGTGGACAAGATGTTGATGGCTGGAAAATTGTTTAAAGATCACCAAAAGGTTGGTGAGCTGATGATGGATAACAATGACTTGGAGCGGGAGCGTGGAATCACTATCCTTGCCAAAAATGCTGCTGTTGTTTGGAAGGATTACAAGATCAACATCATCGACACACCAGGTCACTCCGATTTTGGTGGAGAGGTTGAACGTGTGTTGAATATGGCCGATGGCGTGCTTCTTTTGGTGGATGCCTTCGAAGGTCCTATGCCTCAAACACGTTTCGTTCTGCAAAAGGCCATTCAGATGGGATTAAAACCCATTGTGGTCATCAATAAAGTTGACAAGCCCAACTGTCGCCCCGAAGAAGTTCACGAATCAGTTTTCGATTTGATGTTCTCATTGGATGCTAATGAAAATCAGTTGGATTTCCCTTCAGTTTATGGTTCGGCCAAGGAGAATTGGATGAGCACCGACTGGAAGGTGAAAACCGATAACATTGATGCGATTTTTGAAGCCATCATCGAACATATCCCTGCTCCTGTTAAAAACGAAGGTACACCACAGTTGTTGGTAACTTCCTTGGAATATTCGAATTATACCGGACGGATTGCCATTGGTCGTGTTCACCGTGGCGATTTGCGACCGGGTATGGATGTGAGCTTGTGCAAGCGTGACGGACGCATTATCAAAAGCCGCATCAAAGATCTTTATCTTTTCGAAGGGATGGGTAAGATGAAAACTGAAGTGGCGCAGTGTGGCGAGCTTTGTGCTATTGTAGGTATTGAGGGCTTCGACATTGGCGATACTGTTGCCGATATTGAAAATCCCGAACCGTTGGATCCCATCTCCATCGATGAGCCAACTATGAGTATGTTGTTTACCATCAACAACTCTCCATTTTTTGGTAAAGAGGGTAAATTTGTTACTTCGCGACATATCCGCGATCGTTTGGATAAAGAGTTGGAGAAAAACCTTGCCTTGCGTGTGGAGAACACCGATAGTGCCGATTCATGGAATGTCTTCGGACGTGGTGTTTTACACCTTTCCGTATTGATCGAAACCATGCGTCGCGAAGGTTACGAGCTTCAGGTTGGTCAGCCACAAGTTATCATTAAAGAGATCGCTGGTGAAAAAAATGAACCAGTTGAAGATTTGACCATTGATTTGCCCGAAGAGTATTCTGGAAAGGCCATTGAATTGGTTACCCAGAAAAAAGGTGAATTGCTCACCATGGAGCGCAAAGGCGAGCGCATCCACCTGGAGTTCCGCATTCCATCGCGTGGTATCATTGGTTTGCGAAGCAACCTATTGACCGCTACCGCAGGTGAAGCCATTATGGCGCACCGCTTTATCGGATTTGAACCTTGGAAAGGGGTTATTGAGAAACGTCAGAATGGTTCATTGATTGTACTGGAGTCGGGCACGGCATTTGCTTATGCACTCGATAAACTGCAGGACCGTGGTAAGTTCTTCGTGGCACCTCAAGAAGAAGTTTATATGGGACAAGTGGTTGGTGAGAACAACCGCGAAGGCGATTTGACCATCAACATCACCAAGTCGAAAAAACTAACCAATATGCGTGCTTCCGGTTCCGACGACAAGGTTCGTCTGGCACCACCAATTGTATTCAGTCTAGAAGAGGCCTTGGAGTATATTCAGGGTGATGAGTATGTGGAGGTGACGCCCAAAAGCATCCGTATCCGTAAAATTTTGTTGACCGAAGTTGAACGGAAGCGGAGTTCAAGATAACGAAAGCGCTTTTTTGTTGCTATATTAAGGGTCGTAAAATGCGACCCTTATTTTTTTGCCATTATGTTACCTTTTGTGGATATTCATACGCATCAACCATGCCTTGCGCAATCAGTTGTAGAGGTGGTGAACAAACTGCCTTTCGAGGTGGAAACTGGACAATTCGGTTTCTTTTCGGCGGGGGTGCATCCATGGTATATTGAGGAAGAGCAGATGGAGGCCTACCGGCATTGGTTGGTAGAATTGTCATCCGACCCGAATTGCCTGATGGTGGGTGAAGCAGGATTGGATGGATTCTGTCGAACTGATGAGCGTCTGCAGACGGAGCTTTTTCAATGGCAGGCTAAATTGTCGGCCACAGTTAATAAGCCACTTATTGTTCATTGTGTGAAACGCTACAATGAGGTGGCTGTATTGAGCGATCGCCACCAAGGTCATCCGGCTTGGATTTTGCATGGTTTTCAATCGTCGGTGGAGATGGTTCACCATTTGCTCGAGCGCAATTTTTTGTTTTCCTTTGGAGCTGCCTTGTTGCGACCCAATCCAAAACTGGTGGCTTCACTGAGGGCAATCCCGGTTGAACGGTTGTTTTTTGAAACCGATGATTCAGGTTTTCCTATCGGACAAATTTACCATGCTGCGGCAGCTATTTTGGAGTTGGATGTGGTGCGGCTGAAGGTGATGATTTATAATAATTTTAATCGACTTTTTAATGTTGACAGATTGGCTTGAACGGACAGAGTTGTTGTTGGGGAGTGAAAAGGTAGAGAAGCTGAAACAGGCTCATGTGTTGGTGGCCGGACTGGGTGGTGTGGGCTCTTATGTGGCCGAGCAGCTGGTGCGCAGTGGTATTGGCCGCCTCACCATCGTAGATGGCGATGTGGTTCAATCGAGTAACCGCAACCGGCAACTGCCGGCTTTGGTCTCCACACTGGGCCAACGGAAGGCGGCCGTGATGGCCACTCGGTTATTGGACATCAATCCAGAACTGGAGTTGAAGGTTGTTGACCAGTTTATGATGGGCAAGGATTTCGAAATCTTGCTTGAGCAGCCTTTCGATTTTGTGGTGGACGCCATTGATTCGCTCAGCCCCAAGGTGTTTCTGATTGTGCACACCCTCCAACGGAATTACAGGCTTATTTCATCCATGGGCGCTGGAGGAAAGCTGGATCCGTCGTTGGTGCAAATCACCGACATCAGCAAAACCTACAATTGCAAGCTATCGCGCATGGTGCGCAAGCGGCTGGGGAAATTCGGCATTAAAAAGGGCTTTCCGGTGGTGTTCTCGTCCGAGATGGTGGATCCAGAAACAGTTGTTTTCACCGAGAATGAACGCAACAAGAAAACCACAACGGGTACTATCAGTTATTTGCCGGCCATCTTTGGGCTGTATGCCGCATCGCATGTCATCAGGGAAATCATAGCATAGCGACGCCATGGTTTTACAATACGTGAATGACGGCCATTTAAACGCCGTGCTTGACATTGCCGACAGCAGGTTTGGTAAGGGCTATATCACCCGCGATGAGTTGATGGATGGGCAGGCCATTGTCCTGGTGGGTGTTGAGCAGGATATGGTGGTGGGTTTTGTTCTGTTTTATTTGATGGAGGGTAGCGATTTCCCGGTTGAGTTGTATGGAACCTATTCCCATGGCGGGCGGGCGGTTTATGTCAAGTCAATCGCCATTGACAAAAGTTTTGAGCGTAAGGGTTATGCCACGGCTTTATTGCAGATGGTGGTCAATATCGCTCGCAGGCAAAATGCCATCTGTTGCTATGCCTATTTGTGGGTTGCCGCAGGCCAAATACCTGCCGAAGGAGTTTTTGCTGCCTTAGGTTTTGATCGGGTTTTAGAGATCAGTGATTTCTGGTTTCAATCGAGTTTAAAAAAGCCATTCGATTGCCCTGTTTGTGGCCATCCTTGCCGTTGTTCTGCGCAATTGGTTTGCCGCTCATTGGTGAGGCGGAGTGGTTGATCGATGGTTTTGTGTTAAAAAACAGTTTAATTGCTCCTATTTGGTGTTGAAAATCATTAGCCATATCGTAATTAAGCATTACCTTAGCTTTTATTATTAAGTTAAAATCTAAACTAAATATTATGAGTAGTATCGATTGGAGTAATCTCTCTTTTAGTTATATGAAGACCGATTACAACGTTCGCTGTTATTATCGCGATGGTAAATGGGGCGAGCTGGAGGTCAGTTCGTCGGATCAAATCGGTATCCATATGGCAGCCACCTGCTTGCACTATGGTCAGGAAGCTTTTGAAGGATTGAAAGCCTTCAAAGGTAAAGATGGGAAAATTCGTGTGTTCCGGGTTGAAGAAAATGCCAAACGGCTTCAGAGTTCTGCCCATGGCATCCTGATGGCACCAGTTCCTGAAGAGTTGTTTGTGGAAGCTGTTAAAAAAGTGATCAAACTTAATGAGCGGTTTGTGCCGCCATACGAATCGGGTGCTTCGCTTTATTTGCGTCCTTTGTTGGTGGGTACCGGTGCGCGTGTTGGGGTTTCTCCTTCGGATGAGTACCTATTCATGATCTTTGTTACACCTGTTGGGCCTTATTTCAAAGAAGGCTTTAAGCCCACCAATATGATGATCAGTCGTCAGTACGACCGCGCGGCGCCCAATGGCACCGGGCATATCAAGGTGGGTGGCAATTATGCTGCCAGCCTGGTTGCGGGCAAGTTGGCACACGAAAAGGGCTATTCGGCCGTGCTCTACCTCGACAGTAAGGAGAAGAAATACATTGACGAGTGCGGTCCAGCTAACTTTTTTGTGATCAAGGACAATACTTACGTCACCCCAGAATCCCATTCCATTTTGCCCTCCATTACCAATAAGAGTTTGTATGAGTTGGCTAAGGATAGCGGTTTGAAGGTGGAAAGGCGCCCTATTATGCTGGAGGAGCTCGATTCTTTTGAGGAAGCGGGTGCATGCGGCACAGCTGCTGTGATCAGTCCTGTAGGTCGTATTGATGATGTGGATACCGGAAAATCTTATGTGTTCAGCAAGGATGGCAAGCCCGGCAAAGTGTGTGAAATGCTTTACAATCGCTTGCGGGCCATTCAATACGGCGATGAGGCAGACAAGTTTGGATGGATTACGATTATTGAATGATATTTTTCTATTGAATTAAAAAGCCCGCTGTTTAGGCGGGCTTTTTTGTTTCAAATTGGTTTCTTATTCTTCCTCTTCTTTTTCAATCTTACTCATCCGTTTGTCGCCAGCATGGCTTAAAATGGAGCCTGTGAGCAACCCATTGTACTGTTCGTTGCTGTCCAGAGTGCTGATGGCAGCCTGAAGCTCTTTATCGTTGCGCAGGCCGAATTGTATGGCGCCCTTTTGATAGTAGTAACGACGCATCAATTCCAGCGAGAGTAGTTCTTTTATTTCAGGCGCAAAAAGATCCAGGTCTTTCTCCACATCTAGTTTTAGTACGTTTTCCAGCGCCTCGAACTCTTTTGCCGAAGCTTTGTAATACTCCTCACGTTCGGCGGTCTCCTTTAGCTTTTTCAGCATTTCCTGTGAGCGGCTTTCGTATTTGAAATCCTTTTGATCGGCCACGAAAGTTTTGAATTCTCCATAGTTGCCATCGGTTATCTCAAATTCGTTAGGTGAAGGAATGGTTGGGTTGGCCAAGCAGAATTGCGTGGCGTATTTGAAGATGACCTGCTGAGCCACCAAGGCAAAGGTGATGTTGCTGTAGCGCTCCGTGGGTACCGTAATGTCGGGCGATACGCCGCCACCGTCGAAGACTGTGCGTCCCACCCGGGTTTTGAATTCCGATATCAGGGAGTCGGGCACGTAGCCAACCGATCCGTCATCGTTGCGGTGCGTGTAATCAACAGCTTGGATACATCGACCCGAAGGGATGTAATATTTGGCCGTGGTGACCTTCAGTTTTGAGTTGTAGGCTAGGTTTCGGGTGGCTTGAACCAATCCTTTGCCAAATGAACGTTGGCCAACAATAACTGCCCTGTCCAGATCCTGAAGGGCGCCGGCTACAATCTCCGACGCCGACGCCGAACCTCGGCTGATCAACACCGCAATGGGCATAATGGTGTCGATGGGTTGGCGGGTGGCGGTGTAGGTTTTGTCCCACTGTTTTACCTTGCCCCTGGTGCTGACGATGTCGGAACCTTTGGGCACAAAAAGGTTGACAATCTTGATCGCTTCATCCAAAAGCCCGCCAGGGTTGCCCCTGAGGTCGAGGATGATATTTTTTGCATTTTGTTTTTCCTTCAGGTCGAGGAAGGCATTTTCCACTTCGCGTGAGCAATCCTGGGTGAAATTATTCAAAATGATGATACCTGTCTGGTTGTTGAGCATGCCGTAATATGGTACTGCGTTGATTTGGATGCTTTTGCGAGTGAGCTCAATCTCCAAAGGTTTCTTAACACCGGGGCGGTCGATTTTTATTTTCAAGGTGGTGTTGGCCGCACCTTTGAGGCGGTTGCTCACATCTGCCGTGTTCTTTTTCACCATGGAAACACCATCTATCTCCAGTATCCGGTCGCCAGGTTTGAGGCCTGCCTGTTGTGCCGGAAATCCTTCGTAGGGCTCAGCAATCACCACATAGTCGTCAATTTTTGAGATCAACGAACCGATGCCAGCGTATTCGCCTGTGGTCATGAACTTGAAATCTTCCATCTCCGACTCAGGGATGTAGGTGGTGTAAGGATCCAGAGAGCCAAGCATTTCATCTATCCCTTTTTTTATCAGTTTCTCAGGGTTGGTGTCATCAACATAATAGGTGTTCAGTTCCCTGAATACGCTGTAAAAAATATCCAGGTTTTTCACGATGTCAAAATTCTTCTTGTCATCGTTGAAGCTGTATAATCCTATCGATAGGATGATGCAAAGCACGCCACCAACCATCCATTTCATGGTTGTTCTCCTCTTATTCTGGTTCATGGAATCTTTATTTAATTTTGTTCGGTAAGTTTTTCGCTGTTATTGTCATAATACAACAAATGTACCTAAGATATTTATTTCGCAAAAAAAAGAGGCCGTTTTTCTTGGTTATTTCTTGCATTATTTCGAAAGGCACCTTTGTTGATTTATAAAGAACTGGCTTTAACGGGATTTAATTGAAAGACAAATGTTATCTTTGTGAATGATAATGGTGTGAATGGCAGATAGAGATATATCTGGATTTAGGCTGTTTTTTGTTGTTGTAAAAAGAAGGGTTGGTCTGTTGATTGATGGTCAACCTTTATTAAATGGATAGTTTGATGAATTTTGTAGAAGAACTTCAATGGCGTGGCATGATCCATGACATCATGCCCGGAACGGAGGAACATCTGAACAAGGAGATGACGACGGCTTACGTAGGCATTGATCCTACGGCCGATTCGTTGCACATTGGTCACCTTGTGGGTGTTATGATGCTCAAACATTTGCAGCAGGCGGGACACCGCCCGGTGGTGTTGGTGGGCGGAGCAACCGGCATGATTGGCGACCCCTCCATGAAATCGGCCGAACGCAACCTGTTGGATGAACCCACACTTAGGCACAACCAAGAATCCATCAAGAAACAGTTGATGCGGTTTCTTGATTTTAATAGTGGGGAAGCCAACTCTGCTGTAATGGTGAACAACTACGACTGGATGAAGGATTTTTCATTCCTCGATTTTATTCGTGATGTGGGTAAGTATATCACTGTTAATTACATGATGTCGAAAGATTCGGTGAAGAAACGTTTGAGTTCTGAATCGCGCGACGGTATGTCGTTTACCGAATTTACTTACCAACTGGTGCAAGGTTACGATTATCTTCACCTTTACAAGGAGTTGGATTGCAAATTGCAAATGGGCGGGAGCGACCAGTGGGGCAATATCACCACCGGAACCGAGTTGATACGCAAAACCGTGGGTGGTGAAGCGTATGCCCTGGTGTGCCCCTTGATCACGAAAGCCGATGGCGGTAAATTTGGGAAGACCGAATCAGGCAACATCTGGCTTGATGCGGCTAAAACCACCCCATATCAATTTTATCAGTTTTGGTTGAATACCTCCGATCAGGATGCTGAGAAATATATCAAGATCTTTACATTGTTGAATAAGCAGGAGATAGAGACTTTGGTGAAAGAGCAGGTTGAAGCACCTCATTTGCGTCCTTTGCAAAACCGATTGGCCAACGAGATGACCATACTGGTACATGGGCAAGAGGCTTTGGAGACTTCTATTGAGGCTTCGCAAATCCTTTTTGGCCGCGGTTCTACCCAGACTTTGAAAAAAATGGATGAACCTACTTTTCTTTCAGTTTTTGAAGGTGTGCCCATCTTCACCATTGAAAAAGTGGCTCTGCAGGAAGGTGTCAATATTGTTGATCTGTTGGCTGAAAAAAGCAGTGTATTCCCATCCAAAGGGGAGTTGCGCCGGACTATTGCCGGTGGCGGCTTGCAGCTAAATAAGGAGAAAATCGACAACGGCGATCGCTTGGTTGGTATGGGTGATTTGTTGAACGACAAGTATCTTCTGGTTCAAAAAGGGAAGAAGAGTTTTTATCTGCTTATTGCAGAGTGATATACGAAAGGGAGCGTTTTTGCTCCCTTTTTTGTTTAAATAGTGATTCTGGTGATAAAAAAATTCTGTTTTTGTGTGTAAAAGAGTTAGGAATCCATTATTTTTGAGGAAACACACAAATACTTAAATCTTTTGGAAAAAGGTATTGTAATCAAATCCACCGGTAGTCATTATCTGGTTCGGCTGGAAAGTGAAAAGATTGTTTCCTGCCGCATTAAAGGACGGATGCGTCTGGAAGATATTAAGAGTACCAATCCTGTGGCGGTTGGCGATCGGGTTGTGGTGGAGCCTGAAGGCGAAGATGGTTTGATTGATGAGGTTCTGGAAAGGAAGAATTATATTGTCCGCAAAGCTTCCAATCTTTCTAAGCAATCGCATGTCTTGGCTGCGAATGTTGATCAGGCGCTCCTGCTTGTCACCATCAATTATCCCGTCACCACCCCTGTTTTTATCGACCGTTTTCTGGCCTCAGCCGAAGCCTATGGTATCCCGGTTGTGTTGGTTTTCAATAAAATAGACCGCTACGACAAGAAGCATCTGAAGGAGATGACTGCATGGCGCGAATTATACGAACATATTGGTTACCAAACGATCTCCATCTCTGCCAAAAACATGGATGATTTGGAAATGGTTAAATCGTTGCTGCGCGATAAGGTGAGTGTCATTGCCGGTCATTCTGGCGTTGGAAAATCCACGCTGATTAATAAGATAGAACCGGGGTTGAACCTCAAAACAGCCGAGATTAGCGATGCCCATCACCAGGGAAAACATACCACAACAAATGCTGAAATGCACCGTTTTTCCTTTGGTGGATATATTATTGACACCCCAGGCGTTCGCGGTTTTGGGCTTATCAACATTGAGAAAGAAGAGCTTTCGCATTTCTTTCGTGATATTTTTAAGGCTTCAAAGGATTGCCAGTTCAATAACTGTACGCACATCAATGAGCCTGGATGTGCTGTGAAACGATGTGTTGAAACGGGAGGAATTGCCCTGACGCGTTATCAGAGCTATGTGAATATATTGATGAATAGTGAGGAGAAATACAGGTGAAAAGCTCAATATGAAAAGCAACAGGGTGAATCCAAATGATCAGTCGAGGCAATACAAAACAACGTTGACGCTTGGTGGAACCACTTAAATCGTTAATACATGAAGAAGGCTGTTGTCTGGGGCATAGTGATTGTGACGTTATTGATCGGGTTCAATATCTATTACTATACCGACACTTACCGGTGGCAGCTGAATTATCAGAGCCGTATGATGGAGAAACAGCTCTCCTTGTGCGTCGGGCATATCAGCGATTTTTTTGCAAAGACCCAGATTAATGTGCAGCTTTTGCTGACACCTTCCGATCTGAATTCGCTCTTTGCTGAAAAATGGCGTGTCACCCATCCCCAAAGTCGTTTGGAGTTGCTATACGATCGGTATGGCGAAGATCTCAAGAGTTTAACCGTTAGTGATGTGCGGGGTTCTTATTACCGCGTGTCCAAAGGGTTCGATAACTCTTACATCACCGAGTATGGCATGGAGGAGCCCCAGGTTTATTATCGGTCTACCATTTTATTTTCTGTTCAGGATCATCAAATTTTTTATCAGCAGCCTTTGGTGGATCGCCATGAGATTTATGGTTTTGTCAAATTTGGCATCGATATGAAAGGCTATTTCGATAGGGCATTGCAACACTTTTATTTTAGCGAGCTGAACTTTCAATATGTGTTGATGCCCAATACAGAACTGGTTTACTACAAGGGCAGTAAAGGGCCGTTTCAGCCAGGATTTTCTCCCGACCTTTTGGCCAATATCGACGATTCGCATGCTCTTGTTCACCAGGTGTCGGTTGATGGCAACCGTGTTTCTGTATTGTCGGTTGTCAAGCGCATGGTGTTGAATGGATCAACTTATTATGTGGTGTTTTCTATGCCTCGCAAAGAGTTGACGGCCACGATTGTACGCAATTCATTTATCGTTGGGTTTGTCACCTTGGGTGTTTTGGTATTGTTTGCTGCTGCTTTTATTTATTACATACGGCACCGCAATGTGCAGGAGCACCGCATCCTCCAGTCGCAGGAAACCTTGCGCAAGGTGCTTTATTACTTGCCGGTGGGTGTTGTTTTGTCCGATGACCAAAATATTGTGAGGCAGGTTAATAAGGCAGCCCTTCAGCTTTTTGAGTGTGTTGCCGAGGAGGAGTTGGTAGGGTGTGTGAATGTTGATGATTTGTGGTTCGATGCCAAGACCATCATCAATAAATCGCGTATTAGTGCCTCAACGGTTCGTTACCGGCTTCAAAATTCCGCTGGGGATATTTTTGTGGTAGTCAATGAGCGTATTCCTTTCTTTTTCGAAAATGTATGTCACCATATTGATGTTTTTTTCGAAGTTTCCAATTTGGAGAATAAATGCCAGGGTGAGGGCGGTCGCGATGCCGATGCAAAATCCAATTTTATTGCCAACATCAGCCATGAATTGCGCACCCCGTTGAATGGCATTATCGGAATGGCTGAGATATTAAAAAAAATGTCGTTGGGCAGCGATGAGCAAAACATACTGTCAACCATCAGAAGTTCGGCCAATACGCTGTTGGTTTTGATCAACGATATACTCGATTTTTCGAAGATCGATGCCGGCAAATTCCATGTGGAATCCCTTCCCTTTAATCTTAAAACTGAGATTGAAGAAATTGTAGGATCCTTTCAGTTGCTGGCGCAACAGAAGAGGATCAAGTTGTGGTGGCATTCGTCGGTGCCCATTCCAAATGATTTTATTGGCGATCCCATCCGTTTCAGGCAAATCTTAAACAACCTGATAAGCAACGCGCTCAAGTTCACCGTTGAGGGTGAGGTGGTGCTGCATGTTACCAAAGGCCAGTTGTTTAACGGTAACGAGGGGCTCCAGTTTGAAGTGCACGACAGTGGCATTGGGATTCGGGACGAGGTGATCAAACATATTTTCGACCCTTTTTGGCAGGCCGATGGCAGCACCACTCGCCGCTATGGTGGCACTGGGTTGGGTACCACCATAGCGCGCCAGCTGGTAGAACTTATGGGGGGACAAATTAGGGTTCAAAGCCCATCGTGTATCCGCACCAATGCCGAATATCCTGGCTGCTCCTTTATCTTTACCTTGCCATTGTTGACCCGCACTTTGGACAAGGCCATTGATTTTTCTGGCGTTAAGGATGTGCGCGACATCAAAGTGGCCATCGTAACCGATGATGCAGGGCAAGTTCATCCATTGATTCGAAATTTGCAGATGTTCAAGGTTCAATGGTGCGTGTTGGGTGCTTCGGATCAGACGATTGAACAGCTTTCTGCGTCGCAGGGGTATCATGTTGTGATTATTGATCACCGTCCCAATTTCGATGGATTGATGTTTTTGCAACGCATGCACAACCAGGGTGTTGATTTACGGTATTTGATTATGGTGCAAAGCTCCGATCTTCCTTCGCAAAACACCAATCTTGTGAAACGGCTGGGAGCCGATGTTTATTTGCGAAAACCTGTCCGCCCCAATTTGCTGCGTGAGTTTTTCATCCGGCATTTTCACGTCGCTATTCCCTTTTTTGATCCATTGACAACCACGAAATTGAATATATTATTGGCCCAGAATGGTTTTGCCAGCACGCCTGATGCCTTCAACCTTTTCAACCGTGTTCACCACCATGTGGATGTGGCGTCTTCGGGTGTTGAGGTGCTTAATAATTTCAAAGAGAGGCAGTACGATGTTGTTTTCCTTGATTTGTCGGTTTCTGTGATTGATGGATTGGCTACATCAAGGGAACTGAAGCGATCGGGGTATGATGTCCCCATCATTGCCATTGGCGGGGAGTTGGAGGAGGTGCGTCAACGGGCGCTGAGTAGTGGTGTCTGCGATTTTATTGACGGGCAGGCTTCCCGCGAAGATGTCGACCGCCTTCTGATCAAGTGGTGCCCACCTATTTTAAATTGAAAAACTTTAATTTTTTCATATTATGACTTCACATGAGATTAGTTATAAAATTGTTGGGCACGATCTTCAATTTGTTGAGGTTGAGCTCGATCCTTTTGAAACGGTGATTGCCGAGGCCGGAGCCATGATGTACATGGAGGATGGCGTGAGTTTTGAATCCAAAATGGGTGATGGCAGTAATCCGGGGCAGGATTTTTTCGGGAAATTGCTTTCGGGTGCCTCTCGTTTGATCACCGGGGAGTCGCTCTTCCTGACCCATTTCACCAACCGGGGTTTGGGTAAAAAACATGTGGCCTTTGCTGCGCCATACCCTGGAACCATTATCCCCATCGACCTGAAAGCCATGGGTGGTCAAATTATCGTGCAGCGCGATGGTTTTTTGTGTGCTGCCTTGGGAACCCGTTTGAGCATTCACTTCAATCAAAAGCTGGGTGCCGGGTTATTTGGTGGCGAAGGGTTTATACTACAAAAGTTGACCGGCGATGGTATGGCCTTTGTTCATGCCGGAGGAACGGTGGTGGAGAGGCGGCTCAACAATGAAGTGATACGGGTGGATACTGGATGCATTGTGGCTTTTGAGCCAGGGATCGACTTTAGTGTGGAACGGGCTGGCGGCTTGCGGTCGATGGTTTTTGGCGGGGAAGGCCTTTTCCTGGCTACTCTGCGTGGCACTGGGCGGATATGGCTTCAATCGCTTCCTGCCCGCAAATTGATTCAGAATCTGTCTGCCGCTGGACCCAATGCCAACAAGGAGAGTGGCGGGATTTTAGGAAGTTTGTTTGAGCGTTGATGAATTTTTGAATTTGAGGAGGTGCAAATTATGAAAATATCATTACATTTGCACCTCAAATAAAACAAGGTTCCATAGTTCAAGGGATAGAACGAGAGTTTCCTAAACTCTAGATTCCAGTTCGAGTCTGGGTGGGACTACAAAAAAAGCCTGCAATCATTGCGATTGCAGGCTTTTTTGTTGTCCCTATTCGTTGGCCAGTTCCCAAAGCGTCAGGAAGCTGTTTTTGATGATGGCTTCCAATTTTTGCCAGTCAATCTGTTCGGCATGGTCGCCTGGTTTGTGGTATTCTGCATGGCCTCCGGTGTGGTACCACATGATTGGGATGCCTCGTTTGGCAAAAAAAGCATTGTCGCTACCGCTGGTTGGGTTGTCCCATGGGCTGAAGCGTATGTTCAGCCCCAGTTTGTGTGCTTTGTTGAATCGGTCGCTCAACATTTCGGCTTTAGGCCATGTTTTGGTGTACATGAGTGATACGGCCATATCTGTTTTTTTTGCGTCGTAGCTTCGGCCAATCATGTCGTAGTTGTGATAGCAGATGACCTTTTCGATCTGGTTGAAGTTGTTCACAAAATAGCGCGAACCCAATAGCCCTCGTTCTTCGGCTGTCCAGTTGGCAAATATGACGGTTCGTTTGGGTTGGATGCCGGTTGCTTTAAAAGCTGCGGCAATTGCGGCCACGCCTATGGCGCCAGAGGCATTGTCGTCCGCACCATTCCAAATAAATCCGTTGTATGATCCTAAATGGTCGTAATGGGCACCCACCACTATGATTTCGTTGGGCAATTCGCTGCCTTCGATGCGGGCAATAACGTTGCGGCAGCTTTTGTGAAGATTGCTGGCCTTCGTTTGGATGGTAGCTGTAGCATCGATGGTGGGGATGGCGCCTTTTTGTTTCCAATCATCCAGTTGCTTTTGGAGGTTGGGAATGATTTGCTTTGCCACACTTTTGCTGATTTTCACCACCGGCACCTCTGCGGTTTGTTCGCCGGGAAGCATGTAGCGGCGGCTGTAGATTCCTGATACGGGGTTTTCAGGGTTGTGCGATCCGTTTTGTGAAGGCATGTTTTTCAGGTCTGGGTCTTTGGGGTCGTATTCCAAAATGGCTTTGACGCCTGATTCTGCAGCCATTTTGTTTTTGAGGTTGGTCAACTCATTTGTTTTGAGTGCCTGCATCTCTTTCGATGCATTTTCGGGAAGGCCGCTAAGCCTGAAGATGATTCTGTCCTTCTGTTTTTTTTGTTGGTGGTCATCGATCCCGTAACCTGCCCAGGCGATGTTTCCCGATGTGGCATAGCTGATGGTGGGTGGCAGGAGGTGAAAATCCTGCCCATAGCTGAATGTCAGGCTGTGTTGTGGGGTGTTGATAACCAGGGAGGCATCCGTTGGTGGGGTGATGATCACCAGTGGAACCTTTTGAAGATAGGTGCTGTCGTCGCCGGCTGGTTCAATGGCTGCTTGCTGGTAAAGGGATGCCAGGTAGTCGGCTGCCATGTGTGCTCCCCGCGTGGTCGCTTCCCGTCCTTCGAACCAGTCGGCCGAAAGGAAGGTGAGTTGGCTTTGAAGCTTGTTTTTATGGATGGTAGCCAAGCCTTTATCAATGGGGGTTTGCGCTTGAAGAACCTGCCAGGTGAGGGCGGTTAGGAGCATTAGGTTAAACATGGTTATCGTTTTTTATGTGGTTAATCAACAAAATCAATGCCTCTTGTGGCGTTCAAGATAAAATTTTAATGGGTGACGATAGCTAAAGTTATGGGATCTTTTTATAAGGATGAGTCTAATTACTTCGGCCTGACCCTTTTTATTTCCTGCTGAAACTCATTTTTTCTTACTATGTTTTTTGATGGAACTGATGAAGGCGCTATCTTAGCGTTTTACAATTAAGATCCATTCCATGGTTTTGTTTGATATCGTGATAGGCATTATCCTCTTGTTTGCTTTGATTAAAGGTGGCATTAACGGGTTTATCAAAGAACTGGCTTCATTTTTAGCTTTGATTGTTGGGTTGTTGGGTGCTATTTTTATTAGTAACTCCTTTTCACAGTGGCTTGGCACTTTTTGGGATTTCAAATACATTGGTGCCGTCTCTTTTCTGCTGGTTTTTGTCGGGATCGTGGTTGGTGTTCATTTGCTGGCCAAGGTTTTGGATAAGATGGTGGAAGGTTTGGCGTTAGGGATTTTGAATCGTCTTGCCGGTGCTCTTTTTTCTGCGCTCAAATACCTTTTAGTGGTCAGTGTTTTGATCAGCATCCTCTCTTTTTTCGAAAAAGAAACTGTCATCATTGGTTCTGAAGATCAAGAGGCATCTTATTTGTATGGGCCTGTTAGTACTTTGGCTCCTACTGTTTTTTCTTATTTGGATTTTGATACCCCTTGGAATCCCGATTCCAAAGAGAAAAGCCGCAAGCAAGAAATAATGATTTAACAATAACTTATGGTTGATTTATTCATTAATTTCGTGAATTGAAATAATTTTATGAGCAGTACGTTGACGAACTCCGAAAAGAAACAATATCTGCTGGATCAGCGTTATCTGGCGATGGCTCGAATTTGGGCCCAAAACTCATATTGCAAGCGTCGGCAAGTGGGAGCCATTATGGTCAAGAATAAAATGATCATCAGTGATGGTTACAATGGCACGCCTTCGGGTTTTGAAAATGAGTGCGAAGGGGAGGATGGGCACACCAAAGCTTATGTACTCCATGCCGAGGCGAATGCCATCACCAAGGTGGCTCGCAGCAACAACAGTTCCAGGGGTGCTACCATGTACGTCACGGCTTCACCTTGTATTGAGTGTGCCAAACTGATTATTCAGGCGGGCATAAAGCGCGTTGTTTATTCTGAGCGCTACCATAAGGACGATGGCATTGAGCTTTTATTGCGTGCTGGCATAGAGGTCGACCAGATTGAAGAGGAAATTATCATCCGTTGAATATGAAGATAAGATTTAGAACAGGATTATTGATTGTTTTTGGTGTGGCTTTTCTATTACTTTCCGCCTGCCAGTCGCACCGACGGACAACGCACCGGCATCCTAAAACATACCATAAACGGCATGCGCCACCAAAACCGTGCGATTGTCCTTGAAGAAGTTGTTTGGTAATTGTTTCCGGAGAAATTAACTAAAAGAATTGATTTAAAAATTAAAATAAACTCATGAATAAGCGTCTTCAAATCATCATGCCTTTAATTTTCGGGATTCTCATTGCTGTTGGGGTCTTGATTGGTAAATTAATCGGTAGCCAGGGTGTTGGCTCTCCCAAACGGTCGATGCTGATTTACCCTCAAAGCAACAAGTTGAATACCGTTATGGATTTGATTTCATCAGAGTATGTCGATACGGTCAATACTTCAGGGATGGTGGAGGATATTATTCCGCAGTTGCTCGAAAAACTCGATCCACACAGTGTTTATATCCCGGCAAAAGATCTTCAGCAAGTGAATGAAGAGTTGGAGGGTAATTTTGGTGGCATTGGCGTTCAGTTCAGCATGCAGAACGATACCGTATTGGTGATCAGCGTTATTTCCGGCGGTCCATCTGCCAAATTGGGGATCTTGCCTGGCGACCGGATTATTGCCGTGAATGATTCAACCATTGCTGGAATAAAAATCGGCACCGATAAAGTGATGAAGCAATTGCGTGGAGAGATGGGTACACAAGTGAAGGTGACCATCCTGCGCGGGTCCCAAAAATTAGATTTCGACATTGTGCGAGATGCCATCCCCGTTTATAGCGTAGATGTGGCCTATATGGTGGATGATAAAACGGGCTATGTGAAAATTGACCGTTTTGCCCAAACTACTTATGATGAGATGATTGTGGCTTTGGCCAAGCTCAAGTCGCAAGGTTGCCAGCAAGTGATTATGGACTTTAGGGGTAATTCGGGCGGTTTGCTCGATGCGGTGATCCGCATGTGCAATGAGTTTCTGAAAAAAGGCGATCTGATCGTTTATACCGAGGGGCGTTCTCAGCCCCGGCAGGATGTCAATGCCAATGGCGCTGGAAGTTGCCAGGATGTTAAGCTGATTGTGTTAATCGATGAGTTTTCGGCCTCGGCCAGTGAAATTTTTGCCGGTGCCATTCAGGATAACGATAGGGGTATTGTCATTGGCCGCCGTTCTTTTGGGAAAGGGTTGGTGCAGCAGCAGATTCCATTACCCGACGGCTCTGCCCTGCGGTTGACCGTTGCCCGGTACCACACGCCCAGTGGCCGTTGCATCCAGAAACCCTATACCGGCGGAGCCAAAGATTACTACGAGGATATCATCCATCGCTACGACAAAGGGGAGTTTTTCGAGCAGGACAGTGTCAAGTTCGACGAAAAGGAGAAATACACCACCAAGGCTGGTCGCACCGTGTATGGAGGAGGAGGCATTATGCCCGATATTTTTGTGGCACGCGACACTTCTGAGTTCTCAAATTACTATTTTAACCTGCGCAGCAAGGGAACCATATACAGTTTTGCGTTGGCCTATGCCGATGCCCACCGGGAGGAGCTCAAGCAATTTGATACCGCCGATGGGATATTGACCTATCTGGATGGGAAACCAGTGGTTAAAGAGTTGCTGAAGAAAGCCCAAAAAGATGGCATCGCTTTTAATGCCAAAGGTTTCGATCAATCAAAACGGTTGATTGAAGTGGAGGTGAAGGCTTACATTGCTCGAAACATCATTGATAATGAAGGGTTTTATCCCATCATTCATGCCATCGATAACGTTTTTCAACGAGCTGTTGAAGAGGCGGCCAAATGATGGATGAAGTGAGGGGGAATAGAAAAATAGTGTGATAATGCTTTGCTGGTGCTTGTTGATGACAAAAACCGGCAAAGCTTTTTAATTTTTATTGTATGGATTCGGTTTATAAAGAGTATCAGGATTTTATTAGGAATGTGGATGCCAAGGTTGAACAACTTTCAAAATTGCATGCCGGTCATATGAAGTGCGGCAAGGGTTGCGATCTTTGTTGCATGGATTTTAGTGTCTTCCCGGTTGAATTCTACCACATCAGGGAGCAGATGCAGCATACAAACCCTGCATGGCTGCTAAAAGTGGTTGGGGCACCAGCGGAGTCAAAGCGGTGTGTTTTGCTTGACGATCATGCCTGTAGCATCTATCCATTCAGACCTTACATCTGCCGCACGCATGGCTTTCCCTTGGTGTACATGAATGAAACAGGCGACGAGATGGAGCTCTCCTTTTGTGATTTGAACTTTACCGAGGTTGACGACGACTATTTTGAGATGGACAATGTTTGGGAGCAGGACAGCTTGAATAGTGAGCTTTTTATGATTAACCAGCGCTTCTTATTGCAAAATCCCGAATTGGGCCTTGATGACACAACCCTGATCCCTTTGAGGGATTTGATTACCGATGCGTTGTGAAAAATATTTGATTTAGTTACATTTAAGCATGATATAAACTCAAATCCATGAAAAAGAATTATCTATCGGGGGTTGTATTCTTATGCATTTTTCTGGGTCTCATCTTGGGGGCATGTTCCAAGAAAACATCTGGCGAAATTGCTTTCAACCCGCATATTTCGGCGTTTACTTCGGGCGTGGTTTCCAACCAAACCACAGTTCGGATCTTCTTCAGCGAACCGGTTTCCGGCATTACGGCGGGTGCTGCCGAGGAGGCGTTGTTGAAGATTAGGCCAGCCATCGATGGTCAGGCCATTTGGATGGACAACCAGACTTTGGTATTCAAGGCCGATAAAATGCTTGAATCAGACACTGAGTACAAGGTGTCGCTTAAGTTGGGGAAATTATTCAGTGGCGAGGACGACTTTGTGTTCAATTTTCAAACCATGAAACAAGCCTTCCGAGTGGATGCCGACGGGATGGAGAATATTTCGGAGGATCTTCGGACTAATCAATATTTCTTTCAGTTGACCACTGCCGATTTTATGTCGGCCGAAGAAGCGGAAACATTGGTTGAGGCCCGCCAGGATGGTAAACAATTGGATATTGATTGGGAACATCACGACCAGGACAAATACCATCGCATGGTGGTTCGTAATATTGTCAGAAGTGATCAGCCAGGTGTCATGCAACTGGTTTACAATAGCCGGTTCAGCAACGCTTATGGCGAGAAGACACAAAGTTTTGAAGTGCCTGCGCTTGGCGATTTTAAAGTGATGGATCTGAAAGCGGTTCTTTATCCCGACCAATATTTGCAAATCACATTCAGCGATCCGCTTGATGCACGCCAGAATCTATCGGGTGTCATCACCATCGACGGGGCTGGGGATTTGCGTTATGGCATTGAAAAAAACAGGGTGAAGATATATCCCTCTCTACGCATTGATGGTGTCAAGAAAGTTGCAGTTCATCAGGGCGTGTTGAATAGTTTGGGCAAGGCTCTAAGCGTGGATAGCCATTATGATGTGGCATTTGAAAACCTGAAGCCGGAAGTTCAGTTGGTCAATAAAGGCACCATCATGCCCCGTTCAGCTGGACTGGTTTTGCCTTTCAAAGCGGTCAGCCTTAAGTCGGTGGAGGTTCGTGTCATCAAGTTGTTCGAGAACAATATACCGCAATTTCTGCAAACCAACCAGCTCGATGGAGACGGGATGTATGAGCTAAAACGAGCCGGACGTTTGGTTGTGAAGAAAACCATCCGGTTGGATGAAAACCCCACGTTGGATCTTTCTCAGTGGAATACTTTTTCATTGGATCTTTCGGGGCTGATGGAGCCCGATCCTGGTGCCATCTACCGGGTAACCTTCAGCTTTAAAAAACAGCATGCTGTTTATCCTTGCATGGATGAGGAACCGACTCAATTAGCAGAGGTAAACGACGACCAGGATTTGAAAGATGAACAGCGCTATTGGGATTCTCCCGAAAGTTATTACAGCTATTGGGATGGCTATTATGAAGATTACGATTGGTATCAGCGCGAGAATCCCTGCCATAACAGTTACTACACCAACCGCGAAGTGGGCGTCAACCTGCTGGCCTCCGATCTGGGCATCATCGCCAAGCGGGGCAACGACAACAAATTGCTGGTGGCTGTAACCAGCCTGGTCGCGGCCAAACCCATTGGTGGTGTTGCCGTTGAGGTGTTGAGTTATCAAAATCAGCTCCTGGGTTCTGGCGTTACCGATAACGATGGCATGGCCGCCATTCCGGTACAGGGGATTCCCTATCTCTTAATTGCCAAAAAGGATCGGGAACGTGGCTACATGCGGCTGGACGATGGTTCCTCCCTTTCGTTGAGCCGTTTTGATGTTTCTGGCCAAACCATGCAACAGGGGATGAAAGGTTTTATTTATGGCGAACGTGGTGTTTGGCGCCCCGGCGATTCCATCTATGTTTCATTCATTCTCGAAAATCGTGGCTTGGAATTGCCTCCCTCGCACCCTGTTGAGTTTGAGTTGGTCAATCCCCAAGGGAAGGTGGTGCAAAAGCAAATCCAGAATCTGGGTGGTCAGAATATGCTCGCTTTTAAGTGTGCGACCTCCGATGATGCCATCACCGGAACTTACACAGCACGAATTTCCCTGGGTGGGGCTCGATTTGAAAAATCATTGCGGGTGGAAACCATCAAGCCGAACCGGCTCAAGCTTGCTTTGGATTTCCCTGGCAATAGACTCTATTTTGGTCGCACATCCTCAGCCACCTTGTCGGCCAAATGGTTGCATGGTGCCATTGCCCGTAATCTGAAGGCTAATGTCACCGTCACCCTCAACCAGGGCACCACCAAGTTTGATGATTATACTGATTATGTGTTTGACGATCCGGTTCGTTCCTTCACTGCCGATGAAACAGTAGTGTTTGATGGCAAGCTTGACGCCAATGGTGTGGCAACCGTCACGCCCTCCATTGCTGTGCGGGAGGCTGCCCCAGGCATGTTGCGGGCCAGTTTTTATACTCGTGTTTTTGAGGAAGGGGGCAATTTCAGCATCGATCGTTTCTCCATCCCGTATGCCCCTTATCCGGTGTTTGTTGGCGTGCGGGTTCCAACGGGTGACAAGCGCGGCATGTTGGTGACCGATGAGAACCACAGGATTGAGGTAGTGACGGTTAATGCCGATGGTAAACCAACCGATGTGCGAGGATTGACCTATGAAGTTTATAAGGTAAGCTGGCGCTGGTGGTGGGAATCCAACGACAACGACCTGGCTTCTTACACTGGAAGTCAGAGCCGCAATATGGTTGCTTCGGGCAAATTGGATACGCGCAACGGGAAAGGGTCGTTTGAATTTATGGTCAAATATCCCGAGTGGGGTCGTTATTTGGTTCGGGTGGTTGATCCGGTTAATGGTCATGCCACCGGAAAACCCGTTTATGTGGATTGGCCCGGATGGGCATTGAAGCCCATGGGCGAAGACGCGCAAGCCTCCCAAATGTTGCTGTTTTCCTTGGATAAAGAGAAATACAGGGTTGGGGAAAAGGCCACGCTCACTTTCCCTTCTGCTGCTGGTGGCCGAGCCTTGGTGAGTGTTGAAAATGGTTACGGCGTGCTGAACAGTTATTGGGTAGAGACCAAGGAGGGCATGACTGATTTCTCCTTTGAATTGCAGGAAAATATGACGCCCAATGTCTATGTCAACATTTCGTTGATACAGCCACATGGGCAAACAGCCAATAACTTGCCCATCCGAATGTATGGCGTGATGCCTGTGATGGTTGAAAATCCTGAAACGCACCTGACGCCGGTTATTGAGATCGCCTCGGAACTAAGGCCTGAGAAGACCGCGGTGGTTAAAGTAAGCGAGAAGAACCGTCAGCCCATGAGTTATACTTTGGCTTTGGTGGATGAAGGGCTGCTCGATATTACCCGTTTTGCCACCCCCCAGCCATGGGATTATTTCTTTGCCCGCGAAGCCTTAGGTGTTAAAACCTGGGATGTTTACAGTTGGGTGATGGGAGCCTATGGTGGCCGAATCGAACGGGCATTTGCCATTGGTGGCGACACCGAGCTCGATGGTAAAAAGGGTGGTGACAAGCAAAGCCGATTCAAACCGGTGGTTCGTTTTATGGGACCGTTCCATATAGGAGCCGGCAAGAGTGGCCAGCACAAAGTGCCCATCCCGCGCTATGTAGGGTCGGTTAAGGTGATGGTGGTGGCTTGTTCCGATAAGGCTTATGGTGCTGCAGAAAAAGCTGTTCCGGTACGCAGTCCGTTGATGGTGTTGACCACCTTGCCTCGGGTTTGCAGTCCCGATGAAACTATTGAGATGCCTGTGACTTTGTTTTCGATGAGTGATAAAACGCAGCAGATTTCAGTTGATGTGGCCGACCACGATGGGTTTGTTGTTGTTGGTGAGGCGTCGCAGACCGTTGAGATCGGAGCCAATTCAGAAAAAGTGGTTTACTTCCGTTTGAAAGCCAAAGGCAAACCCGGAAATGGCAAGGTAAAGGTTGTTGCCAAAAGTGGTGCCGAACAGGCCGTTGATGAAACATTTTTAACCATCCGCTCGGCCAATCCTGAAGAATCGCGGTCGGCATCGGCATTGGTGGAAGCCGGTGGCACAGTTTCCTTGGCTCCGCAACACTTTGGCATGGAAGGGACCGAGCGGTTGATTCTGGAAGCATCGGTGATTCCACCCATCAATTTGGGCGAGCGGCTTCGATATTTGCTCGACTACCCGCATGGGTGTGCCGAACAAACCACTTCGGCTGCTTTTCCGCAGCTCTATCTATCCGAATTAATTGATAACCCCGATGTGTTGTCGGGTACCATTTCCCAAAATATTATGCAGGCCATCAACCGGTTGTCGTCCATGCAATTGCCTGATGGTGGTATTGCTTATTGGCCTGGGCAAAGCCGAGCTGACGAGTGGGCGACCTCTTATGTGGGGTATTTTATGGGTGAAGCATCGCGCAAAGGTTATCTTTTGCCCGACGGATTTATGAAACGATGGATCAGTTATCAGAGGAAAGCTGCCCAACAATGGAACCACAACAAAGGGGTGGCTGGCAACGATGAGTTGCAGGCATTCCGTCTCTTTACCCTGGCCCAGGCCGGTTCGGTCGATTTGAGCGCTATGAACAGGATGCGCAAAATCAACACCCTTTCGGTGATGGGTCGCTGGCATCTGGCTGCTGCCTATGCCCGTGCAGGGTATGCCGAAGTGGGTCGTGAACTGATTGGCTCGGCTCCCGAAACACCAACTTCTCAGACATCGTGGTCCATCACCTATGGGTCGCAAACCAGGGATTTGGCGATGATGTTGGAGACCTATAATTTGTTGAAGATGAATGAGCAGGCTTTTGGTTTGGTGCAGAAGATTTCAGGTATGCTTTCATCGGGCGAGTGGATGAGCACGCAAACAACCGCCTACTCATTGCTGGCCATCAGTCATTACCTCGCAAACAACAAGAGCTCCAAAAACTTTGGATTTGAGTTATTGGCCGATGGTAAAAAAAGCAAGTTCAGCAGCCAAAAGCCTGTCTTCCAAACAACCCTCGATTCAAATACCGCCAGTGTCAATATTACCAATAAAGGTGATGGAGCGCTTTTTGTACGCCTCACAACCTTTGGCATTCCTGCTGCCGGCAACGAACAATCCCATGCGTCTAATTTGAACATCTCGGTGGAATATTTCGATATGGAGGGCCGGATATTAGATGTTGCCCAGTTGAACCAAGGTACCGATCTGATGGCTGTTGTTACCGTACGCAATCCCGGTACGCTTGGTGCTTTGCAGAATATTGCGCTGACGCATATGGTGCCTTCAGGGTGGGAGATCCGTAATACACGGATGGAAGAGTTCTCTGCTCATCAAAGTAGCCCTGTGGATTATCAGGATTATCGTGATGACCGTGTCCTTTCCTATTTTGGCCTGGCAGTGGGAGAAAGTAAGAAGATTGTAACGCTTTTGCACGCTTCGTATGCCGGTGAATTTTATTTGCCGGCCATTCATTGTGGTGCCATGTACAATAATCAGGCGTCTGCTTCTGTTGCCGGCCGTTGGGTTCGGGTTGGTCAACAGTAGGTTGTGTTGAAGGATTTGTGGAAATTATAAGTTTTGCCGGCAAATCAATGGCGTTTGCCGGCAAAATTCACCTGTTATCTTATTGATGGTGGATCGGATTTTATCTTTTTTGAATCGTTTGAGCCGAACGGTTAAAATAGTTCTGGGTCTCTTTTTTACGTTGACCTGTTTTATTATTTACATGCAGCGTCCGTTGTTCGATGCCCCGTATTCAACATCGGTTTATGCCTCCGACGGTTCCTTGTTGGGCGCCCGCATTGCCTCCGATGGGCAGTGGCGCTTTGAGCCGGGAGATTCGGTTCCCGAAAAATTTGAGCGCTGCCTGCGTTATTTTGAGGATGAGTATTTTAACTGGCATCCAGGAGTTAATCCATTTTCACTTGGTCGGGCATTGTTTCAAAATATCAAGGCGGGTCGCATTGTCAGCGGAGGAAGTACCATCACCATGCAGGTGGTTCGATTGAGTAGCCAAAGACGGCGGAATCTTTGGAATAAACTGTTGGAATCCATTAAGGCTGTTGGTTTGGAGTTGACCCATTCCAAGGGAGAAATTATGTCGCTGTATGCTGCTCATGCCCCCTTTGGTGGCAATGTGGTTGGCCTGGAGGCTGCTTCATGGCGCTATTTTGGCCGGCCGCCGCATCAGCTTTCATGGAGTGAGAGTGCTGCCTTGGCCGTGTTGCCCAACTCCCCGGCTTTGATCCATCCCGGGCGTAACCGGAAGGCTTTGTTGTTGAAGCGCAATCGCTTGTTGGATAAGCTGCATCAAAATAAAATCATCGATGAGGTAGAGTATCGTTTGGCCTTGGATGAACCTCTACCCAACGAAACCGTTCCGTTACCCGGTTTGGCGCCCCATCTGCTCGATCGCCTCGCTAATCAATTGCCTGGTGAAAGGATATACACCACCATCGACCATCATCTTCAGGAACGGCTCAATGCTGTGGTCTCCAATTTTCATGGCATCTATCAGCAAGGTGAAATCCACAACATGGCGGCTATCGTCCTGGATACACAATCGGGTGATGTGCTTGCTTATGTTGGCAACACTCCAGGGCATTCGGCCGACAAGGGGCATCAGGTGGATGTGGTGATGGCGCGCAGGAGTACTGGCAGTCTTTTAAAGCCGTTTCTTTATTTGGCCGCTATGAGGGATGGATTGATTCTTCCGCAGATGTTGCTGCCCGATATTCCCACCTATTACAGCGATTACCGTCCCGAGAATTACAGTCATACTTTCGATGGTGCTGTTCCTGCCGGACAGGCCTTGAGCCGCTCGCTCAATGTGCCTGCCGTGCGTCTGCTGAATGACTTTGGAACCGACAAGATGGTGCAGTTCCTCCGCCAAATGGGGCTGGTCGAAATTGATCGTCCCGCATCCCATTATGGTTTGTCGCTCATGCTGGGCGGGGCTGAATCTTCGCTTTGGTCGCTAACTGGCGCTTATGCTTCTCTGGCACGCTTACTAGCTGGTTATGATCGGAATCCGCAACAGGTTTTTCTTGATGACATTCATCCGCCGGTGTTGACGGAAGCAGATCGAGTTTCCGCCGATGGACGTCCTTGCCATTTCGTTGATATGGCCTCGCTCTGGCATGTCGTGGAGGCGCTCGCCGATGTGAAACGACCCGAGGAGGAGGCCGGCTGGGAGCAGTTTTATGGAGGCCGGAAGGTGGCTTGGAAAACCGGCACTAGTTTTGGTTTTCGCGATGCCTGGGCTATTGGCACAACACCCCGTCATACGGTTGGGGTATGGGTGGGCAATGCCACGGGGGAGGGGCGGCCAGGAATTGTTGGTGGACAAGTGGCTGCACCGGTGATGTTTGAGATTTTCCGCATGTTGCCATCTTCCTCCTGGTTTCAAGTGCCACACGATGCCATGGTGCCTGTCCCTGTTTGCCGGCAGTCGGGCTATCGAGCCGGTGCCGACTGCCCCGATGTGGACACCTTGTATGTTGGTTTTTCGGCTGGGGATGTGCCGGTTTGTCCCTATCATCGGTTGGTTCACCTCTCTGCCGATGGACAGTTTCGGGTGAACAGCTCCTGTTACCCTGTAGAGCGCATGGTTCAGAAGTCATGGTTTGTTTTGCCCCCGGTGTATGAGTGGTATTTCAAAAGCCGGAATCCCTGGTACCGCCCCATGCCGCCCATGATGGCTGGATGCTCCGATGACCATGACCGCCCCATTGGGATTGTTTATCCCGAGGCCAATACCCGCCTATTCTTGCCAGTTGGCCTCGATGGCAAGCCCCAGCCACTGGTGGCCACCGCTACCCATCGGCAGTTCAATGCGGTTTTGTACTGGTATCTTGATGATGTATATGTGGGGTCGACTTTAGGCCTTCATCAGCAGGAATTTTTACCAACTATGGGGCCACATATCATTACCGTGGTTGACCAGGCAGGCCAGCGGTTGGTGCGTAATTTCGAATGTGTGGGACGTGGTGACCAATAGACGGGTTGGTACTTCCCTGTTGTAATTATTTTGGCTGTTGTTGATTGTGAATCTATAATTCTTTAACTTACTGTATCTTTTATATTTATTTTATGTTGGGGATTAAAGGTAAGATCATCGTCGTTATCACTTTTGTGGCGCTTAGTTCATCTATTCTGATTGGTTGGATGAGCATTAGCAAAAGTAGGCAAGTTTTGCAAATCGCTGCAACCAATAATATGATTTCTCAAAGTGAAGTGGTGCGCAGTGATTTTGAACGGGAACTGGATAAGTTATCTTCGTCAGCCATTTTTTTGGAGACGTTGTTGAAAACTGAGTTGCCAGCGGATTACTCCAACCCTGAATCTTTTGATCTTTTTGTGGGACTTCTCGAACGCCAGATGCGCGAATATGCCGCCGCTCAAGAGCTGATTAGCCTTTGGGTTGTTTTTGATCCTGGATTTGCCCAGAGCAACCAAATGGTGAGCCTTTATGATCGGAATAGGGATGGTGTTTTTGAAAAGGAGCGCCCCTATAATGTTTTTGAACAAGACCTTTCGTCGCCCAATATGGATTGGTGGAATAAAGCTATTTCCAATGGTTTCCATTGGTCGTTGCCCTATTATTGGGAGAATTGGCAGATGGAATTGGTCTCCTTCTCCAAATCGTTTTACCATAATGGCCGGTTGGTTGGATGCGTGGGATCCGACTTCAACTATTCTGAGTTGAAGGAGAGGATGTCTAGCTTCAAAGCTTACAAAACTGGATTTTTCGCACTTTTCGATGGCAATTACAACCTCATTTTTCATCCTTCCTCCACTAGAGTTGGTATTCACTTGGGGAGCATGATCTCTGAGGATGGATTCAAGCGTTTTGAAGGACATACCAGAAATGTGGGAAAGGGTGCTTTTGAGTTCGAACTGGATGGAAAAGAACGTTTGCTTTCGTTCAGTCACCTGTCCAACGGGTGGTTGATGGTGGCCAATGTTGATAAGGACGAGGTGTTGTTGCCTGCCTATGAGCATGGACGCTCCATATTGTTTATCCTCACCATGGTTGTGTTATTGGCTATTTTGTTCTCGATTGTTTTGGCTTATTCCATAACAACTCCAATCCTTAAGATTATCGATTGCTTTCGGGCTGCTGCCGATGGTAAGCTCGAGACGCGTATTGCTGCCCGTACACACGATGAGTTAGACTATTTGACCGGTAGTTTCAACCAGTTTATGGATAAAATCCAACAGTTGATTTCCGACCTGAAAGTTCAAGAGGGGAACTTGTTCCGTGCCACCGCCAAGGCCGAGGAGTCGGATCGACTAAAAACTCAGTTTCTGGGTAATATCAGTCATGAGCTCCGCACGCCGCTCTACGCCATCGTTGGTTTCTCCCAATTGTTGGACGATCCCGATTTGAACGAGGATACCCGGAGGTTGTACATTGAAAGGATTAATCAGAACAACGATCGCCTATTATCTTTTGTTGAAGATATCATGACTTTTTCGAAATTGGAACTGAATCAATTGGAGGTAAAAAAGGAAATATTCCTACTGGATGGGTTACTCGATGAGATTGAGAGCTATTACAACGATTTTATTTCGGTTCATTCGAAACCATTGATGCTTATAGTGCGTAAACGATTTGCCGGATTTGATTTGGAAATTTGCAGTGACAGGACGCTTTTAAAGCAAATTGTTACGGCCTTGTTGGATAATGCTTATAAGTTTTCAAATGGCGGTGTGGTGAGCCTGAGCTACGTGGTAGCTGATTCTTTTTATCGAATCTATGTGAAAGATGAAGGTGTTGGTATTCCCTTGCAATACCAGTCATTGGTTTTTAATAAATTCTATCAATACCATCCCGATGATAAAGTGGTTTATGGAGGATCCGGCATGGGATTGGCCATTGCCAAAGGGATTACGGTATTGTTGGGTGGAGTGATTAACGTGCGGTCGGTTGTTGGGAAAGGGTCTGTTTTTTGGGTGACGTTTCCCCGCTGATGGCTTAAAACAATTAGAATGAATCAGATTTTTAGGATTGGAGGCGTATTGGCGCTCTTATTAGTCGCACTTGTCTCGGAGGCGCAAGAAAAAGCTAAAGTGGATCTTAATGTGGGGCTCGATGTTGTGAGCCGGTATGTTTGGCGTGGATTGCAGTTCAGCGATTCCCCCAATTTTCAACCGTATGCATCTGTTTCTTATGGTGGTTTTTCATTCATGGGTTTTGGCTCTTATGCCACCTCGAAGAGTTATGCGGAAGTCGATTTGATAGCTGCCTATACCTTTAAAGGGCTGACCTTGTCGTTGATGGATTTTTACAACGAGGAGGAGGATCTGTCTATGAACGATTATTTTGATTGGAAGCGTGCTACAACGGCTCATTTGGTTGAGACCAGCCTGGCCTATGAGCTTCCTGTGGAGCAGCTTCCTCTTGTTGTCACCGCCAGTGTTTTGGTTTATGGTGCCGATTTGAATCAGAATGGCAATCAGAACCTTTCAACCTATTTCGAATTGCTTTACCCCTTTTCTTTTAAGGATTATTCTTTGTCGGCATTTGTTGGCGCCACCGCAAACAAAGGCTATTATGCCGAAAAGGCTGCGGTGGTTAATACAGGGGTGTCGTTGGAACGCCCCATTGCCGTCAGCGACCGGTTTTCTTTTAATTTGAACACATCCTTTATTGTTAATCCAAGAGCCGAGGATGTTTTTTTAGTGGTGGGTCTAACTTTTTAAATAAGCTGGAATATGGGATTAAGAAAAGTGCAGTCACTTCGACAGAAGTTGGGAATGGCCATTGGTGCCGGTATTTTATTGACAGTAGCCATTTTGGTTGTCTATTCTTCCATGCAGACCCGCCGGGAGGCCATTGCTGCTGCCGAGGAAAATGTGAAGGCCGAAGCCTCTAATTTTGCCGCGGATATCCGCTTGATTCTTGAGGATGCTATGGATGCCTCTAGGGCTTTTGCCAACTCTTTGTCAGTTGTTGGCGATCCGCGCTTCCATGGTGATCTTTCGCGTGTGCAGGTGCAAGCCATGGGGGAGCAAGTTTTGCTTTCCAACAACGATTTTATTGGATTGACCATTGCTTTTGAACCTAATGCCTTTGATGGAAAGGACAAGACCTATGTCAATACTTTTGCTCATGATGGGAGTGGGCGATTGATGTCGTATCTCACGCGCAACCAATCTGGTGGGGCTGCCATCGAATGCCTGGTCGGTTACGAGAATGAGGTGGAGGCACCCTGGTATTTCAAACCCAAGGTGTCGAAAAGGGATTTCCTGACGGAACCAATCATTTACCCAATTCAAGGTAAAGATGTGCTGATGATATCTTTTATGACCCCAATCATCCACAATGGACAATTTTTGGGAGTCACAGGAATTGATTATCCCATCGATTTCATGCAAAATCTGGTGCTTTCCAAATCGTTGTATAATGGTAATTTTGACTTGAGCATCCTTTCCAACGAAGGTGTTTTTGCTGCCAGCAATTCCCATCCTGAATGGGTTAATCAAAGTGTCGGCGTGGTGCGCAAGGATAAGGCTCAGGCAATTCTCGCCACCATTGGCGAAGGCAAGGCACAACGGCTGATTGACAATGGCCAGTTGGTGGTAACCGAACCCCTATTTGTTGGCAATTCAGGAATACCATGGCAAGTCCAAATTTCTGTGCCACTTTCTGAAATCACCAGTCATGCCGACCGCCTGATGTGGATTCAAATCGTTATCGGATTGATTTTATTGGTGATGGGTGTTTCTCTGGTGATTTGGTATGTGGCTCGCCTGATAAAACCTCTTGAGGTTATGGTTGGCATGGTTTCCGATATGGCTCAGGGTAATTTGAAGCGCCAGGTTGAAGTGAAGACCGGAAACGATGAGATTGGTGTCCTTTATCATGCTTTTAGTGAAATGCGCAATAAGCTGGTGAACATCATTAACCAGATTGTGGATGGCGCCAACCAAATTGCTGCGGCTAGCGAGCAGTTGAGCAACACCAGCATGCAGATCTCGCAGGGAGCAGCCGAACAGGCTTCTGCTGCCGAGGAGGTTTCCTCCACCATCGAGGAAATGACGGCTAATATCCAGCAAAACCGATCGAATGCCAACGAATCGGAGGTGATCACCAAGTCGGTTACTGGTGGCGTCTCCAAAGGGGCAGAAACAGCCCAATTGTCGGTTCAGGCATTTAATGAAATCGCTCAAAAGATTCTGTTTATTAAAGATATTGCCATGCAAACCAATATCCTGGCGTTGAATGCCTCGGTTGAGGCTGCCCGCTCAGGTGAGCATGGACGTGGGTTTGCCGTGGTGGCTTCGGAGGTGCGCAAATTGGCCGAGCATACTTCTGAGGCTTCTGTCCTGATTGACGATATGATTGAGCGTAGTAAGGTTGTGGTTGAGGAAACCGGTGATATCATGCAGACCATTGTGCCTCAAATGAACGATGCCTCCAGGCTGGTTCAAGAGATCGCGGCATCATCGGCCGAGCAGGCCTCAGGTGCCGAGCAGGTTAATAATGCCATTCAGCAGTTGAGCCATGTGATTCAGCAAAATGCTGCCGCCAGCGAGGAGATGGCCTCCAGTTCCGAGGAGTTGTCATCCCAAGCTGAAAGCTTGAAAACAACCATCTCTTTCTTTCAGGTGTGAAGATAAAAAAAGCAGGAATCGACCGATTCCTGCTTTTTTATTTATTGCGATTTCCGTTTTTTCAATAGTAATTCTGTCCTCCGGTTCGACTGGTGCCGGTTATGATGATGGGGCCCTTGCCTGTATTGAGTTTCTTCATTTTTGAATTGCCCATGGCAATTACGGGGGCTTTCTCCGAACGCAACACAAAAGTCAATTCCTCCTTTTTGTTAAGCAGTTTGATCTTGATTTTTCCTTCGGTGGTGGTGAAGTTCGACGAGTTGGTGAGCCTCACCTGGCTTCCGGCAATCAAACCTTTTGTGGTTGTAATGTTCAGGATCCCAGTTACGCCAAAGAGGTTGACCGAGCCATTCATAGATTGAGTGGTGACATTCACATTAGAATTCGATATTTTTATGGCACCTGAGCTGCTGCGTTGGTTAATATCCCCCTCAATGTCGGTTAGGGTTTGTGATCCGGCGATGGTTGAGATGTTGAGTGTGCCATTGATCTTTTCCGCTGTGATGGCGCCATCTGGCGAGTCGAGCGATATGATTCCTTCCAGGTTGTTGATGAACTGATCGCCCGATGAGGAAGATGTTTTTATGGTGCCTTTGAGGTTTGTGGCGGATATATTCCCCGACTTGGTCTGTAACGAAATGTTTCCCTCCGAATCCCGGGCGGTGATCTTGCCCGATGTGGTTGCTGCCACCAGGTTGGCTTGCATTAGGCCATTCAGTTCAACGTAGCCCGATGTGTTGTTGATATTGGTCTCCACCGAGGGGGGCATGGAAATGGTGATTTCTCCTGCATGGGAGGCATAGCCATCTTCTGGTACCTGCACACTCACCGTCAGTATGCTGTTCTCGTTGGAGCAGATGATCTTGTAAGCAGCTTGCTCCTGCATGGCCTCAATCTTGCTTTTTACCGCAAAGTCTCCACTTTCGGAAGGGATCAGGTTCACTTTGCAAAACCGACCTTGCACATTCACTTTGGTTACGTTGCCGAAGGTTTCGTTGCCCTCAAAAACGGTTTTCATCTGTTGGGCATTCAGATTGCTGATGCCCACGCTAGCCATTAGGCAGAAATGTAATTTAAATAAAAAAGATCTCATCGTCATGGTTGTTTATACTTAATTCAATCATACGATGAAATCTTTTTGGGGTTACAATGGAATGGTGCCCTTAAGATATTGAGAGGAACTGGTTCTTCTCCGGATAGTCGAGCGTGTAGTGCAAGCCGCGGCTTTCGCGCCTCTTTTGAGCCATTTTAATGACCAGGTATCCTACGTTGATTTTGTTGCGCAATTCACAAAGCTTTTTCGATACCGTGGAGCGCTGGTATAGGCTTTCCGTTTCATGGTAAAGTATCTCCAGCCGATCCAGAGCCCTTTTAAGCCTGAGGTTGGAACGCACAATGCCCACATAATTGCTCATGATGGTTTCCACCTCTTTGTTGGCTTGGGTGATGAGGATCATCTCTTCGTTGTGGGTAGTGCCCTCATCGTTCCATTCCGGTATTTGGTTGTTGATGCTGATATTCTCAATCAAATGGGCCGAATCCTTGGCTGCCACATCGGCATAAACCAAGGCTTCTAGCAATGAATTGGATGCCAATCGGTTGGCGCCATGCAGCCCGGTGCAGCTGCATTCGCCTGCCGCATAGAGCCGGTTGATGGAGCTCCTGCCATTCAAATCAACCTTGATGCCGCCGCACAAGTAATGGGCTGCCGGTACTACGGGAATCAAATCGGTGGTGATGTCGATGCCCAACGATAGGCACTTCTGGTAAATGGTGGGGAAGTGCTGTCGGGTTTCTTCAGCTGGTTTGTGCCGTACATCCAAGTAAACGAACTCATCACCGCTGTTTTTCAGTTCGTTGTCGATGGCGCGTGCCACAATGTCCCTTGGCGCTAGGCATCCACGGGCATCGTATTTGTCCATAAACTCTTTGCCCTTCGATGTTCTAAGTATGCCGCCATAACCCCGCATAGCTTCTGTGATTAGGAAGGATGGGTTTTCCCTGGGATTGTATAGTGACGTTGGGTGGAATTGCACAAACTCCATGTTTTGGATGATCCCTTTAGCCCGAAATACCATCGCAATGCCGTCGCCTGTGGCGATGGTGGGGTTGGTGGTGGTTTGGTAAATGTTGCCAATCCCCCCAGTGGCAATCATGGTGATTTTCGACAGGAACGTAATCATTTTGTTGGCCGTTTCATCCAGAACATAGGCGCCATAACACTCAATGTCCTTCATCCATGGTTCGTTGGATCGCCCCATGTGGTGCTGGGTGATAATCTCCACGGCAAAGTGCTTTTCAAAAATATCTATCTGTGGGTGGTTGCGAATTTGTGAAACAAGTGCCCTTTGTATTTCAAACCCTGTATTATCGCGGTGGTGCAAGATGCGGTGCTCCGAATGACCGCCTTCCCGGTGCAGGTCGTAATTCCCCTTTTCGTTTTTGTCGAATTGTGTACCCCAATTGATTAGTTGTTCAATTTGTGCCGGGGCATTGTTGATCACCATAGTTGCCACCGCAGGGTCACATAATCCATCGCCCGCGATCAGTGTGTCGCTGATGTGCTTTTCAAAGTTGTCGGGTTTGGAAGTTACTGCTGCAATGCCTCCCTGGGCATACGAAGTGTTGGTCTCATCAATAGAGGCTTTCGAAATTAGTGCCACCTTGCCGAATTGAGCAACTTTTAGGGCATAGCTTAAACCTGCCGCACCGGAGCCGATTACAAGAAAATCATATTCTCTCCTCATTGAAATATGCTTTGTTAGTAATGCCCAAAGGTAAAATAAAAAGGTTATACATTGAACGCTTTCTCTTTTTATGGTTGGTAGAGGTTGGTTTTGTTGTTTTGAAATGAACCTTGGGAGTGTTATATTTATACCTCCTAATTGGTGTTTTTCTTTTTTATTAAAATGTTGATTGCTAATTGTTGAGGTGGCTGGCTTTTTGTTTTTCCACTTCCTTATCCTATCCTGACTGTTATGAAGAAAATATTATTGATAATCTTATTTGTTGTCCTCTCCTTTGAATCCTATTCTGGTGGTAAGTTTGGGATTCCTAATATTGACTACTATAATCGTCGCGAATATGGTGGTGGCACACAAAACTGGAAAATATCTCAGGCTCCCGGCGGGTTGATCTATTTTGCCAATAATGAAGGATTGCTTGAATTCGATGGCGTTCGTTGGAGGAAACTGGTTCCAGGCAATAATCCGGTTTGTAGGAGTGTACTGTGTGATCAGAACCGGATTTATGTTGGCGGAGTCAATAATGCCGGCTATTTTTCCAAGAATGATTCACTCCAAACGCGTTTCTTCCCTTTTGTACATGATGGCAAAGAAGAGGGGTATGATGATTTCTGGGATATTCATGTTATGTCCAATCAGGTTGTTTTTCACTCACATAAGTCCTTGTTGATATTTGAGAAAGATAGTTTAAGTGAAATTATTACTTCAAAAACTCGATTTAGCTCTTCACACTTTGTCAATGAAATGGTTTTGGTGAACGATGATGCAGAGGGGTTGATGGAGTTGCGGAATAAGAAACTGTTTCCGGTTTCCGGTGGGCGTTTCTTTGCAGATAAGAACATTTCATGCATTTTGCCTCTTGAGGCTGGACGTTTGTTGGTGGGGACGATCAATCATGGTTTGTATGTTTGGGATATGGATGGCTTTGAACCATGGCATACACCCGTTAGTCAGTTGTTGGAGAGGACGAATGCCTTCTGCGCCAAGCTTTATGGCGACGATTTGATCGTCTTCGGCACCATACAGAGTGGGGTGGTTGTTTCTGATAAGAAAGGGCAAATCCAGATGATTATTGATAAGGATAAGGGGTTGGTTAACAATACGGTGTTGAGCGTTTTTGTTGATGACGAGGGGTCGATATGGGCCGGGCTCGACAATGGTATTGCCAGGATTAGCTATCAGACGGGGTTGACTTTCCTTCAGGGGTATTATGACATTGGTTCGGGATACGCTGCAGTCGAAAAAGGGGATAATTATTATCTTGGAACCAACCAGGGGCTTTATATGGTGGACAGGCATCGGTTTGCTGCTCCAGATAAGAATCGGGATGATTTTAAGCGTATGGAAAACAGCAATGGCCAGGTTTGGACACTTCAAATGATAGACGACGATGTTTTTTGTGGTCATAATTCGGGCGCTTTCCGGATTGTTGGTTCCGATCGTGCAGAATGGTTGACCCCAGCCGATATTCATGGTGTTTGGTTGTTTCGTAAGGTGGATCAAAACCGCATGGTTGCAGGAACTTATAATGGGTTGATACTTTTTGAAAAGGAGGGGGGGCGTTGGGTTTTTCGATCCCGTGTTGCTGGTTTTGATGAGTCCTCGCGCTTTTTGGAGTGGGATGGCGATGGCGGATTGTGGATTTCGCATGGCAATAAAGGGTTGTTTAAAGTGTTTCTTTCCGATGATTGTTCCCGTGTTACACGCATGTTGCGTTATGTTGATTTTTTCAATCAGGTGGGGCAGGGTATTACTGTTGGCCGCATTGGTAATCGTGTGGTGTTTTGTACCAATCGGGGTGTGTTCTATTATGAGTCATCACTTAATCGGTTTATTGAGTTGAATTATATCAACGATTTGTTTGATAATGGTAAATACCCGTCTGAAATTTGGGAGGATGAGTTTCGGAACATCTGGTTCTTTCTGGATGGGGGTATGGGGGTTTTGCGCCGCCAGGAGGATGGTTCCTTTAAGAAGATTGATTCTCCATTTCTGTCGTTGAAAGGGCAATTGATCAATAGTTTTGAGTTTGTTTGGCCCATCGATCCAAATAATGTTATGGTTGGCGTGGAGGAGGGGTTTGCTCATTATAATTCATTGGCAGATAGAAACTATTTCACCCACTTTTCAGCCCACATTCGCGGATTTAAATCGTTGGTTGATTCCGTTGGTTTTGATATTCATTCTCTTGAGGAGCAGTTGGTGGATATTAACTTCCCCTTTAAAGGCAACAGTGTTCAGTTTGATTTGGCAGCGCCATTTTTTAGTTCCCCAGGATTGAATTTTTCAACCTGGTTGGAGGGTTTTGAATCCGGTTTTTCCGACTGGAATACCAATAGTTATCGCGAGTATTCAAGGTTGCCCGACGGGGATTACGTTCTGCATGTCAAGGCGCGAAATGTTTTTGGCGTGGAAACGCCGGTGACCAGTCTTGCTTTTTCCATCAGTCCACCCTTTTACCGGAGCATGGCAGCTAGGATTTTTTATGTGGGATTTTTGATCCTTCTTGGCCTTCTCATTTTCAGGTTTGTTCGCAAGAGGGTGGCACGGTTGCGGCTTAAAGAGGCCATAGCTCAAAAGGCTCGCTTTGAGAAGGAGCGGGAGCGGTTGCAGCAGGAGACATTGGCTGCCGAGGCGGAGGTGATAAAAATTAGGAATGAAAAACTCTTGTCCGATATTGAGTATCGCGAAAAAGAATTGGCCAATACGACACTGCATGTGGTGAAGAAAAATGAGTTTTTGCTTAATATTCGGGAGTCTCTTAGGAAAATAAAAGGTGAAAATAGAATTGAAAATTTAAATAAGAGTATTAATATCCTTATTAATAAGATTGATAAGGATATTGATGGTAATAATCAATGGGACGTTTTTGAGACCCATTTTGAAGAAGTGCATCGTGCCTTCTTAAATAAGCTAGAGGAGCGACACCCAGGATTGAGTGACCGGGAGTTGAAGTTGTGTGCCTTCATACGCATGGGCATGACATCTAAGGAAATTGCTGCATTGGTCAATATCACGCCCCATGCAGTCGAGAATAATCGTTCCCGTTTGCGTCAACGGTTGGGGCTTTCTTCTGGGGATAATTTGACTCAATATATTAAGTCCTTATAATATGTAAAAACATGGTAAATAGTAATATAGGTATTGGTATATAAATTAAAGGTATAATGTATGGTTTTTGGAATTTGTTTTTTTAGGCTGCCATGGCAGCCTTTTTTTATTAAGCTTTATTTACAAAGGAATTTGTAGTTTGATAGGTTTTGTTTTGTAAGAATCTGAACAGTAATGTTAACGGGGTTTCTAGTGAGTTTTTTGTGAGTTAAATATAGTTAATGTGGGAGGTTATTGTGAGTCTTTTATTTAGGTTTCATTAACAATCACACTTATTTTTGTGCTGTAATGTTAATGGCGAAACTTAAATCAGTGAAATGGGCATTTATGCCTTTCCAATTAATTAATTCAAACAATAAACAAATGAAAAGAATTCTTGGAGCTTTAATCATGATTTTCTTTGTTGCATTCTTAGTGAATGCACAGGAAATTACTACAAGTGGCAAGGTTGTTTCTGCATCTGACGGGCTTCCTGTGCCAGGAGCCAGTGTTCTGGTGAAAGGAACGACACTGGGTACCATCACCGGCATTGATGGTGACTTTTCCCTTACAACCGAACAGGGAGCTGTTCTTGTTGTTTCCTTTATTGGTTTTCAGCCGGTTGAGATAGCGGTGACCGGACAGTTTTTAAATATCTCGCTTAAAGAGGACGTTCGGGATATTGATGAGGTAGTTGTTGTGGGCTATGGCGTACAGAAAAAAAGTGTGGTAACAGCTGCCATCAGCCGGGTGAGTGCCGAAGATTTAAATGTGGCCAAACCTTCGCGTGTAGAAGATGCCTTGAAAGGTAAGGTATCGGGGGTTCAAATTACCCAAAGTTCTGGTCAGCCAGGTTCTGATTCCAAGGTGCGAATTCGTGGAATTGGCACCATCAATAATAGTGAACCTCTTTACATTGTTGATGGAATGCCGGTTGATGGGGGTATCAATTATTTAAACCCTGTGGATAT
The DNA here is from genome assembly GCA_963664265.1 of Marinilabiliaceae bacterium. GTDB lineage: Bacteria > Bacteroidota > Bacteroidia > Bacteroidales > Marinilabiliaceae > JAGPIS01. Next base: position 2,632,413 of record OY760941.1, read on the forward strand.
TGAATCGGTTGAGATATTGAAGGATGCCGCTTCTGCTGCCATCTATGGGGCTCGTGCTGCCAATGGTGTTGTATTGGTTACTACCAAAAGCGGTAAAGAAGGCAAAGCAGTTGTCAGTTACGATTTCAGTTATGGCTGGCAAAATCCATGGAAGAAAAAATCGGTTTTAAATGCCACCGAATACATGGTGATCATCAACGAAGCTCTGATCAACGATGGCAATTCACCCCGCTATTCCAATGAGGAGATTGCCAAAGCCGGTGTTGGTACCGACTGGCAAGATGAAACTTTCAACTACGATGCTCCTGTGCAAAACCATCAGGTTAGTATTAGTGGTGGTACTGATAAAGGTAATTATTTCCTCTCTTTTGGTTACTTCAATCAGGAAGGGATTGTTGGCGGTAATTATGATCGTTCTAATTACGAGCGTTACAGCATCCGAAGCAATTCGACTTACAAAATTTTTGAAGATCTTAATAGAGAATACCTCAATGCTGCTCGTGTGGGTGTGAGTATCGGTTATTCACGGAGTCTTTCCAGGGGCATTGAAACCAACTCAGAGTATGGTTCCATCCTAGGTAGTGCTGTTACTTTTTCTCCTTTGGTTCCGGTGTATGCCGATGAGAGTACAGCCGCCTCAATTCTCGCCGAGCATCCTTACGCAGTCAAGGATAAGAATGGTAAAGTATTTTCGCTTCCACCCTCCGGCTTTCAGGAGTTGGCCAATCCTGTCGCTATGTTGAATCAACCCACATCAAGTGTTGGCAATGATGATAAAATTGTGGCCAATTTTTGGGCTGAAATAGATATTATGAAAGGTTTGAAATTTAAATCCAGCTATGGTGGCGACCTTTCTTTTTGGGGCTCCGACGGCTATACCTTCCCATATTATTTGTCGAGCCAAGGGAAGTATTTGGACTACAGCACTGTTCAGAGCGAGATGAACAGGGGTTTTAAATGGCAGGTTGAAAACGTATTGAGTTATAATACCTCCATCAATAAACACAACATCACTGCGGTTTTGGGACAGTCGGGACAAAAATACACCTACCGGAACTTGGGTGGAAACGACCGCGATTTGTTGGAAACTGATCCCAACAAAGCCAACATCAACTCTTCCATAGCCGATCCCACCCTGGGAAGAGTTTGGGGGGGAACTGGTGGTTATGACCAAGCAACCCTGGCATCTTATTTCGGAAGGCTTGATTATAATTTTGATGAGCGCTATATGTTACAGCTGACCCTTCGGCGCGATGGTTCCTCCAATTTTGGCCCCAATAACAAATGGGCTACCTTCCCGGCTGTTTCTGCTGGTTGGAACATCTCCAATGAAGGATTTATGGAAAACCGTCCTGATTGGTTCTCGGCATTAAAACTACGGGCCAGTTGGGGTAAAAACGGTAACGAACGGATTGGTGGATTCCGATATACCTCTTTGATGAATGGCGGCCAAAACTACTACTTTGGTGGTTCCTATGCCGTAAATCCTACTGACCCCACCATTATTGGTGATATTTTGGGCACCATGCAATACGGGAGTTCTCCAGGTGCTCTTGCTAATCCCGATATCCGATGGGAGGAGTCGGAGCAGCTCGATCTTGGTTTTGAAGCTCGCTTCTTCAACAGCAGTTTGAATTTTGGTTTCGACTATTTCAAGAAGAAAACCAATGGTATGTTGATGGATTTACCCATTCCTAGTTATGTGGGGCAAAGTGCACCACTGGGTAACGTAGGTGATATGGAAAACTGGGGTCTTGAGTTTGAGTTGGGGTTCAGACAGACCTTGGGGCAGGTTAAGGTGAATGTGTTGGCCAATGCATCATATTTGCGTAATGAGTTGATTAATCTTGGCAATGCTTCCGGTGAAGCTATTTATGAAAATGCCGGTGCCACCGGCGTGGGTAGCTATGTCAAAGGGAAGAACGGCGAAGTTTTCCCCTATTTCTATGGTTACTTAACTGATGGGATCCTGCAAAATCAAGCGCAAGCCGATGCTTATAACAGTAAGTTTGGTCAAAAGGCCCAACCAGGTGATGTGATCTTCAGAGACATTGCCGGTGCGGTTGATGAAAACGGTAAGGTGATTGGTGATGGCCAGATTACCGATGCCGATAAAACAAAAATTGGAAAAGGTATGCCCGATTGGACTTATGGCTTGACCCTGGGTGCCGAGTGGAAGGGGTTTGATGCCAATATCTTCTTCCAGGGCGCGGCAGGCAACGATATCTTTGATTACTCAATCCGTGGCGATATCCCGGCGATGAACCGTCCTTCCTGGATTTTGGATCGTTGGGTGGGAGAAGGAACTTCCAATAGTCTGCCCCGTATGACCAATGCCAACCCGAATGGAAACTGGCGTTCTTCTGACTTGTATATCAAGGATGGATCGTACTTGCGTTTGAAGACGGCTCAGTTGGGCTACACCCTGCCTGCCAGTTTGACGCAAAAAGTCTCTATCCAAAAACTACGCTTCTATGTATCTGCCGAAAACCTCTTTACCTTAACCGGATATGAAGGTTTTGATCCTGAAATTGCCTCGGGAGGATATACTACCATTGGTATTGACCGCGGGATCTATCCACAAGCCCGTACCATCTCGGTAGGCGCAAACATCTCATTCTAACTGTGAAAATATTACAAATATGAAAAAATATTTCTTTCCAATCGTTTTGGCTGGCGTGCTATCACTTACATCGTGTGGCGAAGACTTTTTGACAGCCAAGCCCACCGAATCGCAGCAGGCTGGAGCGCCTGCAACCGAGGGGGCTATTAAATCGAACCTTGCTGCTTGTTATCAGATTCTGTTGTTCGACAGTTATGCCAACAACAACTACAACAGCATCCCGCTCATGTCCGACCTAAGATCGGACGACATTTACAAAGGAGGAGGAGATGCCAGTGACCAACGCCAACTGTATTTGCTTTCACAGCTAGAGCCTACCCCTCAGGAGTTGCCTGAAGGATTATGGAATATTTTTTATTCGGGTTTGGCTCGAACCAATAATGCTATTATCGCTTGTAAAAATGCGGTCGATGTTTCTGAAGCCAATGTTAAACGATACAGTGCTGAGGCAACTTTTCTGCGAGCCTACTACATGCATTGGTTATGGAAATTCTGGGGTAAAGTGCCTTATTTTGATGAACCATTGGTGGCCCCCTATTTGGCCAAACAGTATAGTGCCGATGAGATTTATGCTGAAATTATTTCGGATCTCGATTATGCCATTGAGGATGACAAGCTTCCTATGAGTGTGAGCGGTAATGATTTGGGGCGGGTGACAAAAGCTGCCGCCATGATGCTTAGAGCCAGAGTGGTGATGTATCAGAACGACGCTTCCCGGTTTGCCCAAATTACTTCTGATATGGCTGAAATTATCAACAGTGGTGCCTACCTGCTGATGGATGCCGCTCAAATGAAGGACGGTGAAACCGATGCTCCTTTTGCTGCCATGTGGAAAGATCAGTACGAGTTCTGTGCTGAGAATATCTTTGAATCCAATCAATTGCCCGAAGGAAAGACCTGGGCAAGCGGCTGGCAGGGGTATGGCACCAACTTGCCTGCATTTATTTCTCCGAACGAGTTGAAGGCAGGTAGCGAAGTGGGCGATTTTAAAGGCGGTTGGGGATTTGGCCCGGTTCGTCAATCGGCTTACAACATTTATGAGGAGGGCGACACCCGTCGCGAAGGATCAATCAATGTATGGAATCCCGATCAGTACACCCCTCGATTCCAAAATACTGGATTGTTTATGGCTAAATATGCTGCTCGTGTGGGCTATAATCCCCAAGGCGATGTCGATTTGAACTATGCCAACAATGTTCGCATCTTTCGCTTTGCCGAGGTGTTGTTGAATTATGCCGAGCTAGTTGTAATGCATGGTCAAGCCGAAGTTGGTGGCGTCACGGCCCAATCCTGTCTCAATCAAATTCGTAAGCGTGCTTTTGGCCGCGACAATGAAATTGCGGCGACACCTGAAAATATTAAACTGGAGCGCCGTCGCGAGTTCCTTGGCGAAGGCATGCGTTTTTGGGATCTTGTTCGTTGGGGAGACACTAATCTGCTCACTGAATCTACAGCTCTTAGCACTCGTACTTGGGAACCTTATAAGAAGTATTTGCCCATTCCTCAATCGGAAAGGGAAAAAACTGTTGGGACAGAGTTTTACCTGGATCAAAACGAAGGTTACAATTAATTGCCAATACAACAATAGTATTATAATTGAAGAGATATGAAAAATATATTTAGAAAAGGTTTGTGGGTCATATTGGGCATAATGACGCTTGTGGCCTGCACCCCTCAGGAAGATTCTGACTATTCATTGGGGGCAGCGCCACAGGAGAGCGACCTTGCTTTTTCCGCCACTCCCTCTACCGCCAATGCCAATATTATCGAATTTGTCAACACATCAAAGCGGCCTGGTATTGCCACCTGGAACCTTGGCAACGGAGTGACCGAAACGGGTGAAACTGCTCGAGGAATCTATGCTGCGAAAGGTGATTACACAGTCACCATGACTCTTTACACCGACGGAGGCAGTTTATCAAAGGCTCAGGTCGTGAACATCGCTGCCGACGACTTTTCTTTGTTGGATACGCCAATGTTTAATGCCCTAACCGGAGGGAAGGATGCCGTGGAAGGGAAAACATGGGTTTTTGACCAGTATCATGCCGGTCACTTTGGGGTTGGGCCAGCCGATGGTGAAGCTCCCAGTTGGTGGGCTGCCGGACCGAACGATAAGCTCGAGTGTAGCTTGTATTCCAACAAGTTTACTTTTTTCTCTAAAGACGTGAAGATGATTTGGGAAAACAATGGAAGCGTTTACACCAATGGAGCGGGTAAAGATGCATTAGCCGGTCTTGGGTATTCAAATGCCGTTGTTCCTCCTGCCGGCGATTTTGATGTGGAATATGCGCCCAAGGCTTCTTATACTTATATTCTGAATGAAACAGCTATGACTCTAAAAATCAGCGACGGTGGTTTCTTTGGTCATTACTGTGGAGCATCGGAGTATGAAATTTTGATGCTCAGCGAAAATGAGCTGTACCTTAAAGCCAGTAGTACTGCCGAACCAGGCAATGGATGGTGGTATCGGTTTATTCCAGAAGAGTTGAATGTGGCGCCTTCCATCCCGTTGAAAGCCTTAGAGTTGAAAGAAGATTTTGAAGAAGCAAAATTAAAAGTGTTATTTCAAACTGATGCCATGGGTGCGTTAACGGCTGCTGGCTATAGTAACCCTGCGCCTGTGCCCATCAATCAATCGAAGAATGTTTACTTATACCACAAGGCCAATGATTTTTATTCCAATATTTCTTATGTGGGAACCGGATATAAATTCGACTTGGCGGAGGTGAACAAGGTGAGGATTAAGGTATTTATTCCTTCGTACAACGATTATACCACTGCCAACAATGTTGCCGGCGAATGGATATCTAATCCATACCTAAAGCCACAATTGGCCGTTAAGCTTCAAAACAATGATTTGGGCGGCAATGCATGGAGTACGCAGGCAGAAATTGTGAAAGGCGATTTGGAAATGGATAAGTGGGTCGATCTGGAGTTTGATTTTAGCAGCGTAAAGGATCGGGAGGACTTTGACAAAATTGTGATACAATTTGGTGCAGAGGGACAGGACGGAGAGGGAATCTTCTTCTTCGATGATTTTGAGTTTACCAAATAATACAAATTTTGGATGCCCGACAGGTCTTGCTGCCGGGCATCCCCATTGTAACACTTGAAAAGGATGGATCGACTTATTGGTTTAATCACACTTGCTCTCTTCGTCGTGCTGCAGGGGTGCTCTTCGAATGATGAAGAATTAAAAAACGAAAAACCTTCGCTTCAGTTCAGCTATGAGCCAGTGACGGGGAAAAAGAACACTTTCCTTTTTAAGGCTAAGATTGACGGTGACTACGATTTGTTGAGATGGAATCTTGGGAACGGCCAGGAGGTGACAAAGGAGTTGCAAATTACGGCAACGTATGCTTATGCAGGTACCTATACGGTTATGTTGAAAGTATGGGTGGGTTTGGAGGAGTATTCCACCACTCAGGAAATTGAGATTTCCGAAGATTTGATTCAACTCGATTTTACAGCAGTTTCAAAAGCCGAGAATGCCAATATGTTCGATTTTTCGGCTACCGTTGCTGGAACGTACGATAAGATTAACTGGGATTTTGGGAACGGCGAGGCAATGGAGGATGTGCTTGCTGCAACTGTTTTATACGGATTGAAAGGTAACTACTCGGTTACTCTCTCTGTTTGGTCGGGAGGCATAAAATTCCAGAAAACCAAGAGTATCGAAGTTGAAAAAAATGCCATAGAAATATCGATTGATGCCCAGGCCTCCAGTAACCATCGGTACGCTTTCAAGGCCATAATTGATGGTCAGTACGAACGATTTGAGTGGGTGATTCGTGGCAAAACCATTTCAAACCAGACCGATGTGGTTGGGTATTTCCCATTTGAAAAAAACTATGAAGTAGTTTTGAATGTGTATGCCTACCAAAAGCTTTTCAAAGCTAGTAAAATCATTTCCATTGCTTCCGATGATCCTGATTATGTCAATCAACTGCGTTTGGTTTGGCAGGATGAGTTTGATCAGGATGGGGTTGATAGGTCGAATTGGACATTCGAAACCGGTTCGGGAGGCTGGGGCAATAATGAGTTGCAGAACTACACCAATGGCGATAATGCTCATATCAGTCATGGCATGCTTGTGCTTACTGCTCGGAAAGTGAACGATGATAACGTGGCAGGCAGCTATACTTCCACACGGATGATTTCCAAAGGGAAGCAGGAATTTACCTATGGGCGCATGGAGATACGAGCCAAATTACCCGGTGGCAAGGGCATCTGGCCCGCCATCTGGATGTTGGGTGCCAACATCAATGCTGTGGGTTGGCCTGCTTGTGGTGAGATCGACATCATGGAGTATGTGGGAAAGGATCCGGGTGTTGTGCACAGTTCCATCCACACGCAAAGCTTCAATCATAGCATTGGTACGCAAAAAACCAAATCATATTCCCTGCCCGATGCCGAAACGGCATTTCATAACTATGGGGTGATATGGACTGAAAAAAATATGAAATTTTATATTGATGAACCCGACAATGTATTCTTCACATTCAACAAGGAAGGTGTGGACGATGTGGGCAAATGGCCTTTTGACAAGCCTTGTTTCTTTATTTTGAACATTGCTGTTGGTGGTAATTGGGGCGGTGAAGTGGACAATGCCATTTTCCCTCAAACCATGGAGGTCGATTATGTGCGGGTTTATCAAGAATAGAAAGTGGTGTTCTTTTGAGTAGTTGATGGATCTTTTTCGGGGTTCTTATATTGAAAAACGTGTTGAAATGAAGAAAATGATATTTGGATTCGGCATCCTAGCCGTTTTGTTTGGTTGCCAGGGCACTGGTACGGAATCGGGAAACGATGTTGAAAGGGAGATTGATGCTTTAATGGGGCAGATGACCCTGGAAGAAAAGGTGGGGCAGATGGCTCAGGTGACCCTGGATGTGATTACGGTGGGTGAGAACAATTTTGTGAGCGACGAACCTGTTGAGATAGATGTTGAAAAGGCGCGCGAAGCCATTGTAAAATACCACGTGGGCTCAATCCTAAATACTGCCAATAATCGGGCTCGCACACCCGAAAAGTGGAATGCCATGATCACATTGCTACAGGAGATTGCCACCAAAGAAGCTCGGCTGGGAATCCCCATTATTTATGGTGTAGATGCCATCCATGGTGCCACCTATACCGCTGGTGCAACCATGTTCCCTCAGCAAATTGGTATGGCTGCCACTTGGAATCGCAATTTGGTGCGACGTGGTGCCGAAATAACAGCTTACGAAACTCGTGCCAGCAGCATCCCATGGACTTTTTCGCCCGTGCTCGACATGGGTATCGATCCTCGTTGGGCTCGTCATTGGGAAACTTTTGGCGAGGATGTGTTCCTGACCACTGAAATGGGTGTTCAAATGATTCGAGGTTACGAAGGTGATAATATTGGCGACAAAAATCGCATTGCCTCTTGCTTGAAGCATTTCCTTGGGTACTCTGCTGCCTTCTCGGGAAAAGACCGGACACCGGCTTATTTGCCCGAAAACCAGCTGCGCGAGATCCATCTGCCGGCGTTTGCTGCTGCCGTGGCCGAAGGCGCGCACAGTGTTATGATCAACTCGGGCATCATCAATGGTCTGCCTGTTCATGCCAACAAATACCTTATTACCGATGTGCTGAAAAAAGAACTTGGATTCGAAGGCCTTGTGGTGACCGACTGGGCCGATATCGAAAATTTGCACAATCGCGATAAAGTGGCACCTACTCATAAGGAGGCAGTAAAGATGGCCATCAATGCCGGTATCGATATGAGCATGATCCCTTACAATTTTAATTTTTGCCAATACTTGGTTGAGTTGGTCAATGAGGGCGCCGTTCCTATGGAGCGGATCGACGATGCCGTGCGGCGGGTTCTTCGCCTTAAAATGAAATTGGGTCTTTTTGCTAACCCGGTGACACTTTTGGCCGATTACCCCGATTTTGGTAGCCCCGAGCATGAGCAGGCTGCTTACAATTCAGCTGCCGAATCAATCACCCTTTTGAAGAATGAGGATGGCCTATTGCCTTTGAAAAGAGGAGTCCGTATTCTAGTGGCTGGTCCCAATGCCAACAGCATGCGCACGCTCAATGGCGGTTGGACTTACAGTTGGCAGGGAGAAAAAGTGGAAGAGTTTGCCGGTCGATATAACACCATCTACGAAGCTTTGGTTCAGCGGAATGGTGCTACCAATGTGCGTTATGTTCCTGGCGTGGAGTATAAAATGGATGGTAGTTATCACGAGGAGACCAATGTGGATGTCAAGGCGGCGGTTGAGGCTGCCCGTCAGGTGGATGTGGTGGTGCTATGCCTGGGAGAGAACACCTATACCGAGAAGCCTGGCGACCTGAACGACTTAAACATCTCCCGCAACCAGGCCAATCTTGCCAGGGCCTTGGCAGCCACTGGTAAACCCTTGGTGCTGGTGCTCAACGAAGGACGTCCACGCCTGATCACAGATTTTGCCCTTCAGATGAAAGCCATTGTGATGACCTACCTGCCAGGAAATCATGGAGGGGATGCTTTGGCTGATATTTTGTTTGGCGATGTGAATCCTTCCGGCAAATTACCTTTCAGTTACCCCATGTATGCCAATTCACTGGTTAATTACAGCCACAAGCCAAGCGAAAATCAGGAAAAAATGGCCGGTGCCTACGACTATGAAGGCGCTGTCAATCTGCTATATCCTTTTGGTCATGGACTCTCTTATACAACTTTTGAATACTCAGGCTTAACTCTGAACCGGGAGTTGCTGGGACGCGATGATGAACTAGAGTTTTCGGTGGTGGTTAAAAATACAGGTTCCAAGGCAGGTAAGGAAGTGGTTCAAATTTACTTTAGCGATGTTTTTGCCTCATTGACGCCTGATGTGAAGCGACTCTGCGCATTCGAGAAAGTACAGTTGGCGCCGGGTGAGTCGAAGGAGCTGTCCTTCCAACTCCCTTTAAAGGCTTTTTCATTTGTCAATCACAATAATCAGCGCATTACCGAAGCCGGTGAATTCGTTTTGATGGTGGGTGGCTTGAGGCAAAGCTTTGTAGTTGAGCATGATGTTGTTTTTTAGTTGATAGTTCCTATGGTTGGTCCCGGGGTGAAGATATTTCGGGACCGACTTCTTTTTTTAGGGTAGGTTTTTTAGTAATTCATTGAAAAAATAAGGGTATGAGAGTTTTAGTTGTATTCTTGAGTCTATTGTTGTTTGGCTGTGGATCTTCCCAGCAAAAGGGCGGTTACAAATTGGTTTGGTCCGATGAGTTTGATTACCATGGGTTGCCCGACAGCTCCCGGTGGAATTACGATACCGTCAATAATGCCATCGGTTGGGGAAATAATGAAGCGCAATGGTACACCAGCGAAAATATCAATAATGCTCATGTTTCAGGGGGTACATTGAAAATCACAGCCATCCATGAGGAGATGGAGGAGCGCTCGTTTTCATCGGCTCGTTTGACTACCAAGCATAAAGGCGATTGGTTGTATGGCAAAATTGAAGTACGCGCCAAACTCCCCAATGCCCGGGGAATCTGGCCAGCCATTTGGATGTTGCCTACTGATTGGGTTTATGGAGGATGGCCAAAAAGTGGGGAGATAGATATTTTGGAATATGTGGGGTATGAACCAGATTCCATTTATGCATCGGTGCACACAGGGCGGTACAATCATGCCATCAACACACAAAAAACAACTCCGTATTACCTACCCGACACCCATCTCAATTTCCATGTTTATTCGTTGGAATGGGATAGTTTGCAGTGTCAGGTATGGGTGGACGATCAGAAATATTTTACCTTTAACAACGAAAAAACTGATTCCGATGCCTGGCCTTTCGACCAACCTTTCCACTTGATCCTTAATGTGGCTGTTGGTGGTAACTGGGGAGGGAAATATGGGATTGACAGCACCGATTTCCCGCAAACCATGGAGGTTGATTATGTCCGCGTTTATCAAAAACAATAACTTAATTATATAAGACGATGAGAAAAATTCTATGCCCTTTAGTGGCTGGCTTGGTGTTGGGCTGTTCGCAACCCCTTCCTTCGTATAGCGACGTGCCTGGCGTGGCTGAAAAGGTAGAGCAATTATTGGCGAAGATGACCCTCGAAGAGAAGGTGGGGCAAATGAATCAATACAATGGTTTCTACGACGTGACAGGTCCAGCGCCATCCGAAGGCGATGCTAAAAATAAATACGACCATTTGAGAAAAGGATGGGTTGGCTCCATGCTCAATGTGAGTGGTGTGGCCGAGGTGCGCGAAATGCAGCGCATTGCTGTTGAAGAGACGCGCCTGGGCATCCCTTTGATCTTCGGTCTCGATGTAATTCATGGGCACAAAACATTGGCACCCATTCCATTGGCCGAAGCGGCAAGCTGGGACTTGGTTGCCATTGAAAAATCGGCCCGTATCAGTGCTGTTGAGGCTTCAGCACGTGGCATCAACTGGACTTTTGCGCCTATGGTCGACATCTCGCGCGATGCCCGCTGGGGACGTGTGATGGAGGGTGCCGGAGAAGATCCATACCTGGGCGCTAAAATTGGCGTGGCTCGCATCAAAGGTTTCCAGGGCGACGATTTGTCGGCGCACAATACCATTGCTGCTTGTGCCAAGCATTTCGCCGGATATGGTTTTGCCGAGGCTGGCCGTGATTACAACACGGTGGATGTGGGGACGTCAACCCTATACAATGTCATTTTCCCACCATTTAAAGCCGCAGTTGAGAACGATGTTAAAACAGTGATGAATTCATTTAATATTCTGAATGGCATTCCGGCTACAGCGAACCAATGGTTGCAGCGGGATATACTTAAAGGGCAATGGGGCTTTAACGGGTTCGTGATTTCCGATTGGGGCAGTGGCTTCGAAATGATTGCCCATGGCTATGCCAAAGACTTGGCTGAAGTGGCCGAGTTGGCTGCCAACGGTGGGTCGGACATGGATATGGAATCCTACGCCTATGTAAAACATCTGGTTGATTTGGTGAAAGCAGGTAAAGTCGCTGAATCTAAAATCGACGATGCTGTGCGCCGGATCCTGACGGTTAAATTTGAATTGGGCTTGTTTGACGACCCTTATCGTTATTGCGATCCCAAGCGCGAGGAAGAGATGATTTACCATGCCGACCACATGGCTGCCGTGTTGGATATGGCTCGTAAATCCATCGTCCTGTTGAAAAACGAAGGCGGGTTGCTTCCTCTGTCTAAATCGCAAAAAGGCATTGCTTTGATAGGTGCCTTGGCCGATGATAAGAACAGTCCCTTGGGCAGTTGGCGTATTGGCTCCGACGACAATACCGCTGTTTCTGTGCGTGAGGGTTTGGAGTCCTATACCAACGATTTTAAATATGCTAAAGGTGCCGATGTGGTGTTTGGCGAAACAGCCTTTGCGGCACCCTTGAACATCAACACCACCGATCGCAGCGGTTTTACTGAGGCAGTTCGTCTGGCTAAACAGTCCGAAGTGGTGGTGATGGTGCTGGGGGAACATGGTTTTCACAGTGGAGAAGGGCGCAGCAGGGTCAACATCGATTTGCCAGGCGTTCAGCAGGAATTGCTCGAGGCTGTTTATCAGGTAAATAAGAACATTGTTCTAGTTTTGATGAATGGCCGTCCATTGGCCTTGCCATGGGCTGATGCTCATATTCCCGCTATTGTGGAGGCGTGGCAATTGGGGACACAAACAGGCAACGCCATTGCCGATGTGTTGTTCGGAACTTACAATCCATCGGGTAAACTGACCATGTCGTTCCCTCGCCACGTGGGACAGTGCCCCATCTATTACAACCATTATAATACCGGTCGTCCAACCGGAGGGAATGGCGTTTTCTGGTCACACTACACCGATGAATCCAACGACCCATTGTACCCATTTGGATATGGGTTGAGTTACACGGAGTTTGCTTACGACAATTTGCAAGTTGCTGTGGAGGCTGGCAAGCGGGTTTTGGTGACCGTAGAGGTGACAAATGTTGGCAAGCGAGCCGGGGAGGAAGTTTCGCAGCTTTACCTGCACGACAAGGTGGCCTCTGTGGCACGGCCCGTAAAGGAACTGAAAGGTTTCCAAAAATACAGTCTGGAGCCGGGCGAGACCAAAAAACTCGAGTTTGAACTAACCCCCGAGGAGTTGGGCTTTTACAACAACCAAGGCCAATTCGTTGTGGAGCCAGGGGCTTTTTCAGTGATGGTGGGCACCAATTCGCAGCAAGGGCTGTGGGCCGAGTTTGAATGGTGATGATATAATTATTTGAATAATAGAGGTTTGGTCTGGTTTTTATTTTCCAGATCAAACCTCTTTGGTTTATAGTCATTCATGATCTCGGGGATGGTTTTGAAAAACTTTTATTAATTTTTAGACTAAAATACTGTTAACTTCGTTCTAGATGGAGGTTTTATTAAGAGATTAATTCATGGATTCTTATCGTCGGAAACGGTTTTTCAAACTCTTGCTTTTTATGCTGGCACTGGGTATTGGTGCCTTTATTTTGTGGTACAGCAATAACCTGGCCCAACAGCTTAAGGAGGAGGAGTACAAGCGTATGAAGCTTTGGAGCGAGGCCACCAGAGTGCTGAGCTCCTCCAGTCAATCGGAAGAGGGCTCCATCGGCCTTGTGCTGGAGGTTATTTCGCAAAACAACACAATTCCGGTGATGCTATGCGATACCTTAGGCAATATATTATTTCATCGCAACCTTGGCGATGGTGATGTGGTGGACTCGACAACTCTTTTCAATCATTACGAATCCATGAAAGCTGCCGGAAATCTCATAGTGGTCGATTTGGGCGATGGCGATGTACAGCACCTCTATTATTCCGATTCTTCCATCATCAAGCAGCTGACCCGTTTCCCTTATGTTCAAATGGGGCTGGTGTCGGTATTTGTATTGTTGGCCTATTTTGTTTTTAGTGGAGCCCGCCGAGCCGAGCAAAACCGTGTATGGGTTGGGATGGCCAAAGAAACTGCCCACCAGCTGGGAACGCCCACCTCCTCATTGTTGGGGTGGGTCGATTTGTTGCGGATGAAAGGTGTGGCGCCCGATTTGACCGACGAAATGGCCAAAGACCTGCTCCGCTTGCAAAATGTGGCCGACCGCTTTTCAAAAATTGGATCGCGCCCCGACTTGCAACTGCTGCCTCTTTACCCCATTGTGGAAAATCTTGTGGCTTATTTGGCTCGACGCTCATCGGGGAAGGTGCACATGCAGATTTTCCCGAAAAGCGACAAACAGTTGGCAGCCATGATCAATCCTGTTTTGTTTGAGTGGGTGCTTGAGAATATTCTCAAGAATGCCTTGGATGCCGTTGGGGGGGAAGGGCGAATTGACATATTCATACATGGTGACCATGGACAGGGATTTGTGGATATTGCCGATAATGGTAAGGGGATGAAGCGTAACCAGAGCCGGCGTATTTTCGATGCTGGTTTCACCACCAAAAAACGGGGATGGGGCCTTGGGATGACTTTGGCTAAGAGGATTGTGCAGGATTATCATGAAGGAAAAATATTTGTGAAAGAGAGTGAATTGGGGCGTGGAACCACCATCCGCATTGTGTTGCCGGGGGGAGGGGGAAATAAATAAATTGGGCAGATGGTAAAAAATAGCAAAATCATTTCAGCCAGTCATTTATTTTTTATACTTTTGCAGGGTTTTTATTTGGGTTGATGTGGATAAGCTTAAGGATTACACGATAGCCTTTAAGGGATTAAGCGACGGAAAGCATGAGTTTGTATATGATCTCGATGCTGCTTTCTTTGGTCAGTTTGAAACCTCATTGGTTGAAACAGGTGCTTTGAAAGCCAAGGTTGGGTTGCTGAAAAGTCAGACAATGCTCAGCTTTACTTTTGAAATACGTGGTACCGTGGAATCTGTATGTGATAAGTGTCTGGGAGTACTCGAAATTCCGGTTCGCTATAAAGGAAAGCTTTTGGTGAAGTTTGGAGCTGAATATGATGAGCCTTGCGAAGATATTGTTATTATTCCGCACGACGAGAGTGAAATAAACGTGGCACAATGGTTGTATGAGTTTATTTGTATCAGCCTGCCGATCCGCCATGTTCACAAAAAAGATAAAGACGGCAACTTAGCTTGCGACCCTGAGATGTTGGAAAAGTTGAACCAATACTTGGTCGTCAGCAAACCAGAGAGTGAAGTGAATGATGAAGTTGATCCACGTTGGGCAGCTTTGAAGAATTTAGTAGATAAAAACAAATAAAGAGGTAAGAAAATGGCACATCCTAAGCGAAACCATTCGAAGTCAAGAAGAGACAAGAGAAGAACTCACTATAAAGCAGTAACGCCTGCTCTAGGTGTTTGTTCTAATTGCGGTGCAACTGTGAAAATGCACACCGTTTGTGGCGAGTGTGGTTACTATCGTGGCAAACTGGCTGTTGAAAAAGAAGTAACAGCGTGATCGACAATTTGAATTGATACATTATTTGCTCCTATTATCAGGGGCAAATTTTGTTTTATACCATTGCATTATCATCCTGTTTTTTTGATAACATCCTTTGATTTTATAATTTTGTGTTTAACTGTTTTAACGGTAGCCCTATTTTAGTCAGAGGTGAACCGTTGGCAGGATATTAATATTTTCACGATGAACAAAATAAATGCAGTAATTTCAGCTGTCGGGGCGTTTGTGCCTGAATATGTTCTTACCAATGAAGAGATTGGCAAGATGGTGGACACCACCGACGAATGGATCATGACCCGCGTTGGGATTAAAGAGCGTCATATCCTGAAAGAACCGGGCGAAGGTGCTTCCTATATGGGAGCCAAAGCCATCGAGGATCTATTTAGGAAAACCGGTGTGAAACCCGAAGAGATCGATATGGTGATCTGTACCACAGTTACCCCAGATTCCCCGTTCCCGGCTACTGCAAATGTTATCTCAGATAAAGTTGGCATCCGCAACGCCCATAGCTTCGACATTAATGGTGCCTGTTCAGGCTTCCTGTATGGCTTGGATGTGGCTGTTCAGTTTATTAAAACTGGCGCAAAAAAGAAAATCATTGTTGTGAGCTCCGAAAAAATGTCGTCCATCACCGACTATACCGACCGCACCACTTGCGTCTTGTTTGGCGATGCTGCTACGGCCGTTCTGGTTGAGCCCACCACCGAAGATGTCGGCATCATGGACTCTCGACTGCAAAGCGACGGATTCGGTCGTGTGCACTTGCACATGAAAGCCGGTGGTTCCGTCAAACCAGCTTCGCACGAAACCATCGACAACCGCGAACACTTTATCTATCAGGAAGGGCGCCATGTGTTTAAGCATGCCGTTTCGCGTATGGCCGATGTGGCTGTGGAAGTGATGGAGCGCAACAACCTGAAGTCTGACGATATTGCCTGGCTGGTTCCTCACCAGGCCAACCTCCGTATTATCGAAGCTACCGCGGAGCGCATGGGGCTTGAGAAGGAAAAAGTGATGATCAATATTGAGCGTTACGGCAATACCACCACCGCTACCATTCCATTGTGCTTGTGGGAGTGGGAGAAACAACTTAAAAAAGGCGACAAGATCGTTCTGGCAGCTTTTGGCGCCGGCTTCACCTGGGGTGCCATCTACCTCAAGTGGGGTTACGATCCCAAGTAAAAATATTTGTTGCATTGAAAAGGCTGGTTGGTTACCAGCCTTTTTTATGGGTTTTTGCAGTATGTATCAACTAAAGAACTTGGCTTCACAGTTGGTAAAATAAATTATCTTTGTTTTCAGTTGATTTTCTTAAATTGTTTCAGTCCATCGGATTATGGCAACCCAAACCCAATTTATTCTTAAGCAATCGGTTATCTATGGCTTTGGCAACACATTGGCCAAGCTGAGCGGTGTGCTGTTATTGCCCCTCTATGTGGTTTTTACCACCACCGAGGAGTTTGGTCTATTGGCTCTGTTTGAAACGATTTACCAGTTCATACTGGTGCTTTCGGGTTGGGGAGCCAAAAGCGGGTTCAGCCGGTTCTATTATGAGATGAAAGACGAGGAAGGGAAGCGCTCGCTCTTTTTCACCATTTTCCTTTTTACGGTGGTCACCAGTTTTGTTGCCGTTCTATTATGCGTTGGGCTTTTAAATGTGTGGACTTTTGAGGTGTTTCAGACCGATGTAAGCCAGCGGGTTCTCTTGTTTTTTGCCATCTCCACGTTGAGCCGCCTGCTGTTCGATGTGCCCTATATTCTGCTGAGGTTGCAGCAGCGGGCTTCCATGCAAACAGCCCATCAAAGCATCAACATCCTTATGACCATTGCGTTGACTTATGCCTTCCTGAAATTCAGCCACATGGGGTTCGAGGGTATTTTTCTGGCACAGATGGTGGCCAATTTGTTGACCTTCTTTCTGATCGTTCCGGTTGTTGCGAATCACTCGCGAATTCACATCGAGTGGACAGTTCTGAAGGAGAGCATCCGTTATGGGTACCCACTGGCCATTTCCAACATCCTCACCATTGCCTTGACGTTGAGTGACCGGCACATCCTCAATCAATACCAGTCGCTCGATGAGGTGGGAAGTTATTCTATGGCTTATAAAATCAGTTCCATCATTCAGATGGTTGTTGTGACCTCTTTCATCACTTCTTATACTTTTTACTATTACAAATCGTTGGATGAGCCGGGACAAGGGAAGGTGCACGTTAAGATTTTCCGCTATTTTGTCATCACAATCTGCCTGATTGGTTTTGGTTTGGTGGCTTTCCGGCGCGAAGCGGTGGGCATCGTTTCCATGGGGCGCGACACCTATCTCTCTTCGTTACCATTGATTCCCATCCTGATTATGGGTTTGATCTTTTCCGGTATTAGGCAGATTTTTATTTTGCCGCTCACCAAACTGAAAAAAACTTCGGTGATCTCCATCCTCTCCGTCACCATTGCTGCCATCAATATACTGCTGAATTTCATGTTTATTCCACAATACGGAAAATTGGCCGCCTCCTATACTGGGGTTGTTGCTCAGCTTTTTGGCGTGCTGGCTTTTTATTGGGTTCTTCGCCATTACCGTGAGAGTGATTATAATATGGGCGTGGTGGTGAAATGTGTAGGGCTTTTTGTCGGTTTTAGCTATCTGGTGATGTGGTTGCCTGATTTTGGCTGGTTCTTGAATGTTTTGGTTGGTACTATTTCGTTGCTGATTTTTGTTGGTGGGCTTTTCCTGTTGAAGATTGTGGGTCATGAGGAATTTCTCGAGTTTAAGAAAATTGTGGTTAATAAAATTCCATTCCTGAAGTGATATGCTGCTCAACCGAGAACTGAAATCATCAGAAATAGATTTTGTACTCTTCCACCTGTCGCATCATCTGGAGGGGTTTCATCATATCAGACCTTTGCTTCATTATGGCCGGCACCGTGCCGAGGGTGAAGTGGTCTCTTTTTTGGCTTCCGATGAAGGTATCGACCTTTCCCGGGCGGTGGTTCTGGAGGGCATCCCCGTGCTGTTTCCTCTTTCTGAAGATGTTGCCATGTATAGGATGGAAGAGGCGCGGCTGGTGTTTTGCCACGACTTGTTGAAGTCGGCCTTCTACCTGCTTTCGGGTTATCAGGAGTGGTCGCAGCCTGCCGTGGTCGACCAATGGCAGCGTTTTCCGTATGAGGCCTCCATTCAATGTCGTCTTGGGATGATTCATAAACCGATGGTCAATTACTATTTTGAGTGGATCATCAATGGGTTGATAGAATTTGCTGCCTTTCACAACATCCCTCTGCAACGGCGCCTGCCTTTTGGTCGGATGGGATTGCACCTCTCGCACGACATTGATTTGCTGAGGTACCATTCCTCTAGGAAGGTTCTTTACCGGATCGCTCAACTTGTTGGGCTGCGTCCAATTAACATGCCTCGAAGGCGCCTGTTTCATTCGGTGGTTAACACACTTTTGGATAAGGTGCGTATTAAGCGAGCCGAAAATCCCTTTTGGAGTTTCAGTAAAATACTCAATACTGAGCGCTATTTTGGTTTTCGCTCTTCTTGGTTTTTTCTGCCCCGCGATGGCGGCCCTTTCGATGCCGATTACAACCTTCATGATCCCGATGTGCAGCATATGATCCACCGACTGGTTGGTTTGGAACAAGAGATTGGCCTGCATGGATCCATCAAGGCTGCTTCCGATTACGGCCACTTGCGGACGATTTACCAAGATTTTGCTCAGCTTTTGGGCCATCAACCGGCTGGTGTGCGCATGCATTTTTTATCGCTGAAGTATCCTGATACCATGCGTGAATTTGATCAAATGGGGATCAGTTATGATTGTTCCCTTGGGTTTTCAAAGATGGAGGGATTTCGTTTTGGTTACTGCTTTCCTTTCAGGCCTTATGACCATGATCGGGGTGAGATGTCACAGGTTTGGGAGATTCCGCTCCTAGCCATGGATACTACCCTGCTGGAGCACCGCCGGTTGTGCTACGATGAGGTGTTTCATCAGGTTGAAATCCTGCTTGAAGAAGTGTCGCGTTTCCATGGTATATTCTCGTTGCTTTGGCACAATACCACCTTCGATGAATGGCAACACCCCGGCATTGTCAAATTTTACGAGTCGTTTCACCATTACTTGTCGCAGTATTCACCCGTTTCATTCACAGGAGGTGCCATTGTTGAAAAGATGTCATCACTTCGATAAAAGATAGCGCTTTATTTTCACTAGGTTGATCAAACGTCGGTAAAGTGAAGTGTTGTAAAACTTCTTGAACCATTGGGCAATCAATGGATCAATTTGGTTATTGGGTAAAAAGTTTTGGGTGTCAATTTCTTCAACGGTGGTGGTTTTGTATTTGCCACTTTTTCGCATGTTGGTGCCACTGCCATCGATGCCCCGATTTTCCACCAGCGATTTCACCGGATAGATGGTTGGTTGCCCGGCCTGGAATCCTGCGAAATTAAATCGGATACTCCAGGAGTGGATTTTTTGCTGTTGTTGCTTCAGCAACATCATCACGGTGTCGTTGCCCGCTGCTTCAAAAGCCTTACGTTGATTTTTTGATGCCATGAACGCTTCGAAGCCTGCAACACCCCAGTCTGTGGCCTGCCATTGCTGCCGCCAGGTGGCCCAGCCCCAAGAGCTGTTGCGCATCACGGCATAGGTGGAGTAGGGGTAATTGCTAGGAATGTCAATGGGCGGGGTATAGCCCGAAATGGAGAAGATGTTTTTATCTTGGTAAAATTCCAGGGCGCGATTCATGTAATCCAAAAATCCAGGGGCGGTCACCAGGTCGTCTTCCAGACAAATAACTGTTTCGTGGGTTTCCATAATTTTTGAGATGCCCCCAATGATGTTATTGGCCAAGCCAATGTTTCGATCGTGTTCAATCAAGGTAATTTTCTTAAAGCCTGTTGCCTTTCGGCAAATATCCCGGACTTGCGTTACCGCCAACTGGTTTTCGGCGTTTTTGGCGCCATCGCAAAATATGGTCAGTTCGCTCTCCTTGGCCATGGGATTGGCAGCCAAGGCTTCCAGCGTAGCCAAGGTATGGTTGGGACGGTTGTAAACAAACAGTGCGATGGGTGAAGCAATCATAAGTAATTCATTAATTGAGATTCTGACTGTATTTTCTCAACTTTTGATTTAATGAGGCTTCCCTTTTGGATGCCTGTTTCTAGCCATTGCTCGAAACATACAGGTATGCTCTCCTGATTTTGGTTCTTGCTTAAATCGACATAGTAATCCTGCTGCCCGATGGCGTCGATCAGCGATTGGTATTTGGTGGCCCAGCCAATCACAAAGCAAGGCTTGCCCAATTTGATGGCATGCACCAATCCATGGTATCGGGCCGTGATCACACCAGTCATGCTGGCCAGCAACGCCTCGGTTTGTGGCACCGTGAAATCGGTTTGATAAAGGATGGTTTTCGACTTCTCTGGAATGGCCTCATAAATCAGGCGGCACAATTTCATGTCGTCGGTGGCATGGGCAAACAGGTGGATGGTGTGCCCCGCATCAATGCTTTTTTGAGCCAGCTCCGCAAACAGTTTGGCCACCGACTGTTCGGGCATGAAGTTGGTTAGTTGCCGGTTTGGGATAAGGGCGATGCTCTGCCCATCCGGTTGGCTCTCGATGTGGGTGGGATGTAACAACACCAAGTCGTAGGAGTTGATCACCTGTTCGGTTCTGAAAGGCGCCAGGTATTGACGGCTGATGGCCTCGCGGATAAAAATGGTGCGCGGGATTTTCAGGTATCGGGCAATGATGGGTTGGATCAATAGTTTTTTCCACCCCTTGAACGTGAATGGGCCAAGCGATTGTGGGAGAAGGGTCACGGGGATATTCCGTCGTTTGGCCCAAAACGCCGGCAACATGGTGGCCAAGGTCCAAATCGGTTTTTGGTTGTGTGAGCTAATACCATAACCGCTGATGTCGTACAAGCCGGCTGCCTGATCAAAAAGCCTGGCAATCTCCTTTTCGCTGTTGCTTTTGTGCGACTCCTTGAAGAGCAGCTTCAGCAGTGGAAACTGGATTCGGTAGAGTGTGCGCACGTGCATGTTGACGATTTCAAAATCGTATTTCAACTTGTCGGCGCCAAATTTCGTGGGGAACAAGTCGAGCAGTACAGGTTCGTCGTTGGGGTATTTTTTTCTGAGCATTTCAACGGTTGTCAACGTCAAGGCTTCTGCACCCTTGTTGATGAAATTACCGCCGTAAATAATCCTCTTTGCCATTTCTATTCGTTGTATTTTCGTAGTTCGTTTAATCCTTTGCGGGTGCTGCATGCCACCATGCTGTTTTGGCGGGCATAACCTGCAGCTATCAGCATAATGGGACGCGTGTAGGGTTCCATCTTGACCAATTTGCGCATGGGTTTCTCTATTCTTTCCATATCGGGCCAGTTGATGGCGCAGGATCCGATGCCCATGCTGTGGAGGGCGTTCATCAGGTTCATGGCGGCCAGTGATGCATCAATGTACATCAGGTGACGGTCGCCCGGTGACGGCGACACATCCATGCGGCCATTTACCACAATCACCATTGGGGTGTTTTCGTTGAACCCGCGTGTTCCTGGTGCCAGATGCATGATTTTGTCCACCAGTTCCTGTTGGTCGAAAACACGGAATTCGAAAGGCTGCCGATTGCAGGAGCTGGGTGCCAGGGCTGCCAACTCAATGGCCTTCTCTATCTTTTCGCGTTCGGGAATGCGTCCTGCTTCGAACCAGCGCACCGATTTACGGGTTTTAACCAGTTCTTCGAAATTCCACCCATCATTGTCGGTTGGCCCCTCTTTAGGAAGGCGGTATGGTGTGTGCTGAAGGTTGTTTGTTTTAATGTGAGCCGTTTGATCGAATTTACTTTTTGCAAGTTCAACCTGTGGGTGGGTGGTTACTGATGCGAAATACTTTGTCAGCACATCGTGCGCCCAGTCCAATAAGGATTTGTTTTCGCCAGTCTGCTTTAGGTTTAGGAATATGTCAACGGTTTCCACAATGTAATCGAGCGCGAATACCGGCTTGCGGGGTTCGGTCATTAGCCCTTTTTCCAATCCATGTATGTAACGGCGCAGCAACACGGTGTTTTCATTTTTGCTGCGCGATTTCAGGTAATGGTGCCGTGCATGTGCGTACATCTCCATCTCATGGTCGAAGGCTTTGCTGAATAGGCCGTAATGTAACTTCCGTAGCAACCGGAAATGCTTCAGCATGGGCAGCGTGAGGTTGATTGCCCACTGATTCTGCCAGCTCCCAAGCCTCTCGTGGATGACCAAAGCAAAACGGTATGTGCCTGTTTTTTGTAGTATCAGAGGGATGATTCGCGCCATGATGTCCATTTGTTGATATAAATAACACACAAAACTAATGATTTATTGGCTCTAATCAATCATCTGCTGTCCTATTGGCTCCCGCAAAATATCATGTTTGGTTTGTTGTCCTATTGATGGCCATTTACTGCTTAATTTTTAGTATCTTTGCCGGCTAATGTGTTAATAAATATGAAGTTTGAAGAGTTTGGCCTTGATGAAGCCATATTGAAGGGAATACAGGAGTTGGGGTATAAACGCCCCACCGACATACAATATAAGGCCATCCGGCCGGTTTTGAGGCGAGAAGATGTATTGGCCATTGCACAAACAGGAACCGGAAAAACAGCGGCTTTTGCCATTCCTGTCCTGAATATGCTGTTGAAAGGGAAGCGTAGCTCCGATGGTTTCGTGCGCTGTGTTGTGATGGTGCCTACCCATGAGTTGGCTCTCCAAATTTCGGAGGCATTTCAGTCCATTGCCAGGTATACCAATTTGGTAGTGGCTGCTATTTATGGAGGTGTTGACCAGGCGCCACAGATTGCCCGTCTGCAACAGGGTGTTGATGTTTTGGTGGCCACTCCGGGTCGTTTGTTCGACCTGGTAAGCCAGAAACATTTGAAGCTCGACCAGGTGGAGGTACTCATCCTGGATGAGGCCGACCATATGCTTGACATGGGTTTCCTTAAAGATATTCAGGATTTGATTCGCTATTTGCCCCGGAAGCGGCAAACGCTCTTCTTTTCCGCCACCATCGATGCCATCATTAAAAAGCTGGCCTACTCTCTGGTGACCAAACCCATCCGTATTCAAATATCTCCCAAAAACCCCGTGGCGAAAAACATCACCCATTCGGTTATTTTTATCGGGATGGATGAAAAGCGGTTCTTCCTGGAAAGGGTGGTGAATGAAAATCCCGACAGTAAAATTTTGGTGTTTGTGCGCACCAAGGTGCGTGCCGAGCGCGTGCATCAGGCGATGTTGCGTGTTGGTATCAACAGTGTTACCATGCACAGCGATAAGGAACAGTCGGATCGTTTGCAGTCACTGAATCAATTTAAACAGAAGGAAGTCCGCCTACTGATAGCCACCGATGTGAGTGCTCGGGGTATTGATATCGCGGGTGTCGATTATGTGGTGAACTACGACATTCCCGATGTGGCCGAAAATTACGTCCACAGGGTAGGCCGTACTGGCCGTGGTACTGCCAAAGGTATTGCTGTCTCTTTCTGTTCCGATGAAGAAAAGGGCTGGCTCGAGCGTATCGAGGAGTATATTGGGCAGCCTATTGCTGTTATCAAGCTTGATAATGAGGATTATGCGACCACTATTGATTTCTCAAAGGAGAATAAGAATGATTGGCGCTCATTGTTGAATGAAGAGGCCGAATCGGCCAATCAACCAAGTTCTAAAAAACGGCGGAAAAGATAAGGCTTTACCAAAATGGTTGTTGTCCAGTCTTTTTAGTGTTAATTAATGTTAACATTGTCGTAACCGGCATTTGGTGACTTATTTTTGTATTTCATTGTATTCTATGGCCAAACAAAATTATTCGGAAGCGCGTCGGAAATTGAGAAGTTCCTATTTAACCACCACCATCAGTATTTCACTGGTGTTGCTAATGTTGGGACTTATTGGTTTGTTGGGGCTTACAGCCAGTCACTTGTCAATTTACGTGAAGGAAAACCTGGGGCTGACCGTCATGATTAAGAATAATGCCAAAGATGCGGAAGTGAGGAAATTGGAGAAGGTATTGTCCTCTTCCCAAATGGTTAAGTCGGTGCGCTTTATCAATAAGGAACAGGCTGCCAAAGAGCTGGAAGCTGATTTGGGTGAAGATTTCATTGAATATCTGGGTTATAATCCATTGTTATCGTCCATCGAGGTGCGTTTGTATGCCGCCTATGCCAATCCTGAAGGGATGGAGGCTGTCAAAGGGCTGATATCTTCCTTCTCAGAGGTAAAAGAGGTGTTTTACCAGAAGAATATTGTTCATTTGATACATGAGAATGTGCGGCGCATATCTTTGGTTCTGTTGGCTTTGGCCTCATTGCTGATGCTGATTGCCATGGCATTGATCAACAATACGGTCCGATTGATGGTATACGCCAAGCGTTTTGTCATTAGGACCATGCAGCTGGTGGGCGCTACCCGGGGGTTTATTCGAAAACCCCTTTTAATACAGAGTGTTATGCAAGGATTGGCTGGCGGTTTTATCGCTAACATCCTGTTGTCGGGCATTATTTATTTGTCGACCCGGGAGCTTTCGGGTGTTGTTGACTTTCATAACATCCCCTTGGTGGTGATGCTTTTCCTGATGGTGTTCCTGGTAGGGATCCTGCTCACCTGGCTCTCCACATTTTTTGCCGTCCGCAAATACCTTAATCTGAAAACTGAAGATTTATATATTTAATCGAACGATTATGATCAAAAAAGAGAATGAGCCAAGGTTTCAATTTGCCCTCAGCAAGGAGAATTATATTCTGCTGGCAATTGGTTTTGTAATTATCCTGATCGGATTCCTGTTGATGATGGGTGGTCGCAGTGATGATCCTAATGTTTTCAATGAGGGCATATTCAGTTTCAGGCGGATAACCCTAGCTCCCTTGGTGGTGTTGCTTGGCTTTATTTTTGAAATATACGCCATCATGAAGAAACCTTCCGAGGATAAGTGATTGTGCTTTGAGGGTTAGTCTCTCTTCTTTTCTAATTTTTTGATTTTTTCGATGACTCTATTTGAAACCATAATTATTGCCATAGTCGAGGGCCTGACCGAGTTTCTACCGGTGTCGTCCACCGGGCATATGATTATTGCCCAGCATCTGTTGGGTGTTGAAAGCGATGACTTTGTAAAGGCTTTCACTGTTATTATTCAATTTGGTGCCATACTATCAGTTGTGGTGCTTTACTGGAACCGTTTCTTTAAGGTTAATACGGTGCAGGTGTTCGATTTTTCCGCTTCGGGAACCTTGGGGCTTTGGGGTAAAATGCTCTTGGTGGTCAAACGTTTGTTGCATAAATACGATTTCTATTGGAAATTGCTCATTGGCTTTTTGCCTGCTGCTGTGCTAGGTTTGTTATTCAGTGATGAGATAGATAGTCTACTGGAAAGTGTTGCCGTTGTGGCTGTTATGCTTGTGTTGGGCGGTGTGTTCATGCTCTTTGTGGATAGGTTGTTCAATCGTGTTGATGAAAATCAGGTGGTTACCGAACGGAAAGCTTTTTTGATCGGTTTTTTCCAATGCATCGCCATGATTCCCGGCGTTTCGCGTTCCATGGCGACCATTGTTGGGGGAATGAGCCAAAAGCTGTCGCGCAAGAATGCTGCTGAGTTTTCATTTTTCCTGGCTGTGCCAACCATGTTTGCAGCCACCGCCTATAAATTGCTCAAGTTGTTCTTGAGTCCCGATGGGATGGAAATTTTGACGAACCATATAGGAACCTTGATTGTAGGCAATGTGGTTGCCTTTGTTGTGGCCATGGGTGCCATCCGGTTTTTTATTGGGTACGTCACCCGTTATGGATTTAAGTTTTTCGGTTATTATCGGATTATCGTGGGCGGTGTTATTTTGATTATGTTGTTGATGGGTGTTAATCTGGAGGTGTGATAAATGGATTTTCAAGCAGGAGAAGTATTGTATATTAATAAGCCATTGCATTGGACATCCTTTGATGTGGTAAATAAAATCCGTATCTTATTGCGGAACCATTTGGGGATTCGAAAGATTAAGGTAGGCCATGCAGGTACGCTCGATCCATTGGCCACCGGGTTGGTGATTGTTTGTACCGGAAGGGCAACCAAACGCATTGAGGAGTTCATGGGGCAGGAAAAGGAGTATGTGGCCACCATCAAATTTGGGGAGACTACGCCGTCGTTCGATTTGGAAACAGCCGTGGATGGTGTTTTTCCGTTCGAACACGTCACTCAGCCAGAGTTGGAAGCAGTGATTGCAGAACGGTTTCTGGGTGAGATTGAACAGGTGCCACCTGTTTTTTCTGCGGTGAAGTTAAATGGTAAGCGTGCCTACAATTTGGCTCGTCTAGGGCAGGAGGTTGAGATGAAGGGTAGGATGGTCTCCATCCACAGCATCGTCATCGAGAGTTTTGAGCTCCCTTATGTGGTGTTGCGCATCCGTTGTGGCAAAGGAACCTATATTCGATCTTTGGCACGCGATTTGGGTGTTGCCATGGCGTCAGGAGCTCATCTGGTCAAGCTGGTTCGCACGCGTATTGGTGAATGGACATTGCGGGAATCTGTTTTCCTGGCTGAGTTGGGGGGGCAATTTGAGGCATTGAAAGCGTTGGAAGAGCCCATTGTTCACAATAATACCGATGTGGTTGAGCCATAGATCCTTTTTGTATATAAACGAATTAAAAAATAATAATATGAAGCTATCCAAGTTTAAGTATAAACTGCCGGAAGAGTTAATAGCACTTAATCCCACACAAAACAGGGATGAATCGCGTTTGTTGGTGCTGCACAAAGAATCAAAAAAGATTGAACACCGCATATTTAAAGATCTGATCGATTATTTCGATGATAAGGATGTCCTTGTGTTCAACAACACCAAGGTCTTTCCGGCAAGGTTATATGGCAACAAGGAAAAAACAGGTGCCGAAATTGAGGTGTTTTTGCTTCGGGAGCTTAACCGTGAACAGCGTTTGTGGGATGTGCTGGTCGATCCAGCCCGTAAAATCCGCATTGGCAACAAACTCTATTTTGGCGATGACGATTCGTTGGTTGCCGAAGTGATTGACAATACTACCTCGCGAGGCCGCACCCTGCGTTTCCTCTACGATGGTTCGTATGATGAGTTCAAAACTGCTCTTTTTGCTTTGGGCGAAACACCACTGCCCAAATTTATTAAGCGGGAGGTTACCCCTGAGGACAAGGAGCGCTATCAGACCATTTATGCTAAGCATGAAGGAGCCGTGGCCGCACCAACTGCCGGTATGCACTTCAGCCGTGAGCTGATGAAGCGCCTGGAGATTAAAGGTGTTGAATTTGCTGAAGTCACTCTGCATGTTGGTTTGGGCAACTTCCGTACCGTTGATGTGGAAGACCTCACAAAGCACAAGATGGATTCGGAGCAAATTATTGTGACGGATGATGCTTGCAACATTATCAATACCCGACGCGACGAAAAGCGGCGAATTTGCGCTGTAGGTACCACCGTTATGCGCACCCTCGAAAGTACGGTTTCCACGCAAGGGCATGTGAAACCCTTCGAAGGATGGACCAACAAATTCATTTTCCCACCTTATGAATTCCAGGTGGCCAATGCCATGATCACCAATTTCCACTTGCCGTTGTCTACATTGCTGATGATGGTGAGCGCCTTTGGTGGCTACGATGCGGTGATGAACGCCTATAAAGTGGCCGTCAAGGAAAAATATCGTTTTGGCACCTATGGTGATGCCATGCTGATTATCTGATAATAACCTGTATATGGAGCCGGCTCGATTTTTTCGTGCCGGCTTTTTTATTGGCAACTCCTTGCAAAGCGGCTTTAAGTAGGCAAAAAATAATTATATTTACCATGTGTCATTTTTAAAAACGGATTATGCCGCTTCTAAACTCACTCTTGTCGTTGGTCAATTCATCACGTTTGTCGCAAATAACAGACTATTCGTTGCAGGCTGCCGATATTCAGTATCAGCAGTTGTTCGATCTGCTGAAAAAAGCCCAGTCAACGGAATATGGTCTTCTTCATGATTTCAAATCCATCCGTTCGGTTGAGGTGTTTAAGTCGCGTGTGCCTGTGGTGGATTATGAAGGTTTGCGCCCTTATGTGGAACGGTTGCGCGAAGGGGAAAAGAGTTTGCTTTGGCCAGGCGAGATCAAGTGGTTTGCCAAATCATCGGGTACCACCTCCACAAAAAGCAAGTTTATACCCGTCAGTCGCGAGTCGTTGGAAGATTGCCACTTTAGGGGCGGGAAAGACGTGGTGGCACTCTACCTGAGCAACCACAATCCCGATTCCCAGATGCTTTCGGGCAAATGCCTAACATTGGGAGGCAGCCACCAGATCAATAGTTTCAGCAACGATAGTTATTATGGCGATCTTTCAGCTATTTTGATAGAGAATTCACCCTTTTGGTCCAATTTTATCCGCACCCCCAGTCAAAGCATTGCCTTGCTTGAAAACTGGGAGGAGAAACTGGAGAAGATCACCGAAGCCACCCTCAACGAAAATGTCACCTCTTTGGCAGGCGTTCCCAGTTGGTTTCTTATTTTGCTTAAGCACATCTTGGTCACCAGCGGGAAGAAAAATCTTCATGAAGTATGGCCAAATCTCGAACTCTTCATTCATGGCGGGATTAATTTCACCCCCTACCGGCAGCAGTACGAGCGCATCATGGGAGATCCCATCAATTATATGGAAACCTATAATGCTTCCGAAGGCTTTTTTGCCATCCAGGATCTGCCAACGCGCAACGACCTTTTGTTGATGCTCGACTATGGTATTTTCTACGAATTTTTGCCTTTGTCGGAAGTTGGTAATCCTTATCCCAAGAGCTTGGATGTTACAGAAGTGGCCTTGGATACCGACTATGCCATGGTGATCACCACCAACGGTGGGCTTTGGCGGTACCTGATTGGTGATACGGTGCGTTTCACCTCATTGAACCCCCTTCGGCTCATTATTTCGGGGCGAACCAAACATTTTATCAATGCCTTTGGTGAAGAGTTGATGATTGATAATGCTGAGAAAGCACTGGATCGAGCCTGCCAGGTCACCGGAGCGGCTATTTTGGAGTATACCGCAGCACCTGTTTTCATGGATGAGGAGACCAAAGGACGGCATCAGTGGTTGGTGGAGTTCGATGTTAAACCCGACTCGTTTAGTGATTTTGTGGAGGTGCTCGATGCCACGCTGAAATCGTTGAACAGCGATTATGAGGCCAAACGTTATAAAGACATCACGCTTGATATGCCCGAACTGGTTGTTGCCAGGAAAGGACTTTTCTTTGATTGGATGAAGGATCGAAATAAACTTGGAGGTCAGAATAAGGTGCCCCGCTTGTCGAACAATCGGGACTTTATTGATGAGTTGTTGAAAATTAATTTTATTTAATATGCATATAGCTGTTGCCGGTAATATAGGATCGGGAAAGACTTCTTTGACGGAACTTCTGGCGCACCATTACGGATGGGAGCCCCATTACGAAGAGGTGGACGACAATCCTTATCTGAACGATTTTTACGAGGACATGACCCGTTGGTCCTTCAACCTCCAGATTTATTTTTTGAAAAACCGGTTTCTGTCGGTGCAGCAAATTCGGGAATCCGGTAAGACGGTGATTCAGGACCGTACCATTTATGAGGATGCCAACATATTTGCTCCCAACTTATACGAAATGGGGTTGATGAGCAAGC
The DNA here is from genome assembly GCA_963664265.1 of Marinilabiliaceae bacterium. Lineage (GTDB taxonomy): Bacteria > Bacteroidota > Bacteroidia > Bacteroidales > Marinilabiliaceae > JAGPIS01. Next base: position 2,662,090 of record OY760941.1, read on the forward strand.
GCGACTTCGACAACTATTTGTCCTTGTTTGAGCTGATGAGCACCTTTGTGCAGGCACCCGACCTGTTGGTTTATCTTCGTTGTTCGGTGCCCACCCTGGTGAGGCAAATACAGCAACGGGGACGTAGTTACGAAAACAGTATCCGCCTCGACTACCTGAAGAAGTTGAATGAGCGGTACGAAGATTGGATTCATGGTTATAAAAGGGGCAAGCTTCTGATCATCAATGCCGATGATATTGATTTCGTTGGCAATCGTTCCGATCTCAGCATGATCATGGACAAGATCAATGCCGAAATACACGGATTGTTTTAAAGTTATAGCTTGAAATTTAGCCCTATGGTTACTGAAATTTGGTTTTGGTTGCCATGGGGATTTTTTGTGAAATAATCCACCACTACATCCCCATCCATAATAGGCTCCAACGTCTCCCTGAGGAAAGGGATTAAAGTCAGCCTTGCTTCCAAAACCAATTGAGTGTTTTTTGCCAGGTCAACCTGCGTGCCCAAATTGAATCCGAAGCCGGGTCGCCAATCGGTGGCTATGTATTGGATGGAGGCATCATTGTCCGTCCCGCTGTATTTTGAGTTGAAATCAACCATGTTCCGCAACAGGTGCAATCCAAAATTCGCCCCTAAAAATGGCCGACAACCATCATTGCTGAAATAATAATTTCCGGCCAGCAGCAGGTTGGTGGATTGGTAGTTGGCCGAAAAAGTCCCCTTGGCATCCACATTCCAGAACGATTCGTTTTTGGGCAGGAATTGGTAGTTGAGTTCTGCCGATAACGATAGCCTTTCGTTGTAATGCCAGCCGCCCAGGATGCCGCCAGTGAAACCAGTTGAGGCCACATCCTTGAACCCAATCTCTTGGTTTGATCGTCCCAGATTCGCGGGGAAGATGGCTCCGGTTTTGACTCCCCAAAAATAGTTGTTCCCCCGTTTTTGACCGATGGCATTGTTGCTGACCAATAGGATTATAAGCAGGCAGATGAGGTATTTCATAATTTTAGAAAATTGCTGGTTACCTTATAGGATAAGTTTTATCTTTACAATATTATAAAAAATGATTCATTATGTCGGTTCTTGGTAATCTTATCTGGCTTATTTTTGGTGGAATCGTGATTGCTTTGGAGTATTTTGTGGCCAGCATTTTGTTGATGGTCACCATTGTTGGCATACCTTTCGGGATTCAAACACTGAAGATGGCCTTACTGGCGCTTTGGCCTTTTGGGCGCACCACTGTTGTTCATAGCCGTGCTTCCGGGTGTTTGTATATTTTTATGAATATATTTTGGATTTTGACTGGTGGTATTTGGATTTCATTGTCGCACTTGTTGTTTGGCTGTTTGCTCTGTATTACGGTCATTGGTATTCCGTTTGGAATTCAGCATTTTAAATTGGCAGGAGTGGCCTTGACGCCATTTGGGCGGGATATCGTTGATATGTAAAAAAAAAAATCCGGAATAAATCCGGATTTTAAAGCTCTCCAGGTAGGACTTGAACCTACGACCTACGGATTAACAGTCCGCCGCTCTAACCAACTGAGCTACTAGAGAATTTATTTTTTGAATCTAAACAAACCATTTAGTGTGGTATGTTTTTTGAAGCTCTCCAGGTAGGACTTGAACCTACGACCTACGGATTAACAGTCCGCCGCTCTAACCAACTGAGCTACTAGAGAATTATAATCACACTTTCAATAAGTGTTCGCAACTGTTTCAATTGCGATGCAAAAATAGGGTTGTTTTTCAAATTATGCAATATATTTGCGTAAAAATTTCCAACTTTTTTAATTATAGATGACAATGAGAGTATTAGGATTGGGGAATGCCCTGGTGGATATTTTGGCGCGCATAAACGATGATGCCATGCTGCAAGAGTTGAGTTTGCCTAAGGGTAGCATGCAATTGGTTGATGAACAGGATGCAATGAATGTTTCGTTAGCGCTTAAAGGTCTTCAAAAAGCTCAGGCATCGGGAGGCAGTGCTGCCAACACTATTCATGGGCTGGCCAATCTTGGTGTGCAAACCGGCTTTATTGGCAAGGTGGGGGTTGATGAACTGGGCACCTTTTTCAAACAGGATATGGAGCAATCCAATATATTTCCGCATTTGTTTTATAGCGGGAACAACAAAAGTGGCCACTGTACTTCGCTCATCTCGGCCGATTCGGAGCGTACCATGGCCACTTACCTGGGGGCCGCCATCGAGTTGAGTTCTGCCGACCTTACGGAATCCCTTTTCGAAAATTACCATTATTTCCATGTGGAAGGTTATTTGGTTCAGAATTTCGATCTTATTGAAAGTGCTTTGAAATTGGCTAAGCTGAAGGGTTTGAAAATTAGCCTCGATCTGGCCAGCTACAATGTGGTGGATGCCAATCTGGAATTCCTGACCCACCTGGTGGAGAATTACGTCGACATTTTGTTTGCCAATGAGGAAGAGGCCAAATCATTCAGTGGTAAAGAGGGGCATGAGGCGCTTCAATACATGGGCAGCAAAGTGGATGTAGCCGTTTTGAAATTGGGGAAAAAGGGCAGTTTGATTAAACATTTCGATGAGATTATTGAGGTGGGTGTTATCCCTGTCAACAGCATCGACACCACCGGAGCCGGAGACTTGTATGCTGCAGGGTTTTTGTATGGCCTGATTCATCAGCTTGCGCCCCGTTTGTGTGGCGAAGCAGGTGCCATCCTTTCGGGGAATGTGATAGAGGTGATTGGACCCAAAATGGATCAGGAGCGCTGGTGCCGCGTTAGAGCAGCCATTGAGTTGTTGAAGAATTAAGTTTTTCCTGGTTGGAGGGGGTATTCCCTCTTGCCTTGGTTGAGCATCGGGTTAAAATGGGATAAAAATGGGTTTCATCATTTTATTCAAACAATAATATCCGTAATTTCGACGCTTATTGAAAAACACATATTATGTACGGAGAATTTAAAGAATATTTGCAAAAAGAGCTGACCTCGATTGACGAGTCGGGGTTGTTCAAACGCGAACGCATCATCACCTCAGCACAGGGTGCTGAAATTAAGGTGAACGATGGTGCTGAAGTATTGAATTTTTGCGCCAACAACTATTTGGGGCTCTCTTCACATCCCCGTGTGGTGAAAGCTGCCCAGCAAGCCATGGACACGCATGGTTACGGCATGTCGTCGGTTCGCTTTATCTGTGGCACCCAGGATATCCACAAACAACTGGAAGAAAAAATTGCCCAGTTTTTCGGCACAGAGGACACCATTCTTTATGCTGCATGTTTCGATGCCAATGGCGGTGTCTTCGAACCTTTGTTTGGCGAAGAGGATGCCATTATTTCTGATGAGTTGAACCATGCTTCCATCATCGATGGCGTGCGTTTGTGCAAAGCGGCTCGTTATCGCTACAAGCATGCTGATATGGCCGACTTGGAAGCCCAGCTGCAAGCTGCCCAAAAAAACCGCTTCCGCATCATTGTGACCGATGGCGTCTTTTCAATGGATGGCGATATTGCCAAACTGGATAAGATTTGCGATTTGGCCGACCAATACAATGCTTTGGTGATGGTTGATGACAGCCATGCCTCCGGTTTTATTGGTAAAACAGGTCGTGGTACACATGAGCATTGCAACGTGATGGATCGTGTCGACATCATTACCGGCACCTTGGGTAAAGCCCTGGGGGGTGCCTTGGGTGGTTATACCACCGGTAAAAAGGAGATCATTGATATGTTGCGCCAACGCTCGCGTCCTTATTTGTTCTCCAACTCTTTGGCACCTGCCATTGTGGGCGCTGCCATCGAAGTGTTCAATATGTTGGAGGAGAGTACAGCCTTGCGTGATAAAGTGATGGATAATGCTGATTATTTCAGAGCCAAATTGACCGAGGCGGGTTTCGATATCAAACCTTCGCAATCGGCCATCGCGGCATTGATGTTGTATGATGCGGTGTTGGCACAGAAGTTTGCCGCACGCATGTTGGAGGAGGGCATTTACGTTGTGGGATTCTATTATCCTGTGGTTCCCAAAGGGCAGGCGCGTATCCGCATCCAGCTTTCTGCTGCCCATGAGCGTCACCATCTCGACAAAGCCATTGCTGCTTTTATCAAGGTTGGCAAAGAGCTTGATGTTATCAAATAAATATCATTAAATGTATAAAAAAGGCCGGGGATGAATTTCTTTCCCCGGTCTTCCTATTTATTGATGAGTGGTTTTTTAGTTTAAGAATTCTGCAACATCCCGCATTGGCAGGTTGAAGGCATCGGCAACGCCTTGATAAACCACATGGCCATTGATCACGTTCAGTCCCAATTGTAGTTCCATGTTGTCGTTGCATGCTTTTTTCCAACCTTTGTTGGCCAGTTGTAATGCGTATGGCAGGGTGGCATTGGTTAAGGCCACTGTGGAGGTAAATGGGACTGCACCTGGCATGTTGGCCACACAATAGTGTAAAATATCGTCGATAATATACACTGGATCCTGGTGGGTTGTTGCCTTTGAGGTTTCAAATGCTCCGCCCTGGTCAATGGCCACATCCACTAAAACGGTGCCGGGGCGCATGGTTTTTAACATTTCGCGGGTTACCAACTTGGGTGCTTTTGCGCCAGGAATCAATACTGCCCCAACAATCAAGTCGTGCGTTTTAACCAGTTCGCGGATGTTGTATTCGTTGGAATACATGGTGATGACGTTGGCAGGCATCACATCGTTGAGGTAGCGCAGGCGATCCAGACTTTTGTCGAGTATGGTGACTTGAGCTCCCAGTCCTGCAGCCATTCTAGCCGCTTGAGTTCCAACGATACCGCCACCGATTACTAGTACTTTCCCTGGTGCTACCCCTGGTACGCCACCCAGCAGCACGCCACGACCTTTCACTGGTTTTTCAAGATATCTGGCTCCTTGCTGGATGGACATCCGGCCGGCCACTTCGCTCATTGGGATTAGTAAAGGTAGGCTGCGGTCAGATTTTTCAACCGTTTCGTAAGCCACACATACCGATTTGTTTTTGATCATGGCATGGGTGAGGGGCTCGCATGAGGCAAAATGGAAATAGGTGAACAGCAGTTGATTTTCCTTAATCAAGTTATACTCCTCGGCAATGGGCTCTTTTACCTTGATTATCATCTCAGAAATATCGTAAACCGATTTTATGTCGGGAAGCATAGTTGCTCCGGCTTGAATGTATTCCTCGTCGGTGATGCCGCTTCCCAACCCTGCTGTGGATTGCACATACACCTTATGCCCGGCTTTTATCATCTCCAAAACGCCACCTGGGGTAAGTGCCACCCGGTTCTCGTTATTTTTAATTTCCTTTGGTACACCAATAATCATTTTTCAACACTTTAAATTGTGAATGTTCGGGTTATTTATCACTCGCAATTTACGTTTTTTGAAAAAAAGCTGTTCTGATGTATTACATTTTTTTATGTGATTTGCGTCAGTATTTTTTAGTGATTATCCGCGGCTTTATGCTTTTTGTAAAGCGGTATGGTGTAGTGCCAGTAAAGGAATAGCCCCAAGAGGTTGATGATGGCAACAATGGCAAATGCTGTGCTCAGGTTCCATATTTCTGAGATTTTCCCGCCCAACAACATGCCGCCACCAACACCCAGATCCAGTGAGGTGAAAAAAGTGCTGTTCGCAGTTCCCCGTTTGTTGTGTGGAGCCATATTGATGGTCATGGTTTGGAAGGCTGGCGTCAACATGCCGAATCCCAAGCCAATCACTGTGGCCAGGGTATAGTATTCCCATGCTCGAGTGGTCAACGCCAACAACGCATAGGAAATTGTGAGTAGCGCGATGCTTGTGATGCCGATTGGTTTGAATTGACCGGCATTTAAGTATTTGCCCGATGAAAAACGGGCAATGAAGATGCCGGCAGCCATCAGGGTGTAAAAGAGGCCTGTGTTTCCAACTGATATTTCTTTCCCGAAAACTGCGCCAAAGGAGATGATCAGTCCATACGAAAGTGCGATCAACAGCAGGTTGAATCCTGAAGGGATGGCTTTAACGAGGATAAAACGATCCAACGACATTGGTTCATGCTTGGTTGTTTTGTTATGCGGGGCATGAATGGCTAGGGAGGCCAATAAACCGATGGCGCCGGCAATAAATGCAGCCCAAAAAATATACACAAAATTAAAATAGTCCATCAAGAATAATCCGGCTGTAGGACCCAACGCCATGGCGATGTTGGTGGAGAGGCCGTAATAACCAATGCCTTCGCCCCGGCGTTCCGATGGCAGCACATCGATGGCAATTGTGTTGCCCGCCGTGGTGGTGATGCCAAACGTGAAGCCATGCAATATCCGCAGAATAATAAATACCCCAAGTGCAGCCGTGAAGGTGTAAGTGGCAAATAGAATGGTGAAGGCGATGTAGGCGATTATGTATAGCTTTTTTCGGTCCAGGGTGTCGATAAAATAACCCGAGAATGGGCGGATGGCCAAAGCTGCCACAATGTATATCGACATCACCAAGCCAATGGTGGTTTTATCCGCTTTGAAATAACTGTCGAGGTAGAAAGGGAGTGTAGGGATCAGCAGGTAAAAGGCGAACATCATTAAAAAATTGGCGGCAAACGCAAAAATGAAAGGCTTGTTCCACAGCTGGCCATCTTGTTTTTCTGTCATCTATTTGTAGTTTGTTGTTTTGTGATTGGCAAAAATACGCTTTTCCTATGACCTATGGTTTATTTTGTGATGCATTGCCACGCTATTTTGCGATGTTGACCCCGATCATTCTCCTGTCGGTCAAATTTATTTTCCAAGGAGCTGTTGCTTTTTCTTTTTGATTAATTTTAATTTCTCACCATCTTATAATTCGGTATGTTCAATTCAATGTGCTGTCAATCTGGAGTATCAGATTCTGATCGCTTTACACGCTTTTTCAGCCGGATGGCTTTTTACGCCAATGTGGTTGATGATAAATACACGGTGGATTATTGGCAAACCAATGGTGCGCTGTTTCTATCGGAGTTGTCCAGTCTGGTGTTTGCAAAAGGCAACAGCAGCCATGCCCTATCGGTGGGGCTCCAATATGTGTTGCGTTATTTACAGCTTGATCAAATTTGTGTTTATCAGTCAGATGGGATGGGTGCTTTCAACCTGGCTTATCGCGAAGGCACTTCCGAACTCCCCATGCCCCATGTTGTGGATCAAATTCCAGAAATGTCGGTTCTGGAGAAGGCCGGGTTCTTTTTGCATAAAAAAAATGGTGCTGCCAACGGAGCTCTCTTTCTTCAGCCATTTTCCGCTGCCTGGTTGTTTCCACTTTCGCAACAGGATGTCGGCCAGGGTTTTGTTCTGTTTGGATGTTGCGTGAACCAACGAACCTGGTATGGGATCGAGTTTGAACAGTTGCTCTTGGCCACCGGACTCATCGCCAGTAGCCTTGAACAGGCTGCTAATATGGAGCAGACTAAATTCTTCGGTGTCTTTGGTGAGATGATGTATCGGGTGTCGAAAATTTTCTCGGGTAAGTCAACTTTCGATGGACAAATCAATACCATACTCTCCGAAACAGGGGTTCTGTTTGGAGCCCACCGCAACTATATCTTCGAGTTTGATGATCCCGTACATGTGAGCAATCGTTTTGAGTGGGTGGATGAAAACCAACCTGCCTTGAAGGATCGTTTTCAGCGGCTTGTTCTTGATGATAGTTTTCGCGGCTGGCTGGAGGTGTTGGCCGATGGACAGCATGTTTCACAAGAGGCTAACGGTGAAGAGAGAGCTGGTGTTCCGTCGGCTTTTGTGCAGAAAGGGGCGGTGAATTCTCTAATTTTCCCCATTTTCGTGAAAGGGCAGTTCTTTGGTTTTATCGGGTTCGATTTTCCTCGAAATCGTGTGGTTGGTATCCAAGATGCTATTTTCTCTTCCATCGAACTGCTGGCCAGGATCATCGAGGGGCTCCTTGAGCTGAAGTATTCTGCCGAATATGTCAGCTCTTTGAACGATGAACTGCAGCAATTCAATGATCGGCTGATGCGCAGTGAGCAGTTGGTGAAAGGAATTGTGTCTGCCGCTCCGATGGGGATTTTCTTGATACAGGGCAGGCAAATTGTTTATGCCAACGATTTTATTACCGCGACTGCCTCCAAGTTTGGCTTGTCTTTGCATGGTGCCCACATTGGCGATTTTAACCAATATATCGACGGCGACCAACGGCAACGTTTGGATCGGTTCTATGGAGAAATTGAATCCTTGGGGCGGGCAACCATCCGGTTGAACCTTTTAAATTTGGGAGGAGCTGGTTTTATTGTTGATTTGGTTGGTTCGCAAGGCCCGGTCGTTGATGGTAGAATGAGTTATGTTGTTGTTTGTCAGGACGTCACTGAGTCGGTTGCTGTGCAGGAACGCATTCAGGAAGCTAATACCCGCTATCAAACCATCTTGGATAAGAACCCTGATGGTGTGCTGGTTTTTTCTTCGCGGATACGTCTCTGTTATATTAACCCTTCTGCCATCTCTTTTTTTGGGTATTCATTCCAGGAATTGCAGCAACATTCTATTGTTGGATTTTTTTCCGGCTCATCGGTATTGAGGCGCGTTTGGCAAATTATTCAGACCGTTAATCGTGAAAGTGATTATAAGGGTGAGCTGGAGTTGGTTGCGCGCGATGGTTCAAAATTGATGGTTGAAATAAAGGTTACCCGAATCGTTTTGAATGGCATGCCGCATTTTTATGTCTGCATACACAATATTACCGAACGGAAGTTGCGTGAGGAACAATTGCGCATCAGCGAGAATAAATACCGGGCATTGATCGAGAATAGCCATGATTGCATGATCCGCATGGCCTTGGATGGTCATGTGTTGTTTATCAATTCCGCTGCTCAGAGTATCTTTTCGCAATCCACCGGGTCGGTCTCTTTTCCCTATGAGGTGAAGCTCTCCTTCCAGAACAATCTTCGTTTGGTGGCCCAAACTGGGTGTGCCAACAGTTTTGAGATGGAGTTTTCTGTTGAATCGGATAATGTGGTGCTCGAATGGTCGGTTATTCCTGAGTTTGGCGACAGTTCCGTTGCCGAAACCGTTTTGTTTGTGGGAAGGGATTGTTCCGCACGGCGACAATCGGAAAATGCGTTGAAGGGAGCTATGGAGAAGATGGAACTGGCCGACCGGTTGAAATCGGCTTTCCTAAACAACCTCAGCCATGAAATACGAACCCCGTTGAATGCCGTGGTGGGGTTCTCCAGTTTTTTACGCGAGGATACTTTGGGTTTGGACGACCGAAACTTGTATGTCGATATTATCCATAACAATGCCGAGGCGCTCATGGCGCTTATAGATGATATTGTTGATGTGGCGAAGCTTGAAAGTGGCTCATTGCAATTTGTGAGTGAGCCGGTCAACTTGAATGACCTTTTTCGGAAGCTGGAAAAGCAGTATGGCACCAAGCTTCTGGGTGAAAAGAAAGATCTGGATTTTACCTGTCAGTATGGAAGTAACGACCCTCTGGTCATGCGTGGTGATTCCCATCGTCTGCTGCAGGCTGTTTCAAAACTGCTCGACAATGCTTTCAAATTCACGACTTCAGGATTTGTGCGCTTTGGCTATGAGCGTCAGGAATCGGGCATTGTGATTTTTGTTAAGGATTCAGGCATCGGCATCGACGTCGTGGATCATGCCATCATCTTCGATTCATTCAGGCAATGTGAAAATAGTACCGCCAAACAATTTGGAGGCACTGGCGTGGGGCTTTATATTGCTCGCAAACTGGTAGAAGCCATGGGAGGGCAAATTGCTTTTCAGTCGGCGCGCAATAGAGGCTCTGAGTTTTACATCACCTTTCCCATTGATCGGTTTATGCCCGAGGCTACCGTCAATAAAGCATTGGAGGTGGATGCCTCTGTTGTGAACCTGGCTGCGTTTAAGAATAAATTAATCTTGCTGGCGATCGATGACAGTAGTGAGCGACTTATGATTCGTCGTTACCTCGAAAATACTGGGGCTTCCATCATCTCTGTCCGTTCAGTCTATTCAGCCCTTCAATTGCTGAAAAACAGAAACGATATTGATTGGTTGGTGGTTGATCATGCCGCCTCGTCGAACGGAGCATTGCGGCTTATTGACAGTCAATACAAGAGTAACAACGGCGGTGGAAAGCTGGTGCTAATCAGTTCCGATTGCGAATTGACCGAGCGGGATGTGTCGGTGGATCTGATTCTTCAAAAACCCTTCGACAAACAGGTTTTTGTCAGCCGTTTGTCGCAGTTGGTATAAAAAAAAAGAAAGTGTATCGTTTATTTAGATACACTTTCCAGTAAGAACCCGCATTTTATCGGAAGCTCATTGAAATTCGCTTTTGGGTTGGAACAGCTCAAGCACCAGTTGGCTTGAAATGGTTCTGTAACGCTGCCCATTTACTTAATAACTTTGCTGTTTTTCACTTCAAAGTTCTCGCTGATGCTGCCAGTGCTTGAATTGTATTTGATAACATATTTGCCATCAGAAAGATTTGACAGATCGTAAAGTCTTTGAAAAGCAGCAGCATTTTTTACTTTTTCGCTGGTGTAAACTGTATTACCAGTGTTGTCAGTGATCTCAATTTTGAAAACATCCGATTCGGGTGACAAAACTGAAACTACAGCCAGGTTTGAATTCATGTAAGAGTTGATGGCAATTTTGTTTTTTGCACTGGCACCTACTGTTGCTACCAAAACCGCTGCCGCTACGGCTGCTGATTTTACAAATGATTTTAATTTCATGGTTTTTCTTTTAAATTGTTGTTTGTATCTTTTGTACATTGCAAATATATCATGATATTGCCTTTAAGAATGTTAACCAGAAAGTCGGTACGGTTAAAAAAATGAAATGGTGTTTTAGATTGCTTTTTTGTTTGCGGCATGTTATTTTTTTTCGACTCATTTTTTTTATTTCACCACATGGGTAATCATAGTCATAGCAAGGGCTGTAAATGGCAGGTGTTGGGTGTTGCGGGTGGCAGGAGGGGGTTGTATGGCTTCCTTTTTAATACCGGTCATTCGGTATTTAATAATAAATTAACATTAAAATAATGTTCTAGCTCGTTTTTTGTTCGTTTATTTTGCCGAATTGTTTATAAACGTATTATTTTGTGCCGGGTATTATAAAAAATTATCAATTATTTGTCGAAATAGATTTAAAAATTGTCATTGGCTTAAAACCGTTTGTTGCGCAGAAGGAAAAAGGTGAATTTTATGGCAATGGGAAAGTGCATGATGAGGGTGGTTGGTAGGCCATAATATTGGCACATGATCTTGAAACGTTCTTTCAGTCCTGGCACGATATTCTTTTTTGTGATTCCCCCATCGAGGAACCTGCTTAACGTAAGCTGAGTATTTTTTATGGAGGTGGCGTTTTTTAGAGCCACCAAACACCATTCAAAATCGGCTGAAAACTTGTATTTTAAGTTGTATGGCACCACCAACTTGCGTGCGGCAATAAAGGATTGGTGGCTCACCAGCATGCCTCTCCTAAAGCTTTTCCATGTGAGACTCTCAGGAGGAGAGAGTCTGCGGTTGCCAATCAGTTCTCCTTGGATGTTGGTCATTACCGTGTCGCCATAATATACATCGGCAAAGGGGACTTCCTCGAAAACTCTTTTTAGGGTTTGCTTTTCAAAAATTTCATCCCCCGCATTCATGAACCATACATAATCGCCGGTAGCCTTTTCCAATCCTTTGTTCATGGCATGGTACAGGCCTTGGTCTGGTTCACTTGTCCAAAAGGCAATGTGGTGGTTGTAGCGCCTGATTATTTCGCAGGTTTGGTCGGTTGATGCGCCATCAATCACAATATATTCAATGTTTGTATATTCCTGACCAATAATGCTTTTGATGGTTCGTTCTAGTGTTTCCTCGGCATTATAGGTGATGGTGATGATGGAAATAAGTGGTGACCGGTTCATCGTGATGGGTTAAGCGCGTTGGTGTAAATGGCTTGGTACTGTTGGGCCACAATCTTTTCCGAGTAAAGCTCCAGTGCTCTTTCTCTGGCTGCCAATCCCATTTGGTTGGTGTCGTTCAGGAACAGTGTCTGGTACAATCCGGTCGCCAGGCTGAGTGAATTGCGTGCTTCGGCCAGGAATCCTGTTTTCTCATGGACAATCATCTCTGGAACCCCTCCAATTCGGAAGCCAACCACTGGTGTTTGGCAGGCCATGCTCTCCATGACGGTGTTGGGCAGGTTGTCCTGCAAGGAGGGGAGGAGGAACACGTCGGCGGCATTGTATACCTTCACCAGTTTGTTGGGGTCGCTGATGAATCTTAGGTTGTGTATCTTGAAAGGAAGTTGTTTGCTCACATCTTCCTTTAGCTTGCCAAAGACAACCAGCTCAATTTTAGCACTCAGGGTCGGGAAGTTGTCCTTAATAATATTTAATGCTTCAATCAAATAGCGGAAGCCTTTGCGCACATCAAGTAGGTTGGCTGCACCAAACAGAACCAATCGTTTGTCGGTTGGCAGATCCAAATCCTGCCGGCAGAGTGCTTTGTCTAATGGCCTGAATTGATTGGTATCAATGGCATTGGGGATGCAGGCCACATTGAAGTTTTGGAAGAGGCTGCTTTCGGCCGACAATGAGCGCAACCATTTGCTGCACGCCACCACATTGAGCTGTGCATTGGTGTATATTTTCTTTTTCCTCAGGAAAATGCGGTTGGAAAGGTCTTTTCTTGCTGGTTTCCTCAAAAATGGGCAGTAGCCGCAATGCTCATTGTACTCCATGCAACTGCCTGCATAGTGGCAGCCTCCTGTAAAAGGCCACATGTCGTGTAAGGTCCAGATGATCGGTTTTTTTAGTTTGAACAAACTATCCAAATTATCCAACGACAGAAAACCTTGGTTTATCCAATGGAAATGCAGTATGTCTGCCTCCTGTACCAGAGGGTGCTGGCTGATGTCGAAACCGGTTGATGCTGGTGAAAAGGCGTACCGGAGCGAGACGTCTTTTTCATCCTTTAAAAAATTTAAGCGTTCGGCAATAAAGTGGTAATGACACGTCAGGGTGTGTAACACACCATCTCCTAAGGCAAAGGTTTGAGGGTCGTTGCTTTGTTTTGACAGCACCAGTAGGTTTGATTCGGTGCCGCTTGCCTTGAGGGCGCGGTGAATGCGAAGAGCTGCTACTGCTGCTCCGCCACCCGAATCATTTTTATTGATATGTAGAATTTTCAAAGAGGTTAGTTTTAGATGCTGACAAAATAAGCAACAATTCTTAAAAATAAAAACAATCGAAAAGCGGTGATGCTGGTTTGATATTGACCTGTTTGGTATGAGGTTACTTTATCTCTTCAAAATCCACATATTCGCCTTGAGTATCCTCCTTTGAATCATCTTTCTTGGAATACTGAATGGTTACTTCGCCCTCCTTTTTTTTGTGATTGGGTTGATAGGGCGTTGCGGTATTTTGTATTTTGTCAAACAGTTTTTTCAAGGCAAAAGGTAGAACCAATCGTAATACAATTTTGATGATGTAATAGATCGCCGCTGCAATTAATATAATTTGAATGAGTCGCATGTGCTGTTTTTTTAAGGTACAGCAAAGAACATGCCTTTGCTGTACCTTACTATATTATATTGATAAAATTTCAGTGAGTCCCATGAGTGATGGGTTGAGTGATTTTTTATTTTTAAGTGTTTGGTTGAATGGTACATGAACGATTTCGCGGTTCACAATCCCCACCATGATGCTTTTTTGGTCGTCTAAAAGTGCCTGCACTGCAGCCACGCCAAGTTGACTGGCCAAAACACGGTCGTAAGCCGAAGGGGAGCCACCCCGCTGAATATGGCCAAGTATGGTGACCCGTACATCATATTCGGGATGGTCTTCGGCAACTTTATTGGCTATGGCAATGGTTCCGCCCATTTTTTCACCTTCAGCAACAAGAACGATGGAACTTTTCTTGTCCTTCGAGAGACCATCGGATAGGAATTTCTCCAACTTTTCGAAATCGGTTCTCACTTCTGGAACCAGAATGGCTTCCGCACCGCTGGCAATCCCACTGCGTAGAGCAAGGAATCCGGCATCCCGTCCCATCACTTCAACAAAGAAGAGACGGCTGTGGGCGGTGGCAGTGTCCCTGATTTTGTCTACTGCTGCGATCACTGTATTCAAGGCAGTGTCGTAGCCAATGGTGGAATCGGTACCATAAAGGTCATTGTCGATGGTGCCTGGAATGCCCACGATGGGGAAATTGTGTTCCTGAGCAAAGATGCGCGCTCCGGTGAAGGTGCCATCCCCACCAATCACCACCAGTCCATCCACGCTGTTTTGTTTCAGGTGCTCAAAGGCTTTCTGGCGACCTTCAACGGTTCGGAACTCCTTGCTGCGAGCTGATTTCAGAATGGTTCCGCCCAGATGGATGATGTTGCTGACGGAGTTGGAATGCATCTCCATAAAATCGTTGTTGATCAAACCCTGGTATCCCTGATTGACTCCCATCACCTGAACGCCATTATATATGGCTGTCCTTACAACCGCCCTGATTGCTGCATTCATTCCTGGCGCATCGCCACCTGAAGTCAGTAATGCAATTCTTTTTATATTCATCGTGTACTTGATTAAGTATTTATCTTTTCAATTTGCTCTGCTATTTTCTCCATCAACCACATCGGCGTAGATGTGGCGCCAAATATACCCACCGATTCAATGTGCGTGTCGAACCACGCCTTTTGAACTTCCGATGGCCCGGTTACAAAGTAACTGTTGGGATTGATGTTTTTGCAAATATCAAATAATATTTTGGAGTTGGAGCTTTTCCTTCCGCCAACAAATATAATCAAATTGTGTTGTGGGGTGAATTCTTCCAAACGTTTGGCTCTGCCCGACACTTGCTTGCAAGTTGTGTTGTGGGCAATCACCATTGCGGGATCGGCTGCCTTTGCCTGGATCTGTTCAACAATCGTTTTGAAAATTATTGGATCTTTGGTGGTTTGTGCAAAGATTTCAATGGGCCGGTTGAAATCGATTTGTTCGGTATCTGCCATGTTTTCTATTACCAAGCATTCAAAATTGGTTTGCCCCTGGAGGCCTGTTACCTCCGCATGGCCTTTCTTTCCAAAGATGACAATCTGGCCATTCTGCCCCCGCTGAAACTCCCATGCTTTTTTGATGCGTTGTTGGAGTTTCAGTACCACAGGACAGGTGGCGTCGATTAAATCGATCCCATGATCCTTGATGGTTTGATAGGATGCTGGAGGTTCACCATGAGCTCTGAAAAGGACTGTTTTGTTGTGCACATGGCCAAACTCCTGATGATCGATTATTTTTAGACCCTGTTTTTCCAGTCTTTCCACCTCTTGCTCGTTGTGTACAATATCGCCTAAGCAGAACACTTGGCTTCCTTGGAGAAGGCTCTTTTCTGCAGCGTCAATGGCTCTTTTTACACCGAAACAAAAGCCCGATTGATGATCAATAGTGATTTCCATCCTGCGTTTGGTTATTGGCTGATTAATCCTCGCTCTTTCAAATGATTGATAATCCATTGAAGCTGATCTTCCCTGGTCATGTGGCTGTTGTCAAGGATTAGGGCATCCTCGGCTTGCATCAATGGACTCTCTTCGCGGGTTGAGTCCAAAAAATCGCGTTGCCGCACATTTTCCAGAATCTCTTTGAAATCTACCGCCTCGCTTTTTGCCACCAGTTCGTCGTATCGTCGCTGAGCTCTGATTTCAGCAGCGGCGGTCATATAAATTTTTAAGTCTGCATTGGGAAACACCACGGTACCAATATCACGCCCATCCATTACAATGCTGGTGTTGGCTCCCATTTGCTGTTGCCAGGCAACCAGCTGTTTTCTAATTTCTCCGATCGAACTGATGGCACTAACCTTTGAGCTGACTTCCAGACCTCGGATCTTGTCTTCTACGCAGAGGTTGTTTAAGTATGTCTCGTTAGTTTTTGTTTGGCTGTTGAATTCAAATGTAATCTGAATATCGGGAAGTGCTTTAATCAAAGCTTTGTTATCTATTGTTTCTCCCGATATCAACCCCTTCTCCATGGCATAGAGTGTAACCGCCCGGTACATGGCTCCGGTATCGACGTAGGCGATGGAAAGCAGTTTTGCTAGATCTTTGGCTACAGTGCTTTTGCCACAGGAGGAGTGTCCATCTATGGCAATAATAAGGTTCTTCTTTAATACTTGCATAAGTCGTGTTTGTGATGCACAAATTTAGATATTACAACCTATTTCATGGTTAATTTATCGTTTAATTTTAGGCGGTTTTTAATGACTTCCTCTATTTGAGGGTGCTCTTTTTGATATAATTTGTGTGAGTTTTTTAATGATGGGGTGTTTTAATGTTTTGAGAAATAGAGTTTTGACTGCTTTTGTCACCTGTAGGCTCCTATTGGGCGTGCGGTGTTGGCATTGACCGCATAATCTTGACTGAATTATTACTTTTCAACTTTTCGCGAAGGTTGATTTGCTGGTTTTGAATTTTCGGGTGCCTTGCCGGATTATTGATAATTAAGGGCTTGGAAAAACTTTTGAAATTTTTTCAGAAACGATTTGGAAAAATAAAATTAAAGCTCTTATTTTGCATCCGCTTTCCAGAGGGACAGCAGCATACAAACTGGGTTCACAACCTGGTGATTGACAGATTGGCAAAGGTGTTTATTGAATAAACGGTTTAATGCGTAGAGACGCATTATAATACGTCTCTTGTAAAGACGCCTCACGAGGCGTCTCTTGAAAAAAAAATCAAAAACATTTGGAGGTTAAAAAAAACTCCTTACCTTTGCAGCCGCTTCAAACGAAAGGGTTTGGACGACAAAAAAGAAAGATACGATCTTTGAAAATATTGGATAAGTGCAAAAGGGAAAAATAAGGTAAAGCGACCCGAGTCAAAGCAGACGAACTTGTAAAGATATTTAAAATTTTTTTTACAATGAAGAGTTTGATCCTGGCTCAGGATGAACGCTAGCGACAGGCCTAACACATGCAAGTCGAGGGGTATCGGTTTCGGCCGAGAGACCGGCGCACGGGTGCGTAACGCGTATGTAACCTGCCTCACACTGGGGGATAGCCTTCCGAAAGGGAGATTAATACCGCATAATAATATTGTTCTGCCTGGGATGATATTTAAAACTTCGGTGGTGTGAGATGGACATGCGTATGATTAGCTAGTTGGCGGGGTAACGGCCCACCAAGGCGACGATCATTAGGGGTTCTGAGAGGAAGATCCCCCACACTGGTACTGAGACACGGACCAGACTCCTACGGGAGGCAGCAGTGAGGAATATTGGTCAATGGGCGCAAGCCTGAACCAGCCATGTCGCGTGCAGGAAGACGGCCCTATGGGTTGTAAACTGCTTTTGTATGGGAAGAAACGACGGTACGTGTACTGTTTTGCCGGTACCATACGAATAAGGATCGGCTAACTCCGTGCCAGCAGCCGCGGTAATACGGAGGATCCAAGCGTTATCCGGATTTATTGGGTTTAAAGGGTGCGTAGGCGGGAGATTAAGTCAGTGGTGAAAGTTTGCGGCTCAACCGTAAAATTGCCATTGATACTGGTTTTCTTGAGTACAGTTGAGGTAGGCGGAATGTGGTGTGTAGCGGTGAAATGCTTAGATATACCACAGAACACCGATTGCGAAGGCAGCTTACTAAGTTGTGACTGACGCTGAAGCACGAAAGCATGGGGATCAAACAGGATTAGATACCCTGGTAGTCCATGCCGTAAACGATGATCACTAGCTGTTTGCGATATATTGTAAGTGGCAAAGGGAAACCATTAAGTGATCCACCTGGGGAGTACGCCCGCAAGGGTGAAACTCAAAGGAATTGACGGGGGCCCGCACAAGCGGAGGAACATGTGGTTTAATTCGATGATACGCGAGGAACCTTACCTGGATTTAAATGGGGAGTGACAGGCTTAGAGATAGGCTTTTCTTCGGACACTCTTCAAGGTGCTGCATGGTTGTCGTCAGCTCGTGCCGTGAGGTGTCGGGTTAAGTCCCATAACGAGCGCAACCCACGTTGTTAGTTACCAGCATGTAGTGATGGGGACTCTAACAAGACTGCCGGTGTAAACCGCGAGGAAGGTGTGGATGACGTCAAATCAGCACGGCCCTTACATCCAGGGCTACACACGTGTTACAATGGCCGGTACAGAGGGCAGCTACCCCGCGAGGGGATGCGAATCCTATAAAACCGGTCTCAGTTCGGATTGGAGTCTGCAACCCGACTCCATGAAGCTGGATTCGCTAGTAATCGCGCATCAGCCATGGCGCGGTGAATACGTTCCCGGGCCTTGTACACACCGCCCGTCAAGCCATGGGAGCCGGGGGTACCTGAAGTCTGTAACCGCAAGGAGCGGCCTAGGGTAAAACTGGTGACTGGGGCTAAGTCGTAACAAGGTAGCCGTACCGGAAGGTGTGGCTGGAACACCTCCTTTCTGGAGAGTTCGCTCACGACGATGATTAATCATCAAAAAAAGACAAGGAATCAAAGTACCTTACAATTACCATTTGCACTTATCTATACAGTCCCGTAGCTCAGTTGGTTAGAGCACTACACTGATAATGTAGGGGTCGGCAGTTCAAATCTGCCCGGGACTACTTAAACGGTTTACAGTAAACAAGGAACAGAAAACAGTTAACAGCTTAGTATTTAATTGCTAGCTGGGTACTGGAAACTGTTAACTGAACACTGAAACTGGGGGATTAGCTCAGAAATGCAGAGTATCCCGTAACGGGAGGGTCAATGGACTCGAATCCTGGAAAGAAAGATATAAAAGATTATGGGGGATTAGCTCAGCTGGCTAGAGCACCTGCCTTGCACGCAGGGGGTCAACGGTTCGAATCCGTTATTCTCCACTTGGATTTTTAGCAATAAAAATCGAAAAGTTCATTGACATGTTGGCAAATCAAAATAACACACACCTAAAAGGTGTTGGAAGAAAGTAGAGAAGGGCGCACGGAGGATGCCTAGGCTCTCAGAGGCGATGAAGGACGTGATAAGCTGCGATAAGCACCGGGTATTTGCAAATAAGAATTGATCCGGTGATTTCCGAATGGGGCAACCTGGTATCCTGAAGGGATATCATTCCGCAAGGAAGGCAAACGTGGGGAACTGAAACATCTAAGTACCCACAGGAGAAGAAAACAAGAGTGATTCCCTAAGTAGTGGCGAGCGAAAGGGGAACAGCCCAAACCAATGTTGTTTAGGCAACATTGGGGTAATAGGACCTGTATAATCAACAACAATCGAACCGGAACGCTTTGGAAAGAGCGGCCACAGCGGGTGACAGCCCCGTACGGGCAAGAGCGTTAGCGAGACGGGTATCCTGAGTAACGCGGAACACGTGAAATTCTGCGTGAATTAGCCGGGACCATCCGGTAAGGCTAAATACTCCTGAGAGACCGATAGTGAACCAGTACCGTGAGGGAAAGGTGAAAAGCACCCCGAACAGGGGAGTGAAATAGTACCTGAAACCGTGCGCTTACAAGCGGTCGGAGTCCACATGATGGATGACGGCGTGCCTTTTGCATAATGAGCCTACGAGTTACTTCTCACCAGCCAGGTTAAGCACTTCAGGTGCGGAGCCGAAGCGAAAGCGAGTCTGAATAGGGCGCGATAGTTGGTGGGAGTAGACGCGAAACCTTGTGATCTACCCTTGGTCAGGTTGAAGTCCCGGTAACACGGGATGGAGGACCGAACGAGTAAACGTTGAAAAGTTTTTCGATGAACTGAGGGTAGGGGTGAAAGGCCAATCAAACTGGGAAATAGCTCGTACTCCCCGAAATGCATTTAGGTGCAGCCTCAAGACAGTTTTACAGAGGTAGAGCTACTGATAGGAAGCGAGGGCTTCACCGCCTATCAACTCCTGACAAACTCCGAATGCTGTAAAATGATTCTTGGGAGTGAGGGCATGGGTGCTAAGGTCCATGTCCGAGAGGGAAAGAACCCGGACCATCAGCTAAGGTCCCCAAATATATGCTAAGTTGACCAAACGCGGTTTGGTTGCAGAGACAGCTAGGATGTTGGCTTGGAAGCAGCCATTCATTTAAAGAGTGCGTAACAGCTCACTAGTCGAGCGACCGAGCATGGATAATAATCGGGCATAAGCATATTACCGAAGCTATGGATTGTTGAGACGTTGCATGCAACGTCTTTACTCTGGTAGGGGAGCATTCCAGCCGCATAGAAGGTGTTCCGCGAGGGATGCTGGAGCAACTGGAAAAGCAAATGTAGGCATAAGTAACGATAATGGGGGTGAGAAACCCCCACGCCGAAAGACTAAGGTTTCCTGATCAACGCTAATCGGATCAGGGTCAGTCGGGACCTAAGGCGAACCCGAAAGGGGTAGTCGATGGCAAGCAGGTTAATATTCCTGCACCTGCATACCAATAAAAGTGACGGAGAGTTGAGATGGCTGGGGGCTGACGGAATAGCCCGCTGAGCCTAGCCTTCGGGCAAAGCGAAGTCAAGCAAACTCTTCCAAGAAAAGCGAGGTATGCAGCTCGTACCACAAACGGACACACGTAGTTGGGTTGAGTATACTAAGGCGCTCGAGTGATCCACGGCTAAGGAACTCGGCAAATTCGTCCTGTAACTTCGGGAGAAAGGACGCCACTTCAGCGATGGGGTGGCCGCAGAGAAATGGCCCAGGCAACTGTTTAACAAAAACACATGGCTTTGCAAAATCGCAAGATGACGTATAAGGCCTGACACCTGCCCGGTGCCGGAAGGTTAAGAGGAGATGTTAGTCGCAAGGCGAAGCATTGAATTGAAGCCCCGGTAAACGGCGGCCGTAACTATAACGGTCCTAAGGTAGCGAAATTCCTTGTCGGGTAAGTTCCGACCTGCACGAATGGTGTAATGATCTGGGCACTGTCTCAGCCGTGAGCTCGGTGAAATTGTAGTATCGGTGAAGATGCCGATTACCCGCAACGGGACGGAAAGACCCCGTGAACCTTTACTGCAACTTTGCATTGGTTCTGGGTAAGTGATGTGTAGGATAGGTCGGAGGCATTGAATCGGCGTCGCCAGGCGTCGTGGAGCCAACCTTGAAATACGACCCTTTGCTTACTTGGAATCTAACTCCACAACGTGGAAGACATTGCATGGTGGGTAGTTTGACTGGGGTGGTCGCCTCCAAAAGAGTAACGGAGGCTCCCAAAGGTACCCTCAAGACGATTGGTAACCGTCTGTAGAGTGTAATGGTAAAAGGGTGCTTGACTGTGAGACCGACAAGTCGAACAGGTAGGAAACTAGGGCATAGTGATCCGGTGGTTCCGCATGGAAGGGCCATCGCTCAAAGGATAAAAGGTACTCCGGGGATAACAGGCTGATCGCCGCCAAGAGCTCATATCGACGCGGCGGTTTGGCACCTCGATGTCGGCTCGTCACATCCTGGGGCTGGAGAAGGTCCCAAGGGTTGGGCTGTTCGCCCATTAAAGTGGCACGCGAGCTGGGTTCAGAACGTCGTGAGACAGTTCGGTCCCTATCTGTTGTGGGCGTAGGAGATTTGAGAGGCCCTGTCGTTAGTACGAGAGGACCGCGATGGACATACCGCTGGTGTACCAGTTGTTCCGCCAGGAGCATAGCTGGGTAGCTAAGTGTGGAAGAGATAAGTGCTGAAAGCATCTAAGCACGAAGCTCGCCTCAAGATGAGATCTCCCTTAAGGGGCGTTGAAGACGACGACGTTGATAGGCTGCAGGTGTAAAGGTGGTAACACCATAGCCGAGCAGTACTAATTACCCGAGTCTTTCTCCAGTGTTTTATAGCGTGTAGGTTATTTTGGTTTGCCGATTGTCATGAAACTTAAAGATATTTTAGGTGGTTATAGCGACAAGGTTCCACCTCTTCCCATTCCGAACAGAGAAGTTAAGCTTGTCCGCGCCGATGGTACTGCGTATAGTGGGAGAGTAGGTCGCCGCCGAATTTTGAAGATCCCCGGTTCTGCAAAGAGCCGGGGATTTTTGCGTTTGTGTGGTTTTGATCCGCGAATGACGCGAATGACGCGAATCAGATCGACGGAGTCAATTTAAAAGAATTAGTACCTGGATTGATAGGGGTTTTTTGTCCACAGATTCACACAGATTAAAACTGATTACACCTATCGAACTCAAAACACAGAACTCAAAACACTGGTTACTGAAAACTGATCACTGTTTCCTGATTTCTGTTTTTAACCGCGAATCGAAGATCGACGGAGTCAATTTAACGAATTACACGAATTGATTTATTCGAGATACGATTAACGACTGACGACCTGCGACTGCCGATTGAAACCAGTACTCCGAACTCAAAACACCGCTTACTTTTTACTGCTCCCTGCTCATCACCTCTCCGACGAAATTGCAGCAAGTCATGCCTCAAACCTGCCTTTCTACGAACCATCCCCAATAGCAATATGTAAATCGCGAAAATCCACGAAATTTGAGGATGAGATCCACATTATTAGCACATTCAACACCTGCGGTGTTGTGGGAACATTGTAATCCTTTCACCCCCCGGTTTCACCGGCGGCTATTCACATAGAAGTCCTTCGGACTTCCCCGCTTTCCGACTATGAGACTCGTCGACTCGTCAACTTTTTAAACTCTACGACTCATAGAACTGATCCCTGATTACTTTTTTTAACCGCGAATCGAAGATCGACGGAGTCAATTTAACGAATTACACGAATTGATTTGTTCGTAATACGATTAACGACTGACGACCTGCGACTGACGATTGAATCCAAAACTCCGAACTAAAAACACTGCTTACTGATCCCTGTTCTCTGACTACTGTTTGTCAAATCTCGCTGAAATGGCCACTCTCTATCTCGTGCAGCGGCGGCATATTTAAATAAGGATAGGTTACCTTTGTGAGGTATAGGCCTTGGGGTGGCGCCAGTTTGATGTTGTAGGTAGGCAAGGGGTTTTCCAAAAGGTTCTTGAAGGCCGCTATTGTTATACTGCCTTCGCCTACTTCGAACAGATTATGCATGATGGCCCTGATCATGCCATATAGAAACCGGTTCGACGTGATCTCGAAGCAGAATTGGTTTTTGGCTTCGTTCGATAATAGTCTTGCCGAGGTTATATTGCAAATTGTGTGTTTGTTTTTATTGGGACTTTTGCAGAAAGAGCGGTAGTCGTTGTATTGCGGCAGGAGTTGTATGGCGCTACATATCGGTGGCAGTGACAAGTTGTTAAGATGCAATGAGCTTGAGTTGACCAGGTGGGGCGAGAGGAAGTTGTGGAAGAAATAGCGGTATTGGCGCTCTGTGGCATCGAAACGGGCGTGTGGAAGGGCATCCATCTTGACGATGTCGATGATCGTAATATCGTGGGGCAGGCGTTTGTTCATCCTGTAGGTCAGGTCGAAATCCAACTCCATTTCCATATCTGCATGAAAGAAGAATTGGCTGGCATGCACTTTGGCATCAGTTCGGCCACAACCAACGATGGGGATAGCGGTTTTTAAAATCTCTGCCAGTGTCGTTTCGATGGTTTGTTGGATACTCGTTAGGCCAGGTAGTTTTTGCCAGCCAGCATAATGGGTTCCATCAAAGGCAATGTGGAAGAAGTATCTCAATGAATTTGTATTTGATTCAATTTTCTTTGTGTTATGCAAAGATACTGAAATGATTGATGGTGTGGTTTTTTTTTGGGGAAAAAGGGATTGTGTTGATTAGGGTGCTAATAGCTAAGAGTCAAAGCAGCCAGGCCGAAGATGCGCCAGGCTGCTTTGTCTTCTTCTGTTTATGTAAGCTGTTTTTTATGTCAGAGGTTGAGACAAATCCCCAGTGAAAAGGAAACTGGATAGAGTTCCGGGCCTTTGTTGGTGTAAAACAATGGCGATAAGTAGTAAGAAGCTGTCAGATTTATGGCTTTGTAGCCAGCCCTGGCCATAATCCCGTAACGGAAGTCGTTAAGGCAAAAATCGCTTCTTTTTTTATCTTTGGCATTGCTGCCATAATACATCACTTTGGTGTGTGATTTGAGTTTGATGCCCAAGATTGGCCCTACTGAAAAATAGGCTTGATCCGACTCCGATGGGATGTTCAGCTGGTACTCCAGTAAGAATGGGATATTTAAGAAAGTGGTGGCTAGTTTGTTCTTTTTGACTGCCCTCTCGCTGTCAAAATAACTCAGATGACCCAATTCATCTTTCGTCAGGATGTATTGTGAGTCGAACCGGTAATTGTTGAATTCCAGTCCCAGACCAGTGACGAAGCCTAGGTTTTTCTTTTTGTTGAGGCCAATATTGTATTGTAACAGATTGATGGAGACGCCCACCGATTTTCCATCGTTCAAATCCAGATAACCGTAACCTTCGGGCAATGAAAAATCAAGACCCGATGAAACAAAGCTGTTGTATCCAATGTCGACTCCGAAATAGTGTCCCTTGAATTTTTCCTTCCTGTTGATTTGGTGGCGTTGGATGTGCAGATTATTCGACATCTTGTCCTTAACTATTTCAATACGGTTGTTGAATATGGTGATATTGGTTTCCGTCTTGTTTTCAGCAGGGCTCGCAGAATCATCTTCATCGGGGTTAGTGCGCTGTGGTTCGATGGGATCCTCAACAGGGAATACTTCGGCAATCGGTTGGCCATTGGAGTCGATCCATATAATTTCCCCGTCGCGGATGGCCTTGGCTTGGCCATTATTGAACTCCCAGATCTGGGTGAATACCGGAGGAATGATTTCAATGCCCGATTCGTTGATGTATCCTATTTTCCCGTTTTTCAACACACGGGCTTTTCCTTCGTTGAAGCTCCATATTTGTTGGTAAAGCGGCGGCACCACCTCCAAGCCATCTTCGGTGATATATCCCATCAAGCCATTTTTGAGTATTCTGGCCCTTCCATTTTCAAAGTTCCATATTTGTTGGTATTCGCAGGGGATAATCATCTTTCCTTCATGGTTGAAATAACCCACTTTCCCATGGCTGATCACCTTGGCTTTCCCGTCTTCAAAAGGCCAGATGTTGTCGTACTCTGCGGGTATGATGATTTTTCCGCTAAGGTTGTATAAGCCCATCTTGCCATTGATCAGTACTTTGATGTTGTTGTCATCATCGACTTCCCAGATTTGGTTAAATTCCACTGGGAGAATCAATGCGCCTGTGCTGTCGGCTACACCCATTTTCCCTTGTTTCATCACGCGGTATGTTGCCGGCGCCAAAGGCCACACCCGATCATATTTTTGGCGTAGGGAATCATTGGTTGTTATGGTGTGTTTGTGGTTTGTCGCCATGGTTGGGGCTAGCATGGCCAAAAGCAGTATTGTGAATATCGTTCTCATAGTAATGCCGTTTTAATACTTAAAATGTGTTTAGGGAGATGCCAATTTGTACTGGATACAATTCCGGCCCTTTGTCTTTGTTGAACAATGTTGAAAAGTTGTAGGTGCCAAATAACTTGACTTGTTTAAAGCCAAGTTGGAATATGGTGCCATATTGAATGGGATTGATGTTGAGGTCGGGTCGTCTTTTCTCCTTTGATCCGCTCTGTGCATCCACCATTTTTGTGTGTGAGCCAATCTTGAACCCGCAATAACCACCAATATCAAATATCAAACGGTTTTGTTGGTTGTTTAGGGGGATCTGAAACTCCAGCATCAGCGGGATGTTGATGTACGAGATGGTTAGCTTGTTCTTGGATAGTTCATTTTCGAGTTTGATCCCGTTGGTCATGCCACTGTTGTCCTTTACCAGTTGGTAGTTGTGGTTGAAGCGGTAGTTGTGCACACTCCAGCCGGCACCCAGCACCAATCCAATGGTGTTTTTCTCTTTCTGAAGGCCAATGCTGTATTGAAGCGGATTGATGCCAAAACTGAGCGATTTGCCAATATTCAAATCCATAAACGCCTGATTGGGTTCGAAGGAGGTGTTGAAATCAGGATCAACATACCAGTTGAAGCCCATGGTAATACCTGAGTAGTGGCCTTTGAATCGTTTTTGAGGGATTCGAACCTCCGAGATATATGTGTGGTCGTCACCTTCCACAATGTCGTACCGTTTTTGTCCCATCGAAATCTTGGCGATTGTATCACTTCTGTCATCCACTTCAATGGTGATTCCAGGGATGGTTACTTTGGTGGAGTTGTTTTTCTCCTCGATGGAAACGATGCGTTTTTTTATGGGTTCTTTCTCCTGTGCCCATGCCGCCGGAAGGGCGGTGAGGATCAAAAAGGCTGCTATTAACATTGCGTTCATCTTGTTCGTTTTATTTGTCTGACGAACAAGATGGGCGCAATGTTACACGGTTGGGGATGCTTTTGTGGTTGTTTGTGTCAACAAATCCATGGCGGCATCAAAAATCCCCTGTTTGTCGAATCCACACTCCATATACAGCTCAGTTTGGGTGCCATGTTCAATGAAGCGATCGGGTATGCCAAGTCTTTTTATTTGAGCCGAATAATTGTGGTCGCACATAAACTCAATCACCGCCGAGCCCAATCCCCCGGTGATGCACCCATCTTCCACCGTGATGATCTTGTCGAATTTTTGAAATATTTCGTGGAGAAGGTTTTCGTCCAGGGGTTTTAAGAACCGCATGTCGAATAGGGCAGGGTTGTGCCCCTTTTGAACCAGCTTATCGATCACTTGTTCAACTTTCACGCCAATGGGGCCGATGGTTAAAAACGCTAGCCTATCTCCCTCTTTTATCTTGCGGCCGGTTCCAATGTGGATCTCCTTCAATGGAGTTTGCCAATTGATGAGCGAGCCATTGCCACGAGGATAGCGAATCACAAATGGTCCCTTGTCGGGAAGTTGGGCGGTGTACATGAGGTTGCGCAACTCGCACTCGTCCATGGGCGAACTGATGGTGATGTTGGGTATGCATCTGAAGAACGCCAAGTCGAAGGCACCATGGTGGGTAGCGCCATCGGCTCCAACCAAACCGCCCCTGTCGAGGCAGAATACCACATTGAGCTTCTGCAGCGCCACATCGTGAATCACTTGGTCGTAGGCCCGCTGCATAAAAGTTGAATAGATGTTGCAGAAAGGCATGTAACCGGCAATGGCCAATCCCCCAGAAAAGGTCACGGCATGCTGTTCGGCAATGCCCACGTCAAAAACACGGTGTGGCATGGCGTCCATCATCAGGTTCAGGCTGCAGCCACTTGGCATGGCTGGGGTGATCCCTACTATTTTTTCGTTTGTTTTGGCCAGCTCAATGATGGTGTGGCCAAAAACATCCTGAAACTTCGGCGGTGCAGGGTGGTGGGGTTTGATTTCTGTTTTCATCCCGGTCACCTTGTCGAAGCTTGAACCGACGGCATGCCACTCGGTTTGGTTTTCTTCAGCCAGCTTGAAACCCTTACCTTTCTTTGTGATCACATGCAGGATTTTTGGGCCGGGAATCTTTGTCAAATCGCGCAGCACCCGGGATAGATACACCACATCGTGTCCATCCACAGGTCCAAAATAGCGGATGTTGAGGCCTTCGAAAATATTGCTTTGTTTGGTTAGCAGGTTTTTTAAGCTGTTGTTTATCTTGGTGATCAAATCGCGTGAGCGGTGTTCCGAAGGGCGCAACCGATCCAGTGCCCGGGCCAGTTCCGATCTGATTTTGTTGTAGGTTTTACTGGTGGCTATGTCCACCAGGTATTCGCTGAAGCCTCCAACGGCCGGATCTATGGCCATGTTGTTGTCGTTCAGCACCACCAGCATGTCGGCTTTAGTCGAAGCCATGTTGTTCAAGGCTTCAAACGCCATGCCGCCTGTCATGGAGCCATCACCAATGACGGCAACAATTTGGCGGCCGCTTTCTCCTTTCATCTTGGATGCCGTGGCCATGCCCAGTGCGGCTGAAATGGAGGTGGAGGAGTGGCCAACCCCGAAAGCATCGTACTCGCTTTCAAATATGTTTGGGAAACCACTGATACCATGATGTTTGCGGTTGGTGTGGAAAACATCGCGCCGGCCGGTCAATATCTTATGGCCGTATGCCTGATGACCCACGTCCCAAATTAGTTTGTCGTAGGGTGTTTTCAATACATAATGCAAGGCCACCGTTAGTTCTACAACGCCTAAACTGGCGCCGAAGTGCCCTGGATTGCAGGAGAGTGCATCAATGATGAACTCACGTAGTTCATCACACAACACGGTCAATTGATCTTCCGGAATTTTCTTGAGATCTTCCGGGCTGTTTATTTGTGTCAGTAGTTTCTGCTCCTTTGGCACCATGTTATTCCAAATTCAAAATAAGAAAGCTTGCAAAGATATAAACAATCGCATTTATATGGTTCTAATCTTTTTTAAAAGTATAATTTTGATTTTGAAATCCCACTATGGAGATTGAAAATTGTAGCCCCTCTTGTTGTTTTTGTGTTTTGTACCTGGGGTTTAATAGATCAACAATATTGATATGAGCAGTTTTTTGTTTAAATGGCATCAGGTCAGGGCTATCCTGGCCACCATTACCTTTTCGAGGTTCTTCAATTTCATTGGGCTGGTTGTATCGTATTGGTTGTCCCGGATGGTGCGGGAACCCATCGTGCTGGCCAATCCATACGCCATCAGCGTTGAGCCAGCCGGGTTCTGCAATCTTAGGTGCCCCGAATGTCCTACCGGTGCCGGGGTTTTGACGCGCAAAGGCGGGGTGTTGGGTTTGGCTGATTATATGGGGATTATCGACCAGACTGCTTCACATTTGATGCATGTCAACCTGTTTTTTCAAGGGGAGCCAATGCTGAATCGCACCATCAAAGAGATGATTGCTTATGCAACACAAAAAAGGATTTACACGTTGATGTCCACCAATGGACAACTTTTCGATGAAAGGATAGCCAAAGGGTTAGTGGAAGCTCAGTTGAAAGAAATTGTATTTTCGGTCGATGGTCTGACTCAGGCGACTTATGAGGTTTATCGGGTGGGCGGTAAGCTTCATAAGTTGATGGCTGCTGTTGAAATGGTTGTTGCAGAAAAAAAGAAATATCAATCTGTTTACCCACTGGTCACTTTGCAGTTTATTGTTTTTGAGCACAACCAACAGGAGTTGCCACGATTGCCGGTGTTCACCAAACAACTAGGCGCCGACCGCTATGTGGTGAAAACCGCCCAGTTCAACAATTTTGGTGATGGAACGGTCAAGCCGCCCACGAAAAAACGTTGGCAGCGTTATGATCAGGATCAGCAGTTTCGATCTACGGTCTTTCAGCACTGTTGGCGTCAATGGTCCTCGTGTGTTGTTGGTTGGGAGGGTACTGTGGTGCCCTGCTGCTACGACAAGGATGGTAACTTTGCCTTTGGAAATATGACAGGGCAAGCGTTGGCGACCATCTGGCAAGGTCCTACGGCGCAGCGCTTTCGTCGAGCCATTCTTCGTTCAAAATACACCATCCCCATTTGTCATAACTGCCCGGAAGGACGTAGATTTGGTTGATTCATCCTTCATTGGTGTAAAACTTCTTTGGAATAAGCGTGAAAAATCACACGGTTGATCAAAAAATGGTTAAAGAACTCAAAGGAATGGAATTTATTATTAATTTTAGCCATGATCTTTAACCGTAGATTTATTTCTTTCTAACCCATGCGTAAACACTCTGGAGGTATTTTGGGTCGGACTGTTGCAGACTATGTCCGTCGAAATATTGGTTCTATCTTGTCATTTTCCAATCAGGTCAACTATTGGCAAGAGCGCGTGTTCTCCTATTTTTCGCTGGTTTTTTCCACCCTTGGGTTTTTTGTCACCGTTTATTTCCTGCTTCACTTCTTGAGCCTCGATATGTTAGGCGAGGCTTTGGTGGTGAGTGTGTGGTATTTGTGCGTTGTTTTGTTGATCATTTTTCACCAAATACCGTTCCGGGTTCGTAGCCTTAGCGTTTTGCTCATGTTTTTTATGCTGGGCGGCCTTGCTTTGGTGCAGTTTCAGTCCTTTGTCGTTTCTGTTGTTGTGTTGTTTCTTGCGGGTCAGCTCTCAACTCTGTTCTATGGTTTGAAGGGGTGCCTCTGGTCGGCAGCCATCTCTTATGTCGTGCTGGGGATTCCTTTTCTGATGCAATTATTGGGGTGGGGTGGAATTCCTATTTTTGACAAAATTTCAGGGCTCAATTTCTCAGGCTACGTATTGTGGTTCCCTCTATTAAATGCCGGCTCCTCCATCCCTCTGGTGGCTTTGTGGGAAGGTATCCGTTTTAATGTTGCCAAGGGGAAACACTACAGCCAGTCGTTCAATGAAAAGCTCGATCAGTTGCAGGTCGCCAAGCGGAAAGCTGAAGAGAGCGAAACGCTCAAGTCGGCATTCTTGGCCAACATGTCGCATGAGATTCGAACACCCATGAACGCCATTCTTGGGTTTTCCAATCTGCTCACCCATCCTGGTATCAGTGACAAGGAGAAAAAGGAGTTTGTGGATTTGATCAATCAGAATGGCCGTAACCTGATGACATTGATGGACGACATCATCGACATGGCCAAAATGGACAGCGGTCAGCTCCAAATCAAGCATGCCCCTTGTAAGCTCAATGAGATGCTGGTTGAATTGTACGATCAGTTTACCAGTGAGATCAGACGGAAGAGTGGCGAAGGAGGTTTACGCATCTATTTCAAGCCTGGATGCTCCGAAGAGTTGACCATTTTAACCGATGGCTACCGTTTGCGGCAGATTTTGTTCCATCTGCTGGGCAATTCGGTGAAGTTTACCGATAAAGGCTTTGTTGAGTTTGGTTATGCCATTGAAGATGAGAGTTTCCTGTTGTTTTATGTGAAAGATACCGGCGTGGGTATTCCCGTTGGTAAGGAGCTGGAGGTGTTTAAGCGATTTTCCAAATTCAACCAGGATCACCACCGTTTGTATGGGGGAACCGGCATTGGGTTGTCCATCGCCCAAAATCTGGTGGATCTCTTGGGGGGAAAGATTTGGGTGGAATCGCAAGCCCTCAAAGGATCCAAGTTTAATTTTACCATTCCCTATCACCGTATTTCGAGGCCAATTCCCAAGGTTAGTATTGGTATGGATATGCCCATGATGTATAATTGGCACGGCAAGACATTCCTGGTTGCCGAGGATGAAGAGGATAACTTTAGGTACATTGAAGTGGCTCTTTCTCTGTCAAATGCTAGTCTGATCTGGGCTCGCGATGGCAGGGAAGCCGTCGACATCTTCCGAAGGATTAAAAATATTGACCTAGTGTTGATGGACATCAAGATGCCCCGCCTCGATGGTTATTCGGCCACGCAAGAGATTCGTATGTTGAGCAATGTACCGGTTATTGCCCAAACGGCCTATGCCCTGAGCGATGAGCGCGAAAAGTCGTTGATGGCCGGTTGCGACGATTTCATTTCGAAGCCCATTGGTTACAACGATCTGTTGTACACCATACACAAATATGTTCCATCGGAAACAAACAAAGCCTGATGTGATCAGGCTTTGAGCATGTTATTTGAGCGATGGCTTAAACCGTCATCACGTCTTTCTCTTTCTTCTCGAAGAGTTCATCAATCTTTTTCATGAAGGCATCGTGTAGTTTTTGTACTTCACCCTCGGCATCTTTAATGATGTCTTCCGACGCGCCATCCTTTTCCAGTTTTTTTAGTTCGGATATGGCATCCCTCCTGATGCTGCGAATGCCTATGCGCCCCTCTTCACACTCTTTTTTGACTTGTTTAACCAGGTCACGACGTCGCTCCTCTGTTAGTGGTGGTACATTGATGCGGATAAGATCTCCATTGTTGTCGGGATTCATGCCCAAGTTGGCAGCCATAATTGCTTTTTCGATGGGGTTGATCATCGATTTTTCCCATGGCTTGATGGCGATGGTACGCGGATCCGGTGTATTGATATTGGATATTTGTGAAAGAGGGGTCATGGTTCCAAAATAGTCAACCAGCACACCTTCCAGCATTTTGGGATTTGCTTTGCCGGCACGAATCTTGCCCAGTTCGCGATCCAAATGATCGACGGTTTTGTTCATGTGCTCTTTCGCATCTTCGTGTATCAATTCTATTTCTTCTTGCATAGCAATTATTGTTATTTCAAGTTTAATGTAGCAAAAGTAAAAAAGTTTGAAGTAAATTGAAATAGCAAACGATTATTTCCCCTTTCTAGGTAGTTTCTAAAGCCAAACATTGCATGAGTACTTTAGTAAATGGTGGCTGCCAAAGGTGCAGTTGCCAATGGCCCTGTCCTGGTATGAGATGCAGTGTGGTGTTGGCAGAGGCTTTTGTTATGGACTCCATTTGTTTGATTTCGACGCTTTTGTCGTTTTCGCCAATGATGAAATGAATGGGGATGGTGCTTTGTTGTACTGTTTCCACCCTCGATTGCCTGTTTGTCATGGCCTTTAAAGCGTTCGCCAACGCCCTGTCGCTCCATTGCGCCCACATGTTGGTCAGATTGCTTTTAACCGGCTCTTCGTGGGGGTGCGCAAAAAGTTGTCCCAGCAAATTGGCTTTTCCCTTTTCAATTAAATCGATTTCCCGAATGCGCTGCCTGGTTTTCACCGGCGTATCGCAAAATGGGTGGGTGGAGATCAGTATGAGCCTTTGGAAACGGCCAGGGTTCTGACGTAACAACTCCAAAGCCAGGTATCCTCCCATGCTGTTGGCTATAATGGTGGTGCTGGACGATGGCGCTAGGTTGATGATGCCTTTTGCAAGAGCTTCGAAGGATGGGGAATGGTCAGGATGGTTAAAAAGCGCCATCAAATCTGCGGTGTGATTTTTCTTCCCATCCAACCGAGCCTTGAGCTTTTCCCATACGGCTCCAGTCTCCCCGTAGCCATGCAGCAGTAGATAATTGGCGTTTTGGTCGTTTTGGGTTGATGGAAATGCCTTCATAATGACCGTTTATTAATAATATTGGGTTTGTAAAAGTATGGGTTTTCCTCGATATGTGCATCGGGTGTTAGCAAGCTTATTGTTTGAGTTTTTGCACGCTTTAGGGTAATAGGGTCTGGGTTAATTAGATTGATTATAAATAAAGAATTATTTCTTTAATTTTGTTTGGGCAATGTTGGGTTCTAACCTACATTTGCAGTGTTTTATAAAAATTACGTAAATCAAATACTATCATTAAACTAAAAGTACAATTTATGAGTGGTTTATTTTGTTCATCAATTGGGAGAAAGTTGCTGATGAGTTTGTCGGGGCTCTTCCTGATTACCTTTTTATTGGTGCACTTGTCGATCAATGCATTGTTATTGGTGCCCGATGGAGGTCGTCTCTTTAATGCTGGGGCTCATTTTATGGCAACCAACCCGGCCATCAAACTGATGGAGCCAATCCTTGGTTTGGGTTTTCTTGTCCATATTATTTATGGCCTGATCTTGACTGTTCAAAATCGCAAAGCGCGCGGTAACGATCGTTACGATTCGGGAAATAACACTCACAGTGTTAGCTGGTCATCGCAAAACATGTTGGTTTTGGGTATTACTGTATTGGCTTTTCTGGTGGTTCACTTGGCCAACTTCTGGGTTAAGATGAAAATTACTGGCGAAGGCATGACCTCCACCTCCATTGATATTGCTGGCGTACCTACTCATGTTGAAAACGCTTATGCCCTGGTTAACACTACTTTTGGTCTGTTGTGGGTGGTTGTGGTTTATGTTATCGGTTCTTTGGGATTGGCTTACCACTTAAGTCACGGTTTTTGGTCGGCTTTCCAAACTATTGGTTTTAGCAACCAAATCTGGAGAAAACGTCTTTCTGTTATCGGCGCTGCTTATGCCTGGTTTGTGGGTATTGGTTTCTCCGTGATTGCTGTTTGTCAATACTTATTCTTCCAATAATTGCTAAAGGTTATTCGATATGATCAAATTAGATGCTAAAATTCCATCTGGGCCTTTGGCACAGAAATGGACAAATTATAAAAATCATCAAAAGTTGGTTAACCCTGCCAACAAACGTAAGTTGGATGTTATCATCGTAGGAACTGGTTTGGCCGGTGCTTCTGCTGCCGCTTCCCTGGGTGAAATGGGTTTTAATGTGAAAGTTTTCACCATCCAGGATTCACCTCGTCGGGCGCACTCCATTGCAGCCCAGGGTGGTATCAATGCTGCTAAAAACTATCCCAACGATGGCGACTCTGTGTTCCGCCTGTTTTACGATACAGTAAAAGGTGGTGACTACCGTGCACGCGAAGCCAATGTTTACCGTTTGGCCGAAGTTAGCAACAGCATCATCGACCAGTGTGTGGCTCAGGGTGTACCTTTCGCCCGCGAATATGGCGGATTGCTCGACAACCGTTCTTTCGGTGGTGCTCAAGTGAGCCGTACTTTCTATGCTAAAGGTCAAACCGGCCAGCAGTTGTTGCTGGGTGCTTACCAGGCTTTGATGCGTCAAGTGAATCTGGGTAGCGTGAAGCTTTACACCCGCACCGAATTGGTTGAAATTGTAATGGTTGAGGGCAAAGCGCGTGGTATCATCACTCGCGACCTGGTAACTGGTAAAATGGAACGTCACTTTGGCCATGCTGTAGTGTTGGGAACCGGTGGTTATGGCAATGCATTTTTCTTGTCAACCAATGCCATGGGATCAAATGGTTCGGCAGCCATCAAGGCTTTCCACAAAGGTGCAGCGTTTGCCAACCCCTGTTTTGCTCAAATACACCCAACTTGTATTCCTGTTCATGGTGAATTCCAAAGTAAGCTGACTCTTATGTCGGAGTCATTGCGTAACGATGGTCGCATCTGGGTTCCTAAAAAGAAAGAGGATGCCGAAGCCATCCGCGCAGGCAAGTTGAAACCTACTCAAATTGCCGAGGAAAACCGCGATTATTACTTGGAGCGCCGTTACCCTGCTTTTGGTAACTTGGTTCCACGCGACGTGGCATCACGTGCCGCCAAAGAGCGTTGCGATGCCGGTTATGGTGTGGGCGCTACAGGTTTGGCCGTTTATCTTGATTTCAAATCGTCGATTGAGCGACTTGGACAAAAAGCCATCGAAGCCCGTTATGGCAACTTGTTCCAGATGTACGAAAAAATCACCGACGACAATCCATACGAAACCCCAATGATGATCTATCCTGCTATCCATTATACCATGGGTGGTGTTTGGGTTGATTATGAGTTGCAAACTACCGTTCCCGGTTTGTTCTGTATTGGTGAGGCCAACTTCTCCGATCACGGTGCCAACCGTTTGGGTGCTTCTGCCCTGATGCAAGGTTTGGCCGATGGTTACTTCGTGTTGCCATACACCATCCAAAATTACCTTTCAGGTGACTTGCAAACGCCACGGATGACTACCAATGAAAAAGAGTTCGAAGAGGCCGAGAAGGCTGTTTCCGAGCGTTTCAAAAAATTGATGTCAATCCAGGGCAAACGTTCTGTGGACAGCATCCACAAGGAACTGGGTCTTGTTATGTGGGATTTTGTTGGTATGGCTCGTAACAAAGCAGGTTTGGAACAGGCGATCAACAGAATTCGTGAAATCAAGAAGGAGTTCTGGAGCAATGTACGCATTCCCGGTTCTATCGAAGGTATGAACATGGAGCTGGAGAAAGCAAGCCGTTTGGCCGACTTTATTGAGATTGGCGAGTTGATGGCCATCGATGCCTTGAACCGTGAAGAATCGTGTGGTGGTCACTTCCGCGAAGAGTATCAAACTCCCGAAGGTGAAGCACTTCGCCAGGACGACAAGTTTGCCTATGCTGCTTGTTGGGAATACAAAGGTGAAGGCCAAGAGCCTCAGCTTCATAAGGAAGACCTCAAATTTGAGGAAGTGGAGCTTAAACAGCGTAATTACAAAGAGTAAAGCCGGTTTTGATAAAATATATAGAAAGAGAAATTATGGAAAAATTCTTGAATCTGACATTGAAAGTATGGCGTCAAAACGGGCCCAAAGATAAAGGACGTTTTGAAACCTATAAGGTTGATAAAATATCAACCGATAGTTCCTTCCTTGAAATGATGGACATCCTGAATGAGCAGTTGATCAACGATGGCAAAGAGCCAATAGCATTTGACCACGACTGCCGCGAAGGTATTTGCGGGATGTGCTCACTCTATATCAACGGTCGTCCGCATGGTGTAGACGACGGCATCACCACTTGCCAGTTGCACATGCGCCGCTTTAAAGATGGCGAAACCATCACCATTGAGCCTTGGCGTTCAGCCGGTTTTCCGGTGCTAAAGGATTTGGTTGTGGATCGTTCGGCCTTCGATAAAATTATTGCGGCAGGCGGTTACGTTTCGGTTAGCACTGGTGGTGTGCCCGATGCCAATGCCATTGCTATTTCGAAGGTGGATGCCGACGAGGCCATGGATGCTGCTTCTTGCATCGGCTGTGGGGCTTGTGTGGCCGCTTGTAAAAATGGTTCAGCCATGCTGTTCGTTTCAGCAAAAGTTAGCCAACTGGCCTTGTTGCCACAAGGACGCGTTGAGGCTGCCCGCCGAGCTAAAAATATGGTGGCTAAAATGGATGAGCTTGGTTTTGGTAACTGTACCAACACCGGCGCTTGCGAAGTGGAATGCCCTAAAGGGATCTCCCTGGCCAATATTGCACGCTTGAACCGCGAGTTCTTGAAGGCAAAATTGCAAGATTGATTTTTTAGAAATTTCATAAATAAAGAGCGGTGTCGACGACACCGCTCTTTTTGTTTTTATTTGTAATGAATTTTTAAAATAACTATCTTGTTAGCGGAAAGCAACTTGTAAATTTATGTATAATGCCTTATCGTCGATTACCTAATACGGATCAAGCACGTTTGCGTGCATTACAAACAGCCTTGAAAAAATCCAAGGATGAACATCCTGATGCTCTACTTTATTGTCAGAAATTAAAGCTTGAGGTGCAAGCCTTCTTGCCTATTTTTGAACAAGCAGTTGGGCAGTATGTCCAATCGAAAGATCTTCACGCCCGCTATGGCCGTAATTTGGCCGAAAGTTTCAAGAGTGCCCGGTTGTATCTTTCCCACTTTATACAAGTTTATAACATGTGTGTGATGCGGGGAGAAATACACGCCGATACCCGCTCTTTTTTCGGGTTGGATGGCAGTCAAACGATCCCCGATCTCAACACCGAATTGCAATTGTTGACTTGGGGCAGTAAAATCATCTCCGGTGAGGAGCAGCGAATGTTGTCGGGGAAAGGTAACCGCATTTACAATCCTTCCATTGCTGTTGTGAAGGTCAAATATGAACAGTTTACCGATATTTACCACAAGCATAAAGATCTGCTGAATACGGCCCAGAAACATCATGAGAAGGTTTGTGATCTGCGCGAGAGAGCCAATAGCCTGATTCTGGAGCTTTGGAATGAGGTGGAAGGTTCCTTTGGGGTGGTCGATTCCGATGAAAAACGAGCCATCTGTTCCAGTTACGGTATTGTTTATTTCTATCGTCCCCACGAAAAGGGCTTTGTGCTCAATAATTGATCTTTTATTGTTGGTTTCGCAATCTTCTCAATTGGTAGAGACCTAGCACAACAAGGGCAAGGCTTGAAATGCTCAATACGATCGAAGGCGCTTCCGATGATGCTGCCAGCGGATCGGCTCCCTCCTTGCCGCCCTGCAGATAATAGGCGTAGGCTATCAGTGCCATAAAGTTGTTGCAAAAATGCGCTATGATGGGCAACCACAAACTTTTGCCGTAAAAATAGAGGTAGCCTAATACGATTCCCACTATCACGCGGGGGAAGAAGGTCAGGAATTGGAAGTGCATGGCGCTGAAAAGGATGGCCGTAATAATGATGGCGCTGCTCATTTTTTTCGTGATTCGTGCCGTCAAGGGTTGGATCATACCCCTGAAGAGCCACTCTTCGCCTATGGCCGGCAAAATGGCCATGATGAATGCGTTGACCAGGAAGTCCGAAGCCGTTCCGAAGGTTAGGAATGTGCGCGTCATCTCCATGGCGCTTTGCTCCTTTTGTGTCATCCATTGCTTGATGTAATTGAATGAGGCAGGGAATGGTATGTTTTGGTTCACAAACGAAGCCCAGTTGATCAATGGGGCACTCACCACGATGATCATGAGAGCGATCAAAACCAATGGCGCGGTCAACCGAGCCTGGCCAAAACACGCCCTGTAAGAATTGCCGTAAAAAAGCCAAACCCCAAGGATGGATGGGATGATGAATGTGCCTATGCTTTGTATGATTTGAACGATCCTAAGGTGCCCCAGATTGGTCATGTCAAGCCCGTGGTTTTCGCCGTTTCCGCCCCAAAGGGTCAACGATCCCACCGAAATAAATATGGATAGCATGGCACAGCAAATCACAATCATCAGCATGATGATGATGCCGTGTGATGCGCTTTGGTTGGCACGGAAGTTCTTAAACATAGGCGATTATTGTCTTCAATTAAGAGCCGGGGAAACTTGCCCCGACCCTCAAATTTGAAATGGTTATTTCCTTTTCTGTAAAATCACTTTGTCGTAGATGAAGAGGGCAACAACAGCCCCAATGGCTATCCCACTGTAAAGCATCCAGATTTGCGATGGGTTGTATTGTTGCCATAGGAATGAGGACAACGATTCGTGGCTCATGCCGGTTAGTTCTGATGCTTTTTGCCAATATTCCGTTTGGGTCAGCTCTGTGGATATGGTTAACCCGCGTTTGGCAATCTCTTGTTGCAGCAAGTAAAACTTACCGGCCGTTTGCTCATAAATATCGCCCGATAACCACCCAGCCAAGCTGTGCGCCACTGCAATGGGCAAGAATGAGGTACCCATATAAAGGGCCTTTTGGTCTTCCGGGGCAATACTCCCGATGTATTCGGTGAATTTGGGGCTACTGGCCATCTCGCCAATGCTGAACACCAGCACGCCAAAAACAACCAGTAATCCAGCTGTGGATGAAAACATCAACGACAATCCCAGGGCGAGGATCAAGATCCCGGTCATCATGGCGTTGAGGGGCTTCAACCGCATAACGATGCCCGAGATGATGATTTGGAACACAATGATGAAAAAAGAATCCATACTGGTGATGGTGACGGCAGAGATTGTGCCTTGTGCTGTTCCAATCTTCTCCGCCAGCCAAGGCCATACGTTATGCAAGGTGTTGTATAGGTTGGCGGTGTTCACCCAATCGTCCACAAATACGGGGAAGGCATAGTACAACTGGTTGAAAGCCGTCCAAAAGGCAATCATAATCACCAGGAAGACTACATATTTCCAGTTGGATAAGGTGGTGATGATGTTGCGGATGGATTGCCCCACTACCTGGAAAACTGTTTTTTGCTCTGTTTGCTGCCGCTTGGGCTCCTCAAACATAAAGAAGACGAAGAAGTAGTTGATGGCGATGGTGGCCATGGAGATGTAGAACACATAATTCCAGTTGGTCTGGTAAATGGCGCCTGCAATAAATGGGCCGATGAAACCACCAATGTTGATCATCATGTAAAAAATGCCAAATCCTATGGATGCAGTTTCGCTATTGGTAGTTTTCGATATCATGGCCGAGATGATGGGCTTAAAAAGTGCACCAGCTATGGCCAGGAAGATGAACGACAGGTATATCTCCAGGAAACCATCAAAGGTACCCACCATCCAATAACCCAGTATGTACATGGAGAAGGAGATGAGCAGCACCAATTTGTAGCCGATCCGGTCGGCAATGGCACCAGTTAATATCGGCAAAAGATAGAGCAGCATGGATCCGGTACCCATGATGGCGCCTTTTTCTGCTGCCGAAAAACCTAATGCACCGGTCTCTTTGCTGCCGGTGAGGTAAAGCGCGAATGCCATGTAAAAGCCATACCAGGCCCAGCGCTCAAAAAGCTCAATGATGTTGGAAACCCAAAAAACCTTAGGGAATTTTTTGAGTGTTGCTACGATGTTGTTCATTTTAATATCTTTCTGTAAAAATAAATGTGCTGGCCGCAAGTTAGCAAAATGGTGGTAATTATAGCGACTGGGATTCGGATTATGCTCTCCTACGGGCAATAAAAAAGAAGCCCCTTTATTGGGAGCTTCTTTTCCTTTGTGAATTTCAAAGGCTTATTTCTTAGCTGGGGCTTTTACCTCAGTAGCTTTTTTTTCCGAGCAGCAGCTTTGCTTCTTGTCGCATTTTTTGTCAGCACTACAGCACTCTGCTTTTTTGTCCTTGCACTCTGCTTTTTTCTTGTCGGTGCAGCACTCTTTTTTTACTTCTTTTTTATCTGTTTTCACGGGTTCTTGAGCCGATACAGAGATGGCCAAAACAAATGCAAATAACCCGGCTAATAATGTTGCTTTTTTCATAACGCTATTTTTTATTTGATTAAAATTCTGATATCAAAAATAAAAGAGTTGAGACTCTTTTTCTGTTAATGAGTTGTTAAATATTAAAAATCATGGCCATATAATTCTATTTTTGTTGTCGATCTTTACAATGGCAGGTAATCTATGGATATCAATATGAACCGTCAGCGCCAGGTTTTGGCCTTAATGACTTTTTCCGCTTTGGCCTTTTTGTTGGGCGTTCACGTGGTCTGGCTTTTCAAGGCGGCTTCCCTCGAAGAACGTATCTTTAATCAGCGGGTGGCCATTGCTTTGAAGGAGGCCAGGGATGAGATTGGCATCCGGCTGGGGAAATGCGTCCGGATGAACGATTACTTGTGTGGGAAAAAATGTGCCCATGATGTGGCGCAGAGCAAAACGGCCGAGCTCGACAGCATTATCCGTTCAAAGCTTGAGATCAACAACATTCATTTGCGGTATTCATTTTCTGTTTCTGATGATCATTCGGGGCTTGACGGCCTCCCTGCCAAGAAAAGAGCCTGTTTTTACCAATCGCTCAATGGGTTGATTGCTGCCAACGGCATCCGCATCAACCTTGAGTTTCCCGACCGTAGTCGGTATGTAATGGCTCAGATTGGTGGGCTTTTTGTTCTTTCCATTTTCTTTATCCTGTTTGTTGGCGTCTCTTTTGTGATTATGTTGAGACTTTACCGGCGCGAAAAAAAGGCTATGCAACGCACCATCGACTTTGTCAACAACATGGTTCATGAGTTTCAAACACCATTGGCCAACATCCGTTTGGCAGTGGCCTTGTTAAAAAAACGGGGTAATGCCGATGCTAAGCAGGAAGGGTATCTTCAGGTAATTCAGAAGGAGCATCATAAGCTTCAGAACCATGTGGAGGAAATTTTGCAAGTATCTACCCTGGGACATCTGCCAATGGGGCGGGAGGTGGTCGATTTGAAGACGCTCACGCGCGATGTGTTTGAAAATTACCAGCCTGCATTGGTGGCTTTGAACGGACAGTTGACCTTGCATTGCCATGAAGGCGATTATTGTGTGGTGGGAAATCACAAGCAGTTTGAGATGGTGTGGAATAACCTGATCGATAATGCCATTAAATATTCGAATGGGTTGCCTCAGATCAATTTGAGATTGGGTAAAGCTAAGGGTAAAATATTCTTTAGTGTTCAAGATCATGGTATTGGTATCAAGAAGGAGGAGCTTCAGAATATTTTCCAACCCTATTACCGGATTGGTTCGGGCGATGTTCACAATGTCAAAGGGTTCGGTTTGGGTTTGTTTTATGTGAAGCAAATAATAGATTTGTATGGTGGTCGGGTGTCGGTGGAGAGTATGCCCGGCAAGGGTAGCCGATTTACCATTGAATTTAATGAACAGCAATGCGATGGCGGAAAAACGGAAATTGCTTTTGGTTGAGGATGATTCCAGCATGGGATTCCTCTTGGTGGATTTTCTTGAGAATAGCGGGTTCGAGGTTGCCTTGGCTGTTGATGGACACCAGGGCGAGGCACTCTTTCATTCGGGAAATTTCGATTTGTGCATTTTGGATGTGATGCTGCCCGGCATCGATGGCTTTGCCCTAGCTTCTGCCATAAGGCGGATGGATCCGGCCATACCCTTTATCTTCCTCACTGCCCGTAGCATGAAACCCGACAAGATTAAGGGATTTGCCCTGGGTGCCGACGATTATGTTACCAAGCCCTTCGATGAGGAGGAGCTTTTGTGCCGCATCCAGGCTGTGTTGAACCGAACGCGCACAATGGTTGTGGAACCCCAGTCCAATGTTGCCAGGTTTGGGGGGTACACTTTCAATTGGGAAAATCAAGTTTTGTTGTTCCATGAATCCCAGGAGCGTCGGTTGACCAAGAAAGAGAGCGATGTGTTAAAAATGCTCTGTTTGAACCGGAACAAGCTGTTGAAACGGGAGGATATTTTGATTGCCTTATGGGGGGAAAACGATTATTTTCATGGCAGGAGCCTGGATGTGTTTATCGCCCGCCTGCGAAAATATCTCAAAAAAGATGAATCAATTGGCATTGAAAATGTTCCTGGGGTTGGGTTTATTTTCAATGTTCCCTAATGGTTTTTGGCATTAACGATGATGAAGAACTGCATCCTCCCAATTTTAGCATCCCCTTAAACTTAAACTTAACCTAAACCTAACCCAGATGAATCCAAACAGGAAATGCTAGTCTCGTGATTGTTGGATGCAGTTCTTTTTGTATGTTATGCCTGAAAGTTTTTAAATCCGGTAGTGAATTTCAGCACGCGCGGTTGCACCAGGCGATGGAAATCGGCGTATGTCATTTGTATCAGCTCGGTGTGTGAGCAGGCGTTGAAGGCAATCAAGGTGTCGTGCGTCAACGGTTCTGCAATGTAAACATCAATATTGTAGAGGTTCCCAAATGGTGGCATGGCTCCAACTTCGCAATCTTTAAACAGATCCTTGAATTCATGTTCGGTGGCCAGCCTGATTTCGTTCAAACCAAGTGTTTTTTTCAACTGGTTTAAGTCTACGTTGGATGAGGCCGGCACAACGGCCATGACGAATTTCCCATCGGCCTTCAATATAACGCTTTTTGCCAAGTCGTAGCCCGATACGTGTGCCGAGGCTGCCGTGCGTTGCGAGGTGTAAGCCAACCCATGGATGATCCTTTTGTAGTCTACCTTGTTGCTGGAGAGATATTCTTCGAGTCTGGATAGTGGCATGATCGTGTTTTTTTAATGTGAAGAACAAATTGTCACGAATAATAAGCCGTAATCATGTTGATTATAGAACCAATTCCTTATCGAAATTTACGACCTTTTTTTCAAGAAGTAAATAGTTTGCCGTTGAAATAATAGAGGAAATGAATAGTTTGCTTTTTTTTCCTTATCTCACAGAAGGGGAGGATTAAATTGCTAGGCAATCAGGACGTAAGGAGGAGTCCCCTTTAGGGAAACGAAGTTCGGCGGAGCCAATATAGGGGTGTTCAAATGTAGAAAAATGATCTTCGTTTAGCGAAAAAAAAGGCGCCTTTCGGCGCCCTAGTATATTTAAAACGGTTTGAATCCGATGATTTCCCGCACCTCTTTGAGTGTTTGGGCGGCACTGGCATGTGCTTTTTCCCGGCCCATATTGACCACTTTGCGCAAATAGGCTTCGTCGGCTTTGATGGCTTCAATTTTTTCGCGGATGGGCGAGGTAAATTGGATGATGTCTTCGGCCAATTGTTTTTTCAGATCCCCATAACGGATTTCACAACTGTTGTACTTGTCCACGAAGTATTGCACCGTATCGGGCGTGGAAACCACTTCCAACAGGGTGATGAGGTTGCGGATGGGTTCGGTCAGAGGTGAGTTGGGTTCTGTGGGGCCTGCATCGGTTACGGCACGCATCACTTTTTTGCGTATCTCGGCAGGCGTGTCGATCAAGTAAATGCCATTGCCATCCGATTTGCCCATCTTACCACTACCGTCTAATCCGGGGATTTTAACCAGTGCTTCGCCGTAGTTGAACGAATCGGGTATGGGAAAATAGTCGATGCTGTACATGCGGTTGAATCGAGCTGCAAAGTTGCGGGTCATCTCCAGGTTCTGTTCCTGATCCTTGCCCACCGGCACTTTCTTGGCCTTGTGGATGATGATGTCGGCCGCCATCAAAACAGGGTAGGTGAGCAGGCCGGCGTTGATGTTGTCGGGTTGCTGCCTGGCCTTGTCCTTGAAGGATGTTGTGCGCGACAATTCACCCAGGTAGGCATTCATATTCATCAAAAGGGTCAATTCAGCCACTTCAGGCAGGTCGCTTTGGATGTAGATGGTGGCCTGCTCGGGATCCAATCCCGATGCCAGGTATTCGGCCAAAACCTGACGCACATTGCCATGCAGATCCTGGGGCGTGGGATGTGTCGTCAGTGAATGATAATCGGCAATAAAAAAGTAGCAATTGAACTCCTGCTGCATCCTCAGGAAGTTTTTTACAGCACCAAAGTAATTGCCAAGGTGTAGGTTTCCGGTTGGACGGATTCCGCTTACCACTGTTTCCATATCGTATGATCTAATATATTTCGAATAAGAAACACAAAAATGGGATTTTTTTGTGTAATTGATCCATTATTTCTGATAATTAATCATTGGAACAGCGCCATGCCCTTGATGGTGAGATAGCCCCAGACGCTGTAGCGCGCCAGTTTGCCAATAAGCATGCCTATGGAAACATGCAGGAAGGGCGCTTTTACCAAGCCCAAAACAACGGCAATCAAATCGCCTACAGCCGGCAACCAGGCTAATAAAGCAATCCAGGTCTCCTTGCCGTGGATGCGTTGTTTGAATTTTTCAGTTTTGTGGTGCGGAATTCGTAAGTATTTTTCAATCCACTCCATCTTGCCTAGATAGCCTATGTAGTAGGAGGTCAAACCGCCCAGCC
The DNA here is from genome assembly GCA_963664265.1 of Marinilabiliaceae bacterium. Classification (GTDB taxonomy): domain Bacteria; phylum Bacteroidota; class Bacteroidia; order Bacteroidales; family Marinilabiliaceae; genus JAGPIS01. The sequence goes on from OY760941.1 coordinate 2,706,527, forward strand.
AATTGCCTAAGGTGGCCACCAGCAGGCTGATGAGGGGGTCGTAGCCGGCTACGATGGTGCCTGTCAGTATGGCCTCGGAGCTAAAGGGGACTATGGTAGCTGCCAGAAAACTGGCCAAAAACAGTGCAGCATATCCCATGTCCAACAATCCTTCCATTTTTTTTGCGGTAAAAGTAAACTTTTGATTTCATTTTAGGTACGCTCTTCTAAAAAATGAGAAAAATTAAAAAATTAGTACTATGTGTTGCATGGTACTAAAATTTTTATTTATATTTGTATTGCCAGTAACAAGGCAATGGAAGCTATTATTAATTCTAAAGCGAAGGGTATGAATTTGGATAATGCAAAAGCACAAATGCGCAAGGGGGTGTTGGAGTACTGTATATTGTCGCTTCTATCGGTGGACGATGCCTATGCCTCCGATATTATTGCCCGCCTGAAGGAGGCCCAGATGATTGTTGTGGAGGGGACATTGTATCCATTGTTGACCCGCCTGAAGAATGGCGGCTTGCTCAATTATCGTTGGGAAGAGTCTACGCAGGGGCCGCCGCGCAAGTATTATGGGCTGACCGACGAGGGACGTTTGTTTCTGGGGGAGCTCGACCAGTCGTGGAAAGCGTTGGTTGAGGCGGTTGCCATGCTCCATAAATCGGTGAAGGAAGAAGATATACAAAAATAAACCCAAAAAATTTTGAACTATGAAACGTACAGAGAGTATCAATATCGGGGGGGCGCTTTTTTATGTTGACGACGATGCTTTTCAAATTTTGAAAGATTACATCGAAAAACTTGAGCGCTGGTTTCAGGATAAAGAGGGTGGAGCCGATGTGGTTCACGATATTGAATTGCGCTTGTCCGAAATATTCACCGGATTGACCAAAGGTGGGGAATTGATTGTTACCCAGGGCATGGTGCGCGAGGCTATTGCTTCTGTAGGTCAACCCGAAGAGTTTGATGGGGAAGCTGCGTCAGATAACAAACAGCCAAATTTTGAGATCAAAGCACCTCGTCGTCTCTATCGCGATCGGCTCAACTCGGTCGTCGGTGGTGTTTGTGCCGGATTGGCCGCATACCTGAATATGGATGTCTCTATTGTTAGGATTCTGTTTGTGGTTTTGCCTTTTTTGAGTTTTGGCGGGATTGGGCTGGTTTATTTGGTGTTGTGGATTGCCTTGCCTGAGGCCGTCACTCCGGCTCAGCGGCTCGAGATGCAGGGGGAGCCCATTACGGTGCCCAATATCGAGAAGAAGGTTTCCGATGGATTTAAAGCCGTTAAGAATGATGTGGGCGATCTCCGCAGCCGGTGGTTTTCCCAAAATAACCGCCGGCATACCACACTGATTCTGGTGGTTCTTTTTCTATTGGTGGTATATGCCTCCAGGGGTTTCCACTTTCCGCCTTTCCTTAGCTTTGTTTCCGACGGCTTTCACCCGGCATTTAATTTTTTCCCATTCTTTTTCAAGGGTGCTTTTTATGGCTTGCTATTCATTGGGGGCGGCTTGCTGTTCAAGGGCGGTGCCCGGATTGCTCTGATTGTGGTGGGCTTGCTGGTTTTGTTGTTCTCCCTTTTTAAGTGGATGGTTTTTGCCTTTGGTGGTTCAATGCACGATTTTTTTGTTTACATTTAATGGGTTGTCTCCAAAAAATTGAATGATTGTCTTTTTTCCCACTGCCCCAAAGGGGGGATTCAAAGAACTTATCTAATATGAATATCTAATTCTTTAAGCATGAAAAAGACTTTATATATCAATCTTAATGGTTATCCCTTTCAAATCGAAGAGGATGCCTTTGAGATGCTGCGCGATTATTTGCTCCGTGTGGAGGCGAAGTTGGGTAACAGCGATGAGGCACGCGAAGTGGTGGGCGATATTGAGTGTCGCATTGCCGAGTTGTTCCGTATGGAAGCCAGGAATGCCCCTCTCATCATCACCCTGGACCGGGTTGCCGAGGTGATCCAAACCATTGGGGAACCTGAGGAGTTTATCGAAAGCAAAGGTGAAGCCGGTGATGGTACCTCTTCGGGATCGGAACAAAATAGGAACAGTGGCAGCGTTATTGAGAAACGGCTTTACCGCAATCCGAACGACAAGGTATTGGGTGGGGTTTGTAGCGGTTTGGCGGCTTATTTTGGTATTGATGTGTTGATCGTCAGGGTTTTATTTGTGCTTGGTTTCCTGCTTTCTGCAGGTACTGTGGTGACTTTGGCTTATCTAATCCTTTGGATCGCCATCCCCCAGGCAGTATTGATAGAACAGAAACTGGCCATGCAGGGGGGCATCTCGTTCAGCGACACGGGTTCCCGACATAAAAACACAGCCCCGAGTGGAAACGTGGCTTCGACCTCAGTTGGATTTTGCCCACGGGGATCCTATTTTTCCATTGCCATGCGTAATATCGGTCGGGGTATCCTGTCGGTTCTGGGCTTCTTTGTGTTTTTGACTGGTCTGTTGGGTATGTTGGCTGTTGGAGTTGCAGTTGTGTCCGGATACAACATCATCCATGCCGATATGTATGGGTTTCAGTTCGATGACTTGGTTCCGTTGTTGACCCCCGAAGGTATTGGCCTTTGTGTTTGGATCGCCTTGGTTTTTGTGGTTGCTCTGCCTTTGGTGTTCTTGATGTACCTGGGATTTCGTATGATGCTCAATTTTAAAGCCTATATGGGTGTTGTTGTGGCCGTGATGGTATTTCTGTGGATGGCTGCTTTGGGTGTGTTGGTCTACAATGGTCTGGATGTGGCCATGAGTTTCCGAAAATCTTGTGAGCGCAGCGAAAGTATTGTGATGCAAACGCTTCCTGGTCAGGTTCTGCACATTAACCGCATTGAATCTTCATGGCAACCAGGCCGTGTCATCGAAGAGGTGTCGAGCGAGGGGTATGTGCTGTTGGTGGATAGTGTTTCCGGTAAGCCGCGCATCTCGGGTGCACCCGAAATTAGAGTAGAATATGGCGATTCGCTTGCATGCCGTTTGGTGACCAAAGCACATGGGCGCGACTTGGCCGATGCCATGAAATTCCGACAGCAAATTCATTATCGGATCCGGCAAGCTGATTCTGTTGTTTACTGCGACCCTCTTTTTGGATTGGGCAACGAAGGTCTGTTCAGGATGCAAGCAGTAGAGGTTGTCTTTACGGTTCCCAAGGGAACCCGCATTGTGGTCGATCCTGCCATGAGTCATTTGGTGGATTTTTAACCTTTTATTCTAAGCGAACATGAGAAAAATGATTTTGGCCGCCATTCTGCTGGTGGCAGGATTTGAGTCGTGGGGACAATCGCGCTCCTATGAATCGTTGCAATCAGCCATGACTAAAAACAACGGCGCGATGGTGATGTCTGTCTCTAAGGATATTCTGTCTATGGTGGATTTGGATCTGACCGATGATTCCATCGCCAACAAGAAAATTACAGGGAGTTTGAACGAAGTGAAGCTGATTCTTTGCAACTCCTATCAAGGCGGGAAAAGTGCTTTTGCCGATGAGGTGATGACTTATCTCCCAAACCGGATTTACGACGAGATTAAGGAAGACGAACGGGGAAATCCCATTGGGGACGACGATGCCAAAATAATGGTGATGCGCAAAGGTTTGAAAATAAAGGAGTGCCATTTGATTTTAGGCGGGGAATCCAGTGGGATGGTGGTCTCCTTTTTTGGCGATTTTCATCTGCGCGACTTGAAGGCACTCAGGGAGAAAGCCAAAGCAATTAGGTGATAAAAAACCCGGACAACCAATTGGATCTCCGGGTTTTTGTTATTTATAAGTTTCTGACCTTTTTCTCCCAATTCCAGGCTGAGAGAAGTGTCTCTTCCAGGCTTTTTTCGGCTTTCCATCCCAGCTCGGTATTGGCCAGGGTGGTGTCGGCCCATATTTTTTCAATATCGCCCGAGCGGCGTGCTACCAATTTGTAGTTGAGGTTTACACCGGTTGATTTGATGAAGGCTTTCACCAGTTCCATCACCGAATAGCCGTTCCCGGTTCCTACGTTGAAGAACTCGTAGTTGCTTTTTTGTTTCTGCTCAATCAGGCGGTTGATGGCCACAACGTGCGCTTTCGACAGATCCACCACATTGATGTAGTCGCGCATGGCGGTGCCATCAGGAGTGTTGTAGTCGCTACCGAAGATGCTCAATTCTTGGCGTATGCCGGCTGCCGTTTGGGTGATGTAAGGCACCAGGTTGTTGGGTACGCCTACGGGCAATTCGCCAATTAAGGCCGAAGGATGCGCCCCGATGGGGTTGAAGTAGCGCAACGCGATGCCGTTCAAGCTTTTATTGGCAAAACAGAAGTCGCGGATCATATCTTCGCAAATGGCCTTTGTGTTGCCGTAGGGCGATTCGGCCGGGAGACGTGGCGTTTGCTCGGTCACCGGTAGTTGCTCGGGTTGCCCGTAAACGGTGCATGAGGAGGAGAATACCAGGTTGGGCACCTCGTATTGTTTCATGCACTCCAGAATGTTCAATAGGGAGTTGAGGTTGTTGCGGTAGTATTCGAGGGGTTTCTGAACCGATTCGCCAACCGCCTTGAAAGCAGCAAAGTGGATGATGGCCTGAAGGCCTGTGTGGTTTTTGAAAAATTCCTGGGTCTTATCCCTGTCGGCGAGGTCAAACACATGCAGTTCGGGTTTGATGCCGGTGATGGCTTCAATTTGATCCACTACTTTGGCTTCGGAGTTCGACAAGTCATCGACAATCACCACCTCGTAGCCGGCGTTTTGAAGCTCCACAACGGTGTGGGATCCAATGTAACCGGTACCACCCGTAACCAGAATTTGTTTTTTCATATCAATTGTTTGTTTTAATGTGTCTTGTTCCTGTCATTTCCAATGACTGGATATGACTTTGGGGAAGCTTGATTTTTCGACCCCTGTGAGTTGTCAAATTTAATAATCCTTTGTGGTTTGAACTACTTATTCTCCTAAATTTAATCCTGGTTTTTCCATCAACACATTATTGCATCATCATATCACCACATCATCATTCGAATTTAGTATGACTTTACTGTGATCTTGCGGCGAATCTGTTACGGCATTGTCTCGTAACTGTCCTAATGGGGGTATGGCAGTAAATTTTAAGATTAAAGTTGGGTTTGCATATTGCAGCTCCCTCTTTCCTAATCGTGTCGTAATCCATAGGTTGAACTTTTTAAAACGAACTGTACGATCTGCCAGCTGGAATTTTTTTGATTTGTTTAATCCGTTGATCGGTTGTGTTAATTGATGATCGAAAAAGTTGTTATCAACAACTTGCCAACAGGTGTTGGTTTCTTTTTATTTCGGGAGCCAATCTATTTGTTAATTTTGCAATACATGAAAACCAGGCATGATAGTTTGTATTTGAATGCAGGTTCATATAAAAATCAAAATGTGATGAAAAAAATCGGGACTTATATCAATGAGTTGTTGTTTTGGCACGATTGTGTGATCATACCAGGTCTTGGCGGTTTTGTCGCCAACCATTTGTCTGCCGAAATTGATGATGAAAAAGGATTGTTTCTACCTCCCAGGAAGGAGATTGGGTTTAATCGTTCGTTGTCGCACAACGATGGATTGTTGATTAATTATGTGGCGGTACATGAGGGCGTTGAATACCAAGCAGCTGCCTTGCAGGTGAAACAGTATGTGGATGAGGTTTTGCGGCAGATTAACAGCGGTTTTTCTTTTGATATTGATTCAGTAGGCGTTTTGAAGAGCGATGCCATTGGCAATTTGCTTTTTCAACCATTCAATACTTCCGGCTTTTTGGCCGATTCATTCGGGTTATCGTCCTTTCATTTCGATGCCGGAGTTGCCGAGGAGGAGCGCCAGTCGGCTTCAGTGCGTCGGGTGTTGCGTCCGGTTTCGTTACGCCATGTGGCAGCCTCGGTTGCCGTTATGGCCGGTTTGTTCCTGTTCTCGCCCGAAATCAATATTGCATCGGGTAGCCGTGGTTTGAACCAAGCAGGTTATTTGAGCGTGTTGTTGCCTCAGGCGGGACAGTCGGCGAGCGAGACTTCTGTTTTGGCTTCCGAGGAAGAGACGGCTATCCCCGTTGAAGAGCCCATGCAGTCTGTTGCCACGGAGGTGGAAGAGGTGGCCCCAAGGTATTATATTATTGCAGGTAGCTTTCCTGTTGAAAACCAAGCCGATGCCTTTATTGAGCAACTTAACCGCAAAGGTGTTTCAGGCGGGTCGAAATTGCATTGCAAAGGCAAGATTCGTGTGGCCATCGAGGGCTTTGCCAATAAGGCCGATGCCGTGGAGCGCATGAAGGCCTACAAATTGAAACAGGGGTTTGAGGGCGTTTGGGTTTATGCACATAACAAGTGAATTAGATATGAGGATATAAAAAAAGGCAGCTCGCGAGCTGCCTTTTTTTATCAATGACTTATCTGATTTCCGAACCAGCTTTGAGTGGTTGGTCGGGTTTTACAAAATGCAACTTTCCATCGGCATCTTCAGCCATCAGAATCATTCCTTGCGACTCGATACCTTTAATTTCCCTGGGAGCCAGGTTCACCAAGATGCTCACCTGTTTGCCCACAATGGCTTCCGGCTCAAAATATTCGGCAATGCCACTCACCACAGTGCGCTCGTCGATGCCGGTGTCGATCAGCAGCTTAAGCAGTTTCTTGGTTTTGGGCACCCGCTCGGCTGCTTTGATGGTGCCCACGCGGACGTCCATCTTACTGAATTCATCGAAGGTGACATTCTCCTTGGCAGGAGTGGCTGTTTTCAGAGCCGCCTCATTGTCGGCCTTCGATTTTGCCAGCTTTGCCAGTTGAGCCTCAATTTCAGCATCTTCAATTTTTTCGAACAGCAAGGCTGGTTCGTTGATGGTGTGTCCTTCGGCAATGAGCTCAATGCTGCCGCACAAATCCCATTTCACATCGCGGAAGTTGATCATCTCTTGCAGTTTCTTGGCCGTGAAAGGCAGGAAGGGCTCCATGATGACCGCCAGGTTGGCCGTGATTTGAAGACTAATGTGCATGATGGTTTTCACCCGCTCGGGATCGGTCTTGATCATCTTCCAGGGTTCCGTGTCGGCCAGGTATTTGTTACCCAGTCTTGCCATATTCATCGCCTCGCGCAGGGCGTCGCGGAAGCGGAAGTTGTCGAGGCTATCCTGGGTGCGTTTGGCAATTTGTGGGATCTCCAACATGGTTTCCCGGTCGAAATCGGTCTGCTCGCCCAAGGCAGGTACCACGCCATTGTAGTACTTATGGGTGAGCACCGCCACGCGGTTGACGAAGTTTCCGAAGATGGCCACCAGCTCGTTGTTGTTTCTGGCTTGGAAATCCTTCCAGGTGAAGTCGTTGTCTTTGGTTTCGGGTGCCGTGGCAGTCAATACATAGCGCAACACATCCTCTTTGCCTTTGAAATCCTCCAGGTACTCGTGCAGCCACACCGCCCAGTTGCGTGAGGTGGATATTTTGTCGCCCTCCAGGTTCAGGAATTCGTTGGCCGGTACATTCTCGGGCAATATGTAACTTCCTTCGGCCGATAGCATGGCCGGGAATACGATGCAGTGGAAAACGATGTTGTCCTTACCAATGAAGTGAAGCATGCGGCAATCGTCGCTCTTCCAATACTTTTCCCATTCGGGGGTCAGCTCCTTGGTGGCCGAAATGTAGCCAATGGGGGCATCGAACCAAACATAGAGCACTTTCCCTTCGGCACCTTCAACCGGAACCGGCACGCCCCAATCCAGGTCGCGGCTTACAGCGCGGGGTTGCAAACCCATATCGAGCCACGATTTGCACTGCCCATACACGTTGGGTTTCCATTCCTTGTGCTCTTCCAATATCCATTGGCGCAGGGCTGCTTCGTGCTGATCCAAGGGCAGGTACCAGTGTTTGGTTGAGCGCATCACCGGCTGAGAGCCCGATACCATCGACTTTGGATTGATGAGGTCGGTGGCGTTGAGGGATGTGCCACATTTCTCGCACTGGTCGCCATAGGCGCCTTCGCTGTGACAATGGGGGCAGGTGCCGGTGATGTAGCGGTCGGCCAAAAATTGGTTGGCCACTTCATCGTAATATTGTTCGGACTCTTTCTCAATGAAAGCGCCTTTGTCGTAGAGCGTTTTAAAGAAATCGGAGGCTGTTTCGTAGTGGGTTTTGCTGGTGGTACGCGAGTAGATGTCGAACGAAATACCAAACCGCTCGAAAGAATCTTTGATGATGCCGTGGTATTTGTCCACAACATCTTGTGGCGTGACGCCCTCTTTCTTGGCTTTCAGGGTAATGGGCACACCATGCTCGTCGCTGCCCCCAATCATAATCACATCATCGCCCTTTAGCCGCAAGTACCTCACATACACATCGGCTGGGACATAAACGCCTGCCAGGTGCCCAATGTGTACCGGTCCGTTGGCGTAAGGCAACGCAGTTGTCACCAGCGTTCTCTTGAATTCTTTTCGTTCGCTCATGGAATTGACAATATTAGAATAACCTTGTTTCGCACGGATTTCCGGGAAACAAATTTTGCTTTTAATGATAAAAATAACTGCAAAGATAAGTAAAACAACCTCAAATAGATGTTGTGTTTCCATATTTTAATGGAAGATGGAACGGTTGCTCAGGTGAAAGGATTGCGCTCTAGCGCTCTGCTGATTGTTTTTCTTGTAGCAGGGCTTCTATCTTGTATTCTCTTGATTGGGAAACGCAGGAACCTGCACTACATCCCAAATTTCAAACGCCATCTACCTTTTCTTTAGTTGATTGAAGGTCATTTTGGCATACTCACCATCTTCATCATCACCCCAAATTTCATTCAAGGCCTCGAAGGCCAACTTTTCTTCTTTCGTCAATGGCGGTTGACCACTCATATCAACAAAAAGCACTGCTTCCAAGGCTTCTTTAATTGTTTTATACAGTTCCAAGAGTTTCACCAATTTGGCTTTCAATCCTCTTGTTAAAAAGGTTGATTCACTGTTGAGGAAATCAGTGTCGTGTCGCAAACCGGAAAGAAGGTCATATATCTGCTTAACGCTTTCGTAATCCATCTGTTGAATATCCCGGTTAATGTTGGCAACCATGGCCGTTGTTTTACGGATAAGCGATGCCAGTACCCAATTGAGGATTGGGATCATCAACAATAAGAATGGAATAGCTATGATAGTGATCACAACATTGGGGATGTTTGCGACAGAACGCAATATGGCCGATGAAAAATTGATAATTTTTTCATTCTGCTGTTCATCCCTTAGAACATCATTCAAACTTACTGACGCAATCATAAAAGAGTACTTTTTGTGCAAATATAACACTTTTAACATGATCCAACTCAAAATATACCAATCAAAAAACCGGGCACGATGTCCGGTTTTTTATTGCAGTTTGTTAGTTTTCAGAAACAAAAGCCATTTCCTTTTTACTCTTTGGTTGTATGATAATCGTTTCCTTATTCTATTTTTACACAAAGATCTTGTTGACCTGTTGAAGTCCCATTACAAATGCCGTTGGGTGCCTATGATTGTTTCCATTGTGGGGTTGGTGTTTCGCTTAGGGGCAATGGTTTTTATAAAAGGGTTCAATTTCATTTCTTTGTAGAAAATTTAAGGCTATGATTACAATTTTGGTTGATGAAAGGACAAAGGCAGGTAGAACCCTGCTGGAGACTGCCCGCATAATGGCAAAGCACGATAAGGGCATAGATATTGGTGATGATAAAAAGAGCAAGGTTAAAGGCATGGAGGCTGTGGCATCCAAAAGGAAATTGAAGCTTGAGCGCGACCTTATTCAAGGGCTTAAAGAGGCCAAGGAAATTTCCCAAGGGAAACGCAAGCACAAAACCCTTGAACAGTTGCTTAGTGAAGAATGAAATCATTCTATTTCCAACCGACACGTTTTCAAAAGAATACAAACGGTTGCTAAAAAAATACCCATCCCTCAAAGGCAAAGGTAAAAGTGGTGGGGCAAGGGTTGTCACCTTCAATCTGCTGGCCGAAGTTGACAACCAAAGAGTTGTGCTTGTCACCATTTTTGACAAAGGGGAGCGGGAGTCCATGTCAATAGATGCCTTGCGAACGATCATTAATAATTCAGGGTTTTAATTCTTCGCTAAAGGTCAAAACCTCTTTGTATTTAATTCTCTATAATTTTGGCGGCCACAAGGTGAAGTATGGGGGTAGCACGGATTCTGCAGAAATGGACCGATTGTAAGCCATACTGTTTTCTTTTTGCCAAACATAAGCGGTTTTCTGTTGAAGATTGGCGAGGGTGTTTTTGACATTTTGTTATCTTTGAAACACCAAACCTATGATCAATGCGTTTTTTTTGTTTGTTGTTGCTGTTTGGCCTTGCGGCCTGCGTGTTCCGCACACCACCAACCTATCCGGTTGAACTGGTGCAGGTGGATTCCATGCTCAACCACGACCCGGAGGGGGCTATGTCCCAATTGGCTCATTATCGCACACAGGGGCTTGATGCCCCTTCGGTAGCCTACCACCGGCTGCTCTACACCATTGCCGGCGACAAGCTCGATTCGGTTTTCCATTCCGACTCCCTCATTGAGTGGGCTTCGCAACAGTTGGCGCACGACCCGCTCCAGTTTGCCCGGGCTCGTTTTTACAGCGGATTGGTGCGCTACCGTTGCAATCATGAGGACACCCTGGCATACCAGCGCATGGCTGAAGCGCACAGCCACTGCAAGGCGCATGGTATCGAAGAGCCCTTCTTGCGCGGGATGGTGGCCTATTACTTGGGCGAATGCCATCTTTGCCAAACCAATTACGACCAGGCACTCGCCTATCAGCAAGAAGCGTTAAGGTATAGCAGTTTGCGCAATGACTCCCTTTCGTCACTGGCCAATCAAATGGGGCTTTGCAGGATCTATATTGCCATGAAACGGTTCAATGAGGCCGAAGCGATTTTGGATGACATTCCTCATGTCGAAAAGCTCCCCATTGTCTTCCAGTCCCATATTTATAGTTTGTGGGGCTTTTTGTACGAACATCAAGGGAAAGATGAAAGAGCCATTTTCTATACAAAAAAAATGCTGAACCCACGTTTTGTCCATAACAGGAATGATTTTGCGGTATTTTATTCCATCAGTTGCAATTACCAGAACCTGAACATGCCCGACAGCGCCCTTTTTTACGGGGAGAAGGCCTTGGCGGCCATTCGAGATTCTTCCATTTTTAATTTTGAGATTTATCGACAAACCGCCCAAATGGCCGCCCGGCAGCAACAATACCGACAAGCCGCTCGTTATTTTGAGGAGGCGCTACAGTTGAGCTTGCGCTATACCGACGAACGGTCGAAACAAAGCCTGGTGGAAATTGAAAAGCGGTACGATTTGCTGAGGCTGAAGCAAGAAGCCACCGAACAGGCCGCACAACTCTACCGGGTGATCGTGTTGTTGGTGTTGCTGCTGTTGGTGGCACTGGCCATAACGGGTGTGTTCCTATGGCAGCGCCTGAAGCGCCAGGCGCAGCTCGACCAGCTTAGCAGCAAGCTGCAAAAGAACAAGATCGCCTCCAGCGCCCTGCAATTGGTGTTGGATCACAACTCCAACCTGGACGACAAGATTGAGGTGTTGTTCAGCAAGCAGCATCTGGATGCTGCCGAATTGAAGAGTGAGTTGCAAAAGCTAAAAAAGAAAATGCGAAAGGAGGCGTTGGATAGCCTCTACTGCCTCTTGGTGGAGAACCAGTTTTTACCCGCTACCATGGAGGGCTCCACTGCTAAATTGACCGGGGAAGAGAGGGTTCTGCACTATTTTGTGCAGCAGGATTGGAACAACCAGCAGTTGGCCCAACTGCTCCAAACCTCCCCGCAAGTGATTAAAGCCAGGAAATACCAGATCAAGCAAAAAATGGAGGTGGATACCCCATCTTGATCCTGAATAATTGCCATTGTGACCTGATTTTTGAAAAAAATATGGTAAATGAAGTTTTTGTAATGTGTTGTGGGCTAGTTTCTTGATTAAAAAATATGGTAAACGAACCCATGCTACAACCATTTTTTGTCGCAGGCGTTGTGTGGATGGGTAACTTTGGGATAATAAAAACCCAATTTTATGAAACAATTTAAATGTCTGGCAGGCCTGTTGAGCGTCCTGTTATTTGTCCCTTCAATGGCTTCAGGTCAAGAGAAGAAAGAAAAAAAGTTCTCATTTGAAGTTGGATTCAATCATTCCTTTGCTGCGCAAAAGATTGAACACTATGGTAATGATTATAAGCTGGGAATTTATTTTGAGGGAAGGTATGCACTGACTCGACCATTCAATGCCAGCTTAGTGGTTGATTATTCTACATTTACCCGTAACCGAAAGTTTAGAACCCTTGGTTTAATTCCCTCCTTAAATTACGATTTCATGCCGGATAGCCGGGTGAAACCTTTTGCCGGTATTGGTGCGGGCGTGACATTCAATAATCTGGATGGGGTGTTCAACGAAGGTTTCGAAACGAACTTTTGTTTGATGCCCAGCCTGGGGGTTCGTTTTTTCAATCATTTTACTTTGGCGGCAAATTACCAATTGATCAATAAAAGCTACTCTCACATGAACCTGAGGCTTGGTTTTTATTTCTAGGTTTTTACGTTTTGTTACAGTATGGGTGCTCGGGTGGGAGGCTCTGTATCTGGTGAAACAAGCTATGGCGTAAATTGATGTCTTTGTCATGTTACCCGGGTTGTGTTTTTACCTCTTTTTAAGCAAAAGGAAGAAGGCGGGTGCCCATCTTGATCCTGAAAAAATATCTTATGTACTAATGGTTATTAAAATGTGTATGAACTATTTTTTATTTTTTGTTTTCCTATTGTTTGTAAGCCATCACAAAGTAGCTTCTCAGAATCAATCTCTTGAAGAAAGTGTTTTAACTAAACAAGATAAGTTATTTGATGTAGAGAAGATCCTGAGAGTTGTTTCAAGCGATGATTCCACTTGGACTGAGCATTGTGAAAGAAAAATCCCTAAAGTTAGAACGATCTTTAAGGCAGGAAGAAAATATTGTTACAAAGCAACTTATGTTGATAAGGATAAGGATACGCTTTCCCATAGTTTCGTTTTTTTGAAAACCACCGGAGAGAGATGGGAGGATCAGCCGGAATCGCAGGATTTAGTTTATTATGAATTCCCTAATTATCAGACTGATTCAATGCGATTAGTGAATCATTATATCAATAAGAAACTTCAATTGTGGACAAGAGAAAGAGGTGAGGGTGTTGTTGAAAATGCTGAATGGGTATGGATGCATCCTATAAGGGTTAATCAATACAAATTTACTGAAGTGGCACCTTTCCCTGAGATTCAACGTCCGATTCAAAAAGGAAAGAAGTGGGTTAACTCAATTAACGTCATTGATGGTTGGGGTGATTGGAACGGATTGACAGTAAAATGTAGATATTGTATTTTAGGTCAGACCAGTTTTGAGCTGGAGGGATCGAAAGTTGCTTGTTGGGTCATAAAAAGTACTTCAAAGTGTTCGGCGGGTAAATCAAAACTAATCACCCTCTTCAATGAGGATTTTGGATTCGTTAAGATGGAATATCAGAACTATGAAAAAGAGAGTTTGGTTTTTGAACTTATTGGAGTTGAAAGTTATTGAAAAACGGTGTCTTACAATGGGTTATTCCACGTTAAATAAAAAATGAATATAAAAGCAAACTATGGCCAGTTTTTTGGCCTTTGGAGATTTTTTGCCCATGTTGGATTGCTTCTGCTTTTTCCGCAGGCGTTGTTGAGCCAGACGATGGTTCAAGGGCATGTGTTTGACCGCCAGGAAAGCAGCATCCCCTTTGCCAATGTTATTCTGCTTAGGGCGGTGGATTCTACCATGTTGGCGTGGGCAACCACCGACACGTTAGGACGTTTCCAATTGAATGCTCCGCAATCAGACCTTGAATTGTTGATTCAAGCTGGTTGTTTGGGGTACGAAACCATGACGCGCCCTTTAGAGGATGGAAGAATGGATTTGGCCATTGTACTCGAAAAAAAGGAGGCGATTTTGAAGGAAATTCAAATTGTGCGGGGCAAAAATCAGTATATGAGTTTTGGAAACAATGGGCTTTCGGTCAGGTTGGCTGGTTCGCCCTACTTGGTTTTTACCAATGCGCTGGATATGATTCAGCAGTTGCCCCTTTTATCCTTCGACGACCAGTTAAAGGTATTTGGACGGCACGGAACTCCGCTTGTTTATATAAACAACAGGTTGGTGAGTGATGTTCGAAAAGAGTTGGATGGGTTGAAAAGTGAAGATATTGAGTCGGTTGATATCATTCTGAACCCAGGGGTTGAGTATCCGGCCGAAACAACGTCGGTCATCAGGATAACCACCAAAACCAATCAGGATAAAGGGTTTTTTGGGAGTGCCATGGCATTGGGACAATATGGTGAGGTGCCTTCCTTTCGCGGGAATATCAATCTGGGTTGGCAAAAGAAGGGCTTGAACCTCTATTTGAATGGATATTCCAGTGAGAGTCAATCCAAGCAGTATCAAACGGTTTCCCAGGCGATTGCCAGTATGGGGTCGCACGAGGAAATACAATCCAACTTGCATTATACATTTCGAACAGTGAACTATTCCATGGGAGCCGATTATACTAAAAATGAGGATCTCCGCTTTGGCGCCCAATACGAATGGTACCATCAGCCTGAAATCAATTCGAGGATCCAATCCACTGATAGTTTGCAGGTTCATGACGAGTTGATGGATGCTGGTGATAGTTATTATGTCTCGAAGGAGAGGAGTACTCAACACCTTGGGAATCTTTACCTTCATTATAACCCGGGTAAGCACGTTTTAAACCTAGATATCAATCTTGTCTCCGGAGAGAATAGCGATGAAGATCTTTCGGATATAAGCTATTGGTCGATGACCCAGAAAGTGAAAAGCTTGAATGAATCGGATTACTGGCTGGCTACAGGAAAACTCATCCATACGTTGCCAGCGTGGACGGGGCAACTGCAATCGGGTGGAGAATATAGTTCCACCCATTATAACAACAACTTCCGCATGTTGAGCGAAGGTACCAATATCGGGAACAACCAGAATCAAGTCGATCAGCAGGCATTGTCGCTATTTGCCGCATACAGCAAGAAATTGAGCCGCTTTAGTTTCAATGCTGGGGGACGATGGGATTTTTACCAGTACGTGTATAAAGTGCCAGATTTATCCAACGAGGAGTACACCATAAACTCTTTTTCTCCCTTGCTCAACATCGATTGGCACTTCAATGATCAATACACTATGTCGCTTGGTTACAAAAGGGTTGTGAAGCGTCCCAGCTACTACCAGTTGAGAAGCAGTGTCTCTTTTTCGAGCCCATATTTGTACGAAAGTGGCAATCCTCACCTAAAAGATTGTTTTGAAAACCGTGTTTATTGGAATCTTACGGCAGGCAAAATTTATGCTGAGCTTTATTATACTTCCATCCGTGGATTTTACTCCATGATGTTTGATCAATATTCCGACCATGAAGCCATTATTGTTGTCAAGCCTCAGAACATTGGAACTTTGGATGCCATCAATTTTCTGCTATCTTCTAACTTGAAATGGCAGCAACTCTCCTTGGGTATGAGTTTGCTGCTGACGAAACAGTATTTTCACTTTCAGGCAACGGGTTATAACACTCCCTTTGCCCGGTTTAACCTGAAAGCAGCTTATGAGTTTTCAAAAACCATGACGGTCAGTTTTAATTCAAGCTATCAAACGCCTGGAAATGTTAGGATCACCAAGCAGCAAAGTAGCTTCAAAAGTGATTTTAATTTAAATATGAAGTGTTTGAATAGTCAGTTGTATCTATCCTTTTTTGTCAACGATGTGTTCAACACCTCCAGGGAGTACTGGTCGGTTGATATCAACAACATCAGCATGGTCAAGAAAAACAGGAAAGACAGCCGGCAAGTGGGTATGCGGTTGACCTATAATTTTGGTGGCCACAAGGTGAAGTATGGGGGTAACACGGATTCTGCAGAAATTGATCGTTTGTAAGTCATACTGTTTTCTTTTTGCCAAACATAAGCGGTTTTTGTTGAGGATGGGCGAGGGTGTTTTTGACATTTTGTTATCTTTGAAACACCAAACCTATGATCAATGCGTTTTTTTTGTTTGTTGTTGCTGTTTGGCCTTGCGGCCTGCGTGTTCCGCACACCACCAACCTATCCGGTTGAGCTGGTGCAGGTGGATTCCATGCTCAACCACGACCCGGAGGGGGCCATGGCTCAACTGGCTCAATATCGCACACAGGGGCTTGATGCCCCTTCGGTAGCCTACCACCGGTTGCTCTACACCATTGCCGGCGATAAGCTCGATTCGGTGTTCCATTCCGACTCCCTCATTGAGTGGGCTTCGCAACAGTTGGCGCACGACCCGCTCCAATTTGCCCGGGCTCGTTTTTACAGCGGATTGGTGCGCTACCGGTGCAATCGCGAGGATACCCTGGCATACCAGCGCATGGCTGAAGCGCACAGCCACTGCAAGGCGCATGGTATCGAAGAGTCCTTCTTGCGCGGGATGGTGGCCTATTACCTTAGCGAATGCCATCTCTACCACAACAATTACAATCAAGCGCTCGCCTATCAGCAAGAAGCTTTAAGGTATAGCAGTCTGCGCAACGACTCCCTTTCGTCATTGGCCGATCAGATGGGGCTTTGCAAGATCTATATTGCCCTAAAGCGGTTCAATGTGGCCGAAGCGATTTTGGATTCCATACCATCTGTCGATAAGCTCCCCATCGTCTTCCAGTCCCATATTTATAGTTTGTGGGGCTTTTTGAATGAACAACAAGGGAAGGATGAAAAGGCCATTTTTTATAACAAAAAAATGCTGGATCCACGTTTTGTTCATAACAGGAATGATTTTGCGGTGTTTTATTCCATCAGTTGCAATTACCAGAACCTGAACATGCCCGACAGCGCCCTTTTTTACGGGGAGCAGGCCTTGGCCGCCATCCGTGATTCCTCAATTCTCAATTACGCGATTTTTCGCCAAACCGCCCAAATGGCAGCCCGGCAGCAACAATACCGGCAAGCAGCCCGTTATTTTGAGGAGGCACTACGGCTGAGCTTGCGCTATACCGACGAACGGTCGAAACAAAGCCTGGTAGAAATTGAAAGGCGGTACGATTTGCTGAGGCTGAAGCAAGAAGCCACCGAACAGGCCACACGACTCTACCGGGTGATTGTGTTGTTGGTGTTGCTGCTGTTGGTGGCACTGGCCATAACGGGTCTGTTCCTATGGCAGCGCCTGAAGCGCCAGGCGCAGCTGGATCAGCTGAGCAGCAAGCTGCAAAAGAACAAGATCGCCTCCAGCGCCCTGCAATTGGTGCTGGACCACAACTCCAGCCTGGACGACAAGATTGAGGTGTTGTTCAGCAAGCAGCATCTGGATGCTGCCGAATTGAAATGCGAGATGCAAAAGCTAAAAAAGAAAATGCGTAAGGAGGCGTTGGATAGCCTCTACTGTCTCTTGGTGGAGAACCAGTTTTTACCCGCTGCCATGGAGGGCTCCACTGCTAAATTGACCGGGGAAGAGAGGGTTTTGCACTATTTTGTGCAACAGGATTGGAACAACCAGCAGTTGGCCCAACTGCTTCAAATCTCCCCGAAAGTTATTAAAGTAAAGAAGTACCAGGTCAAGCAAAAATTGGAGGGGGATACCCCATCTTGATTCAGGAAAAACCGCCTTTGGGATCAGTTTTTTCAAGAAAAAGATGGTGAAAGAGGCCTTTGTAATACTCATTTAATCAATAGTATGTAAAAATATTTTGGTGAAAGAGCGCATATAGATTTCAATTTTTGTCGCAGGCGTTGGGTGGATGGGTAACTTTGGGATAACAGAAACCCAATGTTATGAAAAAATTTTTATGTGTACTTTTTCTCTTCTTGCTAGTTTTAAATTTACGTGCAGCGTCGGACGATAAAACAACTGTTACTGTAAGAACTATTAAACCTACTGGGCCCATTAAAAAAATACCTCCTTTGCCCGAATATGCCACCTTATGTCGTGGTATTCTAGAATTGCCTGCTTCTTTTTCCCTTTATGGAAACTTGTCACTACAATGTACTGATGATAGCGGAAATATCTTTTTGTTTATTGCTTTTGACAATTCATTTGATATAAGTGCTTTGCATCCTGGTAATTACTGCTTTCTGATAAAGTCAGATTCATCTGAAATTACTTGGACTGGCGAGCTTCTTTGTGATTAATTTAAAAAAAGATGGGGTTATTTAGAGGCTAACCACCTTGACATGGAGAGAATGGTGATTGTCGTGTTCCAATTAAACACCTCGACACGAGATAGAAAGACGAAAATCGTAAGAGTAGTCTAATTACTTAATTTTATTTTTAGAAAAAATTGTTTTTTATAGCTTTTGTACTGTTAGGTTTTATTTCTTCTTGTGAAGGAAATGAATAGCAGATTAGTCCAGACGAATTCTTGATTCCCCAAAATTATAGTTTTCAGTCCTTGAAATGATCTATAGATGATCAGGGTCATGAGTTTGATGGCTGCTTTTTATGTGGTAGGAGCTGCTTGCCAGAGCTGTTGAGAATTTAATGTAAACAGAAAATGACAATAGCCACCGACTATATCGGTATAAAAAATAGGTCAGAAAATGGTTATAAGAATTAATTCTCAAAAAAGGTCGGAATTAAGCCGAAGAGACCATAAATCAGGAGTAGGCAAATAATTTAAAACAAATTGAAATGTTTAAAACTAAAAGTGAGATAATTGTATCGCTATTGTTAATTATTGGAATATCTACTTTTGTGAGTTGCCAGAAAGAAGAATCCATTAGTACAAAGGAAAATTTAAGTATCGAAGAATATAATGCAAATATTCTTAATGATTTAAAACTTGAAATTGATAATGCATCTTGTCTCAAATCGGCAGGCTTCAATTTGATTGAGATACTAAAAACAGATGAAGGCAAAGCACTTTTTTCTATTTATTGTATCAACTTAAAAATTGAAATTGAAGGGAAAGAATACATAATTAAGGATTATAACCCTTCGTTAGTTAATGAGTTGTATGAATCGACCCTAGTCAAATTAGCACTCTTTGATGGTGCTTGCTTAAAATCTACACAAGGACTGAATAAAGCAGCGCCAACAGATGCAGAAATAAGAGATGCATTGAAAAAAGAATGCGGCAAGTATATGTTTGGATTTGATGAAATATGTAATTTAGCTGTAGATATAGCATATATTTTAAGATAAAAAATCATGAAAATCTTTAAGAATATCGTTCTAACTGTTGGCTTAATACTAGTAATACTATCTTTTGACTATGGCTTCATATTATTATTAATATTATTTCTACATCAGGCTGCTTTTCCAAAGAGAAGTTTTATTTATAAGTTCGTTAATTACCTAATTATACAAACATCACGGAGATGAAAGAAATCTTAATTATTTCAGCCTTTTTTGTAGGCGTTTTGTTTATTCAATCATGCCAAAAAGAGGAGATTATTAGCAAGCAGGAATACCAAAGTATTGAAGAATACAATAAAAATATACTTGATGCTTTAAGGTTTGAGTTAGACCATGCAAATTGTCTCAAATCGGCAGATTTCAATTTAATAGAAATGCTAAAAACCGACGAAGGCAAAATACTTTTTTCTGTTTATTGTATTAACTTAAAAATTGAAATTGAAGGGAAAGAATTCATAATTAAGGATTATGACCCTTCGTTAGTTACTGAGTTGTATGAATCGACCCTAGTTAAATTAGCACGCTTTGATGGTTCTCACTTAAAATCTACACAAGGACTGAAAAAAGCAGCGCCAACAGATGCCGAAATCAGGGATGCATTGCTTGTTGAATGCGGTACATATGCAGCAGGTTTAAGTGAGGTTTGTAAAAGTGCTGTATGGATAGCTTATTGGTTACAATAAATCATGACTAAGTTTAAATAGGGTGTCTAAAAAGTCCTAGACACCCTATTTTTAAAGTTACTACTGCCTAGGTCTTAAAGGATAAAAAAGATTTCCAATGGATCTTACAGATTTACGACCATAATTTTTCGAGGTTGCAGGAATATGTGATGGAGAATCGGGAATATTCATCTTTTTGCCTGTTTGTGACTGAAAAAGGGTTGGCCATCAGGAAAAATGATTTGTCCGAACCAGTTGATTTAAATCATAAAAAGGAGGTTTTTCATGTGTTTGATTTATAGATTATTCATTGGGTGTGTGCTGCTTTTTTTATTGGGATGCCGAGAGGTGCCAAATCCCGAGCAGGAAGCCTTAGCTCGGCTCTTCGCAACAGAATCGATTAACAGCGATTCCATTAAGGCTCTGATTGTTTTAACCGAGCGTGGATGCTCTGGTTGCAATGTGCGGTTTTCCGATTTTGCCCTGCGCTACATCAATAAGGGCGACAAGCTGATTGTGATGAAAGCCTCCGGGGTCGTTTTTGATGTGGGGCCTTACCAGCAAGCCCACAATGTCATTTTCGACTTGAATAATCGTTTCGGTTTTCCCGACACCACTTCCGTTTATCTTTTAGTGCACCAGCAATTGGATAGCGTTATCCGGATCGATGCTTTCAATCTTGATCAATCCATGCAATGGCTGGAGAACCGATTGAAATAGGCTTGGCTGATTTATTTCAAAAGAAAGAACAAACTATAATCATTAAAACTCATCCTTATGAACAAATTCCAATGTCTGGCAGGGCTGTTGAGCATCCTGTTATTTATCCCCTTTGTTGCATTAAGTCAAGAAAAGAAAGAAAAAAAGTTCTCATTTGAGGTTGGTTTAAATCAATCTTTTGCGGCGAAAAAGATGTATTCGATCGAAAATGATTATGGAAGGCTTTTTTATTTGGAGGGAAGAAGGAAAATAACCAATCCCTTTAGTGTTGCCTTACAGATAGATATGTCTCAATTTGATCGGCATACAACATACATCACTCTTGGTGTAATACCAGCTTTGTATTATGATTTTATGCCGGATAGCCGGGTGAAACCTTTTGCCGGTATTGGCGCGGGCGTAGCGTTTAGTAATTTGAAAGCAGTATTCAACGAAGGCTATGAAACGAACTTTTGTTTGATGCCCAGCCTGGGGGTTCGTTTTTTCAATCATTTTACTTTGGCGGCAAATTACCAATTGATCAATAAAAACTACTCTCACATGAACCTGAGGCTTGGTTTTTATTTCTAGGTTTTTCTGTTTTGTTACAGCAAGGGTGCTCGGGTGGGGCGCCCTTGTTTTTGGTGAATCAACATATGGCGTAAAATATTTTCTTTATCATGCTGGACGGTTTTGTGTTTTGATTGTGCTGAAGCATCTTACCTGCTTGGTGGTTTTACATCTTGGCAAGCAAAAAATGGAGGTGGATGCCCCATCTCGATCCTGGATAATTGCCATTGTGACCTGATTCTTTTAAAAAATATGGTAAATGAAGTTTTTGTAATGTATTGTAGTTTAGTTTTTTGAATAAAAAATACGGTAAACGACTCCATGCTAAATTTAATTCAGGTCGCAGGCGTTGGTTAAACGGATAACTTTGGAGTAATCGAAACCCAAACAGAATGATTCATGAAATTTCTTCTATCGGCCATTTGGCTTATCTCCCTTTGCGTTTTAACTAAGGCACAAGATCAATTGGAAATATCGGGCTTTGTGGTGGATGGTAATGGCCAGCCACTGAGTCAGGTTCATATCACCATGCATGAGAGCACGCTTGATTCCACCATCGTTGCCATGGCGGCAACCGATAGCACGGGCCATTTTATTCTACGCAGCCAAGGGGAACTACGTCCCTTGCGTTTCTCCTGTGTGGGTTATGCGCCTAAGCTGATTCTGGCCAATGGTGGTAACCTCGAAACAGTGGTTATGGTGGAAGCCACGAGCGAACTTGGCGAGGTTGTGGTGGAAGGGAAAAGCAAAATCTTCAGGCCGGACGGCATCACCTTCATTCCCTCGGCGCGTAAGGCCGCTAATGCCGTGAATGGGATGGCCCTGCTCGGGTCGTTGAAAGCCCCACGGGTTTATGTCGATCCGCTTTCATACGATGTTTCGGTGCGTGGCGGGGGCGAAGTGGTTCTGCTGGTCAACGACAGGCCTGCTACTTCGGGCGAAATACAGGCCATCGACCCCGAGTTGATCCGCAGGGTGGATTATTACGACAAGCCCACGCCACGGTTTCCCTTGGCCTCGGTGGTGATGAACCTCACCGTTGATTTGCCGGCGAAGGGTGGTTCGGCCAGCGTCAATCTGGTGGAAGGGGTGAGCAACACCTATGGCGAGCATTATTTGATTGGCAAGGTTTATCACGGACGACACAGCTTCACCCTCGACTGGCAACCCCAGTTCCGTTACTCCAATGGTCAGATGCGTGAGCGCACCGACTATTTCTATTTCCCTACGGGAACCATTGTTCGTAAGGAGCAACCCATTCCCGCCAGGCAGGCCTATTGGCACAACATTGGCACCGCACGTTACAACTATGCCGGCCGAAAATAAATGCTGGATCTCTCGGCCTGGGGGCAAGTTGACGACGACCAGAACAACGATTTCGAAGGGAGGGTGGTGACAACCAGCGACGCTGGCACTGAAACCACCCTTAACCGGGAGCATAATTCGGGCCACAATAAAAATTACGGGTTGAGTGCTTATCTTGAGGTTAAGAGTCCCTTGGGACCGGTCTATCTCAATGCCGACTATAGCCGACGCCAAGCCAGTTACCGGCGCGCGTATGGCGAGTCAACTGCCGACGAGCTGTTTGCCACTGAAAATCACACTTCCGAAAAGGTGCACCATGCCGGGTTGCAGGGCAGCTACACCCTCCCTTTCCCGCTTGGCGAAGAGTGGGCTGGCATGTTTTCGGTGAGTGGAAGCTGGCGCAAGCAATGGATCACCAACGACTATTCTGCCAATGGGCAGGCAGCACTCCCGGTGGATTTGCGCGATAACAGCGGTGACACCAAGATGCTGCTGATGCTGATGGGCGACGAGTTGATGGTGGCCTTGGGAGCCGTCCACTTTTGGCAGGCCTACCAAATCGAAGGTGTCGAAAAAAAGTGGTCGCAGTGGTTACCCATTGGCGCCATCAGCTATCAGCCCCTGGAGAATTGGACCATCGATTTCGATGCCATGCTTAAGTACAGCCAGCCACCGCTGGGACAAATAACCGCCACTGAAATTCTGTTGGATCCCTTCCAAATTCAACGCGGCAATCTCTCCCTCTCCAAAACCCGGCTGACGCAATTCACGCTCAACAGCATTTGGGATTTTGCAACCAAATATGAGCTTTTTTTGCAAGGCAAATATAGGCATATAAAAAATCCCATTATGGATGTGACGCGTCTGGAACAGTTGCCCGGCGGGGGCTATGTGGCGGTTCGCATGCCCGACAATTTCGACGCGTTTAAACAATACACCATCAGTTGTTCGCTCGATGGGAGTGATCTTTGGGATTTTCTATCGTTCAGCCTCAACGGTGGTTTGAGCTATTACGACAGTCATGGCGGCAATGATTACCATCACCAGGAGATTGTGCCTTTTTACCAGGGGGAGCTCTCGATGAAATGGCGGAAGTGGGATTTGCTATCGGAGGCGTGGTATGGGCAGAACGATGCTTTGATGGGTGAAATGCTCAAGAGTAAAAGTTGGCACACCCGTTTTATGCTTTCGAGGCGCCACAAGAGGATGCAGCTCTCCATGGGGGTGTTGAATCCTTTTATTAAATTCAGGGATGTCAAATATGAAAACCTCTCATCTGTTGCGCCCTACACGCGTTATGCCTACAACCGGATGTACGAGAATCTGGTTTTTGCCAAGTTTACCTACCTCTTCACCTGGGGCGATGAACAAAAGAAACGCAGTAAGCCCAAGTTGAAGGCCACCGAATTTGAAACCACCATTGTCAAAGGGGAACGCTAGTATGCAAAAGTTATCTATTTGTTTATCAGTTATGCGAATAGTCAGAAGTGTTGTTTTTTTTATTCTTTTTGTGCCTGTGTTACAAGCACAAAATAACCCAGCTTGCTATCGCTTGAGGGTTGTTGATTCGGTTGAGCAGAAACCGGTTGCTTTTGCCACCGCTGTTTTGTTGGATGATGCCAACCTGATTTTAGCTGGGAGCCTCAGTACAGAAGAGGGGGTGGTACAGATCGATGCCGGCGGCAACCCTACCAAGCTGCGCCTCAGCTGCGTGGGGTATGTCACTCGGGAGTTGCCAGTGAATGTTTCTTTGGTATGGGGAGATGTGGGTTTGCTCCGGGAAGCCAAACAGATTGATGATGTTACTGTTGCTGGAAACCTCACCAATTATGATTTGTTCCGTACTTCCTATACGGTCACCGAGGCCATGCGCCAGCAGTCTCAAAATGTGGAACAACTGGTGGGGCAATTGCCCGGGGTGAGATTTGACAAGATCACCAATGCCATTAAGGTGGATAACCAAATCAAGGTTTTGTTATTGGCCGATCATGTGCAACGCAACGAAAGCTACATCCGCAGCCTTTCCCCTGACCGGATTCAATCCATTGAAGTTATGAAGCATCCTACTGGCCGGTTCCTCTCCGATGACTATTATGCTGTGGTCAATTTCGTCCTGAAACCCGATTATGTTGGTTGCAACTTGAATGTTAGAAGTTTGACGATTGTCAACCCGGTGGGAACCAATGGCAGTGCTACCATTGCCAACCAGCAGCCGGGGGTTGGAATTGGGTACACCAATCAATTGGTCGATTTTCAACTCTCGTATGGATATGCCAACATCAATTGGTACCATCCGTTGTCGATCATCAAAGATTATAGGAACCACTATCTACTGGAATCGGAAGTGGTGACAGAGGATGACCCCAATCAAAATTATCACTATTTGGCCGATGGCGCTAATGTCGGGGTCACGTTTAAGTTATCTAAGAACCACTCATTGACTTTCGAGGGGGATTATGCTTTTGAGAGAACCGATGAATCAACAATGTTCAAGATGATGCGCCGGTTTGCTAATGGTAATGCCTTCGACAATTTTACCGATTCCACCAATGAACGAATGCGGGAGAAGAAATATTCGTCAAAAATAAATTATTCGGCTCAGTTGGGCGAGAACTGGAATGTGAAAGCTGATTTTGCCTACGATCGTTACGATAACCTTAGGAGCCACACTTATAGTCTCGACAAAGAGTTGTTTTCTTCAGATTTTGACATCCGGCGGGATTTTTTCAAATATGGATTGGATGTTGATTATTCAATTTCCTCGAAGCTGGCACTCAACTTTGGACAGTCATACGTATCGCGCGATTACCATACACGCTTATTGACCAATGGTGGATCGTGGGATAGTAAAGAGAGCCGGAGCCGATTGTATGCTGAGCTATCCTACCGTCCTGCTCCCAAGTGGGGTTTTGCACTTGGAGGGGCTTGGCATCATTCCGCGATGAAAAATGGGATCGACAAGGTGTACCATTCCGTTTTCCAACCCAATGCCAGGTTCAATTATAACCCCAGCGCAAATTTGAACATCAATGGCCGCTATGCCACAACTTCTGTTTTTCCTACACTTTATGAACTGGGCAACATGCCTGTGGTGGTTGATCCCCTTATGATTAGCAGTGGGAACCCTGAACTGAAACCAGCCTACCTGCATCAGGCCTCTGTTGATTTTAGCTTTTGGCAAGCAATCACCATCACGCCACAATATCAGTATGCTTTCAACCACATCACACCATATTATGGCTATTCGGATGCTGGTTATTTCCATACCTATCGAAATGTGAAGTCGAACGATTTCAGTGTGCTGCTCAATTTGAATTTGCCGATAGGTGATTTTTTCGAGTTTGATGGCAATATTGCATACCATTACCAGAAAATGCGTTACAGTGGCCTCTCCAACCGTTACCATACCTGGTTGGGAACTGCCGCGCTCTCATATTTTCATCCGGAGATGGCATTGGGCGCTGATTTGGAATATGATCGTTCAATGGATAAAATGGCTGTGATCCAAGGATATGAAATGACTGGTATGGATATTTGGCAATTATCGGCCTACAAGAAGTTCTTTAAAAAACAGGCTCAAATCATGGTTTCTTACGTTTTGCCATTGTCCTGGGGAACCCGCGTAACACAAAAAAGTGTGGTGGAGACCCCATATTACCGAGAAGCAGAATCTTTTGGGTTGAAGACCTATCACAACATGTTGTTCATCAGGTTGAGTCTTTATCTGAATAAGGGTAAACGGTCATCTCCCAAACCCACAACGACCATTGATGAAGACAAGAAGCAATCTCGCAATATCATAGGGCAATAGCGTATGGGTTATATTTTAAAGTTAATCAGGTTTTAGGGTTGTTGGGCAGCAGATTTCAATGATCAATGGCATCTCTACAAGTGAATTGTGCCTTCTCGAAAGTTGCAAAGCACATGAATGGAGGCGGAGCGCGTTAGATAATGATTCCATAAAATTGACCCTGGCAGGGAGCGATGATGTGGTCGTTTTATCAAAAGCTCCTTTGTTCAAGGGCAATAACTGATAATATATCTTTGATGAAATTTGAAAGAAGATGAAAAAGCGTATGTTTCTTGTTTTGGTCGTGTTGTCCATTCTTCCATTATTGGTTTGTGCTCAAAGCGTGAAATCAATCATGCGTAGAGGTCAATTTTTGCCTCCCCTGCAATCTATTGCAATATCTACAGTAATAGAGAAAGGTTATTATTTCGCTACCAATGTATCGGTTAATGGTTCCAGAATCGATGGCCTTTTTTTAATCGATACTGGTGCCGAATACTCAATTTTGTCGCAGAGTATTGCCCAACAGTTGCAGATAAAGAGTCTTGGCATAACAGCAATTTCTGATGGCTTTCAAAGCCGCAGTGACCATTATGGGATTGTTGATATTTCTATCGATTCTGCTCATTTCTCTCAGATCGGGGTGGTTATGGTTCCTGATACTCTTTTGGGGTTGGGCGTATTTTGTGATGTTCAGGGAATAATTGGCAGCAATATTTTGAAACATGCCATTTGGCATTTTGATTTAGGGAAACTCACCATTTTGAAAAGTATTGATGGTGTTGTTGGATACAAGAGGCAACCACTCCTACTTCACGGCCTTACCAAAGGAGTTCCCAGCATCCTTGTTGGAATAAATAAGCCAAGGGGTACATTTTTGTTCGATACCGGCGATAACGGTTTGATTACAATAAATAAATGGTTGCTTGAACATATCCTCAACAAACAAATGATTGAAGGAACTGGTAGAGCTGTTCAAACCTTTTTGGAGACCAAAACGCGGTTGACAGCACATCCTATTGGGCTTGTAAGTCCGACACTTTTTATGTGGCTGGGTTGAAACTTGTTAATCCGGTTGTCAATGTTGAAGATAATAGTGAACCCCCGGTTGTTGGGAATGATTTTTTCAACTATTTTGAGACTATTCTTGATTATCCAGAAGAACAGTTTCTTGTTAAGCAGATTTGTGCTGAGTATCCCGATTTTAAATGGCATAGGTTAGGGATGAAGGTGGTTGTGGAAGGAGGAGAGCTTTTTGTAGGTTTTGTGTGGAAAAACTCCAATGCATATCGGCAAGGAGTCAGGCCTGGTTTGCGGATCGTGCGAATCAATGGTTTGGATGCTCACCACACCTTTACTGGCCCGTCGTGTGAATTACACCATTTGGTGGATGGCGAATTGGAGAAGGATACGGTGACCTTTGTATTTGAAGGTCAGGATAAAGAGGTCTTGATCAGTAAAGCGTATCTATTTAGTGGTTTTTCACCCCAAACAAGCCTAATGAATGAAAAAATAGGTAAATGGATTTTTTGTAAACTAAACATTGCTAATTGGTTACAAAACTTTTTTGGTAAATGGCCGGGTTTTCAGCTCCAGTATTGTTGAGCCAATGGTTTTGGCAGTTACCTTTGGAGTAACTGAAACCCAATTTTACAAATTATGAAAATTATAGTATTTGAGGTTGTTGTTTGTATTCTTTTTCTAGGTTGCAGCCCCAAGGTATTTGTTCGCCAACAGTACCTGGCACATATTGAAAAGCAAGATACTGTGTTGACTGCTGAACGGCTGCAAGGATTTTTAGACCAAATAAAGAATTACCATCCCTTTTCTTTTGACAGTTTGGGCGGTAGACCGGCTTCTGACGTGGTAGCCGAAATTGGGGTGACTCTGCCTCAAAATAGGCTTAATGATGCCGAATTCGTTTTTCAGGCGCGTAAACTGATGGATTTGATTACCCTTGAGGATCCGCATTTTAGGATTATTCCTGTGTTGAGGAACCATCCCAACCTTAGCTTCGAAATGGCATCAATATCGGTACCGCCCTTTCGAGGACTCTGCATCAACGATTCCCTGCTGGTTCACTCGGCTTACAATAAAGGTTTGAAACGTGGCGATCTGATAAAATCCATTAACAATATCCCTGTAAATGAGTACTTACATCATTATTATCCCGATAGATATATGGATATTGGAAATTTAGTGTGGTACAATAATTACCAAGTTTATCCTCAGTACAAAATTGATTATGTGCGTGACGGGCTTGATGCTACCATAATGACAGACGGTGTACGTTATACCAACTATGCCGTTAAGGAGGGACTTTTTTGCAAAGGGAAACTGATGCCGGATTATTCTTTGGGGTATTTCAGAATTAGAGCCTTCGAAAATAACGGCTACATTCTTAAAAAATTTAGGAAATTCGTCGAGTCCATGAAGCAATCCGGGTATTCCGATCTGATTATTGATTTGCGCGAGAATCCTGGTGGATCAGGAGACGACTTGGACCTCTTTTTTTCTGTTTTTTCTAATAAGGATACTCTTTGTTGTTTGAGAGATGGCAAGGTGAGGGCGTCGGTAGCCACAAAAGATTATGGCTTTGAAGAGAAGCAATATGGCCAGCTTCTGCCGATGCCTTCCGAAGATTTGCTCCATTCCTTTGCGCTCGACTCATCGCTTTTCGTTCCTGGCCTTGATGTGTATGTGCTGGTTAGTCTTAGTACAGGCTCGATTGCTGCCAGTTTTGCCAACATCTGTCAGTATAACCAAATTGCCACATTGGTTGGGGAACCGTTGGCGAGGAATGCTTTGAAATATGGAGAGATTGAGAGGGGTGAGTTTAATGGCAATTTATTGGCTATTTCCACTGTTCTGTTCGATGAATACACAAAATCCAACGATGGCATAGTCTATCCCGATATCCCTATTCCATACATTGCCAGTGAATATATGAATGGAGGTGATCCTGTGCTGGAGAAGTTGCTGAAGTATTTGAAGGATAAAGAAGCTGTAATTGCCGGGAAAAAGGAATAGAACTGAAATTGTAAGTCATGCCAAAATGGATTGGATCGTCAAAGCAACCACTCGGTTAACAGGAGGGTGCTTTAGAGGATGTGTTCACTGTTTTGGTAATAAAATTTGATTTAACTCAATATGAAACTCAAGCGCCTAATCTTTTTTACTCTTTTAATTGTACTGCTCTTTCTATTCAATCATTGTATTGTTTCCCGGTACCAAGTCTCCTACATCGAGAAAATAGAAGGACTCAATATTAATATGTTGGAAGTAAAGGGCGGTGAGTTTGTTATGGGCTACAATAAAGCGAAAATAGTTTGCCATCCCGATGAGAGCCCTGCTCACTTGGTTAAACTGTCTGATTTTCATATCAGTCAATACGAGATAACTTTTGCACAATATGATCTGTTTTGCGAAAAGACGGGACGGGAAAAACCTCAGGATCATGGTTGGGGTAGAGGCGAGAGACCGGTAATCAATGTGAATTGGCACGACGCAAATGATTTCTGCAAATGGTTGTCGAAAATTTCGGGTCACACCTATCGCTTGCCCACTGAGGCTGAATGGGAATATGCAGCAAGAGGTGGCCGCAAAAGTAAGGGGTTTTTATATTCCGGTAGTAACGATTTGATTGATGTGGCTTGGTTTGCCACCCCAAAAGGAGATCAAAACGATAAACTTGATACCATCAACAAAACTCAATTGGTTGGTCGTAAAAAGCCCAATGAGTTGGGTCTATATGATATGAGTGGGAATGTATGGGAATGGTGCCAGGATCGATACAATCGTGATTTTTACAACCAAAGTCCCATTGATCATCCATTTGGAACAGGAAGTGCACCTGTGGCCCGAGGTGGGAGTTGGTTTACAACCTCAGATTATTGCATCACCACCAACCGCGATTATGACAGCGCGAGCAAAAAGGACAATGATTTAGGTTTTCGAATTGTTAAAAAGTAAAAGTTACTATTCTCATGATCATTATCGTGAGCTAAGCACAACCAATACTAATGTGTTGAAAAACCTTTTGATGATTAAGGTGTCTGTCAATCTGAATAAAGGAAAAGCTCTTAAGCGCATTGAGAAAAATGACTACAAAGAAAGTGATGAAGCCGAAGGATTCTTGTGAAAAGGGCGATTAAACAATTTATGAATAAGATTAATAATCCCGGTATGAGATTTATTTTGTTGTTTATCTTTACCATAAATTATACGCTATGAGTAAAGCTTCGAGCCTTGTCCCTCCCTTTTTAAAACCCAGCGACCGCATCCTGTTGCTCTCCCCGTCGGGCAATATGGCGCCGGAGCCTGTTGTGGCTGCTGCCAACGTGCTGCGCTCCCTGGGTTATCAGGTGGAGTTGTCGCACCATGCCTTGGGTTGTGCCGGTATTTATTCGGGCACCGACGATGAGCGGTTGGCCGATTTGCAAGCGGCACTCGACCGGCCCGATGTGGCTGCCATCTGGTGCATCCGGGGTGGTTATGGCGCCATGCGCATCATCGACCGGTTGGATTTTTCGGTTTTTATGAAGCATCCCAAATGGCTCATCGGATTTAGCGACATTACAGTGTTACATGCTGCCTTCCAAAAGATGGGGGTAGCCTCGTTGCACGGCCCCATGATGAAGCACATCTGCGATTATGGTGCAACCGATCCGGATTTCCGTCGCACCATCGACCTGATGCAAGGCCTCCATGGCCGTGTAGAAGCCGAAGCCGGTTTGTTGAGCCGTTGTGGCCATGCCACGGGGGTGTTGGAGGGTGGCAACCTTTCGTTGCTTTACGCCCTGCGTGGCACACCCTATGATTTCAATCCTCAAGGCAAGATCCTTTTCATGGAGGATTTGTCGGAATACCACTACCACCTCGATCGCATGATGCAAAACCTCCGGTTGGGTGGGGTGCTGGAGCGGCTGTCGGGGTTGGTGGTTGGCCGGTTTACCGACATGAAAGACGGTGCCACCCCTTATGGCACCGATGCCTATGGAATTATTGCCGAGGTGGTTGGCGGATACGGCTATCCCGTATGGTTTGGCTTCCCTGCCGGGCACGATCACCCCAACCGCCCGCTGCTGTTGGGGGCGAGGGTTAACCTATCGGTTGTGGAGGGGCGTGGTTGCCTTAACTACGTCGATTGAAACGTTACACCTGGTTGATGGCATTCACGGGGTTCATGCGCGATGCCATCCAGGCAGGCACAAAGCCGGAAACCAATCCAATGGTGACCGAAATGGTGACGCCCAAGAGGATGTTCCCCATCGTGAGCGTGAAGGGCGTGTCGAAGGCCACGCGGAGCCAAGTCACCATCAGGAATATCAGCGTGAGGCCCGCAATGCCACCCAATAGCGCCAGAAAAATGCCTTCGAACAGGAATTGACTGAGGATGAAATTCTTTTTGGCGCCAAGGGCTTTTTGTATCCCGATGATTTTGGTGCGTTCCCTCACCGACACAAACATGATGTTGGCAATGCCGAAGCCGCCCACCAGGATGGAGAATCCCCCGATGAACCAACCAGCAAAGTCGATGACGGAAAATAGGCTTTCGAAGTTCTTTTGTATGAGGCTGATGCGGTTGATGGCAAATGAGTTCTCTTCGGATGGTTTCAATCGCCGCTTCTCGCGCAACAAGCCGGTGATCTCATCAGCCAGATCTTCGGTGGGAATATCTCCCTTGCTTTTGACGATGATGGTTGGTTGCACGTTGTCGCCCTTGATGTTGTAGACGCTCTTGGCCTGGTTGATGGGGATGAGCAGGTTTTTGTCCAGACTGTTGCCAAACATGTCGTCACCTTTGCGTTCAAATACGCCGATGATTTCGTACCGCACACCCAGCACCTTTACTTTTTTTCCGATGGGATTGTCATCTTGGAAAAGCTCCTTGGCAATATCGGGACCAATCAGTGCCACTTTGGCGCCATGGTTGCTTTCGGTCACCGAAAAGTAGCGCCCCTGGGCGATGCTGAACGACCAGATGTTTTCGAAGTCGTGCGACACGCCCATAATGGTGGCTGAGCCGTAGGTGTTGTCGTAGTAGGATATATCCTGGCGGGTGCCCATGAAGAAGGCTGCCGATTCGGACAGTTGGGATATTCGGTTTAAATAGATCATCTCGTCCAACGTAGGTTGTGGGCGGCTCAAATACCGCCACCAGGGGTATTCCGATTCGCCTTCTGGTGGCGTCCATGGCCATTTTTGTATGTAGATGACATTGTTGCCCAGCGATTGAACACTCTCGTTGATTTGTGACTCCAAATAGTCGATGGCCGTAAAAACCGAAATGATGGAGAAGATCCCGATGGTGACACCCATCAATGTCAGGATGGCCCTCATGGCATTGGTGCGTAGGGCGTTGATGGCAAAAATAATGCTCTCGTATAGTGTGTGGAGGAGAATTCTCATCGGGGCTGGGTTTGAAGGTTATTTTAAATCTCAATTCACGATCAAAATTAATAAAATTGTTTGTAGATAAAAGCTTTGGCTGTTTTCCTTAAAAAATATTCCATCTCAATTGAATATTTGGGACTTTGATTTTGCGCATGACCTGTTTTTTGGTTAAATTGTAAGGTTGCTGATAGCTTTTTTTCTTTTAACAATTGGTATGGTTAAATTGTCAGTTGTGCCTTTTTTTGTGAATGGTTCTGATTTTTTGACCAATTGTTTTTTTTACTTTCAGATTGCATGGAAAAAGCGTTGTAAGCTAATCATATTTTCTTAATTTTGCCAACTGTAAGATAAAAGTATATAAATGAGTACGTTAAAGAAGATTAAATCGGCACTGATATCGGTGTACCATAAGGATGGGTTGGATGACATTGTGAAAAGCTTGCATGCGCTTGATGTTAAGATGTTTTCGACCGGAGGAACTCAAACTTTTATTGAAAGTCTGGGTATCCCTGTTACCCCCGTGGAATCCATTACCGGGTATCCATCCATCTTGGGTGGACGGGTGAAGACCCTTCATCCCAAAGTATTTGGTGGCATCCTGGCTCGCAGGGAAAATGAATCCGATTTGCAACAGCTCCAGGAATTTGAAATCCCTGAGTTCGACCTGGTGATTGTCGATCTTTATCCTTTCGAAGCCACAGTGGCATCAGGTGCCGGCGAGCAGGATATTATTGAGAAAATTGATATAGGCGGCATCTCCCTCATCAGGGCGGCAGCCAAGAACTTTAAAGATGTCATCATTGTGGCTTCTCAGTCGCAGTATGCCATGTTGTACCAGTTGTTGAACGAGAAGCACGGTACTTCCTCCATCGAAGACCGAAAAATATTCGCCACCGGTGCTTTTGCCGTGTCAAGTCATTACGACAGCGCCATCTTCAACTATTTCAACGGTGATGCTGTTTCTGCCTTGAGGTTGAGCGTTGAGGGCGGACGCGCCTTGCGTTATGGTGAGAACCCCCACCAGAAGGGCGTTTTCCATGGCGACCTCGATGCCATGTTCACCCAATTGCACGGGAAAGAGATTTCGTACAACAACTTGTTGGATATCGATGCGGCAGTTAGTCTGATGGCGGAGTTCGAAGAGACTTCTGTGGCCATCCTCAAACACAACAATGCCTGTGGGTTGGCCAGCCGCCAAACGTTGAAAGAGGCTTGGAGTGCTGCTTTGGCCGGTGATCCGGTATCTGCCTATGGTGGCGTGGTGATTGCCAATCGCGAGGTGGATGTGGATACCGCCACCGAGATGGATAAGATTTTCTTTGAAGTGGTGATTGCTCCGGGCTATACTGCCGAAGCACTCGAAATCCTCAAGCATAAAAAGAACCGGATGATTTTGGTTCAGAAACCAGTGGCGCCACAGCCCAAAAACTACCGCACCTGTTTGAATGGCATTCTGGTTCAGGATCGCGATGCCGCTACCGAAGGTGTTGAGAGTTTTAAAGCGGTTACTGCCGCGCAGGCTGCCGGTGGGCAATTGGACGATCTGGTTTTTGCCAACAAAATTGTGAAACACACCAAATCGAATGCCATCGTTTTGGCTAAGGACAAACAGTTGGTGGCCAGCGGAACCGGCCAAACTTCAAGGGTCGATGCCCTTCGTCAGGCCATTGCCAAGGCGGAATCCTTTGAGTTTGACTTGAATGGAGCTGTGATGGCGAGCGATGCCTTTTTCCCATTTGCCGATTCCATCGAAATTGCCTACCAGGCTGGAATCCGTGCAGTGGTGCAACCGGGTGGTTCAGTGCGCGATCAGGACACCATCGACTATTGCAACCAAAATCAGGTGGCAATGGTATTTACTGGAATACGACACTTTAAACATTAATAATACTAGCTGTAATGGGATTGTTCTCTTTTTTATCGCAGGATCTGGCCATGGACCTAGGTACTGCGAACACCTTAATCATCCACAACGATAAAATTGTTGTGGACGAGCCGTCGATCGTCGCTCTCGACCGGCGTTCCGACAAGTTGGTGGCCATTGGTGAAAGGGCACGGCAGATGCACGGTAAAACGCACGATAATATCTATACCATCCGCCCACTGCGCGATGGCGTGATTGCCGACTTCAATGCTGCCGAGCAAATGATTCGGGGAATGATTAAGATGATCAATCCCAAATCGAAACTCTTCACCCCTTCGCTCACCATGGTTATTTGTATTCCTTCGGGCAGTACAGAAGTTGAGATTCGTGCAGTGCGCGACTCAGCCGAACATGCCGGGGGACGCGAGGTTTACATGATTTACGAGCCTATGGCGGCTGCATTGGGTATTGGGCTTGATGTGGAAGCACCCCAAGGCAACATGATTGTCGATATAGGTGGGGGAACAACCGAAATTGCCGTGATCTCACTCGGTGGCATTGTCACCAACAAGAGCATCCGCATTGCCGGCGACGACCTTACCGCCGATATTATGGAATACATGCGGCGCCAGCACAACATCAAGATTGGAGAACGCACGGCCGAGGAGATCAAGATCCGGGTAGGATCGGCACTTCCCGAGCTGGAGAATCCCCCAGCCGATTATGTTGTACAGGGTCCCAACCAGATGACCGCCCTCCCCATCGAGGTGCCGGTGTCGTACCAAGAGATTTCCCATTGCCTCGAGAAATCAGTGTCAAAAATCGAAACAGCGGTGTTGTCTGCTTTGGAGCAAACTCCACCTGAGTTGTATTCCGATATTGTCACCAATGGTATTTACCTGGCTGGTGGTGGAGCTCTGTTGCGTGGTTTGGACAAGCGCCTGACCGACAAGATCAACATCAAGTTCCATATTGCCGAAAACCCGCTACAGGCCGTGGCTCGTGGGACGGGTATCGCGCTTAAGAATCGCCATCGGGGGCTGCCATATCTAATACGTTGATCAATTAATAGGTAAGCCACTGGTTATACAGTGGCTTATTGGTTTTATTGTTCCATATTCCTGAGCCGATGCGTAATTTTTTCAAATTTTTGATGAGAAACTCCAATACCTTGCTTTTCCTTGGTTTGGAGATTCTTTGTTTTGTAATGGTGGTTAGTTTCAACGATTACCAGCGCTCCTCATTCCTCTCCTCAGCCAACAAGGTTAGTGGGCATATTTATGCTTCCACCAGCCGGATATACCATTTCTTTTCACTGGTGGATGAAAACAAAATCCTATCCATGGAGAATGCCCGGTTGCGCAACCAGCTTGATGAATGGAAGTCGCGCGGAATGACGGCCTTGCCCAATCTTAGTGACACGCTGCCGCAGCCCCAATACTATTATCGGGAGGCAAAGGTCATCAACAACTCCGTCAATAAGCTCCGGAATTTCATAACCATCGACAAAGGACGTGCCAGTGGAATTGCCAAAGATATGGCTATTGTCTCTCCCTTGGGTGTGGTTGGGACGGTTTGGAACACTTCAGAAAATTTTGCCACCGTTATTCCCCTTATCAACACACAGCTGAAAATTTCGGGACGATTGAAATCAACCAACTACTTTGGTTCCATTGAGTGGGATGGCTTGTCGTCGCACTATGTATGGTTGACCGAGATTCCTATTCATGCTCCGGTGAGCATGGGCGATAGTGTGGTCACCAGTGGTTATTCTTCCATTTTTCCCGATGACCTTTTAATTGGAGAAGTGGATGATGTGGAGACGGATAAGGGTGGCGGTTTTTATAATATAAGAGTGAAGTTGGCCGTCGATTTTCAGAGTGTGTCGTATGTGCAGGTGATTGAAAACCGGTTGCAAAAGGAGCAAATAGAATTGGAAAAAATGGAGGCAAATGATTAAGGATATTCTAAAATTGGGATGGCTCTTTGTCGTTCTGGAATTTGGTCAGATTCTGGTGCTGAACCGGATCCAGTTTTCAGGGTTTGTCAATCCCTATCTCTACGTGTTGTTTGTGCTGTTCCTTCCCATCGGGATGAACCGCGGCCTTTTGATGTTGCTCAGTTTTTTTACCGGCTTGACCATCGATGTCTTCAGCAACACCCCGGGGATGCACGCCGGTGCTTGTGTCCTGATTGGTTTTTTGCGGCCATTTATCATCAAGGCCTTGTCCTTGAGAGAGGCCTTCAATCCCGAAAGCTGCCCTTCCCTCGCCGAGTATGGTTGGGTGTGGTATCTCAAATATGCCGGTGTGTTGGTTCTCATCCACCATACATTTCTTTTTTTCATTGAGCAGTTCGATCATCTTTTAATGTGGGCCATCTTGGTGCGCATCCTCTTAAGTTCAATAGCCTCCTTGATTTTTATTGTGGTGGCTCAGTATTTCTTACCCGTCAAAATTGAAAGGAGATAATTTACCGTGGAGAATATCAGCCGGCGATCCTTAGTGGTTATTGGAATAATGGTGCTAATGGGGTTGACCATTATTGGCAAATTGTTGTACATTCAGGTCTTTGATGATTCCTATAAGTTGTTGGCCGAGAGTAATTCCCGACGGAAGGTGATCGCCTATCCCTCTCGGGGTTTGATTTACGACCGCAAAGGGGTGCTTTTGGTTTCCAACCAGGCCGTTTATGATGTGATGGTGACGCCACGTGAGCTGGCGCCTTTCGACAGTACCGAGTTTTGCGACATCCTGGGGATTGATCAGCCCATGCTGCGTAAGATGTTTGTTGATATGCGCAAAGATATCCGAAATAGGAAAATATCCACTTACAAACCGTCTGTTTTTTTCAAGCAGCTCTCTAGCGAACGATATGCCCGCTTGCAGGAAAAGCTATACCGTTTCAAAGGTTTTTTCGTTCAGCGGCGGACACTTCGTAAATATGAGCATCCGGCAGCAGCCCATGTGTTGGGGTACGTTGGTGAGGTCAGCGAAGGGGTTTTGGATCGGGATTCGTATTACGTACCCGGCGATTACATCGGCATCAGCGGCATCGAAAGCAGTTATGAAAAGGATCTGCGGGGAACCAAAGGCGTCCATTACATTATGGTGGATGTGCACGGACGGGAGAAGGGTGAGTTTCGGCGTGGCATGTACGATACGGTCGCTGTCCCTGGCAAAAACCTGCGTCTATCGTTGGATATTGAGCTGCAGATGTATGGTGAGCAATTGATGAAAAACAAAACGGGCAGCATCGTGGCCATTAAGCCGCAAACCGGCGAAATCCTGGCTTTGGTATCAGCCCCTTCATACGATCCCTCTCTTTTGGTGGGGCGCGATCGTTCGGTTAACTTTCCCATCTTATCGCGCGATTCGTTGAAGCCTCTGTTCAATCGCGCCATCCAGGCCTGGTATCCCCCTGGTTCCACCTTTAAAACCATCAACGCCCTGATCGGATTGCAGGAAGGAGTGGTGACACCCGAAACGCGTTATGGTTGTAATATGGGTTACCATGTGGGTAATTTTCATCTTGGGTGTCATGCCCATGCTTCGCCACTTAATCTTGAGCAGTCCATACAGAATTCCTGCAATGCTTATTATTGTTATGTTTTCCGAAACATCATCGACAATAAGAAGTATGGCAATGTGAAGACGGCTTTGAATGTTTGGAAAGATTATTTGGTCAAGTTTGGGCTGGGATACCGCTTGGGCGTCGATATAGCCAATGAAAACCGTGGGTTGGTGCCCAATGCCGAATACTTCGACAAGGCCAAAGGACCACGTTGGACCTCCTTAGGGATTGTCTCGTTGTCCATCGGGCAAGGGGAGTTGTTGGTCACGCCCATTCAAATGTCCAATTTGGCAGCGGCCATTGCCAACGAAGGGTATTTTTACACCCCGCATATTGTTCACTCCATCGAGGATAATGCGATTCCGCAGGAATACCGGACGCGGCATGAGACGGGGATTGACCGTGTGCACTTCGAGGTGGTGAAGACCGGCATGGAGATGGCCGTGTGGGGAGGTGCTGGCAGTACGGCTCGCGTGGCTCAGATCCCCGACATTAGCATCTGTGGCAAGACAGGGACAGCCCAGAATCCACATGGCAAGGACCACTCCATTTTTATGGCTTTTGCCCCTAAGGAAGATCCTCAGATTGCCATATCGGTTTACGTGGAGAATGCCGGGTTTGGCGCTACTTGGGCAGCCCCCATTGCCAGTTTGATGGTTGAGAAATTCCTCAACGATTCCATCAATCCCAACCGTTTCCCTCTTGAAAAACGAATTTTAGAAGCTGATTTGATATATGGTACGAACAAGTAATATCTACCGCAAAGGGATCGATTGGGTCACGGTATTGATCTATTTTTTCCTCGTCTCTTTTGGATGGTTGAATATTTATGCGGCCAACTTCAATCCTGAAACGCCTGTTTTTTTCAGTGTTCATGCTGAATACTTTAAACAGTTGATATGGATTGGGGTAAGTTTGCTTTTTGCCATCATGATCATGCAGATCGACAGCAAGTTCTTTGTTGAAATCAGTTATCCATTCTATGGGTTCACGCTCTTCTTGCTTCTGGTGGTGCTTTTTTTCGGGCGGGAAGTCAATGGCGCTAAATCATGGTTCGAAATCGGATCCATTCGGTTTCAGCCTGCCGAATTAACCAAGGTGGCCACTGCATTGGTGATTGCACGCTTGATGAGCCGGTATGGTTTTTCCTTCGACAAGCGCAGGAACTGGTTGCGGCTTGGGTTGGTGCTGATGACGCCAGTGTTGTTTATCCTTCTTCAGAACGATACCGGAAGTGCGTTGGTTTACTTCGTCTTCCTTCTGGCCTTCTATCGCGAAGGGATGAACCCCGGCATCCTGGTGTTGGGCGTGGTGGCAGCGGTGATTGCGGTGATGACTTTGTTGATGGAGAATATCTATGTTATGGGAATTTATGCTGCCATCATGTTCGGATTGCTCTATATCAAAGGGCTGCGCAGGGAGTTTGTTGTGGCTCTCATCTTTGGGGCGGTGGGTGCTTTGCTCTTTTGGCTGGTTGTTCGGGCCATGGGTAAAATAAAAATGGAGGCACTTGTCCTGGTGGCAGGATTGGTGGCTGCTTCCGGCTATTTGATTTACCGGTGGGTAGTGAAAAGACGGCGCTTTATACTTACCTATCTGCTTTTTTTATGGTGCGGATTGGCTTTTGCCTTCACCACCGATTACTTTTTCGATCAAGTGCTTAGTGCACACCAGCGCATCCGCATCAATGTCCTGTTTGGCTTGGAGGAAGACCCTCTGGGTGCCGGCTATAACGTGAACCAGAGTAAAATTGCCATTGGTTCGGGAGGCTTTTTGGGAAAAGGATTCCTGGAAGGAACCCAAACAAAGTTCAATTTTGTGCCCGAGCAAACCACCGACTTTATTTTTTGTACCATTGGTGAGGAGTGGGGCTTTGCAGGATCCTCACTGCTGGTGGTTGTGTTTTTGATATTTATGATCCGGTTGGTTTATCTGGCTGAGAAACAGCACTCTGCTTTTAGCCGGGTGTATGGTTATTGCGTAGCCGGTATCTTTTTCTTCCATTTTGCCATCAACTTGGGGATGACCATCGGATTGGCTCCCGTGATCGGGATTCCTTTGCCATTCTTCAGCTATGGAGGATCTTCCTTGTGGGGTTTTACCATATTGCTGTTTATTTTCCTTAAATTGGATACCAATAGGAATGAATTGATTCGTTGATAGGCCATTATGAATATAGAAGAGTTGAGAGATTACTGCCTGGCAAAGCCCTTGGTGGAGGAGTGCTTCCCTTTTGATGCTACAACCCTCGTGTTTAAGGTGGCAGGCAAGATGTTTGCCTTGGTCGACCTGGAGGACAACCATTGGGTGAACCTGAAATGCGACCCCAATCTGGTGGAGGAGTTGCGCGAACGTTACGAAGAGGTGTTGCCCGGCTACCACATGCACAAGAAGCACTGGAATACCGTGCGGCTGGATGGAACGCTCAACGATGAACTGATCCGTAGCTGGATTGATGACTCCTATGGTTTGGTTGTTAGCTCTTTATCGGGTAAGAAACGTCAGGAATTGGGACTTTAAAACGATAGATTATGAACCGTTTGATTCGTTATTTTATGCAGGGGCTGCTCTATATCACCCCGGTTGTTGTCACCATTTACTTCTTTATCCTTATCCTCTCTTGGCTCGATGGACTCTTGCACGGATTGGGGTTCTTCGAGGAGTCGGAATTGGCTCGCTATAGTTTTCCCGGATTGGGCATCCTCCTTTTTTTATTGTTGATCACATTGGTGGGGTTTCTTGGGCAGAGCCTTATCACCACACCTTTGGCCAGGATATTTGACCGGCTGTTGAACAAAGCCCCTTTGTTCAAGATCATCTACACTTCGGTGAAGGATCTCCTTTCTGCCTTTGTGGGCAAGGAACGCAAGTTCGACAGCCCGGTGTTGGTGAATGTCGATTCTGCCGGTCACTTGCAACGGTTGGGATTTGCTACCACGAAAGACCTGTCGCACTTGGGCTTGGAGCATAAAGTCTCCGTCTATCTGCCCAGCTCCTATGGCATGCTGGGCGAACTGGTTATTGTCGACCAGTCGCAGGTGACCTTTATCCAAGCCAATTCGTCCGAGATCATGAAGTTCATTGTTTCGGGGGGTGTTACCCGCATGTAGAGTCTGTTACTGTCTGGCACCTTTTCCATCCCTTCTTCCTTTTTCAAGGGATAGAACTTCTTATAAATCAAAATTTCAACTATTTTTGCGTTTTTGGTATAAATTGATAAGCACAAAATAACTATGGCACAACAAGAAGATGTTTTTAAGAAATTGGTCGCGCATTGCAAAGAATATGGTTTCGTTTTCCAAAGCAGTGAAATCTACGATGGGCTTGGCGCTGTTTACGACTATGGGCAATTGG
Source organism: Marinilabiliaceae bacterium (assembly GCA_963664265.1). GTDB lineage: Bacteria > Bacteroidota > Bacteroidia > Bacteroidales > Marinilabiliaceae > JAGPIS01. Next base: position 2,747,873 of record OY760941.1, read on the forward strand.
GTGTTGAATTAAAAAACAACATCAAGAAATATTGGTGGGATGCCATGGTGCTTCTCAATGAAAATGTGGTGGGGCTCGACTCGGCCATTTTTATGCATCCAACCATCTGGAAAGCTTCCGGACACGTGGATGCCTTCAACGACCCTTTGATCGACAATAAGGACAGTAAGAAGCGCTACCGTGCCGATGTCCTGATTGAGGATTTGATGGCGAAATATGAAGACAAGATCGCCAAAGAGGTTGAAAAAGCGGCCAAACGTTTTGGCGATGCATTCGATAAAGAACAATTCTTGGCCACTAATGCCCGAGTTCTTGAGAATCAGGCCAAAAAAGAGGAGATACATACCCGTTTTGCCAAGGCGTTGAATGATAATAATCTGGAGGAGTTGCGTCAAATCATTTTGGATTATGAGGTGGTTTGCCCCATTTCTGGCACCAAAAACTGGACGGAAGTGCGCCAGTTCAACCTGATGTTCTCCACCGAAATGGGCTCAACAGCCGATGGTGCACAGAAAATCTACCTGCGTCCCGAAACAGCTCAAGGTATTTTCGTCAATTTCCTGAACGTTCAAAAAACTGGCCGGATGAAAATCCCCTTTGGCATCGCCCAAATTGGTAAGGCCTTCCGCAACGAAATTGTGGCCCGTCAGTTTATTTTCCGCATGAGGGAATTTGAGCAGATGGAGATGCAATTCTTTGTGCGTCCGGGTGAAGAACTGAAGTGGTTCGAACACTGGAAGCAATTCCGCCTCAAATGGCATAAAGCTTTGGGCATGGGCGACGAATGTTACCGTTATCACGATCACGATAAGTTGGCGCACTATGCCAATGCAGCTACCGATATTGAATTCCGCATGCCATTTGGCTTTAAGGAGGTGGAAGGTATTCACTCACGCACCGATTTCGACTTGAACTCGCACCAACAGTATTCTGGTAAGAAGCTCCAGTATTTCGATCCTGAATTGAACGAAAGCTATGTGCCTTATGTGGTGGAAACGTCCATCGGAGTAGACCGTATGTTCCTGAGCATCCTCAGCGGGGCTTATACCGAAGAGGTGGTTGATGGCAAAGATTCCCGCGTGGTGTTGAAGATCCCTGCTGCCCTGGCACCCATTAAATTGGCTGTGTTGCCGCTGGTGAAGAAAGACGGCCTGCCCGAGAAAGCTCGCGAAATCATCGACAATCTTAAGTTCGACTTCAACTGTCAATACGATGAGAAGGACTCCATCGGTAAGCGTTACCGCCGCCAAGATGCCATCGGTACACCGTTCTGTGTTACCTTGGATCACCAGAGCCTCGAGGACAATACTGTCACCATCCGTTACCGCGACACCATGGAGCAGGAGCGAGTGGCCATTGCCGACTTGCAGCAGATCATCTCTGCCAAGGTTAGTATGAAGTCGCTCTTCAAACAGCTGGTATAAAACCTTAGATATAAAAAAGCCCTCCATTTTTGAGAGGGCTTTTTTTATGTCCGTTTGGTGGATTTACAAACTCCAGTATTGCAATTTTTCAATCTTGCCGCGGTAGATGCCTTTCACATCAACCAACAAACCATTGGGTTGCATGATGGATTGGAAATAGCTTTCGGGCAGGTTGCAATAGGCCTTGTGGTTGACGCCCACAATTACGGCATCGTATTGTCCGGTGGGTTCAGCCACCAGGCCGTAGCCATACTCATGTTTCAACTCGTCGGAGTCGGCATGGGGGTCAATCACTTCTACATTCACGCTGAAGGAGCGCAGCTCTTTGTGCACATCGGCAATTTTTGAGTTGCGGATGTCCGAAACATTCTCCTTGAAGGTGGCACCCATGATTAAGACGCGGCACCCGTTGATCTTGGTGTTGGACGCAATCAACTTCTTCACCGTGGTTTTGGCGATGTAGGCACCCATGCTGTCGTTGATGAAACGGCCACCGGTGATGATCTTTGAGTGATAGCCCAACTCGTTCGCCTTGTAGGTGAGGTAGTAGGGATCCACGCCAATACAATGCCCCCCCACCAGGCCGGGGAAGAATTTCAGGAAGTTCCATTTGGTTCCCGCTGCTTCCAGCACTTCGTAGGTGTTGATCCCCATACGGTTGAATATCAGCGACAGTTCATTCATCAGGGCAATGTTGACATCGCGCTGCGTGTTTTCGATGATTTTGGCCGCCTCGGCCACTTTGATGGAGCTGGCCTTGTGGATGCCGGCCGTTATGATGGAGGCATAAACATCGGCAATGACTTCGAGTGACTCTTGGTCGCTTCCCGAAACAACCTTGAGGATTTTCGTCAGGGTGTGTTCCTTGTCGCCAGGGTTGATCCGCTCGGGACTGTAGCCTACTTTGAAGTCGATGTTGAACCGCAGTCCCGATTCCTTCTCCAGGATGGGAATGCAATCCTCCTCTGTACATCCGGGGTACACGGTGCTTTCGAACACCACGTAATCGCCCTTCTTCAATGCCTTGCCCACGGTGTGCGATGCTGCCAACAACGGGGTCAAATCGGGCAGGTTGTGTTTGTTGATGGGGGTGGGGACGGCCACAATGTGGAAGGTGGCTTGCTTAAGGTCTTCCAGCCTGGCAGTGAATTCAATGTCGCAGCCATCAAAATCGGATGACTCCAACTCATTGCTGGGGTCAATTTTGTTTTTCATCAGGTCAACCCGATCCTGGCGGATGTCGAATCCAACGACCGACATTTTGCGGGCAAACTCAAGCGCAATCGGCAGGCCCACATAACCTAGGCCAATAACCGATAGTTTTGTTTTTTTGTTCAATAAATCTTTTAACATAGTCTCGTGTTCTAATTGTCTAATAAATCGTGAAAACTATTTAAGTGCATATATCCTTTCGATGATTTCAACCACCTTGAGGCCTTCGAGGGCATTGGTGCCAATGGTGTCTGTTCCGCGCAGGGTCTTCACCACGTTGTCGATGATGTGGTGGTGGTTGGCTGCCGATCCTTTGTAGCCGCCATAGTCGTTGGGCGGGTTGGATGGCGCCAATTGAGGCATTTCATAATCCTTGATGTGGCAATAAACCACTTCGTTCATATATTGTCCTGCTACTTTGATGGTACCCTCGCTGCCGATGATGGTGATGGAACTTTCCATGTTGCAGTCCCAAACCGATGTGCTGTAGTTGAGGGTGCCCATGCCGCCATTCACCAAGTCGAAAGTCACGCAGCCCGAATCTTCAAATTGCGTCAACTTCTGGTGGTTGAAGTCCCTGAAGGTGGCCCTGATGTTGGTGATGTCGCCCAACAACCAATAGAGCATGTCCACAAAGTGCGAAAACTGGGTGAAGAGGGTGCCGCCATCCAGGTCGGCTGTGCCGTGCCAATTTTTCCCGGTGTAATACCGACTGTCGCGGTTCCAGTAGCAATTCACCTGCACCATGTATATCTCGCCCAAACGGTTTTCGTGGATCACCTCCTTCAACCAAACGGCTGGGGGGCTGTAACGGTTCTGCATCACCACAAAGACCTGACGGCTCATCTGGAGTGCCTTGAAAATGATTTTCTCGGCATCGGCCTTGCTGAGTGCCATTGGTTTTTCAATCACCACATGTTTGCGGGCTTCCAGGGCTTCAATGGCCATGGCCGCATGCAACCCATTGGGGGTGCATATATTCACCACATCCACCTCAGGGTGCTTTTCCAACAACTCCGCCAGGCTGCCGTGGTAGGCGGCAGTTCCTTCAAAGCCCGTCTCCTGTTTGGGTTTGATGTCGCACACAGCCGACAGGATGGTTGCCGGATTGGCTTCTATCATGGCGGCATGCCGCTTGCCAATCATCCCCATGCCGGCGATGGCAAATTTTATTGGTTCGTTTAGGTTCATTCCTCAATCTTTATGACTTCGCCATTTTGCAGGCGGTAATATTTGTTGCTTTCGGGACAGCAAGCCACCCCTTCGGGGTTGAACACCAATTTGTGGCCATGCTCGCTCATCCACCCGGTTTGTCTGGCGGGGTTGCCCATCACCAAGGCATAGGGCTTCACATTTTTAGTCACAACCGAACCGGCACCAATAAAGGCGTGGTTTCCAATTTCAATGCCGCACACGATGGTGGCGTTGGCGCCAATGGTAGCTCCTTCGCGGATGGTAGTTGGCTTATATTGATCTTTTCGACTGATGGCGCTGCGTGGGTTGAACACGTTGGTGAAGACCGCCGAGGGACCAATAAAGACATTATCCTCGCACACCACGCCAGTGTAGAGCGACACGTTGTTCTGCACCTTCACCTGGTCGCCCAGCACCACGCCTGGCGATACCACCACATTCTGCCCCAGGTTGCAGTTGCGGCCAATGATGCTACCGGCCATCACATGGCAGAAATGCCAAATGTTGGTGCCTTCGCCTATGGTGCACGGTTCATCAACAACCGCACTGGGATGTATGTTGACCAATGGATGATTCATATTGTAGCAAAAAATTGTTTGATGGTTTGTATGATGTGCTCCAATTGTTCGATGGTTAGTTCGGTATGCATGGGCAACGACAGCACCTCGTTGGCAGCAAGCTCACTCTCAGGCAATTCTTCCTTTCGGCTTGTCAATGCGTTGAACACTTCTTGGTGGTGCAGTGGTACCGGGTAATAAATCATGGAAGGAACACCATTTTGCCGCAGATATTGTTGCAAGCTATAGCGCAGACCTCCTTTTACCCGGATGGTGTACTGGTGGAATATATGATCCGATTGGCCAGAGACTTCAGGCGTCAGCAGATGGTCGATCTCTTTCAAGGCTTCCGTGTAAAATGCGGCAGCCCTTTGTCGGCGGGCATTGAAATCATCCAACTCGGCCAGTTTCACCAACAGGATGGCCGCTTGCAGGGTGTCGAGTCGCGAATTCATGCCGATTTCGGCATGGTAGTATTTCCTGTCCGATCCGTGGTGAACGATCCTACGGAGGCGCTTGGCCAACGATTCGTCGTTGGTGAAAATGGCGCCGCCATCGCCCATGCAACCCAGGTTTTTCGACGGGAAAAAAGAGGTGCAGCCAATGTGACCCATGGTACCCGTCTTCTGGCCGTTGTGGTAGGTTGAGCCCAGACTTTGGGCATTGTCCTCAATCACATATAGGTTGTGAGTCTTGGCAATCCCCATGATTTCATCCATCGGGCAAGCCTGGCCGAAAAGGTGAACCGGCACGATGGCCTTGGTCTTTGACGTGAGCTTTTCCCTGATGGATTTGGGGTCAATGTTGAAGGTGCTGGGATGGATGTCGGCAAATACTGGTTTGAGTTTTAACAACGCCATGGCTTCGGCCGTGGCAATAAATGAGAAGGCTGAAGTGATCACTTCATCGCCCGGCTGCAGGTTGAGGCTCATGAGAGCTGCGGTGAGGGCATCCGTTCCATTGGCACATGCCACAACGTGTTTCACCCCCAGATAGCTGGCCAGTTGTTCCTCGAATGCCAACACTTCTGCGCCATTGATGTAACAACCCGACCCGATGACCCTGAAAACTGCCGGATCAATCCTATCTTTCAGTCGTGCGTATTGGGTTGTCAAATCAACCATCTCTATTTTGTCCATTCCTGTTTTTTCCTTTTATGGATTCAATTTAATAAAATTATTAGAATCCGAAGTTAAATCCAAACCAAAAAGATTTGTTACCAGTCAATTCATGTGGCAGTGAAAAATCGGCTGCCCGTGGTCCTGATATATCTTGATGTTCCGCCTGGGCAAAGATAAACAGGTCGTTTATTATCTGGTAGCGGATGGCCAGTTTAACCGCTCTTTTTTGCCATAATGTTTCTTTTATAAAAGGTAAACCCCAGCGGGGTTCCTCGGTGTTGATCTCTGGGTGCGCCGAAAAATCTTCCGAATCGATCACCTCTTGATACTCTTCGCCTTTCCGGGCATGGGAGTAGGAGAGTTGCAAATCCAAACCCCTTAATGGTTTGCAACGGATGGCCAGGTAAAGCTCCTCCGCATTGTCCCTCAGGTAGTGCCCCATGCCATAACCATTGCTCGCGAAGCTAGTGGAGGGGTATATGTGTGTGTAAGCCAGTGGATTGTTGCGGGTGTACTCCACCGTGAGGCTGGTGTTTGGCAACAGGTTGCTAAGCCGCGATCCGATTTTGTAACTAAGGAAGTTGGATTGTTTCTCTTTGTTGAACATCTGCCCGATGTAGATCTCGTCGATAAAAACCGAGGTGTAGAGGTGCAGGTTTTTTATTTGGCGGCTGCTGATGTCGAAAAACATTTGCGAGTTGTGGCCGATGTTGTTGTACGAGCCATTATAGGTGTGATCCACCGATTTGTAGAATAGGAAAGGGATCAGGTACGAAGGGTTGAATTTTGTGTCGGCATAGATGATGGAGTTGCCGATGGAGAAGTTGAGATTTTTCATGGGAGTGATGGTGAAAAGGGCAGCTGCCAGGTATTTGTCCACATACACTTCGCGGCGCCCTTCGTAGCCCGACCCATAACTCCTAGTCGAATCCACCACTTCGCTCACGAGCCATGAATGGATGTAGTTGTATTCGAGCCAACGGGTGGGCTTGGCTTTTAGTGAGATGAAGGTGGTGGAGGGTTGGTGAGCCGACAATATGTTGGCGCCATGGTAGTTGTTGCCCCAGGCGAAATGGTCTTTGTGGAGGCCCACCGCCCCCCAGTCCCAACTGTAGGTGACGCCTCCTCGGGCTTCGCTGTAGTCGCTTTTTTTGTAGTAACCTTTGTAAACAGCCCCCCTTTGTTGCGTCAATGCTTGCTTGCCGGTTAGCTGTTTGTTCTCGTGATTGTCGCGCAGGCTGCCGTAAAAAGCGATGTGCTTTCCTATGGCACCATACACCTCGCCGCCATTCCAGCGGTGGTGCACCAGTTCGTCGTATTGGCGCGCCTCGATACCGGCAATGATATTGGCCGTGATCCTGAACAACGAGTCGTTGTAATAAAAAAGGTCGAAACGTTTGCCTTCCTTGTGATTGGGGTTGATCTCGCGGTTGAACTCCTTTAGGTAGAAATCCACCTCTTGCTTTTGCCGCCGGGTGAGTTGCGCGCTATTTTGCACGGTGAGTAGCCAGTTGGCGATTTGGCGCCTTGAATAAGGTTTTACGGCCGAATTGATCTCAATAAGCTGCTGGTTGGCCAGTTCGTCAATGAAATCGTAAACCGATTCGTGGTCAATATGATAAGGTGCTTCCTGGGCTGTTGCCGTGTGGGTGAGGACCAGTGTGTACCAGGTGAATAGGGTTAGGGTGATGCGTATGATTGTTTTTGTCATGAACGGGTCGGATGGGTTTGTTACTGCTAAAGTAATAAAATCCAATTTTTGACCCGTTGTTTTTTGATTATTCGTTTGTTTTAGAGTGTGTTCGGTTGATACAGTTGGATTGAAATAAAAAAACCCGGGCGATTTTGCCCGGGCTTGAAGTATGCGAAAAGAATTTCCTGTTACAGGTTGAATTCTTCTTTGATCTTCTCGATGTAGTCCAGTTTTTCCCAAGCAAAGAATTCCACCTCTTTGGTGATCTCCTTGCCGTTTTCCATCACCTGTACTTTATCGGTATAAGGTTTGCGCCCCACATGGCCATAAGCAGCCGTTACTTCGAATATGGGGTTTTTTAGGCCGAAGCGTTTGATGATGGCACTGGGGCGAAGATCGAAAAGCTTCTCGATTTTCTTGGCGATATCGCCATCGGGCATGTTGACTTTTGCAGTGCCATAGGTGTTCACATACAGGCCAACCGGTTTGGCCACGCCAATGGCATAAGCCACCTGCACCAGCACTTCATCGGCCACGCCAGCAGCCACCATGTTCTTAGCCACGTGGCGAGCCGCATAAGCCGCCGAGCGATCAACCTTTGAAGCATCTTTGCCCGAAAAGGCTCCGCCACCATGGGCACCTTTGCCGCCATAAGTGTCAACAATAATTTTACGGCCGGTCAATCCTGTGTCGCCATGGGGGCCACCAATGACAAATTTGCCTGTGGGGTTCACATGGAGGATGTATTGGTCGTCGAACAGGTATTGTTGGGCTTCGGGCAGGAGCGCCTTCACGCGTTTGATCAATATGTTTTGCACGTCGGTTTTGATGACGGCCTGCATCTCCTCTTCGCCGGCAAATTCATCGTGCTGGGTGGAAACCACAATGGTGTGGATCCGGATAGGGGTGTTGTTGTCGTCGTATTCGATGGTGACCTGGCTTTTTGCATCGGGGCGCAGATAGGTCATCTCAAGTTTTTCCCTTCTAATGGCTGCCAGCTCTTTCAATAGGAGGTGAGAGAGGTAAAGGGGCAGAGGCATCAGGTCTTCAGTGTCGCGGCAAGCATAGCCGAACATCATGCCTTGGTCGCCGGCACCCTGCTCTTCTTCATCGGCGCGCTCAACCCCACGGTTGATGTCTTCCGATTGTTCGTGGAGCGTAGAAATGACCCCGCACGATCCGGAATCGAACATGTAGGCCGCCTCGGTATAGCCAATGCGTTCAATCACCCGACGGGCGATTTTTTGCACCGGCACATAGCCTTGCGTTTTTATCTCGCCACTGATCACAACCAATCCGGTGGTTACCAGGGTTTCGCAGGCTACCTTCGATTCGCAATCCTGTCTTAAGAGTTCGTCCAGTACGGCGTCTGAAATTTGATCGGCTACTTTGTCGGGGTGTCCTTCAGATACAGACTCCGAGGTGAAATAATATCCCATGTCAAATAAATGTTTTAGTTAAGAGCGCCTTTTAAGCTCTCTGTTTAATAAAAACTGAGTTGAGGGAAGAGGAAGGAACTATTATAAACAATGCATTTTAGCATTTTTTTATAGTGGTTGCAATCGGCAAATCCATCCACTTTTCTCTGGTGCAAAGTACGTTATTATATTTTTTATGCGCAAATATTTTTACAGGCACAAAAATGGTTGCCGGAGGCCGAAAATTATTTTCCTATAAATGAGTGTGTTGTGTAAAAAGGGTGGTTTTTGGTGATTTTTTTTGTGTCGAAAATTTGGAGGAAAAAGAATTGTCTCTATCTTTGCATCCGCATTTGAAAACGAAACAGACGCTCAAATGACAAGGTCCCTTCGTCTAGGGGTTAGGACGCAAGATTTTCATTCTTGAAACAGGGGTTCGATTCCCCTAGGGACTGCAAAGGTATGATTTTAAAAAAAAATTAGGATAGAGAGATGGCAAATCATCAGTCTTCAAAGAAAAGGATTCGGCAAATTGAGAAGAGAAGAGCTCATAACAGATACTATGCAAAAAGTGCACGTAATGCTGTAAAAGATCTTCGTCACACAACAGACAAAGCTGCTGCTCAGGATTTATTGCCAAAAGTAGCTTCAATGTTGGACAAGCTTGCTAAGAAAAGCATTATTCATAAGAATAAAGCTGCGAACTTAAAGTCTAAACTGGCTCGTTTCGTTAACAAACTGGCTTAATTAGAAAGGCATTTCAAGGTCCCTTCGTCTAGGGGTTAGGACGCAAGATTTTCATTCTTGAAACAGGGGTTCGATTCCCCTAGGGACTGCTGAGTACTTCCGTGAAGGGAGTACTTTTTTTGTTTACTTTACTTTCTGCAAGATGTTCACTATCTTGGGCTAAAAAGTTTATGGGTGAATATCGTCGTTTGGGCATCAAGGCCTGGGCTTTGGAAGACCGACCTCGGGAGAAGATGCTCCAAAAAGGTTTGGCTTCACTCACCGATGCCGAGCTCCTCTCCATCTTAATAGGTTCGGGTACCGAAAAGGCTTCGGCGGTTGACCTTGGTAAAATGATTCTTTCCGATCACAACAATAGTTTGCACGAACTGGGGAAATCGTCGGTGGCCTCCTTGAAAAGCAAATATCACGGTATAGGCGAGGCTCGAGCCATCACCATTGTGGCCGCCCTAGAGCTTGGCCGGCGCCGCAAGTTGAGTGATGCCCTGGAACGACCCAAGATCACCGGTAGCCGCGATGTTTTTGAGGTGATGCACCCCTTGATAGGCGACCTCCCCCATGAAGAGTTTTGGACTCTTTTCCTGAACCGGGCCAATAAAATTATTGTGCCCTTTAAAGTGAGTCAGGGCGGTGTTTCAGGCACTGTGATCGATGTGCGCATCATCATGAAATCGGCCATCGAAAACCTGGCCAGCTCCATCATTTTGGCCCATAACCATCCTTCCGGGAATCTCGATCCCAGCGACAACGATGTTCAAATCACCCGCAAAATGAAGGATGCCGGGGCCCTGGTGGACATCCCTGTTCTTGACCATCTGATCATCTCCTCCCAGGGTTATTACAGTTTTGCCGATGAAGGTTTAATCTAAATCATGCCTTATGTCTATTATCTGGTTGCGTAGCTCCGAAATTCATAGGGCAGGGTGGGATGAGTGCATCAAACATGCTTTCAACGGCTCGGTGTATGGCTATTCGTGGTATCTCGATTCGGTTTGCTGGGAGTGGGAAGGTTTGGTGGTGGGCGATTATGAGATGGTGATGCCGCTTCCGCTGCAAAAGATCGGCGGCGTGCGCATTGTGGCCAATCCCTTTCTGCTTCCTTATGTCAGCATCTACTCTCGTGTGAAGCCTTCCATGGAAAAAATACATCAATTCTTCGATGCCATTCCTTATGGACAGGTTAAGCTTAGTTTGCTGCCATTCAATGGTTTCCCCCAGTTCGCTCTTATCCCCAGGAAACTGCCCCAGATGGTTTCGTTCGATTTGATCATGGGCTACGACTCCGTGGATCAAAGGTTTGCATCCCTTTTTGACGTGGAGCGGTATGCCAAATGGGAACCGCAACTCTCCATTGTCAGGTCTCAGAATTTGTCCGACTACCTCACCTTCCGATCGGCGGTGGGGCAGAAGCATGCTTTGGAGGAGCTCTATCTGAAGCGGTTGATCAGCTATGCCTTGCGTTTTAAAAGTGTGGGCATATATGTTGCCCACGATGGCGTTAATATGCCGGTGGCCATGCTGGTCATGGTGAAGTGCGACAACCGCCTGGTGGTGGTCGATACGGCTCGCCAGCGCAATGATTGTGGAAGCAGTGGCCTATTTTATATTCTTCGTCATGTGGTTAGGGTTAATGCTGAATCCAATCTGGTGTTGAACTTCCCCTGTCGCCCCTTTTTCCTGGCAGAAGCATCGAAGCCATTTTGTTTGTACGGCGTGCAATATAAGAAGGGGATGATGCGTTTTATGTAAAAAGGACTCCATTAATGATCACAAACGCCATTCAGCTGCTTGCCCGTAATGAAATAGATGACGACAAATGGGATTCGTCTGTCCGGTCGGCAGCCAACAAGTCCGTTTATGGCCTGTCGTGGTATTTGGATGGTGTTTTTACTGGTTGGCAAGGGTTGGTGCTGGGTGACTACTTGGCCGTGATGCCTTTTTTCTGCAAGCGGAAGTTGGGAATCCCTTATCTGGTGCAGCCCTATTTTTGTCAGCATACCGGCGTTTATTCCCCAAGTGTTGATTCAGAACTTGTGAACTTGTTCTTTAATCATTTGCCATCTGTTATCCGTATTCGCATGAGTTTGGATGGACTGACCGCTGGCCTTCTCGAGGATAGTCGGTTTTCCCGATTGGCTCGACCCAATTTCATTCTACCGATCAGGAACCGTGTATTGGGCGATCTGGTCAAAGACTTTTCCAAAAATTCCCTGCGTAATGTGCACAAATCGTTGAAGCAACACTTCGATCTGGAACGCCAGGTGCCCGCCTCGCAGTTCCTTGACTTTGTGCGGGCGCATGTTCGGTTTGAAGCCAATGACGCCATTTTTTCAGTCTTGGAGACTTTGGTTGATCAGTCCGTATCGAATCGTTCGGCTCTGCTTTGGGGGTGCCGCAATGCCAGCGGCGAGCTTGTTTCCACCGCTTTTTTTGTTAAGTTTGACAACTGCTATTATTATCTTATTTCTGCCAGTTCTCCCGAAGGTTACCGGCAGGGTGCACTATATTATATTTTTTACATGTTGTTGGGGGATCTGTCGGGTACCGATGCCATGATCGATTTTGAAGGCTCGTCGATTCCTGGTGTGGCTCGGTTTTTTAGGGGGTGGGGGGCAGATGAACAGTTTTATCACGCTTTGAAATATGGATTATAGTTAATTAAAACCTATATGCCCGAACTAAATATTCTATTTATCTCTTCATGGACGCCTGCTCAGAATGACCTCTTCAACGGAAATTTTGTTATTAAGCATGCCGAAGCGGTATCTTTGAATGCTCGAGTTTTTTTTCTAGATATTTCCAACGATCCTGTTTCTGACTGGACAGCGCATTACAGTCGAGCGAGCAATAAACTGAACATCATACAAGTTCCATTGAACGGCAGAAATCCTATTATGCGTCTTTTTAGGAAATGGATTGCCCTTTTCTTTTATATTCAAAAGTTTGTTTCCATCTGGTTTAAATATGGAAAGCCTGATGTTGTCCATGCCAATGTAGCTATGTTCTCGGGTTTTTATGCTTTGCTTTACAAAATAATTTTTGGCGTACCTTACATCCTGTCGGAACATTGGACTGGCTATCTTGACAACCGAATTGAACAGCTGTCGTCGCCTAAGCGTATTCTAGTGGCAACCATTCTAAAGCATGCCGATTTTGTTTGTCCTGTTTCTGAATCTCTTAATCAAAAAATGAAGCTTCGTTTTCCTAAGGCCAATTATTGTGTTGTTCCGAATGTGGTCGATGTCGAGCTGTTTAGTCTTGATGCCTCGCAAAAATCAACTTCCTCGGTGTTTCAATTCGTGCATATTTCTACGTTGAAAGATGATCATAAAAATATTTCAGGAATGCTAGAGGCTGTCGGCAAGCTTAAGGAGCAAAGAACTGATTTTATTCTTCACATCGCTTCTTGTATGCCTGTTGGCGAATGGGCTAATTATGCCCATCGGATGGGCATTTCAGCATTTGTTATATTTCATGAATCGCTAACCAGTCGTCAGGTTGCCAGTTTGTTGCATCATTCCGATGCCATGATTTTGTTTAGCAACTACGAAACTTTTGGGGTTGTGGTTGTTGAAGCGTTTGCTTGCGGCTTGCCGGTCATTGGCACCAGTATTCCCGCCCTGCAAGAGTTGATCGGTTCGGAAAATGGCATCCTCGTTGATGTGGGCGATGTTGAGGCTTTAATGTTTGCAATGCAACGCTTTATTGTTAGGGAGGGGCACTTTCAACCATCGGTCATTCGTAGCAGGGTAGTTCAAAAGTTCAGTTATTCTGCTGTTTCTGCTAAGTTTATAAGCTTGTACTCTCAAATGAAAAAATCTCGATGATCAATAAGATACTTTTTACTTTTTTATCGCGTTTGCTGATTGCCTTATTGAGCCTTGTTATTAGTGTGTTGGTTTCCAATTTTCTTGGTGCTGAGGGGCGGGGGAGTCAAGCCATTTTTTTGGCGAGTATTAGTTTTGTTCTCCACGTGTCAGGGGTTTTCGGTAGCGAATCAATTGCCATTCTCCATGCCAAAAATCAGAGGTATGATTATTTGTGGATATCATACTTGTGGGCAGGGCTTCTCCTGTTGATCGCATCTTTGATGGTCTTTCTGTTTTTCCAAACCCTCGATTATGTATGGCATGTTTTGTTTGTGGGAATATTGGTGTCGGTTACTGCTTCAAATATGTCCATTTTTATTGCCCGCCAAAAAACAGGTTTTTTTAATGCTTTACAGCTTCTGGTTCCTTTTTTAACGGTTCTCTTTCTGTTGAGTGCACGTTTTATCTTTCATTCACTGTCCTTCGGTACTTACCTTTATTCACTCTATTTTTCGTACGGCGTTGTTTTTATTGTTAGCTTTTTTGCGTTGCAGATCAATAAAATTGGACAATCCGGGTTTTTGTTCAAGAGGTTTGTACCGAACCTTTTTTTTATGTTTAAGTACGGATTTTATAACCAATTGGCTGCTGTTGTTCATTTGATTAGCTATAGAGGTTCTTTTTATTTAATAGGTTTGAGTCTCGGTGTTGAAGCCATTGGTATTTATGCCAATGCCGTTTCCTTAACAGAGGTGGTGTGGATGATTCCACGGAGTGTTGGGTTTGTGATCTATTCCCGGTTGATCAATACGAAGGACTCTTTTACCTACCTGAAATTGATGCGGCGATCCTTATTTGTCAATTTCGTTCTACTGAGTGTTTGTTTCGTTCTGTTTCTTATGATTCCAGGTTCCCTTTATTCCTATGTGTTTGGTAAGGAATTTTATGACCTTAAGTACTACATTTTGTGGTTGTTTCCCAGTTCGTTGCTTTTTGGTCAATATCTCATTACAGCTAATTTTTTTTCTGGAACCCGACGACATTACATCAACACTTTTTCAAATGTGTCAGGTGCCATCGTATTGTTAGGTTCAGGATTTTTCCTGATTTCAAGTTTTGGGTTGAAAGGAGCTGTTCTGGCTACTACCATGGGGTATTTTACCATTGTTTTAATCCAAAATTACTATTTGAAGAAGCAGCTGGGGCTTAGTGTCTTCAAATGTTCATTCAATTTTTATTTATTCAGGATGTTTTACCGGTTCTTTTGTTTGAAAAGGTGGTTTGTTGGCCTATAGTAATTGCCAATTTTCTTGTAGGTTTCCTCTTGTTTATCTGTGGATTGTCTAAACGATCCGTTGTGAATTTTGGATGACCTAAGGGTTTGATCAAAATAAAACCGTATTTTTGCTTAGTTGCACTCGCACATGTTATTTTCGTCTTTTTGTTATTTTGAGCGTATTTTATTTTTATCTGTTATATAAAGTTCTATGCATATACACGTATTAAACCAGCAAAACTCAATCTTTAACCGTTTCCTGTCCGAACTTCGGGATGTTGAAATTCAGAAGGATCCCATGCGTTTCCGCCGCAATATTGAGCGGTTGGGCGAAATCATGTCCTATGAGGTGAGCAAGACCCTGAACTATAAAAATCTTGATGTCACCACGCCACTGGGGGTGGCTGTGGAATCGGTTCCGGCCGACCCTATTGTGATTGGCTCCATCCTGCGGGCAGGCCTGCCCATGCACCAAGGATTGCTCAACTACTTCGATCGCAGCGAAAATGCGTTTGTCTCGGCCTATCGCAAGTACAAGGAGAAAACATTCGACATCCACATCGAGTACATCTCTTCCCCTTCGTTGGACGGCAAGGTTTTGATCCTTAACGATCCCATGGTGGCCACCGGCAGTAGCATCGAATTGGCATATAGGGCGTTACTACAGAAAGGGCGACCAGCTCACACCCACATCCTTACCATTATTGCCTCGCAGGCGGGCGTGGATTATGTGCGCGAGCATTTGGCCAACGAAAATGTGACCCTGTGGGTGGGCGCCATCGATGCCGAACTGAATTCCAAATCGTACATCATTCCAGGTTTGGGCGATGCCGGCGATCTGGCTTATGGCACAAAACTGTAATATGGCTTCTTAGGTTTTATTCCTTTACCACCACCGAACGATCCGGGCATTGTTTATAAAGCGTCTCCACGTTTTTGTGCAGTACCGGATGTTCTTTTTGTGCCCAGTGCTCCATGAGTGGTGCCATAGTGAACCTGCGCAGGTGGAGTAAGGGATGGGGGATGGTTAGTTCCTGCGTACAAAGGGTTAGATTGTCTATGAAAAGTATGTCGATGTCTATGGGACGCGACTGGTAGGTGGGGGCGTTGTTGCGTTGGCGGCCTAGGTTCTTTTCTACGCCTTGAGCCACTTCCAATATTTCATGCGGTGGCAATTCGCTGCTGAATTCAACAACCTGGTTGAAGAATCGCTCTTTCGACTCAAACCCCCAAGCTTCGCTGGTGTAGATGGATGATTGCTGTACCTTGGGGCTTAACTTTTGCTCCAACTGGGCAATTGCTTCTCCAAATGTGTTTTTTACATTGCCAATATTGCCGCCGAGTAATATGAGTATCTGTGCCATGGGAATCTTTCGTGGTGCAAATATAAAGATATTGTATCTTGGTAAAAATGATTTGCCGTCATGCAAAAATCAATCCTTTTTATTAATTTTGATAAGTAATATTCTATTGTGGCAATGGAATGTTAGTTGTTAATTTAAACTACAAATAGATGAAAAAATTTTTCAGTACTTTTTTGGCTGCTTTGATTGGCAGTGTGGCCGGAGGATTTTTATTGCTCCTGCTCTTTATTGGTGTGATTGTGGGCATTGCTTCCATGGGCGATAGTGAGGTGAAAATCAAGCCTAAAACCGTCCTTTGGCTCGACCTGACCGGAGAAATTGTGGAAAGAGCCTCCAATAATCCTTTTGAAGATATGGTTGGCAGCCTGTCGGGTGATGCCAAACAAATCGGGTTGAACGAC
Source organism: Marinilabiliaceae bacterium (assembly GCA_963664265.1). GTDB lineage: Bacteria > Bacteroidota > Bacteroidia > Bacteroidales > Marinilabiliaceae > JAGPIS01. The sequence continues at coordinate 2,764,089 of OY760941.1, forward strand.
CTTCTGGCTAACATCAAGAAGGCCGCCCGCGACGAAAACATCGCCGGGATCCATCTGGAGTCGGGTATGCTGATGGCCGGTTATGCAACCATCGAGGAGATTCGCAATGCTTTGTTGGAGTTTAAAAAAAGCGGGAAATTCATTTATAGCTTTGCTCCCATCTATACCCAAAAGGCTTATTATCTGGCCTCGGTGGCCGATAAGGTGTATTTGCCGCCCATGGGGATGTTGGAGTTCAATGGTATCCATTCGCAGAATATTTATTTTAAGGGGATGCTTGAAAAAGTTGGTGTGGACATACAAATTGTGCGCCATGGCAAATTCAAGTCGGCTGTTGAGCCTTTCATGCTCGATAAAATGAGTGATGCCTCCAGGTTGCAAACCGAAAAGTATGTGTTCTCTATTTGGAATGGCATGCTTCAAAAGATTGCGCTACAACGCAATATTTCCGAAACAGAACTGAATGCGTTGGTTGATATGGGGCCTGTTTTTGCCGATCAGCAGCTTCTGGTCGACAAAGGTTTGATTGATGGGTTGAAATATAAGGATGAAGTGCTTTCGGAGTTGAAAGAGAAGTTGGATGTTGAAGAGAAAGATGATATTGAGGCGGTGACTCATGCCAAATACACGAAGGTTTATGTGGCTGGCGAAACCAAAGGTTTGGCAAAGGATAAGATTGCGGTGATCTATGCCGAAGGTGAAATCGATGGCAGCTCCAGTGGCGGCATCCAATCCGATAAGTTATCGCGCACCATCCGCATTGCCCGTCGCGATTCATCCATCAAAGCCATCGTTTTGCGCATCAACTCGCCAGGAGGTTCAGCTCTTGGCTCGGAGTTGATCTGGCGCGAAGTGAAGCTGGCTCAAGAAACCAAGCCCACCGTGGTGTCGATGGGCGATCTGGCTGCCTCGGGCGGCTACTATATTGCCTGCGCTGCCGATTCCATTGTGGCGCAACCCAACACCCTCACCGGATCCATCGGCATTTTCGGAATGATTCCAAATACCGGGGAGTTGATGAAGAAAATTGGACTATCCTTCGATGGTGTTAAAACCAATAAATTTTCCGACCTACCAAGCCTTACCAGGCCTTTCACCAGCGATGAGCGCGATTTGATGCAGAGCTACATCGAGCGGGGATACGAGGTGTTCCTGAATCGGTGTGCCGATGGACGCCATACCACCACCGCCAGCATCGATTCTATTGGCCAAGGGCGGGTATGGGCCGGTGTCAACGCGTTGGAAATAGGGCTTGTTGACAAAATCGGTGGGCTTGACGACGCCATCCAGATTGCCAAAGGAATGGCCAAGCTCGAAAAGTACCGCATCGTAGAACTGCCCGAAGTGCCCGATCCATTCGAGGAACTGGTTAAGGAGCTGACTGGCGATGCAAAAATGTATTTTGGCAAAATGATCCTTGGTGAGGAATACGAGTATATGAAAATTTTGAAAACCATGCAGGGACGCGACCAGATTCAGGCTCGCTTGCCCTTCGATATTTCACTGAATTGATCGTTTAGGTATCTTTGAAGCAGGAAAGGGATCTGCGGTTCCTTTCCTGTTTTTTTACTTTAATCACTCTAGGATGCGCAAACTGCTTTTACCTCTCTCATGGATTTATGGCGGAGTCACTTCCCTTCGTAATCTTCTGTACGATAAAGGATGGTTTCGATCTGTCACTTTCGATGTCCCGGTCATCTGCGTGGGTAACATTACTGTTGGGGGTACGGGCAAGACCCCTTGCATCGAATATCTGATTCAACTCCTTTCGGATATCCGTCAGCCAGGGTTGGTGAGCCGTGGTTACAGGCGAAAAACCAAGGGGATTGTTATGGCCGATGCCAGTTCCGATGCTTTGGCAATTGGAGATGAACCCTATCAAATCAAGCAACGTTTTCCTTGTTTGCCTATAGTGGTTTCGGCCGACCGGGCTAAAGGGATAACCCACTTGCTTGCTCATTCAAAAACCAATGTGGTGCTGATGGACGATGGTTTCCAGCACCGGGCAGTCCATGCCGGTCTCTATGTGATGATGATGGATTACAATCGACCCATCTGGAAGGATCATCCCTTTCCTGCCGGTTCGCTGCGGGAGCCAGCTTCCGGCCGTCGTCGGGCTCATATCCTCATCGTTAACAAGTGCCCAGGAACCTTGTCGGAAGCGGAGAGGGATTTTTTCTCACATAAGCTGGCCTTGCGCCCTGGTCAACATCTCTTTTTTACCAGCATCAATTATGGGGTACTCAAAGCATTCAAACATCAAAATGAGTTGCCCAGCAGCATCGATGGTGTTGTGGCCATCTCGGGGATTGCCAATCCTACCCCATTCCACAACTATTTGCAGGATGCCGGTTATTCGGTCATGCCAATGCCTTTTGGCGATCACCACCATTTCGGCGAAGATGATTTGAAACGAATTGAAGATGGTTTTTTGTCTGCTGGTGCGGGCGTCAATGTGGTGGTGATGACCGAAAAGGATGCAGCCCGAATGGACAGTATTGACCTTGGAAGATTTGCTTTTGCCAATCATCTCTATTATCTTCCCATCAGGTTGGGATTTTTATTCAATGGAAAAATTAAGTTTGATCAATTAATAAAGCATTATGTTGGAAAAAATCAATGAAGCGGCAGCCTATCTGAAATCACAGTTTTCTGTGCAGCCGCGCATCGGCATTATTTTGGGAACCGGCTTGGGTGGTTTGGTGAGTGAAATCCAAATCGAGAAATCGTTGCCCTATGAAACCATTCCCCATTTTCCTGTTTCCACCGTCGAGGGGCACCAAGGTCGTTTGATTGTGGGGACGATCCAAGGCGTTCCGGTGGTGGCCATGCAGGGGCGTTTCCACTACTACGAAGGTTACGAGATGAAGCAGGTGACATTCCCAGTGCGGGTGATGAAAACTGCTGGTATTGAAACCCTGTTTGTTTCCAATGCCAGCGGCGGCCTCAATCCTGAATTCAAGGTTGGCGACATTATGGTGATCAACGACCACATCAATATGTTCGGAACCAATCCTTTACTTGGTCCCAATATGAACGAATTTGGCCCCCGTTTCCCCGATATGAGCGAATCGTACAGCAAGCGGTTGATGAAACTGGCCTTCGATATTGCCGAAAAAAACAACATCAGCCTGAAACAAGGCGTTTATGTGGGAACATCAGGCCCAACTTTCGAAACGCCTGCCGAATACAAAATGTTCCGGGTTCTGGGTGGTGATGCCGTGGGCATGTCCACCGTGCCCGAGGTGATTGTGGCCCGCCACATGGGCATGGAATGTTTTGGGATCTCCATTATTACCGATTCAGGTGTGCCTGGCGAAATCGTGGAGGTGAGTCACGAGGAGGTCCAAAAGGTGGCTGCCGCTGCCGAACCGCTGATGACCAAAGTGATCAAGGAGCTGGTTAAAGCAGTATAATCAAGTGATATGACAGACAGGTGAAAAAACGCCTGTCTGTCATTATTTTATGGCTACGCCAAGGGTGCAGCTCTTTTTGATCACTTTTTGCTGCCCTTCTTGGTTGAACATTTTTAGGAGAACCAGATAGTTGCCCCTGTTGAGCGGTTGGTTGTTGTCGTCCAGCCCATTCCAAAGCCAAAAACCCTCCATGCCCATAATTTCGTTGTTGGCCACAGTTTTGACCATGTGGCCGGTGGCTCCGTAAATCCTGATGGTGGCATTCCAGCCAGGAGCTTCCGTTCGGTATTGAATCATCAAGTAATCGTCCACTCCGTCACCATCCGGTGTAAAATAGGCTGGCGAAAGGCTTAAGGTGTTGTCCTGTTCCAAATTAAACGGTTTGTATTGCGAATTAATGGCTGTTGGCGTGGCATAGCCACTGTTGGCTGAAGCTGTTTGCCAGTTGCCACGGTTGTTGGCTGGCTGCCGCGGATCGATGCGTTCCAGCGAAATGCCATCGCGAATTTTAAGCAAGGGGTGGTGCATTTTGGGATCGAAACAGAAACTTTCCAATGGTTCGCCATTGGTTTTCGCCAGGACCAGGCATTCGCCATCATCCGAAAGGGAAGGGAACTTTAGCGTCTTAACCACCCATTTTTCTTCCGCGCAGTTGTAGTTCGATACCGTCTTCAAGCTATCGGGTGTGGCCACCACATAGTCGTTGGGAAAAAACAGCCGGTTGAGGTTCGACAAGGGCGTGAGTGATTTTACCACGCCTTCGCTCATTTTTCCAATGCTGATTTGGCTCAGAAGCAGAATCTTTTGTGAGGTATTGAATATTTCCACAAAATCGGGTGCTTCACCGGCTGTATTGAACATGATTTCGTTCACCACGGCATCACCCGGTTCCGGATCCTCTGGGATCCCATACCTTGCCATCACGTCATACACCAGGCTGTTGCCTGCCAAATCCATTATCTGGATGTCGTCAATCTGGTATATGGTGCCCTTCGCCGGTTTTTCGTCCAGCGCTATGGTGATTTGATTGTTGAAGATTTGGTCGAATTTGGCGATTGTTACCTGTTCCGGTCGCCCATTGATGGTCATCTGGCTGGATTCGGAAAGCTGGTCGATGACCACAGGCTCGGTAAATTTGATTTTTAGCGACTGATCCGGATGGATTTGGATGTTCTGGATGGCAGGCGGTGTTTGGTCGGGGTTTTCTGCTTGGTTGCTGTTAGCCTCCGATGGCGTCCCTCCATTGAGGTTGCCCGAGTAGCTCCAGTTCGTGTGGTCGGCACACCTGTTGCTGATGTCGATGATTTCGAACGACCATCCACCCTCCTCCTTGAACGATTGGTCGCTCCAGTTTGCCAAGTCGAAACTCAACGCATCGGTCACGATGCCGTTGGGTGTGCTGATCACGATGGAAGCCCCTGCGTTGGTTATGGCAGGCCAGCGTGATGGTGCCAATTTTTTGTTGGTCGCAAATTGTCCCATATTGGCGAGTGGGCAAAGGATGGCGTAATCTTGCGAAGGAATGGTATAGTTGGGAAGTGAACCAGTTGTTTGGTTGACACTTATTTGCCAATCTTGCAGGTTGATGTCGAAGGGGGTATTGTTGAACAGTTCGAGATACTCGCTGTTGGGCAAACCCATTGAAGGATCCGGGTCGGACATGAATTCGGTGATGACAATGCTGTTGCGTGCCGGTTCGTGGTATCCGATGGTTTTTGTCATGGCCTCCAGCATATTGCCATAAATATCCAGGAAGCCCATGGCTTGGAGTGTGTGTGGCTCACCTTTTTCAAACGTGATCGGGAAATAGGCTGTTAAGTTGGTGTCATCTATGGTCATGGAATCAGGTAACAACTCGGCCGTGTCCAAGGTGATTTTGGCCTGGGGCTGACTCCCTTCGGGAGCTAGCGTATTGTTGAAGTGAAGGATCAATGCCGTGGGCGGGATCACTTCCACGCCGGAGACTCTAAAAAAAGAGTAGTTGACCATCAAAGAGGTGTCTTGCAGGGTGTTGTTGTTTAAGTCGGAAATGTTTTTTATTTGCAGCGTTTCATTCGTGAGGTCGCTGGGTACAGGCGGGAAGGTTAACTGCAGTAAATCCGTTGCGGGCTGGGTTATGTTGATGGCCGAGGAGGTGACTGCTGAAAAGCTGATCTCTGCCTTTTCGGTGGTGATGGGTTCGTTGAATTGAACCTCAATCATATCGGGCCGTTTCATCAGGTGGCTGGTGACCTGTGGTTTTTCGCGGTCGGGTCGCGGATTGCCAGTTGCCACAATGTTGTCGAACCAAAATTTTGTGCTGCGTGTTTGCGTGTAATTGCAGTAAATGCCAAACCATTGGGATCCGAATGGGGGATTATATTGGACTGTTCCTTCGGCAATCCATTCCTCATCCATGTTTACCGCCAAGGTCCAAGTATCGCCTGCTCGGGTTAGCCGGATGGTTGCATTGATTTTTTCACGGTTTAAGCGAGCTTGCTGCCCTTTAATCAGGGTGGTTGTTTTGCCATTGGTAATCGCTTGTAAAACAATGGCGTCATCACTGGCACCAATATTGAGCAGCACCCCATTTTTTATCTGCCCAGGATCACGATTGTCCGCAGCAATCCATATTTTTGCATGGTTCGACGACGAGGGATTGAAATCCAAGGTCAGTTCAATCGACCAGATGGCATCCTCCATGGCGGTGCTAGGGGTGAACAACCAGGCTGTGGCGGCTTCGGGAGGCGCGTTTAATTGGAGTTGCTGGCTGGGGGAGATGGTAAATTTGCTTTCGGTTCCAATCCAGGTTGGATTTGTGGTGAAATCCCCATCCGCAAATGTTTCATTGATTTGTGCTTCAATGGAAAAGGGGATAATTACGAAAAATAGAAAAAAGCGGCGCATGTTGTTATATTTTTCGAAGAAAATAAACTATTTTTGCATAAGTGTGAAATTTAATCATTCTCTGAAAGGGTATATTAAGTTACGCATATTTCAATTCAAATAAAATTAATGTCGATTGAAAATGAGAGTAGCCATTGTTGGTGCCAGCGGAGCCGTTGGTCAGGAGTTCCTTCAGGTGTTGGAGGAGCGCAATTTTCCTTTAGATGAGTTGTTGCTGTTTGGCTCGTCGCGAAGTGCAGGTAAGGTTGTCCGGTTTAAAGGGCAGGAGATTGTTGTAAAGGAGCTCAAGCATAACGACGACTTCAAAGGTGTCGATATAGCCCTGACTTCGGCCGGCGCTTCCATTTCGAAGGAATACGCCGAAACCATCACCAAGCATGGCGCCCTGATGATTGATAATTCCAGTGCCTTCAGGATGGATGAGGATGTGCCTTTGGTGGTGCCCGAAGTGAATGCCGAGGATGCTAAAAATGCACCGCGCCGCATCATCGCCAACCCCAACTGCACCACCATTCAGATGGTGGTGGCACTGACGCCCATTGAGGCTTTGTCGCACATTAAGCGCATTCATGTCTCCACTTACCAGGCCGCCAGTGGCGCCGGAGCAACAGGGATGGAAGAGCTGGCCACGCAGGTGAAGGAAGTGGTTGAAAATAAGTCGGTCACTGTTTCCAAATTCCAATACCAGTTGGCTATGAACATCATTCCGCAGGTGGATGTCTTTACCGACAATGGTTACACCAAGGAGGAGATGAAGATGTACCACGAAACGCGCAAGATCATGCATTCCGATGTGAAGGTAAGCGCCACCTGTGTGCGCATACCGGTTATGCGTGCCCACTCCGAAAGTATTTGGATTGAAACCGAACAGCCTGTTTCCATCGAAGAAGCACGGCAAGCTTTCGAAGCTGCCGAAGGTGTGGTGTTGATGGACAAACCCGAGGAGAAACAGTACCCCATGCCACTGTTCCTGGCGGGCAAAGATCCTGTTTATGTGGGACGGTTGCGGAAGGATCTGTCCGATCCCAATGGGTTGACCTTTTGGACGGTGAGTGATCAGATTAAAAAAGGTGCTGCACTCAATGCCGTGCAGATTGCCGAGTACCTGATTAAAGAAGGAGTGGTTGGAAAATAATCCCTGTGGAGATCTCTATAGAAAAGAGCCGGCAACATAAAAATTGCCGGCTCTTTTTCATTCATTATTCGTCCTCTTCATCCTCGTAGGCTTCGCTTCGGGTTTCCAGGTCGTCGAAGTTCTCGTATAGGAAATCGTTGAAGGGGAAGCGCTGGGTGTGTATTTTTCGCACCTCATTATATACCAATTCTTTGAATTCAATGAAATTCACTTTGTTGAGTGCTGAAATAAAGACGCACTGCGTACTTTTACCCATCCAGGTCTTTTTTAAATCATCCAGCGTAAAGTTGGCCGCCGTCACGGGCGTTAAGTCATCGGCCTCCTTGGGCGTGTAGTTGTACGCGTCAATTTTGTTGAAAACCAATATTTGTGGTTTGTCCCTTTCATCCAGTTCGTGAAGTGTTTGGTTTACCACCTCAATCTGTTGTTCGAAGCCCGGGTGGGAAATGTCCACGATATGCAACAGGATGTCGGCCTCCCTCACTTCATCGAGGGTCGATTTGAACGATTCCACCAAATGGTGGGGCAGCTTTCGGATAAAGCCCACCGTGTCGGCCAGCAGGAAGGGGAGGTTGCCAATCACCACTTTGCGTACAGTGGTGTCGAGTGTGGCAAAGAGTTTGTTCTCGGCAAACACGTTCGATTTGCTCAGTACGTTCATTAGGGTTGATTTCCCCACATTGGTGTAGCCCACCAGAGCCACGCGCACCAGTTTACCCCGGTTTTGGCGTTGGGTCATCATCTGTCGGTCGATCTTTTTGAGGTCTTCCTTCAGCAAGGCGATCTTATCGCGAATGATGCGCCGGTCGGTTTCAATCTCTTTCTCTCCTGGTCCCCGCATCCCAATACCGCCCCTTTGGCGCTCCAAGTGGGTCCACATGCGGGTCAATCGGGGGAGTAGGTATTGGTATTGTGCCAGTTCCACTTGGGTCTTGGCATGAGCCGTACGTGCCCTCCGGGCAAATATATCGAGGATCAGGTTGGTCCTGTCCAGAACCAATATGCGTAACTCTTTTTCTATATTCCGCAGTTGCGAAGGGGTTAATTCGTCATCAAAGATGATGGTTTGTATTTCATGCACTTTGATGTATTCGTTGATCTCTTCCAGTTTGCCGGTTCCCACGTAGGTGCGGGGATCGGGCACGGTAAGGTTTTGTGTGAAATATTTTACCGGCTCGGCGCCTGCCGTCTCGGCCAGAAAGGCCAATTCCTTGAGGTAGTCGTCCAGCTGTTGGAGGCTCATCTCTGGAGTTTTGACGCCCACTAGGATGACTTTTTCAAGGTTTTTTTTATTCGATAGTTTTTCTATCATTCAGTATGCTGTTTTGTTTTCTTGTTACAAACCTAGTTGTTTTTTTGAACTTTTGCGATAGGTTGGTGATAAAAAGAAGGGAGGGGCAAACGAGTGCGAAAACAAAAAAACCCGACCTGATTGGCCGGGTTCTTGGTTTCTTTTAGGCAGTGTCTTATTGCAACACAAAGTTGATGGGCACCGTGTAGGATACCTTAACAGCCTTACCCCGTTGTTTACCGGGTGTCCATTTGGGCATGTTAGTTACCACGCGAATGGCCTCTTTGTCGAGGTTGGGGTCAACCCCACGGGCAATCTTGACATCGGTCACTTCTCCTTTGGTGTTCACAACAAAGGCTACGAAAACACGACCCTGGATACCGTTCTCCTGCGCAATGGCTGGATACTTCACCGATTGGGCAATGTATTTCCTCAGTGCTTCTTCTCCACCTGGGAATACGGGCATTTGTTCCACGATAAAGAAAACTGGAGCATCCTCCTCTTCCTCTACTACTTCAATTGCCTGATAGTCAATTTCGGTATTCTCGTTTGCCTCAGTATCCATCAATTCCAATTCGTCATCCAGTTCCACATCGTCTTCAACGATGTTAAGAACGTCTGACACCTTTGGTGGTGGCGGTGGTGGCGGTGGTTTGACCTCCTCCTGGCGAGTGATCGGAATGATCTCTTCCTCAGCTGCAACGTCTTCTGTCATCTGCATGGAGCCAATGGCTACATCGGTCGTGGTCCATTCAAAAGCAATTAATACCAATGAAAGGGCTACCACTAAACCTATTTGCATGAAGACCGCCTTCTTGTTTTCAAGATCTGCTTTGGGCGACTTTTTAATTTCCATAATACAAATAAAGTTTTGATGCCTAAAAATAGCTTCTTTTTATATTAAAGTCAAGTAAAATAGCTCTTTTGAGTTTCTTTTGCGGAGATAAAAATAGGGTTTTATAATCAAAATTTGGCTTCTTTTTGCTTTTTTTTCTTTTGAATTTTTTAAATGGTTGTAAATCAATATTCTGTGTGGGGTTGTTGTTTTTTTGAATATTTTTTTCGCAATACTATTTTTTATTTGAAATGTATGTGTATCTTTGCATCGCAAAACAAATACGGGGGCATAGCTCAGTTGGCTAGAGCGTTTGACTGGCAGTCAAGAGGTCAGGGGTTCGACTCCCCTTGTCTCCACAGAATATAAAGACCACTCACAGAGTGGTCTTTTTTTATTTCCTGGAGTTTGGTTGTATTGCATGGATGTTTTTATATTTTTGTAAAAATTGAAAATCATGACCGATAACTCCGGAAAGATACTCAGAAGCATCCGTCCCGGGAAAGTGATATTTCCCGTCATTATTGGGTTAGTGGTTACTGGTTATCTGTTTTATAAAGAGTACGATCCCTCTTCCTTTAGCTCTTTTTCCTTCACCTTTTTCTCTTTCTTCTGGCTCTTGGCCTCGCTGTTGATGATGGCCTTGCGCGACATCGGCTATATGCTGCGGATCCGTATTTTGACAGGCGGGGAGTTGTCGTGGCGGAAGGCCTTTAATATCATCATGCTTTGGGAATTCACCTCGGCCATTACGCCCTCTGCCGTTGGTGGAACCAGTGTGGCCATTTTCTTCCTCAACAAGGAGGGCATCCGCCTGGGACGGGCCACTGGGGTGGTGATGGTGACCTCCTTTTTGGATGAGTTGTTTTTTGTAATCATGTTTCCCCTGGTGTTGTTACTTATAGGTGTGGGCAACCTTTTCGAAATTTCCCTTTCCGGGGGTGGATGGATGGATCATTTTGTGGTGATTGCCTTGCTTGGGTACTTTTTGAAGCTGGCTTATATTATTGTGTTGAGTTATGGCCTTTTTTACAATCCCCGAGGGTTGAAACGCTTGTTGCTTTTTGTTTTCAAATGGTCGTTGCTCCGCAAATGGCGGCCTCAGGCCAATGAAGCAGGGAACGACCTGATTGAGACCTCCCGTTTTTTTAAAACCTGGGAGTTCAGCTCCTGGTTAAAAGCCTTTGGTGCCACAAGCATTAGCTGGATTGCCCGCTATTGGGTAGTCAATACCTTGATCATCTCTTTTCTTGGCTTCGCCCACTTGGGGTTGTTCGAGCATTTTATTGTCTTTGGGAAGCAGTTGGTTATGTGGATTATGATGTTGGTGAGTCCGACGCCAGGCGGCAGTGGTTTTGCCGAATACGTTTTCAAGGAGTTCCTCTCCTCCTATATTCCTGTTGGTGGGGGTATTGCTCTGGCGCTTCTGTGGCGACTGATCAGCTATTATCCCTATCTTTTGATTGGCGCTGTGGTCATTCCCAAATGGATCAGTAAGCATTTTATTCATAGATAGCATCTTTAAGTAGTATTTATTCCTCTATTTTGACGGTTTGAATGGTAAATTATTTATCTTTACTGTTAAGTCATGTTATTATCCGCGTCGCGTGAAGAGGCATATTTTAATTTCACCCCTTTTTAAGGGTCGTGAACCCATCGTAAACAAATTGTATTGGTTGTTGACCATTTTTTTGGCAACAGTGGTTTTTATATTGGTGATTGATAATTTTTTCGATGAGACCTATATTGTCACTTACCAGCGTAAGATCCACAACCAGGAGCAGCAACAAAAGTTGGAAACCTTGTTGCAGCGCCATTTGTTGGAGTTAAACCTCGAATTCAATAATTATAGATCGGTCAGGTCGACCCAACAGCTTGCCGCCATTCAAAAACGCATAGAGCAGTTGACCCAACAATGCGTTCGGATAGTGGGGGTCATTCACCAGGGCGGCGTGGTTTCAGATATCAAGACGGTGAATTATTTTGGGCAGGATGAGATTGTGGAGGTGATTGAGTACCAACAGGATGAATTTACCGGGTCGGTGAAGGAAATGGGGGATTTGGTTCCTAAAATCCAAGACCTTGGTGTTCTGTCGCTCAAAATAAATGAGTTGGTGCTGCAATTCCTGGAGAAGGATCCCTTCTTAGATGGGATGGCTATGAATTCGCTGGAATTTTACTTGAAGCAGGCCGACAAACAATTTACGCGGCTGGGGGAGATCCAAAACCGAATTTCATACGCCATTAATAAGCGTTATCAGTATTTGAATAATTCGAGCATCTCCATTATTCAAAACTACAGCCAACTCAAATATCTCTCGGTGTTTGTTTTTTTTATTATGGTGGCAGTCATCTCCTATTTCCTTATAACCCAGATAAAAAATGTTGTCCTGCAAAGGCGCAAAACCGAAGAGAGCAACCAACTGCTCTCTCTTGCCATTGATCAAAGCCCCATTTCCATCATGATTGCCGATACCAGGGGGCATATTGAATATGTGAATAAGGGCATGGAGCGGATTTCCGGTTTCACCATCAGTGATTACCGCAATGCCGATGTGTTGATGGCGGGAAATGGGGATGGCCATGGAGAATTGAACCAGATACTGTTGCAAACCATACAGGATGGCAAAATATGGCATGGTGAGGTGGCTTCCGTGCGAAAGGATGGTAGTGAATTATGGGAAAAAGTTTTGATCTCTCCGGTCATGGGCGAGGGGCAAACCATTTCTAATTACTTGATTATTAAGGAAGATGTCACTGAAAAAAGACGGCTATCGGAATCTTTGCGCGATTCGGTGGAAACCATGTCCACCATCACCGAGAACCTTCCGGTGGGCGTGCTACTCATTGGTGAAGAGCAGGAGATACTCCAGGTTAACCGAACCGCTGCCAAGATTATGGGGTACGGTGATATCTCGGTTGCCCTTGAGGCGTTGCACCATGTGCCTTACCACGAGGTTTTCGAGACGTTGAAGAGCGAACAATACACCGATTCAGTCTCCGGCGCCTCCGTCATCACCCAGGAGGCCCGCATGGTGGTGAAAGAGAACAACATCTCAAGGGTTATTTTGAAGAATATCATTCCCATTCGCCTCGAGAACCGCAACCTACTGCTGGAGGCCTTTATGGATATAACGGCTCAAAAGGAGATTTTGAACCGGGCTGCTGAAAGCAATAAGGCTAAGTCGGAGTTCCTGGCCAATATGAGCCATGAAATCCGTACGCCCATGAATGGGATTGTGGGAGCCACCGACCTGCTGAGCAAAACCACCCTGAATAAGGAGCAAGGAAAGATTGTGAACATCATCAGCAAGTCGTGCGACAGTTTGTTGAATATCATCAACGACATTCTTGATTTTTCGAAGATCGAGGCCGGTAAAATGACCATCGAAAGCTATCCGTTTAATATCCGCTCAACGGTCGATTATCTGATGGATCAGATCTCCTTTAAAGCCTACAACAAGTCGTTGGAGGTGGTGAGCAACGTTCAGGAAACCATCCCCAATATGTTGATTGGCGACGAGAGCCGGTTGATACAGGTTTTAATTAACCTGTTGGGCAATTCGGTCAAATTCACCCAGGAGGGGGAGGTGCTTTTGAATGTGGAGGTAGAGAGCCAGGTTGGGTCGCAAATCTTTATTCATTTTAAAGTTGAGGATTCGGGGATTGGTATTGAGAAGGATAAGCTTGAGAAAATATTCGAGTCGTTTACTCAGGCCGATGGCAGCACCACACGCCGTTTTGGTGGAACCGGCTTGGGAACCAGTATTTCCAAGATGCTGGTGGAGTTGATGGGGGGACGTATTTGGGTGGAGAGTCCCAACCCTAATTTTGCTTGGTCCAAAGAGGCACCAGGCTCCATTTTCCATATTGTGCTGCCCTTTGTGATTGAAAAGCAGGATGTGTTGCCCAGTGGGCAGATGCACGACTATTCCTATGTCAAAACTTTGATTGTGGACAATCATCAGGCCACTGTGTTGCTGCTGCGCAAGACTTTGAGCAACTGGGGGATCGCCAGTGAGGTGTGCGATAGCCAGGCGGCGGCCTTGAAGAGCTTGACGCGTGACCGTGATGTGAGGCTGGTGATTGTCGATTCCAATGTCATCCTCAATGGTAACAAGGATTTCATCCCCAAGTTGAAACAACTCTTGCCAACGGTTAAAATCATCCTGTTTTCATCCGAAATAAGGTGGAAGAGCGTTGATGATTTGCCGGGGGTGGATGTGTTGCTGAAAAAGCCGGTGAAGTACACGCTGCTCTATGCCGCCATCGAAACCATGTTTGCCACGCAGCCCCTTGGGGTGGTACTGCCTGCCGAAAAAGGATTGGTAGAGAAGAGCATCAAGGATCGGCGTGTCCTGTTGGTTGAGGATAATATTATCAATCAGAAGATTGCCGAGAAGATGATGGTACGCCTGGGTTTGAAGGTCGATATTGTTGCCAATGGGCAGGAGGCTCTGGATTGGTTTTCAGACAATAAGGGTGTTGTGGACCTTGTTCTAATGGATATTCAAATGCCGGTGTTGAATGGGCTGGATGCCACCCGAGCCATACGTGCTATGGGAATTGAGGTGCCCATTATTGCCGTTACTGCCAATGCGCTGAAAGGCGATAGGGATATCTGCCTGGATGCAGGCATGAACGATTATGTGGGAAAACCTTTTAAACTCGATGACCTTTCGGCTGTTGTTCAACGCTGGTTGCCGACATGATGTTCAGCCCACGAGCCATTGGGTTAGAATGGTGATGGTTGCCAGGATGAAGATGATCACTTCCTTTATTTTGTTTTTCTGCCAGTTGTGCATCATGGTTGCTGCAACCACCGATGCCCCAATGGCGATTACCGGTAATACATCAAATGAAAAATAGGGGGTGAAAACTAAGGCCGAGGGGAAGAATATGGTCCAAATGATAAAACGGTAATATTTGCGGGTGATGATTTTTACCATGGTCAGTCGGCGGATGGCACTGAGGAGACTGATGATGACAAAAAATGTGGTGATGGTGAGGTAGATGCGCGACATGATGCTGTGGTTGAAAAATGCAATGGGCGATAGCATGGTTTCAAGGGTAGTGTCGGCATAGTGCTGTAGTTGGTTGTTGAGCAAGTAATAGGTGATTGCAAAGAGATATGGCAAAATAATGCCGATTAATGCTGCAATAAGCGATTTGAGGTTGAAAATCCGCATCATGGCCATGGCTAGGAATATCAACGGGAAAAACCAGATGCCCTTGCCATAAAAAAGCGATGCGGTGGAAATCCAAAGTGCTGCTTCAAAACAGTGGCGCATGGGGGTGGGATAGGTTACTCCCTGGAACAGGCGCTCCATGGCAATGATAAAAAATGGGACAAAAATCAGGATGGGTTGTAGCTCCTGCACCATGATGAGTCCACTACAAAACAGGATGTAGAAGAATCCCGCCAAATTGGTCTGGCGTTGTGTGAAGTTGTAATGGTTGGTGAGCCGGTTGACGGCCAAAGCACTAATCAACGTGAGCACGATGGCTGCCGCATGGAGATAACGGGGATTGACTTTGAGGGTGTTGTAAAAAAGTGCCCACAATGGCGTTTGCACATTCTCCAGCAGGGGAATCTGATGGGAAAAAAGAAGCCTTGCCCTAAGCCCAACCAATAGGATGGGCAATAGTGCAAAGGCTATAAAATTATTCTTGCTGAAAATTCGGTAAAGCATCATTTTTTATAGGTCGAATCCAATATCGCTTCGGAAATATTTACCGTCAAAGTTAATCAATCCTGCATTCTTAAATGAAATTTCCAATGCTTCATTTTTGGTTTCTGCCAAAGAGCTTACGGCAATTACCCGTCCGCCATTGGTGACCACACCTTGTGGCGTCTGTTTTGTGCCGGCATGGAAGATTAGGCTGCCCTGGGTTTGGTCGATTCCTGTGATGAGTTTTCCCTTCTCGTAGTCGCCGGGATAACCGCCTGCCACCATCATAACGGTGGTGCAAGCCTTAGGGCTGATTTTCATTTCCAGATTCTTCAACTCGCCAGCAGCCACCGCTTCGAACAGGTCAATCAAGTCGTTCTCAATGCGGGGCATCACCACTTCCGTTTCGGGGTCGCCCATGCGGACGTTGTATTCGATCACCATGGGTTCGCCATCCACATTCATCAGGCCAATAAAGACAAAACCCTTGTAGGTGATGTCGTCCTTGATAAAACCTTCGATGGTGGGGCGGATGATGCGTTCATCCACTTTCTTCATGAAGACATCATCGGCAAAGGGAACCGGTGAAATGGCACCCATCCCGCCGGTGTTGAGGCCGGTGTCGCCTTCGCCAATTCGTTTGTAGTCTTTGGCTTCGGGTAGCACCATATAGGAATGGCCATCGGTCAGCACAAAGACCGACAGCTCTATGCCACTCAAATATTCTTCGATGACGACGGTTTGGCTGGCTTTGCCGAATTTACCCTCCAGCATGGCGCGGAGCTCCTGTTTGGCCTCTACCAGCGAGTCGAGGATCAGCACCCCTTTCCCAGCTGCCAACCCATCGGCTTTAAGCACATAAGGTTGTTTTAATGTGTCGAGGAAGGCTTCCCCTTCTGCAATGTTGGCGGCAGTTACCGAAAGATATTTGGCTGTGGGGATGTTGTGGCGCATCATAAAGGCCTTGGCAAAATCCTTGCTGCCCTCCAGTTCGGCCCCATTTTTTGAAGGGCCGATGACGGGTACGGCGGCTGTGCGCGGATCATTGAGCAAGGCATCGTAGATGCCGTTTACCAATGGCTCTTCGGGCCCCACCACCACCATGTCGATGTGCTGTTCGGTAATGAATTGTTTCACCGATTCGTGGTCGTTGGGATTCAGATCCACATTGGTGCCAAGCTGGCTGGTGCCTGCATTGCCGGGGGCAATAAACAGTTGGGATAGTTTTGGACTTTGAACCATTTTCCAGGCCATGGCATGTTCGCGGCCGCCCGATCCGATCAGTAATATTTTCATTGATGCTTCTTTATAGGTGTTGATTATAGTGGTTTAAATGTATAGCCTTCGTTCAAAAGGTGTTCGATGGTTTGTGGCAGGGCTGTTATCAGACGGTCGCGCGCCTTCAATGAGTCGTGGAAAACGATGACCGATCCTGGTCGCACATATTGCCGCACATTGTCAAACACCTCTTTGGCATTTAGCCGGCTGTCGTAATCCATGGGCATCACATCCCAAAAAACAATTTTGTCGAATATTTTGTTGAGCTCTTTCAGGTACCAGGGGTAAAGTTGGCCGTGTGGTGGCCTGAAGAGCCCGGTTTTCATCCGTTGGTTGACCAACCCAATCTCCCTGAAGTAGGTTTCCCTCGAAACAGCAAAGGCCTTGGTATGGTGGTAGGTGTGGTTTCCCACCGAATGGCCCTGCTCAAGCAACTGTTGGTATAGCTCGGGATGTTTGTCGATGTTTTCACCCACGCAAAAAAAGGTCGCCTTGATGTCGTATTGTTTCAGCAAATCGAGCACCCACGTTGTGGGATTGGGAACCGGCCCGTCATCGAAGGTGAGGTGGATGGTTTTTCCGGTGGATGATCCCCGCCAGAATGCGCTGCCATAAAAGCAGCGCATCCATTGCGGGGGTTGTATCATCTGTTTCGAGCCGACGAGCTTCATTGGTTGAAGAATCCTGTTTTGTTCAAAACTGGGGTGTATTGATCTGTTAGATCTTTCATCAAGTCGCTGCGTTCGTTTTGGTTGGCCATGCGCATGATTTCGTAATAGATGGCGATATTGCGCTCTAGGTCGCTCGATACGCTGCGTCGCAAGTTGTCTCCCAACGACGTATAGTAAACCAGCTCCTGCAAGTTTTCCTTGGCCAGGGCATCCATGATTTCATCACCTTTTTGAGGTTGGCCTGCCCTATAATAGCCTTGTGCAATGAAGATGCTGAAATAGTTGTGCGGCACCTGGGGAACCGGCAGTTCGGCCATTGTTTTGTCCAGCACCGCCACGGCTTTTTCCGTCTTGCCTTCGTCGAGCAGGGCATTGGCCAGTCGTGTCAGGTTGTTGCGGATGTTCAAAGCCATGCGCAGGATGTTTTCATCCAGGTAAACGCGGGGATCGTTGTAGCCTCCCCAGCGAAACTCTTCCATCAGTTTTTTGTACATACGTTCGGTGTCCACTCGGCCGGTTTGGCCATCTTCGTTGTTGGCCTTCACGGGCACAATACGGTAGGCAAATCCTTCGAGCTGGAAATAATCCTGCAAGCCGGCATAGTTGTCGTTGCCCACCGTGACGGCATAATAGATGGGGCGATCCCAATTGCTGGTGGCCAGCATGTCGAGTACCATCAGCTCATTTTTTAAGATCATGTTTTTGTCGAGTCGGATGGTCATCACCGAATCAATCAAGTGGTGCATTGATTCTGGCACAATACCCTTCTCGATGATTTTATTGCGATCCACATCAAGCTTAAAGTTCTTTGAAGGCATGTAATCAATCTTGCCCGAGTATTCCGGAATTTGCTTGGTGCGTGGGTCGTCGCTGGCAACGAACCGGAGCGCCTCTTTCAGATCCACTTCACCCTGGATGCGGTCGAACAGGTAAACGGCATCGCGGCTGCCCACCACATATTGATCGTGGTTGAAGCTGATGGGGAGCGGTTCCGATAGGTAGGCCTTGCGTTTCATCTGGTCGATGTACCAGTCGGTTTGCAAGTAGCTTAAGTTGCACACGCGCACATCGGTGCGAATGCCTTCCACTTCCTGGGCATACCAGAGTGGGAAGGTGTCGTTGTCGCCGTTGGTGAACAGGATGGCGTTCTCCTCACAGCTATTCAGGTAGTTGTACGCCAAATCCCTGGCGATGTAGCGGTGCGAGCGGTCGTGGTCGTCCCAGTTCTCCGAAGCCATCAGGCCTGGTACCAACAACAAGGCTGCTGTGGTAGCAGCGATGGTGGCCACCTTGGGAGCCGCATACTTGCGCAGGGCTTCGATCAGACCCAGTACGCCCAATCCAATCCAGATGGTGAAGGCATAGAAGGATCCTGCATAGGCATAGTCGCGTTCGCGGGGTTGTAAGGGTGTTTGGTTCAGGTAAAGCACAATGGCCAGGCCTGTAAGGAAGAAGAGGAGCAGGACGATCCAGAATCCCTGTTTACCCTGTTTGCCGCGGCCATACTGGAAGAACATGCCGGCAATTCCCAGGAGCAACGGCAGCATGAAGTAGGCATTGCGGCCCTTGTTGTTTTTCAAGGAGTCGGGCAGTAGCGACTGGTCTCCATAAAAGGCATTGTCGATGAAGGGGATGCCGGTGATCCAGTTGCCCTTGTTCACTTCGCCGTGGCCTTGAATGTCGTTTTGACGCCCCGAGAAGTTCCACATGAAATAGCGGAAATACATGTGTACCACCTGGTAATTCCAAAAGAACTTGATGTTTTCGAACATGGTGGGAACCGCAATGGTTTTCATCTGTCCCGATTCGTCTTCTATGCGCACTGGGCGCCCCGTCATATTGGTCCACCTTTTGTATTCCTGTATGTGCCGCTGTTCACGGCTGTACATGCGTGGGAAAGGGGTGGTGGTGCGGTCGTCGAATTTGTATTCGGGACGGTATTCTGCAATCACATATTTGCCATCTTTCTTAACATAGATGGGGCTTCCTTGTTTTCCCTCCATGGCTCGGCGGTCGAGCGGGGAGTTGAAATTTTGTCCGAAGAACAGCGGGCGGTCGCCGTATTGTTCCCTGTTGAGGTAGCCCATCAGCGAGAAAATGTCCTCAGGTGAGTTTTGATCCATGGGCGGGTTGGCTACTGAGCGGATCACAATCATGGCAAACGAGGAGTAGCCGATTAGGATCACGGCAATGCCGGTGATGATGGTGTTGAGGATGGGGTGCTGTTTCTTGATGGTGTACCAAATGCCTGCAATGATGCCTGCAATCAGCAGGAAGGCATAAACCAACGCGCCGGTGTTGAACCCGAAGCCGAGGGTGTTGACAAAGAACAGTTCAAACACGCCCGCCATACTCACCACGCCAGGGATAATGCCGTAGAGGATGCCGCCTAGGATGACTACCGAGATTAAAAGCGCCTTGATGGTGTTCTTGCGAGTTACTTCATAGTTTTTGAAGTAATAAACCAGTACGATGGCTGGTATGGCCAGCAGGTTGAGCAGGTGCACTCCGATGGATAAGCCCATCAGGTAGGCAATCAGGATCAGCCAACGGTTGGAGTGGGGTTGGTTGGCCACATTCTCCCACTTCAGTATGGCCCAAAAAACCACGGCTGTGAAGAGCGACGACATGGCGTACACTTCGCCTTCAACGGCCGAAAACCAAAATGTGTCGGAAAAGGTGTAGGCCAAAGAGCCTACCATTCCAGCACCCATCACGGCCCAGGTGCGCCAGGCTTCGGGTTGTTGCTCGCTGTCAATGAAGATCTTGCGTGCCAGGTGGGTGATGCTCCAAAATAGGAACAGGATGGTGAGGGCACTGGCCAGGGCCGACATGATGTTGATCATGATGGAAACCTGCTCGGGGCCCGAAGCAAACAGCGTGAAGAATCGACCCGCGATCATAAAGAATGGTGCTCCCGGAGGGTGCCCCACCAGCAGTTTGTATGAAGCCGAGATAAACTCCCCGCAATCCCAGAAACTGGCACTGGGCTCAATGGTTAAGGTATATACAATGGCCGAAATTAAAAAAGTGAGCCATCCAGTAATCAAGTTAAACCGCTTGTATTGTTCCATATATATTTTTGTTTTTATCGGCGTTTTTTTATTCGTTCCAAAAATAGGCTTTTTTTGGTAACGGGGCGTCATTATTTTAGTCCAAGCAGCTCATAATGGTTTGCCATCTCGTTGAGAAGGGTCGTGTCGTTGATGGTGGCCAGTTGTTGCCGCAACTGTTGTCCTTTTTCAGCCTCCTCCTGCAAAGCATAATTGTACCCCTGGGCATTGTTGTTGATGTTGGCGATGAAATGACGGAGGCACAGCACATGGTGCTCCAACAGGGTTGAGGCTGTTTGTTGCGCCAATTGGTTGGCTCCTGCTTCATTCAGTAACGAAATCATTTCGATGTTGCCTTGGCTCTCGGGGTAATAGGCGATGGGAAGTTCCGATAGTGATTTTTCAAGCACCTGCCTGGCTTTTCCCCTTTCATTGAGTTTTATTAGTGCTTTGGCCAGACTGTTGGCATTGTTGCGGTAACGCACCACATCGAATGTGCGGCGAACAAAATGATCGTAGTAGCATCCTTCTGCCTGTCCCAGTAAGATCTTCTCCATGAAGATCTTGTATCTCAATTCGGTGCGTTGCCGTTCATCTTGGTGGCGCAGGGTCGGATCCACCTTCAGCACCAAACCATCGTTGCGCAGGTAGTTGTCGAGCCCCAGGAATATTTCGGTGTCCCCTCCGGTTGTGAAATAGACGGGGCGTTCCCAGTTGTTGGAGGCCAAGATGTCGAGCAAGGCAATGTCGTTTTTGTAAAGCACCTCTTTTTTAACCTCCCAACGGATGGTGTCACCCGCAGGGGTAATGGCATATAGGTTGCGGGTGGGGGAGAAATCAATCATGTCGCCGTTGCGCAATGGTAGCTTGGAGGCCTTGTCGTTGCTGCCGATGAATCGCACCACCGATTTCAGGTCGGCATACTCCTTCGACTGATCCAGCATCAGGGCATTGTCCAAATCGCTTTCGCGATACCGTTCCAGCGGGATGGAAAATGGCATGGCTTCCGATTGATGGTTTTTCCTTGCCAGCTGGTGGATGCACCAGTCAGCTCCCATCAGGCCATAGTTGATGACGCGCACGTCCGTGCGGATCCCTTCCACCTCCTGGGCATACCACAAAGGGTAGGTATCGTTGTCGCCATAGGTGAACAGGATGGCGTTGGGCTCGCAGCTCTCGAGGTAGCTTCGGGCGATGTTGAGGTCGAAATATCGATTGGAGCGGTCGTGGTCGTCGTAGTTTTCCGAGAGCACCAGTGCAGGCAGTGCCAGGAAAGCTATCGCTCCTGTGAGGAGGTGTCCCCATTTGACTTTCTGTTTTTCGGTTACCCAATGTATCAGGGCATATACGCCAAGCCCAATGAAGATGGAGAAGGCGAAGAAAGAACCCACAAAAGCGTAGTCTCGTTCCCTGGGTTCATAGGGTGTTTGGTTGAGGTAGAGCACGATGGCCGGTCCCGTCATGATGAGCAGAAGCAGTACTTCCCTGAAGTATTGTTTGGCCTCACGGTTGTTGCGTCCCATGAAAACCATGCCGGCCACGCCAAAGATGAGTGGCAGCAGGTAGTAGCGGTTGTGTGCTTTGTTGTGGCTTTCGCCCGGGTGCAGCTCGCTACGGTCGCCCAGCCGCAAGCCATCCAGCGGGGTGATGCCCGAGATCCAGTTGCCATCCATCAAATCGCCCTGTCCCTGGTTGTCGTTCTGTCGTCCGGCAAAATTCCACATGAAATAGCGCAGGTACATGAAATCGATCTGGTAGCGGAATAGGAACTTGAGGTTCTCGGCAAAAGAGGGTTTCTTCTCGCTTTGAGGATCCACACCGGCCCAATAGCTGTATCCATAGATGTGATGTTGCTGCTGGCTGTGCATGCGTGGCAAGAATCCGCAGTTGGCATCGTTGTAGGTGTACGACTGCATTTTTTTATAGGCCTCATACTTCCCGTTGGCGGGGCGGTAGGCTTCCTTCGATTTCAACTCTTCGGGTTTCGCGTTGTAATAGGGGCCGTATAGCAATGGGCGGTCACCATACTGCTCGCGGTTCATAAAGCTGTCGAAGGCAAACACATGCGATGGGTCGTTTAGGTTGATGGGGGTTTGAGCATTGGCTCGGATGATGATCAGGGCGTAAGAGCCATATCCGATGAAAAAGACCAATAGGTTGATGCTGATGAAGTGCAACAGGTTGTTTTTTGCACGTGTTTTGAAAACGGCATAGAACAAAGCACCAAAAAGCATCAGTACGAAGGTGATCAATCCCGATTGAAGAGGGAGTCCCATTTGGTTGACCATAAAGAGTTCCATCTTGGCCGCCAGCCACAGCCCGTTCTGCACAAAGAGAAACAGGATTACGCCCAGGATCAGGACTCCCACCAGCAAGGCTTTGCCCATCTCTTTCCATCCGAAATGTTGCATTCTGAACCACACCACCATCACCAGGACGGGGATGGCCAAAAGGTTCAGCAGGTGGACGCCAATGGAGAGCCCGGTGAGGTAACTGATCAGGATAATCCAGCGCAAACCGGATTGGTTGTTTTGTCGCTCTTCTTCCCACTTCAGGATGGCCCAAAAGGTGATGGCGGTGAAGAACATGGAGAGCGCATAGACTTCCGACTCAACAGCCGAAAACCAGAATGTGTCGGTGACGGCAAAGAGTAAGGCGCCAATGGCGGCTGGCACCGACGATTTGACAAAGTTGTTGGTTGGCGTGGGCCACGAGAACCGTATAATGTGTGCAATGATGTAATAGAGCAACGCGATGGTGGCTGCCGAGGCCAGTACGCTCAGTAGGTTCGACCACCAGGCGATTTGTGAGGTATCGGATGCGAATAGGGTGAAGAAACGACCCAGCAACAAAAAGAAAGGCGCTCCAGGCGGGTGTCCCACTTCGAGGCGGGCAGCGCAGGAAATGAACTCACCACAATCCCACAGGCTTACGGTGGGTGCCATGGTGGCAAGGTAAAGGATGGCTGAAAGGAGAAACAAGGCAGAGGCCGTTGCGTGATGCCACAGTTGGGGTTTGTCAATCTTCATATGGGCCCTTATTATCGTATAAAAAGTTTGATAAGCATGTTTTGTCGGTAAAGGACTCACGAAACTATATCTTTCACACGTTATTAGCAAGGAATGGGCGAAAAAGCTAAAAAAAACATGGGGCAAATATTGCAAGGAATAAAAAAGTCAGTATCTTTGCATCGCTTTTGAAAAAAAGGCGATTGAGTTTGTCCCGTTGTGTAATGGTAGCACAGAAGATTTTGGTTCTTTTAGTCAGGGTTCGAATCCTTGCGGGACAACAAACAAAAACTACGGTAATGAAATATTACCGGTGATGATTGTCCCGTTGTGTAATGGTAGCACAGAAGATTTTGGTTCTTTTAGTCAGGGTTCGAATCCTTGCGGGACAACACAATTATTTACGTTAGTAAAAACCACAGATGATCTCTGTGGTTTTTTTATTTATGCCTATTCGATCAGTGCATTAATGGTTTTCTTCACTTTGTTGCCATCCCACTTGGCAGCACCGGTCTTGTTCATGATGAGTCGTCCGTTGGGGGCAACCAAAAAGGTGGCCGGGATGCTGCGGGAGTGGAGCTTCCCTTGCACGGTTTGGCCAATGGTGTACACCGGTATGGTGTAACCCTTCTTCTCGAGGAATGCTTTTAGGGTTTTGGGATCTTCGTCGCTGATGAAATAAAAATCCACCTTCCCCTGGTATTGGTCGTACAGACGCTGCAAGGCCGGCAATTCGGCAATGCAGGGCGGGCACCAGGTGGCCCAAAAATTGATGAGAGCCGGTTTCCCCGAGGGGAACTGCAACTGCACCGTTTCACCTTCCAAGGAGGTGATGCGCCAATTCAAATCCTCTGGGGTGAGGTAGATGATCTCGCTGGTGGCTTTGGGTTGGAACAACCCCAGGCGGATAACTGCTGTGGAAACCATTTGGCGCGTGGTGGGAACCAACAGTGCCACGATGAGAATCAGGAACAGGAAGTCGGATACGATACCAACCACCGATTTGCGGCGGCGGTAGCGTTCCCAAAGTGTTTTGATGGAGGGGGCCTTCATTTTTTCTAGTTTTTGCAATTGCCTTTTGACTCTTGCAGTATAACCATTAAGCGTGGTGATTGTTTATTTCCAACGAATCCATCGCGGCAGAGTCTTGTGGGTTTTTCCCCCGGAGGTATTGATCTCCAGGTGAACGAAGGGGAATTGGCGTAACTCGGGGATGGCATCCGACAGTTTGTTGATGGAGAAGGTGATGGCATGTCCTGTGTCGGGCGACAGCATCAAGGGGAAATCCTCATTGCTGAGCTTGAAGCTCCTCGAGCGTTTCAGATTCGAGAAAACCAGCACTGGCTGGTTGAACTCCACCGTTTGCCGGGTTCTGTTGACTAATCGCAGCTTGATGAGGTATTGCGCTTGGTTTCGGATCAGCGACGACGATACGGCCACTCGTTGCGGGATGAGGTAACGCAGTAGATTCTTGCGCTGTATCAGGAAAATGATCAGCACCAGACCAACCATCAATAGGTAGGTGTAGAGCGCAGGCGACTGTTGCTCGCTGTATTTCTGTATCTGTTCTTGCTCCAACTGTTCGTAACTCTTCAGTTGGTTGGCGCCGGTTGGTTGTTGGTAGGTTGGTGTTGCCGGTGCCTCTGGGGCATAGTTGTCCGAAGGGCGTGTGCAAATCTGCACCAGCAGGATGAAGATCAGGGTGGTGAAGATGGTGCGGCGGTGCCTAGCCAACCAGGCCAGAAATGTATGGATTGTCTTCATGTTTTAATAGCTGGGGAATGGTTGTAAACCTTTGAAATTGATGTAGTACTCGCCACCCACTTGCGGTTCGGCCATCTCCTCGTCGGTGTTGCCGTTGGCATTGGCAATGCCCACACTGGCAAAACGGCAGGTGGCATTGTTTTTGTTGGCGTGTTCCAACACGTTGGCCGCCACATGGGGAAGCAGCACACCCATGTCTGGGAATTTGGCCGTCCGCACCACAATGAAGTAACGGCGCCCATCTTTCAAGGCTAATATTTGAGGGTTCACATCAGTCTCCTTGCGCACATTGAGCACTTGGTAGCCATTGTCAATCATATGTTTGTACACCACCTTGATGCCCAGGAAGTGCAAATGTTCGTAGTCCATCGGTTTGTTCATTCTTTTACAATTGATTTTTGTTGTGGTGGATTATTCTCCATGCAAAAATGGGGATTTTATGCAACCAAACCGAATGGTTTGCAATCTTTAACCATATTGGGGTGATAACAATAGCCAAAGCTTATTAATTTTGCACCATGGTTTATCTGCTAATTTTCATAGGCGTATTGTTGACGGGAGGGTTGATGATACTTTATAGGGCCAACCGCAAAGAGCCCGATAGTCCAGTTGAGGAGATCCGCGAGGTTCCTGCCGATTGTTGTGGTGCCCATGAGATTTGCGAGAGTGAATCGCTTCTGGCCATCAAGGAGGAGTTTGAGTATTACAACGATGAGGAGCTGGACGAATTCCGAGGGTTGATGCCCGAGGACTATACCGACCTCCAGATTGAACAGTTCCGCGATGTGCTTTACACTCTCCAGGTGGATGAGGTGGCCGGTTGGCTTAAGAGTTTGCAGTTACGGGGTGTTAACCCGCCCGAAATCATCCGGGAGGAAGCCTTGATGGTGGTGGCCGAGTTCCGGCAGATGCGGCAAAAGGGGAAATAACCTCACTTATGATTCCCGCTTGATTCGATTGCCCATATATTCGTTGAAGAGCTTCGAAATGGATTTGGGCTCCCCAATGATGGTTAGTATGTCGTTTTCCTGCAGCATGGTCGACCCGTTGGGGGCGAAGGTTTTATTGTCCCGCTCGATTAGTGCCACCAACACATCCCTTGGGAATGGCACCTCCTTCAACTGCAGCCCGATCATGGTCGATTGGGCTGTTTCGGGTATGAGCTTCACACTGATGAATCGTTCGTTCTGGAGCATGTACTCTTTAATCTCTCGGTGGCTCTGCATGCCAAGAAGCGTCATGACAACAGCTTCCCGCTCCAAAATATCTACCAATCTCGACAACAACCGCAGTTGCTGTTTCTGATCCTCGTCCGAATTGATGAGGAAACAGCAGATGTGCAGCGGGGCTACGGTCTCCTTGTCCACCAATTGCCAATCGCAAGGTATGGCATGATGTGAAACAAAGATGTGCATGGCCGGGGGCATTGTTTTTTTGAATTTGGCATGGAACACCAATACCCCGGGGATGGCGATGACAGCTTCGTCGGGCAACGATTGGTCGAACTTATGTTTCACTGTTTGCCGGTTTTCCCCGATGGCTATTTCGAAATAGCCCGCCGCCATCAGGAGGATGTCGTCCAGATGGGTTGGCTTTTTCAGGATGCTGATTTTCGAATTGATGACGGTTTCATCAAAAGGATCGCCCTCGCGGAGTCCCTTCTCCTTTAGGATGGTCATCAGTTCGTCCTCCAAACCATCGTACTGATTTTGTCCCAAGATGGCAAACCAATGGAAGATGGCACCTTCGCGTTTCACCTTTCCCCGGGCATGGATGTGGTACCAGAGTATGCTTACCACCACGATGCCTGCCGTGAACAAGATGGGCATCCATCCCAGATAGATGATCAGGATGAGGGAGATGAGGATGCCGGCAATCTGCATGTAGGGGTATAAGGGCGAGAGGTATCCGGGGTCGTAAGAGGCTATCCTGCTGTTGCGGAACACGATGACCGAGAAGTTGATGAACATGAAGATAAGCAGTTGGAAGGTGCTGGCCAGCTTAACGATCCCTTCCTCCGACAGCAATAGGATAAAGGCGATGATGAAGACCGTCGTCATCAGGATGGCCATCCTGGGCGTTCCTTTTCCGGCCAGTCGCGACATGACCGGCGGCAGGAGCTTGTCGCGTCCCATGGCAAATGGGTAGCGCGAGGCCGACAAAAGTCCGGCATTGCCGGTTGAGGCGAAAGCAGCCAGAGCAGCCAGGGTCATCAAGATCTCGCCGGCTCGGTTGGGCAGCCAGTTGAAAATTCGGGCTGCGGCGGCTGCAGCAGGAGCCAGTTCTTTGGCAAAAGCATCCGGCTCGATGAGGGTTACCATGATAAAAACCCCTAGGCCATAGATGAGACCCGTGACCACCAGCGACAAAACCATGCCCAGGGGGATGTTTCTTTCCGGGTTTTTGATCTCCTCGGCCACACTGGCTATCTGTGTCAGCCCCAGGTAGGAGACAAAAACAAATCCCGCTGCAGTGATTAAGCCTCCCAAACCATTGGTGAAAAAGGGTGTCAGCTGCTCCTTCAGGGCTGGAGTACTCTCCTCTGCGCCATGGAATATGTAAAACAACCCCTCCGCAATAAAGCCGATGAGGATGGTCACCAAGATGATGACGAAGAGCTTTTGGAAAGCGGAGGTTTTTTTGGCTCCCACCAGGTTGAGGGCCATAAAGAAGAGGGTGGCGGCAATGGCAACCGTTTTTGTTGGGATTTCCCAAAAGATGGCGGCGTAGGCGCCAATACCAATGATGGCAAAGGCTGTTTTCAGCATCAGGGCGAAGTAGGTGCCCAACCCGCCAATGGTGCCCATCAACGGCCCCAGGCTACGGTCGAGGAAGAAATAGGCGCCACCACTCCGGGGCAGTGCTGTGGAGATCTCCGCAATGCTGAACATGGCCGGCAGTATCAGAACCCCCGCCAGCATATAGGCCAGAAAAATCGAAGGCCCCGTATAGTGCGATGCGATGCCGGGCAACAAGAAAAAGCCAGAACTGAACATGGCGCCCGTGCTGATGGCAAACACATCGAACAAACCCAGTTCCTTTTTCAATTGTTTTTTCATGGCACCATGTTTTTGATTTTAAAAGATATGAAAAAAAAATGGTAGGCTGGTTATTTTACCAAGAGTTTTGAATGAACAGCCAGCAGTGATCAGTTTTCTGAGTTGAAAAGTTTATGAGTCAAAAAGTCTTGAAGTCGACGTGTCTAAATAGATTATAAGAGTCCTAAAGTCAAATAGTGCTAAGGTCCTGAAGTTTGAAGTTTTTATGAAGCACATTCAGTCACTCCCTCATGGGGGAGCCGGAGGGGGCTTTCTCCCCAAGGGGCGGTTGGGAGTGGCTTATCTAGGCGGGGAATGAGCCTTTCGGCTTGCCGGATTAATGACCTACATCGACACTGTGAACCTAACTGATAGGTGCCTGCTCCGCCCCAAACTCACATTTGAGAGATACTAAATACATAGAAAATTCGAATCAAACTCATATTAAATTTGATTGCAATCGAACTTAATATGAACTTAATTCGAACTTAGTGTGAACTTAGTCTGAATTTACTGTGACTTTAAGGCGCATCGGTTACGCACTAGTTATGCACCGGCTACATGGTGAGCTAGTACCATTTTTGGGTTGGCCATATTCGTTATGAAAAGGATGCGGTTTCCGGATCCTGTTCGTGATGGTGTATGAGGTAATCATACGCCAGAATATTGAATAATTTTGGATAAGATAAAAATTATGGTTTATTTTATGTCAGGTATTTTTGGATAAGGGGTGAAATTCCTCTGTTCCGGAAAGAATATAGTATATATCAAAAACAACACCCAGACAAGGGGATATAAAACATATGCTTAATACCACTTAGTTGTATGCAAGTGTGGAGGGCCGACACGACAGATTGAGACGATATAGAAAAATGGAAATAATTACAAAACACGGTTTAATTGGTTTGGTACTCCGTTGATAGGGCGGTCCTGTTTGAGGGGAATTTATTTGGTTTTTTCTCCCCCCGCGCAAAGACAAAGAAACCCTACCGCACAAAACAGCACATTTGCAAACCCCACGAGCCGACCCTCATACCAAAGTTTGCAAAAGAGCTGTTTTTATTGCCGACGCACCGCTACATATAATTAATACTTAGTTTTTCAAAAATAACCTTTAATGATTTCTCAAATCTGTGATTCCAGTTACCATTGATAATGGTATAATCAATTCCAGTTTTATTCAGCTGTTTTTTATGAAAGCTATCAAGTTTATTTCGGTCGGATTCTGACAATCTAGTACCATCCTGGATAAATGGAGCATCATTATCAAGATATAAATACAAATCGCATTTATTGGCATCATCTATCCAATTTTCAACTTCCAATTCTTGATTGAAAAGAAATTTTGAATACGATTTGGTAATATTAATATCCGTATCAATGATTAGCATTTTATTTAGACCCTTTTCTTTTAAAAGTATTTTACTAGCATGAGTTTTTGCAATTTCTAATAAATCTTCTTGCTGACATGTATTTGTGTTTTCGACAATTTCCCGTCCAACTTCAGACACATAATCACCATTAAAATAATTAGCAAGATTCTTGGTAAGTGTACTTTTCCCAGTTGATTCGGTTCCTAAAATGCAAATCTTTCGAAAAAAATATGGTTTAACAACGTTGGGAACAAACTGCCAATGTTTGTATGGATTTTCTCGAATTGCAGAAGCGGAAGTGACCCGACTTATAGGATAATAAATGTGTTCAATGTTTAAATATTCAGCAACAAAATCTCCATATTTCTCAGAACTAATAATAACATCAATTTGTGGCAGATTCTGTTTTATTGCTACTGACCATATTTCAGAGACTTCTTTTGATGATTCTGAGGTGTTAGGCAATATTGATTCATCGTACTCAAATAAGATTGGTTCGATTTTGGGATTGTCTTTAAATATTTGCATAACCCAATTAAAACGCAGTTTAGCAGACATGATTTCATTATTAGAAACACAAATCCAAACTATAAGTGAATCACAATTTTCTGCGGCATGTTCAATTAGTTTGATATGCCCATTGTGAATCGGCATAAATTTACCTAAGACTAATCCTCTGCGCATATTGAATTGATTTTAACCATTGAAACAAACCACTTGTAGCCATTAATAGGAAAATAATATATTCAAGAGAAATGAAAAGCACACCCTTTTGAAAATATAATATAATGCTGATTATATCTACCAGAATCCATAAAATCCAACATTCAATTCTTTTATAAGCCATTAGAAAAGTAGCAAATATGCTCAATACTGTTGTTAAAGCATCAGGATATGGAAATGAAGCTGGATTATGAAAATAATCAGGGAAATAAATATGAATTCGGGCGATTAAATAACCCAATATTATTGTGAGTAGGATTATTGACAAGAATATAATTATCTGATATTTTGGCTTTAAGGTGGTAACTTTTTTGTCATTATTTACGGGTTTCTTTTTCAACCATTGCCAGATACCAAGCACTGAAGTTCCAAAAAAGAAAACTTGAAGGAACATATCGGAATACAACTGGATTTGGTAATATATGATGAAGAAAGCTATTACGTTTAAAATCCCAATTGTCCAAGTATGGATATTTGCTTTAGTAGCAAGCCAAACTGATATCAATCCAGTAATAGTACCAAAGAATTCAATAAAACTCATTTGATAACCAAAAACCTTCAAGAAGGTGTAATTTATGTCAATAAGTGAACTTAAAAATTCCATGTTACACCTCCAGTAAAATTAATTGGCGCTTGAACAAAATACAAAGGTGTACCGTAAATCCCAATATATCCATTTGATATTACTTGCTCATTAGTAATGTTATTTACGGACAGTCTGAAATCAAATGCTTTGTATTTGTAGATTCCGAAAATATCAGTAGTTAAAAAGGATGGTAATTTATTACTGTTTTCAAAATCGATATATGATTCACTTTGATACTTTAAATTGCATCCAGCATGAAGCTTTTTATTTTGATATGCTATAGTCTGATTTACAATTAATGATGGAGTAAGAATTGGGTAAAATTCAACATCATTTTCGGAAATTTGATTATAAGAATATGATGAACTGTATTGATAAATTATGTTGCGGTTGAACTTAATTTTTAAATCAATTTCAATCCCACTTCTGAAACTTCGGGCAACATTACTGTGCAATGGAAGACCATTCGGACCGTATTGTCCGTTTAGTAAAATTTCATTCTCAAAATTCATATAGTAAATATTGGCAGCAAGCTGCCAGTTTTCATAAGTAAATTTTGTGCCTAACTCATGATTTTGAACATATTCAGGACTAATATCATTAAATATAGGATTTCCAAGAGAATCAGCTGGTAAATTATCTTCACCATTGAATAAATCATTACGAGTTGGTTCTCGTCCAGAAACACCAAAACTGTAGTATATATTTACATTATTTGAAATTAAATAATTGATGCCAGCTTTTGGATTAATGAAATTCCATTGTAGTTTTTCAAACTGGACAGAACCATCATAGTCAAAATCAGTGTATCTATATTGCAAATCACCAAAAAGGACAAATTGATTAAAGGAATATCGTAGCTTAAAAAAAGAACTAAATTCATTTTTACAACCTGTATTCTCGTATAGTTGACCAAATGTTCTCTCTGAACCAATATGCCTTCTGTTGAAAGTATTAAGATGTATTCCTGCATTAACTTTAAGATTTTTCAAATACCAGTTAATGTTGCTGAAATATCCAATAAAATTATGTTTGAAGTCATAGTTATACATTTCGTCTATTGATGGTAAACCTAGAAAATTGTTTAAGTCAAAATCATAATTTCCATCAAGAAAATTGTAGTATGCAGTATTATTCAGAACCATGTTTTTACTTATCGACCATGAATGTTGCAGGCTCAATAAAGCCTGAGAGAAATTATCATTTTCATTCGAATTGCCATTTGTTTTTGGGTCTTCATTAATGGTGTCCATTGGGACACCTATCCAAGCAAGTTGATTCTTTTGGTTACCAATGAATCCAGTAATTTTAAATCTGTGCTTTGTTTTAAATATACCATAACTTAAAAATGCAGAAGTTGATTTGTTACCTGAATGATATTTATAGCCATCAGAATTTAAATAGGATGCTCTGGTATATAGAGCTTGGTCATTTTTAATACCACTATTAAATTCACCAAATATTCGATAAGTATTGAATGACCCGTAGTTTGTACCAACTCTTCCTGCTTTTTTACCTAAAAGATTTGGAGATTGAAAATTTATACTGCCTGCATAACTGGCAACGCCATTAGTTGAAGTGCCAACACCACGTTGGATTTGCATGGAATTTATAGAATTGAAAAAATCAGGATAATTTGAAAAATATACACCTTGGTCTTCTGGCTCATTGAGCGGTATTCCGTCAAGAGTCATGTTTATTCTTGTTTGGTCAATGCCTCGCAGTCGGTAATATGAATAACCTTGATAATTACCTGCATCTGAATATGAATTAATAGATGGAGTATAACTTAAAATTGCAGATGGTTCTTGACCTGTATTTAAAATATCAAGTTCTTTTTTTGATAGATTTTTAAAAGTTACTGGCATGCTTTGACTTGCTCTGTATGCTTGTATGACTGTTTCTTCAAGTACAATAGTGTCAGGTAATTCATTAATAACTACCGTATCATTCTGACTGAAAACAGATAGAGAAAATAAAAATGGAATGAATGCAATTATATTTTTCATAGTCTTAGATTTCAAAATTAAAGCCGCTACTTTGGAGTTCGTTATATTTCTTTTTGTTAAACATTAAATATCTTGGAGCCTTATGTGGAACATTCGGTACTTTTTCTTCCAATTGGATTAATAAACCTGTTTTTAATATTTTGTTACTGAAATTTCTCCTATCGAATTTTATTTCGAGTATTGATTCATACAGCAATTGCAGTTGAGGCATAGTAAATTTTGAATCAAGTAATTCAAATCCGATAGGCTGATATCTGATTTTACCTTTAATTCTATTGTGAGCAATTCTTAGGATTAAATCGTGGTCGAATGCTAGTGAAGGTATATCTTTTAACTTGTACCATTGGGCTTTGATTGCATCATCACCAGCTAATAATTGGTAATCTGAAGTTTTAACTAATGCAAAATATGCAACCGTGATTACACGACCTCTTGGGTCTCGTTTTACATCACTAAATGTATAAAGTTGTTCAATGAATACATCTTTAATACCAGTTTCTTCGAATAATTCTCTTTTTGCACATTCCTCGGTACTTTCGTCCATTTGGACAAATCCACCAGGGAAAGCCCATTTACCTTTATATGGTTCGATTCCTCTTTCTATTAACAAAACATTGATATCGACGCCATCAAAACCGAATATTACACAATCAGTTGTAACTGCTGGTCTTGGGTATTCATAACAATACTTTTGAGTTTCCATAGTCTCTATGTGTTTATGAAACACAAAGAAAAAGATTAATTTTAAAACTTCCTAGTGATATGTGTTTTATTTACACAATGAAGATAATTTGCCAACCCAATTTGCAAGCACATTGCCAAAGCCACACAAGCCTACACTTCATCCAAAGCTTTGTCAAAGAGCTTGCAAAGCCGACCCGATAAACCGCCTTTGAGGGCAGTTATAGGATTGCCCAACCCACAAAAAACAAAATAAATTTGTGCTCTGTTGCAACGTCAGTGCGGATTGATAAAGATAAAATATTAGATTTGTGAAAACTTGTAACGGATTGACTTTGAAAAAGAACACCAGCATACAACAATAAATATACGTAATGCGGGGTAATTTGCTAAATTTGAACTATAAAGCATTTCATAAACATTGTAGCGGTTTGATAGTGAAGTGCCTTAAAATCCCGCACTACGCATATTAGAACCGTTGGTGGCAAGGCAAGAAACAATCACTGCACAGAATAAAGCTATCTTGATTTGATTTTGTATTTTTGAAGGAAATATTGATTATGAATAAGAAAATTCAAAATATCGAGATATATCAAAAACTGGTTGATTCTATTGGGATTACAATAGAAAGTGCGCGACAAAGAGCAATTCAAGCAGTTAATAATGAGCTATTAAAAGCCAATTGGGAAATAGGAAAGTATATCGTTGAATACGAACAACATGGAAATGAAAAGGCGGAGTATGGAAGCTCATTATTGACAAACCTTTCTAAAGACCTGAAATCAAGATTTGGCAAAGGCTTTAGCAAGAGTAACATCTATTTAATGAGGCAATTTTACCTAGAGTATCAAATTTTCCAGTCAGTGACTGGAAAATTGACATGGACACATTACGCTGAATTACTGGGTGTTTTGGATGATTTAGCCAGAGGATTCTATGAAAAACAAGCGGTTAATGATAATTGGAGTGTACGAGAATTAAAACGGCAAATAAGTTCGTCATTATTCGAGAGATTAGCGTTGAGTCAGGATAAAAGCGGTGTTCTGAAACTTTCGGAAAAAGGACTAATTGTTTCAGAGCCAAAAGATATTGTAAAAGACCCTTACGTACTTGAATTTCTGTAGATTCCTGAGGAGTACAGAATGACTGAGAGTAAGTTGGAACATAAAATCATAGACAACCTTCAAACGTTTCTACTTGAATTGGGAAAAGGGTTTTCATTTGTAGGTAGACAATATCGGATAACTTTGGACAATGATCATTATTATGTTGATTTGGTATTCTATCATAGAATCCTCAAGTGTTTCGTGTTAATTGATTTAAAGACAAAACACGTTAAGCATCAAGATATTGGACAGATGAATATGTACTTAAATTATTTCAAGTCAGAAGAAAATACTGAAGGGGATAATCCTCCAATTGGAATAGTATTAGGTGCAGACAAAAACGATATTTTAGTCGAATATGCAATTGGAGGTATTTCAAACAATATTTTTGTTTCAAAGTATCAGATTTACTTGCCTGACAGAAAAATATTAGAACAGAAAGTAAAAGAAATAATGACAGAATAAAGCCCAGCTGGCAACACGTCGTATACTGCATAGCCTGCCGCAGGCGCAACACAGGCTACGCAGCATACGACCATCTGTTGATGATGGATTAATAATTGTATGATGCAATGATTGTGAAGAAATTAATATTGAATGATGGGAATGTAATTCCAATCATCGGGTTTGGAACTTACAAATCGACTGAACAGGAGGGGGTTGAGTCGGTGATCTCCGCAATTTCCCAAGGCTATACGCTCATTGATACGGCAGCCATTTATGGGAATGAGGAGGCTGTTGGGAAAGGGATTGAAGCCAGCGGTGTGCCAAGAGAAAATCTCTTTATCACCACCAAATTGTGGCGTGATTGTTTAGGCTATGAATCGGCCAAACGGGAGCTTGAGAAATCGCTGAACCGACTACGTCTGGATTACGTGGATTTGTACTTGATTCACTGGCCGGCCAATGCAAAGAATTACAGCGACTGGAGGAAAACCAATGCGGATACCTGGCGAGCGATGGAGGAGTTGCAGGCCGAAGGGAAAATTAAATCCATTGGTGTCAGTAATTTCTTTCAAACCCATCTGGAAGCATTGTTTCAAACAGCACATGTGAAGCCAGCGATCAATCAAATAGAGTTTCATCCGGGTTATTGGCAGCGGGAATTGGTGGATTATTGCAAAGGGCAAAATATTGTGGTTGAGGCCTATTCGCCGATGGCAAGGGGTAGAATTTTTGGCAATGACGTGTTGATGGCCATTGCTGAGAAATACAATCGATCGGTGTCACAAGTTTGTCTTAAATGGATTATCCAACACGATGTGGTTGCCATCCCCAAGTCTTCGTCAGCCCAGAGGATTGCCGAAAACATCAACTTGTTCGATTTTGAATTGACTGCCGAGGAGGTGGCGCTGATTGATAACCTTCCCGAGATGGGTTTCAGTGGGGAGTTGCCCGATATTTGGCCCGACAGAGTTAACCAGGTATGATGGTCTGGTTTCGCCGATGGATTGACGGATCTTATCCACAGAACACCTCGAATTTCACGGATTAAATTATTTTTTTAATGGGCTGCCACGGTATCGCGGCAGCCCATTGATTTATTTTAGTTCAAACCATTTTGGTTGATTCGGAATTGCTTCAAAATGTCGTTGAGAGCCACGGCCTGTTGGTGCAGCAGTTGGGCGTAGTCGGTCATCTTGTCGGCACTTTGGGCGGTGTGTTGCGTGTTCTGGTTCAATATGCCAATGCCGGTGTTGATTTGTGTCACCGCTGTACTCTGGTTTTCGCTGTTGGCAGTGATTTCATCAACCAGCCGGGCTGTCTTGTCTATGTCGGGCATTATGGCCGATATGGCTGCCGAGGCGCTGATTGCCATCGTTTTGCCATTGTTGGCAATTTGTTCAATCAGGTCGGAAGCTTCCTTGCTTTTCACAGCCAGCTTGCGCACTTCGGCCGCCACAACGGCAAATCCCTTGCCCGATTCGCCCGCACGTGCCGCCTCAACAGCAGCATTGAGCGCTAGAATATTGGTTTGTGTGGCAATTTCGCCAATGATGTTGATCTTTTCGGCTATGTCAATCATGGTGTTGCTGGCCATCTCAACCGTGGCGGTGCCTTCCTGCATGCGTGAGCTCGCACTGTTGGATATATGGAGGGCTGTTTGCGCGTGGGCATTGTTCTGGCGGCTGGCAGCCATGATCTCACCCATGGAGGTGGAGATCTCCTCCATGCTGGAAGCTTGTTGGGCTGCCCGTTCGGCTATCTCGGCCACATCGGCTTTCATGGCTTTGGAGGTTTTGTAAACGGCATCCGAGCTTTTGAGGATGGAGGCGATGGTGTGGGTGAGCTTTTCGGTCATGCCCGTCAATGCATCGATCATCTGGCCTATCTCATCCTTGCGGTTGTGGGCGATGTGCATAGTGTCGAGGTTTCCTTTGGCGATCTCTTCAGCATAGTGTTGAATGCTTTTGATTGGGTTGATGATCTGATTGGTGAACTGAAGGAAGATGAGGCCTATTACGATCAGTCCGGCCAACCCAATAAGGAGTGATTGCACGAATTTGATGCGCGCCTCGCGTATGATGATTTGGTGGGGGAGGGTGACGATGATGCCCCATGGGGTGGGATCCTGCCCAATGCGGATGGGGGATACCGCATAGTAGATGTTTTCACCGCCCTGATTTATGCTGGTATTGAAATGGTTGGTGGTTTTTATTTTTTCCAGCACATTGGCCGTGGTCATCAGTTGGGCTTCCTCATCCTGTAGCAGTTTGGCCTTCTGTTCCGGTTGTGTGCTGGCAACAATTTGCCCGTCGGGGGCGAAGAGGATGAGGTGGGAGCCCTCGCGCCGTTCAAAGTTTTCAAGTATTTGTTGGTAGTGGTCCAGAGAAAGGTCCACCCCTGCCAGGCCAATGAAATGGCCTTGGTGGCGGATGGGGACGCACATGCTGGTGGCCAGCACTTTTTTTGCCAACGTTCCGTTAAAATCCTCGGGGTAGGGGCTGGTGGCAAACTCGCGGTTCGCTTTTTTTACTGATTGGTAAAGACCCGGCGTCTCGCCATGGCTGTCGAGTGTGTCGCGGAGTATTCTGGTCGAGTTGCGTTCGGGCACCATGGTGGTGCGCAGGCGGCCG
Source organism: Marinilabiliaceae bacterium (assembly GCA_963664265.1). Taxonomy (GTDB): domain Bacteria; phylum Bacteroidota; class Bacteroidia; order Bacteroidales; family Marinilabiliaceae; genus JAGPIS01. The sequence continues at coordinate 2,801,691 of OY760941.1, forward strand.
TAATCGTACTTCCATTTGTCCGTTAGGGTGTTGAGGTTCCAATTGAACCAGATGCTCATAAAGCCCTTGTTTTGGTCAAGAGCCGATTGTGCCATCGTTTCGCACAGTTTCAGTCGCTCCTTCGCCGGTAGGTTTTGGATGCCTTCAAAGGCTTGAGCCATCGAGCGCATGTAAATCATCTCCCTGGAGAGAAGCGATTCCAACTTGCTGGCGTAATTGAACGATTGGTTGTCGGTGATTTCATGCTCCTGATCTAGGGCTTTGTTGAAATAGCTAACCGATTGGTAAGCCAGTATCCCGATGTAGATCAGGAAGATTGGGATGAAAATCCGAATAAGGATCTTTGCTCGCAGACTGTTGTTTTTCATTTTGATGGTAGATTGGTTTAGGTACCATAAAAATGCAAAAAATAACTTGAATTACATCGTCTAGTCGTTTTATTTTGAAAAAGGCGTGTCGCAATGGAAGATCATCCATTGAAACTCGCCTCTTGATGGGAAGTTGTGGGTCAATTGTGAACCAGGGTGCCTATTTTTTCGCCAGTCACCACCCTTTTGAGGTTGCCTGGGGTGTCCATGTCGAAAACGATGATGGGAAGGTTGTTCTCCTTACACATGGTGGTGGCGGTGAGGTCCATCACCTTCAGTCCGCGGTGGTAGATCTCGTCGTAGGTGATTTCGTCGAATTTAACGGCTGTTTTGTCCTTCTCCGGGTCGGCGGTATAAATGCCATCTACACGGGTGCCTTTGAGCATCACATCGGCCTCTATTTCGATGCCACGCAGCGACGATCCAGTGTCGGTGGTGAAGTAGGGGTTGCCTGTTCCGGCCGAGAGGATCACCACTTCGCCGTTGTTGAGGGCTTCTATGGCTTTGGGTTTGGAGTAGAACTCGCCCACGGGTTCCATGCGGATGGCCGTCAGGACGCGCGCCTTAACGTCGAGGTTTTCCAGTGCCGAGCTGATGGCCAGGGCATTGATGACGGTAGCCAGCATGCCCATCTGGTCGCCCTTGTAACGGTCGAATCCTTTGGAAGAGCCGCTCAAGCCGCGGAAGATGTTGCCGCCGCCCACGACGATGCCCACCTGCACACCCAGTTCCACGATCTCTTTGATTTGGGTGGCATATTCATTCAGCCGGGTTGTGTCGATGCCGTAGCCTTGTTCGCCCATCAGCGATTCGCCGCTCAGTTTTAGCAGTATTCTCTTGTATTGCATGTTTGGGAATTTATCAATTTCACTCTATAAAAGTACAAAAAAAAGGGTGCCCTCAATTATTGAGACACCCTCTTTTAAGATATTTTGAAAAACTATGATTAGTTGTTCAATGTTAAGCGTTTGAATTCGGTGACAACCAAACCTTTGCTAACACCATCAAGGTATTGAGCGATGGTTTTTTTGTTGTCTTTAACGAATTCCTGCTCCATCAAAGTGCTTTCTTTGAAGAATTTGTTCAAGCGGCCTTGGGCAATTTTGTCCAGCATGTTTTCTGGTTTGCCTTCGTTGCGAGCCATGTCGCGTCCGATTTCAAGTTCTTTTTCGATCACACTTTCAGAAACACTGTCGCGGTTAACGGCAACAGGTGCCATGGCAGCAATTTGCATCGCCACATCTTTACCTGCTTGAGCATCAGCATTGGCTTGGTTGAAACCAACCAGGGTCGCCAATTTGTTACCAGCATGAATGTAGGCAGCAACTGTTTCGGCTTTGATGGTTTCGTAGGCAGCCAAGTCAACTTTTTCGCCGATAACACCACTTTGCTCAGCAATCATTTCGCTCAATGGACGGCCTTCGAATGGCAGTGCTTTGAGGTCATCCAAGGTGGCAGGTTTTTGTTCCAGAGCCAAGTCAAGGATTTTAGTTGCTAGCGCCACGAAGTTGTCGTTTTTGGCCACGAAGTCGGTTTCGCAGTTCAAAACAATGATGGCTCCATGGTTTCCGTTAGCGTCAACTTTTGCAAGAACCGCACCTTCAGTCGCTTCTTTGTCGGCACGTTTATTGGCGATTGCCTGGCCGCGTTTGCGAATCAGGTCAATGGCCGCATCAAAATCACCATTGGCTTCGGTAAGGGCTTTTTTACAGTCCATCATCCCGGCACCGGTTGTTTGTCTGAGTTTACTTACGTCTGCAGCTGTTATAGCCATGATATTTTGTTTTTAAGAGTTAATCAAATAAGATTATTCTTCGCTGCCTTCAGTTTCTACCTCAGCATCGGCTGAAGTTTCTTTTCTGGCTTTAGAGCGACGGGCATCGGGTTTTTTAGCTCCTTTTGCAGGCGCTTTTTTATCCTTGTCTTCAGAATCAACCTTGTCAACTTTTCTCTCTTCAAGACCTTCCTTGATGGCTTGGGTCATGATGCCGGTAATCAGTTCGATTGATTTAGAAGCGTCGTCGTTGGCAGGAATAACAAAATCCACATCAGCAGGGTTGGAGTTGGTGTCCACGATGCCGAAAACAGGGATGTTAAGACGTTTGGCCTCTTTGATGGCGATGTGCTCTTTCATCACATCTACCACAAACATGGCAGCAGGAAGACGTGTCAGGTCAGCGATTGAACCCAGAGTTTTTTCCAGTTTCGCGCGTTGACGAGAAATTTGAAGACGTTCTCTTTTCGACAGGCTGGTGTACGAAGCATCGTTCATCAATTTGTCGATGGAGCCCATTTTCTTGATGGCTTTACGGATGGTGGGGAAGTTGGTCAGCATACCACCTGGCCAGCGTTCTACCACGTATGGCATGTTCACTGCGCCTACCTTGTCAGCAATAATATCTTTGGCTTGTTTCTTTGTTGCTACAAAAAGCACTTTCCGGCCTGATTTTGCAATCTGTTTAAGTGCAGTGGCAGCTTCATCGATTTTAACGACTGTCTTGTGCAAGTCGATAATATGAATACCATTCCGCTCCATAAAGATGAAGGGCTTCATGGCTGGATTCCATTTTCTTTTCAAGTGGCCGAAATGTACTCCGGCATCCAATAATTCTTGGAAATTTGTTCTTGACATTTTCTTTTTTTTAAAAGCGTTTACCTTCTGTTTAAGCAACCCTGAAGTAGTTTCCCGCCAGGGAAAGTCTTAAGGGTTTAGATACTAAACACACTCTGAGATGATTAACGTTTGCTAAACTGGAATCTCTTACGTGCTTTAGGTCTACCTGGTTTCTTACGTTCAACCACACGAGAGTCGCGAGTCATGAAACCTTTAGCCTTCAAAGCAGGTTTGTTCTCAGCGTCAATCTTCACCAATGCCCTTGCAATCGCAAGTCTTAGTGCTTCAGCTTGTCCTTTTGTTCCACCACCGTAAACATTAACTTTTACGTCGTAGTTTTCAAGTACACCAAGAGTTGTTAATGGCTGTTTAACGATGTACTGAAGAGTTGCATCTGGAAAATAAACTGCAAGATCACGTTTGTTAATGGTGATCTGGCCTTTTCCGGCACTCATGTAAATGCGGGCAATTGCCGCTTTCCTTCTACCAATAGCGTTAGTTACTTCCATGCTCATTATTTCATGCTATTAATGTCAATTACTTTGGGCTGTTGAGCCTCATGCTTGTGTTCGGTGCCTGCATATACATGCAAGTTCCTGTAAAGTTGACGTCCCAAACGGGTCTTAGGGAGCATACCTTTTACGGTTCTCTCAACCAATTTTTCAGGGCTCTTAGCAAAAAGCTGAGCGGGAGTAACATCCTTGCGTCCGCCAGGATATCCACTGTGGTAAAAGAATACCCGGTCGTTCCATTTGTTACCGGTTAATTTTACCTTGTCGGCGTTGATAATGATCACATTATCACCACAGTCCACATGGGGAGTGTAGTTTGGCTTGTGCTTTCCACGGAGGATCCTGGCCACTTTCGATGCCATACGACCCAGAACCATGTCAGCTGCGTCAACAACAACCCACTGTTTGTCTGCGGTTGCTCTGTTCGCCGAAATAGTTTTGTAACTTAAAGTATTCACAGTCTTCCTTAATTTAATTAGACCAACTTATAATTAATTAAAACAAATTGCTAGACAGCTGTTCTGCCCTTCCAGTATTTGGCCTGCAGTAACCAACTTCGTGCAGGCTTTCCCATAAATGACTGAAATGCAGCAGAATTTTTGTCTATAGGCACGGATAATAATCGGCCGCAAAAGTAGTGCATATTTTTTTATCACACAACCATTTGAAGGAAAAAGTTGCGACTCAATGGATTGTTCCTGCTTCGGACACAAGGGTTTTGTCTCATTTTCGAAAATTCCCTGTAAATCGTTAAAAAGTCGATCCCTCTGTTCCGGGTTCCCTTGCTTTCTGCTATTTTTACTACTTGTTTATTTCAAACATCTAAATTGACTTTTTATGATGGCGAAAAATATTTCCCGCACCGATCCTTTTCATGTGCATTGGTACGATACCGATTGTTTTGGGCGCCTGACCTTTCCTGGTTTTGCCCGTTTCCTCGAAGAGTCGGCCTGGCTTCATGCCAACGAACTGGGCTTTGGACTCAACGATACTCAGGACGCCGGCGTGGTGTGGGTGATTGTGCGTTTGGAGATCGAGATTTGCCGCATCCCCCGTTGGGGCGATATTGTTCAGGTGAAAACCTGGCCCCGCGGCGTGGATCGCCTCTTCGCCTACCGCGAGTTCGAGGTGTGCGACCAGGCTGGCGAGGTTTTGGCAAGGGCCACCTCCACTTGGATTGTGCTCGACCGACAGGAACGTAAGGCTGTTAAACCCGCCATCGTATCCGCCATTCTCCCTTATGTGGACAAGCGCATGGTGATGAACCGCAACGCCCGGCGCATTCCCGCCTTGGGCGATAAACAGCTGGTGGCATCCCGTCGGGTGGTCTTTTCCGATCTGGACACCAATGGGCATGTGAACAACTGCAAATATCTGGAGTGGGTGGTCGACCTGATGGAGTATGAATTGTTAAAGGATCTGCATAAGTGCGCCATTTGCCTTAATTTTGTTTCTGAACTGTGGTATCGCGATGACGTGGACATTTACCGTTCCGGTTCATCGGGTGACTTGGTGTTCGAAGGGGTGGCCAAATCCACAGGAAAGAGTGTGTTTGTCATTTGTATTGGTGAAAGCGTTGATTAGTTATGGATGAAAAATTTATGATGAAGGCCATTGCCCTCTCTTTGCAGAATATAGAAGCGGGGGGAGGCCCCTTTGGTGCTGTTGTGGTGAAGGGCGATGAGATTGTGGGGGTGGGCATCAATCGGGTGACCGCCAACAACGATCCGACGGCTCATGCCGAAGTGATGGCCATACGCGATGCGGCTGCCCGGCTCGAGCGCTTCGATTTGAGCGATTGTGTGATTTATACTTCCTGTGAACCCTGCCCCATGTGCTTGGGTGCCATTTATTGGGCACGCATAAAAAAAGTGTATTATGGCAATACCAAACAAGAGGCTGCCCGCATTGGTTTTGACGATGGGTTTATTTACGAAGAGCTGGCCAAGCCATTAAATGATCGTGTCATCGCTTTTGTGCAGTTGCTCCCTGAGGAGGCAGTACAAGCTTTCGAACTGTGGGCACAGAAAGTTGATAAAAAACGGTATTGACGATGGAACCGGGCCAAGTGTTGCCTCTCTCTTTTTTCCAGCAAGATGTGTTGGCCATTGCGCCAAGAATGCCGGGCATGGTTTTGTGCCGGCGCTTTGCCGATGGGACGGTTTGGCGCGCCACCATCACTGAGGTGGAAGCTTACCGAGGTGAGGTGGATTTGGCTTGCCATGCCTGCAAGGGTCGGACAGCCCGCACCGAGGCTATGTACCAGGCTGGCGGTTGCATCTATGTCTATTTGGTTTATGGTATGTATTGGCTGTTGAATGTGGTGACCGGCCCACCCGGCGATCCGCAGGCAGTCCTGATTCGGGCGGTGGAAGGCATCAATGGGCCAGGGCGTCTTGGGCGAATGTTGCAGCTCGATCGCTCTTTCTACGGCGAATTGTTGGATAACAACCAACGCCTTTGGGTAGAATATGGCACTCCTTTGGATGGCATCAATGCCCTGCCGCGCATCGGGATTGATTATGCCGGTGAGCCGTGGCGCAGCATGCCGTGGCGCTTCACGGTTTATTCCAGGTAGTCCAATGTCATGATTTTGAAGGAGGGTGTGAAGATCAGGTTGAGGCCGTAGAAATACTCTAACTGCCCATTGTTCATGTCGTAATAAGTTTCCACACCAAAATTGAATTTTATCTGTTTTTTATACACCAGGTTGTAATTGTATTTTAAGGTGAGCAGATTCCTGTTTTCGCGATAAAAATCGTCGAGATAGGTGGATGTGGATATGAACAAAGGGTTCCCTTTGGGGCTGAAAAAGTCGTGCCCATGCCAATAGCCCACCATGGTTTCTCCCCAAAGGGCGTTGAGGCAAATAGTGGGGTAGATGGCATACCCGGTATTAAGTGGCCGCTCCTTCTTGTCGGTCAGATCCTTGAAATAGAACAGCTGTGCTGACAGTTTGATCTCTTTTAATTTTCCACCTAGTTTCTTTTCTGCTGTTAAGCCTGTTCCCCAGTTGACCAACGATTCCATGGGTGCATCGTAGTTGCTGATCTGCCCGCCTCGGTGCGATGCCACCATTTGCAGCGGTATTTCCAAATTCCAAATGGCATCGGGCTTGGAAATGCAGAATGTACTGTTCAGTCCGGCGATGAATTTTTCGGGTATGGTGTCGTTCTGTTTGATGAACTGGTTCCAGTCGAGCCAAAGGTCGGCTTTGAAGCGCTTAGTAGTGTAGAGGAACTGAATGCCGGTCTCCAGGGGGCGGTTGATCTGCCACTCGGGGTCGAGCAACGGTTCGGGCATGTTGTGGTGGACATGGCCTTTGATGGCACCCATGAGCATGGTCAGTTTTTGGTTGAGGCGAATTTGGGCCGAAAGAACTGGTAATACTTTGTCGTATTTTGTTGTTCCATTGTATTGCTGAAGGTGGACGCCGGCTGTCAGGCGAAGGTATGACGAGGGGTAATAGGTGAGTGCCGGTTGCAGGGAATAGCCAGTTAGTGTGTAACCTTCTATCTGGTCGCCAAAATATTCATTGTTCTTAAAAAAGTTGTGGTTCTCCAGTTGAAACAAAAGCTGCTTGCTTTTGGTGCTGTCGAAGGCGATGTGGGTGTGCTTGATGGATAGGTCGTTTTGCGCGTTGGCATTAAGCATGGTCAACACGAGTAGGCACAAAATGGCAAATTGCCGGCGGTTTAGCATCGTTAGTTTCTTTTTAGTAACGGGGCTAAATTAAGAAAAAATATGCGTTTCGAGTGCCGGTTGTTTTATGGTCGTTTCTCTTTTGTATACCGAATGGGGAATTTGTTTCACCAGCCTGCATAGCCGGCGCAACTCAAGGGGTATGTAATCGAGGTTGTCCATCATCAGCCGCTCATGCTCTTTTTCGATGCCCACAATCCGGCTTGTGTTGATCAGATAATGGGAGTGGCACCGCATAAAATCATAAGGAGCCAGCAGCAGTTCGTATCTGCGCAAGGGCTTGTCAATGAAGTAGCTTTGTTGGTTGATTTTGAATATGGAGCCACCTGGCACCGATTGAGCCCAGATCAGTTCGTCGATGGGAACCGAGAGCGGTTTTTGGGCGCTCTTCAAATAGAGGCGGATGTTGTTCTGCGGCGAGAGGTTGTTAATCAGCGTTTCGATTTGTTTTGGGGTGTCGTGTTCGTTCATCTCCTCCTGCGCCTTTAGGATGGCTCCAATCAGGTCGTTGATGTCGAATGGCTTGGTGATGAAGTCGATGGAGGAAAAGGCGATGGCCTCCAGTGCATACTCCTCGTGGGCTGACATAAATATGACCTTTAGGTTTTTGCAATCGATTTTGCTGAGCAGGTCAAAGGCGGTTCCGTCTTTCAGTTCCACATCGAGCAGTAAAATGTCGGGATGGCTGCTCCCGATCTTTTTTTGTGCCTCCTGAATGCTGTCGGTGATGCCAGTGATGATGATGTTGTCGAAGGATTGGGCAATGATCTGATAAGCCAATTGCGCCAGGAAATGGTCATCCTCAATAATTAATAGCCGGTTCTTTTTCATACTTGTATGGTTATTTGAGGGATGGTGATTCGTACGAGGGTTCCTTTTTGCCCTGCCAGTTTGCTCTTGTCAATCAGTTCGATGTTGGTTTTTTTGCCCGATTCCTTTTGTAGGATCATCAACCTTTCCTTGGTTATTTTGGTGGCCATCGACTGGTGCTGGGCGTGTTGAGCGTGTGCTTTTTTGTTTGCGGTTTCAATCCCGATCCCGTTGTCGCTGATCTCCACCACAGTGGACTTGTCGTGTTTGAATATTCTGATCTCTATAAGGCAGGAGCTGTTGATCTCCAGGAAGCCGTGCTCAATGGCATTTTCGATAAATGGTTGGGTGAGCATGGGTGGAATGGCCGTATTGCCCATTTTCAACTCATCGTCGATAATCAGTTGGTACTGGAACGGTTCAGGGTAGCGCAGTTGTTGCACGCTCAGGTAATCCACTATCAAGGCCATCTCCTCCTTGATGGGGATGTACTCGTAATTGGAACTCTGGAGCACGTTGCGCATCAGCTTGGAAAATGAAGAGAGCAGTTTCGATGATTTTTCCTGGTCGTTATCCATAATGTAGAGTTGCAGTGCGCTGAGGGCGTTGAACACAAAGTGTGGGTTCATCTGCAAGCGCAATACCCGCTGATTGTTGCGGATGGTGCGCAGGTGCGTCTTCAATCGGAACTGGTAAAAAAGCAGCAGGATGATGATGATGGACAGCAAGGCAATAGAGACCAGGAACACGATAAGGTAGTTTTGTTTGTAAAGCTTCTCTTTGGCTTCCTGGGCTTGCTGGTTCAATTCTTGTATCTTCTGGTCTTTTTTCTCGGTATGGTAAATCAGCTCCATGGTGGCCAAGTGTTGCAGGTTCTTTTCGTTGATCAGCGAATCCTTGTATTGGGAGCTTAGCTTGAACAGCGAAAAGGCTTTGGCATAATTCCCGGAGGCTTCGTAAAGCTCAGCCAATAGAGCCGACGACTCGGTGGCCTGAAATTTCGAACCTGCTTTGGTGGCGATCTCTAGGGCTTTTTCCAGATGAAGTATTGCTTTTGGGGTGTTGTTGGTTTTCAAGAAGGCTTTTCCCAGGTTGGTATGGGTTACCGAAAGTAGTAAGAGGTCGCCCAGTTCGGAGTGAAGCACCAAGGCCTTGTTGAGGTAATCCAATGCCCTGTCGTATGCTTTTTGCTCAAGGTACACATTCCCTATGGAGGTGAAGTTAATGGCCTGCCCAATTTGCGAGTTGATGCGTTCGTTGTAGTCGAGCGATCGCTTGAAATAGTAGAGGGCCGAGTCGGTCATCTTCATGTTGAGGTAGGCCTCCCCTATGTTGTTGAAGTTCATGGCCAACCCCAGCGTGTTGCCCATTTTCTCCGACAATTCAATCGAATTGCGGAAGTATTCTATGGCTGTGTGGTTTTGGCGCATGCTCAATTTCACATTCCCGATGCTGTTGAGCGAAACGCTGATGTTAAAGGTGTCGTTTGTTTGTTCAGCATACTTCAAAGCCTTCATGTGTGCGTTGATGGCTAGTATGTTTTCGTCCACGCGCCGGAATACCACGCCCAACTGGTTGTTGTATTCGGCCAACATCTTTTCGTCCTGCAGTTGCTCCGCTAATTGCACGGCTTTGGTGCAATACTTGATAGCCGATGCGAAATTGGATCGTTGCCGCTCACGCTTCCCCACCAGGTTGTAAATGTAGGCCTCCTGCTCCAGCAAACCCGATTTTTGACAGATCTGCAAAGCTTCCTCCAGCTGGAGATCCAGCGTAGGGGGTAATACCTGGTTGTTTGCATAGTTGCTGACTGACTGGTTGATCAGCGTGGAAACCATAATGGAATCGTTCACAAAGTTGGAGTAGACCGAGCCATTGGTTTGACCTGATAACGCGAATAGAATAGAAAGAAAAGCAATCAGCAGCGATATTATTTTCATTAACATTGGTTTAACATTGGAAATATAATGAATATTTGTTTTTTGGCAACCTTTCAGGCGTTTGTTTTATGAACAACAAACGAAGCTTTGTTAACAATTTGTGAGGTAAATTTTAATTTATGGATCATCCTTTTCAACGGTTGACCCTATTTCTTTATACTTTTGCACGGGATTTGTAAAATAATTAAGTCTTTAAATCAATTACATGAAGATAGGTTCGCTTGATTTGGGTTATTCGCCCCTGCTGTTGGCTCCCATGGAGGATGTCACCGATGTGCCATTTCGCATGCTGTGTAAAAAGTATGGAGCCGATTTGATGTACACCGAGTTTGTCAGTGCCGATGCTCTCATTCGAGATATCGAGAGCACAAAACGGAAATTGACCATTTTGGAAGAGGAGCGTCCGGTGGGCATTCAGCTTTATGGAAAAGAGATCGAACCCATGGTGGCCGCAGCTCTGATTGCCGAAGCCGCCAATCCCGAATTGATCGACATCAACTTTGGTTGCCCGGTGAAGAAGATTGCCACCAAAGGAGCCGGTGCCGGCATGTTGCGCGATATCCCTAAAATGGTGCAATTGACTCAGGCCATCGTGAAGGCGGTCAAACTGCCGGTCACAGTTAAAACCCGGTTGGGCTGGGATGAGGATTCCAAAATCATTGTTGAGGTGGCCGAGCGACTCCAGGACGTGGGCATCGCCGCCCTCACCATCCATGGTCGCACACGTGCACAGATGTACACCGGCGAGGCCGACTGGACTTTGATTGGTGAAGTGAAGAATAATCCCCGGATGAAAATTCCAATTATTGGAAACGGCGACATCAACTCCCCCGAAAAAGCCAAGCTCTACCGCGACCGCTATGGGGTTGACGCCTTGATGGTTGGAAGGCCATCCATTGGGCGTCCCTGGATCTTCAAAGAGATCAAACACTACCTGAATACCGGCAACTTGCTTGAGCCGCCCACCATTAGCGAACATGTGGCCATGATACGCGAACAGTTGAACAACACCATCAGTTGGTTCGACGAACGGCGCGGCATCATCCACATGCGACGCCACTTGGCCGTTTCCTTCAAGGGCTTGCCCAACTTCCGCAGCTTGAAAATAGAGATGCTCCGAGCCGACACCTTGGAACACCTCAATGATGTGTTGAATCGCATTGAGGATACTTATGGCCGGATGGATGCCGCCCTGTTGTTGGAAGCTGATGGTGAAAGCCAGGTTACTCTTTAGTTTCGTTGTAATAGCGACCCACGATGGTGTGTACCGGGTACCAAGCTGCCAATATGCCAATGATGGACACGGTGCCCAGTACCAATATCAAGTCGGCCAAGGCCAGTTTCATGGGGTAGGCATCGAGCAGGTAGGTGCCCATACCATAAAACTTGATAATGCCAAAATGTTGTTGCACCAGCACCAAAAAAGATCCCATGGCCAAACCCGCCAATATGCCTGTTAGTGAAATGAGCCACCCCTCGAAAAGGAATATGCGGGTCACCAACTTCTGGTCGGCTCCAATGCTTTTGAGGGTGAATATGCTCTCCTTCTTTTCAAATATCAGCATCGACAGGGAGCCGATGATGTTGAAAGCAGCAATGACCAGAATAAAGGAGAGGATCAGGAAGGCCATGAATTTCTCCACCTTCATCATCTTAAAGAAGGAGGCGTGTTGTTCGTATTTGTCTTTGACCTCAAACTGGTTGCCAAGGGTTTGGCCTATCCGCGCCTTCATCTCATTGATGCTGGTGTTTGGCATCAGCTTGATGCCAATGGCGCTGTAGGTGGTGCTGTCGTGGTCGAACAAGCGTTGCGCCTGTCGGATGTCCACCAGCACGTAATTGGCATCGTATTCAACCTGTTTGACTGCAAAGATCCCTGTTGGAGATGCGTATTCGGTGTTGAAAGAGCGTTCGGGCATGGCCATGTTGATGGTGCCTTTCCGTTTTGGCGCATACATGGTCAATGGGGTTACGAAGGTGGAGCGGGTGCCCAGCTGGTCAGCCAGGATATAGCCCAGTATGGTGCGGTTCTCCTGTGGATGACGCAACAAAGAGATGCCCTCTTCCATAATGGAGTCGATGCCGGTAACCTTGTGGAAAAAGCTGTCAACCCCCATGATCATGCCCGGCATTTGCCGCTGGCCATATTTGAGCAACCCATTGTCGTAGAGCATGGTGGTCAGGTTGTCCACACCCTCCATAAACCTGAGTTCGTTCAGTTTTTCATTGCTGATTTGAAACACCTTGCCCGATGTTGGGGTGACCTTCAAGTCGGGGTCGAAGGTGCCGAACAGGGAGCCGACAAATCCATGCAAGCCGTTGAAGACGCTCATCACAATCAGGAGCGCCATAGTGCCTGTAAACACACCCATCACCGATATCATGGAGATGATGTTGATGATGTTTTGCGATTTTTTCGCAAAAAGGTATCGGCGTGCTATTTGGAATGCCAGCTTCATATCGTTTATTTATAAGCCTTTACCATCAGTCCTGTGCCTGCTTTATGGTGGGTGGTCATATCCAGGTAGTTCAGTACCAGGCACAACGGAAAGGTGATCAGGTAGTAGAAGGGTAGTAGGATAAAGAAAAGTTTACTCCAGTTCAATATCGAGATGGGATATTTCATAGATAATCGCCAGGCCAGACTTCCTGTTTTGCCATAAGTGTAGGCCGCCTCTACGCGGCTGAACCCGGCTCGTTCAAGCTTGGCTTTGATATCATCCATGTTGTAACCGTCGCGCACATGCTCGTCGATAAAGCCATGCACTTCATCTTCCCCGTGGTGGTCGCTGTCGCTGCCGCCCAGATCCGAGGGGGTGGAGATCAGCAATAATCCGCCATCTTTGAGTGACTGGTGGAAGTTGCTGAAAACCTGCTCATCCTCCAGAATGTGTTCCATCACATCAATGGAGATGATGAGGTCGAACGAATCGGCTTGCGTATAGGTGGTCAGATCTTGTTTCTCGAATCGGGCTTGCTGCGACTTCCCAATCTTTTGGAAAAATTGGTTGCAATCAGCAATCTGTTCCTCTTTCACATCCAAGGCCAGCACCTCATGATTTTTGTTGAGTGTGGTGAGGAAATAGGTGTACTGGCCAAATCCGCTGCCGGCATCCATAATCCTGGCGCCTTGCGTGACAAACCGGTTCCACCTTTTCAGTTCCTTTCGGATGTGCCAAGCGCGCAACAGCAGCAGGTCGAGCATCTTGTAGAAGAGGATTCGCAATAAAGGGTTGGCATTGAACACCTTGCCCAATGATTTTTTTATGGGATCGTACTGCATTGTCTATTCTTTTAGCAGGCGGTCAATGTTTTCGAGGTAATCCAGGCTGTCGTCCAGGAAAAAGGCTGTTTCGGGGACAATGCGCAATTGTTTGCCTACCCGCTTGCCCAAGGTGAACCTGATTTTTGGGTGGTTTTCAGCGAAAGTGGCCAACACCTCTTTGCCTTTTTCTGTTGGGAACACGCTCAAGTAGAACTTCACCAGGCTTAAATCGGGCGATACCCGGGCATTGGTGACCGTCACCAATGTATTTAGTGTGATTTCCTTTAATTCGCGTTGCAGTATTTCGCTCATCTCCTTTTGTAAAAGACGCGATATCTTTTTTTGTCTTGTGGTTTCCATGTTTATATTTTATTTGATGTTGCGAAAATACGGTTTTATCAGCACTTTTAGGGGATGAAAATTGCGATTTTTTAAATTGATGGGAATTAGTATTTTAGCCTATCAGTTTCTGACAAACCCAGTTTATGAAAAAATCGTACAAAACAATTCGTTTTTGCATTGGATTCTATTGGCTCTGTGCAGTCGTGGGCTATTCTCAAGCCAACGGGCACGAGCGTTCCCTTTTCCTCAAAGCGCTGAAAGTTTATGAGGCATCCGATTATCCTGCCGCCTTCAACCTTTTTTCCCAATTGTCGCAAGTTAATCCGCAGGAGGCCGAGTATTGCCTCTATGCAGGCCTGAGCTTGCTCAACACTTCGGATGCTGCTCAGGATGCGCTGGGTTGGTTCGACAAGGGACTTCGGTGCGATTCAATAAATGTCTCGACGCCTGAAATTCGTGCCGATTTGATGTTGGCCAAGGGTGAGGCTCTCCTGATTTTGATGCGTCTCGATGAAGCCATTGAGCTTTACGACCTGCTGATATCAAGCTCAGGGGTGGATGGTGCGGTGGATGAAGCCAGGCAGAAAAAGCAACAGGCAATGCGCAACTTGATCTTTGTGGAGAATGCCATCTCCGCTAAAATTGAGAATATGGGGGAGCCGGTCAATAGTGTATCCGACGACCATACCGGGTGCTTCAATCTGGCGGGTGATGTGGTTTATTTCACTTCCAAGCGGAGCCTCGATCGTAAGGATGGGGGAGACCTGGAACGAATTTTTTACAGCGAGAAGAAAGATTCCTTGTGGTTGCCGCCACAGGTCTTGAAAGTATTTGGAAAAAATCATACCCACGAGTCGGTTTCCTCCCTCTCGAGCGATGAGTCGTTGATGGCTGTTTTCCTGAGTGCGGGTGGACATCAGAATATCTTCACCATAAGGGGTGAAAGGGGGCATTGGAAGCAGCCCCAGCGCTTTGCCGAGCCTGTAGGTAGTACCTGGAACCAGACGCATGTTTCCTTCTCTCCCGACCAATCTACTGTTTTTTTCACTAGTGACCGTCCGGGTGGCTATGGTGGTCTGGATATCTACATGAGCAAACGATTGGATCATCAGCGGTGGGGACGGGCACGCAATTTGGGACCCAATATTAATACGCCACAGGATGAGGAGACTCCTTTTATGCACGCCAATGGGCACACCCTCTATTTTGCTTCGGAAGGGCACAATGGGATGGGACGGTTCGATATCTTCTTTGCTGAGATGCTGCCCGACAGCTCCTTTTCGGAAGCCAACAATATGGGATACCCCATCAATTCTATGGAGGATGATTTTGCTTTCTTCCCCGATGTCTCCAACCATCAGGCCATCCTCTCTTCCACCCGAAGTGGCGCGAAAGTGGGTGGTTGCGATTTATTTGTGGTTCGCCTTGATGCTTCAAGCAGCAGCCAGGTGGCTGTTCTCAAACTGGTGGCGAACGATTCGCCGGGGAGAGTGTCGCGCGTTTTGATTAAACGCCAGGTGGACAGTCTGCTGGTGGGGGATTATCGCCCTGATACCCGGACGGGGGAATACACGGCCTTTTTGGAGACTGGTTATGGCTACTCCGTTTTAAATAGAACCGATAAGGTCGAATTCATCGCCAAAACATTGTATTTGCCCGATACCATGGCCTATTATGCCAGTCGACAATTTTTTGGTATGGATGAATTGCCCTTGCGGGCAGAGGTGCCGGTTGTGGTTGCCCAGGTGGAAGAACCCGCCCAGGATTCATTGGTACCGGCAGTGGAGCAGGGCTTCACCATCCAAGTACTGGCGTTGAAGCGACGGCCGCTTTATGCCCGAAGCTATTTGAAAGGGTTGAAAAGCCATCCCGTTCGAACGGTTCGTTGTTCCGATGGTTACGTTCGTTACCTCTACGGCCAATTTAGCGATAAGGCGTCGGCCTTGGTTGAATTGACCGCGATCAAAAAGAATGGTGGTTATGTCGATGCGTTTGTCCGCACTTTTGCCAGTGTGGAATTGCTTGAGATGCCCAACGCCAAATAAAGCTTCGGAGCTGCCGGAACAAACAGGCAGCTCCAAAGCTGATCTTTATTCTACTGTGACCGATTTGGCCAAATTGCGAGGTTGGTCTACATTGCAACCGCGAATGACGGCAATGTAGTAACTGATGATTTGCAGCGGGATAACTGTCAACAGAGGTTCCAAAGCGTCGAGGCAAGGTGGCACCTCAATGGTGTGATCGGCCATTTTTTTGATGGTTTCGTCGCCTTGGGTGACAATGGCAATTACCTTGCCGTTTCGGGCTTTCACTTCCTGAATGTTGCTGACGATCTTCTCGTACGATTTATCTTTAGTTGCCAACACAAACACCGGCATGTTTTCATCAATCAGTGCAATGGGGCCGTGTTTCATCTCGGCAGCCGGGTAGCCCTCTGCGTGAATGTAGGAGATCTCCTTCAGTTTCAGAGCGCCTTCGAGTGCCACAGGGAAAAGGTAGCCGCGACCCAAATAGAGCGCGTTGGTGGCATCCTTATAGGTTTCGGCAATGGCTTTAATGGCGGGCTCAATCTTTAAAATTTCCTCGATGCGGGCAGGGATCTGTGTGAGCTCGTCGATCAATTGGCAATACTCATCGTCGCTCAGAATGTTGCGTTTTTTGCCAATCATAAATGCCATCATGGTCAATACCGTGACTTGTGAGGAGAAAGCTTTGGTGGAAGCCACACCAATCTCCGGCCCGGCATGGGTGTACACGCCGGCATGAGTCTCGCGCGGGATGGACGATCCGGCCACGTTGCAGATGCCAATAATCAGAGCCTCCTGCTCTTTGGCCATCCTGATGGCGGCCAGGGTGTCGGCTGTTTCACCGCTTTGCGAAATGGCAATTACAACATCGCCCTTGTTGATCACCGGATTGCGGTATCGGAACTCCGAGGCATACTCCACTTCCACGGGGATACGGGCAAACTCCTCGAAGAGGTATTCGCCTACTAGGGCTGCATGCCACGAGGTGCCACAGGCAACAATGATGATGCGTTTGGCAGCCGACAGTTGCGGCATCACATCGGCTATTCCGCCCAGGAATATTTTTGATTTGTCGAGGGCAATCCGCCCACGGAAGGTGTCGGCGATGGAGGAGGGCTGCTCATGAATCTCCTTGAGCATGTAATGCTCGTATTCGCCTTTATCGATCTTTTCGATGTTCAAATCTACCTTGATCACTTTGGGAATCTTGGCATCGTTGTGGATGCTTTTCAGTTCCATATCGTCCCTTGTGATCACCGCTACTTCCTCGTCGTTCAGGTAAACCATGCGGTCGGTGTATTCAATGATGGGGGTGGCGTCGGATGCTAGGAAATACTCCTGCTCACCAATGCCAATCACCAACGGGCTGCCGTTGCGGGCGGCAATCAGCTTGTCGGGCTCATCCATGCACATAATCACTAGGCCGTAGGCTCCGGCCACTTTGGTGAGTGCTAGGCGTACTGCCATTTCGGCATCTATCTGGTTCTCAATGTAGATATTCTCAATCAGGTTGGCCAGCACCTCAGTATCCGTTTCACTGTTGAAGGTATAGCCACGGTTGACCAGTTCCTTTTTTAAGTGGGCATAGTTTTCGATGATGCCATTGTGGATGATCACGAACTTTCCGTTCATCGACAGGTGTGGGTGGGCGTTGATGTCGTTGGGAATCCCGTGGGTAGCCCACCGGGTATGCCCCATGCCGATGGTGCCCGAAATGGGGTTGCCGGCTGTGTGATTCTCCAGGTCCTTTACTTTGCCTTTGCACTTGTAGAGGTGCAATTGGTCGTTCATCAACGCGATGCCGGCAGAGTCGTATCCCCGGTATTCCAGGCGCTGTAATCCTTTAATCAATATAGGAAAGGCAGTCCGTCCTCCTATGTAAGCTACAATTCCACACATTTAATTTTCAGTTTATTGTTGTTAAAGCAATTTAAGCGATTCTCAAATAAGGTTTTGCATTTTTTTTATGAATGATTCAGCCCAAGTGACCCGCTGGTCGAAAAACCGTTGGCATTGTTTCACGGCGTTGTGGTCTTCGGCTTTCCCCTTGATGCTGGCAAAATCGATCAGCGGATCTTCCAGGTTGCCGTCCATGCCATACCCGATGCTCAGGGTTTGGGAGAATTCCTTCATGGCATCCTCCAACAACATGGTTCTGGCCTCCTCCTGAATGGCAATCCACTCCCGAGCCAAAGCAATGGCTTGGGCAGGGGCAATGCTGGCGTCGATATTGTAATGGGTCTTCAGGATGCGCAGGCTCCAGTTGCGTTTGTCCTTGGGGTACTCATTGAATATCTCTGTCAATGCATTTTCCACATCAACGATGGAGTGGAACTGATCCTTCTCAATGCGGTTGATGAGGTTGGTGATGCGCCAATGGTGTGTGATCATGCCGCCCACATCGCACCAAGCCTCTTCGGGGTTGGTTGACGGGTCGGGTTGGTCCGAAGGCGCTTCCATCTCTAGGAAAAGCTGCTCGTAGAGGAAGTCGTGGATGGCTTTTTCGTAGGTTCGGATGGCATGGGGTATTTTATCGCGTTGTATTTTGAATCCTTTGCACTCAATGGTATCGCCACCGGTTGGCAACTGTTTCAGGTATTCAATCGCTTTGATCATCTGCCCCACCGTCATTGGGTTGAGGGGCGACACTTCCAAGCGGTCCAGGCGACCTTCGGCCGGCCGGTTGTCGCGTTGGAACCATTTGCGTTCATCGCGGAACATGCCAATGGTTTTCATGTTTTGGCCAATCAGCAAGTAGCTCTCTTTTTCTTTTTCCACCAAGTAGGAGAATGGGAACATCGAGGTGTCGGGATGGTGACGGTGGCTGCCGGCCATCATGGTGAAGGCCCCGATATGGGCTGGTTCCAACAGGTAGGAGTTGGAGGCCGTCTTCACCCCCCGGCTTAAAATGGCCTGGTGGGTGGGTCCCAGCTTGTAGTGGTGGTTGCTCTTGTTGGTGCCACTTCCGGCATTAAAAAACGAGTAGGCCGCGGCAATCAAGAGGGTTGTTTTGTGGTGGCTCACGGTGAATGGCCCTGCCATAATTGAAACTGCTTCGCCATTGAGCAGCTCGCTGTTGGCAAATATCAGGCTGTTCTCGGCCGAATAGTGGTGGCTCACCAGGCAAGCCTGCCCAATAAAGCATTTCTTGATATGGGCACCATTGCTCACCTTGCTGCCGGCGCCAACGATGAAATGTTTGGCAATCACTCCCGGCCCTATGCGGGTTGGGAATTGCATAGTTGATCCAATGGTGCCGTTGTAGAGTTTGACCACTTCGCTCAGGGTGGCGTGCGATTCAATGTGAACGTTTTCAATGTTTTGGCAGTTGATAATCTTCACCCGCATGCCAATACGCCCATACTTGTCGATCTTGTGCTGGGTGTAAAGGTTGATTAGGGCTGTCAGTCGCTCAATCAACCTGGGTTTGTAACGGTAGTAGGCCAGGATATGGGCCATGTTCGACGACATCTGGTCGTAGATGGGAAGTTCGCGTCCGCCACCCTCGTTCACGGGGCTGATCATGGTGCCTTGGCCGAAGGTGGTTTTTTCGGTGGCTACGATAATACCGCAATTGTGGATGATGGTGCGGCTGCCTATTTGGTAGTTGGCAATGTAACCTTGAATATTTTTAATGTAGCAGTTGTCGCCAATGATGCTTTGGTGAATCACCGCGTTGTAAATCCCGGTTTTCACCGGCATGTTGCCAGTTAGTAATATGGTTTCGTTAAATTGACCCAAGTGGATCTCTCCCGAGAAAATGGTGTTGTGGATGTTGGCGGTGGTGAAATTGTCGGAAACAAAAACTTGTTCCCAGGTGTGGCTATGACATCCTTGTTTTTCCAATTGGCGAATCTCTTCCGGTGTCAGCGCTCTCTCATTCATAAAGATTCTTCTTTCTTAAGACTGATGTTGCCACACATCTTGCTTTTTTGGGGGGTATCAGTCTTTTGGGTTAGTGTAAAAAACGAAGGTTTTGCCTTCTTGCAAATGCATGGGCAAGGCCGTATGATACGGCCTTGCTTGATGTTTTTAATGAAATTTCACGTATTTGATGTCCAACTTGAGCCGTGTGGTGTCGCTTTCGAGACCCGCGCTGCTTCGAAGGATGACGCGGCTGTAGTTCGTTTTTGAACTGGCTGGTATCAGGTAAAACTCACGGTCAAAAATTCTGTCGTCGTTGTTCAACACACTCTCAAAAAAGCCGCGTGCAAAACGGAAGTGGTAGGTGAAGTTGTTGTAATTGATGCCGCCACCAATGAACGCATTTTCATAACCACCATTGGTGTTCAGGAAGGTTGGGGTCTCCAGTTTTCCCGTCTTGGCATTTTTTTGTTTGATCTGAAGTTCAGAAGGAAGCGCATATTTTTTGATTTTCGACAAGGTGGTGTCGATGTTGAAAACCAAGTCCACCGTGCTGATGCCAACCCTATGCTTCTCATCGTTGATGGAGTCAACCCAGTTGTAAATATCCTTGGGGAAGTGGATTTTTGCCGCGCTCCCAGCCATGCTTTGGATGTACAGGTAGTTTGCCGAAGGGTCGCCTACTGGGATGTCTTTGGCTTCATTGGAAAACCGGTTAGCCCGCACCGACTCGTGGTTGAAGTAAAACGAGTAGTTGTACTTCACCGTATCGATGACCTGGTTGTATTTGTCCCTGCGCTCATAAGAGTAGTATAGGGTCATGTAACTTTTCTGGCTTAGGATGTTGAACCGCATCAGGGAGCCTTCCGAGTCAGCGTTTTTCAAATCCGAAGTGATGAGGATCCCCTTGAAGGCCTCTTGGAAAGCTTCGCGGTCAGTCAAGGCTGCTTTGTCCAAATTGAAAAGCTTTTGGGTGGTTGCCTCATTCACCCTGAAGGACCATTGCAGCTCCTTGTTGGCAATATTCCAAATGGAGTCGGTCTTCTCCTTTTCACCCTTGAGGAATGTTTTGGCATTGAGTTCCTTTTGGGCAATGGGTTGACTTTCATCGTAGTAACCGGTCAAATCCATATTGGAGAAATAATTCTCCAGCGGGCTCAATGGTTTTGTCAATTCGTAGATGCTCACTGTGTGTTTGGCCAAAGTGTCGCCCACAACCCAAGGTTTTTGATAGGTCAGGTAGATCATTGCTGAATCGACCATGTAGCCTTCAAAAGGTTTGAATGAGCCGTTGGGAACCGTGCTTCCCAAGGTGAGCTGTCCATAGAATTCGGATTTTGCATTTCCGAAGTCGGGGTCGTTCAATTCACCCAACAGGGCATACTCCACATCATCCGACTGAATGATGTTCATGAAGAAGTTTTCGGTGCTTACTTGGTGGTTGCTGTAATTGTATACGCCCACGATTTCTTCCTTGGGCAGAATGTTGGCGCCAATGGAGGAACCGTCATCATTACACGAGGAAACAATGGTGATGCTTGCAAGCATAAGTAAAGAGAGACACCCTTTATGGATTTTATGATGTCTGGTGGCAAATTTGTTTTGTTTCATGCCTGAACAGGTGCTTAGTTTAGTAATTTGTCGTAAAAATCGTTGTAAGCATCAATATAATCTTCCTCCTTCTGGTGGGGGAGGAAAGGTTTTTTGCTTTGTTCAATGTAGGCCATGATCTCCGGATGAATCTTCTCGCTGCCTTGCACAATACCGTCGGAAAGCGAAATGGCCAGTTTGGTGAAATTGATGTAGTTGGCAGGGTTGAGCAGCGCCAGGTCGTTTTTCTTTAACCCGTCGATCATCACCTTGTCTTTGATTTTCTTGTCCCACTCAGCCGAGAAGGGGTCGTCGTAAACCGAATAAATAATTTTGCTGTTGGCAAAATGTGGGTCTTCATTCATGGCCTTTTTGATATAAAGGGGGATGAAGCCGGTGAACCAACCGTGGCAATGGATGAGATCGGGTGCCCATCGCAGTTTTTTTGTTGTTTCCAAAACACCTCGGGCAAAGAAGATGGCACGTTCGTCGTTGTCGGCGAACTCCTGATCTTGCTCATCGGTGATGGTGTTTTTGCGCTGGAAGAAATCCTCGTTGTCGATGAAATAGACCTGCATACGCGCTGCCTGGATGCTGGCCACCTTGATGATAAGAGGATGGTCTGTATCGTCAATAATCAGGTTCATGCCCGATAGCCGAATCACTTCGTGCAGCTGGTTGCGCCGTTCGTTCACACATCCGTAGCGGGGCATGAATGTTCTGATCTCTTTTCCTTTTTCTTGGATTCCTTGTGGCAAGTTTCTACCAATATTTGCGATCTCCGACTCCGGTAGATAGGGAGTTATTTCTTGAGAAACAAATAATATTCTGGCTTTTTCCATTGTATTGTATACATCTATTAGCTTATGCAAAGTTATTAAAATTATGGCTCCTTGCAAAACTTAAAAGATTGTAATGATTTTTAAATCTCTTTTGGAACCGCTCTTTTATAATGGTCATTTATTTTTTGGGGTTGAAATATTATTACATTTGCCCTGTTTTTATTAAAAATGACCGGGCAGTGTTATTTTGGTTCAATATTTGCCCGATTTAAAAAGTGTATTTCAAAGGTTTGGAATGGAAATAGTATCAACAGCCAGTGAACTGGCTAATTTTGTTGAAGCGGTCAAAAAACAAAACCAGTCCATTGGTTTTGTCCCCACGATGGGCGCTCTTCACCAGGGACATTTGTCGCTGGTTAATGAGGCGGCAAAGCAATCGGATGTCGTGGTTGTCAGTATTTTTGTCAACCCCACGCAATTCAACAATGCCGATGATTTAAAAAACTACCCGCGAACACTTGAGAAGGACGCCGTGTTGTTGTCCCAAACCAAGTGTCAACTCATCTTCGCTCCAACGGTAGCCGAAATATATCCCGAAAAAGATGAACGTCAGTTCAATTTTGGAGCCCTGGAGCAGGTGATGGAAGGCAAATATCGGCCAGGCCATTTCAATGGAGTGGCTCAAGTGGTGAGCCGGCTTTTTGATTTGGTGAAACCCGACAAGGCTTTTTTTGGTGCTAAGGATTTCCAACAGTTGGCCATTGTTCGTCGGATGAGTGCTGAGCTTATGCCTAACCTCCAAATTGTGGCATGCCCCATTGTTCGGGAGGAGGATGGCTTAGCCATGAGTTCTCGCAACACCTTGCTATGCCCCGAAATGCGAAAAAAATCACCCGTTATTGCCCGTACATTATTTGAATCCATTAAATTTGTTGCGCAAAAATCGGTTGCTGAGGTGATTGATTTTGTCAATGAACAAATCAATGGGGTTGACGGTTTGGAAGTGGAGTATTTCGATATTGTGGATAGCCTATCCCTGCAACCAGTTAAGAGCTGGGATGATTCAGATTCTATCACCGGCTGCATTGCCGTTTATGCTGGAGAAATTAGATTAATTGATAACGTGACATATAAACCATAAAGCGTCATGATGATTCATGTAGTAAAATCAAAATTGCACAATGTTTCGGTTACCGAAGCCGATTTGAATTATGTTGGAAGCATCACCATTGATGAAGATCTGATGGATGCAGCCAACATCATCGAAAACGAAAAGGTGCAAGTTGTGAACAACAACAATGGCGAACGTTTCGAAACATACGTGATTAAAGGTGATCGTGGTTCGGGGGTTATCTGCCTCAACGGTGCCGCCGCCCGTAAAGTTGCCGTGGGCGATGTGGTGATCATCATCTCCTACGCGATGATGGAGCTGGAGGAGGCTAAAAAGTTCAAGCCAACCTTTGTGTTTCCCGATACGCTGACCAACCAATTGGTGTGATAAATAAAAGAGTTACTTTGGACCCCGGATTGTTTCCGGGGTTTTTTGTTTATTTTTGATGAGGTGAATAGGAAAATAAATAATAGTAAGGAAATATTATCGAATTTTCCACCCCCAACCCCCTATAGGGGGTGTATGTAACTGCCTAGTTAGTCAACCAGTTGCTAAAAGTCCCCTTTAGGGAAACGAAGTTCGGCGGAGCCAATCTAGGGGTTTAATAAAGGAGAGTACAATATTTTTTCATTCAAAGAACTTATAGGCTTTATGGCTAAAACGAAAACTGTTTTTGTTTGTCAGAATTGTGGATCCGAATCGCCCAAATGGATTGGGAAATGCTACGGTTGTGGCGAATGGAACACCTATGTGGAAGAGGTGGTGATGACCAAGGCCGCAGGTGGTTCATCGGCAACGCTCCTGCCCGGCATGGGTGGCGAACGAGCCAAGCCGGTTGCCTTGTCCGATGTTGATGTGGTCGATGTTCCCCGCAGCACAACCAGCAATGGGGAGCTCGACCGGGTTCTGGGGGGCGGCATCGTACCCGGGGCTTTGATCTTGATTGGTGGCGAACCCGGCATTGGCAAGTCGACCCTGGTGTTGCAAATGGCCATCAACCTGCCGGGAAAGAAGGTTCTTTATGTGTCGGGCGAGGAGAGTGTGCAGCAAATAAAGCTCAGGGCTGAGCGCATTGTGGGCACCAATGCCCCCAACTGCTATCTGGTGAGTGAGGTGTCGCTCGAACGCATTTTAACCCACATCGAAAATGCCAAACCCGATATTGTAGTTATCGACTCCATACAAACATTGGAAACCGAACGGGTTGAATCGGCACCTGGCAGTGTGTCGCAAATCAGGGAGAGTACCGGCGTCATTATGCGGGTGGCCAAAGAGAAGAATTTGCCTGTGGTGCTCATCGGTCATATCAATAAGGAGGGCAACCTGGCCGGACCAAAGGTTTTGGAGCACATGGTCGATGTGGTTCTTCAATTCGAGGGCGACCGCAACCACATGTACCGGATCCTGCGTTCCATCAAAAACAGGTTTGGCTCCACTCATGAGATTGGTATTTTTGAGATGCAGCACAATGGTTTGCGCGAAGTCTCTAATCCGTCGGAACTGCTACTGGCTCACCATACCGAATCGTTGAGCGGTGTGGCCATCGCTGCAGCCATCGAGGGAATGCGCCCCTTCCTGATAGAGGTTCAGGCCTTGGCCAGCACGGCTGCCTATGCCACCCCGCAACGCTCCTCCACCGGTTTCGACTTGCGGCGGTTGAACATGCTGTTGGCAGTGCTCGAAAAACGCGCCGGGTTCAAACTGGCTGCCAAGGATGTTTTTTTGAATATTGCCGGTGGATTGAAGGTGATCGACCCGGCTATTGACTTGAGTGTGGTCTGTTCCATCCTCTCCTCTAATATGGATCTGGCGCTGAACTCCGACATCTGCCTAGCCGGGGAGGTTGGTCTTTCTGGTGAAATCAGGCCGGTTACCCGCATAGAGCAGCGCGTAGGGGAAGCAGCCAAGCTAGGCTTTAAATCCATTATCATACCACGCTACCCAAAAGGCATCGATTTCGCTAAATTTGATATTGAGGTGCACCAGGTGGTGAAAATTGAAGAGGCCTTTAGGTTATTGTTTTCCTAAAGGCCCCTGAATATTATTGGAAAAATGGATCGTCGCTCGATTCGTCCGTTCCCCCACCTTCCATCTCATCGGCATTCAGGTGGCGGTCCGAGCAGTCGAGGATGTAGTTGAACATCTCGGGCTTTTCAAACTGGTCCTCCGCCTTAATGGGGAGTGTTTCATTGGCGTAAATCTTCTGTATGTACATCCCAAAGATGGGCAAGGCCATGTTGGCTGCCTGTCCCAGGTACATGCTCTCGAAGTGTATGTCGCGGTCTTCGCCACCTACCCATACGCCTGTCACCAGGTTGGGGACGATGCCCATAAACCAACCGTCAGAGTGGTTCTGTGTAGTACCCGTTTTTCCTGCTATCTGGCTTCTTAGAGCATATTTGCCCCTTAGCCTGCGGCCGGTTCCCTGATCGATCACCCCCTGCATCAGGTTGAGCATCAGATAAGCCGTCTCTTCGCTGATTGCCTCTCGCTTGTTGGGATGGAAGGTGGCAATGACATTGCCAAACCGGTCTTCAATGCGGGTCACAGCCATGGGCTTGATGTGGACGCCTTTGTTCGCATAGGTGTTGTATGCACCGGCCATCTCGTACAGCGAAAAGTCGGGTGTGCCCAAGCAAAGGGCTGGCACAGGGTCAATGGGCGATTGTATGCCCAAGTCCTGGATGATCTTTGCCACAGCTAGCGGCGAATATTGTTTCATCACCCATGCCGTAATGTTGTTGTTGGAGTTGGCCAAGCCCCATTTAAGCGACACCATCTCTCCAGCTCGTTCGGTGCTACTGGTGCGTGGTGTCCACGAGTTGCCATCGGGCAGGATGAATGTTTGGGGGATGTTGGGCACCAAGTCGCATGGCGTATGCCCCTCCTGCATGGCGAGCGTGTACACGAATGGTTTGATGGTCGATCCCACCTGACGTTTCCCTTGCGACACCATGTCGTACATGAAATATTTGAAGTTGGGGCCACCAACATAAGCTTTGATGTGGCCACTCCAAGGATCGAGCGATATCATGCCGGCTCGTAAGAAAAACTTATGGTAGATGATTGAGTCCATGGGGCTTAGGATGGTGTCTTTGGGTCCTTCCCACGAAAACACTTTCATGGCCACTGGTGTGTTGAGCACCAGGTTGATGGAGTCGTTGCTCTTGCCCGCTTGTTTGAGCAGTCGGTATCGTTCCGAGTTGCGGACTGCTTTGTTGATGATGGACTTGTATTGCTCGTTGGTGATGTTTGAGGTGTACGGAGCCCTTGCTTTATTGCGCTTTTCATTGAAGAACTTGGGCTGAAGGTCTTTCCCCAGGTGGTCGGTGATGGCCTCCTCGGCATAGGCTTGGAGGCGACTGTCGAGCGTGGTGTAGATCTTCAATCCATCTTTGTAGATGTTGTATTTTGTGCCATCGGGTTTGATGTTTTTGTTGATCCAGCCAAACAATGGATTGGTGGCCCACTGAATGCTGTCCTCAACGAATTGCTGGTGCATCCACGAAGGATAATGTTCGCGCAGGGGCTCGTTGGCCGAAATGGTCAAACGGATGAACTCCCTAAAGTAGGGCGCAGGCCCCTCTTTGTGATCCTGACGCATGAAGTTGAGTCCCAGGGGCAACTGTTTCAACGAGTCGTATTGTTGGCGGTTGAGGTAGTTGGAGCGCACCATCTGACCAAGTACAACATTGCGCCGCTCCAAAGTCATTTCGGGGCGCCTGATGGGGTTGAAGAGGGATGGGTTTTTCAGCATGCCCACCAAAACGGCTGCTTGCTGTACCTCTAGGCTGTCGGTCGATACCCCAAAAAAGGTTTTGGAGGCCGATTCAATGCCATAGGCATCGTAGATGAAGCCAACCTTATTGAGGTACATCAACAGGATCTCCTCTTTCGTGTAGCTCCTTTCCAGCTTGATGGCAATCACCCACTCCTTTAGTTTTTGGATGCTCCGTTCCCAAAGGTTGGGCGCCCGCTCGTGGAAGAGCAGCTTGGCCAGCTGCTGGGTGATGGTGCTGCCGCCACCAGAACTTTGGTCGCGCATTAGTATGGTACGAAAAAGCACCCGCCCAAGCCCGCGCAGGTCAATGCCCGGGTGGTTGTAGAAACGTTCGTCTTCGGTGGCAATCAATGCCTTGATCACATAGGGGGAGAGCTGGTCGTAGTTGATTTGACTGCGGTTCTCCTGGAAATATTTGCCAATGGTTACCCCGTCGGCAGTGATGATTTCCGTGGCCAGGTTGCTTTTGGGGTTCTCCAACTCTTCGAAAGTGGGCATAAAACCAAGCGTACCATTGGCCAGCAAAATAAAAAACAGGACAATGGTGGCTATTCCTGAAATGATGATCCCCCAGAACCAGCGGAGATATTTGGCATGTGTAGAGCTGTTAAAAAACATAGGAATTAGAAGTTTTGCGTAAAAATAGTAAATTTATATCAAGCCAATCCAAAAAAAGATTGCGTATTGCATTTTCATTTTTTAACATTGTGGCAAATTTTATGCTAATTTTGCAGTTTGAAGCATGATACTTCAGGTGTAAACAGATATTTTATAATGGGAAAAAAGGCAAAAGAGCAGAACCTGGTGATTGTGGAGTCCCCGGCAAAAGCGAAGACGATTGAGAAATTTCTGGGTGAAAATTATCTGGTGAAATCGAGTTATGGGCATATCCGCGATTTGAAGAAAAACGACTTCGGCGTGGATGTTTCACATAACTACGAACCTGAATATGTTATTTCGGAGGACAAGAAAGATCTTGTGAAAGAGCTTAAGAAGCTGGCCGATTCATCCGAAACGGTTTGGCTAGCATCCGATGAGGACCGTGAGGGGGAAGCCATTGCATGGCACCTTTACGAGGTGCTCGGATTGGAACAAAAGCAGACACAACGCATTGTTTTTCACGAAATAACCAAGGATGCTATTTTGCATGCCATCAAGCATCCGCGATCCATCAATATGGACTTGGTGAATGCCCAACAGGCGCGGCGAGTTCTCGACCGTTTGGTGGGCTTTGAACTTTCGCCGGTTCTGTGGCGTAAGGTAAAACCATCCCTTTCGGCTGGCCGTGTGCAGTCGGTGGCCGTTCGCGTGATTGTGGAACGGGAGCGCGAGATTTTTGCCTTCCAGGCCAAATCCTCCTTTAGGGTCACCGGAATTTTTCTGATTAAGGATGAAAAAGGGCGGCAATATGAGATGAAGGCCGAGCTGGGCAGCCGCTTCGAAACGCTTCAGGAAACCCGCGCTTTCCTGGAGAAATGCATGAATGCCGACTTCCGCGTGGCCTCGGTTGAGAAAAAGCCGTTGACCAAGTCGCCTGCAGCCCCCTTCACCACCTCCACATTGCAACAAGAAGCAAGCCGGAAGCTTGGCTTCTCGGTTTCGCAAACCATGTCGGTGGCGCAAAAACTCTATGAAGCCGGTAAAATCACCTACATGCGTACCGACTCGGTGAATCTGGCCGAGGCAGCTGTGCAAATGGCAGCATCACAAATCACCTCCAATATGGGTGCCGAATATCTGCAGACACGCCAATTTAAAACAAAATCAAAAGGAGCGCAGGAGGCACACGAGGCCATCCGCCCCACTTATCTCGATAAGGAAACCGTAGCAGGTACCGCTGCCGAAAAACGGTTGTATGAGCTGATTTGGAAGCGCACCATCGCCTCGCAAATGGCCGATGCACGCATTGAAAAAACCACCATCAACATTGAGGCCGGAAGCACCGGTGAGCGATTTGTTTCAACCGGGGAGGTGATCCTTTTCGATGGTTTCCTGAAAGTTTACATCGAATCCAATGATGCCGACCGCGATGGCTCCGAAGAGGAAGGCAATGGCATCATCCCTCCCGTTGATAAGGGGCAGCTGCTCAATATGAAACAGATCGATGCCAGGCAGCGGTGGACGCAAAAACCTGCTCGCTACACCGAAGCGGCTTTGGTGCGTAAACTTGAGGAGCTGGGCATTGGCCGCCCATCAACCTATGCTCCCACCATCTCCACCATTCAGCAACGGGGCTATGTGGTGAAGGAGGATCGCGAAGGCGAAGAGCGTTCATACGACTATCTGACTCTGGTGCCTGGAAAAATTTCCTGCGGGAAAAGAACTGAAATTACTGGTAGTGAGCGATCTAAGCTGTTCCCAACCGATATAGGGATGGTTGTCAACGACTTCCTGGTTAAGTATTTTGGCGAGGTGATGAGCTTCGATTTTACAGCTCGCGTAGAGAAAGAGTTCGACGACATTGCCGATGGGGATCTGGAATGGCAGAAATGCATCGATGAGTTTTATAAGCCCTTCCACAATAAAGTGGTGGACACCATTGAAAATTCTGAAAAAAACACCGGTGAGCGGCTGTTGGGCGATGATCCTAAAACAGGCAAGCCCGTTATTGTGCGGATTGGCCGTTTTGGCCCCATGGCTCAGATTGGTTCTACAAACGAGGAAGAGGAAAAACCTCGCTTTGCCGCTTTGAAACATGGTCAACACATTGAGAACATCACCCTCGAGGAGGCTTTGAAATTGTTCGATTTACCACGTACCTTGGGTGACTTTGAGTCGAAAACCGTGGTGGTTGGCGTGGGGCGTTTCGGTCCTTATATCCGGCACGATAGCAAATTCATCTCCCTGAAAAAAGGTATTGACGATCCTTACGAAATTGACCTGGAAACGGCTATTGAACGGATTCATGAGAAACGTGAGGCCGATAGCAAGAAGCTGATTAAGTCGTTTTCGGAAGATGAATCGCTGAAAATATTAAATGGTCGCTGGGGCGCCTACATCGCCTTTGATGGCAATAACTACAAGTTGCCAAAAAATAGTGATCCCGAATCGCTCGATTTCCAGGCATGCATGGTTATTGTGGCATCGCAAGCCGATAAGGTGAAGGCAAAAAAAGGTGGCGCCAAAGGCGGTGCCAAAACAGCCAAAAAAACCACCGCCACAAAAACTGAAAAGGTGGCTAAGAAACCAAAAGCCAAGGCAAAAACCGCTTCTAAAAAGTAAGGATGATGGAGATGGAGGATTATTTCGATAAGCCGGCAATCGGTTGGGATTTGTCAATCAAGAAATTGCCGGTCGATTATCTTTTTCATCAAATAATCCAGGGGAAGCCTTTGGATGGTGATTGGAGTGCCGTGGATGTGGCCATCTTGGGGATTGCCGATGGATGCAACAGCCCCGGCAATGAGCAGTGTGCGCTGGCACCCGATGCCATCCGTAAAGAGCTATACCAGTTGGTTGGCTTTGAGAATCTGAAAGTGGTCGATTTGGGAAATGTGAAAGGCGTTGATGTGCGCAACCGCATTTGTGCTCTTAACGAGGTGGTTCCCTTTCTGTTGGAGGCAGGCGTGGTGATTCTGGTTTTGGGTGGCAGCCAGGATTATTTGCATCCACTGGCGCGCATTGTGTCCGCTCGCGAAAACATAACCCTGGCAATTGCCGACTCCCACATCGATTGGGATACGCCCGGAGAGGATTATACCGCCGATGGTTTTCTGAAATATATGGTGGAGGATCTCTCGACCTCCTTATCGCAATGTTTTTTAATGGGAACCCAGCGTTATTTTGTTCCGGGACGTGTGGAAAATGCCTTGGATCACAATATTTTTGAAAATATCCGTTTAGCAAATATAAGGGGCGATTTGATGAAACAAACAGAGCCGATACTGCGCGAAGCCAATGTTTTTGGGTTGGATGTTTCGGTGGTACGGTCGGTGGATATGCCTGCACAGAAGAGAGCCATGCCCAATGGTATTATGGGGCATGAGCTTTGCCAGTTGGCTCGTTATGCCGGCTTGAGTGATAAAATGCAGGTGTGTGGTTTCTTTGAATTGAATCCATTTTGCGATTCGTCCGACAAACGAGGCGTGGCCTTGATGGCTCAAGCTGCATGGCATTTTATTGAGGGGGTGGGGAATCGTTATTTCGATTACCCCTTTTGCTCTTTGGATCATTATGATACCTTTGTGGTCTGGATGGATGATTTTGAATTGGAGATAAAGTTTTTTCGAAATTCGCTCAACAACCGGTGGTGGGTAAAAATACCTTCGGGAGAAGGGGAAACCGTGATGGCCTGCTCCGAGGAGGATTATAAAAAAGCCTCGGGGAATGAATTTCCCGACCGATGGTTTAGGGCAATGTTGAAAAGAAATTGATAATCAATGGTGTAAAATTTTATTTGATTTAAAACAGCTAAAACGAAACCTTTCATCTTGTTTTTAGTATAAAAACCAGTTAGGAATCGTTGATTGGAGACGATTGCTGTTTTAAAAGAAAAAATAGTTATGCCCATTTTAAAAATATTAGCATACGCTTTTTTTATAGATGGCTCGAATATTAATTATTTTTCTTTTATTTTGCATGAGCTTTTCAGTGCGTTCACAGTACGAGCCACAGATCAGCATGCATTACTCGGGGCAGTTGTCGGTAAACCCTGCATTTGCAGGTAGTTCAGGCAATATTAACCTCACTGCTGTCAACCGGCAACAGTGGATTGGTTTCGAGGGCGCACCCAATACAACGGTAGCAGGTGTGGATGGATCGATTAAAATGTTTGATCGTTTTCATGGTTTTGGATTAGTGATATTAAATGACGAGATTGGTGCCTTTAATTCGTTGATGTTGAATATCAACTACGCTTATCGCATTGAATTGGATAAAGGGGAGATGGGTCTGGGCTTAAAACTGGGCATGTTGAACACCAAATTCGATGGAGCCAAGTTGAATTCAACAGTTGGGGATAAGCCCGATGATTATCATCAGGAGAGTGATGAGGCGATTTTGAAATCAAACAGCAGTGGGAGTGCTTTGGATCTTGGTTTTGGTGCCCATTACCAAACAGCCGGGTTCTATGTGGGAGCCTCCGTCGTTCATTTGAATCATCCTAAGCCGTCATTTTCTGAGGATCTGAATTGGGGCATTTCACCCACCTTGTTTATCAGTTCCGGTTATCTTTACCGGCTCAAAAACAAGCGGCTGTCGCTGGAACCGCGTATGATGCTGAAAAGCGATTTCAAAGGTTTGCAGTGGGAATTGGGTTCTGCCTTGCATTTTAATGATAAAATGTGGGGAGCCTTGAGTTACCGGCATCAGGAAGCCATTATTGTGCAAGTTGGAGCGGTTGTTGCAGGAAATGTCAAATTAGGATATGGTTACGACCTGAATATCTCAAAACTATCGGGATACCAGGGCGGGACACACGAGATAATGGTTGGGTACAATTTCGACCTGAGTCTCGAAAAGAGAAGTAAAGCATATAAGAGTGTTAGATTTTTATAAATGAAGATAGTTGGAATAAAAGTGATATTTAAACTATTATGAAGAATATACTTATTGTCGTTGCAGTTTTTCTTGTCGTACTTACAGGCTGTGGGAAGTCTGGGAATGGTGAGTTGGTAGGGGTAGCCCGTCGTGGTGCTTTTTTTGAACCCGAACCTTTTGGAATGCTTTTCATTCCTCAGGGAAGTTTTAACATGGGTCAGAACGAGCAGGATGTTGCTAGTGCCTTGAATGCCCAGACCAAAACCGTAACCATTCGGTCCTTTTGGATGGATGAAACCGAAGTTACCAACAGCGAGTACCGTCAGTTTGTCTACTGGGTGCGCGATTCAATTGCACGCCGTATGTTGGGTGAGCAGTTCGATCAGTTTCTGATTACCGAAGATGAGTTGGGAAACGAAATTGATCCCCCTTATCTGAATTGGGATGAGAAACTGGATTGGTACGACCCGGAGTTTGCCGAAATTCTCGATGAAATGTATTATCCAGAGAACGAGCGCTTCTTCCGTCGCAAGGAGATCGATACCCGTAAATTGGAGTATGAGTTCCAGTGGGTCGACCTGTTGCAGGCTGCCAAAAAAACCAACCGTTTCAACCCCGAAACCAAGCAGTACGAAGGGGTTGTTTACGATGAAAAAGGACAGCAACGCGAAATCAAAGACCGTTCAGCTTTTATCATGAAAGATCGTGTTCAGGTTTACCCTGATACATTGTGCTGGATTGCCGATTTCACCTATTCATTCAATGAACCCTGGACTCAGATGTATTTCTGGCATCCCGGTTACGATGAATATCCTGTGGTTGGTGTCAACTGGAAACAGGCAACCGGTTTCTGTGTATGGCGTACCCAACTTCTCAATAACTATCTTCAGAAAATTGGCGAACCCCTGGTGATGGATTACCGCCTTCCTACCGAGGGCGAATGGGAATATGCTGCTCGTGGTGGCATCAAACAAGGCATCTACCCATGGGGAGGATTATACACCCGCAACGACAAAGGATGTTTCTTGGCTAACTTCAAACCTCTGCGTGGTCGTTATGCCGATGATGGTGGTGCAACAACCATGTCAACAGCTTCGTATGCGCCCAATGACTTTGGTCTTTACGATATGTCGGGCAACGTAGCTGAGTGGACTTCTGGTGCATTTGATGAATCTGCTTATTCTTTCACCCATGATTTCAACCCAACGTATAAATATAATGCCTTGGCCGACGATCCACATGTGATGAAACGTAAAGTGATCCGTGGCGGTTCTTGGAAAGATGTGGGTTATTTTCTACAATGTGGCACCCGGACTTATGAGTATCAGGACTCAGCCAAGTCGTTCATCGGTTTCCGTTGTGTGAGAGATGTGATCGGAGAATAATTAATAACAGAAAAGTTTTAACCATGAGTATATCCGAATTTGTACAGAGTCCTGGCTATAAAAAAGCAATGGGTAAGGTTTACGGACTTGGAGCAGCCGTAGTAATCCTGGGTGCTCTGTGGAAGATCCTTCACTTGCCTGGTGCAAGTGCCATGTTGATTGCCGGATTAGGAACTGAAGCAGTTATATTTGCATTATCAGCTTTTGAACCGCCTCATGAAATGCCCGACTGGAGCTTGGTTTATCCCGAATTGGTTGGTCTGGAGTCCGAAGGTGGTGGTCACGGTTCGCATGGTGCCCATAAATCTGCAGGTGCTCATGGGGTAGCTCACGGAGGTGGTGCCAGTAGGTCGCAAGGCTCTATTGTAGGTGGAGGAAGTGAATTGGCTGCTCTTGTGCAATCGGGTAACCTCGATCAATCAACTGTAGATGAATTGGTGGCGGGTGTTAAAAAGTTGGCTGCAACCACATCGCAAATGGCCGATCTTTCCGATGCTTCAATCGCAACACAAAACTACCTGAGTCAAATGAAGGCGGCAGGTGATAATGTGCAAAAACTTTCCAACTTGCAGGCATCGACTTTTGAAACAGTGGCTCAAAGCGGTTCCCAATTGGCAGAATCATACAATCAATTGGGATCGACACTCACCAGCCAGATGAAAAGTTTTGAAACCAACAATGCCGACCTGGCCAAACAATTGGCCAACGTGGGTCAAAACCTCTCTTCGATCAATTCAGCTTATGAGCTTCAATTGAACGGACTAACGGCGCAGATTCAGACAACACAGAATTTGAACTCGCACATGGCGGTGATCAACGATCAAATGGCCGCTTCAGCCGAGGGTGCCAAAGTTTACAAGGACCAAATTTCCCAGTTGAGCAAATCGGTCGGTGAATTGAACACCATTTATGGCAATATGTTGAGTGCAGTCAATATTGGTAAGTAATAATATAAAAGTAGTATAGATGAGTGGTGGTAATTGTCCCGAAACGCCCCGGCAGAAGATGATCGGTATGATGTATCTGTTTCTAACGGCTATGCTTGCGCTGAACGTGTCGGGAGAGCTGCTGAATGCTTTTATCCTCGTGGATGACAGCATCAAGCAAACCATTAGAACTGTTGAAGGAAAGAATAAAATACTCTATTATAAGTTTGAGAAGGCCAATGAGGATAATCCTGCCAAAGTAGAAGCCTATTATAATCAGGCTGTATCGGTGAGTCAAAAAGCCGAAGAGCTTTATAATCTGATCAATGAGTATAAGTTTGATATAGTCCGTACGGCCGACGGGCCAGAGGCAACACCCGAGAACTATTTGTCCAAAGATAATCAGGATGTGGCCTCTCAGGTGATGTTGGTGGAGAAAGGTGGTGAGCGCAGTCAGAACTTGAAAAAGAGTATTGGTGAATACCGCGATTTTTTGGTTTCTTTGGTGGAACCACAAGATACTTTTATGATCAATACATTGAAGTTGGCTCTTCGAACAGAGGATCCTCCTTCCAAGGATGGTGTGTCCATCTCGTGGGAGAGCGAAAAATTTGAACATTTGCCTATGGCTGCCAATATTGCTTTGATGAGTAAAATGCAGGGTGATGTGCGCAATTGTGAGGCCGATGTAGTGAACTATCTCTACAATAAAATTGATGAAGGATCGTTCAAGTTCAACACCATTGTACCGCTGATATTGCCAAAAAGCAATTACATCATAAAGGGGAATGAGTATTCGGCCGATATCATGCTGGCCGCTTACGACAACACCATTATGCCCGATGTTAAAGTGGATGGGGTTAATAAAGTTGTTGAAAATGGACGTGGTAAGTATTCGGTGGTTACCAATTCGGTGGGGACAAAAAAATATACAGCCGAGATATTCCTTATGGGACCTGATGGCAATACCCGTCGATACGAGACGACAGGCGAATACGAAGTGGCTGAACCAAACGTGGTGATTTCAGCAACCAAAATGAACGTGTTTTACGAAGGGGTTGAAAATCCCGTTGAAATATCTGCCGCTGGTGTTTCTGGCAGTGCATTGGACGTGAAGGTCGACAACAACACCGCTACCTATAAGCGGGTGGGCGACAAATATGTGTTTGTTCCCAAACCTGGTTTCGCTGGTGGTGTGGCTAAGATTTCGGTTTTTGCCGAAATCGGTGGACGCAACCAAAAGCTGGGAGGTATGGATTTCCGAATCAAGCGGGTGCCCAATCCAATCGCCACGGTGGCAGGGATTAATGAAGGAACCATTAAAAAATCGATCTTGGCTGCTCAAAGTGGGGTTTTCGCTGAGATGGGCGACGATTTCGATTTTGACCTGAGTTTTACGGTGACCGGATTTACCGTTTCCACCATACGTAATGGTTTCTTGGTGGATGCCACCTCAAAAAGTGCAAGTTTCACAAAGGATCAAAATGAACTGATCAAAGGTGTGACTAGGGGATCTAAAGTTTTTATTGAAAATATTCGGGCTGTGGGTCCTGGGGGCGACACCCGTAAATTAGGTAGTATATCATTGACAATTGATTAAAAATTATATTCATCGGTATGAAAAAATTATATTTATTCTTTGTTCTATCGGTTTTCTTCCTTCCTTTTTCTGTTATGGGACAGGAAACTGTTTTGGATGGGTTATACGAAAAGGGCCATGTGGCCAACCGTAAACCAATTCCTTATGTGAATGTTCGGGAGGCCGATGTTTTATGGTCAAAAACTGTTTGGAGGGTCATCGACCTGCGCGAAAAGATGAATCTTTCGTTGTATTATCCAACAACTTCATTCGATGGACGTCATTCGTTGATTGGTCTGTTGATTCAAGGACTTCAGTTTGGTCAATTAACTGCCTATTCAGCAAAAACCGATGATGAATTCAAGGTTCGGTTGAAAATGGACGATGTGCTTCAGGAGTTGGGTGCTTCCTCCGATACCCAGCAGGTGCGGAACGCTGTTACGGGGCTCTTTGAGCAGAAGGTTGTAACAGGTGATGTACGCACCGACCAGGTCAAACAGTTCTTGGTGAAGGAAGTTTGGTTTTTCGACCGCAACTATTCCCGCATGGATGTTCGTATCATTGGTATTTGCCCCATCCGCGAATATGTTCGCGAAGAGGGCGGCGATGGTGAAGTGATCCGTAAGCCACTATTTTGGATCTATTTCCCAGAGGCCCGACCATTGCTGGCCAGCAACGAGGTATTCAATCCTAAGAATGATGCCATCCGTTATACCTTCGATGATGTGTTTATCAAACGATATTTCGGAAGTTACATCTACCGGGAGGCAAACGTGTACAACAATCGCCAGATTGACCAGTACACCGCTGGGATGGAAGCGATGTTGGAAGCCGAAAGGATTAAAAACGACCTATACAATAAGGAACACGATATGTGGGAGTTCTAAACAAGGATCCATTTTATTGGTTGATCATACAAAAAAGGGGAGCTGAAGCTCCCCTTTTTTCGTTAGTTGTCTATCCCCAACTCTGTTTTTACATCGCTCGAGAATTGGCGAATTTGCTGTTCGTTGTCTTTCGGGCAAATTAAGAGTGCATTTTGCGATTCAACAATAATGTAATCGCTCAACCCTTGCACCACACAAACCTTCTTCTCCGGGATGTGGATAATGCAATTTTTGGTGTCATATAGCATACTCTGACCGGTGAGTGTAACATTCCCATGGGTGTCTTTTTCCGAAAATTCGTAGAGCGATCCCCATGTGCCTAAGTCCGACCAACCAAAATGGGTGAGTTCCACAAAAACATTCTCAGCTTTCTCCATGATGCCGTAGTCGATGGAGATGTTTTCGCATTCGCAATAGGCTTTTTCCAACATTTTGGCTTCCTCATCGGTATTGATATGTTGGGCAAACTCCTCGAACGGTACCTTAATTGATTTCAAATGTTTGGCAAATGCTTTTTCAATGCTTTTCAACGACCAGATGAAGATGCCTGCATTCCAGAAAAATTCCCCGCTTTCGAAAAAGATGGTCGCCATCTCTAGGTTGGGTTTTTCGGTGAAGGTCTTTACCCTATTGATCATCGGATAGGTTTTGTGTATCTGTTTTCCAATTTGGATGTACCCATAACCTGTTTCAGCTTTGTGAGGTTTAATACCCAAGGTTAGCAAGGCATCGTGTGTTTGGGCAAATTCAATGCCGGTGACCACATTCTCGCGCAGCAGTTGTTCATCGGTGATCAAATGGTCTGAGGGCGTTACCACCACGAGTGCATTGGGATCTTTTTTGCTAATGATGGCATTGGCATAAGCAATGCAGGGTGCTGTATTTCGGCGGAAAGGTTCCGAAAGGATCTGTTCCTGCTGGATCTCCGGCAATTGCTCCTTCACGATGGATGCGTATTCTTTGCTGGTGACAATGATGAAGTTTTCGATGGGGCAGATGGGCTTGAATCTGTCGAAGGTCGATTGGAGGAGGGTTCTTCCCGTTCCCAGGATATCCAGAAACTGCTTCGGACTTTTTGTTCGGCTCAGGGGCCAAAATCGGCTGCCAATGCCGCCGGCCATAATCACGCAGTAGGTTGCAGACTTCATAATTCTATTGTTTTTTTTACGATCATCAGTATTAAGTTCTGAAACAGATAAAATGAATTAACTTTGTTGATGCGTTCATCTTTTCTGATGTGCAATGTTAAATAAAATAATCGGTGAAGAAAACCTAGGGGTTTTTATTTACCACAACAAATAACAATATGTCTATGTTTGAGCATCTTGGGCGTTACGCACTTTTTATGCGCCGGGTTTTTAAGCGGCCTGAAAAAATGCCCGTTTTCCTTCGTCAGGTGGTTTTTGAATTTGACAAGCTAGGTCTCGATTCCATTGGGATTGTGGCCATCATTTCTGTATTTATGGGCGCTGTCATCACATTACAAACGGCCTATAACATTGATAGCCCATTGATTCCCAAATACACCATCGGTTTGGCTTCGCGCGATTCCATTCTGTTGGAGTTTTCATCTACCATCGTTTGTCTGATTCTGGCGGGCAAGGTTGGGTCGAGCATTGCTTCCGAGATTGGCACCATGCGGGTCACCGAGCAAATTGATGCCCTCGAAATCATGGGGATCAACTCTGCTGCCTATCTGGCAGGACCGAAAATTGTGGCTTTGGTAATTTGTATCCCCTTTTTGGTTATTTGCAGTATGGGGATTGGCATCAGCGGCGGTTGGGCGGCTGGGAACCTTAGTGGCGTTGTCCCTTCCGAAGAGTTTCTCTATGGCATACTTTATGCTTTCAATCCTTTTTACGTCTCCTATTCCATCATCAAGTCGGTTGTTTTTGCCTTTATCATTGCTTCGGTATCCTCCTATTGGGGATACTATGCCTCTGGGGGAGCCCTTGAGGTGGGGCGTGTCAGCACAAAGGCCGTTGTCTCCAGCAGTGTTTTGATTTTGTTGTTCAATTTATTGTTAACCCAATTGTTATTGGCATGATAGAAGCGGCTCATGTATCTAAATATTTTGAAGAGAAGCAGGTGCTTTTCGATATCTCAGCTACCTTCGATAAAGGTTGTACCAATCTGATCATTGGTCAAAGTGGATCGGGTAAAACAGTTCTTCTTAAGTCGCTAGTTGGATTGTATGAAGTGGAAGAAGGTGAAATAAGCTATGATGGGCGAAGTTTCACCAAGATGAACCATGCTACCCGCCGTTTGCTCCGACAAGAGATCGGCATGCTTTTTCAGGGTTCTGCACTTTTTGATTCCCTTACCGTTGAGGAAAATGTTCGATTTCCCTTGGATATGTTTACTGATATGTCGATGGAAGAAAGACTCGATCGGGTCAATTTTTGCCTCAATAGGGTTAATATTGTCAATGCCAATCATCTCTTGCCATCTGAAATAAGTGGTGGTATGCAGAAGCGTGTTGCTATTGCCCGCGCTATTGCGCTCAATCCTCGCTACCTCTTTTGTGATGAACCCAACTCAGGTCTCGACCCTAAAACTTCGGTGCTTATTGATGAACTTATTTTCGAAATCACTAAAGAATACGACATCACCACCATTGTCAACACCCACGATATGAATTCGGTAATGGGGATCGGCGAAAAGATCCTCTTTATTTATGAAGGGCATAAATTATGGGAAGGAACCAAGGATGATATTATGGATACGGGCAACGAACAACTCGATAATTTCATTTTTGCCTCCAAACTTTTTCAAAAGCTCAAGCACCTCCCTTAACTTTTTTCACCCCCTAACTCCCTAGTCTTAAGTATTGCTTCTGGAAACATGACATAATGAAACATTTTTTAAGTTGCTTCGATTTGGAATAACGGAACTAAACCCGCTATATTTGCATCCGCTTTCCAGAGGGACAGCAGCATACAAACTGGGTTCACAACCTGGTGATTGACAGATTGGCAAAGGGGTTTATTGAATAAACGGTTTAATGCGTAGAGACGCATTAAAATACGTCTCTTGTAAAGATGCATCACGATGCGTCTCTAACAAGAAAAAAACCGGAAAAAATTTCAAAAACATTTGGAGGTTAAAAAAAACTCCTTACCTTTGCAGCCGCTTCAAACGAAAGGGTTTGAGGGGAGAAAAAAGAAAGATACGATCTTTGAAAATATTGGATAAGTGCAAAAGGGAAAAATAAGGTAAAGCGACCCGAGTCAAA
This sequence comes from Marinilabiliaceae bacterium, assembly GCA_963664265.1. Taxonomy (GTDB): domain Bacteria; phylum Bacteroidota; class Bacteroidia; order Bacteroidales; family Marinilabiliaceae; genus JAGPIS01. Next base: position 2,841,889 of record OY760941.1, read on the forward strand.
GTAGACGAACTTGTAAAGATATTTAAAATTTTTTTTACAATGAAGAGTTTGATCCTGGCTCAGGATGAACGCTAGCGACAGGCCTAACACATGCAAGTCGAGGGGTATCGGTTTCGGCCGAGAGACCGGCGCACGGGTGCGTAACGCGTATGTAACCTGCCTCACACTGGGGGATAGCCTTCCGAAAGGGAGATTAATACCGCATAATAATATTGTTCTGCCTGGGATGATATTTAAAACTTCGGTGGTGTGAGATGGACATGCGTATGATTAGCTAGTTGGCGGGGTAACGGCCCACCAAGGCGACGATCATTAGGGGTTCTGAGAGGAAGATCCCCCACACTGGTACTGAGACACGGACCAGACTCCTACGGGAGGCAGCAGTGAGGAATATTGGTCAATGGGCGCAAGCCTGAACCAGCCATGTCGCGTGCAGGAAGACGGCCCTATGGGTTGTAAACTGCTTTTGTATGGGAAGAAACGACGGTACGTGTACTGTTTTGCCGGTACCATACGAATAAGGATCGGCTAACTCCGTGCCAGCAGCCGCGGTAATACGGAGGATCCAAGCGTTATCCGGATTTATTGGGTTTAAAGGGTGCGTAGGCGGGAGATTAAGTCAGTGGTGAAAGTTTGCGGCTCAACCGTAAAATTGCCATTGATACTGGTTTTCTTGAGTACAGTTGAGGTAGGCGGAATGTGGTGTGTAGCGGTGAAATGCTTAGATATACCACAGAACACCGATTGCGAAGGCAGCTTACTAAGTTGTGACTGACGCTGAAGCACGAAAGCATGGGGATCAAACAGGATTAGATACCCTGGTAGTCCATGCCGTAAACGATGATCACTAGCTGTTTGCGATATATTGTAAGTGGCAAAGGGAAACCATTAAGTGATCCACCTGGGGAGTACGCCCGCAAGGGTGAAACTCAAAGGAATTGACGGGGGCCCGCACAAGCGGAGGAACATGTGGTTTAATTCGATGATACGCGAGGAACCTTACCTGGATTTAAATGGGGAGTGACAGGCTTAGAGATAGGCTTTTCTTCGGACACTCTTCAAGGTGCTGCATGGTTGTCGTCAGCTCGTGCCGTGAGGTGTCGGGTTAAGTCCCATAACGAGCGCAACCCACGTTGTTAGTTACCAGCATGTAGTGATGGGGACTCTAACAAGACTGCCGGTGTAAACCGCGAGGAAGGTGTGGATGACGTCAAATCAGCACGGCCCTTACATCCAGGGCTACACACGTGTTACAATGGCCGGTACAGAGGGCAGCTACCCCGCGAGGGGATGCGAATCCTATAAAACCGGTCTCAGTTCGGATTGGAGTCTGCAACCCGACTCCATGAAGCTGGATTCGCTAGTAATCGCGCATCAGCCATGGCGCGGTGAATACGTTCCCGGGCCTTGTACACACCGCCCGTCAAGCCATGGGAGCCGGGGGTACCTGAAGTCTGTAACCGCAAGGAGCGGCCTAGGGTAAAACTGGTGACTGGGGCTAAGTCGTAACAAGGTAGCCGTACCGGAAGGTGTGGCTGGAACACCTCCTTTCTGGAGAGTTCGCTCACGACGATGATTAATCATCAAAAAAAGACAAGGAATCAAAGTACCTTACTATTACCGATTGCATTTATCCACAAAGCCTTTAAAGGCTGAAAAGTTCATTGACATGTTGGCAAATCAAAATAACACACACCTAAAAGGTGTTGGAAGAAAGTAGAGAAGGGCGCACGGAGGATGCCTAGGCTCTCAGAGGCGATGAAGGACGTGATAAGCTGCGATAAGCACCGGGTATTTGCAAATAAGAATTGATCCGGTGATTTCCGAATGGGGCAACCCGGTATCCTGAAGGGATACCATTCCGCAAGGAAGGCAAACGTGGGGAACTGAAACATCTAAGTACCCACAGGAGAAGAAAACAAGAGTGATTCCCTAAGTAGTGGCGAGCGAAAGGGGAACAGCCCAAACCAATGTTGTTTAGGCAACATTGGGGTAATAGGACCTGTATAATCAACAACAATCGAACCGGAACGCTTTGGAAAGAGCGGCCACAGCGGGTGACAGCCCCGTACGGGCAAGAGCGTTAGCGAGACGGGTATCCTGAGTAACGCGGAACACGTGAAATTCTGCGTGAATTAGCCGGGACCATCCGGTAAGGCTAAATACTCCTGAGAGACCGATAGTGAACCAGTACCGTGAGGGAAAGGTGAAAAGCACCCCGAACAGGGGAGTGAAATAGTACCTGAAACCGTGCGCTTACAAGCGGTCGGAGTCCACATGATGGATGACGGCGTGCCTTTTGCATAATGAGCCTACGAGTTACTTCTCACCAGCCAGGTTAAGCACTTCAGGTGCGGAGCCGAAGCGAAAGCGAGTCTGAATAGGGCGCGATAGTTGGTGGGAGTAGACGCGAAACCTTGTGATCTACCCTTGGTCAGGTTGAAGTCCCGGTAACACGGGATGGAGGACCGAACGAGTAAACGTTGAAAAGTTTTTCGATGAACTGAGGGTAGGGGTGAAAGGCCAATCAAACTGGGAAATAGCTCGTACTCCCCGAAATGCATTTAGGTGCAGCCTCAAGACAGTTTTACAGAGGTAGAGCTACTGATAGGAAGCGAGGGCTTCACCGCCTATCAACTCCTGACAAACTCCGAATGCTGTAAAATGATTCTTGGGAGTGAGGGCATGGGTGCTAAGGTCCATGTCCGAGAGGGAAAGAACCCGGACCATCAGCTAAGGTCCCCAAATATATGCTAAGTTGACCAAACGCGGTTTGGTTGCAGAGACAGCTAGGATGTTGGCTTGGAAGCAGCCATTCATTTAAAGAGTGCGTAACAGCTCACTAGTCGAGCGACCGAGCATGGATAATAATCGGGCATAAGCATATTACCGAAGCTATGGATTGTATAGACCTCGGTCTATACTCTGGTAGGGGAGCATTCCAGCCGCATAGAAGGTGTTCCGCGAGGGATGCTGGAGCAACTGGAAAAGCAAATGTAGGCATAAGTAACGATAATGGGGGTGAGAAACCCCCACGCCGAAAGACTAAGGTTTCCTGATCAACGCTAATCGGATCAGGGTCAGTCGGGACCTAAGGCGAACCCGAAAGGGGTAGTCGATGGCAAGCAGGTTAATATTCCTGCACCTGCATACCAATAAAAGTGACGGAGAGTTGAGATGGCTGGGGGCTGACGGAATAGCCCGCTGAGCCTAGCCTTCGGGCAAAGCGAAGTCAAGCAAACTCTTCCAAGAAAAGCGAGGTATGCAGCTCGTACCACAAACGGACACACGTAGTTGGGTTGAGTATACTAAGGCGCTCGAGTGATCCACGGCTAAGGAACTCGGCAAATTCGTCCTGTAACTTCGGGAGAAAGGACGCCACTTCAGCGATGGGGTGGCCGCAGAGAAATGGCCCAGGCAACTGTTTAACAAAAACACATGGCTTTGCAAAATCGCAAGATGACGTATAAGGCCTGACACCTGCCCGGTGCCGGAAGGTTAAGAGGAGATGTTAGTCGCAAGGCGAAGCATTGAATTGAAGCCCCGGTAAACGGCGGCCGTAACTATAACGGTCCTAAGGTAGCGAAATTCCTTGTCGGGTAAGTTCCGACCTGCACGAATGGTGTAATGATCTGGGCACTGTCTCAGCCGTGAGCTCGGTGAAATTGTAGTATCGGTGAAGATGCCGATTACCCGCAACGGGACGGAAAGACCCCGTGAACCTTTACTGCAACTTTGCATTGGTTCTGGGTAAGTGATGTGTAGGATAGGTCGGAGGCATTGAATCGGCGTCGCCAGGCGTCGTGGAGCCAACCTTGAAATACGACCCTTTGCTTACTTGGAATCTAACTCCACAGTGTGGAAGACATTGCATGGTGGGTAGTTTGACTGGGGTGGTCGCCTCCAAAAGAGTAACGGAGGCTCCCAAAGGTACCCTCAAGACGATTGGTAACCGTCTGTAGAGTGTAATGGTAAAAGGGTGCTTGACTGTGAGACCGACAAGTCGAACAGGTAGGAAACTAGGGCATAGTGATCCGGTGGTTCCGCATGGAAGGGCCATCGCTCAAAGGATAAAAGGTACTCCGGGGATAACAGGCTGATCGCCGCCAAGAGCTCATATCGACGCGGCGGTTTGGCACCTCGATGTCGGCTCGTCACATCCTGGGGCTGGAGAAGGTCCCAAGGGTTGGGCTGTTCGCCCATTAAAGTGGCACGCGAGCTGGGTTCAGAACGTCGTGAGACAGTTCGGTCCCTATCTGTTGTGGGCGTAGGAGATTTGAGAGGCCCTGTCGTTAGTACGAGAGGACCGCGATGGACATACCGCTGGTGTACCAGTTGTTCCGCCAGGAGCATAGCTGGGTAGCTAAGTGTGGAAGAGATAAGTGCTGAAAGCATCTAAGCACGAAGCTCGCCTCAAGATGAGATCTCCCTTAAGGGGCGTTGAAGACGACGACGTTGATAGGCTGCAGGTGTAAAGGTGGTAACACCATAGCCGAGCAGTACTAATTACCCGAGTCTTTCTCCAGTGTTTTATAGTGTGTAGGTTATTTTGGTTTGCCGATTGTCATGAAACTTAAAAGATATTTTAGGTGGTTATAGCGACAAGGTTCCACCTCTTCCCATTCCGAACAGAGAAGTTAAGCTTGTCCGCGCCGATGGTACTGCGTATAGTGGGAGAGTAGGTCGCCGCCGAATTTTGAAGATCCCCGGTTCTGTAAAGAGCCGGGGATTTTTGCGTTTGTGTTGTTTTTGTCCGCGAATGACGCGAATTGGAGACCGGTGGATTCGATTACGCCAATTTATATCTGGATGGGCTGGGTCTATAGTCCACAGATTTGCTCAGATTAACTCAGTGATCCACATTATTAGCACATTCAACACCTGCGGTGTTGTGGGAACATTGTAATCCTTTCACCCCCCGGTTTCACCGGCGGCTATTCACATTAAAGTCCTTCGGACTTCCCCGCTTTCCGACTATGAGACTCGTCGACTCGTCAACTTTTTAAACTCTTCGACTCATAGAACTGATCACTGACTACTGTTTTTAACCGCGAATCGAAGATCGACGGAGTCAATTTAACGAATTACACGAATTGATTTGTTCGTAATACGATTAACGACTGACGACCTGCGACTGACGATGAAACCCAAAACTCCGAACACAGAACACTGCTTACTGATCCCTGTTCCCTGTTCCCTGAATACTGTTCCCTGTTTACTGATCACTGAAAACCGCCCTAACCCAGAACTCAAAACACTGTTTACTGATAACTGTTTACTGATCCCTGACCCCTGACCCCTGAAAAACCGACTTGTTAATATCTTGTTTATAAGTAATTTCTTCAGGCGCAAATTACTTTGTTTTTCCGATGTATTTTTGTAACTTATTCATAATCATTTCATACATAATTTTTTACTCATGAAGAAAATATTGTTTCTTGCGGTTATGCTCGGTGGATTTTTCCTGGTAAATGCGCAAAATGTGCAAATGCATTACGATTTTGGTAAAGATCGGAAGTTAATTACGACCACAGTTGAGATGTTTCGTCCTGATCAGTTCGGTAGTACCTTCTTTTTTATCGACTTTGATTATGGGGGTGATAGCCGCAATGTTGATGGGGTTTCGCTGGCCTATATGGAGATTGCCCGTGGCTTGAAATTTTGGGATAATCCTTTCGAGCTTCATGTGGAATATAATGGTGGGATGTTTCGCAGTAATGGTTTTTCGGGAGAAATCAACAATGCTTACCTTTTAGGAGGCCATTACACTTGGAATAATAGCGATTTTTCGCGTGTTTTTACGCTTCAGGCCATGTATAAATATATTCAGGACAGGAATGATGCCAGTTTCCAAATCACCGGTGTGTGGGCTATGCATTTCTTCAACCAGAAACTGACTTTCAGTGGATTTGCCGATCTGTGGATGGAGAAATTATACCAATATGGTGATGAAAACAAAATAGTTTTCCTTACCGAACCACAGCTTTGGTACAATGCCACAAAGAATTTCTCTATCGGGACTGAGATTGAGATGAGTAATAATTTTTCCGGTGAAAAAGATTTTATGATCAACCCCACCATCGGTGCAAAATGGACATTCTAACCAATCGTTTAACTTAGGAATATGCTTGATAAGATATTTAAACTTAAGGACAATAAAACCAATGTCCGCACAGAGATCATTGCCGGTGTGACCACCTTCATGACCATGGCCTATATTTTGGCCGTCAATCCCGATATTTTGTCGAAGGCCGGCATGGATAAAGGAGCTGTTTTTACAGCCACCATTATTGCTTCAGTTGTGGCTACCCTAGTGATGGCCTTGTGGGCAAACCTGCCTTTTGCATTGGCTCCAGGCATGGGGTTGAATGCTTTTTTTGCTTTTACTGTTGTTTTAACCATGGGTTACTCATGGCAGTTTGCTCTCACGGCTGTTTTTCTCGAGGGTCTAATATTCTTGGGACTCACCGCTTTCAATATTAGGGAGATGATCGTGAATTCCATTCCGATCAACTTAAAGCATGCCATTTCGGCCGGTATTGGCCTCTTTATCGCTTTCATCGGGATGCAGAATGCCGGTATCATTGTGGATAATCCTGCAACCTTGGTGACTTTGGGTGATATTCACAAACCAGAAGTGGTGGTTGCCTTCTCAGGCTTAATTATTGCCGGGGTACTGATGGCTCTCAAAGTGAAAGGTGCTCTTTTGATAGGGATCTTCAGCTCAGCTGTTATTGGTCTTTTTAATGGTGTTACCCATTTGCCCGAGGGCAACTTGATATCAACACCACCATCCTTGGCGTCCATTGCTTTCCATTTCGATTTTCATCAGATATTCAGTTTCGATATGGCCATGGTGTTGCTTACTTTCCTTTTTGTGGATATGTTCGATACTGTTGGAACGCTTGTGGGTGTTGCTTCTAAAGCCAATATGTTGGATGAAAAAGGTCGATTGCCTAAGGTGAAGCAGGCACTTTTTGCCGATGCCGTTGGTACTACCGTTGGTGCGTTGTTGGGAACCAGTACAGTAACCACTTATGTTGAAAGTGCCTCGGGTGTGGCTGAAGGTGGCCGCACAGGCCTAACTGCACTCACTGTGGCCGGACTGTTCCTATTGGCGCTTTTCCTTTCGCCCATCTTTTTGATGATTCCTGGTGCTGCAACAGCCCCAGCCCTCATCTTGGTGGGATCGTTTATGTTGAGCCCCATCTTGAAGGTCGATTTTGACGATATCACAGAAGCCATACCGGTCTTCTTGACAGTGATTATGATGCCCCTGGCTTACAGCATTGCTGAAGGTATTGCCTTTGGTGTTCTCTCTTTTGTTATGCTGAAAGTCTTGTCGGGTCGATACCGAAAAGTGGAATGGATCAGCTATCTGCTGGCCGTGCTTTTCCTATTGAAATTTATTTTCGCCTAAGGCGGTTGAAAAGGGCTTCGGCCCTTTTTTTTTGCTTTTGCTTTATTGATAAACACGTGGTTGGTGTAGTTGTTGCAACCCTTTTATTTCTTTGATATATAGGAGTTATTAATTTGTTTTTGATTTGATCAAAATCTATATTTGTAAACTTTTTTAAAATAGCGAAAATTTTACTCTTAATGAATACGAAATTTGTTGAATATAAAGGTTTGGATTTGTCCCAAGTTAATAAGGACATTTTAAAGAAGTGGGAAGAGAATCAGGCTTTCGAAAGGAGCATCAGTGAGCGGGAAGGAAAACCTGAGTACGTGTTTTTCGAAGGCCCACCATCGGCCAATGGCGTTCCCGGTATTCACCACGTGATGGCTCGTACCATTAAGGATATTTTTTGCCGTTATAAAACCCAACAAGGATTCCTGGTGCGCCGCAAAGCTGGTTGGGATACCCATGGCTTGCCCGTAGAACTGGGGGTTGAAAAAGCATTGGGCATCACCAAGGAAGACATTGGAAAAACCATCTCTGTGGAAGCCTACAACGAGGCCTGTCGCAAGGATGTGATGAAATATACCGATCTGTGGGAAGAACTTACCCATAAAATGGGCTATTGGGTCGATATGAACGATCCATACATCACTTACGACAACCGGTACATCGAATCGTTGTGGTATTTGCTGAAACAGCTCTATAATAAGGGGCTTTTGTATAAGGGTTATACCATTCAGCCCTATTCACCTGCCGCGGGGACGGGGTTGAGCACGCACGAGCTGAACCAGCCCGGTTGCTACCGCGATGTGAAAGATACCACCATGACCGCGCAATTTAAAGTAATCAATAACAATAAGAGCAGTTTCCTATTCAATGGTGCAGAGGGAACGCTTTATTTCATGGCATGGACCACCACGCCATGGACCTTGCCATCCAATACAGCCCTTTGTGTGGGACCCGACATTGATTATGTACGCGTCAAATCGTTCAATCCATACACTGGCGAACCAATTTCGGTCATCTTGGCCAATGACTTGGTATCTGCCTATTTTAACCCGGCTTATGCGGATGGTGATTTTGAAGCCTACCAACCTGGCGACAAGAAGGTGCCTTATACCATCACTGGTCAATATAAAGGACGGGATTTGGAAGGCATTTCTTACGAACAGCTGATTTCATGGGTGAAACCCGATGGGGATGCTTTCCGCGTGATCTGTGGCGATTTCGTCACCACCAGCGATGGTACCGGTATTGTTCACATCGCACCCACCTTCGGAGCCGACGATGACCGGGTGGCTAAGGCCGCAGGCATTGTACCCTTGTTGTTGGTTGACCGGGATGGTAAAATACAACCCATGGTGGACCGAAGTGGCAAGTTCTTCACCCTAGAAGATCTTCATCCCGATTACGTAAAATCGTTTGTGAACAGTGCAGCCTATTCAGAGTTTGCTGGCCGTTTTGTGAAGAATGCCTACGACGACAAACTCTCCGATGACGACAACTCCCTTGATGTGGACATTGCCGTGATGTTGAAAAAAGAAAACAAGGCTTTCCGCATTGAAAAACATACCCACAACTATCCCCATTGCTGGCGTACCGACAAGCCGGTGCTTTACTACCCGCTCGACTCTTGGTTTATCAAGACCACTGCCGTTCGGGAGCGTATGATGGATCTCAACGACACCATCAACTGGAAGCCCGCCTCAACAGGTACCGGTCGTTTTGGTAAATGGCTTGAGAACCTTCAGGATTGGAACTTGAGTCGTTCACGATACTGGGGAACACCATTGCCCATTTGGCGCACCGAAGATGGTAGCGAGGAGGTTTGTATTGGCTCTATGGAAGAGCTCATCGCCATGATCAACCAGTCGGTGGAGGCGGGTCTCATGGCTGAAAACCCCTATAAGGATTTTAAAGTGGGGGATTACTCTGCCGAAAATTATGCAGTTGAAAAGGTGGATTTGCACCGGCCGTTTGTGGACAACATCGTATTGGTTTCACCTTCTGGTAAGCCGATGCGTCGTGAGCTGGACTTGATCGACGTATGGTTTGACTCAGGAGCCATGCCTTATGCCCAACATCACTATCCGTTTAGTGTAAAAAATGCCCCCTCCGCCTCCCCCCAAGGGGGAGAGAAGTCTAAGTACAAAACAGCGAGAGCTTCGATGTATGGGTTGCTGAAGGAACTTGCCGATGAGAAACGGAAGAATCAAACCGAGGCTGAACAAGTTTTATGGGAGGCTCTTAGAGGAAAGCAACTGGAGGGGCATAAGTTCCGCCGTCAGCATGTTATTGATGAGTTTATTGTCGATTTCGTGTCATTGAATGATCAATTGATTATTGAAATTGATGGGGGCTACCACAATAATCCAAAGATCGCTGAAGCGGATCAATTGCGTACTAATATCTTGGAAGAGCTTGGTTATACAGTCATTCGTTATACCAACGAACAGGTGATTAACGATTTGTCGAATGTTCTGGAGGATGTGAAGAAGCACCTTCAGGCGTCCCCCCTCAAGGGGGGAACGAGGGGGGCTTGTCTGCCGTTTCCTTCGGATTTTATCGCCGAAGGTGTGGATCAAACCCGCGGATGGTTCTTCACCCTGCATGCCATTGCCACCATGTGTTTCGATCAGGTGGCCTTTAGGAATGTGATCTCCAATGGACTTGTGCTCGACAAGAACGGCAACAAAATGTCCAAGCGACTTGGGAATGCCGTTGAGCCTTTCGAGGTGATCGAAAAATTTGGATCTGATCCTTTGCGCTGGTACATGATCACCAATTCGCAGCCATGGGACAACCTGAAATTCGATATCGCCGGAGTGGACGAGGTACGGCGCAAATTCTTTGGAACACTCTACAATACCTATTCCTTCTTTGCATTATATGCCAACATCGATGGGTTTACCGGTCGCGAGGCCCAAGTGCCTGTGTACGAACGCCCCGAAATTGACCGCTGGATCATCTCTCTGTTGAACAGTTTGGTGAAGGAGGTGACCGATAGCTACGAATCTTATGAGCCTACCAGAGCTGGCCGGGCGATTCAGGATTTTGTGATGGAGAATCTCAGCAACTGGTATGTGCGTTTGAATCGCAAACGCTTCTGGGGTGGGGAGATGAATGCCGATAAACTGGCTGCTTACCAAACATTGCACCAATGCCTCGAGACGGTTGCCTTGCTAGGTGCACCCATAGCGCCATTCTTTATGGAGCGGTTGTTCCTCGATTTGAATGCCGTATCCGGAAAGTATGATGTGGTATCAGTTCACTTGGCTCAATTCCCCGGTTATGACGCAGCCTTGATTGATGCCGACCTGGAGCAACGCATGCAGTATGCACAGTCGCTTTCGTCGATGGTATTGGCGTTGCGTCGTAAGGTGAACATTAAGGTGCGCCAGCCTTTGAATAAAATGATGGTGCCAGTGTTGGACAATATTTTTGAAAATCAGTTGGAAGCCATCAAAAACTTGGTGTTGACCGAAGTCAATGTTAAAGAGATGGTTTTCCTGAAGGATTCAACTGGTGTGTTGGTGAAAAAGATCAAGCCCAACTTCAAGGCGCTTGGACCCAAATACAGCAAGTTGATGAAAGGCATTTCGGCTGTCATTGCACAAATGGATCAGCAAGCCATTGCTGCCTTTGAGCAGGTGGGGGAATATCCCATCGAGGTGGACGGGCAAGAGCTGGTATTGGTGCCTGAGGATGTGGAAATCCTTTCGGAGGATATCCCAGGATGGCTGGTGGCCAACGAAGGACGCCTGACTGTTGCCTTGGACATCAACGTTACCGATGAGTTGCGCGAGGAGGGGATCGCCCGTGAGTTCGTGAACCGGATTCAGAACATCCGTAAAGACTCCGGATTCGACGTCACCGACAAGGTCACCATCGAAATATTGAAAAATGATGCCATCAATCTGGCCATCGAACATTATGCCGACTACATTGGTCAGCAAACTTTGGCGCTGTCGGTGAAGTTGGTGGATGATCTTGATAAATCTTTAGCCAGGGAGGTTGAAATTGACGAAAATATATCTACCTTCATGAAAATTGAAAAAAACAGTTGAAACATGCGGTTCTGTTGACTGGAGGTGTCGAGGATGATGGCTCCATCAACAGAATTTAAAACTTTATAAACCTATAAAAAATCTATACCCTATGTCAGAGAGAACCCGATATTCCGATGAAGAGCTTCAGGAATTTAAGGATATCATCATCTTTAAACTGGAGAAGGCAAAGAAAGATTATGAGCTGCTTCGCAACACCATAACCCATGAAGATGGTAACGACACCCAGGACACTTCACCCACATTTAAGGTGTTGGAAGAGGGTGCTGCCGTGTTGTCGAAAGAGGAAGCCGGGAAACTGGCTCAACGCCAACAAAAGTTTATACAACATTTGCAGGCGGCTCTGGTGCGGATAGAGAATAAGACTTATGGCGTTTGCCGCGAAACAGGAAAACTCATACCAAAAGAGCGCTTGCGGGCTGTGCCCCATGCCACGCTCAGCATGGAAGCCAAAGAGAAGCAGAAGTAACCTGAATCTCCCTTTCCATTCGAAAGGGAGTTTTTTATTTTCGCTTCAGCTCTTTATTTTAATTTTTTGGTTCTATTTTTGTTTTCGACATTATATCCGTTCTCAATATTTGAAGTGTACTTATGAACAAGTTATTGAAAATCTCATTCCTAATTGTTTTTGCTATTCTCCTAATCGACCAGGCGCTGAAAATATGGATCAAATCAACCATGATGATTGGCGAGGAGTTTCCTGTATTCGGTCATTGGTTTTTTATTCATTTTGTTGAAAACAACGGTATGGCCTTTGGTATGGAGCTGGCTGGCGAATTTGGCAAGCTCTTCCTTTCGGTATTCCGGATTGTGGCCGTATGCGGTATCGGATATTATCTTTATAAATTGACAAAGAAGGATGTTCCTGTCGGACTCGTCATTAGTATTTCCATGGTTTTAGCCGGTGCGTTGGGTAACATCATCGACAGTGCTGTATACGGCCTTATTTTCGATCACAGTCATGGCCAGGTAGCGTCCTTTTTGCCTGAGGGTGGCGGCTATGCCTCTTTCCTGCATGGCAAGGTGGTGGATATGTTTTATTTTCCCATTCTTCGGGGAACCTATCCCGATTGGCTCCCATTCGTTGGTGGAAACGACTTCCTCTTTTTCAGGCCTGTCTTCAATTTTGCCGACAGCGCCATTTCCGTTGGTATTTTTATTCTATTAATATTCTACAGAAATTATTTTAAGGAACACGAATCCGAAGAGAAAGCATAATTTCCATTGAGGCTCTGTTTAATGATTCGAGCGACCGCCTTTTAGGTGGGCTTCTGAGGGATGATAAGGGGGATTAAGAGTTGAGATTTGTTGAGACTATTATAGAAGGATATTTGGCTGGTTTGGATTTTTCCACCCAATGTAGCTTTTACTGAAACAATATCATCCTTTCGGGATTAGAAAATGAAGTAACTTTATCCCCATATTTAATTGAACAGGATATAATATTGTTTTAACTGTTCCGTTTTTGGAATAAGTACTATATTTGCAAACTTTCTCGAGCACCGCCAGTCATGTGTAAATGTGACTGACGGTGCGTGAGCATTGGAATTAACTGAATAATCTGAAATTAATATTGTGTGTATGCGGTTTATAATCATTTGGTTACTCCTGCTTTTGCTGGCTTCCCCACAAATTCAATCTCAAACCCCCAATCCCGCCACGGTTAATGTTAATGAACTGAGCGATGAGCAGATTGCCCGTTTGGTCAGTGAAATGGAAAAACGCGGGTTGAGCGAGAACGATGCCATCAATATGGCTCGAGCCAGGGGGATGTCGCAAAGCCAAATCGACCAGTTGAAACGGCGAATTGAAGCCAATAAACAAAAAGGTTTCAGTAATCATACTAAGGTAAGTGGCTATGGAAATGTGGCTGACGGAAAGTCAAGTTCAGAAGTTCTTTCCTCTAAGGTGAAGATAGATTCCAGCAAGGTAGACCAACGGATCTTTGGTTTTTCGCTCTTCAACAACGATAAACTGACGTTTGAGCCCACGGTGAACATTCCTGTATCGCAAGGCTACATTCTTGGGGCGGGCGACCAGTTGGTAATTGACGTGTGGGGCTTGAGCCAGCAAACCTATGAGCTCACCATCGACCGAAACGGCACCATTCAGATTCCATTGCTTGGGCCCCTTGCTGTTGGAGGGGTGACATTGGGCGAGGCCACTTCGCTCATCCGCAACCAACTGGCCTCCATATACAGCGATCTGAAAAGCAATTCCCCCCGAACCTATATGGCGGTACGAACTGGTGTGTTGAAACCCATCAGGGTAAATGTGATTGGGGAGGCTTTTGTGCCTGGAACTTATACCTTGCCTGGAACAGCCACTTTGTTCAATGTGCTTTACTTGTCGGGCGGCCCTTCCAAAAACGGCTCTTTCCGCGACATTCAACTCATCCGTGCCGGCAAAGTTGTTTCGCACCTAGATGTTTACGATTTCCTGATCAATGGCAATACGGCGGTCAATGTGCCATTGCGCGACGATGATATTGTGATGATCCCAACCTATATCCACCGGGTGCATTTGAATGGTCACTTCAAGCGTAAAGGTATTTTCGAAGCCAAAGAGGGTGAAACCGTTGCCGATATGGTGGGTTTTGCCGGTGGTTTTTCCGAAAATGCCAACCGAAGCCGCATTGAGCTTTACCGCAAAGTAGGTTTTGAACGTGAATTCCGCGATGTCAATCCCGACAATATGGCTGGCATGACCATGGCGAATGGCGACAGCCTTTTCGTGGGTAAAATCCTCGATCGGTTCCGCAATATGGTCACCATCAAGGGGGCTGTGTTTATGCCGGGCAACTACGAGTACACCGAAGGTTTAACCTTGTCGGGCCTCTTGGCCAAAAGTGGCGGGGTTGTTGAAAATGCCTTCCTGAACCGTGGCTTTGTGGAACGGCTCAAACCCGATTACACCAAAGAAAACATCTCCTTCAATGTACAGGAGGTTCTTGATAAAACATTCGATCTATCTTTAAAGGCAGGTGATGTGGTGTTTCTTAACCGCATCAACGACATGCAGGAAAGGCAGTTTGTGGCCATTACCGGCATGGTTCAGGCTGTTGGGCAATATCCATTTCGTGAGAATATGCGTTTGGGCGACCTGATCCTTTTGGCTGGTGGTCTCAAGGAAGCTGCTTCCGGCTCCTCCATTGAGGTGATGCGTAAGCTGCCCTATGCTGAGGCAGATAAAGCCACCGACCGCACATCCGAGCTATTCAGGTTCTCGGTCTCACGTCAGTTGGAGATAGCCGATGCTGGTGCCGACTTTATTCTGAGGCCATTCGACCAGGTGTCGGTGCGCAAGATGCCGGGCTACCGCGAAAGTGGTCAGGCTACTGTTTCAGGTCAAGTCTTTTATGCCGGCAGTTATGGTCTCTCTTCCTATACCGAGCGCATCAGCGACCTGATCAAGCGAGCCGGGGGCATCACGCCCAATGCTTATCTGCCTGGTGCCCGCTTGGTACGCAAGCTCAATCTGACTGAAGAGATGATAGAAGCCCGCAAGGAGATGGCTCGTAAGGACAGTACTTTGCACCTTTCGTTCCAGGATTTTGAAGTGATTAGCATTGATCTTGAAAAGATCCTGAAGAATCCGGGGGGACGCGACGACATCTATTTGGAAGCCAGCGATGAGTTGGAGATTCCCGGATACCTCTCCACGGTTAAGATGAGTGGGCAGGTGTTGAGCCCCTCCTCAACAGTTTATGTCAAAGGCAATTCTGTAAAGGATTACATCTATTTGAGTGGCGGTTTTGCCAACGATGCCCGCAAAGGACGCATCTACGTGATCTATCCCAATGGGGCTTCCGCTTCCACCAAGGGTGGTTTCCTTTTCCGCCGCTATCCCGAAGTTCTGCCAGGTTCCGAGATTGTGGTGCCACGTCGTCCACAACGCGAACGCATGAGCCCGCAAGCATGGATTGGCATCGGTAGTGCCTTGGCATCCATTGGACTCACTATTGCCACCATTGCGACGTTGAATAAATAGGACGTTCAGTTCAGTAGTTAAATAGTTGAATAGTTTATTGGTTGAATAGTTCAAAGGTTTCAATGAAACCTTCAACTCTTTTACTCTTCAACTCTTTAACCTTTCAATTCTTTAACCCTTCAACTTATTAACTCTACTAATTCATCATTTTTATGAAAAGTGAACGATATGAAGAGCTGTTTATTTGGCAGAAAGCACGAGAGGTTGCTAATGAGATTTATTTGTGCATGAAGGAGTGTAAGGACTATGGTTTCCGCGACCAGTTCCAACGAGCCGCCGTTTCAATCATGAACAATATTGCAGAAGGCTTTGAACGCAATTCCAACAAAGAGTTTGTTGTTTTCTTGAAATATGCTAAAGGTTCTTGCGGAGAGGTAAGGAGCATGAGTTATTTGGCAGAAGATTTTAGTTATATTGCTACTGAAAAAGCTGAAGAACTTAGAAGCAATTGTCGTAAAATTTCATCTGGAATTGCATCCTTAAAGAGATACCTGGCTCAATCAAAAAACAATAAGGCTTAACTCTTGAACCATTTAACCCTTCCACTCTTCAACTCTTTTACTCTTCCACTCTTTAACTCTTTAACTCTCTAGCATCATGAGCACAACCCCCATAGGCCCCATCATCAAAGACGATGAAATTGATTTGGTTGCCCTGGTGAAGACCATCTGGGCTGGACGCAAAATTATATTCTATTCGGTGGGGATTGCCATTCTCATTGGTTTGGTCATTGCCTTCACCAGTCCGGTTAAATACACTGCTTCCGCCACCCTGTTGCCCTCTGCTGAAAAAAAGGGGGGCGGACTTGGGAACCTGAGTGCCTTAGCAGGCATGGCAGGAATCAACTTGGGCGCCATGATGGGCAGTTCGTCCGGTATTCCTGCCGATCTCTATCCGCAGGTGATGGGCAGTTACCCGTTTCTGAACGAGTTGATCCACCAGGAGTTTCATTTTGAAAAATATGCCGAGCCCCGTTCGTTCTACGATTACTGTATGGCCGACACCATTCCATCTTTTGGTGGCACCATGCTGAAATATACCATTGGTTTGCCTTGGACATTGAAGAATGCCATTTTTTCTGGAGGAAAAAATACGCTCGTCAAAACAATCGATCATGGGGTTTTGAACCCCAGCGAAGACGACTTAGATATTTTGAAGGAGGCTGAGAGTATGTTGTCTGCCGAAGTGGATAAGAAGAGCAGTTTGGTCACCATTACGGCGGAAGCTTCCGAACCAGTGTTTGCTGCCCAATATGCGCAAAAGGCCGTTGATCTTCTGCAAAAATATGTTATTGACTATAAGACAGAACAGGTAAGGCAGAATCTCGATTTTGTGCAACAACGCTTCGATGAGAAGAAAGTGGCGTACGAAGAGGCGCAACAGGCCTTCTTCGATTTCAAGGATCGTCACCGCAACATGGTCACCGAACGGGTCGATCTGGAGTATCAGCGCCTGAGCGATGCTTACGATATGGCTTCAGCCGTTTACAAAGGCCTTGCCCAACAATTGGAGCAGGCCAGGATTGCTGTTAAGGAGGAGACACCCGTGTTTGCTATACTGGAGCCTGTGCAGGTACCCTTTGAGAAGAGCGCCCCGAAGAAAGGGATGATTCTGGTAATCAGTATTTTTCTTGGTATTTTCATTGGCATTGGTATAATCTTTGCTAAGTTGGTGTGGACGAACTTTATGAATAAACAATCGGTGGGCGAAAATAAAGCAGAGTAACACGTTCTTATCTGCCTATTCACACTGAAAATATCGTCCACAGATTCACACAGATTAATATGATTTTTCACTCCGAGTAATCTGTGGAGAATTTCAAATATTTATTGATTTTATAAATAATGACAATTAAGAATTCTGTATTATATAATTCAATTCTACAAGTTTCACAAATTCTGTTTCCGCTCATTTCTTTTCCTTATATTTCAAGGGTTTTAGAGCCAGAAGGTTTTGGAGTTGTCAATTTCGCCTCCAACCTTTCTGCCTTGTTTATATCATTGGTTAGCTTGGGTATTCCTCTTTATGGGATGCGTGAGATTGCAAAACTGAGAAACAATTTTCAAGATGTCCGAAAAATCACCAGTGAACTTTTAATACTTCATGCAACATATTCTTTGTTGGGATTACTTGGCTATTCTGTTTTAGTTTTTTCAGTTGGAAAGTTTCAAGAGAATCAATCTGTTTTTTTAATTAGTGGATTGGTGATTCTCTTTAGTTGTTTTAGTATCGAATGGCTTTATCAAGGGCTTGAAAGGTTTAGATATATTGCAGTTCGAACAATCCTGATTCGAGCTCTCTCTGTTGTTGCACTTTTTCTTTTTGTGAAGACAAAGAGTGATGTTTTTATCTATATGTTAATTATTGTACTGACGCAGTTTGCCAATGGTTTTATCAACCTTCTATATGCTAAAAGGAATTTAGGTTTTACAATTAAAGGACTTGAGTTTAAAAGACATAGAAAGCCACTGATTCTGCTCTATGGAAGCTCATTGGCAATGGCTATTTATGTGCAGATGGATACGGTTATGCTTGGTCTCTTGAGTACAGAAAAGGATGTTGGACTTTACTCGGCCACCGTACGAATTAGTAAGTTGCCATTAGCATTTATCTCTGCTCTCAGTACATCGTTCATTCCTAGGATTTCACTTTTGTTTAGTCAGGGAAATTATGATAAGACGAATCGGATAATCAATACTTCTCTTCAATTACTTCTTTTTTATTCTATTCCTGTATCCTTTGGATTATTTCTTTTTGCCGAAGATCTTTTGTTATTGTTTTCCGGAAGCCGTTTCATTGAAGCGTCGCTTTCGTTAAAAATTGTTTCCTTCCTCACATTGGGTATCGGATTAAGTAATCTATTCGGTATGCAGATTTTGACTGCCGTAAAACAAGATGATGCTTTGTTGAAAAGCGTTTTGGTTGGGACTGTGGTGAATTTTGTTCTAAATCTGATTTTGATTCCTTTTTTTGGCTTTAATGGTGCAACAGCAGCAACAGCAGTCGCTGAAATTTCAGTGACCTTAATTACTTTCGTGATGGTACACCGAAGAGTTAAATTCGTAAAATTTGATTTTACTTGGTTCTTTCCCACTGTTTTAAGCTGTCTGTCTTTTATAGCAATTAAGTTTTTTATTGTTAGCGAAGAAGATAGTTTTGGTACATTTTTTATCCAATTTGCTTTATGTGTTGCTACCTATTTTGTTTTGCAAAAATTATTTAGAAGCCCCATAATGAGTCTTTCAAACCTTAAACGAATGCTAAATGACTAAAGAAAAGTACGATTATTTGATTGTTGGTTGTGGACTATATGGTTCACTATTTGCTCATCGAGCCAACCAGAATGGTAAAAAGTGCCTTATCATAGATAAACGGAAACATATTGGTGGTAACCTATATTGCAACTCCGTTGAAGGCATCAATGTGCATCAATATGGGGCACATATTTTTCATACCAGCAATAAGGAAGTTTGGGATTTTGTAAATTCCATTGTGGCATTCAACCGATTTACAAACTCTCCATTAGCCCGATATAAGGATAGATTATTCAATCTTCCTTTTAACATGAATACGTTTCATCAGCTCTGGGGTGTGAAAACACCGAATGAGGCTAAGAAAAAAATTGATTCGCAACGGAAAGAGATGGAAGGTCGAACACCGACAAACTTGGAAGAACAAGCCATTTCGTTGGTTGGAAAAGATGTTTATGAAGTTTTAATTAAAGGATATACCGAAAAACAATGGGGACGAAAAGCAACAGATTTACCAGCTTTTATAATTAAAAGATTGCCTGTAAGGTATACCTATGATAATAACTATTTTAACGATGATTATCAGGGAATTCCAATCGGCGGATATAATAAGCTCATTGAAGGATTAATTAAAGATACAGAGGTTCGATTGGAGACTGATTTTTTTGCAGACCGTAATTATTGGATGGATATTGCCGACAAGGTTCTTTTTACAGGCATGATTGATGAATTTTATGATTTTTGCTATGGAAATCTGGATTACAGAACACTGGTTTTCAAACAGGAAATTTTAGATACCGACAATTATCAAGGTAATGCGGTTGTTAATTACACAGAAGGCGAAGTTCCCTATACTCGAATTATAGAACATAAGCACTTTGAGTTTGGAAACCAGGAGAAAACAGTGATCACTTATGAGCATTCCGCAGAATGGACGATAGGCGATGAACCCTATTACCCCATCAACGATCAACCGAATACTGAGAAATATGCGCGTTATCATGAGCTCGCGCAGAAGGAATCAAGAGTGATTTTTGGTGGGCGGCTTGCTGAATATAAGTATTATGACATGCATCAGATAGTTGAAATTGTTCTAAATCTAAACATTTAAGTAGAATGAAGATTATTGCCGTAGTTGTTACTTTTAATCGTCTTGAACTATTGAAGAAAGTTATAGGTGCATTGAAAATTCAAAGCAGGCCATTAGATAAAATATTGATAGTGAATAATGGCTCTACCGATGGAACAACAGAATGGCTTCAGCTTCAAGATGATCTGATATTTTTGCATCAAGAAAATTTAGGTGGAGCTGGTGGGTTTGCACGTGGAATTCAGGAGGCATACGATGATGGTGCAGATTGGATTTGGACGATGGATGACGATGTGATGCCACATATCGATTGCCTTGAAACGTTATTGACTCTTACCTCTTTTTCAGAATGCTTGCAACCAATGCGGCTGCAGCCAGACGGGAAGGAGTTTCCATGGGAGCACTACTATGATGCCAAAAATCACCGTGTGATTACCTCAAAACAAAACATTTCGTTTAAGGATGGGAAAAAGTTTTGCTTTGTCAACACCGTTTGCTTTGAGGGTATGCTAATTTTTCGGTCTGTTGTCGAAAAGGCTGGGTTTCCAGATAGTCGATTTTTTATCAGTTACGACGATTCTGTATATGGATTGCAAGTCAATCGTTATACAAATATTCTGTACTCTTCAGAAGCAAAAATGCAAAGGCTTAAAGAGCATAATCCAAGATTAAGTTATATGTATCTGTATTTTACTCTTCGAAACTTTCATTTAGTAAAAGAGCACGTTAAAGCGGTCGGCTTGGGAAAAATATCGTTTGTTGGACACCTCAATTATCTAAAGCTTTTTTTAAAAATAATGGGATATGGAGTGTTGAAGCTTAATTTTAAATATTTATGGATTGGTTGCAAAGGAGTTATTGATTCGCAATTAACAAAAACGGGTAAAACCTTTTGATTTAAAGGTTTTTATAAAAAATATTTTGTAGGTAATTGTTATTATTGCCTATGTCGTAGGTTCATTGTGGGCGTACTTATATTGTTTTAAGTAAATAAATCTATAATACAAATACATGCTCTTTTGGAAATCTATTTTAATCTGCTTTTAGCACTCTTTTTTTTATACCTATATACTAGTTTAAGGAAGAATCTTCTATTTAGACCAGTCATATTTTATGGGTTTACACTATTCCTGTATCCTATTATTAGTAATGGGCTATATGTATATGATTTGGTTGGTTTATATCCATGGCATCCAAGCTATCATGAATTGGATTATATCATCTCTATTCAGATTTCTTTAGTATCACTAGTTCCAATAGCATTTATTCCATTTTTTATTAAGCGTCAATACTCTTCGTTATTATCAAAAGGTAGTTTGACTAATTTTTTTATAGTCCGACTACTCTTTCGTATCTTTATGATTGTATTATTTGCTTATGCAATTATAAACGTGAATCAATTTTTAATAGTTGAGTATGGTGATTTAGATGTTTTTTCTTTTATTACTCTGTTCGATTACATCATTTTCTCTATTTTACTCTTCTGGCAAGGATTTTTCCCTCAAGAGAAGTTTAAGAAAATCGACATCCTCTTTCTAGTTGGATATGCTTTAATAAAAGTTGTTTCTGGAGGAAGGATGTTCTTAGTTGTGGTTATTTTGTTGTTAGCAATAAACTACATGAGAAGGAACGGATATAAACTTAGTAGTTGGAAACTTTTAGTTTTAGGGATACCATTGGGTGCATTAGCCTTGGGAAGTGTAGTAATAATACGAGAAAGATCTACAGATTTTCTACTTTCTTTTTATAGCTTGTCTATTGAGTATGTAAATGCGTCTTTTAGTTCTTTAAAAGTTGCCAGTATTGCAGATCAGTTATCAACTAATTTTGGAATGCTGATAGATCCTGTTCTTAGCTTGATTCCGTCTAATTTTCTTCCCCGTGATTTCTTTTCTTACTTTAGATTAGTTGAGGGTTTTGGCGGAGTTGAGGAAATGGCTCCGATTGGAGGATTATATTTGCCACACCAAGTTTTTTTAATATGTCCTTCGTTATTTTGGCAATTTCTATATTTTACGATTTGGGCGGGTTTTCTAATACATATTGATAGAAAAGTTTTCTCTCAAAATACCATTTTGTCAGGATATAAGATTGCATTTTATATGGGGTGTCAGTCATTACTTTTGGTTTTTTCCGTTAGGCATTTTTACTTTGTTCATATTAAGACAATTCTCATTATTGGTATTCTAGTTTTCTTTTATTATTTTTTATTTCAGTTTATAAGTGTTAAGATATTTAAAAGATCTTTTCATTCATCAATTAATATTTATGACAAAGATGAAAATACTTTTACTCATTCGACTTGACGCTCCTGAGAAAAATGGAGGTGATCTTATTCAGGCTAAAAAATATAAGGAGGTTATTGAATCAAGTATACCTGATGTTGAGGTTTATATGAATTATGATTTGCCATTAGATGACTTAACACGAATTCATTGGGACTTCATATTTGCTTTTAATATTGCTCGTATTCAAGAATATAGTTTTTTGATAGATAAATTGGGTTATAATCAGATATTTTTAGTTCCTATTTTATCTCCTCAATTTAAATTTTCAATTTTTAATTCGTTTAAATCGATTTTACGTCTACTGTATAAACATGATTTATCTTCAACACTGAATGTATCGTTTGCTCCAGCAAAATATTTAAAATTGTTTGATGGTTTTGTTTTCTTATCAAAAAAGGAAGAGTCTGCATTTAATGAAAAATATCGACATTTAATTAAAGGAGAGTCACTTTCATTAATTTGTCCAAATGGCGTTGATTTTGAGAAGGGGTTAATGGACAATTATCTCACTCGGGAGATTGATTTTATTGTTGTGGGAAGGGTTGAAAAATTAAAGAACTCAATTGGGGCTTTGCAATTTCGGAATAAATTTTTCAATGATAAAACAATTGTATTTATTGGAGCCCAAAACCCTTATCATAAAATTTACTCGAAGCACTTTGTGAATTTGATTAATCAAAGTGATGCAATATATTTGAATTCAATTTCTCACAAAGAAGTTTTGTCTTACATGAAGAATTCTAAGATATTACTTAATTTAAGTCTCTTAGAATGCTCTCCATTAGTTGATTTGGAAGCGTTGTCTCATGGTTGTAAGGTGATTACCACTCAGTACTCCTATACTCATCTCGTTAATTCTTCCGATGTATTAATTCTTGATCCACTTAATGTAGAAAAATCGTTATCTAAAATATCGGAAATGCTTGTAGTGGATAGGCGTTCTACTATTAAACAATATAATAAGTGGGAAATTACTCTGATTCCATTAGTGATGATGCTTAAAGGGAAAACAGAACTATTTAAACAATAATTTTTACATTTCATGAAGTATGCAATCGTAGTTCCTACATATAATCCTGGTAAAGAATGGTTACTATGGGTTGAAGCCGTTAAGCAACAATCTCTTCAGCCTGATGCAGTAATTATTATTGATAGTTCGTCCAAAGATGGTTTTGTTGGTTCTTTCGAACCGGCTCATTGGCATATTATTGTTATCAACGCAATAGATTTTGATCATGGCGGTACTCGTAACAAAGGTTTTGAATTTGCACAGCAGTTTAATGTTGACTTTGTGGTTACTCTTACCCAGGATTCAATATTAGATAGTCCACAATCGATTGAAAAGTTGTTGACGCCTTTTTCCGAACCTCAGGTTGCTGCTGTGTGTGGAAGACAGCTTCCGCGAAAGGATGCAAATGTTCGCTCAAGATTTGCGAGATTATTTAATTATAGATCAGTGAGTTTTGAGAATTCAAAGGCAGATATTTCAATACGAGGCATAAAAACCGCATTTATGTCTAATTCGTTTGCAGCATACCGATTGAAGGCATTTAACGAGATAGGAAAATTTCCGGAGAAAATTATATTTGGCGAGGATATGTATATTTCAGCCAAATTAATACTTGCTGACTGGAAAACTTTTTTTTGTTCTGAAGCATGCTCTATACATTCTCATAACTATAGTTTACTTGAAGATTTTAAAAGGTACTTTGATATCGGTGTTTTTCACCAGCAAACTCCATTTCTATACGAAAATTTTGGTGGTGCCTCTAGCGAAGGCTTTAAGTTCTTAATGGAAGAATTAAAGTATGTAGCAGCAAACAACATTCTTTCTTTGCCAATGGTCTTTTTCGAGATCTTCGTTAAGTTTATTGGACATAAGGCAGGTCTTAATTTTCGAATGTTTCCCAATGCTCTACGGAGAAGGATGAGTTTAAATAAAAAATTTTGGAAATAATAATTACATGAAAGCAATAATTTTTGGAGGTTCAGGATTTATCGGAACTCACATCATCAACTACTTTTCCTCGGTCAAACCACAAGTTGAAGTTTTTAATGCTGATATAGTTTTGAACGAACATAATGGGAAATGTAAATTTATTAAATGCGATGTGCGAAAAACAATTAATTTAGAGGGCATTCAAATTAATACCTCTGATTTGATTTTCAATCTGGCCGCGATACACCGCACTCCTGGTCACCCCGACGTTGACTATTTCGAGACTAATGTTAAAGGGGCAGAAAACATTTGTGAATTTGCACGTTCACACGGCATCCATAATCTTATTTTCACAAGCTCTATTGCTCCTTATGGTGCTGCAGAGGAGTTGAAAAAAGAGGATTCACTTTGTACTCCCAATACGCCCTATGGAATATCGAAATTAGTTGCAGAAAAAATTCACCAGACGTGGCAAACGGAGGATAAAAGCAGGAACTTGTTGATTTTAAGGCCCGGAGTGGTGTTTGGAAAAGGCGAAAATGGGAACTTCACGCGACTTTATTGGGCTCTTCGCAAAAGAAGATTTTTTTATCCTGGCAGAAAGGATACCACCAAGGCAGCCATTTATGTAAAAGATCTGGTGGAATTTATGATGTTCGAATTGGAGAAAATGAAAGGCGGGTATTGTGAAACGTACAATTGTACTTACCATCCGGCTTATACCATCGAACAAATTGTTCAAACGATCACTGAAGCCACCAAAGTTTCGATGCCTCTTTTGGTGATCCCTGGTGGCCTTTTGAAGTATTCGGCTGCGATTATTGGTGCATTGGGGGGTAGTGCCTTGGGCATCCATCCTGAGCGCGTTAAAAAGTTGATGATTTCGACCAATATCTCGGGGGAGAAATTGGCATCCTCTGGCTTTAGGTTTAAATATGGTTTCAAGGGAGGTATTGAAGATTGGTTTAGTGATAATCAGAACAAATCCTTAGAGTAGTTTATTCTAATCGGAAAGAAATATGAAAGGTATCATCCTAGCCGGTGGATCCGGCTCGCGCTTGCATCCCATCACATTGGCCACCAGTAAGCAGTTGTTACCGGTTTACGATAAGCCGATGATTTATTACCCTCTGTCGGTGCTAATGCTGGCAGGGATGCGGGAAGTGTTGATTATAACCACACCCGAAGACCAACTCGGATTTAAGCGGTTGTTGGGCGATGGTTCGCAGTTTGGTATTGAACTATCGTATGTGGTGCAGCCATCACCCGATGGTTTGGCGCAGGCTTTCATCCTAGGGGAGGAGTTCATTGGATCCGATGATGTTTGTTTGGTGTTGGGCGATAATATATTCTATGGCCATGGCTTCACCAACCTGCTTTCCAGTGCGGTGCGCACTGTTACGGAGGAGTCCAAAGCTGCTGTGTTTGGTTATTATGTTACCGATCCAGAGCGCTATGGCGTTTGCACTTTTGATGCCGATGGTAATGTCACCACGATAGAGGAGAAGCCATCCGTCCCCAAAAGCAATTATGCAGTTGTCGGCTTGTACTTTTACCCCAATGATGTGATTCAGGTTGCAAAGGGAATAAAACCCAGTGAGCGAGGAGAACTTGAGATCACCACGGTGAATCAAGTCTATCTCGATAACCAGCGTCTAAAAGTAGAATTGATGGGACGTGGTTTCGCCTGGTTGGATACCGGTACCCACGAATCCTTATTGGAAGCCAGTCACTTTGTGGAGACTTTGGAAAAGCGGATTGGCTTAAAGGTCGCTTGTCCGGAGGAGATTGCCTTTCATCAGAAGTGGATTTCCAAAGCGCAGTTAAAGGTGCTTGGCGAAAAGTTGAGTAAGAATCAATATGGGCAATACCTATTGTCCTTGGTAAATCGAACTAAATGAAATTTATAAAAACGAAGCTTGACGGGTGCGTGATTATCGAACCCAAGGTTTTTGGCGACCAGCGGGGCTATTTTTTCGAGTCCTTCAACCAAAAGCAGTTTGATGAGAATGTGGGTCAGGTAAATTTTGTACAAGATAATGAGTCGCGGTCAAGTTATGGGGTTCTAAGGGGATTGCACTTTCAATTGCCACCCTTCAATCAGGCCAAATTAGTCCGCTGCATTGAGGGGCAAGTATTGGATGTGGCGGTTGATTTGCGAAAGAACTCCCCAACCTACAAACAACATATCACGGTGCTTCTTTCCGATGAAAATAAGCGGCAATTGTTTGTGCCAAGAGGCTTCGCCCATGGTTTTGTCGTGTTGAGTCAATCGGCCATTTTTTCTTATAAGGTGGACAATTGGTATGCCCCGGATCATGATTCCGGCATTGCCTGGAACGACCCGGAGTTAAATATTGATTGGCAAATTGAGGAAGAGTCCATTCTCCTTTCGGGTAAGGATAAGTTGCTGAAATTATTGTCGGAAACAGAAATACCTTTTTGAAATGCAAATTCTAGTCACAGGAGCCAATGGCCAGCTAGGTTCCGAATTCCGAGATTTATCGGTGAATAGTGGGGATGATTTTATTTTTACCGATGTCAAGGAACTTGACTTGTGCAATGAAACTGAACTCTTTACTTTTTTTGAGAAGAATCAGATTGATGTCGTGATCAATTGTGCTGCCTACACCGCTGTTGATAAGGCCGAAACAGATGTCGAGATGGCGCGGAGCATCAATGCCATAGCCGTGAAAAATTTGGTTGAGGTAGCCCAAACGCACGCTGTCAAACTGATTCATGTGTCGACTGATTACGTGTTCAATGGGAATCATTATCAACCGCTACAAGAGGAGGATGCTTTGTCGCCATTGGGTGTCTATGGTGAAACCAAGCGGGAGGGGGAGAATTATGTGTTGCAATCTGACATCGATGGTACTGTGATCCGAACCTCCTGGTTGTATTCCTCGCATGGCAATAATTTTGTCAAGACCATGATGCGTTTGGGTAAAGAACGTAGTGAGTTGGGGGTGATATTCGATCAAATCGGTACGCCCACCTATGCACGTGACTTGGCAAAAGCCATATTGACCATGGTCAAGACAGGACAACCATTCCGCAACAAGCTCTACCATTTTTCCAATGAAGGGGTGGCTTCCTGGTACGATTTTGCCAAGGCCATCATGGAGATCGCCGAGATTGATTGTCAAGTGAAGCCCATTGGAACAGCCGATTATCCAACACCAGCCAAGCGGCCGCATTACTCCGTGATGAGTAAGACACGGATCAAGCAGGATTATGGCTTGGAGATTCCTTATTGGAGGGATTCGTTGAAAGAGTGTATCGAACTACTGAAGGGTTAAAAAAACCTTCAAACATGAATTATAAATTGACTTCTCGACCATAAGACTATTCGACTCATAGACATTCAGGCCTTATTTTGTTGCGGTTAGGATTCCGTTATTTGAAAGCAGGTGGTTTCGAGACGTTGAATTATTTTGAATAATCTTGGCCTCAAATGGAAGCCCCCTCCGGCTCCCCCGAGGGGGAGAGACGGGATGCGAGGGATGGTATGCTAAAAATATTGCCCGGCGCTGTCACTTGAAAGTCTGAAAGACTCGACCGCCATAACCACGGGTAAGCCTAGCCCAACCTGGGGTAGTCAGTAACAAAGAGCCTTTGCCTAAAAGGCAAGACCTATGTGGTGAGTTCTGTCTTATAGGCAGTGGTTTTATGCTGGTGGTAACACCATTGGTCGGTGACCTGCGGTAATGAATTCCAATTAAGGGTTGGTTTTATTTAATTTTCTAATCCCGAAGGGATGACATTATTATTTCACCCTTTCAGGGTATTCACCACTTCGCGGTTGAAATCTCAACTCTTAATTCGCATATTTAAGCTACATTCTGTTGATCAAGGGTCGGCGATCCGAAATATTAATTGGCACAAGAAAAGGGGTGTTTCGGTGCTCTGCACCTTAGAGATCGAGAGGAACGACATCTTTCTACAAATATTTACGGCGCTGCCGCTAAATGAAAATTCCCTCCGGTTCCCCCATGGGGGAGTGACGAAATGTGCCTCCTGAAAACTTCTAAATATCAAGATTTTAGGACTCTTTTAGCACGACCGGAGGTCGGAATATGATTAACGAAAGCCCCTCCCGGCCTCCCCGAGGGGAGGAGAAAAATCGCATTCCTGTTTTTCAATAACAGATTGTAAATCAGTAGCATCACAACCCCGAGGTGGGTTGAACTGGAAATAACCATTAATGGCTGAAAGCCATTTTTAATTGATCCCAGGGCAACCAACGTTTTTATTTGTCCTCAAGCCGGACGGGCTTTTACTCTCTTTATTCGGGGCATGTTTGTTTTCATTGGCCCTCATGATCCGCTTCGCTCCACTACAGCTGCAGAGAGTAAACAGAGAGAGCCGCCGCTGCGCCTGCTCCCCTAAGAACTATCATTCCGCTACGCTCGAAGCAATGAACTCGGTTCGCATGTTAACGATTTTGTTTTCATATACGCTTTAACCGAACCTCAAACAGCATTGCTTCTTAACCGCTCCGCTCCATGATATTTCTAAGGCTCGCAGCCGAGGCGGAGCAGCATCAAACACTTATTGTACTATTTTAATGATGTGCAAATTTGAAGATTCATTGCAGATTTCAGAAGTCCTCTGCAAATTGCACGACCGGAGGTCGGAATATGATTAACCGCGGATGGAATCCATGGGTTCAGGGGCACAGCGGAATAGCAACCTCGAAGCGGGTTGAACTGGAAATAGCCATTAATGGCTGAAAGCCATTTTTTAATTGAGCTCGGGGCAAACAACGTTTTTATTTGTCCTCAAGCCGGACGGGCTTTTACTCTCTTTATTCGGGGCATGTTTGTTTTCATTGGCCCTCATGATCCGCTTCGCTCCACTACAGCTGCAGAGAGTAAACAGAGAGAGCCGCCGCTGCGCCTGCTCACCTAAGAACTATCATTCCGCTACGCTGGAAGCAATGAACTCGGTTCGCAAGTAAACGATTATGTTTTCATATGCGCTTTAACCGAACCTCAAACAGCATTGCTTCTTAACCGCTCCGCTCCATGATATTTCTAAGGCTCGCAGCCGAGGCGGAGCAGCATCAAACACTTATTGTACTATTTTAATGATGTGCAAATTTGAAGAGTCATTGCAGTTTTGAGACGTCCTCTGCAAATTGCACGACCGGAGGTCGTCATATGATTAACCGCGGATGGAATCCGCGGGTTCATGGGACAGCGGAATATCAACCCCGAAGTGGGTTGAACTGGAAATATCCATTAATGGCTGAAAGCCATATTAAATTTAGCCGGGGGCAACCAACGTTTTTATTTTGTCCTCAAGCCGGACGGGCTTTTACTCTCTTTATTCGGGGCATGTTTGTTTTCATTGGCCCTCATGATCCGCTTCGCTCCACTACAGCTGCAGAGAGTAAACAGAGCGCTCGGCTCTGCCGCTTGGCGCAGCCAAAAAATTCGCTTCCAACCGGCGAAGCCAAGAAAGCCGCCGCTGCGCCTGCTCACCTAAGAACTATCATTCCGCTACGCTAGAAGCAATGAACTCGGTTCGCAAGTAAACGATTATGTTTTCATATGCGCTTTAGCCGAACCTCAAACAGCATTGCTTCTTAACCGCTCCGCTCCATGATATTTCTAAGGCTCGCAGCCGAGGCGGAGCAGCATCAAACACTTTTTGTACTATTTTAATGATGTGCAAATTTGAAGATTCATTGCAGATTTCAGAAGTCCTCTGCAAATTGCACGACCGGAGGTCGTAATATGATTACCCGCGGATGGAATCCGCGGGTTCAGAGGCTCAGCGGCATACCAACCCCGAAGTGGGTTGAACTGGAAATAACCATTAATGGCTGAAAGCCATAGTTAATTCAGCCCGGGGCAACGTCCCGGGATTGATTGAGAGAGTGATGAATGAGCCCTGGATGGGCGGCTTAATCCATAAAAATCAGCATCTTACCTGGCAAGCATAACCTGCCCTGCTAGGGCTATGAGATATTGGCGTACATATCCCCGAGGCGATGCCTCGGGCTGAAATAAGCTGTCCCTGCGGGACGTGCGGACTTTGTTCGGCAATGGAAGATATCGCCACTAGGAGGCTAATTTAGATGCCCCTCCCCAACCAGCCCCACTAGGGAGGGAGATGTAATTTTAACGCGTGATAATATATACTGGTCACTGGGCCCTTTTCAACTCTTGAACTATGCAAGCTCAAGCTTTAATACTCATTGACTCATTGACTTCAGGACTTTATGACTTTTCGACTCTTCAATTCTTCAACTCTCATGAGACTTTTCGACTCTCTTTTTTAATCTTGATCATCTGGGGTCGAAATTCGCATCACTCCGAGTTGTTTGGTGCGTACCATGAACGTGACAGCTACGGCTTAAAGACACATTTAATTCATAGTTAAACCATACCAAATTCACACCAAGTTTGTATTAAGTACATACCAAGTTCATACTAAGTTCGATTATGATTGAATTTAACTTGACTTTACTTCGAATTAATTGTAACTTAAGTATGTTTTTATGCAGAAGAAGTTAGGTCATGGCTAGGAATAAGGATCTGTTTGGGGGAGCATCGGGCAGAATCGGGAATGTGATTACCTATGAAATGTATGGTAAGTGTTACATGCGCAGTTTGCCGGGGCAATTTCACGACCGCAAGTCGGTTCAGCAGTTGGCGCAACGTCAGAGGATGCAATTGGTCAATGCTTTTTTGAGTCCGTACAAAGATGTGTTGAGGATGACATTTCAGCATCAGGCCAATGGGCGTTCAGCCTTCCAGGCTGCTAAATCGTATAACCTCTTGCATGCCATCGAAGGCACCTATCCTGAACAATATGTGAACCATTCAAAGGCTTTGGTGAGTATGGGGAAAGTGCCCCTTCCCTCAAATGCAGAAATGCGTCAGCAAACGGGTGGCATTCTAATCACTTGGCACAACGATCTGCAGGCATCTCCTTTCGATACGTTGATGGTGATCGCTAATAGGCGTGGGGGATACAATACCGAGTTCAAGCATACTGCCGTGGCGCGTCAAACAGGAAGTTACTTCTGGAATATGGACCTTGTGGGGGGCGAAACCTATGATGTATGGATGGTGTTCCGCGATTATCGCGAGCGCGATTTCAGCAACAGTTTCTATCTGGGGGCTGTGAAATGACTTTAGATAATTCCTAACGCAAAATTATTAAATTGATGATGCGATAATGTGCTAATTTGAAAAGACGGATCCACAGATTCGCTATATGTTTTTTTGAATTAAGAGATCATATTTGGAATCTATTATCAGGCAGGAAAAAAAAGTAATTCAGGAAAGGCATTTAAATCCTATGGCATTAGATGATTTCCATGAAATGATGGCCAAAGCACAAAAAGATCGTGAGGAGGGGCGGGTTATCTCTCATCAAAATCTTATAAGAAAAGTAAAAACATGGAAATAATCATTAATGGCTGAAAGCCATTTTTAATTTAGCCCGGGGCAACCAACGTTTTTATTTGTCCTCAAGCCGGACGGGCTTTTACTCTCTTTATTCGGGTTGTGTCTGTTTTCATTGGCCCTCATGATCCGCTTCGCTCCACTACAGCTGCAGAGAGTAAACAGAGCGCTCGGCTCTGCCGCTTGGCGCAGCCAAAGAATTCGCTTCCAACCGGCGAAGCCAAGAGAGCCGCCGCTGCGCCTGCTCACCTAAGAACTATCATTCCGCTACGCTGGAAGCAATGAACTCGGTTCGCATGTTAACGATTTTGTTTTCATATACGCTTTAACCGAACCTCAAACAGCATTGCTTCTTAACCGCTCCGCTCCATGATATTTCTAAGGCTCGCAGCCGAGGCGGAGCAGCATCAAACACTTATTGTACTATTTTAATGATGTGCAAATTTGAAGATTCATTGCAGATTTCAGAAGTCCTCTGCAAATTGCACGACCGGAGGTCGTAATATGATTAACCGCGGATGGAATCCGCGGGTTCAGAGGCTCAGCGGCATACCAACCCCGAAGAGGGTTGAACTGGAAATAGCCATTAATGGCTGAAAGCCATTTTTTAATTGAGCTCGGGGCAACGTCCCGGGATTGATTGAGAGAGTGATGAATGAGCCCTGGATGGGCGGCTTAATCCATAAAAATCAGCATCTTACCTGGCAAGCATAACCTGCCCTGCTAGGGCTATGAGATATTGGCGTACATATCCCCGAGGCGATGCCTCGGGCTGAAATAAGCTGTCCCTGCGGGACGTGCGGACTTTGTTTAGCAATGGAAGATATCGCCACTAGGAGGCTAATTTAGATGCCCCTCCCCAACCCTCCCCACAAGGGAGGTAGATGTAAATTTGACGCGTGATAATATATACTGGTCACTGGTTCCTTTTCAACTCTTGAACTATGCAACGCTCAAACTATATCTTTTTTGACTCGTCGACTTCAAGACTTTATGACTGTTCAACTTTTCAACCCTTCAACCCTTCAACTCTTCAACTTTTGAACCAACAAAACTAATATACCATGACTAACCACCTAATCATTATGGCTGGCGGTGTGGGCAGCAGATTCTGGCCCATGAGCACGCCCGAAAAACCCAAGCAGTTCATCGATGTGTTGGGGGTGGGCCGCAGCCTGCTGCAACTGACGGTGGATCGCTTTGGCGGCCTGTTCACGCCCGACCGCATATGGATTGTCACCTCGGCAGCCTACCGCTCTGTGGTGATGGAGCAGCTGCCCGGTGTGCCCGAAGAAAATATCCTCCTGGAACCTTGCATGCGCAATACAGCGCCCTGCATCGGCTATGTGGCTTGGAAAATTAAGCAGCGCCATCCCGATGCCACGCTGGTGGTATCGCCGGCCGACCATTTCATCCTCGATACCCATGCCTTTCGGTCGGTGATACAGACTGGACTCGACTTTGTGAAGGGCACCGGCCGGGTGTTGACCCTCGGGATGTCACCCACCCGTCCCGATACGGGTTATGGCTACATTCACTCAGGTGTGGAGGTGGCTGGCTCCCCGGTCTTGGCCGTGCAGGCTTTCAAGGAGAAGCCGGTGTTGGAGGTGGCGCAACGTTACCTAGCCGAAGGGGGTTATTATTGGAATGCAGGAATCTTCCTGTGGGAGGTGACTACTGTGGAGAAGGCCATCCGGCGCTTTGAGCCGGAGATGGCCGCCACACTGGATGAGATGGGGCGTGATTTCTATACTCCGCAGGAGCAAGAAGGTGTAAACCGCTTCTTCCCAACCTGCAAGAGCATCTCCATCGACTATGCCGTCATGGAACGGTTGAGTGGCCAGGATGGCTCCGGCGCCGATGGGTTGTATGTGTTGCCGGGCGACTTCGGGTGGAGTGATCTGGGTACTTGGGGCTCGCTTTATGCTCGCCTGGAGAAGGATGACGAAGGCAATGCCGTGGTGGGCGATGGCGTCACCATGATCGAAAGTCGTGGTTGCGTGGTGCGGGCGCCCCATGGGAAAAAGATGGTGCTGCAAGGCATGGACGATTACATCGTGGCCGAAGACCAGGGTACATTGCTCATCTGCAAGAAAGACCAGGAGCAACGCATCAAAGAATTTAGTAGCCGATAAAAAAACGATCCACAGATTCGCACAGATTTTACACGGATTACTCTTTCTTTTGATTAACAGTATTTTAGTATATTTTTGAGAAATCATTTATAATCAGTGTAATCAGTGGAGAAAACCTATTTGAATGGTCTGCTGATCTGCACGGAAGAC
The DNA here is from genome assembly GCA_963664265.1 of Marinilabiliaceae bacterium. Classification (GTDB taxonomy): domain Bacteria; phylum Bacteroidota; class Bacteroidia; order Bacteroidales; family Marinilabiliaceae; genus JAGPIS01. Next base: position 2,875,625 of record OY760941.1, read on the forward strand.
TAGGAGCAGTGCATTAAAGCGCTTATTAGCCGATAAAAAAGGATCCACAGATTCACACAGATTTTAAACGGATTACTCTTTCTCTTTATTAATAATATTTTATTGTAATTTTTATAAATCATTTATAATCAGTGTAATCTGTGGAAATCTATAAAGGAAAAACCAGTTGAGTTATGAAAAGCATTCTTGTTACCGGAGGCGCCGGGTTTATCGGTGCCAATTTTGTGCCCTATTTTGTGGCAAAGTATCCCGATTACCGGGTCATCAATTTGGATAAGCTGACTTACGCCGGCAACCTCGACAATCTTCACGAGGTTTTGGGTGCTGGCAACTATGAGTTTGTAAAAGGGGATATTTGTAACCGCGAATTGGTGGAGTATCTCTTCGAAAAGTATGATATTCGCGGGGTGGTGCACTTCGCCGCCGAGAGTCATGTGGATAATTCCATCAGTGGCCCGGAGGTATTTATCAAGACCAACCTGAATGGAACCTTCACCCTGCTCGATGTGGCACGCCGTTACTGGATGAGTGCTCCCTTCATCTTTAAGCCAGGTTACGAAGGGTGCCGATTCCATCACATCTCCACCGATGAGGTATATGGCACTCTGGGTGAGACAGGCCTTTTCCGCGAGGACACCCCCTATGCTCCCAACAGTCCTTACTCTTCATCCAAGGCAGGGTCGGACATGTTGGTGCGAGCTTATCATCACACTTACGGAATGGATGTCACCACTTCTAACTGCAGCAACAACTATGGCCCCAAGCAGCACCACGAGAAGCTGATTCCCACCATCATCCGCAAAGCCATTTCGGGAGAGAATATTCCAATTTATGGTGATGGCAAGAATGTTCGCGACTGGTTGTATGTGCTGGACCACTGCACCGGCATCGACTTGGTGTTCCACAAGGGGAAATCGGGCGAGACTTACAATATTGGTGGACGCAACGAGCGCGACAACCTTTTTATTGTGAATCACATCTGCGAGATCCTCGATCGGAAGCAACCGCGTCAAGATGGGCAATCGTACAAGTCGCAAATTACATTTGTTCAGGACCGTGCCGGTCACGACCGCCGTTATGCCATCGATGCCACCAAGATCGAGACTGAGTTGGGCTGGAAAGCCGCCGAGAATTTCGAAACAGGTATTGAAAAGACCATTGATTGGTATTTGAGGTGAAAAGCCCCCTCCTGCTCCCCCTCGGGGGAGTGATGGGAGGCCACCCCCGTCCCTCCATACACGGGAATTCAATCGTTTACTGATAACTGTTTACTGATCCCAACCAACTTCTCAACTCTTCAACCCTTTAACCCTTCAACTCTTTAACTCTTTAACCCTTCAACCCTTCAACTCTTTGACTCTTCAACTCTTCAACCCTTTAACTCTTCAACTCTTCACATGTTATTACGACAAATTCTCCTTTTCAGTTTCCTATTGGTTTTTTGCGGACAACTCATGGCTCAGGGGTGCAACGATTCGCTTCACATCAATCTTGAGTGGACAGGCGTGGCGGGCAACCGATCTTTACAGCCTTTGTGGAATTATGCCAACCAATGGGGCATCTATTCTGCATTCGATAAAAATGAAAGTGTGCTGGTGATGCGTGCCAAATACACTGTTTTCAATCATAAGGATTTTTCCCTCGAGGCTGGTGTGGCTGGTGTGGCGAAAGGGCTTTTCGACGATGGGTTCCTGCATGAAGGGTATCTGAAGGGGGGCTGGAAGATGCTTGAATTGCAGGCGGGTCTGATGGCTTATACCCCCATCGAAGTCAACGATCGGCTCACCAGCGGTAGTTTCCTCATGTCGTCGAACGCGCGCCCCATTCCGCGGATTGGGATTGGGATTTTTAATTATTACGCTCTGCCCTTTACCGGCAATCGGGTGGCCATCCGTGGGGGCATGTACCAAGGTTGGCCCATGAACGATGACAACCCAAACAGTACCCGCGATGTGTTGTTACACGAAAAGTTTGCTTACGTGCGTTGGGATCGTTCCAAATTGAAGCCCTATGCCGGCCTAACACATAGTGCCTTCTATGGCGGCATCACGCCCGAAGGGCGGAAGATAGAAAAGGATTTCTGGGCCACCTTCAGGGCTGCCGGATCGGCCAAGGTGGGTGGCGGAGAAGCGACCAATGCTGCAGGTGGACACATGGGTTTGTGGGATTTTGGGTTGGATTACGATGGGGCAGATTGTTTTATGAAGCTCTACTATCAGAAACCTTTTACCGATGGTTCAGGCATGCGGCTGGTGAATGGCCGGAACCGCGACCATGTGTTGGGGCTTTATTTTGAACAGCACAAGAAGAAACTACTTTCTGCCTGGAGCCTGGAGTGGGTGAAAACCGACTACCAGAGTGGTTCGGGCACAGCCGATCCGTTTGATCCAGAAGCGGGAAAGGGCGTATGGCCGGGAATGATTACTGATGACAATTTTAAGGAATGGATGGCCGATCGTTTTCCCGAAGTTGAAACCAACGGATGGGATGTGGACGATGTTTATGTGTTCCTAAAGCAGGAATGGAATTATGGGCAGCCTTTTGGGGGCCGCGATCCCTATATGAACAATGGACTTTACAAACAGGGGTGGACGCACAAGGGAATGTCTACAGGTACCCCTTTGTTCCACACCACGCAAATGGTCAGGGCTTATGCTCCCAATGGCGTATTGGTTGAGGGGATGAATTTTGTCAACAACCGGGTTGTAGCCCTTCATGGGGGTGCCGAAGGGTATTTCAACGACCGATTGTCGTACCGGATTAAGTATACCTGCTCCTGGAACAAAGGCAGTTATGTGGGCACTTTTCGTGCTTTCTATAGTTGGGAAAAGACGCCAGGGTATTATTTTGCCGACACCAAGGTGGAGCATTACACCTTTTACCGAATGGATTACCGGATTGGGATGAGGAAAAAATTAACTATTTTTGGTTCCGTGGCTTACGATTTTGGAGAATTATACCGTTCTTTGGGCGGGCATTTGGGGATTAAATTTGATTTAAAGATATAAGCATCATTTTGCTGTAAATGTTTTATTTTAATTATTGATTGTTTATGCTCAAGGAGAAGGAAAACTACATTCGTAATTTTATGGGTTTCCTGGATGTGTGGATGGCCTGGCTGGCCTATCACATCACATTGTCGGTTTTGTACAGCGGTTTGATCTTTGTGGTCAATAAGGATCTTTTGATCACCAACATCTTTATTTTTATCGTCTGGTATGGGACTTCCAAACTATTTCACCTCAATGAGTTGTATCGTAGCCGACCCTACAGTGTCATCCTTTACAACTGTCTGGCTCAGGGGTTGGTGGGTGCCGCACTTCTGGCGTTCCTGCTGGTGATGTTCAACCTCTACTATCCAGGTGTTAAGATATTGGGAGTTTTTGCCGGCTTGAGCATCTTGTTCTGTTTTGTGTCAAAAATTATCATATACAGCATTTTGAAGCTGATCCGTAGGCGTGGTATGAATACGCGCAATGTCTTGTTTGTAGGCGATAAAAGCGGAATCAGCTTGTTGCAGATGATTCATGACCGTTACGAGTGGGGCTACCGGATCTTGGGGATCGTGGGGGATGATACCCTGAAAAAGCGCTTTGGGGATCGTTATCCCGTTTTCGACCACGACGATGTGGATTTTGACAGTTTGATCTCGGGCAAGAGCATCGATGAGGTGGTTTATGCTTGTGAATACGACAGCATGCAGGAGGTGAAGAGCTTAATGGATAGTTGTCACGAAATAGGGGTAACCTTCCGGCTCTATTCGCCATTCTTGAACATGTTGACATCCAATACCCACATCCATTATTTCGACACCCATGCCGTCCTGACGGTTTCCAATACGCCCAACGATTTCTTGATGATGAAGTTGAAACGGCTGATTGACATTTTAATTTCTGGGTGCGCCATTGTGGCGCTGTTGCCTGTTTACCTATCGATTGCTTTGTTGATCAAGTTCGATAGCAAGGGGCCTGTGCTCTTTTCGCAGAAGCGGGTAGGCCTTCGGGGACGCCGGTTTCTGGTACACAAGTTCCGCACCATGGTGGTGGATGCCGATGCTATGAAGCAAGAGCTGTTGGAGCAAAATGAGATGGATGGACCGGTTTTTAAGATGGCCAATGACCCACGCATCACCAAGTGTGGGCGGTTCCTGCGCAAGACCAGTCTTGATGAGTTGCCCCAGTTTTTTAATGTGCTTTTTGGCGATATGTCCATCGTGGGGCCTCGGCCACCGGTACCCAATGAGGTGGTGCAGTATGAACGATGGCAGTTGCGGCGGTTGTCCATGCGCCCCGGCATCACTTGCTTGTGGCAGATAGCACCCAGTCGCAACGATATCAGCTTTGAGGATTGGATGCGCCTCGATATGGAGTACATCGACAACTGGTCGCTGCGTCTCGACTTTATCATCATCCTAAAGACCATCCGTACGGTTTTAAGGGCAGATGGGAAATAGTGCAAGGATTGGAAAAACTGTTAAAGAGTCAAAGGGTCAAAGGTTGAAGGGTTTAATAGTCTAAAAGTCTAATAGTTGAAGAGTCTAATAGTCGAAGAGTTTGAAAGTCTCATAGTCTGGAGGTCAGGTTGGGAGGCGGCATTTCAGGAAATGGCTCGCAATGGTGATGACCAGCTTTTGATGGATGACCTTTTTAAAGATGAAATTATAGAAGAATGGAAATAAGAAATTTTTGGCCGTTTGCGGTTTCTGTTTTTTTGCTTTTGGGCGCTTGTGCCAAGCAACCTACCATTCCCAAAGGGTTCCCGAAGGAGGAGGCCATGGCCAGCATTTTGGCCGATCTGTATCTGGCGGAAGCTACTATGAATTCATATCCGTATGGATACAAGGAAAATCTTGATTTCAAGTCGGCTGGTTATTATAAAGATATTTTGGCGAAGCACCATTTGTCCAAGCAGGATTTCGACACCATTCTGTCGTGGTACACTTCGGAGCCCTATTTGTATGCCAAGGTTTACGATCGGGTGATCTCCATCCTGGGCACCCAGGAGGCCGTGTTTAAAAATGCCCTCATGACCGCCGATTCTTTGAAGAAGGTAGCTTTGGAGAAGGAAAAGCTGGAGGCCGAAAAGAACAATCTTTGGTTGGGCGCCCGGCATATTGCGTTGCCAATGCGTGATACGTTATCGACGGAGGTCGATTTCGAGGTGCCACTCGATTCGTTGGGGGGCGGGGTGCTGAACCTCGAAGCACGTTACCGTTTTGGGCGGGAGAACCAACTCAGCAAAGCCGTTCTGATGATGATGGTGTGCTATGCCGATTCTTCATGCGATTCCACACGATTTGAGCTCGAGCGGTCGTTCAAGGAGAAAGTCAGCAAAGTGTCCATGGCACTGCCTGAATCCAAACAGGCCATCTTGGCCAAAGGCTCGTTGCTGGAGTTCGATACCTTGAAAAAAGTATCGGTGGATATTGATGAGATCAAACTTAACCACCTGCCTTCCAAACGGGTTCCAATGGAGATGATGCCCCACCCCGGCCCTCCCCAGTAGGGAGGGGGTCATGTGTGGAAATATTTACTGGTTGATAGTTTACTGATAACTGTTCTCTGGTTACTGTTTCTTGTTAATTTCACTTATTAACTCTTCAACCCTTTAACTTTTAGACTCTTCAGCTTTTTAACTTTACGACTCTTAGACTTTCCGACTTTCAGACTCTTTAACTCTCATGACTATTAAACGTTTTGCCTCCCACTATTTCCTTCGCGCCGATGGCACATTGGGTCAATTCCCAGTGGTGGCGGTGGCCGATGATGGCACCATCCTTTCGGTGGAAGAACATGGCCGTGGGTTTACCGAAACGGCAGGGGTCTCCTTTTTTGGGGGCATCATGCTGCCTGGTTTTATTGCCTATGCCGCCGATGGCACTGTTTTCAGTCCTAGCCGCATCAGGCAGTTACGCATGGGCGGGTTTTTGCGTTTCGTGTGCAACAACAACGCTGGTGCTTTGGACGTAAGTCACCTGACTTGTATGGCCGAGGCGTGCGTTGTTGAGGGATGTGAGCCGTTGCCTTCCTTCAGTGGACAAGATGATTTTGTTCACCGTGTGAGGCAGCTAACACAACAGCGAGCCCAAAAATTGTTGGTTTACCCCCAATGGGGCGTGTTGCAGGCCGGATCATCACCAGGCATCATGGTTGTGGAGGGCATCGATTTAAGAAACTTTGCCATGGTGAGGACCCCAGGGTTCCGAATTCTAATACCGTAAATAAAACTAATGCATTTTTCCAGTCAAGGTGTTGAGCAGCATTTAGAAGTCGCCATTCGAGCAGCCATTGGAGGCGGTCGCGAAATTATGTCGGTTTATCAAAAGGTTGATGTGGGCATTCGGCTTAAGGATGACCAGTCGCCAGTGACCGAAGCCGACATGCGCAGCCATCATCTGATTGTCGATATGCTCCAAAAAACCGATGTTCCGGTGCTGAGCGAAGAAGGCGCCGAAATCCCTTTTGCAGAACGCAGTGGTTGGCAATCCCTTTGGGTGGTCGATCCATTGGATGGCACCAAGGAATTTATCAAGCGCAACGGTGAGTTTACCGTCAACATTGCTCTGGTGGAGAATCAGAAGCCTGTGCTGGGGATCATCTTTGTGCCTGTGAAAGGATGGCTATACATTGGTTATGGTCAAACAGCGCGCAAATATGTTTGTGCCGATTGGATGCAGCTGCCCGATGATGAATTTTTAAGTCACGCCTGCTGCCTTGATCTCCCTTGCGTGAAGAATGAGACGTTCACAGCTGTGGCCAGCATCAGCCATCCCTGTAGGGCTACCACTGATTATATTGACAGAGTGCGCCAACGGATGGGAACTGTTGAGGTTCGCTCGGTGGGGAGCAGCCTTAAGTTTTGCTGCCTGGCCGAGGGGGGCGCTCACCTGTATCCCCGTTTGGGATGTATTATGGAATGGGATACGGCCGCAGGGCAGGCGATCCTCGAAGCTTCCGGAGGTATGGTGCTGGCATTGCCCGGGCTTGAACCCATGCAATACAACCGCGAGGAGTTGAGGAATCCTTTCTTTATCGCGATCGGGGTGGGAGTTGATTTTGAGTTGTTGAGTTCAGGGTTTTGAGTTGTTGAGTTACGGGTTTGATAAAAATGTGATAATTGTCAGATTATTTCTCTCTGATATTTGGGATTTTCTTAAACGAGCATTAATTTTGGGATAGTTTTTTCTGAAACAGTCAATTACCCGTTTTTTGGGTGGTTGGATTCTCGGATTATATTCAAAACCATTTAAATAAAATAAACCATGGCTGCAATCGACAGTTATAACTTTAAAGGGAAAAGAGCGATTATTCGCGTGGATTTCAATGTACCGTTAGACAAGCAGACTTTTGCTGTCACCGACGATACCCGTATCCGGGGTGCGTTGCCAACCATCAAAAAAATATTGGCCGATGGCGGTTCTGTTATTTTGATGTCTCATTTGGGTCGTCCTAATGGCGTGGTTCAGGAAAAATTTTCCATGAAACATATCCTTTCGACTGTTGAAAAACATGTTGGTGTGCCCGTTAAGTTTGCCGGTCTGGCTACTTCGGAGGAAGCTAAGAAGATGGCTGCGGAATTGAAAGCTGGTGAAGTCATGATGTTGGACAACCTCCGTTTCCACGAAGAAGAGGAAGGTAAAGCTTATCATTTGGCTGCCGATGCTTCCGAAGAAGAGAAAAAGGCAGGCAAAGCAAAGGTGAAAGAGAGCCAAAAAGAGTTTGTTAAGACTTTGGCCAGCATGGCCGACTGCTATGTGAACGATGCCTTTGGTACAGCCCACCGCGCACACGCTTCCACCGCATTGATTGCTGAGCACTTCCCAGGTAACAGCATGTTTGGTTACCTGATTGAAGGCGAACTGGAAGCCATGGATAAAGTGTTGTTGGCTCCTCAGAAGCCATTTACTGCCATTATGGGTGGAGCCAAGGTTTCCGACAAGATTCTGATTATCGAAAACCTGCTTGACCGTGTTGACAATCTAATCATTGGTGGCGGGATGACTTATACTTTTGTAAAAGCCCAAGGCGGAAACATTGGAAATTCATTGTGCGAAGCCGACAAATTGGATTTGGCACTTGAAATCCTGAAAAAGGCCGAAGCTAAAGGCGTGAAGGTTTATTTGCCTACCGATGCCATCAATGCCGATGCGTTTGATGCCAATGCCAATACTTGCGAGTCGAAGGTAGATGCAACTCCCGAAGGTTGGATGGGGTTGGATATTGCCGATGAATCCATTAAGATCTTTAATGATGTGATTGCGAATTCTAAAACAGTCCTTTGGAATGGTCCTATGGGTGTGTTCGAGATGGAGAAATTCTCCAAAGGAACATCAGCCATTGCACAGGCCGTGGCTACAGCTACAGCCAATGGCGCCTTCAGTCTGATTGGTGGTGGTGACTCGGTTGCTGCCATCAACAAGAACAAACTTGCCGATAAAGTGTCATACGTTTCAACTGGCGGTGGTGCCATGTTGGAGTATATGGAAGGCAAGGAGTTGCCAGGTATTAAGGCTATCCGCAAATAATCTGAAATAATGATAAAAAAGAGCCTGTCGCTATCGTGCGGCAGGCTTTTTTGCGTTAATTTAGTCCCGGTTTTAAAAGGTATAATAGCCTGTTTGTCGGCTTTAATTTTTATGTTGAAATGATTACGCTCCTCTATTCTTTGGGAATTTATCTCTATGGGCTTGCCATCCTATTGGCTGCACCTTTCAATGCCAAGGCGCGACTTCTTTGGACTGGTCGCCGGCGGGTTTGGGACAGCCTGAGGCATTACATTAATAACGACCGTTGCATTTGGATTCATGCCGCTTCATTGGGTGAGTTTGAACAGGGACGGCCGCTGATAGAAGCCCTGCGGAGTCAATATCCCAACCGCAAGATTGTTCTGACGTTTTTTTCACCCTCGGGGTTCGAAGTTCGTAAGAATTATCCTCTGGCCGATTTGGTATGTTACTTGCCTGCCGATACCTTTTTCAATGCCCGCCGTTTTATTGGTTTGTTGAATCCGGAGATGGCTTTTTTTGTGAAATACGAGTTCTGGTATTTCTATTTGATGCAACTCAAGCGTCAGAATATTCCTGTTTATGGTGTGTCGGTTATTTTCCGTCCCGACCAACTGTTTTTCAAATGGTATGGCGGTTGGTTTCGAAAGATGTTGGGATGTTTTACCCACTTTTATTTGCAGGATCAGGTTTCGGCCCAATTGCTTCAGAGCCGGGGATTCAACAATATTACCGTGGCCGGTGATACGCGTTTCGATCGGGTGGCCAAGATTGCTGCCACTTCGGGTGACGATGAACTCGCGCAACGCTTTTCTCAGGGCGCGCGTGTTATTGTAGCTGGCAGTTCGTGGGAGCCCGATGAAGCTCTTTTGATCGACTACATCAATCGTGCACCCCAGGATGTTAAGCTGATCCTTGTGCCGCACGAAATAGGGGAGGAGCACATTCGGCAAATTTCCAAACAATTGGACGTGCCCTATTTCCTTTATAAAAAGGCACCGTTCGATCCCCAAAACTATCGGGTGATGGTGGTCAATACCATTGGGCTGCTCTCCTCCATCTATAAATATGGGCAAGTGGCTTACATCGGGGGTGGTTTTGGTAAGGGCATTCACAATACATTGGAGGCAGCCACCTATGGCATGCCCGTTTTGTGGGGTCCCAACTACCATAAGTTTAAAGAAGCCCGCGACCTCATTAGTTGTGGCGCAGGTTTTGTCGTTGCCGACCAGGCCGCTTTGGACACCCAGTTGGATGCCTTGTTGAACGATTCGGTTTTGTGTGCCCAGGCCGGTGATAAGGCTAAACAATATGTTGATGGAATGTGTGGCGCCACTGATCAAATTGTTGCTGATCTTTTCAAGTAAATCTTATTTATATTTATGATAATTAAAACCTCGTAATTCACGGGGTTTTTTTGTGTTTCATTTCTTTTCCATAATTTGGAAAAATGGGTCGTTCCGTTCCTCTTCTTTTCCCTTTGTTTGGGGCATCCTCCGGTTGGTTGATGGTCATTGGCAGGGGGTTCCAATGTTTGGATATTTTGCAACTAAAAAATTATAAATTATTCTAATGGGATAACTTTTGGGTTTTTTGAAAAAAATAAAGTGCAGGTAGTTAGGGATTTGAGTATTTGAATCGGATAACTTTTGGTGTGTGTTGAAAAAAAAACTTTGACGCGAATTCTTCTTGGCGTATCTTGGTGATATGAAAAAAAGGGTGTTGAAAAAAATCTAACCTCTATATAATCAATCAAAAAACAGCTTAACTGCCATGTCAAAAGTAGAAACCGTTTTAGAGCCTCAAACTATGAAAAAGACCTTTAGTAATGAGGAAGCGTTTAACTCTGCATTAAATTATTTTAATGGTGATGAGTTGGCCGCACGTGTGTGGGTAAACAAATACGCATTGAAGGATTCGGATGGCCATCTCTATGAGCTCACCCCCGATGACATGCATTGGCGTTTGGCGCGGGAGATTGCCCGCATTGAACAGCGTTATGAGCAGCCTATGTCGGAAACAGAGTTGTTCGAACTCTTTGCCCGTTTCAAATATATCATTCCACAGGGGGGTCCCATGACAGGGATTGGAAACAGTTTCCAGGTGGCTTCCCTTTCAAATTGCTTTGTTATTGGTAACGAGGGGAACTCCGATTCCTATGGCGGTATCATGAAGATAGATCAGGAACAAGTTCAGCTGATGAAACGCCGCGGCGGTGTTGGCCACGACTTGTCGCACATCCGCCCCAAAGGGTCTCCTGTGAAAAATTCAGCCCTGACATCCACCGGCATCGTCCCTTTCATGGAGCGTTACAGCAACTCCACCCGCGAGGTGGCTCAGGATGGCCGCCGTGGTGCCCTGATGTTGAGTGTCTCCATTAAACACCCAGACTCCGAGAAATTCATCGATGCCAAGTTGGAGCAGGGCAAAATCACCGGAGCCAATGTGTCGGTGAAGATCGACGACGACTTCATGACTTCGGTGGTCAATAACCAGACGTATGTGCAGCAGTATCCCATTGATTCGGCCGAACCGAAATACCGCAATGAGGTGGATGCCAACCGCCTTTGGGAAAAGATTGTTTACAACGCTTGGAAATCGGCTGAGCCTGGTATCCTTTTTTGGGACACCATCATCCGGGAATCTGTACCCGATTGTTATGCCGACTTAGGATACCGTACTGTTTCCACCAACCCATGTGGTGAGATCCCGTTGTGCCCTTACGACAGTTGTCGCCTCATTGCTATCAACCTATATGAGTATGTTGACCAGCCTTTCACCAAAGCGGCCAAATTCAACTTCGATCTTTTCAAAAAGCATGTGGGTTATGCGCAACGCATCATGGACGACATTATTGACCTGGAGCTTGAAAAGATTGACGCCATCATCGAAAAGATTGATGAGGATCCCGAAAATTCGGAAGTGAAACTGGTGGAACGCAATCTGTGGATGAATATCCGCAAAAAAGCCATTGAGGGGCGCCGCACAGGTGTGGGCACTACTGCCGAAGGTGATATGTTGGCTGCTTTGGGTTTCCGTTACGGCAGCCAAGAGGCCACCACTTTTTCGGTTGACGTGCACAAGCAACTGGCCATTACCGCCTATCGGGCTTCTGTGGAGCTGGCTAGCCAAAGAGGTGCTTTCCCCATCTTCAACTTTGAAAAGGAGAAGAATAATCCATTTATCAACCGTTTGTTCGATGCCGATCCCGAACTGGAAGGCATGATGAAGAAGTATGGCCGCCGCAATATTGCGCTGCTGACCATAGCTCCTACCGGAACCACCAGTTTGATGACGCAAACATCATCGGGCATCGAGCCGGTGTTTATGCCTGTGTACAAACGCCGCCGCAAGGTGAACCCCAACGATCCGCATGTCCGTATCGATTTTGTGGATGAGGTGGGCGACAGCTGGGAAGAATACATTGTGTTCCACCATAAGTTTGTCACTTGGATGGTAGCCAACGGCATTGATACTACTAAGAATTATTCGCAAGAAGAGTTGGATGAGCTGATCGCGCGTTCGCCATACTATAAAGCTACCTCCAACGATGTGGATTGGGTGAGCAAGGTGCACATGCAAGGTGCCGTTCAAAAATGGGTGGATCACTCCATCAGTGTCACCATCAACCTGCCCAACAATGCCACCCAGGAGTTGGTGGGACAGCTTTATGTAGAGGCTTGGAGAGCCGGTTGCAAGGGCGTGACGGTTTATCGCGATGGCAGCCGCGCCGGTGTGCTTGTGTCGGGCAGTGAAAAGAAGGACAAGGATAAGGAAGAGGAAGTGTTGATTGGCCGTTTCCCACGGAAGCGCCCTCAGGTGCTGGAGGCCGATGTGGTGCGTTTCCAGAATAATAAGGAGAAGTGGGTGGCTTTTGTGGGCCTGCTGGATGGCCGTCCTTACGAGATCTTCACCGGTTTGGCCGATGATGAGGATGGTATTTTGGTGCCCAAGTCGGTGATGAAAGGTTGTATCATCAAGAATCACGACGAGGATGGTGCCTCACGTTACGATTTCCAATACCAAAATCGCCATGGTTACAAAACCACCATCGAGGGTTTGAGCTACAAGTTTAACAAGGAGTTTTGGAACTATGCCAAGTTAATTTCGGGCGTACTTCGTCATGGCATGGCTATTGAAGATGTGATTGGCCTGGTGGCCGGCTTGCAGCTCGATAATGAGTCGATCAATACCTGGAAGAATGGTGTGGAACGTGCCCTGAAGAAATACATTCCCAACGGAACAAAAGCCCGCAAGGGACATTGCGAAAGCTGCGGCGCCGATGCGTTGGTTTACCAGGAGGGGTGCCTCACCTGCTCCAACTGCGGACATAGCAAATGCGGATGATAAGAATTGTGATTATAAATAAAGGGGACAACCGGTGGGTTGTTCCCTTTTTTATTGCTTATCCATCCCCAAACCTGAACATTGCCAGTAATGTTTTCTATCTTTGCAAAAAATTTGTTGAGTCATGACAGAACGTCCGGTAAGGGTACGATTTGCCCCCAGCCCCACGGGGCCTTTGCACATTGGGGGAGTGCGTACGGCATTATTTAATTATCTGTTTGCCCGCAAGCACAAGGGCACGTTTATCTTACGCATCGAAGATACCGATTCCACCCGCTTTGTTCCGGGTGCCGAGGAATTTATTAATAAGAGCCTTCAATGGTTGGGATTGACCGTTGATGAAGGCGTTGTAGAAGGTGGCCCTTATGGTCCCTACAAGCAAAGCGAACGTAAGGAGATCTATCACCGCTATGCCATGCAATTGGTGGAGAGTGGTTGGGGCTATTATGCCTTCGATACCCCCGAAGAGTTGGATGCCTTGCGCAGTGCCGCCGAAGCCGAAAAACGGACCTTTGCCTACGACATGCACACGCGCATGGAGTTGAAGAACTCCTTGTCGCTGAATGCCGATGAGGTGCAGCAGCGCATTGCAGCCGGGGAGCCTTGGGTAATCCGTTTTAGGATGCCAGAGAATGTTGAGGTGACCAACACCGATATGGTGCGTGGTACCGTTACTTTCAACACCAATACGCTCGACGACAAAGTGCTTTATAAAAGTGTTGACCAATTGCCCACTTATCACCTGGCCAACATTGTAGACGATTATATGATGAAGATCACCCATGTGATAAGGGGTGAGGAGTGGCTGCCATCGGTGCCATTGCATGTGATGCTTTACCGTGCCTTTGGCTGGGAGGATGTGATGCCTCAGTTTGCACACCTGCCATTGATTTTAAAACCCAGTGGCAAAGGCAAGCTTTCGAAACGAGATGGCGATAAGGATGGATTCCCTGTTTTCCCCTTGGAATGGGATATGGGTAATGGCGAGCTGGCCTCTGGTTACCGCGAAAGTGGCTACTTCCCCGAGGCGGTGATCAACCTATTGGCCTTATTGGGTTGGAACCCTGGTACCGAGCAGGAAGTATTTTCGGTGGATGAGTTGGCCGAGATCTTTTCCATTGAACGGGTGAACAAGTCGGGTGCACGATTTGACCCAGAGAAAGCACGTTGGTTCAACCACCAGTACCTGATGATGAAGGAGGACGCCGAGTTGGCGCAACTATTTGCCCAAGATTTGAAGGGCAGGGGTGTTGAGGCTTCTGATGATTTCAACCGCCAAGTGGTGGCATTGGTGAAGGAACGGGTGAACTTCGTGTCGGAGATGTGGAGCCAGGCTTCATTCTTCTACCAGGCGCCCGAAAGTTATGATGAAAAGATAGCCCAGAAACGATGGAAAGATGCCATTCCCGGTTTTATGGCTTTATTGGCTGATAATTTGGCAGGTCACGATGATTGGACTGCCGATGCCATTAAGGCTTTTGTTTCAGCGCTTATTGAAGCCGAGGGCGTCAATTTTGGTGCCGTACTCAATTCGTTCCGCCTGGCATTGGTGGGTGGTAGCTTTGGTCCCGACCTGTTTGTGATAGCTGAAATGCTTGGTAGGGAAGAGACCATCGCCCGCATCCGGTTGGCAGTGGAGAAGATTTGATCAGTCGGTTTCGGATGGTGTTGCCTATCATTCCCGATGATGCCATGGGGTTGGCGATTACTCTTTTCACTGCATTGCGAATGGCATAGCTATTTTGCTGAAAATAAAGGAGTAGGGGGTTTTTGGCTTTAGAGTCAAAAATCCCTTATTCTTCCTTGATTTGGTTTCACCGGATTGTGAGCTCCCATATTTAACCCTTCGTCTTCCCCGCCTGGATGGCTGATCGCTGCATCAACATCCCTGTCCATCTCGCTTTTCATAAAATAGCAGCAGGCCATACTCCAACTCCGCAATGACGTGACGGTGACCTGATGCAGACTCTCCGACTCGTCAACTTGTCGACTCTCCGACTTCCCGACTCGTTGACTTTGAGACTCTCCAACTCTATATTACTCAAGCTCCAAACCCAAGGGACAGCTTTTTTGATTTCAACAAGATTTGAGTTGTAATAAATTATTATCTTTGAACAATTGAATTGATTAACATGTTGTTTCGAGATATATTAGGACAGGATCGGATTAAAAATCAGCTTATTCGGATGGAGGCCGATGAACGGGTGGCACATGCCATTTTGTTTGCCGGCATGGCCGGATGCGGTGCCTTCCAGTTGGCTTTGGCCTTTGCTCAGTATCTGAACTGTACGGGGGATCGCCAGGGTGATGCTTGTGGTCACTGCCCCTCCTGTATTAAGTTCAACAAGCTGGTTCATCCCGACTTGCATTTTGTTTATCCTGTGGTGAAAAAGGATGGTAGCTCCAATCCTGTGAGCGACGATGTGATCGATAAGTGGCGTAGTTTCGTGTTGTCGTCGCGCTATTTTACCGTCAACCAATGGTTTGGCGCTTTAGGTGTGGAAAAGCAGGGGATGATTTATGGGGGCGAAAGCCAGGAGATCATCCGGAAGCTGAGCCTCAAAACTTACGAGGGGCGTTATAAAATTATGATCATCTGGCTGCCTGAGAAGATGAATCCAACAGCTGCCAACAAATTGCTGAAGATATTGGAGGAACCGCCTCAAGGTACTCTCTTCTTTCTGGTGTCGGAGAATCCCAACGAGATCCTGCCTACCATTTTGAGTCGTGCCCAGATGATTAAGGTACCCGGCATCGACGACAATATTGTAGCCAGCCAACTGCAGCAGGATTTTGGGATCGATGCGGCACGTGCCCGCCATTTGGCTAAAATCGCCTCTGGCAGTTATGTGGCTGCTTGCGAAGGTGTTGAGCAGAGCGAGGACCAAAAAACCTATTTTGGACTGTTCGTGTCGTTGATGCGGATTTGTTATGCCCGTAAGGTGCCCGACATGATAGCCTTTGTGGATCAAGTGGCTGCCCTGTCGCGTGAGGCGCAGAAAAACTTCCTCAATTACACCATCCAAATGCTGCGCGAGAATTTCATCATGAACCAGGGTGAGGCTTCGTTGGTTTATATGATGCCCGAGGAAGAAGCCTTTGCGCAAAAATTCGCCCCTTTCATACACGAAGGGAATGTATTTCAGATGAGTGAAGAGTTTGGATTGGCTTTGGCCCATATTGAACAAAATGGGAATGGCCGCATCATCATGATGGATTTGATGCTGAAGCTCACCATCCTTTTGTTGACACCCAAACCCTGATTTCTATATTTCATGACCTAGGTCAAATTAATTATGCTGTTTTATGGAAGAGATTATAGATAAAGTACCCGAAAAAAAATGTAGTTCATGCTCAAGTCGTTGTGGCAAGCTGGATGTATACGACTGGTTGGCCGACCTGCCCCAACCGGGAATAACCAGCGACCTGGTGGAGGTGCAGTTCAAGAACACCCGCAAGGGTTATTTTAGGAACAGCAACGGCATCCGGTTGCAAAAAGGTGATATCGTGGCGGTGGAATCTTCGCCGGGTCACGACATTGGCGAGGTGACGCTGATGGGTGAACTGGTTGCCCTTCAGATGAAAAAGAACAACCTGAATGCCAAGACTTATGATTTTAAGCGGGTTTACCGCGTTGCCAAGCCTGCCGACATTGAAAAATGGGAAGAGGCCAAAGCCCTTGAGCACGAAACAATGCTTGAATCGCGACGCATTGCCGAACGATTGAAACTCAACATGAAGATTGGCGATGTGGAATATCAGGGCGACCGTACCAAGGCCATCTTTTACTATATTGCCGATGAACGGGTCGATTTCAGGGAACTCATCAAGGTCCTTGCCGAGCGTTTCAGGGTGCGCATCGAGATGCGCCAGATTGGAGCCCGCCAGGAAGCCGGCCGCATAGGCGGCATCGGTCCCTGTGGGCGCGAACTCTGCTGCTCCACCTGGATGACCAATTTTGTTTCGGTCACCACCAATGCTGCTCGTTATCAAGAGATTTCCCTCAATCCGCAGAAGTTGGCAGGTCAATGCGGCAAGCTTAAATGTTGCCTCAACTACGAGCTGGATGCCTACATTGATGCCCAGCAGGATTTCCCCTCCACCAATGTGGTGCTGGAAGTGCGCGATGGGAATTTCTACCATTTCAAAACCGACATATTCAAGCGCGTGATGTGGTTTACCACCCAAAAAGACATTCCGGCCAATATGACCGAGGTGAGCGTGGATCGTGTGAAAGAGGTGATTGCCATGAACCGTCGTGGGCAGCGCCCCGACCAGCTCGTCGACGAGTCGAAGGCGGCACCCATTCAGGAGGTTGGTTATGCCAATGTGATTGGGCAGGATGACTTGACGCGTTTTGACGATAAAAATCGTCACCAAAAGAACAAACCCCGCCGGAGGAACCCCAACCGCGACCAACAGAACAACCGCGGGGAAAACCGCCCACCCCAGGTTGCTAATCAACAACCTGCGGCAAAGGACAATGCGGCCAATGCTGCCCCAAAGGAGGAGAATGCTTCCCGCCAGCAGCGCAACAACAATAACAAACGGCGGTTCCGTCCAAATAGGAACAACAATAATAACAAGAACCGTAATGATCAGGCATAAATTATTGTTCGCAGCAGCCATGGTATTGACCATGGTTGCTTGCAACCACCAATCTGTTTACAATGAATTCATAGCCATGCCACCTCAGGGATGGAACATGGATTCATTGGCTGTGTTCCGTGTCGACATTACCCAGCCCGAAGCCCCACACGACCTGTTTATTCAGGTGCGCAACGAAAACCGCTACCCCAACAGCAACCTTTGGTTGTTCATTGATGTGGTGTCGCCCGGGGGGCAGTTGCAGCGCGACACGCTGGAATGCCAATTGGCCGATGTCAATGGCCGTTGGTTGGGTGATGGTTGGGGAAACCTCTACACCTTGCAATGTCCTTACCGGCTGAATACCAAGTTTTCGGCAGCCGGTACTTATATTTTTAGAGTGGCTCACGGCATGCGCCACGAAGATCTGCAAGGCATTAAAAATATTGGATTGCGGGTAGAGAAAAGAAATTAATCATGATCAAATTCAATAAAAATCAACGTGGCTAAGAATAAGTTAAAGAAATTTGAGGAGATGGACGGCTATGAGCATGTGTTTCAAGCCGATTTTGAAGACCTGAAGAAGGAGAGGTTTGAGATGAAGGGAAAGTGGAACCAACAATTCTTCAAAAACAACCAACCCCTGGTTTTGGAGCTTGGCTGCGGAAAGGGTGAATATACGGTGGGGTTGGCCAAGCTGTTCCCCGAAAAGAATTTTATCGGCATCGACATCAAAGGGGCACGCATGCACAGTGGTGCCACCGAGGCCAAGATCCTGGGACTAACAAATGTGGCATTTGTGCGCACCCGCATAGAGTTTATCAACTCTTTTTTTGCAGAAGATGAAGTGGACGAAATTTGGGTTACCTTCCCCGACCCGCAGATGAAAAAAGTCCGCAAGCGTTTGGTAAGCACCACCATGTTGAAGCGCTACGATGCCTTTCTGAAACCCGGAGGATTGATCCATTTAAAAACCGACAGCCAGTTCCTCTACACCTATGTCAACGAGCTTTTCAAGCTGAACAACATCGAACCATTGGTCAACCTAAACGACCTATACAATTCGGGCTATGAAGATGAAATCTTGGGAATTCAAACCTACTACGAAGCCAAATGGCTTAATCATGGCCTTCCCATCAAGTATGTGCAGTTCAAGCTGGCCAATGCTTTGCAGTTGCAGGAACCCGATGTGGAGATTGAATTCGACAATTACTACAGTGCCGGGCGGGGTGTTAAAATAAGGGAAAACAAAACAAACGATTAGTTGTTACCTTGTTGTTTTTGAATGAATTATTAAAACTAGCCGAAGGGTGTATTGAACCATGGTTCTTAATTTTTTCATTTCAGAAGGCATATTCCTGCTGAAAACAGATGTTTTCTGAAGGGGAATGGTTACTTTTGCCTGTGTTGCGATACGCAAGGTTTTTATATCGATCATCGAGTTTTAATCAATTAAGATATTATGCATTATTATCCAAGTTTGATCACCGATGCGCTTAAACATGTTGTTCACCCGGTAAAAGGGCAGGACATTGTCGAGCTGGGAATGGTGGAAGACGACATTCGCATAAATGGCAAACGGATTAGCTTCAGTTTGTTGTTCGACCGTGCCAACGATCCCATGGTGGCGCCCATCAAACGGGCATGTGTTAAGGCCATTAAGACCTATGTGGGCGAAGATGCCGAGATTGAGGGTAATATCTACGTTAAAGTGAAGCCACGCGAGAAAGCTGCTTCGGCAACCCCCTTGAGCGAGGTGAAAAACATAATTGCCATAGCCTCTGGCAAAGGTGGAGTTGGAAAATCTACAGTTACGTCCAACTTAGCGGTGGCTTTGGCTCAGGCAGGTTATAGCGTGGGGTTGCTCGATGCCGATATTTATGGTCCATCGGTGCCCATCATGTTCGATACCATCCAGGCACGCCCGGTGATTGAAAAGGTCGACAACCACGATCGTATCATTCCGGTTGAAAAATATGGCGTCAAGCTTTTGAGTATTGGCTATTTTGTCAATCCCGATGATGCTTTGGTGTGGCGTGGTGCTATGGCCACCAATGCCCTAAAGCAATTGATCACCGATGGCAACTGGGGTGAGCTCGATTACCTGCTCATCGACCTGCCTCCCGGTACCAGCGACATCCACCTCACTTTGGTTCAAACAGTTCCTGTAACAGGGGTTGTGATTGTCACTACACCGCAACCCGTTGCCCTGGCCGATGCAGTGAAGGGTGTCAGCATGTTTACCGGGAAAAATATCAATGTGCCCGTTTTGGGGTTGGTAGAAAACATGGCTTGGTTTACTCCAGCAGAACTTCCCGAGAATAAGTATTATATTTTTGGCAAGGATGGTGGCCTTCAACTGGCCGAAAGACTCTCCATTCCGCTGTTGGGGCAAATCCCCGTGGTGCAAGGTATCCGCGAAGGGGGCGACAATGGTAAGCCAGCTGCATTGCAAGGCGACTCCATGATGGGCTTGGCTTTTGCCTCACTGGCCGAACGTGTGGTGGCTGCCGTGGAAAACCGCAATGCTGCCTTGGAGGCCACACAGGTGGTTCAAATAAAACACAAATAAAATGGACGGGATAAGAGAAAAGGTTTTGGAAGCACTGGCTACCATACGCCCCTACTTGGTGGCCGATGGTGGCGACATAGAATTGGTGGACATCACCGATGATTTGCGGGTGCTGGTGCGTTTGCAGGGTGCTTGTTCCTCCTGTCATTTCAGCATTCAAACCCTGCGCAATGGCGTGGAAGTGGTGGTGAAAAAAGCCGTTCCCGAAATTATTGCCGTGGAAGCCGTTTAAGTTGTGCCATGGGCATATCCGTTTCATGATATCATGGGCGCAAGTGTTGTTCCGCAATAGAACCAACATCTTGCGCCTCTCTTTTGATTCCGGCGGAAGCCCATTAAATCAACTTTGAGTTTTGAATGGCATTGGCGGTATAAAAACAATTTCCTATCTTGCCAGCCGATAAGTCGGTATATTTCTGCAACATACTGATGGGTAAGCAAAAAGCCGGCCTTCAGCAATCTATAATTAATATTTTAATGGCTACATTCTTATTCGACCAGTTGATTTTTGGTCCTGTCAAAAGTCGTAGGCTCGGTGTGTCACTGGGGGTCAATCTCCTGCCGGTGGATCGCAAAGTTTGTTCCTTCGATTGCATCTATTGTGAGTGCGGCTTCAACCCCAAGGGAGCTGTAGAGCGCGGAACCTTGCCAACCAGGGAAGCGGTTTCAACGGCTTTGACCGCACGACTGGTGGCCATGCAGGCTGAAGGGTTAAAACCCGATGTGATCACCTTTGCCGGCAATGGCGAGCCCACACTACATGCCGATTTTGCCAATATTATCGACGACACCATTGCCATCCGCAACACCTATTGTCCCGAGGCTCGCATTGCCGTTCTATCGAATGCTTCGCGCCTAAAAAGCCAACAGGTTTTCGATGCTTTGCTCAAGGTGGACGACAACATATTGAAACTTGATTCTGGACGCCAATCAACCATCGAGCTCTTGGATCGCCCCAATTATCCTTTTTCATTACCACAAGTGGTGGAACAGATGAAAGCTTTTGGAGGCCAGTTGACCATTCAAACCATATTTATCAGGGGGGAGCTTGACGGGCAGCCTTTCGACAATACCTCCGATGCCGATTTGGAGCCTTGGTTGCTGTTGCTGGATGAGATCAAACCACGGCAGGTGATGATCTACACCATTGAGCGCGACACACCGCTCGAGAGCATCACCAAGGTGAGTCTGGATGAGTTGGAAGCCATTGCGCGCAGGGTTCGTCCAATTGTTGCCGATGTTGTAGTTTCAGGCTAAAAATACGCACCATGGAGGGCAAACTGAAAATATTGGTTGCACCGCTCAATTGGGGGCTGGGTCATGCCACCAGGCTGGTTCCGGTGATACGCCGTTACCGCAGCGAAGGACACGAGGTGCTGCTTGGAGGCGAAGGCAACTCTCTGGCATTTTTGCGCGAAGAGTTCCCAAATCTCCAGTGGGTTGATTTGCCCAGTTTTTCGCCGCGCTTTTCGAAAACATCGCGCCAGGTCACCAAATTGATTGAGCAACTGCCTCGGTTTTTTTTCATGATTTGGCGGGAACACCGCAACACCAAAGCAATTGTGAAGAAATACGGCATCGATGTGGTCATCTCCGACAATCGTTACGGTGTGCGCAGCCGTCGGTGCCACTCCATCATCATCACTCACCAGTTGTCCCCTTTTATCAACCAAAAACAGGGTGGTTTCCGTCGATGGATGGTTTCCTTCGGCATCGACTTGATGGTGGCAGCCTTTGATGGCTGTTGGGTTCCCGACAACACCCATGGGGAGAGTTTAGCCGGAGAATTGGCTGTTCCAATACTGCCGCTGAAAAATATTGTGCGCATTGGGTTGCTTAGCCGCTTCAATCCCGATGAAGCACCTTTTTCACCAGGTGGGGCCCCTCTGGCCATGATCTCGGGCCCGGAACCTCAGCGCACCCTATTCGAGGAGAAGGTTATCCGCTTCTTCGAACAACGCGATGAGGAGGCCATTATCATCCGAGGGTTACCCCTGCACCCCCAGCGGATTGAACGAAGGGGCAAAAGTATACTGCTTTCGCACTGTAACTCACAAGAGTTTGCACTTCTGATCCGTTCCGCTAGATATATTGTATGCCGCTCAGGCTATTCCACCATCATGGATTTGATGGTTCTGGGGCGGCGTGCTTTGTTGGTGCCCACCCCAGGTCAGCCCGAACAGGAGTATCTGGCCATACGAATGGGGCAGTTCGGCTTTGATAGCGCCACTCAGGACAATCTGTTATTTATTGACCGGTACAAGACATTCGACCGCATTGGTTCAATTTTTACCCCCATGAAAGGCTTTCGTGGGGTTGATCTGAATCGTGGAGCCCGGTGATCAAGAATCAGAGACAAAACGTCGATGAGTCGACGAGTCAAAAAAAGATATAGTTTGAGCGTTAGAGAGTTTAAAAGTTGAAGAGTCTAATAGTCATAAGGTATTGAAGTAAGCGTCTATAAAGTTTGACTTCGCATCAGAAATTTCGCCTCTTTCCCATTGTGAGAAGGGGCTTTAAATCAGCCGCGTGGCGGCGAAATCTTTGTAGTTTCAATGATTATGATAATTTATTAGGAGCTGCTGAAAATGAATAACACACATAGAATAGGTTATTTAGGTGTATTTATGTTATGGTTAGTGCAAGGCTTTCGCGGGGTTTAGGCAAACGAGCTCAATTTTAGCCATTTATCTACAGCGGCGGCTTTCTTGGCTGCGCCAAGCGGCAGAGCCGAGCGCTCTGTTTACTCTCTGCAGCTGTAGTGGAGCGAAGCGGATCATGAGGGCCAATGAAAACAAACACGACCCGAATAAAGAGAGTAAAAGCCCGTCCGGCTCGAGGACAAATTATTGAAATGGATGGGATTTGTTGATATTTTCAGGTAGTCCTAACTAGCCACGTAGTGGCAATATCTTCCATTGCCGAATAAAGTCCGCACGACCCGAAGCGGCAGCTTACAAGGAACAGTTATGCATTGATTTTTTAGCCATTGAGTTTGAAACATTTCATCAATATCTAGCGTATCAAGGAGAAACCCCTGATTAAAAACAAGATGACAATCATAATATTATTTGTAACCGTTTGCTGTTTGGTGGCCTTTTGGGTGGCACGGAAAGTGATACGGATTATTTCGCAAAGGAAGGCCATTCTACGGCTCTCGTCTCTACTGTTTCCTCATGGTGCAAGCCAACAGGAAGATATTCTGGGGCGTATTGAGGCACTAACACACAACCGTTTTATGCGCGACGACATTATGGATTATTACTTGAAGATTAAAGGGCTTCAAGCCATTAATTTAAACGATCCAGTTGATTTCTGGACTCGCCAATACTTGTTGCAACCCACACGTATCCGCCTGAATTATTTCGAGCAGGTGAAGTTTTACGAAACGTTCCTCAATTATCCCGAAATTCAAGGCAAGCAGGAAGTGATCTCCATCAAGCCCTCAAAAAGGAACAATCCAGCCTTGAAACACGAGTATGCATGATGTGAGATTCAGTTCAGCAAATTCCTGATCTTGGAAATCAACTCTTCGGGTTGGAAAGGTTTACTGATGTAATCGTCCATCCCTGCCTGTAGGCAGCGCTCGCGATCCTCGGGGAAAGCATTGGCCGTAACAGCAATGATGGGAATGCGGGTGTTGTAACTCTTTTCGATGTCGCGTATCTTCTGGGTCGCCTTAAAACCATCCATAATGGGCATTTGAACATCCATAAGGATCAGGTCGTATTTGGAAGTCCCAAACTTATCAAGCGCCTCTTTGCCGTTGAAGGCCACATCAATTTTATGCACCTCATTTTTGATGTACAACGTGATGATCTGTTGGTTACTGAAGTTGTCTTCCACAATCAAAATACTGGCATCCTTCATATCGACCTTATTGCGGAAAAAGGTCTCCCCCGATTTGGGCGCCTCATGGATGGCGTTGATGTTGCTGCTTTGCATGTTTTCGCGGAAACCAACCGAAAATTCAACAATCAAGCCATCCCCAATGGTTTGAATGGTCATGGTCTTGCCGTCGGCCTCAATCAGTTTTTGAGTTAGCCCAAGGTCAAGCTGTTGAATAATCCTGGCGGTGTGGTTCCGGTGCAACTCATTGCCCATCCCCGAAACTTTTGGCGTTACCTGGAAGTTGGTGGAGATGCGGAAAAACAGATCCATCCGCCCTTGGATTATCTCGCTGCGGTTAACCTCAATATAAATCTTTTTGAACTCACCCTGGTTGTACTTTATCAGGCTGTTGATGATGTTTAGGAATATCTGTTTGATGCGGATACTGTTGCCAATGAGCGACACCGGGATATCGGGCGACAGAGAGACCGAGAATTTCTTGTGGTTGTCCTTCTCCTGAAACAGTCGCAAAGTATTGTTGATGGTGGCATAGATGTTGAACGAGATCTCCTCGGAAGGCAGTGGGTTCAATCCATTTTGGTTGGCCGCCACCATGCCATTCACCACATTGACTAAGTTATTGGCCGAGGCATGGATGGTGTTGACATAGTCACACTGCACATCGTTCAAAGGGGTTTTCTCCATCAGGTCAATCACACCAATAATATTGCTCAATGGGGTTCTGATCTGGTGCGAAAGTTGCACGATCAGCTCTTCCTTGTGGTTGCTGTTGTTATGGGCTTCCAGCAACTCGCGTTCCCGGTTCAAAAGAGTCTCTTCCCACACATAACGGATGGCATAGGCCAGCACCGAAGCCATTATGCCCATGAAAATTAGCGCCACCTTCACCTCAAAAACGCTACGCGAAGCATATCCCGAAAGCGGCAGCGGCACCATCATCAGCACTGCCACGATCACCAAGAGCAGAATGGAGAGCCATAACCCGCGTTCCTTGCCACAGAATAAAACAGCCAAAAACGGATAGACCATAATGCTGAAAGAGGCTGAGCCGGAGATGCCGCCGGTTATGTAAATGAAAAGCATGTAGGCCAATATGGCCGAAGCATGAAAAACCGGCCATCCCGAAGAGGCATTTTTGTTGTACGACAACATCAGCCCAATTAGGAAAAGGCAGCTAAAAAATAGGGAGACAAAGGCAAAAAGTGCATTCTCATTGATCAATGAATAGACTCCCTGTGAGAAGGTAAACAAGAAAAACAGGAAGAGCGTGAGGTTTAATAACTTGATTTTTCCGTGATTATGGGTGACTCCCTGATCATTGGAAACAAAAGAAAAAAGCTCAATAAACCGATCTAAAACACGCATCACTCCCGGGACTTTATTAAATTTCACAATTCATTTCATACATATTATACAAACTTACGATTATAACCTCAAAAAACAACGGTCGAAAAACAATAATTTTTTGAATAACTTTACCTGCGAATATCCGTATGGAGGGGTAAGACTATTAAACGATTTATCATGAAAAAATTTGTTGCATTTTTCACACTTTGCCTGCTGGCACTTCAAGTGCTATCGGCGCAGGAGCATTTGCCCACCGCTGCCGATTACGAAGCGTTTACAAAAACCAGGACGTTGGTGGTTATGGATCCCAATCCAATGAGTGACTTCAATTTTAAAATTCAGGAGGTGATGAAACGGCACTGGACGGTGACGCCTTTCGATTTTATTACCGAGGCTGAATTTCAAAGAAAAAAGGATGATCCTTCCTATTCTTTTCTGTTGACCACTACGGTTACTTTTGAAATTGACAAAACAAAGGCGCGCTATACTTTTTTAAGTCTCCTGATGGGCGAAAGTGATGCCAAGGTGCGCGACATGCCCGATTTGATTTCGATTCCCCTCTCCTATATGCGGGTGGAGGAAACCAGTTATGCCTACAAGATGGATGCTTTTGTGCGTTTCATTCAGGACCATGTGAAGCTGATGCTTCAGGATCCTTCGTTGATTGCCAAGAATCCCTTGAAGTATTACAACAAAAATACTAAGAGTCTGGCCGGTAAAACACTCCTGGTTCGCAAGGAAGATCTGCAAAATACCGTCGACAGCGAGTCTAAAATCAAAAAAGTGTATCCTTACAAAGTGAAGGTGGTTGGCGAGGATGAGATTATGGAAGCCATCGAACGCCAGGATCCCGATGTGGTGTTCTTGCATAAGGTAGGACCCGAAGGGGGCAACTTCAAGGCCCGTTGTTACAAAATCATTATTGGCGCCGCCGATTCACAGTTCTACTATTTTGACTACCATACCATCAGTAAATCGACGCCTGATAGGCTTTTGTTGAAGGATCTGAAAAATATGGGGTCGTAACTATTGAATTATAATTAATTGTAAAATATGTCAGACGACAAGAAGATTATCTTTAGTATGGTGGGGGTCAGCAAGGTGTACCCACCGCAAAAGAAAGTGCTGAACAACATTTATCTCTCGTTCTTCTATGGCGCCAAAATTGGCATCATAGGTTTGAACGGTTCCGGAAAATCCACCTTGCTGAGGATTATTGCCGGTGTTGAAAAGAATTACCAAGGTAATGTGGTGTTTTCCCCAGGCTACTCGGTGGGTTATCTGGAGCAGGAACCCAAGCTCGATCCTGAAAAAACCGTCCGCCAGGTAGTGGAAGAGGGGGTACAGGAAGTTGTGGATGTACTTAAAGAGTATGAGGAAGTTAACCTGAAGTTTGGTGATCCCGATGTGTTGGAAGATCCCGACAAGATGGAGGCGTTGATGAATAAGCAAGCTGCTCTACAGGAGAAGATTGACCAGTTCGATGCCTGGAACCTCGACACCAAACTCGAACGGGCCATGGATGCCTTGCGCTGCCCGCCCGAAGAGCAACTGATCAAACATCTGTCGGGAGGTGAATTGCGCCGCGTGGCTTTGTGCCGATTATTGCTTCAGGAGCCCGACATTCTTTTGCTCGATGAGCCCACCAACCACCTCGACGCCGAGTCGATCGACTGGCTGGAGCAACACTTGAAACAATACAAGGGCACCGTCATTGGCATCACGCACGACCGTTACTTCCTCGATAATGTGGCGGGATGGATACTGGAGCTCGACCGTGGCGAAGGCATTCCATGGCAGGGCAACTATAGCTCCTGGCTCGACCAGAAAACTAAGCGGATGGCCATGGAGGAGAAACAAGCATCCAAACGCCGCAAGACTTTGGAGCGCGAGTTGGAGTGGATCAACCTAGCACCTAAAGCCCGTCAGGCCAAAGGGAAAGCCCGTTTGAGTGCCTACGAGAACCTGATGAAGGAGGATATGAAGGAGAAAGAGGAGAAGCTGGAGATTTTCATCCCCAATGGACCTCGCTTGGGTGAGAAGGTGATTGAAGCCCACAGCGTAAGCAAAGCTTATGGCGACAAGCTGCTCTTCGAAGATCTTGAGTTTGTATTGCCCCGGAGTGGCATCGTGGGTGTTATCGGTCCTAATGGGGCTGGTAAAACCACCCTCTTCAAGCTCATCATGGGTCAAGAGCAACCCGATAAAGGCACTTTCAGTGTGGGCGAAACCGTCAAAGTGGCTTATGTGGATCAAGGTCACTCAGGCATTGACCCTAACAAATCGGTTTACGAAGTGGTGTGTGGCGGACAGGAGACCATCCGTATGGGTGGACGCGATCTGAATGCACGCGCTTACCTGGGACGTTTCAACTTCACCGGATCGGATCAGGAGAAGAAATGCGGCATGCTCTCGGGTGGTGAACGCAACCGTCTCCACCTTGCCATGACCCTGCGCGAAGAGGCCAACGTGTTGCTGCTCGATGAGCCAACCAATGACATCGACGTGAACACCTTGCGGGCATTGGAAGAAGGCTTGGAAGACTTTGCCGGATGTGCTGTGGTGATCTCGCACGACCGTTGGTTCCTCGATCGTATTGCCACCCATATCCTGGCATTCGAGGGCGATTCGAAAATATACTATTATGAGGGATCGTACTCCGATTACGAGGAGCATAAGAAAAAACGCCTGGGTGATGTCACTCCCAAGCGGATCCGTTACAAAAAACTGATCAACTAAATAAAGAAAAAGGGCCGGCTAACCATTAGTGCGGCCCTTTTTTTAGGGAACAGGTAACAGTGATCAGTGATCAGTTAACTGTAATCAGTAAACAGGGAACAGAAAACAGAACGGGAAGTCCGTAGGACTTCAAGATCAATAGCCGCCGGTGGAACCGGTGGTGACAAAGCAGTAACCATGCCGCAACGCCGGAGGTGTTGAATATGATTTTGGGAGAAAAATATGGCTTATTTGTTCTTTTTTGCAACCTTTACAAATGGAACGGAACTAGGAACCTCATATAGGATTGTTGCTTGGTTCGTTTCAAGAGATTTTGAAAAAAGCTTAGACCCATGCAAATCATTGACCCAATACTTATTTCAGGCTTGCAGCAGGCCGCTCAAAACAACCCGAGGCTGCGCAAAACGCACAATTTTCACACCGAAAGCAGCGATCCCCTCCAACGAATGCTCAATGCCATTGAGCCCGACAGCTATGTGCAACCCCATCGGCACATCGACCCGGCCAAGCGGGAAATGTTCATCATCCTAAAAGGACGGGTGGTGGTTTTTATTTTCGACGACCATGGCGCCATATCCCACCAGGTGCTTTTGGATGCAGCCCAAGGAAACCTCGGAATAGAGATCATGCCCCACGAATGGCACAGCATCGTGTCATTGGACAGTGGTAGTGTGGTTTTTGAAGTGAAGGACGGCCCATACTCTGTGGGCGACGACAAATGGTTTGCTCCCTGGGCACCTCAACCAGGCACCCCGGAAGCAAACAGCTATTTGGACAAGCTAAAAGTTGGGATTGTTTGATTTATTTAATGGTACATTGACCAATGATCAACCAATTGTTGAGCACCTCGCCCTCTTTTACCGAGAGTTTAACGGCCGGTTTCCCGGTTGTGGAGTCGATGATGGCAACCACCAGAGCATATTGGCCTGGCTTCATCGATGCTGGAACTGTGAAGTTGGTTGCGTATCGGTAATCGTGCCCCTTGATCCATGTGCCGGGATTGGCCATTTCATCCACAAAAGCATAAGCCACATCACCCGATTGGGCATTCAAAAGGGCAAAGGAGAGTTTAAACCGAATCCCTCCCTTGTGATGGTGATTGGGCAACACACCCACGCCAAAATTACGCCATGAGTGTTCGATCTGAAGCGAGCGTTTATCCTGCTTGGCATTAATGGAAACCGGGTAGAGGCGGTAGCCCCCATGACGGACAAACCGCTGAACATCGGCATTGGCTTCGCTGGTCCAACGGATGGCTTCAACTGGCTCCCGCAAGTCGAGGTAGTTGGCATGGGTTTCCAGAGCCTCATCAACAACTTGTCTGTAATAGTCGCCCCATGAATTCCAATCATATTTTTTATCGATGGCATTCACCCGTTCGATGGTGTAATCCTGCCAATAACAGCACTCTGCCACCACAAAGCATTTGGGGAATAAACCTTGAATCAATTTCTTCTGGCTTTCGGGCATCCAAAAACTTGCATAGCCATCCCGACGGATCGAGTATCCCTGACCATCAATAGCATATTTTAGTTCCAGATCGTGCCCGATTTGGCTATCTACCGTGATCACCAAGGGAACCTGCTTGAAAGCGTTGCCATACAGATCGATAATCCACCGGAAGGTTTTCTCGGCATTTGTGCGGTCGATGAAGCGCAGGTTATGCCCTTCGCCCCACCATCCCAAGTTGTATCCATCAATATAATTCACCAGTTGGGCATCATCATACTTTTTTGCGAAGGCGTGGATGAAGTTTTCGAACTTTTGCTGAAAAATCGGATCGTCGGGATAAGGGGAGCGCACATCCCCCGGCACCCCTTTCTCTATATAATATTTTGCCCCGGCATCGAACACAAATTTGGGTGTCGATTCGTATTGGTTGTCCTGACTGGCAACATACACCCGGAAAGCCAGGCGTAACCCCCGATCGATGGCACCTTGCACCAAGTTTTTGAAATTTTCATCGTACTCCCAAGCATACTTCCCCTCCTCGGGTTCCATATCGGACCAACGCCAACGGATGTAAAGTGTGGTGGCATAATGGCGGGCAATGGTGTCCTGCAATTGCCAAAACTCCTGGGCATTGGCAACGGGGCCGCTGGCATCGTCGTAAATGGTCCAACCCATACCAGGGTTACGAATCAATGATACGGAATCCAACTCAAAGGTTTTGTTGATTTTTGCCCGCTGTGCTGCTACATGGGAGAGGCTGAGGATTACCAAAATAAAAACGCCCAATAACTTCATCTCTTTATGGTTTTAATGGTATGAATTGATTTTGTGGATTAAAAAGCAGAGGGTGAACCTATTCAATTCACCCTCTGTACGTGGGATTAACAGAAAAGGATTGGGATTAATAACCTGGGTTTTGCTTCAGATTGCCTTTGTATTCGTTGATGTAGCTAACCGGAATGGGGAACAAGAATTTGTTGGTGTCGTTGTCGAACTTCCAATTTCCTTGACCTTCGGTGACGCGTTGGTAACGAATCAAGTCCATTCGGCGAACGCCCTCGCAATAAAGCTCATGGCTTCGCTCCATCAGGATGGCATCGCGCAATTCCGATTTGCTGAGGCCTGCCAGGGGATTCAAACCAGCCCGCACGCGCACAGCATTGATAAACGATAAAGCTGTGTTGCCACCATCGCTGGCCAATGCTTCTCCCGATGTTGCTAAATGGTTGATGGTAGGCGCATTCACATTCGCCGTGGCTTGCAATTCGTTCAGTATTTCAGCCATGGCCAGCAACACTTCGGCATAACGGTAAACGATAAAGTCCTGACCCTGGAAATAACCTACTTGGGTGTCGTCGGGCTCATATTTTACAGGAATTGGACCATCGGCAACTCCATGACGAGCACTGAAAGGATTTTCCCGGTTAATTAACAGACCAGCATCGGTGGTGTAGGAGGCTGCAATGCCCGATAGTCGCTGGTCTTGTGGATCGAAAGTGTCGTAGAACGACCAGAGGAGTTTGTATCCCCCCCAGGCACCTGCTCCGCGATTGAGGGCACATGGGTAATTGTTAGGCAGAGCTTCAGCATGCCACATATTCACATTAAACGAATAATCGGATGGGGGAGCAAATATAACTTCACGATTCCGCTTGTTGCTTTTTTGGAATATGCTGTTGTAATTGCTTTGAAGCTCAAAGCTGCCCGATGAAATGATGCTTTCGGCGCAAGCCTGTGCTCTTTTCCAAAATTCTTTGTTGCCAGTACGTCCTGCTTCAAGCATGTAGAGGCGCATCAATACAAAGTTGGCGATGCTTTTGTTCATCCTTCCAAAGCCCGAACCAAAGTCGGCTTCCATCAAATTGTCCTTTTGTGCTAGGAGTTTTTCAATGATGAGAACAAATTCTTCATTGGAAGGGCGTTGTGGATAGAGTTGTTGGTTCGGATTATTCAACATCTCGTCGGAAGGATATGGCATCGCACCATACAGATCGTATAGAATTGCTGCTTTCCATCCACCAACAGCATTGGCTTCAGCAATCAATTTGTTTTTTAAATCATCAGGAATTGTGATCATGTTGGCTATTTGTGAAGCCACCATACGCGCATTGGTGATGTTGTTGTAATAGGCGAATGAGTAGTGGCTTTCATAAGGGTTGGTTTCGGTCCACTCGTGTTTGCGAAGATATTCATAAGCAGGGCCATAGGAGCACTTCATCATGTCGCCGGCTGATATATCTGACAAAACCTGTACCGAACGGATGTTCTGTACAAATAACCCAGGTGCCCAGGTATCCACTTTTGTAATGGAGTTGTAGTATAGTGCAGCAATGGCCAATCTGGCGTCTTTTTCCGTTTTGTAAAAGTTATCGGGGGTTATTTTGTTGAATTCCTCTTTTTCCAAGCTGCATGCTTGAAGTACTGCAAGGGAAACAACGACCAATATTTTGAATATGTAGTTCATTTTTCTAATATTTAAAGTTATCCAATCATTCATATCAATTGCCTTTAGAAACCTATCTGAACACCCAAGGAGTAGGTGCGCTGATTGGGGTAAGCTGCCACATAGCTCTCGGTTTCAGGATCCATCCCTGAATAGGGGGTGAACAGGAAGGGGTTCATCACGTTGGCGAATATTCTGAGATTGCTTATCTTCAATTTCTGAAGCGTAGTTTTGGGCAAAGTGTAGCCAAAGGCAATGTTGCGGATGCGGACAAACCAGGCTTTCTCTAGGAAGTAATCGCCTGTTCCATATTTGGCCAACGATTGTAAAGCAGAAACGCCATCACCGTTAAGATTGTCGCTGTTCCAGCGACCCTTTACTTCATCCATTAAGTTAGAACCAATGCTCACGATGTTGTAAATGCTTGATCCGCCCAGCGTGGTTTTTGTTGAATTGACTTTCCATTGGTTGAACACGCCATAGGCATCAATGGATAGATCGAAATTTTTGTAACGAAAACTGTTGTTGAATCCTATGTTGAAAGGCGTGTTTACGCCAATTTTTACCAGGTCGGCTGCATCAATTTTCCCATCTGGAGCACCTGAATAGAGCGGTTTTCCGTTTTCATCAGTTACCCTTTTCCCAGATGCATCCATTTTGTATCCATTCACATCCTTGATTTTTACCGTTCCAGGAATGGGATTCAAAGGATCGGTGCTACCAACCGGTACCAGGCCTTCAGATTGGTAGTACCACAACTCATTTTCGTATTGTCGGCTCGATTCGTTGATGCCCAACACATAGCTGGGATCACGTTTTAACCAGCGGTCGCGGTAATAGGTGAATGTAGTAAGTGTATTCCATGAAAAATCGCGCTTGTTGATATTGATTGTATTCAGTGTCAATTCGGTGCCATAGGTTTGCTTTTTTGCGTCGAGGTTGCACAGCATCTCATTTACCGGGAAGCTCGAGTTCAGTCGTTTAATTCCCACGATATCAGTAATCACTCGATTGAAGTACTCCACCGATCCTGTTATCCTGCCTTTTCGTAACGAAAAGTCAACACCGGCATTAAAGTCCACCTGTTTTTCCCATTTTAGGTTTGGGTTGCCCAATCCGGCCAGTTTTACGCCCGAAATAACAGAGTTCCCCCACATGGTGTTGGCACCTGGAGCGTACCAGTCGGTATAGGCTGAGCTGACTGCCATTCCCTTTGGTGAATCGTTTCCTGTTTGACCGTATCCGGCTCGGATTTTCAGCTGGTCGAGCCAATGGGTTGATCCTGCCATAAATCTTTCGCGCGACAAGTCCCAACCCACCGAAATTCCTGGGAAGAAGGCATATTGATCATCAGGAGCAAAGTTGGCCGAACCATCAACCCGCAAGTTGGCCGAGATGAAATATTTGTGATTGAAATCGTAGTTCAATTGTGAAAAATAGGAGGATGTTTCGGTTGATCCACCCTTTGATTGAATGGTGGCCCGGTCAGCAGCAAGGCCAAGGTTGTTCCATTTCACACCGTCGTAAGGGAAGTTGGTGGCTGTGATGCTTGTTCCTTCCCATTGGTACTTCATATATTCGGTACCTAAAAGGCCACTGAAATGGTGCTTGTCACCAAATGTTTTCATATAGTTTACCAACATCTGGAATTGGTAATTGGTGTTTAAATCGTCGGCTCGGTCGGCTCGTCCATTATAACTTTTGCCAGCAATGGTTGTGGTTGGCAAGTACCCGTAGCTGCGGCTTTGGGTTCGGTCGATTCCAACCTGTGCTTTAACCGACAACTCCGGCAAAATATTGTACTTTAGGTGGGCTGTATTAAAGAACCTCTCCACTTTTGTTTCATTGGTGATGTCCAAGAATGAAACCGGGTTGGGGAAATTGGATTGACGAACGTTTATCTGGTAATTGCCCAATGCATCGCGTACCGGAAGGGTAGGGTCGAACTGCAGGGCACTCATTAAAATACCGCTTTTCTCATTCATGTCACCATTACCAATGGGCACGTTGTTTGTGTTGATCTGGCTAAATGTCACCGATAGTCCCCCGCTGAGCTTCTCTCCAAAATCCTGATCCACGTTGATGCGGCCATTGTATTTTGTCAAGTCATTGTTTTTGATGATCCCTTTTTGATCGTACAGACTGAATGATGAGTAGAAACGGGTGTTTTTACTGCTGCCGCTTACCGACAGATCCACATCCTGAACAGCACCGGTTCTTGTGATCTCGTCCACAAAATCGGTTCCAACATTTGTTCCGTCTTCAAATTGGCCAATTGTTTCATTGCTGTAATAAGGTATGAAAACATCTGGGCCACTTACAGATCCGGGTGTTGTGCTGTAAACACCTTGGCGACGATCGTAGAGCCATTTTTCCCGCATTACCCGGTTGGTCTCTTTCATATAGTCCACTGCGTTCAACATCTTGGGTAAATTGTAAAATTTCTGCACCCCCGATGATATGTTTAGATTGACAGAGACTTTTTCGTTTTTATGGCCTCGTTTGGTGGTGATCATGATAACACCTCCGGAACCTTGCGATCCGTAAATGGCAGTGGCCGAAGCATCTTTGAGGACATCGATGGATTCTATGTCGTTGGGATTTATTGTGGAGAGCGTGGCATCCAGGGAACCATTACCAAATACGCCAACCGAGGAGGGGTTGAAATCCGAAGTGGGCATCCCGTCGATGACGATCAGCGGCGAACGCCCAGTGGCTGCCCCACGAATTTGGAACGAAGCTGCTCCACCAGGCTGAGCCGAGTTGATGTTAACGCTCAAACCAGCTGCCTTTCCGCTCAACGCTTGCGATACCGAGGAGGTAGGGATGTTTTCAAGGCTGTTCATATTTACGGAGGCAACCGCTGAGGTCACTTTCCTGCGCGTTTGAACGCCATAACCTAACACCACCACTTCGTCGAGACCCAAAGCCTCTTCTTTCATCACAATGTCGAATCGGCTCTTGCCGGCAACGGCCACTTCCACCGATACCATACCCACAAAGGAGAACTGCAGGGTTGCCTCTTCGGTAACAGATTCAAGGTTGAACTGGCCATCATAGTCGGTGATGGCACCGGAGGTGGTGCCTTTGATGATGACGGTTACCCCGGGAATGGGTGCGCCTGTTACATCCACCACCTTGCCGGTGATTGGCTTGCCTTGTTGTTGCTGTGAGCTTGTTTTGCTGTTCATCAACATGATGTTGTTGCCCTCCATGGCATACACAAGGCCGTTGGATGGACAGATGCCGGTCAATACCTCGGCCACGGTTTCGTTGCTGGCGTTCACCGTCACAGCAAAATCCAGGTTGACCTCTTTGGTGTTGTAAACAAACAGGTAGTCGGTCTGACTTTCGATGGCGTCGAGCACTTGAATGATTCTGGCATTTTTCATGGCGATATTCACCTTGGCCACTTGCGAACTCACTTGATTTGCAAATGTTGAAAAGACCATGCATGTGAGCAATAGGAATGTCGTCTTCATTTTTCGATAAAATTGGTGAGTTGAGGACGGAATGTCCTCAGACAAATAATTTTTCATAATTTTGTCCTTAATGGTTGATACTTGATTTAATAATTACTGATGATCGTGTTTCAACTGCTGCCGGAGGGTGTTGCCGCACACTCCGGCTTTTTCTTTCTTTGGATTTCTACATATTTAGCCTGATTTAGTTGATGGTTATTTTATTGAGTTGGTGATCGATCTTGAAACTAAATTGATTGCTGAGCTGGAGCACTTTCAGGATGTGCTCAACGCCATCTTTGGTTCTGAATTTACCGGTACACTGATATTTGAGAATCTCCTGGTTCTTCACTTCAATGGTTACGTCGAAATAGAGCTCTAGCTTGAGCACCATATCCACAAACGATTCATCCTCGAAGCTGATGATCCCTTCGCGCCATAGGAAATGCTTGAAATGGGTGATGGGTGCCTTCACCACCTGTTGTCCTTTGGTGTAGAGCCGTTGGTTGGGCTCAAGCATCTCCCCTTTATCCTTCCCCGAGTTCATCACTTCTACCGAACCCGCCAAAAGAGCAGTTTCGAAGAACCCTCGGTCGGCATAGGCCATCACGTTGAACTCAGTACCCCACACTTTCACGTCGTAGCGGGTGGTCTTCACAAAAAAGGGGCGAATGGAGTCGTGTACCACATCAAAATATCCTTCGCCGGCCAACAGCACTTCACGCTTTTTTCCATCGAAACGGTTGGGGAAGGTGAGCGTGGTGTTGGCATTCAGCCAAACTGAGGTGCCATCGGCCAGAGTCAATTGGGCTCGCTGTCCTGCCGGAACGAACAGCGTCTGCATCACTACCGCTTCTTCCTTCTCATTTTTGAGTTCGAGTTGATGGTAAGCAAAAATGGCTATTGCAAAAACCGCGGCTACCTTGAGGAACTCAATTGAAAACCGTTTGATGCTTATTCTCCGCACGGGTTTGTTTTCGACACCGTCTTTGGGGCTCTCATGCCATAAGGTGTACAAATATAATTTCTGCAGAGCATGATACTCCTTCATATTAGCCTGGTCAGCATCGAGCCAGGCTACCACCTCCGCTTTTTCACCGTTGGTGGCATCCCCTTGCAAGTATTTTATCAGCAGTTCTCTTTCCATACAATAATCTTTAGGATAGGCCAAACAAATAACGCTCGTGTCTCAACGATTGGACTACACAACACAATAACGACTGGGAAAAGCAAATCACTAGCCTGCTTTTTTGTTTTTTTCACAAAATATCACAAAAAATGGCAATTAACTCACTTAAGTCAGTCTTAATAAAGAAATTAGAAGAATAAAAAATCTGCATTTTTTCAGGCCACATTCAAAAAAGCCAGGACACTCCATAAAGGAAGGTAGTCCTTCAATGCGGTGCGTAATTCGCCTTGAGCCCGGGCGATGTGGTAATCCACGCCTTTAACCGTAATGCCGAATAGCTCAGCGATCTCCTTGTGCGACTTGTCGCCAAAGCGGCTCATGAGGAAAATTTCGCGCGTTTTTTCAGGAAGCGAATCCAAAGTATCCTGCATGATCTGATGAACCTCGGCCGAGAAAATCTCTGCAGGATCGGTTGCTTCCAGCGAGAAGGTTCTGATCTCCAATTCCCGCACCAACGTATCGGCCATCTGGTCGATAACGGCTTTTTTGCGCGCCACGTGCTTGAGGTAGTCGAGCGAACGGTTCCGAAGAATGGTGAACAGAAAGGGGGGGATTTCGGGAATTGGATCCTGCTTTATTTTTTTCCACAACTCAACCAGCGAGTCGGTTACAATGTCCTCGGCAACCATGTCGTCGTGCACAAATGACTTGACAAACAGGAACGATTTCCTGTAATAACGCTTGTAGATGTCGTTAAAGTCATGTTGCATGGATGCTGAAATTTTTTTTTATAATGACGCAAACTTAAAAAAATTAAAGCCAAGATACATTTTTTATAGACTGTAAATAAAACCCAAGGATTAATTTAAACCAATCAACTTGCCATAAATGTTATCTTTGTTAATCCTAACTTAAATGCAACCCATACTTAAAACCATGGACTACAATAAATTAAACCTGATCTATTTTAGCGCCACTAACACCACCAGGCAAGTATTAGCCTCAGTGGCAGGAGGAATGGGCATAGCTACTGTGGTGCATTATGACATCACGTTTGGCCTCCAGGAGGATCTAAATTTTAAGGATGATGAGGTGGTTGTTTTTGGCATGCCGGTGTATGCTGGCCGAATACCAAAAATCGCCGCATCCTATATTGAACGAGTCAAGGGGAAGGAGACTCCAGCCATTGTTGTTTGTGTTTATGGCAACCGCGACTACGAAGATGCACTGCTTGAACTCAATGATGTGGTTACTGCCAATGGATTTCGCGTGGTTTCGGCTGCTGCCTTCATAGGCCAGCATGCCATATTTCCCAAGATGGGATCCTGCCGTCCCGATGAATCCGACCACCGAATGGCAGCATCATTTGGTTACGAATCATATCAAAACCTGCTGAGGATTCCCCATGCTACTCAAATACCGGAAATCAAGCTAAAGGGAAATTTTCCGTATCGAGATGTTAAGCCAATCGCCCTATTCCCCTCTGGAAGCGAACGATGCAACCTTTGTGGCAAATGTGCGGCAAACTGCCCCGCCCAAGCGATTGATCGCCATAACCCCTTAGTTACCAATCAGGCACTTTGTATTGCATGTGGCCGCTGTGTGGCCATTTGTCCACAAGGTGCTCGTCATTTTGACGGATCCCTTTATCTGGAGACCGCCCAACGATTCTATGCCAATTTTACCGAGCGCAAAACATGTGAAGTGTTTCACGCTTCATCGATATAATTGCTTGCTGTCTTTTTCTTGATTAGTCAATGGGGCACTGGTTGTTGCAGATAATTACAACGCTTTAAATGTTAAAGAACTAACAGGTCTTTGAAACCTGTTAGTTCTCTGTAATTCAATTACATACAAATGTATTGCTCTTTATTGGGATGGCTAGAAATAGTTCATCATCAAATTAATATTTCCGGGAGTGGCTGATCTTAAAACAACCCAATTATGGTGCCGTCGTCGTCGATGTCCATCCCTTCGGCAGCCGGCACGGCGGGCAGACCCGGCATACGCATAATCTCTCCGGTGATGGGTACCACAAAACCGGCACCTGCGGCAATCTCAATCTCCCTAACAGTTACCACAAAATTTTCGGGTCGTCCCAACAATTTTGGGTTGTCCGACAATGATTTCTGTGTTTTGGCCATACAAACAGGCAAACCACTCAACCCCAACGACTGAATGGTCTTCAGGTCTTTTTTGGCCTGGGGGGTGTAGTCGATGGCACTGGCACCATAGATCTCATGGGCGATTGTCTCTATTTTCTTTTCTATTGACCAATTCCATTCGTAAAGAGGCTTGAAATCGGACACACACGCATCCACCACCTCGGCCACCATTCGGGCGAGTTCCTCAGTGCCTTCGCCTCCTTTGGCCCAGGCATCCACAATGGCCACCTTAACCCCCAACTGTTGGCAGCGAGCCACGATCACATCCAGCTCTTCTTGCGTGTCGGTGTGGAAACGATTGACAGCCACTATCGGGCAAATGTTGAACTTGTGCATGTTCTCGACATGTTTCTCCAGGTTGGGCAACCCTTCGCGCACCGCTTCGGGATTGGGCGACACCAGATCACCCACCGGGATCTCCCCATGGTATTTGAGGGCACGCACAGTAGCCACCAAAACAGCTGCCTGGGGTTTGATACCGGCCGAAACACATTTGATGTCGAGGAATTTCTCGGCGCCCAGGTCGAATCCAAAACCGGCCTCGGTCACCACGTAATCCGATAGTGAAAGCCCCAGTTTGGTGGCCAGCACTGAGTTGGTGCCTTGGGCAATATTGGCGAATGGTCCACCGTGGATGATTGCAGGGTTGCCTTCGAGGGTTTGGACCAGGTTGGGTTTGATGGCATCTTTGAGCAGCACCGCCATCGAGCCCTGGGCATTCAAGTCGCGCGCATAAATTGGTTTCTTATCAAATGTAAAACCGACAAAAATATTTCCCAGTCGCACTTTCAGGTCGTGGAAATCTTCAGCCAGGCAGAGGATGGCCATGATCTCGGAAGCTGCAGTAATGTTAAAACCAGTCTCGCGCGGGATACCCGAGGCCGTGCCACCCAGTCCAACAATGGTGTGTCGCAGCGACCGATCGTTCATATCCATTACCCTTTTCCAGTGTACGGTGCGGGGGTCGAGGTTCAATGAGCGGCTGTTGCTTTGGATGTTGTTGTCGATTAGAGCAGCCAACAGGTTGTTGGCCTTTTCTATGGCCGAAAAATCACCGGTGAAGTGCAGGTTGATATCTTCCATGGGAATGACCTGTGAATGGCCACCACCAGTTGCGCCTCCTTTGATGCCGAACACCGGACCCAGGCTGGGCTCGCGCAACACCACAGTCGTCTGCTTGCCAATCCGGTTCAAACCTTCGCACAGGCCTATGGAGACAGTTGTTTTACCCTCCCCGGCGGGTGTTGGCGAAATGGCGGAAACTAGGATCAACTTATTTTGGTTTTCTTTTACCTTTTCCCTATCGATCAGCTTTAAAGGCAACTTAGCCTTATACTTGCCATACAATTCCAAATCATCAGCGTCGATGCCCAGCTTTTGAGCAATTTCTGTGATGGGGCGAATTTTTGCCGCCCGGGCAATCTGAAGGTCATTATTCATGTGTGTACTGTTTTATGGATGGCCAATGGGTGTTTGTCCATTTCTTTTGCCCTGCTAGATTAGAAGAGCTTTCAAGTAAACATTAATTTATTCGAATAGACACCCACTGCTTTTTCCGGCAATGATAAAAAATAAATTGCAAAACGCA
The DNA here is from genome assembly GCA_963664265.1 of Marinilabiliaceae bacterium. GTDB lineage: Bacteria > Bacteroidota > Bacteroidia > Bacteroidales > Marinilabiliaceae > JAGPIS01. The sequence continues at coordinate 2,915,810 of OY760941.1, forward strand.
CTCCCCCCGCCACCTGAACTTCCCTCGACTCTTAAATTTTTCAACTCTCCAACTTCCCAAGCCTCCCCAACTTGTCGACAAGTTGACTTGTTGACTCTGTGACGCTATGACTTTTAGCCCCTTACTTCGGCTCCCAGTAACATCTCTTAGGGGAAACAATCACCTCGCTCTTTTTCAACTGATCCATTACTTTTTCAACCACCTTCTTGTCCAATCCTGCCAATTCGGCCACTTCGCCGGCTTTCAGTGGTTTTCCGGCTTTTTTCATGGTGTCGAGCACCAACTCCATTTCATTCATAATCGGTTTGTCTTTAGTGTTATACGATTTTAAAACCTTGTGTGGTCACTATATTAACATTTCAAGAGAATGATTGTTTTTGTTCACACCGTAAAACTAACTTCAACTCTTCAACTCTTCGACTTGTTGACTCTTCAACTTCTTAACTTCTCATCCTCCCGAATGGGGCACAAAACCGAAAATATTGATATTTTTGCAGGTTAAAGAACGACATTAACTTTTCAATCATATCATTATGGCTCAAAAACCCAGCATACCCAAAGGTACCAGAGATTTTTCATCGGTTGAGATGGTAAAAAGGAACTATATTTTCGATACCATCAAATCTGTTTTTCAACGGTACGGCTACCTGCCCATTGAAACACCTGCCATGGAAAACCTCTCCACCCTGCTGGGCAAGTACGGCGACGAAGGCGACAAGCTCCTCTTCAAGATCCTTAACTCCGGTGATTATCTCAATGGTGTGGATCCAAAATTGATCAATGGCAGCGAGGCCGACAAGCTGGCACTCCAGATTTGCGAGAAAGGATTGCGTTACGACCTCACCGTGCCTTTTGCCCGTTTTGTGGTGCAGCACCAGAATGAAATCACGTTTCCTTTCAAGCGATACCAAATACAACCCGTATGGCGTGCCGATCGTCCACAGAAAGGGCGTTACCGCGAGTTTTACCAGTGCGATGTGGATGTGGTGGGCAGCGACTCACTGATCAACGAACTGGAATTGATCCAGATTGTGGATGAAGTGTACCGCCAACTCAACATCAATGTGGTGCTGAAACTCAATAACCGCAAGGTTCTGGCCGGCATTGCTGAGGTGATTGGCGAAATGGAGCGCATGGTCGACATTACCGTGGCCATCGACAAGCTCGACAAAATTGGCCTGGATAATGTGAATGCCGAATTGGCTCAAAAAGGACTCAGCCCCGAAGCCATCGACAAGTTGCAACCCATTCTGCACCTTGAAGGTTCCAACCTATCGAAACTGGAAACCCTCAAAACTGTTTTGGCTTCTTCGGAAACTGGGTTGAAAGGGATCGAAGAGCTCTCGACCATCTTCGAATACATCAATGCCCTCGGCATCAAACTAGACGTAGAGCTCGACCTGACGCTGGCTCGTGGTCTCAACTACTACACCGGTGCCATCTTCGAAGTGAAAGCCAAGGATGTGGCCATTGGCAGCATCACCGGCGGTGGCCGTTACGACGACCTCACTTCCATCTTCGGACTCAACAATGTTTCGGGCGTGGGCATTTCGTTTGGAGCCGACCGCATTTACGATGTGATGAATCAGCTCAATCTATTCCCTGAGGATTCAGGCGCTCAAACGCGCATCCTGTTTGCCAACTTTGGGGGTGCCGACGAACTCTATGCCCTTCAGTTGCTCAACAAGGTGCGTGCCGCAGGCTTCAATGCCGAAATCTATCCCGATGGGGCCAAGATGAAAAAACAGATGGGGTATGCCGATAAGAAATCCATCCCATTTGTAGCCATTGTGGGCGAAGAGGAACGCACCAACCAACGGGTATCACTCAAAAACATGGCTTCCGGCGAACAACAAATCGTCGATTTCGACGGATTGATAAAAATCATCGCTAATCATTAATCTTTTTGCGTAATTGCTTCCCAAATCAATGAACGATATGGGAAGAGTATTCAAGACAGGCATCAACATATTAATCTCCATGGGGGGCGACATCCGCTTCCCATGAATGTATAGGCTCATCCATGCTTCGGCAGGGTGGGCTTTTTTATTATGAATTTCTGAAGGAAAGTAATCGCTTGCGCTTGGCGTAGCCAAGAATCATAGAAATCTGTGGATAAATTTTATAAACAAACTGATTCAATGAAAATACATCAAATATCCCCTTCACCATTGACCTTCGAGGTCATCGAATCCATTCTGGAACACAAGACACAACTCTCGCTTTCCGATGAGTCGCGACAATTGATCATTGCTTGCAAGGCTTACCTCGACAAGAAGCTGGCCGAACATGATGGTCCTATATACGGCATCAACACTGGTTTTGGAGCGTTGCACGACAAATCCATCTCCAAGGCAGACCTGAACCAGCTTCAGGAAAATCTGGTGAAAAGCCATGCCTGCGGTGTTGGTCGCGAAGTGCCCAAAGAGGTGGTGCGACTGATGTTGCTTTTAAAAATTCATGCACTAAGCCTGGGTAAGTCGGGTGTTCAACTACAAACGGTGGAACGGCTGATTGCCTTCTTCAACCACGACATTCTGCCGGTAGTGCTGGAACAGGGCTCCCTGGGGGCATCGGGCGATTTGGCACCTTTGGCACACCTCTTCCTTCCCTTGATTGGACATGGGGAAGTCTACTTCAAAGGTGAAAAGATTGCATCAGAAGCCATGCTTAAGGGCATGGGGTGGCAGAGCATTCGTCTGGAAGCGAAGGAAGGGTTGGCATTGCTAAATGGGACCCAATTTATGAGTTCTCATGCCGTCTATACGCTGCTAAAGGCATTTAAACTAGTGAAATACAGTGACATCATTGCCGCCATCTCGCTCGATGCCTACGATGGGCGCATTGAGCCATTTTTTGCCCAACTACATACAATCCGCCCTCATCGGGGTCAGATCGAGACCGCCCGCAACATTCGTTCCCTATTGGAAGGGAGTGAATTGATCGCCCGCGAAAAGAAACATGTGCAGGATCCTTATTCGTTTCGGTGCATTCCCCAAGTTCATGGTGCCATCAAGGATGCGGTCAATTATGTGTCGCATGTGGTGCTCACCGAAATAAACTCGGTTACCGACAATCCCATTATCTTCCCTGAGGAGGATATGATCCTTTCGGGCGGCAATTTCCACGGTGAACCGCTGGCGTTGGCCATGGACTTTTTATCCATTGCCATGAGCGAGATTGGCAGCATATCGGAACGGCGCACCTACCGGTTGATATCGGGTGAGCGTGGCCTGCCCGTGTTCCTGGTGGCCAACCCGGGGCTGAATAGTGGTTTTATGATTCCGCAATATGCCGCAGCTTCGGTGGTGAGTCTCAACAAGCAGATGGCCACGCCTTCGTCGGTCGACAGCATCCCATCGTCTAATGAGCAGGAGGATCATGTGAGCATGGGGGGCAATGCCGCCACCAAGGCATTGAAGATTGCTGACAATGTGGAACGGGTATTGGCCATCGAGCTCTTCAATGCCTCGCAGGCCATGAGTTTCAGGTTGCCGATGAAAACATCTCCCTACCTCGAAACATTCCTGGAAGAGTTCCGTTCCGTGGTGCCCGTGGTGGAGGAAGACAAGATCATGTACCTCGAAATTGAAAAGTGCATCCAGTTTCTGCAAGAAGGTCGGTTTGGGGCTTGATGGATGAAAATGCGTCAAAGTAGAGTCGTTCAAATGTTCCTTAGTCTGACAGTCTAAAAGTCTGGCAGTTGCAATGTCTGGCAGTCTAAAAGTCATAGAGTCAATCCTCCACCGAATCCCGTCACTCCCCCTCGGGGGAGCCGGAGGGGGCAGGCAGGAAATGGCGGGATTTTACAATCACCGACTCAGGGTGACACTCACGCAACGCATCTGTCCACCCATGGGCGGGGTCATCTTCGATACCTTGGCGGTTACTTTCAAAACATAAGGGAATTGCTTGTAAATGGCATCAATAATCCGGTTGGTGACATGTTCCAGTAGGTGACTTTTGATGGCCATCTGCTCACGCGTAATCTCATACACAGTCACATAATTGAGGGCATCTTCAATATTGTCGGATAGCATCGGTTGGCTGCAATCGGTTTCTATGCTGATGTTCACAGTAAAACGGTTGCCCACCCGCTGCTCTTCCTCAAAACAGCCATGGTAAGCATAAAAACTCATCTCTTCAAGGTCGATGCGACCAATCTGGTTCTTCATCATGATGATAAACTTATCTGAATATTGTATTTTAGCGTCGTATTAAAAAACTGGTGACAAATTTAATTGTTTTATTTGCTGCACTTTTACTGAGAGATGCAAAAACCGTTATTTTTGTATGCTAAATAAATAATTCACACAGCATGAGCACAGAAGAGAAAGAGATACTGAACTCCGATAGCCCGAAAACAAATTTCATCCATCAGGAGATTGACAGTGACCTGGCACAAAATAAAAATAATGGTACCGTAGTGACCCGCTTCCCGCCTGAGCCCAATGGCTACCTGCACATCGGGCACGCCAAATCCATCTGCTTAAATTTTGGCCTGGCCCAGCATTACAAGGGACTCTGTAACCTACGTTTCGATGACACCAACCCGGTCAAGGAGGATGTGGAGTATGTGGATTCCATCATGGAAGATGTGAAATGGCTAGGTTTCCAGTGGGATGGCGAAGTGCGTTACACTTCCGACTATTTTCAGCAGTTGTTCGACTGGGCCGTCAAGCTGATACGCGATGGTAAGGCCTACGTGGATCATCAGAGTGCCGAAGTCATCGCCTCGCAGAAGGGAACCCCAACTGTGCCCGGCCAGGAAAGTCCCTATCGCAACCGTTCGGTGGAGGAGAATCTGGATCTCTTCATGCGCATGAAAAATGGTGAATTCAAGGAGGGCGAATGTGTGTTGAGGGCCAAAATAGATATGGCTTCATCCAACATGCACATGCGCGACCCACTGATGTACCGAATTCTGCACCGCGAACACCACCGCACAGGCAATGCCTGGTGCATCTATCCCATGTACGACTACGCACATGGTGAAAGCGACTTTATTGAAGGCATCACCCACTCCATCTGCACCTTGGAGTTTGAGGTGCACCGTCCGCTCTACAACTGGTTCCTCGACAATATCCTGGAAGGCGAACCAACACCGGCCGTGCGAACCCGACAAATTGAGTTTGCCCGCCTGAACCTCAACTATACCGTGATGAGTAAGCGGAAACTGCTTCAACTGGTTCAGGAGGGCATCGTAGCCGGTTGGGACGATCCCCGAATGCCCACCATCAGTGGCTTGCGCCGTAGAGGCTACACCCCCGAAAGTGTGCGTATGTTTGCCGAAAAAGTGGGCGTAGCCAAACGCGATAATGTGATCGATGTGGCGCTGTTGGAGTTCTGTGTCCGCGAAGACCTCAACGCCAAGGCGCCGCGCGTTTATGCCGTGCTTGACCCGGTGAAGGTGGTAGTGACCAACTACCCCGAAGGACAGGTGGAATACATGGAGGCCATCAATAACCCAGAGGATGAGAGCCAGGGTTCGCGACAACTGCCATTCAGCCGCGAGTTGTACATAGAGCGCGAGGATTTCATGGAAAACCCACCCAAAAAATATTTCCGATTGGCTCCAGGCCAAGAGGTGCGATTGAAAAATGCCTACATTGTGAAATGCGAGGGTGTGGTGAAGGATGAAGCTGGCGAGATCACCGAGATTCATGTCACCTACGACCCATTAACCCGAAGCGGATTGGAAGGAAGCGATCGCAAAGTGAAAGGCACCCTGCATTGGGTTTCGGCCCAGCACTGCTTCGATGCAGAGGTACGCATTTACGACCGTCTGTTTAGCGATCCAGAGCCCGATGGCCACGAAGACAAGGACTTCAAAGAGTTCCTGAACCCCGAATCGTTGCGCATCATCAGCAATGCCAAGATGGAACCCTCACTCAAAGAGGGAAAAGTATTGGATAAATTCCAGTTCCAGCGCTTGGGTTATTTCTGTGTCGACAAGGACAGCACACCTGAAAAAATGGTGTTCAACAAAACGGTTGGACTGAAAGACAGCTGGTCAAAAGCAACAAAATAAATGCCTAGGAGCTCCTCGCATTCATTTCATAATGCGTGGTGTCATCAATAACAGAGGGCGTATGGATGGTTGAATCATCCATACGCCCCTTTATTATATCGAAACGAATTATAATAACTCCTCCATCAAACGGCCAGTCGAGTCGCTTTGGCGCATCACAAAGAGTACATACCGGATGTCGACGCAGATGCAGCGTTGCATGGCTTCATCGTAGGTGATGTCGGAGGTCATGGCTTCCCAATTGCCATCGAATGCCAAGCCAATCAATTTTCCATTGGCATCCAACACCGGACTGCCACTGTTGCCGCCGGTGATGTCGTTGGTGGTGATGAAGCATACCGGTAGGTTGTTGCCGTTGTTGAGGGTTTGCTTGAGTTGTGCCTGCTCTTGAGGGGTTAAGCGGTAATCGCTGTTGTTATCTCCTTCTTGCGCTTTTTCTGCAATGCCCTTGAGGGTGGTCTGCCAATGATAGAGGATGCCATCCGATGGAGAGTAGTCCTGCACCGAGCCGTAACTGATGCGCAGCGTAGAATTGGCATCGGGATAAAATGGCCTCGCCTCCTTCTGCATCAAAGCTTCCATCACCACCTGCTTGTTGCGGTCTATTTGCTCCTCGAACTGCTCCACCACACTGAGGATGTCGAAATAATAGACAATCATCTGCCGCATAAATGCCACCACAGGATCTTTCAGTATTCTTTTCATAGGTACCACCGGCTGGTGAATGAATTTCCTGAGCCGGGCACTATCGGTTAGCAGGGAGTTGGCATAAAGGTGATCCACGTAGCCGGTAATATTGTTGATGTATCTTTTGCCCATCAATGTCCTCCTTTTCGGGAGGAACTCCGCGGGTGCTTTTGTCAGGAGATAGGCAAGCATGGCTTGCATTACCTTTTGGTCGGTTGCGAGGTCGAAATCGCGGTAAAATTCATGCATCAAATCATCGGCCTCTTTCTGAAGAGTTTGGTAGGCTTCCGTTCGGGTTTGCTGTTCTTCCATTCGTAAAACCAAATCCATCAGTTGAAAGGCAAAGAGTGTTAAGTCGGGGCCAGAGAGGACTGTTTCGTCATAAAGGGTGGTGGCGCGCACGAGTGGCTCTAGAACCACATAGGAGGCCGATAAGGCCGCCATGCTCCCGGCCACGGCCTGCCGCGAAGAGTCTTCCTTACTCCACCGGATCAAATCGTCCTCTTCACGCTCCCGAACTTCCATTAGGTTGCCTTTCTGTAGTCCTTCGTTCTGCCCGATGGCGTATTTCCAGTAGTTGCTCGACGCCGCATGTTTAGAGGCATATTTGATGTTCAGTTCTGAGTTGGCATTCATGGATTGCTGCCAGATTGCTTGTCGGATGCCCCGGGCTTCCGCGATGATGGGGTTGGTGATGTTTTGCGTTTGTCTGATCTCCCCGGTGGTGGCATAACGCGAGGTGCTGCCGGGATAGCCAAGCACCATGGCGAAATCGCCTTGCTTGACACCGTTTGTATTGATGGCTAGGTGTTTGCGAGGTTGGTATGGGATGTTTTCCTTGGAATAATCAGCGGGGGTTTGGTTTGGGGCGCTATACACCCTGAAAAAACAGAAATCGCCGGTGTGCCGTGGCCACATCCAGTTGTCGGTGTCACCGCCAAATTTGCCGATGGATGAAGGGGGTGTGCCCACCAATCTGATATCGGTGAAGGTTTCTTGTATCAGGAAGAGAAAAAGGTTGTCCTCGAAAAACGAGATCACTTCGCCCTCTAATTTCTGATCCTGTATTAGTTCCCCGGTCAGTACAAGGGAAAGGCTATCGAGGCATGTTTGCCTGGCCGTACGGTCCAGCTTATCGCGCAAGGCATCCAAAGCCCGTTGGGTGACATCGTGAGATGCTACAAGTATGGAGGCCGTCATGCCGGGACAAGGCAATTCATCGGCGAGTGAGGCAGCCCAAAATCCGTTGGTGAGGTAATCATGGGTAGGGGTGCTGTGCGATTGGATGGCATCGAAGCCACAGTGGTGGTTGGTGAGCAACAACCCTGTGCTGCTAACGAATTCGGCCGTGCAGCTGCCTTCGTCGAGCGAAACGATGGCATCCTTGAGCGACACCTTTTGTTCGTCGTATATGGCCTCGAAAGGGAGGTTCAGGCCCCGGGCCTTCATCTGTTCAATTACTTGTGGATTCATGGCATAGGGCAGCCACATGCCTTCATCGGCCCATAGGGCGTTCGATATGATCAGGATCTGTATGGTCAGGAGCAAACGTTTCATTCAATTTAATCACTTTGTAAAAAAAGGTAAAAATAAAGCAATATATCATTTGTACACCTCTGCGGTCGAAAATAGTTGAAAAAGTTTCCATGGCGAAGAGTTTAATAGTCCTGAAGTCGACTGGTCAAGGAGTATATATTGTTTGAGTGTTGAATAGTCAAAATGTCTTGTCCTAGAATAAGTTTACACAAAAAGTAAATTGAATTTAGGATTATGAAAAAAAGAATCAACATTATTCCGGACGAAGTAAAACTTCAAGTGGTAACTGAGTACATTAGCAGCGACATCACCAGAGAGGAATTAAAGGTGAAATATGGTTTCACCGGAGGAGCAAACATCGATCGCTGGATGAAGCAATTTGGTGTAAAAAAGCCTTCGGTGAATGAAATCACACAATTCAAAGAGATGAGCAAGATTGGAGGCAAGACCAAGGAAGACAAGGTATTGGAAGATAAAATTAAAGAACTTGAGAAGCAGCTTGCGCATGCAAACCTGAAAGCGAGAGCCTTGGATGCAATGATTGACATTGCCGAGAAAGAATTTGACATTCAAATCAGAAAAAAGTCTGGACCCAAACAGTAGACCAATTGCACACAAGAAATGAGGCTCCAATAGAGATCTTGTGTGAATTGTTTGGGAAGAGCCGCCAAGCTTATTATCAGAAACTAAAGTACAATTACAGGGAAGTGCTGAAGGATCATGTCACCATAGAACTGGTTGACAAGACAAGATTGGATATGCCCAGGATTGGAGGACGCAAGCTGTATGAAATTGTCGGTCAGCATTTAAACGGTGGGCTACAAATGGGGCGTGATGCATTTTTCGAATTACTACGCCGAAACCACCGGCTGGTGAGGCGTAAACGTCGTACTGCACGCACCACGTACAGTAATCACTGGTTGCGGAAGTATCCCAACTTGATTCGTTCTTTCACTCCAGTCAAACCCAATCAATTATGGGTGAGTGATATCACCTATATTGAAACGAAAGCTGGATTTGTCTACTTGTCCTTGATAACAGATGCCTATTCAAGAAAAATAATCGGGTGGAGTATTGGCGATACACTTGAGGCAAAGCACTCTCTATCTGCACTGCAGATGGCCATAAAGGGTGCCCCCAAAGATTTGAGCAAGCTGATTCATCATTCGGATCGGGGTGTTCAGTATTGTAGCGATACATATGTGAAAGCACTGAATAAAAAGAATATAAGCATCAGCATGACTGAAAGTGGCGATCCACTGGAAAATGCGATTGCGGAGAGGGTCAATGGCATACTGAAAACCGAGTGGCTATATTTAAATAGTTATTCAGGAATCGAGGAGGCCACACGGGCAGTCGAAAACGCAATCAGGTTATACAACAACGTACGTCCCCACTTGAGTTTGGGTATGGAGACTCCATGCAATGTGCATACATCTGAAAAGCCGGTGGTTAGAGTGTGGCGAAATTATTACAAGAAAAAGGATTTTGAGAAAGCGGATAATTGAATTATTTTTGATGGCCCAACAAAGTGATGGTGAAACTTTATACCATTACGAATAAAACAAGAGTGGCATCGAGCCACTCCTTGTTTTGCCCAACAAAGTTCCGGCTCTCATTGCCCATTACAGAATGATTGAATGCAACATAAAATAAACCATTAACTGTAAAGATTTTTTAGGACGAGTCAAAAAGTCTAACAGTCATAAAGTCTTGAAGTCGAAGTCAGAAGAGTACTGAACTCCGTTATGAAAGAGTGAGTTCAATAGTCCCAATATCGTTGTCTTCAAGTTTCCGAGCCAACCATTCATTGCATCCTGTCACTCCCCATGGGGGAGGCCGGGAGGGGCTTTCGTTAATCATATTACGACCTCCGGTCGTTTAATTTGCAGAAGGCCTAATAAAACTGCACTGGATCTTCAAATTTATACAACAATAAATTGGTGCCTAGTTTTCTGCAACCTGGTCAAAGCTAAGATGAACACAGATGTTATTATTTGATGCGCAGGTATGTCCTCACGTTTCTTGCCCTGTGCGGAACGGTGTTAATCCCTATCAACCCCGTAGCGGTAATATCTTTGTAGTCTTCATGATCCTTGCAATAAAAGAAACCACGTATTGGTGATATCTTTAACGTTATGCCAAGTCCGCAGGACTTCAATATGAATAGCCACCGGTGGAACCGGTGGCTGGAGTTTGGCTAATTTCTCACATAAAATGCTGCGGAGCCATTATATTTAAATTCATTTTTGAGGCTTTGTGTTCTAGTCTGTGTGTTCACGAAGTCCAAGAAATTCAAATTTGTAGCTTTTGCCCATAATTGCGCTCTTAAGTTGTTTAATAAGTCACCTGTTGTTATACGTTTTGCATCGGCCTTCTGATACCATTTCGGTCTTGGAAGCATGGAGTTGGTTGCATTTGCAGCCCGATGGCTTGCCAGATGCAACAAACCATACATGGCCGCAACAAATGCGGGGAGGCTTTCTGCTGAATTAGGGTTTCTTACCTGAGCCTGGCCACATCCAAGCAACGTTTTTTCTTCCCGGAAGTCTACCTCAATTTCCCAACGCCAGAGATAAGCCTGTAGAATATCTTTAATATCACGATCGGTTTCGGAGCAAATCAAATAAGTCGGCTCTCGATAGAGTATCTTGGAGCCTTTTGACAACCTGTAGCCCAAAGGCCGGATAACAATCAGCATAAGGTCTTGAGGTCCTGCGGAACGCCATCTTACATTTCTGATAATTTTGAGGCTGAATGTATGGGTTTTGCCAGCAGCCCATCCCTTTTCTTGTTGCCAAGGATACTGATCGGACTGTCTTATTTGTTCAGGGGTTGGCAATTGTTCTCCATATACGCGTTTGCGACCAGATTTGGGCTGTGCCTGAGGTTTGGTATAAAGTTTTGTGTCTTTTCGTATGCGCCCAATTAGGGTTGTTTTTTTAGGAAGCTTTTTCAACACCTCTTTATTGGTATAGCTGCCATCCACCCCGACAAGCAACTCTTTGTTTTGATATCCCTGCTCATCCAATGTTTTTCGTAACAATGAAATCCTGTCGGATCCCTGACGGCTAAGCTTGGCTATTTTTTGCTCCTCTTTGTATGCTTGCCATTGTTCTTCTTCAGCTGTTTTCTTGGGCTTAACCACTGTGGGACAATGATGAAAATCAACAGGGATAGCTCTTGACTGCCCAATATTTCCTTCTTGGGGCAGCGCTAGTGATATTTGAAGGAAACGCTGCCCCCAGATGAAATTGGTTTGAAAGGGAGGTCCAAGCGGATCCCTTCTCCAAGCGGTGCCTGGAATTCGTTTCCCTGTTTTTTTTATCACCGTATCGTCCATGTGGGCTACAATATATGGGAGACTGCTTGTTTCTTTCAATACGTTTGATTGCACAATGTTTAATATTTGGGGTACGTCAACCCGTTGCTTGCTGAACAACCGGTAAGCAGATGACCAATCAGTAAATTGATTGCCGCTGGCCGCCAGCATCCCCGTAACCGTATGCCGCCCCAGACAGGTCAGTTCACCATACATCAACTCTCTGCATCGGGACCATGACTCATGATTGGGAAAAGCAGGGTGGCATTGGTTGAAAAGTTCATCAAGTTCATCGGTTAATGATCCGTTAAAAGTTTTTTTTATCTGGCACAACAGTTTGGTCTGCTCGTTTAAGAGTCATCCGCTGTTTGTCTTCGATTACCCATTCGACAACCTCCCCCTTCTGGAATTCCATCGCTTGTGCTACAGCTGATGGAAAATTGATATACCACTGCTCGCTGGCAGCTCTTTTAATCAGTTGAATTTTTGTTGGAAATCCCATGGCATCTTGGTCTAAAAAGTAAAACTAGTTATGTAACTAGATGTAAAAATAATAAAAAAACCAACAAGTCATATTTTCTGTTGATTTTTTTATCTAGTTAAACCCAAACTCCAGCCACCGGTGGAACCGGTGGGTGCAAGGTTTCTATAATTCCACAACGCCGGAGGTGTTGAATGTGCTGATGTTGTGTGTTCATAAATTCTTCACAGATGATACCGATTAGCTCAGGTTATTAATGAATGGGATTCTTCCCTTCGGTCAGAATGACGAGCGTGCTGGTGGAAAAGGAATGGTCATTCCGATCACAACGTATTGGAGAGAGGAATCTCTTTCCTAATATTTTGGTTATATGACCTACCGTATGCTTCGCTGCCGCTTGCATACGACTACCAATCTGCCGCCCCTCCGGGGCTGATGAATTACCCCATTCGCACATCATCACATCAGTCCATCCATCATTTCCTTCCAAAGTCGGCCGGTATCTCACCCCACTTCTCGGTGGGCCACTTGATGATGGGGTTTTGCCAGGTATGGCTTTGTAGCCAGGCCTCGGCGCGGTGGATGAGGTCGAAGAGCGGCAGGGTGCGGGGATTCTGCTCCAGTTTGGTCTTGCTCTTTTTATTTTTCACCCAGCTGATGGCAGTTTGCGAATCGGTGTAGATGGGCATGTCGGGCAGGTTCATCTTTTGCATCAGAGCCAAGGCATGCACGATGGCTAGGAACTCACCGATGTTGTTGGTTCCCAGTTCGCATTTGAAATGGAATATCTCCTGATTGTTCCAAAGCGATACGCCACGGTACTCCATCACACCCGGGTTGCCCGAGCAGGCCGCATCTACGGCAATGCTCCGCTCGATGGGGGAAGCGGTTTGTTTGGCCGATTCACCTTTTTTCTTGTAGAGGGCACCGCTCCCTTGTGCAAAAGCTTCGCGCGCTTCCAGTTCGTTGGGGTAGCTTTTGAACTTGGCTCCTTCGAAACCGTCAATCTGCAGCTTGGCCTCGTCCCAGTTGTCGAACACGCCCGGGTTGCGCCCTTTCCATACCACGTAGTATTTGCCTTTAGCCATGTGGGTTAGTTGTGGAGTTTGGGGATTAGGTCGGTAAGGATTAGTGCGATGTTGCTCATAAAGAGTTTGATGGCCATAGCCAACAGGATGATGCCGAAAAACTTTTTCAACACATAGATGCCCCCTTGTCCAATAAGGCGTTCCACCACATGGGTAGAGCGCAGGATGACGAATACAAACACAATGTTGAGCGTCAGGGCGATGATGATGTTGATTACCTCGAACTCCGCCCGCAGCGACAGCAAGGTGGTGAAGGTGCCTGCCCCGGCAATGAGCGGGAAGGCCACCGGAACGATGGAGGCACCTGACGGGGAGTCGTGGTGGAAGATCTCCACGCCCAGAATCATCTCCAGAGCCATCACCAGCAGCACGAATGAACCCGCCACGGCGAAGGAGGAGATGTCTACCCCAAAGAGCCCCAACAAGGCTTTTCCAAGGAACAAGAAGGCGATGAGCACCCCAAAGGCCACCAGGGAGGCCTGTGCCGGCTTGATGACGCCGCCCTTCTTTCGGATATCCAATATGATGGGGATGGCACCCAGTATGTCGATCACCGCAAACAACACGATGAAGGCGGAGGCTATTTCGATAAATTTTATTTCCATAATTATATTTTTGTGCAAAAATACACAAAAAATCCAATTTTAGGCTCTGTCGGTTTCTGGAAACGTGGCGGGGTGGATGGTAATCGTTTGAAAGCAAGCCGATTTTGTTTACAGATTTCAAGAAACAGTTTTTTCATCGATTACTGTGAATTCTGGCATTGTCGCAATTGGAGAGGGACGGGGAGCGGCTTCTAAATCCGCCGCGTAGCCGCGGTATCTTTGTAGAGGTACGGTTTCAAAATTGATTAAAGCCACGTAGTTGCGATATCTTTCCTTGCAAAACAAAGTCCGCACGTCCCGCAGGGACAACTTAATTCAGCCCGAGGCATCGCCTCGGGAACAGGCCAACCATTATCAGCGCCCTAGCAAACGTTCCCGCGCGAATCTTTCGCGCGGGGAAACCGGCCATTTAGACAATAAATCCCTAATGAAACATGACTATGCGTGCGAAAAAGGTTTATTGGATAATGTAATTGTAGGTAAGTAGATTAGATGATAGAAAACCACGCGATGCAATCGCGCGGTAGCGGGGGGTCTTGCCTTTCAGGTAAGGCTCTTTGTTACTGGCTATCACAGGTTGCGCTGCGCTTACCTGTGGTTATGAAGGTTGAGTCTTTCAGACATTCAATAGGCAGCGCCGACCAATATTTTTCGCATACCATCCCTCGCATCCGGTCTCTCCTCCCGGGGGAGCTGGAGGGGGCTTCCTTCACTATTTTAATTCTCCTCGAAAGGGTTGCTGTCGAAGGGGTTGGCGGAGGCTTGGTAAGTCCCCGTGGGCTCATTGAAGCTGGTCTGTCCGGCACTTTGTTGCACATCAGGACTGGCCATTTGAAGCGATATCTCATTATCCAATGTGTAAACCAGCAATTCTGGTTTAACGTACTCCCTCTTCACGATATTCATACCCACTAATAAATTAGATAATACTGAATCCAATAACTTACAATTTACAACAATTCCGTCTGATTTGTGCAATAAAAAAGAACCAGATTCCTGGCTCATTTTGATTTATCAACAACCATACCAAAGGGGTGAGTGTGGTGGTGAAAATCAGATAGTTGTAGAACCTAATTGTCTTATATGCTCATAGTCAGACTTTAAATTTATAGACATTTTAAGGTGAATAGTTGAAAGGTTTAGCGAGTGCAAGAAGTTGGGGCTAGACAAGTCCGAATGATTTGAAAGTGAATAGCTACCTGATTAACCTTTTAACCGTGATCTGTTCTCCGTCTTCAGGGAACCGAAGGGGAAGTCCGAAGGACTTCAATATGAATAGCCGCCGGTGGAACCGGTGGATGCTAAGCTTCAAAAGGTGCACAACATCGCAGGTGTTGAATATGCTGATATTGTCTGTTCACAATTAGTCCACAGATGACACCGATTTCGTCCACAGATTGCCACAGATTATTATTGCTATTTTTTTGTGTTCGTAGTGATACAGCTTAGTGCATAGTTTTCTGCGACTTGAACTAAGCTCAGATGAATACTGATGTTATTATTTGGGGCGTTGGTATGGCCTCGCGTTGCTCACCCCGAGACACAAGGGAATAGGATCAAAATTCGCGTAGCCGCGGTATCTTTGTAGAGGTAAGGCTTCAAAATTGAATTTAAACCACGTAGTGGTGATAGCTTTCATTGCTAAACAAAGTCTGCACGTCCCGCAGGGACAGCTTAATTCAGCCCGAGGCATCGCCTCGGGATTATGCACGCCAATATCTCATAGCCCTAGCAGGGCCGCTTATGTTTGTTAGATAAGAATTCGATCCTGAAGGGTTAAGCCGCCAATTCAGGGCTTATTCATCACTATTTTAATCTATCCTGGGATGTTACCCTAGGCTGAAATAAATATGGCTTTCAGCCATTAAATTCCAAGTCCTTTGATTCATATTGGTGCCTGACTTTCTGCATAGTACTCACAGGATCAACAGTTATCAGTTGTTAGTGAACAGTGTGCCAAGTCCGAAGGACTTCAATATGAATAGCCGCCGGTGGAACCGGTGGGTGCAAGGTTTCTATTATTCCACAACACCGCAGGTGTTGAATATGCTGTATTGTGTGTTCACAAATTCTCCACAGATGACACGGATTTCTTCCACAGAACACACAGATTATTGCCTCTGTCTTGCCTTTCAGGCAAAGGCCCTTTGTTACTGACTACCACAGGCTGCGCTGCGCTTACCCGTGGTTATGAAGGTTGAGTCTTTCAGACTTTCAATCGGCAGCGCCGTGCAATATTTTTTGCATACCCTCCCCCGCATCCAGTCACTCCCCCTCGGGGGAGCCGGAGGGGGCTTCCATCCTCGGGGAGGCCGGGTGGGGCTCTTCGAGGGGAATAGCCGCCGGTGGAACCGGTGGGTGCACGGTTTCTATAGTTGCACAACACCGCAGGTGTTGAATGTGCCGATATTGTGTGTGCACAATTTCTCCACAGATGACTCCGATTATTATGAATGAGATGCTCCCCTTTGGTCATTCTTATCGCAACGTAGTGGAGAGAGGAATCTCTTTACCATCTTATTGATCCTCATCGTTACATGACGGCCTTCCGCCATTTTGCAAGAGTAGAAAAGTGGTAGCGTCGAAAAGTCTTAAAGCCAGTGAATACCCTGCAGATCTGGTCCCACCCTTTGGGTCAGTTTTCGTGGTGTACGATTTTGTATTGATTTTTGGGTGTTTAGGCTTCTATCGCGCCCTCCGGGGCTCGATTTGCCTTATGGTTTAACGTATGTTGCGCTGTCGCTTGCATACGACTACCGTTCTGCCGCCCCTGCCGGGCGGGTTAGGCTCTCCTGGGCTGATGAATTCTCCCATCACTTCATCCTCATTTCCTCAAATAATCATTTCCTCAAATAATCAATTACTCAAACCATCATCCAATTGTAAATCAATACATCAGCACATTAACTCATTAGCATATCAGCACATTACCCCATTACCCCATTACCCCATCAGCACATTACCTCATTAGCACATTACCTCATTACCCCATCAGCACATTACCTCATTAGCACATTACCTCATTAGCACATTACCTCATTAGCACATTACCTCATTAACACATTAACAAATCAACCTTTGTTCAATTTTTTTCCTTAATCCCCACTTCTGTTAAAACAATTCTGACTTTCGACTGTTAAGCATGAAAATTCGAACGTTCATCTATTAAAACCGTCGATTCGTCAAAAACAAAAATATAAACCGTTATTGTTTATAACTCATCCCTTTTTGAGGCGTATAAGCCATTAATTATTGATTATCTTCGCACGCTTTATCCATTGATATAGGTAGTTGTGGCCTTGTGTGGTGTACCTCATTTATGGAAAAGTGAAAAGTGATCGACAACAATATGTTTGATGAGACGAGGCTGGTTTTACACGAATGCATCGTTTGTTGTGGTAAATGAAAATTTTTAGTGTATGAAAAATGTGTGTTTCTTAATGTTTTCGAAAATATTTAACAACCTGGGTGGCCAACTCAAAGCCCGCTCCCTCGCCTGCTTCCGCACCCTGTTGGTGGTGGGGCTGGTGAGCGTGAGCCTTCAGTCCGGGGCCCAGCAAACCTGGTACACCCTGGCTTCGGGTAACTGGAACGATAAGGCCATCTGGACACTCGACCCCGCCGGGGCACTGCCCATCAACCCATCGGGACAGATCCCTTCGTCGGACAAGGACAAAATCGTGATCAAGAATGGTAAAACCGTGGTGGTGACCACCCAACCGGCGCCTTCTACGGCCCCCTTGGTGCTCAATTGTGGTGAGCTGACCGTTGATGGTACGCTCGACCTGAAAACTTCTTCGGGACATAATTTCACGAAGATTAAAGGTAGTGGCCGAATCCTGATGGCAGGCGACAACTTCCCCTTAGGCGATGCCACCCACTTTACCTCCAAGGACCAAGGAGGTGGTACGGCTGTGTTTTATGGGAATGCCAACATATCATTGACAAACGATCGTACCTTCTGCAACCTGGAGGTTCAGATGGATGCCGGTAAAGTGTTGAGTGTTACCAGTAACGTGACGGTTAACGGCAATTTGACCATCATAAGCGGCGACTTTCGCTTTGGCGATGCCACAGCAACCAAACGGCAGGTAACAGTACAAGGCGATGTGAAGGTGGAGGCCACAGGTAATATATCGGTGGGCAGCGGTAAAACTTATTCAACTACTCCTTCAGTGGCTTATCCCGTCAATGGCTACCACAGCATCTTCCACCAATTCGTGGTGTATGGCAATTTCACCAACCGAGGGAATGTACGGTTGACCAACGAATCCGCTCCCCGCTACAACGCCTTAACCGAACTGGGTGCTGTCACCCTCCGTTTCGAAGGGGAGTCGAACAGTAGGTTCTATTGCGAAGGCACCACCGACCTGTACAATCTGGTGGTGAACAAGGGCACCGACCGCAGTTACCAACTCGAGCTCTCAGTCTCGGCAGCCGATAAATTCAGGCTGTTTGGTTCCAATAATGAGAGCAGTAAACAAAATGGTAATTTTACAATTACTGACCCGGAGGTGTGGAAGGCCCTTTATATTAGGGCCGGTACGCTCCGACTCACGGGTGCCATCTCCATACCAACGTTGAGTGAAGGCGGTGAGGATTTTATTATTGGTGCCAAAGCCCGCCTGTGGATCGATGGCTCCAATGTGAAAGTTTACACCACTGCTTCTGCCACCGGGCAAATTGATGGTTTTACCTCTTCCGCAATTGGGGTTAATACCGGGAGTGGTTCCCAAGCATTGACCGTTTTGGGCGAGTTGAAGGTGACCAATGGTTACTTGGGTAGCCGCAACAGTGCCGGCTTGATCTTCCGTGCCTCCAGCTCGGCGCAGGTCACCCTCGAAGGTGGTGTGGTGGATGTGGCTCAGTTTCGAAGTGCAAGTTCTTCATCTGGCCGCTCTTCCTTGATGCAATCGGGTGGCTTGTTGCTCATCCGTGGCAGCAGGGCCGATAATTTCGGGAAAACCGGTGGAGAACTCTCCGGTGACCCCATTTTTCAAATGGCCAACGAAAATGATGTCTTTGTGATGAGTGGTGGCGAGATCCGCATCACGCATTTTAGTTCCGCCCCCAGCGACATCTCCTTGCCCTGCGCCGATGGCAATTACCAGGTGACAGGTGGAAAAGTATCCCTTCAATTGGTTGGTGACGATAGCTTTGGCATCAGCTCTAATGTGAATTTCCACGACTTGGAAATTAGTCGGACATCGGGTACCAAGAATGTTGTTGTGACTTTGAATCCTTATACCCTAGATAATGGCGTTACCTTCGGCAACTACCTTACTATAGGCAATCACCTTACAGTGAAAGTTGGTACCGAGCTTAATGCCAACGCAAAGGACTTGAACGTTGGTGGCAATTTTGTGGTGGATGGAAAATTCACCCACGGCAACAACACCACAAAATTCATTGGTAGCAATCCCTCCAAGATTATTAATAGTACTGAAGTTAAGTTTAACAATTTTGTTGTTGCCAAGCAGCACCAATACAGTGGTTTTGTCCCAGTGGAGTTTAATGGAACTGGTAATGCCATTATTGAAAAGGATCTGCTGATTACCGAAGGGTATTTGAATACCTCGACAAGGGAATTGACTGTTAATGGTAATATTGAAATTGAAGAGGGTGGGATTGAAAACTCAACCGGGAATATCTTGCTTAGTGGATCGAGCCAACAAACCATCAAAGGATCGTTGGCTACCGAGCAAGCCTTCGGACGACTTAAGTTAAATAACGATAAAGGGTTGATGTTGCTTAGCAATGTGAATATGACATCATTGGAATTTGCTAAAGATGCGATTGTCGATTTAGGAGAATACAACCTGACTTTACAAACGGCCAATTATACTGATGCTACTGGTGAAGGTTGGGGTCCCACCCGAATGTTCCGTACCAATGGACTCAGCTCCGATGGCGGGTTGACTTTACCGGTTTTACCAAAGAGTTATTCTAATGATCAATTGGCTCAGTTTTTCCCGGTAGGAGTTCCCAATAATAATAAAAATCGGTTCACCGCTGGCAAGGTGTTGGCTCGTAATGCCATCACAACCAATGGTACCGTCACCATGAAACCTGTCGCCAAATACCATCCTTCGGTGCCCAACGAAAAATATGCATTGGAATATTATTGGAGTGCTGTGGCTGAGGGCTTTAGTGATACCGATAAATCCAATATAAAATATGATTTTTCATATGATCAAAATATTGTTGTGGATCAATACTGTGTAAGGGTTCCTTTTATTGGGGATGTATGTAGCGATCCCAAAGCAATGGTGTTCACCGGGCAGCGTTGGGAAGAGGGCAAAGGATCGAAATTGGAAAAAACGCTCTCTTTCAATTATGATGCGCCATTGAGTAAGGATTATACTTACAGTGTTCCTGGAAGTGCCTGGGGGTTGACAATGCCTGATCCTAGGACTCTTTATAGTATAGCAGATGGCAATTTTAACAGTAGGGATACTTGGTCTGAGAATGGCCATGAAGGTGGACGCACCAGCGATGCGCCCAGAAGCTACGATATCCTTATTATTGGTGGTACGGCTTTAGTTAACCATACCGTTACAATGGATGTAGATGGTTGCAAAGCATCTCAAATTATTATCAGGGGGAAATCAGAAATCAGCAACAATGCCGTCAACCCTCCTACCTTGGTTGTCAATAGTGGAACCAACAAACATGTTGTGGATGAAATAAAAGGGAATGGACGTATTTTGTATAAAACCACCACTCTGATATCTGGTAACCATACCCAACTTTGTGACAGTCCGGAAGCGATTTTCGAGTACCAATTGGGTAGCGACAATCTTCCCAATTCAATTGCTTATTATCCCAATTTGGTTATCAATAGTTCTGCTAGTAATATTATAATTTCTGCTGAATCGAAAAACAAATTGTTGGTCAAAAATAATCTGACGGTCAATAGCGGTAGTAATGGTTTGGTTTTTAATCTGAAAAAACATACCGATGTATGGGGGAGTCTTCAGGTTGGAAATGGTAAACTGATGTTACCCAACGATAATCCAATTTCCGTGCGTGTCTCCGGTGATTTGGTTTTGGATCATGCAAATGCAGGATTGTCTATCGTGGCTGATGGTAATAAGGTTCAAATGCATTCGTTATATTTAAAAGGAAACCTGCTTCAAAACAATGGTTTTATTAACTTGAATGATCCTAAATCTAAGTGTGATTTTTTCCTGGAAGGGCAAGAAGATGCTCGTTTTGTAAAAACTAATGGCATTACAAAGTTTTATAGGGTTAACATTAACAAACCCGTTATAAAAACTTTCCATTTTAACAGCGGCTTCACGCTTGGGGCGCCAACCAACGAGGCTATCAAGCCATTGACCCTCACTTCGGGCATTGCCAACCTGAACAGCAGTGGTATCGATATCACTTTAAGCTCGGGTGGTGGCGACTTCAACATCCCATCCACTTCGGAGCTGGTGGTGGCTAATGGTGCAAGTGTTAAGCTTGATGGTGCCAACACAGGCGTCCGTCTCGACGGTAAAATGACCATCAATCAAGGTGGGCAGGCTCTGTTGGAAGGAAACAGTGGTAATTATGTTGAATATACCGCCTCCGGCCTTTCTACCATCACCATCAATGGGAATGGTAAGTTGAGAGTTGGTTCTCAAATCCGTCGATCGGTCAACAACGAGGCTGGTATTCTTAAGTTTGCGCAAAATAGTGCCGATAGCAAGGTGACCATCGGTACCAATACCGCTGATGCTGAGACTTCAAGGGGTGTGTTCGAGATTTTGAACCCCGGCAGCTCCTTCACCCAAGCCGCCGGAGCCACAATTTCCATTATGAATGGGCAGAATGCCAGCGCTTTTGCTGACTTCTACTTCGACCCTGCCACCGTGAGCCTGGGCGCAGGCAGTACCATCGCCTTCTCGGGTGGTAATGCCACCAATCCGGTGGAGATCTATGCCGCCAAACCTTTGCAGAATGTGCTGGTGAACAACCTAGCTCAAGTGGCACTCAAAACTTTGCCGCTCACCGTGTTGGGTGATCTTACCATCGGCAACTCTTTGCCTACCGATGTGAACCAATATGCCAATTTCGATGCGCGAACGCTGGAGTTGACCCTTTACGGCGACATCACCAACAACGGCAACTACAAAAAAACAAACAACATTACCCGTTTCAAAGGTGAGCGCGATCAAACCATTTGGGCTGGTGCAGCCATTGGGTTCCCCTATTTCGTGAAAGAGGGGAACCGCACCATCACGGTGAAAAGCCTCAAGGCCGATGGTTCGGCCATTGATGTGAACATTACCCGCAACATGCAGATGGATGGTGGTACCATCATCCTGGGCAAAAACAATTGGTACCTAAAAGGTGATGCCAACATCACCGGTAAAATATTGTATAAGGAAACGTTAGCCGAAAGCGAAACTTTCCCCACTCTTATTGGTGTTCGCTTCAACGGGACTGAGAACCAAACCCTCTCGGGTGCTTTGGAGGCCGATGTGGTGACCATCGAAAACGCCCAAGGGGTGTTGGTGCCCACCCAAGCCTCGGCCATCAAGGTGAACCGCGCACTCAATATGAACGGCGGGATCTTCGACATTGGCAAAAACCTTCTGGAGCTGGGCGTTAATGCCGCGGTGGTGGCACAGAAGTCCTTCGATAAAAGCAACATGATCCAAACCAATGTGTCGTTTGCCGATGCCGGTGTGCGTAAGGTGTTCCCTGCAGGACCTTCCACTTTTACCTATCCGGTGGGGGCCATGGGCAAATACACTCCGGTGGTGTTCGACATTGCAGCCAATGGCAATGCCACGGGCAGCATCCGCATCCGTCCGGCCAACGAGCCGCACCCCACCATTCTTGGAACCACTTCGGGGGTGAACAATGCCGACAATGTGTTGCAATACCATTGGGTGGTGGATGCCGCCGGGATCAGTGGCTTCAGTGCCAACTTGAAATTTAACGCTCAGGCAGCCGATGAGAAAAAAACCATGCCCGGAAAAACATTTGCTGATTATGTTCCGGCACGTTTGAATGCCAATGCCAAATGGATTTTAGGAACCGAACAAGAGTATGATGAAACCAATCATTGCTTGGATTTGAATTTTACCAACCGTGGCGATTTCGACATTGATGGGGACTATACGGCTGGTTTGCAAATGTGTATCCCCAATGTGCAGCAGTATGTTTCGATAAAAGATGGCAATTGGAACGACAAAACGGTATGGGCTACCGTGCCCGCAGGTGGTACTGTGCCCGATAGCGGACCCCGGGGCAGTATCGTCACCATTAATCATAAAGTGACGGTTCCCGGCAATGGCATTTCAGCCTACCGTACTGTCCTCAACCAAACCGGGCGGTTGGATTTGGGCAATACCTTTGCTCACCGCTTGGGAACTGTATCAGGAAATGGAACCTTGGCATCAAGCAAAGGAGATCTACCGGCAGCCGTTTACGACGCCTTCTTTGGCAGTGCCGGGGGTACGCTGGAGTACTATGGTGATCAACCCATTTCTATTTTAAGTGAACTTCCAGCCCTCAACCATTTGGCGCTGAAGGGGATTGGTACCAAGAGTTTTCCCAATGGCAATGTTTTGTTGTATGGTAATTTAACCATCGACAATGCCGTTGTGGCGCACCCCTCTGGCAAGGTGTTGAATGTGAAAGGCGATGTGACCATCTCCGGTACCAGCACCTACAATGCCGGCAGTAGCACGCTGGTGTTGAGTGGCAGCAAGAAGCAAGTAATTACGGGTGATTTTACATCCACCAAAAATAGCAAACTCTATAACCTGATGGTTTCCAATATTTATGGCGTTGATTTGAAGAACGCAGTGGATGTCGATAATAAGCTGATGCTCTCCAGTGGGGTCATCAGCACCAAAGCTGCCGGTGCATCACTAACGCTGCTGAATTCATCACCCACCGATGTGGTGACTGGTGGTGGCACATCCAGTTATGTGGAAGGTTTTTTGCGCAAGTATGTCACTTCGGGCAGTTACTTCGATTTCCCAGTAGGCGACAAAACCCGTTATGGGAAAGTCGGCGTGTACAATGTGTCGAAAACCGACTATTATCAGGCACGCTACTATAATCAAGACCCCAATCCTACTTATCCTGTTGGCACCTCAGAGGTGAGTCGCAACGAGTACTGGCAGATCGCTGCTGCTGCTGGTACTGCCAAGGTGGCTTTGCGCTACGACAACAACTCGGGCATCAACCCGGCCGATGTGAAGATTGCCGCTTGGGTAAGTCCTGCATGGCAGGATGCCAGTAACGGAGCTGCTTTGGCAACAGCAGGCAGCCAATTTTTGAGCACCCCCAACCTGCAAACCTTATCCAATGGGATCTTTACCTTTGCGGGTACAATGCCATCTACCCAATACAATTGGACTGGTGACGCAGGCACCAAAGACTGGTTTACCCCAGGAAACTGGGCTAGCGGTAAGGTACCCGATGCCAGCACCAATGTGGTGATAGACAATACAACTAAACCAGCAGAGATTGGCTCTATAGTTCACCCGGCGGAGTGCAACAACCTGACCATCAACGCCGGTTGTAGTCTTACATTGGCGCCTGGCAGCAAATTCCAGGTGAATGGGACAACCACTGTGAATGGTGACTTGATTTTGAATCAGGATGTGACCAACCCCTGTTCGTTCATCCACGAAGGGGCAGTTACCGGAAATGTGATTGTTGCAGTGACTTATCCTGCAGACAACCGCAACTGGTATATGGGGCATGCTGTCAAGACCAATATCAACGCTTATAATTCAACCTCCTTTCAGGTTTGGCGTTACGGCCACTTAGCCACTTCAGAGAGTTGGATAGAGGAGAAAGATTTTGCGGTATCAAAACCGTTGGAGAAACCCATGGAAGGTTTTGTGGTTTATAAAAAAGCCGATGCAGGAAATAAAGTGTCAGTATCCCATAAGGGTGAATTATACCAAGGCGACCAGTCATTTACATTGGATGTGGATGCCAAATACCGGTGGAACCTGGTGGCTAATCCCTATCCTGCTTATGTTGATCCTAGAGCCATTGGAGCCATTGATTACAGCAATATTGAGTCCCACGTTTGGTTTCGCACTAAGATTGGCAAGGATCACACTTTTACCACATTCAATGTGGCTGAAAATATCTCTACCAATACCGATCCTGCCAATCCCGATAACTTGATTGCGCCCATGCAGGCGTTTTGGGTGAGGGCTAAAGCGGATGGGGCTTTCATTATTGGCAAGAATGCCCGGGTTCACCCATCGGCCAGCAACCCCATGTTGAAAAGTGCAGGAACAAAGGTTTCGGATGTGCTTTTCCTTCAGTTGAACAACGATGTTTCCAGTGATGAAATGGCAGTGGCTTGCCGCTTGGTAGGTAGCACCTTCTATACGTCCATAGATTCGGACAAGAGGTTGATGGGAGGGTCTATCCCGAATGTTTATTCTCTTAAGAACAATAAAGCTGTTACCATCAACATTCAACCCGAAGAGCCAGATACTGCAGGCATTGCTTTGGGATTCGCTGTCACGGCAGAAGCCAACAAGTCGCTGCATCTGGTGGCTCGCAACATCGACTCGTTTATGCCTGGCATGTCTGTTTATCTTGAGGATCGCACCACTGGTGCCCGCATTGACCTGCGTGCCAATCCCGAGTACGCCTTCACCTCCGATCCTAAGACCGACAACAGCCGTTTCGTGCTGAAGTTCGAGAAGATCTCCACCGGAGTTGACGATGAGGTGGTTGCCGAGCAGAAGGGCGAACGCATCCGCATCTTCGGTCAGAAAGGCAAAGCTATTGTGTTGGTAGGCAGTGAACTGTTGCGCCAAGGCCCAGCCAGGGTCAACATCTACAACCTGGCCGGAAGCTTGATGAGCACAAAAGAGGTTTCAGATACTCGTTCCGAACTCACCCTGCCTGCTGCTCCAGGCATCTATCTGGTGGAAGCAGAAGCTGGTGGTCAAGTGAAACGTGAGAAAGTGGTAAAATAGATTATAAGTTAAAGATAAGATACGCAAATGGGCACGGGTTCTCTGGTGCCCATTTGTGTTTTAATGCTTTTTGACCACGGATTTTCGTCCACAGATGACACTGATTAAACGGATTCACACAGATTATATTGATGGTTTTTGATTTCCCATCCTGTCAGATTTTTGAATCTGACAGGATTAAATCCCGCGGAGGTAGGGTGAGAAAAATAGCAATCAGTGAACAGTGAACAGTGGGGGAAGTCCAAAGGACTTCAATATGAATAGCCGCCGGTGAAACCGGTGGGTGCAAGGCTCCAATAATTCCACAACGCCGAAGGTGTTGAATGTGCTGTATTGTGTTTGCACAAATTCTCCACAGATGACACGGATTTCGACCATCGATTTTTGGCTGCGCCAAGCGGCAGAGCCGAGCGCTCTGTTTACTCTCTGCAGCTGTAGTGGAGCGAAGCGGATCATGAGGGCCAATAAAAACAGACATGCCCCGAATAAAGAGAGTAAAAGCCCGTCCGGCTTGAGGACAAATAACAAGATAGTTACTGGTTCCCAAAACGATGTGGCTTATTGGTTGGCTTTCTACGACTTGCCCTGAGTTTTGATGTACACAAATGTTGATGCCCGATGAGTTGGTATACGTCCCGCAGGGACAGCTTATTTCAGCCCGAGGCAGCGCCTCGGGAACCAACCAACCATCATAAAACGCCCTAGCGGGGCAGCTTATACTTTTTATGCATAGGATTTAATCACAATGGATTAAGCCGCCCATCCAGGGCTTAATCATTACTATTTCATTCTTTCCCGGGGTGTTGCCCCGCCCTGAATTAAATATGGCTTTCAGCCATTTATTGCCATTTATCAGTTCAACCCACTTCGGGGTTGCTAGTCTTTTAGGCTGATGTGCCCGCGGATTCCATCCGCGGTTAATCACATGACGACCTCCGGTCGTGCTAAAAGAGTCCCAAGGTCTTGTTGTTTAGAAGTTTTTGTGAGGCAAATTATGTCACTCCCCATGGTGAGCCGGTGGGGGCTTCCATCCACGGGGAGGCCGGGAGGGGCTTTTGTTAATTACATTACGGCCTCCGGTCTTCCCTCAAGCGTTGGTGAGTTGCAACGTCGAAGAATCTTCAAGTCAGTGAATGCCTAGAAGGGACTATGTTATCAGTAACCGTATGCTAGCGCAGCGCAGCTTGCGGATGCTAAGAATAAAGCAATGAAGCCCCGCAGGAAGCGAGATTTTCAAAAGTTCAAGAGTCCCAAAGTCGAAGGTCATTAAACTGTAAACAGTGATCAGTTCTGATTAGGAAATAGCCGCCTAGCGGTTATATCTTTGTAGTTTTCAAGATCCTAACAATCGAAAAGCCACATAGTGGCGATACCTTCCATTGCTGAACCAAGTCCGCAGGACTTGAATATGAATAGCCGCCGGTGAAACCGGGGGTAGCAAAGCAGCAACCATTCCACAACGCCGAAGGTGTTGAATGTGCTGGTATTGCCTGTGCACAAATTCGTTCACCGATTAGACATAGAATACACAATTCTCTCTGATTATTTTAGATTTTCGGGTTGTATGTTGGAATGAAACTTAAACAATGGGTGTTGCCGCCTTGATTAAGATGGAATATGTCTGTGGAAATCATCACGGCCCCCGAATATTAGGCGCAAAAATTCGAGCGTTTATCGTCTGTAATGGTTGATTCGTCAAAAATATAGGATATAAACCGTTATTGTATATAACTCATCCTTTTTAGCCTCGTATTAGTCAATGATTATAGTTTGACTCCATATCCTTTTCTCATTTGGGTTGAAAGGCGTTTTCATAAATGAATAGTTTAATGGAAAAATTTGGGGGCAAATTATATGTTATAAGGATCCTGAGGTTGTGTCGTTCAATCTGGATTATGGTAATTATAATGAATGATTTTTTATTTTAAAGTATGATGTGTTTTGTGAAAGCTTCTTGTAGGGTTCTATTGGTGATTTTGTTATTGTTGTTTTCAGTCAATTCATTTTCACAATATGTAAATATTCAATCAGGTAATTATGATTCTCCCTCTTGTTGGAGTGGTAATGTGAAACCTGTTGATACATGGAAAACTATTCAAATAGTTAGTAATACTACTATCACCAAAGATGGAGATTTTAGTTGGGGGCCTGCTGTTGTGGTGAATGGAACTTTTAATGTAAATGGCTCTTTCACCTCTGGTTATGGAGGCTTGACTGTAAATGGAGCATTATCTGTTGTAAATAATTTTAATGGAAACTTAACCTCTGGCGAAAACTCCGTTGTAAATGTTGGTAGCTTTACAGGAGGAAATTTTAATGGTCAAGATGGTTGTTTATTAAATGTTGAAATAGACTTTAATGGAAACTTGACCTGCGGTACGAATTCCACTGTGAATGTTGGTAGCTTTTTGGGAGGAACGTTTAATGGTCAAGATGGTTGTTCATTCAATGTTGAAAAAGACTTTAATGGAAACTTAACCTGCGGTGCGAATTCCGTTGTGGATGTTGGTAGCTTTTCAGGAGGGTCGTTTAATGGTCAAGAAGGTTGTTCATTGACTGTTGAAAAAGACTTCAATGGAAACTTGACCTGCGGTGCGAATTCCGTTGTGAATTTTGGTAGCTTTTCTGGAGGGTCAATTGATATCGGCTCAGAGGCAACTTTAACTATCTCAAAACCTGATATTAAAGGTGCATTAAATATAACTAGCGCATCGTTTATCAGGAGTAACGGCACAGTTGTTGTTTATGGCGATTTTTACTCGAATCAAAAACTTACAGTGGAACTTGGTGGGAAACTGATCGTTTATGGAAATATGTTTGTTGAAAATGATGGTTGTGTTTTTAATGGTAATGTTGTGGTCACCGGTGATGTTAATATTAACAATACGATGATTACCAATACCGGTAATCTTGTAGTTGGAGGCAAATTAACAATACCTGGAGGTGGTACTACCTCTCAAGGGGATATTTATTTGTTGAATCCCAATGCAGGGCACGACATCAATGTAAACCTTCCTGTTAAAAAACCTGGAAACGAGGAAGACTTAGCTAATAGTGGCGATGACGCCTTGTTGGATCTTGTTGCTGAGGTAGGGTTAATTTCAAGTCCTGCCTATAAATGGGTTGGTGGTGCCAGTGCCAGTTGGGAAGATCCCAATAACTGGGAATCGAAAAAATTTCCGGATGCTAATAAGAATGTTTCTATTTCTGTTTCAGAGGGAAAAAACGCCCCGGTTATAACAGGATCTGCATCCATGAAAAACCTCTCCATAGTTAAAGGAGCGCTTACAGTAAAACCTGGTGCAAAAGTAACCGTGGAAGGCAATATTCAGGTGACTGCTCCTGGCGCCCTGGTGATTGAACACGATTTAGGAAGTCAACCAGCCTCCTTTATCCACCGTGGCATATCAACCGGTGATGTTTCGGTTCGGGTTACTTATCCTTTGCTGGCGCGCAACTGGTATCAGGGACATCCTGTTGCTACCAACAGGGATAGTTATACTTCAAAGGGTACATTTTCCATCTGGTCGTTTGCCCATCTTGCCGATAAGGAGGAGTGGACTGTGGTAGCTAACAATGCGGTCATGACCGATCCAACCCAGGCTTTTGTGGTGAATAATGGGACTGGTGCCATCCAAACGGTTGAGCATAAAGGTGCTTTGGCTTCTGGTAGTCCGAGTTTTACTTTGATCCCTAATGCCAAGTACCGTTGGAACCTGGTGGCCAACCCGTTCAATGGGTATTTGGATCCCTCTAAGCTAGACTTTTCTAGTATCGATAAAACCATCTGGTATCGGACTGTGAAAGATCTCAAGTATAATTTTGTGACGTATAACGAGAAGGAGAATATTACTGTGCCTGCTGATGCCGACAAGTTGATTGCCCCTATGCAAGCTTTCTGGGTGCGTGTGGAGAAACCTGGACAACTCGATTTCAAGAAAAGCGCCTTGGTGCATCCAACTGCTTCCAATCCGATGATGAAGAGTAGTTCCGTGTCCGACAGGGATGTGTTGTACCTTGAGCTGCGCAACGACAAAACCAGCGACCAGATGGCCATTGCTTGCCGTTTGAGTGGCAGCACGACGTTTGGTTCGGGTGATTCAGAAAAACGGCTTTCAGGTGGTGTTATTCCTAATCTTTATTCGTTGAAGGGAGGCAAAACCTCCGCCATCAACATACAGCCCGAGATGCCAGCTTCCGAAGGTGTTGCGTTGGGGTATTCTATTGGCACGGGCGGTAACAATGGCTTGTCCTTACAGGCGTTGAACATTGCGAGCTTTATGCCCGAGATGGGTGTTTACCTCGAGGATCGCACCACCGGTACCCGCATCGACCTGCGTGCCAATCCGGAGTATGCCTTCACCTCCGATCCAATGACCAACAACAGCCGTTTTGTGCTGAAGTTTGAGAAGATCTCCACTGGTGTTGAAAATGACGTGGTGGCAGAACAGAAGGGTGAACGCATCCGCATCTTCGGTCAGCAAGATAAGGCCATCGTGTTGGTGGGTAGTGAGCTGTTGCGCCAAGGGAATGCCAGGATCAACATCTACAACTTGGCCGGTAGCCTGATGAGCACACATGAGGTTTCAGATACCCGCTCCGAACTCACCCTGCCTGCTGCTCCAGGCATCTATCTAGTGGAAGCAGAAGCCGGTGGCCAAGTGAAACGCGAAAAAGTGGTGAAATAGATTTTAAGCTAAAGATAAGATACACAGATGGGCACGGGTTCTCCGGTGCCCATCTGTGTTTTAATGCTTTTTGTCCACAGATGACGCGGATTAAACTGATTCACACAGATTATAATGATGGTTTTTGATTTCCCATCCTGTCATATTTTTGGAATCTGACAGGATTAAATCCCGCGGAGGTAGGGAGAGAAAAACAGCGATCAGTGAACAGTGGGGGAAGTCCAAAGGACTTCAATATGAATAGCCGCCGGTGAAGCCGGTGGGTGCAAGGCTCCAATAATTCCACAACGCCGAAGGTGTTGAATGTGCTGTATTGTGTTTGCACAAATTCTCCACAGATGACACGGATTCTTTCCTGCGGAAAGCGCAAGCGATTACTTGGCTGCGCCAAGCGGCAAAGCCGAGCGCCACAGATTATTAATGCTGGTTTGTGGGGTTCGTAATGATGCTGTTTTGTTTGTTGTTTTTTGCGACTTGCCCGATGGGGAAATAAACACAGATGTTACTATCGGAGGTGTGGTGTACGTCCCGCAGGAACAGCTTAAATCAGCCTGGTGCGACGCCCCGGGAACAAGCCAACCATTATAAAGGCCCTAGCGGGGCAGCTTATACTTGTTGTGCATATAATTTAATCACAATAGGTTAAGCCACCCATCTAGGGCTCATTCATTACTATCGAAATTAAACCGTATTGCGCTGATATTTTTCTCTGGTATTAGGATTCAATATTCAGTAGTTGAGAAAAAAATTTCATTAACTCAGTCTTTTTGAGAAAACTGCACCAAATTTGTTTGTGTTTTGCAATGAATATTAACGATCATTTCAAATACCAAATTTAGTGTATGGCAAAGGCTTACCTGTTGTTTTTTGTTAGTAAAAACTTTTTGCGAACTTTATCCAAATATTTTCGCAAGTGTGTGATCGGTTCGCTTGTTCTAATTCCGTTACTTTTAATCGGACATTTATTGTCAGCGCAGAATGTAGGTGATTACAGAACAAGAAATGCTGGAAATTGGAGTGCTACCAATACCGTTTGGGAGCGATGGAATGGTTCCAACTGGGTTCAACCAGTAACTGAGGGGTATCCCGGTCAAAACCCGGGCACAGGCCATGTGATCATCCGCGATATTGGGACTGTCACGCTCGATGTTTCCCCTGCACATGCCATTGGCGCGCTAACGATTGAAGGAGGTGCCAATTCATCGATTCTTTCTTTTAGTGGTGTTCGAAGTTTGGTAGTTAATGGGCCTGTTGTTATTGATGCCGCCACCACGGTTAATAAGTATAAAAGCCTCCAGGTGAATGAAGGTACGCTGACTTGTCATTCCATCCAGATCAATGGGGGTGGTTGTAGTTCATCGCTTGTAATTCGAACAGGATCTGTTAATGTGGCTGGCGATGTGAATATGACCACCAATGGTGGTTTTTCCTATATATTGTTTTGGTCAGGGTATAATGGCATTTTGAGTATCAATGGGTCTCTTAGTGGCGGGAATATTACTTCGTCCCTTCTCGATGAATACTCTTATATGCCTCCTGTAGCAGGAACCGTTCATTTTAATAATCCATCTGATGGCCAAGTGATTAGTCCTTACACGTTTTATAATTTGAAGGTTTCTGGAGGGGATAAGGTTTTGAACTCCAATATTGCTGTCAATAATGCTATGACGCTGGATGGTAGTATTATTCAGTTGGGTGATTTCAACCTGTCGGTGGGTTCGGAGAATGCTTCCAACGCCATAGTGGGGACTTTTGATGCCTCCAATATGGTTGAAACCAATGGATCAGGTCTTTTGACTATAAAAAATATCTCCAGTGGCACTCCTAATGTTGTTTTTCCGGTAGGGTCAAATGGTATCTATGCGCCTGTGAAAATGATTGATGTCGGTAGTGCCGAATCAACTGATATATCCGTACGAAGTGTTTCCGGTGATTTGGGCCCACATTTTCTCCAGAGGTATTGGGATCTTACTGCTTCTGCCAACAGAAATGCAATTATGGAATTCTCCTTTGGTGATTCTGATTTTGATGAAACCAGCATTTGGAACAGCTATTCTGCCTTCAACGGTAGTCGTGGTGGCGACTGGCACCTCTCCGAGGGTACCACTACCTTGGGAACCCATTTTTTTTCCGTTGGCGGAGCTTCCAACAACTTGCAAACAACTCCGATTTCTTTTTCTGCAGGAGCTGTTCATTTGTGGGAAGGCAGTTTCGATCATGACTGGAATAATGCGGCTAATTGGCGTGAAGGCATCATGCCTAGTGCCGGGTCGAATGTGATTATTCATTACGATGCGCCAAATCATGCCCCTTTCATTAATGGAGAATTGTCGCTGCGATATTTGAAGATTTCTAAGGGGGATTTTTTTGCCAAATCAGGCTCTCAAGTGACCGTTAATGGGAATATTGATGTTGGAACATCCGGCAATTTAATTATCGAACACGACCTTGGTGGTTCTCCTGCCTCGTTTATCCATAAAGGTACAGCCACTGGTGATGTTTCGGTGCATGTCACCTATCCTGCTTTGGCGCGCAACTGGTATTTGGGCCATCCTGTTACCACCAATAGCCGGAAATACTTTGAAAAAGGGGCTTACTCCGTCTGGTCGTTTGCCCATCTCGCCGATAAGGAGGAGTGGACTGTGGTGGCCGACAATGCCGCCATGACCGATCCAACCCAGGCTTTTGTGGTGAATAATGGCACTGGCGCCATCCAGACGGTGGAGCACAAAGGTGCTTTGGCTTCGGGTAGCCCGAGTTTCACCTTGATCCCCGAAGCCAAGTACCGTTGGAACTTGGTGGCTAACCCGTTCAATGGTTACTTGAATCCTATGGGGCTTGATTTTTCCAATATAGAACCCACTATTTGGTATCGAACGGTTAGAGACCTTAGTTATCAGTTTGTGACCTATAATCAGCAAGAGGATATTTTATTGCCATACGATGGCAGTTTTTTGATTTCTCCGATGCAAGCGTTCTGGGTTCGCGCGGTAAATAGTGGTTCGTTGGTTTTTGATTCCCAAGCATTGGTTCATCCTGGAGGGTCTAATCCAAATATTAGGGGTGATATTCACAAGGATGATGTGCTTTATTTGGTGTTGGGCAACGATAAAACCAGCGACCAGACTGCCATTGCCTGCCGCTTGAGTGGCAGCACAGCCTATATTGCTGGGGATTCCGAGAAACGTCTTTCTACAGGAGTAGTACCGAATCTTTATTCTTTGAAAAGTGGCAAAACCACCGCCATCAACATTCAGCCCGAGATGCCAGCCGCCGAAGGTGTTGCGCTTGGGTATTCTATTGGCACGGGCGGTAACATTGGCTTGTCCATACGGGCGTTGAATATTGGGAGCTTTTTGCCCGGCATGTCGGTTTACCTCGAGGATCGTACCACCGGTGCCCGCATCGACCTGCGCACCAATCCCGAGTACGCCTTCACTTCCGATCCTATGACCAACAACAGCCGTTTTGTGCTGAAGTTCGAGAAGATCTCTACCGGTGTTGAAGATGAAGTAGTCGGCGAACAGAAGGGTGAGCGCATCCGCATCTACGGACAGCAAGATAAGGCCATTGTGTTGGTGGGCAGCGAACTGTTGCGCCAAGGCAATGCCAGGGTCAACATCTACAACCTGGCCGGTAGCCTGATGAGCACAAATGAGGTTTCAGATACCCGTTCCGAAATCACCTTGCCTGCTGCCCCCGCTATTTACTTAGTGGAAGTGGAAGCCGGCGGTCAGGTGAAACGCGAGAAAGTTGTGAAATAGAACATAAACTAAAGAAAAGATACACAGATGGGCACGGATACTCCGGTGCCCATTTGTGTTTTAATGCTTTTTTGTCCACGGATTATAATGATGGTTTTTGATTTTCCATCCTGTCAGATTTTTGGAATCTGACAGGATTAAATCCCGCGGAGGTAGGGAGAGAAAAACAGCGATCAGTGAACAGTGAACAGTGGGGGAAGTCCAAAGGACTTCAATATGAATAGCCGCCGGTGAAACCGGTGGGTGCAAGGCTCCAATAATTCCACAACGCCGAAGGTGTTGAATGTGCTGTATTGTGTTTGCACAAATTCTCCACAGATGACACGGATTCTTGGCTGCGCCAAGCGGCAAAGCCGAGCGCCACAGATTATTAATGCTGGTTTGTGGGGTTCGTAATGATGCTGTTTTGTTTGTTGTTTTCTGAGATTTGCCCGATGGGGGAATAAACACAGATGTTACTTCCGGAGGTGTGGTATCCGTCCCGCAGGGACAGCTTATTTCAGCCCGAGGTAGCGCCCCGGGAACAGGCCAACCATTATAAAGGCCCTAGCAGGGCAGCATATACCTGTTATGTATAGAATTTAATCACAATAGGTTAAGTCGCCCATGCAGGGCTCATTCCTCACTCTTGTAATCTATCCCGAGGTGTTCCCCCGGGCTGAATTAAATATGGCTTCCAGCCTTTAAATGATATTGTAGTCACTGCTAATTCATCCATTGCCACGGCCTTCAGGCCGTGGGATAAAAATTTGCCCCCGATCCCGGGCTTTAGCCTAATTGTGGCGGGTAGTGGCGATACCTTGCATTTCTGAACCAAGTCCGAAGGACTTGAATATGATTAGCCGCCGGTGTAACCGGGGGTAGCAAAGCATCAACAATTAAAAAACCCTCGCTGCAAACGAGGGTTTTTTAATGATTATTTCTCTTTTGAGGGAAGTGTTAATCCAGCTTCAAAACGGCTAAAAATGCCTTTTGTGGCACTTCCACGTTGCCAATCTGCTTCATCTTCTTCTTTCCTTTTTTCTGTTTCTCCAAAAGCTTGCGTTTTCGTGAGATATCACCACCATAACATTTGGCCGTCACATCTTTGCGGAGGGCCTTGATGGTTTCGCGGGAGATGATTTTGGCTCCCAGGGCTGCCTGGATGGCAATGTCGAACTGCTGGCGTGGTATCAGCTCCTTGAGCTTCTCGCACATGCGTTTTCCTAATGTTTGGGCATTGTCCACATGCGTTAGCGAGGAGAGGGCATCCACCTTTTCTCCGTTGAGCAGAATGTCCATCTTCACCAGGCGCGACTCGCGGTAGCCGGTGGGGTAGTAGTCGAACGAGGCGTAACCCCGCGAGATGCTCTTAAGCTTGTCGTAGAAGTCGAATACGATCTCGGCCAGCGGCATGTCGAAATGGAGCTCAACACGATCCGAGGTCAGGTAGTGCTGTTTGATCAGTTCACCGCGTTTGGCCAGGCAAAGCGTCATGATTTGGCCTGTATATTCGCTTTTGGTGATCACTTGGGCGCGTATGTAGGGCTCTTCCACATAGTCGAGCAGTGTTGGCTCTGGTAATGCAGAAGGGGTGTGAACTTCAATGAGGTCGCCTTTTTTCGTGTAGGCTTTATATGGTACGTTTGGTACGGTGGTGATCACGCTCATATCGAACTCGCGGTCGAGGCGTTCCTGTATGATCTCCATGTGGAGCAACCCTAGGAATCCGCAGCGAAAACCGAAGCCCAGTGCTAGCGACGACTCAGGGACAAAGGTGAGGGAGGCATCGTTCAGTTGCAGTTTCTCTATGGAAGCTCTCAAATCCTCGTAATCTTCGGCATCGATGGGATAGACCCCGGCAAACACCATCGGTTTCACCTCTTCGAAGCCTTCAATGCCTTTGGCGCATGGCCGATTTACTTGAGTGATGGTGTCGCCGACCTTCACCTCTTTGCTGGTTTTGATGCCGCTGATGATATAGCCCACATCGCCTGTTTTAAGCATTGGGCGTGGTTCCATACCCAGCTTGAGTACGCCCACTTCATCGGCGTAATATTGTTTACCGGTAGCCACAAATTTCACCAGGTCGCCTTTGGCAATTTGGCCATTCACCACCTTGAAATAGGCGATGATGCCCCTGAATGAGTTGAATACCGAGTCAAAGATCAGGCCTTGAAGCGGGGCGTCGTCATCACCCGCCGGGTGGGGTACGCGATCCACGATGGCGGTTAATATCTCATCGATACCTTGTCCTGTTTTGCCACTTGCGTGTATGATGTCGCTACGCTCGCAGCCCACCAGGTCAATGATTTGGTCTTCCACCTCTTCGGGCATGGCATTGGGCAAGTCCATCTTGTTGAGGATGGGGATGATGGTCAAGTCGTGGTCGATGGCCTGGTAAAGGTTGGAGATAGTTTGTGCTTGTATGCCTTGTGTGGCATCCACAATCAGCAGGGCGCCCTCGCAGGCAGCGATGGAACGCGACACTTCGTAGGAGAAATCCACGTGGCCGGGGGTGTCAATCAGGTTGAGGATATAGTTTTCGCCATTGTGGCTGTATTCCATTTGGATGGCGTGGCTTTTGATGGTGATGCCCCTCTCTCGCTCCAAATCCATGTTGTCGAGCACTTGGGCCTGCATGTCCGATCCGGTCACGGTTTTGGTGAATTCCAATAGTCGGTCGGCCAAAGTACTCTTCCCATGATCAATGTGGGCAATAATGCAAAAATTCCGGATCTGTTTCATTTACTGCTGTTATAAATCGTTGAATGATTAATCGATAATCAGTTGCAAAGATATTTAAAAAAAATGAGTTGTCACACTGCCTTTATGAAGTGCTGATTAGCTTATTTGTTGATGTGCTAATTTGAAGATTTGATGATTATTGCAGTGACTTCGCGACTAGATGCCTTGACTCGTCGACTTCCCGACACTATGACTCGTCCTAAAAAATCTTTACAGTTAATGGTTTATTTTATGTTGCATTCAATCATTCTGTAATGGGCAATGAGAGCCGGAACTTTGTTGGGCAAAACAAGGAGTGGCTCGATGCCACTCTTGTTTTATTCGTAATGGTATAAAGTTTCACCATCACTTTGTTGGGCCATCAAAAATAATTCAATTATCCGCTTTCTCAAAATCCTTTTTCTTGTAATAATTTCGCCACACTCTAACCACCGGCTTTCCAGATGTATGCACATTGCATGGAGTCTCCATACCCAAACTCAAGTGGGGACGTACGTTGTTGTATAACCTGATTGCGTTTTCGACTGCCCGTGTGGCTTCCTCGATTCCTGAATAACTATTTAAATATAGCCACTCGGTTTTCAGTATGCCATTGACCCTCTCCGCAATCGCATTTTCCAGTGGATCGCCACTTTCAGTCATGCTGATGCTTATATTCTTTTTATTCAGTGCTTTCACATATGTATCGCTACAATACTGAACACCCCGATCCGAATGATGAATCAGCTTGCTCAAATCTTTGGGGGCACCCTTTATGGCCATCTGCAGTGCAGATAGAGAGTGCTTTGCCTCAAGTGTATCGCCAATACTCCACCCGATTATTTTTCTTGAATAGGCATCTGTTATCAAGGACAAGTAGACAAATCCAGCTTTCGTTTCAATATAGGTGATATCACTCACCCATAATTGATTGGGTTTGACTGGAGTGAAAGAACGAATCAAGTTGGGATACTTCCGCAACCAGTGATTACTGTACGTGGTGCGTGCAGTACGACGTTTACGCCTCACCAGCCGGTGGTTTCGGCGTAGTAATTCGAAAAATGCATCACGCCCCATTTGTAGCCCACCGTTTAAATGCTGACCGACAATTTCATACAGCTTGCGTCCTCCAATCCTGGGCATATCCAATCTTGTCTTGTCAACCAGTTCTATGGTGACATGATCCTTCAGCACTTCCCTGTAATTGTACTTTATTTTCTGATAATAAGCTTGGCGGCTCTTCCCAAACAATTCACACAAGATCTCTATTGGAGCCTCATTTCTTGTGTGCAATTGGTCTACTGTTTGGGTCCAGACTTTTTTCTGATTTGAATGTCAAATTCTTTCTCGGCAATGTCAATCATTGCATCCAAGGCTCTCGCTTTCAGGTTTGCATGCTCAAGCTGCTGTTCAAGTTCTTTAATTTTATCTTCCAATACCTTGTCTTCCTTGGTCTTGCCTCCAATCTTGCTCATCTCTTTGAATTGTGTGATTTCATTCACCGAAGGCTTTTTTACACCAAATTGCTTCATCCAGCGATCGATGTTTGCTCCTCCGGTGAAACCATATTTCACCTTTAATTCCTCTCTGGTGATGTCGCTGCTAATGTACTCAGTTACCACTTGAAGTTTTACTTCGTCCGGAATAATGTTGATTCTTTTTTTCATAATCCTAAATTCAATTTACTTTTTGTGTAAACTTATTCTAGGACAAGACACTACGATTTGTTGGTGCTCTGGACTCTTAAGCTTTTCAACTCTTCAACCCTTCAACTTTTCAACTCTCTATTCCCCAAATCTCCCATCAACCTTAACTCGGCAATTGCTGCACATCGGCAATCTTTTCTCGATGATTCGGATGCTGTAGCCATCCCTTTCAATCAACGTTTGTCCACAGCTTGGACATAGGGTGTCTTCAAATTGATGGCTCATCAGATTACCCGCATAGACATAATTCATGCCCATTGACCGGGCTAGGCGACACGCCTCCAAAACCATGCTTTCTGGGGTGGGCGGTGGTTCCATCATGCGGTAGGCCGGGTGGTAGCGGCTGAAGTGGATTGGCACATTCTCCATGTCATGGTCTAGGAGCCATTCTATGGTTTGGCGGATCATAACCTCATTGGTGTTGATGCCGGGAATCAGTAGTTGAGTGATCTCGAGCCATATCCCTGCCTCTTTGAGAGTCAATAAGGTGTTAAGCACCGGTTGTAGAGTGGCGCCATTGATGGTGCGGTATTGTTCATCCGAAAAACTCTTTAGGTCGATGTTGGCGGCATCGAGATAGGGGAGTAGCCTTTGCAGTGGCCGGGGATGGATGTATCCTGCTGAAACCAGGATGTTTGACATATTCGCTTTCCTTGCTAGCTTGCCCATGTCGAGCAGGTATTCGTACCACACCAGCGGTTCGGTGTAGGTGTAGGCTATGGCCTGGCAACCACTCTCCTGTGCCATGGCAATTACTTTTTCAGGTGGCGTGTATGGGGAGGATAGATTCACCCGTTGCGAGATTTCCCAGTTTTGGCAATGAAGGCAATGGAGGTTGCATCCACCGGTGGCGATGGAAAACACCTTCGCACCAGGATGGAATTGGTACAGCGGTTTTTTTTCCACCGGATCGATGTGCATCGCCACCGGATGCCCATAGGTTAAGGCCACAAGCAGGCCGTCCTTGTTTTGGCGGGCACCGCATTGGCCTGTTTCCCCATTCGCCAACACGCATTGATGGGGGCATAGGAGGCATTCTACCCTATGGTGTTCCAGCTGTCGCCAATACATGGCCGGGTGGCGTGTCATGATGGGTCGATGGTGATGGTTTCAGCTTCAAATGAGTAAAGGTTGGCTCGTTTCCAGCCGTTGTAGCCAATACCGGCCTTGTCGTGCGCGCAGTGTTCCAGCATCTGGAGGGTTGTCCAACCCTGTTTTACCGCCACTTGTGGCAGGAAAACCCCACTGTTGGGGCCATCCACCATATAGATGCCGTGGCGCCCGGGTTCAATCTCGTTGATGTCGTGCACCGGCTTGAGCGGCGAGAGGATGGAGACTTCCAACCGGCATTTCAGCAATTCGCCTGCCGAAACCGGTTCGAACCGGTGGTCGCTGGTAATGGCGGCCACGCCCATGTCGAGGATGGTTTGCCACAAGGGATCCTCCGATTTCATGCGACCGATGCAGCCCCTCAGTTGGTCTTCGAGATAGATGGAGACAAAGGCGCCGCCATGTTGCTTCAGTCCATAAGGGATGCTGGAGTCATCCGGTTGTGACGGCTCGTGGTGCAAGGTCTTATACAACATTTGGTGCAGGTTGTTCTGGAGCCATACCGATGTTTCTGTATGTGTTGTCATGATTCTAATTTTTAAATAGTCACCGATATGGCGGCATAGCCAACTACCTCCTGATTGGAGCCTTGTGGGGAATGGCCGCTGTTTTGGTATTTGACCAATCGGTATCGGGCGGTTTTGAGGCGGCTGGTGATGTATTGAAGTAGCAAAACCGCTTTGTAGCCGCACAACCCGGTTTGGTAGCCCGGTAGATTGCGGTTGGCTTCGTGTTGGAGTGTTTTTTTTAATTTTTCAGGATTGCCGGTGCAGATGGCTTCAATAACCCTTTGGTCGGTCTCCTGGGCAATTTCCATGGGTGGGTAGTGTGATAAGTCGGTGCTGATGACAAATAAAGTTTCGGGCTTTTCAAAAAACGGTTGGAGCGCGGTGGCCATTTGCTGGAGTTCTCCGGTGGATGCCGCCCCAAGCAGTATGGGGACTATGGTGAACTGGTCATGGTAGATGGCCTGGATAAAGGGTAGTTGTACTTCCAGGGAGTGTTCCTTGCGGTGGGGGTTGCCCGATAGGGCAAATACTCCTTGATGCAGAGCCAATTGTTGGTTGGTTGTTTGGTGGAGCGGTACAATCCCCAATGGTGTTTGGAAAGCCTCATGAGGGTCGAGTGCAGCACCTTGGAATAGGCTGTGGTGAGAAGCGCCAATTAGGAAGACGACCGGATTGATATAGCCAGCATTGAGCAAGCTATAACCCGAGGCTGCCACGGCACCGCTGAAAACATACCCGGCATGTGGTATGATGAGGGCTTTTGGGGGATCTCCATGTTGCTTGTTTTCGAGCAATAGTCGGTTGACCAGTTGTCTCACCCCCTCTTGGTTGTCGGGATAAAAGGAGCCGGCAACAGCTGGAAATCGAATTTTTTGTTTTTCCAGATCCATTTTTTCTTGTTTTTCGGATGGGGATTGGCGCTCCCCTTATCCCTGTTGACCGGATAAGTTACAAAAAATCGAGGATCATTGAAATAAAATGTCAAATAATTGTGGCTGATATTTAGTTGATTAAATATTTTGTCGCACTTATTGTCAACTTTTAAAGGCCGTTTTGTTGTATTTCTAAAAAAAGCACGTACTTTTGCAACGCGTTTGAAAAAAATGATGACTCAGTAGCTCAGTTGGTAGAGCACATCACTTTTAATGATGGGGTCCTGGGTTCGAGCCCCAGCTGGGTCACTAGTTACTCAACCAAAATTGGTGCCAAGTAACTTCATTTTTTAGAACAGCAAACAGGATGACTCAGTAGCTCAGTTGGTAGAGCACATCACTTTTAATGATGGGGTCCTGGGTTCGAGCCCCAGCTGGGTCACCAACACGAAAAGACTGTCCGAACGGATGGTCTTTTTTTTGCTCCCGACTTAGGCGGAGTCAATCAGTCCACAAGTCTTCAGTCCACAAGTCTTCAGTTTACCAGTCATACGGTCTAAAGTCTACTTGACTTTGGGACTCTTCGACTCTTCGACTTTGGGACTCGTTGACTCTTCAACTCTTCGACTCGTTGACTTTGGGACTCGTTGACTCTTCAACTCTTCGACTTGACTCGTCCTAAAAAATCTTTACAGTTAATGGTTTATTTTATGTTGCATTCAATCATTCTGTAATGGGCAATGAGAGCCGGAACTTTGTTGGGCAAAACAAGGAGTGGCTCGATGCCACTCTTGTTTTATTCGTAATGGTATAAAGTTTCACCATCACTTTGTTGGGCCATCAAAAATAATTCAATTATCCGCTTTCTCAAAATCCTTTTTCTTGTAATAATTTCGCCACACTCTAACCACCGGCTTTCCAGATGTATGCAC
Source organism: Marinilabiliaceae bacterium (assembly GCA_963664265.1). Lineage (GTDB taxonomy): Bacteria > Bacteroidota > Bacteroidia > Bacteroidales > Marinilabiliaceae > JAGPIS01. The sequence goes on from OY760941.1 coordinate 2,957,807, forward strand.
ATTGCATGGAGTCTCCATACCCAAACTCAAGTGGGGACGTACGTTGTTGTATAACCTGATTGCGTTTTCGACTGCCCGTGTGGCTTCCTCGATTCCTGAATAACTATTTAAATATAGCCACTCGGTTTTCAGTATGCCATTGACCCTCTCCGCAATCGCATTTTCCAGTGGATCGCCACTTTCAGTCATGCTGATGCTTATATTCTTTTTATTCAGTGCTTTCACATATGTATCGCTACAATACTGAACACCCCGATCCGAATGATGAATCAGCTTGCTCAAATCTTTGGGGGCACCCTTTATGGCCATCTGCAGTGCAGATAGAGAGTGCTTTGCCTCAAGTGTATCGCCAATACTCCACCCGATTATTTTTCTTGAATAGGCATCTGTTATCAAGGACAAGTAGACAAATCCAGCTTTCGTTTCAATATAGGTGATATCACTCACCCATAATTGATTGGGTTTGACTGGAGTGAAAGAACGAATCAAGTTGGGATACTTCCGCAACCAGTGATTACTGTACGTGGTGCGTGCAGTACGACGTTTACGCCTCACCAGCCGGTGGTTTCGGCGTAGTAATTCGAAAAATGCATCACGCCCCATTTGTAGCCCACCGTTTAAATGCTGACCGACAATTTCATACAGCTTGCGTCCTCCAATCCTGGGCATATCCAATCTTGTCTTGTCAACCAGTTCTATGGTGACATGATCCTTCAGCACTTCCCTGTAATTGTACTTTATTTTCTGATAATAAGCTTGGCGGCTCTTCCCAAACAATTCACACAAGATCTCTATTGGAGCCTCATTTCTTGTGTGCAATTGGTCTACTGTTTGGGTCCAGACTTTTTTCTGATTTGAATGTCAAATTCTTTCTCGGCAATGTCAATCATTGCATCCAAGGCTCTCGCTTTCAGGTTTGCATGCTCAAGCTGCTGTTCAAGTTCTTTAATTTTATCTTCCAATACCTTGTCTTCCTTGGTCTTGCCTCCAATCTTGCTCATCTCTTTGAATTGTGTGATTTCATTCACCGAAGGCTTTTTTACACCAAATTGCTTCATCCAGCGATCGATGTTTGCTCCTCCGGTGAAACCATATTTCACCTTTAATTCCTCTCTGGTGATGTCGCTGCTAATGTACTCAGTTACCACTTGAAGTTTTACTTCGTCCGGAATAATGTTGATTCTTTTTTTCATAATCCTAAATTCAATTTACTTTTTGTGTAAACTTATTCTAGGACAAGACATCTTCAACCTGTCGACACGTTGACTCCCCGACTTGTTGACTCTTCAACCCTTGAACTCTTCAACTCTTGGACTCCCCTCCATTTTATTAAAATTGCCACAATTGTCATTATAATTTCTTCGAATAAATGATATATTTGCGATGATTTTTATTTTTGCGTTATGTATAACTTAATCCTCGCTAATCGATCGCTTTTAGATGTTTGGAAAAATATCAAAAAACGCGACGATTTATTATTTTGATTCCCTATTCGATTTTAAAACGCAACAATCCTCTTTTTGAAGGAGAGTTTCTTGTCTGTTTTAAATATTCATAAATCAAATATTTAGTAATCAATCAAAAAGTAAGAGATGAGAAGATTTATTCTTATGTTCATCTCTCTTGCTTATTTTGGTGTGCAAATCACCTTGGCACAAAACTTTGTGGTCAAGGGTAAGGTCGTTTCCGAAGACGGGAACGAACCGCTGATTGGCGTATCCATATTGCAAGAGGGAAGTAGTTATGGTGTGGTCACCGACTTTGATGGCAACTACTCCATCGAAATTAAAGGGGGGACCAATGTCTCCCTCCGGTTTTCCTACATTGGCATGCAATCGCAGCTTCACCCTGTGACGGCGCAAACCAATGTTTTGAACGTAACTTTAAAAGCCGACTCCAAACTCACCGATGAGGTGGTGGTGGTGGCTTATGGCGTGCGCAAAAAAGGCACCATCGCCGGTTCGGTGGCTACCGTCAAGGCCGACAAGATGGAGAATATCCCCGCACCCAGCTTCGACCAAGCCCTGCAAGGACAGGCTCCCGGCTTGATGGTGGTTTCCAACTCGGGCGAACCCAGCAAAGCGGCTGTGTTCCAAATACGTGGAACCAACTCATTGAGTTCTGGTACTTCGCCGTTATTTATCCTGGACGGGATCCCCATCTCAAGCTCCGATTTCAATGCCATCAGTCCTGGTGACATCGAATCCATTTCGGTGCTTAAAGATGCCTCTTCCACTTCAATCTATGGAGCCCGGGCAGCTAACGGGGTTGTGGTAATTACCACCAAACGTGGCCGCACCCTCGATGAAGCTAAGGTGACCTTGCGCGCCCAGTCGGGTTTCTCGCGCCTGGCGCAGGACGACTGGCACATGATGAACACCGCCGAACGAATCCAGTACGAAAAGGAGATTGGACTCGACAAAGGGCAGGACTACAACAAGCTTTCGCTGACAAACATCAACTGGCTCGATATGGTGTTCAACGACAATGCACCGTTGCAGAGCTATGAGTTGTCGGTGAATGGGGCAACCGACAAAACCAACTATTTTGTGTCGGGTGGCTATTACGACCAGCAGGGTATTTCTGTAGGCTCTAACTTCAAGCGTAATAACTTCCGCGCTAACGTGGAGACCAAAGCCAAATCGTGGCTCAAGCTGGGTACCAACTCCATGGTGGCCTACGAGGAGATTGAGCAGGCCGATGATGGGGCCTACGCACTTTACACACCGATATCGGCCACCCGCTTTATGCTTCCTTACTGGAACCCCTATAAGGCCGATGGCTCTCTGGCGTCGGTAAACGATGGCAGTTGGAAAGGCACCGGGCAGAATCCGCTGGAGTGGATGGAAAACAATCCCTTGACTTACAAAAAGTACAAAGCCATTACTACCTTTTTTGGCGAAGTGACTTTGGCTGAAGGCCTGGTACTCCGTTCGTTGGTGGGTGCCGATTTTTCGCACTCCACCGGTTTTATGCAGTCGTTTCCAAGCTACAAGCCCAACAATGGGACTGGGCAGGCTGGTCGTAACTCTTCGGATGCCATCAACCTGACCATCAGCAATACGGCTACTTACAAATTTAAGATGAAAGAGCTCCACTCCTTTAATATCATGTTGGGGCAGGAGGGGATCGACTATCACTCTGAAGGTTTTCAAGTGGTCACCAGTGGCCAATCCAACGACAATTTGACCAACATCTCTTCGGGCACCCGTGCCTCGTCGTGGGGTGATTCCACTACTGAATACGCTTTTCTCTCTTTCTTCGGAAGGGGTGAATACAATTATAACGATAAGTACTATGCCGACCTTTCGGTGCGTACCGATGCCTCCTCCCGATTTGGTAAGAATGGTCGTTGGGCTTCATTCTGGTCGGTGGGTTTGATGTGGAATGTGAAAAAGGAGAACTTCCTTCAGCAATACAGCTGGTTGAGCAATGCGCAGGTGACATTCAGCACCGGAACCTCGGGTAACTCGGCCATTCCAAATTACGACCACATGGCCTTGGTGGCCGGCGGGATCAACTATGGCGGCGATGCCGGTATTGCACCCCTCCAACGTGGCAATGAGCTGATGGGTTGGGAAAAACTTTGGACAACCAACCTTGGCTTGCATGTTGGATTCCTAAACCGATTCGACGTGGTGGCTGAGATTTACAACAAACGCACCACCGACATGCTGATGGAGGTGCCTGTTTCGATGGCCGATGGCGGCTTCGGATACCGTTGGGACAATGTGGGTGCCATGATCAACCGTGGTGCTGAGCTCTCGGTGAATGCCGACATCGTGCGCACAAAAAATTTCACTTGGAATGTGAACGCCAATGCATCGTACAACTACAACGAGATAACCGAACTCTACAATGGTTTGGATGAATATGAAATCTCAAGCTCGGGTACCAAGTTCGTAGTGGGCCATTCGGCCAGCGAATTCTATATCAACCGTTACGCTGGTGTGAACCCGGTGAATGGCGATGCCCTCTGGTACGATAAAAATGGTGCCATCACCAATGAGTATCGCGAATCGGACAAGGTGATGGTGGGTAAAAGCTATACGGCTCCTTGGCAAGGTGGTTTTGGCACTTCCCTCTCTTATAAGGGTCTTATGCTGTCAACTCAGTTCAGTTGGGTGGCCGACCGCTGGATGTTCAACAACGACCGTTTCTTTGAAGAAAGCAACGGGCTTTATGCTGTGTACAACCAGTCGAACCGATTGCTTTACGACCGTTGGAAAAAGCCCGGCGACATCACCGACATCCCACGCCACGGTGTAACCCCACAAATGGATTCGCGCTTTTTGGAGGATGCTTCCTTCCTGCGTCTTAAAAATGTGATGTTGAGCTACACGCTTCCCAAGAAGGTTATGGATGCCACAAATTTCTTGAGTAACGCCCGAGTGTATGTGCAGGGTCAGAACCTGTTCACATTCACCAAGTTCACTGGTCTTGATCCGGAATCAACATCCAATGTTTACAAGGCTCAATACCCGGCATCGCGCCAGTTCACTTTTGGCCTTGAGGTTTCATTCTAATAAGTATGATAACAATGATAAGACATATCAAAAAATATATAGTATTGGTTGCCATAGCTTTATCAGCATCCTCATGCCTTGATAAATATCCGGAATATGCGATTCCCGAGAACGAGGCTATGACAACAGTAACAGAGGCCAACCAAGTTGTGATTGGCATCTATGCCGCCTTCAAAAGTCCGGCACTCTACAGTGGCTACCTTACTTTGCTCCCCGACTTGCAAACCGACCTGGCCTATGCTGTGCAGGGCTACTCCAATGCTTATGGCGACGTATGGCGGTGGGACATCCTCTCCACCAACAACGAAGTGGAGGCTGTGTATCAGCAGTTGTACAAGGTTATTGGCCGTTGTAACTATTTCCTCGAGCATGTGGACCAGGTTGAACAAAACACCCAGGACGATGAGCTTTTGGTCAAGCTTGAAGTTTACAAGGGCGAAGTCTATTTTGCCCGTGCGCTAGCCTATTCCGAACTGATCAAGCAATTTTGCAAGGCTTACGATCCCGCCACGGCCGACAAGGAACTGGGTGTGGCCCTGATTGACAGCTACTCCAACGCTGGTCGCCCCAAACGCGCCTCGTTAAAGGATTCTTATGAGTTTGTGCTCAACGACTTGGCCTTGGCATCCGATTACCTAAAGTTGGACGATAACAATTCGGAAGTGCTTTACAATACGGCTTACTTCACCATTGGGGCTGTCAATGCCCTGCAGGCTCGTGTTTACCTCTATATGAAAGAGTGGCAGAAAGCCATTGACTACGCCTCGTTGGTAATCGACAGCAAGAAGTATTTCCTATCGAGCGTCAATCAGAGCTCTTCCAATGCCAGTTACAATGCTTATGAGTATCTGTGGCAGTACGATGCATCCACCGAAATTATCTGGAAGGTGCAGTTCGACATCAACTCCTATGGTGGCCGGTTGGGTCAGGTGTTCTTCAACTTCGACTATTCATCCTATAAGCCCGATTATGTTCCGGCCAAATGGGTTTTGGATCTTTATGATGCGACCGATCTGCGTTACGAAGCCTTTTTTGCCAATGCCACAACCGGTTACAGCCATGGGTTAACCACGCCTCTGTTGATTAAGTATTTTGGAAACCGCAACTTTTTGGCCAGCAATATTTTGCATGTCAATATGCCCAAGCCGTTCCGCCTTTCGGAACAATACCTGATCCGCGCCGAGGCTTATTGTAATTTGGGTGGGGTGGGTCTCAGCAAGGCTGCCAAAGATATCACCACCCTGCGTATCGCGCGCTTCTCCACTTATGGTTCAACGGTGTTGAATGCCGACAACTGGTTGGATGAGATTGCCAAGGAGCGTGTGCGCGAACTTTATATGGAGGGATTTCGCTTGAACGATTTGAAACGTTGGGGCATGGGATTCAAGCGCGAGGCACAAACTTCCACTGTTTCACCGGGCAATGCCCTTCGCGTGGAACCGTCCAATCCGCTGTTCGTTTGGCCAATTCCCCAGCACGAACTGCAATCGCCCGATGCCGACATCGAACCCAACGAAAGCAATAAATAAGCAACATGGAAAAATATATGATCATGAAACGAATATTGAAAGGGTTGTCTGCCTTTGCGGCCATGGTTGTGGCGCTGACGGCATGTGATTCCTCGGCCGATCAAACTACTTACGACGGGCCGGAATATGTGATGTTTTCCGACACCATGACCTATTTCCCGGTGAGCAACAGCCAGGACTATTTCAATGTGCCGGTGGGTTCCACCGTAGCTTGTTCCTACGACCGTACCTATGCCGTGGAAGTGGACGATCAAAACAGCACGGCTGTTGAAGACCAGCACTTCACCATCGAGTCCAACTCGGTCACCATCAAAGCCGGTGAGCTTGCTACCAATGTAAAGGTCAAAGGGATCTACGAAAATATCGAACCTTCCGGTTCGCTCTCCCTTAGGTTGCGGCTGATCCTCAAGGAAGGGCAGGAGTGGGACCTGTATGGTACCCAAACCCGGGTGGAAATAATTAAGTCGTGCCCCTTCGACATCAACACTTTCACGGGGTATTGCAAGGTGCGATCCACTTTCTTCCGCGATTATATGAGCAATACCAGCTTGCGGGTGCTCAAGAGCGAAGTGGACGACCAAGAGAACACCATTGTGTTGCACGACCTGTTTTACAATGGGTATGACATCAAAATCAAATTTGACCCCACCGACCCGCTGAAACCTTTCGTTGAGATGGACGACCAGGTGCTGGGCAGCACGGCCGAAGCATTTGGCACCATTTACGGCAATGGTAAGCTGATGGTGGCGCAACCCACCGCTTATGTGTCGTATTTTAATGTTTGCCAAGGATTTGTGTTGCAATACATCACCGTTTATGTTGAAAATGTGGGTACCGTAGGAACCTTTGTCAATGTGATAGAGTGGATTAGCGACAAGGAAGCTGAGCAACTGATAAAACAAGGGTATTAAAAAATGAAACAAATGAAGGATATAAAATTATACTTGCGGTTGATGATCGTGGCAATTGGCCTGATGGCGGTTGCTTGCGATGATGATGGCGAGGGTACAACATCCGCTGTATTCCCGCAATTGCAAAAGATAGAATGTGCGGTGGGTGATGAAAAGGCCCTCTCTTTTGATGCCAATTCCGACTGGTCGTTGACCTCCTCCGCCTTGTGGTGTACCTTTGTGGTGGATGGCGAAGAGGTGTTCTCCTGTTCCGGAGGTGCCGGAAAACAATCGGTGACGGTGAAAATCAGCAACGATGCCACCGCTCTGATGAAGTCGTACAGGGCCGATTTGACCTTGATTATGGAGGGCACCAACCAGGTTATCTTTGAGGTGACCCGCCCCATGACTGGTTATGAACTGAAGGCTTTCAACAGCGACCAAACCATTGTGTATGGTCAGGAAAATCCATATAGTCAGGATTATGCCGGAAACCAATCATTTGTGGTGAGCGCTAATGCCGACTGGATTGTAGAAGCCTCCGAAAGCATCGACCTATCCAATACCAAAACCTATGGTTTGGCAGGCGATGTGGTGACCATCAACCCTGTTTTGAAGGATGGTTTCCAACATCGTAAAGCACCATGGCAACAGGAGTTGCGCTTCCGTAATAAGGCTGGCGAGGTGATTGCTACGCTACCGGTTCATTACGATGGCATTCCTGCTGATAAGGTGGAGTTCAGTAATCCCAATCCAATGGGTGAATCCATTAATTTTGAGCACGATGGCTACAGCTACACCTGGAACGAGGTGCAATTCGACGCACCTATGCCCCTTAGCGTGGCTGCCAGGAATGACCAATACAAGCTGGTTTATGTGGAATATACCCAGACCCGCAACGACATGACCTGGGAGTATGAATTCAGTTGCACACGGATGAGCGACGATGAGAGCTGGATTTTTGCCGACGACGATCAAGCGGGAGAATTGACTGTTTTCATGACCGGCAACCAGGGCGCTGCCCGTGACGCCTTCCTGATGGTGTTCCCAAATTCGGTTTATGAAACTGTTGCGGCTGATTTCGACAACCTGGTCTTTTCGGTAGAAGAAGGAATCACATCGCAATATGCCCAATATGTGGCGGGTACCTTCAACCAGAAAGCCAATCCAAAACTGAGCGGTGGTTTTGCCGTTTACGACATGGAGAATAATCCGCTGTACGATTTGGATGGCATGCCCATCGAAACCATCTCCTACATGGACGCCATCGGCGATATGAGTGAGGCTGAGATGATGGAACGCTATGGAACAACTAATGTAGCCATCCTTTCGTTGCCTTTGGGCGTGCCTTATGATGGATTTTTGGTGAAACCCAATGGGTTTACAGGCTATTACATCCAAGGAAATCCCGTAATGTTGTGGGATGGCGTTGAAGTTGCCATGTACTCCATGTTGGAGACCATGATTTTGGGTATCGGCGATTCAACCAACGGCGCTCAACCTATGGAGATATCATTCTATGATGAAATGGGTGAGGTGTACGCTGTTCTATTGGTTATGCGATACTGATTTGATTACCATCAAAAACAAAATTTAATTACATGAAATCGAAAATATCATATATCAATAGGCTGATGCTGGCCTGTCTGGTGATAGCCCTGGGGCTTTCGCTCAACGGGTGTTCCGACGATGAGCAGGAGATCCTCCAGGCTCAATTGGGATATGCCCAGTTCAAACTCTTCAAGAGTGCCTCATACAATAAATCCTCAGGTGCCAGCACCAATGAGTTGGATTACTTGGCGGATGCTGAAAAGATCAAAATTGTACTGACCAACAACGGTGATGGTTCCGAAGTGATCCAGACTTTAGGTCTCCATCCTCTGAGCGATGATCCGGAGATGGGGCTACGCAGTGAAAAATTGCAATTGATGGCAGGCGATTACACCGTAGTGGGCTTTTTCCTTTATAAAGCCAAAGGTCAGGAATTGGAGCTGATCCTCTCGGGCGAACCGGCTCAAAAAACCATTGTCTCCGTAGTGGAAGGTGGCTTGACGGTGAAGGATATGACCGTGAACGTGGTGGCCAGGGGAAGTTTGAAGTTCTCACTCACCAAACACATGGTGGTGGAGTCCAAGTCAGCTGCCAATGCCAACAACTACCAGTTTACCGAAATCCGTTTTGCCACCTTGTACATCAAGGATCAGTTCACCGGTGCAAAAACCGCTTTCGAGTTTATTCCGTTTAAGTACTCCCAGCAATTGGGCGACGGGGGAAATATCTATGCCGTGGCTCAAAGCGATTCAGCCCTCTCCATTAGGGCTGGCGAATATGAAGTGCTCTCTTACATCCTTTACAATAAGGACAAGAAAACCTTGGATGGCGACAACGTGCTGGCAGAAACCCGTTTCGAAATTGAAGACAACAAGCCGGCGAAGGTTGAAGTTCCCGTGAATCTTTACCACAGTGCGGCCTATATTCAGGATTACCTGGCTTTGCGCCAAATTTGGGAAGCCCTCGGCGGCGAAAACTGGAGTTACGATGACATGGGGTATCCTTTAGGCATGAATTGGGATTTCAATAAAGACATTGACCTTTGGGGGCTTCAGCCCGGGGTAAATCTCGATTCCAAAGGTCGTGTTAAGGTGCTTAACCTTGGTTCGTTCGGCCCTCGTGGCATGGTGCCTGCTGCCATTGGCCAGTTGTCCGAATTGACCATCCTGACCTTGGGTACCCACTCCGACCGAATCGGTGGCAATATGCTTGAGCAGTGGACTGGAGATGAGACTGATGAACAGAAACAGGCATGGCGCAACGACTATTACAACAAGTTCATCAAAAAAGACGTGCGTTCTACCTTTTCGGAACCCCTCCGCCTGGCATTCGAAATGCAAGGAAAACCGGTAGAGATGCCTGCAACACCTGCTGATGGTGGCATTTCAACCCGTGATGTGGTGCCCGGCAACTTGACCAATGGCATCACAGGAATTTCAAAGGAGATCTCCAAACTGACCAAATTGCAGCAACTCTTTATTGCCAATGGCAAGTTCTCTGATTTTGAGGCAGGAACTGACTTTTCCCAAATGGAAGATTTGACCGATGTGGAAATATACAATTGCCCCTCGATGAAGGCGTTGCCACAGGCACTCTTTTCCATGCCCAACATCGAGTTGCTTAACCTGGCCTGCAATCCGCAGATTGAACCATCTGTTTTTGAAGCGGGACTCGACCAGTTGGGGAATGCCACCACTGCTGCTAAGTTGCAGATCCTTTACCTGCGCAACAACAGGCTAACCATGCTGCCCGAGAGTTTCCGCAATTTCAAGAAACTCGGTAAGCTCGATTGCGCCTACAACCAGCTCAAGACCATCCCTGCCTTTGGCAAGGAGATCAACTTGGTGCAATTGAATATGGAATACAACCAGATCACCGAAATCCCCCGTATCGACGGTTATTTCTGCGGATACGAGGATGTGGAAGGTATTTCTTTTGCGCACAACAAACTCACTGAGTTCCCTAATATCTTCAATGCCAAATCAGTATTTGGAATGTCCAGTGTAGATTTCTCATTCAATGAGATTGCCGGGTTCCAGGATGGTGATGATTTCAAGGGAATCAATGTGAGCACTTTGACGTTGGCTGGCAACAAGCTCAAATCCTTCCCGGCCATCTTGTTCGAGAAAAACTCCTTGATTAATTCATTGTCGCTGAGCGGTAACGGTATGGAGAGTTTTCCCGATGGTTCGCTCAAGGGGCAATATTCTTATTTGATTGAATCGCTCGACCTATCGTATAATAAGCTGACCAAGCTGCCCAAGGAGTTCAATGCAGTGACATTGCCATACCTTTATGGTTTCGACTTGAGCAACAACGCGTTTGCGTCGTTCCCCTATGGCCCATTGAATATTTCGCGCCTCACGGTTTTTGCCTTCCGCAACCAGCGCGATGCCGATGGAAACCGCATCATGCGCGAATGGCCCACAGGTATCTATACTTGCCCAAGCCTTCGTGCCCTCTATTTTGGCGGCAACGATCTTCGCAAGATTGATGACACCATTTCGCCCAATATCTATATTTTCGAGATCAAGGACAACCCCAACATCACCATCGACATGTCGGGCGTGTGTGCCTATATCAGGGCAGGGTATTACATCTTGGTTTACGACCGTACCCAGGATATCCGGGGATGTAGTTATCTCGATCTGGAATAGTTAAATGAATGACAATCATAAAAAATTGAATATGAAATTGATATTTAAATACGTTTTCTGCATGTGTGCTGCTTTGGCCATGGCCACGGCATGCGATGACTCAGAAGATAATACAATTTCGGGCTTTGCATTGGACTCCAGCGAGATCACCCTGGGGGCTGAAGGCGGATCGGAAGTTGTGGGCGTCACCTCTGCCACCCAATGGGTGGCTAAGGTTGACCAGCCTTGGGTGAAGGTTTTGCCGGCCAATGGCGTTGGTGCTGTCAAGTGCGAAATCGTGGTGGACACCACGCTCTCCAATGACGTGCGCAATGCCGTGGTCACTTTTATTCCCGAAGGGCAACCTCGCCAAGCGGTGAAGATCCATCAAACCGGTTTTGGCAAGATGATCGGCCTGAGCGAACAAGCGGTTGAAGTGGCCAATATGGGCCAATATGGCAAACGCTATTTCGAAGTTTCGGTCACCACCAACGTGGAGTTCAACGTGGTGATACCTGCCGAAGCTAAAAACTGGATCAAGTTAGATCAACAGCCGTCGGTATCCATGGATCATGGTGCCCGTCCGCAAACAACCAAAGTGCGGTTTAATTGGGAAATGAACACCAATCCCCTTGACCGTTCCGTGGACATCGCCTTCGTACCTAAAAATGAGGGAGATGTGCTCGAGAAAGAGGCTGTTTTGAAGGTGAACCAGTTGGCAGCGCCAAAAATTGAGGACAACCGTACTGGCGACTCCCTTGCCTTGATTATCATCAAGGAAAAATTGAGCGTCATGGGACAGTGGGATTTAAGTGAAAAAATGGATCACTGGAAGGGTATCATCTTGTGGGAGAAAACCGACAAGGGGGCAACATCCCAAATGGTGGGTCGTGTGCGTAGCGTGGAGTTCCGCCTTTTCAATACTAAAGAGAGTTTGCCTGTGGAATTGGGAAATCTCACTTATTTGGAAACTCTGGTGCTTTATGGCAATACAAATAGAAACCTCTTGCCCGACCAGTTGTTGATGGGTAATGCTTTGGCCAACCTGGAGCATCTCAAACACTTGACCGTTGCAGCTTATGGTATAACCACGCTAAACCCTGCCACCGAGTTGACCAAACCCATGAAAACGCTCCGGACTCTGGCTCTGGGAAGCAACAACTTCACCTCACTTCCCTATACCATCAACAGCACCAACTTCCCAAATTTGATCATCCTTGACCTGGGTGGCATGCGGCGCTGGGATACCAGAACCGATATCCGCGATAACATCTGGCAAAACAACTGGGGTATGCGCATAGATGCCGCCTCTTTGGTTAATATCCTTAAGTGGGACAACCTCAGGGTGTTGAGCCTCTCTTATGGATACATCTATGGAGAGCTGCCTTCGATGAAGAGCTATGGTGCCCGCTATTATACCGCCCAACAAATTGCTGGCAACGATACGTTGAACAGTGCTTCGGCTGAAAATAAAAAGCGGTTGATGACCCAAATACCTTGCGTGTTGCCCAATTTGGAGGTACTAAACCTTAACCTGAATTTCATGACGGGTGATTTGCCCGACTGGTTGCTGTACCATCCGCGCCTGAGCAATTTTGCGCCTTTTGGCATGATCTTTTCGCAGGAAAATGGTTACGACCGAGCCGGAAAAGTTCCGGGATTCGACAATGAACCCGACAACCTAGATTATTTCTATGAATTTTATCCGGCTGCAAAACCCAAAATGATAGAATAGTAAATTATGAAGAAGATATCGATATTTTTAATTGCTGCGCTTGCAGTCATTATCGCTTCATGTTCCGACAACCAACCGGATCTGGTGGAGCAGGATGGGAATGGGGCACCTATTATCAGTCTTCCGGCTGGAGCAATCCAAGGGGAGATCATGGTTAAATTTAAGGCCCCCGCCATCAATTTGGTTGAGCAAAACCAGTTGAAATCTGCCGCAACCGGCATGTTGCGTTCGGGTAGCATGGCTATGGATGCCATATTGCACCGGATTGGAACCACTAGTCTGGAACGCATCTTCCCATTGGATAGCCGCAACGAGGAGCGTACCCGCGAGGCTGGTTTGAACCGTTGGTATGTGATCCACTTCGACGAAAACAGTGATCTGGAACAAGTCGCTCTTGAACTGTCGACCATGGGGGAGATTGAAAAAATCCAATATTCGCACCCCATTCAGCGTGCCTATAATCCCAAGGTGAGAGCCACCGCGTTAAGTGCGGAAACCCAAAAGGCCCTGAAATCCATGAGCCGCTCCGCTTCATTGCAGGAAGGTTTCAACGATCCGGCTCTTCCCGTGCAGTGGGGCTACATCAACAATGGCCGTTTGTTGGCCGATGGCACCATCAACCAAAAGGGCGACGAAATTGTGCAGGCCGTTCAGGGTGTGGACGTAGGTTGCCAGGAAGCATGGGAACTTAACACCGGCGATCCTTCCATCATCGTGGCGGTCCTCGACGAAGGCGTGATGTATAACCACCCCGACCTAAAGGACAATATGTGGGTGAATGAGGGCGAGGTTTTTGGTTCGCAGGAAGATGCCGATGGCAACGGTTATGCGGGCGATCTTCACGGCTATAACTTCGTGACCGACCGGGGTTTAATCACCTACAATGAAGGTAGCGATACCGGCCATGGTACCCATGTGGCCGGCACCATAGCTGCTGTCAACAACAACGGCACTGGTGTTTGCGGGGTGGCCGGAGGTAATGGCTCCGCCAACAGCGGGGTTAAAATTATGTCGTGTCAGGTTTTTGCCGGCAGCAGTGGTGTTTCCATGTACCAGGAGGCCAAGGCCATCAAATATGCTGCCGATAACGGCGCTGTGGTTTTGCAGTGCAGCTGGGGCTACAACTCAGGACTTGCTAATCCGTTAATGTATATGCCCGGGTTTGTTTCTGATGAAGAGTGGGCGAGTGGCGCTCCTCTTGAAAAAGAAGCTTTGGATTATTTCATTCACAAGGCCGGCTCACCCAATGGTGTGATCGAGGGTGGTATCGTGGTTTTTGCAGGTGGTAACGAATCGGCAGCGATGGCCGGATACCCGGGTGCTTATCCCGATTACATCTCGGTGGCAGCATTGGCTGCCGATGGGACGCCATCGAGCTTCTCCAACTTTGGGGCAGGGATACGCATCTCAGCACCAGGTGGCGACAGCGACTACCACAAATGCGAGGAGGGCAAGATCTACTCCACCATTCCGCCATTCGACGGGGAGTATTATGGCTATATGGAAGGTACATCCATGGCTTGTCCCGCCGTTTCGGGTGTTGTGGCATTGGGCCTCTCTTATGCGGTGCAGCTTCAAAAACATTTCAAGGCTTCCGATTTCCGCCAGTTGGTTTTGGCATCGGCATCCGAAGTGCCCATCGAATCCTATTTCCAAAACACCAAGGTCTATTATACCAACTATGCCTATTATGGGCAGGTATCTCCTATGCAAATGTCGCCTGGAGCCTATGCAGGCAAAATGGGAACTGGTTTGATCAATGCCTACCGCCTGATGAAATCCATCGAAGGGGCTGGCGTCGACATGAAGGTGCCCAATATGTATGTGGCCATCGGTGGAACATCGGCCATCAATTATTCGCGCTATTTTGCCGATGGTAAAGGCTTGACCTTCACCTGCACTGTTGCCGACAACACCATTGCCAAAATGAGTTCGGCCGACCAGGTGAATTTCACCCTGAAAGGTCTTAAGGAAGGTTCTACAACCGCTACTGTGACTGCCAGCAATGGCACCAAACAAGTGTTCCATATTACGGTGCGTAAAAGCAATGGTTGGTTATAATTGATAAGGTATGCATGTAAAGCTGAAAATAATTATTGTCATGATTCTCCTCCCTGTGCTCCTTTGGAGCCAGGGAAGGGTGATCGATCTTAGCAAAAGGGATTCAGTGATGAATCCCACTTTGCCGAAGGATTTGGCCTTATTGCATTTTCAGGTGGACGGTTTGGCGTTGGATACGTTGACCCAGGATGACAGTCTGGTCGTGTGTCGGTTTCCGTTCCAGAACATCAGCAAGAAATCGGTTGCCATTACTCAGGTGGATGCTGCTTGCGGATGTACGGTGGTGACGTATGACCCTATACCGGTTTTGCCCGGTGGGCATGGCGAGGTGGTGGTTGTTTTTGACCCGGCTGATCAAATGGGGTACATCCACAAACAGGTGTTGGTTTATGCCAGTGGCTTTCCCGGCCAACCGGTGGCCAAGCTGACGTTGTCAGGAGTTGTCCGTCCCGCCAAAAACCATTGGTTGGTGGATTATTCCTGTGCCTTGGGCTCTGGTCTTCGCGTCAAGCGTTTGGAGGTCAGTTTCTTTGAGATGACGCGAAAACAGAAACGTACCGAATATTTGGTCTGTGTCAACAGTGGCAGCCAATTACTTAAGGTCTCTGCTGAGGGTTTGCCCCGATATGCCTCTTTTTCAACCAACCCGGTTTTAATCAACCCCGGTCAGGAGGCTGAAATGGCCATCACCATCGACGGCAGTTTGTTGCCTTCCGATGCAGGGGATTCAATCAATTTTCCGGTGGTGGTCAATGGCATCGAATCCGAACCACTCCAACGTACTTTACAAGTAAATATTTACATGCAACCTTGATCACACATTTTTTTTGAATCAATTAAAAATGAAAAATATGAAAGCAGTTTTCAAAATATTCGCACTCTTAACGCTCTTTGCGGCCATGGTGTCGTGCAGCGATGAGGATGAAGTGGTGGTAATTCCGTCCCTCGAAGTCAATTATGTCAATGTGGCCGGCATCTGGCGCCTGAGTGAATGGAATGGCGAGAAAATGGATGGCGATGCGCGCTACTATTACATCACCCTAACTAGGAATGAGGAAAATGGCGTGCGCAACTATACGATCCATACCAATTTGAACAGTTTTGTATCTCAGCAAATTACCGGCTCCTATGAATTGAACAAGGATGAGGATTTTGGTGACATCATTAGCGGTACTTACGACTACACCTTGGACACCAACGATGACTGGTCGCACCAATATGTGGTGGGTGAGCTGTTCGAAAAATCTATGAAGTGGACTGCCTTGGACGATGAAACCGAAGTGCGCATCTATACCCGTTGCGATGAGGTGCCCGCCGATATTTTGGCCGGTTCGCGCGTGGCGAAACAATAAGTCAAATTAACTCAACAAAGGGTGGTGCTGTTGTAATAATGGCTCCACCCTTTTTTTCATGAAATAAATCCGTTATCTTGGTAATATCTTATGTTTTACCTTGATGCGTAACTGGTTTTGTTGTTTTCTGATCTCTCTTTGCCTGTTTCCTGTTGCCAAAGGCCAGGAGGAGGCTCGCATACGCTCGGTGCGTTTCACCGGAAACCAAACTTTTGGCAAGGGCGAATTGATGGAGGTGATTCAGTTGAAGCCCACCAACATCATTTCACGGCTGGTATTTAAAAAAGGGGTCAACTATTTTTCCGAACAACAGTACGAAGCCGACCAGTTGAACATCATTCATTTCTATCAGAATGAAGGGTTTCCCGATGTTGTGATGGCACCACTTTCCTATCGTTTATCAAAAAATGGGAAACGCATCCGTATAGTTTATGACATCCGCGAAGGTGAACCTTATGTTTTTGGAAAAATAAACTACCAAACCGATTCTGCGGCTTATGCTTTGCCCCGTTTGACGCGGCGTGAAAAACGGTTTTTATCCTATCGCATCGCCTCTAAAAAAGGCGAGCGGGTTCGTGAGGAGGCCATCCGCAACGACCAACAGCTTCTGGTTCAAACGGTGGGCGACGGGGGATACCCCTATGCCTCGGTGGAGCCGATGTTGCAACCCGATACCTTGACGCGCCAGGCGAATTTGACATGGCAGATCCAACGCAACCATCCGGCATTCTTCAGCACAACATCTCTGGAGGGGACAAGCGTGGTGGCCCCACGTAAGGTGATGCGGCAGTTGCAATACAAACAGGGGGAATCGTGGTCGCAAAAAAAGCTCGACGACACACAAAAGAGCATCTTTGCGTTGGGGGTGTTTTCCGTGGTGTCGGTTAAAGCGCTAATCGGGCAGGAGAAGCCCGACTCCATTCCCATCCGAATTTTCCTAAAGGATGCTCCCCGCCTCAGCAGTCGGTTCGGCATCGGTTATGGCCGCGAAGAGCGGCTACGCACTTTTGTGGAGCTCCAGCTTTTGAGGTTTCCTGGCGGGGTGTCGCGCGTTACGTTGAACACCCGCTACTCCTACATCGAGCCGATTAATGTGTCGCTGAAATTCACCCAGCCTGCCTTCCCGTTCCGATCTAGTAATCTGCAACTGAACCCCTATTTCATCCTGCAAAACGAACCGGCCTACGAACTGCGCCGCTATGGCGGAGAGGCAGGTCTCCTTTACCGTTTTGGTAATTATCTCACCAGCAACTTGACCCTCTACACCGAAAATATCAACCTCGCCTTGGTCAATAAAGATTTGGTTTACGACCCAGCTGCCACTGCCAAAGTTTACGATAAGGCAGGGGTCTCTGCCGGTGCCATCTATTCCTCTCTTACGCCCCAGCTTGACCCCGAAACAGGTTTTTCAGCCTCGGCCAATGTCAAGTGGAATACCGCCCTGCTCAACGGGCGCTACCCCTTTGTGCGATTCTTGGGGAAGGTTGTCTATTATTACCGGGTCAACCGGACGGTTATTTTGGCTTCCAAGTATCAACTGGGGGGCATTCAGCCGGTGGAAAATGGTTCGTTCATCCCAATCGATGAGCGTTTCTTTGGTGGGGGGAATGCCTCGGTAAGGGGGTGGAGCCGCCATCAGCTGGGGCCGGTCAATGCCGAGGGCGATCCGGTTGGAGGGCTCAGCACCATGGAGTTTTCTGTTGAACCTCGCGTGCAGGTGATGAACAATGTGGTGGTGGCTTTGTTCCTCGATGGGGGAAATGTGTGGCGCAATAGTATGACTTACCGCTTCAACGACTTACGCTTTGCGGCCGGTTTCGGCATCCGGGTGAAGACGCCCATTGGCCCGGTAGGCATCGATTTGGCGCGGCCGGTTGTTGATGTCGAAAAAAGCTGGCAGTTGCACCTTAATATTGGTAATCCTTTCTGACCTATGCGACGAAGAATCATCAAAATAGGCTTTATCCTTTTGGCAACCATCTTGTTATTGCCATGGCTGCTTCTTGGCTTCCTGCAAACCGGCCTGTCGCGTCGGTTGATGATTGATTTGGTGGAAAAGCATTCGCCCCGCTTCATCAATGGTAACATCCACATCGGGAATATTAAAGGTTCCTTCTTGGGCGACCTAGCCATCCATGATTTGGTCCTTGAGCAGGCTAGCGATACTGTTTTCTACGCAGGAGAAGTGTCTGCATTTTTCCGGTTGATACCATTGCTCCGAGGGGATTTGGTGGTCGACTCCTTCCGCATTCGCAATGGGTTCCTTCATCTGGTCAACGACTCCCTGCTGGGACTGAATGTTGCCCACCTGATGCCACCTTCCGATGAGGTGGGAGATAGTGCCACAAAGGGTTCATTTAATTTGATGATTGGTCAATTGGTTGTTGACCCGTTTCGGCTCCAATTGTCAGGGTTTAATCCACCTGTTCCAACCTTGGTTGACAACATCATCATCCGCAGTAGCCTCGAGATGGAAGGAGAGCATCTTCGCTTTTCGCTCGACTCCTTATCTGCCAAACCCAATCAGCCCTGGCCTCAGTTGAAATTGCTCACGTTCGTTTTCCGCCAGTCTGCGCAAGGATTTTCCCTGTCCAATTTACGGTTGCGCACCCTGCGCAACGAACTCCTCGCACAGGGCAATTATGCTGGTGATTCAAGCTTTGATGGCCGTTTGACGTTGAATAAACCTTCGGTGGGTGAGTTTGAGTTTTTGTTCCCCGATATCACGGTGGCCGATGTGGACACCTTCTACCTAAATGTGGATAACCGTTCCGGGCAGATGCTTTTGGATGCCGGTATTGAAAAGGGACCTCAACGGATCACCTTACACAGTGATGTTGTGGATTTTCACCGCTTTTTTAGCGATTCATTGGCGGTTACCCCTTTTCGAGCCAATCTCATTTTGCAAAACGTGATGCCAAGTGAGTGGCTGCCAGCCTTGCCTGAGGGGATGTTTTTGACAGCATCGATGGAGGCTCAGGGAGAACGTTTGGCCTTGAGCAGTCAACCCATCCGCTTTTCAGCCGATTTTAAGGGATCTGCTTATGGCGGGATTAAGCCCGATCGCCTGTTGATCCGGGGTGTCATAGCTTCTGAGATGGCCTCCACCACAATGGATGTGGCCTGGCAAAGGCAAACCATCAAGGGCAACTTGCAAATTAGGGATTGGCAGGTGATGCCCCGTTTCGAAGGTTTGTTGCAGTTTGAAGGTTGGGATGCCGCCTTGTGGCCAGGTGCTTACCCCATTCGGTTTGGCGATGGGAATTTCCGTTTTAGTGGTCAGGGCAATGGTTTAGAATCGTTGCAGGCTGAAGGGGACCTGATGTTGCGCCAAATTGAGGCTTACGCATTGCCGGCCGACTCCCTCCTGTTAAAAGGCCGGTTTGATGGCGGGGTAGCCACCATCGACACTCTGTTGTTAGCAATAGCCGATAATTCCGTTTCGGCCTCCGGGCATTACAACTTAAAAAAGGAGTTGGTACATGGCGACTTGGTGGTTGATTTGAATCAATTCAAACTGGATCATCCAGTGGTTCCGATGGCTGTGGAAGTTGGGAAGGGGCGTTTTGCATTGGCTTTTGATGGAAAGCTCCTTCAGCCGCACGTCATAGCTCTGTTGGATTTGAACAATTTGATGGTGGATTCGATCAAGGTCGAAAAGGTGGCTGTCAACCTCGATGGGGAATGGTTGCCTGTCCAGCCCAAGGCCGCCCTGGCAATGCATATTGAAAACCTCTTTTATGGCGCCTATAAAGCCAATGCCATTGATGCGAAGGGCTCTTACCACGACGGCGAGGCCGGAATGGATCTGCAAGCCCTTCTGGCTGATTCCATCCATTTCGATTTGACTTCGCAAGTTTGGCCGGGCGACACCACTACGGTGCAATTGCCCCAATTCAGTCTAGGGACTGGACAGATCGGAGTGGAAGCAGCCGATACCCTTAAGTTTCGGTTTTCAGGCCTTACTTTGTGGGTGGACCGTTTTGAATTGACCCAACTGCAACGGCCAGATAGCCGTTTGTGGGCAAAGGGATTCATTAACCCTCTCGGGTTGTCTGATTTCCAACTGGCCTTGGACCAATTCCATCCCGAAGCAATTCAGTCTATGGTTGCTTTTGATCTGCCAAAGGCCACGGGCTCTATGAAACTTCATCTTACAGGGGAACCCAACAGCCATCATCTTGATGTGGAAACCCAAATAGATTCGTTGATATACAATGAACTATTGGTGCATCAGATTACTCAAAAAGGTTCGCTGACCAACCGTGGGATGAATCTGGAAACCCGCATCTTGAACCAGGCTGGTGAGCATCTTTCTGTTTTTTTGAAATCGGATCATTGGCTCAGGCAGGATTCTCTCCAGTTTGAGATGGTTACACAACCCACTCTGGCGTTGGAGTCCCAAGCCGATGATTTATCGCTGTTGAAGATTGTGCCTCCGACCAAGGATTATCAGGTTTCCAATGGTTTGCTCTCTTTCCATTTGTTGGTGACCGGCAAGTTGACCGATCCTTTTGTGGATGGTTTCATTCGGGTTTCCGATGCGGCATTCAGGGTACCTGCTGCCGGCATCGACTTCACGGGGTTCAACATGGGCATCAAGGCCTCCGGATCCAACATGGTGCTCGATTCCTTGAATGTCAGGAGTGGTAAGGGATCATTAAGCATGTTGGGTGATATGGCTTTTGAATCGGGCGTTCTTTCGCCCGTGAAAGATTTCAACCTCTCTTTGTTGGCTGATGGGTTTCGCTTGCGGCGGCGCAATTTTTTCGACCTCTCCTTCGATGCCAAGGCTTCGGTGAAAACCGGTCAGCAGGAGTCTGTTTTCGAGGGGCGCATCGATGTGGTGCATGCTCAGCTCAATATGGACAAGTTGATGGCGCAATCGGGGCCTAAGGAATTTCGTCAAGATGCCTTGTTGGTGACGGCCTTGGCGGCATTGAAAGAACCACCGGTTGAAGTGGTCGAGGAAGAAGCGGTTGCAACCCAAGTGGCTTCTCCTTTCGATTTTGGCGCCTTCAAGGGGCGGCTGAAGCTGGTGATTCCCCGCAACACCTGGTTGAAGGGCGATAATATGGGGATTGAATTGATGGGCGACCTGGATGTGGTGAAGGAGGGAGCCAACTTTGAACTGTTTGGGAGTGTGGGCGTCAATCGAGGTTTTTACAACCTATATGGCCGGAAACTGAATATTGTGAAGGGTGATCTTCTTTTCCAGGGTGGCACCACCATCGATCCGGCCTTGAACTTGCAAGCTCAATACGTGTTCCGCACCAGCGACCGGCAGAAAAAGACTTTGGAGGCTACCGTGGGTGGCAAACTATCGCAGCCTGAGATTGATTTTGAGTTGGATGGGGAATCCGTTTCCCAAGGTGATGCCATTGGCTACCTGGTTTTCGGGAAGCCTATGTCGGAGTTGGGGGTGAGCAGCCAGCAGGCTGTTGGGCAGTCCTCTGCCGGCGATGCGGTTTCAGGGTTGTTGACCTCGGAGCTCACCAAGCTCTTGGGCAACAAGTTGAACCTGGATGTTTTTGAAATTGATGCCTCCGACAATTGGGAGAGCGCCTCTTTTGTGGTGGGGAAATACATCACCAATAACCTCTTTGTCATCTATCAGCGGGCTTTTGGGAAAGCCTCCGATAACGACATCGCCCCCGAAACGGTCACATTGGAGTATGAAATCAACCGCCATCTATTCTTCCGGCTGGAGAGCGGAGATGAAAAAAGTTCCGGGGTGGATCTTATCTTCAAGGTCGAGTCGAAGAATAAATGAGCTGATATCTTTCTCTTTGTTCCAAGTCCGATGGACTTCAATGTGAATAGCCGCCGATGGAACCGGTGGTAACAAAGCACCATTAATTCCACAACACCTCAGGTGTTGAATGTGCTGATATTGATGAGTGTAAGTATATTGTCCATAGATGACATGGATTGTATTTTTCTTTTTATTGCTTTAGCTTTGTTACTGCTCCGCCTCGGCTGCGAGCCTTAGAAATATCATGGAACGGAGCGGTTAAGAAGCAATGCTGTTTGAGGTTCGGTTAAAGCGTAAATGAAAACATCATTGTTAATTTGCGAACCGAGTTCATTGCTTCGAGCGTAGTGGAATGATAGTTCTTAGGTGAGCAGGCGCAGCGGCGGCACTTTTTGTTTACTTTTTGGTGCTGTAGCCAAAAAGTAAAAGCCCGTCCGGCTTGAGGACAAATAACAACGTTGGATAGTAGTTAAGGAGCGTGTGCCGATTTCGTCCACGGATGACTCGGATTAAGCTGATTCACACAGATCAAACTATTAGTATTTCAATTCGCTTAATTCGTGGTTCCTCAAAAATAGAATCAAACCGCTAATTGTGCGAATTATACGAATTTTTAGATTAAATAATGTGTAATCTTTTTCCCATTCGGTTGTCAATTGCCTCGGTCTTTAATTCGTTGTAAAAAAGGGTTTTAGCCCAATGGGCGGGATTGTTTTTCTTTGTTGCACAACGCCGGAGTGGGCTCTTATTAAATAAAATTAGTGCATGCCCCGCAGTGGGCTTTATCATCAATAACCGTATGCAAGCGTAGCGCAGCTTACGGATGATAAGAAGAAATCAATAAAGCCCCACGGTGTGCGAGATTATGAAATTTTGTAGCAATAGCCCATCCCAAATAGTCGATCAAGTGCTGAGCACCGGATTATTTTCATGCAAAGAACTTACCTGTATCTCACACTATGAAAACTTTGGTTAATCCTTGTTTCTTCTCAATAACAGTTGGTATATTTGTAGAAATCAAACCTCAATCACGTGCAGGCAATTCAACAACAATACCGCGAAATTGTGACAGCCATCGACCAGCGTCGTTTGAAAGATGCCATCGACCAGTTGCATGGCCTGGTTAAATCTTCCTTAAGAAGCAACCTGATCGACGACCTTTACAACATCGAAACAACCTATAAAACCATGTTGCGCTACAATTTGGAGGGGACTACCGATCCTCAGCGCGATGAGGTGTACCTGCACATAGTTTCGGATCTCTACCATCTGGCTGATGTCACTTCCGACGGTTTGTTGCAGCAACACACGAACCTCTTGTTTTACACCATTCGCCAGGAGTTGGTCAATGTGTCATTTGAGTCGTTGTTGGCCGATTACGAAAGCCAGTTGGCCATGCTCGAACTCAAGCGCATTAACACGCCGCAAGAGACTGGTGGCAATGAGATGTACCAATCCATGCTGCGGATATTCAACTATGTTTGGACGCGCGAAATCTCTTCTGAAGAAGAAGTTCTCTTGTTGCGGTTCTTTGATGCCGGTTCAGTGCCATGGGTCGATAAGGCTTTTGTGGTGAGTGCGGTTTGGCTCTCCATGGCCAACCGTTTTTGCCAGTCGCGAGCTGCCATCCTGATCCGTTTGTGCACCCATGCTGTGCCGCAGGTCAGCAGCCGTGCGCGCGTGGCTCTGTTGTTATCGCTTTTTCAACATGGGAACCGTTGGGAGATCATCCCAAAATTGACCACCATGCTTTCCTCCCTGATGGAAGAAAAAAACATGCATGAGCTGATGTTTCAAACACTCATCAATATAGTGCGTACCCGCGAAACCGACCGCATCGCCCGGAAGATGAAGGAGGAGATCTTTCCTGAGCTACTCAAGGCTCAGCCTTTGCTGCGCGAGAAGCTGGATTTGGACAACCTTTTGGGCGACAAATACCAGGAGGGCAAGAATCCCGAGTGGGAGGACATCTTCCGCGATCAACCTGAATTCATGAGCAAGCTCGAAGAGTTGACCAAATGGCAAATGGAAGGTGCCGACGTATTCATGTCCACCTTCAGGTCGTTGAAGCATTTCCCCTTCTTCCTCACGGCTGCCAATTGGTTTTTGCCGTTCCATGCCACTCAGCCCCTTTTAGATGAAGCCTTTCGGTCGGAGTCGGAAATCTTCAGAAACAGCGAATTGGTGAAGAAACTCGCGGAGACCACTCTGTTGTGTAACTCCGACAAATACTCGCTGATGCTCAGTATTCCCCACATCCCGCCAGCACAGAAAGAGATGATGACGGCCATGTATGGTAATGAACTTGGCCAGATGAACGAAATTCAGGATGACGAACGGATGACGTCGCCATTGAAGTTGGAGGGCAGTCTTGCCAACCAATACATACAGGATTTGTACCGCTTTTTCAAAGTCTTTCCCCGTCATAAGGAGTTTGAGGATATTTTCAATAGCATCTTTGATGTTCAAAACCGCTGGTTCTTCAGGGTGATTGTGCCCGACCGCCAGAGGATGGTTCAGTTGGGTGAGTTTTTCTTCACCAAGGATTTTTATCCCGACGCCATCAGTATTTATGAACAACTTCTGGGTACCGGTTCCGATGATGTGGCCATTCTTCAGAAGCTGGCCTATTGTCATCAACAGGATAACCAATGGGAGCAGGCGCTGAAATTTTACCTTCAAGCCGATCTGATGCTGGACGACAACCACTGGACCAAGAAGAAGATTGCCCTTTGCTATCTCAAATTGAAGAAGACCACGTTGGCGCTCGATTATTACCAGGCAGCCGAAAAGCTCCAGCCTGCCAATCTCCACACTAAACTCAGCATTGCTAATTGTGCACTCGAATTAAAAGATTTTGACCTTTCTTTGAAATACTATTTTGAAGTTGCTTACCTAGAGCCTTCGAACCAACATGTTTGGCGACCTATTGCCTGGTGTTCCTTTGTGTTGGGTAAGTTTGAACAGTCGGAAAAGTATTATCTCAAATTATTGGCTCAAGGGGAAACCAAACACGACCTGCTCAATCTTTCGCATGTTTATTGGTGTCAGGGGCGTCGCAAGGATGCCGTGGACCATTACTGTAAAGCCATGCGCCTGTTCAACGATCATGCGGCTTTTCATCTGGCATTCAAGGCCGATGAGTCGTACTTGTTGGCTCATGGTGTAGCTTCCTCCGATCTGCCCATTATGCTCGATCAAATTCGGTATCTTGTTGATTGATTAGGGGTATGTCCAAGCGAAAAATTACTTTCGAGCTTTATAGCTACGGTATATATTCTGAATGGCAACGTGATTCCAGCCAGATTCCTAAGCTGTTGGAAATTACCAACCGCATTCCTGTGCGGGAAGGAATCGAGTTCGGGTATGTGCTCAATATCAAAGGTGCTAAAGGACGCGCCTTGAACTACCGCATCGATCATCCTGTTTTTTTGGATGAGAAGGGGCTGGTGGCGCCACCTTTTGAGGGAGAATATTTTATTAACTCTAACGATTATGCGTTCTTCCTTGGCGACACGGTGTGGCTTCCTCTTGAGGATAAAGCGGGGGAGTGGATCCTGACGACATGGCTCGATGGTAAGCTGCTGGCGTCTAAAAAATTGTTGCTGTATTTGGAATAGTAGTGTAATTATTATTAAAGATAAAAATAATCTTATGGAAAAGTTTGAATTGCTGAACCAGAAATATGCCCTTGACGGGAAGCTTGCTTTTTGTCAACGTGAAGATGGTTTTATTTATGCCGATGTAACGGCCAATGGCGCTAAAGCTCAAATTTTGCTTTATGGTGCCCATATGTTTTCGTTTGTCCCTGCAGGCGAAGAAGAGGTGCTTTGGATGAGTCCGGAAGCTGAATTTGCTGAGGGGAAAGCGGTGCGTGGTGGCGTGCCCGTCTGTTTTCCATGGTTTGGCCCGGCACCGTTCGACCGCAACCTGCCCAAGCATGGTTTTGCCAGGTTGATGGAGTGGGATATGGCAGGTAGCAGCGTGATGGAGAATGGTGATGTAAAGCTAGAGATGACGCTTGAGTCATCGGACGACAGTTATTTTTTCTGGCCTTTCGAATTTAAGTCTGTCATGACCTTTATTATTGGCCAGCAACTTGAGGCAACGCTAACGGTTCTGAATAATGGATCTACTGAAATTCAATACTCGGCCGCACTACATACATACTTCAACGTTGGTGATGCTGCCTCAGTCAGCATCGAAGGGTTGAGTGGCCACCATTTCTATCCCAACGGATCCACTGAGCGTCAAATTCAGCGAGAGCCATTTTTTGCTCTAGATGGCTTTGTCGATCGTTGTTATGTGCACCACCAGCAACCTTGCTTGATACACGACACCACCATGGATCGCACCATCAAAGCTGCCAAGAAGGGAAGTAACGTTACTGTGCTATGGAACCCATGGGAAGAATCGACACGCCTGATCCACGACATCCCCAACGACGGTTACACAAATTTTGTGTGCGTGGAAGCAGCCAACAACTTCGACGACACCATCGTGCTGCAGCCCGGCGAGTCGCATCAAACGGCCATCATCCTGTCGGTAGAACATTGATGAGGTGATTTTCGTTTGTCGGCCGTAAATTTTGCAGTAACTATTTATTTTTAATAAATAAATCCTATCTTTGCGGCCACAAAAGGTCCCATAGTTCAATGGATAGAATATCAGATTCCGGTTCTGACGATTTGGGTTCGAGTCCCGATGGGATCACAACGATGAAATCATCTAACGCCAATAGCCTGTAAATTGATTGATTTACAGGCTATTTTGTTTTCACCCCACACCATCTTAACACCTTTAAATGCATCTAAAATCAAAATGCTGGTGAGTGATTCGGTGAGTCATTTTTTTTCGTACCTTTATTCGTTGCTGATTGCACAATGCATTGTGCGTCTTATAGTTGCTTAAGGTGTTAACTTGATTTTTAATAGTGCTTCTTGATGTTTTTCGACACCAAACGGGTGAGTTTTTTTCACCATTTAACGTCAAATTAACACAAGGGTATATGATCCTGTCAACTCAAACATTCGGAATCTGTTTCGTGCTGAGAAACAACAAGTCAGCCAAACTAGACGCGCTCATCCATGCCAGGGTAACAGTGGATGGCAAGCGTACGGAATTCTCGCTCAAGAGAAACATTAATACTACCAACTGGAACCAGTCCAAAGGTTGCGCCAAAGGCAACAAGGAAGAGTTCCGTTCCCTCAACAACTACCTCGAACAGGTTAGGCGCCGCATCCTAGAATGCAGGGAGGAGCTCTTGTTGGCGGATCAGGAGATCACCCCGGTTGCCGTCAAGAACTTGTTCCTTGGTATTAGTGAGGAAGAAAAGAAGCTCTCGCATCTTTTCGATTACCACGCAACCATCAGTGGTAGCCAATTGGCCATTGGCACGCTTCGGCATTACGGCCCCACACGGAAATATCTCTTCGATTTTTTACGGGAGAAGAAGCGGACGAGTGACATCAGTCTCAAACGGATTGATTATAAGTTTTTGGTCGATTTTGAAATATTTATTAGGACGAAAAACGGCAATGATCCAACCAAGCCCATGTGTAACAACACCGCCATGAAGCACCTCTGCCGGCTTAAAAAACTTATTAATCTAGCTATCCGCTTGGAATGGATGGAGCGCTCACCGTTCAAATCTTTTTCGTTGCATTACGACCAGCGGGAGAGGGGTTTTCTTTCTCCAGAACACATGCAAGTTATTGAGGATATGGAGTTTAAAACATTGCGTCTGAGTCAGGTGAGGGATCTCTTTGTTTTTAGTTGTTATACTGGAATTTCTTTCTGCGACATAATGAAGTTAAAGACAAGTGATATCACCTTTGGGATTGACGGTTACCGTTGGATCATGTTTAAAAGTGGATAAAACGGACGAAGTTGTGCCACTCATTTCGGTTCAAGATGTGCCAGTTGTTTCGGTCGAAAGTGTGCCATTGTTATTAGGCAATTAGTTTTCGTTTCGGTTCAAGTTGTGCCATCTGTTTCGGTTCAAGTTGTGCCACTGAAATAAAAAAAGAATGATTTCTATCTTGTCGCTTTAAAACCAAAGCGATATGGCTGCAAAAAAGATAGACATCATGGATGTACGACAATTAATTCAGTTAAAGAGCAAGGGCGAGAGCAACCGTAGCTGTTCTTCCATTTTAGGGATTCATCGCAATACGGTAAATTATTACGTTCGGCAACTTAATGCCACAGGCAACCCATACTCCCAACTTCAGTTGCTTACGGATAGCCAGTTGAAGGAACTTTTCCCAAGCCGGACGCTGTCGGACAGTGACCGATATGAAGAATTGGCACAATACTTTTCTTACTTCAAGCAGCAATTGCTCCTTCCTGGAGCGACACGGGAAGTGTTGTGGAAAGAATACCTTCAGAAACACCCCGAAGGCTATGGTTACACCCATTTCAACGAACACCTGAACACCTGGCTTGGGCAAACCAAGGCGAGCGGAAAATTCACCCATAAAGCCGGTGATAAACTACTAGTTGATTACTGTGGCCAAAAACTTCAGGTCGTTGACAAATCCACCGGTGAAATACAGGATGTTGAAGTTTTTGTTGGGATACTTCCCTGTAGTGGCTACACTTATGTCGAAGCCAGTACCAGCCAGAGGCGGGAGGATTTTATCAGCTCGGTCAACAACTGCTTCAGATTCCTGGGTGGAAGCACCAAAGTCATTGTGCCCGACAACCTGAAGTCGGCCGTCAGCAAGGCCAGCAAGTATGAACCCATACTAAACAAGACGCTCAAAGACCTGGCTCTCCATTACGGGTGCGCCATCAATCCAACACGATCCTATTCGCCCCAGGACAAAGCCATGGTCGAAGGGGCTGTGAGGCTGGTGTACCAGCGCATCTACTTCCCTCTGCGCAATATGACCTTTTTCGGTCTGGACGAGCTAAATGCACAACTGCACATTGAGCTTGAAAAGTACAATGCCTACCTGATGGAAACCTACCAGGCCAGCCGCCGCAAACTGTTTGTCGACCTGGAGCAGGAATACCTTCAGCCGTTGCCTGCGGAGCCTTACGAAATCAAACATTACAAGCGGGCCAAGGTGCAGAAGATGGGTTATATTTACCTGTCCGATACAAAAAACTATTACAGTGTCCCGTACCGTTACATTGGTCACCAAGTGGAGGTGCAATACACCCGGGAAACACTTGAGGTTTACTACCAGAGTGACCGTATTGCCTTACACAAGAGGGCTTACCGTCCTGGGCAATATGTGACCAGCAAGGAACACCTGAGTAGCACCCATCGGTTCTACGGCGACTGGAGCCCTGAGTACTTCACTAAACTGGCAGGCAGCATCGGCATTAAAACCAGTGAATATATCCAACTGCTAATAGAACAGCAGGACTATCCTGAAACGGGTTACAAACAGGCGTTGGGCATCCTCAGCTTGAAAAAAGCCTTCGACAAGCAGCGCATCGAAACCGCCTGTACCATGGCACTTACGCATGAAAGGTACAGCTATCGCACAGTCAAACGCATCCTGGAAAACAAGATGGATAAGGTGGCCGAGTCGGGGCAACAACAGCAGCCAATCCCTGTACACATGAATATACGCGGGCCGGAATCTTATAACTAACCATTAAAACAAATAGGAATGAACAACCAGAGCACCATTGAAAAAATGAAACAGATGCGGCTATATGCCATGGCCGACAATCACTACAACAGCCTGCAAAACAACCTGCACCGTGACTATACAACCGACCAGTATATTGCCTTGCTGGTGGAACAAGAATGGGAGCACAGGTACAACAAACGCATCAAAAATCTGATCGTTTCGGCTGGGTTCCGTTATCCCGCGTCGGTACAGGATGTCGATTATTCGGCCAACCGTTCACTGGACAGGAACACCTTTGAGCGGCTGGCCATGCTCGATTTTATCAAGCGGGGCGAAAATGTGATCATCACAGGGGCAACAGGAACAGGCAAAAGCTACTTGGCGCAGGCTTTGGGGCACAACGCCTGTATCATGCAGCACAAGACCCTGTATTACAATTTTGCAAGGCTGATCGATCAAGTCAAGCTCTCAAAACTCGAAGGCACCTATATGAAGTTATTGAAAAAAATAGAGAACACCGACCTGATCATATTGGATGATTTTGGCTTGTCTTCCTTTGATGACCAAGCACGGAACACTTTGATGGACATCGTTGAAATGAAATACGATAAATCATCGCTGATCATTGCAGCACAGATACCAGTGAAAAACTGGCATGAAACAATTGGGGAAGGCACCATTGCCGATGCTATTTTAGACCGGATTGTCTATGCTTCTCACCGCATTGAATTAACCGGCGAATCATTACGGAAAAACAAAATGAAGAATAACCAAATAAAGTAATAATTTTGGCCACGAAGTCATTCTTTTTTTGTGGCACAACATCACCGAAACAGGTGGCACAATTACACCGAAATATCAATAAAAGGCAGAAAACCGCCACATCGGTTAAAATTCCTTTGTTTGACCAAGCTGATAGAATACTTCAGAAGTACTCAAACCATACTGAAGTGATGAAGACCGGCAATTGCTTTCCTCGGATCTCAAACCAGAAAACAAACGCATACTTGAAGGAGATTGCCGACCTTTGCGGACTGGATCAGAACCTAACTTTCCACATGGCTCGCCACACGTTTGCTACCACCATTACACTCTCCAATGGATTGCCAATTGAAACGGTCAGCAAACTTTTGGGGCACACAAAAATCACAACTACACAAATCTATGCCAAAGTGGTGGAGGATAAAATAAGCAACGATGTCAACAACCTGAGGTCAAGAATGGATAAAAAAATAACCAAAATAAAAAACATGAGATACTAAACAAAATAATTACTTTTAGGTTAAAAATTTGGTGTTGTTAAAATTAAGACTGTAAGCTGTACCAAGCCATTAACCTAAATCAAATACTATGAAACTTGAATTTTCATTAATTAATGAAGCATCATCGTTCAGGAATGATAAAATTATCAATTCCTTAAGCCCAAAAAAAATTGATGATTTAATCAACAGTATTAAATCTCAATTGGCTCATTTAGACCTTTACTATTTTGATAATAGTAAAATAAAGAAGATCTTCAGTGTGTTCGTCAACGAGCTAGTGGAATCATCAAACATCATCTCACAAAAGACCACGGCTATTAAAAAACCGTGCAAATTCCAACCATGCATAAATTCAATTTGCACTTTGAATTATCTTCAAAGTCAGATAAATCACCTATTTAACCACCTTCAGAAAAACTACCAAAACTATTTTGATTGCAATGTAGAAGCCCCCAATAGTATCAGGACTGAAGCAATATTGTTCATCTCTGAATCAATCCCTGTCATTGAAAAACATTTTTTAAAGCTGAAAATTAATGCAACATTCTCCCACTGCATGCTTCAACCACTCCGGGAGTTGGCCAGCAATACCCACCATCACCACACTTTTGTGCGCATTTCATACCTTCAGAAACACTGCAAAAAACTCCTGGATATTTGCAATTCGCCATTTTCAATCACAGATCACAACCTTGTGCTGTGCAAGATTTTGATTGAAGAAAACTACAACTATACCAACTTCCTCAATAGTGTATGCAAATTTATCAAGCATGAAGTGGGTGAGAAATTGGATCCTACATCAAAACTTACTAGACTAGAAGAGTTAAGGATGTTGATAAACCAAACAGCACCCAACAACAATTTGGGATACTCTCCAAATTCTACTAGTGCCCGGGAGTACCTTCTTAACTTCATTCAGCAATTGATAAACTTTCATGAAAATGTACGAAGGGACAATCATCCACCCCAATCGAATTTATGTGAAAATCACGAAAAAATAAGACTCAAACTCACATTGAAACAGGCTGCTTGTCTATTTAATGCTCTATTCTATTGTGGCCTGTTTCATGAGGACAAAACAGGTGTTTTCATCAGTAAAATTGCAGCAAATTTTCAGGTTAATTCAGATGAAGATATAAATCCGATGTCATTTAGCACCTATTTTTACAACTCCGATCCAGATATCATCGAGAGTATAAAACAACTATTTTTTAATTTCATAAAATACTTGATCCAGGATAACAAGCTGAAGTACAACAAGAAAGATCGATAAGTAGTATTAGTAAATTTTAACAAATATCAAAAACTCTACAACTTTCTGTTGTTTAGGGTTTTATATTTCCGTAAATCATCTCGATAAAAAACTTTCAGTCAGTATGTCTTTGATATACTGACTGTTTGATGTATTTGAACAAATTTTACAAATACGTTTGTAACGATTCGTCCCGAAATTTGAGTTGTCATTTTAAACATGAAGCACTATGGCAACTCATGAGATCACCTTAAGCGACTTGCAACAATTCAAGCAGGAGCTGCTCTCCGAGATTCAGCACCTCATTAAAGACCAACAGCCCTCCGCATCGCCCAAATGGGTCAAATCGAAGGAAATCTTACAGATCCTCAATGTTTCTCCCGGTACGCTCCAGCGGATGCGTGCCAATGGAGAACTGCCATTTACAAAAATCAATCGGTGCATTTTCTACGACCTGGCGGAAATCAACCATAGGTTGGCCAGCCAGCAGAAAAAGAATACCAACTTGATGTAAATCGGTTCTTATGAAACCTCCACTACCGCCACCGGTTAATTACATCCAGCACCTCAATCAATTATTCGATCTATTTGATGTGGACGACCGGGTATCGGTCTATCACATAGCATTATATATGGCTCTGTTCAGAATGTGGAATATGAATCATTTTTTAAATCCCATTGCAATAAACCGGGCAACCATCATGAAAATATCCAAAATCTCATCCACGAAAACATACTCCAGGGTGATCGACGAATTGGGTCAATGGGGTTACATCGACTACACGCCATCCAAAACAAAATTGTTCCAAAGTAGGATCCACATGTTTCCCACATGTTTACTAGGGAAACATGTCATGCCCCACTTATATAAACATATAAACAATAAACATATAGATATAGGGCAAAAAGAAATTTTTGCTTTCGAAGAGGAAAACGAATCAATACCCACCGAAATTCCAAAAGAAGAAATCCGCGTAGAAGAAAATGCAACTTCTTCAACGCAAAACAACCCGCCCCTGGAACACGTCAAAATCTATTTCAACGAAAAAGGCATCAGTGAAACCGAGGCTGAAAAATTCTTCAACCACTACGAAGCCTTGGGTTGGGTCACTTCTTCAGGAACCCAAATTCAAAACTGGATGGCCAGTGCGCGTAATTGGATCATAAATATCCCAAAATTCAATCAAAAACCAATCACTCAACCAAGCACAACACCCAAGGGGCAAAACTCAAAATTTAAGCCTCAAAACAATCAAAACGAGCCATTAAAGCCCGGCGCTATCCACCTCAATACAAACAAAAAATACGACACCCCCCTCTAAACTCAAAAACCAAAAACTCAGAACCCCGAACTCTCAAACTCTTCAACTTTTTAGCTTTTAAACTCTTCAACATTTAAACTCAGAAACCATGAACCCCGCTTACCAATCCGCCCTCCAATACCTCTTCGAGAAAGGGAAACACCGGTACGGGAATCGTTTCACCATCCTGGAGGCCGATCTGCCCGTCATTTGCCGGCTCATCTGTTGGTTCATGCGCGACCACGTCAACGCCCTGCGCATCGGGCTCGACTTCACCAAAGGGATCCTACTCAACGGACCAGTGGGGTGTGGCAAGACCAGCCTTATGGAGCTCATGCAAACTTTCCGCAACGAATTGCCCCCCTACACCATCAAACCATGCCGGGATATATCCTTCGAATTCCAGAAAGATGGGTTCGGCATTGTTCACAAATATTCCGCCCTTGAGTATCAGGGCACCGGCACTGGCTCTATGCCCAAGATCTACTGTTTCGACGATCTTGGCACCGAACTAACCCTGAAACATTTCGGACAGGAGTGCAACGTCATGACCGAGATCCTCAGCAGTCGGTACGAACACTTCATCCACAACGACATGATTACCCACATCACCACCAACCTCAATGCCGATGAGATTGAAGAAGTCTACGGCCTTCGCGTCCGCTCCCGCCTCCGGCAGATGTGCAACCTCATCGCATTTCCACCCGAAACACCCGACAAACGACAATAACCCAGAACCCAGAAAATCAGAACTAAAAATTCAAAAAACCATGAAAACAACATCATTAAAACGCCTCAAACGCTGCTCCGCCTCGGCTGAGAGCCTTAGAGGCCCCCTCCGGCTCCCCCAGCAGGGGAGTGAAGGGATCAGAATTGTTAAAAAGCGGTGCTGTTTGTCAAAGACCTTTGAAATTGTAAAGCGACTTAGGGCTGCGGGATCGACCTCGGCCGGTGAGCCAAAAAACAAGGAGAAAAGGCGGTTAAGAGCCGTCCTTGTCTGAGGGGTTGAGTGAGCGAGACCCCGAGTTTGGACGGCTTACGCCTTTTCTCCGTAGCTTTTTTGAGCGAAGTGGGCGCAGTCTTGATTTTTTCTGCCTACTCTTTGGCATCAAGGCAAAAGAGTAGGTCAGGGTTTGGGGTGAAACCCCAAGTAAAGCGCCTCAAAAGCAGCTCCGCCTCGGCTGAGAGCCTTAGAACCATCATGGAGCGGAGCGGTGAAAAAGCAATGCTGTTTGAGGTTCGACTAATGCATCCTGGACGCATGAAAGAGCCAGTTGCGAACCGAGTTCATTGCTTTCAGCGGAACGGAAAGATGGTTTTTAGGTGAGCAGGCGCAGCGGCGGCGCTCTCTGTTTACTCTCTGCCGCTGTTGGCAGAGAGTAAAAGCCCGTCCGGCTTGAGGACAAATAATTAACCATAATCCAGTCCTTCTCAAGGACTCCATACTAACCATAAAATTATCAAATTATGAAAACAGTTCCAATCGAACAGCTTTCCGGAGTTGGGCCCGTACTCGGAGCCCGCTTCCGGGAACACGGCATCGCCGACACAAAATCCCTTCTGTTGGAATGCCGAACACCGGAGAACCGATCCCGCCTGGCCGGGCTGGTCGCCATCTCCACCGACCACCTGCTCAAGCTCGCCAATCGGGCCGACCTCATGCGCATCAGCTCTATCGGAACACAGCACGCCGAGCTGCTCGAATCGGCCGGCGTGGACACCGTTCGGGAGCTGAACCGCCGCAGCGCCGTCTCGCTCCACAAACTGCTGGTGAGCCTTAACAACGAGAAGCGCCTCTGCCGCCGGGTACCTTCGGCTCGTAAGATCCTCACCTGGATCGAGAAGTCCGAAGCCCTGCCCGTCATGCTCCACTACTGAATCAAAAAAGCGGCCGATGAGGTCGCTTTTTAATTGTTTTGTTGGCTGCTATGTATCCCCTTAACTTTGGTTTGTTTCGTTTAG
Source organism: Marinilabiliaceae bacterium (assembly GCA_963664265.1). Classification (GTDB taxonomy): domain Bacteria; phylum Bacteroidota; class Bacteroidia; order Bacteroidales; family Marinilabiliaceae; genus JAGPIS01. Next base: position 2,993,211 of record OY760941.1, read on the forward strand.
CTGATAAAAAGTGCTTCTCCCTTGACCATGTTTCCCAATAAAGCCTTTTTCAACCATTAATCGAAGTAATTCCCGCGCACGACTTTCTTTGATGTCAAGCAATTCTTCAACCTGCTTAGATTTTATGGATTTGTTTTCAAACAAATATTCCAAAATTACTCTTTCTTGCTCATTACAATCCGACGGTATCCGACGGTATCCAACGGTTTATCTTCCTCTAATCGGTCGTAATCGGTTTTAACTGTCCGTGGTCGAATGATTTCCACATCGAAGAAATCATTCTGTTCCGCTATTTTGGGTGTTGGCAACCCATACTCCTGGCAAGCCGTCATAATCCGATTAATGCCACTGCCCCATTGCTCAATCAGTCCCAGTTCTTTGAACACACGGGCAATAACCCGGTTGCGCGCTTCGCTACGCCCATTGAAAACGTCTTCCATGGTGATGCTGTGGGGCAAACCTCCAGGAGAGACAATATTTACGATATCATCATATATACCCACTTTAATATCACGCCCCTGGTTTACGTAGTCCCGGTGTACAATGGCATTAATCAAAGCCTCGCGCAATGCGGGAACAGGAATTTCATAGGTGTCAGTTCGATAAAGTCCTTTGATTTCACCTTTCAGGTTGATGTGGTTCAAAACAAAGCTTTGTGTATTTTCCAACATCGAGAAAATATCACCACCGTACTCTTTTTTATCGGTAAAAACGGACATGGTGGTTCCTTTAAACCTTGCACATTTGATTGTGCAATGTGGAAACAATCCCAGCAAAATCATCAAGGCATTGGTGGGATAAGATTTCCCATTTTCAGATTTCACCAATTTTAGATTTGCCAGTTTATTATGATTCAAAGGCTTTCCTGTACTTTCAAAACGTTGTCTTAAGGGAGAGATATCAAGTTGCTCGATTGTGGAATCGTAACAGATCTCTTCATCGAAACTGATGTGCCGTTTTTGGCGCTCCAATTCCGAAATGGTGCTAACATCGGTTGTTCTATTGGTTGCTCCAATACGGATGTATGTCCCATCACTTTTGCCTTGGCCTTTTAGAAAATAAGGTTTCATATTACCTCGCACCACTTCAATCACCAAAATCAATTTACCATCTATGTTGACACTGTAGATCTCAGGCATGATGACGGGAGAACAGTTATCGGCAATGATGGATGCAATCTTGTCTTGCATATCAAACACCTTGCCGCCATCAATCCCAACAATTTCACGGTTGTCATTCACCCCAACAATCAGTTTTCCGCCACTGGTATTGGAAAAGGCAATCACCGTTTTTGCGATGGCATCATTCTTGGGCAACGTCTATTTTAGCTCAAGCCGCTTGCTTTCACCCTGTTTTATCTGTTCAATCAATTTCATGAGCTACCAATAGTAAGGTGGTACTGGAAAAATGTTTCAACTATCTACAACAAAATTAAACCAAAAAAAGTCAAATCAAAGTGGTTGTGACTGGTGGGATCTGTCTGAGAAAAGCCAAATACATTTTCTATAAACAAGGCGATGGGTTCAAGGGCCGACCAACCACAAATATCAGGTCGATCTATGCGCCCATGCTCCATCAATGGCAAAGAATCATTTGGATGGTAACATTCCCTGAAGGTAGTTTTTCCATTCGCATGTAAGCATTCGGTCAACCCCGTCTTGTTTTGCAACAAATACAGCATAGGTCATTGAGAGTTTCTCCAAAACATTCGGAGGACTTTGAGAGGCTTAGGAGACGGTTGTGTTGTCGCTTGGTTTTTGTGTTTTGAAATTATGGGGTAGCAGTTCGGCAAGGTCTTTGGAGTAGTCATCGTCGTAATTGTGGATGTTCTCCAAAAAGAATACCAGCCAATCGCGGAAGTTTACCCAGTGAGCCTTGCAGCAGCCAAGCATGGAATAGATGACGGCGGCATTTTCGGCCGCATCGTGGTTGCCGCAAAACAACCAGTTCTTGCGCCCCAACGCAATGGGACGTATGGCATTTTCGGCAAGGTTGTTGTCCATTTTCAACTTTCCATCCAGATGGTAACGAGTGAGTTTGTGGTAGATGTTGTGCGTGTACAGGAGGGCTTTCCCAATACGCCCCCGAGCCAACACCTTGGGGTATTCGGCCTTTATCCACTTCTCGAAAGCCACCATGATGGGGTAGGACAACCGGGCGCGCAGTTCAGCCCGATCTTGATCCGACAGTTTTTCCGTATCGGCACGCCTTTCCACATCGTAGAGCAGCCCGATTTGACTCAATGCGTACTCTGCACGGTCTTTATCCTCAGACAAGGCCTCCTCGGATTTACGGTGCGCATGGGTCCAGCCCCCGCTGGGAAGGATACCGTTTTTGTTCTCGTACATGTCGTAAACGGCATACCCATCGGTCTGTATGACCCCTTGGTAATCCTTGAACAACTGCAATGCCACCTTTTGTGCCCGGGAGCCGTGATCGTAATGGAAGAAAACCAAGTCTTCGGTCACCGCCCTTATCATCCAGATGTACCCGTTTATCGTTTTGTGCTTTTCGTTGTTGATGATCGGGAGGGTGGTTTCGTCGCTCTGTACATAACCGGAACGCAAGACAAGATCCATCAGCCGGTAATAGGCAGGGCGCATCAAGTCGGCCACCCCACCGAACCAGCCGTTAATGGTTGCCGGGGCAATGGATATGTCCTGCCGCTTTAAGATCTGGATTTAGTCATAAACGGCCGTGAATTTTTTCTCGTTGAACATGTCGTTTGTCTTTGTAATTAAACCCCTCAAGTTTATTGGCAAGCCAGAGGAGTTAAAAAAAACGGCATTCTGCGAATGGTTACAGCAAAACTTATTAATGATTTATTTGAAATTGTCACGTGTCCCTTCTATTGTGTGTTTAGTATCCGTTACTAGTTTGAAATAATCATTATGGTTCTATTGCCTTAGGTGAGCCCAAGTTACTGTCTAATAGTTGGGTTAATTCTTCCAACGAAATGTTCTTAGTTATTACTTTTCCAGATTTATCAATTAAATAGTTTGAAGGAAAAGCGTTAATGCCTAATTTCTTAGTTTCTATTCCATTTATATCCCAATACTGCTTCCAAATAAGTTTTTTGGTTAGAATTACGTTTTTCCAGTTCGTTTGAGAATTCTTTCCATCTGAAGAAATAGCAACTATTTCAAATCCTTTTGTGCTAAATTGATCATATAAATCCTTTAGTTTATCGAATTGAGCTCTACAAGGGCCACAGCTACTGTGCCAAAAATCAACTAACGTGTATTTGTTATTTTTAAATATATCTAGCACAAACGGTTTGTTATTTAGATCGGTACATGGTATTAACGGGAAGTATTTTCCTGCTGAGAGCTGTTTCCCTTCTAAAATTTTTGTTTTAAGGATACTTCCTGCATATCCATTTTTTAGACTATCAGAAAAGGAGTTGTAGATCGAATCAAATATTGGCTCGTATCCCCAATCCATTAAGTGCACAAGTTTCCAAAATGCGATCCTTGAGCTTGGATTCTTTTCAGTGTAGTTCAATAGTAATTTATCATGTTCTTTATACAGTTTATCAAGCTCTTTTGACTTACTATATTTTACTTCTTCGGGCAATTGATAATTGTTTAGCCTATATATGCTATCATATTTTTGGTCACATATATTCTTTTTAATATTGTATTGCTTAAAAAAATTCAAAAAAAGTGGAAACTCATTTTGCATTGGGTTATTTAATACAATAGGCACATTTTTTGTTGAATCAATGTTAATGGAAATTGTCTGAAATTCTTTATCAATAATAAAATCTGATGACATATAATGATTACCAAATAGAATATAACCCCCTTGTGGTTCTGTAATGAATCCAGCAAATGAGAATTTGTTATTGTTAACAGTTGTTTCAAGTTTTGGTAGTTTATAAAAATTATACTCATCGTAAAAACAGAGATATATCTTACCTGTGTCGGCGTTTATTGTTCCATCTATTTCAAATTTAAACTCTTTTAAAGTTTGACAGGAGGTTCTATTCGATACGAATAATAAGAAAAATGAAAGGATAATAAGGTTTTTCATAAATTGTATAAGTATATTTTGTAGTATAGAAAGGTTGTCTCAGATAAAGTGATGTTTTCACAATAAAATCCCATCCAAAGATGTAGGGTCCTCAACAAGTTAATTGGTTAACCTTTTCAGGAAGATATTCCTCCCTTTTTTATTGTATTGAAATAATAAACAGTATGTTTTAACCATGAACCTAAAATTTACAAACTTTAATGTTCTGTAATTGGGAATTTCACGGCTAGCACCGATTGATCCGGATGAAGATGTAATACATTTATCAGTGGATCTACAGCATGGAAAATCTCATGAACAATAATTGTTTGAACACTCGCTAACACCCATAATGTTTTTCAATTCATCCCTATTTAGTTTGCCTTGCATTTTGGCTAAACTTTTTTTTCAGTCTTCATGATTTCAGTTTTTAATTGTTACACTAAAGAAAAAGAGTTGAGCTCTGTTTTATTGTAATAATATCGGGTTTGATGTAACTTGATGTAAGCAAGAGATAGTTCTAAAACTACTCTTGCTTACCTTTTTATTCTTTTACTTGCTATCTTGACTTACAAATCCAGCTACTTCCATTCGAAGTGCAATGGTCGCTAGAACTACAACAAGGGATCTCTCCTTTAGCGCCACAATAATTTGTTGCACATCCGCTGCTACCGCTGCTTCCAGATCCCGCCATAATTTTTTTCATTTCATTTCTACTTAATTTGCCTTGCATTTTTGCAATACTCATTTTTTCAATCTTCATAATTTTCAATTTTTATAGTATGCTTATTTTACCCCTATTTAAAAGCCAGCGATAAAAGAAACCCCGCTATCTAAATAACCAAAAGGCTTTTGTTACCCCATATAATTCTTGGGATTCCTTAGTATCTCTATTGAAAAGAAAATATTTATTGTAATACATATATGTTTTAGCGATTAAAATATATTTATCGTTGTAAGAATAATAGTAATCACAAACGTTCTTATCTATTACTTTCTCTTGCCCTGTTTCTAACTCTATTTCAATCAGACTATAGGATGACTTATTATTTGTAAATAAAACAAAATCTTCGCTGTTTGAAATGACAGGCTTAAATAAGCTATTTCCAAAGGAAATAAGTTTATATCCCCAGTTATTATTTTCTTTTTTCCAAAGCAACCTTCTGTCTCTATAAAAGTCAATATCTCCATTGGATGAAAAATGTATTTCTGTTTTTCCGGTTTTATAACGTCTTTTCCCCATATATACATCAGAAGTTAAAGTTACTCCAGATAAAACTTGATTTTGCAATACTGAATCTATAAGACATTTTTTAAAGGTCACCTTACCTGCATTATTCAGATATATAATCAAAGAATCCCTACCCCAATTATAGCCAACAAAGTGACCTCCATCGGTATTACATAGTTTATTTTGCATGGTAAAATTGCCTTCCTGATAAAAATCTGATGTTCTATACGAATTTGCATCAACGATTGAAACAACTCCCAGTTTTTCAATCAATAACGGTTGTTGACTATAGACAAATGAGTATGTAAGCCAACTCATAATAATATAAAATATTCTACGCATAACACTATTGAGTGATAACGCTAATTAAGTTTTTGAATGCCACGAAAAGCTATCGTTCTACCAATATTCAATCTCTCTTTTTGAACGAAATACTTTTCCTCTTTCTGTTAAAAAATAACTTCTTGTCCAATTCCCTCGTTTGTCAAAACCAGAAAATTGGATATGTACTTTATTCACTTTTTCGTTACTCCAAACAACAACACCGCTATATACAACTGCATTATTATTGCTTTCCATTATGTGGTCAGTCAATAGTCCTAACTGATTATAAACATAGGTATTTAGAGTGGTATCTGTTTTGTTTCTAATTTCCATCTTTTGTGTTTTCTGTTTTTTTTCGTTGTATTTAAGGCTGATTTTTACTGCACCCATTTTACCTTGGCTATAACCAGTAAGCAGGCCATCTTCAAAAATAAAATTGTCCTCATAATGAGTCGGATTATCACAATCTCCAAAATATACTCTGTATTTATAGCATTGACCTAAAGATGAATAATAATATCTATCAATTTTCTTCTGTTTATTTACATCTTTACCAATTGCATCCACTCTTTTTATCTCTAACAAAGTATCTGCAATTGTATATTCATATGTATAGTCAGATTTGATTTCTTTCTTGTAGAAATTGGTTTCACGCAATAAAAAACCTTTCTCGTCAAAAAAAGAAATGACTTCCCATTTGTCGTGTGTTTTTGTTTTTGTTGTTTTTATCTCTGTGAGATGCAATTTTTTTAAATAAAAATTGTCTTCAGTATGTGTATAGGAGGATAGTAAAAATCCCATTAAAAACACTATTTTAAATATTTTTATTTTCATTCACATAATGCTTTTAAGGTATTACTACTCTAATATATCCACTTCTAAATAACGAGTTTGACAAATTTTGATATGCACTGTGCAATGGATCCATTACTTGCACCAGTACTCTCATTCTATAGCCAGAACCTAAAACACGAGGAACTTGCTGTATTTGTATTCTGTTTATACCCACAGTGTGCATCGTTCCTCCATTGTTATAGGTAATGGCTGACGGATTTCCAATTCGTAACTGTGCGCCAACGACATGTTCACTATGTGGTGTTCTCGGCATAACTGTTTTCGTATTAAAGCCGTGTTCTTTTGCTAATTGTGCAAAATCAGCACCTTTACTCTTGTCAGTAATATTGATCGGTTGTCTTTTATACTCAGCAATAGATTCTAAAGTTTCTTGCGTACATCCAACAGTTTTATCGGCTTGTTCATGAATAGGTAAATTGCCTCTAGGTAAAGAATAATCAGTCTTCGTTTCCCATGGTTTTCCACCCCAAAAATCTCGTCCATTTCTATACGCATCTATTCCTTCTATTAATCCTCCCATCAATCCTCCTGTGATCCCTGAAATTCCAGAAGCTTTTAATCCCTCAACCATCCCCTTACCGAAACCGGCTCCATTAGCCCACGCATTTCCTGCACCACCAAAAAAACCTCCTGCAAAACCAGAAGCTGCGCCTACAGCCATTCCTCCAAGAAATCCAGTACCACTAGCCCCAGCCATTCCAAAGACAAAAGTGCCATGTAAACCAAACCCATTCATCATACTCATTGCTGCTCCTCCTCCAAAGGCCGCCGCCGCACCTGCTAAACTTCCGATACCTGCTGATAGAAAAAAGTCCCCAACGCTATTGATATTCCCAGACATAGCTTGCATTGAAGTATTTAATATTGCACCAATGGCAAGGGCAGCCCAAAAAAACTCACCTGAAGGGTCAGTATAGATGAGAGGATTATTGAGGCAATACGAATATCGGTTAAAATTCTGCGAAAAGTCAGGCATTTGCACATAGGGGTCGGGACTGAGAAAACGCCCAATAATAGGGTCGTACATTCGACCGTTCATATTAATTAGCCCGAACTCTTCCAGATGCTCATGTCCGGTAAAACCTCGGTCAAACAGCAAAGAACCTTGTTCTAGCGTGCGCTTTCCCCAGGGATCAAAACTGCATTTATTCCCGTTCGAGAACGTAGATTACCTGTATTTCCATCGAAATCATAATCAAAATTCCGAATTACAGTATTCTCTTTGACTGTCTTTAAGTTATCAAGCAAACCTTGGGCATTAAAATGACTGGTAGAGGTCATTGACCCTCCAGCCAGAATGGCAGTTGTTTGAGTCCCACTGACAGCTCCCTGTTCCCACACTACCTGTGTGCCAGCAACAATTCTCTCTAAATTCCCCGAAGAGTCGTATTCGTAATTGATATTGATTTGACCAGGATATGAGATCGACTGCAATGAGCCCGTTAAATCATACTGATATGAAAATTCCAGTTGGTCTGAGCCATCAATTATCCTTTTCTCAGTCAATTGACGTCCCAGATCGTCATAAGTATATTCAATTGAATTGTTGGCTGTTTGAATTTTTTCCAGTTTATTAATTCCATTTCCACTTGAATAATACTTATAATCCGTAGTGACTCCATTGTGAATTGTTTTAGAAATGCGTCCCAAGACATCATATTTCACCGATTTTGTATTGCCGCGTGAATCAGTTTGTGATTCTTCCCTTCCCAAGGCATCATATGAATAACGAGTAAGACCTGCATTTGGATCAGTCAATGTCAGTTGATTGCCGACTTCATCGTAAGTCATTGAGAATGGAATACCTGCAGCAATTATACTTTTGGGTTTATTTGCTGAATCATAAGTATATGAAACGCTGCTTTCAGGATCCGATGAGCTTTTGATGTTACCCCAAGCATCGAAAGTTTTAGAGGAAGTATTTCCTGAAATCGTGGTTGTTTTACCTCATTCCAGGTAATTAGGAAACAATTTCCTTTTGATGCTGGTTATGCTTCTATTTTCATCATAGTTTTTCAGGTACACGTTTTTCCTTGCCCATAACGATGGCAATATGACCAGTGGCGGTTTGCGGGCGATATCCCTGTCAACCGTTACAAACCGTTATGCGGGGCTGACGCTTTCACGCTAACACTGCGCCCGCCATGGTTATATTGCGTGTTGAACTAAACCCGCAATTGCAGAAACTAACAGCTACCAAATTATTGTTTGGGACTGAAAATACTATCATTCTGCCCTAAAATTTTAATCAAATTTATTATGGTAAAGGCCTGTGCGCTTGTGCCCGAGTTCAAGAACATCAGCGAAACTTTCCTTCGCAAGTACACCGTGGCCGGAAAATCATCGTCGTGCATCCGCAATTACCTGATGCAGATCTCCAAAATGGTGGTACACTTCGAATGCAGCCCGTTGGAACTCTTCATCGACCAAATAGCTGAGTACCTTTTTACCATCTGCCAAAACGAAAAGCCCAGCCTCAGTTCGTTCAAATACCTTGAGAATAGGCTGCGCGCCGTTGTTAGCTTGTACAGGTGCAAAAAACTATTGATATTGTGATAATTGGAGCAATGTTTAGTTCAACCTTTGCACCCAATATAAAGTGCAAGCAAGCAACGATTTATTGAGGGCTAAGTGTTCTGTACTTATTTGATGAAATGATAGGTGCAAAACCAAATTAAAGGTCCGTAAATCATTAAGTGATAATGAAACTTGATTCTAAAATATTTTTCTATTGCCAAAAAAATTAGATGCATAACGCTTAATTCAAAATACTTAGGTTTTGAAGACTTAAAACTCAGGAAATCAACAGGGTCATGATTCTCATATTTCCTTAACAACACGTCATACTTCTCTGAAATGGCTTGTACTTGGGAATTAATATTGGCATTTAAATTATAGGTTTTAACCATTCTTAGTTCATTGTATAATTCCGCTATTTCTAAGCCACATTGATGAAATTTTTCTGCTTTCAAGGAGTGATTCTTGGCATTCTCAAATAGGCTATAAATTAAGATTAAAATTGAAAGTGCAGTAGTTATTATGCCAATTTGATTTGCTGTAATATCACCTACGAATGAAAAATCATACACGTAACCAAGATTAATGATAATCAAGTAGGCAGATAAATATCCAATTGTTTGAGTTGATAAACTGTTCAACTTTTTATTCCTCTGACTCGCTTGAAATCGGGCCCCTTTAGTTGTCCATAATTTATAATTCAATTCCGCACTAAAGTCACTTTTTAAATAAGGGGCAATTTTCCCTTTTCGTTTCTTAATGCGTTTTGCACGATTAATTTTCTTAAAACAAATACGAATTTTTTTTATCATCTATATTTCTGTTATTTCAGGTTTGTATTCTGACCAATGGTATAAATTCATTTCATAAAAACCATTAATTCAGTACTATACTATTTTGCCGTTATCTTAAGTAATCAATGTATTTGGTATAGGGGGAATTGCGTACAACGGTTAGTTGACCGAGTAGGCGAGAGGAATTTTCCCCCAAACCTCTCACAACTTGTCCCCTTTTCGGGAGAACCGTGCTTGATAGTCTCCCAGCACACTGCCTGCCCTGATTTTTCGGGGGCTCTTCTGATCCATACTGCAGATATTTACTCATCCTCCGAAAAGTTGACTGGTTGCAGTGATAGCCCGAGCCCGCAAAAACCAACCAAAGAAGCGACCAATAATTGTATAATCCTTACCCTAGCGGACATAGATCAAAACTGACTCATCAATGGGAAAATACGTAACAAACTTTACAGTCCACTCAGAGTCTTTCTTATTGAAAGCAAGTTGTTTTTAATTAAAGTTCTTCTTGAAAAAACGAAACCAATACAGCCTTTTGAGTTGTTTTTCATAAATACGTTTATTAAAATTCGAATCAAGTAGCGTTAATCCATTTATCAATTGTTTTAGTCGTTCAAAACAAAGGTCTGTATATTGATTCCTTAAATCATCATTATTAATCCATGGCTCAGATTTAATTCGCAGAGTCAGATTTTCAATCATTTCAATAGCAGTATTAATTTCTGTTGGTCTAGGAATATTAAGAATTTCTTGTTTTTTTAATTCATATAATTTTTCTTTTTCAAGCTTTTCTGCCTTGTTATTTCGAAATTCTGACATTAAACTTTTTCCTGTTTCAACTAATAGGGATTCTACTTGCCCTTTATTATTTTGAATTTTTCCTAAGAACGAAGAATTTTTTGAAGAGGATTTATCTTGTTGAACAGTTTCAATTATAGATTGACAACTTGGTTTTTGTGCTATTGGTTTTGTGTTGTCAACTTTCCCGGCTTCAATAGCTTGTTTGATTTGTTTTACTTCTGATGTAGTAAAACCATGAGCGGATACTTTAGCACCAGAGGCGTGGAATGTTATAGTGGAATAACCTATCATTGGAGTATCAACCGAAATATTTGAGATTTTTTTAAAATCAAAGTATTCGGATTTTCCCTTAAAAAGACCAGGGATTCTAACTGTTAAACCTGCGTTTTCAAGATGTATTTTATTCCCTTCTGAAAGTCTGGATGCGGTAAATTTCATGTGTTTTTGATGTTTTTTCACTACTGTCTATTAATTAATGTTAAAAATCCAATTTCAATTGCACGCAATCTTGAGCCTGCTCCGCCTCATCTGATTGAAACAAATCCTTTATATTGTCCTTTGCAAGGAGGGAACTACCAAGGATTCTCATTACTTCAAAAATACTTCTATCTGGAGCAAGTTTTCGTTCAATGATTGCAACAGTACAATATGTAATGATGGCCACATATACCTGTATTCTAACCGCATTCTCGGTATTGCCCCAGAAAGACTTGATACGCAAGTGACCTTTGATCCATTTAAAAAAGGTCTCTACAGTCCATCTGTTTTTATAAAGAAAGGCAATATCCTTGGCCTTCAAATAGAAATTATTCGTATAGTAGGTGAAGGTTCGCTTTAGTTCAGGCTCATAGTATACTATTCTCCTGATTTCGGAAGGATAGTTTTCTCTGTTTCCCTTTGTTATGAACCTCACAGTTTGATCTCGGAGTATATTATCAAGGCTTTCCAGGAGGTCATCTCCAGCGACTATTTCAAACTTCGGTTTTTGTTTTTCTCGGATGATAAAGAACGAGTTGATCATCTCTATCCGGTACAGTCTACTCAAATCCCAATAGCCACGGTCAAAAACATAACAGGCAAGCGGCTCGTAGTTAATCCAATCCATTGCATTCACATCATGAACTGCAGCTTCTGTGATGTTGAATGAAACGGGGATTTCGGTCACGATATCAAGTTGGGTGTGTACCTTGATGCCAGCTTTGGTACTTCTGAATCTTGCCCAGTCAAAAAGAGACATGCAGAGATCTATTGTGGTCGAGTCAAAAGCGTAATATTTCCCATTGAGTATAAACTCTTTGTCTATGCGATTTTTCTGAGCAAGAGCCACCATGTGATAGGCAAATTCTTCAAAAATGCGATAATCCCGGAGTTGGTTAGCCTTGGATAGAACGCTTCGATTTATTGGGGTTTTACCAAAACCAAGGTGAAAAGATTTTTTCGCATGGGCAGTCGTAATGTCCGTCAATTCACGAAGGCTGTTACAGCCATCCAACTGTCCAAATATCAGAACAAGCATCTGATTCCAGTATGTAAAACTCCAACCTTGAGTCCTATCGTTACAATGGTTCATAACGAGTCTTTCAAAGTATCGTTTGGGAAGAAAATCGGTGATTTGACTGAAAAGATATTTGCCACTGTTCATTTTTCGCTACTTTTATGTTTACCAATGAAGGTAAACATTTCAAAAGTGCGACAAGGTTTGAGACAATTTTAGTATTGATTATATGTGTGTTATGGGTTATTTTAACTAAATTTAATAGACACTACTGATGTTTTTTATTGATCTGACTAAGTCCTTTGATATTAGTTCCGCAAATTTGGCTAATGAATTGTTAGTCCAACCGCTTGCTCCACTTAGTTGATTGCAAACGTATATTGACTGATATTTAGAAACATATTTTGCAATTGTCAAAGGTTTGGATTTATCTCTGCCAATTTTATCAAGTTCTAAAATACAATCAAATTTTGCATTGAATATTTCTTTTATGATTTTATCGTCTCCTTTTAAATAGCTTTTTGCACTGAAAATCACAGACGGAAAAGACTTAAAGAAATTTGATTTTAATAATTCCATTCTTTCTGGTGACAAACCACTTCCTTCGTGATATCTTGAAGGTTTATAGTTTAATTCTGTTAGAAAACATTGTTGGAAAAAGGATTTTGTAATATCATTTATTTCATTGACTTGTAAATTCTGATCAGGATAAATTTGGCTTATTATTGATGCTGTAATACTCCATGTGTGATTTCGTTTTGTTAGTCCTGTATGAAATGCTTTAGGTAATAAAGGACTAAACCCAATTTTAGATAATACATCAAGTTGGTTATTAATGAATAAACCGTTCTGAATTATTGTCTTCCATTGACGGTAATTGTTAATGCTCTCTTTAATTAATAAATTAAAATTATCCGAAGGAAAGGCTTTTTCCTTTCCTATAACAAGAATGTCTGAATTAGGATTCCCAAATCCAATAAAATAAGGATTTGCAAATTGTTTAAACTCACTAGGTTCTATCCTTGAAAACAACTTTTCTTTTAAAACCAGTTCTCTCTGATTTAAGTCCTCTTTTTCAAAAGCTTCAATTATCAAGTGTTGATATGGTTCATTAAACTTTGAAATATAGACATCATCAAAGTCCTTTTCCATTAATTGTAAAAACTCTTTTTTCATTTAAGAACCTCATTTAATTCTAACTCTATTGGATTTATTCTATGATAACTTTTCCACCTTCCCACAGCTTCGCCCCCTCACTCACAATCCACCTTGCGCAAGTTCACTTAATCAATCATATTTTTCTCCAACTCCACGCATCACCACAATTATTATTTTCCTTACACCAATCCATTCATCACAATATCAAACACCTGTATGGAAACATGATAAAAGGCAAAGCACATCACTGCCTTTCAATCATAAAATAAACCATAATATATTAAACCACCAACTCTTCTAATAAACTTTTTAACATACAGTTTCCTGTTTTAAAACATAATGGCTAAAAAAATAAAATCTAAATTTTCAAACATCAATAAATCAACAATATGCTTGATTTTATTTTCTGTTTGTTTTTTTTGAACACATTGTAGGTTCTTTCACCATTAACAATTTATCATTATCCACTACCCCAACCCAGAACCCAAAAAACCCCAACCCGGAACCCAGAACTCCTCAACTTTTCAACTCCTAAGCATTTCAGCCCACCCAATCGCACCATCGGGCATAAATACAGCTGATTTGTCCGGAGGACAACATGTGATTAACCGCAGGCGTAAGCCTGTGGTAATGCAATGCTACAAGTTACCTGCCCGTAGGGCAGTACAATATCAAACAACAAGAAATTAACCATCCAGAGAAGATGTGTAGTCTATAATCGTTTCTATTTCTCATGTCTCCGCCAAGTAACCGCTTGCGCTTGGCGAAGCCAAGAATTCGTGGTTCCCATTAACCTAAAACGCCCCAACTCAGAACCCAAAACCTAACAACAAAAAAAATAATCCGTGCTAATCCGCCTAAATCCGTGTTAATCCGTGTTCCTCTTTTCGTCACACTCGGCTCTGCCGCTTGGCGCAGCCAAGTAATTGCTTGCGCTGTCCGAAGAAAAATTTCGCGAAATTCGAGGTTCCCAATGACACTCTTCAACTCTTCAACTTTTCAACCCAGAACCTCTCAACGTTTCAACCCATCAATTCGTAACGCTTGGCTTGCCAAGAAATCGGCACCAGTATGGAGAAAGTGTTTTGGTAAAGAAGAAAAATGATCCGCCTCAAATATGTTCGTGTGAGGAAATATAATTAATAATATTATTTTTGATGCCAAACAACCCAATTCATTATCATGAAGGAGTACTTAAACCCAAAACGATCGACTGCCATTCTCTTGGTACTTGCTTTTTTCTTCTCATTCAGTCTGATCTCCATCGGACAAACACCGGTGGCTGTTATTTTTGAACGTAACAAGCAAGGGCTTTCTATCGACAAAGAGCTTGATTTCCTTTTTAGTAATGATTCATTGCAAAGCATACTTGACAACATCCGCCCTTTTTTGGATGATAAGGATGTCGATCAACGATTGCTGGCTTTACGGATACTCCAAGAAGCTGCCCTGCGGTCAGCCGACGGATATTTGATGCGCAACAGCGTGTATCAACTGGTGAATACGGGGTTACTGGATGTATCACCAAGCGTGGTTTATCACACCCTGAATCTGTTGAATGGAATACCCATCACCTCCTTTGATGAAAAAGCACAAAACAACCTGGCCAGCATCATCCTCAACTCACCACCCCATTTCAAATTTATGATCAGGCTGGTGGCACGCATTGGGATGCAGCAGCTGATCCCCTTTTTCGAGGAAAAACTGGCGAAGGATTCCCTCTTGTCCGTATCGGATCGGTGGAACTTGCAAATAGTGCTGGGACGCATGGGCGATCAGCAACAGGTGGAACATTGCATCCAAACGGTCAGGCAAATTGGGATGAACGATGAGGTGGTTTACCGGTTGGTGCCGGACTTGATTTTTATGCACCACCCATTGGTTGTTGAATTCCTAGCCCAAGAGTTACTCAAGGAGAATATGAACTGCACATCACCGGATCCCGACAACGAAGCAGCCATCGATTGCGGGTTTCGCTTGGCCGAGATCATCGCGCCGCATGTGGTAGGTTTCCCGGTGAAGGTGGATGCCTCAGGCGATCTCGATACCGATGATTACCCTGGTAGCCTGAGGATGATTCGGGAATGGATCAAGCTGCAAGAACCTTTGCAAGTCGAGTTCAGCGATTGAAACACCCGAAGGAATTAACCTTCACCCGTTATTATCATCTGCATTTAATTGACTTATGCATGGAGGATAGAACTGGTTAAAAGCCTTTTTGAGTTAATTTATCAATAGATGGAGCAGCGGAAGAGACACGTGGTTGAATTTGGAAAAGGAATAGGATAGATATATAGATGAAACGTTTACAGATACTCATTACCCTTCTTTTAACGGTTGGTTTTGCCATCGGGCAAACGGTGTATCCCATTCGGACTTTCACGGTGGTCAATGCACCGGCTCCTTACGCGCTCAGTGGCTTTGCCTCGGAGCCGGGCCGCGTGCAGCTCAACATACTGACCGACGACATCGCCCTGGATCGCTATGCCGTGAAGTTCCGGCTCACCATACAGGGTAATGGACTGAAGCTATTCACCAAACCCGACTTCCATCAGCAGCCCTTCTACCTCGATGGCGGCGTCACCCAAACCCTTACGGGGATGGATCTGGAGGCTCTTTTCAACCCCGACAACCTGGTGTTTGAGGGCTACAGCGCCAGCGAATACCGGCGCAACGGCCGCCTGCCCGAGGGTGTTTACCGCGTGTGGGTTGACTTGCTCGATTACTACCGCGGTATGCAGGTGTCGCAGTCGCTTCCGGGCATGGCCATGATATACCTCACCCGTGCCCCACGCCTCTCCTTTCCCCTACCCGGCACCGAGATAGATCCCCTGGTGGAACCCAACATACGGTTCGCCTGGATGGGCTCCCTCCCGGCCGATCCCTTGGCCGATGTCGTTTATCAGTTCCGCCTGTGGGAAACCCGTCCCGAAGGGCGCGACCCCTATGAGGTGGTGGCCGTCTCATCGCCCCTCTTCACCCAGGAGGTGGAGAACCCCAACTTCATCTACGATATGGGGATGCCGCCGTTGACCGATGGCATGACTTACGTGTGGCAGGTGAGAGCCCTCGACCGAGAGGGGCGCGCCCTGTTCCAAAACAGCGGGTTGTCCAACGCATCCACCTTCCGTTATGGCCGCAGTTGCCCGGTGCCCGATGTGGCCATCACCTCTGTGGCCCACACTTCGGCATCGGTAAAGTGGCAGGGCAGCCAGGCGGCTCAGCTCTACCGCATCAGCTACAGGCCAACCCGGGATTCCAACTGGCAGCATGCCGAAACCACCGCCAGTACCCACACCTTCAACAATCTGGCCGACCCCCCCCCCCCCCCCCCCCCCCCCCCCCCCCCCCCCCCCCCCCCCCCCCCCCCCCCCCCCCCCCCCCCCCCCCCCCCCCCCCCCCCCCCCCCCCCCCCCCCCCCCCCCCCCCCCCCCCCCCCCCCCCCCCCCCCCCCCCCCCCCCCCCCCCCCCCCCCCCCCCCCCCCCCCCCCCCCCCCCCCCCCCCCCCCCCCCCCCCCCCCCCCCCCCCCCCCAACACCTCGTACGAAGTGATGGTGCAGGCCGTCTGCAATGGGCAGGAAGGCGACCCCGGTAGGGTGGTGGGCTTCAAAACCACACGGCAGGTCGATTACACCTGCGGGGGCAAGGGCGGGCAGTTCGACTTGTCGAACCGCGAACCGCTCCCTTCGATGAGCCGGTTCGACGAGTTCAAGGCCGCCGACTTCATCGTGGAGGTGGATGAAGTCATGGGACAGGATGGCCGTTTCTCGGGCAGTGGCTTTGCCCTGGTGCCTTACCTGGGCTTCGCCAAGTTTATGGTGACCTTCAACAACATATTCGTCAATGCCGACCGCCGCATGACCCAGGGGCACATCCAATTCGTGGTCAACGACACCACCGGCATGGTGCTGGGGCTTGGCACCGATAAGGGCAATGGCAACAACGGCACCGGCACCACCGAGGTGGATCCCGGCACGATTGCCGACGAAGTATATACCGTGGATGGCGAGGTGACCAACATCACCGTGACGGGCAACACCGTGACGGTGACCAATGGCGATGGCACCACGCAAACCATCGTGGTGAAGGATGGCAACACCGTGGCAGTGGTCCCTTCATCGGGCGGCACGGTGTATGTGGCCGACCAGGCTACGGGCAGCGTGTACACCACACCCAAGACTCAGGCCGGGGGAGGCAAGCCCGGCAGCGTGGGCACCCCCTCGCAAACTGGGCAGTACAACTGCGGCATCGATTTCAAGGCTCCTCAACAGATGCGTTTCGGCCACGATCCTGTGGGCAATGGCAAAACCAAGCCCGACGCCTATTTCCGTACCAATGCCAGTGGCAGCCGTGTAGGGTGGAAATCGCTGCGTGCCGGTGACACCGACATCATAGACCTCGTGCCGAGGGGCGGGTGCCAGGCCGACAGTCTCCGTTACCTGCGAACCAGTGGCTTGGCTACCCCCACCGCACCCCAGGGCAAGGGGCACCGCCTGCTGCTGGGCGGGCTGGCTGCCGGCGATGAGGACATGCTCACCGTGGCAGTGGCCAAAACGCAACACATCAACGACACCACCAAACGCGAGATCCTCACCGAGGCCGGTGCCCTGGGACTGGTGGCCTACGCACCCATTGTAAGGGAGGTGGTATTGGTGCCGGTGAACCAAGCCCAGTGCCCCCAGAATCCCGGCATCATCAAAACCGAGCTGGAGAAACTTTTTGGTGCGGCCATGGTGGACTGGCAGGTGGCGATAGCAGAACCACTGCAGGTGGATGGCGTGACGCCCGAGGGGTTCAAGACCTCCGGAAATGACGACTATGCCCGCTACACCTCCGATATGAAGAAGGTGATCAAAGCCTTCGAGAAATCGGGACGTAAGAAACGCCATAAGTTATACCTCTTTTTCGTGAGTGCCACCCAGGGCGACCGTTCTGGCTATATGCCTCTGGCAGGCGAGTACGGCTTTATCTTCAACTTTGGCAGCAACACCAACGTGATTGGGCATGAACTTGCACATGGCGCTTTCAACCTCCGCCACACCTTTAGCGACAAGGCGCAATACCACTTGCCTGAGAGAACCACCCTGAATTTAATGGACTACGCCAACGGCACCGAGCTTTGGAAGTACCAGTGGGACTTAATTCATAATCCCGAGACCATCTTGCTTGGATTTATGCAGGATGAGAGTGAGGGGGCAAAGGAAGCCACGCCTTTGCTCAATGTTGCGTGGACGAAAGCTTCTGTGCCGGATGGCCTCTTTTTGTCGCCAGGCGGCATGCCTATTGGCCTCACCGGGATATCCGAGATGGCACTTCTGAAAAGTGCCGAGAGCGGCATCGATTCCCGTACCGTTCTCAAGTCCGTCCTCTATGGTTTTGCCAAAGGAGAACAGCGCTATTTTGCCAACTTCGACGAAGGGCGTTTCACAGGTTACTTCCTCGAGGGCACTACCTCTGAAAAAGACGTGTACACCGACAAGGAAGGTACCACCTACAACATGATTCAGTCGGGCCGATATGACGTGACCCTGCTCGATATCGAAGGCACGTCACCCACCTCCCGACAGGTAGACAACAATCTCTGGTACAACCAGCCCGACTGGAACAACTATACCGCACAAGGCACCCAGATAACCATTGTTGACGATTACACCTTTATGGCCTGCGGCAACCTGCTGCGCCAGTACAAGGACTCGCCCCTGATGGAGAGCCATGTACTCAAAACTGCCATATTGAATAATCCGTGCGTACTGGAAGGCCCCATGCTTCATTTTGACGATTATCAAATTGAATCGCAATGGATGAAGGAATTTAACCTAGTGTTTGGACTGGCTGCGAATGTTGCTTTCTTCCCTGCTGCCGTTGAGGTCGTTTTCCCCATTATTGTAGAACAAATGGGAGCGGAAGCGGGGCGCAGATTTTTGGTCGGTGCTCTTTTGGAAGCTACAATGTATTATTCAGTTGCAGAGCTATTGGGGAGTCCTATTGATTGGCGAGATTTTGCTTTGGATATAACAATTGCGGGTTTAAGAAATACAATCTATGTAGAGGGAAACATGCAACCAATTGCTGCTTGTTTACAGGGTATAGAATTAAATACTGTTACAAAGCTAATTCAATCAAACACTCAACAAGAAGCTGTAAGTTCAACTATTAGCTTAACCGCAGAATGTGTTATCCCATTAGTGTTTGAAAAATATTTTGGAAATTCTACCAGCGAATTATTCAGAGCTGCGCAACGCAGTTCAATAACAAAATTTACGCAATTATTTAACAAACTCAAATTGTCACAGGCTGTACAAGCTGACTTGCTTTTTCTTGTAAAGCATATTGAAGAGATTGCTGGAAAGCGTGGTTTGAAATGGGTTCAAGAGATGAAACGTTTAATACCAACAGAATCAGGTAGCAGAGCTTATGATTTATTGATAAATGCTGGTTTTGATATTAGTAATTTATCTTGGAGAAATTTTGAAAGATTAAGCAATATAATCTCTAAACTTGATGATAATGCGGCAAAGGGGCTTGAGGATTTATTTAAAGGTTCTTTAGATGTGAATCGTATGCTTGTTTACCTAGAAAAATCTGGTTCAACGTTAGCTCAATATAGTAAGGTTATGGATGAAATCGTAAAAAAGAATCTATTTAGTGGCACAATAACCTTAAGTAGTGGGAAATCGATAAGTAAACTTGAATTCTTTAAGAATTATACGGGTTCAACTAAAAATTTATTAGAATACTACCACAAAGAAGGAGGGGGCAAACAATTCTTTTTCAAGTTTGATCCTGAGTCAAATCAAGGAGCTATAATAGTTATTGATTCATACTCTAAATCTATTGTTGATGCAGAAAGCAGAATTATAACTAATATCACGCAACAGGAATTACAATTATTTGAAAAACAAGGTGTATATGATGAGTAAACAAAGGGTATTTTTAAACATTGGAATTATTGCAGTGCTTTGTATTATAACCTGCATTATAATTGGGCGTAGATTACTTTTCCCTTGCGATAGTAATTGGCTATTCTTTGGTATTTGGCTGTTTTCATATGTGTCATTCCCGATTGTTTTATTTCACCTATTAAAAGTTAATAATATTGATGAAAGTCGGTGGTTCTGGACAATTATTGCACTTCTATTTATATCTATCTACTCTTTCCATAAAGAAAGTGACATTGCACTAAAAGAAATTAAAAGAAATGGAGGGGTTGTTAAAACAGCAGTTGTTTACGAACGGTATTCCAGCATCAAAAGCTCGGAATCAATCTCTATCATATATGAAGCAGATGGACGAACGATTACCGCAATATACAATTGTAGTAGAGAAATATTTGAGAATTTGATTATTGGAGACACTGTCTTAATTGTTTATTCTTTGCGATGTCCAGACTGGAACTTGCCGTATAATTATTTTCCAACGCCAAAAGAAATTCAGCATGCAAAACAAGGGCGTTTATACAAAAATGGAAAATTATTTGATTGATTTGGGAGTAACAGATTTTGAAAAAGTTTGGAGACTTATGGAAAGCAATATGGTAAAATCTTTTTCCGGTTCAAATATTAGTCTTGTGATAAGTTATTTTAAAGATAATCTGCCACATTACCGTGTTATTGCAGAAACCTCACATAAACCTAATTGGGCTGTAAGGCTTGCTAAAGATAATATTGAAATAAATGTTTCTGGAGATATAGGCTTTTCCATTGAAATTTTTATTGATAAAACCAAATATGAATTATGGCAGTATGACCGCAGTGTGAATGAAGCCATGAAGACAAACGAGAGGAATATTTTATATCAACTTAATGTATTGAAAAATTTTCTAACGGAAACGGCAGTTTAATTACTATATACTTATGAGTAAATCAAGAGAGCTAAAGTGGCACGAAGAAATCTTCACGGGAGCAATCTCAGCAGTATTTGGGTTCGTATTTTTATTTAATGGTTTTAGTTATTTAGCAACCCTTCTTCTTGATAAAAACGGATTGCAAGGAAAGCCAACTAAACAAAAAGGAATTGTTGCTTTTGCTTCATTGTTGGAAAATGGTTGGTGGAAATACCTAATTGTGGTAGTGTTTTTATTTGTGGCATTTTTGCAAATTAGAACGGGAATCCGGAAATATAAATAACGTAATAGGAATTTAAATTGATTGGTCATTGAAATTCATGGTTGTTATGTTACTAAATATAGAACCTGCTAAAACCAATATTCATATGAAAAAATCAGGCACACTCCTGATCCTATGCTTGCTTGTGTTGTTTTCCATGTTTGAAAACACTGTGCTGGCCGATAATTATCAAGAGGGAGCAATCCGGTATTTCAACAACCTTCCCGAAAGCGTCTCCGTTTCCGAAAAACCGGTGATAGGGGAACTTATTGATGATGTTGATGATGCCGGAGAGGAGGAAAACCACTATGATGCCATCCTAAAGAGGGTTATTGACGAGAAGCGTGTCACCAGCCAGCTTGATTCTTCCACATTCTTAAGTTTACCGGTGGGGGTGAGTTATGGCGACGACCTTTCTTATATGCTTGTGATCGATGAGGCATCCATCCATACTGACCATGCCGAATTCAGCGCATTCATGGTGCTGACAAACCCACTCGACAACAGCAAAATCAGGTTCCGGGCATCCAATGTTGCTTTTTCGTTTCAACAGGGGCTTATCAATGGGATCAAACTGGAGTTGATTGAAAAAAAGAAAATCAAGATACAGGATGACGCATCCTTATATTTTCTTGGCGGAAGCTATGTCAACTGGGATTGCAATGGATTCAAAAGCCTTTGCATCAATGGGGAGCTTGAGCTTAGTCCGGAGCGATACGTCAAGGTTGATCCTGCCACCGGGCAGGAAAAAGGGAATGTGTCGGCATTATTCTCTGTGGTGGTTTCCGACCTTCAGAACCTCTTGGTCGATTTCTCGCTGGAACCCTTCAAGATTAAAGGATTCGAAGAAGCCTATTTTGGATTTGAGAATGTGGTGCTCGATTTCAGTGATGGGATGAATGCGCCTGGTTTTTCTTTGCCGGCCAATTATCCGGGAGGTTATTCCGGGGAGATGGCCAACCTGTGGCGGGGTTTTTATGTTATGGATGCGCGGGTTTACCTGTCGAAAAAATTCTCTGACAAATCAGGGCAACCCACCTCCTTTTATGCCCAAGACTTGATTCTCGACCAATACGGACTCACCGGAACCTTGGGTGCCAACAATATTCTTGCCATTGAGAACGGAAAATTGGGCACATGGCCCATGTCGATTTCTGATTTCAACATGGAGTTTTTTACCGGTGATCTAAAGGCTTTGGGTCTCAAGGGGGAGTTGATTGTGCAGGGATCACAAACGCCTTTGGCCTATGATGCTTTTTTTGATGCGGCAGGCACCTATCATTTCGGTATCAATCCGGGGAAAAACATCTCGTTTGATGTGTTCGCCGCCAAAGTTGTTTTGGATGGCTCGTCGCGTATTGAGGTGACTGTGGAAAACAACATGTTTTATCCAACTGCTGAGTTGAATGGACACATCTCTTTTGCTTGTTCGCAATCAAAAGATCAACAAGATAAAAAGTTGGTGAACCTCCCCGACTTGGATTTCCAAGGGATGCGCATTTCCACGCAAAAGCCTTGTTTTGATTTGGATTACCTTGGTTTTGCATCGGGGGGACAGTTGTCATTCAATAACTTTCCGGTGACATTGACTGAGGCGTCTTATAAGAAACGGGGCGACACGAAAGGTGTTTTTCAGTTTGGGCTGAAAATCAACTTGATTCCAGCGGTTGATGATGCCATCACAGGAGAAACAGCCATTGCCTTGGTGTCGAATGTTGGCGAGGGAGATTGGCAATTTGAAGGAGTTGAAGTATCCAAAATCAAAATTGAAGCCCACAAAAAGGGGGCTTATGACCTGTTGGGTTCTATATTGTTCTCCAAGGGTGATCCCATTTATGGGGATGGGTTTAGAGGTGATATAGATGCTAAGTTTGGTGAAACATTTGATGTAAAGGCCATCGCTGTGTTTGGAAAGGTCTCGGGTTTTCGCTATTTCTTTGTGGATGCCTTAGTGACTAAAAATCCGGGAATACCGGCAGGCCCATTTGTGCTGAATGGATTTGGTGGTGGATTATTCTACAGAATGCGTCAGGCCTTGCCTCAAGAGGCTTCGGGAGAGATGGGACGATCCCTCTCGGGTTTATCTTATGTTCCCGACAAGACACTGTTTATGGGGATCAAGGCGGGCGTCAAGGGTGGTCTTGTTAACCCCAATGTGGTGAATTGCACGGTTACTTTTGAGATACTTTTCAATAACGGTGGAGGAATCCGGCAGATTGCCTTTAATGGGGAAGCTTCTGTGATGTCGCCTGTTAAGGCGGTGAAGCCCGAAGAGATGCGCGAAACAACGGACAAGGCTGCAGGAAATCAAAAACAGATGACCAAATCGTCGGAAGTCATGAAAGCCTCCATTTCAATGCTGATGGATTTTGAGGAAGATGTGTTCCACAGCGAGATGGAAGTGTATGTCAATGTGGCCGGAGCAATTACCGGGATTGGTGCGAATAACCGGGCAGGCAGGGGTGTTATGCACATCGATAGAGATAAATGGTACCTGCACATGGGTACTCCTACCGATCCCATGGGCTTGGATTTGGTTGGGATCGTGAAGGTGGGTGGATATTTCATGGCCGGGCACGATATACCGGATGTCATGGTGATGCATCCCAAGGTGTTGGAATACCTCAATATGGAAAATTCCGATTTTAACGGAAACCGCTCGGAAGAGAGCATCACCACAGGGAAAGGTTTGGCCTTTGGCGCCAACTTCGCATTGGATACCGGCGACCTGACCTTCCTTATTTTCTATGCCCGATTTGAATTGGGCGGCGGTTTTGATGTGATGCTCCTTGATTATGGCAATAAAGCATATTGCGAAGGTCGCAATGGCACCGTGGGGATCAATGGTTGGTATGGAAAAGGGCAGGCCTATGCTTATTTTGGGGGAAAAGTAGGTATAAAAGTCAGGGTGTTTGGGCGAAAGAAAAAATTTGATATTTTGAAACTGCAAACAGCTGCAGCCATAAGGCTCGAAGGACCCAACCCAACCTGGATGAAAGGTGTAGTAGGCGGAAAATATAAAGTTTTGGGCGGTTTGGTCAAGGGAAGCTGCAAGTTTGAGATGACGGTAGGCGAGAAATGCAACCTCAAAACGATGAGCGACCTGTCGGATCTGGAGATAATCTCTGAACTTACCCCGGGTAACGATGCTGAGGATATTGATATCTTCACGCTACCCCAGGCTGTATTCAATATGCCGGTGGACAAGGTGACCCGAATATCCGAAGATGAACAAACCACTAAAACCTTCAAGGTACGGTTGGCTGAGTATTCGGTTTATCAGGGTGATAAATTGATCCCTGGATCCATACGATTTGATGAAAGTAAAACGACCCTGGCCTTTACGCCTGATCGTATTTTTGACCCAAAATCCAAATTTAAAATCATTGCCAAGGTGAGTTTCGATGAGTTTGAAAATGGGCAATGGAGCCAGTTTAAAGATGAGTCGGGTAGCGTATATTACGAAACCAAAGAGGTCTCCTTCTCTACAGGAACTTTGCCAGATCGCATCCCGGCAGACTACATTCAATACTCCTATCCTTTGAGCAGGCAGGTGAATTTCTACAAACAGGAGTACGACACGGCTTATGTTACCTTTAAGGCCGATCTGGAACCATTCTTCAAACCCCAGGAGGGTTGGAGCCAAAGGGTTCGTTGGACTCCCGTCAATGGAGTGCCAATCTATTCAAACATCAACTACCTGCCTGGCAAGAAAACGGTGGAGACGATGGTTCCCGAGCAGCTCCGTAATGGTACGGTTTACAATTTCGAGCTGGTCAATACCCCGTTGAGCGATAACAACAGCGTCGACCGCAACATTAAGGAGAACACCGCCGAAACAGTTCAGGACAACGGCGAAACAGTTGCTGAGGTGACTACCCGTGAGGCGGTGGGCGAGATAAAGGAGGCTGAGGAAAAGGCCTTCTACACCATTGCTTTCCGATCGAGCCAATTCAATAGGTTCTTGGATAAAGTCTCGGGCAACGAGCTGAATGTCCGGTTCTTGTATAATGTAAGTCCGGGTATTGACTTGCCTGGTGCCACCATTTATGGCACGGAGATGTTCGACAAGTATGAGATTTATGGGCACGACAATTCCCCGGCACTCATCCAGCGGGAGGCGGTGCTGGCTGGAGCCGACTGGTACCAAAGCAAAATACACCCATTGGTTTATGAGCAGTACCCCTTGCATCCTGAAGCATCCATCACGTACCGCGATGTGAAGGTTTATGGCATGCCTCCAACCCAGCGTATTGACTTGTGGCAGGTCGATTACGATTACCTGTTGACGGACCAGGATGTGGAAACGGGCGCGGTATCCCTTTTGGCCGATAAAACGCACTTTGTATATACCTTGCAGGAGACTTGGAGTGCCGACTATGCCCACATACGCAACAAACTGGCTAATTTGACGGCCAAGGGCGTGACGCCCGACAGCAGGATGAAAGCCATTTTGAAACAGTATCCGGCTCCACAGGTCGGCATGGGCAACTATCCCATCAGGATCAGTTACACCTTGCCGGGCCGGAACATCAAAACCAGCGTGAAGGTGATCAATTTGAAGAACAACATCAAGACCACGCAAGTCAATTTAATAGATAATAATTTGTAGAATAGAGATATAAGATATGAGCCATAAAAATGCATTTTGCCGACGCCTTTCGGTTGTGGTTGTTTTGCTTGCGGCAACAACCGGTTTGCTGGCCCAGCACGATTTAAGGCATGAAATGAAACTGTTGGCCCGACCTATGCCCGACAGCACGATGCTGCGCTGGGCGCCGACGACCTATCAGCTGTGGTTGCTGGGTAATAAATACGGGTACCAGGTTGTGCGCACAACCATCATGCGGGGGGATGAATTTGTCAAAGAAGCCCCCGTTACCATCACCAAGATGCCGTTGAAACCACTGCCACTGGAAAAATGGGAGGTGTTGGCAGAGCACGATGAGTATGCCGGTGTGGCCGCCCAGGCTATTTTTGGCGATGACTTTGAAGTTGAAACGCAGGAATCCAAGGGTGGCATGATGGACATCGTCAACAAAGCTACCGAACAGGAAAACCGCCTGGGTTTTGCCCTTTTTGCTGCCGATCAAAGTCCGGATGTGGCCAAATACTCCGGCCTGTGGTTGACCGACAAAAACGTAAGAGCCGGTGAGAAATACCTGTATCGGGTCTTTCCGGCACACATACCGGAAGGGATGGTTGTGGACACCGCCATTTTCTATACCGGCCCGGATGAATACATGCCTCTTCCGGCACCCATTGATGTCAAAGCTGAGGCTGCCGATAAAATGGTAACCATCACTTGGGACAAACAATACCAGTCGCTTTATTTCAACAGCTTTTGGGTTGAGCGTTCGTCCGATGGCGGCAAGTCGTTCTCCCGCTTGAACGATCTGCCCTTGGTCAACACCACGCCCGAGGGATACGATGATGCCAACTTCCATTTTTATGTGGATACGCTTCCCGACAACAGCGCCACATTCCACTACCGGGTAATCGGCATCACCCCCTTTGGGGAGATGAGTCCCCCCTCGAAGAGCGTTTCAACCAAAGGGATTACGACCATCAAGTCAGTTCCCGTACTCAAGCTCAACCCCGGTATTGGGCAGCCAACGGTGCTGCTCGATTGGGAATTCAACCACCAAGAGGAGAAAATAGAAGGTTTTCGTATTTTCCGCTCCAGCAAGTTCGACAGCGGTTTTCAACCCCTGAAAGAGATTGACTCCCCCAGCGTGCGGTCGTGGGAGGATAAGGATCCTTTGCGTACAGGCTACTACAGGATGCAGGCCTTCAACCGGGATTCCGATGGCCCCTTTAGCATCCCTTGTATGATTCAGCTGGAGGACTCCATCGCGCCAGCCGCTCCCGTGGGGCTGACCGCCACGGCCGATACCTCGGGGCTGGTTAAGTTGACCTGGAGTGCCAATACCGAACCCGACCTATTTGGCTACCGCATCTTCAGGGCCAACCATGCCCAGGAGGAGTTCTCTCAAATTACCAAAAATGCCATTCGAACCAATCAATACACCGATACCATTGCGCTTGAAACACTCACCAAGCATGTCTATTACCAAGTTGTGGCCGTGGACAATCGGCAAAACCGGTCGGGCTTCTCGGAGGTGTTGAAGCTGGAACGACCCGATATTGTGCCGCCAGCTGCTCCCGCGTTTAAGGGGATCCGCTCAACCGAACAGGGGATTGTGCTTCAATGGCACCCCAGCCCCAGCCCCGATGTGGTGAAACTGGTGCTCTACCGCAACCGCCAGGGTAGCCGCGAGTGGGCGGTGGTACAAACCCTGGCGCCCGACTCGGTTTCGACCCTGGATGTGCCCCCGCTGGCCGAT
Organism: Marinilabiliaceae bacterium; assembly: GCA_963664265.1. GTDB lineage: Bacteria > Bacteroidota > Bacteroidia > Bacteroidales > Marinilabiliaceae > JAGPIS01. Next base: position 3,020,852 of record OY760941.1, read on the forward strand.
GAGGTGTATCGCTACCTGCTGGTGGCCGTGGACGGAGCCGGCAACGAATCCAAGCCCATGCCCCCGGTGGCGGCCAAATACCAGCCTCCCCTGAAGCAGGATGTGTGGATAACCCCCAAGGTGAAAGTGAGCAAAAAACAAGGCACCATCACCTTGAGCTGGGACAAACCACCTTACCCGGTGAAGGAGTATTGGGTTTATAGGCAGGAGGACGATAATGGGTGGAAATTGATGAAAATACAGAATGTCAATAATTTGACTATAGATTATTCAGGAGAGGCAACTCCATTATTTAAAATTAAAACATGCGCGGAATGAATTTAAAACTAATTATTAAAACGGGATTGGTTCATATTGTTTTCCTCGTATTTTATTTTTTCCCCTTCAATATTTGTGCTCAAGGCGTAGAAGGTATGTATTTTACAAAAGTTACTATTCATTCTCTGGGATCAACGATAAAAATTAATCTAAGAGGAGGTTCGATTCACAATAATGGGTTGGTCATCAGTCCTTATGATGAAAAGGTTTTTAACTTCATAGGGGATTTTCCTTCTTATTGGGAACTTGATGTTTATGATAATTGGAATGGGGTTACAAACTATAAAAAATATCCATATGTGACATGTGGCCAAACTCTTCATTCGGAGGCGGGTTTTGTGATTTATCTTGAAATCATACCAATAGCTTCAATCTCAAAGATGAATTTGGGTGATGTTGCATGTAAAAATGGTTCAGGAATTAAGGTGTCTATTTCGCATGTTTTAGCTCGTACAGTGGAGGGATTATTGCCTTGTTATCCTTTCATTTTTCAGTTAAAAAACTCAAAGCATGATTGGATAGACTTTAAAGTCTCAAATGATTTTTGGAATAGTGGGTTGATTAAAAATAGTGAGATCACCATACCTTATGATGCTTTACCCTCAGGCATTGACTGGACGAATGAGCCATTCTCTCTTCGATTGAAGAACCCCGATGGTTCTTTCTCCGATGAATTGAAAGATTTTTATTTCTTAACCGAGCCCAAATTGGACATCTCACACCAATTGCCCACTTGTTCTGATTCGGATGATGGGAAGATCATCATCTCGGATCAATCGGAATACCCGACTTCAGGAAGTTTGGCTAACTTAGATTTGCGGGTGGATCTCTGCAAGCTGGACACTACGTCTTCCACTAAATATCCCAATCCCGTTGAAACGATTGATGGGGTGGATTATTATTGGAACGATCAGGCGACGGTTATTCCAATAGGGCGAAAAGAGCAAGGCGTTGTTATTGACAATTCAACATTGGATGGGAAATTCAGATTAGGCAATGGAATTTATATGGTTAAGGCATTTATGGGATTGTGCCCAGTAACCAAAATTATTAATTTGACAAAACCCCAGTTGGTTTTAGATATTCCAAAGTTGGAGACCATTGGCAATTCTGCGTATCATATTAAAAAGAATGGAGGGAGTTGTGCCATCAACGGCACAGTTACTGGCGCCCAGGATGGTTACAACGTTTTTGTAAAGGATGTGAATGGGAAGGTTGATGAATTGGTATTGGGAAGTGGCCAACTGCCGGCCGGCACCTATTCCTTATGGGCCGAAGATGGCAAAGGATGCAGAAGTAAAGAAATTACGTTGGACATCAAAGAACCCGAACGGGTGGTGGTAGATATGACTTCTTACGCCCCTGAATGCCATTCTAATAACACCACAGACGAGGATCAAACGAAAGGTTCCATTAGCTTGAAGGTGACCAAAGGAGGGATTCCCAATTTCAAGGCTACGCTCAGTGGCAACACATTACAGTCTCCCTTGGTGAAAAACGATTTTCCTCACAATCAAGAACAAAGCTTCAGTGATCTTTCTCCCGGAACTTACAAGCTGGAAGTGAGAGACCAGGGTGGCGAAATCGTGTTTCTCCAGGATAATATAACGATTGAGCAAAAAGAGCTAATCCTTACAGCCACCACTGCCGACGCCGTTTGTTTTGGAGAAAAGGGCTCCATCGCTCTATCGGCCAACATTGATAGCAAACCGTTAAAGTATTTAATCAACAACCAAGAGGCGCTGTCCAACAAGGTTGAGTTGGTGAAGGGCATTTACACTTGTCGGGTTGAGGATGCCAATGGTTGTAAGCATGAAATCAAAGATTTGCCCATAGGGCAGCCCGAAAAGCTTGTTGTGGCTGTGGAAGCAAAGCGCAAACCCACCTGTGCATTGTACGATGGTGAACTGGAAGTTACTGTAACGGGTGGTATGCCATTGGTTTATGATTATAGCGTGAACCTGATAAAAAATGACGACCCCGATTTTGTGACACAGAAGACAACCATTGCAAGGGGAGCCACCAACCGATCATTGGTTTTTACTGGTTTGGCACAAGGCAGCTATACGGCAGAGGTGGTTTATAATAACACTTGTCAAGCCTCATCTGAAAAGTTCAACTTGGAAGCCGCTAATCCCCTTTCGGTTTCCGTCCATCAAACAATCCCAGTTAACTGCCCCAACAACGGCGATGGTCTCATCGTCTTGAGCATCACAGGTAGATCGGCGTCGCCAACCATTAGTATAAAGGATGGCGGTTACACCCTGTCGCATGCTGGTGGTGATTTATACCATATTCCCCACTTAAACGCCGGAGTCTATCATTTCACCATCATCGACGAAAGGACGTGCGTTGTGTCAACAAATTCGGTCCCTCTGCAGGATCGTACCGATCAGGTGAAGTTGAATAGCACACCGGTAGTTACCGCGGCTTCATGCGGCACCGCCATTAATGGTGCAATCAACATTCAGGCTTCGGGCGGGGTAGCGTCGAAATACAGCTACTTGCTCTCCAACGGCAATACCAACAGCATCGGTCAATTTGACAATTTGGCGCCCAACTCCTATACGGTTACCGTCACCGATGGGGCTGGATGTACCGATGTGAAAGATATTGTGGTTCCAGCCAACCCCAACCCCGTTTCAATAGCCGTCACCGATTTTCAGCATCAGTATTGCTCCGGTGGCGACAAAGGATGGATTCAGGTGGAGGGAAAAACAGCAACGGGGCAATCGCTCACCTTTTCAATGGCTCCCGATGGGCAGTCGTTGGTCAACCCAACGGGCAAGGTGCGGTTTGGTAATTTGACCGATGGCCTCTACACCATCACGGCTACCGACAACAACAACTGCATGGCCAGTGCCAGCCAATCCATCACCAATAAGAACCTATCGCCCAATGTGAGCCAAACAGTTCTTTCGCCATTGGCATGCCGCTCTGCTCAAAACGGCAAGATACTGACCACGGTAACCGACTACCCGGGAGTGGATGGTGGACATAATTTTCTTTTCAGCCTTAAGGATGCTCAAGGCAAGGAGGTGGTGGCCTCCAGCAGCTCACCTCTGCAACGGGAGTTTGGAAACTTGTCGAACCAAACCTACTCTTTGGTGGTGACCGACCAATACAATTGCAGCCACGTCAACAACCAAGTGACGGTGCCCCGTAATCCTCTGGAGGTGAAATTAGCCGACGGGTGGGTGGTTACCCCCACAAGTTGCCTCAAAGCCCGCAACGGTACCATCACCGTTTCGGCTTCCGACGGCGTATCACTGCCTGGTGGGGGTTATCATTTCAACCTCAATGATGGCAACACAACCGTTACACAAAGCGGTGTTGCTGCTACCTTCAAGGGATTGGGTGCTGGTGAATATCAATTGACGGTGGTCGATGCCGAAGGATGCAGCACCACCCCGGTTACAATAAGCGTTCCGGTGCGCAGCAACAGTCTCTCTCTGCGCAATCCCATGGCTACCCCCACTAAGTGTTTTGGTGGTGATGACGGTAGTATTGCCATTTCCATTGAGAACGACGATGCACCGGGTGTTACCTATACCTATGGACTTATGAGGTTTGAAGGTGGAGCCTACCACGAAACGACCGGTTACCTTTTCAAACGGTTGGATGGAAGCTTTAGTGGGCTTACGGCCGGGAAGTATTGCATAAAGGTGGTGGGCGACGATGGTTGTGATGCCCTCTTTCCGGATATCGTGGTTGGCCAACCGACCCCGGTACTGATAACCGACCGCCAATATTGCTGTATTGCTACCCATGGCGCCAAAAACGGTTCCTTTGCCATCACAGCACAAGAGGGAAGCAAGGAGTACTTTTATGAATGGATTAAGGATGGGAAAATGGTTGTTTCGTCAAAAGCAGGGTACAACAACGGCGAGGGGTTCACTTTCCAAGCGACTGGTCTGGAACCGGGGCACTACACTTTCATGTTGAGTGATGTGAATCAATGTGCCTACTTCGACCAGGGCAACTCCTGGTGCGAAACATCGGTGGAAATCACCCAGCCCCAATACCCTTTGGATATGACTGTTACAGTGGTTCAGGAGCGGTGCCATGGCTCCAACGACGGAGCCATCAATATTCGTGCTAGTGGTGGTTGGCTCTGCAGCGATAACCATCATCCCGGATGTGGGAATCCGGCACACAATAACTGCAGCGCATGGGTGGAGAGCCCCTGCGGCATTCAAGCCGATTATCTCTTTTCCATCAATGGTGGCGGGTGGCAGTGCTCCCCCTCGTTTGACGGTTTAACCCCCGGCACCTATACTGTTAAGGTAAAAGATAGAGCGGGCAATGAAGTGGTTCGGGAGGTTACACTACTGCAACGCCCCCAACTGGAGATTGTGCAAATGGATACCCATCCGGCATCATGCCCTGGATATGCCAATGGACGCGTGGACGCCACCATCGAAAATGGAGTATTGAATGGCAACCAGCAGTTGCAATATTCAATAATCAACAGCAACACTAAGCAGTTGGTGATCTCTTTATGGGATGGACGCCTTTTCTCGTACGGTAAGCTGCCAAAGGGAGACTACCAGTTGTTGGTGACCGACTTTAACGGGTGCATCATCGTAAAACCCTTTTCCATTACCGAGCCCGAGCCGATATCGATTGCCATCCAGCACAATTACATTAAGAAAAAGGGGGATGCCACAGGTGAGATTCGGGCGATGGCAACCAAGGGGAATGGCCAGTTCCGATATCAGTGGTTCCGTGACCAGGGAACCAATCCATTTGCCGAAGGAGGATCCTCGGGCGAGATAGCCCTGAAGGATATGGTGGCCGGTACATACACACTGTATGTTAGCGATACTGCACGTTGCGATTATGAGCAAACCGGTGAATGGTTGAAGCGACAGGTGGTGATTGAAGAACCCGAGAAAGCCCTTCGGTTCACGGAAGTGAATAAGCAGGAGGTCAGCTGCTTTGGTCTGTCGGATGGGCAAATTGAGCTTCAGCCCGAAGGGGGATGGGGTGGCTATGCCTACGTTATTGATCAGGATCCGCAAGAAACATCGCCCATCTTTTCAAAGCTAAAGGCCGGCAGCTATAAAATAACGGTCACCGACCGCGAGAACAGCTCCTGGGACAGCACCATTGTCATTGCCCAGCCCGACAGGCTCACGGCAGAATTGCTCTCTACCAAAGATATCAAATGCTTTGGTGGCAACGACGGCAGCATCCTCCTGGACATCAAGGGCGGTAACCTAGGGTACCAGGTTTCGGTTGACCAGGCAAGCTGGCAGGACGGCCATGCCATCCACAACCTTACAGCAGGCGTTTATACGATGTATGTGAAGGATCGACTGGGTTGCCGCACCGAACTGAAGGATACCCAACTGCAGCAGCCCGGCAAGCTGGTTTTGGCGAGTAGCGCCCTTGTGGAGTCCCGCTGTTCGAATAACGAAGGAGCCATATCCACCTCCCATTCGGGTGGTGTGCTGCCTTATGTTTTCCAATGGAAAAAGGATACCATCGACAATAATACAGTTAGATTAATTGATTTGCCATACAAAACTGCCAACATCAATGCCCTCTATTCGTCGAAATATTCCCTGTTGGTGACCGATGCGCATGGTTGCAAGGCGGATTATTCGTTTATGCTGGGCGACATCACCGATTTAACCATCGAATCCATTGCAGTAAAAGACGTCTCCTGCATGGGGTATTCCGATGGAGAGGCCAAAGCCTTTGTGACGAAAGGAAACCCGGACTACTTCTATACTTGGGATACCAAAATCGCCACCCATCAGGGCGATTTGGCCAGCGGTCTTGCTGCCGGCTCCTACTCGTTGATGGTGCGCGATGTCAAAAATTGTGCCGTGACAAAAGAATTCACCATTGGCACGCCCGACAGCCTGTTGTGCCGTGTGGTTCAAAAAGATGATCCCCTTTGTGAGGGGGGGGCAAAGGGTTCCTTGTTGGTGCAGGCAACGGGAGGGACGCCATCGTACCACTATACATGGGATCATGGGGCTCAAGGTGCTGCGCTGATTGGTGTGGAACCGGGTAATTATCGTTTAACCCTGACCGATGCCCATCAGTGCAAGGCCAGCTTCACCTATCCATTCCAATACCGGCGCACGTTGAAGCCAAGCCTGGGCAACGACACCACCATTTGCCACTACAACAGCTTGGCGGTGGATGGTGGCAACTACCAACGTTTCGTCTGGTCGTCCGACAATGGATTCGCTTCGCAGCAAAGAAACGTGTCGTTGACTCAACCGGGTGTCTATTGCCTTAAGGTGGCCGATGCCGACAATTGCCTGGGCTACGACACCTTGGCCGTGGAGGTCAGCCGGCTCTCCATCGACAGGATTGATGTTCGTGATGTCTCCTGCCATGGGGTGGGCGATGGTGAAGCCTCCATAGCCCTTTCGCCTGCCAGTCCTCCTTGCACCATCGTGTGGCCCGACCGCTCTTCGGCTACTCATTGGAAGAATCTCAGCGGAGGTGAGTATCCTGTTTCTGTTTTCGATGCCTTTGGCTGTATCGACACTAAAACCTTCAAGGTTGTTGAACCCTCGCCATTGGCCATCAATGTGGATTTCATGCGCGATCCCCTTTGCTGGGGCGTTCCCGATGGCATCATCAAAACCATTGGCTGGGGTGGTGTGGGGAACTACCAGTACCAGTGGGGGGATGGCAGCACCAAGCAGGAACTCTCGAAACTCGATGCAGGGCGTTACACCCTGCAAATCAAGGATGGGAACCTTTGCACGACCCGGGAGACTTTTGATTTGGCTTACTCCTATGCCATCAACCCGCAACTGGGATCCGACCTGACTTTATGTCGAGGCAACAGTGCCAAGCTGTGGCCGGGAGAGTTTCGTACCTACAAATGGTTTCACAACACTGACAAGATCAGCACCGATACAGCCGTCGTGGTTGGCAAACAAGGGGCTTATCATGTAGAGGTGACCGACAGCAGGGGATGCCTTGGCCGCGACACCCTTCAGATATTGATGCGCGACACCGATTTGAACCCGCAGTTCCTGTCGGCCTCCGGAGTGGCTGCCGGCGACACCCTGATCGTGGTGGAGGTGAGCCAACCCAAGCCCATCAAGATTGAATGGGCATTCTCGGGAGAGCATAAGATTATTGAGTCGGGCGAGTATTATTGCAAGGTCGTTTTTGGGCAGCCAGGCTCCTATGCGATAACGCTCAATGCCTACAGTCATAACTGCTTTGGGCAGGCGCGCCGTTTGGTGCTGGTCACCCCGCCATCGGAGACACCCGGCAATGGATCGGAAAACCCCAATGGTTACAGCAACCTGTTGTCGCTCAAGGTATCACCCAATCCAACCGATGGGTTCTTCGAGGCAAGAGTTGAGTTGACCGATGATGCCCCCCTGAACATCTATTTGGTGTCCATCGCCTCGGGGCAAATCATGGAACAGCGCAAAGGCAGTGGTATGAAGAAATACAGCTATGATTTCAACATCGCCATCCCCGGGTTGTATTTGATTGTGGCCGAATCGAAAGGGGAGCGGCGTGTGGAGAAAATGATTGTTAAGTGAAATAATAACCGCGAAGGCGCAGAGATTGGAAAAAGAAAAGACTTAGCGTCTTAGCGTCTCAGCGGTGAAAAGTTAACCGCAAAGGCGCGGAGGCGCAAAGGTTTTAAAGAAAAAACTTAGCGTCTTAGCGTCTCAGCGGTGAAAAGTTAACCGCAAAGGCGCGGAGGCGCAAAGGTTTTAAAGAAAAAACTCAGCGTCTCAGCGTCTCAGCGGTGAAAGATTAACCGCAAAGACGCGGAGGCGCAAAGATCAGTAATAAAAGACTCAGCGTCTCAGCGGTGAAATATTAACCGCAAAGACGCGGAGGTGCAAAGGTTTGAAAGAAAACGACTCAGCGTCTCAGCGTCTCAGCGGTGAAAAGTTAACCGCGAAGACGCGGAGGCGCGGAGGCGCAAAGGAAAGGATAATACTCAGCGTCTCAGCGGTGAATAAGAAGATGACGATTAACCAACAAGGCGTATAGTTGGTAAAAAAAGAATAAACAATGGAAAACGAAAGGTACAACGATTTATCACAGCACATATTGGATGCAGCCATACGGGTACATAGGGAAATGGGACCGGGGTTGTTGGAGGGCATCTATGAAGCTTGTATGTTGAAAGAACTTGAGTTAAGACAAATTAATGCTGAAGCACAGGTTTATCTGCCATTATTTTACAGGGGGATAGAACTCAAGAAAGATTTCAGGATTGATATTTTGGTTGAAGATGAGATCGTGCTGGAATTGAAAGCTGTAGATCAGATTTTACCAGTTCATGAAGCACAAATCATTTCTTATCTGAAACTGGCCGACAAGAAGCTGGGGTTTTTGATAAACTTTAATGTCCCATTATTGAAAAATGGTTTTAAAAGGTTTGTTAATGGGTTTTAATAGATTAATTATCTGCCAAGTTTTTAGAATGTCAGGATTGTGTAAAGCCTCAGCACCTCAGCGTCTCAGCGGTGTATTTATTAACCGCGAAGACGCGAAGACGCAAAGAATTGAAAAAACTCAGCGTCTCAGCGCCTCAGCGGTGAACGTATCAACCGCGAAGGCGCGGAGGCGCAAAGATGGTATGGAAAAAGCCTCAGTGCCTCAGCGTCTCAGCGGTGATAATATTTACCGCGAAGGCGCGAAGCCGCAGAGATTAGAAAAAGAAAAAGACTTAGTGCCTCAGCGTCTCAGCGGTGAAAAAAGATTAACCGCAAAGGCGCAAAGGCGCAAAGATGGTATGGAAAAAGCCTCACCGCCTCAGCGTCTTAGCGGTGAGAAGACTAACCGCGAAGGCGCGAAGACGCAGAGATTAGAAAAAGAAAAAAACTTAGCGCCTCAGCGTCTCTGCGGTGACAATATTAACCGCGAAGCCGCGACGCCGCAGAGATTCGAAAAAGAAAAAGCCTCAGCGTCTCAGCGTCTCAGCGGTGACAATAATTACCGCGAAGACGCGAAGACGCAAAGAATTGAAAAGCCCCAGCGCCTCAGTGCCTCAGCGGTGACAATGATGACTAACCGCAAAGCCGCGAAGCCGCAAAGATTAGATAGAAAAAAAGACTCAGCGCCTCAGCGTCTCAGCGGTGACAATAATTACCGCGAAGTCGCGAAGCCGCAAAGGTTCGAAAAAGAAAAAGACTCAGCGCCTCAGCGTCTCTGCGGTGATAATCCCTTTTTTTATAAAACTCTTTTTGTTTTGCTTTTATGTGCCAGTAACCTCTTTTCCCAGCAGCTGGACCAGATAGGCAAAAAGGATGCTGTCAGGATCAATGGCGGGGTGAGTGTGAATCAGGTGTACCGAACCAATGCCACTGCCGGCACCGACCCCTATTCGGTGGTGATGACGGGGAATGTGGCGGGCAGCATCTATGGCCTGAGCATACCGCTCTCGTTCACATGGTCCAACTACAAATGGTCCTACACCCAGCCGTTCAACCAGTTTTCTCTCAGCCCTTCGTACAAATGGGCTACCCTGCATCTGGGAAGTTCCAGCATGAGCTTTTCGCCCTATTCACTTAGCGGGCACAGCTTTATTGGTGCCGGTATCGACCTGGCTCCCCCCGGGAAATGGAAGTTCAGCGCAATGTATGGCCAGTTACGCAAAGAGCTTGCAGGCGATTCGGCCAGAGGGTTCGATCCGCAATACCGACGCACCGGTGCCGGGTTCAAAACCAACTACCAGTTTAAGTTGGGGGAGGTGGGCGTCCACCTGTTTTATGCCCAGGATGACACCCATAAGCCTGTTGCCAGCATCGACTCCATGGGCATCACCCCTATGGAGAACATCGTTGTGGGCACCTCCCTATTGCTGCGCCCCATTCAGCAAATCACCTTCCGGGGCGAGATGAGCACCTCCAGCGTGAGCAACGACCGGCGCATCAGTGGCGCAACCGAGGGTAACGGGGCTGCTACGTTCCGGTACCATGCCTTCAAATCGGATCTGACATGGAATACGCGGCTGGGTAACTTGGGAGCCGGGTTCGAATATGTGGAGCCTGGATACCAAACCCTTGGTGCCTACTACACAGTCAACGACTTTATCAATTACACCCTCAATGCCGGCACCGCCATCCTCAATGGGAAGGTGACCATGGCCGGTAGTGTGGGCATCCGTCAGACCAACCTGGATCATCAATCGGATACCGACCAGAAGGATGTCATCAAAAACCTGAACATTGGGTTCAACCCCGGGGAGAGCTTCAACCTCAACCTGTCCTATTCCAACTTTTACAACTTCACCCACATCCGTACCATCTTCGATGAGACCAACACCCATACCGAATATGAGTTGAAGGATACCATCCGCTTTACCCAGATCAATGAAAGCATCAATCTCTCGACCACCTGGCAGGTCAAAAAGAGTGAAACCAACAAGCACACCCTCAATGGGAACCTCAACTTCCAGCAGGCCTCGCAAAATCAGAGCGATGCCATTGAAAACGCCGACACCCGTTTTGTCAATCTGTCGGGGGGGTACATGTGGATGCGTCCGCAGCAGGACTTGTCGTTGGGGCTCAACATCAACTACAGCCGCAACAACACACCTGGTGCATTGGGCGAAGCCCTGGGTCCCATACTCTCGGCACGTAAGAGCCATTTCAACAAAACACTCAGGAACAACCTGTCCCTCTCGTGGAACGGAACCTATACCAACCATCGGTCAACCGGAAACATCATCACGGCCCGATGGGGATCAAACTATACCTTGATGAAAAAACACATGCTTAACTTAAGTATGGCCTACAGCCAGCGGCAACGCTCAGGCAACAGCACCAGCTATTTGACCGCCACGCTGGGATACAGTTACCAGTTTGGTTGGCCAAAGGCAGAACTAAAAAAAGATTAACCGCAATGGGAGAAAAGTCTCAGCGGTGAAAAGTTAACCGCAAAGGCGCGGAGGCGCTAAGGTTTGAAGAAAAAGGCTCAGCGCCTCAGCGTCTCTGCGGTGACAATATTTAACGCGGAGGCGCAAAGGTTTGAAGAAAAAGACTCAGCGCCTCAGCGTCTCTGCGGTGACAATATTTAACGCGAAGGCGCGGAGGCGCTAAGGGGAAAAGACTCAGCGTCTTGGCGTCTCAGCGGTGAAGTATTAACCGCGAAGGCGCGAAGGCGCTAAGGCCTGAAAGAAAAACCTCAGCGTCTTAGCGTCTCAGCGGTGAAGTATTAACCGCGAAGTCGCAGAGGCGCAAAGGTTTGAAAGAAAAGACTTAGCGTCTTAGCGTCTCAGCGGTGAAATATTAACCGCAAAGGGACTAATAGACTTAGCGTCTTAGCGCCTCTGCGGTGGAAAATATAAACTCAGCGTCTCAGCGGTGAAAACCTATTTTGGCGCCTTGGTGATAAAATATAAAACATAAATTGAAACGTTTACAGATACTCATTACCCTTCTTTTAACGGTTGGTTTTGCCATCGGGCAAACGGTGTATCCCATTCGGACTTTCACGGTGGTCAATGCACCGGCTCCTTACGCGCTCAGTGGCTTTGCCTCGGAGCCGGGTCGCGTGCAGCTCAACATACTGACCGACGACATCGCCCTGGATCGCTATGCCGTGAAGTTCCGGCTCACCATACAGGGTAATGGACTGAAGCTATTCACCAAACCCGACTTCCATCAGCAGCCCTTCTACCTCGATGGCGGCGTCACCCAAACCCTTACGGGGTTGGATCTGGAGGCTCTTTTCAACCCCGACAACCTGGTGTTTGAGGGCTATAGCGCCAGCGAATACCGGCGCAACGGCCGCCTGCCCGAGGGTGTTTACCGCGTGTGGGTTGACTTGCTCGATTACTACCGCGGCATGCAGGTGTCGCAGTCGCTCCCCGGCATGGCCATGATATACCTCACCCGTGCCCCACGCCTCTCCTTTCCCCTACCCGGCACCGAGATAGATCCCCTGGTGGAACCCAACATACGGTTCGCCTGGATGGGCTCCCTCCCGGCCGATCCCTTGGCCGATGTCGTTTATCAGTTCCGCCTGTGGGAAACCCGTCCCGAAGGGCGCGATCCCTATGAGGTGGTGGCCGTCTCATCGCCCCTCTTCACCCAGGAGGTGGAGAACCCCAACTTCATCTACGATATGGGGATGCCGCCGTTGACCGATGGCATGACCTACGTGTGGCAGGTGAGAGCCCTCGACCGTGAGGGGCGCGCCCTGTTCCAAAACAGCGGGTTGTCCAACGCATCCACCTTCCGTTACGGGCGCAGTTGCCCGGTGCCCGATGTGGCCATCACCTCTGTGGCCCACACTTCGGCCTTGGTAAGGTGGCAGGGCAGCCAGGCGGCTCAGCTCTACCGCATCAGCTACCGGCCAACCCGGGATTCCAACTGGCAGCATGCCGAAACCACCGCCAGTACCCACACCTTCAACAACCTGGCCGACAACACCTCGTACGAAGTGATGGTGCAGGCCGTCTGCAATGGGCAGGAAGGGGACCCCGGCCGGGTGGTGGGCTTCAAAACCACACGGCAGGTCGATTACACCTGCGGAGGCAAGGGCGGGCATTTCGACTTGTCGAACCGCGAACCCCTCCCTTCGCTGAGCCGGTTCGACGAGTTCAAGGCCGCCGACTTCATCGTGGAGGTGGATGAAGTCACGGGGCAGGATGGCCGTTTCTCGGGCAGTGGCTTTGCCCTGGTGCCTTACCTGGGCTTCGCTAAGTTTATGGTGACCTTCAACAACATATTCGTCAATGCCGACCGCCGCATGACCCAGGGGCACATCCAATTCGTGGTCAACGACACCACCGGCCTGGTGCTGGGACTTGGCACCGGCAAGGGCAATGGCAACAACGGTACCACCGGCATCACCGAGGTGGATCCCGGCAAGATTGCCGACGAAGTATATACCGTGGATGGCGACGTGACCAACATCACCGTGACGGGCAACACCGTGACGGTGACCAATGGCGATGGCACCACGCAAACCATCGTGGTGAAGGATGGCAACACCGTGGCCGTGGTTCCTTCATCGGGCGGCACGGTGTATGTGGCCGACCAGGCTACGGGCAGCGTGTACACCACACCCAAGACTCAGGCCGGGGGAGGCAAGCCCGGCAGCGTGGGCACCCCCTCGCAAACAGGGCAGTACAACTGCGGCATCGATTTCAAGGCTCCTCAACAGATGCGTTTCGGCCACGATCCTGTGGGCAATGGCAAAACCAAGCCCGACGCCTATTTCCGTACCAATGCCAGTGGCAGCCGTGTAGGGTGGAAATCGCTGCGTGCCGGTGACACCGACATCATCGACCTCGTGCCACGGGGCGGGTGCCAGGCTGACAGTCTCCGTTACCTGCGTGCCAGTGGCTTGGCTACCCCCACAGCACCCCAGGGCAACGGGCACCGCCTGCTGCTGGGCGGGCTGGCTGCCGGCGATGAGGACATGCTCACCGTGGCAGTGGCCAAAACACAACACATCAACGACACTACCAAACGCGAGATCCTCACCGAGGCCGGTGCTCTGGGACTGGTGGCCTACGCACCCATTGTGAGGGAGGTGGTATTGGTGCCGGTGAACCAAGCTCAGTGCCCCCAGAACCCCGGCATCATAAAAACCGAGCTGGAGAAACTTTTTGGTGCGGCCATGGTGGACTGGCAGGTGGCAATAGCAGAACCACTGCAGGTGGATGGCGTGACACCCGAGGGGTTCAAGACCTCCGGAAATGACGACTATGCCCGCTACACCTCCGATATGAAGATGGTGATCAAAGCCTTCGAGAAATCGGGACGTAAGAAACGCCATACCCTCTACCTCTTTTTCGTGAGTGCCACCCAGGGCGACCGCTCAGGCTATATGCCTTTGGCAGGCGAGTATGGCTTTATCTTCAACTTTGGCAGCAACACCAACGTGATTGGGCATGAACTTGCACATGGCGCTTTTAACCTCCGCCACACCTTCAGCGACAAGGCGCAATACCACTTGCCTGAGAGAACCACCCTGAATTTAATGGACTACGCCAACGGCACCGAGCTTTGGAAGTACCAGTGGGACTTAATTCATAACCCAGAGACCATATTGCTGGGAGCATATAATGAGGAGGAAGGGGCAATGACCGATGATGTGTTCTGGATAAATTATTTCTCACGTAACATCACCATTCACCCCGACTATACCATTGGTAACGACAATCTCAATTACATAACTCCTGCCGGGAAGCCTTTTGTGTTGCCGATGTCGGCAAGTGTGTCTTTTTCGGGTAGTTTCACCAATAAAAGCACCAATTCAACCGAGCAGGTCGCCATGCCCCGCGGCGTGCTTTATGCCTTTGCCGACGAAACGGGTACATACTATGCCAATCTTACTAAAAAGAACGGGGGACAATACTATTTCAACGGTTATAAGAAGGCTAAGGCCGATGGTGTGTTCAAAGAGAGTGAAGTTGGCGGAGGAAGTACCCACAAAGTGGTTGTGGGTATAGAGAATGAATCTTGCCGTTTGTTTATCTCTGGTGCCAATTATAGTTTTGACCAGGTTGCCTTAACCAAATACAGGGGCGATGGGCCGGTGTTGACTGTCGATGCATTGCCCGTGGAGCTCACTGGGCACATTGCAGCCAACATCTCCATTCCGTCAGGTAAATGTTTCCCCGATGTTTGGTATGCCATCGACCCGTTGTCGCTCGATGAGTTTGAGAACGGAACTTATGCCAAGTACAACCCCTATGGCAACGACTACGGACTACTGGTTAAGCTCAAAGATGGTCGCTTTGTTTATTCTAGGGTTGTTTCCGGTGGCACTACCGAATATCATGTATGGAATGGCAAGGAGTGGGTTCAAACCATGGCTCCCAAAGCCGGATGCTTGTCGTGTGAGCTTTCGGAACTGCTAACCTTGTGGAGTTTTGTTCAGTTGGCCAAGGAGGAAGGGCACACAGCGCTCGATTTCGTGGGTGCCATTCCTGTTGCGGGTGAGTTGGCCGATGGCGTCAATGGCATCTGGTATCTAGTTGAGGGTGACCGGGTGAACGCGGGCTTTTCGTTCGCCTCCATGCTCCCCCTAATCGGTGATGCTGGTGTCAAAGGCGCCAAATATGTCTTTAAGGTTGGGAAAGATTTGAAAGTGGTGGCCGGGGCAGTCGAAGCCTTTAGTGCCATTCATAAGGCATTGAAAGCCAAAGAGGCTGGATTGTTGGTTTTGTGCATGGATCGTTCGGCTCTGCTGATGGGGCGCCATGCCAACCATGTGGAGACCATCCGATCCCTATGCGTGTCGGTGCCCGATGTTGGTGAGCTGGAGAAAGTGCTCAAGAAATTGCACGATATGGCACCCGAAGACTGCGCCAAGTTCCTGGATGACTTGGCAACCAGCGACCTATCCAAAAACCTGGAAAAGGTGAACGTGGGGTTGGTGGAGAGCTGGAAAGCTGTTAAAGCACACCACCCAGAATTAGCTAAGGATATAAATGTGTTGGAATCATTTAATAATCTAAGGAAGAATTCACTATTTTCGAAAATGGGGCTGACTGAAGATATCGCAGCGAAGATAAGCGGAACTACAGGTTTGGGGTATAAAGAAATAATAGATAACTTGGATAAGTTAGGAAGAAAAGCTGCTGAAAACGGAATTGATTTAATAGACTTCAAAAAAGTGGTTTCCGATATGCTTGAAGGAGGAGGAAAGGTCGATGGCGCAAATTGGATAACAAAATATCTTGGAGACAATGCAGATAGTTTTGCAGGAAAGAAGTTAAAGTTTGAAGAGTTCAGTAGTACTGAATTAGGAGGTAGATATGTTGATGTTTGCGATGTAACGAATAATAATGCTAAAATCTTTTACGAATTTAAATCTGTTGCAGAGGTGCCTCCTGGCCATTTTCAAGCTCAGTTTATGAAAGATTTAACAAATTCGAACAGCCTTGACCAAATAAAATGGGTGTTTAATCCAGATAAAAATCCTATTGGATCTGGAGGAAAAAGTTTTAGAGAAGCTCTTTTAGAGGAAGTTGATAAGTTGCCAGTAACTGATGATATGGCAAGGAAATTTTTGGATTCAGACGCAAAAGCTGATGATTTATTGGAATTTATTGAAATTAAGTTTAATGAAATATTTATTAAATGATGAGATTAGTTAGAACTATGTCTAATTGTACAGGAGTTAAGTGTGTTGAAGGTCATCTTCTTCAAGCAATTAATGGAGAGGTGATTGTTGATGATTTAAAAACTATTTGTGTAGAGTCTGTTGATTTAATCCTTCTATTTCAAGGTAATCTCAATTATTGTCTAGACTTTACTCTTTTTGAGATTGATAGAGAATCTGTTCACGAATCGGTGTTGATTAGTGTTGATGGAGCTGATAGCTTGTCAAGATTAACAAAAAATTTATTTTTGATCCATAATAGATTGTCACGCAAAGAATTGAAGTACTCAATTATAGATGAATCTAAAAATGTTCTATGGGAGGTTGTAGGCAATCGATTTATTAAAGCAGTTCTTGGACGTTTGCTTGTTTTCAACAGATTGTCTAAGGAAGAGTTTTGGGTATTAGATACTTCAGGGATAGAATTGTTTCATTATAAATTACCTTTAGGGTTTAATGTTTATAGAAATATAGAAGTTATTAACGATACTCTCTTTTTTATGAGCAATAAAGAAGCAAACAACTTTATGAATGTTACAGGTGTTGATTTTAGCACAGGAAAGGTGAAGTGGAATTATGAGTATAGTATTCCTTACGAAACCAATTTTATTGCTACTACTCTTTATAAAAACTTAACTTATGGTTTAAGTAATAGGTTTTATCAAGTTTTTGATCCAGAAACGGGAGAGTTTTTAGTTAATCTGAATATTGAAAATATCTTGCCTGCAGGGATTTTTCCAGAAGTAAATAGACAAAATGTTGCTGATAGAAGGCTTTGGTTTGTTAGTGGTCGTGGAAATGATGTAAGCTTTGGAGCTTTTAATATTGATATGTCTAAAATTGACTTTATTGTAAGGTTTCCTTTAAGTGAAGAAGATCAATTTGATACTCCTGTTTATTATAAAGGGAGGTTGTATTTAAGAACTTTACATAGCAACACCCTCCACATCTTCGAAAAGGAATAATTTAATATTTTTCAGTTAAGTAGCCTTAATCATTGAGTCGATAGTAAATAGTATATGCTCTTGTTTGTCTTTAGGAAAGAGAGTATGTCCTTAAATCTTTCGAGCATTT
Organism: Marinilabiliaceae bacterium; assembly: GCA_963664265.1. Lineage (GTDB taxonomy): Bacteria > Bacteroidota > Bacteroidia > Bacteroidales > Marinilabiliaceae > JAGPIS01. The sequence goes on from OY760941.1 coordinate 3,038,321, forward strand.
CTGGGTTTGGAACAAATCGGCATTATCTTTTTCTCCAGGTAGTTAGACAACATTAGTATCAAGCATAGCCCTAGTTCCGCGCGATTGCATCCCTTGCTTTATAAGCATAAGGTTGTATTTAGGCATCCCAAAACGTTCTTTGACAAATTTCCTTCAAAACCCATTAAAGTGTTGGGTAGTTACCCGTGGGCAAATCAGGTGGTGAATGGCAGCCGCATGCCCGATAGGGTTAAAGCCATTGAAGATTCCTTGAATGCCCATTATAAGCCGGCGGTTGTGGAATGGAAAGTCGATGTCAACGGCAGTGCTGTTACAGTGCCCAGCATCACCCCCGAGGGTTTCAAAACTGCCGGTTCTAACCTCTTTGCCCGCTATACCTCCGATATGAGGAAGGTGATCAATGCCTTCGAGGCGCAGCATGGTGCCATCGGGAAAGATGATTTGTGCCTCTTCTTTGTGGATGTGGCCGACCAGAGCCGGGAGCGATTTGCCGATTACTAATTGGTTAAAGCATTTGGTTCACTGCGTTCCCAACTGCTTACCAATTATGTATCGGCATCAAACATTATTGATCAATCGTTCTTTTTTGGCGTTTGATATGCCATTAGATGGCCAGTATGGCTTCATCTTCAATTTCAACAACGACCCCGCCACCTTGGCTCATGTTCAGTGAAGCCATTGTTTTGCAAACTTGTGCAGCGAAACATATTGGCTGAACGAATCCCGCGTTGCGGGAAACTGGCTCATGTTCGTGAATTCTTAGCCTCTGCAAGGAACGTAGCAGAGGCTAAGAATGAACAATCCCGTCTCGGGAGCGCCTTTAACCTCCGCCACACCTTCAGCGACAAGGCGCAAAACTTCCTGCCTGAGAAAACCACCCTGAATTTAATGGACTACGCCAACGGCACCGAGCTCTGGAAGTACCAGTGGGATTTGATCCATAATCCTGAGACCATCTTGTTGGGAGCATATAATGAGGCGGAAGGGGCAATGACCGATGATGTGTTCTGGATAAATTATTTCTCACGTAATATCACCATTCACCCCGATTTTACCATTGGTAACGACAATCTCAATTACATAACTCCTGCCGGGAAGCCTTTTGTGTTGCCGATGTCGGCAAGTGTATCTTTTTCGGGTAGTTTCACCAATAAAAGCACCAATTCAACCGAGCAGGTCGCCATGCCCCGCGGCGTGCTTTATGCCTTTGCCGACGAAACGGGTACATACTATGCCAATCTTACTAAAAAGAACGGGGGACAATACTATTTCAACGGTTATAAGAAGGCTAAGGCCGATGGTGTGTTCAAAGAGAGTGAAGTTGGCGGAGGGAGTACCCACAAAGTGGTTGTGGGCATAGAGAATGAATCTTGCCGTTTGTACATCTCCGGTGCCAATTATAGTTTTGACCAGGTTGCCTTAACCAAATACAGGGGCGATGGGCCGGTGTTGACTGTCGATGCATTGCCCGTGGAGCTCACTGGGCACATTGCAGCCAACATCTCCATTCCGTCAGGTAAATGTTTCCCCGATGTTTGGTATGCCATCGACCCGTTGTCGCTCGATGAGTTTGAGAACGGAACTTATGCCAAGTACAACCCCTATGGCAACGACTACGGACTACTGGTTAAGCTCAAAGATGGTCGCTTTGTTTATTCTAGGGTTGTTTCCGGTGGCACTACCGAATATCATGTATGGAATGGCAAGGAGTGGGTTCAAACCATGGCTCCCAAAGCCGGATGCTTGTCGTGTGAGCTTTCGGAACTGCTAACCTTGTGGAGTTTTGTTCAGTTGGCCAAGGAGGAAGGGCATACAGCGCTCGATTTCGTGGGTGCCATTCCTGTTGTGGGTGAGTTGGCCGATGGCGTCAATGGCATCTGGTATCTAGTTGAGGGTGACCGGGTGAACGCGGGCTTTTCGTTCGCCTCCATGCTCCCCCTAATCGGTGATGCTGGTGTTAAAGGTGCCAAATATGTCTTTAAGGTTGGGAAAGATTTGAAAGTGGTGGCCGGGGCAGCCGAAGCCTTTAGTGCCATTCATAAGGCATTGAAAGCCAAAGAGGCTGGATTGTTGGTTTTGTGCATGGATCGTTCGGCTCTGCTGATGGGGCGCCATGCCAACCATGTGGAGACCATCCGATCCCTATGCGTGTCGGTGCCCGATGTTGGTGAGCTGGAGAAAGTGCTCAAGAAATTGCACGATATGGCACCCGAAGACTGCGCCAAGTTCCTGGACGACTTGGCAACCAGCGACCTATCCAAAAACCTGGAAAAGGTGAACGTGGGGTTGGTGGAGAGTTGGAAGGTGCTCATCGATGGCGGAAGTAATTTTGTGAAAACCGATCTTGTTTATTTGCAGAAATTCGGTGCGCTAAATGAAAATGTTAAACCAATTATTGCCCAATTCTCCGGTGGTGGAGCCTCTCAAAGCACACTAAAAGAATTTCTGGATGACCTTGATGCCGATAAAGCGTTTACATTATTTGTTAATGATGCACAAAACGAGAAAATTGTAAGGGGCTTTATTGGCCATAAGCTTTCGGACGACGATATTGTGGATATTGGTGATTACATTGCCGACGCAGGTGATGAAGCTGTTGAACTGTCTGTAAAATGGCTCAATAGAAGCAAGCATATTGCTCAGTTTAAGAGATACACAGAAATGGGACGCCAGTTAAACACGCTAATCGTCAGGGATATCTATCAACGGTCAGGGCGTTTGTTCAACGAGCTTTCTTCAAAAACAGGCGTCCCCCTCGATATTTTGAAAAAATATGATATTTTTACCGAAGTGCCCCTTCAAACGCCCGGCGGCTATATGAAGGCCGATATCGTAATGATAAAACGAACGCCCGATGGGATTGAAGATGTTATCGTTATCGAAAACAAGCTGAGTCAAACCACCGACTTTACAACGCGGCAAAAAGAAGGTTGGAAGAAAATTGCAAATGGGGAGGAGATGAGAGTGGTTTATGAAAGAAGGGTCACCGATAACAATAAAGTGGTCATTCTCGAGGTAAACGAAAAACTTAAAATCAACTCAGATAGAGTTTTTAAAATTTCAGACCATGGCAAAGCTGACCTTGCGAATACCTCTCTTGAAATTATTGATACTTATAAATTTAATGTAAAATGAAGCTATCAGATAAGAAAAAACTGTTCTGGAGTATACTAGATCCAATAATGCAGGAAAAAGGTTATACCCCATTCAAAACAGGTGGTGACCCCTCATATGTTTCAATTGAGGAATATCTAGTTAAAATATTTGTTTTTAATTTTCCGAATCTCGGTAATATTGAGGCGGGTGGAGTGTGCTTATCATTACCACATGTTGAGAATTATATACTAAGTATTGGAGTTCCCAACAAAGATATGGATGTATATCTGAAGAATAAGCGATACTTTCTATATACAGTCATCCATCGAACTCCAGGATTATCATTCAAGGAGTACTATGAAAAAATCGGGGTAGATTATGCTCAAAACTCATATCAACAAACTCAAGAAACCGAAGAAGAAGTCATCCGCCACGCCCATGCCTTTTTGTATTATTTAAACCACGAAGGTGCCGCATTTATCGAACATTACGGCTATTTGCCAAACATCCTTAAAGAAATGGATAGGTTGGAAGCTGAAGGAGAAGATTGGAATGGCATTTTATCTGGATATGGGGATCGTTTATTCAGAGGGATTATTATTTCAAAACTATGCAATGACTCTAATTATGAAAAAAAACTTTCCTACTGTGATCAAAAATTCACTACAGTAGAATTGCTGAAAGATTGGCAACCCTACTGGGAAAAACTCAAGGCCTTGCTACCTGCCATTGAGCCAAAGTATCCTTATTATAAGTAGTTGATCAGGCCAATCCGTGTCGCGCTTTCTAAGCTTGAGCAGGCTGTTTAGGCAACCAAAAACGATCTTTGACAAATTTTCTTCAAAACCCATTAAAATATAGGGTAGTTGCCCGTGGGCAAAGCATGTGGTAAATGGCAGCCGCATGCCCGATGTGGTCACTGCCATACGCGACTCCTTGAATGCCCATTACAAGCCGGCGGTTGTGGAATGGACAGTCGATGTCAAGGGCAGTGCTGTTACAGTGCCCAGCATCACCCCCGAGGGTTTCAAAACAGCCGGTTCGGGCCTCTTTGCCCGCTATACCTCCGATATGAGGAAGGTGATCAATGCCTTCGAGGCGCAGCATGGTGCCATCGGGAAAGATGATTTGTGCCTCTTCTTTGTGGATGTGGCCGACCAGAGCCGGGACGGATTTATGCCTTTGGATGGCCAGTACGGCTTCATCTTCAACTTCAACAACGACCCCGCCACCTTGGCTCATGTTCAGTGAAGCCTATGTTTTGCAAACTTGTGCAGCGAAACATATTGGCTGAACGAATCCCGCGTTGCGGGAAACTGGCCCACGTTCGTGAATTCTTAGCCTCTGCAAGGAACGCAGCAGAGGGTTAGAATGAACAATCCCGTCTCGGGAGCGCTTTTAACCTCCGCCACACCTTTAGCGACAAGGCGCAATACCATTTGCCTGAGAGAACCACCCTGAATTTAATGGACTACGCCAACGGCACCGAGCTTTGGAAATACCAGTGGGACTTGATCCATGACCCCGAGACCATTTTGCTGGGAGCATATAATGAGGAGGAAGGGGCAAGTGAATTGCGAGTTTTCCAAATAGATTTAACCAAGGTAGTTGATTTAGCAGCGTTTTCGTTGGGGGATAAAATCAATTGCATTACACCTGGGGGTAGTATTATTGAATTGCCCTCGAAAGCGAAATTGTATTTCACCGGACAGTATAAAGTAGCAGCAGATATTAATAAGGAGCTATTTAAAGGTTGTTTGTTGGGTTTTGAAACAGATGCAAAATACTCTGCACGCATGTCTTTAAACACAACTACCAAATCATGGGGATTTGATGGTTATGTAAAGGTTGGTGGTGATGTTTTTTATTCTGGTCGTAGTGGCGATGAACATCTAGCAAACGTAATTATTGGTAAAGAAGACGATAGTTGTAATGTAACACTTTTTGCTGGGGATTATATGGGGAAACCTTACCCTGGGGAATTTAAACAACCATATGTCAAGGATGCAAATACATCAATCACTAACTCTAAAGAAATAGGGAGTTACGTCGTTGGTTGTTTAGGGAAACATGCAAGAAGATTTTATGATTCTCATAGAAGTGCTCACCCAGCTTATCAGGAATCATTACTTCGCATTGCCAATCTAATACACTCTGTTGAAGAGCAGGACGATAATGTGTTTTCTGATTATGAAAGGTATTGTCGCGCTGAACGCTCAGAACATTATTATGGAAGTTCAGAGGTATGGGCTCCAGAGTATTATGAGTTGTTTGCCGATGCATTGGAGGCTTACATCAACGATAGGAAAAAGCTTGAGGAGTTGATACTAGCCGAGAAAGACAGAGACCGGATGACGGATTTGACTTGGCTATTGATTACAAAATATTCAACAAGTGCCTCATATAATGTTCGCCTTCATGTACTGGAAAAGTTGAGTGATGCAAAAATGTGGGGTAATCCTTTATACGGTAATGGCGAAGCATATTTAGCATTAAGAATAGTTGACCAGATAACCGAAAAAGAAGCAGCGACCTTTATTAAAGATTTGCAAAAGGATAATCTTATGCAGAATCTTTGTGCCAATATCAATAATTTTGGCATTGGTGGAGATGATTATACAAAGTTTGTTGCCAAACTGATTTCGATTTTTTACTCTGTTAATGTCGATAGGTTTACTGAAATATATGCTGATGTTGAAGGGTATTACTATGCGAGGCGTAAGGAGGACTTAGAGCTTTGGTTTACTTGGCGCAAATCTTTTAGAAATGACAAGTTTAATCTTCGGTATGCGTATGATTATGAAGATAATAAGTTGGTTTTTACAACAAGTCAAGGGCATTGGGTAGATTTTAATCCATCTTGGACACGCAACCCAATAGACCCGTTTGATATTTTGATAGTTACATTTGATGATGTACCAGAACATATCTGCGATAATTGCCTACCCAAAGGAGAAACTGTTTTAATGCCTGCGTTTTTGTTTGAATGGATTTGCAACGAATACTCAAATCAACAGATAGTTGACTATCTTGACAAAGGGGTTACTGTTACTTCGTTATTTATTGGTGTTGGCGCAGTAACTAAAAGCACAAAACTTGTCAATATTATTAGTTTGATTATTGCCGCAGGAAATGTTGCGTTACTAAATGATGACTTTGAAGATTTCGTAACTGCATATTTATCCCCAGAGGCTTTTATGCTTTGGAATGGATTTAGTATATTGTTAGATGTTAGCAATCCAATAAGTACTCTACGTGCAGGAGAGGCCTTAAATAAATTTTCGGATTTTGTATTTATTTGGGATGCTTTTAAAACATCGCCATCCTACAATGAATTAATGAATTCAGACAAGGCAGAAATGATTAAGCAAGCTGATTTATTGATTTTTCAAATTAAAACAGAACAAGGGTTATGAGTTATTTTAAGAAGCAATGGGATGCAGAAATACGATCTGCAGGCAGAAGGGGTTTTATAGCTCCATTTATCATGGTCTTAATTGGGTTTGTTTATCTACTTTTGGTTCCTTGTAGTGTTGAAAAACTTGAAAAGCATACTGGGATATTTGAGAGATATAATAAAGGAAATTCCAAATTTTGGTTTGTTGCTGAAAAGGACGCTTACGATGTAGGCTTAAAACGATATAGAGAGAAATTACAGGAAATAGCTTCAAAAAGCAAAAAGGCTGAAGTTTGGACGAAAAAGAATAAACGAATTGTAATGCAACTGGTGGTTGATGGGGAAATGATTATTGAGTATAAGTGGTGGAATCACGCAAAAGTATCTGTGTTTTTCATTTTAATAGGTTCTTTACTAATACCTTTAGTGATGAGAAAAAAGAAAAATTGAATAGTCAGTTGACCCATAACATTAAAGGCTAACGCGGATTTTTAGGCGTGCCAACCGGCAAGGGAGTGTAAATCAAACTCTGTCCAGTACATTTTCTTTAATTTTTAAACCTAACATTATTTTTTCGTTTTTCAACTCTTAAAAGCTTTTTTGAACCTGTTATGACATTGGGCAAGGGCGGCGGAGGAACGGAGCCGTTCATATACCCTTGACCGATTTCATAATGGGTTCTTCCTTTGCTTTTGAGATTGAAAATCATAAATCTATTTTCATCCGATCACCAAACCTGATGTGCAATTGCTGGGCAGTTATGGCCCAATTGGCAAGCGGCATCGTCCACTTTTTTGAGATATGTTCGGTGGCCAGATAAATGAGCTTTAGAAGTGCCATATCATTGGGAAACACGCCTTTGGTTTTGGTCACTTTGCGAACCTGCCTGTGGAAACCCTCAACGGCATTGGTGGTGTAGATCAACTTGCGGATCTGCGTATCGTAATTGAAGTAGGCCGTTAGCTTTTCCCAGTTCGTATACCACGATTTGATCACCACGGGGTATTTCTTGCCCCACGTTTGATCCAGATTTTGAAGTTCAGCTTCCGCTTGTACCTTGTTGGCCGCCTGGTAGACGCATTTGAGGTCTTTCATGAACGCCTTCTGATCTTTGCTTGCAACATATTTAAGCGAATTGCGGATCTGGTGGACGATGCACGACTGGATCTCCACTTTAGGGAACACGGTAGCGATGGCTTCGGCAAAACCGTTCAGGTTGTCGATGCAGGCGATCAGGATATCCTCCAACCCGCGGGCTTTGAGATCGGTCAATACGCCGAGCCAAAAGTTGGCGCCTTCGCTTTCAGAGACGTACATCCCAATCAGTTCCTTCTTGCCCTCTGCTGTGATTGCCAGCACATTGTACACAGCACGGCTGGCCACTTTGCCGCCGTCCTTGACCTTGTAGTGCATGGCATCCAGCCAAACGATGGTGTACATGGATTCCAAGGGACGGCACTGCCACTCCTTAACCTGGGGTATCACCCGTTCGGTAATTTCACTCAGCGTGGCGTGGGAGATTTCCACATCATATATCTCTTGAATGTGTGAGGCGATGTCCCTAAAGCTCATCCCAAGGCCATAAAGTCCGATGATCTTAGGTGCAAGGTTGTCGGCCAGTACCGTTTCCCGCTTTTTGACTATTTGAGGCAAAAAACTGCTGTTTCGGTCTTGTGGGGTTTCGATGGTGATCTCGCCGGCAGCTGTCTTTAAGGTCTTGCGCCCCTTGCCGTTGCGTTTATTCCCTTTGCTGCGCTCATTGGCATCAAGGTGACCGTTCATCTCGGCCTCCAAGGCCGTTTCCAAAAACTGTTTTAGCAAGGGAGCAAAGGCTCCATCTTTGCCGGTTAAAGATTGGCCGCTCATAAGTTGCGCGAGCGCTTTAGCCTGCATGGCCTTAAATTCTTCTGATTCCATGTTTAGTTCCATCTATTTACAAGTATATGAATTTCTCTTGTAATAGACAGAGTTCAGTTTACAGCCTCTATAAGTAGTTGATTAGGCCAATCCGTGTCGCGCTTTCTAAGCTTGAGCATGCTGTTTAGGCAACCCAAACGTTCTTTGACATACAAATAATCCTCCTCGGCATCATCAAAACCGAGCTGGAGAAACTGATCAAGTCGATTTGTCAAAATGTCTTTTTGTCGTTAAGCGACTCAAAAGCTGCTCCGCCTCGGCTGTGAGCCTTAGAAATATCATGGAGCGGAGCGGTTAAAAAGCAATGCTGTCTGAGGTTCGGTTGAAGTGCTAAAGTAAGCATAATTGTTTCTTTGCGAACCGAGTTCATTGCTTTCAGCGCAGCGGAATGATAGTTCTTAGGTGAGCAGGCGCAGCGGCAGCTCTCTCTGTTTACTCTCTGCAGCTGAAGGCAGAGAGTAAAAGCCCGTCCGGCTAGAGGACAAATTTCAACGTAAGTCAGGGTTTGGGGTGAAGCCCCAAGCTAACGGTGATCAAAGCCTTCGAGAAATCGGGATGTAAGAAACGCCATACCCTCTATCTTTTTTTCGTGAGTGCCACCCAGGGCGACCGTTCTGGCTATATGCCTCTGGCAGGCGAGTACGGCTTTATCTTCAACTTTGGCAGCAACACCAACGTGATTGCGCATGTTCAGTGAAGCCAATGTTTTGCAAACTTGTGCAGCGAAACATTTTGGCTGAACGAATCCCGCGTTGCGGGAAACTGGCCCACGTTCGTGAATTCTTAGCCTCTGCAAGGAACGCAGCAGAGGGTTAGAATGAACAATCCCGTTTCGGGAGCGCTTTTAACCTCCGCCATACCTTTAGTAGCAAAGCTCAGCATTATCTGCCCGAGAAGAGCACCCATAACCTGCTCGACTACGCCAACGGCACCGAGCTTTGGAAGTACCAGTGGGATTTGATTCATAACCCCGAGACCATTTTGCTGGGAGCATATAATGAGGAGGAAGGGGCTTTCCGAAATGATAACCAGAAAATACAGCAGGTCATGAGATTGATTAGGTATTCTATTGCTACAGGAACTGAAGTGGTGATAGATTTAGGTAGAGCCAATCTTATTGCCAATACATCAGTCGATTTTGCAATTGGGACATACAAGTTTCAATCTTTTGCAATAAATTGGACAAAAACGGAACCAATAAAGCTAAAGTTCAATAAAGACAGTTTTAGCGAATCGTTTACTTCAATTGGTTCAGATTCCTATTTTAAACTATCAAACGCCCATTTTTCAATTACGGTCAATGCGAAGGACGAGCAACTGCTCAAAGATTTTCTGATAAAAGGAAAAGCAGTTGTTTCATTGTTTGTGAATGGTTATGATCCTGTGCTGCCCGAGCGAGAGGATAAAATATATCCTACAAGTGATTATTGGAAAGGCATGGATGATAGGTTTAATGAGCGTTTAGAACCCGATTACGTCTTTTATGCCGATGGCAATAAGAGCATAGCCACCTCCAACCACCTCAATGTGGCTAAATTCTTAGCCAGTATGGAGACTTCATATGCTGCCAAATACCCTTCGCACGAACTTGTCAACAAGGGAATTGAAACAGTCAACCAGTTTTACTATCTTTACAAGGCTAATAAGAATTTGCCAGCCTTACGGCTTTGTCCAATAGGCCTTTGGCGTGCTTATGATGGATATGGGGATGCGGGCCTGGTTGAAAAACTGAACGAATGTTTCCATACACCGTCTTGTGTGGAATTGAATGTAGAGCCTAATTTTGCTGGGTTTTCTGAACGCGAGGGCAAGGGGCGTGCGGCTGGTAAAGCGTTTATACAAACATTGAGGGGACTAAGATTGGTGGATGGAGATGAGATTAACATTGTATGCCATAGCATGGGTTTTGCTTATGCTCAAGGCATCATTTCCGAACTAAAGGCTTCTATAGTCAATGGTGCTTTGCCCGCTTTGGTTTTCAACGGCTATTACATCATTGCCCCCGAAAACCCTTCGGTCGGTTCTGTAAATGTATCCGATTGGCGTCAGGTGTGGCATTACGGTACGGATGAAAAAGAAATGAAGGACACACCATGGTTGCAGGATGGCGTTGCGCCCCAAGCACCAATTAATGGTATTGACAATAACCGAGTTGCCATTCCTAATGGTGTAGAACAAGGCTTTCTAGAAAGCCATAGTATAGGTAATTATGAGTGGATATTTGAACAAAATAAAGAAGGATATGTCAATCCAAGAAAGTAGGGTTTTGGTAATCGTCGCATTAGCGGTTACGTTATTGGTTGCGGGATGCCGCCAAAAGTCACAAAAAGTCAATAGGGTTCAAGTCGATTCACTTGAAACGCAAGTCATCAGGCAACGATGCGTCGAAAAAACCATCTCGGTTATTGGGATAAAAAGTTACCATGATATACTATCGCAATTGAACGATACCGTTAAAAGCTGGATTAAAAACGATCTTCAACTTTTCTCTGGTTGTGATTCGACCTCTTTGCGGATAGATACTGTTTTATGCGTGAACAGTACCGCTGATAAGTTTATAACCTGCTTTTTAAGGCGATCGTTAACAAAAGGTTTTAACAACGATGGCATAGTTTATTATTATGGGGTAAAAATCCAATCCAAATGGTATTTTGTTGGGGGGCCTTCCTTAGCCTTAATACGCAAATATTATAAAGACGACATAAACACCCCCATCCTTTTTCCAAAGCTCGAACAGTTGGCTGCTCATTATAAGTACCGGTATTATTTAAAAGATGATGGACAGGGCGGCTTGGTCATCAACGATGATTTTTTTAGCGATATCACCAGTCAAGCATACTGTGGCAATTGTTTAACCCAACAACAATGGGATTCGGCGTACATAAGAAGCACTAGGCTAAAATGGTTGCCTAACAAAAGGTGATGTTATTACAGTCATTATGGCGTACTGATGGCTGATATGATACAATATGCACAACTGCATGGTTGATGGTTTTAGTGGCTATCAACCCCAAACGCTCTTTGACATATTTCCTTCAATACCCATTAAAGTATAGGGTCGTTACCCGCAGGCAAAGCATGTGGTGAATGGCAGCCGCATGCCCGATGTGGTCACTGCCATACGCGACTCCTTGAATGCCCATTACAAGCCGGCGGTTGTGGAATGGACAGTCGATGTCAAGGGCAGTGCTGTTACGGTACCCAGCATCACGTCTGAGGGTTTCAAAACTGCCGGTTCTGGCCTCTTTGCCCGCTATACCTCCGATATGAGGAAGGTGATCAATGCCTTCGAGCAACAGCATGGTGCCATCGGGAAAGATGATTTGTGCCTCTTCTTTGTGGATGTGGCCGACCAGAGCCGGGACGGTTTTATGCCATTGGATGGCCAGTATGGCTTCATCTTCAACTTCAACAACGCCCCCGCCACCTTGGCTCATGTTCAGTGAAGCCATTGTTTTGCAAACTTGTGCAGCGAAACATATTGGCTGAACGAATCCCGCGTTGCGGGAAACTGGCTCATGTTCGTGAATTCTTAGCCTCTGCAAGGAACGTAGCAGAGGGTTAGAATGAACAATCCCGTTTCGGGAGCGCTTTCAACCTTCGCCATACCTTTAGCGACAAGGCGCAATACCACTTGCCTGAGAGAACCACCCTGAATTTAATGGATTACGCCAACGGCACCGAGCTTTGGAAATACCAGTGGGATCTCATTCATAACCCGGAGACTATTTTGTTAGGAGCATATAATGAGGAGGATGGGGCGAAGGAAAATAATACGGTTATACCTGTTAACACAGCCCAATGGCTTTCTCCCCCAGTTGGGGAAAGCGACCTAACCTTCTTAACACCTTCTGGCTTACCTTTCCATGCTAAAGGTGTTACCCAACTATATGTCGCCAATGCCAGCTTAAATTTATCGGCGAATGCAGATGGATTTTTGGTTCCAAGCACCGATGATAGCGATATGAAAATTGTACATGTCGCCAAGGGATGCGTGCTTGCGTTCAAAGTCGGGGACAAAGTGTATTCTGCCTGGAGCAATGTCATTTCAAAAGAAATACAGGGTAATGAAACAGCGACCGGAATGTATTTCTGGGGGTATAAGTCGGCTGAGGAAGAACGGTGCTTGCAAGATGTTATTTCCCCTGCCAACTCCACCCATCAAGTTTGGATGGCTTTTGGCGATGAATGGATATGCCGTAAGTATGACCTAGAGCTGAAGGAATACCTGATGAGCGGACAGGAAACGTACTACACAGGCGCCGGAACATTCGCCAATGATATAGAACAGAAATTGAAATTGGCTGGCTTGCCTTTTGAGTTGAGACATTTTACGTCTTTAAGCCGTGTTGATATCTACGGCCACACGGTTTGGGCAAAGTTCAATTATTTTGGCCAAAAGGGCTTACTCCAAAAGGTGGTAAAGGACAACGAAAACTTTTACATCTATACGGTTAGCGATGCCAATAACCCGGACATAAAGCATTATTACGAGTACGATGAATCGGTGAATCTTTGGAGGCATTTCACTCCCGATAAGATTCGAATTTCCGATTTACTCGATTACGACTTTATCAAGCAAGCGTATGCCGATTTCGAAAATGTGGCCCATGCAACGTTGGACGGAATCGGGTTTATCCCAGTACTGGGCGAAGCGGCAGATCTTGTTCACGGTTTCTGGTACATGGCCAAAGGGGAGTTTGGCGACATGGCGCTCTGCTTTGGGAGCTGTATCCCCGTGATTGGTGATGCAACGTTTAAAGGGGCTAAATACTTAAATATAGCACTTGATTTAAGAAATGTTGCTAAGACATTAAACCTGAACGGTCAAGCGGCAGAGAGTTTTAATAGAATTGCAAAATTGTTACAAACTGCCGATAAAGCAGTTTTCCATCAATGTCTCACGAAGGTTGGAACACTTTTAAGTGATTATCCGGCACACATAAAAACCATTGAGCGCCTTGTTAGTGAGCTGCCCGAAGCTGAAAAACTAAAATCGGTGTTGGACAAGCTCAATGAGATGGGAGGAACTGCCGCTGTTTTCTTCGATGACATTGCGCAGATGAATGCATCGGCCAAATCGCTTGCCAACAGTCTTGATGAACTAAGCGATAGAGTGTTAGATGCATGGGCATTCGTTCGACCAAGCGTTGGTAGGCAGGGGGGCTTTACCCAATTTGCCCTTGACATGCCCACTTTGAACCGTGTGGCCGATTATCTGTCGCCCGCCAATGCCGAAAAACTAAAATCGATAGGTGGTCGCGAGGGACTTGCAGTGTTTATTAGCAAAAATAGCGACGTACCCTGTGCCTCATGTGGCACTGGAGGGATAAATGTTTTCGCGGGCAGGACGCTCGATAACATGATACAAAACTATGTGGAGGTGGCTCATGCGTTCCGCAACCATCCCGATCTTTGGGGCAAGCTAAGCCAAGGGGTAAATCATTCCTTACCGGCAATGCGCGAGGGAACACAACATACCCTTGAGGTGTTCCGAAACAATCCATCAAAATATTCGCCCAATAACATCGAAGCCATCGACCTAAAATTTGAGGATTTGCCCGACAATATCGATATTTGCGATCTGTGCAGGTACGATGTGAAGTTTACACCCGAGGCTGTAAGGGATTTTGGCGCGCCAAGGTTGGCCGAATTTAAAAGTTACGCAGTCGGAACATGGACTAATCTGGCTGCCAATACTAAATTTGTCGAGCAGTTTAAACGCTATTTGGCCGCAGCCGAAATAACCAAAATCGACGACCTTGCCTATGTGGTCAATACCTCAAAGGCTTCTGTTGCCGAAGTTAAATCAGCTTTTAAAGCCTTGTTTGAGGCTAAACCGGATGAAGTTTTTAAATCAATGAGTTCAAGTTTGAAAAGTGAATTAGGTCTTACTGGATTAAATGCTCGTTCAAAATTCAATGATCTTATAAAAGATGAAACGTCTAAACTTTATTCATTTATAAAAAGCAATTAAGATGTTTGAACCGATAAATTGTATTAAGGGAGTTACTTTAGTTTTTTCAAAGAATAATGATTTAATTCTTCAAAATGCTCAAGGTGAAGTCTATTTCAATAATTTGATGTTAGGAAAGTTTGGATTGCAGATTGAATTTCTTGTGTGGAATCATAAAGTATTCATTTCTGATTGGGAAGGAAATTATTGGATTTTTTCAAACGATGCAATGTTACTTGACGCAGGTAAGGGTAAAGCATTCTACTATGTTTGTGAATCGTTTTTAGGAATCCAATTCTTAGTTGATGGATCTGTTTATGAAGGATTAATTGATAATCAAGATCGTGTAGTTTTTAATGTAAAATATGAGAAATACAACAATCAGATTGCTATTTACAATAATGAACTGATAGTTTTGAAATCGCCTCAAGAAATTTTGAGATTATCAAATTCCAATGGTAATCGAAGATGGCAATTTGACATCTCCGAAATAGGAGAATTTATATCACCCATTGGCAATAAGCCCGCTGAGGTTGAACAATTGATTGGGGTATATGGGCAAATATTATGGGTTTATTTGGGGAATGGCAAGCTTATTGGGCTCGATGCCCAAGCAGGTAAACTCGTCCACGAGTTAAACGACACACCTGAACGCAACATACACGGAGGCACCATGCGCCCCCTTGCCGATGGTGGCAAGCGTGAACGTTTTATCCATTTCTACCTCGACCAAACGGCTGGGAAACTAATTGGGCTATCGTTTAATACCTATTGTGAAGTAGATTTGAAACTAGATTCCCCTAGCTTTGAATATTGGATTCTAAAAGAACAAATGCCTTCCTGGGGCATCAAGGAGTTTGCCCGTAACACTGCCTGGGACGGCCATAACAGTCTTTTCTTTTTCGATGCCAATGCGCATTTATGGGGAGTATTCGATATAACTCAACGGCAAATCGTTTGGGTTTCTGATCCCATCAGCATCCCCTGTAAGGCTGATTCATTTACTCAACTGAGGGAGATTCAATGCGGAGCAGGCAAGGTTTATGTGTTGGATTCTTCGCAAACATTACATGTGTTTGAAAAGAGTGCTTAGCATTTCTGTATTCCACCGTTATCGCGAAATTTTATCGCGCGGTTTATAAGCATGAGCTAGCAGTTTAGGCCATCCCAAACGTTCTTTGACATACAAATAATCCTCCCCGGCATCATCAAAACCGAGCTGGAGAAACTGATCAAGTCGATTAGTCAAAATATCTTTTTGTAGTTAAGCGCCTCAAAAGCTGCTCCGCCTCGGCTGTGAGCCTTAGAAATATCATGGAGCGGAGCGGTTAAAAAGCAATGCTGTCTGAGGTTTTACAAAGACCTTTGAGTCGAGAAGCGTCCCAAAGGCTGCTTTGTCCCTAGCATCCGCAACCGGGCACCTTCCCGGTGAAGCGGAGGACAGAACAAAAAGTTGTTTGAGCCGTAGGCGAGTTCTTTTTGTTCCCGTAGCGAGCCGTGGAAGGTCGGTGAGGATGCAAGGACTTGATTTTTTCTGCCTACTCTTTTGCATCAAGGCAAAAGAGTAGGTCAGGGTTTGGGGTGAAACCCCAAGCTAACAGTAATCAAAGCCTTCGAGAAATCGGGACGGAAGAAACGTCATAAGTTATACCTCTTTTTCGTGAGTGCCACCCAGGGCGACCGTTCTGGCTATATGCCTCTGGCAGGCGAGTATGGCTTTATCTTCAACTTTGGCAGCAACTCCAACGTGATTGGGCATGTTCAGTGAAGCCTATGTTTTGCAAACTTGTGCAGCGAAACATATTGGCTGAACGAATCCCGCGTTGCGGGAAACTGGCCCACGTTCGTGAATTCTTAGCCTCTGCAAGGAACGCAGCAGAGGGTTAGAATGAACAATCCCGTCTCGGGAGCGCTTTTAACCTCCGCCACACCTTCAGCGACAAGGCGCAAAACTTCCTGCCTGAGAGAACCACCCTGAATTTAATGGACTATGCCAACGGCACTGAGCTCTGGAAGTACCAGTGGGACTTGATCCATAACCCAGAGACCATCTTGCTGGGAGCATATAATGAGGAGGAAGGGGCAATGACCGATGATGTGTTCTGGATAAATTATTTCTCACGTAACATCACCATTCACCCCGACTATACCATTGGTAACGACAATCTCAATTACATAACTCCTGCCGGGAAGCCTTTTGTGTTTCCGATGTCGGCAAGTGTGTCTTTTTCGGGTAGTTTCACCAATAAAAGCACCAATTCAACCGAGCAGGTCGCCATGCCCCGCGGCGTGCTTTATGCCTTTGCCGACGAAACGGGTACATACTATGCCAATCTTACTAAAAAGAACGGGGGTCAATACTATTTCAACGGTTATAAGAAGGCTAAGGCCGATGGTGTGTTCAAAGAGAGTGAAGTTGGCGGAGGGAGTACCCACAAAGTGGTTGTGGGCATAGAGAATGAATCTTGCCGTTTGTTTATCTCTGGTGCCAATTATAGTTTTGACCAGGTTGCCTTAACCAAATACAGGGGCGATGGGCCGGTGTTGACTGTCGATGCATTGCCCGTGGAGCTCACCGGGCACATTGCAGCCAACATCTCCATTCCGTCAGGTAAATGTTTCCCCGATGTTTGGTATGCCATCGACCCGTTGTCGCTCGATGAGTTTGAGAACGGAACTTATGCCAAGTACAACCCCTATGGCAACGACTACGGACTATTGGTTAAGCTCAAAGATGGCCGCTTTGTTTATTCTAGGGTTGTTTCCAGTGGCACTACCGAATATCATGTATGGAATGGCAAGGAGTGGGTTCAAACCATGGCTCCCAAAGCCGAATGCTTGTCGTGTGAGCTTTCGGAACTGCTAACCTTGTGGAGTTTTGTTCGGTTGGCCAAGGAGGAAGGGCACACAGCGCTCGATTTCGTGGGTACCATTCCTGTTGCGGGTGAGTTGGCCGATGGCGTCAATGGCATCTGGTATCTAGTTGAGGGTGACCGGGTGAACGCGGGCTTTTCGTTCGCCTCCATGCTCCCCATAATCGGTGATGCTGGTGTCAAAGGCGCCAAATATGCCTTTAAGGCCGGGAAAGATTTGAAAGTGGTCGCCGGGGCAGCCGAAGCCTTTAGTGCCATTCATAAGGCATTGAAAGCCAAAGAGGCTGGATTGTTGGTTTTGTGTATGGATCGTTCGGCTCTGCTGATGGGGCGCCAGGCCAACCATGTGGAGACCATCCGATCCCTATGCGTGTCGGTGCCCGATGTGGGTGAGCTGGAGAAAGTGCTCAAGAAATTGCACGATATGGCACCCGAAGACTGCGCCAAGTTCCTGGATGACTTAGCAACCAGCGACCTATCCAAAAACCTGGAAAAGGTGAACGTGGGGTTGGTGGAGAGTTGGAAATCCTTCAAAAATGCAGGGCTTGATGACTTGGCTAGAAACACTGAACAGCTCGCGAAATTTGATGCCCTTGCCAAAAGCAATAACCTTGGATTGGATGCTAAAGGACTTGAGGATTTATTGAGTTCCAGAACAGCTAATAAAAATTTACCTTGGGAGCATCCTAGTGTAGTACTTGATGCTGTAAAAAGGGCATCTGATGCAAATATTGACGGTGTAAGCATTAAAGGTTTTCCAACACCGTCTGAAGGTAATTCAAGTTTTGTATTAGCAAATGCCAAGCAATACCAATTAGAAGGTAGTGGTGATGCACTATTAAGTTTTGATAAAAATGGAGTTAGTTTTGATAATGTTACTCCTGATGGTAAATTAGTTGATAGAAAGTATGGACATGGGAAAAGTATTTTCAATGATGATGGATCTGTTCATAATATAAGTAGGGCAGAAAGTGCTTTAAAACAAGCGAGAAGCCAAATAATAGCTGCTGAAGGGATTCCTGTTAAATGGGAGGTTTCTACTATCGAAGGAGCCAATGGGCTTAACAAACTTTTAAAGGCTAACGATTTAAATATAGAAGTAGTTCATGTAGTACAAAAAATAATAGTAAAAATTAAGTAATGATGAAGAGTAGTCTGTTTTTTATAGCAAAGCTTAAAAATAAAACACTTACAATTGCAGAGATTTCTAATTTAGTAATCCAATTTTACAGAGTATTGTCCAAGTTTCATTCTTCTTTTCAATCAGTAGAGATTGGTACAAGTAAGAATAAAGTTATCATAACTGTAAAGGATGATTCTGCAGTTGAGTTACTTGCTGAAAGTATTTTAAATAAGAATAAGATCCAAATAAAAAGAATTACCAAAAAAGATAATATTGATATTAACTTTTCATGGGAAAAGGACATTTCTTTTGCATTAACTAGCAGAGGTATTGATAATGATGAATTTTTAAGTTTGTTTTTTGGTTTTAGTAATAATAAATTCACTGATTCTCAAATAACTAGTATTGTTGCTGCTAATGAATGTTTTAATACTGGCAAAAATATATTTCATTTTTTAAATGCAGTTGTAGATGTCTTTGATGTAAATTATACCACTCTTAAATTAACAGATGATAAATATGTTGATTTATCTAGCAATTATAAATTACCATTAGGTTTAATTACATATTTATCTAATGATTGTGAGGTTTTTATACCAAATGACTTAAATGGAGTAGAATACGAGTATTTAGAAGAAGGAAAATATCTATCAATAGTTTTAGAAGAAGAATTTATAGAAGATGATATGGAACTTTATAGGGAGAAGTTACTTGGTGTAATGGACGAAATAAAACGGAAATTTCCTGAGTATGCGAAATAATAAAAAAGCCGCCCGATTGGCGAGGCTTAACCAAGGGGAACCTAAGCTGATTGACGACCTGGCAACGCGTTTGGGTAAAAACAATTACCCCCTTTTACCGCGCGATTGTATTGCGTGGTAAAAGCAAACCTATCGATACCAAGAGTATCGTAGTGCCCGCACTTACAGTGGTACGATAGGTATTTTACTGGATGTGGTGGTTGTTTTGGAGTCCACACGATTCAATTGCGCGGCAGCAGGGAAGTGCCCCTTCAAACGCCCGGCGGCTATATGAAGGCAGATATTGTGCTAATAAAACGGGGCGAAAAGAGAATAGAAGATGTTATCGTTATCGAAAACAAGCTGAGTCAAACCACCGACTTTACAACGCGGCAAAAAGAAGGTTGGAAGAAAATAGCCAATGGGGAGGAGATGAGAGTGGTTTATGAAAGAAGGGTCACCGATAACAATAAAGTGGTCATTCTCGAGGTAAACGAAAAACTTAAAATCAACTCAGATAGAGTTTTTAAAATTTCAGACCATGGCAAAGCTGACCTTGCGAATACCTCTCTTGAAATTATTGATACTTATAAATTTAATGTAAAATGAAGCTATCAGATAAGAAAAAACTGTTCTGGAGTATACTAGATCCAATAATGCAGGAAAAAGGTTATACCCCATTCAAAACAGGTGGTGACCCCTCATATGTTTCAATTGAGGAATATCTAGTTAAAATATTTGTTTTTAATTTTCCGAATCTCGGTAATATTGAGGCGGGTGGAGTGTGCTTATCATTACCACATGTTGAGAATTATATACTAAGTATTGGAGTTCCCAACAAAGATATGGATGTATATCTGAAGAATAAGCGATACTTTCTATATACAGTCATCCATCGAACTCCAGGATTATCATTCAAGGAGTACTATGAAAAAATCGGGGTAGATTATGCTCAAAACTCATATCAACAAACTCAAGAAACCGAAGAAGAAGTCATCCGCCACGCCCATGCCTTTTTGTATTATTTAAACCACGAAGGTGCCGCATTTATCGAACATTACGGCTATTTGCCAAACATCCTTAAAGAAATGGATAGGTTGGAAGCTGAAGGAGAAGATTGGAATGGCATTTTATCTGGATATGGGGATCGTTTATTCAGAGGGATTATTATTTCAAAACTATGCAATGACTCTAATTATGAAAAAAAACTTTCCTACTGTGATCAAAAATTCACTACAGTAGAATTGCTGAAAGATTGGCAACCCTACTGGGAAAAACTCAAGGCCTTGCTACCTGCCATTGAGCCAAAGTATCCTTATTATAAGTAGTTGATTAGGCCAATCCGTGTCGCGCTTTCTAAGCTTGAGCAGGCTGTTTAGGCAACCAAAAACGATCTTTGACAAATTTTCTTCAAAACCCATTAAAATATAGGGTAGTTGCCCGTGGGCAAAGCATGTGGTAAATGGCAGCCGCATGCCCGATGTGGTCACTGCCATACGCGACTCCTTGAATGCCCATTACAAGCCGGCGGTTGTGGAATGGACAGTCGATGTCAAGGGCAGTGCTGTTACAGTGCCCAGCATCACCCCCGAGGGTTTCAAAACAGCCGGTTCGGGCCTCTTTGCCCGCTACACCTCCGATATGAGGAAGGTGATTAATGCCTTCGAGCAACAGCATGGTGCCATTGGAAAAGATGATTTGTGCCTCTTCTTTGTGGATGTGGCCGACCAGAGCCGGGACGGTTTTATGCCATTGGATGGCCAGTATGGCTTCATCTTCAACTTCAACAACGACCCCGCCACCTTGGCTCATGTTCAGTGAAGCCATTGTTTTGCAAACTTGTGCAGCGAAACATATTGGCTGAACGAATCCCGCGTTGCGGGAAACTGGCTCATGTTCGTGAATTCTTAGCCTCTGCAAGGAACGTAGCAGAGGGTTAGAATGAACAATCCCGTCTCGGGAGCGCTTTCAACCTTCGCCATACCTTTAGCGACAAGGCGCAATACCATTTGCCTGAGAGAACCACCCAGAATTTAATGGACTACGCCAACGGCACCGAGCTTTGGAAGTACCAGTGGGACTTGATCCATGACCCCGAGACCATCTTGCTGGGAGCATATAATGAGGCGGAAGGGGCAATGACCGATGATGTTTTCTGGATAAATTATTTCTCACGTAACATCACCATTCACCCCGACTATACCATTGGTAACGACAATCTCAATTACATAACTCCTGCCGGGAAGCCTTTTGTGTTGCCGATGTCGGCAAGTGTGTCTTTTTCGGGTAGTTTCACCAATAAAAGCACCAATTCAACCGAGCAGGTCGCCATGCCCCGCGGCGTGCTTTATGCCTTTGCCGACGAAACGGGTACATACTATGCCAATCTTACTAAAAAGAACGGGGGACAATACTATTTCAACGGTTATAAGAAGGCTAAGGCCGATGGTGTGTTCAAAGAGAGTGAAGTTGGCGGAGGGAGTACCCACAAAGTGGTTGTGGGTATAGAGAATGAATCTTGCCGTTTGTTTATCTCTGGTGCCAATTATAGTTTTGACCAGGTTGCCTTAACCAAATACAGGGGCGATGGGCCGGTGTTGACTGTCGATGCATTGCTCGTGGAGCTCACTGGGCACATTGCAGCCAACATCTCCATTCCGTCAGGTAAATGTTTCCCCGATGTTTGGTATGCCATCGACCCGTTGTCGCTCGATGAGTTTGAGAACGGAACTTATGCCAAGTACAACCCCTATGGCAACGACTACGGACTACTGGTTAAGCTCAAAGATGGTCGCTTTGTTTATTCTAGGGTTGTTTCCGGTGGCACTACCGAATATCATGTATGGAATGGCAAGGAGTGGGTTCAAACCATGGCTCCCAAAGCCGGATGCTTGTCGTGTGAGCTTTCGGAACTGCTAACCTTGTGGAGTTTTGTTCAGTTGGCCAAGGAGGAAGGGCACACAGCGCTCGATTTCGTGGGTACCATTCCTATTGCGGGTGAGTTGGCCGATGGCGTCAATGGCATCTGGTATCTAGTTGAGGGTGACCGGGTGAACGCGGGCTTTTCGTTCGCCTCCATGCTCCCCATAATCGGTGATGCTGGTGTCAAAGGCGCCAAATATGCCTTTAAGGTTGGGAAAGATTTGAAAGTGGTCGCCGGGGCAGCCGAAGCCTTTAGTGCCATTCATAAGGCATTGAAAGCCAAAGAGGCTGGATTGTTGGTTTTGTGTATGGATCGTTCGGCTCTGCTGATGGGGCGCCATGCCAACCATGTGGAGACCATCCGATCCCTATGCGTGTCGGTGCCCGATGTGGGTGAGCTGGAGAAAGTGCTCAAGAAATTGCACGATATGGCACCCGAAGACTGCGCCAAGTTCCTGGACGACTTGGCAACCAGCGACCTATCCAAAAACCTGGAAAAGGTGAACGTGGGGTTGGTGGAGAGTTGGAAATCCTTCAAAAATGCAGGGCTTGATGACTTGGCTAGAAACACTGAACAGCTCGCGAAATTTGATGCCCTTGCCAAAAGCAATAACCTTGGATTGGATGCTAAAGGACTTGAGGATTTATTGAGTTCCAGAACAGCTAATAAAAATTTACCTTGGGAGCATCCTAGTGTAGTACTTGATGCTGTAAAAAGGGCATCTGATGCAAATATTGACGGTGTAAGCATTAAAGGTTTTCCAACACCGTCTGAAGGTAATTCAAGTTTTGTATTAGCAAATGCCAAGCAATACCAATTAGAAGGTAGTGGTGATGCACTATTAAGTTTTGATAAAAATGGAGTTAGTTTTGATAATGTTACTCCTGATGGTAAATTAGTTGATAGAAAGTATGGACATGGGAAAAGTATTTTCAATGATGATGGATCTGTTCATAATATAAGTAGGGCAGAAAGTGCTTTAAAACAAGCGAGAAGCCAAATAATAGCTGCTGAAGGGATTCCTGTTAAATGGGAGGTTTCTACTATCGAAGGAGCCAATGGGCTTAACAAACTTTTTAAGGCTAACGATTTAAATATAGAAGTAGTTCATGTAGTACAAAAAATAATAGTAAAAATTAAGTAATGATGAAGAGTAGTCTGTTTTTTATAGCAAAGCTTAAAAATAAAACACTTACAATTGCAGAGATTTCTAATTTAGTAATCCAATTTTACAGAGTATTGTCCAAGTTTCATTCTTCTTTTCAATCAGTAGAGATTGGTACAAGTAAGAATAAAGTTATCATAACTGTAAAGGATGATTCTGCAGTTGAGTTACTTGCTGAAAGTATTTTAAATAAGAATAAGACCCAAATAAAAAGAATTACCAAAAAAGATAATATTGATATTAACTTTTCATGGGAAAAGGACATTTCTTTTGCATTAACTAGCAGAGGTATTGATAATGATGAATTTTTAAGTTTGTTTTTTGGTTTTAGTAATAATAAATTCACTGATTCTCAAATAACTAGTATTGTTGCTGCTAATGAATGTTTTAATACTGGCAAAAATATATTTCATTTTTTAAATGCAGTTGTAGATGTCTTTGATGTAAATTATACCACTCTTAAATTAACAGATGATAAATATGTTGATTTATCTAGCAATTATAAATTACCATTAGGTTTAATTACATATTTATCTAATGATTGTGAGGTTTTTATACCAAATGACTTAAATGGAGTAGAATACGAGTATTTAGAAGAAGGAAAATATCTATCAATAGTTTTAGAAGAAGAATTTATAGAAGATGATATGGAACTTTATAGGGAGAAGTTACTTGGTGTAATGGACGAAATAAAACGGAAATTTCCTGAGTATGCGAAATAATAAAAAAGCCGCCCGATTGGCGAGGCTTAACCAAGGGGAACCTAAGCTGATTGACGACCTGGCAACGCGTTTGGGTAAAAACAATTACCCCCTTTTACCGCGCGATTGTATTGCGTGGTAAAAGCAAACCTATCGATACCAAGAGTATCGTAGTGCCCGCACTTACAGTGGTACGAAAGGTATTTTACTGGATGTGGTGGTTGTTTTGGAGTCCACACGATTCAATTGCGCGGCAGCAGGGAAGTGCCCCTTCAAACGCCCGGCGGCTATATGAAGGCAGATATTGTGCTAATAAAACGGGGCGAAAAGAGAATAGAAGATGTCATCGTTATCGAAAACAAGCTGAGTCAAACCACCGACTTTACAACGCGGCAAAAAGAAGGTTGGAAGAAAATTGCAAATGGGGAGGAGATGAGAGTGGTTTATGAAAGAAGGGTCACCGATAACAATAAAGTGGTCATTCTCGAGGTAAACGAAAAACTTAAAATCAACTCAGATAGAGTTTTTAAAATTTCAGACCATGGCAAAGCTGACCTTGCGAATACCTCTCTTGAAATTATTGATACTTATAAATTTAATGTAAAATGAAGCTATCAGATAAGAAAAAACTGTTCTGGAGTATACTAGATCCAATAATGCAGGAAAAAGGTTATACCCCATTCAAAACAGGTGGTGACCCCTCATATGTTTCAATTGAGGAATATCTAGTTAAAATATTTGTTTTTAATTTTCCGAATCTCGGTAATATTGAGGCGGGTGGAGTGTGCTTATCATTACCACATGTTGAGAATTATATACTAAGTATTGGAGTTCCCAACAAAGATATGGATGTATATCTGAAGAATAAGCGATACTTTCTATATACAGTCATCCATCGAACTCCAGGATTATCATTCAAGGAGTACTATGAAAAAATCGGGGTAGATTATGCTCAAAACTCATATCAACAAACTCAAGAAACCGAAGAAGAAGTCATCCGCCACGCCCATGCCTTTTTGTATTATTTAAACCACGAAGGTGCCGCATTTATCGAACATTACGGCTATTTGCCAAACATCCTTAAAGAAATGGATAGGTTGGAAGCTGAAGGAGAAGATTGGAATGGCATTTTATCTGGATATGGGGATCGTTTATTCAGAGGGATTATTATTTCAAAACTATGCAATGACTCTAATTATGAAAAAAAACTTTCCTACTGTGATCAAAAATTCACTACAGTAGAATTGCTGAAAGATTGGCAACCCTACTGGGAAAAACTCAAGGCCTTGCTACCTGCCATTGAGCCAAAGTATCCTTATTATAAGTAGTTGATTAGGCCAATCCGTGTCGCGCTTTCTAAGCTTGAGCAGGCTGTTTAGGCAACCAAAAACGATCTTTGACAAATTTTCTTCAAAACCCATTAAAATATAGGGTAGTTGCCCGTGGGCAAAGCATGTGGTAAATGGCAGCCGCATGCCCGATGTGGTCACTGCCATACGCGACTCCTTGAATGCCCATTACAAGCCGGCGGTTGTGGAATGGACAGTCGATGTCAAGGGCAGTGCTGTTACAGTGCCCAGCATCACCCCCGAGGGTTTCAAAACAGCCGGTTCGGGCCTCTTTGCCCGCTACACCTCCGATATGAGGAAGGTGATTAATGCCTTCGAGCAACAGCATGGTGCCATTGGAAAAGATGATTTGTGCCTCTTCTTTGTGGATGTGGCCGACCAAGCCAGAAGCGGATTTATGCCGTTGGATGGCCAGTACGGCTTCATCTTCAACTTCAACAACGACCCCGCCACCTTGGCTCATGTTCAGTGAAGCCTATGTTTTGCAAACTTGTGCAGCGAAACATATTGGCTGAACGAATCCCGCGTTGCGGGAAACTGGCCCACGTTCGTGAATTCTTAGCCTCTGCTAGGAACGCAGCAGAGGGTTAGAATGAACAATCCCGTCTCGGGAGCGCCTTTAACCTCCGCCATACCTTCAGCGACAAGGCGCAATACCACTTGCCTGAGAGAACCACCCTGAATTTAATGGACTACGCCAACGGCACCGAGCTCTGGAAGTACCAGTGGGATTTGATCCATAATCCTGAGACCATCTTGCTGGGAGCATATAATGAGGCGGAAGGGGCAATGACCGATGATGTGTTCTGGATAAATTATTTCTCACGTAACATCACCATTCACCCCGACTATACCATTGGTAACGACAATCTCAATTACATAACTCCTGCCGGGAAGCCTTTTGTGTTGCCGATGTCGGCAAGTGTGTCTTTTTCGGGTAGTTTCACCAATAAAAGCACCAATTCAACCGAGCAGGTCGCCATGCCCCGCGGCGTGCTTTATGCCTTTGCCGACGAAACGGGTACATACTATGCCAATCTTACTAAAAAGAACGGGGGACAATACTATTTCAACGGTTATTTGAAAGTGGTCGCCGGGGCAGCCGAAGCCTTTAGTGCCATTCATAAGGCATTGAAAGCCAAAGAGGCTGGATTGTTGGTTTTGTGTATGGATCGTTCGGCTCTGCTGATGGGGAGCCAGGCCAACCATGTGAAGACCATCCGATCCCTATGCGTGTCGGTGCCCGATGTGGGTGAGCTGGAGAAAGTGCTCAAGAAATTGCACGATATGGCACCCGACGACTGCGCCAAGTTCCTGGATGACTTAGCAACCCAAAACTTGTTATGCTGTCGATAAATTGGGCGTTCCCTTCGGTCGGGCTTTCCGTTACAATCTTTTGCTCGTCCCTCCCAAAAGGATTTCCCCTCCAATCCCTAACGCTCCCTCACCCTCTACCAATTCGAAAAATTAGTGGTTCTCAAAACTTTTCAACTCTTCAACCCTGCAACTTTTAAACTCCCCAACCCAGAACCCAACAACAAAAAAAATCAGTGTTCATCCGTCTTAATCTGTCAAATCTTTGTTTCCCTTTTTTGCGAAAATCTGCGTCATTGACTCCGTCGATCTTCGATTCGCGGACAAAATTGAATACCTCGCTCTTAGATTAGTCGTTTGCAAAACACCCCAACTCAGAACCCTGACTCGTCAACTCCTCAACTCCTCAGCTCTTCAATTTTTTAACTTTTTAACCCAATCCCCAACATGGCTCATATGCTGGGTTTTAGTCAGCCCACCAAATCGCATCATAGGCATAAATACAGGTAATTTGTCCGTAGGACAACATGTGATTAACCGCAGGCGTAAGCCTGTGGTATTGCAATGCTACAAGTAACCTGCCCGTAGGGCAGCACTATATCAAACAACAAAAAATCAACCATCCCAAAAAGAACCATAGTCTACAAACGTTTCGATTTCTCTGGGCTCCGCCAAGTAATCGCTCGACCATTCAGAAGGAAATAATTCGATTAATTCGCGTATAAACTCAAAACTACTCAACTCTTTAATTACCAATTCGCTAAATTCGTGATTTCCTCAAACACCCCAACCCCAACCCAGAACTCAGAACATCTAAATTCTTCAACTTTTCAACATTAAGAACTCAGTACCCACAACACAACAACGAATTGAACTTATCAGTATTCATCAGTTTAAATTCGCGTTCATCAGTGTTCTATATCATCCGCTAATCCCAACAACCACTCAAGCACTTCCTGTACCACCGTTATCTTCGCCGGCTATCCCTCAGCTCCTGGAACTCCGCAAGGCCGGTCATAAGGCATTCCTCTTCCTCTCTCGGCAAGCCGAGCGCCAGCCCATGGTGGCAGGTGCAGGAGGCAAACTCCCAAAGGTGCCTACACCCGCCACCATGCCAAAGGTTGGTCTTCCCCCTCTGTACCTCCGCTTCCACCATCCAGGTTCCCGGCATCAATACCACAGGCGAATAGCTTCTAACGTTCCAGTACCAACACCCCGCTCTGGCACATAGAGGGGAAAGCCCAAGGCTGGCACCCCTCTTGCGGCTCAATCGTCATCGTCATGGCAGCTCCCCCAGTGCTGGCGGCAGTGGTGTCGTCCCCTTCGGGCGGCCATGCGCATCAAATTCCGCCAAAGGCCATGGCCGCCCTCCGGTTCCACACCACCTCCGCCATCCCTGCCGCTGCCCACTCGCTGCGCGCCGGCTGGTCGCTCGGGCTGCGGCCTGCCAAGCGGTGCCACGGCTGACAATCCATTACGCATAGTCCAAGAAGACAATCTGCCACGCCTGCCACCGCTAGGCAGCCCTTGTGTCAAGAACATATGCCATCCACCGGCTTCGTCCCTCAGCCTCTCAGTCTGCCACCCTTCGCTCCGCGCGCGGCGGCGCGCATATCGCTGTGCGGCAAGCCACTCCACTGCGTTCCGTTCCCCTGCCGCTCGCTCCCAACCGCCCATCACTTCCTGACGAAATCTCACCATCCCTGCCATCCTCCCAAACAATCATCACCACCAACCCAACAACACTTCCCACCAACCTGACATCTTGACCAAAACGACTGACAACATACAGACTTCCAGACTTGTAGACTTGTAGACTTGTAGGCTGGAAGACTTGTCGACTGGAAGACTTGTCGACTCTTGGACTCTTTCATCCCGCCCGGTCAAGCCGCAAACAAATCTTCCTCTCCGGTGCGCGTCAGGGCTTTGGCCATCGATTCCGCCATCACAAAAGAAAACATCAGCCCAAAACCCAAACGCCACACCTCCGATTGCTGTCGGCTGTTTGCGCCTTGATCAGGCTCACTCCGCCAACACCAAAAATCCGCAACTCAGAACTCAGAACTCCGCAACTCAAAACCAAAATCCCGCAACTCGTCAACTCAAAGCACTACGCAACTTATTGATCCCGCCAAATCAATGCGTAAACAAGATCTCATTCCGTCGGCTGGCGTCAAGGTCAAGCCACAGGTTTTGGCGGAAATTTTCAGAACAAAAGCTTCAGGAGCAAAAATTTCCGCCAAAAACCTTGACCCTGCACCGCCGGAATAGAAAAGGGTGGTTTACGCATTAATCTGGCTGGTGCATTTAGCGAAAGAAGAATGGCACCATCGGAAACAAACCAGCAACCAAAAGAGAATCACTTCATTAATACGTTACGTTATATAAATAACAATGCAAATAATACTATTACTCACAGTCCGTTATGTCTTTACATAAAAATTGAACTCATACACCAACAGACAAAACTCAGAACCCAAAACCCATCAACAAAAAAAGACAGGCGAAGGGCGACCAACGAAGAACGACTGACGAACAACGCCCCACAAAAAACGAAAAAAGCCCCCCAGGCCATCCTGGGGAGCTTCCGTCAAATCAAACACAAACGCGCCCGTTGGCGCCGGTATCTTAAGGCATTTCGCCACTCTCAGAATCCACCTGATCCATCCGATTCCTCTGGTTCCCCTTACGCAGAAACAACCGCTTCATCAGGAACGAAACGTAGAAACTCACCACTGCCCCCACAGCCGACAGAACCACCGTGGAGATCACATCGGCAGCCGACAGGTTCGCGATAAAACCCGTCAAAGTGCCGCCGAAAAACCCAGCTTGCTGCGCCCGCTCCACATACTGATGATTCATGATGAGGTCAGTTTAAAGCGTTAAACAACACCCAAGGTGTGAACCACCCGCAACGCATTGCTGGCGCCATTGTTCATCTTGTACTGCACACCGTTCACCGACTGATAGAACATCACACCCAACATCAACACGATGGCGCCCGTGCTGTTGGCGTTCAACTGCGCCTGGATGGTCAACGCCTCCTGGTTCTGCAGCGACAGGTCGATTGCCACGCTTTGGCCGCTGGCCGTGTTGTAGCTCAAACCGTCAAAGTCAAACTCCCCGGCAATCAACACCAGTTGCGCATGGGTGGCTCCCTCCGGCTTCTGGAAATTCATCCCGGGATTGAAAGTCGCCACATTCACCTCGCCAAGGCCGGTTTCCCGGTTGAACTCAACAACATAACTGCCCGAGAACACCTTGTCCAGATTGGAGCCAAAGTTGAACTCAAAACCATTCAACAGATCCAATTGGCCGGCCATCACCAGCCGCTCACCCCTGGGCGAAACCGCATCCGACTTAATCACCTTCGAGAAGAGCGAAGTCAAACGTCCGCTCATCCGGTTGTCTGCCGTCATGTAGAGCCTTTCGCGGAATGCATCCCGCAACAGCTTGCCGGCCTTGATCGCCCGCAGGAACTCCCGGCCATTCTCGCGTGTCCGCTCGAAGCGCGGATCCGATTTCAGCCGTTCACCATCAATACCCCCTTTGGTCCGGGCCAGGTAGCTTCCTTGGTTCTTATAGAACGAGAGGCTCCCAATGCGCCCTTTCAACTTGATAATACCCTCTTGCCTTGCCATAACTAAATGATTTGAAAGATTAACAACACCAATCTACCAACCAGCTCATTAAAAGTCAAATAGCCATGCGCCACCTGTCCCATAATGGGAAAAGTGTCCCCTAAAAGTCACGAATGAAACACTATTTTATGCTAAATTTACACCAATGGAAAGAACCAAAAATGAAAAATGACAGGACAATGAGAACCATCCCAACAGGCATCCAAAACCGTACTTCAGGTATGGTTCAGGTATAGATACAGTATACTTACGGTATAGATACAGTATAGATACAGTATGGATGGTGTATTAAAACGGCAAAAAAGGATCATGAAACAGCAGAGGATTTGCATATACGCCAAGGACATCCAGCGCATCACCGGTAAGAGCCTCAAGACCGGCCACCGAATCCTGCGCCAGCTGCGGAAACAGTTGGGCAAGCAGCCCCATCAGTTCGTCTCTGCCAAAGAGTTTGCCCGCTTCGCTGGTTTGGACGAAGAAACCGTGCTAAAGTACCTTGACAATTGACCCTTTGATGCCAAAAGATTCAATATAACCCCTAATGACATAAAAAAACAAGCGATGCAATGTGACCTTAAATGATGCAACGTGACATAAAAAAACAGCGATACAATATGACCTTAAATGTTGCAAGGTGACATAAAAAAATCTAAATTTGTTGTTGGTTGCAAAGGCATCAATAAGCATCATTTAAAGTCAAAATGGTGGTGAGTGATTAGGTGAGTTGAGAAAATTACACCTCTGGAAAAAAACTGACAATCAATAATTTACATATATGGTTCGAGTTCCGATGGGATCACAAAGATGAAATCATCTAACGCCAATAGCCTGTAAATTGATTGATTTACAGGCTATTTCATTTTCACCCCACACCATCTTAACACCTTTAAAAAGAAAGCCTAAATGTCACATAGACTGAACATCTAGTAGTCCCTTCATTATCCAGAGCCTCAAGAGCTGCGAAACGAACTAGGCCGGTGAGTTCAAAATAATTCATATAATTAATTAAGATCAATATGAAGGGTTCCATTGAACAAAGCTGCTCCGCCTCGGCTGCAAACCCCAGCAACATCCTGAAACGCAGCGGTGGAAAATAAATGTTGTTTGATATTCGGTTAATGCATCCTGGAGGCATGTAAGATTCAGTTGTCTTCGGCCCGCAAGATCCTCACCTAGATCGAGAAGTCCGAAGCCCTGCCCGTCATGCTCCACTACTAAATTAAAAAGCGGCCGATGAGGTCGCTTTTTGATTGTTTTGTTGGCTGATATGTCAGCCCCTTAACTTTGGCTTAAGCCCTCTCGATTGTAGAAAGTGCTTCTCCCTTGACCATGTTTCCCAATAAAGCCTTTTTCAACCATTAATCGAAGTAATTCCCGCGCACGACTTTCTTTGATGTCAAGCAATTCTTCAACCTGCTTACATTTTATGGATTTGTTTTCAAACAAATATTCCAGAATTACTCTTTCTTGCTCATTACAATCCGACGGTATCCGACGGTTTATCTTCCTCTAATTGGTCATAATCGGTTTTAACTGTTCGCGGTCGAATGATCCCACATCGAAGAAATCATATTAAAACACCTCAACTCAGAACCCAGAACTCCTCAACTCAAAACCCAACAACAAAAAGAAATAATCCGTGCCAATCCGTTTATAAATCTGTTGAAATCTGTGGGCGTAATCGAAGTTTCTTCTTGAAACCACCACACTCTCAATTTACTTCGTTCGTAATAATGTTGATTCTTTTTTCGTGTCTCTAGAACTTGGATCAATTCATCGATCTTGTGGGTTATCCATTTTGTTAGCCACTCCTCCTTTATCAACCAAGAAAATCCAATTTCCAGAGATACAATTCCACCCTTCAGAGAGCTTCTTATGATAATTTGCACCAAGTAATAGCTTTGTGGTCAATATTCAAATGTAACCATAACATCATTGAGATTTTGGCTTAAAATTATGTATTATGAAAGAAAAAGTGTGTGGTCTTAAAAAAATTGTCCCTGGACTATTGGTTATTAGTTTATTCGGTTTTTTAAGTTGTAAAAAGGATTCAAGTAAACCAATCGTCGATAATTTGCCTGATATTTCAGGTTTTCCGATTGTGGGAACAAATCAAACAACCTGCTATAGTAATACTGGCGAGATAAGTGTGCCTGCGCCTGATGATCCTTTTTTTGGACAGGATGCAAATTACCCGGATGCTGGCACTAGTTACACCGATAATGGGGATGGTACTATAACAGATAACATAACAGGACTAATGTGGGTTAAAGCACGTGGTTCAAAAATGACATGGGACCAAGCTGTAGCAGGTGCATCTGCCAATCGTACTGCTGGATATAACGACTGGCGTATGCCTACTATCCAAGAATTGTATTCCTTGTTTCTGTTTAGTGGAAAAAATGGAAATAGTGTTTATTCAACAGATGGATATGTTCCGTTTATTGATAATGATTATTTTGATTTCGAATATGGCAGCGGAATAGGTAACGAAAGAGTTATTGATTGCCAGGACTGGTCGGGTACCGAATATGTGAGTACGACACAACACAACCAACCCACGGTATTTGGTGTTAACTTTGCTGACGGACGTAGTAAAGGTTATAAGAAATATCTTCCACCGACATGGACTGAACTGAACGATGAGCTTTATGTACGCTATGTTCGTGGAAATTCAGAATATGGAACAAATGATTTTAAAAATAACAATGATGGTACAATATCGGATCTTGCAACCGGTCTAATGTGGTTCGAAGAAGATAGCAAGGACGGACTGAGCTGGAAAGATGCTTTGGCATGGGTGCAAGAGAAAAACGATGAAAATTATCTTGGTCATAATGATTGGCGCCTTCCTAATATAAAGGAATTGCACAGCATCATAGATTATACTCGCTCTCCTGCAGCAACATCATCAGCCGCTATAAACACTATTTATTTTAAGTGCAGTACCATAATAAATGAAGCCAATCAGGAAGATTATCCATATTTCTGGTCAGGAACTGTTTTAGTTGATGGCCCAACCCGTGAAGGATGTTATATTCCCTTTGGCAGAGCGATGGCGTATATGGATGGTGTTTGGCAAGATGTTCATGGCGCCGGATCTCAAAAATCAGATGTTATGGTGGGTGATCCGGCAAACTATCCGGAAGGACATGGTCCACAGGGTGATGCTGTACGCGTTTTTAATTATGTTCGTCTAGTTAGAGATATTTAATTAATTCTAAAGTGAACTATTTATGAAACAGGAAATTATTAAAAATGCACGGATATTCACTATAGGACTTTTCGCCCTTACATTTGTTGGGTTCGCAAGTTACGATAAGGATTTAACGGGATCAAAATCTGAAAAAGTGTCTGGTGTTTCCGGTTTTCCTATTGTTGGTACAAACCAAACAAAGTTTTACGACAATAGAGGAGAGATTGAAGCTCCTGGGAAAAATGATCCTTTTTATGGTCAGGATGCAACCTATCCCGATGCCGGTACAAGTTATACCGATAATGGTGACGGAACGATTACTGATAATATCACAGGGCTAATGTGGATTAAAGCTCGTGGTTCAAAAATGACATGGGACGAAGCGGTAGCCGGTGCATCAAGCAATCGTACCGCAGGATATAACGATTGGCGTATGCCAACCATTCAGGAATTATACTCCTTAATTCTTTTTAGCGGAAAAAATGGGTCTAGCGTTTTTTCGACCGAAGGATATATACCATTTATTAATACCGACTATTTTGATTTTGAATACGGTAGTGGTGTTGGAAATGAAAGGGTTATGGAATGTCAGGACTGGTCTGGTGCAGAGTACGTGAGTACAACGCAACACAATCAGCCAACTGTTTTTGGCGTTAACTTTGCCGATGGTCGTAGTAAAGGCTACAAGAAATACCTGCCACCAAGATGGACAAAAAAGAACGATGCGCTATATGTACGCTATGTTCGTGGTAATACCGAATATGGAAAGAACGATTTCAAAAATAATAATGATGGAACAATTTCTGATTTGGCAACTGGTCTCATGTGGTCAGAAGACGATAGCAAAAAAGGACTGAACTGGAAAGATGCGCTTGCTTGGGTTAAAATGAAAAATGATGAAAATTTTCTTGGGTATGATGACTGGCGTCTTCCAAATATAAAGGAATTACACAGTATTGTCGATTATACACGCTCGCCAGAAACAACCGCCTCTGCTGCTATAAATACAACTTATTTTAAATGTAGTTCCATTATGAATGAAGCACATCAAGTTGATTATCCCTATTACTGGTCAGGAACCGTTTTAGTTGCTGGTGGACCAAGCAGAGAAGCTTGTTATATCCCTTTTGGAAGAGCTATGGCATTCATGGACGGTATTTGGCAAGATGTTCATGGAGCCGGATCACAGAAATCCGATGTTATGATAGGTAATCCGGGAAACTACCCAAAAGGACATGGACCGCAGGGGGATGCTGTGCGCGTGTTTAATTATGTGCGAATGGTTAGAGATATGAAATAAAGTAATATTTTAATATGATAAGTAAACTGCGCATCTCCTTGTTATTGGCAACGGCCATGTTCATCAGTTGTTCGGTGTCCGATTTGGCAACGCAAAATCCTTCGAATAAGTGGAAATTCGTGGTTTTGTCCGATACCCATGTTACTGAAGGATCTGATACAATTGTCGAAATGATACCTTATATTATTGATGACAAACCAGCCTTTGTACTTCATTGTGGCGACCTGGCACAAGGTGGATTGAGGGCAACCGCTACTCAACTTCGATCTGAGATGAGTTTGTGGAAAAACTATTTTCAACCACTTATAGATGCAGGGGTAAAGATATATGCGGTGAGGGGTAATCACGAAGATGATGCGATGGATGATATTGATGTCTGGAATGAAACCTTTACCGGCGAACTGCTGCTGCCACAAAATGGACCCGATTTTGAAAAAAACTTAAGCTATTCGTTCACCTATAATAATGCTACCTTTATCTGTCTTGATGTATACTCGAACCTGCATAAGGTCAATCAACAATGGCTCGATGAGCAATTATCGAAAGCTAAGAATC
This sequence comes from Marinilabiliaceae bacterium, assembly GCA_963664265.1. Classification (GTDB taxonomy): domain Bacteria; phylum Bacteroidota; class Bacteroidia; order Bacteroidales; family Marinilabiliaceae; genus JAGPIS01. Next base: position 3,073,567 of record OY760941.1, read on the forward strand.
CTCATGTGTTTGTTTTTGCTCATGAGGCAGCATTTAAAGTATTCCATTCCGATTGTCTTGACGATTACCCGTCAGAAAGGGATATGTTTTGGCAAAGCATGGCGAATGCCGGTGTAAAAGCTTATTTTTGTGGGCACGATCACTTCTATGATGTCGCGACCATTGATGATAATGATGGGGTTGCTGGTAACGACATCTATCAATTTGTTGTTGGTGGCGGAGGTGCTTGGCTTATGTCCAAGTATAATTATAATGGCGACAATAGCTATTTTTCGCCTAAATCCCTCGACCACAAACAAGAACATGGCTATCTGGTGGTTGAGGTTGACGGTTCTGAAGTGACCCTGATTTGGAAAGGGCGTGTTGTTATCGATGGTGGGGTGGAATATGTTCCAACTCAAAAAATTGTAAAATACTCAATATAAACCTATGAAGGCATATTATACTAAAATTGAGATGACCCTTTATTTCATTGTATGGGCACTTATTTTTCTTATGCCTTATTGGTTGAGGTCTAATGAGCCGTTAGGACAAACCCAGCTTTTTCATAGATGGATTCACCTATCAGTCTTCTTATTAATTTTCGTGGTGAATTTCTTTTTTCTCGCACCAAAGTTTCTGATGAGGAAAAAATATTCCAAATACGTAATGTGGACGGTTGTTTTTGTCTTTGTTACAATCTTGTCATATATCTATCTGAGGAGGATTGAAAACTTCAATCCTCTTTTTCTTTACCCGGTTCGCAATATGTCTCGGTTCATCAAAGACTTTACTGATAATTTTATTATAGGTTTATTAATCATTGGGTTAGGTGCCTCCGCTCAATTAATAAAAAGCTGGATCAGCGAACAATCGGTCAGATTCGAACTTGAAAGAGAGCAGTTGAAAACCAACCTTGATTTGCTGAAAAATAAAGTCAGTCCTCATTTTTTCATGAACACGTTGAATAACATCCATGCCCTTATCGATATTGATTCTCAAAAGGCAAAAGATTCAGTGATACTGCTTTCAACAATGATGAGGTACTTACTTTACGAATCGTCTCAAGAGAAAATCAGCTTGCGAAAGGAAGTTGAGTTTATTGAAAGTTACATTTCCCTGATGAAACTCAGATACAACGATAAGGTGAAGGTTGAAATGAGATTTCCTGACAATACTGGTGCTATAAAGATTCCACCCATGCTGTTCGCATCCTATCTTGAGAATGCCTTCAAATATGGCATCAATTTCAACCATTATTCCGATTTTTTATTTGAGATAAGAATCGATGGGGACTATTTGGTCTTTAAAGTTGTCAATGGGGTCTTTAATGCAAACCTTCTAAACGACTATGGCGGGCTGGGAATGAGTAATACAAAACAGACTTTGGATTTGTTGTATGGGGAAAAGTATAAACTCGTGATCAACCAGAACGATAAATTCGATGTTGAACTAACTATTCCGTTATGACAATTAAGTGTATAGCCATTGATGATGAGCCGTTGGCTTTGGCGCAACTTTCGGAGTACATAAAAAGAACGCCAATCCTCGAGTTTTTGGGTGGTTTTGAAAATGGTCTTGAGGCTGTTGAAATCATAGAAAGCCAAGCAGTCGAACTGATGTTTGTGGATATTGATATGCCAGGAATAAATGGTGTTGATCTGGTTAAGTCCCTCCTTCATAAACCATTGGTGGTATTTACCACTGCATATAGTGAATATGCTGTTGAAGGGTTTAAAGTTGATGCAATAGATTATCTTCTTAAGCCTATATCCTATCCCAATTTTATAAAAGCTGCAAATAAAGCTATTAGGATGAAGGGATATGTAGCACCTGGAGTCGTTGAATTTAAAATCAATCATGAATTTCTTTTTGTGAAATCGGAATACCGCCTGGTTCGAATCAATTTCCAAGACATCAAATACATCGAAAGTCAGCATGAATATATCAGGATAAACCAAACTGACGGGAGTAATATTCAAACACTGATGAGTCTTAAAAGTATAGAACCTCTATTGCCTGAGCAATTCATGCGAATTCATCGCTCTTTTATTGTGAATACCAATAAGATTCAGATTGTAGAACGCAATACGATTGTTTTTGAAAACAATGTTAGAATACCAGTGGGAGACCAGTACAAAGAGAAATTTCAGGAATTTCTGAAAGAAGGATTTCAATAGATTGGTTTTCTAGATACTAAGTAATTGAAACGAATTATTGCCAAATTTATATATTCCCCCAAAAAGGAGGGTATGTGAAATCATAAAATCAATCATTAAAGAACGTTTCCAGCCCTATAGGACTTTATTTTCTGAATTGTTAAAAAGAGGCCGAAAATTGCTGGATTTTTTATTGTATCACTTTTGTTTTTTCTTCAATTGTCCCACTCCCTCAACAACTATTGAGCTTCATTTCTGAATCCCTGCCTGTGCAAAACATCTAAATTGCTGCTGGTATTTGTGACTAAATGTGAAATGGCTCTAAGTGTAATTGCCAAAATTTTATAGGGTTTAATATTTTTTTTCTAAAAACATCTCCCTGGTTTGTTTTTTAAGATAAAGATAATCAGGTTTTTGAAAAATTAATGATTCATTTGAATGGGTCTTTTGTTACAGATTAACAATGCGTGTATCATTTGTGAGGTGTGTGTGAAACGTTAAAAAGTATTTACATGGATTTTGCATCCTATGTTTGTGCTCTATGAATTATTAAGGGTTTTTATAGAAGAGAGTCTTACAATTAAATTATGCTGTTATTTATTAAAATCCTACGTACTTCTTAACCAAAAAATAATAATAAATGAAAATGAATCTTTTTATGAAAAAATCGATCATGCTTTTTTTTCTGCCTCTAATGGTAGTTTGCATGACAGCTCAGACGAGGAACATCTCAGGAAGAGTTACTGATGATTTGGGGCAGGTTTTCCCCGGAGTAACGGTAGTTGTAAAGGGAACTACTAAAGGAACCATTACCGATGTAAATGGAGATTATAGTTTAGCTGTTGACGCAATTGACAAAGTGCTTGTTTTTTCATTTATTGGAATGCAAACACAGGAAATTGAAATTAGTAATCGTACACTAATTAATGTTCAGCTTAAATCTGACAATATCAACGTTGATGAGGTTGTGGTTGTTGGGTATGGTGTGCAAAAAAAGAGCGACCTCATCAGTTCTGTTGTTTCCGTGAAACCAGAGTCGATAACCAAGGTGCCATCCACTGATGTGGGAGAGATGCTAAGGGGAAAAGCTCCTGGAGTACTGGTAACTGTTGGTGATGCCAGCCCTGGTAGTTCTTCTAATATTTTAATCCGGGGTAAAAGTTCTATTAATGGTGGCACTGCACCCATTGTTATTGCCGATGGTGTCCGGATCGGAAGCATCAATGATGTGAATGCGGCCGACATTGCTTCTCTTGAAATCCTAAAAGATGCTGCTGCCCAGGCTATTTATGGTGCAAGGGCTTCTAATGGTGTTATTTTGATTACAACTAAACGCGCTCAAACGGGTAAAGCCACTATCAAATATGATGGCTATTATGGCGTGCAAACCGTTCAACGCAATTTTGATATCTATTCGGCCGAGGAGTTTGCTCAAATGAAACGAGAAGCAGTTCGTTCCGATGCGGGTTATTATAAACCCGATGAAGAGGTGTTTACACCTATTGAATTGGAGGTTCTTCAGAGTGGAAAATTTGTTGATTGGGAAAAGGAGTTGTTGCAAGTCGCACCTATGCACAATCATAACCTAAGTGTGTCAACTGGCACTGAAAAGACAAAAGTCTTTACCAGTGTGAATTATATGAACCAAGAAGGGGTTGTGCCTGGTACGGACTACCAAAAAATGACCATCCGTTTTAATGTGGATCAAGAGTTGACCAAATGGTTGTCCATTGGGGCTAATACATCATGGCAGGTTTCTGAAAACAATAATCCCGGTACTGGTGGAACACTTCAAAGATCCATTACAACTTCCCCCTTAGGCAAAATTTTTAATGACGATGGTTCATATCGAGTGAACCCCACAGGTGTGCAGGAAAGCTTTAACCCCCTATTGGATATCAATACCACTACCAGTCTCAAGAAGGATCGAAATGATATTATGAACATTTTTGTCGACGTCAAACCTTTTGATGGATTCAAATACCGCTTGAATGCCAGTCGGCGCTCTTGGAACCGGAAAACTGAAACATACTCGAGCTCTGAATCACTGAGTGGTTACGTTCAAGGTGGATTTGGTCAAGGTGGTTTACAATTCCAGGATAATGTTGAATGGCAGGTTGAAAATATTTTTCTATACGACAAAACTGTTAATCAGCATAAGTTTGGCTTGACAGCTGTACAAAGTATTAGTGAACAGAACTATTCTTCCTTTTATAATGGCTCAACCAATTTCCCGAACGACCTTTTAGGAATTTATGGATTGGAGTCTGCTGAAATCAATCTTCCTACTATAGGCGCTAATCGACGTGGTATTGTCTCTTTTGTGGGGCGACTTCAATACGATTATGATAGCCGTTATTACTTAACTGTTTCCGCTAGGGCCGATGGTTCTACTGTTTTTGGGGCAAACAATAAATGGGGTTATTTCCCAGCAGCAGCAATTGGCTGGAATATTTACAAAGAATCATTCCTTGAAAACGTGAGTGTAATAAGTAATTTGAAAATGAGAGCCAGTTACGGTAGTGTTGGTAACGAAGGAATAGATCCTTACCAAAGCCAAAGTACGGCCGACCAGCGAGATTATTTATTTGATGGTTCAAAACGCTCAGGATATGTCCCTGGAAGTTATTTGCCAAATCCAAACCTGAAGTGGGAAACTTCAACAACATTCAATACTGCTCTCGATTTTGGCTTTTGGAAAGGCCGGCTGTCCGGTACTTTTGAGTTTTACAATACACGCACAAAAAACCTTTTGGTTGACCAAGCTTTAAATGCAAGCACCGGTTATTCCCGCATGAAAACAAACCTTGGAGAAGTCGAAAATCAAGGAATTGAATTTGCTATGAACGGAATTTTGGTGGATAAGGATGACTTAGTGGTTAGCGCAGGCTTTTCAATTTCAAAAAATGTGAATAAAATCCTTAGCCTATATGGTAAAGATGAAGATGGGGACGGCAAAGAAGATGATGATGTGGCCAACAAGTGGTTTATTGGACAACCTATTGATGTCTATTATCAATGGAAGCCTGTAGGCATCTTCCAAGAAGGTGAGGATATCGTAAATTCTCATCAACCTTTGGCGAAACCTGGTGATATCAAATTATATGACCGAAATCCCGATGATGGTTTGTTGAATTCCGATGACCGAGTACTTACTCAGCGTGGGCCTGATTGGTATGGATCATTTAATTTGGAAGTTAAATATAGAGGATTTGATTTCTCGGCTGACGTGACAACGGTTCAAGGTGTTGTGAAAGATAATCCTTTCTTGTATGGTTATGCCCAAGGAGGGTCTTTAAGGGGAGTCTTTAATGGAATTAAACAAAACTATTGGACCCCTGAAAATCCAACTGGAAATTGGCCTCGTCCTCAGGAATCCAACGACCGAACCAATTTTTGGACAATGGGGCTACAAGATGCATCTTATGTGCGTTTGCAAAACCTGACACTAGGTTTTACTCTGCCAAAGAATTTGACTTCAAAATTGAAGATGAGCCATGTGCGAATTTATTGCACAGGTCATAACTTGTTGACATTTACCGATTTCCAATCTTATAGTCCAGAGAAAAATCCAAGTGATTATCCAGAAGCGGTTTCTGTTGTAGGAGGTGTTCAGTTAGCTTTCTAAAAGAGCGGTTTTTGTAACTTTTTTAGTCAAATAGAAATATTTTTAAGTATATGAAAAATAGAAAATTTTTACTTAGCTCAGCATTATTATTGCTGCTCTTTAATAGTTCATGCGAGAGTTTTTTGGAGGAGAAACCCATCGATCAGATTACCGTTGATTTTATTTATTCCAGTGTGGAAGGTTTGGAGGTAGGCGTAAATGCGCTATACAACCTTCAGCGATCCAATAATTTTCCAGAGTATGAAGGTGCCAACTTACAGGCAAATGTGTTTTTCTACTGTGCCGATGATTTAGGGTTGGTTCGAACCTGGCACCGTCCCTATGGGTCAACGCATACCGCCTCCTCTTTTCCAAGTCGCAAGTGGGTCTTTCCTTATCAAATCATTGACCGATGCAACGCGATTATTACAAGTGCAAAAAAAGTTGAAGGAGATCGTGAAAAAATCAATCTTGTAGAAGCTCAAGCACGTGCAATACGAGGAGAATTATATTTGGATCTTATTCAGATGTATGACAATATTCTTATCGACACTGTTGCAACAACACCGTCCAATGCCTTCGATCCCGTTGAGTATGTGCCAGCCGACCCTAAGGATGTTTATAAGCTGATTGATGAAGATCTTGATTTTGCCATAGAACATTTGGACTGGAAGATGGGGATCGGTCGATACAATAAAGCTACGGTACACCATATCAGAGGCAAAAGTGCCTTGTGGCAAGAAAAATGGGCTGAGGCAGCCGAACATTTTGATGCCATTATCCAAGATGGTACTCATTACCTTCTTTCTGATATAACTAAGGTCTTTGGCCAGGATGCTAATCATGCCGAAGCACTCTTTGTTTATCAACGCGATGAACTTCTTGGCGGCAATGATAATGTTGCTGGTGGCGGGGGGACATGGATTGGTAGTGTCTTTAATAATCGCTTGTACGAAATCTCAACAGGAGAAATAATTGCCACCGTTGAAAATGGAGGTCAAGCTTTAGGATGGTCATTCCCGAATGATTACCTTAAGTCCTTATACGAACAGGATAAGGATAAGCGATTCACCACCTACTTTTATCCATTGGAACTTTTTGTAAACAATCCTGCTAAACCAAATTTTGGTGAGCCCTTACCTGCCTCGTCCTATCCTGACAATTACAGGCAGTACCACTGGAGCTTAAAGAAGTTTCACGATACAGAAAAAGGTTTGGCTACTAATGATAGTTATAAAGACTTGATTTATTATCGGTTTGCCGAGACTTTATTGTTGGGTGCTGAAGCCCATTGGCATTTGGATAATGAAAATCCAACTAATGCAACGGCTTTGGAATATGTTAACATGATTAGAACTAGAGCAGGGGTTGCGCCTTACACTGAGTTTACATTGGATAATTATTTGGATGAATCGGCAAGGGAGTTGTGTTTTGAAAAAAACCGATGGTTTTTATTGAAAAGGTTGGGCGTGTTAGTTGAACGTCAACGCTTGCACTACCGATATGGAGGAAGCTCCACAACCGAGGTGGCCGAACCTATGGCAGATTATATGGTGAGGATGCCTATCCCGCAAAGCCAAATTGATCTGATGGGTACCTTCCCTCAAAATCCTGGTTATTGATTCGTTGGGTTTTGATTTTGGCGCCCAAACACAAAATTGGGCGCCGTTTTCAAGTCCTTGTATTGCTCTAATTGTAAATAGACTTAAATGACAATCATGCAATCTATATTTTATTTGAATCGTATCAGGTTCATAAATGTCTTGCTATTATTGGCCATCCTGGCATATGGTTGCAGTAATGACGATGATCCTTCTCCTGATGTCGTTACTCCTGAAGAACCAAAACCTACAGCAACAATCCTGAAGGACAAAGCACGTTTTGGTATTGGCGCTGCAATTACGGCTACCCAGCTTAATGAATCAGCTTTTGCAAGTACACTTTCTGGCCACTTTAATCAAATCACTGCTGAATATGAAATGAAGATGGCTAAAATTTGGTCTTCTGAAAACTCATTTAATTGGACGAATGGTGATGCTTTAGTTGATTTTGCAAAACAAAAGGGGATGAAGGTCCATGGCCATGCTTTGGTTTGGTATAATTCAATGCCAGAATGGTTTAAAAATGCAAATTATGACACGCTGACCTATGAAGCTAAAGTGAAGGATTACATTACCACAACCGTTAAGCATTATAAGGATAAAGGTAACGTAGTTAGTTGGGATGTGGCAAATGAGATCTTCTCCGAGGACGGAACCATGCGTGTGGAAGGTGTCATAAATGGAAAATTCAATGACCCAATTGCATTTTATGGCAGATGTTTTCAATATGTAAGAGATGTAGATCCAAATGTGAAGCTCTTTTACAACGACTATAACGTTGTGCTGAATTCAGCTAAAAGAGCTGGGATTATCAAGCTGGTGAAGAGGTTTCAAAAAGATGGCTACCCCATTGATGGGATTGGTGATCAATTCCACTATACGGTGACAACAAGCAAAGAGGTTATGAAAACAGGATTGAATGATATGGCTTCTACTGGATTGCTTGTGCATATTTCTGAATTAGACCTCAGGGTAAATGTACAGAAAGCTGATGATTACCTTTTTACTAATTCAGAAAAAGCCATTCAATCTCAAGCTTATCAATCTATTGTGGAAATGTATGAAGCATTGCCAGATAAGCAAAAATTCGCCATAACATTATGGGGCGTAACCGATAAATACACTTGGTTGACTGGCTGGTGGCACCCCAAGGAATATCCCCTGTTATTTGATAGTAATTTTAATAAAAAACCTGCCTACGATGGCTTCTTAAAAGGATTGAAATAGTTCTCCTTTGTTTTTAGTTCTTGTTAATTTTAAAACTAAATTTTATGAAAAAATATAATTCATTTTTTAAGTTTTCTATTTGTTTGGGATTTGTATTGGCTTTGTCTTCATGTGAGGAAAAGGTTGCAAAAGATTGGGAAACTACTCTATTTGGAAAGGGCGAAGCTATGGTCGGTACAAGCAGTACATCCATAGATTTTGGCGAAAGTGTTACTTTTACCGATCTTTCCACAAAGGTCAATGGTCGTTCATGGTCTTTTGCTGGCGGAACCCCCGCTACTTCAATGGACTCAATAGTGACTGTTACTTATGCTAGGGGAGGATCTTATAAGGCATCCCTAAGTGTTGTTTATATCGATAATCAAAGGGAGACATTAGATACTCAGATTGAGGTAGCTGGACCTCCACCTGCAGATAATCCACAGCCAACCTTTTCTGATAGTTATGCTTTTTATACCGAATATAGCAAAGTAGGTGCAGGCACTTCTGTTACTGTTCAAAATAACAGTGGATTTACAATTTCTTCGGTTGCTGATGGGTACGAAGGATATGAGGCTTATGAATTTAAATTTGATACTTCTGTTTCCTGGGCTATGGCATCTGTTAAGCCGGTATCTGCTGCTAATATCTCTAAGTTTAAAGATGGTTTTTATAATGTGGCGTTGAGATCCACTAGCGCTGGAACGGTTGAACTGCAAATCAGAAGTTCCGGACAAAAAGCCTTAGTCGTACTGGACGCAACCAGTGAAAAATACGGCTTTAAGAGGGATGGAGAATGGCATTTGCTTGAAATCCCAATGGCAGATTTCTTGGCCAATAATGCCAATCTCGATCTTGCAGCAATTACCGACATCTTAGTCTTTAGAAGTCAGGGAACCTTAACTGGAGTTCCATTTGATTTTGATATGGATAACCTGTTTGTATCGGTTAAATAATCTATTACTTTTTCTATCTGTTTTCTCAAAAATCATGCGTAACGGTCGAATAAAAAAATAGACCGTTACGTCGATTTTAATTATGGAAAGTAATCCAAGAAAGCAGGTGGTTAGTGATTTTGTTGCTGATGCAAAGCGTGTTGAAAACTCTTTATTGTTGACCTGATTTCATCTATACTTGGTTCAACAATTAGGTTGTAGTTTCTTACAGGCACTCTATTTTGCTCTAATTAAGGCTTAAGGTATTAGGCTGTATGGTGGGAGGCAAATAGTGAATCCTCTTTATGGGTCGGATTTTTAATAAACATACAATGAATATAAAGGTCGTAATATTAAATATCGCAATATTGATGTTTGTGTCAACATGGCGGGTTATGGGGCAAGAACCCCAAATTTTAAACATTGATGGCCGTACATCAATGACTCTGAATGGATTGTGGAAGTATATTGTTGATCCTTATCAGTCAGGTTATTTCGACTATAGACGCGATGTTCGAGATCAGCAGGCAAATCCCAGTGAAGCAGAATCTCTTTTTCTTGGATATGTGGCACAGGATCCTTCAGAAAGAGTTGAGTATGATTTTGAAAAAGCGGATAATATTCTAGTCCCAAGAGACTGGAATTCTCAGAAGGAGAAATTGTTTTATTACGAGGGTTCACTTTGGTACTACAAAGCATTTGATTATGCTGTTAAGAACAAAGCAGACAGGCAGTTCATTTATTTTGGCGCAGCAAATTATGAGGCCGATGTGTATTTGAATGGTGAAAAATTGGGTAAACACATTGGTGGGTTTACACCTTTTAATTTTGAAGTGACCAGTAAGTTAAAAGAAAAAGGGAATTTTATTATTCTTAAAGTAGATAATACAAGGGGGGTGGATAAAGTTCCAACCATCAATACTGATTGGTGGAATTATGGCGGGATCACTCGAGATGTTAAATTAGTGAATGTTCCTGGTACATTTATTCAGGATTATTATATTCAATTGGCAAACGATAATAGAAACCTGTTAGAGCTTTCTGTTACATTAAACGGAAAAGATAAGGCCAACCAAACCATTGTCATTGATATTCCAGAGGCTAAAATAAATGCTACACTCCTGACTAATGAAAATGGCGTTGCGACTAAAACAATTAGTGTAAAGAAACTTAGTCTTTGGTCACCAGAGAATCCAAAATTATATACTGTAAACCTTTCTCAGAATGATGAATTTCTCTCCGACCAAATCGGTTTCAGAACCCTGAAAACTGATGGAGCTGATATTTTGTTGAATGGAGAGTCTGTTTTCCTTAGAGGAATATGTATTCATGAAGAGAATGGAATTCGTGGCGGACGTGCCTATTCTAAGGAAGATGCTCGCATGTTATTAGGGTGGGCTAAGGAATTAGGATGTAACTTTGTTCGTTTGGCACATTATCCTCATAACGAAAATATGACCCGCTTGGCGGATGAAATGGGTATCATGGTATGGTCTGAAGTCCCTGTTTACTGGACTATTCAATGGGAGAATGATGCTGTGTATCAAAACGCCAAAAGTCAGCTTACCGATATGATCAGGCGTGATATAAATCGTGCTTCTATCATTATTTGGTCCATGGCTAATGAAACACCCGTGTCTGTAGCTCGCACTGACTTCTTAAAGCGACTGATTAATACGGCAAATGAACTTGACCCGGTTCGCCTCATTAGTGCAGCACTGGAACGACATACTAAAGAAGGGACGGAAAATACTCAGGTCATTGCCGATCCCTTGCAGGAATATGTCGATATCATTGCTTTTAATCAATACATTGGTTGGTATGACGGACTGCCCGAAAAATGTAAAACGGCTGAGTTTGATATACAATTCGAAAAACCTGTGGTGATATCAGAGTTTGGAGCCGGTGCACTGCAAGGTTTGCATGGCGATAAAAGTGCCCGCTGGACTGAGGAATTTCAGGAATATTTGTATCAGGAGACGCTTTTAATGCTTGAAAAAATCCCTCAACTAAGAGGGGTGAATCCTTGGATATTAGCTGATTTTCGTTCGCCTAGGAGAGTGTTATCTAATATACAAGATGGTTGGAACCGCAAAGGATTAATTTCAGAAACCGGCAATAAAAAGAAAGCCTTTTTTACGCTCCAGGAATACTATGAAAAGAAGAAACAAGAATATTCAAAATAGTGAACTCAATAAGAAAATAAAAACTATGGCATTTAAAAATCAGCTTTTATTTATAGTTCTGTTCATGGTGAGTCGCATCGCATCCTGTCAAATAGATATGGGTGATGCCCCTCAGTCTCAAAATAAAGGATACCTTCAGGTACAAGCCCGGGCAAATGCAACGGTACCTGCTTGGGGAACTTATTTCGCTAAAACAATTGATCGCTTGCCCGGTTTCCGTTATTCATCCGATCCGGAGCTAAATGCTTATGGCAGTTATAAAATTTGTAAATCCTCTGGAACAGGTTTCTTTCGAGTAGAAAAAAAGGGAGATAGGTGGTGGATTGTAGATCCGGAGGGTTTTCCTTTTATCCATAAAGGAGTCGCCGTTTTTCGGGCAGGCAAATCAGTTGGTCAACAAGCTTCATTAATTGAAAAATATGGTAGTTCTGTTGATTGGGTAAAACAAGAAAGTGAATTTTTAAAGGAATATGGATTTAATGGTACAGGGGCATGGTCTGATGTGGATCTCATGCGCGATAACAATGCGAATCTTGTTTATACCATTATTGTCAATCCTATGGCGAGTTATAAAAGGGATCATTTAAAGAAGTTTGATGGGAAATACGAAGAAGCAGGCTGGCAGGGGTATCGTTACGATTTAGCGATGGTTTTTGATTCTGAATTCGACGCTCATGTGGAGAAGACAATTTCTACAATTGTAAAATATAAAAATGATAAGTTTTTGTTGGGGTATTATACCGATAATGAATTGCCTTGGGTGAATGATGCATTGTTTCGCCACATCACTAAGTTGGACTCGTCAGAAGCAGGCTACAGAGCCGCAAAAAAATGGTTGGATAAAAGAAAGGGAAAGCAAGCAACAGCCAGTGATATTACCCCCGAAGATGAGTTGGCATTTTCTGCTTTTTACTTTGAAACTTATATGAAAAAGGTGACCTCGGCCATTCGCAAATATGACCCTAATCACATGTATTTGGGTTGTCGATTTAATCAGGAAGATGAGGAGCTGAGTAATCCTGCTATTTTTAATGTGGCAGGTAAGTATATGGACATCATTTCCATAAATCATTATAGGAAGTGGGAGCCTGTACAATCAATTATGAAAAATTGGGCTGACTGGTCAGGAAGGCCTTTCTTAATTACGGAATGGTATACAAAAGGAGAGGATTCCGGCCTACCAAATAATTCCGGTGCAGGTTGGAATGTTCCAACACAAAAGGATCGTGGCTACTTTTACCAGAATTTCACTATTGAACTTCTAAAAAGTCAAGCATGCGTCGGTTGGCATTGGTTTACATATCAGGATAATGATCCTTTGGATTTGACAACAGACCCCTCCAATCGCGATTCCAACAAGGGTATTGTTTCCAGCAATTTTGAACCTTATTACGACCTGTTGGTAAATATGAAGGCGTTAAATAATCGTGTTTATCAGTTAATTAACTATTTAGATCAGAAATAACTGACTATGCTATGTGTAAAAAACTATTTTTTAATACCCTCCTTGTATTTTCTTTTTTTTGCTTTTCTTCATGCAGTAATGCCAATGAACTATTTGCGAATGAAGGGTTTGTTCGTGCCAGTAATCAAAGGATTGTAAAGGGTGATGGTGACGAAATTATTCTAAAAGGTGTAGGACTTGGAGGATGGATGATACAGGAAGGTTATATGCTGGGAACCCAAGGAGCCCAGCATGAAATCCGTTCTTTCTTGGAGGAAATGGCTGGGGTGGCCGCAACAAATAAATTTTACGAGGATTGGTTGTCTTTTTTTGTAAATCAAAATGATATTAAGCAAATTGCCCAATGGGGTTATAACTCCATTCGATTGCCCATGCATTACAATCTTTATTTGGATGGCAATGGCCATTGGATTGAAAATAGCACGGGATTAATTTTAACCGACAACCTAATTAAGTGGTGTAAGGAAGAAGGGTTATTTCTGATTTTAGATTTACATGCCGCCCCAGGTGGCCAGGGTAATAACCAGGATATTAGCGATCGTCGTGATGGCGAATCCCTTTGGACTAATGAGGCCAGCAGGAATGCAACCATATTATTCTGGTATAAATTAGCTCAATACTATAAAAATGAAAAAACGATTGCAGGCTACGACTTATTGAATGAGCCAAATTACGACTTTGAAGATTCTGGTAATTCGAAGGGTTGTAATTGTTTGATGAATAAACCATTATTGGATTTGTATCAAGATATTATTGATACAATCCGTTCTGTGGATAGAAATCATTTACTCATTATTGAAGGCAATTGTTATGGGAGTAATTACAATGGATTGGAATCTTTGGCGCAATATGATCCTGAACGAAATTTGGCTTTTAGTTTTCATAATTATTGGAGTCCTAATACAGTGGCTTCTACTCAGGATATGCTTGACTTAAGAAGAAAGCTCAATGTGCCTCTTTGGCGAGGGGAAATAGGTGAAAACTCCAACACATGGTTCACAGAAATGGTGGAATCAATGGAAAGCTTGAAAATTGGATATGCTAATTGGCCATGGAAAAAAATCAATACCTTGGATGGCCCGGTTATTATTGAGCCGATACAAGAGTGGAATAAATTGATGGCCTATAGAGCGAATTCCTCAAGTCCAAAACCTTCAGTCGCGGAGTCTCAAATAGCTCTTTCTAAACTGATTGAGCATGTTAAACTTGAAAATTGTCGGTTGATGCACGATGTGGCCTATGCTTATTTGAAATCCCCTTATGGGATGGGTTCTAAGCCCTTTGCGAAACATACCTTACCAGGAGTAATCTACGCAACCGACTACGATTATGGTAAACTCAATGAGTCGTGGTACGATACCGATTATCAAAACATCTCGGGAAACTCTTCAAATACGGCTTGGAATAAAGGAGAGCAATACAGAAACGATGGAGTGGATATATGGGCAACAACTGATTCTGATTCCAATGGTTATTATATTGGTAAAACAGAATCAGGTGAGTGGCTTTCCTATTCCTTGGATAAAATATCTACTGGCCGCTATTCCATTAAATTTAGAGTAAGAAGCGCTAAGGTTGCAACTGGGAAAATCCAATTGGTATTAGATGATCAGGTTTTATTGACTCAGGTTCTTGAAATAGAGCAGCCCAATCAGTGGATCGATATTATATCCGAAGATATTGAACTTAATAGTGGGACAAGCTTCAAATTGAAATTCATTGAAGGCGGGTTTGATTTGAGCTCTTTGAAATTTTTCCTTGATAATTAAAATGGAGCTTTTTCTTCTATAATATACATGGGTATAGACTGCTGTTACACATGTATGGTTGTATGGTAAATTGAACATGGTTTAAATTGTTAAATATAGCTTAATGAAAAAATTGTTTTTTTGTCTCTTATGTCTTTATTGGGGTTGGAGTTGTTTGGTTATTGCACAACTTCCAATCTATAAAAACCCTCAAGTGCCTATTGAGGACAGGATTAATGATTTGTTGCAGCGCATGACATTGGACGAGAAGGTCATGCAAATGAATCAATGGACCTATGGCAAAAATGCTAACCCCAATAATGTTGGGGAAATAATGAAGGCTGTCAGCCCTGAAATAGGATCCTTGATTTATAGAAGCACCAATCCCGAATACCGTAATCAAATACAAAAAAAAGCTATTCAGGAATCCCGTTTGGGTATTCCAATAATCTGTGGCTTTGATGTGATCCACGGCTATAGGACAGTTTTCCCGATACCTTTGGCACAAGCCTGCACTTGGGATCCTGAATTGGTTCGATTATCATGCGAAGTCGCTGCCAAAGAATCATGGTTGTCCGGAGTGGATTGGACATTCTCTCCAATGGTAGATGTGGCACGTGACCCTCGATGGGGAAGAGTTGCAGAAGGTTATGGAGAAGATCCATACGCGAACTCTATTTTTGGCGTGGCAGCAATAAAGGGTTATCAGGGGCGTAATTTGGCTGATAAATATACCATTGCAGCATGTTTAAAGCATTATGTGGGTTACAGTCTCTCCGAAGGAGGACGCGATTATCATTACAGTGATGTGTCGGCTCAAACTTTATGGGAAACATTTATGCCTCCTTATGAAGCTGGCGTTAAAGCCGGGGCTGCTACTTTAATGAGTGCTTTCAATGATATCTCTGGCGTGCCAGCTTCAGCCAATTATTATACCCTTACACAGGTGCTGAAAAAAGATTGGCAACACGATGGTTTCGTCGTCTCTGATTGGGGTTCGGTAGAAAATTTGATCAACCAGGGTGTGGCAAAAGATAAGAAAGAGGCTGGAATGAAGGCTTTCTTGTCGGGAGTGGAGATGGATATGGTGGATAATATTTATGTTGACTATCTGCCAGAGCTGGTTAAGGAAGGAAAAGTTCCCATGGCAGCTATTGACGATGCAGTCCGGAGGATCTTGCGAATCAAATTCCGATTGGGGCTTTTCGAGAAGCCGTATGTGGATGAAATTCCTGAGGACGAACGATATTTGCTGCCCGAATATCTCCAGTTAGCTTCTCAAATTGCGGCTGAATCAATGGTGTTGCTTAAAAACGATAACCAAACTTTACCTCTTTCATTCGCATATCAGAAAATAGCCGTGATGGGGCCGATGTTGAATGATTCAGTTAATCTTATGGGATCATGGGAAGGAATGGGTAAAGCTAGTGATGTGGAAACCTTATTGCATGGTATTACAAAAGAATTTGGTTCTTCTCGATTGTTGGTGGCCAAAGGCTGTGACTTTGAAGGTTCCGATACTACTGGTTTTGCAAGTGCTCGTAAATTAGCATTGGAAAGTGAGGCAGTGATACTCTTTTTAGGTGAGAAAAAACATTGGAGTGGCGAAAACGGTATTCGTGCCAGTATAGCCCTGCCAAACATTCAGGAACAGTTAGTTGCAGCCATGAGTGCTACCGGTAAACCAATTATTGTTGTATTATCCAGTGGACGCCCTCTTGAATTAATTCGTATTGAAAAAATGGCGGATGCAATCCTGGAAATTTGGCAGCCAGGTACTGCTGGAGGCAGTGCTGTTGCTGGTATTTTATCCGGGCGAATCAATCCTTCTGGTAAGTTGGCCATCACTTTTCCCCAAACAACCGGTCAAATACCAATGTATTATAACATGCGCACACCGGCTCGTTTGACTATGGGGCATTATCAGGATATTCCGAAAGAACCACTCTATTGGTTTGGACATGGTTTGAGTTATACCACTTTTGAATATCAGAAAGTCACCCTGTCGGCTCAGGCTATTCGTAAAAATCAATCCCTTAAGGTCAGTGTTAAGGTTAAAAATACAGGAGCAGTAGAGGGAAAGGAAACGGTGCTTTGGTACATCACCGACCCAGTGGCCAGTATCTCCCGCCCACGTAAAGAACTCAAATATTTCGAAAAGCAACTGATTAAGGTAGGGGAAGAAGTGGAATACAGCTTTGAAATTGATCCCATGCGCGATTTGAGTTTTGTTGACAATATGGGGCATCGACATCTCGAAACAGGTGAATTTTTTATCCATGTGGGTAATCAAAAAGTGAACTTCGAATTGATTGATTAAAACAATATTACCGATTATATGAATAGATTTATTGCATTAGTTATTGTGCTTGCGAGCACGTTATCTGCTACACTTAAGGCGCAGCAGATAAGTCCGTATATCTATGGGCAGAATTTGTGGTTAACCTCTGGGTCAGAAGGTCGTCCAGGGTATATTGATGAAATTTGGCCAATAGTTGAGAAAAGTGGCGTTAAATTGATAAGAGTTGGAGGTGCTGGCTACGATCATAATATGCCTAGTATCGAAAAGTTGACCCATTGGGTTAAGTTGATAAAGGCCATCGGCGCAGAACCACTTATGCAGGTGTCTAAACACCAGTCCGCTTTGCAGGCGGCCGAACTGGTAAGGTATTTCAATAGTGATGAAAAACTTAAAATTAAGTACTGGTCTATTGGCAACGAACCTTACCATATGGACAAGTTTCCCATTGACTCCATTTCGTCCTATATTAAAACGCATTCATCAGCAATGAAAGAAGTTGATCCCTCAATTAAAATATTTATTGCGGATTTGGCTGCTTATTACAATAATGTTTATGACGTTTTGCTGAAGGACGATAAACGAAGTGTGGCAGGTAGAGATAAAAACGGCAACTGGTTTATTGATGGTGTTAATTTTCATAATTATCCTAATGCCAAAGACTATTCGCGATCTGATGTGATTTTTTTCTCTGTATCGAAAATGCGTGGAATGGTAGTGGATTTGTTGGATGACATAGCATATGCCAACAAAAAGTATGAAAGAACAGGCGACGACCAATTGCGTTGGGGTATCACTGAATTTAACATCACCTATAATAATCCCGATGACCTCAGTCCTGCTGGTATTGCGGTACCTTCATTTATTAATGGCCAGTTTTGGGTCGATATATTTTGTATGGGCATGGAATTTAATGCCTTTACTGTAGATCCCTGGTGTATTCAAGAAAGTGACCGGCCAAGTACATATTTTGGATATATTGGTGCTCCACCTACATTTACCCCTCATTCAACATATTATCACTTGCAAATGATGGCAGACCATATGCATGGTGAATATGTGAAAATGAAAACATCCAATCCATTTCTGAAAGCGTTTGCGAGTGTGAATAAAGGTCTTACCACCATCATCTTGATGAATCAGAAAGAAAATCAATCTTTTGCAATTGATTTAGGTCAGATTAATTCTAAAAAAAACAACGAAGTAGTAACCATTACTGCTGCTTCTGATATTCATGCTCATTACAAACTGAAGTGTGAACCCAATTCAACTACTCTTTTGCAATTCGATGCAAATGGCAAAAAAGTAAAAGAGCTACTCTATACACAAGAAATGGCAGTTCATAATTTGAAGCCTCAATTGGTTAAATAAAATACAATAATGACTTATATAGCAAATTCAGAACGATATAATAAAATGAAATTCTGCCGTTGTGGCAAAAGTGGCCTTCTTTTACCCAAGATTTCTTTAGGCTTGTGGCATAACTTTGGCGGTGTTGATGTCTTTGAAAACTCGCGTCAAATGGTGTTGAAAGCATTTGATCTAGGTATAACTCACTTTGATCTTGCAAATAACTATGGACCTCCAGCTGGTTCTGGTGAAGAAACATTTGGCAGAATTCTTAAATCCGATTTGTCGCCATACCGCGATGAATTAATTGTGACCACTAAAGCTGGTTATGATATGTGGCCGGGACCATATGGCGAGTGGGGTTCAAAAAAATATCTCGTTGCAAGTTGTAACCAGAGTTTGAAAAGGCTTGGTTTAGAGTATGTTGATATATTCTACAGCCACCGTCCTGATCCTAATACGCCGATGGAAGAAACAATGATGGCACTCGACCAGATAGTGAGATCTGGGAAAGCGCTTTATGTTGGAATCTCAAATTATGATCCTATACAATCCCAAAAAGCTTTTTCTATTTTGAAAGAGTTGGGTACGCCATGTTTAGTTCATCAGCCTTCCTATAGTATGTTTAACCGTTGGGTTGAAGATGATTTAATGGATACACTGGAGCGTAATGGGGTGGGTGCAGTGGCATTCAGTCCTTTATTTCAAGGTTTGCTTACCGATAAGTATTTGAATGAGATTCCCGAGGATTCTCGCGTCGCAAAAGCACATGGCTTTTTGAATATGTCCGATATAACTCCTGACAAAATTGAGAAAGTTAAGTTGTTGAATGAAATTGCCAAACGTCGCGGTCAACAAATGTCTCAAATGGCTCTTGCATGGGTGCTGAGAGATGACCGAATTACTTCGGTAATTGTTGGTGCCAGCAAGATAAAACATATTGAGGAGGCTGTCGATACACTGGAAAATCTCAAATTTTCAGCTGATGAATTATTGGAGATAGAATCAATATTAAATATAGACTAAGACAATTGAATAATGAAAAAGTTAATTTATACAGTAGGCCTATTGAGCGCCATGTTGATATTATTTAGTTTCAATAGTACGCAAAATAAGTTCGATAGGATACGGACATCGCTTAACGACAGTGGATGGAAGTTTAAGCGGGCCGAAGTGAAGAATGCCTATCAAGTTAATTACAAGGATAATGATTGGTTGAAGGTAACCCTTCCTCATGACTTTAATGGGGGGAGTGATGGTGTACACAATGATGTTTTTAAGGGACGTTTTGATTTTGAGCTGGATCCCGATAAACGCAATATGTATAAAGGCCCAGGTTATTATCGAACCCAGTTTACAGTGTCAAGCCAATATACAGGCAAGAGAGTATTTGTGGAATTTGAAGCGGTATCCCTGGAGGCGACTGTTTGGGTGAACGGAAAGTTGGTCGGAAACCATAAGGGAGGTTATACCGCTTTTTCTTTCGATGTAACCGACTTTATTAAGTATGAGAAACCGAACATTTTGGTTGTAAAGGCAGATAATTCAAATAATCCTGCAATAGCTCCTTGGATGTCCGATGAGAAACAGGCTTTTCCTTTTAGTTTCGACTATGCCATTTACGGTGGTATCTATCGGGATGTTTGGTTGACGATTACGGATGTCGTGAAGATTGAAAATGTCTGGAATACACCAATGTGTGGGGGGCAGGCTGCGGCCGTTTTAAATATTGAAACACAATTGAAAAACTACGCAAATTCCGAAAAAACTATAGTGTTGACCTCTGTAGTTTATAATCCCAAAGGTGAAGTGGTCACCACATTAAAGCGTCAGAAAACTTTAGGACCCAAAGAGCAAATCAACCTCAAGCAAACCGAATCCTCTATAGGTGATCTGTTCTTCTGGAGTCCTGAGACTCCGGATTATTACACGGTTAAATCAACACTAAGCCTTGAAGGTAAGGAAATTGATCAGTTTTCAAGTGTCTTTGGGTTTAGATACTATTCTTTGGCCAATTATCAACCCTTTTTATTGAACGATAAACGAACCCTGATTCGAGGAGTAAATCGTCATCAGGATATGGAAGGTTTGGGGTATGCCTTGCCCAATGAGCAACATGTAAAAGATGTTCAACTTTTAAAAGAGGCTGGATTTAACTTCATACGCCACGCCCATTATCCCTGTGATCAGGCCTTTGCCCAAGAAGCAATGAAACAAGGGATGATGTTGTGGCTGGAAATTCCTCTCACTGGAAGTACTTCCGATGATCCTGCCTTTTTGGAAAATTGCAAAAGTCAATTAAAGGAGATGATTGAGCAACACTATAATAATCCTGCTGTAATTTTGTGGGGCATTGGCAATGAGTCCGATCGTTCTGGCGGAGGTGAGGCTGTTTCCAATCATGTTTTTAGTGAACTTGCAAAGTATGCCAGAGTGTTGGATCCTTCACGCACTGTGACAGGATGTAATTATAAATTTGAGTCAAATCAAAAATTGGTTGATGTTTATGCCCCTCAACAATGGGGTGGTTGGTACAGTAGCAGCGCAACTTCGTATAAGCCTCGCGAAATTATCGGAGAATATGGTTCTGATATTGATCGGAGAATTCGATCCAACGAACTATTTGACCCAAATACGAATTACAGTGCATCAGGAAAACCCAGTTTTTGGTCGGAAGAGTATGGTGCTTTTTTGCACGAGTATAAAGTCTCCGTCGGAGAAGCTTATCGCGATAGCTTTCCTGGTCATTTCATGTGGGTCGCTTTTGATTTTGCCTCTCCTCGATTGGATCGAGCAACTAATCCCATTCCATTTATGAATCAAAAGGGACTCATTATGCATGATCATAAAACGAAAAAGGATGTGTATTACATGTATCAGAGTATGTACCGAAAGGCGTCGGATTTTCCTATGCTTTATATCGTCCCCAGTACTTGGGCAACACAGGCCGATCATGCTAAAGATGCCCGAATTTGGGTTTATAGTAACTGTGATTCTGTAGCCTTGTATAATGGTGCTAAATCTTTGCCTCTGGGTGTTAAGCTTAAAGATGCAGGCCCTCGTGGAGATACACGTTTTGAATGGGAAAATATTCAAATACAAGGAGAGAAGATCATTGCTGAAGGCTGGTTCAATGGTCAAGTGGTAGCTCGGGATACTGTTTATGTAAAGTAATTTTAAAGGAAGCTCCTCCTGACTGTTCAAGGATAGGAGGAGCTTTCCACAAAGGGTTCATAAATTCAAAGTGGGTTAGTTGAAATACTACCGTTGTTGTGGAAACTGAAAATTTAAATGATCAAATGAATAGACGTCAATTTTTAAAATTTGGATCGGTAGTGACTGCTTCAACCCTTTTAATACCTGTGGTTGGTAGTGCCATTCCTCAACTTCCCAATACTAATACCGGCAGTTTAAATATGGGCTTGGTTAGTTTAAATAATGGAATCAAAATGCCCCTTCTTGGTTTTGGAACATATACTTTAAGAGGTGCGAAATGTCAACAATGTGTATGTGATGCTCTTTCGTTGGGATATCGGTTGTTGGATACTGCAACGATATATGAAAATGAGGAGTTTGTAGGTGTGGGTATTAAGCAAAGTGGCGTAAAACGCGAAGAGTTGTTTATCACCTCCAAGGTTTGGGCAAGTAAATCAGGGTATTCTGATACTAGACTTGAATTTGAAAAATCACTTTCAAAAATGGGAACCGATTATTTGGATCTTTATCTTATTCATCGACCGTATCATGATTATCAAGGAGCATGGATCGCAATGGAAGAGTTATATCGCGAGGGGCGGGTAAAAGCTATAGGTGTTAGTAATTTCGAAGCAGAGCATTTAAATGAAATATTGGAAAGGGGAACCATTCCTCCGGCCGTGAATCAAATTGAGTCTCATGTGTTTTTTAAACAGCAAAGTGCATTTGATTTATTGGAAAAAAAACAAATTCAAATGGAAGCATGGGCGCCACTTGCCGAGGGGCGAAATGATATCTTTTGTAATGATGTATTGGCCAAAATAGGTCAGAAGCATAATAAAACGATCGCCCAAATCTGCCTAAGATGGCTATATCAACGAGGCATTGTGGCGATACCGCGCACAACTCAAAAAGCGCACATGATTGAAAATCTGAACATCTTCGATTTTAAGCTTAGCGCCGTTGAACTTGCCGCCATACAGAATTTGGATTTAAACAAAACACAGTTTCCTGAGTGGTGAAGAGTGTGACGATTATCTAATTGAAAAATTATAGTTCTATGAATATGTTTTTATGGGTTTCTTCCCTTGTAACGGTCTTTAGTGGCAGCAGTGAAGATGCAATAGGTTCGAGAAATCACATGCCTCAAAATTCTACTTTCTCAGTGCTCGATAAACACATACAGGTTTTCACAACTGCAGCAAACACAAGTCTGCGGTTAACGCACACTCAAGATTTAAATTTTGAATCGTCCAAACAACCATTGGAATCGGATATTTCAGTTTTTGTGAATCCGGAAGTCAAGTTTCAGCGTTTCTTGGGTATTGGTGGAGCTATCACCGACGCATCTGCGGAAGTATTTGCTACTTTATCAGAAAGTAAGCAAGAGGAACTGATTCAGAAATATTTCGATGTTCAAAGTGGTATCGGGTATTCTTTGTTAAGAACTACCATACATAGTTGTGACTTTAGTCCGGAAAGCTATACGTATGTGACTAATAAGGATAAGGATTTGAATACTTTTTCCATTGAGCATGATCGAGAATTCAGGATCCCGATGATTCAAAAAGCAAAAGAAGCAGCACAAGACGAAATTACCATTTATGCAAGTCCATGGAGCCCCCCTGCATTTATGAAAGGAAGAGTTGATATGCTTAGAGGTGGAAGTTTACTCCCCGAGTTTTATCAATCCTGGGCCTTATATTTTTGTAAATTTATTCAGGCCTATGAAAAAGAAGGCATTCCCCTGTGGGGCATTACCATTCAAAATGAACCTATGGCTGTTCAGCGTTGGGAATCATGTATTTTCACTGCCGAAGAGGAGAGGGACTTTCTGAAAAACTTTCTGGGACCAACATTGGCGAATAATGGACTTGGGGATAAAAAGATTATTGTGTGGGATCATAACCGTGATTTAATTTCTGACCGGGCAAATATGATCTTTGGAGATCCCGAGGCTGCAAAATATGCTTGGGGAATTGGCTTTCATTGGTATGAAACATGGTCTGGTGGTATGCCCATGTACGAAAATCTAAAGCGTGTGAAGGAGTCGTATCCTGACAAGGAGTTATTGTTCACTGAAGGTTGTAACGAGAAGTTTGATGCTGCAAAATTTCAATATTGGCCAAATGCTGAGCGTTATGGGAATTCGATCATAAATGATTTGAATTGTGGAACTGTGGGCTGGACTGATTGGAATATTCTACTTGATGAAAACGGAGGCCCAAATCATGTGGGGAATTATTGTTTTGCTCCCGTTCATGCCAATATAAGAACAGGGGAAATAATTTATACCCCTTCGTACTATTATATTGGCCACTTCTCCAAATTTATTCGCCCAAATGCCATCCGCGTCAGTACTGCAACTAGTCGTAGTGATTTGTTAGCCACTTCTTTCCTTAACGAAAATGGAAATATGGTTACGGTGATATTAAATCAGACCGATCGCAAAATTCAGTACACATTATATGTTGGAAGATATGGCGCCAAAGTAGATGTATTGCCTCATGCCATTCAAACTCTAGTTTATTAATACGTAAATCTTTAAATGAAAAACAAAGTAAATCTTCTGGCTGTAGTATGGAGTATGTTATTATTAGTCTCTTGTAATACTAGTTACAAAGGTGATATAATATCGCTGAATGGAATTTGGGAAATTGATGAGACTGAGTTGTTCGATTCAATGCCTCCAACGTTTAAGCATACCATTTTGGTGCCGTCCTTTATTGATATGGCAGAGCCGTCCTTTGCTCCTCTGGATTTTCCTAACGATACCAACCGAGTCTTTTGGTATCGAAAGGAATTTGTTTGCAATCATGAAACTGCAGATGAAGTACTCCTGGAGCTAAGAAAAGTAAAATATGGCGCTAGCGTGATAGTTAATGGAAAGCTTGTTGGACACCATAATTTGGCCTTTTCATCAGTGAAAATGGATATTAAACCTTTTTTGAATCAAGATCAGGAAACCAACGAGTTGGTGGTTCGAGTGGGAACTCGTGAGAATTTTCCTGATACCTTGGTGTGTGGTGCCGACTTTGAGAAAAGTACTTTTTTTCCAGGAATTTTTGATGAAGTTAAACTTCATTTAAAAAAGAGGCCATATATTGAAAATGCCCAGATTGTCCCCGATCTTGATAATAATAAGGTGAAGCTCTATTTTAATCTAAAGACAAATCAAAAAGTCTTAGATGTCCCAATGGCTTATCAGTTGGTGGAGCATATTAGCCAGAAAGTTGTTGCATCAGGGAGCCAGGCCGTTTCAATCGAGGAGAGTATGAATTCATTGGCTTTGGATATGCCAATGAGTCATTATCACTTATGGACTCCAGAGAATCCTTTTCTCTATGACTTACATCTTTCTACAGGAAACGATTCGCAGACCATTCGTTTCGGAATGCGACGTTTTTGTATCGATCAGCAAACAAAACGATTCGAATTAAATGGTAATCCCTATTTTTTGTTGGGTACCAATGTAGCATTTTATCGATTTGCAGAGGACGCGCAAAGAGAGGGGAAAGCTTGGGATAAAGCCTGGGTACGAAAGCTTTTTAGTAAATTTAAAGAAATGGGCTGGAATTCATTTCGTTTTCATGTGGGTCCTGCACCCGATTTTTGGTACGATTTGGCCGATGAGATGGGCTTTCTGATTCAGGATGAATACGCCATATGGTATGGCAAGGGAGGGGTTTTTTCATTTGATCCAAAAGTATCTGTTGAACAACTGGCTTTAGAATACACAAACTGGATGCAGGATCGATGGAATCATCCCTCTGTCGTTATTTGGGATGCTCAAAATGAAACAGTATCTCGTAATACTGGTCCTGCTATTGAATTGGTGCGGGATCTTGACCGCTCTAACCGTCCTTGGGACAATGGTTATTCAAAGCCGGCTCGCGAAACTGATATGATTGAAGCACATCCTTATCTATTGTACGAATTTAGTCAACCAGAAGCAACGGTTCCGGAAGAGGGGATAATGAAACATTTGTTTGGCGTAATTAAAATGCCTTACAACGGCCCTAATGAGCATGATCCAGACCCAGTTAAGGGTAATTATGAAAATGCAGTTGTAATAAATGAATATGGTTGGTTGTGGTTGAATCGGGATGGATCCCCAACCGCATTAACTGATAATGTTTATGAATTGTTGTTTGACAACGCACAGGATTCTAGCGCACGCATCGAAACTTACGCTCGTACGTTGGCGGCAATGACTGAATACTGGCGTGCGCACGGAAAGGTGGCGGGTATTCAATATTTTGCTGGGTTAACATACTCACGCCCTTCTGAACCCCGTGGCCAAACATCTGACGCTTTTGTGGATTTGGACTCATTGAATTTTCATGCTGCGTTTCTAAAATACGTTAAACCTGCCTTTAGTAAAGTTGCATTGATGACTGATGTATGGGAAAAGGTTTATGATCGCGGCTCTTACTTCCAAGGTTCTTTTTTTCTAATAAATGATTCAGAACAAGAATGGAGTGGTGAGGTAAGTGTTTCTATTTGTAACGATTTCGGGACTTTGATATCTATTCCATTTCCAATGAGTGTTGGAAAACATTCGGTTCAAAGGCAATTCTTTGAACTGCAAGCACCCCACTCTATTGGAGTTTATGAATTACAAGTAGGTTTGACTTATAATAATGAAAGAATTGTATCTCGTAGAATATTGAATGTAAAATAAATCTCGTTTTATGAAAAAAATAATCACGTTAACTGCTTTGTTGCCAATTGTAATGCTCTTGTTTGCACCGATTTTATGGTCTGGTTGTGCTTGTAATGATGTAATCAAGAATAAGTTCCCATCGGCACAGGAAGTGATTGAAGAAATGTCCGCTGGGTTTAATATTGGGAATGTATTTGATAACGGGATTAACTCCACAGATCCCTCTACAATTTTCCCAATTATTGATTTATATGCCGAGGCCGGCATGAAGCATGTCCGGATTCCAGTTACCTGGGGGGAGGGAAGAAACGCGATAGCCAATGAAATCGGTCGTATAGATACAACGCATGTGAATTTTTTGCGACTTAAACTTGTTATTGATTATGCATTGGCTAAGGGGCTTTATGTTATTGTCAACACACATCACGAACATTGGCTGAAAGATTATTACGATGGTTCTCTGGCGCTGGATTATCGTTTTGCTACAATTTGGGCAGAAATTGCAAAGTCTTTTCACCATTATGACCATCATTTGATTTTTGAAGTGTTGAATGAGCCCGAAGGAATGTTGGGGGAAGATAAAAATGGGTACCCATCGCCTGAAGACTCTCTTTCGTTAGCATATACACGTCATGTGAATAATATTGGTTATAAAGCTATTCGATCTACCGGCGGAAATAACTCTTTTCGTGTTATAATGGTTTCAACAAATGCTCAAGGCAATGCAAGGATGCTTAAAAAAGTATATAGCGAAAAATCATTATTGCCCGGTAAAGGCACTGATCGTTTCCTGGCCATCCAAGTTCATAGTTACGACCCTTGGAGTTTTTGTGGCCAAACCGGAAGCAATTCCAAATATCCCGGAAAGGAGAGTATTGAAATGGCGATTGATCCCATTGTGAAGCATGCCAAATATCTAGGAGTACCAATTCATTATGGGGAATTTGGGGTAGGCCGTGATAGTAATCAATCCGATCGTGATTCTGAAATCGTGAGGGAATATTATAAATCTTTTGCTCAAAAAGTGCTCCGTGAGAAAATGTCCTATGCTGTATGGGATGATCGTGGATGGTTCGGATTGGTAAAAAAGGATGATTTTAATAAATACTCTTTTCAATTTGATATTGTGCCAACAATGTTGAAGTGATTTCGCATCAAGCATAATTTTATGTAATTGGTTGTTTTCGTTCTTCTGCGTAGGAACGACAACAACCATTTTGTCATTTAGTTGTGTCCGCGATTTGTTTGGGATTTTTTTGCAGTCCCTTCTACTTATGATTGATTTATTGAATTGGGTTCTTCAATTATTTAGTCTTTGCTTCCTTGGATCAAATCTTCGCATTTTTAAATGATCAATCTTTTGATTTGTAATTTGATGCGTATTCAGAGGGGGTAAGATCATATTGAGCCTTAAAGCATTTCCTGAAATAATCTGAATTGTCAAAACCAACCATTTGCTGTATTTCTTTTATCGTAAACTTGTTTTGTTGGAGTAATGTTGCAGCTCTTTTTAATCTAATGCTTCGAATAAAATCAACTGCAGTTAGGTTTGTTAGAGATTTAATCTTTCTGTAGAAATGAACTCGGCTCAAACCTAATTCTTTACTTAAATTTTCTACACTCAATGCTGGATTTTCAAGGTTATTCAGTATGTACTCCACTGCCTTTTTTAGTAACTTTTCATCTACAGATTCAACCTCAATCCTTTGTGGCTCCAAAATTGTTTGACGAGCATAATAGCTCTTCATGATGTCTTTTTGCTTTAAAATATTATTTATTTTAGCTATTAAATATTTAGCGCTGAATGGTTTTGAAATATAATCATCTGCTCCATGCTCAATTCCCTCTAGCTTAAATGCCATAGATGAACGAGCAGTCAAAAGTATAATCGGTATGTGGCTGGTTCTTAAATCGGTTTTTAATCGTTTGCAAAACTCGATCCCGTCCATTTTAGGCATCATTACGTCACTAATTATAAGATCTGGTGATGTTTCAATAGCTTTTTCTAATCCCACCTCTCCATCCATGGCTTCTGTCACTTCATAAAAATCGCTGAGTAATTCCTTTATAAAATTTCTGACTTCTTGATTATCTTCAACAAGTAGCAATACTGGTTTCTCCCCATTAGTTAATCTATACAGAAGTTCTTCTCCCTCGTTATGCCCAAAATCCGATACATCTTCAGTTAGTGTTTGTATTTCGGTTTTGAAGTTTTTGTTCAAAAGGCCTTCTTTGTTTTCAATTAGTTCATCCTCAGTTAAATGTTCTTTCCCGAGAGGTAAATATATCGTGAAGCTAGTCAATCCCGCATGGTCGTTGGAGGGGATGCTTTTTGCAGTAATTAAGCCCTTGTGCATTTCCACCATTCTCTTTGTTAACTCAAGACCTACTCCGAATCCTTTAGTGTTATAATCGGACTTATTACTTTTTGTGAAGAAACGTTCGAAAAGATGCTTCTGATCTTCAGCACTTATTCCACTTCCACTATTCGTTATTGAGATAATGGCATATTTGCCTATTGAGTTGTCCAATCCCTCCACCCATTTTGATTCTTTGTCGAGGCTTGATATTTCAATATCGATGGAGCCATTCTGTGGCGTATGTTTAAATGCATTCGATAATAAGTTGAAAGCGATGCTCTCCATTTTTTCATAGTCAAACCAAACTATAAGTTCTGAAATTTCAGTTTTAATGTTGAATTTAATCTTATTTACTTGGGCAACTTCATTAAATACTAACATCATTTCATTGAAAAAATGAACTATATTGCCCTGCGATGCTTTCAGCTGATAACACCCAGCCTCCAGCTTTCTTAGAGAGAGCACTTGATTGATTAATTGCATCATCCTGTTGCAGTTTTTTTG
Source organism: Marinilabiliaceae bacterium (assembly GCA_963664265.1). Classification (GTDB taxonomy): domain Bacteria; phylum Bacteroidota; class Bacteroidia; order Bacteroidales; family Marinilabiliaceae; genus JAGPIS01. Next base: position 3,102,827 of record OY760941.1, read on the forward strand.
AATCAAAATTAACTGCTTCCCAACATGATGCCCTATCCCTTTCTGCATCAATAGTTTTTCTACTGGAGCAATTATCAAGGTTAATGGTGTTCTAAGTTCATGTGAAATGTCTGTGAAAAACTTCAATTTCGATTCATATAATTCAAGTTCTTTCTCCCGAATAAATTCAGCCATCAATAACTTGTTTTTTAATGAAGTCCAGTTGTGCGTTATTCTAACTAGCAGCCATAGCATGGAAAGGACTATAACTGTGTAGGAAAAGTAGGCCCACCAAGTTCTCCAAAATGGAGGTTGAACGGTTATCTTGAGGCTACTATATGAATCGCCCCATTGCCTCGGATTTGTGCTGGATCTAATGCATAATTCATGCTCGCCTACGGGTAAAAAGGTTAGATTAATGTTCCCTTGTTTCCCAATGTCTATCCAATCTTGGTCTGCTCCTTTGATGATGTATTGATAGTAGGTGGACGATGGATTTACATAGTTTATGGCAGCAAAGCTTATGGAAATATTGCGTTCATTATACTTTAGTTTTAATTTGTTCTGTTCTTCTATGATTAAATTCCGTTGCTGATTTTTGTTTAAATGACTTTTTTCTGAATGTATGCTTAATTGTGAAAAAACAACTTCAGGATAGTATTCTGTTTTTTTCACCAATCGAGGTTGGAATGCAATAATTCCATTGATACTCCCGAATAGTATTTTGCCATCATTTAGTTTAGTGACACTTCTTGGCTCAAATTGAGTGTTCGGTAAACCGTGTGCTGTTGAATAATCAACACTTAAGACGTTGGGTTCTCCATTTGCATCTTCTTTAAATGTAATGTTTGATATGCCCTTGTTCGTCGATATCCATATTTCTCCTAAGTCATCCTCTATTATTGAATGGATAGAAAGATCATTTAAACCATTCTTTTTGTTAATCCAGAAGGATCTTTTGTTTTTAATCAATATAATCCCAGATCCTTGAGTGCCTATCCATAGTTGCCCTTTTGTGTCTTCCCAAAAACAGCTTATGTAACTCAATTGCTCTTCAACTCCCTTGGTGAGATGACTGATATCTTCAACTATTTTTGTTTTTGTGTCAATGCAATGTAATCCAAAGCGTTCGCCAATCCATAACTTCCCTTGTCGGTCTTCATACAATACATTGACAATGCGTCCAATTTGTGGGAAGGTTGTGAATTCCTTCGTTTTGGGGCTGTACATTTGAAAATCGCCCCCGTTTATTCCAATCCATAGGCTTCCTGTATGGTCAATTAATACTGAGTGTATTTGATTGCCATTTATTGAGTTTGTGTTTTGAGAGTTGTGTTGGAAATTGGTGATTCTACCTGTGTTGTTATCTAGGTATTTCAATCCATCATATGTTCCAATCCACAGATTCCCATATTTATCGGAATCAATTGATTTGATTATGTCATTTGTGAAGGAGTATTCTTTTGTCTTCTTTGTTTCAGTATTTTTGATGAGATTTATGTTCAGTAATTTGATGCGTCCATATCCGGTAGCCACCCAACATCCATCTTCTTTATCATTTACAAACCCTACTATGTTTTCATCCAAGTCTCCCGTCGATTGTCTCAACTCACTTGAGTATGTTTTGAATAAATTGCTTTGGGGGTGGTAATAATACAATCCTCCAATGTAAGTCGAAAACCAATACCCTCCGGTTTTATCCTTTATGATGTCGTGGATGGATCCGCTACAGATTCCGTTAGGTTTTAATGGAGAGTGAATGATGTTGTATGTTTTGTTTTGTGCAATAATTGAAATTCCTTCTAGTGTTGCCAACCATACTTTTTCCTCTTCTTCGTCCAAAAGTATCTTCCGAATCTTATCTGATACCAAAGTAGAGTTTTTACTGTTTATATTCTTAATTTTCCCTACTTTGCCTGATATTGCTTCGAAAGTAAAGATACCCATGCCCTCCGTGGCAACCCAATATCTTCCATGCTTATCTTTTTTGATATCCCTGATCTCCTCAGTCCCGTTTTCGCTACTGTTCAGTATTATTCTCTCATATTGATTGTTTTTTCTAATAAAGAGGCCCCCGCGCGTCCCTACCCAAATTAGGTTCTGTGTGTCCTCTAGTAAACATATGATATTGTTGTCCAATGTTGGCGGTGCTGATATATACTCTTGTTTAAAGCAATTGAGTTCTTGGTCATAAATGTTTAGGCCATAAGATGTTCCTATAAATAATTGCCCTTCAGAGTTTTCCAGCAAACATCTTACATATCCATTGCTGAGTCCTGTTGAATCTTTTCCAAGGGGGTAGTTTGTGAACTGACCAGTTGAGCGATTATATTGGCTTAACCCGTTTGCTGTTCCCACCCATATATTGTAATTGGAGGCCTCAAGCAAACAATTTATATGATTATTTATGATGCTTGTTGAATCATTGATGCCATGTTTAAAAACCTCTATGTCAGAGCTATTGTATTTGTTAAGTCCATCTCTCGTTCCAACCCAAATAAAACCCTTACTATCTTGGATGGTGCATAATACTGAATTGTACGATAAACCATCTTTCATATCTATCTTTCGAAATCTAATGTCATCATCAAATGAACTTAATCCCAGAAATGTTGAGGCTAATATTATGTAATAAAAAAGATTGATCAAAGAATTCATATGTTAAACTTGTTGCTGGACCTAAATTCTATATATAATAGATTGTCACTACAAAAATACTCATTTATTCACCCATTTTTTATTTTTTTTTAAATACTTCGTTTCTTGAAAAGCAGTGTTGTAATAAGGTTTACTCTCCCAAAACCGAACAACAAAAAAGACAGTGTCAATCCGTCTAAATCAGAATTAATCTGTGTTCTCCTTTTCATTCAATTCTGAATTGACTCCGTCGGTTTTCGATTCCTTATTCCACCCAAACACTCCAACCCAGTACCCAAAACTTCTCAACTCGTCTAACTTTTTAGTCATCCCCAACAGGTCCCTTATGCTGAGCCTCCAGTCAGCCCAACAAATCGCATCATAGTCATTAATTCAAGTAATTTGTCCAGAGGACAACATGTGATTTACTGCAGGCGTAAGCCTGTGGTAATACAATGCTACAAGTTACTTGCCCGTAGGGCAGTACTATATTAAACCACATAGAATCAATCATCCAGAGAAGAAGTGTAGTCTGTAAGAGGTTCAGTTTCTCATGGTTCCGCCAAGTAATCGCTTGCACTTTCCGAAGGAAAGAATTTGCGTCATTGACTCCTTCAATCTTCGATTCGCAGTCAACCCAAAACTCACAACACTTCAACCCAGAACATCTAAACTTTTAAACTTTTCAACTTCCCTGCTTTTCAAACTTTTGTTGCCTAACCAATCACCAATTCGTTACATTCGCTCAATTAGTGGTTTACTCTTTCGTTGCTTCGCCCACTGCATCACGCTCATGGGTGAACGCTGATGCTTCAGCTCGTTGGCCATGAATTCCATATAAGGCTTCACGTGGTTGAAATAGTGCTTGAGCCCGGCACACAGGTAGTTAAGGCCCTCTTCGCCATCGGCCGTTTTGATAATCCGGTTTTTGGGGCACTCACCATAGCACTGCGATAGGAACTCACATGCTCTGCACTGCTTGGGCAGGGTATCGTACTTGGCTTGGCCGAAGCGCATCTGCTCGGGTGATAGCATCATGGAGACCATCGACGACGTGTTGAGGTTGCCCAGCTTGTACTCTGGAAACACAAAGTGGTCGCACGAATAAACATCGCCGTTGAACTCCATGGCGCCTGCATGGCCGCAGGTTTTTGCCCACACGCAGGTGCCTGGCGACGTGTTCATATAGCCTGCCAGTGTGGCATCGAATAGGGTGACAAAAAAACGTCCCACATCGGCCTTCAACCACTCGTCGAAAATGGTCGTCAAAAATTGACCATATGCAAGGGCTGGAACCGACCATTCGGTAACGGCCACCGCCTCTTTGTTTTTACGCGACAACAGTTTCAGGCCATCCATCCGTTCGGCCATGCGCTCCACCACGGGCGTAAACTGGATGTATTGGGCGCCGATGCTCTTGAAGAAGCGGTACACCTCGAGCGGGTACTGCACATTGTAATTGTTCACCACCGCCAACACGTTGAACTCCACCTTGTGTTTCTGCAACAGCCGAATGCCCTGCATGGTTTTGTCGAAAGTGCCTTGCCCGCGACGGTCGAGGCGGTATTGGTCGTGGCAATGCTTGGGGCCGTCGAGGGAGATGCCGATGAGGAAATTGTTCTCCTTGAAGAAGCGGCACCACTCATCGTTCAGCAGGATGCCGTTGGTCTGAAGCGAGTTGACGATCTCCTGGCCGCGCGAATAGCGCTTTTGGTATTCGAGTGCCTTCTTGAAGAAATCGATGCCCCGTAACAGTGCTTCGCCCCCATGCCAAGTGAACATCACATGGGGAGTGGGCTGTGCCTCGATGTACTCGCGGGTGAAAGTCTCTAGGAGTTCGAGGCTCATGAAATTCTGCTTCCCCTTTCCGTAAAGGATCTCCTTTTCGAGATAGTAACAGTAGGTGCACTCTATGTTGCAGGTGGCGCCCACGGGTTTGGGCATCAAATAGATGGGCGAGGATAGAGGGTTAAAATATAGCGTCTTTTGTGTCATTGTTTTATGTGTTTGGTTGAGAATCGGTTGTTGGGTTGCTGGTGTCCTTCAGGAATTGGCTGGGCGTGATTCCAAATTGCTTCTTGAACAGCATGCTGAAATATTTTGGATCGGAAAATCCCGTCATATAGGCTGTCTCGCTGATGTTTTTATGATCGTGCTTCATGATTCTGGCAGCTTCCTTGAGTTTGATGATCAGGATGAATTGTTGGGGCGACAAGTTGGTGAGCGACTTGATTTTACGGTATAGCACCGGTCGGCTGATGCCAATGCTGGCAGCCGTGCTTTCAACCGACAACTCCTGAGCGTCGAGATTTTCGAGGATGTAGTTCCTGATTTTTGTTAAAAACTCCTGATCTGTATTGGATGGGCTGACATCCTCAAGGTTGGAGGCCGGAACCAGGAACTTCTTTTTCAATAAATTACGGTTGTTGATCAGGTTGTTCAATTGGGCTTTCAGCAATTCCATCTCGAATGGTTTCTCGATGTAGGCATCGGCTCCAAGATCCAAACTGTCGGCTTTGTACTCTTTTGAGCTCAGTGCCGTCATTAAAATGATCGGGATATGGCATGTTCGTATGTCTCTTTTCAATCTTGCGCAGATTTGGAAACCATTCAGCTCTGGCATCATGATGTCCGAGAGTATGATGTCGGGGGAGATGGTGTAGGCGATTTCTATACCTTCACCACCATTGGCGGCTTTGTATATTTTGTAATTGGATTGAAGTTCCGATTCAATCAGATTGATGATGTCGGTGTTGTCTTCAATGATCAATAGCTTTGGCAAGTTGGAGTGGTGCGCTTTGTTTTCTTCCGAATGGCACGGGAGGTTTGTTTTGCTTTTGGGTTGACCGGCTGTTTTAATCTCTTCGGGCGCAAAATGTTTGTCACCTTTCAGTAGAGTCACGGTGAACGTGGAGCCTTTTTTAAATTCGCTGGTGAAGCTGATTTGGCCATGGTGTAGTTCGGCCAATTGCTTCGAAAGAAGCAACCCCACACCACTGCCTGTTTCTTGCGAGTTGATGGCATTGGAGGCTCTGTAAAAATTCTGGAATATGTGTTTTTGCTGGTCTTTGGGAATGCCTTCGCCATTGTCGGTTATTTCGATGGCGTATGATTTGTTGTTCTCCTTGACCACGATCTCAATTCGTCCTTGGTTCGGTGTGTATTTGTAGGCGTTGGAGAGTATGTTGAAAATTATTTTCTCGAATTTGGGCAGATCCACCCATACGGTGTAAGTGTTCGATTGGTCAATTTCGAAAATGGTGGTGATGCCTTTTTCATTTTTGATTGGTTCAAAGTATGAGACGATTCGTTTAAGATGCTCCATGAGGTCGATGCGTTCCACCTGAAGTTTCATCTTTTTTAAGTCGGACTTTTGAAAATCAAGGAGTTGGTTGACCATGTTGGTCAGCCTGTCAATGTTTTTCTTCATGATTTGCAAATTCTGATCCGGAGCCTGTTCTTCGTCCACTTGCTGCATCATTTTCTCCACCGGCAGCTTTAAGAGGGTCAATGGTGTCCTTAGATCGTGCGCCACCGATATAAAGAAATCCTGTTTCTCCTGCATGTTCCTTTTTAGTAGGAGGATCCTGTAAAACCGGACAATAGAAAGCATAATCCCTCCGAGGAGAATGGTATAGAGGATGTAGGCATAAGTGGTTTTCCAAAATGGGCTTAGTATGATGATGCTCAATGTTTTGATGGAGGGTTGCCACAGTTGGTCATCGTTCGATACTTTTAACATAAAAGTGTATCGACCCGGTGCTAGGTTCGAAAAGATGGCTTCCTTGTTATTGGTGGGGGTTATCCATTCGTTGTCGAAACCTTCCAGCTTCCATTGGAATTTGAATTTTTCGGGGTTGGTGTAGCCAATGGCATCAAAGATAATGGATATTGAATTCTGATGATGTTTTAATGTTATTTCATCTTGTAAATTGAGGTTCGAAAACAGTGGTCCGTCGGGTGTTATCTCCAGTGATTTGCCCGATACCTTCATCTCCCGGAGGATGGGGGAGACCATTTGACTTGATGGCTTGATCTCTGCGGGTTTGAAGGTAGTGATGCCTCTGGGGGTGCCAAAATAGAGATTGCCTTGGTTGTCCATGGCTGCCGAATTTTCTGTTATCTCGGAGCTGGCGGTGCCATCGTCTTTGTTAAAGCTGGAGACATTTTGATCCTGGCCTATTTTATAAATCCCGCTGGTGGTTCCAATCCAAAGGTTGATTTCGCGGTCGAAGATAATGCTTCGGATCGTTTTTTCATGCAATTTATTTTCCGTGGCGTAGTTGACCACTGATTGGTCTGACAACGAAAAGTTGATGAGTCCCTGAGTTTCGGTTCCAATGTACAATTGATCGAGGGAGGGGTGCTGTCGGATGGAGTTGATTTGGCTGTTTAATAAAATGTTGTCTTTGGGTCGTGTTATGGAAAAGTCGTTGGCGTCGATGATGAACAAACCCGACGAGGTACCCACATAGACTTTATCCTGATGTTCCAAAATGCATCTGGTGTTGCCGATGTTGAGATTTTGCCGCTTCCCCTCTTGGAGGATGGCCAGTTGGCCCCAGATCCCGCCTGTCCACACACGTCCCATTTTATCAACCATCACATCGAAAAGGTGGTTGCTGTTGGGTCTGAAGTTGTTTTTGTCTTCTTTTTTGAATTGTTGTATTTGGTGGGTGGCGCTGTTAATTTTTAATAAACCATTGCCGTAGCTGGCAATCCAAATGTCGTGGCCTTCTCCCAGGTACATGGCCATGACGTGAAACATTTTTGGGTTGGCCTCACCCAGTTTGGGGATGTGTTGCCATTGCCCATCTTGAGGGTTGTAGATGCTGATGCCCTGTTTGGTGCCGATCCAAATGTTTCCATCCTTATCGGTAATAATGGATTTTACATAGTTGTTGCGCAGGCTGTTGGGTAAAAATGGTTGGTGTTGTATGGATTTGAACGGTTTTTTGTTGGGGTTGAAATAATTGACTCCCCCGCCATAGGTTGAGATCCACAGAATATTTTCGTTGCTGACGAAAATGTTGTGGACACTGTTCGACGACAAACTATGTGGATCGTTGTTGTTGTGGGTGATGTGTTGTTTGATGTTCAGTTCTTTGTCGGCAATGTAAACGCCCATGCCATCCAACGAAATGGCAATGTCGCCACTGGGGAGGCCAATGATTTTGGTTATTTTCACTGTAAAGTTGTGGTTGAATGATCGTTGTGTGTAGTTGTCCTGTTGCGATTCGGCGTTCTGCTGGCTTAATGTCAGTATTTTGGAATCTTGCGTTCCGCAGAGGATCAAATCCCTACAGAAATGTATGGCCGTGATGTCTTGACCGGTTATGATGTCTTGAATCTGCTGTTGGTTGTCTTTGATTTTTAATAGTCCGGTGGACGTGCCTACCCAAATTTGACCCAAAGAATCTTTCTCGATAAAGCGGATGTTCAATTCGCCCTGGTGGCTTTTTTTAATCTCTTTCCTCTCCTTATTGTAGAAGAAAAGTCCCGAAGGAGTGCCCAGCCAGATATCGCCATTGTCCATAGTTTCCAGAGCCGATATGTTGAACAGGATGTCGGGGGCATCGGTTAGTATCAGTTCGTTGAAGCAGTCCCTTTTCCTATCGTAGCAAAACAGTTTGCCGCTTAGCGTACCACATATGATGTCGTAGTAATTTGAACAGATCATGCAGTTGAGCATATTGTCGTTGTCCTGGAATGGATTGTTGTTGTTCATGGCATAATGGGTCAAGCTGCTCCCATTGTACTTGTCGATGCCGTTTTTTGTGGCAAACCAGATGTAACCCTTCTGATCCTGTAAGCAGTTGACCACCCGGCTGCTTTTAAGACCCTCGTCAATCGAAATCTTTTCAAATTTTAGATCTTGTGCGAGTGATGCCATAAATGGCACCATCAACATGAAAACTATTGGGAGTAACTTGAAAGGTCTTTTTATCATTTTTTTATAAACTATGTGTAAAAAAGCAATCGAGTGTTGCATGCAAAAATACGCAATTTTTTAGTTTGTCCGGTGGAATAATGGTTCTGTATGGTAGTGGTAATTGTTCATGAGGTGTTGTGGAATGGGTTGATAGATAATTATTTGGTATTTTCACTAGCTTTGTGGGTACTTTGTTTTGTTTTTTGCGGTGGTATGATTTTTTGAATTCTTTTCCCCTCCTTTGTGAACGATTTTTAGGGCGTGTAAACGTGAGCAAGTGTTTATTATTGCAAAATAATTACGCGTTAAAAAACCAGTTTGATATGAAAAAACTATTGATGATGCTTGTTTTATTCCTGAATGCGTGCTTTATATACGCCCAACAGGATAAAATAGTTGTAAATGGGACGGTTGCCGACAAAATGGGGATCCCGATACCCGGCGTGACTGTATTGGAAAAAGGAACAACCAATGGAACCATCACCGACCCTGATGGGGTTTACCGTTTGAAGCTGACTTCTGAAACGGCCACCATGGTCTATTCATTTATTGGTTTCACCACACAGGAGATCGCCTTCTCCGGGAAGAACCGCATAAATGTTGTGTTGGAAGAAGAGATGAAGGATTTGAATGAAGTTGTGGTGATTGGGTATGGTGAAGTACGAAAGAGGGATGTGACCGGATCAATAACCAGCGTTAAAGAAAAAGATGAAATCGCTCGGCAGTACGCTTCAGTGGACATGCTTTTGCAAGGTCGAGCACCCGGCTTGCAGGTGGTTGGTAATGCTGGGAATCCTGGCGGTGCTGTCAGTGTGCGCATACGGGGTACAAACAGTTTGCGGGGAAATAATGAGCCTCTCTATGTGGTGGATGGGGTGATTATCAGTTCGGCCGGTTCCGATGTGGCCAATCCCTCAACGGATGCTAACGAAATTCAATCTCAGCAAAATGGCCTTTCGGGTCTTAATCCTCAGGATATTGAGCGAATTGAAGTGTTGAAGGATGCTTCGGCAACTGCCATTTATGGTTCTCGTGGTGCCAATGGGGTGGTCTTGATCACCACCAAGAGTGGGGCTGTTTCGGAAAAAGGAAAAGCCAAGATCAATGTTTATGCCACTACAGAATGGAATGTTTTCAGCAAAAAAATTGATTTGCTCGATGGCGTGGGCTATGCCATGTATCATAATGAGGATGCTGCTTTAAAGGGGTTCAAACCCAAATACCATATCGATGGCAAATCCGTTTACCCTATTTTATACGATGCCGATGAAAACCCCACAGTTGGGGATTTGTCCTTGAAGACGATTGACTGGCAGGATGAGATCTACACTGTCAACCTGAGCCATAATGAAGGGATTTCCATCAGTGGCGGCAACGACAAGAATAAATACTACCTGTCGGCAGGCTTCTCCAACCAAAAAGGGATTGTTGAAACCACTGATATCAAAAGGGGTGATTTGCGATTGAATCTGAATCAGGACTTGAACAAGCGATTGAAGTTGGATACCCGATTGGGTATGATGTATCAGGTTGGCAGCTTTGCACAGGGAGGAAGCAAATCGGGCGGACAGCGCAGCTTCACCAAGCAGGTGTTGAGTTATAGGCCAATACCAGGCTTTGCCTCTTCCGAAGATGACTTGGAGCTGGAGGTTTCGAACCCTTATTCCTGGTTAACCGATTTCGAAGACAACACCAAGGAGATTCGTCTGAATGCTTCTTTGGCAGCAACATACACGTTGATGCAGGGGTTGAAGTTCAAATCGAGCATTGGTATTGATTATTGGAAAAAAGATCGTGTAAAATGGTATGGCACCGAGGTTTTTGTTGGTCAAAAGGAAAACGGTTTGGCCAACTATTCTTACATGGATCGTTATGCCTATGTGATTGACAATTTGTTGATGTATGACAAGCGGATCAACAGCAATCACCAAATTAACGCAGTGGCCGGGGTTACTTATGATGGAGTAAGCAATCAGAACCGATTGTATGAAGTTTCCAATTTTGCAGACAAAAGTCTGGGAGCTGAGTATCCCGAAAGTGGACAAACCGTGCTGCGACCCTTTTCCATTTTGAACGGCGAAGAGGCAGTATTTTCGGTCTTGGCCAGGGTCAACTACTCCCTGAAGGACAAGTATGTTTTTACAGCCAGTTACCGTGCCGATCAATCCTCCAAATTTGCGACTGACAACCAATGGGGCTTCTATCCGGCTGTGGCCTTTGCCTGGCGGTTGATGGAAGAGCCATTTGTTAAAGATTTGAATCTCTTTTATAATTTGAAGTTGAGGATGGGGTGGGGTCAAACCGGCAACCAGGCCATCTCCGCTTATCAAACCTTGGAAACTTATGTGAGCTCAAACTATGTGAATGCCGACAACTCCAATGTTGCCGGATCTGTTCCTGCACGCATTCCCAACAAAAAGTTGAAATGGGAATATGGAGAACAATATAATGTAGGGTTGGATTTAGGCTTTATGAGTGGCAGAATCAATGGTGCTGTTGATTTCTATCTCAAAAACACCCGTGACCTACTCATGGAGAAACAGTTGCCATCATCAACAGGTTTTCGCAGTATGTTTATCAATCAAGGCCAAATACAAAACAAAGGTTTTGAGATGAGCGTGGATGCTTTGGTGTTGGAGCGTAAGGATTGGTCGCTGAGTATAGGTGGCAATCTGGGAATCAATAGGAATGAGGTGAAAGCATTGGATCTGGCTCCTACCACAGTCTATTTGAACAAGAAGGCCACAGAGGCAGTTCTTTATTATGGTAATGCCGTTTCCACCGGAACCTATTTCAAACAGCCTGCCAACGTGTTCATGGAAGGTCAACCCATGGGGATGTTCTGGGGATACCAAACATCCGGAATATATCAGGATGAAGCTTCGGCCGCCAATGGTCCACTGGTGAATGGCAATAGCAATTTGCCCGGTGATGTCATCTTTGTGGATCAGAATGGCGATGGCAACATCGACGATATGGATAAGACCATCATAGGCAATCCCAATCCCGATTTCACCTATGGCATCAATCTTTCATTCCGCTACAAACGTTTTAATCTGGATGCTTTGTTTAATGGGGTGCAAGGAAATGAAATTGTGAATGGTTACAATATGGAGTTGGCTTATGCCGAAGGGAATTCAAACAATATTTTGTCGGATGCTTACTATAAAGCCTGGCGTCCCGAAGCTCCTTCTAATGCTTATCCTCGTGTTGGATACCGATTCAATACTCTGTTTTCGGACCGTTTGGTGGAAGATGGCAGCTATTTTACACTGAACAACTTGACCATTGGGTATGATGTGCCAGTTTCGAAATTGAAAATGTTCAGCAAAATCAATGTGTATGCTTCCGGTAAAAACTTGTTTACCATTTCGGATTATTCAGGTTACAATCCTCAGATAACCAGTTTTATGAACGATGGTACCATCATGGGGGTTGACTGGACTGGGTCTCCCAATGTACGCACCTATTTAGTAGGATTGAACTTGACTTTTTAATTAAAAACACATGAAGATCATGAAATATTCAATATTAAAATATCTGCTTTTCAGCGTTTTACTGGGCGCTGCTGGTTGCGACATGGAGGAAAGTCCAAAATTTCCAAACTCCGATGATTTATTTTCAACAGTGGATGGTGCCAATACAGTATTAAATGGTTGTTACAGCGGTTTGGCCGATTTCAATTATTACGGTGCCGACTTTCATCATTTGGGGTGTTTTGCTTCAGGACTTTTCAATAGTTCGAAAAAGGATCATTATACCGATATTTTGGCCTTTAATATCTTGCCCTCCTTGAATTATGTCGAGAATTTTTGGACAGGCTGTTTCCGTACTATTGCTAGAAGTAACAATGTCATCAAGAATTTGAATGAGCGGTCACTGCCCGATCCCGATGCTCAAAAGAATATTTTAGGTCAGGCTTACTTTATCAGGGCTTTGTCTTACTTCAATTTGGTTCGTGTTTATGGTGGTGTTCCATTGATCACCGATTTTGTTGATGCCGAGAATGTTTATTATCCGAGGTCGACAGAAGCGGATGTGTATCAACAGGTGATTCTTGATTTTGAAGAAGCTGCCAAGTTATTGCCCACACTTGAAACCCAGTCGGCTGGCCGTCCAGCTCTTTATGCCGCGCACATGGGATTGGCAAAGGTTTACATGACCTTGGCCAGCAAACCCGACCAGGCCAATGCTGCTGAGTTGTGGCAAAAAGCTCAGGACCATGCCATGGTTGTGTATGGAAAATATACACTGGTGAATAATTTTAATAGTTTGTGGCTGGAAGCAACCAGTGATAATACGACGGAATCAATTTTCGAGATTCAAGGCAATGTGGAAAATACTTTGCGTTTGTATCAGCTCTTTACGCCCACCGGCGGTAATATTTCGAGCACGGTATGGGGACGTATCCGGCCGAACATCGAGTGTTACGATCAACATGTGGAACGTTATCCTGCAGATCCACGCATAGATGCTACATTTCTAACCTCGTATGTTAAATACGACAAACAGCAAAAGCCTCTTCCGCTTGTTCAGACTTATCCTAAATTCAAGGCTCGGGGCAATAACGACAAAAGCTATCCATGGTTGAACAAGTATTACATAAAGGATCATACGCGTTCCAACTACTATACAACTATGAATTTCGTGGTTTGGCGGTATGCTGATTTGTTGCTGATGCTGGCCGAGATTGAGAATGAACTCAATGGCCCTGATAATGCTTACCAATATGTTAATGAAGTGATGCTGCGTGCACGTAATTCGGTTGAAGGATCGTTGCAACCAGCCGACTGGAGCGGGATGACTCAGGAAGAGTTTAGATCCAATATTATGATGGAATACCGTTATGAGTTGCTGGGCGAAGGGCATGAGTATTTCAATGAGCGACGTAGGGGATGGGATTATTATAAATCCAATGTGGTTGACAAACACAACACATTCCCCAAATATGATTTTACCAAAGTGGGCGATGTTCAGTTATCGGACAACCCGCGAGTTATGTTGATGCCGATTCCTCAAACGGAAATCATCAACAACCCCTCTGTCACTTCCGAAGACCAAAATATCGGATATTGAATCTTGACAGTTCTTCCTGTATTGACAGGAAGAACTGTTTTTGCCTCCCTGTTCTGTGCGAAAAATCTGATTTTGAAGATCATTTGTAAATTATTGTATGAAAAATTTATTGAATTACTTTTTTATAAGCCAGCTCTTTTGGTTTTCCATTTCATGTGTTAATTCCAAGGATTCCAATATCCCGGCCTATCTGAATGAATCAGAATCAGTAGAGAATAGGATTGATGATTTGATTGCGCGGATGACCCTTGAGGAAAAGGTGGCGCAAATGTGCCAGTATGTAGGACCTCAGCACATTCGGGAGGCGGAAAAACAGGTTACGGCCGATGAGTTGAAAAAGAGCGATTCGCATGCTTTCTACCCAGGCCTGACCATTGAAGACATTGAGGCGATGACCGAAAAGGGACTGGTTGGATCTTTCCTGCATGTGGTGGATGTGAATGAAGCCAACCATTTGCAATCGTTGGCTCACAAAAGTCGGTTGAAGATCCCTTTGCTCATTGGTATCGATGCCATCCATGGAACCGGACTGGTGGAAGGCGCAACGGTTTATCCTACCCCAATTGGCCTGGCAAGCAGTTGGAATCCTGAGATGGTCTATCAGCTTGCTTTGGAGACATCCAAGGAGGTGCGGGCAGCTGGTGCCCAATGGGCTTTCACGCCCAACATCGATGTGGCTCGCGATGCCCGCTGGGGCAGGGTGGGGGAAACTTTTGGCGAAGATCCCCTGTTGGTTAGTCAGATGGGGGTGGCCATGATCAAGGGGTTGCAAGCGACCGACGAAAAAGGCAACATGCATGTGATTGCTTGTGCCAAACATCTGATTGCCGGTAGCCAGTCGGTGAATGGATTGAATGGTGCCCCAACCGATTTGTCGGAGCGGACGATCCGTGAAATATTTTTACCGCCCTATCAGGCGGCCATTGAGGCCGGTGTTCATTCCCTTATGACGGCACATAATGAGCTCAATGGCGTGCCTTGTCATGCCGATCATTGGATGATGGAGGAGGTGGTACGCAAGGAGTTGGGCTTTGATGGTTTCTTTGTCAGCGACTGGATGGATATTGAGCGGTTGGCCACCACCCATCGGGTGGCTGAGAATCAAAAGGAGGCTTGCTACCAGACGGTGGAGGCTGGAATGGACATGCACATGCATGGCCCCGACTTCCTGGAACCGGTGGTCGAATTGGTGAAGGAAGGGCGATTGTCCGAGGAGCGGATCAATGCCACTGTCCGCAGGTTGCTTCGGGTGAAATTTCAGTTGGGCCTATTTGAAAACCCGTATGTCGATACCCTTGAAACTAAAAACGTCTTGTTCAATGCCCAGCATAAGGCCACTGCTTTGAAGGCCGCCGAGGAATCGTTGGTGCTTCTGAAAAATGAACAGGATTTGTTGCCCTTGGCAAAAGGAAAATATAAGCGGATATTGGTCACGGGGCCCAATGCCGACAATCTTGCCATTTTGGGTGACTGGTCGGCTCCGCAACCCGACGAAAATGTGACGACCGTTTTGGAAGGTTTGAAACAGATGGATCCTGCTTGCCAGTTCGACTTTGTGGATGTGGGTCTTAATCCGCGTTTTATAACTCAATCGCAGGTTGATGAAGCTGCGAAAAGAGCAAGGCAGTCCGATTTGGCTATTGTTGTGGTTGGTGAGAATTCCTTCCGTTGGGAGTGGAAGGACAAGACCTGCGGTGAGAATTCCGACCGTTCGGAATTGACTTTGCCTGGATTGCAACAATCGTTGGTGGAGAAAATCCATGCCACGGGTAAACCGGTTATCGTGGTTTTGGTGAATGGCCGTCCCTTGGCTACAGAGTGGATCGCCGAACACATTCCTGCCATCGTTGAGGCATGGGAGCCGGGTTCTTTTGGCGGGGAGGCTGTTGCCAAACTGATTTATGGCGACATCAATCCATCGGGCAAGTTGCCCATCACCATCCCCCGTAGTGTTGGTCATCAGCTGAGTATTTACAACCACAAACCATCGCATTTCTTCCATAAATATGTGACCACCGACTCCGATCCATTATATCCTTTTGGGCATGGGTTGAGCTACACCACATTCATCTATCAAAATGTGAAGCTTTCAAAACCATCCATGACCTCAAGGGACAGCTTGGTTTTGCAGGTGGAGATTGCCAACACCGGATCGCGCGATGGGGACGAGATTGTACAGCTTTATATCAATGATAAAGTGAGCTCCGTGACACGTCCGGTGAAGGAACTCAAAGCCTTTCGGAAGGTCTTTATTCCAGCGGGTGAAACCAAGCAGCTTTCGTTTGTCATCAAGCCGGAGATGTTGCAGTTTCTTGATAAGCACATGAAGCTGGTGGTTGAACCAGGCGATTTTGAGGTGTTGGTTGGCGGATCTTCGACCGATGAAGCCTTGATCAGAGTTCCATTCAGGTTGGAATAGATCTAAAGTTGAGTAGTATACAATGGCTCGGGCTTATGGCCTGAGCTATTGATGCAACAAAAATTATAACAGGGAATGCATTTAAATTAGTTTTAGGGATATGAGGATCATTATTTGTTTTTTTGCCATTTTAATCATGATGGTCACCCAGGCTTCTGCGCAATGGATGAGCCAGGCCGGCTTCGTGCCTGGGGGACAGAAACGGCTTTTCCTGGATGGAGCTTATGAGAAAGCTCCTTTTAAAATATTGGATGGTTCGGGAAAAGAGGTTTTCAGTGGTGTCACCACGGCTAAGAAATATTGGCCACATTCGGGCACCCAGGTGTGTGTTGCCGATTTTTCCGCCCTCAATCAGGAACAGTCCTATACCATGGTGGTGGAAGGCGTAGGTGGCAATTTTCCCTTTGCCATACAAGGGGAACTGTATCGTGAGGTGGGTTCATCGTTGATGAAGTCTTTCTATATGGCACGGGCATCCGAAGAGATTTTGCCCGCCTATGCTGGTGAATATGCCCGTGCAGCCGGCCATCCCGACGATCATGTTTTGATCCACGCGTCGGCAGCCTCTCCAGCCCGGCCCGAAGGGACTGTCATCAGTTCCCATGGCGGGTGGTACGATGCGGGCGATTACAACAAATACATTGTCAACTCGTCCATCACCACCTATTCATTGCTCCATCTTTACGAACTGTTTTCCAACCATCTGGGGGCGATCAACTTGAATATCCCCGAGTCGGGCAACCAGATTGCCGACCTTCTGGATGAAACGCTTTATAACTTGCAATGGATGTTGACCATGCAGGATCCCAACGATGGTGGTGTTTACCATAAGCTCACCTCCAAAACATTTTGTGGCATGGTGATGCCGCATCAGGATCAATTGCCCCGGTATGTGGTGATGAAAACAACCTCGGCCACACTGGGCTTTGCCGCTACCATGGCGAAGGCTTTTCGTGTGCTGAAACCGCTTGGGGGCAGTTATGCTGCTTTGTCCGAAACGTGCCTCAAAGCTGCTCAAGCCGCCTGGAAATGGGCGCAAAGCCACCCCGACACCTTTTACCAGCAACCATCAGACATTAAAACAGGCCCTTATCCCGACCAGCACCTCAAGGACGAATTTGAATGGGCCGGCATGGAGCTGTTACTCTCAACGGGCAATGGGCAATACAAAAACAATGGTTGGTCGAAAACCAAACTTTTACTCCCCAGTTGGGGTAGTGTCAACACCCTGGGGGTTTATTCGTTGGTTGCCGACAAAAGCCAAACGGTTTCTCAATCGGAGAAGGATCTTTTGTACAAGAAGCTGCTCAAAATGGCCGAGCGCTATTGCACCATTTATGAGGAGTCGGCCTTCCACATCCCTGCTGAGGATTTTCCATGGGGAAGCAACAGCGAGTTGTGCAATCAGGCCATCCTTTTGATGCATGCTTACCTGATCACCAAAGAGGATAAATATTTGGCGGCGGCGGATGCCTGCACCAGCTATTTGTTGGGTGCCAATCCAACAGGCTATTGTTTTATCACCGGGTTTGGAACAAAACAACCCATGTTCGTCCACGATCGTCGTTGTTCGGCCGACCAAATTGAAGCCCCCATTCCCGGCTTGATGGTGGGTGGCCCTTCCACTAAGGCCAGGAAGGATTGCGGTGAGGAAAATTACAGTTCCAAATTCCCTGCGCTGTCGTATGTGGATATGGCGTGCAGTTATTCCACCAACGAAGTTGCCATCAATTGGAATTCAGCCGCGGTATTCCTTTTCCTTGGACTGGATGCCATTAATTCATCAAAACAAGTTGACTTATGAAGTTCTCGTTTGAAAAATACAGATCCCTTGCTGCATGCGCTTTATCCCTGATGACAGGTACTGCCATAGCGCAGAAGCAGGAACGACCCAATTTCATCTTTTTTATTGCCGACGACATGACCATCGACATGTTCAATTGCCTGTCGGAGGGTGAAAAAGCCAATTTCACACCCAATCTGGACAAGTTGGCCAATGAAGGAACATTGATGGTGAACCAGTATGTCAGTGCCACGGTTTCTACACCCAGTCGTTATGGTTGTTTGACCGGTCGATATGCCAGCACTGCCAGCAATCCTGATTTCTTGCGTCAAACCAAAAAAAACCAGGGGCAAAGGGCGGTGGAGTGGAATACCCACATCATGCCCGGCGAAGATAATTTGGCCAGCCTGTTGAAAAAGGGTGGTTATACCACGGGTGCTGTGGGGAAGAACCATGTTTTTGAAGTGGCTAAGCATAAAACGGTGCCTTTGTCGGCCGATGTTTCCGATCCCAAAGTGATGAAACAGCAGTTGGATAATTATCGCAACACCATTGAGGCTTACCAGGCTTGTGGCTTCGATTATGCCGATGGCATCTTTTACGAGAATCCCATATTCAATGGCCCCAAGCCGTTGGCTGTGCACAATCTGGATTGGACCACCGAGGCAGCGCTCAAGTTCTTGGATCGGGCGAAAAAGGCGCCATTCTTTCTCTATTTTGCCACCACCTTGCCCCATGCGCCACACGATGCCGCCAGCTCATGGAATGCCGACCGGCGAATCACGCCCATTGGCATCCTGGACAAAGCACCAGATGTTTTGCCCGATAAAAAGACCATCCCTGAGCGTTTGAAGTCGGCCAACATCCCCTTCAGTAACCACAAAGCCAACCTGCTTTGGATCGACGATGCTTTGGGTGCCCTAATGGAGAAGCTCAAGGCCAATGGGCAATACGACAATACCATCATCCTGTTTTTCAACGATCATGGGCAGTCGGCCAAAGGCACGGTTTACCAGGGGGCTGTCAGCAACCCCAGCATTGTCTGGCGGAGCAAAGGGTTCGGTGTGGGAAAGGTTTGCAACAGCATGGTGTCGAACATCGATTTTTTACCCACTATTTTAGATTGGGCGGGGGTGGATAATCTTACAAAATCCATATCGGGTGTTAGCTTTGCCCCGGCGCTGGATGGCAAAATGGCTGAAAGCCGGGAATCGCTTTACTTCGAGATCGGTTATTCGCGTGGGGTGAAGAAAGGAAACTACAAATACATTGCACTTCGTTACCCACAATGGGTGAAAGAGTTGACTTTTACCGATCGGGTTAAGATATTGTCGGATTACAATAAAAAATTGTCGGCTCGTGGTAAGGAGCCCAACAATACCGACCCCAATGCCCCTTTTGGGCATGTGCAGATTGTCCCAGGTGGCGGTGATGCTGAGTTTCAGGCCATCCGGCAGTATCCTCATTACCAGGATACCGACCAGCTTTATGATTTGTCATTGGATCCGAAGGAACAACACAATTTGGCAGGTAATTCGGAATACCAAAAGGTGTTGGAGGATATGAAAAATGAGTTGATAAAATATATTCAAGAAATCCCGGGAGGATTTGGCGAGCTAAAAAAATAAAAAACGATTGTTATGAATTTGAACAAATGGTTATTGGGTCTTTCAGCCGGTCTCTCCTTGACTGCTTTCGGACAACAGAAAAAGAATGTGCTCTTTATTGCCGTGGACGATTTGAAGCCCGTGTTGGGCTGCTATGGCGACAAGATGATCAAGACTCCCAACATCGACGAGTTGGCCAGGCGGGGAACGATTTTCACCAATGCCCATTGCCAGCAGGCTGTGAGTGGTCCTACCCGAGCCAGTTTGCTGACGGGTATGCGTCCCGATTATACCGGCGTTTGGGATTTGAAAACACGCATGCGCGACATCAATCCCGACATCCTTTCTTTGCCTCAGCATTTTAAGAACGAGGGCTACAAAACGGTGGCGGTTGGTAAAATATACGATCCCCGTTGTGTGGCCAAGGATTACGATGGAGAGTCGTGGAGTATTCCTTATGCCAAGAGCTCCGAGTTGGTCTATCCTGAACAATACGGTGAGCCTGGGTTGAGTTATTACACCAATGCCGATAATAAGGCGCGGGTTAAGGAATTGACAGAAGAGGCCAAAGCCAAAGGCGTCAAGAATATCCACGGATATGTTTCGGAACGCTTCAAGCCCTCTGTTGAGTGCTCAAACGCACCCGATGAAGCCCACATGGATGGTCAGATCAGCAACAAAGCCATCAGCTATCTCAAGGAGATGGTATCATCCGATAAACCATTCTTCCTGGCCGTTGGTTTCAAGAAGCCACACTTACCCTTTACCGCTCCTAAGAAATATTGGGATCTTTACGACCGCGAAAAAATCCCTTTGGCCGAATACACCCAAGCTGTGAAGGATGGAGTTGACTTGGCCTATACCCGATACGAAGAACTTCAGTCGTACACCGATATTCCTGCCCTGGAGTCGTTTTCTGATATTTTTTCCTCGCAATTGCCCATCGAAAAGCAAAAGGAGTTGATTCATGGCTATTATGCCTGCGTGTCGTTCATTGATGCCCAGGTGGGTGAGTTGATGAAGGCCTTAAAGGCAAGTGGCTTGGATAAAAACACGGTGATTGTGCTCTGGGGTGACCATGGCTGGCATTTGGGCGACCACGCCCTGTGGTGTAAGCACACCAATTTCGAACAAGCCACACGCGTCCCGATGATTTTCGCCCTTCCCGGCCAAAAAGCTTCCGTCAACAGCCATCCGGCCGAATTTGTGGACATCTTCCCAACTTTGTGCGAGGCTGCCGGCATCTCCCAGCCAAAACATTTGCAAGGAACCAGCCTGGTGAAAGCCATCAAAGATCCGTCGCATCAATCCAAGGCGTATGCTGTCAGCCAATTCGGGCGTGGCAAGGCGATGGGCTACTCCCTCCGCACCGACCGTTACCGGATGACCCTTTGGTTGAAAGACGGCTACCGCTCTTACGATGCTTTTGATGAAAACTTGCTCATTGATGGTGAATTGTACGACTATCAGAAAGATCCTAACGAGACACAAAACCATTACAATTTGCCTGAGTATAAAAAGGTGAAGGCCGAATTGATGGCTCATTTTGTGGATTATTTCAAATCACAAAACAGCGAATTGAAGGCTAGCAATAGCAAGGATTATTTCAGTTCGGATGTGAAACAACCCAAAGGGAAAGCTAAAACAAAAAATAAGAATGAAGCCAAATAAACCGGCTTTGCAAGTTGAGTTCTTCATTTTCTAATTTTCTTATAAATCATGCAGGATGACTGCTTTCGGTTGTCCTGATGGTTTTCTTCTTTGTCTATTCAAATTCCAATCCCATGATCAAGAATCATCTAAAATATGGCAGTTTGATGGCAGCTTCCCTTTTCCCACTGACCATCTCTTCGAAAGCTCAGGATGTGGGCGCCAAACCTAACATTCTCTTTTTTCTGGTGGACGATATGGGTTGGATGGATGCCGGATTTCAGGGCTCAACCTTTTATGAAACACCTAATATAGATAAACTGGCCAGTCAGGGAATGGTCTTTACCAATGCCTATACGGCTCATCCTCGATCGGTGCCTTCGCGCTATGCCTTGCTGACCGGAAAATATCCTGCCCGCGCCCAAATGCCCGGTGGTGAATCCGAAGGGAACGTGGGGCACAAGCGCAGCGATGACTTGAGTCATCTGAAAGTTGGGGAAGCAACAATAGCCTCGGCTTTGAAATTGGCAGGCTACACCACTTTTTTTGCCGGTAAATGGCATCTCTCATCCGATGGCGCTTTTCCTGAATCGATGGGGTTTGATGTCAACATTGCCGGGGGGGAAGCCGGTTCGCCCATATCGTACTTCTATCCCTACAACGAGGGCAAACAAACCGGCAAGAAAGACCCGATCCATGGCTTGGAGCAAGGTGTAGCAGGCGAGTACCTCACCGATCGGATCACTCAGGAAACAGTGACGTTTCTGGATCGGCACCACCATGCCAATCCTTTCAAACCATTCTTTGCCCTAGTGTCGCACTATGCGGTGCACGAACCTTTGCAGGCCAAGGAAGAACACATCGCCTACTTTGAAAAGAAACTGGCCAAACAAACCTTTCCTGAGCCCGAATATGTTGACGAAGGTACCGGGAAGACCAAAATGCGCCAGGATAACCCTGTTTACGCTGCCATGGTTTACAGCATGGACGAAAGTCTGGGCAAAATCGTGGATGCCCTCGATGCTGAAGGGGAGTTGGACAATACCGTGATCATCTTTTTTTCCGACAATGGTGGATTGTCCAATTGTGGCACACGGGAAAGGCAATTGGCCACTTCCAATTATCCATTGCGAGCCGGTAAAGGTCATTTGTATGAAGGAGGTATTCGCGAACCGATGATTGTGTGTTGGCCAGGCAAGATCAAAAGTGGATCTAAATCCAATGCCATGGTCACAGGAACCGATTTTTTTCCAACTCTTTTGCAAATCGCCGGAGTCCCTTTGATGCCCCAAGCGCACAAAGATGGGCAAAGTTTTTTGTGGACGTTGGAAGGGAAGGCCGATCCCAATCCCGGCCGTACCATCTATTGGCATTCTCCCATTGCGCGCCCACAGGCCACCGGCGATGCCCCCTGTTCGGCCATGCGGAAGGGAAACTATAAATTGGTTGAGTTTCACGACACCAAGAGGGTGGAAATCTATAACTTGGCGGATGATCTGTCTGAAACCAACAACTTGGCCTCAACAAAAAAGAGGATGGCAAATAAAATGTTGAAGGAACTGCATGGTTGGCGC
The DNA here is from genome assembly GCA_963664265.1 of Marinilabiliaceae bacterium. Lineage (GTDB taxonomy): Bacteria > Bacteroidota > Bacteroidia > Bacteroidales > Marinilabiliaceae > JAGPIS01. The sequence goes on from OY760941.1 coordinate 3,125,484, forward strand.
AAATCGGTTGGAGCTTTTATGCTTGAATATCCATAACCTGTTTAACTTATGAAAATAACCTGGAGTCTTTTTTTGTTTATTATATGTGCCAATTTAATGGCGCAGCAGGTTGTGACGTTGGATGGCGCCAAACGGGCAATTCCCAGTTACCTGCTAGGGTTCAATGGCCGTTCCACCGAGGGGCCATCTTGGGGTGATGAGGGCTTCCAAAAGCTAATCCAGCAAATGTCGCCTAATATCGTAAGGTATCCGGCAGGCACCCAAGCCAACTACTGGGATTGGCGCACCGGAACCTTCATAGCCGGTTGTGGTAAAACATCACCTTATACGTTTTCAATCCCCTTGTTTGTCAAAGGATTGCCATCAAGTGCTTCAGTTGTTTATGTAGTCAACATGGCTCGCCCAACACCTGCTACCGGCTTGGCTTGGGATGACCCCAATACCTCCCAGGCTGTGCTGGAAAAGAAGATTGACGACATGCTGGCGGCCCTTCGGGAGTTTGAGCGTGTGGGGAATTTCCCCATTGCCATCGAGTTGGGGAATGAATTCTATTTTGCCAACGAACATGCTGGCATCTATGCGGCCAGCCCCACTTTGTACCTTCAGCATGCTGCGGTGATCTGTCAACGGGTTAAGGCGGTTTATCCCGATTTGGGTATCATCCTTTGCACCACCAAATATGGCACCAGTGGTCGGGAGTCGTGGAATGAAGCGGTCATCAACGCTCTCAAGAACGATGGCGTGTTGAAAAACTCTGTCAAGGGTATTGTGCAGCACCACTACATCAACGATAAATATGGCGACCAAACTTTGGTGACCAACAATGCTTCCTGCATGCGAGCCATTGCCGAGGGTTTGGAATATACCCTGGATTGCCAGCGTGACTACGACTTGACACCGGATGGCCTCGAGTTGTGGCTGACGGAGTATGGTGTCACTAAAACGAATGCCCAATCGACTTGGACGGCTGGTTTGCGTTCCGTCTCCATGACCATGGGCTGGTTGAGTAAGGGCTCGAAGATCACCAACCTGCTGTATCACCACATTACCGATGATCCCGATGTGATTGATAAGACCAATATGAAAGCTGGTCCTATTGGGCTATCGTTTGGCTTGTTATGTGCAGCCAGTAAAGGGATGACCCATTTGCAGCCGGTGGCCATCAGCAACAATCCGGCCACGGCATTGAACCAAAAAGCATTGAATGGATTCTTGTTCAGCAATGCAGAGTATGCCGTTTTGTTTTTGGCCAATTTCAGCGATCAACGTTTTCCTGCCGTGGATGTGTCCCGCTTGGTCAATCCTTCGGGTAGCTGCGACATCATCCAACATTGGTCCGAACGTCCTTACGAGTTGAATGCCTCGGATCAAAAGGGGATCAACAGTTCACAGTTTTCCACCGAAAATCGGATGGTTGATCTTCCACCTTTTTCGGTGACCACCATTCGGGTGAAGCGTGACCTCTCCAATAGTGTTGACCATTTGGGCGCCAATACTTTTTCTGTTTATCCATCTCCTTTTAGTTCCGGGTTCACTTTGGAGGTGGATGCCGCTTGGCTTGGTGCCCGAATGACCATTTTTGATCTGACCGGACAAAGTGTGTTTGAGTCACAAGTCCGTCAAACGAAAAACCTCATCCAGTTCCCTTTCCCCAAGGGGATTTACATGCTGGTGCTGAATATTGATGGGAAGCAGCAATGCTTGAAAATAACAAAAAAATAAAGGTAAAAATTGTAAGCGTATGGTTTCTAATTACATGAAGGTTGCTTTTGGTGTGCTTTGCAACCAGCTGATGGTGGGAGGGGCGGAAGCCCAGGCTCCCCAAGCCAAACAATCGCCCAATATCCTGTTTATCCAGGTCGATGATTTGAATTATGAGTACTTGGGCTGTTTTGGTAGCAAAATCGTCAAGACCCCCAATGTGGATCAATTGGCCCGGGAGGGTGTGATGTTTCAGAATGCTGTGGCTCAAGGGATGATGAGCGGCCCTTCGCGCAATTCATTGATGACCGGCTTATATCCGCACAACCTTGGGTTCTACTACAATGGCGACATGCGTGCGCTCCCCAAGGGCATTTGGACTTTCCCGCAGGCATTGCAACGCGCCGGATATTACACCTCGTGGGTGGGCAAGTGCCACATCCGTCCGGCAGGCAAAGACCGTACCGCAGCCATGAAAAAACTGATGGGTTTTGACTTTGTGCAGCAAACGGCAGGCCGTGTGGTGTTGGCCTCCAAGGATGAGGAGGTGATTGATCCATCCACCGATTGGTATATGCAGTTCTTGCACGAAAAGGGGCTTTTGGAGCATTTTAAAAATGAGTATCCCAACATCTCCACCCTGCCCGATGAAGCCTATCTCGATGGATTTTTCACCCATGCGGCTCTCGATTTCATTGATCAGTACAAAAGTCCTAAGCCTTTGTTTATGTGGCTAAACTATTCGGTGCCCCATGGACCCTATGATGTGGCGGCTGAGTACCATAAGCCCTATCCCCAGGAGATCATGCCCGGAGCCACTGAGGCCGACTTTGTGGCTCCGCAAGGACTGATAAAGAAAACGAAACCCAATAAAAGCGAAGCCCAAGCGAAGAAAGAGCAGGCCGGAATCAGCGCTGCCATTGCCTATATGGATGCTCAAGTCGGGAAGGTGATCAACCAGTTGAAGCAGAAGGGCATTTATGAAAATACCATCATCGTTTTCTTCTCCGACCAGGGTGTTATGCTGGGCGACCACAACCTGCATCATAAAGGCACTTTGTACCGCCAGATCACCAATCCCGCACTGATCATCAGTTATCCAAAGGCTTACAAGATGAACCAGGTGAACCATTCGGCCGTTGAGCTCACCGACCTGATTGGGACGGTGCTGGAGGTGGCTCAAGCGCCTGAGGCCGACCAGCAGCATTGCAAGACGACCTACAGCCTGGTGCCGGTGTTGACCGGGAAAAAGGAGAAAGTGCGTGATTATGCTTTTGGCGAAGTGGATGGCTATGTGATGGTGACCGATGGGAAGCACCGTTTCATCAAGGGCGCCGATGCTGCCTTACTTTTTGATGATGTAAAGGATCCCAAGAATCTCCACGATATCTCCGGACAGAATCCGAAGGTGGTTCAACAGCTCTCCAGCGAAATTGACCAATGGCTTCAAAAAACCGGACCGGTGTTGCCGCGTAAGTCCTATTGATGGCTCTATCATAAACAAGAAGAGGTTTTGGACGCGTCTAAAACCTCTTTTTGTTTGAACTTGATTCATTTTGTGACTATTTTGAATCAGAAACTTTTGTTGCCGTCCGTCATGCTGATTACAAGTTGACCCATTTCGACCTCGATGGGCAATACTCTTTTTTGGTGGATCTGGCCAAGGATGGTGGTGAAATGAAGAATGTTGCCCCCGAGCAACCCGCGGTGGTCTCGAAACTTCAACAACATCTCTCTAAAAGGATGCAATAGGTATCCGAATCATTTTGATGTGGTAAATGAACGATTTCACAACCCTCTTTTTGTGGATAAATTCACATTTTTGAACAGTAATTAAACAACAAAAAACTATGAATAATTATAAAATGTTATTGGGCGCAACAGCATTGTGTCAAATGGTGGCCACAACCGCTTCCTCCCAAGCCAAAAAGGGTGTTGCCAACGATGGAAAGAAAAATGTCCTGATGATCATTGTGGACGACTGGGGCGCCAACGACTGTTCAGCCTCGGGGAGTAATTTTTACGAGACGCCCAACTTCGACGGTTTGAAGTCGAGCTCGGTGAGTTTCAGCAATGGTTATGTCTCCTATCCCCGAAGTGTTCCATCGCGCTTTTCGATGCTCACAGGGATGCATTGTGCCCGCCCGCAGGTCATCAGCAAGAGTGGCGACGACCGAAAGATCGACCAGAATACCCTTTGTATTGCCGAGCCTTTTAAAAAGGGAGGTTATCAAACTTTTTATATGGGTAAGTACCATTTGGTGGCCAATGGTTTGAATCCTGACGACAAAGGATTTGACATCAACATTGGCGGAGGCAAGGCTGGTGCCCCCATGTCGTACTTTCAGCCCTTCAACGAAGCTCGCAAACCAGGCGGGAAGGAAGCCCCTATTCATGGGATGGACGATGCCCGCCCGGGTGAATACCTCACCGACTATATGAACCGCAAGATGGTTGACTTTATTCAGCAACCCCATGACAAACCTTTTTTTGCAGTTTGCAGCTACTATGCGGTTCATACGCCATTGGAAGCCAAGCCTGAATTGATCCAAAAATACCTGGATAAGAAAAAGAAGATGGGTCTGATGGAGGATCATTATATCCCCGAGGAGGCTGGTGTGCGCAAGGCAGAGCAAAACAACGAGGTGTATGCGGCCATGATTGAATCGGTGGACCAAGGCATCGGCATGATCATCCAGGCATTGAAGGAGCAAGGGTTGTACGAGAATACCCACATCGTGATGATTTCCGACCATGGCGGTTTATCGAACCGGGGTAAAAATTTGCGGGAGTTAGCCACCACCAATGCGCCATTCAAGGCTGGCAAAGGTCACTTGTATGAGGGGGGCATCCGGGTGCCATTCATCATACATTCGGCAGGACAGGAGAAGGGGCGCGTTTCGGATGTTCCGGTGGTTTCCTACGACATTCTGCCAACTCTGGCCGATTTATGTGGGTTGAATATTCCCGACAATGCGATCATCGATGGCAGCAGCCTGCATGGTTTGTTGCAGAACAAACCAGCTGGCGACCTGGCCAAACGGAAGCTCTTTTGGCATAAGGCATCGGAACGACCTGGCCAAACTGGTGATTACCTTTCAACGGCCATGCGCGATGGTGATTATAAGTTGATCCACTTTTACCAACAGAATCGTGTGGAGTTGTACAACCTGGTCACCGACCCTGGTGAAACCAAAAACCTGGCCGATGAGCAACCCGAGCGTGTAAAAATGATGCTGTCCCAAATGAATGACTGGAAGCAGCAAATTGGGACTTATGGTCCGGTGGAAAAAGAACCTGCAACGCAGAAAAAAGGCCAAAAAAATGGCCAGAAAAAGGGTAAGGGGTGATTCTGTTTTTTGTTGATCCTTGTCTTAAATAAATCCATTCTATGAATATCAAACTTCAGCATATTGTATTTTTCTTGATTTTTTGCCCACTTTGGCTGGTGGGGCAGGGCAACAATGGCAGCAATTTTTTTCACAGTACCTGGGCAGCAAGGCACTTTCAGCCATCTGTCAAGGTGGTGGAGAAGGTTTTACCTGTGGGATCTTCTTCCGCCATCATCTCCATCGAGTTGGATCAGGTGGTAGCACCGGTTTTGCCCACCCATTTTGGCGTGAATACCACTTTCCGCAATGGACCCGATCAGCATCAGCGCAGCAGCCTCTATGCCGGCAAAGCCACAACTTTGCGCTTCCCCGCCGGTAGTGGTTCCAATCTCTACTTTTTTGATGGGAAGATTCCTGCAGAGACAGCACCGTTTGTGAACCAGAAAGGGACAGTAGAACAGGTGGTGCCGATTTCAGCTTTTGGGCGAGCCAACCTGACGCCAGACTTGTATGCTGAGTTTGTGGATATGATCAATGGCGAAGGCATCGTGGTGGTGAACTACTTTTTGGCCAGGTACGGCATGACGGCCAGTGGCACACGTGCCGACCGGGTGAAACAGGCCGCCGACTATGCTGCCGCTTTCGTGCGTAAGATGAATGTGGAGCTAAAGGCCAACATCAAATATTGGGAGGTGGGCAATGAATGTTATGGCAAATGGGAAGCCGGCTTTGAAATGGCCAATAGTGCAGGAGTCCTGACCGGCCGCGAGTATGGCGAGGATTTCAGGGTGTTTGCCCAAGCCATGAAAGCTGTCGATCCGTCCATCAAGGTTGGCGTGGTGGTAAAGGATGTGGATGATGCCTGGAACCAAACCGTACTGCCCGAAGTAAAGGATCATGCCGACTTCCTGGTGGTGCACGAGTATTTTACCACCGTCAAGGATGCCACGCTCAACAACATTCTTGGGGCTGTGGGGCAGATTGAATTGGTTAAGAATACCCTCGAAGATTGCGTTGTGAAATATGCCGGCAAGCCTGTTGGTCACTTTCCTGTGGCCTTGACTGAGTTCAACTCGCGTGGGCCATACAATTGCAGCATGATCAACGGTTTGTTCGTGGCCCAGGTTTTGGGCGAATCCATCAAAAACCAATATGGCCTGGCTTCCTTGTGGGTGTCGGAGTGGAATTGGAGTGAAGCCGATCAGGAGAGCAAAGGCTTTCTGGCAAAAACCGACCCCGAACAAAGTGATTATTCGGCGCGCCCTACCTATCTGCCCTACTATTTCTATGGGAAGTGTTTTGGAGACCGGATGGTGTCGGCTACTTCAACCCTTGGGGCGGTGAAGGTTTATGCCTCCAAGTTTTCAAGTGGCCATCTGGGCGTGGTTGTGGTCAACACTTCTCCCTCAACACAAACATTTCAATTGAAATTTGGTCATTCACCTTACGAATCGAAGTGCCAGTGGTACGAGTGTTATTCTCCCACGGTGGATGTGAGTGCCCAAGGGTATAAAAAGTTCTATGTCAACGAGCAGACAGGCACTACCTCCGGTGGCGGGCCTGCCGATTTGGATGCCGTGTTGCCATACCAATCGGCCATCACCGGAAAATCCACATTTGCCTTGAAGCCCTATTCTATGGTGTATGTGGTTGTGAATCCCCCTGTTGCAACAGGCGTCAATCAGCAAGAATCCACGTCGGGAGTAGTTTGTTACCCCAATCCGGTTCGCGATAAACTCCACCTGGCAGTCGATGCCCCAATTCATTCGGTGGAATTGTTGGGCATGGATGGTCAATTGGTGATGTCGCAGCGTGGGTCTTTAAAGTCTTTAGATCTCTCAAACGTCCCGGTGGGTTTTTACTTGCTGGTTGTAAACAGTGGAAACCGTACACAGAGGATTAAAATTATGAAAAGTTGAAAATGGATAAGCAGGTGTTTGTGGATAAGGGATCTCTAAAGATCCCTTATCATTCGGTGGCCGCTTGGACACTCATGTTTTTCTCCGGCTTTGATGGCGCTGCGCAACAGGCGTTGCCTAAAAAGAATGTGCTCTTTATTTTTGTGGATGACCTGAAGCCTGTGCTCAATTGCTATGGCGAATCACAGATTGTTTCGCCCAACATGGATGCCTTGGCTCAGCAAGGGGTGGTTTTTTCCAACGCTTATTGTCAGTGGCCCGTCAGTGGGCCTTCACGAGCCAGTATTCTTACTGGTTTGACGCCTGATGGAACCGGTGTCCGGAATCTATCGACCCTCCTGCGTGAGGTCAAGCCCAATGTGGTGACCTTGCCGCAATACTTCAAATCGAAGGGGTACGCCACTGCGGCTTGTGGAAAGGTGTTCGACCCGCGAAATGTTGATGAAGGGCACGATCTCCCTTCCTGGTCAATCCCGTATGTCGATCCCAAGCAATATAGCTACCCGCCCCAATATGGTGCTTTTGTAGATGGCAACCAGTACCGGGTGGCGCCCAATACGGCCACCGAGCAAGGGCCTTCGGGGGTTGACGATGATGGCTATACCGATGGCCAGATCTGCAACGATGCACTGGGAAAACTGAGCTCTCTGGCGCAGAATTCCAACCAGCCCTTTTTTTTGGCCGTTGGATTTAAAAAGCCCCACATCCCTTTTATCGCCCCCGATAAATACTGGAAACTTTACGATCGGTCGCTCATTCAGTTGGCACCCTACCAACGGAAGGCGCTCAACAGTCCCGATTATGCCTATTCCAAACCCGAACCCATAGGTTATTCTGATATTCCCAATCCCTGGGAGTATGATGATGTGGAGCTGGGGGATGGCATTCTAGATCCTGCTGTTCAGAAAAGGCTCATCCATGGTTATTATGCTTGCGTCTCCTACATCGACGCCCAAATTGGTAAGTTGATGTCGCAGCTTGAACGATACAATCTGAAGGATAAAACCATTGTGGTGCTTATTGGCGACCATGGTTATCATTTGGGCGACCACAACCTCTGGGGAAAGCACACCCAGTTTGAAAATGCTTTGCGGGCACCCTTGATCATCGTCGATCCCGATGGTGTGAAAACCACCCACCCGAATCCGGTCGATTTTACCGATGTTTTTCCAACTGTGTGCGAATTGGCCGGTGTTGATGTGCCGGTGGGCTCAATTCAGGGTGTCTCGTTGAAACCTGTTGTTCAGGGTGGCAACCCTATTGCAAAACTGTCTGTTTCAGAATACCGGGCCGGTGGCGGTTCAGTCTATTCCTTCCGCAACGACCGTTACCGGTTGACCTTGTGGATGAAGAGTGCCAACGACCGACCCGATCGAATGGTATGGCTTGCCGGTAATGTGAAAATGGTGGAGCTTTACGATTACCAGGTTGATCCTCTGGAAACCAATAATGTGGCCGACCAGGAATCGTACCGGTTAATCAAGAATATGCTTTTGGATGAGGTGGCTAAGTGGTGGAATGACCAATATCGGTTCTTTAGCGGGATTCCCAGTGGTATCCCCAATCAGAGCCTTGAGGTTGATTTGGTGGTGTTTGACCGGCAAACGAAGGTTCTGGAGATCAAAAATCTGCAAATTTCCCGGTTCAATATTTACAATTTGACAGGGGATGTGGTCGTATCAACTGTCAACCCCAAACATACCATCGATGTGTCCGGTTTTCAACCAGGCCTATATCTCTGCCAAATATTTCTGGGAAATCAATGTTTTGTTCAAAAAGTGATGATCCAATAACTTGATAAATAGATCATGAAAATGAAATTCTCATTGCCGCTCTGTAGCACCTTATCCCTGGTGAGTATCTGTTCCATAGGAAGTGGTTTTGCCCAGGCAAAAAAAATGCAACCTTACAACATCCTATGGTTGAGTTGTGAAGACCTGACCCCTTTGATGGGTGCTTATGGGCATCCCGAAATCCAAACACCCAACATCGACCGTCTGGCTCGCGAAGGGATTACCTACACCAACGCTTTTGCTACGGTTGGGGTGTCGGCACCCAGCCGTTCCTCCATCATCACCGGCATGTACCCGGTGGCCATCGGCAGCCACAACATGCGCACCGGAGACCATTGGGGCTATAAAGGGCCGGATAGGGAGAGTTACAACACCAAGACTCGCATCAAGGATCTCACTGGGCGCACCTTGCCCGAATACTCGGTGGTGACGCCCGTTGGCGTGAAGTGTTTTACCGAATATCTGCGGGCTGCCGGTTATTTCTGCACCAACAACCCCAAGTGCGACTACCAGTTCGCCTGCCCCATATCGGCATGGGATGAGGTGGGCGACCAAGCCAGTTACCAAAACCGTAGGGAGGGTCAACCTTTCTTTGCCGTCTATAACCTGGGTGTTACCCACGAATCGCAAATTTGGAAAAAGAAAAACGATCCCATGCTGATGGATACTTCTAAGGTGGTGGTTCCGGCCTATTTTCCCAATATTCCGGTTGTCAGGCAGGATGTGGCTCGAAAATATTCCAACGTGATGGAGCTCGACCGTCAGATAGGGGAGTACCTCGATAGATTGGAAAAAGAGGGCTTGCTCGACAGGACCATCATCTTTTTTTGGAGCGACCATGGCGGCCCTCTGTTGCGCGAAAAGCGGGCGGTTGGCAATTCGGGTTTGAGGGTTCCCCTGATTGTTCGTTTCCCCGATCAAAAGATGGCTGGAACCAGAGTTGAGGAAATTGTGTCGCTCATGGATCTGGGGCCAACCGTTATGTCATTGGCAGGCCTCGAGCCTCCGGCCTATATGCATGGGAAAGCTTTCTTGGGTAGCAAAAAAACCGCTATTTCGCACAAATATGCTTTTGGGTCGGCCGACCGTTTCGATGAAACCACCGACCGCAGTCGATCTGTGATCGATGGCCGTTTTGTTTACATCCGGAACTTCCTGCCGCAGCTTCCTTACGTTTACCGCAACAATTATCGCGAACAGATTGATATGACCCGCGAACTGCTGGCGATGAATTCCAGAGGGGAGTTGCTAGGTGATGCCGGCTACATATTTATGGAGTCGCGACCAGTGGAGGAGCTCTACGACCTGGCTACCGATCCGTATGAAGTGCATAATGTGGCCGGAAAACCGCAATATCGTGAAAAGCTCCTTGAGTTGAGGGCGGCATTGGGACAGTGGCAACTCGAGGTAGGCGACAAAGGTTTTATTCCCGAATACGACCTGATCCAAATGATGTGGCCTGGGTTTATCCAGCCCCAAACCACTCCGGTGCAATTCCGCAGGGTGGCGGGTAAAAAATTGGAATTGTTCAACCAGACATCCGGTTCTTCATTCGTTTACCGCATCGAGGGGGAGGAGAGCTCTGGAAGATGGCAATTGTACTCCACCCCATTAATCCTGCCCAAAGGGGCAAAAGTGGCTGCCAGGGCTTGCCGCATTGGATATAAAACTTCCGGTGAAGTTTCTTTTGTTGTAGAATAGCTTGTTTTATAAGCTTTTGTTTTTAAGGTTTTTATGTACTTTGAGTGTGTTTGGCGATTATTCAGATGAACGATTTTAACCCACTTTTGGAATGATTCCAATACCATTGGTGGCCTTTTAGACCACTAATTTTGAAGTATGTTAAATCTTAAAAAAATCTAAAATTATGAAATTGAAATCTACGCTTTTTTTGTCGGCCTTTATGGTCATGGTAATCTCTTCAACCGCCCAGGTGGTGGTGGACGACAACTTTGAAACTACCCCAGGTGCGTTGGGTGGTGGTTATCCTGCCAGTTTCGCTGTGGTTGGTCAGAAAAAATGGAATGGTTCGGGCGCAGGTCCTATTGCCAACCCCAACACCAATCCAGGGTTGCGTTTCGATGACGTTTTTTGCGATAATAGTGACAATAAGGCCAAAACTTATTCTATGGCCATTGATGCTGAAGAGCGAACAGGAGGAATGGGAGCACAATGTTTGAAATTCAACATGACTCAAGTGGCTTTCACCGATGCAATAAAAACTGATGGTGCCAAGGTGAGTCTCCGCACCAAACAGAATAGCGCTGCCGACGTTTTTGATATTTGGAAAGCAAATCAGAATTATCAAATATCTCTTTGGGTGAAGGCGGATAAAGATGGTTGCAATGTGTTCCGCAAAACTGTGACTGTGGATGGTGTCACTTCATGGGAAACCATCCTGACTGCAGGAACCACCTGGCAACAATACTCCTTCGTACTTAATACCGGAGCAGGGGGAGCCAATGCACTTCGTTTACCCCTTCAGTTTGCCAACAATGGCGAGGATTATTCGGTGTGGATCGATGATATTAAAATTGAGGAGATCAATGCCACTTCGGTTGATCGTCCCGAGTTTGGGAAGTCTATTGAAATCTATCCCAATCCGGCAACCGATGTGGTCAACATCAACTGCCCGGCCGACCAATTTGAGGTTCATTTGTTCAATGTTTCCGGCAAAATGGTTAAGCAGCTCCCCATGGGTGCAAACCACCAAGTGGATATTTCCGATTTGAAAAAAGGGGTTTATGTGGTGGCTGTATCATCAGCACAAGGAAAGATGCAGAAAAAAATGGTCAAACGTTAATTATTGGCCAATGTTGAATCATAGCCGGAGGGATCAATCCCTTCGGCTTCTTAAAATACAATCAAATGAATTGTTTAGGCAAATCCCTGAGGACCCTTACATTGTTGGCTGTTGTTCCAACCATTGGCCTTGCCCAAAAAGCGAAGGTTGACAAAAAGAGATTCAATGTGCTATTTGTGGCGGTTGATGACTTGAAGCCCGATTTGGGTTGTTATGGCAATACTTTAGTCAAATCGCCTAATATCGATGCTTTAGCTAAGGATGGCGTTGTTTTCGAAAATAATTATTGTCAACAGGCTGTTTCGGCTGCCTCCAGGGTAAGTCTATTTACCGGCCTGCGCCCCGACCGCACCCGGGTTCGTGATTTGGTGACCGACATGCGCGATCAACTTCCCGATGTAGTCACCTTGCCGCAATATTTCATGCAAAATGGCTATGAAACTGTTGGGTTTGGGAAGTTGATGCATGGTGCGAAAGATAACGATCCGGTTTCATGGAGCATCCCCTATCGGGAGAATGACCAATTGCAATATGCCGCAGGTTTTTCCTACCCGGTAAATGGCAAGTATCAGGGACAACACTCTCGGGATGAATATAATAAGGTGGCTGGGAAGAAGTTCAACTGGAGCCAGATGAACAACTACCTGAAAAAGCAGGATGCCGCCCCTGCCACCGAATGCCTCGATGTGCCCGATGGTGCTTATTGCGATGGTGCCATTGCCCAGGCAGCCATCGAACAGCTTGATCGATTGAGCAAGGGTGATAAACCTTTTTTTCTGGCTGTGGGATTCGAGAAACCCCATCTTCCGTTTGTGGCACCTAAAAAGTATTGGGATCTGTACGACCGAAACCAAATCCCCTTGGCGCCATTTCAGCAACCGGCTCTCAATGCTCCCGAGTATGCCTACCACTCCTGGGGCGAATTACGCAATTATTCCCAAATGCCTGCAGAAGGCGCGGTCGATACCATTCAACAAGGGGAACTGATTCATGGCTATTATGCTTCCATGTCTTATCTGGATGCCCAGTTGGGGTTGGTGTTGGATCATTTGAAAGAATTAAAACTCGATAAAAATACCATCGTGGTGCTTTGGGGTGACCATGGCTGGCACTTAGGCGACCATGGTCTGTGGTGTAAACATTCCAATTTCGAACAAGCAGTTCGTTCCCCTTTGATTATCAAAGCTCCTAAACGGGAGAAGGGTAAGATGGCTCCAACCATGAGTGAGTTTGTGGATGTCTATCCCACCATCTGCGACCTGGCAGGTTTACCCATTCCCCAATGGCTCGAAGGAGTCAGTTTGACTCCGGTAATGGACAACCATAAAACAATGGTAAAAGAGTATGCCATCAGCCAGTTTCCCCGGGGAAAACAGATTATGGGTTATTCCCTTCGCGATAAGCGTTATCGTTTGACGGTCTGGTTGAAAGGTAAGTTTGATGATTCAGAGCTTTACCTCAATCCTCAGATTGCCGGCGTGGAGTTGTACGACTATGTGGCCGACCCCCTTGAGAAAAAATCATTGGCTGGAGAAGAAGGTTACCAAGCTTTGGTCACCCAGATGCAAAGCAAACTGTTTGAATTGTTGAAAAAGAAAGATTAAGCTGAGCATAACCTTTTGGAAATGTTTAAACATATATAAATATAAGTAGATGGGAAATTATAAGTTGTTATCATTGCTGGGTTGTGGCGTGTTGGCTTTGCCTTCGTGCGTGACCAAGGAAGTGAAAAAGGAAAGGCCAAACATATTGTTTATCCTCTCCGACGACCATGCTCGATCGGCCATCAGTGCCTATGGCGGCATCAATGCCCAGTTGGCGCCTACCCCCAACATCGATGCCATCGGTCAAGAGGGAACCATATTCAACAACATGTTGTGCACCAACTCCATTTCAGGCCCCAGCCGAGCCTGTTTGGTGACGGGCAAGTACAGCACCACCAACGGGTTCTATCAAAATGAGGGCGGTATCACGTTCGACAATTCGCAACAGCAGTATCAGAAAATCCTTCAGGAAAACGGTTACACCACCTCCCTCTTCGGGAAATGGCATTTGTACACCGAGCCCAAGGGGTTTGACTATTACAAGATACATGATAATCCTGGTCAACAGGGTACCTATTGGGATCCCTTGTTCAATACCAATGGCCAGCAGGCGGTGGAGAAGGGGTATGCCACCACCATCACCGCTAATTCGGCATTGGATTGGCTCGATTCCAAGCGCGACAAAGCCAAACCTTTCTGCATGATGCTGCATTTCAAGGCACCCCACCGTCCATGGGAACCTGACTCCATGTACCTCAACCTTTTCGACGACGTGGAGTTCCCTTATCCAGCCACTTTTAACGATGATTACAAGGGGCGTGAGCTGACGTTGGGTGAAAATATGGGCACCATCGAACACCACATTTCCCGTGGTGATGTGAAACAGGTACCGCCTGCAGGTTTGTCGGCCGAAGAGCGCGAAAAATGGCTCTGGTGGGGCGGATCCGGTAAGAATCAGTTCTGGACACCAAACGATTCCCTGAAAGGGCAGGATTTGAAAAATTGGAAGTTCCAGCAATACATCAAGAACTACCTGCGCGTGGTACGTTCGGTGGATGACCAGGTTGGTCGTGTGGTTCAGTATCTGAAAGATAATGGTTTGTACGAAAACACCATCATTGTTTACATGGGCGACCAGGGCTTTTTCCTGGGCGAGCATGGCTTGTACGATAAGCGTTGGATGTATGAGGAGTCCATTCAAATGCCTTGTTTGGTGAGCTATCCCAATGGCATCAAAAAACAACAGCCGATTAACCCCCTTTGCCTTAATGTGGACATTGCCCCGACTTTGTTGGATTTTGCCGGTATCAGCATCCCTAACGATATTCAAGGTAAAAGTATGAAAGGTTTGTTGCAGGGCGATGAAGCGGCAACCACCAATTGGCGCAAATCGGCCTATTATCAATATTTCGAATATCCCAAGTGGCATAATGTCCAGCCGCACTATGGTGTTCGCACCGATCGTTACAAGCTGATCCACTTTTATTACAATGTGGATGTTTGGGAGCTGTACGATCTGCAGGAAGACCCTAAAGAGATGAACAACCTGATCCAGGATCCTGCCTATGCCAGCCTTGTGGCTGAGTTAAAGTTAGAAATCAATAAGCTTCAAAAAGAGTATGGCGATGAGTTGACGCTCGACCAGCGACGCGAGTTGACCGATCGTTACATGTTCAAGTACGAAGAATAATCTTAATGCCAATAATTGCAAAAAGCCGGTTCCCAGGAACCGGCTTTTTTATCGAGTAGCTTGAGGAGAGGGGAGTTTCCCTACTTTCTCAAATTAAAGTCATACTAGGGTTTTAAATGAAGTCCTAATTCAAGGTGACTTTATCTACATAGTAGCCGTGGCCCACACAGAGGAAACCATCCTGATTCTGGATCAGATCTAAGGCTTCTTGGGTCAGTGCGACTTCCACTACGCCATCTTCATTCAAAATTAGGGCATCTGTGCCGGGCAACTTGGTCCACCATCCGGTGGTGGTTTGTAGTTGGCGATCCACATCATTGGGCTCTACCGAGTAGTGGATACTGAGGGTTGAACCTACAGGTATTGCGGCAAATACATTCTTCCCAATCAGGTTGAATGTTTTGTTGGGATTGCCGTCCTCGAAAGCCCATGATACATAGTGGTGACCTTCGAATAGTACGGTTTCGGATGAGATGGTGACTGTAATTTCACTTTTTACACTGCCGCTGTTGTAGAATTGGACCTCGGTGTTGCTGCTGGTTTTTCCCGTCAAAGTGTAGGGGCCTGCCTGTAAGTTGGGGCTGGTCAACACCAATTCGGTGGCTGTTTGCTCAGTGAAGGTAGTGATGGTTTCACCGTCAATGGTCAGTGAAGCAATTTGATCCATATTGAGGCCAGTCAGGCGCCATTCTGAATTGGGGTTGGCGCGGCTGGCTCCTGCGGTGACAAGTGCCGATTGGGTTACGGTAACGGTGTTGGCACCGTAGTCGTTTCCACTTTCATCCACCAACAATACACGGTATTGTCCTTCGGATAAATCGGCGGGCACAGTGTACTCTAGGTAGTTACCTTCAGTATTTTCAACGTAGGTAAAGTCGCTGATGCTTTTGCCTCCTATTACGATGCTCTTCACCAAGTTGAGGTTGGTGCCGTATAAAACGGCCGTTCCACCCGGTACAATGAAGCGTTCGAACCCTTTTTCAGCCGAATATGGGTCTGCTGCCAAAGGGTTAACCTTTACGGTCCCTTCCCTATGGGTACTTTTGCCTGCATTGGTAGTTACCAGTACTTTAAACCGGTAGGTTCCCGCTTTCAGGTTCATGTCGATTTCGGTGCCCTCATGCACTTCGTGGTCGTCTATCAGCCAAGTTACCGTGCTGAAGGCCGAAGGGGTTACCACCAGCTTCATGGTTAGGTTGGCATCCCGGTTGATTTCGGCAATGAGGGGCAGTTGGCCATTTTGTCCGTTGGCAAAAATTGGGTCGAGTATCCTTGGTTCATCGTCTGTGGTGATGGTCTCGAAGGGCTCTTCTTCGGTGCAGGCCGAAAAGGTCAGACTCATGGCCATAATGGCCATCATCATATATTTTAGCTTCTTCATATTGTTATTTTTTTAATGTTTATCTTTTGATATCCCACCATACGTTGGTGTTCCAGCTATTGGTTCCTCCCATACGCTCCAGGGCTTCCTCGTAGTTTTTCTTGTTGTACGACGATTCCAGCACTGGATAGCCCAGACGAACGGGGATTTCTGAACCACCGGTTAGGAATTGCTCAAAGCCATATTCGGCCGGTGATTTTAATCGGGGATAACCTGAGCGGCGCAAATTGGCCCAGCCTTCGGATGGGTTGGTGAAATGAAGAATCCAGGCTTGTGTGTTGATGGCTTCTTTTTTCTTCTCTGCGGTGTACCCGATGCCATTGGCTGCCATGTAGGTGTCGAACTCTTCGTTGGTCACCACTTTACAGCCGTAATTATCTGAAAGGAAATCCATGGCAGCGCGTACCCCTTGGCGGTAAAGCTCTTCAGCTGTGCTTCCGTCTATGGTCCATCCCTTTAGAGCTCCTTCTGCCAAAAGGAACTTGACTTCGGCCGAAGTGATTACCACACCTGGATTGTCGCCTTTGAGGAAGTTGTTGGCCAGTTTGGGCTCCGTTTCACGTGCAACGGCCGGATTGATCGCGGGGTTGCTTATGGCCAGCGCTTTCAAAAGGTCGCTTTCGTAGCCGGTAGGCCATGGCTCCCATGAGTAGGCACCCGGATCGCGGGGTTGAAAGGCAATGCCTTTGTCAAGCATCTCTTGAGTCAAGTCGATGCGGTTGTCGGGACTGGTGGCACTCATTAACCCATCGTAATAACAGCGTGCAATTCTGAAAGTCCTCGGGTCACCGGTGTTGTACATTTGGTTGAAAAAGGTTGCACACAGGTAACTGGGATTGTTTGCCGGGTCATTGCCAAAGAGAAGCTGAGAGAGGGCGTTGCCTCTAAAGTCGGCATAGGCTTCTTGTCCAAAGCTGAATGCAATGGAGAGGTATTGGATCAAAGCATCGTCATCGGCTGTTTCCATCACACCGCCATTGGCTTGGAGGGCTTTTTGAAACTCTTCCTGTGCTTTTTCGGGTGCCACATCGGAAATGCGTATGGCATAGCGCAGGCGCAAGGAGTTGGCTAGTTTTTTCCATTTGGCCAAATTGCCATCGAAGATAACATCGCCGGTGATTCGGTCTTTTCCACTGTCGAAGGCATCAACGGCAGCCGTCAGCTCTGTAAAGAAATCATTGTAGATCTCCTCTTGGGTATCGTAACGAGGGTTGAATTTGCTGCCCAGGTAACCCATGCCTGCTTCACTGTATGGGGCATCGCCGTAAATGTCGGTAATGAGCGACATCATATACACGCGGTAGATGCGCATGGCAGAGTTGATGTTTACCTTGTTGGGGTTTTCGGCAGTCCTTACCATGCCATCGGTGAGGTTTTTGATGGCATTGGTGTAGAAGCTCGTCCAGATGCGACCCATTTCATTGTTGTCAACGGTATGTCGGCCACCATAATTGGTGGTGTTCCACGATCCCATTAACTGTTGGTTGAAGGCGAACAGGTAGTTACGGTAAATCTCTACCATGCCAAGGTCTCCATAGGTCTGCAACTGCGCGGTGGTCAACTGCGCGTTGGGGTCGATGGTGGTTGCCTTGGATGGATCGGTATTTAGATTCTCCATGTATTCATCGCTGCACCCGCCTGCGAATAGCGACGAAACCACCAATAAAACTGCGATATAGTATTGTTTGTATTTCATGTTTTTAATTTTTAGCGTTTCCATTGTTTTAGAAAATTAAAACCGAACGTGGCTTAGAATTTAATATTGACATTGAAACCATAGCTTTTCCGAGAGGGCAAGGAACCGTACTCCAATCCCATACCCGTGGTATTGTTATAGTTCGAATCCGGGTCGATGTTCGGGATGTTCTTCCATACAATGAAGGGGTTGCGAGCCACCGCTGAAATAGTTAGCCCTTTGATCTTGTTCCTCAATATGGAGGTGGGTACGTTGTAGGTCAATGATATCTCGCGGCACTTCACGTAGGAGTTGTCGTAGATGAACATGGAGGGGGCATTGCGGCTGACGCTCATCCAGTATTCTTCGGGATTGATGTAGATGTCGTTGGTTCGGTAGGTTCCGTCTCCGTTGTCGATAACCCCTGGGGCTATGTAACCGCCAGTGGGGATCCATTGGTCGCCCTTCGCAACACCGGCTGCTTGGCGAGCCTCTTCCGATTTGTACCAATCTTCGCGACCTGCCAAGGTGGCTTTGTCTTTGCCCGACTCGTGAGCGGCACGAGCCGACATGGAGTAGAGGTCGGCACCCACTTTCACGTCAAATAGCGCCCAAAGAGATAGGTTTTTGTAGGTGAGGGTGGTTCCCAATCCTCCGGTCCAATCCCACGAAGCATTGCCCAGTATGTGGTTGCTCTTGTCGTATTTGGGTAGTCCTGTTTTTGGATCGATCAGCACCTCACCATTTTCGTTGCGTTGAAAGTCGGGGCCTACAATGGAGCCGAAGTTTTCGCCCACCATGGCTGCTACTTGCACATCTAGCCAAGCCGCCTTTTCAAGCTCAATCATGTCCATATCGTCAACCAGTTTCTTAACGGTGTTACTGTTTTTTGCGAAGTTCAAATTGAGATCCCACGAAAAATCGTTTATCTGAACCGGACGGGTGTTGAGGGATATTTCTATCCCTTTGTTTTCAATTTCACCGGCGTTAATCAGTCTATGGTTGTACCCCGAAGTCCACGATGTAGCCATTCCCATAATCTGGTTTTCGCTTATTTGGGTGTAGTAGGTCATATCCAATCCCATCCGGTTGTTGAAGAATTTCATTTCCAAGCCAGCCTCGAAGGAGTTGGTGATGGTTGGTAGCAAATCCTTATTGGGGATGGTGTTGTTGTCAATGTAACCAATGGTGTAACCCGGATAGGTGAGGTTCGACTTGCTGTAAACCAACCCCAACTTGTATGGATCGGTGTCGCTGCCCACTTGGGCCCACGACAGCCGCACTTTTCCGTAGGGCAGGGTATTGCCCAGCTGCAATAGTTCGGAGAACACAAAGCTTCCTGAAAGAGAGGGGTAGGTGTACACGTTATTGGTGGTTGGTAGGGTTGATGACTGGTCGGTACGCAGGGTGGCATCCAAATACAGCATACGTCGCCAGCCCAAGTTCAAGGCGCCGAATACCGAATTGATCTGTTTGCGGTAGCTGTATTGGCTTATGCTGGTTTCGTTGAAACTCATCAGGGCAACCACATCGCGTATCTGCATATCCTGTGCAGTAACCACTGTGGTTTGGTCGTCCACCTTATACATATTGCCACCCAGGGTAGCGTTGAAGTCGAACTCACCCCAACTGTTGTTGTATAGGGCCAGTAATTCAACATTATACATGCGGTTGTTGTAGTTGCTGTTTTGCAGGCGTCCAGCTTCAAAACCTGGTGTGGTAGGTGCTTTAAAGTCGTTGAAGTCGAACCAGTTGAGTTCGCTACCTACTGTTCCTTGCAGTTTTACATGGTCGTTCACATTCCAAAGCACTTTACCGTTGAGGCGGAACAGATCCTTGCGCGATTTGTTGAAGTTCTTGTAGATGTCCCAGTAGGGGTTGATGTTGTACGGATCCATTCCGTTCCAGTTGGCATAATTGCCGGCTGCATCTTCGTAACTCTTCAGCCATCTTTGGTCGTAAGTGGTGGCCAGGGTCATCAGGTTTTTACCGATGTTCGATTTGCTGTCGCCAAGCGCCGGACGGTTTTTAACGTCTTCGAAGGTGTAGTTGGCGCTGAAATCCAGATCAACCTTTCCTAAGGAGGTGTGGGTGCGTAAGTTGAAAACGTCTCGGCTCATAAAGGTCTCCGGCACAATGTCGTTGTTGCGCATGTCGGTGATGGTGAAGCGCAAGCCTGTTTTGCCGCTTTGGGCATTGACAATGGCTGAGTTGGTGGCAGTATTTCCGGTACGGAAAAAATTTGATGTGTTGTCGGGGATGATGAGGTAAGGGCGTTCAACGCCGTCGTAGTAGCGCAACATATTACCGCCGTCTGCTTTGGGTCCCCAGCTCTTGTTGGTGTTGGATACGGCATCGATGCTATAGGTGCCGGAACTTCCCATACCGTAGGTCTGTTGAATGTCGTCCCATTTGGCCAACTGGGTGTCGAAGGTCAACGTTCCATTGTACTCCACGCTGAACTGACTCTTGTCGTTGGCTTTTTTGGTGGTGATTAGAATAACCCCGTGACTGGCGCGGCTGCCATAGAGAGCTGAGGCTGCTGGGCCTTTGAGTACCGACATGTTTTCTATGTCGTCGGGGTTGATGCTCGAAATACCATCGCCAAGGTCGTAACCTCCGTTGGTACCTGCACTGCCGTAATTGGTGTTGTCCAAGGGTACGCCGTCGATCACATACAAAGGTTGGTTGTTGCCGGTCATCTCGGTGCTACCGCGCAAAATTACCCTGGTCGATCCAGAAGGGCCACCCGCCGTTTGGCTGACCACCAAGCCGGCAACTCGTCCCGCCATGGAGTTGATCACGTTGGTTTCGCGCGCCTTAGTCAATGCGGCACCTTCAACTTCTTCCAGGCCATAGCCCAACGCTTTGCGTTCTCTTTTGATGCCCAGTGCCGTTACCACCACATCGCTCAGCATCTTATTGTCTTCTTCCAGTACGATGTTTAGCGACCGTTGAGAATTGGTGATGGCTATCTCCTGTGTTTTATAACCAACGGCGCTGATGACCAACGTGGATCCGGTTGGAATGTTTAGAGCGAAGTGGCCGTTCATGTCGCTGATGGTGCCGTTGGCCGGATTTTCCTTTTCAACAAGGGTTACGCCGGGAACTGCCCCCTGGGCGTCGGTTACCTTACCTGAAATTTTTCCATCTTCTTGCTGAAGCAGTCCGTTTTCCGGTGAGGATGCGCTGAGGAGCGGGGTGCTTCCCAGTAGCATGAGGAACATTGTTCCATAAAACAATGCACTTTTTAATTTGATTACTTTCATATAGTTAATAGCTAGTGGATTAATAAACTTTTACCCAATCGATGTACATGTGTGCTTTTTCGCCGCTCTTCAAGGCGGTCAGTTCATTTAGGTCGTGAATGGCAGGAAATGCGCCCCCCACGGCCAGATTGAAGAGGATGAAGCAGGGATTCTCGAAGAATTCCTGACGCCCGCTGAGTGGCCCGATTTCGAAGGTTTTGAATTTAACCCCATCAATGCTGATGATGAGGCTATTTTCGTTCCAGTCGAGCGTGTAAGTATGGTAGTTGCCATCCTGCAAGCTGTGGACAAAGTTGGCGGAGTGATACTCCTGGCGGTGCGAAGCCAAGTCGGTGCCATAATGGATGGCTGTGTTGTAATAGGTTTCGGTGGTGCCATTGAGTATGCCTTGACGTTCACCCATTTCCAGAATGTCTATTTCACCGCAAGCGGGCCACTGCTTGTCGTTGTCGCCCATCATCCAAAAGGCCGGCCATAAGCCATTGGCGGTCTTGGGCAATTTTATGCTGGCTTCAATGCGGCCATACTTAAAATTAAATTTGCCCTGACTGTTGACTCTGCCTGAGTAGATTTTGTCGCCAATGCGTTCAGCGGTTAGGATCAGCACCGATTTGCCGTTGTCGATCCCCACCGAAACGTTGGCTGGTAGGTAGGCTTGCAATTCCTGATTCACCCAACCCGGTTCATGTGTCTCTTTGGTCCAGACTTTCTCATTGAATGAGTTAAAATCATCCATAAACCGAAAGTCTTCCTGTTTGTCCTCCGGAAGTGGATTTTTATCCTCCTGGGAGCAGGCCGATTGTATGATACTGCTTGTGATAATCAATAAGGTCAATAATCTCCTCATGTTTCGTTTCTCCTTAATTTGATAAATGTGTAATGCATGCTTTTCTCCAAAAAAACAGGTGGTGGTCGCATATTTCACCTGTTCCTCCTCATGATAGATAAGGATGAGGCAAATTTGCTAACTATTGTTAAAATTGGGGTTTGATGGCTGACAAACAAGGTTTGATAGCTATCACTTTTGAATAGGCGGCAGGGGAGGAGTCTTTTTGTAAGTATTTCTACTGTTGATATTTGCTTGGCTGTACGCCAAAATGTTGCTTAAATAGCGAACTGAAATACTTGGGATTGATAAAGCCACAATCAATAGCAGTTTCTGTAACATTTTTGCCGTTTTTTAACAGTTCTGCGGCTTTTTCAAGGCGGATAATACGGATGAACTCCTGGGGGCTTTTCCCGGTTAGCGATTTCAGACGATTGTAGAAAAGGGTTCGACTCATGGCCATTTCACGGCACAGAGAGTCTATGTTGAAATCGGTGTTGCTGATGTTGTCGATGACCAAATGGGTGGCGCGATCAACAAAATTGCGGTCGTTGGCCGATAGTTCCGGTTCGTTCTCTCGGTCTGTTTCTGACTCTTTTTCATCGCTGGCCTCCTCCTGTTTGGAGCCAACCAGCCGCAAGGCTTCACGCATAAAATAGGCTCTCTGCCTTTTCCTGTTTTCGATTACTCCTTGTACTTTCAGTTTCAAAATCTCGGTGCTGAAAGGTTTTGCGATGTAGTCGTCGGCTCCTTTTTTCAACCCCTCCACAGTGGCGTCGTGGGTGGCTTTGGCGGTGAGGAGAATGAACGGGATGCCTGCCGTGGCAGGGTTCTGCTTGACCAATTGGCAAAGTTCATCTCCCTGGATGCCAGGCATCATCACATCGGAAAGTATCAGATCTGGATATTCGTGGTTGAGGCTTTCCAGTGCCTCCTGCCCGTTGGGCACATCAATCACTTGGTATTCCTCCTCGAATGTTTGCCGTAAGTAATAGCGGAGCGTTTCGTTGTCCTCCACAATGAGCAGGGTGTCTTTGTTTCCTTTCCCTTCATGCTTCGAGCTTTTTTGGGGTTCAAGAGGGGATAAATCAGTTTGTTGGGCATCGAAAGATGCGTGGGAGCTAAGGTTTGGTTCTGCTTGTAATTCGGGCTGATTGTAGGTTCTTGGCAAGGCAATGGAAAAGGTGGTGCCCTTGTTTTCTGCCGATTCGAAGCTGATTTTCCCGCCTAGAATTTCAATAATACGCTGAACTTGGAGTAGTCCGAATCCGGTACCTTTTTCCTGCGATTTTTGGGCATTTTCGGCCCTGAAAACTTCCTTGAAAAGGTGTTTGTGGCTTTTCTGTGGAATACCGATGCCGCTGTCTTGAACCGTGATGATGGCTTTTCGCTTGGTGGCCGTTAATGTTAGACAAACTTCGCCACGAGGTGGCGTATATTTGCAGGCATTGGAAAGTAGGTTGTCCAGCAGCATGCCCACGATTTGCCGGTCGCCATTGATCACTACCTCTTCATCGGGCAGTAGTAGTGTTAATTGCAACTGTTTGTTGTCGCAGTAAGATTGGAATCCAACAATCTCCTCAGCCATAATGCTGTTTAGGTTCATCGGGTGGAGGCTTGTTTTTTGCCTGGTGATGTCCATTTTTTCAAATTCGAGCAGCTGGGTGATCAGGGTGTGTAGCTTCTGGGTATTGTTGCGTGCAAGGTTTAGGTAGTACCTAGCTTTTTCGTTGAGTCCCGAAATGCGTTCCATATCCTCCAATGGTGCCATAATAAGGGTGACAGGGGTTCGGATGTCGTGCGCCGTATTGATGAAGAACCTGATTTTGTCCTCGTCGTGTTTTTTCTGAAGCTTATTACTGTTGAATCGGAAGATAAAATAGAGTACGCTACCTGCCAATACCAAGTAAACAGCCCAAGCCCACCAAGTGTTCCACCAAGGTTGGGCCACGGTGAGCAATAGAGTTTTTTCCTCAATCACCTCTCCGTTGCTTCGGCGGAGATTGCGAACTTTTAATTGGTAAGTTCCCGGTGCAACGTTGGTGTAACGTAAGGTGCCATCGGGCGAGGAGTTGCTCCAGGTTTTGTCGTAACCTTCTAGGATGTGCTGGTAATTGATGTCGCGCTGGAAACGGTAATTGATCGATTCGAAGTGGATGACAAAGGAGTTGTGCCGGTAGGGCAACTCCACGGTGCCCTGTGCCACCATATCGTTTAGGATCGGCCGCCAAATCTTTGCCCTTGCAGTGTCCAGGTGATCAATGGTCAGGCCGGTTAAGCGAAGGAGTGCCTCGTAGTTGGTTTGCGATATCGCTTTTGGATCAACCAGCACGGCGCCCTCGGTGCTCCCATAGGCGAATCGTCCGTCGGAAAGCCTGGTAAAGGCCGATTTGTTGTATTCCTTGTCGATGTCGCCCAAGTAATTGAGGTTCGATATTTGTTGGTTTTCCATCAAGGCCAGGCCTTTACCGGTGCTCATCCACAATCGGCCAAGGTTATCTTTCTGCACACTGTAAATATCGTCCGAGGGCAAGCCATCACTGGTGGAAAGGGTTTTGGTCTCTCCGGTTTTTAAATTGTAATGATTTAAGCCACCCCCTTCGGTACCCAACCATACGGTTTCATCGTTGTTGAAACACATAGAGATGATGTAGGAACTGGTGTTTCTATTCTGAAATTCGGGGAGGGTGGCGTAACTTTTCACTGTGTTGGTCGCCTTGTTTACAAGGTAAAACCCATTTACAGTGGCAATGCCCATCTGATTTTGGCCAGCTATTTCGATGGAATGGATCCATTTGATTTCAAAGGTTTTTTGGTGCCGTCCCTCCTCATCGAGTAGCATCAACCATCCGTTGTGTCCGCCAACCCATATGTCGCCATCCAAGTCTTGCCTGATGGCGAAAATATAGTTGGTGGTCAGCGCTCCTTGTTGTTGCGTTAAGTGCTTTATTAGATGTCCTTTTGTGTTCAGTAGGTAAACGCCATCGCCATAGGTTCCTGCCCAAAGGTTACCGTTTTTGGCACGACATAAGGTAACCACCACGGTTCCTTCTAATATATGGTTCCATGTGTTGGTTTCTTCATTTAAAATGCTGATGCCATTGTCGGTGGCAAACCACAGTTCGCCCTGTCTCCCTTCTTCAATGCTGTTGATGTTATTGTTGGCTACCGAATGTCTGCTGCCTCTTTCGTGTTTTAATATCCGGGTGGAATAATTTGATCGAATGGCCACAGATACCCCGCCAGAGTAACTGCCAATCCAGATGTTGCCCTGTCGGTCGGTATTTATGGCATATATGCCGTTGCCCCGCAGGTAGATGTCGGTGCTGTCCTCGGTGCTCATCAGCAAATGGGGTTCCTTCGATTGCTGATTAACGGTGTAAACTCCCCCGCCATCTACCCCCACCAAAATGGTTTCGGAATCGTAGGGAGTGATGGCACGTATTGGGTTCAGAAAGCCTGATTTTTGCCCTTTTAAAGGTTGCAGGGTGGCGTTGGCCAAGTTCAGTACCCATAGGCCGTTGTTGAAGGTGCCGATCCACAGCTCCCGACTGGTGCTATGGAAATAAAGGCTTTGGATGTCTTCTTCCTTCACCTGCCATTTGGCCTCTTGATGGGGAGCTAGCTGTGCCAAGCCTGTTGAAGTGCCTACGTAAATGGATGTTGAATCAGACACGATATCATTCACATACCGGTTGGCTAGGACGGGGACAATTTTGCCATCCCTTTCTTTTTTGTACAGCCCCTTGCTTAATCCCATCCACAAACAGCCCTTATTGTCAATGAATAACTTGTTGAGGATGATTTCGCCACTGATGGCTTCTCCCAACGACAATTTTAGTTCAAAAGCATCGTTTTGGGTGGAGTATTGGAAAATTCTCCCGGTATGGTCATAGGCCCATAGTCCTTCGTGACGATCGTACAACAATCGCAACCGACGACCTGCCATATCGCCGTAGTAAAGGTTTCCGGGCAGAGTATAGTTTTTTACAACTTGGCCATTGTAGCGGTCGATGCCAATCTTGGTGGCCACCCAAATGGCGCTGTGCTGATCCTCTACAATGGAAAACACGCGTTGACTGCTGAGGCCATTCGAATAACCAAGATGTTTGATGTCAAACATGTTTTTGGTCAGTTCCCCATTGGCAGCTATTGCGGTCAGCCAAAATAAGCTAATCAGCATATATCTCAACAATAATCCCATGTCTCTATTTCAGTCGGTGGAAGCTTTTTAAAACCTTTCAACGGATGCTGAATGAATTCGGCATTCAAGTGATAAAAGTAGGAAAAAAAATTAACCCATCTGATAGGTTCAAGTTTCGAGGATGTCTCTTGCCATGCGATCTGTATTCTCAGGTCATCTGCACCTCTTTTTTTGTGATAAAAGTAAGACTATTGTTAGTAATGTTGTTTTAATTTCCTACTTATTATTGGACGATTGCTTTTTATTAAGTTTTCTAAAGTGATAGAAATTGCTAAATTTGAATTATATATGGCATTAAAAATTCTTTTTATTTATGTTGAAACGCTTTTTCGTATCATTTATAATTTCAGTTTTTTCAGTTTTAGTGCCTTTTGCATCAATTGGGCAATCCAATAAAGTGGGTATTCCTGATGTGGAATACTATAATCGTCGTGAGTATGGGGGCGGCACTCAAAACTGGAAAATAGCTCAAGGGAAAAATAATTTACTTTTTTTTGCCAATACCGAAGGCCTGTTGTCGTATGATGATGTTAATTGGCGGTTGTATAAAGAGGAGGGCTCCTATGGTTTACGTTGCGTTCAGGCTATTGGAAACCGAATTTATACTGGTTCGTTCAATGAGTTTGGGTTTTTTGAGCCCGATTCAAGAGGTCAACTTAAATATCATTCTTTAGCAATTACTCCGGAACTAAAAAATCAAGGCGACTATTGGGATATTTATGATTGGAATGGGACTGTTGTTTTTCGGTCGGATAAATCTATTTCTGTTTTTCGTAATGACGAATTGGTGTCCATTATTTATGCCCCCTCACGAATAGAATCCACCCATTATGTGAATGGGATGCTACTGATTAATGATGAGAAGGAGGGATTGATGGAGCTGCGAGGTGATAAATTATACCCCATAGTTCACGGAGCCATCTTCGCCGGCAAATCATTAGGGGCTGTTCTGGCAATATCCGAAAAGGAGGTTGTTATCGGAACCATGTACGATGGCCTTTATTTATGGGACATGAAAACCATCCAAATATGGGATGTGCCTGCCAATTCATTCCTAAAGGAAGCCGACATCTTTTGCGCCGCAATGTACCAGAATGAATACTTTGTGTTTGGCACCATTCAAAGTGGTTTGGTCATAACAAACACCAAGGGTGAGATTATTTTGCATGTTGATAAGGATCGGGGGTTGGGCAACAATACGGTGCTTAGTGTCTTGATTGATCGGGAAGGCAATGTCTGGGGAGGCTTGGATAATGGCATCGTGCGTGTGAATTTTAACTCCCCTGTATTTTTTCTCAGCGGTTACTACAATATGGGTTCAGGTTATGCCATGGATCTTTTTGATGGGAATTATTACTTTGGTACCAACCAGGCTTTATATAAGATAGTGAAAGAGAAGCTGGGTGATCCGCTTGTCAATAGGATGGATTTTGAAGTGGTGCCAGGTAGTGATGGGCAGGTTTGGACCCTTTATCACGATCATGAAGAATTGTTGTGTGGTCACAATCAAGGAGCCTACCGGGTGACAGAGAATGGCTGTAAACTCCTGACACCTTCATCTGTTAATGGCGTATGGGTGTTTAAATCCATCCCGAGCCAACCAAATTTGCTCTTGGCTGGTACTTACAATGGATTGATTATATTCGAAAAGAGTAAAGGGCAGTGGATTTATAAAAATAAAATACCCGGATTTGATGAAAACTCTAGGTTTCTGGAGTGGGATGATCAAAGTAATCTATGGATGGCAAATGGCAATAGTGGAGTGTATAGACTTGTTTTTGCACCTGATTTCGCCTCATTTGCACAAGTCGACACTTTTAAATTTTCTGATTTTGATGGGAATGCGTTGCCTTTGAATCTGGTTAAGATCGATGGTGAATGCTTGTTTACCGGCCAGGCAGGCCTCTTTTCCATAGATAGGAGCAAGATGTTGCCAGTAAAGGATAATCGTTTTGATCAATATTTCAAGGACGGTCAATATCCTTATATGATGCGGCAAGACCAGGATCAGAATATATGGTGTTTTTTGAAGGGACATGTGTGTGTATTGGAGCATACAGGAAATGGAAACTATCAGAAAATAGAAGAGCCTTTTTTGCCTCTTGAAAACAGGTTGGTAAATTACTTCGAATCGGTGTTTTTGCAACAGGATCATTCTGTTTTCTTTGGTGTGGAAGATGGCTTTGCCCATTATAAGGATACAAAGCCCATAGTTGCTTTTGATAGCTTCAAAGTATTGATCCGTTCTTTCTGTGGGCGAATAGACTCACTTGGTTTTGCGGTTGAGGATGATCTTTGGCGTGGGGATATACCCCAATATCCTTTTCAAAAGAATAGCTTTAATGTTGAGTTCGGTGCGCCATGTTATGCCGATGATCAGGTGGAGTATGCCTCATTTATTGAAAATTATGATGAAGTTTCCACTGCATGGTCATCGCAAACCTCTCGCAGTTTCTCCAACCTGCCCGAAGGGGTGTATGAGCTCAAGGTATTTGCACGCAATAGTTTGGGGGTGGAAGCTCGGCCCGTCTCCTTTAAATTCATTGTTCTGCCTCCCTGGTACCGGCACTGGATCGCAAAAATGTTTTATGCCGTGATCTTTTTGATGTTTTTAGTTTTGGGGTCTGTGTTTTTCAAGCGGTATATTCTCACCATGCAAAATAAGGCAACCCAAAAGCAACGGGAGCAGTTCGAGGCTACCGAATCGCAATTGAGAAACGAAGCACTGTTGAAGGAGAAAGAAGTCATCAAAATCCGCAATGAAAAACTAAACGATGAAATGGCTTATAAGGAAAAAGAACTTGCCAGTTTAACGGTGCACATCATAAAAAAGAATGATTTGCTTTCCGAACTCCAAGATCAGCTCCTCAGGTTGAAACGCACCCGCGAAACCAATGAAGCCGAAAGAAAAATCAATAACCTTATTAAGAAAATCGAACAAGATATTAATAATGAGGGGAATTGGCAGTTGTTTGAAAAACAATTTGAGCTGGTTCACCATTCCTTCCTGAGTAAACTTAGAGAAAAATATCCTGACTTATCTGTTCGGGAACAGAAGTTATGTGCCTTTATTAAAATGGGTATGGTCTCCAAGGAAATCGCATCTTTGATGCATGTTTCAACTAGGGCTGTTGAAAATAATCGGTATAAGCTGCGCCAGAAATTCGAGTTGCAATCCGACGATAATCTTTCAGATTTTATCGCAACGATATGAAAATTCCAAATCTTTTGAAGGGTTTGCGTATCGTGTTGAGAGGTTTTAAGGTTTGTAATTGTTAAAAAAAGTCAAATTTGCTTAGGGTTAGCTTTCCTGATTGATGAATATTGCGGCGAGTTGTTTGAGTGGCGTTTCGTTTTTTTAAGAAATTGAAAAGTAAGATTTTAGATAGTTTTTGATGAGGTGAAAGTGAGTCGTTTTAACAGGTTTTGTGAGTAATTTATGAGGTGTTAATATTAGCTTAAATTAACACTTGTTTGCTATGTTTATGGTAGCATTTATTACTTAAAATCTAATTGACTATGAAAAATGTGTTAGGACTACTTTTCCTTTTTTTGCTGGTTGTTACAGGCCAGGCACAAGAAAGAACTGTCAGAGGTGCAGTTACTGGAGCCGGCGATGGTAAGCCCATACCTGGCGTTAGTGTCATAATTAAAGGAACAACTCAAGGAACCATCACGGATATTGATGGTAATTATTCGCTCAAAGCATCCATAGGTGATTTTCTGGTGTTTTCTTTTATCGGAATGGAACCTACCACCATTGAAGTGACCTCGGAACTCATTAATGTTGTGATGAAAGAAGAAGCAACCGATTTGAGCGAGGTAGTGGTGGTTGGTTATGGTGTTCAAAAGAAGGCCTTGGTGACGGGCGCCAACGCCAATGTGAAGGGGGAAGCCCTTGCTGGGCTGAACACTTCGAGCGCCATTGAGGCCATGCAGGGATTGGCTCCCGGGGTGAACATCACCCGCAACAATGGGGCTCCCGGTTCTGGCACAAAAGTTACTATACGTGGTGCAGGTACCATAGGTGACGCTGCGCCGCTCTATATTGTCGATGGTGTTGCAGTTGGAAATCTTGATTACTTAAGCCCCTCCGACATCGAGTCGATTGATGTGTTGAAGGATGCTGCCTCTGCTGCCATCTATGGTTCACGGGCTGCTAACGGCGTTGTGTTGGTGACTACAAAAAGAGGTACCAAAGGGATGAAACCCACCATCTCCTACGATGGCTATTATGGAATCCAGAATATTTACAAGACTCTTCCGGTTTTGGATGCCCAGGAGTATATGTTCATCATGGATGAGGCTCGTTCCAATGAGCGTTTGACACCATTCAACTGGGAAGATATGATCGTCAATGGTAATACCTATATGAATAAAACCTTTCCTGGAGGAAATTTGGGAAATGTTTATGGACAGCAGGTTTGGGATAATCTTCAACGCGGTTGGAAGGGTACCAATTGGGTTGACGAAATGACCAAAAAAGATGCTCCCATGCAAAGCCACTCCTTTAATATTAATGGTGCTTCCGAAGGGACTACCTATTCCGCAGGTTTCTCCTACTTCGATCAGGATGGGATCCTTGGGGGTGATCTTACCGATGCCGGTTATAAGCGTCTTACCGCCCGTTTGAACACCGAATTTATTTTGATTAAAAACAACAGAGGGAATTTGCTTACGGTTGGCGAAAACTTTTCCTACACCAACACGCAAAACCGATCGGTGGCAACGGGTAATATTTATTACAATGACCTACACAATGCTTTGGTCACCAATCCTTTGATGCCGGTTTATTGGAGCAATGAAGACATCAATCACCGCACAGGCGGCTTTGCACCCACTTTGGAAGGCATCTCAATGGGACAACACAACCCCATCGCTCAAATGTTTTTCCGCCACAATTACAATTGGGGCAAGGGAAACAATGTGGTTGGTAATGTGTATGGCGTTTTGGAACCCATCCGAAATTTAAAGATCCGTTCTTCATTTGGTGTTGAGTCGTGGTTTGGTCATAGCCGCTCATGGTCTCCAACCTACGAATTGGCTACCCAATACCAAAATACAGTCACCGGCGTTCAGCAGGATATGTACCAAGGAGCAAAATATACCTGGACCAATACCGCCTCCTATGAATTCGACATCAACGACCACAACTTTTCTATCATGGGTGGTTCGGAAATGGTAAAGGATGTTTTGAACATGAATGTGGGAGGCTCAAAGCGAAATACTTTGTTTGCCGATCCTGTGTATGGGTATTTAGACAATACCAACAATCCCTCAAAGGTTACTGAAATTGATACTTGGGGCAAGGATTGGGCTGCTCAAGGCGGCGGCTTGATGTCGTATATGGGGCGTTTGTCCTACAATTATAATGAAAAGTACATGGCCACCGTGACCATGCGTGCCGATGGCTCTTCCAATTTTGCCAAAGGGAACCGATGGGGTTATTTCCCCTCCGTATCAGCAGGATGGAACTTCTCGGAAGAAAATTTCATGCAAGGATTCGATTTTTTGAATTTTGCCAAGTTGCGAGCCAGTTGGGGCCAAAATGGCAATCAAAGCATCGATAATTTTGTTTATCTGAGTAATATTAGCTATAAAGATCAAGGTTATTATTTTGGGCCTAATAAGGATGTGCCTCAAATAGCTGCTGTTCCTTACAATGTGCCCAACCCTGTTGTGGCCTGGGAAACTTCGGAGCAGCTTAACTTCGGGTTGGATGCAAGATTCTTGCAATCTCGTTTGGCATTCACTTTTGACTGGTATCAAAAAGTTACCAAGGACTGGTTAGTGGATGCTCCTATTCTGGGAACTTTTGGTGCTAAGGCTCCATTTATCAACGGGGGCGATGTCGAAAATAAAGGTTTTGAATTGATGCTTTCGTGGAACGACAATATCTCTGATTTCAAATATGGGGTGAGCGTTACAGGAGCTTATAACAAAAATAAGGTAACCCGTCTGGCCAATGCTGAAGGGCTCATCACGGGGTCAAGCCATGTTTTGTCGCAAGGAACCTCCGATATTGCAAGGGTTCAGGATGGAAAGCCTATTGGTTTTTTCTATGGGTATGAAACAGATGGAATTCTCCAGAATCAACGCGAAGTGGATGCCTATGTGGGTCCTAGCGGCTCTCCCATTATTATTGAAACAGAGAAAGACAAAATGCGCCAACCTGGCGATGTGCGCTTTGTGGATCAAAATGGGGATGGTGTGATCAACGACGACGACCGTGTGATGTTGGGTAAACCCATGCCCGACTTTGAATTGGGTATTCAGCTAAATGCTGAATATAAAGGCGTTTTTGCTAATATGACCATGGCTGGCAAATTCGGCCTTCAAGTCATGCAATCGTATCGCTCCTTTGCCGACCAATTGAGCCAGAATTACACTACGGCAATTTTCGACCGTTGGCATGGGGAAGGCACTTCAAACAGGCTGCCAAGGCTTACCTATAACAGCAATGCCAATACCAACCTGATTTCCGATATCTATATGCACGATGCCGACTATTTGAGGATCAACAACCTGACTGTGGGTTATAAGTTCGACCGCTTCCTGAAAGATGTGTCGTGGATGAGTGGTGCTAAGGTTTATGTTTCGGTCAATAACTTGTACACCTTCACCAATTACGATGGCATGGATCCCGAGGTCGGTTATGGTGCCGACAGCTGGTCAACTGGCGTGGATCTTGGATTGTATCCTCTGCCACGCACCGTCATGTTTGGTGTTAATGTGACTTTCTAACCCTGTATCATTTTTTGTTATTTAATTTGGGAATAATTATGAAGAATATTATAAGCGTTTTAGTTTTTGGCGCTGCGGTAACGCTCTGCAGTTGCGACGACCATCTGGACACCAAAAACTTGTACGATAAAAGTCAAGAGACCTTTTACAGCACCCCTAAGGATATTGAAGAGGCGATGAATGGCGTTTACAATGCTCTGTTTGTCACTGGTATCCATAGCGATGAACATACTGCTGCCAACCTTCTGAGTGATGAGATGCTTGGTGGTGGTGGCCCTGATGACAAGTCGGCAAAGGATGTGGATAATTTTGTGGATCCTTCGGAGGATACCTACCGCGACTTGTGGAAAGAGACCTATAATGGCGCTGTAAGGGCAACTGCCATTATTGAAGCTGTGAACACAAAGGACTTTAAGCGATTTTTTGAAACGGCCGAAGAGGCCGAAGCATACAAGAAAAATGTCTTGGGTGAAGCTCACTTCATGCGGGGTTTCTTCATGTACCGGGCTGCCCGTTTCTTTGGTGGTATGCCATTTATTGAAACTACACAGACCGACCGCAAAGTTCCAAGGTCCTCCTTATCTGAAACCTGGGCCTTTATCGCCACTGATTTCAAAATGGCTGCGGAACATTTGCCCCGCGTAAAAGCCAACGATTTTGAACTGTCGGATTATGGGCACGCCAATTTATGGGTTGCTAAAAGCTATATTGCCCGCGCCTACCTGTTTTATACGGGATATATGACCAACATCGAGAAGCAGGCAACCGACGTTTTGCCATTGGTTGACGGCGGCAGTATCTCAAAGGCCGATGTCATTGCCCATTTGGAAGATGTGAGGGACAACAGCGGTTATAAGTTGGTGTCCGATTTCAGAAACCTGTGGCCCTATTCCTATGTGAATCAAAGTGCCCGTACCTTTGATCCAGAAGGTACTCATCCAATATTGCCTTGGGCTGAAAAAGAAAATTTGGCGTGGGCCGGACAGGATGGACCTAAATCAACCATTGGGACAGGCAATACCGAAGTGATGTTTGCTTTGCGCTATGGCCTTGGTAATTGGGACTATGATGAAAATACCGGTCAAAAGTACAACAACCGGGTCTGTCTGTTTTTTGGCATCCGCGACCACTCACTGGTTCCTTTTGGCCAGGGGTGGGGTTGGGGGACCGTGCATAATGTGCTGTTTGCCAATTGGCCCGATGAAGATTTGCGCAAAGAAGGTTCTGTTCTCAACCTGAATTCGAAGGATCCCGATATGGGATTGTCCGGATGGAACATCGGTAAAGGGGATCACAACACTGGTTTGGTGAACAAGAAATACACCACGCTTCAACACAATGGTAAGGATGGCGTGAAAGGGATGTTCTTTTACCTTTATAATATGGTTCATGGTGACCCCATGCAATTATGGGCGGCTCAAGATTTTTACTACCTCCGTTTTTCAGATGTGCTGTTGATGCACTCCGAATTGACTGGAACTGCCGATGGCATGAATGATGTGCGAGAGCGTGCCGGGTTGGAGCCAATTGCCTATTCGCTGGACAATCTGAAGACAGAACGCCTTCATGAGTTTGCTTTTGAAGGGTTGCGCTGGTTCGACCTGGTGCGCTGGGGCGATGTGGCAACCAACAATAACTTTTATGGCATCGAAACCAAAGTGAATAACTCTGGAACTGAGGCGACCTATAAAGTCACCTACCGACCCGAAACCAAAGGTCTGTTGCCTATTCCTGAAGGTGAAATCCGCTTGTCAAATGGTGTTTACACCCAAAATCCTGGGTGGTGATTTTTTGTGTAACTCTAAAAAGAAGAAAGATGAAAATAAATAAAATAATTGGCTTGATTGCTGGAGTATCTCTTTTGGCTTTCAACGCATGTGATCCCATTGAGGATAGGGATGAATTGAAAAACAGCTTTGATGTTGATAAAATTCAGCTTGAGGTTGTTCAAGCTACCCAAGGGGGTAATAAACTTTCCATACGGATGAATACCCCCGGTGTGACTGGTTATTGGGATTATATACTGGATACGAAAACAACCGACCGTGTCGAAGCAGTCTTTCCCTTCACCGGAACGCATGAATTCACATTTTATGCCACAACACCTTATATAACCGATGGAGATTTAGCCTCCAGGGAATATGTCAGTAAAAAAGTATCCGTTACCATCGATAAATTGGATGAACCACTTCCCGACGCTTATTATAATTTAGTTGGTGATGATTTGAGCGGAAAGGCTTGGGTGTTCGATAAAGAGTATGTATGGTTTGATGGTCAACTCCTATTTTGGGCCATGGTAAGTGGTTCCAATTACAAAGAGGTGTGGTGGAATGCTGGAAGCACCTGCTGCCCGCCTGCCGATGCCGATGGGAAAATGTTCTTTGACCTGGCTGGCGCTCCAAATTATACTTATTATACAACCGCCGATGGGGAAGGTAATAAGGGTAGTTTTGCTTTTAACGGAGATTTTACCTCTTTGACATTCAAAGATCAACCTATTTTGGGCTACGATGCCGCTAGGGTCAATCCCGAATCGAAGTATCAAATCATTGAACTGACCAGTGATCGGATGATCTTGTTCACGCCAACCAATGCTGGCGGTACTGGTTGGGTTTGGGTCTTCAAACCTGCCACGGAACCCGTTTGACCTTTTTTATATGGATTGGGGCTATCCCTTGCGATAGCCCTAATTCATTTTTTTATAACGGTCTGAAAATTATTTCGGACCATGGATTTTTGCGCAGTAGCAATTTCTAAAACTGCTTCATATGAAAAGAATGAAATACTTTTTTGCCGCATTGGCTTCAATATCCCTCTTGGCCTGCCAGTCGCCACCGAAAAATGACCGTGTGGAGGAGTTGGTCTCCCAAATGACCCTCGAAGAAAAATTGGGACAAATAAATCAGGTATCCAACCCCTATCATTCAACCGGGACTGGCGCATCAAACCCCCAAGAGGAGGGCTACGACCAGATGATTCGATCCGGAAGCATCGGAAGTTTCTTGAATGTCACCGGAGCCGATGAAACCCGGCGGCTTCAAAAAATCGCTGTGGAAGAGTCGCGCCTGGGGATCCCCCTTATTTTTGCATTCGATGTTATCCATGGATATAAAACATTGTTCCCCATTCCTTTGGCCGAAGCTGCCAGTTTCGACCGGCAGGCCATGAAGCTTAGCGCTCACGTAGCTGCTGTTGAATCAGCCGCCAATGGGTTGCACTGGACTTTTGCCCCTATGGTCGATATTTCGCGCGATCCACGTTGGGGCCGCATCATGGAGGGAGCTGGTGAGGATCCTTACCTTGGCATGCAGGCTGCAATCGCCAGGGTGAAAGGTTTTCAAGGCGAAAATCTGGCAGATTCCAATACCATAGCCGCCTGTGCCAAACATTTTTTAGGCTATGGTGCTGCCTTGGGTGGGCGCGATTATGCCATGGCCGATATGAGTGAACGGATGATGCGGGAAATCTATTTTCCCCCTTTTCAAGCTGCGGTGAAAGCAGGTGTTGCAACGTTTATGTCCTCGTTCAATACCAATGGCGGGGTTCCTGCCTCTGGCGATAAATGGTTGTTTACCGATGTTTTGCGCCATGAGTGGGGCTTCGAAGGGTTTGTTGTTTCCGACTGGGCCTCTGTGGGTGAACTGGTTTACCATGGCAGTGCTGAGTCGCCAGAGGATGCAGCAGCCCAAGGTATCAATGCCGGGATAGATATGGATATGATGGCCAACCTTTATTTCCCCTATGGGAAAAAGCTTCTGGATGAAGGTAAAATAGATATTTTTCAAATAGATGCAATGGTTCGCCGTATCCTTCGCGTGAAAGAGCAGCTGGGTCTTTTTGACGACCCTTACCGCTATTGCGATGTGGAAAAGCAGAAGAAAATGACGCTGCATCCCGACCATTTGGCCGCTTCACGCGATGTTGCGCGCAAATCTATTGTGTTGATGAAAAATGATAAGATGGTTTTGCCGCTTTCCAAACAACGGGGTACCATCGCATTGATTGGGCCGTTGGCTGCCGACAAGGACGCTCCTTTGGGCAACTGGCGGGGAAATGCCGACCCCAATTCGGCTGTCTCTCTTTTGGAAGGGATAAAGGCCGCAGTGGGCGATCGGGTT
Organism: Marinilabiliaceae bacterium; assembly: GCA_963664265.1. Lineage (GTDB taxonomy): Bacteria > Bacteroidota > Bacteroidia > Bacteroidales > Marinilabiliaceae > JAGPIS01. The sequence continues at coordinate 3,162,483 of OY760941.1, forward strand.
GATGTAGTTTATGCAGAAGGATGCAAATTAACCAATAATACCAATCACCTCTTCTTTACCCAGTTGGAGGTCAACACCACCGACCGAAGTGGTTTTGCCACTGCCCTGGCAGCCGCCCGCAAAGCCGATGTGGTAGTGATGGCATTGGGCGAGTCTGCCTATTTTAGCGGCGAATGCCGCAGTTATGCCGATATTTCTCTCAAAGGCCTACAGCTGGAGCTGTTGAGGGAGATTAAGAAACTGGGAAAACCGGTGGTACTCACACTATTTACCGGTAGGCCTTTGGTGCTCACCGATGTGGTGGATCATGCCGATGCCATCTTGAATTGCTGGTTGCTTGGTTCCGAAGCGGGAAATGCCATAGCCGATGTGCTTTTTGGCGATTACAATCCTTCAGGTAAACTGCCGGCCTCTTTCCCCTACCATGTGGGGCAGATTCCTGTATTCTACAGTCAAATGTCAACTGGCCGCCCCTATAATCCCGATCCTAGTACCTTTAGTTCAAAGTATCGCGATATTCCCAACGTCCCGCTCTTCCCCTTTGGTTTCGGTTTGAGCTATACCTCTTTCGTATATAAAAATATGAAAATTGACACCAATGTCTTAAAACCAGGAAGTGCTATCAAGGTCACAGTTGAAATTGAGAATACAGGCGGATACGACGGAGAAGAGGTGGTGCAGCTGTATGTGCGCGATCTGGTGGGGAAAGGTGTTTCCCGACCCATGCTGGAGCTAAAAGGATTTGAAAAGGTCATGGTTCCCAAAGGTCAAATAATTAAAGTTGAATTTACCATCACGCCCGATGATTTGGCGTTTTGGCGACTCGACAATCAGTTTGCCCCTGAAACCGGGCAATTCCAAATTTTCGTTGGGGGCTCATCCGATCAATTGCCATTAATGGATGAGTTTTCATTTGTTTATTAGTTGGAGACGTGTCCTGGAAAAGGAATTTTTCAGGACACGTTATTTGATTTTCGCTGGATTAATCTGTTTCTGTTTTTTCTATACCATCATCTCATGTTGTATGGTTGTTATTGTTTTTAATAGATGATTTTTTTATGAGTAATTTTAGGATTGTTGCTCTTCTTTTACTTGGGGTTGTTATCATTCGATGTTCGGCCTCAAATTCTGATGAGGTGGTACCTGCTGTTTTGTCGGGTGAAGCCATGTTAAAACAAATAGGTTTCAGTTACAAAGGGTCGGTGTTTAATGCACAAATTGATGGAGAGAACGTGATGATCGATCGCGACATTCCCTTGGAAGCCTTAGAACTCGATGTGGTTTCAATGATGCTCTCCACTGGTGCAACATCCACCGTGAAGGTAGGGCAGTTGATCGACTGCTCCGGTACTTCAAGTACTATTTTGGTGACAGCCGAAAATGGGAAAACAACAAAAAGCTACACGCTAAAGTATAATAAGCGCAAGTTTTCCTCTGCCGTGGCCTATTTTGGCAAGTTGAAGGTTTTGGGAAATAAAATTGTTGGAAATAACGATCTTCCCGTAAGTTTGGCTGGAAACAGTTTCTTTTGGAGCAACAACGATTGGGGTGGTAACCGCTTTTATAACGAATCTGTGGTGGAATGGCTCAAGCTTGATTGGGGAACCACCATCATCAGAGCCGCGATGGGTGTTGACGATGCCGGGGGGTATCTGCAAAAAAAGGATGATAATCTAAAGCGGGTGGAAACGTTGGTGGATGCTGCCATCAAACATGGAATGTATGTTATCATCGACTGGCATTCACATTATGCCCACTTGTATGAGCAGGATGCCATTGATTTTTTTCAGAAAATGGCTCGAAAATATGGTGGATACGACAATATCATCTACGAAATTTACAACGAACCCAAGTATGTGGACGCGACCCCTGCCAACGATGGTAAATTTGCCACCTGGAATGCACACATTAAGCCCTATGCCGAAAAGGTGATTGCCGCCATTAGAGCCATAGATGAGGATAACCTGATTGTGGTGGGAACCGGCGAATGGTCGCAAAAGGTCGATGATGCCGCGGCCAACCCCATTGAGGGGTTTGTTAATATAGCCTATACCTTGCATTTTTATTCAATTAATCACAAGCAATGGCTCAGGGATCGCGCAACCTCAGCCATGCAGAGCGGATTGCCTTTGGTAGTGACGGAATGGGGGGTAGTGGGCGATTCGCAAAACGATCCCGAAACACAAAGCTGGATGGCTTGGTGCAAATCCAACCAGCTGATCCATTGTTGTTGGTCGGTTAACGACAAAGTGGAACCTTGGTCTATTGTGAAACAAGGAGTCGGTACCACCGGATCATGGACCGATAATCAATTGACAGAGGCAGGAAAGCTTAATCGCCAAATTATTCGGAATTGGTGATGCAAAAAGATTAAAACAATGCAAGCCATAAATTTAAAACTATTAAATTGTGTTGATTGGGATGAAGGTGATTTTAGTGAGTTTAAATTATGGAGAATGTAAAAAAAAAGTTGTAATGAAAGTAAGTATGCTATTGGAGGGTAATAGATTATTTGGTTGTTTAATTTTAATCATTCTATGGATGACAGCATGTGTTGAAAAACCATTGCCTTATCACGACACTCGTTTGTCGTTTGAGGAGAGAGCTTCCGACCTGGTGTCAAGGATGACGCTGGAAGAAAAAGTTTCGCAAATGTTGCACGAATCCCCGGCAATTGATCGCCTGGGCGTTCCCGAATACAATTGGTGGAATGAGTGTTTGCATGGTGTTGGGCGTGCCGGCTTGGCCACGGTTTTCCCCCAAGCCATTGGCATGGCTGCCATGTGGGACGACTCCTTGATGTTTCGAATTGCAACCGTTGTGTCGGATGAAGCTCGGGCCAAGCACCATGATTTTGCTTCACGTGGCAAACGGGGTTATTATCAGGGTTTAACTTTTTGGACCCCCAATATCAATATTTTCAGAGACCCGCGATGGGGTCGAGGCATGGAGACTTATGGGGAGGATCCTTTTTTATCTGGAGAGTTGGCGGTGCAATACATCAAAGGTTTGCAGGGTGATGATCCCCGTTACCTCAAATTGGTTGCTACGGCCAAACATTTCGTGGTGCACAGTGGCCCTGAACCCGACCGTCATCGGTTCAATGCCACACCGGCCGATCGCGATTTCATTGAAACTTATGTGCCCCATTTCAAGAAAACGGTTCAGGAATCTGGTGTTTATTCGGTGATGTGCGCCTATAACCGCTTGAATGGAAAGCCATGTTGTGGTAGTACCTTTTTGGAGGGGTTGTTGCGCGATGACTGGGGATTTAAAGGTTATATCGTTTCTGATTGTTGGGCTGTCAGGGACTTCTACAACAAAGGCGACCATGAATTGGTGGAAACCGTTGAAGAAGCCTCGGCCATGGCCGTGAAGGCAGGCACCGATTTGAATTGTGGAAATTCCTATCCTGCCCTGGTGCAGGCCGTCCACAATGGCTTGATTGGAGAGGATGAAATTGATCGATGTGTTACCCGGTTGATGGTTGCCCGCATGAAATTGGGGATGTTCGATCCTCAGGAGATGGTGCCCTATTCTAAGATCCCTCTCTCTGTTGTCGATTCGGAACCTCATAAGGCAAAGGCGCTTGAAGCCGCCCGCAAGTCGATGGTGTTGCTCAAGAATGAGAATCAAACGCTCCCATTTCGGAAAGATGTTAAGAATGTGGCGGTTATAGGCCCTAATGCCGACAAGTTGGAGGTTCTGCTCGGCAATTACAATGGGTACCCTTCCAATCCGGTGACGCCATTCAAAGGAATTAAGCAAAAATTACCCAATGCCAATGTGCGGTTTGCTCCAGGAACCCGTTTGGCAAAGGAGTTTCCTTACATGGATGTGGTTCCTTCCTCTTGTCTGTTTACAACAGCCGATCTGTTGCAAAATGGTTTGAATGCCGAATACTTCGACAATGTTGCCATGGCGGGGGATGCCCTGTTGAAAAGAGTTGACGCTTCCGTTGATTTCACGTGGTGGGCAAAAGCCCCTGTCGAAGGATTGCGTTACGATCGTTTTTCGGTACGTTGGCGTGGCTACCTTGTCCCTCCGGAGAGCGGGGAGTATGCCATTGGGGGAGAGGGGTACCGTTCCTTTAAGGTGATGCTTCAAGATAGTTTGATGGGCGAGTGGGAAGCTGTGCATCATCCTCATATGGAATATGAAAGGATCTCCTTGCAGGCAGGCAAGCCGTATAAAATTGAAGTTGAATATCAACAGTGGGATACTGAATATCCAACCATGAAGTTGTTGTGGGATGTGCCTGGGCGCGATCTCGAAAAAGAAGCGTTGGCACTGGCCCAGTCGTCCGATGTGGTGGTGCTTTGTATGGGCTTGAGCCCCTTTTTGGAAGGTGAAGAGATGAAGGTGAAGGTCGATGGGTTTGCCGGTGGCGACCGAGTTCAAATTGGATTGCCCGCCGTGCAAACGGAACTCATGAAGAAAATTATGGCCTTAAATAAGCCAACGGTGCTGGTGCTGTTGAATGGCAGTGCCTTGGCCATCAATTGGGAGTCGGAAAATATCCCTGCCATCCTTGAGGCGTGGTATCCCGGTCAGGCTGGCGGCATAGCCATTGCCGACATTTTGTTTGGCGATTACAATCCTTCCGGTAGGTTGCCCGTCACATTCTATCGGTCGGTTGATCAATTGCCCCCTTTTGATGATTATAGCATGAAGGGCCGAACCTACAAATATTTCCAAGGGGAACCCCTGTATGGATTTGGTCACGGGCTTGGTTATTCTGCTTTCGAATACCGCAATTTGATCCTTCCCGAAAAAGTGAGGGCAGGAGAGTCGTTTGATGTTGAGGTGGATGTAACCAATGTTGGCAAATATGATGGCGAAGAGGTGGTTCAATTGTATGTGAGCCATCCAGGAGATTCTGAAGGGCCAATCCGCACCTTGCAAGGATTTCAGCGAGTTTTCGTGAAGACCGGTGAAACCCGAAAGGTAAAAATGACCCTCCATCCGCTCAATTTGGCTGTTTATCATCCCGAGCATAAAATGTATGTGCCCCAAGGCGAGGTTTCTATTTCGATTGGTGGTATGCAGCCGGTCGATAAGGCAGTAAGTGGTCGAAAAGCTGTTGTTGGCCGCTGTATCGTCGAAGGCGAATATTTCAAGGTTTGGTGAGGCTTTGGAATTCTAAGTACTGAACGCAATAGTTTTTTATTTCTTTTAGGTTTATAATTTGCTTTTATTCAATTGCAAGGCTCCAGTGGGAGCCTTGCTTTTTTGCTTATAGTTAGTATGCCCCGCATTTTAGATGGAAATTGGCTCCATTGACACAACAGTCCCTTCAATTCATTTCGCTTACCTCTGTTGGTTGGCGAAGCCAATTTATCGCTTGCGCTTGGCGCAGCCAAGAATTCGTCAAATTCGTGTCATTCGAGGTTTTCCCAAAGCTATCTAACCCAGAACTTATCAACTTTTCCAACCTTTCAACCCACTCCCAACATGGCTAAAATGCAGGGCTGCCAATCAGCGCATCCAATCGGATCATCGGGCATGAATATAGGTGATTTGTCCGGAGGACAACATATGTTTAACCGCAGGCGTAAGCCTGTGGTAACGCGATGCTACCAGTCACCTGCCCGTAGGGCAGCACTATATCCAACAACAAAAAATCAACCATCCATAAAAGAAGTGTCGTCTATAAACCTTACGATTTCTCTTAACTGCTCCAAGTAATCGCTGCGCTTTCCGCAGCCAATTCATCGCTTGCGCTTGGCGAAGCCAAGAATTCCAATTCGTTTAATTCGGGGTTCCTGACTCCCCGGCTTGTGGACTCCCTAACTTATCGACTAACTCCCGAATCGATAAAAATATCCCCCTTTGAAATAAAATTTTCGTCCCTCTACCAATCTTTAAAATTTACATTTGCTAACAGAACTTTGCGATTCTGATTGGGGTAAAGAGCCAGTTGTTTGCCGCTCCTGAACGCAAGTTTTTGAAAGAGTAATGACTGGTTTAAAAATGAATGTATAGCAAGCATGGAAAGTATTAAGAGAAATTTATCGTTGGGATTTTTGGTGCTGATTAATTTTTTGTTCGTTTCGCCTGTAGGAGCGCAAAAACTCTGTGTTGGACAGGGGTCTGAAGTAATCAGCGGCGTGCAGGATGGGTATCGGTATGAGTTGTGGAACCAATATGCACAAGGGCATGCCTGCATGACCCTTGGTCCAGGAGCTCTGTTTAGTGGCGAATGGGACGGCATTGAAAACTACCTCGCGCGTCGTGGATTGGCCTATGACCAAACCAAACCCCACCAGGCAATAGGCCATTTCGCAGCTCAATACAATTGTGACTACCAGCCTTCAACTGCCTCAGGAAATTCATATCTGTCGGTGTATGGATGGAGTGTTAATCCCTTAATTGAGTACTATATCATTGAAGATTGGTGCCGTTGGATACCTTCCATGGATAAAAATGCAATTTTCAAGGGATCTTTTGAGGTTGATGGTAGTTTGTACGATATATATGTAAATACCAGGGTTAATCAACCCTCCATTGAAGGCAACACCACCTTTCAGCAATATTTCAGTATCCGACGTGATAAACGCCAAGCTGGAAAAATAAATATCTCAGCTCATTTCGATAAATGGGAGGATCTGGGTATGAAAATGGGGTTGATGCACGAAGTATCCATCGTTGTTGAAGGTTATAAAAGTAGTGGGAGCTTTAGTTTTAATGAACTCATGGTGATTGTTGAAGAGTAGGTTCTGCGTTGGAATCTTGGCTTTTTGAGTGTTATATTTATCTTTTAATTGAAAAAACATATAGAATGAAACTGAAGTTATTGTTTGTCATCTTGTTGGTAGGCGCTAAGCTTTCCGCTCAAAACACGCTTGTGTTAAAATCCGAACCTTCAGCCATAAAGATTAGCAAGGAAATATATGGACATTTTTCGGAGCATCTGGGCACTTGTATTTATGAAGGGATCTATGTTGGTGAAGATTCTAAAATACCAAACATCAATGGATATCGTTTGGATGTGGTTGAAGCTTTTAAGGAGATGAAAGTTCCCGTTCTGCGCTGGCCCGGCGGTTGCTTTGCCGACACTTATCATTGGAAAGACGGAATCGGACCAAAGCAGAACCGCCCCTCCATTGTAAATATTCATTGGGGTGGCGTCACCGAAGATAATAGCTTTGGGACACATGAATTCTTGAACTTCTGCGAATTGATTGGCACCGAACCCTATTTGAGTATCAATGTGGGATCCGGCTCGGTTAAGGAAGCAGCCGAATGGGTGGAATATGTAACCTCCAACAACAAAAGTCCAATGACCGATTTGCGCAAGCAGAATGGCCGTGAAGATCCATGGAATGTGAAATTCTGGGGGATCGGCAACGAAAACTGGGGCTGTGGTGGCGAAATGACCCCTGAATACTATGCCAATTTGTATCGCCATTACGCATCCTATGTCAAAGGCAATAATCTTCAGCGGGTCATTTGCGGCCCATCAGGCAACGATACCGTGTGGACAGATAAAATTATGGCAGGATTGGGTAATAAACTCTACCTGACCGAAGGCCTTTCCATGCACTATTATACCCTGCCTACCGGCGATTGGTCCGTCAAAGGTTCTTCAATTGATTTTAATGAGGAGATGTGGTTTAAAACATTGTTTAATACCATGTTTATCGATGAATACATCCGGCAGCATTTGGCAATTATGGATCGGTATGATCCTAAAGGCCATGTGAAGCTGATCGTTGATGAATGGGGTACTTGGTACGACAAATTGCCGGGTACAAAAGAAGGTTTCCTGCAACAGCAAAATACTTTGCGCGATGCTTTGGTGGCCGGCATTAATTTGAATATCTTCAACAACCATGCCGACCGCATTAGTATGGCCAATATTGCACAGATAGTGAATGTGTTGCAATCAGTGATTCTTACCAAGGGGGCTGAAATGGTGAAAACACCAACCTATTATGTGTTTAAAATGTACAATGTTCATCAGGATGCAACCCTTGTGCCCATCCAAATCGAAAGCGAACAATATCAATTCGGGGGTGAGTCCATCCCTGCCTTGACAGCCTCTGCTTCCAGGCGGGATGGTGTTACAAGTATTACCATTACCAATGCCAACCCAAACAAGGCTATTTCACTTCAATGCCAATTGGGGCAGGGGTTTAATTCGGTCAGTGGGAAAATAATTACCGCTAAGGATATGACTGCTTACAATGATTTTGGCAAAAACGAGGCAGTTGTTTTATCTGATTTTAAGGCAGGGATAATCAAGAAGGGTGTCCTTAACCTTGAAATCCCCGCCCATTCGGTCGTTTTAGTTCAATTAAAATGAAAGACTAGTACAATCCATCTTCCGCCGGGAGGGTAACCACTGGTGGGGATGGGTTGTGAATTTTGGCTGCGTGTTATCGTATTTGAGAATATATTTTGAGAAAAAATTAGGATGAAAACAAATTTCTTGCTGCTGGCATTCATGGTGCTGGCTCCGTTTTATGTGTTGGCTACCCCTTCGCAGTTGAAGAAGATTGGAAAACCTCGGGTTGTTATTTTAACCGATGTTTCAACTTGGGAAACAGACGATAGTGAATCGCTCGTTCGGCTTATGGTCTATGCCGATATGCTTGAAATAGAGGGTTTGATCTATACAACGGGCTGGAGTTTGGACGAGACTTGCAACGATTTTTTCCAACTGATACACAATGCCATTGATGCCTACGAAAAGGACTTGCCTAGCTTGATGAAACGTTCCGGGCAGGTTGGTTTTTTGGCCGATGAATCGCAACAAGAGGTCGGTTATTGGCCTAGTGCCGACTACCTCCGTCAACGAACGGTATTTGGCAGCAAGCGAAGGGGGTTGGATCAAATTGGCGCTGCTAATACCTCTGATGGCAGTAATTTGATTATTCATCAGGCCGATGAGGAGGATGATCGCCCTTTATGGATACTGCTATGGGGCGGTGGCAACACCTTGGCCCAATCCATTTGGCAGGTTCAGCACGATAGGGATGCCGAGGGGCTTGAAGCATTCTTGAAGAAAATTCCCACTTATGCCATCACCGACCAGGATCGATCTTACGTATCTGGCACGCCATTCCACATAAGTTCTCATCAATGGTTGCGCCATGAGTTTGAAAATAAACTTTTGTTTATCTGGGACGAATGTGCCTGGAAATATCAAAATGGTACAGGCCGGGAAAAATGGGAAGATTATGCTCAACATATTCAAGGTCATGGAAATCTTGGTCTTGTATATCCCAAGTACAAATTTGGCGTGGAAGGCGATACACCTTCATTTTTACATGTTTTACCCAATGGCTTAAACGACCCCTTGATCCCCACGCAAGTTAGTTGGGGTGGATATTCCGAGTGGGGCTTAACTGCCGATGATACAACCTTTGCCTATACCAACCATAAGGGCTTGGTTTATAAAGTTTGTTATGATTATGAAGCCTATTTTTATCCGGCCGTTTTTAATGATTTTGCCGCCCGAATGGATTGGGCTGCCACGGGTCAAGGGAATAGAAATCCATGCGTAATCATTAATGGTGTTCCTGGTTTTGGGATTCTTCATCTAGATGCCAAAGCGGGTGAAGTTGTTACCCTTGATGCATCAGGGTCGTACGATCAGGAGGGTGATGCGCTCAGTTTTAAATGGTGGATACAACCCGAAGCAGGTTCCTTAAAACAGCCAATTGAAATAGAGCATGTTGATGACAAGAGGATTCGGATTAAGTTGCCTAAGGATTCGGGAGGTCAGCACCTTCATGTGATTTGTGAAGTGGCCGACAATGGAGTACCTTCATTGACAAGTTATAGGAGAATCGTTGTAGATGTTTTAAATTAATTGCACACTACTGTCTATTAATTAATGTTAAAAATCCAATTTCAATTGCACGCAATCTTGAGCCTGCTCCGCCTCATCTAATTGAAACAAATCCTTGATATTGTCCTTTGCAAGGAGGGAACTACCAAGGATTCTCATTACTTCAAAAATACTTCTATCTAGAGCAAGTTTTCGTTCAATGATTGCAACAGTGCAATATGTAATGATGGCCACATATACCTGTATTCGAACCGCATTCTCGGTATTGCCCCAGAAAGACTTGATGCGCAAGTGACCTTTGATCCATTTAAAAAAGGTCTCTACAGTCCATCTGTTTTTATAAAGAAAGGCAATATCCTTGGCCTTCAAATAGAAATTATTCGTATAGTAGGTGAAGGTTCGCTTTAGTTCAGGCTCATAGTATACTATTCTCCTGATTTCGGAAGGATAGTTTTCTCTGTTTCCCTTTGTTATGAACCTCACAGTTTGATCTCGGAGTATATTATCACGGCTTTCCATGAGGTCATCTCCAGCGACTATTTCAAACTTCGGTTTTTGTTTTTCTCGGATGATAAAGAACGAGTTGATCATCTCTATCCGGTACAGCCTACTCAAATCCCAATAGCCACGGTCAAAAACATAACAGGCAAGCGGCTCGTAGTTAATCCAATCCATCGCATTCACATCATGAACTGCAGCTTCTGTGATGTTGAATGAAACGGGGATTTCGGTCACGATATCAAGTTGGGTGTGTACCTTGATGCCAGCTTTGGTACTTCTGAATCTTGCCCAGTCAAAAAGAGACATGCAGAGATCTATTGTGGTCGAGTCAAAAGCGTAATATTTCCCATTGAGTATAAACTCTTTGTCTATGCGATTTTTCTGAGCAAGAGCCACCATGTGATAGGCAAATTCTTCAAAAATGCGATAATCACGCAGTTGGTTAGCCTTGGATAGAACGCTTCGATTTATTGGGGTTTTACCAAAACCAAGGTGAAAAGATTTTTTCGCATGAGCAGTAGTAATGTCCGTCAATTCACGAAGGCTGTTGCAGCCATCCAACTGTCCAAATATCAGAACAAGCATCTGATTCCAGTATGTAAAACTCCAACCTTGAGTCCTATCGTTACATTGGTTCATAACGAGTCTTTCAAAATATCGTTTGGGAAGAAAATCGGTGATTTGACTGAAAAGATATTTGCCACTGTTCATTTTTCGCTACTTTTATGTTTACCAATGAAGGTAAACATTTCAAAAGTGCGACAAGGTTTGAGACAATTTTAGTTCTGATTATATGTGTGTTATGGGTGATTTTAACTAAATTTAATAGACACTACTGTTAATTGCATTTTTCACACCATTCTATGCTTAAGAATTTAGTCCTGGTATTTTATGTCATTTGCCTTATTAGTAAACCTTTTGGCGTTGGAGCTCAAAAAATCAGGTTTTATAATTCCGAACAAGGGCTTCCAAATAGTTTGATTCACCGGGTATCGCATCAACGAAATCAAACCGCTCTTTTCGTATTTGTGTTCATTAGGATCAATTGTGATATCCCCTTCGTCAACACCATTGGTGTATTTTCCTGCAGCTTTGCGGAGCGCCACAAATTCAGTGTTATTCATCATGGGGTAACGGGCATAAAGATCTTTTATCCCTGTGTATCCATTGTAGGTGAATTTGGCTTCCTGCCCAACATTCCCTTTATTGGTTGAGATTAGAATGACCCCGTTGGCGCCGCGCGATCCATAAATGGCAGTGGCAGAAGCATCTTTTAAAATATCGATGCTCTTGATGTCGGAGGGATTAATGTCTCCAATGGTTCCGGCAAATGGAATCCCATCGAGAACGACAAGGGGGTCGTTGGTTGCATTTAATGAGCGCGTCCCGCGAATTCGAATTTGCATGGCAGCTCCGGGTTTGGAGGAGGTTTGCAACATTTCCACCCCGGCGACCCTTCCTTGCAGTGCCTGGGAAACGTTAGCCGATGGCACCTCCCTAACAATATCTCCTTTGATATTGGCCACAGAACCAGTAATGGCTTCCTTTCGTTGGACACCATACCCAACAGCCACTACTTCTTGTAAATTGAAGGCATCCTCTCTTAAAATTACATTGATGGTGGAGCTGGAAGAAATCTGAATTTCTTGAGAGACCATCCCTATGAAGCTAAAAACTAAAACCTTTGAGTCAGCCGGAACTGATAATGAATATGCTCCATTTCCATCAGTGATGGTTCCTGTGGTTGTTCCTTTAGCTAACACTGTAACGCCAGGCAATAACGCCCCATTTTCGTCTTTTACCGAACCTTGTATGGCTAAATTCTGCCCAAAGCTCATAAACGAAAAACTCAACAAAAGTAGCATGGATAATGCTACACGTAGAAGTCGTTTTTTTTTCATCATACTTTTAAGTTAATAGTTAATTTCTTGTCGCGATAAGTTAATAGACATTAATTCCGGACAGCCAAATATTGCCTTTTATTCATCAATATTCTGTCAATTTTGATACAGATGCTTTTGTTTTTTTAACATTTACTCCTATTGTTCCAATCTTTGAATACCCATACAGGCGCTGATCTCTTTTATCGAATTAAATTTGATAGGAAGTGAAATGTTTCAAAATCTACAATGGAAGCCTCACTTTTCAACCGAGTTCTCGAAGGGCGAAATTACCCGAAAAACCACATGTTTGGGAAAATTTTATTTTTGTTAGCATGAGGCATTTTTTGCTCCGATCCAAATGAATATCAATATTGGCGCAACTGTGGTGCGTGAATTTGTTTCTTATAGTATTTCAGTTGTTTAGCTTTTGTGTGAGGAAAATAAGCTTCTTTTTGTGTTTGGAAATGTTACTGAAGATATTAACTTTAGCAGGGGGTGTTAAATGATTTTTAACTATTACTATGTTTGTTTTTTGTGTAAAGCGTTTGTTTTTAGATGTTAACAAAACTGCGGTATTGCTGCTTTTTGTATTGCTATTTAATCTCATTCATCTCAATGGAGCCGATTACCAGTTTCGTAAGGCGATGTCGTCAAACCGACTATCACACTCATCCGTTCAATGTTTGGCAAAAGATAGCGCGGGTTTTATCTGGATTGGGACAAAAGATGGACTGAACCGGTACGATGGCTATCAATTTTTGGCTTACAAATATGATCCCGACAATAATAACTCCATATCTAATAATGAAATCAGTTGCCTGGCTGTTCAGGGAGATTCTATCTTATGGGTGGGTACCCGCGGTGGGGGAATCAACCGCTTGGGGCTGAAAGATGGCAGGATACAGCGATTTGCCCATCATAACTACAATGGCTTTGTGAGTGATATCAGTATCGATTACCATGGCGTTGTTTGGGCTGCCACGCCCATTGGTTTATTAAAATACGACGTTCAAGCCAATGATTTTACCAATGTGACCAAGGGCGCTGTTTTCCGGACGCAGACAAATGATTCTTATATACCCGGGGAACCCGCAACTGTCGTTGATAATATTTTAGCTATGGGCAACGACCGGTTGATGGTGGCCACCGGGGGCGGCATCTTCAGCTTTGATACGAAAACATCTGTCTTCCACGAAATATCCCCAGATTTGCGTTACCTCAGTATCACTTCTAATATTGTGGAGGACAAAGGCGGAAATATTTGGATTGCAAATTATGATGGCCTACTAAAACTCTCTAAAGAGAGTCAGGGCGCTTTTTACCATATTGATAGATATAGTTCTAAATTGAAGAACCCATTTCATATCCAATCCGATAGGGTGGATGATGCCACGGTTGATAAAAATGGCAAACTATGGTTTGTTGTTGAAGGTGTTGGGCTGGCGATGATGGATGGGGATCATATTGTTTATGTTAATTCTGATAAGGTTGCCGGAAGTAGTTTGATCAATAGGTTCTTATATGATGACAGGGGAGTGCTTTGGGTTGGATTTGACGACTCAGGCCTCTATTATGTTGACTTGTCAATTAACCCATTCAAGAAATTGAATATTGCAACAGATCCTAGTTTTGGCAGCGAACTTAAAAAAGTTAAAACTTTAGCGCAACGAAACAACCACCTTTTCATTGGAACCTCAACCGGAGGAGTTGAAAGTTATAAGGTTGTTGACGATGATATTGGCCTGCATAAAAGCTTCCATTTGGCTTTTGATAATCAAAACCTGAACAAGGTGATAAAAGCACTTTGGGTGGATGACCAAAATGATATCTGGGTGGGAACTTCATTAAACTCAATTATTCAATACTGTTCCGATGGCCGGGTGAAATACTATAAAACCAACGGCTATGTTTTTTCTTTGTTTGAAGATGATCGTAAGCATCTATGGTATGGTACCTGGGGGGGCGGATTCGGATATATCGATAGGTCCACCGGTCAACAACAGGTTTATTCAAATACCCCCCAAGAGCTGCTTGGCTTAAGTAATGATGTGGTGCTTTCCATAAAGACCACATCCTATGGTTTTTTGCTGGTAGGCACCAAGGGCGGAGGGTTGAATGTGGCTCCAATACAAGGTGTGATGGAACGGAAGAGTACATTTAAATCATTTAAGCACGATCCGGAGTCGGAGTTTTCTATTGCCCATAACGACATCTATCAAATAATTGAAACAAACCTCGGCGATATATGGTTGGGGACAGGCCGTGGCTTGGTGAAAGTGATCCCTGCGCCAGGTCAAACCCTCCAGCAGTCTCTGGAAAGTGGTCAAGTGCGATTTGCCGGTATTACAGGCGACGATGGGCTTCCTGGCGGTATTGTCAGTTCCCTGTGCGAAGACCACAACGGCCGTTTATGGATGGCTACCAGCCAGGGACTTTGTTGTTATACTGAAAAGGATAGCAGCATCGTCGAATTTGTGCCCGAGGGCAGGGAGTCGGATTATTGTTACGAGGGCAGTTCATTGATTTTCCATGCCTCAAGTCATCGGGTGTTCTACGGCGGACTTAATGGGGTGGTCTATTTCAATCCCGACAGCGTGTTTCATAAAGGTGTTGCTTTCCCCGTGGTTTTTACCGATTTCTCCATCTTGAATCAAAAAATAGTTACTGGGGAAAAGTACAATGGGCGGGTTATTCTGCCAAACACTATTGCTTTTACTCGTGAAATTAAATTGAAGCACCACGAAAAAATTATTAGTTTCGAATTTGCTTCCTTGAAGCGAATGCCTAAAGATAAGGTAAGGTATAAGTACCGGCTGTTGGGTTTCAGTCAGGATTGGATCCAAGTAAATGATCTTGAGAGGAAGATCACATTTACCAATTTAGAGGCCGGGCATTATACCTTGCAGGTGATGGCTAACAATGATGATGGGTCGTGGCCAGCTGAAGCCACTGAAATGGACATTGTTGTGTCACCACCTTTTTGGTTTACTGCCTGGGCTTATGCCGGATATGCGCTTGTGTTGATTCTGTTGCTCCTGGCTTTCCGCAAATATTCGTTGATTAGGTTGAAGGAGAAAAACAAACTGCACATACTGGAGTTGGAACATCGAAAAGAAGTGGAAATTTCAGAGGCAAAAATCCGGTTTTTCACCAATGTTTCGCACGAAATACGTACCCCGCTGACCTTGATTTATGAACCCTTGAAACAGCTGACCTCCCTCAGCGATTTGCCCGATAGCGCCAAGGAACTCTCGGGAATGGTCATGCGTAATATGAAGAGGTTGCTCAATCAGGTGAATCGCCTGCTGGAAATGCGGAAGATGAATGAGGGGGAGTATGTGCTTCAATACTCAAAGGTACCGATTGAGCAGCTCCTCACCAGAATAATGTATGAATTCGAAGTTGCCCTCAAAATAAAGAATATCGACGTTAAATATAATATCCCTTGTGAAAAGGAACTCTATGCCGACCGTCAACTTCTGGATACAATTATTTACAATTTGGTTTCCAATGCCATTAAATTCCTGCCTAAAGAAAACGGTGTTATTGAGTTTGATGTGGTCACCAGCGAAGAGGATGCCAGTGTGAAGGAGGGCGATATCAGACTATCCATCTCCGATAATGGCCCCGGAATACCTGATGATGAGGTAGGACGTGTATTCGATTATTTCTATCAAACAAAGGGGGTTGAAAAATCGAATGTGGGCGGCAGTGGAATCGGTTTGGCGATTGTGAAAGAGTATGTTGACTACCATGGGGGAGAGGTCTCTGTTGTTAATTTACCCCAAGGTGGGTGCCGGTTTTCCATAACTTTGCCGATGACACCTGGCTCTCTTAACGAAACCTCGAAAGAGGATGGTTTTGATACTGAGAAAATTGTCCCCATAATCAGTGCCCCTGATGATGATTCAATGGATGGCTCGAATGGTGATGCTTTGACCATGGTTATTGTGGAGGATGATGTGGATCTGGCTGTTTATTTAAAAAGAATCTTCAAAACGCAATTTAAGGTGGTGCACTACACCGATGGGCAAAGTGCTTTGGAAAACATCCCCGAAATAATGCCCGATATTGTTGTCACCGATTTAATGATGCCCAACTTAAATGGGATGGAATTGACGCATAAGTTAAAATCCGATCAGGAAACCAGTCACATTCCAATTGTCATGCTTACAGCTAAATCGGAAGACGAATCGAAAGTGCAAGGGCTTAGGCATGGCGCCGATAGTTACCTGGTGAAGCCTTTTAGCACTGAGGTGCTTGTGGCACAGGTGGGCGCTATTGTAAAATCGCGACAAGCATTCAAGGAACGCTTCAGCAAAAACTTGGTTTTGGAACCCAAGGAGACGGTTATTGTTCCTGCGGAAGAAAAATTTATAAAAAAGATTTTGGAGTTGACCGAAGCGCGGTTGGACGATTCAACTTTTGAGGTGACCGACATTGTTGACCAAATGGGCATGAGCCACTCCTTGCTCCTGCGCAAATTTAAAGCCGTTACTGGAATGTCGTTAGTGGAATTCATCAGGTCGATGAGGATTAAAAAAGCCATCCAGCTTTTCAAGCAAGATAAATATACCGTAGCTGAAGTGGCCTATCAGGTGGGGTTCTCCGATCCCAAATATTTCAGCAAATGTTTTACCAACCAGGTGGGGGTGAGGCCTTCGGAATTTATAAAGGAGCATCATCCCTCAAGTTGAAAGAAGGCTGTCTGAAAAAAAACGTTCAAGTTTTTTGAATTTGAATTTTTTCGGACAGCCTCCTTTGTAGTCCTCTCTTGTCTTTCTAAATGAATTGGGCAATGCCGTACATCAAACCATCCAGTTCGGCAAGGCCTTTAAGGCGTCCAATCAATGGATATCCGGGATTGTAACTGTTTTCGTAATCACTCAGTATCTTTATCCCATGGTCGGGGCGCACAGGCATATTAGTATCTTTGCGCCCTTCCGAAATGCGTCTTTTCTGCTCCTTCAATAGGGCTGTTACCAGCTTAGCCATATTTTGACTACCCATCAAATGTCCCGACTCATAAAAACTACCATCTTCAAGTAAACAAGTGTTGCGTAAATGCACAAAATGGATGCGTTCTGCTGTTTTCTCAATGATCTGTTCCAAATCATTTTCTTTCCTTGCCGACAATGATCCGGCGCAGAAGGTGATGCCATTGTTTGGTGATGGATTGGCTTTGAACAACCATTCATAGTCCTCTAATTGCCCAATAATCCTTGGTAATCCCAAAACGGGGAATGGAGGGTCGTCCGCATGAATGGCCAAACGTACTCCGGCCTCTTCGGCCACTGGGATGATATCGTCCAGGAAAGCTTTCAGGTTTTGGCGCATTTTGGTCTTGTCATATCCTTTGTACCGGTCAATAAATTCCAAAAATAGGCCTTTGTAGTCAGGAATGCTACCATCAATAACCCCATCGATAAAGCCTTGCGTCACCACAATAATGTTGTGGGCAAGTGTCTCGGCTTCCTCCGCACTCATGTTGTCGAATACGCCTTTTGCTTTTTCAATAATGGCTGCCGGATAGTCCAACTCGGCCCCCGGCCTTTTTAAAATAAAGATATCGAAGGCCACAAAAGTTGGAAAATCAAAATACATCGACTCGCCACCATTTTCAAGTTTGTAATGGAGGTCGGTTCTAGCCCAATCCAATACGGGCATGAAGTTGTAACAAATGGTGTCGATGCCGCAGGCTCCTAGGTTCCTTACCGATTGCTGGTAGTTTTTTATCAACCGTTCGCGGTCATATGAACAGATCTTAATGCCCTCGCTCACCGGCAAACTTTCCACCACACTCCATCTCATGCCATGTTTTTCGATGACATTTTTTACCTTCAGAATCTCCTCAATAGGCCAAACTTCTCCATTGGGAATGTGGTGAAGGGCGGTGACAACCCCTTCGACCCCCATTTGCTGAAGCATTTCCAGTGTGATGTTGTCCTTTTCGCCAAACCACCGCCATGTTTTTTCTAAAGCCATAATCTTTCGATAATTTTTATACGCCACTAAATGAGCTGAATCCTCCGTCAACCGGCAGTATGACACCTGTAATAAACGATGCTGCATCGGAACAAAGGAACTGTACTGCACCATTTAACTCTTTAATATCTCCAAAGCGATTCATGGGTGTGCGGGCCAACACCTTTTTACTGCGTTCGGTGTACGAACCGTCTTCATTGATCAGCACTCTTCTGTTTTGGTCGCCAATAAAGAAACCAGGGGCAATTGCATTCACGCGCACTTTGTCGCCAAACTTGGTTGCCATTTCCATGGCCATCCACTGGGTGAATATGTTGATGGCTGTTTTGGCTGTGGAATAGCCCGGCACTCGGGTGATGGCCGAATATGTAGCCATTGAAGAGATGGTGATGATACTCCCTCTCCCTTGTTTTGCCATGATTTCGCCAAATACCAAGGATGGGATGACGGTCCCGTTCATGTTCAGATCGTTAACTCTGTTGAAGTCGTCCATCTTCATGTCAAAAATGGTTTGTTCTTCGGTCAGTGTGGCACCTGGCAGGTTTCCGCCAGCGGCATTGATGAGGATGTCAACCTGGCTCCATTTGTCGAGGATTTGTTGGCTTTTCAGCCGAAGGTCATCCATGTCTAAGACGCTGGAGACGAAGCCGATGGCCTCACCCCCTTTTTGTCTCAATTCGGCAACCCGGTTATTCACATTTTCTTCGCGAATATCTATGATGGCTACTTTTACGCCTGCTTCAATCAGGCTGAGTGCGATGCTTCCGCCTAATACGCCTCCACCACCAGTTACAACAGCCACTCTGTTTTTTATTTCAAACATCTCTATCGTCTGTTAAGTTCTTTGAATGATAAAATGTCGTTTTTAAACTTAATTATTATCCACCTTATTGATGGACATTCCTGGTGCCTTCTATTGTTTTGATGGTTCCATCTGGATTGTATTGCAATTCCACCACTTTCATGCTCCTGAGCCATGTTCTACCGCCCGATGGCACACTGTCGTGGTGGAATAAGTACCATTTACCCTTGTACTCACAAATGGAATGGTGGGTTGTCCACCCTACAACTGGGGTTAAAATTACCCCTTGATACACGAAGGGACCATAAGGGGAATCCCCTACGGCATAACACAGTCGGTGTGTGTTTCCGGTGGAATAGGAGAAATAGTATTTGCCGTTGTATTTATGCATCCACGAAGCTTCGAAGAAACGACGGTCGTGGTCGCCAGCTTTTAACGGGGTGCCATTTTCGTCGAGAATGAGGAGGCTCTTGGGCTCCTCGGCAAATTGCAGCATGTCTCCCGCCAATTTAGCCACTCTCGGGGTTAAGGCTGGTTCGTTGTCGGCTGGCTCGGCTCCGCACTCAATGGCCTTGTTGTTGCGGTAACGTTGCAATTGGCCACCCCACAAACCGCCGAAATACATATAATAGCTGCCATCTTCATCGTGCAAAATTGCCGGGTCGATGCTGTAACTCCCCAGCATGGGATGTTTCTCGGGAATGAATGGTCCTTCTGGCTTCTCGCTCACCGCCACGCCAATATGAAAAGTATCCGTTCTATCTTTTGCGCAAAAATAGAGGTAGTATTTTCCATCTTTTTGAGCCACATCGGTATCCCACATCTGGCGGCTAGCCCATGGCACATCTTTCAAATCGAGTACAACACCATGATCGGTCACTTCCCCATCTATGTCATCCATCGAGAATGCATGGTAGTCGCGCATGTCGAAATGGTCGCCGTTATCATTCTCTGCAATGCCTGATTCGATATCGTGGGATGGATAAATGTAGAGTTTCCCGTTAAAAACGTGGGCAGAAGGGTCAGCCATAAAGAGGTTGTCCACTAAGTATCTTGGTTTATTCATTTTATGTATGTTGTTAGTTAGTTGGAATAGTTCAGTTTTTGTTTGCTTTTTCAGCCTCTTCTATCAGTAAGTTGACCACAGGCTTGGCTTTGAAGTCCCTATCGAACAGCAAGGGGTAATCTTTGCGTCCTCTTATAGGCCAAAAATTACGCCACGACATGCCATCATGCACCCCCCAGAGTGTGACGCGACTAATTTTATCGCTATGCTTTAGTAAAAGTTGGAATAATTGAGTGTAACGTTCATTGAATGAGTTTGCAATGGAGTCGGGCAAACCTGCTGTGTAAGGGTTCAATTCAGCGTTCAACTCGAAATTGGCCGAAATGTCAGCACCTATGTTTCGGCCAGGGGATGGTAAAACGGTGATGTCCAATTCAGTCACCATGACATTAACTCCAAGGTTAGAAAATGCCACGATGCTTTTTTCAAATTCAGTGAGGTCTGGGTGTTCAAGAGATATGTGTCCTTGCATGCCAATGGCGTCAATACGAACACCTTTGCTTTTGAGGTTCTCAACCATTTTCACCACCCCTTCGCGTTTTCCTTGTTCCGACATGGAGTAGTCGTTATAGTATAGCTCGGCGTCGGGATCGGCTTCGTGGGCAAATTTGAATGCCAGTTCCACAAATTCTTCACCAATGATGTTGTAGAATTTGCTTTGCCGCCATTCGCCATTATCCAATATGGCCTCATTCACCACATCCCATCCGTGCACCTTACCTTTATAGCGGCCTACTAATGTATGGATGTGGTTTCTCATGCGTTCAATCAATACCTCCCTCGATACATCGTTGCCTTCAGCATCGGTGAAGAACCATTTGGGCGCCTGCGAGTGCCATATTAGCGTGTGACCCACCATGTGGAGATGATTCTCTTCACCATATTTTATAAATTTGTCGGCTATTGAAAAGTTGAATTTCCCTTCTTTCGGTTGGATTTCTTCGCTTTTCATCACATTTTCTGCCACAATGGAGTTGAAGTGTTTATTTACAATTTCCAACGATCGCTTGTCTGTCCCTTCAATTTGTGATTGATTCAATGCCGTGCCAATTAGGAAATTGCTGGCAAACGCTTCTTTCAACGATTTTTCCACCGGTTTTTCATGGTTGCAGGATTGTGCAAACAATGGAAAGCAAAGCACGATGAGATAGATAAAATGAGATTTTGTAAGTTTCATGGTTTCCTATTTATTAGTTTATCATTTATTGTTTCCGGCGTTCGGCCAGTTCCTGCTCGATTTGAACCTCCATTTTCTTGTTGATCTCATAAAAGAAGAGTAGGACAAAAGCAATTAAAAATGGAATGGATGCGTACACGCTGATGAGTATCTTGGCTCCTTGAGCTACCGACTCGGGTTGAGCCGTATTTTGTGCCACATGAACATAACCATATAAACCTAATATCCATGTCACCAATGACCCGCCAATAGAGAGGCCGGCTTTCAAACCCACCATCATGGCCGAAAAAATAATGGCGGTTGCCCGGCGATTGGTCTTCCACTCCGAATAATCGGCCACATCAGCAATCATGGCCCATAAAACAGGAATGGTGATGCCGTAAAAGAAGCCATGGAATATTTGCGACAAAAACATCAGTTTGACGCTGGTGGGCGGGAAAAGGTAAAAAGCCAAAATAAACAAAGTAGAAATCAATAATCCACCCATATAAACATCTCTTTTACCGAATCTATCGGCCAATTTTTTGGATATGCCTATTCCGACCAGCATAAAGATGATGCCACCTGCATTGAATAAGCCAAAACCCGCTGAGGCAGGGTCGGAACCAAAGAAGTTCATGCCAATGGCTGACAGGGAATCGGTAATTGGTTTTATGACTTTTGCCAATTCTGCTTCATTCACATAGTTGTTGAAATAGTAAACGTACGAACCGCCTTTAAGGGCGAGGGTGACAAAGATCAAAATGGTAACTAACAGCATGATGATCCATGGCTTGTTTTTTGACAAGTCTGCCAAATCTTCCTTCAAGCTTGATTTTTGTTCTATTTTGGGGACAATCCGTTCTCTTGTTGTAAGGAAGGTAATTATCAGCATGATGGTTCCTGTTATGGCCAACCAGGTCATCACAATTTCAATCCCTGCCGCTTTGTCGCCGCCTCCTGCATGTTCGATGATTGGCAACATAAATACTTGCACAAAAAACTGGGCAAACATCACTGCTACAAACCGAATGGACGAAATGCTGTTGCGTTCCCCCATGTCGCCGGTTATCACGCCGCTTAGTGCAGAGTATGGCAGGTTATTGGCGGCATAAAGCATCAATAGGAAGGTGTAAGTAACCGCAGCATAAATTACTTTTCCTTTGTATGAAAAGTCGGGTGTGGTGAACGCTAATAGCGCCATGACCCCTAACGGTATGGCTGTGTATAAAATCCAAGGCCTGAACTTGCCCCATTTTGATTTTGTCCTGTCAGCCAATGCCCCCAGGATTGGGTTGAAAAGAAATGCTGCTGCTAATCCTACGGTCAGCATGATGAGTGAGGCATCGTTGTTTTCCAAACCATAGATGTCGGTATAGAAAAAAGCCAGATAGGTGATTAGGGTCTGAAAGACCAGATTGGCTGCCAAATCTCCCAGACTGTAGCCAATTTTTTCAATAATCGAGATTTTATTATTTGTGTTCATTTTTAGTTGATTGTTTATTTGGGTGTTAATTATGATGTTTCAAGTTGAATTTTAATTTTTTTAGATCCTCCAGATTGTGGATCGGGTTCTCATAAATTTCCGGTATTTCCCTGTTCGAAAAGGTTTGGAAGTAAAGCAAACAGGCATCGCGCCACCAAATAGCCTCGTTGACTTGTATTGCCAGTTTTTGCTCGATCTCCTTATGTCGAGCGCTATCAACCATCCCATTTGTTTCTTGCCATTTATTGGCCATTTCCCGCGCCTGTTCAACCCCTAGGTGATAACGGAAACAGAGTTCCTCCCATACATCCCTGCCGGTGTTTAGCTTATAATCCCATGGTAGGTGGTGGAACCATAAAATTAGCTCTACCGGACAAGTATTGGGGTTGTTGAAAATCTGTGCCAAGGGTTTCGAATATTGTTCAACGGCGTTGCTTCCTGTTGATGAACGATTGAACCCGATCCCGATCGAATCGGCATTGTGGTAATAAGTTGGAAGCCAGTCGGGGCGCGCCCCTGGTATCGTGCACCATGGTTCGGGTCCATAGTGGTGGTCCCATCCCATAAGGTGGTGGAGGCCAATGGGGGTCATGTAGTTGACAACTGCTTCCCTCGACATCATCATCATTTGTTTCATATTCCCCACAAATTCTGAGTTATGTGTAAATGTTTGCCGTAACCATTCTTCAGCGATCTCTTCGGCCGATAGTTCATTGTTCCATGCCATCCTGCCAAACACGTACCAGTTGGCTTGCGCAAAGTGATGTCCACACCAATTCGCATCGTCGCCTATGTTGGCCACGCCTGCTATGCCGGTGATCGCTTGTTCAACGAGTCTGCCATCGGTCGATTGGGCAACGGTGGGTACTCCATCCTGTTGGTAGGTGTTGGTGTCTAAGAACTCTTCGAACAAGGTGCCCAGGTAGCAAAGGTGATCCGAAAACCCTAGGTATTCTTGTGTTATTTGTAGTTCGGGCATCAGGGGGGTGTGTTGCATGGCGCCAAATAATGGGCTGATGGGTTCCCTAGGTTGAAAGTCGATGGGGCCGTTTTTAACCTGAACGATGACATTCTTATGGAATTGACCATCTAAAGGCATAAACTCGTTATAGGCTTGTTTCGCCCGGTCGCTGCCATCCGATTTATAAACAAAGGCTCGCCACATAACGATCCCCCCAAAGGGTTCCAACGCTTCGGCCAGCATATTCGCACCATCTGCATGATTCCTTCCGTAGTCTTGGGGGCCAGGCAACCCTTCTGAATTGGCCTTCACAAGAAAGCCACCAAAGTCGGGGATGATCGAGTAAATCTCTTTGACTTTGTCTTTCCACCATTGGCGGACATCTGGATTCAAGGGGTCGGAATTGCTCAACCCACCCAGTTCTTTTGGGGATGAAAAGTTTACCGATAGATAGGTTTTTATCCCATAGGGGCTTAGCTGGTCGGCAATAACTTTTGCTTTGCGGATGTAATCCTCTGTAAGCACCTGCGGCGTGGCATTGACATTGTTTAGCACTGTTCCGTTTATACCAATTGATGCATTGGCTCTGGCGTATTCTTGGTATTTTGAATTCGCCTGTTCCGAGGGTTCATCCCATTTGAATATGGAATGACCCGCGTATCCGCGTTCAACCGTCCCATCCAAATTATCCCAATGGTTGAGCAGGCGATATTGGTAGGAGGGGTTTTCAACCATATCCAGCATGCCCTTCCCAATATTTTGTGTTTGAAGGGCTCTTAAATAATGAAATACGCCGTAGAGGATGCCTCTCTCATTGTCGGCTGTGATTAGGGTTTTCCCCGAGTTCTTCTCTATTGA
Organism: Marinilabiliaceae bacterium; assembly: GCA_963664265.1. GTDB lineage: Bacteria > Bacteroidota > Bacteroidia > Bacteroidales > Marinilabiliaceae > JAGPIS01. The sequence continues at coordinate 3,186,980 of OY760941.1, forward strand.
ACAAATGATGAAACCATCGTTTTTCAACTTGGCGTTTTGATGTCGGCTGGTGGTTAAGAGGTTATTGATTTCATGATTCGATCGCAGCCCTAAAACAATGCAGTTGGTCGATATTTTTTTGGTCTCTTTAATTTTTTTCTGAAATAATGTCACCAAACCTTCCTGCAATTCCTTGCGGGCCACCTCAATCGTGGTGCCGTTGCCTTTTACGACAATTGATTTAGGGCATAACTCGAGGTTGTTCGCATCTGGTGTCACGTTGGTAAACCAAAGTTTGCTGCCTGTCTGAGCAGATGAAATTAGTGGAAAAACGCAAATGGTGATTATGCTGATTATTTTTTTGATTGTCTTCATGCTATTGTAAGTTCCTTCTGATCAGGTTTTATTATGCGTTGTCGATCCTAGCAAAGTAAGCCAACCACTCTCTTTTATAGGGGTATTTTTTCGCACAAAAGGAGTGGATTTTGAAATTGTTATCATTATTTGGTCGGTTGCAGTGGGCACTTTGTGTTGGTAAATAGGCTGGGGTCAACCGTCTTCCCTAAGAATGAATAGCCTGCCTCATTCGGATGCAGCCAATCCTTGGAGTACTGTTCCTGCATTTTTTCCGCATCATTGGGGTCTTTTAGGGCCTTGTCAAAATCAATCACCGCATCAAATTCTCCCGAAGTACGAATCCAATTGTTGACCGTTTGGCGCATTTGCTCATGTTCTTGTGAATAATGGCTGCTGCCTTTAAACGGTGTAATGGTGGCGCCGTAAATTTTGATGTTTCGGGCATGTGCATCTCCGATAATGGTTTTATAGGCATTGATGATACCCTCCGTGGTCCCACCATAAGCAATATCATTGGTGCCGTAGAAAATTATTATCCACCGTAACCCCTCTTGTTGCAACAAATCTACTTTGTATCGGCTTAATCCCGTGGTGGGCGCGTCTCCCGATATTAAAGTGCCGCCAATGCCAAGGTTGAGTACCCCCACCTCCTTGGTGTGGTCATGGTTAAGCAACTCTTCCGATAGGATGTCTGTCCACCGGTTCTGTAAGCCCCCCGACAATCCGTACCCATCGGTGATGGAGTTGCCGATAATTCCAACGCATGCGGCAGTTGCCGGAGCCAGCACCTCAATTGTATTGATATGGAACCAATGAGGCGTGATGGTTGCGCCATTGAAATGTTCAGAGGTTGACTGATCACCTTCCAATATGTATGAATCGGTGCGTGAGCCCACATGGCTGGTTATATCCTGATTTGAGGTGGCTTCCCCATAATGGATGGTTATGGCGATGCGGTCACTTGGGCTTAACTGGAAATCAACAGCATCCGAAGTGATGGATGTGTAAGGTTTCATGGTGATGGAGCTGTTCCCATTGAATTTTAGCTCTGTAACGGTATTGGGGGCAATGGTGCTGCCGCCTTTGGAAACCGCAATATTGACCGATCTCATGGTTACAGGCGTTGAGCAGGTTTTGTTTGAAAATTTCAGTCGTATTGTTTTCCCTCCAATTGAAACACGTACAACCTGGCGGAGTGTGTTGTTGGCAAGATAGGGAGCAGGAGGGGTGTTGTTTGCGCCTGCCGCATAGGTGGCACAGCTCCAAGTACCTACCCATATTGGGGGTTGTGCCAGTGTGTTAATTGATAGGAAGATGAAAACTGCTTGTAATACAGCAAAGGAGCTGAATCGTAATGCGTTTTTTTTGAAAGTCATTGTTGGAAATTAATGGGGTTATTTAATTGTGTTGTTAGTGTCGTAGCCGGTATATTTGAACCAATTAAATTCGGCTGATAAGTTGGTTTTCTCTTGGTTGGTGAACGCATACATGCCATAGAAACAGCCAGTAAATCCTCCGGCAGTATGCGTGCTTAATCGTGACGCATCTTGCTCGCCGCCTATTTGATTCCAGCTGTCTTGATTGTCAGAGAAATAAAAACGATACGCATCAACATCCGATTCTATTTTCAGTTCGACATCGCCTGTGGTGCTCAATTGCTTTGTTTCAATGATTGTTATGGCTTCGCCATCCGATTGGATCAGTTGAATAATCCGGTTATTGTCTTTAATTGACTGGCTTATGAAGTAGAAATGTGTGGGATCTTGAAACACAACCAATCCGGCTTTGTCAGCTTCGGTTTGGGGTGTGAACGACAGTTGGGTCTCTACAACGCTCTTTTGGTGCTGTTGACGCCTGCCGATAAAGGATGGCGTTTTGGTATGGATATAATCAAAGGGCAATACTTGCATCTTCAGCGTGCCGCTGCCAAGGGTGTCGATATGATACCAATTTTCATCCGATGATCGAATGGTGAGCCATTCAAAACCCAATGTTTCGGTTGTAAACTCATCGGTTCTGGAGACGTTGCCATTGAGTGGCGTGTAATTTTCGGGTGTTTGCATCGCTGCCCCGAATGGGTATTTTTTTTGAATGGCTTTGTGATTGGGGTTGATGATTGGCCAGCCATCTTCCCATCTGACAGGCGCCATAAAGGTTTCACGTCCTGTGTTGTAATGATTGCCTGAGTATGGCCTGCAGCCCAAGAATAGAGCCCACCAGTCACCATTCAAATCCTGTATCATATCGGCATGACCTGTTGAGGTGATTGGTTCCGGACGTTGGGGGTCAAGATCGCGTTGGGTCAGTATCGGATTTTTATCCCATGGTATAAATGGGCCAGTAATTTTTTCTGATCGGAATATGACTTGCGAATGGTTGGTGCTTGTGCCTCCTTCGGCAGCACTTAAATAGTACTTGTCATTAACCTTGTACATGTGTGGCCCTTCTATCCATACTGGCTTTTGGGTTATATCAGCCCCGCCGTTCACCAATATTTTATCCTCGCCAACTACCTTCATCTCCTCAATGTCAATTTCATTGATCCGGATGGTGCGGTGGCCCTCGTATTCAGGGGCGTTGGCTGGAGCATCACTGTTGTATACAATGTATGTCTTTCCATCCTCATCGAAGAAAAGTGACGGATCTATGCCAATGATTTCAGGTAATAGATTTAGCTCCGACCAACTGCCTGCAGGGTCTTTAGCCGTCACAATGTAGTTGCCCCTGTTTCCAACCTCGGTGCAGGTAATATAATAAGTCCCTTTGTGGTATTCGATGGTGGGGGCATAGGTTCCACGCGAGGTGATGTTCTGCCCTTCTATTTGCAGTTGGCTTGGGCGGGTTAATGCATGGCCTATTTGCTGCCAGTGTACCATATCGTCACTAAAAAATATTGGAATCCCCGGGAAATAGCCAAACGTTGAGTTGACCATATAATATCCATTCTCGCCCCGGCAAATACTTGGATCGGGATAAAATCCCGGTAAAATGGGGTTGGTTATTTCGGATTGGACTCTGTGGATTTTCTTCTCTTGGATACAGGCAGTACTCCAAATTGTAGAGATTAACCAAATAATTAAAAATTTTCGTGCAAACATATCGAGAGGTTTTTTTGCTGAGCTTTTTAGTTATAAGTATTAATCGCAAATTAAATTTTATTAAGAATTCTGTTTGGGGATTTTTTTAGAATTAGAGGCGAAATTTTTAGATCTATTAAGTTTGTTTGATGACCATCGTTGAGTTTTTCTCAAAAAAAGCATCATTAAATGGTAAATCTCAAAATAATTGGGAAATGTCAGTTTTTTTGGGGTGTTACTTTTAACCCATAATCAAATCATTGATTATGCCAAGGTTACTGCTTAATGAAACGCGGGCATGAGTCTTTGCCCTAATCTTTCTTGGGAAGGATGAGTCCTTAATGGATCAATTTTATGCTGGACCAATCCTTTGCTCGATCCCTGTCGAGAGGATTTGTCAAGTATGTGTAGTTCAGTATTTCTTTAAACGTTGAAATTCCCCTTTGTTCATTTCTCTTCCCTTGAATTGGTGTGGTCGAATCTTCTTTTGGTAAGGGGTTATTTGAGATTGACCCCTCCTTTTAAGGATTGAGTCAAATGGCATTAGTCCTTTTTCAACAGTTCAGCTGATTGGTTGTTTTCGAATCATTCAGGTGGTGCTGTTGAAGATTACCACCAATTGCCCGCCAGATACACCAACCACCTCGATGGTTGCACCCTTTTCAATGAAGCCATGCTCGGCTATGGCATCCAACAATTCGCCATCAACCAAAACTTTCCCCGATGGGCGCAATACTGTGGCGGCATAACCTTTGTTGCCAATCAGGGAATTCTTTCCTGTTTCCACACCAACATAACCCTGGCTGGCATCCTGTGTGGCGTGCAAGGCTACTTTGGCAAACAAACCTGCTTCACTCTCCAAAACGCGCTTACTGATATAAACTATCAGGATGAAACCCATCACCAAACTGACCAATACAATGGACATGGCTTGCATAATCTTGTTGAAACCTACTCCGGTGAAGTCGAACCAATCGTTGTCGAGCATGCTGAAGGTGAGGCCAGTCACCACAAACACAACGCCTAGTACACCGGCAATACCAAAGCCGGGAAGCACAAAAATTTCCACTCCTAACAATACTACCCCGATTAAAAATAGGATGATTTCCCAATTGGCTGCCAACCCATCGATGTAAAGAGGGGCGAAATATAAGACAGCAGCCACCACCGACGCTAAGATGGGAAAGCCTACCCCGGGTGTTTGGAGTTCAAAATAGATGCCCCCGATTATTACCAAGATGAGGATGCCCTGCAGAATGGGGTTGGTTAGGAAACCTTTTAGTCCATCGTAAAATGAGGGTTTGAATTCGTGGATTTCATAATTGTCAATCTTCAGTTTCCCAATCACCTCTTTGATGTTTTCAGCTTGTCCATTACAATAGCCATGGATCATGGCTTCCTCAGCGGTAAAAGTCAATACTTTGCCTGAGTCAATCACGCCGGTAATCGCAATGCTGGCATCTACCATTGCTTCGGCAATGTGAGGGTCGCGGCGCCAGCGCACAATCGTATCGCCTTCCACAACGATGGTGTCTTTTCCCTTGGCTTGTGCTGTGGCACGGATGGTAGAACGCATGTACGACTGGTATTTGTCGGGCATCTGTTGTCCGCTTTGATCCACCACCGTGGCGGCTCCAATATTGGCTCCGGGACGCATGTAGATGCTATCACAGGCTATCGAAATTAAGGCTCCGGCCGACGCTGCATTGTTGTCGATAAAAACATGTACAGGAATTTTGCTGTTCAGGATTTTTGTGCGGATGGAATCGGCAAAAACGACTTGTCCCCCATAGGTATTTAAATGCAGGATGATGCATTTGGCCTTGAGCATTTCGGCCTCATGAAAGGCCTCTTGCGTGTGCACCCAGCTGGTGCTGCCAATTTCCCTGAAAATTTTGTAGATATAGACGCGGGTAGTGTCTCCGGCCAATGATAAATGGGCACCCCACAGCGAAAATAAAACCACCAGAACTAAAATCCTTTTCATAATCTAATGTTCTTGTAACCGACAATTGTCATTTTATAAAATTACCATTTACAACGATATGTTTCGTCTATTACGGCAATTTTTTGTGCCAGCATTTAAATTTACTGCAAAAACATGGTTCGGACAATAAAAACGCCACGAATGGAATAGGGGAAACCAATAGGGTTGTTGTCCTTAAAACGAGTTCAAAACATGATTGGTTTACTTTAAACTGAGATAGTATGAAAAATTTAGTCAACAAATTCAGCAAAATGACCTGGTTGGTTGTCATCGCGATTATGGCAATGGCTTCCCCCGCTCAGGCCGCGATGGGCAACTCCCTGACTTTAGATAATACCGAAGAGGCCAAGGGATTTGTTCAAGTAAAAGGCAAAATTGTGGATTCCAAATCTGGAACTCCCTTGGCATTTGCCACCATTAGTATTGATGGTACCGCCATTAGTACAGTCTCCAATTCCGAAGGTGATTTTGCCTTGAAGGTTCCTGAAGCATTCGGCAGGAGCACTGTACGTGTGTCATTTTTAGGTTACCGCGATAAGCTGGTCAGTCTTGAGGCTTTGGATAAGGATAAGAATAAAATTGCATTGGAGGCTCTAACCGTGAACTTGACCGAAATCAATGTCTTCCCAACCGATCCTCAATTGCTGATTAAAGCAGTGTTGAAACGTAAGAATGATAATTACAGCGATTCCCCCGAGCTGATGACTGCCTTCTATCGTGAAACCATTAAAAAAAGGCGTAACTATGCATCACTTTCCGAAGCAGTTGTTGAAGTTTACAAGCAATCATACCACAACGATCGCGACGACTTGGTGAGGTTGCTGAAGGGGCGTAAAAGTGATGACTACACCAAATTGGATACCCTGGTGTTCAAGTTGATGGGTGGACCACTCTCCACACTGTCGCTCGATTTGGTGAAAAATCCTTATATGATTCTGGATGAAGAGATGATGGACAAATACAATTACCGGATCGCCAACATCACTAAGAGTAACGATAGGTTGATTTATGTTCTGGAATTTGAACAAAAGAAAGAGGTGGAAGAACCTTTGTTCAGTGGGAAGATTTATATCGACACCGAATCATTGGCCATCACCAGTGCTAGTTATCGGGTTAACACCTCCAACAAGGTAGAAGTGAGCAAAATCTTTATCCGGAAAAAACCTGCAGGTGCCGATGTTTATCCCACCGAAGCTGTTTATATGGTAAACTATACGCCTAGAAATGGTAAATGGGTGTTTAACTATTCACGTGGTGACGTGGTCTTTAAAGTTGATTGGAAGAAAAAATGGTTCAATACCGTTTATAACACCACCATTGAGATGGCAGCCACCAATTGGAACACGGAAGAGGTGGATAAACCATTCAAAGCTTCTGACCGAGTTCGGATGAATGTCATCATGAACGACGCCTTGGATGGCTTTGGGGATCCTGAATTCTGGGGTGCGTACAATGTCATTGAACCTGAAAAATCAATAGAATCGGCTATCAAAAAGATTAAAAAGAATCTGGACGAACTGAATAAAAAGTGATTTTATATTTGACTCCCAATCCTGGTGCTCTTTTCAATAAGCAGAGCGCCAGGGTTTTATGGTGATGGATGATGTTGGTGGATATTTGCCATATTTTTTTCGACTTACAGCTATTAAAATAAAAAAAAGCTCTATCTTTGCACCGCAATAAAAAGGATGGTCTCGTAGCTCAGCTGGATAGAGCAACAGCCTTCTAAGCTGTGGGTCGTGGGTTCGAATCCCGCCGGGATCACATTTTACCATCACAAAACTTTCAAATGCCTGCAAATCTGTTGATTTTCAGGCATTTTTGTTTTTAACACTTTCATTTAAAAACAAAAAAATACAATAGATTGGTGAACAATCCGGTGAACAAGATTTTTTGTTGTAAATTTGTTCACCAGCATCGCTGTAAGTAATTGTGGCAAGGTTTGTTACTGAAAATTATCTCATGAAATTTCGGTGTTTTTGTGATTTTCAGTTTTCATGCTAAACATGTCAAACACAAACAATTGCAATTATGGCTAATGCACCTTCTTTTTCAATGATGTTCATCATCCGCAATGCCAGGATGGTCAACGGATTGGCGCCTATTTACGCCCGCATTTCGGTGAACGCGCAACGAACCGAATTCGCCATCAAGCGAAACATCAACCCCGATTCATGGAATTCGGATCGTGGAATGGCTAAACCCAAATCCCGGGAGGCCAATGAAATCAACCCCTACCTGGAAAAAATCAGGAAACGAATCCTTGACTGCCACTCCGAACTTCTTTTGGCAGGAAAAGTAATTTCCGCACAATCGATTAAACAACTTTTTTTTGGAGAGGAGGAACAGGCCAAAAGATCATCCGACCTGTTTGAATACCACAACATGACTTTCCAGTCAAGATTGGCTCCAGGCACCTTCAAGCACTACCTCACCACCCAAAAGTATTTCAACGATTTCTTGAACATGAACCTCCATCAGGAATCTATCAGGCTGGATTCAATTGACTACCGGTTCCTCACCGATTTTGAATTTTTCCTCCGTAAACAATCAGGCAAAGACAAAAGTGAAAAGATGGCCAACAACACCACCATGAAGCATTTCTGTCGTCTGCGCAAAATGCTTAACCTGGCAGAAAGGCTTCAGTGGCTTTCGAAAAATCCATTCAAACTCTATAAATTGCAATACGAGAATAAAGAGCGCGGGTTTTTGTATGAACATCAGTTAGTTGCCATTGAAGAGAAAGACTTCTCAATTGAAAGGCTCCGGGTTGTTCGCGATCTGTTTGTCTTTTCTTGCTATACGGGCATCCCCTATGGCGACCTCCAACTACTCACCACCGAAAACATTATCCAAGGGATTGATGGCAATTGGTGGCTCAGCTACTCTAGGCAAAAAACCGGTAATGACGTGCGATTGCCAATCCTCCCCAAAGTCATTCTAATAATTGAAAAATACCGTGATCATCCACAGTTGGCAAGCCCCCAACACCTTATGCCAAAGATATCCAATCAAAAGATGAATAGTTATCTAAAGGAAATTGCCGACTTGTGTGGTATTCGCATGAACCTGACCTTTCACATCGCCCGGCACACCTTTGCCACAACCGTGACACTGAGCAACGGGGTGCCCATCGAGACCGTCAGCAAAGTTTTGGGTCATACAAAAATCAGCACCACCCAGATTTATGCCAAGGTGGTGGAGCAAAAGATCAGCGACGACCTGATGGATCTATACAACAAAATGGATAAAAAAGAAAACGACAAGAAGAATCCGCAACGAAAACTATCGTTCTTGAAATAACCAGATTTTACGAATGAAAATAAGCCTTCCCAATACAGGAGGCTTATTTTTTTATTTTAATAATTTATTGAAATGAAGTTTTTTGAATGTCAATAATACTAAATTGACAACATGTTGTTATATTTACTTACAGTTAATAACCCTTTTAACCCATTGATATGATATGAATAAAGATCTACGTTTTTTTCAGGAACTCTATGCTTTGGCATCCAATGGCAAGATGAATCTCAATTTATTTAAGATGGAAGAGGCATCTAAGTATTTTCGACAAAAGTTGCGGCATACCCAGATACTGGAGATCAATGAAGCATTGAAAATGGCCTATTTCGAGGATCTTTTGGATGAATTGATCTGGCTCACCAATCGCTTTAGTAAGCTGAGAAAACTTCCAGAACACGAAGTGCCCGAAACAAAAGAAGAGGGTCAATTAATCTCTATTATCAAGGAGCTGGAAGGATTGATTTTCTATATGGAACATGAAGCTCCATCTCTTTTTAATTATAAAAAAATCATCACGGCATCCATGCTTTTAGAAACCAAATCACTCTATGAATCTGCGGCTATGGGCATGATAAAAACACTAAAAACATTAGAAATAGAGGAAAGCCTAATAAAAGTAGCAGTAGCACCCATTCAGAAATTCGCAAATGAAAAGAATGTGCCCACAACCCTCGAACATCTATTTTATCTAAAGATGTATTACTCTGCAATAATGAACTTTAAATTATATGAAAAACAGATATTTACGCCAAAAGAAACCTTCCTTCAGTTATTAATATCCCTCAATCTCAATTCGCAATTTTTCATCAATTACCTTTCTGCATTTCTACGATCCGAACTTGAAAATCTTCCCTCTAATGAACAGAGAATTAAGCATCTTCTTTATCGCAGAGACATCTTGTCTGTTATCGTCATAAAAACCAAGTTTAAATATCGTCAAGACCGGAGACAAATCATGGTGGTTATCAAGAAACACCTAATGCTAAAGATTGCTTATTACAAAACCTGCATAGAATTGGAAAAATATAATCATGAGGTAACCAGGGAAATAACTCCTATTCTCCATACTTCCCTAACAGTCCCCACCCTTGCACTATTCTGCAGATTACTGCTTAATGTAAAAATTATCGAGGCGGTTAATGACATTGATTTGTTTAGAGCCATGGCTTCAATTGTAAAAACAAAAAACACTGGCAATATTTCACTTTTGAGCCTAAAAAATAAATCAACATCTTTCGATGAAAAAACTCTGATGGAAGGCGAAAAGATAGTGGATTCTTTTAGGGACGAATTTGCCAAAATTAAGTACAATCAGAATTACAGGCAATAAAGGTTGATTACCTAAAGTGAAATATTTAAGCAACCCTAACGCAACCCTTGTGAGTTGGTTAAAATATTATAAATCAACATGTAGTATAAATTAAATTGTTAAACAAAACTTTTTTATTGGCCTCTATCCCGCATTTCATGAGGGGTTGTAGTGGGTTTGGCAACCCCACGCAACCCTATTTTTTTTGAATTCTTCCGGAAATTTATGTCGTCAATAAAACACCGGAAATTCATGTCAGTAGAAATTGTCACAAAACAAGACCTTCAGGAGTTCGAAAACCACCTCCTGAAAGAAATCGGTCGGTTGATCCAATCAAACACCGATTCGCCATCCTCCCGCCGTTGGCTGCGCTCCTATCAGGTTAGGGATTTACTGAACATCTCTGCCGGAACTCTCCACAACTTGCGGTCAAGCGGGGTGATCCCTCATGCCCGCATCAATGGAGCCTTTTTTTACGATGCCGAGGCCATCAATAAACTGTTGGAAAATAAAGGAAATCAATCATTCAAACTCGACCGACAGTGAACAAAGAGTCAAATGAATCAATCAATTACATTCAGCATTTGAATGAATTGTTTGCCCTCTTTGATGTGGACAACCGGATTACGGTCTATCACACCGCTCTCTACCTGGCCCTCTTCAGGCTATGGAATGCGAACCATTTTGTCTGCCCATTAAGAATCAACAGAGTCATTGTTATGAAGATGTCGAAAATTTCCTCCACAAAAACCTACTCAAAAACCATCGAAGAATTGAGTCAATGGGGGTATGTTGAATATTCCCCGACAAATACTAAACTTCATCCAAGTTATGTTCATATGTTCACCACCCGTTTACTAGGTAAACGGGTGACTGGAGTTTGGGTTTAACTAGATAAAAAAATCAACAGAAAATATGACTTGTTGGTTTTTTTATTATTTTTACATCTAGTTACATAACTAGTTTTACTTTTTAGACCAAGATGCCATGGGATTTCCAACAAAAATTCAACTGATTAAAAGAGCTGCCAGCGAGCAGTGGTATATCAATTTTCCATCAGCTGTAGCACAAGCGATGGAATTCCAGAAGGGGGAGGTTGTCGAATGGGTAATCGAAGACAAACAGCGGATGACTCTTAAACGAGCAGACCAAACTGTTGTGCCAGATAAAAAAAAACTTTTAACGGATCATTAACCGATGAACTTGATGAACTTTTCAACCAATGCCACCCTGCTTTTCCCAATCATGAGTCATGGTCCCGATGCAGAGAGTTGATGTATGGTGAACTGACCTGTCTGGGGCGGCATACGGTTACGGGGATGCTGGCGGCCAGCGGCAATCAATTTACTGATTGGTCATCTGCTTACCGGTTGTTCAGCAAGCAACGGGTTGACGTACCCCAAATATTAAACATTGTGCAATCAAACGTATTGAAAGAAACAAGCAGTCTCCCATATATTGTAGCCCACATGGACGATACGGTGATAAAAAAAACAGGGAAACGAATTCCAGGCACCGCTTGGAGAAGGGATCCGCTTGGACCTCCCTTTCAAACCAATTTCATCTGGGGGCAGCGTTTCCTTCAAATATCACTAGCGCTGCCCCAAGAAGGAAATATTGGGCAGTCAAGAGCTATCCCTGTTGATTTTCATCATTGTCCCACAGTGGTTAAGCCCAAGAAAACAGCTGAAGAAGAACAATGGCAAGCATACAAAGAGGAGCAAAAAATAGCCAAGCTTAGCCGTCAGGGATCCGACAGGATTTCATTGTTACGAAAAACATTGGATGAGCAGGGATATCAAAACAAAGAGTTGCTTGTCGGGGTGGATGGCAGCTATACCAATAAAGAGGTGTTGAAAAAGCTTCCTAAAAAAACAACCCTAATTGGGCGCATACGAAAAGACACAAAACTTTATACCAAACCTCAGGCACAGCCCAAATCTGGTCGCAAACGCGTATATGGAGAACAATTGCCAACCCCTGAACAAATAAGACAGTCCGATCAGTATCCTTGGCAACAAGAAAAGGGATGGGCTGCTGGCAAAACCCATACATTCAGCCTCAAAATTATCAGAAATGTAAGATGGCGTTCCGCAGGACCTCAAGACCTTATGCTGATTGTTATCCGGCCTTTGGGCTACAGGTTGTCAAAAGGCTCCAAGATACTCTATCGAGAGCCGACTTATTTGATTTGCTCCGAAACCGATCGTGATATTAAAGATATTCTACAGGCTTATCTCTGGCGTTGGGAAATTGAGGTAGACTTCCGGGAAGAAAAAACGTTGCTTGGATGTGGCCAGGCTCAGGTAAGAAACCCTAATTCAGCAGAAAGCCTCCCCGCATTTGTTGCGGCCATGTATGGTTTGTTGCATCTGGCAAGCCATCGGGCTGCAAATGCAACCAACTCCATGCTTCCAAGACCGAAATGGTATCAGAAGGCCGATGCAAAACGTATAACAACAGGTGACTTATTAAACAACTTAAGAGCGCAATTATGGGCAAAAGCTACAAATTTGAATTTCTTGGACTTCGTGAACACACAGACTAGAACACAAAGCCTCAAAAATGAATTTAAATATAATGGCTCCGCAGCATTTTATGTGAGAAATTAGCCAAACTCCAGCCACCCGTTTACTAGGTAAACGGGTGATGCACCGCTTATATAAACATATAAACAATAAATATATAAATATAGGGCAAAAAGAAATTTTTGATTTCGAATCGGAAAATGAATCCACGCCCTCCGAATTTCAAAAAGAAGAAATCCGTCCGGAAGAAAATGCCACCCCTCAAACGCAAAGCATTCCGCCCCTAGAGCACGTCAAAATCTATTTCGATGTGAGGGGCAGCAACGAAACCGAGGCTGAAAAATTCTTCAACCACTACGAAGCCTTGGGTTGGGTCAACTCCTCCGGCACACCCATTCAGGATTGGAGAGCCAGTGCGCGAAATTGGATCATAAACATCCCGAAATTCAATCAAAAACAAACAACCCATACTTACACACCACCTGCGGGGCAAAACTCAAAATTTAAGCATCAAAATAATCAAAACGAGCCATTAAAGCCTGGCGCCATCCACCTCAATACTAACAAAAAATACGACACACCCCTCTAACCCAACTCAAAACCCAGCAACCCAGAACCCCAAACCCAGAACTCTCAAACTCTTAAACTTTTAAACCCTTAAACTTTTAAACTCTCAAACCATGAACCCCGCTTACCAATCCGCTCTCCAATACCTCTTCGAGAAAGGGAAACACCGGTACGGGAACCGTTTCACCATCCTGGAGGCCGATCTGCCCGTCATCTGCCGACTCATCTGTTGGTTTATGCGCGACCACGTCAACGCCCTGCGCATTGGTCTCGACTTCACCAAGGGGATCCTGCTCAACGGGCCCGTGGGGTGTGGCAAGACCAGCCTCATGGAGCTCATGCAAACTTTCCGCAACGAATTACCCCCCTACACCATCAAGCCTTGCCGGGATATATCCTTCGAGTTCCAGAGGGACGGGTTCGGCATTGTTCACAAATATTCCGCCCTCGAGTACCAGGGCACCGGCACCGGCTCCATGCCCAAGATCTAATGTTTCGACGATTTGGGCACCGAACTAACCCTGAAACACTTTGGCCAAGAGTGCAACGTCATGACCGAGATCCTCAGCAGCCGATACGAACACTACATCCACAACGACATGATCACCCACATCACCACCAACCTCAACGCCGATGAGATCGAAGAAGTCTACGGCCTCCGCGTCCGCTCCCGCCTCCGGCAGATGTGCAACCTCATCGCCTTTCCACCCGACACCCCCGACAAACGAAAATAAACTTAAAACTCAGAACCCCGAACTCAAAATTCTAAAAACATGAAAACAATTACACTAAAGCGCTTTAGTAGCTGCTCCGCCTTGGCTGCGAGCCTTAGAGGCCCCCTCCGGCTCCCCCAACAGGGGAGTGAAGGGATTAGAATTGTTAAAAAGCGGTTCTGTTTGTCGAAGACCTTTGAAATTGTGAAGCGCCTTAGGGCTGCGGGATCGACCTCGGCCGGTGAGCCAAAAAACAAGGAGAAAAGGCGGTTAAGAGCCGTCCTTGTCTGAGGGGTTGAGTGAGCGAGACCCCGAGTTTGGACGGCTTACGCCTTTTTTCCGTAGCTTTTTTGAGCGAAGTGGGCGCAGTCTTGATTTTTTCTGCCTACTCTTTGGCATCAAGGCAAAAGAGTAGGTCAGGGTTTGGGGTGAAACCCCAAGCCTGGAGTTTGGCTAATTTCTCACATAAAATGCTGCGGAGCCATTATATTTAAATTCATTTTTGAGGCTTTGTGTTCTAGTCTGTGTGTTCACGAAGTCCAAGAAATTCAAATTTGTAGCTTTTGCCCATAATTGCGCTCTTAAGTTGTTTAATAAGTCACCTGTTGTTATACGTTTTGCATCGGCCTTCTGATACCATTTCGGTCTTGGAAGCATGGAGTTGGTTGCATTTGCAGCCCGATGGCTTGCCAGATGCAACAAACCATACATGGCCGCAACAAATGCGGGGAGGCTTTCTGCTGAATTAGGGTTTCTTACCTGAGCCTGGCCACATCCAAGCAACGTTTTTTCTTCCCGGAAGTCTACCTCAATTTCCCAACGCCAGAGATAAGCCTGTAGAATATCTTTAATATCACGATCGGTTTCGGAGCAAATCAAATAAGTCGGCTCTCGATAGAGTATCTTGGAGCCTTTTGACAACCTGTAGCCCAAAGGCCGGATAACAATCAGCATAAGGTCTTGAGGTCCTGCGGAACGCCATCTTACATTTCTGATAATTTTGAGGCTGAATGTATGGGTTTTGCCAGCAGCCCATCCCTTTTCTTGTTGCCAAGGATACTGATCGGACTGTCTTATTTGTTCAGGGGTTGGCAATTGTTCTCCATATACGCGTTTGCGACCAGATTTGGGCTGTGCCTGAGGTTTGGTATAAAGTTTTGTGTCTTTTCGTATGCGCCCAATTAGGGTTGTTTTTTTAGGAAGCTTTTTCAACACCTCTTTATTGGTATAGCTGCCATCCACCCCGACAAGCAACTCTTTGTTTTGATATCCCTGCTCATCCAATGTTTTTCGTAACAATGAAATCCTGTCGGATCCCTGACGGCTAAGCTTGGCTATTTTTTGCTCCTCTTTGTATGCTTGCCATTGTTCTTCTTCAGCTGTTTTCTTGGGCTTAACCACTGTGGGACAATGATGAAAATCAACAGGGATAGCTCTTGACTGCCCAATATTTCCTTCTTGGGGCAGCGCTAGTGATATTTGAAGGAAACGCTGCCCCCAGATGAAATTGGTTTGAAAGGGAGGTCCAAGCGGATCCCTTCTCCAAGCGGTGCCTGGAATTCGTTTCCCTGTTTTTTTTATCACCGTATCGTCCATGTGGGCTACAATATATGGGAGACTGCTTGTTTCTTTCAATACGTTTGATTGCACAATGTTTAATATTTGGGGTACGTCAACCCGTTGCTTGCTGAACAACCGGTAAGCAGATGACCAATCAGTAAATTGATTGCCGCTGGCCGCCAGCATCCCCGTAACCGTATGCCGCCCCAGACAGGTCAGTTCACCATACATCAACTCTCTGCATCGGGACCATGACTCATGATTGGGAAAAGCAGGGTGGCATTGGTTGAAAAGTTCATCAAGTTCATCGGTTAATGATCCGTTAAAAGTTTTTTTTATCTGGCACAACAGTTTGGTCTGCTCGTTTAAGAGTCATCCGCTGTTTGTCTTCGATTACCCATTCGACAACCTCCCCCTTCTGGAATTCCATCGCTTGTGCTACAGCTGATGGAAAATTGATATACCACTGCTCGCTGGCAGCTCTTTTAATCAGTTGAATTTTTGTTGGAAATCCCATGGCATCTTGGTCTAAAAAGTAAAACTAGTTATGTAACTAGATGTAAAAATAATAAAAAAACCAACAAGTCATATTTTCTGTTGATTTTTTTATCTAGTTAAACCCAAACTCCAGGTTTGGGGTGAAACCCCAAGCTGCACCCAAATAAAATTTAACTATAATCCAGTCCTTCTCAAGGACTCTATACTAACCATAAAATTATCAAATTATGAAAACAGTTCCAATCGAACAGCTTTCCGGAGTGGGGCCCGTACTCGGAGCCCGCTTCCGGGAACACGGCATTGCCGACACAAAATCCCTTCTGTTGGAATGCCGAACACCAGAAAACCGATCCCGCCTGGCCGGGCTGGTCGCCATCTCCACCGACCACCTGCTCAAACTCGCCAACCGAGCCGACCTTATGCGCATCAGCTCCATCGGCACACAGCACGCCGAGCTGCTCGAATCAGCCGGCGTGGACACCGTTCGGGAGCTTAACCGGCGCAGCGCCGTCTCCCTCCACAAACTGCTGGTGAGTCTCAACAACGAGAAGCGCCTCTGCCGCCGGGTACCTTCGGCTCGTAAGATCCTCACCTGGATCGAGAAGTCCGAAGCCCTGCCCGTCATGCTCCACTACCGAATCAAAAAAAGCGGCCGATGAGGTCGCTTTTTGATTGTTTTGTTGGCTGCTGTGTCAGCCCCTTAACTTTGGCTTATGCCCTTTAGCTGATAAAAAGTGCTTCTCCCTTGACCATGTTTTCCAATAAAGCCTTTTTCAACCATTAATCGAAGTAATTCCCGCGCACGACTTTCTTTGATGTCAAGCAATTCTTCAACCTGCTTAGATTTTATGGATTTGTTTTCAAACAAATATTCCAAAATTACTCTTTCTTGCTCATTACAATCCGACGGTATCCGACGGTTTTCCGACGGTTTTCCGACGGTATCCGACGGTTTATCTTCCTCTAATCGGTCGTAATCGGTTTTAACTGTCCGTGGTCGAATGATTTCCACATCGAAGAAATCATTCTGTTCCGCTATTTTGGGTATTGGCAACCCATACTCCTGGCAATCCGTCATAATTCGATTAATGCCACTGCCCCATTGCTCAATCAGTCCCAGTTCTTTGAACACACGAGCAATAACCCGGTTACGCGCTTCGCTACGCCCATTGAAAACGTCTTCCATGGTGATGCTGTGGGGCAAACCTCCAGGAGAGACAATATTTACAACATCATCATATATACCCACCTTAATATCACGCCCCTGGTTCACGTAGTCGCGATGCACAATGGCATTGATTAACGCCTCACGCAATGCTGGAACAGGAATTTCATAGGTGTCAGTACGGTAAAGCCCTTTTATTTCACCTTTCAGGTTGATATGGTTCAAAACAAAGCTTTGTGTATTTTCCAACATCGAGAAAATATCACCACCGTACTCTTTTTTATCTGTAAAAACCGACATGGTGGTTCCTTTAAACCTTGCACATTTGATTGTGCAATGAGGAAACAATCCTAGCAAAATCATCAAGGCATTGGTGGGATAAGATTTGCCATTTTCAGATTTCACCAATTTGAGATTTGCCAGTTTATTGTGATTTAGAGACTTTCCTGTACTTTCAAAACGTTGTCTTAAGGGAGAAATATCAAGTTGCTCGATTGTGAAATCGTAACAGATCTCTTCATCAAAACTGATGTGCCGTTTTTGGCGCTCCAATTCCGCAATGGTGTTAACATCGGCTGTTCTATTGGTTGCTCCAATGCGGATGTATGTCCCATCACTTATGTCTTGGCCTTTTAGAAAATAAGGTTTCATATTGCCCCGTACCACTTCAATCACCAAAATCAATTTACCATCTATGTTGACACTGTAAATCTCAGGCATGATGACGGGAGAACAGTTATCGGCAATGATGGATGCAATCTTGTCCTGCATGTCAAACACCTTGCCGCCATCAATCCCAACAATTTCACGGTTGTCATTCACTCCAACAATCAGTTTTCCGCCACTGGTATTGGAAAAGGCAATCACCGTTTTTGCGATGGCATCATTCTTGGGCAACGTCTCTTTTAGCTCAAGCCGCTTGCTTTCACCCTGTTTTATCTGTTCAATCAATTTCATGAGCTACCAATAGATAAGGTGGTACTGGAAAAATGGTTCAACTATCTACAACAAAATTAAACCAAAAAAAGTCAAATCAAAGCGGACAAAAAACCATCATCACAAACCAAAACAACCATTTCGGCTCGCAAGATTTTCACCTGGATCGAGAAGTCCGAAGGACTGCCCGTCATGCTACAATACTGAATTAAAAAAGCGGCCGATGAGGTCGCTTTTATGAATTTTAAAGCAATGTCAATTCGATCCTCTTTGATGCAGGGATTATCAGTAAATAAATTTGGTTGAAACGGAATCAGTAAATTTTCAATTGTGAAATTTACTGTGTCAAAAACATGTCCTTCTAAAAAAATCTCTTAACTTTGACACAGTAATCAATATCCATAACAATGAATACCACAGTTGGGAATAATCTTAAGCGAATCAGGGATTTTAATAATTTTTCCCAGGAACAAACAGCTAATTTTCTAGGAATAAACCGATCCACTTATTCCAATTACGAGTTAGGAGAGAGGGAAGCTCCTTTTGAAATATTGGAGAAAGTGTCCCACCTTTTTGGTTGTGATTTGCATACTTTATTCGAAGAAAGTGAAGAGGTTTTTAACGAAGCGTTAGTCTGTACTTTTCGTGTCGATAATCTCTCTAATTCGGATTTGGAAGAAATTGCCGATTTTAAAGATATTGTCAAATCATATCTAAAAATCTCTAGACTCATTGAATCATGAAGTTATTATCCCAGGGATCAATAGAAAACTTAGCAAAAAAATTCCGTAGTGATAACGGCCTCAGTCTCACGGAACCTATCAGCTTGAAAAGTTTATTGAGAAAATTAAATATACTGACCATTTTCAGACCTTTATCGACCTCTTTTTATGGAATGTCATTAAAGGCTAATGGCGGCAAATGTTTTATCTTAATTAATTCCGAAAACGCTAAGGGACGCCAGCACTTTTCTATAGCTCATGAATTATTCCACCTATTCTATGATGAAGACCCTGTTCCCCATATTTGTGATGAACACAAGGGAGTCAGATCCAATTCAGAGAAAAATGCCGACAGGTTTGCAGCTTCATTATTAATGCCCCAAGAGGGACTAATCAGTATGTTATCCCAATCTGAACTGAAAACCAAACAGATTCCAATTTCAACTATTCTTAGCATAGGCCAGTATTTTTCTGTTTCTCACCAGGCTCTTCTTTACAGATTGAAAGGTTTATCATTAATATCATCTACAGATTTCGACGAGTTGTCTAGTGTTAATGTCAGGGAAGCTGCCATTCAACACGGTTACGATACCTCTTTATACAACAGCGGTAACAAAGGTTTGGTGCTTGGTGATTTTGGCACAAAAGCAAGAGCCCTGTATGAGATGGATAAAATTTCAGAAGGTCATTATTTGGAGTTGCTAAATAAAATCAGTACCCATGAATAAGACCAAAGTTGTGCTTGATGCCGATGTGATTATCCACTTTTCAAAAGGGGGATGTTTAGGTGTTTTGCCCTCAATTCTATCAGGTTACCAACACGTTGTTTTGGATAAAGTCTATGATGAGATCAAATATGACATCAAAACGCAGCTGAACAATCAAATCAACTTGCTTAAAAACATCACCATTGAAAAATATGCGCCCAAGGGTGCTGAAATGATTGAATTTGCGCAATTATCCAAAAATATGGGTAAGGGGGAGAGTGCTTGCCTTGCTTATTGCCGCTTTAATCAAAATGTGATTGGCAGCAGCAATCTTTTGGATATTAAAAAATACTGTGAAACCAATCGCATCACATATTTGACAACATTGGACTTTCTTTATTTCGCCATTAAAAAAGGTATTATGTCTATTCCCGAAGCCGATGCCTTTATTCAAACGGTCATATCTAAAGATAGCCGATTACCAAATATATCAATGGCCACATTTGTCTCAAGTGTCTCAATTTAAATGGTTGCTTGTTTTTCTCTGCCCGTTGAAAATTCCTACAACCCGGAGAATCCTCCCTAGTGAAAACACTTTAACCCACAACAGTTAACAATTCAACTAAGAACCCAGAACTCTTCAACTCGGGCCCCAAAACCCAACAAAAAAATAATCCTGACCAATCCGTTTATAAATCTAGTGAAATCTGTGGACGAATCGGCGATAATCTTTGAAATCACTACTTAGGGCTGCTGAAAAATGAATAACATACACATAATCTGTTGTTTAGATGTATTTTTATTGTAGTTAGTGCAAGGCTTTTTAACTGTTATCCTCAATAATCTTGCAGTTATCAATGAACAAGCGTCACTGTATATAACCGCCTCAGAGAAACGTAAGTTCTTTGATGCCATTGAAAATAATATTTCTATCAAAAAATGGCGTTAAGAATTGGAGCGCAGCGGAAATCGACGAAGTCCTTTGAATGACAATATGCCTGAGTCAAATTGAGATTGTTTGCCGTTAAAAAGCCCGCGTAGTAAGTCAGGCAAGGCTTTCGCGGGGTTTAGGCAAACAATCTCAATTTTAGCCATTTATCTGCAGCGGCGGCTTTGTCTGTTTACTCTCTGCAGCTGTAGTGGAGCGCAGCGGATCATGAGGGCCAATGAAAACAGACATGTCCCGAATAAAGAGAGTAAAAGCCCGTCCGGCTTGAGGACAAATTATTGAAACGGATGGGGTTTGTTGACATTATCAGCAAGCCCTACTTATAAATTCGATTAATTCGCAAAATTCGCGGTTTCACAACCCAGAACCCAGAACTCAGAACTCAAAACTCTTCAACTTCTCAAACTTTGCAAACCCCATCATCCTCACATTCGTAAAATTCGCGTCATTCGCGGACAAAATTGACTTCGTCGATCTTCGATTCGCAAATCAAACACCGCCCTGTTTCAGTTGCTCCAAAAATCAGCCAATGCCTCTGCCTGACTTAATACAGTGTCTGTTGCCAGTTTCTGTAAATCAGGTGGATAACCATACTGGCGGAGGGTGCGCTTCACAATCACCTTCAGTTTCTTTTTGACGGATTCCTTCACCGTCCAGTCGATGGTGGCATTCTTCTTGACCCGTGCAACCAGCACCCTGGCCAGTTTCAACAGAACATCATCACCCAACAGATCTTTGGCACTCTGGTTTTGTGCCACAGCATCGTAAAAGGCCAGTTCATCTTTCGTTAAGCCCATTTTATCGCCCCGCTTGTCAGCTTCCTTGATCTCCTTGGCCAAATCAATCATCTCCTGAATGATCTCGGCTGCGCTGATCAGGTTGTTTTGGTAACGCTTGATCGACGATTCCAGCATCTCCATAAGGGTGCGCCCCTGAACAATGTTGTGTTTTGATCGGATTTTAATCTCATCATTCAACAGTTTTTTGAGCACTTCCAAAGCCAGATTCTTATGCTTCATATTGCGCATCTCTTCCAAAAACTCATCATCCAAAATGGACAATTCAGGCTTTTTGATTCCTGCGGCATCGAATATATCCACCACCTGCTCCGAAACAATAGCTTGGTCAATCACCTGCTTGATGGCTGTCTCGATCTCGTAATCGCTCTTCCCGCCCGAAGCCGATCCGCCATCCAACTTCTGGATCCTGGCTTTCACCGCCTGAAAGAAAGCAATCTCATCCTTGGCATCCATGGCCTCATCGTGCGGAAGGGCAATGGCAAAAGCCTTTGACAATGCCGTGACCTCACGGATATAACGGTTCTTTCCATCTTCCAAACTCAGCACATGCTCTACTGCCGAAAGGATGATTTCAAGCTTCTGCTTGACGGTGGCATCAAAATAATCTTCGTAGGCGAAATTCTTGCCATAAAGTACATGATCTTCAGCCACCATCTGCAAGTTGATGTTGGGCGATGGGCTCTTTTCCGAAAACATTTGAGAAACAACCTCCACCTTTTCCAACATAAGTTGAACCGCCTTTTCCTGCGTTTCGGCAGGATCACCCTTTCCGCCACTTTCGGCATAAAACGATAGTGCCTTTTTCAGATCGGAGGCGATGCCAAAATAATCCACCACCAGTCCGCCCGGCTTATCTTTATACACCCGGTTAACCCGGGCAATGGCCTGCATCAGGTTGTGGCCTTTCATAGGCTTGTCGATATAGAGCGTGTGCATACTTGGCGCATCGAAACCTGTGAGCCACATATCCCGCACAATCACAAGCTTCAGTGGGTCGGAGTTGTCCTTCATCCGGTCGGCCAATATCCTGCGTTGATCTTTTGATGTATGGTGTTTCATCAATTCGGGACCATCCGATGAGGAAGCCGTCATCACTACTTTGATAACGCCTTTGTCCAAGTCACCGCTGTGCCAGTGGGGGCGAATTTTGATGATCTCTTCATACAAATCAACCGCGATCTGTCGGCTCATGGCCACCACCATGGCCTTGCCATCAATGCCGCTGTTGCTGCGCTCTTCGTAATGAAAAACAACATCTTCGGCTGTCTTTTTCAACCGTGCCGGACTGCCCACAATGGCTTCCACTTTGGTCCATTTGGCTTTGGCATTTTGGCTGCTCGACAACTCCATCTCACCAAGCTCTTCGTCCAGTTCTTCAATGAGTTGTTTGCCTTCGTCGGATAAGTTGATTTTTACCAATCGGCTTTCATAGAAAATAGGCACAGTAGCGCCATCTTCAACGGCCTGGGCTATGTCGTAAATGTCCACGTAATGGCCAAAAACAGCGGGAGTATTGGCATCGGTCGATTCCACCGGCGTACCGGTAAAGCCAAGGTAGGTGGCATTGGGCAGCGCATCGCGCATATATTTGGCAAAACCATACACCAACCGCTGACCAACGACATTCCCGGCCTCATCTTTCACCTCGATTGATTTGGGTTTGAATCCATATTGCGTTCGGTGGGCTTCATCGGCCACTACCACGATGTTGGTGCGGTCCGAAAGAAGTTCGTAGATGTTGCTTTCGCCATCGGGCTGGAATTTCTGGATGGTGGCAAACACAATACCTCCCGAAGCCACCTTCAGCAGTTCTTTCAGGTGTTCCCGGCTTTCTGCTTGTACCGGAACCTGGCGGAGCAGTTGTTTGGATGATGCAAAGGTGTCGAACAACTGGTCATCCAAATCGTTGCGGTCGGTAATGACCAGGATGGTGGGGTTGTGGAGCTGAAGTACCAGTTTTCCACTAAAAAACACCATCGACAACGACTTGCCGCTTCCCTGGGTATGCCAAACCACGCCCCCTTTGCGGTCGCCATGGTTGCCGGATGCCCGTTTCACCGACTCAATCGCTTTGTTCACCGCATAGTATTGGTGGTAGGCTGCCACCTTTTTGATGGTTTGGATGGTGGCTATTCCTTTGGCATCGATATGCTTCGATTCTTCGAATACAATGAAATGGCGGATGTAATCAAGCAAGGTAGCCCGGTTAGCCAATCCTTTGATTAATACCTCCAACTGGCTGGATAGGGGAGATGCCTCTTTTAGGCCATCGCTGGTTTTCCAGGCTAGGTAACGCGAAAAGCCGGCCGACAAGGAACCTACCTTTGCATCGGCGCCATCGGAAATGACACAAAACGTGTTGAATGCGAATAGGCTGGGAATGCTCTCCTTGTAAGTTTGTATCTGTTTGTAGGCCGAAAGGAGGGTGGCATTCTCATCGGTGGCATTCTTTAATTCGAAAAGCACCAGGGGCAAACCATTCACAAACAGGATCAAATCGGGCCGTTTGGTCGATACGTTCGATCGTACGTCCCGATCCATGATGGTGAATTGGTTTACCACCAGAAAATCGTTTTGCAAGGGATGGACGAAATTGACCAACTGAACCCGGTCGCCACGCTGAACCCCATCTTTGCGGTATTCCACCGGTACCCCTTCGGTCAATAATTCGTGAAACAACTGATTGTTGACCATCAACTCGGGCGAGGCAATGCGTTCGATCACCTTGATCGCCTCTTGCTGGGCATCCAGGGGAATATGCGGATTATTCCTGGCTATGGCCTCCTGCAAACGACCTCGTAGGATGACCTCGCTGAAGGTGTTGCGTTCGGGGCTTTCGCCATCGGGAGCCATCACCGCACCGTGTATGTAATGCCATCCAAGATTTTCTAGCTCCTCAATGGCCCAGAGTTCGATGTCGTTTTCAGTTATTTTGGTCATTTTTTTTGGCTTTACGATTTTTTCAGTTTACATTTGTCTCACAAAACGATATTAAAAACATTTAAGATATCTCACCAACCATCCGCAAGGTGTCAGTGTTGAAAGAGAAACGAAGCCGTTAAGTTTTCTTGGCGGCTTCTGCTTTTTTTGAACGTGCCAGCTTTTGTCGCAATGGATGTTGTATTCAATCATGGTTTATCTGCTTAATTCCTCAACTGTCTTGATTGGGATTATTGACAAGATTTTTGTTGTAAACCCTTTTGAAATCGAGGCTCAGCCCTCCAAAATTAATTAATAAACCATTTGCAATATGATAGGCTTCGCAATAATTAATGGCTTGAGCTTTATGCACACCATCCAATTTTTCGATTGCTTTTAATTCAACCATAACCAATTCCTCCACAAAAAAATCGACCCGCCGAGTTCCAATGTCGTGACCTTTATAGCTTAAGCTCATTTCTTTTTCTCGCTCAAAGCTCAGTCCCTGCAACGTAAATTCAATAGCCAATGCCCGTTGATATACTACTTCCTGAAATCCATTGCCAAGAACTTTATGCACTTCCATAGCACAACCAATTATTTTATGCGTCAGGCTGTTGATATCTTTACTGTAATCGGGTTTATTCATCTTACCATCGTTTATTGTCTTGAACACGATTCTGTTGATTTATAGGATGTTCAAGATTTTGCAATCTTATTGTCTTGAACATGATTTAGTTGATTAACAAGATGTTCATGATTTTGTAATCTTATAGTCTTGAACATGATTTGGTTGATTAACAAGATGTTCATGATTTTGTAGTCTTATAGTCTTGAACATGATTTAGTTGATTAATAAGATGTTCATGATTCTGTTGGATTAAAATATGTTCAAATTTTGCAATCTTGTCCTCATGTTAATCATTATAATCGTGTTCAAGACGGATTTCCCCACTCATCAACTTCGGCAACAAGGTATCGCGCAATTGGGTGAGGGTTTGGATTTCTTCTATATTAACTGAGATTTTTTCGTATACTGATTTTGCATACCGACCAAAATCTTTTATTAATTTCATGTTTTCAGGAAAAGCAAACAAATATTCAGGGATTGCCGTTTTGGATAAATGTAAAACAGTTGTGCCGTTTGAATATCCTTTACAATGAGATTTAAACCTCTTGTCTCGCATCAAATAATACAAAAACGCAGTAGTTATTCCATCTAATTTTGATTCTACTTTTACCAAATCCATTGAAATGACAAGCTCTTTGTATTTGTCATTTTTCATAATTATTGCTGGATTTCCTAGTACTTCTGCATCATGTGTTAAATCTGTATGAGCAACAATTAAATCACCAACATTGACAATGTGTTTTTCTTTATAGCTTTCACTTACTAATTCTTTAAAACCATCAAATCTGAAACCGCCATTTCTATCGAAATTTTTCAACGTAACGAGAGCAATATCAGATTCTTGTAGTTCGGAACCTTTATATGAATATCCATTATGAATTCTTAGAATACTTTCAAGTGGTTTTAATTTCCACCCCTCCGGAATCTCCCCCAACTCACTCTCAACCATTTTACCGCCGGAGCTCTTGTAAGTTAAAAAGTTAGAGGTAATAGGTAAAAGGTTTTCGTCGTCATCGCAATCTATTACCTTTTCCTTTTTACCTTTTACCTCAATAGGGAACTCGAACTCCACAAACCAACGCTTAAAAAGGGTTTGTGCCAGTTCTTCTAAGTCTTGGTTTTGTTGGCGAAGAAGCTCAATTTTAGAACTTAGTTTATAATATAGCTGCCCAGTATAATCTTGAATTTCACGTGAAGGGAATGGTAGAATTAGTTTGTCAAAATCTGTTTTCTTTAAATGAGGTATAACTCCGCTGACATCTAATGTTTTTATTTGATGTTGCACCTCTCTTGAACGCAATGCGGCTAATAGATAGTGTGCATTGATAACTGTTTCATTGACCCTAATTGCAACCATGTCTTGTGCAATCACAAAATTCACCGGATTTGGTACTAAACACGCTGCTCCATTCTGACTCCCTTTCAACGTCAATATAATATCACCAGGCTTAGGATGAGCACGAAACCAAGTATCATAGATTTCTTGTGATATATAGAATGCTCCATCAACCTGAGGATATAATTGTTCATTTGTTATGCAATTCGTTTTAATAAGTGGTATCCCTTTTTCTGCAGTTGGAACTGTTTTTCCCCTGTTGTCAACAATAAAACTTGCTGTTTTTGCTAACGAGATAAAATTTAAACTCATTTCTCCCCCTCCTTTCTGGTAATAGTTCGCCCTTGTCCGTTTTTTTGGATAAGGTTATCATGCACCAACTCAGTGAGAATTTCATACGTCTTAGTGTTTTTCAAACCGATTAATTCAGTTGCTTCTTTTCTTGATATACTATTTCTTTCCAGCAGGAAGAGAAGAATGACCTTTTTTTCATTCGTTAATCGTTCGTAATCGTTCGCAGCTGGGGCATTTTCCGATGGTAAGCCGACGGTATCCGACGGTTTATCGTCCACTAATCGGTCGTAATCGGTCGTAATCGGTCGGGGACGGATAATTTCCACATCAAAGAAGTCGTTTTGTTCTGCTATTTTGGGCGTTTGTAAACCTTGTTCAACGCAAGCCGTAATTATCCGGTTGATTCCGCTGCCCCATTGTTCAATCAATCCCAACTCTTTAAAGATATGGGCAACCACACGGTTTCGTACTTCACTGTGCCCGTTAAAAACCTCATCTGGGGTAATGTTGTATGCCAAATTATACATGGCTATCTCCTTTCAGCTTATTCAAAACATCCGTCACCATGCTATCCATTCTTGAAAAAGCAAACCATTTTTTACCCAAATCCTTTAGGGAAGCACCTAGGTGAATTAATTCCTTATCATCAATAATCAGAAAACGGTCGTGTGCTTCGCTAAATACCTGAATCTTGACTTCGGGATATTGGGCATTGTGCTTTTCCAAATCGAGCCTTAACTGTTTTGAAATGCTTTTGGTAAACAAAACAGCATCAACCCCTTTATTCCTTTTGGTAAGCAGGGTAAGCACTGAATCGTCAATGTAATTATCAATTAAGATAATCGATTTTTGAGCGCTGCGAATGATATTGGCTACCAAAGTGTAAGCATCGTAAATCTGCCCTTCAAAAAATATGCCTTGCGCAGGTTTGAGACTTTTGGCTTCGAGTGCAGAAAAAAGTCGATCAAAATGCTTGTCGGCCTCCAATTGCTTTTGTTCCACCTTGTCTAGTCTTTGAAACAAGGTTGCATTCGAGGTCATAAATTTTCGCATTTCAACAAACGTATTGATAATGGCAATGCTTACTTGTATGGCTGTTTTACTCCGTAATACTGCCGAAAGCATGGATACGCCTTGCTCGGTAAAAGCATAGGGCAGTACCGATGAATGCTTCAAACTCTCGAACCGGTCACAATTTGTGACCAGTTCATTTTTCTCTTGATCCCCTAATTGAAAGCGAAAATGTATCGGAAAACGTTCAATGTTTCTCTTTACCGCTTGGTTAAGAACTTTGGTTTCAACTTCGTAAAGCTCAGCCAAATCACGGTCTATCATCACCTGTATCCCACGGATTGTGAAAATCTTGTTCTCTATTTCGCTTTGTTTTATAATATCGTTATTCATGTTCAAACTTGCTTTAAACCGGTCGCAATTTGCGACCAGTTATTTTATGCAATACAAAATGCAATTATCTTCATAGCTCAATTCCAATTTTAGCCAATTGCGTTTTAATTACCTGGTCAAGCTCTTTTTTAAAAGTAAAAGGTAGAAGGTTAAAGGTAAAAGGTATTTTACCCTGTTTACATGTATTGCCATTAAATATCTGTACTGTCATAATTTACTTTTTAGCTTTTTAATACTTGAAACAAGTATGGCTATTATTTCCTTACAGTCAGCCTGAATGCTTTCAAAAAGTTTTGATTCTAAATAATCGGTATCATGTAAGAGGTCGAGCCAATAAATAGTTTCGTTTGCTTCTTTCAATGCAATACTTTGTTTGTTGATGAAATCAGCTGTGCTTTGTGCAAATTCAGCTTCTCTTAATAATGCACCAACAGCGGTTCCGCTGCGTAATAACTGCTTACTTAAAACAAACTCTTTATTTTCATTCAGATGCTTGCAAAGTTTCACAATTCGAACTGCAAAAGCATAACTTTTATCTTGCATCAAACTTTTCATAACCTTTTACTTTCTACTTTTGACCTTTTACCTCTCAAAGCTTTATACCGATTTTAGCCAATTGCTCAGCAATTTCTTTATCCAAAACCTGTGCTTCATCCATCTGTGCTCTAAGCTTTGAGGTAAGCGTATCTATTTTTTCCTGAAAGGGAATGCCGTCATCCTCTTCATCGGGAATCCCCACATAACGCCCCGGAGTGAGTACAAACTTGTGTTTGCGGATACTTTCGATATTGGCAGAGTTACAAAAGCCTTTTATATTCTCATAAGGTAAAAGGTTATTGGTAGATGGTAAAAGATTGTCGCTATCACAACCTTTTATCTTTTCCTTTTTATCTTTTACCTCATGATTAAGCCAGTTATGGTAAGTGTCGGCAACTTTGCTAATGTCTTCGGGGGCAAAAGTCCGGTTTTTACGGTCAATCATGTACCCCAATTCCGAAGCATCAATGAACAAAACTTCGCCATGCCGTTTCTTTTTGCCCCGGCGCAAAAACCATAGGCAGGCTGGAATACCCGTGTTGAAGAACAGGGCTTTGGGCAGCATCACAATACACTCCACCAAGTCGTTCTCCACCAGTTTTTGCCGGATCTCTCCTTCGCCTCCCGTATTGGAACTCAATGAGCCATTGGCCAAAACAAATCCGGCATGTCCGCCATCGGGTTTTAAGTGGTATAGGAAGTGTTGCACCCATGCAAAGTTGGCATTGCCGGCCGGGGGGATCCCATATAGCCAACGGGCATCATCGCGCAACAACTCACCGCTCCAGTCGCTCACGTTAAACGGGGGATTGGCAATGATGTAATCGGCTTTCAGGTCTTTATGGGCATTGTTCAAGAACGATCCCTCCGTATTCCATTTTATGTTGGAGCCATCAATGCCACGAATGGCCAGGTTCATCCGGCATAGGCGGTAGGTGGTTTGGTTGCTCTCCTGTCCGTACACCGAGATGTCATCCAGCCGCCCCTGGTGGCTCTCAATAAACTTCTCGCTCTGCACGAACATGCCTCCTGATCCACAACAGGGATCGTAAACACGACCTTTGTAGGGTTCAAGCATCTCCACCAAAAGCTTCACGATGCTTTCAGGGGTGTAGAACTGCCCGCCTTTTTGTCCTTCAGCCAAAGCAAACTGACCTAAGAAATACTCATATACACGTCCCAACACATCCTGGCTTTTGGCCTTCTCATCGCCCAAAGCAATGGTGCCAATGGTATCAATCAATCCACCCAGGGTTTGAGGGTCGAGGTTGGAACGTCCGTAGGTTTTGGGCAAGATCCCTTTCAAGGTGGCGTTTTCAGCCTCAATCAGATCCATGGCATCGTCAATCAGTTTGCCAATGTTGGGCATTTTTGCCTGTGATTGGATGAATGCCCATCGGGCTTTCTCGGGAACAAAAAACACATTTTCGGCACCATATTCATCCTTGTCTTCGGGGTCAGCTCCGGCATATTCGCCCTCTCCAGCCACCAATTGATTGTGCAACTCATTAAAAGCATCCGAGATATATTTCAAAAAGATCAAGCCCAATACCACATGCTTGTATTCGGCCGCATCAATATTCTTACGCAATTTGTCCGCTGTCTTCCAAAGCTTTTGTTCAAACTTTTCCTCCGCCCCGTTACCGTTCTTCTTAGCCATATATTTTATTCAAAAAAATCAATTTAGTTTACTTCATTTTCCGGGGGGAAACAAGCTTTGCCTGGCAGTTCCTCCTGTTGTGGCAAATATTCAAATGTTTCCCGCCAACTACCGTCAAAATTAAAAAAATATCCGTGCAAATCAGATCTAAGTTCTTTGAATGAAATAATGTCGTATTCTCTTTTATTCTACCCCTAAATTGGCTCCGCCGAACTTCGTTTCCCTAAAGGGGACTTTCGGCAACTGTCTGATTGACTTGATTGTTGCATATACCCCCTTTAGGGGGTTAGGGGGTGGAAAATACGACATTATTGTCTTTTCATTACTTTGAAGTGATCCACCAACATCGAGGTTGTCACTGCTTGATAAATTTCACCGTCACCTTTCCTTTTGTTGGTCAATCACACAATTGAGGTCAGCAACGATAGTCTCTATGCACGCCTTGGTGCTTAACGACATCGAACAGCCATATTATAACAAAAATATTTATTTTAATCTAATATCCAATAATCCACAACTCAATTTCGTGGTTAGCTGTAAGGTTATTCAATGCCAGCACCAAACTCTTTCACTACCCAACTTTTCAACTCTTTAATCCCCCATTCGAATAATCCGTCAATTTCGTGGTTTTCCCAAAACTCCTCAACCCAAAACTTTTCAACTTCTCAACCCATTAATTCGCGAACGCTCGGCTCTGCCGCTTTCCGAAGGAAAGTCATGGCTTGCGCTTGGCGAAGCCAAGTAATCGCTTGCGCTTTCCGAAGGAAAGAATTCGCGTCTGACTCGTCCTAAAAAATCTTTACAGTTAATGGTTTATTTTATGTTGCATTCAATCATTCTGTAATGGGCAATGAGAGCCGGAACTTTGTTGGGCAAAACAAGGAGTGGCTCGATGCCACTCTTGTTTTATTCGTAATGGTATAAAGTTTCACCATCACTTTGTTGGGCCATCAAAAATAATTCAATTATCCGCTTTCTCAAAATCCTTTTTCTTGTAATAATTTCGCCACACTCTAACCACCGGCTTTCCAGATGTATGCACATTGCATGGAGTCTCCATACCCAAACTCAAGTGGGGACGTACGTTGTTGTATAACCTGATTGCGTTTTCGACTGCCCGTGTGGCTTCCTCGATTCCTGAATAACTATTTAAATATAGCCACTCGGTTTTCAGTATGCCATTGACCCTCTCCGCAATCGCATTTTCCAGTGGATCGCCACTTTCAGTCATGCTGATGCTTATATTCTTTTTATTCAGTGCTTTCACATATGTATCGCTACAATACTGAACACCCCGATCCGAATGATGAATCAGCTTGCTCAAATCTTTGGGGGCACCCTTTATGGCCATCTGCAGTGCAGATAGAGAGTGCTTTGCCTCAAGTGTATCGCCAATACTCCACCCGATTATTTTTCTTGAATAGGCATCTGTTATCAAGGACAAGTAGACAAATCCAGCTTTCGTTTCAATATAGGTGATATCACTCACCCATAATTGATTGGGTTTGACTGGAGTGAAAGAACGAATCAAGTTGGGATACTTCCGCAACCAGTGATTACTGTACGTGGTGCGTGCAGTACGACGTTTACGCCTCACCAGCCGGTGGTTTCGGCGTAGTAATTCGAAAAATGCATCACGCCCCATTTGTAGCCCACCGTTTAAATGCTGACCGACAATTTCATACAGCTTGCGTCCTCCAATCCTGGGCATATCCAATCTTGTCTTGTCAACCAGTTCTATGGTGACATGATCCTTCAGCACTTCCCTGTAATTGTACTTTATTTTCTGATAATAAGCTTGGCGGCTCTTCCCAAACAATTCACACAAGATCTCTATTGGAGCCTCATTTCTTGTGTGCAATTGGTCTACTGTTTGGGCCCAGACTTTTTTCTGATTTGAATGTCAAATTCTTTCTCGGCAATGTCAATCATTGCATCCAAGGCTCTCGCTTTCAGGTTTGCATGCTCAAGCTGCTGTTCAAGTTCTTTAATTTTATCTTCCAATACCTTGTCTTCCTTGGTCTTGCCTCCAATCTTGCTCATCTCTTTGAATTGTGTGATTTCATTCACCGAAGGCTTTTTTACACCAAATTGCTTCATCCAGCGATCGATGTTTGCTCCTCCGGTGAAACCATATTTCACCTTTAATTCCTCTCTGGTGATGTCGCTGCTAATGTACTCAGTTACCACTTGAAGTTTTACTTCGTCCGGAATAATGTTGATTCTTTTTTTCATAATCCTAAATTCAATTTACTTTTTGTGTAAACTTATTCTAGGACAAGACATCGCGTCATTCGTGGATCCACCAACCCAGAACTCCTCAACTTTTCAACTCCTAAGCATTTCAGCCAACCAAATCTCACCATAAGGAATGAGTACAGGTAATTTGTCCGGAGGACAATATCTGATTAACCGCAGGCGTAAGCCTGTGGTAACGCAATGCTACAAATCACCTGCCCGTAGGGCAGCACTATATCAAACAACAAGGAATCAACCATCCAGATAAGAAGTGTCGTCTGTAAATGTTGCGATTTCTCTGGGCTCCCCAAGTAACCTCTTACGCTTTCCGTAGAAAAAATTCGCGTAATTCGCTTTATTCGAGGTTCCCAATGACACTCTTCAACTCTTCAACATATAACACCCCAACCCAAAACCCAGACCTTCTCAGCTCTTTAACTTCTCAACTACGCCTACTTAGTGGTACTAAAAAAGGCGGCACTCCTAAAGCCCGCCTTTTTTATCCCATTATATTCTGAATCGCTATGATGACAATCCTCCGGAACAACTGATTATTTCTTTTTCAACCAAAGTAGGCTTGCTAAAAAGAATGAAATCACCGAAGCTCCAATCCAGAAAATTATTACTGTGTCGAAATGATATTGGTACTGTGTTACACCGTTGATAGTACCTGTTGGGATTTTCCCGTGCTCAATCATCCAACCGCTAATGATATCTTGCAACCCGGCCCCAATATAACTGGCAATACCCATGATTCCCAATGCAGCACCGGTTGCATTGCGCGGAACAATATCTACGGCCATCAATCCCCCTATAAAACAGAGTAAAACACCAATGGCGATACCAAATAGCACCATGCTCAGCACATTTATCCAGATGCTATTGCCTGAAAGCAAAAATAGAGCTAATGCAACTGAGTTTAAAACGCCAAATATCAAGGCAGGTAAATTACGATTTCCTTTGAATATCTTATCCGACATCCAACCAGAGAAAACTGTTCCAATTATTCCAACCAATGCATTGATGGAGATGATTTGTGTGGCCAATTCCAACGGGAATCCTTTTTGTTCTTGAAGGAACAAAACACCCCAGCCATTTATGGCATAACGGCTTACATACATAAATGAACTTGATAGTGCCAGAATCCACACAAATGGGTTCTTCAAAACCTCTTTCTGCGTCTGCTTTGTATCCTGAGTTTGTTGGGGCTTCACAGCTTCTGATGCCAGCCGTTCAATAGATGGTAATCCTTTGCTTTCTGGTGTATCGTGCAGGAATAATTTGATTATCATAACACCGATTACACCTGCTATTGCAGCAGCCAAAAAACCAAATTGCCAGCCCATCAAACCCACTATCGAGCCAACAAAAATGAAAGATAGAAACTCCCCAAAGTTGTGGCTGGCACTGAAAAAGCCATAGAACGTACCTCGTTTGTGCAGGGGAAACCATCGCGACAATGAAATGATGGCTGGAGCGGCTCCCATGGATTGACTCCAGCCGTTTACACCCCATAAAACCGCGAAAAAGATGAAAAACGAAAATGAAGTCAAAAACGTTCCACTGCAAAAAGCAAAGCCAAGGAGCGCAATCAGCAAGTTGGCAACGGTCGAAACAATTAATCCTGCGGCCATAAATCTTTTTATGTTGGAATGATCGGCCAAGAATCCATTCACTAGCTTGCCAATAGCATAAGAAAAAAGAAGCACCGATCCAATAACTCCCAATTGTTGGGCATCCAAAATCCCGCTTTCAATAATAGGCTTTTTAACAACATTCAGACTCGTCCTACAGACATAGTATAGGCTGTATCCAATGGTTGCTGCCATGAAACTTGACATTTGCAGCTTCTTCAAATATTTTTGTTGTGCCATCCCCTCTCCGGCGAATGGACTCGACGAAGGAGCACTCTTTTTAAAATATGCAATAATGTAATTCAACATCAGCTGTTTTTATTTGTAGATGTAAACGATGTTGGCAACCTTCCGTTCCCCGTAATTGTCAAAAATTTTGTTATCGTAAGGCCGGTTCACCACGCCATTTTCAGAAGCCTTTTGATGCCACATGGTTGTGGATCCACCGCCATCCAAATTTAGGGCGTATTCTCCGCCTAACACACGCAGAAGATGCGTAAGTTCAGGAATATTGATCCCTTCTGCTTTGCCAGGAAAGCGTCCGTCAACGGTAACCATGATGATGCGTTTATCCCTTGTAGTGGCAATTGCTGTTCGCGGATGTTTGGTTGTGATGAATTTTTCACTACAGGAGGTGAAATTACATGATTGCCCTTTATTTAACATTAATGGGCCGGAAGCCAATATAGTTTGGTTTTTTATTTTATGGTTTTGTTCAATATCCTTATCCCAAGGAATTAAGGTCATTTTCCCTTTTTTCACTACGATGGCTCCAGTCACCCGCATGTCAAACTCTGAATTGGTTGTGGTGTCAATCACCTCTTTCCCAATTTGAAAATAGCAAACTGAATTTCCCTTTTTGATATCAAAATAAGAACCGTTGATGGCTGCAAGGGCTTGGTTCGATTTGGCAAGTTCGCTGGTAATATTGTTCGGATTCCCAGTGGCAATACCCGTTTTGTATCCGTTTTTAGTATCAATTTCAATGATATTGATGTTTTGTGTCACCCCATAAAGCTTCGTAAATTGAGCATGTTTGTGCACAACCCCTTTCCCAATGATGGTTGTTGTCCACTTTGTGTTGACAATGGCAATGGAATCTTCTGCCGTTTGCCCTGTGGCTACTATGGCAGTGTAAAGTAATGATAAAATGATGAATAGCTTTTTCATTCTGTTTTTAAATTATTATCTTGATTGACTGGTTGTGGTTTTTTATAATATAGACGCCTTTCGATAAGTTGTTGATTTCCATCCAATCCCCATTTCCCATCCATGATTGATTGGTGCGCCCCGTAATGTCAAAAATTGTGATCCTTTCTCCCTCGATTGATTTTATTACCAATTTCCCATTAGCCACTTTTATATTGATATCCAACACTTGTTTTATCTGGTTAATGGTGCTGGAGATTTTAACAAGGGAAACAGAACCCATGCAATTTTTACCACTACGGAGGTTTTTGATTTGATCTTTAATTATCACCTCATTCGGTATGGGAATGGCAAATGAGTTGGCTAGTGAGGTTAACTGGTCGGTGGTCATGCCATGAACAAAGGCCGGATTATCCGCTTATAACAATAAGCATGTTGCTGTTTTTCCGCCATTATCCTTTAGCTCATCGAGCATGGTGGTGAAGTCAAAAATGCTTCCCGGAATTTCTGTCCCGGAACCATTATAGACCCGATTCTCAATTATTGAATAGCTTTTGTTAACAGCTCCATTGACCTCATTCGATCCGACATTACCTGAGATGATGGAATTGTGAATGTTTAAAGTCCCGTTGGTATTGGCAATGTTGATTCCGCCTCCAGTTGTCGCCGATTGGTTGGAAGATATTGTGGAACTGATCAGTTGGGCATTCGTCTTGCTGGTTGCCGTGCCATAAATTGCCAAGCCACCGCCGTATCCGTTGGTCTCATTGCCATAAATGGTGCAGTTGACCCAATAATTCTCCGAACCTTCGCGAAGGTAGCAACCACCAATATTCCCATTTGCTTTGTTGTTGCTGATCGTTGAATTGTACACATTCGATTTGGAATTTTGAACTTGAAGTGCTGAAGCGATGCCTGCAGATTGGTTGTTGCTGATATTGCACTCATTCATAGTGAGAAGAGAATTGCCGGTTGTCACAATTCCCCCAGTATTCCCGGTGCTGCTGTTTGAATGGATGTTGCATCGGTCAAAAGAAACCACGGACCGGTTGTTGATATAGACTCCTCCCGCCAAAGAGGCCTCATTACCACTGATTTCGCAATCCATCAACTCAACCTCCGAACCTGAAATGTTGAGGCCACCACCTTGTGTTCTATAGTAATCTTTGCCATTGGATGTTATTTTAGATGCCAACCCTGTGGCCGAGCCATTCATGATTCGAATACCCTTCAACTGTACCTTTTCTCCTTGGATTGTTGGAGCACTGATGGTCACGGTATGGTACACCTTGGGGTTTCCCTCCGAAAAGGCTTTGTTGGTTGGAGTCAACACCCAAAACAGCATGAAGGCAATTTTTAAGTTATTTCTCATTGTTATTTATTCATTTGTTATTTAGAAATAAATAGTAAACCATTAGCCACCTCCCTTTCAGCACCATCAGATGGTGAATTTTTCAGCTCAAACAAATCCGGTAGCACGCCATCTATTTTCCGACTGATCAGGGTTGTTGATCCACCCCCGTCTAAATTTATGGCATTGTAAGCACCCAATGCTTTTAGGCAGGCAGATAATTCATCGTAGGACATGCCATTGGAATAATTCTCGTTTCGGCCATCTACAATCAAAACAAATACTCTTTCCCCATTCATGGAAACGCCAATGCAGGTTCTTGGATCCAAGATTGTATTTTTTTGGTTGACGGTCAATCCATCTTTTAACAACCAGGCTCTCCCGCCAATCGCCTCCTTTACGCTCGCCTTTGAAGCCTGATACATTTGCTGGTCACCAATGATTGCTCTTTTGCTTCTAGTGATGGCAAAAAATGTATTGTTGGCATCCATGAAATTATCTTTAATGGCGATACCATCTTTATAGACAATGCCTTGAGGAATACCTGTGGCAGGGTCGAAAAAGTCACCATTAATACCCATTTGGACTCGCTTCCCTGATTGTTCTTTATAAGCCGCTTGAACAGAAAGCTTTTGTCTTGCAAAGGCTGGGTTGTTGCTGGGAGTGCAAACTTCAATTTCCAAGTTCGAGTTCGACAAATCGATCTCAAGAGCAAATATTTTCATTGGGTATCCTTGTTTGGAGACGTAAGCAATTTCATTGACCTCCAATCCTGGTGTTTTTGCGTAGGATGTTGAAGAGGTGATAACCCCGATGAGTTGGGTGCTGGTGGCTATTTTTTCCTCTGTGCTTGTTTGGTAACTGTTGCTACCATCCAGTATGGTGAAATAAAGATCGGGATTCGCTTTGGCTCCTGTGGTGGCATCGGTGGGATATCCTCCAATCAGTGTGATGTTTTGGCCGATTTCAAAGGTTTTATCCCTGGCATCGTTCTCATCACCTCCTGTAACACACTTGGTTGGTTTGTAAATACCGGCAGCAATATGAATAGTGTCTTTGCTTAAAGCCAATGATAGTGCTTTTTCGAGGGTGATACTCGACTCCCACGACAAACCATTGCTTGTTAGGCTACCACTTTTACTAACGAAATAACTCACTGGTATATGTCCTGGAGTTTGGTTATCAGTGATTATGGTTAATTTCTGTTGACCCGCCTTCAACCGATAGTAGAAAGCAACACAAAAATTATATAGAGGATATGGCTTGTCGTATATGACACCTGCATTGTCATGCGGTTCATAATTAGGTCTTAACGTTGATTCAGTGATGTCCCTTTCGAACACATACGCCCCATCAACTTTCCTATCCAAATCAAGGTAGGGGTAATATGCCTGGTAATTGTCACTATCCCTAAGGTTGCCATGCCCCCTGACACTGGTGTTGGTTCCGGCATAAACTATTTCAAGGGTGCCTGTGGAAAGAGGATTGGAACAAGTGATGAATACACAATCCTCAGCGATCGATAGGTTTGAAATAGTCTGCTTTACATTATTGTCAAAAACCTCAAAACCGTAATCAGTGATTTTTTCTATGGTTAGTTCATCAAAGACCAGGGGAGGAGTGGGGACATGGAAGGATATTCGGATGGTTTTGCCGTCTAGTTCACGGCTGATTTCCTTGGGTTGTAGTGGTTTGAACTCTTGGCCAAGGATTTTGGTTTTGTAATACACTTTTGCCAACATTTCGCCAAACCATCTATAACCATTGGGATCTAAATGACCCCCGCGGTCTGTCATCGGATAAACCGGTCCTGCACAAACAACATCGGGCAATTCATTGGAAAGCTCCAGTTGAGCCATTCCAATTGATAGTTCCTTTCCTCTTGTGTATTGAACCCCAGTTTGATAGGTTAGGAAAAGTGGTTTTTCTGTTTGACCATATGATGCCACAACATCCGACTGCATATTTTCCTTCAACCTTTTCAAAAGGCTTTTGTACTCGTTTTTGTCACCCGTGGGGGTACTGCCTGCGGTCAACCCAGTACCCGTTCCAGTATAATTATATTCTCCCTGCATCCATACCACTGCCGGGCACACTATGCTTTTCGAAATTTGAGCCGCATATTGCAATGATTTTAAAAAATCGTTGTAATGGGAGGTTGTTTGTGATTCTTTGGATAATTGCTCTATCGTGCGTCCACTCGTTCCCGATGAGGTGGCAAGATATTTGAATTGACCATTTGTTTTTAGCTGTAAATGGTTCATCATCCCTAATAGAGGACACTCTGCTTGGGCTTGACCTGCTCTGGTTTTGGGCTGGGTTAGTGAACTTTTGGCGATGGTGCCTTTTAATGGTTGGAATCGATCGAAAACAGCATTGCCATTATTGATCCAAATTTGTTCACCCACCATGTAATTCCCGTCAACTGCCTGATCGGAAATGACAGGATAGGATTGGTGGCCCGTCGATAAGCTCTGCCCATATATTATAAAATGCTGGTAATCCTGTCCCTGAATTCTTGAAAGGGGATAGAGGATTTGAAGGGTTAGTAAAAAAATGAGAAGCTTTTTCATTTTTAAAATTGGTTTTTAATCTTTGCCTGCTTGCAAAAAAGAAGATAAGGCTATAACCAGAGGTTATTTTAGGTTTTTATTAATGAGTTCCAGAATAATCTTTTCCATAATCTCATAGGCCTCTGCTGTGGGATGAACGCCATCTTCCGCAAATTTTTCGGGCAGCCCCCCCTTTTCATCAGCTAATGCGGAGTAGTAATCTACATATGGGATTTTATTTTTCAGTGCATAATCTTTAAACATCGCATTCAGCCGTTTAATATCTTCTGCTGGTTGCAAATCCTTGTACCAGCCAAATTGGTATGCCGGCAAAACTGAGCATAGGACTGGCTTTATTTTGTGATATTTGGCCAATTCGCACATCGATTTGATATTCCCAAGTATATGGTCATGGGAAATGATTCCATTGTTTCGGGCAATATCGTTGGTTCCCGCAAGTATGACCACCATCCGGGGAGTGAGGTTGATTACATCGGATTGAAATCGAACCAGCATTTCGCTGGAAGTTTGTCCGCCAATTCCCCTGCCCACCAGGTTGTTCGCTTCGAAAAATTCAGGCCGTTGCTTGGCCCAGCTGTCGGTAATGGAATTCCCCATAAAAACAACCTTAGTGGATTGGGGAACACTTTCATTCGCTTTTTCGTACCGGTAGAATTTGGCCCAATCTGTATTTTTTTTCCGTTCCCTCTCTTTTTCCGCAAAATGCTTTTCCAGTGCTTTATAATTTGCTCCTTCAATGGTTATGCTGATGGAGTCCGTAGGTTTTTGTGCCGCCAGATTTATGATTGAAAAATAGGCCGTTAGAATTGATATGAGATAATGTTTCATTGTTTTATTTGTTTCGATGAGGATTCATGCCGGGGTAGGATGGACATCCATGCCTGTAATCATGCTCAAGAGAAGTGGTTACAGGGCACGGATGTTTTCTCCTCACTCTATTTGGTCTTAAATATTAGGGCCATTAAATGCGGATTTTTAATGACTGATTATTGATTTTCAAAACGTAGATTCCTTTCGCCAGACCCGAAATTTTGGTTAAGGAGTCGACAGCCTTTTGGCTATGTACCAAATGGCCGGTGATGGAGTAGAGGGTAATGTTTTCATTATCTTGTGTTTCAACGTGCAAAACGCCATGGTAGGAATAGATTTTCCGATTTGCGAGGGTTGGGGTATATACCGAGGACGCAATTTTTTTCAAAACCAAGGCACCAATAGTGGAACAGTCGCTTCGGCTATTTCCTATTTGATCCTTCGAGATTAATTCTGCTGACAGTTCTGGTATATAGGTCGATGCGAGGGCTGTTAATTGCATTTGGCTCATCCCATGGGTGCGGGCAGGATTGTTTTCCCCAATTAGCAAGCATGTTTGAGTTTTTCCGCCGTTGTCTTTCAAAGCCTCCAACATGGTTGCCGGATTGAAAGACAAATCTCCTTTCTCGGTGCCATCGGTGCTATAAATTTTGTCACCTATAATGGTGTTGCCTTTGGAAAAGTTGGGATTTGCATTGATGTTGGCATTCGTTTCAGGAGCACTATTGCCAGAAATTATGCTATTGAAAATTTTAATGGTGCTATAGTTTGCGGTAGAATGCTGTGATAGGCCACCTCCTACAGCCATTCCTGAGGTTGTGTTGCCTGTTATGGTCGAGCTGATTACTGACAGTTGGGTATTTGCTGTTGCTGTTGAATGAATACCTATTGCGCCCAATGTACCTCCTGAAGTATTTCCAAAGATGGTGGAATTGATAAGGTAAACTTCACTGCCTTCCCTGATATAGGCTCCTGCGTAATTACCCCCCGATGTATTGTTGCTAATAGTGGAATTATACATCCATACTTTCGTATTCTTGTTGTATGTGTACAATCCTGCCGCAACGCCAGTTCCCGTGGTGGCATTTCCTGAAATCGTGGTATTATAGATGTGGGCTGTGGAACCTGTTATCCAAATGCCTCCTCCATTCCCGGTTGCCGCATTGTTCATGATTTCGCATTCGTTCATAGTTAGGTTGGCCTCTGAAAACAGATATATGCCTGCGGCATTGGTCGAATTGTTTTCAAGAATTTTACAGTTGGTCATTTCAACCGTCGACTTGGCAATGGCAACACCACCGGCATAGTTCCTTAAATAGGGGGTTGCATCAATGGTGACATTACCCGTTCCATTTGCATTTCCTTTGGTGATTATTAATCCCTGAATTGTTACTTTATTCCCAACTTCAACGGGAGCCGTTATGGTTACGGTATGATATACCGAGTTGGTTTCATCAATCACACCGCTTAATATTGTATTGTTGGCAACAGGATCTGCTGTCGCCCCTTGAGTGGCTTCCAACGGATAGCCACCAATCAAGGTGATGTTCTGCTTAATCTCGAATGTTCTATCTTTATCTTCTGTACCATTGGTTAATTTGCTAGTTGGCTTGTAGGTTCCTTGTGCCACGTGGATGATATCTCCGCTTGCAGCCCTTGATAATGCGCCATCCAATGTTGTGGCCGATGACCAAGAGGCTCCATCGTTACTGTCAGTCCCCGTAGTTTTAACAAAATAATTTGTCTGGCTAAAGACACTGGATGTTACCAGATTGAAAAGGATAAAAAGTAAATTGTAAAGTAGAGTTTTCATAATCTTTGATTTAGTTGTTAGATTTTTACATTGAATCAATAATCTCTATTATTTTTTTGGGGATATCTATGTTGTTCATGCGGCCTGAAAATTTTTCGGCTCCTGCACCAATAGAGTAAACTGGAACAGGGG
The DNA here is from genome assembly GCA_963664265.1 of Marinilabiliaceae bacterium. Taxonomy (GTDB): domain Bacteria; phylum Bacteroidota; class Bacteroidia; order Bacteroidales; family Marinilabiliaceae; genus JAGPIS01. The sequence goes on from OY760941.1 coordinate 3,228,618, forward strand.
AAGCCGAATGCGATTTTGTTGTCCAACCCACTTCACTTATGCGGTTTAAAATCTGATTGGCCTCCACTGCCAAGGGTTCGTCTTTTGAGTACAGTGTATTCACACTGTTGCTTCTGTTTACAATAAAACTGGAATTAAAAGTGTTTTTTAAACTTTGTTCATCTTTTTCCGAAATTTCTATTTTTTCCCAAAAGCCAAGATTCGTTTTTAATACTTGAGCAACTTCTTCCCACCGACAGGAGCCTTTCTCCTTCATATTCCTAAGCAATATAGAGAGTTTGTTGATTGACACTTTTTGATGTGCTAAAGCCTGGAGGTTTAGTGTTGTATAGTTCGTGCCCAAACCTAAACCGCCCGTTTCGTGGTCTGCGGTTACAATAATCAAGGTTTCTTCGGGATGCTTTAAGTAGAATTGGTAAGCCAGTTTGATGTTATAATCGAAATCAATCACCTCACGAATAACGGTTCCCAAATCATTGACATGGGCAGCGTGGTCAATCTCACCACCTTCAACCATTAAAAAGAATCCCAAAGAATTATCCTTTTTTAGAAATTTGATTGCTGCCTCGGTGAGGTGGCTTAATTGCATGTCATCACCCACTCGGTCAATAGCATAAGGTAATGCCAATGGATATGAAACATCCGGAATCATCAATATTTTTGAATGTTCTTTATTTTCATCATATGATTGGGAACCCCGCAGTAGTTCATAACCCCTATGCTTGAAACTGATGAGGATGGAGTCTGTTAGATCTTTTTTGTTTTTTGTTTTCAAAAATGAAGCCCCTCCCAAAAAATCTATTTTTGATTCAGACGCATCAAATGCAATCAAATCAGCATCTTTTCTTTGCCGGTGAGCATAAAATGCAGCGGGAGTGGCATCGTTGAGGCCTTCAGTTGTGATGACTCCTGTTCTCCAACCCTTTTTTTGCACGATGGAAAGTACCGAATTCAACGCATCCCCATTCTCATCCATACCCACACTGTTGTTGGTTGTTTTTGTCCCGGACGCCAAAGCTGTGCCACCGGCTGCCGAGCAGGTGATGTAGTGGCTAGCAGAGTGGGTTGTAGCATAGCCGCTAAAGGGGAATTGGGTGAAGAGCAAATGGTTCTTCACATCTTTTACGCTGCTCGAAAGAAAGTAATTTGTGGCTTCAACATGGTTGATTCCCATTCCATCGCCTATGAAATAGAAAATATATTTTGGTTTTTGAGCTTCTGTTGATATTGTAATAAACCAACATGTTATAAGTACTATGACAACTTTGAAATTAATCTTTTGCATAGATATAAAATTTATAGAGGGTGTCTTTGCAGACACACCTCTATGGTTATCAGTTTGTTATTTTACTATAGAACCCATACATGTTTTACCACTCCTTGGCTTTCCGGTTTGATCTAATGAGATAATGGAAGTGGGTAGCTGAGGATTGTATAACCCAGCTTTGGTTTCTAATTGGCTGCTGCTCATGCCAAGTGTCACCGCTGGATTGTTTTCACCTGCCAAGGCACATGTTTGAGTGAATCCACCATTGTCTGCCAAGGAAGATAACATGGTCGTGAAATCAAATGCTGGAGCTGCCAAATTCTCCCCACCTTGTGCATCGTATGTTTTTGTTGTCACGATACTTTGGGAATATGAGCTTGTGCCAACTGTTGAAATGTCATTTCCTTCATTGGTGGCTAGGTTACCCGAAACGATTGAATTGATCAGGTTGATGGTACTGTTGGCCTGACATCTGATGCCGCCTCCGGTCCTGGCGGAATTGGCTGTAATGGTGCTGCTAATTACATCCAATACGCCACCGCCATGAAGGTTGATGGCTCCTCCATCTCCTGCAACCCCGGCTGTATTGCCGAAAACAGTGCAATTTACCATGATGCCTACCGAGCCAACCCGGCCATAGTAACCGGCACTGTGCGCACCTGATTTGTTGTTGCTGATGGTGGTGTTGAACATATAGGTCGTTGATGTGCCTCCAGCAGCATTGAATCCGTAAATGCCTGCCGCAACACCAGTAATGGTTGAATTGTTTGATACATTGCAATCAACCAAGTAAACAGTGGAATTGTCATTCCATAGAGCACCTCCATTGCTGGTTCCTGAATTGTTGGTTATCTGGCAACGGTTGAAGGTGACCATGGAAGCGTCAATAATCGAAATGCCGGCCGCAAAGGCTAAACTGCTGTTGTTCGTGATGGCACAATCCTCCAATACAGCATTAGACCGACCTATTACCAAGCCCCCAGCATAATTACGTTGAAACTTTACCCCATTGATCGTAACATAGGAGGAAACGTCACTGGCCTCTCCATCTTTGATAATTATGCCTTGAATGTGAACTTTCCGGTCTTCTTCCATAGGAGCTGTAATCGACATGGTATGATAAACCTTTCCGGTCGTTAGATTCCCACTGAGAATTGTTGGATTGGATTTGTAATCTGGTTTGGCTCCTGTAATAGAATTGTTCGCGTAACCTCCAACGATTTTAATGTTCTTATTGATTTCGAAGGTCTTGTCTTTTTCATCCGCGCTTTTTCCTCCTGTAATTATTTTCTCAGGAAAATAGGTTCCTGCGGCCACGTGAATTACATCCCCGCTAACCGCCATCGAAAGCGCATTGTCTAATGTCGTGGCATTTTCCCAAGAAAGACCATCGTTCTCCGCTTGACCTGATTTTTTTACAAAATAGTTCAATGAAACTACTGGCGGTAGTTCTCCCTCTTCTTGGGTGATGATAATTTCTTTAATAGCATCTTTCGTAATCCAAACTGTCAATTTGCCACTTCTGCTTTTTATTGTAGGATTTGTTTCAACTGCAATTTTAAAACTACCATCGGCCATGCCATAACCATTCTGAACAACAATCCAATTAACGTCACTAACAACCCGCCATGGTAAGTTGGATTTCAATTTGATTTCATACTCTCCGCCATCTTTGGGAATTTCAAGGCTGTTTGTTTCAATATTTAGTTCTGGCGTTTTGGGGGTGAAGGCTCCCAAATCATCATCCTTGCACGAAGTCAACGAAATGGTGAAGATAAGTATGAGTAATAGATGCAAACGCATATGTTTTTCTATTTTAAATTTCATTGTTTTGTTTTTTAAATTCCGACCTATTTTCCAATTATTATTAAGCCATTTGCAACAGCTCGTTCTTGTCCGCCTTTATCACATGGCCAGTTCTTCAATTCAAAACGGTCAGCGGTAAATTCAGTAGTGTTACGGATGAAAAATGTGGTTGAACCACCTCCATCTAGATTGATAGCTTGATAAGCACCAAAGGCTTGCATGCATTTAGATAATTCATCGTAGCTCATTCCATTGGAATGCCAAAAATTCCTGCCATCTACTGCCAGGAGGTAAACTTTTTGACCATCCTCTGTTATGCCTACACAAGTACGTGGTTCTACGGCCGCATTGTCATTATTTATCTTTATGCCGTTCCTCACAAGCCATACTCGTCCTCCTAAAGCCTCCTGAATTGTTGGTTTCAATTCATTATAAATATCCTGACCTCCGATAATGGCTTTTTTCTCTTTGGTGATTGCAAAAAACGTGTTGGTCGCATCAGTGAAGGTTGTTTTTATGGCAGCACCATTCTTGTAAACAATCCCTTGTGGAGTCCCGTTCGATGCAAAAAAATCACCATTTACCCCTCCCCATACCTTGTGTCCTTCTGTATCTTCAAAGATTGCCTGGGTTGTCATGGGTTGGACTTTGAAGGCTGGCATGTTTTCAGGTGTTGAAACTTCAATTCCAATCTCCGGATTAGACAAGTCAACTTCAAAAACAAAAAGTTTCATTGTAAGTCCGGTACTCATGGATAAGTAGGCGAATTCGGTCGCTGTGGCTCCTTTAGTTATCGTATAGGTTGTGTCAACATATACTTCGGCTACCATATCGGTTTTGGTTACCAATTTCTCACCTTTAGCTGTTTTGGATATTGCTTTGTATTCAAATACAGGCGTCTTTTCTTCACACGCGCTTATTGCAACGCTTGCAATTAATACGCCCAGAATGATATATAAGGTTCTTTTCATGTCGTTTTTGATTTTAAGATTATGGATTAATATCCGGGATTCGGTGTTAGGTTATTGTTCAATAATAGTTCTTTTCCTGGTATTGGAAGCAGTAGCTGATAATCTTGTATGCCAAGATGAGCTTTGGCCTTTCCTGTCCTAACAAGGTCGTGGTAAATAAAATTTTCGGCAAGCAATTCCTTCTTGCGTTCCAATAGAAGTGCCTCTAAGTAATCGTTGTCGTTAGATGGATAAATGGCATCCAAACCCCTGAATTGACGAAGCTCATTTAGCCGGTTTACCCCTCCAATCCGTCCTTTTGCTTCTGCACTGATCAAATAAAGCTCCGCAATACGTGATATAATTACTGGATCAGTACCCGTTTGGCCGCTAGGATATTTGTTGATGCAATCCAAGCCGCCTACATTATCCAAAGAAATGGCCTTCCGCTTGTCTTCACCTTCAAACATATTGACTGTTTCAAATGAAGGCAAATAAGCCCTTTGTCCCTTGTTTGGATGAGAGTAATTATAAAACAAGTCGCTGATATTGATCGACGATTCTATGGTTAGATTCTCAAATGCAAATATTATTTCCGAATTCTGCTTCTTCCTGAATATCTTTTCGAATGTATCTAACTTGTATCTTCCCGATGTAATTAATCTTTCTGCCAATTCAGCTGCCTGTTCCATCTTTCCCTGGCTAAGCATCACTCTTGCTTTTAAAGCAATAGCAGCATCGTTTGAGGCATAATAGTAACTTGATGAAGAGCCTAGCAAGGAAATGGCTTGATCCAGTTCCGATTCAATGAAACTCCAAACATGGGCTGCTGGATCGCGCTTTACCAAATCCATTGTATTCTTCCGAATAATGGGTACATCACCCCATCGCGTTGTCAGGCAAAAATAGATGTAGGCTCGAAAGTAGTGAGCCTCACCCTTTACAGTATTCCGGATCTTGGATTCTGCTATATTATCTGTAACGCTGATGACATTGTTGACGTCATAGAGAGCCGAATAATAGCCACTCCATCCTTCGTAAATGGTTCCGTTTAAGGGGCTTAGTATGTTGTTTATGAGATCGATAGGATTGCTGTTGGCTGTAGTTAATGTGCCACCTATGATGTCAAATAATATGAACGACCTGGTTCTTGGTTGGTTTTGCATACTGTTGTACATTCCATTTCTCAAGGCAGGAAGATCTTTTTCAGTGATTCCTTCCGGGGATACCGAGGCATGTGGATATAGATTCAATTCGTCAGCGCAGGAACTGAATACTAGGATAATTAATAATGCTCTAATTATGTTCTTTATCATGACTGTTGATTTTTTTTTAGGATGGATTAAAATGAAATGTTGGCGCCCATGCTGAAGGAACGCGGCTGTGGAACAGATAAATTATCTACTCCAAAAAAACGGGGATCTAGATTCAAGTTAACTTCTGGATCCCAACCACTATAATCTGTCAATAAGAATAAGTTGTCGGCTTGAAGAAATAAGCGCAGGTTCTTTAAATGGATTTTCGATAGCACTTCTTTGCCAAAATTGTAAGACAATGTTAAGGTGCGCAGTCTGATAAAAGAACCATCTTCCAAAAATCGATCTGAATTCTTCGTGTTGTTTTGATCGCCATTCATGGCTCTGGGGTATTTGTTGGTTGTGCCTGGGCCAGTCCAACGATTTTCGATCTGCTCCTTTGTTGCCGCCATATTTCCTCCAGTTCGTCCCAATCCATTTGCTTTCCACTGGGCATACACATCGTTCCCATACATATAATTGAAGAAAATATCCAATTGTAATCCCTTATATTTTAAGCTATTGTTCCAACCTCCCGAAAAATCAGGATTTGAAGATCCCATTATTTGACGGTCGGTATCATTGATCAATCCATTGTTGTCTGCATCATGCCATTTTACATCCCCTGCTCGCACTCCTTGATCGTAAAGAGGTTGAGGGATTTCCCCATCATATTGGTAGATTCCTTCCATTTTGAATAGGTAAAATGTACCCAGTTCTTTTCCGACTTTTAAAGCCCTATTACCACCAATCGACATGGGCGCATCATCGCCTAGAAGAGCGGTTATAACATTTTTGTTCGCTGAAATATTAAATTGGGAAAGCCAGTCAACCTGATTCAGCTTGAAATGAGTATTCAGGGTGAATTCAACCCCTCGATTCCTTATTGAACCAATATTTGTGATTATCGATGTTGTTCCACTTGTAGCCTGCACTGGCATGTTATATAATAGGTTTTTTGTGTTCTTTTGATAAATGTCAAACATTAAGTTCACTTTGCCTTTTAGCAAACTTAGATCAATCCCCATGTCTAATTGGTCAGCCTTTTCCCAAGTTAATTTCTTGTTCCCAAATGAAGTTGTGGCAATTCCGCTTTGTCCCCCGTAGTTTTTGCCTCCGGCAAGTTCTGCTTGCCAAGCATAGTTTGAAATGCTAGCCTGGTTGCCGGTTTGTCCATAGCTTAACCGAAACTTTAAATCAACATTGTCATTTTTCATAAAATCTTCCTCCGACACATTCCATCCGAAGGATACAGATGGAAACCAACCCCATCTGGTATCTGGTGCAAATTTTGACGAACCGTCAGTTCTTAACGTTCCTGTGAATATGTATTTATCGAAATAGGATACAGTTGCCCTTCCAAAATACGATTCCATGGCAAACTCCGATAGATTACCTGCTTTTGCAGTGATGTTGGCTGTTGAGGATATTACATCGAAAGAGGGCGATGGAACGTCGTTGCCATCAAGCATGCTGGTTCTATACGATTGTTTCTGGAATGAATGACCAAGCATAGCCGACAAGCTGATATTTTTGAATTTGTCGCTATAGGTCAATATATTATCCGACATGATGTTGTTAAGAAATCGTGTATACTCAACAATCCGTCCAAGTCCCATGCCATATGGGTGGTTTTTGTTGTAGTATTTATAATCATACACATATCCCATATCTGTGCTGAATGAGTATTTGTAAGTGAATTTCCCGGCTTTCAACAACGCATAAAAATCACCCAAATACCTGAAGTTATCAATGAAAGCCACCTGCTCATTCAAAATCTGTACAGGATTATGACGTAATACCTCCGTGCTGGCTTGGTAGTATTCTCCATTGGGCTTGTAGGGGCGGTCGAAAGGTCGTTGTTCAAGAGCACGGGCCACAATCGTTGATCCCATGTCGGCTCCTGGCACTTGGTTGTTTTTGATGTAATTTCCGCTCGAGTTAGCACCAACCTCAAGCCAGTCTGTGAATTCATGGCTTACTTTGGCTTTCAGGTTGACCTTGTTGATTTTATTGGTTCTTATGACTCCCTTCTGATCCGTATAGTTCCCTCCAATGTAATATTTAGTCTTGGCATTACCACCAGAAACACTCACGTCAGCATTGTTGAACGTACCGGTTTGAGTTATGTAATCCATCCAATTGGTGGTTTTGGAGTCCTTAAATGGATTTGAAATGTGAATCCTGTAATTGGAATCACCTATCTCGTATCCATATTGCGTATTATAGTTATCAACCCCTTCATTGTACTGTTCTATATAGGTGTCGGTGTCAATTAATTCTATCTTCCCGACATTCGCAAATTTTGAAAAGCCACTGGTTAAATTTACCTTAATTTCAGATTTTCCTTCTTTACCCGATTTTGTTGTGATCAGAACAACCCCATTGGTGGCACGAGATCCGTATATGGCAGCTGATGCAGCATCTTTCAACACTTCGATGGATTCTATGTCGGTAAGATTTAGTGCTGCCAATGAACTCATTTGCTCCCCAAATGAAAACAATGCTGTATTGTTATTCATGATCGGCACACCGTCAACAACATACAACGGTTCATTCCCGGCACTTATAGATGATGCCCCTCGGATAATCATCCTTTCCCCACTTCCCAAATTACCGGAACTGCTTGAAATGGTCACCCCAGCAACTCTCCCCGCCAAAAGCTGCGTGGGACTTAGCACGTTTCTCATATTGCCTTCATTGATGCCAACTTTGCTGATGGCACTTGTTACAAGAGCCCTTCTTTGTGTGCCATAACCAACTACCACTACATCATCAAGGTTTTTGGAATCTTCAACTAAAACAATGTTGTAAGTGTCCCGATCATCTATGCCAATTGTTTGGGTTGAATATCCAATATAGGAAATCTTTATTTGCGCGTTTGGTTGCACATTCAATGTGAATTGGCCATCAATATTCGTAATGGTTCCCGCGTTTGTCCCGGGAATCCATACTGTTGCACCAATTATTGTTTCTCCTTTTTTGTCTTTTACTACCCCCTTGATCGTTTTTGGCGTAGTTTTCGGTTCTTGCTGGTGCTCCACTTTCCTTTCAACTAGATATAGTTTCTGATTCTTTATCTCAAAGGCAATATTGGTGTCGGCTACGAGCTTTTTTAACGCCTCTGTTAGTTCTGTGGATGAAACATTGATGGATACCTTTCGGTTAAGATCCACCACTTGTTCGCTGAAAACCAGACCTAAGCCCGTCTGTTGCTTAATCGCATTGAGGACAGTCTCGAATGGTGTGTTTTGATAGGAAAGGGATACTTTTTGAGCTGCGAGATTGTCAAATATGACAAGCATTAGCCCAGTAAGCAATAAAAAACGAAAAATTAATCCTGATTTTTTCATGTATTGATCACTTCTAATTTTTATTAAATTGTTTTAATTATATCCACTAAACACGCCGTTTTCTAAAAGGTATGAGTCCGTTTTAAAAAAAAATAGCCCAATAACTGGGCTATTTTTTTTAAACTTTGTTTAGTCGTGTCTTACTCAATACAACGGATGATATAGCAGCCATTGCTTCTTATAAATCTTATCCTTGAAACCTTCTCCATATCAGAAAAAAAATCATCTACATTTACCCGGTCAGTTGATAAGCTGAATTTATGACTTAGTAGGGTCGTGTCTTCAACAATGAAGGAAACATCGTGTTGCCGTTCCAGTATTTTCAAAATCTCTTTAAGTGGTGTTCGATAAAAATTCAAACTTTTTGTCCGCCAGGCAGTGTAAACAGTCATATCGGCTGTTTTTTGAAAACTGCATTGTGCTCCAGCCTTATTGAAACTGGCTGTATGTCCTACCTTTAGAGGATAATTGCTTTGCTTGGGGACAAGTAAACTGACAGCCCCTTCTTCCAATGAAACTGTTATTATCTCTTCTTCCGAGTATGCTTTGACGTTAAACTTGGTCCCAGTTACTTTTATGTCCAATTGATCCAACATTACATAGAAAGGCCTCCCGGTTTCTTTTGAAACCGTAAAATAACCTTCTCCATTTAATTTCACTTTTCGGCTAAACAAGCCAAAACTTTTCGGGTATTCAAATCTGGATCCAGAATTCAATTCAACTTTGGTCCCATCTTGCAATATGACTTGAATTTGTTCTCCATATGGAACATATATTTCAGCCATATCCCCATTGGAAAAAATTCCTGCTTTGAAAGTGATGTAGGAAAATGCACCTAATAAGAGAATCAAGGGAATTAATACAGCAACTGCCGTTTGGATACTAATTTTCCGTGTGTGGAACTTAATATTTCTATATAATTCTTTTTTCATCCTATCACTAGGAATCTCTTTTTTCATCCATTCCGCTAGACATTCCTCATCCATCATGTGAGCTTCTCTGTCAATGCGCGTGGATAGATAGGTCTGTCCTTCTTCAGTTGTAAACCAATTGGCTACTTGCCGAGCCTCATCGGGGGTCGCCTGTCTGGAAAGTACTTTGTCTATTATTCTCGGATCCATAGTTTCTTGTTGTAATCCATACCTATCATTTTATTAAACACCAACGTTTGATAAAGGTATTAGTCGCTTTATAAATTACTTGCATTGTGTTTAAGCAACCACACTAATACCGTTATTCTGTCAATGTTTTTTCTTAAGAACTTAACCACCTGGGTATAATGTGATTTCACCGTTGGTATGGCTATATTCATTTTTTCAGCTATTTCCTGATTCGACATCTCTTTTTCTAACTTTAATAAACACACTTCTCTCTTTTGTGGCGGTAGGTGGTCGATTAATCGGTACAGGTGGGTTTGGAAATCTTCATTTTCAATCTCATTGGCTAAATCCATTTTGGACTCCTCCTTCATTTGTGCCATTTCATAGTTTTTTTCCAATGCCATTTTTCTGTGCCGCACTTCATTCAATACGTAATTTTTCAAAATGGTAAACAAAAGGTTCTTAATTCCTTTTGAGTAATCGAATTTTTCTTTTCCTTCCCATAAACGCATGAATGTGTGTTGAACGGCATCCTCTGCATATTCTTCCGACATTAAATATCTACAGGCAATCACATATAAATATTTGTGGTAAGTATCAAAGACAATGGAAAATGCCTTTTCATCACCTTTTTGAAGCTGCAATAGTAACTTGTTGTTTATATGTAAGTTTTTGTTATCCAAGGCAATATTAAATATTAATCATTAAACAATATCACTTGTTTTGGTTTTTTTACAAATATATGTAATTGATTGATTAAAACGGTGTGTTTTTAAACTACCTTGACAGGTTCTGCGCTTAATATACCTTTGTCATCTGGTAAGAAAAAATTATGCTATCGGTTTTTTAATATATACTTATATGGGATTAGGCGGTTAATGCCTTGATGATGTTTCTTGAAATTATACTCTTCAAAAAATTGTTTTAGCCCTTGGTCCAAATCCCAGCCATCATCTGCTGGATTCAAATATACGTAATCCCTTTTAACAGTTCTCCATAATCTTTCAATGTAAATATTGTCCAATGCCCGCCCTTTGCCATCCATGCTGATCCTTATGCCATTATCCTTCAGGGTGCCAATCCACTGCTCACATGTAAATTGTGAGCCCTGATCAGAATTTACTATTTCGGGGGTTCCATGCTCCGAAATCGCCCCTTTCAATACTTTAATACTTGCAGCAGCATCCAATGTTTTGGAGAGCCCCCATTCGACAACATATAGACTGTAAACATCAATGATAGCCGTCAAATACATGAATCCCTTGGCCATAGGAATATAGGTGATATCAATAGCCCACACTTGATTTCTGCGCTCGATGGATAAGCCTCTAAGCAAATAGGGGTGAACATATTTGGCGTGCAATAACTTACTTAGATTACGTAGTGGATGAATCGCCATAATGTTCATTTTTCGAAGTAACCTACGCACTCTTTTTTCATTGACACAATATCCTCGATCCATCAGATAGTCCAGCATTTGTAAAACACCATCGGTGGGGGTCTATGAAATGTTGGTCCATTAGCCGCATAAATTCTAGATTCTCTTCGGATTCACCTACAGTATTATAGTACAAACCACTTCGATTGACACCCAATAAATCACATTGAGATCTAATACTTAATTGCTCGTTGGGATCTATCATCTTTCGGAATTGACTCATAGTCCCAGTTTCTTTAAGTTTTTTTTTAAGAACTCCTTTTCCATCTCCAATTTCCCAATCTTCTCATAAAGCCCCTGAATATCAACTTGTTTCCCTTCGGCCTTCTGATTGCTTTTTTCAAATACCTGGGAAGACTGCTCTAGGAACGCTTGTTTCCATTTACTGATTTGACTTTGGCTTATTTTGAACTTCATCGAGAGCTCTGCCAAGCTTTCTCGTTCCTTAATTGCTTCAATGGCTACCTGAGCCTTAAATGCTGCTAAATGTTGTCGTCGTGTTATATTCATAATTACTGCTTAATCTAACAATTTTTTGTCTTAAACAGTGGTCTGAAATGATGGGAGTATTATAGAGAAAGGATAGAAATATAGAATGTTAATTTGAAAGTTGTTTGTCTTCATTCTGATTTCTGTATTGCAAAATAAATTTTGAAGGGGGCATGCCAAACTCTTTTTTGAATGCGGTTGTGAAATATGACTGGCTTTCGATACCAATTTCAAACATTGCCTCTTGAATGCTAACGTTTTGTTCTATAAGAAGTTTTGCTGCTTTTCGTAATCTATTGAGCAGTATGAACTCAATAACAGATTTGCCAGTGAGAGCCTTGATCTTTGAATATAGCTTGCTTCTGCTCATATTCATTTGTTGTGCGATGAAGTTGACATCAAGTTTAGGTTCGTTAATGTAGGTTTCTATTATATCAACTGCCGTGGTGAGGAATTTGCAATCCTCCTTATTAGATGTTATTTCCGACACATCCGCAAAATAATTTTTTGAGTAGTATTCTCTCAAAATATCCTGCTGTTTGAATATGTTCGAAATAGACAGCTTAAGCAACAATAGATCTATTGGTTTTTCATAATACAGGTCTGCGCCGGACTCTCCTCCTTCGATACGACTGTCGAGGCCTGTCTTGGCGGTAAGCAGTATAAATGGGATATGGGAAGTTTCCATGTTTCTCTTAATGGTTTTGCAGAATGTTATCCCATCTGTTTCAGGCATCATTATGTCACTTATAATTAAATCGGTATCGTTGGTTTTTAAATATTCGAGAGCTGTACGCCCATTCTTAAAGTCGATTACGTTATAATCTTCTGTAAGCGAGGATTTTAATAGGTTGATTAGGTCTTCGTTGTCCTCAGCAATTAGTATCGTTTTAAGAGCTGTTTTTTTAAGAACAGGCTCTTTTGGCTTTTCATCAGGAATAAAGTTCAGGAATGGTTTAGCAGAAACAGGGTTTGTGTTGTTTTTCTTCTCGTCTTCTTCTTGATTATCAATTTCTTCCGAAGAGTATATTCTGCTATCCAATGCAAGCCTTACTACGATATCGGTTCCAACTTCCCGTTCACTGTAAATAGTAATGTCTCCCTTATGAAGTAAAACCAGTTCTTTAACAAGGGCTAATCCTATGCCGGACCCTAAATGCTTATTCTCATTAATAGATTCAACTCTGTAAAAGCGGTCAAATACTTTTTTTATAGATTGTTCTGATATCCCTATACCGTTGTCACTAACTGTTATGTGTATTGCTTGGAATTCAGGTGTATGTAATAGTTCGCCAATTGTAAAAGAGCATCCATAGGATGACTTAAATGGTGAAGTTGAAACTGTTATAGCTATTTTTCCTCCATTCATGGTATATTTGAAGGAGTTGTTGACCAGATTTAGGATTATTTTTTCTATTATTTTCCTGTCGAATTGTGCGCATTCAAGTATTGATTCTTTGGCTGTGATGGCATAATCAATATTTTTTTTTCTTGCCAGTTCGGTGAATTCTGCGCAAGAATTCTTAATAAACTGATTTAAGTTACCCTTTGCAACCTTGAGTTGCATACTCTTGTCCTGCACTTTTCTAAAGTCTAGTAGGTCGTTAAGAAGGTTCAATAATCTTACGGAGTTGCTATTTAAAAGCTTGTAATAGTATTCCTTCATTCCTTCTTCCCGCATTTTGTTTACCGTTGTCATTATAAGTGCTAGCGGTGTTTTCAAATCATGTGATACGTTAGTGAAGAAGCGCAGCTGGTTTGTGTGTATTTCTTCATTTTTGCTCTTCTCAATCTCTTCCATGTAAAGTCGAAATTCAAGTTTTTTCCTTTTTTTGTATGATGTTATAAGATGGAATGATATTATACCAAATAGAACAATATAGAGTGAAATAAATGGTACGGTTAAGAACATTGTTTGCTTTCTAATAATTTTAACAGTAGCTGTCTCTCCCCATATGCCATCGTTGTTGGCTGTCATCACCTCAAAATAATAAACTCCTGGTGGAATTTTTGAATACTGTATGTTACGCCCAGTTGCTTCTGTTGTGATCCATTGGTCATGGTAATTACGTAATCTGTATTTAAAAATGTTTTTGTCCGGATTGAGGTAGTTGGAGGAAGATATCTTGAACTCAAAGTTTTGTTGATTATGAGTAAGTGTAACCTCTGGGTTGTTATTTAATGGCACACTGATAATATTTTTGTCGTTGCTTGAAAGAATTGATTTATTGTTAATTAGGAGATCGGATATAATGACCCTGGGTTTTATGGGGTTGTTCCCGATTTTAGTTGGATCAACAATTGAGAAGCCTCCTGCTCCTCCAAAGTATAGCAGTCCATCCTTGGTCTTCAGAGTGGAAAGAGGGTAAAATACATTTCCTTGGCTGCCATCCGACTCGTTAAATACAGTGCATTTCTTCGTGGAAATATCAAATAAATAGAGGCCATTGTTAGTTGCTAGCCATATTTTGCCCCTTGAGTGGTTGATGCTATAAATTTCGGTAATGTTACCTTGTAAAAAATCAGTATATGAGTGAAAAGTATTGGTTAGTATGTCGTACCTTATGAGTTCATTGCCAAAGGTGCCAATCCAAATGTCGCCATCTTCATTAATACAAAGTGTTGATGCCGTACTGTTTTTTTGAGAAGTTATGGTGTTGTTGGTAAATTGTTTGGTGGTAATATTGAAAAGGTGCAGAGTTCCTGATGTGATAAGCCATACTTGGCCGTTATTCCCTTCACAGATGTCGTATATATAATCATTTGTGTTATCCAAATTGATGTAATAATGGTTACACTTTTTGTCGGAATAGTTGAAGTAGGTTAAGGCTCCAGTGTGTTCCTGATATATTATCCACAGTCCGCTGTCACCTGCCTCTATTATTTTTCTTAAATTGTTAAAGAGTAGAGTTTCTTTATTTTTCTTGTCCTGTTTGTAAAGTATCGTTTGTTTTGATTTACTATTATAGCAATCTAACCCGCCTCTGAATGTAGATATCCATATGTTTCCATCTTTGTCGGCAACCATGGATTTTGTGTTGTTGCTTGATAAACTGCTCACCCCATTGTCTTGCTGGAGATAGGAGAAGGTGCCGGTTGTTTTGTTTAGAATATTTACACCACCACTCTCTGTTGATATCCAGATGTGCTGGTTATCATCGGCAAAACCGCTCACGGGTACTTTGTTTAGCCCTCTTTCTGATATGTGATAGGTTTTAAATAGGTCAGAATCGTAAGGGCTTACAAAACCAATAGATCCCATAAATGTGCCAATCCATATATTATTGTACTTATCTTCAGATATTGTCCATATGGAATTATGAGGTAAGCTGAATGGGTTATCTTGCTGGTTTTGAAAAAGAGTCGTTTTTTTTGTGCTGGTGTTCAAAATGTAGAGTCCATTTATGGTGCCAATCCAAAGTTCGTGGTCAGATGCTACATAAAGACATTTTATGTTTATATCTGAGGCTGCTTTGATCTGATGGGTGAAAATTACTTGCTTTGTTTTTAAATCTATTCCGAAAAGCTTGCATCTGTTAGTTAATATCCAAAGCAGGTTGTTTTTTATTTTTGCATCTATTATATGGGCTTTATTGAATTGTTCGTTGAGGTCAATAAGCATCTCCATTTTTTTGTTCTCAATGTTGTATTGATATGCTTTCCCAAAGTTGGAGAAAACAATTATGCTTTTCCCATGCTCGCAATATATTCGTCGGTTAAAAGACAATCTCTTGCCCTCCTGTTCGGCATAGACTGGCATGCCACAGCTGTCTATGTAGGCAATTCCGTTATTGTTGTTTATCCAATACTTGTTGTGGGAGTCAATATAAAAGGATCCACCCTGGGCAAAATCTTCAATTGAATCATAGCTGTCATTCAAGCTATTGTATTTAAATAGACCTTGTGATGTTCTTACATAGATAGCTCCATTTGCTTCTGTTGTGATGTCATTGAAAACATTATTGATTGCATTCTCAGAAAATGATGTTTTATACGATTTGTAATTATATCCATCAAATCGGAAAAGGTTGTTTTGTAGTAGAACCCATACCAACCCGTCTGTATCTTGCTGTATTTTCATAATTCCATCATAACTAAGCCCTCCGCTAGGAGACATTGTATGGAATTTAATGTTTTTTATTGAGAGTGCTGTTGTTGTATACAGCAATATTGTCATTATGATTATAGTCTGCTTCATTTATTCCTGATTTTATTGAAATCCACAACTTTTATTCTTGGTTCATAAGAATCGGTCAACTGATTCTTTCTGTATGATAAATCTTTTGATCTCTTGACACCTTTCCTTATGCAAATATTAAATGCCGAAGTTAGTAATAATGGTTGACTGTGGAAAGTTGTTAAATAATCATCCTCCTGATTTGATAATTTTAAATTATGGATTTCTTGTTTGATTAATTTATGAAACGAGGCTTTGGTTTGTAAGTATCTGAAAATAAAGGATGCCAGTTTTTTGTATTGGCGATTACAACAAGTTTTAAAACAATTTGAGCAAGACACTAGAGCTTCCCCTTTCTATTTTTGCATATAGTAATTAATTAAAATTTACAAATGGGAATGTCGTATTTCAACCTGATAATTTTGTCTTTGCTGGTGTCGTGCACCGGTGGTAGAACTTTTACAACAAAAGAAAAAAATAGGATTGCACATGTGGCAAATAGTGTTGCTGATTGGCAGATTGAAAATTTAAACTACGTATCCGAAGGTAATCTACATGATTATGGTATTGATGCATGGACTAATGGGGTTTTTTACTTAGGCCTTATTCGATGGATGGAATCAGGAGCCGGTAAAGAAAAATATGCGCAATGGCTCAAAACAGATATCGGCGAAGTAAATAGTTGGAAAATTCCGGCCAATTTCATTGAATATCCAAAATACCGGTTGTATCATGCTGATGAACTCTGTGTGGGGCAGTTCTATGAAGCGTATTATCAGAAGTATAGCACTAAAATTGCTATCAAAGATTTAAAAAATCGTCTTGATGCTATTATTGCAAATCCGCCTGCCCTTGATATGTCTTATCGTAGCAAACAACGGTGGACTTGGTGTGATGCCTTATTTATGGCTCCTCCCGCATATTTCTGTATGGCTAGTATCACAGGGGAAGATATTTATGCGGATTATGCCCATAAAGAGTTTTTAGCAACCTATAACCATCTTTATGATCATGAAGAAAATCTCTTTTTTAGAGACGATAGCTATAGGAATAAGCGCGAAGCTAATGGAGCGAAGATTTTTTGGGGTAGGGGTAACGGCTGGGTGGTAGCTGGTTTAGCAAATATAATCGAGCAACTACCTTCTAATTCCGAAATAAGACCTTTTTATATTCATCTGTTTCAAGAAATGTCTGGTCGACTGGTTGAACTTCAACAACCTGATGGTTTCTGGCATGCGAGTCTTCTTGATCCTGTTAATTATCCTAACCCGGAAACCAGTGCTACAGCTCTAATTACTTACGCATTTGCTTATGGTATTAATAATGGGATGCTTAATAGGGAGCAGTTTGTAGCTCCTTTGAAAAAAGCATGGTCATCCCTGCTCTCTGCTGTTGATACTAGTGGAAAACTCGGTTGGGTGCAACCTATTGGAGCCGACCCAAAATTAGTGACTAAAGAGATGACTGCAGTATATGGTGCAGGAGCCTTTTTGTTGGCTGCTAAGGAATTGTATGAAATGAATTGAAAATGTTAATAGATAATATTATGAGAGTAAGTATAGGAATGTTTGTTTTTCTATTGCTATTGGTGGGATTGAAAGTATCTGCACGCGAGTTTCATAATTTTAATGATGGTTGGTTTTTTAAGAAAGGACCTTTTAACCAAGATGCATCAATGTTGTCATCCAACGTAATGGAGGGTAAATGGCTTAAAGTAAATATTCCACATACCTGGAATGCTCATGATATGCAACAGGCAATGGCGAATATTAGTGCGTTCCGGAATCCACAAGAACGATTTTACACCGGAGAGGCGTTTTATAAGAAAAGCTTCTTTGTCGCCGAATCTCAAGTTGATAAAAGAACATTCATCAGTTTCGAAGGTGTTGGTTCAGTTGCTGAAGTATATGTCAATAACCGGTTTGCAGGCCGTCACAAAGGAGCATATTCTGCATTTGCATTCGAAATATCGCGTTTGTTGAAATATGGCCAGGAGAATGAAATAGTCGTAAAAGTAGACAATAGTCCGCGACCCGATGTCGTTCCGGTCAATAATGTTCTTTTTGGTGTGTATGGCGGTATTTATCGAGATGTCAAGCTTATCGTGACATCAAAAATAAACATTGCAGTTACTGATTACGCTTCGCCGGGAGTTTACATCCGCCAGGAAACACCGGTTTCTGGAGATGCTAAAGCTTTTGTTTCCGTAAAAGTTGAAAATAAATTTGCTTCGCCGCAAGATATTGAATTGAATACTACCATTTATGATAGAACAGGCAAGCGGGTTGCTCAGCAAAACAGAAACGTAACTGTTGGAGTTCAGGGACGTCAGGTTTTTTCCAATACAGTTAAGATGAAGAATCCTCGTCGCTGGCAAGGTGTTTTTGATCCTTATTTGTATAAATGTGTTACTAGGCTTTTGCAGGATGGTGTTGTTCTAGATGAGGTTGTTCAACCTCTTGGGTTTCGTCATTTTGAGTTTCGCAACCATCAAGGAATGTTTCTTAATGGTAAGAAATATCAAATGTATGGAGTCTGTCGTCATCAGGATTGGCTTGGTAAAGGTAGTGCTCTAACAACTGAAGAACACGATGCTGATATGGCAATAATAAAAGAGATGGGTGCTACTACAATACGATTGGCTCATTATCAACAGGCCGATTATATATATTCCAAGTGTGACAGCATCGGATTATTGGTTTGGGCCGAGATTCCTTTCGTAAATCAGGTTACTACCTTCGAGGGTGAAAATGCGAAACAGCAGATGACTGAGCTTATCAGGCAGAATTATAACCATCCTAGCATCTTTATATGGGGGTTACACAATGAAGTTTACACACCTTTTGAACAAACTATACCCCTTACAGAAGCTCTTCATGATCTTGCTAAAAGGGAGGATCCCGACAGATACACTGTGTCGGTAAGCGGCTATAACGCCATTGATGCCACAGCAAATAATACTGCCGATATTCAGGGTATAAACCATTATTTTGGATGGTATGGCGGTCGTATTGGTGATGTTGAAAAGTGGGTGAAACAGGTTGAGAAAGAGTTTCCTAATCATAAGGTTATATTTTCAGAGTATGGAGGAGAAGCAAATATCTTCCAGCAGAAAGAAAATGTTACTGATATTGGAGACTGTTGTGGATACGATAAGATGTACTACGAGACATGGGGTACCAAATTTCATGAGGTTCATTGGGGGGTAATAGCAAAACATCCATATCTCCTTGCGTCCTATGTTTGGAATATGTTTGATTTTGCAACACCGATGTCTGCCCAGGGCGGTATCTATGCCCGAAATATGAAGGGACTTGTCACTTTTGACCGGAAAGTAAAAAAAGATGGATTCTATTGGTATAAGGCAAATTGGAGCCAAGAGCCGGTAGTGTACCTCACTCAGCGACGAAACTATAATCGTGAAAATGAAATTACAGACATCACCGTCTATTCAAATATCGGTCTACCTACCGTTATTCTTAATGGTGAAGAAGTTGTAGGGTTTGTTAAGGGAACTACTGATGTGCATTACATTTATAAGGGTGTTAGACTGAATGTTGGTGAGAATATTATCGAGGCTAAAGCAATGAAAAATGGAAAGGAGTATATCGACAGTATCGTTTGGCATTACTCTCCAGAAAATATGGGAACAAATATGAATTCCCCTGAGGAACGTAAAGGATTACACATTGGATTGTAACAACTACTAATAATTACTAAATCATACAGATATGAAACAAAATCTATTTGGATCGTTTCTTCTTTGTTTCTTGCTTCTTATGAATGCCAGTGCTCAGAAGCAACGGTCTTCGGTTCCCATAAAACATGGGGCCCATCGTACCGGTGTGCGTAACGATGCCTGTATGCAACGTTGGCGCGAATATGGTCTGGGACAGTTTATCCATTGGGGCGTCTACGCTATCCCCGGAGGGCAGTGGAATGGAAACACCACAACCTATGCGGCAGAATGGTTCCGCACTTCTGGGTTGATTTCCCATGAGGAGTATGACAGGTTGTATAAACAGTTTAATCCTGAAAGCTTCAGTGCGAAAGGGTGGGCCAGGCAGGCAAAGCAGATGGGAGCTAAATACATGATATTTACCACTAAGCACCACGATGGTTTTTGTATGTGGCCCAGTAAGTATACTGATTATAATATTGCCCATACGCCCTATAAGAAGGATATAGTTAAAGAATTGGTTGATGCGTATACCGCCGAAGGGATAGATGTTTACCTATACTTTTCCATTATTGATTGGAGCCACCCCGACTATTGTTCAGGTGGTAATATAAATACCCCGTCAATCAAAAAATCATTTCAGGCTGAAGAAAACTATAATCCGTTCAAAACAAAGAAACAGGAAAAGAAATATGAGAAATTTAAAGAATTTACACGTAACCAGCTTCTGGAATTGCTTGATAATTATCCTCAAATAAAAGGGCTGTGGTTCGATGGCTCGTGGGATGTAGCCTGGGTAAAAAATGCAGCCTGGGTTGATACACTCGGATTTGAACTGCGCGAAAAACACCCGGGATTGATTATTGGCAGTCGTTTTAGATCCGATGAATATGGCAACAGGCATGAGGATGTAAATGGTAACCTGATTGATGATTATGATCAAAGGTACGAACGTAATTTGCCATCAAGCCTTGCTGATACCAAAGGATTTGACTGGGATTGTGTAATGACTATCCCGGAGAATCAATGGGGCTACCATCGCAACTGGTCACTGACTTATGTAAAGACACCGTATGAATTAATTGAAATGACGGTGAAAGCAACCTCTTTAAATGGGAATTTCGTTATTAATTTCGGTCCTGATGGAGAGGGTAATGTTCGTCAGGAAGAGTCTTATGTAGCTAAAAAAGTAGGTGAGTGGATGGCAGTAAACGGAGAAGCTATTTATGGAGGGCATCACTCTGTTCTGGAAAAACAGGATTGGGGATACATAACACAAAGGGGTGATGATATTTACTTAATAGTTTTTAATAAGCCAATGAACAACATGGTCAGCGTGAAGCTTCCCAAGGCCAAAAATTCAAAAGACAATATAACGGTTATTAATTCTGCTACATATCTAATCGATGGCAAACCGGCGCAAGTGTGCGAGGGCTTGCGTGATAAGTTTGGTAGCGATTATTATAACCTGGTTGTGCCCGAAATAATTCAAAAACTGACGATGCCTTTTGTTATCAAGATTAAATTGACCGAAATTAATCGTGAAGGTCGTTCTGTTTATCAACAGGCTGTTATATAGGATTATATCTGATTGTTGCGGTTTTTCATATCATTGAAATTGTTTAAAAGAGCAACTCTATTGCCATTTTGAGAAAGCAAAAAGGTTGTTGTTTAAATAATTTAGTAAATAATCTATAAAATAAATTAATGAATTTTATAATGATAAAAAGATGAAAGAGTTTCTACGAATTACTGTTTTTGTTTATTCCTTGTTTTTAATAATTAGCTGCGCTAAAGAAGATGCCGTGGGGGGAATAAATACGGGGAAAATTGATATAATCAATACAACCCTGAATGAAATTCAAGTGGCTTCGATGCAAAATATTGAAGTGAAATTGGATCTACATCCAAGAGATGGTTTTGTCGAATCCGATTATAATAAGATTTTATTCTCAAGTAGTGATGAAGGAATTTTTGAAGTTAATAATAATGGAATTATTACTGGCCGAAAAAATGGAAAGGCAATTCTTGTGGTTGCCGCCTCATCTAATGATGGATCCGAAAATACAACCCAAGTGAAAGGAAGTTGTGTGGTAAGTGTATCTGGTCAGGTGTTTGTGGAAGGTATTGTTACTGAAATTGATAAGATAAAAATAGATATTACAAAAACCGATCATTATAAAATAGAAGCTGATGCTTTTAATGTGATTCCTAAGGATGCATTAATTCGAGATGTAATCTTTATTTCATCCAATCCGCAAATTGCAACTGTTGATAATAATGGTTTGATCAAAGCTGTAAGTGGTGGTGAAACTGTGATATCGATTCTAAGTACTGATGGAAGTAATATTAAAGCTGACATCAAGCTTACTGTTATAGCACCTATCAATACTTGGTATTTAGAAGAACGCAGGTCCTTTGTTTTTGACTATCGTGATGGTTTGATCCTTCATCCCCTTAATTCTGATGGAACCGGATATGGTGACAAATGGGAATACTTGATAGACGATGGCGATAAATGGAGAGATTCATTTATAAGTTTAACTAAACCTGGTAAGAATGGTGTTCCTGATTCTAACGATGAAATATTTATTCCTATTGATATGCAAAAAGAGCTTAAGTTTAATCAAATCTTTTTCCGACATCGATCCACAAATACTCTATCTCGATTACGGGTTTGGGCTTTTGATGTACTAGGTAGTAATGATGGTGAAAGCTTTATTTTTCTTGAAAATGTACCTATCCCTGGGGCTCAAAGTGATGGCGCTGCAAATGTGGAAGCAACAATGTTGTTAGAGGGTACATATCAATATAGATACATAAAGATTAGACCCAGTCTTTGGAATACTAGCTCTGGTAATACGATGCAAATATCCGATGTAAAAATTGGGTATGACGAAAGTACTGACCCGAAGTTTGAAAATTAAATTATCAAAAACTTATAATCTAAATATTATGAATAATATTAAACTGATCATTATTGGGTTGTTTATTATTCTTTCCAATAGTTTTCCTTCAAGCATCTTTTCTCAAGGAAGGGAAACTAGTATAAAGGGGGTAATAACCGATAAGGAGACAAATGATCCAATTGTTGGAGCCACTGTGGTGATAAAGGGAACAATTGATGGCACTGTTACTGATATTGAAGGTAATTACCAACTGAATGTTGGAATAGGCGATGTATTGGAAATAAGGTATGTGGGTTATAATTCCACTGAAATTAAAGTAACAAAAGAAAATCAAATAATTAATGTTGATCTTGAATCGACAAATCAAAATCTTGATGAGTTAGTTATTATTGGTTATGGACAGCAAAAAAAGGAGAGTGTTGTATCATCTATAAACTCCATTTCTTTTAAGGAATTAAAAGGTGCTAATAATAATATCACTAATAATATTGCAGGCCAAATTGCTGGTGTTATTGCAGTTCAGAGGAGTGGTGAACCTGGTAATGATAATGCAAGCTTCTGGATTCGTGGAGTTAGTTCGTTTGCTGGAGGCACAAATCCGCTAGTTCTGGTTGACGGCGTTCCCCGCTCAATGTCAAATATCGATGTGGATGAAATAGAATCATTCAATGTTCTTAAAGATGCTGCAGCAACGGCGGTTTATGGTGCAGAGGGCGCTAATGGTGTCATTCTGATTACTACAAAACGTGGCGCGGCTCAAAAGACTACAATTAATGTTAATGCTCAGTATGGTTATCTAACCCCACAGCGCATGCCAAAGTTGATTGATTCTTATAACTATTTGAATATGTATAATGAAGCACTTTGGAATACCGCTGGGAATCCGGGCGGTTTTGATGATTTTACGGGAACATATTCTAAGGATGTGCTTGAAAATTATAAATCAGGAGTAGATCCAGACCTCTATCCTTCGGTTAATTGGATGGATCTTCTTAATAAACATACAAATAATCAGCGTGTTACGGTTAATATGAGAGGTGGTAATGATAAAGCAAAATTCTTTGTGTCTGGTGCATACCTTTCTGAATCGGGAATATTTAAATCTAATCCTATCGAGAATTATGATGCCAATATTGGTGTTGATAGATACAATATCCGTTCAAATATTGATTTGAATGTTACCAAAACAACCAAATTGTCACTGGATGTCAGCGGGCAATATCAAACAAAGAATAACCCAGGATATAGTTCTGACGCAATATTCAGTGCTCTTACCCTCTTCCCTGTACACCATATTCCAATGTTCTATTCCGATGGTACGGCATCCGATCATAAACTTGCTGCTAATGATCGATATAATCCTTATAACATGCTTAACTATTCGGGTTATACTCGCGCATGGAATTCACAGATGCAAACCAAATTGGGATTGGAGCAGGATCTTTATTTTATCACTAAAGGACTGTCAATTAAAGCCTATTTGAGCTTTGATGCAGAGTTTGGCTCACAAATTAAAAGAACTAAAAGCGCAAAAACTTATAATGCAATAGGTCGCGATTCTGATGGTAATTTGATTAAAAATACTATTAGTGAGGGCTCCGCTCTTAGTGATCCTATTGCTGGCACTAATAGTGGGTCTAAAAAGGTTTATTTAGAAACATCACTTAATTATAACCGTCGATTTGATGATATACATAATCTGACAGCTCTTCTCTTATTTAACCAAAAGGAAAGTCAAACCCAAATAGCAAGTGGAATTTCTCTTCTGCCATACAGAAAACAGAGCTTTGTAGGTCGTGTAGCATACGATTATGATACAAGATATATGTTGGAAGCCAGTTTTGGTGCAACAGGAAGTGAAAATTTTATGGCTGGCCAACGTTGGGGGGTATTCCCTTCAATTGGTGCTGCATGGTATATTTCTCATGAAGAGTTTATGCAAAGCACGCTTGATTACATTAATAAAGTTAAGCTACGTACTTCTTTGGGTGTGACTGGTAATGATGTGGTTGGAGGTAATAGATTTGCATATCGCGAAAAACTCGCTACTGGCGATAGCTATAATTATGGTATTTCTCTCGGTGATGGTGGTGGCGCATCTAATGGAACTGGGGCAAGTTGGATTGAAGATATCTTCGCTGCGCCAAATCTTACTTGGGAAACTGAATTGAAATACAACGCAGGCTTGGATTTAGGCTTCTTTGGTGGGCGAGTGGATTTGGCAATTGATTATTTTTATAATGTGCGTAAGGATATTCTAATGCAGAGGGTGACAATTCCTACTGTTGCTGGATTTCGTGAGAATCCATATCAAAATTATGGCCAAACTGAAAATCAGGGGTTGGAAACTGCTTTGGTGTTAAAACAAAAAATAGGCGATTGGAATTTTACCGGCCGGGGTAATCTAACTTTTGCAAGTAATAAAGTGGTGGAACGTGATGAAATTCCTCAAATGTATGATTATATGAATGCTACAGGAAGATCAATTGGTCAACCAAAGGTGTATATCGCAGATGGCCTTTACACGCCTGATGATTTCGATATTTTACCCCGCTCTAATGGAGGTTATTTTCACTCCTTGAAAGCTTATCTCCCTAAACCCGCCGCAAACGTCTCGCCTGGTGATATAAAGTATAGAGACTTAAATGGTGATGGAATAATCGATTCCATGGATAAGACATATGCTAATGGCTTATATCCATCTATCCCTGAACTTGTATATGGCTTCGGGATTAATGTTGAGTATAAAAACTTTTCAGCGGGTGTTTTCTTTCAAGGTGTGGGGCGTACTTCTGCCAATCTCCTAACTAAGTCGGCCAACTTCATTCCTTTTTATAATGGTGTTGATAACAACTCCGCTCGTGTTGAAGCCCTAGATCATTGGAATGCAGATGATCCTTATAACCAGGATGTCCTTCATCCAAGATTACATGAGGCTCCTTTTAATCACAACCTTGAAGCTAGTACATGGTGGTATAGGGATGCATCATTCCTGAGACTTAAAAATCTTGAGTTTTCTTACCAATTCAGTAAAAACGCTGCCAGCAAAATACTTGCCGAAAGGGTTAGAATGTTTATACAAGGTACTAATATCGCTTTGTGGGATAAAATCAAGTACTGGGATCCAGAAATTGGAGGAATTAATTCTGGCGCAAGATATCCTCTTTCCGGAATCTGGATGTTTGGATTAGAAATGACACTTTAATAAGCTAATACCATGAGAAATTTAAATAGAATCATCAATTTGTTGTTTGTTGTAACCTTCCTCTTTGGAATTTCAAGCTGTGAGTTTTTAGATGTTGATAAAGAGCTGGCCGAAAATGTTACAATTAAGGAGATTTTTGAAAATCCAAACTATACTAAAAAATGGCATGCTGAAATGTTCTCTGTTATTCCTAAATACTCCGAGATGGGGCTGGGGGCATCATCTGGATTTACAGGTATATGGAATATTTTGGCAGGAGAAGTGACAACCGCTAAAGGTCCTGGTTTATCCGCAATGACATCAGGATATAATTCTGAAAATGCAGGTTTTCATAAGTGGTGGACCCTATATAAAGCTATCCGTCAAGGAACTATTTTTCTAAATATGGCAGCCGAATCAATGGGGAATCCATCTGATGGCAGTTATATTAGCGCGGAGGATATGAATAGGATGAAGGCTGAAGTCAAATTCTTTATTGCCTATTGCTACTTCCAGTTGTTTGAGCTCTATGGCCCTGTTCCTATTGTGACTGAGCTTTCAGATCCAACAAATCCTAATATAGATTTTTCTCGGGCTTCTCTTGATGATCTTATTCATTATATTGATGATCTTCTTGTCGAGGTTATTCAATCCGATTATTTACCGGAAACCAATTTTAAAAATCAGTCGACAGATGATCCAAAAAACAGGTATGCCTTAGATCAGATTGCTAGACCTACAATTGCAGTTGCATTGGCTTTAAGAGCTAGGTTGTGGGTGTATGCAGCGTCCCCCTTGTTTAATGGAGGTTACTTGGAAGCATTGACTGTCGTTAATAAAAATGGTGAAAGACTTTTTCCTGAATATGACAAAAATAAGTGGATTGTAGCAAAAGAACGTCTCGAGGATTTTCTTGATTTTGCGCACGGCAGAGGGTATTCCCTTTATAAAGCCTATGATAATTCTGGTAAAATTAACCCTCACGAGTCTATATATAATTTGTTTCAAGATTTTACCGATGAAATTATTTGGGCCACAGGTGTGAATAATTTCAACCATGTTGCTACCAATATGGAGCCTCGAACAACTCCTAGAGATATTGCAACTAGCAATTTTGGCAATGTGGGTTTGTTTCAGGAGATGGTAGATGCATTCTTTATGGATAATGGGTTGGAAATTTCGGACAATGGTTCAGGATACTCAACTTCCGGATTCTCAAAAGTGAGAAATTATACGCGTATGAAAACAACAGAAGAAAAATACGATGAACATATCTTTAATATGTATTCCAATAGAGAACCCCGTTTTTACCAATCCGTCACTTACGAAGGACGGAGTTGGTACCAAGACCTGACAACTAGTAAATTAGGTTCTAATTATCGTGTCTTCTTTAGTAAAGGAGGAGGAGCCGATAATTCTTCAAGTGAAAACCCTAGAACTGGATATATGCTCAATAAGTTTAAGAACAGATCTTTACTTAATCAAGGCAATAATGTTAAACAATATGGGCGTCCATGGATTTTGTTCCGTTTGGCAGATTTTTATCTATACTATGCTGAGGTTCTTAATGAAATCAATCCTAGCGATCCTAGGATAATTGAATATGTCGATAAAGTAAGAGAAAGAGCAGGTATCCCCGGTTATCAGGAATTAGCCTCTAATGGAAAGAAGAATGTTGTTGGTGATCAGGAACTTCAACGTGACGCAATTCGTAAAGAAAGAAGAGTTGAGCTTTTTGCAGAGGGGAACCGTTACTTCGACATTCGCCGTTGGATGACTGCCGATAATAATAGTGGTCCAGATCAACAGTTAATCTTTACCGGTCTAAATATGGATAAACCTGCGGCTAAATGGGATGGCTCCGGTAAGTTTGAAAACTATCTTGATGATTATGGGACTGGTAGCTTCTTTGAAATCAAAGTTATTGAAAATAGAGCTTGGCGAAGAGCAATGCTTTTATATCCAATCCCTTATAATGAAATTCAGAAAAGTAATTTGTTGGTTCAGAATCCTTTGTGGTAAAATAAAATAATTCGGTTAAAGCAGGATGATGCCTGCTTTAACCTTAATTAATCTTTTAAACAATGAAGATAATGATTAATTTTTTTGCGCTGTTGCTTTTTGTCTTTGGTTGCTCTGAAGATAACAATAGCTCGCCAGAAACCGATTTCTATATTAAACTTAAAGATGCTTCTAAATCAATATTGAATGTTTCGTATAATGAATCCTCGTTCGCAGTAGAGTTTGAAACAAATGTCATAAATGATCTTTATAGTGGATTGACACTCTCTATTGAGGGAAATGAGAGTAAGTGGTGTGAGGCTTCTTTGAATAAAGTTAATAATACTTTATTGATTAAGGTTGACATGAATCACAATGATAAACCGCGGGAAGCTCAAGTGATTGTGGGTGGAGAAGGTGAATCTCTTAAAATTCAAATTGTTCAGCATGAGTATGTTTCGAGCCACCTCATATCTCCATTAAAAAAAGTCGATATTCTATCCGGATCGAGTCCCGATTTTTTGTCAGATAATAATATGATAGAAAAGGCATTTGATTCTAACCCTGCTACTTTCTTTAATGCTAAGGCTGGAGAAGCAAATTTCCCGTATGAGGTGAAATTTGTCTTGGATGGAACCCACGACTTATCGCAAATGATATATTATCCTCGAGCTGATAATGGAACAAGATGGGGACAATTTGGAGAAGTTGAAGTGTGGTGTAGGTCAGCTAATGATTCTGAACCGGTATTTGCCGGCAGGTTTGATTTTAAAAAGGAACTGGATCACCCTTCTACCGCACCCTTTGAGAATTTAATAACCGGTGTTCATGAAATTACTGTTAAGGTCTTTTCCGGTTATAAAAATCGTGTGTCTATTGGTGAAATTGAATTCTATTCTCCTTCTGATGGCGCATTTGATTGTTCTTCAATATTTAAAGATAAAGCGTGTTCCATTTTAAAAGACGGGGTAACTCTCGAAGATATTAAAAAAATTGATGAGCCTTTTTTTAAACACTTGGCAAGCAGGATTTTCGACAACAGTTATGATTCTCAATACAGAGTCCAATCATACAGGCCCTTTCAGCACCCTTCTTTCGCTGCAAACGAATTGAAAACCTCAAAATACAGTCTTCGTGATAATGCTACGGGAATTTATTATAACAACCTTGAGGAGAATCTAATTGTTTTTGTAGATGATCTAAATGGACAAAAGGTCAGTTTGAATTTGGTCGATTTCCAAGCTTCAGCCAATGAAGGAGTAACATTCCCGTTATCTGAAGGAATTAATATATTAAAACCGTTACAGAAAGGGTTGATCTATATATATTACCATGTAGACAAGGCATTGCCTCTTAATCCGGAATCGCAAAGCGATCTGAATGAAATTCAGAAAATGGTTGTTAGAATTCATATTGCAACAGGCGTGGTCAATGGACTGTTTGATATTAGGAAAAATACAGAAGAAGATTGGCCTGCGATCCGAGATAACGCAATTGCTAACGAGATTGATGTGCTTGGCTTGCATTCTCATGTTGTGTGGAGTGTGAAAGATTATCGTGAGTATAATACTAAAATTGTCACTATGACAAACTATGTCGATAATCTTGTTAAACAACAGCATGAGTTTATGGGATTGTATCATCACAACCACCTCTTCAAAAATCGCCAATTTTTAAGAGTGGACTATCATGTTGCTGCAGCCTATGCGTCAGATTATAAGACTGTATATAAAAATTCGATGTACAAAGAGGTGTTCTGCTCCGAAGATGGGTTTAAACGAAGGCTTTGGGTGTTAGGTCATGAGATTGGTCACACCAATCAAACCCGGCCAGGAATAAAATGGCATGGAACGACAGAGGTTACCAATAATCTTTTTGCGCTCTATAATCAGCGTCAGGTTCATGGCGAAGCTAGGCGTTTGGAAAATGGAGATTCTAAACAGGGCTTTTGTATTAATGATGGCTATGATGCTGCCTTTGATAATATTATTAAAGCTAAGTCTGATTGGTACCTTGGAGGTGAAAGCTTCAGTAGTAATTTTATTCCTCGGCTTACCCCTTTCTGGCAATTGTACCTTTATTTGGTTCAAATAGAAAAACAGGAACACTTCTATCACGACCTATTCGAGCATTATAGAAATTCCACTGAAATCATGGATGATGGATTGCGACAATTGGACTTTGTGCGTAATGTATGTTTAATTAGCCAAACCAATTTGCTCGACTTTTTTAGTAATTGGGGGTTTCTGACGCCTATTGATTTGGTTATTAATGATTATGGTACAAGAAACATTACGATAACGCTTGATCAAATTAATAATCTAAAAAACGAAATTAATAGCAAAGGATTTCGTGTCCCTGATTTAAAAGTTCATGAATTAAGGGAAACTAACTATAAACAATATATGAAATAAGGCCTTATTCCTTTTTGATTTAATACCTAACGCTATTGTCTTTTACAAGTTATAGTTTTTCGAGTTGTGTTCGAATTTTTATTGTAACTTATTATGTAATCCAATTATGAAGAAAAAATCAACCCTTTTATGTACAATTATTCTTTTTTTCTCGACCAATATTCTCTCCTTTTCAGAGAAAGTTATTGTTCCGATTGCCAACGATGGAGCCTGGTCTATTAATAATAAACCTTCATCAGTTTATTACAATGGCAAATATTTTTTTAGTTGGATCAGTTCCTCTGGTAATCTGGAATTGTCATCCTACGAAAGCCTAAGTGGCGAGGTGAAAAGTGTTGTTGTTGCCGCGGGATACGGAACGGAAGACTTTTCGTCTCCTTCATTGTTAATTCGTTCCAGTGGCCAATTAATGGTCTTTGCTGTCCGCAATGGTACTGAAACAAATATTCAATGCTATCGTTCAAATTCACTTGATGGGGATATATCCGCAGGATTCGTGGTAAGTAATATTACTGGTTATGGTATAAGTTCTATACTGCCTTTTACAATGGGTGATAATATAGTTTTGTTGTGGAGATCAAAAAACAATTTAGGTTATACATTTTATTCCGGGGCAAATGCTACAGGTGAAACAAATGCTCTTTCTGCAAGCGGCACTAAAAGAACGGGTTTTCTTGGTGATCCAGGATTTGGAAATAATTATCAGTTGAGAGATGAAGTGCCTACCATGCAAGCCTGCCAAGATTCTGAAGGAAATATTCATCTGGCGATAACTCAGCTTGGAACCGGACTTAAATATGATTTGTCTACCATTCATTATGTTAAGATGGTTAACGATAATGGTGTACTAAAATATTATAAAGCTTCCGGGGAGTCTGTAAATTCATTATCCTATAACACTCCAGCAGATATTGTTTATGCCACTTCAGCCAATTCTGATAAAGCTATTGCATACGATATTGCATTTATCGAAGATCAACCAGCAATTTTATATGATTGCTTTATAGGCAATAATGTTAATTCTGTTGATAACCCTGGTGCTACTAGTAATCACATCTATAAGATTGCTATTTGGGATGGTGTACGGTGGAATAGCCATAACATAGTACATGCTGGAGACGGTTTGTCAATTACCAATTATAAAGCTGTTGGTGGTCGGACTTTTTATGGTAACAGTTATCAATGTGGAGGCATCTGTTTTGATAGCGATAATTCTTCTGCAGTCTATCTTTCAGCAAAATTGAACGAAAAGGCATTTGGATTGTATAAATATGAATCTAAAGATAATGGTTTTAGCTGGACGCAATCTGCCCAAATCAACTCAACTCCTTTAACAGGCAAGGTTGATATTCGCCCCTTTCATATCAAGAATTCATCAGATAATAAAGATGTTGATTTAATTTGGATGAGAGGGACGTATAATAACCCATCTGATTTCAGCACATCAATTGTCGCCATGGGAGATAATAAACCAATTAAATCAATTTCTTTTGATGTTAATCAGGTTTATTTAACGGAAAATGAAGAAACCATTTTAAAATTTAGGCTGTCCCCTCTTTTTACAAATAATGCCTCTATTGTTTTAGAATCAGATAATCCATCAGTTGTTTCAATTATTGATGAATTCACGGTGAAGGCATTGTCGGTTGGTCATGCTGTAATTACTGCCAAATTTAAGTCTGATAGCTCAATCTCTGCTTCTTGTGAGGTGTATGTAGAAAATCAGTCAGTGTTTGATGTTTTTATGGATCGAATTGTAAATGAAGCAATGCAGACAAAAATTTCTACCGTAGCAGAATTGGAGGCAAAAGTAGAAGGTTGTTTAAACGCATTGTTGCCAGATGGTTCGTTCACTGATATTGATTACTCTGCTACTGATCGTACCAATTGGGCTCCATTAATGCATCTTAATCGAATGATGGAACTTTCTCTTTCTTATGTATGTGACTCTAGTAAGTATTTTTCTAATCTAGAGATTAAAACAAAATTGAACCAAATGCTTCAGTTTTGGCTAAATACAGCACCTAGGTCAAATAATTGGTATCAGAACGAGATTGCAGAGCCTCAAAGAATGGGGCTTTCCCTTATTCTGATGCAGCATAAAGGTTTGGGGGGTATCTCTTCTGATTTGTTTGATGATGCTATTACAAGAATGAAAACATTCGGTGGTAATCCAGCTTCTCAAGCTGGTGCTAATAGAGTAGACGTTGCGTTGCATTGGCTGTATAGAGGATGCTTGACTTCCGATAGGGCGTTGTTGAAAACCAGTATGGATTTTATTTATTCTCCAATTGAATATACTACTGGGAGTGAGGGAATACAATATGATAATTCATATACGCAACATGGACGGCAATTGCACATTGGTGCTTATGGGGAGGTGTTTCTCGATGGAATCACCAAGGCCTGTAAATATGCTGTTGGAACTGCTTATGGTCTGCCTTCTGAAAAATTGAATATCTTAAGTTCTTTGGTTAAAAATACTTATATGAATTCTTTTCGAGGTAATAATATCTTCTATAATGTTATAGGTAGATCTGTTACTCGGCCGGGAGCTACAATCAAGGGGAAGAGTAAGATTTTTGATCGAATGATGTTAATTGATGAAGAAAATGCTTCGGGTTATTTGGATGCTAATAAACGTTTATCTGGTGAAAAACCAAGTGATTATAATGTGAATCCATCCTTTAGTCATTATTATTGTACTGACTATTCTGTATCAAATAGAAAGAACTATTCAGTGGATTTGCGCATGGTTTCTTCAAGAACAGTTAGGAATGAATACCTTGCTGATAATCTGGAAGGGAAGAAACAATATTTTCTTTCGGATGGTTCTACAGGTATTTATGTTAAGGGTAATGAATATGCTGATATTTTTCCAGTTTGGAACTGGGCAAAGATTCCTGGTGTTACCTGTCCCGAATTCTTAACCATTCCTCAAACTTCATCTTATATCAAAATTGGGCAATCTGATTTTGTTGGCGGTGTTTCTGACAGATTGAATGGGGTTTCGGTTTATAAATATTCCGATCAAGAGTTTGGTGTTAATACTTCTGCAAATAAGTCCTGGTTTTTCTTTGATAGAGAGATTGTTTGTGTCGGGTCAGATATTAAATCCCAAGCATCATTTCAAGTTAATACCACTTTGAATCAATGCTTGCTTGATGGAGAGGTAGTGTTTTCAGAACAAGGAAAACAAGCCAGTCTAGTCAATGGTAAAAGTTATTTTAATAATTCCCTTGATTGGGTGTACCATGGTGGCGTTGCATATTATTTCCCGAATCAAGGTATAGTGGATTTGTCGGCTCAACCGCAATCAGGTAGCTGGTTCGATATTAATGGTAATTATTCCAAAGAACAAATTACCAAAAATGTATTTGCTTTATCTTTAAATCATGGTATAAATCCAGTTTCTGAAAAATATGCTTATGTGGTTGTTCCTGGTTTAGCCAATGCCTCTGAAGCGATGCAATACAAATTATCAGATGTTGAAATTCTTGTTAATTCCGATTCAATACAAGCTGTATATAAAAAGAGTCAAGGTGTTTTTGGTTTTGTGTTTTATAAAGCTTGTGGCATAAATGTGCATGGTCTAACGGTTGAAGTTGATGCACCTTGTGTTATGCTTGTTAAGGACATCGACAAAAATGCTGCGGTAGTCCATGTCGCTGATCCTTCAAATGGTTCTACGCCCATAAATATTGGAATTTCTACGCCGATTATTCAACAGCGAAGGTTGATAACGTACCAAACTGTATCTCCTTTTTTAGGGAGTACCGTTCAATTCATGGTAAATGAAAATTCTCCCATCTATAAAGGACGAACAATTTTGCTAGACCGAAAAGATTGGATTATTACTACGAATATTAAGGGTGTTATTGATGAGAGTGTGGGAGGTGATAATCCATATTTTATTATTGATGGTGATACTCGTTCATCTTTTTTATTTGTCAAGCCAGGTAAAATTTTTGGAGGGGTTGAAGCCCCCTCAGATTATAAACCATCTTTTATTATTGATATGCAGAAGGAAAATGCATTCTCTAGTTTTATATATCGTCATCGAACATTCAATAATAATGCATCACCATTAAGAGCAAAAAAGGTTTCCATTTTTGGAAAAGTAAATGAGGTTGATGAGTACTGTCTTATTCAAAGGGATGTAGTTATTCCTACTGATATTGCAGAAGTTAAAGTATTATTCGATAATCCTGTTTTTTATCGTTTTGTTAATTTCGTGATAGAGGATTGGGATAATTCTTCTGGTAACACAATTCAGTTATCTGAATTTAATCTCGGTTTATTCGGGATGTCAGAATTTGAAGATATAACAACCGATTCCGATGAGTTGTGTTTAGATTTATCGAAGGTGAGAGTTGGCCCCAATCCTGTTCGGAAAGGTCAGCTTATTACTGTTCTTCACTCATTTCCCAGTAAAATTAAGTGCGAAGTTTTTAGTATAAATGGCAATCTCAAATCAAAAACAATTGGGAATAAGATTGATTCCAGTTGTTTGGAACCAGGTGTGTATTTGCTGAGAGTTTCTGATTCATCTAATAAAATAGTTTTTAAAACTAAGGTAGTAGTTGTATCCAACTAATCGTTTAAGCGGACAACAAACATTTGCATAAATTCTAAATTGTCAACTGATGTGCACCGGTTTTGCGTTATTGGATTGACTAAGGTTGTCTCGTGTTGCTTCATCTTAGTGCTAAAACCATTAAGAGAAAATAGATTGTTATCCCAAATCTTGTAGTCTATAAGTCAACAATGTCCGGCCAAATTGGTCGGGCTTTGTTCATTTATATCTATATTATCCTTTTATCTCCTGTCTATGCTATGGTATTTATCTGTTCTTCAGGGCGTTCTCTTCGGTCGGGCTTTCCGTTCCAATCTTTTGCTCGTCCCTCGCAAAAGGATTTCCACGCCAATCCCTAACGCTACCTCACTCTCTGCCAATTCGTTAAATTCAAGTCGCTCGGCTTTGCCGCTTAGCTCCGCCAAAACATCGCTAGCGCTTTCCGAAGGAAAGTACCGCTTGCGCTGGGCTCCGCCAAGCATTCTCGTTAAATTCGCGTCATGCTCTGATTGAATTCGTGGTTTCCACAGAACTCTCCAACCCAAAACCCACCAACAATCACATTCCAAAAACAAAGAATCCGTGCCAATCCGTTTAAATCCGTGTTCCCCTTTAGTTGAATTCGCGTCATTCGCGGATTCCCCAACCCTGAACTCTTCAAGCCTAGTTCGTATTATTTGTTTCCCTCGGCTCAGCTGCTTGGTAACGCCAAGAAATTGCATGCACCTGCTGGATGGTGTAACTGCAAAACAGGTTCAGGCATAAAAAAAGTCCGCAGTAAAAGACTACGGACCTTAAAGTTTTTTTCAGCGCCAAGTACTATAGCGTTTTTCCGTATGCCGATAGTTCTCTAATCGCTGCGATGGTTTTATTGCCTCCAGCATCGGGCACAATCATCCTGATAAATTTGGCTTGAGTTGTTTTTACTGGATAAACCAATGGTGCTGTTGTGTTTTTAAATTCAAAACGTCCAACAAATTCCCAAGTCTCTCCATCCAAACTTGTTTCAAAATCCAACAGATAAATCGGATTATTGCTATTGCCTCCACGGGGTAGAACCTCGATTTGAGACACCAAACATGTTTCTTGCATATTAATAGTGATCTGATAAGGCAGTGGAACTGACCCACCTGACCATTTACTATGCCAAAAAGTTGAAGGGTTATTGTCGATTAAGTGAATGGCCAATCCTCCATTACCCCACTGGCCTTCAGCTGGCTCTTGGGTGGTATAGGATTCTATTGTCCAGGCATCCTTCGAAAGCAAATCGCCCATTAATGAAAACGTGTAATACAAAGCATCATCCTCTGAAATTTTTATAACGTCGGTTGGCTCACCCTCCAGCGTACTTTCAACAGAGGCTATTTCAAAGGGCATCATGTAGTTGCCTGGCAGAATCTTTTCTTTATGCAACAGATAGGATGCAACCACTTCCTTGGTGCCTTTCGTGATGTTAATACTTTCAGGCGCAGAATACATGTTTTCAGGAAGCAATGAATAGAATGTCCCGTTAATTGCATTGTATGCATCAACTTGTTCCTGGCTGGAGGCGAGATTAACTTGTATATCCCATTTGTTGGTGAACTCAACACCGAGTCTAACGTCCATGGAATTAAGGTTGGCCGCAGTGACGTCAATTTCATATATCCCGGCATTGAGAATTCTTACCTTTGGCTCTGAAACCACAAAATTCAGGAATATTTCATTGCGCCCTTTCAAAATAGGAAAGCCATCCACTTCAACAATTTTTATGGGCAACACATATCTGTTCTCGCCATAGGCTTGATGTTTCAGAATCTCCTCCGGATAGTATTCCAATTCCACCATTAAATTAGGTTCACGTGCCGGAATTACAACAGGCTCTTTTGTTAATGAATAGCACGACTCCGGTAACAACTCGAAATT
This sequence comes from Marinilabiliaceae bacterium, assembly GCA_963664265.1. Lineage (GTDB taxonomy): Bacteria > Bacteroidota > Bacteroidia > Bacteroidales > Marinilabiliaceae > JAGPIS01. Next base: position 3,265,161 of record OY760941.1, read on the forward strand.
TGTCCCCCCAAACTCATTCAACGAATCAAGTAATTCTGGTTCTATAGAGAACAGAACCTTGCTATTTCCATTTTTTAGCCCTCCTACCGAAATCCAAAGCGGCTCGGTATACGATTCCCCAACATCATATGATAATACTTTCTTTAAACCGGGCGTTGCCAAGGAAAGTACGCCGGGAGCCATTCCGTCCGCTTTGAAATTATCCTGGCACCCAAATGTAATTGATGCCATGATAATGGTTAGTGTATAATATATTAGATACTTCATTGTATAACTGTTTTAAAGTCCATTAAATCCGTTTTGTTATCGCCAGCCAGGATTTTGCACCAGAGCTCCATTTGACTTTTGCATCTCATGAAACGGAATAGGGTATAAATACATCTTACGCTTGAATACATTACGTTGCACCCTATTTCTTTGATAGAATTCAGTTTCATCACCAGCCATGTTCATGCCATGCATATCTTTGTTTTGGAGTCCTTCCTCTTGATCAGCAATCATCCATCGGCGGACATCAAAATATCGCTGTCCCTCTGTTGCAAGCTCAATACGACGCTCCCTCATAATGGCTTCGCGTTGTAGTTGTTGGTTCCCTGCAATGTTAGGGTTGAGAGCTTCGATATCAGGCAATCCTGCCCTGCTTCGAACGCGGTTCAAATATTCCAATACATCAGGATTGGATGGGTCAACTTCATTTATGGCTTCCGCGTATAGTAAATAAAACTCGGCCAATCGGAATATTATTGAAGGCCTGAACTTGCTTGCAACACCAGGATGTCGCTTGTGTACGGTTCGGTTGAAACGCTTGTAAAGCAAGTATCCAGTTTCCGTATGTTGTCCGGTTCTGTCGTTGCCCGATCCAAAATGAAATTTAATGACATTATTGGAAATATGCCAACGTCGTCCTTCATAAAACACTGTGTTGTAAAACCGGGGTTCACGATTAACCCACATATTGTAAATCTTATCGCCATTAACTGTGGAAAAGCCTTCTTCTGAATAAAGCGGGGAGCTTGGCAAGAAATTAGTCTCCTCAATGGGGAAACCATCAGCCATATAAAAATCATCAACCAATTCCTGGTAAATACCCATGTGGCTGATCCCGTTCGGCTCGCTACGAGGAGTACAGCGCCGGTCGAACGCATCACCATCCATGCCACCCCAATCGTTTTTAGAGGTTGCCCAAATTATTTCCTCATTGTAAGTCTGGAATAGTTCATAAACATCGTTCATCGGATCCTCGTTATTATACAAGGCATACCGGCCTGCATCCGCATATTCAATGAAATCTCTAACAGCCTCCCTGGCTTTAGTCCATTTTGCAGGATCATAATCCGGGTACATCCTCACATTTTGGCCATCCGGCCCATAAGGTGTCATAACTCTTAATGCTTCGGGGTATCCACCATTAAACAATGGGCTGGCTGCATACATCCATAGCTTGGCTCTTACAGCCAGTGCCACACCCTTGGTCGGCAAAGCCCTGTATTGCTGATCCTCGATTGGCTCCTGTGCCAATTCATCTGCAACAGCCAAAAGTTCCGAATCAATATAATTAATTACTTCATCCAGTGGTGCCCTTGGGATGTCCAAATTCTCATTGGCGCTAAATATATGGTCTTTAACCAAGAGGATGGAACCATATTGTTCAAAAAGCAAATAATGGTAATAAGCTCGCATGAATCGAACGTGGGCTTTCATCTCTTGAACTTCAGTCTCTGTGAGATCGGCTGCATGAGGTCCATCAGGCTCTATCGGTTTGACTCTTGCCAAGAAAATGTTCGCCTGGCGAATTAATTTATAGGCTTCTCCCCATCGATGAAAACTAACCGTGGATTCATTCTTGTCCGAAATAACATAATTCCGGGCATTCCCGTAACCAGGATGTACCTCATCGCAAATCGCCGCCCAAGGATTGGAAAACCCCCCAGCACTTACAATACCCGAATAGTCTGGTATTCCTGTAAAAACATTGGCATAATACCGACGCGTATAGTCAACATTATTGAAAACCTGGTCTAAATCTTGCAAACCATCTGCCAATTCATCTGACACATTCAGGTAATCCGAACATGAGCTTAATGAAGTGAATAAGGCCAATATTAAAACTAAAATCTTATTTGTTTTCATATTTTAATCTCCTTCTCTAAAATGTAACATCTAAACCAACCGTAAAGGTGCGAGCCAGCGGATAATTTAACCCGCCATTAGCGTTGCCTGATTCAGGGTCAAAATACTTGATATCATCCCACAAGGCAATGTTGTAACCCATAACATATAGTCTGGCGCGCTCCAGCCCCAATAAGCGTAGATCCTTCTTCGTGAAGTTATATCCAACCTCTAAATTCTTGAATCTCAAAAATGAACCATCCTTTAACCACCAAGTGCTAGGTACTGTATTGTTGGCGTTGTTGGCATTGTTTCTATGCAACCGTGGCATCAACACATCTTGACTTGGATTTTCGGTTGTCCATCGATCCAAGGCAAACTTTCGGTAATTGGATTGATCCACTCCCCACGAAAAAGGATACCAGCCTTCAGGCGTTGACCCGCCAAGTCGTACCGAGGTATTTGCCACTCCTTGAAAAAACGCATTAGCGTAGAATCCCTTGTATTGCAACGATATTCCAAATCCATAAACAATTTCAGGTACACTTGGATTGCCTACGCCCCTTACTCTGTCATACGCGTCAATAACGCCATCCCCATTTATATCTTTATATTTTATATCTCCGGGTCCTAATAACCCGCCTAATGTTGGTTGAGGCAGATGGTCCCGCAACGTGTAATTATACGTGCCATTCGGATTGCTCGATACAATAAAATCCTCCTCTTTATACAGTCGATCAGCAATATAAACAGTGTTTTCATTTACCCGAGTTCCTGTTACACTCATCCATGGATAGGGTTGGGGCAATTCATCATATTCAACAATCTTGTTTCTTGCAAACGTAAACGTGGATCGAACGCCTATTGTAAAATCACCAAAAGATCGTCGTCCATCCAATGAAGCATCAATACCTCTGTTTTTTACGATACCATAATTCTGCCAGGGATCAGCACGGAAACCACCCACTTGCGATACCGTTCTTCTTTGTAATAAAATATCCTTCCTTTTGGTATTGAAATAGTCAACTTTTAAGTTCAGGTTGTTTTTCATGAACCCCATCTCTAAACCGATATTTTGTTTGTTTTCTATCTCCCACGATAAATAAGGGGCAGCAAAGCGATTTTCATATATCCCATTACCGATGGTGTTCATGCCGCCATTATCTCCAATTCCTTGGCTGAATCCACCCCCATTGGTTACAAAAGTAGCCCGGTACAAGAACCGCTCACCACCCGTATTGTCATTGCCGGTTATACCATACGAATAACGTAATTTCAAATTGCTGACATATTTGCGCAGTGATTCAGGATAGTAGGGTTCATTAGAAATATAATAAGCCGCCCCTATAGATGGGAAAAAACCAAACCGGTGTCCTTGGGCAAAGGTTTCTGATCCAGAATAGCCAAAGTTTGCCTCTACAAAATAACGGTCACTATACCCATAGGTAAATCGGCCTACTCCACCTTGTTTGCGAAATGGTAATGCATTATCGGCTTGTTGCGATTCTCGTTGGTGGTAAAGCAACATTCCACCCACTTTGTGTAAACCACCAAAAGTTCGATCATAATTGATGGCTCCCTCAATGTAAATGTGCTTGGTGTTGCTTGAACTGGTACTTGGGTTTGACAAATCTGGCTGTCCTGAAACTACTTGCGTGTAAATCAGTGAACCATCTTCATTTCTGCCGGTAGCATGGTAGCGTGAAGGATTGAATGTGCGACGCGAATAAAAGTTACTGTCAAAATCAAAACTCACATTTGCTTTCGCTGAAAGTCCCTTTGTTATAAAATCTAGTTTTTGATCCACACCCACTTTTGATTGCATCGATGTGCGCCACTCTTTTGCATACCCAGAATGCATTAACAAATTCCATGGGTTTCGCATGTTGGCATCACGTTCCTGTGGATAGGTGGCAATCACCCCATCACTATAATAGGCAGGAAATACATGAGGAGGGGTGATCAGCATCGACCTGAAAATCTGAGGTGTGCCGGTACCAGGAAACGTATTCTCAAGATATTGCCCGGCAAGGTCTACGGTTACCATCGTCGTTCTTGAAACTTCCAAGTCAATATTTGAACGCAAATTGTAACGGTTCAACCCAATGCTGGTATCATATTTATTGGTCGGATTTTGCTTGAACAAACCCGATTCATTGTAATAAGCCCCCGATACAAAGTATTTGGCTCGCTCAGTTCCCCCTTGTACATTTAATGTGTAACGGTGATTATTCGTATAATCCTTTAACATGATGTCCAGCCAATTAGAATTAGGATATAGGTCTGGGTCAACATTTTTGCGGTACTTATCAATCAAATCTTCGCTAAATAAGGGTGCTTCACCATCATTTGCCATGGCTTCATTGTAAAGATTCATGTAATCAACCGATCCAACAAATTCAGGAAGTCTTGTTGGCGTTGATATGGAATGTTCTGTCCGGAAACTTATTTTAGCCCGCTCTACCGCACCTCGCTTGGTCGTGATCAAAACAACACCATTGGCACCTTGTGCGCCATAAACGGCTGTGGCAGCAGCATCTTTCAATACAGAAAATGTCTCAATCTCATCAGGCTCAATATCATTCATATTTCGGGGCACACCATCCACCAGCACTAATGGATTAGTTCCTCCAGCAAAGGTACTCACGCCCCTGATCCAAAAGGAAGCATTGTCATAACCAGGTTCTCCCGATCGCTGTACCGCAATTAACCCCGATACTTGGCCGGCCAAACTGTTGGTCAAATTGCGCGTGGGTACTGTGATATCCGCTGGTTTGACTGAACTTAGCGATGAAACCACACTTGTTTTTCGCTGGGCGCCAAAACCAACAACCACAACCTCGTCGATATCAACATCACCACTCTCCAAAACAATATCCAGCTTGGTTTGATTGGTAATACGTACTTCATGCGGTTGCATGCCAATAAAGGAAAATACCAATATGGAATTGATAGGAACCTTGATTTCGTAATTACCATCCATGTCGGTAATTGTCCCTTGAGTCGTTCCTTTAATCACAATACTAACTCCCGGGATTACTTCTCCTTTGTTGTCAGTGACCCTACCCTTAACCTTGTTTTCAACCACGTCCTGTTTTTTTTCCATCACAGGTTTCTCTGTCTTATTCTTTAGCACTATCAGTTTGTTGGACACCTGGTTGAAAGTGATGGATTGCCCATTAAATACAAGCGTCAATACTTCGTTTAAATCGGCGTCCTTCACATCTAATGAGATACGCTGATCCAAATTGATTTGCTCTCTTTGAAAGAAAAATGATACAGCAGTTTGTTTCTCTATGATATTCAGCACTTCCAGTAATTTTGCATTTGTTACGGAAAGTGAAATTCTTGAATTTGATGTGTCAATCATACCTGCTATATGCAGGTTTGTAAGCATAATAAGTAAAATAGATATTTTTACCCTACGCCATACGGCTTGCCTTCCTAAATTCAGCAAGGTGTAATAATTTGGTTTTTTTTTCATAATTTAGTGATCTCTATACGTTAATAAATTCCAAATACTTTTTGATGCTTGGATTTTGTTGACATTGCAGACCTGCGTTGCGAGCACGGGTCTGCTTTTTTTCATTTCATAAACCTCCTTTCCCTTAGTTTTAGTTCTCTGTTATGATTATTTTTTCTCCATCCTCTGTATATTTGATTGGCAGCAGCATGCTTATGATATCCAGTACTTCTGTTAACGATTCATCACGGATCAATCCATCAAAATGATAGTTGTAGAGCGAATTGTTCATAACCTTGAAGGAGACCTGGTATCTTCTTTCTAGCACAAGCAGTAAATCGCCAAATTGTTGGTTTGAAAACCGAATTTCATCCTCTTTCCATTTGGCGTATAAATCAACATTCACTTCATTGAGCATACGCCGCCCCGCTTTGTCATCAAGAACAAATTGCTGCCCGGGTTTTAATGTTACCTCTTCATTCTTGTCATTTCCATCAAAAACACTGACTTCCCCCTCAATCAATGTAGTTTCGCAAATGTTCTGATCTTTGGGGGCATAAACATTGAATACAGTACCAGTCACTTTGATTTTTGCAGCATTTGCCTGGACAATAAAGGGCTGTCCTGTTTTTTCTACATCAAAGAGGGCTTCCCCTTTTAATACAACATTTCGGGATTGATTAAACCAATTTATGTGATAAGCAAGGTTACTATTCTTATTTAATGTAACTCTGCTGCCATCGGGTAAAACAACCTCTTCCAATGAATCATGCGAATAAAATTCAACTATTCGAAAACGCTCCCCAATCAAAACATAAAATGTACTGGCCAGCATAATAAAGCCTAAGATTCCTGCAGCAATTAACATGCTTGGCCGTAATATATAGCCTTTCCCTTTTTTAGCTCCTTCGTTTAATTTTAGTTTTTTATGGATAGCTTGATAGCTTTTATCCAAATCTTGTTTCCCGCTTGAGTGTATATTTTGCGTCAAAAGCAGGTCTGTTAACATAACCTGCTTAAATTCCGGTGTCATTGTTTCCTTTTGCAGCAAAGACGATAACTCTTGAAGTTCGCTCTCACTGATCGAATCATTCTTATATTGATTAAGCAAATAATTAATCCTGTTTTTCATTTTCGTCTTTTTGTGCATTTATATACAATACGTGAAAACAGGGGGGGGGCTACTCACTCTAAAGATGACATTTTTTTACTTTTTTTCACCTCTTAAAAGGTGGATGAGTCTATCTTGTTTCTTTTCAGTTTGTTACTAGGTGGGGAGGGTAGGAGAAAATTAACTGACCTGAAAATCTATGCAAATGCTATCCTTGCAAACCGAGCATGAATATGATGAAAATTAAATAGGAAGGCATTTCATCAAAAGCCATTTCTGCCTGTAGTTCTTGTTTAATAAATTGCAATGCTCTGTAAATTTGGTTTTCAACAGTCCGTCTCGATAGTGATAATTGCTGGGAAATCTCATCATAATTTAGTCCATCGATTCTGCTTAATTCAAATATGCGTCTTCTCTGTTCTGGCAGTGCAGCAACAATTTCCATAATGCGCTTTTCTAAATCTTCATAATCTATGGCTTCAACAACATCATTGTGGCTACAACACACATGCTCCAACTCCTCGTCAGTTGAAACATAACTTAATTGGGTGCATTTGCGCATTTTGTCATAAACCATATTTATAGCCATTTTATACAACAAAGAGGCAAGGCTTTTCGATGGGTCAATATAGGCTCGTTTTTCCCAAACTTTAATGAATAGGTTCTGAACTAACTCCTCCGCCTCATGAGCATTCTTCAGATAAGATAAGGCAAAGTTGTACAATTTATCAGCAAAGCAAAAATAGAGCTTCTTGAACTCTTCTTCATTGCCATTCTTGATTTTTACTGAACTCTGAGTACTTATTAACACCTTCATTTTTATGAAAAATAACCAATGTGATAGTTTGAAGTCTTTAATAGATCATTACAAACTTTTGGGAAAATTTAATTGCATTAACAATTGCAAAAATATAATTTTTTCAATACTATCCTGATTTTTCTAAAATAAGTTAAGCACATGATAGCTGGGTTTACTGTAAAATATTGATTCATTAGTTTAATTATCAATCATTAGGAAAGCTGTTAAACGTTCTATTCAAAAGATCATTCAATTCACTGTTCTTCATAAATAGCGATCATTTTTCAGCGTGTTAAGCGAACATCTGGGTGTCGAACGATTTGAAACGACTTCCCAATCCCCTTGGTTAGGAAATTGAAGTTTTAATAAGCTGTTTAGTCCAATTTCTCTGGGGTATAGTAAACAAAAATAATACATATTTTCTTGCTAATAGGACTCGTTTGAATTTCTTGGGCGTTCCCTTCGGTCGGGCTTTCAGTTACAATCTTTTGCTCGTCCCTCCCAAAAGGATTTCCCTTCCAATCCCTAACGCTCCCTCACCCTCTGCCAATTCGAAAAATTAGTGGTTCCCAAAACTTTTCATCTCTTCAACCCTGCAACTTTTAAACTCCCCAACCCAAAACCCAACAACAAAAAAATATCAATGTTCATCCGTCTTAATCTGCCAAATCTTTGTTCCCCTTTTTTGCGAAAGTTTGCGTTATTCGCTGACAAAATTGAATACCTCGCTCTTAGATTAGTGGTTTGCAAAACACCCCAACTCAGAACCCTGACTCGTCAACTCCTCAGCTCTTCAACTTTTTAACCCAATCCCAAAATGGCGCATGTGCCGGGTTTCAGTCAGCCCCCCGCTGGCGAGGATTTGCAATCCGTGCCAGCATAACACTAATCAAATCAACCGTCCCCAAAAGAAGCATAGTCTATAAACGTTTCGATATTTCTTGGCTCAGCCAAGTAATCGCTCGACCATTCCGAAGGAAATAATTCGATTGATTCGCGAACAAACTCAAAACTCCTCAACTCTTTAATTGCCAATTTATTAAATTAGCTAAATTCGTGGTTCCCCTCAAACTCCCCAACCCAGAACTCAGAACATCTAAACTCTTAAACTTCTCAACATTAAAAACTCAGTACACAGAACACAACAACGAATTAAACTTATCTGTGTTCATCAGTGTTCCATATCATCCGCTAATCCCAACAACCACTCAAGCACTTCCGGTACCACCTTTATCTTCGCCGGCCATCCCTCAGCTCCTGGAACTCCGCAAGGCCGGTCATAAGGCATTCCTCTTCCTCTCTCGGCAAGCCGGGCGCCAGCCCATGGTGGCAGGTGCAGGCGGTAAATATCAATCGATGCCTGCACCCGCCACCATGCCAAAGGTTGGTCTTCCCCCTCTGTGCCAACGCTTCCACCATCCAGGTTCCCGGCATCAACACCAATCCCCACCATCTTCCAACTTTCCAGTACCAACACCCCGCTCCGGCCCATAGATGGGAAAGCCCAAGGCTGGCACCCGTCTTGCGGCTCAATCGTCATCGTCATGGCAGCTCCCCCAGTGCTGGCGGCAGTGGTGTCGTCCTCTCCAGGCGGCCATGCGCATCAAGTCCTGCCCAGAGCCATGGCCACCCTCCGGTTCCACCACCACCTCCGCCATCCCTGCCGCTGCCCACTCGCTGCGCGCCGGCTGGTCGCTCGGGCTGCGGCCTGCCAAGCGGTGCCACAGCTGACGATCAACATCGCATATTCCAACCAAACAATCTGCCACGCCTGCCACCGCTAGGCAGCCCTTGTGTCAAGAACATATGCCATCCACCGGCTTCGTCCCTCAGCCTCTCAGTCTGCCACCCTTCGCTCCGCGCGCGGCGGCGCGCATATCGCTGCGCGGCAAGCCACTCCACTGCGTTCCGTTCCCCTGCCGCTCGCTCCCAACCGCCCGATACTCTCTGACGCAATCCCAACATCTTTGTCACTAACACCAAAAACCTGAGTTTTGTACCTCTGGTAAAGAAAAGACAATTTTCACATTGATGGTGCCAGTTTATTAGGGTGGGATAGGAGAGGAGCCTGTTCTGTATCAAAGGGTAACTTAATCGCAATCGTTTAAATTGAAAACTCAGAACCCAGAACTCAGAACTCAGAACTCAAAAAATCGCTTTAACTTTTTAACTCTTCAACTTTTCAATACAACCAACTCCGCAACTCTAAACCCGCCAGGTCAAGCCGCAAACAAATTTTCCGCTCCGGTGCGCGTCAGGGCTTTGGCCATCGAGTCCGCCATCATAATAGGAAACACCAACCCCAAACCCAAACGCCACACCTCCGATTGCTGTCGGTTGTTTGCGCCTTGATCAGGCTCACTCCGCCAACACCAAAAACTCCCCACCGCAGAACCCAGAACGCCTCAACCCATTGATCCCGCCAAATCAATGCGTAAACAAGATCTCATTCCGTCGGCTGGCGTCAAGGTCAAGCCACAGGTTTTGGCGGAAATTTTCAGCACAAAAGCTTCAGTAGCAAAAATTTCCGCCAAAAACCTTGACCCTGCACCGCCGGAATAGAAAAGGGTGGTTTACGCATTAATCTGGCTGGTGCATTTAGCGATAGAAACACGAACCTCCAAACCCAATACTCAGAACCCCAAAACGCCGAACTCAGAACGCCGAACTCAGAGCCCAGAACTCTTCAATTTTTAACCATCTCAACTCAAATAATGTAGTCTATATAATACAAATTCACTATATTTGTCCATTATAAACATCATTACCAAACCATCATGAACAGCCGAACCCTGACCTTAATGCCCCGACTCAGCAAGCTACTCGCCCAAATGGGGGAAAACATCCGGTTGGCTCGCTTGCGCCGGAAACTCACTGCGGCACAGGTTGCCGAACGGGCCGGCATTTCCCGCTCAACCCTCCACCAGGTGGAAAAGGGGTTGCCAACCGTGTCGATGGGCATCTATGCGCAAGTCTTATTTGTCCTGGGACTTGAAAACGATATACTCCAGCTGGCTGGCGACGACACTCTGGGGCGCAAACTGCAGGATCAAAACCTGCTGGTCAGAGAACGGGCACCCAAGAAACCCAAAGACATCCAATCCTCAACCGGTAACGCTTAAGCCATGGATGTGTACGTATATGCCAACTGGCAAGGGATGGAAAACCCCATCCACATGGGTATCCTCTCTGCAAACAGCACTCGGGGTAAGGAAATATTCTCTTTCCAGTACGATCCCGCCTGGCTGAAATCGCCCCACTGCATGCAGCTCGACCCCGACTTGGGGCTCTATGCCGGCAACCAATATTTGCGTGATGAAAAGCACAACTTCGGCATGTTCCTCGATTCATCTCCCGACCGTTGGGGGCGCTTGTTGATGAAGCGCCGCGAAGCCATTCTGGCACGCTCCAGTGGCCGCAAGGAAAAGACGTTGCGGGAAAGTGATTTCCTGCTTGGGGTTTTTGATGAACACCGCATGGGGGCGTTGCGCTTCAAAACGGATCCCGACGGTCCGTTCCTCGATGACAACCGAAACTATGCCACACCCCCTTGGACATCCCTGCGCGAACTGGAACAGGCCAGCCTCCGCCTGGAAGAGGATCACATCACCGATGACCCCGAATACTTGCATTGGCTCAACATGCTCATCACCCCTGGTTCTTCCTTGGGCGGAGCACGCCCCAAAGCCAGTGTCTTGGATAATGATGGTGCACTATGGATAGCCAAGTTTCCCAGCCGGCACGACCATGAAAACACCGGAGCCTGGGAGATGGTGGCCAACCAAATGGCACAAGCATCCGGCATCCGGGTGGCCGAAGCACGGATCCAGAGGTTCAACAGCCGCCACCACACCTACCTGACCAAACGGTTCGACCGCTCAGCCAATGGTGGCCGAATCCATTTTGCCTCAACGATGACCCTGCTGGGCTATACCGATGGAGCCGATTACAACGATGGAATCAGCTACTTGGAAATGGCCGAATTCATCATGCGTTATGGAGCCGATGTCAAGGCCGACCTGCACGAGCTTTTCCGCCGCATCCTCTTTTCCATCGCCGTCAGCAATACCGACGATCACCTGCGCAACCACGGGTTCATCCTTACCACCTCGGGCTGGCGGCTCTCACCAGCCTACGACATCAACCCTAACCCGTATGGAACAGGGCTGAAGTTGAACATCTCCGAAACGGACAATGCACTGGATTTCGACCTGGCATTGGAAGTAGCACCCTATTTCAGGTTGGATACCAGCGAAGCAAAAAGGATGGTAGATGCGGTCAAACATGTCGTCTCCGGATGGCGAACCTTCGCAACGAAAGCCGGAATACCCCCAGCCGAGCAAGAGCTGATGGCCTCTGCTTTTCATGATTAATACAAAACACGGAAAACGATTTGCATAGGACGACCAACGTCCCAAGAACAACGAACAACGACAGACAATAAACGAAAAAGCCCCCCAGGTCATTCTGGAGAGCTTCCGTCAAATCAAACACAAACACGCCCGTTGGCGCCGGTATCTTAAGCCATTTCGCCATCCGAAGAATCCGCCCGATCCATCCGATCCCGATGGTTCCCCTTGCGCAGGAACAGCCTCTTCATCAGGAATGAGACGAAGAAACTCACCACAGCCCCCACAGCCGACAGAACCACCGTGGAGATCACATCAGCAGCCGACAGGTTAGCGATAAAACCCGTCAAAGTGCCGCCGAAAAATCCGGCCTTCTGCGCCCGCTCCACAACCTGATGGTTCATGATGAGGTCAGTTTAAAGCATTTACACAACCCCCAAGGTATGAACCACCCGCAACGCATTGCTGGCACCGTTGTTCATCTTGTACTGAACACCGTTCACCGATTGGTAGAACATCACCCCAAGCATCAACACGATGGCGCCCGTGCTGTTGGCGTTCAACTGCGCCTGAATGGTCAACGCCTCCTGGTTCTGCAGCGACAGATCAATTGCCGGGCTCTGGCCACTGGCCGTGTTGTAGCTCAACCCATCGAAATCGAACTCCCCTGCAATCAACACCAGTTGCGCATGGGTGGCACCCTCCGGCTTTTGGAAATTCATTCCGGGATTGAAAGTCGCCACATTCACCTCGCCAAGACCAGTTTCCCGGTTGAACTCAACCACATAACTGCCCGAAAACACCTTGTCCAAATTGGAACCCATGTTGAACTCAAAACCATTCAACAGATCCAATTGGCCGGCCATCACCAGCCGTTCACCCCTGGTCGACACAGCATCCGTCTTGATCACCTTGGAGAAGAGCGAAGTCAACCGCCCGCTCATCCGGTTGTCAGCCGTCATGTAGAGCCTTTCGCGGAATGCATCCCGCAACAGCTTGCCTGCCTTGATCGCCCGCAGGAACTCCCGGCCATTCTCGCGTGTCCGCTCGAACCGCGGATCCGTTTTCAGCCGTTCACCATCAATACCCCCTTTGGTCCGGGCCAGGTAGCTTCCTTGATTCTTATAGAACGAGAGGCTCCCGATGCGCCCTTTCAACTTGATAATACCCTCTTGCCTTGCCATAACTAAATGATTTGAAAGATTAACAATACCAATCTACCAACCAGCTCATTAAAAGTCAAATAACCATGCGCCACCTGTCCCATAATGGGAAAAGTGTCCCCTAAAAGTCACGAATGAAACACTATTTTATGCTAAATTTACACCAGTGGAAAAAACCAAAAATGAAAAATGACAGGACAACGAGAACCATCCAAAACCGTACTTCAGGTATGGTTCAGGTATAGATACGGTATAGATACAGTATAGATACAGTATAGATACAGTATGGATGGTGTATCAAAACGGTAAAAACAGATCATGAAACAGCAGAGGATTTGCATATACGCCAAGGACATCCAACGCATCACCGGTAAGAGCCTCAAGACCGGCCACCGCATTCTGCGCCAGCTGCGGAAACAGTTAGGCAAGCAGCCCCACCAATTCGTCTCTGCAAAGGAGTTCGCACGCTTCGCCGGATTGGACGAAGAAACCGTACTAAAGTACCTTGACAATTAGAATCGCAAAACGCATCAAAATTGTTCCAACCACACAAAAAAATGAAAGAAATAGGCATAAATATAATCAAATGGTTGCATTTGAAACAAGGCCGCTGTCCAACCCCAATTCAATCTTTCATTCTCCAACAAAAAGCATCGAACCATTCAAAAAATAGCCTATTTCCTACAACATAATTTCCAGCGCGATATAATCCAGTTTAACACTGGTTGAAAATCTGTGGTCATTTGCATGGGAATGAATGATTCCAAATTAAAAACCATAAATTCAAATCACACAAAAACCACCAAAATATAGCAATCCATTCAGAAGAACTTCATAACTTTGCTCCAGCAACATGAAAAACTGAAGAGTTCATTTAAGCACAAAATGATTGCGAACAAGGCGGTGAACACGATTTTTCCAACCTTTGTAAAGTATTGAAAACAAACAGATTGCAGTTAGTGTATATGGTCCCGCCGGGATCACAAATATGAAATCATCTAACGCCAATAGCCTGTAAATTGATTGATTTACAGGCTATTTTATTTTTGCCCCACACCATCTTAATTCCTTTAAAAAAAGTCTAAAAGTCACATATTCTGAATGTCTTAAAGTCTCTCTGTTTACTCTCTGCAGCTGTAGTGGAGCGAAGCGGATCATGAGAGCCAATGATAACAGACATGCCCCGAATAATGAGAGTAAAAGCCCGTCCGGCTTAGTGCCAACACAAACAAATCAATCAATACACCTCGCTCCCGCACGATTGCATCGTGTGGTATGTAAGAAGACTAAAAGATTCAAGACCTCTCAGCAAAGGGAGATTTACCGCCCAAGTTTGCCTGATCGATTTCCGTTATTGCGCGAAACGAATTTTGATGTTTACAACCCTTTCAACCAATCATAACACCTCTCGGGCCAACTGGAAAGGTACCCTCTCCCAATTGCCAGACCAAAACCGTGTTGCCCGTATGGGTAAATGTGGAGTTCCGCCGGGATGTTGTTTCTCAGCAACGCACGATAATAGGCGATGCTGTTTTCCACTGGAACACCTGTGTCGTCGGAGGCATGGATCAGGATGGTTGGTGGAGTTTGTGAGGTCACTTGCATCTCGCTTGAAAAGAACAATGATTGAGCAGGATCAGGATTCTCGCCAAGCAAATTCTTATGCGAGCCGGCATGCTGGTAGGGAGCAGTAAACGATATCACTGGGTAAATGAGCATCGCAAAATCGGGTCTGCAGCTGATTCGTCCTATTGGATCCGGCGAATTATGATTTCCAGAGTCGTTGTGCGTGCAAAGCGAGGAGGCCAAGTGACCGCCGGCAGAAAATCCCATGATGCCAACCTTATTCGGATGGATGTTCCACTCTTTGGCATGGAACCGAACCATTCTTAAGGCATGTTGGGCGTCTAGGAGGGGGTATTGCCACGATTCACTCTGGTTGGCCATGTCCGGGAGCCGGTATTTCAACACGATGGCTGCCACCCCTTTGGCGTTCCAGTATTTTGCAATGTCGGTGCCCTCCCAATCGTAGGCAAGAATGCCGTATCCTCCACCGGGGCATATCACAACTGCTTCGCCCGTGGCATTCTTCTTTGATGGAAGAAAAACGGCAATGTTGGGTTTGGTAACATGGCTGATCCGCACAATATCGGTGGAGTCCCATTTTTCGGGTATTTCCGTTTCAAGAGTATTGGCTGTTGTTCCTTTGGGGTACAGATCCAGAACATGGTTTTGTGCCATTATATTTTGTTGTGAAAAGAATAAGGTCATAGCAGGAATGATGATCAATAGTTTGGGCAAAATTCTGTTTTTCATGGATTTGTTTAGTTTTTAAGGTAAAAGTGGATTCTTACTCTATCAATCGTTTTATCCATCCCATTTTCCATTTTGTATAGGGTGGGTATTTGAAGTTTGACTCGAACCAGAATGGCTTGTGCAGGATGCTTTTGTAGTGCGAAAAGGTGTCGAAACCCGCTTTGCCATGGTAGCTCCCGATGCCGCTGTGGCCAACGCCGCCAAATGGCAAGTTGCTGTTGGATAGGTGCATGAGGCTGTCGTTAATCGCCCCACCTCCAAAGGAAATTTCGTGCAACAGTTTTTTTACAGTCTTTTTGTTGGATGAGTAGATGTAGCACGAGAGTGGTTTGGGCCTTGCTTTCACCTCTTGGATGGTGGCATCCAGGTTGGTAAAGGGGATGATGGGCAGCAGGGGGCCAAAAATCTCATCTTCCATAATTTTATCACTGAACGACACATCCCTAAGCAGGGTGGGGCTGATAAAACGTGCATCGCGATTGGTGTTGCCGCCATAGCAAATCTTGTTGGCATCCATCAACCCGCTTAGGCGGTCGAAATTTTTCGTGTTGATAACCCGGGTGTAGTGGTCGGCAAAATACTCTTTGGAGGTGGGGTATTTTTCAAGCTCCTCTGATAGGGCTTTAATCAACTTCTCTTCGGCACTTTTTTCCACTAGGATGTAGTCGGGCGCTACACAGGTTTGTCCCGCATTGAAAAACTTAGCCCAAGCCAACCGTTTGGCAGTCATTTTTATGTCGCAGTCGGCAAACACAAAGGCTGGGCTCTTCCCGCCCAGCTCAAGCGTTACGGGGGTGAGGTGCTTGGCGGCAGCCTGGTAAACCAACCGCCCAACGGGGATGCTTCCGGTGAAGAATATATTGTCGAAACGATGCTCTAAAAGTGCAGTTGTTTCAGCAACTCCGCCTTCCACCACATGGAAATAAGCGCTGTCAAAATTGGTGTTGATCAGCGAGGCCATGGTTTGGGATGTGCGCGAGGGCAGCTCGCTCGGTTTAAGAACGACGGTGTTCCCTGCAGCCAAGGCCGTGATGGCCGGCACAATCGAGAGCTGGTAGGGGTAGTTCCAAGCTCCAATGACCAATACGGTGCCCAAAGGTTCGGGCATGATGTAGCTTTTGGCCGGGAAGTTCACAAGATTGGTGGCAACTTTTGTTTTGCGGCTCCATTTCTTCACATACTTGATGGCCAGATTGATTTCGTGGTAAATCATCGACAATTCCGAAACATAGGTGTCGAATTCCGACTTGCCGAAATCGTCGTATATGGCTTTGAATAACAGCGGTTCATTTGATTTCAGCAATGCTTTTACTCTCTTTAGTTGTTCAATTCTAAAACTGGTATCTTTCGTCGCGTTCGTGTTGAAGAAGTCCCTTTGGTTAGATATGGTCTGTTCTATTCCCATGGTTCAGTTTTTTTATGACATTCTGGATTTGTCACATCCAAATATCATAAAAAATTCCCATTCCTTTATCCTATTGTTGAAAATACTAAATCCGGGCAGCACGTTCACGGTGCTGCTTCCTGCCAATATTTCTGTTGATGGAGATGGATTCGTCAGAAAGAAATTAAATGCAGCCGCCCAGGCTTGATGCCCGGGCGACTGCAAGTTTTTTATGGACGTCCGCCATTCCCGCCATTTCCAATGGTAGTCACCATCGACGAAGTGGTAAAGGTGGATGCCGTTGAACCGCCACTCCATGTCGCATCAGTAAAAATTCCATGGAAATCGGTTCCCCCCGAAATGGTGCCGCCAATGCTGATGGTGTAGCTGGTTGACGCTGCCATTTTCGCATCGCAGAACAACAAACAGGTGGATTGTTTATAGGTTTTTGGCAGTTTAAGCGTCAAAACCGGTTTGGCGTCCGATGACTTGATTAAAATAGATTGAATGTTGGAGGTGTTTGTGTTATAAACCACCGAGCGCTGCGTGCAAGCCGATGCGGTTGGCGTGCTGGTGGAGCCTCCCAATCCGATTACGGTTCCGCCAGTGATGGCAAACCGGTTGTTGTCGCAATCCATGCCGGCCTCGGGTGCTGCGGCGCCAAGCGATAGGATCACGCCACCCGAAACAGAAATGGTGCCGTTGGAGTCGATGCCATCGTTGGTGGTGCTGTTACAATATATTTGCCCCCCTGATATTTGTATCTGGTTGGTTGCGTTGATGCAATCGTCGTAAGCTTCAATCTCTATGGTTCCTCCGGTTATGGTCAATATATTTTTGCTTTCCAATCCTTCGGCTTCGGTTTTTGAAGTTTTTATGCTGATGGCACCGCCATTAATGGTGACGTTGGCATCGCTCTTGATGGCCTTGGCAGCTGTGTTGTCGTTGCCATAAATAAAGTTGTCGCCGGTGGTGGTAACGGTTAGCTGGCCATTGTTCATCACGATATTCCCGTCGGATGAGATGCCTTTCCCGCCTGCTCCGGAGCTCGCTATGGTGATGGTGCCATTCTCCACCAGCAGGTTGCCATCGCATTTGATGCCAGCTGCCGAAGAGAAGTCGGCCTCATCGGTTTCATAAACCGCGCTTCCACTGGTGCTGATGTTGAGGTTTCCCTGATAGATGGTCATATCTGCGCTTGAGCTCATCCCTTTGGAGGCAATCCCTGCCACCGAAATATTCAGATTCCCGTTGGTGTTGATGTTGATAAGGCCGGCACTTTTCACACCATGGCCTTTTTTGCCGGAGGTGGTGATGGCTTGATTACCTCCGTTGATGGTGATGTAACCCTCCTCGCAATCGAGTCCGTCGCCGGCCGATCGGGTGGTGAGGGTTCCTCCGTCAATCTGGATGTAGTCGTTGGCATGAATGGCATCGCTGGCGGCTTCCTTGATGGTGATGTTGCCATCGATCAACCGAAAATAGTCGTCGGTGCAAATAGCGTGTTTGTATTTTCCTCGGATGGATAGGTTGCCGGTACCTGTGAAGTTGAGCTGGCCTTCGCTAAAAAGGGTGGCTTTCATATCTTCGCCGTCAACTTGTGTGTATTCGGCTCCATCCATCAGCCGGTTGTTGGTTTGATCAACCACCTGGACGGTGATTTTTTTGCTGCACTGGATGTTGATGGCAGCTCCATTAGGATTGGTGATGCTGGTGCCGTTCAGCATCAGGGTGAATTTATAGGATCCGTAAATTTTTACCGAACCATTGGTGGTGATGCCCGACACCAAGTAGTTGACCTCCGTGTCGGTAATGGCCGATTGGATGGTGACATGCCCATTATTGTTGGTTACGACGATGCCATTGTTTTCAAACGCATTTTCAACCAGCACTCCACCATCGGTGAATTGGATGGAGACGCAATTGGCTGGCGATAGAGCCTGAGTGTTGGGGACAAATTCTTCGTCAGAGTCATCCTCTATTGGATTTTCCTCTGTTGTTGGATCATCTTCGTCGTTACTGCACGAATAAAGAGTTGCGGCTAGACAAAACATGAAGAGAAATAACATTTTTGCTTTCATGATCAGCTAATTTTAGTTGTTGAACCAATATTAGCAGTCTCTTGATTGTTATGCCATTTTTTTCAATGAACCTCAGTGACTTGTCAATTTGTGGCGGGTTTTTGATAACCATTGTTTTCCCTTGCAGGAGCGCTAGAACCCAGTTAATTGTCTATTCGATATTTTAATGTTTCTATTTCGATAATTCAATCTTGAGTTTCTTGCCCTTGATCTTCTCATCTTTTAATAGCTGCAACACCTTTTTTACCTTGTTGCTTCGAATGGCTACGAAGGCTGAGTAGTCTAAAACATCGATCAACCCCAACTCGTCTTTCTTCAGCTTCCCTTTTTGTAGGAAGAGCCCCACAATATCCACTTTGTTGATTTTGTCCTTCTTGCCGCTGCCAATGTAGAGGGTTATCCAGTCGGCCGGCTCCGGTAGATCCCCTTGTACAGGCAATTCCTCCCAAACGGGTTCTTCGCCGATGTATTCCGGGATGGATTCCCCTTCGGCCAGCAGGAGGTAGGCCGTTCCGCTCGCTTTCATGCGGGCTGTGCGGCCATTGCGATGAATGTAAGCTTCGGCGGTGGTGGGCAAGTGGTAATGGATGATGTATTGGATGTCGGGAATGTCAAGCCCCCGCGAAGCCAGATCGGTGGTGACCAATAAGTGGTGGCTTCCATTGCGGAAGGTGATCAGTGCCCGCTCGCGTTCCTCCTGTTTCATGCCGCCATGGAAGATGCCATGCGCGATGCCTTTGGCAAACAGTTGGGTGCTGATGCGGTCGGCCGACTCGCGATGATTCACAAACACCAGCATGGGCGCATTGCCCAAGTTGGAGATCAGGCGGATAAAAGCATCCAGCTTATCGCGCCCTTCGGAGCGCACACCTTTTACCGTCAACCGGTTGGGTTGAACATCTTTCTCCAAATAATCCAGTACCACCGGTTTGTGGATGCCGGTAAAGGTTGGGATCTCGTCCATGGGGGTGGCCGAAGTTAAAATCCTTTTTCGTACGCGGGGTAGCTGTTCGATGATCTCTTTCATCTCGCGCATGAAACCCAGATCCAATGCTTTGTCGAACTCATCGAGCACCAGGGTGCGGATGCCGATGGCATCAAAGCTATTGCGGCGCAGATGGTCGGCAATACGACCCGGCGTGCCCACCAAGAGCGCTGGAGGATTTGTTAGGTTGTTCACCTCCGTTTTGAAGGGATGGCCGCCGTAGCAGCAATTCACCTTGAAGCCCGTTCCCAGTTGCTTGAACACCTGTTCGATTTGGATGGCCAATTCGCGCGAAGGGGCAATGATGAGCGCCTGGATTTTGTTGTTCTCCGGCTCCAACATATTGAGAATGGGGAGCATAAATGCCAGTGTCTTGCCCGATCCGGTGGGAGAGAGTAACACCACATCGGGATGTTTCTCAAACGATAGGAGGGCTGACTCCTGCATGGCATTGAGTTTGTGGATTCCCATCCGTCCCAGTCCATTTTTTATGGTGTGCGATAGTTTTTGCATGATACAAAGATAGAGCATTTGTGGTTAAAATGCTCTACCCTTGATCCTACCTTAATTTTGATTTCGTAATGATCTATTGGTTGTTGTTGAATAAGTACAACACTCTTGACTGTTTATCTGGTTGGCCTATCAGTTGGTTGATGTAGTCCGCGCATTTGTTCAAACCTTTGTTTTGCACATAACCTTTTCCGTAGGGCATTTTCGTTTTCCACGAGGATGATTTTTTGCAGTCGTTAAAGTCGGTGATTTTAACCACGGTATGGTTGCCGACGATGATGATGGCTTCTGCATAGCTTTTTGCCTCCTCCAGGGCTTGGGCAATATTGGCAGGATCGAGGCAGATAATTTTCTCTGCGTCACGTTTGGCCAGTGCTGCTATGGCTTTAATGGGCTGTCGGCTCTCCTTCAGGGAGTCGTCTAGGTTTAGGATGTCGCCATTGAAACGGGAGTCTTGTTTTTTTTCGCCGCTGCAATTAGTTAACATTAACATCGCTATTGCGCAGGTGAATAGCATTAAAGTTTTGAAGTTTTTCATAGGTTAGATTATTTAGTTAAAGGATTTTGATCCCACCAGAGCCTGGTTGAATAGGTGTCGTTACCACCCAAAAGTAAAATGGCCTCCAGATAATTATCCCGGTTGTTTTCAAGTTCCGACGGGGGGAATGGGATTCGCCGGGCTAGTTTTTCCGAAGAAACCTCTACGCCATTGTTTACCAGTACAGGAAGAAATCGAGGATACCCTGTGCGTCGGAAATCACTCCATGCCTCCATACCCATGGGGTACATGGCGATCCATTTTTGAGTGATGATTCGTTCCAGCTTCTCTTCAAAGGGCGCATTTTCTTCCCACTGGATGGTGGTAGTGTTTTTGATTGTCTCTGAAAACTCCCCATAAGGATCTTCGTAGAAGGAGGGTTTCAAAGTATTGTTGGCAATATAGCGGTCTACGCCAGTGGCTCCATATTGGTCGAACGAGAGTTGGATGCCTTTGTTGTAGAAGTGGTCCGCTGAATTGCCCATATTCCAACCACGCAAGGCACTTTCTGCCATCAGGAATGCCACTTCGGCCGCGTTCAACCACATAAGCTTGTCGGTGGTGTTGATTTGTGGGGCAGAATATTGCAAGGCCCAAGCTTTGCTCTTGATGTTGATTCCGCTTCTGAGGCCAAAGTATCCCTGCTGCCCATTGATGTTTCCTTTCAAAAAGTATTTATCGGTGCGGGGATCTTGGTAGCTGGTCATGTAAGCAATTATGTCGGCGCAAGCCCGTGTGTCGGAGTAAGCATCCCACATCACTTTTATAGGGTTTGTGGAACAGGTGATGGCAGCATTGTCGCTGTTGCTTGCAATGATGCCTATGGGGTGTGAAATGGCCTCTTCCGCCATCTTTTTTGCCAACGAGGGGTCAGCATACACAATCCTGAGTGCCAAACGGAGTTTCAAAGAATTGGCAAACCGGATCCACTGTTCCAACTTACCCGAATAAACATAGTCGTAATCGGCTAATGGTGATAGTCCGCTATTTTTTGCCAAATAATCGGTTAACACCTCTATGGCATGGTTGAGATCGGTGAAGAAAGATGAATAGACAGTTTGTTGGTCGTCATAGGCAACCGCAATGGATCCATCAGCCACCTTGCTGTATGGGATGGGGCCATACAGGTCGCTCATGCGGTGCATGGCTGCAATACGCAATATTTGAGCCCAGGCGAATATTTCCCCTTTACCATTGGTCTCTTTTTTTATTTGGCTCCAGGCGCCATAGATCTTTGTGTATTCTATGGTTAATCCAAATTAATTACTAAATATTTCGATGCTTTTTTCTTGAAAACGAAGGTATGACTCACTCGTCCTTCTGCAAGACCAAGCCCTTCGGGTTTTGCCAAAAATCTCCATCCGCTGGGGCGGATAGTATTTTTGGCAAAAGTCTTGCATTCAGGCCTCTTGAGTCAAAATGGTTGTTTACAAGAAAAAAACGATAAAAAATTATGCAGCCTGATTCAATGGATGATGATAGTTTTCATCATATTTCTGTTGCGACCGAACTACAGCAAAGATTGTGTGAATCAATTTATTGCGCACATTATTCATGATTACTCTATGATGTTTTCCTTCGTTAGCCTTATTCTGATAATATGATTTGAGTTTGCTATCATGCAGCACGGCTGTTCTTGCAGCCATTGTAAGCACCGCTTTTAATTGTTTGTTTGCCAAATGGCTAACCCTGTTTTTCCCTTTTACCGAAGTGCCTGAAGTGTGACTAAAAGGAACTACGCCACAGTAACAACCAAACTTTCGGGCATCAGAAAAAAGGGTGAAATTGCCCGTGGCAACCAATATCAACAAGGCATTAATCCTGCCTATCCCTTTGATGGAAGTCACAAGGTCGTAGTTATTTCGTATTTCCTCTTTTAATTCCACCAACGCATTGAGCTCATTTTCGACTTCTTTTATCTCGTCCTTTAATTTATCAACGATCTCCATGGTCTGTGAATAGATATACGTTGCGGTTTCGCTATCAGTTTTTACCCGAACAAGCTCTTTTACTGGCGTTTCAAGCAATACCTTTACATCAATGAGACGACTGCGGAAAGCCAGTAGATCTTTAATCCGTTCAAGGATTGAATCTCTTCCGCGATAGAGGACAGCCTTGTCTTTATGCCTAAACGCATAATCAGCAATCTGTATGGCATCTGTTTTGTCACTTTTTCCACGCACAATACCCTGCGTATGTTTAATCCGCAAACCGGATTCAAGCCAAAAATCAAGACAATTTTTTATGGAATACTTAGAAAATGACTGGCTATACAAACCTGTATGTTCCCCGCAGAACAAACACGAATTAAGACCCTGTTTTGTAATAACCTTAATCCATTCAAGCATCTTATTATAGCCTGAATTAACATTTTCAAATTCCTTTACATCTAGGATAGAACCTGTTTGCCCGTCTAAAACAGCGGCATCGAATTTTAACTTGGAAAAATCAATGCCAATAAAAAACCTTTTCATAACTTTGTTTTTTTATTGGAATTAACCGATAGCTGCTTGCACCAAGACTCTTAATGGATTTATAGCCAACATTCTATATGGTGTCCCGCAACTTGACAGATTAAGGTCTTATACACAGAATGAATTATTTTCAGAAATCAGTTTAGTTTACCTTATTCTGCCGGTTAATTCCATCTTTCCTACAACAAAATAATGAAATTAACCTCGCTTTTAGAACATATTTGTTCGCTACAAACCTAAGAGAAAACAGAGTTGAAAGGGTAGTTAATCCAATTGGTAGGCGCATTGAATGTTGAGTAGCTGGTTTTCCAGGCATCGTTGGTGATCGACATGTAACGTCCGTACACATCGCCGATCAGGTTTTGGCACATTTGGTAATCGTTCTCTTGTGTCGGGCATACATTGTTTTGGAGTTGGGGGAAAAATGCCCCCAGTTTATAGTTGTCGCCTTGGAGGTCTTCATCCGTGGGTTGGTAGGGGTTTCGGTTGATCTCATCAAAATTACCGGTACACGATTGGAAGAATAAACCAAGCATCAGCACAATAAATTTTAAATGAGGAAGTATTTGATTCATGGCCAGTTGTTTTATAGTTGTAAGCGAATGCTGAATCCATAATTCCTTAATCCAGGTTGCATGAAGTAATCAAATCCTTGGAAGTAGGTTCCTGTTGAAGGCGTGACTTCAGGATCAAATGGTGATTTGTTGTAAATCATCCATAGGTTTTTACCTAGTACTGAAACAGTGACAATTGTTTTCCTATTCCATAGATTCAAGGTTTGCGTGTAGGTCAGCTTGGCTTCCTGCAGCCGGACATTGCTGGCACTGTAGATGTAGTGGGAATAAACACCTGCTGCGCCAACGGTTTCATACCAAGTTTGGGCATCAATAGTCTGGTCGCCAACCATTACTCCACCGTTGTCGCGTGCTTGTGCCGAGGCTTCCGATACTCCTAGCCCATCCAGTATAGCTTGGGTTTGGGAAACGGTTACCCCACCCAGACGGGCATTAAACATCAAACCCAGTGAAACATTTTTGTAGCTCCATTCATTGCGCAGGCTTAAATTGTATTTCGGAAGCACACTTCCGGCCTTTTTCAGCACATTCTCCTCAATTGCAAGCTTGCCTGTTTGGGGATTGATCCATATTTGTCCATCGGTATCTTTTTTGACTTCTGTCTTTGTCCACAGATCGCCGATGGTTCCCCCTTTGGTGAGTATTATTTCTGAAGAGCCAATTCCTCCTTGAGAGATGCGGTTGATCGATCCTATTTTTCCTGTGGGATCAGTAAAACGATCAACCAACTCTATGATTTTGTTTTTATTGTAGCTGAGGACGAAATTGGCATTCCAGGAAAATTGATGCCACTTGTTGTTGGAGGTTGCAATCAATTCCAACCCAGTGTTGCGGACATTCCCCGATTGAACGTACATGGAAGACCATCCAGAGGATGCTGATATGGATGGTTGAAAGGTTTGGTTGTATGTGTTCGATAGGTAATAGGTGGCATCCAAATTCAGACGACCATGCCAAGTTTTGATGTTGAATCCGGTTTCAAACGACTCTGTGCGTTCGGGGAAGAGCTCTCCCACAGGCATATAACTGTTGGTCTCCCAACTTCCTGTGGCATCGTTTTTTGCGTAGGTAGGAATTGACAAGAAGCGGGGGATGGATGATCCAACCGATGAATAGGCACCCCTGATTTTTAGGAAATTGATGGTTGATGGTAAATGGCATAGTTCCGAAACAACCATTGAAACGCCTACCGATGGATAAAAAAATGACGTTTGTGGCATGTTGGCCAATGCCGAAGACCAATCTTGGCGTCCCGTCACGGTTAAAAAAAGCGTGTTGCGCCATCCTGCTTCAAGGTTGGCAAAAACCGATTGAACCTGTTCGCGCCATCCATCCTGGAGGGGTGTGGCATCGCGGCCGTTTTTGTCGATGTTGTCGAAAGCGAAAAAATTGGGGATATCCTTTAAAGGGCCCTGGTAACCCCCTGCATCCGACCTTGAATCGGAAAGACTGGCTCCTACGTTGGCCATCAAGGTGATGTCGCCATATTTCTTGTTGATATTGGCAATCAAATCGGCGTATAGCTGTTTCTCATTCTCTTTTTGTGCCGAGTAAAAACCTTTAGGCCCTGCAAATAGGGATAGCGTAGACGCATAATATTTCTTTGTTAAATCGGTATTGCTGTAATCCAGTCGGGCACGTCCGCTAATATTCAACCATGAATTTAAATCGTACTTCAGGTTGAAACTGATCATGTGGCGGTCTTTTTTTGAATGGTGCAGATTTCGGAAGGCTATCCAATATGGGTTTTGCATGTTCAAACCCTGATCCCCCCAAGGCCAATGTTGGGTTTTAATTTGTCGCGTTTCATTAAACCGCTCATAATCTTTGATCTCTGCCGGGTTCTCTCCCCTGGGGAATGTGTAGGCCGATGTCAGCGGATTGAAGTACTTGCCCTGAGCCATCATGTTGTTGTCATCCTGTAGGATGTAGCCGACGCCAATATCCAGTAAAAGTCTGTCGGCTAAAAGTTTGCTGGATCGTTTGAACGTGAAGTTATAGCGGTTGTAGGTGTTGTTGGGGATGATCCCCTTGGAATTATTGGAGCCAAAGGAGAGGTAATTCTGGGAGGCTTCCGATCCAAAAGACAAGGATACAGAGTTTTGGGTGATGTATCCGGTTCTGAAAAAATCCTTCGGATGGTACTTCGACGGAGTGTCCAATTTTCGACCCCAGCTGGCATATTCCCCGGTGTTATTGCCATATCGGTTTTGAAACTTCGGCATCACAAATGGTTCACTGAAGTGGGTGTAGCTTGAAATGTTGATTTGTGATTTATTGGCCAATCCTTTCTTGGTGGTGATGATGATGGCTCCGTTGGCTGCATTTGAGCCGTATAGTGCGGCTGAGGCCGGACCCGTTAATATATTGATGCTCTCGATATCTTCGGGGTTGAAATCCGATATCCCTTCGCCACGGGGTTGACTGGAGTATTCGCCATTGGTAGTCCCCATATTGGTGTTCACCAAAGGAACGCCATCGATGACGTAGAGTGCATTGTTGTTGGAATTGATTGACT
Organism: Marinilabiliaceae bacterium; assembly: GCA_963664265.1. Lineage (GTDB taxonomy): Bacteria > Bacteroidota > Bacteroidia > Bacteroidales > Marinilabiliaceae > JAGPIS01. Next base: position 3,291,536 of record OY760941.1, read on the forward strand.
TTGTCCCCCTCATGATCACCTTGGTGGCTCCACCTATCCCGACTGATGAGGTGTTTATGGTTACCCCCGCAATCTTTCCGGTTAGAGAGTTGACAAAGTTGGCATCTTGGGATGTGGTGACTTCCTTGATTGGAACATCTTGTATATGATAGCTCAAGGCCTTCTCTGTTCGCCTGATGCCCAAGGCTGTGATCACGATCTCCTCAATGTCGCGCAGGTCGTTTTGCATCTGTATTGTAATGGTCTTTTCAGTGGGAATCAATTCCACCGTCAGAAACCCAATAAAGGTGATCATAATGGGTGTTCTGGCATTGGATGCCAATTCGAAGTAACCGTTTTCATCGGTAATAGTGCCTTGTAAAGTGCCTTTTGAAACCACATTGGCTCCTACAATGGGTTGACCTGCCTCATCGGTGATATAACCCTTGGTGATGATCTGGTGATGGGGAGTGGTTGGTTTTATGGCAAAACTGTTCTTCTCGCGAATGAACTGTAGTCCACGTGGCTTTAGGATCCAGGTTAACACCTCCTCTATGTCGCGGTTTTTTACCCGGATGGTGATGTTTTCATTACTTGGGATATCTGAATCGAGGAATGTGAATCGGTAGGGTGTAGTTTTCTCTATTAGGAAAAAAAACTGTTTTAGGGAACCATTTTTTATTTGAACAGATACTTCCTGTGAGCTTCCTGTTTGAGAATTAAGCAGGAATAAAAGTATGAACGCTATGATTAGACCCGGATAGGTGGGTTTTCGCATCAATTTCAACAACAAACGGGTTAGGTTTATTCTCATAAAAACAGGTAAAATGGCAAAAACCGGTCATTATTTATTTCAAAATAGCCTATGGTGCATCCCACCATGACTGCAGATTATTGAAAACGTATCTCCACTTCGCTTCCTTTTATGCGGAATTCAAAATCGTAGTGAAGTTGTAAAATTTTTAACACATCTGCAATATTGTCTTCGTTGAAACTGCCGGTAAATGTTTCATGCTGGTTTCCTGTACCCGAAATATTTATTTTGACACCATAGTATTGTTCGAGTTTGGATGAGATTTCAGGGAGAGAAGCCGAGCGGAATATCAATTCGCCGCTCATCCATGCCATTTCGTAAAATAGGTCGGTTTTTTCAATTGTGACTGTCCCGTCGCGTTTGTTGAGAACCAATTTTTCTGATGGTTTCAATAGTACGACCTGGGGTTGTGCACCTTTGGTGGTGGCTTCTATGGATCCTTTTAACAAAGCTGTTTCTGAAAAATCGGTATTGTCGTATGCATTGACGTTGAACTCCGTGCCCAGAACCTTTATTTTTAATGTGCTGGTCTCCACGATGAATGGATGTTCCGAATCTTTGGCGACTGAAAAGAATGCTTCTCCGTTAAGTTTAATCGATCGGTTTTTTATTCCGAAGTTGGATGGATAGCTGATGGAGGATAATGAATTTAATTGAACGGTGCTCCCATCGGGCAGTTGCATACGGGCTCGTTCGCCACCCTCTACCGAGATGGTAAGCTCTTGTGCAACATGGTTCTCCAATTGGTGGGTGCTGATGTAATAGTAGGCTGCCATTCCAATGGAAATGGGAAGTAAAAAGATGGCGGCTACCCGTTTGGCGGTTTCCCAAAAGTGGTTGATGCGGGGGCGTTCATTGCCTCTGATCATGTGATCCACCTGTGCAAAATGGTTGTAATCCGGATCCTTTTTTTCATAGTGCTCCCATTCATTGGCCAATAATGAAGCAATATCCTCATCTTTGGCACTTTCTGTTGATTGTGCTAGTTGGGACATCTCCGCTTGGCTAATGGTACCATCCAAATATTTGGATAGCAAGTCTTGGAGGTTTGCTTTCATCCGGATATTCTTACTAAATGGAATTTATAATGTTTTGTGAAATTGCAATATTAATCATTTTAAAATGAAAAATTTACCTAGAAGGATAATCTTGATCCAAAATGCTTAAGTCTATCTTGTTGAAACGTTTATAATTTGGGTGCCTGCGGGGATTGTCGCAGGCACCCATTTTTTGTTATTTTTTTATTGGGCATTCCATTTTATGCCTCTGATTTCTGCATCGTAATTGCCTTTCTGATCTTTAAATTTTACTCCGGCAACCTTGGTGAGTGGGAAGCACATTTCCAATTCACTTTCCGAACCTGTAACAGGTGCTCCAAATTCGCTGGCCGATTTGACGGAATTCCATATTCTGAAGTTTTTTATGGAGCCATTCATTTTTTCACCCCACGAATTGCCCAGCCATATTTCGCCCCAACCTGAAATATTGGGTTCTCCAAGGTTGGTCTCTTTGGCCATCTCTTTGCCATCCACAAAAATTGCGGTGGTTTGAGCAGCCTTGTCATGCACGATGGCTATGTGTTGCCATGCTCCGGGCGATACGGCTAAGGGTGCTGTTTTTGCGCCTTTCCAGCCTGCTGAGGTTTCGTTGAAATTCCACAAGGCTCCTGATTTGAGTATTTCAGCTTCGGTTAGTTCCTTGTAGCCATAAACTCGCAAGCCATAGGTTCCGTTACCAAAGATTTCACCATTGCCGCCCCCTTTCATCAAGAGAGTTTTCAGGTTTAAGTCAAATTCAACAGTGAAGTCGCCTTGTGGCGTGTAGTTGGGGGTGATACGCAAGCCCACGGCATCAGAATTTTCTCGGTCGATGTACACCCCATCGCTTTCGGCTACTAAAAATTCTTTCACCAGTTCAATCTGATCAGTGATTTTTGAGGCCATCTCGTCAATCTGGTTTTGTCTTTTGGCGGTGTTGCGTACTGCTGTCCCTTCATCAATCAAAGATTGAAGATAGGCAATGGTTCCTGCAGGGAAGGCACCTGTTTCTGTTCCTTCTACCACCGATGCCTTTAATGTCTCGGCATTGTTGATGGCTTTATTTAGGGCCGCGAAGTTTAGCTCGATCACCGGCGGAATCCCGTCGACCAGCCAGGAAATGCTTCCTTTTAGGTTGGCTTTGAATTGGTTTGTGGCATCAGCAAACTCTTTTCCTAAGTCGGCATTGAGCGGAAAATAGGAGGCCAGTTTACTCTCTTTCCCGGTTAGGGTTGTTGCCATTGTCTCCATAATTTGTTCACCTGTGCGGGCTTCGGTCCAGATTCGAACATCCTGTACCATGGCATTAACTGCACGGTCGCTCCAAACTGAGGTGTTGCCAATGGTGACGGGGTATTTGTCGTCGGAGTTGGCGTAAGTGTAATTAGATGAGAGCACTTCGTTGCCATCCACATAAAGTTTGTGTGAGGTGATATTATTCACATACGAGATGTGGATCCATTTCCCAGCACTGATAACGCCCGGGCCAGTGGTGACATCTTTCCATCCATCACCGCCTCCCACATTGATGTGTACGTGGCCATCGCCGAAATACCGGATATCGAAACCACGGTCGTTGGCACCGCCTTCGCCCATAACATTGGCAAACAGGTTGTTGCTGTAGCCACGTTGCTGTAAGTCTAGTATGTAGAATTTGGCTTCAATGGTGAATGGGGATGAAGTGATTTGCTTCAGTTTGCCATTTGTTCCTGATCCTTCAGGGTTATCGGACAGCATAATATAAGTGTCGTTTTCCTGCTGAATCCATGGAATCGCCATGGATACCTTGTTGGCTTTAAACTTGGCAATGTAGATGGCCAGCTTTTCGGCAGCATCGTCAATATCTTCCTGCTTTGAGGAATTCTCCATTTTCCACATCACCCAAGTTACTACCTCTTGCAACTCTTTTTTTGAACCGGGTTTGTAATCGCCCAGATTGATGCCCTCTTGGCCGTTGTCGATCAGATCCTGTGCTTCCTTCAGCAATTGCTCGATGGATGCCTGATTAAATGAACCATTGTTGTCATCGTCATCGCACGATACCACTGTTAGTAGAAGTGACAGACCTGCGAGGAGTGAAAAGAAAAGGGTTCTGTATTTTATTATATGAAGATTTGTATTCATTTTCTTTTAGTTAAAAGTTACTTGACATTAATCCCTCATTGTTTTTAGTCTCTGTTCCTGCCACGTCCCACCATACTTTCACATCCATGCGATCTTTATCTACTGTGTTGAGCGATGCAGGCATATTGGCCTGGTTTAAGTTGTGCTGGTTGTCGGGGTAGCGTATGCGTTTTACCCAGGTATTGGCTGCAACGGAAGCGTTGCCGCTCACACCATCAACAGGTAAGGTGATGTCGGGATAGTCGGTTCTCCGGAAATCAGCCCAAGCCTCCACGCCATTGGGGAAGTTGGCAATCCATTTTTGGGTGATAATCTGCTTCAGTTTGGCTTCGTTGGAGCCGTTCAATGCCTTAATTCCGCTTAGATACTCCTCTGCGTTGGTTGACGATACACCCACTAGATCCATGGATGCTTGGATTCCCTTTTTATAAAGATCGTCGGCGTTCCCTGCAATCCAGCCTCTTAATACAGCTTCCGATTGAAGGAACAAGACTTCGGAATAAAACATGACAGGAACATACATTAGGTTATCGGATCCTTCGCCATCGCCTGAAAAGCCTTTGTAACCACCATCCAGATTAATGGTTGCCCGACTTAATTTGTTGGCAGGCATGTTTGTTGCACTATAGCCGTTTTCTAATCCTTCGTAGGTCTTTTTGCCGGCTTCTTCTTTTGTGGTGCTCTTTCCGTCAACTTTGTAACACAACCAAATTGGCGTACGTGGGTCTTCTCCAACAGTTGAAATATTGTAGAGGTGGTTGGTGAATGTTTTTGAAACGCGGATGTTGTCCCAATTCCATGCCATCTGGTGGAGGTAGTCGTTCCATCCTTTTGAGTAAATTGGAACTTCGGCATTGTCGGCATTGCTCTGCATCACACCATTGGTCATGGCTGCAGCAAATTGGACTTTCGCCTTGTCTGGGGCAATGTTCGACAGGCGCATAGCCAATCTTAGCCGCAATGAGTTAGCAAAGCGTTTCCATTTGGCGATGTCATCTTGATAAATTAAGTCGTATTTGTTCAGTTTGGCCTGAGACTCGTCGTTTTCCTTCAAATTAGTAACAGCCTGGTCCAATCGCTTGAATAGATCATCATAGATTTCTTCTTGTGAGTTGTAGGGTACTGCTTCGCCTTCACCAGCTTTAAAATATGGGATGTCGCCATAGAAATCGGTCATGCGCGACCACCAATAACAAATCCATATTTCGTTTATGGCATTAATGTTGGAGTACAGCGCGTTATCTCCAAACTGTTCTTTGATGGCCAACGATTTGCGCAGCTGTCCTGAATAGTGCTCTTTCCATTGGTTGCCAACCCAGTCGTTCCTATATTCATATCGGGGCGAACCAAACGATTCAACAGTATTGGACCAATATTGCGCATAGAAATCGGCATAGAGGTTCACATTGCGTTGATAGTTTTCCACCACACCTAATTGCATGGTGTTGATGAAATAGGCTGGATTGACCGTGGTAACAGCATTGGATGGGGTGTTGATCTTTTCAAAGTCATCGGTGCAACTTTGATTCATTATAGACAACCCCAGTAGCATTGGTAAGTATTTGATCAGTTTTTTCATAATAAACTACTTGAATGAATTAGAAACCTACATTTAGTGAAAAACCATAAGTACGGGTGGCGGGCACAGGCGAATAGTCGAAGGCCTGCGCTGCATAGGCTGAAGAATAAGCACTTCCGTCGGGAATAGTACCCGGAGTGTTTTTGTAGAAGTAGAACAGGTTCCGGCCGACCAGCGACATGCGTACGTTCTTGATGAAGCTCTGCGGTAGACGGTTCAGTAATCTCGCTGGTAAACTATAGCCCAAAGCAATTTCTTTCAGTTTCATATGCGATGCATCGTAAATAAACGCTTCATCAATTTTGCTTACAGCATTCCAGTAAGCTTGCGCCGAAACGATTTCATTGTTTTTACCGCCATCAGCAGTTACCCCGTCCACAAAGAATGACATGCGGTTGTTCATAGTGGTTCTTTCTGCAGTTCCAGAGGCCACGGCCGACTGTTCTGTTGCAGAGAAGATGTCGCCGCCCTGTTGTGTTGATATCAATGCATTGAAAGATAGGTTTTTGTATTTGGCAGAGATCATAGCCGATCCTGTCCAGTCGGGTTGAATGTTGCCAATCACCTCTTTTTTGCTACTTTTTATGGGTAATCCATCGGCATCTACTACCATTTTGCCATTGGCATGATACACATAAGTGGTACCTTTGATGTCTCCCATCTTTTCGCCTTCAATTCCAACCAGTTCCACGCCGCTGTTGATGGAACCAAAGGAATATTCTTTCAGGTAGCCATCCAGACGATCCACTGTAGTTTTATTCTTGGCAAAGTTGAAATCCACATCCATCGAGAAGTCTTTCATCTTCACGGGGGTGGTTTTTAGCATCATTTCAAATCCCGAGTTGATGATCAATCCGGCATTGATCAATTTGTGACTATATCCGGTGCTTTGGTCGGTTTCAATCTTTAGGATTTGGTTTTTGGTTCGCTCATTATAGTAGGTGAAATCAATGCCAATTCGGTTGTTGAACAAGCGGGCATCGAGACCAGCCTCGGTGGAGGTTGACAATTCAGGCTTGAGATTTTTATTTACCATGACCTCAGGAACTTTCCCCTTCAATTGGTTGAAGTCGCCTTTTTCGATCAAGTAAACTTGGCTGGTGCTGTAAGGATCCGCTGCTTTCCCCACTTGCGCCCAACTTGTCCTGGCCTTCAGGAAGGAGATAAACTGTGGCATTTCAACCATGTCTGAAATGACTCCGCTTATACTGAATGAAGGGTAGAAATAGGAGTTGTTGTTGGAGGGCAGTGTTGAAGACCAATCGTTGCGGGCAGTGATATCCAAAAACAGGTAGTTTTTGTAGCCAACTTGCCCGAATCCATAAAGTGACTGAACTTCTTCTTCGCGGATATCCTCCTCGGAAGTAATGTTGGTGCCATAACCAAGGAAATAGTAACCTTCATCAGGTAATAGCCCTGAGTGTGACTGGAGGGTTTTTGAGTGACGTACCATTCGGTTGCCTCCGGCATTGATGCTGAAATCGAAATTTCCTGCATTTTTATTGTAACTAAGCAGAAACTCGCTGTTTTCTTCTCTGAAAAATTCTTCTGAGGTGTTGTAGTCTGGTCGGTTTGCATTGACATTGTCTCCGTATAAGTACTTCGACTGGATGGCTTGGCGGTAATAGTCCAAACCGTATTTCAGTTTTAGTTTCAACGCATTGGTGAATTTGATGTTGGTTGCCAGATATCCGAATGTTCGGTACCGTTCATCGTTGTTTTTCATTTGATTGATCATGAAATACGGGTTGCGGTAATTGGCATTGGTGGTTGTGTAAAGGGTTTCCACATGCTTCCCATCCTTTATTACATAGCCGGGTTTCAGATCACTGCTGCGTATGTTGATGGGCATGTTGTTGAAATACGATACATAGCTGTATGCCCCCATCTCTGGCCTGTTTTGGCCCTCGGTCAAAAAATAGGAGAATTTGGTGTCAATATTCAACCAATTGTTTACATCATAGTCGCTTCGGAAGTCAAAATTGGTCCTTTCGATTTTATGACCTTCATAAATCCCATTGTTGATGTCCTTTCCTATGGAGGCTCTGAAAGATCCTTGGTCGTTGCCGCCATTGAATGCCACACTGTGGTTGTGGCTGACACCTGTGCGGGTGAACTCTTTCAATTTATCGGTATCAGCGGAATATGGAATCGTTTCACCTGTCCATGATAATACAGGGGTTCCATCCAGTTTTGGACCCCAGGCCATGGTTCCGTTGGGGTTGTAAACGCCATTGTTTCCTTGTCCGTATTGATCCTGAAGATCAAAAGTGTAAGCAATGGTTGAGATGTTGACACCTCCGGAGTAGTCAATGCCTAAACCCTTTCCTCTGGTTCCTTTTTTTGTTGTCACCAAAATAACCCCGTTACCAGCTCTGGATCCATAGAGAGCTGCAGCATTGGCTCCTTTGAGCACCGAGATGGATTCAATATCGTTTGCATTAAGGTCGAAGGCCGATCCGGCACGCTCCACACCACCCCAAATGCTGGCTTCCCCTTTTTGCGTGTCATCAAAAGGAATCCCATCGATGACCCACAATGGGCTGTTGTTGTCCGACATGGAGCTTGCGCCTCGAATTTCAATCCGAGAAGATCCCCCGATGCCTGAGCCCGACTGACTGATGTTAACCCCAGCCACCTTGCCTTGTAATGCACTGGTTACCTCTGTGTCGTTTCCTGCCATAAGCTCTTCAGCCTTGATATCCTGGACGGCATAACCCAATGCTTTTTTCTCGCGTTTGATGCCCAAGGCTGTCACAACCACCTCCTTAACTTCCACATCTTGTGGTTTCAAGGTAATGTTGATCTCTTCCTGTCCCGAAAAAACAACTTCTTGCGGTTGCATTCCAATGAAATTGTAGACAAGCACATCGCCCACTGAGACATTTAATTGGTATTTCCCATCGATATCGGTAATCGTTCCAACTGTCTTTCCTTTGATGCTGACCGTTGCTCCAGGTAGCGGGCTGTCAGCATTGTCTTTGATCGTTCCCTTCACAATTTGAGTTGAAGATTGCTGATCTGTTTGCTGGAGGGTGTGTGTTACATTATCTGCTACTGAAGCTCCCAGGGCGTTGAGTCCGGGAAGCACAATCGCTGTTGTTAAGAGAACCAGTCCGGGTTTCCTTAACCATTTTGGCCAACTGTTGTGGTTTTTGAAAAATAATGGTTTTTTGTTCATAACAAATTGATTTTAATAAACTATTAGTAGGGTTTAGAATAGAACTTTCCCAAAGAGAACTTTAAATCCATTTTCATTTAAAGATCCTCCTATCAAGGGATACGCTTTTGTGAATGCTTTCTAATAGCTATTAATGAAGAAAAATGACAAAAAATAACAAATTTTTGCCAAGTGGTTTTTTGTCAATTGGTTATGGTAGGCGCTGAGTGGCCTCAATTAGAAAAAAAGTAGAAATAGGGGGAGGAGCTTGTTAATCTCCTTCTTTAGTTTTTCGAGGGTGTGGGAGAGTTGGTTGTAAACACTCTGTTCGAGGATTTTTAGTTTTGAGGCAATCTCTTTAGTTGATAATCCCTCTTCTTTGCTCATTTCAAAGATTTCTCGTTGTCGGGGGGTCAACTTCCCTTTGGCTTGTTGGAGGGCTTGGTGGAATTCCTGAAGATTGATCTTTTGATCAGTTGTATTCTCAGATAGTGCTTGATTATTCTGGTGATCCTGGAAATCTTCAAGGATCGGGTTTCTCATGGTTTTTCGGAATTCATCAACAACGAGGTTTTTAGCTATTGTAAAGATGTAACTTTTGATCGACTGATCCGGGTTGATGCGATCGCGGTGAAGCCATATTTTTACAAATGTTTCCTGTACTATCTCATCAGCACGCATTTTGTTGTGCGTGACATCCAACATGAAACGATACAAAACAGCACTATATTGCTCGTAGATGCTACGGAATGCTTTATAGGAACCACCTCGTAATTGAATTAAGTATTCTTTTTCACGGATATCGTTCATCAAATCAATTTAAGATGTCTTTTCCCGAATTAGGTTAATGAATTATGGTGGCAAATATAATAATTGTTAAAACAATCAACTCCTTCACCTCATTTTTAAATTCAGGTCTCCCAATTTTTCAACATGTCTGTTTGTTGTATCTGCTGAGTTATTTGTTTTGATTTTCCTCGTTTCATTATTTTCAGTCGGGTTTGGCACTCTATTCCTTTTTTCGCAAAACTTTCATTATTTTTGACCTCTTAGTGTGATTCGTATTCATTTTCAGAAATCAAATATTATTACATACCGTTTGCCATGGAATATAATTTTAAAGACATTGAGAGTCGCTGGCAGAAATACTGGACCGACCACAAAACTTACCAGGTATCCATTGATGCTTCACGCCCAAAGTTTTACGTGCTCGACATGTTTCCCTATCCTTCGGGAGCCGGACTGCATGTGGGACACCCGCTGGGGTACATCGCCTCGGATATCTATAGCCGCTTCAAACGCCTCAATGGTTTCAATGTGCTCCATCCCATGGGTTACGACGCGTATGGTTTGCCCGCCGAGCAATATGCCATCCAAACGGGGCAGCATCCGGCAGTGACCACCGAAAAGAATATTGCCCGCTATCGCGAGCAGCTCGATAAAATTGGCTTTTGCTATGATTGGGATCGCGAGGTGAAGACCTGTGAACCCGATTATTACCATTGGACCCAGTGGGCTTTCATCCAAATGTTCAACCACTATTTTTGCAAGCAGGCGCAAAAGGCCTTGCCCATTGCCGACTTGGTGACGCGTTTTTCCTCTCAGGGAACGATGGGGCTGGATGCCGCTTGTACCGAAGATCTTTCTTTTACGGCACAAGAATGGAACGGCATGACCGAAAAGGAACAGCAGAAAACGCTGCTGAACTACCGTTTGGCCTACCTGGCCGACACCATGGTGAACTGGTGCCCTGCTTTGGGTACTGTGTTGGCCAACGATGAGGTGAAGGATGGCCTTTCGGTGCGTGGAGGGCATGAAGTGGAGCAAAAACTGATGCGCCAATGGTTGTTGCGCGTGTCGGCTTATGCACCCCGTTTGCTCGATGGCCTCGATCACATCGACTGGACCGATTCGCTGAAAGAAGTACAGCGAAATTGGATTGGTCGCAGCGAAGGGGCTGAGATGGATTTCAAGGTGAAAGATTCCGATGTGAACATGCGCATCTTCACCACCCGTGCCGACACGGTGTTTGGCGTCACCTTTATGGTGCTGGCTCCCGAGAGCGAATTAGTGGATCAGCTCACCACCCCCGAATGTCTTGAGGCCGTGAATGCTTATCGCGAGGAGACCAAAAAACGAACCGAACGGGAGCGTTTGGCCGAAGTGAAACGGGTGACCGGCGTCTTTACCGGAGCCTATGCCATCAACCCTCTCACCGGTCAGGAGATTCCTGTTTGGGTGAGCGATTATGTGCTGGCAGGTTATGGAACCGGTGCCATCATGGCTGTTCCGGCTCACGATACCCGCGACTTTGCTTTTGCTCGCCAGTTCAACCTGCCCATCGTGCAGGTGGTGGTGCCCGAAGGTGAAGCGCCTTCCGATCCGCAAACCTGGCCCGATGCCATCGACAGCAAGGCCGGAACCATGGTTAACTCCGGTTTTATTAATGGATTGCAAGTGCCAGAAGCCATCGAAAAAACCAAACAATACATCAAAGAAAAAGGCATTGGTCAGGTGAAAGTCAACTATCGCCTGCGCGATGCCATTTTCAGCCGTCAACGTTATTGGGGTGAGCCATTCCCTGTGTATTACAAGGATGATATGCCCTATATGCTCGATGAATCGAAGCTGCCTTTGCAGTTGCCCGAAATTGACAAATACCTTCCCACTGAGAAAGGGGAGCCGCCATTGGGTCGTGCCAAGGATTGGGTGACCGAAGATGGTTATCCTTTGGAATTGAATACCATGCCCGGTTTTGCCGGATCATCCGCTTACTATCTACGGTATATGGATCCCAAAAACAAAACGGCTTTGGTGGGCAAGGAAGCCAATGAATACTGGCAGGATGTGGATTTGTACATTGGGGGCACCGAGCATGCCACTGGCCACTTGATTTATAGCAGGTTCTGGAACAAATTCCTCTACGACCTGGGTGTTGTGGTGAAGGATGAACCCTTCAAAAAATTGATCAACCAGGGGATGATTCAAGGTCGCTCCAACTTCGTGTATCGAGTGAAGGGAACCAATCGTTTTGTGTCGCTCAATCTGATTAAGGATTATGAGGTGACTGCCATCCATGTGGATGTGAACATCGTTCACAACGATGTGTTGGATTTGGATGCTTTCCGCCAGTGGAACCCCGAATATGCCAATGCTGATTTTGTGTTGGAAGATGGAAAATATGTTTGCGGCTGGGCTGTTGAAAAAATGTCCAAGTCGATGTTCAATGTGGTTAACCCCGACGATATTGTCGAACATTATGGAGCCGACACGTTGCGCCTTTATGAGATGTTTTTGGGTCCCCTGGAGCAGTCGAAACCATGGGACACCAATGGCATTGACGGGGTGCACAAGTTCCTTCGCCGGGCTTGGCGACTGTTTCACAATCAGGAGGGCGAGTTGTGCGTTTCTGATGGGGAGCCTACTGCTGCCGAGATGAAAGTGTTGCACCGCACCATAAAAAAAATCAGCGATGATATCGAACGCTTCTCCTTCAATACCTGTGTGAGCCAGTTTATGATCTGTGCCAACGATTTGACTGACCTGAAGTGCAACAAGCGTCAGGTACTCGAGTCATTCACCATCCTGCTCGCGCCTTTTGCTCCTCACATGGCTGAAGAGCTCTGGTCCAAGTTGGGACATGCTACCTCAGTTTGCGATGCCCAATGGCCGGTTTTCAATGAAAAATATCTCGTAGAGAGCTCATTCACCTATCCCGTCTCCTTCAACGGCAAAACACGCTTTATGTTGGAATTGCCTGTCGATATGGGCGTGAAGGAGATCGAGTCGGTTGCCTTGGCGCACGAAACCACCATCAAGTGGCTCGAGGGTAAGCCTGTGAAAAAAATGATCGTGATCCCAAAGAAGATCATCAACATTGTTTTTTAATTTTCAACTAATTTTCCGGTGCAGGAGGAAACTGCGCCGGAATTTTCTTAAACTTAATACAACAACCAGTTATGAAGCAAAGAAAGATTCTGTTTCTCGTTCTGGGGATTGCCGCCATCGTGGTTTTTGCCTTGTATTATGCCAATGAGCGGTTGAATTGGTTGACGGTGACGCCATCAACCATCGATACCATGACGGTTGTTGAAATGACACCCATCGAATTGCTGTACGACATACCCAAGGATTCTTTTCTGATTGAAGAATATGGTGTTCAACGCAATCAAAACATTTCCGACATCTTGCTCCGCTCAGGCGTCGATTATCCCACCATCCACCAGTTGGTGGAAGCAACCGATACGGTATTTGATGTTCGTAAAATCAAGGTAGGGCAACCTTATACACTCTTTTATACGCCTGATTCCTTGCGCCAGTTGCGCTATTTTGTTTATGGCATCGACAACACCGACTATGTGGTCTATTCGTTGGGCGATTCCGTGTCGGCTGTCAGGAAGTCCAAGCCGGTCACCATTGTCGATAAAAGTGCTGCAGCAAGGATCGAGAGCAGCCTTTGGAATGCCATTACCGGCAAGGGATTAACCCCAGCTTTGGCGCTAGAGTTGTCGGAGATATTTGCCTGGACGGTCGATTTTTTTGGGATTGAGAAGGGTGACTATTTTAAGGTTTTGTATCAGGAACGTTTTGTAGATTCCACGTCCATTGGCGTTGGACACATCAAGGCAGCGCTATTCCACCACCGGAACCACAACTATTACGCATTTCTTTTTGATGAGGATGGGGAGTGGAATTATTTCGATGAGAATGGCAACAGCCTGCGAAAAGCCTTTTTAAAAGCACCTTTGAAATTCTCGCGTATTTCCAGCCGGTTCTCCTCAGGACGGTTGCATCCGGTGTTGAAGATTCGGCGACCCCATCATGGCGTGGATTACGCTGCCCCGGCAGGAACCCCGGTTTATGCCATTGGCGATGGACGTGTGACCCACAAGGGTTGGGATGCTAAGGGTGGAGGAAACTATTTGAAGATAAAACACAACAGTGTTTACACCACCGTTTATATGCACCTGAAAGGTTTTGCATCCGGATTGACGCAAGGGAAACAGGTACGGCAAGGTGAATTGATCGGTTTTGTGGGATCAACAGGATTGAGTACTGGCCCCCACCTTGATTTCAGGGTGTTCAAAAACGACCGCCCCATCGATCCCCTCAAGATGGAAGCTCCTTCCGTGGAGCCGGTTAAAGCTGCCAACAGGACTCGCTATTCAGCCCATGCCGACAGTCTTAAGCTGATCATTGACCGGATAGAGCATTAGGAACACGGAAATCGAGCATAGGCCGGGGTGAAGATCAATCTCCCCGGCTTTTTTATGCTTTTATCTTTCGTGGCTTCTAATCACCGATTGGATGACGCGCGGGTAATGGAAATGCTCCAACTGGTGGATTTTCTTGCTGAGTGTCTCAACTGTCTCGTTGGCATCCAGAGGGCATTTGGCTTGGAAAATGGTGGCACCTTCGTCGTAATGTTCATCGACATAATGGATGGTGATGCCCGACTCTTTTTCTCCTGCATCAATCACGGCCTGATGGACATGGGAGCCGTACATCCCTTTGCCGCCATATTTGGGCAAAAGAGCCGGGTGTATGTTGATGATTCGCTGTGGGTAGGCTACAATCAAGTTGTGAGGTATTTTCCAAAGAAACCCTGCCAGAACGATAAAGTCAACTTGGTGTTGGGTTAAAAGTTCTACGACAACGGTTGAGCTGTAGAGGTCATCCCGGGAAAAAATATGGCAGGGAATTTCTAGGTTTTTGGCCCTTTTGATCACAAAAGCATTCGGGTTGTTGCAAAGGATGCAACAAATTGATACATTTGGCTCGCCGGAAAAAAAGGAGGCGATGTTTTCCGCATTGCTTCCCGATCCGGATGCAAAGAGGGCTATGTTGCTCATGGGTAACTTTTTATGTGGTTGATTTTGTGGTTATTAATCACAAAAATAATTAAAAAAGCATGAGTAACCGCAAAATTGTGGGTGATTATTTGAATTATTATCCCTAAATTTATTTCTTTGCACAGTTGTTTTTAAAACATTAATAGTATTAACTTAAAATTAAACGCTATGTCAGACGTTGCATCAAGAGTAAAGGCAATTATCGTAGACAAATTAGGAGTTGACGAAAACGAAGTTACTAACGAAGCAAGCTTCACCAACGATTTAGGAGCCGACTCTCTTGACACTGTAGAATTGATTATGGAATTCGAAAAAGAATTTAACATTGCAATTCCAGATGATCAGGCTGAAAACATTGGTACAGTAGGTGATGCTGTTGCATACATCGAAGCAAACGCTAAGTAAAAAGTAGGATACGTTAGAATTAGTTTATGGAGTTAAAAAGAGTAGTAGTTACAGGATTGGGAGCCATTACTCCCCTGGGGAAAACAGTTGAAGAGAGCTGGACAAACCTGGTGAATGGAGTTAGTGGTTGTGCCCCCATCACTCGATTTGACGCCACCAAATTTAAAACGACGTTTGCCTGCGAGGTGAAAGATTATAATCCGGCTGATTATTTCGACCGCAAGGAAGTGCGCAAAATTGATCCTTTTGCTCAATTTGCCATGATTGCGGCCGATGAAGCCATTGCCGATTCCAAACTTGATCTAGAGTCTATCGACAAAGATGAAGTTGGTGTGGTATGGGGAGCCGGTATTGGTGGTCTTTTTACCTTTCTTGAAGAAGTAAAAGGTTTTGCGAAGGGTGACGGCACCCCTCGCTTTAACCCTTTTTTCATTCCCAAAATGATTGCGGATATTGCTCCGGGACTGATCTCCATCAAATATGGATTTGGTGGTCCCAATTTTGGAACAGTATCGGCTTGTGCTTCTTCAACAAATGCTATTGCAGATGCGTTTAACCTCATTCGTTTGGGTAAGGCCAATGTTATTGTCAGCGGAGGTTCAGAGGCAGCTATTAATGAGGCCGGCTTAGGTGGCTTCAGCTCTATGCAGGCCATATCAACGCGCAATGATGATCCTCAAACGGCTTCTCGTCCATTTGACAGAGACAGGGATGGATTTGTCATGGGAGAAGGGGGCGGTGCTCTTATTCTTGAAGAGTATGAACATGCTGTTAAACGGGGTGCCCACATCTACTGCGAAGTAGTTGGAACCGGCATGACTGCTGATGCGCATCACCTTACCGCACCTCATCCCGAAGGACATGGAGCACGAAGAGTAATGGAAAAGGCGTTAAAAGAGGCGGGTCTGGATGTTACCGAAGTTGATTATATCAATGTGCATGGTACAGCCACGCCCCTTGGCGACATTGCAGAAACAAAAGCAATCATCAATGTTTTTGGCGAGCATGCTTACAAACTGAATATCAGTTCTACCAAATCAATGACAGGCCACCTTTTAGGAGCTGCTGGTGCTGTGGAAGCGATTGCTTGTATTAAAGCTATTGAAAATCAGATTGTCCCTCCAACTATCAACCATTTTAATGATGATCCGGAGATAGACAACCGATTGAATTTGACTTTTAATACTGCTCAAAAACGTGTGGTGAAAGTGGCTTTGTCAAATACCTTTGGATTTGGCGGTCATAATGCTTCTGTCATTTTTAAAGCATTGTAATTTATTGTGACAAGACTTATTTATTACATAGTAAAACTTTTTTCCCGAAAGGGAAAAAAGTTTTACTCTTTTATTTACGCCACAACCGGGATTTTGCCTTTTGATCTCTCACTGTACAGGCAGGCCCTCACGCATAAATCTGCTGTCAGCAAACCGAATCGCAACCTCTCCGCCTACAATGAACGGCTCGAATACCTGGGCGACGCCCTGTTGAGTGCCATTGTTGCCGAAGTGCTGTATAAGAAATTCCCAACTAAGGATGAAGGGTTTCTCACTAAGATGCGGTCGCGGATCGTTAGCCGAAGCCGGTTAAATGAAGTGGCATTGAAGATGGAGTTGCACCAATTTGTGACCGCACATACCCAGAAGGCCTTGGATCAAACCCATATTTTGGGCGATTCGTTGGAAGCCCTTATTGGAGCCATCTATCTTGATCGCGGTTATAAGCAGTGTTGCCGATTTGTGATCCGTAAAATCATCAACCCTTTTATCAATCTCGAAGAGATATCGCGAAACGACAGCAATTACAAGTCGAAACTGATTGAGTGGGGGCATAAGAATCATCTTGAGGTTGATTTTGTTACTGTTGGAAAAGACCAGGATTGCAATTTGGGTATTGTTTTTGTATGCAAAGCAATGGTGGCAGACCAAGAAATTGGACAAGGCGAGGGTACATCCAAAAAAGAAGCGCAACAGAATGCCGCTTTTTGCGCCTTGAGCTATGTCAACACCCATCCCGATATGTTTCAAATTGTTGAGGGATAAGTTAATTTAAGTTAATAGGTTGTATGGAAGTCGTTCTGGCAATTATCTTTGTTTTATGAGTAAAAAAATTATCCTGGGATTAACAATTATTATGGCAGTGGCTCTGTTGGGGTTAGTCTATATACAGGGTATGTGGATTTTTGAGGCGACGAAGCTTAAGGCTGAGCATTTTAACCAGTTGGTTCACCAAAGTTTGGATGATGTTATTAGCCGTCTGGAAACAGATGAGCTCTCCATGATCCGATCGAGCGATGAGGTTTTGGATCCCTCCCTGCCCGCTCACTTCAAACGAAAGATGAAATACTTCCGCAGCCAGTACGATGGAGATGCTATGAACTACAAGGATTATAACATATCCCTCGATGTGGACATGAGCGGCCATTTCAGCTTGAGTACCTATAAACAGGATTCATTGGTTTCGGCCTTCAAGGGTTATACTTCCATTGGACCCATCGGACGGATCGACCCGTTGACTGGTGCCATGATTGCCATTCAAAACGAGCTGCGCTCGCGCATTGCCGAAAAGAACCAAACCCTGCTGAAATCAATATTTGAAGATATGCCCATTGAGCAGCGCATCGACCAGCGACGGCTTGATGGTTCGTTGCTTCAATATTTTGATGAGCGGGGCATCATACTTCCTTTCGAGTTTTCCATTGTCAACTCCAAGGGACAGATCGTTTTTAGTACTCCGGGGTTCAATCCGGCGTTCAAGTCGGAAATATACAGCAAGCGCCTTTTTCCCAACGATGTGCATGCCAAGGCCAACTACCTGAATGTTTATTTTCCCGAACATCCAAGTTATTTGGCAGAATCGATGGGGTTGGTGATTCCTTCGGCCATCTTTACCGTTATTATGATTCTGTCGTCTATCTTCACCATTGTCATCATCATCAGGCAACGGCGGCTCGACAGCATCAAGAACGACTTTATCAACAACATGACGCATGAGTTCAAAACACCCATCTCCACCATTTCGCTGGCATCGCAGATGTTGAAGGATGTCTCCATCAGTGTTTCGCCCAAAACCTTGCAGCATATTTCCAGCGTTATTCAAGATGAGAGTAAAAGATTGAGCTATCAGGTTGAAAAAATCCTGCAAATGGCTATCTTTGAAAAGGGTAAAGCGAGCCTTAAGTTGAAGGAGTTGGATATCAACGATATTATTTCAACCGTGGTGAATAATTTCCGTTTGAAGGTGGAGAATTCACAAGGTTCCATCAATGATCGTCTGGAAGCCAAGAACAGCGTGGCTTTGGTTGACGAGGTGCACTTTACCAATGTGATATTTAATTTATTGGATAATGCCGTCAAATACCGCCGTGGCGCACCAATTTTATATGTAAAGACTTGGAACAAGAACAATGGCATCATCATATCTGTTAAAGATAATGGCATGGGAATCTCGAAGGAGAACCTCGACCGTATCTTTGAAAAGTTTTATCGCGTTCCAACGGGTAATGTTCATGATGTAAAAGGGTTTGGGCTTGGCCTAGCCTATGTGAAGAAGATCGTGGAAGATCATGGCGGACAAATTACCGTGGAAAGCGAATTGAATGTAGGAACAAAATTTGATATATTTTTACCGCTAAAAAGTATTAAGAATGGAAAAAGAGCATAAAATTCTCTTGACCGAGGATGATGAGAACCTCGGCATGCTTTTACGCGAATACCTTGAGGCCAAAGGTTACGAAACTGACCTGATGCCCAATGGTGAAGAAGGCTATAACGCATTTATGAATAAAAAATACGATATCTGTATTTTTGATGTTATGATGCCCAAGAAAGATGGCTTTACTTTGGCTAAGGAGATTCGTATGGTTAATGGCGATGTGCCCATTATATTCCTGACGGCTAAATCGATGAAAGATGATATCTTCCAGGGATTCAAAGCTGGTGGTGACGATTACCTGACCAAGCCTTTCAGTATGGAAGAGCTTTTGTTTAGAATTGAAGCGATCCTCCGACGCACTAAAGGAGGCGCCGTGGCACAGGATGTTTATATGTTGGGCCGTTATAAGTTCGACACTCAAAAACAACAGTTGATCGATGGTGACAACATCATCAAGTTGACCACCAAAGAGTCGGAACTGCTGAAATTGCTTTGTACCAATGCCAATAAAGTATTGGAACGTAACTTCGCGTTAAAGACGATCTGGGTGGACGACAACTATTTCAATGCCCGGAGTATGGATGTTTACATCACCAAATTGCGTAAACACCTGAAGGACGAGCCAGCCGTTGAAATTATCAACGTTCATGGCAAAGGTTATAAGCTGGTGATGTAACCAGCTTGTCAAAACCAAATTGGGAAAACCGGAAGCAAGGGCTCGCCGGTTTTTTTTATTTTATCTTTTTAAGTTTTCTATTTATCTTGTACGCTTTGGTTGGAGCCGAACATTGTGTGAATTCTATTTTTGGATAAATTCTGAAACTTTTTTCAAGCTTTATGAAAGCATTTAATGTGAGTTTGTTAAGTGGAGGCAAGGGAAAAACCCTTCTGCTCTCCATGCTCTCGTCGGCCTCTTTTTTGGCGGCGCAAAACCAAAAACCCAATGTGGTTCTAATCTACGCCGACGACTTGGGTTATGGCGACTTGGCCTGTTATGGCGCCAAAGGATTGAAAACTCCTAACGTGGATCGTCTGGCCCAACGTGGGATCCGGTTCACCAACGGTTATGCCTGCGCGGCCACCAGCACCCCATCGCGATTTGCCCTGTTCACGGGCGAGTATGCCTTCCGGCGCGAGGGTACTGAAGTGGCGGCTGGTGATGCCGCTATGATCATCCGCCCCCAAGACTACACCATGGCCGACCTGTTCAAGAATGAAGGCTATGTGACCGGTGCTGTGGGTAAGTGGCACTTAGGCCTTGGCGATAAGACAGGTGATCAGGATTGGAATGCCCCGCTACCTGCCGGTTTGGGCGACTTGGGGTTCGACTACTCCTACATCATGGCCGCCACAGGCGACAGGGTGCCTTGCGTCTTTATTGAGAATGGTCGCGTGGCCAATTACGATTCCGAACATCCTATCTATGTCAGTTACAAAACTCCATTCGCTGGGGAGCCCCTAGGTAAAACCCATCCCGAGCTGCTCTTTAACCAAAAATATAGCCATGGACACGACCAAGCCATTGTGAATGGCATCCCGCGCATTGGATATATGAAAGGGGGCGGCAAGGCGCTCTGGAAAGACGAAGATATTGCCGACTCCATCACCCATAAAGCGGTACAGTTCATCACACAACATCGCGATAAGCCTTTCTTCCTCTATTTTGGTCCCAACGACGTGCATGTGCCGCGTTTCCCACACGCCCGTTTCCGTGGTAAAAGCGGCATGGGCATGCGTGGTGATGCCATCCTTCAGTTCGACTGGTCGGTAGGTGAGATATTGGCCGCACTTGACCGTCAAGGGTTGACGGAAAACACCTTGATCATCCTTTCCAGCGACAATGGTCCGGTGGTGGACGATGGTTATGAGGATGAGTCGGAAACCCTCCTTGGTGATCATAAACCATGGGGAGCCTTGCGCGGCGGGAAATACAGCGCTTTTGAAGCAGGTACTAGGGTTCCTGTGATTGTGAGTTGGCCAGCTAAAGTGGCGAAGATGCAGGTGTCGGATGTTCTGGTGTCGCAAATTGATATTTTCAAATCCATGGCCAGCGTGGTGGGCGCCCGCCTGCCCAAGGGAGCTGCACCCGATAGTTACGACCGCTCGGGTAACTGGTTGGGTACCGATAAGCAGGATCGTCCATGGATATTGGAGCAATCCAATACTTTGTCGGTTCGAACCAAAGATTGGAAGTATATTGATCCCAACAACGGCCCCAAAATGGTTCCTTGGGGTGTGAAAAATGAAACAGGTTACTCCCCCATGCCACAGCTGTACAAGATGGATCAGGAGGGTGAAGTGACCAATGTGGCTGAAACCCATCCACAGAAGGTGTTTGAGATGCAAGCTTTGGTGAAAGCTATTCGTGAAAGAAGTGCAAAACTGTAAATGTTGATGATGATGCGGATTGTTGTCTTTGTTTTGGTTTTTTTGTTGGTTGGAGACCTTTTTGCCCAAGTAACTTTGGTGCAAAAAGGGAAGACCCGGTCAACCATTGTGGTGGCCGGTGAAGGCGTTGACCAGCCGGCGGCGGTGCTGTTGCAGGATTTTGTCAAGCGTCTCTCTGGTGCTGTCCTGCCCATCAAGCAGGATGTTCAACCTAAAAAGGGTGATGTGGTAATTGGTGGCGGCCATAAAGAGGGTGTTGAAGAGGATGGCTTCCATCTTTCCACTCTCGATGGCATTCTCCGGATTTCCGGTGGAACAGGCAAGGGTGCTTTGTATGGGGTGGTCACTTTGTTGGAGAAATATTGGGGCGTCGATTATTTTGGGGAACATGAATTTTTGGTTCCCCACCATTCTGTTCTATCATTGCCTAAGTTGAACCTAATCGACAACCCTGCATTCCGTTACCGCCAGACCCAGTTTTATGGCATGGCCAACGATTCCCTCTATAAAATATGGCACCGGTTGGAGAGTCCAAATGAAGTGTTTTCAGCCAATTATTGGGTGCATACTTTCGACAAGTTGTTGCCTTCCGAGGAATTTGGACAATCGCATCCCGAATATTACGCATTCTTTAAGGGTAAAAGGCATCCGGGCAAGGCCAGCCAATGGTGCCTCACCAATCCCGATCTATTTGAGATTGTGGCTCGACGCATCGACTCCATTTTCAAAGCCCACCCTGATAAGCACATCATCTCGGTAAGCCAAAACGATGGAAATTACACCAATTGCACTTGCCCCAAATGCAAAGCCATTGACGATCACGAAGGGGCGTATTCGGGAAGCCTGATCACCTTTTTGAATAAGCTGGCCGCCCGTTTTCCTGACAAGGAGTTCTCCACGCTGGCTTATCTTTACACCATGAATCCGCCCAAACATGTGAAGCCTTTGCCCAATGTCAACATCATGTTGTGCGACATTGATTGCGACCGCGAGGTGTCTCTTACCGAAAATGCTTCCGGCCAATATTTCATGAAAGCCATGACGGGCTGGTCGGCCATCACCAACAATATTTTTGTATGGGATTACGGTATCAATTTCGATAATTACCTGGCGCCATTTCCCAATTTCCATATTTTACAGGATAACATTCGCCTCTTCAAGCAGCATCATGCCACCATGCACTTTTCGCAAATCGGAGGCAGCCGGGGTGGCGATTTTGCCGAGCTAAGGGCTTACCTGGTGTCCAAGCTGATGTGGAATCCCGAAGCTGATGTGGATTCGTTGATGAACCATTTTCTTTCGGGCTATTATGGTGCGGCGGCACCTTATCTTTATCAATACATTAAAGTGATGGAGGGGGCGCTGATTGGCAGTGGGCAGCGGTTGTGGATTTATGATTCGCCTGTGTCGCACAAGCATGGCATGTTGAAACCCGCCTTGATGCGCCGATATAACCAATTATTTGATGGGGCAGAGGCAGCCGTGGGTTCGGATACGGTTCTGTTGAAGCGCGTGCAGCGCACTCGTCTGCCCCTCCAATATTCCGAGCTGGAGATCGCCAGAACCGAACAGGTAAAGGATTATGACGACATCAGCCGGAAACTCGACCTTTTCGAAGCCAGGGTCAAAGCTTTTGGCGTGCCCACATTAAATGAGCGGAGCAACTCCCCGGTGGATTATTGTGCTTTGTACCGCCAGCGCTATATGCCGGTTGAAAAGATTAGCCTGGCCAAAGGGGCAACGGTTCAATTTATTACCGAACCTACCGGGAAATATAAAATACTGGGTCAAACAGCCTTGACCGACGGTCTTTTTGGGGGATCGACTTTTGTGGAGAGCTGGGTGGGCTGGGAAGGCACCGATGCGGCTTTTGTGGTTGACTTGGGCGAAAATAAAACGTTCAACAGTGTTGAGACGGATTTTCTGCATCAGGTGGGTGCCTGGATTTTGTTCCCGCTTCAAGTGAGCTATGCCTACTCATCCGATGGGGTGGATTATCACCATTGGGAGACGCACGATTTGGGCGAGGACCGCGATGGAACTGTCAAATTCAAAGGCGTGAAGAGTGTTTCGCCCATACCCCTTAAGGCTCGGTACATCAAAGTGGAGGTGACTGCAACCAAAGTTTGTCCTCACTGGCATTATGGTGTGGGGCATCCATCGTGGCTGTTTGTGGATGAAGTGACGGTTTTGTAAATTTTAAGAAATAAATATCAGTATTATGCGAAGAGAGAGAATTCAGTTGTTGACGATCGTTATTTGTTTTTTGTTGCTGGGAGGGGGTATTCCCGTGGTGAATGCCCAGAATGTGTTGATCCCTGAACCGGTTGAACGGACTGCCCGTGGCGGCATGTTTGAGCCCGATGGTAAAACCACTTTTTTTATCAACCTGCAAGGTGCCTCGCGACAGATGCTGACGACGCAATTGGAGTTGTTGCCATTTGCTGTAAAGCCTGCCAGTAGCCGCCAAAGGAATAATCAAATTGCACTTTTGTTGGATAAGAAACTGGGCAAGTCTCTTCCTGCCGAAGGATATGAATTGAACGTGTCCAAATCTGGGGTAATCATCCAGGCACCCACAGAGAAAGGGCTTTTTTACGGCTTGCAATCTTTGCGGCAGCTGGCACTCGAAAAGCAGGAGGGGGGCAAGGTTGTCCTTTCCAATGTGGTGATTCGCGACTATCCACGTTTCCCTTATCGTGGTTTGCATCTTGATGTTTCGCGCCATTTCTACTCCAAGGAGTTCATCAAGAAGCAGCTGGATGTGATGGCTTTTTACAAGCTGAACAATTTCCACTGGCACCTGACCGATGGCGCCGGATGGCGGTTGGAGATTAAAGCCTATCCCGAACTCACCACTCAAGCCGCCTGGCGACATGGTAAATGGCGGGAATGGTGGAACAGCGACCGTCATTATGCTTCCATCGACGATGAAGGTGTTTATGGTGGATTCTATACCCAGGATGATGTGCGTGAGATTGTGGCTTATGCTGCCCAGCGCAACATCACGGTGATACCCGAGATTGAGATGCCCGGCCATTCCGAAGAGGTGTTGGCCGTCTATCCCCATCTCTCCTGCGCAGGAAAACCTTACAGTGGGGGTGAGTTTTGCGTTGGCAACGAGGAGGTATTTACCTTTCTCGAAACGGTGTTGACGGAGGTGATGGCGTTGTTCCCTTCGGAATACATCCACATTGGTGGCGATGAGGCCGGCAAGGACAACTGGAAGAAATGTCCCAAATGCCAGCAGCGCATCAAGGATAACAACCTGAAGGACGAACATGAGCTTCAGAGTTACATGATTCGCCGGATGGAACGGTTTTTAAGTTCGCACAACCGCAAGTTGTTGGGCTGGGATGAAATTTTGGAAGGCGGCCTGGCACCCAATGCCACTGTGATGTCGTGGCGGGGAGAGCAGGGTGGTATCGATGCGGCCAAGATGGGGCACGATGTGATTATGACGCCTGGTGAGTTCTGCTATTTCGACCAGTATCAGGACAACCCCATGACACAACCCGAAGCCATTGGTGGTTATCTTACCATCGACAAGGTTTATTCCTACAATCCCGTCCCATCGGTGTTGACGGATCAGGAGAAGAAACACATCCAAGGTGTGCAAGCCAATGTATGGACTGAATACATGCCCACTTATGAACATACCGAAAGGATGATTTACCCTCGCCTCCTGGCCTTGAGCGAAGTGGCTTGGACGCCTGTCGACCGGAAAAATTGGGCTGTTTTCAAAACCAAGTTGGATGCCCATTATGCTTGGTTGGCCGAGCAGGGCGTTAATGTATCGCCGCTTTCCACTGAGATCAAATCGACCCGGGAAGTGGATTTGCCCAATAGGATTGTGAAGCTTTCCTTGTTCAACGATGTGGATCAGGCTATCATATATTATACCACCAATGGTGTTGATCCCAATTTGGCTTCAGAACAGTACAGCCAGCCCCTGGAGATTAAGGAGACCACCGTCGTGAAGGCAAGCCTTTACAAACACAACAAGCCATTGGGTGAGGTTCAGTCGTTTGTGGTGGACATCCATAAGGCACTGGGGAAACCCATCACCGTGACGGGCATCAACAGCGGTTACCCTGCAGCAGGGCAAATATCGCTGGTGGATGGCAAGGTGGGCACTTTCGCCTACAAGGACCAGATATGGCAAGGATACACCCAGCCCATGACTGCGTTGATCGACTTGGGCACCATTCAGCCCATCTATTATGTGAAGGCACGCTTCATGCAGCTGGTGGGGCCATGGATTTGGTTGCCCTCGAAGGTGACGGTTTCGGTATCGGACGACAACATTAACTTCACCGAGATAGCGGTTGACACGCACGATGTGCCTGGCGATACCGACACTCTGCTCTTCCGCATCCTCGGATTTGAAGGTAAGAGCTCCGGGCGTTACATCAAGTTCGAAGCCATTCCGTATGCCAAGTATGGCGCGGTGATGTTTACCGATGAGATAGTGGTTTACTGATAAAAAATTAAGAGGCTGGTCATCAAAAGGACCAGCCTCTTGTTTCTTTTATTGAATTCAAAAATTCATTCAGTTTGGATTAAGCATGATGAACCTTTTTTATTCAAATGTTTTTTCGAATGCTAACCCTTTAATATCTTGTGGTTTGTTGTTTTGTTTTCAGGTTTATTGAAATTAATTGGTAAATAGATTTGTTATTATCATTAAATGCCCTATATTTGCACTCGCAATTGAGAAAGATATTACTTCGGTAAACAAGATACATTGCGGGGTGGAGCAGTTGGCAGCTCGTTGGGCTCATAACCCAAAGGTCATCCGTTCGAGTCGGGTCCCCGCTACTACAAAACCTGGAATTTTGGTTTCAGGTTTTTTAAAGACATTACTAAAATAGTTACGATACATTGCGGGGTGGAGCAGTTGGCAGCTCGTTGGGCTCATAACCCAAAGGTCATCCGTTCGAGTCGGGTCCCCGCTACTAGGAAAAGAGAACTTCATTTGAGGTTCTCTTTTTTTATTGGTTAAACTGGAGTGTGAAGACGGTCTCTCTGTTGGGCTGAGAGTGTACAATTAGTTTCCCCCCGTGCAAGCGCATAATTTGGCGCGACACGCTTAGGCCAATCCCCGACCCGTTGGGACGTGTGGTGAAGAATGGCACGAAGATCTCCGTCACAATCTCAGGCGTTATGCCCACCCCATTGTCGGTCACTATAATCTCAGCTTTCCCCGAATTAATCCTGCCCTTGATGCTGATGTTTAAATCGGGATGCGTTTCGTTGGCCTGAAGTGCGTTCTTTACCAGGTTGATCAGTATTTGCGAAATTTGGTTTTCATCGGCATAGAGCTCCATATCCGCGGGGTGGCAGGCCACTGCCATTCGGGCATTTTGGGTGTTGTAGAGCGAGTGGTAGAGTATTTCCACCCGGCTCAATAATTCCGCCACTTTGAATAATTTTTTGTCGGGCTTGGGTAGGTGCATCAAATTGCGGTACGACTCCACAAACTGCTTCAATCCATTGCCCTGTTGGCTGATCACGTTCAATCCCCGGACGGTTGTTTGAATCGAATGGGTTGGCAGCTGGCTGGGTTCGATCAATTGCCCATCTTTCACATAAATGGATGCCAAGCTTTCGGATAGGGAGGTGATGGGGGCGATGGAGTTCATCATTTCGTGCATCATCACGCGGATCAACTTTAGCCAGGCGTCGAGTTCCTGCTCATCCATCTGGTTGCCGATATCCTGGATGGCCAAAACAGTCAGCTCTTCTTCGCCCGATTTGAAAGTGGTGGCTTTGATGAGCAGTTGCAGTGTGCCTCGCTCCGAAGGGATGTTCACAACACTCTGCATCAGTGGTTTTATGTTGGTAACGGTTTGGTATAACTTGGTGTTTACGCGCTCCAACTGCCGGACATGGGTCAACACGTCGAGCGTCAGCAGCCTTTTAGCGGCCGTGTTGGCATGCATCACAAAACCTTTAGAGTTGAACGCCAATAGCCCGGTTGCAGCATGTTCGATGAGCGTTTGGAAATATTGTTCCTGCCGGCGGCTCTCTATTTTTAGCTTTTGAATGGTGTCGTTGAGTCGGGTCATGTGTTGGTTCAAATCGATCATCAGGGCATGTTTCCGTGTGGTGGGAATGATGAGGGTGGAGTCGTTGTTGTGCACAGCATCGAAAAAGGTCAGCAACAGGCGGTTGGTGGTGTTGAGGAAACCCACCAGCTTGATGAGCGCCATTATGGTGATGCTAAATCCTAGTATTGTCAACAAAAAGCTTTGGTATTGGAACCAACAAGCAGCTGTGGCAAAACTGGCCAAAACTATCAGGATGGCTCTTGTAATGATTTGGTAATAGTATTTTTTACTGATCATAACTCCATTTTCTTAAGCTTATTGTAAAGGGTTTGGCGGGTGATACCCAACTGGTCGGCTGCGGCACTCATATTTCCGGCATGGCGGTCGATGGCCATCGCGATCATTTTGCGTTCCATCTCATCAAGCGTGGCAGTCCCTGTGCTGAGTTTGGGTTCTTGTCTTTGTTGTAGGAACAGGTCGCTTCCGCCCAATATGTTGTGTTCACTGAGGATGACGGCTTTCTCGATGGTGTGCTGCAACTCGCGTACATTGCCCGGCCAAGGGTATTGCAACAGTTTTTCGCAAGCCTGGTCGTTGAGTGTCAATGAAGTTTTCTGGTATTTGGAGCCGTATTTTTTCAGGAAAAATTCGGCCAGCACCAGAATGTCGTTTCCCCGTTCGCGCAAAGGGGGTATCTCTATCTGAATGGTGTTAATTCGGTAGAGTAGGTCCTCGCGGAAGAGGCCTTCCTGCACCATGGCGGGGAGATTCTTGTTGGTGGCACAAACCAGCCTGATGTCGATATGACGTGGTTCATTGGAGCCAATGCGGCATATCTGTCGGCTCTGAATGGCCGTGAGCATTTTGGCCTGCAAGGGGAATGAGAGGTTGCCGATTTCATCCAGAAACAAGGTACCCTTGTCGGCAGTTTCAAATTTGCCGGCTCTGTTTTCACGTGCGTCGGTAAAGGCGCCCTTCATATGGCCAAAGAGTTCGCTTTCGAACAGGGTTTCGCTGATGGCGCCCATGTCCACGCTCACCAACACTTCGTGGCTGCGCAGCGATTGCCGGTGGATTTCGCGGGCGATCAGTTCCTTACCTGTTCCATTTTCGCCTGTAATCAGGATGTTCGCATCGGTCTTGGCCACCTTGCGCACCATGTTGAGCACCTGAATCAATTTGGGCGAGGAACCAATGATGTGTTTCTGGTCGCGGTTAAGCTCCTTCTTCAGCTCCTGTTCCTTCTCTTTGAGGATGTTGACCTCCTTGCGCGACAAACTGAGCTGCAAGGCTGCCTGCAGGGTGGCCAACAGTTTCTGGTTGTCCCATGGTTTCAGGAAGAAGTCGGTTGCTCCTGCTTTCAAGGCATTCACCGCCAATTCCACATCACCATAAGCCGTAATCATCACCACCGAAATGGCGGGATGGCTCTCCTTGATCTTTCTTAGCCAGTATAGGCCTTCATTGCCATTGTTGATGCCCGTTTTGAAATTCATGTCGAGCAATACCAAGTTCACCTCCCTGCGGTTGAGTTCGTAGGGGATCTGTTCGGGATTGGAGATGGCCACCACCTGGCTGAAATGTTGCGAAAGGAGTATTTCCAAGGCGCTTAGCACACTTTTGTTGTCATCGACGATGAGGATATTTCCGGGCGGCATGTTTTTTTATTTCAAAAGTATCTATCACGAAGATACCGTGCAATGGAGTGTCAAAATATTTTACACTTAATTGTCAATTGTTTTGACAGGGATAGTTATTATTATGGGTGCATTTGATTGATTGTTAGTGTTTTGCGTTGTGTGGCACAATTGTGGATATTGTAGGATAACAAAAGGTAGTATTGCATGAATCGTTTTTTACTCATTCTCTTAATCATGGTCTCCCAGCGAACTTGGTCTCAGCAAGCCTGGTCGCTGAACAACTGCATCAACTATGCCATTGATCATAACCACCAGGTTAATCACGCCAAGCTCGAAGAAAGGCAAGGTGAAATTGCCTATCAGCAATCGAAATGGAATTACCTGCCGGGCATTTCCGGTGGGTCGGATGCCAATATGAAGTATGGTCGGTCGGTGGATCCGAACACCAATGCGTATGTGGATCAATCTTTTTTTGCCAACGATTACTACATCAATGCCTCCATGGAGGTGTTTCATGGCTTTTCGCAGCACAACCAGGTGCTTTACCACAAGTTCAAGCGGGAGGCGGCCGGGTTCAATACAGCCAAAGCTTGCGACGATTTGGCGTTCCAAGTGATGAATGCCTACTTCGATGTGGTCTATTTTGAGGCTTTGCTGGAGATTGCCCGCCAACAGAAGGAGAGTTCGATGGTGAATCACCAGAAAACATTGTCGATGACCAACCTGGGGCTTAAATCGGAGGCCGACCTATTGGAGGTGAAAGCCAATATGGAAAAGGATGAACTGTTTCTTCTTCAGACTGAGAATAAATTGCTGTTGGCTCGCATTGCCCTTAAGAAGGCTATGGACCTCCCGGCCACAGAAGAAATTGTGTTGTCGCATCAGGCTGGGGAGTTGGTTGAACCACCGTTGGGTTC
Source organism: Marinilabiliaceae bacterium (assembly GCA_963664265.1). Lineage (GTDB taxonomy): Bacteria > Bacteroidota > Bacteroidia > Bacteroidales > Marinilabiliaceae > JAGPIS01. Next base: position 3,321,135 of record OY760941.1, read on the forward strand.
TCAGCCAGCAGATTTGTTATTTGAACGGTTCAGCCAATGGTCGCCCGAACTACTAGCTCTTGAGAAAGAAATGAAAGCGGCTCAGAAAAATATCCGCATCAACCAGGCCAACTACTTGCCTTCGGTCACTTTGATGGCATCGTACAGCACCGGGTTTTATGAAACGAACAAAGATCAATTCAACCAAACGATTCCCTTTAAGGAGCAATTGAAAAATAATCGGGGGCAGTTTTTAGGCGCTCGTCTGTCGGTACCCATCTTTTCGCGTAACGAGTTGCGCAACAATGTGCGTAAGTCTAAGCTGTTGAGCGATCAGGCCGAAAACCGCCTGGAGGAGATCCGTAAGGCATTGCTTTTCGACATCACCTATGATTTGAGTGAATTGACGGCACTTCACAAAGAGGTGGGTCAATCACGGGTGCAACTCGAGGCTGACCGGCTAGCCTATCAAGCAGCTCAAAAGAAATACGACAAGGGGTTGGTGGGGGTCATTGAGTTTTTCACCGCAAAAAACCGGTTGGCCAATACTGAAACCCAATATTTGCGAGCCCGGTTGACTTATGAGGTGAAATGTAGGGTGGCTCAGTTTTACAATGGCACACGGTTTTGGGAGTAATAACATAAACAGAAGCAAATAATATCATAGTAGTTATGGACAAAATAATAGAACGTAAGAAGGGTTTTCAACGCAAGCATATTATCTGGATTGTGGGAGGCTTCGTTTTACTTTTTCTGGTCTTCCAGTTGGCAATGGGCGACTTCAAGTCGGTTTACAGGACAGGAAAGGAGCGCCTCTCCATTGGTCGTGTTGAAGAGGGCATCTTCAATGATTACATCACCCTGACGGGACAGGTTGAGCCGATATCCACCATTTACCTCGATGCTGTGGAGGGCGGAAGGGTTATGGAGCGGCTGATTGAGGAGGGCGCCATGGTGCGTAAAGGGGATGTGATATTGAAGATGGAAAACCGCCAGTTGTATCAAACCATTCTCGACAGTGAAGCAGCCCTTGCCGAGAAGGAGAATTACCTGCGAAATACCCGCATCAGTTTCGAAACCGAATGGGTGCAGTCCAAGCGAAGCATATTGGATAGTGAATACCGGCTGGCACGCAAAAAAAGAACCTACCAGCAGTACCAATCGCTGTTGAACGAAGGATTGCTTGCCCGTGAGGATTTTATCCAGGCCGAGGAAGATTACCAATATGAGAAAAGGCTGTTGGAGATCAACCGCATCAAGGAACGGAATGATTCCACCATACGGGCAACCTCCATGATGACGCTGGATCTTGACTTAAAAAAAATGCGTGAGATGCTCCTGCTGGTTCGGGAACGCATCGACAATTTGAATGTTCGGGCGCCGGTGGATGGTCAGTTGGGCATGTTGGAGGCCGAAATCGGGCAGTCCATTGCCCAGGGGCAGCGCATTGGCCAAATCAATGTGCTCACCGACTACAAGGTGACCGCCATGATTGATGAGCACTACATTGATCGCGTTAGACGTGAGTTGCAAGCCACCGTTGACCGCCAGGGTAGCAGCCACCACTTGGTGGTGCGCAAGGTGTATCCCGAGGTGCGCAACGGGCAGTTTAAAACCGAGCTGGTTTTTCAATCGGACAAGCCCGACAACATCCGCACCGGTCAAACCTACCACATCCGTCTGGAGCTTGGTGAATCGCAAAAGGGCATCCTGTTGCCCAGAGGAGCTTTTTTCCAAAGTACCGGCGGGCAGTGGGTTTTTGTCCTCAACAGCGATGGCACAGAAGCCACCAAACGCTCCATCCGCATCGGCAAACAAAACCCCCTGTATTTTGAAGTGTTGGAGGGTTTGATGCCGGGCGAGCAGGTTATCACCAGCAGTTATGAGCTCTTTGGCAACCACGACCGGATTGTGTTGCGGTAGGGCGGTAGGATCAATCACAATAAATGAATTACAAATAAAAAACTCAATAATATGATAAAGACTGATTGTTTGAATAAAATCTTTCGCACCGACGAAATTGAAACCTCTGCCCTCAACAATGTTTCACTTCATGTGAAGAAGGGTGAGTTTGTGGCCATTATGGGGCCGTCGGGTTGTGGGAAATCAACCCTATTGAACATCATCGGGCTGCTCGACAATCCCACTTCGGGACAATACTTTTTCGATGGGAAGGCGGTTGGCGATCTGAAAGAAAACCAAAGGACTACCCTCCGGAAGGGCAACATTGGTTTTGTTTTCCAAAGCTTTAACCTAATTGATGAGCTTTCGGTGTATGAGAATGTGGAACTCCCTTTGATTTACATGAAATTGAGTTCCCGGGAACGGAAAGCGATGGTCGAAAAAGTGCTGCAACGGATGCAGATTGCCCACCGCCGCAACCACTTCCCCCAGCAACTATCGGGTGGACAGCAGCAACGCGTTGCCATTGCCCGGGCTGTTGTGGCCAATCCCAAGATGATTTTGGCCGATGAGCCCACCGGTAACCTTGATTCGAAAAATGGGGTGGAGGTGATGAATCTTCTCACGGAACTCAACCGCGAAGGGAGCACCATCGTGATGGTGACGCACTCCATGCGCGATGCAGCCTATTCGCATCGGGTCATCAACCTGTTCGATGGGCAAATCATCACCGAATCGATCAATTAATTTGCAAGCATAAGCCAGTCCCCTTTTTATTTCAACCAAAACCTGAGAAATGAAGAATATCCGATTTGCCATCCGTTTGCTTAAACGAAATCCCTTATTTTTATATATCACCATTCCTGCACTGGCATTGGGCTTGGCGATCGTCCTCTTGTTGTTGGTGTATATACGTTACGAGTGGAGTTACGACAATCATTTTTCTACCAGTAATCGTGTTTTGCGATTGTATGCTAAAATTGAAGAGGGACATCAGGTGGAGAATACACCCATTTGTTTGAGGGATGCTTATGTTCAGATTCCTGGCCTTGTTCCCGAAGTTGAAGCTTGTGCCCAGATTTATCATGGCGGAAATGTTTATGTGGAAGAGCAGAAACATCGTTTTCCTGATGTGCGGGTTTTATTTGTTGACCCTGAGTTTTTTGCAGTGTTTGGGCAGAGGCTTGTTTTCGGAGATGTTCATAATGCCTTGAAGGGTGAGAACCAAGTGGTGATTAGTGAGTCGGTGGCGAGAAAGATTTTCAACCAACCCGATTGTGTGGGGCGATGGCTCGAGGTCTCCAATCTTGAAAATCCACTCCAGGTAACGGGCGTGATCGCCGATCTGCCGCAAAACACACATTTTCAGTTCGATTTATTGGTCTCCATGGAAACCATTCAGCCTGACGATTTTGGCGGATTGGAGTTCTTTACTTACTTCTTGATTGGGGAGGATAGTAATTTGAAACATGCAGGGGAAAAAATTGCTAAGGCCAATGATGAGATAATGATTCCCTGGATCGAAACCAAGGAGACTAAGGTTACTTCTGCCACCGAAGAATTGCGAGAGCTTCATTTTTCGGGGAAATCCGATTTTGATCTTTCCCCGCAAGTCAACCAGGATGGGATCCTTATCGTGGGAGGATTGGCATTGTTTATCCTTGCGATTGCTCTGGTTAACTATATATCACTCTATGTCCTTTATGCAGAAAAGCGTCTGGTCGAGATTTCTGTGCGCAAAACACTTGGTGCCGGAATGCAGGAGCTTAGCCGGCTTGTTTTCGCCGAAACAGCCGTCATCGGATTACTTGCGTTTTCCCTGGCGTTGGTGTTTGTAGTGTTTCTTTTGCCATGGTTCGCCGGGCTGATGCATTCGAACATGTTGGTGGCTGATGTCTTTTCGGCTTCGGGCGTTATGATCATATTAGGCGTGTTGGCATTGTCCCTTTTGCTCTCTGGGACTTATCCGCTTCTCTATCTATTTCGTATTCCAGTGATCGAGGGGTTGAAAAATGGTAATTTCCATACTCATCGAAAAAAATGGTTGATGATAGCCTCTGTCATGTTTCAGTTTACCATTACTACCTTTTTGATTACATGCCTGGTGGTGTTTTATGCTCAAATACGTTTCTTGAAATCGCAGCCCCTGGGATTTCAACCTCAAAAGGTTTACTGTTATAGTGGGTTGAGTAAGAAAATGAAGCAAAGCCATCAAGCTATCCAAAATGATTTGTTGAAGTTTTCGTATGTGGAAAGTACAGGTGCCTCGTTCCATATGATGGGGGGCGGTGCTAGTGGGCAATTGATAGCCGTTTTTGGCCATACTGGAAAAATGCACTCAATCGATGAATATCGCGTGCTGCCAGGATTTTGTAACGCTTTGGGCATCGAATTGGTGAATGGGCGCTATTTTACTGATTCTGAAAGCGACAAGGATGCCGTGATTCTCAATCAGGCTGCAGTTCGGATGCTGGGTGTTGACAATCCATTGAATACCCTGGTTGACATCCATGGAAAGCCTATGAAGATTATTGGTGTTACGCGTGATTTTGCGGCTTATGATCATACAGGATTCCGGGTGTTGCCGTTGATGCTGACAAACTATTCGGATAAGGTTGAGAATATATATGTCAAAGTGAGCAGTTCGTTGGATAGGGCTCAGCGTGATGAAATTCAAGCCGTGCTGAGGCAGTATGACCCCGATTATATTGAAAAGCGATACAGTGTTGAGAATCTATATAATTCTAAGTATCATGAGGAGCAGAGGATTTTTCGCCTGGTTGGCGGTGGAACTGTGTTGGCCATCGTGATGAGTTTCATGGGATTGCTGGCTCTTTCGCTGATTCAGGTCAATCAACGGACCAAGGAGATTGGCCTGCGGAAAATTCATGGTTGCAGTGAGCCCGGTATTCTCTTTCTGCTATTGAAAGACACCCTTTTTTGGGTTGCTTTGGCCTTGTTGCTTGCTTCTCTTCTTTCTGCGTATGGCATGGGTCAAGTATTGACCATCTATGCCAGCAGGCTAACGCTGCATGTTGGATATTTCATGCTCAGCAGTAGTTTGGCTTTGGGTGTGGCAGTTGCAGCTATTGGTTGGCAAAGCTGGCGGGCTGCCTCTCGGAATCCTGTTGAGAGCTTGCGTTATGAATAGTTATGAAATCATTTTATGCTTATGTTTAATAAATGTTTTTTATGAACCATTTTGTATTGACATTCCGGAAACTTAGAAAAAATAAAGCTGCCACCTCCCTAAGCATCTTGAGTTTGGTGGTGGGACTCGTTTGCGTGCTGTATATTTTCCTTTGGATAGCTGACGAATTGAGCTATAACCGTTTCCATAAAAATATCGACCGCATCATTACGGTACGAGCCTATCTGGAGATGGGCAACAGCGATCGGCAGGATTTTGGTGGCTGTCCACCCGCTGTGGGGCCGGCCATCCAATCGGAATACCCTGAGATTTTAGAGAGTGCACGCTACATCCCACCTTACTCCATGTCGTTGCTTTCGGTTGGTGACCAGTATTTTAGTGAACCGGTTGCCTTGGCCGACCAATCTCTTTTTTCCATCTTCACCTTTGATTTTATTTTGGGGACGGCCAATTTTTCAGATCCCAACAGTATGGTGTTGACCCGAAAAACAGCCATGAAAATTTTTGGCGACTACCAAGTGGTGGGTAAGACGATCACATTTAATAAATCACGCGATTTTACCATTTCGGGTGTGATTGAAGACCTGCCGTTGCGTTCCTCCTTATCGTTTGGGGGCGTTGTTCCTTTGGCACAAATGACGGTTGAAGCCAACAACCCCAACTATTTAAACACATGGTACAACAACAGTTTTACCACTTATGCCCTTTTGAGGGATCAAAATCATTTCCAGAAAATTTCTTCGGCCATTAATCATCGTATTCAAAAGGAGATGCCTGAGTCTAAGAATTTCCTCCGCACCTCCTTCTTCAAGGATGATTATCTGATTGAGATGGGGCACATCGAGAATGTCAGGATATTTGCTTTTGTTGGGTTATTGGTGTTGTTGGCGGCCATCATCAACTTTATCAATCTCACTACTGCGCGTTCTGCCGGTCAGGCACGCATCATCGGGTTGCGGAAATCGTTGGGAGCCACACGGGGGTCGCTCATCAGGCACATCTATGCCGAGGTGGCCATTATCACTTTGCTGGCCATCGTCTTGGCTTTGTTGTTGGTGGGCGCCGGGATGCCCTTGTTTAATCAATATGTTGAAAAACAGATGGATTGGACGGGTATGTTGGGCGCTGTTCCATTGGTTGGCTTCTTGTTGATTTACCTTGTCACTGTAGGCTTGGCAGGCAGTTACCCGGCAATGTTCCTTTCGGGCGTTTCACCCCGGCAAGCAATGGTACTTAACTTCAAGACTGGCAAGCAACACCGGATTTTCAGGAATGGCTTGGTGGTGATCCTTTATGTGGTTTCCATCATCCTGCTCTCGTCCACCATCGTCATCTACCAACAGACCAAATACCTACAAACTCGCGATTTGGGTTATGAAAAGGAGCAGTTGATGTACATAGGCTTGAGTGGAGCCTTAAAAAATCAGGCTTCCTCCCTGAAGGAGGAGCTGGGCCGGCATCCAAGTGTGGAATCGGTTTGCATGACCGCGGGGCTTCCTTTCTCCATCGGCAATAATGGCGAGGGGTGGAACTGGGAGGGGAAAGACCCGCAGTTCAAACCTTTGGTTACCAACTGGCTCACCGATCATAATTTGTTGCCCACATTGGGCGCCACCATGCTCGAAGGTCGCTATTTCAACGAAAATGAACAAGGCATAGTGATCAATAAAGCTTTTGCCGATCTGATTGGATGGGATTCCTTTGCTGGGAAAACCATCAATGGGTATGGGACGAATTATACCATCTTAGGCGTCATCAACGATGTTCATTTCAACTCCTTGCGAAAAAACACGGCGCCCATGGTAATTGGTTTTATCGAGGATAGTTACGATCCATACCTGGTGTTGAAAATCAATATGGAGAATGTTAGTCCAATAATTTCGCACATCCAAAAGGTTTGCCATCAATTGGAACCAGCCTACCCGCTTCGTTATGGCTTTTTCAACGATCGCATCAACCAACTGTTGACCAATGAGCGCAACACCAATATGCTGATTGGGGTCTTTTCGGTTTTTTCTATTCTGGTCCTTTGCTTGGGTCTTTTGGGGATTATTATCTTCCATGCCGAGCAAAAGACCAAGGAGATTGCCATACGCAAATGTTTGGGCGAACCCGTCCACCGTATTATTCAGTTGCTGATCAAACCGTTTTTGATTTCCGGCCTGGTGGCCTGTATTATTGCCATCCCATTGGGTTGGCTAATCATGCGTACCTGGCTTCAAAGTTATAGCCTGCGTGTTGAATTGTCTGCCACAACCTTTATTGTTTCGGGGATGCTTATTATTGCCATTGCAGTGGTCACTGTTATTTGGCAAAGCTGGCTGGCAGCCAACCGGAATCCTGCAGAATCGTTGAAAGCAGAATGATTTTGTGATTCTGAATCAATGGGGCTGTCCTGTATTTTGGATAGCCCTACTATTCAATCTTTGCCAGCCCTCATAAGTAGTGTTTGGCACTTTCGCCCACATATTGCGCTACGATGTTTTTCAATTCGGCGGGTGCCTCAATCACTGCCATGCATCCGGTGGCCAGTAACCACACGGCAAAACCGTTCAGGTCGTTGTTGAAGAAGTGCATGCGGTGGTTGTCGCCCTCCAGTTTTTCCTCATGTAAAAAACCGTAATAGTGGCGGGTGTCCACCATGAATTTCTTGCGCTCCTCCTTTATGGTCAAAGTGATGTTGTGCTGTTCCTTGGGATGGATCATTCGCTGAAACAGTTCGTTCATGGACGGGTGTTTCGTGTTGCTAAAGGACTCGTCTAATAGGTGTAGGGACTGAATCCTGTCGAGCCTGAAATCGCGATAGTCAGCACGTAATTTGCACCAGGCCAACATGTGCCAACGCGAACCGTAGTTGCACAATCCGATGGGTTCCACCCGCCTGATTTCTGGTTCCTCGCTGTTGCGCGACTGGTATTTGATTTGCACCACTTTTTTGGATGTCATGGCGTGTTGTATTTCGGTCAGGTGCAAACGCCCCTGGTGGTGGGCTGATTGGTGGTGGTTGATAACGGCAATCCTATTGTGCAGCAACTCCAGGTGCTCTTTCTCTTCGGGGCGGAGGATGGCTTTGATCTTGAATATGGCCGATTGGAAATTCCCTCGCACGGCCTCGTCGCTCATCTGCTCCACCAACTTTTCCCCGAAAAGGAGAGCTGAAGCTTCGTGGTGGGTGAAGGAGACCGGAGGAAGCTGGTAGTGGCTCATCAGGGAATAACCAACACCTGCTTCCGCTGCAATGGGCACCCCTGCCTCTTCAAGCGATCGGATGTCGCGGTAAACGGTGCGAAGGCTGATGTCGAAACGCTCAGCAATTTCTTGGGCTTTCACAATCCGTTTGCCTTGAAGCTGTATCAGGATGGACTGGAGTCGGTCGATCCGGTTCATTAGTTGCCCCTTTGTTTTTTGATCACCATCCTGTTCTGGTCAACCATCATTTGGGCAAAGGCTGCCCGACCATGCGCCTTGATGTAGGCCACCGATGACTTGCGGTCGGAGCGGAAGACGATTTCAAAAAACTTGGAGATGCCATTGTTGTAATGGGAGCAGGTACTGGCTTCTTTTTCGGTGCAATCGGCACAGGTGGTGTATTGGTTGTTTTGGCAACAACTTCTGATTTTGCACCACGAGGCTTTATTATTCTCCTGGCAGCCTGGGCACTTTTTGTTTTGGAATTTCCTGCAATTGGCACAGTAGAGGCCACAATAGGAAACAAGATTTTCATTCATCGGAATCGAATTGTTGGTTGTATGTTTTTTCTCGCTTTTATCAGTTACTCAATGAAGCCCACCTGGATTTCGGTCAAACAATTATCTTGGTTTTCGAAGTCGCAATTTAGGTATATTTCCCTTGAGATGCCATTCATTACCAACCCTTTTTGTTGAATCTCCCCGATGATCTTCTGGTAGGTTTCACCCATTCTGTTCCAGGCGCCATGGTGCATGCGGCTGATGACGGTTGATGGGGGCAGCACAGCAAATTCTAATGGGGTAGGATCGCCTTTGGCTTCTATTACCGGCAGGCAGATTTCCAATAAGAATTGGGTTTCAGGTTGGCCGTCCGATCCGGTGTATTGCCACACCTGTGGTGCCGTCACGGTCAGATCCAGTTCTCTTGCTTTTTGCATCAGTTGCTCTGGCACAATGCCAGTGACTGCCATAAGGCCGTTTAAGGTTGTTTGCACGCTGTGTTTTAGCACTACTTGTGATGCGATGTTCTTTATTTCCATGGTTATTGGCTTTTATTGTTGCAAAGTAAAGGCGGTGTTGTGACAACAGTATGTCAGCAGGAATTTTGTTTGCACGATATTTTTCTTGCTCCTTGCAAATGCTTATCTTGACGCTTTGAAACTTTATTCCCAAACTCGATGAATCAATTGCCCCTCATTCAAAAGGATCCTTGGCTGGCACCATTTTCTGCCTTCGTGGAGAGCCGTTTCCGACGTTATGTCAGCAAAGTGGATTCCATAAATGATATTTATGGATCGTTGACCAGTTTTGCTTCCGGTCACCTTCGAATGGGGTTGCATCCCACACAGGGCGGATGGGTTTTCCGGGAATGGGCGCCCAATGCCACGCAAATCTTTCTGATTGGCGATTTTTCGGGATGGCGCGAACAGCCCCAATTTGCCCTGGAACGCAAGGATCATGGCCATTGGGAAATATTTATCGATGCCAATGTTTTGCATCATGGCGATTTGTTCCAGCTCAGCATGCATTGGCATGGTGGCAACGGTATTCGCATCCCATCGTATGCCAACCGAGTGGTGCAGGATCCCGATACACTCATTTTTACCGCCCAAGTGTGGGCTCCAGATGAACCTTACCTCTGGTGTGATGCCTCCTACCAAACTTCGACCGGGCAGCGGTTGATTTATGAGGCGCATGTGGGCATGTCGTCCGAAGAGGAAGGGGTGGCCACGTTCGACCATTTCCGCGAAAAGGTGCTGCCGCATATCCATGCGCTGGGTTACAATACCATTCAGCTGATGGCCATCCAGGAACATCCCTATTATGGCAGCTTCGGGTACCATGTGAGCAATTTCTTTGCCGTGTCGTCGCGTTTTGGCACGCCCGATGACTTGAAGCGTTTGGTTGACGCGGCCCATAAGCTGGGGATTGCCGTTATTATGGATATTGTCCATTCCCATGCCGTGAAAAACGAGACCGAAGGGCTGAGCCGTTTCGATGGCAGCTACGACCTCTATTTCCATAGTGGGGCGCGGGGTGACCATCCTGCTTGGGACAGCCGCTGTTTCAACTATGGGAAGGATGAAGTGGTGCATTTCTTGTTGTCGAACATTCGTTACTGGCTCGAGGAGTTCCATTTCGATGGTTTCCGGTTCGACGGGGTCACTAGCATGCTTTATCTCGATCATGGGCTGGGCAAAAATTTTGTGGCTTACAGCGATTATTTTACCGGCAACGAGGATGAGGAAGCCTTGCTATACCTTACCCTGGCAAACCGTTTGATATACGACATCAATCCTAATGCCATCTCCATTGCTGAGGAGATGAGCGGGTTTCCAGGCATCGCGGGGGCTATTAATGATGGCGGCGTTGGGTTCAACTACCGCCTCTCCATGGGCGTGCCCGATTATTGGATCAAACTGATCAAGGAGGTGCCCGATGAACAGTGGCCGGTGGGTCAGATTTATCATGAACTCACCCAGCACCGCCCCGAGGAGCAAACCATCAGCTATGCCGAGTCGCATGACCAGGCGCTGGTGGGCGACCAAACCATCATATTCAGACTGCTCGAAAAGGAGATGTATTATGCCATGGACAAGCATAGCCAGAATCTGCTTATCGACCGTGGGATGGCACTGCACAAGATGATCCGCCTGGTGACTCTCTTCACGGCCTCGGGTGGCTATCTCACCTTCATGGGTAACGAGTTTGGCCATCCCGAATGGATCGATTTCCCCAGGGAGGGGAATCAATGGAGTTACAAGCACGCCCGAAGATTGTGGCATCTTGCATTTGACCAAGATTTGCGCTATCATTGGCTGCTCGACTTTGAGCGGGCGATGATTGAGGTCTTTTGCCAAAATCAGGTGCCCAATCAAATGCCTTGGTTATGCGCAGCCAACGATAGCGACCAGGTTTTGGCCTTTATGCGTGGCGATTTTCTGGTTGTGTTTAATTTCAATCCTGTGCAATCCTTCACCGATTATGGTATTCCCATTCCCAAGGGCAAATACTCTGTTGTTCTATCAACCGATGAAGGGCGTTTTGGCGGCTTCAACCGGGTGGACATGAGTTATGTTTATTACTCGGAGCACCTTCCCTACGAAAAGGATAAGCATATGGTGAAACTTTATTTACCAGCGCGTTCAGGCATGATCTTTTGCAAAAAGGAAATTCCCCGGTTGAGGTGATGGATTGGGTTTTGAGATTGCTATTTGTGCCCCTAATGATTGGCAAATGGCGATAAAGCCTCTTTTTTTGTTACTTTTGACCTTTGTAACAAACCGGATTGGTTTTGTTGCAATCCATCATAAAAAAGTGAATTATGCAAGATATAACAAAGGATTTGTCGTCGTTGGGAGAATTTGGGCTGATTGAACGAATTGCCCAGCAGGTCGTGCTGAGGAATGAGTCAACCATCAAAGGAATAGGTGATGATGCTGCCGTATTGGCACCTGGATCAAAGTATCAGGTCATCACCACCGACCTGTTACTCGAGGGAATTCATTTCGATTTGACTTATACCCCATTGAAGCATTTGGGCTATAAAGCCGTGGTGGTGAATATTTCGGATGTGTACGCCATGAATGCTCGTCCTCGTCAGATCACCGTTTCGTTGGGTGTCAGCAGCAAGTTGACCATTCAGGCCATTGACGAGCTCTATTCGGGCATCCTTCTGGCATGCGAACGTTATGGCGTTGACCTGGTGGGTGGCGACACCTCTACTTCGCTCACCGGGCTGACCATTAGCATCACCGCCATTGGTGAGGCGGAAAAAGAACGGATTGTTTACCGCAGTGGCGCCAAGCCCAACGATCTTATTTGCGTGAGTGGCGATTTGGGAGCCTCGTATATGGGACTTCAACTGCTCGAACGCGAGAAAAGAGTGTTGGATGGCGGTGCCGAGGCTCGTCCTGCTTTTGATGGCTACGACTATATTCTGGAGCGACAGTTGAAACCCGAACCCCGTGCCGATGTGGTGGATTTCTTCGAAAAAATCAACGTCATCCCTACGGCCATGATTGATGTGAGCGATGGTTTGTCGTCAGAACTGTTGCATATCAGTAATAAATCAGGTGTCGGTTGTCGTATTTTTGAAGAGAAGATTCCCATCGACCACGTCACCCGCAACATGGCAGAGGAGTTGAGCATCAACCCTGTGGTGGCTGCCTTGAATGGGGGAGAGGACTATGAACTGCTCTTCACCATCGACCAGAAGGATTATGAAAAATTCAAAAGTGAACCAGGTCCTGCCATTTATGCCATTGGTTACGTCACCGAACGGGATAAAGGTTTTCGGATGATGACCACCGGCGGTGATGAGGTGGATCTGGTAGCGCAGGGCTGGAGTGCTTTCAAAGGATAATCAAACTTGCTTGGCTTTTATTGAAACTGTTTTTTAGTGATTTTTATTTATTATGATAGATTACATTAGTGGCAGGGTGGCCGAATGCAGTCCGGCTCATGTGGTGCTCGATGTCAATGGGATAGGGTATTTCGTCAATATCTCGTTGAATACCTATACACGCATCCAAAACCAGGAAGAGGCAAGGTTGTTCGTGCATGAAAATATTCGTGAGGATGTCTATGCTCTTTACGGTTTTCCCGACCAACAGGAGCGGGAGTTGTTCAGGCATCTCATTTCTGTGTCGGGTATTGGCGCCAATACCGCGCGGATGATGCTCTCGGCCCATTCGGGTTATGAGTTGCAGCAGGCCATCATGGAGGCCAACCTCAATCTGCTTAAGGGTATAAAGGGCATTGGGTTGAAGACGGCTCAGCGCATTATTGTTGATTTGAAAGACAAGCTTGGCAAACTGACCGGACAAGAAAATTTATTTGCCGTTCAGGACAATACTGTTAAAGAAGAAGCGTTATCTGCTTTAGTGATGTTGGGTTTTTCCAAGCCGGCCTCCCAAAAGGTGATCGACAATATTTTGTCCCAATCGCCCGATTCAAGGGTGGAAGAGGTGATTCGGAAAGCCCTGGGAATGCTTTAACCTTTTTTGTTCGCGCTCAACTTTGAAATTATCTGTCAAATACATATCTACATTGGTTGGCATCATAGGGATGGTGCTGATTTCACTTTCTTCCCCTTTTTCCCGGATGGAGTGGCCTGCGTTGCCATTCCCATCTGAACCAAGACAAAGCAATGACACGACGGTTTCGGAGCCGCGCCCCGACCTTAAGTATCCCGTCTCGGATTTGTCTCCAATTCCGCAGGTTGATCAACCAGATAAAGGCATGGTGGACCTGCCCATGCCCGACAATTATGAGTACAGCACCCAATACGATGCTGCTACCAATACGGTGACCATCTACCGCAAGATTGGTGGTATGGATGTGCGGTTGCCCTACACCATGACGCTCGAGGAATACCTGAACCAGGACACCCGGCGCTCCATTATGAACTATTGGCAGACCAGGCAATTGCAAAATGGCAGCCAGTCTCAAAACGATGGTGCCGGTGGGTTGATCAATTCCAACTGGCAGGTTCAAAATGAGGCTTTCAGCAGTGTGTTTGGGGGGAATCAGATCAATATGCGGCTGCAGGGGATGGCTGAGTTGAAGATCGGTATTCAGCGCACCAAGATTGACAACCCCACGCTGCAGGAGCGTATGCGCAAAACCACCAACTTCGATTTCGACCAAACCATTCAGATGAACCTCAATGCTCAGGTGGGCGAGCGCTTGAAGTTGGGCGTCAATTACAACACCCAGGCAACATTCGATTTTGAGAATCAGTTGAAGCTCGATTTCTCCGGGTCGGAGGACGACATTATCAAGAAGATTGAGGCAGGAAATGTCTCTTTGCCGCTCCCGGGAACCCTGATCACCGGAAGCCAGAGCCTCTTTGGGGTCAAGACGGAGATGCAGTTTGGTAAGTTGAATGTCACTACCATTTTCTCGCAACAAAAAGGGGAGACCTCAGTGATGAATCTGGAGGGCGGCGCTCAGACGCAACTTTTTGATGTTCGGGCTGACCAATACGATCGAAATCGCCACTTCTTTTTGGCGCATAAGTTTCGAGAACTGTACAACCAAAGTTTGGCCAATCTTCCTTTTGTCAATTCACCCATCAACATCACCAATGTAGAGGTGTGGATCACCAACCGGTCGGGCAATTTCAACGAAGCGCGCAACGTCATTGCTTTCCTCGATTTGGGCGAAACGGGCAGCAACATCTCCAATACCGGTTTATGGAGCGGGAGTCCTCAGGGGCTGCCAGCCAACGATGCCAATAACCTTTATGGGGAAATGACCACCACCTATTCGGGCATCCGCAACATCAACCAGGTGGCTTCCATCTTTGCCCCGTTGGAGGCAATGAAATTCAATGGCGGCAAAGATTACGAAAAGGTTGAGAGCGCCAGGTTGCTCTCGCCCAATGAATACACCGTGAACGAAAAGTTGGGTTACATTTCGCTTAATTCCGCCTTGAATTCCGATGAAGTGTTGGCCGTGGCTTATGAATACACCTACATGGGGCAGAATTACCGGGTGGGTGAATTTTCCAATTCAGGCGTGCAGGCGCCTGATGCCTTGTACCTGAAGCTGCTCAAAGGCACCAATTTGACCCCGCAGTATAAGAATTGGGATTTGATGATGAAAAACATCTATTCCATCAATGCCTATCAGGTCAACCGCGAGGATTTTGAGTTGAACGTGATCTATGTCAACGATTCAACCGGTTCCGACATCAACTACTTCCCCGAAGGGCTCAAGCCCGATCAAGGTGGTATCAATGGCAAGACATTTTTAGAGATACTGAACCTCGACCAATTGAATAATCAGCTGGATCCTACGCCTGATGGGGCTTTCGACTATGTGGAGGGTTACACCATAATCCCCGAAAACGGGCGCATCATTTTTCCTGTATTGGAGCCTTTTGGTTCAACCCTTCGCGAGAAACTGGCCAACCAGCCTCAGTTGATCAGGAAATATGTATTCCAGGAACTTTACGACAGCACCCAAATTGTGGCCGAACAGATTGCGGCCAAAAACAAATACAAGTTGAAAGGGCGTTACAAGTCGGCCTCCAGCTCCGAAATCATGCTGAATGCCGTGAATGTGGCCCAAGGATCGGTGATTGTAACCGCTGGTGGGTTGAAACTGGTTGAGAATGTGGATTATACGGTGGATTATGCCTTGGGACGGGTGCGCATCATCAATCAGGGCTTGCTCCAGTCGGGCACGCCTATTCAGGTTTCCCTTGAAAATCAGAGCCTTTTCAATGTGCAGACTAAAACCTTGCTGGGAGCCCATTTTGATTACCGTTTTAATCAAAATTTCAACATTGGTGCCACCATCATGCACCTGAGTGAAAAACCCTTGACGCAAAAGGTGAATTATGGCGATGAACCTATCTCCAACACCATTTGGGGCTTGAATACCTCATTTCAAACGGAATCCATGGGTTTGACCAGACTCATTGACAAGTTGCCGTTTGTGAGCACTAAGGAGAAATCAACCATCACCTTCGAGGGTGAGTTTGCGCAACTGATTCCCGGGAGTTCCAGCGCCATCAAAAATGCTGCTTACATCGACGATTTTGAAGGCACACGCACTTCTTACGACATGAGGAACTGGACTGCCTGGAAGTTGGCCAGTGTGCCGCAAGGCCAGCCCGAGTTGTTCCCCAATGCTGGTAGCATCGACGATCTCAGTGCGGGCTTCTTGCGAGCCAAGCTGGCCTGGTACGTCATCGACCCGTTGTTCTCACGTAATGTAACTGCTACGCCATCGCACATCAAGAACGATCCCGATCAGCAATCGAACCATTATGTGCGCGAAGTATACGAGGCTGAAATCTTCCCCAACCGGCAGAGTGCTTATGGGCAACCCACCAACATCTCGGTGTTGAATATGGCCTATTACCCAAACGAACGAGGCCCCTATAACTTTAATACAAACATGACGCCACAAGGTTTCCTGACCGATCCCAAACAGAATTGGGGCGGCATCATGCGAAAGATTGAAACCAACGATTTTGAGTCGGCCAATATCGAGTACATCGAGTTCTGGGTGCTCGACCCATTTATCTACGACGATGCAAAGGAAGGCGGGGAGTTGTTCTTCAATTTGGGTAATATTTCGGAGGATGTGTTGCGCGACTCGCGCAAATCGTTCGAGCAGGGACTACCCACCCCCGATGAGATTTTTGATGTGGACAGTACCAACTGGGGCTATGTTTCAAAAAAGCAGAGCTTGGTGAACGCTTTCAACACCGACCCAGCCTCGCTCCGTGCCCAGGATGTGGGATTGAACGGCATGAACTCCAGCAGAGAGCGTTATTTTTACCGGAAATCTGCGCATCCTTACCTGAACATCATCGATCAGATGTATGCTTCGGGCATGTTGGAGGAGTCGGCGTATAACAAGATTGTGAACGACCCTGCAGGTGACGATTATCATTATTTTAGGGGCTCGGACTACGATGCTGCCAAAACCTCTGTGCTCGACCGTTACAAAAATTTCAACAATACGGAGGGCAACTCAGTGCCATCGGAATATTCGCCCGAATCCTATTCCACAGCAGCGGTGACATTGCCCGATAATGAGGATTTGAACAGTGACAACACCTTGAATGAGAATGAGAACTACTACCAATACCGGGTCTCCATCCGTCCCGACAGCATGGTGGTGGGGAAAAACAACATTGCCGATGTGGTGGAAGCCTCGGTGAAATTGAAAAACGGGAAAACGGAAAAGGTGAAGTGGTATCAGTTCAAGATTCCGCTCAACCAACCTCAGAAAACTATTGGTTTCATCAGCGATATGCGTTCCATGCGGTTTATGCGGATGTATATGAAGGGCTTTAGCGACACCTGCATCCTGCGCTTTGCCACCCTCGACCTGGTGCGTGGCGAATGGCGCAAATACACCAAGGAGTTGTACGATGAGGGGAGTATCCCATCAGCTTCTTCCGAAATGGAGACTTTTGCTGTCAATATTGAAGAGAATAACCGCAAGACGCCAGTGAACTATGTGCTGCCTCCCGGCATCGATCGGGTGATTGATCCGGCCAACCCCCAGTTGCGACAGTTGAACGAGCAGGCGTTGCTGATGAGGGTGCACGACTTGGCCGGGGGTGATGCTCGAGCTGTGTATAAGACTTTAAATATGGACATGCGCCAGTACCAGCGCATCAAGATGTTCATCCATGCAGAAGCCATCGAGGGCGAAGCCTTGGAGGATGAGCAGATGTCTGCTTTCATCCGCCTGGGAACCGACTATACCGACAACTACTATGAATATGAGATTCCGCTCAAGCTGACATTGCCGGGGACATATTCCGATATTGAAACGGAGCGTTACCTGGTGTGGCCTGAGGATAATGAGCTCAATGTGCCCCTCGACCTCTTCCAACAAGTCAAACTTCGCCGCAACGATGAAAAACGAAAGGAAGGTTCCACACTCTCGTTCAACGATGTCTACTCATGGCCCGATCCTGATAAGCCTAAAAATCGGGTTCGTATCAAAGGAAATCCCAATTTGAGCAATGTGGTGACGGTGATGATGGGTACCAGAGCTCGCGGTGCCGGACAGAAATCGGCAGAGGTGTGGTTTAATGAGTTGCGGCTGACCGATTTTAATGAAGATGGTGGATGGGCAGCTAATGCGCGCACCACTGTGAAGTTGGCAGACCTTGGTTCCGTTTCGCTGGCTGGAAAAATGAGCACGATAGGTTTTGGAAGCATCGAAAAAAGTGTGAATGAACGCAACCAGGAGGACTTTCATCAATACGACCTCTCCACCAACCTGGAATTGGGCAAGCTGATGGGACCTGAGTCGCGGCTGAGCATCCCATTTTATTTCGGCTATTCCAAATCGGTGGCCAACCCGAAATACTATCCGCTCGATCCCGACATCCCGCTGGAGGTGGCGCTCGACAATGCTGCCACCAAGGCAGAGCGCGACAGCATCAAAAATGTGTCGCAAACCGTGGTGAGCCGTAAGAGCATCAATTTCACCAATGTGCGGTTGAATCCCAAGAGCCCCGACGTGGCCTTTTATTCCCCCAGCAACTTGTCGGCTTCTTATTCTTACAGCGAAACTAATAAGCGGAACATTGATACCCAATATGAGGTCAATCGCGATTTCAGGGGATCGCTTGCCTATAACTTTAATGGAAAGCCACAGGCAGTGGAACCATTTAAGAAGATGAAGCTGAATCCCAATCTGTTTAAGCTAATTACCGATTTTAACTTTTACTACTCTCCGGTGCAGGTTTCCTACCGATGGGAGTTGGGACGCCAGTACAATGAACGACAAACGCGCAACATCACCAACCCCAACTACAAGATTCCGGTGAGTGTGAGCAAGGATTTCGACTGGAACCGATTTTTCGATTTGCGCTACAATCTCACCAAATCGTTGAAAATTGGCTTCCGCACCTCCACCAACGCCCGCATCGACGAACCTGAAGGCGCTGTTAACAAACGGCTGTACCGCGATGAATATTATGAGTGGCGCGATTCGGTGATGAAAAACATTATGTCGTTTGGCCGCGTCACCAACTATCAGCATAATATTGATGTCAATTATAATGTGCCTATCAATAAGTTGCCCTACCTCGATTTTACAACGGCAACGCTGCAATACCGTGGGATGTACCAGTGGGATGCAGGCCTGGTGAAGCAAACCCAATTCGATTGGGGTAACACCATTCGCAACTCTAACACCATACAAGCCAATGGGCAGTTGAATATGAACACTCTTTACAATCGCTCTGCTTATCTGAAAGATCTGTCGCGCAAGTATGGTGGTACTAGGCAGCCTAACCAGGAGAGT
This sequence comes from Marinilabiliaceae bacterium, assembly GCA_963664265.1. Classification (GTDB taxonomy): domain Bacteria; phylum Bacteroidota; class Bacteroidia; order Bacteroidales; family Marinilabiliaceae; genus JAGPIS01. The sequence goes on from OY760941.1 coordinate 3,340,149, forward strand.
TCTTCGCGCACGGTGCGTTACAACCAGAACAATGTTACCCTGAAGTCGGGGGAGGCTCTGGTGGTGAACCACAAACTGAAAACCATCGAGGTCAATGTGCGGGTGTTCGACGAGAATGGTCGGCCTGTTCAGGGAAGTGTTAACGTGGTCAATGGCTCGAAGGTGGAGTTTGTGCCTGGTGCCGATGCCGCCAACGCAAGGATTTTGGTGACAGGTACCGTCACCGATAACAACACTGTTTGGCAAAAAGTAAAGGACTATACTGCCTTGGCGGTGACTTCGCTGAAAAATCTGACGGTCACCTATTCTGGAAATAATGGAACCATTATGCCGGGCTATCTGCCAAATTCTCAATTCCTTGGTGCCGAGCGTTACAATGGTCTTATGGCTCCCGGCATTCCCTTTATGCTGGGGTGGCAGAATCGCGATTTTGCCATGGATGCGGTTCGCCATGGCTGGTTGTCGACCGACACCACGCTCAATAACCCTTTTGTGATGACCACGACACAGGATTTTTCGGTGAAAGCCACGTTTGAACCCATCAAAGGATTGCGCGTTGAGTTGACGGCCGACCGGCGTTATAACAACAACATGAGTGAGTATTATATGTTTGGTGCCGATGGTTTCAAAGGCGTATACAATACCATGGACCGGGGTAGCTTTTCCATGACTTACAATGCCTTTCGGACTTCATTTAAGCATATCAGTAAAAAAGGGCAGTTGAGCTCCGATGTTTTTGATGAGTTTATGCACAACAGGCAGGTGATTGCCGATCGCCTGGCAGGTCATAGGGTTGGGACAAATTATCCCACAACTGGTAAATATGCCGGGACGGCCATTGCCGGATTGCCCTACAAGCCTGGTGGCTATCCTGAGTTGGGCTATGGTGTCGATGAGGGTGCCGATGGTTACGGGCTGAATTCGCAAGATGTGCTCATCCCTGCCTTCCTGGCTGCCTATACCGGGCGGAGTGCCGGCAATATTTTCCTCGATGCCATCCCTTCTCTGGCGCAGATTCAACCCAACTGGCGCATAACTTACGATGGTTTGGGTAAAATCAAGCCTTTCAGCAAGGTGATGCGTAGTTTTGATATTTCTCATGCCTACCGCTCCACCTATAGTGTGGGTGCGTACCTGACCAATCTCGATTGGGATGGCCAAGAGGGAGGAATTTCCTATATCCGCGACATACAAAACAATTTTGTGCCTGAGCTTCAGATATCAACAGTTTCCATCACCGAGCAGTTCAGTCCTCTGCTTCAGTTCAACATCACCTGGATCAACAACCTGACCACCCGGGCAGAGGTGAAGACTGGACGTACCTTGAGCTTGAGCTTGACCGGAAATCAGGTGATCGAGAATTACAGCAAGGAGTACGTGATGGGCTTGGGTTATCGATTCGACAAGTTGGCCATGATATTGGGTAAAGGGAGCGATGCTAAGTCGGTAACCAGTGACTTGAACCTCCGGGTTGATTTCTCCATTCGTGATAACTTTGCGATCATCCGAAAGGTACAGGAGCAGGTCAATCAATTGACCAGTGGGATGAAAATTATTGCGTTGAAATTCACGGCCGATTATGCTTTTACCCAGCGGTTCAATATGCAGGTGTTTTACGATCAAAGCATCAATAAACCTTATATTTCGTCGTCCTATCCAATTAACAATGCCAATTATGGCGTTAGTTTTCGTTTTTCGTTAACACAATAAACCGAGATAGAATATGAAAAGCTATACTGTAGCCAATGTTGCCGATTTGTCAGATGTGGCACGCGATTTTCTCCATACTTTTCAGCAGCACCGGATCATTGCCTTTTATGGAAACATGGGGGCTGGGAAAACCACCTTTATCAAGGCTTTGTGTAATGTGTTGGGGGTGACCGACACGGTGAATAGCCCTAGTTTTGCCATCGTCAACGAGTATTCGGTTCCAGGTGATGGACTGATCTACCATTTTGATTTTTACCGGTTGAAAAATGTGGCAGAAGCCTATGATATGGGGTACGAAGATTATTTTTATTCGGGAGACTACTGTTTTGTGGAGTGGCCCGAGAAAATAGAGGAGTTGATTCCCCAGAAGCACTTGAAGGTGACCATTGACATCGTTTCGGATCACGAAAGGAAAATTTCGGTACTTGAGAACTGACCGTTGCGATTATTGCCAGGAATGACTATCTTGATAGCCGCATAAAATCACTCCTTAAGTGTTGTTTCTATGACTCTTTATCCAAATCGTACGCCATTCCCGATGGGGCATCATGGGTTGTTCCCACGGGAAGAGATGCTGGAGATCAGCAAGCGCAAAAAGCAGCTTATCGTTGGTATTCCCAAGGAGGTCAACCGGTTTGAAAACAGAATTCCACTCTCGCCCCAAGGGGTAGAACTTTTGGTGGAAAACGGGCATGTGGTTATTATCGAAATGGGAGCGGGTGAACAATCCAATTATTTCGACAAGGATTTTTCGGAGAGTGGAGCCACCATTGTTAAAAGTAAGGTCGACGTTTATCAGCAATCCGATATTATTCTCAAGATTATGTCGCCTGGCGAGGAGGAAGTGGCATTGTTGAAGGCCGATCAGGTTGTTTTCTCATTTGTGTCGCTGTACCACCAATCGCGTGAAGCCATTGTTCAGCTTATGGACAAAAAAGTGAATGCTATTGGTTACGAATATCTCCGCGATGCGCATAATATTTTGCCTGTCATCCGCATCATGAATGAGATTGAAGGGTATGCTTCGGTGATGGTGGCCTCTGAATATTTGAGCAAAGCCCATAACGGTAAAGGGGTTTTTCTTGGTGGGATCACAGGCATCTCCCCAGCCGAATTTGTGGTGTTGGGAGCCGGTACGGCAGGCGAATATGCCGCCAGGGCAGCCTTAGGGTTGGGCGCTCAGGTGAAGATATTCGACAACTCCATTCATAACCTCTATAATATTGAGCATAATCTAGGACAGCGGGTGTTTACCTCTGTGATGCATCCGCAGGTGATCACCAAAGCACTCCGCTCGGCCGATGCTGTCATTGGCAATTTGGGTTATTCCGATGTGGGGCGTCCTTATTTGGTGAGCGAGGAGCAGTTGTCGCTGATGAAAAAAGGATCGGTCATTGTGGATTTGAGCATTGCCCAGGGAGGCTGTTTTGAATCTTCCTCCTGCACCAATTTCGACCATCCTGTGTTTACCAAACACGGCATCATTCATTATTGTGTGCCCAATATTGCTTCCAGAGTTTCGCGTACGGCATCCATTGCCCTGAGTAATATTTTTGCCCCTCTTTTGCTAGGCATTGCCGAATCGGGAGGAATTCACCAAGCTATCAAGGAGGATATAGGTCTTTCCAATGGCATGTATATTTATAAAGGGATTCTTGCTAATAATCAGATTGGTAAGCGTTTCGGGATTCCCGACACAGACATTGGGTTGCTATTGGCTGCATTTTGATGACATGAGGGGGATGGTGAAAAAAAACACCGACCCTTCCTTGGGTTTTGATTCCACCCATATTTTTCCCCCCAACACTCCCAGATATTTGCGTGCTAGAGCCAAGCCCAGGCCATTACCGCCAAATTCGCGTGTGGCATTGATGTCAGCTTGCCTAAATAGGTCAAAAATCACCTCCTCTTTGCCCTTTGGGATGCCAATGCCCGTGTCCTTCACATAAAAGAGAAAACCATGATCCATTGGCTCATAGCCAAAACAAACTTCTCCTTCCCGGGTGAACTTCACCGCATTATCCAAAAGGTGCCCCAGTACTTTCTCTATGATTTCATCACTCGATAGAATGGTGTCTTTGGGCGCTGCCACCCCTTTTTCAATTTTTAGCGTGATGGGTTTTTGTGCCACCTGAATCATCTTTTGATAGTATGCGTACTGGCGATCCAGTATTTTGTTCACACTAACCAGATTGGGTGAGTTGATGATGTGCCGCGTTTTCAACTTGGAAATGTCAATCAGGTTGTCCATGATGCGTAGCAACTGGAGCCCATTTTGGTGGATGATATCCAGGTAGTTGTGGCGCTCCTGTTCGGAGCAGGAACTTGATTTGACCAATTCGCTGAATCCCAGGATTACATTCATGGGAGTCCTGATCTCATGGCTTAAGTTGGCCAGAAAGGCTGACTTGAGCTGGTTGTTTTCATCGGCCGATAGTTTGGTTTGCATCAACTCTTGCAAAGTTGTCTCAAACAATCGGTTTTTATTGGTCAACTGTTGATGTAGCTCGCTGAGTTCGTTGTTCTGTTGGATCAGTCTCTCTTGTGCGAAATCGCGTTCAATGGCATACTCTATCTTGGTGGCAACCATTTTAATGAGGTTCTCAATCGCGTTTCTGTTGATGGCCGAGGTGTTGAATAGTGCAACGACCCGACCCTTCAATCCACCTGTCTGGAATAGTTCTATTTCGATGATTTGCTTGATTTCCCATGGGAGGCGACCTGTGGGTTTCCTGTTCAGCTTTTCTTGATACCAATGCTCATTGCTGTAATTTGCTGCGATTTGGCCTTGAAGCCAAAGCCTCTCCTCTTCGGTGGGAACGATTTGTCTGTTGATGGATATGCTGACCTGATCCTTTGTTTTTGTTTCATTTTCTGCCTTGCCATATACCACAACAGCGGTTGCGCCTATTATTTGGCATAGTTCATGGGTGATGTTGTCCAATCGGAACACATTGGAGGCGTCGCATCCTATATTGAAGAAATGAGATATCTCCTCCTGGTGTTTTTCAAAAAATGATAGTAATCCCGCCTTCATGAATGTCCCCTGGTTTTTTTCATAGAATGCTTAAAAATAGTATTATTCATGGGTATGCAAAAATAATTTTTACCGACGTGTAAAAAAATAACTTCAATAAGTCAAATGTTGAGTCCGTCCGGTATTGTTGGGATCTTCTTCTGATCTCTTGCTTGAGAGTGGTCGAAGTATGGCTTATCTCTTGAAACTGGTGTGGGGGGGTGTGATGAAAGAATGTCTTGTTGAATAGATATTTTAATCAAAAACAGGTGGTAATTCTTTTTTGTTTGCAATAAATTTGCAAAAAATAACAATTCTTTAAGGTTGTTTCCTTAATAAAGCATGGATATGAACCGCTTCTTCTATGCACGGGCACCTTGATTTTCAAGAATATTTCTTGTCTGGTTATTCTTGTTTTGATTGGTAGGTTGATACCTTCTCTTAGATGGAATACTTTTTTGTGTGGTTGTTTATTGTTGAGATGTAATAAAAAAAGTATTGAGACATGAGAATTTTGTTGTTTTCTATTATTATCGGCCTTCTGGTGGCTGCCTGTGTTAAGGATGATGCTGACCCATTGAATGTGCCTGGACGTCTGCTTTTGAACACTTCCGTATCGTTTGAGGTGGTTAATAAAGCAGCCATAAACACCGAGAATTTCATCCTGTCCATTTCCCATAATGGAACCGGTGAGATCGTTTTTTCTGGTCTTGTGGGGCAATTGACCGAGGCGTTGGAATTGGAGCCTGGTACTTATACTGTCGATGTTCAGTCTGCTTATTTTACCGTGCCTGCTTTTGATTCGCCGGTTTATGGCGCCACCCGCCCCGATGTGGTTGTTGCTTCCAATCAGACCACCACGGCCTCTCTTGTTTGTTTGCAGACCAATGCCGGCATCAGGGTTGTCTATAGCGACAAGTTCTTGGAATATTGCCAACGGAAGGGATATGTTTATAACACCCTTGTGAATGCGGGCGCCCATACGCTCGATTTTGGCGATGATGAGACCCGGACGGGTTATTTTTTGCCTGGCAATGTCGATTTGGTGGTTGATTTGAATGGAACTGAGTATGAAAAAACGATTGCGCTTGCCGCTCAAGAATTGGTGACAGTCAACATCAACATTACCAATGATGTACCTGAGTTGACTCAACTGGTGATTACCATTACCGGTGTTGACGATACGACAGTTAGCGAGGATTACTTCACTTTCGATGAAATATGATAAAATGGGTGATATGAAAAATAGTGTCATTGTGCTGCTGGTCATCTCCATTTTGTCCATGTCGTGCACACACGAGGAGTTAAACCCCGGCGAGGGTAAAGGAAAGATCCTGCTGAATGCCGTTGTTTCGGTTGAAATCAGCTCATTGAAAGCGGCCATTTTTGTCGATTATTTTACCGTGACCATCACAGAAAACTCAACCGGGGATATCAAATACAGCAATACGGTTGCCGCTTCGGGCGATCCCATCGAATTGGATGCCGGTATTTACACCGTATCTGTGGTATCCGAGCCTTATTCGGCTCCAGGTTTTGATCAACCTGAATATGGCGCTGTGCGCAACGATGTGGAGGTGTTGGCCGAACAAACCACTGCTGTTTCACTCGAGTGTCGGCAAACCAATTCGGGTCTCCGTATTGCTTACCATCCAGATATGGTGGATTATTGCTTGCAAAAGGGGTACGCTTACCATGCCACTGTTTCCAATGGTAATGGCGAATTATACTACAATAATGATGATAACCGCTACGGCTATTTCAATCCCGGGGAGGTGACGGTTTCGGTTGTGATGAACAGCATCACCTATAGTCGTATGTTCTCATTGACGGCAGGCGATCAGAAGACCATTGTGGTCAATGTGGTCCCTTTGCCCGAGGATCCTACGCTACTTACTCTATCCATCAGCGGTGACGATGGTACGATTGATCGGGACGATGATTTCGATATTACCGATGGCGAGGTTGTCAGACAGTTGGTATGGCAGGATTTGTTTACCGGGTTGAGTGGAAATAGCACCTCCACATCAGGTTCCTCCAGTTCTCTTGGTAGTCGCGATGGATATGCAGAATTAACTACCGTTTACCAGGGTGGCGATGCTATCCGTCTTGGCAATAGCACTAATGCTGGTAGTATGGAGCTCAATCCACTGGATCTTTCGGCCAATGGTGGTTCTTTTGTTGTGGAATTACAAGTGAAGGGATGGGTTAGTGGAACCGGCACCTTGGACGGCACGCTTCAAATCAGTTGTGGTTCGCAAACTGAGACAGTCACTTACCAAGCCAGTGATGACTTGATAACTTATCAAACCATTCGCCTTACTATGAATTCGGGATCAGTAGATGCTGTCGTGGTGGTTTCATCCACTACCAGCAGTCGTCGCGTCTTTATCCACAGCTTGAGGGTTTTGAATTGATAATAAAAAAATCCTGCTTTAAGGGCAGGATTTTTTTTATGAGGTCGATGGCGGACTCGAACCGCCGTACACGGTTTTGCAGACCGTTGCCTAACCACTCGGCCAACCGACCATTGTTGATTACGGGTGCAAAAATAGATATTTTTATCAATCAAACAAATTATTTGTGCAAAAAAAACCTCGGTTTTGTTGGAATAAAAAAGCCGGAGAGCAGAAGCTTTCCGGCTTTCAATATTTCCAGCTTTGATTATTTTACTAAGGTCATCTCCTCAATTAGGTTGGTGGCTCCTGCGTATTTGTCGATGATGAAGAGCACATAACGGATATCCACATTGATGCATTTTTGCAGTTGCGTTTCAAAAGCAATGTCTCCACTCATGGCTTCCCAGTTGCCATCGAAGGCCAAACCGAAAAGCTCTCCATTGGCATTGATCACAGGGCTACCGCTGTTGCCTCCGGTGATGTCGTTGTCGGTGGTGAAGCATACAGGCATGTGACCATTCTTATCGGCATATTGGCCAAAGTCTTTGTTTTCGTAAAGCTCTTTCAGCTTTGGCGAAACCACAAACTCCCAGTTGTTGGGGTCTTCTTTCTCCATAACACCGGTCAGGGTGGTGTAGTGTTTGTAAATCACACCATCCTTGGGCTCGTAGTTGCCTACTTTGCCATAGCTCAAACGCATGGTGAAGTTGGCATCGGGATAGAAGGTACGGCTGTTTTGCATTTCCATAAGCCCTTTGATGAACAGGCGGTTGCCTCGTTCAATCACTTGCGATGAGGATTGCAGTTTTTCTGCCAACTGGCGGTTTACAGCCAGAATGGCTTCTGAACCGCTAAAGGCAGGATCGGACTTCAACACTTTCAGCGACGGATTGGCCAAAAAGCTGTTGAAGCGGGCTTCGTCGGCAAAGATTGACTTTTTGAATAGGTCGGCTGCGTATTTTGTGAAATCGCCTTTGTATTTCTTGGCCACCAAGTTGAAGAACTCAGGATGGTAGGCTTGGTCGATGTCGTCGTGGTAGAGCTTCAATAGGGCGCCCATCACCTTCTCATCGGTTTTGTTGTAGTAGTTTTTGTAGAACGACTTACCTGCCTCCTCCAACGCTTTTTTGGCGGCTTCAATCTCTTCGGCCTTGCCGTTTTCCAATGCTTTCTTCAAGGAGCCGGCACGAAGGGCAAAATAGTATATTTCCGTTCCGCCAATCATGCATTCGCGAAGGAATTGGTTGGCCTTTAGGTAAGGAGCCTGTTCGTTGTAGCTTTTTTGTAATGACGCAAGCACTTCGCCATATTCAGCTTTGCGGTTCTGGTCGGCAGCCACCCATTGAGTAAACTCGTTTTCTAGTTCCCTTTTTTGACCTAGCACATTCAGTTTTTCAAGGCCTCGGTTCATGCCAATGCTGTTTTTCCAGTAGTTGGAGCTTCCTGCATATTTAGAGGCGTATTGGATATTCACTTTCTCATCGGCTTTCATATCTTTCAACCAGATATCTTGTTTGATGCCACGTGGCACAATACGCGATTGGTTGATGATGTTCATCCTCTCCTCGATGCCCCATGAGGTGAGGTATCGGTCGGTGCTTCCTGGGAAACCAATGGTCATGGCGAAATCATCCATCTCCACGCCCTTCAAAGAGACGGGCAGGTGGTGGGCAGGTTTGTAAGGCACGTTGTCTTTCGAATATTTGGCAGGTTTGCCATCTTTGTCGGCATATACCCGGAACATGGAGAAGTCGCCGGTATGGCGGGGCCACATCCAGTTATCGGTGTCATGGCCGAATTTGCCAATGGAGGAAGGTGGCGTACCCACCAGGCGGACATCCTCGAATACTTCGTATACAACCAAGAAGAACTGGTTTCCATTGAAGTAGTCGCGCACCATGGTTTTGTAATGGTTGCCTTCGGCTGCTTTGGCGGCAATGGTTTTGCTGTTGCTGTTGATTTTGGCATTGCGCTCATCCTCAGGCATCTCGTCGGTGACGCCTTCCAGTGCCTGGGTTGTGACATCTTCCATGTATTTCAAAAAGGTCACCTTCAGGCCTTCGGCAGGGAGTTCTTCAGCGAAGTTCTTGGCCCAAAAACCATCTTCCAGGTAGTTGTGCGCCACCGAACTCAATTGCTGGATGGCACCATAGCCGCAGTGGTGGTTGGTTAGGATGAGCCCTTTGTCGGAGATCAGTTCTCCGGTGCAGCCTCCACCAAAAATAACTACGGCATCCTTGAGGCTGCTTTTGTTTATGCTGTAAATGTCCTCGGCAGTGAGCTTGAAGCCCATCTCCTGCATTTTTTCAATATTAAGCTTCTGCACCAGTGGTAGAAGCCACATGCCCTCATCGGCTCTGAGCATTGGTGTGAATGCAAAACAGAACGATAGGAGTAAGAGTGATAATTTTCTCATACTGTTGATTGTTTTGTTATTTTATTTTGTTGTTGAATATCTGGCTGTAAATATAACTTTTTAACGCTATATTTTTATTGATAAAACCATGATTATTGCCCATCTATTTGATGCTGGGGGCAATAAAAAAGCCATCCGCTGGTTGGGATGGCTTTTGTGTATGATTTTGTGTTCGGTTATACATTGAACCTGAAGTGCATAATGTCGCCATCCTGAACAATGTATTCTTTGCCTTCCACATTGAGTTTGCCGGCTTCTTTGCAGGCCTGTTCCGACCCGTATTTCAAGAAATCGTCGTATTTGATCACCTCGGCACGGATAAAACCACGCTCGAAGTCGGAGTGGATTACACCAGCTGCTTGGGGAGCTGTAAAACCTTCGTGGAATGTCCAGGCACGCACCTCCTTCACCCCAACGGTAAAGTATGTTTTCAGGTTCAGCAGGTGGTAGGCCGAACGGATCAGCTTTACCACACCCGATTCGGTTAAGCCCAAATCGTTCAAAAACATCTGGCGCTCTTCGTAGGTTTCCAGTTCGGCAATGTCTGCCTCTGTTTGTGCTGCAATCACTAGGATATCGGCGTTCTCGTCTTTGATGGCCTCACGCACGGCTTCCACAAATTGGTTGCCGGTCACCACCGAGTTCTCATCCACATTGCATACGTACATCACCGGTTTGGCAGTGAGTAGGAAAAGGTCGTGGGTTAGCTTGCTCTCATAATCGCTCAGCTCCACCACACGGGCGCTTTTGCCCGATTCCAGAACCTCTTTGTAGCGGTATAGCAGTTCTACCAGTTTTTTTGCATCAGCATCTTTCCCTGCTTTGGCTTGTTTTTCGGTACGGGCAATGCGGGCTTCAACCGTTTCAAGGTCTTTCAGCTGCAATTCCATGTCAATCACTTCCTTGTCGCGCACAGGGTCGATGCTGCCGTCCACATGGGTAATGTTGTCGTTTTCGAAACAACGCAACACGTGAATGATGGCATCGGTTTCGCGGATATTGGCCAAAAATTTATTGCCCAATCCTTCACCTTTGCTGGCGCCCTTAACCAATCCGGCAATATCCACAATCTCCACGGTTGTGGGGACTACTCTTTGTGGGTTCGCCAGACGCTCCAGTTCAACCAGCCGTTCGTCGGGGACGGTAATGACGCCCACGTTGGGTTCGATGGTGCAAAAAGGAAAGTTGGCCGACTGGGCCCTGGCATTTGACAAACAATTAAACAGAGTTGATTTTCCGACGTTGGGCAAACCAACAATTCCACATTGTAATCCCATTATTATTTCTATTTAAAAAACGCACAAAAGTAATTCATTTTTCAATGACTTTAAAATTAAAGTGCATCAACTGTTTTTGAGCAAGGTTGGGTTATTTTTCGTTCTCTTCATTCCGATAGGAGAACCCCATAATCAGGACGTCGTCGACTTGTTCATATTTTGTCCCTATCCACTCTTCAAACTTTTGGTGGATGATGTTCTTCTGGTCTTCCGCCGGCAATTTATGGATGTTAAGCAACAAATGCCTGAAACGACGGTATTTGAATTTTTTTCCTTCCGGGCCGCCAAATTGGTCGGCATATCCATCGGAAAAGAGGTAGATGAAGTCGTTGTTCTGAAGTTGTATCTCCTGTTGCTCGAAAAGGCTGGAGCCGTTGGATGCAATTGATCCTATCGGTTTGCGGTCGCCCTTGTAGCTGAATATCTCATTGTCGCGAATCAGGTAGATGGACGACATGCCTCCTGCAAAGCTTAATTTGTGGGTGGCCTTGTCGATTACGCAAATGGCGATGTCCATGCCGTCGTTCATGTTGAAGCCATCGGTTTCGTTGCTGGTTTTGGATGAGAAGGTGGCGTGGATGCCTTTATTTAGGATACCCAGGATTTTTGATGGGTCGAAAACCATCTGTTGTTCAACGGCATTTTTGATCAGATCGAGCCCGATGATCGACATGAAGGCGCCTGGTACGCCATGACCGGTGCAGTCAGCTGCCACCAGGATCTGTTTTTCGTCGTTTTCGAATGTCCAGTAAAAGTCACCGCTCACAATGTCTTTGGGGCGGAAATACACGAAGGATTCTGGAAACGACAACCTAACCCGCTCTTCGGATGGGATCATGGCTTCTTGTATTCTTTTGGCATAACCGATGCTGTCCTTAAGGCTTTGGTGAACCCTGGCCAGTTTGTCCCGCTGGTCCTCCAGCATTCGTTTTGCGTTTGATTTTTCCTCCAGCTCACGGTAAGCCCTCTTCATTTTGAAAACCCTGTAGTTGCTGATGATGTGGAGCATGATGACCAGCATCAGAAAATAGAAGGCATAGGCATATTTCGTTTTCCAAAGGGGAGGGATGACTTCAATGGTGAGTTGCAGGGGGGTATCGTCCCATACCAAATCGCTGTTGGATGCCAGAATGTTCAATACATACTCGCCAGCTGGTAAGTCAAAGTAGGTGATGTTGTTCTTATTGGTTGCTCCTCGCCATTCCTGGTCGTACCCCTCCATGAACACTTTGTATTGGCAGCGTTGCGGGAAGCTGAAGTCTAATGAAGAGAAATCGATGCTCACCATGGCATTGCGTTTGTAGCGGATGGTGAGGTGGTTTTGTTCTTCCTGCAAAAACACCTTCTCGCCGTTGCTGTATTCGATGCAGATGTTGCTGATGACAAGATTTGGGGTGGTTTTATTCATTGGTATCGCACTTGGGGCTATGTGGTCAATGCCATGAAGTCCTCCAAAAAAAATCAAACCGTTGTGTTGGGCAATAGAACCCTTGTTGAAATAGGCATTTCTCAACCCATCCCTTTTGTGGAAATTGAAGATTTGGTTGGCTTGATTGATCATGGCTACCCCATTATTTGTGCCAATCCAGATTTGCTTTTGCTCATCCATCAAAATGGTGTTGACCACATCGTTGTTGAGCTGGTTGTTGTTGTCGTAAATAGAGAAGCTGTTGTTGTTTTTTGAGAAGCAGGTGATGCCCGAACGCGTGCCAATCAGTATCTCGTGGTTGGATATCTGGCAGAAGGATAAAACATGGTTGTTGGAAAGGATTCCGTGTTCTTGGGGCGTGTTCCGTACTGCAACAAAACCATCTTCGCCAGGGATAAGGTACCGAATCCCTTCATTGGTGCCAACCCATATCCATCCTTGTTCATCTTCGAACACCACATTCACCCAGTCGTTGCAAAGGCCATCTTGGCTGTATCGGTCGCAGAAGTAACTGTTAATCTTTTGCCCATTGTATTTGTAAAGGCCAAAGCTGGTGGCAATCCAGATATTGCCCAGCCTGTCTTCAATCATGTCGTTGATATGGTTCTGGCCAATGAGGTTGGCAAACTCTTTCTCGCCAGTATAGTCGAATTCCAAAAGCTTGTTTCGCTCCTTGTTCAATATGTGTATTCCGGCATTTGTCCCAACCCAGGTGGATCCGTCGCGACAAGTCATGACCGAGGTAGCCTCCTTGCCATCTATCGCGATGTAATTAAGTCCGTTGCCTTGGGATGAAGGCCATATTCTTCCTGTAATGGCCAAGCCTCTTGGCCCCGCTGCAAATAACAGTGAACCTTCCTGAGTGAAGGTAAGATCCATGACATCGGAGGGAAGGGTGATGTTGGCCTCGAATGCCAGATCATTGAATTTTGGTGCTTTAAGATCGAGTCGTATCAGACCATTATGCCTAGTTCCCAGCCATAAATTCTGGTTTGGGTCTTCGTATAGGCAGTTGATGCGGTAAGCACCCATGTCTGGGATGGTTGATAGGTCGGCAATGAACGTGGAGGGGGGGGCCTCGATGGAGTCGATGCGTTCAACCCCTTTGGTGCTTGCAATCCATAATGAGCCATTCAACCCGGGTGACATGCCGCAATACTCCTGATCCAGTTGTGGGCTTTTGTGGAAACGCACAAGCTGCATGGCATCGTTGTAAATCGCCAACCCTTTGTTGGTGCTCATCATCAAATGACCATCGTAAAGGCACAGGTGGTTGATCGCACCATAATAATTTAGTTGTGGCGGTGTTTTGATAAATTTTCTGTTGGTTATATCAAAGAGGTGGCATCCATCCGCTCCACCTATGATCAGTTGTTTCGAATTTTCGATGGGTAAGAGAAACGCTTTGCCATGATCGAATTTTTTGATCAGGTTTTCGATGATGGGGAATGATTCGACCTGTAGCGTTTGGCTGTGGATGATGGAGAGGTAATTCCTTGTTTTAATAAATACATGGCCATCTATCACCTTGATGCCTTGAATCTCCAATTCGGGCAGAGTGCCTTTGTCGTTTTTTTTGTTGTTGATGCAGGTAAAGGTATTGTTGCTGCGTTTCCAAACGCATAATCCATGTTCCACCGTGGCTATCCAGAGGTTTCCATCAGGTGTTTCGTCAATGGCACGGATCATATTGCCCGTTATGGAGGTCGTGTCGGTGTTGTTGTGTCGGTATTGAACAAACGAATAACCATCAAATCGCGATAAGCCGTCATCCGTTCCTATCCAAAGTAATCCTCTTGAATCGGAATAGATGGCGGTGATGTTGTTGTTTCCCAAGCCATTGGCTGTATTGAACAACGATGTGTTGTGCCAATTAATTTGTGCTGAGGCAGAAAGCCCTAATACAAACCAAAGGCAAATGGCCAGAGTACCAATAGAATAGTAGTGAAATATTTTATGTGTAATGTTTTTCATCCTGATGGCTAAATTAATAAAAACCATCAAAATGGGCAGCAACAACTAATAAAAAGAAATTGGTTGTTTTGATTGTTAGCAAGTTGAAAGTGTTGACTTTTTAATAGTGCACTTTTTATCATTTGAATCTTCTTATATAGCTTTTTTAGCTTTTGGGGTCGATTCCTGCTTTATTGGCGAACCATTCCAAATTTTGCGAGGATGGTCGCTCGATGGGGAGACCATAAATACGATCCCACACCAGCGAGGCCAAAACTCCTAGAGCCCGGGATACACCAAACAATACAGTGTAAATTTTGTGTTCGGTGATGCCATAACTCGATAAAAGGGAGCCCGAAATGGCATCCACGTTGGGCCATGGGTTCTTCACCTTCCCTGTGGCCGTTAAAATCTCAGGGATGACGGAATAAACATTGGAAACCAACTGGATCAATGGGGCATCGGGAATGTATTTTTTTGCAAAATCGAGCTGTACCAAAAAACGTGGATCTGTTTTGCGCAATACGGCATGGCCATAACCCGGTATCACTTTGCCCTCTTTTAACGTTTGCTCTGCATAACGTCTGATTTGTTCCTGGGTTGGGACTTCTGTTCCCAAATCGCTGATGAGCTGGTTTAGCCAGATCATCACCTCTTGGTTGGCCATGCCATGCAGAGGGCCTGCCAGCCCATTCATCCCTGCCGAAAAACTGTAATAGGGGTTTGAGAGTGCCGATGCCACCAAGTGTGTGGCATGTGCTGAAACATTGCCGCCTTCGTGGTCGGCATGGATGACCATGTAAAGGCGCATCAAGCGCTTAACCTCCTCACTGTCGAAACCCATCATGTGCGCCAATCCGCCAGCCCAATCTAGTGAAGGGTCGAAATCGATCTGTTTTTCATTGTGGAAAACCCTGCGGTAAATATAGGCAGCAATAATGGGCAGTCGGCTGATGAGATCCATCACCCCTTCGTAGGTGGGATCCCAGTAATCCTTTTTATCCATACCAGCCAGGTAGGCTTTGCGGAACTGCGACTCGGTGGACATGGCAAGGATGGCGCTGTTCAGCTGAATCATGGGGTGCGATGTTTTTGGCAAGGCATTGATCACATCAAATACATGCGAAGGAATCCCTTGTGCACGTTGCGTCCATGAATGGCGGATAAACTCCACGTCAGCACTGGTGGGCAGTTCGTCCATCAGCATCAGGTAGAACAAACCCTCGGGTAGGGGTTCTCCATCTGGTTTTATTTTTGGGAGTTTATCCCTTAGCTCGGGTATCGTATGTCCCCTGAAGCGTATCCCTTCTTCAGGATCCAGCTTGGAGGTGTCGGTGAGCAGACCCACAATTCCTTTTTGTCCAGAGAGAACCTGGCCAATGGTTACTTGCTGCAGCACCACATCACCATGCTCTTTCATGATTTTTTTAGCTATTTCGGCTTTCTTTAAACCCGTTGCATATAGTTTTTGCTTGATGTAATCCATGGCTGGTTGGTTTATATATGAACACTTTGTTCATATATTAACAGGTTAGCCTGCAAATTGTTTCGACATACCCAGCCAATATGTTATAAACTGAATTTTTGATCGGGGGAGGCGATTTCAAAGGTGCTGCAGCTTCCTATGATCAGGTGCCTCACCATTAAATTAGGATCCAAACAAGCTGGTGGAGCTTTTCTGTTTTCTGGCTTAAATTCAACTTGACTCCCCGACTCTGAGACTCGTCGACATTCAGACTTGTCGACATTCAGACTCACTTCAGTTTGAAGGTGGTGCCGCCAATCAAGTTTCCGTCGGCGAACACTTCGGCTCGGTATTCGCCAGCCATTAGTTCGCCCTCGTCCACATCATAGAAGATGCATACATTGATGGTTTCCCCGCCATATTCCACGCTCCGTTTGGCCGAAAAGTTGATCAGTCCATCTTCGTATTTGAATTGGTCGTTGATGGAATGCGTCAGTAAGGCGCCATCGGGTCGGGAGATGCGCAGGTAAACTTGTTTTTCGCCCACGGGCGTCGAAATGTTCTTAAGCAAGTCGAAGCACACCCTCAACTTGGCTGAGCGGTTGAAGCGTTCGGTTGGTTTGCCATTTGAGGTGAGCCCAGTGCCCTTCATGTTGGCCGTTTCGAGTAGGGATGCAATCTCTACTTTGGCGGCAAGCGTCTCTTTTTGTTTCTCCAACACCTTATAGGAATCCTGTATTTTATTCACCTGGGTACGCATGCTTTTGTTTTCCTGGGTTAACTCTTCATTGCGGCGGTTGAGTGAATCGATTTGGACAATAAAGCTGGTCATTACCGTGCGCAATGTTGCCAGTTCCTTACGCAATTCGCGTATCTTGAGGGCATTGGTGGCTTTGACGGTTTTCAACTCTTCCAAGAGGTTGGATACCCGTTCGCGTTCCAACTCCAGTTTTTCGTTGATGGCTTGATTGTTGGTCTTTAGTGAGTCGTAGTCAAGAGCCAAATTTTGGTACTCCATGGTCAGATCCATCTTCTCTTCCGTCATCACCTGCACCACTTCTTTCATTTCACGCTTGCTTTGGAAATAGAGGATGCCTAAAACCAGTATTAGGATGGATGCTGATATCCCGGTGATCCAGAGTGTCTTGGGTTGGATATTGATATTTTGTTTTGTTGTGTTCATACCTTGTTTTTTTTGATTCCATACAAACCTACATGATTTTTTTCATACTCCCATATTTGGGGTATGAAAAAAGGTTTGGCGGGTGGCTGGTTATTTGATCTGACTGATGAAACTGGTTGCCAAGCGGCGGGCTTCGGCGTCGCTGTTGCAATAATCCTCGATGGAGGGGGTGGTGATTCGGGTTCCTTTTTCTAAGGCATATTCAATCACCCCACTCATCTGGGTGAAGCCGATTTGTTGGTTTAGGAATGCCTCCACGGCCACTTCGTTGGCGGCGTTGAGCAAACAGGCAGCATTGCCCCCCTGTCGCATCGCTTCAAAGGCTAGGGCTAGGTTCCTAAATGTCTTCTCATCGGCTTTTTCAAAAGTCAGATGGGGATAATCTAGGAAGTTGAAGCGTCCGAAGTTGGCCAGTATGCGGTCGGGGTAGGCCAAGGCATATTGGATAGGGAGCCGCATGTCAGGAAGACCCATCTGCGCTTTAATGCTGCCATCGGTGAACTGCACCAGCGAATGGATGATGGATTGCGGGTGGACAATAATTTCGATCTGGTCGGGCGTTAGGTCGAACAGCCATTTGGCTTCAATGGCTTCCAGTCCTTTGTTCATCAACGATGCCGAATCGATGGTGACTTTGTTGCCCATACTCCAGTTGGGATGGTTCAGGGCTTGCGCCGGTGTCACCTGATTTAAATCTTCCAAACTCTTGCCACGGAATGGTCCTCCAGAGGCGGTAAGGATGATTTTTTCGAGTGGTTGGTGCCATTCGCCCACTAGGCATTGGAATATGGCCGAGTGTTCGGAGTCTACAGGCAATATGGTGGCCCGGTGCTGGTGAGCCAAGCGGGTGATCAGATCGCCGGCGACGACGAGGGTTTCCTTGTTGGCCAAGGCGATGGTCTTGCCCGATTCTATGGCTTTGATGGTGGGCATCAATCCGCTGAACCCCACCATGGCGGTGAGTACCACATCAATATTATTCATTTGCACCACTTGCTCAATGGCGCTGGCACCAGCATAGACTTTGGTGTCGGTATGAGCCAGGGCTTCTTTTATCAAGTTGTGTTTGTCGGGGTTTCCGATGACCACCACATTGGGCTTGAATTTTAGAGCCTGCTCAATTAAACGTTCGCAGCTGTTGTTGGCTACCAGCACCTCCACCGTAAAGCGGTCGGGGTTTTGTTCTATCACTTCAAGTGCCTGCGTTCCTATTGATCCGGTGGATCCTAAAATTGCTATATTTTTCACAGTCAAAACTTATCAAATTCTATTTGAACGAAATATAATTCTCAGGGTTTAACGGTACCCCTGCGTACCACATCTCCAGATGCAAGTGGGGGCCAGTGGTGAGTTCGCCCGAATTGCCAACAGTGGCAATGGCTTCACCGGTTTTGACGCGGTCGCCCATTTTTTTCAGCAATTTGCCGTTGTGTTTGTATATCGACACCAGCTGGTTGTCGTGTTGGATCTGGATCACATAACCGGTCTCAACTGTCCAGCCCGAGAAAATTACGGTGCCTTCGTAAATGGCCGATACCCTGCTTCCAGGTGATGCAACAATATCCACACCATAATGCCCGCGGGAATCCCCATATTTGTTGGTGATAATCCCTTTTAAGGGTGGAAAGAAATACATCATTTCTAATCGCGTATCTTTCTTCCGACCCTGTTTTTCGCTTAGGTTGAACCGTTCTTCCTCTTCAATCTGCAAGAGGAAGAGGCTGTCTTCTTCCGATTTTGCTGTTTTTAGTGTAACGGCACTTACTGGTTTTGAGGCTGTCGAATCGCTGCGGGTGTAGGCTTCGCTTGGAATTTCGCCCGAGATGATGGCTCTTATGTCGGCAATGAAATTGTCGCGTCGCTCAATTTCGTAAAGCAGGCTGTCCACCCGCTGATAATTTCGGATCATCATGCGGCGTTGCTCTCCCGTGGGATACCCCGGAATGTATTCGCGCAAGTTGGTGAAGGCGATGATCACTGTGGTGATGATCACCAAAAAGATTACCGTTGCTCCCACCGAAGTGAAAACATTCAATTGCGATAGACGCATACTGAATATCTCTTCATAAGTTTGTTCATTCAGTACAGCTAGTCGGTATTTATGTCGTAGTTTCCGAACCAGGCGGTTCTTTTTTTTATTTTGTTCCATGTCGATTTCTTAATTTGGTCGAATGACCATGATCTTTTAAAAACAGTAGCAAAGTTATAAATTTAAGTCATTCGCTGTGGCTTTCAGTTAAATTTATCATAGTAGACACTTTGGGGGGAAGGATTGGTTTCATTTATTATTTAGAAGAATGTATAAATAGTAAACGTAGATTTTATTTAATCTAAATAGTTTAGTAATTTTACCCCCAGTTATTATTAACCACCTAAACATCAGGTGTTTTATTGAATGGAACAAATTTTGTTTTGTGTTGTTGATTATATGTTTTAAACAGCGTTATCATTATGGCAGAAGACCAAAATAAAATACTCGACGAAGTTACCCAAAGTGAATACAAATATGGCTTTAGCACCGATATTGAAACTGAAACCATCCCTAAGGGACTTGATGAGGATGTGATCAGGCTGATATCGTCAAAAAAGGGCGAACCCGAATTTATGTTGGAGTTTCGGCTTAAGGCTTACCGTCATTGGCTTACCATGGAGATGCCCGAATGGGCTCACTTGAAGATTCCTGAAATTGATTTTCAGGACATCATTTATTATGCTGCGCCAAAGGTGAAACCAAGCCTGGAGAGCCTGGATGAGGTGGATCCTGAGTTGAAGGCGACTTTCGACAAACTAGGGATTCCGCTCGAAGAGCAAAAGATGTTGGCCGGCGTGGGTGGCGTTGCTGTGGATGCGGTGATGGACAGCGTATCGGTGAAAACCACTTTCAGGGAGGCATTGGCCGAAAAAGGTATCATTTTTTGTTCCATCAGCGACGCCATCAAGGAGTATCCCGATTTGGTGAAGAAATATCTGGGGTCGGTGGTGTCCTACAACGACAATTACTTTGCAGCGCTTAATTCGGCAGTATTTAGCGATGGCACCTTTGTTTATATCCCCAAAGGGGTGCGCAGCCCAATGGAATTATCAACCTATTTCAGGATCAATGCCATGAATACGGGGCAGTTCGAACGCACTCTGATTGTAGCCGACGAGGACAGTTATGTCAGTTACCTGGAAGGTTGTACTGCGCCCATGCGCGACGAAAACCAGCTCCATGCTGCCATTGTGGAAATTGTGGTGCTTGAGCGGGGTGAAGTGAAATACTCTACCGTGCAAAACTGGTACCCCGGCGATAAAAACGGCAAGGGAGGTATCTTCAACTTTGTGACCAAACGGGGTCTCTGCAAAGGCGATTATTCCAAAATTTCGTGGACTCAGGTTGAGACCGGCTCCGCCATCACATGGAAATACCCAAGTTGTGTGCTGATGGGCGACCATTCGGTGGGGGAGTTTTACTCGGTAGCCCTCACCAACAACCACCAGCAGGCCGATACCGGTTCCAAAATGATCCACCTTGGTAAAAATACCAAAAGCCTGATCGTCTCTAAAGGAATTTCGGCGGGTGTGAGCCAAAACAGTTACCGTGGCTTGGTGAAAGTGACCAAAAAGGCCGACAATGCCCGAAACTTCTCGCAGTGCGACTCCCTTTTGCTCGGAGACCGATGCGGTGCACACACTTTCCCTTATCTGGAGGTGAATAATAGTACCGCCATCGTGGAACATGAAGCCACCACGTCAAAAATTGGCGAGGATCAGATTTTCTATTGCAACCAGCGGGGTATTTCCACAGAGGATGCCGTGGCACTGATTGTAAATGGATATGTTAAGGAGGTGATCAATCAACTACCCATGGAGTTTGCCGTTGAGGCACAGAAACTTTTGGAAATAAGCCTTGAGGGAAGTGTGGGTTAATTCATATATTCAGAAATAAAAAAGAGCTATATGTTAGTTATTGAAGATTTGCATGCTAAAATAGATAATAAAGAGATTTTGCGCGGGATCAACCTTGAGGTCAAGCCGGGCGAAGTCCATGCCATCATGGGACCCAATGGTTCGGGTAAAAGTACCCTCTCGGCCGTATTGGCAGGAAACGATAAGTTTGAAGTGACCGAGGGTTCTGTTCGTTTCGAAAAAAAGGACTTATTGGAGATGTCGCCCGAGGACCGTTCGCGCGAGGGGATTTTCCTGTCGTTTCAGTATCCCATTGAGATTCCGGGTGTTAGCATGGTCAACTTTATGCGCACAGCACTCAACGAACACCGCAAATACAAAGGCCTTGGTCCCATGCCCGCCAGCGAGTTCCTGAAGCTTATGCGTGAAAAGAAAAACCTGGTGGAGATCGATTCCAACCTCACCAACCGCTCCGTGAACGAAGGTTTCTCCGGTGGCGAGAAGAAGAAAAACGAGATATTTCAGATGGCCATCCTGGAACCCAAATTGCGCATCCTCGACGAAACCGACTCTGGACTCGACATCGATGCTCTGCGTATTGTAGCCAACGGGGTCAATAAATTGCGCACCAGCAACAATGCCACCATTGTGATCACGCACTACCAGCGTCTGCTCGACTATATCGTGCCCGATTATGTTCATGTGCTGTACAAGGGGCGCATCGTGAAAACCGGTGGTAAAGAGCTGGCGCTCGAACTCGAAGAGAAGGGTTACGACTGGATCAAAAAAGAATTTGAAGACTAATGCCCTCTAGGGTTAAAAATTAACTGTATGAGTGTAACCATCAGTCAATCAATAGATAATTTAAAGGAGCGTTATGCTGCCCTCTTCGATGCCAATCAAACAGCCATCTGCAATCCTGTTTCAGATGTTGTGAATGGGCAACGTGGCACAGCACAGGCGGCCTTTATGCGGCTCGGGATTCCTGGCAAAAAAGTGGAGGATTACCGCTATTCCGATTTTCAACCACACTTCGATACTCCATTGTCGGTGGATTTCAGTAACATCACCGGCGACGTTGATCCTGAAGAGGTTTTTCAGTGTGCCGTACCCGATATGGATGTCTGCACCATCTTCCTTATCAATGGTTGGTTTGCCGGTGTTCAGGCGGTACCCGAAAATGTGGTGGCTGGAAGCTTTGCCGCCATGAGCCATCAATACCCCGACTTGTATGCACGCTATTATGGGCAGCAGGCTCCCGTTGAGCGCGATGGTTTGGTGGCCATGAATACCTTATTTGCCCAAGATGGCTTTTTTCTGCACATCAAAGAGGGTGCAGTGGTGGAAAAGCCCATTCAGGTGATTAATATTATGACCGGTGATGTCGATCGCATCGCCTTCATCCGTAATTTGATTATTGCCGAACCCAACAGTCAGGCTAAGGTGCTGTTTTGTGACCATACCCTGAGCTCATCGCGTTTTGTGGTCAATGGTGTTACCGAGGTTTTTGCCGGTGAAAATGCCATATTTGATTACTACAGCGTGCAAAGCCAGCACAACCTCACCACCCAGGTTAGTGGGGTATATGTCAATCAGAAACAGTACAGCAATGTGCTGACCAATCATCTGACCTTGCAATGCGGTGTGGCGCGCAACAATATTTTTGTCACCCTCGACGGTGAATTTTGCGAATCGCATCTGTATGGCCTTTACTTGGCCGACAAAAACCAGTATATCGATAACTTTTCATTTGTCGATCACGCCAAACCCAACTGCCAGAGCAACGAACTCTTCAAGGGCGTGCTCGACGACCAGGCCAGTGGTTCATTTACCGGTAGCATCATGGTGCGACCACACGCGCAAAAGACCAATGCTTACCAGTCGAATAAGAATTTGCTGCTGACAAAAGAAGCCCGGTTCAACACCAAACCTCAGCTGGAGATTTATGCCGATGATGTGAAGTGTAGCCATGGTGCCACGGTTGGGCAGATTGATGAGGATTCGCTCTTCTATCTGCGTGCTAGAGGTATTGGCGAACAGGAAGCCCGTATTTTGCTGATGTACGCCTTTGCTTATGAGGTGATTGAGAAAATCAGGGTGGAGCCGCTCCAGGAGCAGATCAAAGCTTTGGTAGAACGTCGTTTCCGGGGCGAACTCAGTAAATGTGAGGCTTGTGTGATGTGTGCCCAGGCGCCAGCTACCACACAGTGGTTGTAATATCTTGACAGATGTTGATTTCAACTGCATGTCGTAAATAATATCAATCGAACGGGCGGCCATGGGGCTGCCTGTTTTATCATTATTAGGAGTTATGAGTTTTAATGTCCAATCTATTCGCAGTCAGTTTCCCATTCTGCAACAAACGGTGCATGGCAAACCTCTTGTTTATCTCGACAATGGAGCCACTACCCAAAAGCCACAGATGGTGATTGATGCCATTTCGGATGTGTATCTGCGTTACAACAGCAATATCCACCGTGGCATACATCACCTGAGCAACGTGTGCACCGACGCCTTTGAAGCTGCTAGGGCGAAAGTTCAACAATTCATCAATGCTAGGGAGAGTTGCGAAGTGATTTTTACCCGGGGCACCACTGAATCGATCAACCTACTAGCGTTTTCGTTTGGCGAAACTTTCCTTAAAGCGGGCGATGAAATTATCATTACATCCATGGAACACCATGCCAATATCGTGCCTTGGCAGATGCTGGCCGAGCGCAAGGGGTTGACCCTGCGTGTGGTTCCCATCAATGACTGTGGCGAATTGCTGATGGATGAATATGCAAGGCTCATAAATCCCCGTACCCGCTTGGTAGCGGTGACGCACATCTCCAATGTGATGGGGAGCATCAACCCCATTGGACAAATTATCGACATGGCTCATGCTTATGACATTCCGGTGATGGTGGATGCGGCACAAAGCATTCAGCACCATAAACTGGATGTGCAGCAACTCGACTGCGATTTTCTGGTGTTTTCGGGGCACAAAATGTACGGCCCCACTGGTATTGGGGTGCTTTATGGCAAGGAGAAGTGGCTTAACCAAATGGTTCCATGGCAGGGGGGGGGCGAGATGATTGAAAAGGTGACGTTTGAAAAGACCACCTACAACCAGCTTCCTTTTAAATTTGAGGCTGGCACGCCCGACTATGCAGGTGCCGTCGGCTTGGGTGCCGCCATCGATTTCATCAACGGCATTGGCTTGTCGGCCATTGAAGCTTATGAACAAGGGTTGCACCAGTACGCCATGGAACGGATGCAAGCCATACCTGGCATGCGCTTTATTGGGCAGGCACAAAACCATTCGGGGGTCATCTCCTTTCTGGTTGACAATATCCACCCGTTCGACATGGGCATGTTCCTCGACAAGATGGGAATCGCCGTGCGTACCGGGCATCATTGTGCCCAACCTTTGATGCAGCGTTTTGATATCCCTGGTACCGTACGGGCATCGTTTGGCCTTTACAATACCACCGATGAGGTGGATATTCTGGTGGCCGGCATTCAAAAAGTGAAGCAGCTGTTTGGTTGATGGCTGCATTATTCACACTTTTGCATAAAGATTACAATTATGACTATTGATCAGATACAGGAAGAGATTGTTGAAGAGTTTTCGGCTTTCGACGATTGGATGGACAAATACTCTTATTTGATAGAGCTTGGTAATGCCTTGGAGCCCTACAATGAGGCACACCGCAAGGAACAGAACCTGATTGAGGGTTGCCAAAGCAAGGTTTGGCTTAATGCCGAATTGCACGATGGCAAAGTGGTTTTTGAGGGCGATAGCGACGCTATTATTGTGAAAGGAATTGTGGCTCTGTTGATTAGGGCGCTCTCGGGCCATACACCCGATGAAATACTCGAAAGTGAATTGGGTTTTGTTGAAAAAATCGGGTTGAAGGAACATTTGTCGCCCACCCGTTCCAATGGTTTGGTGGCCATGATCAAGCAAATGAAGCTTTATGCGTTGGCTTACAAAACCAAAATGAGTCATTAAATTATAAAACATACAGTTATGGCCGAATTTATGCAGTTGGAATCCCAAATTGTGGAAGCCATCAAAACCATATACGATCCCGAAATTCCGGTGAATATCTACGATTTGGGATTGATCTACGAAGTGGATGTCAATGAGCAAAACGAAGTACGCATTGTGATGACGCTTACTTCGCCCAATTGCCCAGTGGCTGAAAGCTTGCCCGAAGAGGTGATTGAAAAGGTGAAGGCCGTGGAAGGCGTTAAGGAGGTGGAGCTGAACCTGACTTTCGATCCGCCATGGAGTCGCGAGATGCTCTCCGATGAAGCGTTGCTGGAGTTGGGGCTGCTTTAGGCACAGCCCCCTTTGGGGTTTTATTATATTTCACCTTAATGTTCTATGGATTCTACGGTTAAGTTGTCTATTAGGGAGAAGGCTCTTGAGTTGGGCTTTGCGGATATCGGCTTTTCTCCCATTGGTAGATTGACCGATCATGAGTCTTATCTCCGTTTGTGGCTCGACAAAGGATACCATGCCGGGATGGCTTATATGGCCAACCATTTCGATAAGCGTTTGGATCCCGCCCTTCTGGTGGAGAATGCTAGGAGCGTCATTTCCTTATTGCACAACTATTTCCCTGCCGATCACCAGGAGCCCAACAGCCCTGTTATTGCCCGTTATGCTTATGGGCAGGATTACCACGATGTTTTGCGCGACAAGATGAACCTGCTGTTCGATTTCATTCGCGATCATCATTGCCCAGCCCTTCAAGGGCGTGTTTTTGTCGATTCAGCCCCCGTTATGGAACGAGCCTGGGCTGTCAAGTCGGGCCTTGGATGGATCGGGAAAAATGGGCTGCTGATTCATCGCCGGCTGGGATCCTTCCTCTTTATTTCAGAATTGATTACCACCCTGGAGGTTGAAGCAGAGTCCGAACTCCCCAACCGCTGCGGGAACTGCACCCGTTGCATCGATGCTTGTCCAACCGGGGCTTTGTTGGGCGATGGTGTTTTGGATGCCAACCGTTGCATCTCTTACTTGACCATAGAGCATAAGGGAGAGATTCCCGATGGTTTCCGCGGAAAATTTCAAAACCGTCTGTTCGGATGTGACATTTGCCAGGAGGTTTGTCCTTGGAACAGGAAGCTGGTGCCTCATCAGGAACCTGCTTTTGCGCCCAATCCTCGTCTTCTAAGTATGGATACTGAACAGTGGCAGAATCTTACCGAAGAAGATTATTCAGCCATCTTTAGGAAGTCGGCAGTAAAACGGACTAAATACCAGGGATTAATGCGAAATATTCGGTTTTTATCGTCGGCAGATAATAAAAGTTAATGTATTAAGTCTAGTATTCCACAAAACTATTTTTTAAATTTACATGATTATTGACTCTAAACTATTAATTTACCTGTATGAACCCTGATTATTCCGATTATCAGCAGCACGATCCCATGCGCGCATCCATTATTGACGCTGCCAGGGAGCTTTTTTCCCGTTACGGCTACAAGAAAACCACCATGGAAGATATTGCCTTGGTACTGCGAAAAGGCAAAAGTTCCCTTTATTATTACTTTAAGAATAAGGAGGATATTTTTCAAGCTGTGTTGGAGACCGAAGAGGCCATTCTTTTTTCACGACTCGAGAGCGTTGTGAAATCGGTTGCCAGTCCAAAGGAAAAATTTGTGCGTTATGTCAATGTCCGGATGCATACGATTCTCGAATTGGATAACTATATGAGGACGCTCAGGGACGAGATGTACGGAGGCTACGAATTTATTGAGCGACTTAAAGGTAAAAGCGAAGCCAAAGAGAGTGAGTTTCTGCTTTACATCATCAAAGAGGGATTGGCCGACGGCTCATTTTCAGTCAATAACCTGAAGATGGCTGCCACAGGCATTGCCATTGCTTTGCGCGGTATTGAGGGGCCATTGCTCAAAGCCAACGAGGCAGAAGGCGATTTTCAAACTAATCTCGACAACATTCTTAGTATCTTGTTCTACGGTATTATCAAACGTTAGTATTAAACCCTTTTCATGCCACTAAAAATACCCGATTTATTGCCTGCCCGTGAAATACTGGAGGGTGAAAATGTTTTTGTGATGACCGAAACGAGAGCGGTCAACCAGGATATTCGTCCACTCAAAATCCTCATTTTTAATTTGATGCCGGTAAAAATCACCACCGAAGCGCATCTGTTGAGGGTGTTGTCCAATACGCCGCTTCAAGTTGAAGTGTCGTTTCTAAAAACTTCGACCCACACTTCCAAGAACACACCCATCGAGCACCTGGATTGTTTTTACAAGACTTTTGACGAAATCAACGACGCCAAATTTGATGGCATGATCATCACCGGGGCACCTGTGGAGCAGTTGGAGTTTGAAAAGGTGGATTATTGGGATGAACTCAAGGAGGTGATGGCTTGGAGCAAAACACATGTCACCTCCACATTTCACATCTGCTGGGGTGCCCAAGCCGGACTCTATTATCATTTTGGCATCCAAAAACATGATATTGGTGAGAAGATGTTCGGTATTTTCGAACACAAGGTGGCTAACCCGTATGAACCTCTTATGCGTGGGTTTGACGACCGTTTTTATGCGCCCCACTCCCGTTATACCACTGTGCATAAGCAGGATGTAGAATCCAATCCCCAACTGGTTATGCTTTCATGGTCCGAAGAAGCAGGTGTTTACATTGCCATGTCGGCTGACAGGCGGCAGATTTTTGTGACAGGTCATTCGGAGTACGACCCCGACACTTTGAAAAATGAGTATGAAAGGGATGTCAACAAGGGACTCGATACGTCGCTACCGGCAAACTATTTTCCCAACGATGACCCTACTCAGCAACCCATTGTGTCGTGGCGAGCCCATGCTCACTTGCTCTATTCCAATTGGTTGAACTATTACGTTTATCAAGCAACGCCATTTGTGATTGAAGAGATTGCTTGACCTGTTGAGGGGCGTCAATTCGCTCAGGTGATTTTGTTGATGATCTCTTTTTCAAGCCGATCGAATTGTTGCAGATCCAGTTCTCTCACCGGGATTTGTTGGAGGTCGCAAAAATCGATGATGATGGTGTGGTCGTGCCAGTTACCAATCAGTTGCTCCAATTGGCGCGCCTCCTGTATTTCTTTGGTGGTGAAACAGTTTGCAAAAAGTCGGTTGCCCAAAGTCATCAAGTAAAAACCCCTTTTCATTAGGTGGCGTGCTTTGTGCCAATATTCGCGGTTTTCCATCCCTTTTTCGAGAAGGGACTGTGTGCGCGATTTCATTTGACCCACATAGCCGGTGAAGAGCGCTGGTGAAAACTGGATTAATCCAATGGGAAGTTCTTGCGAGATCTGTTTTTTGATGTTCAGGGTTTGTGCAAATTCGATGTATTTCTGTTGCTTGGAGGCAATACGCGACTCAATATCAGTAATCAAATCATTCTGGTTTATTTGAGGGTGCGTCTCCATCAGCATCCTGATGACTTGCCAGTCCCTCACTTTACCCGATTTCTTGGCGATCCGTTTGAATTGGATGGCCAGGTTGTCTTCATCGGTGACAGGTGCCAGTTCTTTGATGAAATGGATCAATGCCACCAGGTATTTTATCTCCACCCGCATCTGGTGGATTACCTCTTCCGAAGGGTTGGTCATCGATTCCGCGAATAGCAACCGGAAGCAGGTGTAGTGCTCTTCAAAAACTCGGGTAAATGAATGTGCTGGCATAATGGTTAATTTAATATTTCGGCTTCCATGGGATGTCGTAATCCTTGGGCATCGACAAAAACAGCTTTTACTGAGCCAATCAGTACTTTGGCTTCCACGATGATGGGCACCCGGTTTTTATCGTCGGTCACCCAAACGGTCATGTCTTCCCCGCTTTTGAAAATGGTGCCTTCCACCAACAGTGGTTTGAACTTGAGGCAGCGGAAACGTCGCCCATCCCTGGTTTTGATGGTTTCCACTCCTAAGTATCGGATGTAGAGGTCGTAAATGGCGCCATCTACCAACATTTTGATGGGGATTTTGGTGCCCGGTGCAAACTTGTGGTAGGGGATGTTGCGAGCCCGGTAAACCATCGTGAGCAGGTCGAACGAACACTCATGCCATTTTAGGGTCATGTTTCTTACCGGTTCCTCCTCCTTTTGGATGCGCCCTTTTATGGTGCGGTTGGCATGGTTGAAGGTATAATAGTTGTTGCAATAGTAGCTGCCTTCGTAGTTCACCTGCTTGAACATAAATGGCTCAAGCCGCATGGTGTCCACCACCACTTCGAAGGTGTCACGTACCTTGTAAAAAAAATCGTAGTTTTTATAAGTTGAGCCGTAGGCTGTGATGTGGTAGGCAGGTTTCTTCTGCCACTGGCTGTTTTTAACTGAGAAAGTCACTTCTCCTGCATTCATCCACACAAAATGCCAGTTGTAATAGGCGTGGTATTTTACAATCTCTCCACCCCTGAAGGCGATGTTGGGGTCGGAACATTGAGCCTTGGACTCTGTGCCAAAGATGAATAGCCATAATATTAAAGGCAATAAGTATCGAAACGAAAAATGGTTGCTTATAAACCTCATTCGAATAGAATTTCTTTTGGACTGCACAAAAAGCAGTCCACAATTATTTTTGCACCTTGCCAATGTGCCGTTCAATGGAATCTATTTTCTGAGCGATGCGTCCCATCGCACCCTCTTTGATGTCCATGGTAATGGTGCAATAGATTCGTTTTGAATCAACGCTCAGCAACTCATAAGCCTTCTGCACAATCTGTAAGGCTTCTGGCATGGTTTCCGTTTCGATGGTGGTTCCCATGCTGTTCAACTGGTAGCTGGCACCACTTTCATCAATCATTTTAATCACCCGGCTGACATATTGGCTGACGCTTGTCCCTTTATCCGTGGGGAACATGGCAAGGTTGAGCAGTACGGACATGGCTATTGTTTTTTACGCGTTGATATTGGTTTCCTGAATTTTTGTGAGAACTCATATACATTAAACAGTCCGCGATCCATCTCTATTTTGATGTCCCAGTTGGCCCTCACATTCACCTTTTCAGGGTAGTAGAACACCTCTTCGGGCAGCAATTGGGTGGCATAATCACCGGTATCCCAAATGCCGTTGCGGTTTGTGTCGTCAACAATTTTCAACATGTATTCGCCCACTTTGATGTAGCGAAATGCTATTTTACCCGAGGCCGGCACATAGCTCTGGCGTAACACTTTTTCGTCGCGGCCCATAATCTGAAGCAGGTAATTGGGTTGCGGGTTGGCCACGTTGATGTATAGCGTCCCGTAGCTGTCGAGTTTGCGGATGGAGAAGTTGTGGCTGATTGGTTTGTTGGCTACCCCATAAAAGTCAATGAATGAGGCTGAATCTATCTCTAGGACGTACTCCTCGCCTGGCTGCCAGTTGTATTGTAACTTGTAGCGCCGCACGTTCAGGGTGTCGTGTTCGAAACTGAATGTGAGGCCATTTTGTAAGGTGTCTGATTTCAAAAATAGTTTCAATCCCGCTTGGTCGGCATATTTGGCTGGTGTGGGCAGCACGATGTTGAGCGGGGCATATAGGTCGATGGTGGATGACATATTGATTTTCAATGCTGGCACCTCCTCTTTTTCATCTTTTTTCCGCCGTTTCTTTTGTTCCACAGTGAAGTGCCACATATCTAAGGTGTCGATGCGTTCTATAGGGTTCAGCAAGGAGTCGAGTGTCGGATAGTTGACCGAAATTTTTAATGAGTCCTGTTTGTACATCAAACTGTCGGTCAGCCAGAGTGTTACCGTGTCGTTTTGTAGTGACCGTTCCATAACGAATGGCTGGTCATTTTGGGTACGGCCAGGGAATGTGAAGCGTGCATTGCGGCTCAAGGGCAGGTTGAACATAAACGATAGCTTGTTGGCTTGCTTCCGTTCTTCCGTTTTCAAGTATTGATCCACCGGTTTTTCTTTGAAAAGGTGCATCTGCAGGGAGTCGGGGAGGTAGAAGAGTTGTTCGCGAGCCACCACCGAGTCGGATGTCACGCTGTCGTTTACCATGCGGTATTCGAATGAAGGCACCACCACTTTTTTCAAAAAGGCGATCTGTTCGCCCCGCTGATCGAACTTGTAGTTGCGATTCAAATCGTCCAGGGCATAGAGGCGGTATTCCCCGGGAGCCACATTCTGTAAGGAGAACCGACCTTGAGCGTCGGTTTTGGCAATTCGGTTGGGCACCAGCTTCACAAAGGCCGAGTCTTCCAGATTTTTGTGCAGGAACACCAGGATTCCGTCTGCCGGCGATAGGTCAAAGGCATCGAATAGGTTGCCGGCAATCACCATCGAATCGGTGCTTTCACCTGTTGAGAATGAGAAACGGAAGTTCTCAAGGATGTTGCCTTCATTGTTGTCCGATATGGCATCGGCAAAATCGAGGGTATAGGTGGTGGCTGGTTGCAGCTCCTCCTCGAAGGTGATGCGGATGCGCTTGCCCCTAGGGTCGATGATGGGGCGTTTGTTGAGCGGTGGGGAGACCACAAACTTTTGGTTGGCATCCTTGAGTTGGATCAGTTCGTCGAATTCAAGATCGATGCTGTTTCCCTTGAAGTTTAGTGCGTTTCCCTCCGGTGTGGAAGCCACCAGTACCGGTGGTTTTTCATCCTTTGGCCCGCCGGTGGGGGTGCCTGGGTTGGCGCAATACCACAACGAAAATATGGATGCCAGCATCAGCAGCAAGTGTATCCTTCTATTTTTCAAAGCTCATTTGTTTTGTGCAAATTTAATAAGAATATAAATGTATGCTACTGCTCTTTTGAGTTAATCGTTGGATCGTAAATTTTTAGAGTGATCATTGTTTTATGCCAGAATAAAATATATTTGTACCATGTTAACGTAAAAACTTTAAAAATGAAAAAAGTTGTTTTTTCTCTGTTGATGATTTGCCTGACTTTTACAGTCCAGTCGCAGATTAGTGTCAAGTTTGGTGTTAAGGGTGGATTGAATGTTTCTAAAATAGTAGGATCAGCCACAAGTCTGGGGATGGTTTCGCCAGATAGCAAGGAGTTGACTTCCGGTCATTTTGGTTTGATGGCTCGTGTCAAAGTATTGGGTTTGTTGGCTGTTCAGCCCGAGGTGCTCTATTCGATGCAGGGCACTACTTATGAAGGTGTAATTGGGCTTGAGCAAGGTACAACGGATTTGAAGACGAATTACGTTCAAGTTCCGGTGATGGTGAAGTTCTATCCTTTGTTTGGGTTTAATATCCAAGCCGGTCCTCAGTTTGGTTACCTGGTTTCGGCAAAGTTGGACGATAAAGACATCAAGGATCAATTGAATAAAAACGCATTTGCATTTAATGTGGGTGCTGGATTGGATCTTCCCTTTGGCTTGGGCGTGGATGCTCGCTATAGCATTGGGCTCTCCGATGTATTTAAAGAGGGTGCAATTGGCACCAATAGAACCAATGTATTCACTGTGGCAGCTTCCTATTGCTTCTGATTTTTTGAAATAGCTTGTATTTCGCTTTTAAACCTACCCCAATCCTATAAATAGATTAACGTGAAAAAATTCATTGTGCTGCTTTTGTATGTGCTGGTTTCAAACCACTTGTCTTTCGGTCAGAATAGCTTTCAAGATGTGGTTGGTCTGAAAATCGAATCTGGTTATCAAATCGGTGTTGGCGATTATGGAATGGATAGGTTGAAATTGAACGTCATTGGTACCCACCAACTTAATTCGTTTTTATCGTTGGGTCTTGGCGCTGGATTACGTTACTATTCTGATATAGAAACAGCCTTAATTCCTGTGTTTGCTGATGTTATGGTTCGTGGCTCTGAAGGAAAAATATCCCCTTATTTTTCAATGGGGGTTGGTTATTCTTTCGACGCAACAGATGGTTTTGATCGTGTTGGTTTATTGCTAAATCCGTCTGTGGGTGTTAGCTTTAATGTGGCTGGCACTTCAAAATTCCATTTAGGGTTGGGATATGAAATGCAAAAAATGGATATCGGATATTATAATGCTTTTGAAGGCTATTATTACGGTTCCGGATATTCTCCTTATTATTGGGATGATTATTCTTATAATTCTAGTAAAAGGAAGGTGAATGTTGGTGCAATTTGTCTTAGTTTAGGGATATCTTTTTAATAAAAGAAATTTCCTTTCAATATTTTGAATATAATAGTCTTCGTTTCATTATAAAGCGGCGCATCCATCAAGGTGCGCCGCTTTTATTATTCATCGCGACTCAATCGTTGGATAGAGTGGTTTTTATGTTAATTTATTGGCATGTCGGCTATAGGATGACGTATCTTTGCATTGGCTATAACTTAAAAGGAAGAATGATGAAAAAGGTTCTTTTTTTTCTCTTTTTAGTTTGCATGGCATCCAATATCCGGTCTCAAGGCAGTGTCAAGTTGGGTTTGAAAGGAGGGCTTAATATATCCAACGTCGATGCATCGGGTTATGCCGAGGGTGTTAATTTTGAGAATAAGGCGTTGACTTCCGGCCATTTTGGTGTCTTTGCTCGTTTTAAGCTTCTGGGAATCTTGGCCATTCAGCCCGAAGTGCTTTACTCCATGCAAGGCCTTACGCTCGAAGGTTCTGCATCGGAAATCGGACTTTCCCAAGATTTTAAAATGAAAATGAATTACATCCAAGTGCCCATTATGTTGAAATTCTATCCTGTGCCAGGTTTTAATCTTCAGGCCGGACCACAGATTGGTTATCTTACCTCGGCCAAGCTCATGGGAGAGGATTTCAACGATGAGCTGCAGAGTACCCACTGGGCCTTGAATGTGGGCGCTGGATTCGATTTCCCGTTTGGCGTGGGACTGGATGCCCGGTATTGTATTGGGTTAACCAATGTGATACAGAATTTCGAAGGTGGTAACGGCTCCAATAAGTCAAATGTGTTTACTTTATCAGTCTCTTATTGTTTCTGAAGATAGTTTGGCGCCAAGCTTAGTAAAAAACATCATTTCTTGTTTAGGGATGATGTTTTTTTGTTGTCCCATGTATGAAAATAAAGCCGCAGAATATTGACATTGGCTTTAGGATGGCGTAGGTTTACGCGCTTTATTTTTAATAACTTAAATTGAGAAGCTATGAAAAAATTGTTGTTTGTTTTGTGTTTGATGGGTGCAGTAGTTTCTGTACAAGCGCAATTGAAGTTCGGAGCCAAAGTTGGTTTGAACATTGCCAAAGTTACTGGAGATGATATGGACGATGCGAAATCGTTAGTTGGTCCTCAGTTTGGAGTTTTTGCCGATTATTCTATTTCCGATAAATTGGCTATCCAACCCGAGTTGTTGTATTCTATGCAAGGATTCAAGATGGAGGAAAGCTATGAAGGGGAAACCTATGAAGGCAAATTAAAACTTGATTATATCCTGGTTCCCATTATGGTGAAGTTTTATCCTATCACCGGACTTAGTTTGCAAGCTGGTCCTCAGTTGGGTTTTTTGGTTAGCGCTAAGTGGAAGGAAACAGGTGAAGATGAAGAAGATGTGAAGGATGATGCCAAGAAATTCGACCTAGGTTTGAATCTCGGGGCAGGTTATGAGTTGGAAAATGGACTGGGATTGGATCTTCGCTATAATTTTGGTTTGACCAACATTAACAAGGAAGATGAAATGGGTGACATGAAAAATGGCGTATTCTCCATTGCCCTTTCGTACCGTTTCTAAATAAATATTGGTTCTAAAAGAAAAGACCGACCTAATAGCCGGCCTTTTTTTATATCAACCCAGCCTCCTTCAGGCGGGCAAGGTCTTCGGGCGTATCTATCGAAATGCTTTCCAGGTTGGTTTCCATAACCGCTATACGGTAGCCGTTTTCGAGCCAGCGCAACTGTTCCAACGATTCGCATAGTTCCAGTTTACCTTGGGGTAGTTTGGTGATGCAGCCCAATACGTCGCTGCGATATCCATACAAGCCAATGTGGTTGTAGAAGTTGTGTTTCTGGTGCCACTCCTCTTCTTTCACCCCACGCAGGTAGGGTATGGGCGAACGGCTGAAATAGAGGGCTTCATTTTTCGTTCCCACCACCACCTTGGGCTTGTTGGGGTTGAATAAATCGGTGGGGTCAACAACACTTTTTACCAGGGTGGCTATTTCTGTCTCCGGATTGGCCATGGCCTGAGCCAATTGCTCAATCTGCTGGGGACTGATAAATGGCTCATCGCCCTGAATGTTGATCACCGCTGAAAAGGGCCGCCCCTCGATTTTCTCAACTTGTTCCAACGCCTCTTCACAGCGGTCGGTGCCGCTCTGGTGACTTTCGGAGGTCATCACCACCTTGCCGCCAAACGACCTGACGGTCGTGGCAATGCGTTCGTCGTCGGTGGCCACATACACGGTGGGCAGTATTTGGATGGCCTGTTCGTATACACGTTGGATCATCGGTTTCCCGCCAATGTCGGCCAGCGGCTTGCCCGGGAAGCGTGTCGATGCAAAACGTGCCGGTATCAAGCCTAAAATTGCATGGAATGCACTCATGGTTCTTCTATTTTGATCCCCAAAAATAGGAAAAAGCCTTGTGGAAATCGTGACTTGCCTCTTTTTTTGTAACTTTGTCAGGTAAACCTGAAAAAATAGCAGACAGTAAATGGATGTTCAGTTAATAAAACAACGATTTGGTATTATTGGGAACTCAGTTCATCTGAACCGAGCCATCGATATTGCTGTCCAGGTCGCACCCACCGATTTGTCCGTGTTGATCACTGGCGAGAGTGGCACCGGCAAGGAGTCATTCCCGCAAATCATCCATCAATATAGTGCCCGGAAGCATGGCGCCTATATTGCGGTTAACTGTGGTGCCATTCCCGAGGGAACCATCGATTCTGAGCTTTTTGGCCATGAAAAGGGGTCGTTTACCGGTGCCATGTCCGACCGAAAAGGTTATTTCGAAGAGGCCGATAAGGGTACCATCTTCCTCGATGAGATTGGTGAATTACCGTTGTCAACTCAGGTTAGGTTGCTTCGTGTTCTGGAGGCAGGTGAATTTATGAAAGTTGGTTCCTCCAAAGTGCTGAAAACCAATGTTCGGGTGGTGGCTGCTACCAATGTTAATTTGGAGAAAGCCATCAAGGAAGGCAAGTTTCGCGAGGATCTTTTTTATAGGCTCAATAGTGTGCCCATCCGCATACCGCCTTTGCGCGATCGGGTGGAAGACATCTACCTCTTGTTCCGCAAGTTCGCCAACGATTTTGCCGACCGTTACCGCATGCCCCCCATCAAGCTGACCGAAGATGCCAAGGAGTTGCTGATGCGTTATCGTTGGCCGGGCAATATTCGGCAGTTGAAGAATATAACCGAGCAGATTTCGGTTATCGAACAAAACAGGGAGATTGATGCAGAATCTTTACGTCCTTATATCCCTTATCACGATGGCGACTCCTTGCCGGCGCTCATTGGTTCTGTTCATGGCAATGTGGATCAAAACACGTTCAATACCGAACGGGAGATTCTGTACAAAGTCCTTTTCGACATGAAGAAGGATATGAATGATTTGAAAAAGTTAGTGCTCGATATTCTTCAAAACGACAACCAGCAGGGCATCAGTCACGAACATGCCCAAATCATCCAGAAGCTATATCAAACGGCCGAAGGTGAATTTATCAAGCCATCCAAACCTTCGCCTGCACCCCAATATGTGACGCCATCACCGGCCGACCACGGCATTGAGGATATGGAGGAGTTTGTAGAAGAGTCGCTTTCTCTGGCTGATAAGGAGAAGGAGTTGATTCTTAAAGCGTTGGAGAAATATAATGGTAAGCGCAAAATGGCAGCTCAGGAGCTGGGAATCTCGGAACGCACTTTGTACCGTAAAATTAAGGAGTTTGAAATTGATGATTGAAAAATATAATTGAATGAATATATCTAAAATAGCTGGTCTTCTGGTGTTGATGGGCTTGTTTCTAACGGGGTGTTCCATCCGGATGACCATGAGTGGTGCCTCCATACCCGAAAATCTGAAGTCTTTTTCGGTTCAATATATTGTGAATAGAGCACCATTGGTCAATCCTACCTTGAGCCAAAACTTGACCGAAGGGTTGAAGGACCGCATTATGAATGAATCGCGGTTGACGCTGGCCCGCGACTTGGGCGATGTGGATTTCTCGGGAGAGATTACCGGTTACGACACCCGTCCCATGGCCATTAAGGCCGATGCCCTGTCGGCTGAGACACGCCTGACGGTGTCGGTCAAGGTGCGGTGCCGCAATTTCAAGGATCCCAAGAAGAATTGGGAGTCCTCATTCACCGCTTACCAGGATTTCCCCTCGGAGAAGAACCTTACTGAAGTGGAGGATGAGTTGACCAAAATCATTATTGACCAGATTACTGAAAATATATTTAACAAGGCTTTTGCCGATTGGTGATTTATGAACAAACAACAGTTTTATCATTGGCTCGAAAACCCGCACCTGTTGAATGGGGATACTCTGCAACCGCTTACCGAAGTGGTTCAGGCCTATCCATTTTTTCAGGCGGCGCGCATGTTGTTGATCAAGAATCTTCATAATCTCGAACACATCAGGTTTAATGGAGAATTGAAAACTTGTGCGGCACACATCGCCAATCGACGTCAATTGTTCGAGCTGGTCTATAAATCAAAATCCAATCCGGTTGTTGCAGCCCTTTCTGTTGACAGCCAAGGTGAACAACCATCAATTAAGAGCGGTTCTCTTGTGGCTGAAGATTCCACGACGGATACTTCTTCTGTCCCTCAGGTGGATTCCGAGCCGCACGGCATTCCTCAAGAAAGATTGACGGGTGTGTTGTCGTCAGTGTCAGAGTCGGATTCCGACCATGGCAGTCAACCGCTTGTGGTTGATGATTATTTTGAGGTGACGGACGAAATTCCGTCGTTCGAGGTGGCAAAAAACACCCCATCGAAACCGGTTCGTAAGGTTGAAGATGCCATTTTGCTGCCCAGTGCCGATTTATTGGGGTACGACTTGCCGCAGCGGGCTGCTTATTTGTTGGAAAAAGAGTTGCCACCCATCGATTTAACCGAAGATGAGAGTTACTCCTTTTCCGACTGGTTGAATTACATGCGTCACCGGAAGGTTGTGGCCGCTCCCGAGCCCGCTCGACAGTCCGCCAAGGGGCTCGACTTGATCGACAATTTCCTAAACCAGGATACGTTCAGGATTATTCCCAAGCCCATAGAAACGGCGGCCAAGATTGAAGACAAGGTCAAGCAGAGTGTCTCCGAGAATGAGGATCTTTTGACCGAGACACTGGCCTCCATTTATATCAAGCAAAAGCATTTTCACAAAGCCATTAATATATTCGAGAAACTACGTTTGAAATATCCCGAAAAAAATACTTATTTTGCAGCTCGGATTTCCGAACTCGAAAAATTATCAAAAACTCAATAAATAAACTGACTATGTACTCATTTGTATCGATTTTAGTGATGTTGGTAAGCATACTTCTGGTCTTAATCGTATTGGTTCAGAATTCAAAAGGAGGAGGTTTGGCTTCAAACTTCTCAGCTTCCAATCAAATTATGGGTGTTCGCAAAACAACCGATTTCCTCGAAAAAGCCACTTGGTCGTTGGCCACTGTTTTGTTGGTTCTCTCTTTCGTTTCGGTGATGGTGTTGCCACGCGAAACCATGGGTGTTCATTCCGAATTGGATGAGAAGGTTAAAAACATTCAGATTCCACAACAACAAACACCTGCATTCCCAGCTCCCGAAAGCGGTGATCAACCCAATGGTGATGGTGAATAATTGATGCGCCACAAAAAAAGATTTAGGCCAGTTTGATAGTTTTCAAGCTGGCTTTTTTTGTCTCTATCAATTGTTTA
Source organism: Marinilabiliaceae bacterium (assembly GCA_963664265.1). Classification (GTDB taxonomy): domain Bacteria; phylum Bacteroidota; class Bacteroidia; order Bacteroidales; family Marinilabiliaceae; genus JAGPIS01. The sequence continues at coordinate 3,378,637 of OY760941.1, forward strand.
AAAAGTGGGGGTTATCTTTCTGGTGTGACAAACTTTCCGTATTTATTGACAATTGCGTAAAATTGTCAGTTATTTGGGCTGGTTTTCCTCCAAAACAGGATTGGCACGTTTTATGGAAAATAACTTCTCGTGTGAAATAACAACGTTTAACCATTTAAAAATTGAAAATATGTCAGATCTTAAAGGAAAAATTCTTGCAGGGAAAATTTTAGTGAAGCCTATGGCTGCCGAAACTAAAACATCAAGCGGAATCATCATCCCCGATTCAGCCAAGGAGAAACCTCTTCAGGGGACTGTGGTTCTGGTGGGCGCTGCCAAAAAAGATGAACCCATGGAGGTCAATGCCGGAGATGTGGTTTTGTATGGCAAGTACGCCGGAACAGAGCTGTCAATTGATGGTACCGATTACCTTTTGATTTCACAAAATGACGTTTTGTATATCGCTTAATTAATAACTCTCTTAAATAATCGCATAGTTATGGCAAAAGATATAAAATTCAATATTGAAGCACGCGACCTTTTAAAACAAGGTGTAGATCAGTTGGCTGATGCAGTTAAGGTGACCTTGGGTCCTAAAGGACGTAATGTGGTGATCGATAAAAAATTCGGTGCACCACAAATCACCAAAGATGGTGTTACTGTTGCAAAAGAAATCGAGTTGGCCGATCCTTATGCCAATATGGGCGCTCAAATGGTGAAAGAAGTGGCCTCAAAAACTGGTGATGATGCAGGTGATGGTACAACTACCGCAACCGTTTTGGCACAATCAATCATTACTGTTGGTTTGAAAAATGTGACAGCCGGGGCTAATCCCATGGATCTGAAGCGCGGTATCGACCTGGCTGTTGAAAAAGTGGTGGCCAGCATCAAGTCGCAAGCGACCTCCGTTGGCGACCATAGCGAGAAAATTGAGCAAGTAGCCACCATCTCGGCCAACAACGACAATAAAATTGGTGCCCTGATTGCCGAAGCCATGGGTAAAGTAGGCAAAGAAGGCGTTATCACTGTGGAAGAAGCTAAAGGTACCGAAACAACTGTTGAAGTTGTGGAAGGTATGCAGTTCGATCGTGGTTACATCTCGCCTTATTTTGTCACCAACACCGAGAAGATGGAAGCAGAACTGGATCATCCCTTGATTCTGATCCACGACAAGAAGATTTCTACCATGAAGGATATGCTGCCCGTATTGGAAGCAGCTGCTCAAAGCGGTCGTCCTTTGTTGATTATTGCCGAGGATGTGGATGGTGAAGCATTGGCTACTTTGGTGGTCAATCGTTTGAGAGGTTCCTTGAAGGTGGCTGCTGTTAAAGCTCCTGGCTTTGGCGACCGTCGCAAGGAGATGCTTCAGGATATCGCTGTGCTGACCAATGGTACTGTTATTTCCGAAGAGACCGGCATGAAGCTGGAGCAGGCTACCCTCGATATGTTGGGACAAGCAGAGAAAGTGACCATCGACAAGGAGAATACAACTATTGTGAATGGTGCTGGTTCCAAAGAGGCCATTTCTGCCCGTACGGCACAAATTAAAGCTCAAATTGCCAATACAACTTCCGACTACGATCGTGAAAAACTTCAAGAGCGTTTGGCCAAATTGGCAGGTGGTGTTGCCGTGCTTTATGTGGGTGCTGCCAGCGAGGTGGAAATGAAAGAGAAGAAAGATCGTGTGGACGACGCCTTGAGCGCTACCCGTGCGGCTGTTGAAGAAGGTATCGTTCCTGGTGGTGGTGTGGCTTACATTCGTGCCATTGCAGGTCTTGAAGGGCTTAAAGGTGCCAACGAGGATGAAACCACTGGTATCGAAATCGTGAAACGTGCTATTGAGGAGCCTTTGCGTCAGATCGTATTCAACGGCGGCAAAGAGGGTGCAGTGATTGTGCAGAAGGTGAAAGAAGGCAAAGGTGACTTTGGGTACAATGCCCGCTCCGACAAATTCGAGAATTTGTTTGAAAGCGGTGTGATCGATCCTGCCAAAGTGACCCGTGTGGCACTTGAAAATGCTGCCTCCATTGCCGGAATGTTCCTCACCACCGAGTGTATCTTGGTTGAAGAGAAAGAAGAGAAGGCACCTGCCATGCCACAAGGCATGGGCGGAATGCCAGGCATGATGTAATCATCATCCTAAATAATATTTCAAGGGGCTGTCCAATTATTCGGATAGCCCCTTTTATTTGGTGTCCTCTTAAATTTATGGGTTCGTTCTGGGGTTTCTCTTTTGTGTGTTTGTTAACATTTTTTTGTGTTCTGTTTGGCTTTCCCATTGATTATTGTGAATTCTTGTTATTTTTATGGCCTGAATCAGCACAAACATAACAACACAATTATGACTTTGAAACTTCGCTTGATAATAATGAACTTCCTGCAATTTTTCGTGTGGGGAGCCTGGATGATGACCTTGGGTCATTATGGGTTTGTTGAGAAACAATGGAATGGAGCCCAATTCGGGCTTGTTTTTTCCACCATGGGGTTTGCCTCGTTGGTGATGCCCACGCTCTTTGGTATTATTGCCGACAAATGGAAGGCCAACTATGTTTATGCCATTTTGCATCTGTTATTTGGCGGCACCATGTTGTTCCTGCCGATGATCGATTCGCCCATCTCTTTCTTTTGGGTATTGCTGGTGGCTATGAGTTTTTATATGCCCACCATAGGCTTGACTAACTCTATCAGTTTTAATGTGTTGAAAGGAGAAGGGAAAGATCCTGTCACCTATTTTCCGCCGATCCGGGTATGGGGAACTGTAGGTTTTATCGTGGCCATGTGGGTGACTAACTTCTTCACAAAAGAGTGGGGATTGGGGCAAAGCATCAAGGTGTCGTTCCAGATCTCTGCGGCATTGGCCTTCGTGCTTGGCATGTTTTCGTTGGTCTCCCTTCCTGTGGTGAAAACCGATAATAAAATTCGCAAGGAGAAGAAGTCTTTTGTTGAAAAGTTGGGTTTGGAGGCTTTTGTTCTTTTCAAACAAAAGAAGATGGCGCTTTTCTTCCTTTTCAGCCTGCTGTTGGGTGCAGCCTTGCAGCTGACCAATGCTTATGGCGACAGTTTTTTGCAGGATCATACCGTATTCCCAAAGGGAGAGTTGATCAATAATTTTTCAACCATCATCTTGTCGATATCGCAAATTTCTGAAACTTTGTTCATCCTGGCCATCCCATTTTTCATGAAGAGATTTGGTATCAAGAAAGTGATGTTCTTTAGTATGATGGCATGGGTGTTGCGCTTTGGTTTGTTTGGCTTGGCCGATAATAGTTTGATGGGCTTTGGTTTGGTCCTTGCATCGTGTATCATTTACGGCATGGCCTTCGACTTTTTCAATATTTCGGGTGCCCTCTTTGTGGAACAAAACACCGATGCCTCCATTCAATCGTCGGCACAAGGATTGTTTATGCTGATGACCAATGGGGTGGGCGCCGTACTTGGCAATATTGTGGCCGGACTGGTGATTGTGCAGTGGTTTGAGGATCCTGCCACCCTTGAGAAGGATTGGCAAGGCATTTGGATGGCATTTGCCGGATACGCCTTGGTGGTTGGTATTTTGTTTAGCATATTGTTCAAATACAAGCATCAAAAAGATGATGTGGCTATTTGATGGAGAACCAAATGAATGATTTTAAACCCTCCGATGAGTATCGTGAGGGTTTTTTTATTAATTTGTTGCATCAAAATTGATTGTTGCTATGAAGTTGAAAATTTTAATTGTAGTTGCTTGGCTGGCCGCCTCCATGGCCATACCTGCTTTGGCAGGCAAGGAAAGTTTATCCATGACGGCCATGTCGTTTAATATCCGTTACGACAACCCATCAGATGCCCCCAATCATTGGGAAAACCGTAAGGAGTGGGTGGCCGGGATGATTCATTATTTCCAACCAGAGGTGGTGGGATTGCAGGAGGTACTGGTCAATCAGTTGAATGACCTTAAGGCTTTGTTGCCCGATTATGGCGTGATTGGTTGTGGTCGCGACGATGGCAAGGAGCAGGGTGAGTACTCGGCTATCCTCTACCATAAATCCAAGTTGGCATTGTTGGATGAAAAAACGCTTTGGTTGTCGCAAACGCCCGAAACACCTGGCTCCATGGGGTGGGATGCTGTGTGCAACCGGGTGCTCACTAAGGGTATTTTTAAGGTGAAAAGCTCTGGGAAACAGCTGGTGGTCTTCAACACCCATTTTGATCATGTAGGGCAGGAGGCTCGTCGCGAGAGTGCCCTCATGGTGAAGCGTGAAGTGGCAAAGTATGCCGATAAGCATCCGGTGATGGTTATGGGCGATTTTAATGCCGACCCGGGCAGCAATGTTTACCACTTGCTGGTGGAGGATTCGCCTTTAAAGGATGCAATGGAATTGGCCACCTACCAATACGGTCCGCAATGGACTTTCCATGGTTTTGGATCGGTTCCTGTTGCGGAGCGCCAGCGCATCGATTATGTATTTGTCACCAACCGCCTCCGCGTCGTGAAGCACCTGCATCTTTCCGATCAGCGTGGCGACCGCTTCCCCAGCGACCATCTGCCGGTGGTTGTTGAGTTTGGTTTGGAGTGATCGTATAAAAAAAACCGGAGACAACTTGTTTCCGGGTTTTTTTCAGGCGGTTCAATTAGCCTATTAATGCTTCTTTTTGGTTTGCTTGAAGCCATTTGATTTTTAATAATCAAAATTCATAATGTAATGTTTTAGGTTTTGCTCATGGGTGAGATTCATTTTCTTTTTTAGTCGGTATTTCTTTAAATCGACACTGCGTGGGGTTATTTTTAGTATAGGAGCCAGTTCCTTTGATGAAAGATTGGCTTTAATATATGCACTAAGCTTTAGATCTTCGTCTGTGAGGTTGCTGTGTTTGGCTCGTAGTTTTTTGAAGAAATTGGCATGAGCCTCCGAGAAGGCAGCCTCAAATATGAGCCAGTCTTTTTTTTCATCACTGCTCGATTTTATCATTCTTGCAAGTTTATCAATTTGCTGTCCATTCGCAAATCGATGGTTTTCTCGGATGGTTTTTAGCTCTTCGTTTATTTTTTCTATTACCTCTTTTTTCTTGTTGTTTTGCAATAGGAGATTGGTTAGTTTGTCCGATTTATTGGTTACCTCCTCCTGTAGTTGTTTAACCTCCAACCCCAGCTCTTGGCGAGTGCGTTGCATTCGTAAATCGTTCAGTCGCTTTCGTTCATTTTGGAGTTTCAGATAGTTTTTTTTCTTTTGAAGCAACAAGTAGATGTAGCGTGAGGCGATGAGTAGTATGATGAAAACAACCAAATAGGTGAAATATGCCAGTTTTGATCGCAAGAGAGGAGGCGAAATGGTAAAGGTCACACTGTCGATATTGGTTCCACTTTTTTCTCTTACCTTGAACGTGTATGTGCCTTCGTGTAGGTTTTGGAACAGCGCCACGTTCTCGTCACGGCTTTGCCATTGATTGTTGTAACCCTCCAGTAGGTATTCGTATGATGTTTCGGTTCCATAGCTGAATGCGGTGTATGCGAAACGTATCGTGTTAAATTTGTATGGGATAGCTCCGCCCTCTTCAAAAGCACCTTCCTCTCCTGAGCGGTCGTTACTGCATTTTATACTGGTGATTGATGGCGAATCGTTGCCTGATCGAGGGCGTTTAAGGTCGATCAAACTAGTGGAAGCAATTCGATCCGAAAGGCAAAACATGATTTTCCCTTCGACAGGTTGGGCTATTTTCTCGAATTTGAATATCAATTCGTTCTCGATCTTTTTCAAGTCATAAGGCAGCTGTTCAATTTTCTGGGTTGTCAGGTTGTATAATGATAATAGTTTGTTGTGCCTTAAAAATACATGGTTGTTAATCACATCAGAAACGTAACTCACCTGGTTGAATTCGGGGGGGCATGCTTTTATTCCGTCCTTTGGGGAATAGAAAAATGATGTGTCGTTTGAGGTTACCAGTACTTGCCCTTGCACATCGAAGGCTCGAATCCAGCTGGCTTGGTTCAATTCGGGGAAATTGGATAAGTTTTTGACCTCGGCTATCTTTTTGTAGTTGTCCGGTAAGATCTGGAACAATGTGTTAGTCCCTCCACTCACGATCAGCGAGCCATCGGGCAGCTCAATTAAATCCCTGGTAAGCTCTGTGATGTTTGGTATGGTGTATTCCAGTTGCCATTTGTTATTGCTTTTTTTATACACAGCAACGCTAAAGTACGAAGTCTGGTATACAATGTTGTTGTCGAGTTTACTTTGGAGCATGGTGTAGCCTCCAGCAATTCTCGATAAGGGTTTGAGTTGCCCCCTTTCAAGGAGGTAGGTACCATTGTTGTGCCCGATCCATAATTTGTCGTCAATCACTTCTAAATTCCAGATTTGGCCTTCTGAGCCGTTGACCAGCTCAATGTCGAAAATTGATGCTTGGTCTTTTAACGGCGTGATTTTGTAAAGGCCATGATTCGTCCCCACATAATAGGCCTCTTTGTACATGGCAATGTCGTAAAAGGAACCTAGTTCAATAAATTGGTTGTTGAAATAGTGGATTGGATTTTTTAAATCCACCAGCGAAATTCCATTGTCGGTAGCCATCCACAAGAATCGGTTCTTATGTAGGTGGATAGCATGTACCCGGTTGTTCGACAGGCCATTTGATCTGTTTAATACATACGCAATGTGGCCGTTTAGATTAGCAATGACCACTCCTCCGTTCATGGTTGCAAATGCATAATACTCTTTATCCAGTCGTATTGCCCGGTTGAGTTTGTAGGTTTTTATGAAATCGTTCAAGGCGTTGTTGATGGGCTTAAGCTTGTTGTCCATTAAAAGGAATAGTCCATTCTCCAGTGTACCAACCAGTATTGTACTGGTATTTACTTTGGATAGGTATTTTATCATTAGTTTATCGATCCCAGGAGAATTCGAAAGGATACGTTCATCTTCATCGGGCGTCAATGCTATCAGGTTGCTGTAGTTTATTTGATATAAAATCTCTTTTCCCTCAGGATAGGTAAATGTGGTGTTGCCGAATTTGAATCGTTCACTGCCTATGATTCCGTTTTCATTGATGTGGTATATCTTGTCGAATGCCTGAAAGATTAAACGATTATTGATTCTGTATATCTTCCAGATGTCGTTTGGGATATTGGATAAGGGCTGAAAACCTTGTTGTAGGTTTTTTTCCACAAAGTAACCCATTAGCCCATTTCCCCCCACAAAAATAGTATCGTTTGAGCAAAAAACAGCCCTCAATGGGTTGGGGGTTTTGTACAAACTCCAGTTTTCACCATCGTACCGCAGTAAGCCCAGATTGTTGGCAAAATATACGTACCCACTCTTGGCGCTTGAAATATCCCAATTTTGTCTTTCTGCGTTGTACTCATCTTTTGAAAAAGTTGAAATGGGTGGAGAAACCAGAGCTAGATTGTTGGCGGTTGGTTGGTTCCAACCAAAACTTGTGTTATTTGTTCCCAATAGTATCAATACTAACAATATGATCGTTTGATGTTTCATGTCTTGATGATTGTTAAATCAGTTGCTTTGAATGCAAAAGAGTGTTTGCTTTTTTGCGCCAATTCATGATGACTGGTAATCAGTTGCAATATATTTATTTTTCGAGAGTAATGAAAATTGATGCTAATCAGATGATGTAATTGATGTTATCATGTCGATTTGGTGCAGGAGTTGATTGTGTTAAAAAGATGTGTTAAAGTCCTGAGAATTAGTTAAGTGATGTTTAGGTTTTAGTGTGATGTATAAATGATGTATTCTCAAAAATTAAGATTTGTGGGCAATTGTTGACTTTTGTCTTGCTAGTCGGGTGCTGGTGTGTGGCTGCTGAATGTATTTTAACACTTGGTCAAAAACATCTCACACCAATTTATTGTGCATTCATTGTCATTAAACTGATTGGCTGCCCAATTGTGGGAATTTGGTAAAAACAGCTCATTATAATTAATTTTATTTAAATCCTTTGTATTATGATTAAACGATTGCTTATAATCTTCTTGCTGATCAGTCACACGATACTGGCTCAGGAAGGTAAGAAAATTACAGGAGAGGTTCGTGACAATCTTGGTCATCAATTACCAGGAGCAACTATTCTGGTTAAAGGCACTGTAATAGGAACAACTTCGGATTTTGATGGTAGGTTCGAACTGAACAATGTAAAATCCACAGATGTATTGGTGGTTTCATTTATTGGGCTGAAAACTCAAGAATTGGTCGTTGGAACGACAAACAATTTTGCTATTGTGCTTGATACTGATGCCAGTGATTTAGACGAAGTGGTGGTGATTGGTTATGGTACCAGTAAGTCTAAAGATTTGACTTCTCCAATTACTACTGTTTCGGCAAAAGAGATTACTTCAATGAGTACCTCATCGGCGATGGGTGCTGTTCAGGGTAAAATTGCAGGTGTCACCATTGTTAACTCTGGTGTTCCTGGCCAGGGTCCTTCTGTTAGTATTCGTGGTGTTGGATCCATTCAAAATTCAAACCCCTTGTATGTGGTTGATGGCATGTTCTTGGATGACATCAACTTTTTGAATCCAAATGATATAGAGTCTATGTCAGTTTTGAAAGATGCTTCTGCGGCTGCTATTTATGGAGTACGTGCCGCCAATGGCGTTGTTTTGATTAATACAAAAAATGGCTCAAAGAATCGAAAAGTGCAGGTTACTTATAGTGGATACTATGGTATGCAATCGGTGACGCAGCGTCTTGAGATGGCCAATTCTTCGCAATATGCCAATTTTATGCGAGCATCAGGTAACGCAGGCTATATATCACATGTGGATGCAGCGATAGAAAGGTATGGTGGTGCTGATGGCATTCCTTCGGTTTCTACCGATTGGTATGAAGAGTTGATTCGTAAGAATGCTCCGATTCAGAATCACAATTTATCACTATCGGGAGGTAACGATAAATCAGCTTATGCTTTCAGTTTAGGTTATTTTGGGCAAGATGGTATTATGGATGGTAATGGTCAGTATGACCGAATCAATCTTAGAGCCAAAGTGGACTATGATGTTTCATCAAAACTTAAAATAGGGTTCAGTTCGATGCTAACAAAAGAAGGGCGTACCATTGATGATAATTCTGCGTGGTTCCAGGCTTATGTGAATAATCCCATGTATCCGGTTTTTGATGAAAGCCTTGAGGATAGTGAAGCATTTCCAAAAAAGTTTGCCAACCCTCATAACTTAGGTTATGACACTTATTATACCAATCCGGTGGCAAGAGCTTTCTATCATGGTGACAACGAATCGGATATCACCCGTTTCATGCCAAATATTTTTGCCGAATTAAAACCATGGAATAACCATGATATTACTTTCCGATCGGCAATGAATATGGATTTTGCTTATGGTGCTGCCAGATATTATGTGCCTGATTATAAAGTTGGAAATACCATACAGAATCTTAATTCGCTAAGTAAAACGACAAATTGGAATTACGATTACGTTTGGGATAATACAGTGACTTGGAAAAAAGGGTTTGGTAATCATAACTTGACTTCTTTGGCTGGTTTTTCTGTTCGTGAGGAGAATTATAGGTGGTTAAATGGGGCTGCCCAGGGAGTTACGAATAAAGATTATTTGCACACAGGAGCTGCAGATACGCGCACCTCTAACGATGGCGGATCCCGTTTTCGAGGGATGTCGGCTTTTGCTCGTGTTACTTATGACTTTAAGTATCGTTATTTACTGTCATTAACGATGCGAGCAGATGGATCCTCGAAATATCAAGATAAATGGGGTTATTTCCCATCCATTGGAGCTGGTTGGATTATTTCTGAGGAACACTTTGCCGCAGGACTTAAGAATTTAAAGTTCGATTATTTGAAATTGAGGGCATCATGGGGTATGCTTGGTAACGACCGGGTGCCTGCAAACGATGGCTTTGCCTCAATTTCGATTGGTGATATTGGGAACTCAGGTGTTTATGATGGTATGCTAGTGCCAGGGATGGTTAATAATACTGTTTTCTCCAATCTTGCATGGGAAGTTGTATACGAAACAAATGTGGGTATTGATACCAAGCTCTTTGATTACCGTTTAAAGTTAGAGGCTGATTATTATAGCCGTGACACTGAAGATATGGTTATTAATACCACACTGCCAATGGGGAATGGACACGTACTAAGAAATGCTGGCTCTGTTCGCAATTCAGGTATTGAAATAATGGCTAATTGGGAAGACCGCATTGGAAAGGATTTTCGTTACCAGATTGGTGCCAATATTACCACTATAAATAATAAAGTATTGGATCTTTCAGGCGAGCCTTATTTGCAAACCGGTAGTGCTGAGTTTCCCCAACGTTCGGTTGTTGGAGGTGAATTGTATTCATTTTATGGGTGGAAAGTAGAAGGTGTTTATCAAAATCAAGCAGAGATTGATGCCTGCCCTATCGCTCTGGCTAATGGATTGAAGCCAGGTGATTTTAAATTTGCTGATATGGATGGGGATAATGTATTGACAGATAATGATCGAGATTTGTTGGGGAGTCCAAATCCTGATTTCACTTATGGCATTAACCTTGGGATAGGTTATAAGAATTTCAATCTATCAGCTACCTTCCAAGGCGTTGAAGGGGTTACTATTTTCAATCGCCGTCGTGCCGATATTAATAAGCACGGTAGAAACAATATTGATGCCAACTTGGCCGATGCTATTTGGACTGGTGAAGGCTCAACAAACAATACCCCGTCTGCAGCCGGAATGTTTAAAGCATGGAACACTGGTCGTTTAAGCAGTTTCTTTCTCGAAGATGGATCCTATTTCCGCGTTCAAAATGTGCGTTTCTCGTATGATTTGCCAAAGGGGCTTTCAAAGAAAGCGGGAATTAGTGATGCTCAAATTTATTTGAATGCCGATCGTCCTCATACTTTCTTTTCTAGTAATGGGTTCACCCCTGAAGTACCTGGCGGTATTGATCAACAGGTGTATCCGATATCATCAATTTTCTCTGTGGGAGCACGTATTACATTTTAACTTGGATCCCAATAAAATAATTTGATGTTCAAAATGGAGTAATATAAATTAAGGATACTATTATGGAAAAATTAAATAAGTTCATTTTATTGTTACTGGGTATGTTTTTACTAACCTCTTGTAACGATTGGCTGGATATTGTGCAAGAAGGCACTGTTCCTACAGAGGATATTGATTATACCGATTCCAGACAAATGTACGCTCCTGTTTCAGGTGTGTATGCAACAACGAGAAGCAAAATGTCTCAATGGGAAATTTGGCCATTGCTCAATGTCCGAGGTGATGAAGTTACAAAAGGAGGTGGATCTGTAACCGACCAAGGCGTTTATCTTGATATTGAGAATTTTAATTATGAAGCCACCAAAGGTTTCTGGGCTTTGAATAATACATGGGTTGCATTTTATAAAATCATTTATTCAACTCACAATAACCAAGAGTTGTTGAATCGATTCAGAGCACATTTAAAGACAGAAGAGGAGTTGAATCTGGCGTTACAATATGAAGCAGAAATTGTGTTTCATCGCGCTCTTGCTTATTATTTTATCTCTAACCTTTGGGGTGATGTGCCTTTGATTGATCCTGAAAATGTAAACTTCGGTTATCCAAGCCGCAGCAGCCAACTTAAAGTCCGTGAATTAATCCATAAGGAGTTGGATTTTTGTATTCAGCACTTGCCTAAAACGCAAGATGTGCATAAGGGCGCTGTCACAAAATATAGTGCGATGACCCTTAAAGCCAAATTGGCATTATTGGAAGGCAATTATGGATTGGTTAATTCGTTAACTGACGATATTATTGCTAATTCGGGATTGTCGTTATACGACGACTATTACAACTTGTTTAAAGTTCCTGGCAAGCTTTGTTCCGAATCGATTTATGAGTTGCAGTTTACCGATTTTGGAGCAGGAGATGGGCAACAAGTATATGGTGGAGCTTGGTTTCAGCACCAAGGACCTCGTAATAATCCTGCGCCCATTTCTGGTTGGGGGTTTATGCTGATGGAACCAGGATATCTTGAATTCATGAAACTTAGAAATGAAGATATTCGATGGGATGTAGCCGTGTTGGAATCAGGTACAGTAACACCTGCCGGCGATGAGATTAAACTATTTGAGCCAAGTTATATGAATATCAAAGCATACTATAATGGTAAACCATATGTGCCGAAGAACCAAATTACCGCTGGACGGAATGATTATGGTTCTAACAACAACATTCGAGTATTACGGTATGCCGATGTATTGTTGATGAATGCTGAAGCTAAAGCAAGACTAGGTGGTGATGCGGCTACACCTTTTAATAAAGTTCGTCGGCGTGCTGGCTTATCGGAAATAAGCGATCCAACTGTTGAAAACATACTTGATGAGCGTCGGGCCGAATTGTCGGTAGAGTGGGGAGATCGATTTAATGATCTTGTCCGCACAGGCAAAGCAAGTGAAGTGCTGAAAGGCTTTATCCCTGGGAAACATGAATTTTTGCCAATACCTACAAATCAAGAGGATTTGAATCCAAACCTGCTAGGGCCGGTTCTGAATTAATTGATAAGATCGAGTAGTTAACCGCAGGAGAGTTTATTAATTCTCCTGCTTTATAAATCTAATAACCACCAAATATTGAAAAGATCTGAATGGTTTAGTTTATAATGTTCTAATCGGTACTTATGTTTAAAAAAATAATTTATAAAGGAGCTTTGCCTATCGTGTTGTTTTGTGCAATAGCTTGCTCTCAACCAAAAGATTATCAATCAATATGGAAAAGCTACAGCGGTGATCCTGTGATCGAGCAAAAGGTCGACTCGGTTTTGTCGCTAATGACTTTGGATGAGAAGATTGGCCAGATGAACCAATATTCGGGAAACTTCGCCCCTACGGGCGAAATCAGTAACAACCAATCGGGGAAATACCTAAAAGAGGGATTGATAGGTAGTACCTTCAATGTGTTTGGCGCCGATTATGTTCGCATGCTTCAGGAGCAAAACCTAAAGTATTCGCGGTTGAAAATTCCAATGTTGTTTGCAGCGGATGTTATACATGGTTTGGAAACCACATTTCCCATTCCATTGGCTGAAGCCTGCTCGTGGGATTTAGATATGATGGAGGCTACTGCACGTGCAGCGGCAGAAGAAGCTACGGCTTCGGGAGTTGCGTGGAATTTTGCTCCGATGATCGACATCTCCCGCGATCCACGTTGGGGGCGTGTTATGGAAGGTGCGGGCGAAGATGTGTACCTAGGTTCTTTGGTCGCAAAAGCTCGAGTCAAAGGTTTTCAGGGGATAGAACATTATAGTGACCTGTCGAAGACTAATACGTTAATTGCTTGTGCTAAGCATTTTGTTGCTTATGGTGCCGGTCAGGCCGGTCGTGATTATCATTCCGTTGATATTTCGGAGCATACTTTGCATGAAACTTACTTCCCGCCTTTCCAGGCCGCAATCGAACAAGGAGTAGGAACTTTTATGACTGCTTTTAACGATTTGAATGGGGTGCCTTGTACGGGTAATAAATATCTATACTCTGATATTTTACGTCAGCAATGGGGATTTAATGGCATGGTGGTGACAGATTACACAGCAATAATGGAGTTGATTCCACATGGTTATGCCCAGGATCTCAAGCATGGCGCCGAGTTAAGTTTGAATGCCGGGATCGATATGGATATGATAAGTGAGGCTTTTGTAACTCATCTTCGAGCATTGGTTGAGGAGGGCAGAGTATCGGAATCACAGATCGATGTGGCGGTTGCTCGCATTCTGGAAATGAAGTTTTTATTGGGCTTATTTGATGACCCTTTTCGTTATTGTGATGCACAACGCGAGAAGGAAGTGTTGATGAGCGAAGATAAGTTGCAGTTGGCACGGGAAGCCGCGCAGGCCTCCATCGTGCTTTTAAAGAACGAAAACAGGGTGTTGCCACTTTCAAAGAGCAGTGCAAAACGAGTTGCCTTAATTGGGCCTTTCGTGGATGAGCGTGAAAGCTTGAATGGTGAATGGGCTATGAAAGGAGACCGCAGCAAGTCGGTGACTTTGCGTGAAGGATTGGACGCCAAATATGCCACATCACCAGTTAAGTTCAATTATGCAGAAGGAACTAAACTGCCATTGATTGATTCCAAAACCCAAAAGATTACCCCCTTTTATCATGCCGATGAACAAGGCTTTTCTAAGGCTCTTCAAGTGGCTCGCCAAAGCGATGTTATTCTGGTTGCCATGGGAGAGAACTATCATTGGTCGGGTGAGGCCGCAAGCCGAAGCGACATTACCTTGCCAGGAAACCAACGCGATTTGCTTAAGGCATTGAAGAAAACAGGAAAGCCAATTATTTTGGTTTTATTCAACGGTCGTCCTCTTGATTTGTCTTGGGAAGCAGAAAATGTAGACGCCATCGTTGAGGCTTGGTATCCAGGTATTATGGCCGGGCATGCTGTGGCCGACGTCATTTCAGGTGATTACAATCCTTCGGCCAAGTTGGTGATGACTTTTCCCCGAAATGTGGGACAGGTGCCTATTTTTTACAATGCAAAAAATACTGGACGTCCATTCAATGCCGACCGTCCTTCCGATTACCGTTCATCTTATATTGATGTGGAAAATTCACCACTCTTTCCATTCGGTTTCGGTTTGTCGTACACCACTTTTGAGTACAGCAACCTCCAACTAGATAAACAGGAATTTGGCAAAGGAGGAGAAATAAAAGCTTCCATCCAGGTGCAGAATACCGGAAAATATGATGGAGAGGAGATTGTTCAGCTTTACATTCAAGATATTACGGCTTCTGTTACCCGCCCGGTAAAGGAGTTGAAAGGTTTTGAAAAGGTGTCACTGAAAGCAGGGGAGAGCAAGACCGTTGAGTTTACCATTGATGAGAAAACCATTGAGTTCTTGGGGCTGGATTTGAAGCCAGTTGCCGAAGCTGGTGATTTCAACCTTTGGATTGGCTCAAGCTCAAGTGATGAGTCCAATCACGTAAATTTTAGGTTTAACTAATTGAGGATAGCCCCGCAAGGGGCTATTTTCTCAAAATGAAGAAGCAAAACCTCTCTTTCATACTGTCAGTTTATACTTTTCCTATTTCCTTTTTAGTGTTACAGCTTGTGATGGTTTTAGAATAGATTATTTCAAATGATGTGCTTTATATTATCCAGTTATGTATAAGTTGTTGATGTTTTTTGTATTATTGATTCTTACTATAGCATCCCGGTTAGCAATAGCTCAGAACGTTCCTCTATATGAAAAGAGAATGTTTATTAATGAGAATGATACCTTATTGTATCGCATTTTGTATCCTGACGATTACGATGCAGGTAAAAAATATCCTGTTTTGTTGTTCCTTCATGGGGCAGGAGAACGTGGCAACGACAATGAACGTCAACTAAGCTTGGGTGGCGACTTATTTCTCAAAGAAAGGGTTCGGAAGAATTATCCGGCAATTGTAGTTTTCCCTCAATGTCCTGTAACGGATATGTGGACTGCAAGAACCAAACATAGGGTAGAGGGGCAAAATTGGGTTTTTAATTTTCCGGTTGCCAAAGTTCCCCCGCGTCCGACTGAAATGGTAAATTTGTTGATGGAAGAATTGATTAAGCAACCGAACGTTGATCAGCAGCGAATTTACATCATGGGTATTTCAATGGGAGGCATTGGGGCCCTAGAGTTTTTACACCGTTGGCCGGGTAAATATGCTGCAGCTGCAATTATTTGTGGCGGACACGATTCCCGCCTCTCCGATAATTACAAGCATATCCCCGTTTGGTTTTTCCATGGTGATGCCGATGATGTTGTGCCACAATCTTACTCTCTTGAGGTTTTCGAACAGATAAAAGATGGGAATAACCGGACCCGATACACAAGTTACCCCAATACCAACCATAATAGTTGGGATAAAGCGCTTGCTGAGCCAAGGCTTCTGAAATGGATGTTTAATAATCAAAAAGAAGAGCGATGATCAGATTAAAATATTGGGTGATTGGAGCAGTAATGCTTTTTGCACCCGTTGTTAATGCCCAGGAGGTTGTGCCACAGACCTACTGCAACCCTTTGGATATCGACTATACCTATATGGTCTATAATTCCAGCAGCAACATATCCTATCGATCAGGTGCCGATCCGGCTGTTGTTGAATTTCGTGGCGAATATTACATGTTTGTTACCCGTTCTTTTGGTTATTGGCATTCAACGGATCTGGTGAACTGGAACTTTATTAAGCCTTTGCAATGGTTTTTCGAAGGATGTAATGCCCCAACTGCTTTTAATTATAAAGATTCATTATTGTATTTTGCTGGTGATCCGGCAGGGTATGGGAGTATTCTGTACACCGACGATCCTAAAAGTGGCAGATGGACGCCTACTGCTTCCATTACAAACAATATTCAGGATTCGGAGTTGTTCATCGATGATGATGGAAAGACTTATTTGTATTGGGGTTCCTCTAATTTGCACCCCATTCGTGTAAAGATGCTCAATAAAGACGATCGTATGCTTGAAACAGGGGAGTCAAAAGATCTGATAAACCTGGTAGAGGCGGAACATGGCTGGGAACAATTTGGTGAGAATAATTTTCACCCAACGCTCAAAGAGGGCTATATGGAAGGTGCATCAATGACCAAACACAATGGCAAGTATTATTTGCAGTATGCCGCCCCCGGCACTCAGTTTAATGTGTATGGCGATGGTGCTTATGTTGGTGAAACCCCACTTGGCCCTTTTACTTATATGAAAAATAACCCAATGTGTTTTAAGCCTGGCGGTTTTGCCAATGGTGCTGGTCATGGTATTACCGTGAAACAAACCAACGGGCAATACTGGCATTTTGCCACCATGGCTTTGGCCTCCAACTCCCATTGGGAACGACGGTTGTGTATGTTTCCCACATATTTCGACCAGGATGATTTAATGCATTCCGACACACACTATGGAGATTATCCGCGTTATGCACCCAACCATCCAACCATGGCTGGGCAACATTGTGGTTGGATGTTGTTATCATATAAGGGCAAGGTTACTGTTTCATCCTCACGGATGCAAGTTGTAAAAAGCACCTCCACCGACGGCAATTTCGAAATCGCCGAAATGCCACTTGAGAAAAATGGGCAAGGCAAGATCGTGTCTAATGTACTGACCGATGAAAGTCCCAAATCATTTTGGGTGGCTGATTCTAACGACGCCGGACAGTGGGTGGAAATTGAGATGCTGGCGCCCGGTAAGATTTATGCTTTTCAGCTGAATTTCCACGACCAGGAATCGGGCATTTATACCCGAACCGAAGGTTTGCGGCACCGTTTCACCATTGAAACCTCAACCGATGGATTAACCTGGAAAACAGTGGTAGACCGAAGCAAAAGCTTTAAGGATACACCCAATGCCTATATTGTGTTGAATCAACCGGTTGCGGCGAAGTACGTGCGCTATAAGAACATTGAAGTTCCCGGTAAGAATCTGGCTATGTCCGAAATACGTGTGTTTGGTGTCGGATTAGGTAAAAAGCCCACCAATGTGAAAGGTTTCACAATCAAACGTGAAGACGACCGACGCAACATCTCACTAAATTGGTCACCTGTTAAAGGGGCACAAGGGTACAACATCAGGTGGGGTATTGCTCCCGATAAATTGTACCAGTCCTGGTTAATTTATGGGGATACAGAGCACTTTATGCGTTGTTTGGATCGAGATACTGAATACTATTTCTCTATTGAGGCTTTCAATGAAAATGGTATTTCGGGTTGTACAAAACCAATTCTGGTTAAATAATATCGATCAGTATTTTGTTTTAACAGACTAATTAGAATTAAAAATTATAAAGGTGAGATGAGTGGCCAGGGAAGATTGACCACTTTAAATTAAAGTAAGAAACATGAAGATATTTTTAGTTGTTTTTGCCTCGATGTTTTTTTTGAGCGCTCGAGCCCAAAAAAGTGATCATCAAATCATCGAAGAGTTATTGCACAACACCATAAAATTTTACCAGATGTTGCGGGCTGACAATGGTTTGTATTATGATTATGTGAGCAGTGAGGGGCAAACAAATCGCGGTTCCGCAGCCAATATCGGTATGGGTCTGGTGGCGCAGTGTGTGGCCACTGAAATGGGATGGACTACTTCGGCCGAAGAAGAGATTATTGAGTCCCTGGAATCGGTGCTTGGATATAACGACAACGGCATCAAGCTGGCGCGTACTGCCGAGAACTGTTTTATCCACTTTTTTGACATAGAAACCGGAAAGGCAATAGGAGAAGACTGGAGCCCTATCGACACAGACTTAATGCTTGGGGGTGCGTTGTTTGCTAAGCGCTATTTTAATGAGAACGTACTGATTGCTAAATATGCTGACGAGCTGTATAATATGGTTAACCACTCTTTATTTATTGGCGATTGGACTAAAGGTCAAATTTCACTAAAGATGAATGAAGATGGTTCCCCTTTTGGACAATATACCCTGCCCTATAACGAATATATGATTGTGGCTTGGTTGGCGAAACAGCAGGCTAGGAAGAAAAATGCACCGGCCAATAAGCTTTGGGATGCCTGGTACGGAGCACCTGAGAAATTGCCGTTGGCAACTTACACTTCGCGTGCGGGAGAAACTTTTAAAGTGCCTACCGATCATGCGGCAACGGGTGAGTTTACCTCGAATTTCACCTTCATGTTCAATTACATTTTTGTACATGAGTTTTCGACCAGTCACTATTATCAAGAGGCCATGCGACAGGCTGCCTTGGCCGACCGTGCTTGGTGGCACGATCGTACCGACCTTGATGCCATGGGTAAGCAACCTTATGAGTGGGGCACAACTGCAGGTGTTGGCTTGCGTAAACGGAATGGTGTACTAGAGGAAGGTTATACTGTTGACCGTATTTGTAAATTAGAACACGTTGGAACCAATCAGGATCGTAATCAGGGTGAGAACATAGCATTAAGTGCGATGGCCGGGTATTCACCTGTTTTGCCTGATTTGGTGCGCAAAGATTTGATTGCCATCTACCGCGATGCCAGGGGATTGGGTAAAATGGCTTTGCCTGCTCGTTCGGGGATCTCTGATGGAGGGGATTATATCTTATGGAAATACAGTTACCGCGACCTTAATTGGCGTCCTTCAAAAGTGGAAGGGGTTGATTATGCCTGCATGTTGCTGGGCTTAGCCGCTTTACCTGAAATGTTGGGTGTGTCTTTTTTTCAAGAATATAACGATTTTTTCAATCCTGAAAAACCAAATTATCAGCGGCGGAAATAATCATAAAAAAACCCGGAGACAACTTGCTTCCGGGTTTTTTTCAGGCGGTTCGATCAGCCTATCAATGCTTCGTATTGTTTGGCATCCAATAACTCTTCGAACTCAGCCGGATTCGACATTTCGATTTTGATCATCCAGCCACCCGCGTATGGATCCTTGTTCACCAATTCGGGGGTTGTTTCAAGCTCTGGGTTAACTTCCAAAACTTTTCCGCTTACGGGCATAAAGAGGTCCGAAACGGTTTTTACGGCCTCTATGGTGCCGAAAACTTCCTCTTTTTCCAAATCTTCACCTTCGGTTTCAATTTCTACAAACACGATGTCGCCCAATTCGCCTTGAGCGAAATCGGTGATCCCAACGGTTGCAATGTTGCCGCTTACAGTAACCCACTCATGGTCCTTTGTGTACTTAAGATTTCCTGGTATATTCATGATGATGTCAAATTTGTATTGATCAATCAAAAATAAGGATTTTATTATGAATTTATACTATCCTGCAATATTTCAACTTTTATGGGTTGTTTTTTATGTGTAGGGGTAATTTATTGATTATTAATTGATAAAAAGTGTTCAAGGTTTGGGTTGTTTCAGTAAAGCTAATAAAAATCATGTTATGCGCCGCTGGGGATTCACCTAGTTATTTTTTCGGTGATAGAACAGCGAATGGAATGACCATCTCTTCTAGCGAAATTCCGCCATGTTGAAAGGTGTCCTTGTAATAGCCCACATAGTAATTGTAGTTGTTGGGATAGGCGAAAAAATCGTTGTTGGTGGCAAAAATGTAAGTGGTTGATAGATTTGGTTTGGGTAGGCCTGCTTTTTCGGGTTGCTTGACCTCGAAAACCTCCTTGGGGTTGTAATCTAGGTTGCGCCCTTGCTTGAAGCGCAAGTTGGTGTTCACTGCCTTGTCGCCCACTACTTTAACCGGATTGGTGACTTTGATGGTGCCATGGTCGGTGGTGATCACAATTTTCACCCCTTTTTCCTTGAGGCGATCCAAAAGTTCCCTGAGTGGGCTGTGGCGGAACCAACTCTGGGTGATGGAGCGGTAGGCGGGTTCATCGGCAGCCAACTCCTTGATCATCTTCACTTCCGTGCGGGCATGCGATAGCATGTCTACAAAGTTGAATACGAAGGCGTTGAACTGGTTTTGTAAGAAGCGGGGCAGCTGGTCAATCAGTCGTTTGCCGCTTTCGGCATCGTTCACCTTATAGTAGCCGCATTTAATGTTTTTGCGAAATCGTTCGAAGAAGGTGCGCAGCAATTCGCTCTCGAATTGGTTCTTGCTTCCTTCATCCTCGTCCTCTGTCCAGAATTGGGGATACATTTGCATCAGCTGAGCTGGCATCAACCCCGAGAAAATAGCATTTCGGGCATATTGGGTGGCCGTTGGCAGGATGCTGAAATATTGGTCGTCGGTGATGTTGAACTCTTGCGATAGTTCTCGTTTGATTATCTCCCACTGATCCAGCCTGAAGTTGTCGATGAGGATAAAGCAGACTGGTTCGCCCGTTTCGAGCATGGGGAGGATGCGCTTTTGGAGTAGTTTGTTCGACATCAGCGGGGCATCCTCATCCAGAAGCCAGTTCATATAGTTTTTCTTAATAAAACGAGCAAAGCTGCTATTGGCTTCGTTCTTTTGCATGCGTAGGACATCGTCCATCATATTGCCGGTGTTTTGCAGCTCCAACTCCCAGTACACCAGCTTTCGGTAGGCTGCAATCCAATCGGCCGCTGTGCTGCATTGGTTTATCTGCATGGCCAGTTTCTGGAATTCCGACTGGTAGGCATGCGTGGTGGTTTCAGCTATCAATCGTTTGCTGTCGATGTTGCGCTTGATCGACGACAAAATCTGACTGGGATTCACCGGTTTGATGATGTAGTCGGCAATCTTGCTGCCTATGGCCTGATCCATGATGTCCTCCTCTTCACTTTTGGTGATCATCACCACCGGGATTTCAGGGCGCAATGCCTTGATTTGCGTCAGGGTTTCCAAACCCGACAAGCCGGGCATGTTTTCATCCAGGAAAATTAGGTCGTAGCTGTTTGCTGCAATCAGTTCCAGAGCATCTGCGCCATTGGTTGCTTTGGTCAGATTGAATCCTTTTTCGGTTAAGAATAGGATGTGCGCCTTTAGGTATTCAATTTCATCGTCCACCCATAAAATGTTGATCTTTCCGTTCATGCCTATTCGTTATTTTGTTGATCGATGAATGTTTTGTAGCCTTCGATGTCTTTAGTCTCTAGCAATTTTTGGTAGTTGGTTTCATTGATGACCATGAAATGGTGGTCGGATCCCGGGAAACTTTTCATCAAAAAGCTGTTCGATGTGATGCTGTTAATGTATGCCTGGGCTGCCTGCCTGGTCGCGAATCCGGTCACTTTGATGATCCGGTGTGTCGACCCCAAGTCGGTGGTTTCACCTTGTAGTTCTTCTCCATAATTGTTGATGGTGAAGTTGGTGATGATGGTTTGAATCTTCCGCAGGTCGATCCTTCCTTTCTTGATCAAAACCACACCGGCATAGCTGCTGCCATCCTCGCCGATAAAATCGGATTTCTCTTCAATTATTGAAGACGGAGCCTCTGTTGCGTTGTTTTTTGGTTCTTCTGTTACCGTGGGTTTCTGCTCTGTCTGTTGCGATTGTGCCACCACCTCTTTGTTCGCTTCCGCTTCAGTTTTTTGTACAGTGGTGTTGTTGGTTTTTTCTGGTCTGGCTGGTTCTTGAATGGCCGTCAGGTAATGAGCTTTGAAGAAATTCAGATAAGCCGAAATATTTCCCGACAGGATAAGGTTTTTGATGTTGTTGTCCGACACCACAACAATCTCCGGGTTGTTCAAGCCAGCGCTGGCGAACAACTTACTTTGCTCTCGGATGGTGTAGAGGTAGTCCAATGCCTCCACTTTGTTCTTCAATCCTTTCACCAGTATCAGTTTTGTTTGGTCGGGCAGTTGCTGTTGCTCTATGTCGTAGTCGGCCAGTAGGAACCTTCCAAAGTTGTAGTCGGCCAGATTGTATTGCAACTGAGCCATGTTGGTGGCCGAATCGCCTATGATCATGGCGCAATGACCCTCGTAGGGAGCGTAAAGGAACTGCACCTCATTGGCGGCCTCTTGCTTGGCCTCAGTGGTTGTTGAACCTTTTTCTGTCAAGAGCGATTTGTATGGAGTGGCTTTAATGGGTTGACGTCCCTTTTCCACTTCGCTGATCAGGTTAGAAGCCATTTGAGCCTCTTCTGTCTCAGGATGGTCAGCCACAATGGTCTTGAGGGTTTGGTGGAAGGGTTCGGCTTCGCCCAGTTTGGCAAGCGATAAGGCTTTGACCAGTTTGTATTTGGCCAGGTAGGGGTTTTCAGCTGCGTTGGGAATGTCCTGGGCGTCAGCTATTGCCTGAGTGAAATCATTCATCAGGTAGTGCGTGTAGGTTCCCTCGTAATGTTTTTCCATGGCCAAGCGCTGTTCCTCCAGTTTCTCGAAGAAGTCTGGGTCGTTCAGGTACCTGGCAAATCGGCTTTCGGGATTTTCCTCTGTAATGCGTTCCTTCAGTCGGGAAGTTTGCTCCTGGTTGCCCATTTTTTCGTAAGCCTGGTAGAGGCCAATCAGGGCATCCGATCGATGTTGTGATTTGGGATACGCTTCCAGCAGCCTTTCAAAATATTGTGCAGCCGAACGGTAGTCCAGCACCAAGTTGTTCAGTAGGTTGGCGCTTTCGAAGAGAGCATCTTCAACCGCCTGGTGACTTTTTTGCTTTGCTTCATTGGTTAATGGAATGTGCGCTAACAACGATTCCCTTGTTGCAACAGCGGTAGTAGTGGGTGTTACTTGGTTTTCGTTTTCCTTATCCGTTGTGGTTTTTAATTGGACAGGCTCCGGTTGGGTTATCCCTGGTTCTTCGTACGGCATGCCAGGTTCTTGGTAAGCTTCTTCTGAGGGGCGTGAACTTTTCTCACTCCTACGCCAGTTGTCTTCATTTTTCCGTTTGCCCCAGCGGCGTTCAAACTCAAGCTTGCCCGCCCCAGCGGCACTCACATTATAAAAATACCACTTGGAACCAGACGCGGTGGTTGCTTGGTTTTGGGTTTGACCATCGTTGTTGAAAAATGGATCGTTGAATGAAGTTTGGCTGGTTTGTTGTTTCTTCTCCAGTTCTTTTTTTTGTTGGTCGAGGATCTGGTTGATCTTGGCCATCCGCTCCATTTCGGGCAGTTCCGCTAAATGGAGGAGAGAGTCTTGCCGGCGGATCGTTTTTAGGTGATCCGAGAGCTTTTGTAGGTGGTTGTGCCGTTCGCTCACCAGGTCGAAACCGGGGTGGCGTGTGTTGAGCAACACCACGGCACTGTCATAAGCTTCAAAAGCCTCGATGTATTGGGGTTTCTTGTAGTGTATGTCCCCCAGCGCCAGGAACGATAATCCCTTTTGCCGGTCATTGCCGCTGCTTTTTTCAATGGAGAGTCGGTAGTTGTTGATGGCTTGTGCCTCATGACCCATGTTCGATTTTAGGTTGCCAAGCGCATAGTATATCTGGTCGAGATACTCTTTGTTCTTTTTGTCGCGGATCAATTTGTTGAGGGTTTTTTCTGTTTCGTCCGCACTGGAAGCGTTTTTCACCACCCCAGCCATGTTGACGCGGGCATTGAAGGCCATCTCGTAGTCGGGGTTGTTTTTTGCCACAAGCCGGTATGCGTTGGCTGCGTCCTCTTTTTTATCCAGGAGTTGGTAAAGCTGAGCCAAAATATAGTTGTAGCGGAACTTCAAATGACGTTTTTCCGTTTCCTGAGCTGCTTTTTCCATATAAGGCAGTGCTTCCGAATATTTGCCTTGAGCCAATAGTAGGTTGGCATAAGCCGCCATGTAGCTTGAATATAGCCCCTCGGGCGCCATGCCGTCTAAATCGTAGCTTTCCAAGGCTGCTTGTGCATTGGTGTATTGCTCCAGGTTGATGTAAGCTTTCGAAAGCCAGATCAAGGCTTCGTAGCGTGCTTCGGAACCTTCAAATTCGCGGTTGATGAATTCTAGCGTGCTGATGGCTTCCTGATTCTCATGTTTTACCACAAGGGCTTTGCCCATCAGCAACCAAGCATCGTCAACCATGGGGTTGTACTCGGTTTTATTTATGAAGGCTTTATACCGTTCGCTGGTGTTACCCGATTTTCGTTTGGGCTTTGCAGTTATGGAATGTTTGTTGATGAGCTTCTTGCTTTTTTCTATGGCTCTGTCCATCTCCGAATCGGCTTTTTTTGCCAACTCTTTGTCCGATTCATAATAGATGGGCAGCAAGGTGGTGTAGTCGTTCTTCGAAGCTTCCTGTATGTTTTTCTGCCCCTCTAAAAAAGCTTGATTGCCATTGTAGAATACATTGTAATAGGCCGTGAGGGTATGGTAATTGCGGCTTGTCCAGGTATTCTTCTTTACCGAACAACCGATGATGATCATACATATTAGGGTGAAAAGTGCCTGCCTTCTGAATTGCATGGATTGCTGTGAAATGGTTCGACTACTGTTATAAACTATATTTTAGCAAAAATATTTTATTCATTGGCAAAATAGCTATTAATACCCGTAACATTTTATATTTTTACATAAATCAATGGTTTTTGTATGAACATTCATGTGATAGAAGACGAACTGGGTTTTAACAGGTTGCTGGAGGAGAGTCTGAAGCAATTCAGGGAGGGCAATGTTTTAACCTTCACCAATGGGCACGATTACATCGCCTATTTGCAAGGTTTGGCTTCTCCGGGTGACTTGCCTTCCGTGGTTACTCTCGACCTGATGCTGCCCGATATGGATGGGGTGGCGCTACTCAAGCGCATCTACCAATGCATTCCAACGGTGGATGTGGTCGTCATCTCGGGACAGGATGACATCGATACCGCTTACCAGCTCTTTCAATTAGGCATATACGATTACATTACAAAGAATGGCCAGACGATGGAGCGGCTGATTTTTTCCATGCGTAAATTGGTGGAGAAATGGCAGATGAATCAGCAGTTGCGCCTACTCCAGCGCGAAGTTTCCGGTCGCTACGCCTTTAACTCCTCGCTGATTGGGGAGTCGGGGATGATGCGCAATGTGTTTATGTTGGTGGAGAAAGCCATTCAACATCCTAATTATTATGTCTCCATTCAGGGTGAGGTTGGAACTGGTAAAGCGATGATCGCCAAAACGATTCATTACAACTCCTCCCGCCACGCCCATCCCTTTGTTTCCATGAATGTTGAAGCCATCTCCTCTGCTTTTCAGGATATTGAGTTTTTTGGGTGTGAGAAAGAGGCCAATGCCTTTGTCCCGGGTATGAAGCGAGGCTGTTTTGAATTGGTGGGCGATGGCACCCTTTTTATTGAGGAGGTGGGGGCTTTGGATGGAGCCATGCAGCAAAAGTTACTTAAGGTGCTGCAGAATCGTACATTCAACCGTGTTGGCGGGCGGGCTGAATTCCCTTTTAAGGCGCGAATCATTACCTCGTCATCGGTTTGTTTGGCCGATGAGGTGGCAGCTGGGCGTTTCAGCAAGGAGCTTTATTTTTATCTGAAGGGTTTGCCCATTATCCTACCACGATTGAGGGATCGGCAGAGCGACATCCTGCTGATGGCAGGTTTGTTTTTGGAGCAGTTCTCAGTTGACAATGGCGTGCCACTCAAATCGCTTTCGTCCAAAGCCCGTCAAAAGTTGATGGGGTACGATTATCCCGGCAATATTCCCGAATTGCGCTCCATTATTGAGTTGGGAGCCATTCTTTCCACCGGCGATGTGATTGATGAAGAGCATGTCATCTTCAATTCATCGTACTATGAACCCGATGGTGATTCTTTGCTGTCGGCAGAAATGACTTTGAAGCAGTACAATGAGTTGATCATCCATCACTTTCTTGCGAAATACGATAACAATGTACTGAAGGTGGCCGAAAAATTGGATATTGGAAAATCGACCATCTACAATCTTCTGAAAAAAGAAAAGTGAGATCTTATTGAATTGGTCTTCGGTACTAGATAGGGGATGGTTGTGCAGGGTTTTTGATGCAACAATCCGTGCCGCCGTCGGCACCCCTTGCCGGCAGATCGCACGGATCGTTTCACCGTTCTCTTTTATTGAAGTTTGAATGCGATGGGAATGGTGTACGATACATCCACCGGTTCTTCCTTCTCATATCCTGGCGTCCAATCGGGCATCTTGCCAACAACTGTTTTGGCTGCTTCATCGAGCGCTGGATGGACGCCCCGGGCAATTTCAATGTCCTTGACTTTTCCTTCCTTTGAGACAACGAAGGAGACAAACACTTTCCCTTGGATAGCTTTCTTCTTTGCCTCTTCGGGATAAACCAGATTGTTGGCAATGAATACCTTTAGAGCCTCCTCACCTCCTGGGAAAATCGGCATTTTCTCAACAATGTGAAAAGCTGGTTCTTCCGCCTCTTTGGCTTTTCCATTTTTCATGGTGATCACGATCACCCCGTTTTTTCCTTTTTCAGGGTATAGGGCTAGGGCCGCATCCCCTTTTAAAACGTTGATGGACTCTATCTCGTTGGGGGCTATCTTTTGCATGGCCGCATAGGCGATCTCCTTGCCATCGCAAATGATCAAAGGTGGTTCTTGGGGTGCAGTAGCCTTGTTGATGGTGTCGCCTGACATGACAATGGTGTTGTCCTCGCTGGCCTTGATCACGATTCCTTGTTTGGATTGTGGCTTTTTCCCGTTATCCTGGTATTGGTACGTTGGTTTGGCAAAAGCAAACATAACGGTGGCCAGCATTGGGATCACCAGTAGGGGTTTTAGTTTGGCGAGGTTGGATGTTGGTTTATGTGACATCATAGTGAATCTTTTTTTGTTTAACGAATAGTTGAATGAATGACCCAGCCTTAAAGCATCGCCTCCCAACAGGTGGTTCAGTAACACCGCTTTGTAAACCGCTGCATTGCCTGTACGTTCAATGGCCTTTTGATCGGCCAGGTACTCGTGGTTTTGGCGGATGTAACGGCTGAAGAGCCATGCCAAAGGGTTGAACCATAATATCAAACACATCATTTCAACCAAAATCAGGTCGACAAAATGGTATTGCCTGATGTGTTCTGCTTCGTGATTCAATATTTCCCGCTCTTCGGTTTCTGTGGTTGAAGGATTGAGGAAAACGTAGGAGAAAAATGAAAAGGAAGCAGGAAACGCATCGGAGCGTATCACTTTTAGATTGTTGATTCTGATTGGTGTTGATTTTTTGATGACATGGATCATTTTGGCTGTCTGGACAATAAGGCGGATCAGGAAAAAGGCCATACCCGTAAGTGCCAACCAGGTCAGGATGGTGTTGTATGTCAAGTCGCCACTGTTTTGAATGGCTGTTGGGATTGGCATTTCTGCCGCAACACCCGTTTGTGTGGCTGGCACGGTTACTTTATAGTGTATGGTCGTGAGAGGGCCAAGCAGCGAGGCAAGCACACCCAGTATCAGATACAATCGGTTGATGGTGAAATAACGTTCGTTGCGCAAAAACACCAGGTAGGTAATGGCAAAACAGAACAACCAAACCGATGATTTAAACAAATAAATTGAAAGGGCTTCCATAGTGCTTTTTTCAGTTTAGGAATTTGTTTTCATAGTTTTGATTATCGGCCGTCCGGTGTTTTTAATTCCCGTTTGGTCTCTTCCATCAGTTGTTCCAACTCTTTTATCGTCAAATCCTTTTCCTTGGCGAAAAATGAGGCCATGGCAGGAAATGAGTTGTTGAAATAGTTCTTCATCAACCCAAAGAGCTGGGTTTTGGTGTACTCTTCTTTCTTGATGAGTGGGTAATAGATGTGCGTGTTGCCATTCGAGTGGTGGGCTACAAATCCTTTTTTCTCCAAAATGCGGATGACTGTCGATACGGTGTTGCGCGCCGGTTTTGGTTCCGGAAAGCAATCCCTGATGTCGCGCACCAGTCCTTCGTTCATCTCCCATAGAATTTGCATCACTTGCTCTTCTGCTTTTGTCAGTTGCATGATATTCGTTTTTTCAATCCTTCAATACAAATATATGACTATTTTTTTAGTCAATCAATAGATGATTGAAAAATTAACTAAAAAAGTAGTCGTTTATTGATGGAAAAAATCTGCATGAATGGAATAGGCCTCTGATGGGCTTTCAGAATTAGAAATCCAACTTCAACTGGGTGTCCAAAAGTTTGAAACTCATGCGGTGGAGTGGGGTGGGGCCGTGCTGCTCAATGCCAGTCCGGTGGTCTTTGGTGGGGTAGCCTTTGTTTTTTTTCCAGTTGTAACTGGGGTATTGTTCATGAAGAGCCTCCATGATTTGGTCACGGTGTGTCTTAGCCAAAATGCTGGCTGCCGCAATGGGCAAGTATTTGCCATCGCCCTTGACGATGCAGGTATGTGGAATGTTGTTGTATTTGCGAAACCTGTTGCCGTCGATCAGTAAATGCTGTGGTTGAATGGTTAGTTGGTCGATGGCTCGGTGCATGGCTAGGAAGGAGGCATTGAGGATGTTGATCTCATCAATTTCCCCATTCGATACAATGCCGACGGCCCAGGCAAGGGCGTCCTGCTCAATCATGGGACGGAGCAGGTCGCGCTGTTTTTCGGTGAGTTTTTTTGAGTCGTTCAACAGGTCGTTGTGGTAACCAGGTGGCAGTATCACGGCTGCCGCCACCACAGGACCGGCCAAACAGCCGCGTCCGGCCTCGTCGCAGCCGGCCTCAATAATGTCCAAATTTATGCCTGGGAGTAGCGCCATTACTGCTTTTCGTTGAAGATGACGGTCAAGACGGTTTGTCCCACAGCCTTGAGGGTGTTGGTGTCAATATTTTCCATGGTGTCGGCATGGGTGTGCCAGTAGCTGCCAAAACTGGTGTCGGAGGCAGGGTCGAACTGGATGATGTCTACACATGGGATGCCACGGTATTTGTTGACGTAAACATGGTCGTCGGTGATGGTGCCGCCTTCGGCCCAAATAAAATAGTTGCCATATCCCAAGTCTGCTGCTGTTTGCCAAATTTGTTTGACCAGTCGTGGTGCAAACTGCATGGAATAGCCCTCTTTATAGAAAGTTGCGTTGGGTGCCCCCACCATATCGAGCAAAATGCCATACCGAGCCTCATAGCCTTTGGAGTGTGGGTTTTTCCCCCAGTATTGACTGCCAAGGCACCAGGTGTCGGGTTGATAGGTGGTTTGGATGTGGTCGGGGGTGCCGTAATCTTCGGCATCGAAGAAAATAATGTCGACGCCCATATCGGTGGGGTTGGTGTGCAGTTGGCGCGCAATTTCAAGCAAAACGCCCACGCCGCTGCCGCCATCGTTGGCGCCATCAATGGGTTGGTTGCGTTTCGACGCATCGGGATCATGATCGGCAAAGGGGCGTGTGTCCCAGTGCGCGAATAACAGGATGCGGTTGCGCTTCTCGGGTTGGTACTGTCCGATGATGTTTTTGATGTGGAGAGTTGTGCCATCAAAGGCTTTTACATCTGCTTGCTGGACAATCACATCTGCTCCAAATCTTTTAAGTTCCTGCTCCAGGTATTTCGCGCATTCCGTGTGTGCCTCCGTATTGGGAACTCGTGGGCCAAAGGCCACCTGACGGTCGATGTAGTGAAAGGCCGAGTCGGCATCGAACGTCGGCACCGTGATGACAGCGGTTTCTTGAGTTGCTCTTTTTTTATTGTTGACATTACTCTTGCCGCAAGAGAAGAACAAGGCGCTGCTGAAAAAAACAACCAGTGTCAGCGTTTGAGGGATGTTCATGATGGCTAGTTTTTTTGATGTGGTGATAAAAAAGGAATAACCGGATTTGTTCCAGTTATTCCCAATGTGAGTTATTTCAATTCCCATTCAAAGCCATCTTTGGTGTCTTTCACCAAAACACCCATGGCTTGAAGTTCATTCCTGATTTTGTCTGTTGTGGCCCAGTCTTTGCGCGCTTTGGCCTCCATACGAAGGGTGAGCAGCAGGTCGATCACATTTTTCAGCACCTCTCCGCCACCTTTGGCGTCGATGCTGTTTTTCAGACCCAAAATCTCTTCAACAAACAGATGCATGTATTGGGTAAACAGCTTCAGATCGTCGGCCGTCAGAGTAGCTTGGCCGGCCACCATGCTGTTGATCCATTTTACGGCTTCGAAGAGGTGTGAAATCAGGATGGGGCTGTTCAGGTCGTCGTTGAGCGCCTCGTGGCATTTTTCTTGCCATTCGGTGATGTTAAAGTCGCTCTTTTCGCCAGCCGTTAGTTTGTCCAAGCGGGCATAAGCTTCCATTAACCGTTGCAATCCTTTTTGTGCTGCCTGTAGTGCTTCGTTGGAGAAGTCAAGCGTGCTGCGGTAGTGAGCCTGAAGTATGAAGAACCGGATGGTCATGGGGTCGTAGGCTTGTGTCAGTAGCTTGTGGTTGCCACTGAAAAACTCCTCAAGGGTGATGAAGTTGCCCAGCGATTTGCCCATCTTCTGCCCATTGATGGTGATCATGTTGTTGTGCATCCAGTAATTGGCGAGCACATGGCCGTGGGCGATGGTGCTTTGGGCGATTTCGCACTCATGGTGGGGGAACATCAAGTCCATGCCGCCACCGTGTATGTCGAAAGTCTCTCCCAGATACTTAGCGCTCATGGCGCTGCACTCAAGGTGCCAGCCGGGGAATCCTTCGCTGTATTTCGATGGCCAACGCATGATGTGTTCGGGCGATGCTTTTTTCCAAAGGGCAAAGTCGAAACTGTTGCGCTTTTCGCCCTGTCCATCCAAACTCCGGGTGGTGCTGTAAAGCTCATCCAGCACGCGCCCTGATAGTTGCCCGTAGTTGTGTTGCTGGTTGTATTTCTCCACATCAAAATAAACAGAGCCGTTGCTTTCGTAAGCATAGCCTTTGTCCATTATTTTGTCAACAATTTGAAGTTGTTCGATGATGTGGCCGGATGCCCGGGGTTCTATGCTGGGCTTGAGTACGTTGAGTGCATCCATGTGGGCATGGTAGCGGTCGGTGTAATATTGCACCACCTCCATGGGTTCCAATTTTTCCAGGCGTGCTTTTTTGCCAATTTTATCCTCGCCTTCGTCTGCATCGTTTTCCAAGTGGCCCACGTCGGTGATGTTGCGAACATAGCGTACTTTGTAGCCCAAATGCCTAGTGTAACGGAACAGTAGGTCGAAGGTGATGGCCGGGCGGGTATGCCCCAAGTGGGCATCACCATATACAGTGGGTCCGCATACGTATAAGCCCAAATGGCCTTCGTGTATGGGTTTGAATTGTTCTTTGGTGCGCGTTAGCGTATTGTAAATAAATAGTTTGTTGTCCATAATCGTAATTGGGAATTAACAAGCTGCTAAAATACAAATTATTGATTCTAAATGAAACCTGGTGCAATTAAATTAATGGGTAGGTTTTATTTCACCCTAACACCATCTTTGTAGGTTTCCACCCTGATCAGTTCATTTTGTGGGTTGTAGATGTATAGCTCACCATTTATTAATTTTCCTTCTTTGAAATACCCTTTCTTGTCAACCTGGCCATTCAAGTTGTAAAGGGTGAAATCACCGGTTCCGGTGAAGGTGGCTTGTTGATTCTCCTTGGGTTCCGTGTTTTTGATGTTTTTGCTGAATTCGCCCTCGTTGTAGAGTCGTTCCGAAACTTTAGCGCCTTGCTCGTCGAAGACTTCAATGGCTCCATCCGGTTTGCCATCTTCCCAGATTCCTGAATACTTGAGGTTTCCATTTTCGTGAAAATAGTGTTGTACGCCCTCGCGCTTTCCGGCATCATTAAAGTTGAATTGGTATGCCGGTTTTCCGTTGGTGTGGTAAAAGGTGTAGCTGCCTTTCCAGTGGTTCACATCCCAAATGCCCTGTTCCATAATCTCTCCGTTTTCGTAGTAGAATGTGGCTGGTCCTTTGGGTAATCCATTGACAAATGTGATGGCATGTTTTTTCTTCCCATTGGGGTAGGTGGCCGTCCAAACGCCATCTTTCTTGCCGTTGGTGTAATGACCCTCTTCTTCAATGTTCTTTTTGTTTTTTGTTCGCCATACGCCTTGTTTCAACCCGGCGGCATCGGTCATATTGATGGTTGTGACCTCATTTTGTGGGTTGTTTTGTCCCTGTAACAACAATGGTGCTGGAAGCAACAGGAGCAGGCAGTAGAGGATGGTTTTCAATGGGAATTTCCCCTTGATGAGGTTGGCACTATTGGAATGTGGTTGTACGGTGTTCATTATCGAAATTTGGTCAAATGTCTATGCGTTTTCTGTTTGTGTATCAAAACTTATGCAATTTAAATTTTATTTCACAACAAATAATCGTTAACTGACATAATTAATGGTTAACTTGCATAGTATTTTTTGAGTCGCCAACCCAAATGTATGGCTGGTATGGATTTAAAGGATATTTAAATTTGTTTTTATGTCAAAAGAGAAATCAAAAGGTTCCGGTTCCAAGAAATCGGAGCTGATGCGTACGATTCAGGATTTGTTTATTTTCCATTCGGGACGATCATTTAATTATAAACAGATAGCAGGTCTATTGGGATTAAACTCCAAGGCCGACCGCTTGTTAATCCAGGAGGTTCTTTCAGAGATGGCGCTTCTGGGCACGCTTAGTGAGAGCATTGCCGGCAAATATCGGTTGGTTGTAACGCCTTCACACATTTCAGGACGGGTTGATATGACCGCTTCCGGATCGGCTTATATTGTGCCTGATGATGGCAGTACCGATGTATTTGTTTCACAAGTGAACCTCAATAAAGCCCTGCATGGCGATAAGGTCGAAGTGGCCGTCTTTGCCCATAAGAAGGGGCGTTCGCCCGAAGGCGAGGTGGTGAATATCGTCGAACGCAAGCGTGACACCTTTGTGGGTGTTGTTGAAATATCCAAGAGCGTTGCCTTTTTGGTGACCGATGCCAGGTCGACTGGTGGTCATGATATTTACATCCCTCTGAATGCGCTGAATGGGGCACAACATGGCCAGAAGGCTGTGGCACGCATCACCGACTGGCCCGAACGGGCAAAAAATCCTATTGGCGAAATTGTCGATGTGCTTGGTTTTGCCGGCGATAACCAAACCGAGATGCATGCCATTCTGGCCGAATTTGGATTGCCTTACAATTATCCCGAGGATATTGCACGCGAAGCCGATCAGATAGAACCGGGCATCACACCAGAGGAGGTGGCCAAGCGGCGCGATATGCGCGGCATCACCACGTTTACCATCGACCCTGCTGATGCCAAGGATTTCGATGATGCCCTATCCATCCGGCTTCTTGATAATGGGCATTGGGAGGTGGGTGTCCATATTGCCGATGTGACGCATTATGTAACGCCCGGCACCATCATCGACCAGGAAGGCTACAATCGTGCCACATCGGTCTATTTGGTCGACCGTGTGGTGCCCATGTTGCCCGAGCGGTTGAGTAACTTCATCTGTTCGCTTCGACCCGATGAGGAGAAACTTACTTTTTCAGTTGTGTTCGAAATCAACGACAAGGGCGATGTGGTTGGCAGTTGGGTGGGACGCACTGTGATAAAATCAGACAGGCGGTTCTCTTACGAGGAGGCTCAGGAGGTTATTGAAACGGGTGAAGGTGATTATAAAGCCGAAATTTTGCTGCTCGACCGGCTTGCCAAGGTTTTACGAGAGAGGCGCTTTCAGGCAGGAGCTATTGGTTTTGAGCGTGTCGAGGTCCGTTTTGAGGTGGATGGCGATGGGCGGCCATTAAGTGTTTTCTTTAAAGAGTCGAAGGATGCCCATAAGCTGGTTGAAGAGTTTATGCTCCTAGCCAACCGCCGGGTGGCTGAGTTGATTGGGAAGAATGAAATTGAGAACAAAAAGGCCAAGGAGCCAAAAACCTTTGTTTATCGAATCCATGATGAACCCAATCCCGAGAAGTATGATACGTTTGCCACATTTGTGCGCAAGTTCGGTTACGAAGCCATGCCACAAGGTAAGGAGTCGTTGAGTACGTCGCTCAACAGGTTGCTCTCTTCTGTTGTGGGCAAAGGCGAGCAAAATGTGATTGAAACTCTGGCAATACGAACCATGGCCAAGGCGGTTTATTCCACCCACAATATTGGCCATTATGGGTTGGCATTCAGGTATTACACCCATTTTACTTCGCCCATTCGTCGTTATCCCGATATGATGGTGCACCGTTTGTTGCAGCAGTACCTCGATGGTGGCAAGTCGGCCAGTGCCGAGGAGTACGAGGAGATGTGCGAGCACAGCAGCAAACGCGAACAATTGGCTGCCGATGCCGAACGGGCTTCCATCAAATATAAGCAGATGGAGTATATGAAGGACCACGTGGGGCAGGAGTTTGATGCGGTCATCTCGGGGGTTACCGAGTGGGGGCTCTATGCCGAGATCATTGAGAACAAATGTGAGGGGATGATCCCGATTCGCGACCTAGAGGATGATTTCTATCGTTTCGATGAGGATAACTTCTGCATTGTTGGTGAACGCTCGAAGAAGAAATTCCAGTTGGGCGACGCCATCACCATCCGCATTGCCAAGGCCAACCTTGAGCGCAAGCAACTCGACTTTACTTTGGCTTCGGCTCCCATTCGCACAGCCGAGGAGCAAATGATGCGCGATCGTGCTCGTAAACCGGGCAAACACAGAGGATCGGCCATTCCGCCCAAGAAGGTGCTTAATAAAGTGAAGGGGAAGAAATCAAAGGCAAAATCACAAAAGAAGAAGAGATAGTATTTTGCCGCTAGATGAAAAAGAAAAGAGAGGTCTCTCGGGAGCCTCTCTTTTTTCGTTATTTCTTATCTTCCATCTTTTTTAGTTGGATGTTGAGTTCATCCAATTGCTGGTTGTGGATGGGGGATGGGGAGTCGATCATCACATCGCGTCCAGAATTGTTTTTGGGGAAAGCAATTACATCGCGTATGGAGTCGGTGCCTGCAAACAGGGAAACCCAGCGGTCGAAACCAAAGGCCACACCACCATGTGGTGGCGCACCATATTTGAAGGCATTCATCAGGAAGCCAAACTGGTTTTCGGCCTCTTCGGGTGTGAAGCCTAGGATGCTGAACATCTTTTGTTGAAGTTCATCGTTGTGGATTCGGATGGATCCGCCACCAATCTCAACGCCATTGATCACCAAGTCGTAGGCATTGGCGCGTATCTTACCTGGATCGGTGTCCAGCAGGGCAATGTCTTCGGGCTTGGGCGAAGTAAACGGGTGGTGCATGGCATAAAAACGATTGCTATCCTCATCCCATTCGAGCAGCGGGAAATCAACTACCCAAAGTGGGGCGAATGTGTTTTTATTTCTGAATCCCAGTTTGTTGCCCATCTCCAAGCGTAGTTCACCCAAAGCACTTTGGGTTTTTTTACGACCTCCGGAAAGGATTAGGATCAAATCGCCTTGTTTGGCATTGAACTTCGTGGCAATGGCAGTCAGGTCTTCTGTGTTGAAAAATTTGTCGATGGACGATTTGATGGTACCATCGGTATTGTATTTGATGTAGGCCAATCCACTGGCGCCAATTTGGGGGCGCTTGACAAAGTCGGTCAATGTATCTAGCTCTTTGCGGGTGAACCCGGCGCAGTTTTCGGCACAGATGCCGGCTATGTATTCGGCGTCGTCAAACACTTTGAAATCGTGTCCTTTGGCCATGTCGGTGATTTCAACGAACTGCATGCCAAAGCGGATGTCGGGTTTGTCCGACCCATAGAGATCCATGGCTTCGGAATAGGGAAGCCGAGGGAAGTCGCCCTGTAATTCAACGCCCTTAATGGTTTTGAACAGGTGTTTGGTCATGCCTTCGAAGGTGTCCAGTACATCGTCCTGGTTGATGAACGACATCTCGCAGTCGATTTGGGTGAACTCGGGTTGGCGGTCGGCTCGCAAATCCTCATCGCGGAAACATTTCACAATCTGAAAGTAGCGGTCGAAGCCGGCCACCATTAGCAACTGTTTGAATACCTGTGGGCTTTGGGGTAGGGCATAGAATTGCCCAGGGTTCATGCGCGAGGGTACCACGAAATCGCGGGCGCCTTCGGGTGTCGATTTGATCAGGACCGGCGTTTCTGTCTCGATGAAGTTCATTTGGTTCAGGTAGTTCCTTACTTCAAAGGCCATACGGTGGCGCAGCTCCATGTTTTCGCGAATGGGGCGGCGGCGCAAATCTAGGTAGCGGTATTTCATGCGCAAATCATCCCCACCATCGGTTTCGTCTTCAATGGTGAAGGGGGGAAGGTCGGCCGGATTCAAAACCGTCAGTGATTTCACCAGGATCTCGATGTCTCCGGTGGGAATCTTTGCGTTTTTGCTGCTTCGTTCAGCCACTGTGCCTGTGATTTTGATCACATATTCGCGCCCCAGTTCATTGGCCTGATTGCAAAGCGGTAGGTCGGTTTCTGCATTGAAAACCAGCTGGGTGATGCCATAGCGGTCACGTAGGTCCACAAAGGTCATGCCTCCCAGATTCCGAACTCTTTGAACCCACCCACTCAGGGTTACTTCGCTGTTTACTTGCTCTTTTCTTAATTCGCCACAAGTATGTGTCCTGTACATATCCTTATTAATTTACGATGCTTATCGGTTTAAATCCTGGAATTGACAAATAATTAGGGTTGTGCAATCCATTATGAATATCTTTGCGAAATTAATAAGAAAAAACAGATTTTTTGCATTCTGTTGATTTATATCGGGAAGCATGGACGAAATTATTTTCAGTGACGAGTATTTTATGAAACAGGCCTATGCCGAAGCCCTTCAGGCTTTTGAGGCCGATGAAATTCCTGTGGGCGCCCTAGTGGTTTGTAAAAACCGGATTATTGCCAGAGCCCATAACCACACCGAGCGGCTTAACGATGTTACCGCACATGCCGAGATGATGGCCATCACGGCTGCTGCCGAATACCTGGGCGGCAAGTACCTCAATGAGTGCACTCTTTATGTCACGCTAGAGCCTTGCGTGATGTGTGCTGGAGCCTTGTCGTGGGCGCAATTGGGGCGGCTGGTGTATGGCGCCGGTGATGAGAAAAGGGGCTTCTCGCGTTGCACGCCTTCCCTGCTTCACCCTCGCACCCAAGTGGTCAATGGTGTTTTGGAAGATTCCTGCCGAGATCTGATCCTCAGCTTTTTTGCCCGTAAGCGGTAATTTTTTTGCTTTTAATCCGTAAGTTATTCAAGGCGATGGGCTTTATTTGAGCCTTTAAAGGTTGCTTATTTTCCGTTTTTTTAACAATTTAGGGTGTTTGTGCTTTTGTTTCGAAAGTGCTTTGGTTTTGGTGGATTCTTTTTTTTGATGAAAATCCTTATATTTACCGTGATACAACCATGAAAAAAACTATTACATGCAGCAATTTATAAAACCGAACCGCAAAGTAAATTATGGACTCGATTTGACAAAAGTGTTTGTTGGACAGGAAATTGTAAGCAATTACAATATCACTGTAGATGAGTCGGTGCTTAGCTTGTGGAGTGGTTTTATGCCGACATCCTCTTATCCCGAAAATAGCCGGGAGTTTGCAGGTCGCTTGGGATTTCATCAGATTTTCCTGCCGTATGGTTTTTTGATGAACCTGACCATCAGCCTTGGAGCCGAGAGTTATGGCAACAGCAGCATTCATATTCATGAGTTGCGCAATGCGCTTTACCTCTCGCCCGCATTTCCGGGCGACACTTTTTCGTGCAGCATCCGCATCCGCAGGATCTCTGAGCAGGGGCGGCATAACTTTGTGGTGGCCGACCATATCCTGTTCAATCAAAAGGGTGAAGCTGTTTTCCTGCTCGAATGCGAAATGGTGTTCCCCAATTTCGTGCCACGCGTCACCATCGCCTCCTCTCGGACACAAAACCTGATGAACAATCTTTTTAAAGAGAAAATTCTGGCACGCGTCAGGGGTATTCACATACAAAATAAGATTCAGGCTTTCAAGGATGGTGACCTTTTGTTGCATCCCTATGTGCGCCCAGTTGGGAAAAGTGAGAATCTTTTTTGGGCAACCTACCTGAAGGATACCATTCCCAACCATTTTAATTATCAACGGTTCAAGCCAGGCGAAATTCTCGTTTCCGACGGAATTGTATTGAGCATGGTGTTGGGCATTGCCGGACGTGAATTTCGCCAGGTGTTGCTGCCCGAGGTAATTCGCTCTTTTCGTGTGGTGCCGGTTGTCGCCGAGGATCGTTTGGGTGCCTTCAGCTATGTGAATGAAGTGCGACCCGTTATGCCGGGCTTTGAGGAGTTGTACATCACCACTTTTGGTTTGCGCAATGTGGATACCGAAACGGAATTGTCCGATTTTGCTTTTCCTCAGGATCTTTTCAGTAACATAAAAACAGCTGCTGATGTCGACTTTGTTCTGGAGAGCAAATGCCCCCACCTGATCAACAAAATCTGCTGCATGGCGCAGTGGAAGGTGTTGCGGAAGAATGAGTGACCACCATCAGATGGATTTAGATTTAATTCGATAAGATATAAGACAAAAAAAGAGGCCGTGGACAACGGCCTCTTTTTTTGATTGTTTTAAATCCAGCGCATCAACGCAAAATCTTGTTTGTGCGGTAGCATCGGATTCGCCGGGTACATGCGGATGCCAAATTTGAACACGCCCGGGTAATTCAGTTTGTGGTTCAAATAGTAGGTCACTTGCGATCCGTTTTTGCTTTTGATGGTAAAGGGTTCGGTGTGCACAATTCGTGTGATGTTGTCATCGGCACCATCGGCAAAAACCATTTCCAAACCAATGTCGGAACCATCATATTTTTTCAGGTCGATGGTCACCGTAATGTCGTAATCCTCGCCAATGCCCAGTTCATAAGCCGAAATGTCGGGCATGTCAATGCTTAGAACATCAATATCGGGCCAGGCTGTGGTGATCCGCCTCTTCCAGGCAGCCAGAGCACGAGCTTCCTTGTAATCGTTGGTTTTCAACAATGATGAGCGTTGGTACAGCGGTAGGTAAAATTTGTGCAGGTAGTCGTTCATCATTCTTTTGGTGGTGAAGTCGGGTGCAATATGGGCAATCGAGTTTTTCACATATTCTATCCACTTATTTGGCAAACCATCCTGGTGGTCATAATAGAGCGGGATAATTTCATTTTCAAGGATGCTGTAAATGGTGGCGGCATCCAATTCATCCTGGAATGCACTGTTGGTAAAGGTTTGTTTGTCGGTGAGTGCCCAGCCGGCACCTACTTTGTAACCTTCGTACCACCATCCATCAAGCACGCTGAAATTCAGCACCCCGTTTAACTCAGCCTTCTGTCCACTGGTGCCCGAAGCTTCCAATGGTCGGGTGGGGGTGTTGAGCCACACATCCACACCACTGACCAGGCGTTTGCCCAGCTCCATGTCGTAGTTTTCCACAAAAACGATCTTGCCGATAAACTCGGGACGACGCGATATCTCAACAATTTTCTTGATCAATCCTTGGCCTCCGCCATCGGCCGGGTGAGCCTTCCCAGCAAAAATGAATTGTACTGGCCGGTCGGGATTGTTGACAATGCGTGCCAATCGATCCAAGTCGGTGAATAACAGGTGGGCACGTTTGTAGGTTGCAAACCGGCGGGCAAACCCAATGGTGAGTGCATTTTCGTTGATGCGGTCCAGCACTTCAATCACCCGGGAGGGATCTTCGTGGGTATTGGCCATGTTGCGCTCGGTGCGAACTTTGATGAAGTCGATCAGTTTCTTCTTGAGTTTTTTCCTTATGGTCCAAATTTCCTCGTTGGTTGTTTCGTATATTTGAGACCAGTAATTCTTGTCCGATACATCGGTCAGAAACGCCTTGTCGAACTTCTCGTTGTAAAATTTTTGGAAATCGACCGATGTCCAGGTTCCATAATGAACCCCGTTGGTCACATAGTTGATGTGAAGTTCTTCGGGGGCATATCCTTCCCACAAGTGGTGGAACATCTCCTTCGACACTTCGCCGTGCAGCCAACTCACGCCGTTCATCTCCTGCGATGTTTTGGCAGCCAACACACTCATGGAGAATTTGTCGTCGGCTTGACCGGGGAATTCGCGGCCCAGATCCATAAACTCTTCCCACGAAATGGTCAGTTGATCGGGAATGTGGCGTAGGTAAACACGCACCAAGTCTTCATCAAACTTGTCGTGCCCAGCAGGAACTGGGGTGTGAGTGGTGAACAACGAGGTGGCTCTCACGATCTCCAAAGCTTCGTGATAGGTGAGTTTTTTCCCCACCAGGTCGATGAGGCGTTGGATGTTGATTAGTGCGGCATGCCCTTCGTTGCAATGGTAAAGGTCGCT
The DNA here is from genome assembly GCA_963664265.1 of Marinilabiliaceae bacterium. Taxonomy (GTDB): domain Bacteria; phylum Bacteroidota; class Bacteroidia; order Bacteroidales; family Marinilabiliaceae; genus JAGPIS01. The sequence continues at coordinate 3,418,979 of OY760941.1, forward strand.
TTGGATGTTCAACTCGTGGAGCAGGCGTATGCCACCCATGCCAAGGATAATCTCCTGCTTCAACCGGTTTTCCCAGTCTCCGCCATACAATGTGTGGGTGATGGGGCGGTCGGCAGGATCATTGAGTGCATGATCCGAATCCATTAGGTAGAGCGGAATTCTTCCCACTTGAGCCTTCCAAACCTTCAAACGGACTTCACGACCGGGGAAATTAATCGTGATCATCAGTAGTTGCCCATCGGCATTCCTTACCTCCTCGAGGGGAAGGCTTGAGAATTCCTGTGGTTCGTAAATGGCTTGTTGTTCGCCATTGAGCGAGAGCGCTTGTTTGAAATAGCCGTAGCGGTACATTAGTCCGATTCCGACCATGTTGACCCGACTATCGCTGGCCTCCTTGAGGTAGTCGCCAGCCAGCACGCCCAATCCGCCCGAATAGATTTTCAATATGGTTGAAATCCCATATTCCATGCTGAAATAGGCTATTGAAGGGGTGTGGCTGAAGGGTTGCTCCAAGTAGTCGCACAGTTTGTTGTAAACAAAGTTTAGTTTCTCAATAAACTCCTTATCCTGGGCCAATTTGTTCAATTGGGTAAAGGGCACCTTTTCCAGCAAGTGTATGGGGTTTTTCTCTACCATCTCCCATGTGGCAGGATCTATGCTTTCGAATAGTTCGAGGGCCTCATAGTTCCACGTCCACCATAAGTTGCGCGAAATATCGTGCAAGTGCTGTATCTCTTTGGGAAGTTTCGATTTGACGACAATCTTTTTCCACATTGGGCGCGATGAAGTCTCCGGTTTTGTAAGTATTCTCAACTCTTTTTGCATAGGTGTTAATAAGTCGGTTCTGTTGTTTACGGCTTTAAGAGCCAGGTCGTATGCTTTATAATAGTTCTTTATCAATAACTCCCAATCTATTGAAAGGGCAATTTTTTGGGCGTTTTCAATGGCTTTATTTTTTTGTGGATCACTCATCTTCGAGTAGCGGATGATGATTTGAGCTATCTGCGTAGCTGCCTCAGCTTGGTTTTCATCATTGCGTTCAATCACCTCAATCCCGTCCTCGATCCCCTTTGTTTTTGATTTTACCCAGTTTCCAAATCCTGTGAGGTTGGTGGTGATGGATGGGATGCGGAAAGCCATTGATTCCAACGGTGTGTAGCTCCATGGTTCGTAATACGATGGGAAAACCGTCAGATCCATGCCGATCAAAAGATCGTAATAGGTCATATTGAAAATGCCATCGTCGCCATTCAGGAAACTTGGGATAAATATAAGTTTAACTTTTTCGTTGTTCTTATTTTCAAGATGTATTTTTTGAATTTTATTGATGATGGGATCGCATCCTATTTCGTTGAGACCATGGGTCAAAAATGGATTTTCAAGGATTTCGGCGGAGTCCCTTTCTAATTTGTGTTTTAAATCAAGCCTTGGTCCGTATATGCTGGCAGGAATCATAACAAACACAATAATCTCTTGTTCCAATTCCTGGTGGGCAGATAGTATTTTTAACGCATCCAGCAAAATGTCGGTTCCTTTGTTTTTGAATTCGTATCGGCCGCTGTTGGCTAGGAATAAGGTGTTGGGCGCCAGTTGGTAACCCAGTAACGCTTCAGCCACTTGGGTCAGTTTTTTGCGTGCAGTAGCTCTTTTTTGCTCATAATCTGACCCTTTTGGTACAAAATCCTCCTCGAAGCCATTAGGCGTCAGCACATCAATGTCGCGTCCCAAAAAATGGGCGCACTCCTTGGCGGTAATTTCCGAAACCGTGGTGAAGCAGTCGGCCATTTGAGCCGATTGTTTTTCAAGGGAGTGTTTCGAAATAACTCCAAGTTTTTGAGCTTTGGAGATGGCATCAATATTGTCGAAGTTGTCGTAGATGTACTCCCCATTGGCAGCCATGGCACGTCCCACAACGGTGTCGTGGGTGGTGAACACGATGCCTGCTTGGGGAACCCTCTTTTTGATGTAGAGCAATCCTGCTCCGGTCAACCAGTCGTTGAAATGGGTTACAACCTTTTCTGAGGGGGTGATGTATAACGAACAAAAGAACTCAATGATTTTGCCTGCTGCAAAGCCGAACAGCACTGGTTCCAGGTAATCCCATTGACCGCTCAGGCTGTCGACTTTGTAATCCTCCCAGAATGATTTTAGAATCTCATTTTTTGATGGAACCAGACTAGAGAAATCAACCAGCACCACAATCGGGTGGCCAATGACATCCCAGTGACCAATGCGAATGGGGATGCCATTTTTTTTGCAGTACACCTGCCATTCTGGAAACAGCGAAGTGTCGGGGATAAAATTCTTTTTGTCGGGCGAAGGCTGGTACAGCTCCGGGCCAATGTAGATGATTTTATCCTGGAATTGTTGAACCAGTGTTACTGCTTTAGTCGCTAAAACCGTGTAAATTCCACTTCTCTTATTGCAAACTTCCCAGCTGGCCTCAAACACGTAGTCTGGTTTTAAATAGCTGTAAATCATAACTTTTGGTATTAGATGTTTCTTCTTTCTGTTCGCACGCACAGGGTATTGAGTGACACTGCTTCTGAATTATCGAGAATTTCTCCCGCATTTGTGACGATCCAATATTTACTTTTTGGTCTTCGTCGAGGTCGTCTTCTTTTTTATCGGTTCCTTTGTTGTTGTGTTTTTGGGTTTTGTTGTGATGTCTTTTCTATTTTGAAGTTCTTTTTTGAGTTCTTTGATGATGCTCTCTTTTTCCAGCAGTTCTTGGCGCAGTTTGTCGGTCAGGCTCTCCTGTTTGTTTTTATAAACCGAGTCCTTTAGTCGTATGGTGAAATCGCTCAAGATGTTCATGTAGTTGATGAAGGCATCGTATGGCGTATCGTATGGGTTTTGATACACTTTACTGATCCCCGAGGAGAAAAATTTGGTGCTCATGAAATAGAAGTGGTCGCTGGCTTGCAGGTATTGCCAATCTTTCAGCAACGCTTCATCCTGGCACTGGTTGACGATGGGGATCAGCTGGTAGAGCTTGTCGATGGCCTCATTCTGCATTTCATTCCCAAGCCATGCCGACAGGTCACGTTCTTCATCAGCCCAACTGGTGGGTAGCGGAACATGAGCCGCCGATACGGGTTGAAGGGAGGCGGCTGCGTTTGACGGCGTGGTGAATTTGAAATGGCTTTGTTGGATGGTTAGTTCCACGAAGGCCTTGAAAAATTCAAAGATACCCGTCTCTTTTCTCTGGTTTTCCCCCAAGGTTTCATAATTCATAAACAGGTTTACCAACTCCTCCTTGGGCGATAAGTTTTGAAGCCAATGCATGTATTTCTCAGCTGTCAAGGGCCATTCGCTCCAGTTTTTGTTGCCGAATTTGAAGGCGATGTCATCGCTTAAAACAAAATTTTTCAACAGCACCTTTAAGCGTGGTTCAATGGCATTGCAGTAAAGGAAATTGGGGCTTTTCCATCCCAATACTTGTTTGGCACCTTCGGCCAAAACTGCCTTGAATCCCATTTGGGCAATGTCGGCGCCAAGCAAGTCGGAATAGATCAACTCCGAATTGCGGAACACAGAGGGTGTTTGCCCAAAGACTCTTTCAATTTCTTCGGCATGGAGTGCCACTTGTTTTTTGAACTCATCCGGATCTTTCAACGAGACCAAGGAGTGTGCATTGGTCTCTGCCAGGAATTCAACTTGACCTGTATCTGCAAGCTGCTTGAAACTGTCGATGACCTCAGGGCAGTAAAGTTTGAGCTGATCGAGTGTGGTGCCCGAAATTGAAAACGAGACAAAAAACTGACCGGGGTGTTTGGCGATCAATTCCAGCAACAATTCATTGGCGGGCAGGTAGCTGTTTTTTGCCAGCCGTGTCAATGTGCTTTCATTCAGATAGTCGTCGTAGTAGTAGTGGTCCTTGCCAATGTCGAAAAAACGGTACCGGCGGAGCCGCACAGGTTGGTGGAGTTGGAAATATAAGCAGATATTTTTCATGGTTGGCTTTTATTTTTGAAGGTTGGTTGATGTCTGTTCCAAGGTGGTTTGATATACCTCCTTTATGCGTATGGCAGAGTCTTCCCATTTCAGTTGGTCAACTTCCTGCTTGCCGTATTTTTTGAAGGTGCTCGACAGGGAGGGGTAGTTGAGCACCCCGTAAATGGCATCAGCCATGGCATCTACGTCCCAGAAGTTGGTTTTTATGGCATAGGTCAATATTTCTGCCACTCCCGATTGGTGGGAGATCAATACCGGCACATTACTTTGCATGGCCTCCAAAGGGCTGATGCCGAACGGTTCCGAAACCGATGGCATGATGTACAAGTCGCTTATGCCAAGCATGTTGAATACGTCGTCGCCTTTGAGGAACCCGGTGAAGTGGAATTTGTCCATGATTTTTAGTTGGGCTGCCCGGCGGATCATCTTTTCCATCATGTCGCCACTGCCAGCCATCACGAAACGCACGTTGTCCATCCTTTTCAGAACTTTGTTGGCAGCCTCGATAAAGTATTCTGGTCCTTTTTGCATGGTGATGCGTCCCAAGAAGGTGACGATTTTCTCGTCAATTGCTTTGTTTTGAGCCGTTTTTTGTTCCTTTACAGGATCTACTGCATTGTAAACAGTGATGACTTTTTCCGGGTCAATGTCGTATTTCTCAATCACAATGTTCCTAGTGAGGTTGCTCACGGTGATGATTTTATCGGCGGCCTCCATGCCTTGCTTCTCAATGTCGTAAACTACTGGGTTCACACTTCCTCCGCTCCGGTCGAAATCGGTGGCGTGCACGTGGATTACCAACGGCTTGCCCGATGCCTGCTTGGCAGCAATACCGGCCGGGTAGGTCAACCAATCGTGCGCATGGATGATGTCGAACGTATGATCTTGGGCAATCACATTGGCCACAATGGCGTAATTGGCGATCTCCTGCAGGAGGTCTTTGCCATATTTTCCTGTGAAATAAAGCTTTCCTTCGGTGTCGGTCTGCAAGTATTTCAGCGCCGAGGATACTTCGCTGCTCTTGAGGCGCCAAAACTCCTCAGGATCCACATAAGGCACCAGTTTGGAGTCCACCTCGATGTATTCGATGTTTTTTTGGAAGCGGTTGTAGTTGAGTTTTCTGTATTTAAGTGAAATATTGTTGGCACCAATGATTTTGATTCTGCTTTGGTCCTCATCGCCAAAGGCTTTTGGCACCACAAAGGTGACCTCCAGATCGGGAATGGAGGCCATGCCCCTAGTTAATCCGTAACAGGCCGTGCCCAAACCGCCTGATATATGTGGTGGAAATTCCCATCCAAACATTAATACTTTCATTTTTTTTAGTTTAGGCGTTAGTTTCTGTAATGTGGATGATGCGCAACAAGGCGGCCACGTTCCAAGCCATCGAAACGGCTCCTTTGCCCTGGTGGGGCGGATTGCCATTATAACATTCGCTGATGGTGCCCAGGCAATGCTTTGTCATCTCCGATTCAAATTCATCGATGATCCGGTTAAGAACCGATATGGCACTTCTGTTGTTAATGGCCATTTGGGCATCGGCCACAAAAGCGATCAACCAGGGGTATACGGCTCCTTGGTGCAGGGCTCTGCTACGCATCTCTTCACTTCCTTCAATTACGCCCTGGTATTTGGGGTGTTGTGGCGACAAGCTTCGAAGTCCCTTTGGGGTCAAAAGTTCGCTCATAACGGTGTCGAGGATCGATTTCTTTTGTTCCTTGGTCAATGGACTGTAGGGCAAAGCCGCTGCAATGATCTGGTTCGGGCGCAAGGCCTTATCGTAGGTTGTTCCGTCTATATTGTCGTAAAGGTAACCCTTTTCCGCATACCAATAGCTTTGGGGGAAGGAGTTGTCTAGTTTTGTCAGGATGGGCTCCCATGCAGCTATGAATTCGTGGTCTTTTAGTTGCCTGGCGGTTTCAAGCATGGTGGCAATGGCATTGTACCAAAGCGCATTCACCTCCACGGGGCAGCCGTATCGTGGGGTCACCGGTATGTTGTCAACCATGGCATTCATCCATGTGAGGGGATGGTTCTTTCGCCTGGCATCAATCAGTCCATTGTCGAGCAGTTGGAGTTGTTTGGGGATTCCCCTTTTGTAAAACTCCAATATCTCTTTGAGGAAGGGGTAGTATTTATTGAGAAAATTGGATTTTCCGCAAATGGTCTGGCACTCTTTCAATGTATAGAAGAGCCAAAGAGGGACATCCACATCCTCTAAAAGCAAAGATCCGGTATCCGTGGTCATGTATTTTTTGCTGATGGCTTCTATGCTGGTCTCCAAGATGTGGAGGAATGGTTTCTGATCTTCCTGAAAAAGAGCTAAACCCGGCAGTGCCACCAACGTGTCGCGCAACTGTTCCTTGTACCAATGATAGCCTGCAATCAACGTGGCATGGTTGTTTTTGTTGACCACAAACTGTTGTGCTGCATTGACCAGGTTGTTCAGCATGGTGCAACGAGGAATGCGAGCATTTACTTCGCGAGTGAATTTTGCCTTCAGGCCTGCTGTTGCGGCCTCTTTTAGGCCTACCGCAAATACAACGCTTTCCCCTTTTTCAATATCCACCTCAAAGTATCCTGGTACATACAAATCTTCTCGGAAATGGTATCCACGGTGCTGCTCTTTCATGTATTCAACATCTCGGTACCAGTCGGGTATTGGGATAAACTCGTTTTTTTTGTTGCATTGCATGTTTAGGGCAGGTAGGGCAGGGTAGAGCTTGATGCTGATGCCATTTTTTATCTCAGAAAAATGGGTGTCGGCCAGCAAGTTTTGGTGGGTTAGCTCATGTATGTTGCGGAAGGCTAAAAATGGTTTCAGCCTCAGCTTGGTGGCCGAATGAGCCTCTAGTAAGGTGTAGCGCAAAAGCACCTGATGCTCGTTGGCCGATAGCATCAACTCCTGCGATATCAACACGCCACCCACGCGGAAGGTGAGTTTGGGCGTCGGGTTGGTTTCAAAGTCCCAAATGTATTTGTGCCCTTTGGGTTCGAAATGGTTGTCCCTGTATTGTTGAATGCCTAGGTTGAATACCTTATCCCTTTGGATGACCGAGCATTGCATCGAAGAGAGCATTACAAAACGTTCATCCGAATCATCGTCAATGGGGCAAACCAATAGTCCGTGGTATTTTCTTGTGTTGCAGCCAATTATTGTGGTGCTGGAGTAGGCACCCGCCCTGTTGGTGCGTAATATCTCCCTGAAAAGCGTATATTCAAGGTTTACAAGCTTCGTTTTGTCCACTTGTGTGTATTTCATATTTTTTCATGTTTAGGTTATTGCTTTGTCTGATTTGGTGCCTTGTGTTGACGGGTTAGATTGCTTTGATTCGTAAGATATGGTAACGACCAACCCTCTAGGCTAATTTAAGGTTAATTTGAATCATTAAAAATGGCTTTGGCTTTTTTTAAGAAATTATTCGCATCTATTAACGGATATTGCTCCTGAAATGCTTCAATTTTTTCTATTGTTTTTTGGACGAATTGTTGGTACTCCCCTGTGATGCCTTGTAAGGGGCGGTGGTTCAGTGCGTTTGTTAATTTGTTGCTCTCCTGGCCGAAGGCAAAAGCCTGCCGACTTAAATAGGCCTGAGTGAAACAGTCGAAAATATAGGATTGTGCCAAGTTAGAGGGATGCAACATGTCGTCGGCATAAAATCGGTAATCCCGCAGTTCGTCCATCATGATTTCATAAGCCGGGAAGTATTCCAAGGTGGTATCCTGGTTTATCAAATGCTGCACGGCCAGCAATAGGGTGGCTTTGCTGAGGTTGTTGCCATGGGCTCCATCTTTCCAGTGGCGCACCGGGCTGATGGTGAATACGATCCTGATGGCTAGGTTGAAGGTTCTCAATCGGAGGATGGTGCCTTGCCACTGGTGTACGATGTCATCGACCGACAGCATGTTGCGCTCGAAAGTGGTGGCCGGATATTTGTGGCAATTGGCGACAATTTGGTTGGTGCTTTTCAACGTAAATACCCAAGCCGTTCCAAATGTGATCACCAGGGTTTTTGTTTTTTCCAGATGTTGGTGGGCTCTAAAAAGGGTTTGGTTGGCACTTTCAATCAACTTTTCCCGGTGGGGCGAGGAGAATGAGCCATGCAAGCGGAAACTGTGCCACAGGTTGTTGTGGTACGCCACATCTGCTTCGCTCACCAGCCGTTTCTCTATGATGTCATCCAATGTGTTGCTCACCGAGGCAGGGTTGTAAACAACTCCAAATGGATTGACTATGGCGTTGAATAACCGCTCGGTGAAGCGGGAACCTATGTTTTCGGCAAAGCACGACCCGATAAACAGCAGCGGGTCGGCGTACTCTATCTTATTCTTGCTTTCGGCAATTGCCACTTTGGTCTTAAACAAATCACCCATACCTGTAAGATATTGAAGCCGTAATATAGCGATTTTAAAAATACCAAGGATGAACCTATTTTAATAAACCATTAAATATGCCAAGCTTGGGCTGGTCCAAGAATAAAGCGGCTGCCCGATGTTGGAGCAGCCGCTTTGTTGAAGTTTTAGATATAGCAATTATCGTTTTTTGGGGCCAATCATGTTTTCGGGTTTCAGCAAATCTTGTAGCTGTTCCTCGGTGAGTAAACCCTCTTCTATCACGATTTCGTAAACCCCTTGGCCTGTTTTCAATGCTTTTTTTGCTATCCGGGTGCTGTTTTTGTAGCCGATCACCGGGTTAAGGGCCGTTACGATGCCAATGCTTTTTTTCACCAGCATTTCGCATACATCGCGGTTGGCTGTGATGCCATCGATGCATTTTGTCCTTAACGTATCCATGCCGCGCATTAAAAACTGGATGGATTCCATAATGCACAATGATAATACAGGCTCCATCACATTGAGTTGTAATTGGCCGGCTTCCGCTGCAAAGGTGACGGTCAGATCGTTGCCAATCACTTTGTAACAAATCTGGTTCATCACTTCGGGGATAACCGGATTAACTTTGCCTGGCATGATGGATGAGCCTGGTTGCATGGGCGGGAGGTTGATTTCATTCAAGCCTGCCCTGGGCCCTGACGATAATAAGCGGAGGTCGTTGCATATCTTGGAGATCTTAATGGCCATGCGTTTTAAAGCTGATGAGTAGATCACATACGAGCCAGTGTCGGGTGTGGCTTCTATCAAGTCGGTGGCCAAGGTGATGGGGTATTTTGTTATTTGTGCCAAGTGGGCCACGCACGATTCGGCATAGCCGTCAACGGCACAGATCCCGGTGCCAATGGCTGTGGCGCCCATGTTGACCTCCAGGAACAGGTTGGCGTTCTGTGTCAGCCTGTCCAGCTCTTCGGTCAGGTTGCTGGCAAAAGCTCTAAATTCCTGACCCATGGTCATGGGGACTGCATCCTGAAGCTGGGTGCGGCCCATCTTGATGATGTCGGCAAATTCGATGCCCTTGTTTTTGAACGATTCAATCAAGTGGCTCAAATGCGTCTTGAGGTCATCGTTCATCCTGAGTAGCCCCATTTTGATGGCGGTTGGATAGGCATCGTTGGTGCTTTGCGACATGTTGACATGGTCGTTGGGACTGCAATGCTCATATTGCCCTTTCGGGTGACCCAAGTATTCCAACGCCTTGTTGGCAATCACTTCGTTGGCATTCATGTTTACCGAGGTGCCTGCGCCTCCCTGCATCATGTCGATGGGGAACTGGTTGTCCAGTTTGCCCTCCATCACATCGTGACAGGCTTTTTCAATGGCCTCTTTTAAGGGGGTGGCTATCAAACCCAGTTCGTGGTTGGCGCGCACGGCTGCCAGCTTCACAACTCCTAGTCCCCAAATGAAATGGCGGTATTGCGATAGCCTGGCGGTTGAAATGTTGAAATTTTCAATCGCCCGTTGTGTTTGAACGCCGTAATAGGCTTCCATGGGGACATTTAATTCTCCTAATAAATCACTTTCAATACGTGTGTTCATGATATTCAGTAATTTAGTTTTGATCCGTATTTAAATTGAGCAATCAAAGGTATTAATTTGTAACCAATCTTGTGTTTAAAGGCTCAAATTTCAGGATTATTTTATTCTAAATGCCCGATTTTTATCATGTTCAGGCGTTTTTATTTTAGTGTCAGATTGAAAGTTGATGGCGTAATAGGGGGTTGGTTGAGGTGTTTGATTCTTCGGTCAGTTAAAACAAAAAAGGTCCTGTCGTGTCGACAGAACCTCTTTGTGTATATGAAATCCGGTGGTTAAAGCTTTCTAGAGATTTCAGTCTCTTCAAATGCTTCCACAATATCGCCGGTGTTGATGTCGTTGAAGTTTTTGATGTCCAATCCACAGTCCAAACCTGCTACCACCTCTTTGACATCGTCCTTGAATCGTTTCAGCGATCCCAGTTCTCCTGTGTGGATTACGATGCCATCGCGGATGACGCGTACTTTATTGGCGCGCTTGATTTTACCCTCTCTAACCATACAGCCGGCAATGGTGCCCACTTTATTGATCTTGAAGATCTCCTGGATTTCCAGTGTTGCCACAATGGTTTCCTTGATTTCGGGTGAAAGCATGCCTTCCATCGCCGATCTAATCTCTTCAATTGCATCGTAGATGATGGAATAGAGGCGGATGTCGATCTCTTCTTTTTCGGCAATCCGTTTGGCGGCTGTTGATGGGCGCACCTGGAAGCCAATGACGATGGCATTGGATGCTGCTGCCAGCATGATATCCGATTCTGAGATCTGGCCAACAGCCTTGTGGATCACATTGACTTGGATCTCTTCGGTTGACAGTTTGATCAATGAGTCGGAAAGGGCCTCGATGGAACCGTCCACGTCACCTTTCACAATCACGTTCAGCTCTTGGAAGTTGCCAATGGCAATACGGCGTCCAATCTCATCCAGTGTGATGTGTTTCTTGGTTCGCATGCCTTGTTCCCGCTGAAGTTGCTCCCTTTTGTTGGCAATCTCTTTGGCTTCCCGTTCGTCTTGCATCACGTTGACCTTTTCACCTGCCTGGGGCGCACCATTCAAACCAAGTACCAAAACTGGTTCCGATGGTCCTGCAGTGGTCACCTTTTGGTTTTTCTCGTTGAACATGGCTTTGACGTGGCCATAATGCGATCCGGCCAATACCATGTCGCCAACTTTCAAGGTTCCTGTTTGAACCAGGAATGTGGCCACATAACCACGACCTTTGTCGAGTGATGATTCAATGATGCTACCTACAGCCCTACGGTTGGGGTTGGCTTTCAACTCAAGGAGGTCGGCTTCAAGCAACACTTTCTCGAGTAGTTTATCGATGTTGATGCCATTTTTGGCGGATATCTCTTGGCATTGGTATTTGCCACCCCACTCTTCCACCAAATAATTCATATTGGCCAGTGCTTCCCTGATCCGGTCAGGATTGGCGCCTGCCTTGTCTATTTTATTGATGGCAAAGACGATGGGTACATTGGCGGCAGTGGCATGGTTGATTGCCTCAATGGTTTGGGGCATGATGCTGTCGTCTGCTGCAATGATGATGATGGCAATATCTGTCACCTGGGCACCCCTTGCTCGCATGGCAGTAAAGGCTTCGTGACCCGGTGTATCTAGGAAGGTTATCTTGCGGCCGTCCTCTAGTTTGACACCATAGGCGCCAATGTGCTGGGTGATACCACCTGCCTCGCCAGACAATACGTTGGCCTTGCGGATGTGGTCGAGCAGCGATGTCTTACCGTGGTCAACGTGTCCCATCACCGTTACGATTGGGGGGCGTTCAATGAGGTCTGCCTCGTCATCCACTTCCTCGATGATGTCATCGGCCATTTCGACGCTGATGAACTCAACTGAATAGCCAAACTCTTCAGCCACAATGCTCATGGTTTCAGCATCCAAACGCTGGTTGATGGAGACAAATAGTCCCAACGACATGAATGTGGCAATAACTTGGTTTACCGGAACATCCATGAGGGTTGCCAGTTCGTTGGCTGTTACGAATTCGGTTACTTTCAGGATGGTTTTTTCCTGATCGATCCGTTCGGCCTCTTCCATTTGGCGCTGTGATGCCGCATCGCGCTTGTCGCGACGGTGCTTGGCTGTCTTGGATTTTCCCTTGGAAGTCAAACGTGCCAAGGTGTCCTTGATTTGCTTTTGAACATCCTCCTCGCTCACTTCGGGGCGCGATGGACGTTTCTTGACTTTCTGGCCAGCCCCATGCGCCGTGTCTTTCGACCGGTTGATGATGGGTTTTTTCTTCTCCGGTGCCGGCTTGTCTTTGTCGGGACGTGCACCTTGAATTTGTGGCGCAGCCTTTACAACTCGGTCGGCACTGTTGACGTCAACCTTCTCTTTGTCTTTTCTAATCCGTTTCCGTTTCTTTTTCTTGGCTTTTTTGTCTTCCGCCTTTTCAGCTGCTGATCGTGAAGATTCAACTGGAAGTTCAATTTTACCAATTACGGTAGGCCCAGTCAGTTTTTTAACGGTTGTGGGCTTGAAAATCTCATCTTTTTCCTGGGGCGTTGCCGGCACGTTGGTTTCGATATTTTTAATAGTCTCTTGTTGTTTTTCGTTTTTCTTGATGGGCTCGGGTGTTTTCTCTGCCATGGGTGCATCTTTTTTCTGCGGAGCGGTTGTTTTCTGTTCCGTTTTATTTATGGATGGTTTTGCATCCAGATCAATCTTGCCCACAACTTTGATGTCCTCACCAATCTTTTCGGCGATCACAGGGATGTGTTCTGCCTCTTTTTTTGGTTCCTTTTTTTGAGGTGCCGCCTCAACAGCCGGTTTCTCTTCTTTGTGAACAGGAGCTGGTTCTTGTTCTGGTTCTGGTTTGGGCTGAGCCTTTGGCGTCTCTTTGGCCAAAATGGGTTCTTCCTTTTTCTTGGGTTTTGTTGTTTCCAGATCGATTTTTCCAACCACTTTTATATCCACGGCAGGACTACTGGATTTGGCAGTTGGCATTTGAAAATCCTCATCTTCATCATCCTCGTCTGTCGAGGCCTTGATGTCGTCGATGGATATGGATTCTTTTTTAGGCTTACTTTTCCTATCGCCCAGTTTTTCTGACTCTTTTTTAATGGTCAAATCGGATTTATATTCTTTTTCCAACAACGAAAACATCTCCTCCGAGACTTTCGTATTGGGGTTAAACTCAATCTCAAATCCTTTTTTATGAAGGAATTCAACGATGGTGTTGATGCCCACGTTAAATTCTCCTGCTACTTTACTTAGTCTTTTTCCAACTGCCATATATGGATATCTCCTTTTTATTTATGAATAAACCACACCGGCTGATTTATTTCTTAATCGGCGGCAAATATACGCTGAATTATTCAAATTCTGCTTTTAGTACGTTAATAACATCCCGAATGGTCTCTTCCTCCAGGTCGGTTCTTTTAACAAGATCTTCTATAGTGAGGTCTAAAACTGACTTAGCCGTATCGCAACCAATGGCTTTTAGTTCGTCGATAATCCAGCTTTCAATTTCATCGGAGAATTCATCCAAACGAACGTCCTCATCCTCTGCTTCTGTCTCGCGGAACACATCCAGTTCGTAACCGCACAGTTGGGTGGCCAGCTTGATGTTGCTACCGCCCTTGCCAATGGCCAACGACACCTCTTCGGGTTTCAAATAGATTTCGGCACGTTTGGTTGCTTCAATCAATTTGATATTGGATATTTTTGCCGGATTCAGAGCCCTTTGTATGAAAAGGGCTGTGTTGGTGGTGTAGTTGATCACGTCGATGTTTTCGTTGCGAAGCTCTCTTACGATGCCATGGATGCGCGATCCCTTCATGCCCACGCAGGCCCCCACCGGATCGATGCGGTCGTCGTACGATTCCACGGCAACTTTGGCTCGTTCTCCCGGTAGACGCACAATCTTTTTTATGGTGATCAAACCATCAAAAATCTCCGGTACTTCCAATTCGAACAAACGCTGTAAGAACACTTCCGAGATCCTCGACAATATGATGAGAGGGGTGTTGTTCTTGATTTCGACTCTTACCACGACAGCTCTCACCTGATCGCCTTTGCGGTAAAAGTCCGATGGTATTTGTTCCGTCTTGGGCAGGATCAGTTCGTTTCCTTCATCGTCCAAAACCAGTAGCTCTTTTTTCCATATCTGGTAAACCTCACCGGTGATGATCTCCCCGATGCGTTCCTTATATTTTTGGTAGATGTTGTCTTTCTCCAATTCCATGATCCTGGCTGCCAAATTCTGGCGTAGGCTCAAAATGGCGCGTCTTCCAAAATCCAGGAATTTCACTTCGTCGGTCACCTCTTCGCCCAGTTCGTAATCGGCGTCGATTTTTTTGGCTTCGCTGATTGATATCTGCATGTTGGGGTCTTCCACAGCGCCATCTTCAACCACTTCCCGGTTCCTCCATATTTCAAAGTCCCCTTTGTCGGTGTTGATAATCACATCGAAGTTTTCGTCGGTTCCGAAACGCTTAATTAACACACTCCTGAACGCATCCTCCAAAACCCTGATCATGGTGGCGCGGTCAATATTTTTTAATTCCTTGAATTCAGAGAATGTATCGATCAAATTGATGTTTTCCATTATGCTTTGTTATTTGAAAGAAACGATATCCTTTACCTGTTTAACACTGTCAAAATTAAACATATACTGTTTAATTTGCAATTCTTTTTTCTTTTTACCCTCTATTTTGACTTTTTCTTCACATGCTATCGTGAAGCCATTTTCATCAGCCGAAGTAAGGATGCCCTTCAGTTTTTTCCCATCGGGCAATACAACCTCTATGTCGCGGTTAATGTTTTTTATGTATTGCTTGTAAACCTTGAAGGGCTGCCCAATGCCTGCTGAAGCCACCTCCAGCTCGAAGTCTTCAACCTCACGGTCGAGGTTCGATTCGATCAAACGACTGATTTCGATGCAATAACTGATGGGGATGCCATCGTAATGGTCTACGGTGACATTGATTTTGTTGTCGGCACTGACTTTTAGTTCGACGATGTAAGCACCATCGGCTTCCAGTTTCCCGGCAATAATTTGATAGATTGAATCCTTTGTAATCATTTTTTTCTCTATTGCAACTTAATAAAATAGGGGACTAAATGTCCCCTACTTCCCTGTGCGGTCGTAAAATTCGATGCAAATATAGCTTAATGATTTTATTTACACAAGTTTTGTCAGTAATTTTGATACGAGGCCAACCTTTTCACCCGATAAGCTGTTTTTCACCCTATCTGGTTATTTGTTGGATTCCCTTTGTTTGTTGGAGGCAAATAATTTAATTTGTGTTTCGTAAAACTCGAAATGTGAAAAATAAAATCGTTAACGATCCTGTGCATGGTTTCATTGCTTTGGATAAGCCTTTGTTGTTCGAAATATTGGAGCATCCCTGGATTCAGCGGCTGCGCAGAATCAGGCAACTGGGGCTTACTCACCTGGTGTATCCCGGTGCCCAGCATACCCGGTTTCAGCATGTTCTGGGTGCCATGCACCTGATGTCGCTGGCTGTTTCTACCCTGCGCAGCAAAGGGCATGCCATTAGCGAGTTGGAGTGTGAGGCTGTTTTGGCTGCCATTCTGATGCACGACATTGGGCATGGTCCCTTTTCGCATGTTTTGGAAAATACCATCGTGAATGGAGTCAGCCACGAGGATCTCTCAGCCATCCTGATGGCTCGTATCAATGAAGAGCTGGGCGGGGCATTGGATTTGGCCATCGCCATTTTCAACGACCGGTACGAGAAAAGGTACCTGCATCAGCTTGTTTCGGGGCAGCTCGATATGGATCGGCTCGACTACCTCAAACGCGATAGTTTTTTTTCTGGGGTTTCTGAGGGGGTGATCGGTTCCGATCGCATTATTAAGATGCTCAATATGCGCAACGACCAGTTGGTGGTGGAAGCCAAGGGGATTTACTCCATTGAAAAGTTCTTGGTGGCTCGTCGATTGATGTATTGGCAGGTGTATCTACATAAAACGGTGCTGGTGGCCGAAAAGATGTTGGTGCAAATTCTCCAGCGTGCCAAATTCCTCGCTCAACAAGGAGAACCATTGTTTGCACCTCCTAGTTTGCAATATTTTCTGTCGGGAAATATCGGTATCGAGCAGTTTAACCGCTCTGGGGAAGCCATTCACCATTTCACCCGCCTCGACGACGACGATGTGATGTGTTCCATCAAAAACTGGATGATCCACCCCGATTTTATCCTTTCCAGGTTGTCGTCCGACTTCATCAATCGTCACCTTTTCCGAATCAAAATCAGAAAGAATCCTTTCTCGGCCGAAGAAATAGCGTTGGTGAAAGAGCGGGTTGCCGACCGATTGATGTTGAGCGACCGCTCCCAAGTAGATTATTTCGTCTTGGCCGACTCCATTTCCAACAGCGCCTATTCATCCGATGATGAGCATATCAACATACTTTACCACAATGGTGAGGTGCGTGATATCTCGGAAGCATCCGATATGTTCGACCTCTCGCTGTTGAACCGAACCGTTACGCGCTATTACCTTTGCTACCCTAAATGCCTGGGTGAATTGCTTGATTGAACGTTAAAAGGATTTTTTTTCGTGAATATATTTCTTAGATTTGCAGCGATTTTGCAGTTAAAAGGCCGGGTTTGGTTTTTGTAACTGATTGTGAATAAGAATGGTAAATATTTGTGGATGGAATTTAATGCCCAACAAATTGCACAGCTTATAGAGGGAACCGTCGATGGCGATCCCAAGGCTGTTGTACGCAACGTTTCAAAAATTGAAGAGGGAAAGCCAGAAACGCTGACTTTTTTTGCTAATCAAAAGTATGAACAATATATCTATACCACGCAAGCATCTGTGGTGATCGTCAACAACGATTTTGTACCTCAACAACCGGTTGCAGCTACCTTGATTCGTGTTCCCGATGCCTACCAGGCATTGGCCAAACTGCTCGAGATGTATGAGCAGATGCAACCCCAAAAATCCGGCATTGAACAACCTTCATTTGTGCATCCATCGGCCTCGGTTGGTGATTTTGCCTATATTGGTGCCTTCAGCTATATCGGCGAAAATGTGGTGCTTGGACAAAATGTAAAGGTTTATCCCCAAGTCTATTTGGGCGATAATGTGGTGGTTGGCGACAATACCATTCTTTATGCGGGTGTTAAAGTTTACAAAGATTGCCGTATTGGCAGCAACTGCGTGATTCATTCAGGTGCTGTTGTGGGTGGAGATGGCTTTGGTTTTGCACCCGATGCCAATAATGAGTACAAGAAAGTGTCGCAAATAGGTAATGTGGTGGTTGAGGATAATGTGGAGATTGGTGCCAATACCACCATTGACCGTGCCACCATGGGATCGACCATAATTCGCAAAGGAGCCAAGTTGGACAACCTGATTCAGATTGCCCATAATGTTGAAGTGGGTGAGAATACCGTAATCGCATCCCAAACAGGGGTAGCCGGTTCCACCAAGATTGGCCGCAACTGTATGTTTGGTGGCCAGGTTGGCATCACAGGTCATATCAGCATTGCCGATGGGACGCGTTTTGCGGCTCAAACTGGTGTAGGTGGCGCCATCAAGAAATCCGAAGGTGTATTTATGGGCTCACCCGCCATGGAAATAGCAGACTACCAAAGATCCTACGTTGTTTTTCGAAAGTTGCCCGAACTTAAAAAACAGTTGGATGTTCTTTACAAGGAGATAATGACAAACAGGGATAAATAGGATCTGAGGATTCCTAACGGTAAATATATGTCAGAAAAACAAACAACAATAAAACAAGCCGTCTCGCTTAAAGGGGTTGGTTTGCATACCGGTGTGGTGGTTAACATGACACTGATGCCCTCTGGTGCTAATACAGGTTATCAATTCAAGCGTATCGATGTTGATGGTGCACCGGTTATTGACGCCTTGGCCGATCATGTTTCGTATACCCAGCGGGGTACGGTGTTGAGCGACCGTAATGGCGTCACCATTAGTACTATTGAACACTGCTTGGCTTCATTGCGAGGTTTGGGTGTTGACAATTGCATGATTGAGATCGATGGCCCCGAAGTGCCCATTCTAGATGGTAGCGGCAAACATTTTGTGGCTGCCATTAAGGAGGCTGGAATTCAGACCTTGGAGGCTGAACGTGAGTATTTTGTGGTCAAGGAGAAGATGGTGTTCGAGGATAAGGAAAAGGGGATCACCATTATGGCATTACCCGAGAACCATTTTTGTGCCCAAGCCAATATTTCATTCGACCAATCGCGGCATTTGTCTAACCAGTTTGCTGCCATCGAATCGCTTGATGAGTACGAATCGGAGCTTAGCCAATGCCGAACCTTTGTTTTTCTTCATGAAATTGAATTTTTGCTCCAGAACAACCTGATTAAAGGTGGCGATTTGGACAACGCCATCATCATTGTTGATAAGGAGATTTCTCAGGAAGGATTGAATCAATTGGCCGACCTGTTTGGAAAACCCCACATGACTGTTCGCCCTTCGGGTGTTTTGAACAATATCGACTTACAATACAGCAATGAACCTGCCCGCCACAAATTGCTCGATTTGATCGGGGATCTCTGTTTGTGCGGAATGCCCATCAAAGGACGCATCATTGCTACCCGTCCCGGGCATGCTTCCAATGTGGAGTTTGCCAAATTGATCCGCAAAGAGATCAAAAAACGCGCGTTGAAAGTGGAGGCTCCCTTTTACGACCCCAATGAGGCGCCTGTGTATGATATCAACGATATAAAACGTCTATTGCCCCACCGGTACCCTTTCCTTTTGATTGATAAAATCATAAAAATGGAGGAGAAGACCATTGTTGGCATAAAAAATGTAACTACCAATGAGCCATTCTTTTTGGGGCATTTCCCCGAAGAGCCTGTTATGCCAGGCGTATTGTTGGTGGAGGCCATGGCTCAAGTTGGTGGGATTCTGGTGTTGAGCCAGGTGGACGATCCCTCCTTCTACAGTACCTACTTCCTAAAACTGGACAACATCAAGTTTAGGAAAAAGGTAGTACCTGGCGATACGCTTATTTTCAAACTTGAGTTGATGACAGAGATCCGCAGGGGGGTTGCCAATATGAAAGGGACTGCCTTTGTGGGTGATACCGTTGTGGCTGAGGGTGAGTTTATGGCACAAATAGCTAGAAATAAAGTTGTACAACAATAATAAACACAGGAAATATTCATACGATGAAACAACCTTTAGCATACATTCACCCCGACGCAAAAATTGCGCCCAATGTGGTGATTGAGCCTTTTGTTACGATTGATAAAAATGTGGTAATCGGCGAAGGCACCCGCATCGGCTCCAATGCCACCATTTTGGAAGGGACCCGAATCGGGAAGAATTGCACCATATTCCCTGGAGCTGTAATTGGAGCTGTGCCCCAGGATTTGAAATTCGAAGGTGAAGATACCACGGTTGAAATTGGCGACAATACCACCATACGCGAATTTGTCACCATCAACCGGGGAACCCGTTCAAAAGGAAAGACTGTTGTTGGAAACAACTGTTTGCTGATGGCTTATGTCCATATTGCACACGATTGCCATATTGGAAATCATGTTATCATGTCCAATGCCTGCCAGGTGGCTGGTGAAGTGCGTGTGGACGATTTTGCCATTATTGGTGGCGGTTCACTGGTGCACCAATTCACCCATATCGGTTCGCATGTGATGATTCAGGGGGGATCGAAAATAGGCAAGGATGTGCCTCCTTTTGTGACGGCCGGACGCGAACCCATCTCTTTCGCAGGGATCAACTCAATTGGTTTGCGTCGTCGCAATTTCACCAATGAGCAGATCAACGACATTCAAAATGTTTACCGTTACCTGTTTCAAATGGGGCTTAACAACTCCAATGCCCTTGAACGCATTGAGGCCGAACTGCATGCTTCCAAGGAACGTGATGAGATTGTGCTTTTTGTGCGCAACTCGCAACGGGGAATCATCAAAGGTTATAAGTCGGAATAATACAAAAATATCGTGTTAAAAAAAATCCCGGGTTGAAACCCGGGATTTTTTTATGCATTCCGCTCTATTTCGTTAATCTTAAATGTTTTTAACGGGTTTTTTTGCAACTCGGCATTCATCTTCCGATTGGTGAAAAGGTCGATGGCCAGGAACAGCGCATTTTGAAACGATTCGTGGTTGGCTTGATCCAATCCGGCAATTTCAAAGGCTGTGCCATGGTCGGGCGAGGTGCGGATGCCTGGCAGGCCTGCTGTGAAGTTGACGCCCGATGAAAAGGCCAATGTTTTGAATGGCGTCAAACCTTGGTCGTGGTACATGGCCAGTACGGCATCGAATTTGCGCATGCTTTCGCTTCCGAACAATCCATCGGCAGCATAGGGCCCCAAGGCCATAATGCCTTCTGCTTTGGCTTGTTCAATGGCAGGAATTATCACCTCCTGCTCCTCATTGCCAATCAAGCCCTCATCGCCCATGTGTGGATTTAAGCCCAGTACTGCAATGCGTGGTTTACGTATGGTGAAATCGTTTTGCAGGGTGCGGTTCATAATGCGGAGCTTTTCCAAGATGCGCTCTTTGGTGATGTAGGCGGGAACCTCTTTGATGGCGATGTGGCCGGCCACCACGCCCACCTTCATAATATCGCTCACCATCAACATTAATACCTCTTTGGCATCGAACGCTTCCATCAGGTATTCGGTGTGACCAGGGAAGTTGAATTCTTCCGACTGTATGTTTTTTTTGTTGATGGGTGCTGTGACCAATACATCAATAGCCCCCCTTTTTAAATCCTCCACGGCCTGTTTAAGCGCTAAAAATGCTGCTTCGCCACCTACGGTTGTTGATTTGCCAAGCTCAACGCGGATGTTGTCGTCCAGGCAATTGATGATGTTGATGCGTTTGGTGTGCGCTTCCTCCACATTTTTGATGCTGTTGAGCGTCATGTTCGGCATGTTGAGCGCCTTACGGTGGTAGGCGGCCACTTTTGACGAGCCGTAAATTATGGGGGTGAAGTTCTCGTAAACTTTTGGTTCATTTAGTGTTTTAAAGATGACTTCGTAGCCGATGCCATTGATATCCCCTTGGGTGATGCCCACTTTTATTTTTTCTTCACTCATATTGATTTGTGCTAAAGAAATGATTTCGAGTATAAAATTAGGTTTTTTTGTTTAGCTTTTCACATGAATCAACGATTTTCCATCGAAATGTGTGTAGATGCTACTCTTTTAAGCTGTTGTAGCCCCTTTAGGTTCATTGCCGGCCATCCCGCCAATGAACTCCATTAGAAGTCTTACGCCTGTTCCAGTGGCGCCCAGGCCTCTGTATCCGTTCTCTTTTCGCGAATAGGCCACACCTGCAATATCCAGGTGAATAAACGGATGGGAGGTAAAGTGGCTTAGGAATTTACCTGCGGTAATTGCTCCTGCTTCCCGTCCGCCAATGTTCTTGAGGTCGGCCATATCCGACTTGATCAGCTCCTCGTACTCTTCCCAAAAGGGGAATCGAGCCATTCGCTCGTAAACTCTGTTGCCGGCCTGTTCCAGTTGCACAAAAGTATCGTCGTGGGCGGTGCCCATGGCTGCCATCCCTTGCGAACCTAGTGTCATTACCGTTGATCCGGTTAGTGTGGACAGTTCTACAATCAGTTGTGGATCGTATTGGTTGGCAAAAGCAATGGCGTCGGCCAATATCAGCCTTCCTTCAGCATCGGTGTTTAATATTTCAACCGTGGTGCCATCGTGCATGGTGATGATGTCGCCTGGTACAATGGCATTATTTCCAGGTCGGTTGTCTGTGGCCGGGATCAATCCGATCAGGTGAACCGGCAGGTTGGCCTTGGCCGCTGCTACAAAGGTCCCAATCACGGCTGCTGCGCCTGCCATGTCCGATTTCATATCGTCGAGGCCTCCCGGTTGAACTTTTAGGTTGATGCCGCCGGTGTCGAACATCACGCCTTTCCCTACCAAGACAATGGGCTTGCCTGTTGCATTTTTTGGTTTCCATTCCAGAATGCTAAAGGTGGGCGGTGTTGTACTGCCTTGATTGACGGCCAAAAGGCCACCCATCTTTTGCTGCTCGATTGCCTCGCGGTGGAGGACATCAACTTTAAAGCCACAGGCATTGCCCCAGGTCGATACTTCTTGCGATAATTGAACGGCATCCAGGGCATTGACCGGCTCGTTTACCAGGTTGCGGGCAATGAATACGCCTTCAACCGAAGCCTTTAGCCGGGTTAACCGATGCTCGGGGATGTCGGCCAGTAAGTTGATGTTGGTTAAGGTGTATTGTTCCTTTTTTGATTTGTATTTGTCGAATTGGTACGTTGAAAGTAGGAGCCCTTCGATAAAGGCAAGGGTTGTGGCGTGGTCGGTTGTGGCCACTAATGTGACTGTTTCCAACTTTTCATCGCGCAGTTTGCCGTATATTTTGTTGGCGGTTATCCTGGCTTTCTCCAGTTGCTTGTGGGCCGGTGAAGCAGGATCTGGTTGATGGATGAAAATCGCCTTGCCCGGAGTGATGAGCATGGCGAGATCGGAACCTGCAGCCATCTTCTGGTTTAAGTAGTCCGACTCGGCTTCGGACAACTCCCATTCTGGGAGTTGTTGGCTTAGGTATATGACTGAATCGTGCTCTGCTATTTTATGACAGGGGTTGATTTGTGTGTTAAATGTCATGGTTGGTGGTGCTTGAAATATTCGCGTGTCATCACCTTTTTCAATTCCCTGTGGATAATCAGGGTGGTGACGATTTCGGTGTTGTTGCTTTGGGGCATCATCTGTTGGTAGTCGGCCATCTCCTTATTGCTGACATCGATGCGGTAGAGCATGGCCAAAAAACGGTTGTAATCGTTGGCCAGGAGCTCTTCCACCAGTTGATGCAGCTGTTGGAACAACTCGGGATAAAACTGTTCGGTTTTCCCCGAAAAAGTGACTTCCAGCCCGAATTCGGCAAAGTCCTTGATGATTTGTGCGGCTGTCTTTTGAATTAAATCGTCTCTCTGGGCTGCTTTGGCCAGCGAATTCGGACTGAAGTCGGGTAGCATGTTATTGTTTTTGGTTGTCGGTGAATTTAACCGTGTACATGATGGCTTCCATCTGCCGCATCATGTTGCGTTTTTCCGGTTTGTTTGGGAAGTAAACGTAACCATCGGTCACCACCACCTCGTTGGTGATTTTGTTGTGATAGGCCCTCATCAGAAATGGACCACCCATGGCATAGCCCATGGTTTTCCACAATCCCCTGATTTCTGCAATATCCATGTTGTCCTTCGATTCACTCTTGTATATCAGGTCGGCGTTAAGCTCTGTTTGCATAAACGAGCCAGGTACGGGGCCTTCCAGGTTGAAACGCAGCATGGAGTCGCGTTTGTTGAGCAGGAATTCCTTCGAGAAAGTGCCTTCGCCGGCGTATTTAAAACCGTATATCATCAGGCCTTGGCTCGATGAAGGGGTTTCCTGTGAGATCCAAGTGAAATCCTTGCTGCTTTTGTTTTTATTGTAGCCTGTTGGTAAATTGAGGGTTATTTTCCATTGGTTGCGTATTTCGTCGGTGAGCAGGGTGTAGTTCACGCTCTTGTTGTAGGAGATGATGCGGTTCCGTTCAGCCCGGTTGAAAAAGCTGATGATTTTTATCTCGTTCCTTTTGATGATCTCTTTCAGTGTCGATGGTTCTTTGGCACTTGCTTGCACAACGGCCTGTCCCCTCGCCCACAGTGATTCATAAAATAAAATCGTGTCTTTTTCCACCTTGTTGTTGGCCTCAGCAATGATGATGTTCCTAAAATATTTCATCTGCTTGTCGAAGTAGTGGGGCGGGGTGGTGAGGATGTCGAACACTGGTTCGTCTTGCGGCAATCCCAGGTAACTTTGGTTGAACACGCCAGAGAGGTAAATTCCAGCACTATCTTTCTTTAAGGCTTCGTCAATGACAATTAGAACTTCTCCGGCACGGCCGTTGATATTTGGCTTCAAGGCCTTGTCTTTTCCAACACAGGCCGACAATGAAATGGCGCCTAGCAGAATGATCAATATTTTATTCATTTGGTGGTTTTTTAGGGGTTCTATACAAAATTAACGATATTTATCAATATTTCAGCGGCATGCGAAAATTTTTTCTTCCTTGATGAAAAAGAATGGTTGTGCTTGTGGTTGCTTGAAGATGATTAGTTTTTGCCCGGCCTGTAAGTTTTTACTTTTCAGATTGTTCCAACGCATGATTTGATCTACTGTGGTTTGGTACTTCATGGCAATAACGTGGAAGAATTCACCCCGCTGCACGGTATGGAGCGATGCGATGGGTGAGGGCATCCGCCAGGTGCCAATATTGGCTTGTGGTTTTTGAGCCGGTGACAGCCTCTGCTGCTCCTGTATGAATTTGAGGACGTTTTTCCTTGGTAGCAATATTTTTACAGGCTGGTCGTTTACGGGAACAATCTCTTTGGTGTAGGAGGGGTTCAGTAGTGTAATCATGTCCATGCTGGCTCCTGAGGCTTCGGCAATTTGGGAAAATGTCAGGCTCTTGTGGAGGACCACGGTGTCTGTTTCGTTGAATCGGATCAGTGGTTCTGCAGCCTTTATTTTGTGGCTTTCGTAATGGTTCATCACATAGTTGACCGCAATAAAAGCCGGCACATAACCTTTCACCTGTTCGGGTAGGTAGGGGCGCAGCTCCCAATAGTTTTTTTTGCCACCCGAGCGTACAATGGCTTTTTGAATCTCGCCAATGCCTCCGTTGTAGGCTGCCAGAGCCAATTGCCAATCTTCGAGGTTTTGATACAGATAGGCCAGGTAACGGCAGGCTGCCTCGGTGCTCTTCACTGGGTCGCACCGTTCATCCTCGTAGCTGGTGATATTCAGGTTGAACATTCTGCCGGCATGGTAGAGGAATTGCCACAAACCCATGGCGCCCGATGAGGATTTGGCTCTGGGGTCAAGTGCCGATTCCACAATGGCCAGGTATTTTAGTTCCAATGGCAGGTTGTACTTGGCCAGTTTTTCCTCGAATAGGGGGAAGTAGAGTTCGGCTCGGGCAATGATGTTGGCCAAATGTTCGCGCCTGCGTTCGGTGTAGACATCAATATAGGCTCTGACATGCTTGTTGTATTCCAGCTTGATTGGCGTTTCCCGATCCAGTTGTTCGATCCGTTTGGCATAGAGGTAGTCGGGAAGTTGTGGGTTCGAAGTGCTTTGCCCAAAGCATGGGGACATCAGGATAAATAACAATACGGCAGCCAGTGCGGTGGATCTGATCATTTTGGCATATTTTAAAAAGGCCGGAGTGTTACTTCCGGCCATTTATCATTGGTTTTTGGATGCTTTGTTCAAGCCTTGTCCTTGTCGTTGGTCGAAGCTTTTTTATCATCGTCCTTTTTGTCGTTGTCCTCACGGGCTTTCTTGAATTCTTTCATGCCCTCGCCAAGGCCGCGCATCAGCTCCGGAATCTTCCTTCCGCCAAAGAGAAGAACCACAACCAGGATGATGAGTATCCACTCAAAACCACCTGGAGCCGACCAAAGAAATATCTGTGCATTCATAATGTAGATTTTTTATCAACCGATCAAATATAACAATAGCTTTTCATATTATTTGAAAAAAGCCTTAAATATATCATTCCCATTGGCGTAAATCAGTAGGGAGAACAATAAGATCATACCTGTGATTTGCGCATATTCCATAAATTTCTCGCTGGGTTTGCGTCCCGAGACGATTTCGTAAAGTAAAAATAGCACATGGCCACCATCCAGTGCGGGGATGGGCAATATGTTCATGAAAGCCAGCATCAACGATAGAAATGCTGTGTTGTACCAAAAAATGGTCCAGTCCCAGGCTTTGGGGAACAAGTTGCCGATGGCGCCAAAACCGCCCAGTTGTTTTACACCTTCCTTGGAGAAGACGAGCTTGAACTGCTTGATGTAGTTCGTTAGCAGGTCAATACCCATATCGATGCCGGCGGGGAACGCTTCGAAGAAACTGTATTGTTTGGTTTCAACCTTCATGAATTTTTCAGGCCCCTTGGTGCCGAAGCCCAAGGTTCCGGCTTCCGAAACCAATATGTTCAGTGTATCGGGTTCCCCTTGGCGGTAAATGCCTAAGCTGATGGTTTGGTTGCTGTGTTTTCGCGTTTCGCTGGTGAACTGGTGAAAGAATGGGGTTGGGACATCGTTGATGCTCACAATGCTGTCGCCTTTTATCAACCCACCTTTTTCAGCATTGCTGCTGGCAAGAACCGTATCCACCACCACCGGTATTTGGTAGGTGGCCACCATCTTCACCTCTTTGGCCAGAAGCACTTTGTTGAAATCGTCAGGAATGGCTATTTCTACAATGGAATCGCCACGTTTCACTTGTAGCGATTTGGCATCCTCCAGGAAAATGTTTTGGGCAATATCCGAAATGCTCTCTATGGGGCGTTGATCCACCGAAAGCACTTGGTCGCCATCGGCCAAGCCAATCTCATGCATCACGGGGTTGAATTGAAGTCCGAACTTGGCCTCTTTAGCCGGGATGTAACTTTCGCCCCAAACAAAGAGGATCATCCAGAAGATCAAAACCGCACCAATCAGGTTGACCAATACACCGCCAACCATAATCAAAAGCCTTTGCCAAGCCGGTTTTGCCCTGAATTCCCATGGTTGCGCCGGTTGAGCCAACTGCTCTTTATCCATCGACTCATCTATCATCCCCGATATTTTCACATAACCGCCCAACGGGAGCCAGCCGATACCATATTCGGTATCGCCTTTTTTGAATTTAAAGAGCGAAAACCAGGGGTTGAAAAACAGGTAAAACTTTTCGACCCGTGTGTTGAATAGGCGGGCAAAGAAGAAGTGCCCACACTCATGTATGATAACCAGAATTGATAAACTCAATAAAAGTTGAACTGTCTTGATTGCAAAATCCATTAAATCCTTTTTTAGTATGATAGCGCAAATATATCTTTTTCAGAATAAAATATTGTATAAAAAGGGTGCTGATTCGTAAAAGTGGTCTTCTGGTAGGCAAACACTACTCTGGAGCCTTTGTTGATTATGCTTGCTTCTTGGTCTGCACCTTGCCCGGGCTGATGCTGGCTTTTAACTTGTTGATTTCTTGGTTGGTGAAATAGTAAGTGGGTTTAATGCGTTCATTAGTAGGCTTTTGGTTTTGCGATTGGTTTGGTGCGGCTTGGTTGTGCTTTCATATTTCGACTTTTTTTTGCATCCCAATAGGTTGACATTTGTCATAATGTGCTGAATAATATGTTTTGGTTTTTTTTAAAATGTTGGTTGACAATGTTTTAGTTGTTGTTTTTTTGTTGATAAAAAAGCTTTCGATTTCGTACTGTGAATATTTAAAATGTTTAATTTTGGTAAAAATTTAGAACACAACTAAAACTTATACATCATGGATACTAGAATGAAAGAATTTATTGACAGTGTTAGGATGAAGAACCCTGGTGAGGATGAGTTCCTCCAGGCGGTGACAGAGGTTGTTGAAACTGTTTGGGATTATTATTTGCAAAATCCCCGCTATATAAAGGCCAAAATCCTTGAGCGGATGACAGAGCCCGAGCGGACGATAATCTTCCGTGTGCCTTGGATTGATGATAAGGGCGAGGTTCAAGTCAATCGTGGGTATCGCGTTGAGTTCAACTCAGCTATTGGTCCCTATAAAGGAGGTTTGCGTTTCCACCCCAGTGTTACTTTGAGTGGGTTGAAATTTTTAGGTTTTGAACAAACCTTTAAGAATAGCTTGACTTCCCTGCCCATGGGTGGTGGTAAAGGTGGATCCGATTTTAACCCCAAAGGAAAATCCGATAACGAGATCATGCGTTTTTGCCAGGCGTTTATGAGTGAGCTCTTCCGCCATATTGGGGCCAATACCGATGTGCCTGCTGGCGACATTGGCGTTGGTGGCCGCGAAATTGGCTATCTTTATGGTATGTATAAAAAACTGCGCAATGAGTTCACCGGTGTGCTCACCGGTAAAGGGGCTGAATATGGAGGAAGTCTTGTCCGTCCGGAAGCTACAGGTTTTGGCGCCATCTACTTTGTGCGCGAAATGCTGGCCCTGAAAGGAGAAACCTTGGCAGGTAAAACTGTTTCTGTTTCCGGTTTTGGCAATGTGGCATGGGGCGCTGTTCTTAAGGCTACCGAAATGGGTGCCAAGGTGGTTACCATCTCTGGCCCCGATGGCTATATTTACGATGCCAATGGCATCTCGGGCGAGAAGATTGAATATCTACTCGAATTGCGTGCCTCCAACCAGGATATTGTAAGTCCTTATGCTGAAAAGTACGGAGCACAATTCTTTGCCGGCAAAAAGCCATGGGAACAAAAAGTGGATATTGCCATTCCTTGCGCCATTCAAAATGAATTGAATGAGGAGGATGCCAAAACCTTGATTGCCAATGGTTGTAAAATTATTGCCGAAGCTTCCAATATGGGTTGTACCGCCGAGGCGGCATTCCTGGCTGCGAAGGAAATCACCTTTGCCCCGGGCAAAGCAGTGAATGCCGGAGGAGTATCGGTATCGGGATTGGAAATGTCGCAAAACTCCATGCGCTTGGGTTGGACAGCCCAGGAAGTGGATGAGAAACTGAACCAGATCATGATCAATATCCATAATACCTGTGTGAAATACGGAAATGAAGCCAATGGTAAAATCAACTATATCAAAGGCGCCAATATTGGAGGCTTTGTTAAAGTAGCCGATGCCATGCTGGCACAAGGCGTTGTTTAAATTTCATTAAGAGTTTTTGCCTGTATGCAGCCGCTCCTTGCGGCTGCATTTGGTTTGAATCTAGGCTATTGATGATTTTTTTTATTTAATAAATGTTAATTAGTTACTGTAGTCGTCGGGTGTTTGTATGTTTGTATTCGTTTTAGACAAATATGATTGATACACATTCGCATATCTACCTCGATGAGTTCGCTGCCGACCGCAGTGAGGTTGTGGAACGGGCAAAAGCCGCCGGTGTAGACGCTATTTATATGCCCAACATCGATTTGACTTCTGTTGAGCCGATGCTTGAGCTAGCGCAGCAACAGCCCGGTTATTGCTTCCCAATGATGGGGTTGCACCCCACCTCGGTCAAGGAAGATTATGAGTTTGTGCTTCAGTCCATTCTTGAATGGTTCGACCGTTACCCGTTTTGCGCGGTGGGTGAGATTGGCATTGACCTTTATTGGGATAAGAGTTTCAAGGATCAGCAGATTGATGCTTTTGAGCAACAATTACTAAAGGCCAAATCAAGTGATTTGCCGGTAGTGATCCATTGTCGAGAAGCTTTTCAAGAGGTGTTCGCATCAGTAGAAAAGTATTTGGACGGTAGGTTGACCGGGGTCTTTCATAGTTTTTCGGGATCGCCAGCCGATGTGGCTCGCATTGCCGAGTATGGCACTTTTATGATTGGGATCAACGGGATTGCCACCTTTAAGAATGCCTCTATTTTGCCGGCATTGAAAGTTATTCCGCTCGACAGGCTGCTTGTGGAGACCGATGCCCCTTTCCTGGCACCGGTTCCTCATCGTGGGCGGCGCAATGAACCTGCGTATGTTGTAGAGGTTTTGCGTTATTTGGCGAATTTATACGAGATGGATTTTGGGGAGCTGGAAGCGGTGACTAATCGCAACGCTCAGCGACTGTTTAAAAAATCTGTTGGATAAAAGTACTCACATGGACGAAAAAAAGATACTCATTATATATACCGGTGGAACCATCGGTATGGTCAATGACCCGGAGACGAACTCGTTGGTTCCAATGGATTTTTCCAATATATCGGATAGGGTGCCCGAATTGAAGATGTTTGACTTTCATGTCAAATCCATCTCTTTTTCGCCAATCGTGGACTCCTCCGAAATGAATCCGGAGATTTGGAAGCGTCTGGTTCTATTGATTGAGGAAAACTATCCCTACTACGATGGTTTTGTGGTGTTGCACGGAACCGACACCATGGCTTATACGGCCAGTGCGCTCAGTTTTATGCTTCACAATTTGCAAAAGCCTGTGATTCTTACCGGTAGCCAGTTACCTTTGGGTACCATTCGTACCGATGGCAAAGAGAATCTGATCACTGCCTTGGAGATTGCCAGTGCTCAAAAGAATGGACAGGCGTTGGTGCCAGAGGTTTGTATCTTTTTTCAGGCCAAACTCTTTAGGGGCAATCGCACCACCAAATACAATGCCGAGAATTTCCATGCTTTCCGTAGTGACAACTATCCGCCACTGGCCGATGTGGGTATTCATTTGCGGTATAACTATCCATACATTAGGTACACCACATTGAATGGCACCTTTCATGTAGCTACTGAGATGGATACCAATGTGGCTTTGATCAAGATTTTCCCGGGTATCAATGCCAATGTAGTGGAGTCGGTGCTGAGCACACCCGGATTGAGAGGAGTGGTGTTGGAGACGTTTGGGTCGGGCAACGCCCCCACCTCCAAGTGGTTTCTCGACGCCTTGCAACGCGCCATTGATAAGGGGGTTATAATAATGAATGTGACGCAATGTCTGGCCGGAAGTGTTGAGATGTGGCGTTACGAAACCGGCATTCACATGCTGGGCATGGGGTTGGTGAGTGGGTACGATATTACCACCGAGGCGGCTCTTACAAAGTTGATGTACTTATTGGGTAATTATCAGGATCCATTGGAGATTAAAAATCTGCTAAATAAATCGCTGCGGGGTGAAATATCTCTGTAGGGGATTTGTTTTTGACATTTTTTTTGTAATTTGGAACCCTGAAAACCTACGCCATAGGATGTGGGTTAACTTTAATTAATTTTTAAACTTTATTTTACTAAATAAACGTTTTTAATTTTTTAACTAACAAATACAAAATCAAAATTTATTAGGGACTATGAAAAAGCTATTTGCGTATTTAGCGGTTTTTGGAATGCTGAGTTTCGGGACTACAGCAGTGATGGCTCAAGAGGAAGAGGCGGCAGCAGCTGCTCAAACAGAGCAAACAACAGAGGAAGTTGCCCAAGAGGTTACTTCTGAAGTGGCTCCTGCAGCTCAGGATGAGCCTGTTGGTGTTCACAAACAAATTAAAATCAAATTCGTTGAAGGTGGTGTAGGCTGGATGATGCCAATTTTGTTGTGTATCATTATTGGTTTGGCCGTTGTGATTGAAAGGATCATCTATTTGAATCTTTCAACTACTAACACTAAGAAATTACTTCAAAACATTGAGAACGCCTTGAATGATGGTGGTGTTGAAGCAGCTAAAGAAGTATGCCGCAATACTCGTGGTCCTGTGGCCTCCATTTTCTATCAGGGTCTTGACCGTTACGAAGAGGGTGTTGACGTAATTGAGAAATCAGTTGTGTCGTACGGTTCTGTTCAAATGGGTCAGTTGGAGAAAGGTCTTACTTGGATCTCTTTGTTTATTGCCTTGGCGCCTATGCTTGGGTTTATGGGTACAGTAATCGGTATGATCGGTGCGTTTGACCAAATCCAGGCAATGGGTGATATCTCTCCTACAGCTGTGGCAGGTGGTATCAAAGTTGCGCTTCTGACAACTGTATTCGGTTTGATCGCAGCGGTGATCCTTCAGATTTTCTACAATTACCTGGTTTCAAAAATTGATGGTATCGTTAACTCAATGGAAGATGCATCCATTACTCTGTTGGATATTATCGTGAAGTACAAACTAAAACACTAATTAAATAACAATTATGAAATTAACAGGAAAAATTGCAAGTATTGCAATGTATGTCCTATTATTTATAAGTGTTTTATTTTCAATGCTTGTATTTATAGGACCAGCGGGTGGTGATGGAACCCCCGAATATGTTGATTCAGTCATCAACTGGGCCTTTGTTATGATTTTCGGAACTGTGGCAATCACTTTGCTGTTCGAGATATTTCATATCATTATGCATCCTGCCAATGCAAAAAGAACCCTGCTTTCCGCTTTAGGAATTATCCTGGTTCTGGTTGTGTCGTGGTATATGGCTGATGGAACTCCTTTGAAAATTATTGGTTACGAAGGATCCGATAATGTGCCAACAATGTTGAAAGTTACCGATACCGGGTTGTACACATTCTACCTGTTATTCGGCGTTTCATTCTTTGGTATTATTGCATCTGAGTTTTCACGGGTTTTTAAATGATATTGAGAAGTTTTACTTTTCAAGATAAAAAATATTAAGAATGGCTAAAAGAGCAACACCGGAAGTTAATGCAGGGTCAATGGCCGATATTGCATTCCTTTTGCTCATATTCTTTCTTATGACCACCACCATGGATACGGATACGGGTTTGCCCCGTATGCTACCGCCCATGGTGCCTGATACCCAGGATGATGTGCCACCAATCAACAAACGTAACGTTTTTGTGGTGCTGATCAATGCCAAGAACCAATTATTGGTTCAGGGACAATATCTGGATATGCAGGATTTGAAGGATAAAGCAAAGGAGTTTATCGAAAATCCATTGGATAAAAGCGATCTTCCTGCGAAAGATTTGAAAGACATTCCTTTCTTCGGTGAATATCCGGTTTCGAAAGGGGTTATTTCGTTGCAAAATGACCGTGGCACTCAGTATCAGAAATATCTGACGGTTCAAAACGAACTTCAGTTGGCTTATACTGAATTGCGCGAGGATTTGGCAAAAAGGAAGTTTAACAAGAAATTTAGCGAGTGTTCCGATGAGGAACAGGATGCGATCAAACAGATCTATCCTCAGCGAATTTCGGAAGCCGAACCTAAAAACATAGGAGGGAAAAAATAATGGCAAAATTTAGGAAAGAAAAAAAAGGTGGTTCTCAACAGTTGAATACTGCCTCTCTGCCTGATATTGTATTTATGCTCCTGTTCTTCTTCATGGTTTCCACTTCCATGAAGGAGGTTGAAATGATGGTTCGGATCAAAGCACCCGAAGCGACTGAACTTTCCAAATTGGAAAAGAAATCGTTGGTTTCCTATATTTACGTGGGTGTTCCTATGAATACCGGCAAATATGGCTCTGAACCACGTATTCAGTTGAACGACACCTATTCTACGGTTGACGACATACAAAGTTATATTCTCCAGGAACGTGAGGGTATGAAAGAGGCTGACCGACCCAAGATGACGGTATCCATTAAAGCTGACTATGATGTTCAGATGGGTGTGATTACCGATATTAAGCAGGCATTGCGCAAAGCGCAGGCTCTTAAAATCAGTTATTCGGCACGTAAAGGTGCTGCAAAAAACTAAGAATTGAAGTCAAGTAAAAATAGCTTAAAAGGAAGACCATTGGTCTTCCTTTTTTGATTATACCTAATTCTATTATCGGCCAAACAGCCTAATGCCTGCTGTAATGGTCATTACATTGGTGCGGCCATCAATGCCTTTCGATACATCGCTCAAACCCCATTCGTACCTAGCATCCAAACTGATGCCTAATACTTCGGCTCCTGCGCCTGCCTGAAACGTCCAATTGGTGCTTTTGAAGTCGAGGTAGTCGTTGTAGATGGCTGGAACTTTGTCTTTCCTAACGATGGAGGCCACCGGTCCGGCGAGTGCATGCACTTTTACCGGCCCCAGTGAAAGGAGTCGCAAGTTTAGCAGGATGGGCACATCAAATGTTTTGAGGCTGATGCGGTTGCCCTCCAATTCAAATTTTTTACTTGAATAGTAGATCTCTGGCTGAAGGTAAAGTGGGTGGCTCAATTTCACCCTGGCAAATGCGCCGTAGATGAATCCATTTTTTGTTTCGGTTTTCCACTCGTCGGTGGTGTAATTGCCAAGGTTCTGCAGTTTGAATTTGGTGGAGTTGAAACCCGCTTTAAGTCCCAATGCGATGAAACTTCCCTCTTTTTGTGCATACACGCCTGTTGTGGCCAATGCCACCAGCGCAATAAGAATAATCCTTTTCATGCTTTTTTGTTTTCTGTTTCTATATTTGATACAAACAAATATATCACTTTCGCTATTGACAAGTATGGATTTTAACATGTTTTGGCGGAAATTGCATTTGGACGATTGATTTTTCACGGTTCAAATGGCAGGTGATTTTTGTCAGCCTTTGGTGTTCCCTGAGTTTCATCATTTTTTTCGCTTCATAGTTCTTTAATTTTGTATGTGTCATGGAACCCGTAGCTTATAGCCTTATGGGCTGTTTAGGCGCTTGTTCCAGTCACGACCATTTACACCTAATTTTATGAAGATGATTAATAAATTAATTGCTCAGACGCTGCCTTACTTTCCCAAGCGTTTTGTATGGATTTTTTCGAAGAAATATATTGCGGGCGAAACCATCGAAGAGGCTCTGTTGGCTTCGCGGCAGCTTAATGAGAAAGGGATTATGGCTACCATAGATCTTCTGGGTGAGTTCATCACCAATCTTGAACAGGCCAGTGAGAATAAAAATGCCTATCTAAATATTATCCGTACTTTTTGCCAGACGGGCGTCAATGCCAATTTCTCGCTAAAACCTACCAGTTTTGGCCTTTTGCTCGACGAGGAGGTCTGTTATGCGAATATCCATGAAATTGTTGCCTGCGCCGCTTCTTACGGTAGCTTTGTGCGCATCGATATGGAAGATTCAAAATGTGTGGATATGGAGATTGCCTTGTACAATAGGCTGCGGGCGGAATTTCCACTGACAGTGGGGTTGGTGATGCAGGCCTATCTGAAACGCACTTATGACGATCTTGAAAAGTTTGTGGCCTCTCATCGCTCCGATGCTCCGGTTAATTTCCGTCTTTGCAAAGGCATCTACGTGGAGTCGCCCGATATTGTTTATAAAGAGAAGCAGGAGATCAACGATAATTATCTCAAATGCTTGGATCTGCTTCTGAAAAATAGGATCTATGTGGGAATTGCCACCCACGATCGCGCCTTGGTTGCAGGTGCCCTTGAGTTAATTGCCAAGTATGGGTTGAAGCCTGCGGAGTATGAATTTCAAATGCTTTATGGCGTAACCCCCGACTTGCGTGAGGAGCTGATTCGTTCAGGGCACCGCCTGAGGGTTTATGTGCCTTATGGCGAGGACTGGTTTGGCTATAGTACACGGCGGTTGAAGGAAAATCCACAGATTGCCAGTCATATTATAAAATCCATTTTTGTTCGAGGGTAAGTTTATGTTTTATGGTTGAAAAGCTGCTGGGATTTTTCCTGGTGGCTTTTTTTTGTTTAAAAAAATCCATTCTTTTATTTGGATTAAATCCAAATAGTGCTATATTTGCATTATAAGATCTGAAAGTATTAATTTAAAACCAATCGTTATGAGCTTTGCATTACCTTCCTTGAAATACAGCTATGGCGCACTGGAGCCATATATCGATGCCCGCACCATGGAGATTCACCATACCAAACACCACGGTGCATACACCACCAATTTGAATGGTGCTTTGCCTGGGTCGGAATTTGAAAATTGGTCAATTGAAGAATTGATGGCCTCTGTTTCGAAACTGCCTGTGGTGGTACGCAATAATGGTGGTGGTTATTATAATCACAATTTGTTTTGGGAGATTATTGGTCCCAATGGCGGCGGAGAGCCCAAAGGGGCTTTGTTGGCGGCCATAGAACATTCGTTTGGATCTTTGGCCCGCTTCAAAGAACTGTTTGCTCAAGCAGCTGCTACCCGCTTTGGGTCGGGATGGGCTTGGCTGGTTAAGCAGCACGATGGTAAATTGGTTGTTTCCTCCACCCCCAACCAAGATAATCCTTTGATGGATGTTGCTGAAGTGAAGGGTTTTCCTTTACTTGGGTTGGATGTGTGGGAACATGCCTATTACCTCAATTACCAAAACCGGCGGGTGGATTACATTGAAGCCTTCTGGAGCATTGTTAATTGGGATGAAGTTGAGCGTCGTTTCAATATTTGATTTGTTCATTTTATAGGTGAAAAGGGGAGTTCGAACGCGGATTCCCCTTTTTTTGTTTAAAAAGATCGTATATTTAGTACAACAATAATTGGAATGATATTGTTATAAAATAGTTGAACCTATAAAATGTATTGTTATGAGTTTTGAATTGCCAAAGTTGCCTTATGCACTTGATGCGCTTGAGCCGCATATATCCAAAAGAACCCTGGAGTTTCACTACGGAAAACACCACCAGGCTTATGTTACCAATTTGAACAATTTGGTGCCAGGTACCGAATTTGAGAAGGCTTCGCTGGAAGAGATTGTGTTGAAAGCTGAGGGACCCATATTCAACAATGGTGCCCAGGTTTGGAACCACACCTTTTATTTTCACACCTTTTCGCCCAATGGTGGCGGTGAGCCCAAAGGAGCCTTGGCGGAAGCCATTGAAAGGGATTTTGGTAGTTTTGAAAAGTTCAAGGCCGAATTTTCAAGTGCCGCAGCCACCTTGTTTGGATCGGGATGGGCTTGGCTGGTGAAAAAAGCTGACGGTACCCTTTCCATCGTCAAGGAGAGTAATGCTGGCAATCCATTGCGCAGTGGCCTTACACCTCTTTTGACTTGCGATGTGTGGGAACATGCCTATTATTTGGATGTTCAGAACCGCCGACCCGATTATGTTGCTGCTTTCTGGCAGTTGATCGATTGGGATGTAGTGGCCGGTCGTTTGGGTAAATAATTTATTGGTATTGGGGAGAGTCTTGGATTTTTTATTATCTTAAGACTCTCTTAATATCACTAAATGCCAAAGTTTATGCTGAGAAATCTGATTTTAAAAAATCGCAGTTATCGTAGGTTTTATCAGGACGAATCGTTGTCGCACGAGACACTCAAAGAGTTGGTGGATTTGGCGCGTTTGTCGGGTTCGGCCCGTAATGCCCAGCCATTGAAATACTTCTTGTCGGTTAGTCCCGAACTTAATGAACGGATATTTGTCCACCTATCGTGGGCCGCCTTCCTGAAGGATTGGGATGGACCCCAATCAGGTGAGCGACCTGCCGGCTATATCGTGATGCTGTTGGATACGCGTATAGCGTCCAATTATTTTTGCGATGATGGCATCGCCAGTCAAAGCATCCTGCTTGGGGCTGTTGAAAAAGGGCTTGGCGGCTGTATCATTGGGTCGGTGGATCGTATCCCCCTTCAGAAAGTATTGCAACTGCCCGATTATCTAAAAATTATCCATGTGATTGCCTTGGGCAAGCCCAAGGAAGAGGTGATGCTGGAGTCGATGGCGGATGATAATTTCAGGTATTGGCGCGACGATTCTGGGATACACCATGTGCCCAAGAGGAGTTTGGATGATTTGATCGTATGATGGAGGAGGCCCGGCTTTGGTTGGGCTCTCTTGGTTTTTACGCCAACCTTGATTAGGGTTTTTAGAATTATGTAAATCCAATATTATGAAAAAGATTGTCTTTATTGCCTTGATCCTATTGGGTTCGTTGGTCGCCATGGGACAAAGCTCGGTTTCCGATTCCATCCGCATTGTTGGTGCTGTTTACGATGCCGATAGTTTGTCGATTTTGCCCAACTCCTCACTGTTCTACCAAGGGTCTTACTATTCGCCTACCTCGGATGGCCATTTTTCCCTCAAGGTCAAAAAAGGTGATTTTGTGCGTTTTTTGCACATGGGATATAAAGATGCTCAGATTTTGGTGTCGGACAGCCTTTCTGATGAGGATTACCTTATGGGTGTGTTTTTGAGTCAGGATACCATTCGTTTGCCCGAGGTGATTGTGGTGTCGCGCTACGACCGGTTGGCCATCCAGGCTCGTTATATGCCGGTGGTGATGTCGCCGTCCATGATCAATGCCAGTCAGAATATCCGCAAGAGCACACATGTGGCATTGACCACAGCTCCATCGAGGATGGATGCCGAGATGAACCAGAGTATGGTTTTGGGGGAGAAAACCCGTGATATTGTCTATCGGGGTATGATTTCGCCCGACCGAATATTGGGTGTGGGAACCGATCAGTTGTCTATAATTTTGAAAGGCTTGTCGGAAAGAGATAAGGAACTGCGGCGCACCGATCGGGCACCCATGACCAAGGCGGAGATCGATTATATGCTTTATTTGTACCGCCAATCGTTAAACAAATTCAATAAATGATGGTTTAATATGAACTATCGTTATTTTTGTTGCCTGAATTTATCAGGTTTTTTTTAAATGAGAAAAAGTAAAAAATGAGTCATATTCATCATGCAGGTGGTTCTAGCGATGAGTCGCAATACAATGAGGAACTGACCAGCCAGTTGGCCGGTCTATATTCAAACGTATTGGATCTGTTGGGGGAGGATAAGGAGCGGGAAGGACTGCTCAAGACCCCGGAACGTGTGGCCAAGGCCATGCAGTTTTTAACGCGCGGTTATCAAATCGATCCAGAACAAATATTGTTGTCGGCCATGTTTCGGGAGGACTACCAACAGATGGTGGTGGTTAAAGACATTGAGCTTTATTCCTTGTGCGAGCACCACATGTTGCCTTTTTTTGGAAAAGCCCATGTGGGGTACATTCCCCGTCACCACATTACTGGGTTGAGCAAAATACCACGCGTTGTGGATGCGTTTGCCAGTCGTTTGCAGGTGCAGGAGCGGTTGACCACCCAGATAAAAGATTGTATCCAGAAGACACTAAATCCTTTGGGTGTGGCTGTTGTGATTGAAGCTTCACACATGTGTATGCAAATGCGTGGGGTTCAGAAGCAACATTCGGTGACCACCACTTCCGATTTCACCGGAGCTTTCTTGAAAAATATCGCCACCCGCGAAGAGTTTTTCAATATCATTGGATCGCGTATGCACTGATGGTTATTCTAGTGTAGCTGTTGATTGCTCAGAAGTTTTATATCTCAGGTTGAATAATGAGGTTTGCATATTAGTCTATAAAAAAATCCGGTTCGACCGGATTTTTTTATTTATTCGTTGATGGCTTCGATTGTGAAGCCTGCGTTTGCCAGATCGTCGTAATACCTTGGGTAGGATTTGGTGACTACCATGGGGTGGTTGATGGCCACCGTGTTGAATTTCAAGGCTGCAGGTGCAAAGGCCATGGCCATGCGGTGATCCTCGTAGGTGTCGATGCTCGGGTTTTCTTGCGGTGCCTTGGTGGTGCCATCCCAAGTTAAGTCGTCGGTTTGGTTGGATGCGAGTTCAAACCCCAGTTTGCCCAGTTCCACAATTAGGGCATTGATGCGGTCGGTCTCCTTGATCTTCAGGGATTCCAATCCGGTGAAATGGAATGGGATGCCGAGGCAGCAGCAGGTTACTGCCACTGTTTGAGCTAGGTCGGGCTGGTCGGTGAAGTTATATTTGAAATTGGTGGTTTTTCGCCCTTCTTGTTTTAATAGGGTGCCTGTGGCGGTGTGGCGTGTTTGAACCCCCAATGATTCAAATATTCTGGCAACGGCTGAGTCACCCTGGCAGCTGTTTTTATGCAGACCCAATAGGGTTATTTCGGAACCCGGTTTTAGAGCCACCATTTCGTACCAGTACGAAGCGGCACTCCAGTCCGATTCCACCGATGTTTTGACCGGCTTGTACACTCCTTCGGGAATGGTGATGGTGTCGTTTTTCCAAAATCCCCGCACGCCAAAAAGATCCATCAATTGGAGGGTCATTTCGATGTAGGGCTTGGAGATGATCTTGCCGGTTAGTTTGATTTGAAGGCCGCCGCGCACTTCGGGGGCAATCATCATCAGAGCCGAAATGTATTGGCTGCTGATATTTCCTGGCAACTCAATGGTGCCGCCGGTTAAAGCGCTGCCAAATATTCGTAGAGGCGGATAACCCTCTTTTTCGATGTATTCTATTTTGGCGCCCAGCTGATTGAGGGCCTCCACTAGAATTTTGATGGGGCGCTGTTTCATGCGCTCCGATCCGGTGATGACCCATTCGCCCACTATTTTCGATAGAAATGCCGTGAGGAACCGCATGGAAGTGCCTGCAGCCCCCACATCAAAAGTGTTGCTGTTGGAGGTCATGGCTTGCTGCATCACGCGGGTGTCGTCGCTTTCCGACAGGTTCCCTATTTCATAGGGGCTGTAGCTAAGTGCATTCAACAACAATAGTCGGTTGCTAATGCTTTTGGATGATGGCAGTTTTATTTCGGTGGGCTTGAGTGCCTGGGGGGCTATGATGATGTGTTTCATGGCTGTTTGGTGTTAATGTAAAAACTCAGGGCTTCAATTATTTCATCGCTGGTGGCGTGTTGGTTGATGGCAATGTCGCCTAGATCCTTGAGCAGCGTGAAATTGATTTTGTTGGAATCGTTTTTTTTGTCGTGCTTCATCAGCTCGACCAACGATTTGAAATCGGTTTCGTTGATGCTGTAAAATCCATACAGATCGTGGATGTAACGGGTGATCTCCATCAGCGTTTCCATTGGGAATTGGAGTTGCTTGTGGCTTAGGTAGAGCTCAGCAATCATGCCGTATGCCACTGCATAACCATGGAGCATGGGCTTGCCTTGTTGCATGGCAAATGTTTCGATGGCATGGCCGATGGTGTGCCCGAAATTCAATGCCTTGCGGATGTTTTGTTCCTTGGGGTCGTTTTCAACAAAATAGTCCTTGATGCCGATGGAGTCGTTCACTAGTTGGCTCAGTTGCTTGAGGTCGGGATTGGTGATGTTGAACGATTTGAGTTGTTGCCAGGTTGCCTTATTGTGGATGAAGGCGTGTTTCAACAGCTCGGCATAGCCCGAAAGTAGGTTGGGCGCGTCGAGGGTTGAAAGGAAGTTGGCATCGATGAGTACAGCCATGGGATTGGCGAAAAAGCCGATTTCGTTTTTTAATCCGCCCAGATTGATGCCAGTTTTGCCGCCGATGGAAGCATCTACTTGAGCCAATAGGGTGGTGGGGATGTTGATGAACTGTATGCCTCGTTTGAAGGAGGCGGCACAAAACCCACCCAAGTCGCAGGGCATGCCCCCCCCCAGGTTGATGAGCAGCGAATGGCGGTCGGCACCTTGGTTGCTTAGTATGGTCCAAACTTTTTGAACGGTTTCGATGTGCTTGTTGACATCCCCTTGCGGGATGATGATGATTTTATCGGGATGGATGTTGAGACCCTTTTCAATGAGCGGGAAACAATATTTGTAGGCACCCTCGTCGGTAAGCAGAAAAATTTTGTCCGGTTCAAACGTTTTGGTTATCTCTTTGATGTCGGAATTGATTTCCTGGGCTTGGTACACATTCGACCCGGATGATAGTAGTGGCAGCATATTCCTGTTTTAAGACAAAAATAATCAAAAAAAAGCACAACCCCTATGTGAGGTGTGTTTTTAGAATGAAATAGGGGTTGGTGTTGTTGGATTATTGCTGTTGGTAGTGTTTGTATGATGAATTGAAACTAGACGTTTATTTAATTTTATGAAGGGCTTCCGCTATTTTTTTTCGGTCGTTCACCGATACGGCACTTAAACCGATAAATGGGTAGCGTGCGCGACCTTTGGTGGTGTTGACATCTAGTTTCAGATTGGCGCCAATGCCAAGGAAACCATTGTTCACCTTGATGCGGTGGAGTTGCTCGCCCCTTATTTTGATGCGTTTGTATTTTCGGCCAATGGGGAAAATGCGGTAATACTTGATGTCCGCTTCGCGGTTGTTGATTTCGATGTTCATATAGTGGTAGCCGCCGAAGCGGTAGAGCAGGATCAGTACGGCCAGGATGCTCCACAGAAGAGGCGCATAGTTGACAAGTGTTTGAATGTTTCCAAAATAAGCCGTCATGAGTAAAATGGCTGTCAGAATAATGGTAGCTGAATAGAACAGGGCGATTGATGCGGCTTCTTTTTGATTGGACAGTTTCATAATCCCTTTTTTTGTTGTTTCCACGAATT
Source organism: Marinilabiliaceae bacterium (assembly GCA_963664265.1). Lineage (GTDB taxonomy): Bacteria > Bacteroidota > Bacteroidia > Bacteroidales > Marinilabiliaceae > JAGPIS01. The sequence goes on from OY760941.1 coordinate 3,460,472, forward strand.
TACAATAAAAGATTGATACTTGAGGTTATTTGTTTTGTTGGACTAAAATAATTTTTAACTTTATTGCTCAAAGTTATCTTTTCCCAGCTTGGACGATAAATTGATATATCGCATTGGAATTGGCCTAGTGAAGGGGATTGGCCCTGTATTGGCCCGTAATCTTATTGCCTATTTGGGCGATGAGTCAGCCATATTTCGCGAGTCGGCAGGTAGTTTGTCCAAGGTCCCCGGGATTGGTACCGCATTGGCCGCTTCGATTGTGAAGTCGGATGTGCTGGTGAGAGCCGAGCAGGAGCTGCGGTTTATCGAAAAGCACAAATTGGACGCGCTTTACTTTACCGACAAACGTTATCCCATGCGTTTGCAGATGTGCGAGGATGCCCCGTTAGTTTTATATTCCAAGGGCAATGTAGACTTCAATGCCCTGCATACCTTGAGTGTGGTTGGTACCCGCCGGCCAAGTGAAAATGGGAAGGAGATTTGTGAGCGGTTGGTTCAGGACTTGGCTGCACTTTTTCCCGGATTGGTGGTGGTGAGTGGGATGGCTTATGGTATTGATATTTGCGCGCATAAGCAGTCGTTGAAGAGTGGGTTACCCACTGTTGGGGTGTTGGCGCATGGGCTGGATATGCTTTATCCATCGGTGCATCGCGACGTGGCTGTTCAAATGTTGGATCAGGGAGCCTTGGTTACCGAGTTTATGAGTGGAACACAGCCCGATCGTCAGAATTTTGTTCGCCGGAACCGCATTATTGCCGGGCTGGGTGATGCAACGCTGGTGGTGGAGTCGGGCATCAAAGGAGGCGCCTTGATTACCGCCGATATTGCATTTTCCTACAATCGTGATGTGTTAGCCGTTCCAGGTTTTCCTGGGGTGGTGAGCTCTGCGGGCTGCAACTATTTGATCAAAAAGAATATTGCAGCATTGGTGGAGACGGTGCAAGATGTGGTGGCGGCACTGGGGTGGGAGATGCCATCGGCCGACAGGGGGGCGGTGCAACGTACATTGTTTCCAACCTTTACAAGCCCGGAGGAACAGCTGTTGTTTGAGCTCTTGGTTAGTGAAGGTGAGTTGACCTCCAGTGCTTTGAGTGTGAAGAGTGGTATCCCAGTGAGTAAGGTGAATGCCATTATGCTTTCGTTGGAGTTTGCTGGCTGGGTGAAGGCACTGCCTGGGAATGGGTTTAAGATAATTAAATAGTTTATTAGTGTAAAAAAATGAGCTATTCGTCAAAACTTTTTAAGTTTTGTTGCGTACAAGTTATTAGTGGAATTTTTAGTATTATTGTTCAGTTTTTCTTGGATGGCTTATGCTGTTTGGGTTGTAGTTAAGAATTAAAAAATGCTGCGGATGAATAACCGTTTACGATATCTTGTTAAGCCATTTCTTTTGTTGGCTGTTTTGTGTTCTATGAGTCTTCATTCGTTGGCCCAGTTCAATGATACAGATCACATAATTAGTTTTTCGGCTACTCCATCTACGGTGATTTGCAATGGGGGGGTCAATCTGACCTTTCAAGTATCTCCAGATACTCGAGCGTGGGTGGCTCACATTGAGACTTCAAAGGGGAATAGCTTTTCGATGACAGAACAAACCAAGGGGCAGGGCTTAATTGACACAGACATGACCTACACCATTGTGAAGATCACAGACGCCAGCAATCCGGCTGTGGAGATGAACTTGTCGAAGGTCTATAGTGTGACGGTGACTCATACGGCCACCTTGGATGTTAAGAATATCACCAGTAATGGTAGTTGTGCAACCAACCCTATTGTCATTTCTGTAGAGAATAGTGATGTTGGTGTTTCGTACCAGTTGCAGATGTTTGAGCCAACAGCGTCGGTCGTTCAGACGTTGAATGGGAATGGCGGCCAATTGTCTTTTGCTGGCGTATCCGCACCTGGACGCTATGTTGTTGTGGGGAGTGTCACGGGTTGTTCAGCCCAGATGAATGGCGAGATCGTGGTGAGTCCTCCGTTCGACAATTCTATTGCAGTCAATAATGGCAAAGGTTGTTTGCCCGATGTGTTGAATGTGACGACAACCGGCTCCCAACTTTTTTGGAATTATGAGCTTTTAAGGGATGGCGTGGCAACAGGTATTGTCCAAGCAGGAACCGGTTCGCCGTTGGTGTTCAACGTCACCACCGTGGGCGTCTATACGGTAAAGGCCACTTCACCCGGCTGTGGGTCTGTTGTTTTGAAGAATGATTTTTCTGTTTTTTCTCCTATTACTCCTTCATCGATTTTGGGAGCCTCGGTTTGTGTGCCAAATTCCACCACCATACAAGTAGCGGCATCGGAGAATGGAGTTACCTATTACTTGCTGTTGAATGGTGTTGTACAGGCACCAGTATCAGGTGTTGCAGGTAATAATGGCTTACTGACAATGGGAACCGTTTCGGCCGAAGGTGTTTATACTGTTTCAGCCCGTAAAGGTCATTGCTCGTTGGATATGAACGGCAGTGTCACCATCACTCCCGGTATTGACAAAAGCATTACCATTCAGGCTCCGCTTACGGGTTGCATCGGTGGGTCGAATACCATCACACTGACAGGTTCGCAGGATGGTGTCACCTACACGCTTTACCGCAGGGGAACTGCTGCGCCCATTCAAACGCAGAATGGTATTGGCTCTGGAAAGGTTACTTTTACTGGCATTTCGCAGGAGGGGGAATATTATGTGAGGGCTTTTATGGCTGCATGTAGCAGCACCGAAGAGCTTTTGGGCAGCTATGTTGTTGAAGGGTTGGATGGTATTGTGGCGAGTCGTGAGTTTTGTGGCAATGAACCATTTTCTGTTTCGGTGAATCCGGTTGAACCCGGCGTGACTTACACCCTGAAGCGTGGTAATACTGTTTTGCAAACCAATGCAGCTGGCATGTTTAATGTTGCTGCGGTTGATGCTTTGCCCGGCGATTACACTATTTCCGGTAAACTTGGCACTTGCAGCGAGCAGTTGCTGCCTGGAGTGGTTCGCGTGGTGCCACCCATTGTGATTCAAACCATGACCGGGCCAGCGGGTGCACCCTTGTGTTCCGACCAACCCTATTCATTTGGCGTCGATGCCAGTCAGGCCGGGGTGGTTTACCAGTTGAAAAACCAGGCCGGTGTGGTTATTGAGACCATCACCACGATGGTGGATGGTGGCGCAGTTAATTTCACCACACGCTTATATGCTGCTGGTCGATATACTGTTGATGCGTCTTATCTGTCGGGCACCTGCGCGCCTGTCACCATGAATGGTTCCTTTACTGTGGTTCAGGCACCCAATGTTTACCGTTTGGTCAACCTTGGTCCGGCTTGTGCCGACAACGGTTTGGTCATTGAGTTGAATGGCAATGAAGCAGCCAATTATACCTTATATAACAATGGTGTGGCAGTGGCCACCAATACCACGGGCAAGTTTGGTCTGATAAACGATCCGGGATCCTATACCATTCAGGCATCTATGAATGGTTGCACGGTGATGATGGACGGAACGGCGGTTATTCAGCCCATGCCCAATGAGTTGACTTTCTCCAACGTGGGGTTGGCTTGCCCTGCCCAAGATCTTATTTTGACCGGCGCCTCCCAGATCAAAGTCGGTTATGAGTTGTGGCGGGATGGTGTTTATGTTGGGCCACGTTTAACAATATCTACCCCCGGAGAGGCTGTTAATTTCGGTACTTTGATGACACCCGGCACTTATACTGTGCGTGCGGTCAGCTTGGTTAATGGTTGCTGGGTTGATTTCTCAGGCGAGTTGATCATTCAAAGAGAACCGGTCAAGCCGGTGTTGAATGCCAACACGCTTACTTATTGTGGATTGCCCAGTGGTGTTCACCTCTCGGTTCAACCCGAATCGCAGGATGTGTGGTATCAATTGTACAAGGGTGGCGTGCCTGTGAGTGGCCAGGTTTTTGGCGATAATGCTTTGAACACCATCACCTGGTCGAATGTAACAGCAGGCAATTACCATGTGGTGGCAGGGAATCGAGGTGGCTGCCGCATCGAGAGCAACCGGGTGATCATCACATCGGGTGGTTTGGTCTCCTACATCAGTGCCTTGGCTCCTGCCGAGGGGTGTGTGGGAACTGAATTTACCATAAAGGTCGATCTGGCCGGTACGGCTCCTTTCAACTTTACCATCGTTGACGACAAAGGAAATATTGTGCGGACGGTGGTTGGCTATAATCCTGTACCCCCCACCAACCCCATCTCTTATACCATGAAGGTGACGCCCAGTGCAAGCACCAGCTATTATGTTCGGAATGTGTCGGATGTGAGTGGTTGCACCATCCCCGATGGCGATGGCGTGGCTTCGGTGACGGTTTATCCCACACCAGCCGTGACGGTTTCTCCGGCCAACCCTCAGATTTGTGTGGGGCAGGGGTCGGTGGAACTGGTGGCCAATAGCAACAATGTGGCGGGATGTACTTATGTGTGGTCGGCGACTACTGGTGGTGCAGCACTGACTGGTGACCGGATAACCGTGTCGCCTTCGCAAACTACTGAGTATGTGGTGACGGCCACTTCGCCCAACGGTTGTATTGGCACCGGAAGGGTGACGGTTGTGGTGAACCCGCTTCCAGTGGTGGATTTCACCATCCCTACTTCGGTCTGTGCCAATGGCTCACCTGTAGCTCTGGTTGGTACGCCCGTTGGTGGCACCTTTACGGTGAACAATGTGCCCATCGCGCTGTTCGACCCCAATCAATATGTGCCCGACCAAAGCTATGTGATCCGCTATGAGGTCAGCTCGGGCGGTTGTGTGGTGTCGGTAGAGAAACCCATCTTTGTGAATCCCTTGCCGGTGGTGGAGATTCGCAATCTTCAGCCGGTATATTGTGCGGATGCCGGAACATTCACCATTTGGGGACGTCCCGATCGGATCGACAATATCCCCGGACGATTGGATGGTTACTTTACGGTGAACGGTGATCGTTTCGACCCGACCGATCCCGACCGTTTCTGGAACGAGCAGATTGTCAATGGTGATGTTCAGGCCACTTTCGATATTGCCCAAATTCTGGGGATATTTGAAGCGCCTAAGAATCTGACTATTACCTATTATTATACGGACATCAACGGTTGCCAGAATTCGGTGACTCAAGTAACTCAAATACGCCCTGATTATGATAATGACCTATCATTCAGTGGGTTGCCCAATAATCCTTGTCAGGACGATTTAACAGAATATACGCTCATTCCTTTGCTTAATGGCAACCCGCTTGATATGGCCACCATTCAAGAGCTCACATTTGACGGTCCCGGGGTGGTGAACAAAGGGGGCGGCCAGTTTGTGTTTATTCCCAACGTGGCTGGAAACGGTTTACACACCATCAACTTAAGGGTGGTCGACATTTTCGGTTGCAGCGGCGGCGTTTCACAACAGGTCACCATTGGTGAAGAGCTGATTTTGGGTATCGGTTCGGTCTATTGTAAAACTGATGCAGGCGTTCCTCTTTTCCCAAAACCTTATGGCGGTGTTCTAAAAATTGAAGGACCGGTGTTGCGCGATGGCGCTGGCAACATCACCGATAGGGGGCTCTTTGTGCAGTACGATCCCATTGCGCCCGAGGTCGATCCCTATACTATTTGGGAACCCACCAACAATCAGGCAGGGGAGTATTTGTTTACTTACGATTATACCTCAGCATCAGGATGTTTCAATACCCGTACCTGGTCGGTGCTGATCGTTGACACGCCTGACCCATCCTTCACCATTGCCAACCGAGCCGACAACGACCAGACCTATTGTTTGGAGACCGGATTCCTGCAGTTGGTGCCCACTGTCAAGGGTGGGCGTTTCATTCGCATCGATGAAAATGGCGTGATTACCAACCTTGGTTCTGTGCTTGACACCAGGGTGATGGGATATGGGATTCATACTGTTCAGTATCGCATTGGTTCGGCTACTTGTTTTGATATAGAGGAGAAAATCGTGCGGATACAGCCACCAACACCGGTCGATTTCAACCTTGAAGTGCAGTATTGCAGCCGTGTTTTGGACAAGGATGGCAATATTGTGGACAATATTGTGGAGATCAAGGCGATCAATCCCGATGGGAATGACTTGGATATTGGTGTGAATGGGACGTTTTATTCTGAAATACTGCCTATTACGCCACCTCCTGGAAATTTGGATCCAAACTATAAAGATTTCCTCAAGGACAACGGCAACAATACCGCCATAATCTATCCATATAAAGTGGATGGCCCATTTGTGAAAGATATTCGGGTGTGGTTCACCTACACCGACAAGAACGGTTGTGTCAATACCATTGAAAAAACCACCACGGTTTATAATGTGGTTAATGTGTCGTTTGCAACTGAGAATGGCCGTTACGCATTTTGTAAGAATGAACCTCCGGTTAAGTTGGTGGGTAGTTTTGCATCCACTTCGGATACCAAATTGTCGGGCGTCTTCTCTTCCGATCTGCTCTCGGCCGATGAGCTGAAGAACAATACTAAGAATTTTTACGATGGCACCATTGTGCCTGATGGAACTGCCATTCTGGATCCTTCCAAAATGGATCCGGGTATTCATCCCATCCGTTACACCTACACTTCGGAGCAAGGTTGTATGGCCTACTTCATCAAGGAAGTAGAAATTTATGATGTGCCCAACAAATATGAGGTGGTGGGCGATCCTTACTATTGCCGCGATGATGCCGGTTCGCGCATCGGCTTGGCCTATGCCCAGGCTGGCGTCACCTATCAGTTGATGTACGAAGGCAACTTGCCACCCATGCTGGAATTTAAACCAGCTGTGGATGGGCCGTTCTACTTCAAGGCCAAGGATGGTGCTGGCAATTACACCAACATAGATGCCCGAGTGAAAGCCGGAACTTATACAGTTCGGGGCAAGACTGATAACAGCTGTTATGAGATGATGCTCAATTCGTTTACTGTGATAGAAAACAATGTGGACATCACCATCTCGAAACAAGACATTCAATGTAAGGGAACCAACGATGGCATCATCACAATTACTGCAGTGGGTGGCTTGGCGCCATACGGTTATACCTATTCGTTGGACAACGGGGCTACCTACATCACCCCTGTCAGTGGGAATGAGTTTATCAATCTGGCACCAGGCAGTTATTTTGTCAAGGCCATTGACCAGATTGGTTGTGAGTCGCAACCTGTGCCAGTTGAGATCACCGAACCCGCTATTGCCATTGAGGTGGTGACGGTGCCTGGTTCCCTGCGCAAGGTGGGTTGCACACCCTGTTCGGTAGGCGGCAATTGCGAGGGCGCCATCGAGATCAGCATCAAGGGCGGTTCCCCATTCGACAATAGCGTAGTTTATCCATCGGGTTACCAAATTGAGTGGTTCCGTCCATTGGATCCAACAGGATATGCCTTGATGCCGGAGTTTGATAATCGCATCAGTGCTAGTAAATTATCGCCTGGCGATTATTATGCCCGGATCACCGATTCGCGCGGTTGCTCATTCAATCACCTCTTTACCATTGAACGGGAGATGCCGCTCACCATTCAAAAGAACCCTCAGCCCAACACGCATGTGAACAATGTTTGTTTCAATGGCATGACGGGATCGTTTGAGTTTATAGTGACAGGTGGATCAAAACCTGGGGATTATATTTTCACCCTGAACGACCAATATGTGATGCCTAAGCCTTTGGCCACCGATCCGGCCGATCCCCTATTCGGATATTATCGGTACGAGAATTTGAAGGCAGGTCAGTATACCGTGGCTGTTTTTGATAAGAACTACCCCCGCTGCATGGTGACGCTCCTGCCGCAAGTAGAGATTCTCCAGCCAGTGGAAATTTCAGCCGTTGTGGAAAATATGAAGCCCCAAAGCTGCCAGAATGTGGACGATGGTCAATTTGAACTATTGGCTACAGGCGGTGTGGCGCCCTATGAATATTCCAACGATGGCACCAATTGGCAAGTGAGTCAGTTGTTTACGGGTTTGAAACCTGGTACGTATACCGTTTTTGTGCGGGATGCCAACCAGTGTGTCAAGGTGTTGGATCCTATTACGGTTTTGCCGGCCAACGATATGACCGCTTTGGTTTCGTTGGTGACTCCTGTGAAATGTTTTGGTGAGTCGACCGGTGTGGTGGCGGTGGATGTCAAAGGTGGCGTCCAGCCTTACAGCTATCAATGGTACCGCAAGGATGGCACGTTGTTGCCAGGGCAGATCATGGCGCAGGCCAGTGGACTGCCTTCGGGTGATTATTATGTGGTGGTGACCGACCACAGCAATTGTTCCATCGCTTCGTTGATGGTGAATGTTCCACAGCCGGCCACCAAGTTGTCGTTCGATGTGGTGGTGACTGAAGGTTTTGTGGGTTGTGACTGCGATCCTGCCAAAAATGAGTGTGAAGGTGCTGCCCGCGTGGTGGTCAACAATACCGGTGGTACGGCCAGCTATTCCGTACTTTGGTCAACCGGTGATACTGGCACGCAGGTGGACAACTTGCCTGCCGGCGACTACAGTGTAACGGTGACCAACGACAATGGTTGTGCGATGACGCAGCTCTTCTCCATTGGCCAAAATGGCGATCTCAATCTGGATGAGTTGGCACGCAAGGCAGTTTCATGTGCTGGCCGTCTTGATGGGGAAGCCCAAGTGTTGGCATCTGGAGGTTCGGGTGTTTATGAGTTCCGGATTATCCGAGGGGCTTCCATTGGTAATTGGGAGCCAGCTGATACCGATGCTCTTGGTAACCCAACGGCGGTGAAGACGTTTAAAAATCTCTCAGCCGCTACTTATGCTGTTGAGGTGCGCGATGCCAATTACAACCGTTGTTCCCTGGTCCTTTCAGGTATTGAAATCACATCGCCAGCGCCCATCGAGGCTACCCGAACAACCATTGATGCTTCATGCTATTCTGCTTCCGACGGAGTGATTAACATTCATGCCACCGGTGGTTGGAGTGTTTACCAATACAGTATTGACAATGGTGCCACCTTCCAGGCATCCAATCAGTTTTCGGGGTTGGAGGGCAGCTTGGTGGGACGTCCCTACTATGTGGTCGTGGCCGATGCTGCCGACCAGACTTGCTTGAAGGTGGTAGGCCCTACCTATATTTATAAGCCTAATGAGTTGGTGATCAGTGATGTGCAAATAACTCCCGAGAGTTGTGCCAATCAAGGTGATGCCCGTTTAGTGGTGAATTACAAAGGGGGATGGGGTACCATCAACAACCCGCAAAACAATATCACAGTTCCCAATTATTCCATCGATAATGGCAACAACTGGCAGGCTCTTAATCAATTTTCTGGCCTGATAGCCGGTGATTACACCATCCGGGTGAAGGATGCCAATGCCTCGTCTAATTGTGAGGTTTCGAAAACGGTCACCATCCTGCCGGTGAATGAAATTTCGGCCGAATTGGTAGATAAAACGCCTGTGTCGTGCTATGGCACTGCCACGGGGCAATTCTCGGTTCGTTCCATTCCTGTTGGTGCTACCTTGGAGTACCGGGTCTCGCGGGGTATGGATGTGATACAGGATTGGACTACCCAATCCACCTTTAAGGGACTCACCGCCGGCACTTACGATGTCTCCGTACGTCGCAACAGCTGTTACGCTTTTGATGTGTTGAAGGTCGAGATTTCGGAGCCAGCCTCTTCCGTCTCTATCGACAATATTGATGTTAAAGATGTGACTTGTCCTGGTGGATCCGATGGCCAATTGACGGCCACGGTTTCGGGCGGTACGGCTCCCTATACCTACCTCTGGATCAAGCTGCCCATCAACAACAGCGTTCCTAAGAATGGTGGCGATGCCGATAACGAACGTTCCGGATTGGTGGCTGGTGATTACCAATTGACGGTGATAGATGCCAACCGTTGCATGGTTTCGCAAGATGTGCGCGTGACGGCACCTGCTGCCTGGAATGTTGAGTATGCTGTTACACCAGTGAGTGTGTTGGGTGAAGCCAACGGCAAGATTGAAATCACTTCCGTTTCGGGAGGAACTCCGCCCTACAGTATCACATGGGCCGATGGCGCAGCATTCAATGGTAATTATACCCGAAATGCTTTGGCTGTGGGCACATATACCTATACCATCACCGATTCAAGAGGATGCTCCACTTCTGAATTGATAGCCGTTCCCGACAACCGGGCTTTGAGTGTCAACATCGATTGGGTGGATATTAAATGCCATGGTTCCAATAGCGGTGAGATTTCGGTGTTGATCCTCAATGGGCAGCCTGGTTTCACCATTGCCTGGAATGGCCCATCGAGTGGACAAGAAAACAACTACCCTGGCGACAAGCTTTATCGCATAGTCAATTTGCCTGCAGGTACTTATGCCATTCAAATCACTGATTTGGCTGGTGCTACCATTGAACGGGTGATCACCATCCGTCAGCCATTTTACCCGTTGGCAGTGAATGCGGGCATCATCGACAAGCAGTGCTATGAATCGGGTACTGGTACGGTGTTGGTGAATGTTTCGGGTGGCACGCCTTTCGAGGATGCGGGTGGCAACAAATATTACCTGACCGATGTGTTGCCTGGTTTTGCCGGGTTGACCGCCAATCCGCTGAAGGTTGACCATGTGCCGTCGGGCACCTACCAGGTGCGGGTGACCGATGCTAATGGTTGTGTGCTGACTGAAGAGGTGGTTGTGGAAACGTATCCGGCCCTCTCCTTGGGCCCCATCACCATCAACCCCATTACCTGTTCCGGGGAGAACAATGGTTCCATCGAAGTGACTTCAGTCGCTGGTTCTACCACCCCCATTTATGTATGGGAATACCTTGATGCAAGTAATAACTGGCAACCATTGGCCTCGGCTGTGGGCAACCGGGTGGAACAGCTTTCTGCAGGCACCTATCGGGTGACGGTGACTCAAATTCATCCCGACAATGCCTGTTTTGTAACCTCCGGGAATCTGGTGGTGACTCAACCTAAGCCCATAACCGTTTCTCACACCAAGGTTGATGTGGTTTCATGCCAGGGCGACAATACGGGTAAAATATTGGTGAAAGCCAGTGGCGGCAGTGCGCCTTATTTCTTCTCGTTGAATGGCGGTCCCGATATTGCTTCGGTGGATGGCGACATGACCTTCAGTAACCTGGTAGCCGGTAGCTACCTGATTAATGTGACCGATCAGAATGGGTGTTCCTTTGCGAACAATCCCATCGCTGTGATGATCACTGAGCCTCAGGCCATGCAGATGGTGCTTTTCAACGCCTTGATCGATTGTGATAATAACAACAGCGGTGAAGTCTCCTTTGAGCTGACCGGTGGTGTGGTGCGTGCCGGACGTTCTCGTTATGAGGTGTCCGTCAATGGCCCGGTCAATAAATTTTTGTATGTCGACAACGATTACTCAACGGCCACTGGCCGCGTGGTTGTCAATTTCGATATGCTCCCCGAAGGGGATTACGTGGTGACGGTTAAGGATTTGTTCTCAAGCACACCCGACAAGTGTTCGTTGACCAAAGCCTTCAGCCTGGCGCTTTTGAAGATTGATGCTCAGATTGTGGCTCCAATATGTGAGAGCAACCAGAATGGTTCCATCAATGTGTTGGTTACCGGTCATTTGGGCACCTTGGCCTATAGTTGGAAAAAACGCGATGGTGCCGGCAATTATCAGCCCTTGGCTACCACGCAGAACTTGGTCAACCTGTCTGCCGGCGATTACCAGTTGACGGTGACCGATCCCGTTCGAGGCTGTTCGGTGGTTAAGTCGTATAGCCTCTCTTATCAGAAAGTTCTGTCGGTGAATGGTGCCATTCAACACGAACGTTGTTATGGAGCCAACGATGGCGCCATCACCAATGTGGTGGTGTCCGGTGTCATCGACCCACTCTTCAATTGGACAGGCCCCAATGGTTTTGTGGCCGCCACGGCCGATATCAACAATCTGGAGCCTGGCACTTATGTGCTGACGGTGGTGGATCCCGCATCTTCTTGTTGGGTTGCCAAGGATTTTGAAGTGACGGCGGCAACGCCCATCAGCTATTCGTTGACGAAACAACAAGTGACCTGCGATCCTTATGTTTACCGGATCAATGTGGTTGGCCTGGCAGGCGGCGTGGCGCCTTACAAATACAGTTGGAGCGGCCCTGGTGCCATTACGGTGGATGCCAATGGCAATGCCACCAACCTTACCAAGGGCGGTGTATATACCGTTTCCATTGCCGACCAGCGCGGATGTTTGGTGCAGCAATCCCTTGCAATTCCTTATGAAATTAAGCTTTCGGCAGTAGCCGACCAGTTGGATTGTGCAGCAGGGAACAATGGTTTTGTGGATCTTACGGTGGAGGGTGGAAGCGGCAGCTTCAGCTACCAGTGGACAAAGAACCTGGATGCAACTGTGATCTCCACGCAACAGGACATCGACAATCTGACCAGTGGCGTTTACAAAGTGACGGTGACCGATCTGGTGGAGGGGTGCGTGAAAACCTCTTCTTATGAGATATTTGAGCCCACACCCATCACCATCACTGGAGCCTTGACGCATGTGACCTGTTTTGGTAATGGCGATGGCAAAATTGTGGCGACAACAGCAGGTGGCAAAATACCTTATACATACAGTTGGAGCAATGGCGCCTCAACCAAGGATTTGAGCGGCCTCTCCAAAGGCAATTACACCCTGGTGGTGACCGATGCCAATGGTTGCACAGCCAACAAGACTTTCCGAATCTACGAACCCGATCCTGTCGATTTCGACTTGGTGGTGAAGACGCCCGTGGCTTGTGATGGCACAGGTGCTAGCATATCCATCGAAAACCTGCGGGGGGGCTGGTTGATGGAAAGTGGTGTGATTGTTAATAACAATGCAGGCGTACCCATCCATACCCCTGTTTACGATATTGTTTGGGCCGGACCTGCCATTGTGGATGGCAACCGTGGCCAGACCGAACTGCACAACCTCACCAGTGGCACTTATGTGGTGACCATCACCGATGCATCAGCCGGGCGCAACAGCTGCCAGGTGACCAAGTCGGTTTACCTGCCCAAACCTTTGAGGCTGGATTACCAGGTGGGCTTGGAGAGTTGTGCCGGTATCAACAATGGAACCATCACGCTGAATGTAACAGGTGGTGTGGATCCTTATGACTTCACTTGGACCACGGCCGATGGCTTTGGCCTGGATGCTAAGGCGAAAGACCAGATTGGCCTTTCAGCCGGTTTGTACACCGTCAGCATCACCGATGCGCGCACACCAGGCTGTGTTTTGACGCAGGATATCCTGGTGGGACGTGAGCATGTGCTCGACGTGAAGGGTGCAGCCACCAATGTATCTTGCTTTGGTGAACAATCGGGTAGCATCCTGCTGAATGTGTCGGGTGGATCGGGCGATTATGCCTATCAATGGACCGGAACCGGTTCAGGAGTTGTGCCCAACAGCAAGGATCAGAACACACTTTCGGTGGGCTCCTACAGCGTTACAGTAACCGATAATGTACTTGGGTGCGAAACCACCCAGTCGTTTGTGATCAATGCGCCGTTGTCTCCGTTGGCGATCAGCCAGGTGGTGGTCACCGATGTGTTGTGCAAGGGCGATGCCACCGGTGCAATCGAAATATCAGTTGTTGGTGGAACCAAGTTTGTGAATGGTACCTATCAGTACAACTGGAATGGGCCTGGTGTGTTCACCAATAGCTCTCGTCAGGAAAACCTGATAGCGGGTATTTACAATGTGGTGGTGACCGACCGCAACGGCTGTACTGTGTCTAGTACTAACATAGAGGTGCGCGAACCTGCTCTGCAGCTTGGTGCCTCTGTTGATTTTGTTCAGGATGTTTCGGCGTTCCGGGGCAACGATGGCGAAATACAAATCATTGTTTCCGGAGGAAGCGGAGCCTACAATATCCAATGGAGTGGCGTGCCCGAGCGACCCGATACCCCCATTGGCACCTTGGTCAATAATGCCACAAGGCAAACCAACTTGGTGGCCGGAGTTTACCAGGCCATCATCACCGATTTGAACGGTTGTTCGGTTGTTTTGGACAACATCATTGTGCGCCAGCCCGGCAGTGAGCTCGATCTGGTGATCAAGAAGAAGGATGTGCGCCCATGTAACAACGATGTCTCAGGTCAGATTGATGTGAGCGTGGTTGGCGGGAAATTGCCTTATGTGATTCGTCTTTACAATGCTGCCGGTGTTCAAATTGGCGGCGATGTGAATGGAAGCTCGGCCATCTTCAATGGTCTGGTGCCCGGGGTTTACAAAGTTTCGACTCTGGATGCCAATAAAGTGTATGTTAACCGCGAAGTAGTCATTACGGAGCCTCCGGTGTTATCCTTGACGCCCGTTGTGGTTCAGAACATCGAGTGTTACGGTGCTACCACAGGCGCATTCAGCCTGACCGTCAATGGTGGATTGCCTGTCATCGGCGCCAACAACTACCGCGTGGTGGTGACTGGCCCTGCCGGTTTCGTAAACGAACGCACCAATTTTGTGCCAGGTGTGGCTCAGCAATATACCGGATTGACCGCTGGTGTTTACAATATTTTGGTTGTGGACGACAGCAACGGCAATGGTGTGTTCGATGCCAACACCGATTGTAGCCAATCGGTAACTTTGACATTGACTCAGCCAGAAGCCCAAGTGGCTTTGAGTGGGGTGGATGATATTTGCATTGGCGGATCAGCTCAAATTAAATTTGTGGTTAGCAATTGGAATGCTGCGGCCAATCCATTGACGGTCACCCTCAGCGACGGTTCGGTGGTTGTGGTGAACGATTCACCCTTTATGCACACGGTGACACCTGTTGCTTCAACGGTGTATGCCATTCAATCGGTGACCGATGCTGGTGGTTGTGCTAAAGGGACGTTCAGTGGGCAAGCTGATGTCACCGTTAGGCCATTGCCTACAGCTCGTGTATATGGCGACAGTGAGGTATGCTTGGGCGACCAGTCCACCGTGGCTATCGACCTGACTGGTACCGCACCATGGCGCATTGAGATTTTCGATGGCACCAATATGGTTCCTGTCACCAATATCTCGAAATCGCCCTATTTGCATACGTTTACCCCTTCTGTTGACCAAACCATTACGGTTCTTTCGGTGAGCGATGCCCATTGTGTGAATACAGGCGAAGGCTCTGTCACTGTTAAGGTGAATGAGTTGCCGGCAGTTTCCATTTCCGGTGAGAAATCGATCTGTTATGGCGATCAAACCGATGTGGTGTTTACTTTCAATGCCGGTACGGCGCCCTATAAAGTCTCTTATACAGTCAATGGCATTATGTACCATGTCCCGAACATCATTCCAGATATGGCCACCAAAACCCATCGCATATCAGTTCAGCCAGGCGCTACCACCACCTATGAGTTAAATCGGGTTGAAGATGCTCATGGTTGTGTGCGCGACGTTACCGGTTCCATTGTAGTGTCGGTTAGGCCATTGCCCGGCGTACCGGGCGCCATTGGCGGTAATGCTTTGGTTTGTCAAGGAGAGAAGGGTGTGGTCTATTCCATCTCGACTGTGGCGAATGCCACCAATTACGAATGGACGGTACCTGCCGGTGCAGTGATTGTCAGTGGCATGGGATCGGAATCCATCACCGTCGATTTTGCCAACGATTATGCCGGTGGCGTCTTCAGCGTGGTGGCAGTCAACAGCTGTGGCACCAGTGCCCCCTCTGAAAAATTAATCAGTGCCTCCGAACTGCCTGGTCAAGCGGGTATGGTTTCCGGTCCGGCTGAGTTGTGCCAGGGTGCCCAAGGCGTTCAATATTCCGTGGTTCCTGTGGTGGATGCCTCCACCTATGTCTGGACCTTGCCCATAGGTTTCAATATTGTGGCTGGTGATGGCACCGCCAACATCATTGTTGATCTCGATCCTGCTGTGGATGTGCTGGATGGCATCATCCGCGTGCTGCCGGTTAACAGTTGTGGTCAAGGGGTGGTTTCTCCCGACTTCAATGTGTCGGTGACGCCTTTGCCGGTGGCCTTTGCAGGGCACGATGCCAACGATTTGTGTGCCAATGTTTATCAACTACAGGCTAATCCGCCACGTGCTGGGGAGCAAGGCTTGTGGACAATCGTGAAGGGAAGTGGCGTGATTGCCGTAGCCGACAGGAACAATCCCAATGCGATGGTGACCAACTTGTCGCAAGGTGAAAATATACTGGTTTGGCGGGTCGAAAACAGTACCACCAAATGTTTTGTCACCGATGAAGTTCGTATCTACAATAACCGCCTCAATGTGGAAGCATTGGTGGAACAACGGGTGGTGTGCGATGGTACGGCCGAGGTTCAGGGAACCCGTTTGCCGATGAACACCACTGGCGTTTGGTCGTTTGTGGAAGGCAGTGGCATCATTGTGTCTCCCACCGAAAACTTGACGCAGATCGTGCAGTTGAGCCCCGATCGTAGCGTGGTGCGTTGGACCATCGACCAAAATGGCTGCCAGTCGTTTGCCGAAGTGGAAATCGTTAACAACCAACCCGATGAGGCGGTGATTGATGGGGAGGTATTCAATATATGCGACGATAAAATTACTTTAACAGCCAATACCCCGGTTGAGGGCAAAGGATTCTGGACGCGCATCAACGGACTGGGCATCATCGATGATCAAAATGCCGCACAAATCAATGTCACCGGTCTTTCTAAAGGTGAGAATATCTTCCGCTACACCATTGTCAAAGGAGGATGTAAAACCTTCGACGAGGTGGTGGTTTACAACAATATGCTCGATGTGGATGCCGGAAGCGACGTCACCACCTGCGATGACTTTGTCACCATGCGCGCCAAGGCAGCCCCTGCCGGAACTTCGGCTCATTGGGAGATTATTCCAGGAGAGGGAAGCGGGGTGTTTGAGAATGGCAACGATCCGCAAACCCGCGTTACCAATTTAGGGCCTGGGGAGAATAAGTTTATGTGGATCGTGAATAAAAATGGCTGCATCAGCAGCGACATTGTGGTGATTACTTCCAACAAGCCGACTAACGCCATTACCGGCAGTCAGCAGGTGGTGTGTGGTAGCGAGGCACAATTGCTGGGTAATGATGGTGTCATCTCTGGCAAAGGTTTCTGGAGCATTGTCTCTGGAAGTGGGGTTTTCGACGATCCTACTAAGGGAAAAACCATGGTTCGTAACCTTCAGCAGGGAACGAGCGTCTTCCGTTGGAATATCGTGAACAATGGTTGTGTGAGCTTCGCCGACCAGGTGGTGGAAAACCTACAGGTTTACACCAATGCAGGCAAGGACACCAGCATCTGTAGCAACACCACGACGCTGCGTGCCAATATTCCGCAATCCGGCCAAACTGGCGAATGGACGCTCGTGGCTGGCATGGGTGGCGCTACCATTGTTAATTCGACCGACCCCTATTCGCGTGTTGGTGGATTGGCGCCTGGCGCTACAGGTTTTGTTTGGACCATCATGCAGAAGAGTTGTGTATCGCGCGACACGGTGATTGTTTACAACAGCCGTCCTTTTGAAGTGAATGCCGGACCCGATCAGGTGGTGAGCGGTACCACCTCCAGTATGGCGGCCGTGGTGCCTTCTTCTGGCAAGGGATCGTGGTCGTTGGTGGCCGGCGGTGGAACCATTGTGGATCCGTTGAATCCTTTCACGCAGATCAATAACTTGCGGCGAGGCGACAACATCTTCCGATGGACGGTGCGCAATAACAACTGTGAGGAGTACGATGACGTGATCATCACCAATGGGCAGACCATTGATGCCAACGCCGGTGAAAACCGTGTGGTGTGTGAGAATTTTGTTACGCTTCATGCCAACGATCCCGATGTGGGCATTGGTGAGTGGTCGGTTGTTCAGGGTAGTGGCGATATTGAAGATCCTTACAATCCCAAATCGCGTGTCACCAAGCTGGGGCGTGGCGAGAATATTTTCCGCTGGTCTATCCATTATACTAATAGTGTTTCCACCGATGAGGTAACCATCACCAACAATGAGCCCGACAAGGCCAATGGTGGTCCACGTACCCGGGTTATCTGTGGGGATACCCATACTATGGAGGGTAACACGCCACTGGTGGGTTCACCAAAATGGACAATCCTCTCTGGTGGTGGCGTGTTTGCTGACGATACCAATCCTAACAGCTTGGTGACCAACCTGGCCAAGGGGTGGAATAAATTCAAATATGAGATAATTAATAAAGGTTGCCCTTCGGTGGATACGGTCAGTGTGTTGAATGACCTGCCCGATGAGGCTTATGCCGGGGAGGATGATGTTGTTTGCAACAGCCGCTATGAGCTTAAACCCAACAATCCAACCCATGGGGTTGGGGAATGGCGCGTAGTAGAAGGCTCGGCCAAATTTGAGGGTAATTTTGCTATCGAACTGGCTCAAGGTCGAAATGTATTGGCCTGGGTGATTAGGGGAACCACCGAAACCTGCTATTCTCGCGATGAAGTGGTCGTGGTCAACAACGAACCTTCCTTAGCTTCTGCCGGGGTGGCGCAGGATATCTGTGCCACGGAAACCCGCCTGTCGGCGACTGCACCTTTGAATGGTGTGGGTAAATGGACGTTGCTTTACGGATCCGGTATCCTTGAGGATGAGTTTAGCCGCACTTCGAGGGTGACTGGTCTGGCACTTGGCGTCAACCGCTTCCGCTGGACGGTGGACAACAATGGCTGCACCTCGTCGCACGAGGTGGAGATCCGCAACAACTACATCGAATCGGTGGCCGGTGTTGACCGTACCTTATGTATCGACACGTTGGTGCTTTCGGCCAACAATCCAGCACCTGGTGTGGGTACCTGGGGCGTGAAAGGTGGCTCGGGTCAAGCCGTGTTTGCCAATCCCAACGATCCATTCACGACGGTGCGTTCACTAGATCGAGGTGACAATGTGCTCACCTGGACCATTATGCACAAGGGGTGTCCTTCGGTGAGTGAGATTGTGATTACCAACAATATGCCATCCACAGCCAATGCCGGTAGCAACCAAACTCTGTGCGACAAGAACTACACGGTGTTGAATGCTTCCAAACCAGTTGTTGGAACCGGGAAATGGACCATTCGCAGTGGTGGTGGATCCATATTGGATGATGGAGCCAATTCAACCAACTTGACCAATGTGGCTTTTGGCGACAATATTTTTAACTGGCGCGTAGAACATAAGGGTTGCTACTCCGAAGATGATGTCTTGGTGAGTTATAACCGAATAGAAGCCTCTGCAGGCCCGTCGGAAATCATTTGTAGTGATGAATACCAACTGGAGGCCAACAACGCCTTCCCGGGTGAGGGTACTTGGTCGGTTGTGGGCGGTACCAGCCAGGCTCAATTCTTGAACCAGAACGATCCTACCACCAAAGTAACCGGTCTGGCTAAAGGTAAGAACCGCCTGCGTTGGACCATCGACTACCGTGGCTGTGTCACCTCGGAGGAGCTGGAGATCCAAAACGATATGCCCAGCCGTGCTTATGCCGGCAACAGCATCCCAATCTGCGAAGACCATGTGGTGTTGGATGCCACCCCGGTGGATGTAGGGGTGGGAAGCTGGAGTGTGCTGACCGGTTCCGGAACCATAGCCAATGAACTGGATCCCAAAACGGCCGTCACCAAATTGTCAAAAGGCGACAATGTGTTCCGCTGGACTGTGCAGAATAATGATTGTAAATTGACCGATGATGTGCGCATTACCAATAATCTGCCTTCAGTGCCTTATGCCGGGCGCGATGAGGAGGTTTGCGAAAACAGTTTCACCCTGAAGGCCAATCCTGCTGAATTCGGATCAGGTTTGTGGAGCATTAACCAAGGATCGGGTAATTTCAGCAATCCGCTGAGTCCGAACTCCCGAATAGATAATCTGTCGGAGGGGGTTAACATCCTTCGTTGGACTTTGACGCAAGGGCAGTGTACCGTTTTTGATGAGGTGGTGCTCACCAATAACAGCGCCATCCAGGCCAAGGCCGGTCCCGATATTGACGACTGCAAGGATTTTGCCGTTCTGGATGCCAATATCCCCTCTCGAGGTGAAGGTCGCTGGTCCTTGGTGTCGGGCAAGGGTACCTTCGAAGATCCATTGGATGCCAGGACGACTGTCCGTAATCTGGGCTTTGGTGAGAATGTGTTGCTGTGGACTATCACCAATGGCAAATGCTTCACCACCGATCAGGTGATCATCACCAACCGGATTCCCGATCAGGCCAATGCAGGTACCGATCGTGTAATTTGCGAGGATTATCTGACTTTGAACGCCAACAATCCTTCGAGCGGCATTGGAAGCTGGAGTGTGGTGAGTGGTAAAGGTGTTTTTGATGATCTTTACGATAACCGAACCATTGTGCGCGGTGTTGGGTATGGCGAAAACGTTTACCGCTGGACCGTGACTTATGGCACCTGTACCACTACCGACGAAGTGGTGGTGGTGAGCCAAAAGGCCGATCCCTATGCCGGCGAGGATGACATTACCTACGTCAATAGCTATGAGTTAAAAGCCGGTAACCCCGGTTCTATTCAAGGAAAATGGAAGATTGTGGCAGGTAATGGTCGTTTTGCCGACGACACGTATTACAACACCATGGTTTACGACTTGCACCCTGGCAACAACACTTTCCGTTGGACCATCAATACCGACGATTGCGAAGCCTTCGACGATGTGGTAATTCAATACAAGGAGGTACCCGAAGCAGGTTTTGCAGTGGATGTCACCGAAGGTTGCATGCCACTCAAGGTTCGGTTCACCGACCAGTCGATTGGTGCCAAAACTTACCATTGGGACTTCAACGATGGCACCACCACCGACATCCGCAACCCAATCCATACTTTCGAGTTGCCGGGCAACTACAATGTGGTGCTTACGGTACCTGGTCCCGATGGAAAGGATACGCAGTTCTCTAAATTGATCAAGGTGTACGACCATCCCAAGGCCGATTTTGATGCGGCGCCTACGTTGGTCTTCCTGCCCGACGATGTGGTGCGGTTCCGCAACTTCAGCATCGATGCGGTGAAGTGGAGTTGGACATTTGGTGATGGTGGCCTGTCGGAAGAGAAAAACCCGGAATACCGTTATTCTGATGAAGGATG
Organism: Marinilabiliaceae bacterium; assembly: GCA_963664265.1. GTDB lineage: Bacteria > Bacteroidota > Bacteroidia > Bacteroidales > Marinilabiliaceae > JAGPIS01. The sequence continues at coordinate 3,481,409 of OY760941.1, forward strand.
GTACACCATTTCGTTGAATGTTTGGAACCAATATGGATGTGAGGATAAAGTCACTAAAACTGACTTTATTGAAGCCAGACGGGGTGGGTTTATTACGTTCCCGAATGCCTTCCGTCCGCGACCCGATGGAGGAGGCGGTGATAGCCAATTCGATTTAAATGCTATCTTTAAGCCCGTTCACCAGGATGTTGATGATTACCACCTCCAGATATTCAATCGCTGGGGTCAATTAATCTTCGAAACCCGCGATATCAATCAAGGGTGGAACGGATTCTTTGGGGGGCAGATGGCTGCTCAGGGTGTTTACGTGTGGGTGGCCACCGGTCGTTTCATCAGTGGTAAGGAGTTTAGTAAAACAGGTCATGTGCTTTTGGCGCGCTAAAATAATTGTCATGCGACATTTTATCATTAAAACAACCATCATAGTCACGCTGCTTGTGCTGCCCGCGTCCTTATTGCGCGGGCAGGACATGTCCTTCTCGCAGATGTATGAGTCGTCGATGTATTTGAGTCCCTCCTTCACCGGTTTCACAACAGGTAGCAGGCTGGGATTGAATTACCGCAACCAGTGGCCGGGAGCCGGCAATGCCTACCAGTTTTATGGTGTGGCACTCGACCATTATTTCGAGCGGTTTAACAGCGGTGTGGGCTTAATGTTTCTGCGCGACGACCAAGGCAAGGGGTTGCTGGTGAATGATGAGTTGTCGCTACTCTATTCCTATGAGTTTTCCATTGCCGAAGACTTTTTCCTGCGTCCCGGCATTGCTTTCAAATACGCTCAACGTCGCATCGATCCCTCGAAGATCTACCTCCCCGAAGATATTGATCCGGGTGGCGTCATCACCCCCGGGCAGGGGGGCGGCCTCGACTTGGAAACTGAAAACAACAGTCGTTTCGATGCGGCTGCTTCGCTGATGTTCTATGGCAAGTCTTTCTGGGTGGGAGCCGCCTTCGACCACCTAGTGCGCACCAACGTAGGCTTTACTGATTTACGCACCAACATCGATATGAAAACCACCATTTATGGCGGATACAAGTATGTCTACCACGAGCCACGGCGTAATGAGGATGCCAAAACCATCTCGTTGGCCTTCAACTACCGACGCCAATCAGGCTTCAACCAACTCGACTTTGGTGTATACTGGTATTTCAACCCCATCGAGTTGGGGCTATGGTACCGAGGCCTTCCCGTTAAAACCAACGATGAGCTTTCTAACATCGATGCCATCATTCCCAGTATTGGTGTCAATGTGGGTACCATTCGGGTAGGCTATAGTTACGATTTCACCCTCTCGCAGCTGGCTGGGTACAGCAAAGGGTCACACGAAATATCTCTGATTTACCGTTTTAATCAAAATATTACTTATACGCCTAGCCGGAAGCCAATTCCTTGTACCGAGCCCGTGATGGGGTATGGTTTCGGAGGATCGAAATATAAGCGGAAAACCCGCCGTATTTTTTAACGTCTGTTGTTTTTTCTTTAATATCTGAAACAAAAATAATTGGACTCTTTTCCCCTGTGGATTTTTGTTTGTGACAAATAAAATTTATTGCGATATGTTTTTTAATGTGTCTTAAACGTCTATATTTGTGTATTGATAAAATTAAAACGAATTTTTAAATACGGGATATGAGACAATGGTATAAAATTTTTAGTGTTGCTTTTGTTGTTGTTTTGGGTGTTGCATTTGTTCAATGTGGAAAGAGTGGTCAACAGGCTGACAGCAATGTTGTTGGGGTTGATGAAAGTGGTCATCCATCAGTAGTTTATATTAATACCGATTCCTTGCTGTTGAAATATGAATATGCCAAGGTTTTGAATGATGTCATTATGCGGAAAGAAGAATCTTCCCGTACCGATTTTAATCAGAAATACCGGGTTTTCCAACAGGATGCCATGGAATTTCAACGGAAAGTCCAGAACAACGGTTTCCTATCCCTCGAACGTGCCCAATCGGAAGAGCAGCGCTTGGCCAAAGCCGAACGTGATCTGCAGGAACTCAACAACCGCCTTTCCAACGAACTGATGCGTGAGCAGGAACGGATTAACCGCGAATTGCGTGATACACTCCAATTGTTTCTGAAATCCTATTCTGTTCAGAAAAACTACAAATTGGTGCTTAGCAACACCATGGGCGACAATGTTTTGTACAGCAACCCACAAGTGGACATCACCAATGCTGTTGTGGAGCTTTTGAATAAGCGTTACGAAGTGGCTACAAAAAAATAAAGCATATTTTTAACCAAATAAAAAAAGGCAGATGGATTCTGCCTTTTTTTGTTTTCAAAAGTTGCTGTTATGTGCGTGGCTTTCTGTGCTTGGTCTAATAATAGGTTTGCCAGATGTTACTTCTTGATGCGTTAGGATGGCCTCGCTTAGCTTGGTCTGCACTTCTACGTTCAACCCACTTCGGAGTTGGGTTGCTGTTGGGCTCCCGAGTCCGCGGATTCCATCCGCGGTTAATCATATTTCGGCCTCCGGCCGTGCCATTAGTTGAAGAGTTCTGAAAACTGCAATGAATCTTCAAATTAGCACATCATTAATTTAGAACATTAGATGTTTGTTGCCTCACCCAGAGAAACTGCAGAATTATACTCAAATTGGCTACGTTGGAGTGCATTTTAAAAGACACTGCCATAGTATATTTAGGGCTTGCTGAAAATGTCAACAAACCCCATCCATTTCAATTATTTGTCCTCGAGCCGGACGGGCTTTTACTCTCTGCCTACAGCTGCAGAGAGTAAACAGAGAAAGCCGCCGCTGCAGATAAATGGCTAAAATTGAGCTCGTTTGCCTAAACCCCGCGAAAGACTTGCCTGACTTACTTCGCGGGTTTTTTAACGGCAAACAAACTCAATTTCTTAACGCCATTTCTCTGAGGCGGTTATATACAGAAACTCTTGTTCATTGATAATTGCAAGATTATTCAAGGATAACAGTTAAAAAGCCTTGCACTAAGCACAACCAAAATACACCTAAATAACCGATTTTATGTATGTTATTCATTTTTCAGCAGCCTTTATTTAACGTGTTTTTCCCTTTCGATTTTTCAATTTAGGCTTTCATGAATAGAAAAGATTGCATAAATTTGTATTCAACTGAATACAGTTTGGTAGATGTTTATAATTGAGAAAACAGACGAATTTGACAAATGGCTGGATAAAACGGACGAAGTTGTGCCACTCATTTCGGATCAAGATGTGCCAGTTGTTTCGGTCGAAAGTGTGCCATTGTTATTAGGCAATTAGTTTTCGTTTCGGTTCAAGTTGTGCCATCTGTTTCGGTTCAAGTTGTGCCACTGAAATTCAAAAAGAATGATTTCTATCTTGTCGCTTTAAAACCAAAGCGATATGGCTGCAAAAAAGATAGACATCATGGATGTACGACATTTAATTCAGTTAAAGAGCAAGGGCGAGAGCAACCGTAGCTGTTCTTCCATTTTAGGGATTCATCGCAATACGGTAAATTATTACGTTCGGCAACTTAATGCCACAGGCAACCCATACTCCCAACTTCAGTTGCTTACGGATAGCCAGTTGAAGGAACTTTTCCCAAGCCGGACGCTGTCGGACAGTGACCGATATGAAGAATTGGCACAATACTTTTCTTACTTCAAGCAGCAATTGCTCCTTCCTGGAGCGACACGGGAAGTGTTGTGGAAAGAATACCTTCAGAAACACCCCGAAGGCTATGGTTACACCCAGTTCAACGAACACCTGAATACCTGGCTTGGGCAAACCAAGGCGAGCGGAAAATTCACCCATAAAGCCGGCGATAAACTGCTGGTTGATTACTGTGGCCAAAAACTTCAGGTCGTTGACAAATCCACCGGTGAAATACAAGAGGTTGAAGTTTTTGTTGGGATACTTCCCTGTAGCGGCTACACTTATGTCGAAGCCAGTCCCAGCCAGAGACGGGAGGATTTTATCAGCTCGGTCAACAACTGCTTCAGTTTCCTGGGAGGAAGCACCAAAGCCATTGTGCCCGACAATCTGAAGTCGGCCGTCAGCAAGGCCTGCAAGTATGAACCCATACTGAACAAGACACTCAAAGACCTGGCCCTCCATTACGGGTGCGCCATCAACCCAACACGATCCTATTCGCCCCAGGACAAAGCCATGGTCGAAGGGGCTGTGAAGCTGGTGTACCAGCGCATCTACTTCCCTCTGCGCAATATGACCTTTTTCAGTCTGGACGAGCTAAATGCACAACTGCACATCGAGCTTGAAAAGTACAATGCCTACCTGATGGAAACCTACCAGGCCAGCCGCCGCAAACTGTTTGTCGACCTGGAGCAGGAATACCTTCAGCCGTTGCCTTCGGAGCCTTACGAAATCAAACATTACAAGCGGGCCAAGGTGCAGAAGATGGGTTATATTTACCTGTCCGATACAAAAAACTATTACAGTGTCCCGTACCGTTACATTGGTCACCAAGTGGAGGTGCAATACACCCGGGAAACACTTGAGGTTTACTACCAGAGTGACCGTATTGCCTTACACAAGAGGGCTTACCGTCCTGGGCAATATGTGACCAGCAAGGAACACCTGAGTAGCACCCATCGGTTCTACGGCGACTGGAGCCCTGAGTACTTCACTAAACTGGCAGGCAGCATCGGCATTAAAACCAGTGAATATATCCAACTGCTAATAGAACAGCAGGACTATCCTGAAACGGGTTACAAACAGGCGTTGGGCATCCTCAGCTTGAAAAAAGCCTTCGACAAGCAGCGCATCGAAACCGCCTGCACCATGGCACTTACGCATGAAAGGTACAGCTATCGCACAGTCAAACGCATCCTGGAAAACAAGATGGATAAGGTGGCCGAGTCGGGGCAACAACAGCAGCCCATCCCTGTACACATGAATATACGCGGACCAGAATCTTACAACTAACCATTAAAACAAATAGTAATGAACAACCAGAGCACCATTGAAAAAATGAAACAGATGCGGTTGTATGCCATGGCAGACAATCACTACAACAGCCTGCAAAACAACCTGCACCGGGATTATACGACCGACCAGTATATTGCCTTGCTGGTGGAACAAGAATGGGAACACAGGTACAACAAACGCATCAAAAACCTGGTCGTTTCGGCTGGGTTCCGTTATCCCGCGTCGGTACAGGATGTCGATTATTCGGCCAACCGTTCACTGGACAGGAACACCTTTGAGCGGCTGGCCATGCTCGATTTTATCAAGCGGGGTGAAAATGTGATCATCACAGGGGCAACAGGAACAGGCAAAAGCTACTTGGCGCAGGCTTTGGGGCACAACGCCTGTGTCATGCAGCACAAGACCCTGTATTACAATTTTGCAAGGCTGATCGACCAGGTCAAGCTCTCAAAACTCGAAGGCACCTATATGAAGTTATTGAAAAAAATAGAGAACACCGACCTGATCATATTGGATGATTTTGGCTTGTCTTCCTTTGATGACCAAGCACGGAACACTTTGATGGACATCGTTGAAATGAAATACGATAAATCATCGCTGATCATTGCAGCACAGATACCAGTGAAAAACTGGCATGAAACAATTGGGGAAGGCACCATTGCCGATGCTATTTTAGACCGGATTGTCTATGCTTCTCACCGCATTGAATTAACCGGGGAATCATTACGGAAAAACAAAATGAAGAATAACCAAATAAAGTAATAATTTTAGCCACGAAGTCATTCTTTTTTTGTGGCACAACATCACCGAAACAGGTGGCACAATTACACCGAAATATCAAAATGGCTGAGAAAGCTGAAAGATCTAAGAGCCAAAGCCAAGATATTGTTTCGCATTCAAAAGATTGAGAATGATGAACACTTCGGCGATTGCGAACCTGTTGGAGATGGCATTCGGGAGTTGAAAATTGACTATGCTAAAGGATACAGGGTATATTTTAAGGACGCGGACGGTAAGATTATTATCCTACTCATTGGTGGAGAAAAATCAACTCAACAGAGAGATATTGAAAAAGCAAAAGAGATTTTAAAACGACTAAAAAAGTAGAAAAATGGAAGCTTCAAAATTTGATATAGCAGACTATTTAGATAGCAACGAGATGATAGCAGAATACTGTTTTAGCCGAAGGAAATGAATCCGATGTTATTACCGCTATTGGCCATATCGCAAAATCGATAGGAATGACCAAAATTGCTCAAGAAACCGGATTAAGTAGACCAAGTTTATACAAAGCTTTGTCGGATGGAGCAAAACCTCAATTTGAGACCATTATGAAAGTATTAAGAGCAATCGGAGGGCAGATACAGATAAATCCCATTTCTGCATAAAGAAAAACGCACCCCAACCGTCGTGTACTCCGCTCTCTTCTAAGTGGAACACAGATTTAAACGGATGAATATTGCTCTGTGGTCTTCGAAAAGCTGACGGTTAGTACGTGGCTTTCTGACGTTTGGGTTGAGGGGCCGATCAATACAGATGTTACTGCCAGATGCGTGGGGATGGTCTCGATTTGCTTGGCCTGAACTTCTACGTTTAACCTACTTCGGGGTTGGGTTGCTGTTGGCCTCCCGACTCCGCGGTTAATCGTATTACGGCTTCCGGCCGTGCCATTAGTTGAAGAGTTCTGAAAACTGCAATGAATCTTCAAATTAGCACATCATTAAATTAATAGGTGTTAGTTGCTGTTCCACCTTTAAGGGGAACTCAGGTTTTATGGCTCCTTCGCGCTTATTTTCTGAAACTGGCGTAGGTGTCGAGCACAGCTGCAATAAACACCCCAATGATCCAGTAGTTGCGGCCAATCAGCAGGATATAGGCCGATATGGCCAGAAATAAGGCGCTGGCCACCAAAATGGTGTTGATGCGTTGCCGTTCCTTGGGACATACTGCCCGGTTGTAGAAGCGAATGCCCAGTATGGGCAACACGCCCATGGCAAAGATCCAGGGTGCCTTCTCGATGTTAGCCAAAGCCATGACTACGCCGGTGAAAACCAGGCCCATGCCCAGATAGTATAGTAAACTGAGTGATTTTAAGATATTCATTTGGTTCAATCTATAATTACAAATACAACTTCATCCTTTTTTTTCATCAGGTATTCCTCCCGGCCAAATTTTTCAAGTTTCTCCTTGTTGCCCTTCAATTCCTGCATCTTCCTTTTATTCTGCTCTATTTCATTGGTGAGTTTTTCCTTTTCTCGTTCCAGTTGATTGATTTTTCGGGCTATGGAATATCTTTCAATAAGGTTGTTCTGATCGAAAAAGGTGATCCAGATCAAAAAACCAAAAGCCGTAATGAAATATTTGTTTTTGAACAGGGGTCGGATGGTTTGCCAAAGGAGACTATTCTTCATGACGGTTTTTTTTGCTCAAATGACTTACAATAATGCCAATTCGTATTGTTGGCTCAAAGATAAAAAAAAACCGCATTAAGGTGTTGCTTAATGCGGTTTTATACTTTCCGTCACGCTTTATTCACCTTGCATGAAGGGATACTTGAAATCGTGTGCCGGCACAAAGGTTTCCTTAATGGTGCGTGGGCTCACCCAACGCATCAGGTTGATGGGCGAACCGGCCTTGTCGTTGGTGCCCGATCCCCGTGCCCCGCCAAAGGGTTGCTGTCCCACCACGGCTCCAGTTGGCTTGTCGTTGATGTAGAAATTCCCAGCCGCCTGGTTTAAGGCTTTAGTGGCCTGGTCGATGATGTAGCGATCCTGTGCGAAAATGGCTCCTGTCAAAGCGTAAATAGAGGTTTTATCCACTAGCTCCAGTGTCTCTTCAAACTTGTTGTCTTCATACACATAAATGGTTAAGATGGGGCCAAACAGCTCCTCTTCCATGGTTTTGTAGTGGGGGTTGGTGGTCAGGATGACCGTCGGTTCCACAAAATAACCAACGCTCATGTCGCATTTTCCACCCATAATCACCTGGGCATCGGATGCGGCCTTGGCCTCTTGGATGGTTTGGGCCATCTTTTTGAACGAGGTTTCATCAATTACGGCATTGAAGAAGTTGGTGAAATCTTCAGGCATTCCCATTTTCATATCCTGCAAATCCTTTTGCATGTAATCTTTGATCTCTTTCCATCGGCTGGCAGGCAGGTAGGCGCGCGAGGCAGCCGAACATTTCTGTCCCTGGTACTCGAATGCGCCACGGGTCAAGGCGGTGGCAACAGCTTTGGCATCGCACGATTTGTGAGCCACCACAAAGTCTTTTCCGCCTGTTTCACCCACGATGCGTGGGTAGCTGCGGTATTTGTGGATGTTGTTGCCGATGTTTTTCCAAATATCCTGGAATACACCGGTGCTGCCGGTGAAGTGGATGCCTGCAAAGTCGGGATGCGAAAATACCACGTTGGCGGTTACCGGGCCAGAGGCAAATACTAGGTTGATGACACCGTCGGGCACGCCTGCTTCCTGGAACAGTTCCATTAGAATATGAGCCGAGTAAACGGCTGTCTTCGATGGTTTCCAAACCACCACATTGCCCATCATGGCTGGTGCCGAGGGCAAGTTGCCCGCAATAGAGGTAAAGTTGAAGGGCGTCAGGGCAAAAACAAACCCTTCAAGTGGCCTGTATTCCAAGCGGTTCCACATGCCGGCGGCGGAGTCGGGCTGGTCGCGGTAGATCTGGGTCATGTATTGCACGTTGAATCTGAAAAAGTCGGCCAACTCACAGGCTGAATCAATCTCAGCCTGGAATGGGTTTTTACTTTGTCCCAGCATGGTAGCGGCATTGATCCGTTGACGGTAAGGACCCGCCAATAAATCGGCTGCTTTTAGGAATATGGAGGCGCGGTGTTCCCATGGCAATTCAGCCCACTTTTTTTTGGCCTTTAGCGCAGCATCAATGGCTTGGTGTACGTGCATCTCGTCACCTTGATGGTAATACCCCAGCGTGTGCTGGAGATCGTGGGGTGGGAATATGCGCACTTTGTTACCACTGCGGATCTCTTCCCCTCCGATGACCATCGGGATGTCCATCTCTGTGCTGCGGAATGCAGCGAGCTGTTTTTTCAGTTCTTCACGTTCCTTTGTTCCGGGGGCATAGGTGAGTACCGGCTCGTTCTTGGCGATGGGTACATTGTAAATTCCTTTTGGCATATTGATATTTTTCTAGATTAGTGTTGACGATGGCTAAAAATTCACTTCCTAATCAAAAATAAGCTTACCGCGTGGGTTATTGAATGAAAAATGTCATTGTTTGGCGATCTTTTACATGAAAAATGTCATCGCAAAAAAAAAGAGTGGCGTTGGCCACTCTTTTTTTATTCTGTATCAATCGAAGGTCTGGTTGCTGTTGGCCGATATTTGTATCATGCGGTCGTACTCTTCGGCTGTCAGGTCTTCCTGGAAATAGTAGAATTGCGGGTTGACCCTTTTGTTTTTCAAATGCACCTCGTAATGCAGGTGTGGTGCCGTGCTGGTGCCGGTACTTCCAACCTTGCCAATCACGTCGCCCCGTTTTACCTTTTGTCCAGGTTTGGCTGCGAAGGCACTCATGTGGGCATATAGGCTTTTGTATCCAAAGCCATGGTCAATCACGATGTGTTTGCCATAACCCGAGTTGGCCGTAACCACTTCGCTCACCACCCCGTCGCCGGTGGCATAGATGTCGGTTCCTGTAGGAGCCGAAAAGTCCATCCCTTCATGGAATTTCTTAATCTTGTAAATGGGGTGGATCCGCCATCCCCAGCCAGAGGCGGTGCGGGTGAGGTCGCGGTTGGAGATGGGCATGATGGCCGGGATGCAACGCAACAACTCGTCTTTGCGTTTGGCCAAGCCAATAATCTCGTCGAACGACTTGCTTTGCACGTAAAGTTGTTTCATAGCCACATCCAGGCGCTTGGCTGTGTTGACTACCAAATCCTCATTGGCCATGCCTTCCAGGTGTTCGTAACGGTTCACTCCCCCAAAACCTGCCTTGCGGATGGAGTTGGGAATGGAGTCGGCTTCAAAAATGACGCGGTAGATATTCTCGTCGCGCATCTGGAGATCGTTGAGTACCAGTTCTATCTGGTCGAGTTTCTTGTTCATCAACTCGTATTGGGTCAACAGTTGTTGGTTTTCGCGCTTGAAACGCTTCTCCCTAGGACTGTCGAGGATGTAGGTGTAACCAATGAAGAAGGCCACGCCCAATACGGCGCTGAAAAGGATGTGAATGGAAAAACGTGAGAGATAGTATTTCATCCCTTTTTCAACCTTGACGTAGCACAGTGAATCGGGGTTGTATTTGTATCTTATTTTTGACATTTGAACGAATATTTTCCTTGAAATTATAAATTTTATTAACGTAACGGTCAAAATTAGGTAAATAATCTAAATTTGCAAAAGAGTTTTTTCTCTTAGCAATGTAATTAAAACATCCAGAATATTATGACGGCTTCCGAAGTTCGCAAAAGTTTTTTAGATTTTTTCGAGTCCAAAGGTCACAAAATTGTCCCTTCGGCTCCCATGGTTATTAAGAATGACCCCACGTTGATGTTCACCAATGCTGGTATGAACCAGTTTAAGGACATCATTTTGGGCAACAGCCCCATTGTGGATGCCCGCGTGGCCAACTCCCAAAAGTGCCTTCGTGTTTCAGGAAAACACAACGACCTGGAGGAAGTGGGGCATGATACTTATCATCATACCATGTTCGAGATGTTGGGCAACTGGTCATTTGGTGATTATTTCAAAAAGGATGCCATAGATTGGGCCTGGGAGTATTTGACCGATGTTTTGAAAATCGAAAAAGATCGTTTGTATGTCACTGTCTTCGAAGGCAGTGTCGAGGATGGCCTCCAAAAGGATATGGAAGCCTACGAGTTCTGGCTCAAGCATGTCTCTCCCGAGCGCGTGATCAACGGGAATAAGAAGGATAACTTCTGGGAGATGGGCGACACGGGTCCTTGCGGTCCCTGTTCGGAGATCCACATCGACCTTCGACCCGAAGCCGAGCGCGAAGCAGTGCCAGGACATGAGTTGGTCAATAAGGATCATCCTCAAGTGATCGAAATATGGAACAACGTCTTTATGCAGTACAACCGCAAGGCCAATGGTGATCTGGAGCCCCTACCCAAACAACATGTCGACACAGGGATGGGCTTCGAGCGCCTGGTACGCGTGGTTCAAGGAAAAACCTCCAACTACGACAGCGACATCTTTACACCCATCATCGCCAAAATATCGGAGATCAGTGGTGTAAAATATGGTGCAAGTCTGGATACCGATGTGGCCATGCGCGTTATGGCCGATCACATTCGTACCATTGCTTTCTCCATCACCGATGGCCAGCTGCCCTCCAATAACAAGGCAGGCTATGTGATTCGACGCATCTTGCGCCGTGCCGTGCGTTACAGCTACACGTTCCTCAACGCCCGCGAAGCCACCATGTACCGGTTGGTCCCCGTGTTGATCGACATCATGGGCGATGCTTACCCTGAGCTGATCTCGCAACAGGATTTGGTGCAAAAGGTGATCAAGGAAGAGGAGGAGTCGTTCCTGCGAACCCTGGCGACTGGTATTGGTATGTTGGATAAAATCATTGGAGAGACCAAAGCCGGCAACTATGTGGTGGTGAATGGCAAAGTGGCCTTCGAACTTTACGATACCTACGGCTTCCCGCTCGACCTGACTGAGTTGATACTTAAAGAACATGGCCTGGTGGCTAACCGCCGCGAGTTTGAAGCTGCCATGAACGAGCAAAAGGAGCGTGCTCGCAGCGCCACTGCCATCGAAACCGACGACTGGGTGACTCTTGTGGCCGACGACCATGAGGAATTCATCGGTTATGATTATCTGGAAACCGAGGTGGTGATTACCCGCTACCGCAAGGTGAAAGCCAAAAATAAGGAACTTTTCCAGCTGGTGTTCAACATCACCCCGTTCTATGCCGAAAGTGGTGGACAGGTGGGTGACAGCGGTTACCTGGAACACGACGGTGTACGCACCCCCATCATTGATACCGTCAAAGAGAATAATTTGATTATCCATCTGACGTCCAAGTTACCTGCCAATCCCGAAGCAACCTTCAAGGCGGTGGTGGATTTGGAAAAACGCATCCTGACAGCCAACAACCATACGGCCACCCACCTGATGCACGAAGCCTTGCGTGAGGTGTTGGGCACTCATGTGGAACAGAAAGGCTCCCTGGTGACACCCGATTATCTGCGTTTCGACTTTGCCCATTTCCAAAAAGTCACTTCTGAGGAGTTGGCTCAGGTGGAAAAAATTGTCAACCGTCGTATTCGCCAAAATATGCCTTTGGAAGAGATGCGCGAGATTCCCATCCAGAAAGCGCGCGACCTGGGTGCCATGGCTTTGTTTGGTGAGAAATACGGCGATGTGGTGCGAGCCATCCGCTTCGGCTCCTCGGTAGAGCTGTGTGGTGGAACCCATGTGAAGGCAACAGGGCAGATTGGCTTGTTTAAGATCATCAGCGAATCGAGCATCTCGGCCGGGGTGCGTCGCATTGAGGCTGTGACAGCCGACAAGGCCGAGGAGTTTGTCAACCAGCAATTCGACCTGCTGAAGGAGATCTCCGGATTGTTGAAATCACCTGCTAACCTTCAGAAGAGCCTTGAGAATGTTTTGGCCGAGAATCAAACCATGGGTCAAAAGGTGGATGCCATGATCCGCAGCATGATGGCACTCGAAAAACGCGACCTCATCGATCAAGCCATTACCGTGGGTGGTACACTTGTGATTGTGGCTCAGGTGAAACCATTTCTCATAGATTATTTGAAGGATTTGTCGTTCCAGTTGCGCAACGAACTGGACGAAGTAGTGGCTGTGCTGGCCTGCGAAGGCAATGGCAAACCACAGCTTTCGGTCATCGCCTCCGACAGTTTAGTGGCCGAACGCAACTTCAATGCCGTGGAGATCATCCGTGCCGTATCGCGCCACATCCAGGGCGGTGGCGGCGGGCAGCCTTTCTTTGCCTCTGCTGGTGGTAAAAACGCTGCTGGCATTCAAGAGGCACTCGATGCTGCCAAGGCGTTGATTGTTGATAAATTGCAGGCGTAAGGCTTTTTAGTTTTCGTCATGGGTGGCACTTTGATGGTTTAGTATTTCTCCATATTGCCGAAATGATGAGCGAAAAATATAAAGGGGAGTATTTGGCGACTTTAACGCCAAATACTCCCTTTTGCTTTTCTATGTAGCGGCGATATCTCCCATTCCTGATCAAGGTCCGCACGTCCCGCAGGGACAGCCTAATTCAGACCGAGGCATCGCCTCGGGAATGCGTAATTCAATACCTCAGAGCCCTAGCAGGGCAACTTATGTTTGTTAGGTAATATACTGATACTGATTGGTTAAGTTGCTCAATCAGGGCTCATTCCGTCACTCCCCCTCGGGGCAGCCGGAAGGCTTCTCCTCCCCTTGGGGAGGCCGGGAGGAGCTCTTGAATATGAATAGCCGCCGGTGCAACCGGTGGTAACAAAGAATTAATAATTTCACAACGCCGAAGGTGTTGAATATGCTGATTGTTTGTGCATAAATTCTCCACAGATTACTCCGATTTCTTGGCTGCGCCAAGCGGCAAAGCCGAGCGTCACTGATTATTATTGCTGTTTTTTTGTCGTATGGCCTTAGCATTCACATTCAACCCGCTTCGGGGTTGGTTGGACTTTGGGCTCCCGAACCCGCGGATTCCATTCGCGGTTAATCACATTAAGTCCTCCTGCCTTGTTGGTTTCTTTCATTAATGGCCCAGCAACAGCGCTACACCTTATTTGTGACAAATCACCTCTTTTTTTTGCAAGACCTTACTTTCTGCTGATTTGTTTATTATCTTGCTTACCCTATTTTTTGAGGTTATGGATAGAAGTTTGAATTATTGCTACGCCTACCCACGCCCTGCGGTAACCACCGATTGTGTGGTATTCTCCCATCATGCTGGAGCGCTTCATGTTCTCCTGATTGAGCGTGCCGCCGATCCGTTCAAAGGTTCTTGGGCTTTTCCCGGTGGGTTCCTCGATATGGACGAGTGTGCCCTTGCCGGGGCGCAACGCGAATTGTATGAGGAGACCGGCCTGCAGGGCATTCACTTGGAACAACTGCACACTTTCAGCAGTGTGGCTCGTGATCCGCGTGGACGCACCATCTCCGTGGTATTTTGGGGCGCTGTCAATCAGGCGCATCACCAAGTTGTGGCTGGTGACGATGCCCGTCGGGCCGCCTGGCACCCCATTTCAAACCTGCCTGCACTGGCGTTCGATCACCTCGAAATTTTCCAACTAGCCCTTCGCCATCTCAGGTTCCAAATGCGCATACGTCCCATTTTCTACCCCTGGCTGCCCGAGGTGTTTAACCTGGACGATGTTCTTTCAATCTACCGGTCAGTAGTGGCGGTTTCTCCTGACTCGCTTGGGTTCGAGCAGCAATTGTTAGATTCCGGCCTATTCATCCCGCTGAAAGATGGCGGTTACAGATTCAACTACGCAGAGTACTCTTCCCAGCCCGAACGGGATGACTGGTTTTTCATTCAATAAGCAGAAGCTATGATTATCCGCGATTTCCTCGACAACGACTTGTATAAGTTCACCACCATGAACGCCATCCAGAAAAAGTTCCCCTCGGCGGTGGTGCGTTATCAGTTTATCAACCGGGGTGGAAATCTCTTTCCCGATGGTTTTTCAGCTGCTTTGCAAGAGGAAGTGGCATCCATGTCTGCCCTTGCCTTATCGCCCCAAGGCGAGGCTTTCCTGCGTGATAAATGCTACTATTTCGATCCCGTCTTCATCGACCTGTTGAAAGGCTTCCGTTTCGATCCCTCCGAAGTGGTGGTTGAACAACAGGAAGGACGGCTATCCATCGAGATTGAGGGATTGTGGTATCGCACCGTGCTCTGGGAAGTGCCCTTGATGGCTATGGTTTCGGAACTCTATTTCCGCATGACCGGACAGCTGGCCGATGATTTTGAACCCCGGGTGGCCGAAAAAGCCAAGGCTTTTGTGGCCATGGGCGCCGAGATCTCTGAGTTTGGAACCCGGCGACGTTTCTCCTTCGCGGTGCAGGACCGGGTGGTGGGACTTCTGAAAGGCTCCATGGGGAGCCTGCTGAATGGCACCAGCAATGTATTCCTGGCGATGAAACATGGTTTGCGACCCATTGGCACCCATCCGCACGAATGGTTTATGTATCATGGCGCCCATTTCGGCTACCGTTCGGGCACCATGGTGGCGCTCGAAAACTGGGTCGATGTCTACCAAGGCAACCTGGGTATCGCGCTGACCGATACCTATACCTCCACCGACTTTTTCAGGTGCTTCAATGTGAAATACTCCAAGCTCTTCGATGGGGTTCGGTGGGACAGTGGCGACGCCCTGCATTTTACCGACCAGGTGTTGGCCCACTATGCGGCTCATAGAATTGGTGCCCGCAGCAAAACGGTGGTTTACAGCGACGCCCTTGATGTGGACAAGGTGCGGCAGATCAAGCAGCATGTGGCAGGGCGGCTTCACGATGTGTATGGTATTGGCACCTACCTTACCAACGATGTGGGCGTGCAACCCTTGAACATGGTTATCAAACTGGCAGCGGTCAAACCCTTTGGTCTCCACGATTTTATCCCGGCGGTCAAGCTCTCCGATTCTCCCGGCAAGCATTCCGGCGACCCGGATGAGATTGGGTTGTGCCTAAAGATGGTGAACCGGTAGTTTCCGGCTAAGTGGCTTGGTTATTATTTTGTGGATTCGTCCTTTGGCAATTCCTTAGCACACTCCTTCTTCCTAAGTTCGAAAACCAGGATGCCCGCTTTCTTAATGAGGAAATAGGCCGACGATAGGGCGATGATTACCACGCCCAATCCAATCAGTTTTTCGCTCGAGATGGTGTCGATGTCGAGAATGACGATCTTGCGTGCCAAGGCGATGATGGCCACCAGAACCACGACCTCCACATGTACGATGCTCTCTTTAAGGTAAACTTTGATGGTGTCGAGCAGTTCAATGCCAATGAGCACCAGTAGGAAAATGCCGAAGAGATCCAGGAGGCTGTCCATGGGGATCAGCAGGTTGTGCGAATAGATGGTGGTGAAAAGGTGGTAGCCCAGCTCGATGGTGGCCAGTATCAGGATGCTGGTCATCATGATGATGAGGGATACGATGATCATTTTTTCGATGGCGCGCACCAAGTTTTTCAAAAGATCCATGGTTGGGGTTTTTAGGTTTAAATCCAATCCCAAGATAACGATTCCTTGATAATCTTGAAAGGGTTATTTTTTTCTCCTCCGATTTCGGCCAAGAGGAACACAGATTTAACGGATTATCGCTGCTTTATGGTGTTCGTAAGGAACAGGGTCGGTGCTAGGTTTTCTGATCTTCTGGCGAAGGGGTGATGAACACAGATGTTGATTCAGTTTCCAGTGATCAATTGACAGTAACCAGTAGTCAGAGAACAGTAATCAGTTTTGATTAGAAATCAGCCGCATAGTGTCGAAATCTTTGTAGCGGCACAGTTCCTTTATGGAATTAAGCCGCGTAGTGGCGACATCTCCTTTTTGGGTGCCAAGTCCGAAGGACTTCAATATGAATAGCCATCGGTGGAACCGGTGGTGTTAATGCACCAGCAACTGCGCAACGCCGAAGGTGTTGAATGTGCTGACAAGTCCACCGATCTCGTCCAACGGGAACACGGATTTTCTCTGCAGGGGTTGTTTCGTGATGTTCGTAAAGCTGCTGGTTAGTTCATGGCTTTCTGCGACTTGGGCTAAGGGGGTGATTAACACAGATGTTACTCCTTTTACGTTATTATGGCCTCGCTTTGCTCACCCGGAGAAACGAAGGGATTAAGACCTAATACAACTGCGCAGCGACGAAATCTTTGTAGTGCCAGGCTTTCATTATGGAATAATGCCGTATAGCGGCGATATCTTATATGGGTCTGCCAAGTCCTAAGGACTTCAATATGAATAGCCATCAGTGGAACCGGTGGTGATAATGCACCAGCAACTGCGCAACGCCGAAGGTGTTGAATGTGCTGACAAGTCCACCGATCTCGTCCAACGGGAACACGGATTTTCTCTGCAGGGGTTGTTTCGTGATGTTCGTAAAGCTGCTGGTTAGTTCATGGCTTTCTGCGACTTGGGCTAAGGGGTGATTAACACAGATGTTACTCCTTTTTACGTTATTATGGCCTCGCTTTGCTCACCCGGAGAAGCTGCCGTATTCAGCTGCATAGAAAAGTAATTTAGTTCGTGCTTTGCTGTTATCGCTGCTCCGCCTCGGCTGCGAACCTTAGAAATATCAAGGAGCGCAGCGGTTAAGAAGCAATGCTGTTTGAGGTTCGGCTAAAGCGCACATTAATCCATGATAGTCAACTTGCGAACCGAGTTCATTGCTTCGAGCGTAGCGGAATGATAGTTCTTAGGTGAGCAGGCGCAGCGGCGGCTCTCTCTGTTTACTCTCTGCAGCTGGTGGCAGAGAGTAAAAGCCCGTCCGGCTTGAGGACAAATAACCAAATTGATTGGAGTTTGATAGGAGACAAATTATAATTTCACAGCGCTGCAAGTGTTGAATGTGTTGCCCTGCACACCGCTTTTCTCCACCGAATACACGGATCATTTTTCTGTTTTTGGTGTTCGTGAGGAAGCTGGTTGGTGCGTGGTTTTCTGGGGGATGGGCTTAGGGGGAAACAGTGATCAGTAGAGGAAGTCCTAAGGACTTCAATATGAATAGCCATTGGTGGAACCGGTGGTGATAATGCACCAGCAACTGCGCAACGCCGAAGGTGTTGAATGTGCTGACAAGTCCACCGATCTCGTCCAACGGGAACACGGATTTTCTCTGCTGGGGTTGTTTCGTGATGTTCGTAAAGCTGCTGGTTAGTTCATGGCTTTCTGCGACTTGGGCTAAAGGGGAGATTAACACAGATGTTACTCCTTTTTACGTTATTATGGCCTCGCTTTGCTCACCCGGAGAAGCTGCCGTATTCAGCTGCATAGAAAAGTAATTTAGTTCGTGCTTTGCTGTTATCGCTACTCCGCCTCGGCTGCGAACCGTAGAAATATCAAGGAGCGCAGCGGTTAAGAAGCAATGCTGTTTGAGGTTCGGCTAAAGCGCACATTGATCCATGATAGTCAACTTGCGAACCGAGTTCATTGCTTCGAGCGTAGCGGAATGATAGTTCTTAGGTGAGCAGGCGCAGCGGTGGCTCTCTCTGTTTACTCTCTGCAGCTGTAGGCAGAGAGTAAAAGCCCGTCCGGCTTGAGGACAAATAACCACATTGATTGGAGTTTGATACGAGGTAATTTGTAAATTCACAACGCCAAAGGTTTTGAATGGGCTGATGTTATTTGTGCATAAATTCTCCACAGATGACACCGATTTCTTGGCTGCGCCAAGCGGCAAAGCCGAGCGTCACTGATTATTATAGTGGTTTTGTGAATTTACAATGGATGCTGGTTGGTGCGTATCTTCCAGTGAGTTGGTTTAAGGGGTGATTAACACAGATGTTACTCCTTTTACGTTATTATGGCCTCGCTTTGCTCACCCGGAGAAACGAAGGGATTAAGACCTAATACAACTGCGTAGCGACGAAATCTTTGTAGTGCCAGGCTTTCATTATGGAATAATGCCGTATAGCGGCGATATCTTATATGGGTCTGCCAAGTCCGAAGGACTTGAATATGAATAGCCATCGGTGGAACCGGTGGTGATAATGCACCAGCAACTGCGCAACGCCGAAGGTGTTGAATGTGCTGACAAGTCCACCGATCTCGTCCAACGGGAACACGGATTTTCTCTGCTGGGGTTGTTTCGTGATGTTCGTAAAGCTGCTGGTTAGTTCATGGCTTTCTGCGACTTGGGCTAAGGGGGTGATGAACACAGATGTTACTACCCGGTGCATTATTATGGCCTCGCGTTGCTCACCCGGAGAAGCTGCCGTATTCAGCTGCATAGAAAAGTAATTTAGTTCGTGCTTTGCTGTTATCGCTGCTCCGCCTCGGCTGCGAGCCTTAGAAATATCAAGGAGCGCAGCGGTTAAGAAGCAATGCTGTTTGAGGTTCGGCTAAAGCGCACATTGATCCATGATAGTCAACTTGCGAACCGAGTTCATTGCTTCGAGCGTAGCGGAATGATAGTTCTTAGGTGAGCAGGCGCAGCGGCGGCTCTCTCTGTTTACTCTCTGCAGCTGGTGGCAGAGAGTAAAAGCCCGTCCGGCTTGAGGACAAATAACCACATTGATTGGAGTTTGATACGAGGTAATTTGTAAATTCACAACGCCAAAGGTTTTGAATGGGCTGATGTTATTTGTGCATAAATTCTCCACAGATGACACCGATTTCTTGGCTGCGCCAAGCGGCAAAGCCGAGCGTCACTGATTATTATAGTGGTTTTGTGAATTTACAATGGATGCTGGTTGGTGCGTATCTTCCAGTGAGTTGGTTTAAGGGGTGATTAACACAGATGTTACTCCTTTTACGTTATTATGGCCTCGCTTTGCTCACCCGGAGAAACGAAGGGATTAAGACCTAATACAACTGCGTAGCGACGAAATCTTTGTAGTGCCAGGCTTTCATTATGGAATAATGCCGTATAGCGGCGATATCTTATATGGGTCTGCCAAGTCCGAAGGACTTGAATCTGAATAGCCATCGGTGGAACCGGTGGTGATAATGCACCAGCAACTGCGCAACGCCGAAGGTGTTGAATGTGCTGACAAATCCACCGATCTCGTCCAACGGGAACACGGATTTTCTCTGCTGGGGTTGTTTCGTGATGTTCGTAAAGCTGCTGGTTAGTTCATGGTTTTCTGCGACTTGGGCTAAAGGGGAGATTAACACAGATGTTACTCCTTTTTACGTTATTATGGCCTCGCTTTGCTCACCCGGAGAAGCTGCCGTATTCAGCTGCATAGAAAAGTAATTTAGTTCGTGCTTTGCTGTTATCGCTACTCCGCCTCGGCTGCGAACCTTAGAAATATCAAGGAGCGCAGCGGTTAAGAAGCAATGCTGTTTGAGGTTCGGCTAAAGCGCACATTAATCGATGATAGTCAACTTGCGAACCGAGTTCATTGCTTCGAGCGTAGCGGAATGATAGTTCTTAGGTGAGCAGGCGCAGCGGCGGCTCTCTCTGTTTACTCTCTGCAGCTGTAGGCAGAGAGTAAAAGCCCGTCCGGCTCGAGGACAAATAACCAAATTGATTGGAGTTTGATAGGAGACAAATTATAATTTCACAGCGCTGCAAGTGTTGAATGTGTTGCCCTGCACACCGCTTTTCTCTACCGAATACACGGATCATTTTTCTGTTTTTGGTGTTCGTGAGGAAGCTGGTTGGTGCGTGGTTTTCTGGGGGATGGGCTTAGGGGAAAACAGTGATCAGTAGAGGAAGTCCTAAGGACTTCAATATGAATAGCCATCGGTGGAACCGGTGGTGATAATGCACCAGCAACTGCGCAACGCCGAAGGTGTTGAATGTGCTACTAAGCAAACGGAATTAATTCAAGGACAACCATATTTTATCCACCGATTTCTGATTTCTTTCCTGCGGAAAGCGCAAGCGATGACTTGGCTGTGCCAAGCGGCAGAGCCGCGAAATCTTTGTAGTAACCCGTCATTCCCCATAATCCATAAGGTGCAGAGCACCGGAACCTCCTCCCTAATGTGGTCATTCATATTCTGGGTCTCCGACCCTTTGTTTACTGGAGTTATCCCTTTCCCTACAAATATTCCGGGACGCTCTCCCTTATGTTGGGATGGTGGCCAATCATACTTTTTATGCACACGTCCCGAAGGTACAGTTTATTTCAGCCCGAGGCAACGCCTAGGGAATGAACAGACCAACGGTCTCAACGCCCCGTAAGGGCAGGTTGTTGCAGTAACGCATAGGCTTCAACGATTGTGAGTTTAAAACATCTTCGAATCGTGGCAGACTTTCCAGGGCTCAATAATCTAAAACTAATTAACCTCTAGGCATTTCCTTTCGCAGGGTTTTGTTTGGCTTGCAGCCGTTAATCATCTCCTCCCCATGGTTAGGCCGGAGGGGGCTTTGCGTCTCACCGAACCACAATGCCCCCTGAGCCTAACAGAGAGTGGACTGCTCCGCCCCAAACTCACATTCGAGTGATACCAAATACAGAGAAAATTCGAATCAAGTTCATATTAAGTATGATTGCAATTGAACTTAATATGAACTTAGTGTGAATTTGATGTGAACCTGGTGTGAACTTAGTTTGACTTTACTGTGACTTTAAGGCGCATCGGTTACGCACTTGTCCCGCAACGGTTACCTGGGGAGCTATCACCATCCTGCGGTGTGCTAGCATAGTGAAAACCACACGCCATAATATGGAAATAAATTTTGGATAAGATATAAATTATGGTTTATTTTATGACTGGTATTTTTGGATAAGGGGCGGAATTTCCCTGTTCCGAAAAAAAATATAGTATATACCCAAAACAACACCCAGACAAGTGGTATAAAGCATACGCTTTATACCACTTAGTTACGGGGCATTATCCTCAGCGACATAAAATTCAGTATAATTAACAAGAATAATCAATGAAAAATCTAATTATCCTATTTATAGCAAGTTTACTACTTTCTTGCAATAGTAAGACAGAAGTAAATAAAGGAAATACTTCTACAAAAAATCAATCAGAAAATGTTGAAATTAAAAAGAACATATCGAATGAAAAGTTTGCTTCTTTATTAAATAAACTTGACAATCTAAATTTACCATATCAAAATAGCTGCTTTGCAGAATATAAAGAAATCAATGATCTTGACACATCCGAATATTCATTCCTAGTCGAGAATGTTTGGGAACGACCATTTAAGAAAATTCCAACTAAGAACAATTTTGAAATTATAATGTATCTTGCTCCAGCAGATGTGTTGTTACCTATAATTAGAACTTACGACCTAAATGGGAAAGAAATTGATTCAGAACAAATGTTTTTTGGCTATTGTGGTGGCGAACCTGGTTATTATCATACAGAACACTTTGAAATAAACGAACAGTTAACCATACACCACATTGACTCAACTTGGACTTGTGAAGTGGATTCATTGTATAACGATATTGATAGCACAAAAGAATTAAAGGTTGAAACCTATTTGTGGAAAATTCTTGAAGACGGTCAAATAATAAAAGAAGAAAAATAACGCCCCATAACACGTGGTCATAAGGCATGGTGGGGTATCTGCGGTGGTAGTGTCGGCGGATTCTCACCAGATTCCTCTGTCCATGCGGACAGGTAATCGGGCGACAATCCACCACGACCTCATACCACAACCGTTAGGGCACATTAAAAATAAACCACGATGAATAAGCATAAAACTTACAGACATATGAATAGAATATTTTTTACATTAATAGGACTTTTTCTAATCAATTTGACATTTGGACAACATCTGTATCCTGAGAAATTTGAAGGATGTAATACAAGTAGATTTTGTCTTGATTGCGGAGACACAAAAGCAGAACCACCTACAGATTTTGGAAATGAACTTATGTCAAATTTAAATTCAAAGTCTTTAATGAAAATCAATGGTACTATTGAAGTTCAAATATTGATAGATACAGTTGGAAATCCCTGTTTACTAAGTGCTAAAAACAGCAGTAATGTAAAATCTAAAAAACTAAAACTACAATACGGAATAAATAATACTTCAAAATGGACACCGGCAATTAGTGAAGGGAAACCAACACAATCTTCAGTCTCATTTTTGTTTACTTTTAAGGATGGTAGATATTCTCTTCAGCGAAGAACTTTTGATTTTAAAAATAATTCAAACTTTAAATCCACAGGAACACCTGATGTGAAAGGGACAAATAAATCCAAATTAACAGAATCATGGACTGTTTACAACCAAAGCAACTCTGATTTACCTTGGGATATGTCAAGAGCAGCAGTTGCGACAACAGATGGTGTTTGGATTGGAACTGATAATGGACTAGTAAAAATTGTTGACAATAATATGACAGTTTTTAATGTAAATAACTCTCCGATTCGACCAGTAAAATATAATCAAAACAAAGCGTCATCAATACGACATGCTGCAGTGGATAAAGAAAATGTTTTATGGCTAATTGCTGGTTGGGAAGCGTATAAATATGATGGAAAAGATTGGGCTGTTTATGATTCTATAAATTCACCAATCGCCTGGGCAAGGAAAGTTTTTGTAGATAACTCAAATAATGTTTGGTTTACATCTTGGAGAGGGATTTCAAAATATGATGGTAAAGAATGGACTGTTATTGATACCTCAAATTCAAAAATACCCTCAAATAAAACATCGGGAGTTTTTGTTGATAGTAAAAATAGGCTGTGGATTGGAACATTCGATGGTAATATTAGAATTGACAACAAGGATACCATAGAATTCAACGACTCTGACTCCCCGTTAAAGGAAGGTGCAATATCTCAAATGTATGAGGATAGTAAAGGTAACTTATGGTTTGACTTATACAATGATGACGATAAATCAAAAGCGGGAATGTTTGTTTTAAGAACGAATGGAGAGTGGGAGTCTATAAAACCCAAAAACTCTGATTTGTTTAAAGAAAATGACATTAATGACTTTCTATTGGATGAAGAGAATAATATTCTATGGATTGCATTAAATAGCGTTGGACTTATTCGATATGACATAGATAATGATAGTTGGGAAACTTATACAAATGAAAATTCTAAAGTTCCAAGTATTCATGTAATGCAGATTACAAAAGACAAAAATGGAATAGTTTGGGCGGCGACATTTGCAGGAATAATAAAGCTGGATAAAGAATAACGTGCCCTATGGATAAAACGGACGAAGTTGTGCCACTCATTTCGGATCAAGATGTGCCAGTTGTTTCGGTCGAAAGTGTGCCATTGTTATTAGGCAATTAGTTTTCGTTTCGGTTCAAGTTGTGCCATCTGTTTCGGTTCAAGTTGTGCCACTGAAATTCAAAAAGAATGATTTCTATCTTGTCGCTTTAAAACCAAAGCGATATGGCTGCAAAAAAGATAGACATCATGGATGTACGACAATTAATTCAGTTAAAGAGCAAGGGCGAGAGCAACCGTAGCTGTTCTTCCATTTTAGGGATTCATCGCAATACGGTAAATTATTACGTTCGGCAACTTAATGCCACAGGCAACCCATACTCCCAACTTCAGTTGCTTACGGATAGCCAGTTGAAGGAACTTTTCCCAAGCCGGACGCTGTCGGACAGTGACCGATATGAAGAATTGGCACAATACTTTTCTTACTTCAAGCAGCAATTGCTCCTTCCTGGAGCGACACGGGAAGTGTTGTGGAAAGAATACCTTCAGAAACACCCCGAAGGCTATGGTTACACCCAGTTCAACGAACACCTGAACACCTGGCTTGGGCAAACCAAGGCGAGCGGAAAATTCACCCATAAAGCCGGCGATAAACTGCTGGTTGATTACTGTGGCCAAAAACTTCAGGTCGTTGACAAATCCACCGGTGAAATACAAGAGGTTGAAGTTTTTGTTGGGATACTTCCCTGTAGCGGCTACACTTATGTCGAAGCCAGTCCCAGCCAGAGACGGGAGGATTTTATCAGCTCGGCCAACAACTGCTTCAGTTTCCTGGGAGGAAGCACCAAAGCCATTGTGCCCGACAATCTGAAGTCGGCCGTCAGCAAGGCCTGCAAGTATGAACCCATACTGAACAAGACACTCAAAGACCTGGCCCTCCATTACGGGTGCGCCATCAACCCAACACGATCCTATTCGCCCCAGGACAAAGCCATGGTCGAAGGGGCTGTGAAGCTGGTGTACCAGCGCATCTACTTCCCTCTGCGCAATATGACCTTTTTCAGTCTGGACGAGCTAAATGCACAACTGCACATCGAGCTTGAAAAGTACAATGCCTACCTGATGGAAACCTACCAGGCCAGCCGCCGCAAACTGTTTGTCGACCTGGAGCAGGAATACCTTCAGCCGTTGCCTTCGGAGCCTTACGAAATCAAACATTACAAGCGGGCCAAGGTGCAGAAGATGGGTTATATTTACCTGTCCGATACAAAAAACTATTACAGTGTCCCGTACCGTTACATTGGTCACCAAGTGGAGGTGCAATACACCCGGGAAACACTTGAGGTTTACTACCAGAGTGACCGTATTGCCTTACACAAGAGGGCTTACCGTCCTGGGCAATATGTGACCAGCAAGGAACACCTGAGTAGCACCCATCGGTTCTACGGCGACTGGAGCCCTGAGTACTTCACTAAACTGGCAGGCAGCATCGGCATTAAAACCAGTGAATATATCCAACTGCTAATAGAACAGCAGGACTATCCTGAAACGGGTTACAAACAGGCGTTGGGCATCCTCAGCTTGAAAAAAGCCTTCGACAAGCAGCGCATCGAAACCGCCTGCACCATGGCACTTACGCATGAAAGGTACAGCTATCGCACAGTCAAACGCATCCTGGAAAACAAGATGGATAAGGTGGCCGAGTCGGGGCAACAACAGCAGCCCATCCCTGTACACATGAATATACGCGGACCAGAATCTTACAACTAACCATTAAAACAAATAGTAATGAACAACCAGAGCACCATTGAAAAAATGAAACAGATGCGGCTATATGCCATGGCCGACAATCACTACAACAGCCTGCAAAACAACCTGCACCGGGATTATACGACCGACCAGTATATTGCCTTGCTGGTGGAACAAGAATGGGAACACAGGTACAACAAACGCATCAAAAACCTGGTCGTTTCGGCTGGGTTCCGTTATCCCGCGTCGGTACAGGATGTCGATTATTCGGCCAACCGTTCACTGGACAGGAACACCTTTGAGCGGCTGGCCATGCTCGATTTTATCAAGCGGGGTGAAAATGTGATCATCACAGGGGCAACAGGAACAGGCAAAAGCTACTTGGCGCAGGCTTTGGGGCACAACGCCTGTGTCATGCAGCACAAGACCCTGTATTACAATTTTGCAAGGCTGATCGACCAGGTCAAGCTCTCAAAACTCGAAGGCACCTATATGAAGTTATTGAAAAAAATAGAGAACACCGATCTGATCATATTGGATGATTTTGGCTTGTCTTCCTTTGATGACCAAGCACGGAACACTTTGATGGACATCGTTGAAATGAAATACGATAAATCATCGCTGATCATTGCAGCACAGATACCAGTGAAAAACTGGCATGAAACAATTGGGGAAGGCACCATTGCCGATGCTATTTTAGACCGGATTGTCTATGCTTCTCACCGCATTGAATTAACCGGGGAATCATTACGGAAAAACAAAATGAAGAATAACCAAATAAAGTAATAATTTTGGCCACGAAGTCATTCTTTTTTTGTGGCACAACATCACCGAAACAGGTGGCACAATTACACCGAAATATCAACCCTAACAATGTATAAAAATAATAGCCGAAATAGTAGTAATTTTAAGGGTTGTAGCCCGCTTCAACTTTTCTGTAACTTGACAGGAAAGTGCCTCGTAGTCGGCTACTATTCTTATACTAACCGTTAGCGTTCGTTCTATTCATCTTAAAATACTTAATGTACAGAAATTTAAAATAATTGGACAAATGTTGTGGTGGTATCAAAAAATGGACATACATTTGCAATGTGTTCATAAAATGCAAAATAATGAACAAATGCTGAGATGGAAAATTTTGATAGACTGAAACCTTACAATGATTTGCCATTATTGCCACCTAATGAGGATATTGAAAATAATCCAGTCATTCTGAGGCGATTGGTGTTAGCGTCTAGAGCTTTAGCAACTGTAAATGGTAATTTAAACAGACTGCCAAATCCATTAATGTTGATTAATACTTTGGCTTTACAAGAAGCAAAAACCTCAACAGAGATAGAGAACATTTTCACAACAGAAGACGAACTATACAAGGCCATATCTGACAACTATAAAGAAACAAATATAAATCCGGCAACGAAAGAAGTGTTAAAATATAGAGAAGCACTTTGGGCAGGTTATAAAGAATTACAGGAAAACCAAAAAATAGAAACTAAACTAATTAAACGGATTTTCAATCAAATTAAAGAAACTACTTCTGGTTACAGACCTCCTCAGGCGCAGGTGGTCATAAAACGTGGAGAAAGCGAACTTCGTTCAGGAGAAATAGTTTACACACCTCCAAGAGGTGAGGAATTGATAGAGACTTTGATGGATAATTTGGTGGATTTTCTGAACGATGATGTAAAATACCCGATTGATCCATTATTAAAAATGTGTGTCGCTCATTATCAATTTGAGGCAATTCATCCCTTTCAGGATGGTAATGGTAGAACCGGTCGAATTCTGAATCTGCTTTATTTATTTAGCAAAGGGTTATTGTGTCAACCAGTGCTATATATGTCAAAGTTTATAATTTTAAATAAAGAGGACTATTATTTTAAGTTGGGGGCGGTAACACAGCGAAATTCTTGGGAGTCTTGGATTGAGTTTATGTTAGAAGCCACAGAAAAGACTTCCATATTAACAAATACTCGGATAAATGAGATATTATCGCAAATGGAATCAACTCTTGAATATGCGAAAGGAAAAATAAAATGGTATAGTAAAGAGGTTAATGAGGCGATATTCAGTCAACCATACGTAAAACCCAGTTTAATAGGGACAATTATTGGAAAGACCTCAAGGACAACATTGACAAAATATATGGGAGAATTGGTAGACTATAAAATTCTTACACCCAGAAAAGACGGAGTTGAAGTTTTTTATGTTAATGAAGATTTAATACGAATACTAGAGGGACGATAACAACAATGCCTAATAGGCGGTCATAAAATATTGGCGGCGAGGGGGTTATTTGAGTCTCGGTTCTCGCATCTCGGTTCGTTGTATCTTGATTGTGAAGTAACTCTGCAATCCCCAACGTTTTATATTGTGTCAAGAAGCAAGGTAACTTGCATGCTGTAATGGAGATGATGGAATCTGTCAAAGGATGGATGAACCATCGGTGTCATCTTGCAGGAGAGGGCATCAAACCACCTAAAGGTGCTGGGGTAAAGAGCTTTGGTGCTGAGCGTTTAGGAAAAGTTATGCCACGAGTATAACAGGTGTGAATAATGGAGTTGAACGCAAGTGAACCCTTGATGATGTTGTTGAGAGGGAAATTAGATTCAAAATTGAGGAGCCAATGCGGCATTGGCCAAACGTTGGGGAAACCCAGGCGTTGGGACGGTTGCATCCATTGACTCCTCTATTTCCATCCCTCAGGATGTTTATTGGTATTCCATCACGAACTCCTCTTTGGGATTCCGTACCTTTTTCATGCCAGCCAGCCAGTCGCCTGCCGCGTCGCGATAGCCCAGGGTTAAGAGGGTGACGCTCCTAAGGCCTTTCGATCTCAAGTCGAGCAGCTCGTCGAGCTTGTCGGGCAAAAAACCTTCAATTGGCGTGCTGTCAATTTTAAGCTCCGCTGCCTGGGCAATGGCCAGTGCAAAGCCAATATAGGCCTGGCGCGCCGTATGCACAAAGTTCTCTTCGGCACTTTGAGGTAAGTACATCGCCTTCAGTTTGTCGGTGTAACTGCCAAAACGACCGCGGGGCAAATTGCGTTCATTGGTGGTGTAGTCGTACATTTTGTCGATGCGCTCCTCGGTGTAACGATCCCAAGCTGCAAATACCAGCAGGTGCGAACAGTCGGCAATGATCTGCTGATCCCAGGCAATAGGCACGATCTTCTCCTTTATTTCCTGGTTGGTGACAACGATTAATCGGTATTGCTGCAAGCCCGATGAGGTGGGTGCCAACCGTGCAGCCTCCAAAATCTTGTCGATATCTTCCTGACTTACTCTCTTGCTTGAGTCGTATTGCTTTGTGGCATAGCGCCACTTTAAATCATCTATTAATGCCATGTTTATTATTTTTGTAATTGGTGGTTTTGATACCCATGGAACAGGCCATGCCGCAAGTTGTTTAATTGTTAGTTTTTTTTAACTCATTCGTGTTTGTGCTCGATGACCATGAGGTCGTTTGCTGCACTCAGCCACGGATCGGTATGGATCCCATCTGCCGCAGTTGCGGAACTCTTCGGGGTGGTCAGATGTGTTTGATTTCATAGGAGTTCACAAACAGTATGTTGCCCAAGTTGTCGTAACCGTTAAAGGTTTGGTCTTCGTGGTGTTTGATGTTTTCACCAATGAAACCGATGATGGTGAGGCCGGCATCTGTCGAATACTTGTTGATCAGTGTTTTATAGGAGACGCCCTCTTCTTCGATGATGATTTTCACACTTTGCGGCGTGATGGGCAGGCGTCCCTTTTCAATAAGCTCATTCATCTTTGCCTTGACGTTGGCTTCCTCCGATTTTTTACACACGTCAAATATTTTGATGTCCGACTTGCTCCAATCGGGATGCCCCAATAGGATATAGCTTAAGATGATCATCAGGTTGGCATTTTCCTCGTCGAGGGTTTTGATCCAAACATGTATCCCGTTTTTGTACAAAACTGGTTTGCGGCTTGATGCCAGGATTGCCACATCGAATTTTCCGGCATTGACCAGTTTGTAGTTTTCGATGATGGCACTTAATTCTTCTGGGTTTTCTTTGTCGTATTCCAACAGCAACATATTGTTTTCCAAGCCCGATATCCCAGGTATTTGTATGGCCTGAGCAATGGCCGAGGTGTAGGAGGGTGATACGATGGTGTCGATGTACACGTGGCTGTTGGTGCCATAATTTTTGATCAACCGTTTCAGCTCTTTTTGCGATGCTTCATGGGTCTGTTTCGAGTAATAGCCTTCAATGCGGTGTAGGTAGGTGCCAAAACCATATTTGTACGAAATCCAGTCGGTCATTTTAAACGCGTTGTCGCGCACAAAGGAGTTTTTTGAGATGCAAATAACGCTAGGCCGCCACTCTCCTGTTGTTCGGACTATTTTGCTTTTTTGAAGATAAATCTGCAAGTTGCGGTTGATCTGGAACAGTGTGTTGGCAAAAATGGACGATAATCCTTTCCTGTTTTTGTGTACGTGGTTGATGTAGGTGTAGAGCAGGATCATCACCACCAACGCCAATAGGCTGTAGGTGAAATCTATTTTGAACATGATCCATGTGGCTGCAATAAAACCAACCAGCGAGATGTACCATTTCGATTTGAAGGAAGGGCGGTAGGAGGGGGAGGAGCCAAAATGGTGGAGGAAGGATATCAGGCACAGGGATCCATAACTGATCATGAAAAACATGGAGATGATCTGGGCTACCACGTTGACATTGCCGATGGCAACAAACAACAGCGCAATGGCGCAGGTCACCAGCGACGCATTGGAGGGCTCGTTGTCTGTGTTTCTTGATTGCCCCAGCCAGTAATTTATTTTTCGCCAAGGGAATGAATGGTCGTTGGCCAGTGCCTGAAGCGTCCTTGGAGCCACCATCACCGAACCCAGAGCCGATGAGATGGTTGAGGCCGCCAAGCCTAATGGGATGATTAGCCAGCCCCAGATGGCAACCTTGCTCATAGCAAACTGATCGTTGATCAGTTCGTCGGGACTTACCGAAATGGCAAGCTTGTAGGAGATGAAAAAATAGATGATCATCCCCATGATGGTGGCGGTGATGGTGCCCACTGGAATTGATTTTGCCGGGTTTTTTAAATCTCCCGATAGGCCAACGCCGGCCGTCATGCCTGTAAAGGCAGGGAATATGATGGCAAATACCACAAATAGTTGTTCTGGATTTCTGAATTGCACATTCAAAAATGAGAAATCTGTTTCATTGGCGTAGTTGGCATCCCCCAGGAAAAAAAGCATCAGGGAGATGGCCAGGATGGCAACCACGCCATAGAGGGCTTTGACACCCAGGTTGGCTCCTTTTTTTAGTATCAGCAACGAAAGCAACAGCATGATGGGGATGCTGATCGCCTGGCGAGGCAATGTGAAATGGTAGGTCGCTTGGATGAAATCGAAGAGGAATTGGAATGTCTCGGTGAAGGCGATGACGTAAAAAGCCACGCTGATGGATTGCGACAAAAACAAGGCGGTGCCTATTGTGGCGCCTATGTTGAGCCCGAACGACCGCGAAATCATGAAATATTCTCCACCACCCTCAACCCTTTTGTTGGTGGCAATTTCTGAAATGGCCAATGCTGTTGGGATGGTTACTATATGCCCTATGATGATGGCAAACATGACCCCTATAAAGCCCAATGTGCCTATGGCAAAACCGAAGCGTAGGAATAATATGGCGCCAAGGATGGTGGATATGGCGGTGAAGAAAACAGGTGCTGTTCCAAACTTATTTTTATTCTCATTCATACAACAGTGGTTTAGGTATTGCCCTTAATGTGAACAACTCTTTGAGGGAAAGGTATGTTGATGCCGTTTTTTTTCAGGGTTCTAAAGAGTTCGATCCGTATTTCGCTTTTTGTGTTTTCCACCCTGAAGATCTCTCTGGTGTAGAAATAAACGGAGAAAATCAGGGCTGAATCGGCATAGTCCTCAAAGCGGACAAAAGGTTCGGGAGTGGTTAATACCCGTTGGTTTTCTTTTGCCACTGTTTTTAGAATTTCCATAAGGAGTGAAATGTCGGTTGAGTAATCCACCCCCACAGTGACTTTGAAGCGTGAAGAGACTTGGCCATGGGTCCAGTTGATCACCTTGTTGGATGTCAATTCCGAATTTGGGAGGATGATGTAGTTGTCGTCGCGCCCCAAGACCGTTGTTGTTCTGAAATTTATTTCCTGAACCGAATAGATGGCGTTGTTGACTTCGATGATGTCGTTGACCTTTAGTGTTCCATCCAATAGTAAAATGATGCCTGAGATGAAATCGCTGAAGAGGTTTTGGAGGCCAAACCCCAATCCAACCAGTATGGCTGCCGATCCGGCCAGTAATACCGATAGATTGAAGCCCAATATGTTGAGTCCCATCAAAAACGATAGCGTCACAATGATGTAGCGTGATAGCTTGGTGATGGAGAATTTCTTAGATGGATCAAGTGTTTTTGATCGGTAGATCAGGTGTTTTAGTATGATCAGGACGACAATGATCGTAAAGATGAAAATGATGAGGCTGATGATGTTGTATAGATTGAGCGTGTAGTTTCCTATTTCAAGGATCTTACTCTCAAAGAACTCTTTGATGTTGGTTAGGCTGTTGTTCATAGTTGATCAGGCTGTTTGTTGTGGAATTTATTTGCCAATCAATACTATAACACTTTTGAAGAGGTTTAGGTTCTGCTTTTTTGGGAATGGTGCCCAATTCCTTGTTGGGTAATTCAAAGCCTCTAATGAAATGGCGTGCATTATCAAGGGCGATTGGGGAAGAGGTATGTGGAGGGCTCCTGCGTGGTTGCCCAGGAACAGCCATTAAAGCAAAATAGCCTTGCAATCATTTGATTGCAAGGCTATTTTGTACCCGGAGCGGGACTTGAACCCGCACAGCCGCGAAGCCACAGGATTTTAAGTCCTGCGTGTCTACCGATTCCACCATCCGGGCAAACTGGAGCAGAAGACGAGACTCGAACTCGCGACCCCAACCTTGGCAAGGTTGTGCTCTACCAACTGAGCTACTTCTGCATTATTTCAACTCTAGGCGGCAGGCTTTCCTGTCCCTTTTGCGGTTGCAAATATAGGGTAAAAATAATTATCTCCAAATAGTGTGTTCTAAAATATTTTGATGTTCTATTTTATTGTTTGATTGTCAGGTTTTTAATTTTGAAATTATTTGGCGCCTACCCATTTTTTTATGTCGTTCAGCTTGTTTAAAGCCTCTAGTGGGGTGAGGTTGTTGACGTCAAGATTCATGATTTCATCGCGGATCTGCTTCAGAACCGGGTCGTCGAGTTGAAAGAAGCTCAATTGATAGCCATCCTTGTTTTTGGCCATCTCTTCGGTGGGTTTCGATAGTTTTCCTTTCCGATGGGTGTTCTCCAGCTCCGACAAGATGTCGTTGGCCCTTTTTACCACGCTCTTGGGCATCCCGGCCATACGTGCCACATGGATACCAAAGCTGTGTTCGCTGCCGCCCGGCACCAGCTTGCGCAGGAAGATTACCTTGTTATCGAGTTCCTTCACGGACACATTGAAGTTTTTAACCCGTTTGTGGGTCTTGGCCATCTCGTTGAGCTCGTGGTAGTGGGTGGCAAAAAGTGTTTTGGCCTGCCCCCGGCTGTTCTCGTGGATGTACTCCACGATCGACCAGGCTATGGAGATGCCGTCGTAGGTGCTGGTGCCTCGCCCCAGCTCGTCGAACAGCACTAGGCTGCGTCGTGTCAGGTTGTTCAGGATGCTGGCAGCCTCGTTCATCTCCACCATAAAGGTTGATTCGCCCTGCGAGATGTTGTCGCTGGCACCCACGCGGGTGAATATCTTATCCACCACGCCAATGGAGGCTGACTGTGCCGGGACATAACAACCCATTTGTGCCATCAGCACAATCAAGGCCGTTTGGCGCAACAACGCGCTCTTACCCGCCATGTTAGGGCCGGTGATGATGATGATCTGCTGCTGGTCGTTGTTCAGGAAAACATCGTTGGGGACATAATCCTGCCCTGGAGGCAGCAGCTTTTCAATCACGGGGTGTCGCCCCCCTTTGATGTCGATGGCTTCCTCGTCGGTTATGTTTGGCCGGATGTATTTGTTCTCCATGGCCAAAATATTGAAGGCCAGCAATACATCGAGCCGCGCCAAAAGGGTGGCGTTGAGCTGGATGGCCGGGATGAACTCAGCCAATGCTGCCACCAGGTCGTTGTACAGGTTGGTTTCAATGGAGAGGATTTTCTCCTCGGCACCCAGGATTTTAGCTTCGTACTCCTTCAGCTCTTCGGTGATGTAACGCTCGGCGTTCACTAGGGTCTGTTTTCTGATCCACGTTTCGGGAACCTTATCCTTATGCGTGTTGCGCACCTCTATGTAATAGCCAAATACGTTGTTGAAGTTGATTTTCAGGCTGGTAATGCCCGACTCGGCACTCAGTTGCTCCTGCATCCTTTGGAGGTAATCCTTGCCATGGGTGGCTAGGGTGCGCAGTTCATCCAAGTCGGCCGAGATGCCTGCCTTGATTACATTGCCTTTGCTCACGGCCGATGGTGGGTCGATGTTTACCTCGCGGTCGATGCGTTCGCGGATGGTGGCGCAGATGTTCAGCTGGTCGGCCATGTGGCGCAGGTGTTCGTTGCTGGAAGCCAGACATGCCTCTTTGAGGGGTTCAATGGCAAACAAAGCTGTTTTCAGCTGGATCACCTCCCTGGGGGTGATGCGGGCACTGGCTACTTTGCTCACCAGTCGTTCCAAATCCCCAATGGCTTGCAGTGAGTCGGTCAGCAATTCCTTCAGGTCTGCATCTTTGAAGAGGTGATCCACCACGCCCAGTCGGTCTTCGATGGGTTTCACCTCCTTGAGGGGTAGGTTGATCCAGCGTTTGAGCATGCGCGACCCCATGGGTGTTTGCGTTCGGTCCATGATGTCGGCCAGCGATTTGGCGCCCTCGTTGGACGAGCCGAACAACTCCAGGTTGCGGATGGTGAACTTGTCGAGCCACACGAATTTCGACTCGTCGATGCGCACCAGGTTGGTGATGTGTTGCAGCCGGTTGTGGTGCGTCAGGTCGAGGTAATGGAGGATGGCGCCGGCGGCGGTGATGCCATAGGAGAGGCCGTGTACCCCAAAGCCTTTCAAAGAGGTGGTTTCAAAATGTTTCAGAAGGCGATCGTGTGCCGCATCGGGCGAGAAGGCCCAGTCGTCGAAGGCGAAAGTGAATAGTTTGGTGCCGAAGTTCTCGGTAAATTCCTGGCGTTTCCCTTTCTCGAACAGCACCTCTTTGGGTTTGAAGGTGCTGATAAGTTTTTCGATGTATTCGAACGACCCTTCGGCGGTGAGGAACTCCCCGGTGGAGATGTCGAGGAATGCGATGCCCGCCACTTTCTTGTCGATGTGGATGCTGGCCAGGAAATTGTTTTCGCGGTTCTCCAGTACGTTGTCGTTGATGGCCACGCCAGGTGTTACCAGCTCGGTGACGCCCCGCTTGACGATGCCTTTTACCATCTTGGGATCCTCAAGTTGGTCGCAAACAGCCACCCGTTGGCCGGCACGCACCAACTTGGGTAGGTAAGTGTCGAGGGCGTGGTGGGGGAAGCCGGCCAGCTCCACGAACGATGCCGCTCCATTGGCCCGGCGGGTGAGGGTAATGCCCAATATCTCCGATGCCTTAATGGCATCTTCCGAAAATGTCTCGTAAAAATCGCCTACGCGAAACAATAGGATGGCATCGGGGTGTTTTGATTTGATGCTGTTGTACTGTTTCATCAGGGGTGTCTCAACTACCTTTGACAAAGCGGGATGTTTTATGGTGTTTGTACTATTATATCTTGAAATGGTTGATTGGCACAAATATAATATTTTAGCTCGGATTTTACTGAAGGCAATTCCAGTTCATGATGAGGTGTTTCTCATTTTCTGGAAATTCCATCAATGATTCTGATATACTTAAATACTCAAATTACCACATCCTCAAATAGCACATCAGTAAATTAAAAAAGGCTGCCCAACCAAGTTGGGCAGCCTTTTTAATCAATTAAGGATACTGTTTACCACAACGACTTGGGGTCGAGGTTTTGTTGCTCAATATCCTTGAAGTATTTGTAGGTGCCCACCTTTAGTTCGTAGGTGGCCATTTCGTCGCATACGATAATGCCTTGTGGGTGCAGCTGCAGGGCGCTGATGGTCCACATGTGGTTGATGGACTCCTCTACAGCATGTTGCAGGGCGCGGGCCTTGTTGAGGCCATTGCAGATGATCACCACCTCGCGGGCATCCATCACGGTGCCAATACCCACTGTAACGGCTGTACGGGGCACTTGGTTGGGGTCGTTGTCGAAGAAGCGGCTGTTGGCAATGATGGTGTCGTGGGTCAATGTTTTTACGCGTGTGCGCGATGAAAGCGACGAGCCTGGTTCGTTGAATGCCAGGTGTCCGTCGGGGCCGATGCCACCCATGAAGAGGTCGATACCCCCCACGCTCTTGATTTTGGCTTCGTAACGCTTGCATTCCGCCTGCAAGTCGGGCGCGTTGCCATTCAGTAAGTTGGTGTTTTCGGCTTTGACATCGATGTGTGAGAAAAAGTTTTGCCACATAAAGGTGTGGTAGCTTTGTGGGTGTTCGCGTGGAATACCGCAATACTCATCCATGTTGAAAGTGATCACATTGGCAAAGGATACTTTCCCTGCCTTGTGAAGGTTAATGAGTTCTTTGTACGTTCCCATAGGAGACGATCCGGTTGGCAGTCCAAGTACAAACGGTCTCTTTTCTTTGTGTGCCGAAATTTTGCTGGCAATGTAATTCGCCGTCCACTTCGATACCAAATCGTAATCTGATTGAATAATTAATCGCATGATCCTGGTTTTTGTTATAAATTGGCAATAATACAAGGCTCCAACCTTGTTGCAAAGATAACGCTAATTCGGATAATGACCAACAAATGTATTTGTCGGGCATCATACCAATTAAAAACTCAGTAGCTTGTCGATAAAATATTGTAGGAGACGGGGTTGTAGGATAACTGGGAATGCCAGGCCATACACAGCTCCCCAGAAATGGGCGTCGTGGCCAATGTTGTCGATCTCCTTACGGGCCATCACGCCAGAATAGATCAGGTAAATCACACCGAAAATGATGCCCGGGATTGGGATGATGGCAAACAGCAGGATGGGGTTGTAGGGGTCGAAAATGATGGAGGCAAACACAACTGCTGAAACGGCTCCTGAAGCGCCTATGGCATTGTAATTGTAGTTGTTGTGGTGCTTAGCCAGTGCGTAAAAACTCGAAATAACGATGGCCGTGAGGTAAAAAAACAGGAACAGCAACTGTGGATAAGCCGTGATGAACTGGAAATAGTAAACCACCGACCGTCCAAACGACAACAGTACCATCATGTTGATGATCAAGTGCATCCAGTTGGCATGCAGGAAGCCATGGGTTATCAGGCGCTGGTACTCCTTGCGGTGGATGATTTGCCAGGCATTGAACTGGTAGCGGTACATCAGTTCCGTGCGGTTGAAAGCCAAGTAACTGACCAATGCGGTTACTGCTATGATGATAATGTATATGTCCATTAGTGCATAATTTTGAAGATGAGTTCGGATAAGAGTTCGCCACTATCGGTTGAGGTGCTCTCGAACCCCTTCGACTTCATGTCGTATTGGCGCAACAGCGATATCGCCTGCACCACTTTGCGCCCATTGTATTGTTTGGCGGCCGCTACATAGTCTTTTACAAAGAAAGGGTTTATCTTCAGTGCTGAGGCCACGGCTCCTTGCGATTTATCGGGCAGGTAGTGGTAAGCCAGCAATTTCTGGAAGAACCCAAACAGGGTGACGATGGTCACCTGAATGGGGTTGGCCTTGATGTTTTGCGAAAAGGCTTTCACAATCTTGGTGGCTTTCAATACATCGCGGTTGATGATGGCGCTTTGGAGTTCGAAGTTGTTGTAATCCTTGCTAAACCCGATGTTGCGCTCAATCAGGTCGGCGGTGATCAAGCCTCCTTGTGGTGCAGCCACCTTCAGTTTATCTATGGACGACACGATGCCCGAAAGGTCGCTACCCACAAATTCTGCCAGTAGGCTTACAGCCTTGGTATCCAGTGTGATGCCGATGGATTTTGCATAGCTTTCGATCCACTGTGGTATCTTATTGTCGTAAAGCTTTTTCGATTCGAAGAGCACCCCATTTTTCTCCACCAGCTTACCCAGTTTCTTCCGCTTGTCGAGCGACTTGTATTTGTAGCAGACTACCAGGATGGTGGAATTGAGCGGTTTTTCCACGTAGGTTGCCAAATCCTCTATCTCCTTGATGTTTTGAGCTTCCTTGACTATCACCACTTGCCGTTGTGCCATCATGGGGTATTTACGGGCTGCATGGGTGATGCCAATAGCATCGGTATCCTTGCCGTACATCACAATTTGGTTGAAACCCTTGTCGGCCTCCGATAGCGCATGTTTGGCAATATAGTCGGATATGACATCAATAAAATAGGGCTCTTCGCCCATCAGAAAATAGATGGGGCGGTAAGTGCCGCTTTTAAGCTCTTTGATAATCTCTTCGTAACTCATCATGTAACAAAAATAATGTTACCCTTTTGAATAAAAAAAGAAACACAAAACTTTGTTTTGTGTTTCTTGGTGCTCTCTGCTATTAGTTGTCGAACTTCAAGTGTTTCACAGATTTACCGTTGCTGGCCAGCTCCTTCATGGCCGCTATGCCGATCTTGATGTGGGCATTGACAAAGTTCTCGGTCACCTTACGGTCGCTTTCGGCTGTTTTCACGCCTGTGGAGATCATGGGTTGGTCGGAAACCAGCAACAATGCTCAGCAGGTATTTCGTTGGCAAACCCCACGGTAAAGATGGTGGCGGTCTCCATGTCGATGGCCATGGCGCGTGTTTTTTCAAGGTATTTTTTAAATCGTTCGTCGTACTCCCAAACCCGCTTGTTGGTGGTGAAAACGGTGCCTGTCCAGTAATCCGATCCATGGTCGCGGATGGCCGATGACACGGCTCTCTGCAGGCTAAAGGCAGGCAATGCTGGTACTTCGGCAGGCAAGTAGTCGTTGGAGGTTCCGTCGCTGCGGATGGCAGCAATGGGGAGGATCAGGTCGCCCAGTTGGTTTTTCTTTTTCAGTCCTCCGCATTTGCCCAGGAACAATACCGCATGTGGTTCCACTGCGCTCAGTAGATCCATGATGGTGGCTGCATTGGGGCTGCCCATGCCAAAGTTGATGATGATGATGCCTTCGGCAGCACAATTGGGCATGTTGCTGTGGATAATGGGAGCATCGTACATTTTTGAGAAGAGCTCAACATAATACATGAAGTTGGTGAGCAAAACGTACTTGGGGAAATCTTCGAGGGGCCTTCCAGTGTAGCGAGGAAGCCAGTTTTTGACAATCTCTTCTTTAGTCTTCATTTTTAATACCTTTTCAGATTAGTAAATGTCTGTAAATTACTGGTTGTTAGTAGTTACAGTTCCACGTCCTGTGGGTATTCAGGAGGTATTAAAATACAAAGGTACTACTTTTGAATTAATTTTGTTTATTTGCAGTATAATTTATTTTTTTGATGCAACAACTCAATCTCCCAACGGGTGCTTTTAAAATCAAGAAGGATCAGGCTCGGTACAAGATATACGATTTGATCAGGCGTAAGTATGTGGTGCTCACACCCGAAGAGTGGGTGCGCCAGCACATAATCCATTATTTGATCCGCGACAAACACTATCCGGCGGGGTTGACTGCGGTGGAGCATCTTGTGGTGATCAATCAGTTGCGGCAGCGGGCAGATGTGGTAATATACGACCGCAACAGGAAACCCTTGTTGATCGTAGAGTGTAAAGCACCCACGGTGTCCATCACGGCCGGGGTTTTTGAGCAGGCTTTGCGTTACAATATGGTGTTGGGCGTGCGGATTGTGGTGGTCAGCAATGGAATCACCCACATGGCCGCCCGTTTGGATGATTCGGGCGGTTATGTGTTGCTGTCTCAAATCCCTGATTATGCCGAGGTGCTGACCATGGTGGGGATGTGATAATCAGGTGTTTATTTTTTGGAAGAATAGTTCGTCGAGGTATTGCTTGCCATGGCGACGCCAGTGTTTGCGAAGTCCCGTCTGTTCAAAACCGGCCTGTTCGAACAGTTTGATGGAGGCCGTGTTGTCGCCCGAAATGGAGGCGTACACCTGGTGTAAACCCAGGTGGTTGAACAGGTAGTTGGTGAATAGGTTGAGTGCCTCCGAGGCAAATCCTTGGTGGCGAAACTCTGCGTGGACAACGATTCCGATGCCACCCCTGCGGTGGAAGGGGTCGTAATCGAACAGGTCGATCATGCCTACCATCCTTTTGTCATCGGTTTGCTCAATAATCAGGCGCAACTGCTTCGTCTGGAAAACATCCAGACGGGCATGCAGCACATACTGTTTGAGCTGGTGTTTGGAAAATGGCGCTATGGTGTTGCTCACATTCCATAGCGCTATTTCATTTTCCCATTGATAAAGTATCTCAATATCTTCAGGTTCAAGCGCCCGAAGGGTTATCCTTTCATTTTGAATCATGCACTGCCTCCGTGTCCACGTATTTTTTGTATTGTTCAGGGTTCCTCACGAACGAATCGTTGTAGGGGGTTTCCTGTACGATTTTCTTTTTGGCTTCCACCGCAGCTTTGTAGCCTTTGTATTGGCCATAGGTATAAACAAACCAACCATCCCGGTAACGGTATTCCTTTACCAGCGATTGATCAAGGCTTTTCCATGCTTTTTCAGCATCGGCTGGCTTGCGCAGGGATAGGACTTGTACGGTGTAGTAAGGGATACCATCCTCGATGATTTTTTGTGGCTCGTCAGCCTGTTGTGCTGCCAAAGCAGCCAAAGCTTGCTTATCCACGCTCATGGTGATTGTCTCCATGGGCATGAATTCTCCCTTTTTGCGGTAGGCCATGTTATTGTCCATTTTGATGGGCATGGCGAGCTTGTTGTAGCCTGTCCCTTCAATTTCCATGGCATACGCTTTGCTGGTGTCCAGAATTAGTATGTATTTCCCATTCACGGGGTTTGGCTTGTAAATTCCAGCCAGCTGGCCTTGGTTGTCGGTGACCGAAATGCGCACATCATCGAGTGGCAGTTCGGAATGGATGGTTCCTTTGATGACTGCCAGTCGGGCATCTTCGGGTTCCTCGTATTCTATTTCGTAGAGGTCGATGCCACCAATTTTATGTTCGAAACGCGAGCTGGCATAGTAAGCGCGGTTTTTTACAGCAGTTGGAACAAAAAACAGGTCGTCGTCGGCACTGTTGATGGGATACCCTATGTTGACGGCATTGGTCCAGGTGCTGTCGGCCACCTCTTTGGAAAAGAAGATATCGAACCCACCCATGGAGTTGTGGCCACGTGAGCTGAAATAGAGTGTTTTGCCATCGGGATGAAGCATGGGCGACTCCTCATCTTCGGGGGTGTTGATGTTGGAACCCAAGTTTTGCGGTGTACCCCATGTGCCATCGGGCAATAGGCGGCTGCGGTAGATGTCCAGGCCGCCAAAGCCCCCGGGACGGTTGCTGGTGAAATAGGCAATGGTGCCATCGGCACTCAGGCTGATGTGCGTTTCGTCGAATCGCGAGCTGATGGGTTCTGGCATTTTTTCGGCATTCGACCAGGTCTCCCCATCAAATTCCGACATGTAGATGTTGATACCATTGATGTCGGTGCGGTAGATGAACAGGTAGCGACCATCGGCTGATAGGTTTACCCCTGCTTCGTGTCCCTGTGTTTTGAACAGCGATTTGATGGCCTGTGGGCGCGTCCATTTGTCATCCTCAAAGGTAGCGAAGTAGATGCGTTCGGCATATTGCCCGTCGTCCATGGGTTCGCTAAAGGAGGAAGGGCGGCGCGAGGTGAACAGAAGCGTTGACTCGTCGGCCGAAATCAGCGGGCTGTGGTCGTCGTATCTGGAGTTCAGTGGAAGTCCAGGGTTGCGCACTTCCAGCTTAACTGGCTTTTGCATTAGTAGCTTGGCATTGTTGCAATAGTTGGTCTCACGTTTTAACTCTCCGGCCAAATCCTGGTTTGGATTGGGGATGGCAGTCTCCAGCTTATGATAGATGGCCAGGGCTTTATCGGGGTTGCGCGTCAACTGGTATGCCTTACCCAATGCCATGTGGAGTTCGGCGCCATACACCGAATTGTAATTCTCCAATGGGAGCAGTTGCAAAGCTTTTTCGAAGTAGATGACCGCCGAATCGGGGCCGTCGCTGGTGTTCAAATAGCTGTTGCCTAGGTTGAACAGGACGTCTTGGTTTTCCACATCTTGGCGGTGTAGCCTCTTCAGGATTTTGATGGCGCCATTGAAGTCGTTGCGTTTGGCCAGCAACAGTGCGGTTGTGTATTCCCTTTTAAATCGTTCTTCCCGGTCTTGTGCGAATATGGGTTTTGCACAAAATGCCAACAACAAAATCAACAAACATATTTTTTTCATAGAGTCTATTTTATTTTTTTCCGGTTTCCAGCAGTGCCAGCGCAATTAATAAATACTTTATTGTCTCTTCCGTTGTTACAAAGCTGTTAAAAATTTATTGTAATATCAAATGCAGATGGCTGTGGTTATAGTTTAATGTTAAGACAATCAGTTGTTAAGGCTTGGTTGTAAATGGCTCTTAATCAATTTGATTATTAATAAACATAAGTTTTGAGCGCCTTGGGTTTATGAAAAATGGGTACCTGTATATTTGATTAAGTATTGGTCTCTGTTGATAGGGGCTATTTTTTTGTTGATTAATCGTCAAAGGTGACCGGCTTGATGTAATGCACTAAGCCACGGGCTGCATACTCCCCTTTAATTGGGACTTGGTATGAGATGGTTTGGGCTGCAATACCAGGTTTTGATAAGGTTATCTGGTATGCTTTACCGGTTTGCAAAAGCAGTACGTATTTACCGGTTGCTGGGTTTGGCTTGTAGAAACCAGTGAAATCAGCATCCTCAACCGATTCTACGGATATGTCGGCATCGGCGGCAGGGGTGTTGTCTTTGTTGAAAACAAAGCCCGACACCACTGCCATGCGCTTTTCATCATCCGAAGGGTACTCAATCAAAAATAGGTCGGTGTTGCCCATCGATCCTTCGCGGGTGGAGGCATAGTAAACCCTAAGACCATCGGCTGTGGGGCAGTAAAACAGGTCGTCGCCTGGCGTGTTGATGGGGAAGCCTATGTTTTGAGGGATGCTCCATTGGGCGGCCGAGTCGAGCTGGGTTTTGAATATGTCGAAACCACCCATGTTTTCGTGCCCTTCCGAGGCCATGTAGAGCGTTTTGCCATCGGGCATAATGAAGGGGCTCTCCTCATCCAATTTGGTATTGACAATAGGTCCCAGGTTTTGGGCAGGACCCCATTCGCCCGATGGCAGGATTCGGGCAGTGTAGATGTCTTTGCCGCCATAGCCACCCGGTCGGTCACTGGAGAAATAGATCGTTTGGCCATCCATGGTCAACGAGGCATGGGTCTCGTTGTGCATGCTGTTGATGGGGGAGGGGAATTTAATGGGTGCCCCCCAGCTGCCTTTGTTGTTGATGGAATAGTAAAGGTTGCCCGATTTGCCATCGTAGGCATAGAGTATGAGCTGGGTGCCATCGTTGTTGAGGCTGACGGAGGCGTTGTTGTAGAACTTGGCAATTTGCCCGCCCAGTCTTCGGGCCGGGAGCCATTTGCCTTCGCGCCACTGGCTGATGTAAAGGTTTTCGATCGCATCAGTGGGCTTCCCATTACCTCTGTTGGAGGTGAAGATGATTTGATCCTCGTTCATGGTCACCACAGGACTGTGCTCGTCGTATTTGGAGTTAAGCGCTTTGCCCAGATTGGATATTTTAAATTCCACCGGGTTTTGTGCCAAACGATGGGCTGTTTCGCAATAGGCCAGTTCGCGGTTGATGGCTTCCAGTTGTTGTGTGTTTTTGGGGCTCAACTTGCTTTTAAGGTCGTTGTAGATTGTTGCAGCTTCCTCGAAATTGTGGGTGGCGTGCAGTGCTTGTGCATAAAAGAACCAAACACTCCCACTTTCGTCGTCCAGCTTTTTACCCAAAGGGTAATAGTATGTGGCCGTCTTTAGGTGGGCTAGGGCTTCTTGTGGCGGATATCCCAATTGGAGTTTGCAGAGGCCTTTGGTGTATTCGCAAAAACCCGAATCTGCTTTGATGCATCGCGACCGGCCAATCTCATCCAATGCCTTTTGGTACGCTTCGGCGTTGAGGTGTTTTTCTATGACGCCCCGTTTGATTTGTCCCTGCGTTTGAACAAACGCGGTAAAGCAAAATATCACACCAATGGATGCATATAGGAATACCGTTTTCATAGGTTTTGGATTTGCAGATATTAAGATATATCAGCCTCTAAAGTAATGAAAAAATGTTTACGCCGAAATTATCGTGGTTGAAAAGCTCACCATTGGTGATGATTGGAAACATTTTGCATGTGAGTGTCCCTGTGATAATCCTTGTTCGCTTAGTTATTCGCAGGAGAACAGTCGTCTAAAGAATCCGCAGACAGTTCTTTTTTCGGCTGCTTTGTATTTTTCCCAATAGTTGTCTTTCATCTTATCGGAGTCGAGTAGGCAGAGTGCCTGGTATATTTCACCCCAGCCCGGGATGCCACCAAAGTTCCGGTCGTCAATAAAGATGTCGGCATTGACTTTTCGGCTT
This sequence comes from Marinilabiliaceae bacterium, assembly GCA_963664265.1. Taxonomy (GTDB): domain Bacteria; phylum Bacteroidota; class Bacteroidia; order Bacteroidales; family Marinilabiliaceae; genus JAGPIS01. Next base: position 3,525,470 of record OY760941.1, read on the forward strand.
ATTTCATCTGTATACTCCTCTTCGGGATAGCTGCTGTTGACGGCATAAAATTCAATGCCATTTTTGCGGCAATATTCCACCGCCTCATCCAAAAGTTTACCCGATCGGAAGGTCCATAAAATGAGTAAATGGCCATTGCGTTGCAATGCTTTCAAGGTTTCAAAGGCAAAGAGGCGCTCTTTCCCGATGGCCGGAAAACGGTGTTCGACAATGGTACCATCAAAATCAACAGCAATAATCATTGTTTGGGGTTATAGTGGTTTAACATTGGGGTTGCTTAATTGTTTTACTCTTTGTGCAATTCCTTACTTACCAGACCTTGTGAGGGGAAGTTAATCATGAGCAGGATCATCAGCACCCCGTATATCATCCAGTAGGCTCGGTCGCCTGTTATGTAAGACAGGGGCAGCGATGTTGCCGTCAGTGAGCTCAACGTGAAAAGGCGAATTCTGTAAGTTTTCTCAAAAATGGCAAGCCGTGTTTCTTCCTCTTTTTCACGATTTTTTTTCAATAAACGTGTCTGGAAAATGGAGGTTGCGGGCACCAACGCCAAAACCAGGATGAAAAAGAGTGATTTGATCCAATATTGGGCGGTGGCACTGTTTTCGGGCGATGCCTTGTGGGCAAAGAACAATACGGCACCCAGGGTCAATAAGGGAACCAGCAAAAAATACCATGTTTTCTTTAAACGGCTTGTTGTATCTGTCATTTTTCTTGCTTTAGATTGTTTTGTCAAAGGGGAGGCGGTTAACCAGCGATCGACCTAAGGTCACTTCGTCGGCATATTCCAATTCATCACCCACCGAAATGCCTCGGGCAATGGTGGTGATGTCTACCTGGTAGGCCGAAAAGCGTTTGTAGAGGTAAAAGTTGGTGGTGTCGCCTTCCATGGTGGTGCTCAACGCTAAGATGATTTCATTGGCCTGCCCCTCCTTTATTTTTTCCTCCAAGGTGCCAATGTTTAGGTCGTCGGGGCCAATGCCATCCATGGGCGAAATAACGCCTCCCAGTACATGATAAATGCCATTGTATTGGCGGGTGTTTTCAATGGCCATCACATCGCGAATGGATTCCACCACGCAGATCAACGCATGGTCGCGTCTCTCATCGGCACATATCTCGCAGAGGTCGGTATCCGAAATGTTGTTGCAACTGCTGCAGTATTTAATCTCTGTGCGCACCTGGCGGATGGCTTCTGAAAAATTATGGACCGATTCTGTTTCCTGGTGCAGCAGGTGGAGCACCAGCCGCAGGGCTGTTTTTCGGCCTATCCCAGGTAATTTGGCAAACTCATTGACTGCATTTTCGAGTAAGCGTGATGAAAAATGTTGTGATCCCATTTTAGTTTGTTATTCCCACCACAAACTTAACAATTATTTGTCTATTAACTATAGCGAACCGACTCTTTGGGATACGAAAAAACGGATACCGGGTGTGGGTCCAGTATCCGTTTTCAAAATAGAGTTGTTCAACAAAATAAGCAAGGGACATGGGTCACACTGCTTTAAAATTTACCGCCTTAACCGACGGTGGTATTATTGGTTATCGACCGTTGCAAATTTCAACCCGTCGATTTTATTCCAGCCACCACGAGTGAAATCGGGGATGGCAACAGGAGCCGAATTGTTTTCGAGTGAAATGGCTGTGAGGGGAGCCAAACAACACCATTCGGCCAAGTCGTAAACGTCCATATCCAGTGGAAGGCCGTTTTGCAAGCAATAGATCAAACGGTAATCCATGATGAAGTCCATGCCGCCGTGTCCGCCAACTTTCTTGGCTGTTTCTTCCAGTTCCTTGTGGATGGGGTGTTTGTATTTCTCCATCAACGCAGTTTTAACATCTTCAGGCACAAAACTGTGGGCATTCAGCGATTCGTGGTTGGGGGTGATGTCGGAGCTTACCTGGCTGGCATTCAGGGCGTAACCTTGAATTGGGTATTTGTTGGCAAAACCTTGTGTTCCGGTCAACTGGTACATGCGGCTGTATGGGCGTGGCGATGTAACGTTATGTTGAATCTGGATTGTCTTTCCATTCTCGGTTCTGATCATTGTCATGGTGTGGTCGCCGTTTTTGAAGTCGGTTACCTCTTCGCCTGTCTTCTCCTTCAAATAGGCAGGGTTGCCCACCGCTTTGGTGTCCATCGAAACCAGGAAGTTCATCTTGTCGCCGCGGTGGATGTTCAGCAATTGACAAGCTGGGCCCATGCCGTGTGTGGCATAGATATCACCGCGGTGCTTGCGGTTGTAGTCCATCCGCCAGTTGTTCCAGTATTCGCCCCAGAAATCTTGTAAGGCGTGGATGTAAGAACCTTCAACGTGCAGAATTTCACCAAACACGCCGTTTTGAGCCATATTAAGTGTGGTTAGCTCGAAAAAGTCGTAAACACAGTTTTCCAATTGCATGCAGTGTTTGCGGGTTTTTTCAGATGTGTTGATCAAGCCCCAAATCTCTTCCATGGTCATGGCAGCTGGTACTTCTATGGCCACATGCTTGCCGTCGTTCATCGCCTGGATGCCGATGGCTGCGTGGCTTTTCCAATCTGTTGCCACATAGATGAGGTCTACGTTGGGCAATGCGGTTACTTGGCGCCATACGGTTGTGTCGCCATAAAATTCAAGGGCTTTGGGTAGTCCCTTGTTTTCGAGCATCTTGTTCACCTTTTCGGTGTTCTCTTTCACAACATCGCATAGGGCAACAATCTCAACACCTGGGATGTTGGTCATGCGGTGAACCGCACCTGGACCACGCATGCCCAAGCCGATAAATGCTACACGAACCACGGGGATGGGGTCAACCTTGTGCAACAATACATCCTGTTGACCTGCCGGTCTGGTTGGAACTTCGGTTTCGATCAGGCAACTCTTTTCTTTATTCGCGGTGTTGCTGACACAAGCCGATAAAATGCCACACATGATGAGTGTGATGGCCATGGTTTGTCGATAAAATGTTTTCATACTTTGTATAGTTTATATTGATAAGGCTGTTGTTTTGTGACTTCAATATTTGTTGTTTCTTTTTTACAAAGATTGTGTTTTTTGAAAAGATGGAGGTTGAATAATCATGCAAATGATATGACAAAATAGTCTAATGCTAGTCTTTTTCATTCATCAATGGGTAAAAAATCACAATTATCGGAGGGGGCTGTGTTTTAGATGGTGTTGTGAGTCAGGTTGTTGTTTGTTTGGTGGGATGGTGCATTCGCTCTAAGGCTTTTGTACCTTTTTACGCATGCATAAATCTTCTGCCAGGAAAAAAACTTGTTGAAATTGTTGTAATAAATGTCAAATTTGTGCTTTCTAAAAACGCATTTCTATATGAATACCCTGTTGATTGGTCTTACCATCGTGCTATACTTGTTTGTGCTGTTCCTCACATCGTGGCTTACGGCCCGGCGTGGCGACAATGCTACCTTTTTCATCGGCAACCGCCAAAGTCCCTGGTACGTGGTGGCCATAGGCATGGTGGGAGCCTCCATCTCCGGAGTTACTTTTATTTCGGTGCCGGGATGGGTGGGTGCCACCGGTTTTTCGTATATGCAGATGGTTTTTGGCTATTTTGTAGGTTATGTGGTGATTGCTCAGGTGTTGTTACCGCTCTACTATCGCCTGAATTTGATCTCCATCTATGCCTATTTGGAACAGCGTTTTGGCAGGGTGAGCTACCATACCGGATCGGTACTTTTTATGGTGTCGCGGTTGGTTGGTTCGGCGGCGCGCCTCTACCTGATGGTTAGTGTGTTGCAGTATGTCTTGTTTGATGCCTTGCACATTCCTTTCTATCTTACAACCATTCTTACTCTATTGGTTATTTGGCTCTACACTCACCGCTCAGGAGTGAGAACCATCATTTTTACCGATACCTTGCAGACTTTGATCTTTTTATCTTGCGTGGTCGTTACTTTCGTGGTGCTGGGGCATAAGATGGGGCTATCGGTGTCAGGGGCTGTCGACTTGATACTTGACAGTGGTTATGCCCACATGTTTGAATGGTCCGACTGGCGATCCACCAGTTTTTTCTGGAAACAGTTCCTGACCGGGGCTTTCATCACCATTGTGATGACCGGGCTCGACCAGGATATGATGCAAAAGAACCTGAGTTGCCGATCACTTAAGGATGCCCAGAAAAATATGTACAGTTACGGTTTTGCATTTATTCCGGTTAATATCCTCTTCCTGGCCCTGGGCGCTTTGCTATATCTGTTTGTTCAGTCGCACAACATTCCCATGCCTGCAAAGGCCGATGATTTGTTTCCATCCATTGTGGCTGGTGGTTACCTTCCGCCAGTGGTGATCGTTTTGTTTGTGTTGGGGTTGATGGCTGCTGCACTTTCGAGTGCCGATTCCACACTGACGGCTCTGACCACCTCATTTTCGCTCGACATACTACGAGTCGATAAAATGGGGCAGCGACATGCCGAGATGGCCAGGCGGCTGAGCCACATTGCTTTCACTATCCTGACCGGTGCGTTGATATTCATCTTTTACCGGGTGGGGCAGGATTCTATCATCGGAACAATTTTCACTATGGCCGGTTATACTTATGGACCCCTGTTGGGCTTGTATGTGGTCGGGTTGTTCACTCGGCTGCGCATCAACGACCGGCTTGTGCCCTATGCCGCCTTGTTGGCACCCACCTTGACCGGCATTGTGGATTATTACGATACTACCTGGTTCGGATTCAGATTGGGCTATGAGGCCTTGCTGCTCAATGGTGCGTTGATGGTTGTTTTCCTGATTGTTTCATCGGTTGACAACAAATTCATACGCATTAATTGACAATTCGTGGGGTCGGGTGGCTCAACATTGAAAATAAACCATTAATTTTAACCGAAACATTAAAAATGAAACTTATGAAAATGTTAAAAAGAATATTGATTGGGTTGCTGGTGCTGCCCCTTTTGTCGAGTTGTGGTTACAACAGCATGGTTGAATTGTCGGAAAGTGTGGATGCTCAGTGGGCACAGGTTGAGAATGTGTATCAGCGACGCGCCGACCTGATTCCCAACTTGGTGAATACTGTAAAAGGTTATGCGGCACATGAGGAAGGAACCTTGACGGCTGTGATTGAGGCCCGCTCCAAAGCCACCAGCGTGAATATTGATGCTTCCAAGCTGGATGCCCAGAGCATGCAACGCTTCCAGGATGCCCAGAGTGGTTTGACCCAGGCACTTTCGAAATTGATTATGCTTCAGGAGAGTTATCCCAATTTGAAGGCCAACGAGAACTTCAGGGATTTGCAAGCCCAGCTTGAAGGTACTGAAAACCGCATCACCGTGGAACGTCAGAAATTCAACGATGTTACGCGGCAGTACAATACTTACATCAAGCGGTTTCCCAAGAATTTGATTGCCTCGATGTTTAGTTTTGAGCAAAAGCCCTATTTCCAGGCTGAAGAAGGATCCAATCAGGCACCTAAAGTTGAATTTTGATGACACCAAAGAACTTTTTCACCGACCAGCAGCGCAAACAGATTGAGGATGCCATCCGCACCGCAGAGAAAAATACCTCCGGCGAAATACGGGTGCATCTGGAGAGCGAATGTCCTGATGATGTGATGGATCGGTGCGCCTACTTGTTTGGTAAGTTAGGCATGCATAAGACGGAACTCCGCAATGGGGTTCTGTTTTATTTGGCCACCGTGGACAAAAAGTTTGCAGTGATTGGCGATGCCGGGATCAACAGCAAGGTTCCTGGTGATTTTTGGGATGGGATCAAGGAAGATATGAAGGCCAAATTCCAAGCTGGCGATTTTGTGACTGGCTTGTCGGAGGGCATTTTGAGGTGTGGCGAGCAGCTCAAGTCCAATTTCCCATACCAAAAGGATGATGTGAACGAATTGCCCGATGAGATTTCATTTGGCAAATAAAGATACACTTATGCGAAAATTATTATTGTTACTGTTTGTTTTCATGGGTTTTACGGTTCTGGCACAGGTGATTCCCGAACGCCCCAATCCACCACGATTGGTCAATGATTTTGCCGGGCTTTTGTCGCCCGATCAAATTCAAACCCTGGAAAATGACCTGGTTGATTTTTATAATCGCACCAGCACCCAGATTGCTGTTGTGGTGACACCCGATTTGGGCGGCACTTCCATCGACGACTTTGCCTTTAAGCTGGGCGAAAAATGGGGTGTTGGCCACCAGGGGCGCAACAATGGCGTGGTGATGGTCATCAAGCCAAAAACCAGGGAATCGAAGGGCGAGGCTTTTGTGGCTACCGGCTATGGCTTAGAAGGCGTGGTGCCCGATGTGGTGGCTCGCCGGATTGTGGATCATGAGATGATACCCCATTTCCGATCCAACGATTATGCTGCTGGAATTGGAGCTGGTGTGGCTACCCTCAAGCAGCTCACCGAGGGAGAGTTCACAGCCGAGGGTTATTTGAAGAAGACGCAAAGCAAAGCCAAAGAGATTGGTGGAGGAGCCGGTTTCTTTATTCTGTTGTTGATCATCTTCATCATCAGTAAAGTGGGTTCCGCACGCAAGTCTGCCATTGGGCATGACCTTCCTTTTTGGCTCGCCCTCTCAATGCTGGGCAGTGCCGGACGCAGCAATAGGGGCTCGTGGGACAGTTTTAGTTCCGGATCGGGTGGATTTGGCAGTGGCGGCGGCTTTGGCGGTTTCGGCGGCGGAAGCTTTGGCGGCGGTGGAAGCGGCGGAAGTTGGTAAAATACATTGAAAAACCCTGTCCCTATAAGGCAGGGTTTTTTATTTGACCTGTTTCTGGCAACTCTTGATCCGGTATTCGATGTCTTGCTTGTATTCGCCTGTGTTGAGTTTTCGCGCCATGGTCAGGTAGCGGTTGGCCTCCTGGTACTCCTGGGTGGCTATTTTTATCTCGGCACAAAACAGTGCCGCATAGGGACCATAATACTTTGTATCCTTGCCGGCTAAGGTGATGGCTCGGTTGTAAAACTGAACGGCTGCTGCCAGGTTGCCTTTCTTGTGGGCAATTCGTCCTTTTCGGTATTCCTGTTCAATTTTGGCCTGCGGCAGGTTGATGGGTTTCGAAGCCCATTCCTGTGCCTTTTCGTAGTCGCCATGGTCGAAATATAGGCGAGCCAGCAGCAACGATGGTTGCCATTGGTTGAACTGGCGGCTTTCATCAACCGCCTGGCGGTCGATGGCGGTGACTGCTGGTTGGTGGGCCAGGCATTTGAGCGACCACTCTGCGGCTTGATCCGTTTCACCTTTTAAATAGCAGATTCTGCTCATCTGCAGGTAAGCATCGTTGGTGAAGGAGTCGCCCTTGTATTGCTTTAAGAATTGTGTCATTTCTGACTTGGAGAGGTCGATTTTACCTGCATTGAGCAACAGGCGGGCATATTGGTATTGCAAGAGCGGAAACCTGGTCATGGTGCTTTTGGGCACGTTCTGAAGTGCGTCCAAGGCTTTGGCTCCATGGTTCATCCTACTCAGGATGCCAGAGTAGAGGAAAATGGTTAGTGGCGGATGGTTCTCAGCCATGGCCTCTTCAAACAACTCAACCAAATCTTCGTTGTCCTGTTGGAAAAGCTGGTGGACGTATAGCAGGATGATTTTTGATTCGTCGGCCAATCCTGGTGCTGTTGTTTTGTCGTTGTAGGCCACCAATTGCCTGATGCCCATGTAATAATCGCCTTTTAGGCCGGCCAGGTTGCTGAAAAAACGCAGATGGTCGGGTATGCGATCCCATAGGATGTTGAATATGCCGCGCAATTTCAGTTGCCAAAGCATGTTGGAGCTGTTGGGTTCTATTTCGCGAAAGGCCTTGTGCGACCGGTAGAGCACCATGGCGCCCTGGAAATGGTTGCCCCGGCTAAATTCCACCAGACTTTTTTGGAGCAACATATTGCTGCTGAACACCAGGTACCAGGCCAAATCCTTGGTTGGTAAGGCTTCCATGGCTTGGCTGTGGGCCAGGTTGAAGGCTTCGTAATTGGCCTGGTTGTCGTTGGCTAGATAGTTGAGGAAATGTTTGTATTGCTTCAGGTAGGGCAGAGCCGTGAGTTTAGGTTCTTTTTTTTCGATGTTTTGGATGATGGTTTCGGCTTGGCTGAAGTCGTAATAAAGCAAGGCTTCCAGCGCTTCGCAGCAGGGTTGGGAGAATGGCGTTGCGGCAGTTTTGCCATAGCCTGCTAGGCAAAAAAAGAGCAACAATATGTGGATGATCAGGAATCGCATGGATGGTTGATTAGATGACAAAAGTAAAAAAATTAACCTGCTGCTTTTCAATTATCGTTTAACTTTTTAAACAAAAAAAGCCGACAGTCTCCTGCCGGCTCATATTTTTATGGAATGGTCATCTTTTATTCAGCATCGGGCATGCCCAATTCGTCGTCCACCAAGATACGGCCACAGTATTCGCAAACGATGATTTTTTTACGCGAACGGATATCCAATTGGCGTTGTGGTGGTATTTTGTTGAAGCAACCCCCGCAGGCATCGCGCTGTACGGTCACGACAGCCAAGCCGTTGCGTGCGTTTTTCCGGATGCGGTTGAAAGCCGACAGCAAGCGTTCGTCGATCAGCGTCTCTATTTGAGCAGCTTTTTCGGCCAATTTCTCTTCGTCGGATTTTGTTTCATTGATGATCTCTTCCAACTCCGCTTTTTTAGCAGCCAAGTCACCCTTGCGATCTTCCACCAATTGTTTGGAGGCGTCGGCCAGCTCTTTCTTGGCTTTCATCTCCACGGTGAATTCACGGATGCGTTTTTCGGCCAACTCTTTTTCAAGGTTTTGGAATTCAATCTCTTTGGAAAGGGAGTCGAATTCGCGGTTGTTGCGCACGTTGGATTGTTGTGCTTCGTATTTCTTGATTAGAAGATCGGCCTCTTTTATCTCATTCTTTTTGGCTAAAATGGAATCGCTCAGCTTCTTCACCTCTGCATCCATATTGTGCATACGCGTCACCAGACCTTCTATTTCGTCTTCCAAATCCTGAACTTCAAGTGGTAGCTCGCCCCGCAAGGTGCGAATCTTGTCAATTGCCGAACCCACTTTTTGAAGGTCATAGAGTGCCTGAAGGCGTTCTTCTACCGACATCTCCTTTGCATTTGCCTTTGGATCAATTGTTGCCATTCTGCTAAAAATATTTTATAGGATTGGTATTTACTTTCGATAAACAGAGTGCAAAATTAGATAAATTTTTTGTAAGTAACTCAAAAAAAAGTTCTTTAGTAAACTGTTCACTCTCATAATGTCCGATATCTGCGATAATCAGGCTTTTTTCGGCATCGAAAAACTGGTGGTACTTAAAATCTCCGGTGATGAACAGGTCGGCTCCCGAGGCGATTGCCCTCTGGAGCAGGAAGCTGCCGCTTCCACCACAGAGTGCCACTTTTTTCACCTTGCGTCCCAAAAAAGGGGTGTGCCTGATGTGTTCAATGTTGAAGGCGCTCTTTAGCTTGCTCAGGAAGGCCTGTTCGTCCTCGGCTTGTTCCAGTACGCCAATAATGCCATAACCAACCTGGGGCCAATGGTTTTCAATGGGCACTAGGTCGTAAGCCACCTCCTCGTAAGGATGGGCGGCCTCCATCGATTTTACCACGGCTTTTGTTTTGAAGGCGGGCAGCACCACCTCTATCTTCACTTCAGCTTCCTGATGCATCTCCCCGGGTCGACCTACATAGGGGTTGGCGGTTTCGCCTGCCCTGAAGGTGCCTGTTCCATTGCTGTTGAAGCTGCAGCTGTCGTAATTCCCAATCACGCCGGCGCCCGCCTGGAACAGGGCTTCGCGCACCTGTGGCGCATGGGTTGCCGGCACGTAAACCATAAGCTTGACCAACTGCTTGGCAGCAGGTTCCAAAACCTGGCAATTCACCAAGCCAAGCTTTTGAGCCATGCGGCCGCTCACCCCATCCGGAACCCTGTCGGCATTGGTGTGAGCCGAGAAGATGGCCACGTCGTTCTTTATGGCTTTGATGATGAGGCGTTCCTGGTCGTTGCGGCCATTCAGCCGTTTGATGCCATTGAGCATGATGGGGTGGTGCGATACGATCAGGTCGCAGCCATTTGCCAGGGCTTCATCCACCACCTCCTCGGTGATGTCGATGGTGATCAAGGCTTTGGCTACTGGCTGATCCATTGCCCCGATCAGCAAACCCACATTGTCGAAGCCCTCGCATAGGGCTGCTGGTGCGAACGTCTCAAATACGCGCACCACATCGCTTACCTTGTATTGTGTTTCCATTTTTATTCCAGATTGTCACGCAACTCGGTCAGGAACCCTTTGATCTGTTGCAAACGCGTCACTACTTCAAAGTTATTGACCGTATCTTCCTTGTTTTCTTTCAGTTTTTTGTTCGCCCCGCTCAAGGTCATCCCTTTCTCTTTCACCAGGTGGAAAATCAGGTGGAAATTCTCAATGTCTTTTGGTGTGAAGAGGCGATTCCCTTTCTTGTTCTTATGGGGTTTGATGATGTCAAATTCCTTTTCCCAGAAACGGATCAAGGAGGTGTTGACCTTAAACATTTCTGCCACTTCACCAATGGTGTAATAAAGCTTTTCTATTTTCGTCTCTTTGTACGGCATAGCACACAAAATTTTATTCCATACACAAACTTAACAGAATTTTGGTAATTAGCGATCTTTAAAGGGCTGTTTTTTGAATCAAAACATCAATCAAGGTGGTTTATGCCGGTGTTCCAAAACTATTTAAGCTTTTTTAAAATGGCAAGGCTGATGTGTTTTTGAGCGAGTTGGCAATGGCAACCCCCACCAGACGGTCGTGCCGGTCGTCGTATCCCCTGTAATAAACCATGATGGTGTAATCGTTTTCGGTTTGGCCAAAACTGTTTTCAAGCGGAATGACGGTGGCTTTCTGTTTTCCTTTGGGAAGAAGGGCATACTGGTAGTTGTAGAAGCCTTGTTTGAGCAGCAGGGTTCCCTCGTAACAACTGCTTTGCGGGTTGTATTTCATTTTGGACGATTCGTTGAGTTGCCACTGCGTCAGTGCCCCCATGATGTAAATGTCGCCCTCCTGAAATGGCTGGCGCATGGGCAGCGAGAAATGAACATACACATAGTCGGCCTCGGTGTTTGCATCGCCCCCCTCTTTGCGTTCGAGGTAATATTTGCCGTTGAAATCCTCGCGGTAGAGGTAGGATAGGTTGTCGCCCCAGGCATCAGGTCTGAGTATGAAGTGGTAATAGGGATCGAAAAACTTCACTTCCTGCACCTGTTGTGGCCAGAAACGGGTGCTCCGGACGTCGAGCCAGCGGAATTCGTTGCCTCCTTCGAAGGCATTTTCGGCAGAATAATCGTAAACCAATTCGTTGTGGCGAACAAATAGTGGTTTCAGATGGGTGATGCGGTTGTCGAGGCGGCCATTTTGCGTCACCACCACTTTGACTTCAGTTTGCGGGTTGCTGATGGTCAGCCCTGGATGTTGCACGGCAAAGTCAACCTCCTGCATCATCGTGTAATCCTGCGATGAGGTGTATTTTATCCGTGGCACGATGGTCACCAGTGGTTCGTAAACAAAAAATGGCACCGACAGGATGGGGTTCTGGTTGTCGGGTCCATCGTGGAAGTTCACGCGGTAGTTGCCCGATTTGAGGAGTCCTGCCTCTGGGGATGGAATCTCCACTTGGTAGTGTATGTAGTCGAAGGTGGTGTTGAAACCATATTGGTAATCGGACACTTGGAAGAGGTTGTATCCCTTTAGGAAATCCATCTCCATGAGTTGGGAGGGTTGCCAGTCGGCATTGCAATGTTCGAAACTGTAGTAGAGGTTACGCACATCCAGTGCCAGTTCGTCGAACGACACCACCAATACGTCGTTGCTACCCAGTTGGATTAAAGGGTAGCTCAATGGCCAACCTTTTTTATAGGCCTGCACCGACCGTATGTTTTCATGGCTGGTGATCTGATGGCGCTGTTGTGATTTTATTATTGGGGAAAGTGTTAAAAAAATTAACACAGATAATTGGGTCAAATTGAAGAAATATTTCGTTATAAACTCGAAAATAACTAACAGTTTCATTTTCTTTGCAAAGATTTTGAGTGGAAGCATCAAATTGTTCCTTTGATAAACATTTTTCATCAACAACGGTTGATTGGTTTGGATGATTTGGCGATATACCAGGATGTTTTGTGTTGGTTGAGCCATAATTGTTGTGTTTTATGCAAAGGAAAAAATAATTGGGGTTCTTAGGATTTAAAATTAGTAAATTTACAGTTCAAATAATAAAAACCAATTCTCTACAATGTCAGATGTAATAAAAATCAAGAGAGGTCTTGACATTCGCCTGGTGGGAAGTGCCGAAAAGGTGTTTTCGCAGGTGGCATTGCCGGAGCTTTTTGCCATTAAACCAACCGATTTTCAGGGGTTGACGCCCAAGATGGTGGCAAAGGTCGGCGATAAGGTCAAGGCAGGCACCGTATTGTTTGTCGACAAACACCGTCCTGAGATCAAGTTTGTGTCACCCGTCAGTGGTGAACTGAAAGCTGTCAACCGGGGCGAGCGCCGGGTGATTCTGGAAGTGGTTGTTGAGTCGGATCAGAAGATGGCGCACGAGGATTTTGGGAAAGCCGATGTGAAGTCGTTGAGCCGCGAGGCAGTGGTTGAAAAACTGCTGGCTTCAGGCGCGTGGACTTACCTCAAGCAAAGGCCTTACAATATCCTTGCCAATCCAGCTGCGACCCCCCGGGCAATTTTTGTCTCTACCTTCGATACCGCTCCTTTGGCACCCGACTATGAGTTTGTGGTCAATGGGCAGGAGGCGATGTTCCAGGCTGGTCTGGATGTGTTAAAAACTTTGGCTCCCAAGGTTTATCTGGGTGTGCAGTCCGATTCGGCCGCCAAGGCGTTCACCAAGGCTGCGAATGTTGAAATCCATTCTTTTGAAGGGAAACATCCCGCCGGTAACGTAGGTGTGCAAATTCACCACATCGCCCCCATTAATGCCGGTGAAGTGGTTTGGACCATTCAGCCTCAGGAAATTGTGGCCATAGGGAAACTCTTCAGCGAAGGTATTCACGATTTCTCGCGCATTGTGGCGCTCACCGGATCGGAAGTTGCAAAAACCGGCTACGTGCGCACCTACCTTGGTGCTTCGGTTTCCACCATGCTCAAGCAAAATGTGGAGTCGGACAATGTGCGCGTGATCAGTGGCAATGTGTTGACCGGCTCGGAAATTGATCAGGATGGGTATTTGGGTTATTTTCATTCGCAAGTAACCGTGATTCCCGAGGGTAACTATTCAGAATTTATGGGATGGGCTTTACCTGGGTTTGGCAAGTTTAGTGCTTCTCGTTCCTTCTTTTCGTGGATGTGCAACAAAAAAGCCTACAAGCTCGACACCAATATGCATGGCGGACACCGTGCCTTTGTGGTGAGCGCGGAGCTCGACAAAGTGTTGCCCATGGACATCTACCCCGAGTTTTTGTTTAAGGCAATCCTGGCTCAGGATATCGACAAAATGGAGCAGTTGGGCATTTACGAATTGGTGGAGGAGGATGTGGCGCTGTGCGAATTTGTGTGCACATCAAAGCTCAACTTGCAAACCATGCTGCGCAATGGTCTCAATCTGATGATGAAGGAAGTGGGTTAATACCCAAAATAAATAGTTATCAACAAAAAAAATAGATAATCTTGAAAGCGTTAAGAAAATTCTTAGACAACGTAAAACCCCAGTTTCAGAAGGGCGGAAAGTTTGAGAAGCTGCATTCAACTTTTGATGCCTTCGAAACACTGTTCTTTGTGCCTGATTCAACCAACAAAGGAGGGGTACATGTTCGCGATGCTGTGGATATGAAACGCACCATGGCTGTTGTGGTTTTGGCCTTGGTACCGGCTCTGCTGTTCGGCATGTGGAACACCGGTTACCAGCATTTCAGGATGCTGGGTGAGACGGTGACCTTTTTCGACCAGTTCCTGTTTGGCGCCTTGCAGGTTATGCCCATCGTCATTGTGTCGTATGTGACCGGTTTGGCCATTGAGTTTGCCTTTGCGCAGATGCGCGGGCATGAGGTCAACGAAGGGTTCCTGGTTTCAGGGATGCTGATCCCCCTTGTTTTGCCCGCCGATATTCCATTGTGGATGGTGGTGGTGGCCACAGCTTTTGCCGTGGTGATTGGTAAAGAGGTGTTTGGCGGAACAGGTATGAACATATGGAATCCGGCTTTGGTGGCACGAGCATTCTTGTTCTTTGCCTATCCAACAAAAATGTCGGGTGATAAAATTTGGATCTCGGGCATGGAAGGTGCCGAAAACATGGTGGATGGCTTCTCTGGGGCAACCGCCTTGGTGTTTGCCAAGCAAGGCAATTTTGAGCACTACTCCTGGCTCGACAGTTTCCTGGGCTTCATTCCCGGTTCCATTGGTGAAACATCGACATTGGCCATCCTGATTGGTGCCATCGTGCTTATTTTTACCGGTATTGGAAGTTGGAAAGTAATGTGCTCGGTGTTTGCAGGCGGTTTTCTGACAGCCTTGCTTTACAATACTTTGCAAAGCACATTGGGTATCGATAGCATCAATATGTCGATTCCGGCAACTTACCACCTGGTAATTGGCGGTTTTGCCTTTGGCGCTGTGTTTATGGCCACCGATCCGGTTTCGGCCACACGCACCGAAACGGGCAAATGGATTTACGGATTCCTGATTGGTTTCTTTGCCATCACCATCCGTACTTTCAACCCGGCTTATCCCGAAGGTATGATGTTGGCCATCCTGCTGATGAACACATTTGCACCACTGATCGACCATTTTGTGGTTCAAGCCAATATCTCACGCCGATTGAAACGTGCAACAATTAAAGCTTAACAGTAAAAAGAGTTGAAAAATGGATAAACAAGGTAATACCTATACGTTTCTTTATGCGTCGGTCATGGTGATTTTGGTGGCAGCCCTTCTGGCATTTGTTTCCGAGAGCCTTAAGCCGGTACAAAATAAGAACGTGGAGATCGCCAAAAAGATCGATATCCTTAAGTCGGTCAACATCGCCAGCACCGCTGCCGATGCAGAGTCGAAATATGATCAATATGTGAAAAACACTTATGTGCTCAATGCCAATGGCGAGAAGATGGAAGGGATGGATGCCTTTTCTCTGGATATGGCCAAAGAGATTGGCAAGCCAGCCGAAGAGCGCCGTTATCCTTTGTACGAGTGTGAAACCGAGCAAGGCCTCAAATACATTATTCCATTGCGCGGAAAAGGTTTGTGGGGTCCCATCTGGGGCTACATCTCGTTGAATGAGGATAAAAACACCGTGTTTGGTGCTACGTTCGACCATAAGAGTGAAACACCCGGTTTGGGTGCAGAGATCAGTACCGAAACTTTTCAAAGTCATTTCAAAGGGAAAACCATTTTCAACCAGGCCGGGGAGTTTGTCTCCATCCGGGTTGAGAAAGCCGGACAGGGTGGCAAGTATCCCAACTCGGAGGTGGATGCCATTTCTGGTGGAACCATCACCAGCAAAGGTCTTGAGTCAATGCTCTTGGATAATATGAAGGGTTATGAAAAGTTTTTTAAAAATTAAAATCCTGCAAAGATGAGTAACGAAAAAGAAGCATTGTTTTCACCAAAAAATATGAAGCTCCTTTCCAATCCGTTGGGGGCTCAAAACCCCGTCACCATTCTGGTGTTGGGGATCTGCTCGGCACTGGCGGTGACCGCCAAATTGGAACCGGCCATCGTGATGGGGCTTTCGGTTACTGTGGTGACCGCTTTCTCCAACTTGGTTATCTCCTTGTTGCGCAACACCATCCCCCCACGCATCCGGATCATAGTCCAGCTGGTGGTGGTAGCTGCCCTGGTGATCCTGGTAGACCAGATCCTGAAAGCCTATGCCTATGAGGTCAGCAAGCAGCTGTCGGTGTTTGTGGGACTGATCATTACCAACTGCATCATCATGGGACGCTTGGAGGCATTTGCCTTGGGCAATAAACCTTGGCAGTCGTTCCTCGATGGAGTCGGCAACGGCTTGGGCTATGGTATGATTCTGGTCATTGTGGCTTTCGTTCGTGAGCTGTTTGGCTCGGGTTCGCTCACCTTGCCTGTCCTGGGCACGGTTAAGGTGGTTCCACAATTTGTGTACGACCTGGGATATGCCAATAACGGACTGATGATTCTTCCCCCAATGGCCCTGATTGTAGTGGCCCTTATTATTTGGGTGCAACGTAGTAAAAACAAAGACCTTATTGAGTCGTAATCTTTAATCGGGAAAAAAATGGATTTATTAAGTTTATTTGTCAAGTCCATCTTCATAGATAATATGGTTTTTGCCTACTTCCTGGGTATGTGTTCCTACCTGGCAGTATCAAAAACCGTAAAAACATCTTTTGGACTTGGAATCGCCGTGGTGTTTGTGTTGGCCATTACACTTCCGGTTAACTTTTTGCTCAACAAGTATATTTTGAGCGAAGGTGCCCTCTCTTGGTTGGGCGAAGGGTATGCCGACATCGATTTGAGCTTTTTGAGCTTCATCATGTTTATTGCCGTTATCGCTTCCATGGTTCAGTTGGTTGAGATGGTGGTGGAGAAATTCGCGCCAGCCCTCTATTCGCAGTTGGGGATATTTCTTCCTCTGATTGCTGTGAACTGTGCCATCCTGGGTGGTTCGCTGTTTATGCAGGAGCGCGGGTACGAAACCTTGGCCGAAGCCACCGTGTTTGGCGTGGGTTCGGGTATCGGCTGGTTGTTGGCCATTGTGGGTATTGCAGCCATCCGCGAAAAACTCAAATATTCCAATGTTCCGGCTCCTTTGCGTGGCCTGGGGATCACATTTATTGTGACGGCCCTGATGGGGATCGCATTTATGAGCTTCCTTGGAATTCAACTTTAACAGTTAATCGAAAAAAGCTTGAACATGATATTTTTAGCAACACAATCTACAATCATCACTTTCAGCATCATCATCTTCTTGGGGGTGGTTCTTTTGCTGGTGGGGATGCTGTTGTATGCCAAAAGCAAACTTTCACCCTCGGGCGCGGTGAAAGTGAAAATCAATAACGGGGAGATTGAATTTGAAGGCGCCTCAGGCAGTACACTGCTCGACAACCTTCAAAGTCAAAAGATCTTCCTGCCATCGGCTTGCGGTGGAAAAGGATCGTGCGGGATGTGCCGTTGCCAGGTTGAAGAGGGTGCAGGATCCATCCTGCCAACCGAAACCGGTTTCTTCAGCCGCAAGGAACAGAACGAGCACTGGCGCTTGGCCTGCCAGGTTAAAGTGAAGGAGGATATCTCCCTGGAACTTGAACCAGCCGTGCTTGGTATTAAGAAGTGGGACTGCACCGTGGTTTCCAATAACAATGTGGCTACCTTCATCAAGGAGTTTGTGGTACAATTGCCCGAAGGCGAGCACATGAACTTCCGTTCGGGTGGTTACATCCAAATCGACGTGCCTAAAATTGATGTGGACTTCAAAGATATTGAAGTTGGCGAAAAATGGCGTGGCGAGTGGGAACAGTTCGGTATGTTTGATCTCAAGATGAAAAATCCTGAGCCCACCTATCGTGCCTACTCCATGGCCAACCACCCTGCTGAGGGCAATATCATTATGCTGAACATTCGTATCGCTACCCCGGCATGGGATCGTGTGGCTGGACGTTTCCAGAATGTGAACCCCGGGATTTGTTCATCCTACATCTTCTCGCGCAAGCCGGGTGACAAGGTGACCATTTCGGGTCCTTATGGTGAATTCTTTATCAAAGATACTGAGCGTGAAATGATGTTTATCGGTGGTGGTGCCGGTATGGCGCCGATGCGTTCGCACATCTTCCACCTGTTCCAAACGGCCAAGACTGGCCGTAAAGTGACTTTCTGGTACGGTGCCCGCTCGCGCAAGGAGATCTTCTACGAAGATCAGTTCCGTGCCATCGAGAAGGAGTTCCCCAACTTCACCTTCACCATTGCTCTTTCGGAACCCCATGCCGACGACAAATGGGATGGTCCCGTTGGTTTCATCCACCAGGTGATTCACGATAACTACCTGGTGAAACACGAGGAGCCCGAAGATATCGAATACTACCTTTGTGGACCTCCAATGATGAATGCCGCCATCACCAAGATGCTCGACAACCTGGGTGTACCCAAAGAGATGGTCGCTTTCGACGACTTTGGATCATAAATTTCAGGAAGCCCCATCAAGGGGCTTCTTTCGTTTTGCCTTTAATTTTTTATTTATGAAATCACTTTTTCCCCTTTTCATTCTCCTGACTTTGCTCCTCGCCTCCTGTACCCATAAAGAGTACTACAGGAATGAAGGTTATATTTTTGGTACGACCTATCACATTGTTTACGAGAATGATCAGGATCTGCACGACACCATCCGCGCTCGTTTCAATGCCTACGATGCTTCCATGAGTACTTACAATAAAGCGTCGCTCATCAGCCGGGTTAACCGCAATGAGACCGATGTGCCCGACTCTTTGCTTACTGCGGTTATTTTGAAGGCACAAGAGCTGAATGCCTTATCGGACGGGGCGTTCGATATCACCATTGCGCCGTTGGCCAATGCCTGGGGATTTGGTTTTTCAAAGGCCGACAGCATCACGCCTGCGTTGGTCGACAGCTTGTTGCAATTCACAGGTATGCACCGCTTGCGGCTCGAAAACGGCAGGATTGTCAAGGGTGATCACCGCATCATGCTCGAAACCAGTGCTGTGGCTGAGGGGTTTGGTGTTGATTATGTGGGTCTGTTGTTGGAAGATTTGGGCATCGGGAATTACATGGTTGAAGTGGGTGGCGAGGTGCGAATGAGGGGCAAGAATCCCAAAGGTACCAAATGGAACATCGGGATTGACAAGCCCATTGACGACCCGACAGCTCAACACCGAGAGATTCAGGTTATCTTGAGTGTCACCGACTGTGCCGTTTCCACTTCGGGTAATTATCGCAAGTTTTTTGTGAAGGATGGCAAGAAATACTCGCATACCATCGATCCCAAAACCGGTTATCCGGTTTTACACAACCTTTTGAGCACCACAGTGGTGGCGCCCGATTGCATCTCATCCGACGGGCTGGGCACCACTTTTATGGTGTTGGGGTTGGAGAAAGGCATGGCTTTGGCTGAGTCACTCCCCAATGTGGAGGCTTATTTCATTTATGCCGACAGTACAGGCTTGGCCAAAACAGCCATGACCAGCGGGTTTGAAAAACTGATCAAAAACGAATAGTCCCAATTTGTCCCACGTAATTTTTGCGAAGTTTTATTCTTTCTTTGATTGCTTTTTGCCCTGCATTCTTCCAAAGGCAAATCCCAAGCCAAATGGGAGGCCAAATAGAACCAGGATCAATAAGATCAAATAGAGAATAAGGCTTCGCACTATTTGTACCACACTGTCAGTGGCCGTTTTTAGCAAATCCTGACTTGTTTTGTCAAGACTTTCGGAGATTTGAGCTCGTTGCTGGTCGAGGAATAGCTGTAACTCCTCGCGCTGTTGCGATAGTTGAAGCACCGAAAGATGCATTTGTGTTCCCAGTTCAAGCAGCATGGGCGATAGCTCCTCCCTGAGACGAACCGAAATTTGTCCGGCCATTTCGGGCGTGTTGTTGGCCATAGTTACTATGCGATTGATCAATAGGGTGATGCTGTCGGCTCGGGCCATCATTTGTTGTGGAAGGCTGTCGTTTTGCCACTTCACGTTGAAGAGCTGTTTCTGCCATTCAATTTGGTTGGAGAGTTGCTCACTGATGATGCCGATGCGTTCCGAAATGTCGGTCATCACTTCCGACATGGAGCCTGTGCTTTTCACATAAGTGGAATCGGTCAACCCCAGGTGGGCAATCAAGCCCGGCAAAATATCGCCCCGGGTCAGTTTCAAGTCGTTGAAAGGGTTTTCTTCGGCATATTGGGTCACATAGGGTTTTAATTCCTGCTGTTTTTCGCGCCCTCTCAGGTTGGTGCTTGTTTTTTCAATCCGCTTTTTCAAGTACGAGCAGGTTTGGGTGAGCCATGGCTGGTATTCGCCAAACAACTGTTGCCCTTCCTGACCAGATAAAAAATCATCCAACTGGTAGATGAAGATCCAAACATCCACCAAAGCAGCTTCCGGAATGGTTTGGTAGGCAGCTTTGGACAACTGCATGGCGCTGTTCATCTTCAGGATGATCGCATTGGCTGCAATTTGGGCATCGGTTGTGTTTTTGATGATGGAATCGGTGGTTTGAGCCATTACCTTGGCAAATTCGGAGTAAAACGATCGTACCGCCAAACGGGTGTTCAAATCCTGACGGGGCATCGGTTCGTCGTTGGTGGATAGGTTGACCCGCAACAAGCTGCAAGATGCCATGGTCAATGCTATAAGTGTTAAGATGAGGGTTTGCCTCAAGCCTGGATGGTTTTTCATTTTTTGGTTCCTTTATTGTTTACGATCCGTTCTGCCACCAACTTTGAACTGATGATGGCCATGGGCAACCCGGCTCCGGGAACCGTTGAGGCTCCCACATAATAGAGGTTGCGGTATTTTTCGTCGATGTTTTTGGGTCGGAAGGCGCCAATTTGCATCATGGCGTGCGATAGACCCAAACCAGCCCCTTGGTATAGGTTGAAGGTGTCGGCCCAGGTTTGTGGGGTAAAGATAGTTTTTGAAACAATATGAGGTTGTATGTTAAATCCAATCCTTTCTGAAAAATCGTTAACAATGCTTTCCACAATGCTCCCCGCATCGTGCCACTCCTTTTTGTAAATTAGGTTGGGTACCGGGCAGACAAAAAAGAGGGACTCATGTCCTTCGGGCGCGCACTCTTGGTTGTAGCGCGACAACACGTTGACGTAATAGTAGGGTTTTTCCATGATGCCTGGATTGTTGATGATCTTCTGGGCGTATTCCTCAAAGTTGTTGCCCAAATAGTAGTTGTGCAGCTCTATTTGTGGCAATTTTGTGTTCAGGCCGATGTAGAAGGTGAGGTACCCCATGGTCCAGTCCATTTTTTTCAAGTGTGCTTCCGAAAAGTTTTTGTGCTTCATCACGCGCCCCCTGAAGTAGGCGGCATCGGAGTTGGCCACAAACAGGTCGGCGGCATGATGTTGCCCATGCTGGTCGATAAATGATTTCACTTGGGTGTGATTTTTTTCCACGTCCACAATCTCTGTGTTGTAAATAAATTGGACATCCCGTTTTTTCAATTCCTCTACCAATCCCTCCACAATCTTGTACATACCGCCCTTCACGTTGTAATAGCCATTGTGAACAAATTCGGTGTAGGAGAGCAGGGTGTAGACGGCGTTGGTGTCGAAGGGCGTCCTTCCCAGGAAGAAGGCGACCAGCGAAACGATTTGGCGCACCTCCTTCGATTCAAAATGGAGGGTCACCTGTTGCCAGAATGTCTTGGTTAGCACGGGCAGGTGCTTGGGGTTCACTTGCATCAGGGCTGTGATGTAATCGAACAGGCCATTGAAGTTGCGCTTGATGGCCACATCCACGGTATCGTGGAAGAGTTCACCGCATTTTTTGATGTAGCGCTCGAATTTGGCTTTGAAGTCGGGTTCGAAGGGCTCAAGCTGTTCTGCCAACCGGTCAATGTCCTTATATAATTTGATGGGGTGGGCGATGCCACGGATGTTGACCGAGTAGAGGGGGTCGATCTCCACAAATTCAAAAGGCATTTCAATGCCGCAGGCTTTGGTAAATTCCTCAAATTCATACGACATGCTGAAGAAGCTTGGTCCTGTGTCGAATGTGAAACCGTCTTTCTTGAGTTGGTTCAATCGGCCACCTGCCTTGTCGTTTTTTTCGATGATGGTGACTTTGTATCCTGCCGTGGTCAGGCGTAGGGCTGTTGCCAGGCCGCCAAGCCCGGCTCCGATGATGGTGGCTTTTTTTGTCATTTCTTTATCTTTTCAAGTGTTTGGGGATAGAGTTCGTTTTTCACCCAGGCAAAATTTGGTTCCAGCGCGAGCGCCTTTTCGCAATACCGTTTTGCCTTGAGGTAGTCGTTTTGTTCTGAATAGAATACAATCAGACTGCCCAAAATGTTGAGCAGGTTCCAATCTTTTGTTTCCAGTTGGCTATCTTGGTAGAGGGCGAATGCCTTGAGCAGGTTGGTTATTGCCTCCTCTTTCGATCCGCCAAAAATGGATGGCGTGTAAAACAGTATGTTGGCTTTTTGTAGGTAGGCAAAGTAATTTTTGGAGTTGTAGGCCAGCGCTTGTTCCACATATTTATAACTGTTGGGCCCAATGAATGGTGCTTTGTAGGGATGGATGCCTATTTCAAAACCCACGAAGGCTGCCTTGTAGGCATAAACCATGGATGGGTTGTACCCCGACTCATCCAGCCTCTGGATGATCTTTTGAGCATGTTTCAGGAGTTGTTTGGCTTCCTCTTTTTCCCCTTTTGACAGCAACCAGCCCAAATAACCATATTGGTAGTTGAGTAGCTCCAGGGAGAAACGATTGTCTGGGTTCTTCGCCGCTTGCATCTCATCCATGGTGGTTTTCCAAAGTATCATGTTTCCCTTGGTATAGGCTCTGTATATGCGTTCGTTGTAGGTGTTCCCGCTGAGAATCAATGGGGTTAGCAATAGTATTATTGATAGATATTTCTTCCTTTCCATAGCAGTTCTTTTTTTTGTTTGTTGCGGGTAGCCTGTTGGATAATCCGCAACAAGCAGTATTGCTGGGGATAGAACAAGATGAGGTTCCTCAGGGTGTTTTGCCCGGCAACCAGTGAGCAGCTGGTGATGATGGCTGTCAGCATGGCGAAGTAGTAGGGGAGAAGGGCGGGTGTGGTCAGCAAGGCAACGAATCCCAGTGTGTTGATGAAGGTGTAGGTGAGGGCCAACAGCCATGAGCCGCCAAAGAAGGCCAGCACGTTTTTCGAAAAGCCATTGATGGCACCATTCAGGTTTTCGTACATTCGGCACTGGATGCGTTCGTCACCCACGCAACAAGCAATGTTCACCCCTTTTTTTTTCAAGTATCGTGCTGTTTCAATATCTTCGATGGGGCTGCTCTTGAGGGTTTTGTGAGGTTGGAATTTTTTGTAGATTCTGCTCTCGAACAACATGAACTGCCCGTTGGCAGCCGCATGGGCGGCAAAGGGCGATCGGCGCACCAACACCAAGGGTAGCAGGCTCAGCAGGATTTGGTGCATCAGAGGCACTGTGAGTTGCTCTCCTCTGGAGCCCATCATCTGTTTTGGGAATATGGATAACAACCCCAGTCGGTGTTTTTTCATGTAGCCCACTGCCGACCCGATGATGTTGCCCGAAATTCGGACATCGGCATCGAGGAAAAGTAGATAATCGCCCGTGGCATTGGCTGCCAACTGCGCACAAGCATGGTTCTTTCCCCGCCATCCTTCGGGCAAATGATCTATTTCGATCATGCGGATGCGGGAGTCTTTCTGGGCATGGTGTGCTACAATTTCGGCGGTGCGGTCGGTCGATTGGTCGTTGCCCACTATGATTTCGAGGTTGTCGGCGGTCATTAGCTGGAGGTCGGACAGCAGGTTGCCAATGTTTTTCTCCTCGTCGCGGGCAGGTATCAATACCGATACCCGATTGTTAGCAATCGGCATCTTGCGTGGTATCTTTTGAGTCAGCAGCAAGTTGATGAGTGCCGTCAGCAGCAAATATCCCATTAGGGTCAATACGAGTAAGGCCGGGTAGTTCATCTTTCTGCGTGGTTGATGTGATGGGTGAGCGTTTTTTGATAGAACACCCGGAAGGCTTCTTGCAGCGAATGGCTATCTTTTGCGTTCGAGTTGTACTCTTCAACATGCGTGTAGAGGGTTGGACGTGGATGGGCGTAATAATCCACCAAATTGGCCACCATCAATATTTGTATTTCGTTTTTGCACCGATCAATAATTTGGCTTGTTCCTGATTGAAATACAAAATCGCGGTCGTAGATGCTGTGCAGCTCGCCTTGGGGAAACAGCAGCAATAGGTTCCTGCTGTCGTTTAGGATCTCAGCAGCATATTGAATGGAGTCGAATGCCGACCGGGAGTTTCTTTTCACCGAAAAACCACCTGCGTACCTGAAATACCAGTGTTTCCTCAATTGCTCTTCGAGTATCATAAAGAAAAATCGACGGTTCCAGCTCTTGAGGTTGTGGTGGAGAATCCAGAAACCGTCCCACCAGCTGGTGTGGTTGGCCAAAACCAGTAAAGGCAGTCCTCGGTCGAGGAACGATCCAATCACGTGCGTGTCGTGGAAGTGCTTTTTTACCAGCCGTCGGGTGAGATGGCAGAATAGGGGATAGATGAATCGGTGGTGACTGGCCTTGATCATGGCAGTATGATGGACAGTAGAATGAAAAAAACCAGTTGGCTCACGAATAGTATGCCGGCCAAAGGATTTCGGATGTTAATGCGGAATGCTTTGAACAGCGAGTGGAACAGGATGGCGATGACAAACCAGGCCAAGTAGTTTTTCAATGGAATGGCGCCCCCTTGCCAATACCACATGTTGAGTTTGGGTGCAACCTGCTCCAGTGCCAGGTCGTAACCCACCAGCAACAGTGCCCCCAGTAATATTTTTAGGGCATTGTTGGTTTTTATTCTTTCTACGATGGCCGTCGAGGTATAAACCAGGAACAACCAGTTGAGGCCGATGATGATGGGGGTGCCGGCTATTTTGATGCCCAGCCCGGCTCCGTAGGTGTAGGTGCCGAAGATTAACCCACTGTTCACCCCAACCATCTCCACCAGGAAACCAAACACGTAAACAATACTGAAGATGGTGATGTGTTTGATCGGGTTTTCCCTTCGGTGAAACAAGCCCAAAAGCCCAATGGTCAACAGCAGGGAGTAGGGGATTAAAACCACAAAGAGCTGTCTGGTAAAGGGGAGTATGAATCCACAAACACCAACGATGTAGAAGATGACGATGAATTTCCGTACTTCCCTTTCGGGTATGGAGAGGATCTGTTTCATGCAGGAGATTTTAATTCCTTGGTAAATTCTGTTTTGCCACCATGGTGTGGCTATTTGATGATGTTGAATTTCATTAGGATATAGGCTTTGATGATGAGGTAAACCTTGCGCGAGTTGGAGATTCGGATCCTCTGCTGCATCATTTTATTGATGGACGATTTTTTGATCTTCCGCAGCAGCTCCTTGTAATAGAGATAGGCTACAAATACCGCCAATCGTGCCTCCTGAGGCAACTGTTTGATGCCCTCGGCCGCCTGCCTGAAATCCGATTCAATG
Organism: Marinilabiliaceae bacterium; assembly: GCA_963664265.1. Classification (GTDB taxonomy): domain Bacteria; phylum Bacteroidota; class Bacteroidia; order Bacteroidales; family Marinilabiliaceae; genus JAGPIS01. The sequence goes on from OY760941.1 coordinate 3,550,554, forward strand.
TCGGCGATGATCTCCAGGCGCTGCTCTTCTTGGATGGTTGATCCGTCAATGTTGACAAAATAGCACCGTCCCAGGTTGTCCATATCATCTTTCAGGTCGCGCAGGAAATTCACCTTTTGGAATGCCGCCCCCAAGCGTTGGGCAGGCTCCTTCAGCCGCTGGTACATCTGCTTGTCGCCGTTGCAGAAGGTCTTTAGGCACATCAACCCCACCACATCAGCCGAGCCGTAAATGTAGCCGTGGAGCTCATCGCTGGTGGCGTAGCTGCTTTTGCTCAAGTCCTGCCTCATGCTGTTCATAAAGGCTGTCACCAGCTCCTCTTCAATGCCGTATTTGTGCACCACCCGTTGGAAGGAGTGCAGGATGGGATTCAGGCTGATGCGGTCGCGCACGGCCTCGTGGTAGTCATTTTCGAATTTGTTGAGCAACTGCTCCTTGTTGTGTTGGTGAAAGGTGTCTACAATTTCATCGGCAAAACGCACAAACCCATAAATACTGTAAATGGCTTGGCTGACCTCTTTGCTGAAGAACAGGCCTGCAAAGTAAAAGGAGGTGCTGTAGTTTTTTGTCACTCGTTGCGACACGGCGATGGACGTTTTCGTATAGATATCCATATACAGAAAGGCAGTTGGGTTAGTAATGCATTATTCCAAATATAACGATTTATTCTTGAGATGGTTGACGGCAATTTGACAAATCAGTTGATTTTATGGATATTTTGTTTTGAAATTATCCGCTTGTGGGTAAAAGGAAAATGATATAATAGGAGCGGTGTCTTTTTTTACCAGATTTTATTAACAACGGCCAGTCCTCTTTTCTCACCCTTCCTTGTTCCCTGGATACTGACCTCTGTTTGCAAGGGTCCAATGAAATTTTCTTGGGGAACTGCAATTAACGAGTTATTTTTATAACCATGCAGTTGTTGTACCCGTATAAGTTTTGAAAATGCCCTAAGGGAACATTGTATTGTTTGATCATTTTAAAATAATATTGTTATGAAGTTAAGAACTCTATTTTTTGTATCGTTATTCTTGTCGGTTGTAACGGTGATGGGTCAGGGTGCTGTGGATAAGAAGGCAGCCGAAGTGAAAAAGCTTGAAGCTGGCTTGAAGACGGCTCAAACGAAGGTGGATGCGATAGAGAAGAAAAATGTCGTGGCCGACTCGTTGGTTGAAACAGGTACCACCATGATGGCTGAGGCCAAATCCGAAATCAAAGCAGTTGCGCAGCAGCGAAAAGCACTCGACAAGGAGTATGCCGTCAACCGCAAGCCTTTGAACAAGCTTCTGGGGTCAAAAGATAAGGCTGTGGCAACCCAGGCAAAAGCTGACTTGAAAGCCCTGGATACACAATACAAGGCCGATGTGAAAGCCTTGGATGCCCAAGCTAAGGCTGCTGCAAAAAAAATGACCACCGGCGAAGCCAATGTTACCAAGGGTAAAACGGCTCGAAAAAGCAATGATGCTTCAATGAAAACAGCGGCTGCTGCTTTGGATGCCGCCCAAGCCAAATACGATGCCGCAACGGGTGTGGAGCCCCCGGCTAAAGGGAAAACGAAGAAAAAATAAACTCGATAAAGTATCAAAGGAAGGGGCTGTTCTATGATGGGGCAGCCCCTTCTGTTTTCGTTGCCCCCAATTGACCGGTTGTTGATTTTTTGTTTATATGAGAATAAATTGTTAATTTTGGCACCAAGGTTTGTTCCTTGTTGCGTGGGGGTCTTCATATTGTGGAGATGCCCATTGTTTTTATAAATGTATTTATGGATTTAAGAGTTTTAGAGACACTTCGGAAGTTGATTCTTCGAAGTGCTTTTTTTTAGTGCTAATTTAAATTTAGATGTTATGAATAGTGTGATTATGAGTCGTCTGGATTATCAGCGCATTCAGGATTGTATCAACAAAGCGCGTAAGTCGTCCAATGCTGGCATGGGTGATGTGCAGAAATTGGCCGGGGAGTTGAAGATTGCCAAAGTGGTGGAACCCCAGGAGGTGCCTGCCGATGTAGTGACCATGAACTCTGAAGTGAAAATATCATTTCTGAACAACAAAAATACGGTCAAGTTCAAAATTGTTTACCCCGAAGAGGCTTGCATGCGCGAAAACCGCATCTCCATATTTTCACCCATCGCCACGGCTTTGCTGGGCTACCGAACTGGCATGGAGGTGGAGTGGATGGTTCCTGCCGGTTTGACCAAGATCCGCATCGATGAAATCCTCTACCAACCCGAAGCGGCTGGTAATTACACTTTGTAGTTGCAGAATTGAATGATTTATAGAACGTTGGTTCTGAAAAACAGATCCGTGGAATTCATTGAGACCAATCTCATTGGTTTCCACGGATTGTTTTTTGGTGAGGGCATGTTTTTCAGCCGTTGTGTTTCAGATCGGCCAGCACCATCTTGATTTCCGAGTAGCTGTAACCTTCTCCCAACGCTTGTTTGGCGGCACCCAACGCTTGGGTTTCGTTTTCCATAAACCACATCTTGATGGTGTTGACCTTCTCGGGCTGTACCAGTTTCTCCACTTCTATCTCCCCTTTAGCAATGGCTTGCGCCAGGTGCGACTCAATGGTGGAGATGGCCAGGTTGCTCTTTTGCGCGATCTCGGCTGGCGAGAGCCCCATCTTGAACAAGCCCAAGGTCACAGTAGCAGTGGATATTTTCTCTTTTTTCTCCTTGGATGCTTCCGGGGTGAAGTCCAGTGCCTCGGATGCAAGGCCTTTATCCTTGCAGTAGTCCTGTACCAGATGGAGCAGTTCCTTGCCCCATAGATCCACCTTTTTCTTGCCCAACCCTTTTATTTTCGAAAGTTCTCGGAGTGCGTGGGGCAGCGAATCGGCCAGGTCAACCATGGTTTTGGTCTGTATAATCATATACGCGGCCTGGTTCAGCTCGTCGGCCTTGGCATCACGCCATGCTCGCAGCCTGTTGTACAGTTCCGGGTGTTTCGATGCCGAGAATTCGCTTTTCTGTTTCTGCTTTTTCTGGGTCTTGCCTTTCTCTATGTTGCTGATGGAGCGTGCATGGAGGTAGGCCGCTATGGAGAAGATATCGCTACAAGCTGCCAGGCAGTTGGTGTGCGTGGTGTAAGCAGCTTCTATCCGTTGCATCTGTTCGTCGATGGTCTTACGCAGCACTGCATTGTCGGTTTCCGCTTCGGCATCCTGGAGCAACGGTTTCATCAAGTTGGTCAGGTTTTCGTGGAAATAACGGCACCCCTTGGTGATGCGTTCGTTGAGCATTGGATTGTCGGCTACGGCATGTCCTTGCGCAAACAATTGCCGCAACTGGATGTCAAACTTTTGGGACACATCGATCAGTATGGGCTTGAACTTGTTCAATAATTCCCGTAGGATGGTGGGCAGGGTGCCGAACACCACGCTCTGGTGCTGCGCCAGCTCTTTTTCGAGGTAGAGCATGCGGCGCCACAGCGGGTTGAAATTGAACATCTCGCTGGTGAGTTCCCACTCGTATTCGATTTGGTATTGCTTGAGGCGCTCGGTATTGGGCTGGTGGGCTTCCGACTCGTGGATGAAGCTGTTGACCTCCTGGCTCGAGATGATGCTGCGCGGCTCGATGGGCGAGGAGAGGACCAAGCCCTCCAATGTTTTGCAACGGCTCAGCGCCACGTAAACCTGGCCATGGGCAAAGGCGGCATTGGCATCGATAATGGCCTTTTCGAACGTCAGCCCCTGGCTCTTGTGGATGGTGATGGCCCAGGCGGTCTTCAACGGGATCTGGGCAAATTTGCCTATGATGGTCTCTTCAATCTCATTGGTGGTGTCGTTGAGAGAGTATTTGTAGTTCTGCCACTCCACCTGGCTCACGGCAATGGGGGCGTCATCGCCCTCGCACTGCACATAAACGGTGCCGTCGCTGATGCGCTTGATGCGACCGATTTTGCCATTGTAATAGAGTTTTTCGCGTGAGATGTCGTTCTTGACAAACATCACCTGGGCGCCGGGTTTCAAAATCAGTTCCTGGTCGTTGGGGTAGGAAAATTCGGGGAATTCCCCCTCGATGGAGGCCTTGAACCGTACCGGATTGAGCGGGATGGCCTGCAGTTTCTGCTCGTTGATGTATTGCGCCTGTCGGTTGTGCGAGCAGAGGGTGATGTAGCCCTCGGCCTGGGTGAAATTGGGGATGTGGCGGCTATTGAGAATCTGTATAGTTTGCTGGGATATGCGGTTTTCACGTATCTCATTCAATACATTGATAAAGCGGTCGTCGCTCTGTCGGTAGATGTGTTTCAACTCGATGGTGTCGGCCGGGTGGTGCTCCAGAACTTTGCTTTGGAAGAAGAAGGGGCCGACGTAATAAGGTTTCAGCAACTCCCAGTCACTCTCCTTCACCACAGGCGCCAGCTGTTGCAGGTCGCCAATCATTAGCACCTGCACCCCGCCAAAGGGCTGAGTTTTGTTGCGGAACTTCCGCAGCACCCCGTCGATGGCATCCAGCAGGTCGGCCCGCACCATACTAATCTCATCAATCACCAATAGGTCGAGGCTGCGGATGATGTTGAGCTTCTCTTTGCCGAAGCGGAACATGGTTTCTCCCTTTTTCTGTGACTCGGGCAGGTATTGGTTGGGTATCTGCGGTCCAAAGGGCAGTTGGAAGAAGGAGTGGATGGTGACGCCGCCTGCGTTGATGGCAGCTACTCCGGTGGGCGCTACCACCACAGTGCGTTTGGCTATTTTCTCGCGCAGATGTTTTAGAAAGGTGGTTTTGCCTGTGCCTGCCTTCCCGGTGAGGAATAGGTTTTTGCCGGTGTTCATCAAGAAGTTGTGCGCCAGATCCAATTGTGGATTATGTTGATAGGTGTTGTTCATGCCCGATATTAATTGTGCCATAAAGATACAAAATTATGAACAGTTTCCGCCCAAGCCTGTTATCACTATAGGCTTATAGCAAATTCTTAAAGGTTGAAGATATGAACGATCTGGTGCTCGATACGATCAAGAAACGGTACTATATGTTGGTTGACAACTATATGGCGTATGTTCAGTATAAGGAGGATGGACAGGTGCTGATTTTAACCCATACCTATGTGCCCGATGATTTGCGGGGTAGAGGCGTAGGTAAGGTTTTGATGAAGGCGCTTTTGAACCAAATCCGAAGCGAAGGGAAGAAGATTGTGCCCAAATGCCCCTTTATTGAGGCTTTCGTCAAACGCCACCCTCAGTACAGCGATCTGGTTGCCGGATGAAAACTGGATGGTGAATTGAAAGGAGTTTTTTGTTAGTTTTGTCGCAAGAAGCCTAACAGCTTCCGGGATTGGGATGAATTGCAAAAAGAGATAGATGGGAAATATGGCTTATAGAGTATTTCATTGTCAGCGAAAGATAACCGCCCTAGCTTAAAAGTCAGACTGAAAATTTGGATAAAGATAACTTTTGAGTTAACTTTGTGGAGTGGAATCTCAAAGACAAATCATTTTTCACGGCAACTATTTCATCGACTTTTATCTGGAACAATCAGGAAAAGTTCAAGAGAAAATTGAGTTTGTTTTCACGGTAATTCGTAATGTTCAGAATGTGCCGAAAAAATTCCTTCAGCATTTGACTGGAACTGATGGACTTTATGAAATACGCATCGAATTTGAAAGCAATATTTATCGAATTTTCTGCTGTTTTGATAAAGGAAAATTAGTTGTACTCTTCAACGGATTTCAAAAGAAAACGCAAAAAACACCGAAGTCCGAAATTGATTTGGCATTGCGACTTAAAGATGAGTATTTTAACTCAAAAAAGGAATAAAATGAACAAAGAGATGATAAAAAATGCTAAAAACTTTGATGAGTTAATAGACATTAAATATGGAAAAATTGGGACTGAAAAACGTGACGATTTTGAAGGAAGAGCTCAATATTTTGTGATTAGCGAGATGTTGAAAGAAGCAAGAAAAGAGGCAAAAATGACACAAGAGCAACTTGCCGAAAAAGTAGGGACAAAAAAGAGCTATATTTCTCGACTTGAAAATGGTAAGTGTGACATACAACTGTCAACTCTTTACAGGATATTTGAATTCGGACTAGGGAAAAAAGTAAACCTCTTAATCGGATAAAAGTCATCGAACCGCCATAACGCCTTATACTCCAGAGCCTGGCGCAGACTCAATATAGGCTAAGATGTATATGACCATCCCTTGATTCCAAGTTTTTTTGGTTCATTATTTCATCGAGGTTGAGGCCAAAACCATCGTTGTGTCGTCGGTTCTACACACAAGTCGATATCCCAAGCATCTGGAAGGATTGTTGAATGAGCCCTGATCAGATTGGTTTGTTTTTGATTTGGCAGCAAACCATGATGATTCTCTCGGTTGAAGAGCTTACCAAAATGGGTTCATCGTCTCCCTCCAATTCAAAAATGATAAAATCGCCCTGCGTAAGGGTTGTCGGGTGGATCCCCACGTTGGCACTCCCGCGCCAAATGTAAATTGCCACAAAATCCCATCCTGCCGGATTTATCGAATGACTTCCCTCTTTTTCCAAACAGAGCTGTTTCAGTTCTCCTTTGAGCCCTTGCGCCAGCATCAGGTTGAAGTCGGTGACGCACCCTTTGGCCGAGGTCTCCCAGTCGCCCATGAAATAATCCGTGTCGAAAGGCTTCATTTTTTTCTGGTGGTGGCCAAGATGGATAATCTCCAGTTCCCCCTCCAGCACCATCAAATGCCGGTTGAAACCTTCCAGGCGGGTGAAAACCGATTCCTCCTGCTCAACCTTGGCACTGCTGATGCGAAACATAAAATCCCTCCTTTGGTAGTTGCTCCCTTGAGGATGGATGTACAACTCCGTGGTGGTGCCGCCCGACCATTGGCTGGTGGTTTGTTGTGATGAAGGAATGAGTTGGTATTTCATAGTTTTGTGTACTACAGTCGATAATATTTATAGCCCAGTTTTAATAAGATGGCTCATTTCATTCTCTGTTTTTTCCCTTGGTATTTTGTTTCGTAACAAATATTCACAAATATAATTTGTATTTTCGATATTGGTTTGACCGGTTGTCTGATCTTCTCACCCGAAGCAAACAAAAGATCATTTTTTGATGCAATTGTCTGTAAACACACATATTATGAAGCGAATTTTTATTTTAATGGCGATTTTGAGCTTGGTGCCGAGTGGCTATGCTCAAAATTACAACCGGGTTAAAAAGCCCGAGATGCATCGAGAAGATGGGCGCAAGGAGATGAGGCTACCCAAATTAGAGGGTGTTGAAATTCTGAAATGTGATTTCCACATCCACACCATGTTCTCCGATGGTGACGTGTGGCCAACGGTGCGGGTGCAGGAAGCTTGGCGCGAAGGGTTGGATGCCATTGCCATCACCGACCACATCGAGTATCTGCCTCACAAGAAGTATTTGAACGCCGATTTCAATGCATCGTATGAAATTGCCAAACCCGAAGCCGAACGGCTCAACATCCTGCTGGTGCGGGGTGCCGAAATCACCCGGGGCATGCCGCCCGGGCACCTGAATGCCCTGTTCTTGAGTGATGTGAATCCTCTTGAAAAACCTGATTTTATGGATGTCATGGCAGAGGCCAATAAACAGGGGGCGTTTGTGGTTTGGAATCATCCCGGCTGGAGTGCCCAGCAACCCGACACCACACGCTGGTGGCCCATTCACAGTGAGCTGTATAATAAGGGTTGGCTCCATGGCATTGAGGTGTTTGGTTGGGACGACTATTGCCCCGTGGCCACCCAATGGTGCCGGGAAAAGAACCTGGCTTTTATTGGAGCCACCGATGTGCACGATCCTGTGGTATCCAGATTCGATTTGGCTAAGCATGCCCGCCCCATGACCTTGGTGTTTGCTGCCGAAAGGAGCGTGGAAGGTTTGAAAAAAGCCATGTTCGAACGGCGCACCGTGGCTCTGTTTGGCGACGAGATGGCGGGGCCTGAGACGCTGTTGCGCCAGCTGTTTGAGGCCTCGGTGGTGGTGAAACCCTCTTTTCGGACAGAGAAGGATAAGGTTTATTTTGAAATCAGCAACCCCACCGATTTAGCTTTCCGCCTTGAAAACAAAGAGCCCCAACATGGTGCGCCGCAAAAGATCGAACTCCTGCCAGGGCATACCGTCATTGTATCCTGCGAAGTCGGTCAAATAGCGCTGGCGTTGCCTTACGAAGTGACCAACTTGCATATCGGCATGAAAGAAAACCTATCCGTCAAAATTAGCGTGCCAGTAAAATGAATATTCCAGGGCTACGATAATTTTGAAGCCCTGGAATTTCTATTGATGTGCTTTTTGTATTAAAATTGTTTAACCACCAAATTATCAACTATGAAATTATTTGCAAGGGTATTATTGATTGTCGTATTGCTGGCTCAATTGGGTTGCAGTGCGCGCAAATCTCAATTTATTTACAGTTCAATCAATTTGGGTGTTACAAAGGACGAAATATTGAAACAGTACGGGGAACCATTTTCCAGTTCCATAGATGTTGTCGGCGGGAAGGATACCGTTGAGGTGTTCTGCTATAAGGAACTGGTTAATGTGTCGTATGAAACCTTTGTGCTTAATACCTATTTTTATTTTGAAAACGACATCCTGGTGAAGCGTGAGCAAAAGAGTGAAAATCCCCCAAGTTCGATGAAGGTTAAGGATTGAAGTAGAGCCAATCTAATTCTATTTAAACCATTTGATAACAACCGGTCTGCTAAATTTTGCAGCCCGGTTGTTATCGATGGTTTCGTTTCTTGATGTTGTGGAGAGAGCTTGTACGTTTTATTGAATTATTGCCATACTGCTGGATTTTACGAGGACAATTTTTTCATTCATCTTTCGCGTTACCAGATTCATAAACTGTTTGAGATCCTTGTAGTTTGATGCTTCGTAAGAAGATTTACGGAAGGTATAGGTGCTAATCAGTTGTATTTTTTTGTTTTCATTAGGCTGGAAAATTAATTTGAACTCCACATTTTCGTTCTTGATTTCTACGTTTTCAGGCAAAGACTCCACTGTATATCCCTCAGGCAGATTGAATAAGGCTAAGTATACTTCCGATTGGGGATAGATCATATCCACAGGAAGGGATCGTTCCTCCTGCTTGAATGGATTTTGGATTGGCGCCAGCCCTATCATTGGCGAAAAAATAATTTTATCGTCTATCACTTCTACGTCCTTAATAAAATCGAAGGAGACCAGAAAAGGTTTCTCTTCTTCAAGTAGATGGTCAACCTTTATTTCTCCTTCGACTTGAATGCCTTTATTCGTGAAATGCTTTTTGAAATCATCAGCATCGCTGTAGTAATTCTTACGGCTTTCAACGGCCTTATAGCCAGAAATTTTTTGCTTGCAATTCCCCACCAGTTTGTAATCGTCCTCTGAAATAGAATATTGAAGCGAAGTTTCTGAGAAGGAGTTTGAAAAATTCTGGATGTTCACCCATTGCTCCTCTTGTTCATTAATCACCAATCCTTTGCCATTGATGCACCGAGAAGGGATCAGGTTGTTGGGACAAAATGGATCGGTGGCATCGAATAACCGCATTTTGCCATCTACTTCTGCCATAATAAGCACATAATTAAACAGGTCGATGAATGGGAAGTCGCCGGTTATCTTTCCATGGTCGCGCGTGCTGATGATGACCGCATGTGATTTGATATTAACCGATCGTAATAAACCAATGGCCATCAGGTTGAGGTTGGAGATAGATCCGGTTTTCTCATTCTCCAGTTCTTTCATGGTGATTCGGGAAAACAAACCCGAGTAACCATTCCATTTATATGTATGTTTAACCAGATTCAGGATTTCATCCACCCTTTGCGACTCTGGCTTGGAAGTCAAGTGCATCAACTCTTTGCCGCCTTTTTTCTCACACTTCTTAATGTATTTCCCAAAATCTTCATGGTTGAGCAATTCCTTCGAAAGGTGGGGCCATGTCTCCATGTATTTTTTTGAATAGCCCGATGGATAATTTATTTCAGCCATCTGAAAATCAATTTTTTTGATATAATCTGTGCGCGTTGATATGAAATCTTCGTCTTTAAAAGAGGGGACATTATCCAATACAAACTCATAGATCAAGTCTCTGTATCTGATGCCAGCAAAACTGTTGTCAAGTCCTTGCGCTTCGTATTTGTCAAATTTTGTCAGTTTTGTCAATCCCTGTATGCGGTATTGGTATGTGTAAAATGGGATCATGCCAACCTTGTATTCACTGTGTAATATAGGTATGTCATGTTGGAATTCCCAATCGCGGAAGGTTTCGTAAAATGGTGATTCCACCACGTATTTGTATTCAATGATGGAGCCCACCCTAATCTGAGGCATGGCAAATTTCTTGGCGTAATAGTATTTGTTGATATCTTCTTTAAACACTTGCGTGAGGTTCAAAGGGGTTTTCTGAAGCTGGTCATCCTCCATATTATAGGTGAAACCACTAATCTCGCTAATAATTTCCGATTCATTTTCACCTTTGTACAATGGGATTTCAACCTCTGCATATTTAAATCCCGCCTCCTTCAAAATTTTCACCCGGGTATGGCGTTCAAAGCGTAAAATAAAACCTCTTTCAGATTGGATGAAGCGGGATTCGCCACAATCAAATAAAACAATAGCGGCAGCATCGGGTTCGTAATCACACGATTTCATTTCCAATTCAGCGGGTTTAAGTACTCCAAATTCATAAATTGCTTTTTTTGCAATGGCTGAAGATGCAATTGCCCACAAGATTAGGATGATTGCGAAAGTTTTCATGGTGGGTTAGTTATAGGTGATTAGTGCTTTTTGATTGTCAATATCGGCAACTTCTTTTGTGAATTTAAAAAAATCAGCATATTCCTTCAGGTTATAGCAACCAGGATTAATCAATAGTTGGCGAATTACGCGAAGCGTTTTCCCTTGAAACATAACAGCCCTGGAATATTTTCCATAAACGGATTCGACTTGTGCAGCCCTTATTCCCGAAATAGATTGAATAGTATTTGGGAAAATATAATCTATCGTATCCTGCTCATAGGTTGGATAAGGAATGACCAATGGCTGGGTTCGTTCCAGCGGTTTCTCCAATCGCCAATAGAAAGCATGGATGGGTTTTACCAGTAAGCGATTGCCTACTTTTTCAGCCAGATGATTGATGGAACCTTCCAGTTCCAGTTGCACCCATGCAGTATCTCTATGTGATCGGTTGATTCGGTTGGTGGTGATATCAGCCCCGTTGATGATTCCCAACTCTTCCATAACATCAGCTTTGTGCCTGTCATCCAATTGGGAATTCATCTCAGCAACTAATTCAAAGGCACCTCCTTTTAAAATGGCACTGGTCTGGAAAAAACCCGTCCCATCCGGATCGACATGCACCAGGTGCTTGTATTGCTCCTCTACATCCCCCAAACTTAAAGACGGGGTCTGTATCAGCCGGCTGTTATCCTTTTCAATCAGCAACACTTTGCGGTTTTGTGTAGAGGTGGAAGGATGGTCAAAAGGCATAACCGAACTGGTGCATTCCAGCCAAACCGTATCCCCATCTAGGGGGACGCATAAAAAAACATGGTTGAATTGTTGGGCAGGGGTCTCCTCCATGATGTTGATTGGAATGTCCCCTGCATACACATCGGTGTACACCGATGGGATGCCTACTTCCTCAAGCAGTGCTTGCATGTAATTGGTCAGCGCCTTACAGTCCCCATATTTGTTATGAGACACGTATGAAGCCGGATAGGGGCACATTCCTCCTTGCTCAATGGAAACGTTGATGTATCTGCAATTATCCTGTAGATAATGATACAAAACCTTGGTTTTTTCGCGTTTTGAACTCAGATGATCTGTTAATGAATGCACTTTTTGTTTCTCCTCTGCCGGGAGATTCTTTAATGGTGCGTTTATTTCATACAACCAATTGCCATAGGATATCCAGTCATCAGCTCTCCCTTTCAGTCTGTAATAGAAATCCTTGGGTACCACCCGGACAAATGGCAGAAATTCACGCAATGGTGGAGCCATTGTTTCATGTTTGGGTGCTGCTTGGTTTTTGATTACCCAAGAATATGTGACCACATCCTCCTTTGTCGTTCTGGAGGGCTCATCAACCCCTTGCTGTCGAATGGAGATGTCGCAACCTACCGGCAGTTTCAATAGAAGTTCAGCTTCTTTAACAGGAGTTTTTTCGTTTGTTACCGGATACCAATGGGCCAAATCAATGAATTGGTTCTGAACATACACAAAACTATATTTGATGAGATATGGATAGGTGTTGTGGATTAGTTTAAACTTGGCTATTTTATTGTCACTAAAAAAAGCTGTGTGTGAAAATGCGTTGACATATTCAATGTCCTTTTTCTTTAGTTTTCGAATTATCTCTCCGTTGATGGTTTCGATCTGGGCTTCCAGACTTTTCAATTCCCGCCCACTGGAATAGGGAATGGTTATTTCGGCATAGTTAGTCCCTTTTGCATTGTTTATCTGAAGGATATAGGAACAGGTTTCTGTTACCGTATGGCCGTTAAAGGTTACTTCTGTCGAAGAATTAAGGATCTCACAATCCTGGATTTGCCCCACAACTGGGAGGAATGAAAAAAATAGCATCAGCAGTGGTAAGATTTTCTTCATTTTTTCTTGTAAATATAATAATTTGTGTTAATTATTAAAAGTAATTTATTATAAATACGTTTCTGGAATAATTAGCAGCAGCGGCAAAATTTATTAAAGCCAATGAGGTGTCCGATTTGCATTAAATCAAAAACAAGTTCACAGGAAAACAGCCTTCGCAAAAGAGTATCTTGATTTCTCGTAAGGAAATTTAGAGTCGAATGCAAGGAAAGAAGTTTGGCTAAAAGGGATGTGGGATAACAACGGCTATTTGACCATGCTTTAAGCTCAATAATAATGGCAACTGATATGAATCGCATTTTTCGACTTCCGACTGGGATTTTAATCTGTTGAATCTGCCAACAGATGCCTCATTCACCATTTTGTTTGCACTTCGTTATCAGCATGTTGTTATTTTTTATAATTTTGGCCAAATTCCCATTGGCAGCAGGCAAATAATGAGCAAAAACGATAAGAAAAAAGAGGTTAGGATACCGGGTGAGGTCAAAGCACGCAGGAACAACAAGGTGACGGTGTTTTTCAACGATAAGGAGATGGAGGCCATCGATGCTTATTGCAAGAAATACAAGATCGAAAGCCGTGCTGCCCTGATACGCGAGATGACGCTTCGTGCCGTTATGACCAAGTTCCTCGATGACTATCCCACGCTTTTTGAAAAGCAGGATCTCGACCGGCTGATCGTTTATTAACCAGCCTTATTCCTCCCATCCTTCAAAATCATCTGCTCCCCTGAAGTCGATTAGTTTTGTTTTCGGTGAGTGTTTCCTTAAATAATCAGCCATCACGCGAAATGAGTCATCGGCCATCAAAGGGTTGTGACCCTCAAAGCGGTTGTAAACCAGTGTGTGGAGGTTGATACTCCTGCTCAGGCAACTCTCGATGCTCAAAAGTGTGTGGTTGATACTCCCCAACTTGCTGGATGACACTAGAATTAAAGGGTAGTTGTTGTCCTTGATGTAGTCGATGGTGAACAGTTGTCGGGAGATGGGCACCATCAGCCCTCCGGCGCCTTCCACTATCACTCTTTCATATTTTTGCTGTAGCTGCTGCGTGTGGGCGGTTATCCTGGCTGGATCAATAGTTTGGCCTTCGACTTCGGCTGCCAGGTGTGGCGATGCCGGCATGTTGAACAGGTAGGGACAGGTGGTGCCATCCACATCTTCAGGCAGCAGACCTGTTTCCATGATGCGCCGGTGTTCCAGTAGGTCGTCGGCCATGCGGGTACAACCGGTCTGGATCGGTTTTTGGGTGATCACGGCCATGCCTTGGCGGTGCCAATAAGAGGCTAGTCGAGCTGTGAAATAAGTTTTTCCGCAGTCGGTGTCGATGCCCGACACAAAATATACTTTCGATTCCATAGTTTTATGTTGTTATCTTTTTGTGGCCACAATGGTGATGGGGTGCCAGGTCAACGGTATTTTCCCTTTGCTGGTGGCATATTGCTCCGAATAGCTGGCCATAAAGCGGCGCAAGGCTCCGGCGCCCATGTAATGACTCTTCAGGCAGTTGACCCCGGTGTGGCGCATATGGTTCAAAACGGCTGACGGACTTTCGAACCATTGGGTGATGGTGGTTTCCTCAATAGAATGGATTTCAAACCAAGGTGATAGCATGTTCCTTAATTCGACAACGTTGGCATAATCCAAACCTTGTTGGGTTAGTGACTTTATTTCCTTGAAATTCAATTGACCAAAAGTGCCCACTGCCAATAGTCCCCCTTGGCAAAGTGCCAACGCCGATTTTTCAAAAAAACGTGCAGGATTGTTGAACCACTGAATGGTGGAAGAGGAAACAATGGCATTCAATGCTTTTGGAAATTCAATGGTTTCGGCATCCCCAGCCATAATCGAGTTCGAGTGGATGTTCGATTCTTGCAGGATCAGGGCCGACTGAGCCACCATCTCGGGAGCCAAGTCATTCAGGTGGTAGGTGTTGGGACGATGGATTGCCAACATAGCCCTGGTCAGGAACCCGGTGCCACAGCCAACCTCCATTATGTTTTTCAGCGGCTTGAAGCCTTGCGTGGCTATCGCCAAACGGGCAGCCAGCTCCCGTTGGATTTGAGCTTCTTGATGGTAGGTAATGGCGCTTTGCCCGAACCGGGTTTGCACGGTTGTTTTGTCAATGGTGGTCATAATGCAATGATTGAATGCCAATTGTTGAAATGGTGAAAAGGCCAGTGCGGCATCTTTACTTCTATGGTGCGTGTTTGTCCATGCCAATATTCGTGCTGGTTGACAGGCAGGAAAATTGCATCGGCTGTGCCTATGATGGCCTTGTCCCATGTCAATTGCTTTATTTCCTGAGAGCAGTTGGCTGCTATGGCTTCCAGCTCCAGTTTCTGATTCGAAACTGTTCGATTGGGGAAATGGTGTTGTTGGACTGCCCATGCAGCACGGCCACCCGCTACCCGCCAATTGAATTTTTGCCGGCTGGCTTCGCTCCATCCCTGATGCGTGGCGGTGAAAACCGCCGGGTTGATGCCCGTGGCTGCATCCATGGGGGTGGGAGTGCCGTTGATAGCGATGAACTGGTTGGCTTTTGCCCCACACCAGCCAGCGGCCCAAACCCCCATCGACCAGGCCACCAGTATAATGGCCTGATATTCGGGCAGAGAGGGAAGGTTCAATTCCTGTTTGGTGTAGTCGTAAACCATCAGCACATCGAAGCCGGTGTGGTCCATGGAGGAGAGCACCTTGGCATCCATGCCCCAGCCGTTGAAGAAGAGGATGAGGTGTGGGTTGTGCTCGTGGTTAATCCATAGGGTATGCATCGAGTAAAGCTTTTAAGGGTGATAGATCGTTGGTGGTGAGGTTGGCAGTCAGCGAAATGCGCAGGCGAGCCTGTCCCTTGGGTACAGTTGGGTGGCGGATGGGCATCACATGAAAATGGTTCTCTTGCAAGTGACGAGCCAACGACACAGCTCGTGTGTTGTTGCCCACCACCATGGGGATGATGTGCGACTGCGGTTGCTGGCCGATGAGGTTGCCCATGAATTGCGACAAATGGTGTAGGTTTTCGCGTTTTTGGGCAAAGTTTGGCATCTGGCTGAAGATGAATTGTGTCCAGGCTACGTTGATGGGAGGGAGGGCTGTTGTGAAAATTAACGAGCGGCAGTGGTTCACCAGCATCGTTTGGATGGTTTGGCTGCACGCCACAAAAGCTCCTGTGGACGCCAATGCTTTGCCGAAGGTGGCTACAATTAGCTCCGCCTCATCCATTAGCCCCATTTCCTCCAACAACCCTAGGCCGTTGTTGCCGCGCACGCCGATGGCATGGGCCTCATCCACATAGAGGAAGCAGTTGTGCTTGTTTTTCAGCATTATCAACTCCTCTAGGGGTGCTACATCGCCATCCATGCTGAAAATGCTTTCGGTGACAATGAAAACGCGGTTGTAAAGGTGTCTTTTTTTTACCAACAGCCTTTCAAGTTGCTCGCAATCGTTGTGCTGGAATCGCAACGTGTCGGCCTGGCAAAGCTGCATGCCGTCGATCAGGCTGGCGTGCACCCGTTTGTCGGCCAGCACCAGGTCGCGGTGGTCGGCCAATGCCGGCAGTATGCCCACGTTGGCATGGTAGCCGCTGTTGAAAAGCAGGGCGGCTTCCTTCTGGTAGAGCTTTGCCAACAAGGCTTCCAGGGCTATGTGCTCGGGGGTGTTGCCGGTGAGCAGCCGCGATGAGCAGGCACTCATTCCTACGGTGGAAGGATGGTATTGTTGGCAAAAATCGTCCCACAAGCCGGGTTCGTGGAGTAAACCCAGGTAGTCGTTGGAGGATAGATTGGTAATGGTTCCCCGCACCGGCTGCGGCAGGCGCCTCATGCAGTTGTCCGCTTCCAGTTGGGTTAGCTGGTCGATATATTGGTTCTTCATCTGTTTTATTCTATTCCTTTTTTCAATCCATTGATCAGTGCCACCAGTTCGTCATCCGAAATGACATAGGGTGGCATAATGTACACCAGCTTGCCGAATGGGCGTATCCAGACACCTGCCCCGACGAAGCGCTTTTGCAGTTTGGCCATCTCCACCGGTTGCTTCATCTCCACCACACCGATGGCTCCCAGGATCCTCACATCATGAACGACCGGATGTTCTCTCAATGGTGCCATCTCGCGCATCATCGTTTGCTCGATGCGGTGTACTTGCGAATGCCAGTCACTTTGCAGCAACAGGTCGATGCTGGCGTTGGCCACCGCGCAGGCCAGTGGGTTGCCCATAAAGGTGGGGCCATGCATGAATACGCCAGGGTGGTGGCGACTGATGGTTTCGGCCACTTGGCTGGTGCAGAGGGTGGCGGCAAAACTCATGGTGCCGCCGGTGATGGCTTTGCCCAGGCAGAGGATGTCGGGCGCCACCTCGGCATATTCGCAGGCAAAGAGTTTGCCGGTTCGGCCAAAGCCTGTGGCAATCTCATCAGCAATCAGCAAAATGTCATATTGCTTGCACAATTGTGCTGCCCCCTTTAAGTATTCGGGATGGTAGATGCGCATGCCGCCGGCTCCTTGAACGATGGGCTCCAGGATGAGCGCCGCAATTTGATGGTGGTGTGCCGCCAGGGTTTCTTCCAGATGGTTCATGGCGTCGGCATGCCAGGTTTCGTAAAACCCCACAGATGGTGCATCGGTGAACACCTGGGCTGGCAGCTGGGTGCTGAAGATGTGGTGCATGCCCGTGTCGGGATCGCACACGCTCATGGCATGCCAGGTGTCGCCATGGTATCCTTTGCGGAGTGTGGCGATCTTATTCTTTTGCGGCCGGTTGTTGGCATATTGGTACTGGATGGCCATTTTGATGGCCACCTCCACCGCCACAGAACCTGAGTCGCTGAAAAACACCCATTGGGGTTGGCCGGGCGCCATTGCTATGAGTTTCTGTGCCAAGGTGACGGCCGGTTCGTGAGTGAGCCCTCCAAACATCACGTGCGACATGCGTTGCGACTGTTCCGCCAGCGCCCGGTTGAGCACTGGGTGGTTGTAGCCATGGATGGCCGCCCACCAGCTCGACATGCCATCGATCAATTTGCGACCATCCTCCAATTCGAGGTGTACCCCTTGGGCTTGCTTCACCAGGTAGCAGGGCAAAGGATCGATGGCCGAGGTGTAGGGGTGCCAAATGTGTTGGCGGTCAAATTCAATGATCTCCTGATTGGTCATGATTGCAGGTTAAGGGATGAAACGGAATCCGGCGGCTTCAAAACTGGCCTTGTCCTCGCGAATGGTGGTGGAGCCGATGGTGGTGAGGTAATCGCCCACCAAGGCGGCATTCACACCTGCCAGGAGGGCTTCCTGTTGGCGGTGCTTGATTTGTTGCCGCCCACCCGCAAAGCGGATCCGCGCCTTGGGGTTGATGAGCCTGAAAATGGCCAAGGTGGTGATGATCTCATCATCGGTGATGGCTGATGCCTCTTCCAACGGGGTGCCTTTGATGGGCATCAGGATGTTGATGGGGATGGAGACCACCTCCAGTTCCCTTAGAAATAGTGCCATCTCAATGCGTTGCATCATGGTTTCATCCATGCCGATGATGCCGCCTGAGCAGATGCGGAGCCCTTCCGCCTGTGCCCAACGGATGGTTTGCACCTTTTCCTCCATGGTGTGTGTGGAGCACAAATTGGGGAAGAAGGAGGGTGCCGTCTCTATGTTGCAATGGTAGTGCTGCACCCCGGCGTCCTTGAGTTGCTTGAGTTGTTCACGGTTGAGTAGCCCCATGCTGGCGCAAAGGGATATGTCGCTCTGTTTGGCTATTTCGTGATAGATGGCGATGTAGCGTTTCAATTGCAGGTTGCTGACTGTGCGTCCGCTGGTGACCAGCGAAAAGCGGTTGACCCCTTCGCTCCGGTTTGAGAGTGCCTGGGTGATGGCTTCCTTTGGATCCACCATTTCGTATTCGTCGATGCCGGTGTTGTGGAATTTCGACTGGCTGCACCATTTGCAATCCTCGGAGCAACGCCCCGATCGCGCATTGGTGATGGAACACAAATCCATGGTGTCGCCACAGAAGTGTTGTCTGATTTCATCGGCAGCCTGGCAAAGCGCCTGTTGTGAGTTGCTTGCCAGCAACTCGACCGCTTCATCCATCGATAAAGCATGGCCATCCTTGATGGCTTGAGAGATCTGTTTAATATCCATAACTGCAATAAAAAAGGGTGTTTGCCCGGCACCAATTGGTTCCATTGCAAACACCCGTTATAAGGTTATACAAAATAATTCTTCCCGCAGGATTGGTTTCCATCGTTTGGTTGGCTGGCACCAGCAGCATCCATTGAAGTAGCGTCAATGGTTGCGGCTCTTGTTCAGTGGTGTCGTCCTGATGGTTTTTGGGGGATGCGAACAGTTGCTGCATCTCTTGGAGCACGGCCGATTTCATCATGGCCATGCGGCATATATCGATGGAGAGCCGGGCAATTTTTACCGTCTTGCCCAGACTGCAAAAGATGGCATAGCTTTTTCGGCTCCAACGCGAAAAAACAATATGCTGATTCCTTATCGTCCTGTTTTGCTTCATCGCTGGCAAAGATAATTCAAAAACTCCTTTGATTTTAAAATGCGTTGTACAACATATTTCCATTTGAATGATGTTCATTCAACTTTTTGACTTTTTTGTTTTGATTATTTTTTGTTGTTTTGCGCTCCTTAATTTTCCCTATTTTATTATGAATGATTTTATTCTCTTCCACCTCTTAAAATTACTGGTGGCTCTGCCCATTGGATTCTTTGTGATCCGCTATTTCTTCAAAAAGTCCATTTTGCAGGATTTGATTTTTATCTGGCTACTGAATTTGTTGCTGATCTCCTTTATTTCAGCATTGGGAGGCCGTGGTTTGTTGTCAAGTGCTTGGACCCTGCCGCTGACCATCGTTATTTCAGTTGTTCTATTCTATTTTGCAGCTCGCCTGATTAAAAAGCCATTGAGCGACGCTGTTGAGCGTGTTGGGCAGTTGGCTCAAGGGAATTTGCACGCTTCGACGATCGCCAACAAAGGTCGTCATGAGTTGAAGGTTTTGAATGAGTCGATGTCGATTTTACAAGGCAAACTCCACGGTATTATGGATTCGGTGGTGACCAAGTCGGGTATGATGGCCGAAGCAGGCGACTACATCAACCAGCATGCTCAGCAACTGTCGGAAAGCGCTAATGAGCAAGCCTCTTCCATCGAGGAGCTCTCGGCCACCATGGAAGAGATGTCGGGTAGCATATCCAGCAGCTTGGGACACTCCCGAGATACGGCAAAGGTGTCGAATCAGGCGGTGGAATTGATGGATAAAGTGTCCCGGTTGACGCAGGAATCGGTTTTGGCGGCTCAAATGATCCAGCAAAAGATTGCTTTGATCTCGTCGATTGCTGATGAAACCAATATTCTGGCTTTGAATGCCACCATCGAGGCGGCTCGGGCCGGGCAGGCCGGAAAGGGCTTTTCCGTTGTGGCGGCCGAGGTGCGAAAATTGGCTGAAACCACCCGGTTGGCAGCCGAAGAGATTGTTGCCATGGTGGAGGGCAGTCACCAGATCAACGAGGAGGTTGCCCAACAAGTGGATAGTGCCATTGCTAAGGTGAAGGAAACCAATAAATATGTAAGTGGCATCAATGCGTCTGCCATTGAACAACAAGAAGGGGTTGTGCAAGTCAACAGCTCCATCCAACAGATGAATGCGGCGGCTCAACAGAATGCTTCGGCCTCGGAAGAGCTTTTGGCTGCATCGCAGCAGATGAAGGAGAGCTCGCAGGAACTAAAGGGTTTGGTCGGATTCTTTCATATTGGGTAATATCATTTTGGTTATTATTGGCATTGTTATTGTAATATTTTTTAATTGCAACGAAAATCCGAAGGGATAATCGTATCTTGCACCGTTTTGTCATTATTGGGATGACAAATAAAAGTCACTAAAATCAATTTATGCAATTTCAATCATTAAACCTTATTGAGCCTATTCTTAAAGCCATTAGCGAAGAAGGATACACCACACCAACCCCCATACAGGCACAAGCCATTCCCATCGCCTTGACAGGCAGCGACCTTTTAGGTTGCGCACAAACCGGAACCGGTAAAACAGCTGCCTTTGCCATCCCCATCATCCAGTTGCTGAGCGAACAGCACGTCAACCAAAAGGTTCGGAAAATCAGGAGCCTGATTGTGACGCCAACACGCGAGTTGGCCATTCAGATTGAGGAGAGTTTTAAGAATTATGGGCGCCATACGTCGCTGCGTTGCACCGTCATATTTGGTGGCGTCAATCAGCACAGCCAAGTGCAGGCGTTGCGGCGCGGAACCGATATACTGGTGGCCACACCTGGGCGTCTGCTCGACTTGATGGATCAGGGGTATATTAGCCTGAACGACATCAGCATCTTTGTGCTCGACGAAGCCGACCGCATGCTCGACATGGGCTTTATTCACGATATCCGCAAGTTGTTGAAAGTATTGCCCAAACGGAGGCAAACGCTTTTCTTTTCGGCCACCATGCCGCCCGAGATTATGAAACTGGCCGACACCATCTTGAGCAATCCGCAAAAGGTGTCGGTAACGCCCGCTTCTACCACGGCAGAGACCATTCAACAAGAAATTTATTTTGTTGACCGCATCAATAAAAATTCCCTGCTGGTCGATTTGATCAACCAACACAATATTGCATCGGCGTTGGTGTTTACCCGCACCAAGCATGGTGCCGATAAAGTAGCTCGTGTCTTGAACAACCATAGCATCAGTGCCGAAGCCATCCATGGCAACAAGAGCCAGAATGCCCGCCAAAATGCTTTGAACAATTTCAAGGCCCGCAAAACCCGTGTTTTGGTGGCCACCGACATTGCCGCCCGCGGCATCGATGTGGATAACTTGCAGTATGTCTTCAATTTTGAGTTGCCCAACGTGCCCGAAACTTATGTGCACCGCATTGGCCGCACAGGCCGAGCCGGCGCCGAGGGGACTGCATTTTCGTTCTGCGATTCGGAAGAGAAGGCATATTTGAAGGATATTGAAAAGCTGATCCGTCTTAAGATTCCTGTTCAAACGGATCATGGTTATCCAATGATGGGAACCCAAGCCATCGAGAAGCCATCGCCTATCAATGGTAAGCGTGAAGAGATTATTTTCAAAGGCGAGGGTCGAAACCCGAGGGTTAAAAAGGCTGCCCAACCGCGGCAAGGTCAGCCTCGTCAAGGTCAAGCCCATCAAGGTCAGCCCAATAAGTCCAAACCAACCAAACCAAACCAGCCAACCAAACCAGCCGTTTTGGCCAGTGTTGAAGAGCCAGTGAAAAAGGGGCTTTTCAGCCGGTGGAGCCGGAAGAAATAATTTGAGAAGAGGCTGTCTAATTTTTAGGCAGCCTCTTGTTTTTTTCATAAAACAATTATTTTGTTATATTTGTAATAGCCTTGGGTTCGTGATAACAGATAAAGACGAGTGAAGTCTCTGGTGAAAAGTGTGAAGCAGAGTTTCCTTTTTGTGATGGGTGTTGTGTTTATTTGTAGATTGTTGTCATGCTTATAGGCGCTAAAGAGCAGAGGGTGCCAAGTGTTGTACATTTTCTGGCTTTTGTAAAACAATACTCAAAATAATAAGCATGAGCATTGATCGTATTAGGCTATTTATTAAAGAGACCGCTGCACAATTTGGTGCTAAAACCGACAACGAATTCAATAAGCCATACGTTGAGCGAAACAATACCGGGATAGAGGCACTTAAAGACAATGGTGCTTATTTTGGCTTTATTCATTCCGAAGAAGAAGCGTCAGGCCCTTTTCATGACTTTGCATTGACAATTTTCCCAAGTGATCAAGAGAAACCTTGGCTAGTGTGTCTAACAATTGGCTCTAGTGGGTTTAAACATGACTATGAATTAGCAATCTGTCCTGGCCTAAGGCGTTTGTACTCTAAGCTGATTGATGATCGAGGTTTTTGTAAATCGGACTTCTCCGATATAGAAACCAGCTTGCCAAAATCAATTGTTGGAAGTCCCGATTTGCAACATATCAAAAAAACTATAAAAACTTACGCCAAGGTTGTCCCTGTATGTCAGATAGTTGATGATCCCGAAAGTGAGGAAGGGAAAAAAATAATTGCTGCATTTATTGCCGGATATGCCAAATTGAGAGATTGGCCTTCTAATAAAGAGCATCGTAAAGCCGTATCAGAAGCTTTGGAGCCTTTTTTGAATGGTGAAAATATTGACGATGAAAAGGCGGTAATTAGCCTTATGGATGAAAGGAAATACGTAATCCTTCAAGGATCTCCTGGGACGGGAAAAACCCGGACTGCAAAGAAGGTGGCCGAGAAAATTGGAGCGGCATCATTCTTTATTCAATTCCATGCTGAGACCAGTTATTCGGATTTTATCTTCGGAATTAGGCCTGAAACAGAGAGTGAGCAACTAAAGTACGTGGAGCGTTTTGGCGTCTTTTGTCAAGCATTGAAATATGCGCTTGGGCATGGCAATGAGAAAGTTGTGTTGATTGTTGATGAAATTAACCGTGCCAATCTTTCAAATGTGTTAGGGCCTATTTTTTATTTGTTCGAGCATAAAATGGATCTTTCAAATGTTGAAATCGAAATAGCGCCCAATTTTAAAGTCAAGAAACTTCCTGATAACTTTTTTGTACTTGCAACGATGAATACCGCCGATCGTAGTTTGTCGGTTGTTGACTTCGCATTAAGAAGGCGCTTTGCTTGGTATAACTTGAAACCTCGGGTTTTGAATAATAAGCATTTTTTCAGTGCAGATTTTCTAAGTATTCAAGAAATATTTGATTGGTACGCTTCCAGTTCCGAGCTGACACTTCAACCTGGTCAGGGCTACTTTATTGCTGACTCAGAAGTTGAGATGAAAAACCGTATTCGATATGAATTATATCCTTTAGTGAAAGAATACCTTCAAGAAGGTTTTTTGAAAAACGCAAAAGAGGAATTCAATAATTACTTTTCTACAAGAATCAATTTGTCTCTTTTTGAATGATGAAGGCGTTGGATGTTTTTTTTGAAATGCCATGCTTAACTGAGCAATCAACACAGTTAAGTGGAATTGCATTGCAAAAAAAATGGTTTAAGTCGGCGGATAAACGCATCATGGGCCAGTATCTTCAAAAGTTCATTGATTACAATCTTGAGCAATTTATATTCCTCGGAGTGCAACCTTTTGTTTTAGGAACTGACCAAAATACTGCGCTAGCATTTCGGTCAGGAAGTTATATTGGTTCTATACCACTTCGGGCTTCTGATACCGGAAAGCAAATTGGTGATTTCGTTGTTTTGCCGCGTTTTTCTGGACGCGACAGATTTGAAGACTATATTGAAATACTAAACCTTCTTGAGGACGAAATCAGTCCCGAGGTTATTGATAGTTTGCCACTTGCCTCTGGACGGAATTTTAGACCCCCTATGTATTTGGAGGCCGTTAAATTTATTGCATCGCTTGAGAAGCTGACCATGACGGCCTGGAGAAAATTTGATAATGTTGCGAAGGTGTCAAGTCAACCAACCGGACCAATTAATTGGTCGAGTTATGTCGATAAAGAATACAAGGTGGAAAACCGGTTGCGATTCCCAGTCAATACAAATGTCCTGAGCCAATTTCATAGCGAATTTGCTGAAGTCAAATATGTGTTTGATATTTGTAAAAATGAACTTCTTTCGGCGAATACTCCGCCTAGAATAAAGAATACCCTGCGCAACAAATTGAATTATCTCGAAGAGCGCCTGAAACTGCACAAACCAAAAGTGACTGGTAATATAGCCATTCGCTTTTCTGATAGCCCAACAGTAAAAGTCTGTAAGGAACAAGCAAATAAAATTTTAAATTTCAACTTCGTTGACTGCACGGCTTGGCGTGTTGACTTTTCGGATGTGTTTGAAAAGTTTGTTCAATATATTTTTCGAGAAGCAGCCAAAGAAACTGGAGGACGGCTTTTTCCCAATTTCAAGTTCCATTCAACGACATCAAGGCATTACTCTTGGGAATTGAAGCATCTGGAACCTGACGCTATTTTCCAGAAAGAGAACCTTTTGGTATTTATCGACGCCAAATACAAATCAAATCTTTACAACAAGTTTGATCAAAGTGAGTTACTAAAGGAGGACCATCGGCACGACCTACATCAAATACTGGCATACTCATCCTTCAGTAAAACAGACTTCAAATACGGATTTTTATGTTATCCATCTGATCAAGTTGAATTAAAAAGTATTCACTTCAAAAACACTATTAATGAGACGATTAATACAATATTCGTTTTAGGTGTACCATTAAAAAAGAGCAGTGTTGACGAAACAAAACGATTGTTGGTAGGCGAACTTAATAAAATAGAAATTGAAGTCGTGGGTTCGATAATGGATAGACCTCTAAGTTCTTTTTGATGCCCGCTCATTGAACTCTTTTCTTTGGTTGCAGTTATCTGGGAGTGATTTTGACGAGGCGTTTCTCTCGAAGGGAAAGCGGATCAATAGGAATCATAATTGTTGTAACCAGAAAACAGTGCTATCATGTTGAATATTCCCAATAGTGGCAAGAAACGAATTGTAATCATTGGTGGTGGATTTGCGGGCATAAAGTTGGCCGAAGAGCTGAAGAATTCAGATTATCAAGTCGTTTTGATTGATAAGAACAACTACCACCAGTTTCAACCCCTTTTTTACCAGGTAGCCACTGCCGGTATTGAACCCAGTGGTATTTTGTTTCCACTCAGGAAGTTGTTTCATCGGCATCGTGACTTTTATTTGAGGATCACCGAAGTGACTTCGGTCGATTGCGAGCAAAAGGAGGTGCACACCAAATCGGGCAGTTGCAGTTACGATTATCTGGTGATTGCCGCCGGAGCCGAAACATCCTACTTCGGACTCGAAAACATCCAAAGGGTGGCTTACCCTATGAAATCGGTTACAGAGGCTTTGTCGTTGCGCAATGGCATTCTGAAAAATCTTGAACGGGCTTTGTTTGAGGTTGACATTCGGCGTAAGGAAGAGCTGATGAACCTGGTAGTGGTGGGTGGAGGGCCTACCGGTACCGAGGTGGCTGGGGCGCTGGCCGAAATGAAAAAGCATATTTTCCCAAAGGAGTACAAGGAACTCGACATTGCCAAAATACGCATTGTGTTGATTGAAGCCTCTCCATCGTTATTGGGCGGTATGTCGCACCGCTCTTCGGCCAAATCGGAACGTTACCTGAAGAAATTGGGGGTTGAAGTTCTAACTGGTGTCCAGGTGAAGGATTATCAAAACAACTCGGTGATCTTGAGCAATGGCGAGGCCATACCGACCCAGACTGTGATTTGGGCTGCCGGGATCAAAGGCACCAAACTTGAAGGAATCCCTTCAGTAGTTTATACGCCGGGCGGGCGGATCAAGGTGGATGCGTTCAATCGGGCTGATGGCATCGACTCTCTTTTCGCCATCGGCGATAACTGCGTGATGGTGAGCGACGCGTTGCCCAAAGGCCATCCCCAAGTGGCTCAGGTGGCCATTCAGCAAGCCCGTAATTTGGGGCGTAACTTCAAGCTTCTATTGCAAAAAAGGGAGATGGTTCCTTTCCGCTATAAAAATTTGGGCTCCATGGCTACCGTGGGACGGCATTTGGCTGTGGCGGACTTACCCGGCGTGACCTTGTTTGGCTTTTTTGCGTGGTACGTTTGGATGTTTGTCCACCTGATGTCGATCCTGGGGGTGAAAAACAGGTTGTTTGTTTTCCTCAACTGGTTGTGGAGTTATTTTACCTTCGACCAGTCGCTGAGGTTGATCATTAAGCGCGACGCTGGCGGAGAAGAGGATTGAAGCCTTGCTAAAATAGTTTCACGTCCTTTATTGAACGGATTAGCAAAGATTGACCCGTTTGGAATTATCAGGGATTATTTTGAAAAATTCAAAAAGCTGAAGGCAAATTGCTTCCAGCTTTTTGATTTATCTGCTTTGTCGTGGTTTTATTTATTCTTCTGTTTTTCGGCCCACGCCTGGCGGCGCAAGTCGGGTAGTTTTTTGACTTCAAAATGTTCGAACACGGCCTCGAAACCGTTTCCGTCGGGTGAGGCTCCCATCAATCCAACCCTGACCGGGCAGTTGTCCTGGAACCAACAGGTGCGTAGCATGTTGTAGGTTTTATCGTCGTAGGAGTAGAAAATCTCCACTGCATCCAACCGGCGCAATGCCTTGATCCAGATGGATTTTGGAGCCTTATTCAACTCAATCACACTCCAGTCGCTTCTTTTGTGCGTTACTACGGTGCTGATGTTCTGTTTTCCATCAACATATTCAATGCCCGTCTTGATCCAATTCTCATGGTCGATACGCAGCATCAAGCCCATTTGGTCGAAGGTGGTTTTGTAGTTTCCAGTGATTTTTACTTTCACCTCAAACTCCCCGCCATACTCGGCATAATAGAATGGTGCATCATCTACGGTGAAGCCGTAGTGCGAAACACGCCAATAGTCCGTTTGGGCGGGGACTTGCATCACAAAGGTGGCGGGATTGCGCACTTCCCATTTGGCTGGTTCATTGAACCAATGCATCTTTTCCAATGTTTGGGCACCACTCTCCTGGCGTACAAATCCCATTAGGCATAGGGTGGCAATAAAAAAGAGTTTTCCAGTTTTCATTCTTGTGAGTATTTATTGGTAATTTTGGGTTCAAAGTTCCCTTTTTACACTTTTATTGTCAATGGTGATAAATAACCATTTTTGCCTATGGATTCGATTATTCAACAATTGGAAGATGGTTTTGCAGCTCAACAGCTCCAGCGGGTGGACAGTTCCCCTGGTGAATTGGAACAAGCCCTGTTGACGGTGAAAGCCTATGTAGCCATTGAGAATTGTGTAGCTGTGCTGTCGGACCTCTCCGCCGACAAGAGTTATGTGTATGGTGGTGCCTTTGCCGAATTTCTTGGTATTGGTAGGCAAACCGAAACCCCATTAGTGTTGGCGTCGAAGTGGGAGGATGTAATTTATGGGAAGATCCATCCCGATGATCTGTTGGAGCGCCATGTGCTGGAGCTCCGTTTTTTTCATTTTCTGGGAGTCATGGATCCCAGTCAAAGGCTCGACTTTAGTACTGCCTGCATCATTAGGGCATTGGATGGGGCAGGGGAATACCACCACATCCATCATCGAACCCTATATCTTCGAAATAACAGTAAAGGGCGGTTGTGGTTGGCTTTGTGCCTGTATAATTTCCCGAATTATGCGCCTTCTCAAGTTGTGGGGATTCAAGGAAAGATTATCAATAATAAAACAGGAGAGGTCATTCCGGTGGAGCAATACACCAACTGCTCTTCCATGATTTCGAGCCGGGAGCGGGAGGTGCTGGGCTGTATTCGCGATGGGTTGGCCAGCAAGGAGATTGCCCACCGTCTCCACATCAGCATCAACACGGTTAACCGGCACCGTCAAAATATCTTTGCCAAGTTGGGGGCGAAAAATGCCGTTGAGGCTGTTCAAACGGCCACCACCATGAATCTGATCTGATATTTGGAAACAACTTTCTTTGTTTCAACTCTATCTACCTCCGAAATGGAATCCCGTGGTTGAGCCATTCAATCCGATGGGCGTAATGATACTATTTAACTGTAAACCCTTGGTTGATGGAATAATAGTTTTGTTATATTTGTAGTAACTTTTTTCGTTTGTTACTACTAGAATTGAAGATGATTATTGGAGGTAATTGGTTGTTTAGGTTTTGATGCTATGGATTAAAATTATGTTTTAGTGGGTAAAACTGTTTTGTCTTGTTATTTGAAAGAAATTGTGTTTTTTTAATGTTGTTCCCATTTAGTATTTGTAGTGACTGTTTTGGTGTTGTAAGGTAATGATTCACAGGTTTTTGAAAACTATAACAAAAGCATTCTTTTAGAAGGTCTGTTTTTTTTGAATTCACTCATTTATTTTGTTATTTTTGGGTTTTTAATAAATAATAAATGTCTATAAAGATAAAACATATAATTTCAGAGATTGAAGATCAATATCTATTGGGTGAGGATTTTAATAGACCTTGGATTATTGGTTTCAGTGGAGGTAAGGATTCAACTGCACTTTTGCAGCTTGTTTGGTTAGCAATTAAGAATATACCTTCCGAATTGCGACAGAGGAAGCTATTCGTTGTTTGCAATGATACTCTAGTTGAAAATCCTATTGTTGCTGAATATGTTGATGGTGTTCTTGATAAAATTAAATTAGCTGCAGTGGAGCAAGGGCTGCCGATTGAGATTCAAAAGACGATTCCAAGACTCGAAGACAGTTTCTGGGTAAATATTGTTGGGAGAGGATATCCAGTTCCTAATAATGCTTTTCGTTGGTGTACCGATAAAATGAAAATTAAGCCTACTTCTAGATTTATAACAGAACAAGTTGCTGAAAATGGAGAGGCGATAATATTAATTGGAACCAGAAGTGCTGAAAGTCAGCAGCGTGCAAAATCAATTAAAAAGCATGAGATTAAAGGGAAGAGATTAACGAAGCATCCAAACCAGTTCAATACATATGTTTACGCCCCGATTAAAGACTTAATGCTTGAAGATGTTTGGTACATTATTAATGCAATGACCTCACCTTGGGGGGCAGATAATTCTAAGCTATTTCAAATTTATGTTGATGCCAGTGCCGATGATTATGAGTGTCCAACAATGGTTACCGATAAAGTACATACATCATGTGGTCAAAGTCGCTTTGGTTGTTGGACATGTACTGTAGTAAAAGAAGATAAATCGATGTCTGCATTGGTTGATAAAGGGAAAGAATGGTTAAAGCCATTACTTGATCTTAGAACAAGTATGGTAGAAAACAGAAATGTTTCTGAGAATCGTTTGTCAACTCGAAGAAATGGACAGCCAGCAGTTACCGAGGAAGGCCATAATCAAGGTAATTATTCAGAAAAATACCGGGCTAAATTGTTAGAAGAAATACTCCTAGCGCAGAAGGAAGTGCAGAAATATAAAAAAAATCTAACCCTAATAACTAATCAAGAACTTGTTGCAATTCAAGTATTATGGAACCGTGATTTGAATTTCGAATACAGGGTTTCAGACATTTACAATAAGGTCTATAACAAAGAACTTGAGATGAAAACAAATGACGAAAAGCTTCAAAAGGAAATAGATTTGTTAAAAGACGTTTGTGATGATAATCCTGCTGATTTTGATCTGATTCAAGAGTTGTTGATTATGCAAAGGAATAAAGCTCTTCTAAACAGGAAGAGAGGACTAAAAGATGACATGGAAAGAGTTATTGAGAAGTATCTAACAAAAGAATCCGATAATGTACATCAAAGAAATTGAACTTAATAATTTCCGCATTTACAAGGGTAAAAATAAAATCACTCTTCTTCCTTCTGGCGATAAGAATATTATTGTTGTAAGTGGGAAAAACGGTTTTGGGAAAACTACATTCTTAATGTCTTTAGTTTGGTGTCTGTATGGAAAACAGATGGAGAAAGTTGATGAGCTTTATGAGAAGGAAATTAAAGATAAAGGAAATTATACAAAATATATCTCAGGAAGTTTAAATCGCAAAGCATACGAGGAGGGCGAAACAGAGTTTTCTGTTTCTATTACTTTTTCAGGTGTAAAAATTCCAGATGTTACGTGTAATGAAATAAGAATTACTCGAATCTACAATACTGTTTCAAGTTCTTCTGATAAGGTTGAAGTGCTTATTGACGGTTACTACAATGAGTTAATTGAAGATCTGACTAAAGAAAACCAAAGAGGAGAAGAGATTTTTATACGAGATTTCATCCTGCCTATTGAAATTGCCAAGTTCTTTTTCTTTGATGCTGAAAAAATTGTTTCTTTGGCGGAGGTAAATTCAAATAATCAACGCAGACAATTGAGTAAAGCTTACTCTGAAGTTTTAGGGATTCAGAAGTATGAGGATTTGAAAGCTAATCTTGAAGAAAAACAAGACGAATATAGAAGAAGATCTGCTACACCCGACGAGAAAAAGGAACTAAACGATTTACACTCAAGTATCGAAAAAGCGAGAATAGAAATTGAGGCTATAGATGTTCAAATTGATGATTTAAAGCACGAAAAGAATCAGAAGGAAAAAGAGGCCGAAGAAATTCAGCGCCGCTTAATTCGGGATGGTGAAAAAATGACGATTGACGAATTGAATAATCTTAAAGATGAACAAGCCCAATTAGATAAAAAGAAGAATGATATTCAGGATAAGTTGAAGGATTTATTTGATTTGATCCCTTTTGCACTAGCAGGTGACTCATTAATGAATATTTCAGAACAACTGAACAACGAAAGACAATTCTCAGAGCAGAAATATAAGCAAGATGATGTAAATTCTAAGGTTACAAAAATCAGGCAGGAAATAGAAGACAAACGGCAAACTCTTGATTTTCCAATAGACGTTCGGACTCGTGATTTTTATGAAGAACAAATTAGAATACTTGTTCGTAAACATTTTTTTTCTGATATGCAAGAGTTGCCTGATAATTTACGAGTATTGCACGATTTCTCAAATTCCGAAACTAATGAGTTTAATCAACTTGTTAACACCTTGAGACATAGTTTTAGGGAAAGTTTTGCTCGCTTTAATGTTGAATATTCTTATGTCAAAAATCAACTTGATTCAATTAGTAGAAAAATACGCGATGCTGAAAAGAGTGCGGAAGATGAATATATTTCGGATTTACGGCAAAAAAAAGATTCATTGGATAAACGAATCCTATCCATTGACAAGGAGATCGAAACTTTGCATTTAAGAGTTGGTGAATTCAATAATCAGATTAAAACATTTAAACA
Source organism: Marinilabiliaceae bacterium (assembly GCA_963664265.1). Taxonomy (GTDB): domain Bacteria; phylum Bacteroidota; class Bacteroidia; order Bacteroidales; family Marinilabiliaceae; genus JAGPIS01. The sequence goes on from OY760941.1 coordinate 3,581,823, forward strand.
AAGGCAAGAAATACTGCGGAAGAAGATAGATGATTCAAGCCAGTATTCAAGTAAGGAGCAGAAAACGAAGCATTTAATTAATAGACTTCAGAGTTTTATTTCACTTTTTAAGGAGGAAAAGAAGAAATCGTTAGAGGATAAAATGCTTTCAGGACTAACAACGTTAATGCATAAAACGGGATTTATAAAAAAGGTTGAAGTTGATATTAGTCTTACAGGTGAAGATATTGATATAACCCTGTTTAATCAAAATGATCGAATTATTGACAAGGGATCATTGTCGATGGGTGAACGGCAGATGTATGCTTCAGCACTATTAAATGCGCTTGTTGATGAATCAGATATTGAGTTTCCTGTTTTTATTGATAGTCCTATGCAGAAGTTCGATGAACAGCATGCAGAAAATATCATTCGTTACTTCTATCCGAATGTTTCAAAGCAAGTGGTCATCTTTCCTTTGATCAATAAGGAATTAACAGAAAAGGAATACAAATTACTACAACCAAATATTTGTAAAGCTTATCTGATAAACAATGTTTCAACTGATAATTCTGAGTTTTTGGCAACAACTCCCGAAGATTTTTTAGCGACTTATAACCAAAAATATAATGCAAATTAATATTAGAACATCCGAAAAAAATCAAGATGTTGTTAGAAGGTTAACTTCTAAGCTACCTCATGGATCTAAAGAAAATGTTATTGCTCGAATTGCATTAGGTTATTCGTTACAAACGGGGAGAAAATTCACTTCGAGCGATTTTAATCTTTATGACTCAAAAGGGAAAGAGTATAAAGATCACATTCTTTTTGATGCTAAATACCGCGACTTTTATGTAGCATTGATTTGTCAGTATTATGGCTTTTATAAAACTGACGAAAATATCCCTAAATACATTAAAATCCATATTGATCATGGTTTGGAATTAATGGATCATATTTTCCAGGACAATTTTAATTATACCTTCTTTGATTTCCTTGTCGAGTTTATTGAGAAGGGAATTATTCATTTGGACGGGGTAAATGTTTCACTTGATGCGGTAAAAAACAACCAGCAACATATTGACAAATCATATTATTCTAATCCAATAAAAATTGAAGTAGGCAGAACAATTGAAGCAAACGAACCAATCCTGCTTCAAATAAACAACACCAAGCTTTACAATAATCATCATATTGCAGTTGCTGGTAATTCGGGTACAGGTAAAACACAATTTGCTTTAGATTTTATCTCTCAAATAAACCAGCAATCCAATGGGCATGTAAATTTTATATATCTCGATTTTAAAGGATTGAAGCAGGATGATCTAATTGTAATGGAGCCGTTTTTTAATAAAACACAAACTGAATTTATCGATGTTCCTCAAACTCCATTTCCTGTAAATCCTTTAACTTTTATTGATAATATCAATGAAGTAAATAAAAATATGGGGATAGATAAGTTTGTTGATATTGTCTGTAAATATTCAAATTTGGGAATCAAGCAAAGAGGTAAATTGAGGGAAGCCATTTTAGAATCCTTCCTGGAACAAAAAGGGGGTTCCTATCCCACCATGAAACAAATCAACGCTCATTTACAAGAGATTGTTGGAGATAAAAAAGATACCCTTTCCGAAATTATAGATGAATTAAGCAGGTATCAAATATTCATTGATGATCCCAAAAATCAATCGAATTTCTTCAACAAGAACTTATACCTTTCTCTTTCTGGGGACTTATCTAACTCAGTAAGGTTTACCTCCTTGTTTCTAATTATCAATTACATTTACAATACGTTCATGAATATGGACAATACACCAGTCGAGGATAACACAAAGGCAATGCGTTATGTGATCCTGATTGATGAAGCTCACGTAATTTTTAAAGAAAAGAAATACCAGGAAATACTTGAAAAAATGCTCCGCGAAATACGCTCTAAAGGTGTTTCAGTTGTATTGCTTTCACAAGGTATCGATGAATACAATCAGTCTGATTTCGATTTTTCAACCATGTGCGAAATTGCGTTTTTATTCGACATCAAAGACAAGAATCAAAAAGTAATGGAGAAGTTTCTTGGTCTTTCAGGTGGTCACAGTAAAACCATAGCCCGAAGCATGGAAAAAATTGAAAAGGGACAAGCTATTTCGAATATTAGAGAACTCGAGATGGCAAAACTTTTTAAAGTTAATCAGTTTTGGGAAAGAAAATAATGAGCATATGAACACGAACAAGTCAAAATTTAAGGAATGGGATAGCTTCTTTGATTTTCTAAAAAAACGAATAAAGGAACCCAGAAAAAGCCCTCGTTTTATTCTTTATTTTGTTTTTATCATTGTCATTTTAGGTTCAATGGGGGTTTTTTATGAGTTATATTCTATTTCAAATGGTTGTAATTGTTTTAAACATTGGGAATCTGTCAAGATAAATATGGCTAATATCTTTTTAGCTTATATCGCGGCCTCATCTGTGGAGCTTATTCTATTGGATGGAGAGGAAACAAAATTTAAAGAAGTCAACTTGAAAGATGTGCAAATGTTCGGTGTTTCAGTTCTTATCTTAGGTTTTATTCTTTGGCTATTATCGGTTTTGTACCAAGAAGAATTAGTTTCTTTTTTATTTTCAAGTGTGGGTTTACTATTGGCATATTTTCTTTGGTGGATTTCCAATTCTGAGAAACCACAATTAAATCAAGTATCTCCTAGCACTGCATTAGGAAATCCTAATGATGAAGATAGCAGTGTTGAATTAAGTGGAAGCATGGATGATTTTAAAAGTTGAAAGATATGTTTTTGAAAACTGAAATTATAAAAATAAGTCAACCATTGGGTACTTTTTATGTTGCTTCAATTAATGCTGATGATTTGTTAAAGGTAGTTGAGCCAAATCCATATCGTGCAAATATTGACGGAAGTTATACTGGTATTCAAAGACCTGAAGATCCTAAAAGGTTAAGGGAGATTAGTGAGTACCTAAGCGGAGTAGAAAGTGCAATGCCAAATTCTATAATTATAGCTGCTAATACGCATTCTCAGCTGGATGAAGATTCATGGCAAATAAAAGTTGAGGAGAATAAAGAGTATCTCATGATTCCAAAAGACATTATAAATGGGTCTATTATTGACGGGCAACATCGTTTAAAAGGGTTTCAATTTATTTCTAAAGAGAAAAGGCAGAATTATAATTTACTCTGTTCAATATACATGGGATTGCCTAATCCCTATCAAGCTTATTTGTTCGCAACAATTAACATTAACCAAAAATCTGTTGATAAAAGTCTTGCGTATAATTTATATGGCTATAATTTAGATGAAGAAAATAGTATTTCGTGGTCTCCAGAGAAAGCTGCTGTTAATATTGTTAGAAAACTCAATAGAGACGAACAAACTGTGTTTTTTCAAAGAATTACAATTGCTGCTGAAAATTCAGAATTATTATTTAACGAAAATCCTAAAAGTAAAGATTGGTTTGTTTCTACAGCAGCTTTAGTCGATGGAATTTTATCTTTGATTTCAAGTAATCCTAAAAAAGACAGAGACAAGTTACAACTTTATAACTTGAAGGATCGAGTCAGGTCTGTTTTAGATACAGACAATACGACGTTACGGGATTTTTATTTAAACGATAACGATTTATTCACCTTTACTTGTATCAAGAATTTTTTTAATGCTAGCAACCGAATACTTTATAAGAAGGGAAGCTATTTATTTAAGACAGTTGGTATTCAAGCTCAATTCAAACTTCTTAGTGAGATTTTAAAAAAATATAGCTTGCCTCAGAAAGATATAAGTGAGAATTTTTTTGTACAAATTTTACAAAAATGTTCTAGTATTGATTTTTCGGATAATTTCTTTACGGCTTCTGGACTCGGAAAGTCTCGTATTCAAAATGCTCTGCTTTTGAAATTAGGTTTTAAAAAAATAGAAGAAATTAGAAATGTAAAAGAATGGGAAGATTATAAGAGGCTATTGAGTCTTGATTAATCCTCAATTGAGTTTTAAATGAGAAACGGTACAATTAATAACACAATTTTTAGTTTAAAAAGGAGTAGGCATGCCTCTTTTTATGAGAGGTATCTATAATATAATCATTGAATACGATTTATAGATCATTAGATACAATGGATTACAACGAATCAAATTGTCCTTTTTGTCATTTGCCTGAAAACATTGATGTTATATGTGAAAATGATTTAGCTATGGCTACCATTGATATATATCCTGTATCAGAGGGGCATAGTTTAGTTATTCCGAAAAGACATTTTTCAAATTACTTTGATATAACCAGAGAAGAATATTTGGCAGTTTTTGAGTTAATAGAAAAGGTAAAAACGATACTTGATAATAAATTTTCACCTGATGGATATAATATAGGAGTAAATATTGGTAAAGCTGCAGGTCAAACAGTTCCTCATTGTCATTTTCATATTATCCCTAGATACCATGGAGATATGGATAATCCTCGGGGTGGAGTAAGACATGTAATTCCCGAAAAAGGGAAATACTGATTGTTGGGAATTTATTTCTTCAATTCATTTTTTAGTTTCCAGAACATTTCATCTACTCGTTCTTCTATATCAGGGAATGTTTTATTTTCAAGGAAGGGTAGTTTGTTTGAGCCAATTGAATAACCACCTTCATAGGCTTCACGAATAATTTGCAAATGAGTTGCGAGTTGTACCATTTCTTTATGCAAATTGTCATCATCAATAAGTCCGGCGTTATTGTTTATAATTTGCTCAATGTTTTTACCAATTTTAAGAATTTGCTTTAATATCGTTTTTTCAGTTTTATTTAACTGATTCCCATCTAGAATATAGGGTAGAGTTCGAAATGTGTCTAACCCTAGACGTTGTTTGATACTTGAGCAAAATAGATTATAAAATTCTTTACTTGTCTTTAATTGCAATCGAATAGGTCCATAAAAGCTATTGATTTTTTTATATATCTCATCTCGTTCACTCTTCTTCCGCTGAAGTCTTGAATTCTGAGAATTCAATAAAAAGCCAGGTAGGGCTACTAATGCGCCAATAATCGCGGCAATTACAGCAGGGTTAAATATTTGGTTTGTTGTTGCTAACGTATTGCATATTTGTGTCATAGGGGGAGATTGTCTTTTTATGTTCTTTAATTTAGCTGTTAATTTATAATTTTTTTCTTAAAAAAGAAACTTCCTTTGAACTCGTTAGTTCCCAAAAACTAAATTCTACTTTTCCTTTCCTATCTTTGCAGCCTAAAAAATAGTATTTGTGCTGTTCGATTATTCATCATTCCACCTGCCGGTAGCCGATGTGGTTCCCGAAATCAAGGAAAAACTCTCCGTTGAAAATACGCTGATCATCAGTGCCCCGCCAGGAGCCGGGAAAAGTACGCTCTTGCCGCTGGCTCTGGCAAATGAGCCTTGGCTTGGGGGGCAGAAGATTTTGATGCTGGAGCCACGCCGCCTGGCAGCGCGCTCCATTGCAGCCCGCATGAGCGATATGATAGGCCAGCCGGTGGGGGAGTCGGTGGGATACCGCATCCGTTTTGAGTCGCGCGTTTCCAAAAATACCAAGATTGAGATCCTCACCGAAGGGATCCTCACGCGCATGCTCCAGAGCGACAACTCGCTGGAAGGGGTGGGGATGGTGATCTTCGATGAGTTCCACGAGCGCAGTCTCTTTGCTGACGTGGCGCTGGCATTGTGCCGCGAAGCCCAACAGGTTCTGCGTCCCGACTTGCGCATTGTCATCATGTCGGCCACGCTCGATATGCCCAACCTCTCAAAACTTTTGAATGCACCCATTGTGGAGAGCGCCGGACGGCAGTACCCTGTTGAGGTGGTTTATGCTGAAGGCCGTGATGAACGGATGCTGCCCGAGTTGACAGCTCGCATGGTATTGCGAGCCCTGAAGGAACAGCCTGGCGATGCTCTGGTGTTCCTGCCCGGGGAAGGGGAGATCCGCAAGTGCGAAGCCCTCCTCAAGCCGCAACTCGATGGGGTGATGATCCATCCGCTTTACGGGCAGTTGCCACAAAACAAACAATATGCCGCCATCATGCCCGACCGGCAAGGACGACGCAAGGTGGTGCTGGCCACCTCTATAGCCGAAACATCGCTCACCATCGAAGGGGTGCGCATTGTGGTGGATAGTGGTTTTGGCCGTACCCTCAAGTTCAACCCCAATACCGGCTTGTCGAGTTTGGAGACGGTTTCCATCTCCAAGGATATGGCCGACCAGCGTGCCGGGCGTGCCGGGCGCTTATCGCCGGGTGTGTGCTACCGCATGTGGAGCAAGGCCACGCACGATCGGCTGGCCGACCACAGGACGCCTGAGATAGCCGAGGCCGACCTCACTTCGCTGGTGCTGGATATGGCCGTTTGGGGCGTTTCGGATATTGCCCGCATGACCTGGCTCACGCCACCACCCAAGGGTGCGCTGATGCAGGCCACCGAACTGCTGCACGACTTGGAGGCACTCGAGAATAATAAGATTACCCCCTACGGCAAACAGATGCAAAATCTGCCCTGCCATCCCCGTATGGCGCACATGCTCATTTGTGCCCGCGAGGCAGGTTTGCTGCCTCTGGCCACCGACCTGGCTGCCGTGTTGGAGGAGCGTGATCCACTGCCACGCGATGCCGGCATCGATGTCAACCTGCGCATCGAAGCTCTACGCCGCTACCGTAAGCAACATAACGACAATAGGGCATTTGCCCGCATTGAGCAGGTGGCGGCTTCGTACCGCAAAATGTTCGACATCAAACCCGACAATGGAGCTGTGAATGTGTTTGAAACCGGATTTTTGCTGGTGCATGCCTATCCCGAACGGATTGCCTGTGCCCGTCCGGGCAACAATGCGCAGTTTCAACTGTCAAATGGCAGCCTGGTGATGGCTGGCCATCGCGATGATTTGGCTTTTGAGTCGTGGCTGGCGGTGGCTCACCTGGATGCGCGCGATGGTATGGGGAAGATTTTTATGGCGTCGCCACTCAATCCTAAGGATTTGATGCCACTGGTGAAGGAGCGCGATGTGATCAGCTGGGATGGTCGGAAAGGCGGCGTGGTGGCCAACCGGGAGTTGCGCATCGGCAGCATCGTGTTGCAGAGCAAACCGCTGTCGTCGCCCGATCCGGAGCAGATTACCGTTGCTATTTGTGACGTAGTGGCAAAGGATGGCGCCCACCTGCTCGATTTTAATGAGACGGTGGTGCAGTGGCAGAACCGGGTGTTGAGCTTGCGGCAATGGCGCGCCGAGGAGGCTTGGCCCGATGTTTCCATGCCCACGCTGCTGGCAACCTGCCGCGAATGGCTGGCCCCCTATCTTGATCGTGTCAGCAAGGCTGAGGATTTGAAAAAGATCAACTTGGCCGAGGTGCTCCAGTTTCATCTCGATTATGCCCTTCAGCAAAAACTCGACGAGTTGGCGCCGGAGCGTTTGGAGGTGCCCAGTGGTTCTAAAATCAAGATCCAGTACCAGGCCAATGGTTCCCAGCCGGTGCTGGCGGTGCGTTTGCAGGAGGTGTTTGGTTTGGCCGAGACGCCGAGTGTCAATGCGGGCAGGAATGCGGTGTTGATGCACCTGTTGTCGCCGGGCTACAAGCCGGTTCAAATTACATCCGACTTACGCAGCTTCTGGAACAATGCCTATTTTGAGGTGCGCAAGGAGTTGCGTAGCCGTTACCCTAAGCACGTGTGGCCCGACGATCCATGGACCGAGCAGGCTATTCGTGGGGTGAAACGGCGCAAGGTGGAGTAGATCACCGTTTTTTACGCTTCTTATTGTTGGGCGTGCGCCGATTGAACCACTGTTCCACCGGTCGGTCGAAGCCCAGGCCGAGCATGTAATTGTAGGTGGCCAGGCGTAGCCCCTCGCCCAACTCATCCAGGTCGATGGTTTGATGGTCGGTGAAGGGGATTTCGTTGTTGGCGAAGCTTCCGGTTGTGGAAGGCAATTTCTCTGCACCAAACTTTTCTGGATTCTGACCCGATGGACTGTGGATGGTCATGGCGTAGCGGTGCCAGAAGGCAGAAACCAGCATTCCTTTTTCAAACAGTTGTCGCACGGCATTGAGTCCGTCCAGGGTCTCTTCGAATGTCTGGGTCGGGAAGCCATACATCAGGTAGGCGTGCACCATAATGCCCTGTTCCGAGAGGTTGGCGGCTGATTGGGCAGCCTGTTCCACCGTTACACCTTTGTTGATGAGCTTGAGCAGCCGATTGGAAGCCACCTCCAAGCCTCCTGATACAGCAATGCAGCCTGCTTGGGCCATGAGGGCGCACAGCTCGGGCGTGAACGATTTCTCGAACCGTATGTTGGTCCACCAACTGATGACCAAGCCCCGCCTAATGATCTCTTCGGAGAGCTCGCGCAATACTTTTGGCGGCGCTGCTTCGTCGGTGAAGTGGAAGCCGCTTTGGCCGGTTTGGGCCATCACCTGCTCTATTTGGTCGCACAAGGCAGTGGCAGTGGCGGTTTCGAAACAGCCGATGTAGGGCAGTGTGGTATCGCAGAAGGCACATTTGGCCCAGTAGCAGCCATGGGCCAGTATCAGTTTGTTCCAGCGGCCATCGCTCCAGAGTTTGTGCATGGGGTTCGACACTTCAATCACCGAAATGTATTGGTCGAGCAGCAGGTCGGAGTAGTCGGGCGCGGGTAGCTGGCCAAAGGGTATGTGGCCAGCCTTGCGGGGTGGCGCCCAGCAAACCTCTCCTAGTTTGTTGAGGTGGAAGGTGCTGTGGAGCTGCGTTTCATCCTTGTGTTCGCTCTCCAGGTATTGGGTCAGTGCCAGCAAGGCCGGTTCGCCATCATCGGCAATGATGTAGTCGGTGTATTGGAAAGGTTTGGTCGATTGCAGGTTGCGCAATTCGGTGCCCACATATCCACCGCCCCACACGATAACCGTTTGTGGGTAGTTTTGGCGGATGTGGCGGCCGGCCTGCAAAGCCCCCATCAGGTTGCCAGGAAAGGGGATGGAGAACCCAACCATCTGGGGCTGGAACTGAACCATCTTCTCGTCCACCAGTTGGTGGATCATCCGGTCGATGGGTGAGGGCTCGTGGTTGAGCGCCTCCTCCAAAGTCTCAAAGTCGGCCACCCTGAGGCAGAGGTGTTCGGCATAGCGACCCAGCTCAAAATAGGGGGAGATGTGTTCTTTGATGAAGTCGGCAATGTCTTCGATGAAAAGAGTAGCCAAGTGGCGCGCCTTTTCGGTGATGCCCACCGTCCCAAAGGCCCACTCCAGGTCGGTCATATTGTTGAAACGCGACCCTTGCGGCAAGAAATCGGTGTGGCAGATGCGGGTAGCCAACGTGGGTTCCTGCCCCTGCAGGAATCGGATGACCGGCTCCACGCAAAAGAGGTACTGCTCCTGTTGGTCCAGCATGGTATTCAGCAGGGGCGAACGTTCCCCGGTTTGTGCGGCCAGGTCGAACAGGTTGGCCATCACCTTTTTCGAATAGATCCTGTTGAACAGCTCGATGCCCAGGTCGGCTTGCATGACTTCGTGGCCCTGCTGTTTCAGGAAACCTTTCAGGTACATGGTGGCCGGGTAGGGGGTGTTGAGTTGGGTGAAGGGTGGTGTAAGCAGGAGGATCTTCATGCAGGTTCTTTTATTTGGCTCAAAAATACCACTTTTAATCGAAAAGCTGAGTCATGTTTGTTTTCGATTGTTTTTTGTTAATTTGTATTGGATTGATCAATGTATTTTGAAAATGGCTGAAGACCACAAACTGCTCTACTATTTTAGAAAATGGGCACCTATAACGGAAAATGACGAGGCAATCATATCAAACGCCTTTGAGCCTATGACCATCAGGAAGAAAAATGAGTTGCTGGTGGCCGGGGAGGTTTGTCATTACCTCTATTTCATTACAAAGGGATGCATGCGTTCATTCTATATCGACACAAAAGGCGTGGAACATATTTATCAAATCAGGATGGACAACAACTGGATCAGCGATCTGGAAAGTTTCTTTTCACAAACTCCTTCGAAATATCATATTGAGCCCTTGGAAGATTCTCATTTGCTGCGGATCTCGCACGAACGGTTTGAGCAATTGCTCGTTGAAGTCCCGCGCTTGGAAAGGTATTTCCGCATCCTGTTTCAAAAAGCCTATGTCAATGCCTTGCACCGGCTCAATGGCACCATGTGGGAAACCGCCTTGGATCGGTACAATGAGATGCTGAAAGAGCAACCCGAAGTATTTCAGCGTGTGCCCCTTATTTATATTGCCTCGTATTTGGGCATCACGCCCGAAAGCCTGAGTCGCATCAGGCGTCAGAAATGACCAGCGGTTTGTTGCCAATTACTTGACATACATCAATCTCATTTCTTACCATAGATCAAGTGTGCGAAGGGTGCTGGTCATTTAACTTTGTATCGTAAATAGAAAGAGATCAATTTAAAATTTTGCGATATGAAAAACTTGAAACTATTCATCGTGCTTCTATTGGCAGGCACCTTGTCGGCATCGGCTCAAAAAAGTGACATCAACCTAAGCCAATCCATGGTGACATGGACGGGTAACAAAATTGGTGGTTCACACCAGGGCGGCATCAAAATTAAGAGCGGCCATCTTGAGTTCAAGAATGGTCACATCGTGGGCGGCGAAGTGGTGATGGACATGAATTCCATCAGCAATACCGACCTGACGGACGAAGGTTACAACCAAAAACTGGTTGGCCATTTAAAATCGGACGATTTCTTTGGGGTTGAAAAATATCCAACTTCAACATTTCGGGTAAGCAAAGCAACTCAATTTATTAATGGTAAAGCAACCCTTTCGGGTGTGTTAACCATTAAAGGAAAGTCCGAAAATATAGTTGTTGATGTCACGCAAAAGGGCAATGTCTATTCTGCTCAATTAAAGGTCGATCGCTCCAAGTTTGATGTGCGTTATGGTTCCAACTCCTTTTTCGACAATCTAGGGGACAAAGCCATCGATGACATCTTTATCCTCGATATCCAACTTTTTTTTTAATCACTGTCGCCCTGTCCATTTGGAAATCAATGCTGGATAGGCAATAAATAAAAGGCGTTAAAACTCCAAGTGATGGACAGAGGTGTATTTATTAAGTCGTTATTGACAGCGGCCATGGGTTTTGCCCTTGGAACTAAATTCAATGCCATGAATATTTTCAACCAACCATTGGGCAACACGCCCAAAATGCCAGTCCTCTTTCTTGGTCATGGCAGTCCCATGAATGCTATTGAAGAAAATGAGTTTGTGCGCGGATTTCGGAAAATTTCATCGGAGATTGAAACGCCAACAGCCATCATTGTTGTCTCCGCACATTGGGAATCCAAAGGTACAAAGGTGACTGCCATGGAGAGTCCTAGGACTATTCACGACTTTGGTGGTTTTCCCAAAGCATTGCACGACATTCATTATCCTGCGCCAGGTAAGCCGCAGTTGGCCAGTGATTTGAAGGAAATGGTGCGAAGTACCCAAGTGGCGTTGGATGAGAAATGGGGCTTGGATCACGGAGCCTGGACCGTCATCAGGCATATGTATCCTAAGGCAGATATTCCGGTTGTGCAGTTGAGCCTCGACTATTTAAAAAATCCGCAACAGCATTATGAGCTGGCTAAGGAACTTTACGGGTTACGGCATAAAGGCATCCTGATTGTTGGAAGTGGCAATATTGTGCATAACCTTGGCATGGTGCATTGGCAGAGGCTGAACGATAACTACGGGTACGATTGGGCCATTGAGGTCAACGACAAAGTAAAGCGATTCATCATGAACTCGAACCATCAGGAGCTGGTCGATTTTTCGAAGCAAGGTAAAGCCTTTGAGCTAGCCATCCCAACCCCAGAGCATTATTTGCCCTTGCTGTATGCCTTGGCCTTGCAGGATGATCGCGATGAGATCAATATCTTTAACGACAAACCGGTTGGCGGTTCGCTAACCATGACATCTGTAAAGATCGGATAAACAGTTTTGTATTGAAATAACGACATGAAGGTGCATCAGTTTTTGCTGGTGCACCTTTTTCTATTGGATTCAATTGGGTTTGAGCACTTTTTTGATGTGTATCTTTTATGTGGTTAATATCCAGATAGATGTTTCAATTACCTTATGAAATGGGTCCAAATTTTTGCCTCTTTGGCTGGAGCCGGAATAGAATCTTTGGTGGCTTCGCGCATTTTGATAATCCAAGCCATGTTGTTGGCCAATACCTCCATAATCTGCTTGCCCTCTTCGTCCTGGGCTGCCTCGCCTGCTGTACGGCCATGAATGATGTTCCAGTAATTGGAGCTGGCCACAATCATTTCGGAATAAAGCAGGTAATGGTTCAAGCAATCAAAGGTGGCAGACCCGCCCGAACGGCGTACGGCCACCACCGAGGCGCCCACTTTGTGGCGGAATAGGTAGCCGTTGCTGCCGGCCACATAAAAGGCTCGATCCAAAAAGCATTTCATGGTGCCGTTGACCCCCGAATAATAGACTGGGGAGCCAAGGATGATGCCATCTGCCTCCTTCATGGCCTGGATCCATTCGTTGACCGGGTCGGACTGGATGATGCATTGCTCATCTTTGTTCTTGGCGCATTGGCCACATGCCAGGCAACCGCGCACTGCTTTGTTGCCCACATGAAGTATGTCGAAACCGATTCCCTGTTGGTTAAATATCTCGCCCATGGTCTGTAGGGCATAAGCGGTATTGCCCTCCTTGCGAGGACTTCCGTTGATGTATAATCGCCAAATCGAAATGTCACGCAATTTAAAACGAATTGTGCACAAATAAAAACTATACAAACACAACAAAGGCAGCTCAACGGCTGCCTTTGTTGTGTTAAAACCACATTGCAATAGTATTTAAACCATATTGCAATCACTCATAAGCAATGTAGTTCTTAATCTTCTTGACCTTTGCGATAAAAGGCATTACCTCTTTGTCTCGTTCCAGCCTGTCGCGCATAACATCGCTTCGAGTAATGAAATAACGGCAATCATCTACATTGTCAGCATAGGCAAACTTGACAATTGCCTTAGGCTCTTTCTTGATGGTGGTGGTCAAGTAATCAAAGAACACAATGTCTTTATCGTAAAGATGCTCTACACTAACGCGCTTATCCTTGGGCAATGAAAACCAATTTTCAGACTCCCTGATCTCTGACAATCTTTTAATCTCCATGTTTTTTTCGTATAAATAAATCTTATCCTTAAACAACAAACGACTCCAATGGGCCGAACTCATAGCTTTCATTAATTAGGGATTGATGGATGGCATCAACCAACGCCGCGCGGTTATTGACCAACCAACGCCGCTTAGATGTATTTTTCTTATTCTTCAAAACATTGTCGAAAGCCAATTCAACGTTTGACCTTTCGCATACCTTATTCCATAAATTGCCGTATCTTTTCATACCTGCTTTTCTTAGCCAATTTTCGCAAATGCTACTCACAAGCGTTCCCTTATTTTTATTTTCAGCCTCTTTTACAGGCTAAGATTGTAGCGCAAACAATTAAAGTATTTGAGCCCGCGACCCCGATGACGTTGTTAGCATTGCCCACGTTGGACGCATTGTTAGCACCGCCGACACCAGCCAGCGCCTCGGAACCGGTATGCGCTACCGCCTTTTATTTAGTCCTTACAACATTTGTTTTATAACCCCCTTTAGGTGTTGGTGTGCCATTGATGTCATACCCTGCAATAGCAAGAGAGAATGACTCGCTTACGCGATCATTGCCACCAGGCTTTGAAAGCTCAACTAATCCGGCTGAAAAGCTTTTGAATATTGCATTCTCCCCATCGTTAGGCCTAAACTCAACAAATGCACAAGAGAAATGATTGAACAATGTTATCATGGCTCTTTTCTGGTTTTAATGGCAAACTGCAAATATGCCTGATTGATCATTGTTTTTTTGAGCAAATTGGAATACCCTCCATTGGTCGATGGCTGGAAGGCTAGGTAATTGCCTGATGATACCGGAACGCCGTCACCATCGAGCTGAATGACACCGCTCTGCTTCCACACAAAATACTCCCCAAACAGCTGGGCGGGTATCCACTCTGCCGAAGGAACACGAGTATCGTCGAATACAATGCCTATTTCGTAGTCTACAGGACCAGTAAAAGTATCCACATCATTGACCGCCACAAAACTCTCGCCTGGAACAATCGTCCTGGATCGATACGTAATATTACTAACACCAAGATTAATATAGACGCCATTGCGCTGCAATCCATCGGTTGCTTTTATCATCTTATAAACAGCCGCCGAGGTGCGCACATAGCAAACATTCGACGCATTGGCATCCAACAATTCAATGAGCGTTGATGGTATGCCATCGTTGGCAAATGTAGTGTTTTCGGCCGTTACAACCACAACGGCATTGTTGCCAATATTGAGATTGTTATAAACAACGGCACCTTTTACCATGTACCTACCAATTGGCAGAACCACCCCTGGACCATACGAAGCTCCAAACAAATCCCTGTCCCACAAGTATGTTTGATAATCCATAAACTTGCTTTCGAACGCGGCAAAAATGGCACTAATATTAATCTTTGAGGGATCAATTTTTATTACCTTCGACAATATTTCACCAGCCACATCGCTTGATGCCTCGTTAAGCACAATTGAATTACCAGTAACTGCAATGTGCCCCGAGCAGCTTGCCTCATCCCATGTGGCTGCTACGCCGCTGCTGTCATCCATTATTGGAATATTAAGAGCTGGAGGCAAAGCGCCATAGTAGGTCACATCGTTTATTACCGCATCCGACTCATGCTTAAGAGTGAAATCCTGTCTTTCTGCATTGTTGAACACTTGAGCTGAAGTCTGTAACGAAAACTTGCAATTAACAAATTTCGGGCGCGATGCTTCTGGGATGGCAAGGGTATCCATGGCATTGGTCAACGACAACAACCTGGCTTCGCTAGTTGCGCCTGACAACACTATTTCACTACCATTGTAATACCATTTGCAATCAGCAAGAAACAAACAAGTATCGAAATCATTGTAATCATCGGCAAACAAATCAAAGGCCGCAAAAATGCTGCTTGAATAAATAGCTGCGAACTGCGTGATGCGCTTTTTTCTGTCCGCAATTGTCGATCCATACACTGTAAGGTGCGTCATCCGCGTCAACGACCCATATGCGCCAAGGCTTAATTTGTGTGTATCGTTTTGTTTTAAGCGGGAAAATATGCAATATTGGACGGCGGTTGTGCCGCCTATGACTCCCCAGTACAAGCTTGCCTTGTGTAATAAAACAGGTGAGCCCGCGACCCCGATGACGTTGATAGCACTGCCCACGGCGGACGCAGGGGTAGCACCGCCGACACCAGCCAGCGCCTCGGAACCGGTATGAACAACCATATCGTAAGTACCAAGGCCAGTGTTTTTAATCATCATCTTATTGTGCCTAAACCCATACATGAGGTAATAATCGGCACCATCAAAGGTGGCCGCGCCATAATAATCACCATCTATATTACAAGCATGATTACCGTCGGCAAGCATCTCGCTAAACCTGCCAATGCAAATAATGCGCGTTGGGCGCGTGGCGTTGAAGCGGTAAGCCTTGCCAAGCGACTGATAAGGATTTGCGCGCGTGCCGTCGCCAAATAAATCACTACCAGCCTCATGTGCATAAACAGTATTAACACCTTCGGTGCCCGTAGGAGCCGTTTGCCATTTAAAAGGTTTAGTTGCCATAAACTGTTATTTTATCGGTTTTCATGCCCCAGTCCGAAGAATTTTGGCGGACATACTCGCGCTCAATTACCACCGTGCAATTAGCGGCAGGAATCACCCACCGTATAGGTCTTTTGTGCGAGTCGTACTCTGGAGAAATCCCCGTTTGATCATCACACATCCTCATTTGAGGCATTATTGTTGCGCGAAGCCATTGCATAGCCTCATCAGATTGTCTGGCTGCCTCGGTATCCCAAACAGCGGTATCGGTTAATTGTATTGTCATGTCTAAAGTATTTGAATTAATACACCTACACTAGCGTGCGAATCATCAACTGTACGCACAATTTCCCAAGTGTTTACCTCATTATTTGGTATCTCAAAAGCATCCAAACCAGGTTGTATCAATGTTTTTACATGGCCCGAATTGGTCAAGTACAAAGCCTGCACATTAAATAGAGTAATACCTGTAATTGCAACTGCTCCCAGCATATTGATTTCCTGAATAATTTCGCCGGTAGCGCCAAAATCAAGTGTATAACTACGAGATGAGGCATCACCCCCCGCATTCTCGCTCAACCAATCTAACTCCTCTCTCAACCCCACCACATCTTCTATCGCAATATCGCCCAGCACGGTGCCCTGGTACACCCAGTGCGCCGGGTGCGTTTCCGGGTTCTCACCTGCAGGGGCATTTTCCCGCAACCTATAAAAGCCCTCAACCTGGTATTGTGGGTTAGTGCTTTGCGGGTTGGCATAGCTCACATACTCAGCCACGGCGGCATCGTACACATAAACTTTCAATGGGTCATATGGCCCAACCTGGTCAGGCTGTACCAGCTCCTTTTTATCCACCTTGGTATCAAGTAGCTCTTGCAAGCCAGAAACATCAGCGACAGGCACAGCCTCATCCTTATGGCGAAAACTATCTACCCACGCCCAAAATTGCGCCTGAGTAGGTTTTAGCCCGGTGCGAAACCAGTTTTTTATAGTGTTAGGTGATGTTGCCATAATGCTTAATTACTCCATGAGATTGTACCATAACATGACATGCCGACGGTGCTTTGAATGCTTAAGGAGCACCTACGGGTATCGTGCCGAATTGTGAATTTTGCAAGTTTGTGCGTTGAGGCACCAGAATCCCTACAGTCTGCTAAACCAATCAGTGGCTTACCCTCAAAGCATGACGGCCATGGGAAGGTGTCGGGTAGGGTAAACAGAACATTGTTAACAGTAAGCGCCGTCAGATAGAAATATAGGTGATAGTTACGACCTTGCCTAACCAACTGACAGTAGGCACCACCCCCGGTATATATTTCCCAGTGCCCTGGTTCCGGCGTGATTGGAATGACCTCCACGGGCGTATTAACAGGTTCCAAAGCCTTAATTCTGTTTGAAGCATCCACCAAACCAAGTGGCCGGTTAGCGTTCAATGTTGCCCAGGGCACATTTTCGGCAGGGTTAGTAGAGGTGCCAAACTCAGCGGTCAAAACAGTTTCGTCGCGGGTGCCGGTACCAACAGTTATGGTGTTGGCAGTGGTCACCAGGCGCACGTTAGTTTGAATGGATCCACCGGCAAATGGCACCAGCTTGCCACCAATCACCATCCACCCTGAAGAGGCCGAGGAACCGGTAACCGTGCAACCGGTTAGTATGTAATTATCCCCACCAAGTTTGCCAAGCTGCTCAAGAGCGCTGTAAGCATCCTGCATAAAGCGCAGGGCATCGGTTGTGAGGGGGAAATTCTGTTTGTTCTGAAGCGCTAATGTGTTCATATCTTTCTATTGTTGATTAATCACTAGTATATCAAACCTTTTGCCCGCCAATTTGTAATAGTTCACCAGGGCTCGCAATTCGTAAATATCTGCCTCGGGGAAGGCGTAGGGCAGTACTACGATGAAGTCGTAGGAACTGGCAAAATAGGAGCTGTCCTGGTGTATCATAAATGGTGCGGAAGAGTCGCTGTTGAGTATCACCGGCCGGATATCGCCATCGGGAAACAAGCACGTCACATCAAAGCCGCCAGCGTCCACCAGTTTGATCCGTCGCTGCACCAGGTCAAAGCGCTCGTTCAAAACTGCCTCTATGCTCCAAACCTGCGAGGTGTGTGCCAGCTTGAATTTCACATCCGCATTGTATTTTATCAATGCGTTGTAGGCATCTACCATGCCTGCAACCATCGACTTTATAAGCCCGTAAACGGTGCCCGTTCTAAGTCTTAGCGGCAACAGCAATAGAGGGAACCGGTTCCAATCAATTTGCATCATAAGGCCTGTAGTTTATGCTTAGGTTTTCATCCGCAATCACCAAATAACCTGCGTAAGGTTTCACTCTGGCGTCAATTACTTGCCAGTCGTTGGAGGAGTATTTGCTCTCCGCACTTTCCACCGTCGGGATCACAACGCCTTGCGTCACCTGCAGGGCATCCACCAGCGACACGGTTTTAAACTCACCGTTAAAGGGCAATTGCTTAATGAAGCTTTTAATTGTATTCTTAACCGGCTCAGTGTTCCCATCGGAAAGTAGGTATCCCTTTTGCACACCGTCAACAACCGTCACGCCTAACACCATGGGATCATAAAGAATGTCAATCACCAATCTTAAGGCGTCGCCCTGAGTACTGACCACCGTCAACTTTACGCCTGCATCCTTCACCTTTTGAATGTAAGTTTCAAAGCCCGTCAGTTCTTCAGTGGTGAGTGCGCCCAATTCGCCATCGGTCTCTGAAGCTACCTTGAGAATCAACTGGCCGTTTACTTCATCCACCGCCGCGTAGGCTACCACCATTTTGGTATCATCTATCACCGGGTATTTACCCGTATCATCATCAAGCCCGTCGCCAAACTGGAAAGCCTTGGCAATGTTAACGTACCACTGCCGGTTGTGGGTCAGTCGCTGACTTAACGCCGTGTCCACATCAGCTTTGAGCACATCAAAGAGCGATTCCATGACGTTAATGGCCACGGCCACAATGTAAAACAACAATCGCCACACTGCTACGGCCGATGTGCTTGTAAGCCCATCCAGCGCAGGTTCAGCCTCTTTGGCCGCTATCATATCTTTAAATATGGTATCAATTGATCGTGCCATGTTATGATATTTTAAAGTCTATTTCTATTGCCCAACTGCCAATGCCCTCGGGCAGTGTAATCTCTGTATTTGTTTCGTCGGCGTCCGATGCCGGCTTAATGCCTTTTAAAGCCAAATAATCTACTACCTTGGCTTCTTTAATAATAGAGCTTGGTATCTTAATAGCTCTTTCAACTTCCACCGCGCCCGATAATGATAGGCCGTTGGCAATGGCGATGGCCAGTGCATTTTCTGCCGATCCCGTTTCCTGAACGGCTATATCGAAAAGCGTTTGCCCCTTCATTACCACCGGCAAGTTGGACGCCGGTGCAGCGGGCGAGATAATCCAGGCGGTGCCCCAGTTTAGCGGTTCAAACGAATGATTGTCGCTATCGGAGGCAGGCTTAATTTGTCGAGCAAACAGATAATCGACTACTTTTGCGTCCACCACTAGCTTTTCAGGTATCAAAATAACTCTGCCCGCTTCAAGGGTTCCGGTAATCGAAAGCCCATTTGCCAATGCAATGGCAAACACACTTTCGATAGATCCGGTTTCCTGAGTTGCCACATCGAAAAGCGTTTGATACTTCAAAGCCGTCACATTACTCATAATAGGCGTCTATCTGAACATCCGGTATATTTACCTTTACCTTGTCCACGGTCATTCCGTCCAAACGGAATTCGGTGTTTATCTCCCTGGCCAAACCCTCACTGTCCGAGGTTTCAATATATCGCGCCAGCCCAACGCCCCGCGTGGGAAACTGTTTAAACTCACCCTTATCACTCACCAGCAGTAGCATTTGATTTTGCGATGTGCTGTCGCCTATGGTGAGATCACCATTGGTGATTAAAGGAGTGAGGTTTTCGTCAAGCAAAATATCTGTCATTTCAATGGCGTTTAAATAGAGTTTAACCAAACATTAAATCAAACTTTGCCTTCAAGTTGTCAAAGGCTACCCCACCATCAACGTGCCCCGTTGTTGGTCCTTGAGGTGTGTTGAGCTGAATGGCTTTAATGCTGTCAAAAAGCTCATCAATTAAGCCCTTTAGGGTTTGATTACCCACCTTAACCAATGCTTTTGCCACTTTGGTACAGCTCACCACCATATACTCTTCAGTTCCCTCGATTTTCATGGCCATGGCAAAGGAGCCAACCTCGGGTATCAGAACCACGCCGTCGGTTGCTCCGGCTATTGGGCACAGGCGCACATCGTATAGTTCGGTTCCATCATCATCGAGCACGCAAAGTAGCTTACCCTCGTCAACCGATTTCACCTTGGCCAACACGCTATGCGTTTTATCGCCTATAAATTCAGCCAGCATGGCTCTTACTTCAGCTATTGTCGCCATAATAAATCAGGTTTAGTTTTTGGCGGCCGCCCGATTGGTCAAAACTGCCGTCTATCCCTTCCACAAAGTATTTTCCGGCGCGTTCGGGGAACCGGTTATCAGCAATATCAGCCACCATGCCCTTTTCGAAGTGCGGATCCAAAAAACATGTTACGGCACCTTTGTAGCCTTTAAAGTTTTCGTTCTCCTGCAGTTCGTTGGCAATGGCTTTCAATATACTATCGTCCAACCCCGTGCGCACCTTTACCTCTTTTGTTTGGCTGTACTTTGTTTGTTCGCTCTTGGTTCGTTTAACCTCGCCCGAAGCGTTTTTTTCCACCAGGTTGATCAACACCTCCGTTTGGTCGGTCGATCTCTTCAGCTCTTTATCCTCCACGGTATTCCAGCCGAGTAAAAGCTTTTCGGCCGCTTTCCGTATCCCGTATTTCGATGCGCCAACGTACAGCGTATCAAAGTCAAAATAAACCGCCAACAAGCACTCCTTTTGAAACCACTCCAACACCTTTAGTCCAGGACTATTCTTAAACGTCACATTTTTAAGAGGTATATCTGGAATAGCATCCGACAACTTTATGGCTGTACCTTTCACCAGATCTTCCAAAATGGCTTTTGCCGTTGTGGATTGATAGCTATGGGTGAACATCGTTTTTGTGAGGCAATAACTGTAGCCTTCGCACTCAAGCTCCAAGGGCGTGGCGTAATTGATACGCTTTACAAAGCCCTGGAAGCGGCGGGTATTATTACCGTCGTAGCCCAACTTAACATCCACAGCATCGCCAACAGCAAAAACAACATCCTTCGCCGGCGACACCTCTTCGGTGGTTGCTATATTGCTTTTTAAATATGAGGCAAGTGGTAGGACAATCGAACAGGTATCAACAAAGCTCCGCACGCTGCATTTCCATTTAACCCCATAAGGCTTGATGGCTGAATATTGGCCGATGATGATGTCCGAAGTCATGATAAACATTACCCTACTATTTTTAAAGTGTCAATAAAATTACTTTCACAAGTCAATGTAAATGGCCGATGGTGCATGGCCTTGCCCTCCTGCTCCGGGAACTCAATGCTTTCGATGGCAACGATTGGTTTCGTGTCCATAAACAGCTCGGCCAACGCATTGCGCATCTCTACAGGCTTTGAGCTCTCGAAAATTCTTTTCAATACGGTCATCTGATCGTCTGGAAATTTGCGGTCTTTACCTATCAATACCCCCTTTACCGTAAATTGGTAATCATCAATATTGAATTGCTCCTTTACCGTTCCTTTTCTCTCCGCGACGGGAGTCCTTATTATGGTTTTTTTTGCAGTTACCCTTACGGTACAGCAAAGTATTGTCAACTGCAACGCCTCCGATACCCAAAAAGTAACCGGCAAAAACACCTCGCGCCCCAGTGCATTCTCTTTACTGCTTATTCTCAACCCTCTTTCGGTAGTTTGCTCTTGTTGTGCAACGACGTTACCCTCCACCTTATAAGGTGGCTGGAAATAAGTTTTGTAAATGTCGTATATGTTTACTGCTATAAAACTCATGCTGTTCGTGCGCCTTGTGCCACAACGCGGGCGAACAGTTCGAGCACTTGCTGCTCTATGTCGCCCACTGCCGATGGCAGGTTAGTTGAATTGATGTTTATTGAATCCAGGAACTTTTGAACTGTGATATTTACCACCCTGGGGCCACCCGAAGTAATAGCCTTTTCGGCCGTTTGGGCGCTTTTGGTGTTTTCCTGTACCGCCTTAGTATTCTCAGCCATTAAGCCGGCCAAGTTTTCGTCCTCCTTCTTTTTTTCGGGTGGTACGTAAACTGGTATTTTAGCCTTTCCCCCTGAAGCCTGTGCCCCCTTACCGGTTAATAATCGGTACGCAGATTCTATTGCGTTCAGGATTGGCATATACACGGTATTGAAAAACCAAGCTATGTAGTCAATTAAAAGCCCAAGTACGTCCCACAGCTTGCCAACAACCCAGTAGATAAATCTGAAGGTATCTTTCAACATCTCCGAGTTTTTAACAAAGGTTACAAGTTGGCTTACCATGCTAAATACAGTGCTCACCAGCTTTTTAACAACAGGGTAGATATTCTCAATAAATACGGTTTTTATCACCATCAAGTAGTCCATCCAGCCCTCCGTTTCGGATGTTATTTGCCGCATAAATTCAACGGCAGGCGCAAGCATTTCAACCAAGTATGGTTTTATGGTTCGCAGTGTACTGGCCAGCCATTGCATACCACTAGTAAGAGGCTGAATAAACGATTCAATCACCGGCAGCATTTTGTTGCCAAAATCCAAAGCCAACGTCACCATGGGCATGAATGCATTACCAAAGCCGGTAATAATTTCATCCACGGCGCCCATGAATGCCGCCTTTTTACCTGCAGGCGTTTGGGCGATTTTTTCCAGCATGCCGTTAAAACGCCCGCCCTCACTCGTAGCGTCCTTAAATGCCTGTTGAACCATGCCAAACGATATACCTCCGGCAGCCATTTCCTCTTTTAAAACGGCCATAGACTTTCCTGTTGACTGCGAAATTTGTTCAAGTGGATTAAACCCTGCATTGATAAATTGCAACAAATCCTGTCCTGTCAACTTTCCCCCGGCGCGCACCTGCGAAAATGCCAACGTGAGCGCGCCCATCTTCTCAGCGTTACCCATACTCACATCGCCTAGCATCTTCATGTTGCTCAATACCTCGGTATCTTTAAAGCCAAAGCCCAGCATGGTTTGAGCATTTTTAAACACTTCCGATCCTAACACCGTATCCTTTTGCAAGGCTACCAGCTGTTTGGTCAAAGCGCCGCCCGCCTGTTCGCTTCCAGTCAATACGTTGAATGACGTTTGTATTTGTTGGCGCTCCATGCCTTTATTAATCGATGCACCTATTGCATTTGCAACCATGTAACCTGCGGTAAGCAAACCGGCACCTTTGATCAACCCCATTGGGTTGAAACCGCCCGTTTTGCCACCTTGAGACTGAGCATTGCGCATAGCCTCAATCTCCCTGCGGGTGTTGCGTACACGGTGCCCTAACTCATCGTAGCTTTGCCCCAGGCGGCGGTTTCCCCTGGTGGCGCTGTTGGCAAGATTTTCGGCATTCGTAAAGGTTTGGCGAGCCGATGCACCAAAGTTGCGCAACGGGCCACTGGCCAAATCCTTAAACTTTAATGCAAATTCAACAATATTCATAACACCATTTTAAATACCTCTACCCACACCTTCTTTCCAAAGCTTCATGGCTATGCCCGTGCGATAATAAAAAAGCTCCTCGTCCCACTTCAACGCCTCCGATCCAAACCACATAAGGCCAAACACGGTGGATGTCTCTAGGGATTCCGGAGCTTTTCTCCCTTTGTCTAAAGCTGAAAAAAACTGCTTTTTTTTACCTCCATAACCCGCTGCAACTGCATCATGGCCGAGATGAATGACTCTTCATCGTCGCGCACTTCGTTGTCACCTTCAATCCAGAGCTCCTCGAGCAGGTAACGCGATGCCTTTTCCAGATCGTTGTCGGTAGCCACCATCATCGAATAGTTGGCCACTTCGGCCGCACCAACGGGTCGCAGCACCGCTATTTTATCTTCAACAACGATGACGTTTAGCTTTCGCTTACCGGCAATTTTTCGCATTTCGGCCACCTTTTCGGCGCCAAAGCGTTCGATCAATAATTCTTCGATTGGTTTGGTCATGGCTACAGTGTTACGGTATTGACGTCCATGGCCAAATAGGGAAGTGTCACCTCCCGCATTTTGGCACCTTGTTCCATAGCGTTGGACACTTCGCTAAAGGACATGCCTGTGACGGTGATCATGGTTTTTCGATCGAGCTTTGTTTTCTGGAGCTTTATCGTCATGATAATTGCTTCGTGGGGCACATCGCCAATATCTTCAAACCCGGCTGCCTGTGCAGCAGCATTCATGGCGTCGAGCTCAAAGCCCAGCACTTTAATGCTGCCCTCATACTTTTCGTTGCCCTCGGTGATATCAATCGGCTTTTTGCCAGCCCCGTACAAATGCTCCTTTTCGTAGGTTTTCTTAACCTCCCATCCGCGCAGGCCGCGCACAACGCGACCAAACACTTTTACTTCGCTTTGGTGCCAGGCGCACTCCGATGATCTAATGTTTGCATTCATATTATGCGGTTGTTGTTTGGGCGGTGAGGCCCATGGTTACATTAATCCAAGTCAAATAGCCCAGCGGCAACACCTGTACGCCAACTTCGAGCGTAGAGGTTCCCACAATGCTCTGTGCCGAATCGATCACCACATTCACATCCGAAATCTGTTCGCCCATATTCGCTTTAATGGCTGCCTTGAGCACATCTTCCAAATAGCGGGTGTCGGTTTCGTTTAATGTGCCATCGCTGTTGATGCGGATATAATCCTCAACATAGGGTAGGTAAGCCTTTGCTGTAATTCGCTGGGCTTTGTCGATCACACGGCCGTGCACCAAAATATTGAAGTCATCGGCCGATGCCATGTTGTCGCGGCCAAAATAATAACCTGCGGCACCAGGGCGCCTATGGAAGGTGATAAACCCGGCATCGTGCAACGTTGCCATATCCAACCTGTCTTCAATCTTATCGGTACCGATATAGATTTGATTGGCGGTTAAGGCACCGTTTTGACCACTACCCAGCTTGATGTGTGCAGCGTACTTGCATGCCCTTGCCAATGCCAGGCCAACAGAAGCCGACCCGTTGTCGCTTGTTCCTCCAAGTACCACTCCCGCATAGCCGTTCGAAGCTTCATTGGGTTTAAAGGTGTTGGCTACAGTGCGGTTGGCCACACGCCCTTCAATGAATATGCGTATGGGCGAGTTCTTCGCCTGCCATGCCTCGCACAATGTTTTGCTTTGCAATAGCGCCGCCTCCACATCAGTATCTAAAAATCCGGCACCCGCGCTGTATCCAACAGCTGGTTTACGAGCCACGGCTACTAGGTTGATCTCTCCAGCGGCAGCAGTGAGCAGTTTTACCAGCCCGCTGTTGTTGGTAGAATCAACAACATCCTCCATAGTTACTGTTTCGGCTACCCCCATCACATAAAGAAGTTGGTTGCCACCAATTTCCCCGTAAAACTCTTTCAATAAGCCATACAAAAACGGCTCTGCCGCTTCGGTATAGCCTTTTGCTACGGCATCCGTAAGGCTGTAAACCTGCTGCACCTTACCAATATTGCCTGCTACGGCGGCCGTGGCCACAATAGCACCAATACCGTCCAATACAGCGATGGATCTTAACAGGTTGCCTTTCGACACGCCTACCGATACTCCTGGGAAACTCATGGTTTTTTAGCTTTAGATGGTTTTGAAGTTCCTTTTGCAACAGGTGCAGCGGCTTCTTTATTCTCCTGCTCAATTACAGTAGGTGCAATAGCTTCATTGTTCTCCTGCTCAATTGCAGCAGCTTCGGGATCCTCTTGTTCCTCTGCGGCGGGTGCGGCAGCTTCGGTATTCTCCTGCTCAATTACAGTAGGTGCAATAGCTTCATTGTTCTCCTGCTCAATTGCAGCAGCTTCGGGATCCTCTTGTTCCTCTGCGGCAGGTGATGCAACTTCGGTATCGGTCTGCTCGTTTTCGGGTGCAGCATCGGTTGGCGCTTCGTCCATCTGCTTGCGGGTGTGGCGAACGTATTCCCCTTTTCCGTAACTCTCTGCTGCCCCACGGTCGTGGAATAAAACCCCGTCGTTTTCAAACACCTCCTGCGATTGCGGGTAGCGCTCAAAATAGCTTTTAATCTTTTCCATCAGTCCTTTTTAAAGTGTTTGTAAACTACCATTAAAGCCAATAGAATAAAGGCTACGCCCAACCACATTAGCGTGGTTTGCCACCAGTAGAAATGATTGGTATAAATAGGCTTTTCAACAATAATAGGTTTGTCCTTAATGGTTATCCATTTGGTCTGTTTCACATAAATGGTGTCGCGAACAGTTCTAACCTTATAGGTAAACGTGCCATCCTTGAGTGAATAGTCGCTTGCCAACCCACCTGTTTTAGACTCGCCAATTTGCTGCAGCAATACTTGGTTGGTACTGTCGCACTTGAAATAAGCCTTAAGAATCAATGAATCGGTTGGCAGCGCTACGGCAACCATCGAATCGATAATAATCGTTTCAGAAGTCACCGGAATCTGAACCACAGCCTGCTCTGTTTTGCAGGAAAGTAGTAGCAGGGCACTGGTGAGCATAAGCGCAAGAAGGGATTTTCTCAACAGCCTTCCTAAATTTAACAAGTTCATGGTTTAATTTTTTAAGTTCAGTTTTAATACTCTTGTTTTCCTCATTCATCGGTTTTATAACATCCTCATGAAGTGAGGTTAATGCTTCCTTTAGCGTGGTAACGGCTATGTTGTCGGTTTGTGCATCGGTTTGCCTGGCCTGTTTTTGCATCAGCCTGCGATTGACCACTAAATTGAGCAAGGCAGTAAAGCCACCTCCGGTCAGCAGAGCCAATAAAATTGGCGTTATGTTTTCGGTCATATCATTCCTCCATGCATTGAGCCAGGAACGAGGCTACCAGCCCCACCGACCCGATGGCAACGACCAACGAACGGGGGATCAACGCCGACACCGGTTCGGGCAACTGTGTGTAAAATATTGCTGAGCTCAGACTTGCGCCGGCTACGGTCAACATTGCATTGCGTGTTTTTTTTGCCCATGCGGGGGTGGTGTTTCTCAGCCGTCCTATCAGTCGTTTCATCTTGTCCATTTAATTACCCAACCATAAATCAACTTCCATTTCACGGCGTTTTACCAGTCCTGGAAGTTTTTGCTTTTCGCCTGGCTCGTCGGTTATGCCATCACCATCATCGTCCTTTCCGTTTTTGCTGCCATCACCGCCATATACCCATGCTCTAAACTGGGCGCATACATCGGCGTTGGGAGCTTCCGCGTTTACCTTTTTCAACAATGTACTGGCGGCCAGCTGTGTTCCACCAATATTAAAAGCAAAGTCAACCAATGCGTCGTATTGCCCCTGTGTTAATGGTCGCTTAACCAAGCGCGCCACGTCGTGGCCTGCTTTAGCTATATCCATATCGTACAAGGCTTCGGCCTGTTCAATGGTTATGGACATACCAGGTTTTACGTCCGGGCCCGTATGCCCATAACCAATCGTCCATCGCCCTGCAGGGCATTTGTAGGCGGCAAGGTGCAAACCCTCCGCAGCCTGTGTGGCTTTTCGCCCTTGTATGCTTTGCTTCATGTTGGTGGAGTGTTAACCCCTACCATACAGGTAGGGGCTGTTAGGTTATGCTGCGGTATCCTGCACAATGGCATATACGCCTTTCCAATCTTCGCGACGGCAACGACCACCGAATTTCACCAGGGCACTGAAGATGTCGCCGTAGTAGGTTGGCGAATCGTTTTCCTGGAATGGCTTAACATCGCCGGCTGCTTTACCAACCGAACCTTGCTGCCAGCAGAAAGAGGCCAAATGGTCTGTTGCGGCCAAGGCGGCACCTGGAACAATAGGAGCCAAAGCTGCGCTAAAGGCCAAAACACTGCCACGCTCCATGATTTTGAAGCCTGCAAATTCCCCTACCACGCCCTTAGCCAAGTCGGCAGAGCCTTGGAAGGCCGCCATTTGGTTGGCACTCAACGAGTCGATGAACTGCTGATACATGTAGCTCTCAAGGCACGCATAGCGATTCTCCTTCGGAACACCTGCCTTGTTCATCTTGGCCTGTGCTGTCTGAAGGTCTTTATAACTGAAGGCCTTGCGGTTTCCAGTTTGTCCGTCCTCCGTATTCACAGCGGCAGCAGCACCAGTGGTGCGCAAAATATTGGAAGCAGGAATCACATCGGGTACATACGAGCCGCCCGACAGCTTCAACCCGTGAATCCAGTTGTAGAACATGTTGTCGCCAACAGCCTCGGCCAGAGTTGCCACATGATCGTTCAACACAGAGTCGGTTTTGTCGTAGCTGATCTCGTTGCTCTCATGCCAGCTCACATGAGTAGGGTCGGTGGTGTACACGTCCAAAGCATAGGTAACATGGCTGTCGCCGCGTTGCACCACTGTGCCAGGAAAAGTTTTGCGGTTTTTCACCACGCTAGGCGAAGAACCGGCTTGAGGGATATGGACAACCGAGCCGCCCATTACACTTGCACTCTCATCGGTGGCATACGCCAGGTGAGGGTTGGTCTTGCGTAGTTTTTCAATAATATAACTTTGAAAAACCTCTACAGGAATGGCCGAGATAGCCCCAGGATTGATACTCATTATCGTTTGTTTTTGAGTGTTTCGTAATAGTCGGGGAATTCAGATTTCAACGCCGCCAGCTCCCCGCTAACATACAGGTCGTTGAATGTTTTACCCTTGTACTTATCGGGTACTCCGGCATCGGCACCGCCTCCGGTAACCCTGGCTTGCACGGGCATTTTGTCAACCAACGATTTCAATTCGTCGGGTTTAGCTGCGTAGTTCTTCTCCAGCTCCTCGGCCAATAGGTTGGTTAGCTTACCCTCAGCCTTTCCGGCATTGAGGATGGTGGTCACCCTTTCTTTGGCTTGTGTCGCTTTCAGGTCGTTCAACTCTTTCTCCAGGCCGTCAACTTTGGCGGCTTTGGCCACCAGGTTGTTCAGTTCAGCCCCAAACTGGTCTGCGCTTGCATCGGCCGATAAATTCAGCGCCGAAAGCACGGCAGCGGTAACAATAATTTTCTCCATCTGCTCTTTATGATGATTAATTGAAAAATCGGGATTGGCGGCCAAGTCGTGTAATATTTTGTTACTCTCGTCGTAAAGGTGAGCTAAGGCGTTGTAGTTGCCGGGGATGTCCACGATTGAACACTCGCGCGGAAACCACTTGGTTACAGTAGGCCCTGTTTGTCCTTCGAGCTTCAGATCTGGATCGTCGCTCAGCTCCAACGCCACAATGTGCCCCACGCTTGCGCCCGAGTAAAAACCCTCTTCTATTTGATCGGCCAAATCGGGAAACTGGGTGATATTAACCACCGGCTTTGCAAATAACTTGTCCCCTTCAATGCGGAAATCCTCCCATTTCACAGCCACGCCTTTTTCGCGGTTGTGCATCAGCATGCCAATGGCCGGGCTGAAACGTTCCAGCATAAGGCCAGAGGTTAGCAACCGGTAACGGTAGGCGTTGACCGAATCATCGGTCAAACAAAACTCTTTATCTATCTTTTTATAGGCCATCGTTTTTACTGTTCGTGTGATGTATGGTGCAAATATCATCGAACCGCTACACCCCACAAAAAAGGTATGACAAAACGTCATGCCTTTTTTTAACGCCGCTTTAAAACCCGCAATTTTGCATCAAACAAAGTGGCAATAATGGCAAATGAAGAGCGTAAGGAGGTGGCCAAAATCCTATTTTTACAAGGTTACACCCAAAAAGAAATTGCGGCAAAGCTGGGCGTTTCCACCCAGTCGCTAACTGCGTGGCGTAAAAAAGGCAATTGGGACGTGCTGAAAAAGAACCTGCTCAACTCAAAAAATGAAAGGCTTTCGGAGCTATACGACGAGTTGGCAGAGTTCAACAAAATGATTAAGGAAAAGGAAGGCTACAAGGTGGCCGATTCGCGTCAAGCCGACGCCAGGCGCAAGCTGCTTACCGACATTGAAGCGCTGGAGCGCAAATACAACATTGGCCAAACCACTACCATTGCCCGTGACTTTGTGCAATTCGCCAAGGATATCGACTTCGAGTTCTCCCAAAAGGCGCTCTCCTATTTCGATGCTTTTATTAATCATCTAATCGAAAAGCAGAAATGGCAAAACGAATAACAGGAGCATCCGACAGCGAATACCTAAAGGCGTGGCAGGCGTTCCGCGATAACTTCCGCAACGCCACACCAGTTGATGCCAACGAAACCCCTGGCGAAAAGCGAAAGCGAATTTCCCGCCTCGAAAAGAACCCGGAGGAGTGGTTTAAATGGTATTTCCCTAACTACTGTACCGCCGAGCCGGCCGACTTTCATAAGCGAGCCACCAAACGATTGTTGGGTAACGACGAATGGTATGAGGTGCGAGCGTGGAGCCGTGAGCTGGCCAAGTCGGCAAGATCCATGATGGAATTCACCTATCTGGCCATGACCGGCAGGCTGCGCAATATCCTTTTGGTATCCAACACACAGGATAACGCGGCTAGATTGTTGCTGCCTTTCAAAGCGTGCTTCGAGAGTAACCAGCGGCTAATTAACGACTACGGCAAGCAGGAGCGGCTAGGGAATTGGACAGGGGCCGAATTCGTCATTCAAAAAGGGTGCAGCTTTAGGGCGTTGGGCTGGGGACAATCGCCCCGAGGCACACGTAAGGACAACTACCGTCCCGACGGTATTTTGATCGATGACTTTGACACCGACGAGGAGTGCCGCAACGAAGATACCATGACTGCCAAAATCAACTGGGTGGAGCAGGCGCTCATAGGTACCCGGTCGATATCGAACCCCACGCGCATACTTGTCAACGGCAACATCATACACGACAATTGCGCCGTTAAAAAGATGGGCGAAAAGGCCGATAAGTTCGAAATCGTGAATATTCGCGATGGGGCGGGCAAATCAACGTGGCCACAAAAAAATAGCGAGGCGCAAATCGACAGGGTGTTGTCGCTCATCAGCTACGAGAGTGGGCAAAAGGAGTACTTCAACAACCCCATGGATGGGAGCGACACGTTTAAAGACCTGAAGGATGGCAAAGTGCCAAACCTAAAAGGCTGCAACGTGGCCATTTATGCCGACCCCGCCACCTCCAATAAGGATGTGAGCAGCGGCAGCCATAAGGCCGTTGGCGTAATTGCCCAAAAGGGGTTCGATTATTTCATAGTAAAAGTGTTTCTCGACACCATGAGTAACGCCAGGTTCGTGGAGGCACTGTTCGATTGTTACAGCTTTTGCAAAAGTAAAGGCGTTGAAAATGTGCGCGTGTACATCGAAAATAACAGCCTTCAAAACCCATTTTTCGAACAGGTGCTAATGCCCATGATTTACCAACAGGCCAATGCCACCAAGGTGTTTTTACCGGTCACGGGCGACGATCGCGATAAGAAGGACAAGTACACCCGCATTGAGGGAACCTTGGAGCCGATAAACCGTTTGGGCCATTTGATTTTTAATGAGGTCGAAAGCGAGAATCCGCACATGAAACGACTCAAAGCCCAGTTCAAAAACTTCTCTCGCAAGCAGAAGCGCATGGACGGACCCGACATGGTTGAGGGGGGTGTGTTTAAGCTCAAGGAGCAGGAGGCGGTGGTATCCACAGGGGGCATTGAAATAGTGCGGCGATCGAATATCAAGAAGATTTAAACATCAATTAAATAACGTTTAAGCATGATTGTAACAGTTGCGGAATTGGGCAAAACAAGCCTTTACCCCGAAATTATCAATAAGATCACACGAAACGACAACAGCGCCGCCGAGCTGCAAATACTGGCAGCCGAGGAGTACGCCAAATCGTTCCTGTTCAAATACGACCTAAACGCCATCTTTGGCACCGAAACAGAGCCACCAACGCACAAGAGCGAGCTGATTAAGCGCATCGTTAAAACCATTGCATCATACTACCTGGTGCGCATGGCCAATCCTAACGTGCAAATTGAGCTTTTCAGGGCTGATTTCGAGGATGTAAAAACATTGCTTGAGGATATGCGCGATGGCAAAAACAATTCGGGTTTGCCTTACGCCACCGACAATACTACAACCCCGGAGGATGAAGGTAACTCCGATATCCATTTTAGTTCGAACCCCAAACGCACCAATCATTTTTGACCATGGCAGAAGTCAACATTAAGCGCGGCTCTAAAAAACCGCAAAAAACCGTTATACAGGATTTAACACTGGTAGCTCCCGATCGCAACCGCAAGGATGTGGGCAAGCTGAAAACGGCCGTCGAACGTGCCGAAAGCATCCACATGCCTAGTCGCACGGCGCTTTACGACCTTTACCACGACGTGGTGTCGCTCGATGGGCATTTGTCGGGGATCCTGCAAAAACGCACCGGGGCAGTGGCCAACAAAACCCTCAAATTTGTTAAGAAAGGCGGCAAGAAGGTTGACGCGATGGATGACCTTATTGGCTCATTAAAGTTCAACCGGTTGGTTGAGCTCATTATGGAGCAACGATATTGGGGTGTGTCAGGCGTTGAGTTCATTGTTGGGCAGGAATTCGACTTCGAGGAGATTCCCCGAAAGCACATACGCATCGAAAAGGGACAAATTGTTAAGTCACAATACGACTTCACGGGAACACCCATCGACGAATTGCCCTTTGTTTGGGTGGTGGGCAATAAATATGAGTTGGGTCGTTTGTTGCAGTGCTCTATGTATGCTTTGTACAAGCGTAGCGGCTTTGGCGACTTTGCCCAATACGTTGAAATATTCGGCCAACCTGTTCGCATCATCTATTACGATGCCTACGACACCCGCACCAAACAGGAGCTTCGCACGCTGCTCGACAATACCGGTTCCTCTCTGGCCATGATGATTCCCAAGCAGGCACAGTTCGAAATGCTGGACGGTAAAACGAGCAACGCCAACGGTGACTTACAAACAAAACTCATACGCAGCTGCAACGACGAAATGGACATTGCCATCCTGGGCAATACCGAAACCACATCGTCAAGCTCATCAAGTGGCTACGCGCAGGCAAAAGAGCACGGCAAGCAACAGCTGGAGATCACCAAGAGCGACTTGAAGTTTGTGGCCAACACATTGAACGATCCGGCCTTTTTGAAAATATTGGCAAGCTATGGCTATCCGGTCGAAGGTGGAGCTTTTGAGTTCGAAATGGATGTTGACCTGGACAACCTTAAAAAGCGTCTCGACATTGATACGGCGGTGGCGGGTAAGGTACCTGTTGCCGACGATTATTGGTACGAAACCTATGGGATACCCAAACCCGACAACTACGACGAGCTGAAGGCAAAACAGGAGGAGCGCCGGGAAGTTGCCGCACAGCCACCAGCCAATGGTGGCTGTGCGGCAAAGCAACCACCTAAAAAGATGGATGCAAAGGCCAAAAACCTTTTCGACAGCTTTCTTGATTTTTTCGGCTTAGCCCCTCGCCAACAGAGCGAAGGGGCTTTAGAGTGGGAATGAATAAATTGTACGGCAACCCTGAAAGCGGGTTCGCGTCACTATCGGATCCATCATCGTCGTTCAGTTTCAACAACGATGCTCTGAAGGATGCTCTGCTGCGCATATATCAAAAGGACTTTAATCCGCTTACCGATATTGAAATTAACCTTTTTGAAGCCACCTTAGCAACCATCAACAGCGCTACACACAAAGGTATTGCCATGGCGGCTGAAGCTCCGACCGATGACTTTGTAGAAGCATTAAAATACAACAACGAAGTATTTTCAGCGTTCAAGGTGCACCGTATGCAAAACGACATTGCGGCGCAGCTGCTTGATGCCGATGGTAAGTTGAAGTCATACGCCCAATTTGCAAAGGATGTGGCGACTATTACAACCCACCACGTTGATAGTTGGTTGCGAACGGAATACGATACAGCCGTTGTGCGTGCCCACCAGGCGGCCAACTGGCAACAGTTCAAACGCGAAAAACATATATTGGCAAATCTCGAATGGATGCCAAGCACCAGCGTTACTCCCGGAGAAGATCACCGTATTTTTTGGGGGACAATATTGCCCGTTGACCATCCCTTCTGGAAAAATCACCGCCCAGGCGACCGATGGAACTGCAAATGTTCGCTTCGTGCTACCGATAAGGTGGTTACTGCTGTGCCCCAGGGTGCTGAAGTTAATAGCCCCGAAAACAAACCGGCAAAAGGGCTGGACAACAATCCGGGCATCGATGGGAAATTGTTCAGCGATACGCACCCGTATAAAACAAAGGCGTACCCTGGAGCCAAAAAAGCGGTGGACAAATTCCTTAAATCGAAAGAATTATGATACCAAAACAATTTTTGGCGCTCATCGAAAAAAAACGAGCCGAGCTTGAGCAGTTGCAGCGGCAAGTGATGCCTGTAAAAGGTGGTGCAATGGCAAAGGCACACTTCCAGGACAATTTCAGAAAAGGTGGCTTCGTTGACAAAGGCCTCCAAAAATGGGATCCTGCCAAACGCCAAAAGAAGGGAACGAAAGGAGCTAAGGCCAATTACCGCACTCTGCTGAGCAGCCGCAACCACCTGTTTAGCTCCATTGAGTATCGCCCTGGCAATGGCGAGGTTACCATTTACAACAACGTTCCTTATGCTGCCATCCACAACGAAGGCGGCACCATAAACCTGCCGGGCAGGCAACAGGTGTTACACTTCACCGGCAAAGGGCGTTTTACTTCCAAAAATGCTAAAAAGGCGAGGTACGCACAAAAGGCCAATGTGGGGGCACATACGGTTAATATGCCGAAGCGCCAGTTCATTGGCGAAAGCCATGAGCTAACCGAAAAAATTGACAAGAAGTTTGAAAGCGAGATTCTTCAAATACTTAAATCATAGCAATGGATTCATTATTCGCTCAACTGTTCCTCGACCTGCAGGAACGCATTAAAACCGAACTGCCCGAAATTGAGTGGGTGGAACAGGATTTTGGGCAGGACACATTCGACACATGGCGTCCGAACGTGGCCTTTCCTGCCGTACTCATCGACTTCCCATCGGCAAAGTACAGCGCCATGGGGGGTGCAAGCCAAATGGGAACCGTTACCGTGGCGCTGCGCCTGTTTGTGGCTCCTTTCACCCAGAGCTACGAGGGCGCCCCCATCGAGGTGAAAGAGGATGCCCTCCAGTTTTTTGAGCTGGAGCAAAAGCTTGTGCGCGCCATACACAACTGGATGCCCAATGAAGGCTATTGCCAGCCCTTTGTGCGCGAACGAGCCACATCGAGCAACCGCAACGACATAGGCCTGCGCATCCGTGAGCTCCAATTCACAACCGCTTACGACGAAGAGTTTTGAGCATAAAAAAAGCCCCGTTGTTAGCGGGGCTTTAATGTTTTATCTCATCAATTCAATAGTCCAAATATTGTCCTTATAGTAAAGTCTATAGAATAATTTCTGAGTATTGGCAAGTATTACTCGATCTCTAAACTTCAGCCCTCTGTATTCCAAATTAGTGGCATGGTCTAATACCTCGTTTATTTCTGCATTGGGTTCGAAATACTTTTGCCATATAGGAAATATGTCTAAATACCTACCGGACATACGGCTCACCATATAATAGGTTGTTCCAGATATTTCCAAATTTCTATCTCCTCCCACTTCGATAGACCTTACATCTACTTGGAAAGCGATAGTCTTAGTTTCACCTTCAGTATATACAATGGAATAGTATTTACACCAATCTTGCT
Source organism: Marinilabiliaceae bacterium (assembly GCA_963664265.1). Classification (GTDB taxonomy): domain Bacteria; phylum Bacteroidota; class Bacteroidia; order Bacteroidales; family Marinilabiliaceae; genus JAGPIS01. The sequence goes on from OY760941.1 coordinate 3,617,113, forward strand.
CTATCGAATACTTTGTAAAACCCGCGTACTGAAATTTTCGTTTTGCTAAACTAGTCATGTTATTAGCCAGCATTATTATTGAGTCTGCCGTACTTACGGCCAAAATATTTTGACGATACTCAAATGAGTCCAAGAAAGCAGCCATTCTATTTTGTTGTAATTGCCACTCTTTTTCGTAACAGTCAAAACAAACCTTTGACAACGATTTACTCGATTTTTCTTTTAATCTACTAATCGTCAATGTAGGATCGTAAAACCCGTTATAAATTTGAATGGGATTTATTTGAGCGGCTTTAAGAAGCAACCAATTATTATTCAGATTTCCTTCTATGCACTTAATATCGTTGCCCGCAATAGGCTGATTGTCATCACTCATTATCTCGACCAATAATAAGCGGTCAATTCTATACTCTTTCTGGGCAGTTACAAATGACGATACAAACAGGAGACAAGCAAAAACCAGTGATTTCATATCATAAATATTTAGGTTTTAAAATAGAGTTAACTGTCTAACATCAACCAGGCTTTCGCTTTTAACGCTCAAACTCAAAAGCCTAAAGAACGTGCGCTCACTCATAGGGTAAACCTTTACTACCACATTGCGATAAACTGCACGTTTACATCTGTCATGCCGACCCGGTTCGTAGTGGGCAGCTGTAAGTTTCTGAACCAACTTCGCTTTTTTCAACGTATTACAAGTTGCCATATTTACGCTTTTTTATTACATTTGCTCTTGTCCGGGAGGCTCTGCGCTAAAGCGTGGGGCTTTTTGTTTTTAACAAAGATAACGGTTTTGTATAAATAACAAAGGCCACCCAAATTGGATGGCCTTTTTCTTCATCTCCCCGATGCCAGGAAAACGATTAATCATGTTAAAACCCAATGCCATCACCCCAGCGGGTCATAAAGCGAGCCAGGCGGCATTCAAAGTTTAATCTAAAACTACCGGTTATCACCCATTTAATTGGACAAACTACAAATAGAATAAAAAGAAAAAACAATAAATGAAAGGGGAAGGTCATGCGCAAAAGTATGGAGCGTGACTTAATGTCGTTCTCAACTGGGATGACAATTCTATACTTCTTAAGCCTACGTTGCAATTCGCCATCTTCCTCCTCTGAAAGATCAATTACCTTTTTAATCTCCCTAACTAGGGCATAAGAGTCCACTGGATTGTATTCAATAATCTTCATAACACCTCCTGTATTAATCCATTGTTAGCACGGCGCCGCCTGGTTAACTCAATCCCAAGCCGTTCAACGCACAAGCCTTTTAAAAGTCCCTCGAAATCGAAGGATCCTTTTCCCTTGCAAGCATCAGCCCCGCTCATGTACGCGGTAAAATAAATAAGTAGTATGTCGTGCACCGACATAGTAACCATCGTTGTGTCCGCTTCAATCACCTGAATGGTTTGCGCAAACAGAGCTGAATCGTTTTGTTGCATAAAGGCACTGTCGGCCTGCTGAAATGCTTTTGTAAACCGGTTCTGTGCGGCACAATTGGCCGCCACCAGCAATGCGATAATCAATATCGTGTTTTTCATTTTTGTGTTTTAATTAAAGGTTAATAGTCATTTGACTTAGTTTGAATTCTGCCTCTTCAAGTTTTTGCCGCGCCAGTATAATAAATGGGTCGCTGTCGTAGTCCTGCCAAAGGGTTGTTGACATCTCTTTTATTCGCTCTTCAATGAGTCTTTTAATCTTCGATACCTTGCCTTTTGCCGCTGCAATTCTCCGCTTTTTAATAGTCTCATCATCTAACTCAGGCCAATAATAACCGGCTACATGGATTCTTATGTGATGCCTGGGAAATCGTACTTGCATTTTGGCCGCCCACAAATTAACAAGCCAATAACGCCGCCTTATTATTTCGGCAGGATAATCGAACACCTTAAGCTCATGACACGAATAATGGTTTGTTACATAATCCCCGTTCTTTTTAATCAGTGGATGAACGCATATGCGATGCCTTAAATAGTGTACTTGCTCTGTCATTGCTAATTTTTAAGGGTGAAACCTATATGGCCGCTGGTGGCCTTTCGGCATGTGCTTCCGCTTTGGAATAAAAATTTCTTCTATTTTTTCAGGAAGAATAAAGGGGAAAGATTGAACTGCAAGATCTGGCTTAATTTCATTAAGGTTATCTATTTGTTCAGTCGCAGCTCTTTCAAGCCACATCTCCGGCTCTCCGGGTCCTATGATAAATACTTTCATCTCGCGCCATTTTTAAGTTTCAATTCCATCAAATCCTCATCCTCTGCCTTGCGCCAAAAGGTTTGCAGGTTGGTTCCACCGCCGGTGGTGTACTCGTGTTTTTCCTCCACCATAAGCACCAGCCATCCCAGCCAAGTGCGTCGGTGAAAGAACCGGCCGGTTAAATAACGTTTTTCCATAGTTTAAAAGGTTTTTAATTGGGTAATAAATCGGCTATTTTCTCTCTAAATTTTCGATCGTAATAGAGGCGATCGTGGCCTGCGTTTATCCAGTAGTGCGATGTGGCCAAGGAGAAATTCATGTACCTGGCAATTTCAGATGGGCTGGCATCTGCAAGGTAGAGCAGGGCGGCCAATGCCTGGCGCGCCGTTGGGAGTGGATCTATGCGGCTTCGGCCTAATAATTCTTCCTCTGTAATACCAAACTTGTGGCAAACAGCCTTCAACAGGCGGGGAAAGTCGGTGGTTTCGCGAATGTGGGCAGCCAGTATCTTACCTATTTCAGGCCATGTAGGCAGGCCGCCAAGCTGCCTATCATCAATGTACACATCGGCGTTAATTTTGCGGGTGTCGCCGCCATACTGCGCAATGTGAGCGGGATTATTCTCGTTTATGGCATGAAAGCAAAAGCCGTTGTCATCAAGCCACTGGCGGGCAGCCTCCAAGTCGGCACCCTGGCGGCACGTCCAAATAATAATGTATTGGCCATCATCGTAAAGCTTTTTAAGCACCTCGGCGGCACCTGGTTGGGGCTCGCCAATCAGCGGGTGTTGTGCGGTACATAAGGTACCGTCGAAATCTATTGCAATTGTCTTCATCTAATCAAAAAGTTTAAAAGCCGTAATAAGCGGCAATTGAGTGATACACAAGGCCAATAACAAAAGCTAGAATTGTCAGAGCGACAAACAGTTTGGCCATGATTTTAAAATCTTCGGACATAAATTTTGGGCTGGTCTTTTTCATTTCTTCTTTTTTAGGGGTTTCATTATCTCTTTTACACTGGCCGTATCGCAACCGCGGTTGGTGCCTGCATCGCTAGTGGCCAGGTGGCGGTTGTAGCTCATATCGTCGGCCATTTCAATTCGCTCGGTGGCGTAGGCTTCAAACTCGGCTAGGAACTTGTTCATGTTCAGCTTGCCGTAGATGATCTTTGTTTTCATACGCTCCAGCACCAGGTAGCAATCTTCCAAGGTTAGATAGTAATAGCGGGTATGTATCGCAATGGCTATCTCGTAGGCCGTTTCTTTGTCCAGTATGCTGTCGAAAGCACGGGAGGCGTCAATGAGCAATATGGCCAGTGCTGTTTCAACCTCTTTTGGTGTTCGATCCTTACGCAAGCGGGCGAGGCTGGCAAAGTTGCCGGTGAGTATGGTGGCCGGTGTTATGGCCCCATACTTTCGAGCAATCTCAACGCGCGAAGTTCCTTCTGAGATCATCTGCATCATCGTGCTTTGATGCAGCTGCAAATCCTTGCTTTCCATTTTTAACCTGTATTAAAATGCGGTTTAATTGAGAGTTCACAAACTTCAAATCGGGCGTATTGCGGTAGAAATCATCCAGCGTTTCCCATCGGCCGAGGATGTGTTTCCACATCTCCACCGCAGTATTGGCATCATCGGCGGCAAGCTTGCGCAGGTGGTCGCCAATTTTCGAAAGCGCTATGCCATCGGCAGCAGTAAAGCGGTAGTCGATGCCGGCGCGGGCGGTGTAAAAATTATTCCAAGCCAACATCGCTGGTTGGTAGAAGGCGTTTTTCTGTTGCTTCGTTTCGTTTGGTAGCAGAATGTTAGTGTCGATATCCTTTTCTTTGTCTGGCACCAGCAGGCCAAGCAATTCAAAGTCGAAAGTTCCCTTCTTGATATCCACCGCGGCCAATTTGCCGCGGCGGTAGGTTATTTCGGCCGTTATCCGGTCGTTTATTAGGGTGTACTTCATGCTGCTGCTTCCTCCTCTTCGTTTTCCTCCAAATTCATATCGAAGAAAAACACATCCATAATGCTGCTGTCGGCTACGCTTGAAATAGTATAATCAACCGTCATGTCTTTAAACGCCTCTTGTATGTTGTCGAAGGCCTGTTTCACGTCATCGGCCTGCACCAACACATTGTGCGATACCTTTTTTTCGCGGCCTGCATCTTCATCAATCGATACAAACGATACTTTGCCTTTGTACCAGCGGTCGCCTTCGGTCTGTATCACCTCGGCATAATTTACATTGTTGATGTTGGTAACGCTGAATTCGCCGCTAATAAATGTTTCCATCTCCTTGTGAATGCGGGTTTCTGCTTCGGCAAAATTTACCGCTTCCACCAAATACTTTTCGGTCACCATTTTTACGCGGCATGTTCTTTCACAAACCTTTTCGTAACGTACCTTTGCTTCAAATTTCATATTCATAACTTTATACTTTAAGGGGTTTAAAATTGAGTTTGATTTTTTTGTTGAGCCATTCCGGGTAGCCGCCCGGAATGGCGTTCAACTGCTTTACTTTTTACTTGCGCACTCGCAGCTGCATTGGCTGCAATAGCAGGCGCCGCACTCGGGACAAATGCCCGCATCTTCAATCGAAATGGCTTTGCCGCATTTAGCGCATTGGGTTTGGTTGGTTTGCTCTTTCATCGTTCCAGTCGTTTATCCCAATTGTCGGGCTTATTGCCATGGGTATAAAAATCATCATCCTTTAGGCTCCGGTTTACAGCCCGGTAGGCCAGCGTGACCACCGCTACGGCGGCCACGACAAAACCAAGGGTCCACATCACTCAACGCTGCTCATCGAGAGTGGTAAATTAACCTGCTTACCGTCCTCGTCCTTGAAGTTGACCTCCACAAACGTCCTGGTCTTTTTAGGTCGGTAGGCCTGCTTGATAATTTTAATGGCGTCCATCAATTGCGGGTTGTTCAATTTTTCACCAAGCATCTCCAATTGAACCACCCGGCCAATGTTGAGCTTACCTTTTTTATCTTTCTGAACAAGCTTCATAATGGTTTCCACCAGAGCGCGGCTTTGCTCGTCGGTGGCCAGGGAGGTTACAATTTCGGTCACTTTTATGATGCCAACATCAACCGTATCGTCGTAATCATCAACCACTCTATGCCCAATGGTAATGCTCATGTTACCCTCCGAGCTGCTAAAAGTGTGGGTTTGCTGCGAGTCCTTAAAGCCAAAAAGCTCTTGTTTCATTTCAATTATCGCCTTATAAGCGTCAAACACCTTTTGTTTAGCGGTGGCGAGCTGGTCGCTCACTTTCAAAAGCTCCTGGAAAACCTCCCGGGTGGTAACGTCAACCATCACTTTGTAGGTTTCGCGCTCCGACGCAATGCGGTTTTGTTCCTTTGCCTCTTCCTCTGCCAACTGTTTTTTTAGCATTTCACGCTCCTCACGTGTCAAATCCTTAATGTCCATGTTTGTTAAATAATATTGGTTAGTAAAAATTCTTTTAATTTGTCCTTGGCCATCTGGCCGCTCATGCCACATACAGGCTTTCCATTCTCTTCAACCACCAGCGAGGCACGCTCACCATTGCGGAACCTGATCACTCGTTTAACCGCTTCTAATTTGGTGTTGAAATAGGGGGCATGTATCACTATCTCCCTATCGCGGCGGCTTACCACCAACTCCGTTTCAGTAAAATACACCTCGCTCATGGTTCCAGTTCTTCAGCACGTTTGGGAAATATTTCAATGCTCACCCTTTTGCATATTGTGAGCATGCCGCCACCACGGCATAGCTTGCATTGTTCTTTTTGATCCGCTGTGCGACCGTGGTCCAGGTGTATTATCTCCTCCACCACACCCGATCCGCCGCACCGGCCACACACCACCACCTTTTGGCGGCGCAGTGTTCTTGTTTCTGTTGCATTCATCATTTGTTTAAGTATTTAGTTCATTATTCTATACTCTTCGCCTACCGATGGTTTGTAACGATCCAGCCGCTGTTCAAGGCTTCGCTTGGTGCATTCGCAGTTGGTCAGTTCCTTTGTAATCTCTATGCCGCGTTGCAGTGTCGCTTTCTCCAGCTCAGCTTGCAGCTTGTCAATCTGTGCTTTTACCCTGTTAAGCTTTTTCTTGAGATAATTGTCATCCATTATGGTCATGGGCATCAGTTTAATAAAATTCGGGAGGCCAGCTCGTGCTGCATCTCACTGGTTAGTTTTTTAAAATCGTGCTGCTTGTTCAAAAATGTGTTGTACACATTCATCAGGCGCGCCTGTGGTATGGCGTTGAAATCGTCGTATCCGGTGGCACGGCATGCAATTTGCTTTATTAGTGCTGCATTGCCGGCATGTCCCATTATCTTCAAATAACCACCAATACTGGCCATGACACGTTTGCGCCATTTATCTATATCGGTGGTGCGCTTTTTCACCGTCTCTTCCATGTCGTTGATCATCTTGAAATAGATCTCCGGCTTCTCCTTGTATAAGGTGCCAACGCTATCGGTTAGGCCTTCGGTGTAATCCATCAGAAAATCGCGGCGGTCGCACTCCGGGATGCCCATTTTTTTCAGCAGGGCATAGAACTGAGCGTGAATGTTGCGGGCTACTTTCATTGTTCTAGTTTTTTGGGTTTAAAAAGTTCCTAATTGTCATGATTGTTGTTGGTGGTTTCTACACCGTGAAATAGTTGCGCTTTGGCCTCATCGATCATCAGCACACCACCCGGGCAGCGGCCACTAACAAAGCAAGCCAAACCCTCTACTCGCACTATGATTTTGGCCAGCTTCTTAATGAGCTTCGCCGTTGCTCCGGCAGGCTCTTTGCGCTCCTCGTGGGCTAGAAATACAAACAGCTTGTCGGCGTGTTTTTGCACAAACTTGCGCAGCACGCCATTCTTCAGCTCATCGGCATAAATGGTCACATTATCAATGAACACAATCTTGGGAGCGCGCTTTTTCAAAAGCATTTCGTCCAGTATTTCAATCTCGGTGTACTCGTAAAACTTCAATGCCCGGTTGTTGAAAGGAATCTTGGCGCGCTCGCAGGCTTCAATAAATTCGCCCTCTATGCCTTCCTCGGCACTAACATACAGCACGTTTGCCTGTTTACTCAGGTAGTCGGCAAGCTTGAGCGCAAACCATGTTTTTCCATTCTTTTCGTTGCCATAGATGGTCCATATTCCGGTGATGGTGGGTTGTCCCATCACCGCTTCAAAAACGCCTGTAAAAGCAAACCTTTTTATCTTGTCCTTGAGTTCGTAAAGGTTCTTAATGTAAATTCCTTTGGGTCGTGCCATGCTTAAGCTCCAATTCTTATGAGGGTTTCCAAATGGCGCAAGGTGGCTTCTTTGCGTATGCATTGGTTTACCAGCACATTCACCTTGCTTTTGTCTATCAGGTTGGCCGATGCCACAGCACCAATCAAATCGGTGTAAAATTGCTTCTTGTCTGTCGACCCACTGGGCACCAGTGAAATAAACTCGTCCGAAAAGCGGCTGAATATTTCGGCATAACCTACCGTGTTGTTGCGTATGCCTCGCTGCATTTTGGCACGTAGGCCGTCGGCTCCAATCATGTACCAGGCACATCCGCCATCGGTGCCGTTCCAAAGTTCCTTGAGCTCAAGAAATGCGTTGTAGTCCAAGTCACCGGCCTCGTCCAAAACAATCAAGGGTTTTTCGAGCAGGTTGATGTAATATTTCAAGTTGGCCTTCACGTCGATGTAGCGGCCTTTGTTGTCAACACCCACTGTTTTGGCCAGCAGGCGGATAAACTGTTGCTTGGTTTTCCCCTGTGAGCAGTCAACATAAAAGGCGTTTTTCATGCTGCGGATGATGTGTCGGGTGCAAAAGGTTTTGCCAATGCCGCAATCATCGGCCAAAATCATCGACTTGCTGAATTCTTTGCAAAACATGAGGCTCTCCTCAATTTCGCTGTAAACCTTGGTGCGGGCAACCTTCCACGTGCTCTCGTGCATGCGCACGTCGAGCTCGCGACCAATCTTTATCCACACCGTGGGCGCCATTATTTTATCCGTTTCGCCTTTTTTAAGGCGGCTGTATATCTCCGGCTTTATGCCGAAGGTTCGCGCGTAATCGGCATCGGTGCCACCAAAGTTGGGGCGGTTTTGCAGCATGGCTGCACGCACTTTTTCTTTGAATTCCTGAGAAAGTTCCATATCACTTATTTTAAGAAGTTGTCGCGCCAGCTTGAGCCGGTGCTGTTATTATGGTTGTACAATATTTCGTCATCATCCTGGTGCATGTCGCCCAGTACTTCAACCGTCTCGGGCTCCTCACGCGCTTCGTAACGCTTTAAATTTGGTATTCTGAACTTGCGCTCTGGCTTCGGACGCAAATCGGTGTAGCCCACTTTTTCAATAGCCTTGGCCGATGTTTGAGCAAAACCGATCACGGTCATCTTATAGCGCGACTGCAACTCCATGGCCGCCATACATTCGGGCGTTTGCTCAGCCCTCGCTCGGTTGTATCGTGGCATTTCCATCACCTCGCACACAAAGCGGTCATCTATGTAGGCATAAGCCTTCAGCACGTCGCCATCCATGGTGTCGAGCCAGCGCACCTCCAAATCCTTACCTTCTACCACCTTCATCTTTTCAATGAGCGGTGCACCGGTGAGTATTTTTCCATCTTCAGCAATAGCCCTGAGTTTCCCCTGGAGAGAGATAAAACCTCTATGGCACGATGTTTTGGTGGCGTAACCTATGTGCGGCAGTATGGCCTTGTAGTTGATTTGGTTGGTATCCTCGTGTTGGCACTGAAGGAAATATTCCCACCGGCTCAACTCCTTGTTTACATGGTGTGGCGAGTTATTCCAATCCTCGATATCGGCAAGGCGCGCGGCCACCAGTTCGTCGTAAGGTATAATCACCTCACCGCCGGGACCTGCCTGGTTGGCTTCGCTCTTTGCAAATGGGCGGGCTATCCAACCTGGAGCTTTCTTCTCATGCTCGTAACGCATGGTGCGGAAGCGCCGTTCAATGACCTTGCCCTGGGCGTTGTTGGCCTCTATGCGCACATACCGAAACATATTGCCCTCTTTTAGTATGGTGTCCTTAAAACTGCTGTTCAGTGAGCTTTCGCACTCTAGTTCTATGGGCATCCCTAAGTTATATTCGGCGTGGAAGCGCACCATTTGGCGGTAAAAATCAACAATGATCCCTTCCTTGGTTTTTCCGTAAACAAAGGTGGTAATGCAGCCACTGGCCACGTCCAAACCTATGTAAAACCACATGCGCTTACCCTTTTCGTACCAGAAAGGCGGCTGGCGGTCATCAATCGATATGAGCGACCCGGCTTTTTCGGGCAAATCCATCTGCCCGTGCGGCAAAAAGCGGGCAATGTAGGTTTGGCGGTTGCCGCTGCGCTTTTTGTGGGTGCCAATCTTGTTCTCCCACTTGGCCAATATGTTCCTTATGGTCGATGGGCTCAGCTTACTAAACTCCTTAGGGTCGTACACTTCACCAGTTTCTTCATTATGGAGTTGCGCATACCCGCTCAGAAATGCCTCGTAACTGCGTGCCACTTCGGTGGCTGTTGGCTTGTAACCATCGCTAAACAGTGCATTAACAATTTGCTCCTCACGGTCGAACACCTTTCGCGCATTTTGTCGCCCGGTACCCTCTGGATCCTTTATCACCGAGTAAAGCCCTTCCATTTTAAAGGCTTTTAAATACTCTTTAAACCGCCTTTCATTGGCAGGGATGTTGTGTGCAACATTGTGCCGTACCTTCAGCGTTTCGTTGAAGGTAATCACATCGGTGCGCAGCGTTTCGGCCAAACCTACCAGTGACCCCCTTTTGCTGCGCCGCTCAATAATGCGATCCTGCTCAAGGCGCACTACGCCATGCATCACTGTTGCATTTACAATGTACTGTTCCTGTTCCCTGGGCGTTAGGTAGCCAAGGCCAGGCCGCTTATAGTTGCCATAATACTCAACCGTTTGAGGTTCCACCCGGTAGTAAAGCTCCAGAATGTGGCCCACCTTGCGTGGGTCGCCCAGGGCTTCCTGTATCTCGCGGGGCAATGTATCGAAATCAACCAGCAACTCGCGCCCGTTGCCTCCATATTGGAGACGCTTGAGGCCGTAGGGAAGATCTTTGTAACGGGTAAGCTCCCTTCTTAGAGAATCCTCTTTTCTCCAAAACATCGGCACCAGTTCATCCTTTTCCACGGCAACTTTATTGTTTGTCCAAAGTCGGGGCATAATTATTAAAATTGATTGTTTGGTTCCCGGCGGGGAGTCGAACCCCGCATAAGACCGTCCGGGATAAATGCTTACTTGTTTCTACCAACTTGTTTCATAATCACGCCGTCGTATTGCGTTAGGGCAACATGGCGGATTTTTTTTGCCAGGTCATTGTTTTTCTGACCTCTCAGGCTGTGACTTACCATGGCCTTGGAAACTCCGAGAACCTTTGCAATCTCCACCACTTTTCCATGAGGAACCATAATGATTGTCTTTTCCATACTTTTCTTTATCTTTAAATGCCGTGAATCTTTCATTGGCTACAAATATAGATGAAATTTTAGCACAAAAACAATGGCCATGAGTGAAATTTTAGCACCAATCAAACAAAGAATACTGCAATTCATTGAATATAAAGGCTTAAAAAAAGGTGAATTTTTCTCCCTGATTGATGTATCTCCATCAAATTTTAGAAGCAAAAGCCTACAAAGCGAGGTTGGTGGAGATGTTATCGCTAAAATTTCATCGTATTTTCCCGACGTTAATCTAAAATGGCTATTAACTGGTGAGGGCTGTATCCCATTAGGCGAAAGCAGCTCCATGGCGCGCGATGAACAATGCCAGAATTATACAAATGATTTTTTTATTCCAGTTTACAATGCGGAAGCATCTGCAGGCGGGGGAGCCCTCACATTGTCAAGTGAATTTGTGGTCGATAAAATAAAAGTGCCGTTTGCACGCGAAGGCGACAGCGCACTGACCATTGTTGGCAACTCCATGACTCCAATACTCAACAGCGGCGATTTGGTTGTGGTGCGCCAGTTGATTAATTGGCGGGAGTATATCGAATATGGTAAGATCTTTATAATTGTCACCATCGACGAAGTGTTTTGCAAAGTGGTGCATAAAAGCAACGAGCAAAACTGCTTCACACTTCATAGCTACAACAACAGCTACGATGATTTTGACGTACCCCTTAAATTCATCAATAATATGTACAAGGTGGTGGGAGTTGTGTCGCAGCGCAGCTTTTAACGCCATAAATTAGGCGCATGAGGCGTTATTTTAGCATGTGTGTGTAGCTTTTTTGCTTCTTGTCTCGTGCCTTGCCACTATAAATAACTATATATCAGCGCATAACATACAAAAACAAGCAAAAACAGGCCGGTCATTATCACCCATTATTACGCCCATTTTGGCACAAACACCCGTTTTTTAGTGTCGTTATACCCCTATTTAGTGACTCGCTAAAACCCTGTTTTGTCCCGCCAACTGTCCCGCCAACTGTCCCGCCAACTAAAAAATAGCCATTTTTTGGGGTGTTTGCCTGCCCCGGTTAATGGGCACTTAAAGGCACAAAAAAAGCCCCTTTTTATGGGGGCTTATATCGTTTATATCTCTTGTATATTAAAGGTTTTGGCGCTTTTTAAAGGCCTAATTAAACCTATCGGTAGGTAATTAAAGTTCCAGGGGTCAATTATTAAACCAAAATTCAACTAAAATCAACTTTTTGGTACATTTCATTTTGCAAAATCCACAACCACCAAATCACCTCAAACCCTTTATTTATGCGGCTTTTGCTGTTGTATTGTTGTTTTTTCTTTGTGTACTTTTCTATTTAATGGCCATAGATGGCAATGACTTTCATGATAGGTTTTTTAAAGTGAGGATACACCAATCAATTTGTTGCAAAGATAGCAGATAAACTAAATAGGGTTTTTTTAATATTATTTAAATATTTCTTTAATTTTGGTAGGCATTTGAGGTGATTGGTTATCAATGCACTGAGTATGCAGGTTTATTGGATGTAAAAAATTCATATTATGCTTCGGAAACTGAGGATTGTTGCGGCTCTTATTTTTACCCTTTTGCTTACCTTGTTGTTCCTCGATTTCACAGGGACGATTCATGCCTATTTTGGTTGGATGGCCAAGATTCAGCTCGTGCCTGCTTTGTTGGCACTCAATGTTGGGGTGGTGGTGGCTCTGGTGCTGCTCACCTTTGTGTTTGGGCGGCTCTATTGCTCCGTCATCTGCCCGTTGGGACTCTTCCAGGATGTGGTGTCGCGGCTGGTTCGTCGCAGGGGTAAGCGGCGATTCTCCTTTTCGCCCGAGAAAAAGGTGTGGCGCTATGGTGTGTTGACCCTTTTTGTGGCGGCTTTGATTGCCGGTTTGGGATCAATGGTAGCTTTGCTCGATCCTTATGGTCTCTTTGGCCGCATGATTGCACAGCTTCTGTCGCCGCTTTATTTGTGGATGAATAACCTATTGGCCTATGTGGCCGAGCGTGCCGATAGTTACCAGTTTTATCATGTTGAGGTTTGGATGACGAGCATCGGGACATTGGTCGTGACCCTGATTTCGTTGGGCGTAGTGGGCTATTTGGCCTGGCGCGGTGGACGCACCTATTGCAACACCATTTGTCCGGTTGGCACCCTCCTTGGTTTTGTTTCTCGCTTTTCCATCTTCAAGCACCGCTTCATTCAGGATCAATGCAACCAATGCGGCTTGTGTGCCCGCAGTTGCAAGGCTTCGTGCATAGACCTAAAGCATCAGCAAATAGATTACAGCCGTTGTGTCACCTGTTTCGATTGTGTGGATGTGTGCCGTCAGGATGCCATGCATTACACCTGGCGACGAGGGAAGAAACCGGTTTCAGTTGAGGAGGGTTTGCCCGATGATGGCGGCCGGCGCAACATGTTGGCCGTTTCAGTAGGGTTGCTGGCCACGGTTGCTGTCAAGGCCCAGGAACAGAAGATGGATGGCGGACTGGCCTACATTGAGGATAAAAAGATTCCCAAACGGCAACTTCCCCTTGTGCCACCCGGAGCGCTTAGTATTCGGAACTTCACCCAGAAATGCGTGGCGTGCCAGTTGTGCGTCACCCAATGCCCCAACCAGGTGTTGCGGCCATCTTCCGACTTGTTGCGTTTTATGCAGCCCGAGATGTCGTACGAGCGCGGCTATTGCCGTCCCGAGTGTACCCGTTGCTCGGAGGTTTGCCCTACTGGTGCCATTATCCCCATGGATAAGCCCAATAAGGTCTCGACCCAGATTGGCCATGCCGTGTGGGTGGAGAAGAATTGCGTGGTGCTGGCCGATGGGGTGTTCTGCGACAACTGTGCCCACCATTGTCCCGTGGGTGCCATCCAAATGGTGGATTGGCGGCCGGGAGAACCTAATTCGCCCAAGATTCCGGCCATCGATACTGAGCGGTGCATCGGTTGCGGGGCTTGCGAGAATCTCTGCCCTGGTCGCCCATTCAGTGCCATTTATGTGGAAGGGCATGCCATGCACCGTCTGGTTTAAGTTTTTTTCATTCGTTCACTTTGTGTTTTGTTAATCATATCATCCATGGAAGATCGTTCAGCTCATCAAAAAGGAATCGTAAGGCGTAATTTTATAAAATTGCTGGGAGGCGGCACAGCTGTCGCTGCGGCTGCTATGACCGGTTGCCGGCAGCCATCATCGGTCAGGGGCGGTGAGGCCACCAACGAGGTGCCCAAGGATAAGATGACCTACCGGGTGTCAACGGCATCGGGTGATAAGGTGTCCTTGCTAGGCTATGGCTGCATGCGTTGGCCCAAACTTAAGGAGCCGACCCCCGATGGCAATGTGATTGACCAAGAGGCGGTCAATGGGTTGATTGATTATGCTATTGAACATGGGGTCAATTATTTCGATACGGCACCGGTGTACATGCAAGGCTGGTCGGAGCGGGCGACGGGCGTTGCCTTGAAGCGCCATCCGCGCGATAGTTATTTTATTGCCACAAAGCTTTCCAACTTTGGCCCCGACACCTGGAGCCGTGAGGCATCCATGCGCATCTACCGCAACTCGTTTGAATATTTGCAGGTCGATTACATCGACTACCTGTTGTTGCATGCCATCGGTTTGGGCGGCATGGATGCCCTGAGGGGGCGGTATATCGACAATGGCATGCTCGATTTCCTGATTGAAGAGCGCAAGGCTGGAAAAATCCGCAACCTTGGGTTTTCGTACCATGGCGACATCAAGGTGTTCGACTATCTCTTGTCGCTTCACGACACCATTCAATGGGATTTTGTTCAGATTCAGCTCAATTACGTGGACTGGAAATACGCTTCGGGCAACAACACCAATGCCATCTACCTCTATGGGGAGTTGGAAAAGCGCAGCATCCCAGCCATCGTTATGGAGCCATTGCTGGGAGGGCGGTTGGCGACCTTGCCGGGTTACCTGGCGGGCAGGCTGAAACAGCAGCGCCCCACAGAAAGCATTGCTTCGTGGGCTTTTCGATATGCCGGATCTTACCCCAAAGTATTGACGGTACTGAGCGGCATGACCTATATGGAACACTTACAGGACAACATCCGCACTTATTCTCCCTTGGAGCCTTTGGCCCAGGAGGAGTTCGACCTGTTGGCCGATACGGCCGAATTGATGATGGAGTACAACCTGATCCCGTGTACAACCTGCCAGTATTGCATGCCATGCCCCTATGGCATTGATATCCCGGCGGTCTTTATGCATTACAACAAATGCCTGAGTGAACACAACATTGTGGAGAGTTCGCAGGATCCCAATTACCGCAAGGCGCGCCAGGCCTTTTTGGTGGGATACGACCGTTCGGTGCCCAAGTTGCGGCAGGCCAGCCATTGTATCAATTGTGGCCAGTGTGTTCCGCATTGCCCACAAGCCATCAAGATACCGCAGGAGATGCGACGAATTAATACTTATGTGGAGCAGCTCAAGCAGGAGAAGCTCTAGTGGGTTTGTGAAAACTTGTGGGGCAGGGAGTTGGTGTTTGATGTTACTGTAATATTCTTGATTTTGTACGCAAGTTGGTACATAAATTGCATCGCATTTGTTGGGTCATGATTGTGTTTCCTGATTTTTAGAGTATTTCTTTCAAGTGGGGGTTTTTGACTCGTAGATTCTAAAGAATAAGAAGATGAAAATAATTAGTAGCAGGGAGTTTCGGGATAATCAGAAGAAGTATTTTGATTTGGTTGATAAAAATGAGCAAATAGTGGTTAAAAGAAAAAACCGGGCTTATAAGCTTGTTCCGGTTAGTGATGACGACATGCTAATGGAAATTCCTGTTGAGTATCGCGTTGATCCATACGAAATTAGCCCCTCGGGAGATGTTTTCTGGGCCGATAAACGCAATGTGGAAAAGATTAAAAAGGCATTTGAAGATAAAGGCAGCTCTGGGACAATTATTAATTCTGAGGAAGATTTAAAAAGGTTCTTGAATAGTTTGTAAAATGTTTACCCTCTATATTTCGGCTCAGGCAAAAAAAGATATTGCGTTTTTGATCGCGAGTGGAAGTAAATCTATTGGTCTGAAAATTGAAAAATTATTATTGGAACTTATTGAGCATCCTAGGTCGGGAACTGGTCAGGTTGAACAATTAAAAGGAGTTAGGCAAGGGCAGTGGTCGAGGAGAATAGATAAGAAAAATCGATTAATCTATATTATCAAGGACGAAGAGGTGTTTGTTGAAGTCATTTCAGCCAAGGGGCATTATGATGATCGTTAGTTTTTTCTTTTTACTGAGGGTTTGATAAGGTTTTGTGGTCGGCTTTAGTGTTTTAATATTTTTTGCTAGAGTTTTCTTGATATTTAGCTTCAAAACCTACCCGAAAGGGTAAGTTTTGAAGCTTGATTGCAATTACAAAATACTAACAATTAATGGTTTGGGATTTTTTCTAATCCAGCAAATCCACGATGCGGTCGAAGGCATACCCTTCCTTGATGGATAATCCTTTGGTGAGGGTTCCCGTGGGTATGTCGTAAATGTAGATGGCAGGCTCCGAATCCTTGGGGTTGATGCCGATGTAGGCTTTCTTGCCCAAAACCGCCGACCGTTGCGAAAAGGTGCCTTGGCTGAAGGGCAGTTTGGGGATGGTGAGTTCGTCGGTGGTGAGATCCAAAATGGCATAGTAGCAGTTGTAGTCGCTTCCCCAGCCGGCTGCTCCGGTGAAGGTTGGATCCTGTATGTAGAGTAAGGCTTTGTTGCTGCTCAGGTATTGTGCTGTGACGATTTTACCATGCGAGGCGGCATGTTTTTGTAAACCGACGTAGCTGGCATCGAATGCCTCTTCCCCTTTTTTGATGCGCAGCAAGGTGCCGTATTGCACTGTGGAGCTGGTTGACCCAGCTACTTGAGAGTTGCAGGCCAGATAGTAGTTACCATCGGCATCGAAAAACGACTTGCTTTGCAGCAGTTCGCCGAAAGCCGTCCCGGCCATGAACTGGGCGCGTGATTCTTCAACCACTTTTCTCACGCTCATGTCGGCTGGGTTTACAAAGGCCATGAAAAACTTGGTCTTGTCCTTGTTGTTCAGATAGGAGTAAAGGATGGTGTTGTCCTCCTGACGGAAAGAGGCTATGCCCGAGGTGCTGAAGGTGCCTCCTGCTGGTAATGCTGGCAGATTGAGTTCCCCTTCCGAAAGGATCTTCATGTTTTGGGTATCCACCTTAATCCACACCACCTTGGAGGCATCGCCATTGGCAGCCATTAATACCAGTGTGTTGTTGTCAATCCACGCGTGGGTGTACTTGCGCTCTTTCAGTGTGTAGCCTTCAAAGGCAAATTCTTTCACAGTGATAACCTGGTTGTTTTTGATCTGGTATTTTCCAAAGCGACCCGTCTCCTTGGGGATTTGGTAATAATATTGCCCTTTGACAATGGTTTCCTGATAGAGTTTGGCCGTCACATCGGCACCGGTGCCCTTGAAATCGATGGTTTCCTGCGCTTCGAGCGATTTGACGCCCTTCACCAATTGGGTGTTGGTCGAACCCATGCCTGAGTTGCCACCAATGGAGACCCAGATGTCGAAATGCGCTGTTTCCAGCGGGTCGGGCTCCGGAGTTGGGTCGTTTTTGTCGTCACAGGCTGTTTGCGACAGGCTCATGGTAGCAAACAAGGCTGCCCACAGAATGAATTTTTGCTTTTTCATATTTTAAAAAGTTATATTGAATTGATGAAAAGTCTGAATTTGATGTAGAAAGCCCTGCCAGGCTTTTGAAGTTTGTATTTGTCGTACACTATCTGGTCGAACAGGTTATCGCAGTTCAACGACAGGTTGTAGCGTTCATCCTGCCATGAGTAGTTGGCCGTGAGGTTGCTCACCCATTGGGTTGGGATGGTCGATTTGCTCGCCAGTGCGCCATAACCTTCCCACGAGAGGTAGAACCAGTGCACATAACGCAGCTCATAGCCCAGCGTCAGCCGGCTGTTGCTGATGTTGAACGGGTTGTTGTGGTGGTGGTTGATACTCGCATTGGCGTAGAGCCATGGGCGGTTGGGGAGCCGATTGTTGTAGGTGATCTCCGGCTTACCATTGTCCTGGAAACGGGTTTTGTTCACTTCGTGCAGGTAGCTTATGTTGGCGGTGAGGTCGAGTGTTTTGCCCACTTGGTAACGCATTTCGCTCTCAACGCCTTTTATCGTGACATCATTCACATTTTGGTATTGGCTCATCCCATCCGATTCCGAAACTTTCCGCCGTATATAATCCTTCACCTGTCGGATGAAACCGTTGATCTCGTAATTGAAGCGTTGCCCCGGTTTCCATTGCAGGATGCCGGAAAGTCCCAAATTCACATTTAAGCTGCTTTCGGGTTTGAGCAAGTAATTGGGGTAGATAGGGGTGCCGTTGCCCAGCACTTCATAGGCCAATGGCAGGCGGACGCTTTTTTCAACCGAGGTCTTGAAGGCTAGATACTCTGCGAGATGGTAACGCAGTCCGGTGCCGCCACCCCAGTGGCTGGTTGTGGTGCTGCCCTCTAACTCTTTGGCTCCGGTGATCCATTCTAATTCCTTTTGCTCAACCGAGAGGTGGCTGGCGTAGTGCTTCACGAACAAAAGATGGTTTAGCTTTTTGCCCAACCATTCCCGGTTGTAGGATAATCCTGTGATGTGTTTGTCGAAGCGGTCGTTGGAAGGCACGAATTCGGCATCTTTTTCATCTGTTTGTCGGTTGTGGAGGCTGTTGAGCGAATAGTTCAATGCCAGGTTGTTTTTCTCCAACCATTGGTAGCTGACTCCAATGCTGAGGGTGTTTAATGGCCGGCGGGTATGGCGCAACGACTTGGCGCGGCCGGTTGTCTCGTTGCGCGAGCTGTTGATGTAGCTGCCATCCCAGCTGTATTTCCTGAATGTGGTGTCCACTACTGTTTTATGATCCCAGGTGTGGGAATAGGCTAGGTTGGCGTCTAGGTTTTTCGTGAAGAGATCCTTCTTCCGGTAGGTGCCCGAGATGGCTAATGATTCGTTCCTTCGGTGCGCCTGTCCGTAAACCACACTCTGGCGCGATCCGGTTTGCAACTCCTTGTTGACTAGTGATAGGTTGCCTGAGATGAAAAAGGCATCGGTCCACCATCGGTTGGCTACACCTACTTCCAAGCGTCCCATCCGGGAGGTGTAGGCGTCGTGAAACCGTTTGACCGATTGATTTTGGAACTCTTTGGCCGTGGGATTCCACACTTCCACATCGTGCATGGTGTAGTTGTTGTCGGAATGGTTGATGCCCAGGCTGGGGCGCAGGATGATGCTGTTCTTGCCCAGGTTGTATTGCCCATTCAGCTCTGCCCGGTGGGTGTTGAACGAGCCGTGGCTGTAACTCAAATCTAGGTAGTTATTGGTTTGTTTCTTGGTGATGAGGTTGACGGCACCTCCCAAGGCATCGCTTCCCAAGTTGATGGGCACCACTCCTTTGTAAATTTCAACTCGGTCGATAAGGTTCAGCGGGAGGTTCGACAGGTTGGTGCCGCTGCCCATCGACTCCAAAGGAAGGCCATCAACGAAATAGCGGATCGCGTTGCCCGACAGGCCGTTGATGGATAGGTCGTAATCCGATCCCATGCCGCCCTCGCTGCGTATGTTGATGCCGTTGGTGCGGCCGATGATGTTGGCCAGATTATTTTGGGTGTTGGCTTGCGGTTTGATGTCCAGGGTATTGATGGCAAAAACCGTCTCGCGCATCTGTTGGCTTTTACCTTTGGCTTGTATGTCAATCGATTCCAGCTCGACGTTGTCGGCCTTTAGCGTGATGTTGAGCTGCCTGGATGCTTGTAAGTTGATGTCCATCTGAAATGGCGCATAACCCAACGAAGAGGCCGCAATGTGGTGTTGGCCAGGTGTTAGGGGTAACCGGTAGTTGCCCTCGCTGTCGGTGACGGAGCCCAAGGGTGTGTTGGGGATGCTCACCACGGCTTGCTCAATGGGGCGTCCATCGGTATCGCGCACTTGACCCCAAAGCACCACCTTTTCAATGGCTTGGCTATGAAAAAAAGAGAGTAATAAAAAACAGATTAACTGGCATCGCATGGTTCAAAATCCTGTTGGTTGCACACGGCTCCGGGCAAAAAAACAGCAACACCACAAAAACAGACTTGGCAAATAAACAATATGGTCGATCCATTGCAGCGTTATCAGCCTTATTCCACGAAAGCTTTTAACTATATGCATTGGCAGGTCTTCTGACTTACTCCCGTTATCGGACGCCTTCCCGTTTTTTTAAAACAGTGGCAAAGAGTGTCCGTAACGTTATAAAGAGCTTACAGCAGCGGGACTGTCCAGGATTTTCACCCGGTTCCCTTTTAATCACGTGTGGCGGAAGCCACTTGTGAACCTAATGCGGCGCAAATGTAAATAAAATTTCCAAGGCTCCAAATCTGTTTTGCAGCATGGAAAAATTGTCAGTTGAAGGATTTTGTTTTTTTTGAAAGGGTATTATCCTTGGTGGTACCCATACCCGTATCCGTACCCATATCCGTAGCCCGAACCATAGCCATAGGCATTTTGAGATACCTGTATGTCGTTGATGATCACATTCACATTCGGTAGATTCCGGTTTTTTACCTCCTTCATCAAAAATGACAACATTCGCATACGGGTGTAATTGTGTCGCACCACCAGAATGTTCACATCCACAAAGTCGGTTAGCAGGTAGGCGTCCGCCACCCGGCCAATGGGTGGCGAATCGATAAAAATATAATCGTACTCCATCCTGAGTTTTTGGAACAATTGCTCAAGAAGGTTGGATGTTGCCAACAATTCAGAGGGGTTGGGTGGAATGGCTCCTGCTGGTATCAAGCTTAATCCATCCTGCAGGGTTGGTTTGATGATTTCGTTGAGTGAGCATCTGCTGGATAGGTAAAGGCTTAATCCCTTGTCGTCATATTCCATGCCGGCGTATTTTTCGATGGTTGGCCGGCGAAGGTCAAAACTCAATACCATGACTTTGTTCCCACTTTTGGCCAAACTCGATGCCAGGTTGAGTGTGACAAAACTCTTTCCTTCACCCATATTGGATGAGGTGAATAGAAATACTTGGTTGCGTTCCTTGATAATCGGTATGAATTGGATGTTGGCTCTCACCGACCGGAACGACTCGGCAACTAATGATTGGGGATGCGAATTGGCCACAAAAGATTGTTTGTGCTTGTTGTGGATGATGTGTCCCAAAATGGGGGCATCGGTGATCCGTTCAACATCTGCATTCTCTTGCAACTTGTCGTTTAGGTAGAAGATCAGGAAAACAACTCCTAAGGGGATCAAAAATCCAAGTAGCAGGGCTTTGGAGTATATCTTGCGGCTGAGGGGGGCAATCAATTGGTGGTTTTCGACCCTGGCATAATTCAGCACCTCGTTGACCGGCAGATTGGAGGCTTTCATGATCTCCATTTCCGAGCGGCGCGTCAATAAAAAAGTGTATAATGTTTCGTTCACTTTGTAGTTGCGCTCCAGGTTCACCAATGCCTGTTTTTCCTGTGGCAGTTGGTTCATCGACCGGCTCACTTCTGCAATCTCCCTGATTATTTCCGACATTTCAAAGCTGTTCGACTTGCGGGCTCCGTTAAGGGTTGCCATCAAGTTCGCTTTTAAATTTTCAATCTGTTGATTGCTTGCGTTGAGCATCGGCGTTTCCTTGATGGTTCTCGATTCAATATCCGCCTTATTGATGTAGGCCTGAAACAGTTGGCTGATAATATCCTGAACCTGTTGGTTGTCAATCTTCATGGAGGATGGCAGCACCACCTCACTCAAATTGTCGTTCTCTTCAACGAATTTGCGCAAATAGTCGTAATAGTTGATTTTGAGTTGCAGATTGGTTTGCAGTGTTTTGAGTTCACTTAACCTGCTGAACACCTGGTCGGCTTTCACATCCAAATTCATGCCACCCTTGGAGGTGATGAAGGTTTGCATGTTCGATTCGGAATAGAGCAGTGAATCAAATACGTTGGTCAATTGTCTGTCGATAAAGGAGATGGTGTTCAAGGCAATCTGATTCTTTCGTTCCACCCCTTTTTGAAGGTATTGTGTTGTCAGCTCATTCAAAAATTCCACGCCTCGTTGGAGGTTATCGGTTTGAAGCGCAATTTTGATGATAGAGGAAGAGGCATCTTCCGCGATATGGAAATTGCTGAAGGAGTTCACCAAGTCGTTCCGTGTTTCAAAAACAAACTGGCAGGTGGCCTCTTTCATAGGCACTTGGGTTGGCGTAATCGAAAACCGACATTCCGGCAATAGCAATTCCACCCCGGCCTTTATGGTGGTGTCCAACGAAAATTCCTGAACCTGCTGGATCAATCTTTCTTCAGCATAAGAATAGAGATTGACCGAACTTTTTGAGGCTGTGATATGGTAAAGTGAATCGGAAATAGACTTGACTGTGAAGGAAACACCAACGGGTTGTATGTGCGACCTCTCGAAATTTACTTTGAAAAACGCTGGCGGATAGCTCCTCGATTGCTTGAATCGTTCCTGGATGTAATAGCTCACGTCAAAATCGAGTTTTGATAATGTCCTATTTATCAATTCATAGGAGTGCAGGATGCCTATTTCATTCTTCACTTTTTGGTTTCCACCCTGAAACCCGGCCAACCCCAAGATTGCCTCGGGGTTGGAGGAGTTGTCCTCTTTGATTAGGATAGTGGTGGTTGTTTCATACACCGGTGCAGTTGTACGTATTTGAAAGTACGCCATGGTTAATGAAATAACCATGGCCACGATAAAAAGAGGCCAATACTTTAACCCTTTTAGTAAAAAAGACAAATAATAGCTTGCCTCATTACGAGGATTGGTGTTGGCTCCCATAGAAATATTATTTTGAAATTGCGATCAGTGATAGTCCGATCGACACTATACCAAATGCCATGCCATAAGGGAATTTGTCGAATACAAATGGTTTTGATTTTCGGGCTGCCACATAAACCACATCGTCCGGTAATAGAAACATGTATTCCGATGCCAGAATTCCGTTGTCGGTCAAGTCAATGGTTTTGACCACGCTGCCGTTGGGGCTTTTGCGTATCAGGGTCACTTTTTGGGCTTTGCCAAAATCGGTAATCCCGCCAGCCAAGCCCAGAGCCTGGAAAATGCTCAGTTGGTCCTTGTCAACAGTATAGGTGCCTGGCGATTTGACCTCCCCCAGGATGGTGACGTTGAAATTCACCAGTTTCATATAAACGTTGATGTCTTTAAAGTATTGACCCAAAGTGTCCTTAATGGTTTCCTGCGCCTGGTCAAGGGTCAAGCCTTTTATTTTGATTTTGCCTGCAAACGAATAGTTGACAAATCCCTCATCATCTACCTTATAGGAGTTCAGGTAAATGTAGGAGTCGTTCATCAATTCCGGGAAATCGGACTGGAACAGTTTGCTGGTTTTGGTGTCGGAACTGAACACTTTGATGTACAGGTGATCGCCCGAATTGATTTGGTATTCGGCTTGTTTAACATTGGTGATTTCTTTCGAATAGTCGGTGATCGACTTGACCTGCATCAAT
This sequence comes from Marinilabiliaceae bacterium, assembly GCA_963664265.1. GTDB lineage: Bacteria > Bacteroidota > Bacteroidia > Bacteroidales > Marinilabiliaceae > JAGPIS01. Next base: position 3,640,247 of record OY760941.1, read on the forward strand.
TCAACATTTTTCAAGTTGACACAGGATGTGATCGACGTCGCGACGAGAATCCAAAGGAGAACATTTTGCATGGTAAGTAGAATCCTTCTTTTCATATTGATATTATTTGATTTTGTTTTTTGAATTTTTTGGCAATACGATCTCTTCAAAGTTTGGGGGTCGTTCTTCAATTAATTTTCAGCTTGCTTGATCGCTTGTTCCAAAGGGAGGCGCTTTCCAGCTTTGTAGGCAACAATGAAAGCCCCTTTCACCCCACAAAGGTTGAGTTTGTTTTTTGCCTCTCTATACGATGTGCCAGTCATAATCTGGTATTTGTACCAGTTGTCTTCCTCCACCATCCGCCAAGGGTCATTGCCTTTGTATTTCTTTTGGATGTATTTTTTTGTGACAGGCTCGCGGCTTGCAACGATTTGAACGACAAATGTTAAGGATTTGTCTGCCGTGCTTTCGATGGCTGGTTTGCGATTTTTCAAAACGCGCCATAGGGTTAGTTTTTCATTGTTGCGGTACGCCACAATAAATGCCCCTTTTATATCGACACTTTTCAGCACTTCCTTGGCCTGGCTGTATTCGTAGCAAGGTTCAATCTGATATTTGTGCCAACCATCCTCTAATTTGGTTTGGATGGTTTTGTCGCCCTTATAGATTGCCCTCAAGTAGGCCGAATCGAGAGGTTGGCGGCAGGCCGATATCTGCACCACAAAGGTGACTTGGTCGGTTACAGTGGTGTCGTTCTTTTCCGATGAATCGAATAGAGCCATGAATTGATTCACTGATTGAGGTGTTTGGTTGGCCGATTGATGATTGGTGGCCTGGTTGGTCCTGTCGCTCTGGGTGGCGATCAAGCCTTCTTGATGGTTTGGATTGTCCGTTGAATTCACTTTGGCCACTTCATCGAAACGCAGTTGGCGATATAGGTTCCAAGCCTCAGTCAGGGAGGTCTTGTCGAAACCCAATATCAGAGTGCGGAGGGATAGGGTGTCCTTGGTGAAGATGGCATCCATAAACCGTTGGTTGTTGGCCATCGACACCGTGTCGGATTCCTCCGTCGTATTTAATTCAATCTTGGTGGTATCAATTGCTGTGCTTGTATCTATTGCGATCCTCAAAGAATCAACATGGATGGTCTCTTTTTCAGATTTGGGCTCCTGCACAGGGAGGTCGGTGAGGGAGAGCAACAACCATTTCATTTTTTCCATGGCCCTCGACTGATGTTCAATAATCAGTTTGTATAAGTCAATTTTGTTGGATATGCTGGTTGTGGTATCCAGCGAGGATTTCATGCTGATGGCATTTTTGTAAACGACAGATGCATTTCCGATTTCTGCTTTTTCCTTCGTAATCAGCAATGTGTCGTTGCCTTGGTACTGATTTTGCCATTGGGTCAATTGTGTTTGTATGGTGCCCCATTCTGCATTATTTGCATCGGCGAGGGTCTCAAGGGCTGATAACTGTTTGATGAGAAATGTTGTGTCGTTGGATAAACTGTCTTCCTTTATTAAGAGGCTTTTGCTCAATACCATTAATAAGTCGGTATTGGCATTCTGGGTGGTGTCGGCCTGTGCGACGTCAATAGGATTTCTATAACCTGAACGTTGGTGGGAATGTGAAAACGCACAAATCATAGGCACAAAACAAATTATCATGGTTGAAAATTGCTTTGTCCTTAATTCCTGATACATCCAATTGAACGGCAAAAGATTTTCCACTTTCTTTATTGCCCTGCCCAAACCTAATCTTCCTCTCACTATTGATCCCTGACTAAAATAAACAATTTCTAATTCCCTGCTGATACGACAATGGTTCTAAAAGGTTGTTTTTTTACGACATTTTATAGGTTGATGAGTAGTTATTTATCCCGATTGGGGTTGGAAGGGGAAGTGTTAAATAATTATATGTAATTTGTAGGTTATCATAACTTGTTTATATTTGTGCCGCGTTTTGCAAATAACACGCTATCGGTTGCTTCATTTGAAGCATTAAAAGGGAATGCCGTGAAAATCGGCAACAGTTCCCGCTGCTGTAAGCTCAAAAGAAAACCTTTTGGAAAATATGCCACTGTCCGCGTTGAGCGATGGGAAGGCTCCAAAAAGGTGAGCGAGTCAGAAGACCTGCCGATAAGCCGATTTGTTGCTTTCGGGTAAAAAGCTAGTAATCAATGGGAAGATGTGATGTCCTCCTGTTCTTTATTCTTTTATGTCATTGCTACAAGTCGGCTTTTGCTCGACATTTTTTAATTTTTATAGCAATGATAAAGCTTAAAATCAAATCAGTTTTTTGTGCAGCCCTTATAGGGGGCTCGTTTGGCATTGGGCATCCAGTTATGGCTCAGTATTCCAGTATGACCGATTCGGTCTATTCCCTGCGCGAAGTCGAAATTAAGGAGGCTCAACGCGTGAATGAGGTTCTCAAAACAGCCGTGCCGTTGAAATTTCTGCCCGTTACGGTAAGCAGTGTGGGCAGCTCCATCTCTGAAACTAAAGGGATCGACAACTTGAACGATGCCTTGAAGCAGATGACTGGCATCCGGCCAACCATGACTTATGGCGGTTTCCAAACCTTCACCATGCGCGGTTTTGGTTCTCCCGTGCTGATGCTGGACGGACAGCGCGATGAGCGGATGAACTACTCCAATAGTGCTCCTGTGGCCGATTTGAGCTCAGTGGAGAGCATCGAACTGCTCAAGGGACCAGCTTCGGTACTTTATGGACATTCGGCTGTGGGTGGCATTCTCAATATTGTGCGCAAAGCTCCTACAGTCAAATCCAGCTATCAAGCCTCCATCTCCTATGGCAGCTGGGATAGCCGCCGAGCTACTTTTGGCGCTTCAGGCCAAATTGTCCCCAAACTGACGGCGCGTGTCGACGTGGGCATGGGCGATCGGCAGGGTTGGCGCGACAATGGCGACAAGCGTTTCTCGGCTTACCTGGCGCTGAACTATAAATTGTCCGACAAGGATCAGCTGGAGTTGCGAACAGGATTCGTGGACGACTGGTATGGCACCGAAACGGGTCTGCCGGTGGTAACCTCCGATGTGCTTGATGCACAGGGGAAGTTGGTGATACCTAAAAATACCATCCCCGGATGGATCAGCAGGGAGCAGCGGTTCAACGATCCTGCCGATTTCCTCAAAAACCGCAATGCCAACCTGTCGCTGAAATACCAGCGCAAAGTGAACGCTCAAGTGCAGTTCAGTAATACCTTGTCGTACAACAACGACGACATCAACTATTTTTCCACCGAGAAGCTTTCCTATCTCACCTCCGGCGATGCCATCTATTCAACCTACTATGAGAATAAAGGGAAGCGCACCTATATCTGTCTCGATACGGTTCAGAGGAGTTCCCCGCTTCGTTTTTCGCACCTGACGGCCACCCTGCAAAATCAAATGGAGGTGTCGTGGAAATTCCAAACGGGTTCGTTTAAACACAACCTTTTGGGCGGATGGTCGCTGTTGTACCTCAACAGAACATCTTACACAGGGTACAATGGCGGGACGGATGTTTATGGCAGTGGCTATCTTTCCAAAGTGAGTACCGTCAACCCGGTTTTGAACCAAGGCGCTGTGTTGACACGCTTTTCAAAGGCAAATCCCCGACGCGACTTGACCAATGGCTTTTTTGTGCAGGATCTTATCGAAGTGTCACCTAAATTGAAAGCCATGTTGGCAGGGCGGCTCGACATCTTCAAGTTTGAAACGGCCGGTTCGGTGGCGGCCATTGATGGTGGGCGCGACCATCATCGGAGTGATCTGGATTGGAACAAATCCCAAAGTGTCTCATGGACTTATCGCGCCGGGTTGGTCTACCTGCCTGTTGAAACTGTTTCCATTTATGGCTCTTTTGCCACCTTTTTCAAGCCTTATCGCGATGTGTTCAATCCTAGTTATATCTATGTGGATAAGGATGGTGATGTGTTTGTGCCCGAGGATGCCAAAGAGATTTTCAAGCCAGAGAGCGGCTTTCAAGGGGAAGTGGGCGTTCGTTTCGACGATGCCAAAACTTGGCGGGTTAATGCCAGTGCTTTTTTTATCCGAAAGGAGAACATTCGCGAAAATGTGGCAACGGTGACTGTTGAAGAGGAGGGCAAACAGGTCTCCAAGCGGGTCTATGCCCAAGTGGGTGTGGTCAACTCCAAGGGTTTTGACTTGGAGTGGCAGGTGCGTCCTGTGAAACAATTGATGTTCGATGGTGGCTATACCTTCACCATGGCGCAGTATGGCGATTTCAAGTCGAATCCATACGTGGATGGTGACTCACGTAAAAACAACTATCAGACCTACGCTCCCAAACACATGGCTTTTGCCTGGGCCACCTATGGCTTTGCACGCATCAGCTTAGGCGTGGGCATCAATGGCTGTTCAAAGGCCTACACCAACGCGGCCAATACCATTTGGCTCCCTTCGTATGCTGTGGCCGATGCGAAAATTGGTTATGAGTTCAAAGGAGGACTTCGCCTAGCCTATTTTCTGAAGAACTTCACCGACAAGACCTATTATGAGTGGGCATTGGGCAACAGCCAATTTGTCCCTTCGCCCGGAAGGAATCATTTGGTAACCATGAGTTATAATTTTTGATCGATGATGAAAAAAAGTTTTCAAAACCTGCACCGTTACCTGGGCTTGTTGCTCAGTGTGATGTTCGTTGTTTGGTTTCTGTCGGGTTTCGTGATGATGTTCCATTCCTTTCCCCGCCCCCTGAAATCGGAATACCTCAAACTCAATCAGCCCATTGGTCATTTCGATTCCTTACCCCTTGGCGGTTCCACGACCGCCTTGTCGCTGGAAACACGCCTGGAACGGCTCTATTTGCGCCGGGTTGATGGGGAAGGGAAGGAGCAATTGTTGGCTTACCCATCCTGGCAGCCCATCAGTGGCTTCTCTGAGGCGGAATGCCGCCAGTTGGCTCTAGCCCGTTGCCCCGAAGGGGTGGATTCGGTTCAAAAGCTTACCCAATTCGACATGTGGATTCCATGGGAGCGCTACGCGGAGTATTTCCCCATCTACAAATACCGGATGGGCGATGATGCCCAAACGGAATTGTACGTCTCTTCCGTAACGGGTGAAATCGTTCAGGAATCCACTCATGTGAAGAGGCTGGCGGCCTGGTTTGGCGCCATTCCGCACTGGGTTTACATCAAGCAGTTGCGGTTGAATGCGGGTTTGTGGAAGAATACCGTGATCGTCTTGTCAGCCTTGGGATCGTTGATGTGCCTAGCAGGAATCATCCTCGGCCTCCACTATTTCATAAGGATGCGTCGCCGCAAATCTACCGGCTTCAACCCTTATAAAAAGTTTTGGATGAAGTGGCATTATGCATTGGGGCTTTTTTTTGGCCTTATTACCTTCACCTATGTGTTCAGCGGGATGATGTCGTTGTGCAGTGTGCCTCAGTTTGTTGCTCCCGGCAGTGGCCGGCGCCCCATGGTGAAGAGCAAGGACAAAGAAAAGGTGTGTTTGCCGCTGGAATCATTCTCCAGGCCGGTTGATTCTGTTGTGGCGCATTTCCCCGATGCCATAAAAATCGAATGGACAATCATCGGAAGTGAGCCTTTCTACCGCGTTACCCAGGATGATGGTTCTGTGGTGATGGCGCAGGGAGATTCTTCAAAAACGGTGAGGAAACTTTTTTTCGAACCATCCGAAGTGGAAAAGATTTTTGCCAAAGAGATCGGCCGTCATCCACACCAGATTGTGCTTCAGGGAGATTACGACAATTATTATCGTCCCAATAGCAAAGGCGATAAAGTGTTGCCCGTTTACCGCATCGATATCGACAATCCGCAGCATACGGCCATTTATGTCGATCCAGCAACGGCCGGCAAAGTGGGTGAGTTTACCAGCAATTCGAGGGTGCATCGTTGGGTTTACCAGTTCCTGCATGCTTTTGACACGCCTTGGTTGTTGAGTCATCCCACCATCCGACTTTTCCTAGAGTTATTCTTGATGGTGGGGGGCACGTTGTTGTCTGTAACAGCTTTGGGGTTGACTTGGAAAAGAATACTTGGGAAATAGCAGTTTGGGGTTTCTTAGAAACTCATTCTCCATGATGGATTATGTCTTCGTGGGGGTTGGTTTTATGCAATGGATTCAAAAGTATTCTGAACAAAACCTACTTTCTAGCGGTTATATACCGGTGTTGTTGGATTAAATGAAGATTTTAATAGGATGAAAAATGGGAAAAGCTTACGATAAATTTTGTGAAAGGCAGAAAAAGCTGGAAGAGCAATATGGCGATGCTTATTATGAGAAACAACATAAGCGTGGCAAGCTCACCGCACGTGAACGGATGTCCCTGCTGTTCGACAATGGGGTTTTCGAGGAGTTGGATGCCTTCTCTCCTCCTGCTGATGTCTCTTTTGGTAAAGGCAGTTCTGTCTTTGGCGATGGGGTGATTACTGGCTTCGGTTCGGTGAATGGGCGCTTGGTCTATGCCTTTGCCCAGGATTTTAACGTCCTTGGCGGGTCATTGGGCTCTGTTCATGCTGCCAAGATTGTTAAGATTCAGGATCTTGCGCTTAAGACGGGCTCGCCTGTCGTGGGCATGATCGATTCAGGTGGGGCACGCATTCAGGAGGGGGTGGCCAGTTTGGCCGGCTATGCTCAAATCTTCCGGCGCAATGTCCTCTCCTCAGGTGTGATCCCTCAAATCTCAGCCATTATGGGGCCTGCAGCAGGAGGTGCAGTTTACTCCCCCGCCTTGACCGATTTTATCTTTATGACGGCCTCCACCAGCTATATGTTTGTTACGGGGCCCGATGTGGTCAGGCAGGTTCTCAACGAACAGGTTACTGCCGAAGACTTGGGCGGGGCTCAGGTGCACGGCACCGATTCAGGGGTTGCCAATTTTGTTTACAACGATGATGAACATACCATCCTGGGCATCAAAATGTTGTTGTCCTATTTGCCCTCCAATAATATTGAAGATGCACCCGTGGTGGTCTCGGACGATCCTGAAGATCGCGAAGAGTTGCAGCTGAGGGATTTGGTGCCCGATGATCCTGATCAGCCCTACGATGTGCGCGATGTGATCAAACTAATCGTGGACGATGCCCGTTTCTTCGAAGTTTCGGAAGGCCATGCCACCAACATCGTGGTAGGATATGCCCGCATGGGAGGCATGGTGGTTGGTGTTATTGCGAACCAGCCCAAGTCGCTCGCCGGGGCGTTGGATATTGATGCTTCGGTCAAGGCGGCTCGTTTTATTAATTTTTGCGATTGCTTCAACATCCCTCTGCTGACGTTTGAGGATGTGCCGGGTTTCCTGCCTGGAACCGACCAGGAACGTTCTGGGTTGATCCGTCATGGGGCTAAATTGCTTTATGCCTATACCAGGGCTACGGTTCCCCGGGTTACTGTGATTTTGCGCAAATCCTATGGGGGTGCCTACATCGTCATGAACAGCAAGGGTATTGGTGGCGATTACAACTTTGCCTGGCCAACAGCCGAAATTGCGGTGATGGGACCCGAAGGAGCCATTGCCATACTGTACCGCAACGAGTTAGCCCAATCCGATGATCCTAAGGCCTTGAAGGCAGAGTTGGTAGCCAAATACCGCAACGAGGTGGCCAATCCATATATTGCCGATGAGAAGGGATTTATTGATGAGGTGATCGACCCGGCTCAAACGCGGGCCAAGGTGATTGGAGCACTCAGAAGTCTGTCGAAAAAAACGGTTGGGCTGCCCAAGCGTAAACATGGAAACACGCCATTATAAATGAAAACCATGATGAAAACATTATTAATAGCCAACAGGGGTGAGATTGCTGTACGCATAGCCCGCACCGCCCGTCGGATGGGGGTGCGCACCTTTGGTGTCCGCACGGCAAAGGAGCCTGAGGCGGTCTATCTTTCCGAGGTGGACCATGTGGTGGATTTTCCTGTTGTGGAGGATAATATTCCCGAATTTTTGAATATGGAAGTGTTGGTGGCTTTGGCTAAGCAACACCGCATACAGGCCATTCATCCTGGGTATGGTTACTTGTCCGAAAATGCCCAGTTTGCCAGGCTTTGTGAACAAAATAAAATCATATTTGTAGGCCCTTCATCGCAGGTCATCGAAAAGATGGGCGACAAAACCATTGCGCGCACCATTGCCGCAGGTTGTGGTGTGCCGGTTCTAGGTGGTAGCCGGGGTGCCTTGCTCGATGTGGCTGAGGCGCTTGAGGTGGCCAACCAGGTTGGTTATCCTGTTATCGTGAAAGCATCTTCGGGTGGTGGCGGACGGGGTATGCGCATCGTGCGTGAGGCTTCGCAAATGGAGGAGATGTTTGCCAATGCCGCCAACGAAGCGAAGGTTGCTTTCAACGATCCATCGCTCTTTGTTGAAAAATATCTCGACGATCCTAAACACATCGAAGTGCAGATTGTGGCTGATGCTTTTGGGCATGTGGTTCATTTGGGCGAACGGGAATGCTCCATCCAGCGGAAGCACCAGAAGCTTTTGGAGGAGGCGCCATCACCAGCAATTGATGAGGGGCTCCGATCCCGCATGGGGCAGGCGGCTGTAGCCTTGGCCAAGGAGGTGGGTTATCAGAGTTTGGGCACGGTGGAGTTCCTTTTGGACGCTCAAGGTGGTTTTTATTTCATGGAGATGAATACCCGCATCCAGGTGGAGCATCCGGTCACCGAGATGATTACTGGGCTCGACCTGGTGGAGCTACAGATCCTGATCGCCTCGGGTAAACGGCTGCCCATGACCCAGGAGCAGGTGAAACTCAATGGCTGGGCCATCGAGTGCCGCATAAATGCCGAGGATACACAGGCAGGCTTTGCGCCATGCACAGGAAAGATTAAAGGGCTGAGGATTCCCCCGAGTGCCCACGTGCGCATCGACACCGGTATCAGACCCGGTTCCGAAATCACCCCTTGGTTCGATTCCATGGTGGCCAAGCTGATTGTGCATGCCCCCTCGCGGGAGCAGGCCATTGAAAGAACCTTGCTGGCCTTAGAACAGTTTCATGTGAAGGGTATCAAGACAACGGTGCCATTTGCCAAGGCTGTGCTTGCGCATCCTGTATTTAAGTCGGGAAAAGCCACCACTTCATTTGTTGAAAAGCAGATGGGTGACATGGTGTATCGTGCCGACCATGAGGCTGTGTTGGCTGCCCTAGTGGCTGTCTATCAGCATTTGCATGCCACCACGCCGCCATTGGCCTCCGAAGCGGCCATCGATCCCTGGGTGTTGAAAAAACGAATTAGAAACCTGTAAAGCTTACCTGAAATGATGCGTAAAAAAAAGTGGATCGCCCTAGAAGATGGTGGTAAGGAGTATGCCTTCGAAATTGGCGATCATTATGATATGTTTTTCGATGGACAACCTGTCCGTTTCGATATTTCAGAACAGCCCGACGGTTTTCTAACTGTATCGGCTTTTGGTGTTCGTTATCCAGTGGAGATTCTTTCGCGCCACCAAAACTATTATCAGGTGTTGGTCAATGGAGTTCAGTACTCCTTTAATGTGGAAACGCCATTTTCGCTGAACCGCAAAAAGATCCTGGCGGCCTTGCCGGGTATTGGTTCCCGCAAAAATGTGCTTAAAGCGCCGATGCCGGGTAAGATCAGCCGTTTGCTGGCTGCCGTGGGGCAAGAGGTGAAGCAGGGTGATACCTTGCTGGTGTTGGATGCCATGAAGATGCAAAACTCCATTGTTTGCCACAAAGCTGGCACTGTCACTCGTATTTGGATTCAAGAGGGACAAAGCGTTTCGAAAGATGAACGGTTGATGGAGATTGAATAACTGATTTAGCAGGATTGATTGTGGGAAGGAGGGGTGTCCGTAACATAGGATTGCCCCTCTTTGTGCTTGTTGTTATGTGAAAAGCCGGAACTCACATTTGGCGTGATGATCCGGCTTTTGAGCGGAAAACGGGACTCGAACCCGCGACCCTCAGCTTGGGAAGCTGATGCTCTACCAACTGAGCTACTTCCGCCTGATTTTGATAATTCAAAAATAATAAATAATCATATACTGCAAGCAGTCGTGAGAAAAAAAACAAAATATTTTGTTCTTTATAAACAAAAACAGGGAAGACAATAGTCTTCCCTGTTTTTGTTGTGGTGCCACCAGGAATCGAACCGGGGACACAAGGATTTTCAGTCCTTTGCTCTACCAACTGAGCTATGGCACCAACTTGTATGTCTTTGTTTTTTTTGACGATGCAAAAGTATGCAAAAGGTTTGTTGTATCCAAATTTGAAGGGCTGTTTTTGCAAAAAAAAACCATTTTTTGTTTTGTTGCGGAGACCTGTTGTGCTCAGGGCAATTTTGCTGCTAACGGTTTAAAGCCAATTATCTTCTTGTGACACATAACGTTTGTAGTTCCTGTAGCTACCAAAGCCAACTATTTCCACCAGTTCTTTTTCTGCCCGCTGTTTGTTTGCCTCTATTTTTTTTATCCGTTCCAGTTCTTGCATTCGGAATCGGTTAATCAATCTATTGAAATTGATGCCATATTCGCTGTTGATGAAATGGGATAGGTAGGTGCGGTTCGTTTTCAATTGGGCTGCCAAATCGATTAACCTCAAGTCGGGGTTTAGGAAAGGGCCTTGCGTCTTCATGTGGGCTTCGAATTCCTCCCTGGTGATCCCTGGTTTTCGTTTTTGTGAATCATCTCCATTCTCCTCCCGGCTCCTCGTAGTTGGACAATCATGAGTGAGGGTAGGAATCTCCTCTTCTTCATAATCCAAAGTATTGATGTGGTCAAATGAAATGAAATTTTGTTTGATGACGTGAAAGCACAGAAAGGCGTATTGGAATAAGATTACTGCATTGTGTGCCGTTAGTAGGGTGGAGGAGACTGCCATGTCTCGAGGCAGTAAAATACCAATCAGTGGTATTGGGATCAAACTCAGAGAGAGCAGTAGGAAGGTTTTGACCCAACGCAAAGAGCTCTTATCGTAGTTGGCCGAGAGGTTTTCGATTCTTTTGCGGTACTGGTGCAATCTGATGAAGCAGAGCGCGGTGTAGATGATGCTGAAAACAAACCGCACAGCCATCTTTGAGTTGGAAACAATATGGAATAGGTGTGATCCACCTTGGTATTCGCCCCTCCCTAGGATGGTTGTTTTTTGCGATTCGAAAGGCGTTGTGATCATTAAAATGGTGAGAAATAGTGTGATTAGCAATGGGGCCAGATAGTGGATTCTTGGGAAGTGCTCCTTTGCATCGGTATGGGTCAAGAAGAATAAAAACTTATAAAAGAGCACCTGCGCCATGATAAACGTAAACATCACCAGGGAATTGATCACTACAAAAACATCCGGAGCCTGGAAATAGAAGAAAACAGAGCCCCAGTTAACCATGCAACAAATGAAATAGAACCAAAGGATCTTGACCGATGGGCTGATGTTCCGGTGCCTTTCGTAATATATAGCGAGGCTCGTGATTAGAAAACAAGTGACGGCTGCCGAAAGTGGCATGAAGGTGTTGGCTAGGGTTGCAATATTCATAAATCGGACTAAAACATCAAAAATAGAGAAAAGCATCCTTTGTTTAATATTATTGGCGAATATCTGTTGCGAAAATTGACAAAAGTTTACTCAGGTGAATTACTCGAAGATTGATTGCTGCAGGACAAATCGTACAAATGTTTTAATTTTTATTTTGTAATATATTGATTTGTAGTTGATTGTTCTTGATATTTCAACTTTTGTTGATTTGTCCCGACTCTTTTTTGACTTCATGATACTTTTAACCCCAAGTTTGGTGAAACCAGTTAGATTCTTGAATCAATCCAATGTGTTGAGGCTTATTGCATGCTTTCAACTGAGTAATAAGTGGAATATAATTCAAATCAAATTATAAATCTATGAATCAAAAATTACTATTTTCTTTTCTTCTATGGCTCACTCTGCTGGGAAGCACTTGGGCGCAGGACTACAACGCCCTGCATTTCGATGGGACGGACGACTATGTGGATCTGCCCGATTTTACAACGACCCACGATTTTTCGCAGGGATTCAGTTTTACCGCATGGGTGAAGTGGGATGCCTTTACAGGAAACGCCCGTGTGTTCGAGATAGGCAACGGCTCGGGTAATATAAACAACAGCATCATTCTGCGTACCGATGCCTCAACCGGTACCTTAATTTTTCAATGTTCCAGTGGATTGACTAATTCGGAAATCAAAACTGATGCCGCCGTAGTAAGCACCAATACCTGGCACCATGTAGCTGCAACCATTAGTAGTGTAGGTGCTGCAACTATTTATATTGATGGAGCCGCAGTGAAAAGCGGTAGTGTTTCCGCGCCAAAAAATGTTGCACGCGCCAACAATTGGCTGGGCAAAAGCGCTTGGACAGAAGATAAGTATTTTAATGGTACTATGGACGAGGTGAGCATTTGGCAAAAAGCCCTTACACAGACCGAGATTGAAGCCATTAAGCAAACTTCTCCCATAGGCAACGAGGATAAACTTGTTGCCTACTACAACTTTAACCAAGCCACAGGAACCACCCTTACCGATGCCACAACCAATGCAAAGCACGGTACGCTAACCAGTTTTGCCCTTAATGGAACCACATCAAACTGGGTAGAGGGTTACACAGCATCAATACCCTCTTTCACCAACAATTCCCTTCATTTTGATGGCACCAACGATTATGTTGCATGCCCTGCCATTAACCCCACCACGTTCACCGTGGAGGCTTGGGTGTACTCAACACTACTAAACCGCGACCAGCCTGCTATTTCAACGCTTAGCGAAGTGTCCACCGAAGGCATGGAGCTACACATTGCCGATGATAATAAACCGCTGATTACCATCCGCAATGCAGGTGGTTGGCTCGATGTTAAGGCACCATCGGCTGTAAGCCTGAACACATGGGTGCACCTTGCAGCCACCTACAATGGTTCTACCGTTAAGTTATATGTAAACGGTGCTGAGGTGCAAAGTGTTTCAGCCACAAGCTATACTCCAGGTAGCAAGCAGCTATACTTAGGCAAACGCACCGATGGAAATGCATCCAACTTTGCTGGTAATATTGATGAGGTGCGTATTTGGAGCACTGCCCTTACCCAAACCGAAATTTCTGCAGCCAAGGACAACCCGCTAACCGGTAGCGAAAGCAACCTGCTTGCCTACTACAATTTTAACCAAGGCACTGCCGGCGGCAGCAATATCGGCGTTACCACCCTTCCCGATGCCACTAGTAACGCCAAACACGGTACGCTTATCAATTTTGCTCTTTCTGGCAAAATTTCTAACTGGGTGGAGGGTTTTACTGTAGAAACAACGCCAACTTATTATTTATCAGCAACGCCCTCTGAGCTTTCTCTGGCTGGAGTTGCAGGAAGCAGTGGTACAATATTCATTCAATCCAACACGCAATGGACACTTTCGGGAGGGGCAGACTGGCTTATGACCACTCCTGTGAGTGGTAGTGGTAATGGTATTGTTACTTTTACTTCCAGTACAAACAATGAAGGGGTAATCGCCCGCACGGCCAATCTTACCTTTTCTGGTAAAGATATTGTCAACCCGATAACGATTACTGTTACCCAGGATCACTTGGTGCAAGGCATTCGTATTAACTGTTTTTTCATTATGGAGCCTGAAATGGAGATGCAAGGGACCTCCTTAGAAAACGCATTTGCCTCCTTAGAGCCGTTTATGACAGAGAAATTGGAGGTCACGGGCGGTTATTTTACTTTGGCCGACTGGGATTGGTTGAAGAATCAGAGCGGAAGGTTTGGTAGTCTTACCCATTTTTCCATTGCTGATGGGGTTTCAGCAGTAGATGATGTGGCCGACCAAACTTCTGCCCCAACGGAATTATTCCCATTTACCCTAAAGGAGCTACATCTGGCAAAAGTTCGCAAAATAGGAAAAGGAGCTTGTAATAATTTGCATAATATCACCAGTGTGAGTTTACCTAATGCTATGATATTAGATGAACAAGCATTTTCTGGATGTGTTAACCTTGAATCCATTAGCCTGCCTCAAATTACCAGTATTGGTGCAGATGCATTTAATTGTTGTACAGTGCTTTCAGACCTATTATTGGGTGAAAATCCTCCAACGGTAGGATTCAATGCATTTCGAGATGTCTGCTCGCCTCGATACCTGGCTTATGCCGATGCCAATGGCAACCTGTTAACCGGCACTGCATTCGAGAATGCCCGTGCAGCCTACAAAGCCGCAAGCGATGGCAACACTACCGATAACCTCTGGTTTGGCTGGATCATTGATAGGGAGCTATATAAGGTGACTGTTGTTGAGCCCGCCAATGGCACACTTACAGCAGGTAATGCCGATGCCGTAGTGTTTGGGTACTACCCCACCGGGGCAACCATTAATGTTACTGCCACGCCAAACTATGGTTACAAGTTAAAGCCCGAAAGCCTGTATGGCTTCGTGACAGACAATCCGAGTTTAATAGAAGGTATTGCTGATAATAAGTTTGTAATGCCTGACAAGAATATTACAGTTACAGCCACTTTTGAGCCCAAGCTATCCGCCTCTGCCAACACTGTTACGCTGGGCAAAGAGGCTGAGCAATCGCAATCGGTTACCATAACGTGCGATGGTAATTATGAAATTACCAATATCGAAGAAAGTCCGGATTGGCTGCAAGTTGGCTTCTTAACTATGGGAGAAACTAAAGAGCTGATATTTACCACTAAAAAAGCCAATCCTTGGGCTGTTGAGCGAGAAGTGGTGTTTACCCTCGTCGCTGCGGAGGCAAACGATATTACCATCACGGTGAAGCAGGCTGCTGCCGATCCGGTTACGACCTTCAGCGCCGGGTTTGTAGAGCTGGCCTGGCAGCAGGGCAGCAGTGCTATTGTGGAGATGCAGAGCAATGAGCAATGGGCGGTCACCGAAATTTTTCCTGCCGACATGTGGTCTGTAGAACCTGCCTCCGGGCTGGGCAACGCCTCCCTTATCATTACAGCTCTTGCCGATAATAATGGCAGTGAAAATGTAACTGGTCGAGTTAAGATAAACAATCATGTGATCAATCTTAATCAGAAGTTCAACGCCAGACATTTGGAGATTTCCGAACAGTCTATCCGCCTGGGCGCCGCAAAAGGTAGTCGTGTTGACGTACAGGTTACCTCCGATACGCGCTGGGAAATTAAGAATTTAGCGGACTGGTTCACGGTTTCTCCTATGGTTGGAGAGGGCAATGCTATAGTAACATTCACTGCCAATCAGGATCTTACGGGCTTGTGCAATAATTTGCAAATCCCTGTTGGATTGGAAGGTGATAGAGCCCATCCTGTTTACCTCACTGTTGAGCAGGTGGCAGAGCAAATGCCGTTAGGCAAGGGCACCGAGGCGGAACCATTCCTTGTTTCCTCGCTCGACAATTTGATGTGGATGTCGGTAAATATGGAGGACGGTTCGCCTTACCTGGAGAGTCACTATGTTCTTATCAACGATATTGATGCCTCAGAAACTCATCATTGGATCAATGGCTTTGAGTCAATCCCTCATTTTTATTCCAGGAACAGATTTGCCGGAACATTCAATGGTAAAGGGTTTGCCATTCATAATCTTTTTACACGGTCGGGGCTTTTTTCGATGATTGACCGTGAGGCGCGGATTGAAAACTTGGCCTTGGTTAATTGTACGGTGGAAGGTGAGGATATTGGCGGATTGGTGACCTTCAACGATGGAGTCATTAGTGCTTGCTACGTTTCGGGTTACATGTCCGGAAATGCCCTGGGGTTACTGGTTTGTGATAACAGTGGATTGGTTAGTGATTGTTACACATCGGGACGTATTGACGGATCTGGTTCGGCGGGGCTATGCTATATGAACAATGAAACAATTACCGGCAGTTATGTGGCGGTTGCTCTGCCCGAAGGGAATCATGGGTATATTTATCACCCCGTGGGGATTGCCCGTGGTTACTTTAACAGTGACTTATTCCCATTTTCACCAGATGCTGCCGGTCTCACCACCGAGCAGATGAAACATGTTTCCAGTTATAACGAAGAGCGGTTGGATTTTGAAAATACATGGGGTTTGACAGAAGGGATATCCTTCCCATGCCTAAAGGGTGTTTATAATTACCCATTGGTGTTGCCAACCTATGCCACAACGGGCGCCATTGATGCGGTCTATACTGCTAACCTCGAAGTTGTGCAGATGGATTATCCAGTGTCTTCCATAGAGTTGGCCAAGGCTCCTGAGGGAATGATCCTTTCTGGGGGTGTCATCAATTGGACTCCTTTATCGGGTGGCCTGCATCAGGTGGTGTTGGTGCTTACCGATAGTAATGGCAAGTCGGTCAATCATAGTTTTTCAATTGCCGTTCCACTGGCGGGCGATGGAACCAATGCCAATCCCTACCAAATAACTACCATTGCCGAGCTCGACTATGTACGTAACAATACTGCAGCCCAATATCAGTTGATGAACGACCTTGATTTTGATGATTCTGAATTCTCAAAGGCTCATGGTGGCCATGGCTGGGAGCCTATTGATGGATTCACCGGAATTATTTGGGGGCAAGGGCATGTGATAAAGAATCTATTTGTTGATCAGCACGAAGGTGTGGCTGTCGGCCTCTTCGGATCCATTAAGGATGCTCTTATTGTCAATTTGGGTCTGGCAGGAATCGATGTGTCCGGTAATTACGATGTGGGAGGGCTCTGTGGCCGAAGTGTGGATTCTCAAATTGAGTATTGTTATACAACAGGAACGGTTACTGGCACTGGGCAAAACACCGGAGGGCTTGTCGGATACAGCCAGAATACCTTGATTGCTAATTGTTATAATATGGCTGTTGTTGCAGGGAGGAGTAATGTGGCAGGTATTGCAGGGACTTTCAATACGAACCGTATTTTGGATAGTTATAATTGCGGCTTTGTTTCTGGGGGTGGTGTGATGGGCGCCCTGGTGGGAATAGCGGCGGGTCAACCGGAAATTAAAGGGTATTTTGATAGTGAAATCAGCGGACTCGTGCACGGAGTCGGCATTGATGGTGGTGTTACTTTCGATGTCAAGGGGCTGTCAACTCAGCAAATGAAACAACGTGAGAGTTTTGAAGGCTGGGATTTTAGTATGTCATGGGTGATGCAGGCCGGTAAAACTTATCCTGCTTTGTTTCCATCGAAGAATAATGCCCCATTTGCTTTTAACGATAATTTTGAGGTTAGCAAACGTTTGAATCTGGATAAAATCCTTGCCAACGATAACGATTATGAGACAGGGCAAGCGAAGCTGGTGTTTAGGGTGTTGAAAGTAGATGGGTCTGCCTCAATTGATGAAAGTAAGAGCTATCTGCTTTTTGATCCTCTTGCCCTTGCAGGTGATGTTGTTACTTTGCATTATCAAGTCGGTGAATTGATTGCCCCTGGTGATACCCTTTGGGGTGCCTATGCCAAAGTTGATATTGTGAAAGCCCCAAATTCAGCTCCTGTTCTATCGGCTGTTGCCAGTAAAACCATCAATAAGGGCGAGAGCCTGACGGTTACCATGGACGATGTTACTGCGCACGATATTGATGAAGGCGATGTTTTGGATTTGGTTATTGCTGATGGCGAGAACTATACTGTGAGCGGCACCACCATTACACCAGCGGCAGGCTTCATCGGAACGCTTAGCGTTGGTATTCTGGTTACCGATGGTGAATTGATTTCAAATGCAATGGATATGAGTGTTGTTGTTGCTATGTCAACAGGGGTGGGTAAGGATGAATCCAATCTCGTGAAATTTTGCCCCAATCCATGCTGCGACTTGGTGATGGTGATGAGTCCCGGGCAAATCAGCCGTGTGACCTTCGTCAACCTGGCCGGGCAAGTTGTGTTGGTGGAAGATGCACCTACGAGTCGCATCCATGTGGCCTCGCTTAGGCCGGGTATCTACCTGGTGAAAGTTGAAGGCGGCAACGGTAAAACCACTGTGTTGCGCCTGGAGAAACAATAATGTACGATGCTGTAGTAATAGTTTTGTTTCAATTCCCGTGAAAAAGGGGCTGTCCATTAGTTTGGGTAGCCCCTTTTCTAGCTTGTGTCGAGGTGTGTTTTTGGGATATTGCCAAAACAAAAAATCCCGAAACCTAAGTTTCGGGATTTTGTTTGATTGTGGTGCCACCAGGAATCGAACCGGGGACACAAGGATTTTCAGTCCTTTGCTCTACCAACTGAGCTATGGCACCTTCTGTCAATCGCGGTGCAAATATACGCAAGAAATTATTACTTCAAAATTATTTGTGAAAAAAAGTTTGCCTTCCTTTTTGCTGAAAGGGTTAATTGTGCTGATATTTAAGTATTTTTGCAGATCAATTTTTTTTCGATGGAGTATCAAATACATACCTTAAATAACGGGATTCGCTTGGTTCATTGTTTTAATCCCGGACCAGTGGCGCATTGCGGCATCATTATCAATACTGGTTCGCGCGACGAGCAGGATCATGAGCGCGGATTGGCTCATTTTATCGAGCATGTCTTCTTCAAGGGAACAAAGAAAAGAAGGGCTTACCATATCCTTGGCCGCCTCGACGATGTGGGTGGCGAACTAAATGCCTACACCACTAAGGAGGAGACCTGCATCCATGCCTCCTTCCTGACCGGCGATTTTCAGCGGGCTTTGGAGCTGGTTTTCGACATTACCTTCCACTCCGTTTTTCCCGAAAAGGAACTGGAGAAAGAGAAGGAGGTGATTGTTGATGAAATCAATTCCTATAAGGACAACCCTTCTGAGCTTATCTTCGATGAGTTCGAGGAACTCCTTTTCCCCAACGACCCCATGGGCTATAATATACTGGGGACGCCCGAGCATTTGCAATCATTCACCCGAGGCCATGTAGAGGAATTTATCCGCAACAACTACCATACCGATCAGATGGTTTTTTGTTCGGCTGGCAATATCCCCTTCAAACGGGTGGTGGCTTTGTGCGAGAAGTATTTTGGCTCGGTCGCTGCCAATTACCGCCAATCGCAACGGGCTGCGGTGGTGCCCTACAGAGTTGAACGGCGCACGGTAGTCAAAGATACGCACCAATGCCATGTGGTGATGGGCAATGTGGCCTATGACTACCATCACCCCAAACGGCTGGGCTTGCACCTGCTCAACAACATCCTGGGGGGGCCGGGCATGAATTCGCGGCTGAATATGGTGTTGCGCGAACGCAACGGCATAGCCTACAATGTGGAGTCATCCTACAGCCCATGCCATGGCACCGGGGTTTTTACCGTCTATTTTGGTACCGATGCCGAGAATTTGGATCGATCCATGGGGTTGATTAATAAAGAGTTATTGAAATTTTGCCAGGTGCCACTCTCACTGGTTCAATTGCATAAGGCTGTCCGCCAGTTTAAGGGGCAAATTGTAATTGGTGCCGAGAGTCTTGAAAATCAAATGCTTTCGGTGGGTAAGAGTTTGTTGATCTACAATAAAGTGGATTCTATTGAGGAAGTTTGCAAAAAAATTGACCAAATTAGCGCCGTCGATTTGCAGGAGATCGCCAACGAAGTGTTCGATCCTGCCAAATTATCCATGTTGATTTATAAGTAAGCTAAAATGAATAAGTCATCCATCGATCTCGAACAGTATATTTTGGATCATATTGATGCCGAAGAAGATATTTTGTGGGAGTTGAACCGCCAAACCAACCTCAAGGTTTTGCGCCCTCGCATGGTAAGTGGTCATTTGCAAGGGAAGTTGTTGAAGATGATTTGTCGCATGATCAATCCGCAAAAAGTGTTGGAGATCGGTACTTTCACCGGCTACTCGGCCATTGCCATGGCTTCGGGCATGAGTCGCCAAGGAGCCATGATCCACACTTTTGAGATCAACGACGAGTTGCAGCCTTTTATCGAGGGGTTTATTGCCAAAGCCGGTTATGCCAATGTGATCAAACTTTTCATTGGGAGTGCCCTCGATATTGTGCCAACGTTGAACGAAAGCTACGACTTGATTTTTATCGATGGCGACAAGCGCGAATATCCCGCCTATTTCCATATGGCCATGAAACATCTGAACGATGGGGGCTATATTCTGGCCGATAATATTCTTTGGGATGGGAAGGTGGTGGAGGATGTGCCTTCAGGCGATTTGTACACCCATGGCATCCTTGAATTCAACCGCTTGGTTAAAGAGGACGATCGGTTGGAGAAAGTGATTCTGCCCATTCGGGATGGGTTATTTTTAATCCGTAAGAAATAAACAATTGGCAATTAATCTTGTTGAAAGGATTAATGTTATCATTATTTCAAAAACTGTCACTAGATGAATATTGCCGTTTTATATGGTTCCTCACTTGGCAACACCCAGTTTGTTGCTGAAAAGATTCACAGTTATTTTCCGGATGCCTTGCTGGCCTCGGTGAGTGATTTGAAGGTGGACACGTTGCCTTCTTTTGATTTAATTGTCTTAGGAACCTCCACTTGGGGGGTGGGCGACATGCAGGACGATTTTGAGCTCTTTGTAAAGCAGATGCTCCAAGCTGAGCTGGCGGGGAAAGCATTTGCCCTCTTTGGCTTGGGCGACCAGCATAACTATCCTGATACATTTTGCAATGGCATGGGGAAACTGTTCCATCTTTTGAAAAACAAGGCGGTTCGGTTTGTTGGTGATTGGCCTGTGGAGGGTTACGATTTTTCCGAGTCTGAAGCTTTAGTTGATGGCCACTTTGTTGGCTTGGCTATTGATGAAGAGAATGAACCCGATTTGACCGATGGGCGTGTGGCGCAGTGGTGTCGACAGTTGATGTGGCAATTCGAAGGGCATAACTAATCATTGAACAGTGATTTATTATTATTTAAGCAATTTTGGTTGATGTTGATTGAAATTATCCTTAATTTGGTTCAAATATTTAATTAATTGAATGTGATTATGAAAAAGTTAAGAGTTTTAGTCCTTGTGCTGGCCGTTTCTATTTTGGCTTCCAGTTGTTATGGCCCTTTTCGTTTGACCACACGTCTTCATACCTGGAATGGTCAAGTGGGCGATAAATTTGTGAATGCGCTCGTGTTTTTTGCTTTTGTTGTGGTACCGGTTTATGGGGTGACCACTCTGGCCGATGCTCTCGTATTCAATACCATTGAGTTTTGGGGTGGGCAGAACCCTGTTGCTATGAAAGAGGGTGAAGTGCGCGAGCAATTGGTTGAAAAAGACGGCCAAAGCTTGAAGTTGGTTGCTTCGCGGAATAAATGCGAGATTGAGGTTCTCTCAGGCGAAAATAAGGGTCATAAAACAACCATGGTTTTTGACGAGAAGGAGTCGGCCTGGATGTTGCAAAAAGCCGAAGGCAACCAAAAATTGGTGCAGATGGTGGAAGGAGCCGATGGGGAACCCATGGCCCGTATCTTCCTCCCCGATGGCACCAGCTTCGATGTGGATCCTAATCATACCACCGCAGCCCAGTTGCAACAAATGATGGATGCTCAGCTTTTGCTGGCTTCAAAATAATATTTGTTTTTTTTTTGAAAGGCGGCCACTGGCCGCCTTTTCTATTTAAACTTTGTTAATGGAAGCCGTCCATAAAACTCTTTCTTAGCTCAGTTGTTGTAATGACAAGGATCAGGTTTTAAAAAATTTATGTTTTTTTTCTTGGTCATTTTGGGTAATATTGCAACTCATTTTTGGGTTGATTACCCATAGTATATTCTATTCAAGGTTGCGTGCGTTGGTTTGGCTGTAGCCTTTTTTTTACACGGATGAAAAAATAAATTGATAAAAATGAATAAGAAAGCAATTTTAGTGATTCTCGACGGATGGGGTTATGGTGACCACTCCAAGTCGGATGTTATTTATAATGGCGAGACGCCTTTTTTTAAGAGTCTGACTCAAAAATATCCCAATGCACAACTCCAGGCCAGTGGTGAAAATGTTGGTTTGCCCGATGGTCAAATGGGGAATTCCGAGGTGGGTCACCTCAATATTGGTGCCGGCCGGGTTTTGTACCAGGATCTGGTGAAGATCAACCGCGCTTGTGCCGATGGCAGCATTGCCAAAAATCCCGAAATAGTCAAGGCATTCACCTATGCCAAGGAGAACAACAAACAGGTTCACTTTCTTGGGCTGGTTTCCAAAGGTGGTGTACACAGCAGCCAGGAGCATCTTTACAAGTTGCTCGAAGTGGCCAAAGGTTTTGGTGTTGAAAAGACCTTTGTTCATGCCTTTATGGATGGTCGCGACACCGACCCCCGAAGTGGCAAGGGCTTTATGGCCGAGTTGCTCGATCAGATGAAGCATACCGGTGGGCAAGTGGCTTCGGTTGTGGGAAGGTACTACGCCATGGACCGCGATAAGCGTTGGGAACGTGTTAAAGCGGCCTACGACCTGATGGTGAAAGGGGGGGGTACGCCTGCTGCCAATGTGCTCGATGCCATTGAGGCCTCGTACAACGAAGGTGTAACCGATGAGTTTATCAAGCCTGTTGTGGCAGTTGATGGTAATGGAAAACCATTGTCAACCATCCAACCCGGTGATGTGGTGGTGTTCTTTAACTACCGCAACGACCGTGCCCGCGAGCTCACCGTGGTGTTGACCCAGCAGGATATGCCCGAGCACGGCATGCACACCATGCCATTGCACTACTGCACCATGACGCCTTATGACTCCACGTTTAAAAATATGCACATCCTTTACGATAAGGATAATGTGTCCAATACGCTGGGCGAGGTGATGGAGCAAAATGGCTTGAGCCAGTTGCGCATAGCCGAAACAGAGAAATATGCCCACGTCACCTTCTTCTTCTCAGGCGGACGCGAGCAGGTGTTTAAGGGTGAAGACCGCATTCTGGTCAATTCGCCCAAGGTGGCCACCTACGACTTGCAACCCGAAATGAGTGCCGGTGAGGTGAAAGACCATGTTGTGGCTGAGCTGAACAAGCAAAAATACGACCTGATTGTCCTCAACTTCGCCAATGGCGACATGGTAGGACACACCGGTGTTTACGAGGCCATTCAAAAAGCGGTTAAAACCGTGGATGGTTGCCTGAAAGAGGTGGTGGAAGCTGCCCTGGCCAATGGTTATGAGGCGGTAATCATTGCCGATCATGGTAATGCCGATAATGCGATCAATCCCGATGGTTCAGCCAATACTGCCCACTCCTTGAATCCGGTTCCTTTTATCTGGGTGACCGATCGTCAAGGCTCGGTGAAGGATGGTATCCTGGCCGACGTGGCCCCTTCCATCCTTGCCATCATGGGCGTTGAACAGCCCGAGCAGATGAGTGGCCAGTCGCTGGTTACTTTGTAAAAGATTATTTATTTAGATTGGATATAAAAAGCACTCCTTGGGGGTGCTTTTTTATTTGTATGGGATAAGGAGATTTTTTTATTCATTAATTTTAGGCAAATTAATACCTAAATGATGAACAGACTAAAAGGAACCAAAACTGAGCAGAACTTGCTGAAGGCGTTCGCCGGTGAATCACAAGCGCGTAACCGCTACGATATGTTTGCAAAACAGGCCAGAATTGAAGGACTTGAGCAGATAGCCGCCATTTTTGAGGAGACAGCTTATAATGAGCGGGAGCATGCCCGTCGTTTTTTCAGCTTCCTGGAAGGTGGCATGGTTGAGATAACTGCCTCTTATCCTGCCGGTAAGGTAGGAAATACCCTCGAAAATCTTGATGCGGCGGCCAATGGTGAGCACGAGGAGTGGGTTGACCTCTATCCCGAATTTGCCCGCATAGCCGAAGAGGAAGGCTTCAAGGATGTGGCTTCGGCTTTCAAAATAATTGCTAAAGTTGAAAAGGCTCACGAAGATCGCTACCGCAGGCTTTTCTGTAACTTGGATAGAGGCCAAGTGTTTGAACGCGAAGGCAAAGTTGTGTGGAAATGCCGAGAGTGCGGTTACTTGCACGAGGGTACCAAACCGCCTAAAAATTGCCCGGCTTGTTTGAATCCCCAATCCTTTTTTGAAATCGAGTGCCAAAATTATTGATGGTTGAAATTAAAAGCGGAAGCCAATTGGTCTTCCGCTTTTTTTGACCCCATCCCTGATGATCGGCTTTGGCTTATTTTTTGCGTCCGAAAGTAATTGGTATCTTTGCCCACTGATAGACTAAGCAAAACAAAATGATTCAGATAGACGACAAGGTGATCAGCCTCGATATTTTTGAAAAGAAATTTATTTGTGACCTCCATGCCTGCCATGGCGAATGTTGTGTGGAAGGTGAATCGGGTGCCCCGCTCGAGGATGAAGAAACGGCCATTATTGAAGGGATTTACGAACAGGTGAAACCCTATCTGACCGAAAAAGCCATTGCCGAGATTGAAGCCCAAGGCAAGTGGGTGGTCGATTCCGATGGCGACAAGGTGACACCCATCATCAATGGCGCTGAGTGCGTGTATGCCATCCGCGACGACAAGGGGCTCTGGAAGTGTGCCATCGAACAGGCCTATTACGATGGAAAGGTCTCCTTTAAAAAACCCATCTCCTGTCACCTATACCCCATACGGGTAACGCAGTATAAAACATTTCAGGCTCTCAATTACCACGAGTGGTTTGTGTGTAAGCCTGCTCGTGAGTTGGGAGCCAAGGTTGGTAAACCGGTCTATCAGTTTTTAAAGGAACCCATTATCCGCAAGTATGGCGAGGCTTTTTATTCCGAACTGGAGCATGTGGCTGAAGTTTTGGATAAAGAGGATTTTTTGAATAAACCCGGTAGGGAGTAGTTAATTTGTTATTTTTTCGATCCATAATTGGCTTTTTACAGATCAACGGTTAAATTTGCCAATCTAAAAAAATAAAAAATCTAAAAATATACTATGGGACGCGCGTTTGAATATCGAAAAGCCCGTAAATTAAAGCGTTGGGGCAACATGGCAAAAACTTTTACCAAACTTGGTAAAGATATTATTATTGCAGTGAAAGCAGCCGGTCCCGACCCTGCCGCCAACTCCAGATTACGGGTTTTGATGCAGAATGCCAAAGCTGCCAACATGCCCAAGGAGAATGTGGAAAGGGCCATCAAAAAAGCAACTTCGAAAGATCAAACCGACTATAAAGAGGTGGTTTACGAAGGTTATGGACCCTATGGTATTGCCGTGTTGGTTGAAACGGCCACCGACAATCCCACCCGCACCGTGGCCAATGTGCGCAGCTACTTCAACAAGCACAATGGTTCCTTGGGTACTTCCGGTTCGGTGGATTACATGTTTGAGCACAAATGCAACTTCAAGATCAAAGCCAAAGAAGGTGTCGATATTGAAGAGTTGGAGCTTGAGATGATTGATGCAGGGGTATCCGAAATATTTGCTGAAGATGAGCACATCATGATTTATGGTGAGTTTGAATCATTTGGCCCCATTCAACGATATCTCGAAGATCACGGTTTTGAGATTGAGAGTGCCGAATTTGAACGAATTCCTTCCGATACCAAAGAGTTGACCGAAGAGCAGTATGCCGAATTCGAGAAGTTGCTCAACAAACTGGAGGACGATGAAGATGTTAGCCAGGTGTTTCACAACTGTGCCAATGCTTAATTGAATATGGTATTGACAATGCCGAGCCGTTTCTTTTTTAGGAGACGGCTTTTTTGTTGATGTGATTACATAATCGGTCGTGGTGATGAAACTCTTTTTGTGTTTTGCTTGTTTTTCATATCTTGAAGCAAATTTTAAAATTAAGTCGTTATGGAAAATCTGAAGTCATATATTGACACAAACAAAGATCGTTTTATCAGCGAGCTTTTCGAGTTGATCCGTATTCCATCCATCAGCTCTTCCACAGAGCATAAGGCTGATATGCAACGCTGTGCCGAAAAGTGGTGCGAAATATTGCTGGCTGCCGGAGCCGACCGTGCCGAGGTTATGCCAACCAAGGGCCATCCGGTCACCTTTGGTGAGAAAATAATTGATCCTGCTCTGCCAACCGTTTTGGTGTATGCTCACATGGATGTGATGCCGGTCGATCCCATCGAGCTTTGGAAAAGCCAGCCCTTCGAACCCGAAATGCGAGAGGGTAAAATTTTTGCCCGCGGTGCCGACGACGACAAGGGTCAATCCTTTATGCATGCCAAGGCATTCGAATATATGGTGAAAACCAATCAGCTGCCTTGTAATGTGAAATTCCTGATTGAAGGGGAAGAGGAGATTGGTTCGCCTAACCTGCCTGCATTTTGTGCCGAGCATAAGGAACTGTTGAAGGCCGATATTATTCTAGTGTCGGATACCGGTATGATTGCCCCCGGTGTGCCAGCTATCACCACCGGATTGCGTGGGTTGGCCTACTGGCAGGTGGAAGTCACTGGACCCAACCGCGACTTGCACTCTGGGCTGTTTGGTGGTGCTGTGGCCAATCCTGTGAACGAGCTTTGCAAATTGCTTGCTTCCATCACCGACGAAAATGGGCGCATCACCGTGCCTGGCTTTTACGATGATGTGTTGGAGGTAAGTGATTTGGAGCGCAAAATGATGGCTGAGGCTCCTTATGATGAGGCGGCATATAAGGCGGCCTTGGATGTGAAAGCTTTGCATGGGGAAGAAGGTTTTACCACCAACGAACGCACCGGCATTCGTCCCTCTTTTGATGTTTGCGGCATTTGGGGTGGTTATACCGGCGAAGGGGCAAAGACGGTTTTACCATCCAAAGCGTTTGCCAAAATATCGTGCCGCCTGGTGCCCGACCAAGAGCATGAAAAGATTGCCGATTTGATGGTGCGCCATTTCAATGCCATTGCACCCGATTGTGTGAAGGTGGAGGTGAAATCGTTGCATGGCGGTCCTAGTTATGTTTGCCCCATCAACCTAGTGGCTTACCGCGCAGCCGAAAAGGCATTCGAGGTGACCTATCAGCGCAAGCCCATCCCTGTGCGTAGTGGTGGATCCATTCCAATCATCTCCAATTTTGAGAAGATCCTGGGGATTAAATCCCTGCTGATGGGTTTTGGTCTGGAGTCGGATGCCATTCATTCGCCCAATGAGAATTTCCCGCTTGAGCAATTCTTTAAAGGTATAGAAACAATCCCCCATTTTTATAAGCATTTTGCCGAAATGATGAGGTGATTGCTTTATTGATATTGGTATTGGTGAAAGAGGGTTGGTGTTTTGCTGATCCTCTTTTTTATTTGTAGTGTTTTTGATTTGTGAGTGGTGTTTTGATGGGGGTGGTTTTGGAGATGTTGTTTTTTGTGGTGATTTGTTTTGTGTTTTGTAGGTTTTTGGAGGGGTGTATGGGTTTTGGGAGGGGTTTGTTTGTGTTGATGAGTAATTTTTTTGTAAAAAACATGGTTTGGTTTGGGGTTTGTTTTTGTAAAAATACTATTTTTGTCACATAACCCGTAAAAAACTAATTGTATGGCGACATTGAGATTTCAGGCGTTGACCGATCTTTTAAAAAAGACTCCTAAGGTAGTTGATTTACCCGATGGACGTGTTTCCGATTATTTTGGTGAGTTGGTGTTTTCCGACAGCGTGATGGTTCATTATTTGTCGCGCGATGTTTATCAGCAGGTGAAGGAATCCATGCATAAAGGAGAGCCCATCGACCGCAAGATTGCTGATGGTGTTGCTGCCGGTATGAAAGCTTGGGCCATCTCCAAGGGCGCCACGCATTACACACACTGGTTTCAGCCACTGACTGAGGGAACTGCTGAAAAACACGATGGTTTCATCGACTATTGCGCCGATGGCAGCATTATTGAGGATTTTTCAGGTAAATTGTTGGCCCAGCAGGAGCCCGATGCATCCTCTTTCCCCAATGGCGGAATTCGTCAAACATTTGAAGCTCGTGGTTATACCGCTTGGGATGTTTCATCGCCAGCCTTTATCGTTGGAAAAACTTTGTGTATCCCCACCATTTTCATCTCTTACACTGGTGATGCACTCGATTATAAGACTCCTTTGTTGAAAGCCCTTCATGAAGTGGACAAGGCAGCTGTTGAGGTTTGCCAGTATTTCGACAAAAATGTGACCAAAGTCTATTCCTACCTAGGATGGGAGCAGGAATACTTTTTGGTGGATGAAGGCCTTTACATGGCACGTCCCGATTTGGTGTTGACCGGTCGTACCTTGATGGGGCACTCTTCGGCTAAGGATCAGCAGCTGGAAGACCACTATTTTGGTTCCATTCCTGAGCGTGTTGCTGCTTTTATGGTAGAATTGGAATATGAGTGCCACCGTTTGGGAATACCTGTTAAGACCCGTCATAATGAGGTAGCTCCTAATCAGTTCGAGTTGGCACCTATTTATGGTGAGGCCAACCTGGCCAACGACCACAATCAGTTGGTGATGGACATTATGAAACGTGTGGCGCGTCACCACGGATTTATGGTGTTGTTGCACGAAAAACCTTTTGCCGGCGTCAATGGTTCCGGTAAACACAACAACTGGTCGTTGGGTACCGATACTGGTGTCAACCTGCTTTCCCCTGGGAAGAATCCCAAGGGCAATCTGCTGTTCCTCACCTTCCTGGTGAATATTGTACGGGCAGTTTATAAAAACCAGGATGTTTTGCGTTCAGTGATCTTGAATGCTGCCAACTCTCACCGTCTGGGAGCCAATGAAGCACCGCCTGCGATTATCTCGGTGTTCTTGGGTACGCAGTTGAGTCAAATGCTCGACAATATTGTGGAGAAAGTATCAGATGCCAAAATGACCCCAGAAGAGAAGACCAACCTGAAACTGGGTATTGGTCGGATTCCTGAGATTTTGTTGGACAATACCGACCGCAACCGCACTTCGCCTTTTGCCTTTACTGGCAACCGTTTCGAATTCCGTGCGGTAGGTTCTTCCGCCAACTGTGCTGCCCCGCTCACGGTGTTGAATGCTATTGTGGCCGACCAGTTGCGTGAATTCAAGGTGGATGTGGATGCACTGATTGAGAAGAATGTCAAGAAGGATGAAGCCATCTTCCAAGTGATACGCAAATATATTATCGACTCAAGACCAATTCATTTCGATGGTGATGGTTATTCAGAGGCATGGCGCCAGGAAGCGGCACGTCGCGGCCTGACCAATATCACCAATGTGCCCGAATCCATCTCCAAACTTCTTTCGCCCCAAGCCAAGAAGGTGCTGGTTGAAGGTGGCGTGATGAGCGAACGTGAGCTGGAAGCCCGCTACGAAGTGGAAATGGAAAAATATGTGAAGAAAATTCAAATAGAGGCTCGTGTCTTGGGCGACTTGGTGATCAACCACATTGTGCCCACTGCCATTGCCTATCAGAATGTTTTGATCCAAAATGTGATCGGCATGAAAGAGGTGTTTGGTGAAGCTGAACTCGAAAGTTTGATTGGCAACCGCAAAAACCTGATCCGCGAAATTTCTGGTCATGTGACCGCCATCAAACAAAAGGTTCACGACATGATTGAAGCTCGTAAGGTGTGCAACAAGATTGAAAATGAGCCGGAGAAAGCGTTTGCCTACGATACAGAGGTGCGTCCTTATCTCAATGAGATTCGTTACCATGTTGATAAATTGGAGCTTTCGGTGGACAATGAGATGTGGCCGCTGCCCAAATACCGCGAACTGTTGTTCTTCCGTTGATCCTACACTGTACATTAACTAAACCTTAAATACCAAAAAAGCGTCGCGACCCCGGTCCTGGCGCTTTTTTGTTTCCACCACAATTTTTTGTGCATCCCCACGTTGCTATAGATGCGTTTGCAGAGTTCCCATTGTTTCATTACTTTTATGGTGTTTCCAGATGTATAATATGACTTTTAGGATGTTTTATTTTGTTCGTTTTGTCCTTTTTGCCTTCTTGTTGTTTTTTGTGTTTTCATGTGGTTCGCGCAAACAGTCGGCAGCCCTTAAGAGTTTTGAGATTGGGGAATACCACCGTGCCGAAGGACGGCTGAAGGTGGTTTACAATTCCGAGAAAAATAAATTTGCCAAAGGTCAGCATTCATTTTACCTAGGGGAGTGTTACCGGCTTGTTAATATGCCCAAAAAGGCTGCTTCGGCCTATAATAAGGCGGTGCGCTACAAATATTCCGACCCGTTGACCCTGCTCTATCTGGCCGAAAGCTACAGGAAGACTGGGGAGTATGGCAAAGCACTGGAAGCTTATCGGCAATACCTCGAAAAAAAATCATTCGATGCGTTGGCCAGCAATGGGATCCTTTCCTGCAAAATGGCACTGGAAGCGCCCATTATTCAGCCCTGGCAGGTAGAAAAAGTGAAGGCTTTCAACTCCAAGTATTCCGATTTCTCACCGGCATTTGCTGGCACTTCCTACGACCAGGTTTACTTCACCAGTATGCGATCCGACAAGAAGAAACGCAAGCTCAACCGCATCACCGGGCAGGGCAATTCATCCATCTATTTCACCAAGCTGGATGCCAAGGGCGTGTGGACTAAGCCCGAGAAGTTGGAAGAACCCATCACTTCGGCTTTCGACGATGGCACGCCCAATATGAGCTTTGATGGCAAAATCATGTACTTTTCCCGTTGTCCTTATGTCAACACGCAACCCAATACGGCTCAGGTTTTCGAAGTGCAACGCAGTGGCGGCCGATGGGGAGAGCCTGTTCCTGTCATCCCTGGGGGTGATTCGGTGATGGTGGCTCATCCTGCCATTTCACCCGATGGTGTCACGCTCTATTTTGTTTCTGATAGGCCAGGTGGTTATGGTGGCAAAGATTTGTATAAAAGTGTGAAATACGAAGGCCAATGGGGTGTTGCCGAGAATTTAGGCAGTGCCATCAATACGCCTGGCGATGAGATGTATCCTTATGTTCGTCATGATGGTACGCTCTATTTTTCGTCCGATGGGCACATAGGGTTTGGAGGGCTGGATATTTTTAAGGTGGAAATAGATGAAAAAGGTACAGAGAAAGTGGTGAATCTTGGGAAACCGGTCAACAGCGAGTCGGACGATTTTGGCATTGTTTTTCAGGGCAAGAAGGAGGCTGGATTCTTTTCCAGCTCACGCGGCAGTGCTAAGGGGTATGACGATATTTATGCTTTCGCCATGCCCGAGGTAGTTTTCGATCTATACGGTAGCGTACAGTTTCCTTCCAAGAAAAGCGCCTCCAACATCAATCTCCGCCTGGTGGGTACCGATGGCACCAATCAAAAGCTCGCCGTAGGAGAGGATGGTTCCTTTGGCTGTAGGCTTGAAAAAAACAGCGATTATGTTGTGATGGCTTCGGCGCCGGGTTTTTATAACACTAAGGAGAATTTCTCTACCCGCTCGCTGATAAGTAGTCAAACCATTGAAGTGATATTGAAAATGGGGGCGGCCGATGAGGTGCTCAAACTCGATCCCATCTATTTTCCCAAAAACGAATCCCAGCCGGCAGTTGGTTACGCCAGTATTCTTGATAGGGCTGCCAACTACCTGTTGAGCAATCCCAACTTTAAGTTGGATATCCGTTGCCACACCGCCCATACAGGTAAACCTGAAAATGAGATTCAACTGGCGGACAAAAGGGGGCAAACCATACAGACGCTTCTGGTTCAAAAAGGAGTCGCCGAGTCGCAATTGATGATTGATGCCGTGGGGGCCGAAGAGCCGGCCAGTGTCACTGAGGAAGTGGCTGCAAAATATTCCACGCTGAAGATTGGTGATTTAATCACCCCGACGTTGCTGCGCCGTTTGAAGGTAAACGACCGCAAAGGGGTTGAACAGCTGAACGATCGGGTAGAGCTGGTTTTGATCGCCAAGTAAAAGAGCATGCCGGTGGAGTTGATGAAGCCAAAGAATTTCACTAATTTTATGCCCCGAAAAGGAAATTCATCATTCTAAAACTACTTTTGTGAGCTCAGAATCAAGGTACAATCAGCGGGGCGTGTCGGCTTCCAAAGAGGATGTGCACAACGCCATCAAAAATATTGACAAAGGATTATTCCCCAAGGCTTTTTGTAAAATAGTTCCCGATATTTTGTGCGGCGATGAGCATTATTGCAACATCATGCATGCCGATGGTGCCGGCACCAAATCATCGCTGGCTTATGTTTACTGGAAAGAGACCGGTGACATCAGCGTTTGGAAAGGGATAGCGCAGGATGCTATTGTGATGAACCTGGACGATTTGCTCTGCGTGGGCGCGACCGACAACATCCTGGTCTCCTCAACCATTGGCCGCAACAAAAACCTGATTCCCGGAGAGGTGCTTTCTGCCATCATCAGCGGTACCGACGAGCTTCTGGCCGAATTGCGGGAGATGGGTATCTCCATCTATCCTACCGGTGGTGAAACGGCCGATGTGGGCGACCTTGTGAAAACCATCATTGTTGACAGCACCGTGACTTGCCGCATGAAACGCAGCGACGTCATCTCCAACGACCGCATCCGTCCCGGCGACGTGATCGTGGGGCTGGCCTCCTCTGGGCAAGCCACTTACGAGAAAGAATACAACGGTGGCATGGGTAGCAATGGTTTGACCAGTGCCCGTCACGATGTGTTCCACTCCTATCTTCAACAAAAATACCCCGAGAGCTACGACGCCATGGTGCCCGATGATCTGGTTTATGCCGGTTCGCGTGAGCTGACCGACGAAGTGGAGGGATCTCCGTTGGATGCCGGGAAGCTGGTGTTGTCGCCCACTCGCACCTATGCTCCTGTGGTGAAGCAGATATTGGATGAGATGCGTGCCGACATCCATGGCATGGTGCATTGTTCCGGTGGTGCACAAACCAAGGTGCTCCATTTTGTGGACGACTTGCACGTGATTAAAGATAATTTATTTCCCGTACCGCCGCTCTTTCGCCTGATTCAGGAGGAGTCGGAAACACCTTGGAGCGAGATGTACAAAGTGTTCAACATGGGGCACCGTTTCGAGATTTACGTGTCGCCCGAGAAGGCCAACCGCATCATTGAAATATCAAAATCATTCAACATCGACGCTCAAATCGTGGGACGCTGTGAAGCTTTCGATGGTAAGAAGTTGACCATCAACAGTGAATTTGGTGATTTTGAGTATTGATCACCTGTTTTAATATTACACCATTACGATTATAAATTAATATATGTCGCAGGGAAAATCCTTACTTGAGAAATTGGAATATCTCCGTCTTCGTTTTGTCGAAGTGGGTGAGCAAATCACCAATCCGGACGTGATTACCGACAACAAGCGTTTTGTAAAGCTTAATCGGGAATATCGCGAACTGGAACGAGTGGTTGAGGTTTATATGAACTATAAGAACAACCTCGAAAATATTGCTTCGGCTCGTCAGATTCTGAAGGAGGAGAGTGATCCCGAAATGCGCGAGATGGCCAAGGCTGAGATTGATGAGCTGGAGGCTACCATTCCGGTGATGGAAGAGGAGATCAAGGTGCTTCTTTTGCCAGCCGACCCTCAGGATGCCAAAAATGCTGTGCTCGAGATTAGGGGTGGTAGCGGTGGCGATGAAGCGGCCATATTTGCCGGCGACTTGTTGAGAATGTACACCAAATATGCCGAACGCAAAGGGTGGAAGATGGAGATCACCAATGTTTCGGAAGGAACTGCGGGCGGTTATAAGGAGATTGTGGCCAATGTCACAGGCGAAGGCGTGTATGGTATCCTGAAATATGAGTCGGGCGTTCACCGTGTGCAACGTGTGCCGCAAACTGAGACGCAGGGGCGCATCCACACCTCTGCCGCTTCGGTGGCCGTGCTGCCCGAAGCCGAAGAGTTCGATGTGGTGCTGCGCAACGAGGACATCCGCAAGGACACCTACTGTTCGTCGGGGCCCGGTGGGCAGAGTGTGAACACCACCTATTCGGCCATCCGACTGACGCACATCCCCACCGGCATCGTGGTGACGTGCCAGGATCAGAAATCGCAGTTGAAAAACCTCGATAAGGCCATGATAGAACTTCGCACGCGCATCTACAATCTCGAGTACCAGAAGTTTATGGATGAGATTGCTTCCAAGCGCAAGACCATGGTCTCCACGGGCGACCGGTCGGCCAAGATCCGTACCTACAACTACCCGCAGGGGCGTGTGACCGACCACCGCATCAACTTCACGGTGTATAACCTGCCTGCGGTGATGGATGGTGACCTTCAGAGCATCATCGACAAGTTGATCATCGAGGAGAATGCCGAGCGTATGCGCGCCAGCGAAATGTAAAACCATTTGTGTTGTAATAATAAAATTTGACGATATGACCTCTGCTGAACTGTTTGAACAGATAAAGAAGAAAAAGAGCTTCCTGTGCGTGGGGCTGGATACCGACATCAACAAGATTCCCCGTTTCTTGCTCGACACCACCGATCCTCTTTTTGCCTTCAATAAAAAGATTATTGATGCCACCCATCACCTCACCGTGGCCTACAAGCCCAACCTGGCGTTCTACGAATGCTTGGGCGTGAATGGTTGGAATTCGCTGGAAAAAACGGTTAACTATATTAAGTATAAATACCCCGAGATTTTTGTGATTGCTGATGCCAAACGGGGCGATATTGGCAACACCTCGGCCATGTATGCTCGTGCCTTCTTCGACAACATGGAGTTTGATGCCGTTACCGTGGCGCCTTATATGGGCGAGGACAGCGTGAAGCCCTTCCTGACCTATGTGGACAAGTGGGTGGTGGTGTTGGCGTTGACCTCCAATAAAGGAGCTTTCGACTTCCAGTTTGTGACTGAGAGTGGGGAGCGTCTGTTCGAAAAAGTGCTGAAACAATCATCGGCTTGGGGCAACACCGAAAACCTGATGTATGTGGTGGGTGCCACCAAGGCTGAGATGCTCAAGGAGATTCGTGCCATTGTACCCAACCATTTTCTTCTGGTACCTGGCGTGGGCGCTCAGGGCGGTAGCTTGAGCGAGGTGGCCCGCAACGGTATGAACAGCCAGTGTGGTTTGCTGGTGAACTCCAGCCGCAACATCATCTTTGCCAGCGATGGAGAGGACTTTGCCGAAAAAGCCGGTGAGGCCGCCTTGGCAGTGCAGCAGGAGATGGCTCAGCTCCTTTCGGAACAGGGATTGATTTGATCACATAAAACATTTTTATTTGAGCGGGCACTGTTGTGGTGCCCGCTTTTTTTGTGCTTTTCATTTTTCTCAGGGAGAGAACTTCATGCGCTAGGGATAATATAGCTCTTTATATTCGTTTATAGAGAAGGTAACTGGTGCTGCTCCACACAAGGCTAGACAGCCATGTGCCGGAAAATATCATCCTTTAAAACATTGTCCAGATTGATTATTAACCTTAGATTTGTATGGGATAAAACAATGGATATTATGAACTTAGAAACAAGAAAAATCAACATTATAAGTTGGGTGTCACACTTACAGGACGAAAATATCCTTGCTCGTATTGAGGAACTTCAATCACAAAAAGATGATTGGTGGAATTTAATTGGTGATGAAGAACGGGCTGAAATTGAAGAAGGCATGCAACAGGCAGACCGTGGAGAGTTAAAATCAACAGATGAAGTCCTTTGTAAATATAAAAAATGGCTTTAAAAGGAACCTGGACACCAAGGGCAGAACAAGGTTATGATAAGATTATTAAACATCTTGAAAAGAACTGGACTGGTAGGGGAATTTCCAATTTTATAGATGAAACCAAAGAGTTTTTAAAGTTATTGGAAAAAAATCCATATTTATTGGAGCCTTCAGATATCCGAAAAAACGTCTTTAGAGGTCCTCTAAATAGGTTAACCATAATTACTTATAGGGTTAAGCCTCTGCAAAATCAAATAGAGTTATTGAATGTGAGAAGTGCAAGGCAAAAACCATCAAAAAAAACAAGAAGAACGTTGTTTGAAAAATAGTCCGCCGTTACCGCGTGATTGTATCGTGTGTTAAAAGCAAACGTATCAACACCAAGAGTATAGTAGTGCCCCCACATACAGTGGGACGAATGGTATTTTCCGGATGTGGTGGTTATTTAGGAGGCCACACGATGTAAGCGTGCGGCAGCTGAGGGAGAATAGATTGTAGAAGTATGATTCATTTAGTGATAATGAAGGAAATGAGTGTTTAATTCCGTAGCTTTGTACCATGATGGTACACATTAAATTGAAAAGTCATGTTGGTAATCAGTAGTAGAGAATTTCGGCAAAATCAAAGGTTGTACTTTGAAAGAGCAGATAAAGGAGAGCAGATCATTGTTCAGCGGGGGGCTAATAAATCTTACGCCTTAACTCCAATAAATGAAGATGATGTTTACTTTAGTGCTGAAATGGTCAAGAAAATAGAACTCAGTGCAGAGCAAGCGAAAAATGGTGAGGTGAAAAGAATGACAAGCTCTGAGGAAATTAATGATTTGCTCGGGCTATGAGCTATGTGCTGGAATTTACCAAAGTCGCTTTAGCTGATATCGAAAAACACAAGAAAATCGGAGATAGAACTGTGCTTAAAAAGATTGCTAAACTTCTTAACGAAATCAAAGATAACCCTACAGGAGGAACCGGGCGTATAGAGCTAATGAAATATGGACTGTCCGGGAAGTTTTCACGCAGAATAAATCATAAGCACCGACTTGTTTACTCTATAAAAGAAGATGTTGTAACTGTTCATGTTCTTAGTTTTTGGGGACATTACGGAGATAAGTAATTTACCGGATGTGGTGGTTATTTAGGAGGCCACACGATGCAATCGTGCGGCAGCTGGGGCATAGTGTGGTTTGCAACCAAAATCTAAAAAAGCCAAAATTTGATGAGTCCATCAACCACATATATATGAATAGAGATTTTTTTTGGAAGACATGTTGTCTAGTAAGCATTCTTTATGCTTTTGCTTTTTTATTAATACCCATATTGTTTGTTTTTCATGCCGATGATTTAGAATCGAGACAACAGTTAAGTTTGTTTGTAAGTAAAATATCTGCATCCATACTGTTTAGTATAATGGGTCTGGTTCCTTTTATATTTTGGATTCACAATATTATTCTCTGGAATAGAAGAAAGGATAGTATCGTAAACCTTCTTCTATTGCTATTTTTTAGTTTCATCTATGCTCCGATATATTTTATACGTAATAGGTGGATTGGATGTAAGTTGTAACTATATAAATTGAGCATTGGTTCTGCTTTGCGGGATTGTCAAAACAAACTTCCGCCCCTCGCTATCGCAGGTGTGTCCTGAAGTGACTGGACGAATTTAGGAATAAAGATAGTTCATATACATGCTGTATCGAAGATGAAGGGGTTCCGAAAGGGGATGATCCTTCGTTGGTGGCCTATAGGTGCAGCCAAAAAACCACCACTACCGAGCGATTGTATCTATTGTGCATATTATGGTTTGTTTGAGTGATTGAACGTTATCTGAAAAATGCCACACGAAATGATTCGTGCGGCAGCGGATGTCTGTTTTATACCATTGTCTTTTTTGTTTTCGTGTCATTGCTACCACAAGGTTTGAATGGTTACTACTATATAGATTGTATGGTTACTACCACAAAGGTTGTATGGTTACTACCACATGGGTCTTATTGTTGCTACTATATAGATCGCATGGTTCCGAACTCGAATTTTTAATCCGATGTCCACTGGCCTATATACCGTTCCGTGAATACTGTTTTCTGAGTACTGATCACTGTTCCCTGAACACTGATTGCTGTTAACTGTTTCCTGAAAACTGTTCCCTGAATACTGATCCCTGTTCCCTGATCCTTGAAAACTGCCCCTTGTTTTTTCAATTGCCAAATAATAGTCTTAAATTTATATAAGCCTATTAATTACAAACATTTAATTTCTTTGGCATGACCGAAGATTTTCTGCATTACTTGTGGCACCATCGGCTGTTTTATCCGTCGGGACTGGTGACGGTCAATGGATCGGAGCCGGTGGAGGTGTTGCATCCCGGGTGGCCCAACCACCATGCCGGCCCCGACTTTTTCAACAGCCGCATTCGCATCGGCACCACCACTTGGGCCGGCAATGTTGAGATTCACCTGCACAGCAGCGATTGGTTCCGTCATGGGCACGATTTGGATCCATCTTACAATAATGTGGTGTTGCATGTGGTGGCTCATCACGACGGCGAGCCTGTTATTGATTCCAACAAAAGGCTGGTGCCAGAACTTGTTTTGCGCTTTCCCAATAACCTGCTTCAACAGTACGATGCGTTGATTCACCATAATGGTGTGGTCAAGTGCCTGGAACATGTCGGTAGGGTGGAGCAATTGGATTGGCAAAACTGGCTCGACCGCATATTGTGCGAAAGAATGGAACAGCGCGCCGATCATATTGTCACCCTGTTGGGCGAATTCAATGGGGACTGGGATCAGGTGTTCTTTGTTTTGCTGGCGCGAAGCATGGGCTTTGGCGTCAATGGCGATCCTTTTGAAATGCTGGCTCGCAACTTGCCAGTGAAGGTGGTGTTGCGTCATGCTTCCGACCTGCTTCAACTCGAAGCGCTTCTTTTTGGGCAGGCTGGATTTTTGAACCAGATAACGGGTGATGAGAGTTATACCACCTTGTTGCAGCGTGAATACAATCTCCTGCGGCACAAATATGGGTTGAAACCCATGGAGGTGTCGTTGTGGAAGTTCCTTCGACTTCGGCCGGTCAATTTTCCCACCATTCGTTTGGCTCAGTTGGCCGCCATCCTGTATAAAAACAGCGGTAATTTTGAGTCGTGGGTGAAATTGTCCAGCGTCGGTGCGTTGATGGAGCAGCTCGATGTGGCGGCATCGGGGTACTGGAAAAGCCATTTCATGTTTAACCGTCCGGCTAAAAGTGCTGTGAGGTCGCATCTTGGTAAGAACTCGCGGGAGTTGATTATTGCCAATGCGATGATTCCCTTTATTTTCACCATGGCACTTCGGAGGGGACAAACCGAAATTCAAGCAGGTGCTTTGAAACTTTTAAGCCAGTTACCCGTTGAACACAATAATATTTTAAACCATTGGAAGCGCGTTGGGGTGGAGCCCGGGAATGAGGGGGAGGCACAAGCTTTGATCCATCTGGTTCAAAATTATTGCATCCGCAGTAAGTGTTTACACTGCCGTATTGGTCATTTGATTATAAATGGAACCGCCACAAACAGTTGAATGGTTTTTTTTGTGCTGTTGGTTCCATAAATAGAATTGTTGATTACATTTGTTTTGGATTTTACTTAAAAAAATATAGATCAATGAAAACTAAACAACTTTTTGTGATAGCCCTTCTTGCTGTTGGCATGGGCGTTTCTTTTACCGGGTGTAAAAGCAAAAAAAAGGTCTCTACCAATTCTGAAGTGGGCACCATCCTTGAGAACCTTCCTTGCGAAGATGCCGGAAAGAGTGACAAGAATTTCTACCGTGCCAGTGCTATGGCTACCAGCAGCGATTTGAGTCTTGCGAAAGAGAAAGCGCTTTTGTTGGCCAAACAACGTTTGGTGACGTTGATCAATTCCAATACCAAGTCGGTGACCGATCGTTACGTGAATGAACGTGAGATGGGTGAGGCTTCGGAGTTCGAACAAAAATTCGAGAACCTTACCCGTGAGGTGGCCGATGAAACGCTTCAGAACATTGTGGTGGCTTGCGAAAAGGCCAGTGTGCTCGACAGCAAGAAATACCGTGCCTTTATTGCCATTGAGGTGAATAAGAAAGAGCTGTTGGAAGGCATCAATAAGAAGCTTACCAATAATGCCAAGCTTCAGGTCGATTACGATAAAAAGAAATTTGAGGAGATCTTCAACCAAGAGATGGAAAAGATGGCTGAGGAGCGCAACCAGTAAGCAAAAGAACGCATAACATCATAAGCAGGTGGCCACTAATTTGGAGGCCGCCTGTTTTTGTTTTTGAATTTATTTGTTTGAGTGGTTGTGGTTAATTAAAATATGCCTATATTTGCACCCAATTAACGTATTAATATCAATCACATGTACTTGTCAAAAGAAATTAAACAAGAGATCTTCGAGAAATACGGAAAGTCTAACTCTGATACTGGATCCGCTGAGAGCCAGATTGCATTGTTTTCCCACCGTATTAATCATTTAACTGAGCACCTCAAGTTAAATAAGAAAGATTATAGCACCGAACACGCACTTGTTAAAATGGTAGGTAAACGTCGCCGTTTGCTCGACTATTTGAAGCACAAAGATATCGAAAGATATCGTGCCATTATTGCCCAATTGGGTATCCGTAAATAACAAGCGGCTAAGAGATGAGAGGCAATTCCCAACCCGGAATTGCCTTTTTTTGCATGAAAAAGTTGTGGTTGATGGCTGTTTTTTTGATGGTATGGTCAAAAGTTTTATGATAATACCTATATTTGAACGACAAAAGATTTTAGATAGAATTAGTTTAAGAAAGTCATGGTTAAAGCAATTGAAAAAGTAATTGACTTGGGTGATGGAAGGTCCATCACCATTGAAACCGGGAAGCTTGCCAAACAGGCAGATGGATCGGTTGTGGTAAAAATGGGTAATACCTACCTGTTGGCTGCAGTGGTGAGTGCCACTGAAGTTAAACCCGATGTGGATTTTATGCCATTGTCGGTGGAGTACAAAGAGAAATTTGCGGCGGCAGGCCGTTTCCCCGGTGGTTTTATCAAACGCGAAGGACGTCCTTCCGATTATGAAATCCTGGTATGCCGTTTGGTCGATAGGGCATTGCGTCCATTGTTTCCTGATGATTATCATGCAGATACATTTGTTACCATCAACCTGATTTCGGCCGACGAAGAGATTCTTCCCGATGCCTTGGCCGGTTTGGCTGCCTCTGCTGCCTTGGCCGTTTCGGATATTCCTTTCAACGGACCCATCTCCGAAGTGCGAGTGGGACGCATCGACGGTCAGTTCAAAATCAACCCCACTGCCACCGAACTTCAGCGTGCCGACCTGGATATCATGGTGGCTGCCACGTATGAAAATATCATGATGGTGGAGGGCGAGATGAAAGAGGTATCGGAAGCAGAAATGCTCGAAGCTCTTAAGTTTGCTCATGAAGCCATCAAGGTTCATTGCAAGGTGCAGATGGAATTGATGGAGGAGTTGGGTAAAACCACCAAACGTACCTATTGCCACGAAGTGAACGATGAGGCCTTGCGTGCCCATGTGAAAGAAAATACATTCGAGAAAGCTTGTGCTGTAGCTCGTTCGGCCAATCCATGCAAGGCTGAGCGCATCGAAGCGTTCAAAGCTATTTGTGATGAATATATCGCTACTTTCTACCCCGAAGGATACGAGGGCGAAGTGCCAACAAACCTTATCAAGCGTTATTATCATGATGTTGAGAAGGAGGCTGTTCGCCGTGTGATGTTGGATGAAAGCATCCGTTTGGATGGCCGTAAGATGGACGAAATCCGACCCATCTGGAGCGAAGTTGGTTATTTGCCAAGCCCCCATGGTTCTGCCATCTTTACCCGTGGCGAAACTCAATCGCTGACCACCGTCACGCTGGGAACTAAGCTGGATGAGAAAATTATCGACGAAGTGATGGGCAAAGGAATCGAGCGTTTCTTGTTGCACTATAACTTCCCCCCATTTTCAACCAACGACGCCAAAGCATCACGTGGCGTTGGCCGCCGCGAAATTGGTCATGGCAACTTGGCTTTGCGTGCCCTCAAAGGGATGATACCTCAAGATATACCTTATGTGGTGCGTGTTGTGTCCGATATTTTGGAGTCGAACGGTTCATCTTCTATGGCGACTGTTTGTGCCGGTACCTTGGCGCTGATGGATGCCGGTGTACAGCTTAAAAAGCCTGTTTCCGGTATTGCCATGGGCTTGATCACTGATAAGGATTCTTCAAAATTCTGCGTTTTGAGTGACATCTTGGGCGATGAAGACCACTTGGGTGATATGGACTTTAAAGTGACCGGTACCCGCGATGGTATCACTGCCACACAGATGGACATCAAGGTGGATGGCCTTTCGTACGAAGTGCTTGAAAAAGCCTTGTTACAAGCCCGTGCTGGACGTCTGCATATCCTCGACAAAATTGAGGAGACCATGTCGAAACCACGTGAAGATTACAAACCTCATGCACCACGTATCGTCACCATCACCATACCTAAAGAGATGATTGGTGCAGTGATCGGTCCTGGTGGTAAAATTATCCAGGAGATCCAAGCTTCCACAAAAACCACCATCGCCATCGAGGAGAAGGAGGAAAAAGGTTTTGTTAGCATCTCAGCTGTCAATAAGCAGTGTATTGATGCAGCATTGGAGCGTATTGGACTGATTGTGGCGATTCCCGAAGTGGGTAAGGTGTACCGAGGAAAAGTGAAAACCATTGTGCCTTTTGGTGCCTTTATTGAGATTATGCCAGGCAAGGATGGTCTGCTGCACGTTTCAGAAATCGACTGGAAACGCATCGAAAAAGTGGAAGAGGTGTTGAAAGAAGGTCAGGAGGTTGAGGTTAAGCTTATTGAAGTGGATCCTAAAACTGGTAAGCTGAAATTGTCGCGTAAGGTGCTGCTTCCCCGTCCCGAAAAAGGAGAGAAAAGCAACTAAAAACGAGTTTTTAGCCTAAACATATTAAGATCATCATGCAAATGGTGATCTTTTTTTGTTTATTTTGTTGTTTCGTTTGTTGGATGATTGATAAATTGTGTAGAATATGTCAGAGATTGTGACAGCTCATCAAATTAGGGAGATGCTGGCGGAGAATATCGATGGAATCTCCAGAGTTGATATGAGTACGATGGGACTTGAGGTTTTTCCCCGGCTGATGGAGATGTTGTCGCAAAATAGTGACGATGCAATTTGCCGTGGCTATTTTGACGGTTTGATGGTGTATGCCCGCGATGTGCGTTTG
The DNA here is from genome assembly GCA_963664265.1 of Marinilabiliaceae bacterium. GTDB lineage: Bacteria > Bacteroidota > Bacteroidia > Bacteroidales > Marinilabiliaceae > JAGPIS01. Next base: position 3,682,726 of record OY760941.1, read on the forward strand.
ATTTTTAAAGGCAGCAAGCAGGAACAGTTGCATTTCCAAAAGTTGGCCAATGAGGCTATGACCCACTTGAAAGAGTTTCATGGTATACGGCCCCGGGGGCAGGTGCGTGCCCTCTACCTTTTTGTGGGCTCCATGATTGGATTAGCTGTGGGGTGGGCAACTGCCTGGTTTTTGTTCCCCCAAACCAATATTTTTCAGGCATCCCTGTTGGGGTGGTTTTGTGCCGTGGTGCCTGCTTGGTTCTTGGGGAACCATCAGGAGTCGCGTCTGAAACAAAGTAAAAAACTATTCTAAATCCAAACATATGAAGCGATCCGATTTTTTAACCACGATGGTGGTGCCCGGCCTATTGTTGTTTGCCTGCAAACCATCCGAAACAAAGTTTAATTATCCTATGACTGCAAAAGTGGATAGTGTGGATACCTATTTCGGTCATGCCGTGCCCGACCCATACCGTTGGCTCGAGGATGACCAATCGGCTCAAACAGCTGAGTGGGTGAAGCAGCAAAATGCCGTCACCTTTGGTTATCTCGACAGCATACCATTTCGTGAGAAGGTTCGCGAACGCCTCACTCAGATCTGGAATTACCCCAAAACTTATGCCCCTTGGAAAAGTGGCGGCAAATACTTCTTCGCCAAAAACAACGGGTTGCAAAACCAGAATGTCTATTATATGATGGAGAAGCTGGGCGATGAACCTGTTGAGGTGCTCGACCCCAACCTTCTTTCTGCCGATGGCACGGTTTCGTTGACGGCCTTTTCTGTGTCGGATGATGGCCGTTACCTTGGATATGGTATTTCGCGTGGCGGCAGCGACTGGAATGAATTCTTCGTGCGCGACCTGACCACTGGGAAAGATCTTTCCGACCATCTGAAATGGATTAAGTTTTCGGGTATCTCCTGGTATGGCGATGGGTTCTTTTACAACCGTTACCCCCAACCCCGCGAAGGCGATGAGCTGAAGGGTGCCAATAGCGACAGCCGCATCTACTTCCATAAGTTGGGTGATCCCCAGGAAAAGGATGTGTTGGTTTATGAAGATCCGCAGAATCCCAACTGGAGCTTTGGCGGAAGCGTCACCGACGATTTGAAATTGTTGATCATTGGCGTTACCGAGTCCACCAGTGGAAATGCACTGTATTATAAGCGGCTCGACCAACCAAATGCTGCGGTTGTGAAGGTTGTGGAGGATTTCAACAACGATTATAATGTTGTGGAACACATTAATGGATGGCTTTATGTGCATACCAATTACCAGGCGCCTCGTTACCAGTTGATTCGCATCGATATCAACAACCCGACCCGCGAAAACTGGCAGGTGGTGATTCCTGAATCGGAGACCGATGTTTTGAGTGGTGTTTCTGCCGTGGGGGGATGCTTTGTGGGCAATTACATGCACGATGCCCATTCGGTGGTAAAAGTATTTGATTTGAAGGGCGATTATCGCCACGATGTGGACTTGCCCTCCTTGGGTAGTGTCGGCGGTTTTGGTGGTAAACTGACCGATGAGGTTACTTTCTACACCTTTTCGTCCTACACCTATCCCGCAGTGGTTTACAAGTATGATGTGGTCAAGAACCATTCGGAGGTTTATTCCACCACCGCCCTGGATTTCAATTTTGACAATTATGAGACCAAGCAGGTGTTTTACACCAGCAAGGATGGCACTCAAATACCCATGTTTGTGGTGGCTAAAAAAGGGATCACCCTCGATGGCAACAATCCTGTGTGGTTGTATGGTTATGGGGGCTTCAATGTGAGCCTTAACCCCGGTTTTGATGTGCGTCGCCTGGTGTGGCTCGAAAATGGCGGGGTGTATGTTGTGGCCAACATCCGTGGAGGTGGTGAGTATGGTGAAAAGTGGCATAAAGATGGCACCTTGATGAATAAACAAAATGTGTTCGACGATTTTATTGCAGCGGCTCAATACTTGATTGATCAAAAATATACCAACCCGTCGAAAATAGCCATTCAAGGTGGATCTAATGGTGGTTTGCTCATCGGTGCGGTCATCAACCAGGCACCGGGTCTCTTCCGGGTGGCCTTGCCCGCTGTGGGTGTGATGGATATGTTGCGTTACCACAGCTTCACTATAGGCCGTTTTTGGGCCACCGATTATGGTACATCAGACGATAGTGAAGAGATGTTCAAATACTTGAAGGGTTATTCGCCGCTACACAACATCAGTGCAACGGCAGCCTATCCAGCTGTTTTGGTCACCACGGCCGACCACGACGACCGGGTGGTGCCTGCTCACTCCTTCAAGTACATTGCTACGCTGCAGGAGTATTACAAAGGATCCAACCCGGTGATGATTAGGATAGAATCGCAGGCAGGCCATGGTGCCGGCAAGCCCACCTCCAAAATCATCGATGAGTGGGTCGACCTTTATTCGTTCACTTTTGACCAGATGGGCATAAATCCCTATATTGGCAAATGATAAACTATGGCTGCCTGCTGTGGGTTTCATGGCAGGCAGTTTTTTTTCGATATTTTTTGTTGATTCTTGACTTAAATTTCTATGGATCAGGCTAGTCGTCGTTTGTTGGTGATAGAAGGGAATATAGGTGCCGGCAAAACAACTTTGGCGCGTATGATGAGCCAACAGATGAAAGCCCGTTTGGTGGTGGAACGCTTTGAGGATAATGCTTTTTTGCCCAAGTTTTACGAAAATCGCGACCGCTATGCCTTTCCGCTGGAGTTGTCGTTCCTGGCCGACCGTTACAACCAACTGAAAAGCGATATCGACAGTCCCGATTTGTTCCAACAGTTAACCGTTTGTGATTATCATTTTTTTAAATCGTTGGTTTTTGCACGTCAGACCCTGAGCAACGATGAGTTTGCCTTATACCGGCAACTTTTCCATATTATTATGGGTTTGGTGCCACGAGCCGATTTGTTTGTTTATTTGCATCGCCCCATCGAGGTGCTGCTTAAATTGATTGGAAAGCGGGGGCGGAGTTACGAAGCCAATATCGATGCAGCGTACCTTTCGATGATTCAGGAGAGCTATTTCAACTTCTTTCGCGAACACCCCGAATATGCCATTTTGGTGGTGGATGTGGATGATTTGGATTTTGAAAATGACCCTATTGTATTCTCTTTCCTCAGTGAGTTGATTAACCGCCAATATGAAGCGGGAATCAATCGCGTAAAATTAAGAGAAATTATGAATCATTAATTGCATTTTACCTGCATTGTTTTTGCCGAAATGTGTTTCTTTATAAATTGAATAATCATATATTTGCACGACAATGCACAACAGTATGATCATTTTATCAAAAAAACATTATAAATTTGTATAGAATCATTGTACAGTTCTAAAATAAAAATCGATTAAACACTATGAAACAAACGAGAATTCACATCATTGGTTCCGTGGCTCTGGCAGCTATGCTGGTTAGTTGTGCCGGTTTGAACAAAATGAAGAAGAATGCACAAAGTGTGCAGTATACTGTTACACCAACGGTATTGGAGGCTCATGCCGGGAAAGTAGATCTTGGTATCAAAGCTCAGGTTCCTGCTAAGTTCTGGGATAAGAAAGCATCTGCAGAAATTACGCCTGTATTGGTTTACGAAGGAGGCGAAACTGTTTATCCTTCTGTAAAAATTCAAGGCGAAAGTGTGCAAGGTAACGATAAGATGATCCCTTTTGCAACAGGTGGTCAGTACACTTACAACAACACAGTGCCTTACAACGACAAAATGCGCGTTTCCAACTTGGTAATCCGTATGACTGCCACCAAAGGTTCGCAAACTGTTACTTTCGACGATTACAAGATTGCCGAAGGAGTGATTGCAACCTCTACTTTGGTTGCTGACCAAGGCGCTATGGCTGCTGTTGGTAAAGACAATTTCCAGCGCATCGTGTCTGAAAGCCAGGCTGCTGAAATCCTTTATCTTATCCAACGTGCTGATGTGCGTCAGGGCGAATTGAAAAAAGAGGACATTAAAGCTTTGAACGATTACATCGCTGCCATCAAGGCTGCTGATAACAAAAACTTCAAAGATGTAACTGTTTCAGCCTATGCATCACCTGATGGTGCCATGGATTTGAACACCAAATTGGCCGACAACCGCGAGAAGACTGCATCGAAATATGTTGCTTCCCAGCTTAAGAAAGCCAAAGTTGAAGGTGGTAACGATCTTTTGAAAGGCAAAACTACTGCTGAAGACTGGGATGGTTTCAAAAAAGCCATGGAAGCTTCCAATATCCAGGATAAAGAGTTGATTCTTCGTGTGCTTTCAATGTACACCGATCCTGAAGTTCGTGAGAAAGAGATTAAAAATATGGCTACCACTTTCAACGTGATTGCTGAAGAAATTCTTCCTCCCCTTCGTCGTTCTGTATTGACTGTTAACGCTGAGCTGATTGGCAAAAGTGATGCTGAGTTGAAAGAACTGGCTGCCAACGATCCTTCTAGCTTGAACCTGGAAGAGATTCTTTACGCTGCTACCTTGACTGAAGATAAAGATGCTCAATTGGCCATCTACAAAGCTGCTGCTGCAAAATATCCAAACTGCTGGAGAGCACAAAACAACGTTGGTGTAGCTCTTTATGCTAAAGGTGATGTAGCTGGTGCTAAAGCACAATTCGAAAAAGCTGCTTCTATCAAAGCTGATGCTGTAGTAGAAAACAACTTGGGTGTTGTTGCATTGATCAACAAAGATTACGCTAAAGCTGAAGAGCATTTCGGTAAAGCTGCTGGAACAGGTGCTGAATTGGACAACAACTTGGGTATCATTTCAATCCATAAAGGCGACTATGAAGCTGCTATTCGTTACTTTGGCAATAGCACAAGCTGCAACGCTGCCCTGGCTAAAATTTTGGCTGGTAAATACGATGCTGCTTTGTCAACATTGAATGCAAACACTATGGAAGTAGGTATGAAATATTACCTGAAAGCTGTTGTTGGTGCCAACAAGGGTGAGAACGATTTGATGTTCGAAAACCTGCGCAAAGCAACTTCTTTGGATGCTAAATGGAAAACTTATGCCAAAACTGACATGGTATTTGGTAAATTCTTCCAAGATGCTACTTTCAAATCAATTGTTGAGTAACTTCATTGATATTAAAAAAAAAGGCGATTCGTAAGAATCGCCTTTTTTTATGCATGAAGGTTTTTGAAAAATTCCCACATGACGATCCCTGCTGTTACCGAAACATTAAAGGAGTGTTTGGTTCCGAACTGGGGTATTTCTAGGCATAAGTCGCTTTTTAGTATCACCTCCTGTTGCACCCCCTTCACCTCATTTCCAAATACCAGGGCGTACTTGGCGTCTTTCGCTGGATTGAAACCGACCAGCGATACGCTGTTGGTCACCTGCTCGAGGCTGCAAATGGTGTAACCTTGCTGCTTGAGCGCCTCAACGGCGTCCAGCGTATTTTCGAAATAGCGCCAGGCAACCGTCTCCTCGGCTCCCAAAGCTGTTTTGTGAATCTCCTTGTGCGGGGGCGTAGCTGTGATGCCTGTCAGTATAATCTCTTCTATCAATAAGGCATCGGCTGTCCTGAATATGGAACCAACATTGTTGAGGCTCCTCACGTTGTCCAACACAATGGTGATGGGTAGTTTTTTTGTCTCCTTGTAGGCTTCAGGCGTTAAGCGATTAAGCTCGTCCATCGATAATTTCCTCATTTGTTGCAAGCTTTATTTTTGTTGTCAACAAAAGTACTACAATCTCTGTTATTTATACTGAATCTGGTGCTTAAACCAACTTAACCGCTAAAATCCATTTTATGAACATTCACGAGTATCAAGGTAAAGAGCTTCTCAAATCGTATGGAGTACCCATTCAGGAAGGCATTATGGCCAATAGTGTGACGCAAGCCTTGGAAGCTGCGCGTAGTCTGCAAGAATCCACCGGTACCCAATATTGGGTGGTGAAAGCACAAATACATGCCGGTGGCCGTGGCAAAGGTGGCGGTGTAAAATTGGCCAAAACCATGGATGAGTTGCAGACATTAAGCCAATCTATCCTGGGGATGAACCTGGTAACCCATCAAACTGGCCCCCAAGGGCGGTTGGTGCGGAAGATCTTGATTGCCCAGGATGTTTACTATCCAGGCGAAAGCGATATCCGTGAGTTTTACATCAGTGTCCTTCTCGATCGGCAGACTGGGCGAAATGTTATTGTGTATAGTCCTTCTGGGGGAATGGATATTGAAACGGTTGCCGAACAAACACCTCATTTGATATTTAAGGAGGAGATCAATCCCGGTTCGGGGTTGATGCCTTTCCAAGGACGGCGAATTGCCTTCAACCTTGGACTTAAAGGAAAAGCCAATCGTGAAATGGTTCTGTTTCTGCAAGGGTTGTACAGGGCTTACGAGGGGGTCGATGCCTCGCTCATAGAGATCAACCCGGTGCTTAAGAGCTCCGATGATAAAATACTGGCTGTCGATGCCAAGGTGGCGCTTGATGACAATGCCCTGTTTAAACATGTGCATCTCCAGGCGTTGCGCGATCTCGACGAAGAGGATCCTTCCGAAGTGGAAGCTACCGCCAATAACCTGAATTTCGTGAAGCTGGATGGGAATGTGGGGTGTATGGTGAACGGCGCGGGATTGGCCATGGCTACCATGGACATGATTAAGCTCGCAGGTGGTGAACCGGCCAACTTTCTGGATGTGGGCGGGGGTGCCAATGCCCAGACAGTGGAGGCTGGCCTGAAAATTATCCTCAGCGACGATAATGTGAAAGCTGTGTTGATCAATATTTTTGGTGGTATTGTGCGGTGCGACCGGGTAGCCAATGGCATCGTGGAAGCCTATAAGAAGATTGGCGACATCAAGGTGCCGGTTATTGTCCGTTTGCAAGGCACTAATGCCGACTTGGGGCGTCGGATTATTGAAGAGTCCGGTTTGCAGGTTTATCCGGCCACTTCATTGGCTGAGGCCTCCTTGTTGGTTAAGCAGCAAGTTGGGTGACCCCTTGAAAATAATGCTTGGGTGTAAATTGTTATTGATAAAAAAAGAGAGCCTTTGGAGCTCTCTTTTTTTGAATGCTATTTCTTGATGATTCGTCCTACGTAAGGTTGATAGCCCTTCATTTCCAATTTCAGTAGGTAGATCCCTGCCGGCAGGTGGGCGATTGCGATGCTATCCGTTTCTCCGTTTAAAGTGCTTTGCAGTACCAATAACCCTGATAGGTTATAAACCGATGCTGTTTTAGAGCCTGGTGTCTCGGTACTGATGTTCAAAACAGCGGTGGCCGGATTGGGATAGAGTCGAACTTGTGCATTTATGTTGGCTTCTTTGTCAACCCCGGTGATGATGCTGAAACCCTCCAGTTTTTTCTGGCTGAATAGGTTGTAGGAGCCAGGAGCTGAATAGAACGTCATCTCCTTGTCGGTCACCATAACGCTGTCGCCCCTGAAGTGGTTGTACCACCAGCCGGTTTGGCTGAAGTTGGGTTTGATGTAGTTCTCTTTCGTGTCGAAGTTGGCAATTACCCTGATGTCGCCATCGGGATGGTTTAGGGCAATGCGTTTCACAATCCCTCCTGTCTCCATGGTGAAGTCGGTCGTTGAAAAGGCTGGAACCGTCTTTTTTAGATGAATCAGGTTGCTGTAAACATCGAACAGGTGTTTGCGGTTGGGATCTTTCATATAGTCCCATTTGGGTGGTTTTTGCCCGGTACGGCCATTGTAGTCGATGCTCACGTCGTAACCCCTTTCGCCAAATTGCCACACCATTTTTGGGCCTGGTATGGTGAAGAAGAGTGCTGCGGCGGCTTCCATGCGCCTCAGGGCGGTTGCCTGATCGGCGGTTGAGTAATCGCCTTCGGTTTTCCCGTACATGATATTCTTGTACATTAACCGCTCTTCGTCGTGGCTCTCCATATAACTCACCAGATTGGGTTGGATCCACTCAGGTCGGTTGGTGTAGGCACCCCACGACAAGTCCGATCCTTCTGCATAGCCCATGGTGGCTTGGTTGTAGCTGTGCACCATATTGCCCCAGAGCATGATGCCGTGGTTGGCCAATTCGGCCTCCTCTTTGTTGTCCGACAGGTGTTCGAAGATGATGAGGGCATCCTGTTTACGTTTCCATATCTCATCGCTCATCCGTTTTAGGATACGGATGCGCGCGGCATCGTAGCTACTGGCCCATACATCGCCACTGGTGGCCGGGTACGGTGTGTTGGTGAATCCTTTGGTAAAATCGAATCGGAAACCATCAATCTTGTACTCCTGCATCCAGAATGAGCAGATGCTGTCCACCAAAGCTTGTGTCTGTTTGCTTTCGTGGTTGAAATCGTATCCCCATTGGGCATCGGGGTTTTTCATGTTGTGCTCGCGGTTGTACCAGGGGTTGATGGCCGATGGCTTTCCCCCTTCGAGGTACATTTGTGCCAAGGGAGACTGTCCGTAAGAGTGGTTCAGCACCATGTCCATGATGACGGCGATGCCGTTCTTGTGGCACTCGTCGATGAAATGTTTGTAGTCGTTGGCGGTGCCATAAGCCTTGTCGGGTGCGAAGTAAAGCGAAGGGTTGTAGCCCCAGCTGTCGTTGCCCTCAAATTCGTTGAAGGGCATTAGTTCGATGGCATTTACGCCCAGCCGTTTTAGGTAGCCCAACGTGTCGGTGACGGTTTTGATATCTTTGTTTGCCGTGAAATCGCGGATCAGCAATTCATATATCACCAGCTTCTCTCTTTCAGGCGCTTTGAAATTGGCTACTTGCCATTGGAACTGCTCTTCTCGGGTGGTCAACACCGATACCAGGTTTTCGGTTTTCCCGGTTGGGTAGGGCAGTAGGTTGGGATAGGTGGTGGATGGGATGTATTGGTCGTTCCAAGGATCCAATATTTTGTTGGTGTAAGGGTCGGCCACGCGCACGTTGCTGTCGATCCAATACTGGTAGGCGTACTCCTGCGTGTTGTCCAGATTGTTGAGTTGTAGCCAGAAATAGTCGCCCTGTTTCTTCATTTGAAAAGCGTTGTCGGGCTGCCAGTTGTTGAAGTCGCCGGCCACATAAACGGTGGTTTTGTAAGGGGCAAAGAGCACCAGCAAACCTTCGCTGTTGTTGATGCGGTTGAATCCCCGGCGGAAATCGGTCATGGGGATGGGCTCCACAACAGTGGGGGTTTTCACCACGAAAGTGGCTTCCTTTTCCACGCTCTTGCCTTCTGCTTTAGCCACAACTTTAATGGTGTGTTTGCCCGATGCCGGTGCAGTTAGTTCGTGGCTGAGTGTTTGGGCTGTTGCGGAGGCAATAAGCTCTTCATTGAGGTAGAGTTCGATAGTTTCATTGAAGGCTGCATTGGCTACTACGGGGATGTTTTCGGCCGGATTGACATAAAAAAAGCTCTTTTCAGGCTTAGCAAAGGCTACGGAGAGGGTCGGTTCGTAAACTTGCACAAAGATGTCTTTATCACCGGTCTCTTTACCTGTTTTGGAGCCATCGCTGTTCCTGAAGACAAATCCCATTTTTAGGATTTTCTCCCCGGCTGGCACACCATAGAATGCTCGGATGGAAGGGGTGATGGTAATGGTGTACACATTGGTACTGATGCGGGTCATCAAGCATTCGGGCTTGTTTTCGCCCCATTTGGCTTTGTCGTAGAGCCAGTTGTTGTCGCCGGTGCTTTTTTCGGTGATCAATCCTGTGTGGGCATACACATCGCCAGTGAAGTTCTTTAGTCCGGCCGATCCGCGGTCAGCATAAAAGGTGATGGTCACCGGTTGGTCGTCGGTAGGGATGGCCGGGTCGGTGGTGACGACCTGTGCCGACAGTAATGCTCCAAAAAAGAGGCATGCAATAAAAAATGTAACTTTCTTCATAGCTTATATTTACTGTTTTTGCTACAAGTCTATTTTAAAATAACTTGTGGACAATATAATTGAATGCTTGCTACATCAGATGTGATCTCAAATAGCGTGCTCATGTCACAAAAAAACTATTATTGATATAGGTTGCGTAAGTTTTGATGCTTAGTTTAGATATTAAGTATGCCTAATTTACTTCTTCGATATTTTTTTAAATTAAGTATTTAATGGGGGAGGCAATAGATTGTGTTGTAGTTGAGAATTCTTGGTTGTTCTATTAAACAAATAATTAAAGAGGTTGTCGTTTTCGACAACCTCTTTAATTTAAGTAACGCTAATGTTATTTAGCCGTAATAACTATTGTTGCCTTGCGCTTGTCAACTTTCACGTGATATAAGCCGGAGGCTGCAACGAATTGCCAGTTTGGATCTCCATGACCGACTGCAATAATGATAATGTTGGTGTCGTAATTTGTGATTATGTCGTGGCCGTAACCAACAGGACCCCAGTCTTTTTGCTCGAATAGTCTGAAATAGTTATTCTGAGTGAAGGTCACATCACCTTCCCATATTTGATGGCCAATCCATTTTAACGATGTTACGGGATCATCCCAACTCCACCCATGGGTTGCATCGCCTGTCAAATAGAGTAGCGGTTCTGAAACAGCTTTCATGGTGATAGTTCCTGTGCCTTGGTCAACAATCATCTGGTACCACCCTGGTGTTCCGATAAAGTTGAAGTTTGGATCTCCATCCCCTGCTGCCGGTTCTAACATATCGGTAGGATAATTTGTGAAAATATTGTATCCACCTAATGATGATCCCCAATCAGGATTAGTGAAGAATCGGAAGTTTTTGCCATTAGAATTATCAAATTTTGCGATGGTTGAGAATTTATTTGGTTCTCCAGTTGACGCAACTTCAACGGCAAGAGCAGGATCCCATCCACCAACAGCTGCACCAATCATGTAAATTGATGGGAAAACAGTTGAGAAGGGAGTAACCTGTATTGTTAGGACTTCACTAAATTCTTCTGGGATCTGGTAATTTACGGTTGATTTGACTCGAATATCCAAATCTCCGGCATTGTCCGCAGTGAACCCAAGTTCCAATAGTTTTTTGTTCAAATCGCCATGGGTTATAGCAAACGTGTCGACGCTCGTTTCTCCTAGATTTATAGAATTATCAGAAAAATTCCCCCCTTTCAGGTCTATATCAACCGAGAACTTCATACTGATACTTTGTCCATAATCAGGTCGTTGCCATTTTATCACAAAAGCTACTTCATCTGCCATGCTTTTTGATAACTCAAATGCATCTCCTTTTGCAGGAGCTAATATGGCCGGAGCATTTACATCGGCTGGATCAATGATCTTTGCCAAATCTTTATCTTCGGAGCAGGATATGATCAGCATGAAGCTGGCAAGGAACCCCCAAAGTATTTTATTAATTTTCTTCATGTTATTTCTCCAATTAAGATTAATAATTGTCATTCTGTTGAGCATTTGGATTGGCAGCCAATTCTGCAGCCGGAATCGGATATACTACTCGATGAGATTCGAGCGCTTTTCCTCCTGCCACGCCGCCCTTCCATGGCCATAGATAATCTCCAGTTGTAAATTTTCCGAAGCGAATCAAATCCTGGCGTCGGGTGCCTTCCCAGTAAAACTCGCGTCCTCTTTCTTCCAATAGGAAATCAAGAGTGAGGTCAGCTTCACTAATATTAGCAGATGTATTTCCATATGCTCTTTCAATAACCTTATTTACATAGGTTAGAGCTTGCGCTTTAGTTCCATTTCCGCCTCTTAGTACAGCCTCTGCGTACATTAGGTAAGAATCAGCCAAACGGAACATCGGATAATCTGTGTCAACAAAGTATGGGTCATTCCCGCTAGTTGAACCATCACTACTCCTGTTGCGGAATTTGGTGACATTAACACCTTGTGTGTAATCCAATGGATTATCCATGTCAAGGCCGGCATTAATGACTAAGGTTGTTTGGTAATTCAAGGTTTCAGAGATATTTTGAGTTCTTCCTCGTTTGTCCCCACCTGGTCTCATTTGGAACTTGTCATAAACACTCCTTGTGGCATGGTTTCCGCCCCAAGTACTGGATGGAATACCAACGTGAGTTCCTAATGCGCCATTTGTACCTGCTGACATCACATATTGAGATCCTGCGAAACCTTGAGTTTTTGAAGCATCAGTTGCCAATGCAAATATGATTTCTGTTGATTGGTCGTTGTCAGTGGAAAACAGTTTTAAGTAATTGTCATCCAAAGTGTATTTGGTGTTTATTAATTCCGTGTACTTAATAACTTCGTCATAGCTTTTTTTGCCATTAACAGGGTTCTCTTCCCCAGAAAAATTCACAGCATTAATATACATTTTGGCTAAAACCATATAGGCTGTACCTGCATCCATACGTCCGTATTCAGCTTCCCCTGCAGCTGGAAGGTCAGGAACTATCTGGTTCTCCAACTGATCAACAATCCAATTAAACAAAGTGCCCCGATCAACCGGTGTAGGGTATTTTTCATTCGAGTTTTCGTCGATGATACTCATTTTGCCGTAAAAGTCAATTCCATGGTAGTAGGCAATTGCACGTACTAACCTAGCTTCTGCGCGCATTTGTTTAATGGCATCCGCATTTGCATCCACTACAGCTCCACCAGATGAAGCTCTTAAGAATTCATTGGTTAGCGCAATCATGTAATACAATCTGTAATACATGCCAGCTACGTATTGATTGTCTGCTGTCCATGTGCCATTTTGTATCGGAACCAAACCATTGTCATTCCATGCATTCATTGCCTCACCTGTAGGTAATGTTTGTAGGTTCCAGTAGTTACGCAGATAAGCAGACATGCCACCATCTGAAATGGTCGAAAGATCGCTTTCATTGCTATCACCAAATTGGCCGGAAACATTATAGCTTCCATAGATCTTTGCTAGAACCTGCTGGTAACCTTTGAAGGTTGAATAGACCTCATCGCCGAAAACTAGGTTCGGATCAATTGGCTTTACATTTAAATCGTTCTCACAAGCAGTCAAAACGCCTGCAAAAACAAGTATGTATAATATGAATTTTCTCATTTTGTTAGCTTTTTAGAATCCAACGTTTACACCGAACATTATAGTGGTAGGACGTGGGAAGATATTATTATCAATTCCACTAAATACTTCAGGATCCAAACCTGAATAATCTGAGATCACGAACAAATTCTGTCCGGTCAACGATAGCCTTAAATTTGAAATTGGCAAATTGAAAACTTTTTTGATGTTGTATCCAATCGAAACGTTATCCAATCGGAAAAAGTCAGCATTTTCAATCCAATGAGAAGAGAATGCCCGTTGTTCATCTGTTCTGAGGAAATTTGTTTCAGAAGCAGAAGCCAACTTGTTTGAGATAGCTTGTGTGGTTGCATTGTAGATGTTTACAAAGTTTGAACCATCAGCCGATACTTTATTGTAGATTTGTGCACCAAATTGGAAACGTCCACTCAAATTGAAGTCCCAATTTTTGTAACGAAGAGATGTATTGATGCCAATCAAGTAATCTGGAGTGGAATTCCCGTAGTAAATGCGATCTTTATCATTAATCACACCATCTTCATTTTTGTCAATATAAACACCTTCCAGTGGCTTTCCCAAACGGTCATAGGCTTGCTCATATACATAGAACGAATTAACCTGGTGTCCAACTGAGTTCATTTGGATAAAATTGCCTGATCCCAAATCACCTGAAGGAACGCCAACATAACTTGGATCATCAACAGCCGTTAATTTTGTGATTTTATTCTTATTGTAGGTCATGTTTCCGCCTACTTCCCAGTAAAGATCCGGTGTAGAGATGATTCGACCAATAAGATTTAATTCAACACCTTTATTCTCTAGGCTACCTACGTTTGATACAATGCGATCCGATAAGGATGTGCCGGCTGCCACTGTAATCATATTCAATAAGTCGGATGTTTCACGATAGTAATAATCTACAGATCCACTGATTCTGTTATTCAAGAATGCAAAGTCTAAACCAATATTTGTACTGGTTGTTTCCTCCCATTTTAGATTAGGGTTATAGGCATTTGGACGGTAGGTGTTGAACCAAGTATCTCCTAGAACATACATAGCCCCATTGTCTGAAAGCGAATAGGTTCCATAGCCGACGTAGTCGTTGCCAGTAACGTCTTGCTGGCCTGTAATACCCCAACCTAATCGAAGTTTAAGGTCTGTCAGTACCTCTACATTGTTTAAGAAACTTTCTTCTTTAATCTTCCACGCGAATGCAGCTGATGGGAAGGTTCCCCAACGGTTCCCATCTGCAAAACGAGATGTTCCATCTCGACGAACGGTACCTGTTAGTAAATATTTATCCTTAAATGTGTAATTGAAGCGCCCGTAATATGAGATTAAATAGTTTTCTCCTGCATATGGGCGATCTTCAGTTGGAGTCTCCCTCACGTCGTAGAAATCATTTTGATATTTATGACCTTCGTTTTTAAAATATTGCCAGGAATAACCTGCCATGGCATCAATTCTGTGATCACCTAATGATTTTTGGTATTTTAAATAGGAATCCCAAACTTGATTAATCTTCTCTTGATCCTCATTGAACATCTCCCCTCTAATCTCATTATTCTCATATACCCATGATGCGTCAGGAGATATTGTTCTTTCTCTGTTGCTGTCAAAATAATCGATACCCATATTGACAACTGCTGTCATCTCTGGGAGAAAATGGAAATTATAATCTAATCCTAGATTTACAATTGCACGATATACATCTGAATTGTCATCCTGCTGATTTAATAGTGCCACTGGGTTGTTTGGGGTGAAGGCCAATGGTCGTTCTTCATTGTAGTCGATCCATTGCCAGTATCCGCCCCATTGTTCTCCATTCGATAGATTATAGGTTTCATGAACTGGGTGAGTTGGATCCATGCTAATGGCTGCACCAATGGCTCCTTCATTTGCAAAAGCTGTCTTCAGATACGAGCCTTTTGCATTTAATGAGGTTTTTAAATGATTGTTGAAGAATGAAGGATTCAAGTTTAAACTTAATGAATGGCGTTCAATATTGGATGTTTTTAATACTCCATCCTGGTTATTGTATCCATAAGATAAACGGTATGGGAGGAAATCCAAACCGCCTTGGAAGCTTACATTATGATCCTGGCCAAACGCATTTTTAAAGATCTCATCTTGCCAATTTGTATTTGCATTGCCCATGGCACTAATTGCGTTCGGTCTTGGATTGTCCGAGTCCGGGCCATAGAGCGAATTGATTAGGGTTCTGTATTCATCCGCAGAATATACATCTACTTGTTTTGACAATGTACTCAAAGAAAATTTCCCTGAATAGTCAATAGAAAACTTCTGACTCTTGGATCCTTTTTTCGTGGTGATAATAATCACTCCATTGGATGCCCTTGAGCCATAGATCGCTGTTGCTGAAGCATCCTTTAATACGGTGAAGGTTTCAATGTCATCTGGATTGATAGATGCAAGCGGGTTAGACATGCCACTTACACCATCAGAGGCAACCGGTACTCCATCAATGACAAATAGCGGATCGTTATTGGCACTTAACGAAGCTCCCCCTCGAATGCGAATAGTCGAACCTGCACCTGGTGCTCCTCCTGTGGAAGTAATCTGCACGCCTGAGGTTTTCCCTACTATCAAATCTTGAGGTGAAGCGATTGCCCCTTGATTGAAATCTTTTGTACTTACTGCAATAATGGAGCCTGTTGCATCCCCCTTTTTAACACTGCCATAACCAATCACCACAACCTCTTCAACGCCTTGAATATCTTGCTCCAATCGAATGTTTAAGGTGGTGGTGCCGTCGATAACCACTTCCTGTGGCTTGTAGCCGATGAATGAGAAAACCAGGGTGGCTCCCTGTTCTGTTTCTATTGAAAAGTCTCCACTGAACGATGTAATGGTTCCTTGAGTTGTGTTTTTAACAACTACCGACACGCCAGGTAGGGCTGACCCATCCGCGGCGTCTTTCACATTCCCTGTGATGGTGCGCTGCTGTGCCTGTATGCCAATCATGCATATCAGTCCCATGGCCACCAAAAGGAGTTTTCTGAGTTTGGATTTTTTGTTCATAAAATAATAGTTTAGTCTATTTTATCAAATGATTGTTTTTTGGATTTAATCTTCTTGCCCACGTTTGGACTTTCGTTGACATCATTTTACATCACAAAAGTAATGGTAAAGAATGTGAAAAAATACACTTTTTAACACCAGAAAACATTGTTTTAAGCTTTTGTTCTTGCAATCGTTTGCGGGTACGTTTGTGCAATCGTTTGCGGTATAAAAACATGTTGTAAAGCATGTTTTTAACTGTAATCTTAGTATTGGTGTTGTGAATTCAATGGGTGTTGGCGAGTGTGCTATTAAAATTTGTAGGCATAACCCACTGAAAAAATCAGGGGAGCCAGTTTCATGGTGCCGGTGGTTTTGGCTTCGAACCATTCCGACCTGTAGTTTTGTTTGTAGTCGCATTGTCTTATCCGCAAACCCGATGTCACCAACAAGTTGTGTCTTCCGGTTTGCCCCAAATGTCGCACGTATCTGACTCCTGCTTCAGCAAATGGGGCAACGGCTCTTTTCTGCGGTTGCCACCATTGGACTGCCATGCTTCGGCCGCAATTTTATAGGTGGCAAAAACTGTTGAGATGTATTGTCCATTGGTGTCTTCAATCCAGATGGCAAATTGGGGTGGATTTTTTTTGTTGATCCCCAAAAAGAGTGGAAAGTCGTGCAGCCAGTGTGGGCCTGTTTTTACTTCGATTTGAATATCCCCTCCCGAAAACGAGAGTTCCTCTTTTTCGCAGGATGGTAGGATGGTAAGGCATGCGATGAGCCATAATTGTAATAGCATCGTTTTCATTTGTTTGTGATTTAATTCAATCACAAAGTAACGGAGCTTAAAAATGAATCCTTTTGACAAATGTCAAAAAAATGTGGGGTTAAAGGTTTCTCCGCATCCGGCTTAATGTTTCGCGGGTGATCCCCAGATAGGATGCAATGTATTGCATGGGGATGGTGTTGATGTATTGGGGGTGCTGGTCCATTAATCGTTTGTAACGCTTATCGGCTGTTTGGTTTAGCAGCAGAAGAAGGTGACGCTCCGAGGCTATGGCTACCATTTCGGCCAGCAGGCGACCCACTCTTTCGATGCCGGGATGCTGATTGTAGAGATTTTGAAGATCCACCTTTTTCTTCACCAGCACTTCCATGGCTTCCATGGCCTGTACGTTGACCATTGAGGGTTCTCCTGTAATGAAACTGGTGTAGGAAGTAATAAAGGTGGGAGCAAAGTAAAAGTCGCTGGTCTCCTCTTCGCCATTGGCATCGTGGTGGTAAAATCTGAAATAGCCATTGTTTGTGAATATCAATTCGTTGCATGGCCTGTTTTCTGTGGCAAGCATCTCTTTTTTTGCCATCCTGCGTCTGGTTAAAAGCTCGCTCATGGCTTGTTGCTCCGTTTCGGTGAGGTGCGCGAACTGGTTGATGTATTCAAATAATGCCGCTTCAATCATTTTATATTGGTCTCGTGGGGGGGCTGTCCATTGCATAGCAACTAATATACGCAAAAAATGGTTTGTCGATGCCAGTTTGTTTGTTGAGGATTCTTTCTTTGATCGAGTAGTTTTTGTCGATTTTCTTTTTGTTCATGTCCTGCTCACAAGGTGGTGAAGTTTTGTTAAGTCTATTTGAAAAAGAGTTCCTTATTCTTGATCAGAACCCCCACCGACACCATCAGTAGAAGGGTTGTTTGAATAACCTTGCTCATAGGATGTGTGGCAAATATTTCATTAGAGAGATTGGCTGACAGATGGAAAAGGATGGTGACGAGTATGTTTCGGTTTGTTTTGTAATAGAGCCAGTTCATCAATATGACAAACACAAAGAGGCTGAATACAAAGTTGAGCGTGTAAATCCATCCTTCGGCCACCATGTTGCTGTGGTAGTATCCTTTGATAAAGGATAGGGGCAAATGCCAGAAGACCCAATAGGCAGCAAAAATTAGTGATGTGTTGAATAGGTTGAATTTTCGGCGCAGGGTGTCGGTTCCATAAGTGTGCCAGGCAATTTCTTCCACTACCGGAGCAAAAAGAAGGATAAACCACGGCGAGAACAAAGCCGAGGTAAAGGTGGGGTGTCCCGATATGTGGAATTGACTAATGCTGTAGCCAAAAAGCAAAGAGATTAATTGGGCTACCACCATAGAAACGAAAATTAAACCTACGGCCACCGCCAGATAGAAGGATGGTATTTTGAATGTTTGGTTGAATCGTCTTTTTAGATCTTTCAAGAGCATATTATTACTTGCAAACAGGAGAGCTGCCACCAATACAGGGGCGGTTAATCCTGCTATGCTCAGCCAACCCTGCAATTTGACCATCCACGGGGTGATGTTGGGCATGTGGCTGATGTAGGCTGCTGCAAACCACAGCACCCATGGGATGAATAATGACCAGCCATAAAAAAATATTGTGCGGTTGTATTTTTCCATCATAGTAGTTGTTTTTTTGTTAGAACTCAATTTTATAGCTTATTGATGGTAGTTTGTAAACTTTCGATTCTCGTACAAAGGCTTTTTGTTTGTGGTTGTATTCGTACTTGTCGAGTTGTGGCTCGCCCAATAGGTTGTTTAGTTGCAGTGCCCATACACCTGAGTATTTGGCCTTGTTGACACGGTAGGTTACCGTCAGGTTGATGAATTTGGTTGTTTTGTCTTGTTTGCTGAATGCGTTTTTTTCATCGTATATGGGACGGCCGGCAGCCATGGAGGCGGTATTATCCAGAGGGGTGGTGCGTTCGCCCCCGGCAATCACGCCACGAAGGTTGATGCCCAACAGATTGTTGTTGGCTTTGCCCACATAAAACTCCTTTCCAACCAGGAAGTTGGCAACAAAGTTCTTGTTGTAACGGGTGTTACGCCAAATGCCATCGTCGGCCCTGTATTTCGATTGAAAGATGGAGGCGGTGGCAAGGTAGTAGAAGTTATTTTGCAGGAAGCGTTCCAGTGTTGCATCAATACCCATGTTGCGGCCTATGGTGTTGTTTCCCAGTTTTGACTGGAATGTTAGGTCTTGCCTGAAGTTGATCATCGAAAATGAGCTGTCGGCAATGCCCGGTATGTTGTAGAGGTATTGATAGTATGGCTCTATTTTTAACCGAAGTTGTTCATTGAAGCGAAAATTGTAACCCAAAACGAAATGGTGTGCATGCGAAAAGTCCAGTTTTTTATTGGGGAGCATGGTGTTTTGCTCCGATTGTTGTTTGATCAGGTAGATGCTCAAATCCTCCAATTGACTGTGCTTACCGTAACCGGCACTAATGCTTTGCCGTGGCGAAAAATCCCAGTTGAAGGATAGGCGGGGATCGATGGTGCTGCATCCTGTCAGTGCAAAATGTTCGGTTTGCAAGCCGGCGTGCAAAGATAATGTGTTGCTTATGTTGCATTTAAATTGTGAATAGGCCTGAATGTGCATGCTTTGTCCCGAATCATCAGCAAAATTCCGGTAGGTTTCCGGGGCTTCATTTTCTGTTCCGCTCAGGTTGAGGTTGTATTGCAGGCTGTTTAGGTTAATGCCGGTGCGGGTGCTCAAGCGTGCATTTATTTTATGGTTTGCAAATGTGTTGAGGCTGATTTTCCCTGTTTTGCTGTTCAGTTTCATATCCTTTTGCAAGGCCATGTTGTCGTCGAGGCGATCCTGCGTGAGTTTTTTCTTGTTCCCGGTTGCTACAATGCTGGTGGTAAGCATGGTTTTTGTTCCGATTGGCCATTTGTTGTTGATGCCGATGGCGCCAAACGATTCGTCCCAGTTGTTTTTTACGCGGTCGTAATCCGTTTCCCATTTTGTGGAATCGGTCTCCTCGCTGTCTTTGATGTTGTCGATGCCGCCCATGCCCCACAAGGAGAAGGTTCCTGCCTTACCGGCAGGGAAGACCATTTTGAACGACAGATCCTGGTAGATGGGCGTCTGATCGGTGGGCATGGCACCCAACTTCGACAGAAGGCCGAATGTGGAATAACGGTAGTTGAAGAGGTAGGATGACCTGCCTCCTTTTTTGAAAGGCCCTTCAGCCGAATAGTCCACACCCATCATCCCAATCTGGAGCGCATTTTCATTTTTTTGGTTGTTTCCTGTGCGCAGCTTGATGTCGAACACACCACTCAAGGCATTGCCATACTCGGCGGGGAATGCGCCCGTATAAAAGTCGGAATTGGTCAGCATCTGGCTGCTGATGATGGAGGTGAAGCCACCTCCGGCCACATTGCCGCCCGAGAAATGGTGGGGGTTGGCTATTTCAACGCCTTCAACCCGCCATTGCACTGTTTTGGGTGCGTTTCCACGGATCACGATGGCATTGTCTTGGTTGTTGCCGCCTGCCGTCACACCGGCAAATGCTGTGGCCAGACGTGCCGGATCGTCCATGCCGCCTGCATATCGCCTGGTTTCCTCCACATTGAATCCCCGTGCACTCACTAGGGCCATCGGGTTGCCCGGACGGTCTTTGCGTACAGTTGCTTTCACAACGACCTCCTCCAGTTTGGCTACCGATTCTTCCAATTCAATGGTCAGCACTACCTCCTTGCCGCTGCCCACCAGTAAGCCAGGGATGTTGTGGGGGAGGTAGCCCATAAATCGGATTTCGATGTTGTGGCGTCCAAGTGGAACTTTCTCCAGGCTGAAAGAACCATCGGTTCCTGTGGTGGCCGCTAATATTGGGTCGCTGCCAATAATCACAACAGTGGCTCCCGGTAAGGGTGTTTGGGTGGTTTGGTCGATCACTCGCCCCCTGATGGTTTGAGTTAGGTTTTGTGCATTCAAATGCCCTTGCAGGGTGATTATCGACAAGAGCATTGTCAAGTAGGTTGTAATGGCCATTCGCTTCATGATTTTTTTTCTGCGAAGGTGGGGATTGTGTAAAGGCTGGTCGCCCAAACCTAAGGAAGTGGACGGGTTGCACGTCCAATCCTATTTGTTTGGACGTGCAATATGTTGGTAGTTAATATTTTATTCTTTTCTTGTTATGGGCGGGAATTTTCGCTCATGAATTGGGTTGGCGTCATGCCGGTGTGTTTTTTAAAGATTAAATTGAAGGCCGATTTGGAGTTGAAACCAGCGTCGAGTGCCAATGCCAGGATGTTGAAGTGCTGGTTTTTGGGATCTTTGGCTCGTTGCTTAAACTCTTCCACCCGGTATTGGTTGATGAAATCGTAGAAGTTTTGGTTTTGATGCTGGTTGATGGTTTGCGACAGATGGTTGGATGAAACATCCAGTTGGGTGGCCAACATATTGAGTGTCAGTTTAGGTTCCAGATATGGTTTCTTTTCGTTCATTAGTTGCAGCAACTTTTGATGGAGTTCCTGTGCCTCATCGATTTTCAGTCCTGAGCGTATGTATCCTGTTGTTTTTTTTGTGTCGGGATCATCATTGCCAGAGGTGGCTTCTTGTGTTGTTTTGTTTTCGGCAAAAATACCCTGATGCCTGATGCCAAAATAGCCGACAAAGAAAATAAATAGGATGATTTCGGCATAGAAGATGAAGTCCACATTGAAAGGGAATTGTATATCAAGGAGGTATTGCATGAACGAGAATATTCCGACGGTCAGGAATATCACGCCCAATCCGGCAATGCAATATTTCAACCAGTTGAGGCTTATGCTTTCGTCGAACGAATAGTTTTCATGCACCAGCCGTTCATGTTTGGTTATCAGGCGGTAGGCCACCACCGGGTAGGTGATTCCCGAAATGATGAATCCCACTAGGGAGAGGTACATGAATATTTTGTAGTCGTCCATCTGGCCGCTGTCAACCAGCCTCTTCTGCGCTGTGGTGTAACCAAAGAAGTAGGGCATCATATATAGGTATGAACCAAAAGCTGGCAGGAAATGAGCAAAGTCGCGCCACACGAAGCGTTGTTCTTTCCGAAGCGAAAATACCACATATAAAAACAACAGGGGGCCATGTAACAAGGGGAATGGGTGTGTGATTCCCGTCAGGTGGGGGTAACGTTCCCAGTACCCAAGATTGTAGATGTAGTAACTGAAAAGGTGAAGTCCGATGACAAACATCCAAACGCCTAATATTTTATCGGGTAACGTCTTGCCCTTTTTCGAGAAAAGAAGGAATTGAAGGAAGAAGGCCAAGAATATGCCAATGACAAATAGATTGTTCATGTTGAGTGGTTTTACCTGAGAATGTAAATATAGGACTTTTTTATCTTCAGGTTTTCGTAGTGGTTTCGTTATCCTTAATTTGTTAGGGCAGCAGATTTGGAGAATGTCTGGCGTGGTATAGGATGTTGGAAATTTTTATTATTTTAGTGAAATAATTGCAAAGTGTAAAAATTGATGAAGTCGCACCAGATCACCATAAAAGATATTGCCCGGACATTGGGTATTTCGCCCTCCACCGTTTCACGCGCGTTGAAGGATCATCCCGACATCAGTCCGGAGACCAAGCAGCTGGTGCAGTCTTTTGCCAAGAAGGTGAACTACAGGCCAAATGCCTTGGCGCTGGGGTTGCGCAACAGCAAGACCAACACCATTGGAGTGATCATTCCCGAGATTGTGCACCACTTTTTTAGTTCGGTTATTAGTGGTATCGAAGATGTGGCTTATGGCAAGGGTTACAATGTGATGATTTGCCAAACCAACGAGAGCTACCAACGCGAGGTGATCGACGTACAAGCCTTGATTGACAATCGGGTGGATGGTATTTTGGTGTCGATGAGCAAAAACACTTTAGATCATGATCATTTTCAACATATCTTAGACAATGGCATTCCTTTGATTTTTTTCGACCGGGTGTGTGAGGCCATTGAGTCGCACCGGGTGATTGCCGACGATTTTCAGGGTGCCCGCATTGCCACCAACCATTTGATAGACAAGGGCTGTTGCCGCATTCTGCACCTTTCAGGTCCTCAGCATCTGTTGATTGGGAAAAATCGAAAGGAAGGGTACATTACGGCACTCAAGGAACGCAACCTTCCCGTGGACGACTCATTGATCTTTAAGTGCGACACCCGAGAGGATGTTTTTGCCAATGCCGACCGGATCCTGAGCCTGGCATCTGATATTGATGGTGTTTTTACGGTCAACGACTCCACTGCCATCGCCATGATGCAATTGCTTCAGCGCAATGGGTACCGAGTCCCCCAGGATATTGCCGTGATTGGTTTTGGCGATGGACCCAATGCCACCATTACCTATCCAAGCTTATCCACTGTGGAACAGAAGGGGTATGAGATAGGTCAGGAGGCCATGCGGATGTTGGCGGCTCAAATTGAAAGCGCTTTGGTGGAGGTTGAGTTTGAAACCCGCATCTTCACGCCGGTGCTCCATCCCAGGGAATCAACCATGCGTTGATCATTTTTAAAACTCAACCCGCTTTGGGGTTGGGATGTGCTTTTTTTCTACAATCCGCGGATTCCATCCGCGGTTATTCATATGACGACCTCCGGTCTTTCCTGATTTTTTCGTGAACGAATCAGCATCAATGGGATTTATTTCTTGAAGTTGCTTATATCTGAGCTATAATGCTGGTTTTAACCTCCTCCTAATCAAGGGTAATCAAGAGGAAAGGTTTTCTTCCTCTCAATCTTATATCGACAAATCCTCACATTATCACATTATCACATTTGCACATCATCACATTAATAAATTAGCACATCCTCAAATAATCAATTCCTCAAATAATCAACTTCGCAATCATCAAAATTAAAGAGTTGGTCTCTTTCGAAAACGTTTGCATAAAATTTATTTTACAAAAGGTCATTATATTTTAAAATATTTTCACCCCTCGCAAACGGTTGCAATCAGCCTTGACATTGGATTTGCTCGAATTTGATCCTGTTGATTAGCTATTCTTTTTCTTTTTTGTGTTAAAAGAGTTTAATTTTGTTTTCGGATTTAAACTTCTTGAACATTTTCCTTTCAATACTTCATTTTTGGGGCTGGCTATGTTGTGCCCAAAATTCTGAATAAGTTTTTAGCTATTGACATGAAGAAACAACCTTTATTATCCTTTTGGCAAATCTGGAACCTTAGTTTTGGATTTTTGGGCGTGCAGTTTGGCTTTGCTTTGCAAAACGCCAATGTGAGCCGTATTTTGTCTTCCTTGGGTGCCGACGTGCATGCCTTGCCGCTGTTCTGGCTGGCAGCGCCCATCATGGGACTGCTGGTGCAACCCATTGTGGGGGCAGCCAGCGACCGCACCTGGAATCGCATTGGACGGCGATTGCCCTTTATCTTGGGGGGAGCTTTGGTGAGTGCCTTGGCCATGATGTTTATGCCCAATTCGGCCTTGGTCATTGGCTTTATGTCGCCCATCATTTTTGGTGCGGTGATGTTGGCTCTTATGGATGGCTCGTTTAATGTCACCTTCCAGCCCTTCAGGGCCTTGGTGGCCGATATGCTGCCCGAAGACCAGCGTAACATGGGGTATTCCATTCAGAGTTTCCTGATTAACGTGGGGGCTGTGATCGGTTCCATTCTGCCTTTCGTGATCACCAATATTTTTCATGTGGAAAATGTGGCGCCCGAAGGTCAGGTGCCCTCTTCGGTGATTTGGTCATTCTATATTGGTGGTTCGGTTCTGATTGTAACTGTTTTGGTAACTGTTTTTAAAACCAAAGAATATCCTCCCAAGGAATTTAATGAGTATAAAAACATCACGGAAGAGGAGCAGCACGAAAAAAGCAATTTCTTCAAGACTTTGATGTCCATGCCCAAAACCATGGTTCAATTGGCTATTGTACAGTTCTTTTCGTGGTTTGCGCTTTATGTGATGTGGGTATTCACTACGCCTGCCGTGGCGCAGCACTATTGGGGTACCGAAGTGGGTGATGCCAGCTCCGAAGCCTATAACATTGCCGGCAACTGGGTGGGTGTCATCTTTGGTGCCTACAGCTTGTTTGCAGCCATCTATTCGGTTATTATGCCATGGTTTGCCAAATACACCAGCCGCAAGTTTGTGTATGCCTTCTCCTTGATTTGTGGAGGAATCGGTTTTGTCACCATGTACTTTTTCAATAATCCCAATTTGATCATTTTTAGTATGATTGGAGTGGGAATGGCTTGGGCAGCCATATTGGCCATGCCTTATGCTATTTTGTCAAGCGCCATCCCTGCTAAGAAGATGGGGGTTTATATGGGCATTTTCAACTTCACCATTGCCGGGCCTCAAATTGTTAGTGGAATACTGGGTGGTGTGATTGTAAAATATTTGTTTGGACAGCAAGCCATCCTGATGATATTGTTGGCTGGGGTCTCCATGTTGATTGGAGCACTATCTGTTTATTTTGTGAAAGACCAAGTGGTTGAAAATAAAGATTGATTGTGGATATGGAAATTAAAGCTTGTCTTTTCGACCTGGATGGGGTCATTGTGGATACCGCCAAATACCATTTTATCGCCTGGCGCGATTTGGCGGCTAAGCTCGGGTTTGAATTTACCGAGCAGGATAACGAACGTTTGAAGGGTGTTAGCCGGATGGCTTCCCTAGACATTCTTCTCGAAGTGGGTGGCATCCAGTTGGATGACGATACTAAACATAAATTGGCTGAAGAGAAGAACCGTAATTATGTGGCTTACATCGAGAAGATGATGCCCGATGAGATTTTGCCCGGCGCCGAGGCCTTCTTGAAGGAGTTGAAGTTGCATGGGATCAAGATCGCCCTGGGGTCGGCTAGTAAAAACGCCATGACCATTCTGGAGCGCCTACACCTGACCCAGCTATTTGATGCCATCATCGACGGCACCAAGGTGAGTGAGGCCAAACCCAATCCCGAAGTGTTCCTTAAGGGAGCCGCGGCTTTGGGGGTTGAACCTGCCGAGTGTGTGGTGTTTGAGGATGCTGAAGCCGGTGTGGAGGCCGCCCTGGCCGGCGGAATGCTCTGCGTGGGCATAGGCTCACCTGCGAACCTGGGGAAAGCCCACTTGGTGGTGGGTGGTTTGAATGAGATGTCTTTTGATAAGCTTCGAAAACTGTCGGTTTAACCATTGGGATTGATTGGAGTTTGTTGAGTTGTGTAAAATTTGAATGAGTTGATTATGAAAAAATATTTGAAGAGTGACGAGTGGTGCATCATCGAGGAAGGCTTCAAGCCCGAGTACCATAAGTCGTCCGAAAGCATCTTCAGTTTGGGTAATGGCAAGATGGGGCAACGAGCCAACTTCGAAGAGCGCTACTCCGGACCTTCGTTGCAAGGTAACTATGTGGCCGGCATCTATTACCCCGACAAGACCCGTGTAGGTTGGTGGAAAAATGGTTACCCCGAGTATTTTGCCAAAGTGCTCAATGCACCCAACTATATTGGCATTGACGTGCAAGTGGACGACCAAGTTCTCGACCTATACACCTGCAAGGTTGAGGGCTTCCGTCGCGTGCTCAACATGAAAGAGGGCTACCTGTCGCGCGAGTTTGTGGCCATCTTCGACGACGGCAAGAAGATTGAGGTTTCGGCTAAGCGTTTCATCAGCATGGTGGACACGCAAAATGCGGCCATCCGTTATTCGGTCAAGGCATTGAATTTTTCCGGGAACGTGGTTTTCACGCCCTATATCGATGGAGATGTGGAGAATGAGGACAGTAACTACGATGAGAAATTTTGGAACATCCTGGCCAAGGAGACACATGCCGGTGATGCTTTCTTGCTTTCCCAAACCAAGAAACTTGATTTCAGGGTGGCTTTCGGCATGAAGTACAAACTTTTTGTGGATGGCCAATCCATTGAGGTGAAGCCGGAGCTGATTAAAAAAGAGGCCTGGGCTGGTAATAAGGTGGTTGTGACAGTGAAACAGGGCGAAACCGTTACCATCGAAAAATACATTGGTGTGGTGAGTTCGCTCAATTATGCACCCGACCAATTGCTTGAGGCTTGTAAGAAAGCCACTCAGCACGCTTTCGACAAGGGTTTTGATGCCATGCTGACCGACCATGTGAACAGTTGGGCTGGCAAGTGGATTCACAGCGATATAAAAATAAAAGGGGACATCGAAGCCCAGCAAGGCATCCGTTTCAATATTTTTCACCTCAATCAGACCTATACCGGGGAGGATGAGCGTTTGAACATTGGCCCAAAAGGATTCACCGGTGAAAAATATGGCGGTTCCACCTACTGGGATACCGAGGCGTATTGCATTCCATTCTTTATCTCTACCGCACCAGCCAAGGTGACCCGCAATTTGTTGATTTACCGTCACAAGCAGTTGGGTAAAGCCATCGAGAATGCACAGAAGTTGGGATTCACCAATGGTGCAGCCTTGTATCCCATGGTGACCATGAATGGCGAGGAGTGCCACAATGAGTGGGAGATCACCTTTGAGGAGATTCATCGCAATGGCGCCATTG
The DNA here is from genome assembly GCA_963664265.1 of Marinilabiliaceae bacterium. Classification (GTDB taxonomy): domain Bacteria; phylum Bacteroidota; class Bacteroidia; order Bacteroidales; family Marinilabiliaceae; genus JAGPIS01. The sequence goes on from OY760941.1 coordinate 3,709,886, forward strand.
CTTTTGCCATCAACAATTATGTACGCCATACCGGCGATGAAGCCTACCTGGCTGAATATGGCTTGGAGGTGCTCATTGGTATTGCTCGTTTTTGGAGTCAGCGCATCACATTCTCGGAGGAGAAACAAAAATATGTGATGTTGGGTGTTACCGGCCCCAACGAGTATGAGAACAACATCAACAACAACTGGTATACCAACCGAATTGCTACCTGGTGTTTGCGTTACACCATGGAGGCATTGGAAAAGGTCAACAACAACGATGTGGCCCGCTACCAGGAGGTTGTTGTAAAAACCGGCTTGAGAGCCGCCGAGGAGACGGCACGCTGGAAGGATATTGTGACGAATATGCACTATCCATTCAACGAGAAGCTCAACATCTTTATGCAGCAGGATGGGTTCATGGATAAGGAACAGATTCTTGCCAAGGATCTCAATCCGGCTGAGCGCCCCATTAACCAGCACTGGTCGTGGGATCGCATTCTGCGTTCCTGCTTCATCAAGCAGGCCGATACGTTGCAGGGTATCTATCTTTTCGAGGAAGACTTTGATCTGGAGACCATTCGCCGCCATTTCGAGTTTTACGAGCCGCGCACCGTGCACGAATCTTCCTTGTCGCCTTGTGTGCATGCCGTTTTGGCTGCCAAAATTGGCAATGTGGAGAAGGCTTATGAGATGTACTTGCGCACCTCTCGTCTCGACATCGACGATTACAACCACGAGGCGCACGAGGGGTTGCACATCACCAGTATGGCCGGTACCTGGATGGCTATTGTGGAAGGGTTTGGCGGTAAGCGTGTTTACAACGGTGAGTTGTACCTGAACCCCATTATTCCACAACAATGGGAGGAGTATGCTTTCAGGCTCACCTTTAAGGGGAACGACCTGGAGGTGCGGGTGACCAACCGCGAGGTGGAGATTCTTTCGCATGCCGGTAAAACCATTCGCTTGCACCTGTTTGGGCAGCAGATTGAAGTGGCACCGCGCCAATGTCAAACAGTTCAACTAAAATAGAAAAATGAAAAAAACGGTCTCTATTGTTTTCTGGCTTGTCGTGTGTCATCTGCTGATGGGACACCACGCCATGGCTCAAAAGAACAAGATTGAGCTTAACCGGGTGGAACCTATGAATTGGTGGGTTGATATGGTTAATCCCGAACTCCAGCTGTTGGTGCATGGCAAAAGCATCTCGGCCACCGATGTGCGTATCTCTTATCCCGGCGTGTCTCTTAAACAGGTTGTGAAGGTGGAAAATCCCAACTACCTGTTCCTGAACTTGCACATCGCCTCCGGCACCAAACCGGGTGCCTTCAATATTGAATTTGTGAAGGATAAGAAGGTGTTGGCCAGCTATCGCTACGAGCTGAAGGCGCGGAATGCCAATTCGCAGATGCGGCAAGGCTTCAATGCTTCGGACGCCATCTACCTGATTATGCCCGACCGCTTTGCCAATGGTGATGTGGCCAACGACGACATGCCGGGCATGTTGGAGAAGCACGACCGCCAAGCGCCCTATGGCCGCCACGGTGGGGATCTAGCCGGCATCGCTAAACATGTTGATTTCATTCGCGACCTAGGGATGACGGCCATCTGGCTGAATCCCGTGCAGGAGAACAATATGCCGGCCTCCTCGTACCATGGTTATGCCATCACCGACTACTACAAGGTGGATGCACGCTTTGGCACCAACGAGGATTTCAAAAGCCTGGTGGACAAATGTCACGCCAATGGCATCAAGATGATTATGGATATGGTGTTCAACCATTGCGGTACCAACCACTGGTGGATGGCCGATCTGCCCATGACCGACTGGATCAACCAATGGCCCGAGTTCACGCGTTCAAACTACCGTCTCTCTACCATCTCCGATCCTTATGTGTCGAAGAAGGATCATGCCCTGGCTGCCGAAGGGTGGTTCGATAGCAGCATGGCCGACTTGAACCTGCGCAATCCATTTATGTTGAATTATCTGATTCAGAACAGTATTTGGTGGATTGAGTATGTTGGACTCGATGGCATCCGCCAGGATACCTATCCCTATCCAGATAAACATGGCATGGCTGTTTGGGCCAAGCGTGTGGCTGAAGAGTATCCCAATTTCAACATCGTGGGCGAGGCCTGGATTGGTCAAGCCTCCAAGTTGTGCTACTGGCAAAAGGACTTCCCCAACCGCGACGGTTTTAACTCTTACTTGCCTTCTTTGATGGATTTCCCTGTTCAGGATGCCATTGCCAAGGCTTTTAATGAGAAGGCAGGCTGGGATAGTGGTTTGATGCGCCTGTACGATGTGCTGGCCGACGACCACCTGTATCCAAATCCCCTCAATATGGTGACATTTGGCGAAAACCACGATGTGGGTCGTTTGTTGCACCTTTTGAATGGCAATACCAAAAGCCTTAAGATGGCCATGACATTTTTGGCCACCACCCGCGGTATTCCGCAACTGTACTATGGTACCGAGTTGTTGATGGATGGCAATGGTTTCGATGGGCATGCCAACATCCGTCACGACATGCCTGGGGGATGGCCAGGTGATGCAGTTGATGCTTTCACCCGCCAAGGACGCACCGAGGCACAGAACAACATGTTGGATCACATTAGCAAAATTTTCAACTACCGCAAAGGCAGCGAGGTATTGCAGAAAGGAAATTTATTACATTTTGTGCCGCAAGATGATATATATGTATATTTTCGCTATCTTGGCACCCGGGCTGTGATGGTTATCCTTAACAACAACGATGCCGACAAAACCATTGATGGATCTTATTATAGTGAGTTCCTTCAGAACTTTAGGGGTGGTTCGGATGTTATGACAGGAGAGTCGTTAACCCAATTGGACGCGATTGTTGTGGAAGCAAAATCATCGCGCGTGATAGAATTAAAATAGATTGTTCGTTTTAATATGTGTGTGGGAAACATCCGGTTTCGATGTATGTCGATCCGGATGTTTTTTTATTCTGCTGAAGCATGATTTTGTTTTTTGCCGTAACTTGCCAAGGGTAATCTGTTTATTATGGATTGGCAATCGTGGTCTCAACTCTTGTCGGATACGGAGCATCTGATCCTTGTGGGTGGTTTGGTGCTCCTGTTGTTACTGGTCTTCCTCGAAACAGGCGTCCTGCTGGGGATTGTGTTGCCGGGAGGTGATTATATGCTTTTTACAGCTGGATTACTGTGTGGCACCCCTTTTCTGGAGTTGCCCTTGTGGCTGCTTCTCCTGCTGCTGTGGCTGGCTGCTGTGGCTGGCGATGTCACCGGCTATTTCAAGGGGCGTTGGCTGGGACCCCGACTGTTCGATAAGCCTGAGAATAAGATATTCAAACCGGTGTATCTTTTCAAGACGCGGAAACTTTGGATTCGCTTTGGTGTCTATGCCTTTATAGTTGGGCGGTTTTTGCCAATCGTACGTACTTTGTTGCCCATGATGAGTGGAGCCTCCCAGATGAGTGTGCGGCGGTTCCTGCTATACGATGTCGTTGGAGGCGCCATTTGGGTGGGGTTGTTGGTTTCGTCGGGATTTTTAATTGGAAAGCAATTTCCCCAGGTGTTCAATTACATGCATTATCTATTGTTGGGCATCGTGCTGGTGGCCAGTATCCCGGTTGTTAAGCTTTTTTTACAGAAACAGCCACCACAAAGCTAAATATTCTTAAATGACTGTGGCGTATTGTTTTTAATGCTATTTTGCCAAAAAAGGAGTTTTTATGACAACAGGAATCAAAAATATTCTATTCGACTTGGGCGGTGTTCTGGTCGATTTAAATAAGCAGGCTTGTGTCGATGCCTTCAAGGCCATCGGTTATCCTCAGGCCGAATCGATGCTCAGCAACTATGTACAGTCGGGCATCTTTCTAGAGCTCGAAGAGGGGCATATCGCGCCTGAAGCTTTTTACCAGGCCATCATGGCCGAAGCACCCGTGACCCATGAGCAGATTGATGAAGCTTTTTTTAAATTCCTCGAAGGCATCCCTCAATATAAGATGGAGATGTTGCTGGAGCTTAAGAAGAAATACAAAATGCTGATGCTCAGTAATACCAACCACATCATGTTCAGTTGGTTGCGGGAGGCATACTTTGGTGTGAATGGTCATACCATCGACGATTATTTTGACGAGCTTTTCCTTTCTTACGAGATGGGCGTGGCCAAACCAAATCCCGAAATTTTCAAGATCCTAATCGAAAAACATGGCATTGTGCCATCCGAAACACTGTTCCTCGACGATGGGATTAAAAATATTGAAGCAGCCGCCGAACTGGGCTTCAAAACCTATTTTGTCGAGCCACACGAAGATTTTCGTCATATTTTTGGGCTGAAACCCGCCTGCTGCCAAGCACCATAAGTTGTCGAAATACAGGAGATCGATCAGCGGCATCACCATAATAGCACCTGCCAATCTTGTATAGATGGGTGGGTGCTTTTGTTTTTTCGGTTGATGAGTTCAGTTTTTCACGCTGAGGGATTCGCGCGGGAGCTGAGGATACTTGGAGCAATGTTTAGTTCAATCTTTGCCCCAATTTAAAGCTTATGCAAGCAACGCTTTATTGAGGGCTAAGTGTTAGCGCCTGGCATTTTTTTAATATAGAAAGTTAATATAAATATCTAAAAGCTTATCTTCATTTATTCTCACAATTCTGAATGGAACTTTTCTGTCAATATGATAGGTACATTTAAATACTCCAGAATGAGTTCTATTTTCAATCCATGTGATTTCGTAGTAATTATCATTAGATTTTATTGTAGGTTCTGGAGGGTATCGTTTTAGTTTTTCTAAAGAAATGGAATCAACTGAAAACATTTCATCATCTGTATGCTCTTTAATTAATCGGTTTATCATGTCTGAAGAGCAAATAATATATTTTCTTTCGTAATTAGCATGCCATTTTAGGGCGAATTGTTCTCCCATTTCAGAGAAAAACAAATATTGAAGAAAGCCTATTTCAGAATCTTTTGGTTTTACATGGTTTTTTGCCCTGAAGTCAGGTTTGTTAAGAGCTTTGTACAAAGATTTCTTATTCTTATCGGTTATTTTTTCGTTTTCTTTTAGTGCATATAAATATGGATTTCCGTCAAGAAAATTGTCAAAAAAGCACACATTAATTTTAAACCCTTTTTCAATTTCAATTTTATCAAAAAACGATAAGTAAGTATTAATTTCAAACGTATTAGAATCAAGGATGTCAAATTCTCCATTTGATTTTAATTTTACAGAATCCTGATAATTCTGAGTTTTTTGAATGAAATCGCAATAATCCTGTGACTTAGAAATTAATGGATTTATTGAAATCATAATCAACAATATGCATTTCATTATGTTCACATACAATAGTTGTGTTTTTCTATGCTTGGCGTGTATCGCCTGGTGTTTTTTGTCTTCCGTCAGCTTTTCTTTTTATTACCTTTCAATAGTTTTTTCTCCTCTCCATTAAGTTTCCGTTGAAGTTTCTTTACATCTTCAGCAGGTGGAAGGCTTTCTGGTACTATTCCTCTTTGCGTGAGCATATTCCTAACAGCAAGGTTATTGTCAATATGTTCCTTTTCAATTTTTGTTTGTCCTTTTAAATCTTTGCTTTGTACATTCAATCCGGTCATTTCGGAAGCCAAGTCTTTAGCCTTTATACTGATTGTAGGAAGAAAATCAGCAACTGGCCGACTATCTGGTACCCCCATTTTACGTTTTAGCATTTGAGTATTTAACCTAAATAAAGCTTGGTCTCCTTTACTCCTAATTACAGCAAATCCTTGGTTGTCAACACCACGTTCATAAAGAATACCTGATAATTGCTTTTCTGTTTGGCTTAATTTCTCACGAGCTTTTACCCTTTCATATTCTAAAATTCGTTGTTCAACTAATTCTGCTCTACGAGTTTGTACTGCAAAATAGTTTTGAGCAAAAGCAATTTTCTCTTTTCGGCTATCACCATTTTGTGCAATCAGATAGCAGGCATATCTTGTTAGAAGAATATCATCTATTTCTTTTTCAGCACCTTTTGGCATAGGTATCGTTTTCCTGATGTCAGGAAAATGATAATTCTGTTCTTCACCTGCATTATTACATGCGTCTTTTGCTTTTTGGATTACTTTTTCAAAATTTTCCCATTTACTATATCCTAACAACTCTTGTAATTCTCGTGCGCTCCAACATTCTACACCCTCTAAATCTGAGGCAGCAGCTTCAAATTGAGAAAACAAATTTTTAATTTCGTCAGATTTCATTTAGCTTAATTTTAAGACCTAAATTTATCATTTTTTGGTTGAATGTCAGAAATTAATCATGTCAATTCCTATGATTTCCTCCTCGACTTTTTGACTTCTTCGACTCTTGTTCAAACAATCTTGTCGTTGATCATTTCCATCAGTTGGCTCTTGTAGCTCTCGCTCATGGGAATCTGCATGTTGTGCAGGTGGAGCAGGTTGCGTTCTATCCCGGTGATGTGGCGGATGTTGATGATGAAGGAGCGGTGTACGCGTAGGAAACGGTCCGAGGGCAACAGGCTCTCCAAGTTTTTGAGACTCATTAGGGTGAGCAACGGCTTGGGTGATGAGGTGAGGTAAATTTTTACATAATCCTTGAGTCCTTCGATGTGGGTGATGTCGCCAATCATCACTTTCACCAGCTTGTAATCGCTCTTGATGAAGAAATAATCGTTGTCGGGTGTTTCATTCTTCATGCCAGCCTCCAGCAGGAAGAGATCGCGCGCTTTTTGTGCCGCGCGCAGGAACTCTTCGTAGTCGAAAGGTTTTAGCAGGTAATCCACAGCATCGAGCCTGAATCCTTCCAGTGCATACTCCTCGAAGGCTGTGGTGAAAATGACGCGCGGTTTGTTTTTCAGGCTACGCATCAGCGATGTACCGGTAAGTCCAGGCATTTGTATGTCGAGAAATATCAATTGTACTTCATGCAATTCAAGGAATGTGATGGCCTCCATGGCACTTCCGCAGGTGCCGGCCAGTTCCAGGAATGGTGTTTGCTCTATGTATCCCTTCACCAGCTCCAAGGCTAGGGGTTCATCATCAACAGCCAGGCATTTTATCTTTGGTGTCATTGTGTTGTTTTTAAAAATGGGTAGGAATGGTCAACTCAGCCTTAAAGGTACAATTTTTATCGCATAGGGTGAGGGTATACCGGTTGCCATAGATGATGTCGAGCCGTTTTTTCATGTTTTTAATGCCGATGCCCGACCCGGTGCGGTCCTCCTCTTTGCAATGCTGGTGCAGACTGTTTTCTACGGTGAAAATGAGCTGGTTGTCACGGATCTCCATCTTGTTCCTGATGAAGGAGGTTTCGCTGTTCGATACGCCATGTTTGTAGGCATTCTCGAGCAACGATACAAACAGCAGTGGTGGCACTTCAATACCTGTGATGGCTTGCGGATAGGTGATCTCCACCTGCGTATTAGGGGTCAAGCGCAATTGCATCAGCCGGTTGTAGTTTTCGAGGAACTCAATCTCCTTCTCTAAGGGGATGTGGTCGGCATTGTTTTCGTACAGGATGTGGCGCATCATCTTGCTTAACCGGTGAATGGCTTGTTGAGCTTCAGCAGGCGATTTGCCAATGAGCACATAAATGTTGTTGAGCGTGTTGAAAAAGAAGTGGGGTTGTATTTGGTATTTCAACAAGGCGACTTCCGATTTCAGATTTTCTGTCTCCAGCCTTTTTCGTTCCGTCTCGCTTTTGTTGAGGCGCTGGCCTATTTTCACTGCAATAGCAATGCCGGTTACCAATGAATAAATGATGTATTCACGGTAAAAAAAGATGCTGTAGTTGCCTAACCAACGCAGGGAAAAAGGGGGCTTCTTATTGATGGGTGGTGACACCTGTTGCTGGATAAACTCGCCTATTAACGATAGAGTGGTGAATAGCAGTAGGTTGATCAGGATAAATGGGACGATCCGCTTTTTAAATGCCATGTGGTTGACCAGCCAACCATAATTGGTGTAAAATATCACCATTGACATGATGATGGAGATCCAGATGTGGTTCAACATCCGCATGTTGAAACGAGAGTCGGATTGGACCAAGATCAATGGAAAAGCCAGCAATCCAAGCCACACCAAACCGTGTAGCGTGTATTGCAGGCTTTTTTTCTGTAATATTGTGTGATTCATGCTTGGTGTTTATTCATTAACTGGTTGCTTGCCTTTTTTTCCCTGACGTTTTTCAACCATTTTTGTTTTGACTTCATCGCGCTTTTCATTGAGCGATTCCAGATAGATGATGTATTTTTCGTCGCTGTTCAGCAAGGTTTTCACCTGCGCATCGCGTTCAGCTTTCAGGGCTTTCATCTTTTTAGCGTTTTCGGCAGGTGAGCCGGCCTGGCGGAGTTCTTTGGCTTGTTGTTGGTGGTTGCGGAAGATCTCATCGAATTTTTTCGATTGGTCGGCGCTCAAGGCCAGCTTCTCCTTCAGTTGGCGGAAATCTTCCCCCGGAGCATTGTCGCCCATGCGTTCCTTGACGCCATTTTTCATCTTCTCGCGGTTTCCTTTTTCAATATCCTGGTAGATGGCAAACCGTTCGTCGCTCTTCAATAGAGCTTTCACACGATTGTCGCGATCCTGAATAGCCTTGTCTGCGGCAACCCTGTTTTCCTGGGGTTTTTGTCGAGTGCGCAGCTCTTTCATCTGCTCAAAGAAATCGGTGTAGATGGTGGTCAGCTCTTGTTTCTCTGAGGTTGACAGGGTGAGTTTTTGCTCCATGCGTATTACTGTGTTTTGAGCCCTTTCTTGGCTCGAGGGTTGGTTGCCTCCCCTTTGGGGTTGTGCCGATAAAGATGTGGCTGCCATGACCAATATGGCGGCAAAAACCAGCTTAATTGTTGTTTTCATAATCAGATCTTTTTTAGTTGGTTTATAATCGTGATCTCTTTGTAAGTTGATGACTCAAATGTATTTTGAAAAAAAACGATCTCAAAGGAAAATAGATGGACGCCCGGGTTTTATCGATGAGCACTCATATTTGCTCTAAAATAGCAATTGAAGGTACTTGTATGGTGTTGTCATTCAGTTATCTTTTGTACCTTTGGCGTTCTTAATTTATCTATATGGCGGCACAATCGCGAAAATTCAATAATAATAAAGGGAAAGATCACCAGTCGGTTACCCGTTTCAATGTTAAAACTGCCGGTACGGTTATGGAGTTTTTAATGTCGCAGATGCAGGGCAAAAGCCGCACCTCGATCAAGCAACTCCTCTCGGGAGGCCATATTCGCATCAACGACCATACCACCACCCATTTTGGCCAGCCGGTAAAACCCGGTGATGTGGTCTATATGGAAAAGAACAAGAAGAAGGTGATTAAGCTGCCGGCTTCCATGAAGATTGTTTTCGAAGACGAGCATCTGATTGTGGTCAACAAGGATGCTGGACTCCTTTCGATGAGCACCTCTAAGGAGAACCGCCATACAGCTTATGCTTATTTGTCGGAGTATGTGAAGCAACACGATGAAGACAACAAGATATTTATCGTTCACCGTCTCGACCGCGAAACATCGGGGTTGATGATGTTTGCCAAAAGTGCCAAAATCCAAGAGATGCTCCAAAAGAAATGGGCCGATGCGGTGCTTTGCCGCCGTTACTATGCCCTGGTGGAAGGTTATGTGGAGAAAGAGCAGAATACCATACAAACATGGCTGCATGAGCATCCCAAGAGCTTGAAGGTGTATGTGAGCAAGCCAGGCGAAGGGGTAGAGGCAACCACGCACTATAAAGTTATTGACGGTAGCCGGTTCTATACTCTGCTGGAAGTGGAGCTCGACACGGGTCGTAAGAATCAAATTCGGGTGCATATGCAGCATATTGGCCATCCCGTGACCGGCGACACAAAATATGGTGCCAAGCGCAATCCAATGAACCGCCTGGGGCTGCATGCTGCTGAACTGACCTTTGTGCATCCGGTCACCCGCAAGGAGATGAGTTTCAAAACAGCTGTCCCCCCGCCATTTTTCAAAACGATGCAGGAGGAGTAATGATCCTGAAAATGTAATGATCACCGGTTATTCCGGTGATTTTTTATTTGTGGTTGCTGCCATGTCTGTTTTTGTTTTGCAATTGCTGCTTTGGCGCTTATAGCAGGAACAACCGTTTTTGTACCGGCTCTTTATACGACTTGCCAATGGGGATGTAGCTCTGCACTCCGTCGAGTTTGATCTGATTGCCGTAGAGTGCTTTGATCTTGTCTATTTGGATGATGTACGATTTGTGGATGCGCATAAACAGTTGCTCAGGCAGGGTCTGCTCCAGGTTGCGCAACGACTCCAGGGTGACAATCTTTTCGTTGTTCTCGCAAAAGAAGGTGACGTACTCGCGCAGGCCTTCAATGTATATGATTTGTTTGTGTTTTATTCGATGGATCTTGTGGTCGGCCTTTATCAAGATAAAGTCCTTTTCAGACTCCTTGGCTACACTGTTTTCTGTTGCCGGCAAATCATTCACCAACAGCCGCGCTGAGGCTTTGTTCACCGCCTGCATAAAACGGTCAAACGAAAAGGGCTTGAGAAGGTAGTCCAATGCATCAAGCTGGTAGCTCTCAATGGCAAATTCAGAGTAGGCCGTGGTGAAAATTACCAGTGGCTTCACCGTTAGCGTTTTGAAAAAGTCGATGCCAGTGATGTCGGGCATCTGGATGTCGAGGAAAATCAGGTCGGTGTTTCCAGCTTGTATCACAGGCAGGGCATCGAGTGCCGACTTGAAGCTGCCAGTGAGTTCCAGATTGGGGACTTTGTCGATAAACTCCTGTAGAAGGATGCGGGCAGGAAACTCATCATCAATAATGATACATTTGATAGTCATGGTAATAAATGGTTTGTTATGTTATTCCGGTATCGATCATCAGTTGCACCTGGTGTTCGTCGTTGGCTGATTCAATTTTAAGTTCGAAACGTCCGGGGTAAAGCAGTTCGAGCCGTTTGCGCACATTTTCAAGGCCTATGCCGCCAGGAAGGTCGCGGTTGGTCATGGTTGGCATGATGGAGTTGCTGATGCTGAAAAATAGCATCGACCCCAGGCTGTGGATCTTCAGTTTGATCCAACCTCTTTTGGTGTTTTCGATGTGGCTGTGCTTGAAACTATTCTCCACAAAGGGGATGAGCAGCATGGGCTCAATCATCAACTCGCGGTTGCATTGGTCCATACTCACCGTCAGGTTGGGCTCGGTGTCCATTTTCAATCGTTGGAAGTCTATGTAATTGCTGATGTAGCTCAGTTCGCGCCCTACCTTCACCTTCTGGCTTTCGCTGTCGTAAAGCGTGAAGCGCAGCATCTCCGACAGTTTTAAAATCATTTCGGGGGTGTTTTCGGCTTTAATCACCGACAGGGCATATACGTTGTTTAGGGCATTGAAGAGGAAATGGGGGTTGATTTGCGATTTGAGGAACTTCATTTCAAACTCCAGGTTCTGGTTGGTTAAATCGAGTTTCTTCTGCTGCAACTCCCTGTCGCGCATGATGTAAACAAAGAATGTGCTCAGGAAAAACATCCCCAGCGAAGAAAATATGGCATTGATGACCATGGGTGGCAATTTGGCCGGAAGAAACATGAATGTTGGAGGGGGTCCCAAATGTCTGCGGGCTTCCCTTTCAGTGTCGGGATGGGTGTCCATGTTTGCGATGATTTCCTTTCTGGCTTCCCTACTGGCTTCCCTTTCAGGGAAAATATATGGTTCACTCAACGAATTGAAAGCCGTCACAGATGAAACGATGGCAGCAACCATTAAAAGGTACTTGATGTATTTGCCGGTGAAGAAAAACTTGGGGAGGAGCCAAGAGGTGTTGAAATAAAAGATAAAAGCGTTGATAACCAAAGCCCTTATCCCAAAAAGCAAGGCTGCTTTCAGCGGCAGGAAGGTGATGGGGCCGTAAAAAATCAAAAGGCTGTAGCCCACCCAAATAGAGGTGTGGATGCCTATGTTCTTGATCCTCTTGTCTTTTGTCAATATCATGAATAGGAGGTGTTGATTGACCGGTGTAAGATATGGATTTGTTTTCCTTAATCAAATACTTGATGATATGCGAACACACCAACCGTTTTTGAAAATCCGGCGGTGTGTTGCACAATGTAAATCAAATTGGTGGTTTTATGGTTTTTCCTTTTTTTTGTTCAGGATGTAATCCATCTCTTCTTCGGTGATGGATGGCATTTGTCCTCTCATCAACTTGTTTTTAACCAGTGTGGCCGTTTGGGAGGCCACTTCCCGGCTTGGGAAGAATTGAATCCCTTGGGTGCCGGGCATGGTTTCCTGCTTAATGATGGTTTTGCCTTTGTTTTCAATCACATATATCCATTGTCCATTTTCCTGTTTGACGATGGCTTTGTATGCCGATGAGCCACTGGTACAGGCCCCCATCACGAGGATGATGATTGACAGGATGGCAAATAGTTTCCATGGCATTGTATTCCTTCCAAGTTCCATCACATCAATCATTTTCTTCGTACTCGGCATCGGGATCAAAAGTCCACACATCATCGAGGTAGTAACCCGAACTGCGACCGGTTGCCACAAAGGGTTGGTTGTTGATGGTGAAGGCCACGGCTTCGTAGCGGTTCGATCCTTCAAAATTGGTCTTTTCTATCCACCGGTCGGTTATTAGATTGTATTCCCATGTTGTATTCCCTGGGTATCCTGGACCTCCAGTGGTGATGTAGGCTTTGCCGTTCAAGGTGAAGGCCACTTTGTTGATGCCCACCATGTTGTAGTCGTCGTCAAACGAATCGTCGCTCACATCGGCAATGGCATTGAGGGTTTCCCAGCGATCCTCTTCGGGGATGTAATAGTTGAAATCTTTCACATACTGTCCATTGTCAACGCCTGTGACAATGTATCCTTTGCCATTCATTACAAAAGTGGTGGCATCGCGCCGTTTGCTGCCGGCCACACTTACTCTTTGTGTCCAAGCGTCATTTTCGGGGTTGTATTCCCAGAAATCTTTCAATACGTTGCCGTCGTAGCCGGTTCCCACATAACCCTTGTTGTTGATGGCAAATGCCACGGCACCATAGCGTGCGCTTCCGGCGAAAGGTGCCACGCTAGACCATTGGTTCAGGGTTGGATCGTAGGCGAAAAAATCGTCTAGGCGGTTGGTGCCATCGTAGCCAGTCCCTACATACCCTTTGGTGTCGGTTCCAAAGGCAACTGCTCCATTGCGCGCCACACCTGGCAGCGAGGCCACCTGTGACCAATAATCCTTTTCAGCATCGTATTTCCAGAAATCTTTTAGCCGTTCGTTTTCGTTGCCATTGTATCCTGTTCCAATATAAGCATTGTTGCCGATGGTAAAGGCAACAGCATCGCTGCGGGGGAAGCCTTCGAAGGCACCACGCTCGATCCAGTTCCCCACCAAATCATCTTCATCGTCACTTGAACAGCCGGTAAAACCCAAGCCCATCACTATTGATAAGAAGAGTCCGAAAAAAATTGTTGATCTTGTCATTGCGAATATTTTTTTTTGATTTTCAAAAGTAAGTTGCAGCAGGCTGTTGTTTTAATCTATTCAACCAAGACATCGTCTGTGTCCATCAGTAGTCAGCTTTTGCCAATCAGTGGTTTTTTTGCCCCATTCAAATGCGGTTCCAATTTTTTCGCCGCTGTTGATTGATGCCAATGATCTGTTGGTTGAATTCATATCGCTTAGCCAAGATGGTTTTGTTCTTTTGCCGCTGTTGAAAAATATAAACGACAGATGGATAAAAAGAAGATTTTGAAGTTTCTTCCTGTTTTGAGTTTTCTTGCGTTGGTGTGTGCATGTGATACCGGAACCTTCGAGTTGGGGCAGGATTATGTGGAGTCCAATACTTATGTGGAGTTGATTGATACCGTTACGATTGAATTGTCAACTTTTCGGTACGATTCCATCCAGACTTCGGGAAGCGGGGTGGCCTGGGTCGGGTCGGCAGTTATCCCCCAGGTGGGCAACATGCGATCGGAGAGCTTTTTTAAAGTACAGATGCCTTCGGGAATTACCTGGAACAATAAGGAGGTTTATGATTCTATCTGCATTGCATTAAAGCATAGTGGGGATTATCTGGGCGACACACTCCAGCCTTTCACCCTCACGGTGAACCAGGTTACGCAAACCATTTCGGGAAATGATGATGGTACGATTTATAATAACCGAGCCACCCTTTTTGATCCACTACCCGTGGGCACATACCGCTACACGCCGCGACCCAATGAAAAGCCAAAGATTACTTTTCGCTTGAACGATGAGTTTGGGTTGGCCATATACAATTTTTGTAGGGAGAATTATCAAAATTCAGAATCTTCAACGCTTTTCGAGAACTTTCTTAGAGGGATTCGGCTTGGTGCCGAAGGGGATCCCCGTTCCATGATGGCTTTTGCAGCACAGGACAGCACCATGATGATTACCTTGTACAGCCACCTGCCATCCATTGAAGACGAGTCCTTGACGCGCGAAATTTCGTTGAGCGACAATACCCTTCAATACAATTATATGCAGACCAGCGGACTGGAGCACCAGTTTGGTACATTGACGGATTACAAACAGATGCTGCCCTCTAAGTTGTCCGACAACATGGCACTTATGCACGAGGGCAATGGTTATTATATGCGTGCCGACATCCCGTATATCAACGAGTTGTTGGATGCCAACCAAAAGGGCTACATCGTCAAGGCCGATTTGCTGTTGTATCCGGTCAAAGGAACCTATCTCCTGGCTGATTTGCCTTCGAACCTCTATCTTCACGAAATACAGAAGGTGAATGCCTGGGGCAGTATCATCTACTCTAGCGATCAAACCCAAGCGACGGGATATCTCTATAGCGACCCCTTGTTTAATGAAAATATCTATTATCAGATTGATATTACGCAATACTTGAATAACAGGTTGACCGAATCAATTGTCAATACCGACAATGGCATCACTTTCACCTGGAGCTCCAGTCGAAATGGCAATTATGTGGATGCGCTTTTGTTTGGCGGTTCGGGAAATAAAACAAGCCGGTCACGCTTAAAAATTTATTACTACTATTATGATAAAGATTAAATATTTTCTGGGACTTATGCTCTCCCTTTTGTTTTGTAATTTGTTTGCACAGAACAATACCTCTTCTCCATACTCCGTTTTTGGTTTGGGGCAGATGACCCAACGAGGCGATGTTGTTACCTCCTCCATGGGGCATGCCGGTGTGGCGGTCAGTTCGCCCAACTGGCTGAACACGCTCAATCCCGCCTCTTATTCGGCTTTGGATAGTACTGCTTTTTATTTCAATATGCAGGTGGAAGGTTTTCATAGTGCCCTTGAGCGTGATGCGCAAGAACAAAACAGTTTTAACGGGAATATCAGTGCTTTTTCCATGGGTTTTAAGGCTTCCCCCAACTGGGGTGTTGGTATTGGCTATATGCCCTACTCGAGCGTTGGCTACAGCATTCAAGGGGAGAAATACATGCTTGGAACCCTGAGTACCTATCCGGTTTTGTATGAGGGGAGCGGTGGGTTGTCGCAAATCTACTGGGCCAACTCCGTCAGGCTTTTCAAAGGCTTCTCGGTTGGGGTCAACCTCTCATATTTGTGGGGAAACCTCAAAGTGACAGAATCCTCCACTTTCCCTTCGTTGACCAACGATGCCATCTTCAACGAACGGACTTATTATATGCACAATTTCTATTTTGAATACGGCTTCCAATATGGTTTCAACATCAAAAACCATAAGATTGGCATAGGGGCTGTGGCCAATGCCCAAACCCGCTTGACCAGCAACTATCAACAAAAAGTGTTCAACGATTACTCCTCCAACATCTATTCGGAGGAATCGGAGGCTAAAGATTTTTCGGTGCCAATGGGCTACAGTGCTGGATTGTCGTGGGATACTCCAAGTGGTTTTTTATTGGCAGCTGACTATAGCTACCAAAATTGGGCGGCCCTAGATAATCCCAAAAGTGAATCGGCTGTTTATGTTGACAACCACCGATTCGGCTTTGGTGTGGAGTATGGGGCTAAAAAGAACACCTATAAAAGCTATCTCCTGCGGATGAAATACCGCGCTGGACTGTTTTTTAACAGGGGGTACCTCGAGGTCAAATCAAATACTTTGACAGAAAAGGGTTTGACTGGCGGATTGACTTTCCCTCTGGGGAATCGGGGGAATTTGTTGAATTTGGGCTATGAATACCTCCTCAATGGAACCCGCAAGCAGGGACTATTGCTGGAGACCAGGCATACATTCCGTCTTGGATTGACCATCAATGAAATGTGGTTTGTGAAGCGGCGGTTCGATTGATCGAATAATTATTTCTCGTCTTTTTCATGTTTGATCGGGGGTAATCACAGTTGCCCCTACTAATCAGGAGGACTTGGCCGTCAAGGTCGAGGCTCTCCTGATTTTTTACTATGGAGTGGGCTTCCAATATCTTTGTCTTTTTATATGCGTACCCCAATCACACACACGTCATCAATTTGTTCCAGATTGCCTTTCCACTCTTCAAATACCTGGTCAATGATTTCGCGTTGTTGGCTCATCGGGTGCTGCTGAATCGATAACAATAGTTTTCGGAAGGGTTCTTTTTTGAATTTTTTTCCATCTGGGCCTCCAAATTGATCCATGTATCCATCTGAAAAAATATACACGGTATCCCCTTTTTTTAATTCGAAGGCGTGTTCTGTGAATGGATGGGCGTTTTCAAACCGACCAATGGGTTGCCGATCGGCTTTTATCTCGGTGAGTTCACCGTTGCTAATAATCCAAAGAGGGTTGTTGGCACCGGCATAAGCAAGGTGGTTGCCATGCAGCGTGCACAGTGCAATGTCCATTCCGTCTTTAACATCCTCCTCGGCATGGGCAAACTCTTCAAGTACATACGACCTGGTTTTGTCTAATATTTTTGCAGGCTGGTCTAATCCATATTCACTAATTGATCGATGGAGTGCATTATGACACACGACAGATACCATGGCTCCAGGTATTCCATGTCCAGTGCAATCTGCAGCGGCAAATAATATTTTAGTGCCGATGTGTTCTATCCAATAAAAATCGCCGGCTATGATGTCTTTGGGTTTGTATAATATGAAGGACTCTTTCAAATACTCTTTTACAATGCGAGTGGGGGTTAGCAAGGCATATTGTATGCGTTTGGCGTATTCTATACTTTCGGTTATTTCTTTGTTTCGTTCTTCAATAATGGCTTTTTGATTTTGGATTTCGATGGTTGATTGATAGAGTCGATTTTCTATTATTTTACGTCGTTGGATCTCTTTTTGCATGGATCGGCTCCATAGAAGGATAGTTCCCAGGATAATCAATACGCCTAGGAAACTGAATCCAGCTATTCGCCATACATACGGCATATTCACTCCATGTTCGTAATTCACTGTGACCCATTTATTGGTGATCTCCTGTTTTTCACCTTCCGAAATGGATTGTAATGATTTATCCAGGATATTTAGCAAAATCTCATTGTCCTTTTTAACGGCCATTCTTAAATTCATCTTATAATCTGGCAGGTCGGTGGCAATCTGAAGGTGGTCGAATCCTTTGTAGTTTAAGTAGTAGCTCGCAATTGGCAGCGCCATAATGGTGGCATCAACTTGTTTGGTGAGGATCAACATGAGGGATTCTTCAGGGTTGGATGTGTAAATCCTCTTTATTTGAGGATGGGTTAGTTCAATTATTTCCGTGATTGCATAACCTTTGGGTAAGGCGATGATTAGGTTTTCTAGATCCTTTAATGAACCAATAAAGGAGCCATTTTTTGCATTGACGATGACAAACGGGAAGGATAGATAGGGTGTGGTAAATGACATGTATTGCTGTTTCTGCTCGGTAAGGCCCAGAACAGGTAAAAAATCTACTGTTCCATTTCTTAAGGCCTCCAAAGAGCTGTTCCAGGTGAGGTTGGCGTAAGGACGAACGATCAGTCCTGAACGTTTTTGAATGAGCTGGAGGATCTCTTCACCGATGCCATCGTGTTCGCCTTTTTCATTAATAAATTGATACGGCCTCCAATCTGGATCATAGCCAAAATAAAGGGTGTCCTGACGGGCTATAAAGTTCAATTCACTGGTTGTGAAGTTTGGTGGGCTTTGTGCCAAGACATGCCAACTCGTAAAAAAACTCACAATTATCAGTATCAAGCTGGTAATTATTATTTTCATTAGTTGAGTTATTCAAGGATGAAAGGTTTAGATATTTACAACAAATAACCCAGTAGAAAGGTTGTCGGTATTTGTAATGATTTCAGTTGAAAAGGAGGGCATTGATTTCCATAACAATTGGGCTCCTTTGGTGAAGCAACGTTGGGAGCGTCTGTTTTTCTTGTTGTTTTTTAATGCATCAATTCGCTTTATGTATGAAATGGAGTTTTGCTGTTTCGGTATCTCCCAAAAAAGCTTGCCTGGAGGCAAGACCCCCAAACAAGCCCTTGTTGAAACTGTTGTTTCTTATTGTTTTATGTAAAAAGCAGGGAGGCAAAGAGCCAATGGTTCATTTTTTTGATTTCATTATGCAGATTGTGATTGTCCTGATTTTTAGGTTACTTTATTTTGATGATTTTTTCATGATGGGTGATGTTTTTTCCTGTTAGTTTCATTACATAAACGCCCGCAGTCAGGTGGTTTGTAGCGATGGTAAAGGTTTGATGGCTGTTGGTTATTTGCAGTCTTTCCTTATGAACCAGTTTCCCCTCCATGGTGTATATGGTTGCTGATAATTGGTCGCCAGGCTGGCCGCTTTGCATCTGGATGTAAAAGTAGCTTTTCATTGGGTTGGGATAGATGCTCACTTGCTGCTCTTTGGATAATTGATCAGTCAATCCGGTCGATTCTGTTTTTGCGGGTCCTCCAGGTTCCTTAATGGATCCATTGGCCAATACGTCATCGTCGCCGCGCAGCCCGTCTACGAAATGTAGTGTGATTGTGTTGCCATTGATGATGGCTCCTGTTTGGTTGTTGTAGGTGAAGTCATACCAATGTGGCTCTAGGTTGTCGGGTGTCAAACCATATTTGTAGTATTTGTTGGCCGTCAAGGTCTGGGGGAGGATCAAGGTAACGGTTACAGCTTCGCCGGGCGTAAGTCCGTTGATGGAAAAGTCGAAGAAGCCCCATGGGAATTCTGCATCCTCGGGCGTGTTGGCAAGTGAGGGATTGCCCGTGGCCAATACTTGGGTAAGTTCTTTATCTTGAGGGATAGTTAGTGTAATGTAATTGGTGCCATCGTAAGTGTGGAAGGAGGCTACATTGGCCTGTTGATAATCAGGGATGCCATCGCTGTTCCCATCGTATGCTTCGTCATTGCCTTCCGGTCCTTTTTCCCTGGCGTCGGTCAGCCCATCTTTGTCTTCATCGATGTTGGGACCATCAGGGGAAAGGGGCGACAAGAGTGCTCCTGGAGTGAGAGCTACCAGGCTATATGTAAGTTGGTTGCCATATTGCCTGATGATCGCCATTATGGAGTCGTGTCGGGCCAGCTGGATGTTGTTAAGCATGCCAGGAGGCTTACGTCCGCCCCAACCCTCGTGGGATTCTGCAGTGGTGCCTGGGTTGGTATGCATAATGGTGTTGTTGAAAGCCACCTCCACGATAATTGTGTCGCCAATAGCCACATTTTTGGTGGTCTCTTGGGTGCCGCTCATCTCAATGGTGAGTTGCACAATGGGGATCGGTGAGCCCAAGAAGTCTTCGATGGTGCCCCATGTCATGTACTCCCGTCCAAAACTATATTGGTACCAGGGGGCTTCCGAAATCCTGTTAAGAAACAGTACGCCCATTCCTGTGGCTGTTCCGTCTCCCTCGCTGGTTACCGTTGCCGTTAATCCTGCCTTGACTTCAATTGGATCACCTTTTTCAAGTGCACCAGTCGACTGTACCACAAAGGCTTTGCGTAAATAACCATAACTGGAGCCATAACCCCAGATGGATGGTGGTGCATAACAGATTTGTCCCGGACCAAATGGGTTGGGGATGCAATAGGATGCTGTGGGGCCATTGTTGTTTTTTGCACCGACTAGGCTCCAGATGGTTTGGGTGGCTGGTTCGGCCACAACGCCGCCCCAGGAAGCCATGTATCCGATGGGTGGATTGATGCAGCCATAAATGGTATTGTCCATAATGCTGTGATTTCCCGGAAAACAAAACTCCGGGAGGTCTCCGCATATCAGCATGGGATAGGATACATATCCCCACCAGCGGTATCCTTTGGCAATTGAAATCCCGTTTTGCCGTTCATCTTCGCCCAATAAGTAACCACCATAAGGACCAGGGTTTGTTATGCCATTAACGGTGACCCGTCCCTGCTGTGCTTGGATGGCACCGTAGGCATAGTCGGGTACCGTAAGGCCTTGTGCTGATGTTTGGAAATGGTGTAGGAGCAATATTGAACCAACACCTATTATACAAAGTGTTTTGGTAAAGTTTTTCATTTTCCGATCTCCTTTGATTTGTAAAGCCAATTGTTCCGAACAATAAATTCTTAGATGTCAAAAACTGGATGAGAGTTCTCTTTGAGATGAAGAGGTTTCTTTTGGCGGAATCGCGGGTTTCAACCGTGAGAAGGGGTAGTGGTTGGTATGCACTAGCAGTGTTGAGAGGATTGTTGTTTAAACTCCTGCAACTGTTTGCAATCAATAGGTGTGTATTCAGGAAAAAACGGGCGGTTGCCCTTTTCGCCTGGTTGTCATCGTTGTTGTCGGTCGTGTGGCAGCAAGGGATGATCTCGAATAAATCGTATCCGTATAACATCGCTTAGCTTGTTGAAAAGACCTGTTTAATATAGGCTATTTTTAACTCAAAAGCAAGATAAGTAAGGGCGTGCGCAAGATAAAGGCTAGGCTTGATGGTTGAATGGCCAAGCCGCCTTTGTAAATAAGTTCTAATTTAAACAGGTATTATTTCCATTCGTTCCCTTCAGTAATGGAAAGGAGAATACGACATTGTTTCATTCAAAGGACTTATTTGAGTCCAAAAATGAACGGGAACACAAACGTCACCAACATGGCCCAAATGGCGTAGATTGGGATAAAGGCTGCAATGCTGATCCCTACCGAATCGATCAGGTTCCGGTTGCGGATGGTGTTGAATAGATGGCGTGTGGTGATGATCAGGTTGGTTAAAATCAATAGGTTGCTGCCCAATATGGCCGTGCGATTGGGGGTGAAGCCCCATTCGGCGATCCTGAACAGGATTGCCGAGAGGGCTATGGTGTTGATGACAATGGTGACGGTGGATAATGCCAACAGCAAGTACGATTCCGATTTATTGCCCGATGTGCCTGACTGCTCAATGGATGAGAAAAGTATTAATGCCATGACGCCAATGAGCAACAGGTTGAACAGCAGTAGGAAATCCCGATCGTTGTAAGGATCCTTGCCCACCTGCACCACCATAACCAGATAGACAATCAGTGTGATCAGTACCAGTGGGGTGAATATTTTGGCGATGATGGGTGGCACATGGTTCACCAGTTGGGGGTTGGTCTGAATCAGGAATGTGCCAAACAAAGGCGATGCTGCCACACCCCAAATCACAATGTACTCAAAATACCAATTTTCGATGTTGACACCAATCAGTGAGAATAGCCCCAGGGTGATGGCGGTCATCAACCCCCCGGCAATCAAGATGATGGTGGTCATCACCACCAGGTTGCCATTGTATCGTAAAAAATCCAGTCGTTTAAGTGGATTGTTGTAACCATTGCCAGTAAAAGAGAAACCAAGAACAGCCCACAACAACAAGGGTAGGTGGATGCAGGCCAAAATAAGGGTGTCGCTTTGGTTGTTGTTGGGGAGCAGGTTAATGTAGATGGCCGAGGCTGCGAAGATGGCCAGGCTGATGGCCAGGTTCTTTATCGTGCTCTTTTGTCTCCACCAAAAATAGATGGTGAGCAAGGGGAAAACGATGAAGCCGATGTTTCTGGAAAAGAAGAAATCCTCGTCAATGGAGAATATCACTGGGAATTTGGCTATCAATCCTGCCACGATGGAGGCAAGGATGATCTGTTTTAATTCGTTTTTAGCACCCCATGAGATCTCATCGTTCTCGTAGTTCAAGCGCTCAAACCACACACGGGCAGTGGCGTTGTCTTGCAAACTGTTGTACAGTAGGTTGAACTCCCGCTTGAAAGCTTGCTTGTTGGAACGGTAGAGCTTCTCCAATTGGCGCGGCTCATCAAGGTTGGCTAGGATCTCTTCTCTCATTTTTTATATCTGAATATTGTATACCCCTTTGATCGCAATCAAATCCCCGGTTAAATTACTTTTTATTTCGGTAAATCCGTCCTGTTCGCGGCCAATTTGTACTTCCACCTTGTTGAAAAGGTATTGTTCCTGATCTTTTTTGTTGAGGGTCAGTATGTAATAGCCCTCCTCCGTTTTGATGATGGCTTCGGATGGAATAACTGTCACGGTGTCGATGGCGGTGATGATTTCTGATTCTATCAACTGATTGGCAATCAGGTTGTTTTTTTCGCTGTTGGTGATGGGGGCATGGCATTGGACTGTTTTGGTCGCCTGGTCGATGGCTACACCAATGGAGCCCAGCGTAGCCATGAAATGGTTGTTGGTGCCAACCGGCTGGTAGCGGACGGTTTGCCCCATTACCAAATGGCTGATCTCTTTTGCGAATACTGAAAGGATCACTTCAAACTTTGATGGATCTACTATTTCAAGCAACTCCGTTTGCTGTGTGACGTAGTCGCCAAGGGTGGCATTCATGTTGATGATGCGGCCCCCGATGGGGGCTTTGATGGTGTAGGAGGACTGGAACTCGCCATCTATAATTCTCGGGATGGGTAGCCCTAATGCTTCTACCTTTAATTTCAGACTGTTGTATTTGGCTTTTGATACGATAAACTCATTTTTTGCCGCTGCGAAATCTTTTTCCGAAGTCACTTTTTCGTTGTATAAAAGCTCAAGACGTTCGTACTCGTTCTTCAACCTTTTATTATTGGCCGCAGCCTCTGCAAACTCCCTCTGAAGGTCGATGACCTCATTGCCCGATATTTCAAGCATAACTTGGCCTTTTTCAATTTTTTGCCCGTTTTGGCAATATATTTTGGCGATGATTCCTGGTGTAGTGGCGTTCAGCTTCACCAATCCATTGGGCAGGGGGGCAATATGCCCATTGCATTTGATGGTGTTTTCAAAAGGACGTGTGGTTGCGCTTCCCAGCTGCATGGAGTCGGTGGTAAATTGTTGATTGGTGATGGTAATCAAGCCCGACTCCACCGTTGCGGCTGTTTGTGTTTTGTGGCAGGCTGAAACAAGGGTGGCTATGGCAGCGCAGTATAGGCAATATTTGAAAGTCTTCATGGTCTGTTATTTTGAGAGGTGGTTTAGTTCGATTGTTATTTGGTTGTACTCCAGTAGGTTGTTGAGGTAGTTCAGCTCAATCTGAAGGGCGGTTTCTGTGCTGGTGGCCAGTCTGAAGAAATCAATCTCCCCTTTTTGATAACTGAGCATCGCCGTCCTCATAATTTCATGGTAGAGTTGGCTGCCATAGTCGTAATACTCGGCAAGCAGGTTTTTTAGTTTCTGATGGGCATTCTCCAGTTCTTGCTTTTTTACCTTGAGGAGGTCGAGCTCATGCTCAGAGTTTATCTTCAATGCCTCCAAAGCCATTTTTGAGGCTTTTATTTTTGAATTTTGGGAAAAAAATAGCAGAGGGATCGAAACGCTGGCTTCAAATCCATGGTAGTTTTTGGCATTTTCGTACCGGTTGGTGCCAATAAAGTAATTGAGCGAGATATCGGGCAACAGTTTGTTCCGTTCAATGCCGATGTTGGCATCCGCCAGCAATGCCTTGGTTTTTAGCCACGTGGCCGATGAGGTGGAGTCGATGGCCCTAGCCTGGTAGTTTAACATGGGGATTTCTTCTGCTACCACAAAGGCACTGTCAAGGTTCATGATGGTCTTTAGCCTGGTAAGGGTGTTGCCCAGCTGTCCTTTCACATCGTTGAGCTGGTTGTTCACTTGTTGCTGCTTGGCCCTTATGTTGAGCAGGTCGAGGTTGTTGATTTCACCGCTGCTGTTTTTCAAGCTGGCGCCATGGAGAATGTTCCTGTACAGAGTGTCGATGCTGGAATAAATGGCCAGTTTTCGGTTGAGGATTTGCAATTCAATGTAGGTGACAGACACCGCTTTGACAATCTCTTCTGTTTTCATCCTCAGTTGCACTTCAGCCAGGGTGTGCTCCACTTTTCTTGATTTCCATTCGGCATTGTAAAGCGTTGGAAAACTGAAACTTTGCTTGATGCCCCATACTTTCAACGGATGGTTGTTTTCGGCAATGTTGTTTTGGTCGCTGCCATAGCTTATTTCTGTCTTGTCGAATGCAAATGCTGAAGCCACCAGTGCCTTTTGTTTTTGGGCTTCAAGGGTATAGGCTTTTATCTCCTTGTTGTTTTGAAGAGCCATCTCAATTGCTTCATCCATCTTCAGCTCCGGAGTTTGCGCCGTCAAGCTTTGTGTTGCGAAAATCAGGATCAGCACGGGCAAGCATTGTTTGGTACGAATGAATTTGAGCGGAAAGAACTTCACGCCAACCACATTGTAGAATATCTCAAATAGCAATGGCAACGCAATCATGGTGAGCATGGTGGAGGTTACCAGTCCGCCAATCACTACCGTTGCCAGGGGTCTTTGTACTTCGGCGCCTGCTCCTGTGGAGATTGCCATGGGTAAAAAGCCCATGGCGGTTGAGCTGGCCGTGAGCAATACCGGTCGGAGCCTGCTTTTTGTTCCTTGGATGATTAGCTCGCGTATGCACAAGTTGCCATTGTGCTTAAGTTCTTTGAAGTGTTCTATCAAGACAATGCCATTGAGCACCGCAACACCAAACAGGGCTATGAAGCCGATTCCGGCTGAGATGCTGAATGGCATATCCCTTATCCATAGTAGGATGACGCCACCGACGGTCGCCAAGGGGATGGCTGTGAAAATCATGATGGCATCCTTTAACGATTTGAAGGCGAAGTGTAAGAAGATGAATATCAGCAACAGGGCAATGGGAACCGCCAGCATCAGTCGTTTGGTGGCATTTTGCAGGTTCTCGAACTGGCCGCCATATTCGATGTAGCTCCCGGGTTTCAGCTTGATGTTCTTATCGATTGTTGACTGTATGTCCTCCACAACCGATTGTAGATCCCTGTTGCGCACATTTACGCTCACCACCACCATCCGGTGGGTGTTTTCGCGCGATATTTTTGCAGGGCCTTCGGTGTATTCGATGTTGGCTAACTCCGACAAGGGTATCTGGTGACCATCGGAAATTGGAACCAGTAATTGTCTGATGTTTTCGATGTCGGTTCGGTGGTTCTGGTTGAACCGGACCACTAGGTCGAACCGCTTTTCGCCTTCAAAAACCACCCCGGCCATTTCTCCGCCAAAAGCTTTGGATACATAGTCGTTTAGGGTTTTGATCGACACACCGTACATGGCAATTTTATTACGGAGGTAATCAATTTTGATTTGAGGAAGACCTTCTGTCTTTTCCTGAATGACATCGCTGGCGCCGGGGATGTTTTCTATCAATTGTTTGATTTCGCTGGCTTTTTGGTTCAGATAGCTCATGTCGTCCGAGAATATCTTCACGGCGATGTCGGCTCTAACGCCGGTGATCAGCTCGTTGAAGCGCATCTCGATGGGTTGGGTGAACTCATACTCAATGCCGGGAATGGCCGAAAGGGTCTCTTTAAACCTGTCGGCCAACTCTTCCTTATTTTTTGCGTTGATCCATGTGCTGCGCGGTTTTAGTTTGATGATCATGTCGATCTCTTCCATCGACATGGGGTCGGTGGGAACCTCTGCTGCACCAATGCGGCAAACGATTTTTTCAACCTCCGGATAGTTTTTCATCAGCAATTGCTCCATCTTGGTAGTTATCTCAATGGTTTTGGTGAGCGACGTGCCGGTTTTTAAAACCGGTTGAATCACAAAGTCACCCTCGTCCAATGTGGGCACAAATTCACCGCCAATCTTGGTGAACAGGAATCCGGTGAAGAGAAGTGAAACCAATGCAGCGCCCAAAACAGTCCTTTTGTGGGCACACGACCATTCAATGACTGGGGAGTACGATTTTAGCGCCATTTTCATTATCCAGTCGGCAATGGTTTTTTTATCCGATTTTGTGGGCTTGAGGAATAAGGAGGCGGCTGCAGGCACCCAAGTCAGCCCTGTGATCATGGCGCCCAGTATGGCAAAACAAAACGAGAGAGCCATTGGCTTGAACATTTTGCCTTCCACGCCGGTCAATGCCAGGATGGGGATAAATACCACCAGGATGATGATCTGCCCGAAAATGGCCGATTTCATCATTTTGGAGGCGCCCTCAATGGCAATGGTGTCCATCAATTGGTGTTGCCCGTCGGGGTCGGTTTTTGCTATCTCCTCCTTCCGGGATATGATGCGGAGGAAGATGAATTCAACAATGATCACGGCGCCGTCGATGATGATTCCAAAGTCGAGAGCTCCCAAACTCATCAGGTTGGCATCAATGCCAAAAATATACATCATGGCAATGGTGAAGAGCAAGGCAAGGGGGATGATGGAGGTGATGATTAGCGTTGAGCGCCAGTCGCCCAACAGCAGGATCACTGTGAGCATCACTATGAGTGCGCCCAGCAGCAGGTTCTCAACTACGGTTAAGGTGGTTTTGCCCACCAGTACGCTGCGATCAACAATGGGGTTGATGAAAATGCCTTCGGGCAGGTTTTTTTGGATTTCGGCCACCCTTTCCTTCACCTCCTTGATTACCTCCTTCGAGTTGGCGTCTTTCAGCATCATCACTTGCCCCAAGATGGTTTCCCCTTTGCCGTCGGAGGTGATGGCACCATAGCGGTTGGCATGGCTGGTTTTAACGGTGGCAATGTCTTTTATTAGGATGGGGATTCCCTGGATGGTTTTAACCACAATTAGTCCTATGTCCTCGATGGATTTCACCTGGCCATCGGCTCGTATGAAATAACTTTGGTTGGTTTTTTCGATGTAGCTTCCCCCGGAGATGCTGTTGTTGGCCTCCAAAGCATCGAACACCTCCATCAAGGTGATCCCCATTGACTGGAGATGCACCGGGTTGATGGACACTTCGTACTGTTTCAGGTACCCGCCCCAGCTGTTGATTTCCACCACGCCCTTGATGCCCGAAAGCCTCCGCTTGATCACCCAATCCTGGAGCGTCCGCAAGTCGGTGGCCGAGTAACTGTTTTCGTAACCTTCTTTGATGTCGAGGGTGTACTGGTATATTTCGCCCAGGCCTGTGGTGATGGGACCCATTTCGGGTTCGCCAAAACCTTCGGGTATTTTGGCCGCGGCACTCTTAATCTTTTCGGCAATCAGTTGGCGTGGGAGGTAAGTGCCAATGTCGTCGTCGAAGACGATGGTCACCAGCGAAATGCCAAACTTGGAGACCGAGCGAATCTCTTCAACACCGGGTAGATTAGCCATCTCCATCTCGATGGGGGCGGTAATGTACTGCTCCATCTCCTGGGTTGATAAGTTGCCCGAAGTGGTGATCACCTGCACTTGGTTGTTGGTGATGTCGGGAACTGCTCCTACCGGTATCCTAAAGGTGGCGTATAAGCCGTAGGCTGCAATGGTTAAGGTAAAAAGAACGACGATTAGTTTGTTTTGAATGCTGAATCGGACTATTTTTTCTAGCATGGCGTTGGGTTTAGGTCAATCGTTGGTGCAATCACTGGTGCTATAGGGAGTTGTCCAATAGGTGCCAGATGCTTGGTCTACTTAATTGTTTGATAACAAGCATTATAAAAATAGTCATTTTTGTTTGGAAATGGTGTTTTTGATCCGTTTTTTTAATGAGCTAGGTTATCTTTCTTGTTGAGTATGATTTAGAACTCAATTGTAGCAATCGTTAAGGTAGTAGCTTATTTTTCTAAATCAAGGAGTATGAGGATGCTTTCAAAATCTCTTAATACGGACATCGAATCCTCTTTTACCAACTCAGATTCCATTTGTAGCCTTTTTCCCAAATATTGTTTCCGCTGGAGCTTGTTGTAATATTCAATGGCTTCGTTGATGTAACGGTTTCGTGGTTTTTTTTGCGAGCCAGTATCTTTTCTGTTTCGCTGAAAATGGCGTCGTCAATTTTTAGGGATACTGTTTTCATAGTTTATTTGTATTCTACAAAGGTATACCCTTATGATGCGTTAGTCAAGTTTTTTACCATCAAAAAGGGCACCGCTTATTGCAGTGCCCTTTTTGATGTTTATTGATTCTTTCCTGTTTTTTTGTTACTACATCATGTCTCCTGGTGGTGGGGGCGGCATGCTCCCTTCAGCGGGCCTGAAACCTGCCGGAGGCGGTCCCATGGGGCGGTCGATGTCCCGGTTGGTTTTGGGTTGATTTCCCTTTTTCTTCAGGTTGAAAGTGAAGGTCAACATACAATAGCGGCTCAGCACCTCCGTGTTCGTGGTGGAAACGTACGATTCGGTGATGGAACGGCTAATGCTGCTGTTGCTGTTCAATATGTCGTAAACCTTCAGCTTCAGCTCGGCTCGGTTGTCGCGCAGGAATTTCACGCCCAATGAGGCATTCCACTGTGCGTAGTTTTGATCCAAATCTTCGCCCAGCCCTTTGTAGTAAATCTGTTTCAAAGAGTTGTTGAACACCAGCCTGCGCCAAAATGTGTAGTTCAAATCCAATTGCACGGTATGGTTGTAATAGTTGTAGTTGCTGGCTGTTGCTGCCGAACTCTTCAGTATGTTGTAACCCGGGTTGTACGATGCGGTGAAGTCGATGTTTTGGCTGATGTTGCTGCCCACCACAATGCCGCTGTTGATGGTGTAGGTGTCGGTATTGTTTTTCACATGATTGTACATGCCCGGTTTGTTCTGGTAGTTCAATCCCAGGTTGATGTTGATGTTGCTTTTGATGGCTTTGATGGGGAACCCGTAGGTGCTGAAGGCATTCAGACTGAAATAGCCATTCAGGTTCACCGGTTGGTCAAGCTGTGTTCCGGCAGGCAGCAGGATGTCGTTGGCAATCAACGAGTCTTTTCTTGCAATGGTGCTTGCGGTGGCAATGTAATCGGCTGTGGTGGTGATGGCTGCCATGGCAAAGAATGAGCGCGAGGTCTCCGGATTGGTGGTTGCAAAATGGAACATTAAATTTTGGGTGTATTGTTGCTCCAGATCGGGGTTGCCCATGCTGTAATTCCGGTTGTTGCTGATGTTTACCGTGTTTTGTAGCTGCGACACCGACGGGGCACTGGTGTTGGTGCGGTAATGCAGGCGAAAACTGGTGGTTTTGTCTTTTTTATAGCTCAGCATCAACGAGGGTAGTGCGTTCTCGAAGCTTTTGCGGGTAGAGGCTTCCTGGGGGAAAGTTTGGTCACCGGTGAGTGTGGCATATTGATAGTTGAGGCCTGCAATCAAGTTGAAGTGCCCTTTGTTGTAATTGTAACCCAGTCCGGCTTTCTGCTGGTTGTATTCCGATTCGGTGCTGTTGCTCAGCGACCCTACTGGGTAGTCGGCCCGGTAATCGTCGTAGCTCTTGTCGTAAACAGTTTTGTTCCCTTCGCTAAAGGTGAAGGAGGGGCTGTAGTTGATCATCAAGGCACTGTTGATGCCTAGAGGCTCTGTGAAAACCACTTCGGTATTGATGCCCAGATTTTTGTTGTTGTTGTCGGCCAGTTGGTTGGTGATCAAATCGTTGTCGTGGTTGTTGATGGCTTCGCTCAACGAGTAGGTGGTGGTTTCACCGTTCGAAAAAGTGCTTGAGGTTCCTGCTCGCAAAGAAATGGTACGCCTGTGTTTCATAAATTTGTGACGGAACATGATGTCGCCGTTCAAGGAATAACCTTCGTTGTTGCTTACCACGTCGTTGGTGGTGGTGAGCTGCTGAATGGCATTCACAAATTCATCGCTCGTGGTAAGGCTGCTGTTGTCGTTTTTCTGCCAGCTGATGCGGGGTGTGAACAGGATGCTGTTCAAACTGTCGATCTGGTAGGTGAGCCGCATGTTGAACCGGTGGTTGTAGTTTTTTGTCGATGAGGTGCTGTACTCATTATAGAGGCGCGTATTGTCTCCATCGGGGAAATACTCCTTGATGACTTCGGATGTGTTTTTATTGTTGGTGTTGTTGAAAAAGTAGCTGCTGGTGAGCTCCACTTTTTTCCCAAACGTGTTGCTGTAGTTGATGCCGATGGAGTTGGTGCGCGTAATGCCACCTAGGTTGCCAGTCATGAAGTTGCCGCCCATGCCGGCACCACGTCCGCCCGATCCCATGGCACCCACGATGTCGTCGAAAGAGAAATTCTGCTGATTGGTGTTGTTGAACAGCCCGATGATGGAGATGCGTTGGCTCCCTTTGAAGTAGTTGAGGTTGCCACCGGCTTCGTAGCGCCCGTCGGAGCCATAACCAGCATAGGCTTTGCCAAAGCGCCCCATGCTCTTCCCATTTTTAGTGGCGATGTTGATGGTGCGCTCCTCGTTGCCGTCGTTGAATCCCGAAAACTGGGCCTGATCGCTCTGTTTGTCATACACCTCTATTTTGTCGATCACATCGGCGGGGAAGTTTTTGACGGCCATCATGGGGTCGTTGCCAAAAAACTCCTTGCCATCCACCAGCACCTTTTTTACCTGCTGGCCGTTAGCCTTGATGGTGGTGCCGTCGATGGTGATGCCCGGCATCTTCTTGATTAAGTCTTCCGTGGTGGCATCGGCATGAACCTTGAAGGCTTCCGCATTGAACACCGTGGTGTCG
Organism: Marinilabiliaceae bacterium; assembly: GCA_963664265.1. Taxonomy (GTDB): domain Bacteria; phylum Bacteroidota; class Bacteroidia; order Bacteroidales; family Marinilabiliaceae; genus JAGPIS01. The sequence goes on from OY760941.1 coordinate 3,740,541, forward strand.
CCTTTTTGTTCCTGGCGAACCATGGTGCCACCCACCACCACCTCTTTGACTCTGAGCTCTTGGATGGCCAGCTTTAATCTGCCCAGTTCCAGGCTTTTGTTTGATAGGGTGATTTTTTTCACCAGCTCCTGGTACCCAATGAAGGATATGGATAGTTTGTAGTTTCCCGGGGTCAGGTTTTTAAATTCAAAACTTCCTTGAGAATCGGTGCTTTGGCCTATGGCCTTCGATCCGGTCGATTCGGGGGTTAAAAGCACCGCCGCTCCCGGTAGCGACTGCCCGCTCGTCCCATCGGTAACCAGTCCCGTTATCCGGAGGTTTTGTGCCAAGGCGCTCATGGCAATGGTGATGAATGTGATTAGGAAGATAAACTTCTTCATTTGATCTATTGTTTGTTGAATATTGTTTGTTTTATGCGATGAAATTATCTTCAATCCAATCAATAAAAAAAACTAATCGAACAACCGACTTAAATACTCTGCCAATGGACGGGTTTTGTCGATGAGCGGGTGGGGAGGAGTATTCGCCTACTATGCTTTCCGTCTTCCTTTTTTTGATTAACTTGCTACCTTAAACAAGAATTGTTTGTATGACAAGAGTTTCGGTGTTGCAATTTGAACCTGTGTTGGCCGATGTGGATGCCAATATGGCCAAAATCAGGATGTTGATTGAACAGTCGGCCGGTTCCGATTTGTATGTGTTGCCCGAGTTGGCTTCAACGGGTTATAATTTTGCCAATCGTGACCAAGCATGGGCTTGTTCCGAAGAGTTGGCCGATAGCCGGTACGTTGATTTTTTAGAAAAATTGTGCGAGCAACATAATTGTTACATCGTTTCAGGATTCAACGAGCGGGAGGGTAACTGTCTTTTCAATACAGCTCTGCTGGTGAGCCCCGAAGGTCTTGGGGGTGTTTACCGCAAACTGCACCTTTTCGACCGGGAAAAGGATATTTTCGAGCCGGGCGATTTGGGTATGCCGGTATATGAAACGCCCATCGGCACTATTGGGATGCTTATTTGTTACGACTGGATGTTCCCCGAGGTCTGGCGCAAAATGACCATGGCCGGAGCCCAGATTATTGCGCACCCCTGTTGCTTGGTTTTGCCCTATTGCCAGCAGGTGGTTCCATCGCATGCCATTGTCAACCGCATTTTTGTGGCCACGGCCAATCGCATTGGCACCGAGGGTGATCTCACCTTTACCGGGGAATCGCTGGTGGTGGCTCCCGATGGCAAGGTGCTTCGAAGGGCTTCTTTAGATATGGAAGAGGTGTTGACGGTGGATCTGGATCTTTCGGTGGCGCTCGATAAGATGGTGACGCCCCGCAACCATGTTTTGAAAGACCGTAGGGTTGAACTTTATTGATTTATTATTGATGATGAGTTAATTGGTTATGGACATTGTACAACAAAAAAAGGCTTTGCGGCAACTCATCCGCGACCGTAAAAAGGAATATTCAGCAGCCTATTTGGCCAATCTTTCCATTCCCATCCAGGGGGTGATAGAGACCATGGAGGTGTTCCACACGAGTGAAATTATTCTGGCTTATTGGGCCATGCCCGATGAGGTTCAAACCAAACTGCTTATCAATAAGTGGAACGGATGTAAAAAGTTCTACCTGCCGGTGGTGGTGGGCGATGATTTGGAGTTTCGGCTCTACGAAGGGGCTGAATCGCTTCAAGCTCGGGGTGCATTTAATATCCTGGAGCCAACAGGCCCCTTGTTGCCAAACGATGCCCGGGTGGATATGATTTTGGTACCTGGTGTTGCCTTCACCGAAAAAGGCGCCCGCTTGGGACGCGGAAAAGGGTATTACGATCGCATCTTGAGCCGTTTCCCCGAAGCCTATAAATTGGGTATGGCCTTTGGTTTCCAGGTGGTTGATGAAATCCCCATGGAACCCCACGATTGTTTGATGAGCGGGGTGGTGAGCGGGCAATAATTGCGAATGGAATTGAATATTAAAAAACATAATCCGTGAAAATTTGAGTATTCTGTGGGTGGTTTTTTCCATGTGTATTTCAGATTTTCGCGGATTATTTTAGAAGCCTATTCCGAAGCGCTTAATCCATCATTTTCATCAGGGCTTCCACCACATGCTCGGCTCCTTCGGCAATTTGCACGATGTTGGCATCCAGCATGTAGCAAGGGGTGGTGGCAATCTTGTTTTTCTGGTCAACAACCACTTCGCCATGGGTGGCCTCAACATGGGTGGCGCCCATCTGCTGAATTGCCTGCGCTGTTCCAGGATCGTTGCCAATGGTCACCTCTGCGTTGGTGATGATGCGGGCAATCATTGCTGGGGCAATGCATAAGGCGCCTATGGGTTTTTGGGCTCCATGGGTCTGACGGATGGCTTGCTCCACCGATGGATCAACACTGGCTTTTGCCCCGTCGAAGGCGATGGAGCTGAGGTTTTTGGCCACACCAAATCCGCCGGGAATCAATAGTGCATCAAAGTCAAGCGCGTTGTAATCCGCCAATGGCTGTATGTTGCCCCGGGCAATACGAGCCGATTCAACCAATACATTGCGGCTTTCGCTGGTTGCTTGGCCTGTCAGGTGGTTCACAACATGGTGCTGTGGGATGTCTGGCGCAAAAATATGGTAGGTTGCTCCGGCCTTGGCAATGGCCAGCAGGCTCAGGGTGGCTTCGTGGATCTCGGCACCATCGTAAACGCCACAGCCCGATAGGATAACGGCAATTTTCTTCATAAAATCAATTTTTGTTTCTGAAGCTAATTTAATAAATTGGGCAAACTTTACCAATTGTGAACTGCCATGCGGACTTTTATCGCCATTGATTTGCCAGAAAATAAGGTTATGGATGATTTTTGTGCGCGATGGCGTGGCCATGAACCGTTTCGGTCATTCCAATGGGTGCCGCCTGCCAACCGCCACATCACCCTCCATTATTTGGGTGCCACTTCGCCCAGCCAGCTTGAGATGCTCAAGCAGTCGTTAATCACCTTGGCCGATTTTCCTGCATTTAGTTTGCAACTCCAAGGGCTCGGAGTGTTTCCCGATAAGCAAAATCCCCGTGTTCTTTGGGCTGGCGTGGCGTTGAATCCCCAGCTTGAATCTCTTTATCGGCAATTGTTGGATTTGGTGGTGGCGTGTGGTTTTACGCCCGAGAAACATGGGTATCATCCGCATGTTACATTGGCTCGGATGGGTAGTGGCTGTGGTGAGGCCATTTCTGAATTGCTGGATGGTCACAAAACTGTTGTCTGGACAGAAATTGCTGTGCGGCAGGTTACGTTGTTCGAAAGCGTTTCTTCTCCAATTGGTGTGCAATACTTGCCATTATTTCATGTCGACCTGAGCGATTAAGTTTCTATTTACGGTGCAATTTAATTGAAACTTAACGAATTTGGTAACTTCTGATTCTATTATTAGCCCTATGTTTGAATCGGATTTGTTCGGTTTTGAACAAGGTGCTGTCCGTATTTGAACAGCTTACCGTTTTTGTTTATGATCCTGCTGTTGTGTAACTGTTTTGTTGTTAGATCGTTGTTTGTTTTGGAATAAATGTTGTTTTCTCCACCCCACGTTTCTACAAAACTCAATAGGTGAGGCGTGCTGTTATATGAATTAATTATATTGTTATTTATGAGCCTGAGTCTGATTAGAATTGGTGTCTTATTAATCTTATTAAACCAGTTTTTTGGTTTGAGGGCGGGCGATCATCCTCCCGTGGCCAAGAAAAGGGTGACCCTTAGTGGCCATATCAAGGATGCCAGCACCGGTGAGGTGTTGGTGGGTGCCACGGTATTTGTTCGTGAGTTGTCGTTGGGGAATGTGGCCAATGGTTATGGCTTTTATTCCCTCTCCCTTCCTGAAGGAAATTATACCGTGGAGTATGGTTACCTGGGATATGCGAGCCAGGTGGTGGAGCTTTCGTTGACGGGGGATGTGGTGAATAATGTGGACTTGCGAGCCAAAAGTGAATCACTGAGTGAGGTGGTTGTCCAGTCGCGGCGCAAGGATGAGAATATTCGCAATCCGGAGATGGGAGTGCAGAAGTTGCAAGCCCGAACAATCAAAAATGTACCGGTTTTGATGGGAGAGACCGACCTCGTCAAGGTGATCCAGCTGATGCCCGGAGTACAAGCCACCAGCGAAGGATCAACTGGTTTCAGCGTCCGGGGTGGCAATCCCGATCAAAATCTGATATTGCTGGATGAAGCCACTGTGTATAATGCTGGGCACCTGATGGGGTTCTTTTCGGTATTCAACAACGATGCGGTGAAAGATGTGAAATTGTATAAGGGCGATATTCCTGCGGCTTATGGGGGGCGGCTCTCATCCCTTTTGGACGTGCGGATGAAGGATGGCAACAGCAGCCGTTTCAGTGGCTCGGGGGGGATTGGAACCATCTCTTCGCGTCTCACCCTCGAAGGGCCTATTGTCAATGAGAAAACCACTTTTATTGTCAGTGGCCGTCGTACTTATGCTGATGTTTTCCTCGGTCTTTCCTCCGATGAGGCGATCCGCGATAACACGCTTTTCTTTTACGATTTGAATGCCAAGCTTAGTCATACTTTCAATGCCAATAACCGCATATTTATTAGCGGCTATTTTGGGCGCGATGTGTTCCGGGCCGAGGATCAGGAGATGAGCTTTGGGAACCAGACCTATACGCTGCGTTGGAACCATATCTTTTCGCCCAAGCTGTTTTGCAATGTCACCCTTTTGAATTCCTATTATGACTACTTTCTGATGGCCGAGGAGAGCAGTGCCAATTCGGTGGAGTGGGAGTCGAAACTGCATGATTTTGGTGGGAAGGTCGATTTTATCTGGTATCTCGATCCTGCCCACACGCTCGATTTTGGTGGACAGTCAATCTATCATAAGATTAAACCGGGATTGGCCCAAGGCAAAGGAAGCGAGTCGTTGTTCAGTCGCATTGAAATGCCGGTTTCCAATACCCTTGAACATGCCTTGTATGTTTCGCATGATTTTAAGGTGGCCAATTGGCTCAATCTCAAGTATGGGGTGCGATTCTCCGCTTTTCAAAACATGGGAGCCACCACGCAGTATTATTACGATGCGGCTCACCAATTGAGCGAAGCCATTGAGTATGGGGGCGGCGATGTTTACCATACCTATTATCGGCTCGAACCACGTTTGAGTAGCTCCTTTATCCTCAATCCTTCCACATCGGTTAAGGCCGGTTACAGCCGCACCACCCAATACCTGCACCAGGCCACAACGTCCTCCTCCGGCTCGCCTCTGGATGTGTGGTTCGCTTCCTCCCCCAATGTCAAACCGCAGGTTTCCGATCAGGTTTCCGTGGGGTTGTTCAAGAATTTTCTCGACAACCGAATTGAAGCTTCTGTGGAGCTGTTTTACAAGGATATGAAACATTCCATCGATTTCAAGGATCATGCCGATGTGTTGTTGAACGAGTATCTCGAAGGGGAGCTGCGCTTTGGGAAGACCAAGGCGTATGGTGCCGAACTGATGCTTAAACTCAACCTGGACAAATGGAATGGCTGGGTGAGTTACACCCGCAGCAGGGCTGAGCGGTTTTTCGACGAGATCAACGAGGGGCTTTCCTACCTCTCGCCCTACGACCACCCGCACGATTGCAGCATTGTTTTGAACCACCAGCTCACGGCGCGCACCATGATCTCGGCCAATTGGGTGTTTTATACCGGTAACCCCACCACCTATCCTGTGGCACGGTACGAGGTGGGTGGCGATATCATTCCTTACTACCCGAGGCGCAATGCCAATCGCATGCCTGATTATCACCGGCTCGACCTCTCACTTACTCTAGCCGGCAAAAAGCGGGAGTCGCGTCGTTGGTCGGGCGAATGGGTCTTTTCAGTGTACAATGCCTATGGGCGGAAGAATGCTTGGACCATCAACTATGAGCGCGATCAGAATGATCCCTATCTGGTGCGGGCCGAGAAAACCTACCTATTTTCTTTTATCCCATCTATTACCTATAATTTTAATTTTTAATGATGGATATTATGTCTTTAAAAAAACGGTTGCAGCCTTGTGCTTTGTCCAAGGATTGTTGGTTGCTACTGCTCGTTCTGCCACTGTTTGCGGCATGTACCGAATATGTCGATTTAAACCTTGGTTCCATCCCACCCCGATTTGTGGTGGATGGACGCATCACCACCGACACCACGGCTCATTATGTGAAGCTGTCGTTGACGTCCGATTTCTTCAGCAACGATAAAGCACCTGCTGTTTCTGGTGCTAAGGTGACGCTAGATGACGGATCATCAAAACTGTTGTTGGAAGAGTGGGCTGATGGTTCGGGCGTTTACTTTACCCCTCCCAATTACTATGGCGTTCCTGGTCGTACCTATCAATTGAAAATTGAGAATGTGGACGTGGATCGGGATGGTGTTTTCGAGGTTTACGAGGCACAAAGCATAATGCCCGACCTGCTCCACATCGATTCCATTGGATATAGTTTTGTTGAGAAAGATAAGCTTTGGCGAATTTTGTTTTATGCCCGCGATAATCCCGATCGCGATGATTTCTATATGTTCTCGGTGGCTAAAAATGATTCGGTGGTCACCGACCAGTATTCCGAAACCATTTGCACCGACGACAAGTTCTTTAACGGGAACTACGCCTATGGCGCTTGGGTGCAAAACATTCGGAAAGAGAATAGGGATGGGGATGTGGTGATTACCATGAAAAAAGGGGATTGGATAACACTGTATGTTGGCGGCATCAATAAGCCATTTTTCGACTATGTAACGGCACTTTCGGATGAGACAGGTTACAAAAATCCTATATTTAGCGGTCCGCCTGCCAATATCAAAGGGAATGTCAGCAATGGTGCGTTGGGCTATTTCACCACCTACAGCGTTGTTTCTGCAAAGGTCATGGTGAAAGAGGATTATAAATAGCAAAAAGGCTGTCTGGAAATTCTATTCCTTTGACAGCCTTTTTTCAATTGAGGTTGTAATGTCTCGGTGAGTTTTACCAAAGGACTGTTTTGCGTTTGAAAGGCATGGTCATGCACCTGGCGCCACCTCCTCCGCGCGAAAGTTCCGACCCTTCAATGGTCACCACATATTTGCTGTAATTGTTGAGGTTGATGCTGTTGTTGAGCACGTCGATGGCTGGAATAATATCGTAACCATGGTTGTTCATGGCCTCCATGGTGTAGGTGTTGCGTTCGTAGCCCAGCACTTTGCCGGGTGCCATAGCAAAAAAGTTGGCGCCGCTGTGCCATTGTTCGCGTTCGCTGTTCCATACATCTTTGTTGCCACCACACAGGATGGGATTCAAATCCATTCCCAACTCCTTCAGGCAGGCCAGCAGATTGTTTTTCTTTTCGATGCGTTTCACAATCCCGTTGTCGATTTCGATTAATATGGTGAGCAGGTTGCCTGGATGAAGGATTACTGGTTCATATACCATGCATTGGTCGCGATCCAAGAGGGTAAAGACCATATCGAGGTGGATGAACGATTCCGGTTTGTGTGGCAATTGCTGAACCACAATGTAGTGGCGTTCTTTGCGTTGCTTCATCTGATTGATGATGAAGTCGATGCCTTGGGTGCTGGTTCGGACACCGTTCCCAATGATGGTGATGTCGTGGCGGGCTATCAAAACATCGCCGCCTTCAATTTTTGTTTCCGGCTCTATGTTGTAAAAGGATGCCGGATTGATGGTTCTGGCCGACACTTGTTTCGAATGGTTGAAAATGGCCTCCATGATCATGGATTCCCGCTCGCGCACCGCATTGGCCATTTTGCCAATCAACACCTGCTCGTGTAGGGTCATGGAGGCATCGCGGGTAAAAAAGAAGTTGTGGAGTGGCCGCAGGGCATACCTTTCCTCGGAGAGGTAATTGGTGAGCGAGTCGAATTTGAATTCCGACCCTTCGATCAATTGGCGGCTCAACTCCTTAGCGTCCAGTTCAAGTAGATAGTCGCGTATGTTCAATATCTTTTCGGCTGAGCAGATACGCTCAATCAATTTCTGCCTCACTTTCTCTTCCTGTAGAATCTCCTCTAATAGTGCGCCTACTTGGAATACCTTGGTTACTTTGTTTAAAACGCCTTGCAGTTGTTCGTATTCGTAACTGGCTACCGACAAGTTTAGGATATCGCTGTAAAGGGCTCGTTGGGCGTTGGCCGGAGTCATGCTCTCCACTTCACGTCCTGGTGTGTGCAGGATGACGGCTTCCAACTCTCCTATTTCGGAAGTGACATTGGCATAGATTGGCTCTGTATGGTTCATAAGCATTGTAATTTGAATTTCATTCCGTTAGGTTGAGGAATGGTTGCCAATATAACATCTGGAATTCGAAAAAGAAAGAATTTTTGTTATGTGGGTCTATTCTTGTGGCAATTTATTTATGGCCAGTTCGAGTTGGTCGGGTGTCCATTGCTCCATCATGGCTTGCTGGAACAACGGAGCCAATAGTGCTTCGTTGAGGGATACAATGCCTACAATCTGGTGGTTGATGGTGGCAACCTCTCTCGCTTTATCGCAATTGCTCATCTTCGTGATTGTTGACCCGGGGTGTTTGAGCGTTCCGCCAGAAAAATAAAAATCGCCAAAAATCTCTGTCTTGAAGCGGTAGGGGCGGTTTTCGCAAATGGTGTGTATGCCTGCCATATTCATGGCTGCTATTTTCCCCTGGTATTCGGCGGCGTGCCACAATCCGGTAATCCTGCCATCCTGATGTTCGGCTACATCGCCTGCCGCAAATATGTCAGCAATACTCGTATTTAGGGTGTTGTCCACAAGGATGCCCCGGTTGGTCTTGATGCCAGCTTCTATCGCCAGTTCCACATTGGGCTGGTGGCCTATGCAACTGATGATGGCATCGGCATTGATGGTTTGATCGTTGAGTTCGATGGTGTAGGCTTGGGTGTGATGGATGGACTTTATCTCTGCTGGATTGATCACTGAAATACCGTTTTTAATCAACGTCTCTTTTACCCGGTGACTCAAGGCTTCTGTCAAATAGCGATGCATCAGGTTGGGATTTCGGTCGGTGAGGGTTACCTGTTTGCCTGCTCTGATTAATTGCTCTGCGGTTTCGATCCCCTCGGCACCCCCGCCAATAATCAGGTAGTGGTTGGCTTTTTGCATCGACTCGATAATGGTTTCCACCTCAGTGGCTGTTCGTACAGGCAGCACCATCCTGTCCCACGCCTCGTGCCCGGTGCTTCGGGGGCGGCTGCCCGTGGCCAACAGCAATTTGCCATAGGTGAAGGTTTGATGTTGGGTGAAAACTGTTTTGTTGGCGGGATGGATGGTCTCCACGTTTTCGTTAAGCAGGTTGATGTTGTTTTCGGCGAACCATACCCGGCTTTTTAGGGCAAAATCATCGGTATGGAAACCACTGTGGATGCTTTTGTTGATCCTGGTTCGTTTGTAAGGTAGCCTTGGTTCGTTGTTGACCAGTAATATCGATGCGTCTCGAGACTGGTTGGCGATGGTTTCCGCCGCGCTAATGCCTGTGATGCCGGCTCCTATGATGATATAATCAAAATTTTTTATATTTGTCATGATTTAAACGTTCTATAGCCTATTCTGCTTGATTTGTTTATTGTTTTAAACACTTGGGATGGTAAATGGTTTGATCACTTGGGGAAAACCCTATTTTTATACCTGACTTAAATTTGAAATTCTGTGCGTAAGATTATTGTTTCTGTTGTTTTGATGGTTCTTGTCGGTTTTGTATCGGGTCAAAAGCTTGAGAACAAATTTGTTTTTCAGGATAACTTTTTGTTGAACCGATGGTGGTCGGTGCATGCCGATGTGGTCTCGCAAATTGGCTATGGCGATGTGAAATGGCAAGCTGTAGGGGTGCGTGGCGGGTTGAGGTTCCGAGCCAATGGATGGATTTCGCTTGAGGTTGGTGGTTTGGGTGCTTATGCTTATCATGAACGCACCTCTCGGGAAATGGAGTTCCGCACCCATCAATCCCTTTATGTTAGGGCTCCAGGCGATAAGCGGTTGAAAACTAGGCATGAGGTTCGTCTCGAACAGCGCCTTATCCGTTACGAACCCATTGATGTGAACTCGCGCAGTAGTCGGGTCATATACCGCATGGAGCCTCGTTTTATCATCTCGCCCAATGTTAAGAAAACGCTGAAAGGGGTGTGGTTTGCCGATGGCCTGGTGGCTCTCAACTTCAATATGCAAAGCGAGCTGCCGGTGAACGATTTTTTCCAACGCGGCACCATTGGCGGGGGATTGGGCTATGCCTTCACCGATTTTCTGGAGGCTCGTTTGGTTTACGCACGTCAGTTTGGAACCACCAAACCTTATTATTACGGTGAGGAAAACGGGTTGAATAGCCTTGAATTCACGCTAAGGCATACCATCAAGTATTTTGATTGAGGGGGATTGGAAACAATCGCTCGTATTTTGTGTTCTGTAATAAATTTAAAATTGTACGACCATGAATAAATATATCGGTGCACATGTGAGTGCATCAGGTGGCGTGGAAAATGCCCCGGTCAATGCTTCGGCCATTGGCGCCACAGCATTTGCGTTGTTTACCAAGAATCAGCGCCAGTGGGTTGCCAAACCTCTGACGGCTGAAAGCATCGATCAGTTCAAAGCCAATTGTGTCCGTCTGGGATATGAGCCCAAAAACATCCTGCCGCACGACAGCTACCTAATCAATCTGGGCAATCCCGATCCAGAGGCTTTGCAGAAGTCGCGGGATGTTTTTCTCGATGAGATGCAGCGTTGTGAACAGTTGGGTCTCACCATGTTGAACTTCCATCCCGGCAGCCACCTGAACAAGATCTCCGAAACGGAATGCCTCGACCTCATTGCCGATTCCATCAACTGGGTCTTGGAACGCACCAGTGGTGTGGCCGCCATTATTGAAAACACGGCAGGGCAGGGCACCAACCTGGGCTACAGTTTTGCCCATTTGGCGCATATCATCAATCGGGTGGAGGACAAAAGCCGTGTGGGCGTCTGTCTGGATACATGCCATACTGTTGCTGCCGGCTACGATATTATTGATGCTTACAGCTATGGCCGCGTTTGGGATGAGTTCGACCAAGTGGTTGGCTTTGATTATTTGCGAGCCATCCACCTGAACGATGCCAAGAAAGGTGTAGGTAGCCGGGTGGATCGCCACGACAGCCTTGGCTATGGCGTTATGGGCATGGCGTTGTTTGAGCGCATGATGCGCGACCCCCGGTTCGACAATATGCCCATCATCCTTGAGACGCCCGATGATACGCTCTGGGATAAGGAAATTGCGCTGTTGAAATCGTTTGCCCAAAGAATTGATTAGCTTTGTGAAAAACTAAGGGGATGAGATTTGTAATTCTATTTTTGTTTTTGCTCTCCTGCCTGATGGCCGCTGCGCAGATTCAAAAAGGAGGCCATGTCGTTGACCCTCTTCTGGTCGCTGGCCGGGTGGAGGGAAACGACACCATTCCCCATATCGATTTGCGCGAAATCGTCATCATGCCCCCCATGAATTTTAGATCGGAGCGCGAATACTTGCGGTATTCGCGTTTGGTGCGAAATATAAAAATCACATTACCTTATGCCCGCCTAGCTGCATCCAAATTGCACGAGATCAATGCCCATCTGGCAACCCTTAAAACCGACAAAGAGCGCAAAGCATTTTTGAAACAATCGGAGAAAACCCTTTTCGATGAATTTGAAAAACCTTTGCGAAAGCTCACCATCTCGCAGGGGCGTTTGTTGATCAAGCTGATCGATCGAGAAACAGGCGACACCAGTTACAATCTGATCAAACAATATAAAGGGAAATTTTCGGCTTTCTTCTGGCAGTCGTTGGCACGGCTGTTTGGTTCCAACCTGAAAGATGAGTTTGAGGAAGCGGGCGACGACAAAACCATTAACTACATCATCACTCTTATTGATAATGGGATGCTGTAGTGCCAGTTGTGGTGCGGTTTTTTTTCCGGCTGATAATCACTACTTTTGCGGAAAACAACTTAGATATGATTATCAAGAGCGCCGACTTTATCATGAGCAATAGTTCCATTAAGGGCTGTCCAAAATCGTCAAAACCCGAATATGCCTTTATTGGACGTTCCAACGTGGGAAAATCGTCACTGATCAATATGCTGTGCCAGCGCAAGAGTTTGGCCAAAACATCGGGTACGCCAGGTAAAACCCGCCTCATCAACCATTTTGAGATTAATAAATGTTGGTACCTGGTCGATTTGCCCGGATATGGCTATGCCAAGGTTTCAAAAAGCATCAAATCGGAATTCGACGGCATCATCATGGATTATATCCTGAAACGGGAATCCATGGTCTTGTTGTTTGTGCTGGTGGATTGCCGCTTGGCTCCACAACCCAACGACCTTCGCTTTATGGCCATGCTGGGCGAAAAAGGAATACCATTCAATATTATTTTCACCAAAGTTGATAAACTGAAGCCTTCCGAATTGGTGCACAATATCGACATTTACAAGCAGGCGCTGCTTCAGGAGTGGGATGAACTGCCCGAGATGTTTTTTTCTTCCTCGTCCAAGGGGTTGGGCCGGGACGAGATCCTCTCCCACATTGAATATTTGAATGCTCAATGGCAGAGCCAATCCCCAATGGAGCTTTAAGCTCTTTTGTCTGAAATTAACCTCTTGTGTTAAGCTGTATACGGGCAATTTTTGTAACTTTGCAAAGTTTTAATGATTAATTAACAGAAAAACAACGCATTATAATGCCACCAAAAGCACCTATCAAGATTTTTTCAGGAACAGCAACAAAGTATCTGGCCGAAAAAATCAGCCTGAGTTCCGGACGGGAATTGGGAAATGTCAATGTCCTGCGTTTTAGCGACGGGGAGTTTGCCACCATGTACGAAGAGACGATTCGGGGTTCGCACGTCTTTATTGTCCAAAGTACTTTTCCGCCGGCAGACAATCTTTTCGAACTGTTGATGCTGATTGATGCCGCCAAACGGGCTTCTGCCTACAAGATTATTGCTGTGTTGCCCTATTTTGGCTTTGCCCGCCAGGATCGTAAAGATCAACCCCGGGTTTCCATTGGTGCCAAACTGGTGGCCGACATGTTAACCACTGCAGGTGTTGACCGGGTGATTACGATGGACTTGCATGCCGATCAGATACAGGGATTCTTCAACCTTCCGGTTGACCATCTTTATGCCTCGTCTATCTTCGTCCCCTATATCAAACAGTTGAATCTGGATGATCTGGTGATTGCGTCCCCCGATGTGGGTGGAACCAAGCGTGCCAATACCTATGCCAAATTCCTGCAAGCTCCCATGGTTATCTGTCATAAACATCGCGCCAAAGCCAATGTTATTGATGAGATGCGCGTGATTGGTGATGTAAAAGGCAAGAATGTGGTGTTACTCGACGATATGGTCGATACTGCAGGTACTTTGTCGAAAGCTGCCGACATGATGATGGAACAGGGCGCCAAGAGTGTCAGAGCCTTTGCTTCACATGCTGTTTTGTCGGGTAAGGCATACGAAAATATCGAGAATTCGGCCTTGATTGAACTGGTGGTTACTGACTCAATTCCTTTGAAACGTGAATCCTCCAAAATCAAAGTGCTTTCGGTCGCACAACTTTTTGCCGACACCATTGATAAAGTTTATAATTATCAGTCTATCAGTAATCAGTTTATATTATAATTTTATATCTTTGCAGCCGCGTTTTGGCAGACGTGTGATGGGAGATTAAGATTCCTTGCACTATGCAGAACTTAATTTTGAGTAGCACATTAAAAATTTAAACATGCAAACAATTGAATTAAAAGGCGTTAAGCGTGAAGGCACTGGTAAAAAAGTAGCCAAGCTGTTGCGTCAGGACGAGTTGGTACCTTGCGTTCTTTACGGTGCCGGAGAAGTGGTTCATTTTTCAGCTCATGTTAACGAATTCCGTCATTTGGTATATAGCCCAAATGTTTATATCGTGAACTTGAACATCGAAGGAAAAACAGTACAGGCTATCCTTAAGGATATTCAGTACCATCCGGTAAGCGATGCAATTCTGCACGTTGACTTCCTTCAGATCTCTGAAGACAAGCAAACTGTTATGGAGGTTCCTGTAACCTTGACTGGTTTGGCCGAAGGTGTTAAAGCAGGGGGTAAGCTTCAACTGGAGCTTCGCAAACTGAAAGTTAAAGCATTCCCAAAAGACATGCCCGATAATTTGAATATCGACATTACCAATCTTGGATTGGGTAAAGGCATCAAAGTTGGTGAGTTGAGTTACGATAATGTTGAGATTCTGAATGCTAAAAATGCTGTTGTGGTTGCTGTTAAGCTTACCAGAGCTGCACGTGCTGCTGCACAAAGCCAGAAGTAATCATATTGTTGAGAAAACAAAAAACCTCCATTGCGATGGGGGTTTTTTTTGTTGGATAGGCTCCATGGTTGCTCTCTTTTTACTATTTTGGCATTGCTCTTGTAAAAGTTGCTTATGAAACTGTGGCTTCCCTTTTTTAGATGAGATAAACGCGAAACTGTACCTTCGGAAATGAAATACTTAATTGCAGGATTGGGCAATATCGGTTCCGATTATGCCCATACCCGTCATAATATCGGCTTTGATGTGGTGGATGCCCTGGCCAAAGAACACGATTGCCCATTTGAGGATGGGCGTTACGGGATGGTGGCCAACCTGAAGTTCAAAGGGCGTACCTTTGTGCTGTTGAAACCCAGCACCTACATGAATTTGAGTGGAAAGGCCATTGCTTACTGGATGCAGAAAGAGAAAATCGCCATAGAAAATGTTTTGGTGGTGGTGGACGACCTGGCGTTGCCCTTTGGAACCTTGCGGCTCAAACCCAAAGGCAGCGATGCTGGACACAATGGGTTGAAACACATTCAAGAAACCCTGGGGCACAACAATTATGCCCGCCTCCGCTTTGGTATTGGCGACAATTTCCGCAAAGGAGGACAAATTGATTATGTGCTAGGCAAATGGAGCTCCGAGGAGGCCAAAGATCTGCCCCTGCGCATCGATGTGGCCTGCCAAATGATCAAGAGCTTTGGCACCATTGGACTTCAACCAACCATGACCGCTTTTAATAATAAATAGTTATGAGCCTGAAAGAATCAGTTCGGATTGATAAGTTCCTCTGGTCGGTTCGCCTGTTTAAAACACGCACTCTGGCTGCCGAAGCCTGCAAGAAAGGACGTATTACCATGGGGGGGATGCCGGTAAAGACTTCCCGTGTGGTCAAGGTGGGCGATGTGGTCGAAATCCGGGTGCCGCCCATTATTCGCTCCTTTAAAGTTTTGGCCTTGGCCGATAACCGGATGGGTGCCAAGTTGGTGCCAGGTTTTATCGAAGATGTCACGCCTGCCGATGTGTTGGCCGTTCTGGAGATGAGCCAACTGGCGCAGGCTTCTGGTCGCCAGCGGGGGACTGGCCGTCCTACCAAAAAGGAACGGCGCGATTTGGATGAGTTTTTTATTGGTGATTTTTCTGACGAGGATATAGATTGATATGATAGTAGCACGAGAAAAACGTAGACAAAACATTGTTGAGTATATCCTGTATATGTGGCAGGTTGAAGATTTGATCCGTGCCAATGGCTTGGATATGGCACGCATCGATCAAAACATCATTGGAAGCTATAAGCTGTCCGATGAATCGATGATTCTTGAGGTGCGCGACTGGTGGGAAAACCTCACCGAGATGATGCGTCTGGAGGGGAAGGAGGCTGGCGGCCATTTGCAGATAACAACACAACTGGCCAACGACCTTTACAATTTCCACCTTGAGTTGCTGACTCAACCATCGGAAATCGCTTACCAGAATGCCTTTCAGATGGCCTATCCCGATCTTAACGCTTTTGCTGCCCGCCAACCCCAGGAGGTTAAGATGCATCATATTGAATTGGCCCTTTCGGCTGTCTATTCTGTTTTCCTTTTGAAGCTCAAGGGCGTGGAGATAAAAGTTGATACACAAAATGCCATTCAACGCATCAGCCGATTTTTATCCATATTGTCGGTAAGGTACCTGGCCGATGAGCGGGGCGACAAAAAGGATCACGAGGTTGAAGGCTGATGTTTCTTGTTAATGCCTTTTGCGGTGGCGGGCAATCCAGCGGTAGGCCTTTTGCCTGAGGGTGCGGGGAATTAAGCGAACCGGGTAGGCAGCCAGTCGCCAAGGTAATGGTAGGCTGGCAAGGGCTTCCACAATGCCATCGGCACCGCGGTGCATCGAATCGCCCTTGATTACCAACAGCTCTTCCAACGTTGAATGGTCGAGTTGGTAGGCCTCCATTTTCTCCTTTGCTTCAGCCTGGCTGAATGGCAGAAAAGTGAAGTTGTGGTCTTTGTCAGCATGCTTCAATAAGGCCACCGACCGTTGGCAAAGCTTGCAATGGTCGTCATAAATGATATAATCTCTTCTCTTTTTGTTTTCCATACCTAATAAACCACCCGTATGCCGAATGGTTTATTATGGAATTGATTTTTGGGCGGTTATTTTCGAATCACCATATCCACCCGGCGGTTGATGAAATGCAAACCCCTGGGGGTCAGTTCCTTTGTTGGCGATAATAGTTCATTGTTGCCTTTGGGTGTGATGATGATCCGCTGACTGTCGATCCCCAGATCGTGTATGAGCTTGTCGGCCACCTGGTTGCAACGGGCTTCACTGATGGCCATGTTGTTGGCAGTCTCCTCCCTCTCATCGGAAAAGCCAATGATTTCCACTTGCCATTTTTCGTTCTCCATGAGCTTGAGGGCCACTTGTGCCAGCTCCTCATGGTAGGTTTTATCCACAACCGTGTTATTCGAGGTGAAAAATATTTGGTGCAGATTGTTGCGCCCATACACCTTTTTCAGGGTATGGACAATGAAAACCGAATCACGTTTTATGGGGCGATTGGCCTCAAAGCTTTTAATCTTTAGCTCCAGATCTTCAATTTCCGAGAGGATCGGATCTTTTTTCGGTTTCCCAAATATGTTGAATCCATAGGTGCGATAGGTCCATTTACTGTGGCGTATATTCTTTCTGCCAATGTTATAGCTCAGGTTGATGGCCGTGTACCAATAGCGGTCGTTGGTTGCGCCAATGAGTATGTTGTCCATATTGTCCTCGAACGAAAAGCGAATGGTTGATTCTATGCCGATGTCGAAGCTGTTGTTGATGCGGTAGAGGGCTCCTGCTCCCAGGGGGAGAATCATCTCTGCTTTACGGGCGATTTTTTTTTCAGGATTGAGTTTGTCGTAGCCTAAAACCACGTAGCGCATGTCCTCTGTTTGTCCGGTGAAGTCACTCACACGTACAAATTCATCATTGGCCACGTAGCGCAGTTGCGACCTGAAAGTTTGCATGCCCAGGCCTATCTTCAGGTAGAAGTTCCACCGATCCTTTATAGGCCCTGGGAAATCGACCATTTGATTGATGTAGGCCTGTAGGTTGAGGGTGAAATCCATCAGGTTGCCATCGAAATAGACCTGTTGTTTTTGCCCGTACATATTGGCGGTGACAAACTGCAAATCCAATGCAAAGGAAGGATAAATCTGTTTCGCGATAGAGGCGTTGAATCCAAAATCCAAATGGTTCGATGGAAACAGGGTGTAGGGGGTCAGGTCGGTGAATGGGATGGCTGGCCCATAACCGGCTGTCAATGTCCAGGTTTTGAATTTTTTGTCCCTGGAGTAGCGGGCCGACTCATCGATCACCCTGAGGTCTGTTTTGTATTGCGCCTTGGGGGTAGCCAGCAAAAATAGCAAACCTATCAGCGTCAGGCAGTATCTCATCATGCTAATCCTTTAATAAAAGTAAATCCACACGGCGGTTCACCAGGTGTATGCCCCTGGGTTTTAGCTTCTCAGTATCCGACAGCAGTTCTGATTCTCCTTTAGGATCTTGTACAAAGCGGCTCTTGTCAATGCCATAATCTTTCTCCAGTACATCCAATACCGCCTGGCATCGCCGTTCGCTCAGTCTGATGTTGTACTGGTCGGTTCCCCGGGCATCGCAGTAACCCCTGATCAGCACACGCGACGATTCGTTATCTTTCATCGCTTTAGCAATTTGAGCTAAAGTTTTGTGGGAGCGGTTGGTGATGTCAGCCTTATCGAAATCGAAAAATACAGAGGCTTGTATGTCGTCCTCAAAAATGATGGTTTCTGCATAGATGGTTGTGGTGTCGTTGGTCACCGAGTCGTTGGCAGCCAATTCGTCGAGCCGTTGCCTCAGGGAATCGATTTTCATGGCCAGGGGATCGTTCGCCCGGTTGCGGCGCTGACTGAGGTTAAAGTCTTTGTAGGTCCACACGGGATGGCGTCGGTCTTTCTTGCCGATCTTGTACCGCAGGGTCAATGTTGGAAAGAGGTAGGCGTCGTTGTCGGCACCCGAGAGATTGACATCCAGATTGTCCTTGGTCATGGAGTGCATCATAAGTTCCATGCCCGCATCCCAACGTTCGTTGATTCGGTATTGTGCACCAATGCCTATGGGCACAACCACCTCGCTTTTGCGCTTTTGTTTTTTTGAAGGATCCCCTTGGCGGTCGTAACCAATCACCAGGTAGTCCTCTTCATCCCAGCCATAAGGGTTGGGGTAGCCCGATATGTATGGATAGATGTCCTTTACTTTTTTAAAGGTGTGGTCTTCCACATCGCGCACGCGGCTTCTGAAGTAGACCAATCCAAATCCCAACTTGGCATAGATGTTCCAACGATCGCCAATGGGGCCGAAGATGGCCATTTGGTTGATGCTCAAGGTTAGGTTAAGGGTGGCATCAATGAGGTTGCCGCTGAAGTAACGACCATTCTTTTGGCCGTACATATCGGCCATCATCAGTTGGGCTTCAATGCCCCATGGTCGGTTGAACTGGTGGGCCACCATGATGGTGGGTGCAAACCGGTAATGATCCTTTGGCATGACAGCATAGTCGATGATGTCGGTATAGTAAAACACTGGTCCCATGCCGATGCCAATGGTCCAATTGTTGTATTTGTTCTCACGTTTGTAGAGTTGCTGCTCACTCAGCGATCCAAAGTCAATTTGTGCCTGCAAGGGGCATAGGGTGCCAAAGATGGCAAGGATGCCTAAGATGTGTATTTTGGCTTTCATTTTCAGGGGAATAAGTCATTGCTCTTTCAAAAATATACTATTCCCAATCATCCGATCAACCTGTTTTACCAATGTCGGGGTTTTTTACACAAAGAGATTTTAACAGACCATAAAAAAAGGATCCTCGTATGTGGGGATCCTTTTTTTAAGCAGTATTAAATTTTTACTTGTCATTGAAGAGTGTCAACCCTTCTTGCAACCATTGTTTGTATTCGTCCACGTTCAGGTTGAATGCCATGGGTGCGTTGAGCACCTGCTCGGTGGGGGTCATCAGCACATAGTAGGGTTGCCCTTGGATGTGGAACCTCGATAGCTGGAAATCGGCCCATTTTTGCCCCACATTCCTGATCTTTTTGCCGGTCTCCTTCGAGATGTAAACTTCATTCTCGGGTAGCTCTTTCCTGAGGTCAACATAAAGTGACACCAACACATAATCGTTGGTCAGTATATTTTTTACTTCCTGGTTCGACCAAACATTATCCTCCATTTTCCGGCAATTGACACAGGTCTTGCCAGTGAAATCGAGCAACAAGGGTTTGTTTACCTTCTTGGCGTATTCCAAAGCCGGTTGGAGGTCGTCGAAAGCTGGTATGCCCTGCGGCCCCTGGTGCATGCCTGCCGGCATCCCTGTGTTGGCCGTTGCTGATGAGGTTGTGGCAGCCGACTCACGACCCACGCCCAGTGGCGATTCGGCATAATAGGAGGAAGGCGGGAATCCGCTGATGAGCTTCACGGGTGCACCCCATAATCCGGGAACCATATAGATGGTGAAGGACAATACCACAATGCCCAGTATCATGCGCGACACAGGGAGGTGGTCCATGGGGGAATCGTGGGGTAGTTTAACCTTGCCGAAGAGGTAAAGGGCCAAGGTGCCAAAGATGGCAATCCAGATGGCCAGGAATACCTCACGTTCAAGGATGTGCAGATCCAGTGCCATATCTGCATTGGAGAGGAATTTGAAGGCAAAGGCCAGTTCCAGAAAACCCAGCACAACCTTGACCGAGTTAAGCCAGCCGCCCGATTTGGGCAGGGAGTTGAGGTAGCCGGGGAAGGCAGCAAAGAAGGTGAAGGGCAAGGCAATGGCTAAGGAAAAGCCCAACATGCCTATAACCGGTGCCAATCCTCCGTTGCGCGCTGCTTCAACAATAATGGTGCCCACGATGGGGCCGGTGCAGCTGAATGATACCAGCGCCAAGGTGAAGGCCATGAAAAATATGCCGATCAGTCCGCCCTTGTCGGCATTCTTGTCGGCTGCATTTACCCATGAGGCGGGCAACACGATTTCAAAGGCTCCAAAGAATGAGATGGCAAAAACAATCAGCAGGATAAAGAAAAAGAGGTTGAAGAGAGGCTCCGAAGCCAGTGCATTGAGGGCTCCAGCGCCAAATACGGCTGTTACCACGGTGCCAAGTATCAGGTAGATGACGATGATGGAGATGCCGTAAAGGATCGCGTTGCGGATCCCCATGGCTTTGGTTTTGCTCTGTTTGGTGAAGAAGCTAACGGTCATGGGAATCATCGGGAAGACACATGGGGTGAGCAAGGCAGCAAAACCTGCAATGAAGGCAATGAAAAATACGCTCCAATAGCTCTGTGGCTTTTCGGTTGATGATTCTGCTGTTACTAAAGCACTTATTTCCTCTTTGGGTGATTGCTCTATTGCGGTTTCTGTTGGCTGGCTTTCCAATGTGCCCTGGTCCTCAGTTGATTCTTGCAGTGCTGCGGCATTGGTTAGTTCCTCCTTTTTTTCCTCCTGGGTGATTTTCTCCCCTGCGACCCCTTCCACGGTGAAGTTGAACTCAATTTGGTCGGGCGGCATGCAGGTTTCATCGTTGCAAGCCATGTACTCCACGTATCCGGTGATGTTGATCTTGCCCGGTTGGGTGACTTCAATTTTTTGCGCGAAAGATGCTTTTTTACTGTGCCATTTCAGCTCAGCTTTGAACGATTCGTCGTAGTGGGTTTCGGGAGCCGGTTTCTCGGTGATGGCGCCCGATAATTTCACCCCTGGAGTGGGATTGATGGTTATGGATGTGGGAATGGCCGTATTTTCGGGCAGGAATGCCGAATAGACATGCCAGTTGGAATTTGGGGTGGCTTCCCCAACGATTTCGTATTGATTATCGGTTAATTTCTTGATCGATATCTTCCAGTCCACCGGGTTGCTGGTTCCAATCTGGCTCCATGAAAAGGTGACGGTTAAAAGCAAAAGAAATGTCAATATAAATCTGTTTCGCATAAACAAAAGATTATAATTATTAGGACTTAATTTCCAAGATCAAATAAACCGTTTAAAGATAGGAAAAGTTTTTCTGTGGGAGGTAAAAGATGTTAAAAGCAGGCAAAAAAAAAGAGGTTGACCTGTTAATTCAGGTCAACCTCTTGGTTGTTATCATCGACGATCTTGAACTCTAAAAAGCCTAATGAGGCCGAAGGCATCACAGTAAAACCAAATCCATGCTTCATTTTCCACTTCAATATTTGTGAGGGGAAACCTTTTTTCAGGTAAGCATGGATGTAGGGGTGAACCTTCAAGGTGAATTTTTTAAGCATTGGTTTATGCACGGCTCTGACAATGGCTGCTTCAATCATTTCAGGCACAAGGATGGATGGTCCAATTTTTCCGGAACCCAGGCAGGATGGGCATGTTTCGGTTGTGTTGATATACATTTCGGGTCGCACGCGCTGGCGGGTAATCTGCATCAGGCCAAATTTGCTTAACGGCAGGATGTTGTGTTTGGTCCTATCGTTGGCCATGGCCTCTTTCATGCGGTCGAATACCTTTTGGCGGTTTTCATTACTTTGCATATCAATAAAGTCGATCACAATAATGCCTCCCATATCGCGCAACCTCAGCTGACGGGCAATTTCGTCGGCAGCTGCCATGTTGACTTCGAGGGCATTGTTCTCTTGGTTGGCAGCCGATTTCGACCGGTTGCCACTATTGACATCAATAACATGCAGTGCTTCTGTGTGTTCAATAATCAGATAGGCACCACTTTTAAAGGAAACTGTTTTGCCGAAGGATAGCTTGAGTTGCTTTTCGATGTTGAAATTATCGAATATCGGCAATGATCCTTTATAATGCTTCACGATATTTTCACGGTCAGGAGCGATCAAGCTCACGTAATCCTTGATTTCGTGGTAGGCATCTTCGTCGTTAACGTGTATCGCGTTGAAGGAGGGGTTGAGTATGTCTCTTAAAAGAGCGGTGGTTCGACCTACTTCGCCAATTACCAGTGAAGGGGATTTGATGTCCTTCAACCGGTTGGTGTTGTCTTCCCAGCGCTTTACAAGCATGCGCAACTCTTTGTCCAATTCCGCAACCCGTTTGTCTTCAGCAACCGTACGTACGATAACGCCGTAATTTTTTGGTTTGATACTTAAAAGCAATCTCTTGAGACGATTGCGTTCTTCGGAAGATTTTATTTTCTGGCTGACCGATACTTTGTCTGAGAAGGGCATAAGTACCAGGTTTCTTCCTGCCAGTGAAATTTCTGATGTCAATCGCGGACCTTTTGTTGATATGGGCTCTTTAGCTATTTGAACCAATACCTCCTGTCCGGCTAGTAATACTTCTGCGATGGTTCCGTTTTTATTGATATCCTCTTCCACTTTGAGTTTGTGCATTCCCAGAGTACCTTTCTTAGAGGAGGCTGTGCGAAGGAATTTTTGTAGGGTTTTGAATTGTGGTCCAAGATCGAGGTAATGAAGAAAAGCATCTTTTTCATACCCTACATCTATAAATGCAGCATTCAATCCGGGCATTATTTTTTTTACCTTACCAAGGTAAATGTCGCCTACCGCAAATTGTATGTTGCTTTTTTCCTTACGCAGCTCCACGAGTCGCTTGTCTTCCAACAAGGCTATTGATATCTCTTCTGGAGTAACATCAATAAACAGTTCTGCGTTCACTTTATAAATTATTCATTAATTTCAAAGAACATTTAAAAAAACAGTGTTGACAAATACAAAACAAACAGAAAGAGCGTGCTTTCTGTTTGTTTCGAAAGTCTTCAGAAAAAAGATGTTATTTCTTTTTCTTATGCCTGTTATTTCTTAGTCTTTTTTTACGCTTATGCGTAGCCATCTTATGTCTTTTCCTTTTTTTACCGCTTGGCATAGCTACAAATTTTTAGATTTAAAACTCAATTATTTAACATTATTTTTAACCTTTATTGTAAAGGTTTTTGAAGGCTTGAACGAGGGAATGAAGTGCTCAGGAATGATGATGGTAGTGTTCTTAGAAATGTTCCGAGCAGTTTTTTCAGCCCTTTTCCTTACCACAAAGCTTCCAAAGCCTCTGAGATATACGTTTTTGCCCTTAACCAGAGAGCCTTTTATGGTATCCATGAAAGCCTCTACAGTCTTCTGGACTGTAACTTTCTCAATTCCTGTATTCTTAGAAATTTCGTTAACAATATCTGCCTTTGTCATTTCTGTATAAAATTATTAATTATCAAATGTTTACAGCGTATTTTTTAAAATTCAGATTGCAAATATAAACCGATTTCATCATAAAAAAAAAGAAATCATCTATTTTTGCCTAAAATTTTAAGAATGACCAATTTCGAACAATTATTGTATGAGTGGTATCATTTGAATGGACGCGATTTGCCATGGCGTCGAACCACCGATCCCTATCAAATATGGATATCCGAGGTTATTCTTCAACAAACCCAAGTGGCTCAAGGCTTGGATTATTATCACCGGTTCTTGGCGCGCTTTCCCAATGTGCATGCGTTGGCCAATTCATCGGAGGATGAGGTTCTTAAAGCATGGCAAGGGTTGGGCTATTATTCCAGGGCTCGAAACGCCCACGCGGCCGCCAAGATAATCGTCAATGAATACGATGGCGTGTTCCCTGCTGATTACAAGCTGATCAGGGCGCTTCCCGGAATCGGTGATTATACAGCTGCTGCCATCGCCTCTTTTTGCTTTCAATTGCCATACGCGGTGGTGGATGGCAATGTGTTCCGTTTTTTTTCGCGCCTTTTTGCCCTCGATACACCCATCGATACAGGCGCAGGCAAAAAACTATTTTTCGCCAAGGCCAATGAATTGCTCGATCGCAAACAACCCCACTTGTTTAACCAGGCTGTTATGGAGTTTGGAAATCATGTGTGCACGCCCAATAATCCCCAATGTGTTGAATGTCCGTTCCAAAACCATTGTCAAGCCTATTCGTTGGGTAGGGTATTGGCGCTTCCCGTCAAAGCCAAGCGCATGGAAAGGAAGAAACGGTTTTTGCACTATTTCATCTTTGAGCTTCCTGATCGTACCACGGTTGTTGAACGGCGCAACCATCGGGATATATGGCATGGTCTTTATCAGTTTCCATTAATGGAGGTTGATCGGCCTGTCGACGAGTCCTTGGTTTATGGGCATTTGACTCAGCTTTATCCAGGAAATGTATTGCGGGGACACAAGATTGGCGAGCGCAAACATCTGCTCACGCACCAGGAGTTGCTGGTTACTTTTTGGCGGTTTTCGGCTGATGAACTCAATTGTAGGCATGGGCAATTGCTTGTTTCGGTTGATGATCTTCACAAATATGCCTTTCCTCAGTTGATCGTCGCTTTTCTGGATGGTTTTTTCAACGATTGAGCATGCCGGACTCGCTATTTTGTTTTAGTGCGATTCTTTTGTATTTTTAAATCGAAAAATAAAAGGAAATATTATGGCGGTTAATAAAGTTATATTGGTTGGTAATGTTGGTAAAGACCCTGAAGTAAGGTATTTGGATAATAACGTGGCTGTGGCGAATTTCACCTTGGCGACCACCGAACGTGGTTTTACCGGGCGCGACGGGCAGGTTGTTCCCGATAGGACTGAATGGCATAACCTGGTTGTTTGGCGGGGCTTGGCCCAGGTGGTGGAGAAGTATGTGAAAAAAGGATCCCAAATTTATGTGGAAGGGAAAATTCGCACCCGCTCCTACGACGACAAGGATAATATTAAGCGGTATGTTACCGAAATTTATGTGGAAAACTTGCAACTTTTGGGCAAGAAGGGCGATGGAGCAGGCTCCACATCGGCCGTTACACCCAATGCCGGATCCTATCAGGGGACTTCTGAAAATAGTACACCAGCTTACGGCAACCAGGTGTCGCCTGCCTTCAACAGCGTTGGGTCAACTCCCCCGGCTGAAGAGTTTTATGGCGGCGATGGCGATAATGATCTGCCTTTTTAAATTGTATTTGTTTCATCTAATCCTATTGTTTTGGACTCAGATATAGTTCCCCATTCGCTTTTTTCGGGATTTCATCAGATAGAATTCTTACCATTAAGTTTAGGTGTTGGGCTTGGGTTGATTTTGTTGGTTGGTTTATTGCTGATGAGTGCCCTTATCTCTGGCACTGAAGTTGCCTTCTTCTCTTTGAAACCACGTGATATTGAGTTGGTGAAACAACACAAGAGTGGATCGGCCAGGCAGGTGATCAACCACTTGGCTCAACCAGAATTATTGTTGGCCACTATTTTGATTGCCAATAACTTTGTTAATGTGGCCATTGTTATTCTTGCCTCTTTTGTGGGTGATTCGTTGATCTCTTTTGGGGATGCCCATTTGCTGAAGTTTGTCTTCGAGGTGGTGGTCATCACCTCCTTGATCCTCTTCTTTGGTGAGATATTTCCAAAGATATACGCTTCACAATTTCCCCGTCGGTTTGCCCTCTTTATGAGTATGCCTATTGGTTTTCTGGTTCGCTTGTTCAAGCCTTTCAGCGCCATTTTAATCCGTTCATCGGGTTTGGTCAGCCGCAAGCTTAGCAAGCATCAGCACAATATCTCGTTGGACGATTTGTCGCATGCCCTTGAATTGACAGGGGGCGACATGGCCGAAGAGAAAGAGATGCTGCAGGGGATTGTGAAATTCAGTAATTTGAGTGCTGAAGAGATCATGACTTCCCGCATTGATGTGGTGGCACTCGATACCACATACGAATACTCAAAAGTGCTTCAGGTTATTGTGGAGTCGGGTTATTCGAGGATTCCAGTATATCATGAAACCTCCGACAATATTAAAGGGGTGCTCTATGTCAAGGATCTGTTGCCGTACCTCGATAACGAACAGAGGTTCGATTGGCAATCGTTGATCAGGGAAGCGTATTATGTGCCCGTCACCAAAAAAATTAATGATTTGTTGGCCGAATTTCAGTCCAATAAAGTGCATATGGCCATTGTGGTGGATGAATATGGGGGCATGGCCGGCATCGTCACCCTCGAAGATGTGCTTGAGGAGATTGTGGGTGAGATCAGCGATGAGTACGATGATGATGAGGCAATGTATGCCGTAATGACAGATGGATCCATTATTTTTGAAGGCAAAATCCTGTTGAACGATTTCTTTAAGACGATTGGTGTGGATGGCTCTGTTTTTGATGCTGTGAGGGGAGAAGCCGAAACGCTTGCAGGCCTATTGCTCGAATTGAAAGGTGCCATTCCTGTTAAACATGAGGTGTTGGAGTTCAGGAATTTCGTGTTTGTGGTTCTGGCTGCCGATAACCGGCGGATAAAGAAGGTCAAGTTCGTCAATAAAACCATTGCCGAACCTAAGATTAAAAAATGAGTTTTATGAGAGTTTTCATTATAGTATTGATAGCCGCCTGCTGTTGGTTGGGGTGCACCAAACATTACACCCCCTTGCCGCGCGGTTATTTCCGAATTGAGCTGCCCAAAAAGGAGTATCAGCTTTTGGATTCCATTTTCCCTTATAGTTTTAGTTATCCTTCTTACAGCAAAGTGGTGCCCGATGCCGATGCCCCTAACGAGCCTTATTGGGTGAATATTGTTTTCCCGCGGTTTAACAGCACGATCCATATGAGTTATAAGGCGATAGCCAATAACATCGATGAGGTGATGGAGGATAGCCGTAAGTTGGCATACAAACATGCTATCAAGGCCGATGCCATTGGGGAGCGGTTTTTTCAGGATGATGAACGCCGTGTTTATGGGATTCTCTATGAAATCAAAGGGAATGCAGCCTCCCCCTTGCAGTTTGCAGTCACCGACAGCAGCCGGCACTTTTTGAGGGGGGCACTCTATTTCAACTCCCTCCCCAATAAGGATAGCCTGGCGCCTGTGATTGACTTTATCAAGGAAGATATGATGCAATTAATGGAGTCGGTTCGATGGAAATAACAACCAATGGCACTATATAAACAGTTTGGTTTTTCTTGTGGTGGCCAGGTAGGCGTTTGGAAAGTTACTGAATCGCTCCAGGCGCTGGAGTCGGCCATTTCTTTGGCCGATGCTGAGCTGGCAGTTTACCAGCAGTTCCGGTTTGAAGCCCGCAAAAAGGAGTGGTTGGCCGTTAGATGCCTGCTTTCTAATATGTTGGGGTATTATGTTCCGGTGCACTATTTGCCTAGCGGGAAACCTTATATTGATGGTTATCACATCAGCATCTCCCACACCAAGGGGTATGTTGGGGTTAGTCTTTCGGAAAAGCCAACAGCCATTGATTTGGAATATCCTTCGAGCCGCGTGGAGCCTTTGGTGCACCGTTTTGTTTCCGATGCGGAGATGTCAATGGTGGATCCTGGTAATAAGGCCTTATCCTATTTGTTGATATGGTCGGCCAAAGAGGCGCTTTATAAGCTATACGACCAACCTGGGGTTATTTTTAACCAGGATCTTTATGTGCAGGGTTTGTCATTGGCTGCTCAAGGCTCCATGACAGGGGGTATTCGTATGGATGGCTTTGAGTCTGAAACGCAGCTGTTCTTCCATGTGGAGGATGATTTAATCATAGTTTATTGTTGAATGAATATGTCGGTATATCAATATATCATCGAAAAGCGGGCTGCCGGGCAAAAATTGCTGGCACTATTGCTTGATCCGGATGCCTACGGATCCGACCGGTTCGTTCGGTTGGAACAGGTGTTGCAGCAATGCCAGCCGGGTCTTATTTTTGTGGGCGGAAGTTTGGTTACGGCCGATACATCCTTGTTTATCAGTAGGATTAAAGCCATTACCACTGTGCCGGTGATTCTTTTTCCAGGCAATGTATCCCAATTTTCCGAATCAGCCGATGCCTTGCTTTTTATTTCTCTTCTGTCGGGTCGTAATCCCGAATTCCTTATTGGGCAGCATGTGGTGGCGGCACCCATGATCAGGCGTTGTGGTATGGAAGCCATTTCAACAGGTTACCTTTTGATTGATGGCAACAATGTCACTTCTGTCCAGTATATGAGCAACACCATGCCCATTCCGGCCAACAAGACCGATATTGCCCTGGCCACCGCCCTGGCCGCCGAATTGCTAGGTATGAAGTTGGTTTATCTCGAAGCAGGTAGCGGTGCCGATTCGCCCGTGCCTGCCGGTTTGATTGAGGCTGTGAGGCGCGAATTGACAGTCCCTCTCATTGTCGGTGGCGGGCTTAACTCGCCAGCAAAAATTGAAAGTGCCTGCCGTGCGGGTGCCGACATCCTGGTGATTGGCAATGCCCTTGAAAAGGACATCGCCATGTTGGTGGAGTACAACCGTATCGTCTCTTCTTTTTCAATGCAATAAGTCGTCGATGGCTTTTCCTTCGTTGCCATTGGGTAGCGAAATTTCCAGGAATGTACAGATCGTGGGAGCAACATCCGTCATATCGATGGGTTGCATGATGTTTTGGCGGGCTATGCGCCAACCATAGAAAGCCAGTGGTACATATTCCTGCCCCCACGAATGACGCAACCTTTTGCCATCGGGCAACTCTTCGCTCCAGCCTGGTTCCAGTGAAAAGATGATGTCGCCTGAGCGCTTCAAATGGTAATTCTGAAGCATCGCCCGGTTCGATGGCCAAATTGTGTTAGCAGTGGTCAAGTCCGCTGCAGAAATGGCATTGGCAATTCCTTCTACCTGCAATAGGAAGTCGCAGGCTTGCTTTAAAATGGTGTTACGGTCTATCTTCGACTTGGTTATCAGTTCATTGTTTAGGTAAATCTCCCCGCTTCGGTGATTCAATACCCATTTGCCCTGGCCATGCAGCGCCATCAGGTAGAGGTTGAGTAGCGAGGAGGCTTTGGTGGCATTGAATACGCCGCGCGGATTGTTGTAGGTGTCGCCGGTTTGGATGAGGTCCGAAGGTTTTTTGATGGCAGTGCAAACAATCAAGGTGTTGTGGAGCCCCACTTGCTCGTCGATCAGTTTCAACAAGCTTTCAATTTCATTGTCGAGGCGCAGCAGCAGGTCTTCCGTTTCTGCATCCAGCGGTAGGTTTTTTTTCCTGACCGATGGGTTGGTGGTGAATTCGATGGTCAGCAGGTCGGTTATGTCATCTTTGCCAAGCGACTCGTTGAGTATCAGCGACGCGGCAAAATCGCGGACGAGGCTGTTGCCATAAGGTGATCCTGCCAATCGTTGGTAAGGATAGCGACCGTTGGGATCTTTCATGGCATAATAGAATGTGCGCGATGGTTTTTTTTCATCCAAGAAAAACTGCCATTCATGGTATTCGGTAATGTCCATTAGTGGCGCCCATTGCCTTTCGAGGTAGGTGGCGGGCAGTTTTTTGTTGTTGAATTCCTGCACCCACGATGGCTGGCTTATCTTGTCCAGCTCCAGGTTGCTGCTCATCTCTCCGGTTTTGATGTTTAACCAAAAAAAAGGATCCTGGTGGGTGCTTACCGTAAAGGAAAGTACTTCGGGACGGAACCCAATTGAATAAACCTTTGATTTGCCGTTGTGTATGCGGTGCATCTCATCGGCAATGCCCGAGGCCAGCATCAACTTGTTTGACGGGGCTTTTCCCGCCGAATCGATGCGACCATTGCTGTAGGCGCCATAGAGGGCGTCGGTTGTGGTGCCATTGAAGCGGTTGATCCAGTTACGCGCTAGGATGCCGTGGGTGGCGGCATGGCTGCCCGAATAGAGGGTGGCACTGTTGCGACCTGGAAATCCGGATCCAGAGGAATAGCCGGCATTGGCAATGGTGGTGCCGCCCGAGAAGATTCTATTGAACCCTTCGTTGCCGCATTTTTGCCTGATGATGCCCAGTTGTTCGCTGTTCAGTTCATCCATCAGAAGGAAAAGAACCAGTTTGGGCTTTGGCTCAGGAATCCTAGGTTGGGCGTATAGGAAGGGTGTCAGGGTTAGGAAAATCAGCAGGAGATTGAAAGCTTTGATCATGTTTTTTTGCTGTGCAATTTGATTGGTTTACGGTGCCAAACTAATGGATTTTATGCTTCCCTGCAATACTGAAGCGTAAAAAATAACGCAAGCGGGAGGGGTGTTCCATAAAAAGCGCCGATTCGTTTATCTCCACGCAATAGTTTTTTTATATTTGAGCTTTATCAAACGATCAATTATTTAGGAATGAGTTTAATCAATCAAATAAAAGAGTTGGCGCACGCCTATTCTCCCGATGTGGTTGCATGGCGGCGTCACCTTCATCAACATCCCGAACTCTCTTTCGAAGAGGTTCAGACTTCCGTTTTTATTCAGGAACGGTTGAAGGAATTCGGCATTCCTTTTAAGGCCGGCATTGCCAAGACAGGGATTTTGGGGTGTATCAAGGGGGTTAATCCCGAAAAATATGTGGTTGCTTTGCGAGCCGATATGGATGCGCTGCCCATTTGCGAGGCCGAAGGGAATGCCTTCTGTTCGCAAAACCCCGGTGTGATGCATGCTTGTGGTCACGATGCCCATACTGCTGCGCTGCTGGGGGCTGCCCGAATCCTCAACTCGCTGAAAGAGCAGTTTGAAGGCACCGTGCTCTTGGTTTTTCAACCAGGGGAGGAGAGTGCGCCGGGTGGTGCCCGTTTGATGCTTGAAGATGGCTTGTTCGACGATTTGCAACCCAATGTGGTGGTGGGAGCCCACGTGTTGCCCAATATGGAGACTGGCCATGTGGGATTTCGCGAAGGATTTTATATGGCCTCGGGCGACGAAGTCTACCTTACCGTGAATGGCCAAGGTGGCCATGGCGGCATGCCCCACTTGTTGACCGATAATGTTTTGATCGGTGCCAATATTTTGGTTTCATTGCAGCAAATTGTGAGTCGCGTGGTGCCTGCCACGGTGCCTGCCGTGCTTTCCTTTGGCCGGTTTATTGCCAATGGCGCCACCAATATCATCCCCGAAAAGGTGGAGCTGGCTGGCACATTGCGTACGTTGGATGAATCCTGGCGAGAGAAGATTAAGGGTGAAATCATCAGGGTGGCCTCCCATATTGCCCTTGGCATGGGCGCCAGTTGCGAAGTGGATGTGAAGGATGGGTATCCTGCAGTATACAACCATGTGGAGCTTACCCGAGAGGCCAGGCAGTTGGCCGTCGATTTTTTGGGGCAGGAGCATGTGGAGGATATGGATATCAGGATGACAGCCGAAGATTTCGGCTTCTATTCGCAACGTTACCCTTCGGTGTTTTATCGCTTTGGCGTGAAGCAGCCCAATGGATCCACTGGCAATTTGCATACACCCATGTTCAATTTGAATGAACAGGCTCTTGAAACAGCTTCCGGAGTGATGGCGCAGTTGGCAGTTGGATTGTTGTCTAGCGCAATGCACTATTGAGCTTATTTAAATCGTTTAAAAATTACACTGGAATGGCATTGTGTGTTTTTTTTGTAAAAAAAACCCTATATTTTTGCTGATATAACGAAACCAAAAACCAAAGAGAAATGGCATACGTAATTAGTGACGATTGTATCGCATGTGGAACATGCGTCGATGAGTGTCCGGTAGAGGCAATATCAGAAGGTGATATTTATAAAATCGATCCAGATGTATGTACCGATTGCGGTACTTGCGCTGATGTTTGCCCAACAGAGGCAATTCACCCGGCATAAGTGATAAAAAAAACCTGCTTCGGCAGGTTTTTTTGTTTTTACAGGTTTTTGTTTCGTTCTATGGCATCCTCAATGATGAGTGAGAACACCTCCTTGAGCTCCAGTCCGGCAGCCTTTATCTGCTGAGGGATAAAGCTGGTGGCTGTCATGCCTGGTGTGGTGTTGACCTCCAAAAGGTAGATCTTGTCTGCCCCAATCATAAAATCC
The DNA here is from genome assembly GCA_963664265.1 of Marinilabiliaceae bacterium. GTDB lineage: Bacteria > Bacteroidota > Bacteroidia > Bacteroidales > Marinilabiliaceae > JAGPIS01. Next base: position 3,772,549 of record OY760941.1, read on the forward strand.
ATTCGGGCAATGCCTTTCATGCCCAGAATATCGTAAATGGCCGAAGCAATTTTCTGGATATTGTCGCGGATGGTGTCCGACACAGGAGCCGGCGTGATCTCCTCGGCCATCGAAGGAGTGTATTTTGCCTCGTAATCGAAAAAGTCGTTCTTGCTCACCACTTCTGTTAGGGGGAAAATGGTGGTTTGATGGCTGGTTTTAAACAATCCGCAGGTGACTTCCCTGCCCTGTATGAACTTCTCAATAATCACTTCGTCGCTTTCGACCAATGCTTTTTCAATGGCAGGCAAGATGCCTTCTTCCTCTTTTACCTTGGAGATGCCAAAGCTAGAGCCGCCTGCATTGGGTTTTACAAAACATGGCAACCCCAGTTTCTCTGCAATTTCCTTGGCTTCTATTTCTGTTCCTTTTCTGATGAGCAATGAGTCGGCCACCGCCACGCCAAATCCCTTGAGGTAGGTGTTGCAGGTGAATTTGTTGAAGGTTATGGCCGAAGGCAAAAGGCTGCAAGTGGTGTGGGGTACTCCAATCATTTCAAAATAGCCTTGCAGCTGCCCGTTTTCGCCTGGCGCACCATGTATGGTGATGTAGGCACAATCAATCTTGACGTTTTCGCCGTTGATGACGGCTGAGAAATCGTTGCGGTTGACCGGGTAGTGTATCCCATCAACAACCATACTCCATGTGTCGCGTGCAATCAGCACAGGGTAGAGGTTGTACCGCTGGGTGTCGATAAAACTCAGGAGCCCCTTGAGGCTTTTCTCCGACACCACCGATTCGGAAGAGTAACCACCAAATACGATGGCAATATTTTTCTTCATGGTCAGAATAGTTTATATTCAATTTTGTTGGTTCTCAATCTTCAATCTCCCGGGCGGAAATGTAAGTGCGCCATTTTTGGATGCATTGCACCATGTCGTCGGGCAGAGGGCAACTGAACGACATGTATTCGCCTGTTTGCGGGTGCACAAACCCTAAGGTCTGGGCATGCAACGCCTGCCGCGGCAGTATGTCGAAGCAGTTTTGGACAAACTGCTTGTATTTCGTGAAGGTTGTGCCTTTGAGGATCAGGTTGCCGCCATAGCGTTCGTCGTTGAACAACGGATGTCCCAAATATTTGAAGTGTGCTCTGATCTGGTGTGTGCGACCTGTCTCCAGCCGGCATTCAACCATGGTGACATAGCCCAGCTTCTCCAGAACCTGGTAATGGGTTACGGCATGTTTGCCATATTCGCCATCAGGGAATACATCCATCTGCTTGCGGTCGCGCAAGCTGCGGCCAATATGTCCGGTGATGGTGCCTGAGTTTTCGTTGAGCTGTCCCCATACCAAGGCAACATAGGAACGGGTAGTTGTTTTTTCGAAAAACTGTCTGGCAAGGAATACTTTGGCATGTTCAGTCTTGGCAATCACCAGCAGACCCGAGGTGTCTTTGTCGATGCGGTGAACCAATCCTGGCCGGGGATCTCCTGTTTTGAACAGTGGCGAGTCTTTCAAGTGGAAAGCCAGTCCGTTTACCAGGGTGCCGGAGTAGTTGCCATGGCCGGGATGTACCACCAGGCCGGCTTGCTTGTTCACCACCATCAGGACGTCGTCCTCGTAAACGATCTCCAGGGGAATGTCCTGAGGGATGATCTCTATCTCGCGGGGCGGGTAGCTCATCACAATGGAGACCACGTCGCCTGGCTTCACGCGATAATTGGCCTTGACTGGTTGGTTGTTGACCAGGATGTTGCCTGCTTCGGCAGCTTCTTGCACTTTAGTCCTGGAGGCGTTTTCCAGTCGGTTGACCAGGAATTTGTCGATGCGCAGCAAGCCTTGTTTGGGATCGGCTGTAAAGCGGTAATGTTCGAAGAGTTCGTCACTCTCGTTGTTTTCTTCCATCTCCTCGAACTCATTCTGAACCGATTCTGTCATTTGATGTGCTTCTGATATTTGATTATTCTGTTTCCAAGTTCTCGCCAGTTGTTTGCAACAACGAATCGGGCAGGGTTGATAATATCAATTCCATGTTGGTGGATAGCCAAACATTTAAGGATGAACCTTGCCTGATTAAGGCGCCCTCTTCGGCAGCTGGTGTTTGCTTATAGATGATGGCCATGATTGAGTCGGTCTGTGTCAGGATGGTTTCGTCGCAGATAATGGCACCGATGGTCAGGTTGGTGCCCGAGTTGAGGTATTGTCTTGCTTCATCCAGCGTGAGGCCAATCAGGTCGGGAACGGAGGTCTGCTCGCTGCTGAGGCCTTGACCAACAATCAAGTCTATTTCCGACCCTTTGGGTAAACTGGCACCGGCTGCTATGTCCCGGCCATTGAATTTCTGTCCCATAACTAAGTTGGTGTATTCCGATGGCACATAGATGATGCGTCCTACTTTTAATCCCAACGACTCCAGCATCACCTTGGCATTCCGCAGGGAATAGTCCACCAGCGCCGGCATCCGCACCTGCTCCGCCGAGAAGGCGTTGATGGTGATGAATAGCATGCGGTCTTTTTTAACTTTGGAACCTTCGGTGGGGATCTGCTCCACGATCACGCCCGGTGGCAGGTCGGGATTGTGGATGGAGTCAATGATGGTGTAACGTAACTCCCTTTTCTCCAGTCCCGATATGATCTGTTGTTCGGTCAATCCTTTTATCAATGGTACCGTGATGGTTTTGCCCTGACGGGTATAGATGTTCAAGCCCACGAACACAGTAGTCAAGCCTAGGATGACCACGCCAAAGGCGATGGATAGGTGGCGGTAGAATTGTTTTGATTTAAAAAACTGAATCAGCGACATAATTTGATCTTTGGTCAAAAATAACACAAAATCATCAATCCTGTAGTGGATATAACAAAAAACCCCGGCGTAACCAGGGTTTTTTTATGGTATCTTTTCAGATTATGCTTTGTGTTTGGCTTCGTCAGAAACAGTTAATTTCTTTCTTCCCTTAGCACGACGGGCAGCCAGTACTCTACGGCCATTGGCTGTAGCCATTCTTTCGCGAAACCCGTGTTTGTTTTTCCTTTTACGGTTTGATGGTTGAAATGTCCTTTTCATTGCAATGTGTTTTTATCTTACGATTTTGTTCCTTACTTTCATTTTACGGACTGCAAAAATACATGATTTTTCTTTGCATCCAAAACTTAACACTCAATTTTTCAACTAATTTTTGCAAAACAGCAACTATTTTCTGTTGAGGCTTTTTGTTGATGACTTCAAATTCATGAGTCTTCCATCAAACAATTAGGTGGATTAATTTTTTTGTTTCAAAAAATGGCTCTTCAAAATAGTCCGTCAGCTCCGTAACCATAATCCGTTTGCCAAAAGGTTTGATTTCGCCGTCGAAATCGCCCCCTTTGAGGTAGAGGATTCCGTTGGGGATGGCGTTGATTTGTTTTTTGCTCACGGCATGGGCAGTCAGCTTGACAAAGTCGGGGAAGGCGGTTACTGCCCGGCTAACGATGAAATCGAATTTCTCGGTTATCGTTTCTGCTCTTTTTTGGTAAGCGGACACATTTTTTAGCCCTAAGGAATTGGCCACGCCTTCAACCACCATTATTTTTTTTGCAATGGAATCAACCAATGTAAAGTTGGTTTCGGGAAACAGGATGGCTAAGGGAATGCCTGGGAAACCGCCTCCTGTGCCCACATCCAGGATCTTGGTGCCTTTTTGGAACCTCGTGAATTTGGCTATGGCCAGAGAGTGCAGTATGTGGTGTATGGCCAAGGCATCAATATCTTTACGCGAAACGACATTGATCTTTTCATTCCATTCGCGGTAGAGGGGTTGTAGCTGTTCGAATTGTTGGTATTGATCTTCTGTTAGGTTTGGGAAGTATTTTTTTATGGGATCCATTTCCTGTTTAAAAAGTATGAATTATTGGATTATTATTCACCGGCTAGTAGGTTCTGACATCGGAGTTTTTCAATGTGTTGAAAAGCAGTTCTCTGGCTCTGAAAAGTTGCGCTTTTACGGTTCCTATGGGGAGGTCAAGTTCAACCGAGATCTCTTCGTAGCTGAGTTCTTGAAAGTAGCGCTTTTCAATTAAAATGCGGTAGCGGGGTTTCAATTTGGTGACAACGGTTCGCATTAAGGTTACAATCTGGTCCCTGATCAGGTTCTCCTCCGGATCGAGATTGGTATCTTTGATTGGGATTGGAGTATCTATTTCATAGTCATCGTTCAATCCGCCATCGAGGGAAACAATGTTGGTCCTTTTTTTTCTTAAGTAGTCGATGCAATTATTGGAGGCAATTTTAAACAACCAAGTGCTGAAAGCATAACTCGGAGAATACTGGTTTAAGTTTTTAAATGCCTTGCCAAAAGCCTCGATGGTCAAATCTTCGGCATCGCTCTTGTTGTTGACCATCTTTAAAAGCATGAAAAAAATAGCATCGCGATAGCGTCCCATTAATTCCGCAAATGCTTTTTGGTCTCCCGCAACGGCACGATCCACTAGGATCAGGTCAAATTTTGCCTTGTCGGAAAGGTTGTTGTTTATCTCCATTTGTTTCTTTTTCCACCAAAAAATTTAAATAGCCACGCCATGGCTTGGAACCATGGAATTAATAAATCCATCAGCAGTGCTACAAAAGACATACCCTTTTCTTCGAAACGTTGAGCAGCCTTGAAAATTATTACGTGAACCAGTAACAGGCGGCTTACAAAAAGCCCAATTACAATGGGGGCAAAAGTATTAAAAATAAGGGAATAAAGAGTTAATAGATAGAATAATTGGCGTGAAAAAATTTCAGTCCCCAGCAAAACCTTTGTGGCGAAAGGGATTTTGGCGGCGGTGGATAAGTGGCGTGCCTTTTGAACCAGCCATTCTTTCAATGTTTTGGCAGCCAATGAAATGGTTTGAGCTTCCGGTTCGAAGCAAATGCCCGTGTTTTGGCGTGTACCTGCCTCCATTACAAACAGGTCGTCGTCGCCTGATGCCAATGTTAACGAGTTCCGGAATTGGCTGCCTTTGTTGAAGAGCGACTTGGTGTAGGCGATGTTCCTGCCTACGGCCATAAAAGGCTTGGTTGCCATGGCATGACCCATATATTGGATGGCATTCCAAAAGGTTTCGTATCGGATGAAGGAATTCATGAACCCCTTCTCTCTTTTGTATTTCCCATACCCTATCACCAGCTCCTTTTCGGAGGTGAAATGAGATGTCATGGACGACAACCATTCGGGTGAGGCGGGGGCGCAGTCGGCATCGGTCAATAGCATCCGCTCATGTTGAGCGGCTTTGATGCCAATGGTTAGTGCCAATTTTTTGCCATGGAAGAATTTTTTGTCTACGGGTATTGTTGTATAATACAGATGTTGGTGTGTTTGTTTGAACCTGGCCAGCACCATTTCTGTGTCATCCTCGGAGCAGTCGTTGACCACCACCACCTGAAAGTTGGGGTAGTTTTGGTTTAAAATCAGAGGAAGATTGCGTTCCAGGTTTTCCTGCTCGTTTTTTGCACAGATGACAATTGTAACAGGGGGCTTTCCTGAGGTTGGGGCGGTAGTTTTTTTGCGTAAGACCCGTGCCATGATCAATAGGTAATACAATACCTGAGCCAGCCACGCAACTCCTAAAACAGCTATGATGTAAATCTCTTTTTCCAAGGTGAAATTTTTTCCAAAAATGCAGTTTTTTTTGTTTGGGTTGTATGGGTCAAGCAATTTTTCATCATTTATTTTGCTGTTTTTTCTGTTTGATGTGTATCTGGACATTGTTGCCAGAAATATGTGACGGCTGTTTTGTATATTTGTGGCTTTAAATAGTGTTTTTGATTAATCCCAACTATGTTGGGGTTACTGTATTTGTGACTGATATGAAATTTGAACTTCAACATACTGATGCCCAAAGCCAGGCACGGGCTGGTAAGATAACAACCGACCATGGAGAGATCCTTACGCCCATTTTTATGCCTGTGGGAACCGTAGGTTCTGTAAAAGGCATCCATTTCAGGGATGTAAAAGAGGATATTCAAGCTCAGATCATTTTGGGCAACACCTACCACCTTTTTCTCCGTCCTGGATTGGACATTATTAAGCAAGCGGGAGGTTTGCACAAGTTTAATGGTTGGGATCGGCCAATTCTTACCGATAGCGGTGGTTATCAGGTTTTTTCGCTGAGTGCCAACCGAAAACTCAATGAGCAGGGCGCCACTTTTCGTTCACACCTGGATGGGTCGAAACATCTGTTTACACCCGAAAATGTGGTGGATACTCAGCGCATTATTGGTGCCGACATCATCATGGCTTTTGACGAGTGCCCCCCTGGTAATTCCGATTACAAGTATGCCAAATCATCCATGGAGTTGACCCATCGCTGGCTCGACCGGGGCTTGGCTCATTTCGATAGCACCGAACCGCTCTACGGTTATGGGCAAACCTTTTTTCCCATTGTGCAGGGTTCCTCACATCGGGAGCTGCGGACCCGTTCGGCCGAATACATCGCTTCTAAAGGGCGCGAGGGTAATGCCATTGGCGGGTTGGCCGTAGGCGAGCCCACCGAGGTGATGTATGAGATGGTGGAGCTGGTGAACGGCATTTTGCCTAAAGACAAGCCCCGTTACCTGATGGGTGTGGGCACTCCGGCTAATATTCTCGAAAACATTGCCCTTGGGGTGGATATGTTCGATTGTGTGATGCCCACGCGCAACGGGCGCAATGGCATGCTTTTCACCGCAAACGGTATTATGAACATGCGAAACGAGAAGTGGAAGGATGATTTTTCCCCGCTCGATCCCGATGGCACCTCATTTGTTGATCAGGTCTATTCAAAAGCGTATGTTCGACATCTTTTTATCGCCGGTGAAATGCTTGCTTCGCAAATAGCCAGCATACACAATTTGGCTTTTTACCTTTGGCTGGTTGGTGAGGCACGCAAGCAGATTCTTGCCGGTTCTTTTGCCGAATGGAAGCGCGTGATGGTTCCCCGGGTATCAGCGCGTTTGTAATTTTTTTTTGACAGTCATTGTCCGGCCTTGTTCTGATCGGCAATGGCGGTGAGTTGTTGTGATGATTTATTGATATTCATTAAAAACATGAGGCCTTGAAAAAGCTTGACCGATATATCCTTGTTAAATTTCTTGGGACTTTTTTCTTTGCCATCGCTCTGATCATCAGTATATCTGTGGTGTTCGATATGGTTGAGAAGATTGATGACTTTCTGGAGACTGGTGCGCCCGTCAATGCCATTGTGTTTGATTATTACCTTAATTTTATCCCTTATTTCGCCAATCTGTTCACTCCACTGTTTGTTTTTATCGCCGTTATTTTTTTCACCTCCAAGATGGCGTATCAAACCGAAATCATCGCCATACTCTCCAGTGGTGTCAGTTTTCGGCGGATGATGTACCCCTATTTTTTAGGGGCGGCCTTTATTGCCTTGTTTTCATACCTGCTGGGGGGCTTTGTTATTCCTCCGGCTAACAAAACCCGCATTGCCTTCGAAAACACTTACGTGAAAAGTAAGAAAGAGACAGGTTTGAGCGACATGCACATGCAGGTGGAGCCTGGCGTGTTTGTTTACATGGGTAAATACTACTCTTTTGGTGAGCGGGGCGACCGTTTCAACATCGAGAAGTTTGATGGTAAGGAGCTGGTGTCGCGCTTGTCGGCTCGCACTGCCCGTTACGATACTTTGAAAAACAGATGGAACCTTCAGGATTACACTCTTTGGTCTTTTAAAGAGGGGTTCGAGCAAATAATTGAATCGGGAAGTGCACTCGATACCGCCATCAATGTGTTGCCTTCCGATTTTAAGTCGGAGCGGAAATACTTTGAGATGATGACCAATACCGAGTTGCGCAGTTATATTGTGGAGCAGCGCAACCGGGGCGTAGGGAATATCGAGGAGTTTCAAATAGAATGGTATAAAAGGATGGCTTCACCTTTCGCAGCTTTTATCCTCACTCTTATCGGGGTCTCTCTTGCCTCCCGAAAAGTGCGGGGCGGCATGGGCTTACACATAGGGATTGGCATAGGTTTGAGTTTTGGCTTTATTTTGTTTATGACCATTTCCACTACGTTTGCCATCAATGGCAATATGAACCCTATTTTGGCGGTGTGGTTGCCAAATATTGTTTTTGCTTTGATTGGCGCCTACCTTTATGTTAAGGCTCCCAAGTGATTGCAGAGTCTGGTCTTTGAACGATCAATCAAAGTGGTCGAAGTTTTGAATATAAGAAATAGAAGGTTATATTTTTGTGGCATGATTTTTTTTCGTAATTATGTACCCGGAAAAATTTGATTAGACTAATTGAAAGTGTCTGGTCATTAGTATCTTAACCATAATTATTGAATTATGTCATTACAAAACTACATCCTGGACCTTCGGAAGAGAAAAGAACGGGTTCAAATGGGTGGTGGCGAAAAAGCCATTGAGAAACAGGTTGCTATGGGCAAAATGACCGCCCGAGACCGGATTCTTGCCCTTTTGGATCGGGATTCCTTTACCGAATACGATCTTTTTGTAGAGCACGATACCCGTGATTTTGGCATGGAGAAGAAAGAACTCCATGGCGATGGTGTGATCATCGGTACCGGAACCATTTATGGGGCTCCAATTTGCATCTTTGCTCAGGATTTTACTGTAGCTGGCGGATCGTTGGGTCTGATGCATGCTCGTAAAATTACGAAAATTATGGATCATGCCTTAAAAATGCGTGTGCCCTTGATCGGTATCAACGACTCGGGAGGTGCCCGTATTCAGGAAGGTGTGAATTCGTTGGCCGGTTACGGCGAAATATTTTATCGCAACACCATGGCTTCTGGTGTGATCCCACAGCTTTCTGTTATCCTGGGACCTTGTGCCGGAGGTGCCGTTTATTCACCTGCATTGACCGATTTCGTTTTTGTGGTGGATAACATCTCAAAAATGTTTATTACCGGACCCAATGTGATCAAAACCGTTTTGGGTGAAGAGATCAGCATGGAAGATTTGGGCGGTGCCCGTGTTCATGCCGAGATTACTGGTAATGCCCATTTCTTTGCAAATAGTGAGCAGGAGTGTTTCGACCAGATTAAAAAGCTGATGACCTTTATTCCTTGGAATAATAAAGTCAAAGCCCGTTCATTCCCGCCAAAGCCCCCAAAATTCACTGGGAAAATGGAGGATTTGATTCCTTCCGATCCCAAAGAACCTTATGACGTTCGCGATGTGGTGCGTGCCATTGTTGATGATTCCGATTTCTTCGAAGTTCAGGATCTATGGGCACCCAATATCGTGATCGGTTTTGGCCGCCTCAATGGTGAGACCATTGGTTTTGTGGCCAACCAACCTTTGGTTCTGGCCGGTGTTTTGGATTGCGATAGCTCCGACAAGGCAGCGCGCTTTATCCGTTTCTGCGATGCTTTCAATATTCCTATTGTTACCTTGGAAGATATGCCTGGTTACCTGCCCGGTGTTGACCAGGAGCATGCAGGCGTGATTCGTCACGGAGCCAAGATGCTTTATGCCTATTCAGAAGCCACTGTGCCTAAGATTACCGTGATCCTCCGTAAAGCCTATGGTGGTGGGTATATTGCCATGAACTCGCGTCACTTGGGTGCCGACTTCATGTTTGCATGGCCTACAGCTGAGATTGCCGTTATGGGGCCAGAGGGTGCTGCCAACATTATCTTCAAGAAAGAGATCGACGAGGCAGAAGATCCAGAAGCCATGCGCCAATTGAAGGTTCAGGAATACAAGGAGAAATTTGCCAATCCCTATGTGGCTGCGGCAAAAGGTTACATCGACTCGGTTATTGAGCCCTCCGAAACGCGTGCTACTCTGTTGCATGCCATTGAGGTGGCTCGCCACAAGATAGATCCACGTCCTGAAAAGAAACACGGAATTCCTCCATTTTAACTAATTGATTATGAAAAAGAAGAAATTTGATGGTCTTGTCGACTTCGCCATCTTGAGCATGAAGTACAAAACAAGGCTGACAAAGAAATTCATCAATCGCAAAAAATACGAGGACCCGAATCCGAAACAGCTTTTCTCCTATATTCCAGGAACAATCCTCGAGATTTTCGTTTCCGAAGGGGAGGAATTGGCAGCAGGATCCCCCATTCTGGTGTTTGAAGCCATGAAGATGGTTAACCACATTTCGATGCCTTTCGATGGGAAAATTAAGTCGATTCGCGTGAAAGTTGGGGATCGGATACCAAAGAATGAATTGATGATAGAACTAGAATAGTATGAACGGGTGGCTTGGTGGTCACCCGTTTTTTTTTCTTGATCCAAAGCAACCCTCAGAACTTTTCCATTGGTCAATCTGTTCCATTGGTATAAATCAAGATTATGAAAAGTCACGACGATACCCGAGCCGTTGAGGTTTTCTCCGGCTCAATCTTTGAAGCAGAGATTTTAAAAAGCATCCTGGCCGATAATATGATTGAGTCCTACCTTCAGGATGAGTATATGGGCACCCTAGCCCCATGGAATGCCACCCCCGGCGGCGTTGCCCCGGTGAAGGTGGTGGTGTCGAGCGATGATCTGGAGCGAGCCCGCCCCATTGTTGACGAATACCAAAAACGTTCCATGGAGGATCAGGAATAAGTCACAGCTTCCCTTGCCATACGAAGCAGTTATCCATGCTAATTTCTACCGGTTCTTCAAACAATCCGAATACCGATGAGCCGCTGCCCGACATGCTGGCATAGGTAGCGCCCAGGTTGTATAGTTGCTCCTTGATAGCTGCAATTGTGGGGTGTTTTTCGAATACCGATGTTTCAAAGTCGTTGGTTAGTTGTTCGCGCCACTCCGCTACAGGTCGCCTGATGATTTCGGAGATGCCAACAGTTGGCGTACGGGGCGTCACGCCGCTGTATGCTTCGGGGGTGCTAACATGAATATTGGGCTTAACCAACACCAAATAATAACCAGTCAACGACAAACTCACGGGCGTCAGCTGGTCGCCAATGCCTGTGGCAAACGAAGGTTTGTTTTCTATAAAGAATGAACAGTCGGCCCCCAGTTGTGCCGCCAGACTCTTCTGCTCTTCCATTGTCATGCCCAGCTCAAAGAACTGATTCAGCAGTTGAATCATGGCGGCTGCATCGGCCGATCCTCCACCCAAGCCTGCGCCAAAAGGGATGACTTTGTGCAACTGAATGGCGATTCGCGATAGTCTGTGGCTTTTTTTCACCAAGTTGAGTGCTTTGATGACGATGTTTTCATGTGCCGGGGCATCAATGGCCAATCCACTGTTGTGCCATGTGTAGTCGCCGGTTCCTGCTGGGGCATGCACCACCTCCAATACATCGTGCAGCGGGATTGGGTAAAAAACCGTTTCGATGTTGTGGTATCCGTCCGTTCGTTTGTTGATAATATTTAATCCTAAATTTATCTTGGCATTTGGAAAGGCTATCATCTTTTTTTGCTATTTTTAAAGTTCCTGCAAATTAAAAAAAATATTGCCAAAGCACTCATGTCACGAGGCGAAATAAAAACTGAATGGTTTTTGCTTTGGTCTATTTATTACCTTTGCAACCTTGATTATACTAATTTGACGATGGCAGAGAAGAAACGAACCAATACCCGTGTGAAGAATGAAATGGAGCTGTTGGGAGGCAAAATGCCGCCCCAGGCCTTAGAGCTGGAAGAGGCTGTGTTGGGTGCTTTATTGCTTGAGCGTGATGCTTTTACCAATGTGATGGAGGTGCTTAAAGCCGAGCATTTTTATAAGGAGAGCCACCAGGTGATCTACCAGGCTATTTCTAATTTGTATTTCCATGAGCAGCCCATCGACATGTTGACCGTATCGCATGAGATACGCAAGATGGGAAAGATCGATGAGGTGGGTGGCGCCTTTTATCTGACACAGCTTACCAGTCGGGTGGCCTCGGCTGCCCACATTGAATACCATGCCCGCATTATTTGGCAGAAATTCCTGCAAAGGGAGATTATACGCATTTCATCCGACTTACAAACAAAGAGTTACGATGAGTCCATTGATGTAGACGATTTGTTGGATCAGGCTGAAAATACCTTTTACTTGCTCTCCCAAGGTAGTATGAAGAAGGAGGCGGTTCAAATCAATCCTGTGATACAGGAAGCCATTGAGATGATGAAAGAGGCCGCTAAGCGCACCGATGGTTTGAGTGGTGTGCCCAGTGGTTTTACCGGTCTCGACAGGATGACTTCGGGATGGCAGCGCTCCGACTTGGTGATTATTGCCGCCCGTCCTGCCATGGGTAAAACGGCCTTCGTTTTGTCCATGACCCGCGCCATGGCCATCAACCACAAACAACCGGTGGCCCTGTTTTCGCTTGAGATGGCCAATGTGCAGCTGGTGAATCGTTTGATTGTATCCGAGACAGAAATTCCGGCCGAGAAAATCAAGAATGGTAATCTGACCATTCAGGAGTGGGAGCAACTCGATCATAAGATCAAACGGCTGATTGATGCCCCCATCTTTATTGATGACACGCCAGGCCTTTCGGTTTTTGAGTTGCGTGCCAAATGCCGCCGATTGAAGAAATTGCACGACATCAAGATCATCATCATCGACTACCTCCAGCTGATGAATGCCAGTGGTATGAGCCCCGGCAGCCGCCAGGAAGAGGTGGCGTTGATTTCACGCTCGTTGAAAGGTTTGGCCAAGGAGCTTAGTGTGCCCATTATTGCCTTGAGCCAGTTGAACCGGGGGGTGGAATCACGTGCCGGTGCCGAGGGCAAACGTCCACAGCTTTCCGACCTGCGAGAGTCGGGTGCTATTGAGCAGGATGCCGATATGGTGATGTTTATTCACCGTCCGGAGTATTACCGAATCACCGAGGATGAGCAGGGCAATTCGCTGATCGGCATGGCCGAGATCATCATTGCCAAGCACCGGAATGGTGCCACCGGTGATGTGCGGTTGCGGTTCCGGGGAGAATTGGCCCGGTTTCAGGATCCGGAAGAGGATTACGATGGCAGCATGTATGGGCAAGATATGTCGCCGCAAACATTTGCTTCAAAAATGAACCAGGATATGGGGGCATCTGAGCTGCCCGCCACGGCTACCTTTGAGTCTTCGGCCAACAGCAATCCCAATTCTTTCCCCGATTTCATGGGGTCGGGCAATGTGGTGCCGTTTTAAATAAGATCATTGAAAGCGAAAGTGCCTGCAGGAATATCCCGGCAGGCACTTTCGCATTGATTTTATAGCATGTCTTTCAAATCCAGTAGTGAGCTTATCTCTAGTAGGTTATCCTTGTCGTGGACGATGGCTCTGGAGTTGTAAAATATGGCATCGATGCCGGCATTCAAGGCCCCTTCAATATCGGCCTCCAGGCTGTCGCCAATCACCAGGCACTCCTTCTTTTTTGCATTGGAGCTTTTGATCATGTAATCGAAAAAATCGCGGTTGGGCTTGTGGATTCCTAGCAAATCAGAGATGTATATCTTTGTGAAATAGTCACGAATGCCGCTTAACTCAATTTTGCGATGTTGAACTTCGTTGAATCCATTGCTGATGATGTATAGCTTGTGTTCCAATTTAAGATAGTCCAACACCTCGATGGCGTGGGGGAGCAGTGCTGTTTTTGTGGGGCTTATGGTGAGGTAGTCCTGGCCAAATTGATGGGCCAACTTGGTGTCGACACATCCAGCTGCAGCCAAAGGTCGGTGGAACCGTTCGAAGTTCAGTTCCTCTTTTTTTATTTTTCCTTGCCGGTAAAGGTTCCACAGTTGGGCATTGTGCTTTTCATAGTCGCGGTGAAAGGTTTCAAAACTGTCGAAAAACCGGTCGAATTGGTAGTTGTCAAAGAGCTCCACCAAAGTGTCAATACTGTTGCTGTCAAAATCCCACAGGGTATGATCCAAATCAAAAAACAGGTGCTTGTATCTTCCTTTTAGCATTTGTGATGGGTATTAAAATCAAAAAATCCCGGGGTTACCCCCGGGATGGCAAATATAATTAAGATTTTTTAATTTACCTGAACCACCAGGTATCTCGACACACTCCAGAAATCGGTTTTGTTCTTAATCATTAGAGTCAGATTGCCGTTCTCATCCGCTTCAAGCGCGTAGGCGTCTGTGGGGTGGCTCGACAGTATCTTGGCTTTTTTGCTCAGCAGCGGAATCTCTTCCAACTGGGTGACGTTCACTTGGGTGAAAAATTCTGATTCATAGCTTCCTGTCATGATTTTCTTTGTGGAGAACAAGCCGGTGGAGGTGATGATGTTTTTATCCTTCAACTCTTTTTTGGAGCCAATGATGTAGAAACCCCTTTCCAACTCCTCGGTGGCCGACTGGAGTTTGTTTTTCACGGTACGTTGCTCCATGCTTAGCGAATCCACCGATGATCTCAACCCCCGGATAGCAGTGCTCATGTTGCTGATTTCAATGTCCTTGGAAGCCAATACTTCATTGAGCCGCTCAATTTCCATCGCCTGGATCTCAATTTGTTTGTTCAATCCGGCAATCAGTTTGTTGAGGTTGGCGTTTTTAGCCCCGGAGCTTTTCAGTTGTGCTTCGAGTTGCGTGATTTTTTCTTTGTTCTGAACCATCAAATCGTAGATCATTTGAATGTCGCGGTTGATCTGCTCTTTCATTGAGGTGTTCACCTTGTCGCCCGATGACACATTGACCGATATCAAGTTTTCTTTTTCCTTGATGGCCTGGAGGTTGTCTTGGATGTCGATCAACGAGGTGATCAGGCTGTTCATGTGGCTGTCCTTGAGGTTATTCACCATACGTAGTGAATCGTTCTGTAACTTGATCTCCTTCGATGCAGAACCTAGTCCGCATGAAGTGGCTACCAAGGCAATGGCAATGATGATGATGATGTTCTTCATAATGTTAAGATTAATGGTTGTGGTTTTCTTTGTGGTTCAATCCTTCAACAACGATAACTATTTCTCCTTTAACGGGTTTTGACTTGAAATATTGTGTTATTTCGGCAATGGTGCCACGGGCATTTTCTTCGAACATCTTGCTGATCTCTCTTGAAACACAGCATTTTCGGTCTGAACCCAGGTATTCGCCCAGTTGTTCCAGCGTTTTCACCAGCCTGAAGGGCGATTCATAAAAAATCATGGTGCGCGTTTCCTGTTGTAACTGCAGAAATCTGGTTTGCCGTCCTTTTTTTTGCGGCAGGAACCCTTCGAAACAGAAACGGTCGTTGGGTAGGCCGCTGGCCACCAGTGCCGGCACAAATGCTGTGGCACCGGGCAGGCACTCCACTTCGATTCCTGAGTCGATGCAGTGTTTCACCACCAGATAGCCTGGGTCGGAAATGGCTGGTGTGCCGGCATCCGAAACCAGCGCCACGGTTTCACCTGCTTTGATCTGTTCCACCACCCGGTTGACGGTGGCGTGTTCATTGAATTTGTGGTGGCTCACCAGTTTGGCCTCTATGTTGAAATGTTTCAACAGGAAACCGGTGGTGCGCGTATCTTCTGCCAAAATGAAGGATACCTCCTTCAATATGCGGAGGGCACGAAGAGTGATGTCTTCGAGGTTGCCAACCGGAGTGGGTACTATGTACAGTTTGCTCATCTTTTTTTTATAGAAAACGCCGGCGGACGGCTCTTAAAAACTCTTCTGTCTCTTTGAGTGATTCATCCCAGTTGTAGGTGCTCTTCAAATAGATGTAGGCCTGGTTAAAGCTGCCCATGGTGTTAATTTGGTCCAATGTGTCGTTGAATATTGTGTTGTTGTTGTCGAACAACTCCCGTTGGAAATAGAATCGGTCGTTGATGCCCATGGCCTTGCGTATGTCGTCCACAGGGGTGCCAATTTTCGTCAGGTCGTCAGCCGAAAACTGGTTGGTGATGGTTTCGTTGAGTGATTTGCGATCCATGCCGATGGTTTCGCCCAAGACGGAGTGTTCCCCTTTTGGCTTCATCGGCTTGGGAGCCTCTGGCACGGTTTCTATTACCATGATGGGCTGTTTTTCCATGGTGGCTGTTGTGGCAACCGCTTCTCTTTTCTCCATGGTATCAACAGGAGGCACAACAATTTCGTGCTTGATGGCATTCTTCATGTCGGTAGCAGGTTGTGCTTGTGCTGTTGGTGGTGCCATTTCCTGTGTTGTTGGTTGCACGTCCATGGCAGTTGTATCCGGTTCGTCATCAATAAAACTGAGGGTTTCGGTGATTTCTTCTGTTACCCGGTGTTGCTCTTGGGGCGCCTTTTCTGTTTCCTTGGCCGGTTCTTGTTTTGCTACCGGCATGGATTGAGTTGAGTTTCCATTAGTTGGGGATGGCGTCTTGTGTAGCTCCTCCAGCATGGCCATCTCCTCCGAGATGTTATTGAGCTTGGAGTGGATCAATCTGAAATAGGCTTGTGGAATGGAGGCTTTACCCTTGAAAGTCGACATCAGCAGATCAAGTTCTTTGATGTCGTTGATAACTATGTTGAGAATGGCATCTTTTTCCATAATAATAAAACAAGGTTTTTCTTACTTTTGCAAATGTATAAAAAAATGGCCGCTATATCATTTGTTGTTTCAATCATTATGGTAATTAATGCGATAGCTGGTTTTAAATGCCTCAAAACGTTATAGATGTTTCTCGAAAGTAAAGCAAATAGGGATAAGCGGAAAGGCTGGATCGAAGTGATTTGTGGCTCCATGTTTTCGGGGAAGACCGAAGAGCTGATCCGGAGATTGCGCAGGGCACGGTTTGCCCAGCAAAAGGTGGAGATTTTCAAACCGTTTATTGATACCCGCTATAGTGAGAATGAGGTGGTGTCGCACGATGCCAATGCCATCCTCTCCACACCGGTGGAGTCGTCGCAAAACATCCTACTGCTTACTGCCGATGTGGATGTGGTGGGGATTGACGAAGCCCAATTTTTTGATCCTGGCATTGTGGATGTTTGCATCCTGTTGGCCAATCAAGGTATACGGGTTATTGTAGCCGGCCTCGACATGGATTTCAAGGGTAAGCCCTTTGGCCCCATGCCGCAATTGATGGCTGTTGCCGAATATGTTTCGAAGGTGCATGCCATTTGCATGGCGTGTGGCAATCTGGCGAATTTTTCCCACCGTCTATCCGAAGAAGAAAAATTGGTTGTATTGGGTGAGAAAAATGATTATGAGCCGCTGTGCCGCACTTGTTATTATAATAAAATCCAAAAGAGATAAAAATGGCTGATTATTCGATTGCGCAGTTGGCTTCGTTTTGTGGTGGGATGGTTTCCTGCCATGCCGGGAGGATGGTTTCACGATTGATCATTGACAGTCGCAAGCTTTTCAATCCTGAGGGAACTCTTTTTGTTGCCATAGAAGGGAAACAACACGATGGTCACCAGTATGTGAATGAGCTCTACGGAAAAGGCGTAAGAGCTTTTTTAGTCGCCAGCCGTTTCGATCAACTGACTCAGTATCCTGATGCCTCATTTATCGTGGTGGAGTCGCCGGTGGCGGCCTTCCAACAGATTGCAGCTGCCCATCGGCGTGCAATCGGCTGCGATGTGGTGGCCATCACAGGCAGCAATGGGAAAACCATCGTCAAAGAGTGGTTGAGTCAACTGTTGGGCAACGACGTGGTGAGTGTGCGGTCGCCCCGCAGTTACAACAGCCAGGTGGGCGTGCCCCTATCCTTGTGGTTGTTGGATGAACACACTCAGTTGGGAATTATTGAGGCAGGCATCTCCATGAAGGGCGAAATGGCCCTGCAGGAGCAGATGATTGCGCCCGATGAGGTGATTGTCACCAATATTGGTCCTGCGCATCAGGAGAATTTTACCTCCCTCGAGGAGAAGCTGCAGGAGAAGTTGCTGCTTTGCCGGCGTGCCAAAACCGTTTTCTTTTGTGGCGACCATGCCCAGGTGGCTAATGCCATCCGCCATTGCTGTGCACACGCCAATTTGGTTTCGTGGGGGAGGGATGCCGGCAACGAATTGCAGGTTTTGGGGATGAGTCAAAAGGAGCGTTCCACGGCGGTGGATTGTTTGTACCAGGGGCAGCCCTGTTCTTTTGAAATACCTTTTTCCGATGCGGCGTCCATCGAGAATTGCCTTCATGCTCTGCTATTCGCGTTGCACAATGGCGTGGATGTGCAAAAGCTCCAGAAGCGCTGCCAGGCGTTGTTGCCCGTGGGGATGCGCTTGGAACAGAAGGAGGGACACAACAATTGCCTGATCATCGACGATGGTTACAATGCCGACATCAGCTCGTTGGAGATTGCCCTTGACTTCTTGCACCAGCAAGGCAACAAAAAAGGGTTGGCGCCCACGCTCATCCTTTCCGACATCCTCCAGTCGGGCATTCCTTCGCAGGTGCTCTACAACCAGGTGGTCTCTCTCATCAAGGAAAAGGGGGTGAAGCGCTTTATTGGGATCGGGCCGGCCATCACGGCAGAACTAGGCAAGCGTCTGCCCGAACATCGCTTTTTCAATTCCACGCACCATTTTCTGGCCGAAATGGGGTTGAACGATTTCCGTAATGAAGCGATCCTACTCAAGGGTTCCCGTACTTTTATGTTCGAACGCATTGCCGAGATGCTCGAATTGAAACGGCACCGAACCGTGATGGAGATCAACCTGAATGCCCTGGCCGACAACATCAACTATGTGCGCCGTCAGTTGAAGCCATCCACCAAGCTGTTGGCCATGGTGAAGGCTTTTTCCTATGGCAGCGGTTCGTACGAGATTGCGAGTTTAATGCAGCACCAAAAGGTAGACTATCTGGGCGTTGCTTTTGCCGACGAGGGGTATGACTTGCGCGCTACAGGTATCGATTTGCCCATTATCGTGATGAACCCCGATGTGCGCAGTTTCGACATGATGCTTAATTACGACCTGGAACCCGAAATATTCAACACCGATATGCTGCTCAAATTTGCAGCGGCGGTCAGTCGTCAAGGAATCGAACAGGTGGGGGTTCATATCAAGATAGATACCGGCATGTACCGGTTGGGCTTTTTGCCTCATGAGATTGCTGATTTGATTAATGTGCTGAAAAGTCTTCCGCAGATATATGTCAAGAGCGCTTTTTCGCACCTTGTGGGGAGCGATGAAGCCATCCATGATCAGTTTACGCGTGAACAGATCGACTGTTTCACCTCGGTGTGTGAACAAATCAGCCATGCCGTTGGGTACCCTTTTATTAAACACATTCTCAACTCGTCGGGCATCGAGCGGTTTGCCGAAGCCCAGTTTGAAATGGTTCGCCTGGGCATTGGGTTGTATGGCATCTCTTCGTTGAAGGAGAATCCCTTGCGCAATGTGGCCACCCTCAAATCGTATGTCTCCCAAATCAAGACCGTGCCAGCCGGACGCACCGTTGGTTACAGCCGCATGTCCACAGTGACGCACGACACGCCTATTGCGGTTGTACCGGTTGGTTATGCCGATGGACTGGATCGGCGTTTGAGCAATGGGAAGGGCAAGCTCCTGATCAACGGTTGTTTTGCCCCCATCATTGGGAATGTGTGCATGGACATGTGCATGGTGGATATCAGCGGGATTGCCGTTCAGGAGGGTGACGAGGTGATTGTGTTTGGCGATGACTATCCGGTATGGGAGATGGCCAAAACCGTGGATACCATTCCTTACGAGGTGCTCACAGGCATTAGCCGGCGGGTGAAGCGCATCTATTATTACGAGTGAACAGGGATCAGTTGTCAGTAAATAGCTGTAGGGAAGGTTTTAAAGTCAAAAAGTTTCCAAGTCGAAGAGTCTTGAAGTCAGCTTTCTACTGTATTACGTCTGTCTTGTCCTAGAATAAGTTTACACAAAAAGTAAATTGAATTTAGGATTATTAAAAAAAGAATCAACATTATTCCGGACGAAGTAAAACTTCAAGTGGTAACTGAGTACATTAGCAGCGACATCACCAGAGAGGAATTAAAGGTGAAATATGGTTTCACCGGAGGAGCAAACATCGATCGCTGGATGAAGCAATTTGGTGTAAAAAAGCCTTCGGTGAATGAAATCACACAATTCAAAGAGATGAGCAAGATTGGAGGCAAGACCAAGGAAGACAAGGTATTGGAAGATAAAATCAAAGAACTTGAACAGCAGCTTGAGCATGCAAACCTGAAAGCGAGAGCCTTGGATGCAATGATTGACATTGCCGAGAAAGAATTTGACATTCAAATCAGAAAAAAGTCTGGACCCAAACAGTAGACCAATTGCACACAAGAAATGAGGCTCCAATAGAGATCTTGTGTGAATTGTTTGGGAAGAGCCGCCAAGCTTATTATCAGAAAATAAAGTACAATTACAGGGAAGTGCTGAAGGATCATGTCACCATAGAACTGGTTGACAAGACAAGATTGGATATGCCCAGGATTGGAGGACGCAAGCTGTATGAAATTGTCGGTCAGCATTTAAACGGTGGGCTACAAATGGGGCGTGATGCATTTTTCGAATTACTACGCCGAAACCACCGGCTGGTGAGGCGTAAACGTCGTACTGCACGCACCACGTACAGTAATCACTGGTTGCGGAAGTATCCCAACTTGATTCGTTCTTTCACTCCAGTCAAACCCAATCAATTATGGGTGAGTGATATCACCTATATTGAAACGAAAGCTGGATTTGTCTACTTGTCCTTGATAACAGATGCCTATTCAAGAAAAATAATCGGGTGGAGTATTGGCGATACACTTGAGGCAAAGCACTCTCTATCTGCACTGCAGATGGCCATAAAGGGTGCCCCCAAAGATTTGAGCAAGCTGATTCATCATTCGGATCGGGGTGTTCAGTATTGTAGCGATACATATGTGAAAGCACTGAATAAAAAGAATATAAGCATCAGCATGACTGAAAGTGGCGATCCACTGGAAAATGCGATTGCGGAGAGGGTCAATGGCATACTGAAAACCGAGTGGCTATATTTAAATAGTTATTCAGGAATCGAGGAAGCCACACGGGCAGTCGAAAACGCAATCAGGTTATACAACAACGTACGTCCCCACTTGAGTTTGGGTATGGAGACTCCATGCAATGTGCATACATCTGGAAAGCCGGTGGTTAGAGTGTGGCGAAATTATTACAAGAAAAAGGATTTTGAGAAAGCGGATAATTGAATTATTTTTGATGACCCAACAAAGTGATGGTGAAACTTTATACCATTACGAATAAAACAAGAGTGGCATCGAGCCACTCCTTGTTTTGCCCAACAAAGTTCCGGCTCTCATTGCCCATTACAGAATGATTGAATGCAACATAAAATAAACCATTAACTGTAAAGATTTTTTAGGACGAGTCAGTCACTCACCCTTGGAGAGCTTGAGGAGGCTTCTATCTCCTGGAGATGATTGGTCTGGTGCAATGATCAAGCCGCGCAGCGGTGGTATCGTTGTAGTGTCAGTGCTCCCGCTGATCATTAGCCATATCGTGGCGACATCTTTACCTGGCGTGTTAAATCAGAAGGACTAAATTGTAAATAGGGGCTTCTGGAAAATGAATAACATGCATATAATCTGTTGTTTAGGTGTATTTTTGTTGTGATTAGTGGAAGGCATTTTAACTGTTATCCTTGAATAATCTTGCAGTTATCAATGAACAAGAGTCTCTGTATATAACCGCCTCAGAGAAATGGCGTTAAGAAATTGAGATTGTTTGCCGTTAAAAAGCCCGCGTAGTAAGTCAGGCAAGTCTTTCGCGGGGTTTAGGCAAACGAGCTCAATTTTAGCCATTTATCTGCAGCGGCGGCTTTCTCTGTTTACTCTCTGCAGCTGAAGGCAGAGAGTAAAAGCCTGTCCGGCTCGAGGACAAAATATTGAAATGGATGGGGTTTATTGACATTTTCAGCAAGTCTTAAATAGTCATCGAGTCAGGCGGTTGGTGTGAATCGTGATCAGCGAATGACCGCAGTGGACGCGATTTTAAACAGTCTTAAAGTCGAAGGTTTCGAAGCGTTTTCTGAGTCGGTTGTTTATTGTATTTCGTCATTCCCTTGGGGGAACCTGAGGGGCTTCATCTTCTGGAGAAGGACTGTCTGGGGAAATGATCAAGCCGCGTAGCGGTGGTGTCTTTGGTGTGTCAGTGCTCCCGCTGATCATTAGCCATATCGTGGCGACATCTTTGCCGGGAGTGTAAAATTTGAAGTACTTGAATGTAAAAAGTCAACGAGTCGACGAGTCAGAGAGTCAGGGGGGGCGGAAATAGTGATCAGTGAATTCCCCGCAGTGGGCGAGATTTTCAAAAGTCACAAAGTTGAAGAGTCCCCGAGTCGAAGGTTAAAAGGTCTTAAAGTCTCAGAGTCAGGAAGCCTGACCAGTGCAATTTCCATCACTTCCCCATGGGGGAGCCGGAGGGGGGCTTCCTATATTTTATCCTAACCTGGAAATCCGCTCCAGGGTCTCCTCGTTGAGTATCTTGATGATGCGCCCATCCACTGAAATAACTTTTTCGTTCACAAAGGTCGATAAGGTACGGATGGCATTGGAGGTGGTCATGTTGCTGAAGTTGGCCAAATCTTCGCGCGACAGGAATATGTTGAGCGTCACACCGTCTTCCTCGTAGCCATAAATATCGCGCAGCACAATCAGGCTCTCGGCCAGGCGCCCACGAATGTGTTTCTGCGTCAGGGTGACGCTGCGATAACGGCTGAATCCCAATTCCGAAGCAAACGATTTGATGATGTTGATGCAAAACCGGTTGTTGTTCTCCAATAGGTAGTGCAGCACATCGCGCGATATGTGGAAAATGGTGCAAGGTTCAATCACGACCGCCGAGGCAATGTGGTTCTCCTCGGCAAAGAGGGCACGGTAACCAATGAATCCTGGAGGGCTGGCCAACCGCACAATCTGGTCGCGCCCGCCGACACCTTCCTTGAATACTTTCACCTTTCCCGAACCCAAACAAAGCAATCCGGTGGGGCGCTCCCCTTCTTGGTAGATGATTTCATTGCGCTTGAAATGAAGGATCGTATGGTTTTTCAACAAGTACTCCTGTTGCTCTTCGGTCAGTACGTTGAAAACCTGTGGGATATCTCGTATGCTGGGTGTTTTGTCAGCTGATTTTTTTTTAACCGCCATTATTGAAATGTGTTTTACAACATTGTTTTCGAACACAAAATTATAAAATTCAGGGTAATAAACAAATTGAATGATGTGCGATGTGGGGTTACCTTGTGGTGGCCTTAATGTTTGGCCACCAAAGGGATTCTACGCCCCGACCCAAAGGCCTTGCTCGACACCCTCAGAATTGGGGGCGATTGGAAGCGTTTGTATTCGTTGTTGTTCACCATTCTGATCACTTTTTGGACGGTTTCCATATCGTAGCCGGCCTCTGCAATCTCCTGTGTCGATTGGTTAAGTTCGATGTAATGGAACAAAATCCTGTCCAGCACAGCATAGTCGGGCAAAGAGTCCGAATCTTTCTGATCCGGACGCAACTCCGCACTGGGCGCTTTGGTGATGGTGTTCTCGGGGATAATCTCCTGCTCACGGTTGATGTACCATGCCAGCTTGAAGACATCGCTCTTGTACACATCGCCCAATACCGAAAGGCCGCCATTCATGTCGCCGTAAAGTGTGCCGTACCCAACCGCTGCCTCGCTTTTGTTGGAGGTGTTGAGCAGGATGTGGCCAAATTTGTTCGACAGAGCCATCAGCAATACCCCACGGATGCGAGCCTGAATGTTCTCTTCCGTCACATCGGGCTTTCGATCTTCAAAAAGAGGCGCCAGGGTGTCGTCGAAGCTCTCCACGATTTCACGGATGGGGACAATTTCGTAGTCTATGTTGAGGTTTTGAGCCAGTTTCACGGCATCGTTCACGGAATGCGAGGATGAGTATTTGCTGGGCAACAAAAGTACTTTTAAGTTTTCATGGCCAAGGGCCTTCTCGGCCAATGCGAGGGTTACGGCTGAGTCTATGCCCCCGCTTAAGCCCAACGTGGCTTGCCGAAACCCAGTTTTGGCAAAGTAATCTTGGATGCCACAGACCAGAGCATCGTGGATTAGCGCGATGGGATCGGTATTGTTTGGCTTTGCTGGCTTGAGGTGATCAATCTCCTCCAGGGTGATGTAGTCGATGGCCTCCTGGAAGGCCGGCAGTTGCTTGACGACTATGCCCTGTTGGTTTACCACCATACTGTTGCCGTCGAAAATCAATTCGGTGTTGGCACCCGTCTGGTTCACATAGATGATGGGCAGTTGGTGATCGGTGGCTTTCTTCTGCACAATCATGGCGCGCACCTCGGTTTTGGTGTATGAAAATGGGCTGGCCGACAGGTTTATTAGCAGGTCTGGTTTCAGTTGAGCCAAGGCCTCGGAGGGCGACTTCTTGTAGAGTTTGTTGCGTCCGAAGCTATTGGCCACCGGCTGCTCGTCCCAAAGATCCTCACAGATGGTGATGGCGATTTTTTTTCCACCAAACTCAACCAGATTGAACGTTTCGTTGGATTCAAAATAGCGATATTCATCAAATACGTCGTAATTGGGCAGGAGGGTTTTGTGGGTCTTGGCGAAAATAGCCTGGTCTTTCAAGAAATAGGCCGTGTTGTATAGTTTTTTTCCGTTAGCATCAGGGTTGATGTCAGGTCCGCCCACAATGGCTGCAATCCCTTTGCAATGGCTGGCGATGGATTGAATGGTGTCGATACAGCGGGTTACAAACTCTTTGCGTTCCAATAAGTCGTAGGGTGGGTAGCCGCACACGGCCAGTTCCGAAAAGACGATCAGTTCAGCATTTGCCTTTTTTGCTGTTTTAATGGCTTCAATGATTTTTTTGCTGTTGGCTTCAAAATTGCCTATGTGGTAATTCAGTTGGGCAAGTGCTATTTTCATTTTTTACTCCTGTTTCAGTTTGACTTATCTCTTTTTTTGCCTTTCACCCTTAAAAAATCAGGGCCGCACTCAAAACCAGTTTACGCATTACGGTGCGGTCATCGTAGGAGGTGTTGCTGGTGATGTCGTTGAAGGAACTGCCAAAGAGCAGACCTGTGCGCAAGAACAAATTACCGCCCATGGCGTGTTCAAATCCGCCACCAAGTTGATAGCCTATGTTGTAAAACCTGACTTCTTCCTTGATGTTTTTCCCGCTGCCATTGTTGGTTTTGATCAGGAATTGGTTGTTGAAACCCATTTGGATGTAGAACCGGTTGCGAGCCATTTCGTTGGTCATCAGCTTAACGCCAATGGGGATGTCGAGGTATTTGAGTCGATAGGTCAGTTGGTGTCTGTCGTTGTAAAGGGTGTTCCCAATAACGATGTCGGCTCCATCTTCGTACAAGAGTTTCCCCCCGGTGGTGTTGATGAAGAAACCTGTTGTGAAGGCATAGTTGGGGGCGAAAAAGCGGTCAATCATCAACCCGAAGTTGTAGCCACCCAGTAATCCATCCGAATCCACCTTGTCGTCGTCGCTCATCAGCCAGGAGACCTGGGGCGACAATTCAAATCCCAACCGGATGGCATCTTTTTGTGCTTGTGCCCAAAGGCAAGTCAATAATATTGCAGTTGTAATAAAAAATCGTTTCATTGGTCTGTTGTTGATTGTATGACAAATGTCCCACAAACATACAAAATTGAGCTGTTAAGCCTGATAAATTCATGAAAAAAAACCAACATACAGATGAAATGTCAAAGATGGAAGGTTATAAACATGCTTTCGAAGTGCCTCGAGCCCGAAATTTTGATAATGATAAGATTATTTTTAGATTTATAACTATTTCATGTGTCGGTTCAAATTAAATGCGATGAAATGTTTTATTCGACATCAATTATTTTGTTTTCTCTTAAATTAATTGACGGTGATTGGTTTTAAACGTTTTGTTAGTCAAGTTATTATTCAAAGAAGAACTTTATGGTTCTTAATCGAGCTATTCTTAGTATTGATGATATTGCTGATTTGGCTTTTTTCAATTTCGTTGGTGGATTTTAAATCTTCCTATTTTCTATTGTTCCTTTTTCTTGTTGTTATTGCCTTTGTTTTTAGTAGTTATGTTAATTTTGTAGGTTTCTTTCTGATGCAGAGTCGTTTATCCAGTAAACGAATCCCTTTTACTATTGGAGAATGTGAAGTTGAGGTTTATCAACATGGTTACAAGACTACTCCAATCATGAAGAGCCATGAAGTGAAAATTGATATTCCGCCCTATCGTGTGGCCAGTAAATTTGTGTTGACCACAGATTATTGTGTTTTATTTTTTAGAGTCTCTTGGTTTTTGGGTTTGTGCAAGAGAGATATTCCTCCCATTGTTGTTAGGCTAAATAGTCACACAAAACATTATTTGGGAATCAATTGCAGGAGGATGGTGGATTATTCAAACACTCATTATGAAGACGACAAATTGGTTATTCCTCTTTTTAATCAGATAAAAGATGTTGAGAGAATAAAGGTGATTGATTTTAAGCACACTGTTTTGGAACCCAAAGCAAAGGTATCTAAACCGTGAAAATGAAACTCTTTTTTGGATGGCTTGTGGCTTACAAAACTTGGTATAAAATGAAGAAAATTAGGCTCGCTTTTGCTGCAGTATTGGTCGCGTTATTAACTGCTTTGATTTATCATTTTTTTTGGTATGATTATTATACTTATTCGATCCTTAAAAATCAGAAGGATCGGTTAGAGTCGAGCATGTTTACGGTGATGGGGACGGTTAATCAATATCATGAGTTATTTGGTTGCTATCCTGCCGACATTAATGATAAAACATTCCGAATTTTATTGGCGGATAATCTATTGGATTCTTTGATTTTTAAGTTAAACCCTTTGATTATGGTTGATTCGGCCAGCCATACCTTTCACATTTATTTAAAAGGACCTGATGGTAAGGATGATGGATTGAAAAAAGTGATTAACGAAAGTTATATGCCGTTTAAGTCTCCTGCTATAGAAGATAATTTTTTGTTGTACCTTTTCAAAAAGGGTGATCTCTTTCTTGGTAGTTGTTCCCTTCCCCAGGGCTGTAATGTGAAAAAGAGGCATTTTTTTTATATTAGGAGTAAAGGCGATTTGGTCTTTAATGATTCAACTTTCCGAAAGGAGTTTTATTCTGAAATCAATAGAATTGTAAGGGATATTGCTTTAACTCATGATTTAGTTCCCGGGACTAAGAACTTTTTGGTTTATTGCAAGTTCGAATTTTTGAAATCAGGTGTTGCGTACGAAATAATCTGCACTGAAGAAATCGATCAGGAGTTAGTTGATGGATTTGTTGCCCAAATTGCTAGTCATTTCAATCATGTCAATGAGGGTATTTCTTCCGTCTATTTTGCTTTAGCTATTAATGAATCTTTTTTGTTGAGGTAGTTTTCTGCACAGGATATGTATGCATCTTATTCGGTTAGGTGCCATGTTTTTTCTATCTTTCAGCCATCAAAAATAGTATCAGAATGAGTAGAATAGTTTTAGTGCTGGGTTTGGCTGCCCTTTTATTTTCTTGTGGTCGCGACATTAAGTATCCCAATGTTTCCAATGTTGATGTTGAAATCAAAGTGATTCCGTTTTATTCTGATTTGTTTGCCATCTCGCAAGGTCAAGAGACGGAAGGGGTTTTGCATTTGAAGGAGAAGTACGGCGATTACCTTCAATTGTACTCTTCGCAAGTGATTAAGGTTGGTTCGGTCGATGATGAGCAATATGTATCCAACCTGATGAAATTTGTGCAATACGAACCCAACCAGGAAGTTTTAGCTGCCTGCGATTCCATGGTGGCTGGTTATCCCCGTTTGTCGGACGATCTTTCGCAAGCGTTTAAGTATTTTAAATACCATTTTCCCGAAATTCCGGTTCCCCAGGTGTACCTGCACCTTTCGGGCTTCAATCAGTCGATGTTCATCGATTCCTCTTTTATCAGCATCAGCGTTGAGAAATACCTGGGCGCCGATTGCCGCTTCTACCAATGGCTCGAGGTTCCCGTTTATTTGCGCAGTGCCATGACGCCCGAAAAAATGGTGCCCGATGTGATGAAAGCCATGTTGTATGCCTGGCTGCCCGATGGCAGTGAATCGGAGAATTTGCTGGGTAAGATGATTTACCAAGGCAAGGTGTTGTATGGCGTAAAATCGATGATGCCCGAACTGCCCGACTCGCTTCTGTTCGATTTTTCTGCCCGGCAACTCAAGTGGTGCCGCAATTACGAAGCCGACATGTGGTCGTATGTTGTTGAGAAAAAATATCTTTATGGCACCAACCGGCTCGATATACAAAAGTTCATAGGGGAAAGCCCTTTTACCTCCCATTATGGGACGGATTCCCCTGGACGAGCCATCTTGTACAATGCCTTTCAAATTGTGAAAGCTTATATGCAGCAGGACGAGTCGCTTACCTTGCAAGATCTTTTTAACAACCACAATGCGCAGGATATTTTGATAAAGGCGCGGTACCGACCTTGAGGCGCTGATTTTGTTTTTTTCTCCCGAAAGGGGTGTCTATGTAATAATATTTGAATTTTCCCGTTATT
Organism: Marinilabiliaceae bacterium; assembly: GCA_963664265.1. Lineage (GTDB taxonomy): Bacteria > Bacteroidota > Bacteroidia > Bacteroidales > Marinilabiliaceae > JAGPIS01. The sequence continues at coordinate 3,800,812 of OY760941.1, forward strand.
CTTTTATTTGATGCCGGCAGGAGTATTGGATGGCCGGCATTCTTGTTTTTTTGATGCCCTTCTGTTGCAGTCGTGCGTGGGATTGTTATAGGTTTTCTATAGCTGTTTTTGTCATTGAACTGTTGGCAATAAAAGGGATCGTGTTGTTATATGGATGTGTCTTTTGTATGGAGTTAAGTATAGTGACAGTGACGATGAATCATCTCACTTATATTAAGAGGCTTTTGAAATCTGTTTTCGACGATCATCGGCCGTCAATGGCTTTTGAATTTGTGATGGTGGATAATTGTTCAACAGACGGTACAGTTGATTATGTCAGGAAACATTATCCTCAGGTTATTATTCTCCAGAATGATAAGGTTGCGGGTTTTGCCACCAACAACAATAAAGGTGCCATGGCTTCAAAAGGAAAGGTGTTGGCCTTTATTAATCCTGACATTCAGATGCTGGAAGGGGCGCTCGATGATATGGTGGCCTGCGTGGAGGGGAATCACGGGGTAGGGATTGTCTGTCCCCAGTTGCTCAACGAGGATTTGTCGTTTCAATACTCCGTACGGCGGTTTATGAGTTTGAAAATATTGTTGAACCGGTTCTTGTCCCTAGGTCATGACCATGCCAACAATGCTACAGTTTCTAAATATTTGCTAAAGGATCTGAAGGTAACCAACGGTTTTGTGCCTGTGGATTGGGCTATTGGTGCTGCCTTTGTGATGAGGCGGGAGGTTTATCAAGCTAATGGTGGATTCGATGAGCGTTTTTTCCTTTATGTGGAAGATATGGATTTTTGTTTGCGGTGCTGGCAGCATGGCAAGATGGTTGTTTTTTTGCCGAGTGTGAAGATGATTCATGCTCACCGCCGGTTGAGCCGTAACTTTTTCAACAGGCATTTTTGGATCCATCTCCATTCGGCTTGCTATTTCTTCTACAAGCACGGGTTTTATGTCAAAAGTATGATTTGAAATTATCCTATATTTGCTGTTGGCAATTGCATGGTGCTATGTTTTCCATGTAAAAAAAATCATCAACAGTGGAACAAATAAAACAATTGGATACATACCGGCATAAAGGCCTCCGGTTGCGGCTGGTGGCCGAATTGCGCGCTAAAGGGATACATGATGAAGGCGTGCTTTCGGCCATCAATAATGTGCCCAGGCATCTGTTTCTCGAAAGCGGTTTTGTGAATTTTGCTTATCAGGATAAGGCTTTCCCAATAACGGCGGGGCAAACCATTTCGCAGCCCTTCACAGTAGCCTTCCAAACACAGACGCTCGGCGTAAAGAAGGGGGAGAAGGTGCTCGAAGTGGGCACCGGATCTGGCTTCCAGGCAGCTGTCCTGATGGAGATGGGTGCTTCGCTTTTTTCCATCGAACGTCAGCAGGCTCTTTACCAACGAACCATTCCTTTCTTAAAGTCCCTGGGGTACCGAGGTCGTTTCTTTTTTGGCGATGGCTACCAAGGGCTGCCCGAATGGGCTCCTTTTGATAAAATTATTGTGACGGCCGGCGCCCCTTACGTGCCTGAAGCGCTTTTGTTGCAGCTTAAGGTCGATGGCATTATGGTTATCCCGGTGGGCAATGATGTGCAGAATATGATTAAAATTGTCCGTCTCTCCAACGATGAGTTCGAACAGGTGGACTTGGGCGCATGTGCTTTTGTGCCCATGCTCGAAGGTGTTAATAAATAAAACGAATATTCATGATAAAAATTGATGTGCTTACTTTCAATCCTTTCCAGGAGAACACTTATATTCTGAGCGACGAAACTGGACAATGCGTGATTGTGGATCCCGGGTGCTTGGGTGAACAGGAGAATGGCCTGCTGGTCGATTTTATTCAATCCAAAGGGTATCAACCCGTCTATGCCCTTTTCACCCATCTTCACCTTGATCACGTGTTTGGCAGCCGGTTTGTTAAGGAATATTTTCAAATAAAAACCTTGGCTCATCACGATGACTTGGGCGTTTTGGCCAATACTCGCAATTATGCCACTATGTTTGGCATCACCATGGATGGCGATCCTGCCTCCATCGATGAGGTGGTTGGGCACGATGAGGTGATCTCTTTTGGCAACAGTATATTGCGGGCTATTCATGTGCCGGGCCATTCACCCGGAAGCTTGGTCTATTATTCCGAAGCAGATGGTTTTTGTCTGGCTGGCGATGTGCTCTTCAAGCAGAGCATTGGTCGCACCGACTTGCCCGGTGGCGACCATCAGACTCTCATCTCCGGCATTCAGCAGCGCCTGATGGTGTTGCCTGCCGACACGGTTGTTTATCCAGGCCATGGCCCATCAACCACCATTGGTTTCGAAAAGCAAAACAATCCGTATTTGTGAGGTAGAATATGGCAGGATAGGCAAGGGGTGGGGTTTGATATTTTTTTCAATCCAAGCAAAAATCATTGTTCAATCAGTGCATATTTGTGCAACTTTAGGGAGTTTAAATGGTTTATCCAAAAACATAAAATAATCCACACATGGCAACAGATACTTTTGTTTCCCGTCATATTGGTCCGCGCGACCATGAGGTTGACATCATGCTTAAACGTATTGGTGTCGGTTCGCTCGATGAGCTGATCGACCAAACCGTGCCCCCTTCCATCCGTTTGCAAAATCCACTTTCCATTGCGCCCGGACTTAGTGAACGCCAGTATTTTAGGAAGATATTGAAGATTGCAGCCAAAAATAAGGTGTATAACACCTATATTGGCATGGGGTATTACGATGTGATTACGCCGGCTCCCATCTTGCGCAATGTGCTCGAGAACCCCGTTTGGTACACTTCGTACACCCCTTATCAGGCTGAGGTGTCGCAAGGGCGTCTGGAGGCATTGCTCAATTTCCAAACGGTTATCACAGAGCTGACGGGAATGCCTATTGCTAATGCTTCGTTGCTTGATGAAGCCACCGCTGCTGCTGAGGCGATGATCATGATGTTCAACACCCGTTCGCGTGCTAAGACAAAGGGCAATGCCAATGTTTTTGTGGTGGATCACAACGTGTGGCCACAAACCAAGGCGGTTTTGGAAACGCGCGCTGCCCCACTGGGCATTCATCTGAAGTATGCCAATATTGGGCAGGTTGAATTTGAAGATGCCTATTTTGGCTTTTTGGTGCAATATCCCGATTCGGATGGTGAGATCTCCGATTATCAACAGTTTACCCAAATGGCACACGACAAGGATTGCACTGTGGCTGTGGCCGCTGATCTTCTGAGTTTGGTGTTGCTGACTCCTCCGGGGGAGTGGGGCGCCGATGTGGTGGTGGGCACTTCGCAACGTTTTGGTGTTCCCATGGGGTACGGTGGACCTCACGCTGCTTTTTTTGCCACACGCGAAGAGTTTAAACGGTCCATGCCAGGCCGTATCATCGGCGTTTCGAAAGACGCCAATGGCAACAGGGCACTGCGCATGGCTCTTCAAACACGCGAGCAGCACATTAAGCGCGAGCGAGCCACGTCCAATATTTGTACTGCCCAGGCACTGTTGGCAACCATGGCCTCTTTTTATGCCGTTTACCATGGTGCTGAAGGGTTGACGGTTATTGCCGAGCGGATCCATAGCATAGCCAGGTTGCTCGATGTTGAGATTTCCAAGCTGGGCTATACTCAGTTGAATAATAATTACTTCGATACCATTCGTTTTCGTTTGCCTCAAGGGGTTCGCCTCTCCGATATTGAGCGTCTGTCGCTTGAGCTGGAGATGAATTTCCGTTATTTTGAAAATGGGGATGTGGGTTTGAGCATCGATGAAACGACCAATCTCGAAGATGTCAACTGGATTCTGGAAGTGTTTGCCAAGGCTGCCTATAAGGAGGTGCCGCAAATAGGGCAGTTGGCCGAATTCCATTATTCAGGAACCCAGAAACGTCAATCAGGCTTTTTACGTCAGGAAGTGTTTAAAAAATACCGCAGCGAAACGGAATTGGTAAGGTATATCAAGATGTTGGAGCGTCGCGATATTTCACTCACGCACTCCATGATATCGCTTGGATCCTGTACCATGAAGTTGAATGCCGCCACCGAGATGTTGCCTTTGAGCTGGATAGAGTTTGGTGGTATCCACCCATTCGTGCCCATCGACCAGGCAGCTGGTTATCACGAGATGTTCCAGGAGTTGCGCCACGATTTGTCCATCATCACCGGTTTTGCCGATATGAGTTTGCAGCCTAACTCTGGTGCAGCTGGCGAATATGCCGGCTTGATGGTGATCAGGGCTTATCATATCCACAATGGTGAGGCCCATCGTAAAACTGTCCTGATTCCCTCCAGTGCGCACGGAACCAATCCTGCCACTGCTGTTATGGCCGGCATGGACATTGTGATTGTGAATTGTGATGAGCGTGGCAATATCGATGTGGAAGACCTGAAAACCAAGGCAATTCAATACAAGGAGACTTTGGCTGCCTTGATGGTGACTTATCCCTCAACTCATGGTGTGTTCGAGGACAGCATCCGTGAAATTTGTGAGGTGATCCATGCCAATGGTGGTCAGGTTTATATGGATGGCGCCAATATGAATGCGCAGGTTGGATTGACCAGCCCCGGGTTTATTGGTGCCGACGTTTGCCATTTGAACTTGCATAAGACATTTGCCATTCCCCATGGAGGGGGAGGTCCTGGCGTTGGTCCCATCGGTGTGGCACGGCACTTGGTTCCATTCCTGCCGTCGCACCCGGTGGTCGACAACAATCATCAAGGTATTCCTGCTGTGTCGGCAGCTCCTTGGGGTAGTGCCAGTGTAATGACCATCACCTATGGCTACATCAAAATGCTTGGTGCCGAAGGCTTGACCATGGCAACTAAGATGGCTATTTTGAATGCCAACTATATGGCTGCCTGCCTGAAAGATGATTATGGCATTTTATATACTGGCAATCATGGGCGCGTGGCGCACGAGATGATTTTGGAGTGCCGTCACTTTAAAGCTTTGGCCAACATCACCGAATCCGATATTGCCAAGCGATTGATGGATTATGGTTTCCACGCACCTACTCTTTCATTTCCGGTGCATGGCACTTTGATGGTGGAGCCAACCGAGAGTGAGTCTTTGGCTGAATTGGATCGTTTTATCGAAACCATGAAGAGCATTCGTGAGGAGATTCGTGAGATTGAAAATGGTTCGGCCCATAAGGAGGATAATGTTCTGAAAAATGCACCCCATCCTGCTTATGCTGTTGTGGCCGATAATTGGACGCATGCCTATGGACGCGAGAAGGCTGCCTACCCGCTGGAGTGGATTCGCGAGAATAAGTTTTGGATCAATGTGGCCCGCGTCGACGATGCTTATGGCGACAGGAATTTGATGTGCACTTGCGGTTCTCCTTCCGATTACGTGGCTTAGTTTGTTAGGATATTCTTATCAGCCTCCCTCTTTGGGAGGCTTTTTTTTTGATACGGTCTCTTTTTTGCTAATTTTGTCGGTGTTTGGTTTTTTTATGAAAAAGACCTAGCGCCACTGCTGATTGCATGATCCTTGCTAAGGTTTAGGTTGGAACGATTGGCAGAATAGCTGCACACCCCAGTCGGGTGGCTTTTGTTTTGAAAAATTGAGTATAAGTAGATGGAAAAATTCACTCATTTTATTTTCAGAAAATTCTTTCTGGCAGTCTCACATCTCCCATTGGGGGTTTTGTATGGCTTTTCAACAGCCAGTTTTTTTGTTATGCGCTATATTTTGCGCTATCGTCACAAGGTGATTGAAACCAATTTGCGCCATTCTTTTCCTGAGAAGAGCGAAGCTGAGATCAAGGCCATTCATGGCGCCTTCCTTCGTCATTTTTGTGATTTGGTGTTCGAAACCATCAAGGCATTGACCATTTCGGAGCATGAGTTGAAAAAACGATTCTTGATCAAGAATCCTGAGGTTGTCAACCAATTTTACGGTCAGAACCGGTCAGCTATACTTTTTGCAGCCCATTTGGGCAATTGGGAATGGTTTATTGCTATGCCTTATTATTTCCATCATCGTCCGGTGACGCTCTATCAAAAGCTCTCCAGTAGTTTTATGGATGAAATGGTTCGTTATTGCCGTGAGCGGACAGGGATTTTGGCAGCAGAGTCCGCCAGTGGTTACAAAACCATTGCAGGGTTTGCTGCCAAAGATATTCCTACAATTACCTTGATTATTGGTGATCAAAGTCCAGGTCGCAAGAGCTCCAAGCATTGGTTGCGCTTTTTAAACCAGGATACCGCCTTTTTGGTGGGCACCGACCGCATCGCCAAAAAGAACAATCAGGTGGTGGTTTATCCATCATTTTCCTCGCCACGTCGTGGCTATTACGAGGTGGAATTGAAGTTGATAGAGGCCGATGCTGCTACCTCCGGCGATTCGACTCATATCATCGACCAGTATGCGCAGTATCTTGAGCAGGATATCGTTAGGAATCCGTCGCTGTGGCTGTGGTCGCACCGCCGTTGGAAATTAAAAAAGCCACAGGAATGATCTGTGGCTTTTTTGTTCTATTCAAACATGTTTTTCATTCGAGAGAAGAAGCTCTCTTTTTCGCTGGCTCCCGGAGTGAATGCTTGCGATTCCTTCAGTTTCTCAATCATCTTCCGATCTTCCTTGCTGATTTCTTTGGGAACAAACAAGTCAACCCTGACTAAAAGGTCGCCTTTCCCGTATCCGTTGACGTCGGGCAATCCTTTGCCTTTCAGCCGCAGTACCTTGCCCGGTTGTGTGCCCGGATCTATTTTTACCTTTACTTTGCCATCCACGGTGGGTACCTCTACCGGTGTGCCCAATATGGCATCCGGAATGCTCAAATATAGGTTGTAAATCAAATTGTTTCCGTCGCGCATCAACTCGAGGTGCTTCTCTTCTTCAATCAGGATCAGTAGGTCGCCATTGATGCCCCCACGTCGTGCCGCGTTGCCACGTCCCGATACCGAAAGCTGCATCCCTTCCTCAACCCCGGCAGGGATGTTGATGGTGATGATGTCGTCTTCCTTCACAATCCCTTCACCGGCACAGTGCTGGCATTTATTGGTGATGATGCGGCCTTCGCCATTGCAGGTGGGGCAGGTGGATGATGTTTGCATCTGTCCCAATATGGTGTTGGATATGCGGGTCACGTGGCCGGTTCCGCGGCAGGTATTGCAAGTGCTGAACCCCGATCCGCTCTCTGCGCCCGTGCCGTTGCAATGACTACACGACACCATCTTTTTTACCTTAATTTTCTTTTCGGCACCATTGGCAATTTCCTGCAGGGTCAGGCGCACTTTCACCCGAAGGTTGGAGCCTTTATTCACTCTTTGGCCACGCGAGGAGCCGCCAAAACCACCAAACCCCCCGAAGCCGCCAAAACTGCCCGAGAAAATGTCGCCAAAATGCGAGAAAATGTCGTCCATCGACATGCCGGCGCCGCCAAAACCGCCCGAGGCTCCACCAACACCAGCATGGCCATATTGGTCGTAGCGTTGTTTTTTCTCCGGATTGGACAATACTTCATAAGCTTCGGCAGCTTCTTTGAATTTCTCTTCAGCAGCCTTATCGCCCGGGTTCTTATCCGGATGGAATTGGATGGCCTTTTTTCGGTATGCCTTTTTGATCTCGTCAGCTGAGGCATTTTTTGACACATCCAGTATTTCGTAATAATCTCTTTTCGACATAATTGTTTATCTTTTCTGTTATTCGCAAACAACAACCTTTGAAAAACGGATGACCTTGTCGTTTAGCATATATCCTTTTTCCATGCAATCCAAAATCTTCCCTTTCATTTCGGGCGATGGGGCTGGTGTTTTGGTGATTGCTTCGTGCAAATCGGTGTTGAATGGTTGGTTGATGGTCTCTATTTCGGTGACCCCTTTTTGGGTCAGGTAATCTTTGAATTTTGTGTAAATCAACTCAACGCCATCTCGCAGTGCTCCTACACTGTCCGATTCACCCATGTGCTTGAGTGCCCGTTCGAAATCATCCACAACCGGCAGTATGCTGATTAGGATGGATTCGCCAGCTGTTTTTGTTAACTCCATCTTTTCGCGCAGAGTTCGTTTGCGGTAGTTGTCGAATTCTGCACTCAATCGTAGGTATTTGTCGTTGAGTTCGTTGATGGTTTGTTTCAAGGTCTCAACTTCAGAGTCGATGTGCAGCTCTGTTTCCTGGCTCTCTTCAATTGGCTCCTCTGTCTGGCTGCCGGCATCTGCCGTTTTTGTATTTTCTTGATTGATGGTCTCTTCGTGTTCCGTTGACTGGCTTGTGTGCTTGTGTGATGATTTCTTTACCATGTCTCTATGTTTTTAAGTTTTTTCTCTTTACCAACGGCTCCTTCAAGGGGTTGCCCGGCAAAACTAATCAATTTCTTTGCCAAAGTTGTTTGTGCGTCATATTGGCAGATAAAAACCGGCAAGGGCAGTCATTTAGGCTGTCCTTGCCGGCTATTATTATTCCTGCATTTACTTGATCAGCGATCGTAAGGTCTCTAGCAATGTTTCGCCACGGATCTCTTTTGCGATGATGATGCCATTGGCATCAATCAAGAGATTTGATGGGATGGAATGGATTTGATATTCAACGGCAGGTTTGCTTCTCCATCCGCCCAAATCACTTACATGGTAAGGCCAATTTAATTTGTCGTCGGCAATGGCCTTGACCCATGCATCCTTTTTAACATCAAGCGATACACTGTAGATGGTGAATCCTTTTGCTGTTTTGAATGTTTTCTCCTTAAATTCCTGGTATGCCACTGTTAGTGTTTTATTTTCGTGCCGGCATGGTCCGCACCACGATGCCCAAAAGTCGATTAAAACCATTTTCCCCTTCAATGAGGAGAGTTTGACCAATTCCCCCTGGGGGTTTTGGTAGGCTAGCTCGGGCGCCTTGTTGCCAATTTCCAATCCGGTGACAGGCTCTTGTGCCTGAAGGAAAAGGGTGCAAAAAAAAACTGCGGCTACCAATTTGAATTTTAAGAGACTATACATGTTTTTTTCTCAAAACTAATCATTTTTCAGTTTTGTGCCAGTAATTTCAAGGTTGATTCAATCTCTTTTACCTCAAAATCGCGGGCAATGATCCTTCCTTCACCATCCACCAGCAGATTCATGGGTTTGGTGATCTCGAAGCTCTTTACCAGCGATGATTCTGCCCCCAAATAGTCGCAGATGTGGTAAAAGGCTTGGGTGCCATCTATTTCAATAGCCCTCTTTAAGGGGGATTTGAACCGATCCAGGGAGATGCTGACCACTTCCAGTCCTTTTCCGTTGTAAAAACTTTTTCCTTTGTATAGATTGGCTAAATCAACCAATAGGTAACTGTTCATTCTTGATTCGGCATGATACGACGCCCAGAAATTAATCACAATCATTTTGCCCTTTAGTGTGTCTGCCGAAAAAGGTGTGCCATCAATTAATTCTGTGAAGATGGCGGGAATTTGATCTGCTGTTTCGCTCCCTTTTTTGTTAAAATCATCTGTTGCCGACGATAGTACAATTGCAAAAAATAGTGCAATTGATAAGCAATACTTTAATTTCAACATAGTAGTATGGTTTTGTAAACTGCCTCAAAGTTCTGTAATTTTTAGTTCGAATTTTTAATTTTTAGATGAACAGAGCTTTTGGTGTGATGGCAGTTTTAATTACCGCACAAAGATATGTTGTATAGCATTAAAATTCAATGTAAAAGTGTTTGGAAATGTGAAATTAAATTTTAATTTAATACGCTAACTGTGTAATTAATTGAAGTATAGTGTTTTGAGTGTGAGTATTGGGTGTTGGGGTGTTGTGTATTTAACTTTATTTTGTGTTTATTTGGTGTGTTGAACGGCTCATTTTATTCTAATATTCATTTTTCGACTGTTGCGCAGAGTGGATGATTGTGCTTGGTGATGGGGTGTTCGCAATTGTTTTTAATTATGTAATTTTTGACCATTGGAATTTCGCGGAAAGCAAAATCGGGATCAAAACCATCTTTTTTTGGCCTTGTCCCGATCTGTTTTTTGGTGTTCCATCTCTATAGTATTCCGGCTAGATGATATTGGCCGAGGTGGGATTGTTTTTTTATTCTGCTCTGGATATTTTTGCACCCAAAGCGCTCAACCGTTGGTCGATGTATTGGTATCCACGGTCGATTTGCTCTATGTTTTGGATGGTGCTGGTACCATTGGCCGAAAGAGCTGCAATCAGCAATGCTACGCCCGCTCTGATATCAGGCGAGGTCATGTTGGTGCCTCGCAAACAGGTTTCCTTGTTGAGGCCGATTACGGTGGCTCGGTGTGGGTCGCAAAGGATGATTTTAGCACCCATGTCGATCAATTTGTCCACAAAAAACAATCGGCTTTCAAACATCTTTTGATGGATGAGCACACTCCCCTTGGCTTGGGCTGCTAATACCAGGAATACACTCAACAAGTCAGGCGTCAGTCCTGGCCATGGGGCATCGGCAATGGTCATGATTGATCCGTCGATGAAGGAATCGATGGTGTAGTTTTCTTGTGCCGGTATGTGTATGTCGTCACCAATGAACTCCATTTTTATGCCCATACGTTCAAATGCTAATGGGATGATGCCCAGGTGCTGTATGCCCGCATTTTTTATGGTGATGTTGCTGGCAGTCATGGCGGCCATGGCAATAAAGGAGCCCACCTCAATCATGTCGGGCAGTATGGTGTGTTGGCAGCCTTGAAGTGTCTGCACGCCTTCGATGGTGAGCAGGTTGGAGCCGATGCCGTTGATTTTGGCTCCCATGGCCTCCAACATGCGGCACAGTTGCTGTATGTAGGGTTCGCAGGCAGCATTGTAGATGGTGGTGGTTCCTGGTGCCATCACGGCTGCCATCAGTATGTTGGCTGTTCCGGTTACCGAAGCCTCATCCAGAAGGATGTAGGTTCCCTTGAGGTTTTCTGCCTCCACAGTGTAAAACACCTCATCGGAATCGAATTTGAAGTTGGCGCCTAGCTTTTGGAAACCATAGAAATGGGTATCCAGACGGCGGCGGCCAATCTTGTCTCCCCCTGGTTTTGGGAAATAGGCTTTGCCAAACCGGGCAATGAGTGGACCCATAATCATGATGGAGCCGCGCAAGGAAGAGGCCCTTTTTTTGAAATCGGCTCCTTGCATGTAGGCCAAATCTATGTTCTCGGCCTTGAACGAGCAGGTGTGGCGGTCGATGCGGTTGATTTCAACACCCATTTGAGCCAAAAGGTCAATCAGGTTGTTGACATCCACAATGTCGGGGATGTTGTGAATTGTCACCTCTTGGTTGGTCAGTAGGGGAGCGCAAAGCACTTGGAGGGCTTCATTTTTTGCCCCCTGAGGCGTAATTTCTCCATTCAGGCGGTGTCCGCCTTCTATAATGAATTTACTCATCGTCTATTGTTGCTGGTTGTGACGGGGATAGGGATTGTTGCGTCGGTCGTTGTTCTTATGCAGACTTTTCCGCTTTTTATTTCGGTTTTGCACTGGGTTGTTGAGTGAGTAACCATTTTCATTAAACTCAGCCATCTTAAATCCTTCAGTAACTTTAAGTCTCCCTGCCGATAGGTTTTTGATGTCGTTGAAAATACGCTCATCGGTTGCTGAATCTTTATTCCATATCATCAGTGATTTTTTCATGTGATTGGCAATCAGTGCGATGAGTTGCTGTTTTTCGGATTCGTCCTCCAGTGCGATGGCTTTTTCTATCAGTTGCTCCACTATACGGCCATAGTGCATGAATCGCATCTTGTCGTTGTTATACGGCATTTTATCTGGCTTCCTGTAAAGGATGGCAGGTTCCGGAAGTTCGTAAGGATAATCAATATCGAGCTTGAAGTCGGACATAATAGCCAAGTGATCCCACAATTTGTGTTTGAAATCACTCACGTCGCGCAAGTGTGGGAACAGGTTTCCCATGATGGCAATAATGGTATTGGCACATTTGGTGCGTTCTGCTCTGTCTTCGATCGAAACAGCATGCATAACCATATTTTGAATATGGCGCCCATATTCCGGAAGAACAAGTCTTTGTCGGGTTGAATTATAATCCATTAATTTTAACTCTAATCGTTATTTGTTATTTGTGAGTTAACTACTCATGCGTTAAGGCAAAGCGAGTGTGGAAAGATGTTGTTGCACAATGTATGAAGAATGGTGGTGCGTGCAATCGTCTTAACTATTCCGCTTCAAAATTACTTTAAAACTTTGAGTTTGGCAAATTTCATAAGTAATTGTTTTTTACCAGTGTTCTGGAACAGAATGGTCACTTTTGTGTCGGGCATATTGCCTTCAAAGGCCAGTACCTCCCCAATGCCAAAACGTTCGTGCATCACCTTGCAGCCTATGGTAATGGCTGTTTCCGAGCTGCCGTAGTTGAGCGATACGGGTGGTTTTTTCTCCGATCTTGGCTGGGGGGTGAGTTTGATCATTGGTTTTTTTGAACCCATGCGGTTGTGCTGGTTCGACGCCTGAAAACCCATTGGGCGTGTTCGCCCTTCCATATTAATTTCGGTCTTAACACTCTCCTTGATTTCCACAAAGGCACTGTCGAGCTCCCCAATGAAGCGGCTGGGACGGCAGGATATCTGCTCCCCGAATTTGAACCTCGATCGTGTGTAGCTGATGGTGGCGTGGTGCTCGGCCCGGGTGAGGGCCACGTAAAACAGACGGCGCTCCTCTTCCATGGCTTTGGGGTCGTTGATGCTGCGACCCGATGGGAAAAGCTCTTCCTCAACCCCCACGATGTATACATTTTTGAATTCTAGTCCTTTGCTGGCATGAATGGTCATTAGGGTGACGCGGTTCTGGTCTTCTGGTTTTTCATTGTCCATGTCGGTGAGCAGCGACACCTCTTCCAGGAAGCTGGTGATGGTGTTGGGCAGGCCTTGCTCCTGGCGCGACTCGGTGAACTCCTTGATCCCGCTCAGCAACTCGTTGATGTTTTCCAGCCGGCCTTGTCCTTCAATGGACTTGTCGTCGGAAAACTCCTTCATCAGCCCGCTTTTCGACACCACCTCGGCAGCAAATTCGTAGCCGTTAAGTGTTTCCATCTGGGCATGGAAGCCCGATATCAACCCGATGAAACCGTTCAGCTTTTTTAAGGTGCCGGCATTCAGCCCGCTTTGTGCCATCAAGGGGTTGGTCATCACCTCCCAAATACTTCGCCCGGCGGCTTCGCTGAATGCCTCCAGCTTTTCCATTGTGGTGTTGCCGATGCCCCTGGCCGGGAAATTGATGATGCGCTTGAGCGACTCGCGGTCGTTGGGATTCACGGTCACCCTGAAGTAGGAGATGAGATCCTTGATCTCTTTGCGTTGGTAGAAGGCCAAACCTCCATAGATCTTGTAGGGTTGGTTGCGTTTGCGCAGCGCTTCCTCAAAGGTTCGCGACTGGGCATTGGTGCGGTAAAGTATGGCAAAATCCTTGTATTCGTATTGCTCCATCGCCTTACGCTGGGCAATGTCGTTGGTGACGATCAAGGCTTCCTCCAAGTCGGAATGGGCCATGATGACACGAATCTTTTCCCCTTGATCGTTTTTGGAGAAGACATTTTTTTGAATCTGGCCTTCGTTTTTGGCAATGATGCTGTTGGCAGCCTCTACAATGGTTTGCGTGGAACGGTAGTTCTGTTCCAGTTTGAAAAGGTGGTAGCCTGGATAGTCATTCCTGAAGTTGAGGATGTTTTCGATCTTGGCCCCCCTGAAGCTGTAGATGCTTTGGGCATCGTCGCCCACAACACAAACGTTTTTATGGCTTTCAGCCAGTTTCTTCACGATTAGGTATTGCGAGAAGTTGGTGTCCTGATACTCGTCCACCAAAATGTAGTCAAAATGGTTCTGGTATTTGAGCAATACATCGGGGTGGTCGCGGAAAAGGATGTTGGTGTTCAGAAGCAGATCGTCGAAATCCATGACGCCCGATTTATAGCACTCCTGCATATATTTCGCGTAAATCTCGTAAATGAGTGTGCGGCGCGATGCGCGGTCGTTGGCTATGCGGTTTGTGTCGCGGGCATAGGCTGCTGGGGTCACCAAATCGTTCTTTGCCGACGAAATGGCACTGAGTACATCCCCCGTTTTGTACTCCTTATCGCTGAGCTTCATGTTTTTGATGATGCTCTTAAGTAGATTCTTAGAGTCTTGGGTGTCGTAAATGGTGAACGACTGCGGATAGCCCAGCTTTGCGGCTTCCAGGCGCAATATTCTGGCAAAGATGGAGTGGAAGGTGCCCATCCACAGTTGAGACGCTTTTTCTTGCCCTACCACCGTTGCGATGCGTTCTTTCATCTCGCGGGCTGCCTTGTTGGTGAAGGTGAGTGACAAAATCCGCCAAGGTTTCACCCCCTTTTGCAAAAGATGGGCAATTCGGAGGGTAAGAACACGTGTTTTCCCCGATCCGGCTCCTGCAATGACCAGTGCCGGGCCTTCGGTGGCCATGACGGCATTGCGTTGGGCTTCGTTGAGCGTTTCAATTAATTGATGCACGGAATAATTGTTATTGGATTATTGAAATATCTTTGCAAAAGTATAAAACCCCATGGTTTATTACAACGTGTTTTATTAAATGCCAATAAAATATGGTATTTTACGTTTCATGTAAAATGAATGCTTTGTTATGAAAACTTTTTTATCCAGTTTGTTCGCGTTGGTCAGTTGTTTTGTGGTTTCGTTTTCTGCCATGTCACAACAACTATCGTCTCCCAACCGGGTCTCGGCCCGGGTGTCGGCATATCTTCCGGTTGATTCCCTTTTTTTCTTTTCCGATATGGAGAGTGCCCAATTGAAGGCTGTTTCAAACCCCGGGTCGCAATTTCGTTGGTTAAAATACAATGAGGTTTCAGGAGTTTACGATCAGGAGATGGCATTTTCGTCAGGTGCCGAATCGTTGTTCGCCCCTACGGAAGCTGGTGGATACCGGGTCGAAATCCTGTTGCCGGATGGCGACATCCAGACTTATGGCTGTTGGTGCTTTGCCCCTAAGGTAACATCGGTGGGCATTGAACAAACCGAAGCTTCATGTTATTTGCTCACGTTGGAAAGTCGTGTGGTAGCCGATTCCATCGTTTATTACAATCCGGTCAATGGGGATCGGTATAAAGAGGCGCAGCGATTGGTTTACCGTTGGCAGGCTGAACCAGAGATATCAATTGGGAATTTCGATCAGCCACACCTGGCTGATTTGGATGCGCCCACTGAGAATACCGATTTTCAACTCTCTGTGACCAATGAGGCGGGACAGATGGCGGAAACTGTATTTAGTCATGAAGCTCTGGCTGTATCAGCAGCTTATGGCTACGAGGTGGAGGATCGTGAATGGGATCATGAACTGGGCGATGAGGAGGAGCTGTCTGCTCCGGCCACCTTGCGCTTCGAAAACCAGTCGAAAGGGAATATCACCGCTAATGAGTGGGTGTTCAAGTGGACGCTTGATACCCAGACTAGTACCAGCCGGGTATATGAAACAGCACCGGTCTATACGTTTCAACAGCCGGGCAATTATGAGCTGTTATTGACGGTTACCAACGAGCGGAGTGGTTGCAGCAGTGAGTCGTCGGCTAAAAGCTTGAAGGTGTTGGAGAGTTACATTGGATTTCCAAATGTATTTACGCCCAATGGGGATGGTGTGAACGACGAGTTTCGTCCGGCTTTCCAATCCATAAAAAACTACAATATTGTCATCTACAACCGTTGGGGGCGCAAGGTTTATGAGTCGTCCGACCTGGGTGTGGGGTGGGATGGTAAGATCGGCAATGGGGAGGCGGCTCCCGGGGTCTATTTTTATGTGTGTGAGGCTGAAGGTTATATTAAAGGCGAACGTCATCGTAAAAAAGGAAGTGTCACCATTCTAAGGTGAAAAAACGACCCGGAACAAGTTGTCCGGGTCGTTTTTTATTATTCTTAGACGGTTTCGGTGTAGGCAGCCAGAAGTTTTTCCTGTATGTCGGCCGGTACTTTTTCGTACCGCGCAAATTTCATGGAGTACATGGCGCGGCCACCGGTGATGCTGCTGAGGGACGTTGAGTATTTGTTCAGTTCCTTCAGCGGGATTTTTGATTTAATCACTTCAAATCCTTTTTCACTGGTCATTCCTTCGATCATGGCACGCCGACCCTGCAAGTCACTCATTACATCGCCCATGCGGTCTCCGGGAACTTTAATTTCCACATCGTAAATGGGTTCCAGAATCTTTGGCCCTGCTTCGCGGAAGGCTTGGCTGAAGGCATGGCGTCCGGCCAGACGGAAGGATATTTCGTTCGAATCTACGGGGTGCATGCGTCCATCGTAAACGTAGACTTTGATGTCGCGGGCGTAAGAACCTGTCAGTGGTCCTTCCTCCATTTTTTCCATGATCCCTTTTAGGATGGCCGGCATGAAGCGGGCATCAATGGCACCACCCACAATGCAGTTGTAGTAGATTAGTTTCCCGCCCCATGGCAGGTCAATCTCTTCTTTGTCGCGAAGGCTGAGTTTGAACTCTTGACCATTGAACTTAAAGAGGTTCTTTTCGGGTTCCCCTTCATTATAGGGTTCGATGATCAGGTGCACCTCGCCAAATTGGCCCGCCCCGCCCGACTGCTTCTTATGCCGGTAATCGGCTCGTGCTGCCTTGGTGATGGTTTCGCGGTAGGGAATCTTTGGTGCATAAAATTCAATGGGCAGTTTGTCGAGGTTCTCAATGCTCCACTTAACTGTGTTGAGGTGAAATTCCCCTTGTCCATGAAGGATGATCTGTTTGAGCTCCTTGGAATATTCCACGGCGATGGTTGGATCTTCCTCGCGCATGCGTTGGAAGATCTCGCCCAGACGTTCGTCGTCGTGCTCGTTCACCGGGCGCACTGCTGTGCGGAACTTGTGTTCGGGGTATTTGATGGCCTCGAATATGTGGTTGACACCTTTGGCACAAAGGGTGTGGTTGGTGTGTGTCTCTTTTAGTTTAACGGTGGCGCCGATGTCGCCAGCCACCAGTTCGTTTACTTTGTGGCGGTTGCTCCCTGCTACGCAGAACAGTTGTGCAATGCGCTCCTTGGCATCTCGGTTGGTGTTTATCAAATCCATGCCTTCTTGTATTTTGCCCGACATCACTTTGAAGAAGGAGACTTCTCCTAGGTGGGGCTCAATGCTGCTTTTGAATACGAAGATGCTGGCAGGTGCGTTTTCGTCGCAGGCAATCTCTTCGCCGGAAGTGGTTTTGGGAGGCGCCATTTGGGAGACGTTGGGCACGATATTGCCCAGAAACTCCATGAAACGGCGAATGCCCATATCTTTTTTTGCCGAAGCACAGAAAACAGGGAATAGGTCGCGGTGAATCAATCCTTTGCGGATGCCCATGCGCAATTCTTCCTCATCGAGGTTGCCGGTTTCAAAAAAGAGCTCCATCAGTTTTTCATCATTTTCGGCAGCTGCTTCCACTAAGGCATTGTGCAACTCATCGGCCTTGGCCTTTTCGCTTGCAGGTATTTCGGACATCTCAGGTGTACCACCATTGGGTCCCCAGGTGTATAGCTTCATTTTCAGTACATCCACCACGGCATTGAATCCACTGCCGATGTTGACCGGGTATTGAATGGTCACCACCTTGTTGCCAAACGCTTCGCGTGCCATTTCAATGGCATGGTCGTAATTGGCTTTTTCATGGTCGAGTTGGTTGACCAGCAGGATGACCGGTTTGTTGTATTTTTCGGTGTATCGGAACATGTTGAGGGTGCCCACTTCAACACCTTGGGCGGCATTCAAAACCAGGATGGCCGTGTCGGTCACATTCAGGGAGGTGATGGCACCATTGATGAAATCGTCGGAGCCGGGGCAGTCGATGATGTTCAACTTCTTATCCATGTATTCGGTGAAGAGAACCGAAGAGTAAACCGAGTAGCCATACTCGTGTTCCACGCGGTGGTAGTCCGAAACGGTGTTTTTGCTTTCGATATCACCTCTGCGGTTAATAACGCCACCCTCGAAGAGCATTGCTTCAGCCAGGGTGGTTTTGCCCGAGCCGCTGCTGCCTAGCAGTGCAATATTTTTAATTTGACCGGATGTGTAGATTTTCATAGACAATCAATTTAAACGTTAATACATAGTAGATTTCAGGGTACTTCCAAAATTAATAATAATAATGTAATTTCCAATAGTTTGCGGGTATTTGTTCGCGATGGCCCAGTGATGATAAATCGCAGCTTTTGATTTGCCTTTTTTATTCCATAGTGGTTGTTGTTTGTTGGAATAATGCCTACATTTAACATTGAAACTGTATTGTTATGGCATTAACTGGATCAGCTAAAAAACTCAAGATTATCATCGGGGAACGGGATGTCGTTTATGAGCATCCCTTGTATGAAGCCATTGCCATGGCAGCAGCCAAGTTTGGAGTGGCCGGTATCACGGTCTATTATGGTGTGAGCGGGTTTGGCGCTGCCGCTTACCAGTCGCCCCCCACCATTTCGAAAAATGAGCGCCCTGTGGTGATTGAAGCCATTGATAAGCCGGAAAGAATCAGCCAGTTTGCCGATATTGTGATCAGTTTGTTCGATAAGGCTCATTGCAACGGCATTGTCTATATGGTGGATGTGGAGGTGTTGCACTACCGGAAGCGCGATTGGATCTAATCTCCTGTTTCAAACATCGTTTTTACCCTTTCTTCTGTCATTTTTTCTGCCGTCCGTGCTTTTCGGCAGGAAAATTGTCGTGTGGCTATGCAATCTTTTTGGCTGGCAAAGGACATCGTTTGAGGTATTCTTTTACCTTTGAGTTTTATTTCTATTTTTGTGGGTCATGACATTTTTTTAAATATAAATATTATGAGGAGTTTAGTTTTAACTGTTGTTATTGGCTTTTTTTCCGTGTTGGCTGTTTCGGCTCAACATGCCAAGCCAACCATTAAATTTGATAAAACCATCCACGATTTTGGGGTTATCCAGGAAGACAAAGGGACGGTTAATGTGGTTTTTGAATTTACCAATACCGGAGGTCAGCCTTTGGTTGTCCATAATGTGCAGGCCTCTTGTGGTTGCACAACCCCTGAATGGTCGCGCAATCCAATACCCCCTGGCGGAAAGGGTACCGTCAAGGTGACTTTTGATCCCAAAAATCGTCCTGGTAATTTCAACAAGATGGTCACCATCAGCAGTAATGCACAAAATGCCAATGTCGTGTTGAGGGTTACCGGGAATGTGACGGCTCGTGCGCAAACAGTCGAAGACATCTATCCATACGTGATGGGGCCTTTGCGGGTGGCCGACACTCATCTGGCGTTGACCAGAATTGCCCCTGGCGCTAAGAAAAGTGAGCAGTTGAAGTTGATCAATATGTCGGACAAACCGGTGATGCCTGAGTTTTTGAACGTTCCCAGCCACATCTCGGTTAAGGTGGTGCCCGAAACACTTAAGCCTGGTGAGGTAGGCGTTTTGGTGGCTGAATATGACGCTGGCAAAAAGAATGACTGGGGGTTTGTGGTCGATCAAGTGTTCCTGATTTTCGATCGGGTGAAGGACTACAAAAACAGGATCACCATCAGCGCCACCATCGAAGAGGATTTCAGTGCCCTGACCGAAGAGCAGAAGCAGAATGCCCCTGTGATCAACATCGAGGATAAAACATTCGATTTTGGGGAGATCAAATCGAACCAAAAGGTGGAACATGCGTTTATTGTCAAGAATGATGGCAAATCCAACCTGATCATCCGCAAGGTGAAAGCCTCCTGTGGCTGCACCGCCATCACCCCAAAGAAAAGTGTTTTGGTTCCGGGCGAATCCACTGAGATTATTGCCATTTTTGATCCTACGGGAAAGAGCGGACGCCAAAACAAATCGGTGACCATCATTTCCAACGATCCCAAAAGCGCCAATGTAATGCTGAGGATCACAGGAAATATTGTGAATTGAAAAGAAAGTTAAATTACAAGCAATTTTTACGGAGAGCTAAACCTGGCTCTCTGTTTTTTTAAAGTTTTTGCAATGGAGCATGATCACGATCATTTTGAAAACGACCCCGCTTTTAAAGGATTGAAAGTCAACAAAGGGGTTGCGAACCAACCAACCGTTAGCCATGAAGCTGCCCAGCGTTTGATTGGGAGTAAGAAAAAAATGCTTTCGGTGGACCAGTATGTCGCAGGCATCCTCAATGGCGACATTACCATCCTAAGCAGGGCGGTGACCTTAGTGGAGAGTTCGCGCGCCGACCATCAGCTGATGGCTCAGGAAATTATCAAGCAGTGCCTGCCCAAAGCGGGCAACAGCATACGCCTTGGCATTACCGGTGTGCCTGGTGCCGGCAAAAGTACTTTTATTGAGGCTTTGGGCATGCACATCATCAATCGGGGCGGGAAGTTGGCTGTGCTGGCCATCGACCCATCCAGTGAAAAATCCAAGGGCAGCATTTTAGGCGACAAAACACGCATGGAGCAGTTGTCGGGACAGGAGAATGCCTACATCCGTCCCTCGCCATCGGCTGGTTCGCTTGGAGGGGTGGCTCGTAAAACACGCGAAACCATCATCTTGTGTGAAGCGGCCGGTTTCGACACCATATTTATTGAAACGGTTGGGGTAGGGCAATCCGAAACAGCCGTACACAGTATGGTCGATTTCTTTTTGTTGCTGATGCTGGCCGGTGCCGGCGATGAGCTTCAAGGCATCAAACGGGGCATTATGGAAATGGCCGATGCCATCACCATCAACAAAGCCGATGGCAACAACGTGGAAAAAGCCAATTTGGCTCAAGCGCAATACCGCAGTGCCCTGCATCTCTTTCCTGCCTCCAAATCAGGCTGGATTCCTGAGGTTAAAACCTGTTCGGCATTAAACAAAACTGGGGTTGACGAAATTTGGGAGATGATTTTAAACTATGTGGAATTAACTAAAAAAAATAATTACTTTTATGCCCATCGTCGCGACCAGGCGCGCTACTGGATGTTTGAGTCCATTCATGAGAATTTGCGCAACCGCTTCTACAAACATCCGGTGGTGATGGATCATCTTGCCGGATTCGAACAGATGGTGCTGGCCGATGAAAAAAGCTCCTTTGTTGCGGCCAACGAGCTTTTGGATTTATATTATCAGAATATTTGAGGGTCATCCCTTGGTTGTAAATAAATTAAATTGTTATCAAATGAGAAAATTGTTTTTCTATTTCCTGGGAATGACCGCATTGGTAGCCTGTCAGCCCAAAACATTCAAGATTGAAGGAAAACTGGCCGGCATCGAAAACGGTAAGGTGTATCTTCAAAATATCCGCGAAGGCCGCCCCAATCCCGTTGATACAGCCGACGTGGTAGCTGGTGGTTTTTCTTTTGAAGGGAAAGTGGATGCGCCCGAGCTTTATTTTATCATTGTTGAAGGCCAACAAATGCCAGTGGTTTTATTTGCCGAAAATGGCAAAATCAAAGTTGAAGGAAGCGTCGATAGCCTGGATAAGGTGACTGTTACTGGTTCTAAATCGCACGACCTGTTCAAAAAATTCAACGACGAGATGCCTGACGCCAAACGTTCCACGGCCATCCGCGACGAGTATATGCAAGCCCAAATGAGCCAAGACCAGGCAAAAATGACTGCACTGGGCGAGGAAATGAATGCCATCATCGAAAACCAACAGGCTTATATGAAGAAGTTTGTATTCGACAATGTGGCCAACCCCGTTGGAGCCTTCATGGGCTTGAATGTGGCTTCCATGTTGGAGTATGCCGAGCTTGACAGCCTGGTGACGCTTTTGGAAGTTCAACAGCCTACTCATATCTATGTTCAGGATCTTAAGAAAGCCATTGAACCTATGAAAGCCCATCAGTTGGCTTTGGAAGCCGTTAAAGAGGGTAAAACAGCCCCTGCTTTTTCATTGGTTTCCACCGACGGTAATGAGGTTTCACTGGAGTCGTACAAAGGCAAATATGTTTTGGTCGATTTCTGGGCATCATGGTGCCAGCCTTGCCGCCAGGAAAACCCCAACGTGGTGAATGCTTACAAAGCTTACAACAGCAAAGGTTTTGAGGTACTGAGCGTGTCGGTTGACCGCGATGAGCAAGCTTGGATGAACGCCATCAAAGAAGATGGTTTGACTTGGGCTCAAGTTCGTGATGCTGAAAATAAAGTGGCTGAAATGTATGCTATTCAGCAAATCCCAACCACATTCCTTTTGGATCGTGATGGTGTGATTATTGCCACCAACTTGCGTGGTGAAGCACTTGATGCCAAACTGAAAGAGTTGATGCCTTGATGCATTTTAAATACTCGACATACAAAGCCTGCATTTTTTTTGCAGGCTTTTGTTTTTTTGTCATTTGAATTCTTGCTATTTGTTTGCTATTTTGTGAATCCACTTAAAATAATTTATATGAGAAATTTCTTAGGCTTTTTTTCACTTCTGGTTTTGGCCGCTTGCCAACCACAACCCAAAGGGTATACCATTGAGGGTACCCTCACCAATGCTGAGGGGAAAACCGTTCTACTTACGGCTTTTTCGGTCGATGGCGGACAAACCCTCGATACCATCCGTCCAGTGGAGAATCAATTCAGTGTTAAAGGTATGTTGGAGCAGCAGTGCTTTTGACCCTGACGGTTGATGGCAGCAAGCAGAGGCTTTCATTCTTTGGCGAAAATGCCAGCTATAAATTGGTAGCCGATGCCGACAGCCTGAACAAGGGTGTTGTGGAATCAGAAAGTTTGGTTCAAAAGGAATATGCCCAAGTTGTTGCCGATTTGAAGGTGGTGCAGCTTCAGCAGGAGAGCATTGTGAATGGTTACAACCAAGCTAAGGCTGAGGGCAACGACGTTTTGGCTGAGTCTTTTATCACACAATACGACTCCTTGGATGTTGTGATGGGCGAAATCATGACTGCTTTTATCAAGGCTAAGCCACAATCACCTGTTTCGGCCATGTTTGTGCGCAACAAATTCAGCTATGGTTCTTTGGATGAGATGAAAGCTGGTGTTGCTATGCTCGATACTGCTTTGGCCTCTTCGCCCTACGTGCAGGCCATTCAAGCCCGTATGGCCATTCTCGAAAAAGTGGCAGTGGGGCAGCCGGCTCCCGATTTTGCCATGGCCGACTCATTGGGCAACGACATCCGTTTGTCCGATTTCAAAGGCAAGTATGTGTTGGTTGATTTCTGGGCATCGTGGTGTGGCCCTTGCCGCCGCGAAAACCCCAACGTGGTGAAATTGTACAACCAATTTAAAGATAAAAACTTCACCATCCTGGGTGTTTCACTCGACAACAAACGCGAAAACTGGATGAAAGCCATTGCTGATGACCAGCTGACCTGGAATCATGTGAGCGATTTGGAAGGCTGGAAGAATTCGGCTGCCAAACTGTATGGCGTCAATTCTATTCCTCATACCGTACTGATTGATGCGGAAGGCACCATCATCGCCCGCAACCTGCATGCCGATGAACTGGCAGCCAAGTTGGGCGAATTGTTGAAGTAAGCTGAACTTTTTTATTTTGAACAACCGGAGGGATGCCATCTTCTCCGGTTTTTTTATGCGCCATCATTCCGATACTTATTAAACCAACTGCTTTTTTGTTTGTTAGAGATGCATAATATCATTTTTACAAGTTGAGGATTGAGTAATTTTGAATTTTAACTGTTTAATCGCATCTAATATATTAAATATGAATTACGATTTGATTGTGATCGGTAGTGGCCCAGGCGGCTATGTTGCAGCCATCAGGGCTTCCCAATTGGGTATGAAGGTGGCTGTGGTGGAACGTTCCGAACTGGGCGGCATCTGCCTCAATTGGGGATGCATTCCCACTAAGTCGCTTTTGAAGAGCGCTACCGTTTTTGAATATCTGAACCATGCCGCCGATTATGGTATCTCTGTATCGGGCGAGGTGAAACCCGACTTTTCGGCCATGGTGAAACGAAGCCGCGAGGTGGCCGATGGTATGAGTAAAGGGATTCAATATCTGTTCAAGAAAAATAAGGTTGAGGTGATTGCCGGAACTGGTAAGTTGTTGGGCAATAAACAGGTTGAAGTAACCGATGCCGAAGGGAATAAAACCACCGTGGAAGCCGCCCATATCCTCTTGGCTACAGGCGCTAGCAGCCGCCAGTTGCCCAATTTGCCTCAGGATGGCAAGAAGATCATTGGGTACCGCAAAGCCTTGGTGTTGGAGCAACAGCCCAAAAGCATGGTGGTTGTGGGAAGTGGTGCCATTGGCAGTGAGTTTGCCTGGTTCTACAATGCCATTGGTACCGATGTGACGCTGATTGAATATCTACCCGAGATTGTCCCGCTTGAGGACGAGGAGGTTTCCAAACAACTGGGGCGTTCCTTTAAGAAGGCTGGTATCAAGGTGATGGTGTCATCCGAAGTGACTCATGTGGACACCAGTGGCGATTTGGTGAAGGTGACGGTTAAAACCAAAAAAGGTGAGGAGCAGCTCGAAGCTGAAGTGGTGCTGTCTGCTGTGGGCATCACGCCAAACATTGCCAATATCGGTCTGGAAGAAGCCGGCGTGGTGGTTGAGAATGGCCGGGTGAAGGTTGATGAGTTCTATCGGACTTCAGTCCCCGGTATCTATGCCATAGGCGATATCGTTCCTGGGCAGGCGTTGGCGCATGTGGCCTCGGCCGAAGGGATTCTTTGTGTGGAGAAAATTGCCGGACTCCATGTGGAACCTTTGAATTATAATAATATACCGGGTTGTACCTACACTTCACCCGAAGTGGCTTCGGTGGGTTACACCGAAAAGGCTGCCAAAGAGGCTGGTTATGAAATTAAAGTGGGTAAGTTTCCCTTCAGTGCTTCGGGCAAGGCAAGTGCGGCTGGCCATAAGGATGGATTTGTGAAGCTGATTTTCGATGCCAAATACGGGGAATTGCTGGGTGCCCACTTGATTGGCGCTAATGTGACCGAGATGATTGCCGAATTGGTGACCGCACGCAAGCTGGAAACCACCGGACACGAAATCATTAAGGCTGTGCATCCACACCCCACCATGAGTGAGGCCATTATGGAGGCTGCCGCCGCGGCCTATGGCGAAGTGATTCATATTTGATGCTGTAGATTGATTATTTGCATGGGGCTGCTCTTTTGTGAGTCAGCCCCATGTTTTTTGATATTAGATCCACAGCATCAGGTCGCGAGCCAGTTTCTGGTTGTATTCCAGGGTCAGGTTGCGGTGATTGATCAGATCCACAATGGTGCCGATGCCGCAAAACCCGAAGGTCAGCAGATAAATGACGCCAATGGCGGGCTGATCTAGAATCAGGCGTTGGATTCCGGCAAAGCCTAAGAAGCCAATGGCTGTTGTGATGAGGATCAGTTGCGCATCCTTGCGTCGGTTCA
The DNA here is from genome assembly GCA_963664265.1 of Marinilabiliaceae bacterium. Classification (GTDB taxonomy): domain Bacteria; phylum Bacteroidota; class Bacteroidia; order Bacteroidales; family Marinilabiliaceae; genus JAGPIS01. The sequence continues at coordinate 3,825,993 of OY760941.1, forward strand.
GGTATAAGATCCTGAAGTTGTTGATTTGTTGCTCGCTTTTATCCTTCAGCAGCACATCGAGTGTCACGGCCTCTTCTATCGTGATCTGGGGCATGAGTTGTAAAATCCTATTCATCGTTGTCTTGTTTGTTGTTGTTTGGTTCGTATAACGTCATCTTTCAATAGTGTATAAATCCGGTACAGCAAAACTGCCAATGCCAGCATGCCCAGCGGATGGGCGTGCCATGAGGCGGTCAGGTTGCCATGGAATATCCAGCCGATGGCATGCCCCATGCCACATCCCGGGCACTGATCGAAACCCAGGTGCGAAAAGAGACATAGCGGGTAATGGCCTTCCGTGGCCGGATTGCTGGCTGCTAAAGCCACAATGGCTGCCAGCCAGAAAAAAGCCTCCCAATGCTTTCTGTTGTATCGGTATCCTATTTTCATGGTCAATAGGTGAAGCTACTGCCGCCCAGGAACTCCCGCATGATGGAGGTGGGGGGGATGCTGTTGGGACTTAACGGTTTGAAATAACTTAAAAAGTTGAGCAGGCGTTGTGCTTGTGCATACTCTTCGCAGTTGGGCGCCACCTCAAGCAGTATGGGCTCTGCAAAAGGCTTCAGAACGGCCAGTTCATAGAGTAGGGCTGAGTTGAACATGACATCGGCCTCCTCCTGGAAGGGGAATATGTGGGTGTCTTCGCCTCGTCGTACACTCGGCCATCGCGAAATGGTGTCGTAGGCCGAATATTTTCGGTATTTGTAGTCGCGCACAATGCGACGAATCAGCCGGTTGTCGGTGGTGTTGATGCGCGTGTGGTCGTCGAAGTTGATGCCTGCCAGTGCCGACACATAAACCTTGAACTTATTTTCAGCCGGGATCAGATGGGTTAGGTGTGGATTCAACCCGTGTATCCCTTCGATGATCAGGATGTGGTTGGTGCCGATGCGCAGCTTTTCGCCGTCGTAGTAACGCTGCCCAGTTTCAAAAGAGAATTTTGGTACTTCAATTTCTTGTCTGTCCAGCAAGGCTATCAGGTCTTGATTGAATTTTTCAATGTCGAGTGCTTCGAGTGCTTCGAAATCATAATCCCCATTTTCATCACGTGGGGTGTGCTCGCGGTCCACAAAATAGTTGTCGAGCGAAAGGTTGTGGGGCACAATGCCAGACACCAGAAGTTGCACGGCCAGCCGTTTCCCGAAGGTGGTCTTGCCGCTCGACGAAGGACCAGCAATCATCACTATTTTTATCTGATCCTTGCGCGAGGCAATCATGTCGGCGATTTGTGCAATCTTCTTCTCATGCAGTGCCTCGGCAACCTGTATCAGCGTGTCGGAATGGTTTCGGGTGATGGTGTCGTTCAAATCGGCCAGGCGGGTTACGTTGAGCAGGCGGGTCCAATGCGAGAACTCCTGGAAGATGTTGAACATCTGGTTTTGGATCACCAACTCCTCAACCTGCGAGGGATTGCTTGGTTGCGGTATTTGCAGCAGCATGCCCTTGTAGTATTTGTTCAGGTCGAAAACCCTAAGGCAGCCAGTGGATGGCACCAGTGGGCCATAAAGCATGCCCACATGGTGGTTCATGCGGTAGATGGTGGTGTACATCTGGCCTCGTTGACGCAGCAGCCTTGTTTTGTCGGTTTGTCCCAAATCCTCAAAGATGGCAATGGCCTTTTCGGTCTCAATCTCCTCACGGATAAATGTATAGTCGTTGTGGATCGTCTCCTGCATGTGGGCACCCACCCGCAGCACTTCCTCAACGGATAGAGGTTCTTCGCGGCCAATCAGTTCGCAATAGATCCCCTTCGATACCGAATGGGATACCTTCAGTTGGGTGTTGGGGTAAAGTTCATCCACTGCTTTGTAGAGCAGGAAAATCAAGCTGCGGATGTACATGCGCATGCCATCGGGATGGGTGATGTCGAAATAGCGGATGGTCTTTGGTTGGAAAACCTGATAGCCCAAACCCAATGTCTTGTTGTTGACATGGGCTCCCAATATTTCGGTTTCTAGTTTGATGTCCAGCTTTTGGGCGATCCGATCCAACGAGAGACCAGGCTCAATGTCATGCGATGTGTTGGTGTTGACACACCGGATGGTGATGGTGTTTTGATCCATTGTGTTGTATTATTGTTTCCCTAAAGATACGTTTTTATTGATTGATGTGAAATGACCAAGCTCACCTCCGAAGTATTTACTGCAGTGGTGTGTTTGAACGGATCACTTCGGTGATGGTAGCTCTGGCTGGTAGTTTCGTCCAGCTCTGGAATGCGATCACCTCAATACGCGGCCTGGCATGGCGTTGTACGCCTAATGAAAAATATTTCCGTCGTTTATGGCATTGCGGGCAGTGGGTTTCTGTGTGGGTCAAGGGTGTATTGCAAAACCGGCATGTTTGGTTGATGTCGGCCAGCGTCTCTATATTGGCTCGGGGGATGCGTTGGTCGATGATGTGTGAGAGGGTGGTTTCCGTAGTAGTGCCATCATCGACTTTAATGCGAGCCTTTACCCGGTCGCTGTCCTTCTTGGCACTTTTCACAAAGCCGTAGGCCATAAATGGGGTGCCAAACAACGAAAAGAGGATCAGAAACGGCAGACCGAAGTCGCGCCGATACCCTTCAGCAATGGTCATGTAAAAATAAACGGCGTAAAACATCACGAAAAGCACGCCCAGTACAATCAAGTAAATGTACAATCCTTCCGAAATATTCATGGTTTTGGTTTTTATTGTGAAAATAACATTTTTTTCTTGAATAATGTAATGAAAAGGAAGTGTTGTTTTTTTACTAGAATTTATGATGTCTCATTTTAATATAGTAAGTTTGATTATTGTTGAATAAAACAATGGCTTTAGTTTCAATCTTAATCCAAATCAATTATTATGAAAAAATCAATTTTGCCCCTTATTGTTTTGCTAGGGTTCTCTCTCTTGAGCTATGGACAATCGCATGGCGACATTAGCCATTATTACGAAGATTTCATTTCAATTCAAAAGGTTGCCCACAATGGAAGGGAGTACTTGGTGAAGCGCGTGGTGGAATCAAACAAAACGAATAGCCTCACCAATCTGGTGAATACCAACACCATGTTTGCCGACTATCTTCTGGCCAACTTCTCCTCCAATACCAACAATCCCGATCTCCTCAAAATTTCCGATAGTTTGGCTTTGACCCAGGCTTACTTTGCCGGGTTGAAAACCGATACCCTGTTCAATTCCGTTATGGCTGGTTGGGTGGCTAAAACTGTTGGTGAGGAATTGCCCAAGGATACGATTACGGTGGATCAGATGCTTAATATTGCGGTAAAATATTTCAACATATATAAATTGACCGACGAAGGTTATTATGTGGGAAAAGTTTGCGGCGGACTTAATGGTCTCAAGCAGACAGAGCCCAAATGCGAGCCTTACCTGGAGGCTTTTTGTTTCTCTTCCATCTTAAAGCATTACCAAGGCGAAGAGTTCAATATTAATGCTGAATTTGCCAAAGCCATCAAGGCTCTGTACCAAGTGAACCTGGGTGTCGATCCCTCCGAAAAACTATTGCGTGCTCAGGGTGCTATGTTTATGTTAATGCGAAATAATGAAAACTTGATGGCCATGCTCCGCAGTGAATATGTGAAACAGAAGTCTTATCTGCCTTTTGTATTGAGGGAGAGGGTTGGCGGAAAACTATAGGATTCTCGAAAATAATTATCTAATGCGCAAGCTTCTTTCTTTCATAGTTTATCTTCTGGCTGTTTTTTATTCTTATGGACAGCAATCGGTTCGGGGGCGAATTTTAGATGCGGCTGGGCGTCCAATACCCTATGCCAATATTTTTTTTGCCAACAGTAATAATGGCACCTCTTCCGATTCTGAGGGGGCGTTCCTATTGCCTTTCGGTGATGAGTCCCATGATTCCCTTTGCATCATGCATTTGGACTATAAGAATGTGAAGATCCCTGTGAGCTCGATGGATTCCATCAATCAAATAGTGTTGCAATCTCAAATGTATGAGTTGAATGAAGTAACCATTTATGCCCAGTACAGCCAGTTCAATTATGGGCAAGCTCTTGTTGATGCTAAAGCACAAGCAAAACCCATCCTTCTTTTCTTTACCGCCGAATGGTGCTATTTCTGCAGGAAATACAAAAAACTTTTTTCTGAAGAAAATGAGGTGAGTGATTACCTTAAAATGAATTACAAATTGGTGTATTGCGACATACTTACCGAATCGGGACTTAAACTTAAAAGGCTTTGCGGTACGGGAGCAGGATTGCCACAGTTTGTCGTCATCACCCCTGACGAGAAAATTGTTGAAAAGCATACCGGATCTTGGCAAACAACCGGTGAATGCCTTGATTTTTTAAAAACCCATCATTCGTCAGTTGATTCGGTTTCTTTTTTAAAGCCCATTAAAACTCGCAATTATGATTTTAGTAATGAAAAGGTTCGATCCCGGCCAATCCCCAACTTTGATTACCGGATGAAGGAGACCGATTGGCGCATTCTTTTGCAATTAGGTATTCTAAATTTTACCAATTTTCACAATGGCAACGATTTCGAAAAAAATAAGATTGGTTATGAATTTGGGGCATGGCTTTATTACCAAAAAGAAAATAAACGTTTTTCATATCAAACCGGTTTGATTTTCTCTTCGCAAGGGGGGAAACATGATCAGACAAATGATAATTTCCGATTGAATTATCTGGAAATGCCCGTATGTATCTCGTATTTGCAGAAGTTCGGTTCCGTGCCATTGAAGTTTAGTTTGGCTGCTTATATCGCCTGCGGGTTGACTGCAAAGGACAAACATTCTGATTCCCGCATTGGGTTTGGCGCTTCTTCCGATCAGCTTAAACGATGGGATTATGGTATTACTCCAGGGTTAACCTTCCCTTTGGGAGACATCGAATTGTTTTGTGGATATAAAATTGGTCTCCAGAATATCAGTAACGATTCCAGTGTGAAATATTTCAACAGGGGAATCTATTTTCGATTAACGCTACAATTTTTTGGCAAGAATTTATAATGCTCCCCTCAAATGGTGTGCCGGTAAATTGATGTGAAAAACCCCAAGAATCAGTCTCGATCCTTGGGGTTTGAATTTGATGGGTGCTTATTCTTGCGTCACTTTGCTGAGCCTGTTTCTTAACCTTACTGCGAGGTTGTACATTACCGGGACCAGAACCAAGGTGAGCACGGTGGAGGTGGTTAACCCGAATATCACGGTCCAGGCCATGGGCGACCAGAAATCGGCGTTGTCGCCCCCGAAATAGATGTGCGGGTTGAATTCGGCGAACAAACCAAAGAAGTCGAAATTCAATCCAATGGCCATGGGGATCAACCCCAACACGGTGGTGATGGCGGTGAGCAACACTGGGCGCAAGCGGGTTCTGCCAGCGCGCACTACGCTGTCCACTTCCTCTTCCTGCGGTAGGCGACCATGCGGCCCCAATCCATGTTGCTCTTTTTTCTGGTTGCGTATCAGGTCGATGTAGTCGATCAGTACAATGCCGTTGTTTACCACAATGCCAGCCAAAGAGACGATGCCCACCCCGGTCATCAGGATAATGAAATCCATCCGGAAAGTGCCCAAGCCCATGAAGACCCCGATGGTGCTCAATCCCACTGTGCCTATGATGATCAAGGGTTTGGCGCCTGAGTTGAACTGGGTGATCAAAATCATGGCAATCAGGGCGATGGCCAGTAGTAATGCGCCAATCAGAAAGTCCGAGGTCTCCTGTTGGTTTTCCTGCTCCCCGGTCATCTCCCAATAGTGGTTGGGCGGCATGTTGTAATCCTCCAGCAACTGGCGGATGCGGGCGTTGATCTCATTGGCATTGTATCCTTCCACCACATTGGAACTTAAGGTGATCACTCGGCGGTTGTCTACACGGTTGATCTTCTCGTAGGTGGAGGCATACTCGTAACTGGCCACCGACGAGATGGGGATGAAATGGTTGATGCCATTTTTCTCAATCTTCAAGGTCAGGTTCATCAGGGTGGTCACATCGTACCGGTATTGATCCTGAAGGCGCAGCATGATGTTGTATTCATCCTCCCCATCCTTGAACTTGCTGATTTCGCGACCATACAGAGAGGTTCGGATGGCCATGGCCACATCGCGGGTCGAAAGGCCCATGCGGCGAACCTTATCCCGGTCAATCAGTAGCTGCATCTCCGGTTTGTTGGTGTTCAAGTCCAGTTCCAGGTTTTCAATGCCTGCCATATGGTCCTCATCAATGGTTTGTTTGATATTGGTGGCTAGGGCAATAAGCGATTCGTACTCGTCGCCTGAAATCTCGATGTTGATGGGCTTTCCTACCGGCGGACCATTTTCTTCCTTCTCGATGAAGATCTTGGCGCCAATAAACCCTTTGAAGTTGTCGGAGAGCTGTTTCATGATCTCGCTGGTGCTGATGCCATCCCTGAATTGATAATCTTCGAAAGTGATGGTTGTGAGCGACTTGTTGGGCGACCGGCCTGAGTCGAACAAACCACCTTTGCCATTCCCAATGGTGACCCCCACCGACTTGACAATGTGCATGTAGGGATCCAATGTTTTGTATAGGATATCCTCTGCATTCCTGGTCACTTCGTCGGTTACATCAATGTTGGTGCCTAGGGGCATCTCCATGGTCATGTAGATGGTGCGCGGGTCGTTGTCGGGGAAAAACAACACATTGGGTTTCATCATGCCAAAGAACATGATGGAAAAGAAGAACATGAAGATGGCACCAACCATCAACCAGATGCTGGTTTTACGCCCCAAGGCTCGCCGCAAAGTGGCTTCGTACATATTTTCCAAGGTGGGCAGGAAGGTGTGCTGAAACCAAATGGCAGCCGGTTTGAGGGCAAATACATTCAGGGTAGTGAGCAGTAATGGGATTAGTAATAAATTTCCCAACAGCGTGAAGCCCACCAAATGGAAAAGCAAGCCAATGGCTCCCAGAATCCCTGTGATGATGAAGAGACGTTTGTTGTCCTTTTTCTCCTTCACATCCTCCAGTTTCATAAAGCGTTGTGCAAAAACGGGGTTCAGCACCAGGGCCACAAAGAGGGAGGAGGAGAGTACGATGATAAGGGTAACGGGCAGGTAGCGCATGAAGCTTCCGGTGATGCCCGGCCAGAATATCAATGGTAGGAAAGCGGCCAGTGTGGTGGCAGTAGATGATATGATGGGGATGGCAATCTCGCTGGTGCCGTTCTTTACCGCTTTTTCCCTTTTCACGCCATGCTCCATCATCCGGTACACGTTTTCGATCACCACAATGGCGTTGTCCACCAGCATCCCCAAGGCCAGCACCAGGCTGAAGAGCACCATGGTGTTGATGGTGTAGCCTATTTGCTTCAGCACCAGCATGGAGATAATCATGGAGACGGGGATGGCCATGCCCGAAAAGATGGCGTTGCGCAGTCCCAAAAAGAGATAGAGGATCAGCATTACCAGTATCATCCCCATCAGGATGCTGTTCTCCAGATTGCTGATCTGGTCGCGGATGAACACCGACTGGTCGTCGGTAATGGTGATGTTCAAATTCTTGGGCAGGGTGTTGCTGGCCTGCTTGCTGTTGATGATGGCAAAAATCTTGTCGGTAGCATCCAGCAGGTTCTCGCCACTCTTTTTCACGATGGAGAGGGTCACCACTGGTTGGTGGTTCAGTCGCGAGATGGAACTTTGCTCTTCGAAACCATCAATCACCTCAGCCACATCCTTCAGGTAGATGGCGCGGCCATCTATCTCCTTGATGATGGTGTTGCGAATCTCATCCATATTGGTGAAATCGGCTTGGATTCGGATGGAACGCCGAGTGCCGTCCACGATCACCTCGCCAGCTCCGGCGGTCAGGTTTTCAGCCTGAATGGCCTGTTCGATGTCGAAAAAGGTTAGGTTATAAGCTTGCAGGCGGTGCGGGTCGGCATGGATTTTGATTTCCCGCTCGTCCACTCCGCGGATGTCGGCCTCCCGCACCTCGCGCAGCGTCTCGAACTCATCTTGCAGGTCCTCGGCGAACTTTTTCAGTTCATAGATGCTGTAGTCGCCCGAAAGGTTGATGTTTAGCACCGGGAATTCCGAAAAGTCGATGTCCTCCACGATGGGGTCGTCCATCAGGTCGTCGGGCAACTCACGCTTGGCTTTGTCCACTTTGTCCTTCACATCCCACTTCGCCTGCTCCACCTCCACATCGGCTTCAAATTCCACCACAATCAGGCTCAAGTCCTGAAATGAGTTGGACGACATCCGTTTCACTCCGTTGAGATCTTTCAGCTCCTTCTCCAGAGGGCGAGTGATCAGGTTTTCTATGTCGAGCGGACTGTTGCCGGGGTGGGGGGTGCTCACCATGATGTAGGGCACCACGATTTCGGGAAACAGCTCTCGTTGCATGCTCCTGTACGACATGATCCCGGATAGGATCAGGAAGGCCGTTAGGATGTATATGGTATTTTTATTGGCGATGGCCCAGAATGTCGGTTTAAACTTTCTGGACGACACCTTCTCTTTGGGTGTTTGTTGATCATTCATGTTTTGTGTTTTTCAGGTGAGGCTCTTAAATTACAGTACGATCAGCGATCCGTCCACCACTTGGGAATACCCCTTGGTGATCAGTTGATCCCCCTCTTTCAGCCCGCCGGTGACAACCGTGTTGTTGTTGTCCTTAATGCCGGTGGTGATGTATTGCTTGTGGGCCACCCATTGGTTGCCATCTTGCACCGCCAGGAATAGAAATTCGCCGGTGAAATCCTTCTTTACCAATATGGAGGGCACCACAATGGCGTTGTCGTCGGTGAATGTCTTGATCTTCAAAACCGACATCATGTTGGGCTTGATGTCGTTGGATCCGTTTTCGAGGTTTACGCGGATGCGGAAGGTGCGCGTGCTGGCATCAATAACTGATGAGGTGCGGAATACCTTCCCTTGCACCGATTTGCTGATCACCGGGAAATCGATGTTGACCACATCGCCGGCATGAACCTTCTGCAAGTAGGTTTCCGACAGGTCGGCCGTGACGTAAACCTCGTTGATGTTCACCAGCCGGGCAAAAGGGATGGATGGGCCTGCCATCTCGCCTTGTTTCTGGATGATCTCATCCACCACGCCATTGATGGGTGCCCGCACAACGGCTAAGTCGAGTTGAGCTTGCAGGGCTTCCAGCTTCTGTTCCAACGATTCCTTGTCCGATTTGGCCTTCAGGTACTCCATTTCTGAGCCAATCTGCTGTTTCCACAAGTTGGCCTGACGGTTGTAGATGGTGGTGGCCAGGTCGACGTTCACCTTCAACTCATCGATGCTCCGTTCGAGGGCTTCGGTGTTGAGACGTGCCAAAACAGCTCCTTTTTTCACCCGGTCACCCTCCTTTACCTCTATGGAGACAATTTTGCCCATGGATTCGGGACTCACCACAATGTTTTGGTCTGCTTCCACTTGGCCAGTTACATCCACAAAATGCTCGAAAAGCTGTTTCTGGATGGGTGCGGCAACAACAGGGATGTTTCCCTGGGTGCTGGTCTCTTTTAACTCTGCCTCCAATTCGGAGATCTTTTTTCTGAGTTCGCTCAGCTCACTTTTATACTGCTTCAGAGCTTCTTCTTTTTCTTTTCGGGCATCTTCCGTGGTGGCCGAGCAGGCTAGCATCAATGCGGCCAGTGGAAGGATTAATAATTTTTTCATGGTCTATGGTTGTTTTGTCGATTTGTTTTTATCGGTTACAGTTGGCTTATAGCCTTTTTGTATTCAATGTGTGCCTTCATCAGGTTGATGGTCGATTGGATCTGGTTCATCTGTGCCTGGATGTATTGGCTCTCATTTTGCGATAGTTCGGTGCTCGATGAGAGTCCATTGGCAAATTTGATGCGTGTCTTTTCAAATATGCGTTCGGCTATCTCTTCTCCCTCTTTATTGTTTTGGTAAACCGCTTTTGCATTCTCCAGGTTCGATTGCGCGATCAGGTGGGTTTGTTTCAATCCCTCTTGTAGTTGAGTTTTCTGGTTCTGTAGCTTGAGGAATTTGATCTTCTCCTGGTTGACGCGCGACCGTTTCATGCCCGAGGCAAACACCGGCACGTTGAGAGTCAGCCCCCACATCGAGGCGTTGGTTTTGTCGGTGTTGTTGAGTTTGTCGCCAAAACGGATGTAATTGTAATTGAAGAAGGCGTCCAGTTTGGGCAGAAACTGCATCTTTTCATTTTTGAGTATCAGCCGTTGTGCTTCCTCCTGGGTTTCCATAATGGAAAAATCGATGTTCGACTCATAATGGAAGGTGTCGATGTTCATCAGTTGAGCCTCCACCGGGATGATCAGCTGATCCAATTGGTCACTCAGCTTAATGGGCTGCTCCATGGCTATGCCCATGGCATATTTCAGCACCACTTGGGTGATCAATTGCTGCCGTTGGGCTTCCAGAACTAGGTTTTTCTGGGTGTTCACCATCAGCTTCACCTGATCCACATCGGTTTGCTCCCTGAAACCATTCTGGTAATACGCGGTGGTTTCCAAAAGGGTTTGTTCCATCACTTGCAGGTTCTCTTGGAAGTTCTCCAGGTTTTTGCGGGCAATAAGGGCCAGGTAGTACGATTCGGTCACCGCCTCGCGCACAGCTATCTCAGTCTTCACCTTGTTCTTTTCGCTCAATTCAACGTAAATCTTGCTGGCTCTGACGCCCAGGAAGTAGGTGCCGTCAAAAACCATCTGGCTGGCATTCCCCGCCAGATTCATGTTGTATTTTTGTCCGAACTTGGCCTTGATCGTCTGTACTGTGCCATCCTCGAAGGCCATAGAGAAGATGTTCTCCTGCAGCGACAGGTTGTCCGAAAATTGTCCCGAAACATTAACTTGTGGCATACCTTTGGCCAGGTATTCCCACACCTTTTTCTTGGCCTCCTCAATGTCGTGGTCGGCACTGATGTTCTCGAAGGCATGTTCGGTGGCATAAGTCAAGGCCTCCTGGAGCGAAAAGCGCAGGGTGTCTTGCGCCGACTGGGCTCTGATGGCGAGGGCGCAAAGCAAGGCCGCAGCCGTTATGATCCATGGTTTTCTTTTCATTGTGTTGTTGTTTATTGGGTTATTCTATGTGATTGGTTGGCGACTTTTATCACTTCTTCGATGCCCATGGGTGTGCAGATGCCGTAGAAGTGGTATTTGAAAGTCTCCTCAAAAGTCTTGGCTTCGGTCAGTTCTGCATCACTGAACAGTTCGTTGATGGGGTCGAAGATGAAGAGATGGTAACCCACCATTATCTTGGAGATGATGGCCGCGTCGATGTCGGTGCGGTAAAAACCCTCTTTTTTCCCCTGTTCCATATTTTGAAAGTGGATATTGTAGAATGTGGTCTTCTTCCAGTTGTTGATCTCCTTTAGTATGGCCGGGTAATACTTCCGAAGGTCGTAAAGGAAGGTCGGTTTGCAGTTGGCAAAGCGCCTGTCAAGCTTGTCCCAGTAGGCAAAGTGCTGCTCAACGGCATTGAGGGAGGTGTCGCTGAACACCGAAACCATCTCTTCCATCACCGTGCGCATATAAAGTACCACCTCTATCACCAGCTCTTTTTTGTCGGTGATGTATTGGTACAAAGTCTTCTTCGACATGCCCATCTCTCGGGCAATGTCGTCCATGCTCACGCTTTTGATGCCGTAGCGGTAGAATAGTTCGAAACTGCGTTCGATGATCTGTTGACGTTTCTCTTCCATGGGGGCAAATGTATGAAAACAACAACCCAAAGAAAACTTTGTTCGTGTTAAAAGTTTCTAAAGTTTTTGTTGTGGCAATATTAAAGGGTTTTCCATCTGAATATGCTGGCATTCACACCCATCTCGACTAAAGGGAACACGGATTTTAACGGATTATTTTTATTCTGTGGTTTTCGTAAAACTGCTGGTTGGTGCGTGACTTTCTGCGGCTTGGGCTAGGGGGAGATTAACACCGATGTTACTCCTTTTTGGGTTGTTATGGCCTCGCTTTGCTCACCCGGAGAAGCTATGAGATTAAGACCAAATGCAACCGCATAGCGGCGAAATCTTTGTAGTGGCATAGTTTCTATATTAATTAAACCATGTAGTGGCGATATCTTCCAATGTACCGGCAAGTCCGAAGCACTTGAATATGAATAGCCTCCGGTATAACTGGCGGATGTCATAGCACCAACAATTGCACAACGCCGAAAGTGTTGAATGTACTGATTTGTAACTATATTTTGTTCATTGATTATTGTTGTTTTATTATCTCCTCCCTTTGTAGATGCCGGGAGGGGCTTTAGAGAGTAAAAGCTCCTTCGGCTCGAGGATTAATATCAACATAGATTGCCACGAACTGAAGTTTCAGTGTATCTAGGTTCAACCCGCTTCGGGGTTGATATGCCACAGGTTCTTGAATCCGCGGATTCCATCCGCGGTTAATCACATTACGACCTCCGGTCGTTTAATTTGGAGAAGATCTCTGAAAACTGCACTGGATCTTCAAATTAGCACATCGTTAAATTAATACATTAGGTGTTTGTTGCTGCTCCGCCTCGGCTGAGAGCCTTAGAAATATCATGGAGCGAAGCGGATCATGAGGGCCAATGAAAACAGACAAGCACCGAGTAAAAAGTAAAAGCCCGTCCGGCTCGAGGATAAATAAAAACATAGGCCAGGGTTTGGGGTGAAACCCCAAGAACCATTACCACTTTAACCATGCAAAGTAACCCGCTCTTCTCCCAAAACAATCCTTAATCTCTCCACCTTGCGGCATCACTGTTTTACTTTGTTTCCCCACATGATAATTCTCATCTGCTTTTTTTATTGATAAATATTTGGTGGTTAAAACCAGATGATTATTTTTGTTAAGTATTTGTTTTATCCATCTAAACCAATATCCACTCGAAGGAGCCATTGCTCCATCTGGTTGGCGTGAAGGCCTATAGCGAGAACATACACATTCCGGTCTAAAATGGCGTTGTATGTGTAGGTTTTGACGGTGATAAAGCAGATATATCTGTAATTGATTACAGATATAGGAATATAAACTCACCATTCGAAGTATGGAATAGCCACCTTACAAGTTGCAACGAGCACCGTAGCAGTTGGAACGGTTTATGCGAAAAGAATGACCCCCGATTTGTCAAAGCATTGTTGCATCAAACCTGGTGTTGCTGGGCTTGCTCTTGTTGGATAACAACTTGATTTTTATTAGTCAGATGCTCTCCATGTCCAGGCATTGATCAGTCAAAACATGATGCATCGCACAGTTTTTTTTTCATAACACCATTGCCAAGCGGCACACTTATGTCTCCTAGGTCTTTCAAAGATCTTCGAATGATTTGGAGATACTCTCAATCTTCTTTCAGATTAAAAACAATCCAATGAACTGTTCCTACAGTTGGTTGTTCTTGTATTGCAGTAAATCTAATAAGATGATTATGGAAATGCCCATTGTGAATTTTGATCAACGTATTGCCCGGTGGATGGGGCGCTGGAGCTCTTTGGCCATCAGGATCTCCTTTGGTATAATATTTATCTGGTTCGGTATTCTGAAGCCTTTTGGCCTCTCTTCGGCTCAAGAGATGTTAAAAGCCACCGTGGCTTGGATGCCTGTGGGAACCCCCGATTTATGGTTGGTGGTGATCGGTTGGTGGGAAGTGGCCATTGGCGTGGCTTTTTTGATTCCCAGCACCACAAGGATCGCCATTGCTCTTCTTTTCCTTCAGATGTTTGGAACTTTTATGCCCCTGGTGATTCTACCCGAAGTGACCTTCCAGGATGGCAATATCTTTTTGCCAACACTGGAGGGGCAGTACATCATTAAAAATGTCATGATTATTTCAGCTGCTTTGGTGCTGGGTGGTAGGCATTACCAAGCAAGGAATCTAAATCACGATGCTGTCAATTGATATCTTGCAGCAATCTCTTCCATGGTTAAGGTGCTGTTGGGTAATAAATCGCCCGGGCATAAACCGTACTTGGCTTTTACCATATAGCGCTTGCATTCGTGGTATTTAGCTTCTCCTGCCTCACAGTACATGCGACGGTACGATTTGGCTGTGATCTCTTTTCCGGCAAGGATGCTGTTGAATATTGGGCATTTCTCGTGGTTGGGGCAAATGTTATTCATGTTTGTTATAGTTTGGCTCAAAACTATATAAATATTATTTCAACAACTGGTGCAATTGACCAAGTATTTGTATTATTTGATTAGCTGAAAAAATTTAAGGGCGGCCAATGCCACCCTTATCCTTGTTATTTAATCCAACATCCCCCAGCTTCCACAATCAAGGGGAGGTATTATTATTTACTACCGCAAATAGGCGCTGTATTGTTGATCCGATTCCTTGATGTGTTTTTTTATCCAATCTTTCAGGAAGTTGGTGATCTCAAAAGAGATGATCATCTTCCCGCTTTTGAGCTTCTCCTCCAAATCGGTTACCTTGTTGATGAAATCGGCATGTTCTTTTTTATGCAGTGCCAATCCCGGATAGTTGTATTGCTGCATTAGTTGTTCCTCTTCGTTGAAATGCACAATGGTGTAGGCTTTCATTCCTGCAATAAGATCGAAAATCAACTTAGTCTGCGATTGTTTGCCAATTTCATCGTAAAAGCTGTTGATCAACTCAAATAGTTTTTGATGTTGTTTGTCCATTGCGTCCACTTTCACGCTATAAGTGTCGTTCCATGTCAATAGTGCCATGATCGGTTCTTCTTTAATTAATATAGTTTTTTCAATTGTAGCTTGTCAACGTGGCCATGTTCGATAAGGTTACAGGTTTTTTCTTGTTTTTTGGTTTGATGGGTTCCGGTTCTGGGATCAATGCTGCATGGTGATGTGATTCTTCATTGGTTTTGAAATAGTTGCTGATTCGGCGCAATTCTTCGGCTTGTGATGCCAGCTCCTCGGCATTGGCAGCCAACTCTTCAGAGTCCGAATTGTTCTGTTGGGTGAGCTGGCTCAGTTGTTGTATGGCGTTGTTTATGAAATCGCTTCCCGATGATTGTTCCTGGCTGGCAGCAGCAATCTCCATGATCAGTTCGCGATTGGTTTTAACATTGGGAACGACTGCTTTGAGTTTTATTTCTGCTTGGTCGGAAGCCTGTTGAAGGTTGCCAGCAATTGATTCGATTTCCATGGCCGAATGTCCCGACCTTTCAGCCAGCTTTCTTACTTCGGCAGCCACCACGGTAAAGCCCCGGCCATGTTCACCTGCTCTTGCGGCTTCCACAGCAGCATTCAATGCCAGTATATTGGTTTGTGCGGCTATTTCGTTGATGATCTTTGTTTTATTGATGATTTCGTTGGTTAGTTGCATCACTTTTTCAGACGATTGAACCCCTTCGAGGACGCCCGTTTCTGTCAGTCGGGCAATTTGGTCGGCCGTTTGGGTGTGGTGGGTGATTTGGCTGATACCGGCAGCCATCTCCTCCATGGAGGCAGAGATCTCCTCGATGGAAGCAGCTTGTTCCGAGGCACTTTGCGAAAGCGATTCCGATGTGCTGCTCATCTGCTCGGTGGCGGCAGCAATGTTTGCTGCTCCACCTACGATGGTGCCAATCATCTCGTTGAGTTTGCCAGCCATATCGCGAAGAGCCTGGCATAGTTGTCCTGTCTCATCCTTTTGTTGAATATCGAGTTGAGCCGTTAGGTTCCCTTGTGCTATTTCTTGGGCAAAAGCCACACTCTTTTGAAGGGGATTGACAATGGAGCTCACCACAATGCTTAATATGGCAATTAGCAATGCCAAGGTTAATAATCCTCCAATAACAATGGTTTTGGTAATTTTGTTGGGGATCTTGTTCATCTCATGCTCATAGAACCCGGCTGTGATATAGGCATCGAGCGGCGCAAAATACTTATAATACTGTATTTTGTATTCACCCTCCCATTCGTAGTGGATGTTTTTGACAATACTGTTTTGTTCTTGTTTCATCTCCTTGAAAAAATCAGCTTCTGCAATGTTTTCGCCGGCCAGAGTGGGATGCACCATCAAAAGTCCATCGGATTGAACGATATAGGGGAAACCTGTTTCGTAATACGTGTGGCTCGCTAAAAGCTGGTTGAATTGATCGTTCTTCTCCGATAGGCCAACAAACAGCATCCCTTTAATTTCGCCTTTGATGCGTAGCGGGGTGTAACCGGCCATATACCATTGGCCAAGTATTTGTGTGCGGCCAATGTGGTCATCTCCTCGTTCAATGGCTTGTACTATGGGGTTGGTGCTCTCCATCATGGTGCCGGTGGCTGTTGCGCCATTTTGATCTTTGATGTTGGTGGCAATCCGAAGGTATCCTTTGGAGGTTTTTTGGAAGATGGTGATTTTGGCATCCTTCAAATTCAATAGGGAAGCGATCAGCATTTCGTTGTTTTGGACCTCCTGATGGTTGATAATCCATTTGGGGGATTGTATTCTTTCGGATCCTAATTGGGCGGAATAAAAACTAACGCTTTGGTGTTTGTGTTCTTCAATGGATCCCATGTTGTCCAGTTGGTTGTTCAGCATACTGATGGCAAGGCTCACCTGCTGTTGGTCGGCCTGCATCTTGCGATTGATGGCTTCCGTCAGGTCGTTAACCTGTTCCACCATACGCTCATCGGCCATATTGAGGATTTGCTGGCGGATGTTGCTAATCAAATAGGTGCCCAAAAGCACGAAAAGGAGTATGATGGTGCCGCCCATGACCATATAAAGGCGGGTGCCAATCTTCAGATTTTTGATATTCATAAAGTGATGGAGTGTTAATTCGTGTTTGTTTTGTGGTCGCAAAAATAATTTTTTTTAATAATCGGCTGCTGTTGGTAATTTCATTTTTGATGGAAGTGCTTTTTTTTAGGTTAAAAGGAAATTGTCCCCTCTTGAACCCCATTGCTGCAATACAAAGGTTAATTCATCTGGTGGGGGTGATGGGGAAATGGGGGAGGTTGGCGAATGGTGGTGGCGCGATTCCATGAGTTTGGTTTCTTGGCATGGATCTCCTGGGCTTGATGGCAGTTTGGAGCCCTATTCAGCGGTGAGGCAAGTCGTGGGGGAAAAAAAAAGGGGCTGTTCCGCAATTGGAACAGCCCCTTTTGAAATATATAGGTTCGAATTATACCAAACCGGCAAAGCCCATAAAAGCCATGGCCAGAATTCCGGCCACCAGTAGGGCGATGGGGGTGCCTTTCATCCCTTTGGGCAGGTCGAGCAGGTCGAGCTGTTCGCGGATCCCGGCAAAAGTGATCAAGGCCAAACCGAATCCCAGTGCTGTGGCGCCAGAGAACACCACCGCTTCAAGGATATTGTAATCTTTTTGGATGGTGAGGATGGCAACGCCCAGGATGGCACAGTTGGTGGTGATCAGCGGTAAGAATACACCCAATGCCTGATACAATGGGGGGCTCACCTTTTTTAGGATGATTTCAACTAGCTGAACCAGCGCTGCAATAATCAAGATAAACGAGATGGTTTGCAGAAACTGGATGTTGAATGGCACTAAAATCAATTTTTGAACCAGGAAGGTCACGATGGTGGCGATCACCATCACAAAGGTCACCGCTCCTGTCATCCCGATGGCCGTGGAGATCCGTTTGGAAACGCCCAGGAATGGGCAGATACCCAAAAACTGGCTCAACACCACATTGTTGACAAATATTGCTGAGATTAATATCAGAATGTAACTCATTTTATTTCCTCCTTAAGCCTTTTTTAAACGGTTGATGACTGCAATCAGGTAACCCAGAGCAATGAATGCACCTGGTGCCAAAACGAAAATCAGCATGCCATAATTCTCGGGATAAATGGTGATGCCAAAAGCTTTGCCACTTCCCAACAATTCGCGTATGACGCCCAAAAGGGTCAGCGCGAAGGAGAATCCCAGTCCCATGCCCAATCCGTCGAATATGGAGAGTAAGGGATTGTTTTTCGAGGCAAATGCTTCGGCACGCCCCAGCACGATGCAGTTCACCACAATCAATGGGATGAACAATCCCAGTGAGTCGAACAGTGCTGGCACATAGGCTTGCATGGTCATCTCCACAATGGTGACGAAGGTTGCGATGATCACAATAAAGGAGGGGATGCGCACTTTGTCGGGGATAAAGTCCTTCACCAACGACACCACCAGGTTCGACATCACCAATACAAAGGTGGTGGCCAATCCCATGCCCAAGCCATTGATGGCCGATGAGGTGACCCCCAGCGTGGGGCACATGCCCAACAGTAAAACCAATGCCGGATTCTCTTTGATTAATCCATTGGTGATAATTTTGAATTTATTCATTGCATACCTCCTTCCATAATGGTTGTTGAGTCGTTTTGTATCGCATCATTAGTCGGCAGATTGGCCTGAAATGCCTTGTAAGCCACATCTACTGCATCCAGGAAAGCTCTGGAGCTGATGGTGGCTGCCGTGATGGCATCTACTTCGCCGCCATCTTTGGCTACGGTTAAGTTGTTGGCGCCCGGGTTTTTGTCGAGGATGCTTTGTGCCCCCTTGTCAGTTCGGAACCACTCGTCCATCTTGGTGCCCAAGCCGGGCGTTTCCTTGTGTTCTAACACTTGGTAGTTGATGATGGAGCCATCGGGTCTGAAGCCGATCATGATTCTGACTTCGCCTCCGAATCCTTTTTTGGTCACCGATTCCACGGCCATACCTACCAGTTCGCCAGCTTTTTTTGCCGGAAAGAGCTTGATGGTTGAGCCATCTTCACTGGTGGTCTCCATTACTTCTGCTGCCGGGTCGTTGTCGAATTCCGGCGTTACCTGGCTTATGGCATTCTGTTGCTTGGCCTGTTTGGAGGCTTCAATGGGTGCCTTTGTCAGTTTGTACATGCCCCCCAGCGAAGCCCCCGATATCAGGGTGATGACCAGCAGGGTGAGCAGCATATTTCTTAATGTCGATTCTGTTTTTGCCATTTCTTTAAAATTGCCAGTGATTACTTTTTGATGTCTCTTACCACTTCGCCAAAGGCCTTGGGCTTGATGTAGCGGTCAATCAATGGGGTGAAGCCATTCATAATCAGTATGGCGAATGACACGCCTTCGGGATAGGCGCCAAACACCCTGATCAATACCGTGATCACCCCGATGCCAACACCGTAAAGGATCATGCCACTTGTGCTCATGGGCGAAGTGACGTAGTCGGTGGCCATGAAAATGGCACCCAGCATCACGCCGCCGGTCAGTAGGTGAAACAGTGGCCCTGCGTAAGCTTCCGGACTAGCCAGGTGCAGGATGCCGGTGAAGATGAAGATGGATGCAAAGATGCTGATGGGGATATGCCAGGTGATGATCTTGCGTACCAGCATGTAAGCCAGTCCCAATAATAAGGCTAAGGCAGCCATCTCACCGGCCGAACCTCCTTGGTGGCCAATAAACAAATCTAAATTGGATGGTATTTCGCCCAACAGTTCGCTTAGCGGTTTGCCGCTTTTTAAGCCCTCTTTTACAATGGCCAAAGGTGTGGCACCGGTTGATGCATCCAAATACCTGGTCAGGTTGTCGCCGCCGGGTGTTGGCCAGGAGGTCATCTGTACAGGGAAGGAGATCAGTAGGAAAACACGTCCCACCAAAGCCGGGTTGAATGGGTTGTTGCCCAGTCCGCCAAACGACATCTTGCCAATGCCGATGGCCACCAGTGCGCCAATGAGAATGATCCACACCGGGATGTTGGATGGCAGGTTGAAGGCCAACAGCAAGCCGGTAATGGCAGCTGATCCATCGCAAATGGAAGTCTTTGTTTTTAGGAGGTATTTCTGAATCAAGAATTCAAAAAGCATGCAAGCGGCTACCGAAGTGAGGATCACCACCAGCGACCCCAAACCAAAGTACCAAAGCGATGCTGCCAAAGCCGGCAACAAGGCAATGATGACGCCGTACATGTTTTTCTTTACCGAGTCGCCACTGTGAACATGCGGTGAAGGTGCTATGATTAATCTGTTCATTGTATATGACTTAATGTTTTATTGTTTCACTCTAGATCTGATGATTTGCCCCACTTTGCCCTTGCCCAAGCGGATGTAGTCGAGCAACGGACGGTTGGCCGGGCAGGTGAAGCTGCATGAGCCGCACTCGATGCAATCCATAATGCGTTCCTCTTCGGCACGATCCCACACTTTTTTGTCGGACACGGCCATCAAAAGGAAAGGCGACAAGCCCATGGGACAAACCGACACGCATTTGGCACAACGGATGCAATTCTGCATCTCACCCCGTTGCGACTCTTCGCGGCGCATCACCAGAATGCCCGATGTCCCCTTGGTTACAGGGATGTCGGTCGATACCAGTGCCCGTCCCATCATGGGGCCTCCGCCAACTACCTTGCCAGTGTCTTCGGGCAGGCCGCCGGCCGCTTCAATCAGCGAGGTAACTGGTGTGCCGATTCGTGCCAGGAAGTTGGAAGGCTTTTTCAACGATTTGCCGGTGACGCAAACCACCCGCTCAAACAGGGGTTTGTTTTTTTGCACGGCCTCATAAACAGCATAGGCGGTTCCCACGTTTTGCACTACGGCACCCACGTCAATGGGCAGTTTTCCTGATGGTATTTGTCGTTTGATGCAGGCATCAATCAATTGTTTTTCGCCTCCTTGTGGATATTGCACTTTTAAGGGTTCAATGGTGATCCCTTTGTCTTTTCCAGCCAATTGGGTCAAATGCTTGATGGCATCGGGCTTGTTGTTTTCAATACCAATGATGGCCTTGTCTACTTTCAGGGCTTTCATCAGCAACTGTACTCCGATGATGATCTCTTCGCCCTTTTCCAACATAAGTCGGTGGTCGCTGGTGAGGTAAGGTTCACACTCCACGCCGTTGATGATCAGGTATTGGCATGTTTTGCCGGGCGGTACCGCCAGCTTGACGTGCGATGGGAAGGTGGCGCCACCCAGGCCTACCAGTCCCATTTCAGCCACTTTTTTCACAATCTCTTCGCCAGAGGCGATGATATCGCGCTTGATGGTGGTGCTGCGGTCGATGGATTCTTCCCATTCATCGCCTTCGGTTTTGATGATGACGGCCATTTTTCGGTAGCCGTTGGCATCTATTATATCTTCAATTTTTTGCACCGTGCCCGACACTGGCGAGTGGATGTTGGCCGATACAAAGCCTGTTGATTTGGCTATCAGTTGGCCGGTTTTAACCACATCGCCTTTTTTGACCACAGGCTCCGATGGTGCACCAATATGCTGTGAAATGGGTACCGATACGCTTTCGGGAATAGGCAATGTTTCTATGGCACTATTCGCCGATAGTTTGTTTTCTGCCGGGTGGATACCCCCTAATGAAAAAGTCTTTAACACGGTTTGGTCCTCCAGATTTATATTTGATCTAACGGATTTTAATTATACGATTACCTCTTAGCCCTTTGCTGCTTCATCAACCGGGTCTGCCGCTGTTTTGCGGGGCGGGAAGTTGATTTCGTGAATGGCATTGGTTGGGCATACGCTAACGCACTTGCGGCACAGTTTGCACTTGTTGTAGTCGATGTATGCCAGGTTGTTGACGATGGTGATGGCATCGAATGGACACTCTTTCTGGCATTTGCCACAGCCAATGCAAGCCACATTACAGGCTTTCTTGGCGACGGCACCCTTGTCTTTGTTCATGCACGACACAAATACGCGGCGTCCTTTGGGGCCTTTATTTCGCAGTTCTATGATCGATTTTGGGCAAGCTTTGACGCAGGCACCGCAGGCCACACATTTTTCTTCATCAATTACTGGAAGTCCTGTTTCTTCATCCATATACATGGCATCGAAATTACAGGCAGTGACGCAATCACCCAATCCATAGCAACCGAAGGTGCAACCTGTTTCGCTGCCATAATGAGCCGCGGCAATGGCGCAGGTGGTGGCGCCATCGTATTGGTTGAGCTTGGGACGGTTTTCGCATGTTCCATTGCAACGCACTACAGCAACTTTGGGGGTGGAGGCTACCACCTCTTTGCCAAGGATTTTGGCTACCGTAGCCATGACTGTGGCTCCTCCCACCGGACAATTCATTTCCGAAATATCTTCTGCTTTTACCAGTGCTTCGGCAAAACCCCTGCAACCCGGATAACCACATCCCCCGCAATTGGCAGCAGGAAGGGATTGTTCAACTTCATCAATTTTTGGATCCTCAAAAACTTTGAACTTCTGTGCCACAAAATAGAGTATGATGGCAGAAATTCCTCCCAACGCAGCCAGCGTGATAATGGTAATTAGCACAACATTCATGTTATAATCTTTGATGTTTTATTTGAAACGAAAATCTATTTTTTAGTTTTTCTTTGAATAGGGCAATGATCAGGTAGTATGGAACCAAGCAGCCCAAGGCAGCCATCCCTGCTGCTAATTCATTTGCTGTTAGCGAGTAGACGGTGGCTAAAACGGTTAATACCACTATGAGGGGGTAGACATAAGCCAGTAGGACGGCTTGTTTACCTGTGCTTTTTTCCCCAGTGATCATCACCTTGTCGCCGGGTTTTAAATCGGCGATCTCCTGGTGGATATCAATTATTTTATCCTGCATGTCGGCTGCCGAACAGGCACCTTTGGCATGGCACTCGCTGCAAGCCGACATATTGACGATCTTTACCTGAATATGATGACCGTTGATGCTAGCGATAATCCCTTCGTGTTCTATGCGTTCTCCCTGGTTCATTCTATTTGTAAAAACTTGTCAAAATTAAAACTAGAATTGTTATTCCAAGCCTTTTTTTGTTATTTGGAATCAGAATAAATAAGTATTGCGTTTGTGACTTTTGATTACCAGACTCTTAATGGGGTTGGGGTTTTGTTTGTTTTAAAATAAAAGAGGCTGCCTAATCAAATTAGACAGCCCTTTGTTATGGATTGGTTGATGATGGTTATTCTGCTACGTACTCCTCAAAGAAAAGGGGCAGTTCTGCGTTTTCGTTAATTAATTTTTCAGGCACCTTTTCGGTTTCAAGTTCTGGCAAAGCATTGATGTATGCTTTAATGTCATCCGGAACTTCGGTGCCATCGTTGGTGAGAGCCCATAAAGCACTTTGCATCTTTTCTGATATGGTGGTGTAGTCATATTCAGAAGTTGATGTGCTCTTGAGGTGGTTGAAAAACTCATGGTTGACCTTTTTCAGTTTGAGCATATTCAATAAATTCAAAATAGGTCTTGAGGTGGTTTGACCGGCTAAATAGTAAGTATTGTTTGCATCTGAATTGTTTTTACCTTTATTGGTGCAATAGAGGTAAAGAACGATTGTTCTTTGCGAGTTGGCTGGAATGCAGAACCATGTCCACTGCAATAAGATGCCGTGCTGGTATGATAAATTTGTTGATTCGAAAATGGTTCCTGCAGGGAAGAATACTGTTACTGCAATATTGTTGATGTTTTTTACTGTGTATTCCAATCGGATAAATTCACCACTACCACCAAAAATCTTAAAATTGGGAAAAAAGGAAGCTGATTTGTTTTCTTCTTCAAAACCTCTGATTTCCCCGACGACGCTCACATTCTCAGGTAATGAGATGGGTTTTACTTCTAGCGCGGCATTGTTGTCGCCCATGCCGGGAATATTGCCAGGAACATCAACGGCTTCTTCCTTTTGGCACGATCCAAAAATAAATCCAGATAGGATTATTGATAATACTAAGTACTTTTTCATATGTTTTTAGTTTAAATTATGTGTAAAATTACAGGAGGTCTTAACCATTGTCAAGTGTTGCTTGTTTATCGGTAACAAGGTGTATTGGTTTTGTTTTTGTTGTTAATTGGTTGTTGTGTAGTGGGTTGCGTGGTGGTTTTTGTTTTTTGTGTTGTATTGAATCAGGAGAATGAATTGATGAAGTGGCTTATTTATATGATGAATATTTTATTGCATTTGTGATAATTGAGGTTGTGAACGGTTGTTTAGGGACAACCAGGAGTGGAAAGCATCGGGCGAGTTTCAGCTGATCATGCTCCAATTCATCTTCTGACGTGCCAACTTGGTAAGTTGTTTGACTAAAATGTAATTTTCTGGTTTTTCGAGCAGAGGATCGTTTTCAAGCACTTTTTCCGCAATTTCACGAGCATATTGCAGTATGCGGCCATCTTTAGCTATGTTGGCAATTTTGAGTTCGAAGGGTAATCCGCTCTGTTGGGTGCCGCTCAAATCTCCTGGGCCCCTAAGCTTTAGGTCCGCTTCGGCAATTTCAAAACCATCGGTTGTGCGCACCATAATCTCCATCCGCTTACGGGTTTCATCGCTCATTTTGTGTCCGGTCATTAAGATGCAATAGCTCTGGTCGGCACCACGCCCCACCCGGCCGCGTAGCTGGTGTAGTTGCGATAGGCCAAACCGTTCGGCACTCTCAATTACCATGACCGAGGCATTGGGCACGTTGACCCCTACTTCTATCACCGTGGTGGCCACCATGATGTGGGCTTGCCCTGTGATGAAAAGTTGCATGGCAGCCTCTTTGTCGGCCACACTCATCTTGCCATGAACCATGCAGGTTTGGTATTCGGGGAAGGCTTTTTGCATGTATTCATAACCTTCGGTTAGGTTTTTGAAATCCATGCTTTCCGATTCTTCAATCAATGGATAGACCACATAGACCTGACGGCCTTTTTCGATCTCATTTTTGATGAATCGGTTCAGGTTGTTGCGTTTGTTGTGGTAATAGTGTTCGGTTTGAATGGGTTTGCGGCCTGGGGGCAACTCATCAATCACCGACACATCCAAATCGCCATAAACAGTCATGGCTAAGGTGCGGGGGATGGGGGTGGCTGTCATCACCAGGATGTGGGGTGGGGTGACGTTTTTTTTCCACAAACGGGCACGTTGCGCCACACCAAAGCGGTGTTGCTCGTCGATGACCACAAGTCCCAAGTTGTTGAACTGAACTACATCCTCCAATAGGGCGTGGGTTCCCACGAGAATCTGCAACTCCCCGTTGTTCAATTGTTCATGAAGGCTCGTGCGTTCCTTTTTCTTGGTCGATCCGGTGAGTAACCCAATTTTTACCGGCATCTCCTTTAGTAGGGTGGTGAGGCTTTCGAAATGTTGGTTGGCCAGAATTTCGGTGGGCGCCATCAGACAGGCCTGGTAGTTGTTGTCCAGTGCTATAAGCATCACCATCAAGGCCACCAACGTTTTACCCGAACCAACATCTCCCTGTAGCAAACGGTTCATCTGCCTGCCCGAGCCCATATCCTTGCGGATCTCTTTGATCACCCGTTTTTGGGCATTGGTGAGTTCAAAAGGAAGGTGGTTGGCATAAAAACGGTTGAGGTGTTCGCCCACGATGCCGAAGCGATGGCCATGAACATGTGCTGTGCGCTGGTTGCGCAACCGGAGGATGTTCAGTTGGATGTAAAACAATTCCTCGAACTTTAGCCGAAAGCGCGCTTTTTCGAGTTGCTGGGTATCTTGCGGGAAATGGATGGTGTGGAGCGCTTCATGGCGGTTGATGATGGGCAACTGCTTGAGCAAGGCCGCGGGCAGCGATTCGGGAATCTTGCCCTGGAATGCCTGAAAAACGGAAATCATCATTTTTTGAATCGCTTTTGAATTCAAAAAATTCGATTTCATCTTTTCGGTGGTGTTGTAAAAGGCTTGTAGATTCCCCGGCAGGATCGATTTGCCATCTTTGAGTTTCTCCATCTCCGGATGGACAATGTTGATGACCCCATTGAAGTGCGAAGGTTTGCCAAAGATCAGGTACTCGGCATTGGCATCGATGCTTTCCTTGATCTGTTTGATCGATTTGAACCAAATCAGTTCTATGAATCCTGTGCCATCCGAAAAGGTGGCCACCAACCGCGATTGCCGAGCCTGCCCCATGGTTTGCAAGGAGGTGAAACGGCCTTTGATTTGTATGTAGGGCAGGTTAATGTTGATTTCGTTGATCCGGTAAATGCGACTTCGGTCAATATACTTGTAGGGGAAATAATAGATGAGATCCTCGAACGATGAAATCTTTAATTCCTTCATCATTAGTTCGGCGCGTTTGGGACCCACGCCCTGCAAATACATGATATTTTGCGTGCTCAAATCGGACATGGGTCAAAAATAGTGCTTTGCATGCAATTAACAAAGCCGCCGAGCCGCCAGCATGGCAGATTCGCGGCTTTTGACACTGACTTCCCGACTTTGAGACTCCTCAACTCTCTTGGTACTTTTCAAATGCTTCGGCAATACACTTGGGTGGATGACAGGGTTTCAGTCCTTCTTTCAATACAAATGCCGTGGTGACATGCCCTTCGTTGATGAGTTCGTTTTTTGAATTGTACATTTGGTATTCGAATTTCATCTTGACCGAATTTTTCAAGGCAACGGTAGTGACAATATGGAGCTGTTCGTCGTAATAGGCCGGCTTTAGGTACTTGAATGCCACGTCGATCACGGGCATCAGGATGCCTTGCGCCTCAATCTCCGAGTAAGGAATCTTCATGGCACGGAAAAACTCCCAGCGGGCATTTTCGTAATAACATGGGTATTTGGAATGGTGCATGAAGCCCATTTGATCGGTGTCGCTGTAATTCACCCTTGTGTGGGTGGTATGTTTAATGTGACTCATGGTGGCAATTGTTGTGGTGGTGGTCGCAAAGTGTCTTGTCGTCGGTGAGCTGGTGGTTGAGGTATTTCTCAACGGCTTCCCTGGCATCGCCCGAGCAACCGCGCACAACAGTCAGCCCTGCTTGCGTTAGTTTGTCGTAGGCGCCTTGCCCCATATTGCCGGCCAGTAGGATGGTTACTCCCATTTGTTTGAGGTCCTGTACCAGGTTGGTTTTGCATCCACAACCGGTTGGTGGGGTGAAGGCCTCTTGTGCCAAAATGGTTTGGTTTTCAATGTCGAATATCAGAAAGGCAGCACAATGGCCAAAGTGACTGTCCACCTTGCTTTGGTTGGATGGGACGGCTATTCTCATTTTGATTCGGTTTAATTGGTGATAATATTCAATATTTGTTTTATGAATTGCAGGTTGTGTGGTAATAACACCAGGTTGATGCCATGCTCCTGTGCTTTGTGTTGCACCGGGATGCCTATTTCGTAGGCCGCGATGGCGGTGACGCCCATTTTGTACATCATCTCCACCACTTTGATCCCAGTTTGGGGTTGGTCGATCAATGTGTTTTCAATGATGGAGGTTTGGTTGTTTTGATCCACCAACATCAAATAAGGTGCTTTGGCAAATGCTGGATAGATGGCAGCCTCATCGCCTGGATGATCCATGGGCAAGGCAATCAGTCCTGAATTGTTGTGGTGGCAAAGGGGGCAGTTGTTTCCGTTGCTGGCGTTGTATCGGCAATTGCAATGGGGACAATCGTTCCATGCTTCCGAAAATATGGCGTGGCCTCCCTCAATGGT
This sequence comes from Marinilabiliaceae bacterium, assembly GCA_963664265.1. Classification (GTDB taxonomy): domain Bacteria; phylum Bacteroidota; class Bacteroidia; order Bacteroidales; family Marinilabiliaceae; genus JAGPIS01. The sequence continues at coordinate 3,853,206 of OY760941.1, forward strand.
GATCATGGTGCCTTCCACAAGAGCTTTGGCTATTTTTGCCCGTGCCGACTGGTAAATCCGGGTCAGGGTGGGGCGGGATACCTGCATGATTTGAGCTGCCTCTACCTGCGACAGGGCATCATAGTCGAGTAGTCGGATGCTCTCGTACTCTTCCAGGAAGAGGTTGGTGACCGCCATCTCCTGCCGGTAGTTCCCAATGGGATGAAACCCTTTAATGCGGGGCGGTTGCAATACCACCCGGTTGTTCCGTGTTCGTGCCATGATGCAAAGTTAATGAACATCCTGAAGATCACAGAATCTGCCGCCGGCTTTTTGTGGTATTATTTTTGACGTGGGTTGCGTAATTCTTGATAATAGAGCGTTTTGTATTGTTTTTTGAAGTGATTAATCTATTTTTGTGATGGAAAAATTTGTGTGTAAATGAAGAGGTTGCTGTCCATCATTCTGTTGCTGACCACTTTCTGGAGTTTTCAGATTGGTGTTGCCTTTAAGCACGTCCACTATTTTTCCAACGGGGCAGTTGTGGAGCATGCCCACCCTTTCCGTAGTTCGGCGCCCTTGAAAGGGGACGCGAATCATCATACTTTCTCCGATTTTGCATTAGTTGGCAGTGGTTTTGTAGAAGCTCAGGCTTCTTTGACTCAATATTCAGTATTCCTCGTAGCCACTGAATTTCATTATCAGCCGTTTATCTCCTCCCATGCAGGGTGTTTGTTGGTGGACAATAAGCAGCCGCGTGCACCCCCTATGTTTTTAAGCTAATTTTATTTTAAAATCATTTCAACAATGGAATGGTAAAACACACCTATGCCTGCATGTGGTGTTGATTTCTTTTGCAGCTACTAGTTGCTGTTGTTGGCATTATTATGTCGATTGGCAGGGGTGGTTGGTATATTTTTTTTGTAATGACAAGCTTAAGAACAGATGAGAAAATTTATTTGGCTACTCTCTTTGATTTTGATAATTTCTATTGATTCAATTTTAGCCTTGCCAGTGGGCATGAAAATGGTGCGGGGAACAGTGAAATGTGACCACGAAACCATCCCGTTTGCCACTGTTGTGGTGAAAGGAACTACCATGGGCACTGTATCCGATGATTCGGGTGCTTTTGAGCTGATGCTCTCCAACGATAAAACCATCACCCTAGTAGCCAGTGCCGTTGGTTATAAGCCGGTGGAGATGAAATTCCCAGATGGCCAGGTGCCCGATCATTTGGTGTTTGATCTCGAAAGCGATGTGCTTGGTCTCGAGGAGGTGGTTGTTAGCGTCGATCGCAGCAGTCAGCGCCGCAGTGATGCCGCCCTGTTTGTGAATACACTCTCTCCAAAAGGGTTTGAATCGTGTCAGGCAGTTACCCTGAATGAAGGTATCAGTTTCACGCCTGGCCTTCGGGTTGAGATGAATTGCCAGAATTGTGGATTAAGCCAGGTGCGCATGAACGGTTTGGGGGGCAGCTACTCTCAAATCCTGATCAACGGACGCCCCCTTTTTAATGGACTTGCTGCAGTTTATGGCCTGGAGGTGATTCCGGCCTCCATCGTGGAACGGGTGGAGGTCGTGCGTGGTGGCGGGTCCTCCCTCTATGGCAGCAATGCCATTGCCGGAACCATCAATATGATCCTGAAAGAACCTTTGAACAACAGTGCGAGCTTGGGTTATAACTTCGGGTTGAATGGCGTGGGGGTTGAAAATAGCGGTGGCACTGCCAGTGACCACATGCTTAATTTTAACGTGGCCATGGTGAAGCCTGACTATAAAAGCGGTTTTACGCTTTATGGGAACTACCGCGACCGCACCCCTTTTGATGCCAATGACGATGGTTTTTCGGAGGTGACCAAGATAAAAAACATCACCGTAGGGGGACGACTGACCCATAAAACCGGCTACCGCAGCAAGTTGGCCGTCGATTTTTTGAATGTAAACGAGCAACGACGTGGCGGTAACCGTTTCGATTATCCCGAACACGAAGCTGATATTGCTGAGTCCATCCGGCAAAATATCTCCACCGCCATGGTGTCGTTCGACCAGTTTTACCGCGAGAATGATGTGATGACCCTTTATGGATCCACCCAGCTGGTGACGCGCGATTCCTACTATGGTGCAGGGCGGTCGTTGGCCGACTATGGTTTTACCCGCGACATCACCTACAACTTTGGCGGCCAATACAAGTTCGATTTCAATATGGCCAGCCTTTTGGTGGGGATGGAAAATACAGGCGGCAAATTGACCGACAAAAAATTGGGTTATGCCGACTGGCAAAATGCCGAACCCAATGAAACAGGTGTGCTTGTGCCGCCCCATGTTGACAACACCATCGTGGCCAACCAATTCTCCAACATTACTGGTGTTTTTGCACAGGTTGAGAAAAATTGGAACCGCTTTAAATTGTCGGCCGGCCTTAGGTACGACCATTACCTGATCCGCGATCTGGAAAAGAATGCCGATGATGTGCAAGGCGATGTGTTGAGCCCCCGCATTGGTGTGATGTACCGGCTGTTGGAGGGCATTCAGCTTAGGGCTAATGTGTCGCGTGGCTACCGAGCACCCCAGGTGTTCGACGAGGATTTGCACATTGAATCTTCAAAAGCCAGGAAAATTATCCATCGGAATGCTGAAAACCTCAAAGCAGAAACCAGCACCAGTTATATGGTTTCGTTCGATGCCAAGAAGCAACTGGGAAGTGTCTATGCGGCCTTGTTGGTGGAGGGATTTTATACCCGCCTGAACAACCCGTTTTCCAATCAATATGGTGAGCCCAATGAGCAGGGGGAGGTGATTTATACCCGTGTGAATGCGGTTTCGGGTGCCGAGGTGAAAGGTGTGAACTTGGAACTTAACCTGAAACCCAACCAACAGTTCTCATTTTCGTCGGGTTTTACATTTCAGAACAGCTTTTTTGATGACCCACAGGAACACGATGAGCGCAGGTTTTTGCGCACCCCCGATTATTACGGCTTCGCCATGGTGGACTGGGATTTTCTGAAAGGTTTCTGCCTCTCGTCCAACCTGACTTATACCGGCAAGATGCTCGTGCCCTACTTTGGACCTAAACTGTCGGAACTTGAACAGGTTGATGGAATTATTATGCATACCGACGATTTCTACGATTTGGGTGTGAAGCTCCGCTACGAATTTGCTTTGGGTAGTACCAAAATAGCTGTCAGCGGAGGCATGAAAAATGTTTTGAATGCCTATCAAAAGGATTTCGACCAGGGTGAATACCGCGATCCGGCCTATATTTATGGACCCGGTTTGCCACGTTCGATCTTTGCCGGTGTCACCGTCGACCTGTAAGGATTTGTCCTCAGATAAAATAAAAGCCAGTCGGATTAGATCACCGATTGGCTTTTTCTGTATCTTGTGGTGATGAATAATATATCACGGATGCGTTATTGTTGTGTTTTTCTTTTGATCGGCTTTGGGTTTTCCTCCCTCTTGGGACAAGGCAACCCCAACGGTCGCCAAACTGTTTTGCCCGATACTCTTCAGGAAATGGTTTTAGGTGCCTTCGATGGATCCGGGCATGTCTCCGACTCATTGAAGTTGCATTATGCCATGACTTATGGATCATTTCCAGGCAACGACAATCAGCTCTGCTTTCAGCTGGAGGATACCCGGGTTTTGTGCCTTGATTTTGATGTCGACTCCCTGTTTCAATCCTACCTTTCGCGAAACCCAAACCATTATTGGGCTCATAAGCTGCATGGCGATTATCTTTATCGAATATTTGAGTTGAACCGTTTCTCCAGGAAAGAGGATTATTTCGATGTGGCAAGGCGCATGAACCACCATTATTCATTGGCCTGGCAGAATGGCCTGTCTGATGCCCATTCCCTTTATGCCCTGGGGTACTTTTGTTCGTTGCAGGAGCGTTATACCGAAGCGGCTCAATGGTACTTGAAGTCATTGGATCGCGATAGCACCAATGCCTTGGTGAATTACAGTTTGGGTGTGAGTTATCTTCTGGGTAAGAATAGTTTGGTTGCCCAACCCTATGCCCTGGCAGCCGTCAATATGTATGTCGATTCGCTCCAGCGCAGCGATGCCGCGCGCATTGCTGGGATTGCCTTATATGAGAACGGCCGCTTCGAGGAGGCCTATCAATACTATGCCTTGGCCGATTCTCTATCGCCGGGTTATTTGTTGAATCAGACCTTTTTGCTGCGCTCCATGTTGCAGCAAGGAAAAAGTGACGAGGCGGTTGAAATGGCCAATGTTATTTTCAAAGCATCCCCCTACAACCCAGATGTGGCCGATCGGATCTATGAGCTTTTCAGGATTCATCGTCAGAGGGATTTGTATGTCCAGCATATTCAGTCGATGATCGATTTTCATGCCGACGATGATGAGGCTTTGGGAAATTTGAAATTCCATTGGGGGAAAATTCTATACATCACAGGGCAACAGCGCAAAGCTTTACGGGTGTTTAAGCAGGCAAAAGCTCATTTTGAAAAAGTGCTGCCACCTAACCATCAGGTGTTTGAGGCACTGGAGGATATGCCAGACCAATAATATTGATGGTGGTTGCCTACACGGGCGGTTCGTTTTCTATTTTTAACAACAAATTGTTTTCGAATTGTTTTTAGGAGTTTGGTAATTTTCTTAGCTTTGCGCGAAATTCTTTAATTTCACTAAAAAGCATATCTCATGTCATTTACTACTGACAAAATTGTTTCGGATGGTCTCACATTCGACGACGTGCTTCTGATTCCTGCTTATTCTGAAGTATTACCACGCGATGTGGATTTATCCTCCTTCTTCTCGCGCAATATTAAAGTGAACACACCAATTGTTTCTGCAGCCATGGATACTGTGACTGAGGCCCGCTTGGCCATCGCCATAGCCCGTGAAGGTGGTATTGGAGTGATTCATAAGAATATGACCATCGAGGAACAAGCCAAACAGGTTGAGATTGTTAAGCGTGCTGAAAATGGTATGATTTACGATCCCATTACCATTCGCAAGGGAAAAACGGTTGGCGATGCCTTGAGTTTGATGCGCGAATACAAGATCGGAGGCATACCTGTAGTGGATGAGTATGGTTATCTGGTCGGTATTGTCACCAACCGTGACCTCCGGTTTGAACAGAATTTAAGCCGTTTGATCGATGAGGTGATGACCAGCGATAAATTGGTGTCAACCGATCAAACAACCAACCTTGAAGAAGCCGCTGCCATTCTTCAGCAGTATAAGATTGAAAAACTTCCTGTAGTTGATAAAAATGGGAAGTTGGTAGGGTTGGTTACCTATAAGGATATTACCAAGGCCAAGGATAAACCCTTGGCTTGCAAGGATGAGAAAGGCCGTTTGCGCGTGGCAGCTGGGGTGGGTGTTACTTACAATACTTTCGAGCGCATTGAAGCCCTGGTGAAAGCCAATGTGGACGCCATCGTCATTGATACAGCTCATGGTCATAGCCATGGTGTGATTGAAACTTTGAAAAAGACCAAACAGCTTTATCCCAACCTCGACATCGTGGTGGGTAACGTGGCCACCGCCGAAGCCGGACTGGATCTGGTAAAAGCTGGCGCCGATGGCATAAAAGTTGGTATCGGCCCTGGTTCCATTTGCACTACCCGAGTGATTGCTGGGGTAGGTGTTCCCCAATTGTCGGCGATCTACGACGTGTCCAAAGCACTTGCAGGAACTGGTGTGCCGGTTATTGCCGATGGCGGATTGCGTTATTCGGGCGATATCGTCAAAGCATTGGCCGCTGGCGCCAGCAGTGTGATGGCAGGTTCGCTCTTTGCCGGCGTGGAAGAGTCTCCAGGTGAAACCATCATCTTTAATGGCCGTAAGTTCAAAGCATACCGAGGTATGGGTTCGCTCGAAGCCATGCAAAAAGGCTCAAAGGATCGTTATTTCCAGGATGTGGAGGACGACATCAAGAAATTAGTGCCCGAAGGTATCAGTGCCCGAGTGCCTTACAAAGGTACTTTGTATGAGGTTATTTACCAGTTGATTGGTGGCCTGCGTGCCGGTATGGGATACTGTGGGGCCAACAATGTGGAAGCCCTCCATCATGCCAAGTTTACCCGCATAACAGCGGCTGGCGTTTCCGAAAGCCATCCGCACGATGTCTCCATCACGCAGGAAGCTCCCAACTACTCACGTTAAGCTTTTGAGCAAAAAAAAAATAAAAGTCCGGTTTTTTCCGGACTTTTTTATTGGGGTTAGGTCGTGTTAGCAATAATAAAATTTTTATCTTGCCGTTCTTGATTTATTCTAATGATTACTAATCTAATGTTTATCAAAAATATCAGGAACTTATGATGCGAAGTTTATTGCTGCTTGGCTGTTTTTGCCTCACCTTGGGTGCTTATGCGCAAAAGAAAGATAAGTGTGTGCTCAAAATAGGGGATCAGGATTTTTCCCTGCAGGAATTTGAATATATCTATAATAAAAACAATCCGGTTTCGCAGAATCCAATGACCAAACAGGCGTATCTCGACCTGTTTGTCAATTATAAGTTGAAGGTTAAAGCCGCCGAAGATGCCGGGCTGGACACTGTGGCTTCCTTTGTGTCGGAGTTGCAGTATTACCGCGATGAGTTGTCGAAACCTTATTTGAGCGATAAGAAGGCGGAAGATCAGGTTTTGGCCGAGGCTTATGAGCGTATGCAAAATGAATTGGATGCCAGTCATATACTGATTATGGCCAAGCCCGATGCCACCCCTCAGGACACTATGGTTGCCTGGAACAAGGCCAAAAAAGCCCTCGATGAAATAAAGGCTGGAGCCGATTTCAACCAGGTTGCCATGCGCTATTCCGAAGACCCTTCGGTGCAGCGAAATTCAGGTCGGTTGGGCTATTTCTCTGCATTCCAAATGGTTTATCCTTTTGAAACGGGTGCCTATCAAACCCCAGTGGGGGAGGTGTCCGACATAGTTCGTTCGCCATACGGCTACCATTTGATCAAGATCCACGATAAGCGGCCTGCCTCGGGTGAAATACTGGTGGCTCACATTATGAAAATGGTTCCCCAAAATGGATCCAATGCACAAGAGGTGGAAGCCCGGATGTCCATCGATTCTATTTTTGCCAAGGTGCAGTCAGGAGATGATTTTGCCGCCCTCGCCACTGAGTATTCCGACGACAAGCAGAGTGCCTTCCATGGTGGAGAGTTGCCGTGGTTTTCGCGTGGCCGCATGGTGGCTGCCTTTGCCGATGTGGCCTTCGCACTTGGCAATAACGGAGACGTGTCGCAACCTTTTCGTACACCCTTTGGATGGCATATTGTCAAACGGTTGGATTACAAGCCCCTTGGTTCTTTGGAGGCGGAGCGCGACAATATTTTGCAACGCCTGAGCAACGATGAACGCTCACATGCTGGTGTCAAGGCCTTGGTGGCCTCTTTGAAGCAATCCTATCATTTCAGTGTTGATTCGCTGCAGCTCAATAGCCTGTTGGATGTGGTTGACCATGAATCCAATGATTCGTTGTTGCAGGCCAGGGCTCACGCTTTTGGGGGCACACTTTTTTCGTTTGCAGGAACCGATGTGGCTGTCAGCTCATTTGTTGCAGTGCTGGAGGATGCCAAGATGTTGAGAGCCGGTGTTTCGCGGCAGCAGGTATTGGATCGTTTATCCAGTTTCGAGGAGAGATCAATCCTTGTTTATGAAAAGAGTGTGCTGGAGGCGAAATATCCCGATTTCAGGTTTCTTATGCAGGAGTATCACGATGGATTGTTGGTTTTTGAAATCAGCCAAAGGATGGTTTGGGAAAAAGCCGCTTCCGATACCACTGCCTTGATGACCTTTTATCGCGACAATATTCACCGTTACTCGGCACCTCGGTCGTTCACCGGGGATGTGGTGGTTTGCCAAAGCGTGGAAAAAGCTAAAGCCTTAAAGTCCGGCTGCCAATCGGGTAAGCCGCTAACAACAGCACAGGTGAGGCGAATGGCTGGTAAGGGTGCGGAAGTCCATAGCGGTTCGTTTGTTTATGGGCAGGATGCCAGTACGGATGCGTTGATTTGGCCGTCGGGTGGGGATCAGAACCCTTTGGTGGTGCTAAATGGCAATTTTGAGTATGGCGAGGCGGCTCCTTTTGCGTCCATTCGTGGCAGCGTGATCTCCGATTATCAGAATTATCTTGAAGCGGCATGGTTGAAGCAGCTTCATCAGAAATATCAACCCAAAATTTATCGGAAAGTTGTAAAATAGCCAGACTGAATTGCAGGGGCAATGGCAGAATGGTTGGGCATAACCCAGTTTTGTAACTTTTTAATGCTATTTTTGTGGTAGGAATTAAGGAAAATGGAAATGAGACAATGGTATAAGTACTTATGTTTTTTTGTGGTGGTTGTGGCGATGGGTTTTGGTTGTAAAAAAGTAGGTTCCGGCATGGACAAGCCTCTTCTCACCGTTGGGGATAAAGTATTGACTTTGCAAGAGGTGAGTAATGCCATCCCCGCCAACTCCACCCCGGAAGACAGTACTATCATCGCCGATGATTATATCAAGCGGTGGATGAATTCGGAATTGATGCTTCGAAAAGCGTTGCTCAACCTGACCAAGGAGGAGCAGGATATTGAAAAATTGATTGAGGAGTACCGACGTTCGCTTTTGGTGAGTCTTTATCAGCAAAAATTGTTGGATCAAAAGTATGCCCCCCTGATTACCGACCGTGAAATTGAGAGTTATTATGAATCGATGAAAGAGAATTTCCACCTGCGCGAAAATATCTTCAAAGGTTTGTTTGTTGCGGTGCCCAAATCGGCTCCCAAATTGCAGGAATTCCGCCAATGGCTCAAACTGCGTGATGGTGAGGATTTACTTAATGCCAAAGGGTATATTTTCCAATATGGCCGCAAGAGTGAAGAGTTCCTTGATAAATGGCTGACGGTGGCTTATGTCAATCGTTTGTTGCCCGACAACATTCCTTCGGAGCAGGATTTCTTGCGGCATCGCAAATACTACGAAACAGAAGACGAGGAACTTGTTTATTTTGTAGTGGCCAAGGAGAGCTGTTTTGTTGATGATTATGAGCCTGTTGATTACGCAAAAGATAAAATCAAATCCATACTGTTGAATAAAAAACGATTTGAGTTTATCAAACAACTCGAAGAAGATCTCTATAACGAAGGTTTGGAACAAAAAATCATAAAATTCCATTAAATTTGCCATTATTAAATAAATCCTTATGTACAAGATTTTAATATTTACTCTTCTTATAGCACTGCCTCTTGGGGGGTTTGCTCAAAAAAACCTGATCGACGAAGTAGTAGCCGTGGTTGGTGACAATGCTATTTTGCGTTCCGATATTGAATATCAGTATGAACAAGCTCTCATGGAAGGTGTTGCCAATTATAGCGGTGATATGAAGTGCCATATTTTTGAGCAGATACTGGTACAAAAGCTTATGCTTAACCAGGCCAAGCTCGATAGTATTACCGTTAGCGAAAATGAAGTGGTCAACCAGGTGGACAGCCGGATGAATTATTTTATACAACGTATTGGCGATAAGGAGAAGTTGGAAGAGTACTTTAATAAATCGATGTTGCAAATTAAACGCGACCAGATGGATATGGTGCGCACACAAATGATGACCCAGCAGATGCAACGCGAAATCACCAAAAACATCAAGGTGACCCCTTCGCAAATCCGCGCCTATTACCGTAACCTGCCCGAGGATAGCCTTCCGATGGTACCCACGCAATATGAGATGCAACAGATTGTGATCTATCCTAAAGTGGAGATGGAAGAAATTGAGCGGGTAAAAACCCAATTGCGCGATTTCCAGCGTCAGATCAACGAAGGGCGCGACTTTGCCACCCTGGCCGTTTTGTATTCCGAGGATCCCGGCTCTGCTGCACATGGTGGCGACCTAGGTTGGTACACGCGCAGCGGTTTTGTGCCCGAATTTGCCAATGTGGCCTTTAATTTGCAGGAGAAAAACAAGGTGTCGAAAATTGTTGAGACCGAATTTGGTTTCCACATTATTCAGCTGATCGACCGGAAAGGTGAACGCATCAACGTTCGGCATATTTTGTTGAAACCCAAAGTATCTGAAAAAAACCGTACCGAAGCCAAGAGTTATCTCGATAGCATCGCTACCTACATCGACGATAAGAAATTCACTTTCGAAGAGGCAGCCTTGCGCTTTTCTATGGATAAGGATTCGCGATCCAATGGCGGTGTGATGGTGAACCCTGAAAATGGATCCACCAAATTTGAGATTGGTCAAATACCATCCGAAATCGCTAAGAGCATCCAGAACCTGAAAGAGGGTGAGATGTCGAGGCCATTTTTCATGATGGATGAACGGAAAGGTAAGGAGACCTACCGTTTGGTGGTGTTGAAACGAAAAATTGCGCCCCACCGTGCCAATCTGGCCGACGATTACAAGTTGTTGCAGGATATGATGGAAGAGAATATGCGGGACAAAACTCTTAAGGAGTGGATTACAAACAAACAAAAGGAAACCTATATCACAATAGATAAAAACTGGCGCAATTGCGATTTTGAATATAAGCATTGGTTGAAGGATTAAACTAAATTGGTGACGATGCGAAAGTGGGCAGGAAGAAGCAGATGGATCTGGGTTGTCGTGTGTGTGGTAACTTGTTCGTGCGCACGACATTTTTATGATGTTTCGTGGCAGGGGGTCGTAGTGGATGCTCAAACCGGCCTGCCTGTTCCATATTGCGCGTTTGAAACCGATTGCTATTATCAAAACAATATGGATCGGTCGGGGATGAAAACGTATCGGACCCAGACCGATCTCTTTGGAAACTTTAGCTTTCAACTCGATAAAGGGTATCGCATCAATAGCCAATTGTCCGCCCATGGTTACGAACCGGTCGATTTCACATCGTCGCTGTTGCCTGGCAACTTGCCTCGTGTGATCAAATTGAATCGGTTGGCAGGTGTTGAAAATAGTCGATTGGAAGTGAGGGTTTTGTCGGAGGCTTTGGCTGACAATAAAGCACCATTTATAGGTGTGAAGTATCTGCTGGTCGATTCACAACGTTTTCAGTTTGCCGATTTGATAGGATTCGACCTGTTGAAAGGCGAAAAGGCAAATCACATCGATTCGGTGGATGTTTGGATAGAACTGACCCGCGATGTCCAAAAAGCACCTGTGGTTTGGTCCAACCGCAAAGGAGGTCTCTATCCTTTGACGATGGAGAGGGACACGGTGGCGGGGCGTTTGCTCAATTGCGATTATGCTCCTGTTGATGGGTATTTGCCAAGTTACCAGCTAACAGGTTTGGAGAGCGGGTTCTTTGTGAAGTGCCGCGATGGGATTCATTATGCCAAGATTTTTTTAGATAATTATTTGTATGTGGTGCAGTATGGTGAACCTCAAGAGCGTTATAAGGAGTTGGGTGTCAGGTTTAGTTACGTGGTGCAGCGCGACCCTTCGCAACCCAGGTTTTTCCCCGAAAGGCTGATTTCTGAGCTGATCACTCCCGAGCGGGTGCCTGCCCTGCATACGCAAAGTGACGAGGAGTAGTTCCCCCCTTGCTTTTTATATGTAAATATTGATCCATGCGTAGACTAATCTTTACCTTTTTTATATTCTTCCAGTTGGTTACGGTTTTGGCTCAAACCACTGGAACCCCAGGAAAGGTACGTATTAAAATTCTGAAGGCAGATGCTTTGCGGCACGACGATAAGATTGGGAAAAACACCCAATCGCTTATTGGTGACGTGGCTCTTTCGCATGTCAATACTTTCTTGTATTGCGACAGCGCTTATATGTACAACGATTCTAACATGGTGCATGCCTACGGGAATGTGCACATCATACAAAACGACTCCATCCATTTGTATGGCGATTATTTGGAATATGAAGGGAATCAGAATTTGGCCAAAATGCGCAATAATGTTCGTGCCAACAAAGGGACAACCTGGCTCTATACCGAATTTCTAGACTATGACCGGGCAGCCGATGTGGGGTATTTCTTCAACAAAGGAAAAGTTGTGAACCTCCAAAATGTGCTGACCTCCGAGATGGGCTATTACTATCCTAATAGCAACGAAGTTTTCTTTAAGGATTCGGTGGAAGTGACCACACCCGATTACAAGATGTATGGCGATACCATGCGGTACAACACGCAAACGGAGGTGGTCAAAATCCTAGGGCCTACCCGGATCTTAAGCGATTCTACCTTGATCTATAGTGAGAATGGATGGTATGATACCCGAAATGATGTATCGCAATTATTGAAAGATAGTTATGTGCAAGGTAAGGAGCACCTTTTGGAGGGCGATACCATTTTTTACAACCGTCGGATCGGCTTGGGCGAGGTGTTTGGCCGAATGGCGCTTCACGATACCACCAACCATATTGTCATCAAAGGTGATTATGGTTTTTACAATGAGCAGACTAAGTTCGCTCTGGCCACCAAACAAGCCCAGATGCTTCAAATCAGTGGTCGGGACACTTTGTTCATGCATGCCGACACCTTTAAAGTCGATCCGCTGCCGTTAGAAGATAGCAGGATTGTGCGCGCCTTCCGCAATGTTAAGTTTTTCCGTGCCGACATGCAGGGGCGTTGCGATTCATTGGTCTACGACTTCCGCGATTCCACCAGCACCATGTTTTATAAGCCTGTTGTGTGGGCACAAGGCAATCAGATGACCGCTCAACAGGTGAAACTGTATATGAAAAACCAATTGTTACATAAGGTTGAGCTGCTTAATTCGGCCTTTATCATTGCTCCCGAAGATACCTCGGGTTACAACCAGGTGAAGGGTAAGATAATGACTGGTTTTATCCGCAATAATGAGTTGTATCGCATCGATGTGGATGGGAATGGCCAAACCATATACTACCCCAAGGATGACCAACAGCTCATGGGGGTTAACCGAGCCGAAAGCAGCAATATGACCCTATTTATGCGGGATAAGAAGATTCGCGATATCATTATGCGGGTTTCTCCTGCCGGCAATATGAATCCATTGTTTGTTTTACCCAAAGAGGAGCTTTTGCTCAAGGGATTTATGTGGCTCGATGATTATCGGCCCAAATCAAAGGAGGATATTTTCCTGAAATTGGAGATTCCTGACAGTTTCGATCAGAGTGATGAATTTGAAGGATATGAATATGGGGAGATCAAAACACAATAAAAAAAGGGCGAGTCGCCCTTTTTTAGTTTTTAATACTCATCCTCATTGAAGAAAAAGTCTTCTTTGCTTGGATAATCAGGCCAGATGTCTTCAATACTTTCGAATATCTCGCCATCATCTTCTATCTCCTGAAGATTCTCAATTACCTCAAGGGGTGCCCCAGAGCGGATTGCAAAGTCAATCAATTCATCTTTAGTTGCAGGCCATGGCGCATCCTCTAATTTTGATGCCAGTTCAAGCGTCCAATACATATTTGTTAATTTAACATTAAGTTTATACTGTTGTTATATTGCATCACTAATGCGAATATATAAAAAAAAACCATTCTTACAACTTTGGTTGCCAAGGAATTTCATTTACTTGGTAAAAATTCGTCATAAAACGCGATAAAACAAAGAAATAGTCCGACAGCCGGTTTAAATACCGGAGCACCCAGTTGTCGATTTCCATCCCTTCGGCCAGTTCACTTACGATGCGTTCCGTCCTGCGGCAAATGGTTCGGCAAATGTGGCAGTAGGCTACCACCGGATGGCCTCCAGGCAATACAAAGTTGCTCAGTGGTGGGAGATTTGCCTCCATTTGGTCCATCTCCAGTTCAAGATGTTCAATTTTCTTCTCGTCGCAATTGAGTTTGTTTCTTAAGTCGGATACGCTGCTGTCGGTGGCCAAATAGGCGCCAATAACAAACAGTTCGTTTTGGATGGCAATGATGGTCTCCTCTGTATGGGCATCTATGTTGTACGATCTTATCATTCCTGTGAATGAATTCAGTTCATCAACCGTGCCGTAGGCATTGAGTCGGTGGTTGTGTTTTTTAACACGTGTTCCACCGATAAGGGCTGTTGTGCCTTTATCACCTGTTTTTGTATATACTACGCTTTTTTTCATCTATGATCTCCTTTAGTTTCATTCAAGGTGCATTTCATTTACTCAACACCTTTGACAAGGAAATGTTTTATTCTTTAATTGAGTATTTGAGTGATTTTATCGTTGATGGCATCCGACTCGATATGGCCGTCGCGCAGCCGCACAATGCGGTGTGCGTAGCGTGCGATATCCTCTTCGTGTGTCACCAGGATGATGGTGTTGCCTTTGGCGTGAATCTCCCCGAATAAACGCATGATATCAGCTGAAGTTTTTGAGTCGAGGTTTCCCGTTGGTTCATCGGCCAGGATGATGGATGGTTTGTTGATCAGGGCGCGCGCTACAGCGACCCTTTGGCGCTGGCCTCCCGATAATTCATTGGGCTTGTGCGTCACCCGGTCGGCAAGGGATACATTGAGCAGTGCCTCTTGTGCCAGCTCGATGCGCCTGTTTTTGGGAACGCCCGAGTAGATGAGGGGAAGCATCACATTTTCAAGGGCTGTGTAGCGTGGCAGTAGGTTGAAGGTTTGGAACACAAACCCAATCTCTTTATTGCGTATTTCTGCCAGGTTGTCGTCGCTCATGCGGCTCACATCGGTGCCATTGAGCACGTATTGGCCGCCTGTTGGCGTATCCAAGGCGCCAATAATGTTCATCAAGGTTGATTTGCCCGATCCCGAGGGTCCCATGATGGCCACATATTCGCCCTTCGAAATGGCTATGTCAACCCCTTGAAGTGCCTTAACTACTTGCGTCCCGACCTGATAGAACTTGGTGATTTTTTTTATTTCAATAACATTGTTGTCCATGATTCAGAGTTTGGTAACGAATCTAAACTTTTTTTGTGAAAAGTCAAATGAATTTATGGCATATTATGCATTTTACCATCTCACCTTGAAATGTTGTTTTTGGCATTCTGCCCTGAAAAAGACAATGCCAACCTGAAAAAGGTCGATGCTGATGGTGATTTGGGGGTGTTGGATGATTTTTTCCCATGCAGCACTCATCCCTTTTGACCAATGGATGTCGTCGAATACAAATACTGTGTTGTTGGCTGCTTTCTGCAGGCATTGTTCAAAATATATGAGTGTTGGTGCCTCCTGGTGGTTGCCATCGAACCATACAAAGTCCAACTGGTCGATTTCTTCCAGTACGCGAGGTAGGGTGTCGTTGAAATTGCCAACCACCACTTGGCTGTTGAGGCAATCGTGCTTGCGAAGTGCTTTTTGAGCTATTCCGGCACAGACCTCGCAGCCCTCCATTGTGATCAGGTTGGCCGAGGGGCGCGCCATGCCCAGGTATAGCGATCCAATGCCCAGGGATGTGCCCAATTCCAGTATCGTGGCTGGTTTGGTGAAATGAACCAGGCGGCTCAACAACTGTCCATATTTGGGTTGTACGGCTGAGCGTTTGGCAATGCTGCTGATTCTCCTTTGTTGGCGTCCCGAGTTTGTTGCGCCAAAATCATGGCAAACAATCTGCTGCTTGGAGCCCTTCAATTCCTGACGGTACTTTTCAATGGTTTCAAAATGATAGAAGGGGTGTTTGCAGTTGATGATTTCCGAAACCAACTCAAATACAAATGGACTGTGTATGCCATGCCCTCGCCAGTATTTTGACTGGTATTGGTGTTTTACATATTCTAATGCGGGGTGCAGATTCACTTTTTTTCTGCAAAGTAAAAATTTTTTTATTAATTGTTGAGTTCTTTTTGATGGTTTATTTTTTAATCATATCTTGTAATAAGTTGGTTATTCTATACTTATGAGGTCAGTTTTTTTGATTTGCATCATGCTTTTGTTTTTTAGCGCCAGCGAGCTTTGGGCTCAGGGGAATGGTGGTGTGGAGAAGAATAGACGGGAACAATATAAGGCTTTTAGGGCGTTGCCGGCCAAAAACCAAGGCGATTCCATCCGTTATTCACTGGTCATGCGTCACTGGATTGTGGAGATTGACCGAGTTCCAGGACGGCGAGGAGCATCCATTCCCATGGAACCTGATCGTTTTTTTGTTGCCGTGAAGGGCGACACCGCTTATATTTGTATTGATCGGGGGGGCAGATCCGAGGAGTGTAGCGCCGTGGTTCGGGCTGTTGTTGATCGGTACGTTTTTTCCAAAGAGAGGAATCAGGCCATCTATACCATTGAAATGACTGTTGAAGGCCAAGCACAATCCTTCTCCATAAAGGTGGAGGTGAACCCATCAGTGGCTGTGGCGTGGGTAAATATTTCGGGTAAGCGCATGCGCAAGGCCGTTTTTGTTGGGCAAATTGTACCGTTGGGTTGCTCGCCTGTTTATCGGGCTTCGTTAGGTCAATAGCTACTGAACCGGAATGTAGAAGTAAAATGTGCTACCCTTGTCTATTTCCGATTTTACCCAAACTTCGCCTTCGAGCAGTTCCGTGAGGTTCTTGACAATGCTCAGTCCCAATCCGATGCCGGGGTACAAAACTTCTTTACTGTCCACTTTTCTGAAGGGTTCAAAAATGAGTTGTTGGTTTTCGGGTGCTATGCCAATGCCATGGTCGGCCACGGAAACCATCAAGACCTTTGTTTCTTCCGTAGTTGGAAGCCCGTTGTAGTGGTGGTTCTTCAACTCTTTCTTTTCAATGATTCTTGCCGAAAGTTCAATCTGTCCATTTTTAGTGAACTTGATGGCATTGTTGATCAGGTTTTGAGTAATCTGCTTGAACCGTTCCTTGTCGGTGACCAGCGTCGTGTTTTTACACGATGGATCGATGTTGATTTTGATTTCGGAAATGGCCTCTGTTTTTTCAAACTTCAGCGAGCGTACAATTTGTGTCAAATCCGATTCAATGTTCAAATCCGATTGTATCAGTTTGATCTGGCGCGTTTCAATTCTTGAAATGTCTATGATGTCGTTGATCAGCACCAATAGGCTTTCGCTGCTATTTTGTATGTGCTGCACAAACTCTTTTTTCTCTTGATCGGAGAAGAGGTCGGAACTGAGAAGAGTTGTGAATCCCATGATGCAGTTCATGGGCGTGCGTATTTCGTGCGATAAGTTGGCCAAAAAGGCGGTTTTTAGTTTGTCCGACTCCTCAGCTTTTTGTTTGGCCTTCTCCAGGTCGGCAGTTCTGATCTTCACCAGCTCTTCCAGATAGACGCGGTGGATTTCCAGCTCCTCATTCTGGATGGTTATTTTTTCTTTGCTCTGGATCAGTTCTGTGTTGGCTTTCACCAGTTCGTTGGTCTTATCTGCTACCATAAGGTTAAGCTTGAGGCGTTGCTTGACCAGCTTCTTATTCCTGAGGATGAATAGGAGAATCACCATGAAAAAAGCCAGTATGATGATAACTGTTTTGAATGCCGGGTGCCTGAAAAAATAGACCTCTTTCTTAATAATGATGTGTACAGGTGCGCCAGTGGGGTTGTTGTTGTCGTCCAATGCCACGATGGTCATCTTGTTTTTTCCGGGCGGGATGTTGGAATAGATCACCGGACTGGCAACGGTGGAGTTTTGCCAGTCTGAGTCGATCTGGTCAATCTTCCAGGCAATCTTTGCTTTTTTCGAATTCAAAAAGTTCAGAAAACGCACATGGAGCCTTATGGATTCATATTCTTTGGGTATAAAGATGGTGTCCCGGGGATTGTAAATGGTTTTTTGATTCCTGTTCTCAAAAGAGAAGGCTGATCCGGGCAGCAAAATGCAGGATGTGAGGATGGGGGTTTGGTTGTATTGTAGTATTTGCTGGTTGTCGGGGTCAACCTCGTTGAACCCGTTGGCACCCCCCATCAGAATATCGCCTGAGGCAGAAACCGCCGATGCACCTTGGTTGTACTCCTCGGGGAGGATGTAAAAATTGTAGCTGAACAAATCTTGTTGGCCGGTTTGGGTATTGATCTTTACGATGCCCTGGCTGTTGGTGAGCCACATGTTGCCATGGTGATCCTTCTCCAGAATGTAGATGTTTTCGGTGGTTTGGTTGGACGTTTTTACTGGTGAGAATAGTTTTTTAGGGATGTTATATTTGATAAGCCCCGACCCTTGTGTGGCAATCCAAAGGTTTTGGTGCCCGTCTATTTGCATTGCTGTTATGGATGCCAGCGAAAGCAACCTTTCGTTGGCTGGTATCCTCAATGTGTCAGTTATCCGCCCCGACGGCAAGTGGTACCTGAACAGCAGGCCGTGGTTGCTCCCGATCCAAAGCACGCTGTCGCCGTCCAAGCAGCTGTTTTGGAGTCGGATGTTGTGGTATTGCTGTATGGTGTGGCGGCGTTCTTCGTTTTTTTGACAATTATATGTCACAAACATGTTGGTGGATAAGAAACAGTAGGAGGTGTCGCTAAGGGCTGTCAAATGGAAATAGATGCCTTTGTTCTTCAGCGGAAGGTATTCAAAATGGTTGTTTTGCGGCTTGTAATGGAGTACGCCTTGCGTTGAAGCAAAGAGCAACCCGTTTTTTCGGGTCTCAATACAATGCAATATGGAATCCCTGTTGGGGTAGGTAGGAGAGGGCGGTATCCTTTCAAATTTGTTTTGGTTGTAGCCCTTGCGATACAAGCCGTCGGTGGACCAGATCCAGTAGTTGTTCCCGCTGTCTTTTTTGATCATGAATATGTTGGCCGATTTGGAGTCGGAAAACTGGTTGAGGTCAAAGTAGCGTATGTTGTTGTGTCTGTTGTCGAATTTGGAGAGCCCGTTTTTGGTGCCAATCCAGATGATGTTGTTGCGCTTGGATTCCACTAGGGCATAGATGTTGTTGTCTTGCAGGCTGTATCTTGAATTGTCTACTGTGTGGTGCTGCACAATGTTTTCCTGTGTGTTGTATAGGTATAGCCCGTTGGTGCGTGTTGATAGCCACACCATTTGGGATGGCAGAA
The DNA here is from genome assembly GCA_963664265.1 of Marinilabiliaceae bacterium. Lineage (GTDB taxonomy): Bacteria > Bacteroidota > Bacteroidia > Bacteroidales > Marinilabiliaceae > JAGPIS01. The sequence goes on from OY760941.1 coordinate 3,871,993, forward strand.
AAATAATCCTACTGATGGGGTCGGGAAATTGGTTTAGTACATCAAGCTGCCTGCTTTTGATGTTGAACCGGTAAAGCGTGTTTTTCACCGCCACAAAGAGGGTGGAGTCCGATTCTTCGGCTAGGTCGCCAGCATTGTGCGGGCTTTTATTGGTCGGTTTTAACCATAGTTCGTCATTTTGTTCCTGAATGGTGAAGATGCCTTGTTTGGCTGCGATGCAAAGTATCCCATGAACCAGCCTGATGTTGTTGATTTGAAGGTGTTGGATGGGTTGGTTGCTTTGTTGGTTGATGTAGGATGTGCTTCCAGTTCGGGTGTTGATCTTCAATAAACCATTGCGGTTGGTGGCCACCAGCAGAATGGAGTCGTTGAATTGGTAAAAGTGCTTGATTTCCCCTATCCCGGTGGTATTGATGTTTCCCGGTGCGTATTGCAGTGGTTGGAAGGTGTTTGTATTGATGTTGACCGCACAGATGGTGCCGTTTTTGGTGCCCACCCAAAGCAGGTTTTGTTTTTTGTTTTGATGGAGGGCTGTGATGTTGTTTTCTGTCAGCTTTGAGTTGGTGTCGTTGAACAAATCGAAATAGACCCCATCGTAGCGCACCAAGCCAGCTGGTGTGCCCACCCAAATATAGCCATGGCTATCTTCTTCGATGCATTGGCATAGGGGATGAGGCAAACCATGGTCTGTTGTGTAGTTGTGAAAAAATGACTCTTTTAGTTGATTATTCGAAAAAAGAGGTGCATTAATAAGCAGCACCAGTAAAACTGTGCCAAATATCCGGAACCATACTTTCCAGCCTGAGCTACAACTCATCATAAATCCTACGTATAGCGTTTCAATATCTTCTTGATCGATTCGGCTCCTATCATGTCGTAGTTGATGTTGGCCGGTTTAACAAAGAGTGCTTCCGCCACGTCGTCCTGAGTAATCAGGCAGTTGGTGTCGCTTGTTTTGCAGCGGAATGCTAGGTCGGTGGTGAAAACGGTGAAGTTGCTGAACACATATTGGTTGGGGACTGAAAAGAGGTATTTCATGTCGGTTATCTCCAAATTCAGCTCCTCCTTGATCTCGCGGTGCAAGGCCTCTTCAACGCTTTCCATAGGATCGACAAATCCGCCGGGGAGGTCGAGGTAGCCCTTGTGGGGTTCAAAAGCCCGGCGTGTCAGCAGTATTTCTCCCCGGTCGTTTTCGATGATGGCCGCCACAGCCGCAGCTGAGTTGATGTAAAAGCTGAAACCGCAGTCGCCGCAGTGGAATGCTTTAATGTTGTCATAAGCAAAAGCGGGGCTGCCACAAACAGGGCAATATTTTAATCTTTCCTGAGGGAGTGTCTGTCGCATGGTTAAAAGCCGTTTAGTTCAAAAGTGACCGTAGGGATCAAAAGCAAAAATCCCAGGATTGATAATATGATGATTAATGGGAACACCCATTTGACCCACTTGGAATAGGGGATCCTTGCCATGCCCAAAACTCCGATCAGGACGCCCGAGGTTGGTGTAATCATGTTGGTAAACCCATCGCCGAATTGGAAGGCCATCACTGTTGCCTGACGCGAGATGTTGATCAAGTCGCTGAAGGGAGCCATGATGGGCATGGTGAGGGCTGCCTTGGCGGAACCACTGGGGATGAAGATGTTGATGGTGGTTTGGATCAAGTACATGACGCCTATGGAGGCAATTTTTCCAAATTCGCTCATCCCGTTGGCCAAGTGGTACAAAATGGCATGGATCACGTTGCCGTTTTCCAGGATGATGATGATACCAGCAGCCAAGCCAACCACCATGGCGGCCGAAAGGATGTCTTTGGCGCCTTCGATGAAAAGTCGGGTGACTTCGTTGGCCGATAGTCCTGTGGCAAATCCGGCCGCCAAACCCAAGGCGAGGAACAGGCCTGCAATCTCGGCAATATACCATCCATAGCCCATCACACCGGTGATGAGTAGGATGATGGTGAATCCCAAAAGGTTCAAAATAAACAGGTGTAGCGATTTTCGCAAGCCTATGATGCCGGTTATGGCAAACGATGCTGCGATCACCGGCACCAGAGGGAGCCCGTTGAGGCTGCTGTTGCCTATTTTAAGGCTGGTCAACGGATAGGCCACTGCATACAGCACCAAGGTGGTGGTGAGGATGCCCCATATCCACCAGGCTTGGCTGGGTGTGGTGAGGTTACTCGCGGTGTCGCTGTGAGCTGTTTTGCTGCGCCAGAATTCATCCTCCTCGTAAACCAGCGAACGCTTGGGGTCTTTCCTTATTTTTGCGGCATACCACAGGGTATAGGCAATCCCCGTGGTGGTGATGATAATCCAGCATGCCAGTCGGTATTCTATGCCCGAGAACATTGGTAAGCCAGCCAACTCCTGGGCTATGCCAATGGTGAAGGGGTTGAGCACAGCTCCGGCAAACCCAAGGCCGGCGGCCACAAACACCATGCTCACGCCGGTAATACTGTCGTACCCCATGGAAATGGCCAAGGGGATAATGATGACGATAAAGGCAATGGTCTCTTCGCTCATGCCAAAAACAGCACCGAAGATAGAAAACAGAAGCATGATCAGCACAATGATGATGTTGTGGGTGCCAATCATCCGGATGGGCTTATAGCGGTTGAGCTTTGAAATGCCGGTCAGGAATGAGCCAATGCCAATGTCAATGGCCCGGGTGTGGTTGATGATCCAAAATGCGCCACCGATGATCAAGATGAAGGCGATGATGCCGGCACCTTTTTCAAAGCCATCGAAAAAGGCCGTCATCACTTGCCAGGTCTGAGGGTTGTTGTGCGTCGGCACGTATGTGAGTTCCGTTTCTCCTACAGCATTGATGCGGGATTCATAAGTGCCCCCGGGAATGGTCCAGGTGGCTATCGCAGCAAATATTATCAGGATAAATACAATGACGTAGGTGTGCGGTACTTTTTTTAGCATCAATTAGGTTTTTGATCTGAAAATAAAAAATGGCATGTATAACAAAACCGATGGAAGTTATTTTGGTGACTTCCATCGGTTAAAATTATAAAAATATTTGGCTCTTCAGTTGCCGGCTTTCTCTTTTAATTGGTTGAGGGGCGATTTTATGGGTGGACGATATTGGTCGAAACCTTTGCCGTATACCCCCATCACATTGGCCACCGATATGAAAGCTTCCTCATCGGTTTGCTTAATGATGTGCAACACTTCGTGCATTTCCGTTTTGCGTACTATCATGACGATGAATTCGCGGTTCTCATTGGTGTAGAACCCCCTACCGTTTAGGATTGACATGCCACGCCGAACCTCGGTGGAGATGGCATCGGCCAGCTCTTGCGTTTTTTTGGATACGATGAAAATCTGCACCGATTGCTTTGAGCCTGTCAGCACCATGTCGGCCAATCCCGACATCAAGCCCATGACCACATAACCGTAAACCAGTGCTTCAATATCTCGGAAATACAAGTAACTGCTTCCGATGATGATGATGTCGCAAACCATCATCACCCTGCCGGGACTCACGTTGCGGTATTTGTTTACCACCATGGCCACAATTTCGGTGCCGCCGGTGCTGCCGCCCTGAGTTAGCAACATACCAATGCTGAATCCAATCAAGCTACCACCAATGATGGCCGCCATAAATTTGTCGGGCACAATGGGGGCATCGATGTAAACCTGGAACACATAAACCAATAGCGATAGCAGTGCCAGCGAGTAGATGGTTTTAAAACCAAAGCCGCGCCCCAGAATTTTCATGGCAAAGAGTATCAGTATGGCATTCATCACAAAATTGACTGGTCCTACCGGTAATCCGGTATACATGAAGATCAGGGTTGAAAGTCCCATGAGTCCTCCGGCCACAATTTTCGACTTGATCAGGAATCCCACCCATCCAATGGCACTGATGACGAGCGCGAAAGTTATAATAAGATAACTCTCAAAGGTTTGAATCCAACTTTTCGGGATCTTCTTTAGCATTTTGTTTTTTTGAAATTTAGTGGTTGGTTGATATTATAATTGTTTGATATAACAGCGCTTGCGTTTGTGTTGTATGTGGTCGAACGATTTCCACATTTGGATGGCAACATGGTTGTTCTCCAACATACCGGTTGTTTCCACTTTCTTAATGCCATCGGCTTTGGCGGTCAACCACAATTCATTCATCAATAAGGCTGCCACACCCAGTTTTTGAAATTCGGGTCTCACCCCGGTGAGCATCAAATCCATCTCTTTGGGTTTTGTCAGAGCCTTGTTGATATGGTACCATCCAAATGGCAACAGTTTACCGCCAGCCTTTTTCATGGCCTCCGAAAGCGATGGAAGCGCAATCAAAAAGCCTGCCAGTTGTTTCTCCTTGTCCAAAACAATCTTCACATATTTTGGTTGAAGGATGGGGAAGAATTTTGCAATATAGAAATCAATCATCTTCTGGGGCAGGGCATAGGTGCCAAACAGTTGGCTGAATGCCTGGTTGAAAAGCTCAAATACTTTTGCCTTGTATGGCTCCAGTTCCTTTTTCGATTTGAAGTTGAGAGTCTCAAGGCCATAGCGCGATTTGAGCATCTCGGCCACCTTATACGATTTCTCGGGCAAAGCATCGGGAAATGTGATCCTGAACTCCAGCCAATCGATCTCCTTGGTGTAACCCAGTGCTTCGATGTGTTTGTGGTAATATTCGAAATGGTAATCGGACACCACCGATGGCAACCAATCGTGTCCTTCAACCAAAACGCCCTGATGGTCGAGGTTCGAGAAACCCAGTGGGCCATGCACATATTCCATACCTTGGCCGCGCAGCCAGTTTTCAGCTACCTTGAACAGCTCTTGGGTCACTTCCTGATCGTCAATAAATTCGGTTCGGGTGAAGCGGCCATATTTTTGGTCGTTCTTTTTATTCCACAGGTCAATGATGATGGCCCCAATGCGACCCACACAGCGATTGTTTTGGTAGGCTACCCAAAATTTGGCCTTGCAATATTCAAAGGCGGGGTTGGTTTGTTGCTGAATGGCATCTTCCTCATCCTTGCGGATGGGAGGAACCCAAAAGGGGTGATTCTTGTACAGTTGATAGGGGAGTGAAACGAAATCGTTGATAGTCGATTTGTCGTTGACTTCTTTGATTATGATGGCCATGATTATATCTGAATTTTAGAGCGTGCGAAGATAGTAAGGTTAAGAATTGGCAAAAGCTGAGTTTTGTCTTGATTTTATTTAATTAACATTAATAATGGTCCATTAAGAATTTGTAGGCATTGAACATGTGGTGTTTGAATTTGTCGTTTGAAACCGCCGGATAGGATTTGAAATATTCCGACTCCGGTTTTAGCACAATGGTGTTGCCGGCGCGCATGTAGCAGGCACTTCCGAAATATTTAGGCTGGCTGAAATTTTCCACCTGGGATTCCACCATCTTCCCGATGCTCTTCCCCAAGTACTTTTCTATCCGGCGCCCAGAACGGAAAGTGGGGTTGGCCAATTGGGAATAGAGGTAGCGGTATTTGATGCGGCTGCTCAATTTTTTCTGTTGGCGAATCATCTTCTTTACCTCTGTAAATGGATTGTTGGGGGAAAAGTCGTCCATGGTTTGCACCGATAAGGGTGTTTCAGGAACCCAGTCCACCGAGTTGACCACATTGTAGGCCCATCCGCCCCGAGTCATATCCTCGTATTCGTAGGCAAATTGCGTGTTGCCCGGTTTTGGTGCAGCGCTACAATAGGTTTTGAGCCGGATGTCGGCCGCGAGCGTGCCGTCCTTTTGCATCTGGTACAGCAATGCTGTGAGGAGGAAGCTGATGGCGCCACCCTGGCTGTGTCCGGTGATGATAAAATTGGTTATCCCGGCCTGGCGGCAGGAGTCTATCTTTGGCCGAATGTCGTCGGCCAGGAATAGGGTGGAGGTGAGCCATCCCGCATGGACAGCCGCTGCCGGGTTTTCGGTCAGTTTGTAATGGACGGTGTCTTTTAAGGTTAAGGAGCCTTGTGCGGGCACCATCCCTGCATAGAAGTTTGCGGTCCAACTCAGTGCCTTGGCCACGCTGCCCCTGATGCTGATGGCGGCCACCGAATCGTTGGAGATCCATAAATCCCAGCAGTTTTCCAATCCCATCACCGGCGACCGGTACACACGATGGAAGTGGAGAGGCTCTTCTATCTTGCTGGCCATGCTGAAACTGTCCGATGCAAACGAAGATGCCATGCGCAGCATCTCAGTGTATTCTTCCCTGTCAAATCCCGGTTGCAGCTTTGATTGGGCTGTCATGGTTTGTGCCGATGCCAAGGCAACTAAGCATACCATTACAATTGAGCGTAGACGATTCATAAGTTGGTTTTTGTGTTGTTAGGTGTTTCTATGATGATGAGATTAAATTTAGGTAATTCAAAGCAAAAATAGACAACTATTTTGGATGTTTTGTGTTTCATACTTTATATCTTGGTTTAGTTTTTATGAATCTTTCTGGTTCGATAAACTCCCTAATTTAATGTTATGATGGCAAAGATTATCTTCTTTGGTTTTTTTATCACCATTCATTTTCTGGTGAATTTTTATATCTACCGGCGTGGTGTGGCAGCCTTGCACAACCGCCCGGTGCTTCGGCACTGGTTTCGGGGGGGTATGTTGATCCTATTTCTGGCCTACCCATTGGGGCGGTGGCTCGACGCCGTTTATTATTCCTCTTTGTCGGTCGTCCTGCATTGGTTGGGTTCTTTTTGGTTTGCCGCCATGCTCTACTTCGTTTTGGCGCTGTTCTTCATCGATGTGATCCGGCTGTTCAATCTAGCCTTCCATTTTCTGCCTCCGAAAAATTCCACGAAATACGAACTTCTGAAACAGCGGTTATTTATTGGTATGTCGTTTGGGGTTGTTTTGATTGTGGTGCTGGGGCATATCAATGCCTGGTATCCGGTGGTCAACCGTCAAACGGTTGAAATTGCCAAATCGGCTGGAAGTTATTCCCATCTCAACGTAGTGGCCATTTCCGACATTCATCTGGGCACCATTATTGGCCCACGAAAAACCCAAAAGCTGGTGGAGAGTGTCAATGCACTGGATGCCGATATCATCCTGCTGGTTGGCGACGTGATCGATGAGGATCTTAAGCCAGTTATCGAACAGAACCTTGGTAAGGCGCTGGCCCAACTTAGAGCACCCTTAGGCGTATGGGCGGTGCCGGGCAACCATGAGTATATTGGGGGTGTTGATGCCGCCACGGCCTACCTTTCGGAACATGGGATCCATATTTTGCGCGATAGCGTGGCTTTTGTCGACAGCGCTTTTTATCTAGTGGGACGCGACGACCGCGATGGACGCCGTTTTGCAGGTGTTGTGCGCAAAGAGATGGGCGACCTGATGCTGGGTGTTAATAGAGCTTATCCTGTGATTGCCATGAACCACCAGCCACATGAGTTCGATCAGGCCCGCGAGGCAGGGGTCGATATTCACCTTTCTGGCCATACCCACTATGGTCAGCTCTGGCCTTTGGGGTACCTCACCGATCGCATCTTTGAGTTGAGCCGGGGCTATCTGCAAAAAGGGGATACCCATTTCTTTGTGAGCACCGGGTTTGGCACTTGGGGACCACCCGTCCGGACTGGTAGCCGCCCCGAAATATTGGAAATCAGGTTGTTGTTTAAATGATTGCTCTTTTTTATGGCGATTGTCACTGTTTTTTTTACCAAAAATTGATTACTTTGTAAAATTACGCCTTTGACGGCGATGTATGATTTAACCAAGTAATTGATGCAGATGAAGAAAAAATTATTCCTTTATGCAGGAGGTTTTGCCATGATGTTGAGCGCTTGCCAAACACCCCAAAAACCGCTGACCTCTTCCGATAGCCGGTTGCCCGAAAAAGTGGAAGAGTTTGTTCAGGTGGAATTGACCGCCGATTTATCCTCGCTCTCCGAAAATGAATTGAAGATGATGCCGCTGCTGTTCAAAGCTGGACAGATTATGGACGACCTGTTCTGGAAACAGGCCTGGGGCAACAAGGATGAGTTGTTGTCACGCGCCAAGGATGCTGCTTTGTATCAGTTTTTGAAGATCAACTATGGCCCTTGGGAGCGATTGAATGGGAATCAGCCTTTTGTGGATGGCATTGGGGAGAAGCCTGCTGGTGCCCAATTCTATCCGGCCGACATGACCAAAGAAGAGTTTGAAGCCTTGGCCGACGACCGAAAAAATAGCCAGTACAGTGTTGTGGTGCGCGATGCACAGAACCAGTTGAAGGTGGTGCCTTACAGCGAGTACTACAAGGCCGAGTTGACTGAAGTGGCCAACCTTTTGCGTCAGGCTGCTACTCTAGCCGAGGATGATGGTTTGCGCAACTACCTAAATCTTCGTTCCGACGACCTTTTGCGCGACAACTATTTCGAGAGCGATATGGCTTGGATGAGTATGAAAACCAATGCCATCGACTTCGTGGTGGGGCCAATAGAGAATTACGAGGACCAGCTCTTTGGCATCAAAACGGCCTTCGAATCCTATATTTTGATCAAAGATAAAGTATGGAGTGACCGGTTGACCCGTTTTGCCGCCTTGCTGCCTGCTTTGCAACAATCTTTGCCGGTTGCGGCCGAGTATAAGCAGGAGGTTCCCGGTAGCGATTCTGATTTGGGCGCTTACGATGTGGTGTTTTATGGCGGCGATTGCAATGCCGGCAGCAAAACCATTGCCATTAACTTACCCAACGATCCCGAAGTGCATCTTCAAAAGGGTAGCCGCAAGTTGCAGCTTAAAAATACCATGAAGGCCAAATTCGATCATATCCTGTTACCCATCAGTCGCGTTGTGATTGATTCGTCGCAACAGCATTTTGTTAAATTTGATGCTTTCTTCGAAAACGTGATGTTCCATGAGGTGGGTCACGGATTAGGAATAAAAAACACCATCAACGGAAAAGGTGGCGTGCGCGAGAATATGAAGGAGCTGGGTACTTCTATTGAAGAGGCCAAGGCCGACATACTGGGACTTTATATGGTGAACCAACTGGCGCAAATGGGTGAGTTGGGCGAGAAGGATATGCGCGAGAATTATGTCACCTTTATGGCTGGCATTTTCCGTTCTGTCCGCTTTGGTGCTGCCAGCGCCCATGGGAAAGCCAATATGATGTGCTTTAACTTTTTCAGGGAAAAGGGCGCCTTCTCAGTCAATGCTGAAACAGGCCACTATCTGGTTGATTTCGAAAAGATGGCTCTGGCCATGAATGAGCTTTCGGCTTTGATTCTGACCATGCAAGGGGATGGCGACTACGATAAAGCGAAAGATTACATGAGCCGCTTGAGCGTGATTGATGCCGACTTGCAAAGCGATTTGGATAAGATTTCAGAAGCAGGCATCCCACGTGATTTGGTTTTCAACCAAGGTGCTGAGGTGTTGGGTTTGCAGTAAACAACCTGGCCTGGGTATTGGATTAAGAGATGCCTCATGGCGCGAATTATAGAAAGAGGGACTCCTGAAAACCAGGAGATCCCTCTTTTTTCGGTTTTACTCGGACTAGGGGCTGCTGAAAAATGAATAACATACATATAACCTGTTGTTTAGTGTAATCTTGTTGAGATTAGTGCAAGGCTTTTTAACTGTTATCCTTGAATTATCTTTCAGTTATCAATGAACAAGAGTCACTGTAAATAACCGCCTCAGAGAAACGTAAGTTCTTTGATGCCAATGAAAATAATATTTCTATCAAAAAATGGCGTTAAGAATTGGAGCGCAGCGGAAATCGACGAAGTCCTTTGAATGACAATATGCCTGAGTCAAATTGAGATTGTTTGCCGTTAAAAAGCCCGCGTAGTTAGTCAGGCAAGTCTTTCGCGGGGTTTAGGCAAACGAGCTCAATTTTAGCCATTTATCTGTAGCGGCGGCTTTCTTGGCTGCGCCAAGCGGCAGAGCCGAGCGCTCTGTTTACTCTCTGCAGCTGTAGTGGAGCGAAGCGGATCATGAGGGCAAATGAAAACAAACATGCACCGAATAAAGAGAGTAAAAGCCCGTCCGGCTTGAGGACAAATTATAGTAATGGAGTTTATTGATATTTTCAGCAAGTCATAACTAATTCTTGAATAGAGCCCATCCTCATTTCAACCGTAGGGAGGAATCTCGTTGAGATTGTTCATGGATTGTTTATTGTTAGTCGGAGTGAAAATATTCCGGTGCTCTGCGCCTTATTGGCTTTCGGGGATATGGGTTTGCTACAAATATTGAGCGGCTCTGCCGCTGGCTTAGCCACTCTTGGTCGATTTTTTTCGACTAGGTACTATTTAACCTGCCTTGCCAATGCAGCAAAAAGATATTGCCCAAAGGCGGTAGACTATGATGTGTATAACCGCGGTTGGAATCCGCCGGTTTTGTGATTCATCCAAATTAATACATTCAACCCATCCGGCGATATGAACTGAAGGAAAAAAACAACCACCGGGTTTACCGGTGGCTATTCATTTTATACTCTTTCGATAAAAGCCCCACCCCGTAAGTCTCCTGTAGGGATGGTGCCTAAATTTAAAATATTTGATGTTGAACTCATTTTCTGCTCACTGTTCACTGCTTAATGCTCACTGAACACTGTTCCCTGATCCCTGTTTACTTTACGCTGGCAATGTGCTCTTTAATCTTGTTTTCCAGCTCGTCCATCAGTTCAGGATTGTCGCGCACCACATCCTTAACTGCCTCGCGTCCTTGCCCCAATTTTGTTTCGCCATAGCTGAACCACGAGCCGCTTTTCTTCACAATATTCAATTCCACGGCCAGATCCAACACCTCGCCAACTTTGGAGATGCCTTCGCCATAGCGGATTTCAAATTCAGCCTTTTTAAACGGTGGAGCCACCTTGTTTTTCACCACTTTTACCCTGGTGAGTGTGCCAATCACATTTTCTCCATCTTTAATCTGGCTCACTTTGCGGATGTCGAGACGGATGGAGGCGTAAAATTTCAACGCATTACCACCGGTGGTGGTTTCGGGGTTGCCAAACATGACGCCAATTTTTTCGCGCAACTGGTTGATGAAAATACAGGTGGTGTTGGTTTTGTTGATGCTGGCAGTGAGCTTGCGCAGGGCTTGTGACATCAGCCTTGCTTGCAATCCCATTTTTGAGTCACCCATGTCGCCTTCGATCTCTGCTTTGGGGGTCAAAGCCGCTACCGAGTCAATCACGATGATGTCGATGGCCGATGAGCGGATCAGCTGGTCGGCAATTTCCAAAGCCTGCTCACCATTATCGGGTTGCGAAATCAACAGGTTGTCGAGGTCTACGCCCAATTTCTCAGCATAAAAACGGTCGAAAGCGTGCTCTGCATCAATAAAGGCGGCAATGCCACCGGCTTTTTGTGCTTCAGCAATGGCATGGATGGCCAGGGTGGTTTTACCCGATGACTCTGGACCATAAATCTCAATCACCCGGCCTCTTGGATAGCCACCAACACCCAGAGCCAAATCGAGCCCCATGGAGCCCGATGAAATGACCGGAACGTTCTCCACGATGCTTTCGCCCATTCGCATGATGGCGCCCTTGCCATAGGTTTTGTCGATTTTATCCATTGTAAGCTGTAGCGCTTTTAATTTCTCCATTTTGGCGCTGTTATCTTCTTTTTCTGCCATTGCTATGTCGTTTTTTATTTGTTTCTGATGCAAAAATAAGACTTGGGGTTGACACATTTTGTCAAGGGGTTCTTTTTTATGCCAGGTATTTTAAAATTTGTTCCGTATGGTTTTTGGTGTCCACCTTTTTGATGATTTTTTGAATGGTGCCCTCTTCGTCGATGATGTAGGTCTTTCTGATGACCCCCACCACGGTTTTGCCGTACATCATCTTTTCACCATACGCCTCGTATTGCGAAAGGATACTTTTTTCGGGGTCGGCAATCAGGGTTAACTGCAAGTTGAATTTGGCCATGAATTTCTGATGCGACGTGGGACTGTCGGGACTGACCCCTATCACGACAAAGCCTTTCTGGGTCAATAACTCGAAATTATCGTTGAGGTTGCAGGCCTCGGCTGTGCATCCCGGTGTGTTGTCCTTGGGGTAGAAATATAAAATGACTTTTTTCCCCTTGAACCCTTCTAGTGATATTTCATTCCCGTTATGGTCAATGCCCTTGAATCCAGGGGCTTTGACGCCTTCTTGTAATGTATTCATGTTCTTTTTTTTTCCTGTTTACAAATATACTTTATTGTTAACGAATTAACCGGCTGTTGGTTCAAAATTATTGGGGCTTTGTCTGTGTATAATGGTATGCGCATTCATTTTTTGCCATGACCTGTATTTTTCCGTTCGAATGTTTAACTTTGAGTTTTATTTTTGTTGTAAATAGAACTTGTTGAAAATATATGGTGATGGGATTAAAAAGATTATTGCTTCTGGTATTTGTGATGATGTGTTTGCGGGCAGGATTGTACGCTCAGGATGTTAACCTCCAGTCGGCGTTGTCCTCTTTTGAGAAGGGTGCCTATCCTGAGGCGGCCGATGCTTTTTCGAAACTATTACAGAAGAGTAATCGGGATGCGAAATTGAATTATTACTATGGCGCTGCCCTGGTGGAATCGAATCAAAACTTGTCGGAAGCCATCAAACGCTTAAAATTTGCCCAATTGAACAAAGGGGGGGCGGATGTGGCCTTTTTCCAGGGGAGGGCAGCCCAGCTCAATTATGAATTCGAGCAGGCCATTGATTTTTACACCAGGTACCTCAAGTTTGGTAAAAATAAAGGCCTTGTGGCGCGGGCTAATAGTTACCTGAAGCAATGCCAGGCTTCTGTGCCACTCTCAGCCAAGTTGTTCGACATTAAAGTGTTGGGTAGTCAATTAGTCAGTCGTGACAATTTTGTTTCCTGTTACCATCCGGGAAAAGATGTGGGGGCCATCCTGCTCAATTCCACCTTTTTTGAATCAGGTGTCGATCCCAACGGACTCTTGTTTAAAACTGAGCGGGGCGATGCCGTCTATTATGCCCGCGACAATGATTCGGGTCAACTTGATCTTTTCCAATTGGAGAAATTGATTGATGGCTGGGGCGAACCCCTGTCACTGGATGAATTGAATTCCAATGGCAACGACCAGATGCCTTTTTTGATGCTGGATGGGTTGACCCTTTATTTTGCCAGCGACCGAGACGGTGGTATGGGGGGATTCGACATCTATAAATCAACCTACGACTCTGAAACAAGGCTTTACTCCGAACCGGTTAACCTAGGCGTGCCATTCAACTCTCCTTTTGATGACTTCCTCTTTGTGGCTGATGAATTTAAAAATGTGGCTTGGTTTGCATCCAACCGACATGCGCCGACCGATAGTGTTGAGGTTTTCCAAATCTTGTGGGATGGCAGTGTAATCCGTAACCTGGCCATGAATACCGACGAGATTCGCAAGGCGGCCAGCTTGGAGCCCGATTCTTCATTGGCCTTCCATCCTGCCAATGATAACCGACCCTTTGTGGCCGACAAGCGCATTGCCAAACCAGCCGAACTTTTCCGTTACGTTGTCAACGATACCCTCACCTATACCGATTGGAGCCACTTTAGGAACGATCAGGCCAAGGCGGAGTTTGAAAAAGGCTTTGCACTGAGTAGGAAAAAGGATTCACTCAACGAAAAGATGCTCTACTTCCGACGCCTATTCTCTGCCACCAACGATGAAACCGAACGCAACCAAGCTGTTAACGAAATATTGAAGATGGAACGTGAGGTTTATAGCATCGATGAGCTGGTAGAACGGCACTATATTAAAGCCCGATTGTTGGAAATCAATTATCTGAAGGAGCATAAGGGGGCGTTGGAGCCAACTTCTGCAAGTCCCGAGGCCGATGTGACCAATGGGGCGGTCGACCTAAACAAACTTCTGATTCCCTCGAAATTTACTTACTATACCGATGATGAGTTTGAACGCCAGCTTACGGAGTGGAATCTGATGTACGCCCGATTGTTCGATTCGTTCGATGGACAGGAGCTTCACCGTGCCGATAGTCTCTATGTGTGGGGCAATATTCTTACCCTGGAGGCTTCCCGGTTGAATGAACAGATACTCAAATCGGGTGCCACAGTGAGCGCTGGCGGTCTTTTCCAAGGCGGAGCCGCCACCGAGAGCCCCGAGGTGCTGAAGCAGAATTCCAAATTGTATAAGGCCACTGCACTAAATCTTTACCATCAGACATTGGATACCAAATTCCGGTTGTTTACCGATAAGATCAATCAAATCAGATTGGACGACTCCACCCTGAACCTCGATGCTGTGGTGGATAAGCAGGTTCAGGCTTTGTCGTATTATAAGAAGGCCTCCGATTTGGCTCCTAAATTGAATGGTTCCGACTTTGAACTTTACGAGAAGGCCGGCACGTTCAAGCGTCAGGCGGTGGCTTTGCAGACCGATGCCTTGTTTCTTTACTTGCAGCATTTGGATGGTACCTCGTTGCTGGAACAGTCGGTGCCCGAAAAGGCGGTGGATGTGCGGCCGGCGAGGGAGGAACGGGTGATTGCACCCCCGGTGCCGCCTGCACGCCCCATACAATCTGTTGAGAAAACCTCGGTTCAGGTTGATAAACCTGAATACCGCATACAATTGGGTGTGTTTAAAAACCAGCCCAATCCGGTGGCTCTGTCGCAGTTGCCGGCCATCCGCAAGGCGGTGTTGGAAAGCGGACAGGCTACCCGGTATTATTGTGGACAGTTTCAAACCTACGACGAGGCAGCCAAATTTGTGCCAATAGCGCGTGAGCTTGGTTTTACCGGGGCTTTTGTGGTGGCCTTCTTCAAAGAAGAACAAATTTCGGTGGCCAAAGCAAAAGAATTGGAGTGATGGCTTGTTTTTTGAAAAAAAAAGTTATTTTTGATTAATTATAAAATCTCGTCTCTATGGTTTCATTCGGGAGCAGAAGCGAAAAGGAGAATTTCAGGAATCCGCACCAGCAATTGGCTGTTCTGGTTTTGCACAACGATGAGGTGAACACTTTCGATCACGTGATTGAAGCCTTGTGCGATGTTTGCGAACACACCCGCGAACAAGCCGAACAGTGCGCCCTGATCACCCATCTGTGTGGGCAATGCGAAATTAAAAAAGGGGAACGCAACGATTTGGTGATTCTTAGTACTCAACTTCAGGATTTGTCATTAACTGTAACCATCCAATAGTCTATGTATACTGCTGTTATTATTTTATTGATTTTGTTGGGACTTATCCTCATCATCCTGGAGCTCTTTGTTATTCCTGGCGTCACGGTGGCTGGTGTAGCGGGGTTTGTCTTTACCGCTGCCGGCATTTACCTGGCCTATCGTGCCTTTGGAAAGGATATGGGGCATTTAAGTCTAGGGCTTTCCTTGCTCTTTTTTATTGTCATGCTGGTGCTCGCTTTACGCACGGGCACCTGGAATAAGCTCATGCTCACCACCGAGGTGGGCAGCACTGTGGAGCCCATATCCAATGAGTTGATTCACGAAGGCGATTGCGGGGTGACCATCACCCGGTTGAATCCTGTGGGGAAAGTGCGGGTCAATGGCCTCACCATGGAAGCCCGTTGTCCCGATCAATTTGTGGATCCTGAGTCGGAAGTGATTGTTTGTAAGGTATATAAGAATTATATTATTGTTCAATTAAAATCCTGATGAGATTATGCAAGATTTAGCACCTATTTTTCTCATGATAGCCGGCATTGTTGTCGTCTTCATGTTCTTTTATTACGTGCCGCTGTTGTTGTGGTTCTCAGCTCTGGTTTCAGGGGTGAAGATGTCGCTGCTGCAGTTGGTGTTGATGCGCATCCGTAAGGTGCCCCCGGGGGTGATTGTGCGCGCCATGATTGAGGCGCACAAAGCCGGGTTGGCCCAAATCAAGCGCGACGAGCTGGAAGCGCACTTCCTGGCAGGCGGACACATCGAGAGTGTGGTTCATGCCCTGGTGTCGGCTAATAAAGCCAATATCGACTTGACTTTTCAAATGGCTACAGCCATCGATTTGGCAGGCCGTGATGTGTTTCAGGCCGTTCAGATGTCGGTAAATCCTAAGGTGATCGATACCCCTCCGGTGGCTGCTGTGGCCAAAGATGGTATCCAGCTGATTGCCAAAGCACGGGTTACTGTGCGGGCCAACATTAAGCAATTGGTGGGTGGAGCCGGCGAAGAGACTGTTCTGGCTCGTGTGGGCGAAGGCATCGTCTCTTCCATTGGTTCTTCTGCCTCGCATAAGGCGGTATTGGAAAACCCCGATAGCATCTCCAAAGTGGTGTTAAACAAAGGATTGGATGCCGGTACGGCTTTTGAAATCCTCTCCATCGACATCGCCGACATCGACATCGGAAAGAACATTGGTGCCGGATTGCAGATGGATCAAGCCGAAGCCGACAAGAACATCGCTCAGGCCAAGGCCGAAGAGCGCCGTGCTATGGCTGTGGCGCTTGAGCAGGAAATGAAAGCCAAAGCCCAAGAGGCACGCGCCAAGGTGATTGAAGCCGAAGCCGAAGTGCCCAAAGCGATGGCCGAAGCGTTCCGATCGGGTAACTTGGGGATTATGGATTACGTGAAATATAAAAATATTGAGGCCGACACGGCCATGCGTGACTCCATTGCCAAACCTGGCGGAAAGAAACCGACTAAAGATCAATAAGATAAAAACAGGGTATTGAACATGCCCTGTTTTTTTTCAAAAAAGTTGCCAAAAAATGTCCTTATTGGCCATAAAATGTTTGCAGATTCAATTCAAATTACTACTTTTGCCAACGCAATCGGGACAGGGACGAAGGTTTCAGAAAAGGTAACGATTGAGGAAAGGAGAGATGGGTGAGTGGCTGAAACCACCAGTTTGCTAAACTGACGTACGGGTAACCGTACCGGGGGTTCGAATCCCCCTCTCTCCGCTGAAAAGAGCATCATTTATGGTGCTCTTTTTTTTTGCCTCGTGCTTATTATTATGAATGGTTTTAGCCATCCAGGAACAGCTGCTATGCAGGGGCAGTTAATCTGTATAAAATTTGTCTTTATGCCAATTTGAAGGATTGTTGGTTATATAATGGCTGATTCGTTGATATGATTCGTCGTTGCGGATGATGTGTTCGTGATAACGCGATTGCCACCCGAAATCGGCATCCAATTTGACAAATGGGAAATGAACCGGTATTTCCATCCAGAATTGATGGGCAAAAACCCCTAATGGCGACAATTGCATCTGTGCATCGTGAATGGATGCGAAATAATTGATCCGGTTGTGCGTGCAAATGGTAATGAAATAGGCTGCATTGCTGCCATAATCCCAATTTTGCAGGCGAGCCGAGGCAATACGGTATCTGTTATGGAATTTTTCAGTCATGGTTTAGGTAAAAACAATTAATTGCCATTTATTGGTCTATCTTGCCTGCAAAAGGGATGGTTTATGCAACAGGTATTTCATGGTGTCGAATAATGCTTGCCGGAATCCTTCGTCTTGTGCGTTTAGTTTGTAAAATTCCAGTTCCTGCTTGCGTTGTTGTATCAGTACATCTTCAATGATTTTCTTCAAGGCCAGCTCACGGTTTTGCATGTCTTTGTTTTCGGCATATTTGGCCACAAAGTCGGGGTGGGCTTGTACCCGCTTGGTGAGCGATATGAACTTGATGCGCTGATCGTCGGATGTTGCTTGCCAGCCTTGAAACCATCTGTTGTTGAACGATTCGATGATTTCGTCCAACGGATCTTTCTTGTCTCCCTCGCCATGGCCTCCCCTTGGATTGGGGTTTTGGGGTTCAAGCTCCGAGTTGGCCTCCTCCAGTGTAATGGCATGGTTGAGCTTGGTGCGCTCCAAACCATAGGTTGATAGGTCAACCGATTCCAATAGCTCATCAATCAACTCATCCTCCTTGGTCTTTACGTTTAGTTTTGGGATCAGGAATTTCAGGAACCAAAAGAGCTTCTCCCATGCCACCACCTCATAGGGTAGGATGGAGGCCATTTGCCCATAGATCTTCACAAATTGCTTGGCCTTAATCTTGAAATCGATTTTTTGTTCATCTGCTAACTCCAGTTCCGTATTGAAACGGTTGGCGGCGGTGTCGATGATGGGGCTCAATTGCTGGGCATCTTCGTTGTTGAAGTATTTTTCAACAAACACATCCACTTCCGATTGCTCATATACGCCCCCTTCGTCGAGTGTGCCCTTTAATTCGTGTAGCACATTGATGTCGGTGGCACCACTCAGGGAGGTGGAGGTGTAAAAGGGGTCGAACGATTTCTTGATTTCGGCCACATCGTTGAAGAAGTCGAGGATGAAAAGATCCTCGGTTTTCTTACCCAATTTCAGCGCCGACCGGTTTAGGCGCGACAAGGCCTGTACTGCCAAAACCCCTTGCAGCTTTTTGTCAACATACATGGTGCAGAGCTTTGGCTGGTCGAACCCGGTCAAATATTTGTTGGCCACTACCAAAATGCGGTAGTCATCCTCATCGAACTTCTCCTTGGTGTCCTTTTCGGCAAAACCATTCATGTCAGCCTCGGTATATTCAATGCCCTCGACGGTTTTTTTGCCTGAAAAGGCAATGATGATCTTGAGAGGATTGCCTTTGTCGTCCAATATTTTTTTGATGGCCTGGTAGTATCTTATGGCCGTTTCAATGTTTTGGGTCACCACCATAGCCTTGGCTTTTCCCTTCAATTTTTTCGTGTTGACCACTTTGGTGATAAAGTGTTCCAACATGATTTCGGCTTTGGTGCCAATGGTTTGCTTGTGCCGTTCAACGTAAGCCCTCAACTTCTTCTGTGCCTTCTTGGTGTCGAACAGCGGGTTGTCTTCTATGGACTTCTCTATCTCATAATAGCTTTTGTAGGTGGTGTAGTTTGCCAGCACATCCAAAATAAAACCTTCCTCAATGGCCTGTTTCATGGAATAGAGATGGAATGGCTTGAAGGTGCCATCTTCCTGTTGGGTTCCAAATCGCTCCAGTGTGGCATTTTTGGGTGTGGCGGTGAAGGCCAGGTAGGATGCGTTGCCTTTCATCTTGCGGGCTTTCATGGCCTTCAGAATCATCTCCTGGGCATCTTCCTCCTCTTCCTCTTCGTTTTGGGACATGCCCATGGCTTGGTTCATTTTGCCGGCGGCTGTTCCGCCTTGCGAGCTGTGGGCTTCATCAATGATCACGGCAAAGCGTTTGTCGCTCAGGTCGGCAATGCCATCGATGATGAAGGGAAACTTTTGGATGGTGGTGATGATAATCTTCTTGCCTTGCTCCAGGCTCTCTTTCAGTTCTTTGGCCGAGAGGGCAGGCGCCACGATGTTTTTCACCTCCGAAAACTCCTTGATGTTATCGCGCAGCTGCTTGTCGAGTATGCGGCGGTCGGTGACCACAATCACCGAATCGAACAGCGGGTTTTGAAGCCCTTTCGATCCCGGGAGGCCTTCGCGTTCGGGATATGCCTCAATAAATTGGTAGGCGGCCCAGGTGATGGAGTTTGACTTGCCCGATCCCGCCGAATGTTGGATGAGATAGGTGTGCCCCACACCGTTTTGACTCGCGTGGGCGAGCAATTTGCGCACCACATCCAACTGGTGGTAACGTGGGAAGTATAGGTTGCGCTTGCTCAAGGCATCGGTGGAATTGCCATCGAAACGGACAAAATGCTGTATGATGTTGGCCAAACTCTCCTTGGTGAATATCTCCTCCCACAAATAGGCTGATTTATGCCCGAAGGGGTTGGCCGGATTGCCTTTCCCGTGGTTATAACCTTTGTTGAAGGGGAGGAAGAAGGTTTTGTCGCCATCCAGTTTGGTGGTCATGTACACTTCGTCGGTATCCACGGCAAAATGCACCAGGCAGCGCCCGAAGTTGAGCAGTGGTTGGCGGATGTCACGGTCGTATTTGTATTGTTTGATGCCGTGTACCTTGGCCGTTTGGCCTGTCCAGGCATTTTTGAGTTCCAAAGTGGCAATGGGCATCCCGTTGATAAACACCACCATGTCGATCTCTTCGCGTTGGTTGTCGAGGTTGTATTTTACTTGGCGGGTAACGCTGAACTGGTTTTGGCTGAAATGATCTTTCACCACCTGGCTGCTGCTGGCCAGTGGTAGTTGGTACAGCAGGGTGAAATGGGCATCTTCCACCTCCAGCCCTTTGCGCAACAAGCGCAGCAGCCCATATTTGGCCACCATGCGGTGGTACCGTTCCAGTATTTTTAGTTTCCAGTCGGCTGCCCGTTTCAATTTATTCAATTCAACGGCCTGGGTGGTTTCCAGGAAATCCCAAAAGCGCACCTCGTCCAAAGCATATTTGGCGTTGAAATGGTTGGCCTGGCCCGAAAAGAATTTATCATTAGAACGATAAATTGAGGGTGATTCGGAAACATTATCTGCGTCCTGCATCCTTATGGAGGTGCCAAGCGTGGAGCCGTCAAGCCTGGAGCCGTCAAGCCTGGTGCCGCCAAGGCTGGTGTCGCCATGCATGGAGACGCCATACATGGCGTCTGTACTGCGGATGCCGGTTAATGCGTATTCGATGGCCGATTCAAGGGCTGCTTCGTTGGTGGTGCTGGGCATAATTAATGTTTTTTGTGGAATTTATCATTTCCCCATTGGGCTATATTGTTCTGTATGTAATGGGCAATTCTATTGTATTCTGAATCATTTCTTATGATGTGGTCGTGATACCTTTCCTGCCAATCAAACAGAATATTGTTTTTTCGGGCATAGGTGGTTACGGCCGATTTAAATCCACGTACGATCGATGCCAGATTTTTAGATTGTGGACCAAAATGGTTGGGCATTGTGGAAACGCCATGCATTGTAGAAACGCCATGCATGGCGTTTCTACAATGCATATTATATTCATTTTCGCCAATAAAAATAATGGCGTGAAAATGGTTGGGCATCACCACAAAATCGCCAATGGACAGGTTCATATCGGGGCGTATTTCGATTGATTTAATCCATTCCTGTTCGGCAATATTTCCAATTTCGGACGGTTTCATTTTGCCATTTTCAATTTCACCGAAATAATGTACCCGGTTGTGGGTGCAAATGGTGATGAAATAGGCTGCATTGCTGCCATAATCCCAATTTTGCAGGCGGGCCGAGGCGATGCGGTATCGGTTTTGGAATTTTTCCATTCAATCATTTTTTTGCCAATCTATTCTGTTATTGCTAACGTCAATCGGTTATTTTTATTTTACCCGTTACCGCACTGTCAATCAACACACTTTTATACACCTTCAATTTTTCAATCTGCTGCTCCTGCAAACCAATGGCTCGGTCGATTTTGGCGGATTGGGTTTCGATGTGGGAAGCAATAAGCCTCTGTTCATGTAATGGTGGTAAAAGAACAGGTAATTTTTTTAATAGTTCTTGGCTTAGAGATGCTCTTATGACAAGATTCATTTCTTTTACAAAGAAGGCTCTATGCAATTTGCTGCTGAAATAATACTTCGAAAAAGTAGGTTCAAGAAATTTGGGTCTAGGTCTAAATCGAATTAAAAATCCAGCAAATGTTGCGTTATCAATGGTTTTCAAACAAGTTGAAGAAAACCCTATTTCTTCAATTGTCTCTGAGGTACGAGTAAAGAAAACATCACCTTCACGAACAGAATAATTTTCACGGTCACCATCAGTTGACTTAGCTAATCCATCGACAAAGACAGGTAATTCTATGTTTTTGTAAACATCTCCATAACTAACGAATGGAAAACCTTCACCAAAATACTCTGCACCTGCACTTATTCCGTTTTGTGTTGAACCAATAAATCGAAGTGCTTTCACCTCCCAATGTTCCGGAATCTCCCCAATCCATTCCACGCCGGAATTTTTCATCTTCACATTTTTATCCAGCCCTTTGGTAACGGCCTCTTGAATGAGAATTTGTTTGCGCTCCTTCAGCAAGGTAATCAGCTTCTCTTTTTGGGCAATGGCACGGTCGATCTTGGCGGTTTTGTCGTCCAAAAAATTGGCAATGGCGGTTTGCTCGGGGAGAGGGGGAATAAAAAAAGGAATTTCTTTCATTCTAGTTTTTGATAAATCCCATTGACCAACTCTAACACCATCAGATGCTTGGCCAAAAAAGGCCACATAGTTTTTACTTCTTATTGCCAAATGAAAAAATCTAGGATTTATCGAGCAATTAAAATCAAACACATAATATGCTGGGCTAACGATTCCTGTCATTGGCGAAATACCGTATGAACCTTGCCATGCTTTCATTTTATTCATACCAAATTGCCCTTCTTTCAGAAGTTTGTATCCAGTTAGGTCGTCCGGAATGAAATTGTGATTTTCAGAATCATCTTCAATATTCCTTTCAATTACAGCTTCTTCGCGTGTTATTGAAAGCAGTGGCAAGTCCGGTCTATTTTTTATTGATATTGGTTTAAGAATAGTCCCTAATTTTCCGATTTTCCAATGTTTCGGGATTTCACCCAGCCAATCGATGCCGGAGGGTTTGTAGGTGGGGTATTGGGGGTATGATGTGTTATTCATGGTTTGTGTGGAATTGGTCACCGTGCCATTGGGCCGGGTTGTTGTTAATGTAATTGGCAATGCGTTGGTATTCGCTGCCGTTGCGTATCACGTGGTCGTAAAACCGGGTTTGCCATCCGTGTTCCAAACCCAACCGGTTGGCATGTTTGGTCACCGCCGATTTGTACGACCGCACAATGGTGGATATGGAATTGGATTTGGGCGATATATCGCCCATCCATTGATGGTTTGGTGAATGGGGCGTTTCGGGATATTCCATATTTTCGGGCGATTGTGGTGGTTGTGGTTGATTTTCCCGTGGTTGTTGTGGTTGTTGTGGTTGTGGTTGTTGTGGTTGTGGTAGAGACGTTGCATGCAACGTCTCTACGAATCCCCCGTCAACGTTTCCAACGAATCCCCCGTCAACGTTTCCCACGAATCCCCCGTCAACGTTCCCAACAAATTTCGCGTCAACCGATTCCCCGTTTTTTTCGTCAACGATCGCCACGTCCCCACCGGATCCGGCGTTAATGGTTCCACCGGTTACGCCATCGTTGGTTTCAACGTCCCCATTATCACCGGTTTCATCGGGGTTTTCCAATATCAAAATGCCATGGATGTGGTTGGGCATCACCACAAATTCGCCCAGTTTCACCAGTGGGGCATGGTTGGGTATCTCGTGCCAGCAAATGTCGGCAATAACCCCTGTGTTCGACAAAACCATCTTTCCATCCTTCACCTCACCAAAAAAATGTTCGCGGTGGGTGGTGCATATGGTGATGAAATAGGCGGCATGGCTCCGATAGTCCCAGTTTTTCAACCGGGCTGAATCGATTCGGTATCGGTTGGCAAATTTTTCGCTCATAACTTCCATGGTTTGATGATGGCTGCCTGGCAGTGGTTGATGGCTTCAATGGGTTTTTTCATGTTGATTCACATATTGAGGATTTCAGCAATCAGCCCATCGCTCTCGTGTTCCAATGCCAAAATTTCACGGGTAACTTCGTCAATGCTCCGCAATGGTTTGTGCTGGTAGAAATATTTGTTGAAACTGATTTCGTAACCAATTTTGGTTTTCTCGAGGTCAATCCATGCCTCGGGTACGTGGGGTTTCACCTCGCGGCGGAAGTAGTCGTATATGTTTTCCTTTAACGGCACGGTTTCACTGTCGCGCAGGTCGCTTTCGGTTTCATAAATGATGTATTCATCCTTTTTACCCGAAGGGTAGTAACCGAAATCGGGTAATTGTTCCCTCTTACACCCCAAACGCTCCAATAGAAGCTCCAGCTTTTCGCCGGTTAGTTTTTGCGTTTTGCTGATGACTTTTTCGGCTGTTTCGTCGTACCAGCTTATGGCGTTTAAAATGGTGTTGCGCTCGGGAGCCGATAGTTTCACCTTTTTTTCTTTCAACACCTCGTCCACCTTTTCGGCAAACAGGTTGAAGTTGCTGTATTCATCGGTTCCAATTTTGCCCATCAGCAAATTGGCAGTGTCCAACAGCATTTTTTGTTTCTCCCATACCGACATTGAAATAAGGTCTTTGCGCTTTTTTGCATTCATGTCGAGGTCGTTTTTCTCGCACCACTCCAGAATTTCCTTTTCCAGCTTTTTCAATTCGGCATATACCCGTTCTCCATAGGTCTCAAAAGCCCATTGCATGGGTTCCCTCAATGATTTGTCGTAGCGGAGCTCTGCAATGCGCTCTGTGGTGAATTGTGCTTTCAGGCGTTTGGGGCGTTCAATGGTCACTTTGTAGTATCCAAAATCAGCATTGTCGAATACTTTGGCCGCCAATCCATCTTCACCCTGCCGTTCAATGTTTTTAAAGGTTGTGTAGGCATCCTGGATCTCCTTGATGTGGTCGGCTGTGAGTTCGCAGTTTTTGGCACCCAGGTTTTTGCGCAGCTTGGTATATTGCCCCGAAGCATCAACCAAGATGACTTTGCCTTGGTGGTGAGCTGGTTTGTTGTTGCTCAAAAGCCAGATGTAGGTGGTGATGCCTGTGTTGTAAAACAGGTTGTTGGGCAGCTGGATGATGCAATCGAGTAGGTCGTTCTCGATGATGTAGCGGCGAATGTTGCTTTCGCCACCCCCAGCATCGCCTGTAAAGAGGCTGGAGCCGTTGTGTACCGATGCAATTCGCGAACCTTGCGGGCTATGGCTCAGGGGTTTCATCTTATTCACCATCTCCATCAGGAAGAGCAACTGACCATCGGATGAGCGTGGCGTCGCATCCACCTCCTCGGCATGCCCCCAATAATCTTTCAGCGTAACCACAAAGCGGGGGTCGATGATCTCTTTGCCATCCTTGATGTATTTTTGCTCGGTAGCCCACGACTTGCCATAGGGCGGGTTGGAGAGCATGAAATCGAACTTGGTGCTTGCAAACTCATCGGTGGAGAGGGTGGAGCCCACTTTGATGTTTTCGGGATTGTTGCCCTTGATCATCATGTCCGATTTGCAGATGGCGTAGGTTTCATCGTTGATCTCCTTGCCGTAGAGGTACACATCGCCCGAGGCTTTTATAGTGCCTTCTTCATCCTTAATGAAATTCTGCGATTCTGTGAGCATCCCGCCCGAACCACATGCCGGATCGTAAATGGTCATCACAGGCGGGAGATTCTCTTTGATGGGTTCAAAAACAATATGGGTCATCAGGTCAATCACCTCGCGAGGCGTGAAGTGTTCGCCCGCTTCTTCGTTGTTCTCCTCGTTGAACTTGCGTATCAGCTCTTCGAACACATAACCCATGCCCAAATTGGTGAGGGCTGGAAGCTTCCGCCCATCCGGGTCCTCCTTTTCGAAGGGTGTCAGGTTGATGTAGGGTGAGGTGAACTTCTCCAATACATCGAGCAGCACATCCTTGGACGCCATGTGTCGTATCTGGCTCTTCAGTTTAAATTTGTCGATGATCTCCTTAACGTTGGTGCTGAAGCCATTCAGGTAATCCTCGAAGTTAGTCTGGAGTATTTGCTGGCTGTTGGAGGCCGTGTCGTGCAAACGTTGCAAGGTCCACTCGCTGGTATTGTAGAACACGTATCCACTGGCATCGCGCAACCCGCTGTCGTCCCACTCGGTAAAACCCGCTTCTTCTTTCTGGAACCGCAATTCTTCCATCACAGTATCTTTGGTTGGCTCCAGTAGGGCGTCCAAACGGCGCAAAACCACCATGGGTAAAATAACGTCGCGGTATTTCCCACGAACGTAAACATCTCTTAAACAATCATCGGCAATGCTCCAGATAAAGGAGACCAGTTTATTGTGTACTGCTGTGTTCATAGTTTGTTGTGCAATTCAATTTGTGTTGTTGTTGATTGTGGCAGGCAAATGTAAAATCTGGTAGTGGAAACCTGCGGGATCAACATTCCGCCCTAAAAATAGTAAATCTATTGCTGATTAGCCCTTTTATCCCAAATCCTTTTCCATTACTAGTTTGTTATAAAATAAAGTTTGCCGTTCAAAATTTAATCCTCATGTATTTAAAAATCTAAATATGTTTCTATCTTTGCATCCAAATAAATGGATGTTTAGTCCCGCGGTGCGGGAGAGGTTTTGATAATTTAAAACACATATACACATGAAGTATCTGATTATTGGGGGCGTGGCCGGTGGAGCTACCACAGCCGCCCGTTTGCGCCGGATCGACGAGCACAGTACCATCATCATGTTCGAACGGGGTGAGTACATCTCCTACGCCAACTGCGGATTGCCCTATTACATTGGGGGTGAGATTAAGGAGCGCGAAAACCTGTTTGTGCAGACGCCGCAAACTTTTGGTCAGCGTTTCAACATCGACGTGCGCAACCTGAGCGAGGTGGTGGCCATCGATGCGGCCAATCATTCGGTGACGGTGAAGAACCTGCGCACCGGTGAGACTTATTCCGAAAGCTACGACAAGTTGTTGCTGTCGCCAGGTGCCGAGCCGGTGAAACCGCCGCTGCCCGGCATCAACCAGGAGGGCATCTTTACCATGCGCAACGTGCCCGATACCGATAAGATCATGAAGTATATTTCTGATACCAAACCGCGCCATGCGGTGGTGGTGGGTGCCGGCTTTATTGGTCTGGAGATGGCCGAGAACCTGCACAACCGCGGCATTCAAGTGACGATTGTGGAGATGGCCGAGCAAGTGATGACACCCCTGGATTATTCCATGGCGGCACTGGTGCACCAGCATCTGAAGACTAAGAATGTGGAGTTTTACCTCAATACGGCAGTCTCTTCGTTTTCGAAGAAGGACAATCGCCTGTTGATCACTTTGAACACTTCGCGCACCATCGAAACTGACCTGGTGATCCTATCCATTGGTGTGCGTCCCGACTCCAAGCTGGCACAGGATGCCGGATTGGCCATTGGTGAGACGAAAGGTATTGTGGTGAATGAGTTTTTGCAAACTTCCAATCCCGACATCTATGCCGTGGGCGATGCCATTGAGTTTGAGAACCCCATCATTGGGAAAAAGATGATTACCTACCTAGCTGGCCCCGCCAACAAGCAGGGGCGTATGGCTGCCGACAATATGGTGCGTGGCAACAAGAAACGTTACAAGGGTGCCATCAATACCGCCATTGCCAAGGTGTTTGATCTGACGGTGGCCTCAACGGGCGTTTCAGGAAAGGCGCTTGAGCGGCATGGCATTGCACACATCGACTCAACCACCCACGCCTCTTCTCATGCTGGCTACTATCCCGGTGCCCAGCCCATGAGCATCAAAATTTCATTCGCGCCTGAAGATGGCCGTTTGTTGGGTGCTCAGGTGGTGGGTTACGAAGGGGTGGATAAGCGCATCGACCTCTTTGCCGAAGCCATCCGCACCAGATCAACAGTATACGACTTGGCCGAGATTGAACACGCCTATGCACCGCCCTATTCGTCGGCTAAGGATCCGGTGAACATTGCCGGTATGGTGGCTGAGAACATCCTGGATGGAACCACCCAAGTGATTTATTGGCGCGACATTGCGGCTGACGACTTCCTATTGGACATCCGCACACCCGATGAGTTTGAGCTGGGTTCCATCGAAGGAGCTGTGAACATCCCACTCGATCATTTGCGCGACCATCTGGATGAGTTGCCACGCGACAAGCGGATGGTGGTCTTCTGCGGCATCGGGCTACGGGCTCATGTGGCCTGCCGCATGTTGGTGCAAAAAGGTTTTGATAATGTTTACAACCTGTCGGGTGGCTTGAAAACTTTCGAGACAGCCAGTCAGAAACAGAGCAACGAGGATATCTTCGAAAACGATTATATCGGCATCGATGACAATATTTACCGTGGACAGGAGAAAACGGCTTCCGCCATCAGTTTCCCTACCATTGCGGTGGATGCCTGCGGATTGCAATGTCCCGGACCCATTATGAAACTAAAAAAAGAGATTGATTTGGTTGGGGAGGGGCAGCAGCTCTCCATCACCGCTTCGGATCCTGGATTTTACAAGGATGTGCAAAGTTGGGCAGCCATGACCGGCAACAAGCTGGTGGAGCTCAACCGTGACGGTTCGAAAGTGGTGGCTGTGGTGCAGAAGGCTTCGGCAGTCAAGAAGATGGCCATGCCCGGCAGTGTTGGCGATGGCACCACCCTGATCTGCTTCAGCGACGACCTCGACAAAGCTTTGGCCACTTTTGTGATTGCCAATGGTGCTGCAGCCAGTGGCAAGAAGGTTACCATATTCTTCACCTTCTGGGGGTTGAATGTGATCAAGAAACAGGTGAAACCCAATGTTGAAAAAGACTTCTTTGGCCGCATGTTTGGTTGGATGCTGCCCTCCAGCAGCTTGAAGCTGGGGCTTTCCAAGATGAACTATTTTGGCAAAGGGGGCTGGATGATGCGCATGATCATGAAAAAACGTGGCGTCGATTCATTGGAGGCCATGATTCAGTCGGCCAAGGAGGCTGGTGTGGAGTTTATTGCCTGCCAGATGTCGATGGATGTGATGGGCATCAAAGCTGAGGAGCTGATGGATGGCGTCAATATTGGCGGTGTGGCCAACTTCCTCGAAAAAACGGAAACATCAGGTTTGAACCTCTTTGTGTGATACCGGAAAAATGAAATAGGCAAAGGCTGCATCTTGATTGGTGCGGCCTTTTTTTGTATTTCATAATGCTTTTTGTCTATTTTTGACAACCTGGTTTGTTTCAGGGATCCTTAAAAAAATGGTTGTTATGAAGATTGGTTGTTTTGCCTTTTTGTTTTGCCTCCTGACAATTGGGAGTGTGGTCAATGCCCAGCCGGGCAAGGAAAAAGCTGTCCGTGAAGTCTTAAAACGGGTGACGGGTAGGGCTGACCTGCCCATCAAGCTGGCGTTGAAGCACGAAAAAGGCGGGGCGCCATTGTATTTCCAATATCAGGTGAATGATGAGCAGTTGCACCTACAGGGAAGCACACCTGTTGCGTTGTGCCGTGGATTTTACGATTTCATCAAGAGTAACCGCTGTGGTCTCTACAGCTGGTCGGGCAACAATATGGTTTTTCCTCATTCCTTACCGCAGGGCATAGCAAAAAGGGTTGTTTCCCCATTTGAGCACCATTATTACCTGAATGTGGTGACGTATGGTTATTCTATGCCTTATTGGGATTGGACGCGTTGGGAGCAGGAGATTGACTGGATGGCTCTTCACGGCATCGACATGCCGCTTGCCTTGGTGGCCTACGAGGCCATTGTTGCCCGCGTGTGGGAAAAGATGGGACTCACCAAGGAGGAGATCAATCATTATTTTGTGGGACCGGCGCATCTTCCCTGGATGCGTATGGGGAATATCAGCGGGATTGATGGTCCACTGCCAGAAGAGTGGCACCGGGGGCAGGTGCGGTTGCAACATCAGATACTCAACCGCATGCGTGATTTGGGGATGAAACCCATCTGCCCTGGTTTTGCAGGTTTTGTGCCCCGCGATATCAAAAGGATTCATCCGGAATTGAATTTAATTACCACCCATTGGGGAGGCGCTTTCAGCAACTGGATGATTTCACCCGATGA
Source organism: Marinilabiliaceae bacterium (assembly GCA_963664265.1). Lineage (GTDB taxonomy): Bacteria > Bacteroidota > Bacteroidia > Bacteroidales > Marinilabiliaceae > JAGPIS01. The sequence goes on from OY760941.1 coordinate 3,901,313, forward strand.
ACCGCTGTTTGCCCAAATCAGTACCGCTTTCATAGAGGAGTGGGAGAAGGAATTTGGTAAAAATGAACGTTACCTGGTGGACAGTTTCAATGAGATGGAAGTGCCGTTCCCAGCTAAAGGAACCCAGGAGCGGTATCGCTTGTTGGCGTCCTATGGCGATAAAGTATATCAATCCATAAAAAAGGCCAACCCCGATGCCATCTGGGTGATGCAGGGGTGGATGTTCGGCTATCAGCGCCATATTTGGGATTATGAGACACTGGAAGCCTTGGTGTCGAAAGTGCCTGATGAGAAGATGTTGTTGCTCGATTTGGCGGTGGATTATAACAAGCACTTCTGGCATTCGGAGGTGAACTGGGAATTTTACAAAGGTTTTTACAACAAACCCTGGGTTTACAGCGTGATACCCAATATGGGGGGAAAGACTGGGCTCACCGGCGTGCTGGAGTTTTATGCCAATGGCCATTTGGAGGCTCTGCGTTCTTCCAACAAAGGCCGTTTGGAAGCTTATGGGTTTGCTCCGGAGGGGATCGAAAATAATGAGGTGATTTATGAGCTTTGCTCCGATGCGGGATGGAGTAACCAAGAGATTGATCTGAACCGCTGGCTTGAGGATTATTCATGGAATCGCTATGGGGCGTATCCCAATGGCGTACGCAACTGTTGGGTTTTGCTGCAGCAGTCTGTTTATGGTTCGTTCACCGATCATCCACGGTACAATTGGCAGTTTCGCCCCGGATCCGTGGCGAGGGGCAGTATCAAGGCCAACGATCTTTTTTTCGCTGCTGTTGAAAGTTTCGTTGAAGCAGCTCCAGAGATGCCATTCAGTCGGCTATTCAAAACTGATGTGGCCGAGTTGACCGCACTGTACCTTGGTGGGAAAATTGAGCTGTTGGTGAATTTGATCGATCAATGTTACCAGCAAGGCGACACTTTGGCAGCCATCGGGTTGGAAAAGGACTTTGAACACCTGATGTTGGGCGTAGATCGTCTTTTGAGTGCCCACCCCACGTTGCGCCTGGAGCGATGGCTGGACTTTGCCCATGGGCAGACCTTAGATGCTGAATTGAAATCGAAATACGAGCGCAATGCCCGCCGCATTGTCACCATTTGGGGGCCGCCGGTTGATGATTATTCAGCCAGGGTTTGGTCGGGCCTGGTGCGAGACTATTACTTGCCTCGTTGGCAAAATTATTTCGCGGCACGGAAAAAAATGGAGCGTTTTGATTTTGCTGCCTGGGAGCGTGATTGGGTGGAGGGTGTTCAACCCCTTTCCAAGGCCGATATCCCAGTTGATGTTGTTGCCACAGCCAAAGAACTGGTGGCTTATGCATCCGCCTTGCCGTTGTCGAAGCTCGCTGCGATGAAAGACCAGAAATTGGGAGCCTGGGCTCTTGACCGGGATGGGGAAGAACGTTTTGAGTTTTCTATTCCGGCTGGCAAGCTGCCTTCGATGAAGGGGATACAGGTTCTAAAGCGGCGAGGGAAAGGCCAAGCATTGGTTGCGGAGGTTTCGCTGTTTGTGGATGGGGTGGCCATCTTCAAAGTTGAAGGAGATGAGGTTTTGGGAGGGGACAACCCTTTGCTTACCATTCCCATCCCAATTCCCGTCGATGTTAAGGTAAATAATGGGTGTCAATTGAAAGTTGTCCTGCGGGGTGTTGATCTTGCCGGGGAGGTGATGCTATTGGAGAAGTGATGCCCTTCCGGGGGCGTGCGGTTGAGCGCTGATGCTGGTTGGTTTTATAAACCGGGGCTTGTTGGAACCATTTTGATTGAGTGATTGTTAAATATGGAAATGAGGATATTAATGTTCTTGTATCCCGATTAAAAGGTTTGACATGGAATCAATGGAAAATGGTTTTGGGAATGGTATGTTCATCGAGAAGCGGAGTCCGATGGATTTTGGCTCCACGCTGAACCGGTTGCTCGACGAGGTCGGGCGGAAATCATGGAATGTGTCGCACAGTTATGATTTGCAAGGCACCCTGAAAAAGCATGGGAAAGAGGTTCTTCCTGTAACGGTTGTGTCCATCTGCCATCCCGACCACTCCAGCAGGATATTGGCGTTGGATGACGAACGCATGGTGAGCTCGTTGATGCCATGCCGCATCAGTGTTTACGAAAAACACGATGGCCACACGTATGTCTCGTGGATGAATTCATCGATTGTCGCCTCGCAGCTTGGAGGCATTGTGGAGCAGGTGATGACCGAATCCACTCAAGAGGTGGCAGATATTGTTGCAAAGGCGTTGCGGGTGTGAGAGTTATTTGGGGCTCTTTTTATAGAAAGATATAAAATTTAATTGCCATTCAATCAGGATGTTTTTTGATTGAGTGAAATTATGTGCTGAAAAAAAAGCAATGAAATTTTGGAGTTGTAATAAAAACGTTTACTTTTGCATCGCATTTGAGAACAACGGCTTTCAAAATGTAACAAAATTATCGGGGTGTAGCGCAGCCCGGCTAGCGCACCTGCTTTGGGAGCAGGGGGTCCCAGGTTCGAATCCTGGTACCCCGACAACAAAAAAAACACTATCATTCCCAAAATGGTAGAAGATAATAGGATTATTCGGGGTGTAGCGCAGCCCGGCTAGCGCACCTGCTTTGGGAGCAGGGGGTCCCAGGTTCGAATCCTGGTACCCCGACAGATAAGGAAAGTTCATAAGAGCTTTCCTTTTTTTGCATTATGGCCTACTTTACCTACATACTTCAATCTTTAACGACAGGACGATTCTATATAGGTCAGACACATGACCTGAAAGATCGGCTCCTGCGTCACAACAGTGGCCGCAGCAAGGCAACCAAGCATGGAGGGCCGTGGGTTGTTTATTTTCAAAAGGAATTCCAAACACGCAGCGAAGCTATCAAGCTTGAGTTATTTCTCAAAGGATTGAAGAACCACCGATTAATACAAGAATGGATTGAAAGGCAGCCCGGTTAGCGCATCCCGTGACGGGAGGGTCCCAGGTTCGAATCCTGGTACCCCGACAGATAAGGAAAGTTCATAAGAGCTTTCCTTTTTTTGCATTATGGCCTACTTTACCTACATACTTCAATCTTTAACGACAGGACGATTCTATATAGGTCAGACACATGACCTGAAAGATCGGCTCCTGTGTCACAACAGTGGCCGTAGCAAGGCAACCAAGCATGGTGGCCCTTGGGTCGTCTATTTCCAAAAAGAATTCGAAACGTACAGCGAAGCTATCAGGCTGGAGCTATTCCTGAAAGGATTGAAGAACCACCGATTAATACAAGAATGGATCGAAAAACAGTCCGGCTAGCGCATCCCGTGACGGGAGGGTCCCAGGTTCGAATCCTGGTGCCCCGACAGATAAGGAAAGTTCATAAGAGCTTTCCTTTTTTTGCATTATGGCATGCTATACCTACATACTTCAATCTTTAACGACAGGACGATTCTATATAGGTCAGACACATGACCTGAAAGATCGGCTCCTGCGTCACAACAGTGGCCGTAGCAAGGCAACCAAGCATGGTGGCCCTTGGGTCGTCTATTTCCAAAAAGAATTCGAAACGCGCAGCGAAGCTATCAGGCTGGAGCTATTCCTGAAAGGATTGAAGAACCACCGATTAATACAAGAATGGATCGAAAAACAGTCCGGCTAGCGCATCCCGTGACGGGAGGGTCCCAGGTTCGAATCCTGGTACCCCGACAGATAAGGAAAGTTCATCAGAGCTTTCCTTATTTTGCATTATGGCCTACTTTACCTACATACTTCAATCTTTAACGACAGGACGATTCTATATAGGTCAGACACATGACCTGAAAGATCGGCTCCTGCGTCACAACAGTGGCCGTAGCAAGGCAACCAAGCATGGTGGCCCTTGGGTCGTCTATTTCCAAAAAGAATTCGAAACGCGCAGCGAAGCTATCAGGCTGGAGCTATTCCTGAAAGGATTGAAGAACCACCGATTAATACAAGAATGGATCGAAAAACAGTCCGGCTAGCGCATCCCGTGACGGGAGGGTCCCAGGTTCGAATCCTGGTACCCCGACAGATAAGGAAAGTTCATAAGAGCTTTCCTTTTTTTGCATTATGGCATACTATACCTACATACTTCAATCTTTAACGACAGGACGATTCTATATAGGTCAGACACATGACCTGAAAGATCGGCTCCAGCGTCACAACAGTGGCCGTAGCAAGGCAACCAAGCATGGTGGTTCTTGGGTCGTCTATTTCCAAAAAGAATTCGAAACGCGCAGCGAAGCTATCAGGCTGGAGCTATTCCTGAAAGGATTGAAGAACCACCGATTAATACAAGAATGGATTGAAAGGCAGTCCGGCTAGCGCATCCCTTGACGGGAGGGTCCCAGGTTCGAATCCTGGTACCCCGACAGATAAGGAAAGTTCATCAGAGCTTTCCTTATTTTGCATTATGGCCTACTTTACCTACATACTTCAATCTTTAACGACAGGACGATTCTATATAGGTCAGACACATGACCTGAAAGATCGGCTCCTGCGTCACAACAGTGGCCGCAGTAAGGCAACCAAGCATGGAGGGCCGTGGGTTGTTTATTTTCAAAAGGAATTCCAAACACGCAGCGAAGCTATCAGGCTGGAGCTATTCCTGAAAGGATTGAAGAACCACCGATTAATACAAGAATGGATTGAAAGGCAGCCCGGTTAGCGCATCCCGTGACGGGAGGGTCCCAGGTTCGAATCCTGGTACCCCGACAGATAAGGAAAGTTCATAAGAGCTTTCCTTATTTTGCATTATGGCCTACTATACCTACATACTTCAATCTTTAACGACAGGACGATTCTATATAGGTCAGACACATGACCTGAAAGATCGGCTCCTGCGTCACAACAGTGGCCGTAGCAAGGCAACCAAGCATGGTGGCCCTTGGGTTGTTTATTTTCAAAAGGAATTCCAAACACGCAGCGAAGCTATCAGGCTGGAGCTATTCCTGAAAGGATTGAAGAACCACCGATTAATACAAGAATAGATTGAAAGGCAGCCCGGCTAGCGCATCCCGTGACGGGAGGGTTCCAGGTTCGAATCCTGGTACCCCGACAGATAAGGAAAGTTCATAAGAGCTTTCCTTATTTTGCATTATGGCCTACTATACCTACATACTTCAATCTATAACGACAGGACGATTCTATATAGGTCAGACACATGACCTGAATGATCGGCTCCAGCGTCACAACAGTGGCCGCAGCAAGGCAACCAAGCATGGAGGGCCGTGGGTTGTTTATTTTCAAAAGGAATTCGAAACACGCAGTGAAGCTATCAGACTTGAGTTATTTCTCAAAGGATTGAAGAACCATCGATTAATACAAGAATGGATTGAAAGGCAGCCCGGTTAGCGCATCCAGTGACGGGAGGGTCCCAGGTTCGAATCCTGGTACCCCGACAGATAAGGAAAGTTCATAAGAGCTTTCCTTTTTTTGCATTATGGCCTACTATACCTATATACTTCAATCTATAACGACAGGACGATTTTTCAATCTTCTTTTCCTGCCTTGTTTTTCAATTTAATTAACTATTTTCGGGTTTTGCTTTTTTTGAGCAAATTTTAACTAATCCATGCGCGTTACTCAACGGTAAATGGCCATGGCTTGCCAACCTGCCCAATCTTTCTATTGTTTTTTCTTTACACACAATTTATATACACACACATTTTAACACACACACATTAATGAAACGATTGAAACAATCTTTTTTACTGGCTATGCTTGCTGCAAGTGCCAGTATGACAGCTCAAACGCCCTTGCCGGGTTTTCAGTATGCAGCGGTGCCAGCACCGGATGGCAATGAGTGGCAATCGCCGGAGCGATTGGCTCTGAACAAAGAGCAGCCACGTGCCTATGTCTTCCCGTTTGAGAATGCAGAGCAGGCGCGCCTGGTGCTGCCCGAGCACTCCGCCTACTGGATTTCGCTCGATGGTAATTGGAAATTCAACTGGGTTGGTAACCCCGGCGAGAGACCTACCGAGTTTTATAAACCGACGTTTGATGTGTCGGGCTGGGATGAAATTCCAGTACCCTCCAACTGGAATATTTATGGGATTCAGAAGGATGGATCGCTGAAGTATGGTGTGCCCATCTACGTGAACCAGCCGGTGATTTTCATGCACAAAGTGGCTGTGGATGACTGGCGTGGTGGGGTGATGCGCACGCCGCCCAGCCATTGGACCACCTATCAACACCGCAACGAGGTGGGATCCTATCGCCGCAACTTCACCGTTCCCCAGTCGTGGGACGGCCGCGAGGTTTACATCAGCTTCGATGGGGTGGATTCGTTCTTCTACCTGTGGATCAATGGCCAGTACGTAGGTTTCTCGAAGAATTCGCGCAATGCCGCCTCCTTCAACATCACCCCTTATTTGCAGAAGGGCGAGAATGTGTTGGCTGTGGAGGTTTACCGCAGCAGCGACGGTTCTTTCCTCGAAGCTCAGGATATGTTCCGTCTGGCGGGGATCTTCCGCACGGTGCAGCTCTATTCCACCGCAAAAGTACAAGTACGCGACCTAGTGGTGAAGCCCGACCTCACGCCATCCCTTGCCGATGGGGTGCTCAATATTCAGGCCGACATCCGCAACTTGGACAAGAAAACGGCAGCCGGGTACACCATGACCTATTCACTCTATGCCAACGAACTTTATTCCGACAAGAACGAAAAGGTGGCAGGAGTCACGGTGTCAGCCGCTGTTCCTGTTCTTAAGAAGGGTGAAAATGCAGCTTCGCAAGCGGTGTTGAAGGTGGCAAAACCCAACTTGTGGTCGGCCGAAAGACCTTACCGTTACGTGTTGGTGGCTGAGTTGAAGGACAAGAAAGGCAGAACGGTGGAGACCGTTTCTACCCATACAGGATTCCGCAAAGTGGAGATCAAGGATACTCCGGCATCCGAAGATGAATTTGGTTTGGCCGGACGCTACTATTATGTCAACGGAAAGACGGTTAAGTTGAAGGGCGTCAACCGCCACGAGACCAATCCCGAGGTGGGACATGCCGTCACGCGTCAGCAGATGGAAGATGAGGTGATGCTGATGTTGCGCGGCAACATCAATCATGTGCGCAATTCACACTATCCCGATGCCCCCTATTGGTACTACCTTTGCGATAAATATGGAATCTATCTGGAGGATGAGGCCAATATCGAGAGCCACCAGTACTATTATGGTGATGCATCGCTTTCGCATCCCAAGGAGTGGGAGAGTGCCCATGTGGCAAGGGTGATGGAGATGGCTCATGCCACGGTGAATCGCCCTTCGGTGGTGATTTGGTCGTTGGGTAATGAGGCTGGCCCGGGCAAGAATTTTGTGACAGCCTACCAGAGCCTGAAAAAGTTCGACGACACCCGCCCCGTTCAATATGAACGCAACAACGATATTGTGGACATGGGATCGAACCAGTATCCCTCCATCGCTTGGATGCGTGGTGCGGTGCAGGGCAAATACAACATCAAATATCCGTTCCATGTTTCGGAATATGCCCACTCCATGGGTAATGCCTGCGGTAACCTGGTCGATTATTGGGATGCCATTGAAAGTACCAACTTCTTTATGGGTGGTGCCATCTGGGACTGGATCGACCAGTCTATGTACAATTACGATAAGAATACGGGCGAACGCTACTTAGCCTATGGTGGCGATTTTGGCGACACCCCCAACGATGGGCAGTTTGTGATGAACGGAATTGTGTTTGCCGACATGCAGCCTAAACCCCAATATTACGAAGTGAAGAAGGTTTACCAATACATTGGTGTTAAGGCGGTTGATTTGACCAAAGGAGAAGTGGAAGTATTCAACAAAAACTATTTCACCGACCTTTCAGACTATCAGATGGTTTGGTCTCTTTATGAGGATGGGAAATCGATTCAAAAGGGCGAAGTGCAGCTGGGTCAAGTGGCGCCACGTTCCAAGCGTATGGCTGTTCTGCCCATTGATCATGCCCGTTTGCGTGCCGATGCCGAGTATTTTGTGAAGGTGCAGTTCCTGCTCAAAGAAGATAAACCATGGGCTAAAAAAGGCTTTGTTCAGGCTGAGGAACAGTTGGTGTTTAAAGCTGCCAGTGGGTTGGCATCGATTGCCGAAGTGGCGAAGACCGGCGAGAAATTGGTGTGGTCGCAAACGGCCGGATTGGCTTCGGTGAAGGGTGCGGGTTTTGAGTTGTCGTTCGACCTGACCAGTGGCACCATCGCGAAATTGAATTATGGCCATACGGTTGTCTTTTCTGAAGGCAATGGCCCGAAACTGGATGCTTTCCGTGCTTTCGTCAACAACGACAATTGGGCTTATCGAGCCTGGTTCGAGAATGGATTGCACAACTTAAAACATACGGTACAGGAATATTCACTGATCAGCCGACCCGATGGTGCGCTGGTGGCTGTGTTTGCTGTGAAGTCGCAGGCTCCATGTGGTTCAAGGATAGAGGGTAATACCAGCTCAGGGCGCTTCTCCTTGGTGGATGTGACAGACAAGCCTTTTGGTGACGGTGATTTTCATTTTACCACGAACCAGATATTCACGGTTTATCCTGATGGTTCCATCGAGTTGCAGGCAGGCATTACTTCGTCGAATGCTGCCTTGGATTTGGCACGCCTGGGATATTTGATGCAGGTGGATCGGAAATTGGATGAGTTTACATATTATGGTCGCGGCCCAATTGGGAATTATGCCGACCGCAAAACAGGCCAGTTTGTTGAGCAATTCACTGGTAAGGTGGTTGATCAATTTGTGAAGTTTCCTAAGCCGCAGGATTGTGCCAATCACGAGGAGGTGCGTTGGGCTGCCTTGGCCGATGGCGCTGGGAATGGTGCCCTGTTTGTGGGTGGACAACCCTTGTCGGTGCAGGCATTGCCCTATTCGGCTCTGGATATGACCATGACGCCACATCCACACCAATTGACAGCCAATGGCAACACCTATTTGTTTGTTGGTTTGGGATCCACTGGTTTGGGAGGCAACAGCTGCGGGCAAGGTGCTCCGCTGGAGTTCGACCGGGTGAAGGCAGCTCCGCACACCATGGGTTTTGTGATCCGTCCGGCAGGTGGCGATTTGGCTGCTAAAGCCAAGGTTAAATTGGCTGGCGAAACACCCATTGTGGTTACGCGCGATCGGGTCGGTGATGTTTCTATCACATCTGTTAACCCGGATGCTGAAATTATGTATCAGGTTGGAAAAGAGAAGCCGCAGTTATATACGAAGAGCATTTCAATGCGCCAAGGCGGGAAGCTAACCGCTTGGTATGCCAACAACAAGCAGATAAGAACCAGTGCCACCTTTGCCAAGCTGGATAGAGTCCCCACGGTGGTGATGTTTGCCAGCAGCGAAGAGGTGGGCGATGGCGATGCCGTAAATTTGACAGACGGGAATTCAACCTCCATTTGGCACACCATGTACTCGGTGACTGTGGCCAAACATCCTCACTGGGTTGATTTTGATGCCGGAGAGGTGAAGAGCCTGACGGGGATCACCTATCTGCCCCGCCAGGATGGAAGCAATGGCGATGTGAAGGATTTCACGGTTCATGTGAGCATGGATGGTAAAGAATGGGGCGAGCCGGTGCTGAAAGGTACTTTCCCCCGCAACAAGAAAGAGCAAAAGGTACTTTTCGAAAAGCCGGTGAAAGGCCGCTATGTGCGGTTCACTGCTTTGAGCGAGCAAAATGGCCAAGATTATGCCACCGGCGCCGAGTTCAGCGTTTTGGCCGATGAATAACACTGTGAGCGGCTGTTCCTGGTTTTGAGTTCTGAGTTTCGGGGTTCTGAGTTTGGGACAGTTGGGGTTATTATATTTTTTGAAGGGGATGGTTGACCGCAAGGCTTCAATCATCCCCTTTGTTTGTTATCCAGGATTTGTTTGTGGGGCTTATCCTTTTTTTGTTTTCCGGTATTGGATGGGCGATATATCCATCACTTGGCGGAAAACACGTGAGAAATAGTACGGATCCTCATAGCCCAGTTCCGCTGCAATTTCCTTTATCCGCTTGTCGCTGAAATCGAGCATTTGGCAAGCTTTCTGTACTTTGAGCCTTGTAAAGAAAACCAATGGGGGCACTCCTGCCTTTCGCTTAAACATCAGGCTAAAGTGCGATTCCGATAGATCCACTTGGTCAGCCATCTGCCGAAGGGTGAGTTGTTTCTCCAAATTGTCGTGCATCCAAGAGATGCTGGCGTCCATCAGGTTGCGGTGTTTGATTCTTTTTATAGTTCGAAATTTTGATAGGTATTGGAACGATCCCAATAATTGCCACAAGCAAATGCTGGCGTATTCGTAATCGTCGGTTGAGTATCCGTTCTTCAGATGATGGAGGATCTCTTCGAATAGTAAAAGGCGGTCGGCATATCTTGGGTCGGAACTGAAATCAATATCCTGAGGTGTTGTGTTGTTTTGGTTGAACAATGCTGCTTTTTCCCCTGCAAAATGGAGCCAATAGATTGACCATGGATTGTTTTCTGCTGCACCATAAGCATGGGGTGTCGATTCTGGTAGGATGAAGTACTGGTTTTTGTGAACCGTGAAATGTTTCCCATCCATCTCGAACCAGCCTTCTCCCTTTACACAAGAAATAAGAATATTCTGATCACATCCATTTTCTCTTTTTCTGTAATGGAATGAGGCATTGGGATAATAACCAATGTCTGTAATATATAGTAATCGTGTCAAGTTGTTGTTTGTTAGTTCTTTTTTTGTTTTCTCGGGCAATATGAAAGCCTCTTGACCACGAAATCCGTCCCTCTTTTCTTGCATTATTTTCTTTGTGTTGTTTGAACCAAAATAAGAGAATAATCTATTATTTCAAAGTGTTCATCCATTTTTAACCCCATGTCGGTTTCTTAATTTTACAGGCAATATGTTTTATTGGAAAAAGTTTGGTTCCTTTTGAGTGAAGGATGTTGAAGGTAAATAGATCAAGTTAAAATATCCATGATGAAAAATATTCTTACGGCCTTGCTTTTGGTGGTGATGTGGCCATTAAATGCTCAATTTCAAACAACGGTCTCCCTTGCCGGTGAATGGCGCTTTTCGCTTGATCCGAAGGATGCGGGTGAAAGGGATAACTGGCAAAATAGGGTTTTGGATGAAAAAATAGCCTTGCCGGGCACAACCGATGAGGCACGCTATGGCGAAAAGACATCTGGCTCCGATTATGGCATTTTGACCCGCGCATACAAATACATCGGGCCGGCCTGGTATCAGCAGGAAATAACAATCCCCAAAGCGTGGGAAGGCAAAACTATTGAGCTGTTTCTTGAACGGGTGCTTTGGGAATCGAAGGTGTGGGTTGATGGCCGCTTTTGCGACACGCAGGATGGTTTGGGGGTTGCCCATCTCCACCGGCTTGGTAAATTGAGCGCGGGCAAACATACCATCACGCTGCGCATCAACAACGACATGATCTACAATATTGGTGACAAGGGGCACGCCTATGGCGAATATATGCAGTCGATTTGGAATGGTGTGGTGGGAAGGATTGAACTGCGCGCAAAGGAAGAGGTTCGTGTCGCCCAACTAAAAACATGGCCCGATGCAGATAACCAACAGTTGAAAATTACTTTCGATGTGGTAAATGATGGGAAACCAGTCAATGTTACCCAAATTATTAGCCTGGTTGAAATTTCCACTGGCGAAAAAATAATGGCGACAAAACGCAAAATCAAGGCAGCAAGCGGAAATCATCCCCATAAGGAGATTTTGAATATTGAAAAACCTTTAAAGAAATGGGATGAATTCACACCAGAATTGTATCGTTTGACTGTTGAGACGCAAAATGGTAAAGCTCAGGATGTTCAAATAGTCGATTTCGGGTTTCGGCAGGTTTCATCGTCCAAATCGAAAGTGCTTGTCAATGGCGTGCCTGTGTTTTTAAGGGGCAATCTCGATTGCGTCCATTTTCCACTGACCGGCTATCCATCGTGCGATGTGGCCGAGTGGGAGCGCATCTTCCGTATCTATAAGGATTATGGGATGAACCATGTGCGGTTTCACTCATGGTGTCCGCCAGAAGCCGCTTTTGTGGCTGCCGACAAGCTTGGATTATACCTTCAGGCCGAAATATTGTGGATCGACTGGTGGATGGGCATTTCGAATCCCGAACGGCCAGATATGGAGACCAAAGGGCTTCCGCAGGGATTGGGTAAAAACCCTTCGGCTGACAGCTATGTGCAGGCAGAGATGAAGCGGATGATTGATGCCTATGGCAACCACCCATCGTTTGCCATGTTTTGCATCGGCAATGAGCTGGGCAATTCCGATTTCGACGTGATGAAACAATGGGTTGCCAAAATGAAGGAAACCGATGGGCGCCGGTTGTATGCCGTGTCAACAGCTCGCAATATCACTGATGTGGATGATTATTCGGCCACCCATAATATTCCCGGCGTTGGCCGCACCTATGGCTTGAGTGGCCATGCCACCGATTTCGATCTTGAGGCGAATTATTCGAATGCACCGTTGCCCATTATTGCCCATGAGTTGGGCCAGTACCCGGTTTATCCGTTGTGGAGTGAAATAAATAAATATACCGGCGTGCTGAAGGCCCGCAACCTGGAGCAATGCCGCCAAAGTGCCGTCGAAAACAACCTCTTGGGTATGAATCGCGAATTCCATCAGGCCAGTGGGGCTTTGCAGGATTTGTTGTATAAAGGTCATATCGAGAATCTTGTCCGTACACCATCTTGTGCCGGTTTTCAGATGTTGAGCATGGCCGATTACCAAGGGCAAGGAGAGGCTTTGGTGGGCTGGCTCGATTGTTTTTGGGATGCCAAAGGAAATACCACACCCGAAAGTTTCCGGCGTTATTGCAATACCGTTGTTCCTTTGGCGCGTTTCGAGAAGTATGTTTGGGATACCGGTGAGACGTTCGGCGCACGTTTACAAATTGCTAACTATGGGGCAGAATCAATTAAGCCTAGGGTAACTTGGATGCTCATATCGGGCGAAGGCAAGCTGGTTGAAACGGGATCGTTTGTACCAGGGAGTGTTCCAAACGGTGGCTTGTCGGATGTGGGAGAGGTGCGTATTCCCTTGTCGGGAATCCATCAGGCCGGGAAATACACTTTCAGCATCACCCTCGAAGGCACCGATTTTTTCAATAGTTGGGATTTATGGGTCTATCCCCCCGTGCACCCAACCATTGGCGATGTGTTGGTGGCGACGGAATTATCGGCCGAAGTGCAGCAAAAACTGGCATCAGGCGGAATGGTCCTGTTGCTGGCCAATCAATTGGGAAGTGCTGAAACTTCGCGACCCATCTTTTTTGAACCGTTGTTTTGGTCCACCGTATTTTTCCCCGGTCAGGCCAATTCAACCCTTGGTTTGTATGTGAATCAGGCTCATCCTGCGTTAGCCCGCTTTCCTACCGAATTGTTCAGCAATTACCAGTGGGGCTCAATCAGCAAGGGGCGTTCCTTTGTCCTTAATGCCCATCCCGGGTTGATTCCAGTGGCACAACCCATCAGCGATTTTCACATCAACGACAAACTGGCCTCCATCTTCGAATGTCGTGTGGGAAAAGGGAAACTAATGGTTTGTGGTTACGATTTGAGTAATCAAAACAATCCGGTAGCCCGCCAAATGAAATACAACCTGCTGGCCTACATGAATCAAAGTAATTTCAACCCAAATTACAACGTGGCGGCCGATGAGCTGAAGAAGTTGCTCTACTTTGTGAAACCCGTTGTGTCGCAAGCGCCTAAGGGATTTGAAAAGGCAATGCTGTACGTTCAATGTGGCGCAAAAAAGAGAAGCTTGGGAAGCGATAAATGGAATGCGAGTCTGGATGCTGTTCTAGCAAAGGCCGATGATTGTGGCTACCAGGTAGTGTGCGACGACGTGTGGAAAGATGAAAAAGGCACTTCCTGGACTGGCCAGGAAATCATGCTGACCATTCAAACACCCAATGGGGTGATAGGCGATTTGTATGTCCGTTTTTCAGATACGAACAAGCAAAAGCGTGAAGGTACACTTTGGTTCGAAGGTCGGGAGATGAGTTTGGCTGATATTGATCCTGAATCGGGTAAGTGGGTGAAGATTTTTGTCATGCGCGAGGACACCAACGATGGGGCGGTTGTTTTGAAAACCAAGGCCACCCATGGCGGCAACCTGATGATCAGTGAGATTGGTTTTGTGGCTGAGTAAGTGGTTGGTCTTTTTTAGCAATTGTTGCGAAAAGCTTGGTTATGGCTTGTAAATCGATTAAAAGTGTTTGAAAAAATGTATATATTGTCTGGCGTTTTAGTTATGTCATACCATATTATTAAATTGAACAATCAATGAAACACATTATTTTATTTTTGATGATGACGGCCTCCGCATTGGGTTTTGCCCAGTCGGGCGAGTGGCAGAATCCCAAGGTCAATGAGCTGAATCGGCTGCCGATGCACGCCAATTATTTTGCCTACGAAAATGAAGCCGTGGCTGCTGCCGGGCTCAAGGAGCAATCGGTCAACTATTTGTCGTTGAATGGCCTGTGGAAGTTTAATTGGGTGGCCAATGCCGAAAGCCGGCCAACCGATTTCTTTACTCCGGGCTTTAACGATAAGGGTTGGGACAATATGCCTGTTCCCGGCAACTGGGAGCTCAACGGCTATGGCGATCCCATCTATGTGAATGTGGGGTATCCGTGGCGCAACCAATACAAAAACAACCCGCCCATCGTTCCCACCGAGAAAAACCATGTGGGATCGTACCGCCGGGAGATTGAAATTCCAGCCAACTGGAAGGGACAGGAGATCATTGCCCACTTTGGTTCGGTGACCTCCAACATCTACCTGTGGGTGAATGGTAAATTTGTGGGCTACAGCGAGGATAGTAAGCTGGAGGCCGAATTTGACATCACACGTTATGTGAAACCAGGCAAAAACTTAATCGCCTTTCAGGTGTTCCGCTGGTGCGATGGCACTTACTTGGAAGATCAGGATTTTTGGCGGCTCTCAGGTGTTGGTCGCGATTGTTACCTCTATGCCCGTCAAACCAAGCGTATTGAAGATATTCGGGTGACACCCGATTTGGATGGTGACTACCGCAATGCCACCCTTTCGGTGGAACTGATGCTGAAAGGCAAAGTGAATGTGGAACTTCAATTGCTCGATCCGCAGCAGAAGGTTGTGATGACTAAGAATCTTTCGGGTTCGGGCCAGCAAAACATTGTTTTTGATGTGGCCAACCCTGCCAAATGGAGCGCCGAAACACCTGTGCTTTATACTTTGAACGCCATCTCGAAAGAGAACAACCGTGTGTTGGAGGTGATTCCGGTGAAGGTTGGTTTCCGCAAGGTGGAGATTAAAAATGCTCAACTCTTGGTGAATGGCCAGCCTGTGTTGATTAAAGGCGCCAACCGCCACGAGATGGATCCCGATGGAGGCTATGTTGTTTCGTGTGCTCGCATGGAGCAGGATGTGAAGCGTATGAAAGAGTTGAACATCAATGCTGTGCGTACTTGCCACTATCCCGACGACAACTATTGGTACGATCTGTGCGACCAATATGGCCTGTATGTGGTTGCCGAGGCCAATGTGGAATCGCATGGGATGGGTTATGGCGATCAGACACTGGCCAAAAATCCGGCCTTTGCCTTGGCACACTTGCAACGCAACCAGCGCAATGTGCAGCGAGGGTACAACCATCCCTCCATCATCACATGGTCGCTGGGCAATGAGGCCGGTTACGGCCCCAATTTCGAGGACTGCTACACTTGGATCAAAAAAGAGGATAAGAGCCGCCCGGTGCAGTACGAACAAGCCGGTCAAAATGGCTTTACCGATATCTATTGCCCCATGTACCGCGATTACGAAGGTTCGGAAAACTACAGCAAGAGTGATGCCCAAAAGCCTTTGATTCAGTGCGAGTATGCCCATGCCATGGGGAACTCTATGGGTGGTTTCAAGGAGTATTGGGATCTGATTCGCAAGTATCCCAAATATCAGGGTGGCTTCATCTGGGACTTTGTGGACCAGGCTTTGCGCAAATTCAACAACGATGGGGTGGAGATCTATGCCTACGGTGGTGATTACAATCCTTACGATGTTTCGGACAACAACTTCCTCAACAACGGCATTATCAGCCCCGATCGCAATTACAACCCACATGCCCATGAGGTGAGGTATTATTACCAGAATATCTGGGTTGAAGCGGTGGATATGGCCTCCGGTAAAATTTCCGTTTTCAACGAGCATTTTTTCCGCGATCTGTCTGCTTATTATCTCGAATGGACTGTGGTTGAGAATGGTGAAGCCACCCAAACGGGCGTGGTTTATGATTTGAATGTAGCACCACAACAAACGGGTACCCTGGTTTTACCTTACGATGCCAAGCAATTTGCCCCGGGCAAGGAGGTGTTGGTGAATGTGTCTTTCCGTTTGAAGAAGGCTGAACAGTTGTTGCCTGCCGGTTTTGAAGTGGCGCATAAGCAGTTGTCGTTCAGCGGGTATCAATATCCTGTGTTGGCCAATGCAACGGAGGCCAAGCTTAATCAAGCACCTTTGGTGGTTCGCGACAACGATTACAACTTTTTGATCATTCAAGGCGATCGCTTTACCATTGAGTTTGGCAAACACGACGGCTTGATGAACCGTTACGAGGTGAATGGCCTTGCGTTGCTGGAGGGCAAGTTGAGCCCCAATTTCTGGCGTGCTCCCACCGACAACGATTATGGAGCCGGTTTGCAGCACCACTACCGTGTTTGGAAAAATCCGGAGATGAAACTGCTGGGCTTGAAGCACTCGATTGTGGGACAGTCGCTTCATGTGACAGCCGAATACGATATGCCCAAAGTACCTGCCAAGCTTCAGTTGCAATATCAGATTGATGTTGATGGCAACATTGTGGTGACTCAAAAATTGAGTGCTACGGCTGATGCGAAAGTGGCTGAGATGTTCCGTTTCGGCATGCAGATGCAGATGCCTCAATCATTTGGTGTGATCGAATACTATGGCCGTGGCCCTTATGAGAATTATGTGGATCGGAATAATTCTGCTTCAGTTGGGTTGTATCGTCAGAGTGTTGCTGAGCAATTCTATCCATACATTCGTCCGCAGGAGAATGGCTTGAAAACCGGTGTGCGTTACTGGAAACAGGTTGATAAGGGTGGCCGTGGATTGTGCTTCACAGCCAATGGCGAGTTTTCGGCTTCGGCTTTGAACTACAGCATCGAGTCGCTCGATGATGGAGCGCAAAAGGACCAGCGCCACTCACCTGAAGTGGCTCCGGTGCCTTATGTGAATTTCTGCATCGACCATTTGCACATGGGACTTGGGTGTGTCACCAGCTGGGGGCACCGTCCTCTGCCTCAATACCAGATCCCTTACCGGGATTACGAGTTCTCATTTAAAATATCGCCAGTTGTGTCGGCGTTGTAATATTTGACGGAATAATATTTTGAAGGCATCCGGTTCTGAAATGGGCTGGATGCCTTCTTTTTTTATAATAATGGCGAGGCCATTCCAACCTTTATGGTTTTCTCTCGTCTTAATTAAAACTATTGATGAATATGATTCGCAGAATCCCAATGTATGTCGTGCTGGTTTTATCTGTTTTGTGCCTGTTTGGCTGTGAAAAAGAGCCCTATACCTTGCCGGTTTCCGTTTCGGTGAAGATGGTGATGGCACCACAAACCAATGAATTTTTGACATTCGACAAAGGATTGGCGGCTGTGGGGCGGATCTCGTTTTCGGGGCAGCGTTTGGTTGGAGGGGATGTGAGTTTTGTAACAGAACCTGGAAAGGAACAGAAGGTTGTTTTCGACACCAAGTATGGTGGATTTGTGAGGTATTTCGACATCCCGCAAGGCGAATATCAAATGATTGGGTGGCATCTCTATCTTACCGATCTTGATTTGGAAGATGATGGGGATGAAACCGTTGATCTGCCCGATGATGCCGGCCTTCTTTTTGTTGGGAACTACTCACGACTGGATGGACGTGTGATGCCAATTGTTTTTGCGGTGGAGTCCAGCGAGTCGTTTTTGATGTCAGCTATGAATCTTGCCGGATTGACTGATATCACGCTCTTGGCTGATAAAAAATATGGGGCTTCCATTGTTTTTGACCTGGGGTATTCTTTTTCCACCCTTTCCAGGAGTAGTCTCGAGGAGGCTGATGTGGAAGATGGGGATGTGCCATTTATTGAAATATCTTCCGACGAAAATGATGAGTTGTACGAGATGGTGTTGTACCGCCTTCAGAAGTCCGCCAAGGTTGTAGTAAATCAGATTTCTTGATATGGCTGTTGATTCGGGATTGGATGATCAGGATTTGATTGACGGATGTTTGCGTAATGACCGGAAGATGCAGGAGGCTTTGTACCGCAAATATGCGGCGGAGATGCTCCGGATCTGCCGTTCTTATGAGCCCGATGGCGATCTGGCCAAAGATATCTTGCAGGCTGCCTTCATGAAGGTTTTTCGAAACCTTAAGAATTTTTCGGGCAACGGTTCGCTACATGGGTGGATTCGCAGGATCATCACCAATACGGCCATTGATTCCTTTAGGAGACGGCAAAAAGAATTTTGTCTGGTGCGGATGGATGATGTATCTGTTAGCGAGGAGCCCTCTTGCGAGATGCCCGATGGGGAGCAGGGGGAAGATATTTTGCAGAAGGTGGCTCTCTTGCCCGATGGTGCCCGTCATGTGTTTAACCTCTACGCGCTGGAGGGGCTAGGTCACAAGGAGATTGCCGAAATGCTTGGGATCAGTGAAGGGACTTCCAAGTCGCAATTGAACCGCGCCCGGCATCTGCTGAAAAAACAATTGGTAGGCCTCGATTTATAGATGATGGTTATGAAGGAAAAAGATTTTATAAAACATTATAGAAATCTGGTGGAGCAGGAGGGGACGGGAGTTTCCGACTCCTCTAGCCTGGCATCGTCATCGCAAAATAATGCTCCTGTCCATCCGAATCTTGATATGGTTTGGGAGGGCATTTCGGAGCAGCTGGACATCGACCAGGTGTGGGAAGGCATCAGCAGTGAATTGGATCGGGATCACAAGAAAATATTGTATTTACGGATTGCCTCTATGGCTGCTGCTGTGCTATTGCTGGGTGGACTCTTTCTGTTTGTGGATAAGCCAATCGTCCCGGTGGAGAATCCGGTGAATCTTGTGCATGGTACATTGGAGGTGCCACAAGTTAATGAGGCAAGCGATTCTGGACAGCTCCAGTCTTTGGTGCGGCCGGTTTTGACCGATTCGCTGGTTCATGTGGCTTCCGATGGTCAAGCCTCCCAGACTGATCTTCCCAGTCCTTTGGCCGCGGAAGCAGGCATGCCTCAATGGTTGGCGGAGGATGGGCTGGATGCCATGGAACTTTTCGAGGGCGTTTCCACCAAGCAGAAACCTTTGTTCTTTGCCGGGAAATTCCGAATGGATCCGCTGCTTCAAATCAGGGCTTCCGAGGATTTGAAGATGGCTATGACAATGGCTAATCCGCTCAACGCTATTTTCTCAGCGGAAAGTAAAAAAGCCTCGCAAACGCCTGTTTATTCACTGGCTGAAAATAGTTCCGCGCCTAAACGATGGTCGCTGGGGGCTGTTTCGGCCCTGAAAAACACGTATCTGTTGAATCGCGAAACGATGGATGGTTTTGGTGCCTCGGGTATGAACCGATCGCATATTGCCGTCACTCCTGATTTTGGGCTTGAGCTGGGTTATGCTTTTAGCGGGCGTTGGCAGGTGGCGGCTGCCCTGTTCTTCAATTCACCGGTAACGCAACGTTACGACCAATACTGGCATGGTGAATACACCTCTAAGGTGATCGACCTGAATTACCTCGCGGCTGAGATGGTTGTCAAGCATCGGGCAAAAAAAAGTTTTTTGCTGCCCAATCATCTTCACCGTAAGAATGTGGTGGGCGTTTATGCCGCCCAACTTCGGCATGCCTCGATGGAGGTGCAGGATCAAAAAGAAGACATCTCCAATCGCTATGCTGTTGGAGATTATGGCGCTGTGTTGGGTCAGGAGTTTGAAACCCGATTCAAGGGACCGGTAAATTTTACGGCCGGCCTACGTTTGAAAATGGGGGTGCCCAATATTTACCGGGGCGATGAGCTTAATTCCGGCCGGTTCAACCATACCCGCAATGCCGCTTTTGAAGTGCGGGTGGGTATGTTGTTCCAATGGGGTAAGATGTATTGGCCAATTAATAATTCAATAGCTTATATTCCTAGTACTTGTGAAAAAAATGAATAAAAATATTGTTTTCATTCCAACCTTTATTCTTTGTTTTCGTCTATCAAATGTAGAAGATAGAAGTATTGTTTTGAAGAATAAATTTTAATCTATTAATTATTATTGGTATGAAAAATTTGAAGAGTTTATTTGGTTTTATTTTTGTTTTCGGCTTGGCTTCAGGTTGTTCAAGCGATGACGATACTAGCAAATTGACCCTGGCCTTGCGCACCAACACCAAACCTACTGTTGTGGCTAAGGCGGCCTCGGTGAACAACCTGGTGATCGACAAATTTTTGGTGAACATCACCGAAATTGAATTTGACATTGACAATGAATTGCAGCCTGAGTTGCCCGATTCTGTGGATTCGGATGAAATTGTTGGACCGTTTGTGATTGACTTGGCTTCTGCCCAGGCAGAAAAAGGGCTTTTGCTGGGCGCAACAACTATTCCCGCTGCGGCTTATGAGGATATTGAGTTCGAATTTGATGTTTGCCGCGATTCAAAATATCCTGAGCTGGTTGGGCATTCGGTCTATGTGAGTGGTTCGGTCAACGGCAAACCCTTTGTGATTACCACCAATGAGAATTGGGAGGTTGAGATTGACTTTGAAGACCATTCCAACTTTGTGTTTAGTGGCGATCCGCAAAAACTGTTTGTTGACTTCAATCTGTATCATGTTCTAAATACTTTGGCTCAAATTGATTTTGCCGCCGCCAGCGACAAAAATCAAAATGGTGTGGTTGAGATCAATCCATCAAATGCTGATGGCAATGCCAACCTTTGTGAAAAAATCATCGAAGCGTTTGAAAATGCTTTTGACCTGGACGACAACGACTAATTTCTCTAAACATATATCATGACAAAGCTCCCTGGTACTATTTTCCGGGGAGCTTTGTCGTTTCTTAAACTTTCATTTTTTCCGTTTTCCCAAGAGGGGTGCTATCACATCGCGCCAAAGCAAATAGCCTTCGCCGGTGAGATGTAAGCCATCATTGGTGTAACGAGGATTCATCAGGTTGCTGTCGCTGCATTTGAAATGGGAAAAAAGATCCACATAGATGAAGCCCTCATTTAGGCACCATTGTTTTAGCTGCTGGTTGATCCATAGAACTTCTTCTGTTTTGCCGGTATGCCCTTGGAACTTTGCGAAACTGTTGTTCACCGGCAGGATACTCTGGATGTAAACCTCCGTTTTGGGGGATGAGGTGCGAATCTGTTGCGCTATTTTGCCAATATTACCGAATACGGTTTCTTTGGGGATGCCGCCTGCCAGGTCGTTGATGCCGATGAGGAGGAATATTTTTTGTGGTTGCGAGCGGGTCACTTCATCCAACCGGAAGAGTACCCCTTCGGTAACATCGCCACTGATGCCACGGTTTTTTACCCGGGAATTGTCGAAGAGTTCGCTCCATTCGCAACCATCGGTGATGCTGTTGCCTAGGAAAATGATTTCGTTCCTGGTGTCGGGTAGTTTTTCGAACAGTGTGCGCCGTTGATGGTAATAGGTGCTGAACTTGTCGGCCTGTCCAACGGCGGTCATTGAGCATGCTAGGCTAATGACCATTAGAATTGTTTTTAGTTTTCTGATATTCATGTATTTGTTTTTTGTTTGGTTTTTATTGTTGTAGGTTGCCGCTCCATACCTTGGGTGTGCGCACGCCTGGTCTGATTTCGCCCGATGGGATCACCACCCGGTTTTGCCACCAGAGGGCTCTCGTGGTTACTTGCGCCGCATCGGGTAACTGGCCAAGTACCGATATTTTTTCGGTAATTGTGTTGTATTGTAGGATCATCCGGTTGAAGCCAGGATGGTTGGCAAGATGTTGGTTTTTTTGTTGAACCACTTCGCTTCTCTTTTCGGCATCAAGGGTCTCTTCGATGAGGTTGAGGTAGTTTTCCGTTTTGTTGTAGAGGATGCCATCGTCGCCTCCAAAAAGCAGGATGGTGTGGTTGCCGTAGGGTAGAGTGGTTCCTGCAGCCCACCCCGTTTGGGTCTCCTCAATGTTGATGTTACCTGCCGCTACCCATTTGCTTTCCGAGGGGCGGTATTTCCAAATTTGGTTGTGGAATGTGGTGAATTCCCCTGTTTTGCAACGCCCGCCCAGGAGGAACAGTGCGGTTTCTTCACCATCGTTTTGCGCCACCAAAAGAGCGTGCGACAAGGGTGTTGGCAAGGATGGCAGACTCTGCCATTGGTCTTGGGGCAAGTCGTAGGCATAAAAGGAATCCACGGCTCCTTGGTGCCCAAGCCCACCCGCCACGTAAATGGTTTGGCCAATGTTAGCGATGGCCGCGCTGCTGAGAGCTTCGGGCATGGGCGATAGTGGCTGGAAGTGGATCTCACCACCGGAATACTCCATCAACATGGTTTGATCCATGAAGCCTGCGGCATTTTCGCCTCCAGCACAGAAAATGCCTTCTTCGGTTTCAATGCAGGCAGAATAGCCCATGGCTAGGGGGAGTTTTGCCTGGTGCTCCATCCATTGGTGGTCATCTCCGGCCGAGAGCCCGAAAACCTCATCGTGGTAAACCTTTGTGGCGCCTTCCCAGGGCAGGCCATCCTCGAAATTGGCGCCGCCCGCCACGATGAGGCAGTTGTTGCTGACCCCGCACAAAGAGCCGGCCAAACCCGGTTGGTGGGTCTTTCCTGCCGCTGGTGGGAGGGGCTCAAGCTGTTCCCAAGCCATGCTCTGGTTGGCTGGGTTACAAGCCATGAAGCCAAAGGCTATCATTATGGCGGGGAGCTTCCAGATATTGCGTTGTTTGTTTGACGACATGGTTTTCGTGTTACAGTTGTTTGCAAGGAATTTCAAAAGTGGAGGCCGGGAGTCCTGCCTCGTTCACCAGATTGCCTCTGGAAAAGGGACGCCAGGCGTAACGCACCGATTTTACCATCATTCCGTTGGTTGGCATGGTGATGGTATTGCTTTTTATCACAGCCACCACCGTTTTGTATTGGCGGTCGGCTCCTGCAATTTCTATTTCACGCAGGGGTTGTCCATCCGAAGTGTTGAGTTTTTTGGCATGGCGGAATGAAAGGGTCAGGATGCCATTTTTCACAATAGCTTGTTCTATTTCCGGTCCACAGGCCTGTATCTTCTTTTTACCATAGCTGTATTTCAAAGCTTGCAGAGCCAGCCGTTCGCCCACCGCTTGCTTTCTGATGGGGTGCACATCCAGCGAATCGCCCAAATCGCTGCTGACCACCATGTGGCAGTTGGGGATGGTTTGTGCCAACCGGCGTTGGCTGTCGCGGAAGTGCGGCCAACTGGGGCGGCTGAGCGACGATAGTTGAACAAAGTAGAATGGGAGGTCGGGATTTTGCCAAGCTTTTCGCCAGGAACCAACCAATGTGGGGAAGATGATTTCGTGCAGCTCCACATGATGGGCGTTGGATTCCCCTTGGTACCAAAGGATCCCCTTGATGGGGAACCCGGCGAGCTGGCGGATGCCCGATTCGTACAAGTAGGCCGGCTCGTAGGGATGGCGTTGAAGCTGGTTTTTAGCGGCTGAGATGTTTTTTTCGGCTCGCTCGCGGCACCAGGGCTGAATCATGTCGTTCTTGCGCCAGTGATACAGGATGTCAACCAGCTGAGGGTGGTGCTCCAGGGTTTTGCGGTCGATCCATGCTTCGGCGGGTGAGCCGCCCACAGCCATCTGGATGATGCCCACCGGAACCTTAAGTTTTGAATGAAGTGTTTTTCCAAAGTGGAAAGCTACGGCCGAAAAGTTCGCTGCCTCAGCCGGCGTGCAAACCTGCCAGGAGCCTTCAAAATAGTCGAGGCGGTTGAGTCGATCCAAGGCAGTGGAATCCCAACTTGTGTTGTTGGTTTTCACAAACCCTTGGTGGTTGAGCAGCCTTATTTCTGGGTGGTTAGCTAGGCTGGCTTCCAAAGCACCCCCTGCTGACTGGGATAAGGAAAATTCCATGTTCGATTGGCCTGAGCAGAGCCATACTTCGCCAATAAGGATGTTTTCGAAATGGAAAGCTTTTTCTTTCCCGGCAATTTCCAGCTTATGGGGGCCTCCGGCATCCATGGGCGGGAACCAGACTTTCCACGTCCCATCATCCCCGGTAATGGCTTTTTGTTCCTGATGATTCAGCTTGACGGTGATGGCCTCTCCCCGGTTGGCTGTGCCGTAAACCGGGATGGCCATCTTTTGTTGGAGTACCATGTTGTTGCCAAAAATACCCGCGGGCTTCAAACCACCATGATCACCGGTGATGGCCGAAAATACGGTGCGCGCAATGATGCCGGCACCTTCAGCATCGGGATGGAGGGCATCGGCAAATAGGTTGGGGTGGTTGTACAGTGGCGTGTGGAGATCGATCAGGGTAGTCTGGCTGTTTTGAGCCACGGTTTCAATGGCCTCTTGTATCTGCCAAAACCAGTCGCGCGTACCCGACTTGAACCGAGGATGGTGGTTGAAGATGGGTGTCATTCGGCAAATCCATACCTTGGGCTTGTTGCCTTTGCTGTCTTTAAAACTGTCGATCAGCCTGAGGTAATCGCCAATGAACTCATCGCGGTGGTTGGGCCAGTTGCGCGGGTCGGTGTCGTTCAATCCCAGGTGGATCACCACCAGGTCGGGGTTGAAGGCAAGGGCGTCGCGATAGGCTTGTTGCTCAATATAAGGCCGGTGTCCTTTGCTCAGCAAGGTTGCCCCACTGTGGCCAAAGTTTCCCACCAGGTAGTCTTTCCCTAGTAGTTGCTGGAGTTGTACCGGGTAGGCTTCCACCTCGCGGTTGGGTAAGCCATAGCCAAAGGTGACGCTGTTGCCCACGCACGCCACTTTGATGGGGTGTACTTGACCTTGTAGCTTCCAACTCAAAAGGATCAGAACCAGAAGAATGCTTATTTTATTTATGGTTGATTTCATGATTTTTATTTTGTTTGGGGGATTGTTTTATCCGGAGAGTAAACCAGATTGTTCACGCCACATAGCCCATCTGGCGTCACAAAAACAGCCGTGAACATCCATTTTACCAGCCTCACCTCGTGGGTGGTGAATTCGCCAACGGGAAGCTTAAGCAACACTTTGTTCCACCCCTTTTTTAACTGGATAGGAAGCGGTTCGCGCACTTCAAAGTTTTCGTTGCCCAAGGCAATCTCGTTGGTTTTTGTTTGGTGGGTGTTGGTCCAAACCGGGGGCATCACCGCTTCGTTGTTGATCCAGATTTGGCTCTCCTTGTAATCCCATTTCCCTTGTTGTGGGGGCAAGTCCTTCTCCGATCGGCTGTAATTCTGGAAGCTTACCCACAAGCCCACTGTTTGATCTTTGGGAGAATAAACGTGGGTGAAGGCGTAGGCGGTATGGTTGGGTTGCGGGTTGTCATAAAATGCCGGCACCGTTTTTCCCCACACATGCCGTAGGTAGATGCCGGCGCCGTTCACCAAGCTGGTTTGGTAAGTTTTTCCCTTATGGGTGTAGTTTTCTTGCAAGGCTTTTTCGGGAGGGAAGGAGCTGGTCAAATCACCCCCATTGGGAAATGGATCGGTGATGCGCCACCTGACATTGGATTGCCGCACATACGCAAATGGCAAGCCTATCAGCTCCGAGGACTTGAAGTGCAGCATGCGGTTTTCGAAATCGACAAATTGGTTGAAGCCCTCACTGCCCTCCGGATCGAGCATGGTGCCTCTTTGATCGAGGTAAGCATCGCCGCCCCCGCGCCAGGTTCGTTCCGCCAGCGTGAGTATGGCAGGATAGAATCCGTTCTGTAACAATATTTCTGATTCCTTCTCCACGTGGCGGTCGTTCCAGAGGGCAATGATCGCGCCTGCGTGTTGCTCGTCCTGTCGTTTCACACCGGCAATGTTGCTGTTGAACAGCCCAACAATGTCGGCAAAGGCATCGTAATGGTTGATGTAATGCAGGCGCGAATCGATGGCAGGCACACCAGGTGTGGGCCGGCCACGGGAGCTCCACATTTGGGTCATATCAATCTCTCCTCTCTTGTAGTCCCATCCGGGGTTCCATGAGATCACTTTTTTCCCTTTGGCGCGGATGTAACTTACCATTTCGGGCACAAAGGCGGGGTTGGTAAAATGCACCTCGTCGGTGCCGATGTGCAGGTAAGGGCTGTTGCTGAAAGTTTCGCACACTTCATCAATCAAGAGCTTGAGCAACTTCATTCCTTCGGCTGATTGCATGTCGTGGCGCAGGGCTCTGGTGAAGGCTGCACTGTGGCCCGGCATGTCGATTTCAGGAATCAGCAGCATTTGATGTTGTTGACAAAAAGCCTCCAGCTCCTTGGCTTCGGTTATGGTGTAGAATTTACCCGGCAGCCGCATCATGTTCGACGAGTCGTTGAGCATGGGAAACAGCTTGCTTTCGAGCCGCCAGGCCAAATCTTCGGTGAGGTGCCAGTGAAACACGTTGATTTTGAATTTTGATAAATTGGCAATTTCCCGTTTCAACTCCTCAATGGAAATGTAGCCCCGTCCCACATCGTGCATAAAGCCCCTGATGCCAAAGGCCGGCCAATCCACAATTTTACAGCAAGGAGCAAAAGGCTTTCCGTTTTTTATGGTGATGAGCTGTCGCAGAGTTTGCAGGGCATTAAACTCACCTTTATCGTTGGTGGCTTCAATGTAGATCTCTTTTTTAGAAATAGTCAACCGGTAAGCCTCCTCTTGGTTAACGGGGGCCTCGGGAATGTTTTCGACGCGTGTGATGTTGAGTTGGATGGCTGATTTTTCGGTGATGATGCCACCCTTCCCTTCGATGATCTCCTTGATCAATGGCC
This sequence comes from Marinilabiliaceae bacterium, assembly GCA_963664265.1. Lineage (GTDB taxonomy): Bacteria > Bacteroidota > Bacteroidia > Bacteroidales > Marinilabiliaceae > JAGPIS01. The sequence continues at coordinate 3,928,213 of OY760941.1, forward strand.
GATGGGCATCGTTTTCTACCGCCACGCGCATCACGGCTGTTTGCTTGTTATGCCATTCCACCTGTTGCGGCAGGGGTAACAGGGCAGGCGGGGCTTGTTGTGCCAGGAGCAGTGGCGTGATGTGAAATAGCAGCAAAAGGATAACGGCTGTTATCCTTTTGCTGGTTGAAGGGTTATTTTGTGTAGTTTTCATTTTTGGATTTTGCTGAGATTTAGGGCTTCAAAATGGTTGAAACTTTCACCCGTTGGAAGATGATGTCGTGCGACCCTTCGTAAATGATGCCGATGGTTTGATCGTCCACCATGGTCATGCAGGAGTAGCCAAAGCCGCCATCTTCGTTGATTTGGAGCGCTGCTGGCCAGGTCAGACCTTCATCGAGGCTGGCCTTGATGGTCATGTTGGTCCGGTTGTATTTGTTGTTGGGATTGGAAAAGAACAACACTTTCTGTTTTTTTCCGTTCACGGTGAGATCTTCTGCGATTAGACTGGCCATGCAGTTGGGCTCCTGAAGAGCCGAGTTGCTGGAGGGGTGAAGCTGCCAGGTTTTGCCCATGTCGGTGGTGGTGGCAATTGCGCGTCCATTGTTGTCGCCTTTTTCGCGGCGGTTCAAATCATCGCGCATGTTTAGCATCAGGCTGCCATCGGATAGTTCCACCACTTGCGACTCGGTGGTGTTGTCCTTGGCACCGGTACCAATCTGCCAGGTTTTCCCGCCATCCTGGCTGTAAACGATGGTGGAATGGCAGGTGTATTGGCCGCCATCGATGGCCTTTTTTCCAATGTCCTCTTTGAACTGCGCCGGGAAAACCAGGGTGCCATTGCTCATGCAAATACCTTTGCCGGGACCTTGCAGCAACAATTGCCATTTGGGATCCTTGATCTGTTCGGTGATGTTGATGGGTTTCGACCAAGTCAGTCCGTCATCGGTGCTCTTAACCAGCATGAACTGGCCTGTTTCGGTGGGTAACATGCCCGGTTTGGAAGCCCACCAGGCCATTTGGTCTTTCGATCCGCCGCTCAACCACATAGCAGCCACCCAAATGGTTTTGTTTTTTGTGTCGAAAAGCACGCACGGGTCAGTGACGCCGTTCAGGCTCTCTGGCTGACCGCCGAAATTTTTCATGTCCATCACCACCTTCATGGGTTCCCAGCTTTTCCCGCCATCGGTGCTGCGGCTCATCCCAATCTTGATCTTGCCTTGCAGATCCTTGCTGTTTTCGTACCGGTTGTCGAAAACGGCAATCAGCGTGCCTTTGTCGGTTGTGGTGAAGCCCGGTATCCGGTAGGTGTGGCAGTGGTCCTCGCCGGCAGCCCTGAGCAGGTAGGCCATTCTGATGGCCTTTTCGCTGTTTTCGGGCAGGCATTTTAAAGTGGTTTTGTCGTTTAGTCGGGCTGATATTTCCCCAAGACGGAAAGTGCCATCCAGATCGGCATTGCTTTTGGGCGTGAGGAAAACAGCCAACCAGGTGGTGTCCCTTGTTAGTTGGAGTTTTTGGTTGAAGGTGATGATCCCGTTTTTGATCGATCCGGCAGCCATCATCTCCCTGCGGGCAGAGCCCTTGGTGCCAATGAGGTACAAGGTGGCCGATTGGATCAGGGCGCTAGCCTCTTTGGGTTGGGTTGATATTTGAAGGCTCTGGAGCGCTTGATGCTCCCCTGGTTTGGTTGTTATGGCGATGTGCACCAGTTCGGTGGCGCTTTTGCCTACAATCAACGGCCGCTCAAAAATGTGCGCCTGCATTTTGCCCTCTGAGGCTGCTCTTGCGCTACCAAGGTTAACCATGCACAGCAGTGCGGTTAGAAAAAGGATGGTTCTCATTTCTTTTCTGTCTTTAAGTTTTTAACTGTATTGTCATGATTTTGTCTCTGTTTGGTCGGTTTTGGTCTTAATCTTATGGTTATTTTCGTTATCTTGTGGACAGATCGGCTTCTTATAAATAATACATAAGAAGCCGGTAAAATAAATATTTTTTCATACTTGAGTCGATGTTGTTCTTTTTTTTAAGAAATTTTCACTTTTGAGTTGGGTTTATTGCAATTTATGACAAAAGTTTGAAAAGATGGTTTGGTATGGATGGATTAAATGGTAAATGAATGAAGATAGAAGATTTAGCTCCTTTCCTTCAAAATATTGACAACAGGAGTTTGGTTGACAAGGTAGAGATGCGGATGATTGAGCTTTTCGCCCTAAAGGAGTTGAAACCTGGCGACATGATCCCTAAGGAGATTGAATTGGCCGAGGCCATGAATGTGAGCCGTACGGTGGTTCGGGAGGCGATCAATCGATTGAAAACTATGGGTTTGATCGATGCCAAGAAACACAAAGGCACTGTGATTAAAAGTCCCGACCTGGCATTGGTGTTCCAAAAGTCGATGATTCCCTGGATGATGGATGACCAAACCCTGAGGGATATTTTTGAGCTGCGGCTGGTATTGGAAGTTGGTATGGCCGATCTCTTGGTGGGGAAAATTACCGATGCCGATATCGAGGAGCTGGAACAAATGGTAGCCCAGGAACCACCTGTTTCGAAGGATGTGTTGTTCGACATCAACCACGAGGTGGCTTTCCATGGTAAACTGTTCGAAATCACTGGAAATAAAACCATGATGGCGTTTCAGCAGCTGCTGATCCCGGCCTTCAACCATGTGTATGATAGTGGACTGCTTGATCGGGTGGCGGAAAAATACCAATTCTTGTCACACAAAGAGCTGGTGGAGATTCTGAAAAAGCGGGATGTGGGGGCTTTTATCTATGCCATGCGCCAGCATCTCAATAGCCATTTTGTTCGGATTTTGGTCGATCAATGACTTACTTTTGAATAGAAACAAGGGGCTGTCCTTCTTTTTTGGGACAGCCCCTTTTATTATTTTAGGAGTGCTTTTCCGCCCAAGGCGATGGGCTTGTTGGCTTTGGTTTTCAGTGTTTTGGTTGCTGATCCGTATTGCACCCTCAGGCTGGAGGCTTCTGGTGAAGTGATGGTGACCTTATCCAGCTTTCCGTTTTTCCAGCTTAGATCCACCGTGATGTTGCCCCTCGCTTTCAGTCCTTTTACCGAACCATTGACCCAGGCATCGGGTAGGGCAGGTAGTAATACTATCTTTTCGTCATGCGATTGCAGCAACATTTCGGCCATGCCGGCGGCACCCCCCATGTTGCCATCCAACTGAAATGGGGGATGGGCACAAAACAGATTGGCATAAGTGCCGCCACTATTGTCGAAGTCGTTCCCGCTTGACCCCACTGGCTTCAGGAGGTTTTGCAACATCTTGTGGGCATGGTTCCCATCACCCAACCGTGCCCTGAAATTGATTTTCCATGCCAGCGACCAACCTGTTCCGCCATCGCCCCGTGCGTCCAAGGTATTGACAGCGGCCTGGGCCAGTTCGGGAGTCCCATCGGGTGTGATCTGGTGTCCGGGATAGAGGGCGTAAAGGTGCGACACATGCCGGTGTTTACTCTGATGGTCGTCCACATCCTCCTTCCACTCCTGTAATTGCCCCCAGCGACCAATCTTGAGGGGATAAAGTTGTTTTAAGTCATGCGCAGTCTTTTCTGTGAAGGCATTGTGGATGCCAAGCACGCCGCAAGCTTTCAGGTAGTTGGTGTACAAGTCCCATACGATCTGGTGATCCATGGTGGCTCCCGATGAGATCTCGCCGTGTTCCGGGCTGTACGAAGGACTGGAGCAGAGGAACCCTTCGCCATCGGGCTGCAGGTAATGGTGCCAGAAACGCACTGCCTCGGTCATGGTGGGCAGCATAGCTTGGAGAAGCTCCTTGTCGTGCGTGTATTCGTAGTGTTCCCAGATGTGGCGGCAGAGCCAGGCAGAACCGGCCGGGAAGAAGCCCCAGGGGAGACCCCATCCTGGTGCCGTATAACCGAAGGCATTGTTCATGGTGTTGACCGTCCAGCCGGGGGTGCCAAAAAATGCTTGGGTGGTTTTCTCCCCCGGCTGCTGAAGTGTTTTGATGTAGTCGATCAAAGGGCGGTGGCATTCGGGGAGGTTGGCCACTTCGCACGCCCAGTAAATCATCTGTAGGTTGATGTTGGTGTGGTAGTCGCAGGCCCAGGGTGGGCGGTTGCTGTTGTTCCATTTGCCCTGAAGGGTAGCCGGCATCGATCCGGGGCGAGAGCTGCTGATCATGTAATAACGGGCAGCTTGAAAATATAGAGCTTCCAGTTCGGGGTCACGACTTCCTTTGGCGTATTCCTGCAAGCGTTGTGCGGTGGTTTTTGCCGCGGCTTGGGTGTCGGATTGACCCAAGTCGATCGCCACCCGGTTGAAGAGGGTATGGTAATCGGACAGGTGTTCTTTCAGCAAGGTGTTATACTCTTTGCCATTCAAGCCTTCCATGGTTTGCTGGTTTGTGATGGCAGGTGCCTCACCCCGGTAGTTGGGAAAGTTGTTGGCATAATCGGTGGCGGCTGTCAAGTAAAGGGTCACTGTGCGGGCGCCTTCGATGGTCAGCGTGTCGTTGCTGAAAGCGACTTTGCCATCGGTATCCAGCTTCATGCGGGCTTCCAGGTTGAGCCGGTTGAGCCTGACCAGACCCGATGCCACCAGTTGGTTGTTGGCGAACGACTGCTGAATATTTTGATGGGGTATCTCCAGCGCCACTTGGTATTTCACACCTTTGGGTGCATCGTTGCTGAGGTGGAAAACCAATGCCCTGCGGGGGTAGGAGGCAAAGCCCATGCGCTTGTGTGTTGTTTTCCCCGATTGGTACGATACGGTGGCTGTGGCATCCGATAGGTTCAGATCGCGGTAATAATTGTTGATGGCGCCCTCCTGTTGGGTGATGATTTTGAGAGAGCCAAAATTCTGGAATGACCCAAAATCGCCAAAATCCTGATGTCCCACCGGGTTGATGATGCCGGTGAGCTCCCGTTTGGCCAATTGGTCGGCTTTTTCAATGCGCCCAGCTTCCAACATTTGCCTGATTGCGGGCAGGTGTTGCCATGCATTTTCACGGATCCCAAAATTATAGCCCGTTTCCGGATTCGGGCCACCCTCCCAGAGTGTCTCCTCGTTGAACTGAATCTCTTCAACCGCCGTTCCGCCAAAAATCATGGCTCCCATGTAACCATTGCCGATAGGGAGTGCTTCAGTCATCCAATCTTTGGCCGGTGCATCGTACCAAAGTTTTAGTGGGGGTTTGTTTTTTGCTGCCGCTGTCATCACTATCAATAGAAGGATCAAGAAGCCGGATAAGTTTTTCTTCATGTCAATTTGTTTTGGGTTTAAAAATAGTGATAATTTTTGTTTTCAAGTTTTTATGCCTGTTTTGGTGAATTCACCTTTTTAGGCGGTTGCTTTGATTGATATTTACTGGTTTTTGAATGATTTATTCCCCTCATGATCATTTTTAATGTGGTATTTTTAACTTTTGATAAATCTTTGTGATTCGATCGTTTGACTAGACAAAATATAAAAAGACATGAAGAAATTTTTGAGCTTGGCTTGTTCCTCTGTTTTGATGGGCGCCTTTAGCAGCGCAAATGCCACGAATACCTCTCGCCCCAATATCATCCTTTTTTTGGTGGATGACATGGGGTGGCAGGATACATCCGTGCCGTTCTGGAAGGAGAAAACACCTCTTAATCAGATCTATCATACGCCCAATATGGAACGTTTGGCGGCTTCGGGCATGAAGTTCACGCAGGCCTATGCCTGTGCTGTCTCTTCCCCAACCCGCACAAGCCTGATGACAGGCATGAATGCTGCCCACCACCGGGTGACCAACTGGACTTTGAATTTGGATCAGACCACCGACCATAAGGACGATGTGTTGGATTTTCCTAAGTGGAATGTCAATGGCTTGCAATCGGTGGGCGGCATCCCCCGCACGGTAGAGGCTACCACACTCCCCGCTATCCTGCGCGATCATGGTTACACCACCATTCATTGCGGGAAGGCTCATTGGGGAGCCAACGGTACACCGGGGAGTGATCCTTTGAACCTGGGTTTCGACATCAACATTGCCGGCCATGCAGCTGGAGGTCCTGCCACATTCCAAGGCTTGCGTAATTTTGGCTACAATGAAGACGGTACCAAGGCTTCCGTTTGGGCCATTCCGGGACTTGACAAATACCATGGCCAGGATATCAACTTGACCGAAGCCCTGACGCTTGAGGCCATCCATGCTTTGGATACCATTTCGCGCGACAAGCCTTTTTATTTGTATATGTCGCATTATGCCGTGCATGTTCCCATTGAGGCCGATTCACGCTTTGTGCAGAAATACCTCGACCGGGGCATGAATCCCATCGAAGCCAAATATGCTTCCATGGTGGAGGGAATGGACAAGAGCCTAGGCGATTTGATGCTATATCTTGACCAAAATGAATTGAGCGACAACACCATTATTATTTTTATGTCCGATAATGGTGGTCTGTCGGCCGAAGGACGGGGTGGCGAATTACACCAACACAATGCACCGCTTAGGAGCGGCAAAGGATCTACCTATGAGGGCGGCATCCGCGAACCCATGTTGGTGAGCTGGCCTGGCGTGGTAAAACCAGGTTCGCAATGTGACGATTACCTGATGATCGAAGATTTTTTCCCTTCCATATTGACCATGGCTGGTATTGAACAATACAAAACAGTGCAAACCGTGGATGGAAAAAGCTTTATCCCGGCTCTGCATGGTCAGCGCATCAACAAAAATAGAGCACTCTATTGGCATTTCCCAAACAACTGGGGACCAAAAGGACCCGGTATTGGTGCCAGCAGCACGATACGCCAAGGGGATTGGAAGCTGATCTATTACCACAAAACCCAGACTTTCGAACTGTTCAATATCAAAGAGGATATCGGCGAATCAAATAATGTGGCGGCTCAAAACAGCCGGTTGGTAAAAAAGATGGCTGCCCGCCTGAGCGATTATTTGACTTCGGTGGATGCCCAAATGCCTGTTGTCAAGCAAATTGGTGCTCCGGTGCCATTACCTGTTCAAGTATTGTCAAATTAAAAAGATATCATCGATGAGAATTTTCAAACGAAGCTTGTTGGTCTGTTTTATGGCGGTGACTGCCAATTTGGTTGGGCAAAACTTGCCGAAAACACCCATCATGGGGTGGAGCAGCTGGAACCACTACCGCATACATATTAACGATTCAATCATTCGTTCACAAGCCGATGCCATGGTGAAGAGCGGTTTGCTGGAGGCCGGGTATCAATATGTGAACATCGACGATGGCTTCTTTGGTGGCCGCACCGCTGATGGAACGCTCTATTGCGACTCCACCAAATTCCCCTTGGGCATGAAAAGCCTGGCCGATTACATCCGTGCCAAAGGCTTGAAACCTGGCATCTATAGCGATGCTGGCAGCAACACCTGCGGATCCATCTGGGACAACGACCCCAATGGGTTTGGCGTGGGCGCCTTTGGTCACGAGCAGCGCGATATGGCGTTGTTTTTGAAAACGTGGGGTTACGATTTTATTAAGGTGGACTGGTGTGGTGGTCAGCAACAAAAGCTGGATGAAAAGGAAACTTATTCGGCATTGATCAACGTGGTGCGTCAAACCCGCCCCGATGTGGTGTTCAACATCTGCCGCTGGCAGTTTCCCGGCACTTGGGCGCTGCCCATTGCCGACTCATGGCGCATATCTGGCGATATTGAAGCTAAGTTCCACAGTATCTGCGCCATCATCGACCGCAATGCCTATCTGGCTCCTTATGCCTCACCCGGTCATTTCAATGACATGGATATGCTCCAAGTGGGGCGCGGCATGACGCCCGATGAGGATCGTGCCCACTTTAGCATGTGGTGCATGATGGTTTCCCCTCTGTTGGCCGGAAACGACCTTGGATTGATGAGCGATGAAACCCGAGATATCCTTACCAACCGCGCTCTGATTGCCATCAACCAGGATCCTGCTGCCATTCAGGCCGAAAGGGTTTGGGCTTCCAACGGAGTTGAGGTGTGGGTGAAGCCCCTTGGGAATCGCTTGGGCAATGAACGTGCTGTGGCAATTTTCAACCGCAACGAAAAGGCAGTGAACCATCATCTGGATTTTACGGTAGCAGGGTTGCAGAAAGTGAAATCGGCCAGCGACTTGTGGCTTAATAAGACCCTCAAAGTATCGAGCAATTCGTTGGATATGGAAGTGCCAGCCCATGGCATCCGGGTGTTAAAAGTCAAAGGTGGCAAGGTGTTGGTGCCCGACAGTTACGAAGCCGAATATGCCTTCCTGAACCACATGGGAGCTGCTGCAGGCCCTTCCGTCGTGGCCGACAAGGCTTTCTTCGGAGAGCACGGCGTTACCAAGGTGGGAGGCCATCCCGACAATTGGATGGAATTCCGCCATGTGTATGCACCCAAAGCTAAGAAGGTGAAGCTGGTGGTTGCCCCCAATTTTGTTCCAGGCGAATCATTTCAATTGATGGTCAATGGCCTTAAATGTGAAGAGCTTGTTGATGGGGGATGGATCGTTGACTTAAAAGCAGGCTTCAATGTGGTGCGTCTATCCGATGATAAACAGGAATTACCTGTTTTAGATAGATTGCAGATTTTAGATGTGAAGAAGTAATTATTAATAAATAGTTGATTTTATGATGAGAGCGATTAATTCGATTACCATGTTGGCTTTGCTGGCGGTAATGTTGTTGGCCTCTTCCTGTGCGGAGACCAAGCATACCTTCTGCATTGCCAACGAACAGTTTTTGCTGGATGAAAAGCCCATCCAGTTTTTTTCAGGCGAGGTGCATCCCTCGCGTATTCCCCGAGAGTATTGGCAGGACCGTTTGAGGATGGTCAAAGCCATGGGCATGAATGCCATCAGTGTGTATATGTTTTGGAACGTGCATGAGCCCCACCAAGGTGTTTACAACTTCGAGGGCAATGCCGATATTGCTGAGTTTGTGCGCTTGGCACAAAAAGAGGGCTTGTGGGTGATGTTGCGCCCCAGTCCCTATGTGTGCGCCGAGTGGGAATTTGGTGGCTACCCATGGTGGTTGCTTAAGGAGAAAGACCTGAAGGTGCGCAGCAAGGATCCCCGGTTCCTGGATGCCTATAAAAATTACGTGATGCAGATTGGCAAGCAGCTGGTTCCCCTTTTGGTGGAGAATGGCGGCCCCATCATCATGATGCAGATCGAAAACGAATATGGCTTTTATGGCAATGACAAGGAGTACCTTGCCATCAACCGCGATATTTTCAAAGAGGCTGGCTTCACTTGCGAATTGTTTACCTGCGATCCACCCTACACCATCGACAATGGCCATCTGCCTGGCGTATATGCTGCAGTGAATGGTGGTATTAAAGCCCATGTGGCCAAAGAGACCCAAAACCGCATCAATGGCGGAGGTCCCTACTTCATCTCGGAGTGGTATCCTGCCTGGTTCGATGTATGGGGTAAGAAACACCACACTTCTCCTGTTGAGAAGTTTATCACCCACTTGGATACCATCTTTATGAACAACATTTCGTTGAATATGTACATGGCTCACGGTGGGTCCAATTTTGGATTTATGAACGGTGCCAACTACGACACCTACATGCCTTATCAGTCGCAAACGCAGAGCTACGATTACGATGCCCCCATCAATGAGGCCGGTAATGCGACACCTAAATACTTCGCCTACCGCGAGATGGTGAAAAAATACCATCCTGCTGACTATGTGATCCCTGAAGTGCCCGAACCCAAAAAAGCCATCAACGTGGCTTCCTTCAAGCTGGATGAGGTGTCGGCCATCGAAAGCCATCGCCCCAAAGCGGTTCATGCCGAGCGCCCCATGAGTTTCGAAGATCTGGATCAAGGGTATGGTTATGTGCTTTACGAAACCCAACTGCCACAGGGCGAAGGTTGGTTGAAGATTAAAGAGTTGCGCGATTATGGTATTGTGTTGGTCGATGGCAAACGCATCGGTTTGGTCGATCGCCGTACCAACCGCGATTCCATCTATCTGACTGTTCCGACAGCGGGCGCTAAACTTTCCTTGTTCATCGAAAACCTTGGGCGTCTGAATTTCGGGACTTTCCTTACCGATAACCGCAAAGGAATCACGGAAACGGTTTATTTCAATGGTCAGGAACTCACCGGTTGGGATATGTATGGTTATCCCTTTGAGACTCTCGAAAATCTAGAGTTTGAAAAGCCTGGTGATAATGCTACCTATGAGTGGCCCTTGGTGCGCAAAGGCTCTTTCACCATCAGTGACTTGGGTGATACCTATTTGGATATGCGCAATTTTGGCAAGGGTAGTGTTTGGGTGAATGGGCACCATATTGGCCGCTACTGGCAGGTTGGACCTCAGCAGACCCTTTACATCCCTGCTCCTTGGTTGAAAAAAGGAAAGAACGAAGTGGTGGTGTTCGAAATGTTGAAAATGTGGCAGAACGACTTACAGGGTATCGATCATCCCATTTTGGATGAGTTGAACGAAGAACTCTTCAAGGGACCCACTGCGGTTCAGCAAATTGAATATTAATTTTTGATTGGGTTAGGTTGATTGTTCAGCCCGGGTGGTTGCATGCCCGGGCTGTTCTTTTTCTTTTTAATTTAATATCTTTCATGAGTGTCATTTAAAATTGTTTTCCATCCAAATAAAAATCTTCATAGATGAGCAGACCTCTGTTTTTATTGCTGATCATAGCGACTCTACTGCCTTTGCTGGGTGCTTGTAAAGGCAACGATTCACAGTCCTATGTCAAACATCTGGTTTTTCCAGACGGGATTTCCGATGCTGAAAAAATTCGTCTTTCCGCCCATGTCGTGCCTTCGCCACAGCAGTTGGCCTGGCAGGAGCTTGAAATGACTGCTTTTGTACATTTTACGGTGAACACTTTTACCGGAAAAGAGTGGGGACACGGTGACGAGTCGCCCGAAATATTCAACCCTTCTGAGTTGGATGCCCGCCAGTGGGCTCAAGCCCTTAAGGATGGTGGTATGAAACTGGTGATTCTCACAGCCAAGCACCACGACGGCTTTTGCCTGTGGCCCACCAAAACTACCAAACACTCCGTCGTGTCAGCCCCATGGAAGGATGGCAAAGGCGATGTGGTGAAGGAATTGAAGGAGGCCTGCGATGAGGTGGGGCTCAAGTTTGGTGTTTACCTCTCCCCATGGGATCGCAATGCCCCTTGTTATGGCGATTATCAGGCTTACAACGACTTCTTTGTGGAGCAGCTCACCGAATTGCTCACCTGGTATGGCCAGATCGACGAGGTGTGGTTCGATGGTGCTTGTGGTGAAGGCCCCAATGGGAAGAAGCAAGTATACGATTGGGAACGGATCTATAAGGTGATCAACGAACTCCAACCCAATGCCGTGGGTGCCATCATGGGCGGCGATGTCCGCTGGGTGGGTACCGAGTCGGGATACGGTCGTGAGACCGAGTGGAGTGTCACCCCTTATGCGCCTGGCGGAAGTCAGGAATCCGAAGAGATCAACCAGCAGCTTGGCCTTAAGGCCACATCGCCCGACTTGGGCAGCCGCGAGCTGGTGCTCAAATCCAACGAACTCTTCTGGTTTCCCGCCGAGGTGGACGTTTCCATCCGTCCGGGCTGGTTCTACCACGAAGAGGAAGATGATCAGGTGAAATCACTGGCGAAGTTGGTGGACATCTACTTCAATTCGGTGGGGTATAATGCTGTTTTGTTGCTGAATGTGCCGCCCGATCGCCGTGGTTTGATTCACGAGAGCGATGTGGCTCGACTGAAAGAGTTTCGTGAATACCTCGATGCCATGCATGCGGTGAATATGATGGCTGGTGCTGATGGAGCAGGTGTTCGTCATGCCAATCGTGCCATAGATGGTGAAAAAGATACTTGGTTTGAAGTGTCGGAATTGCCCGCTACAATTGAATTAGCCCTCGATGGAGAAAAGAGTTTCGATGTGGTCTCCGTTCAAGAGTACATTGCCAAAGGGCAAAGCGTAGAGTCGTTTGCCGTGGAAGCATGGGTGGATGGGCAATGGGTTGAGGTGGGCTCTTCCACTACCATTGGCTATAAAAAGATGCTGCGTTGCAAGCCAATCACCACCAACAAGGTGCGCTTGATTATTAAGGAGGCACGCGATGGCGCCAGGATCTCGAAAATAGCACTTTATAAGGCACCCGATATTTTAACCGATGCGGTGATTCGTCGTGATAAAAATGGGTTGGTTCATATCGCTTCCGAATCCATGACACCTGCTATCACCTATACGCTCGATGGCACGGAACCTTCAGCTCAATCAACCCTGTTTACCGAACCGTTTGAGTTGCCCAATGGTGGCGTGGTGAAAGCCCGCTCCTTTATCAATAATTTTGCCACCGCCGGCAGCGTGGTGACTCGAGTGTTCGATGTGGCTAAAACCAATTGGAAAGTTGTGGCTTGCAGCGACCAACTGCCTGCATTTACTGCCGATAAGGCCATTGACGACGATCCAGCCACCATGTGGCATTCGCAGTGGGAACAACCCAAAGTGAAGCATCCCCATTTTATTGAAGTGGATATGGGTGAAACACTCCAGTTGACGGGCTTCTCCTATACCCCCCGCGCTGATGGCAACAAAAGCGGGACGATTGAGCGGTACGACTTCCTGGTGAGTCAAGACGGGCGCAAATGGACATCCGTTGTCACCAATGGTGTGTTCGATAATATGCTGAATAATCCAGTGCATCAGAATGTGGCTTTTAAAAAGGCCGTTTCTGCACGCTATTTCAAGTTTGTCAGCCGCTCTGGTATCCTTCATGAAGATTGGATCTCCATGGGCGAGATTGGTGTGCTGACCCGTTGATGTGTTATTTGAAAAACAGATATGGAATTAAAAATAAGAAATTTGATCATGTTGCTTTTGCTACCCCTATGGGTGGCAAAGGCTTCTTATGAACCGGAATTTTCCACCGCCGGTTTCTTCGTCATCCCCAACTCGGGGCGTGAAGTGTTCTCCATGAATGTGGCCTGGCGGTTCCATAAGGGTGCCGTGGCCGGTGCTGAGCAGAAGGCGTTCGACGACAGCCAATGGCCAGTGGTTTCCATTCCCCATGGCATTGAATATCTGCCCACCGAGGCCAGCGGCTGTTACAACTATCAAGGCGAGGTGTGGTACCGTAAAACGTTTCGACCCGATAAATCTTTGCAAGGAAAGAAGCTATTTCTCCATTTCGAGGCCATCATGGGAAAAAGCAAGATCTGGATCAATGGCCATCTGGTGAAAGAACAGTTTGGCGGTTTCTTGCCGGCCATTGCCGACATTACCCAATTCGTCGATTTTTCGGGCGATAATGTTGTGTCCGTATGGGCCGACAACAGCAACGACCCGCTCTATCCTCCGGGGAAGCCGCAAGAGACGCTTGATTTCTCCTATTTTGGGGGTATTTACCGCGACTGCTGGCTGGTGACCCACAACCACCTCTATATCACCGATCCTAATTTCGAAAATGTGGAAGCCGGTGGCGGCTTATTTGTGGCGTTCAATGGGGTGTCGGAAAAACGAGCTGGAGTGACCATGAAGTTGCATCTGCGCAATGCCCAAAGTCAATTTGCTAAAGGAACTGTGGAGTTTCAACTCTCCCATAAGGATGGTTTCAATGTAGCTTCCTTGCGGATTCCGTATTTTATACAAGCCGATGGAACTGTTTCAGTTGATGGCGCTTTTCAATTGAAGAACCCAAATCTTTGGTCTCCTGAATCGCCTTATCTCTATAATTTGACGGTGCAAGTGAAAGACGCCAAAGGCAAGGTGGTGGATGGCTACCGCCGCCGTATTGGTATCCGTGGCATCGAGTTTAAAGGTAAAGATGGCTTTTGGCTCAATGGGAAACCTTATCCCAACCCGTTGATTGGTGCCAATCGTCACCAGGACTTTGCGGTGGTGGGCAACGCCCTGGCCAATAGCATCCATTGGCGCGATGCTAAAAAGTTGCGCGACGTGGGCTTGAAGGTGATCCGCAATGCCCATTATCCACAGGATCCTGCCTTTATGGATGCCTGCGACGAACTGGGGCTTTTCGTGATCGTCAATACCCCAGGATGGCAGTTCTGGAACGAAAATCCCATCTTTGCCCAGCGCGTCTATTCCGATATTCGCAATATGGTTCGGCGCGACCGCAACCACCCCTCGGTTTGGTTGTGGGAACCCATCTTGAATGAAACTTGGTATCCGGCCGATTTTGCCAAAAACACTCACGATATTGTCCTTCAGGAGTATCCTTATCCCTATTGTTATTCGGGTTGCGATGCCGAAGCCCGTGGGGCAGATGTTTTCCCGGTGCAATTCTGTCATCCCAAAGGTGGCGATGCCGACCACGCCCACGAGGCTACCGACGATGGCAAAACCTATTTCACCCGGGAATGGGGCGATAATGTCGATGACTGGAATTCGCACAACTCCCCCAGTCGGGTGAAACGCGTATGGGGTGAAACACCTATGGTGGTTCAGGCTAACCATTATGCGAAACCGCCTTACCAATACACTTCCTACGATGCCCTGTTTCGCACCTCGCGGCAGCATGTGGGTGGCTGCCTTTGGCATTCGTTCGACCATCAGCGGGGTTATCATCCCGATCCGTTTTATGGCGGCATTATGGATGTGTTCCGCCAGCCGAAATATTCCTATTATATGTTTATGTCGCAGCGAAGTCCCGAGAAATCGGATATCTTGGCCGAAACCGGTCCTATGGTGCACATTGCTCATGAGATGACGCCGTTTTCACCAGCCGATGTGACGGTGTTTTCCAATTGCGACTCGGTGCGATTGACCGTTTTCGAGCATGGAGAACAGCATGTCTTGCCCAAACAATCGTTGGGGAATGGCCTGCCTCATCCCATCTTTGTTTTTAAGGATGTTTATGATTTTATGAACGATAAGGCCTTGTCGCGTAAGCGTAAGCAGGCCGAAGTCTTTCTTCTGGCTGAAGGGCTGATTGGTGGGAAAGTGGTGGCAACACACAAAGTGGCGCCTGCCCGTCGTGCTGAGAAACTGTTGCTTTGGGTGGACGATGAAGATGTTAGCCTGAAGGCCGATGGTTCCGATTTTGTAACGGTGGTGGCGGCCATGGCCGATAAGGATGGCAACATCAAGCGTTTGAACAACCATTACGTGGTTTTCAGCATCGAAGGTGAAGGCCGTCTTCTTGGCGATGCCCATCTGATGGCCAACCCTCGTCCTATTGAATGGGGGACGGCTCCTGTCCTAGTTCAGGCTTCCACCAAGGCTGGAAAAATAATAATCAGGGCTTCCGTGCTATACAAAGGGAGTCAGATGCCTTTGAGTGCCGAATTGGAACTCATCACGCAGCCTGCTTTGGTGCCCATGATTTTTAACCAGGCCGATGAGGTATTGTTGGATCAGTTGCCACAAGATGCCTCTGGTGTCAAAACATCAAACGAAGAAGCCTTGCAGTTGGAAGTTGAAAAGCTACGCAACGAGCTTAACCGCATCAAACTTAAAGAGGTGGAAAAGCAGCAGGAAGCTTTTGGGGAACAAAACTGATGACAGTGAACAGTGGTAGATGATTTGCGACTTTCTATCCGCGATCTACGACCTACCACCTAATAGCTACGACCTAAAAGCTATAAGCTAATAGCAAACACGCCAGGATGAGCAAGACATAAAAAGCTTGTTTTTCCTGGCGATGTTTTTATGTGGATATCATCCAGCCTCTTGTAGTGAGTTTTGGATCTCTTTGAAATTGATGGGCTTGCTGAAGTATTTACGAATCAGGTTACCCTTCAATGCTTCTTGCATTTCGGGTGTGATGTCGTATCCTGTTAGTATGTAATAGGTGAGGTGGGGGAATTCGGCCTTGGCCATTTTGATAAATTCCAAGCCATTCATCCCGGGCATCTTCATGTCGCTGATCACGGTGGTAATTTGCGG
The DNA here is from genome assembly GCA_963664265.1 of Marinilabiliaceae bacterium. Lineage (GTDB taxonomy): Bacteria > Bacteroidota > Bacteroidia > Bacteroidales > Marinilabiliaceae > JAGPIS01. Next base: position 3,944,025 of record OY760941.1, read on the forward strand.
ATTTTTGCGAAGCAGTTCTAGTCCTTCCATGCCCGATTTCCCGGTGATAACATCAAACTTCTTTTTGAAATTCACGGTGAAAAGCATGATGTTGAGCGGTTCGTCATCAACGTATAAAATGGTGTTGTTCCTATTCATTATTATCAGCGGTGTTTATTGGTATTTTTACCAAAACGGTGGTGCCTTCCCCCGGTTTGGAACTGTACTCGATGGTGCCGTTGATTTCTTTTATGATTTGGAAGGTTATGGATAATCCCAATCCTGTTCCCTTTCCTGGTTCTTTGGTGGTGAAAAAAGGATCGAATATCCGGTTCAGATGCTGTTGCTCAATACCACAACCGTCATCTTTAATCCACAAAAGTAGTAATTTTTTTTGATTTTCAGTATGTATAATTATTTTTCCATGATTTTCAATTGCCTGGGCAGCATTGGTCAATAGGTTTAGGATGGCTTGGTTCATCCGCCCTTCGTTGTAGATAAAGGTGTGATACCCTGCTTCCAACTGTTTTGAGATGTGTATGCGATTTTTGATCTGACTTTCCATCAGAATCAAACAATCTTCGATGATGGCATGCAAATCGCAGTTTTCACTTCGGTTTTCAGTTTGCCGGCTGAAACGGTTCAGACTTCTAACAATGTCGGCAGCTCGGTCAATCCCCTTGTCGATGGCCATAATCAGAGGGAATGCCTCTTCCTGTTTTTCGGTGGGCAGATTTTCGTGGAAGAAGGATTCTAGTGCATAAATGCCACCTTTTATGAAATTGAGCGGATTGTTGATCTCATGGGCAATGCCGGCAGCCAATAATCCCAGAGAGGCCATTTTGTCTGCCAGCATTAGCTGTTTCTCAGAGTTTTTTAGTTCCCTTAGGGTTTGTTCCAGTTCGGCGCGCTGGATATTCAGGTTCTCATTGGATATCCGCAACTCTTCAATGCTTACCGCCAGCTCTTCGGTGCGTTCAATCACCAATTGTTCTAGTTGTTCGCTGTAATACTCCAATTCAAGCTCAATCTTTTTTTTCTCAGTGATGTCGGTGAAGGTGCTTAAGTAGACTTCTTTGTTCTTGATGGATAGTTTTTTGCAATAGTATAGTAGGTCCAGTATTGTTTTGTCCCGCTTGATTGTTCTAATCTCCATGTTTTCGACCTGCCCTGTGTTAGTCAATAATTGGTTGATGGTTGTCCAATATTGTTGGGGAATCAACGAGGAGGTGCGTATACCAGTGTCAAGCGTGATATCTTCGTAAGTATAGCCTGTTTGCTCACAGAAGGCGTTGTTGATCATTAGGAAATGCCCTTTTTCGTTTGAAAGGAAAATTGGCGTAGGCGCAAATTCAATCAGTGTTTGGAAGAGTTGCAAGCTCTCTTTTATGGTCTCTTCCGCTTTCTTTTGTTCCGTTATGTCAATTCCCACGCCTCGTAAGCCAACGATAACTCCATTGTTAATGATGCTGTTTGAAAAAAATTGGATTGGGAAGGTTGATCCATCTTTGCGCAAGGCTGTGTATTGGTAGTTGGAGTTTTTTTGGGTCTGTAGGAAAATGCGTGTGTTCTTCCTCATCAACTCCCGCTCTTCGGGGATGATGATGTTCAGGAAATTAAACCCATCAATCATGTCTCTTTCTGAAAAACCAAACATCCTGATCCCCGCCTTGTTGACGTAAAGGAGCGACCCTTTTGTATCTATTTCGAAAATACTCTGGGGCAACAGGTCGGCCATCTCCCGGTATTTCTTCTCGCTGGCTGCCAGTGCTTCTTCCATGGCACGTCTTTCCTGCAACTCCTCTTTTGCCTGTTGGAGGGAGCGTTGGTTGATGATGAAGATGCTGTAACTGACGTAAGCCAGGAACCCTATAGCAATGGCATTGGTGAAGAAAAAATCCATCTGTGCCATCTCCGACAAGTGCAGCCGCTCCTTGAAATGGATGGCTGCAAACCCAATCATGACGATGTTGGAAGCGAAATAGATCAGGATGGTTTTTCGCCGCTTCTCCATGATGATGGGAATCATGGCCAATATGGCCATCAGGTGGACGATGGTATTCGTTTGGAGTGCTATCTCTTTTTCGTGGAGCAATAAGGCGATCCATACATGTATTTGTAGGGCAATGATCAGTAAATGTGCTGCCAGGACGAAGCGCCCTCTCAATAGAATTTGAAAGAATGAAATGGTCAAGCCTATGGTTACTGCTTCGCTGATTAATTTAATGTGGGTGAAAGCCAAGATGCCTTCTTTCGACCAAAGTGTCGCAACCGATAGGGTGAAATGCACCGATACCGCAGCCAGACATACCAGATACAGGTAGAATAGAAATCGTACTTTTATCTGTGTGGAAAAATCGGCATTGCGGTAGTTTTTCAATAATCCAGGGAGTTTAATATTGCTCTCCCATGGGGGAGGCGTCATTCTTTCTCGTTTGGCAGCCATCTCTATGATTGGTTTAGCTTCGGTTCGTAGCTAAAAGTACAAAAAAAATGGCGGAGTTGGTTGCCGCCATTTTATTTTTGGATATTAAAGATGTCATTCCTGCTCAACAAGGTTTGCCAGTTGTTTGATGTTGCTTTGCAGTGACTCGCTTGTGCCATATGGCGGCGAGAATAGTATGCCATGGATTGGGAATTTCCTTTTGATATCCTTTATCGTGGCAGAGATTTGTTCCTGTGTGCCAACCAATGCCAACGCCATGGCTATTTCATCAGGGGTGCAGAGAGCCGCTTCTTCCAGTTTCCCCGTTTTTGATAGCTGACTTATCTTCTTTATCACTTCTGATTCGGGGTCGATACCATGGCTTTTTAGTATGGTTTGCAAGTAGGGCAAATAGATGGCCACGGTCGATTTTGCTTTCATAAGTGCTTCCTGTTCAGTTGGCCCCACGCAAATCATGCCCCCGATCGAAAATTGAGGATGCTCAACCATTGGATTTTCTTTATTCCCCTTCAGGAATGCTTCCAATAGCTCGCTCAAATAGTTGTCGTTCCACACTTCAGCGATCTGGATTTCGTGACTGTATTTGCCGGCCAGGTAAGCCATTTCGCGGTTCCATGTAGCAGTCACAATGTGAGGCCTTTGGGGGATGGGAATTTTTAAAAATGCCTTTTCAGTGGTCTGGAATATCTTGCCATGGAAGGGTTTTTTATCCCCTTTGAAGAGATGGTGGATCAGTTGTGCGGTCTCTTCGTATCCCTGACGGGTGTATTCTTCTTGCGTCTCCATATTTAAAAGGTCGAAGAAGGAACCCCTGCCCAGACCCATGATGGCTCTGTTGTTGATGGTTTGATAGAGGTAAGCGTAGTTGGTGGCGATCATGGCTGGATGCCTGTAAAATCCGTTGAGCAGGCAGGCGCCCAATTCAATGGATTTGGTATGTTGAGCCATGGTGGCCAATATTGGATAGGCTGGATGGTAGAATAGGTCGTCATACACATAGATCCTGTCAAGTCCAGCCTCTTCAGCCTGCTTGGCAATGGCGATATATTCTTCGGGGGTTTTGTCGCCCTGGAGGGCCAAATAGAGTTTTGTTCGATTCATGGTTGTGTTTCTCCTGTGCCTGTTATCCCCGGAGGCTTGTGGCCACCAGGGATGCAGGGTAGTTAGTTGTCGTTTCCGTCAATGTAGTATCCTTCAATAAAACCATCTTCCGTAGCCCAGTGCATGGCAGGTAGCTCTTTCTTTGCAATTTTTTTGAATTCTTCGGCTCTGTAAGGCATTTTTACCTTAATCAGCGATAAGTTGCCTTTTTGTTCGTAGTGGAAGGAGGAGTCCGGCCCCACATGTACCTTGCCTCCTGATGGGGCAAAAACATAGTGGGGGATGGCCGTTGACGATTCGGTGCACAAGTACCGGTATATGTCAAGCCCTTTTTTAACGGAAGTGCGTAAATAGTCACTACCTTCCACCGGCATGCAATGGTTCATGTAGTAGGGGATGATGTTGTTGCGCAACAGGAGTTTGAATAGGTGCCCCATGGTTTCGATGTTGTCGTTGATCCCTTTTAGGAGTACTGTTTGGTTGCGCAGTTTGATGCCCCTGGATGTCAACCTGTAGCAGGCTTGCAAAACCTCAGGTGCCAGTTCGTCGGGATGGTTAAAATGCACATTGATGGCCAATGTCTGGCTGTTAGTGGCATTCTCAAAGTCGGGTCGGATGTAGGAGGCCAGCATCGCGCACAACTCTTCGGTGTAGAGGTGGGGCATGGTCAGTAGGGTGCGGGTGCCAATGCGAATCTCCTTGATGTTCTCCAGCTCACTTAGTTTGTCCAAAAGGTACTGGAGCTTTTTGATGTCCATCATGGGGTCGCCTCCTGTGATCAGGGCACCACGAACATCTGTCATTTGTGCCACTTCTATCGCAACCTGGTCGATTTCTGTATAGCTCATGTTGGGCTTGTTGCGCATCACGCGGCTCTTTTTGTAGCAAAAGCGACAATAGGCAGGGCAATCGAAATGTGGCGTGATCAGCACCCGGTCGCGGTAGAGGCGTTCTAAACCATACGTTTTGGAGGCTTCTTTTCCCTCTTCGAATGGAGTGGCCGTGCCGTATGTTTCTGCTTCGGCAGGGTGTGGCAGGTATTGAAGACGGATCGCTTCCGAATGCGCCATCAGTTTTTTTAAGTATGGGGTTACTTTGGCTGGATATTTTTCAATCACTGCCTGAATGGTTTCCTTTTCATCCGGATTGGTTGAAAAGTGAAACAAAATCTCTTTTTCCGGATTGGTTATTTCCTTAATTTCATTCATAGTATATAGATTTGTTTACTAGAATGTGAAATTAAGTATAAATATTTAATTTTATAAACTTTTAAATTAAAAAAACAGGAAAGAGATTATCTTTCCTGTTTTCAGTTGGCTTGTTTACTTCGATTTTAACCACGCCTTGGCCGATGCCTCGGTATCGAAATACTCGATTTCGATGCCGGTGCGCACCGATTCGTCCTTGTTGGCATTGGTCATGCTCATTTTTCCGAACACATTTTTTGGTATCACAAAGGCAAAATGCTTCAACCCATTCTTTCTAGCCTTGGGAAACCAAACATCATTCAACCAGTTTTGAATGTCCTGGGTCAACACCTTCATGTCTTCAATGTTGTTCAACTGCTTGCAAGAGTTGTTCTTTGCCCTTAAATCATGCAGTTCCTCTGCAATTTTGATGAACTGGTCGGTTGTTAAAAAACCTTTGAATACGCCAATGGCCGCAGCGGTTTCATGGTCGTAAAATGCTCTTGATTCCATTATTTCTATATTCTTTAAGTTGTATTCCTTTAGCCGCAAATTTAGTTTTTTTAAATAAGTTGGTTGATTGTTCGTAATAATTTTTGCTTAAAATATGTTAATGGATGTGTGATTGATTATTTTTATTGTTTAATTAATTGGTTCTGATTGTTTTAGTTTGTGGGAGCGATATGTTCACTATGATTATAAACGATCGGAAAACAATCAAAAAAAACGGATCTGTCCAAATTATTGGTCAGCTCCGCTTATGATGATGTTGCCTTTATAGATCCAGTTGTTCCAAAGCTGGTATTGCTTCTTCCTGGAAGCGTGCCAGGATGGTGCGGCACGCAGCGGTGATGGCATGGGCGTAGCTGCCGGGTTGGAAGCCCCGAATCCCTGAGATGTTGTGAGTGAAAACCTCATGACCCGTTGAAACATCTACAATGGTCATGTTCAGCCCTCCATATACAATGTAGACTGTGTAGCCATTGCCGTTTTTCGTTTCTCCTTTTGTCACCGAGGGGTTGATTGATACGGCATATTTCGATTGTTGCTCATCGTGCGTGAAGGTGAAGAAATTTTGTGATAAGATGGCTTTTATATCGCGTTGAAGCGATTCGCATACTTTCTGCCCATCCACCAGAATCTCCTGCATCGAAAAGGAGGCCAGAACTTTTTCCAGTTCAATCTTGATGACAGCACGAGGTAGCGGGGTTTTCCCCAAAAATAGGTTGAATAAGGCTTCGTTCTGGTCAAACAGCTCTTGGATGGGGGCGATGTCCAGTTCAATAAGCACCTGCTGGTTTTTTAACCCGGTTCGTATGTTGTTGATCGAGGTGGAAACTTCCCCATTCTGGTCGCTTACCCCTTTTTCCTGCAAGTTGCCCGAACCGGCAATAAACTTAAAAGTCACCGGTACGCCTTCTCCGGCGAAACTGCCATCAGGCGTCTTGAGGTTTACCTGTGCTGTTGGTTTCAGGTTGGCAATCCCCGTGCGGCCAATTTGGTAGGTTTTCTGTTCCGGCTCAATGGTCAAATTCTGCAAGGTGGTGGTGATGCCGTTCTGAACTGCCACACCAATGTTTTGCGTGCCATTGACGCTGCGGTGTGTCAGGTCGGCTTCCAGATGATCCTTGATGCTCAACGCGGCCTTGAAATAGGACTCCAATGCGGCATAGGGCCTCTGGTTGGCGAGGTGTTTTTGCGCCTCCTCCATGTGGGCAGATGCAGTCATTTTTGCACGATCCAGTTTCATCTCCTTCTGTAGCTTGTGTTTTGCCTTCGAAAGCCGAGCCATCACCCAATACTCCTTTTTGTCTTCCCATGTTTCTAATTCATAACCCTCAAGAGTTTGCAGTACCGAGGAATTGATTTTAGACTCATAGCTTTGGTAAAAATCGTTGTTGCTTTCGAGCTGTTGCAGTATGGAGTTAGAGGAGATGGTTATCTCTATCTCGCTCGACAGTTCGCGCAAGGCCCGAGTGCGCGTATCCTGCATATAGTCAATGGTGCTGCCTGTTTTTTTGCTGAAGGCAATGCCTATGTAATAGTCGGGATTGTTGGGCCGTTGTTTCACCCAGGCTGGCTTGCGTGGGGCAGCCATTAATTGTCCCCCAAGCAGGATCATGATCATTAGGAGGATATAGGTTCTTTTCATTAGGATATGGTTTGATTTTTACTCTGTTATCTGTTGGATGAGCCGGATGGTGAGGTCGAACTCGAAGCCTCTGGATTGGGCAAAACGCAATAAGGCGGCTTTGGTTTCCCAAAAGTCCTTCCCTTTGATGTTCCTCTTTTTGACGGTCAATAAATTCATTAGCGTGTTTTCGTATGTCGCTGCATCCAATTCTTCAAGTCCTTCCGAAATTAATGGAGCGGCAATTTGTTTTTGCGACAGTTGCCATTGGATTTTTATGCGACCCCAGCCGTTGAATCTAAACTTGTCTTGCACGTAAAACCTTACAAAGCGCTCTTCGTTCAAGTAATTTTCGTTGGCTAGTTTTTTTAGTATGTTCTCCTGCTCCTCTTCCTCCACATGAAGGGTATTTAATTTTTGCTTAGCATCATATATACACCGTTCCTGCCGAGCGCACCAATCGGTCATTTTTAGCCACGCCTCTTTGTTCTGTATCATTTGATGTAAATAGTTTTAATGTTGACAAATTCTAATAAACCGTATAGCGCCAGTTCGCGGCCAATGCCACTCTCTTTGATGCCGCCAAAGGGCAGTCGTGGGTCGCTCCTGACAAACTCATTGATGAAACAGCATCCACTCTCCAGGTGATCCTCGGCCAGAGTACGTGCCCTGTCTATATCGGATGAAAAGATGGCAGCTCCCAACCCAAAAGCGGTGTCGTTGGCAACCTTGATGGCCTCTTTGGTATCGCGCACTTTGATCAAGGCCGCAACGGGGCCGAACAGCTCTTCATGGTATGCTGGCATGCCCGGAGCCACATTGGCTAATACCGTAGCCGGGTAATAGGCTCCGGCGCCTTCGGGAATAACGCCTCCTAGGAGCAATCGGGCACCCTTGTAGATGCTGTTGGATACCTGTCGTTGGAGGTCTTCGCGTATGTTGTTGCGCGCCAGCGGTCCATAGTCGGAAGTGGGGTCAAAGGGATCGCCCATCTTCTGTTGCCGCATGCGCGCCACAAAAAGCTCTTCGAAACGTTGGTAAACCGGTTCTTCCACAATGAAACGCTTGGCGGCAATACAGCTTTGCCCGGCATTGATTAACCGGCCTTTGACGCAAGCTTCTACTGCCTGTTCCAGATCGGCATCGGCTAATATGATGTAGGGGTCGCTGCCGCCCAACTCCAATACGCATTTTTTTAGGTAATGGGCCGCTTGTAGGGCTACGGCTTTGCCCGTTACGGTGCTGCCGGTGAGTGATATCGCCTTGATTCGTTTGTCGGATATCAGTTTGTCTACCTTCTTGCTCGACAACAATAGGGTTTTGAATAGGCCGGGTAGGATCCCCGCCTGTGCAATAACATCCTGTATGGCCATGGCACAACCCGATACGTTGGAGGCGTGTTTTAATACCACCGAATTGCCGGCCATCAATGCGGGAGCCGCACAGCGGAATAGTTGCCAAAAAGGGAAATTCCAAGGCATAATGGCCAAGACAATGCCCAATGGCTTATAAATGACATACGACTCGCTGGCTTCTGTGTCAACCGGCTTGGGTTGGATAAAAGAGTAGCCTTGGTTGGCGTAGTATTCGCACACCTTGGCGCATTTCTCTATCTCAGCCCGTGCTTCGCCTATCACCTTGCCCATCTCTATGGAAATAAGGAAAGCCAATCCTTCCTGCCGTTCTCGCAGTATGGCTGCTATGTTCAAAAGGACTGAAGCGCGGTTGGCCGCGCTCACCTTCATCCATTCTTTTTGGGCACGCACCGACTCGTCCAATGCCGCATTCACTTCATCCCACTGGTGCTCCTTGTATTCATAAATGATTTCATCGGTTGCCGGATTGATGGATTGGAGTATCATGTTTTTTCTCTTTTATTGGTGCCTTAGGTTTCTATAAAAGATAAATATACAAAATTATTGGTGAATAATCTAATGTCAATTGTTTTGTCAATCCTTTCAATGATTGTTTATGGTACCGGATCGTGTCCGTGACCGCCCCATGGATGGCATTTCGAAATACGCCTGATGGTAAGAAGAAGCCCTTTGAATGGGCCATGTTTTTTTAGGGCTTCTATGGCATACGAAGAGCAGGACGGTGTGTAGCGGCACGAGTTGGGGAGCATGGGCGAGATGCCCAGTTGGTAGATTTTAACTGGGATAATTAATATGATGACCAATCCTTTCCTGATCGCTCCTAGCAGGAATAATATGGTGTTCTTTAGCTGTTTCATGCTGTGGTGTTGGGGGTATGCTGCTTCTCCAGTTGTTCTTTTAAGTGTAATAGGGCTTTTATCATTCCTTTCTCTATCTCAGCGGTCGATAGCTCTTCGGCAGGGATATAGATAAATGCCAGAGCCATCTTTTTATTGTGGTGCAGCAAGGCATCGGTCAGTAGGTGTTTGTTGAGTCGGTACGACTCCCTGATTTGCCGTTTGATGCGATTGCGTTTGTTGGCCCGTTTGAATTTTTTCTTCGAAACACTTACCAATACCTGGCAACTCACTGGCTCGGGCAACTCCTCCGTGGTGATTTGGCTGATTCTTAATGGGTACTTTACAAATGACTTTCCTTCGGAAAACAACCGCTGGATCATTTTCAGGCTGCATAGCTTTTCCTTTTTACCGAAAGAAAGATTAGGTTTTGTCATAAATCGTCTTGTTTGATTGCCTTGTCAGGTTGGTTGCCTGCCATGATGTTGAAAATGTTGTTTTGCCCCAGTTTGGTTCTGTTTGGTGACTGCCAAAGATAGGGCAAACCATCCGATAAAAAAAGATGCCCAACGAGCGATCGAAGGGCATCTGTTATTTGATGGCAGAGTATTATTTCTGTCCTTTGTTGTGTTTCTTGATGAACTGCTCAAGAGCCATGGTCATGGAAGGGGCTTGTGGCATTGGCGCCTGTATGTCCAGCCTTAATCCTGCGTCCTTCACTGCTTTGGCTGTTGCCGGGCCAAACGAAGCGATGATGATGTCCTTTTGCTCGAAGTTTGGGAAGTTTTGCATCAGCGATGTGATCCCCGAAGGACTGAAGAACACCAGGATGTCGTATTCCGAAGCTTCAATATCGCTCAAATCGCTGCTGACAGTATTATACAATATGGCCTTGGTGAATTTGAACTTGCCCTTGGTCAACAGGGTCGGGATCTCTTGCTTATGAATGTCCGAGAGAGGTACCAGGAAATTTTCGTCCTTGTGCTTTTTCAACACTTCCACAAGGTCGGCAAATTTGCCGGTGGAGTGAAAGATCTTCCGCTTGCGGTAAACAATGTATTTTTGAAGATAAAAGGCTGTGGCTTCCGAAATACAGAAATACTTCATGGTGTCGGGGATCACGATGCGTAGCTCCTCACTCAGCTTGAAATAATGATCAATGGCCGTTCTGCTGGTGAATATAACTGCAGAGTGGTCTAAGATATTGATCTTCTGTTTTCTAAACTCCTTTGCACTTACGCCTTCAACCTGGATGAAAGGTCTGAAGTCGATTTTTACATTGTTTGCCTCTGCCAAATCGAAATAAGGCGATTTGACTTCTGTCGGTTTTGGTTGAGAAACCAGTATTTTTTTAATCTTCAAAGCTCTCTCTTTTAATCAATAATGTGCTCTCTGAATCTGTTGTCTTACCCTGCAAATAGCTTATACAGCCATAATAAGGGTAGGATTTCCAGTGCGCAAAGGTACAAAAACATATAAAAGATTGAAAGGAAATCGTCTAAAATTATTTTAATCCCTCTTGATATAAGCCAGATGTAAAGCACAATGAAAAGGGATAAACCCAAGCGCAGCAGCATCTGGTAATAGGTTGGGTCAATAAAGGGAAACAGCAGGCTGATGGGTAAGATCAATAGGCCGGCAATGTTTGTAAATATCAAGGATGCTTGCAGGAATTGGAGGGTTTTTTGCCTGGTTTCAAACACATAGCCCAACAACCAATATCCGGCCGTGCGTATGCCAAATAGGGCTAGTCCTGCCAGTAATATGGCGAGATAGGAGAGGATGTTATTCTGGTTGAAAACGTTGATTTGCTGGTATACCAGTATTTCGTAAATAAATAGTGGTGCTGTCAGGTGGTATAGGATAAATAGTTGGAGGCTTGCCCTGCGATTTTGCAGTTTGAGCGATTCCATGGTTTTGTTCCATTTCGTTTCTGAAAAAATAGCTTGGAACAATTCCGTAATAAACCTGGGGGCACCTACTCGAACGGAAGCAATAAGGATGAAAGCGATGAGCACAATCGAAAAGATCCAATCCTTTTGTTGCTGGATGTATGGAACAGCTCGCAGGTCGGTTGCCAGTTCAGTGTGGGTGGTGGCTGTGGTGGTGCGCTGGCGGATGGTGCTTGATAGGTGTTCGGCTAGGGAGTCTTTTGTCGTGACGACCTGTATGGAGTCGGCATCCCTGCCCAAGTTTTGTACGGCATTGTTGAGCTGGGTTGCATGCGTGTAATCCTTGGCGATGCGTTGATCCGAAAACCAAACCTCTCCTGGCCATGCATTTTGCATTTGCCCTGCCTCATAGGGGATTGTTTCCGGAGTTGCTGTGTTCTGGTTGTGTTGCATCTTTGTTTATCTTGGCCTGTGATCGTTTGAGTGTGCCGTATTATGCCATCCTATTTGGTTTGTTCTTCTGATGCTGCCCCCGCTTAACGCATGGCGGCCATGGCTTTTGCCGTTGAATGCCCCCAGCTGGGCGACTCTTCTATGGCCTGTACGACCTCTAAGGGCGAGTCGACGGCCGAGAACATGGCTAAATGTTCCGGCCTGAGAAAACGGTGGTGGGCCATGCTGTTCATCAACTCAATAAATGGATTAAAGAAACCGTTGGTGTTCACCAGGATGATCGGTTTGGTGAAAATGCCCAGTTTTTTATTCGACAGCACCTCAAACAGCTCTTCAAAGGTGCCCGTTCCTCCTGGTAAGGCCACGACGGCATCCACATCCTTGGCCAGTAGCTGCTTTCTTTCGGCCATGGTGTCGACATATATCATCTCGCGGACGCCTTTGTGCTCCCATTCCACTTCTACCATAAAATGAGGGATGATGCCGGTGATTCTGCCATTGAGGCGGATTACTTCATCGGCCAGGGCTCCCATCAAACCCAGAGCGCCACCACCATACTGGAGGGCATATTCATTTTTAACCAGGTGTTGCGCCAACGCGATGGTGTCGTCAAAAAAAACTTGGGGCACCTGTTGGCTGGAGGCGCAAAAAACACATACTCGTTTCATCTGTTCTTATGTTTATGTCCTTTGATGGGGATTTGGTATTCCAGTGTGTAGGTGAATCCTAGGTTGGTTTTGTTGTCGAATTTACCAAAGCCTGGGATGGTGTATGGTTCCAAAACTCCGGCATGGTCGGCCACAAAGAGTTGTTTGAGCCGGATGCTCCATCCCATATAGAAGTTTTTTAGCACTTCACTTCTTAAGCCGAATACAATCTCCATCCAATGCGAGTTAACCGAATTGCTGCCCAGTGAGCCTTGGTAGCTACCCCAATAGTCGTCGATAATGGTAAATCTGTCGCAGGCATGCTCCTGCCAGGCATAACCATAGCGGAACCCAACCAGGATGTTGTCGTTGTTGTCGTCCTCATCCACCTTGAATAGGTTGTACTCCAGACCAGCTTTGATAAAGGTGCCATTGGTTGAATAGTCGAATTCGCGCTTGCTGAAGCTTGTGTTTTCGAAACCTGCTTCGGCGGCCATAAACCACTTGTCCTTGAGCGAATAACGCCCATTGAAGGCAAAGCCCGTCCGCTCCTGATCAAAGGCTCTGATGATGAAGGGCGATAAATCGATCCCCACCGACAGACCTTGTTTGGTGACGTTGGTTGTTTGTGCCTGGGTTGATGCCGTCCACGCAATTAGGAACAGGCTAATAAATAAATATCTTGACATTTTCTGCGTTTTCTTTGTACTGGAGTTCCGGGTAGATGATGCTCACTGAATCGATGAATGTATTGGTGTGACCAACCGAATCAATGGTCAGGTTGAAGGTGACGCCACAACTTCCCGATATGGGGGTCAATTCTTTTTTATACCAAAACTCAATGGTGTCCTGTAAGGTTTTGGTCTGAATTACATACCCCGTGTAATCGTTATTCAGGTTGAGGTTCAAAAATATTTTGCTGATGCTTTGAATATCGTATAATGAAGAATCTTCCCTTCCCAAACCCCAAATTACCACGTCGGACAGGGTGGTGTCAGCCTTTTTGGCCGACTTGGCAGAGTAAAACCCTGCCTGCAAATTGTGCTGGTACGATAGGCAAACATCGTCGGTGGTGCAGCTTTTTAATGCAAAAGCCAAAAGGATGCTCGATGTTGAAAGGATCAGCATCGCCCAGGGGGTTCTTTTATTTACTAGTTTTAAGGCCATTGATGTTTTCTTTGTTCTTCTCTTCTCTGGCAAAATTATCAATTAATTGGTCGTCTGCAAAAATTAACATCATCATTCATCCGGTGGCTTTTTTATTATCATTAAATATTGATTCCTTTGCAGCCCTTTGTTTAGCGGGTGGGGCTGTTCAAATACGGACAGATGGTGTTCGTAAATGAACAATCTGGAGCCTGAGGTTGGGTTGTCTTTTTTGTGCAACTAATTGATGGGGTGTTATTTGTTGTTGTGGGCCTGGTTATTGTAACGTGCTTTTTTATTATACTAATATGATTATTTATGAAACAATCAATCCTTTTTTACCTTTTAGGCTTTCTTTTACTGATGCCATCAGTGAATGCGCAAAGCAATAGAATTGAATATACGGAATACGATTTGCCCAACGGGCTGCATGTCATTTTGCACCAGGATAAATCAACGCCCATAGTTTCTGTTTCGGTTATGTACCATGTGGGATCGAAAAATGAGCGCCCCGACCGTACCGGTTTTGCCCACTTTTTTGAGCATTTGATGTTTGAAGGAACTGAGAATATTGAACGTGGTGCCTATTCTAAATATGTTGAAAAAGCTGGTGGTACATTGAATGCCAATACCTCCAACGACCGTACCTATTACTATGAGATTCTGCCTTCCAACCAATTGGAGCTGGGTCTTTGGTTGGAATCGGAGCGCATGTTGCATGCCCGGGTCGACAGCATTGGCATCAAAACCCAAAAGGGGGTGGTGATTGAAGAGAAGAAACAGAGTTACGACAACCGCCCTTATGGATCGCTTTTCGAAGAGGTGATGAAACGCGCCTACAAGGTGCATCCATACCGCTGGACAGTGATTGGGAATCCCGATCATATCCGCGCAGCCAAGGATGAAGATTTTCTTGATTTCTATAAGATGTTTTATGTGCCAAACAATGCCACCCTGGTGATTGCAGGCGATATTGAGATGGCAAAAACCAAGGAGCTCGTGGCTCAATATTTCAATGAAATCCCCAAAGGGGCTATGGCGATCTATCGGCCTCAAGTGGTGGAGCCACCATTGAACGGCGAGGTACGCGACACCATTTTTGACAATGTTCAGGTGCCCTTGGTTTTGCAGGCTTATCGTGCCCCAAAACTGGGTAGCGACGATTTTTATGCCTTGGATATGCTTTCCAACCTACTCTCATCGGGTTCCAGCTCACGCTTCCACAAAGCGTTGGTTGACCAACAGGAGAAAGCGATGGCCACTGGTTCTTTCCCTGTTCCCTTCAGCGATCCCGGTTTGATCTTTACCTATGCCTTTACCAATATGGGCGTTGATGCTGGTGATTTGGAGAGTGGGATGAATGCCGAAATTGCCAAAGTGCAGCAAGAGTTGATTTCGGAGCGCGAATTTGCCAAATTGAAGAATCAGTTTGAAAACCAAATTGTGGCCTCCAACCAACGTTTGGCTTCCAGAGCAGAGAATCTGGCGACCAACTACACCTATTTTAAAAATTCAGAATTGATCAATAAAGAGTTGGACAAGTATCTTGCGGTCACCCGCGAGGATCTCAAGCGTGTGGCCAACCAATACCTGGTGCCTAGCAATAGGGTGGTGTTGTATTATATGCCCAAAAACTCAAAATGATTTTTATTGATATTCAATTTTGACAAAATTTTATCCCATGAAAAAAATAGTATTCAGCATATTTTTGGCAATATTGTTTGCATTGCCCGGTTTTGCACAAATCGACCGAACTAAGGCTCCTGCAGCAGGTGCCGCCCCAATGATCCACATCGGCACGCCGCAATCGTTCGTGCTGAAAAACGGATTGAAAGTCTTCGTGGTGGAAAACCACAAGGTTCCTATGGTGACCTACAGCCTCTCCTTGGAGATTCAACCCGAATTGCAAGGTGAAAAAACCGGTTTGTATTCCATGGCTGGCGATATGCTGCTGATGGGTACCACCAACCGCACCAAGGAACAGATTGACGAGGAGATCGATTTTATTGGTGCCGTATTGAATACCTCATCCGAAGGTATCGCCGGGCGCTCGTTGAAAAAATACAGCAACCAGCTGCTCGCAGTGATGAGTGATGTGCTGCTGAATCCAACATTCCCTGATGAGCAGTTGGCCAAATTGAAAAAACAGACGGTTACTGGCATTGTGTCCGAAAAGGAAGAACCTCAATCCATTGCTGGGAATATCAGCAAGCGGATGTTGTTTGGCGCCAACCATCCTTATGGTGAAATCATGTCGGAGAAAAGCGTGGAAGCCATCACGGCGCAAGATTGCAAAGCTTATCATCACACTTATTTTCGCCCCAATGTGGCTTACCTGGTTATTGTAGGCGACATCACACTAAAGGAAGCAAAGAAACAGGTCAACCAATATTTTAGCAAATGGGAGAAAGGGGTTGTGCCCCAAACCAACTATGTGACGCCAAAACTCAACGATAAAGCTCAAATCGTGGTGGGGAACAAAGATGGTGCCAATCAGAGTGCCATTCGCGTAACCCATATTGTTGATTTGAAACCGGGTCATCCCGATGCCATCAAGGGCAGCGTGATGAACAACGTGCTGGGTGGAGGATCCTTCAGTGCCCGCTTGTTCCAGAATTTGCGCGAGGATAAAGCATGGACCTATGGTGCCTACTCAAGCTTGAGTCCCGATAAGTTTATGGGCGATTTTGAGGCCGAGGCCATGGTGAAGGGTGAAGCCACCGACAGTGCCCTCTTTGAAATGGTGAAAGAGATGAATTTTTTGCAGCAAAATCTGGTTTCCGATCAGGATTTGATGCTGTTTAAAAATATGATGGCTGGCAGTTTTGCCCGTTCGATGGAAGATCCGGCCACTATTGCTCGATTTGCCCTGAACATTGAGCGTTATAACCTACCAAAAGATTATTATGCCACCTATCTTGAAAAATTGGCAGCAGTCACACCCCAGGATGTGCAAGAGATGGCCAAAAAATATCTGAAACCTGAAAATGCTTACTTGATTGCCGTGGGTGATGTGGCCAAAATCAAAAGCACCCTGCGTCGTCTCGATGCCGATGGCAAGATCCTGACTTATGATTATTATGGGCAAGAGGTTAAGCAGAAATCCATTCCCGAGGGATTGACGGCGCAACAGGTGATTGATGATTATCTGAAGGCTATTGGCGGCAAGGAGCGACTCGAAGGGGTTAAAAGTATGGTTAGTTCGGCTAAAGCGGCCATTCAAGGGATGGAGTTGACCGTTAAAAGTTATATCGAAACTCCGGGTAAACTTTGTGTGGAAACTTACTTGCAAGGGAACCTGATGTCGAAACAGGTTTTGAATGGCAAGGCAGGAAAGGTTAGCAGCCCGATGGGCGAGCAGGTTTTGGATGAACAAACCGTGGCCGCCATGCAGGAAGAAACGACTCTCTTTCCCGAACTGTTGCTGGGTCAAAATGGTGCCAAAACAGAACTGACCGCTTTAGAGGAAATTAATGGTGAGCCTGTTTATAAAATTGCAGTTGTGAGTGCCAAAGGTGCTGAATCGGTGCTCTATTTCTCAGCAGAGACAGGCTTAAAATTGAAAGAGGTAAAGAATTCTCCCCAAGGGCAAGCTGTTACCTTAATAAAAGAATATACTGAGAAAGATGGCTTGATGTTGCCTTTGAAGGTAACCCAATCGGTTGGACCCCAAATGTTCGATTTGGTGATGGATGATATTCAAGTAAACACCCAAATATCTGAAGAGATATTTAAGCTTTAATCAATAATTACAACAACAACAGATGAATGGACCCGGCTTTTGGCCGGGTCTTTTTTTATTATTTATTCCATCTCGATGGAGAATTGAATCTCAAAATTATCATCAATCATACGGTCACCCAGGTTATCGAAAAACTTGCCCGAACCGTATCGGATGTTGTAAAGAGTTCGGTCAACAACCATCGTGCCTGTGAATGTCTTTTGTTTGCCTTTGTCGTCAAACTTCACCACGAAGGTGTTGGGGTGGCTGAAACCTTTGATTTTGAGGTCGCCCGTTACTTGGTATTGGTTGTTGGCCTGCCGTGCCACCTTGGTTACGGTAAAATGGCTCTCTTTGTATTGGTTTACCGAGAAAAAATCATCCGACTTCAAATGGTTGACCAGGCTGGTGTTGGCACCCTCATCTTTGAGGTCGGTGCAGGTCAGGGTCGTCATGTCGATGACAAAACTCCCACCTTTGAGCTCATTGTCTTGAGTTTTGATTGTGGCAGATTTTAACTTGATGTTCCCAGTGTGTTCTCCAGTTAATTTCTTACCCGTCCAGGTGACGATGCTTTTTTCCAGACTCACATTTTGTGCTTGAGTGGCAAGAGCAGATACGAAAAACATCAATGTCCCTGCCAATAAAAATTTCTGTTTCATATTTTCATTTTGTTATATAAACAGGAGATGCTGATTTTTGTTCGTATCTATTTTATTCGATTAATGTAACTTTTTTCAAATTGTGCTGTTTAAGGAGTTAAGCGTATATTAGTTAACCAAAATCCCAAATGATATTTATGAAAAAATCAAGCTTCTTGTTTTTCCTTCTATTCTTTATGTTAATCTTGGCTTCCGGACAAACCATTCGGTACGTTAAATCTATTCCTTCTGGCTTGGGTGATGGTTCTTCTTGGGAAAATGCTTCCAGTGACCTGATGTTAATGGTCAATAATAGCAATGCTGGCGATTTTGTTTGGGTTGCCGAAGGCGAGTATGTTGGTTCTGCGTTACCCAACTCTTCTTTCGAGATGAAATCAGGAGTGACTGTTTTGGGAGGTTTCCCCTCGTTGGAAATGGGAAGGCTTGAAAACAGGAATGCGAAGACGTTTCCCACAATACTTAAAGCAGAGGGGGAGCGTCGTGTTCTAAAGAGTTCGCCTTCTATTATTGAACAAACTACCTGGGACGGATTTGTATTGCAAGGGGGCGATATTCCTCAATATAAGGGCGGTGGAGCCTATCTGGAAGATCATTCGGTACTACGCAATTGCATCATTCGTCATTGTCACGCCGCGCAAGGAGGCGGTATCTATCTCTTCAATGGGGGTGTAGTCGATCATTGTTTGATCGAAAATAATAGTACTGTTTTAAGTGGTGGTGGTGTGTTGATCAATCAAAATGGTTTGGTGCAACATTGTGTGGTTCGTTCGAACCAAGCCGACAATGCCGGTGGCGTGGGTGTTGAAATACAGGGCAAAGTTCTGAATTGTGTCATCTCTAACAATACAGCCACATCGTCAAGTGGTGGCCTGTATGTTTCCGGGAATGCCACAGTAGTGAACTGCACGGTGGTGAAGAATAAGGCAGAGGGCTCCATTGGGGAGCAGGTTTTGACCAATGCCAAGATTTATAATTCGGTCTTTTGGGGTAATACCCCGTTGATGACCCAATCGGAAACAACAGTGTCGGATTGTGCCATTGAAGGCTGGATGGAATCCGATGGTAATGTTGTTCTGTCAGCGATGAATAATGACCCAGGTGCTTCGTCCCCTTGGTTTAAGCAACCTTCCAGCAATGCTGGTCATTTGGGCGATGTTGATGGAATGGCCGATTGGTCCGTCACCAAAGAGTCGGCCTTGGTGAACCATGGGGCCAACGGTTGGGTGCCTGAGTCCCTTGATGTGGACTTGGCAGGCTTCCAGCGTATTTATGATGATGTGGTGGATGTGGGTGCCTTTGAGTTGCAGGAGAAACTTTCTACTGGTATTCTAAATCCGGAATATGGCTTGCAGGTGGCACATTCTTCAGGTCAACTGGTGGTTCATGGACTGGTACCCGGACAAACCATCGCTCTTTTTAATGCCTCAGGGCAGTTGATCGCTCAGGAAGTGGCCACGTCAGACTTATCAATCATCCAGACAGGTTCGCTTGTTCCTGGCCTCTACTTTTTAAAGAGTGGAACTTGGCTATACAAATGGGTGAAACGATAGAAAAGAATAAAGGCTGCCAAGTTTTTCTTGACAGCCTTTGTCTTTATAGATCTCTCATGGTGAGTTGTATTCGTTTTCGGTTTTCGTCCACTTCCACCACCTTCACCATCACATGCTGATGCAGTTTCACTACCTGGTTTGGGTCGCTCACAAAGCGGTCGGCCAGCTGGCTAATGTGCACCAGGCCGTCCTGCTTCACGCCCACATCTACAAAAGCACCAAAGTTGGTGATGTTGCTCACGATGCCGGGTAAAATCATGCCGGGTTTCAAGTGGCCAATGCTGGTGACGCCCGGGGCAAATTCGAATACTTTGATTTGCTGGCGCGGGTCGCGGCCGGGTTTTTCCAGCTCCTTCAAGATGTCGTTGAGGGTAGGTAATCCCACTTTGTCGGTGATGTATTTCTCTGGTTTGATCTCCTGGCGGATCTCCTTCTTGCCCATCAAATCGTTCACCTGGCACTTGATGTCTTTGGCCATCTTTTCCACTATGGGATACGATTCCGGATGCACTGCTGAGTTGTCCAACGGGTTTTCAGCATCGGGAATCCGCATAAATCCTGCGCACTGCTCAAATGCTTTAGCGCCCAGGCGGGGCACTTTTTTCAGTTCGCTGCGCGATTTGAACGGTCCGTTCTGTGTTCGATAGTCCACAATGTTCTGTGCCAATTGTGGACCCAAGCCCGACACATAAGTGAGCAGATGCTTGCTGGCGGTGTTTACATTCACCCCCACCTGGTTCACACAACTCTCCACCACCATGTCGAGCGAGGCTTTGAGGCGCGATTGCTCCACATCGTGCTGGTATTGACCCACGCCAATCGATTTGGGATCTATTTTGACCAGTTCGGCCAGTGGATCCATCAGCCGGCGACCAATGGATACAGCACCCCGCACGGTGACATCGTAATCGGGAAATTCCTCTCGGGCAGTTTTGGAGGCCGAATAGATGGAGGCGCCATCTTCGCTCACCACAAACACCTGCAAGTCGCGGTTGAAACGGATGCCCCGGATAAAACTCTCAGTTTCGCGCGAGGCGGTTCCATTGCCGATGGCGATGGCTTCAATCTTATAGGCATCCACCAGCGAATCCACTTTTTTCATGGCTTTGCCAGTTTCGCTCTGTGGTGGGTGGGGGTAGATGGTTTCGTTGTGGATGAGGTTGCCTTGGGCATCGAGGCATACCAGCTTGCAACCGGTGCGGAAGCCTGGGTCAAGTGCCATCACCCTTTTTTCGCCCAGTGGCGAGGCCAAAAGTAGTTGCCTGAGGTTTTCGGTGAACACCTTGATGGCTTCGGTATCGGCGCCCTCTTTGGAGAGATGGCTGAACTCCGTTTCGATGCCCGGCTGCAACAACCGCTTGTAGGCATCTTCCACGGCCATGCGCACCTGTTGTGAGGCAGCTGTATCCCCCTTGACAAAAAGGCGATCCAGACGATCAACAGCTTGTTCGCTTTGTGGGGTGATTTCCACTTTCAGGAACCCCTCCTTTTCGCCCCTACGCATGGCCAGTAGCCTGTGCGATGGGCATTTGCGCAAAGGTTCGTTCCAGTCGAAGTAGTCCTTGTATTTGATTCCAGCCTCATCTTTGCCTTTGACCACCTTGGATATGATCATGGCTTCGCGGCTGAAGGTGCTTCTCACGATGTCGCGAGCCACTGTATTTTCGCTCACCCATTCTGCAATGATGTCGCGCGCGCCTTGCAACGCCTCTTCGGTGTTGGGCACCTCCGCGTTCAGGAAACCTTCTGCCTTTCCTTCAATATCCTGCTCAAACTGTTTCATAATCAGTTTGGCCAGAGGCTCCAATCCGCGCTCTCGGGCTTTGACGGCTCTGGTTTTTCTTTTGGGTTTATAGGGCAGGTAAAGGTCTTCCAGTTCGGTGGCATTCCAAGAGGCTTCTATCTTTTGTTTCAACTCATGGGTGAGCATGCCTTGCTCATCGATGGTTTTGATGATGGTCTCTTTCCGTTTCTCAATCTCCTGCAATTTATCGTAGCGCTCCTTAATGTTGCCAATCTCCACTTCGTCTAAACTGCCGGTCATCTCTTTCCGGTAACGGCTGATAAAGGGGATGGTGGCGCCTTCATCCAAAAGTTGGATGGTGTTGGTGATGCTTTGGAGAGCCAGTTTTAGCTCATTGGCTATAAGCTTTGGGAATATTTGGTTCATCGGCTATTGTTTGTTTTGTGGGGTCAAAGATAAATAATGTGGTTGAGAATTGCGGTTTTTGCGGCGATTCTTAACCCAATGATGGCTACTCTCCTTCTGTTTCAGTTTGTTTGCCGTGTCGTGCCAACGCAGCAAAAACACCTACCAGGCAGAGGAGGGCAAAAAGGATAAAAGCGGTTCGGAAGCTGCGGATGAAATTCTCTGGCTGCTCGATGATGCTTTTTGTGGCTCCCAGGTAGATTTGGAGGATCATGGTGGCCAACCCCATGCTGAACATCTGACCGGTCAGCCGCATGGTGCTCACCGTGGCCGATGCAATGCCCAGCTCCTGCTTTTGAACCGAACTCATGATGGCATTGGTATTGGGCGACGAGAAGAGGCCAAAGCCCATTCCCAGAACAACCAGGGCAGCCATGATGTAACCCCCTGAGGTTTCTGCATCCACCGCTACCAGAAGCATCAATCCCAGTACGATGATGCCCATGCCCAAGGATGAAAGTAAATTCGGGTTGTAGCGGTCGGAGAGGCGACCCGATATGGCGGCGAAAATGGTCATTACGATGGGTTGGGTGATGAGTAATAGCCCAGTGTCACGGGGCGACAATCCTTTGATGTATTGCAGGTATAGGCTTAACAGGAAACTGATGGCAAAGGTGGCGGCATAGTTGATGAGTGCTGCTAGGTTGGAGTAGGCAAAGATGCGGTTGTGGCGGAATAGATGGATGTTGATGACTGGCGAGGCGGTTTTCATCTCCAGCCTGACGAAACCGATGATGCCAGCCAACCCAAATATTGAGGCTAATATGGCCAGTGGATCGGGCAGTTTGGTGAAGCCAATCATCAGCATCGACATGGAAAGGATGTAAACCAACGAACCTCGCCAGTCAAATGAGTCGTGGCGGGCATCGACCCAATCGTTTTTCAGTAGGGTGGCCGTGAGGATCACCACCAAGGCGCCTACAGGGATGGTGATGTAAAACAGGCTGCGCCATCCCCAGTATTGGGTGAGAAGTCCTCCCAGAACCGGAGCCGCCGAGAGCCCCAGGTAAACGGCCGAAACCACCAGCCCGATGGCCTTGCCCCGTTTTTGCGGTGGGAAGGCCGAGGTGACCAGAGCCATGCCGGTGCCAAACATCATCGACGAACCAATGCCCTGCACCACCCTTCCTGTGAGCAGGACGGCAGGGGTGGATGCCAGGGCGCACATGGCCGAGGCCAGGGTGACGATGATGTTGCCATAGAGGAAGATGCGTTTGCGCCCTTTGATGTCGGCAATTTTGCCCATGGGCACCAGGAATACAGCCGACGACAATAGAAACGACATACCCACCCAACTCATGCCCAAGGTGCCCATCTCAAGGCTCTGGGCTATGTGTGGCAGTGCAATGTTGATGGCGGCTCCCATAAATGGGTTGATGAATGAGGTGATGATCACCGCACCCAGCAGGATGTTTCTATTGTCTGATTCGTGTGCCTCTTTCATAAATTGACTCATCGACAAGGGGTTTGTCTTGCAAAAATAGCATTATGGTGGTGGAAATGAATAAAATCGTATTTTTTTGTACTCGAATAGAAGTTTAAATTCTTTGAATTTTAGACACCCTCTCAACTGGGGAGGGACGGGTTGGGGTTTCGATTTTAGCCGCATAGCGGCGAGATCTTCCATTGTGCGTCAAGTCCGAAGGACTTCAATACGAATAGCCATCGGTGGAACAATGATCAGTTATCAGCTGGGTACGTTTGTTTATTTGTGCATAAATTCTCCACCGAATACACCGATTTCGTCCAAAGGGAACACGGATTTTAACGGATTATCGCTGCTTTGTGGTGTTCATAGAGCTGCAGGTTGGTTCATGGCTTTCTGCGACTTGGGCTAAGGGGCAGATTAACACAGATGTTGTTATTTGGTTCGTTGTTATGGCCTCGCTTTGCTCACCCGGAGAAACGATGGAATTAAGACCTAATACAACCGCATAACGGCGAAATCTTTGTTGCGCCAGGCTTTCATTATGGAATAATGCCGTATAGCGGCGATATCTTATATAGGTCTGCCAAGTCCGAAGGACTTGAATACGAATAGCCATCGGTGTAACCGGTGGTAGCCAGGCACCAACAACTACGCAACGCCGAAGGTGTTGAATATGTTGATGTAGAGGTGTCCACTGATCTCGTCCAAAGGGAACACAGATTTAAACGGATTATCGCTGCTTTGTGGTGTTCATAGAGTTGCAGGTTGGTTCATGGCTTTCTGCGACTTGGGCTAAGGGGCAGATTAACACAGATGTTGTTATTTGGTTCGTTGTTATGGCCTCGCTTTGCTCACCCGGAGAAACGATGGAATTAAGACCGAATACAACCGCATAACGGCGAAATCTTTGTTGCGCCAGGCTTTCATTATGGAATAATGCCGTATAGCGGCGATATCTTATATAGGTCTGCCAAGTCCGAAGGACTTGAATACGAATAGCCATCGGTGTAACCGGTGGTAGCCAGGCACCAACAACTACGCAACGCCGAAGGTGTTGAATATGTTGATGTAGAGGTGTCCACTGATCTCGTCCAAAGGGAACACAGATTTAAACGGATTATCGCTGCTTTGTGGTGTTCATAGAGTTGCAGGTTGGTTCATGGCTTTCTGCGACTTGGGCTAAGGGTCAGATTAACACAGATGTTATTATTTGGTTCGTTGTTATGGCCTCGCTTTGCTCACCCGGAGAAACGATGGCATTAAGACCTAATACAACCGCATAACGGCGAAATCATTGTTGCGCCAGGCTTTCATTATGGAATAATGCCGTATAGCGGCGATATCTTATATAGGTCTGCCAAGTCCGAAGGACTTGAATACGAATAGCCATCGGTGTAACCGGTGGTAGCCAGGCACCAACAACTACGCAACGCCGAAGGTGTTGAATATGTTGATGTAGAGGTGTCCACTGATCTCGTCCAAAGGGAACACAGATTTAAACGGATTATCGCTGCTTTGTGGTGTTCATAGAGTTGCAGGTTGGTTCATGGCTTTCTGCGACTTGGGCTAAGGGTCAGATTAACACAGATGTTATTATTTGGTTCGTTGTTATGGCCTCGCTTTGCTCACCCGGAGAAACGATGGAATTAAGACCTAATACAACCGCATAACGGCGAAATCTTTGTTGCGCCAGGCTTTCATTATGGAATAATGCCGTATAGCGGCGATATCTTATATAGGTCTGCCAAGTCCGAAGGACTTGAATACGAATAGCCATCGGTGTAACCGGTGGTAACCAGGCACCAACAACTACGCAACGCCGAAGGTGTTGAATATGCTGATGTAGAGGTGTCCACTGATCTCGTCCAAAGGGAACACAGATTTAAACGGATTATCGCTGCTTTGTGGTGTTCATAGAGTTGCAGGTTGGTTCATGGCTTTCTGCGACTTGGGCTAAGGGTCAGATTAACACAGATGTTATTATTTGGTTCGTTGTTATGGCCTCGCTTTGCTCACCCGGAGAAACGATGGCATTAAGACCTAATACAACCGCATAACGGCGAAATCATTGTTGCGCCAGGCTTTCATTATGGAATAATGCCGTATAGCGGCGATATCTTATATAGGTCTGCCAAGTCCGAAGGACTTGAATACGAATAGCCATCGGTGTAACCGGTGGTAGCCAGGCACCAACAACTACGCAACGCCGAAGGTGTTGAATATGCTGATGTAGAGGTGTCCACTGATCTCGTCCAAAGGGAACACAGATTTAAACGGATTATCGCTGCTTTGTGGTGTTCATAGAGTTGCAGGTTGGTTCATGGCTTTCTGCGACTTGGGCTAAGGGTCAGATTAACACAGATGTTATTATTTGGTTCGTTGTTATGGCCTCGCTTTGCTCACCCGGAGAAGTACGAGAATTCTGTGAAACATTTACTTAAAGGGCTTTCAGTTATAAAAACGACTTTTTAACTCTTTTTATTGCATTCGTAAATTCTCTCCTCCCTTTGGGGAGGCCGGGTGGGGCTTTCCCACCAGGACTTGAATACGAATAGTCATCGGTGCAACCGGTGGATGTTAGGTCTATATAATTAAACAACACCGAAGGTGTTGAATGTGCTACCAAGCAAACAGAATTAATTCAAGGACAACCATATTTTATCCACCGATTTCTGATTTCTTACCTGCGGAAAGCGCAAGCGATGACTTGGCTGCGCCAAGCGGCAGAGCCGAGCGCTCTGTTTACTCTCTGCAGCTGTAGGCAGAGAGTAAAAGCCAGTCCGGCTTGAGGACAAATTAACACTTTGCTGGCATTTGATAGATTTCAACGAATGGGTTTAAACCATCCTCGAATCGTGGCAGACTTCACAAGGCGCAACAATCTTAAGCAAAACTATCTCAGGGGAGCCTCTAGCTGAATTAAATCTGGCTTGCAGCCGTCAATCATCTTCTCTCCAAGGGGCGGCTTTCCGTCTCGCCAAACCACGATGGCTCACACATGCTTCTTGAACCTAACAGAAACATGACTGCTCCGCCTCAAACTCACATTCGGGTGATACCAAATAAGTAGTAAATTCGAAGCAAGTTCATATTAAATTTGATTGCAATCGAACTTAGTATGAACTTAGTGTGAACTTAGTTTGAATTTAGTACGAACTTACTGTGACTTTAGTGCGCATCGGTTACGCCCTTGACATGCACCAGTTTGCTTGAATGGCTCTCTCCACCCTGCGGTAAGCCATTACGGTTTTGAAACGATCTCTGTTTCCGGGTTGGTGATCTTAAATCAAAATATGGAATTTTATTTTTGGATTTGATGGAAATTATAGTTTATTTTATGCATGGTATTTTTTTGAGGGGGCGGAGTTCTCCCGACTCTAAAAAAATAGAATATCATAAAATAGCACCCCGACAAAAGGGGGAATAAAGCATACGATTTATGTCACTTAGCTGTAGCCCATAGAAGGACGCACGCCAGCAAATCTTCTAAAGAACGTTTATTAGAAAAATGAATTAAGTATTTGAAATGGAAAGATTATCTTTGACAATGTAAAACAAAAAACCCGGCTTCATCACCAGCAAAAAAACTGGGAGAGGAATCACCGGGACTACGATACAAAGATAATACATTTATGGATAACAATGCAATAGTTGAACGAATAATTTCCAAAGAAAGGCTTGAGCCCTACTTGAAATTCAATAAGAATGACCTTTTTAAAGCAATCGATCATTATAAAAGCAACATTCTTATATCAGAATCTTTTTATCCATTACTAGCTGTATTAGAAATTGGTTTAAGAAATTCTGTTGATTATCAATTGACTAAACGATTTAATGATAACGAATGGTATGACAATAAGGAGTTTGTAAAAATTGCGACCAGATTTCAAATTGACAGAATATCACAAGCTCGAACGAATATCTACTCCGAGAAGAAGGAAATAACACCAGGAAGAATAATATCCGAACTTTCATTTGGTTTTTGGACATCATTGTTTGACACGAGGTTCGAAATGACTTTATGGAAAAACTTAAGATTAGCATTTCCAAATTGTCCGAAAAGCTTAAGAAAAAGAAAGACAATGAGTTCTAAATTTAATGGGATTAGAAAATTAAGAAATCGAATCTTTCATCATGAAGCAATTACTTGGAATTTAAATGTTTTGTATTCATATAAAGACGATATTATTCAAGGAATTGAGTGGTTAAATAGTGATTTACTTGAATGGATAGTTGAATTAAATCACGTTGAAGAAACCATTTCAAAATACAGAAAGACAATTGATTAACGAAAATTAACTACGGGCTACAACACATCGTATACTGCATAGCCTGCCGCAGGCGCAACACAGGCTACGCAGCATACGGCCATTCGTTAAAATTTAACCCAAAACCTGACCTATGGAAAATTGGAGAACAATCATTACTTTCACACAGCCACATGAGGCACATTTTGCTAAAGGATTGCTTGAATCCGAAGGAATCGATACGATCATACGTGACGAACTTACTGCTCAGGTAAATAATTTCTACTCGAATGCCATTGGTGGTGTGAAACTGGATGTGAAAGAGAGCGATTTTATTCAAGCAACTTCATTGCTTAAAGAAGGTGGCTACATTAAGGATGCTGCTGAAATTAGATCCAAAAACATTGAACTAATTGCCTTAAACGAGGATACCGATCAATCCATTTGCCCCTTTTGTGCATCGGACAATGTCAGTCGAAAGAAGGTGGTGAATCCTCTTATGGTATTGGGCTACTTCCTTGTTGGGGCGTTTTTCCCAATTTTTAAGCGGAACTATATCTGTTACGACTGTGGAAAAGAGTGGAAGTATTCTAGAAAAAATGGAAACAGCGTAACCCTTGTTTGAAAAGAAGGCTTAAAATGAAACCTCTTTGCTGGGATGCTCCTGCTTTAAGCCTAAATTAAAAACATAAATACATGAAGATTTTTTTATTTTTGGTTGTTTGTGTGTTCATCATGATGAGTTGTGATAAGAACGCTACTGAAGTCGTTAAGAGACCATTGTTACGCGAAATGTTTGATGGAGAGTATGAGTTAATTTCCTCTTATTCAAAAAAATCTGTTGATTTAAATAACGATGGTATTGAATCCACAAATCTCCTTTTTGAAAATTCAATGATTTTATTTTCAACGATCGATATCATAATACCAAGTGAACCTGAATTTTTCTTGAAAGACAATGAGTTTGTCTTTTGTGAGTTTTGGCCAACTGAGAATAAGCATCGGCTGAGAATGAAGGAAGTTATTCCAGTCTCTGAAACTCCTGTGTACGGTATTGGTTATGATATTTACAATAATATTCTATTTGGCACATTTGCAGAGAGTTTAAAAAATTGTACAATCAAGAATACGATTAAGGAAGATGGTGTAAATACATTGATTGGGATTAAATCAATGGATCTGTTGGAAAATGAAACGATTAAAGTGACCGCTATGAGAAGACTATACACAAAGAATGGTTGGGTCGTATCAGAAATAGAATCTTTATATAAGCGAAGAAAGTTTGTATTGTGAGAAAATACAATTTTAACAGCAAATACTTTGATTTTCCTGAAATAGTTTCTATTTTTAGAAACTATTAGTGTTTGACATGTATGGAAAAATCCATTGAAGTTATACTACTCAAACAGGCCGAAGAATTTACCAACTCTCTTGAAATAAATCCTAAAAAGAAATTGTTTCAAGCTATGCGTAAGACCAAAGAACGTTTATTCGGGCAATGGTTTACTAAGTTGAAAAGTAGTGACGGAATATTTGAGTTTAGAGTTGATGACAGCGGTAAATTTTATCGACTTTTTGCATTTTGGGACACAGAAGAAGACGAATTTACTTTGGTTGTTGCTACTCATGGACTTATAAAAAAAACTAATAAGACACCTCCTGCGGAAATACAAAAAGCTGAACAGATAAAGAGGGCGTATTTTGAAGAAAAGACAAGAGATAGAATGAATAGATCAAAGTAAGAAAAAATGGAAGTAAGAAAATATACGACTTTAGGTGATCTGGAGGACAAATACTTCGGAGAACGTGGGACACCAGAACGGGAGCAATATGAATTTGAACTCAGTATGGAAATGTTGGGCGAAAAGCTAAAGCAGATTAGGAAAGATAAAAATATGACCCAAGAAGAATTGGGAAAATTAATTGGAGTTCAAAAAGCGCAGATTTCTAAGTTGGAAAATGGGGCTAGTAGCGCAACCATTTCAACTATCTTGAAAGTTTTTAAGGCTCTAAAAGCAACGGTGAAATTTCAAATTGAAATAGATGAGGGGAATCAATTAGCGGCTTCCTAATCACGTTGAGAACATTCTCGGATGGGTAATTCTTATTGCGGTTTGCTGCTCCAAAAAAAAACTGTCATCTGCCGATTATCAGTCGATGACAGTTTTTTTGTAGTATGTTGCGTGCTTACTCTTCCCACACCAAGTAGGCCGAAATCAGCCAGTGGTTCAGCTTGTCGCCTTCGGCTGGTTGGGCTTCGGGAATGCTAACGGTAAAGGTGTGCTCTCCGGCTCCTTGCTCCAGGGGCACTTCAACAGGCAGGATGTCGGATCCCGGGCACCAGTTGGAACGCGACAGGTCGGAGGAGGCCAACCGCTCTTCAATCACTTTTTGTTCGTATTTGCGCGTTTCGTAACTGATGTATTCGGTTGTGTCCTTGACGATCCAAACACCTGAGCCGGGGTTGAAACGGCGGAAAGAGGCGCAGTCGTCGCGCCAGGGGATGAAGTTGAGGATCTCTTTGCCATCCACTTTTACGATGTTGGTCTTCTTCACAAATTCATCGCCACCCGAATGGCCGCCATGGCCGGTGGTGATGTAGTTCAGACGGATGTTTTTGGCATTGTCTGGAATGGTGGCCTGCACGTTCAAGTCCTGACGGGCAAAGATGTCGGGGTGCGGTTGTCCACCCATATAATAGACGGTGTTCAATAGAGGCATCACCTTGGTGTTCTTTTTGCCGGCGCAGGCATGGGGCGACTCCTTGAAGTTGAGTTCCATGGATACGGTATAGCCTTCCGGTGTCCAGGTATCGATCCAAACACCAACCCACACTTCATTTTCGAGCAACGACAGGCGGTCGGTGACGTCCTGTTCCCAAACGGCCTTCTCTTCCCATTTGGGGATGTATACTGGTTTTCTCAAATCCATCTTGTCGTTGTAGAAGCCAACGCCAAATGGGGTCATGAAACGCATCAGTTCAACAGCTGGCAGGTAGTCGCCCGAGGGGGCAATGCCCTTGAGGTTTTCGTGTCCTTCCAAGGGGAGGGGCAGTTGAGCTTTGCCGTTGTGGATGCTGATGAAGTTGGTGGCTGATGCAGCCGGAATCACAAAGCAGGAGCCCGATTTATCCCAACGGTCACCGGCGGAAGCTACCGTAACTTTGACATTGGCCACAACTTCGCGTTCGTAAACGGGTAGTTTGATTTTTTTCATCAGGATGCGTCCATCCATCAATCGGTAAACGGTATCCGTTAGCTCTCCAATGGGGGCGCTGAATTGGCCGGGCGCAAAGTAAAGATGCTCGTTGTCAAACACAACCACTTGTTGGTCGCCAATGCTTTTGTACTGTCTCGGGCCACAGGCCGAAATAATGGTCAACAGAATGATTCCAATCCCTATAATCCTATTCGTCATATCCTGTATTTTAAAAGGTTGATAAAAAACAGCCACAAGTTAGTTAATTTCTTGTTTTGTTTGTGTGTTTTTTGTTTGTGCCGCTGTTTTCTTCCGGTATTTCCAAAGCTGGAGGGTGTTGATGCTGTTTTGCCACAGGATGTAGGAGGCTGGTCCCAATGATGCCAGGGGATGCATGTAGGCTTGTGCCATCCAGATGGCCAAGACGGTGTTTTTCTGTCCCAGGGCTTGGCCACCCGATACCACATCGCCAAAATGGCGGCCCAGGAAACGCCCGATGATGAATTGCAGGATGCAGATGATTAACGATAAGCTTGCAATCAAAAGGAGTTCCGGCACGTTTTCACCACCATGCTCGGCCAGGAAGCGAACCGTGCGAGCGGTGACAATGGTGAGCGATACCGCCCACAGGTAAAATGAGATGCTCTGGTTCTTGCGGATGGTGTGGTAAGCCTGCGGGATGAGTTTCGACAGCAATAGGGCGCCGATGAATGGCACGATCAGCAAAGGAAATATCTGCTTCAGGATGAACCACAACGATTGCAAGAAGGGCAAATCGGCTTTGATGCCCAGCAGGGGGAAAAGGATGGGAGCAATTAGGGCAATGGCGAAATTGCTGAACAGCGTGTAGGAGGCCAGCAACGCGATATTGCCGCCCAGCATGGCGGTGATGACGGCTGCTGCGGCAGCCGTGGGAGCTAGGATGCAAATCATGATGGCCTGGGCAGCCACCGGATCGAAGGTACGGAGGCCAAAAAATAGGGCGATGCTCATTGATATTTGGATGGTCATCAACCACAGGTGTAACCGGCGGAAGGTAACCTCCTTCAACGACAATCGGCAGTAGGTCACAAAAATCATGGCAAAGAGCAGCCCTGGAACTAAAAACGACAATTGGTCGAGGGTTTTGTAGAACAGGGTCCCCGTGATCATGGCCAGTGGCAGTGCCCACTCTTTAATTATGTTGATAATTTTCAACTTGGTGAAATTTAAAAGCCACCCTCTGGAGTCAAAAGGTGGCTGGCATACTATTGTTGTTGTTTATTTTCCATGAGGCGGGCGGTTGTTGCTCTTTTTGAAGGATTTTTTACCGCCACGGAAATTTTTACCGCCATTGGCTTTTCGCGATACTCGGGCTTGTTCCGGATTGTATTGTGGGCCTTCGCCAAGCTCGGGGGGGAGGGGCACTTTGTAAACGGTGGTTTGTATCAATTTTTCGATATTATGGAATTCCAAAATTTCGTGCTCGTTGATAAAGGTCAGTGCCACACCTTGCGATTGGGCACGAGCCGTACGGCCAATGCGGTGAACGTAATCCTCAGCATCGCGGGGCACATCGAAATTGATCACCAGGTCGATCTTCTCAATATCGATGCCTCGTGCAATAATGTCGGTAGCCACTAGGATTTGGATGTTCCGGTTTTTGAACTCGCGCATCACATCTTCACGCTCTTTCTGTTCCAGGTCGCTGTGGATGGCCCCAACGTTGAACCCATTGCGCTTGAGCGACTGGGCAATCTCCTTCACGCTCTGCTTGCGCGACGAGAAGACGATGATGCTGGGTAGGTTCTTGTCCTTCAGCAAACAGTTGACCAAAGGGATTTTCTGCGTGTCGTGCACCATGTAGGCCGCTTGCAGGATGCCTTCGGCCGGCTTGGAGATGGCAATGCTGATTTCCTTTGGGTTTTGCAGGATGTTGCGCGCCAGGTCCCTGATTTTGGGTGGCATGGTTGCCGAAAACATCAATGTCTGCCGTTCCTTGGGCAGCAGGTTGACAATCTGCATGATGTCCTCGTGAAACCCCATGTCGAGCATACGGTCGGCCTCATCCAGAATCAGGTGCTGAACTTTGTTCAAGTCCACGTAACCCATTGAGATGTGCTGGAGCATCCGTCCCGGGGTGGTCACCACCAGATCGGAACCCTGTATGAGCGAATTCTTTTGCCGATCCCATTCCGCACTGATGTTGCCTCCATAGATGGGGGTAGAGCTGACGGGCATGAAATACCCGAACCCTTCCATCTGCTGGTCAATCTGTATGGCCAACTCACGGGTGGGCACCATGATGATGGTGTTGATGCCTTCGTGGGGTGTGGTCACAAGTTTGTGGATGATCGGTAACAAATAAGCTGCGGTCTTTCCCGTGCCCGTCTGGGCACAAGCAATCAAGTCGTGCCCTTCCATAATGATTGGAATGGTTTGACTTTGCACTGGAGTGGCCTCATCGAAGCGCATGGCTTCGAGGCCTTCGAGCAGCTGGTCGCAGAAATTAAACTCTTTAAATTTCAAAATCGTATGATTATTAGTTTATACCACGTGTAAAACCAATCCTTTCAGGTATTCGCCCTCGGGATGGTAGATGTTTACCGGATGGTCGGCCGGTTGGGATATCTGGTGTAGGATGCTTACCTGGCGGCCTGCTTTGGCGGCTGCCGAAAAAACCATCGTGCGGAAGATATCTTTGGTGACCACTTGTGAACAGGAGAAGGTGAATAGGATGCCGCCCGGTTTGATCACCTCGAATGCTTTGGCATTCAACCGTCGGTAACCTTTAATGGCATTGTTGAGCACGTTTTGGTGCTTGGCAAACGCTGGTGGGTCGAGGATGATCAGGTCGTAATTGCTGCCAGCCTTTTCCAGGTATTTGAAAGCATCCATGGCAAAAGCCTGATGGCGATCATCCCCAGGAAAATTCAACTCCACATTGGCTTTGGTGAGTTCGATGGCACGTTCGCTGCTGTCCACCGAGTGCACCTGGGTGGCCCCGCCACGCATAGCGTAGAATGAAAAACCGCCTGTGTAGCAAAACATGTTGAGCACCGCGCGGTTCTTGCTGTAGTGCTCGAGCAAGGCGCGGTTGTCGCGTTGATCGACAAAGAAACCGGTCTTTTGACCCTTTTCCCAGTCGGCATAAAACCGTAAGCCGTTTTCCATGGCCTCTTTACTTTCGGGCCGTCCGAACACATAGCCGTTTTCGGGTTCCAAGCCGGCTTTGTAAGGCAGCGTGCCTTCCGACTTGTTGTAGATGGCTTTAACCGATGATCCATACACCTCTTTGATGGCGGTTTCAATCATCTTGCGGTCGCGGTACATCCCCACCGAGTGCATCTGAGCCACGGCAGTCCCATTGTAATAATCCACGATAAGGCCGGGCAAGTTGTCGCCTTCGCCGTGTATTAGCCTATAGGCATTGGTTTTGGCACTCTCGGCCAATCCAATGGCTACTCTCAGTCGATAAGCCAGTTTTATTTTTTCGGTATAAAAGGATTGGTCGATGGTGCAGGGTGAAAATGACAATACGCGTATGGCTATAGAGCCAATTTGGTAATGCCCCAGAGCCAAAAACTGATGGTTGTGGCCCACTACCTCTACTACATCCCCTTCTTCGGGCGAACCGTCAATCTTTTGTATGGCCCCCGAAAAGATCCAGGGGTGGAAACGCAAAAGACTCTGCTCTTTGCCCGGCTTTAAAATTACTTTTACTGCCACTGCCATATTTATGGAGCTATTTATGTTTTATTTTTTCAAATCAATGTTGATGGGTTCGCTCAGTGTCTTGTAGATGCCCAGTGCTACCCAGGCATCGGTGGCTGCATAGTGCGCCTGTCCTTCCGAAAGGGTTGGTGATTCCCAGTTGCTGAGGCGTTGGCGTTTGCTGATGCGAATGTTCAAAGCCAATGCCGCCAACTTCTTAAGGCTGAAATCCTCAATGCCCAACTGCTTGGCCATATCCTGTAGGTCGACAAACCCTGCTGGTGTGAACTTCCGTATCTTCACCAGCGCCCTTAAGTCATCCCGCAGCGCCACACCAATTTTTAAGATGTCAGGGTTTTCTAATATCTCAATAAGACCGTTGGATGGACTGACCTTGTTAAGCCGAATAAGCCACGCTGTTGTTTCGCTGGCCAATTGCAGCAGGGCTACCTTGTGGGAGATTCCTTTCTTGAACGAAGGCTTTGTTTCTGTGTCGCAACCCAGTATTTTTTCATGGCGAATTACTTCTACTGCCGCATCCATCTGCTCCGGCGTTTCAATGATGTGAATCGTTCCATGAAATTGCTCCAAGGGTAGATCTTCAATGGCTTCTTTGGATATTGATCTCTGCATCAGGCATCTGTTTGTCTTTAAACTGTCTCGTTTCCCCATTCTTCCTGGAAACGGGTGTACCAGTTCGATTTCATCAAACTCTCTTTGGCATCGTCTTCCGATTCCGCCGGTTCTTCGTCGGTCAACTCGTCGCCGCTGTAGAAAATATTGTGCAACGCCCTCAGGGCATTCAATAGTTTCTGTCCCCAGAAAGCCCGGAACTGCTCCGATAAATCAAAAACAGCATCATTCATGATCTCTTCAACGCCCACTCGGTAGGAGGCTGTAAAGTTGCGCACATCCTGGTAGATGTCGGCAAAATCTTCGGATATGTATGCTACGATGGGGGTCTCACTGCGCTGGATGTCCTCGTGGAATACTTCCAGGTAAGCATCATGTGCGGTCAGTTTTTGCGCGATGCCATCCTTGATGCCGGTGTACATAAATTCATCCACGGCAGCGTCCATGGGTTCGTCTAACTGTTGCTCCACCTGGGGTAGCAGGGTGGCTTTCAGGTATAAAAGAGGAAGTAGTTTGAGGCCTACTTCGATAAAGTCGCTTTTGCTGTATTGCCCGGCATTTTCAACAAATGCGCAATATTCGCGCGCTACGGTTACAAATTCCAATACATTTTTAGAATACACAACATGTTCGAAAGGCTCCTGCATCCGTATTTTGTTTTCAGAATGATTTGTCAATGAGTATTAATTCGTCGACAAAAATACAAAAAAATCCATTAGATGAGTTCTTTTTTGTCATGAAACGGCTGTTGGAGAACAATAAGGTGATTCGTTTTATTTGATTATTTTTGTGGCATGGAGAAATATCTTCAAATATTGAAGCAATATTGGGGGTTTGATGCCTTCCGTGCCCTTCAGCCCGAAATAATCCAATCCATTGGTGAGGGGCGCGATACTCTTGGCTTGATGCCTACCGGGGGAGGGAAATCGCTTACCTTCCAGGTGCCAGCATTGGCCATGGAAGGCATTTGCCTGGTGGTGACCCCGTTGATTGCTCTGATGAAGGATCAGGTGGCCAACCTTCAGAAGAAGGGGGTCAAGGCCATGTGCATCCACTCGGGTCTTACGCGCGATGAGATCAATGTGGCTCTCGATAATTGTATCTATGGTGGTTACAAGTTTCTTTACCTGTCGCCCGAAAGGCTTTCTACCGAAATGTTCCTCGCTAAATTGCCACTGCTGAAGGTGAACATCTTGGCCATCGACGAAGCCCACTGCATCTCCCAATGGGGATACGATTTCAGGCCATCCTATTTGAAGGTGGCCGAAGTGCGGGAACTGATACCACAGGTGCCCGTGCTTGCCCTGACCGCCACGGCCACCCCCCAGGTGGTGGAAGATATTATGGAGAAGCTTCACTTTAAAACTAAGAATGTCTTCCAAAAAAGTTTTGCCCGTGACAACCTGGCTTATGTGGTGCGCTACAGCGAAGACAAGGAGGAGCAGCTGGTTAGGATATTGAAGGGAGTGCCCGGTAGTGGCGTAGTGTATGTGCGCAACCGTAAGAAAACTCGGGAATATGCCGAGCTTTTGCAACGCAACAATATCCAGGCGGCTTGGTTTCATGCCGGGTTGAAGCAGGATGAGAAAGACCGGCTGCAGGCCGATTGGACCCGCGATAAAATCAGGATCATGGTGTGCACCAATGCCTTTGGGATGGGCATCGACAAGCCCGATGTGCGCGTGGTGGTGCACATGGATGCGCCCGATTCGCTGGAAGCTTATTTTCAGGAGGCTGGCCGGGGCGGCCGCGATGGGCAAAAGGCCTTTGCAGTCCTACTTTGGAGCAACCACGATGCCGACAAGCTGAAGCGCTCCCTCGAAACCTCATTCCCCGAGCCTGATGTGATTAAGCGGGTTTACGAGGCTTTGGGTAATTTTTTCCAGGTAGCCGTGGGGCATGGCATGGGGTTGAGCTGCGATTTCAATATGGGTGCTTTCTGTAAAGCCTACCAATTCAATATCGTCACCGTTTTCAATAGCCTCAAGATTCTGGAACGAGCTGGCTATATGGAGTTCTCCGAAGATATGGAGATGGGTTCGCGCATCATGATCATTGTTGAACGCGATGCTCTTTACCGCGTTCAAGTGGCCAACGAGGACTTGGATCTTTTTATCAAGGTGTTGTTGCGCTCCTATACCGGATTGTTTACCGAATATGTTAATATTGATGAGGATTTGCTCGCTAAACGGTGCAATGCTACTCAGCAAGTAGTATATGACTGGTTGCTCCGGTTGAACCGGATGCGAATTGTTAAATACATTCCCCGCAAAAAAGCACCGGTGATTTATTGGTCGCAAAACCGGGAGGATAATCGGTATGTGTCATTACCGCGTGCTGCCTACCTCGATCGCAAACTCGATTATACCGAGCGGATCCACCATGTGATTGAGTATGGATCTTCCAGTATGGTTTGCCGCAGTAAATTGCTGCTCGATTATTTTGGTGAGAGGGGTGTGGTCAATTGCGGGCAGTGCGATGTGTGTCTTGCCAAGAAAAAAGTGGCGCTCTCGGCCGATAAGTTTGATGAAATAAAGGATGCGGTTCAAAAACTGTTGGCTGCCTCACCCCAATCGGTCGATCAGCTGTTGGGCTCGGTAGATTGTCCCGAAGAGCTGGTGGTTGCGGTATTGCGTTGGCTTGAGGAGTATGGGTTTGTTGGCCTCAATCAGGATGGCTTGATGGAGTGGTGGCGCATGATTTGAGAAGCAAAAAAAAAAACGCATCCCCATGGTGATGAGAATGCGCCGGAAAACATTGGATCGCTCCAACTCTTTCGATTACTCAGCTGCTGGAGCTTCTGCTGGAGTTTCAACAACAACAGCAGTAGAGTCAGCTACAGGAGCTGCTTCTTCGATAACAACTTCTTGAGTAGCTTCAACTTCTGTGTTTTCGGTAGCTTGAGCAGGTTTTCCTGCGCATGATGCGAATAGGGCAGCAACTGCTGCAACGGCAAATAATTTTTTCATAGCAATCGTTTACTTATTTGATTAAGAATTATTGGTCTTTGACCATGGCAAAAGTAACTAATCCTTTTTTGCAGCAATGGTTTTATGCCATTTTTTTATGGTTAATCTTTGCAAATGGATTTCGATTTGTTGGTTTGTTGGGTGTTTTTGTAAGTTATTGGTTTGTTGGGTGTTTTGTGTTTTGATCTGTTTTTTGTGTTTAAAAAAATTAAGTCTGTATGGAAAAAATTAGCTTTTTTGACATTTGGGCGGTGTTAATATTTTTTAAAGAGTTGTTTTTGTCGCGGTTGTCTGCCTTATAATTGTGACTTTTGCCTGTTCGATAATGCAAAAAATGATGCGATGATAATAAATGGTACTGAATCCCGAAATATGGGGTTTAAAGCTCTCCTTCCCTTGGTGGTTTTTTTAGTGGTTTATCTTTTTACCTCCATCTTGGCTGGCGATTTTTACAAGATGCCCATTCCCGTGGCGTTTCTTGTTAGTGGGGTGGTTGGTGTTTTTATAACCAAGGGATTGGCTCTGCAAAAACGTATTGATGTGTTTGTGAAGGGTGCCGCCAATCCGAACATTCTATATATGGTGTTGATATTTATCCTGGCTGGGGCATTTGCAGTTTGCGCCAAATCGATGGGGGCTGTGGATGCCACCGTGAATCTGATTCTTAGTTTTATGCCCGATTCTCTTTTGTTGGCTGGCGTTTTTGTGGCTGCTTGCCTGATCTCTTTGTCCGTTGGAACTTCTGTGGGTACCATTGTGGCATTGGTGCCAGTGGCCATCGGCCTGGCTGTCAAAACGGGACTCTCCGAAGGCATGATGACTGGAGTGGTGGTGGGGGGTGCCATGTTTGGCGACAACCTATCCTTTATTTCCGATACCACCATTGTTGCTTCCCGCACTCAAGGGTGTGCCATGAAAGATAAATTTCACGCCAACTTGAAGATCGTTTTGCCGGTGGCCTTGATCGTGTTGGCCATCTATCTCTTTTTGGGGTTTGTTTCGCATGGTGTGTCGTCACCCTCCTTGCCCATTGAATGGATTAAGGTGGTGCCTTATTTTGTGGTTTTGGTAGGAGCCGCCATGGGGATGAATGTGTTGCTGGTGCTTTTTGTGGGCATCTTGTTGACTGGGGTGAGCGCCTTGTTTTTTGCTGATTTCGATGTTTGGGCATGGTTGAATGCTATGAACCAAGGTGTGTCGGGCATGGGTGAGTTGATTGTGATTTCGCTCCTGGCCGGCGGTATTTTGGAGATGATCCGCTTCAATGGCGGCATTGATTGGATTATGAAAAAACTCACTGCTCGTGTTGGGAGTAAACGGGGAGCCGAGTTTAGCATCTCTGGGTTGGTATGCCTGGCCAATGTTTGCACTGCCAATAATACCATCGCGCTGATAATGTCGGGACCCATTGCGCGCGATATTGCCCAGCGGTTCGGCGTCGATCCTCGGCGGTCGGCCAGTCTGCTCGACACCTTTTCTTGCTTTGTGCAGGGTATTCTTCCTTATGGAGCCCAAATCTTGATGGCGGCCGGACTTGCCAATCTCTCTCCATTGGAAATTATCCCCTATCTATTTTATCCCGTGCTGATGGGTTTGGGTGCTTTCCTGGCCATTGTGTTTCGTTATCCCCGCTCATTGGCCTGATTGGGTATTTGATGGTTTTGGTTTTCTGTCATACAAGAGTTGTTTGATGAGTTCTGGTGCTGCATAAATCTTTATGCAGCATTTTTTTATGGCTCTTTACTGGTTTAAGTGCATCTGTTGGCGTGAATTTTAAACAAATTGTGCCTTTGATTGTTTTTTATATTGAAAATGTCTCTCAGATTCTTTGTTTTTTTAGAATTTGTATGATAACTTTGAAATTAAATTATAGAATTAATGGGGTTTGCTAAATAAAAAAATATAAAAAAATATATCTTTGTTTTTTAAATAAATTAAAAACTCTCGCACATATGAAAACCAATTTAAGTTCTCAAATCAAGCTTGATCGTATTCCCAAAAGATATTATCGACCTGAGAATGCCATTGAGAGAACCGCATTGACGCGTTTTGAGAAAGCGCAAACCGAAATTTACGAAAGCATGGAAGAGGGGTCGCGACAGATCGCTCTTGAGGTGGCCGGGCTTATTGAGAAGAGCCGCCAACAAGGTCGTTCATTTGTGATGGCGGTGGGTGCTGGTTCCGGTTCCATGAGTGTTTGTAAGGAGCTGGTGCGTCTTCATCACGATCAGCACTTGAGTTTTTCCAATGTCGTGGTGTTCAATATCAGCGAATTCTATCCATTGGATGAACGAAGTTCAGGAACAACAGGTATCCTAAACGAAAATTTCCTTAGTCAGATTGATATTCCAGTCGGAAATATTTTTACGCCCCGTTTTTCTACAGAAAAGGAAGGCGTTTTGGAATTCTGCCGTAACTATGAGCAGCTAATTGAGAATGCCGGTGGTTTGGATCTGGCTTTGGTTGAGATTGGCCAACTGGGTAACCTTGGCTTCAACGAACCAGGTTCGCAGCAAAATTCGTTAACCCGTTTGATGTTGCTGGGCAACGAATCGCGCCATATTTCGGCTAAAATGTTCTCCTTTATTGAGAATGTGCCTGCCACCGCCATCACCATGGGGATCTCCACTTTGTTGTCGGCTAAGAAGATGATTTTGGTGGCTTGGGGCGAAAATAAGGCGGCTGTTGCCAAAGGTGCCATTGAGGGCTCCATCACCGATGAATTGCCCGCCAGCTATTTGCAATTGCATAAAGATGCCAAAGTGGTGCTCGACCTGGCCGCTTCCGAAAGCCTTACCCGCATCAATACCCCTTGGTTGGTGACCTCCTGCGAATGGACCGATAAGCTGATTCGCCGAGCCATCGTATGGTTGTGCAACCTCACCGAAAAACCGATCCTGAAACTCACCAATAAGGACTACAACAACCATGGCTTGAGTGAGTTGTTGGCTCTCTATGGTTCGGCATACAATGTGAATATTAAGATTTTTAACGACTTGCAGCATACCATCACCGGATGGCCAGGTGGCAAACCCAATGCCGACGATACATTCCGTCCCGAGCGAGCCACGCCATATCCCAAAAAAGTGATTGTGTTCAGCCCCCACCCCGACGATGACGTAATCTCAATGGGTGGCACCCTGAAGCGACTGGTCGACCAGAATCACGATGTTCATGTGGCTTATCAGACTTCGGGTAATATTGCCGTTGGCGACGAGGATATGATGCGTTATATCTTGCTGATGAACAGCATTGCTGAAAAATTCAATATCAACACCCCTGGTTTTATGAACAAGCTGGATGAGATAACCCAGTTCGTTAAAAACAAGAAAGAGGGTGAGATGGATTTGGCCGATATCCGCTACATCAAAGGGCAAATTCGCCAGGGTGAAGCCCGGACGGCTTGTAATTACATCAATGTGAAACCCGAAAATGTACACTTCCTTCAACTGCCTTTCTACGAAACAGGCACCATCAAAAAGGGAGAACTTGGAAGAGCCGATGTCGATATTGTAAAAAAACTATTGGAGGATGTTCAGCCCAACCAAATCTTTGTGGCTGGCGACTTGGCCGATCCTCACGGCACCCACCGGGTTTGTCTGGATGCTATTTTAGCAGCCATTGATGAGGTGAAAGAGAAGAGTTGGATGAAGGATTGCCGCACCTGGATGTACCGTGGTGCTTGGGCCGAATGGGAGATTGACCATATTGAAATGGCCGTGCCCATCAGTCCCGAGGAGTTGCGTCAAAAAAGGAATTCCATCCTCAAACACCAATCCCAAATGGAGAATGCGCCATTTCTTGGTGACGACGAGCGTTTGTTCTGGCAGCGTTCCGAGGACCGTAACCGGGCAACCGCCAATCTTTACACTCAGCTTGGTTTGGCATCCTATGAAGCCATCGAGGCCTTTGTGGAATACCATCCATAAAATTTATAGAAACTTATTGTATCAAAAGGAGTCCAAATGCTGGGCTCCTTTTTTTATTTTGACTATTGTGTTTTGAATCTGATGGTTGTAAATTTATATACCCTAAGGGGGGCTGTTTTGATTGTGTGCTCAATGTTATCTTTATTTTTTTGTGAGTAATTTGATTGTTAGGAGTTTGGAGAAGGCGATGAATTAACCCTAAAGATATGATTTGGCTTCATTTGCTTGTTTTCTTTTTGTGTATCTTGGTCGGTACACGCTTGAAAGGGTTGGCTATGGGAACCATGGCTGGTGTTGGATTGATGCTGTTTATCTTTCTCTTTGGCCTTCCGCCCGGCAAACCGCCTGTTGTTGTACTTGGCATGATCCTGGCAGTGATTACTGCCTTGTCGGCTCTCGAAGCTGCTGGTGGCCTCGACTATTTGGTGAAGGTGGCTGCACGCCTGATGAGTCGGCATCCCCGCTACATCACCTTTGTGGCGCCTTTTGTTACCTATTTCTTTACCATGGCTGCCGGCACCCAATCCATCGTTTATGCCCTGCTTCCTGTTATTTCTGAAATTTCACGCAAAGCCGGCGTTCGACCCGAACGGCCTCTTTCGGCTAGTGTGGTGGCTTCTATGTTCGGCTTAATCTCTTCACCCATCTCGGCTGCCATGGTGGCCTTTGTGGGGTTGATGGCCTTTAAGGGCGTCACTTTGCCCCAGGTGTTGATGGTGGTTGTCCCATCATCGCTGGTGGCTGTTGCCCTGGCTTCTTTGAGCGTGGCATGGCGTGGTGTTGAGCTGGCCGATGATCCCTTGTACCGCGAAAAAGTTGATAAGGGCGAATTTGATGACAGTAATCAGATGAGCGACTTGTCGGCGGCCCATGGGCATCGAGCCACAGGCGCCCTAGCATTTTTTGCATTGGGCATTCTGATGATTGTTTTGATGGGGCTTTTCCCGGGCATGAAGCCATCGTATGAGGTGGTGCGCGATAATCAAGCGGTGCTGGAGCGTATTGAAACGGGAGCCGCCACCATGGTGATTATGTTGGCTGTGGCAGGGTTGATCATGATGGTGTTTAAGGCTGGATCGGATAAAACCATCAAAACCAAATCGATGAGCAATGGCATCATCGCGGTTGTCTCCATTTTGGGTATCTCCTGGATGGGCTCCTCCTTTTTTGAAGGGAACCGAGAGGTCATCATTAGTAGCTTTGCTGGCGTGATCAATACCTATCCCTGGATTTTTGCCCTGGGTTTGTTTTTCCTCTCGGTGTTGCTCTTTAGCCAGGCTGCTACCATTATAACCCTAGTCCCTATTGTGATTGGATTGAATCTTTCTGTTCCGCTGATTGTTGGTTTTCTGCCTGCTGTCAACGGCATCTTCTTCTTGCCCACCTATGGTACTGTGATTGCCGCGGTGGCTTTCGATCGGACAGGTACCACCCGCATAGGAAAATATTTGTTGAACCACTCCTTTATGTTGCCCGGACTGGTAGCCGTTGTGTCCGCCACGGTGGTCTCTTTGTTGTTGAGTTATATATTGTTGTAACTAAAAATATGAGTTATGAAAGATGTGTGTCGTGTTGTTGTGGTTTTGCTTTCATTGATTATCCCAA
Organism: Marinilabiliaceae bacterium; assembly: GCA_963664265.1. GTDB lineage: Bacteria > Bacteroidota > Bacteroidia > Bacteroidales > Marinilabiliaceae > JAGPIS01. The sequence goes on from OY760941.1 coordinate 3,987,064, forward strand.
TTAACCAAGTCGAAGGTCAGGATTATCGCACCGAAAGCGATTTGTTGGGCTACAAACAAGTACCTGTTAATGCTTATTATGGCGTTCAAACCGTCAGAGCTCAGGAGAACTTTCCCATCTCCCCCATGATGGTTTATCATTATCCTCAGTTTATCAAAGCTTTGGCTTTGGTGAAACAGGCTGCTGCTGAAACCAATTACCAGCTCGGTATTCTGCCTGCCGATGTTTATCAGGCGATTGTTCAGTCTTGTTCCGAAGTGGCATCGGGTAAGTACAACAAAGAGTTTGCCATCAATATGTATCAGGGGGGAGCTGGTACCTCCACCAATATGATGATCAACGAGATCATCGCCAACCTGGCCGCCGTAATGGCCGGGAAGGAAAAGGGCAAATATGATTTTGTGAGCCCCAACGACCATGTCAATATGTCGCAATCAACCAACGATTTTTACCCCACGGCCATCAAATTGGCCATTTTGATGATGAGCCACGACCTAAAACGGGAACTAAAGGCCTTGCAGGATGCCTTTTATGATCTGGGACAACAATACATCGATAATCTGAAGATGGGGCGCACCGAATTTCAGGATGCTGTACCCATGACCAGTGGCCAGGAGTTTCATAGTTTTGCCGCCTCCCTGGCCTGGGAATATAAAAACATTGAGCAGGCCGAAAAAAGTTTGATGGTCATCAATATGGGCGCCACTGCCATTGGTACGCAAATCAATGCACCTATGGATTTTCCGCAGAGTTGTGCCAATCACTTGGGGGATATTACGGGTTTCAATTTTGTGCCGGCCGATGACCTTATTGCCGGAACCTGGAACTTGCAGTCGTTTGTCATCTACTCTTCGGCACTCAAGAGCCTGGCTGTCACCTTGACCAAGATCAGCCGCGATTTGATGTTTTTATCTTCGGGTCCCCGCAATGGAATCTTCGAGATAAAATTGCCCGAACGGCAACCAGGGTCCTCCATCATGCCGGGGAAGGTGAACCCGGTGATGCCCGAAGTGATGGGTCAGGTGTGTTTTAGGGTAATGGCCAATGATTTGGCGGTAACCCTCTCTGCCGAAAATGGTGTGTTGCAGCTGAATGCTTATGAACCACTGGTGGCGCTTTCAACTTTTGAGTCGTTGGATTTGTTTACCAATATGTTGCCCATCTTTAAGGAGTACTGTGTCAAGGGCATCGTGGTGAATACCGATGTTACCCAGCAGCATATTAATACCACCGTGGGTATTGTTACCGCCCTTGTGCCGGTGATTGGTTACAAAAAATCAACCGAAATTGCAGCCGAAGCCTACCATACCGGGAAAGGAGTGCTGGAGATCATACGGGAGAAGAAGATTTTGACCGAAAAGGAGATCAAGAAGTTGTTGGATCCTGTCACCATGACCAATTTGAGGAAAGAACGTTATGCCAGATAAATATTAATAACAATAAAACAAATTGAATATGAATAAGATTGGAATTTTAGGATTGTTATGCTGGTTATTATGGCTGCCAGTAGCCAATGGGCAACAAAAACAACTGCCCAAATTGGTCATTATTGCCACCGGTGGTACCATTGCCGGATCGGGCGAGAGTTCCACCACTGCAACTTATACCTCGGGGGTGGCTGGTGTGGATGAGATGCTGCGGAGTGTTCCTGGCGTTGAGGCTTTGGCTGAGATAAAAGGCGAGCAATTCAGTAAGATTGGTTCGCAGGATATGACTTTTGATATTTTACTTCGTCTGGCCAATTACTTGAATGAATTGTTGGCTCGTGAGGATGTGGATGCTGTTGTGATCACGCATGGCACCGATACCATGGAGGAATCTGCTTATTTCCTGAGTCTCACAGTAAAGAGCGATAAACCAGTTGTGATGGTGGGAGCGATGAGGCCATCTTCAGCTTTGAGTGCCGAAGGTCCTCTCAATCTTTACAATGCCATTGCCACGGCCGTATCGCCCAAATCGATCAAACGGGGGGTGATGGTGGTGATGAACGACCTGATTTTCGACGCCCAATCATTGATCAAAATGAATACCGCCTCGGTTCAAGCCTTTCAGGCGCCCGACAAGGGTCCGGTGGGTAAAGTGATTTATGGTGTTGTGGAATACTACCGCTACCCAAGTCGTTATTACGGGGTGGGCAGCGATTTGTCGGTGGCGGGCGTCACCAAGCTACCCAGGGTCGACGTTATTTATGCCTGTACCGATATGTCGGCCGATTTGATTGATGCCGCAGTGAAACTGGGTGCTAAGGGCATTGTAATTGCTGGTGTTGGGAATGGTAATCTGAATGCCGCCTCGTTGAAGGCTTGTGCCGAGGCCGCCAAGAAAGGGGTTGTGGTGGTTCGTAGTAGCCGTGTGGCCACCGGTGCGGTGGGCCGCAATGTGGAGGTGGACGACGATGGATTGGGGCTTGTTGCTTCCGATCAATTGAATCCTGCAAAGGCCAGGGTTTTGCTTTCTCTTTTGTTGGTGAAAAACCGGACACCTCAACAGATTCAGGAATACTTTTTTAGTTACTGATGCGATGCTAGTATAATTTAAAAAACTGTTGCCATGAAGAAAATCTTGTTGTTGGTTTTTTTAGGGATGATGATGGATGCATGGCCCCAATACCTTAGGTATCATTCAGCCGATTCGGTCAATGGCAAACCCCGCCACGAGGGGTTTATCTATGTCAAGATGAAACTCAATGGCGTTTACGATATCTCTGGTGGTTTGCAAGGTTCCGATGTGTTTAATATCGGGCAGATCAATGTTTGGGACGACGACAATACGCCCAATATTTGGATGGATCTTTATCAATCGCAGATGCGCTTTTCCGGTTCTAGGCAAATCGGTTCCCGTACAGCCACCGGTTTTGTAGAAGGCGACTTCTGGGGGGGGAATGGCCATTTCAGACTGCGTCATGCCTATGTGCGTTACTGGTTTTTCCAGTTTGGACAGGATTGGAGCTTCTTTGGCGATAAGAATGTGTGGCCGAATGTCTTCGATTGGGATGGTCCTCCATCTGGCGTCTGGTCGCGGGCGCCACACTTGCAGCTGTTTTTGGATCGACCCAACAACTGGCGATATGAATTTGGAATTGCCCGGCAAACCTCGTCCGATATTAATTTTTCAGCTTCTGTGGATCCCGAGGTGCAGCCAGCTTCCGGTCACCCATTTCCCGATTTTATTGCGGCCATCAACAAAGGCACGCCTTGGGGGCATTGGCGGCTTACGGCCATGCTGAGACGTATTGCTTATGAAACATCCAGCGATGCCACCACTTATGCCACCGGATGGGGGGTTACCACCAGTGGTTTTGTCAAAACCCATCCCGTGGTGAACAATAGTTTCCAGTTCCAGTTCGTGGCCGGATCGGGAATCTCCTCATATCTTGCCTCTTTTGGCGGGTATAACTTGAATGGTCTGCCCAATGGGAAAGGCGAGCTCCAAACCATTCCGGTGGTGGGTGGGTGGCTGTCCTATGAGCACTATTTGTCGGAACGGTGGCATTGGAATATATGTGGTGGATTTAATGAGCTTCGAACCGGTACAATCCTTTCGTACCCATACGAATCGGAATATCTTAGCCTCACCAATGGCGAGGTGACTTTTCGGGGGCTCTACATGCTTGGAAACATCATGTACGATCCGTTCGAGAATTTCACCATTGGCTTGGAGTACAATTTTGGGTACAAGAAAAACATCTACGAAGGAACCATCGATGGGCGCGCTCATGCCAAAATAGAAAAGAGCCGCAATGCCAACCGCATCAGCTTCGGGCTGTTCTACAACTTCTGAGTTATTTGGCTTTGGCTAAGTATAAGGGGCTGCCTTGGTTTATGGCAGCCCCTTGTTTCTATGATTCGTGGTTAATATTTGATAATTATTTCTTCCAGCGGCTTGCGCACTTTTGCAAGGTTTTGATAGGCATCATCTTCCGATCGGTATCCCACTGTAGCCATCACCACCGATGTTAATCCTTTCTCCTTTAGACCCAGTAGGTCGTCAAAGGCCTCATTGCTGAACCCTTCCATCGGGCAGGCATCAATATTGGCCGCCGCCGCTGCCGACAACAGGAATCCCAATGATATGTAGGCTTGTCGCGCTGCCCATTGCGTTAGCTGTTCCGGTGTGCGCGATTGAATGGTGTTTTTCATCATCCCCTCATATTCGGCCAGTGCTTCAACGGGGATATTGCGTGTTTTCGAAATATTCGCAATGAAGGCATCCACGTCTTTTCCCGTTAGTTGGGTTTGCGCAGCAAAAACAATCAGTTGCGATGCATCGGTAACCTGACCTTGACCCCATGATTGTGCTTTTAATTTTTCCCTGATGGCCTGGTCTTCTATCACCAGTACTCTGAAGGGTTGTAGTCCATACGAAGTTGGCGCCAGGTTGATGGCCTCCAAAAGGTATGCTAATTGGTCTTTTGTGAGCTTTCTGCGGGTGTCAAATTTTTTGACTGCATACCGCCATTTGAATTTTTCTATGATGTTCATGGTTATGGATTTTTAAGAATTAACAATTATCCCACCGTTTGGTTCTTTGTCATTTATTTTTTGTTTCCTCAAAACCTTTCACCTTCAGCACTTGTTTTTTTAATGGTCTATTCACTCGGGCTGATTCGGTTTTTGAGCTTTGATCATTTGGTTGTTTTTTTGTGAATTAATGCTAAAAAGGGTCAATATAGATTAAATTGTTATTTTAAACGGCTTAGTAGGTTAGTTCGCAAGCTAAATTGTTCGTTTTAATTATAATTGGCTTTTGGGAATCCGTTTTTTTTATCTATTTTGTTGGCACGCTAATGGTTTTTTTATTCCATTTAAGTGGTTGTTAATTATGAATTTACTCGATCTTTCATTTTATTTTTCTAATTTTAAGTGATTTTGGTCAATTGGTATTGAATGATAAATCATAATATAAAATCTGGTATTATGCACACAAAACTTCAGGAACTAACCGATAAAATCTATCAGGAAGGTGTTCAAAAGGCTCGAGATGAAGCAGAAGAGCTTTTGAATAGAGCTAAAAACGAAGCTGCCGAAATTATTGGTAAAGCTCATGGTGAGGCTCAAAAGATTATTGAGGAGTCGGAGAAGAAGGCTAAGGAAAATGCCCGAAATGTTGAGTCGGAGTTGAAACTCTCAGCAGGTCAGGCGTTGAGCGCTTTGAAACAAAGTATTGCTCAACTGGTCACCATGAAGGTGGTGGATCCGGGTGTCAATGCCGTTTTTTCCGATAAAAAATTCCTTGCCGATCTATTGTTGAAAATCGTTGGAGGTTTTACTCAAAAAGGTGATTTCGATTTGAAAGTGTTGCTTTCGGAAAAGGATCTGCATCAACTGGATGAGTTTATTCGTAACAATTTTGCGCATGAACTGAATAAAGGGTTGATTATCGAAGCCGATGCCAAAATCAAGGGCGGTTTTAAAATTGGGCCAAAAGACGACCGTTACCTGGTTAGTTTTACCGAAGAAGACTTTAAGAATTTCTTTAAAACCTACGTTAGGGCCAAATCTTCCGAATTGCTGTTCGAAAAATGATGGTGCTCATGAAAAGAAATTACTATTGTTTAATTTCCAGCCTCCCCGATTGGAAATTGGATGATCGGAAACCGTTGATGAACAGTTTGTCATTCAAAGAGATGCTTGGCGAAGAGCTACATCCCGACGATTTCAAATATGTCCAGTGGCTCTATCTCCCTTTCGATCATGCCAACATCCTCAACAGGCTTTATAAAAAGGAAGCTCCTTTCGACGAGCGTGGGAAGTATTCCCTCGAAGTGTTGGAACACATCACCAATGCCATCAATGTGGCCAACGATCCTTCGCTTGGGGTGGAGCAATACCTGGAGGATTTTATATTGCGCTTTTTCGATGCCGATGAAAAGCCTGCCCGCGTGGATGCTGAAAAAGAGTTGGCCACGGGTTGGTTTGGGATGCTTAAGGAATCGAAAAATGATTTCTTGATAAGCTATGCCGATTTCGAACAACAATCGCGCAATGTTTTCACCGCCTTGTTGGGGCGTAAGTTCGATATCCCTGTGGCTCATAGTCTTGTGGGTGATCACGATATGGTGGAAGCCCTTCGGAAAAGCAGAGCCCGCGATTTTGGCTTGTCGGGCGAAATAGGCCATATTGACCAGCTCCTGCAAATTTTTGAGATGACCAATCTTCAGGAGCGCGAAATGCGGATGGATATTCTGCGTTGGAACTATTACGAAGAGGCGACTTTCTTTCACTATTTCAGTGTGGAAAAGATATTGGCCTTCGTCCTCAAACTTTTTATTGTGGAACGATGGAATGCTCTGGATGAAAAACGGGGCCGAGAGTTATTTGAGAAACTGATTGCCGAGTTGCAAAACAGTTATGATTTTCCTGAAGAATATAAATTTAGCCATGGAAAGAAAAGATAAAACGACCGGTAAGGTTGCCGGAATTATTGCAAACCTGGTGATTGTTGAGGTCAATGGACCAGTGGCTCAAAATGAAATATGCTTTATCCAGCATCCCGAAGCCAATTTGATGGCCGAGGTGATTAAGGTGTTGGGTAAGAATGCTTATGTTCAGGTTTTTGAGAGTACCCGGGGGTTGAAAATTGGAACACCCGTGTTTTTCGAAGGGCACTTGCTCGAAGTGACACTGGGACCCGGTATCCTTTCAAAAAATTACGATGGCCTCCAAAACGACCTTGATAAAATGGACGGCGTCTTCCTGAAACGGGGTGAATACACCGACCCGCTGGACCGCGATACCCTATGGGATTTCCATCCCATTGCCAAGGTGGGCGACCTGGTTGAGGCCGGCGACTGGTTGGGCGAGGTGAATGAAAACAACATGCCTCATAAAATCATGGTTCCCTTTAAATTGGAGGGTTCATATACCGTAAAAATGGTTGTTCCCCAAGGTCAGTACCGGGTGGACGACACTATGGCACTGATTGAGGATGCCGATGGGCATGAGATCAAAGTGACCATGGTGCAAAAGTGGCCGGTTAAAATGGCTGTGCGTGCCTATCGCAATAAACCTCGCCCATCGCGCCTTCTGGAGACCGGTGTGCGTTGCATCGATACGCTCAACCCCATCACCGAAGGGGGTACGGGTTTTATCCCCGGGCCTTTCGGTACCGGCAAAACCGTTTTGCAGCATGCCATCTCGAAACAGGCGGAAGCCGATATCGTGATCATTGCCGCCTGTGGCGAACGGGCCAATGAGGTGGTGGAAGTCTTTGCCGAGTTCCCCCACCTTGACGATCCTCGAACCGGCCGCAAGCTCATTGAACGCACCGTGATTATTGCCAATACTTCCAATATGCCGGTGGCAGCTCGTGAGGCTTCTGTCTACACCGCCATGACGTTGGGTGAATACTATCGCGCCATGGGACTGAGGGTTTTGCTGATGGCCGACTCAACTTCCCGCTGGGCACAGGCTCTGCGTGAGATGTCGAACCGCCTGGAAGAGTTGCCTGGACCCGATGCTTTCCCAATGGACTTGTCGGCGGTGGTTTCCAACTTCTATTCCCGTGCCGGTTATGTTTACTTGAATAATGGTTCTGCCGGATCCATCACCTTTATTGGGACGGTGTCGCCTGCAGGGGGTAACCTCAAAGAGCCTGTGACGGAATCGACCCGCAAGGCTGCGCGCTGTTTCTATGGCCTTTCACAGGCGCGTGCCGATAGCAAGCGCTACCCGGCCATCGATGCCATCGACTCTTATTCCAAATATCTGGAGTATCCCGAAGTGCAGGCCTACCTGGCCGAAAAGGTGAGTGAAGATTGGCTCAACCAGGTTATTACTGCCAAGGATTTGCTTTTGAGGGGCAAGGAGGCTAAGGAGCAGATCAACATCCTGGGCGACGATGGTGTGCCCATCGAATTCCATGAGCGATTTTGGAAAGGAGAATTGATCGACTTCGTGATCCTCCAGCAAGATGCCTTCGATAAGATTGATGCCTCCACACCCATGGATCGCCAGCAATACATGCTCGAGAAGGTGTTGGAAGTGAACAGTGCCAAACTCAATTTCGATAGCTTCGAAGATGTGCAAAACTTCTTCAAACAGGTGATCAACGAGTTTAAGCAGATGAACTACTCCGAATTCAAATCGGAAAAATTCAGTGGTTACGAGCAAACCATTGCAGCCTTGTTAAATGAGAAAATGAACTAATAACAGCCTAAGCTATTAAAACGATTTAAAATATGGAAACTCAGGCTTTTCAAAAAATATATACCAGGCTGACCAACATCACCAAAGCAACCGTTTCGTTGAAGGCCAACGATGTGGGCTACGATGAATTGGCCATGGTACATGGCCGCTTGGCTCAGGTGGTGAAAATCATGGGTGATGATGTGATCATGCAGGTCTTCGCCGGAACAGAAGGAATTCCCACCAATGCCGAAGTGGTGTTTTTAAACCATCCACCTCAGTTGAAAGTGGGCGACCAGCTTGCCGGGCGTTTTTTCAATGCTTATGGCGCCCCCATTGATGGTGGTCCCGAGGTGGAAGGCGAAACCCGCGACATTGGTTCCCCTTCAGTGAATCCTGTGAGGCGCAAGCAGCCTTCGCAGCTTATTGCCACTGGTATCGCTGGCATCGATCTCAACAACACCTTGGTGACCGGGCAGAAGATCCCCTTCTTTGCCGATCCCGACCAGCCCTATAATCAAGTGATGGCCAACGTGGCTTTGCGCGCCAAGGCCGACAAGATCATTCTGGGCGGCATGGGTCTGTCCAACGACGATTACCTCTATTTTAAGAATGTGTTCGACAATGCCGGTGCGCTCGACCGCATCATCAGCTTTGTGAATACCACCGACAACCCGCCCGTAGAGCGCCTGTTGGTGCCCGATATGGCCCTGACGGCAGCCGAGTACTTTGCTGTGGACAAGAATGAGACGGTGCTGGTGTTGCTTACCGATATGACCCTGTTTGCCGATGCCCTGAGTATCGTTTCGAACCGGATGGATCAGATTCCATCGAAGGATAGTATGCCCGGTTCCCTTTACTCTGACTTGGCGAGGATTTACGAGAAGGCGGTGCAGTTCCCAGAAGGGGGTTCCATCACCATCATTGCCGTTACGACCTTGAATGGGGGCGATATCACCCATGCCATCCCCGACAATACCGGTTACATCACCGAGGGGCAGCTCTTCCTGCGTCGCGACTCTGAAATTGGTAAGGTGATTGTCGATCCATTCCGTTCCCTCTCGCGTCTCAAGCAGCTGGTGGCGGGGAAACAAACTCGAGCCGACCATCCCCAGGTGATGAACGCCGCCATACGTCTTTATGCCGATGCGGCCAATGCACGAACCAAGATGGAGAATGGTTTCGACTTGACCGATTACGATGAACGGACGCTTGAGTTTGCCAAAGAGTATTCGCAAAACATCCTGGCCATTGATGTCAACATCGATACCACCCAGATGCTGGAAGATACCTGGAGTCTGTTCCGAAAATATTTTTCGGCGGCTGAAGTGGGCATCAAGCAGGAGTTTATGGATTTGTATTGGGTGAATTAATCCTTTGTTTAACTAAATTTTTCCTGTCGTGTCAGTTAAATTTCAATATAATAAAACTTCGCTCCAGAGCCTTGAGAAACAGCTCAAGGTTCGTGAACGGGCTTTGCCGACCCTTAAGAACAAGGAGTCGGCCTTGCGCGTGGAGGTGAAGAAGGCGAAGGACAGGGCTTATGAACTTGAAAAACAGCTTCACGATAAAATTGCTTCTTACGACGACATGGTGCGCCTGTGGGGAGAGTTCGACACCGCCTTGGTGAAGATTAAAGATGTGCAGTTGGCTTTTAAAAAGCTGGCTGGGGTCAATACCCCTTCTTTGGAACACATCGAATTTGAAGTGGAGCCTTTTTTTATTTTCGACCGTCCTTTGTGGATCCTCGACGGGGTTGCGCTGGTGAAAGAGCTGGCGGCCATTGCCATTGAGCAGGAGGTGTTTATCCAGAAGATGAACCTGCTCGATCATGCCCGTAAGAAAAGCACCCAGAAAGTGAATCTTTACGAAAAGGTTCAAATTCCCGGTTACAACGATGCCATCAGAAAGATAAAACGTTTTATCGAAGATGAGGAAAACCTCTCCAAGTCGGCACAAAAAATTGTGAAAGGTAGAAAAGAACAGGAGGTGGCGTTATGATTGTAAAGATGCACAAATATGCTTTCCTGGTTTATCATGTCGATTACAGTGCCTTTTTGGATCAGATGAAATCGCTGGGCGTGTTGCACATCATCGAGAGCAAAAATGAGCCCTCCCCGCAGATGCAGGACGACCTGCGCGAGAGCCAGGATTTGTCGCGGATGATCTCGTTTCTGGAAAATCGGTATGTGGGCGATGCCCAGGTGGTCAATCATGGCGCAACCGATGGCCGGGAACTGATGAATGCTGTGAAAAACACACAAGGTCAACTGGAGTCATTGGAACAGCACAAGAGTGTGTTGGAAAAAGAACTTCGCCAGTTTGAGCCATGGGGTAATTTCTCCTGGGAGTCGATAGAACAGCTTCAGGAGGTGGGTGTCGACATCCGTTTTTTCCAGTGCGCTGCTAGCAAATACAATGCAGGTTGGGAAGATCTATTGCCCATTTCGGTGGTTTCGGATGAAAAGAACTACATCTCCTTTGTGGTCTTTCTGCGCGAAAGCGATGTGTTGCCCGATATGGATGCCGAAGAGGTTAAACTACCCTTCAAATCGTTGGCCGGCATTGAGATGGAGTTGCGTACGGTGATCGACGAAATTGCCCACCAGGAAAAACTGCTCGATCAATACGCCATGTCGGGAATTGATTTGTTGAAGGCTTACCAGGCTTCCCTAACCGATCGACTCCAGACCGAGATGGCGGTATTGCACACCAGCGAAAAAGCCGATGGCTCGCTTATGCAGCTTGAAGGTTTTGTGCCGGCACCCCGGGTGGCCGATGTGGAGGCATGGCTCAATAAAAGCGGCGTCGTCTACCTCTCTTCGGAAGCGCAGAAGGAGGATCGACCGCCCATTTTGTTGAAAAATGGCCCGTTTGCTAAACTGTTCGAGCCCATTGGGAAGCTTTTTGCCCTTCCGGCCTATATGGAACTGGATTTGACGCCATTTTTCGCTCCCTTCTTCCTGCTCTTTTTTGGCTTTTGTTTGGGTGATGCTGGTTATGGCTTACTGTTTGCCATTGGGGCCACGGTTGCCCGCTACAAGCTTAAAGGCAGCATGAAACCCTATATGGCTCTGTTGCAATGGCTGGGATTATCCACCGTTTTGTTTGGCGCCTTAACCGGTACCTTTTTCGGGGTTAAACTGATCAATCTTGAATGGCCAGCCTTGAATAACCTGCAACAGATGATGCTCTCCGACGACCAGATGTTTAATTTTGCGCTTGGTCTTGGCTTTGTGCAGATCATCTTTGGCATGATCCTTAAGGGCATCAATCAAACCATCCAGGACGGGTTCACCTACTCCTTTGCCACATGGGGTTGGATTGTGGTGATTGTTTCAACAGCTGTTATGTTTGCCCTTGACCAATTGTTCGGGCCATTGCATTTGGCTCTTTTGGGTATCAGTGCTCTGGGTATCTTTGTTTTCAACCATCCCAAACGAAATGTTCTGGTCAACATTGGTGCCGGATTGTGGGATTCCTACAATATGGTGACCGGTTTTGCAGGGGATCTATTGTCATACATCCGTTTGTTTGCCTTGGGGCTCTCCAGTGGTATCCTGGGTTTGGTGTTCAATAAGCTGGCCTTTGAGTTGAGTCCCGATATCCCGGTGTTGAACGTCATCATCACCGGATTGATCCTTATTGTGGGGCACGGATTGAATATTTTCATGTCGGCGTTGGGTTCTTTTGTGCACCCCATGCGTCTGACCTTTGTGGAGTTTTTTAAAAATGCCGGTTTTGCCGGGGGCGGGAAAGCCTATTCACCTTTTCAAAAATCAAATCAATAAATTATAAACACATAAAACAAAAGAATTATGGAACCTATTATTTTAGCTTATATTGGTATTGGATTGATGTTGGCCTTGACAGGTATCGGTAGTGCTTATGGTGTGACCATTGGTGGCAACGCGGCCATTGGTGCCATGCGCAAGAAACCTGAGGCTTTTGGTAATTTTTTGGTATTGAGTGCTTTGCCAGGTACTCAGGGATTGTATGGTTTTGGTGGTTACTTTATCCTTTCGGGCATCTTAACGCCTCAAATCACTTGGTTTCAGGCTGCTGCTGTGTTGGGCGCCGGTTTGGCACTTGGTTTTGTTGGTTTGTTCTCGGCCATACGCCAGGGACAGGTTTGTGCCAATGGTGTTAACGGTATCGGTCAGGGATACGACGTATTTGGCAACACTTTGATTTTGGCTGTATTTCCTGAGCTTTACGCCATCCTGGGCTTTGCTGCCACCTTCATGATTAATGCTGCCATTGCATAATCGCATTTTAATCAATAGTTTTACGCCGGTAATGAAGTTGTTTCGTTACCGGCTATTTTTTTTATATGGATCTGACAGGACATTGGTCTTTTTTTGAGCATTTTGATTTTGGATGCGATTATGGTGTGGCGGTTTTGAAGCAGTCGGGCAGCACCATAACCGGAACCTTGGTTTATACTGAGCACATCTTCGACGAAGGTGAATTTATCATTTCGATCGATGTGAAAGGGTCGGTTGTGGACGATCGCATTGCTTTTGAGGGACTTTCCTATCAGTTTATAGATGTTGAAGATGGATTCGAATACTATTTCGATGAACGTAGCGGCACCATAGTTGATTACGACAGGATTGAGGGCATCAGCGACGATGAGCAGGGCATTGAAGGCACTTTCACCATGATCCGCATCTTGTGACCTGGGGATGGCTCTTTTTTATTTGCAAAAAGGATTTTTTTTCATTATATTGTAATTAGTTAAACCAATCAAAGCAGGGGTTTTGTAGTTGGTTTTGGGATTGGCTAAGTTGGATTTAAAGCTCTGATACGAAATATATCAAATAGTTGTTAAACCCTTAAAATCCATGATATGAAAAACATCATCCTTTTGACCGATTTTTCCGACACTGCGCGTAATGCTGCCCTTTATGCGCTTAAGTTGTTTGAACATGCCGATGCCCATTTTACCCTGCTCAATGCTTATGACATCGAATTTAGTGGAACACCCTACATCGTTCAGGTTAAAGAGGAATTGGCTGCCGAAAGCGTGGAGAAGTTAAACTCCGACCTGTTCTTCCTCCAAAAAAGGATGCCCGAAGCCAAAATCAAAATTGCTTCCTGCTTTGGTTCCCTGGTGGATGCTGTTCGTACCGAGCTTGAGCAATCCAATGCCGACATTGTTGTGATGGGTTGCAAGGGTGAATCGGCGGTTGAGTATTTCCTTCTGGGTAGCAATACGTATGAAGTGATCAAACATGTGAAGGCTCCCCTGTTGGTGGTGCCAGGCCATGTGACTTACCGCCGTCCCGAAAAGATTACCTTTGCCACCGATATGAAGAGTATGGAGAATGAAGAGATGATGAAGCCTTTGTTGTCCATTGCCTCCAAATGCGGCTCCGAGATGCTCTTTGTGAATGTGTTGGGTGCTGAGTATGTGAACCGGTTGCAGGTTGAACAACAACTGGCCAGTTATTTGAAAGGCATACGCATCAGTTTTCATTTTGTGGAGGGTGACGATATCCGCCAGGCGATTCTTGATTTTATGGAAGAACACGATTCCAATTTTGCCACCTTGGTGCGGCACGACTTGAAATTTCTGGATCGTCTCTTCAAGCCCAGCTTCACCAAGCAGATGGTTTTAAAACCGCAACACCCCATGCTTATTCTTCGCGATTCCATGAACTGATAATAAAAAAGGAGGCTAAAACGGCCTCCTTTTTTTCTGTGTTTTTTATTTAGCGATGCGCTCCAGCCATTTGAGCATAAACAGCATGGTAAACATCGAGATTAGGCATGCAACCACAAAAATACTCCAGGTCATCCAAATTGGAATGCTTTCGTAAAGGATTGCTCCGATGAAAAGTAACTGGTTGCCTAAGGCTGTGGCACCCAACCAACCACCCTGCATGATACCTTGGTATTGCGGAGGGGCTACTTTCGATACAAATGAAATTCCCAGTGGACTGATAAACAGCTCGGCAACGGTGAGAATGAAGTAGGTGCCAATCAATAAGAATGGTGTCACGCGTTGTGCATCGGGTAACACACCCATTGCAATCACCTCTTCGTGTAATGGCAAACCAAACGATCCAAGAGTCATAACCAGGAAGCCGAGTGCAGCGATCAACATACCGATGGCAATCTTCTTTGGGGTTGATGGCTCCATATTGCGGGCACGCAACCAGGCAAATACCGCCATTACCACTGGTGTCAGGAATACAACGAAGAATGGGTTGATTGATTGGAATTGTTCTGCTGTAATGTTGAGTGATCCTAGTTTAAGTACAGTATACTCTTTGGCAAAGAATGTCAACGTCAATCCATTTTGATGGAACGAGAACCAGAAGAAGATCACAACGGCAAAGACTGCAAAAAGGGCATACATGCGTTGTTTGACTTCTTTGATGTCCATAGTGATGTCTCCGGCATGTCCTGTGTTGGCAGTTTTAACCTTGGCATCGGGCATTTTATTTTTATTGACTATATAGATGACCAATGAAATCAACATGGCAAAGATAGCCACCCCAAATGCATAGTGGAAGCCTGTTGAAAAAGCGTTGAGGTATGAGTTAACAAATCCATCCAGATTTCCTGCATACGCGCCTGTCGTGTCCACTTCGGTCATCAGTTTTTGTAGCTGGATAGCCCCTTCGGGAGTCAATGTGCCCTCCAAATGACCATGACACATGGCTGGAAGATCCGAGTTGTAAAGAAATCCTTTGGTGGATAGCCACCAGTTTCTTACACCTGAAGCTGCAAAGGGGGCGAAAATGGCACCCACATTAATGAACATGTAGAACAAAGAGAAACCCGAGTCGCGCAGTTTGCCATATTGCTCATTGTCATACATTTGTCCAACAAGGGCTTGTAGGTTGCCTTTGAAGAGGCCATTACCAAATGCAATGACAAACAATCCGATGCAGGTGATGATGATGAAAAGTGTTTTGTTTGGAACAGGCGTTGGTGACGGTATGGCTATCATTAAGTATCCCAATGCCATCACAACAAGCCCTGTTAGAATAGTGCCTTTGTAATTTCTTGTTTTGTCGGCAATCAAACCACCCACAAATGCCAGGATGTAAATTGAGAAATAGAAGATCGAATAGATCAATCCTGCATCTTTCCCGTTTAATCCAAATTTAGCCTGTAAAAACAGTACCAGTATGGCCATCATGGTGTAGAAACCGAAGCGTTCCCCCATGTTTGCCAGCGCTGCCGCAATAAGCCCCTTAGGATGTCCTTTTGTCATATCTGTTTATTTTAATGTTACTTTTTATTTGTGAGCAAAAATAATTAATAAAAGGGCTTTTGCAAATTTTTGTAAATTTCAGGGCAGCTTAGAGGTGTTGTTAAGTATTTGTTTGCTAAGTGTTTGGGGTGTTTTGTTTTGGTGGCTTTTATAGATGATTTTAATCATCTATAAGGAGTTGTTGTATTTTTCTTCAAAAATGGGTGGTTTTGTGCCTATATTATTTGTAATTTAATTAAGTTTCGGTGGTGTTTTCATACTTGTGTTTTGTTAATTTCTTAATTTATGAAACTTTTTTCTTCGGCTCAGATAGCAGAAATTGACCGCTTTACCATTGAGCATGAACCCATATTGTCGGTTAACTTGATGGAGCGTGCTGTTAGGCAGGTTTTCGAGTGGTTTAAAAAACAGATTGATCCAACTTTTACTGTCCATGTTTTTGTGGGGTCGGGCAACAATGGGGGAGATGGCCTCGCCTTGGCTCGTATGCTTGTATTGGATGGTTGGATGGTGACGGTTTACCTGGTGCAGGAGCCCGATTTGCTGTCGGCCGATGCTCGTATCAATTTCGATCGGCTGAGGGTGCATCCCAAATCCAGGATATTCGACCTTTCCGACACGGCGGTTGGGTTTCCTGTCATAGGGAGCTATGATGTGGTGGTGGATGCCATTTTTGGTTCGGGCTTGAAGCGCCCTTGTGCGGGGTTGGCGCTTGAAGTCGTTAAGTGGATCAATCACAGCGGGGCTATGGTGATTGCCATTGATATTCCCACGGGTTTGAAGGGGGAGGACAATCGTCAGGCAGAGCCCGAAGGCATTGTGGTGGCGAGCCATACACTTACGTTTCAATTTCCCCGGTTGTCGTTTTTGATGGCTGAGAATGCGCGTTATGTGGGCGATTGGCATCTCCTCGATATTGGCCTGCATCCAGAAGCGATTGCCCGAACCCCTTCCTACTTTGAATATCTTGATGCTGGAGCGGTTGCTCCCCGGTTGAAAAATCGGCCGCGTCATGGCCATAAGGGAAACTTCGGCCATGCCTTGTTGTGTGCTGGTAGTCATGGCATGATGGGGGCTGCTGTGTTGTCTGGGCGTGGTTGTTTTCGCAGTGGCGCCGGGTTGGTGACGGTTCACCTGCCCCAGTGTGGCTATCAGATCATTCAGACGGCCTTACCTGAGGCCATTGTCAGCGTGGATGAAAATATGACCTCATTGTCGGCTCCGCCGGCTCTTGAAAAGTACAAGGCCATTGCCATTGGCCCAGGCATTGGGCAGAATGCGTTGGCTGTCGCCTGCCTCGATCAACTTTTGGATCGCGTGGCGGGACAGCCGCTGGTTTTGGATGCCGATGCCTTGAATATTCTGTCGCACCATGCAGCATGGTGGTCGCGTGTTCCGCAAGGAACCATCATCACCCCGCATCCTGGAGAGTTCGACCGCTTAACCGAACCTCATTCCGATGGTTATGCACGTATGCAGCGTGCCATTGCCTTTGCCCAGGAGCATCAGGTGGTAGTGGTGCTCAAAGGGGCGCACACACTCATTGTTGCCCCATCAGGTAAATGCTATTTCAACTCATCGGGGAATGCCGGTTTGGCAACCGCTGGAAGTGGTGATGTGCTAACAGGTATTATCCTAGGATTGCTGTCCCAAGGTTATGAGCCAGAAGAGGCGGCCATCGTGGGTGTTTATCTCCATGGATTGTCTGCCGACTTGGCATTGGTTGATCAATCGGAGGAATCGCTGATGGCTTCCGACGTTTTGAACTATTTGGGGCAAGCTTATTTGCAAATTAGGACTTTTGATGGCTTGTATTAATATTATTTTTATTTACTTTGGAAAAATTGATGGTTGAGATGAGGAATCGTTTCAATTATATTTGATTTACAGTTGTTTAAAATAAATCGTATGCGTAATCTTTTTATTGTTTTGCTGGCTCTTTGCCTGTCACAAACTGCTTTGTGGTCGCAGAAGAAGGGGAGTGGTGCCTGCCGGGTGATCCTGGCCAGTCAGGATGAGGATGCTCTCCACAATGGTGTGTTGTATGCCCTACCAAAAACGGTGATTCGTGTTAGTGTGGATGCCGATTTGATTGTGCGGAAAGCGGGTCCTTTTTACCGTTTTTCGCAAAAATATTTCAATATGAGTGAAGTGGTGAAGGAGGATGCGGTTTTGTGGCAAATTGCCGGGGTATCGCTTCAGCCGGTGGGGCAACCCGATGATTCGCAGGTCTATAAAATTGTCACCGATGGCTATGGTGCTGCTCCGTTGGTCAATCTCACTACCGATGGGATCCTTGCCGGCATCAACATGGCATCACCTGTGGAAAGCCATTTATTTAATAAAAATGTGCTGACCCATGCCACCCCCCAAGTTCATTTTGATGATGTTCCCATGGGGGAGGAGGTGATGACCAAAACATCATCGGCCGCCATGGCCGAAGAGGCTGCCCTGGCTATTTTCAAGCTTCGTAAAAAGAGACTCGACTTGTTGGGCGGGGAGGCTTCGCGTGCGGCCATGGATGGGCCGGCTTTGCAAGCTTCTCTGGAGGAGATCGCACGACTTGAGGCGGCTTATCTCTCCTTGTTCAAAGGTTCTGAAAAGCGTGTGCGGGTTACCCGCTATTACGATTTTATTGCCGACCAGGCCAGTCCTTCAAGCAATGTGCTTTTTCGGTTCTCAGCGCAAAATGGCTTTGTGGATCGCATGGATGTCAGCGGAACTCCCGTTTATATTGAGGTCAATCCTTTGGAGAAAAAGATGTTGGGTGAGTTGCCTGCTGGTGCCAAACGAACTCAGGAGGTGAATGGTTTGCGTTATGTGTTGCCCGGAAGGGTGATGGTGAAGTTGGTCGATCGCAATATTCCGCTTTTGGAGCAGGAGATGCTGCTGGCTCAGTTTGGGCAATTGGCCACACTGCCTGTGAGCCTTTTACAGCAATCCGATGTGCAGATTAGGATTTGTCCGGTCACGGGTGCCCTCTTGCAAGTGGGGCGTCAGGGATCGAAGTGATAGAGTTTAAAAGTTAATCATCATATAATATTACAGTTATGGGTAAAGATATTACAAAGCTGACGCCAACAGGATTGTGGGAAAGCTTTTACGAATTGACACAGATTCCGCGGCCATCCAAACGTGAAGGCAAAGCCATAGATTTTGTTGAAGGTTTTGGCAAATCGTTGGGGTTTGAAACCATTCGCGATGAGGTGGGCAACGTGATCATTCGCAAGCCGGCTACGCCCGGGATGGAAAACCGCAAGGGCATCATCCTTCAGGGGCACATTGATATGGTTCCGCAAAAAAACAGCGACAAGCAGCACGATTTCGACCGCGACCCCATTGAAACCATTATCGATGAAGGTTGGGTGAAGGCCAATGGCACCACGCTGGGTGCCGACAATGGTATTGGTGTGGCGGCAGGCCTGGCTGTGTTGAAGGATCAGTCGTTGAAACACGGCCCTGTTGAGGTTTTGGTGACCATGGACGAAGAAGCCGGCATGACTGGTGCCAATGCTTTGAAACCTGGTTTGTTGCAGGGTGACATCCTCCTGAATCTTGACTCTGAGGACGAAGGGGAGCTTTACGTGGGTTGTGCCGGTGGCGTGGATGCCAACATCCGCTTTGCTTACGATGAAATTACCACCGCCAAAAGCGACGTGGCTTTCAAGCTTTCCTTGACCGGTTTGCGTGGTGGTCATTCTGGATTGGATATCAATTTGGGACGCGCAAATGCCAATAAGCTGATGTTCCGTTTCTTGAAATATGCGGTGGGTGAATTTGACGCCTGTCTGGCAAGCATTGATGGCGGCAATATGCGCAACGCCATTCCCCGCGAGGTTTTTGCGGTGGTGACTGTGGATGGTGAGGATGGCGACGATTTTGTGGCTGCCGTATCGGAGTACGAAGAAATCTTTAAAAACGAATACGCTGGTGTGGAGCCTGCCATTAAATTTGTGGCTGAAAAAACAGAGCTTCCAGAAACCGTAATCCACGAAATGGTTCAGGACGACTTGATCAATGCCATTCAGGGATGTCCCAACGGTGTGGTGCGCATGAGTGCCGATATGCCCGGTTTGGTTGAAACCTCCACCAACTTGTCGATTGTGAAATCGCATGATGGCGTAATTGAAGTCAAGTGTTTGATCCGTAGTTCGGTGGATACCGCCAAAGAGGATGTCTGTTCATCCATCGAGAGTGTGTTTCGCCTGGCGGGAGCCCATGTGGAGTTTGGTGGCGCTTATCCAGGTTGGAAGCCTAATATGCAATCGGATATTTTGAAAACCATGCAATCGGTCTATCAGGCCAAATGGGGCAAAACACCCGAGGTGAAAGCCATTCATGCCGGTTTGGAGTGTGGTATTTTGGGCAGTGCTTATCCCAACTGGGATATGATCTCTTTTGGGCCAACCATCCGCAATCCCCACTCACCCGACGAGAAAGTGAACATCGAGAGTGTGGCGAAGTTTTGGGATTACTTGGTGGCAACCTTGGAAAATGTACCGGTCAAATAAATAATTAACGTTAAAAGAATATTTATAAACTTACTTTATGACAGAGGCAATTCAAAAAACACTGAGGGATTCGAAAGCAGCTCGGTGGAGTGCATTAGCTATTATTTCAATTACTATGTTTGCCGGCTATTTTTTAACGGATGTCATGTCCCCGTTAAAGCCGATGTTGGAAGCCCAATTAAATTGGACTAGTACCGATTATGGGATCTTTACAAGTGCCTATGGTTGGTTGAATGTTTTTTTAGTCATGCTTATTTTGGGTGGAATAATCCTTGATAAAATGGGTGTCCGTTTTACAGGTGTTATGTCTGCAAGCATCATGGTAGTTGGTGCAGCTATAAAATATTGGGCTGTTTCAACGGTATTTCCTGAAGACGCCATGATCTTTGGTATGAAAAGCCAAGTAGTATTTGCCTCGCTGGGGTTTGCTATTTTTGGTGTGGGTGTTGAAGTTGCCGGCATTACCGTTTCCAAGATAATTGTGAAATGGTTCAAGGGGCATGAGATGGCTCTGGCTATGGGATTGCAAATGGCTGTCGCTAGGTTGGGGACTTTGTTGGCCATGGCTGCTCCTGTTCCATTGGCCACCTATTTTGGTTCGGTGTCATCTCCCCTGGCTTTTGGATTGGTTTTATTGGTGATTGGCCTTTTAACCTATTTCATCTATTTGTCCATGGATAGGAAGCTGGATGCTTCGGTTACCGATTCTGGTAATGCGGATCATGAGGATCCATTCAGCTTTTCCGATATTGGGCTTATTGTTAAGAACAAAGGTTTTTGGTTGATTGCCATGCTTTGTGTTTTGTTCTATTCAGCAGTGTTTCCTTTTTTGAAATATGCTGCCGATTTGATGGTGAACAAATATCATTTGAAGCCCGATGTTGCTGGTATTATACCTAGCTTACTTCCTTTGGGAACCCTGTTTCTGACGCCTATCTTTGGTAGTATTTATGATAAAAAAGGTAAAGGTGCCACCATTATGATCATTGGTGCTTCAATCCTGATATTTGTGCATGCATTTTTCTCTCTGCCCATATTAAACCATTGGTTGATGGCTGTTGTTTTGGTTATTCTTCTCGGTGTGGGGTTATCGTTGGTGCCATCTGCCATGTGGCCATCCGTTCCAAAGATTATCCCTGAAAAGCAGTTGGGAACAGCCTTCTCCTTAATATTTTGGATTCAAAACTGGGGTTTGATGGGCGTTCCTTTCCTAATTGGCTTTGTGTTGGACAAGTATTGTATTGATGGGGAAGTCACTATTGATGGTTTTACTAAGCCAACTTACGATTACACAATTCCAATGCTCATCTTTACTTTATTTGGTGTACTGGCTGTAGTGGTCGGTTACCTTTTGAAGCTTGAAGATAGGAAAAAAGGATATGGACTTGAAAAACCAAATATCGAAGACGCTACTAAGTAATTTCATTTTGAATAACAGTTAATAAAACAGCCTCAGGATTCTCTCCTAGAGGCTGTTTTCTTTTTGGGGGTATTTAATTGGATGAGGTGACGCTTTGTGATGGGATATGATTATTGGCTTTCCCCATCCCATCCTGCTATGCGAGCCATAATCCACCACATGGCGTAGGCTTTGCGGTTGGCCGTGATGTGTTGCGTGTTGTGTTCGCCATAGGTGACCGATCCGCCTGGTCGGCTCTTGTTTTCGTACCAATACTGGCCTTTGGCATTGGTGTTTTGCCAAGATGCATAGAATGACCCGCCTTTTGTGGAGGTGCCATCATCGCTGGCATCATCCCAATAGTTGTTGTCCATGTCGTGGGTGTCGATGCTGTAGTAGTCGAGGCAATACTGTTTATTTTTTTCGCAGAAGTCAATGATCAAGTCGGCCTGGTTCTTGGGCTTTCCCGTGCCAATGTTGCTGTTGGCCTCGGCATGACCGGTCATGAAGATAAAGGTGACGGGTGTCTTGCGTTTGCCCGATAGTACTTTGGTGCCATCTTTCCCATACTCGTTGATGAGCCGTTGCATGCCCGGGAGGTAGTTGCCGGCCACATTGTGGTTGGTGATGCTACACCACGACCACATCACCACGTTGATGTTGGCATTGGCCGGGTCGTCGAGGAACTTGCGGGTGCCCTCTTCAAAGGCTGTTTCATTGGAGCTCAAATCGGACGCACCGTTGGCGTATGAAGCTATCACATTGTCATGGAAATCCAATTTGTTGTTTTGTGGATCATTGTTGGTGATGCCGAAGAGCTCCTTGTCGCCTGTCTTATAGTCGGGCAACCCGTAAAGGCCATACGATACGTGGGTGCCGTGAGAGGTGTGCTGGTAGGCCACATGCAGCGTGGTGCGAGCCTGGTTAATGTAAGTGGCGGGGATCTTCCGCAATACCTCTTCGCGGGCAATGGTGTGCCCGGCAATGAATTGTGTCCCTTCAGTTGCTGGTGGGATTGGGTCGGGCTCCTTGTTGTCGCTTTCTCCGCAAGCTGTGAAAAGCAGGAAACCCATGAGTGGAATGATGGTCATGATTTTCATTGGTTTGTTCTTAAAGGTTTAACAAGTTACTAAGAGTTTGTATCGAAAGCAATGGTTATTTTTTTATTTTTGTTAAGTGTTTTTTTTGTTTTGTTTGTCATATTATCGTGAAAACCTTATCTAATGAATAAATCTGTTTGTTTGTTGTTACTTTTGTTTTTGGTAGGTGCCATCCATGCCCAGGAATCTAATGTAGTACTCGATACACCTGGTGGACAGGTACACGGATCCATAATGCAGCCATTGAATCGGTCGGCCAAAGTGCTGGTGATTATGGTGGCGGGATCAGGTCCCACCGACAGGAATGGCAACCAGGGCCTGATGCAGAACAATTCGTTGAAACTTTTGGCTCAGGCGTTGGCCGAAAACGGCATTGCGTCGTTGCGCTACGATAAGCGTGGTGTGGGAGCCAGTGCTGGCGCCATTAAGGATGAGGCGTCGTTGCGCTTCGAAGATTATGTTAGTGATGTGGCTGGTTGGGTGGACATGATGGGTGAAGGCGGAAAATTCAAGCATATTGTTGTTTTGGGGCATAGTGAAGGTTCCTTGATTGGGATGCTGGCCTGCCAGAAAACGCCCAAAGTAAATGCTTTCGTCTCTCTGGCGGGGCCAGGCACAACCGCCGGTGATCTTATCCGCGAGCAGATGAATCCTCAACCTCCTGCGGTGCGCGACATGGTTTTTCCGCTTCTTCAACGCTTGGAGAAAGGCGACACCATTGGCCAGGTGAATCCTATGCTTTTTGCCTTGTTTCGTCCCAGCGTTCAGCCTTATATGATCTCATGGATGAAGTACAACCCAGTTACAGAGATTAAGAAATTGAAAATTCCAGTGATGGTTGTTCAAGGGGCGATGGATATGCAGGTATCAACCCATCATGCCGATTTGTTGAAGGAGGCTTTGCCTTCGGCACAGTTGGTGTTGATCCCTCAAATGAATCATGTTCTAAAGGATTGTGCCTCCCTTCAAATGAGCGATCAAATGCCGGTTTACACCGATCCGCAGTTGCCGGTTAATCTTCAATTGGTGGATGAGTTGGTGCAGTTCTGCACGTTATTTTGTGAATAGGTTATTGTATTAACTTCATTTTTGATTTGTATGAATAAAAGATTGCTTTCACTTTTTCTCTTTATAATTCTTGTATTATTCTCTTCATGCAGCGTTTATCAATATGCCACTGTGGAGAGCGATTTGCCAAAGAATGAAAGTTCGGAATTTGTGATGGAAAATGATTCCATGATCATGAAATTTTCTTTCAGTGGGGAGAATATGCCTGTCAACATTGAGGTGTTCAACAAACTGAATGCGCCTTTGTATGTTGATTGGAGGCGTTCGTCGGTGGTGATTGGCGACAAGAGCCAATTGTTGAAACAAGATGTCACCCATGTGAATTTGAATACACAAAGCGTCACCGTGAACGACCAGGCTTACCATCCATTTGTCTATTCTTATGGTGAAATTTCTGGTAATTTTATTAAAGAAGGCTTGGAGAGTTTTATTCCACCCAAGGCTTCTATCTTCGTTACGCCCTGCCATTTGCGGAGTGAGTTTTTGGACGTTCCTGTTAATGCGGTGGCCGAACGGGTGACTGTTCCTGGTATCAACTCCCCGGTTGATTTGAAACGTTACCAATTTGATCGAGCCCATACGCCACTGGCTTTCCGTCTTTTTCTTACCATGTCGTATGCTCAGGATTTCAAAGACCCTCTGTTCTTTGATCAGCTTTTTTACGTCAACGATTTGGCGCGCAGTCATTCGTCGGAAAATCAGTTGGTAATGCGTCCTGCCAATCGCGCCTATTTCAGCAAAACCACCGGTTTTGGTGTGTTTTTGGGTGGTGTGGCGGTCACTTCTTTGGTTATTATTGGACTGGCTGCCAGCACCACTCAGGCGCCATAACCAAGGTAGTGCTGAGTTTTATATGGTTCCCATGTGAAAAAGTTAGCACAATTTGTCCTACATTTGTAGCGAAAACAATTACGGAGGATATACATTGAAGCTGATAGTTAAGACCATGCATGGGCTGGAAGATGTTCTGGCTGAAGAGTTGAAACAACTGGGAGCACAACAAATCACCCCCATGCGGCGGGGTGTATCTTGTGAGGGCGACCTGAAATTGATGTACCAGATCAATCTCTGGTGCCGTACCGCCCTGCGGGTGATGATGCCAGTCCATACTTTTACAGCCACAACCGAGGCTGAAGTTTACGAGGCTACTCTGAAATATGAATGGCATAACATATTGGACAACGACAAGACTTTTGCCATCGACCATGTGGTTTTTTCCAATCTCTTTAAACATACCGGTTACCTGGCGCTTAAAACCAAAGATGCCATCGTCGATCAAATCCGTAATGTGACGGGGGCTCGTCCCAGTGTGAATGTGCAGGATCCCGATGTGCTGATCAACCTGCATGTGGCCAACGATGTAGTGACCATTTCGGTGGACTCATCGGGCGATCCACTCAACCGGCGCGGTTACCGCATCGGCGTGCACCCTTCGCCCATCAACGAAGTGCTGGCAGCCGGCATGTTGTTGAAGGCCGGATGGAATCCCAGCATCACGCTAATTGATCCCATGTGTGGAAGTGGAACCATCGTGCTGGAAGCAGCCATGATGGCCAAAAATATGGCTCCGGGCTTGCGCCGTGAAAAATTCGGCTTTATGAGCTGGAAAAACTTTGATGCCAAATTGTGGCAGGAGCTGAAGGAGAGTGCCAAAGCTGCGGTGACATCGCCCCGCGTGAATATATTGGGTAGCGATGTTGATATCCGTGCTGTTGATGTGGCAAAACACTCCTCCTTGGAATTTGGCCTCAACCAAGAGATCCGAATACAGAAATGTGCCTTCAAGGATCAGCAACCGCTGACAAAAAATGGAATGCTGGTGATCAATCCCCCCTATGGCGAACGATTGAAGAAAGAAGATATTGTTAGTTTCTACAAGGAAATGGGATACTATTTGAAGAGGAACTTCCCTGGTTACGAGGCATGGATCATCAGTTCTAACCTCTATGCCATGCGGTTGATGGGTTTGCGCTCGAAAGAGAAGTTTACCCTTTATAACGGTTCTCTGGAGTGTACCTATAATCATTATGTTATGAAAGAACAAACGGTTTAAAAGACTCAGGCTCACCGGAATTTAAATATTACAGACTTTGCCTCTTGCGGCAGGGTCTGTTTTAGTTTATAACGGTCATTGCTTTGATTGTATGTTTGAATGATTAATTTTGTCCTGATGAGGGGTTGGTTATTTAACAGAGAACCACTTGTCGGTTGTGTTGTTATAGTAATGCCGGTACCTTAAGCCGGTTTCAAATGACAATTTTTTAAAACCTTTGTTATGCAGAATAGGATTACTTCGTTGTTTAATATAAAATACCCTGTTATTCAGGGTGGTATGGTGTGGTGCAGCGGCTGGCGATTGGCATCGGCTGTGAGCAATAATGGTGGTTTGGGCTTGTTGGGTGCCGGAAGCATGTATCCCGAGGTGTTGCGCGAACACATCCAAAAGATGAAACAGGCCACCACCAACCCCTGGGGCGTTAATGTGCCTCTGCTCTATCCCGATATTGACAAATTGATCGATATCTTGGAAGAGGAGCAGGTGAAGATTGTTTTTACTTCGGCCGGCAACCCTGCCAAATACACCCAACGACTCAAATCGAAAGGGATGACGGTGGTTCATGTGATTGCCAACACAAAATTTGCCCTCAAATGCGAGGAGGCCGGTGTGGATGCCATCGTGGCCGAGGGTTTTGAAGCCGGAGGACACAACGGACGTGAGGAGACCACCACGATGGTGCTGATCCCAAAAATCAGAAAGGTCACTTCGTTGCCTTTGATTGCTGCCGGAGGCATTGCCACAGGACAATCGATGGCGGCTGCCATGATGTTGGGGGCTGAAGGGGTTCAGATAGGTTCTTTGTTTGCCTCGGCACAGGAGTCGAGCGCCCATGAGGCTTTCAAACAGAGGGTTTTGGCCACCATGGAAGGCGACACGATGCTCTCACTCAAAAAATTGGCACCGGTGCGTTTGATTAAGAATGAGTTTTTTCATCTGGTTGACCAGGCCGAGCAGCGCGGAGCTGCCGCCGAAGAGTTGCGTGCCCTGTTGGGGCGTGGCCGATCCAAGAAAGGGATTTTTGAAGGCGATTTGGTGGAGGGCGAGTTGGAGATAGGCCAGTGCGCTGCCCTCATCGACCGCATTGAACCCGTGGAAGCAATCATGGAAAGGACGATGACAGAATACCGGAATGCGCTTGGCGAAATTGCCACCAACCATAGATTTGACTTTTGATGATTAAAATTGAACGACATATACTCGACAACGGTTTGACCGTGATTGCTCATGTGGATCGCTCAACGCCCCTTGCGGCGCTGAATGTGCTTTACAAAGTGGGTGCCCGCAACGAAGATCCCGAGCGGACGGGGTTTGCCCATCTGTTCGAGCACCTGATGTTTGGCGGGTCGACGAATATCCCTTCGTACGACTCCCCTTTGCAGATGGTGGGGGGCGATAACAACGCCTTCACCAGCAACGACATCACCAATTATTACCTTACCCTGCCGGCCAATAATATCGAAACGGGCTTCTGGCTCGAGTCGGACAGGATGATGGAGCTGGCCTTTTCGCCCGAAAGCCTAGAGGTGCAGCGCAAGGTGGTGATTGAGGAGTTTAAGCAGCGCTACCTCAATCAACCTTATGGCGATATTCCATTGCTGGCAAGGCCTCTGGCCTATAAGGTTCACCCCTACCAATGGCCTACCATTGGAAAGGATGTGGCCCACATTGAGCAGGCTACCTTGGAGGATGTGAAGGATTTCTTCTATAGCCACTATGCCCCCAATAATGCCATCGTTACTGTGACTGGCAATATTGACCCGCAGGAGATTTTCAGGATGGCTGAAAAGTGGTTCGGGCCCATACCCCGGCGCCAGCTAAAAAATGCAGTTGTACCCCGCGAGCCCGAACAAACCGAGTTGAGGGAGTTGCATGTGACGCGGCCCGTTCCTGCCGACTACATCCAGATGATGTTCCACATGCCTGGCCGGGTTGAGCCCGGATACCAGGTGGTTGACCTGTTGTCGGATCTGCTGGCCAATGGGCAGTCGTCGCGCTTGGTGCAATCGCTGATGAAAGAGAATCAGCTTTTTAGCGATATCAATGCTTATATCAGTGGCGACAACGACCCGGGATTGTTCACCGTAACCGGAAATTTGCTGCCCGGCATATCCATGGAGACCGGCTATCAGGCCATTTGGGTGGAACTCAACAAGCTGAAGGATGAGTTAGTGAGCGACTATGAACTTCAAAAGGTGAAGAACCGCGTGGAGTCGGTGGTGGTGTTTTCTGAAATCAGCTTTTTAAATAAAGCCATGAATCTTGCTCATTACGAGATGATTGGTAAGGCCGAAGACATCAATCGCGAAGTGGAGCTTTACCGCAGTATTACCCAAGAGGATTTGCAAAACCAGGCATGTCGCCTCTTTCGACCCGAGAATTGCTCGGTGTTGTATTACCATGCCAAAGAGAAGGAGAACCAATGACAATATTGAAACGAAATATTCAGCCCCCGGTTAACGGGATTATTATTCCTCCGTTGCAGGAACCTGCCACCATTGGTTTGAACAATGGTCTCAAACTTCATTTCCTGGAGGGTGGGTCGCAAGGTGTGGCCAAGGTCGATTTTATCTTCCCTTCCGGGTCGGTGCAGGCCGCAAAATCGTTGGTGGCTTCCACTACCAATACCATCCTGGCCGAAGGCACTAAAAGCATGACCTCCTCGGAGGTGTCGGAAAAGCTCGATTACTACGGCGCCTATCTGTGGCAGTACACCAACTATCACTATTCGGTGTTCACATTCTTTTGCTTGTCGCGGTACTTGCCAGAGCTATTGCCCTTGGTGGAGGAGATCATCAAGGAGCCTGTCTTTCCGCAGGAGGAACTCGATATTTATCTTAACCGCCGCCGGCAAGAGTTTTTGGTCGATCTGCAGAAGGTGAAGATCCTTTCGGCTCGACGGTTCAATAAAACCATGTTTGGCGAAGATCATCCCTACAGCAATATGTTGGAGATGCATAGTTTTGAGAATATCACCCGCAACGACTTGGTCGATTTTCATAAACGCACCTATTCGCCCACCAATGCCCATATTATTGCGGCAGGATTGCCGGGGAAGGATTTTCCCGGTTTGATCGACCGCTATTTTGGCAATAACTGGGAGGCTATGCCGGAGATTGATGATTATTTGACGGCCAACCACCAACCCGGCAGTGCTTATGTGTTTGAGGAGCACGACGGGGCCATTCAATCATCGGTACGCATCGGGCGACCGCTCTTCAATAGGTCGCACCCCGATTTTATACCGCTCTCAATACTCAATACGGTGTTGGGCGGTTATTTCGGCTCTCGCCTGATGACCAATATCCGCGAGGAGAAAGGACTTACTTATGGTATCGGGTCGTCCATCGTACCCATGAAATACAGTGGTTACTGGATGATCTCGACCGAGGTGAAGGCTGAAAACAGGGAGCTTGCCGTTCAGGAGATATTTAATGAGTTGGCCAAATTGCGCAACGAGCCCATTGGTGTCGATGAGCTTGAGCTGGTGAAGAACTACCTGATGGGGGAGATGATTCGTACTTTCGATGGGCCATTGGCTACTTCGGATCAGTTCCGTGGACAGCTGGTGACCGGACTGGGGATGAATTATTTCAACCGGTATGCCGAAATCATCAACAGCATCACCTCGGAACAATTACACCAGCTGGCACAAACTTATCTGAAACAAGAGGATTTCATCACTGTTGTGGCTGGGAAATAGGTTGTGATTTGTCTCTTACCGAATATGTAGGAATAGTCCCTATATTTATTTATATTTACCTATTATCATAGTTTTTTCTTATGGCTCATCGGCAATCCGAACAACAAGAAGAGGAATACATCAGACAGCAGTTGCAAACACTCATCGAAGCTTGCCCCAGGTGTCAGAAAGAGGAGAGTATTAAGCTGATCCACAAGGCTTTTGATATAGCCAATAATGCACACAAGGGCATGCGCCGCAGGTCGGGTGAGCCTTATATTCTCCATCCCATAGCGGTGGCACGCATCTGTGTGGAAGAGATTGGTTTGGCTACCAAAGGGATTGTGGCTGCCTTGTTGCACGATGTGGTGGAGGATACCGAACTGACCATTGATGACATTAAGATCCTTTTTGGTGCTAAAATTGCCTCTATTGTTGATGGATTGACCAAGTTGGAGGGGGTGTTTGATCAGAATGCCTCGCAGCAGGCCGAGAATTTCCGCAAATTGCTCATCACTATGGTGGACGATGTGCGGGTGATTCTGATCAAGCTGGCCGACAGGCTCCACAATATGCGGACACTCGATTCCATGCCCGAGAACAAGCGGTTCAAAATTGCCGGTGAAACGCTATACATCTATGCCCCCTTGGCGCACCGCCTGGGGTTGAATGCCATCAAGACGGAACTGGAGGATTTGAGCCTCAAGTATGAGCATCCCCAAATTTACAACGATATTTACAATAGGGTTAAGGAGAATGAAGAGAATTACCTCCAGATCATCGACCGGGTGGCCAAACCCATACGGGATCGGTTGAAGCTCGAAGGGTATCAGTTCGACATCAAGGCTCGCCCAAAATCGGTTTATTCCATCTGGAGCAAGATGCAGAAGAAAAATGTGCCATTCGAGGAGATTTACGACCTTTTGGCCATGCGCATCGTCTTCAAGCCATTTGCTGAGGTGCCCGAAAAAGCGCAGTGTTGGGCCATCTACTCCACCGTGACCGATATTTACAAGCCCAAGCCCGACCGCTTGCGCGATTGGGTGAGTACCCCTAAGGCCAATGGTTACGAGGCTCTGCATACTACGGTGATGGGACCCGAGGGAAAATGGGTTGAAATACAGATCCGTACCGAACGGATGGATGAGATTGCGGAAAGGGGATTTGCTGCCCACTGGAAATACAAGGGATTGAATGAGAAGGAATCGGAACTCGACAACTGGTTGAAACGCATCCGCGAGATGCTCGATAACAGTGATGCCGACTCATTGGAGTTCCTAGATGATTTCAAGCTGAATCTTTTTTCTTCTGAGATTATGGTATTCACCCCTCAAGGTGACGTGCGTGTGCTGCCCATTGGCGCTACAGCACTCGATTTTGCCTTCGAAATCCACAGTAATCTGGGGTATAAATGTATTGGCGCCAAGGTAAATTATAAGCTGGTGCCATTGAGCCACGAGTTGAAGAGTGGCGACCAGGTGGAGATCATCACATCCGAGAAGCAGGAGCCTAAATATGAGTGGTTGGGGTTTGTTACTACCGCCAAAGCCAAAACACGCATCAAAGAGGCCTTCAAGAAGGAACGCAAACTCTATATCCAGGAAGGTGAACATCTTTTGGAAAAGGCGCTGCAGGCTAAAAAATTGGCCATCAATGCCAAGATCTTGCGTAAGGTTAAAAATTTCCACAACCTCAGCTCCAAGGATGAGCTCTATTTTCGTTTGGGCAAGGGGTTGATCAAGCTCGATAATCTCGATAAGATTCTGGCTGAGAAGACCACCAGCAAATGGATACGTTATTGGAAGCTATCCTTTGGTATGAAGGATGCACCCGAGGTTGAGGAAGATATCGATCCCAAAAAGCCCGTGGTGTTGTCCGACGAAAATGAGTCGGGAAAATATGAGATTGCCTCCTGTTGCAATCCCATCCCGGGTGATGATGTGGTGGCCTATCTCGATGATACCGACCGTTTGATCCTGCACAGCCGCAAATGTCCCGAAGCCATCAAACTGATGTCGAGCCATGGCGACCGCATCGTGTCGTCGCGTTGGGAGTCGCATAAGATTTTGTCGTACCTGATCATTGTGGAGATTTCGGGCATCGACCAAGTGGGCATCGTCAGCCAGATTACCAAGGTGATTTCGCTGGATCAGAACATCAACATGCGCTCCATCCACGTGGAGAGCCACGATGGTATTTTTGAAGGTACCCTCTATCTCTACATTCACAACACCGAGGACTTGAACAACCTAATTGGTAAATTAATGAAGGTGAAAGGTCTGCATACGGTGGTGCGCAAGGATCGGACCGGAGGGTGATAATTTATATTTAATCTAAACAAATATTTTATTTCTCACTCAAAACTACTATTTTTAGACTCTGTTTAATGAGTTTGAATATGGATAAGGTTAAAACCAAAGAGGTTGTCAAACAACTATTCACCGAATATCTCCAAAACCATGGGCACCGGAAAACACCGGAGCGTTATGCCATATTGGACGAAATATACAGTCGGGGCGGTCATTTCGACATCGAATCGCTCTACATATTCATGAAAAACAAGAATTACCGGGTGAGCCGGGCAACGCTTTATAATACCATTGACCTTTTGCTTGACTGCAAGCTGGTGATTAAGCACCAGTTTGGAAAAAATATCGCCCAATTCGAGAAGGCTTTTGAGTCGAAGCAACACGACCACTTGATTTGTACCCGTTGCGGTTCTGTTACGGAGTTTTGCGATCCCAGCCTCCAGGTAGTGCTCAACAATGCTTCCGAAATCATGAATTTTGAAGTGGCACACCACTCCCTTTACATCTATGGGGTCTGCCAAAACTGCAAGGATAAAAAATAGCCTTATTTATAACGAGTACAAAAAAACTATTTTTCGAAAATCATTGGGGTAAAATAGATAAAAATCATTCTTTATCACTAATTTTACACATCGGAAAGCCCATGTCCTGGTTTTCCGATTTTTTTTTGTTGTGTCAGGTTTCAGTTTCTGTTCAAAGCGTTGAGCCTGAGTTTTTTTGAGATATTTTTTATGAATAGTTAATGAGCCGTGTGGGTTCGGTCTGGTCAAGGCATGATTTTACGCGGATAAAACCAAATAATAGACAGATGAAGGTAGATGTTTTACTTGGATTGCAATGGGGTGACGAAGGCAAAGGCAAGGTCGTTGATGTTTTGACGCCCAAATATGATGTCATCACCCGTTTTCAGGGTGGCCCCAATGCCGGTCATACTTTAGAGTTCAATAACTTCAAGCATGTGCTACACAATATCCCATCGGGTATTTTTCACGATGATAAAATTAATATCATTGGCAATGGCGTGGTGCTTGATCCAATTACTTTCAAAAAGGAGATCGACCTGCTGAAAGAAAAAGGGTTCGACCTGACCAAGAAACTCTACATCTCCAAAAAGGCGCACCTGATCCTTCCCACTCACCGGGTACTCGATGCTGCTTCGGAGCAGTCCAAAGGAAAAACAAAAATTGGCTCCACCCTTAAGGGAATCGGCCCAACTTATATGGACAAGACCGGCCGTAATGGCTTGCGTGTGGGCGATATCCTGCACGGGTTCGATGCCAAATACGAGCATCTGAAGGAGAAGCATTTACAATTGATTAAAATGTATGGCTTCGAATTTAACCTGGCCGATTACGAAGCTGGTTTCCAAGAGGGTCTTGAGGCAATTCTGCAATTTACCCTTATCGACAGCGAACATGAGCTGAACCGTTACATCAAGGAAGGACGCACCATCCTGGCCGAAGGGGCTCAAGGCACCATGCTGGATGTGGATTTCGGTACCTATCCCTATGTCACCTCTTCCAACACTGTTTGTGCAGGAGCCTGTACAGGAATGGGTATTGCTCCAAACCGCATTGGTGAAGTGTTTGGGATTTTCAAAGCTTACTGCACCCGCGTGGGCAGTGGCCCGTTTCCTACCGAACTCGATGATGAGGTGGGCGAGGCGATTCGCCAGGCAGGTCGGGAGTTTGGTGCCACCACCGGTCGTCCACGCCGATGCGGCTGGCTCGACCTGGTGCAGCTGAAATACAGCATCATGATCAATGGTGTTACTCAGTTAATTATGATGAAGGCCGATGTGTTGAGCGATTTCGACACCATCAAGGTGGCCACGGCCTACAATGTGAATGGTGTTGTTACCGAGGAGTTCCCATTTGATGTGGTGGATGCCGACATCACGCCTGTTTACACCGAGTTGCCAGGCTGGAAATGCGACCTGACCGGTTTGCGGTCCGAAAATGAATTCCCCGAGGAGCTCAACAACTACATCACTTGGCTTGAAGCTGAGTTGGGTGTGCCCATTCGCATCATCTCGGTGGGACCCGACCGTGAGCAAACTATTGTGCGCTACCGCGATTGATGATTTCAAAATAAATTGATGGTATAATAAGGCGTGCTCCATGGAGGCGCCTTTTTTTAAATATTATGGATACACCTTACCTTCTCCTGGATGCCGCTATTGCCAAGCGCAATATTGCCCGCATGGCCGAAAAGGCTCGTGCAAGCAATGTGCTTTTTCGCCCCCATTTCAAAACCCATCAGTCGGCAGCCGTAGCCCAATGGTACCGTGCCGAAGGGGTGGAAGCCATCACGGTTTCGTCACTCAAAATGGCGCAATACTTCGCTGCCAATGGATGGGCCGACATCACGCTGGCTTTCCCGGTAAATCGCCTCGACCACCAAGCCATTGATGCGTTGGCCGCCACCATCAATTTCAATATCGTGGTGGAAGATGTGGATACCATTGAGTATCTGGAGCAGAAACTGTCTCATCCCGTTGGTGTGTTCATCAAGGTTGATACCGGCTATGGTCGCACGGGTGTGGATGCCGAGGATTTCGACACGTTGGTGCTTTTGATGGATGCCCTGAAGGAGACCCGCAACCTGATCTTTATCGGGCTGCTCACCCATGCCGGGCATACCTATCACGCCGGTTCCGTGGACGCGATAATGGAAATTCAGAAGAAGTCGTTTATGCAGATGCGGGCCATCAAAACCTTTTTGTTCGACAAGTTCCCGTTGATGCAGCTCTCCTATGGCGATACCCCTTCCTGTTCCTTGATGGCTGATTTTGCCGGAGTGGATGAGGTGCGTCCCGGTAACTTTGTTTTTTACGACCTCACCATGGTGCAGTTGGGCGCCTGCTCGCTAACCGACATTGCAGTGGCTTTGGTGGCTCCGGTGGTGGCGGTTCATGCCCAGCGCCACGAAGCGGTGATTCATGGTGGTGCGGTGCACCTCTCCAAAGACCAGCTGGTGGCTGCCGATGGCACGGTCCATTTTGGTGTGGTGGTGGCTTTCGATGGCGAAAAATGGCAGGTGGATCAACCGTTGGGCATCATGAACCGGTTGAGCCAGGAGCATGGTATCCTAACGATGAATGATGCCGGTGAAGCACTTCTCAAACCCGGCATGTTGGTGGCCGTATTGCCCGTGCATTCGTGCATGACGGCCAATGCCATGAAATCGTACGTGTTGACTTCTGGCGACATTCTTTTGATGATGCCTTGATTATTTAATGGCTCGGGTCATGTGGCGCTTGAATGGTGGTCCGGGAATACGTTCCACCCTGAAGCCGATGTCTTTCAACATGCGGCGCACATGGCCTTTGGCGCAGTAGGTCACCAGGATGCCGCCTGGTGCCATGGCGTTGTAAATCTTCTCGAAGATCTCTGGTTCCCACATTTCGGGTTGTTTCTCGGGGGCAAAGGCATCGTAATAGATCAGGTTGTAGCCCTGATCTATCGAGGTCGCCATAAATCCGGCTGCCTTTTTTAGCAAGGTGAAGTTCTGCTTTAACTCGAAAGGTTGATTCCAAGACGATTCGTGGATCTGCCACAACCATTGCTTCTCCTGTTCATTGGTGAAATAGTTCAGGTGATGGTAAATCTCCGGTTTCAATGGGTATTTCTCGATGGTGTGGTATTCTACGCTTTTTTCTGCGGAATGGATGGCCGTCAACAGGACGTTCAATCCGGTGCCCATACCTATCTCCAGTATTTTTATGGTTGATGCGGATATATGTTTTAGTCCTGCTTCAATAAAAACATGCATCGATTCGTTGCGGGCACCATGCACCGAGTGGTAATGCTCGTTTAGTCCTGGTACGAAGAGGGTAGCTGATCCATCCGAAGAGAGCTCCACTTGTAGTTGGCTGAATTTTGAGTCGTCGGTTTGTTCCATCTTACTTTTTGCGGTTGCCTTTAATGTTCAAAATGGCCACGGTTCCGGCTTGTAAAACCCGGCATGGGATGATGCTCATCAGCATCTGTTTGGCTCCGCCTGTGGTGAATGGGATGCGGCGGTGCAGCACTACGCCAAACCACGCCGAGAGCACCACGCCTTTTACCACGCTCGACAGGGTGATGGCCCACCAGATGGCGTACATGCCCAATAGGTGGGGCGCCATCAAAGCCATGGCCAGGGGGATGCGCATGCCGGTGAAGGCAATGCCGGTGATGGATGGCGGTATGGTGCGGCCAATGCCGTTGAAAGCGCCACGGGTGAGGATCTCCACAATCATAAAAGTTTGCGAGATGGCCAGGATCTTCAGGTAAGTGATGCCCATGGCCAATGCTTCGGGCTCATCGAGGAATACCGAAAATATCTGTTTGCCAAAGATGATGAAGGCTGCTGTCACCATCAACCCCAGCGTGATGCCCACGCCAATGGCCACGGCGTACCCTTTGCGGATGCGGTGCCAGTTTCCATTGCCAAAGTTTTGCCCGGTGAAGGCGCCCAAGGCCGTGGCCAATCCTGATGCCGTCATCCACGAGATGGCTTCAATTTGCGATCCCACGCTTTGCACGGCCAACGGCACATCGCCCCATTGAGTGATGAGGCGAGCCAATACCATGGCGAAGATCGAAAACATGGCGCCCTCGGCGGCTACGGGCAGTCCCAGTTTGAAGATGCTGGCAGTGATCGCCTTGTTGAGGCGGAATTGTCGGAGGCTGATGTCGAAAATCTCTTTCTTGAAGAACAATCCCCTCAGGAATAGGGTGGCTACCAGAAGTTGTGCCACCACGGTTGCATATCCGGCTCCGGCTACGCCCATCCCTTTAATGGGGCCTAGACCGAATATCAGCAATGGATCGAGTACGATGTTGGTGAGCAGCCCTGCCAGCAGGTACCAGAAGGGTTGGCGGCTGTTGCCCGCACCATTGTAGATGCCTTGAAAGGTGGGGTTGAGGTAGGTAGCTAAAAAACCGATGCTGATGATGCGCAGGTATAGCGTGGCATCGGCATGAACCGTTGCGCCCTGTAGGTTGAGCAAGTTGAGTAGGTGGGGTGCCTGCCATAAGGTGATGGTCGTGTAGATGCCGATCAGGATTATTGCCCACACGATGGCATGGCGGGCATAGCGAGCCGCCCCGTTCAAATCGCGCCGGCCGATGGATTGCGACACGCCCACCTCGGCGCCAATTCGGGTGATGAGCAGGATGGAGATGCCAAACCAGCTGAAGAAGCTGGCCGCCCCAACGGCTGCCACCGCGCCGCTGCCCAGTTGACCCAGCCACATCATATCGGTGAGGTTGTAGGCCATCTGCATAAACGAGGTGCCAATGATGGGGAGCGACAACCGGATAAGGTTGCCCAAGATGGGCCCCTGTGTTAAATCTTTCACTTTTTGCATGGTGCAAAGTTATAAAAAAAAGCAGCCCCATAGGAGCCGCTTTTTTTAAGGATGGTTAAGGGATGTTTACAACACCACTTTTTTTACCAAGTTGCCAATTTTGACTACATATATTTGGCCTTTGGCAAGGGTGAAGGTGTTACGGCCTGCTTCGGCCACTTGGCTTACTAGGCGCTGCCCGGCAATGTTGTAAACCTCAATTAAGGCACCGGCTGTTTCTGCCTTTACCACAATTTGCCCATTGCTCACAAATACTGAGCCTTCGCCCAGAGTGGGAGTTTCGATGGCGGTGGGTACATTAATCAGATCTGCATCTGAACGAGGATATATTTGATAAGTTGTTGTTGCAGGTGTGCCAGTTGTGTATTTTCCTGCAATGCCAATGATGTTTTTTACTGCACTTATTTCAGCATCATAGGTTAAGTCAAAGGTTCTAATTTGAAATGTTTCGTTGGTCACTGTGTAATTTGTTCTCGCTTCAAATTTTCCAGTTCCTTCTACTGTGATGCCATCAATTTTTATCAGTTGAGATTCATAGTCCCCGGTGGCTAGTTGCGTAGGGGTGATTAGCTTGGGAGTTACTACATTGCCTGATGTTGTTTTTGTTGCATCTTCAGTCGGGACAAATTGTAAAACGCCATAGGTGCTGAAAGTTCCTTGTAGGTTGGTCATTCCATCGCCGGCAGTAAATTGAGTTGAAATTTTGCCTGTTGCATCATCAATCACGATAGCTCCTGTTGCATCCTGAATATAATACTGCCCGCGGTTTTTGGTGTATTCAAAGGTAACGAATGCTTCTCCGTTTAATTTGTATCGAGTGTCTGAAATTGAAGTGCCTGTATATTGAGCTCTCAAATCTGCGATAGAAGCCGCTTCGATAAGATTATAGGCTGATCCTGATAGAGCTACAGATGGGCTTGTAGAAAAATCAGTACTTGATGCGATCAAACTTCCGGTACGATTACCTTTGGCTGTGGGCGTAAATATTACATCAATTTCTACGCCTGATGCTGCTTGTGCTACTGTGATGGTTGTTGGGGTTACAGAAAAATCCCCTGTGGTGCTAAGTGTTAAATCTTGGGTTAGATTACTTCCGTTGATAGTTACTTTTTTTGTATTGCTTGTACCTACCTGAGTGTAATCAAATGAGGATGGAGCAAATGTTACTAGAGGAGTTGTACTTCCTATGGAGGTTCCTTTTATTACGATATTGTCTAGTCGATTGTTGCCAGAGGCGCTGGTTGCTCCATCTACTTTGAGTTTTATCCAAATGTTTTCTTTGTTTATCAGATCTGGTGTTGAGTTGAAATCTATAGTTCTAGTTTCCCATGTTGAGGTTTTGTTTACGGTATTTGAAACAGCAAAGGGAATAAAGCTGTTGCCATCTATGCTGTAGCTCCATTCATGGTTATCGAAGCCAGAAGATGTTCCTCTAGTGCTAAATGTTAATTGTAAATTCTCCTTTTCTAATGTTGATAGTTTTAAGACGATAGATTTTGTATTTGCAGTGCTATTCGTCAAAGTTAAAGCATTCCCGGCGACACTTGGTGTTCTGGGGTCGTTATTAGTGGTGCCGCCAAAGGTTGTTAATTCAGTAGAGGATGAGGTCGATAACCAATCACTTGATCCGTTAGTTCCATCGAGATAAATAAAAGCAGTTCCTTTTTGTTCTCCAAAGTCTACGTTTGAAGCAATTACTTTGGCTGTGTTGGGTGCCGCCAGTAATTCATCAAATGTCCATGTAGCCAGGGTTTCTTGAGCTCTTAATGTATTTGTCGCTAAAATACAAAAAAGAAATAGGTTGAAAAGTAGGGTAAAGATTTTCATACGCGTTGAATTTAAAATGTTAGGTTAATCTGGTTGATTCTCTTAAAGATATGGCATTTTGATTTTTTTGTCAACTTTTCGTTTCAAATGTTTTAATTTTTGATGAACGATCTTTACAAAGGAACGAAGAGACGGGTTTTTGAAGGTTAAGTTAATGATAATCTTTTGTGAAGTTTATTTGGTGGTCGCTACTTTGAGATGAACATATTGGTGGTTTGAGATGTTGGGCTATATAAAGGATGTTTAAATTATTAAATCTATAAGATTATGATCAAAGAGCAAGTTTTGAAGTGGTTGGAGTCGGTCATTCCCTGGATGCTGTCACATGGCATCCGGGTGGTGGTGATTGTGGTTGGCGCCTGGGCGCTCAACTTTATCTTTAAAAAGGCCATTAACCGGATTGTCCAGGTGGCAATGGTTTCGGGTCACCATGCCTCCAAACAGGCAGAGGAAAAACGGAAGGATACGCTGTTGCGCATTTTTTCGGGGTTGTTCCGCATCACGCTGTTGATCATCGTGGTGTTGATGATTCTTTCGGAACTGGGACTCAAGATTGGCCCCATTCTAGCCGGTGCCGGAATCGTGGGGTTGGCCGTAGGTTTTGGCGGTCAGTATTTGATCCGCGATTTAATCTCGGGGCTCTTCATCATCATGGAAAACCAATACCGGGTGGGCGATGTGGTGAAATTCAACGATACTGCCGGACTGGTGGAGGACATCTCCATGCGCATGACCACCTTGCGTGACCTCGATGGCACAGTGCACCACATCCCGCATGGCGAAATCAAGGTGGTGTCCAATTATTCCAAGTATTTTTCACGGGTCAACATCAACATTGGAATTGCTTACAGCTCCAACCTGGAGCATGTGATTGATGTGGTGAATAAAACCGGGCAGGCGCTGGCCAACGATCCACTCTGGAAAGCATCGATCATCAAGGCGCCCGAATTCTTGAGGGTCGATGATTTTGCCGATTCGGCCATCATCATTAAGATTCTGGGCGAAACCCAACCCATCAAACAGTGGGATGTGGCTGGGGAATTCCGCAAACGCCTCAAGATGGCTTTTGATCGCGAGGGCATTGAAATTCCATTTCCCCAAGTGGTGGTACATCACGCCAAATAGGTGGCAGCAAATCATCTTGGCCACTCAAACAATCAGTTGCACCCATGAAACCAAATCCTTTTTTGTATCTTTGGCAGTTGTAATCATGATCAGTCAGGTATGTCGAGCCAACAGTTAGCCGCCTCCAACGAGGCATCGGAAGAGCAGGAGTTTATTGAGGTTTTGGGTGCTCGAGAGCACAACCTTCAAAATATCGATGTCACCATTCCACGCAACCAGCTGGTGGTGGTCACCGGATTGAGCGGCAGCGGCAAATCGTCGTTGGCTTTCGACACCATCTACGCCGAAGGGCAACGCCGTTACATCGAAACGTTTTCGGCCTATGCCCGTCAGTTTTTGGGAGGCATGGAGCGACCCGACGTGGATAAAATCACCGGTTTGAGCCCCGTGATTGCCATTGAGCAGAAGACCACCGGTAAGAACCCCCGCTCCACCGTGGGCACCATCACCGAGATTTACGACTTCCTCCGTTTGCTCTACGCCCGGGCTGCCGATGCCTATTCGTATGCAACGGGTGAGAAGATGGTGAAATACACCGATGAACAGATTCAAGAGCTCATCATCAGCCGCTACGATGGCAAAAAAGTTTATATCCTGTCGCCCCTGGTGAAAGGGCGTAAGGGACACTACAAGGAGTTGTTCGAGCAGGTGCGCAAGCGTGGTTTCTTGCATGTGCGCATCGATGGCGAAATCCGTGAAATCACGCATGGCATGAAGCTCGATCGGTATAAAAATCATTTCATCGAGATTGTGATCGACCGTTTTGAGGTGAACAATGCCGATCTGAAACGTCTGCAGCAATCCATTCGGCTTGCCATGCAGCACGGCAAGGGCATCATGATGTTGGTGGAGAAGGACAGTAACCAAGCCAGTTACTACAGCCGTTTGTTGATGTGCCCCACCAGTGGCATCTCTTACAACGAGCCGGCACCACACTCTTTCTCTTTCAACT
Organism: Marinilabiliaceae bacterium; assembly: GCA_963664265.1. Taxonomy (GTDB): domain Bacteria; phylum Bacteroidota; class Bacteroidia; order Bacteroidales; family Marinilabiliaceae; genus JAGPIS01. The sequence goes on from OY760941.1 coordinate 4,027,806, forward strand.
CGCCGCAGGGCGCCTGTCCCCGCTGTAAGGGGTTGGGCACGCTTAACGAGGTGGACATCGACAAGATTGTCCCCGATTCCAACGACACCATTCACAACGGCGGAATTGCCCCGTTGGGCAAGCATAAAAACACGCTGATATTCTGGCAACTGGAAGCCATTGCTGAGCGGTATGGCTTTACCTTGAAAACGCCCATTCGCGATATTCCCGAGGAGGCCATGGACATCATCCTCAATGGCTCCTCCGAACCCATCACTTTGAAAAATACGCCGTTGGGCTTGTCGAGTAACTACTATCCCAGCTTCGACGGCATCACCAAATACATCATCGACCAGCAGGTGAACGACACCTCCATGCAGGCTCGCAAATGGGCCAACCAGTTCATCCGCAACATCAACTGCCCGGAGTGTTCGGGCATGCGTTTGAACAAGGAGGCACTCCATTTTAAGATTGATGGTAAAAATATTGCTGAGCTGGCCGATATGGATCTGGTGGAGCTTCAAACGTGGCTTCTGGATTTGGAGTCGCGCCTCTCCGAACGTCAAAGGACCATTGCTGTGGAGGTGCTCAAGGAGATCCGCAGTCGTCTGGGTTTCCTACTCGATGTGGGATTGGACTACCTGAGTCTGAGCCGCAGCGCCATGACCCTTTCGGGCGGTGAGAGCCAGCGTATCCGCCTGGCTACGCAGATTGGTTCCCAGTTGGTGAATGTGTTGTACATCCTCGATGAACCGAGCATTGGCTTGCATCAGCGCGACAATCACAAGCTTATCAAATCGTTGCAACAGTTGCGCGACACCGGCAACAGCGTGCTGGTGGTGGAGCACGACCGTGACATGATGATGATGGCCGACTACGTGATCGACATGGGCCCCTTCGCTGGGCGACATGGGGGCGAAGTGGTGGCGGCCGGGACGCCCATGGCACTGCTTCAGCACGACACCCTCACGGCTCGTTACCTGAATCATCAGACGCAGATCAAGGTGCCCGAAGTGCGACGACCTGGTAATGGGAAGTTCCTGAGCATTAAAGGGGCACGGGGCAACAACCTTCGTAATATCAATGTCGATTTCCCATTGGGGACGTTCATCTGCATGACGGGCGTGTCGGGCAGTGGCAAGTCCAGCCTTATCAACGAAACGCTTTATCCTATATTGAACCAGCATTTTTACCGGGCGGTGAAAGATCCACTTCCTTACGATTCGGTGGAAGGGCTTGAACATCTCGACAAGGTGGTGGATGTGGATCAGTCGCCACTGGGGCGAACGCCTCGTTCCAATCCGGCCACCTACACCAAGCTTTTTGATGATATCCGCAAGATATTTGCCGAGTTGCCTGAATCTAAGATCAGGAATTACAAGCCAGGCCGTTTCTCCTTCAATGTGGCCGGTGGGCGTTGCGAAACCTGCAAAGGTGGCGGTGCCCAGGTGATTGAGATGAGTTTCCTGCCCGATGTGATGGTGGAGTGCCCCGACTGTTATGGCAAACGTTACAACCGCGAAACACTCGAGGTGCGGTACAAAGGCAAGTCCATTGGCGATGTGCTGGATATGACCATCAACCAGGCCACCGATTTTTTCGAGAGTGTGCCATTCATCGCCCAGCGTTTGCGGACCCTTAAGGAAGTCGGTCTGGGCTACATCACCCTTGGGCAATCCTCCACCACCTTGTCGGGCGGGGAGAGCCAGCGGGTAAAGTTGGCCGCCGAGCTGTCGAAGAAGGATACGGGCAAGACCATCTACATTCTGGATGAACCCACCACCGGATTGCATTTCGAAGACATCCGCGTGTTGCTGGAGGTGCTCAACCGTCTGGTGGAGAAAGGCAATACCGTGCTGGTGATTGAGCACAACCTGGATGTCATCAAGGCAGCCGATTACATCATCGATATGGGTCGCGAAGGTGGCCGCAATGGTGGTGAGGTTTGGGTGGCCGGTACGCCTGAGCAGGTGGCAGCCCATCCCGAGAGCTACACCGCTGCCTTTTTGCGCGAGGAGCTGAAGGATTAGATCAACTTATGCATTAATACACTTGTGCTTTAGGGAAAAAATGCCGTAACTTTACTAATCAACCTTGTCCGCTTGCCTTTTTTGCGGTTGAAGGGTAATCTTTAATTGATGGCTATGATAGGTAAAGTTGGCTTATGGTGCTGGGTTCTGCTGATTGGATTCCAATCTTTTGCCCAGCAAGTTCCGCAAGGGCTCTCCGGTGAAGAGAAGAGTCGCTATATGAAGGCACAAGATCATATTGCCCATGGCAACAGAGCTTACGACCGGGTGATGATGCTCTACCAGGATATTGATTCCTTGTCGCGGCTCGACGAGGGAGGCGTTTTACCCAAGCGGCTTTCGCTCCAAGAAGAAGTTTACCAGCGCACTCTCAGTGCCGGATCGTTGTTCACCACAGGTTATGGCGATGTGTTTGCCATCCTTTCGGAAGCATACCAGCGTTATCAGAAACAAAACCCCCAGATCGCCTCACAGGTGCGCGATGCCGTGAAGGCCGGTGATGCAAAGATGCGCAAGGCTCATAAGTTGTACCGCAAGGCACGTAGGTACCGCAACGAGGAGCGTGCCATGGAAATGGCCATGCAGGCATTAAATTATCAAAAGGAGAGTATCAACGAGCTTTTATCAGCAGGTACATTGTTGGTTCAGTCGGTGGAGGCGGCAGAGCAGGAAAAGCTTTTGGCCCAGAAGGCCATGCGCGACAGCTTGCGGGCTGTGACTCCGCCACAGGAGTTTGACAATGCAGGCCACAGGCCAGTGATCACAGTGCCGCCTTCAGTTGAGGCCAGTAATGTTTATTACACCGTTCAGTTTAAGACCTTGACGCGGCAGGCGTCACCCCAAAACATCAGGACGTGGTATGCGGGTAGTGAGGCCGTGAAGGTCACTCGTTTCGATCAATATTATCGTTATTCGGTGGGGCGCTTTGCCAGTTTGGTTGAGGCTCGTTCGTTCATTGAGAAAGAGCAGATGAAAGGGTTTGTGGTGGCTTACCAAGGCGATCAACGGATTGCTGTGGTGCAGGCTCGCAGGATGCTGGGGCGCTGAAGCTATTGGTCACCTTCTCACAAATCCACAAAGGGCTAGTCATTATGTGTGCCCCCAAGAATCTAGGCCTAATGTGTTGAAGACAGTGGAAAACGTAGGTCGGGGTTTGGGAGATCTCCATTTTCTTTAACATTCAACCCGCTTCGGGGTTGATATCCATCGGTTCTAATAACCGCGGATTTCATCCACGGTTATTCATATTAAGCCCTTCGGGCTTCTTTTAGGAGTCGGAAAGTGTTTAAATAGTTCGAGAGTTGAGAAAGTGGAGGAGTGTACATTTCTTCACTCCCCCTTGGGGGAGCCGGAGGGGGCTTCCAATTTATCGGACAAAAAGAGCTTAATTAACCTAGATGACGAATCAAAAATATACACCATGAAAAAAGTCGCGCTTCTCCTTTTTCTGACCATTTCGGTTTCATTGGTTGCCCAACAATCGGCCTCCTCATTTTTGCGCTTTGGGGTTCACGATGGTCGCATATTGGCCAAAGAGTACCTGCGTCCTTTTGGGGAAATATTGGGGTCCAATTTGAATGGTGGTTGGTACAGCAATGCCGGCATCCACAAGGTGGGTGGCTTCGATGTGACGGTGGTGGCCACTTATGGTATGGTGCCTTCTAAATATGAGTTTTACGATTTGGAAAAGCTGGCACCCTCGCTGCAGAACTTTGATTTTGACCCGGAATCGGCCATGACAGGTGCTCCTACGGTGGCCGGTAAGTTGTTGGTAGGACAACAGTTGCCTTCGTTGGTGTATAAGAATCCAGGTGGCAGTGTCCTGCCGCCACCCTCTTTGCCCAATGGAACCGATTTTGATGCCATGATTTCGCCTACGGTGCAGGGCACGGTGGGATTGCCATTCAACACCGAGCTGATGGCGCGGTTTATGCCCAAGGTGAGTTACAAGGATTATGGACGAGCCAATCTATTTGGTGTGGGACTCAAGCACTCCTTGTGGGACGACTTGCCTTTTTTGAACCGTATTCCTTTTTTTCGCCTTTCGGTGATGGGGGCTTATTCGCATTTCAACAGCGATATCGTTCTGGATAACATTAGCTTTAACGATGATGTTGAAAATATCATGCGGGTGAGCAGCGATGCCCTGATGGCAAGGCTTCTGGTTGGGGCTGAATTTCCCGTAGTGGCTGTTTATGGTGGCCTGGGTTATGGCCATACCCGCTCTTCTTTCGATTTGAAAGGCACGTTCAGTGTGACCGATTTTGATGAAGAAGGGCCTTATCTCTCCCCCATGGCCGATCCGCTTTCGTTGTCCTACACCAAATCGAACATCGATTTTAATGTGGGGGTGCGGTTGAAACTGATGTTTCTAATGCTTCATGCCGATTATACCTTGTCGGAATACCAAGCTGTTTCGGTTGGCGTGGGCGTGCATTTTAGATAGATGGGTTTTTAATTGTAAATCCGTGAACCAGTGGGCTGAAAAGTCCACCGGGTTCACGGAATTTTTTATGGGGATTACCCGATCTTCTGATTGACTATTTCGAGAATCTCCTGCTCCAGAGCCATGGTTCTTTGTTGGATGGACAATCCTTCAGCCAAAACTTTATCAGCAAACTCGCGGTCGTCGAGCCCGGCGGCATTGATTTTTACATTCAGGTAGGCACCCATCACGGCACTGCGGGCACATAAGGCACCCACGCCGGCATCCGATACCGAGTTGGGGTTGCCCGTTTCGGCCATTGCTTTGATCACCTCCAAGGTGCTGAAGGTGGTTTCCATTACTTTGAATGGGATTTCGATGGCAAATTTGGTGGCATCTTGGATGGCCTGCTTGCGCGTCTGTTTCTCCCGGTCGCTTCCTTTGGGCAGATCGAAGGCTGCCATAATGCGGTTGAAAGCATTGGTGTCCTCATCCACCAACCGGATCAGCTCCTTTTGGAGTGTCATTCCTTTTTCGGCCCAGTTGCTGAACTCCTCCCAACGCTCGTCCCATCCACGCTTGTGGGCACTCAGGTTGGCCACCATGGTGGCCAGGGAGACACCCAAGGCTCCCAAAGTGGCCGATATGGATCCGCCACCCGGCGCCGGTGATTCAGATGCTGTTTCGTTGGCAAATGCTGCCACGCTCATATCCACCAACTTCTTCTTGGTTTGGTCGCGCAGGATGTATTCAATAATTTTTTTGTCGGGATCGAAGGGGTAGAGCTCGTCGAGCCCCAACGATTTAACGGCGATGCGCACGATCTCGCGTTCGGCAATGCCGGTGGAGCGGTTTTGCTTACGCAGGAAATACTTTCCGGCATCCAGCATGGCCTGAAGAGGCACCACACCCACCAGTTCCGAACCGGTGACGCGCAGGCCGCGGGCATGAGCCCGTTCTACCACGGCATCGAAGGCCACGTGAAGCGGCGTCACGCCAATATCGGTGAGGTTCATCGATATTTGGGCGATGCCGTACTCCTCGATGTACCAGCCGATGGCCTTCACCGATTTGAGCAACCCAGGGGTGTAAACGCTGTTCCCTTTTTCATCCTTCACTATTTTCCCGGTGATGGGGTCTCCTTCGCGCACCACGCGGCCACGTTCACGCACATCGAAGGCCACGCTGTTGGCTCTTCGGGTGGAGGTGGTGTTGAGGTTTACATTGTAGGCAATCAGGAAGTTGCGGGCTCCTACTGCCACGGCACCACTCTTGGCCACGCTTTCGCTCCATCGGGCTGGGCCGAAGTCGGGCTGCCACTCGGCGGTTTCCATGCGTTGGGCCAGTTTCTCATATTCCCCTTCGCGGCAGGCCGCCAGGTTTTTACGTTTTGGCTCACGGGCTGCCGATTCGTAACAATAGACCGGGATATCCAACTCGTCGCCAATGCGCTGAGCCAGTTGCCGGGCATATTGAACCACCTCTTCCATGGTGATGTTGCTCACCGGCACCAGCGGACACACATCGGTGGCGCCAAAACGCGGGTGGGCGCCCTTGTGGTGGCGCATGTCAATGAGCTCCTTGGCTTTCTTTACGCATAGGAAAGCAGCCTCCACCACGTCGGCCGGTTCACCCACAAAGGTCACCACCGTGCGGTTGGTGGCCGCTCCGGGATCGACATCAATCACTTTGACGCCAGCCACCTTTTTGATTTCATCGGTAATCTGGTTGATGATTTCCATATTGCGCCCTTCACTGAAATTGGGGACGCATTCGATTATTTGTTGCATATATTTCTATTTTTTAGCTTTCAGTTTGATTATTCACCGTTCAGGAGGGTGCGTTCCACCTTGTTTTCGCCATAGGCGTAGGTGAGATACTCCACCGAAGGGATGGGTTTGGTGACGATGAGGTTGGCCTTTTTGCCAACGGCAATGCTGCCCAAATCCTGTTCAATCCCCATAGCATAGGCGCTGTTTTTGGTGACGGCATTGATCACTTCGTTGGGCAACATGCGGAAAAGGATGCTGCCCATGGCCATCACCAGCTGCATATTGCCCGATGGGGAGGAGCCGGGGTTGAAATCGGTGGCCAAAGCCACAGGTAGTCCGCCTTGTATCATCTGGCGGGCAGGCGCCAGTTGCATATTCAGGAAAAAGGCGGCACCCGGCAAAATGGTCGGCATGGTGCCGGAGTTTTTTAATACTTCAATTTGCTCTGGACCAGTGAACTCCAGGTGATCCACCGAGCGGGCATGGTATTTCACCCCCACCTCTATGCCCCCGGAGTAATCCAGCTCATTGGCATGTATTTTGGGCGTCAGGCCATAGCGGGCTGCCGCGTCTAGTATGCGTTCGGTATCCTCCACCGTGAAAAATCCTTTGTCGCAAAACACATCCACATAATCGGCCAATTGTTGGTCGGCCACCTGGGGCAGCATGGTGTTGATGATTAGATTCACATATTCGCGTTGCCGACCCTTATAAGCCAAGGGCACGGCATGGGCACCCAGGAAAGTTGCTTTGATGGTGAGTGGCGAGCTCTCTTTCAGCCGGCGGATTGCCCGGAGCATCTTGAGCTCGGTTTCGGGAGTCAACCCATAGCCGCTCTTGATTTCCACGGCGCCAGTGCCCCATTGTCGCATCTCTTCGAGTCGGGCCATGGCACTTTCGAAGAGCATCTCTTCGGTGGCCTCCTGCATTTTTGCGGCGGTGTTGAGTATGCCGCCGCCTCGTTTGGCAATCTCCTCGTACGAGAGCCCCTTGATCTTATCCATGTATTCCAGCTCACGGCTGGCGGGATAAACGATGTGGGTGTGCGAGTCGCACCAAGCCGGTAGTACATAACGTCCCGCAGCATCAATCACCTCACAGTTTGGTGTGGCGCGATGGTTGGCCATGGGGCCAAAGTCACTGATCCTGCCATCGGTGATGGTCAGATAGGCATTGTCGATGGCCGGCAGGTGCTGCATGGCTGCCCCTGCCACAAAGTCAGCTCCGGGGGCTTGTTCAACCTGCAACAACGATTTTATATTGATGATGTTTTTTGTCCGCATTGTTGTGTTGTTCTCAATGGTTTGTCAATCCATCAAAATAATAAACTATTTGTGCCATTAAAAATGACATCCATCACCGCCAGAATGGGAGCGGGTTGAAGCACCTTGATTGGCCATCACGCAGCTTTAACTGAATTTATACCTATTGGTTTGCCATGTTGTGAAATGGAATCCGCTGTTTAACCTATATTGGATAGTTGTTTGACCAATGTTGAACGATTAAAGAACCAATGTAGTATTTTAATTTGACCTTTGTAGAATATATTATTATTGGGCTGATTGTTTGTTGAGGAGAGCGTGCTAGAGGGATGACTGTGAAGAGAGAGGGACTTGAATGAGGGGATTGTCGGGGATCGCATGGTGGGGAGCATTCATGGTTATTCCTTTGGCGGTCTCCGGCCTTGGCCATAACTTTTTGCAAATATTTTTTGATTCTTTGTCGGCTATCCGAAATTATTGTTATTTTTATTCAGCCGTCTTTTTTTGCAGGGACTAATTCTGTGATGAGTTGTCGGGTTGGTAAGATGTAAGTTGATATTCTGATTTTTTATATATGGAAACCATTGAAGATTATCTGGAGCGCATGAAGAGCCTAGCTCAGCGCAACGAAGACCTTTCGAAGCATTTGAAAGAGCTGGTGGGGAAGTACGAGGAGTTTTCGGCGCAAAGCGAGCAATACAACCAATTGCTCCAAAAGTATGGTTTCGAGAACCTGTTTCTGGCACCACCTGTGACGCCTCAAAAGATCAAGCGTTTCAAGATGGCTTCGTTGCTTTACATCACCGTCAGCGGGTTCGATAAGTTGTACGACCGTGCTGATAGCCAGGTGTTGATGGATCATTTGGATGCCCTGATTTTGCTTGTGGATGATGTAGCTTCGCGATATAATTTGTTGAAGATAAAAACTGTAGGGGATAATTTTTTGTTTGCAGGCGGCATCCTGACTGAGAACCGGACGAACCCCATTGATGTGGTATTGGCTGCTTTGGAAATCAGAAGCCTTTGGGGTGAGGAGAGTGCTTTGAGTGGCGACTTTTGGACCATCGGCATGGGGATTCATACTGGGCCTGTTTTTGGTGAACCCACCGGGCGAAAGCATACGCCGTTTTTCCTTACCGGCGATAGCGTCAATATTGTCACTCGGTTGGGCATGAGCTCCCCTGCCAACATGGTGAGGCTGTCGGTGATGACTTTTGAGTTGGTCAAGGAGTTCTTTCAAGTGTCACGATGTGGCTTGTTCCCGGTGAAATACAATGGGATGATGGATGTTTTTATGCTGGATGGCATACTGCCCTCTTTTTTGGATGCTTCCCGGTCGGGTATCAACCACCAGTTTTATATCAAGTATTCCATCATCCAATTTATGGATTTGCAGGAGCAGGTTTTGGATTTGATGGAGGATCAGTTGCCCCGTAACCTCTATTATCACAACATCAAACACACCATCGATGTCATTACCGAAGTGGAGCTGATTGGATGGGCCGAAGGGCTGGGAGAGGAAGAGGTGTTGTTGCTCAAAGTGGCGGCTCTGTTCCACGATGCCGGTCACACCGTCGATTATCAGAACCATGAGCACCACAGTGTGCTGATGGCCGAGGAGATTCTGCCCCGGTTTAGTTACAGTGATGAACAGATTGCCACCGTCAAGCGGTTGATCCTGGCCACCCGGTTTCCGCATAATCCGCAGGATTTGATGGAACAGGTGATGTGCGACAGCGATTTGGATTATTTGGGGCGGAGCGACTTTATCCCAGTGTCGAACAACCTTTATCTGGAGCTTAAGGAACGCTCCTTGGTGGGTAGTTGGGATGAATGGAACAACAAGCAGTTGGAGTTTATCAACCGTCACCATTACTTTACCGATACGGCTCAAAAACTGCGGCAGGTGAACAAGCAATTGCAGATCGAACGCATCCGCAGTTTGATAGAAGCCTGAATTTTTGGCTGTTTTTCAATAGGTGCTGGCGTTTTGACGGGAAGAAGGCTTATCTTTGAAGCCATAATCAATTTTGCAATTAAATTGTTCATGGATCAACCATCATCATATCAGGATTGGCTCCAGCAGTCCAAAGGGATTCTGTTATCACCCGCTCGCTTTTGGAAGCAGTACGATGCGGAGCAGCTGACTGTGAACCATATTCTCGCCTCCTTTCTGTTGCCTTGGTTGGGACTGACGGCTATGGTGGTTTTTGTGGGGGTATGGGTCAATCAGCCTCAGCTGCCCTATTTGGATGTGCTTAAAAAGGCTGTGGTGGTTTTTGCCCGCCTCTTTTTTGCCGCTTTTGCTGCTGGATGGGGCTTTGAAAAGCTGAATGCCGCACGGGGGAATTTGATCTCTTTTCAGTCTGCTTTTGCCCTGGCGGCTTTTGCCATGCCGCTGCTCTGCCTGGAGTCGATGGTTGGTGCATTTTTTCCCGATCTCCTGATGGTGAAACTGGTGCTCGCTTACACCATCGTGCTGTTTTACCACGGGTGTGTCCATCATTTTAATTTCAGCAAAACCACGGCAGTCATTCATTCCTTGCTTATATTTGTATGGTTGCTGGGCGTATCTTTTTCGGTTACCTATTTATTGCAGATTATTAACAAACCAGTTTTATGAGTGTGAAAGCAAATCAAATCAATATAAAAAACCGTCGTGCCACGTTCGATTACGAAATTTTGGAACGTTACATTGCCGGTATCCAGTTGGCCGGAACCGAAATCAAATCGATCCGGGAGGGGCGGGCCGGACTGGTGGATACCTTCTGTTACTTTGTCAAAGGCGAATTGTGGGTGAAAGGGATGCGTGTGTCGGAATATTTTTATGGCACCTACAACAACCACCAACCCGAGCGCGACCGCAAGCTTCTGTTGCAAAAGAAGGAGTTGGAAAAATTGATGCGCAAAACCAAGGAGAGCGGGTTGACCATCGTCCCTTTGCGCCTGTTCATCAACGAGCGGGGATATGCCAAGCTGGAGATTGGTCTGGCCAAGGGAAAGAAAATGCACGATAAGCGGGAAACCCTCCGCTCTAAAGATGCCAAGCGGGAAATCGACCGCGTGATGAAGAAGTTTTAAAAGAAACAACCATTAAACCTGCTGATTCCAATCCGATGATGCAAAGCACTCCTTGGATTGTGAATGACAGGTTTTTCTTTTTGTGTCGGATTAAGCTAATAAGATCTCTGCCGGAATTTTCAGTCCTTTGTAATGCTTGATCTCGTACGATTCAACTAAAGTTACTAGTAGATCTAATTCATCACCTTCGGGCGTATCTTTCTTAGCGCCCCCTAATTCCTCAATTCTGCCTAAGGCAAAATTATAATCTTGTTCTGTTTTTATTGGTCGTATATTCATCTTCAAATCATCACATTATCAAATCCTCAAATTATCTCATTATCCCACGCAACCAATTGCCCTTTTCCACATCAAGGAGGTAAGCAATATGGTTGTTTCCATCATTGGTCATTGCCATTATAAAAAAACAGTTTAATTTTAAGGTCACCAACACGTTAGTTTTAGATTCGAATTTGTATTGTAATGGCCATTACCGGTGAAAAGGAGTTGGAATTGTTGATCAAAAATTGTCAGGAAGGGCGTCCCGATGCCCAACGGGCTATTTATGACCAGTTTTCATCAAAGATGTTTGGTGTTTGCCTGCGGTACTGTAAGAGTCGTGAGGAGGCGGAGGACTGCCTGCAGGATGGTTTTTTGAAGGTGTTTCAAAAGATTGGGATGTTTCAGTTCAAAGGTTCCTTCGAAGGTTGGGTGCGAAGAATTATGGTGAACACCATCATGGAGTCGTTTCGAAAAAAAAATCCTGTTTTTGCCGTTGAAGATCTTTCGGTGTTCAACTTGGCTGATGAGCAGGGCTTGATTGACGAACCTCTGTTGAAGGAGCAGGATTTGTTGCAGCTGATCAGTCAGTTGCCACCCCAGTACCGGATGGTGTTCAACCTGTATGCTATGGAAGATTATTCGCACGAGGAGATAGCTCAAGCCCTTGGGATTTCGGTGGGCACCTCCAAGTCGAACCTATCAAGAGCCAGGCAATGGCTTCGCGACCGGATTAATGAGATGTCGAAAGTAATGGATGTATAAGATGAATGATAATCACGACATAGATCAATTGTTCAAGCGGGGATTGGAAGGTTTTGCTCCAGTTCCACCGGCTCAGGGATGGGATCGGGTGGCCAAAGAATTAGCTGCCCAGAAGCGGTCGAAACGGCGCATGATCATCTGGTGGCGGGCTGCTGCTTCGGTGGCTCTTCTTGTGGCGTTGGCCGGTTCCTGGTTCTTATGGCAACCGCTCCAGACTTCCAAACCTCTGGTGGCTGTTTCCGAAGAAGCTGCTCCTAATGTGCCACAGTTGGATGAACCTGCCACCGCCCGTCTTTCTGTTGTTGAAAGACAGGAGAAAGAAGAGCTTGAGTCTTTAGATGCAGCGGAAACACCTGAAGAACCTGCTTTGACCGCTCAGCCAGTGTTCGTGGCGCAACAAGTTAACTCTCGAATGGTAACTGAAGAACCGCGTTTATCAATAACGTCTCCACGGGCAATCCAAGGCCTGTCCTCAATGAATTCCCGAAAGGAATCCATTGCCGGGGAGTTCAGTGTCGCATCGGTGTCGGTAAAACCCCTGGCCACACAGGTTGAAGAGCAAAGGAAACGTGAATTCACTGAGTCTCTTTTGTTGGCTTCGGCCTATCCAAACGCCTCCGTGGAGGCTTCCCGATCCGGTGTTGATTTTGTTTTGGGTGGCATGGCTTCGCCCTCGTTCAGCCACCACGCGCAATCCCGCATAAAAAGTGAAGCCCGCATGGCACAATCCAATGAGGAAGGGGTTTTGACGATGGGTGGCGGTTTGAATGTGCGCATTGAAACGAAGTCGCGCTGGAGCTTTGAATCGGGCGTATTGTACAGTAGGATCGGGCAGAGCGAGAAATCGGACGGACGGCCTCCGCTTTTGATGGCTTCAGCCAGTGGCGTAGTGGCCGATGCTTCCATGTTGACCCACCGTAACTCGTTGGGTGCCATTAAAGTCAAGTCATCTGGTTTGGAGAATGGAGCCCAGGATATGGGCATCTCGTATGTGCCGCAGCGTTATGGCGGCTATCAGGGGGATATTCGGCAAATTCTCGATTACGTGGAAGTCCCACTTCTGGCGCGTTACCGCCTGGTTGACCGGCAGCTTGACTTGAGTGTGACGGGAGGTTTCAGTGCCAATTTCCTGGCCGACAACAATGCCTTTATGTTCGACGGAGGTAAAAAAACTTATGTGGGTTATACCCAAGGGATGGATGCTTTTTCGGTGAGTTCGTCGTTGGGTTTGAACCTGGAAGTGCCCATCTTCAAGTCATTGTCCTTCAGTATGGAACCCCGTTTTAAATATTTTATCACGCCTGTTAATTCCGATACCGGATACACCCCGTATTCATTCTCCATGTTGGCCGGGTTTGCCATCCATTTTTAAACTCTCCATCATCCGGCTGAAACAACCTTTGCGCGCCAGCAGCTCTTTAGGGGTGCCCACCTCGGCGATGGCGTGATCTTCCAGCACCACTATGCGGTCGGCCATATTGATGGTGGATAGCCTGTGGCTGATGATGATGGCTGTTTTATCTTTGGTGATGGTTCTGAAGTTGTTGATGATGGCGGCTTCGGTAAAGGCATCCAGTGAACTGGTGGGCTCGTCGAGGATGATCACCTGGGCTTGGTTGAAGAATGCTCGGGCTAAGGCGGTGCGTTGCCATTCTCCCTGGCTGAGCTGCTCGCTCTCCTTGAACAGGGTGCCTAACTGGGTGTTGTAACCATTTTTCAGATTGCTGAATAGGTTGTGGACATCAGCTTTTTGGGCGGCATCCTGGATGTTCGCATCATCGGCTTCCCGGTGGATGTTACCAAACCAGATGTTTTCGCGGGCGCTCACATTGTACAGCATGAAATCCTGGAAAATCACAGTCATCTGTTCCGCCAGCTCCTTGCGGGAGATGCTGCCCAGCGGGATGCTGTCAATCCGGATCTCCCCGTTTGTGGGTTCGTAAAGTCCGCAAAGCAGTTTCACCAGGGTGGTTTTGCCACTGCCATTGGCGCCCACAATGGCGATGGTCTCGCCTTGATTGATGGTTAACGACAGGTTGTTCAATACGCTGCGGCTGGTTCCCGGGTATTTGAAGCTAATGTTGCGCAGTTCGATGCCTGTGCGGATTGGCACTGGGAAGTTCCTCTGCATGTCGGTACCATCATCGGTGGAGATGTTCAGGAATTCGAAAAAGTTCTTCAGGAATAGATTGTCCTCGTAGAGCGAGGTGATGCGCGACAGGAAATCCTGCAATACGCTGTAGCCCCTTTGCAACGCCACAAAATACATGGTCATGGTGCCAATGGTGAAATTCCCTTTCACGGTGTTCAGGATGACATAACCAAACACCACCACCATCATCAGGGCGATAAACACTTGCACGGCTGTTTCGCGGAGGCTCTTTTTGATGAGCAGCGCCAACTGTTTGTGGCGTAGTGAATGGCGCAACTCCTCGTATCGCGTTTTGAACAGGTCGCCTAGGTCGAATATCCGTACCTCCTTGGCATAGTCCTTGGCGGTGAGCACGCGGTTGTAGTAAGCCACCCGTCGCTCGTCGGCCGTTTGCTGCCTGAGGAGGCGGTAGAATTTGCGTGAGTAGCCAATGCGAAACCACAATACCGGGATGCTGATCAGTAGGGCGATCACGATCATGGCCGGGTGGATGGAGAGCAGGATGATGCCGATGATGGTGAGGGTGATAAGATTTTGGATGATGCCAGCCAGACTGTAGAAAATGCGTGCCGGGCGAAAGGTGGACTCGTTGAGTGCCCGGTAGAAAACATCCTGGTATTCGCTGTCCTCAAAGTAACCATAGCGGATGTGGGTGGTTTTTTTATGGATGATGGCAGCGATGTGGTCGTTGACCAGATAACTCTGTTTCTCCCGCACCACCGAATGCAGTGAGGCAATCAAGGCATTGACGATGAAGAACAACCCGGTCAGCAGTAAGGGACCCATCAAGACTTTGGCATCGCTACTGCCACCATTGGTCACCGCCAGGGAGACCTGATCGATCAGCTGCTTGATCACCCAGAGCATCAGCAGGGGGATGGTGCCCCGCATCACCACCATCAGCAGGTTGATGAGCGACCAGCGGGGACTGCTGGCCCAGATCATTTTCACCGCCTTAATCATGTACTGGAGGGATTCTTTGATGGATGTCTGCATGATGGATCGCTCTTTGATCAGGATGTTGGTTTGTGTTGATTACAAATTTATCAAAATATAGTTTTTGGGGATGGTTTTGGAGATGTTTTTTTATTCACATTACTAAAGCCACGTCGTGGCGATACCTTCCATTCATCATCAAAGTCCGAAGGACTTCAATATGAATAGCCGCCGGTGGAACCGGTGGTAACAATGTTCCAACCATTTCGCAACGCCGTAGGTGTTGAATGTGCTGAATAGTGTGGGCACAAATTCTCCACAGATGATACGGATTAGCTCAGATTTTTAATGAATGGGATTCTTTCCTTCGGTTTAATGAATCTATGAGTCTCAGTGGGATTTTTTTTTTCGGTCTCATCGGTCAGATGTCCTGAAAGGACAAACCTTCATAACCCAGGGGCATCGACCCTGGGAGCCCCCATGCAGCTAACACTGCCTGTAAGGCAGCACTCTTGCCTCTGTCTTGCCTTTCAGGCAAAGTCCATTTATTACTGGCTACCACAGGTTGCGCTACGCTTACCTGTGGTTATGAAGGTCGAGTCTTTCAGACTTTGCGCATCATAAAACTGCGCTGGTTTTCACATCATTAAATTATCACATCACCAAATTAGCACATTAGAACATCCTCAAACTAGCTAATTTGATAAAACCCCAGGCCGAAAGGGGAAAGAACGCCAATACCATCCTGCCATATAGCTGGTGGCGCAGGGTCGTCAATGGAATGGTTTTCTGTTGCTTCTTCCGGCCAGTCACCTTGCCTAGGAGCTTTTCGTGGGGCATCAGCCCATCATTGTGCAGGGTGGCATCGCCGCGGCACACAAAACTATGATCGTTCAGGGCAGTGATGCGGTGGGCAATTAATCGCCCGTTGGACTCGAACACCACAATATCTCCTCGCCTACAGCCGGAAGGGTTGGTGGGCTCCACCAGCAAGGTGGTGCCAGGTGCGAGTAATGGGTACATGCTGTATGCGCCTGCGCTTTGATCTCGATGGGTTGGCCATCAACAGCATGGCTGCCGAGGCGCCTTTGAGTGGCGTGATATAATTCTTAGGAGATTGCTTGATGATGAAGATGGCCTTCAATGGTGCCGACTTGGGGTGATCGGAATAGTGGGGCATGGGGATGTTGTGTATTTGGATGCCCCCTTGCGTGGTGATGGCGATGATGTCGTCGTTGATCACCTGCCCGCCCTTTTGAGCCCATAAGCCCGCCATGGTGCTCTTGCCGGTACCCGAAACAGCGGTGAAGATGTAGCCGTTTCCGTTGTCATGGATACCGGAAGCGTGTACCAGCACCCCGTTTTGGTGGTGCAAAATGCGGGTGAAAAGCAGGTTGGTGAATGGGAATACGTATGGGTCGATGGCCGGTGGTTCTTGTCCCTGCGGGGCGATGTAACGGATGGTGGCGTTGTTGTGGGCAATCTCTGCCTCAATGATTTGCCATGGGTTGGGATTTTGATACTCCACCCTTAAAACCTCCAGTTCTCCTTTGCGGAAGATGTGCCAGCTGTAATCCAGTTCGCAGCCATCAAACGGCTCACCGGTGAAGCAACCTTCTGTCGGTATTGTATGTTTGGCTTGTTTGGCTGTGGAAGCTCCCAGGTGCCATTGCGGCAGGCAGGAGCCTGTGGGGATGGTGAACTCATTCATCCGGCTTTGTGAGGCGATGACCTCTCCGCTAGTAAAAAAGCGGATGCAGCAGTTGAATATTTTGAATAACAGCTTGTTCAAAGCATAATCGGTTATTGGTAATCGGGTCTGCTTCCACCAAAGGGGGAGGAGGAGGCCGATGGGGATGACTGCAAAGGGGCACTCTCAAAAATTGGTGATGGAGCTAGTGATGACAATGAATTAGGATCCGGTGGTGGGGTTGTTCCATCCCAAGACATTTGCAATATCGATATCTGGTTATCAATATCAATTTGTTGAATCAAAGGTTTTATATAGTGTTTTTTACTCATAGGTCAATGGCTCTGTTGTTGTGTGTCGTCTGTTGTAAATAGGTTTAGGGCAATGCCTTGCGCCAGTATCTCCAAAATATCCCGTTCGGCCTGTTCCGGGTCAATGTCGTAGGCCTCGGTCATGGCGCGGGTGATCTCGGCCAAGGTTTTGGGCTGCCCGGTGAACTGAACAATAAAGGCGGCCGTTTGGTTCAAGGTGAACACCTTGTTCATTTGGGCCACCGAGTCCACCAGTGGCACCGCCACCATTTCACCGGCCACTTCACTGATGATGATTTGGGGATTCAGACAGTAACGTTTCAATGTTTTTTTATATAGGTTGCAAAAATAATTTATTTCCTTAACTGTTACGCTTGTGATGGTGAAATGTTGCTCCTTTTTGACGAAAACCGTGAATATTTAGTATTAAAGTACCTTTTTTAAAGAATTGTGCGCGAAAAAGGTGCGGCACTCTGGTCGGCAAATTCCCCCTTCAGGTATTTGTAGTGTCCCGTAATGGCAATCATAGCAGCATTGTCGGTGGTGAAGGCAAACTCCGGGATGTAGATGTTCCATCCCCGCCTAACCTTTTGTTCTTCAAAGGCCTGGCGCAAACCTGAGTTGGCCGAAACCCCGCCGGCCACCGCCACCTCCTTAATGTGGTGTTGCTTGGCGGCTTTGATCAGCTTGTCCATCAATATCTCGATGATGGTGCGCTGAAGCGAGGCGCACAAATCCTTTTTATTTTCTTCAATAAAATTCTCATTCTTCTTCAACTGGTCGCGCAGGAAATAGAGGAAGGAGGTTTTGAGGCCACTGAAGCTGTAATCGAAATTGGCGATGCGTGGTTTGCTGAAGGTGAAGGCGTTGGGATTGCCCTCCTTGGCCAGCTTGTCGATCAGCGGACCGCCGGGGTAGGGGAGTCCCATGATCTTGGCGCATTTGTCGAAGGCCTCACCGGCGGCATCGTCGATGGTTTGCCCCACCACCTCCATCTCGAAATGGCTCTTCACCAGCACAATCTGGCTGTTGCCGCCCGACACCAGCAGGCAGAGGAATGGGAACGAAGGCTGGTCGTTGTCGCCAGGATGCTTTTTGATAAAGTGGGCTAGCACGTGCGCTTGCAAGTGGTTCACATCCACCAGCGGAATGCCCGTGGAGAGGGCGAAACCTTTGGCAAACGAGGTGCCCACCAGCAATGAGCCCATCAATCCAGGGCCGCGGGTAAAGGCGATGGCAGAGATCTCCTCCTTGCAGATGCCGGCATCTTTAATGGCTTTTTCCACCACGGGAATGATGTTTTGTTGATGGGCACGCGAGGCCAGCTCGGGAACCACCCCGCCATACTGCCGGTGCACCTCCTGGTTGGCGATGACATTCGATAAAATGACTTCGTCGCGAAGGATGGCTGCCGAGGTGTCGTCGCAGGATGATTCAATTCCTAGTATGATCGTGCTCATGGTGATGAAAAACAAATTTTTTATTCCCTTTTATTCGCGCCAATGGCTTGTTTTTTTACCTTTGCTGAAGTAAAAAATAAAGGCAAAACTATAAAAAAATATCCTAAAATAATAATTGGCTCGCTGGCGCTCTTGTTGCTGCTTCCGATCTTTTTATATGTCCTGATTTTAATCCCTGCCGTTCAAACCCGGGTGGTGCAATATTTCACGCACCAGTTGTCGTTGTCGTTGAATACTGAGATTAGCATCGGGCGAATCCATTTTATACCCTTCAAGCAGGTGGTGGTCAACGATTTGTTGGTGCGCGACCAGGCCGCCGATACGTTGCTTTTCATTCCCCGATTTCAAGCTTCGGTCGATTCGATCAACATCAAGCAGCACAAGCTCTACCTCAACCGGGTGTCGTTGGTCGATCCGTTGGTGAACATCTATAAAGTCGATAGCGTCAATTACAACTTTTCTTTCATCACCAAACAGTTTTTAGATAGTGAACAACCTGTTGACAGCGCTGCCTGGAAAATATTTCCTTCATCGGTAGTGTTCGTGAGGGGTGCCGGACGGGTGGGGACTCAAAATCCCAATCAAATTGATTACCGGGTGGAGGAGTTCAACCTCGCCCTTAAGCGGATGGCTTATTTTCCCGATAGCCTATCTTTCGAACTGAGTCAGTTTTCGTTTGTTGAGCAGGGTGGGCTGCGCGTCAAGGAGGCGCAAGCCCAGGTGGGCATCAGTGATGGATGGTTAATGGTGCGCGATTTTTCCATGGCCGGCAATCAATCCTCAGTGCTGGTTGACTCCCTGATGGTGCACATCGATGGACAGGTCGACAGTCTGGCTAGCTACAGCCAGTCGAAGTTTTTTGCTGATATTACACTCTTGGAGTTAGCGCCCGAAGATATTGGACTGATCAGCAAGCATAAATGGCACCTTGCCCATGGTTTTAGTTTCTCGGGTATTCTTCGTGGCACGCCTAACAACATCAAAGGGCGTGAAATATTGCTGGGCTTTGGCGAAAACAGTTCGTTGATGGCTTCTTTTGACCTAAAGGGGTTGCCCGACTTTCGAAACTCTTTCTTGTTTTTCGATATCAAATCATTGTCCACCAATGCTTCCGATATTGCCATCCTGGCCTCTGCCGGACTGCCTGAGCCCGTGGTCATCCCTAAGGTGATTGGTGAGATGGGCGAGATCAACTATTCAGGGAATGTTACCGGGTTCCTCAACGACCTGGTTGCTTATGGCCGTTTGCGCAGCGATTTTGGTGTGATCAACACCGACTTGGGTATCCGATGGAAGGACGACAATAAATTATACTTTGCCGGTAGCGTGGTGACGCGCGATTTTAAACTGGGACGACTGTTGAAGGATCCTGCCAACTTCGGTAACCTCTCCATGTCGGTTGCGGTGAGTGGCAGTTTTCTAGATTCCGATGATTTTTTTACCTACCTCGATGGACGAGTCCAGTCGTTGCAATTCAAAGGTTACAACTATCAGAATATTCAGTTGAGCGGATTGGTTAATCCACGGCGTTTCGATGGCCAGGTGTTGTTGAACGACCCCAATGGCCAGTTTCGTTTCATGGGTAAGGTCGATTACGAACAGCCTTTGCCCCAGTTTGCCTTCGAGGCAGAAGCGATTGGTTTGGATGTAGAACAATTGGGCATTTACCCCAGCTTGAAAAAGGGGTTGCTCTCATTTGGTTTGGATGCCTATTTTACCGGCGAAAGCATCGATGATGTGGTGGGCGAAATAGGCCTGTCGCATTTCACACTTAAGGGTGAAGAGCGTTCCCTGGCGCTCGATTCCCTCTCCCTGACCATCGACCGAATGGATGGTGTCAAACACATCTCTTTGCGCTCTTCCATTATGGAGGGGGAGCTGACCGGGTTGTACAATTTTAAGGATCTGGCTGTGGAGCTGCAGCAACAGTTGTCGCTCTTTTCACCTGCGATGGCTTCCTCCAGCCGGTTGAGCCGTACTTTGCACGACAATATTTTTGAATTCAGCCTAAAATATCATCAAGCTGGCAATTTGATCCGATTCTTTTATCCCGGAATGGATTTGTCGGACAAGGGTTCTGTCAGCGGGCGCATCGACTCGCGCAACGATGTGGTTGACCTGTCATGCGAGCTGGGTGATGCTAGTTATCAAAATATCAAAGTGCGTGACCTCTCCTTTCAGCTAAACGGCAGTGGTGGTGCGAAAGCCCATTTGAGTCTACGCACAGGGGAACTGAGCCTCCCTTTGGTTGGTACGCTTCATAATTTCAGCTTGCAGCAGTACTTGGGTAGAGATTCGTTGGTCTCCAATATTTTTTGGAACAACTGGGGTGAACAGACCAATAGTGGAGCCATCTATACCAATACCCGTTTTTCGCGCAATCGGGCTGGGTTACATACACAATTAGATATTCTGCCTTCAGTGGTGATGATTCGGGATTCGGTATGGCGGTTGGCGCCTGCATCGGTTATCTTGAAGCCAGGAGCGATCAATGTTAAGGGGTTTCGGTATTATAACCAATCGCGTGGTGTGGCCATCGACGGTGTTGCCTCTGCCAGCGAAGAGGATGAGTTGCGTTTGAAAATCTCGGATATTGATCTGGGGCGGTTGTTAGATGCCGATGCCAGCAAGGGCTATCTTCTGGAGGGGCTGTTGAATGCCAAGGTAGGGATACGCCGTTTCTTCAAAGATCCAATAATCAACAGCGACCTCGACCTGAAGCAACTGGTGGTCAACCGTGATTCACTTGGCCAATTGAACCTCCACAGCCAATGGAATCCTGAACGAAAAGCGCTACACCTCTTTCTTGAGTTGGTGAAGGATCAGCAGAAAACTCTTTCGGGAGGCGGGGAGCTGCTGTACGAATCGGGCGCTGTGGATTTGAATTTCGCTGCCGAACAGCTTCCTGTTGGCTTCCTGAATTTTTATCTTGAGCATATAGTGCAAAATATCAAGGGGCATACCTCCGGCCAAATTCACCTGGGGGGTACACTTACCAAACCGGAACTCAGCGCCCGCATGAAGCTGAATCCCACCACCCTCGATGTGGCTCTGCTCAAGACCTCCTACACCATATCCGATTCGGTGATTCTGGATCCCGACCGTATGAATTTCCGCAGCCTTAAAATTGTCGACAAGTTCAACAACCGGGGTGTTTTTGCTGGCAGTATCCGGCACGACAATTTTTCAAACATGGATTACGACCTACGTATTGAATGTCGAAAA
The DNA here is from genome assembly GCA_963664265.1 of Marinilabiliaceae bacterium. Taxonomy (GTDB): domain Bacteria; phylum Bacteroidota; class Bacteroidia; order Bacteroidales; family Marinilabiliaceae; genus JAGPIS01. The sequence continues at coordinate 4,049,152 of OY760941.1, forward strand.
ATGTTGGCTTTGGATACCCGCGAGCGCGACAATAGTGATTATTACGGGACTGTTTTTGCCGATGGGAGTATGGGAATCACCGGGAAAACTTCGGATATCTTTATTGATGTGGCGGTAAAAACCATGCCGGGAACCAACTTTTCCATCCCATTGAACGATGCCAACGAGGCAACCGAAACCAATTTTATCCGCTTTGTTTCCACCGAAGCTAGGAAAGGCGGCCAACAGGAAGCTGATGTTTACCAGGCTAAAGCCTCCTCTATGGACATCAATTTCGATTTGGAGGTGACGCCCGATGCGCGTATCCAGGTTATTTTCGATGCCAAAACGGGCGATTTGCTTAGAGGGTCGGGTAACGGCAATATCAATGTGCGCATCGACAAGCAGGGGAAGATTTCCTTTTTTGGCGAATACATCCTCGAGGATGGGAATTATCTTTTTTCATTCCAGAATATTGTCAACAAGCGCTTCCTGATCAACAGCGGCAGCTCCGTCCGTTGGGAAGGCGATCCTTATGATGCCCGCATCAACCTGAATGCCACCTATAAGCTGAAGGCTTCGTTGTACGACCTGGTGGCTGGCGCTTCGGGTAGTGATGCCATCTCTAACGAATTACGCCGACGCGTGCCCATCAATTGCAATCTTTACCTCACCGACCGGATCATGCGACCCAGCATCCGCTTTGAGATTGAGACTCCGTCCACCCAGGATATCAACCAGAATATCATCGATCAGTACATCACATCCGAAGAGGAACTCAATAGGCAGGTTCTTTCTTTGTTGATTCTCAATAAGTTTTATACGCCCGACAATGCGACGGTGAACCAGAACTCCCAATCCCGTCAAGGTAACAATGCGGCTTTGGTTACCACCACCGAGATGTTGTCGAGCCAGTTGAGCAGTTGGTTGTCGCAGATCAGCAACGATTTCGATGTGGGGGTCGCCTATCGTCCCGGCGATGAGATTACCAACGAGGAGATCGAGGTGGCACTATCCACCCAGATATTCAACAACCGGGTTCTTCTCAATGGAAATTTGGGTTACGGTCGCAACCAGATGGCTGCCAGTAATATCATTGGCGATTTCGATGTGGAGGTGAAACTCAACAATAGGGGTACTGTTAGAGCTAAAGCCTATACGCACTCTAACAACGACTTGGTGTACGAAACATCGCCCACGACACAAGGCGTGGGTCTCTCTTTTCGAGAGGAGTTTGATACTTTTGGTGATTTGCTCCGGAAGTATTGGGCGGTTATCTCGGGTGAATCGCGCAGGCGTAAGAAAGCCGCACGGTTGCCTGCACAGGAAAATCAGGTCGAGGAGCAACCTAACCCCTGATTTTACCGGTGGGTTTTGCCAGGAGTGATTCTTTTTTGTTATTTTAGCAACCAAAACTGAAGTAATGAGTATATTTCTTTCTGTACAATCAACACCTGCGGCCATGGATCCCATGATGGACCTGGCTGCGGAACCTGTTTCTTTGAATGTGATGGATCTGGCCTTGAAGGGCGGATGGATCATGATTCCCCTTTTGGCTATGTCGGCCTATGCCATTTATGTTTTTGTTGAGCGCTTCTTTGCCCTGCGTAAAGCCATGGAAGAGGATGCCAACTTTATGGATCGCATCCGTGATTACATCCACGATGGAAAAATTGAATCGGCACGCAACCTTTGCCAAACAACCAACAATCCTGTTTCGCGTATGATCGAAAAAGGGATCTCCCGCATCGGGCGCCCCCTCTCGGATGTTAATACTGCCATTGAGAATGTGGGAAATATTGAAGTGAGCCGGTTGGAGAAAGGATTGGCCGGGTTGGCTTCGGTGGCCGGTGGTGCCCCCATGCTCGGTTTCCTTGGAACGGTGATGGGGATGGTGCAGGCTTTCTTCGAAATGGCCAATTCGGGCAATCAGATTGCCGTTGATATGTTGGCTGGGGGTATCTATACCGCCTTGGTCACTACCGTGGCCGGGTTGGTGGTGGGCATCATTGCCTATTTTGCCTATAACTACCTGGTGGCGCGCATCGAAAACGTTGTTTTCATCATGGAGGCTCGCACCATGGAGTTTATGGATTTATTAAACGAACCAGCACATAAATAAGTTATGGCATTAAAACGATCAAGCAAAATAAGTCCCACTTTCAGCATGTCGTCGATGACCGACTTGGTGTTTTTGTTGCTCATATTCTTTATGATCACCTCAACACTGGTGCATCCTAATGCGTTGAAGCTACTGTTGCCCAAAAGTGCCAACCAGACTTCCGCCAAGCCATTGACCACGCTGGCCATCACTAAGGACTTGAAATATTATATCGAAACCAAGCAGGTTCGGTTCGAGGATATTGAACCTCTTTTGCAACAGAAGTTGGGACAAAACCCCGATATCTACATCTCATTGCATGTGGATGAAAGTGTGCCCATGAAGGAAGTTGTGAAGTTGATGAACATCGCTAAGGATAACAAGTATAAATTAATTCTGGCCACCCGGGCAAAGTAAATGCTGATGGATAACGATAATAAATATCGTCCGCACGGACTCGCAGGGACTATTATTTTTCATGCGTTGCTGATATTGCTCTGCATTTTTCTGTCGCTTAAAAATATGCCGATGGAAGAGGAGGGGCTGTTGGTGAATTTTGGCGATAGTGATACTGGTATGGGAGCCGTTGAGCCCATGCAAAATGAACCCCAGCCAGCCCGTCCCGTTGAAACGACTCCGCCACCACCACCGCCTGCTCAAAGTGCTTCGCAGGAAAAGGTGAGTCCCGAAAAAATCAACACGCAGGATTTTGAGGAGGCCGCTGCCCTGAAGAAGGAGGAGGCTCGCAAGAAAAGCGAAGCTGAGAAGAAACGACTCGATGAGGAACGTAAAGTCAAGGAGGAAAAGGACCGTAAAGAACGTCTCGAACGCGAAGAGCAAGAACGCATCCGCAAGGAGGAAGCCCTGAAAAAACAAAAAGCCGAGGAGCAGGCCCGTAAGGCCCAAGAAGCTCGCGATAACATTGCCAAAGGTTTTGCCGGTAAAGGCACTGGCACCAATACCTCCGAGGGTGTGGCCGGGGGCTCAGGCAATCAGGGACGCCTTACGGGCGATCCCAACAGTACCAATCGCGATGGATCGGGACTTGGTTCGCAAGGCAACTCTTTCAGTTTGGCAGGCCGTTCGTTGGTGGGGTCTTTGCCTAAGCCAGTCTACAACATTCAGGAAGAGGGGACTGTGGTGGTCGAAATCATCGTGGATAAGTATGGTAAGGTCACTGGTGCTAATGTGATTATGAAGGGAACCACCATTCAAAACACCACCTTGTGGAATGTGGCCAAGGATGCTGCCTTGAAAGCCAGGTTCAATGAGAACCCTGCTGCAACGGCCGTTCAAAAGGGTACCATCACCTACCATTTCAGGCTCGACTGATCAATAAGATAAAAATAGAAAGCGGGTGCCCAAATTTTTTGGACACCCGCTTTGATTTTGTTGAGTTTTTTCCCTTTTTTGGTCTTATAATTTCTCCACCGTCTTGATTTCGCCCGACGGCGTGAGGTGCATCACAAATCTTATTTTGTCGGTATTGCGAAAAATGATTTCATATTCAGCCAAGGCATGTATGTGATAGATGGCAATAACACTCATGATTTCCCCTTTCGATCGGGCAGAATCGAAGACCGCAATAGGTAGTTCCTCCGGTTTGATGTTGATGCGTTGATCCATGAGCTCCCCATCCTTATTGAAGCGAGCTATGTGCTCTTTATCCTGTATGTAGAACATCGCCTCGTAGGTATGTGTCCCTATCTTGTGCCATTCGGCGCTGGTTGCCTCCTTAAAAAAAACGTCGAACGCCTTTTCTACGATTACTGGAGGCTTGGTTTCCTGTTTCGAAAAAAGCTTGTTGAAAATATTTTTCACCATTATTTCATCCGTTTTATCTTTATGACGGAATGAAGACAAAAGGTCACTTAAATTGTTCATTGGATTCTTTGATGATGTATAAAATTCTGGCTTTCGCCCTTTTGAGTCTCATTTTTGCAGCACTTTCACTAACCCGCAAGGCTGCAGCAATCTCTTTGATGGAGATGTTGTCCTGGTATTTCATCAGGATCAATGTCTTCTCTTCGGGGTGGATTTTTTCCAAGGCCTTGATCAGCTCTTCATACGATATTTGCGCAGCTTCTTCATCTTGCTCATCAATGATTTCCGGAATTTCATTGTTGTCGTTCCAATTGGGGTAGTGCAGCTTCTTCTTGGTGCGCAAATAGTCGATGCAGTAGTTGTAGGTGATGGAGTAGAGCCACGACGAAAAGGAGGCGGTTTTTTTGAAACTGCCCAGCCGCTCATAAGTGCGCGTCAGGATGTCGGCCGTAAACTCCTTGGCCAGCTCCTTGTCCTTGAGCAACGAATAACATTTGTCCAATACCTTGGGCTCATATTTTTTATAAAGGACAGCGAATAGTTCGGAACGGTTGTGTTCCAGGATTTCGAATAAAATATCGTCATCCGATTTTTTTTGTTGTTTATCCACAGACATTTACGTGATTGTAGAAAAAAATATTGTTTTTTTTGTGACTTTGCTCATTTCAGGCGTCTTAATAGCGAAACATGAAAATACTGAGTGCACAAAACTATGGTTATTCGGTGTTATCTGTTTGCAAAATTAGAAAATAAACCTTAATTATTCTTTGGAGGAATAAAAATGAAAAAAAGTTTCTTAGCCGGTTTAGCCGGTCTTGCATTGGTTGTTTCTTTGTCTTCTTGCGACAAATTGCCACAAGAAAAAGTTGATGCTGCTGTAGCTGCATTGGATTCAGCTAAATTGGCTGAAGCAGAATTGTATGTTCCTGAATTGTTTGCTCAGGTTCAAGATTCTTTGAATGCTGCTCAAAACAACATCGAAACTCAAAAATCTAAAATGTTCGCTAACTACGACGTAGTTAGAGCTCAATTGGATGGCGTTGTTGCTATGGCTGCTGACGTTACAGTAAAAGCTGCTGAACGTAAAGAAGTTGTTAAACAAGAAATTGTTGCTGTAATTGCTGAAGTTGCTACAGTAGTTGCCGAAAACAACGAATTGATTAAAAAAGCTCCCCGCGGTAAAGAAGGCGCTACTGCTCTTGAGGCTATCAAAGCTGATTTGGCTGGTGTAGAGGCTGCTATTGCTGAAGGACAAAGTGCTTTTGATGGTGGCGTGTACATCCCAACCATCGACAAAGTTAAAGCTGCAAAAGACAAAGCTTTATCCATCAATGCTGAATTGAAAGCTGCCATTGAGAAAAAGAAAAAGTAATATTTGTATTATTTGATTGAAAATCCCGGAGTATCCGTTACTCCGGGTTTTTTGTAACTGGTCATTTTCTAATTTGCTTATGTTTGGGATGAAGAACAGCTTGAAAAGGTTTTGGTGGATTTATCTTTTGTTGCTATTTCTTGTGTTGTTGGGTTATGTCTATTTTACTTATCCTGAACCGCCAATTGCCCAACTGGAGGCTGCCCGCAAGGCACTTCACGATGCCAAGATCAATCAATCGCAAACCTTCGCCGAGAAACAACACCGCGAAGCTTCGAATTGTTACGATTCGGCTGTTAGGCATTGGAAACAGGAGAATGACAAAATATGGTTCCGACGCGATTATACCAGAGTGGCTTTATTGGCCAATAAAGCCCGTTTGGGTGCCTTGGCCGCCTCTCGATCGAGTGCCGACAATAAAAAAGTGATCTCAACAAAGTTGTCTTCCTTGCTACAACGGTTGAATGACGATTGCGACTATTTCGAAACAACGTTCAAACACATTCCATTGCCGGCATCGTTGCCCAAGTTGGCGCTAAAGGGGAAGCTGCTGCTTTCCGAAGCCGAGTTGGCCTTGGAGCGGGGCGACTTGAACCTTGCCAATCAAAAAGCCGATGCCAGCCATGCCCTTGTGGCAAAAGTTTTGCGAGAGGGGGGGGATTATGTGAAGGATTATTTCGATGATTATCCACGTTGGAAGTCGCATTACGAGAAAGTTGTTCAACAGAGTAAGGCAACCGGTGGCTATGCTATTGTGGTCGATAAATTTGCGTTTTGTTGTTACCTCTATCGAGGAGGCCGACAAGTAGCACGATATGAGGCTGAATTTGGGAACAACTGGATTGGCGACAAGCAGTACCAAGGCGATAAAGCCACACCCGAAGGTATCTATTCTGTTGTGAAAAAGAAAGGTGCCGGCAATACCATTTATCACCGCGCTTTGTTGTTGAATTACCCCAATGAGGAAGATCAGCAGCGGTTTGTACAGGCCAAAAAGGCCGGAAGGATCTCCAAGAAAGCAAAAATTGGTGGTTTGATCGAGATTCATGGCCATGGTGGGCAAGGAGCCAACTGGACCGAAGGGTGTGTGGCACTTTCCAATGCCGATATGGAATCGCTGTTTGCCAAAGTTTCGGCTGGAACCCCTGTGGTGATTGTGGGTTCCTTGAAAAGCTTTGATGAGTTATTTAATCGGAAACCTTAATCGATTTGAAATTGTTTAATTAATGCTTATGGATAATCATATGCCCAACAGCCCAATGGAACCCAAGCCTTCCCGTATGATGGCCGCTTTTCGAGTGATGGTTACCATTGTTGAAATCTGGGTTCTTCTGGCCTTGTTTGCCATTTATTTGCTATGGGGGGCGCCTGGATTGCAGAAGCTTGTTGTTCAGTCCAACCATCAGCCAACCTCTTCGCTTACAGCCGAAGAAGTGGAGCAACTTACGACCAAGTTGGATAAGGAAACCAATCTTTTGCAAGCCAAGTTCGAGAAGCTTACACCCAGGACGCCTTTTATCATTATCAACACAACTCAAAACGAGTACCGCCTGTTCAATAAGCGGCAGGAGATTCGTAGGGGGTTTTGTTCTACAGGTAGTTATACAAAACTATATACCGAAAAGAAGACATGGGTGTTCAAAACGCCCAAGGGCGTTCGACGGGTCATCGGTAAAGTGACCAACCCGGTGTGGATCAAACCCGACTGGGCCTTTGTGGAAGAGGGCATTCCAATTCCGCCAGCAGGCCATCCTTCGCGTTATGAGTCGGGTACCCTTGGTGATTATGCCCTTGCGCTGGGCGATGGCTATTTGATTCATGGAACACTCTATCAACGCTTTCTTGGGCAGTCGGTTACTCATGGTTGTGTGCGCATGGGCGATGAAGATTTGGAGGCCGTTTATAAGACATTGCAACACGGATCAAAAGTATATATCTATTAATATTGAATTGTATGGATCATTCTTCTCATTCGTCGGGCATGCTCAAAGAGTATCTCGACAAGGTGGTAAAGCATTATAAAAATGCCCGACTCATTTGGATCGTGTCGGGGGTTCTGTTCGTTTTTGCTGTGGTGTACACGGTGGCCAATATTCTTTCGATCAACAAAAAGATTTCTGAAATAAACGAGCGTTACCAAACCGAAACGCCCATGCCGGGTAATGAGTTGCCTGGTGTTTACAAGCTTAGGAAAGAGAGCGCCTTTTGGCAAAGTCGCCTGGCTATGGCCAAAAGCGATTCCATCTGTGTCACCATCGATTTGGTGGATAGCTTGGTCTTCCTCGAGTTGCAAGGCGTTGTGGTGCATTCAGCTCCCATCAAGCATTACTACAAAAGTGAGTTGTTCGAGGCCCTGAAGCCCGAAGCCATCCTCAACATCATTGGGCAGCCGGCCACAGTTGTGTCGCACGAAGCTTCCTTTAGCAAGGAGCCCATCAAGCTAAAAAAAGCCCCTAAGGACACCATTGAAGCCAATGCTGCTGTGATCCAGGAAGCATTGGAAAAAAAGCAGGCGGAAGAAGAGGCTGATAAAGCTTTGTTCTATAACCTGTCGCTTGATAATGGGGTGCAAATTACCTTCACGCAGGAACATGGAGAAGGTTGGAAGGCCATACCGTTTTTCCTCAAACAAAAAATCGAGAAGATTGAGAAGAACTCGCTCCAGCTCACCAAGTTCAAACTGCCCGAATACACCCCTGGCATTATGATTGAAATGACGCGCGAAGATGCTGCCTCCATTTTCAGGGGATTGCCCGAAAATGCCTCGGTGGCCTTGCGGCTATAACTTACCTGATGGGAATGTACAGTTCTGTTTTCCACTCTTGTGGAGCAGGACTGTTTGCATCGGTATGGACATAAATCTCATAAGGCGGGATTCTTTTCCTCGCTTTCAACCCTTTAGCTCTGATGTAGGTCAGACCCGTGACCCACGCATTTCCCAAGTGCTTGTAATCGCCTGTGTAGCTTATTTTTAATGTTTTTGAGCCTTTTATCTTGCATGCGACCAATGGTGCCGGTATATCTGATTCCTTCATTGGCGCAGTGGTTATGGCTGCACATAAAAACTCACATTGTTTGTTGGCATTGATGCCGAAATCGTAGTAGCAGGAGAGGGTTTTGCTGACCGCGATGTTGTTCAATTCCAACAGGCGCAACAACTCCACAAAGGTCTCCTGCATGGTAGAATCTAAAGCGTTGGTGGTGCAGGCGTTCCTTAATCCAACTAGGTAGCGATCGGGTTGTTGTGCGATGCCTTCGATGTTGATGTCCGAGTTGATCACCCCGTTTTCTATTTGATCCTTCAAAAGTTTTAAACTACGGTCAATATCCATGAACAGGATGGTTTCCATCCGCCGAGCCAGATAGCGGTATTGGTAAGGCAGGGTGCCCCCCATACTGAGTTCTACAGATGAAGTTGTTGGGTTTACTTGGGTGATGCGCCATTGGAGTTGAACTTCACATTCGAAGGGGTGGCTGAATCTTAACGTTTGAAAAATGGTGTTGCTGATTTCTTCTCTGCTCTCTTCCTCGTTGCGCAGTTGCACTTCGCCTGCTAGGATGTGTCGCCAAATGAGACTTTGACTCAGTGTTGAATTGGCACCATTGGAACTGGCTTGGGCGTTGATGCCCGAGTTGAGCCAAGGCGACCAGTTAGTCCAGCCTTCCAGATGGAGTATTGTGTCTGCAATTCCATCCTTTTGATGGTGCACCGTCAAACTTTGCCTTATGCTGAAGCGGCCATCGATAAACCAGAGCCACACCAGTAAGGCTGCAGCAAATATGGCTGAGGAGGCCAGCAGTATTTTTAGTATTCTTAAGGTTTGATGCATCTTGGGCGCACGCTAATGTTTTACTTTTATCCTTTTTGAGGGTTGGTGTTCGCGTCGGAAACGATCCACTGGTGACACCATATAATAGTATTTTCCTTTTGCTTGATGGTCCAGCTTGATCGTGCTTAGGTTGGTAATTGAATAGATATACCTGCCATCGCGCGCTGTGAACGTTTCTTTTTTAGGCCAACGGTAAACAATGAAAAAGCGGACTTGCTGGTCATTGTTGCTTTGCCACTGTAAGATATGTTTTTTTTCTTTGATCTGGTCGATTTTGATGGTGCCAATTTTCTGGGAGGCCATAATAGGTGTTAACGCCTTGGTTCGGTAGTGGTTGTATACCAGGAAGCTGTCAAGCCCCAGTAAGTCTCGCCGAAATTGGCTGTAACTGAATAGTACACTACCCTCAATCTCTTTTGTTGCGCGGGCTTTGGCCAGCTGTTGGGGCATCTCATCTTTGTTGCTCCAGGATGGTGTTCCGTTGTTGATCTTGTATAAGGCATGGCCTAAGTATTTGGTGCAGCCTGGTTGTTTTGCCCACCATTCAGCCAGCGTGTTGAAGTTGGCCGACGGATGGGTGGTTTCCCAATATACCTGAGGAATCACATAGTCTATCCATTTGTTTTGCATCCAGGTTAGCACATCGGCATGCAGGATGTCGAATGCTGTGGTGCCTGCCTTGGTTTGCGATCCGCGGGTATCCTGGCTGGCATTGCGCCACACCCCAAACGGACTCACGCCAAAAGCCACCCAAGGCTTGTGTCTTTTTACCGCTTTTTGTGCTCCTTCAATAAAGCGGTTGATGTTTTGCCGGCGCCAATCACCAACGGCCAAGGCCTCCGGATTGTTTGTTTTGTACGAAAGGGTGTCGCCAAATATCTCCTTGGCTACCGGGTATGGGTAGAAGTAGTCGTCGAGATGGATGCCGTCGATGTCGTAATTTAGTGTAATCTCCTCTATTATTCTATGGATGTGCTCCCTGGCTTCGGGAATGCCCGGATCGATGTAGGCTTTCTTGTTGTATTGAATAAGCCACTCGGGATGGGTTTGGGTGATGTGCTGAGGGGATACCCCTATTGAAGCATTGGTGGTGGCCCTGAAGGGGTTGACCCAGGCATGCAGTTCGATCCCCCGCTGGTGGGCTTGCTCAATCCAGTATTGCAGGGGGTCGAACCCCTTTTCCGGGGCAATGCCTTGTTGGCCGGTCAAATAAGAGGACCACGGTTCGAACGATGAAGCATAAAAGGCATCGGATGCCGGGCGTACCTGAAAAAAAACGGCATTGAATCCCATCTGCTCCAGATGATCCAATATGTCATTGGCCTCTTGCTTCAACTGTCGGGCACTCATGCCTGGTTTGGATGGCCAGTCGATGTTCGACACGGTTGAAATCCAAATGCCACGCATCTCACGCTTGGGCGCATTTTGGCCCGTTAGGTGGTTGACTATAGAGTTGCATACGATGACGGCCACAACAAGGATCGTCTTGCGTATCTGTTTTATGTCCATTTTCGGGATGAATTGATTTGTGACCTTTTTACAGCCGGGTTACCTTGCTACAATATTCATAAAAAATTGTTGCATTTCAAAAGGGTTTTGATGGCTTAGGCCTCAGAAATCCTCCACCCTCTTTTTGACTAGGGGAAAGGCATTCCCAATGGCTACAGATGTGTGGCAGTGACCAGTGACCAGTTTTCAATGAACAATGAACAGTGATCAGTATTGTCTGTGATTCGACTAGTCATTTGGTTTGGAATTGAATTGTTGTCAGTAGCCAGTGTGGAAAGTCCGGAGAACTTCAATTTGATTAGCCACCGGAGAACCGGTGGTTGCATGGGATGGGTTGGCTGCCTATTCCGTGACAATGTCATGGTTTGAAATATACATGGGCACCATCTGATATTTCCCTGATCAATTATAACATACCTAAATCAGTACATTATCGTATGATGAAATTAATTTTTGGGGTCGGCCTGGAGAGTCTTCTGTTGTTGTGTTTGTTTTAGGATTTCATTTTGTATGGGATGTAAATTTAATTTTTCACACAGAGAAACGAAAGTTTTGTTATCTTTCGAATAGGGTTTTTAAAGTCCTCAGTTGTCCTTAATTAAATCTATGGCCAATGATCCTGTCGAAAAATAGTGGCGAACATTCGGAACAAGCACTTTTGGACGGTATTCGTTCAGGCGACGGTCGGTCGTTCGAGATTGCTTTCAGGTTGTATTATGCCCCATTGGTTGTGATGGCCATGCGCTGGATCAAGGATAAGGATTCTGCCCAAAGCATCGTTCAGGATGTGTTTGCCCGATATTGGGAAAAACGAGCTTCTCTTCAAATTACTTCCTTGAAGAGTTACTTGAGGGTGGCCGTGCGAAATAGCTGTATGAATGAAATCAAGCATGCAGGGGTGGTGCGGGCTTTTGAGAAACGCCCGGTAGAGGATGATGTGGTTGAGGAGTATGATGTCACCGAGGATTTGTATGCCCAGGAGTTGTATCTGGCCATTGATGAACTGCCTCCGCAGCGGAAGCGGATCTTTTTGCTCAGCCGCGTGGATGGGAAGAAATATCGCGAAATTGCCGACATGCTCAGTCTTTCCCAAAAAACGGTGGAGGCACAAATGGGCAAGGCTCTGCACTTCTTGCGCGAAAAATTGGTGACCCTGCGTACGCAGATGCAAGGGTTTTTATTGTGACTTGGGATAGGGGTAATCAGCGAATGGTTTGTCCTTGTTGTGAATGTTGATAATAGTATGTTCTTATGAAGGAACCGATGAATAGAAAATGGGAGATTGTCTCCTCCCGCCTGGCTGGTGAATCATTATTGGATGACGAGGCATTTGCTGCTTGGTTAGCCTCCGATTTTGAAAACCGCGCCCTTTGGACAGAGATGCAGGCATTGTGGCAGAAGAGCTTGGATGCAGGACTGATGCATGCCATCAACGTCGACGAGGGATGGGGGAATGTGTCGAAAGTAATTCAGGCTGCTTCTGCAAAGCGACGCTTAAGGAACTATATGTGGAGCATGGCTGCTTCCGTGTTGTTGGTGGTGGGTTTGGCCATCGGCTATTTTATGCTTAGGCAGACACCAGCCACTCAGTGGGAACATTTCGCTGTGACGCAGGAAAACTCCTCAACACTTGCTTTGGCCGACGGCTCTTTGGTCGATGTCAACCGAGGCTCCGAACTGTATTATCCTGCTTCCTTTGATGACGACACGCGTCGGGTTAGGTTGCAGGGCGAGGCTTTTTTCGATGTGCGAAAAGGGGTGGAGAAGCCTTTTGTGGTCGATGTAGGTGAGTTTAGTGTGCGGGTCACTGGTACTGCTTTCAATATCAGGAATTCGGGAGGGAACTTCGAAGTCGTGGTGGTAGAAGGCTCTGTAGTGGTGCAGAATAGGGTGGCTGGCGATGATGTGGTGAATCTGGTGGCCGGCGAAGTGGCTCGGTTCGACAAAAAAAACCACCGGTTGGTGCGCGAAATCAACCGCAACAACAATTTCATGGCTTGGAAAACCCGCCGCATTGAGTTCCGAAACAGTAGCTTGGAAGAGGTTTGTCAAACCTTGGAGAGCGTGTATGGCATCCGCGTTGATTTGGATCGGGCGTTGGTCAATGGCGGGCATTTGCTCACAGCAGCCTTCAGTCACGACGATCTTGAGAATGTGATGAAAGTGATTGAGTTGACTTTGGATGTAAAATTTGAACCCTCTGGTGAAAATCATTATATTTTGCAACTATCCCATTAAGCTTTTCTTATGGTTGATCGTTTTTGGCTCCAGCGTTTTTTGATCATCCTTTTTCTGGTAGTTTCTTCCGTGCTTTATGGTCAGGAAAAAAAACATATCTGTTACGATGGGATTGAATTGAGCTGGCTGCTCGATAGTTTGTCGACGCAGTATGAAGTTTTTTTTTCTTACCAGGCTTCTACAATTCCAGCCGACTCGCTAGTTTCTATTTGCGGTGACTACTATGGTGTTCATGAGGTGTTGACGCAATTGTTGGATTCAACACGTTTCGAGATTCTTCAATCGAACGACCAGTTCGTTATAAAAACAAAAAAGGAGACCAGCCCCGCCCCGTTGGTTAAGTTTATGGGGGTGGTGGTGGATGCTGAAACCCGTCAACCGCTCTCTTCGGTGCATGTGGGCGTTGTGGGGAGTATGTTGGGCACGGTAACCAACAACCAGGGCGAGTACTTGCTCCGTTTGGCTGGCAAATTGCCCTCCTATGAATTGCGTTTTTCCACTATCGGTTACGAACCCAAATTTTTTCAGATGGCCAGCGCCGACACGACGTTGGATGTTGCTTTGCTGGCAGCCAATGTGCGATTGCCCGAGGTTAAGGTCATGTATGCTCAGGCCGACGACGTGATTCGAAAATTCTTTGCTGCTTTCAGAAATAACTACAGGCAGGATGCTGTGGTTTTGAGTGGTTTTTTCCGCGAATCCATTTTCCAAGACCAAAGCCTGATACAAATTTCCGAAGCCACCATCAATCTTTATAAGGGCGGATACGGTGAGCGCGAGTCGTATGAGCGAGTTCGTTTTGTAAAAGGTCGGAAAAGCCGTCCGCCTCAGGTGATGAGCGATATGGTGTTCAAACTCGAAGGGGGACCCTACCATTTTTCGCGCATCGATGTGGCCAAATATTGGGATTTCCTGCCGCACGAAGGACAAGTTACGCCATTTAGTTATGTGTTTAATGGCGTCGATTATGAGTATGGTAAGATGCTGTTTTGTATTGGTTTCAAGCCACTGGGCGATGATGGTGACCTGAAATACGAGGGTGAGCTTTTTTTCGACAGCGAGTCGTATGCCTTGGTGCGGGTCCATTTTGAACTCACCCGAAAGTCGTTGGTGAAAAGCCGCCGCTTGCTCATTCGCAAGGAATCCAGAGGCGTCGATGCCAGGCTGATGGGCGCCCGTTATGTGGTCAGCTACCGGCCATTGGATGGGGAGTGGGTGCTGGGGAGTGTGACGGGGTTGCTGCAAGTGAAGGTGAAAAGCCGTTCCAACAAAGTGGACGCTTTGTTTACCGCTTCATCGGAGTTGGTGGTGAATGACATTGCTCCTGCGGAGAGGAGCCGGATTCGTTTTAACGAAGGCTTCAAACCCAATTACCAGATGTATGAAAAGATTGAGGCTTTCGATCCTGATTTCTGGGAAACATCCAATATCGTGCTGCCCGATTTTTTGTCAAATGAAGGTAAAGAATAAGTGATTGTCCATCCGAGGGTTAGGTGGTTGTTGTGGAAGAACAATCGCTTAGATATTGTCAAGCACAGTGTTGCGACAAAAAGTCGATGGTTGAACGCACCGACCTTAAGGAGGGCAACTCCTCATTGGATATGTTCACATCAAATTTCGACTCCAAGTAAAATAGGAAGCAGGTCATGTCCACATCGTCCATCAACAGCTCTTCTTGAAGTTCAGCATTCTCATTGATCAAATTGCGTGGAATGCCCGTTTTGCGCAGCACTTTATATAAATTTCTCCTGATTAATTTATTGTCCATGATAAATGTTTTTGTTTATATGACAATTGTTGTTGTATTCTTACGTATCGGGGGATTGAATTTTTTTTCAAATTTTTCGAGTGTTCACTTTTTTGTCCACTCCGTATGACGGGTTATGCGCTGGATTTTATTAAATTAGTTCGTTGAGCCGTTGATTTGTCCAGTTCGTTGAAATTCTTCATTGATCATGGTTTGTGGGTGGTATTTTTATCCGACAGAGTTTGTAATCCGTTTTTTATGCGTTTTTGTTGGTGCGCTTTTTTTATTCTTCTCTCATTGTGGCCCCTTAGGTCTCAATCTGCTGATTTGTCGGGTAATTTGATTGGGAGCCTTGATACGGTGCATTTTGGCAGGGTCAATTTTGGATTGTTCCGCTTAGTGCCTTATGTGGCGCCCTCTTTCAGTCCCGAAGTCTCCTTGATGTTTTCGGGTGGGGGGTTGTTGTCTTTCAAATCGCAAAAAGAGGATCGCGACCTTAATTTTTCAACCATCCCCTTTTCTGTGGGCGTTAGCATCAATGGTTCATTTTATTTTCAGGCCAACCATTTTGTCTACTGGCCCAACGATCGGATCAGGACGATCGGGGAGTTCCACCTTCGGCAGATGCCCGACAACTATTTTGGTGTTGGTTACGAACAGGGGAACCGTGTGGAGAGGAGCGATTCCACCACCTATTATTACAAGAATTATTGGAGTTTCAACCAGAAAATACTTTTTCGGGTTGGCGCCCACCTCTATACCGGCTTGGTGGTTCAGTTCAATAATACCAAAGCCACAGCCATGAATCCTTTGATGCAGGCCGATCCCAATATTTTGGCCATCGGTTCCGATGTTTTCAATGCTGGTGTGGGTTTTAGCATTGAGTATGATTCCCGCGACTTCCCTCAAAATGCCTATCAGGGTACCTATGCCAGTGGATCACTGGTTGCTTTCGGTCGTTGGCTGGGATCCAATGCCAACTATTATTTGGCTGATATCGACTTGCGTCGTTATTTTACGGTGAACCGTCCAGGTAATACCATTGCCGTTCAATTGAAAGGAATTTATGCCTTTGGTGATGAAACGGTTCCTTGGTCGTCGCTTCCTGTTGTGGGAGGTAACATTGGCTTGCGGGGCTACACTTTGGGCCGTTTCCGCGACAATAGCCTGGTGCAGGGCATTGTGGAGTACCGCTCCATGTTCAAGAAAAGAGTGGTGCAACCGGATGGTAGGACGCTCAGCCGTTGGGGATACGTCCTGTGGGTTGGTGCCGGCAGCGTGGCACCTTCACCCATCCAATTTAAAAATTGGTTACCCAATGGCGGGCTTGGGTTGCGGTTTGAAGTGAGTCGGCGGATGAACCTGCGGTTCGATTTCGGTTTTGCCAAAAATGAACAGAATGCCTACATCACATTCTCCGAATCCTTTTGAGCGGTTTCCGTTTGGGTTGTTATCTTTGTGTCAAAATTAATACCTATGCAAAGTTTATTTGAGTGTAAAGTTCGATACCAAAAAATTGATGAGCAGAGTGGCAAGGAGAAAAAAGTCACCGAAACTTATCTGTTTGATGCCATTTCATTTACCGAAGCCGAATCGCGCATCTACAAAGAAATGGAATCGCTCATCAGCGGTGAGTTTTTGGTAACCAATATCCGCAAGGCCAATTATGCCGATATTTTTAATTTTGAAGATGGCGACCGTTGGTACAAATGCAAAGTCTCTTTCGTGGCCGTCGATGAGGAAGCCGGCAAGGAGAAAAAGGTTTCCAACCAAATCCTGGTTTTTGCCTTGGATTTAAAAGATGCCTTCGATAAGGTACACCAGGGCATGAACGGTTCCACCGTCGATTTTGAGATCAATTCCATTATGGAAAGTCCCATTCTGGACTTTTTCCCCTATTTCAAAGATGAGGAAACTGCCCCCGAGGGTCGGGAGATCAGCCGCCGTCCCGCCGATTCCTCTTCAGTTGAAGATGAAATTGATGGGGAGGATGAGGTGTGAGGCCTTTTTAAATTGTTCTACCTTAGACCTTCAGCTGTTGAAGGTCTTTTTTTTGCCCGTAATTTAGAAAATACGAGTTATTGAGTGATTAACTCTTTGTTATTGAGGAGTTTGGATTCGATATTATTTAGAATTCTTTTAAATAAGTTGCTTTTTTAGCTCTATTTTTATTTGGAATCAATAAAAATAGGCTTATATTTGTTCTATCATTTAGTAATAACTTAGAACAAAGAATTATGACCGCAATTCAGTTTAACAACCGTTTATTAAGCATTCAGGATAGACTATTGTTCTTTGCTTATAGTTTGACATCCAATGATGATGACGCACGTGACCTGCTCCAGGAGACGCTTTTGAAAGCGCTGATGTATAAAAACCAATTTGCCGACAATACCAATTTTAAAGCTTGGGTGTTTACCATCATGAAAAACACCTTTATCAACAGCTACCGCCGTAACCAAAAATCGCGCAATGCTTTTGACGGTAATGAAGATGCCCTTAATTTTGCTCAAAATAAGATAAAGACATCCGATACTCCCGAAACACACCTTTCCGTACAGGAGATGGAGCAAAGCATTGAACGACTTGAGGATGAATTTAGGGTGCCCTTTAAAATGCATACCGAAGGGTTCAAGTATAAAGAGATTGCCGAGGAACTCGATTTGCCACTGGGTACTGTGAAAAGCCGTATTTTCTTTACGCGTAAGAAGCTTCAGGAAGTGTTGGCCCAATAACCATATTATCATGATGAATGATGGACCGGAGTTATGAACTGACTCCGGTTTTTTTTACATTTGAAGGCTTAAAACTGACCAAATGAGTGCCAAATTAAAAAAGTACGATCGCTTGTACGATCAATTGTTGTCGCTAACCGCCGACAAACCAAATGCCATTTCGCGCATGGCCACCATTGCTGCTGTGCTTCATCATAAGATGCATGGTTTTTTCTGGACCGGGTTTTATCTGCTCGATAAGGGTGAACTGATGGTGGGGCCTTATCAAGGGCCTCTGGCTTGCTTGAAATTGCGCAAGGATACTGGTGTCTGCTGGGCTTCCGTTAATCGCGCCGAAAGTGTGGTGGTGGCCGATGTGCATCAGTTTCCAGGGCACATCGCCTGCTCGTCGCTCAGTAATTCCGAAATTGTGGTTCCTGTGTTTAATGGGGATAAAGAGCTGGTGGCGGTGCTTGATGTTGACAGCCGCGAATTGGCTCATTTCGATGATGAAGATCGTCAGGGTTTGGAGAAGATAGTGGAGCTGATCTATTTGTAGTTCAATTGTCACAGATTGATTATTTCATGTTAGCATAATAGGTGTAATAATAAAAATCAGGTTGACAGACGTTTCTGAAAACCTGATTTTATCACCATTATTAACCTAACTTATAAAGAAGAAAAACACCATAATTGTATGCGAAGTTAGTATTTATTTTTATTAATAATTGTTTCATGTTGTATAACATGTACTGGTTGGTGTAGATTTTTTCCCTTTCCTTTTCTTCTTGCTGATTTGTTCTCTTTACGGGATACAATTGTAGGCTTATCCTGCTTTTTTTTCGTAACTTTTTCTTTTTTACCAAAAAGGATTAGGCTATGAGGAGAATCTTTACTGTATTGATTTTATGCTTTTTAGCTACTTTAGGGTATGCCAAATTGCGTGATGTGGCCGGAGCGGTTCAGGTTGCCAGGGGTTTCCTGAGGGCATTGCCGGTTTCGCCAAACAAAAGTATGAATGCCGATGCATCTTTGGAATTAGCCTATACGGCTTATTCTGATGGTTCTCAGATCCCTTGTTTTTATGTGTTCAATGCCGGGGATGCTGGCGGGTTTGTGATTGTGTCGGCCGATGACCGTGCCACCGATATTTTGGGCTATAGCTTACAGGGATCTTTTGATTTTGATCGGATTCCTGAGAATTTCAAAAGCTGGTTGGGCTTTTACCGCGATGAATTGATCTACTTGAGTGCTTTGACCGACCTCGAAGTTGTGGAATCAAGTCGGGAGACCCAAAACAAGTCTACTTCTGCCGTGGCGCCCTTGTTGGGATCCATTATGTGGGATCAGGGCGATCCCTACAATGCCCTTTGTCCTGTTTTGCCGGGAGGTGACAAGGCCGTTGTTGGTTGTGTGGCCACCGCCATGGCTCAGGTGATGCGTTATTACCAATGGCCGCTCCAGGGAAACGGCTCTCATCAATATACTACTCAAACCCACAATTTTATGTTGTCGGCCGATTTTGGCGCCACCAATTACGACTGGGCTAATATGACGCCAACCTATGGGAGCTCAAGCACCCAGATTGAGAAGGATGCAGTGGCTCTTTTGAGTTATCATTGCGGGGTTTCGGTTGATATGGATTTCGCTGAAACCAGTGGTGCTCATACTCGAAATACTGGCGTGGCTCTGATTAATTACTTTAGCTATGACCAGGATGCCAACTATTTCTTTCGCGACTATTTTGAAATGGATGCGTGGAGTCAGTTGATCAGAATGGAGTTGGATGCAGCCCGTCCGGTGATTTATGCAGGCCAATCTTCGGATGGCGGACATGCTTTTGTTTGCGACGGTTACGATACCAATGGCTTTTTCCACATCAACTGGGGGTGGAGTGGCAGTTCCAATGGCTATTATCAATTGTCGGCGTTGACCCCTGGTGTGCAAGGCATCGGCGGTGGTGGCAGCGATGGTTTCAATAGGAGCCAGGGCATCACGGTGGGCATCCAAAAAGAGGATGGTGTAGACAATCCGCTCTACCATCTGGTGGTGGATTCAGCACCTTATGCCAATGTGGTTAGCACCACGCGCGATGGAGTATTCTCAGTATCCGTGGATGGGTTGTGGAATTTGGGGATCAATGTTTTTGATCAAAACCTGGGGCTCGCCCTATTTCAAGAGGGGCAGCTGGTTACGTTGTTGAAAAACTACACTTATGCTGAGCCCAATGTCATTAATCCTTACCGTGGGTATTCTAAATTCACCGCCAATGATGTGGTGGTTCTCGGCTCTGTTGCGAACGGTGATTACCAGTTGTATTTTGTGATGCAATCTTCGCCCGGTGCCAGTTGGCAGAAGCTGCCAGGATATGTTGGAACGCCCAATTATTTGAGGGTGACGGTCACTTCCACCGAGGTGTTGTTTAACAGTTCCGAAAGTGACTACCCGGTGTTTGCGGTCGACAACTTGGCTGTCAACCCTGAGAATTTGTATCAGAATAGGAATGGGGCGTTGACTTGTACCGTCACCAACAGTAGTTACGAGTACAACTCGGTGGTGGCCTTCAAGTTTGTTTCCAAATCCAATCCGGATGATGTTTACACTACTCCTCAGCAGCAATTCAACATTTTGGGTGGGGAAACCAAGGCAATTTATTATTCCGAGGAGATAACCCTGCAGCCTGGAGAGTATGATCTTTATTTGTTGTTCGATGCTAAGAATAATTCGCAATATCCGGTTGTGTTGACCCCGGTGGTTGGTTTTATGGCCTCTGTTACTGTATTGGCCGAACCCACCGAAAGTCCGGTTTTGAGTGTTGTGGGAACCCCGGCTTTTGCCGATAACAACAATGTGCCAAAGATACAGGCCAAGTTGATGGCGACCATAAGAAATAGCGGCGGTTTTTACGACGACAAGATGGTGGCATTTGTTTTTCCCGAGTCGGGGGGTAATAGTTTGACTTATTTCGGTTTTGGCGAAGTTTTAATCGATAAGGATCAGGAGCGTCAGGTGAATTTTGTGGGTGACATCAATCTGCCTGATGGCCGTTACCTGACGGCTGTATTTTATTATAGTGCCATCGAAATGAAATATAAACAATTGTCGTCCGGTGTTTTGTTTACGTTGAAGGACATGAGTACCTTGGTTGAAGAATCCTCAGTTGGTGGGTTGCACCTCTATCCCAATCCGGCAAACAATTATGTGGTAGTCACTTCTGCGGAAACCATCCACAGTATAACCATTTATGATATTTCCGGGCGGATGTTGGATCGTTTGGACGTGAACGCTTCCGAAGCAACCATCCAGTTGGACGATTATAAGCCAGGGATTTATTTGATGGGGATTAAAACCTCAAATGGCGTTTCTGTGAGGCGGTTTCTGAAAAAATAGTTTATGATCTATTCCTGCCTGCATGGCCATGTGGGCAGGAATTAAAATTTTTCAGGTTGAAGATGAAAAGATATTTTTTTATGGTATTAGCCCTCCTTTTATTGGTGGGTTGTCTTAGTTCCAAAACAACGGTACCAATGGTCGAAAATCAAAGCAATCAAATGGTGAGAAGTCCCAAGGCCATTGTTTATAAAACGGTGCGCGATTACCACCTGAATGTGCCAGTGCTGATGGACGCGCAGAAGCAGAATATTATTTCCTATCCTGCACCTTCCGATGCCTTCTATAAAAGTGCCTTGGCTCTTCCAACCCCATTGAGCAATGGTTTTTGGCTCGACAATCGCGGCATCAATCAATATGTGGCGTTCACCAGCTATACCTATGACGAATATTCAAAACTGCCGGCGGCGCCCGATTTGACCACCCTTAAATCAAAGATTATAGATTTGAATCCTTTGGTTGAAATGTATGAGTGTGGTTTCCGTGCCGATTATCAGGATGAGATAGTGGAGTTGAATGCGCTAATAGGAGCGGGGTTTCAAAGTTGTAAGCGTTTGTTTGGTTTTGGAACTATTCGTTTGGAGCAGGATTTTTGAAGCATTAATCCATTAGATCCGGTGGTAGATGGATTTTGTGAATAAATGTTTTTGTTGATATTAAGGATTATGGTTACTTTTAAGCAGTGGGTATGAGTTGATGCCTGCTGAAAAAAAGTGATCTGATGTCTTTTTTGTCCCGAAATATAAAGTTTACTTTTATAATGCTTGTTTTCCATTTTGTTGGAAATGGATTCCTATTGGCGGCATCAATTGATAGTTCAGGGTATTATGTTTCGAAAGCCTTTGAATTTCTGTTCACTGATCCGGCACTATCTGTCCGCTTTGGGCAAAAAGCGGCACAGTTGGCCGCTCAGAATGGGAATGCCAAGGTGGAGGCCGATGCTTATGGGGTGGTGGGGATGGCTTATTACTACCTCAACGATTATGAAAATGTCAATTCAGCCTACCGCAAGATGGCACAATCGATTTCTACATCTGGCGATTTCAACCGACTCTCCATGAAGCCCTCATTGTTGCTTCGGCTGCGGCAGAGCGAATTCTCCATCGGGAATCTTCAAAAATCATTGGCTCTTCACCGTAAGAATGGAGATAAGCTAAAAATGGCTCAGGTGTATGCCCAGTTGGGCGATGTGTACCGTAACATCCTTTCGCGTGAGCAGGCCATGCAATGTTACCGACGGGCATTTTCGATTTATGAGCAGATGAAGTCCAACAAACTACTCAAGGAACGCAGCGTCCTGCTTGGGAGTCTGGGGGATCTGTTTATGGTGGAGGAGAAGTTGGACAGCGCCTTGATCTGCTATGAGCGTCAAGAGTTTATTTTTAATAAACTATCCGATCAAGTGTCGTTGGCGAACAACTGGTATAACAAAGCCGAAGTTTATTTGCGCCTTGGTGATGAAAAAGTTGCCGGTGCCTTGTTGAACCAGGCTCTTGAGATGAATATCCGGCTCAACGACCATTTGGGGGCGGCACAGTGCCTTCAAAAAAAAGGGATCCTAGCTCTAAAACTGAATCGTGATCAGGAGGCCTTGGATTGTTTTGGGCGGAGCAATCAATTGGCCAAGTTGATGGGCGCATCTTTGCTGTTGCGCGATAATTATGCCCATTTGGCCACGCTTCACGCGCAGCAGGGTCACTTCGCGGAGGCTTACCGATTGCGGCTCCTCTATTCAGGTGTCAACAACGAGGTGTTGTTGGAGGAGAACGCCTCGCAGATGGTCAGCTCGTTGGCGTTGCAGGAGCTTCAGAAGAAGGAGCAGGAAAACGAGATGTTGCGGACAAAAAATGAGAATTACCGGTTGCGCCTCGAACGCGAAACACTGGCTAATTGGCGTCTGTCGTTGGGCTTGTTGGTGATAGCCGCTTTGTTGGTGGGGATTTTGATCTATTACCGTTATTGGTTGAAACGCAATGAGAATGTGTGGCTGGAATCAAAGATTTCGGAAGCCCTGCAAGAACAGCAGAAGCAGCAACAAATCATCATGCACCAGGCCAATCTCACCTCCTTGGGAGAGCTGGCGGCTGGTATCGCGCACGAAATCAATCAGCCGGTGCAGAACATCTCCCTCACGGCCGAATCGCTTCAGGAGGAGCTGGTTGAAAGCCAGGCATCACCCATGGTGCGGAAATGGATTCAGGAACTGTTTGTGGATGTGGAACGCATCCGTCATATTGTGGATCACATCCGCATCTTCTCCTCGGGCCAGCGCGAAGAGGTTGAAGAGCGATTCCGGGTGGGGGAATGCATCGGACGTGCCTTGTCGCTGCATCGGGCACAACTGGCCAACCACCGGATTGCCTTGCACGTGGCTTGTGATGAGGGCTGTTGCGTTTCGGGCAATCCACATAAATTGGAGCAGGTGATCCACAACCTGGTCAATAATGCCCGCAATGCCGTGGAAGCGAAAGCAGCCCGGGAGGAAGATTTTCAGCCGGCAATATGGCTCCGCCTCTTTTGTGAGTCGGATCGGGTGGTGGTGGAAGTGGCCGACAATGGCATTGGTATCGAACCTTCGCGGCGCGCCGAGATTTTCTTGCCATTTGTCACTTCACGCATCAACAACAACGGCACAGGCTTGGGGCTCTCCATCTCGCTGGGCATCGTTAAGGAGATGAGCGGAGTGATCGAAGTGGACGACAACCAACCTTCGGGCACCATCATGCGGGTGGTGTTGCCCAAAGCTCACGATAATGCTTATGAATGAACTGAAGATATTGATTATTGATGATGAGGAGCGGATCACCGAAAAGCTCAAATATCATCTTGAAAAACGGGGTTATCAGGTGGCTTGTGCCAACACGCCCAACGAAGGAATGCGCCTGCTTGGCTCCTTTGCGCCGGAGGTGGTGATCCTCGATGTGATGTTGCCCGGGCGCAATGGGTTGGATATGCTCAAGGAGATCCGTTCGGGAGAGGAAGCTCCTGAGGTGATTATGATCAGCGGCTTTGGCGATATGGATATGGTGATCCATGCCATGCGGCAGGGCGCTTGCGACTTTATTCGCAAGCCGTTTCAGATAATGGACATCCAGTTGGCCATTGAACGTACCGGCCGTTATATTTCATTGCAAAACGAATTGCAGAGTGTGAGCGACCGTAACTCTTTGGTTTCGCGTGAGCTGGAAGGATTGATAGAGAAGGAGTTTGTGGGGGAGAGTATCGCCATTAAACAGGTGCTGAAGCTCGCCCTCAAGGCTGCTGAGGCTTCCGATGTCAATGTGCTGATTACCGGCGAAAATGGCACCGGCAAGGAGATCGTGGCTCGTATTATTCATTATGCCGGGTCGCGGGCAAAACACCCCTTTGTGCCCGTCAATAGCGCGGCTATCCCCGATCAACTGCTCGAGAGCGAGTTCTTTGGCCACATGAAGGGTGCCTTCACCGATGCCCGAGATGACAAAAAAGGGTTCTTCGAGCTGGCTCATGGCGGAACGCTTTTCCTGGATGAGATTGCCGATATGCCCATGGGGCTCCAGTCGAAACTGTTGCGGGTACTCGAAGAGCAGGTGGTGCGTCGGGTCGGGGGTGCCAAGGAGATCCGCACCGATGTTCGGGTAATCAGTGCCACCAACAAGGATGTCAATCGGATGATTGGGGAAAATCATTTTCGCATCGACCTTTACCACCGTATCAACACTCTGGAGATCCATATCCCGCCGTTGCGAGAACGGATGGAGGACTTGGAGCCTTTGTTGTCCCATTTTGTGTCGCGCTTTGCCCAAAAAAGGGGTGTCGCCAAAATGGGAGTCCATCCCGATGCCGTGGACAAGTTGATGCATTACGCCTTCCCGGGGAATGTGCGTGAGTTGCGCAACATGGTTGAGCGGGCGCTGATCCTCTCCGAGGGTGAGTGGCTGATGCCCGATGACTTCCCGGTACGTGGGGAGTCAATCAGTCCTGTTGTTTCTTCTGCATCACCAGCCAAACCTGGCTTTAACCTCGATGATCAGGAGCGCCACCTGATTGAACAGGCGCTCAAGGAAACCGGGATGAACCAGACGCGTGCTGCCGAAATACTGGGCGTGAGCCGCGATGCCCTGAAACGCAAGATCAAGAAGTTTGGCCTGGTTTTTAATAAGTCGTTGGAAGATCTGGATTGATAAAAAGTTCCGGGAATCATCAGTTCGGAGTTGAAATAGTTTTGTGTTCATCCCCTTTTTTTTATATTTGCGCTTGTATGAAAAAGAACAACTTCCTTATTTTCGTTACCGAGTCGGTATTGTAGACAGGATACTCAATTATCCTGTCGATACTTCCTGTTTGACCGATTCATAGACGCTCTTGTCTGTATAGGATTGGTATGTCTAATTATTTCTTAATTACCATTTTCTGTTATTCGCGAGTTACAAGTCTTCACTTAGTGGCTCAAGGTTTGGTTGCTTTGATGTCATGATTGGTTGACCTTGTTGTTCCGGATGATTGGAAAATTGGCTCAAACAGTATTGTGATGAAAATAAAAAAATTGGAAGACTTTGGTTATAATGACGCATGGAAGGCTTTTCGGGTTGCCAATAATCTGGAAGGTTTGGATGTTGGACGCATTGTAGCTGAATACAAGGATCGTTATAGAGTTAAAACCTCCAATGGAGAGTTGGATGCCGAATTGGTAGGCCATTTAAGATATGCTGCCTCTCAGCGCGACGATTTACCCAGCGTAGGTGATTGGGTGGCACTTGTTGAATACGACCCCGGAAAGGCGTTGATCCATGCCCTTTATCCGCGGTATTCTAAAATTGAAAGACAAGCCATTGGCAAATTTGGAGAGAAGCAAATCATAGCCTCCAATATTGACTATGCATTTGTTGTTCAATCCCCTCATCGTGATTTTAATGTCAATCGTATTGAAAGGTATGTCTCATTATGCCATGCATCTGGGGTAGAGCCGATTGTCTTACTGAATAAAGTTGATTTGTTAGATGGGGTTGAAATTCAAACTCTTCTGGATGTTCTACAAGAGCGGGTAGGGGATTGTCCTGTTTTGGCGATCAGTGTCTCCACTGGCTATGGGATGGACGATGTGAAATCTTTGATACAAGCGGGTAAAACCTATTGTTTGCTCGGATCTTCCGGGGTGGGCAAATCAACACTTCTAAATGCCTTGATGGGAAAGGAATGGATGGAAACTGGCGAAATCAGTAAAAGTATCGATAGGGGAAAGCATACCACGAGCCACCGCGAAATGTTTTTTTTGGAAAATGGGGGCATCATTATTGATAATCCTGGTTTGCGCGAGGTGGGTATTGTCGATGCTGATGGTGCTGTGGATGCCACTTTTGGGCATATCGCAACTTTGGCTCGATCATGCAAGTTCAAAGATTGTTCGCATACTGTTGAGACTGGATGTGCCGTTTTGGATGCCCTCGCAAAAGGCTCTTTGAATCCTGATTATTACGGAAATTATTTGAGATTGAAACGTGAAGAAGCTTATTTTACTGCCGATATTCATGAGAAAAAGAGAAAAGAGAAAGGATTTGGTGTGATGCGCAAAGAAGTTAAGTCATTTAAACGTAAATATAAGTATTGATGAAGTATAAGAGATTAGAGCGTGAGAGTAAGGATGAGATTATTCAACTATTTGTTGATACTTTCTCCTTTTCTGAAGGGGAGGATGAAGGTCGACTTATAGGGAATCTTGTTTTTGGGAAACCTGAATACTGGTAAAATGCCTTAATTAGTAATGAATCCTTCAACTCTCTAATTTTAGTGGGAGTTGAAGGATTTTTTTAGTTGTGTATTACTTAATTTTTCACTTCCAGCACCAATCCTTCCGAATGGGCTTTCATTTCGGGAGCATAAACGCTTTCGATGCTGGCGAAGCCATGGCTCATCTTTCCGCTTTGAACCGCCACCAGGTCGTATTCGATCACCCAGGTGCCCTTGGGCAGTTGGTCGATGAAGAAGTCGGCCGATGCATCGTGCATGGTCTGGTAATATCCCAGCCCCTTGGCGTAACGGTATCCCGAGAGTTGGATGGCCGGTTCGACCCCTGCTGCCCGCTGATCCCTGATGTGCAGGTACTCCATCCTATTTTGGGCAGTGATGGTGAGGCGCACACGAAGTTTGTCACCCCGTTTCAGTGGTTGGTTTTCCATTGGCACCAATCGGTCGCCTGAGCTGGTGTTGCTGATGGCAAACAGTTCGCGCGTGATGGCCAGTTCCGTGCTTTGGTGCGCTTTCACCTGGTCGTTGTTCTCGAAATAGAAATAGTGCCAAGCCCCAAATGATGGCGTTTCGCTTTTCTTGTCGATTCTGGCTTTGCTAACAGCCGGGGTGACTTCTTTGTCTGTCCAGTTCAATGTGAGGGTTGGCTCCGCAGGCGTTGTGGTTTGTATTGTTTTGCCAACTTTCACTTGGTCAGTTGCGGGTTTAAGGATTTCCGGCGCGCCCATTACGGCGTAAACGGCCATGGTGGTGCCTTTGGTGGTGGGCCACGACTGTGTGCGTTTTTGTGTGATCAGCCAATTGCGCAACGCCTTGACATCCTCGTTTTGTGGTGTTATTTCGTTCATGGCTTGTATCAGCATGGCTTGTGTTTCCAGACTGTTGTTGTACCAATAGTAACCGTTGGATTTTGAGTAGGCCAAATGGACACCATTCCGCACCAGATTTTCGCCAATGGATTGGACGACTTGTTGGGCTACGACTGTTTCACCAAAGCGCTGCAACACCATGGCCGCAAGAGCCTGACTGAAGACGGGCTGCTTGGGCCAGCTGGTTTTAATGTTCTCGATAAATGGTTTGTAAATTGAATCTGGCGCATTGCGCTTGTGGTAACTCAAGGCATAGAGCAGGTGAAGGGTGGTGGATCCCACTACCTTGTTTGTTGAGGTGTCCCTCTGCCATTGGCGGTAATCGTTTCGCAATTCTTCTTCAAGATACTTAATGCCTTTTTCAACGATTTGTGTCACCTTGGGGTTTTCATTTTGTTGGGCATTCATGCGGTTGAGCCATCCAAAACCCGCTACTATGTGTTGGGTGATGTATCTGGAAGGTTGCATGCCGGCAAACCATGGGAATGATCCATCGGGCAACTGGAGCTCGGCCAGTTTGTCGATGGTGTGTGTCATTGCGTTGCTGGTTTCTGCCGAGTTGCGCAGCTGGAGCAACCGTTCGCGCATCTGCGTTTCCCCTGCTGCTTCGGCCACCCAAGGGGTCTCTTTGAGCGCGATGCTTTTGAGCGCTTCGTTTTGCATTAATGGCGATTGCAATGGTTTTTTGTTGTTGAGTTGCTCGGTATACCAACGATTCAAAAGGGCGGCAATGGCTTCTTCCTTGGCCAGATGTGTCCCCACGGCATAGCCGAAATAGCGACTGAAGAGTTGTTCGGCGCCCTGGTGTGGATAGTCCATCAGCATCGGCAAGGCTTTCAATACTTCGGCGGCTGTTGCGGTGGAATAGGTGAAAACCATCTTTTGGCTGCCTTTGTGCGTTTCGTATCCCGGAAATTTGAGGTTGTGCCTTCCTGGTTCAAACAGGGCGAAGGATTCCGATTCGTAAACCGGCACGCTTCGGGGCAGGATGGGGATAATCTGTTCCTCACCATCGGTGTGGCTGCCGGTTTTGGCCAAAATGGAAATCTTGATGGCCTCTAGGTTGGCAGGCACTCTGATCTTCCAATTTTGTACGATGGTGCCGCCTGCAGGTAGGTCAAACGTACGGTCGGTATTGTCCTGAACCATTTCAACTGGTTCTTGGGTTGTGGCGTTGGTGATGGCCAGGTTGCAAACCCCATTCTGGTTGTTTTGGCTCAACGATACGATCTTGGCGGTGAGGATGATCTCGTCGCCCTCGCGCAGGAAGAGCGGCAGGTTGGGTTGCACCATCAGCTCTTTCTGCACCATGAGCCGCTGGGTGGTTTTGCCCCAGGCACCATCGTTGGTGTGTGCTAAGGCCATGAATTTATAGGTGGTAACGTTATCGGGTAAGGTGAAATTGATGTGGGTTTCGCCCTTGTCATTCGTTGCCAAATCGGGATAGAAGAAGGCAGTCTCCGAAAAATCCTTTCGGATGGTCTGGCGATCCGCGTCGGTGATGACAATTGCTTCATCCATCATTTCTAGTTCTTCATCCTCCATCGCCATTTCTACATCGTCTTCTACAATATTCAATGTTGCAAATGTTCTGGAGGGCATCGACTCACTTTTTCTTAGGCTGCCCATTCCTCGTATCATGATTCCGCCATGGTACCCTAGGTTGAAGCCAAACCAGTTGAGTTGATGGTGCTCCATCGATTTGTAATCTTTATAATGGTATGGTATGCGGTCGTCGCCAATGCCATAATTGGTGTCGAAACCATGGATATCCCAGTGTTTGGCCTGGAACCAGCTTCCGAAAGCTGAGAAATACCATTCGTTGGCGGCATAGGCATCCAGCGAGGCATCGTAGAGGGTGGCGGCTACCTCTGTGTTGGTCGATGGTTGGCCATTGCGGGTTACCTTGAGTGTCCAACTCTCGGAGCTGCCCGGTTGGGTTTTGTTGCGCCACGACGTTAGTTCGGGTATCAACGCCCTTTGTGGGTGGTTGATGTTGAAGCTTTCCGAAGCCATGAATTTCCGGTTGCTGTGGATGATGACCAGGCTGATCTCCCCTTGCTCAACCCGTTTTTTTGGGATCTCGAGGGTAACAATCTTTTGGTTGCCATCAAGCTGGAGGTTCATGTGTTGGGTGCTGCCATCGTCAAAATGGCATGTTATCATGGCAGTGGCCTGGCTGAGCGATGAGGCCACGATGAATTGCATCTGTCCGCCAGGTAGGATCTCCTTGCTGAGTATTTTTACTATGGCTTCGGTGGCGTCGTGTGTTGCCTCCGGCTTGTTGCCTTCCAATACGATAAAGCGGTGGGTGAGCTGAATGGGCGCGCCGGCTCTGTCCTTTCCGGTGAGTTCAGCCTGGTAGTGCCCTGGTGCCAACGTTCGGGTGTTGGACAGGTTGATGCTTCCCGTTCCTTTTATGGTGAGGCTTTGCTGCGCGATGGTTTGAGCCGGCATCCATGGGTCATTCCCAGAAAAATCAAAATGAGCTTGACCACTGGTAGTATCGGGTTTTGGCCAATAAGCGGTTGGTTGCCATGGTGTTTTTCTTTTGAGTTGTTCAATCTTCAGCATTCCTTCCCATTGAGCCTGTTGCTGGTTGGCATTGCGAGCACTGTAATTCAGAACGATGGAGTCGTTGTTTAGGAAAAGTCCGGCGCCATCTAGTGTTGCGATGATGCCCGACTTGAGCACCTGGTAGGTGGTTTCTGCCTCACGCGTTTCGCCGTTGAGGTCGGTGATGGTGACCTTGATCTGGAAACTCTCTTGCCATAGTTCTTTTTTCAACGTTGGGTCAGATGCGGCAACAAATGAAAACTCAAATTTGCCATTCTCATCCGTGGTGGTCTCCCCAAAGGCCATGACCTGTGCTTTGGTAGTTCTTCGGGGAAGGAAAAATTGTTGTTGGCGGGAGATTTCGTATTGCACTTTTGCGCCTGATATCCGGTTGCCCGCGTAGGCGGTTGCTTCCCCAGCGATGGTGGCCTTTTCGCCCGGTAACACCACCTCTTTGAAGGGCGCGAAGGTCACTTCGAAACGGGGACGTTTATACTCTTCCACCGAAAAATTGATGCTGCCATCTTCGTTTTGTATTGTCCAGCTGCCATTCAGGCTGCCCTGCGGGATGGTGAAACTCCCCCAAACTGAGCCGTAGCCGTTGCTTTTGAGGGTGGTCTTGCCTTGCTCGGTGCCGTTGGCATCGCGCAGAACAATGGTGGTCGGTTGGTTGGCAACTACCTGCCAGTCGTTTTTCTGCCCAGTGATGCGGATGCCCTTAAAGTGGATGGTCTGTCCGGGACGGTATATCTTTCGGTCGGTAAAAAATAGGCTCTTTTTCTGCTCCCGATCTTCCTGTCTGCTGTAATAGCTCCAGTGGTTTTGTCCGATGTATTGATCCGTGTCATTTTGAAGGATTATCTTATGGGAACGATCTCTTTCAGTGAGGTTAAAAGTGGCCTCACCTTGCTCGTTTGTGGTGGATTCTTGCGTGGTCTCTTTCTTTTTATCCCATCGGTTGGTGCCAGAGGTGAGCGTTACTTGCACATTGCCCATGGGAAGGCCGCTTTTGCGGTGGCATACTTTGACTTTTAGCGTCTCCCGATTTTCTCTGAAGGTCATACCGCTTAAACCGGTTACTTGTACCGGTACGAAGTTCATCAGGTTGTTCTTTCCTGTTGGGGTTGGTTGGGTGGAGAAGGCGGCCAGATAGAGGCCTGCACGCAACGGTTGTGCTTCGTAATGTAGGGTATGGCTTTGATGGTCGAGGAAATCGGGCAATTTGATTTCTGTTGTGACGATGGGTTTTAAGTTTGCCAGCTTTTCTGGCAGACTGTCGCGGTTTTGTTGGAAATCCTCGAATTGCTTGGCGGTCAGGCGGTAGATGTTTAAATAGAGGTTGGTTAGGTTTCTGTAGTTGATTTGGAAAGGCAATACTTCACCTGGCACGATCTCTTGCTCACCCATGACAACGATCTGCTTGTGTAGTAGGATTTGTTTGAGGTTGTGCGCTTCACAAGCCGCTGGACTCTTGGGATGTTGTTTGATGCAGCGCTCCAGTAGTTTGAGGGCTTGATTGGCCGGATGTTGTTGGCCTTTCCCGGTGAATAGTCTCTGTGTGGGTTGCATCAGGAACTGTGCCTGGTCGATGAGCAGCAAAGCCTCCGTGTGGCTATCGGGTTTTAGAGCCCTCAATTGACTGAGGGCCTGCCAGTAGAGGGAGTCTCCATTCTCGCCTTGGTAGCTGTTCCTCAGGTGGTTTAGTCTGTTTCGTTCGGCATCGAAAAAGGCCGCACGGTTTTTGGTGTCGGTCAAACGGAATTTGAGCAGTTGCTGCATGGCAACCATCGCTTCCCTTTGGGGGTTGAGCGAGTCGGTGGTCGGTTCTAGTGGTCGGTTCACAAATTCCTTGGCTGGCAGCCACAATTGTGGATCGTCCACCACAAATTCCTGTATGGGGCGGATGATGTCGTACTCACTATTCTGCAGCGCCCCAATGGCTCTGTGCGCCAGGAAGTCGTAGAGTGTTGGGCGAATCTCTTCTGGCAGATTGCTTGGGGTGAGGATCAATTTGTAGTCGCCTATTTTGCTGTTTTGGAGTAGTTCCGTATTTTGGATTGAGGCTCGGTAGTGTTGGATGATTTTCCCCACCACTTCCTTGTGACTCCAGGCTGTTGGTGTGGTCTCTTTGTTAGCCGGTTCGTCGAGCAGGCGGTATCTGTTTTGTTCGTAGTAGGTTTGATACATCTCGCCCAACATGCTGTGGGTAATTTGGCGGAAGGGTTCCCAAGCTGTTTGCGTCTCCCTCTCCAACTCGCTGATGTAAACTTTGAGAGCCTCCTCGGTGCGCCGCTCGTTGAGCTTCATGTTGTAAATCAAAACTTTTACGGCCTCGGCGGTGTTCTTGGTTTGTCGTGCCCGGTGCTTTAGTTCCTCGAGATAGGGTTTTGCTTGTAAAGGCATGGAGATGACGTCCAATGAATCGACTTTTTTCCAAAGTTCCGAATCGGAAATGGAAGCTATGGATTGGCCTTGCCGTTGTTGGGCGATAAAAATGCCCGCCGGAAGCAGGATCAACAGGAGGAGAAGAAATTTCGTTTTCATGCGTGAATATTTTTCAACAAGTAAACTTAATCATTTTTATTGGGAAAAGAGTTATCCGGCCAACTGCTCAACGCTGGCCGGATGCCTCTTGTTTGTTATTGCAGCCTGAACTTCACTGGCAGCTGGTAAGTCACTTTCACGCCTTTATTGGCTTGTTTGCCGGGTTTCCAGTCGGGCATGGTGTTCACCACCCTAACGGCTTCATCGGCCAAGTTTCGGTCGGGACTTTGGATCACCTGCACATTGGTCACTTGCCCCCTTTCGTTGATCACAAACGACAGGTAAACGGTGCCTTGGATGCCGTTCTCCTGGCAAATTGCCGGGTATCGGATGTTTTTGGCCAAATAGATCAGGAGTGCTTTGTCGCCACCCGGGAACTCGGGTTTGTTCTCCACTTTAAAAAATGGTACCGGCTCATCCGATTCTTCTTCGGCCACTTTCACATTGTTCAGATGGACTTCTGTATCAATGGTTGCTTCGGATGAGGCAAATAAAGGTTCGTCGGTTAATTCCTCTTCATTCGAAACCAATTCGAAAACGTCCAGCGGTTTGGGCAGTTCCGGTTTGGGAGGTTCCGGTTCCTCCGGTCGGGTGATGGGCGGTAACTCATCCATCTCCACTAAATTGTCGTTGTTGAAAACCAATAGGTTGGCTGTTTGTTTGGTTTCCCACTCAAAGGCTACCAGTGCCAGTGCCAGTGAGATGACCATACCGATCATGTAGAACAGTGCCCGCTTGTTTTCGAGGTTGGCTTTGGGTGATTTTTTGGTTTCCATAATAGATGTTTTAAGGGTTATTTTTTCTCGAGGTTTCTCCTCTGATTAGGTTATGCCAATAGTTGTGCCGTTCTTTCTTTATGGTTTTATGTTTTGGGTTTAGGTGTTGGTTGTTAGGTTTTTGTGTGTTGTTTTGTTGTTTTTCTGTCTTTTGCGAGATGGTGTATTTCCGCCCGGTTGGGCGATTTTGTGTGGGCGCATTCCATATTTTTTGTACTTTTATCACATTGCAATGCCAGATATGAGTATAAGTCATCATTCATCCACCAGCGCCCTTTCGCCTTTGGAACTTTCCGGGTTTATCCAACAGTTGCCAACCGTGGTTGGCCGGTTGGAAATTAACCCGCTGGTGCTGTTGTTGGTTGATGGTAACGGGTATGTGCTCTATCTAGCCAATAATCAGGTCGATACCTCCGGATGGATGGACGATGAGATGTGGCAGGAGCCTTCTGATGAAAATTGGGTTTTGATGGGCCAGGGGCGTGGCGGGTTCTATTTTGGTGGTGTTTCCTATCACTGGGTCAAAGTTTCCATCCCGGTTCAGGATGCTGAGGATTGCACCCTCTATCTGTTTTCATGTTCCGAGGTGGGGCACGATTGGATGGCTGTTTTGCTGGCAACCCTGGTGGAGAATGTTCGGTTGTCGCTCAGTGGTGCCTCTTTTCGCCGCAAGATGGACGACACGCAGCTCTTTACTTTTGCCATTATGAATGCCATGAAGATTGGTGTGATGGCACTCAATCCTGCGGGCCAAATCCTTTTTGCCAACGATGCCACTTGCCAGACGCTGGGCATCCGCCGCCGCGAGCTGCTGGAGATCCCCATCAGCCAGTTGGTTCAAAATTGGCCCTCCATCTATCAGATTGTGAGTGAAGGCGGTAAATTTATCAACGAAGAAATCGTGGTTTTGGTCAATCAGGTCAAAACCAAATACAATGTCAATATCTCCCCCATCCCCGATGAATCGGGGCAACAGCTTATCGGGCTGGTGATTACTTTGCGCGAACTTGAGAATGTTTATAATCTGGTGAACAAATACACCGGCATGCAGGCACGGTTCACCTTCGACGACATGGTGGCCAAGGGTCACAATATGCGCAAGCTGGTGGAGTATGCCCGCACCATTGCCGATAGTCCCTCTACGGTTTTGATTGAAGGAGAGAGTGGTACGGGTAAGGAGGTTTTTGCTCAAAGCATTCACAATGCCAGTTCGCGACGCGACCATGGCTTTGTGGCCATCAATTGCGCCGCTATTCCCGAAAATCTTATTGAGAGTGAGTTGTTTGGTTACGACGAGGGAGCTTTTACTGGAGCCCGCAAAGGGGGCAACCCCGGGAAATTTGAATTGGCACACAACGGCACGCTGTTTTTGGATGAGATAGGCGATATGAAACCCGAGATGCAGGCCAAATTGTTGCGGGCCATTCAGGAAGGGCAGGTGGTGCGTGTTGGAGGTGATAAAACCATTCCGGTTAATGTGCGTTTGATTGCCGCCACCAACAAGGATTTGGGTGAGGAGGTGCGCAGCGGCCGTTTTCGCCTCGACCTCTATTATCGATTGAGTGTCATTCCTTTGGTGATTCCCCCGTTGCGCGATCGGAAGGAGGACTTGCCCTCATTGATCAAATTTTTCATCAGCAAGAAGAGTATCAAGCTTCAAAAGGAGGCACCAGTTCTGCGCTATTCGCAGTTGCAGGAGCTGTTGGACTATTCATGGCCTGGGAATATCCGTGAGCTGGAAAACTACATCGAGCAGTTTGTCAACCTCGGTGGGAACATTGTTTTTAGCGAATACCTCAGTAGTCGTAATGTACAGCCGGTGTCAACCTATCCGCAAGCATCTGGTCAGTCGGTCACCGATTCGCTGGTCTCACTCGACGAGATGGAGCGCCGGTTGATTGAGAAAACCATCCACCATTTCAACCACAATATGAGCCAGGCGGCAAAAAATTTGGGCATTAGTCGCAATACCCTCTATCTTAAGACCAAAAAATATGGTCTGTGAGGTTGCAGTAGTGTCTTGTTTTGAGACGGTGTCATTTTTTATTACATTCACCAATCTGTATTTGTCCTAAAAAGAGACATATTGCCATCGGGGAGAAGTCTTTATGGGATGGTTGGTATTGCAATGCTTTGTTTGTTAGTTTGTTGTGTTTTGTGGCACGGAAAATGTTTTCTATTTGATGTGTTTTCCAAGGCATTGTCCGTTTGAAAATATAATATTTCACTATGCAGAAACTTCAGCCCATTTATACCGAATCGATCAATTGCCAGGACTGCTACAAGTGTGTGCGGCAGTGCCCGGTGAAGGCGATCCGTATTTGCGACAACAAGGCTTCTGTGATTGATGAATATTGTATCCATTGTGGTCACTGCGTGCAGAGCTGTCCTACCGGTGCCAAGTCGGTTCGCGATGGCGTTGCCCGG
Organism: Marinilabiliaceae bacterium; assembly: GCA_963664265.1. GTDB lineage: Bacteria > Bacteroidota > Bacteroidia > Bacteroidales > Marinilabiliaceae > JAGPIS01. The sequence continues at coordinate 4,084,752 of OY760941.1, forward strand.
GTGAAGTGGTTGATGGAGCTAAACCGCCGGGTGTATTTGTCTTTGGCGCCTTCCTTTATGGGGGAATTCGAAGAGGCTGCATCGCCCGACTTCCTTGGGCGGTTGAAAGCCCTTGGGTTTGCAGGTGTCTCCGAAACGGCCTTGGGCGCACAGGAGGTATCGTTGCAAGTCAACCGTTTTTTGGCAGCTCGCCGCAACGGGGTTTTTATCTCTTCGGCCTGCCCATCGGTGGTGGAGCTCATTCGCAAATACTATCCGCAACATACCACCGCCATCACCCCTTTTATGTCGCCCATGCTGACCCATGCCCGTTTGCTGAAACAATGGTATGGGAGTGATATTACCGTGGTTTTTGCCGGCCCCTGCATCGCCAAAAAGGCTGAAGCGGACGGAGCTGCCCAGTTAGTGGATACGGCACTTACTTTTAAAGAATTGCGTTCGTGGCTCAACCAATCCGATAACAATGAGGGAAAGGATCTGCCCGACGGTAGTTTTGTACCCTATCCGGCTGCCTCCGGCACCATCTATCCTGTGGAAGGAGGGATGATTGAATCGCTGAAGGGGCTGCACAACGACCGCATGCCGCAAATGATGAGTTTTTCCGGAGTTCCTTTGGTGCGGCAAATTTTGGACAACCTCGACAGCTTCCAAAGCGATGAACCGGTATTTCTGGAGTTGCTGGCTTGCGAAGGGGGGTGTATCAATGGTCCCGGTAACGAAGCCGGTGTGAATATTGTGCAGCGGCGTCTGCGTACCGATCGGCTTCACCGCAACCGCAAGGATCAGCCTTGTCCAGTTCAAAATGTGGCCATCGAGCGCGATTATTTTGGCATCAAAACCATTGAGGCCTCAGCTGTTTCGGAGGAGGCCATCCAAGAGGCTCTCTTGTCCATTGGCAAAAAGACAATTCGCGACGAACTCAATTGCAGTGGCTGCGGGTACGATACCTGCCGCGACTTTGCCACTGCGTTGATCGAGAATAGAGCCGAGAGCTCCATGTGCGTTTCTTATATGCGCAATGTGGCGCACAACAAGGCTACCATTCTGCTTCAGAAAATACCTTCGGGCGTGGTGATTGTGGATGAGAATCTGAAAATAGTGGAGATGAACGGTTCCTTTGCCCGTATGATGGGAGAGGAGACGGAGCTCTGTTTCGATGCCAATCCCGGTCTCAATGGTATGGAGGCGGAAAAGATATTGCCTTTTGCTGCTGTATTTAAAACCGCCTTGCATACAGGGCATGAGGTCAAAGAGATGGCTATTACCGAAAATGGGCACCAGTACCAGTTGTCGATCTTCAACATCCAAAAATATAAGCTGGTGGCAGGCATTATGCAAAACCTCAACCAGCCCCAGTTTCGCACCGATATCATTGGAAAACGCACCCGCGAGGTGATTCAAAAAAATATGGAGACGGTTCAGCAGATTGCTTTCCTGTTGGGCGAAAATGCTGCCTACACCGATTCCTTGTTGAACTCTATTCTGGAACCAGTAAAGTCGGGTGATGAATAAGGCTCATTTTTTTATAGAGGCTGAGAGTGCCCAGCTTTGTAAGGCTGGTCAGTCGGTTTGTGGCGACAGCATTGAGTCGCGCCGCATTAAGACCGAAGAGCGGTTGATTACGGTGCTGAGCGATGGCTTGGGCAGTGGTGTCAAGGCCAATGTGTTGGCCACCATGACCACCAGCATGGCCTTGCAATTCTGCTCACGCAATACCCAGGTTGACCGCATTGCCCGTTTCATCATGAATACTTTGCCCGTGGATGCCACGCGCAAGATGAGTTACTCCACCTTCACCATCCTGGACATCAACTGCCTGGGTGAGGTGACGGTGGTGGAGTACGACAATCCGGCGGTATTCGTTTGCCGCAATGGCCAATGCATCTACCTGCGCGAAAACTCCAAAGCGATTCAGGTGGATGGAATCCGTCAGGTTTTTGTCCGCCACTCTAGTTTCAAGCTGGAGAAGGAAGACCGCCTGGTGGCTGTGTCGGATGGCGTGACCCAAGCTGGCATGGGCAGGAAGAACTTCCCATTTGGATGGGAGTTGTCAGCCGTTCAGGAGTATGTGCTCAATGTGTTGGAGCATAACCCGCTGGTTTCGGCTGCGCAGCTTTCGCGCATGATTGTGCAACGGGCGGCCAACATCGATATGGGGCAGCCTGCCGACGACATCACCTGCCACGTGGTTTATTGCCGCAATCCCCGCCGTATGATGCTGGTGTCGGGACCGCCATACCATCAGACCTACGATCGGATGATGGCACAAAAGTTGCAGTTTTTCAAAGGGCGAAAGGTAATTTGTGGCGGCACTACCACCAAAATAATCTCCCGGGAGTGGAAATGTGAGGTTGGGATGACGCTTTCGGGCACCGACCACCATCTGCCACCGGAAGCTTCCATGGAAGGGGTTGATTTGATCACCGAAGGAATCCTAACCTTGGGGCGGTGTGCCACGCTTCTTGAGAGTATGAAAAATAGCGATTTGATGGCGCACGATCCGGCCGAAAAGCTGGTGAAGATGCTGCTCGATTGCGACGAGATCCACATCCTGGCCGGCACACGCATCAACCAAGCGCACCAGGATCCTGCATTGCCTGTGGAGTTGGAAATCAGGCGCAATGTGATCAAGAAAATTGCTTCCATCCTCGAGGAGAAATTTCTGAAAACAGTTTTTATCGAATATCTTTAAATGAACCTATCATAATTATCAAACACGATGACTTATTTTAATAATGCCATTCGCACCAAACGACAATTGTTGGTTAATTTGTTCCAGTTGATGAAGAACAATACGCTTTTTGAGCGGATTGACCGGATTCCCATCGAGATGCGCCCCAAAACCAATTCGCCCATCCGTTGCTGTGTTCATAAGGACCGTGCTGTGATCAAATACAAAGTGATGGCTTTATTGGGTTATAATGTGACAGATGAGGAGGATGAGCTGATGCCGTTGAGCGAATATGCCATCAGTGCCATCCATCGCAAGGAGTTGTCGGGCAGTTTCCTTACCGTGGTGGAGGAGGCTTGCAGCTCCTGCGTGCAGGTGAATTATACGGTGAGCAACCTGTGCAAAGGGTGCGAGGCACGTCCCTGCCAGGTGAATTGCCCTAAAAATGCCATCTCGGTCATCAACGGACGTGCCATCATCGATCATCAGAAATGTGTCAACTGTGGCTTGTGCGAGAAGGCTTGCGCCTATCATGCCATCATCTATATGCCCGTCCCTTGCGAAGAGGCTTGTCCGGTTAAGGCTATCAAGAAGAATGAGCAGGGAGTGGAGGTGATCGATTTCAGCAAATGCATTCATTGTGGCAAGTGTATGACGGCCTGTCCTTTTGGTGCCATCACTGAGAAATCACAGATTTTCCATGTTTATCAAAAAATGCAGTCCGATAAAAAGGTGGTGGCTCTGATTGCGCCTGCCGTTCTCGGGCAGTTTAAGGCCAGCTCGGCCCAAATTATCAACGCCCTCAAGAAAGTTGGTTTCGACGATGTGGTTGAGGTGGCTCGCGGTGCCGATCAGACGGCCATTCACGAAACGGCCGAATTTTTGGAGAAGATGGAGGAGGGACAAAAATTTATGACCACCTCCTGTTGTCCGGCCTATACCGAATTGGCCACCAAACACATCCCTGAGTTGATGCCGTTTGTGAGCCATACGCCTTCGCCTATGGTGTTCACTGCTCAGGAAGCACGCGCCCAGTATCCCGATGCCGCCCTGGTCTTTATTGGCCCTTGCCTTGCCAAACGGCGCGAAGCCTACCTGAACAAGAGTGTGGATTATGTGATGACCACCGAAGAGATTGCTGCCCTGTTCGAGGCCGAAGGCATTGATGTGACTGAGCAGGAGTCGAACAGCTATGTTTACAACGTCACGCCCGAGGCGCGTGGTTTTGCCATGGCAGGCGGGGTTACCGGAGCTGTTAAGTCGCGACTTCAGCCTGGGCAGTCGATCAAGAACCTGTTGGTGGATGGTATCAACAAAAAATCCATCAAGCTGCTCAAGAGCTACGCCACCAAGGCGCCAGATGCTAATTTCATTGAGGTGATGGCCTGCGAAGGTGGTTGTATTGCCGGTCCGGGTGCCATCACACCCATCAATGCCGGCAAGCAAACCCTCAACAAGGCCATTGATGAGCTGAAAGTGGTCGAAAAGGTTGATGCATAAAAATACTCCTAATTATTATTTTTGATCAAGGGGCTGTCTGAAGATTTTTGGACAGCCCTTTTCTTGTTTCATTGAGAAAGATCTTACTTTTGTTGATTCCGGATGCTATTTTTCCCGATCGTTGATATCTTAGCTTTTAAAATTAGTTGTATGCAATTTTTCCGATTTCTGTTCTTGGTATGTTTCTTTTCGTTGGGCACACTCATTCAGGCTCAACACACCCCTGTTGATTCGCTGATTGACAGGGCGGTGGCGTGGCGCGATAACGGCAATGCGGAGCTGGCCTTGCGCGAATTGGATGCGTTGGTTGTGACTAAGGATGTCAGCGAACGAGCTTTGTATGAGTTGGCTCTCACACACATGCAGTTGAATCACTTTACTTTGGCCATTGCTCCGGCTAAACGGGTGATGGCACTGAAGGGGACCCACCGGGTGGACGCCGCTTTGGTGCTGGCTCAATGCTATGTGGCCAGGGGGGAGTACGAACGGGCTCAAAGGTTGTTCAAAACCTTGGACGATGTGGCAAAGAGCGATGAACGCATTCCCTATCATTTGGGTGCCCTTTATCTTAAAATGGGGCAGCACGATGCGGCTGAGGCTGAAGTTCAAAAGGCCATCTTGTTGAATCGGGGATTTGTGGATGCCCACCTTTTGTTGTCGAATATCTTGCTTGAAAAGGGCGAGAGGATAAAAGCAATGTTGGCGCTTTATTACTATTTGCTGTTGGATAACGATGGCGGGGATGCTGAACTTGCCGCCAAGCAGCTTACCCAGCTTTGGAAATTCAGCAGTGGTAGGGTACTGGCGATGCTGAACCCAGCTGCTTCGAAAGGTCTGTACGGTGAAGCTTCCCGACACATTGATACGATTTCACCCAACGATAGCATTGCCACCCTGCAGGGAGCTGGCGCCATCAGCCTGCTTAATGAGCATACAGCTGAATTGTTGCAATTCTTCAGCGAACACAGTGGCGACAACTTTGACTTTTACCAACTCGTTTACCTTGATTTTTTCACCGAGCTGCACAACAAAGGGTATGTGGAACCTTATGTCTATTTTATTAGTGATGCACTTTGGCATGCGCAAGTGTTGGAGTGGATTGCCGGTAATGGTCAGAAATTTAATGAGTTCCGACTGTGGATGGAGTCGAGGTGATTTTTCCTGCAAAAAATGGGTCGGCGAATGAATCTTAATTACCCTTTCTGCGTATAGATGTATAAGACTATTCACTAAAGGAGAGATATTATGGCAATAATTGTTACAAAGCATTTCCAGTACACTGGTACTGATGATTATGATACCTCATTGGATGAGCAAATCAACGAGTTTTTGAAGAACGAGGGCATTGACGATCAGCGGTTGGTCTCCATACAATACAATGGTCACTCTGCAACCGGTGTCAATACTTATTCGGCGTTGGTTGTTTATAAGAAAGATTGAAAATTAAATATCTGTCAGGGAAGGATGCCCGTTTTGCGTTAGGAAGGCGCTGACGGGTATTTTTTTATTCTACCATGCCCCAGGCTGCGTATAGCTTCCCTTTATGTGGCGACACCAATGGGAAAAAACCGCCCACCAGCTTGTTGTTTACAAACATTGCAGGATGCTTTTTTATATGCTCATGGTAAAATTCAACCCACCTTCCGGGTTCAAACTGTTCAATCTTCCAATAGCCCCGCGCGTCATCCCCAAAAAAAGGCTTTAGCGCCATGTTGATCAACCCCATGTTGAGGCGGAAGTTGATCTCTACGCAGCAGCGCACACGCAGTGAGCCATCATCGGCTCTGATGATCATGGCATCCATCCCCAGCACGCCTTCGTATTGGGTGTGCCATTGCATCGACTGCAGAGTTGGTAACAGATGGGTAACACATTGATCTTCCCAATCATTGGGCAAGAGCTTCTCTTGTTTGATGTGGGCGAAAATATCGGGTTGATGGATCCACTCCTTGTCGAACTTGCCTTCCTCGTCGGTTGAAAAATAGTTGATGCCTAGAAACCGTATGGTGTTGTTGGGCGAAAGGTGGAACTGGAACGAAAAATCGGCCACTTTTTCCATCAGGGGCTCCACCACCAAGGCACCTTCGCGGCGTATACGCCCGTTAGCCCATGTGATGGCCGGCATGGCATGTTCCGGTTGCTTAATCATAAAGATTCCCCTTCCCGATGAGCTCCACAAGCTTTTGATGACGACTTGGTGCTTGGAGGCTTCGATGAATTGCCTCAGCTCCTCTTTTGTTTTTAACAGCACTGGGGAATTGGGGAGCCTGCAAAAATCCGGGATAGCCTTATTTAGCCATGCTTGTTCGAAAACCACCGAGGTCGCCCTGGAGAAAAAGTGTTGGTGTGCCGGGTTCCAATTCTTCATACTTTGGGAAGCAAGGTTGAGGTTCAAACCTAGTGTTTTGAAAAAATGTTGTGCCGGTTTGCTGCTGCCCCAAGGAGTTGGCACCCATTCTCCTCGCAAGGGATGGTTTTTGATCTGCTCCGGTGTGACGAATTGGGGCATGGATTTGTCAAGATTCTTCCAGAAATCCAGAAAGTCCCGGTCGGGATGGTTGTGGCATAAAACAGCATCCTCCCCGTTGGCCAGAAACAGCAACATCTCCCCCAGATCCTTTTCGAACTTCTTGAGTCGATCGGGAGGCTGGTAGCTGTGATGGTTGTTGGCAATGGCCATTTCGCAGGTGGGGTTGTAATAAAAAATGCGGGGCATATCTGGTCTTGCTATTTCTTGCAAAGTAACCCAAAATTTATCTTTGGATTCATTCGTTATTCAAAAAAAGATCCGAAATATGTTATTGGCAAATATTTTGTATGTTTGTATCCATAATGATAATCTGACACCGTGATCAAAAGAGTATCAGCCATACTGTTCCTTGTTGCCATCATGCCAGCTTTGCTAGGGGTGCATGTGGTGCATCACGTGTGTCATTTGAGCAACCATCACCACCATGTGGATCTCGAGTTGCTCGCAGGAATACAGGAGACCACCTATTGCAATTCACCTGCCGAACACTGCTGCCACTCCGAGGAGGGTAGTGAATCGCACGATTGTTCGGGTTGCCAGAGTGAGTATGTGGTGCTCGATGCCGTGAAGCAATCCATCGTCACTAAAATTGAATTCAATTGGCATCCGGCCGAATTGGCCGTGTTTTGCACATCGGTTTTACCGATGGATCTCCTTGTTGATGACTATTCCATCCCCCCCGTATTGGATGCCCGAAGCTTTTGTGATGCCGACTGGCAGAGCTTTAGCGGCGTCTTCCTTTGTTGATTTTCGCTTCATTTTTTGTGTGAATGCCTCCTGAGGCGTTCTTAACTTGATTGTTAACTGTTTGATTTGGTGCTTGACGCTGAATCGAATCATTATCATTGTGATGAAGCGAATTTTTCTATTGACCATACTATTGATTACATCGGCGTCTGGGTTTGCCGATGGCTTGCCTGCCCGGGTGGCAGGAGTTGTTTATGAAAAGCAGAGCGGGGAGCCGCTTATTGGTGCCAATATTTACTGGCTGGGCACCACTCAGGGCACTGTCACTAACCTGGATGGCCAGTTCGAATTGGAGGGCAATTTCAAATCGCACAAGCTTGTGGCCAGTTATGTGGGTTATGAGGCCGACACTTTGGATGTGAGGCTCTTGGAAGCCTCAAAGCTGGTGATCAACCTCAAGCCCCTCCAAATTGATGAGGTGGAGGTGACAGCCCGCAAGGCAGGTGCTTCCATGAGCCGCCTGGAGACCCTCACCACCATCAACATCACCGGAGCTGAGTTGTGCAAGGCTGCCTGCTGCAACCTGAGCGAGAGTTTCGAGACCAATGCCTCGGTGGATGTGAATTATACCGACGCGACTACGGGTGCCAAGCAGATTCAAATGTTGGGCTTGTCGGGACGCTACGTGCAGATGATGACCGAGAATATTCCCAATTTTCGTGGTGTCTCTTCACCTTATGGCCTGTCGTATGTGCCTGGTGCCTGGATGGAATCCATTCAACTTTCCAAAGGCGTGGGCACAGTGCTGAATGGTTATGAGGCCTTCACTGGGCAGATTAATGTGGACTACAAGAAACCTATGGGCGATGAGTTGCTGTTTGTCAACCTGTTTGGTAACTCAACTGGTCGGGCCGAAGCTAATGTCAACAGCAGTTTTCATGTTTCTCCGCGCTGGTCAACGGCCATCCTGGCTCATTATTCCAACGACACGCAGGTGACCGACGAAAACCACGATGGTTACCGCGATGAGCCCAATGTCGAGCAGTTCAATTTTATCAACCGTTGGAATTACAGTTCCGAAGGGGGTTTCAACCTCAATACCGGTGTCAAGGTGGTGCATGAATTGCGCACTGGTGGCGTGACTGATTTTGAAGGTTCACGGCCATCGCCCGACCTTTATGGTGTTTCGGTGGAGACCAACCGGGTGGAGACTTGGGCTAAGGGGGGTATCGTGCTCGACAAACCCAATACCAGCTTAGGTTTGGTGGCCTCCTACATGTATCATGACCAAAATTCATTTTTTGGGCACAGGGCATACGATGGCACCCAGCATAGTGTTTATGCCAATGCAGTTTACCAGTCTCAACTGGGATCGGAGCGGCATCAGTTCCATACCGGATTTTCATTCCAAGGCGATCGATATCAGGATCGGATCAATTTCAACCTCCTCGATCCCCAGCAATTGGAAAAGAGTACCTACGATGATTTATCGGGCGGTCTGTTCTATCAATACACCTACCAGGTTCCTGGGAAATTGACGGTGATGGCTGGTTTGCGCGGCGACTGGCACAACCATTACAACTTTTTCGTCACTCCGAGACTGCATGTGCGCTATCAACCTTATGAACACACCATCATTCGCCTGGCTGCCGGCCGGGGCTACCGCACATCGGCTGTTTATGCCGAGAATAACTATCTGATGGCCAGCTCACGCAATTGGGAGGTGGAAAATCCCTTTATGCAGGAAAAAGCCTGGAACTATGGTATCAATGTCACCCAATACATCGATTTGTGGGGACGGGAGTTGATGTTGAACGGCGAGTTTTACCGCACCGATTTTTCCGACCAGTTGGTGATTGATTACGATGCTTCCGTTCGTTCGTTGTCTTTTTACAATCTGAAAGGGAAATCGTATGCCAACAATGTTCAGCTCGAGACCAAATACACCCCTGTAAAAGGGTTGGATGTGACGGCTGCAGTCAGGTGGAACGATGCGCGGCAAAATATCAACGGGGAGTTGATGAAGCGGCCTTTTGTGAGCGAATACAAAGGTTTGGTGGCTCTGTCGTATGCTACCCCGCTGAAGAAGTGGCAGTTCGATGCCAGTGTTCAGCTCAATGGCGGCGGTCGCTTACCCGATACATCTGAAAATCCCGAAATCCATCGCCGGCCCTCATCCTTCAATCCTTACCAGGTTTATCAGGCGCAGGTGACGAAATTCTTCAGGCATTGGCAACTATATGTGGGCGGTGAGAATCTGGGCAATTTCACCCAGTCAAACCCAATCATTGCCGGTGATGAACCTTTTGGCTCTCATTTTGATGGCTCTATGGTGTGGGGTCCCCTGATGGGACGCCGTTTTTATGCCGGTATTCGTGTGTTTATCAACAGAGATTAATCTATTACCAATAAATTTTAAATTATGAAAAACTTGAAATTCTTACTGGCAGCTTTGTTTGCTGCATTGATGGTGTCGGGCAATGTGTCGGCACAAGCCAAGGACAAGAAGATGGCAACTGTTGTTTTTGATGTTGAAATTGACTGCGGCAGTTGCAAAGCTAAGATTGAGAAAAACCTCCCTTTTGAAAAGGGCGTGAAAGCGTTTGAAGTCTCCCTGGAGAATAAAACTGTGCAGGTGAAGTACCGCACCGATAAAACCAATGAGGAGACGTTGCGCAAGGCCATAGAGAAGATGGGCTATAAGACCACCGTAAAAAAGGAAAAAGAGTCCTGATGTAACTTATTAGGGGCTCTCTGGTTCAACGGAGAGCCCCTTTTAACAAACGCTTAACAAGTTGGTATTTGGCCCTTATTTAAAATCATTCTAAATTTGTAATGAGATAATATTTGTATGGTGAAGAGATCTGTTGTCCGGTGGATGTTTGTCTTAGTGGCCTTTGTTTTAGTGCCACTGGTCATTGTCGTGCCCGGATTCCAGCACGTTTGCCTGCATTGCAGCGCTCCAGAGCAGTCCGACGCATGTTGCAGTGCGAACCCAGAACCCGAATCAACTTGTTGTTGCCATGGCGAAGCAGGTGAGGAGTGTCCAGCTTGTACCACTCAAGTTGCAGGTTTTTCATTTATCGGCCACACTGTTCTGCCATCTTTGGTGAAAACACCAACCTTAGTCATCACCGGATGCTTGTTTTTTGATACTCCCCAATTCTTATTCTCTCCCAGTGAAATTGAAAGGGATTCCTTTGAGGTTTTTCCCCCTCCATTGTTGCCCTATAATCGTTCGATGCAGCGACTGTTTTGTGTGCTGATTTGTTGATGCTTGACAAAATGTTTTTGTAGGATGTCGTTTCGCAGGCTTCCTGCTTTATTGTTTTGTCAGCATTAATATGGGGCTACTGACGAATGAATAACATTCATTAAAACGGTTATTTAGGTTCAATTTTGTTGTTATTAATGCAAGGTTTTTTAACTGTTATCCTTAATAAGCTTGCAGTTATCAATGAACAAAAGTCACTGTGTATAACCGCCTCAGAGAAATGGCGTTAAGAAATTGAGATTGTTTGCCGTTAAAAAGCCCGCGTAGTAAGTCAGGCAAGGCTTTCGCGGGGTTTAGGCAAACGAGCTCAATTTTAGCCATTTATCTGCAGCGGCGGCTTTCTCTGTTTACTCTCTGCAGCTGTAGGCAGAGAGTAAAAGCCCGTCCGGCTTGAGGACAAATTATAGAAATGGTGTTTGTTGACATTTTCTGCAAGTCCTAATTTTCAGCATTATGAGAAAAAATAATACTATAAGGATCGCTCCTGACAGGATTGCGAATCTTTTGCTTCAATATGATAAATCCGTCAATAGCAATTGGTCTGTACGGATTATGACCACTTTACTGATCCTGTTTTCTTTTGGTCTGTCGCTAATGTCCCAAGGGGTTGTTACCGGGCGTGTTTATGGTTTGGAGGAGGGTGAAAGGAGTGCCCTTCCTGGTGCCAACGTCTATTGGTTGTCAGGCTTGAAAGGCGTGGTGACCGATGGTTCAGGCGCCTTCCAATTGCCGGCACAGTCGGGTGAGTCGCGCCTGGTGGCCAGTTTTGTGGGTTATGTGGCCGATACGCTGGATGTGTTATCCGGCAGCAAGGATGTTGTGGTGGAGCTTATTCCGGCTGTGTTGGATGAAGTGACCGTTGCTGCACGCAGTGCGGGAGCGCACCTATCGCGCCTTGAGGCCATTGCAACAGTGAATATCACTTCAGCTGAGCTGGGGAAGGCGGCCTGCTGCAACTTGAGCGAGAGTTTTGAAACCAACCCCTCGGTGGACGTGGCTTATTCCGATGCGGCAACCGGTGCCCGGCAAATTCAGTTGTTGGGTTTGGCAGGCCGTTATGTGCAGATGCTCACCGAAAATTATCCCAACCAACGGGGACTGGCGCAACCCTATGGTTTGTCGTACATCCCTGGACCATGGATGCACTCCATTCAGGTGAGCAAGGGCACCTCCTCGGTGATCAATGGTTATGAAGCGCTCACCGGGCAAATCAATGTGGAGCTTAAAAAACCATCAGCTCCCGAATATTTCAATTTCAACCTCTTTGGCAACAGTGCCGGACGGGGCGAGATGAACCTCAATGCCTCTACGCTGATTAACGACCGATTGTCAACGGGTATATTGGCTCATGTTTCGGGCGATGCCGTGGCCATGGACGATAACCACGATGGTTTCCTGGACGAACCCCAAACCAGACAGGTGAACCTGATGAACCGCTGGGAGTATAAAACCGACGGTTACATATTTCAGGGTGGCATCAAGTGGCTCGACGAAGAACGGCAGGGAGGTCAGGAAGCCTTTTCAGGCAATTCCCCTTCGGCCGACATTTATGGCGTTCGGGTGGCAACCCGCCGTTTGGAGCTATTTGCCAAGAATGGGTTCATGTTTAGCCGACCCGGCACTTCGCTGGGCTTTATCACCACTTACACCCGGCACGACCAGAACTCCTTTTTCGGACTTCGGCAATACGATGCCCTCCAACATTCGGCTTATGTCAATGCTATTTTTCAATCGTATATTGGCAACACCAACCATCAGTATTCAGTGGGCATGGGCTGGCAGGCCGACTGGATGGATGAGAGCATGCGTTTCGACTTCCGCACCCAGCCCAATATGGCCGGACCAAGCCGCGACGAGCAAGTGCCTGGCGCTTTTGCGCAATATACTTACACCTTGCCCAATAAACTGGTGCTCATTGGTGGTTTGCGCATTGACCACAGCAACTTGTTTGGCACATTTGCCACACCTCGACTTCACCTGAAATACGATGTGACGCCCAATACGGTTTTACGTGCTTCTGCCGGTAAAGGCTACCGCACAAGTGGTCTATGGAGCGATTACAGCAATTTGTTGGCTTCTTCGCGCACCTGGCGTTACCATCAAACGGCGATTCAGGAGGAGGCTTGGAACTATGGCGCCAATATCACACAATACGTACACATTGGTGGAAAGGAATTGGCATTGAATGCCGAGTATTACCGCACCGACTTCAAGAACCGATTTGTGGTCGATTACGACGCCTCTGTTTATGAATTGCAGTTGTTTGAAACCACCCGCCCATCCCATGCCGACAACATCCAGTTGGAGGCCAGCTATTCTCCGGTGAGGGGGCTCGATTTACTGGCTGCCTGGCGGTGGAACAGCAACCGGGCTTTCTTTGGTGATCAGAAACGGCAACTCCCATTCCTGTCGCGATACAAAGGTTTGATGACGGCCAGTTATGCTACACCCTTGAAAAAGTGGCAGTTCGATTTCACTCTGCAGTTCAATGGCGGTGGACGTTTGCCCGACACATCGGGATATCCCGAGGCCTTACAGCGTCCCTCCGGTTTTGATGCCTACCAGGTCGCCAATGGTCAAATCACCCGATATTTCAGGCATTGGAATATTTATGTGGGGGTTGAGAATATGGGCGATTTCAAGCAGCGAAATCCCATTGTTGATGCCGCCAATCCTTTTGGGGAGTGGTTCGACAGCACCCAGGTGTGGGGGCCTTTGATGGGGCGGAAGTTCTATGTGGGCATCCGCATTCCGCTGGAACGGTAACTTATACAGTGATTTCTCCCTTCGATCGAAATGTCGATTGTCTTGAAAGTATAAGGGGTGAGGGTTGTTGGCGGCTGTGCCAACAATCCTCAACCCCTAATTTCTGATTTGAGTTCGTCATTCCGATCGCAACGCAGTGGCGAGATGAATTTCTTTACCGGTAAAGCTTTTCTTTATAATTGTCTTTTTAGTCATGCGGCAGCGCCGCGGAATATTTGTAGCAACCCGCCATCTCCAATAAACCCTAAGGTGCAGAGCACCGGAACATCCTCTCTTGTGGTAATTAATATTCCGGGTCTCCGACCCTTTATTTGTTTTTTTGGATTATCATAGCTACAAATATCCCGGGTCTCTGACCCTTGTTTTTTGGCGCGGCCAATTATCCCCTTTACGCCGGCGACAGGGAGGGGCTTCAGTTAATCAGATAAGGCCTTCAGCAGTGTAGGCATTACAGTTTTCATTGAACAGTAATCGGTTCTGAATTGAAATCAGCTGCGTTGCCAAGGAAAGGTTGTAGTGCTTTGCCCTTGAAGCTGCTCCGCCTCGGCTGGAAGCCTTAGAAATATCAGGAAGTGGAGCGGTTAAGAAGCAATGCTGTTTGAGGTTCGGTTGATGTGTTGAAGATGGCATAATTGTCACCTTGCGAACCGAGTTCATTGCTTCGAGCGCAGCGGAATGATAGTTCATAGGCTTGCAGGCGTAGCGGCGGCTTTCTTGGCTGCGCCAAGCGGCAGAGGCGAGTGCTCTGTTTACTCTCTGCAACTGTAGAGGAGCGAAGCGGGTCATAAGGGCCAATGAAAACAGACATGCCCCGAATAAAGAGAGTAAAAGCCCGTCCGGCTTGAGGACAAATAACCAGGTAAGTTGTTATTGATTGAAGTTTCAGTGTTCCCAGGTTCAACCCACTTCGGGGTTGGTTTGCCGTTGGGCTCTTCAGTCCGCGGATTTCATCCACGGTTAATCACATTACGACCTCCGGTCGTGGTGGCATTGTTTCTGTCCATTCGTCTGTCAATTGCCCCAGACATCAGTCCGGGGAGTGATGGGATTCTTCTAATAGAAAGCTTTAGCCCAATGGTAAGGAGGGTGTTCTACGTTGTCTCAACGTGGCGGTGTTAGAAATGCTTAAATTGAGAGCCCCGAAGTGGGCAATATTATCAGTAACCGTATGCCAGTGTAGCGCAGCTTACGGTAAGTTGCCCAAAAAATAAGCCCCGGATGGGGCGAGATCATAAAAGCTTGAGGGTGTTACCGTGTGGATTTCTATCGTTGTTATTATCTCGCCCCTCCGGGGCTATAGCGCAAACCATTCTTGCCCTTCTGCCTATAATGAATAGTCATATATTTCAGGTTTCCAATCCTTTAATGATCAGGATATGGCTCATAAACTATTGAATCCCATTACGCTCTCTCAGGGGAGTCGGAGGAGGTGCCTCTCGTTGTTTGACATGAGAGGTTTTGTCTTAAGTGAGATTCAGCCGCGTAGCGACTATACCTTTGTAGTTTGCTGATCCTAATATTCAAAAGCCACGTAGTGGCGAAACCTTTCAATCCTGAACAAAGTCCGACGTCCCGCAGGGACAGCTTATTTCAGCCCGAAGCATCGCCTCGGGAACCAATCATCCAAGGACAAAACGCCCTAGCGGGGCAGTTTATAGTTGTTAGGCATATAATTTTATTGTGATGCCGTTAAGCCGTCAATCTCATATATCATATTCCATCCCGGGACGCTGCCCCTGGCTGAAATAAATATAGCTTCCAGCCATGGTTTTGATTTTCGCCTCCTCAAATAATCAAATTAATCCCATTTTTGATGTAAACCTCCTCAGGGGTCTCGGTGCCCGGCAATGTTTGGGTGCTGTGGTGATGGAACCCCAGTTTCTCCAATACCCGTTTCGATGCTTTGTTCTCGGGATGCACCAAGGCCTTAAGGGTCTTGTACCCATTCTTGTCCAGCCAGGCAACCCAAGCTGTGAGGGCTTCGCTGGCGTATCCCCGTCCATGGCGCGATTCGTTAAAATGATAACCAATGGTGGCTGGCTCTGGCGTCGGATTGAAATATAGGATGCCAATAGTTTTGCCACTGCTGGTCTCTACCACAGCCAGCTCCAGCTCCTGATTGGGAATTTGGTAGTTCTTGATGGTTTCTGCCATGCCCGCGGCTGCCTCTTCCTGTGTGATGGGCGCGAAATCGTCGTAGCGGCTAATGACCGGATTGCCAAATATCTCGAAGTAATCGGCAATGTCTTTTGTATCTAAAGGTCTAATATGTAATCGATTGGTGGTTAATGTCTGGAAGGGGTGTTGGTTGTTCATTGGCGTTGCGGTGTGTTTGAAAATGTGCAAATCTAATTGATTTTTATGCTCGATTTGATGCAAATTGTCTAATTTTATCGTCTTGATGAATTATTACTCTAATTTTTATGAAACGTGCATTGATAGTTGGCGCTACCGGTCTCATTGGTAGTGCTTTGTTGGATTTGTTGCTCGGACAAAATGAGTATGACAAAGTATATGTGGTGGGGCGCCGGTCGTTGAACTTCTCACATCCCAAGCTGGAATGCAAGGTGGTCGATTTTGACGATATGGTTGGGTTTTCACTGCCTGAAAAGATTCATGACCTGTTCATCACTTTGGGAACCACCCGGCAGAAGGCTGGCTCCAGAGAGGCTTTCCATCGCGTCGACCACGACTATGTGGTTGATTTTGCCCGTTGGGGCGCAGTTAATGGCGTAGAAAAGGTGTTGGTGGTGAGTTCGATTGGTGCTGATCCCCTGTCGGCCAATTTTTACCTTAAAACCAAAGGCAGTATGGAGGAGACGGTCAAAAAATGTGGCGTTGCAACCATTTACATTTTCCGTCCAGCCCTTTTGTTGGGAGCAAGGAAGGAGTTTCGGTTTGGTGAAAAACTGGGCGGGTGGTTGTTGAGGCTCTTTCAACCTTTGTTGGTGGGGCGTTACAGGCGCTATCGCCCCATTCAGGCGAGCCAGGTGGCCTATGCCATGTTCAATATGGCACAAATGCGCAGGAAGACCGTTTATGTGATGGAGTCGGATGAAATTGCCTTGATCTGAAACGAAAAAAAAACCTCCCGAAGGAGGTTTTTTTTATTGAGTTGATGACAAATTATGCTTTGTCAACTGAATTCATGTGGCAGATCAATTCTACAACTTTTGTAGAGTAACCCATTTCGTTGTCGTACCAGCTAACCACTTTAACGAAGTTGTCGTTCAAAGAGATACCAGCTTCAGCATCGAAAATAGAAGTGCGAGTGTCACCAACGAAATCGTTAGAAACAACTGCATCCTCAGTGTAGCCAAGAACACCTTGCAATTCGCCTTCAGAAGCCTCTTTCATAGCAGCGCAAATCTCTTTGTAAGAAGCACCTTTTTCCAAACGACAAGTCAAGTCAACACAAGAAACGTCAGGGGTTGGAACGCGGAATGCCATACCAGTCAGTTTTCCATTCAATTCAGGAATAACTTTACCTACAGCCTTAGCAGCACCAGTTGATGAAGGGATGATGTTTTGACCAGCACCACGTCCACCTCTCCAGTCTTTCATAGAAGGACCGTCAACAGTTTTTTGTGTTGCAGTAGTGGCGTGTACTGTAGTCATCAGACCTTCAACAATACCAAATTTGTCGTTCAATACTTTTGCGATAGGCGCCAAGCAGTTGGTGGTACAAGAAGCATTAGAAACGAAATTCATCTCTTTGGTGTATTTCTTGTGGTTAACACCCATTACAAACATTGGGGTGTCATCCTTCGAAGGAGCAGACATGATCACTTTCTTGGCACCAGCCTCGATGTGTCCTTTAGCTTTGTCTTTGTCAAGGAATAAACCGGTTGACTCAACTACATATTCAGCACCAACCTCATCCCATTTCAATTCAGCAGGATTTTTAACAGCAGTCACACGGATGGCTTTGCCATTAACAACCAGTTTGCCGTCTTTTACTTCAACGGTGCCTTTGAATTGACCATGAGTTGAGTCATATTTCAACATGTAAGCCATGTAGTCAACATCGATCAAGTCGTTGATGGCAACAACTTCTACATCGTTAAAATTTTGGGCTGCGCGGAAAACCAAACGTCCAATGCGGCCAAAACCATTGATACCAATTTTAATTTTTGACATTTTATTGATTTTTGAATATTATAGATAGTGTCTAATAAAAAATCCGAACAAAACTACGCAAAGCGGATGAATTCTTCAAGTTTTTAACATTTTGATTTTCTTAATAAAACCAAAAAAAAACAAACAACTTGCCTGTTTGTTCTTACTTCTTTGTGACAGTGCGACAACAAAAAAAGGAAACGAATCCATTTCCTTTTTTTTAGGTGCTTTTCACCCGATTATGCTCTTTCAACCGTTTTCTCTACGGTCGTTTTGCTGTATGCCGGACAATCTTCGGCGCTTTTGCATGAACTAACACCCAGAATCAGGGCAGATCCTACAATAAAAAGAATAGCTAGTTTTTTCATGTGTACAATTTCTTTGACGGTAAAAATATATAATTTTTTAAATCTATAAAACTTTATTCCTTCTAAAACGGAAACTAGTCATATTGGTTTCATTTTTAATTGGAAAAATTCCGCTTTTCGGTTTTTTTTTGACAACTTGCTGCATCTTATTGTTCAGCGAAAATAACATGGTGTTCAAAATATTTTTGGCCATCACCATCTTGCTCCATTTTTTTGCAGCGGTGGTGGCGGTGAAGCTAACCAAGGTCACCAAATACAACCTCTCCTGGATGCTCATCTCCGCAGCCCTGGTGCTGATGGCCGTGCGGCGCGTGATGGATTTCTTGCCCCTCTACACCAATTTCGACCGTGAAAGTCTTTTCTGGTTCTACTCCTGGATGGGAATCCTGACCTCCTTGTTTCTGGCCGCCGGGGTTTTCCTGATCCAGAAGATTTTCCGTTACATGCGCAAGGTGGAACAGGAGAGGCGCAATTATGAAAAACGGTTGCTCAATGCCGTGGTTCAGGCCGAGGAGAATGAGCGCCGTCGGTTTGCCAATGAGCTGCACGATGGCCTTGGGCCCCTGCTCTCGTCCATTAAGATGGGACTGTCGGTGGTGGCTGCCGAAAAAAAGGAAGAGGCTGTCGTTCGTAATCTCGAAGAAGCCGTGCAGGAGGCCATTGCCACGGTGCGGGAGATCTCCAATAATCTTAGTCCTCACATCCTCACTCACTTTGGGCTGGAAAAGGCTGTGCGCAACTTCATGTGCCGCCTGGCCTTGCCCGATGCTTTGGTGGTGCACCCATCCCTGGAAATTGGCTCCAAGCGATACGAAAACACCATTGAGATTGTGATGTACCGCGTGTTTGGCGAGTTGGTGCACAACACGGTGCAGCATGCCGATGCTTCTCGCATCGATGTGCGGTTGTTTGAGGCGGATGGTTGTCTGGTGCTCCAATACCACGACGATGGCATCGGGTTCGATCCCAAGGTTCATTTGTTGGATTCCTCCCCTGGTTTGGGTTATTTCAACATGGTTTCGCGTGTTTCATCCCTCAAGGGAGAAGTGCTCTTTGGCGATCAGTCCTCAAGCGGTACTTTTGTGACGGTTAAAATACCACTGAAATAATCTAGTGTATGCAATACAAAGTTTGGCTGGTGGACGACCACCTGTTGTTTCGTGCAGGGTTCAAAACCTTGCTGTCGCGCCTTGGCAATATGGTGGTGGAGCGCGAAGCCTCCAATGGTGCCGAATTTCTTGATCTATTGATGGTTTCGCAGCCCGATTTGGTCTTCCTCGACATTGCCATGCCCCATATGGATGGCAATGAGGCTGCTCTCAAGGCACTGGCCATGTTCCCCGATTTGAAGCTTATTGTCCTCTCCATGTTTGGCGACCAGGAGTATTACTCGCGCCTGGTGGAGATTGGTGTGAAGGGCTACTTGCTGAAAAGTGCTGATTTTAAGGAGGTGGAGATGGCCATCGAGTCGGTTCTGGCAGGGGAGTACTATTTTTCGCAAGAGCTGATGCAGCAGGCCATGCGTCAAAATGGGCTGATCCGCAACGGTTCGACGTCGTGCGACCTGTCGGAGCGCGAGAAAGAGATTTTGTTAGAGATCTGCAACGGACACTCGAACCAGGAGGTGGCCGATAAATTTTTTATCAGCAAACGAACTGTTGAAAAACACCGCGCCAACCTAATGCTCAAGACCGGATGCTCCAACACCGCCTCCTTGGTGGTGTATGCCATCAAAAACAATTTCTTGCGGATTTGATCCCTTCCTCTACTTCAATTAGTTTGGGCTGTCGCTTTTGAGCCGGCTGTAGACGGCCAGGTCGGTGTAGATGTGGCCCGTGAGCAGCTCGCCATCGCGTTCGATCCCTTCGAACCTGAATCCCAGCCTTTGGGGAATGTTGTTGCTGGCGGTGTTACCTGTGGCGCATTTGATTTGTATTCGGTTCAAATCCAGTTCCTCGAAGGCAAATTGGCAAAGCCGCTGCACTGAGCGGGTGACGATCCCTTGTTTCTGGAATCCCTCGGCGAGCCAATAGCCCAGTTCACTCTTGCGGTTGAGCCGGTCGGTATTCTTGAAGCCTATAAGGCCTGCAAATTCGCCAGCTTTTCGAATGGTGAAAACATATTCGAACCTCTCCTCGGGAGCCTCCACCACCGATTCCACAAATTTTTGGGTGTCGGCCAGTTCCTTGGTGAAGGCCACGAAAGGCAACCACTGACCCAGATACGCTCTTTGGGTGTCGATGGTATTGAAAATATCCGTCGCATCCGAATGGCGCAACTGCCTTAACTCAATTAGAGGATCTACCAGGATGGTCATGGTTGTTCTTTTTGTGATGTCTTTACTGTTCCTTATTCAAGGTGAAAAACACAAACTCATATTCAATTTGCTCCGGATGGCCTGTACGCTGGATGAGCACAGTAATCCTCGTCTGCCCATCCTCGAGTACCTCGGAGGTGGTGTTGATGCTGGTGTCGGGGTAGGTGGCGCTCACTGCTACCGATGGTGTTAGATCCCCAGGGCAAAGGATGACATAACTATATTTGGCGTGGTGGTTGTTTTGGTTGTACGCCATGCCTGTTAACGCCATGTTGGCGAGGCCGCTGGTCTCAAGGGCTGCACCCGCCTTGACCGGGATGGGCTGTTGGTTGATGCTGACGGTGGTGATGCCCAGAACCTCGAAATTATCTTGTGGTTGGGGTGTGTCGTGGGTGTCGCATGCCGACATCGCCAGTAGGCCGATGATCAATAGGATGGAGGTTCTCAGATGGATCAGTGGTTTCATTTTTTTCATTTATCTGATTATGGATGCAAACATAATAAATATTTTACGGGCTAATCACTTTTCCGGTTGAAAATCAGCAGGGCGATGCCAATCACCACCATGCCACCGATGGACCAGGCATCGGGGTATTCTTCGGGTATCAGCAGCCAGCTTAGGATGGCTCCCGATACCGGGATTAAAAATTTCCAGATGTTGAGCTTCGAAATCTTAACGCCGGGTCGTTTGATGAGGGTGAACCAGATGGTGAAGGCTGCTGCCGACAGGAAGGTAAGCCACCCCAGCGAAAGGTAGTAGGGCAGGGGGAATGGCCCCATGTTCCAGCCCTCTAGGGGTATGGAGACGCCAAAGAGCAACAGGCCCCCAATCATCAAGGATGCCGAGCTGAGCACAATGGGGGATATGTCCTGGGAATTTTTTTGTACCAGCACATTGGAGTAACCCGAGTTGAAGTTGTTGATGAGCAGCAGCAGAATGCCCAACCATTCGTATTGGCCGCGAAACTCTACCTGGGTGCGGCTGAGGGTGATGGTGGCTATGCCGGCCACGCCAATGAGGATGCTCACCAGGCGGGTGAAGTTCATCCGGTCGTTGCGTAGGGCAAAGTGGACGTAAATAGCCACGAAAAGGGGCGAGGAGCCCACGATGATGGAGGCCAGGGCGCTGGGCACCAGGTTGAGGCCGCTGTAGAACAGGGCATACTGGATAAAAATTTGTACCATGGCCACCGTAATGAGGAAGCGGGGGTTTTTGGCCACCTCCCGGAAGTATTGCCGTGGGTTGTTGAAATAGAGGAAGAGGAGCACCCCCGACAGGAAAAAGCGGATGCCCGCAAATTGGAATGGGGTTTGGTACGCCAGGCCAATCTTCACCCCCACAAAAGCGGTGGACCATAGCCAACTGGCCACAATGGCCAAAAAAGTGGTGCTCTTGAATAGATTTCGCATGATGGTGTTTTGTGCTACAAAGATAACCAATTCATAAGAAACGTATTTTGGTTAACAATTGTTTGGATCTTACGTTCAGATAATTAATTTTGTTAATTGTTTGCTTTGGTGTTTTTGACTTCTATCTATCTGCCGGTTTTGGGATGGGATGGAGATGTTTGAAGGGGGCAAATCAGATATATGTAATGGAATGCTTTATACTGGGGAGTTACCACCCATTTAAAAGAAAGATGAGAATTCAATAACCTAACGCGAAAATATTATGGATGAAAAAGACCTAAAATCAGAAAAAGATAAAGAAAAAAGAATTCAAGAGTTAATCGGAGATTCAATTGGAAAAGTTAAAAACCAGACTGAAAATAATGAAAAAATGCTTACTGAGAAAAGTAATACCTTAAATTGGCTTTTGACTTTGACAACAGTTTTGTTTGCATTCCTGAATAGTAACAATGACCTTGATATTCAGAATTGTTATTTAATTGTTTTTACGTCTATGAATAAGATTATTTTCCTTTTATTAGTTGTAAGTTTTATTGTTTTTAAAATCTATCATCAAAAATTCTTAAAAAACCAGATTCTACTATATAGCAGTTTAGATACACATCATTTAGAATTAAAATATAATGTTCATAAGATAAAAGATTCCCTCTTGCTTAAAGACCTTGATCATCCACCATTTATATTCAGCGTAATTGATTTTTTTAAGGGATTCACTTCACTTGAATTTCGATTTTATAAAGGACATGATGATAGAGATAAAATATTTAAAGGTTTATACAATAAGGCAGAATCATTGAGCAAGATTGTTGAAAATATCTATATTATTACAGTTGTAATATTTTCAGTTTATACATTAATTTGGACATTGATGATGTTTATGTAAAAAATGGGTGGTAACAATAAATATACGTAACGCGGGGCGATTTGGTAAATTTGAACATTACAGCATTTAATAAACAAAGTAATGGTTTGATAGCGAAGAGCCTTGAAATCCCGCACTACGCATATTCGAGCCGTTGTAGCACATATAAAAAATACAGATAAACTGAGTGTAAATTATAAAAGGCTGATGAATAAGAAATGGTATTATGTGAAAAATGGGACGAGATTTGGACCATTTTCAATAGGCGAATTAACTGGTAAGATAAATTTAGATACTTTACTATGGCGTGAAGGAATGACAGATTGGATAAAAGCAGAAAACATAAAAGAATTTGAACATTTTTTCACTATAACACCTCCACCAATACCAAATTTAGGGTCTGTTGCTGAAGGAAAACCCAAATATTTAAATCGAATTGTCGATAGTGTATTTTATGGTTGGATATTGCTGGGTCTTACAATATTGATTGGATTTCTTGATTACACTGAAAATAATGAAGGTCGATTTTATAGCTTGCTAATTTTTCTCAGTCTTACATCATTAGTTAGAATTTTTATTGGTTTGAAAAGCTATTTGTCAAATATGCTAAATTTTAAACAAGCAAATGTTAATATCAATTGGATGATAGGAACTTCTATACCCATATATCTTTATCAAACTTTTGAAGTAAGATATAAATTAGGTACACGCTTTTCTGAAGACTCTTTATTGATATTTGGACTAGTTCTTTTTGTCACGGTTATTCTATTTGTATTTCATAACTTAAAGTTGGCAGTAAAATTATTCAAAGTGGAAGACTCATCAATAGGTGCTTTTAAAACGTATGCCTTTCTTCAAATCCTATCTTTTGGCTTTGTTTTGAGTTTTATGTTTTTTTCGGATTTTGAAAATCATCCAGTAATTCTAGATACTCTTTTAGTATTAATTCCTTTGGTGTTTTTAGTAATTGGACTCAAAAAAGTAAGAGACAAATACGTGCCACAACATTTTGTATAAGTAATGGCAGGGAAAGTGCTTAACATCAAGGTTTGTACCCCGATCAAACTGTGTAGTGGTTTGATATGAAAGTGCCACGCAATCCCCAACGTTCTATAGTGTTCCGAGAAGCAGAACATCGGCAAAGTAAAGTTCTGCATGCTGCAAACGAGATGGTGGAAGCAGTTGTAGGCCGAACCACCAGTGTCACCGTTCAGGCGGGGGCACTAAACCACCAAATGGTGCTTTGGTAAAGAGCCAAGGTGCTGAGCGATTTGGAAAAGGCAATCCAAGAGGTTGTCAGGTGAGGATATGGAAGTTGAACGCAAGTGAACCCCTGATGAGGAGTCGAGAAGATGGAATCTCCTGCCAAAAGCTACGACCTATGGAACGGAGTGATGAGCGCATCGGACACCTGGTTACTCGTCGCTGCAACCAGCCATCTTTTCGGAGGATGAGCCAATATTGCCGTGTGGATAGAAAACAAGAGATGTGGGCTTGCGCTCACATCCCTTGGGCACGGATCAGGTTAATAGCAAAAGATTTTGATTATTTCATTGTTATACATCGTGGTGCCAAGCCGCACAAATGTTATAATTGGATTATCCTTTTTGCTTTTGTATTTTTACTTCATAAAATTAACATCATGTTGACAAAAGAAGCAATTAAAAAGACAATTGATACGCTTCCAGATCAATTCACGATTGAAGAAGTTATTGAAGAACTAATTTTAATGGATAAAATTGAGCAAGGACTCAATGATGTGAAAGAAGGGAATGTCTTTACGACTGAAGAAGCTAAGCAAAGGCTGAAAAAATGGCTAAAATAGTATGGTCCCGAAGATCATTGATCGATCTTGAAGATATTGCAGAATATATAGCGAAGGACTCAATTAAATACAGTAAAATCACACTTGAAGGATTGATTTCTGAAGCTTCAAAACTTGAAACGAATCCGCAAATAGGAAGGGTTGTTCCTGAACTTAGCAATGAAAGAATTAGAGAAATTATTAAAGGTAATTACCGGATAATTTATCAAGTAATTGAAAATGGAGTTAGTGTACTCACGGTGCATCATTCTGCAAGAGATTTAAGGAGAAGAGGATTCTTACCTATCGACTAGGCTATAAGAATCAATCAAAAGCATGGATAAGGTGAGTGCCTTTTCTCCGGCTCCGGGGCTTCTGCGTGACTGCTTCGACCCTCCTTCGGCTCCGCTTCGGCACTTGTCCGGCTCCGCTTCGGCTCCTGTCCGGCTCCGCTTCGGCCTATAGGAGTCGCAGAAGAGCCGAACAGGAGCCGCAGCGGTATCGAATCTGTTGCGTTTGTGTCACCTATCAGGTAGCTGGCAACAAGGAGTTGGTGGTTGCTTGAGGTTGATGGGGTTGTGGGTGTTCGAATTAATTAGTTGATGGTTATGGTTTTCGTTAGATGTGGTGGTGCGCTGTCCTTAAATCTCTTGGGTGGTTCTTTAGCCGCCTTTCGATCGGTTGTGAGATGTTTGTTTTGATGATAATTAAAATTTGTAGTATGGAATATTTGGGTTCTTGTTTATGCCGTGGGATTAAATTTAAGGTTGTCGGTGATTTTGAGAGTTTTTATTTGTGTCATTGTCGGTATTGCAGAAAGGATACGGGGTCGGCTCATGCAGCCAATCTGTTTTCGATGACGGCCAAGCTAGAGTGGATAAAAAAGGAGCATGACATCTCAATCTTTCAGCCGCCCAAAAGTCATCATATGAAGGCTTTTTGTTCAAAATGCGGATCTGCGTTGCCTCATTGGCAAATGGAAGGTACGCTTTTGGTGGTTCCAGCCGGCTGTTTGGATACAGAATTGGACAAACGACCTGATGCGCATATTTTTACTTCGAACAAAGCCAATTGGGATGAGTCATTGGGGGAGTTGGCTGAGTTTACCCGTTTGCCACAATAGGCCGATTGGTTTGTGAGTGGCAATTGCCACGGTTCTCACCCTCTGTTTTTTGTGGTTATTCAAGAAATGTGCGAAATTGTTGTCGGAATAAATTCTCTTTAAAGTGTGATTTTTTTCGAGGTGCTGCGAATAATGGAGTGAAAGGCATTTGGAAAAGAAAAAGTTATGCATAAAATGAACGACTCAGCCAAGCGGCAGCGATTTGTTGAAATGTTGGTTTCGAATAAGCGGTGGATTTTTAAAATTGTCAATTCCTATTGTAGGAACCTGGAGGATCGAAAAGATTTGGAACAAGAGATTACCATTCACCTGTGGAATTCCTTTGAGAAATATGATTCGAACTTTAAATACTCAACGTGGATTTACCGAATTGGCCTGAATGTGGCTATTTCCTTTTATCGGAAACAAAAAAGCAGGCCGCCCTTGGTGGCCATGACTTCAGATGATTCCCTTTTTTTTATTGCCGATAAAGAGAAGGATGATTGTGAATGGGATGAAAAGTTGAAATTCGTTCATAATTTCATTGGTCAGCTTGATGAGTTGAATAAGGCTCTAATGCTGCTTTATCTGGAAGATAAGAAATACGAAGAGATAGCTGAGATTCTTGGTTTGTCAAAGACCAACGTGGCGACCAAAATAAGCAGGTTGAAAATTAAAATAGGCGAAGAATTTAATAAACAATAAGGTATGGAAGCAATTGAACTGAAAAAACTTATGCAGGATTACAACCATAAATTGGATGATCTGATTCAACTAAATGAGGCTGCCGTGAAAAGCCTGTCACTAAAAAAAACAGAGAAGAAAACCTCGCGTCTTCTTTTAAATCGTCTCTTAGAGATGGTCGCATTCAGTTTTATTGTGATCTACATGGGCAGTTTCCTCACTCGTCACTGGGGCGAAAATCATCTCGTGATTAGTGCTTTGGTCGTTGAGCTTTTTGCAATCGTGGCTTTGATCGGAAGCATTGGACAAATTTTTCTGATTAAGCGGATAGATTATTCCCTGCCGGTAGTCGAAATCAAGAAAAGAATAGAGATGGTGAATGCTCATGGCTTCCTGTTTTTGAAGCTTCTTTTGTTCTCTTTGCCTGTCTGGTGGGCTTATGCTATTCTGGGGCTCTACCTGTTTTTGGGGGTGGATGTCTATTTGTATTTATCTCCCGGTTTTGTGAGTAATTATTTGATTGTTAATGGATTGTTGGTTTTTCCTTTGGTGTGGTTGTTTCATAAACTGTCGTATAGAAATTTGCACATCGTTTGGGTGAGGCGGATCATCAAAAGTTTGACTTCACGCAAAACTCAGAAAGCGCTTGAATCCTTAAAGAAAATAGATCAGTTTGAACATTCGCAAAAATGATTTTATGATGTATAAAAAGAAGATCATTCCTTTTGCTTTGTTTTTGGGAACAGTTGTTTCGATGTTTTTTGTTCCCTGGCCTTTGCTGAAAGTGCATTTGACTCCTTTGCCCACCACTATTCAACAGCAGTTAGACGATGCCTTGGGGTATGGCTTTGATGGAATTATTGCGTATGTCGATCAGCAGGGGTGTGTTCCGGGACTATATGCAGCCGGATATAAAGACAAGCAGAAGCGCGTAGCGGCTGATCCTCAAGCTTTATTTAAGATTGCCAGCATCGGGAAGTTGTATGATGCTGTTGCCATTGCCAAATTGGTTGTTGCCCAAAGGTTGTCTCTTGATGCAACACTGGCTGAGTATTTTCCTGAATTGATGGGTAGAATTGAGCATGCTGATGAAATAACTGTGAGAATGATGGTTCAACATCGCAGTGGAATACCCAATTACACTGATACGCCAAATTTCTGGACTGATCCGCCTAAAAACAACATCGAAGCTCTTGAGCGCGTGCTTGATTTACCAGCTGATTTTGAGCCAGGCGAAAAATATCGATATTCAAATACCAATTATTTGTTGTTGACCAAACTTATTGAAAGAGTTATTGGCTGCCGTAAGTTTGAATACATCAGCGAAGTAATTCTCCGACCTCTGGGGCTGAATAATACATTTGAATCAATCCATGATGTTGAGATCGATGATGTGATGAGTGGCTATTATGTTGGTGTTGCGCATGACCTAAAAACAGTTGACTATGGTTCAATGCTGGCAACAGCCAAGGATGTTGGCACCTTTATCAGGGCGTTGAATGACGGGACATTGCTCAGTGAAGCGGAACTTGAAATTTATGCATCAATATATGAGTTTGGTCATACAGGCCTGATTCCCGGGTACCAGAGCATCGCCCGCTACTACAAGAATGTTGATGCCGTGGTTGTTTTGTTCACAAACACCACCGATTTTGATGGATACAACTGGGCGTTATCGGAGGCTATTTGCAGTCGGGTGGTTAGGATTTTAAGGCAGTGAAAAAGAGATCACCAGTCGCCATAGACCACCTGTTTGATGGGATGATCAACAACCAACCCGAAACGATCTCTTCGCCATGTATTTGTTAATTTGTTGCGGAACCCCACTCAATGCTTTGCTTTGGATGGGGTGGTGGATACTGGCTATTGTGCTAAATATACTCTGAATTCTGATATGGCTATGCCATCTTTCTTTTCCGTTGCATGCTCTTCTATTTTGATATAAAAAACTGTTAAGCTATCCGTTATTTCAATTGAAGATAAGTTGATTTGATGCCATGTGCTTGCTGCAAATTGGGGATCTTCCAATTCTCAGCTTTGGCTCCGTTAATGCATAAAGTAGGGATAATTGCTAAGATGTATTTCATGCCATTGATCTTTTTCCCTAACAACTGGGTCGGTTTGTGTCGATGATGACTAGTGAATTTTGTAAATATTATTTTAATTTATAGTGAGTTTGTACTTTTATTTATTTTTGGTACTGATCCAATTCATAATATGGCATCTTTCTCTTTCGCCGTAAGTACAAATACGTATTCCCAAATGGGTATTTCCAGTTATGGCTCGCTGGATAGAGAGGGTTACTTTTGTGAAAACTTCTATTATGAGCCGTTTTTTGAAGCTTTTGAATCGCGACATCCGCTTTGTGGAGGGATTGAAGGCCTGCATGTCCTGCGGGGTTTGCACGGCCATCTGTCCAGCCTCTGCCGTTTTCGACTATGATCCGCGGAAAATCTGCATGACTGTGCAGTCGGGCAACGATGGCGCCATCGAGCAACTGCTGGCCTCTGATACTATTTGGTATTGCGGGCAGTGCATGAGTTGCCGCACGCGTTGTCCCCGGGGCAATACGCCCGGTTACATCATACAAGCGTTGCGCAAGCTGAGCGTGGAGACTGGCTTGTACCTCCGTTCGGAAGAGGGGCGTAAGCAGAAGTTGCTGGCTCAGACCATTGGTGGCAACTTGGTGAAAAAAGGCTATTGCGTAGATGCCGATCTGGTGGTGCCCGACGGTCATCCCGAGCAGGGGCCTGTGTGGCAATGGGTTTACGACAACCGTGCGGCCGTTTTTGAGAAGTGCGGCGGCAACTACCACGGAACCGGCCCGGGTGCTCAGCGCACGATGGATGCACAAACCATGCAGGAGCTCAACGGGATTCTTGAGGTGACAGGTGGCCATGCCTGGCTCAACCGCCTGACTGGCGAAATAGAAATTGAATCAGAAAAAACCACAGTAGATGAATTCACCCGAACAACATAAGCGTTATTGGCGCGACTATCAGAAGGAGATACCTTCCGATCGTTTTTTTTATGTGCGCAGCTGCATCCGTCAGACCTTTTCACCGGGTGCCGAAGCTACCCTTCTGAATACCTTTAAGGAGCTATTGCATTTGGATATTTGCGAGGATGCCCGACACACCTGTTGCACCGGCATCGGTTACCACACCGACGTGATTCCCCTGGAAACCACCATGACGGTGATCGCCCGCCAGCTTTCGCTGATGCAGGAGGCCGGTTACCATAACTTGCTGGTGTCGTGCGTCACCTCCTTTGGATTGTACAACGAGGTGCTCGACATCTGGCACCATTTTCCCGAAAAGTTGGCGGAGACCCAAATGCATCTCTTTCAGGCCACAGGCAGGAGTTTTGTGCTTCCCGTTACTGTTATCCATGCGTCCGATTTGGTGTATAAATATCGGAAGGAGCTCAAACCTTTCTTGAAATACCAGTTGGTGCACCGTGTCAGTGGTGAGCCTTTGCGGGTAGTAGATCATGTGGGGTGTCACTACGCCAAGATTTTTCCCAACAAGGGGGTGGGAGGCGCCGAGTTTCCACAGGTATTGTCGGGGTTGGCAACCGAGTGGGGTGGCCAATGGGTCGATTATGCCGAGCGGCGCCATTGCTGTGGGTTTGGCTTCCGACACTACATGCTAAAAGACAATCGGGGCTATTCACTCACCCATTCACGCATCAAGCTGGAGAGTATGGCGCCTGTTCAACCCGATTTGATCCTTACCAATTGCCCTGGTTGCAACATGTTTCTGGATCGTTGGCAATACACCCTGGCCGAGCTGGAGGGCGTGACCTACGATGCGGCCGGCCGTGGCATCCCCGTCCTGTCGTTCGAAGAGCTTATGGGGCTGCTGCTAGGCGTGGATCCCTGGGTGTTGGGCTTGCAGATGCACCAGGTACAGGTTGAGCAGTTGATGGACAAGATCGGAGTTGATTATTTACCTCAGACAAAATACCTGGATGCCCAGGGGAAATATATTGGGAAGCCACAAAAACCGGATGTGTTAATTGTATAGTATGAACGATATTTCAATCATTGGAGCCGGCATCACCGGTCTGGAAGCGGCTCGTAATCTTGCCCAAAAGGGTTACCGGGTGGTGGTTCTGGAGCGGAATGCTCAACCTGGCGGGCATGTGGCGCAGTGGCATGAGTTGTATCCCTATGGTCGCAATGGTTTTCTGATATTAAAGGAGTTGGGTGAGGAAGCGCAACTTTGCGGAGTCAAAATCATGACCAATGCCAATGTGATGTCCATTGCCCGGCAAGGTGACGGTTTTTTGCTGACTTTGGCCAATGGACAGATGGTGTCATCGCGTTCGGTACTGGTTGCCAACGGTTTTTCGCTTTTTGATGCCCGTTTGAAGGAGGAGCTGGGTTATGGCCTCTATCCTGGTGTGCTCACGGCTTCGGATCTGGAGAGGTGTTGGATGCAGGGGGAGGATCCATTTCAGCATAAGCAGGCTCCGGTATTTGGCATTGTACATTGCGTGGGGTCGCGCGATTTGAAATGTGGCAACAACTATTGCAGCAAGGTGTGCTGCATGGTGGCCGTCAAAACGGCCATCGCCCTGAAAAAACGGTATCCCGGCTGCCAGGTGACCAACTTCTATATGGATTTGCGCATGTTCGGTCATGGCTATGAGGAACTTTACCACAGCGCCCAGTTGGATTATGGTGTCCAGTTTGTGCGGGGGCGGGTGTCGGAAGTGTCGCCTGAGCAGCATGGCCAATTGCGGGTGAAAGCCGAAGACACGCTGCTGGGATTGCCGGTTCAGCTGCTGTCCGATGGGGTGATTCTGATGACGGGCATGCAACCCAACGACGGTATTGTGTGTGATTTTAGCCTCCAACGTAACAGCATGCGTTTTTTGAGTGGGTTGGCTGAAACGCTTAATGGCAATGCTACTTTGGAACCAGGCCTCTTTATTGCCGGAAGCTGCAAAGGCCCCATGACCCTCACTGAATCGGTGGCCGATGCCCGGTCGTCAGTTTTGGTCATAGAAGAATTTTTGAATTGATCGATGATGGCAAATTTTGGATTTAAGGTAATGACTCGCAATACGGTCTCCCTCCATGAGGAGGCGGGCGGGAAGTGGCAGCAATTGGTGGCCACCCAGCCCCTCTTGTTGGGATGCATAGCCTGCGGAGCCTGCACGGCTGTTTGCCCGCGGGCGGCCACGCATGGCCTGGGGGTGCGCAAGGCGCTGCTCACCATCCGCAGGGGGCAGGAGCCGGGTATGTCGCCTTCCGATTGCCTGATGTGCAACAAATGCGCCTTGGTGTGCCCGCGTAACTTGAATACGCGCCTGGTTTGGTTTTGTTTGGAACAGATGGAAGAGATAAAATAGCAGCGATGGAGAAATTTAGTTGGTTCGTTTTGCCTTTTGCCCTTGGGTTTGCTTATCTGCTTGGTTGGCTTGCTGTGTTGCTTTTTCGTGTGTGGTGCAGCATCTCCACCGACCAGCACCGCTTGGTATTTCAGGGTTTGTTTTCGGTTAAAACTATTAAGGCTGTCGCCGAGATCTTCAACGAAGTGCTTTTGCACCGTAAGATATTTGCCATCAATCCATTGCTTGGGTGGATGCATTTCAGCTTTGCTTTTGGGTGGTTTATGCTCATCGTTTTGGGGAAGGTCGAAACGCTTCTCTTCACCGGCGATGGGATGAATCCAGTATGGTATCCCCTGTTTTTCAAGTTTTTTGAGCCGGGTCACCTGCATTTCCCCCTGAGCGGGGTGTTGCAACAGTTGATGGATTTTTCGCTGTTGTTGATTCTGTCGGGACAGCTCATTGCGGTGTTCAAGCGTTTGTTGCCACGCAAGGCCGGCATCCGCATCAAAACCCGTCATGCCCGCATCAATCAATGGACGCTCACTGCTTTGTGGTTTATCTTCCCTTTGCGGCTCTTGGCCGAGGGGGTGACTGCTGGTATTTACGGCAGCGGGGGCTTTCTCACCGGATCCTTGGGCGTCCTGTTAGCCGGTTTGCCCCACTTACCATCATGGCATCCTCTCTTTTGGTGGGCTTATTCTTGTGCCTTGGGGCTTTTTTTTGTGATGCTTCCCTATTCGCGTTACCTGCATATTCCCATTGAAGGATTCTTGATCCTCTTTAAAAATTGGGGTGTCACCGACCGCGCTGTGCTCAACAAGCTCGAAACGCTTTCGTGCAGTGCCTGCGGCTTGTGTTTGGATGTGTGTCCATTGGCTCGCAATGGCGTGGCTGGTGTGCAACCGGTCTATTTTATCGAGCGGCTGCGAGGTGGCAAGCTCAAGGAGGAGGATTTGTGGAAGTGTCTGAAATGTTTGCGGTGCGCCGAGATCTGTCCGGTGACGGTTCGCAGCGAGTCGATACGACATGAGATCAAGGCGCAGTTGAATCGCGTGGAATATGTCAAACCATTGTTGAAGCCTGAGCTTATGGATTGCAGACAACTTTCTGTGGATGTGTTGCTCTTTTCCGGATGTATGGGACGGTTGACGCCCGCCACCCGGCAGGCCATGAACCGGATTTTGAATGCTGCCGGACAATCTTATCATTGGGTGGATGGTGATGCGGATCTCTGCTGCGGACGGCCCCTGTTGCTCAATGGCAAGACCGTACAGGCACAGCAGGTCAAGGAGGAGTTGTTGGCCAGGATGCATCAGGTGCACTTCACTTGGTTGGTGACCACTTGCCCCATCTGTTACAATATGTTGGTGGATGCATTTCCCAATGGGGTTTTGATGCACCATACTCAGTACATCAAGAGGTTGGTGGATGAGGGGTTGATCCAGCTGAAGGCAGGGAACACTTCAATGGTTTATCACGACCCCTGCGAGTTGGGACGGGGTGCCCGCATTACTGCCCCGCCGGTTGCTGTTTTATCCTTGACCGGCAAGGTTTTGCCTGTGGCCGAATCGGGCTTCTCGGGAAACTGTTGCGGTGGTGCCTTATCGGCTCTGCAACTGACCGATGCCGAGCGCCAGCAGGTGGCTTCGGATACCTGTGCCAGGCTGGAAGCTGCAAATGCCGACTGTGTGGTGACGGCCTGCCCGCTATGCAAGAAGACTCTTGCCAGGCAATGTGGAACTGAAGTGTGTGATATTGCCGAGCAGGTGGCCGGAGCCTTGGTGCGACCAGAAGAAACAGCCAAAAGTGACGTTGGTGTCCAGTGGCATGGGGTTTTAGATTGTTGAGAAGTTCTGAGTTTTGGGTTCTTTTTAAGCTAGTTAAGAGGCATTGAAACTCGGAAGGAAGATGAGAATTTTTAATGGTTTTGTTGTTGATATTTAGAGACCTAACAAGTTTTTGAAATTTGTTAGGTCTTTCATTTTTAGGCATTAACAATGTCGATGCCACCCAGCATCACATGGCCTGTTAGGCGAAGGTTTTTTTGGTTGTTGCCGGAGGTTCGGATTCGTTTGTCGGTGACACCGCCCAGTATGGCTGAGACCTCCACAATCACGTTCCAGTCGGTAGGCACTACAATCTTGGTGCCCCCCAGCAAGATCGACAGGTCGATGGTGGCACCTTCAGGAATTGGATCCGCATCAATCAGGTAGATGTCGCTGCCGCCCAGTAGGATCTTCACCATACCCCCTTTGAAATTCGGGGAGCTGACTTGGCGCGTGATGCCGGTAAGGATGGCAGTGATTTCAAAAACATCGCTGTTGGTAGTTCCTGGAACAGGCGGCGTGAACGTGGGCTTGCGGCGCGATTTAAAAATGATCCACAAACCAATGGCAATCAGCATCAATGGCCAGTATTGCCAAATGTTATTGAAGGTGATTCTAAACCAATGGGGCATCAGAAACAATGTGCCGATGATGAGCAGGGGAACAGCGGTTGATAACTTTTTCTGCAACAGGTAGTAGATGCCAATGGCCACCAGGATCATGGGCCAACGGTGCAACGACTGGTAAAGGTTATGGGGCATGATTTGGAATTCCCCCAGGAAGAAGAAAAGGCCAATGATGATCAGGATAACGCCACCGGCAAAATTGCCATTGTTTTGATTTTTACTCATGGGTTGGTGATTAATGGTTTCCTCAAATATAGTGTTTAATCAATTTGTTTGCAACGCTGGTAAAATAGTTTTGAGCAACTAAAGATGTGTTGATATTATTGACTTTATATAATTTTTCATGAAGTCGTCTATCTCATTTTTATTGTTGGTTTTTGCCTTTTCATTTTCTTCTATTGCTCAACCCGATGGTCAGGAGAGTATTTTCGGCAGCAGGGGAAGGGTTAATGAACAACGGGGTGCCTTTTTGTGGCATAGCGAAACCGCCGGTACAGCGGCACGCGGAAGTGGTAATTTGTCGTTGATTGGCGCCACCCGTTATGGCTTGACCTCTACACTGGAGTTGTCCACCCATCTGGCTTTCGACTATTGGATCCCGAACCTCTCTTTAAAGAAAATATGGCGCCGCAATGATTGGGTGATTTCCAGCCGTCATGCGCTGGCCTCGGCAACACCAGGGATGAAATGGGCACAAAGCCATCACCATTTCGACCTGGTGGCCGACGAACCGGTGCCTTTTCTGCTTTCAACCACCAACGAACTGTTGGTGAGCCGTCCCTTTATCGACCGGCAAGGTTGCAATGGCGCTCAGCCCTGGTTGATTCTCACAGCTTCGGCATCGTTTAGCTTTGGGCTCCCTTTTGGCGGATACGAGGGGCGCGAGATGCAAGCCCATTTTATGGCCAACCGGGGTGAAGCCTGGGCTGGGCAAGGTTTTTATGGTTGTTTGAAGACCCATGCCGACTGGCAGATGTTGCCCAATGCCGTTTTGAGGGGCGGGGTGCGTTACTATGCCGGTTCCTTCACCGGAACCCATGCTGTGGAGCTGGATGCAACTATGGAATTTTTTATCCGTTCCAGGTTGAGCCTTTCCGGTGGATGCCTTTTCAGTTTGGCCGGTTATGAAGGTTTGAATCGGGTTGGTTTCTTGCCATTTGTTGATCTATCGTGGTATTTCGGCCGGCACGATGCCATGCAAACCGGACTGTTCGAAAAAGATGTGATCAAATCCATCTCCCGCAAAAAAAGGCGGCGCCTGTTTTAGTTGTTTTTTGAACCATGGTTTGTAATTTTATTTATGGAAAAATTCGATTTCCATAGAATAACCTATACTTTTGCAGCCTGTTTGATTTTTTAAAATCGTAAGAAGATGCAAACGGTATTTTTACCTAAGTTATACACTGTTTTAAAGGAGGGTTATTCCCGCAAACAGTTCGTCAATGATTTTTTTGCCGGTCTCAATGTGGCCATTGTGGCACTTCCCTTGAACATTGCTTTTGCCATCGCTTCGGGTGTCAGTCCTGATAAAGGTCTGGTGGCGGCCATCATCTCTGGTTTTGTGATCTCTTTGATGGGGGGTACCCGGATTATGATCAGTGGCCCTTTGGGCGCCTTTGTGGTGACTGTTTATAGCGTGTTGAGCACTTATGGGGTCGATGGGTTGGTTATCTCAACTTTTTTGGGTGGACTGATCTTGGTGGTGATGGGACTTTTGAAATTTGGCATGGCCATCCAATACATCCCTTATCCGCTGTCGGTAGGACTATTGTCGGGTATCGGCATCCTTATTTTCGTTTCCCAAATCAAGGATTTTTTCGGGCTCAGTTGTGGTACCCTTCCTTCTGATTTTATTCCCAAAATTGAGATGTTGGCAGGTTCGTTCCATACCATCGACTTTTTAAGCACCGGATTGGCTCTGCTGACCATTGTGTTGCTCAAGCTGTGGAACAAGTTGGGAACCCGCATTCCCGGCTCTTTGGTGGCCTTGGTGGTTGTGACGTTGTTGTCGGTTTTCTTTTCGTTGGATGTGGAAACCATTGGCCAACGCTTTGGCGAGTTTCCCGACTCATTTCCCATGCCGGTGATCCCTCATGTGGAATGGGGAAATCTCCATTATTTCTTTGCCCCTGCATTTACTTTTGCCTTGTTGGGATCAATCATTGCTCTGTTGACAGCCACCGTGGGCGATAGCATGATTGCTGCCCGTCACCGCTCCAATACGGAGTTGATTGCTCAAGGGCTTGGCAATATGGCGGTGAGTCTTTTTGGCGGTATTCCTGTGTCGGGTGCCATTGCCCGCACCAACACCAGCGTGCGCAACGGGGGGCGGACGCCTATTGCCGGAATAATCCATGCTGCTATTTTGTTGGTGATCATGCTTTTCCTTGGGTCGTACGCCGAGACGGTGCCTCTGGCCAGCCTGGCCGGAATCCTGGTGGTGGTGTCGTGGAATATGGTGGAGTGGCACTCTCTTTATGCCATTTTCAAAGGGCCGAAACACGATTCAGTGGTGATGGTGACAACCCTCACCCTGACGGTGGTGGTGAGCCTTTCGGTGGCCATCGAGATCGGCATGGTTTTGGCTGTTATTCTTTTTATGAAACGGATGGCCGACCTTTCGCAAATCAAATTTAAAGGGCTTATTTCAGACGATTCACCTGCCGATGCCCAAATGGTGGATTTGCCTAAGGGGGTGGGGCTTTATGAATTCTCCGGGCCTTTGTTCTTCGGCGTGGCTCACCGTTTCAATGATTTGCGCACTTCCTACACCTACAAGGATAAAGTGATCATACTACGGATGGAGCAGGTGCCTATGATTGATGCTACTGGATTACACCACTTGCGAACCCTCATCAACACGTTGAAAAACCATCGGGAAGAGGTGCTGATCTGTGAAATCAAGCCTGAAGTGCGCGAGGTGATCGACCATGAGGGGATTGCCGATCTGGTTGAGGTTTCGCATATTCATGAGACCTTCGAAGAGGCCATTGAGCACTCAAAATTGTTGGTAGAGGAAATCAATCTGCGAATGAAACATGCCGCTGAAACAAAAAAATAGGCGGGTTGTTTAATCTTTGGAGCGACATCCATTGGGGATGGGTTTCGATTGTGAAAAAACATAATATATTATGGTGAAGTTGTCGTTGGTTGATTGTGGTGAGATTAAATGTGATGGAGGGGCTACCTTTGGTGTGGTTCCCAAAGTGCTGTGGCAGAAAAAATATCCTTGCGACGAGGATAATTTCTGTTCTTTTTCAATGCGGAGCCTAGTGATTGACAATGGCCGGCAACGCATACTGGTTGATACCGGTACGGGCAGCAAGCAGAGTCATAAATTCTTTGCCAACAACGGCGTATCGAATCATCACCGTATGATGCCCTCGCTGCTGGAGGCTGGTTACCAGCCCGAAGATATCACCGACGTGCTTTTGACCCACCTGCATTACGACCACTGCGGCGGTGCGGTGTGCTACAACGATTGTGGCGAATTGGTTCCTGCTTTCCCTAATGCCACCTATTGGTGTTCGCGAACGCAATGGGAAAACTTTATTTCGCCCAATATCCGCGAAGGATCGGTCTATTTTTCCGAAAATATGATGCCGCTCGTGGATCGGGGATTGCTGAAGTTGGTGGATAGGGAAGGTGACTGGTATCCCGGAGTCTCCCTGCGGATTTTCAATGGCCATACCCCCGGTTTATTGCTGCCGTTGATCGACTATGGTCAGGAGAAGCTGTTTTATGCCGGTGATTTTATTCCGTTGGCTGCCAATGTTCCCTTGGCTTGGGTGGCTGCTTACGATACCTCGCCACTGGTGAGCATGGAGGAGAAGCAGCAGTTTTTGAAGGAGGCGTATGATCAAAAGTATATTCTGGTTTTCCAGCACGACGCCCTCAACGAGTGCTGCTCCCTGATGGCGACCCCCAAGGGGATTGCGGTGGAAAGGTGCTTTGCGTTGGAGACGATATAGGTAAAACGCAAAAATCCCCATCTCTGCGGTCAAGGATGGGGATTTTTGTTTTAGTACTTCAGATCTTTCTTTGCCAGGTAGAAATCCACTTTTTCTAGTGTGGTGTCGTTCACCCGTTCGCTCATCTCATCGGCTGTTTTGGGCGGAGGCACAATCACCTTTTCCCCTTTGCGCCAGTCCAAAGGCAGGGCAACTTTGTACTTGTCGGCCACCTGCATGGCCTCCAGCACGCGCAGGATCTCGTCCATATTCCTACCCACATTCAAGGGATAATACATGATCAGCCTGATTTTTTTCGACGGGTCGATGAAATAGACGGCGCGCACAGCAGCTGTTTCGCTTTCGTTGGGTTGCAGCATTCCGTAAAGGCGCGATACCTTCATGTCGATATCGGCAATAATTGGGAAATCGAAGTAAACGCCGGTTTTTTCCTTTACATTGTTGACCCATGCCAGGTGGGCATGGATGCTGTCGATGCTTAGGCCGATGCGTACGGCATTCAAAGCTTCAAACTCATCCTTGCGGGTGGCGAAGCCGCTCATCTCGGTAGTGCACACCGGCGTGAAGTCGGCTGGATGAGAGAAGAGCACGATCCATTTCTCTGGTGCGTAATCGTGCAGGGTAAGCGTGCCGTGCGTGGTGACGGCAGTGAAATTGGGCGCATCATCGCCGATGCGGGGCATCATGGTTGGTTCCATATCATTAAGTTTTTAAATGTTTACGATAAATAGGCATTGTACATCCAGGCCAGTTTCTCCTGCTCGCGAATGTAATCGCTCATCAGAGCTCCTGTTCCCTCGTCGCCGGCTTCTGAAGCCAAGTCGAGTATTTCGCGCTGAAGGGTGATAACCGCTCTCAGCGAAGCCAGAATGCCTGCCACGGCTTCTTTGCCCCCGGTGATGTTGGTCTGCTCCTGAATGGCCGACTGCTTGATGTATTGGCTGTAGCTGTGCACGGGGGTGTTGCCCAGGGTCAAAATCCGTTCGGCAATTTCATCCACCTTCACCAGTAGGTCGTTGTACAGCTCTTCGAATTTGGCATGCAATTCGAAGAAGTTGGCACCTTTGATATTCCAGTGGAACCCACGGGTATTCATGTAGAATATTTGGTAGTTGGCCAACAGTTGGTTCAGTTTCTCGCTTAGTTGGTTCGATACATTGGTATCCAATCCAATCATGTTTAAATTGTTTTTCATATGATTTTGTTTTTTATTTTCTGATACAAATATAGTGGCTGGATTTATATAGATCAAACTGATATTTTCTATATTTGCAATAGATATAAACTATAAGTTATGAACTTACAGCAGTTTGAGTATATTTTGGCGTTGGATCGGCACCGTAATTTTGTGAAGGCGGCTCATTCCTGTTTTGTTACTCAGCCTACATTAAGCGCTATGGTTGCCAAATTGGAGGAGGAGCTGGATGTGAAGATTTTCGATCGCAGCAGGCAACCCTTGGTGCCCACCGAAGAGGGAAAGGCTGTTTTGAACCAGGCGCGGCTTATTATCAACCAGGTTCAGGAGCTAAAGGATCTCTCCGCCAGGCTTCACGAGGAGCCGGAAGGCGAATTCCGCATTGGCATTATCCCAACCATATCCACTTTTTTGTTGCCTCTTTTTTTGTCGCAGTTTCTCAATCAATATCCCAAAATCAAGTTGATGGTGAGTGAGCTGACCACCGCTTCCATCATCGATCGGCTTCAGAACGACGAGATTGACGCCGGGATCCTGGCAACCCCAGTGGGGTCGGTGCCGCTGATTGAACACCCGGTTTACCAGGAGGAGTTTGTGTTGTATGGTCAAACGGAACCGGAAGAAGATGGTCCTGTGCGTGTGCACGACTTGGATATGAGCCGCCTGTGGTTGCTGGAGGAGGGGCATTGCCTGCGCATGCAGGTGGTGAACCTGTGCGATTTGCGTGGCCACGACAAGCTCCACCCCAACCTGGAGTACCAAGCCGGCAGCCTGGAGTCGTTGCGTCGCCTGGTGGATGCCAACGGAGGCTATACCGTTTTGCCGGCTCTGGCCACTTACGACATGACGGTTGAGCAAAAAAAACGTCTCCGTTACTTCCAGCCACCCGCACCTGCCCGCCAGATTAGTGTGGTAGCGCTGCGCCCCTGGAGCCGCAAGCGCCACATTGAGCTGTTGGTGCAGGCAATCCAGTCAGCAGTTGGCCAGCAGGGTCTTATTCAAAGTGCCGATGTTTCGGTGGTGCCGGTATTCGACCTGAAACCGTTCAACCATAAATTGAGAGGTAATTAACCAAGGCTTTTTATTAAATTTGCAGGATAAACCTTTTTGTTGTGAAAATTCATTCTTCCTTCGATACTCTGAAAGCGACCAAGCCGGTGGTGACCATCGGTATGTTCGACGGCATCCATGTGGGGCATCGCCATTTGATTGCCAGGCTTACGGAGCTGGCACAAAATTGCGGTGGCGAATCGGTGATCATCACCTTTTGGCCGCACCCGCGCATTGTTTTAAAACAGGATGCTCAATCGCTCCGTTTCATCACGACGTTGGAGGAGAAAACCCGCATGTTGAGTGAGTTGCAAATCGACCATCTGGTGCTGCTCCCCTTCACGCTCCAGCTGGCAGCATACACCGCTGAGGAGTTTGTGGAGAAGGTGCTGGTGCGTTCCGTTGGCATCCATCATCTGTTGATGGGGTTCAACCACCGCTTTGGCAAAGGTCGTAGCCACAATTACGACGATTATGCGGCGTTGGCCCACAAATATGGCTTCTCCATCAGTCGCGAAACACCCGTGGCAGTCGATGGCTTGCATTGCAGCTCCTCAGCCATCCGCGACGGCTTGTTCAGGGGCGATGTGGCCACGGCCAACCTGTTGTTGGGTTATCCTTATCGGTTGGCAGGTCGTGTGGTGGGGGGGAACCGACTGGGGCGCACCCTTGGGTATCCCACAGCCAATGTGGAGGTAGAAGATGAGGCTAAACTGGTGCCTGCCAACGGCGTCTATGCCTGCCGTGTGCATACCGAAGGACGCGATTATCATGGCATGCTCAATATAGGCAAGCGCCCAACCATCCAGAGCGATGCCGATAAGAGCAGCATCGAAGTGCATATTTTAGATTTTAACCATGACATCTATTCCGAAATCATCACCATCGATTTTGTCCACCGCATCCGCGACGAGCAAAAGTTCGATTCGTTGGAGGCATTGAAGGCACAGATTGCTCGTGATGAGGTGGTTGTACGTGAATATTTCAGGGCTGCCGAGGACCCTGCGTGAGCATAAATAGTTTATTTGATTATATTTGAGCCTATTTGCAAATTTTATCAAATTTAACCTTAATACTTCACGCTATGTTTGAAATCGATTACTTGACCTGGTTTGGTTACCTGGCTTCGGTGGTGACCGCCATCTCCCTGTTGATGAGCCGTCCGTTGCGTTTGCGCTGGATTAATTTGGCAGGATCTGCTCTCTTTGCCATTTATGGTGTGCTCATAGAGGCCTATCCGGTAGGCGTATTTAATGGGCTGATTGTCTTGATCGATGCCTATTATATTATCAAAATTTATAGTTCATCCGCCAAGTTTAATACCGTCCTGGTGACGTCCAACGACCCGGTTTTGAGCGTCTTCATGAAACAGTATGCCGATGATATGAACCAATTTTTTCCTGGGTTCAAGGCGAATTTTGGCCGCAATAACTTCGTTGCTTTGCAGTTGCGCGACATGGAGATTTGTGGCGTGGTGGCCGGTCAAAAAAATAATGGTGAGCTGATGATCGACCTTGATTATACCTCACCCCAAAACCGAGATTATAAGCCTGGCCGTTACCTCTATCAGCAAGCCTCCTTCCTGAAGGACAATGGCATTAAAAAACTATGGTCGAATCCTAAGACTCAAGTGCATCAACATTATCTGGTGAAAATGGGGTTTGGCCTGGATGACGGGATGTTCTCCAAATCCCTTATTGCTTGAAGGGCGGCAGAATAATGCACAAATAATGGAATAAGGATCAAATGGTTGCCTGCCAAGTCAACTTTTTTCAATATTTTTGTGCTTCATTAAAAAACGTACGCTATGTTAGAATTTGTTGATACCAACGCCTACCCATACAAAGTGGCCGATATTTCTTTGGCCGGTTTCGGCCGCAAGGAGATTGCCATCTCCGAGATTGAAATGCCGGGCTTGATGGCTTTGCGTGAACGCTATGGTAAGGAGCAGCCTCTGAAAGGTGCCCGTATTATGGGTTCTTTGCATATGACTGTGCAAACAGCCGTTTTGATCGAAACGTTGGTTGCACTGGGGGCTGAAGTACGTTGGTGTTCCTGTAATATTTACTCCACGCAGGATCATGCTGCTGCGGCCATTGCTGAAGCTGGGGTGCCCGTTTTTGCCTGGAAGGGTGAATCGTTGGCCGAATATTGGTGGTGCACCGAGCGGGCTCTTGATTTTGGCGACGGCAAAGGTCCCCACCTGATTGTGGATGATGGCGGTGATGCTACCTTGTTGATTCACAAAGGTGTGGCTGTGGAGAAAGATCCTTCCCTGCTGAAGCTGGATTACAGTGCCGAAGGGGAAGATTTCCGTGAACTGATGGATTTGATTGGCGGTGAATATGCCAAGAACCCCAAACGTTGGCAGGCTGTGGCTGCCGAAATCAAAGGCGTGAGTGAAGAGACCACCACCGGTGTGCACCGTTTGTACCAGATGCTCGAGAATGGCGAACTGCTGTTCCCTGCCATCAATGTGAACGACTCTGTGACCAAAAGCAAATTCGACAACCTGTATGGTTGCCGCGAGAGTTTGGCCGACGGCATCAAGCGCGGTACCGATGTGATGGTGGCCGGTAAAGTTGTGGTGGTTTGTGGTTATGGCGATGTGGGCAAAGGTTGTGCTCAAAGTATGCGTGGTTTTGGCGCCCGTGTCATTGTTACTGAAATCGACCCCATCTGTGCCCTGCAAGCTGCCATGGAAGGTTACGAAGTGACTACCGTGGAGGCTGCTGTGGAATATGCCGATATCTTTGTTACCTGTACCGGCAACCGCGATGTGATCACTGTTGAGCACATGAGCCGTATGAAGGATCAGGCGATTGTTTGCAATATCGGCCATTTCGATAATGAGATTCAGGTTGAAAAGCTGGAGAAAACGTCCGGCATTCAGGAGTTGAACATCAAACCGCAGGTGGATAAGTTCATCTTCCCCGATGGGCACTGCATCATCCTGTTGAGCCGCGGTCGATTGGTGAACCTTGGCAATGCCACCGGCCACCCAAGTTTTGTGATGAGCAACTCGTTTACCAACCAAACATTGGCTCAACTCGACCTCTGGAAGAAACAATATGAAGTGGGCGTTTATACCCTACCCAAGCACTTGGATGAAGAGGTAGCCCGCCTTCACCTCGATAAATTGGGCGTTAAACTAACCCAGTTGTCGGCCGACCAAGCCAAATACATTGGCGTTAATGTTGCCGGGCCATTCAAACCCGATCATTACCGTTATTGATGATAAAAAAAAGGTGTTTCAAAATTGAAACACCTTTTTTGTTTTGTCACTCAGGCCATTTAATGGTTTCGTCGTTAACCCAGTAGGGGCCGATCTGTATGGAAGAGAGTGTTTTGTCGTCGGACCAGAAATTGATGTTCTCTTTTTCGAATGCATACAACTCCTTGCCATCGAAGCCGTCGGTCGATAAGTCTTCCAAATCGTACTCGCCCATTTGCGCCTTTTCTGCCAGTGTCAGAGCTTCGTCAATTGGTTGACCTACATGTATTGAATCGAAAAGGATGAAACTCTCATCTTCGAACGAGATCTCAACCAATCTGTAATCTTCCTCGGCATCAAATGACATGGAAATGCCCAGCTCGTCATAGTAGAACACTTCTGCTGACTCGCCTTCGCCATAGTTCTGTTCTTCCACTTCATCTGGTTCGCCCAGGATGTCTTCTACTTCATCCTGCGTCATGCCGAATTTGATTTTA
Source organism: Marinilabiliaceae bacterium (assembly GCA_963664265.1). Lineage (GTDB taxonomy): Bacteria > Bacteroidota > Bacteroidia > Bacteroidales > Marinilabiliaceae > JAGPIS01. Next base: position 4,128,568 of record OY760941.1, read on the forward strand.
TCAAATCCTACACCCGGAATAATCTTGTGTTGTGCCATAATGATGTTTTTTTACAGTTTAAAAATAGGTAAAAAGCGCATACTTTTTCGGTTTAGCCACTATTTTATTTTTTTTCATCCCTTTTCATCCCTTATTGATGGATTAATTTACACTAAAGCTATTGACATTTAGGCATATTCGCAATAAATTTAATTAGTGCAAATGATTTTATTGTTTGAATGCTACTTTTTTTATGCGATTCCCCCTTATGGTTTCGTGATTTGATAACCTAAAACTAACCGTTATGGCTTCAGTGCGTGAATTAATTGATCAATTGGTTGTTGAGCATGGCCGTTCCCCCGAGAGTCTGTTGCCGATACTCCAGGGCGTGGTCCGTCAGGAACGTTATGTATCCGATTTGGCTATGGTAGAGATTGCCCGGACATTGGACATCCCGGCAGCACATGTCTACGGCACCGCCACCTTTTACGCCTTTATTCCTGCTCGTCCGGTAGGCAAGTACGTCATCCGGGTTTGCCGAACCATCACTTGCATGATGCATGGCAAAAATCAGATCATTAAAGAGATAGAAAATGTGTTGAAGATCCGTTGTGGGGAGAGCACTCAGGATGGCCTCTTTACCCTTTTGGAAACCAATTGTTTGGGACAGTGTCATAAAGGGCCTGCTATGCTGGTGAACGATACCCCTTATACGCAGTTGTCACCCGAGCGGGTGCGCGAAATTCTGCTTCAATATTCCGCCGGCACAGTCAATAACCCAATATCTTGATTCTATGGAACGAAAACATTTGCAACGCCTCGATCTGATCTTCAAGGATGATCAGGACGTGGAACAAGTATTGACCCGGACTTTGGCGCGAACCAACGAGGACATTATCAACGACATCATCAGTTCTGGCCTGAAGGGGCGGGGTGGTGCCGGCTTCCCCACCGGGTTGAAATGGAAATTGACTTCGGATGCTGTGGCACCCAATAAATATATTATTTGCAATGCCGATGAAGGAGAGCCGGGCACTTTTAAAGATCGCGAGATTTTGTCGCGCGTCCCTTTGAAGGTGCTTTGCGGCATGGCTGTCTGTGCCCGTATTTGCGGAGCCCGACACGGCTTTATCTATCTGCGGGGAGAATACCGTTTTTTGGTTCTAGAGCTTCAGAGGGTTATTGATGGGTTTCACGACCTGCTGAAAAAAATGAACCTTGATTTTCATATTGAGATTTTTATGGGGAGTGGTGCCTATATTTGTGGGGAGGAGAGTGCCCTGTTCGAAAGCATGGAGGGGCACCGTGGTGAACCGCGCAACAAACCGCCCTTTCCCACCACCAGTGGGTATCAGAAGATGCCAACGGTGATCAATAATGTGGAGACCCTGGCTCACACCTTTTCCATCTTCAAATATGGTTCCGATAAGTTCCGTGATCTTGGGATTCAGGATTCGCGGGGCTCCAAAGTGTTTTCCGTTTCGGGCGACACCCCCATCCCCGGTATTTACGAGTTGGAATTCGGCATGTCGCTGCAGAAGTTTGTTGACGATTTTGGCGATGGCGATGCCAAAGCTGTTCAAGTGGGTGGCGCCTCAGGATTTTGCGTCCCTCGTAAAAAATTCGACCAAACAGTCATTGGTTATCAGGGCCGCCTCACGGGCGCATCGCTGCCCACTGGGGGTTCCATGATGATCTTCAACTCCTCACGTTCCATGTACAATGTGTTGCACAATTACCTGGAGTTTTTCGTGGAAGAATCGTGTGGCCAATGTACCCCTTGCCGCGTGGGCACCCAACAGTTGCTCATTGGTATCGAAGCGGTGAAGCGGGGCGACAAGCCTTCATCCTACCTCGACAAGCTCCTGGCATTGGCCGATGGTATGCGATTGACAGCCAAGTGTGGTTTGGGTCAGTCGGTGGCCAATTCGTTTGTGTCGATTGTTGAAAATTTTAAAGAAGAGATGATCTATTAACCTGCATAACCATGATGGATAGTTCGGTAAATTTGAAAATTGATGGCATCTCTGTGCGAGTCAATCAGGGAGATACCATATTGGAAGCAGCCCGGATGATCAACATCCGCATTCCAACCTTGTGTTACCATAAAGATTTGTGCATTGCCGGAAATTGTCGGGTGTGTGTGGTTGAACAAATTGGCAGCGACCGCCTGGTGCCTGCGTGTGCAACCCCGGCCTCCGAAGGAATGGAGATCTTGACCAACAGCCTGAAGGTGCGCAATGCCCGACGGCATATCATTGAACTGCTCATATCGGAACACCGTGCCGACTGCACGCGTTGTTTTAAAAACGGCCGGTGCGAACTCCAGGAGCTTTCCAATGAGTATTTGATCGACCAAGAGGGTTTGATTGATTTGGTGCCTTTAAAGAATTACACCATTGATCATTTTTCGCCGGCCATCATCAAGGATGATTCCAAATGCATCCGCTGTCAGCGTTGTGTGCGCACCTGCAATGAGTTGCAGCATATTGGGGCACTTACGGTGGCTTACAAGGGCGGGGAAATGAAAATTTCCACCTTTTTCGAAAAATCGATGTATGAAGTGGTTTGCACCAATTGCGGCCAGTGTGTTAACCGTTGCCCCACCGGGGCTCTGACCGAAAAATCGTACATCGAAGCGGTTTGGGAAGCCATCTATGCTCCCAACAAGCATGTGGTGGTGCAAACGGCACCTGCCGTCAGAGTTGCCCTGGGTGAAGCCTTGGGCATTGAACCCGGCCATATTGTCACCGGTAAAATGGTGGCAGCGCTCCGCCGTCTGGGTTTCAGTGCTGTGCTGGACACCGATTTTTCGGCCGACCTCACCATTATGGAAGAGGGGCATGAACTGCTCTCGCGTCTTAGGAAGTTGCTTAAGGAGGGCGACTCAAGTGTGCGGCTGCCCATGACCACTTCCTGTTCACCCGGTTGGATCAAGTTTATCGAACATGCCTATCCCGATTACCTGGGCAATCTGTCCACAGCCAAATCTCCCCAGCAGATGTTCGGGGCTTTGGTGAAGACTTACTACGCCCAAAAAGGAGGCATCGATCCGGCCGCCATCGTATCGGTCTCCATCATGCCCTGTACCGCCAAAAAGTTTGAAGCCGACAGGCCGGAGATGCGTTCCAGCGGTTTTAAAGATGTTGATTATGTTTTGACCACCCGGGAGCTGGCCATGATGATCAGGCAGGCAGGCATCGACTTTGAACATCTGCCCGATGAGGATTACGACCGGTTTATGGGTCAAAGTACGGGTGCGGCTGTTATTTTTGGCGCCACAGGTGGTGTTATGGAAGCTGCCTTACGCACCGCCTATGAGGTGGTGACTGGGCGGGAGGTTCCTTTTGAAGGGTTGAACATCCTGCCGGTGCGCGGTACCGATGGCATTCGCGAAGCTTCCCTTGTTATTGAAGATACTTTGCCTGAATGGGATTTTTTGGAAGGTGTGGAGTTGCGGGTGTGTGTGGCGCATGGTTTGTCTAATGCCAAAATTGTGATGGATAAGGTGAAAGCAGGGGAGTGGCATTACCATTTTATCGAAATTATGGCTTGCCCTGGTGGTTGCATTGGCGGAGGCGGACAACCGATCCCCACTTCGGCTGAAATAAGGGCGCAACGCACCAAGGCCATATATTCCGAAGATGAAATGAAGTGTATTCGCAAATCACACGAAAATCCCGAAGTGTTGCAACTGTACAAGGAGTTTCTTGTCGAGCCACTGGGGCATAAATCGCATGAATTGCTCCATACGCGTTATGTGGAACGGCCACGATATTAGTTGCTTTTAGTATCCGGGGCGCAAAGAGAATCTGGGTAGCATCATTGAATTAAATCTCTTTGCGGCCTCGGATTTTTTAAGGCAATCTAATATTTGCTGTAAAGCACATGCAAGTCTTTGCGTGGATTGACACAAAGGATGGGAACCATCTGTTTGTTGGTGATGGCCTTCAACTCCGGTGGTCCTAGTATCTCCTGTTCCGGTCCATAGTGTTTGGTGGCGGTGATGACCACCATTCCGTCCTTGTTTTTTGCTGCAATCTGTATCACCTCCTGGTCAATCTTATAGCTGCTTTTCGATCCTTGAATGATCTCATAAGGGATGTTGGCAGCTTCCAGTTGGCGGCAGGCGAAATTCAAGTGGTTTTGGATGATGGCCTTGGAAAGAGGCTCTTCTGCTTTGGCTGGCACCAGTTTTATTTTGATGGGCTTGTCTTTGCAAAATGCCTCTGCCCAAATCAGTTTTTCCTTGCCCTCCTTTTTATGACTGACGGGGATGTAAAGATTTTCGAATAACTGCTGCGATGGGTTATTGTCCTGAACCACAATAAATGGGCATTGAAGCTTTTTTGTGGCTTTGATAAATTTTACCCCGTAAAACGGATTGAACCCGGAGGGAGGCTTCAAGCCAAAGATGACACTTCGTGAATTAATCTGGATGGCGTATTCTGTGGCAGCTTCCGGTAGGTAACCTTTCCCGATCTCTATCTTGTAGCTGCTGAAACCCTTTGCACCGCAGATCTTGCTGGTGAAGGTGCTGAATTCAGTTTCAAATAAGTTTTCCGATTGGCCATCCCCTTCGGGATGAACGGAAAATATGACCAGTTCGGTGCTGGTGATCTGTGCTATTTTTATCCCATAAAGTATAGCACCGCTTCCCACATCATCCATGGAGGCAGCGATCAGTAATGGTCCCTTATGTTCAATCATTATCTTAGGTTTAACAGGTTGTGGCTCAAAATTAGTTTTAATTATCAGAAGAGCAAATCATTGGTCAAAAAATTGTTTTTTTGCATTAAAAATTGTTTTATTTTATAGGAGTAGGATGGTGGGGATTGTTCTGTTCGATTAGTTTTATTATTGAAATATAGTTTGTTATGGAGATGCATCATAAAGTGACCATTTGCTTGGGGAGTTCTTGTTTTTCGCGAGGTAATCGCGATGTGTTGGAGTTGATTCGTCAATTCTTGCGCGAAAATGAGCTTGAAGGTGAGGTTGACTTCAGGGGAGACCTGTGTAGCCATCATTGCAGTACCGGTCCTATTGTCGTGATCGATGGCCAGATCTACGAGAATGTGGATCAGGAGAATATTTTTGATATCCTGAACGAGGTGTTTCGTGTTGAACTTTTATCCGGGAAGGAATAGTTATGAGTGCACTTGTTTATGTGGATCCCGCCAAATGTAATCTTAGTTATGCTTGCATACGGGTATGTCCCGCCAAAGCAATCAAAATAAGTGGTCAGCATGCCCAAATTATTGCCAACCGATGCATCGGTTGTGGTAATTGTGTGACGGTTTGTAGCCAAAATGCGATCTCCTTTGCCAGCGACAAGCCTAGTGTGTTGGCCTTGCTAAAAGGTTCGGATCGGGTGGCTGCCATTTGCGATGCAGCTATCTCCGGTGAATTTGTGGATATCACCGATTATCGCAAATTTGTGGCCATGATCAGGGCGCTGGGGTTTCACCTAGTCACCGAGATGGCTTTTGCGGTCGACCTTTTGGCTGTTAGGTATAAAGCACTTTTCGACGATTTCAAAGGCAAATATTATCTCACCACCAAATGTCCGCCCCTGGTGCGTTATATCGAGCGTTTCGAATCTGAGTTGGTCGATAATTTGGCGCCGCTGCTTCCGCCCCATATCATTATGTCGAAAGTGCTTCATCAAAAGTATGGTTCCTCACTGCGCACGGTATTGATCACCTCTTGCTTGGCAGCCAAGCAGGATCTGCCTTTTTTTGAAAATACCTCGGGCAGCATCGATGCTGTGATCTCTTTTGTGGAGTTGCGTGAGTTGTTCGGGGCTTTTGGTATCACCGAAACTTCAGTGTCGTTCAGCGAGTTTGATCCCCCCGTTGGGCGCAAAGGCGGGTTGTTCCCCATTGCGCATGGCCTGTTGCAGAGTGCCGATATTAACCAGGGCTTGCTCGACGATGGGGTTTTGATTACCGAGGGACGCAACAATTTTCTAGAAGCCATCCGTGAATTTCGTCAAAATGTGGCGTTGAAGCAGCATCTCGACCTGTTTTATTGCCAGGGTTGCCACATGGGACCCGGCACCTCCTCGGGAGGCAGGAAATTTGCCCGCCGCTCGCAGGTGATCCAATATGTGCGAAAGCGCGTGGCCATGCTCGATCACCACCAATGGCAGGATGAGTTGGCCGCTTTTGCCAATCTGGATCTGCACCGTTCTTTTGCTGCCAATGATCAACGCTTGCCGATTCCGCCTGAAGATGAAATAGTGCGCGTGCTTCATGAGTTGGGTATTGATCAGGATAAAAATAAGCTGAGTTGTGGGGCTTGTGGCTATGCCAGTTGCCGCGATTTTGCCATCGCCCATCTTCAGGGGCTTACTCAGTATGAGATGTGTTACGCCTTTGTGATCAGGAAACTCCATACCTATATTGCCCGATTGAATGCCACTAACGAAAAGCTATCCAAAGCTAAAGAGTCCATAAAGACCAACGAAGAGAAAGCCCGAATTGGTGAGCAGAAAGCCCGCGAAGCCGCCGAAACCATAACGGCCATGCTCAATAAGCTGCGGGCAGGTGTGGTGATTGTTGATAGCCAAATGCAGATTGTGGAGTCGAACACCACTTTTGTTAAGATGTTAGGCGAAGAGGCCTTGCAGTTGAATGAAGTGGTGCCAGGCTTGAAGGGTGCCCACCTGGATGCCTTGGTGCCCTTTCACAAACAGTTCGCAACGGTGATCAACAGCGGGCAGGATGAGCTCAAGTGGGATGCCCCTTATAACGACTCCATCTTTCATATTTCGGTGTTTACCATCAAGAAACATGAGGTGGTGGGGGGTATTTTGCGCGACCTCACCGAACCCGAAGTGCGCAAGGAGGAGATCACCAGCCGGGCACGCCAGGTGATACGCGAAAATCTGGAAACTGTTCAGCAAATTGCCTTCTTACTGGGCGAAAGTGCCTCCAAGACCGAAAAAACTTTGAATTCCATCATAGAAGCTCAGCAGATCAGCCAAAAATTGTCAGATGAGTCGGAACAATAATTTTTTTATCGATGTGGCCTGCATTCAGAATATGCATGTGGGCGAGTCGATCTGTGGTGATGTCTTCCTTTCCCGTAAAATTAAGGATGAGGGGCGCTCCATTATTGTGCTTTCCGATGGTATGGGTAGTGGGGTAAAAGCCAATGTGTTGGCTTCCTTGACGGCCTCCATGGCCATGAGTTTTACCCAGGATCACCGCGATGTGGCTGCCAGTGCCCAAGTGATCATGGATACTCTGCCTATTTGCAGCGAACGTAAAATCAGTTACTCCACCTTCACCATTATTGATATAGATGTGGATGGCACCACGGTGATTGTGGAATACGACAATCCCTGCTGTTTGATCATGTCGGGCATCAAGGAGGTGGATCCTGGATGGCGGTACGAACTGATTGATGATGAACGATGCCGTAAGCGCTTGCGCATCTGCTCTTTCAAAGCATCCATGGAGTTCCGCATATTCTTCTGGACCGATGGGCTGGTACAGTCGGGCATGGGGAGCCGTTCTCATCCCTTTGGCTGGGGATACGACAATCTGAAACGGTATGTGTTGAATTTGGTTTCCGCTTCTCCATTTTCGTCATCGGCAGGGTTGGCGCGCAAGCTTGTCAATATGGCCAGTGCCAATGATGGTGGGCGCCCCAGTGACGACACCTCCGCTGGAGTGGTCTATTTTCGGGAACCACGCAAGCTGCTGCTGGTCACCGGCCCCCCATTCGATGCGCGCAACGATTTGAATTACGCCTTGAAGGTGCAACAGTTCAATGGAAAGAAGATCATTGCCGGGGGAACTTCTGCGGAGATCATAGCCCGCGAATTGGCGCTCTGTTTCGACCAGGGTATGGAAATTTCTGATCCCGACTTACCGCCCCTCTCTTATGTGGATGGGTTCAGCCTGGTGACCGAAGGGATATTGACCTTGGGCAAGGTGGTGAAGATCTTGGAGAATTACCGACCCGAGGATCGGTTGGGCAATGGCCCGGCGGAGCGGATCGTGAAGCTTTTTTTCGAGAGCGACCGGATTCATTTCCTCAACGGCACCGGCATCAATATTGCGCACCAGGATCCCAACCTCCCCGTGGAGCTGGAGATTAGGCGCAGTGTGGTGAAGCGCATCTGCCGGCTTTTGGAGGATAAGTTCCTGAAGGATGTGGATATTGAGTACATCTGATGAACCAAAGGAGAGCCATCGTTGTTTATAATATGAATTGTCGCCGGATTGGATTGGTGGCTGAAAGATTTGGACGGTTTGTATCCAATTCTCTTTCGGGAATTAATTAAAATTAGGTTTTGTTAGTGAATTAAAGGTTTATTTTTAATTCTTTGTTTAAATAACCTCTTTGATGCGTTGTATTAATAGGTTGCTTTTTTTAATTTTGACAATCCATTTTTGATCGATGATCAATTGATGAAATAAACTTACTTATTAACATAAATAATAACGAAAATGGCAATCAGTTACAAAGAGCTGGGTTTGGTAAATACCAAAGACCTTTTTGCAAAAGCAGTAGCCGGTGGATATGCAATTCCAGCCTACAACTTTAATAACTTGGAGCAGATGCAGGCTATCCTGCAAGCTTGTGTGGAGACCAAATCACCTGTGATTTTGCAAGTTTCCTCTGGTGCCCGTAAATATGCCAATGCCACTTTGTTGCGCAACATGGCAAAAGGTGCCGTAGAGTATGTAAAAGAGTTGGGATGTGAGATTCCAATTGTATTGCACTTGGATCATGGTGATACTTTTGAGCTTTGCAAAGAGTGTATCGACAATGGTTTCTCTTCGGTGATGATCGATGGTTCGCACCACTCTTACGAAGAGAACGTTGCCTTGACCAAAAAAGTGGTTGAGTATGCACATGCTAATGGTGTTACCGTAGAGGGTGAATTGGGGGTTTTGGCCGGTATCGAAGACGATGTGGTGGCTGAGCACTCAACATATACCAGCCCCGAAGAAGTAGAGGATTTCGTGAAGAGAACCGGTGTTGATTCATTGGCCATCTCGATTGGTACTTCGCATGGTGCCCATAAATTCACGCCCGATCAGTGTACAAAAGACGAAAATGGTCGTTTGGTTCCCCCACCATTGCGTTTCGATATCCTCGAAGAGATCGAAAAACGCATTCCTGGTTTCCCAATCGTGTTGCACGGTGCTTCTTCAGTGCCTATGCAGTATGTTGACGAAATCAATGCTTACGGTGGTGCTTTGAAAGCCGCAGTAGGTATTCCTGAAGAGCAGTTGCGTCGTGCCGCCAAATCGGCTGTTTGCAAAATCAACATCGACTCCGATGGTCGTTTGGCCATGACAGCAGCCATCCGTAAGGTGTTTGCTTCCAATCCAGGTGAGTTCGATCCCCGCAAATATTTGGGTCCAGCACGCGATACTTTGAAAGAAGTGTACAAACACAAAAATATCAATGTTTTGGGTTCTGCTGAAAGGGCGTAATCTTCATTAATATTTTCATTAAAGGGAGCTTTTTGCTCCCTTTTTTATTGACATTGACTGATGGATGGCTTAACTTTGAGTTGTTAATCATTAAACTGTTTGTTATAAGGACGAAAAAAGGGATAATATTAACGGAGACACATTTGAGTGTTTAGCCTTGGGTTGGGTCATTCCAAAACAGGCATCAGTACTTTGAATGAAGAGACGGGAAGTGGAACTTCTCCGCGCAAAGCACTAAAGGGGTCGAAGACCCCTTTTTTTGTGTGGTGTTAGAATGGGTAACCAATGGCGAAATTGAAGGTCATGTCGTTCCATTTCAGTGGTTGGGTGCCCAATACCCAGCGGCTGCTTTCCGGTTGTGATGGGTCGTGTGCCTTAATGCCCACATCCACCCTGAAAATAAAATAGTTGAAGTCGAGGCGCGTACCAAAACCAACGCCTAACGCAATTTGGTTGTAAAACTCATCAAACTTGAAAAGGCCACCCTCCTCGCTGTTCCCCTTTTTGATGGACCAAATGTTGCCTGCATCGGCAAAGAGGGCTCCTTCGAGCAGCCAAAACAGTTTGAACCGGTATTCGGCATTAAGCTCCAACCTCATATCCGACGTCTGGTTGTGGTAACGTAGATTGTTGCCTTTGCTCGCCCCAGGTCCCAATCCCCGCACAGGCCAGGCGCGTATGCTGTTGGCGCCGCCAACAAAGTAGCTTTTTTCAAAAGGCAGCACATTCAGGTTGCCGTAGGGAAGTCCCACGCCTGCAAAGAAGCGGTACGAAAAACTGTTGGCCTTGTTGATGTAGACATGATAACGCACGTCGAAGTCGGCTTTGAAGTATTGGGCATAACGAATGCCCATGATGTCGCGGTAGCCATCGGCGTTTTTTTCTTTGGTCAGGCTGATGATGCCGTTCAGCAAGTTGCCGGCTGCCTCCAGGTTGGCTTTGACATACCAGAAGTTTTGGTTTTTCTTCAGGTTTTGCTGATTGTAGGTGTAGCTGTAATTGGTGTTCAATATCAAGTGGTCTTCGTAGCTGTATTGCAGGAAGGTGTTTTGGATGTACTCCTGAAACTCCGGACTGATTTTGGGGATGTTCACCAGGTTGAAGTCGATGGGGGTTAGGGAGTGCCACACATGGCGCGATGCCTTCCAATTGTAGGTCAGACGGGTGGAGGCTACCGTACGGGTGAAGTCGGGGCGCCGTTGGTAGTCGTATGCCGCGGCAATGTTGGTGTTGGGATTATACCGTTTGCGGAAACCCTCCACTTTGAATGGTATCAGAAACTTGGGAAAAGTCAGGGAACTTTCGATGGAGGTCTCCAGGGTGTTGAAACGTTCTTTGCCGTCGCGGGCAAACTGGTTTTGCGTGGCCAACCGGTAACGCATCTGGAAGATCTCCGCGCCCTTGAACAGGTTGTTGTGCTGGTATTTGATGGCGCCAGCGGCCCCCAGGTTGCCCGACGAGTTGGTGCCCTCAATATCAAAAGCGTAGGATTGCTGAGGGGCTTGCGATAGTTGTATGTGGCACTGCAATAGGTTGTTCCCGTTGGCATCGGTTTCGTTGGGTAACTCTTTGAAGCGGATGTTTACAAACCGGAACAAATTGAGGGAGCTCAGCAGGACGTGCGTTTTTTCAACTTTTGCAATGTCGTAAACCGCACCAGGTGATATGGCGCATGAGTTGAGCAGAACCTCGGGCTTGAATTTGGGGCTCTCCCGGTAGAGGATGAAATGATCCTTGTACTCAATGGTGTCGAAGCTCTGGAGGTAGTTTTCCTCACCAAGAGCTTTTTGTGGATTGTAGTTCAAGATGAAGTAAATATCCTTGACGACGGATTTGCGGTGGTGGGCATCGACCAATTGCCCCGATCCATTGTCCACTTTGGGGTTGATCACGATGATGCTGTCCTTGATTCGGTTTCCAGACTGGCTGCTGTCGGCCAGGAAATAGATGTGTTCCTTGGAAAAATTGTAGTAACCCTCCTGGTGTAACCGTCGGGTGATGCGCTCCCTTTCGTTGTCGTGCAAATCGGCATCGAAGGGTTTGCCCTGTTTGATCAGGGCATTGATGGTGTCGCTGAGGACGATGTTTCTGATGTTCTCATCTTCAATGTGGTAGCCCGTGTGGCTTATGGTGTATTGGGCGTTGGGCATCAGGCGGTAAATCACCTTGATTTTTTTCTTGCCGGTGACAATGGCGGTGTCGTGAACCGTAGCATTGAAATACCCTTTGTTGCGCAGGAAAAGGTTGAGCTGTTCCTTCGATCGGATTTGGAGGGTGGAGTCGTAAATCACTGGTGGTTCCCCAATTTGGCGCAGCCATTTGTTGATCCCCTTGGTTTCATCGCGCCCCGAAAGGTTGTAAAGGTTGAGGTTTAATCGCCAAAAACCCAGGATGGTGACATTCTCACGCTGGCGGATGTAACTTGATAATTCCGATTTTGAATGGTTTTTGCCGACATTCTCGATTCGTACCTTATTGAGTAAATATTGGTCATCGCCAACATATTTTGTTGAACGGCACGAAGTTGTAAGCAAAAGTGCCAAAAGCACCCAAAAAAACAGTTGTCGGATCACAGTAAGTATTCAACCAATAAAACAATATGACAATGATTTTTCCTCTTGAACCATCATTTTTCGCAATAAAGATATTTAATTTGGTTGAGATGGTATAATTTTGGACATCAATTTGTTTTGGATCGTATGTTAAGTATAAATAAAAAGAAACTGGTATTGGGTTTGTCCCGCAAAAAGCAGAGATTGGCTCAAGGCCTCTTTCTTGCTGAAGGACTTAAGCTGGTGCGCGATTTGATTGGAGGAGGCGTTCAACCTCTTTTTGTTTTTAAGACCGATGACCTCCTGCTTTCGGAGGACGATCAAAAGGTGTTTGCTGGTGTAGAAATGGTGGTGGGCACTCAAGAGGAGATGAAGCAGGTTTCGCAATTGGCTACACCATCATCGGTATTGGCCGTGTTGAGGATGCCCGAAGGCGGGTTCGACCTGGAACAAAAGCCCGAAGGCCTTGTGCTTGTGCTCGACGACATCCAAGATCCCGGGAATATGGGCACCATTATTCGAGTGGCCGACTGGTTTGGCATTCGACAAATCGTGTGCTCCAACAGCTGTGTCGATGCTTTCAATTCCAAGGTGGTGCAGGCAACTATGGGCGCTTTGGCCCGCGTTGCCGTGTGCGAAACCGATTTGAATGCTTATTTGTTGCGAAACCAATCCGTTTGGCAATTGCCGGTTTACGGCACTTTTTTAGAAGGAGAAAGCATCTACTCCGAACCCCTTTCGCAGGAGGGATTCGTTGTGATGGGCAACGAAGGGAAAGGCATTAGTGCTGCCATTGGTCGTTTTGTGACCAATAAATTGTTGATCCCCAGTTATCCCGCAGGGGTCAATACTTCTGAGTCGCTTAATGTGTCGACGGCCACGGCCATTGTGTGCAGCGAGTTCCGGCGCAGGGCACTGGTGCCCTGACCGATCTCAACAGGATTTTCCTGGTGGTTTAAAGGTTGGTTTTTTCCAACTGTTTGTTGTGGATGTACTCCCATGTTTTTTCAGCACACCGTTCCCCGTCGATGGCCGATGAGGCGATGCCACCGGCATATCCGGCGCCTTCGCCACAAGGGAAGAGCCCTTCAATCTGGATGTGCTGAAGCGTATCGTTTTTTCTCGGGATGCGCACTGGCGATGAGGTGCGGCTTTCCACCCCTAAAACCAGTGCATCGTTGGTGATGAAACCCCGGGCTTGTTTGCCGAATTGTTCGAATCCTTTCCGTAGCCTTTGGCCAATGTGGTCGGGCAGCCAAAAGTGCATGGGCGATGAGATGGTCCCTGGCACATAGGAGGTTTCGGGCAGGTCGAACGACAGGCGGCCTCCCACGAAATCGGCCAAGGCTTGCGCCGGGGCAATGACCCCATTGCCGCCGTTGATGAAGGCCAGCCGTTCCAACTCTTTTTGATACTCCAGACCGCCAAGCACGCCTTGGTTTTGAAACTCGCCAATGTCTTCGGGGCGTATCTCTACCACGATGCCAGAGTTGGCAAATGGGGAGCTGCGTCGCGAGGGCGACATGCCGTTGACCACCATTTCGTTTTTGTCGGTCATGGCAGGTACGATGAACCCGCCGGGGCACATACAGAATGAGTAGACACCCCGTTCTTCTACCTGGCAGGCTAGGCTGTAGCTTGCTGCCGGGAGGTATTCGCCACGCCCTTCCGGTGAGTGGTATTGTATTTGATCGATCAGGTGCTGGGGATGTTCCACCCTGACGCCCATGGCCCATGTTTTGGCCTCAAGGGCAATGTTTTTGCGGTTTAAGAAGTAGTACACGTCGCGCGCCGAATGACCGGTGGCCAGGATGACGGCAGCTCCTGTAATCTTTTCGCCGCTTTGCGTCACCACACCTTTCACTTTTTGATCTTCTAGAAGAAGGTCGTCAACCCGGGTGTTGAACAGCACCTCGCCACCCGAAGCGAGGATGGTTTCACGCATATTTTTGATCACCCCGGGTAAACGGTCGGTGCCGATGTGGGGATGGGCATCGATCATGATTTCACTTTGAGCGCCATGGTGCAGGAAAACGCCCAATACTTTGCGGAAGTCGCCTCGTTTGGTGCTGCGGGTGTATAGTTTTCCATCGGAAAATGTTCCGGCACCCCCTTCGCCAAAGGCGTAGTTCGACTCCGGATTGACCGGGTTGTTGCGGTTGAGTTGGGCAAGATCGCGTTTGCGGTCGCCCACGGTTTTGCCCCTTTCCAGGACGATGGGCTTGAGTCCCAACTCAATCAGGCGCAAGGCCGCAAACAATCCTCCCGGACCGGCGCCTACCACCACCACCGGTGTGGCATGGTGCACGTGTGGGTATTCGAATGGTTGTGCTGTTTCTGTAGGTGGTGTTTCGGAGATCCATGCTTCGGCCTGAAGCTGTATGATGATTTGCCGTTTCCGGGCATCGATGGATCGTTTCAGGATGTGTATGGCAGTTATTTTATCTGGCGAAACCTTTAGCTCCCGGGCAATAATCGGTCTGTAATACTTCTCTTCGGAGGCTTCCTGTGGGGTGAGCCGCAATAAAATTTCCCGCTTCATGGTAAGAATCTTAAACTCTGGATATTATGAGTGATGCTGTTATTAATCAATAAGTTGACAAAAGTACGCAAATTATTCGAAATAAAAAGTCAGTCCCACCCATCTTGACTTGAGTTTGTCGATGGCCTGAGTGTAGGGCATATCCAGAAGCTCGCCGGTGCCTTTGGCATTGTGTACATTGTTGAAACCGATGGAGGCGCGCAGTTCCACCGATAGCCTGAAGTAGTTGAGGTAGAAATCCATGCCTGCTCCAATGTCCCAATAAAGATCGAGGGAGCGCAGCATCAATCGGTCCTGCTTATCTTTGGCCAAGTCGTAACGGGTGTTCAGTCCACTGATCAGATAGGGCTTGGCGTTGTGCATGCGGGTGGCGCTGTATTTCAACAAAAGTGGAAATTCGAGGAAGGTCGATTTAATTTTTAGAGTGTTTTCGTCGCGCACGCCATGCTCATCGATGAAGCTCAGGTCGCGCTGACTGAAGCCGATTCCGGGTAGGAACCTCAAATCCAGTTTTTTGGCCAGACGCAGGTTGGAGACAATACCTAAGTTGATGCCGGGTGTGATCTTTAGCATCTCGGCATAGCGCGCCGTCTCCCCGTTTTCGGGCGTGCGCAAGCCGCTTTGGTATATTCTGAAGTCGGTGGTGTTGAACCCGATCAGGAAACCAAAATGGAGCTTCTGCTCATCGAACGAACGCAGGTTGGGCACCCCTTTCTTGTCGTTGGGTTGACCCACAGCCCCAATGAATAGCGCCGTGAGGAAAAAAAGCAGCAGAGTTGATTTTTTGAATTGATTCAAGGTTTTTTATTTCTAAAACTCAAAAATGATCTTTTTATTGTGTTATTTTCTTGCCAGATAGATGGTGGCGATGCCAAGCGTGAGCGGAATGCGCTTGATGGGGGTCATGCCACATGTTTTGAGATGGTTTTCAAACTCGGCACCATCGGGGAATTGGAGCACCGACTGTGGCAAATAGCTGTAGGCTTCCCGATCCTTCGAGATTAAGCCGCCTAGGAATGGTAGCAGCTTGGTGAAATAAAACAGGTAAAGCTGTTTGATGGGGAATTTGGTTGGTTTCGAAAACTCAAGGATGGCCATCAGACCATCTTTTTTGAGCACGCGGGCCATTTCCTGCAAGCCTTTGTCCAAATTCTCGAAATTCCTCACTCCAAAGGCCACCATGACGGCGTCAAATGTTTCATTTTTGAAGGGCAGGTTTTCTGAGTCGGCTTCCTGAACACTGATGCTGTGGTGGTAATATTTCTTCAATATTTTCTTTTCGGCAATCTCCAGCATTTGGGTGGAGATGTCCACACCCACCACATCGCAGTCGAGCATTTGGTGTGCTTTGATGGCCATATCGCCAGTGCCTGTGGCCACATCGAGTACATAGGGTGCCTTGAGCTGCTTAAAGAGCTTGATGGTTTTCTTTCGCCATATTTTGTCGATGCCCAATGAGAGCAGGTGGTTCAAAAGATCGTAATGGGGTGCAATGGTGTTGAACATATTGGCCACTTCCTGTTTCTTGGATGTGCCTTTCTGGTTGTATGGTTTGATGGTCATAATCTGCTGCTTTGAGTGTGGTACAAAATTAGAAACCCCTGATGATAAAAAAAGGGAAATGATTAAAAATATCATTTCCCCTTGTGGCGGTGTGTTTGAATTATTTCTCCTCGAGCCACTTTTTGAACCGTGTAAGGAATTTTTTCCTCATGTCGGCGATGTAGCCGTATGATTCATCGTCGATGCGGATCTCCCCTTTGGTGACATGCCCCAGGGTTGAGAAGGGGACACCTGCTTCCACCATGGCATCGATGAACTCATCTTGTTTCTGTGGCGCCACAGTTACCACCACCCGGCTTTGCGATTCCCCAAAGAGGAAGGCATCTTTTCTTATTTCGGCATCGGTGGTGATGTCGAAGCCCAGTTCCAGTGGTGCTGCCGATTCGAGCAGGGTGAAGAAGAGACCGCCATTGGAGACGTCGTGCACCGAACGCACCAGTTTCTTTTGGATGATTTGTGCCGTGATGGCCTGTATCTCCTGTTCCTCACGGTAGTTGTAATGAGGCGGCGAGCTGACCGGGATATTGTGCCACTGTTTGGCATATTCCGAGGCATTGATGTCGTTGTGGGAGCGGCCAATTAGGAATATCATGTCGCCTTTGTGTTTGAACATCAAGGTGGCAGAGGCGCTCAAATCATTGATGACACCCACCATGCCAATGATTGGGGTGGGGGTGATGGGGTGTATGGCACCTTCGGATGAGTTTTGGTTGAAGAAACTCACGTTGCCACTGATGACCGGTGTGTTAAAGTGGTTAACGGCCACGCTGATGCCTTTGATGGAAGCCACAAATTGGCCATAAACTTTTTTGTCGTGAGGGGAGCCGAAATTCAGGCAGTCCGATAGAGCCAAGGGTTTTCCGCCGGAACAGATGATGTTGCGGGCGGCTTCTGCCACCGCTATTTGCGCACCAATGAATGGATCGGTGGTCATGTAGTTGGGGTTGCAATCCATGGTGGCAGCTAGTGCCAATTTGCTGTTCTCCAGCTTGATAATGGCGGCATCGGCTGGATGCATGTTGGATAGGGTTTCGGTGATGTTGTTTTTATTGAAATAGTTGATTAACCATGCTTTGGACGTCAGGTTGATGCTTTGCAGCATCTTTTTCACTACATCAGGATAGTGATCTGGTTCGTTGGTTGTTTCAAGGTTGATGTCGTGGTTTTGTTTGTTTGTTTCGCTGAATTCCGGTTGGTAGATTGGGGCCTCCCCGCCCAAACCAACGTAGAGAACTGGTATGGAGGCGATCACCTGGCCTGCTTGTAGGCAGGTGAGCATTTTTGAATTGTTCACCTCGCCAATAACGGCCATGGGCACTTTTAATTTGCTGGCATAGTTGTTCAATGTTTCCAGTTCATTGGCTGGTATGCTCAAAAGCAAGCGACCCCATGTTTGGCTCAACATTTTTTCCCGGGCTGTCAAGTTGGCAGTCCTGGTAGGAATGTTGTCGAGATACAGTTTGACGCCATGGTTGCTTCGGGCCGACATTTCGGTGATGGCGCCTACTATGCCTTGCGCGCCAATGGATTGTATGCCGCAGGGGATTTTATTTTTTATCACCATTTGAATAAACTCCAGCAGGATGGCTTCTGTGTTGATGTTTTCCATCTCGTTGAAGGAGTTTTCCTGCGCAGGATCTGTTTCAAAATTGTCGGGCGTGAAGGCATCCATGTCCACCCCATCATTGCCGGTCAGTGCGCCCACCAGGATAATGATGTTGTTTTCCGAACAGGTTTTCCCCGATGTGATGTTCTCGTGCTTGGCTATGCCGATGGCCATATTGTTGACAATGGGGTTGGAGTTGAAGGTGGCATCGAAGCACACTTCACCTCCCACCACCGGTGTGTTGAACTCCTTCTCGAACTGGGCCAGCCCTTTGATCACCTCCTCGAAGAGCCATTTGGCGGTGTCGCGGTCGCTCGACCCAAAACGCAACGAATCCAGTAACGCCACCGGAGTGGCTCCCATGGAGATGATGTCGCGCGACACCACGCGCATGCCGGTGAGTGCGCCCAGTCGCGGTTGAATGGCGCAGGGGTGGTTGTGCGATTCAACCTTGAACACACAGGCTAGACCCTCGCCAATATCCACAGCGCCTGCATTTTCGATGCCGGCGGGAATGATGATCTTTTCGCCATGACGGGGCAGTGTCTTTAGCCAGTAGAGCGAATTTTTGTAGCTGGCGTGCTCCGACCAAAGCAGGCTGAAAATCTCCAGTTCGAGTTCGTTGGGTTCGCGACCCAGGATCATGGTGATCTGATCAAGTTCTGAAGATGTCAAGTCGAGGCTTCTCTTTTGGCTTATTGGTGTGTCGTTAAGTTTCATAAGCAGGTTTTTATAGGCGGGTGGCTATTTTTTCGATCATTAGGCTGTGTTTCTTTTACTTTTTTTGTTCATTTGTTGTGAGCGAAAATTTTCCGCATTCACCTTGTTTGTTGTGTTGAAATTAGTTAAAAAAAGTTTCATCTCAAAATATTGATTTAAAAATTCATGATATGGGTAAAATAGCATTGGTTACCGGAGCCACTTCCGGCATTGGTAAGGCTACCGCGTTGATGTTGGCGCGCAATGGTTACGATTTGATCGTCACCGGCAGACGTCAGGAGCGTCTGGTGGAGTTAGTAAGCGTTATTGGGCAGCAGTATGGCGTCAAGGTTTTTACTATGAATTTCGACATCCGCGATGGTCAACAGACCGATGCAGCGTTTGATCAGTTGCCATCAGAGTGGCAGGCGATTGATCTGTTGGTTAATAATGCGGGTTTGGCCGCCGGGGCTTCGGGCATCGAGGATGGGCAGTGGTCGCATTGGGAGCAGATGATCGACACCAATGTCAAAGGGCTCTTGTATCTGTCGAAGAAGGTGATTCCTTTTATGGTGAATCGGCGATCCGGCCATATTGTTAACCTTTCGAGCGTGGCCGCATCGCAGGTGTATGCCGGAGGCAATGTTTATTGTGCCACCAAGCATGCTGTGGATGCCATTACCAAAGGGATGCGCGTTGATTTGCTCAAGTACGGGATTCGCGTATCCTCGGTATCGCCAGGTATGGTTGAGACGGAGTTTTCGATTGTGCGCTACGATGGTGACGAGCAAAAAGCAGCCAAGGTATATGAAGGGGTGACGCCCCTGTCGCCCGACGATGTGGCTTCCACCATCGAATTTATTGTCACCCGGCCTCCCCATGTCAACATCAACGATGTGTTGATTATGCCCACCCAACAGGCCATGGCCTATTATGTGGATCGGAAGGTCTAGTGAAGTATCAATTGCAAGGGCGTTACCCAGATTATAATCCGGTTCTTCCAGACAGTAAAAGAGTTAATGATTATTTCAATCAAACCAAAAACTTGTTGCAATGGCTGAGAGAGAGATTGTAGATATGTTAAGAAGATATATTTTTATATTGCGGTCGGAGGGAATAACTGTTGATAAAGCATATTTATATGGTAGTTATCTTTCTAACACAGCTACGGCTGATAGTGACATTGATGTTATGATCGTGACTGAAAAGGAGGATGATTATGAGATAGGGAAAATTTGGAATTTGACAAGGAAGGTCAATACCAAAATTGAGCCTTATCTTGTTGGAAAGAGTCGATTTGTTGATAGCCAAAACTCTCCATTAATTGATCTGGTGAAACGCACTGGATTGCAAATTGCATGACATGCCCGCTAGTCAGCTTTATTTTTTTAATTTTTACGTTTTGTTTTTATTTTGTCGTACATGTTATATATTTGAGGTGTAATACTCAAATCTATGTGGCAAAATATCATTCTTTTGTCGGCAACGCTTCTTTTGTCAGGCTGTTTGTCGCGCAGCAAGGTTTCGGAACAAGCTTTGACGCTTTTTTCATTCGGTGATTACGACCGTTTACAAGCATTTTCCGATTCGCTCAAGGCGGCGGAGGATTCTGAAGGCGATTGCCGGTATGTTGATTCATTGGTGGATATTAGCAAGAGGATACGTTATGACTTTCCCCTGGTGGCCGACACGGTGAAAAACCGTTTGCGCCGCCGGGGTTTTGTTTTTGATGAGGCACTCTTTAATGATTGGGTTCAAACCGGCATGCTTGAAAGCCACAACTATGACGGGCAGTTGCATTTTTTCAAGCGTTCCGTATCCAATTTTGTTCTCCGACAGCAGCGTAGACAACAATCAGGGAATCAAGGGTTAATTCCCGACCATTTTCAACAGTTTTTGATCAACCGGGCTGCGGAGGTGATGCGCACGGCCAAGGACTCTTCTGAAATGTGCTGTCCTGTTGAGTTTGAACTGACTTTTTCCTTGGTGGTGGATGCTAATGCTGTGCCCGCAGGGGAAGCGGTTCGCTGTTGGTTGCCTTTCCCACGCAGGGATTTGACCCGTCAACAGGATGTTGAGCTTCTGTATGTCTACCCTCCCCAAGAGTCTCCCCTGGTTGATAGCCTCGATCACCAAGCCCTTTATTTGGAGGCTATTGCTGTGCGTGATTCGGCCACTCGTTTTGAGGTTAAGTACCGTTACCGTTCTTATGCCCAATATTTTGATCCTGCCTCTATGAAGCCAGAGCCTTATGATAGAGGTTCTGCATTGTATAAAAAATACACCTGTGAGCAATTGCCCCATATTGTTTTTAATCGCGAAGTCAGGGATTTGGCCGGTCAAATTCCTGGCGACTGGCGCAATCCACTGGAGGCTGTCACCAATATTTATCAGTGGATCAACGACCATGTGATGTGGGTGGGAGCTGTGGAATATGGCATACAGGACACCATTCCTGCGTATGTTTTGCGCAGCCGCACCGGTGATTGTGGTATGCAGACATTCCTGTTTATGTCGCTGGCACGCTGCAAGGGTATTCCCGTGCGCTGGCAGAGTGGCTGGATGTTGCATCCGGGGGAAGTTAACCTGCACGACTGGTGTGAGGTTTATTATGAGGGAATTGGCTGGGTGCCAGTGGACGTGTCGTTCAATCTGCTTCAGGATGCGTATGCTCAGAATTTCTATGTGACTGGCATCGACGCCTACCGTTTGGCGGTTAATAGCGGTGTTGCCGGGTCTTTTTTCCCTCCTAAAACCCATTTCCGCAGTGAACCCTATGACTTTCAGCGCGGAGAGGTCGAGTGGCTCGGTGGCAATCTCTATTTTGATCAGTGGCATTACCACCTTGATGTGAGGATTTTGGAATGATCCGTTACCCTATAGTCGGGTAATTTTCATCCCAATATAAATTAATTGGTGTTAAGATTTGTTTTTTTCTTCTTAAGAATTACATTTGTCACGATATAACATGTAATACAACAAATCTAATTTATGAGACAAACCAGCCTTACATCAATCCTGTTCATTGTATTATTAACAGCATGTTCGTCATCTTCCTTGAAATGGATTCAGGAATCCATTGATGCCATTGGGGAAGTGTGGGTGCCCGATGCCCGTGAAGGGTGGAGTCAGGTGGCGGTGAGTTATTCCGGTCAGAGTTTCTTGCTGAAAGGCGAAGTGAACCAGCGTGGCCATAAGTCCGAAATTATCTCCTTTTTTAAAGAAAACAATCTGCCTTTTACCGACAGCCTCGTTGTTTTGCCCGACACAACGCTTGATTATCAAGGCTTGGTGAACGTCAGTTTTGCCAATATGCGTCGCAAGCCCTCGCATAGCGCGGAACTGATGTCGCAGGCCATCATGGGTACGCCGGTTTTGATTCTGAAGAGCCAGGGCGGGTGGCGTTTGATTCAAACCCCCGACGACTATATTGCTTGGGTCACAAGTTCTTCGGTGGTGACTTTTGACCAGGAGAGGATGTTGGCTTGGCGCGCTTCGCCGCGTTTGATTGTTAACAAGCACCATGGTTATGTTTTTGCCGACTATGACGAGTCTGCCATCGTATGTGATTTGGTTTTGGGCTCTTTGTTGGAATATATCGAACAGGAAGGTCAATATTTTAAAGTTGGTTTGCCCGATGGACGCCAAGGCTTTGTTCGCAGCGATGAGGTGGAACTATTTGATGATTGGTTGACCTCCACCACACCCACTGCCGAAAATTTGGCCTCTTATGCCCGCGCCTTTATGGGTTTGCCTTACCTCTGGGGTGGCACTTCTGCCAAGGGCTTGGATTGCAGCGGTTTTGTAAAAACTGTCTATTTTATGAACGGTGTGATCCTGGCGCGTGATGCCTCTCTGCAGATTCGCTATGGTGACTCGCTGGATCAAAGCCATCCCATAGATTTTTTGACTGGCGATCTTCTGTTTTTTGGTGACACACTGACTAATCGGGTGACACACGTTGGGATGTCGCTGGGGAATGGTGAGTTTATTCACGAATCGGGGATGGTGCATACCAATAGTTTTGATTCAACCAAAACCAATTACAGTGAATATTATCGCAGTACCCTTTTGGGTGCCCGCCGGCTGTTAGGGTGGCCCTCTCAAAAGGGAGCCATGGCTGTGGTCAATCATCCATGGTATCTGAATTGATTAAAGATTAAATCTGAATACTATGACAACCCGACGACAATTCTTTAAGTTTGGTGCTCTGGCAACTGGCGGCGTGATGCTGGCCAATGCGGTGAGCCTTTCCTGCTCAAAACCGAATGTCATGAAAATCAAAGGTAATGGTCTGGTGCTTCGTTTCAAGCCCTATGATCTTCAACTCAAACATGTTTTTACCATTGCTGGCAATTCGCGCACCACCACACCTGTGGTTTTGGTTGAGCTGGAGTGCGATGGCGTGGTGGGTTATGGCGAGGCTTCCTTGCCACCCTACCTGGGTGAGAGCCAGGAGTCGGTCAGCCGGTTTTTGGGCGGACTAAACCTTGCCCAATTCAAGGATCCATTTCTGAAAGAGGATATTTTGGCGTATGTTGATCAGGCTGCTCCCGGTAACTACGCCGCCAAAGCTTCGGTCGATATCGCTCTGCACGATCTGTTGGGTAAAATTCTCGGGGTTCCTTGTTACCAGCTTTGGGGATTGAATCCGCATAATACCCCCTTTACCAGTTTTACCATTGGTATGGATACGCCCGAAGTGGTGCGTTTGAAGGTTAAGGAGGCTTCTCCGTATAAGATATTGAAGGTTAAGCTGGGTGGTGAAAATGATCGGCAGATGATCGAGACCATTCGTAGTGTTACAGACAAACCGCTGTGTGTGGATGTCAACCAGGGGTGGAAGGATCGATCCTTTGCTTTGGATATGATTCATTGGCTCAAGGAAAACGGGGTGGTTTTTGTGGAGCAGCCCATGGATAAGCATGATTTTGACAGCAATGCCTGGCTGACAGAACAGAGCCCTTTGCCCACCATTGCCGACGAAGCGGTTCAGACCCTCCACGATGTGCTACCCCTGAAGGGTGTCTATTCCGGTATCAACATCAAATTGATGAAGTGTGGTGGTTTGCACAATGCCTACCAGATGATGAAATTGGCTCGCCTACTGGATATGAAAGTGATGATTGGTTGTATGACAGAGACCTCTTGTGCCGTTTCGGCCGCCGCTCAACTATCTCCGTTGGTCGATTGGGCCGATCTGGATGGCAACCTGTTGATTGGAAATGACCTGTTTGATGGGGTGAAGGTGGTTGAGGGGCAGATTGCTTTGATGAATCGGCCAGGAATAGGTGTTGTTGGTCAGTGATTCAATTTTTATTAGCTGAGGGGGTGATAAAAATCATAAGTAAAATAAAATTATTCTAAATTGAGGGATTTATCTATTTTGTTGTGTGTAAAATAAACTAAAAATAGATGAATATTCTAAAATTATTGCTTTATTTGTACCAATGTAGCATGTATTACAAATTTTATGTGATATGGCTACATGTACGACCATGATACTATTAATTTAAGTCTTATGCTATGAATAACAAAGTCAAAAAAAGAATGGTTCAGCATGGCTATCTGTTGGCAAAGCCCCTGTTGATTGGGGTGTTGTTGATTGGTGGTTTGTTGCAGCCTGTTTATGCCAACCAAGGGGCTTTCAACGGGAGGGCTCCGGAAATTCAGGATGGCGTCGCCACCATTGGCGTTAAAGGGACTGTGAAGGATAAAGGCGGTATGCCAATCCCCGGGGTCAATGTGGTGGTGAAGGGCACTACCAATGGTACCATCACCGATTTTGATGGTAATTTCAATCTGGATGTGCCTTCTAACGCTGTTTTGACGGTCTCTTTCATTGGGTTCAAATCAGCCGAAGTATCTGTTAATAACCAGCGTGTTTTGAGTATTGTACTGGAGGAGGAGAGCATTAACGTCGATGAGGTGGTGGTGACCGCCATGGGGATTCGGCAGGAGAAGAAAAAAATGAACTTTGCTGTGCAAAGCATCAATCCTGAAGATTTGACAGCCGCCAAGCAGGCCAATTTTGTTGATGCTTTGCAGGGAACTATCGCGGGAGCCAGTGTGAGTGTGGCTGGTGGTTCTCCTAATGCTGCCTCTCAAATTATTTTACGCGGTGTTTCCTCGGTTAATACCTCTCAGAATAATGAGCCTTTGTTTGTGTTGGATGGTTCGCCCATTTCAGGAGGTGCTACAAAAGCTGCTGAAATCAACCCAAACATCATCGAAAATGTGACCGTGCTTAAAGGAGCGGCTGCGTCGGCTCTTTACGGTCAGGAAGGGGCCAACGGGGTGATTCTGATCACCACCAAATCGGGTAAGGCTGGTGAAACCAGCGTGACCTTCAATTCCACTATTCAGATGGATCAGGTGGCCAATTTGCCCGAAATACAGAATAAATACTTGCGTGGTGGAAACGGGGTATATAATGAGCAGTCAAAAGGCGGTTGGGGTCCATTAGCTCCAGCCGGCACAAAGACCTACAATAATGCCGAAAACTTTTTGGAAACTGGCTTGTATCAAAAATACGATATGTCGGTTTCTGGTGGCGCAGAAAAGTTTACATCCCTGATCTCGGGGAGTTATGAGAAACACCAGGGAGTGGTGATCAATGATGATTTGGATCGTTGGAACCTGTTGTTGAAGACCAGTTATACAATAAATGATAAATTGTCGTTCAATCTTTCGGCTAATCTTTCGAAGAAAGCTTCTCGTGGCTCAGGGCAGCTGATGGGGGCGGTCTATTCTTGGCCCATCGATGATGATATGCTCAATTATAAAAATCCCGATGGCACCATCCGTTGGTTATACGTGGCCAACGATAAGTATGAGTCTCCGATGAATCCATATTGGAGCCGCAAGGAAGATTGGGGCAAAACAAAAACACAACGAAATATTATTCAGGCTGCGGTCAATTACCTGCCATTTACTGGTTTGAATTTAACTGGTCGCGTTAGTTACGACAATACCAACAGTGAGAGTGAGTCGAAAATAACTCCTCGCTGGCCATTGCAGAATGGTGAAACTGCAACTGCAGTCAATAACCAATACTTGGGTCAGTATTGGTTTTCGGATGGGGCAAGTGATAATTTGACTCTGTCGGCCATTGGAACTTATGAGCGCAGCCTGACCGAAGATTTCAAATTGAATTTGCTGGCTGGAGCTGAGATGAAGAGCCTTACCGGTAGAAGTTCTGCAATGGGGGGGTATAATTTTGTGGTGCCGGGTTTTGTTAGTATGGAAAATATCAGCGGTTTTCTGAACGATGATGTCAATTTGACGCATAGTGAAAAGAACAGCTATGGATTTTATGGAGAAGCCAAGTTCGAGTACAAGGGGATTGCCCATGTGAGTGTCACTGGTCGAAACGACCATTCATCCACTTTGCCGGTAGCCAACCGTTCCTATTTTTATCCATCGGTAACTGGCGGTGTTATTTTTTCCGAGTTGCTTAATATCCCCCATGGGATAATGAATTATGGTAAATTAAGGGGCAACTGGGCTAAAGTCGGGAAAGATGCTCCATCATACAATCTTAATAAATATTATAGAACACTTGCGCTGCCAGATGGTGGTTATGGTGTGGATCCCACTAGAGCAGCCAATCCCTTCCTTAAGCCTGAGATGACAACCAGCTGGGAGGTTGGTGCTGACTTGCGTTTCTTTAAGGATAAAACAAGGTTTGATGTAGCTTTTTATAGGACAACCGTAAAAGATCAGATTGTAACCGTTCGAGTGTCTCCAACAACAGGGATGATTCTTCAAGTCCGTAATGAAGGGGAGATTTCGAACCAGGGAATTGAGGTGACCTACGATCAAAACATCATGCAGCGGAAGAACTATGGTTGGGACATGACTTTCAACTTTAGTAAGAATAAGGGACGTGTTGATGATCTGCCGGATCAGATAATCGAAATCTATCACTCTTCTGCACAAATTGGGGACATTAGGGGTACTTCTTTCTTGCATGGTTCCACAACTGCGCTTTCAGGTAAAGATTATTTGCGGACAGCTGATGGCACCATCGTTTGTGATGAAAATGGCCGACCCAAGATCAATCCCAATAGTACTTTATTGATTGGTAACCGTGAGCCTGATTTTAAGTTGAGCTGGATCAATAAGGTGCATTTCAAAAACCTTTCTCTGTCCTTTATGTTTGATGGCCGTAAGGGTGGTGATGTTGCCAATGGCACCTTCCGTTCCCTTTTGTCCAGTGGTCAGGCAAAGGTATTGGAAGATTACCGCAATCGGGAAATCCTGATCAAAGGGGTAGTTGAGCAGCCTGATGGTAGTTATTTGCCGAATACCAAACCAGTAATTTACGATCAGCGTTTTGTAAACGAATATGTTACTTCGGTGGGATCCAATTTTGTCGAGGATGGCTCCTACATCCGGTTGAGCTATGTGACCCTTTCCTATAAGTTGGATCGATTGGTTAAATCGTGGGGCATTAAAGGATTGACCCTGTCAGCTACAGGACGGAACCTCTTGTTGTTGAGCGAGTATTCCGGATCCGACCCTATGGTGTCCTTGACTGGTACAGCTGGTGGTGCTGGGAATTTTGGCATGGACAATATGAATGTTCCTTCAGTTCGAAGCTATTCCATTAGCGTGAGTGCAAATTTTTAAATTGATGAAGATGAAGAAGATATTTAGTATAATTTCATTGCTCGCACTGATGATGATGACTGTTGGTTGCGACGATTTTCTGGGGGATAATGTTAATCCAGATGCTCCCACCAAGGTGCCTATAGAACAGATTATGCCAACCCTTTTGTTCTATTCTGCTCTTCAGAATTTTGATCATGGCGAATATGGTGTTTACATGAGTCAGTGCCTGACCACTTTGGGGCGTAGCCAAACAGGTTCGTATGCCTACCGGAGCGGTTGGTATTTCATGGGGATGAACCGTCACCCGCAATGGCGCCGTCACTTCTTCGATATTGGTACCAATGTGAATGAAGTACTGGAAGCTGGGGCTGCAAAAGATGCAAAAAATTATATTGCCTTGGCTCGTTTGATACGTTTGATGTCTACCCTTTATACCACCGATGTGTTTGGTGATATGCCGTTGACTGAGGCTTACACGGTTAATAATACGCCTAAGTACGACTCACAGGAGAGTATTTACGCCTGGATGGAGCAGGAGTGTGATGATTTGTTGGCTTATTTTGCTCAACCAGAGGTGAATGATCCTGTATTTCCTATGAGTGTAAAGATCGATCGTGTTTTCGGAGGCGATATGGCCAAGTGGAAGCAGGTGTTGTTGGCTCAAAAAGCCCGTCTGATGTTGCGACGGCTGCCCAATTTGGATCCCTCCTCTGCCGCTGAAATTTTGGAAACGGCCGAATTGGCGCTTGTCAATTGGACCGATCCCAATTACAAGTTTGATGGTGGTACCAGTGTGGAAAAGAACTGCATGTGGGGAAAAGCCAACAAGCCGATCAATAGTTGGGAGAGTCGTACCAATGATTTGGATGGGGCTGTGCCGTCAAAATTCTTTATGAAGACCATGCTGGGCTTTGATGAAACAACCGATAAGGCATCTGATCCACGTTTGCGTCATTTGATGAAGAAACGGGCCGATGATAAAGGTGTGGTGAAGTATCGTTTTCTGGAAAACAACATTGGTGCCGATGCTACTCAAAAGAAAGAACACTTTCCTGATCTGTACCATAATATTGTTCAGTGTAATGACAAGGGAACCATCTGTTTATTCACCAAGGAGGAGCTTCATTTTATTGCCGCCGAAGCCGCTTTTTGGGCAGGCAATAAAGGTGCTGTGGTTAATCATGTGCGTCAAGGTATCGAGTCGCATATGCGGCGCATTATGGTTGCTCGCGAACCTGAAAATGCAGACAAATTGACTGCTGAACAAATCACGCAGGCTATTGAAGCTGATCGCCAGGCTATTGAGCAAGAGATCGCTGATTTTCTTGGCAATCCTTCACTGGTTCCTGGGGAAGCCAACATCAAACTGCAATACATTATGAAACAGAAATATATAGCCATGTACCTGCAGCCCGAACAGTGGAACGATATGCGTCGTTATGGTTACAGCAACGATGGCAATGGTTTGCAGTACAACAATGAGGTGATCTATCCAACCCTCCGACGTCCCTACAACTTGTATGTTGCGCACTTTCCGCTTTCGAACCCAAATGAATGGGTTAATCGGTTGAATTATGATCCTGAGACAGAGGAGAAGTACAATGTGAATGAACTTATCCGCCTGGGAGCATATAAGAATCCGGAATGGTTGAAAAAGCCCATGATTTGGTCGCCTAAAAACTGAAAAAATGATTATTATGAAAAGAATTTGTAAATATATGATAATTGGTTTTGGGGTGTTGTATTTCACCTCTTGCCAGGAACACAATCTGGTGGAGGATTTGGCTCAGATTGGTTTCAGGGGCGGAAATGCCTATTTTGAGTTGCCATCCACCAATGTGGTGGCTGGTGATAGTGCTGACTTTATCGCCCAATATTGGTCGGAAGACGATCGGTTTGAGGAGCTGGGCATCTATTACGATGTCAAAAAATATATGCGGTTTGGTCTTACCTATGCTCCCAATGGATATACCTTGACTTTTGATTCTGTCGAAGTTTCGCGAGAGTTTCAGAAGGTAGTGGATATTCAACATGCGCAAAATAGTTATTCTTCTCAGTTCAAAGCTTATGTGGTGGAAGGGAAGATCCCTGTTAGTTACACTTTGTTTAGTATTTTGACTGAGAACCCCTATTCATTTTCTGCCACTGAGTATGAGGCCAATTTTCCCACAGACTTTAAAATGCGCTTTTTAAAAGGCCTTTATCCCACACTTTCGCGAGAAGATCTTAAAAGCCTATATGTCGTAAAGTATAAGCTGGTTGATCTGGAAACATTTGATGGTTATTATGATTTGGTATTTGATGAAAATAGTGGAAAGGATGTTTTTGTTTTGAAGGAGGAGTTCAAACAGACCTTGTTCGACCATTTGGTGGCCATCCCGTTTGATCAGTTAATCTATAATAGTGCCAAACAGTATTATGGAATATACTATAACCGTTACTTTAAATTGAGTGCGAAGTTTAAAGTGGTTAATGGAGAAGGTGTTGAGGTGTTAACTGAGCCTAAGGAGATAACTGTTTTATAATTTAATCATCAGAAATATGAAAAGATTAAGCAATATAAGCTTGTTGGTTATGCTGTTTGTTGTGGCTTTCTCGGGTTGCAACGACGATATCGACGAGAATCATTTCCCCGGCGCGCCGGTTGGATTTAAATACTATTCCCCCACCATGGATTATGTGGTGGGTGAACAGATCACATTTGAAAATACGTCAAGGGAAGGCTCATCTTATTTATGGGACTTTGGTGATGGTACCACTTCCACGGAGGAGAGTCCAACTCACAAGTTTACCCAACCCAAGACCTATAAGGTTACGCTTAATGTGGATAATGGAAAATACATCACCCAAGGCAACGTGATGATCAGTGACATTATACCGCGCGTTTCGTTTCGGACGACCGACCCAAAAATTCTTTACAATGTGAGTGAGGTGGCCTTTGATGTGAAAGTGGCGAACCCAGAGAACTTACCATTGTCGTTTACTTGGTCTTTCCCTTCCAATACAATGGGTGAAGAGATCGATGAAAACGGGATAAGCTTGTCTCAAAATCCGGTTGCTAAATTTGGCAGAGTTGGGAGTCAGAAAGTAAATCTGGTTGTAAAATTGGGAGAGCGTGAATTGCAACCCGTGCAAGTGAATGTGAAAGTCAATTTTGACCAACCTGCAAAAACTCTTTACTATGCAGTAAAGGGTGGCAACATCATGGCCAAGAAAATTATTCCCAACGGTTTGGTGACCGATGGAGTCAATCAGCCATTTGACTTTGGATACCGCTCCGGGAAACATCCCTTGACGCTTCAGTTTGCTGGTGATTGGCTTTATGTTTTCGATGCAGGAACAGTTACCGGGTATTCGGCTACACCTGATGTAGCTGGTGATGGCGAAATCTTTGTGGTGTTCCATGATGGTTCTAAACGGGAATCGGTGATTGAAAATTTCGGCGGCAATACCTTTTGTGACTTTTATTATGGCTATATTGATGAGGAGAATAGCATGCTTTATTGGGCTGATCGGAGGAATGGAATTTTGAGAACCTCCTTGTCATCCCGCAACGCCAAATTGAACCGTAAAACGGATGGGCAGGATTTGCCAGGTTTTGAACCTTATTTTGTGAAAAACAACCGTTTGGGATATTATGGCATTAGTATGGGGTATGGTGCGCAAAATGGTACCTTCCGCAAGTATAAGGGGCAATGGTGGTGGGCCAAGCATACCCTTGGCTCTGGGATTTACCGTTTTGAAGAGAAGGATATTTTAGCGTCTGACCGCAAAGAGGGGGATCCGGTACCAGCTGCAGGGACACTGTTGGTGAATGTTCGTAAAATTCGTTGTTTTGTGATTGATGAGGTGAACGAAATACTGTACTATTCAACCAACGATGACTACCGCATCCGCCGTTGTCGATTGGATGGTACAGGTACCAAGACGATCGATATGAACCCCATGGATACCGAAGGTGGTGCCGAAGGAATTTCAGTGACTGGTATGGCCATTGATGGGGAGTATATGTATTATGCCTTCCGTGGAGCCCCGGTTCCCGAAGGTGAAGATCCTGAGGCTTATTTTGCTGCTAATCCTTTGGCCAAATCGGGTATTAAGCGTGTGAAACTGTCCGCCAACCCGGGAGACACTCCCATTGTGGAATATTTTATTGAAGGCGTGGAAGCTTATGGTTTAGCCATAGATAACCAATTGCGTTGATGTGTGAGTTCAGTTGTGTCGTGTACAATACGACACAACTGATCTTTTTATTTATTCCAGTTTTCTTTAAAATCCCAATCATGAAACATTTTTTACTCTTTGTTTTTTTATCTGTAGGTCTGTTTGGGTATGCTCAGGATAGCTTGCTCATACAGGGAACCAAATATAAAGTTGACACATTAGTGCATCAACATCGTGTTGGACTGAATAGTTTTCATACCTATTTCAGTTTGCCAGACTGGCCTTTGACAGTTAATACTTTGACGATTGATTTGAATAATCCCCATTTGCGCTTTTATGCATGTCACGCCAATGACAGTACACGCGGGTTGGAACGTCCTTCGTCGGTAATGATGAGGAAAAATGCTGAAGGAAAGAATGCTTTTGCTGCCATCAACGGTGATTTTTATACCACCACCGGTGTTGATGCAGGTTGGACTGTTAATGGTCAGGTGACGGAAGGGCAGTTGTTGAGGACACCTGCTTCGGATAGACCTTTGATTTTGTTTGATGATCAATATGCACCTTATGCTGATTTTGTATCCTTTAACGGTTCAATCAACATTAAGGGGCAATCAACGGCAATCAATGGAGTGAACGTTTCGCGCGGAACCAACCAGTTGATCTTGTATAATCAATTTCATGGCATCCATTCAAAAACCAACGATTATGGAACCGAAGTGGTGGTGGTTTTGAAGGAGGGACGTTGGGCCATCAACAAACCGTTGATCGGTGTGGTGAAATCGGTGATCAAAGGTAAAGGATCCAATCCGATTGCAAAGGGGGAAATCATCCTGTCGGGTCACGGGACTGCACAGCAAATTTTGGATAATTTGAATGCGGGTGATGAGATTTCGTTGAATATTGATTTAGCATTGAAAGACCAACCTACTCTTAATGCTCAGTTCGAGGAGATGATAGGTGGTGATCGGTTGATTTTGAAGGATGGAATTGTTCAGGATAATGATTGGAAGGAGCTGCATCCACGCACCGCCATTGGTTATAATAAGGATAAGACCAAATTGGTCATGGTTGTGGTGGATGGACGGTCAGCCACATCATCGGGCTTTTCAACCAAGCAATTGGCTGAGTTGATTCGTTTGTCGGGAGCCGATTATGCTTTGAATCTTGATGGTGGAGGCTCCTCTTCTATGGTTGTACGAGACAAGCTCTGTAATACGCCTGCCGATGGCAGTGAACGCCGGGTGGCCAACTCTCTTCTGGTTCGTTCAACCTCAAAACTCGTTGCGCCAGCATCACTCGAATTGAATGCAACAGCTCTGACTCTCCCTTTTGGAAAAAAATTCCAGGTGAAGGCATCAACCGTTAATGCCGATGGTGATGTGTTGGATTACCTGAGTGCTTCAGGAGTTCAGTACCGATTGGTTAACAATATTGGAACCATTGACCCAAACGGGCTATTTATTGCTAACGGTGATGCGCCTTATGGGTTGATGATTGGTGAACTCAATGGATTGAAAGATACCATCAAAGTGGTGGTGAAGCCTGCTGTTGGTTTGCAGTTTTCACAAAGCAAGCTGGTGATAGATAACTTGAACCAATACACATTTAAGATTTATGGGTTAAGTGAAGAGGGAGCCAAATTTGCCATCAGCAATAGTTTGCTTAAGTTTTCTTCAGATGATGAGGGGGTTGCCACAGTTGATGAGCAAGGTGCTTTGAATCCCAAACAAACTGGTATTGCCAATATAAAGGTTTGTTCGAAGGATGGTAAGCTCGAAGATTGGTGTGCTGTACATGTGGAAGTGGGCGTGGATAAACGGTTGATGGATGATTTCTCAGATGTGAACAGTTGGTCGGTTTCAAGTTATATGTTGGATGAGGTTACGCTGTCGCGGGTTTACAGCGAGGAGTTCAAGGGTGATGTGTTGAAGGTAGATTATGTTTTAACCTACAACAAGCGAACCAGCTCCATTTCTCTGGCAAAAGATATTCTGGTTTATGGCATGCCTGATTCTATTACGCTGGAGGTGGCTGCCAGCAACCTGAAAAATTCATTTTTGTTTTCATTGGATCATCCTTCAGGGAGTTGTTATGTGCCAGCATTCACTTCCAATGTGGCTGCATCTTATAATTCACCAATTAATGTGGCAATGATTTCACAGGATAGTTATCCTTTGAGGTTTAAAAGCATTCGGTTGACACTAGAAAGGGATGCCGTCCTGGTGGCAGGGACTGTTTATAGGGGTTCGTTTTTGTTGCATGCCTTGAAAAGCTCCTATCCAACCAAAAGCCAAGCCACTTCAGTGGGGGATTTGGAAGATGATCAACCATTTTCTGTTTATCCAAATCCTGCAAGGAGTTTTGTTATGGTACAACCGAACCAGCTTTCCTCAGGACGGCTGATGTTTAATTTGCTAGATTTAAGTGGACGGATTGTTTTATCCAGAACCTTTGAATCATCAGCCGATGGTTTCCGTGTTGATTTGTCGGGTTTGCCGGAAGGGGTTTATTTATACCAAATTCGTGCTCATGAAAAGATGATGCATGGGAAGATTTTTGTGGATGTTCAATGATGTCAATCGTTGATGCTGTTGATTTTTTTTACAACCAATTTTTCTGTCATGAAAAGATTATTTTTATTTTCTCTATTGTTGTTTTTTACGGGCTTTTTGTTTGCTCAACCGCCCAAACGGGAGATGCGAGCGGCTTGGGTGACTACCGTGTGGGGGTTGGATTGGCCTCAAGGGTTGACCATTCCGGCAACTGGAAGTACCTACCATATTAATGAACAGAAGAAGATGTTCATTCGTTTGATCGACTCTTTGAAGTCGGCCAATATGAACACCATATTTTTTCAAGTTCGGTCGGAGTGCGATGCCTTCTACCGTTCTTCCTATGAACCTTGGTCTTCCAATCTTGTGAGTACCCGGGGGATGGATCCTGGCTACGATCCCCTGGAGTTTGTGATCCAAGAGTCACATAAGCGAGGGATTGAGGTGCATGCCTGGTTGAATCCCTATCGCTTTGAGTCGGTTGTGGGCAAGTATAAGGATAAGGCTGGTGATTATCGTCTCACCCATCCCGAGTGGGTTTTGGAGTATCCCAATAAGTCCGACGGAAGCAAGAATGTTTCCATTCTGGATCCTGGCAATCCTGGGGTGAGGGCTCAAATAGTCAATATTGTACGCGAGATCGTCACCAATTACGATGTGGATGGGATCACATTTGATGATTATTTTTATGCCTATGGTGGTACTCCCGATGCATTGGATGCCTATGCCCAGGGTTTGTACAAGCCTTCTGGAATGAATCTGCACGATTGGCGTCGTGCGAATGTGAATCAGATGGTGGCTGATGTCTATCGTATGATTCAAAGTGTGAAGCCTTATATCACCTTTGGAGTGTCGCCCTTTGGTATTTGGACTACCGATGTTACAGTAGCGGCAAAAGAAGGTATTGAATTACCGGCAGGGATCACCGGGGGGAATATGTATGCCGAAATCTATTGCGACCCGGTGGCCTGGTTGAAAGAAGCTACCGTCGATTATATTTCGCCTCAGCTTTATTGGCCTACCACCAGCACTGGGCAGGATTACAAAAAATTGGCGCCATGGTGGAGTAACTTGTGCCAGCGTTTTAACCGTCATTTGTATGTGAGCCACACCTTGTCATCTTTGGATGCCTCTAGTTATGTTTCGCCTTTTGGATTGAAATCTGCAGCTAATGTGGCGCAGGATATTAATTTTAATGGGTTGTCGATGATGGAATATTACTCTGTCTCCTCTAATGGCAATTTGAAGGCTGCTGCGGGTTACGCCCCTACCGAATTTGGATTGCAAATACAATGGAACAGGAGCTCTGACAGGAACGATGCCCCAGGAAGTGTTTT
Source organism: Marinilabiliaceae bacterium (assembly GCA_963664265.1). GTDB lineage: Bacteria > Bacteroidota > Bacteroidia > Bacteroidales > Marinilabiliaceae > JAGPIS01. The sequence goes on from OY760941.1 coordinate 4,163,639, forward strand.
TTTTAGGGCAGCTCAGTTTTACACACAGGGTTTTATCAATTATTTGAAACAGTATGAATTTGCAAATTTGGCTTTGCGACCAACTTTGGCCTGGAAACCCTATGTACAACGTCATTTGCCTTCGAATCTGGCAATTTCGGGTAGCCAACTGTCCTGGTCGTGCCCAGAGGAGGGGGTTCGGTATGTGGTTTATGCCATTCCCTCTTCAGTGGCCAACCAGCTCGGTAATTTTTCCAAATCCGACTATATCCTAGGGGTCTCTTATGATAAGACTTTCGACTTGAGCAAATATGCCGGTATGATTTCGACACACCGATTTGCCGTTTCGGTGTTAGACCGTTATGGGTATGAATTTCCCCCAGTATTGATGGGCCATTCGAGCAGTGCCAATCAAAGTGCTGTATTGAACTACCCATCGAACAATCAAGGCGTGTCGATACCTTTTGCATTTAAGTGGAATGCAGTTGATGGGGCAGAATCCTATGTTTTGGAATTGGCCACCGACAATCAATTTGTCTCGCCACTTTATTACAGACCTGTTTTATCCAACTCCTTTTCATCGGTTGATTTGAATCTAGAAGTAGGCAAGAGTTATTTCTGGCGCGTTAGAACCCGTAAGATCGGAGTGTTGGATGCTGTTTCTGAGGTGCGTCAATTTACTGTTGATAATAAGTTGTCGCCGTCTGTGGTTTCGCCGGCCAATAATGAAACGGGTGTTTCCGTCACCCCGCAACTCAGTTGGGTCGATTTGGGTTCAGATTATCGTTATCAGATACAAATTTCCGGTTCTTCCACCTTTTCCACCGTGCTATACAGCCAGGATAATTTGACAGGAACAACTCTTCAATTGCCTTTGGGGGTGTTAAACACCTATTCGACCTATTATGTACGTATAAAAGGCTGGTTGGGTGAAGTGGCAACTGCTTGGTCCGATGTGGTTAAGTTTTCTACTCTTCAAGCCCCACCTGAGATCCCTGTGATTCTTTCACCAACAGAAGGTGAATCGGTGGCCACTAATCCTGTTGTGATTCGTTGGAAAGCGAATCCTTTAGCCAAGGCATTTCGGGTTCAATTGTCGACCGATCCTTCTTTCCCGATAAGGCTCAGTACTTCAAAGAGTGTTGGTGCTGGTGTTTACGAGGTAGGGTATCCGAATGTTGCTCCTGGTGTTTATTATGTTCGAATGGAAGCCCAATATGGTGTTTCATCCACTACAGGATGGAGTTCTGTGGTTTCGTTCAAGTTTCTAACCACTGGCGTGGATGATCAAGAGATAACTAAATTGTCCCTCGAATGTGCTTCTCCTTTAAATCCAGTTGCTGCTACTGTGCGGTACACGTTGGCGGATCGCAGCCAAGTGCGATTATACATTACGGATTTGACCGGTCGCGTGGTTCGAGTATTGGATCAAGGAGAAAAGAATACTGCTGTCCATACCGTGAAGTTTGAAACTGGTGGGTTGAACCGTGGACTCTACTTTATTGTCCTGGAGTATGGTTCAGGTCGTCAGGTTCTTAAAGTGATAAAATAATCTCGAAGGAGCTGTTTGATAAGATGAAATCTTGTCAAACAGCTCCTTTTTTACTTAACCAATCTTTTTGATATGAAAAAAATTATAATGATGTTATTGTTGGGGCAGTTTGTCGTGGCTCAACAATTTAAAGTGGTATCTGTGGATCGGGTATTGCTTCCCGAAGGTCGCAAAGCCTATTATCCAGTTTTTTCCAATTCTGGATCGTCCGTTTTGTATTCCAACGAGAATTACAAAGGATTGTATTATCTCGATTTGGAAAGTAGAGAGGAAAAAGTAGTTTCTGAATCGGATGGGGCAGGTTATAGGGCCTTGTTTGCCCCCGATGATAGGACTGTCTATTATGTAACCACATCTCTCAAGGATAAGCGGAAGTTTTCATCCCTGAAATCTTCAACCATCGAAGGTGGAGCCGAAAAAGTTTTAGTTGGGCCTTCTCGAAAAGCGATTCATCCAATGGTGTTTGGAAATCAATTGATTTTTAATAGTGATCAAGGTGTTTCCAAACAAAGAGTTTCGAGCTTGAAATCATCCGTTTCTGGAGATTTGTTAGTATCCATTGAGGATCGTAAATTGGTTGTTCATCAAAATGGTACATCTAAGTCAATTAACCCAGCCAATGTCGAAAGTTATATTTGGCCATCGGTTAGCCCCGATGGATCAAAAATTGCTTTTTATGCCATTGGAAAGGGTGCATTTGTTTGCAAACCCGACGGTTCCCAATTGGTGAGTTTGGGTGAGGTTGAAGCCCCTCGGTGGATCAATAATCAATTTTTGGTTGGGATGGATTCCCAAGACAATGGCCATTATATTACAGCCTCTTTTTTAGTGGTGTTTGATTTGAAAACTAATGCCCGTCAAGTGGTTACCGGTTCTGAACTGGTTGCCATGTATCCTTCTGCATCCTTTTCTTCTGGAGCTATTTTGTTTAATACATTGGATGGAAAGCTATTTCAGATGAGATTTGTCATCGAATAATCCACCTATGATATTTCAATCCATTTGATAATATTTAATATCGGTTATAATCGATAGACTTATCTTAAACTGAATCCAATGAAAACTTCGTTTACCATTTTTATATTGTTATTACTTATCATTCTCCCAGGGGCATCTCAGTCGCTTCAGAATGTAAAGATTTATGTAAATCCCGGTCATGGAGGCCATGATGCCAATGATCGGAATGTGGTGATTGCGCCTTTCCTGCAAGGCGATCCCAATGGATTTTGGGAGTCCAATAGTAACTTGGATAAGGGTTTGCACTTGCGTGATTTGCTTCAAGGCGCTGGAGCTTCTGTCATCATGTCGCGGGTGACGAACACCAGCGCCGATGACCGCAATTTGACCGGCATTGCCGAAGAGGCCAATGCCAACGGTGTGGATTTTATGATCTCCATCCACAGCAATGCCCACAATGGCTCTGTCAATTACCCTTTGATGTTATTTCACGGTTGGGATAACGACCCTCTTTTACCTGCCAGTATGGATATTGCCAATCTTTTTTGGGAAAACCTGATATCCAATACTGCCGGCCATTGGACCTATACGAATCGCGCCGTGCGAGGAGACAAATCGTTTGCCCCAGCTGACTGGAATGGATATGGTGTGTTGCGGCCCCTCACGGTGCCCGGATTGATTTCCGAGGGCGCCTTTCACGATTACATCCCGGAGACCTATCGATTGATGAATATGGATTACAAACAGTTGGAAGCCTGGCATTTTTATAGATCGTTTTTGAAATATTACGCCAATGCAGCTGACCCCAAGGGTAAGGTGGCAGGTCATGTGCGCGATGTGATCACCAAGGTGACTTCTTATTCTTTTGCACTTAACAGTCCCGACCAACAGTTGCCATTGAATGGGGCTGTGGTTACGCTGAATCCTGGCGGCTTGAAATATACGGTTGATAATATGAATAATGGTTTCTTCCTTTTCGACAACCTTACCCCAGGCCAGTATTCCTTGACGGTGGAAAATCAGGGGTATTATGCCCAGTCGGTGGTGGATGTGCCAGTGATCGCCAATACTGTGACCTACAGAAATGTGTTGCTTCAGCAGGTGCGGGATCAACCCTTGAGGGTCGTTTCTCACTCACCCAATGTGGATCCTTCAGATGTAGTGAATGCGGGTACTTCCATAGATTTGGTTTTTAATTATGAGGTAGATCGTCCCTCTTTTGAGGCAGCTTTCAGTATTGCGCCTTCTGTAGAGGGAACTTTCACTTACTCCGATCAGGACCGGCAAGTCTCCTTTCGTCCCAATGGGCCGCTGGAGAAATCGACTCTCTATCAGGTTCGGATAGACAAGAGTGCCAAGCATGTTGGAGACCTGGCTATGACGGAAGATTATATCTTCAGTTTCACCACGGCTAACCGTAATAAGCTGTCTATCTTAAGTCATTATCCAGCGCATCAACAAGGTGGTGTTTATCCCAATACATTCATTCGCATCTATTTCGACCGGGCAGTCATGACCGATAAATTAACCTCTCAGATTACCTTGGCCGACCGCACAGGTAAGGTTATTACCAAAACCGCCTTGGAGAGCAATACTGTGTTTGGCGAAATGGGTTCTGTGGCATTCCGGGCCATGAATTTGATACCTGGGATGGAATATACGGTCACTGTTGATGGCGCTTTGCTCGATGCCGACAATCTCCCATTAGGCGCTGTTAATAGTTTTTCCTTCACGGTGGCCTCAGTCCCAACTCAAACAGGAACTCTTCTTGATGATTTTGAGACCAATCGGTTGGCTTTGTCTTCCACTCATTCTGTGAATATTGACGCCGCCAAAACCTTTACGGGATTGTACAGTACCATCAAGATGAACAGTAAGTACTCCCAACGAATGCTCTATAATTTTACTGCTCCCAATGCAGTTATGCAAATTGGATATGACACACCCTTTGCTTTGGTGCGTAAAAATCAGAGCTTGGGACTGTTTGTTTGGGGCGATTATTCCATGGCACAATTGTCAGTTTTGATTTCCAATTCCGGAAGTATTCAAGAAATCCCCTTGACCGACATTGATTTTGGAGGTTGGCAATTTAAATTCATTAACCTTAATAGTTTGCCATTCGAAGGAGAGGGTTTGATCGAAGGGTTTAGGTTGGTTGCTGGGCCAAATGCAATTTCCAAATCAGGTTTTGTATTGTTAGACCAGATGGTCTCAGTGGAGGGTACATTTACTGGGGTTGAGGATCACCTGTTGCAGCCTTCGGGGTTTGTAGTAGTACCCAATCCGGTTCGGAACCAGTTCAGAATCGTGAATGAAATGGATGGTGTGTCATCAGTTGATTTTGTGATCACCGATTTGTCCGGCAGATTGGTGATGCAGCGCAAGGGCTTTTCTGTTATGGATCCTGTCGATGTGAGCAACCTGAAACCGGGTGTGTATTTGATTCAGATAAAATCCCATGAAAAGGTGGAGGTTGTGAAATTCCAAAAAGAATAGTTTCTGATTTGAAGCGTGTCCAGGGTTTTTTCTCCCTGGCGCGCTTTATTTAATCCTTGATAATATGAAACAAACTTTATTTTTCTTCACCCTGTTCACGTTGTCCATCTTTTCCCCTCTTTTTGGACAGGCTCCTAATTGGGGTGAACCCGACACTTTGGCCCACCACAAACTGGGGCCAGGAATTAATTATTCCAATATTTATTTTAAAGGTAAAAAGATGTTGATTTGGGTTACCGAAGTCGATTTGACCAACCCTTATAACAAAATTGAGCAGGTTCAATCCCGTCATCAGGCACCGGATTTGTTGCGCTGGACGGTGCAGGAACATTATAAGCAGAACTCCCGTCCAGGACATAAGGTTTGCGTTGCTTTTAATCACGATTTCTTTTCCTACGAAGCAGGAATTTGTATTGGCATGAATGTCAGTGAAGGCGAAATTCCTTATGGGAATGGAGCTGGCCGTTCCATGTTGGCAATTGATAAGAATAAAAAGGCGGCAGTATTTCATTCTTCGCTTGATGCAAGAGTTATTTTGCCGGATCAATCGTTTGTTAAAATTGACCGTTTTAATCGCGCCGCCGATGCAATGTTGGGCGATTGTATCCTGTTTAATCGGTTTAATTCAATGGAATTGGTAGATGCCGGTAAGTACATCAAGATTGCCCCACAAGGCCAATGGGCGGTAAATGGGGAGGATGTATCCTGTCTCGTGACACAAATCTCAGATGCCCCGCTCCAAAGTTCTGCATCGGAATATGTTATCTATTTGAGGGGTAGCAAACTCAATGCGATGGATGTTCTGCGCGTAGGCGAAACTGTTAAAGTCTCTCAAAAACTCACCAACGGTTCATTTGGGAATCCTCTGACCAACATCCTGAATGCTTTTCATGGATACCCAAGTATTGCTTTCGAAGGGAAATTGCACGACGGCGAGTATAATAATTTCGAAGGTGGCCGGGAGTATGAGATTTCGTCACGAGTTATGGCTGGTATATCGCAGGACGGGAATAAATTGTATGTCGTCACCACCGAAATGTCGTCGACCAGTGCTGGTGTTAACTGTATCGACTTGGCCAACTATATGCTCTCCATTGGTGCATGGAATGTGGTAAACTTTGATAGCGGCGGCTCTGCTGCCATTGTTGTGGACGAAGTCATGCTGAATTATCCGGCACGTGGGGCGGTGCGCCCAGTGATGGATGCCTTACTGGCGGTATCTTTAGCGCCTGAATCTGCAATCCCTGTTTCTTGCAGCTTTATGACACCTTCTATTCGGCCGGTAGCGGCTTCAACAGTCCCACTCACATTACTTGAGTATAACCAATATGACGAGGTGCTTACAAAGGATGGACGAGGATTTAAGTTTACTTGTATTCCTGAGGCATTGGGATATGTTGGTGAAAATCAAAGGTTTCATGTTGGCCCTCAGGCTCTCTCTGGAAAGATTATTGCAGAGAAGGATGGCATGCTCTCTGAATTACAAGTATATGTCCGTCCTGTAGATAATTTGACGATCAATCCTGCTAATATTCTGATCGACCGAATGCGTAGTTTCCCCATCGCCATTGAAACCACTATTGATAATTCGGTATTCCTAATCAGTCCTGATATGTTTTCGTGGGAGATAGAAAACCCATCAGTTTGTTCGATTGAACAAGGGGTTTTGAAAGGATTGTCTAATGGTGAGACACAGGTGACCGGCACATTCGAGAATCATGTCAAAACAATGTCGGTAAAAGTGGAGATAGGCAAAGGGAAACAAATTTCTGAAGCGTTTTCGAATATGACTGATTTTGTTGTCAAATCAGCTGGCGTCTCCAATCTAGTGCTAAATAATTCCACCAATAACCATGATGCCTCGATGGAGTTTGATTTCCTTGCTGGGAGAGTTCCCTATTTGGAGCTAGCGAAGGATCACGTGATTTATGGTCTTCCTGATTCACTTACCTGGCGGTATTATAATATGGATAATGTAGTTAAAGAGCTCTTTTTTTACTTCGAAGATGCAAAAGGTAATTCCATCAGTCATCGCACGGATATTCAAAAGTCAGGGGAACAAAACATTACGGTTCCTTTTGCGACTGATGGCAAGGCATGGGGGGTGCCCAGTTTTCCGATCAAATTGAAAAAGATCAGGCTGAATTTGAATCCCGTAAGCATGAAGAAAAGATACAGTATGCCTTTTGGTAGCTTGTATGCTCACTATCCGGAAGGAGAGGTTACTGGAATTCCTTCTTTAGATAACAAGAAATTGGTAAATCTGTATTTGAGAGATCAGTTGTTGCATGTTGATTATCAATTATCTTGCCATAGTTCAGTTTCTTTTCATTTGTACAGCATTGAAGGAAAATTGATCCAGCAACATACCATCAAAAGCTTGTCTCCAGGTAAATATCAATACCATTTCAATTTAGTTGGTTTGCCTGCCGGAATATACATTGTAAGGATGATTTTGTGCAATGAGTCTGTGTGTCGAAAAGTGACTGTTCATTAATGTTATAAAGCAGTATTTTTTTGTTGGTTTTGCTTGCATGCGATAACTAGTCTTTGGAGTAATTGGAAATATTTTGAAAAATTCAATATTCCGGAGTAAATGTAAATAAAAAACAAAAAATAAGTAGTATTGTAATTTGTAATATAGAAATATTAGCTATATTTGAAACATGTATGATATGATAATGTATTTCAAATTTTATTCATTTAAATCTAACATTATGAAAAAATTTACTCTTTTAGCAACAGGTATTCTGTTTTGTAGTATGGCATTCGCTCAAACCGCCACGTTCACAAGGTTGTGGGATAAGTCAATAGTTGGCGGGACAGTTATGAATGGTGAGGATGTTGTTGTTGTTGGTGCGGTTCCTTCTTATATGCACCCAACTATGGAATATGAGAGGGGCTTGGCTTTTTTTGATGGCAAGTTGTATATCCCTTCCCGCAATGGCGGCAATAGCATCAAAGTTGTGGATGCTCAAACTGGTGAATTGATCAGATCGATTGATCTATCTCTTGAACCTGTGTTTTCAGGAGGAACCTATTTAATCAACGATATTGTGATTACCGAGAGTGGTAATATCATTATTGGTAATTTGTCTACAGCTGCTAATTCACCATTTAAAGTTTACTTGGGTGTCTTGCAGCCGGATGATAAATATGTGTGGAGCAATATTGTGGAGTTTATACCCAATACCCGGAACTACCCCGGAACGGAAACGCCATTTAATGGTTCTCGCTTAGGTGATGGAATTGGTGCTTTTGGTGACATATCCGCTACTGGTGATGGTTATATCCTAACAGGTGATGCCAATTCAAAATGTGTTTTCCGTTTTGATGTTTTTGGCGGCGTGAAGGTGACTGATGCTTCTGCGATAATTGAGTTGAAGAATGTTTATCCATTGGCAACGGGTGCTTCTTTCAGTAAGCTAGGCACTTCTCCTCGTTTTTTCCCAATTACAGAGGATTTATTCTATATGGATACTCAATATTATTTCCCTACATTATATGATATGCAAGGGGAGATGCAAGATAAGTTTGCAGGAGCAGCAAAACCTTTGACTACTGGGATTTGTGGTGTGTATTCTTTTATGTTTAAGGGGACAGAATTTCTGGCGGTTCCTACTTCCAATCATGACAAGGTAGTGCCTAAGGCAGCTTTTGAGGTTTTTTCTGTGCCTGGATCTGGTTTGGTTGATGCTAAGTCAATGGGGATATTCCCTGAGGGAGGGCTTGGTGCCCAATCGAACACTTCGTATATAGCTCCTGTTGTTGTGGATGTATTGACAGACAAGGTTGTTTTGTATGCCATGTCGGCCAGGAATGGTATTTGTGCATACGAAATGACGGTTGATTTTACACCTACCGCAGTGGAGGATGAGCGTGCAGAAGGTCTTGAAATCTATCCAAACCCTGCCAAGGATTACGTGCGGGTGCGCAGCGAGGTTGAGATTGCCAATATCAAGGTCTATTCTATCGCCGGGTCATTGGTTCGTGAGGTGTATAACACTGCAGAGGTTTCTGTTTCCGGTTTGCGTGGCTCCTTCATTGTTCATGCCACCGATGTGAATGGTAATGGTGTGAAACAAGTTGTTTTGGTTAAATAATAGTTTTTATAGCCCGAAGGGTGTCCGGGTTCCGGATGCCCTTTTTTTTGTTTTAACAGTGAAGGTTTGAGATCCATCATGTTGTCGTACCAATAAATAAGTGTTAATAAATATTTTTATGAGTTCTCTTTCTTCAATTCAATCCCTTCAATCCTTCCTTTGCAAGGCACTCCCTTTGGTGAAGGTTTTTACCCAGCCCATCGATCTGTTGGCTAAGGGTACCGATGCCGGGTTTTACCGGTTGATCCCGCAAATGGTGGTTCAGGTCAACTGTGAGGCCGAGGTGGTGGCCATCCTGAAGCAGTGTCGTTCGCTAAACTTGCCGGTTACCTTTAAAGCTGGCGGCACCAGCCTGAGTGGGCAAACCATCACCAACTCCGTGCTCATCGAGTTAGGTCCCGATTTCACCCGTTGTAGCATCTCTGCCGATGGGCAGTTGGCTAGCTTCGACCCGGGCGTGCGCGGTGGTTATGCCAATATGTTGCTGGCCAAGCATGGCCGCAAGATTGGACCCAGTCCGGCCTCCATCAGTTCGGCCAAGGTTGGTGGCATCGTCTCCAATAATGCCAGTGGTTCGAGTTACGGCATAGTTACCAACAGCTACCACACGGTGCGATCCATGCGGCTTGTCACAGCCAGCGGCACGGTGCTCGATACTGGCAATGAGGCCAGCCGAGCAGCTTTTCGTCAATCGGAAAAAGGTTTGCTCGAGGCTTTGTCCGGCATCCGCAGCCAGATTATGGCCAACCCTTTGGTGCACGACAAGATTGTGCATAAGTTCCGGTTGAAGAACACTACGGGTTATGGCATGAATTCTTTTGTCGATTTCGATGATCCCATCGACATCTACCAACACTTGATGGTGGGAGCGGAGGGAACGCTGGGCTTTATTTCGGAGGTGACTTTCGAAACGGTGGTAGACCATCCGGAGAAGGCGTGTGCCTTGGTTTTCTTCAAGGATTTGCGCGAAGCATGCAAGGCAGTGATGCCTTTGCGGCAATGTGAGGTGAGTGCGGCAGAATTGATGGATCGCAATGCCTTGCGGTCGGTGGAGTCGAACGAAGGGATGCCTGCCATGCTCAAGACCCTGCCTGATGATTGTTGTGCCTTGCTTATCGAATCCTCGGCTGCTACGCGTGAGGCTTTGGATACTCAAATTTCTGATATATGCCACCATCTCCAAGAGGTGGAGACGCTTTACCCCATCGCCTTCACCTTCGACCGGCGCGAATACAACACGTTGTGGAAGGTGCGGAAAGGGTTGTTCACCTCCGCAGCTGCTACCCGTCCCAAGGGCACGGCTTGCATCATCGAGGATGTGGCCTTCCCTGGCGAGGTACTGGGCGAGGCGTTGGTGTCGCTCAATGAATTGCTGGCCAAGCACCTGTACGAGGGCACTGTGATGTGGGGTCACCTGCTCGATGGCAACATCCATTTCCTGGTGATGCCAGATTTTAAGGAACCCACGCAGATGGATAATTATAAGGCCTTTATGCACGAGCTGGTCCATCTGGTGGTGAACCGTTTCGACGGGAGCCTGAAAGCCGAACACGGCACGGGGCGCAATATGGCGCCATTTGTGGAAGCGGAATGGGGCAGTGAGATCTATAGCCTCATGAAGCAGGTGAAGCAGGTGTGCGATCCTGATGGCATCCTGAATCCCGGCGTCCTGATCAACGACGATCAGAATATTTATTCCAAAAACATCAAACCGCTGCCGGTGGCCAACCCTTTGATCGATGACTGCATCGAATGTGGTTTCTGTGAGAGCAGTTGCCCTTCGCGCGATTTCTCGCTGACACCCCGCCAACGGATTGTTACCTATCGCGAAATCAACCGATTGAAAGGGGATGGACGGTATCGCGAGGCTGCCCGGTTGCAAAAACAGTTCGATTTCAGCGGCGACGAGAGTTGTGCCACGGATGGCTTGTGCGCCATCAATTGTCCTGTTGGTATCAATACAGGCAAACTGATCAAGGAACTGCGCACCAGTGAAATAACCCCCATGGGTGAGCGGATGGCTGCTTTTGTGGGGAGCCACTTTGCCGGATCGGTCGCCATGGCACGCCAGATGCTCAACGGGGTGTGGTATCTCAATCGGATGGTACCCGATTCGGTGATGCACTTCTTTGCCTCCGGGTTGCACCGACTATCTGGTCGTCGCATTCCTATGTGGAACCGCTATTTGCCCAAGGGGGCACCTGCGTTGGATTATACTTCGGCAGCTGGGGCAACCGGACAATTGAAGGTTGTCTATTTTCCGGCTTGCATCAACCGCATCTTTGGGGTCTCGGTCGATCATCGTAACAAGCAATCGTTGACCGAACAAACCATCACCCTCTTGCAACGGGCTAATTGTGCCATCATCTACCCTGAGTCTGTTAAGAAGTTGTGCTGCGGCATGGCTTTCGACAGCAAGGGCTTTAAGCAGCAGGGCATGGTGAAGCTGAAGGAGCTGGAGAAAGCCTTGCTGGAGGCTTCGGATAATGGCAAATATCCCATCCTTTGCGATATGAGTCCTTGCCTTCTGCGGATGCAGGAGTTGATGGACAAGCGCCTCAAGCTATACGAGCCGGTGGCTTTCACCCTCGAATACCTGAAGGATCGGCTACAGTTTCGCCCGGTGCGGCAGAAAGTGACCATTCACAGCACATGCAGCAACACTAAGATGGGTTTGGATGACCGCCTTTTCGAACTGGCTTCGTTGTGTGCCCATGAGGTGGTGAGACCAGTGAAGACAGGTTGTTGTGGTTGGGCTGGCGACAAGGGTTTCAACTTGCCCGGACTTAATAAGAGTGCCTTGCGCCATTTGAAAGAGGAGCTCCCTTCCGATGTGGAACAGGGCTTTTCAACCAGCCGAACTTGCGAAATCGGGTTAACTTTGCATGGCGGCATCTCGTACCAGTCCATCCTCTATTTGGTGGAGGAGGCAACGGTTGTCAGTTAACAGGGATCAGTATTCAGTGATCAGTAAACAGTGTTCAGTAAACAGTGATCAGTTAACAGTAAACAGGTTTAAGTAATCAGTTTATCAATTAATCAAATAATCAGTTTTTTGAGTTTTGAGTTTTGGGTTTTGGGTTTTTCTGAAGTTTCTAGTTTTATGTCTTTAAATGATTTGGGATGAGAGTTTTATTGTTAGTTTTTATATTGTTGTGGGGGGGCATTTTTGCAAGGGCTCAATGCCGGTTTGCTTTTCTGACGGACATCCATGTGGTGCCCAACAACCCCAATGAGGCGGCCCTGAAGCAGGTGGTGGCTGAGATCAATCAGGACGAATACGATTTTGTGGTGATTACGGGCGATTTGTCCAATATGGGTTCCGATGCGGAGCTTAATTGTGTGAAGACCATTTTGGATGAGCTCCGGCATCCTTATTACATCATCCCCGGCAACCATGAAACCAACTGGTCGGAGAGTGCCGGAATGACCTTTAATCGGTTGTGGGGTGCCGACCGTTTCAATTTCACAGTAGGGGATTACCAGTTTCTCGGCTATAGCACTGGGCCTTACATGAAGATGGGGGATGGGTTGGTGAAGAACGAGGATCTGATCTGGATTGGGCAGCAACTCCGCCAGGCTAAGGAGGATCGTAAAACCATCATCAGTATGGCCCATTATCCCTTGGATCGCAGTTTGAGTAACTACAAGCCATTGGTGGCCATGTTGAAGGATTATGACGTGCCGCTCTCCTTTTGCGGGCATGGGCACAGACTGCAGCAACTCGATTTCGATGGCATCGTAGGCGTGATGGGTCGTGCCCTGATGGACAAGCAGGGGACCGGTTACAATCAGGTTATATTTCGCAACGATTCTGCATTTGTTTGCGAAAAGAAATTGGGCGAAGCTCCAGTGCCGGCATTGGCTTTCCCTTTGAAGCCAAATTACAATTCAGAGGTAGTTGAGGTCATGTCGGAAGAGGGTTTTGAGCATTTGGAACCTACGTTTCTACATCTGGATAGTTGTTCGGTGATGGGTGGTGCTGCCAAGACTGGCGAATTGCTCGTGTTTGCCAATTCGTGCGGTGTGGTTAAGTGTTATGATTCCTTGTCTGGCAAAATGCTGTGGCAGTACGATACGGGGGAGGCCGTTTATGCCACGCCCTTCACCAATGGACGTTTGGTGTTTGTGGGCACCATCCATCGTGGCTTGTTGGCCTTGGATGTGCGCACAGGCGCCCTTAAGTGGGAATTGCCCAGCCAAACGCCAGTACTGGCCGAAGGTGTGGTTGCCGGTAATGATCTGTTTATCGGCTTAGGTTCCGATGGTTTTGTCTGTGTGGAGGCAGCTTCGGGTCGGGTGAAATGGCGCAACACCGACATGACGGCCTTTATTCAGGCAGCTCCTGTGCTGACTTCTAAATCAGTGTTGTTTGGAGTTTGGGATACCCATCTTTACGCGCTCAACCGGAAGAATGGAAAGCAACAATGGAAATGGAATAATGGCTCGCCGGTTCGTCTGCTTTCACCGGGGAATGTTGTTCCGGTAGTGGCCAATGATCAAGTGTTTGTGGTGGCGCCCGACCGTTATTTGACGGTTTTGGGATTGCAGGATGGTAAGCAGTTGATGCGCACCAAGCAACACCAAGTCCGCGAATCGATGGGGATGACGCTGGATGGGGCTGATGTGGTGGCCAAAACCATGAACGACACGGTTATTTTCGTGGACACCCGCACCCATGAAATTACAAGGGTGGATTGCGGATTTGGTTATGAGCACAACCCTTGTCCTATGGTAGAGGTGGATGGTGTGGTTTATGGCGGGACGCGCGAAGGCGTTTTGTTTGCCATCGACCGAAAGAGTCGCCAGTTTCTTTTCAGTGAAAAGCTGGGGTGTTCATCCATCAACAAGATTGTTCCGGCGGGGAATGGCCAGGTGCTGGTGACCTTGATGGAGGGGGTGGTGACTATCCTGCAGTCTAATAAAAAATAAATAAGACCTAACAGGTTTCACAAACCTGTTAGGTCTTTTGTCCCTTTTATTCAGATGATCATCCCAGCAGCAACGGTTTCATTGGTACCTTCATCCACCAGGATGAGGCTGCCGGTGATGCGGTTGTCGCGGTACGAATCGAAAAAGAGTGGTTTGGTCGTGCGGATCGTCACTTTTGCAATGTCGTTCATGCCAACCTCCTTGTTTTCCTCCTCTTTTTCCAAAGTACTGATGTTCATCTTGTAGTCGATGTTGGTGATCATGCACTTGGCATCGGCACTGGTGTGCTTGAGGGCGTATTTGCCTCGCGTAACCAGTTTGCGCTCGTTGAACCAGCAGAGCATTACTTCCAGATCCTGGCTTGCTTGGGGTTCGTTCTCCTCTTTTACCAACATGTCGCCACGGCTAATGTCGATGTCGTCCTCCAAGGTGATGGATACTGACTGGGGGGCAAATGCCTCCTGAAGCGGCTCCTCAAACATGTCGATGGTTTTTACTTTCGAGGTGAAGCCTGAGGGCAAAACCTTGATGGCATCGCCCACCTTAACCGAACCACTGGCAATACGGCCGGCGTACCCGCGGTAATCGTGCCATTCGGTGGTTTGGGGGCGGATGACATACTGCACCGGGTAGCGGAAGTCCTGATGGTTGATGTCACTGGCAATGTGGATGTTTTCCAGCAGGAACATCAGTGTTGGTCCTTCGTACCAGTTCATATTTTGCGAGCGATCCACCACATTGTCGCCGTTGAGGGCGCTGATGGGTACGAAGCGGATGTCCTTCACCGACAGCTTGGCGGAGATGGCTTCCAAGTCAGCCTTAATGCTTTCGAAACGCTCTTCGCTGTAGTCCATCAAATCCATTTTGTTGACGCAAAATATCACATGGGGGATTTGTAGCAGCGAGGCGATGTAGGCATGGCGGCGGGTCTGCTCCAATACGCCAAGGCGGGCATCCACCAATATCAGTGCCACATTAGCCGTGCTGGCTCCAGTCACCATGTTTCGGGTGTATTGGATGTGGCCGGGCGTGTCGGCAATGATGAACTTGCGTTTTGGGGTGGCGAAATAACGGTAGGCCACATCAATGGTGATGCCTTGTTCACGTTCAGCACGGAGGCCGTCGGTGAGCAGTGCCAGGTTGACGCCTTCGAGGCCGGCTCGTTCGCTGGCCGCTTCAATGGCTTCCATCTGATCTTCGAAGATGGCCTTGCTGTCGTAAAGCAAGCGTCCTATCAGGGTGCTTTTTCCGTCATCCACGCTTCCGGCGGTGGTGAAGCGCAAAAGCTCCATATTTAAATATCCTGTTTCTTTTCCAGACATGAGAATCAATTTTTTTTAATCATCAACCGTGATAAACCTTTAGAAATAACCTTCGCGCTTGCGGTCCTCCATGGCTGCTTCAGAGCGTTTGTCGTCGGCTCGTCCACCCCTTTCGGTAATACGCGATGCCGCCACTTCGTGGATGATGTCCTCGAGGGTGTTGGCTGTGGAGAGGGTCAGTCCTGTGCAGGTGATGTCGCCAATGGTGCGGCAGCGAACCTGCATCTTTTTGATGGTTTCGGTTGGCTTCAATGTCATGCAGGGGTCGTTGGCCATGATTTGTCCGTCACGCTCAAAAACCTCGCGCTCGTGGGTAAAGTAAAGGCTTGGCAACTCGATGTTTTCCATCAGAATGTATTGCCACACGTCCATCTCGGTCCAGTTGCTGATGGGGAAAACCCTGAAGTGTTCGCCCATGCTCTTGCGACCGTTGAAGATGTTCCAAAGCTCGGGGCGTTGGTTTTTGGGATCCCACTGGCCAAACTCATCACGGTGTGAGAAAAAACGTTCCTTGGCACGTGCTTTCTCCTCGTCGCGGCGGCCGCCACCCATGGCTGCGTCGCATTTCAGCTCTTCGAGTGCATCCAGCAAGGTGACCGTCTGAAGCTTGTTGCGGCTGGCATTGAATCCTTTTTCCTCAACAGCCCGCCCCTGGTCGATAGAGTCCTGGACATAGCGCACGATGCATTTGGCACCGGTCTTGGCCATCAAGTCATCGCGGTAATCCAACGTCTCCTGGAAGTTGTGGCCGGTGTCGATGTGCAACAAGGGAAATGGCACCTTGCCAGGCCAAAAAGCCTTGCGAGCCAGGTGAAACATCACAATTGAGTCTTTTCCTCCTGAAAAAAGCATCACCGGACGCTCGAATTGGGCTGCCACTTCGCGCAGGACAAAAATGGATTCAGCCTCAAGTTCTTTGAGGTGGTTGATTCGGAAGTTATTCATAATATCTGTAATTGTTTTCGACGTGATTTTAAAAACCTCTTGGTGTTAGAGAAATGCAAATTTAATCAAATAGAACGGATAATAAAATCATTTGGTGCGGCAAATAATGGGAAGCCCTGTTGTCCATAAGTCTACAAGTCCATAAGTCGTTTAGTCAACGAGTCTATAAGTCTACGAGTCAGGTACACCGTTTTTCTCCAAGGAATACACCGATTTCCACAGATTATTATTGTCGTTTTGTGGTGTTCCTCGGGATGCGGGTGGGCTTGTTTTTTATCCATGTTCAACCCGCTTCGGAGTTGGTAATCCGTTTGGCTTCCGTGCCCGCGGATTCCATCCGCGGTTAATCACATTACGACCTCCGGTCGTTCAATTTGTTGAAGACTTTTCAAAACTGCAATGAATCTTCAAATTAGCACATCATCGCATGAACACATCAGAAGATTAGCACATTTTCAAATCAGTGCATTGTCACATCATTAAAATTGCAAAAAATAAAAAAAATACCGCAAAACCCTGACTCCCCGACTCTTCGACTTTTTGACTTTACGACTTTCCCCAAAAAAACAAAGGCTGCCCATTTCCTGACAGCCCTTAAATACAAAGTTTCTTCTATTTAGTCCAGATTTGCAATATCTCCAGAGTCGAAGCTCTTGTTGTACTGGGTCATGGCTTTGAGGCTCATGCCCACGTTGGAGAATCCGCCATCGTGAAAAAGGTTTTGCATGGTCACTTTGCGGGTCAGGTCGGAGAACATGGTCACGCAGTAGTTGGCACACTCCTCGGCTGTGGCATTGCCCAGCGGCGACATGCGGTCGGAGAAGTCCATCAATCCATCAAACCCTTTCACGCCACTACCTGCGGTGGTCATGGTGGGCGATTGAGAAATGGTGTTCACACGCACCTTTTTCTCGCGGCCATAGATATAACCGAAGCTGCGGGCAATAGACTCCAAAAGGGATTTGGCATCGGCCATGTCGTTGTAGCCATAGAATGTGCGCTGGGCGGCAATATACGACAAGGCGACCACTGATCCCCATTCGCTGATGGCATCCATTTTAAAGGCTACTTGAAGCATCTTGTGGAAAGAGATGGCCGAAATATCGAGCGTTTTATTCAGGTAGTTGTAGTCAAGATCGTGATAAACCTTGTGTTTGCGAACATTGAGCGACATTCCGATGGAGTGGAGTACGAAATCGATTTTTCCTCCCAATACATCCATTGATGTCTGAAACACATTTTGCAAATCCTCAACACTGGTCGCGTCAGCAGGAATGATCTCTGCATTGAAGCGTTTTCCCAAATCAATCACTTCACCCATACGACAAGCCACTGGTGTGTTCGATAGCGTGAAGGTGGCACCTTGTGCATGGGCCATCTCGGCTACTTTCCAGGCAATGGACATATCGTTTAATGCACCAAAAATAATTCCTCGTTTCCCTTGAAGTAGATTAGTTACCATAATCATTTAGTTTAATTGAAGGCACAAATATATATGATATATGTTTTATAGCACAAATTTACCTGATTAAATTCATGCTTTCGTGTCGTTTGTTTTGATTGTTAGTGGGTTAGGATATTGTTAAAAACATGCAACGGGGCAGTTTTGTTCTGGAAGCTGCCCCGTTTTTTTGCTTTTTTTACCCGATGTTCAATTATTCAGCAATGCTAGTGCATTTTGGAGAGCCGCTTCGGTGATTGCAGTGCCGCTAAGCATCTTGGCAATTTCCATCACCCGCTCTTCCTGATCCAAGACTACAATGCTCGAATAGGTGTGGTGGTCGGTATCGGTTTTGAACACTTTGAAATGTTGTTTTCCTTTGGCAGCAATCTGTGGCAGGTGGGTGATGGTGACCACTTGTATGGTTTCTGCCATCTGCGCCATGATGTGCCCCATCTTGTCGGCGACCTCCCCGGAAACGCCGGTGTCGATCTCATCAAAAATAATAGTGGGTAAGCCTTTGGCTTTCGAAAGCAGCGATTTGATGCTCAGCATCACCCGCGACATTTCACCGCCCGAGGCCACTTTGTCGATGGGGGCAGGTGTGCCGTTTTTATTGGCTGCAAACATGAAACAGATTTCGTCGCGGCCCGATGCAGCATATTGTTCCTTCTCGTCGTGGTGGATGGCAAATGTGGCATTGGGGATGCCCAACCCCCGCAATTGCGATTCAATGGAGGAGGTGATGTGGTTGAATACAGCCTGCCTCGACAGGGTCAATGCACCAGCTTTTTCTCTGAGTAAATCTGCACACTGGTCAATCTCTTGTTGAAGCTCTTGCAGCGTCTCGTCGAAAAAGGAAACCTTTTTGAGTTGTTCTTCTAGCTTGGATTGGATTTCAAGCAACTCCCTGATGGTGGTTACCTTGTGTTTTTGAAACATGTTGTAAATCAGGTCGATGCGCTGTTGGAGGAAGTTGATGCGAGCGGGGTCGAATTCGATGCTTTCGGCGAAGCGTTCCAAGGAAGCAGCCAGATCGGCCAGGTCGATGCGGGCACTGCTCATCCGTTCCACCGCATTGGTGGAAGCGGGCAGGAATTCGGCAATTTTTTCCACACTGCCAAGTGCCTCATGCAAATTTTGGGATACCGAAAATTCCTCCCCCGAAAGTTTGCCCACCGCCACGGTTAGGTTGCTTTTGATCTCTTCGGCGTGGTTGAGTCGTTGCAACTCCTCTTCGTGCTGCTCCAACTCCTCGGCCTGTAGCTTGGCATCGTTGAGTTGGTTGAATTGAAAACGGACATAATCTTGGTCTTGCTTCAACCGTTCGTTTTCGGCAATGAGCTCCTGCTGCTTCTGCATCAGGTTTTTGTAGAGTTGGTATTGGTTTTTGTAGTCTGTTTTCAATTGGTTGTTGCCAGCCACTGTGTCGATGATCATCAACTGGTAGTTGTCGTCGCTCAACAGCAGGTTTTGGTGCTGAGAGTGGACGTCGATCAGGCGCGAGGCAATGGTTTTCAGTAATCCTACGGTTACCGGGGTGTCGTTGACAAAGGCTCTGGATTTACCGTTGGGCGTGATCTCCCGGCGGATGATGGTTTGGTTTTCGAAATCAATATCTTCCTGCTGGAAAAGTTGTTCCAGCCCGTATTGAGTGATGTCGAAGGTTGATTCCACCACGCATTTTTCTTCCTTGTTGAACAGGATGGAAGCATCGGCACGTTGTCCCAGGATCAACCCCAATGCGCCCAGTAGGATGGATTTTCCGGCGCCGGTTTCGCCGGTGATGACCGAAAGCCCTTTGTCGAAATCTATATCGGCCTTCTCTATTAAGGCATAGTTCAGTATCGAGAGTTTCCGAAGCATAACTTCTTTGTGTTTACTGGGTTTTAAGTTTTGAATATTTGTCGGTGTTGGCCGGGTCAACCTCCTGGAGCAGGTCGGACGCCCGCCCTTTCTCCAAAGAAAAGGCTTCGGAGAAAATGCTCACCAATTCATCCGACTTGGCGGTGAAAAAGAGTGCCATCAGATAGGAGCCAGGCGTTTGGCGCTGTACCTTTCGCAAGGTCTCCAACGACTGGTATATTTGCTGGCGAGCATTCTCTGATTTTTCGGCCATGGTGTCGAGCCCTTTTCTGTGGTATTGGTAGAAGGCTTGGCGCAAGGGCTTATGCACTTCGTTCAGGGCATTTTCTACAAACCAATAGCGGTTACGTTGCCCCTCGAACGATTTCCAGCCCTTCTCAGCTCTGCTCTGTGCCCGGTTGACGATCTGTTCGGCTTTCTTAAAGTATTCGCTGCCGCCATATTGCTCAAAAGAATCGTAATCGAGGCCCAGGATCATATAGGCATAGTAGGCCATGATCCCCACCAGGTTGTTGTCGAAATTGTTGATGTTGAATATCAACGGTTGGTGCTCGATGTATCGGAAACTTATGTCGTTGTCCTGGATGTTCAGCAAAGTAGTGTGGTAAGTGCTGTTGTACACTGGCCGTCGGGCTTGGATCTGCAGGGTGGCTTTGAAATCATCGGTTGATACCACTTCGCTGATGTTGAACATGAAGTTGCACTCAATCCGTTCCTCCGGCTTATATTGATGGTCGGTCCAGCGTTGCGTGTTCATAAATTCGTTCAACGCCGTTTGGAGTGTTTCAAACACGCGCTTGTTGGTGCCTTGCACGGCTGGCGAAACAACCTGTACATTGCATTGAAATTCCTGGGCCCCCAGTCCGGTGGCCATCATTAGCAGCCATCCTGC
This sequence comes from Marinilabiliaceae bacterium, assembly GCA_963664265.1. GTDB lineage: Bacteria > Bacteroidota > Bacteroidia > Bacteroidales > Marinilabiliaceae > JAGPIS01. The sequence goes on from OY760941.1 coordinate 4,184,124, forward strand.
AATCCAATTCCTCATGACAACAGTTCCTCTATTTTATTGATGATGTCTTTGGCAACTTCACTCTTTTCTTTTAACGGATAGAGGGTCTTGTTATTGTAACGGTCGATGATGGTAATTTTATTGGTGTCGGTCATGAAGCCAGCACCTTCATCCTCCAGGGAATTCAATACAATAAAATCGAGGTTTTTTTTCCGCAGTTTCATTTGTGCATTTTCCAGGGCATCGTGCGTTTCCAGGGCAAAGCCCACCAGAAACTGGGCGCTGTTTTTCATCTCACCCAATGCCGAGGCAATATCTTTGGTGGGTTGGAGTTCCAGGGCTATGGAAACACCTTTGCGTTTGATTTTTTGCGTGTCTGTCAGGCTGGGGGTGAAGTCGGCTACCGCTGCTGCCATGATGGCCCCCGTGCACGATGGGAAATGCTCCAGACAGGCCTGGTACATCTGGGCGGCACTTTCGGTAGGCACCACTTCGATGTTGGGATGCTGGGCCTTCAGTTTTACCGGACCAGACACGAGCACCACCTTGGCTCCTCTTTGTGCCAGCTCCTCAGCCATGGCATACCCCATTTTGCCTGATGAGTAATTGCCGATAAAGCGCACGGGATCAATTTTTTCGTAGGTAGGACCTGCGGTCAGTAGAATTTTTCTACCTGCCAGCGATTCGGGCTGCCGTTGACTGGCCCAAAAGGATTGGAGCATCTCCACAATGCGGTCGGGCTCCTCCATTCGTCCTTTTCCCACCAGGCCACTGGCCAGTTCCCCGCTGCCGGGATCGATGATGTGGGCGCCAAATTCCTTCAGTTTGTTGATGTTTTGCTGGGTGGAGGGGTGTTTGTACATGTCGAGATCCATGGCTGGCGCCACAAAAACAGGACATTTGGCCGAGAGGTAGGTGGTTACCAATAGGTTGTCGGCAATGCCGTTGACCATTTTGCCCATGGTATTGGCCGAAGCGGGTGCCACCAGCATCAGGTCGGCCCACAATCCCAAGTCGACGTGGCTGTGCCAGCTTCCGTCGCTGCTTTCGAAAAAGTTGCCCAGAACCGGCTTGCCCGATAGAGCTGCCATGGTGACGGGGGTGATGAAGTTTTTGGCAGCAGGAGTCATGATAACTTGCACTTCGGCTCCCTCTTTCACCAGCGACCGCAATAAATAGGCCGCCTTGTAAGCAGCGATGCTGCCAGTGATGCCCAATATGATTTTTTTCCCTTTCAACATCCTGAAATGATTTTAAGTCGATAAAACATTTTCTCCGTTCCGACAGTTGTTATGTGTCGATTTAAAAACAAAAAGATAAAAGAAACCAAATCCTTTTATCTTTTTCAGTATCCATTCAAATGGTTGTACTATTCTTCTTTTGCGGTTTCTGGCAAACGATAGTAAACCTTGTCTTCCGAAAATTCCTGAGCTGAAATGCTCACTGCTTTGGGTAGGCGCTCATAGAACCTTGAAATCTCAATTTGCTCGCGGTTTTCGAACACTTCTTCCAGATTATCGGTATAAGAAGCGAACTCCTGAAGCTTTTTGCTCAGCTCCTCTTTCAGTTCCACACTAATCTGGTTGGCCCTTTTACTCATGATGATTACCGACTGGTAAACGTTGCCGGTGTCTTCTGATAATTCTGCTGTGTTCCAGGTAATGGTATTAACCGGTGCATTACTCTTTTTGTAGTCTGTTGACATATCGGTATTATATTAATTTTCTGCTACAACTTTAATACTCTTCTTTATCTCTTTCTGCGAATCCTCAAGGATCTTTTGAGCTTTCTTGATGAATTGGCTTTCGGGGAACTCATTGTAAAATGCATAATACTCATCAATAGCTTCTCTGTATCGTTCCTCCTTTTTCTCTTCCACACTATTGACTGCTTGGATGTATTTTGCATCCAGAATCAAAAAGCTGAGTTCCTCGCGGTATTTAGTGTCGGGATACTCCTTTAGACTGTTTTGTGCCGCAATGACCGCACTCATATAGTTGTTTCCCATGTAGTTGCCTAGATCGTAATAGAGTTTGGCATTCAAATACGATTTGTAAACCAGTTTGTCGCGCAGTTCATCCATTATTTTGGTGGCCTCGTTGACCCTGGCATTGTTTGGGAACATGTTGATGAAAAGCTGGAATTCGTTGATGGCATTTTGTGTGTCCGTCTGATCCAGCCGGGGTTTGGGCGATAGTTTGTAGTAACAATAGGCACTCATAAATTGGCACTCCTCGGCTTTGTCTCCATTGGGGTAGGTTTTTACATATTCCCTGAAATAGTGACCTGCCATGGTGTAGTCGTTCAATCCATATAAGGAGTTGGCATAGGTCACCAACACCGTTTCGGCCTTGTCGGTACCACGGTAAATGGTGGTCAGCTGGCCTAATAGGGTGGATGCCCTCATGAAATCTTCCTTATTGTAATACTCAATTCCTTTCTGGTACCATTGCTCGTAATCCTGCGATTTCAGCAGTTTCTGATATTGGCTGCACGAGGAGGCAACTACTAAAAAAAGGATGATAACACTTTGTTTTATAGGGGAAATAGACTTCATATTGCTGGCTGGGTTTTATCTAATTTACTAGTTTATAGTATGATAGTTTGTTGTTTAATGAAAAATTTATCAGGCAAAGATACAATTTCCTTTGGTTGCAGCCAACATTTTTGTTCAACATTTATTCTGATTAGCTTTTTACTTCAGCCCCTATCATGCCTATTGGTCAGTGTTTGCAGGAGGCTTGAAAGTGCCGGTTGTCACAGAGAAGCGCTTTTTTTTGAATTTTCAGTGGTAACGGATGAAAAAATATTACATTTGCCGGTAAAATTTTAAACTCAACATTGTGGACATATTTGATAAAATAAAACAAAACATGGGGCCGCTTGGCCAGTACGGAAAAGAAGCTCATGGTTATTTTATGTTCCCTAAATTGGAAGGTGAAATTGGACCTAAAATGAAATTCAGGGGCAAAGAGGTTTTAAACTGGAGCTTGAACAACTATTTAGGTTTGGCAAACCATCCAGAAGTGCGTCGTGTGGATGCTGAAGCTTCTGCTGAATGGGGTTTGGCTTATCCAATGGGGGCCCGTATGATGTCGGGACAAACCAGTAAGCATGAGGAGCTGGAAGCTCGCCTGGCCGAATTTGTTGGTAAACAGGATGCCTACCTGCTCAACTTTGGCTACCAGGGCATGGTTTCCATCATCGACACTTTGTGCGGCCGTAACGATGTGATTGTTTACGACAGCGAATCGCATGCTTGTATCTTGGATGGCCTTCGTTTGCACATGGGCAAACGTTTTGTGTTTCCCCACAATGACATCGACAACTTGCGCAAGCAGTTGGAGCGTGCCACCAAATTGGCTGAAAAGCAAAATGGTGGTATCCTGGTGATTACTGAAGGTGTGTTTGGTATGGCCGGTGACTTGGGCGCCCTCGACAAGATTGTTGAACTCAAAAAAGAATTCAACTTCCGTATCCTGGTGGATGATGCCCACGGTTTTGGTACCATGGGTAAGACTGGTGCCGGTGTGGCCGAACACTTTGGCGTAACCGACCAGATTGATGTGATGTTTGGTACTTTTGCCAAATCAATGGCTGGTATTGGCGGTTTTGTGGCTGCCGACGAAGAGGTGGTGAGCTTCCTGCGTTACAATATGCGTTCGCAGATCTTTGCCAAATCATTGCCCATGCCTATGGTGGTTGGTGCTTTGAAGCGTCTGGAATTGCTGCGCACTCAGCCCGAGCTGAAAGAAAATCTTTGGACTATCGTTTATGCCCTTCAGAAAGGGTTGAAGGAGGCTGGTTTCAATACTGGTCATACTGCATCGCCGGTGACACCTGTATTCTTGGATGGAACCATTCCTGAGGCAACTATGCTTATTATGGATCTGCGCGAAAATTACAATATCTTCTGTTCCATCGTGGTTTATCCTGTTATCCCCAAAGGACAAATCATGCTCCGTTTGATCCCAACAGCGGTGCATACCATGGAAGATGTGGAATATACCATCAAGGCATTCCAGGAAGTTAAAGAAAAGTTGATGGCCGGTAAATACCGCAGCGACAAAATCGCCAGCGTTATTTGATTTGGTCGATTTGATATTTGTGAGGGCTGTTCATAATCATTGGACAGCCCTTTCTTTTTTATTTATTGGAATCCACTCTTGCTTTCCCTTCTTTTATTTATATTAGAGGCAGTTTATGTTCCTATAAATTGTTTGCCATGCTTTTTGCTGCCGTCTCATTTGCCCGTCCATTCCAATCGCCTGTTTTGGTTTTTGTGGTTGTGTTGGCTGTTGTGTTGTTGGTGCCTGTGATTTTTAGGAGAATCAGGATCCCCGATATCATAGGCTTTATTCTGGCTGGTGTTGCGATTGGCCCTTTTGGGTTGAACATGGTTGGACCCGATTCCATTGAGCTCTTTTCCACCATCGGGTTGCTGTTTATTATGTTTATCGTTGGGTTGGAGTTGGATTTGAATGAATTTCAACGCAATAAGAAGAAAAGTCTGGTGTTTGGGCTGCTCACTTTTTTCATTCCCTTCTTGGTAGGCTTGCCGGTTTGTTATTATTGGCTCGATTATAGCTTCCAAGCTTCCATCCTTATTGCCAGCATGTTTTCCACCCATACACTCATTTCATATCCCATTGTTAGCCGGCTGGGTTTGTCGCGGCAGGAGTCGGTGATGGTGGTGGTAGGTGGAACCCTGTTTACCGATGTGGCAGTGCTTTTTATCTTGGCTTTCATTACAGGGCAAAGCAATAGCGCCAATGCCTGGTGGCCAGTGGTGCTGGTCTGTTCCGTATTCCTGTTTATTGTATTTGGGTTCTATGTGATGCCTCGTGTGGCCAAATGGTTTTTCAAGCGCCACATCGATTTGCGGTATTCCCACTTTATCTTTGTGCTTTTTACGGTCTTTTTGTTGAGTCTGGTGGCCGAATTGGCTGGGCTGGAAATTATCATCGGGGCTTTTTCTGCGGGATTGATCCTTAGCCGTCTCATTGCACATACCTCCCCTTTGATGAACCGGTTGGAATTCACCGGAAACTCACTGTTTATCCCAATATTTTTGGTCAGTGTCGGCATGCTGGTTGACCTAAAGGTGCTCCTGAATGGCTCTACTGCATTGGTCGTTGCTGTGGTATTGACGGTTGTGGCCTTGTTTGGCAAATGGCTGGCCGCCTACTTGACCGCCCGGTGGCTGAAGATGAGGAATTATGCCACCCGCTTGATATTCGGACTTTCCAGTTCCCATGCTGCGGCCACCATTGCGGTGGTGCTGGTAGGGTTCAACCTGGGCATCATCGACGAACATGTTTTGAATGGCACCATCTTGTTGATCCTGATCACCTGTGTGGTCTCTTCTGCCGTTACCGCCTATGCAGCCCGAAGTATCCTGCGCCACGAGGAGTTATCGGCTCTTCCTTCAGGTACAGGAAGTGACTCACAAACCATTCTTACCTATATTGCTAACCCCATGACCATGGAGCGGTTGCTCGATTTTGCCATGGCCATCAAATACGACCGGCGCAAAACGCCCATTTACTGCATCAGTATCATCGAGAACGATCAGGTGGTGGATCAAAAACTTCGGCTGGCGTATAAAACGCTGGAACAGTCCATTGTGTATGCTGCTTCGGTGGATGAGCGCATAGAGATACGAGCCGTGATCGATTACAACTTCATTGATGGACTTACCCGCAGCGCCAAGGAAAACCTAGCCACCGACCTAGTGGCTGGTCTCCCTTCTGGCAAGGGGTGGTTGGAGCGGTTGATGATCTCTACAACCGAAAAAATATCCATCAACAATCCGCAGAATATTTTTATTTGCCGTTTGTTGGGTTCTCTACAGTTGATGGAACGCATCGAGGTATGCCTGTTTCAGTTTGCCGAAAAAGAGGTTGGCTTTCATGATCTAATTAAGCGTGTTTTTCAGCTTCATGTTGTTCTGAATAAGTCGGTTGTCTTTAATTGTTTCGAATCAGCAGTTGCAGAGGTTGAAGCGGCTGTGCAAAAGTGGCCGCAAAGGAACAATTTTTCTTTTTTTCCAGTTCAATCCAATGATCAGTTGTTGGATGTGGTGCTTGATGGTCATAATCTCCACCTATTGTTTATGAGTAGGCCAGGAGGTGTTTCTTACACCGCTTTGCAGCAGACTCTTCAAAATAAGCTTGCATTAAGCCCGGTGGAGTGCAATTTTGTTTTATGCTATCCCCGCACCGGATTGGTTGATCAATGATCTGATTTTGTTTTGGTTGCAAAAGTTATGATCTCTGAAAAAAAACTAAAATTGATGATTGTCGTTTTTTTGATTGAATATTCTGGTTAAATTTGCTTTTATGTTTATCAAGCCCTGGCTTGTCAATTGCCGATTTATTCAGTTTTTCAATCTAACCTTTATGCGATTAGCTTTATTGTTTGTTTTGTTGTTTTTCTTTGTTAATTGCGGTTTGAAAGCGCAGCAGGCCGATACCATTTCGCGGAAGCCACGGTATCATTTTTTTATGCTGAAATTCAACAATGGGGCAGTACTCAATACCAACGATTTTGTGGATGGCACCAACCATAATGGCCAAAGCATCAAGTCGTATCAAGCCCTCACCCTTGGTTTTGGCAAGCAAACCGATGGTCGGTACGACTGGGAGCATGCCCATAATTTTCCAAATTTTGGGATTGCTTTTTATACGGCTAAATTCTCCCCTGGCGATGAGTTGGGTTACCCCAATGCCTTGTATGGTTTTTACAGAGCTCCCTTCCAGCGGTGGAACCGATCGGCGTTGATGTACCAGATCGGATTTGGGTTGACTTACAACTGGCGCCCTTACGACCAAAACGACAATCCCTTCAATATTGCCATTGGCTCATACCGCACCGTTTATGTAGGTTTGGGGGCCGAATACAACTATTATTTGACGCCCCATTGGATTTTGGCCGCCGGTGTTGAGGCTACCCATTTTTCCAATGGCGCCATTCAGAAACCCAACAAAGGGCTGAACCTGTTTTCGCCTTATGTTTCGGTCAGCTATTCGTTGAAAGAGACGCCCCGGTTTATGCGTCGATATGACATCAAGCATGAAAAACGCAACGAAGTTTATTTCGCCCTGGGGATGGGCATTAAGCGAGAGGAGTTCGACACCACCAAATATGTAGGTTTGAACGATACCTATCAAGGCGTGATGTATCATATGCTATCTTTTTCCACAGCTTTTATGCGGCAATTCGGTCATAAGAGCAAGGCGGGTATTGGCTTCGATGTGACCTATGACGAGTGGTTGGGCAGCGATATTGAGGTAAACGACAAGGGGCATGCTGATAAACTTTTGAGCACCCATGCCAGCGACCGATTTTCATTGGGTTTGTATGGCAGCCATGAGTTTTGCATCAGCCGCTTGAGCATCGTCACTCAGTTGGGCGTTTATCTGTGGCGCAAGGATCTGCCCACTAAAAAGCCCGCCTTATACCAGCGTGCCGGATTGAAGTACCACTTCAAAAACGATCTGTTTGTAGGGATCAATATCTTTGCTCACAATTTGTCGCAGGCCGATTTTATAGAATGGAATGTGGGTTACCGCATCCCATGGAAGTGATGCATAGGATTCATCTATTTTGCTAACGGATTGTCTTTTTTTGTTTTATATAACGAGCGTGGAAAATTATTGTTTTTTTGACCAAAAAGGTTTGATCAATCAAAATAACCTATAATTTTGCGTTAGACAAATTAAATGTTCTGTCATCGGGGTGTAGCGCAGTTGGTAGCGTGCTACGTTCGGGACGTAGAGGTCGCCCGTTCGAATCGGGTCACCCCGACCAAATAAAACCTGTGAATCTTTCGGTTCACAGGTTTTTCTGTTTGTGCAATTCCCTTAGATAGATTCATTCTTCTTGACAATTTTCGTTGTCGTGGTATCACGGTCATGTTCCTCGGATCGCTCTTTACTCCAGTCAAAATAATGCTTTAAGAACCTGAATGTTGGAATTTCTTCTTGCTTTTGGTGGATTTGATCGGCTTTTGAATGTGGTTTTTTGTGTAAAAATGTAAAAAATGACTATGTTTGGATGTAACCGTACACCGATCCCATGAAAAGATTCCTGAATACCCTCCCGCTTTATTTTGTAGTGCCTCTCTTTGTTTTGAACCGGGTTGGTGGCTTATGCTTTCCATATGTCGCGCAGACGGACAGATCTCAAAAACTGATCTGTCAAGATTCAAAATGGGGGGTCAGCTTAGTCCGGAATATCCAAACCTACTGGTAGTTTGCTTGGCGCTTATTATTTTATATGTCGTAATGATATCTACAGCTATATACTAAAAGCTCTCCGTCCTGAAATTGATATACTAGTCGATGTTCCTGATCAATTCTTCTTGACCAATACCCTGCTAAGTCAAATTTTAAAGGTTCTGGCTTTCCAAGTCCATCATAGGGTGTCTGTTGGATATCTTTAATGAGATCATTAATCTTTCGGAGCATTTTTTTATCATCTTTTTGCCATGATAAATAATCTTCCCATGCGTTTTTTGAAAAAGTTATTTTCATTTTCACTCATCAATTAAGGTCTCAGTAGTTCTATCTCCATTTTTCATTTGTTTAATAGATTCATAGAGCCTATCAGCATTCGATTTTGAACTTAAGAGATGAACGGTTTCCATTATGGAATTGTATTCATCCAGTGAGATCATTACGGTTCCTTTCCCGCTTTTTCTCTTCACGATCAACGTTTCGTTATTATCTTCCACGCTGTCGAGGTACATCTTTAGGTTCGTCCTAAATTCTGAAAAATTAGCAGCAATCATATTTCCTTCTTTTAATCAAGTACAAATATAAGTACTTAATTAATCCGAATCAATTTTTTTACTGTTTTTAGGTTTTGATTTCGAGCCAAACGAACGTGGCTATGCGCAGTAGTGAATTACTGGTCTGTTTTCAATTCCTATCGTTTAATTTAACGAACCTCCCTATAAATTCCTTTCGCTGGGGCTGCAAGATGAACTCCATGCGAAAGGCATTAGCGCAGCTCACTTAGGCACGGTGGATTCGTGGCGGGACAAATTGTGAGTGGTTCTCTGGTAGAGAGTTAGTCTACCGGTAGCCTAGTCGATTAGGTGTTTGTTTCTTCTATTTTGTTAGAATTCAATCTAAAGTAATTTTTTAGATACTTCTTTTCAGTCTCCATTTTTTCAACAAAATTGGTAAAGTCAATTCTTTTAATTTCAAATTCTTTTTGAGTAAGCATTTCTTGTGGTTAATTTTTTTTATACTATAATTGCGATATCTAACATTCAATAATACCTAACTAATTGGTGTTAAGCGTATGTTTTATATCCCCTAGTGTCTATGTGTTGTTTTTGGGCTATACTCTATTTCTTTCGGAATATGGGTACTTCGCCTCCTTATTCCAAAATACCTTGTATAAAATAAACCATATTATTTATTTTATCCAAAATTAGTTATAGTTATTTTGGCCTATGGTTGTTGAACCTCCTTATAACCTCACAAAATACCCTATACTGAACAACCCTTTGTGCCCAAAGCCGACCTGGCCTGTCAATCCATTGGTTTTACCCCAGGTGAAGTTCAGCAATTCCACATGTCCCATAAAGTTGACCTTGGTTTTTTTATCGGTTACCACGCTCGATTTGAATTGGTTTTTTATAAACACCAATGAAACCCCGGCGCCACAACCCATACGAAATTTTTCCAGGCGTAGATATTCCATGCTGATCTGCGGCCCCAGGAAGAGGTTATATTCACGCGTGGTGTAATTGAAATACTTTGTCTTTGAATCGGGCCAAGTTCCATCCTGGTTGGGATAGCCTCCCGTGCTGTACGATTGAGTTCCTTCCGTGCGGAACCGGTCGTAGGTGATGTTAAAGCCAATTTTAAACCGGTCGTTCAGGGGGTAATTGTACTCCAGCATCCAGGCTCCGGGCCTGCTTTTGTCGGTCTGGAAAGGGTTGGTGTGGCTGGTCATGTCGTCCAAAGTGGTCAACGAAAGGGGGGTGTACATGATTTTTAGCTCGTGTTTTTGCGCAAGAGCTGCAATGGGCAATAGGAGCGCCAGGAGAATGATTCGTTTGGATTTCATAGGTTTGGGTTGTTTACCACAAAATTATTTGTTTTTCTGTAAGAAACAACTCCTCCTAATGATTTGGGGTGGTGCGATGAGTCTTTCCGCAGTAATCGTGTGTGGGTTGAGTGGCTGAAGCCGCCGTTTTAAAACACCACGCCCCAAAACCTTTATGGCATTGGGGCGCGAATTATACTAGTTAACCTTGTTTGGTCAGAAATCTAAGTTCTCATCCGGATTCATCAATTTCTTGGTGCTCAGCAGGCCGCAGGCGGCGTAGATGTCTTCGCCCCGTGAGCGACGTATGGTGGTCATAATCCCTTTCTGCGTCAGCTGGTCGCGGAACCACTCCATGGTGGTGTGGTCGCTCCCCTTGAGCGGACTGTCGGGGATGGCGTGGAACTTGATCAGGTTCACCCGGCACCGCACCCCATTGAGCAGGCTCAGCAGCCCTTTGATGTGGGCGCGGGTGTCGTTGATCCCTTTGAACATGATGTATTCGAACGAGATGCGGCGCTGCTTGCCCCAGTCGTATTGCTTGAGCAGCTCCACCACCTTCTCGGCGGTATAGACGTTTTCGATGGGCATCATTTGCGACCGCTCTTCGTGGAAGGGGTTGTGGAGGCTGATGGCCAGGTGAGCCTCACTCTCCTCGATGAAACGTTTCAACCCGGGCAAAACGCCAATGGTGGAGACGTTGATGCGGCGAGGGCTCCAGGCGTATCCCCAATCCGACGTCAATATCTCGATGCTCTTCAATACCTGGTCGGTGTTGTCGAGTGGTTCGCCCATGCCCATGTACACCACGTTGGTCAATAGGTCGCGCTCGGGGAGGCTGGCAATCTGGTTCACGATTTCAGCGGCCGATAGTTGGCTCTGAAACCCTTGCCTGGCCGTCATGCAAAAGAGACAGCCCATCTTGCAGCCTACCTGCGATGAAACGCAAAGGGTGTGGCGGTCGCTTTCGGGCATGTAGGCCGATTCAACAAATTTTCCTTGGTTAGTGGGGAAGAGGTATTTCCGGGTGCCATCGGCCGACTCCTGGTAACTGTCGGGATTTAAGCGCCCCACTTCGTATTGTAGGCTTAGTAGTTCGCGGGTTTTCTTCGACAGATTGGTCATCTCGTCGATGGCGACCACATGCTTCTTATAGAGCCATTCGGCAATCTGCTTTGCATTGAAACGCGGCAATCCTTCCTCTGCCACCAACGCTTCCAGCTCCTTGAGGGTTTTGCCAAACAAAATATCTTTTGCCATTTTCTTAAAAATATATTTCAGCCTTGATGTTTTCGTATGGGATCCCTTTGTTGATCAGGATCTCACGCACATCAATCACCATTTGGTTACTACCGCAAAGATAATACAATATATCGGGGTCCAAACCATCCATTTGCTTGAGATGGTGTGTCAACCTGCCCGAAATGATGCCTGAGGCAGTTTCTGTGGTGCAGAAACGTAGGTAACCATCTCCTAGGGATGATGCAAATTGATCCTGGAAGAAAAAGCCTTCTGTCTTTCTTGAGCCGTGCAGCAGGGTTTTGTCGTTGCCGTAACCTGAGCGCAGCATCGCAATGAAGGGGGCAATGCCTGTTCCGGTAGCAATCCAGAGCGCCTTCCCGTGGGTGGGCAGGAAACGTCCCATGGGTTCCGAAACCATGACTCGATCACCCGCTTTAAGTTGGCATAGCTGGTTGGTGAGGAGGCCATCGGGCACCACCTCGTATAAAATTTTGAGGGTGCCATCCTTTTCGCCGCTGGCAATGCTGTACAAACGCTTCTCTTCGCTGTTTGCCAAGCTGATGGCGACGAATTGGCCGGCAGTAAACTCAATGTTTTTGGTGATCTCTAGCAGGTAGGTGTTGGCGGTTAATGGGTGGTTACTGATGATATGACAGGTTTTCATTCGTTTTGTATATGGTTTCCTTCCAAACAGTTTGCCGTTGGAAATGTTTATTGATTATCTTTAACCAATGTTATTTTTATTCTTGCGATTATGTTTCGACCCCGGCTCACTCTGTTGATGGCTCTGCTTTTCTTCTGTCACTTGCTGTTTGCGCAGTATTACTCTTCGGGATCCGACCCGGTTGGCATTCGTTGGCAACAGATCAAAACGCCCCATGTGCGGTTGCTCTTCTCTTCGGATATGCAGCCTTATGCGCAGGGGTTGGCAGCCATCTTCGACACCTTGAACCAGGTGGGCGGCTACTCATTGGCGCACAGCCCGCGCAGGATCGATGTGTTGTTGCACTCCCGCACCACCTATTCCAACGGTTTTGTCTCGTGGGCACCCAAGCGATCGGAGCTTTTCACCACCGCTTCGCAAAGCATCGGCAGTATGGATTGGCTTCAGCATCTGGCCATTCACGAGTACCGCCATGTGGTGCAGATGGACAAGCTCAACAGCGGCTTCACTCGTTGGGCAGGTTATCTCTTCGGACAGCAGGCCACCGGTGCTGTGGCGGGTTTGTATTTGCCTTTCTGGTTCCTCGAGGGCGATGCGGTGCTCACTGAGACGCTCCTGAGCCAATCGGGGCGAGGCCGGATGCCCGAGTTCGAGCAAGATTTACGGGCTCAACTGGTGGCGGCCGCCCCTTTTTCGATGAGCAAAGCTTACCTGGGATCCTACCGCGATTATGTGCCCAATTACTACCAGATGGGTTATGCATTGGTGGCCGGTGCGCGTAGCCGCTATGGTGAAGGGCTCTGGAGCCGCGCCGTGGAGCAAACCGGCAAGCGCAGTTGGTCGTTCACGCCCTTTAACCGTGTCATTCGACAAACCACCGGCATGGGCAAACGGGCGCTCTATGCTTCGGTTTTTGCCGATTGGCAACAGAAGTGGCGGCAGCAGGATGTAAAGCTTTGGAAAAGTTCTTTAGACTCGGTGACTTCGTCAAACACTGAATACCTCAATTTTAAATACCCGCAGGCTGCCGGCGATCACTATGTGGTGGCGGAGATGAGTGGCCCGGGCATTGTGAAGCAGTTCGTGCGCATCCAGGTGCCCTCCGGTAGCAAGGAGACGCTGCATGTGCCCGGTGTGCGCGATGATGAGCCATTTTCGGTGACGGGCAACCTGATGGCCTGGACGGAGATGGAACCTCATTGGCGCTGGGAGAACCAGATTTTCAGCAATATTTACCTAATGGATTTGACAAGCGGCCAAGTGACGCGGCTCACCACCCAAGGCCGCTACTTTGCACCGACTATTTTGGCCGATGGACAACGGCTGGCGGCCATCCACATCAGCAACGATCACCGCAACGCCATCCATCTGCTCAATTTGAAGGGCGAACTTCAGGAAGAGCATCCCATTCCGGGAAATGAATTTCCGGTGACACCTGTTTGGAACAGCCGGGACAAGGAGCTGGTGATGGTTTTGTTGAATGGGCAAGGTAAGCGATTGGTGGCTTTTAATCCAGCCACGAAGCTTTGGCGCAACCTCACCGAAGCCTCCTTCGATCAGATTCGCTTGCCACGGGTGGTGGTGGATGAGGTTTATTTTGCATCATCACAAACAGGCATCGAAAATATTTTTAAGGTGCCGATCGAAGGTGGAAAACCCGTACAGGTCACCTCCTCCCGTTTTGGTGCAGCTGGCGCCATTGCCTGGTCTGGCGATTCCATTCTTTACAGCGACTACACGGCCGATGGCTATCGCTTGGTGAAGGCAGACAATGATCAAACCATTCAGAAAGATTCAGCTTTGGTGCTCCCTTCGGAGCAGGTATTGGAAAAAGCCTTGGCGGGAGAGCAGCCGTTGGTGGATTGGAGCGGATTGCCCGCGAAGGCCTATCCTGTGAAGAACTATTCCAAATGGAACTTGGCGGGCATCCACAGTTGGGCGCCTGTGGCGGTGAATATTGATCAAGAAGAGGTGCGGTCGGGCGTCTCCGTCCTTTCGCAAAATAGGTTGGGAACGGCCATGGCGTCGGCTGGTTATTATGCCGACCAGCAGATGAGTTTGGAGAAGTATTTCTTCAACTTCACCTACAAAGGCTGGTATCCGGTGCTAGCATTGAATGTGACCCATGGCGACGACCGGGTTGACAACAACTATTATGCCCTTTCGGGGACGGATACGGTTTCTGTTTACAGTCACGACCGGATGGTGCAAACCCGCGTCAAAGGATCGGTGAGCCTGCCTATTTATTTGAGCCGAGGACGTTATAGTCGTTATCTGGAACCGATGGTGGGGGTGGAGCATTTCAACAACTCAGGGTACCAGGTTCAATTGACACCAGTTACCGCTGCAAACGGAAGATGGGTGCCCAAAGGTAAGACAGAAACAAGGATGGTGAACAGTCTTAATTTTGCCGACTTGCAATACGGGCTCTTCTTTTCCAACATCCGTCGTGCCAGCAGCCGCGATGTGGGTTCGCGTTGGGGACAGTCTCTACAACTGCGTTACCGCCACACCCCTTGGGGCGACAACAACCTGGGCAGCATGTGGGGCGCACTTGGGCGTTTGTATTTGCCCGGCTTGATGCGTTACCACCAGATTCGCTTGGAGGGTGGATTTCAGCAAAAGGAGGGTGGCGATGTGTACAGCACTTCACAGTCAGGCCGTCAATACCGGTACCTCTATTCCGACTTTGTGAGTTTCCCGCGCGGATATGGTAAGCAGATGAACGACCAGTTGGCCAGCATCAAATTGAATTACCACTTCCCGCTGCTCAATCCCGACTGGAGTGTGGGTTCGGTGCTCTATTTGAAACGCATCAGGATGAATCTTTTCTACGATTATGCCCGAGGGGAAGTGACCAGATCCTTCACCAACCAACTCGACAATCGGACTGTGTTCAACAACCGTTCGCTAGGGACTGAGCTGATGAGCGAAAGCCATTTTTTCCAGTTCCTCATTCCCATGGAGCTGGGCTACCGATTTGCCTATCTCCCCAGTGAAAAAAGGGCGGTGCACGAGTTCTTGCTCAGTGTAAATTTCTATAAATATGTGGGGCGGTAAGGGGGATGTTTTAGTAATTTCATCGAAACATACTATCTTGCACCACGAACCTAATGAAATCGAGGGAAAGAGATGAAGTCGTCGAGTCGAATAGTCGGAATGTCTCTCTGTCATTGAGCGCGTTAAAGGCGGCGGGAATGATCTCGGCCGGTAAGACTTTTACAGTCAGCAGGGATTACTTATACATGAAAATAAACTTCAATAGTTGAAAAAGATATAAAACTATGAGTGGCCAGTCAATTTATTTCAATCCCTTATCCTCACCCATCTATTTGATGCCCAAACCTGTGGGTGCCACCTGCAATATTGAGTGCACCTACTGCTACTATCTCGAAAAGGAGATCCTTTACGGAAAGGGAAAGCAGAACTTCATGAGTCTAGAGCTCCTGGAAACCTTTACCCGCGAGTACATCGAGGCACAGCCCACACCCCACGTGATGTTTACCTGGCATGGTGGCGAAGCGTTGTTGCGAGGCATCGACTTCTTCAAGAAAGCACTCGAATATCAGAAACGCTATGCCCGTGGGCAGGAGATTGTCAATTCGCTTCAAACCAATGGTATTCTGCTCAACGATGAGTGGTGCCGCTTCTTCAAGGAGAACAATTTCCTCATCGGCATCTCGCTCGACGGTCCCAAGCATTGCCATGACCAATACCGCCTCGACCGACGCGGGCAAGGCACCTTCGACAAAACCATGCAGGGTATTCGCTTGTTGCAGAAACACAAGGTGGAGTTCAACGTGCTGGCAGTGGTGAACAACTACAATGTGCAGTACCCGCTCGAGGTGTACCGTTTTTTCAAGAGTATTGGTGCGCAGTACATCCAGTTCACCCCCGTGGTGGAGCGCATGGCCGAACGGATGGATGGGTTGAAGCTGTTGTCGCGTAAAAACAAGGAAGAGGTTGCCGTCACTGAGTGGTCGGTGCCTGCCTTGGCTTTCGGGCAGTTTATGACGACTATCTTTGATGAGTGGTTGAAAGCCGATGTGGGGCGTTTCTTTGTCACGATGTTCGATGCCACCTTGGCGGGCTACATGAACATGTCACCGGGCACCTGTGTGTGGTCCAAGACATGCGGCCATGCAGGCGCCATGGAGTTCAACGGCGATGTCTATTCGTGCGACCACTTTGTGTTTCCCGAATATAAGCTGGGCAACCTCAACACCTCGTCGATGGTCTCCATGATGCTATCGCCCGAGCAGATGCGCTTTGGCCAGGCCAAGTACGACACCCTGCCCAAGCAGTGCAGGGCTTGTGAGTTTCTGACGCAATGCTATGGTGAGTGCCCAAAAAACCGGATCATCAAAACCGCCGATGGCGAGGAGGGGCTCAACTACCTGTGCGAAGGTTTCAAGCACTACTTTAACCACGTGAAACCCTACATGGAGTTTATGGCCAATGAGCTGCGCCACGAACGTTCACCTATGAGCGTGATGCAGTGGGCACGGCAGCGGAAGAAATAAGGTGGATTTAGTCGTAATGGAAGCGGCACTTGGCAATTAGTAACTGCCCATCTTGGTGTTGATAAATCAGCTGGTGCTCTTCATCAATCCTTCTCGACCAGAATCCCGAATATTTATGCTTTAGGGGTTCTGGTTTGCCAATTCCTTTGTCCTTTCCTCTATTGACGATCAGCGTCTCGTAATTCAGAGCAACTCTGTCTAGATGTGATTTGAGGTCTTTCCTGAAATTAAACACTCAATTTATGGCCTTTGTTTTTTGCCCTTCAAAACGCTAAAATAACCTGTATTTATTTATGTTTTCAAGTAATTCAAACATCTTTGACAAGTTAGCTTTTTGCGTGTCGGCATTTTTCTTTATAGGGAAGGCTCCTTTTTTAATCAATAGAATATTCCCCTTTGCCGATTCTGGAACATTTCCATACAGTGGTACAAAAAGGCATTTGTTCATTGTCAAGGTTTTATAACCAGCATCAAGACTTCCTCCTGTTTCTCCGGCCTCAACCACCACCACCACATCACTTAATCCTATTATGGTATTGTTACGCTGCATGGCACGACTTGCCTGCCATGGATCGTTAGGTTTGAATTCACTTATGACCAATGTCCGGGTCCAATCCCAAATCCCGCTCAACTCTTTTTTGATTCTGAATCCATTAATTCCTTCTGGAAGTATTATTATCGTGTCTCCTCCCCCTGAAAGTGCTCTGAAATGCGCTTCTTGATCAACCCCGGAAGCATAACCTGATACAATGCAAACATCCTTGGTCACCAATTGTTTCACACAATCTTGAGTCACATCAATCCCTTTTTGGGAAACCTTTCTGGAACCGCTGAAACCAACTTTCTGTTTTTTTAATAATTCAATATTGCCAATGTATGATAAGATAGGTGGGGTATTTGTTGATAAACTATTTTTTAATTCATTGGGATAGTTTTTGTTAACCAGCAACAAAAATCCAACGTCAAATTTGCATTTGAGATTATTCAAAATGCTTGGAATCTTATCAAATTCGTTTTGCTGGCTAGGGTTGAGCGTCCCTTTTAATTGTGTTTTAAATGAATATGGCTCCAATGGTTCCGAAACGGAACTCAAGGCCTTATTGGTTTGTACAGAGCCAATATTTTTTATGCTTAAATATTGATACACGAAATCAAATATTTCTTTTCCTTCCATTATCTTGAAGTATTGCTTCTGGATTTTACAACACATAAACTCTATTGGCTCCGGCCTCTTTTAGTTTCATTGCAACATATTGCATTGAAACTCCTGACATATATAAATCATCAAACAGTAACACTTTCTTTCCCTTTAAATTCAAATTATTGGAAATGAGTAGTCCCGATTCCTCTAGGATGCTCAATTTTTGTACCGGATTTTCGGCATTCTTTATTCTTTTTGTTTTTGATGTCCAGTAAACATCGTTAGAAATATCCTCAAAACCAAAGCCTTTAAGATTGGCAACAATTCGGCGCGGAAGACTCCCTTCCTCTGCATTACTGCTTGGCATCGCACAGATATAGTTTGCCCCCTTCAAAAAAGGAATCTCTTTTATCCAATCTTTGCAAATTTCAGTTAATTCTTTTTCGGCTTCTTGGCTGTTGTTGAATTTAGCCTGAAATTCCAATTCTCCTAAAAACGTTCTCTGCTCACCTTCGTAATTCATGGAAAGGGCGAGTGATAGATCCAGAAGATCCCTCAGGAAAACAATGTCGCGGTATTCATTTATAAATTCATTGAATTGTGCATATTCTTCATCGGTTTTTATTCTCCGCCAGACACCAAATTTTGCTGGGAACAATTCTATTTTCAACAAGTTCTTTGTAATTGGTTCTATCGTTTCCCTGAAGGGGAGATTTATGACGCCTCCTGTTTCATCCCCATTTTTCTTTAAAGCATTTGAATGGGAGGTTGCAAAATTTATTCGCTTAGTTCCGTTATCCTCGATAAACTCAATAATTTTATCGTGAGTAATAATCTTTTCTGGAACACCAGACAATATAAGATTTAGATCAAACAGCATAAGGTCGATGTCTATTTGTTTTATCTTCAAATCGTATGCTTTTGGAACTCGTTCAGGCAAGATACTATTTTTTATTTAAAAACCTAATAGATTGACCAACCTCACTCTCTGCGTTAACAAAATCTCCTTCATTAACCGAACCACTTATGTTCTCCATGTTATGGCGTTCATAAATGGTTCGGTTTGTTGCTGTTATTTGTTTTTCAATTCCAATGTCACCAAAACCGGCAGATGGTCGGATGCATCACTCTCGATCACCTGAACCTCTTTTACCACCCATTGGTCAGCTTTCGAGACAAAAATGTAATCAATCCTTTTCGTTGGATTGTCCGATGGAATGGTGTTTTTGGGATTGCCATGCTGGACGGCTACATCAATAAATGATGCGACAATGGTGGCATATGGGTTGCTATCGTCGGTGATGTTGAAATCACCGGCAACAATCGCCGGAGCAGTTTCCTTGTCAACGATATCACAGATGGCCTCGGCTTGGGCTTGCTGGTTTTTGGCATATTCATGACAGAAATGTGTTCCACCAAAAACGATTTTTTGTCCATTGGGGAAACGGTGCGCCACCAACAACAATGCCCTGTTTTCACCACCTTCGGGCGTTGGTAGGTCAAATTGCCTGCTCTCCACTGGGTAACGCGACAAAATTCCTTCGCCATATCCGCCATTACTGAAATCAATGGCTTTCCCAAAATAGCCGTGCATCCCGGTCATCCTGGCCAGTTCCTGTATGAGGTCTTGCCGGATGCCGTTGTTCAGGGCGGCGGAGCGGTTGGTCATACTGTCCACTTCTTGGAGGGCAACAAAATCGGGTTGATACTGTTTGATTAGATCGGCTACTTGCTGTAAGTTGCTTTTCCCTGGCACGCCATTCATCTCTCCGTGATAAATATTGTAGCTCATCACTTTAATCTCTTGGGCCACAGTGTCGGGGTTGAGGAACAAAGATGCGGCCAAAATCAAAACAAGAAGGAATCTGATTATGAAAAGCTTGTTAATTATCATATTTGTGTTTTTGCATTTTAGTAATTCTTTATTGGTTATCAATAATCTCACTCTGTTTTCAGGAAATCGATTTCAGCAATGGCGGCTCCTTCCTTTCCTCCGGCGATCACACGCGATTCTATGCGTATGAAACGGGCCGTTACGGGCGCATTGAAATAGTGGGTGCGGGGCGAAGGGGCGTTGATCAAATTGCCAAACTTGAAGGGCTCGCTCCATTTCCAGTTCTTGCCATCATCGCTTGTTTTGATGGTTCCCTCCTCAATCATCCCATCACCATAGGTGGTTTGAGGGGTGTAAACAAATCCTTTCAAACTCACCTCTTGACCCAAATCAATGGCGAGGTGGTGCAACCCTGTTTTTGTTGATTTCCAAAATGTTTTCACATCCTCATCAAAAGCCATGGTGCCTGAATGTCCTTCTGCCTGGTGGTCGGTATCGAGTAACTTCCAATCTTTTTTCACGATGCCAAAGGTTTGTGTGGCCAAGCTGCCAGGTTGATCCTTGATGAATGAAAGTGCCTTAACTTCTCCCGATTCATGCAAAAAGGGCCCCTGGTACAAAATGGATTCCAGGGTTGGTTCGCTTCCATCCAGTGTATAGCGGATTTCCATATCTCCATGGATGTTTTTGGAGATGTCCTCACCATGCGGCTTCCATCCAAACTCATGTTTTTTTGGTTCGATGGTGAGCATGCCGCCGAGGTTGCGCGAAAAGGCCAGCTGTGGTGGACGGTTGTGGTAATAGTGCGCCGAAATATTGGCGATGGCGGGCTGTAGTCGCGATTCGATGAATCGGATGCGGAATTTGTTGGTCGTGATTGTGGGAAAACGCAGAATGCGCTTGTAGCCGATGTTGGTGGCCGATGCAATTTCTTGCCATTGGTTGTCAACCCAGGCATCCAAGGCATGTTTTTCAATGCGTTCACCATGGGTGGTTATCGCTTCCTGGATGACGAACCGGTTCACCGTAACCGGTTGCTGGGTGGTAATCACCATCGAGTTATCCTTTACATTCACCAATTCATAACTCAGGATGTCGTTGTCGAGCACCTTCTTTGGGCCATCAGCACCCTTCAGTAGGTTGTTCCCGTAGGTTTCTGTGATGCGCTGCCCAACCTCTTCCAGCACATTCACATCGGCAGGCGAAAACTCGCCATCCCGGTTTGGGGGAATGTTGAGCAGGAAGATGGAGTTTCCGCCAACCGACCGCTCGTAGATGTCGAAAACATCGTCGGCACTGCGGGTTTTTTGGTGGGTGTCGTCGCGGTAAAACCACCCCTCACGGATGGAGGTGTTAGTTTCGGCCGGTTGGTAATGGAGGTATTGGGCGTGGTAAAGCTGTTCGCGGCCGCCCAACAATTCGTCGGTCATGTCGGGGAAATTACCCGTCGTGTTGGGATCTTCAGTGTAGGGCACCACATTCCACTCGGTCTGTCTGGTTCCTCCTGCTTCGTTGCCGCACCAGCGGATGTCCTCCTTGCCAAAGATGACGGCATTGGGCGCCAAGGTATGGATTAGCTCTTTCCAGGCTGTATAGTTGTATTGCTGACCCCCTTTGGTCTTGGGGTGGGCACCATCGAACCACACTTCATGGACGGGACCATACTCGGTTAGCAATTCGAACAATTGGTTGAGGAAATATTCGTTGTAATCGTCCACCACAAATTTAAAAGTGGTTTGGTTGGCGAACGGACGCCCCTCGACGGCGCGGGGAATGGTGCGCTCGGTTTTCTTACTCAGGTTGCCATACAGACCCTCATGGTTTTCAATTTGGTACAGATCGGCCGGCGAAAGGTAAACGCCCAACTTCAACCCATGTTTTCGGCACGATTCGGCCAATTCAGCCAACACATCACCCTTCCCATCTTTGTAAGGAGTTGACATGATGCCATGGCGGGTATAGCGGGTTTGCCACAGGCAGAAGCCATCGTGGTGTTTAGCTGTGAATATCACCATTTTCATCCCGGCAGCTTTCATCGCCTGGCACCATTGATCGGTATCCAGCTTATGCAGGTCGAAGATTGAGGGATCTTCTTTGCCCGAGCCCCATTCCAATCGGGTGAATGTGTTGGGGCCGAAATGGATGAAGGCGATGAATTCATTCTTCAACGCCTCAAATTGGTTCGGGGTAGGGACAATGTGGGCTGCCTTTAAAATGATGGAATCCCGGGTGTCGGTTTCTGTTACCTTCATGGTGGACGCCGTTTTCATCAATAGGCCGTTGTTTTGTGAACAGCTCATCAAAAACGGGATCAATACAATGGGAATTATTTGTTTTAGCATGTGTGTGTAATTTTTATGGTTTGAAAAGGAATGTGGCCAGCACCGCCTTGTGATCGGTTGGCCAAATGCCTGAGGGGATGTCGAAGAGATCGGAACTTGTTTCCTCGATGCGTTGGTTGCGCACCACCGAACCACGTGGCCCCACCAGTTTCACATCTTGTAGCTGCAAGCGCGGATCGGGGTGGTAAAATATAAAGTCGATCCGGTCGCGGTCATCGGCTTTGGGCGACCACGCCAGTTTTTTCAAGGGCACAGCCGGGTTGTCGGCCGGGAAAGTGTATCCGGGATGGGTGACGGGGTTGGGGAAAATCTGCCGATAGGCATCCATGTACCCTGCTTTTGCCAGTTCCGCTGTATTCCGCCACTGGATCACCACGCCCCGATGGTCGGCCAAATCCTTGGTTGCCTCGGTCCAGTCGAGGTGCGATGGTTCGTTGAAGTCGCCGCCCAGAATCACCATGCGTCCCTTTTGTTTTTCCATCTCGGCATCTTTGATAAAGGCATCGATGGCCTCATCGCGGTTCGATTTCAGGTTGTCGGCTGCAATCAATGTCGTGTCGGTGATGGGGGCAGGCAATTCGTCCCAAGTCGATCCGTCGTAACCCCGCGGGAGGTATAGGCTGCAATGGCGATAATCCAAATGGGCGCTGTAGAGGGCCACCTCATGTCCGTCTAGGTCGATCAGCGCCTTGGTGATGGAGCCTTTGTCGTCGATGACCGGGAAGAAATCCCATTGTTGCTTGATGGGGTACCGCGAGAGGATGCCCGAGTCAAGGCTTTTGTCGGCATAGTATCGATGGCCTTTGGCGGCTAGTGCCTCCACCAGGCGTTGGTCTAGTCGGCTGTTGTTGTAATTCCGCACTTCACTCAGGCAAACCAAGTCGGCTCCGGTGCGGATGATCTCGTCCACCACCGCCTGAAATCCGCCTTCCACCACCGTGCCTTCCTGCCAGATGTTGAACTGAAGCACCCTGAGGGTTTTCCCCTCCTTGGTGTTTTGGGCTTGCAGGCCGTGTGGTAAAAGGAGTTGTAGTAGGAGTAAGGCTGATAAAATTTGGGCTGTTTTAAAAGTCAATAAGTTCATAAATATTGTATGGTTTATTTTGTTGATGGGACATGATGTTCCCAATATATCAGTTGGAATAATTCCTAAGTTGTATTTCAGAGATTGGCCGAGGGGTGCTCAAGGTTAGATGGTTGTGTTCTAAACGGGGTTTCTGGTGCGCAGTTTTTGAGCCTAGGCATCACCCCGATGTAAAAACATTAATTCAAACCAAAAATATACAATTTTTGTGAATTTCAGGTAAGGGTGATGCGTATGTTATGCCAATTAATCAGTTGGATGGTTTTATGGAAAGAAGGATGGGAGAAATAAGAAACAAGAAGTATTATAAAAGCGTAACTCCCGCCGAAGCGGGAGTATAGGTTTTAGAACCTTCGGCACATGGCCTTATTGTGGTAAGATTCTAAAAGGAATATTTTTCTGAAGCCAAAAGTATAATATTATTTTAATAAAACATACAACTTTTAGAATTATTTATTAGATTTATTGTCAAATTTAATGATTGAATGTTCATGAGGGCTCCTGAGCCCCTGATTTATAAGATAATTTGATTCAAATGGAGAAAAAAATATTAGGCCTCGACCTTGGAACCAACAGTATTGGTTGGGCGGTGGTAAATGCCTCCTTCGTGATGGAAGATAATAAATTGAAGCTGGAAAACTATACAGGGATTGACGATTGCGGTGTGCGTATTTTTCCCGAAGGGGTGGAGCCCAAAACCATAGGGCAGGGTATAAAGGAGCGGTCTCGCAATGTCACGCGGCGCGAAAAGAGACAGATGCGGCGTCAGTTTTACCGGAAGCGGTTACGCCGCATAAAATTGCTGGAGTTGCTGGTGGAGCAAGGCATGTGCCCCCTGGATATGGAATTGTTGAAACAATGGAAAAACTGGGATCGCAAAAAGAAATCGGATGGCAGGGTTTTTCCCGAAACGCCCGAATTTTCGTCGTGGCTTCACTTGAATCCTTATGAACTTAGGGCTCGGGCACTTACCGAACCTCTAACCTTGCTCCAGTTGGGTCGTGTATTTTACCATTTGATACATCGGCGCGGTTTTCTAACAAGTAGAAAGGGCAAAGGGAATGAGGATGGAACCATTTTTACCAAAGGTAAACCCGATGAAAATATTTTGCCTGTAGAGGAAACCCGAAAAATGGTGGGGGATGGCACGCTGGGGAAAGCACTCTATGATATTATGGTGAAACCCAATGAGCCTTTTAGCATCAACCGCAACAGCGATGGCAGGGAGATCCGGGTGAGGGGACGCTACACGGTGCGCGATATGTATATTTTGGAGTTTGAACGTATTTGGATGGCGCAGGCCAAGTTTTTCCCGGAATTAAACCAACGCAGGGTATGGGTTGAGCGTACCCGTCAATTGAAGGGTAACCTTGGCAATAAACGGAATCAAAAGCGCCTGGCACTGCTAGAGCAGAAATTTGGAACGGATGCTTTGACCATTGATGAAGGCAAACAGGGGATTCATAAGGTCACCACCCGACAACAATTGGATCTCAAATATTATTTGGCCGGTGATATTACCATCAAGTCGGAGGCAGACGCAACCTCCGTCCAGTTCAAAAGCAATGAGAGCGTTCTTTTTTGGCAAAGACCCTTGCGCTCGCAAAAAAGCTTGCTGGCCAATTGCCGGTTTGAAAATGAGTTGCCAGTAATCAGTGCCAACAACCAATGTTTGGTGAAAAATGGTAAGATTCAAACCCGCAGCAAGAAGCCTTGCCCATTATCGCATCCCGAGTTTGAACGTTTCCGTGCGTTGCAGTTTGTCAATAACATCAAATATGGCAAAGACAACAGGCTTACACCCGAGCAACGCGAAAAAGTGATGACGCTCATTAATAAAAATGATGCCTCTTTTACGTTTGATAAAATTGTAAAGGAATTGAAGCTCAATTATGAGAAATTCAATTACGAAAATGATTTCAAGATTATAGGCAACTATACCCATAAAAAGGTGATGGGGCTTTTTAAGCCTGAGATATGGGCAGACAAAAGCGAAACAATTTGGCACTATTTCTATTTTTACGACGACAATACCAAGCTTGCACAGAAATTGACCGAAAAAGGATATGGCCAATTTACCGAAGCGGATGTGAAAAATATTCGTTTGAAGGATGGTTATGGTAATGTTTCGCTAAAAGCAATCCGAAACATCATGCCATACCTCGAAAAAGGTTATACCTACGACCGGGCAGTGATATTGGGCGGTGTGAGAAATGCTTTTGGACGCCGATGGGAATATTTTGAAACCGTGCAACACCAATTGGAGCGCGAGATTTGCTCTTTGCTTAATGGCAAACACAAAGAGGGGGAGGTGATTGAGTTGATTAAAGCTCATTTAATTGCCCATGATTATGGTTTTGAGGTAAACGATCCCCATTTTGCCCATCTTTACCATCACAGTCAGGATGTGGAACAGGCTGAGGAGCTGAGCGATTTTGTGCCTCCTGTTGAAAACCTGCGTAACCCTATCGTCCAGCAGGGCGTGAATGAAACCCGCCGATTGGTGAACAGCTTGCTGAAGCGTTACCGCAAAACCGATCCCGATTTCCAGTTTGCCCGTATCCATATTGAGATGGGGCGCGAATTGCGTAACAATCGCACGCAACGCCAGCAGATGGGCCAATCTATACGCGACAATGCGGAGAAAAACGATGAAGCACGTGAACGTTTGGCCGGTTTTGGCTTGAAGCCCTCCCGTGAGAATATTCAAAAATATCTTTTGGCCAAAGAGATAGAGTCGCGTGCCGGCCGTCTGGTATGTCCCTATACAGGGCGTGCTCTCGGGATGAACGATGTGTTGGGCGGGCGCAACCTGATACAGATTGAACACATCATTCCATATAGCATTTCGCTGGACGACAATTTTGGTAATAAAACCCTTTGCGATGCCAAGTTCAACCAGATGAAGGGCGAGAAAACCCCTTACCAATTCTTTTGCGAGAATCAGGATCCCCATCTGTGGGGCATCCGCAAATACCATAATCCCATGGATGGTTGGGAGGAGATATCCGAACGTGCCTTTAGGGTGTTGCCTTTTCCAAAGGCCAAGCGTTTTACCTCCAAAACCGATTTTGAATCGGCAGGATTTATTGAACGTCAGCTCAACGATACGCGCTACATTGCCCGTAAAACAATGGAGATAATGGGTCATGTTTGTTCCGATGTGCGGGTGATGCCCGGCCAACTCACGGCCGAGTTACGCCGTTTGTGGGGGCTAAACAACGTGTTGCAGGAGACTCAAAAGGTTGATTTTTTTGGCCTCTCCATACAGCCGGGGAAAGCTATCCCTTGTTATTTGTTTACCGATTCGGACGGTAACACCATTTCCATTGTGCCCAAACAGGCCGATTACCCCGAAACAGCGGATCATGAGTTGGTGATGGGGGGTAAAGTGGCGAAAGGAATTTTTGAGTTGAAGCAAGCCGGTTTTTCGATGCCTGCACCCGAAATGCCCGATGGTAGGTATTGGGTGCGCCTAAAAGTGAATAGTGATATCAGCTTGTTGCCAGTGGCAGCGGAGCAACCGCTTCCCGATGCCAAGCACATATCTTTCAGGGGGCGTGTGGAGAAAGGGCTGTTCAACAATGAGAACACCGGCAAGGTGAAAACCCAGGAAGTCGATGGCACTTATTTCGCCCGCTTTGGCATTCTGAAAGCTTCGTTCATTGCCCCTGAGCGCAAGAATGAACCCAAAGCCGGTAAAGGGCAGGTGTTGCTTTATGGTACAGTGAATAATGGCGCCTTCAAATGCTATATTTATGCTTGCCCCTGCAATATGCCCGATGGCAAGTATTGGATATTGCTCGATTTGGACATGGCCAATGTTGAGTTTATCCGTGCCTTCAACGAACGCCCCAATGCTGGCGAAAACCAAATGGTGATATACGCTTCAGTGACCGATGGCGGATTGTTGAGTGTTGAAGATGATCCTCGCTATGTGGTTCCCATGCAAGCTGATCCCGGACGGTATTATGCCACTTTGGCCATAGAACCCTCCTCGGCCGAATTGTTTCCAATGGATCGTGCCATTCCTCAGCTTGAGAAAGGACAGCAACTTACGGAAGGCACCGTGTGGGTAGATGAACATACCGGTGAAATAAGGTTCGACCCTAAGAAGAACCGCGACGACCACCGCCACCATGCCATCGATGCCATTACTATTGCCGTTACCGAGCAGCGGTTCTTGCAATATATGAGCACCCGCAATGCTCAGCTCAAGGACAAGATGCGCGGGCGGTTGAGCAGCACCGAAAAGTTACCGGTACCTTGGATGGGGTTCGAAGACGATGTGGCCAAGGCAGCCAATGGTATTTTGGTTTCGCATAAGCAAAACAACAAAACGCTTACAAAAAACAGGCGTGGCTTTAGTGTGCGGGGTCAACTGCATAAGGAGAGTGTGTTTGGTAGGCGGAAGGCACCTTTTGCCCAAGAAAATGGTTATCATATCAGGGCAAAAATCACTGAGTTGGAAAACAACAAGCATGTGGCCAAAGTGGTTGATGTCACCATTCGTAAGCTGATTGAAGATCATTTGAGATACCAATGTGGCGTTGATGTTGCCAATGCCAAAGGATACAAAATTCCCAAGGATGCGTTCTTTAAGAATGGCGAATGGCAACTCTTTTTACCCAATAAGAATGGAGCGCCGGTTCCCATAAAGAAAGTGCGTATCAGTGAGAATATAGGCAACGCCATGCCGTTGAAAGATAATATCAATCAGTATGTGAATCCGCGCAACAACCACCATGTGCTTGTTTATATCGATGCTAATGGTGAGTTGAAGGAGGAGGTGGTGATGTTTTGGACAGTTGCCGAACGCCGTCTGCAAGGCTTACCCATCTACCAATTGCCCGCGGGTGGGCAATCCATTGTTGCCACCATGGAGATCAACGACATGTTTCTTATTGGCTTAAGCCCCGAAGATATCCGAGCCAACTGGGGCAATAAGGCACTGCTTAGCAGGCATCTTTACCGGGTGCAGAAATTGTCTCAGATGGATTATACTTTTAGGCATCATCTTGCTTCTACACTAAATGATGATGATCAGGGTTGTAGAATTGCTAGTATGAAACTTTGGAAGGAAAAGAATCCAATCAAAGTCAAGCTTGATGAAACCGGACAACTAACGTTGGTTACCCAATAAATTGCAATAACCCTCCACCATTCGGCTCATCGGGGTGGTGGGGGCTCTGTTTTTTTAGAAATGTCGATTCGATGAGGAACGGTCTGACGAAAATTTTGGAAGAAAAGGGTTTAGTGTGGGCGGAATGGCCTTTGGTCTGCCAATATGGCATTCCGCCCGTTTTTTGAGGCGATCAGCCTGTCAAAACAGTGCTCCGCTCTCTTTTTGAGGGGTTTTGCTCTTTAGTTGAGCTGTTCCGCTGCTTTTTTAAACCAATTGGCAGTTCAAAACATGGTTCCGCTTGTTTTTTTAGTCGTTTGGTTGCCTCAGATACTTGTTCCGCCCATTTTTTTGATTGATCCGCTGGTTTTGGAGGCGGGTTAGCCATCCTGTCAAGGAGTTTTGCCGGCTTGCCTTGACGTTGTTACCCTCACTTCCCTATTTTTTGTGCTCTTATGCTGTAATGATACAGATTCGTGGATCAATTTTTTCAATATTTTAAGTAAAGATTGGATATGAATAAGAGTAAATTAACCATTTCCGATTTCTTGCACCAATGCAATCTGCGCATTATGGGTGCTATGAACGATGAAACCATCCTGACCTCCGTGTCGGGTTTGGGCTATAATGCCGAACGGCTGAATGCCGGAAAGTTGTTGCTCGATGAGGTTATTGTGCTGAATCAAAAATTCGTGAGGGAAAACGCCGAACTTGCCCAGGCTTACGATTTGCGCAACAAAGAACGTGAGGAGGCCGATTCGCTGTATATTAAGTATTTCACTTTGGCTAAAATAGCCTTTGCTCACGATTCGGCCGCCTTTGTGGCTCTTCATCTCAACGCCCGCACCACCCCATCGTTCAATGGATGGCTGAGTCAAACAAAAAACTTCTACACGCTTCTTTTGCAAAATCAAAAATGGACGGATTCGTTGCAGGCATTTAATGTCACTCGCCAGGATCTTGAAGCTGGTTTGAAGGAAGTTCTGGATGTGGAGGCAGCTGCTTCGGTCATCCTTAAGGAGAAGGGTGAAGCCCAGGATGCGGTGGACAAGCGTGATGCCAAGCTCGATGAGCTGAATCGGTGGATCAACGATTTTGAATCGGTGGCTCGCCTGGCGCTTGCCGCATCCCCACAGCAACTCGAGAAACTGGGAATTGTTGTCAAGCGGTGATGACTATTTTGCCGGATGCATGTTGCCGGTGCCATGCATCCGGCCAAAAAATCGATCTTTTTTTATCTAACCTAAATCCAAATGCATGTTGAAACGCACCCTGTTTTTTGCTAATCCTGCTTACATCAGCACACGCCAAGAGCAGTTGGTGGTGAAGCCACTTCAAGCCGAAGAGCGGACCGTTCCCATCGAGGACATCGGTTTTGTGGTTCTTGAGCATCCGCAAATCACCCTCACCATGCCGGCTTTGCAAAAACTCAATAGCAACAATGTGGCAGTGGTGCTTTGCAACGACAAGCATCATCCCGACGCCATGCTGCTCAATCTCGACGGGCATCATCTTCAAGGCGAACTATTTGGGCAACAGATTTCGGCTTCGGTTCCCCTGAAAAAACAGTTGTGGAAACAGACTGTGGAGGCCAAAATCCGCAATCAGGCCGCCTTACTCAAAAAATTGGAGTTGCCCGTGGGCAACCTATTGGCTTTGGCTGCCGGGGTGAAGAGCAACGACAGCACAAACCGGGAGGGAGCCGCTGCCCGTGAATATTGGAAAAGGTTGATGGGGACAGGCTTTATCCGCGACCGTTATGGCGATCCGCCCAACCCCATGCTCAATTATGGTTATACCATACTCAGGGCTGCTGTGGCGCGTGCTTTGGTGGGGAGTGGCCTGTTACCCACTTTGGGCATCCATCACCACAACCGGTACAATGCCTATTGCCTAGCCGACGACATTATGGAGCCGTACCGTCCTTATGTTGATGAGGTGGTTTACCAGCTTTGGCAAACTCACGATGCCGATTTGATATTGGATCAGCCCACCAAAAGCTACCTTTTGAACATGCTTACCTGCGATGTTGCCATTGAAGGGGTGAAACGGCCATTAATGGTGGCGTTGTCGATGACCACGGCCTCGTTGTCGCGTTGTTATGCAGGGGAGGATAAGAAAATTGCCTATCCTGCATTCTAAAAGGCTATATCATGGAACACAATCGTTTTAATGCCTATACCATTATGTGGTTATTTGTGTTTTTCGATTTGCCGGTAGGCACCAAGTTGGAGCGTAAAAAGGCTACCCGATTTCGTAAGGATTTGGAGAAGGATGGTTTTGTGATGATGCAGTACAGTGTTTACACGCGCCATTGTGCCAGTGCCGAAAGTGCCGACGTGCATGAGCGGCGGGTTCGGGGCTTCACGCCCGATCATGGGCAGGTGTCCATCCTGCGCATCACCGACAAGCAATATGGGGGCATCATCAATATTTGGGGAGCCATTGAGCGCCCGTTGGCCGAAAAACCCATGCAGCTTGAACTATTTTGACTAGTATGCCATTTTTTGTGCAAGAGGTTTGGAAGGTGGATAAAGTTTTTATCTTTGTGCAAGTTCCTTGACATGTTGGGAATAAAAAAATGGAACCTTTTGGTTTGATTCGGCTTCGCAGCGGTGTTTTTTTGAGCGGCCAAAGTGCCCCAAAGCCACGTGGAATAGTGGTTGTACTGCCCTGTGTTGTGGTTTGATTCTAAAAGGGAATAAGATATAGCTCCCTATAAGAAAAACTAAAGAAGAAAACGGTTGTGGTTTGATTCTAAAAGGGAATAAGATATAGCAGAGCCATTGCAATAATCAATTTTGATATAGTTGTGGTTTGATTCTAAAAGGGAATAAGATATAGCCCGTTAGCAAATTGTTGCAAATCAACAGCTGTTGTGGTTTGATTCTAAAAGGGAATAAGATATAGCCGCCAGCGACAAAGGCACCAAGACCAACCAGTTGTGGTTTGATTCTAAAAGGGAATAAGATATAGCCCACCGGCACTACTTGCCGCCGCCGGTTGAGTTGTGGTTTGATTCTAAAAGGGAATAAGATATAGCAACGCCTCTATGCGTGTGCTGGGTGCGCCTGTTGTGGTTTGATTCTAAAAGGGAATAAGATATAGCTGCCCAACTTGTGGAAGCCAATTAAGGTATGTTGTGGTTTGATTCTAAAAGGGAATAAGATATAGCAGTTTTAAATTTTAGTTAGTGATATGGAAGGTTGTGGTTTGATTCTAAAAGGGAATAAGATATAGCAAACAAAGATTACCTTGCTCATTCTTCATGGTTGTGGTTTGATTCTAAAAGGGAATAAGATATAGCTTGTATGAGTTATAATAGATGTGTTTCGCTGTTGTGGTTTGATTCTAAAAGGGAATAAGATATAGCGTACCCGCCATAATTGCATTTCACGTACTGTTGTGGTTTGATTCTAAAAGGGAATAAGATATAGCCCCGCTTGATCTTGCGACCGTGCCACCACCGTTGTGGTTTGATTCTAAAAGGGAATAAGATATAGCTGGAATGCACACAATAAGAAACTTGGTGTTGTTGTGGTTTGATTCTAAAAGGGAATAAGATATAGCAACGGCGAAGATCCTAAAAGCATGTTTGTAGTTGTGGTTTGATTCTAAAAGGGAATAAGATATAGCAAGTATGTGCTGCTGGATATTTACATGCCAGTTGTGGTTTGATTCTAAAAGGGAATAAGATATAGCTTTCTTTGTCGAATGAAGGCCACCCGTTTTGTTGTGGTTTGATTCTAAAAGGGAATAAGATATAGCTTATTGGCCTGCTCTTGCATATACTGCTCAGTTGTGGTTTGATTCTAAAAGGGAATAAGATATAGCGGTATGTGTCTGAGCCGTTCATCCCGTTGTGTTGTGGTTTGATTCTAAAAGGGAATAAGATATAGCATGGTATCTGAAGCCTTACCCCAGCATTCAGTTGTGGTTTGATTCTAAAAGGGAATAAGATATAGCTTCATAGGTCTACCCCGCGGAGCCTTCTTAGTTGTGGTTTGATTCTAAAAGGGAATAAGATATAGCCATTGATTGATAAAGGATACAACGTGATCCGTTGTGGTTTGATTCTAAAAGGGAATAAGATATAGCTATTTGGACTTCGCCACCATGCCCTACCCAGTTGTGGTTTGATTCTAAAAGGGAATAAGATATAGCGGTTGTTGATTGGACGTCAAAAGTTGAGTAGTTGTGGTTTGATTCTAAAAGGGAATAAGATATAGCTCTCTATAACATTATTAACCCCTCCCACTAGTTGTGGTTTGATTCTAAAAGGGAATAAGATATAGCTGCTTTTATCCGTCGTATGTGTTATCTCTAGTTGTGGTTTGATTCTAAAAGGGAATAAGATATAGCAGATGCTTGATGTAAGAGCGGATATAGACCGTTGTGGTTTGATTCTAAAAGGGAATAAGATATAGCGCTTCTATCACCTATAATGTTATCGCTCTTGTTGTGGTTTGATTCTAAAAGGGAATAAGATATAGCCATTAAATCATTGTGTCTATCTCCTGCCTCGTTGTGGTTTGATTCTAAAAGGGAATAAGATATAGCTGACCTGGCAATGAAGATGGGCGCCGACAAGTTGTGGTTTGATTCTAAAAGGGAATAAGATATAGCTACGGGTACGGACGTAATCACCGACGCGCTGTTGTGGTTTGATTCTAAAAGGGAATAAGATGAATTAGTTCCGATTTAATCTGACAGTTTAAAGGCAAATATTTAAATTTAGTTTGCACAAACAGAATAAGTTTCACCTTTAAAACTGCCAGACATGAATTTAGAATCAAAGTTAATCAAAAGTAAGTTAGGGTTACTTCAATTAGCAGAACAATTGGGGAACGTTTCTACTGCCTGCAAGTATTTGGGATACAGCCGAGACACCTTTTACCGTTACAAGGAACTTTTTGAAGAAGGAGGAGAAACGGCATTGAAAGAACTCAGTCGCAAGAAGCCCAATATCAAGAACCGCACTCCTCTGGAAATAGAAGAACAGGTTGTCAATTTTGCCATTGAATACCCTGCGTTTGGACAATCTCGTGTCTCCCAGTGACACCAAGCAATGGCAATGCTCCTGATAGCCATTGATAAAGTCGATGAAAATTTCCTTTTTCGGGGCATTCTCCCGAATATGTTTCCACATCGCGTTCCTTACTTCAGGAGAAGCCAAATATGGATACCTATTTTTGGTTGACCATACAAAATGGATGTAAACTTTTATAAATGACATTGTGCTTACTTTTTGTTTTGGCTAAAGCCAATTTGATTTTATTTGTTTGGAATGGGCTAAAGCCCATTCCCTGGAGTTTGGCTAATTTCTCACATAAAATGCTGCGGAGCCATTATATTTAAATTCATTTTTGAGGCTTTGTGTTCTAGTCTGTGTGTTCACGAAGTCCAAGAAATTCAAATTTGTAGCTTTTGCCCATAATTGCGCTCTTAAGTTGTTTAATAAGTCACCTGTTGTTATACGTTTTGCATCGGCCTTCTGATACCATTTCGGTCTTGGAAGCATGGAGTTGGTTGCATTTGCAGCCCGATGGCTTGCCAGATGCAACAAACCATACATGGCCGCAACAAATGCGGGGAGGCTTTCTGCTGAATTAGGGTTTCTTACCTGAGCCTGGCCACATCCAAGCAACGTTTTTTCTTCCCGGAAGTCTACCTCAATTTCCCAACGCCAGAGATAAGCCTGTAGAATATCTTTAATATCACGATCGGTTTCGGAGCAAATCAAATAAGTCGGCTCTCGATAGAGTATCTTGGAGCCTTTTGACAACCTGTAGCCCAAAGGCCGGATAACAATCAGCATAAGGTCTTGAGGTCCTGCGGAACGCCATCTTACATTTCTGATAATTTTGAGGCTGAATGTATGGGTTTTGCCAGCAGCCCATCCCTTTTCTTGTTGCCAAGGATACTGATCGGACTGTCTTATTTGTTCAGGGGTTGGCAATTGTTCTCCATATACGCGTTTGCGACCAGATTTGGGCTGTGCCTGAGGTTTGGTATAAAGTTTTGTGTCTTTTCGTATGCGCCCAATTAGGGTTGTTTTTTTAGGAAGCTTTTTCAACACCTCTTTATTGGTATAGCTGCCATCCACCCCGACAAGCAACTCTTTGTTTTGATATCCCTGCTCATCCAATGTTTTTCGTAACAATGAAATCCTGTCGGATCCCTGACGGCTAAGCTTGGCTATTTTTTGCTCCTCTTTGTATGCTTGCCATTGTTCTTCTTCAGCTGTTTTCTTGGGCTTAACCACTGTGGGACAATGATGAAAATCAACAGGGATAGCTCTTGACTGCCCAATATTTCCTTCTTGGGGCAGCGCTAGTGATATTTGAAGGAAACGCTGCCCCCAGATGAAATTGGTTTGAAAGGGAGGTCCAAGCGGATCCCTTCTCCAAGCGGTGCCTGGAATTCGTTTCCCTGTTTTTTTTATCACCGTATCGTCCATGTGGGCTACAATATATGGGAGACTGCTTGTTTCTTTCAATACGTTTGATTGCACAATGTTTAATATTTGGGGTACGTCAACCCGTTGCTTGCTGAACAACCGGTAAGCAGATGACCAATCAGTAAATTGATTGCCGCTGGCCGCCAGCATCCCCGTAACCGTATGCCGCCCCAGACAGGTCAGTTCACCATACATCAACTCTCTGCATCGGGACCATGACTCATGATTGGGAAAAGCAGGGTGGCATTGGTTGAAAAGTTCATCAAGTTCATCGGTTAATGATCCGTTAAAAGTTTTTTTTTATCTGGCACAACAGTTTGGTCTGCTCGTTTAAGAGTCATCCGCTGTTTGTCTTCGATTACCCATTCGACAACCTCCCCCTTCTGGAATTCCATCGCTTGTGCTACAGCTGATGGAAAATTGATATACCACTGCTCGCTGGCAGCTCTTTTAATCAGTTGAATTTTTGTTGGAAATCCCATGGCATCTTGGTCTAAAAAGTAAAACTAGTTATGTAACTAGATGTAAAAATAATAAAAAAACCAACAAGTCATATTTTCTGTTGATTTTTTTATCTAGTTAAACCCAAACTCCAGGGAATGGGCTAAAGCCCATTCCTATTTACCATTCCAATTCACCATTCCCTTCAATCTCCCATTCCCATTTACCAATTTATGCAATAAATCCTATTAATGCCAACTGTTTTTTACTTTTCAAAAGGGCACAAACAGGGGTATATTTATTGTTTATTAACAGGCTGGTGGTTTTTATATGCTTTTTCAACCTCTATTTTTGTAAACTTATGAAGTTGTGTTTCATGCATGGCAACTTCCGTATTGTTAGTTTGTTATCACAATGTGGCTTTCCCTTAAGAATTTGCAATAAGAATAAGATAAATAATTAGTTTTTAGATGAAGAGATTGTTCGACCTATTTAATTTTTCCGCCAAGGTGGATTACAAAATTGAAATCCTTGCCGGATTAACCGTTGCCCTGGCCTTGATTCCTGAGGCGGTGGCCTTTGCCCTGATTGCCGGACTGTCGCCACTGACCGGGCTTTATGCTGCTTTTGTGATGGGTCTGGTTACCTCGCTGATTGGCGGGCGTCCTGGTATGATTTCAGGCGCCACCGGTGCTGTTGCTGTGGTAATTGTTGCTTTGGCCAAGTCGCATGGGGTCGAATATGTTTTTGCTGCTGTTATTCTGGCAGGGTTAATTCAGGTGGTTGCCGGGGTGTTGCGGCTCGGGAAATTGATTCGCCTGGTGCCGCAGCCTGTAATCTATGGTTTTGTGAATGGCTTGGCCATCATTATATTCATATCGCAATTGACCCAGTTTAAAGATGTGGAAGGCAACTGGTTGACAGGAAATGCCTTGTATGTTCTTTTGGGGCTTGTGCTGATGGCCATGTTGATCATTTGGGGAATGCCCAAATTGACCAGGAAGGTGCCTGCCTCATTGACTGCCATCCTAGTTGTGTTTGGTGTGGTGACTTTCTTGGGCATCGATACCAAAACCGTTGGCGATATAGCCTCCATCAGCGGTGGATTCCCGCCATTCCATATCCCGCAGATTCCGCTTGCATGGGAAACGTTGGTCATCATATTTCCCTATGCTGCCATTGTGGCCGGGGTGGGTTTGATCGAGAGCTTGCTAACATTGAATATTGTAGATGAGATTACCGAAACCCGTGGGTATAGTAATCGGGAAGCTGTTGCGCAGGGTAGTGCCAATATCTTGTCGGGTCTTTTCTCGGGGATGGGTGGTTGTGCCATGATTGGTCAGAGTTTGATCAACGTCTCATCCGGTGCGAGGGCTCGCCTTTCGGGTATTGTGGCTGCTGTGATGCTGTTGGTTTTTATCATGTTCGGTTCTGGGTTGATCGAGAAGTTGCCCATGGCAGCCCTCACCGGTGTGATGATCATGGTGGCCATTGGCACTTTCGAGTGGGCCAGCCTCAAGACCTTTACCAAGATGCCTAAATCCGACATACTGGTAATGGTACTGGTGACTTTGGTTACTGTGTTCCTGCACAATCTGGCGTTGGCAGTTATTATTGGTGTCATCATTGCGGCTTTGGTGTTTGCGTGGGACAATGCCAAGCGCATCCGTGCCCGCAAGTACGTGGATGAAGAAGGGGTGAAGCATTATGAGATTTTTGGTCCGTTGTTTTTTGCCTCGGTGGCTGCCTTTAACGAGAAATTTGATGTGATGAACGATCCCGATGAGGTGGTTATCGACTTTGCGGAAAGTCGTGTGGCCGATATGTCGGCCATTGAAGCGCTGAACCGCTTGACTGAGCGTTATTTGAAGCAGGGGAAGCGCATCCATTTGAAGCACCTGAGTGCCGACTGCCGCCGTTTACTCAAAAATGCCGAGGACATCATTGATGTGAATGTGATTGAGGATCCTACCTATAAAATCCCATCGGGGAGGATATATCAGTAACGAAAAGGAAATATTGTCGTGTTTCCCCCCCCTAACCCACCCAAGGGGGTTCATGCAACAGTCAAGTCAATCCCCTTTAGGGAAACGAAGTTCGGCGGAGCCAATTTAGGGGTTAATTAAAAGAGAATACGACATTGTTTCATCTAAGGAGCTAAACTCTCTTTTTGGTCGAATATTAAAAGTGCCAGCCTTCTTTGATTAAGAGGGCTGGCACTTTTTTGTTTTATTGACTAAGACTGTTAGTCCTGTTTTGGCAAAAAAAGCATCGGGTTTTCAGTTAGTTGGGCAAAAACGGGTTCTGCGTTCCTTTGGTTTTTCTAACTACAATTAAATTTTTTGTTTTTAATTGAGCTTTTAATTGTTATTTTTACACTCGTTAATAATTTTAAGTATTTAATAATATACATCAAATTATTGTGGTAAATGCTTTGTTTAGGGGGGAAAATAAGTTTGAAGTTCAGATGGTTTTTATTGTTTTTTGTAGTCTTAATAACTAATGTAAGCGCATTTGATTATTCAAATTTAAAATTTATTAACCTTAATCGCGATTATCGGTTGTCGATTAGGGAAACCAATAGTGTTTGCGAGGATTTAAATGGATTTATTTGGGCTTCCTCCAAAATGGGTGTCATTCGATACTCTATGCATGACATACAGGTCTATTCACTCCCGTTTGAAAACCTTAATGTGATTACCACTCGTTTGGTTTTTGGTGGTGGAAAATTGTATGCCTATACCAATAATGGCCAGGTTTTTATATATGACACCATAAAGGATCGTTTTGTTTTGGTTTTGAATCTTTCTACTCAACTTAATGCCCCTTTTCTTTATGTGACGGGTTTGTTCGTGATGGATGAAGGATCGTTATTTATTTCCACAAAAACGGGGTTGTACCGATTTTCTAACGAGCAGCAGGTGGAGTTGGTTTTGCCCGAAGCTTGTGTTTACCAAGCCTGTTGGTTTGATGATAATAGGATTCTATTGGCGATCCCCAATCAATTGCTTTTATTTAGCCCCATCGATCAAAAGACCGATTTGTTGTTTCAATTTCCTGACGGAAAAATCAACGAAGTGACGGCTCTGTATTGTGATCAAAATAAAGGTGATTTGTGGATTGGCACCGTGGAGCAAGGGGTGTATGTGTTGAAAGGGATTCAACAGGGGCAGCGTTTGCATGAGGATCTGGAGTTGGTTAAAGTTCCGCAAGTGCCAAAGCAACCTATTCTATCCTTTGAGTGTTGTGATGATTCCACCATGTTCATGGGCATCGATGGACAGGGGATTTGGATTGTGGATAGGGATGATTATCGAATAGTCTCTGTTATGAAAGAGGATTCCGATAATCCCAATTCCTTGGTGGGGAATGGTGTTTACGATATGCTTTGTTGCGCTTCGAACCGCTTATGGGTTTGTACCTACAGTGGTGGTTTGTCCTATTTGGAAATGGGTGATTCCGAGGTGACGTGGATTAGCCATTTGGCAAATGAGCCCAATTCTTTGGTTAATAATGATGTTAATGCTGTGCTCGAGGATCGCAAAGGAAACTTGTGGTTTGCTACCAACAATGGGGTGAGTCGGTGGAATGTCTCAACTAATCAATGGCGTACCTTCTACCATAATAATAGAAAAGAGGCTCAGGTTTTCTTGGCTCTGGGCGAAGATGTGAAAGGTAATATTTGGGCGGGCTCTTACTCTTCAGGTGTTTACGTTTTGGATGGCGACACGGGTGTTGAAATCCGACATATTGGGTTTGGCGAATCCGAATCTCAGTTCAAGAACAATTTTATCTTTAATATTATCACCGACAGCCAAAATAATGTCTGGATAGGTGGCGTTCAGGGGGAGGTACTCCGTTATGAGATGGGAACCAAAACCATCACCAGTTATGGCAGTGAGTCTGTATATGTGATGAAAGAGCTGGATGCTGACCATATGCTATTGGGTTGCGCCTACGGTTTGAGCATACTCGACAAGAAAACTGCACAAGTCGATATTGTATTGAATGGCTATATTGTCCATGATATGTTGGTCATTGGCGATGTGGTTTGGTTGGCCACAGTGGGTGAAGGGTTGGTTTCTTTCAATCTTAAAACCTCGGTGGTTAGTAAGTTCACCACAGAAATTGGCCTGCCCTTTAATTTTGTCAACAGCATGATGTTCGACAACGGTTATTTTTGGTTGGGAACTGAAAATGGGATGTGTCGTTTTAATCCTGCCGATAGATCGTTGGTGAGCTTTCCTGCTATTCAAGGGTTGTCCAATGTTTCATTCAACCGTAATGCCCATTTTTTAAGACATAATGGGGAGATGATATGGGGTACTAATCAGGGGGCAGTTATGTTTTCTCCTTCGGCCTTGAAGAAGTCGAATGCCCAAGGTCGCATCTATTTTCAGGATATTCTTATTCTTGGAAAATCACTTCGTTCCGAAGTGTTCGGGAAGTTGGATTCGCCTATTGATAGTATTCGATCGTTGACCTTGGATTATGATCAAAATAATTTACTGGTAGAGATGATCCCTTTGGGACTGGTTGATGGTGTTAATTTTTCGTGGAAGTTGGAAGGTTTCGATGCCGAATGGAGTCGGCCTGTCAATAGTCCAACGTTGAATTACACCAATTTACCTAACGGAAACTACCGTCTTAAGATTCGATTGTACGATACCGCACTGTCCGAAATTATTGATGAACGAGGGATTGATATTGTGATGCTCCCGCCATTTTGGGAAACTTGGTGGTTTTATTTGTTGGTTGGCATTGCTGTTATAGGTGTACTTTATTTTTCGTTAAGATATTATATTAATTCCATCAGGCAGTTGCATTCCGAAGAGAAGATCCGGTTTTTTGCAAGTACGGCTCATGATATGCGCACCTCATTGAGCCTTATTAAAGGGCCAATCAATGAATTGGGGAATGAAATCCAATTGAGTGAAAAAGGGCAGTACTACATCGATCTTGCCAGGAATCATGTGGAGCGCTTGTTGGGAGTGGTTACCCAGCTGATGGATTTTCAAAAGGTGGATGTGTCGAAGGAACAATTGTTCCTTAAGCAGTTGGATCTTGTGGCCTTTGTATCCCAGCGTGTTTCCATGTTTCAATCCTATGCCGCCACGCATCAAGTGGAACTTGTTTTCAATAGTGCATATGACATTCTCTTTAGTGCCGTGGATGAGCGCCTGATGGAAAAAGTTTTGGACAATTTATTGTCCAATGCCATTAAATATTCCAAGGCTCAAACCACCGTGTTCATCCACCTTAGTGTCAGCCGGGGTAAATGGGTTCTGGAAGTTAAGGATCAAGGGATTGGTATTGCCAAATCGGCTCGAAGGCATTTGTTTAAAGAGTTTTATCGGGGCGAGAATGCCATCAACTCGAAAATAGTAGGTTCGGGTATCGGGTTGTTGATGGTGCGCAAATACGTGGCACTCCATGGAGGGACCATCGATTGGGTTAGCCAGGAGAACCAAGGCACCGCCTTTACCATTACGATTCCCATTAAGGGCATTTCTGAATGTCGAACGGATGATGAACCGCAAGCTTTTCTTTTGAAAACCCCTCAGATTCCGCCTTTAGTCGCCGACGATGAGGTGGTAAAGGATTTTACGGTGATGGTGGTGGAGGACAACGATGAGTTGCGGAGCTTTTTACAACAATATCTTAGCGACGGGTTTAATGTGTTGACTGCCAGTGATGGGTTGTCGGGGTGGGAGGTGATTCAACGTGAATTGCCCGATCTGATTATATCCGACATTTTGATGCCTGGGCGCGATGGTTATGAGTTGTGTAGCTTGGTGAAGTCAACCTATGAAACTTCCCACATACCCGTTATTCTACTGACAGCTCTTTCCGAACAAAACGATCAGTTGCATGGCTTTGAGCTTGGTGCTGATGATTATCTTCTCAAGCCTTTTGATTCAACGGTTTTAAAGCAAAAGATAATTTCGGTCATCGGTAATCGCAGCCTGGTGCGTGAGCGTGCCATGAAAATGATTAGTGGCGTGCCTCAAAACGAAGTGTTGCTTTCCAATGCGTTGAATGATAGTTTTGTGAAACGTGCTCTTGAGGTTGTTGGTGAGCAACTCGCGAATCCTGAATTTAATAAAGACCTTTTTGCCTCTGCCATGAATGTGAGTGGCTCCTTGTTGTACAAAAAAATTAAGAGCCTTACCGATCAGAGCCCTTCCGACTTTATTCGCACGGTGCGCTTGACCAAAGCCCTGGAGCTTTTGCAAAAGGAAAACTATACCATAACGGAGGTTAGTGAACTTTGTGGCTTTTCAAGTGTGGGATATTTTAGTACGGTATTTAAAAAGTATTATGGGAAATCCCCTTCCGATCTTGTTGTTCGTTGATCTTATTGGTGCGTTTGTTTAGGAATTCAAATTAAATGTTTTTCACTTTTCTAGCCAGGAGCAGCCTGCGGGTTTAGTTGCTTGCAATAACTTGTAGGTTTCGTGACCGGCTTGTTCTTGGTGGATTTTTTTTTCTACATCCTATTGTTAATCATTTGTTTGAGTTTTGTTGAGTTTTGTTTTGGCTTGGCAAGGGCGTCTTTGTGTTTATAGATAATTGGCGCAACTTTTAAAACCTTCGTTTTTATTGACCTCCACTCTCTTTTCCCTTGTTACTGTTTTTGTCTCACTTGTTCACATTTGTTCACATTTTATCTGAAAACAAACAAGGATTATCTAATTGTGAAGGTTGGGATTGGGGGCGCGGCTTATTTTTGATTCCAGTTTTATTAACAATTAAAGAAGATGGAAATGCATAAAATTAGAGGGCCGAGTTAGTCGTTGAAAAGCCAATTCCAGGGATCGGGATGGAATCAACCTGGCTTTTAGAGTTGGTATTGTTGTGGAACTAACCATAAGCAGTAAAAAAAACATAATCCAAAAAAAAAATGAAGAAAACTAAAAATCGAATAAGGCCATTGATTAAACAATGGATGGGGTTTAGTCTGCTACTTCTTCTTCTGTTATCAGGGGTTTCTAGTCTTTATGCGCAAAGCGGACGCATAGTGACGGGAACTGTAGTAGATTCTAATAAGGAGCCGCTTTATGGTGTTGCCATTCTAGTGAAGGGTAAGCCAGGTGTTGGTGTGATAACCGATTTCGACGGGAAATTTAGTATCAACCTAGAAGCAAAAGACACCGAGCTGGTCATCTCTTTCTTGGGGATGGTTAATCAAACTGTCAGTGTCGTTGGCAAAAGCAACTTGTCTATTGTGATGGAGCAAGATTCAAGGGTTGTTGACGAGGTGATGGTGGTTGGTTTCGGCCAGCAAAGAAAAGAAAGTGTGGTTGGCGCAATTGCGCAAACCAATAGTAAGGCTCTTGAACGTACCGGAGGTGTCACCAGTTTGGGACAAGCACTAACCGGCAACTTGCCCGGTGTTGTCACCTTGACCACCACTGGTAAGCCTGGTGAGGAGGATCCAAGTATCGTTATTCGTGGGGTGAGTTCCTGGAATGGCAGCGACCCATTGGTGTTGGTTGATGGTATTGAGCGTCCCATGAGTAGTGTGGACATTAATTCGGTATCCACCATTTCGGTGTTGAAGGATGCTTCTGCCACAGCGGTTTTTGGTGTTCGTGGTGCCAATGGTGTTATCCTTATTACGACCAAGCGAGGTGAAGAGGGTCGGGCTAATATTGATATCAATTTTACCACTACGCTCAAAACACATTCCAAGTTGCCGTCGTTGATGGATTCCTATGATGCTTTGTCGTTGAGGAATCAGGTTATTGAAAATGAGTTGGGTTACAAGCCGGAGTCGTGGAGTTATTACTTGCCTCAAGAAACTCTTGATAAATATAGGAATCCTGCCAATATCGAAGAGGCTGAGCGCTATCCCAATGTTGATTGGGTGGATGAGCTGCTAAAGGATTATGCTACTTCCTATAATGCCAATATCAATGTTTCAGGCGGTACGAAATTTGCAAAATATTTTGTCAGCTTGGATTACTCCCACGAAGGCGATTTATATAAGTCTTTTAACAACAATCGGGGGTACGATACCGGTTTTGGCTACGACCGGGTGAATGTGCGTAGTAATTTGGATTTTTCATTGACCAAGAGCACCCTGTTGCGCATGAACTTGTCGGGCTCCCATGCTGTTACAAAGGGTACCAATTATAACGATGATTACGAGAGACTGGTGTGGTCGGCGTTTTATGGCATTTCGCCCGATGCGTTCATTCCCAAATACAGTGATGGTTCCTTTGGCTATTATTATCGCAATCCCACCCAGGCGGCTGTGAATTCCATGGAAGCCTTGAGTGTGAATGGTGTTGGTTACACCACCAACGACCGGCTTACAACCGACTTCACACTGGAACAAGATTTGGGTTTCCTGCTGAAAG
The DNA here is from genome assembly GCA_963664265.1 of Marinilabiliaceae bacterium. Taxonomy (GTDB): domain Bacteria; phylum Bacteroidota; class Bacteroidia; order Bacteroidales; family Marinilabiliaceae; genus JAGPIS01. Next base: position 4,227,387 of record OY760941.1, read on the forward strand.
GGTTGACGGCACATGTGAAATTGGCCTTTGATAACAGTTTCCAGGAAATTAACCGTGGTATTGACGACACCAACGACTGGGAAGATAATGCTCATAAATGGATTGACCCTGAGACCGGACTTGTCTATACCGATGTTACGGTTGATGGGAATAATAAATTCGATTATCAAAATAATATTGCGTGGACTACTGGAGCAGGAACGGTTAATAACGATAAAACCTATCGGCGTTTAAACTATTCTGCGCAGGTAAATTACACCAACACCTTTGGTTCCCATACCGTAGGTTCTATGGGTAACTTTAGCCGTGAAGAGTATGCCATAGGAAGCAATTTACCCATATACCGCGAAAACTGGGTGTTTAGGCTTACTTATGATTATAAGAAGCGTTATATGCTGGAGTATAATGGTGCATACAATGGCTCCGAGAAATTTTCGGACGAAAATAGGTTTGCTTTTTTCCAGTCCGGTGCTTTGGGTTGGATGTTTTCGGAGGAGCAGTTTATTAAGAATCTCAACCTGAGATGGATGGATATGCTTAAATTCAGGGTTTCTTATGGTCAGATTGGGGATGACAAAATTGGATGGGATGAGTTTGATAAGAATGTTCGTTGGCTTTATATGGATTCATGGGAAAATGGGGGTGCTTTCAATCAAGGCATTACTGGGATCGATCCCACGAAAAGTCCTTATCAGTGGTATTATCAGTCGAAGGTGGGCAATCCTAACCTGAAATGGGAAATTTCTACAAAACTGGATGTGGCTGCTGATTATGCCTTTTTTGGTGGGGTGATTGCCGGATCGGTTGATTATTTCCATGAAAATAGAAAAGACATCTTATTATCGGGTACCAAACGTGCTGTTCCTTCTTATTATGGTGCCACGCCGCCATCGGCCAATTTGGGAGAGGTGGAAACCCATGGTTACGAAATTGAACTGCGATGGAGTAAGCCGATCAAAGATTGGCGTTTATGGGGTAATATTTTTTATACCCATGCTCAAAATAAAATTATTTCTGCTGATGATGCTATTTTGAAGCCAGGTTATCAACAGGCTGCCGATAAAGCTATTGATCAAACCAACTCCTATGTCGATTACGGCTATTATAATAATTGGGATGAGTTGTATGCTACTACAGCACACGATGAGTCGGATGGGGATCGTTTGCCGGGTAATTATATCATACTTGATTATGATGCTGATGGTGTTATTTCAACTTTCGACAATGTTCCTTATGGCTACACCGGAGTGCCTCAGAAATCGGTGAACTTTCAAATTGGCACCGATTATAAAGGATGGAGTGCTTTTGTTCAATTCTATGGAACGTCGAATGTATCGCGCTATGTGAATCTAACAAGTCTTGGAGGGGTAAGGAATACTGCTTTTGAAGAAGGTTCGTACTGGTCCGAAGATAATTACAATGCCGATGTGCCACTACCCCGATGGGGAACCATTGCTAGTCGATACACCAGTGGATCGCGTTTCATCTATGATGGGTCCTACCTTCGATTGAAATATGCTGAAGTGTCGTACACTTTTAGTAATCAACGATGGATGAATCGTATCGGGCTGAATAATTTGAAATTGTTCATTAATGGTAACAACTTGTACTTATGGACAAAAATGCCCGACGACAGGGAGTCGAATACAGGTGGAAATACAGCCTATCCAACCCAACGACGTTTTAATTTAGGAGTGAGAATCTCTTTATAATTGATTTAAGATGAAGACAAAAAGAATCTATTATCTATACGCAATAGCCGTTGCACTGATATTAAGTGTTGGCTCTTGTACCGACTATCTGGATAAGGCTCCGGAATCGATCATTTCGGAGGATGATGCCTACAAAAATTTCAACAATTTTCAGGGATTTGTGGAGCGGATGTACAATCTTACCCCAGATGTTGCTAAGCACTACTGGGTTAGCTCTTTTAATTGGGGCGAAGATGAGGTGCTTACAGTTGGTAATGGTGAATACCTGATGGGATTTAGTATCGACCGGGGTAATTATCGCGACTATGTTGGTAAGAGTGCTTGCTTCTTGGATCGCACCTGGAATACAAACAACGACCGCATGACTAAATCTTTGTGGGGCGGTTCATGGTATGGTATTCGTACGGCCAATATGGGATTGGAAGCCCTTGCAGCAGGAAAGATGATTGATGCCACACAAGATGAACGCGATTTTGTTGAAGGACAGTTGTATTTTTTCCGGGCTTGGTTCTATTTTCAGCTGACCCAGTATTGGGGCGGAATGCCTTATATCGACTATGTGCTTCCCAGTGATGAACCACTAACTCTGCCGCGCGAAACGTATCGTGCCAATGCTTTAAGGATGGCTGAAGATTTTAAAAAAGCCGCCGAATTGCTTCCTGTGGATTGGGATAATACCGAGATTGGTCGTCGTACCCTCGGAAATAATGCGTTGCGCGTTAATAAAATATGGGCTTTAGCGATGCTTGGTAAAACCTATTTGTATGCCGGTAGCCCTTTGATGGTGAATGGTATCAATGGCCCTCGTACTTATGATCCTGAAATGTGTAAATTGGCTGCCGACGCTTTTGGTGAAGTGTTAAGTATGGTCGAAAATGGTGAAACCCAATATGCGTTGGTCGATTTTGAGGATTACTCTTCTTTATTCTATACCATACAACAAGGTTGGTTGATGCCTGGTGGTACCGAAGCGATTATCCGAAGTCCTACCTACGGTCCTGATTCCTACTGGAGGCAGATGAACTCCTATCAGCCCTCCAAAATGGCCAGTGGCGATGGTATCGTTTTGTGTCCAGCAGCCAATTATGTTAATTATTATGGTATGGCTAATGGTATGCCATTGAACGACGATGAGTCCGGATTCAGCAAACAACAGCCATGGAAAGACCGGGATCCACGTTTTTATCACGACATCATTTACGATGGGGTGAAAGTGGTTGCAGGAACCATCACCAATCCGGAGGATGAACAATGGCGTTATGCCAACCTCTATACCGGTGGTAATTATGTTAATGATCCCCGTACTGTTAGCCGCACCGGATACCTTAACTATAAGTTTATTCCACTGGGAGCCAATACCTGGGACGCCACTTATGGGTATAGTTATGCCACACACATGCATTTGTCGTGGTTGCGTCTGGCCGATGTTTACTTAATGTATTCCGAAGCAGTGGCTCAAGGCTATGGTTCGCCATCAGCAAAAAGCCCCAAATTTTCAAAAACTGCCATTGAAGCTTTCAATACCATTCGCGACCGAGCAGGCGTTGGGCATTTGGCCGAGAAATACTCTGGTACCACCGAAGCTTTTATGGGTGAATTGATCAGGGAACGGGCTGTTGAGCTTGCCTTTGAGGGGCATCGTTTTAACGATTTGCGACGCTGGCTTTTGTTGACTGAGTATCCTTATAATATTAAAACCAGGCAGCATTTTGATCGTGCACAACCACTTGATAAAAAAGCGGACCCTAAAGAAAATTCAGTGTTGAATTTGCGTGAAGAGGTGGTGATAACCAGGAACCTGAGCAATAAGCATTATTGGCTTCCACTCAAAACTAATGATGTGAGTATGTATCCAGAGTTTTATCAGAATCCGGGTTGGTAATAAATCGAGAAAAAAATGACTAAAATGAAGCAAATATATATTGGTCTAGTCGTTTGTATCGTTTTTATGTTCAATGTTTCTCAGCTGACTGCGCAGGTTACACCCGCAGATTCTGAGGGGTTGGATAACGATACAATACAAAAAAAAGTCGAGGTCGCCTTTCGTTCGATGAATGAAAATGACCTCCTTGGAGGTGTGTCGGTCATCGATGTTGAAGCGATGACTAAAAAGGCCTATACTTCTTCCAGTTATGCTTTTGTTGAAAATATGGTTGGAGGTATGAATGGTAATATTTGGGGTATGGACGAATTGCTGGTTGTGGTTGATGGTATGGTTCGCGATGCCAACAACGTATTGCCCAGTGAAATTCAACAAATCACCATTCTTAAAGGCATGGCTGCTGTGGTGCTTTATGGCAGCCGCGGCGCGAAAGGTGCTGTGCTGATTACTACCAAACGGGGTAAAATTGGTGAGCCTACGGTTAGTGTTCGTGTTAATACAGGTATGTACGTGCCAAAGTCCTATCCCAAGTATTTGGGCTCGGCCGAGTATATGACTTATTATAACGAAGCTCGTGCCAATGATGGTAAGAGTGCCAGTTACAGCCAAGAGGATATTTACCGGCATGCTTCCGGCCAAAATCCCTACCGCTATCCCGATTTGGATATGTACTCTTCCGATTATTTGAAAAGTATGTATAACCAAAGCGAAGGTATCGCTGAAATTGTAGGTGGGAATCAACGTGTGCGTTATTATACCTCCACCGGTTACATGCGGCAAGGCTCTTTGCTGAAGGTGGGTAATAGTGCTGATAATCATACAAGCCGTATGTTTGCCCGGGGTAATTTGGATATAGATATTCATGAGAATTTCAAGGTGCAGGCCGATGCCAATGCTACTTTTCACGATGCATTCGAGGCTCGAGGTAATTGGTGGGGTAATGCTGCCACGCTCCGTCCTAATAGCCTGTCACCTCTTATCCCACTTAGCTATCTGGAAGAAAACGACCCCGCGTCCTTGGGCACCATTAATGCCAGCAATCATATTATTGATGGCAAATATTTCCTGGGTGGTACGCAGCTTTTTCGTACCAATCCAATTGCATCAGCTTATGCGGGTGGTAGCGACAAGTTTGTTAACCGTCAATTCCAGTTTAATTCCCAATTCGATCTTAATTTGCGATCGTTGGTTGAAGGCCTTCATTTACGTGCCAAATACGGCATCGATTATGCGTCCAGCTATCAGCAGTCTTATCCCAATGAGTATGCCACTTATGAACCCGTTTGGTCAAACTACAATGGCTCCGATGTGATCGCAAGCATAAAAGAACCCTATGGTAATGATCGTAAGGCAAGCCAAGAGTTTATTTATAATTCTTCTTACAGGTACACCTATAACTTTGGTGGACAGTTTGATTTTACCCGCACGTTCAATGGTAACCATAATGTGTTCGCCATGATTTTGGCCAATGCTTGGCAACGGAGATTTAGCGGCGAGTATCACATGCTTACCAATGTTAACCTGGGTTTGCAGGCCTCCTATAATTACAAGAATAAGTATTATGTAGATTTTAGTGCTGCGCTGCCTTATTCGGCCAAATTGCCCGAGGACAATCGACTTGGTTTTTCGCCCACTTTGAGTTTGGGCTGGAGGCCGGTTAAAGAGGATTTCTTTGGCGACACTGCTTTCGACGATCTGTTGTTGACCGTGTCCGGTGGTATCATCAATCAGGATATGGATCTATCGACTTCCGAAAATCAGATGGGGTACTATCTTTATAAATCAGTTGTGCAACGTGGCGGCTGGTATTCTTGGGCCGACTTGGGCGGTGAAGCCGCTACTGAGTTTCAGCGTGGTGAAAATCCGAATTTGAATTATGTGCAACGCAAGGAGATCAATTTGGGTTTGCGTGGCTCTCTATGGAAGAGGCTTTTAACCTTCGATTTTAACTATTTCGCTGGTAAGATGGATGGCGACATTGCCTTGGTGAATTCCCTTTATCCCAACTATTTCACTCAGGTTGGTTATCCAACCTCTTCAATCATTCCTTATGTTAATTATAATGTTGACGATCGCAGTGGATTTGATTTCAGTGCCTATGTCAACAAAGGTGTGGGGAGTGTTGATTTGACCCTTGGCGTGAGCGGGATGTATTCTAAAACCGAAGCATCAAAACGGGACGAGAATTTTATCAACGACTACCAAACCAGGATCGGTCGTCATGTCAATGGCTTGTGGGGATTGGAGAACCTTGGTTTCTTCAACGACCAGGCCGAGATCGACAATGCGCCTAAGCAGAGTTTTGGTGAAGAGGTGAAGCCTGGTGATATCAGGTATAAGGATCAGAATGGGGATGGCATTGTGGACGACAACGACCAAGTTTATCTTGGACGTTGGGATACCCCTTTCCGTCTGGGTCTGAATTTCACGGCCAAGTGGCGCAACTTCACCTTGTTTGCCATGGCCGACGGGTACTTTGGCGGGAAAGGGTTTAAAAACAGCTCTTACTACTGGGTTCGCGGCGATGGAAAATATTCGGAGGTGGTTCGTGGTCGATGGACTGAGGCCACTAAAGATGAAGCCACTTATCCACGGCTTACCACGACTAATGGGAATAATAATTTCCGGAATTCTGACTTTTGGTTATATAAGACTGATCGTGTGAATTTGTCACAGGTTCAGGTTACGTTCGATGTGCCTGAAACTGCTTTGAAAGGCTCTTTTATCAATGGACTAAGCGTTTACTTTAGTGGGTATAATCTGCTGACTCTGTCAGGTGAGCGTAAACATTTGGAAATGAATGTGGGAAGTGCACCCCAAACACGTTTTTTCAACATTGGTGTAAAAGGCATTTTTTAATGAGGTTATCAGTTTAAAATGTAATTAATCATGAAGAATAGAAATAAACTTTCCTTAGTTGCACTATTTACCTTGGTTTCTCTTGTTCATACTGGTTGTGACGATATGTTTGAACCAGCAATTGAGAATCATAAAGATAATAGTGATTTATATAATATGCCTGCGTGGGCAACGGGTTTGTTGGGACATGCCTATATTAGCAATCCAGTGGGTTCCTGGTCGTTCAACGATGTGGCAACCGACGATGCGGTATCCAATGATGCCAGTAATAGCTATAGGTTGATGGCCACAGGATCGTGGCGGGCCAATAATAATCCGATGGATCGTTGGCAGTACCTGCGGGCCTCGTGGCAATACTTGAACCAATTTATCACCATTGCTGATGATGTCAATTGGGCTGCCGACAAATTGGTGGCTGATATGTTCAAGGATCGAATGAAGGGTGATGCCTATGGCATGCGTGCACTCTACATGTACCATTTGTTGCTCCATCATGCCGGCCCCGGAACCAATGGGCAGTTGTTGGGTATTCCCATCGTATCGGTACCTGAGGATCTTGCATCGGATTTTAATTTGCCCCGCAACACTTTTCAGGAATGCATCGATTTTTTGAATGCCGATGTTGATTCTGCCCTTAAATTGTTGCCCGACGACTATGGTGCCATTGCTGACGATGCCCTTGTGCCAGCCAAATATAGTGCCAAGGGTATTACTGCCGGTCAATACACACGGGTCTTTGGCGACAATGCTAAAAACCGGATGAGTGCCCGTATTGCCAAAGCAGTGCGTGCTCAGGCTGCCTTGTTGGCCGCTAGTCCCGCTTATTCAGCCGGTTCCGATGTTAGTTGGGAGGAAGCTGCCAACCGTATGGCTGAGGTTCTCAATGGCTTGGGAGGTAACCCTATTTCCAATTTGGATCCCCTCGGAAATAAGTGGTATGCCGATAATGCTACAATCCGCGATCTGCCTGCTGGTGTTAATCCCAAAGAGATTCTTTGGCGTGGCAATAAGGACGAGAACTTGAGCCTTGAGCAGGATAATTTCCCCCCCACGTTATTTGGTAGTGGCCGGGTTAACCCTACTCAGAACTTGGTGGATGCTTTCCCTATGCTGAATGGTTATCCCATTAGTGATCCCAACAGTAATTATGATCCTGCCAACCCTTATGTTGGACGCGATCCGCGCTTGGCATTGTATATTGTTTACAATGGTAGTAAAGCCGGCTCTCAAAATACGGTTATTACTACTGCCGCCGATGGTACCGATAATAATGCATTGAATAAACAATCAACTTCTACAAGAACCGGTTATTATCTTAAGAAATTGTTGAATCAATCCGTTAATGCCAATCCAAGTTCGGAGACGCCGGCCTATCATTATAAGCCCTTTATTCGTTATACCGAAATTTTCCTTGGGTATGCCGAAGCGGCCAATGAAGCCTGGGGACCTACTGGAAAGGGAGCTCACGGTTATTCGGCTTACGATGTGATCAAAGCCATCCGTGAAAGGGCCGGTATTGCCGTGAATGCACCAGATCCATACTTGCAATCGGTCATTAACGATAAAGAGAAGATGCGCGAAGTGATTCACAATGAACGACGGTTGGAACTCTGTTTCGAGGGATTTCGTTTCTGGGATTTGCGCCGTTGGAAAAAAGATATTACTGAGGCTGCTCAAGGGATGAGCATTACGGGAGAGGATTATGATATTCTACCTACTGTTGAAAACAGGGCTTATCAGGAATATATGTATTATGGCCCCATCCCTTATGAGGAAGTCAATAAGTTTAGCAATCTTATCCAGAATGCAGGATGGTAGGATATTTTGAACAATTAACAAGATTGAAAATGAAAAGGATACTATTTATTTCGCTTTTTACGGCATTTGTAGCAGGATTGTTTACTTCTTGTGAAAATGGTGATTGGGAATTCGAGGATTACGATTACTCTGCCGTCTATTTTGCTTATCAAAGCCCCGTCCGAACCATCTGTCTTGGTGATGATATCTTCGACACCAGCCTGGATAATGAATATAAAGCCCAGATTATGGCTACCATGGGGGGCGTTTATAGTAATAAAACCAATGTGGAGATTGGTTTCAGAGTGGATAATTCCATCTGCGATAATTTGGCCTTCAAAGAGAGTGGTTCCAACATTGTTGCCATGCCCAGTGAGTATTATTCCCTCCTGTCGGATAAGATCACCATTAAGAAGGGTTCGGTTATTGGCGGGGTGACCATACAACTTACCGATGCTTTCTTTAGTGATCCTAAGGCATTGACTAACAACTATGTCATTCCAGTTGTGATGACCGATGTTGCTAATGCCGACTCCATTCTTTCGGGCAAGCCCTTGGTGGATAATCCCCGACGTGGCGTAGCCGACGATTGGGAAGTGCAACCCAAAGATTATATTCTCTATGCCATTAAATACATCAATAAATACGATGCTGTTTATTTGCGAAGAGGTGTTGATGTGCTTTCAGGCAGCCAGGTTGGCACAATAAATCGCCATGCCCAATATGTGGAGAAGGATGAAGTGGTTACGGCTATTACAACCCGTTCTCTCAACACAATTGCTTGGGAACATCAAACCAAGGATATGAACGACCTAAGTCGCAACAGTGTTTTGCTACTTACCTTTGATGATGATGGGGAATGTGTTGTCTCTTCCGAAACGGAAGGTGTTGTGGCCAGTGGTTCCGGGAAGTTTGTCTCAAAAGGTGAGAAAAACAGCTGGGGCAGCAAGGATCGGGATGGACTTTATTTGAACTATACCGTTGATTATGGCGATTTGAAGTTTGCTGTTACCGATACCCTGGTCGTAAGGGACAGGGGGATCAAAGCCGAATGGTTTTCTTCAATATTGAAACAGTAAGTTAGATTCTTAAGTAAAAAACAAATATTATGAAACATATTATTAATGTCTCAGTTGCTTTCATCTTGCTCTTGGTCTTGGCCGTTTCATGCGTGGATGACTCAATAGACGGTTTCGCGGTTGAAAAACCCGAATCCATTGCTGAGTTGGAATACCTTGATGCCTACCAACCGCTTAAGACTTATGTTGATTATACGGCAAGTCCTTTTTTCAAACTCGGAGCAGGGGTAACCGTGAGCGAGTACCTTGAAAAAGGACATGTTTATCGCTTTATCAATTCCAATTTTGATATTATGACGGCTGGTAATGCGATGAAATACAGTTCTGTTGTTGGTGACGAGGGAAAGATGAATTTCTCCCAGGTGACTAATTTTGTTGAGGCGGCTAAAGGTGCCGGCATGAAAATTTATGGCCATACACTTTTGTGGCATGCCCAGCAAAACAATGTTTATCTCAACAGCATTATTGCCGATCAGGAAATAGTATCGAACCCTGATGATGCCAACAATAGTTTGCATATCACCAGCCCACAAGCTAATGCTAATGTATGGGATTGGCAGCTGAATTACGTACTCCCTAATCCATTGACCTCAGGAGTGGCTTATACCTTGAAAATGCGGGCCAAAGCATCTTCTGCCTTTACCTTGGCATTTTGGCGTACCGATGGATCCTCCACCAATTATGGCCCCGATATGGCCATTGGGGAAAGTTGGAGCGATGTTTCAGTGACCTTTACCCCTACTTTTGATGCCACTAAGCTGCAATTCTGTTTTGGTACTTTTGGCGGCGATCTTTATTTCGATGATTTGGTGCTTACCGAAAGTGGGTCGGAAACCAATTTGGTGGCCAATGGTAATTTCGATGACGATGTCTTGACCGGATGGGAAAAACCAAGCTGGCATGGTTACTCATTTTTGGTAGAATCGGTTGCTGCAGGGCCATCTAAATGGTGGACAAACCAAGTGACTAACAGTGATTGTGAAAGCGATGATGTTTCCAGCTTTTTTGCCACAGAGGTCAGGGATGGCCCCAATGCAGCCACTTTTGGCCCAGCTGGCTCGGGTGCCGATGGTGTTGGTCGTTGCATTATTGTTAAGTCAGGAGATGCTCCAATTAATCCTTGGGATACCCAGTTCTTTGTCAATGTACCCCGGGTATTTGAAGAAGGGGACGTTTACCGCTTTAGCATGAAGGTGAAGGCCGATAAAGCCGCCACTATTGAGTCGCAGGCTCATTCAAATCCTGGTGGTTATTTGCATTATGCCATGGTAGGTAGCCCGGCGGTTACCACCGAATGGCAGGTTTATGAGAACTCGGGTTCCATTTTGGCTAGTCAGGCCGGAATGAGCACGATTGCGTTCAATTTGGCTGTTTTTGATGAAGCCAATACCTATTATTTCGACGATATTGTTTGGGAACTCGAAGAATCAGGCAACAAAAGGCCGCTAACGGCCGAAGAGAAGGCTGACACACTAAGCTGGGCTATGGATAAATGGATCTCCGGCATGATGGCCGCCACAGATGGCTATGTTACCGAATGGGATGTGGTGAATGAAGCCCTCTCAGGTTCCGATCAGGATGGCGATGGCTATTATGATTTGCAATCGGTTAAAAATGTCTCGGCTGCCGATGCAGAAAATAATTTCTATTGGCAGGATTACTTGGGCGATGATTTTGTTCGCGTGGCTGTTAAATCGGCTCGCACTCATGGCCCCGCCGATATGAAACTGTTTATCAACGATTATAACCTGGAATCCGATTGGGATGACAATAAGAAACTTAAAAGTCTTATTCATTGGATTGAACGATGGGAATCGGATGGCGTTACAGTCGTTGATGGTATTGGCACACAAATGCACATCTCTTATCACCTGAATCCTGAAACCCAGGCCAGCAAAGAGGCACACGTTGTGAAGATGTTTGAGCTGATGGCTGCAACCGGCAAACTGGTTAAGATGACTGAACTGGATATGGGATTGGTGGATGAAAACGGTAAAACTGTTATGGCTACCGCTGTTACCAGTGAACAGTACAAGGCTATGAGCACCTATTACAAGTTTATTGTCCAGAAGTATTTCGAAATCATACCAGCGGCTCAACGCTACGGTATCACCCATTGGTGTCCTACCGATAGTCCTGTTAGCTCCTCATGGAGAGGTGGCGAACCTGTTGGATTATGGACCGAAAAAACTTACCGCCGCAAGCATACCTATGCAGGTTTTGCCGATGGTTTAGCAGGTAAATAATCAATTTTTAATAAGATCCGGCAATGTACTTGGTGGATTGCCGGATCTTTTTATTGGCTTCTTACCGGATAAATAATGAAAAGAAGATCTTGTCGTATTTCCCACCCCCAACCCCCTAAAGGGGGAGTGTGTAACTGATTAATCAAACGGACAGTTGCTGGAAGTCCCCTTTAGGGGATTTAGGGGTAAAATAAAGGAGAATACGACATTGTTTTATTTAATTAACTTAAATCTGGTTTTTTGACGTGTTTATTGTAAATGAAAAAATTTTGAGATGATGAAGAGATGTGGTTTTATGTTGACCAGATTCGTATATTTTAAAATGGTTTTTTTGTCTGTTTGCTTACTTACGGGTTCTTTTACCCAAACTATGGGGCAAAAAAAAGGTGACAAAGGGGCACCTGTGTTCTCTCAGTTTGTTTATGCGGGCGACGATCAGGTGTATAAGGATTTCCCGTTGAAGGCTGATGAGTTTTACAATCCCATCCTTCAGGGATGCTATCCCGATGCGGCCATTACCCGCAAAGGGGATGATTATTTTATGGTGAGCTCTTCGTTTGCCTTTTTTCCCGGCGTGCCTATTTTCCATTCCAAAGATTTGGTCAATTGGGTTCAAATCGGTCATGTGCTTGACAGGCCTTCGCAATTGAAGGTGCATGATACTGGCATTAGCGCAGGCGTGTATGCTCCTTCCATTAAGTATAATCCATACAACGACACTTTTTACATGATCACCACCCAGTTTGCCGGTGATTTTGGTAACATGGTGGTTAAAACCAAGGATCCATTTCAGGGTTGGAGCGATCCTTATAAACTCAATTTCCAAGGCATAGACCCCTCGCTTTTTTTCGATGAGGATGGAAAAGCCTATGTGGTGCACAACGATGCGCCCGATAGGGGCAAAGAGCTTTATCAGGGACACCGGGTGATTAAGGTGTGGGATTATGACCTTGAAAAAGATCAAGTGATTCCCGGAACGGATAAAATTATTGTTGATGGGGGCGTTGATCTTTCTAAAAAGCCTATTTGGATTGAAATGCCGCACATTTACAAACGCCATGGCCGCTACTATTTGATGTGTGCCGAAGGAGGCACCGGTGGTTGGCACAGTGAAGTGATTTTTGTAAGCGACAGCCCTAGGGGGCCTTACGTGCCTGCCCCAAACAACCCCATTCTTTCGCAGCGCTATTTGAATCCTCATCGTTCCAATATGGTGGATTGGGCCGGTCATGCCGATCTGGTGGAAACACCTAATGGCGATTTTTATGGCGTTTTCCTGGCCATCCGGCCCAATGAAAAAGGACGGGTGAACATTGGACGGGAGACATTTATTCTGCCTGTTGACTGGAGTGGTGAATTTCCCGTCTTTGAAAATGGATTGATTCCCATGGAGCCAAAATTGAAAATGCCAGCAGGCGTTGTCAATAAAACCGGCACTGAAGGGTTTTTTCCCAACGGCAATTTTACTTATGTTGAAAATTTCCAATCAGCAAAGCTTGATTATCGCTGGATTGGGATGAGGGGTCCCCGTGAAGGATTTATCTCCCAAACAAAAAAAGGGCTGGAGATCAAACCTTATGATACCAATATTAAAGCTGTGGCACCTACTTCAACTTTGTTTCACCGTCAACAGCATAGCAACTTCTCTGCGACAACCATTATGAGTTACGCGCCCCAGTCGGCCTCCGATTTGGCAGGATTGGTGTGCTACCAGAGTGAGAAATTCAACTATGTGTTTGGCATCACAAAAAAGGATAAGGAGTTCTATCTTTTATTGGAAAGAACCGAGCGGGGTCGGTCGGTAATTTTGGCCAGCACAAAAATCGATGTTAAAAATCCGGTTCATCTGCAAGTCAGTGCCCGGGGCGATGACTACCGGTTCAATTACTCGCTGGATGGCGTGAATTTTGAAAATCTTGGCGGCACAGTTTCTGGAGATATTCTCTCCACTAACGTGGCTGGAGGGTTTACTGGCAGCTTTATTGGCTTGTATGCTACAAAGGTGAACGATGCCGTGGTTGAATAGTATTTAAGAAATGGCTCTATTTGCAATTTCGTTTTTTCTTTTCATAATAGAACAGGCTGTCCCCCAGTGGGCAGCCTGTTTGCTTTTGGGGTGGTTTTATCTAATGTTAAAGATTGTATATCTGTAATCAAACAGCCCCTTTTGCCGGGTGCCCTATTTTTGTTATAAGTTAATATAAATCCTTAATGAAAATCCTAAAGTCTGTTCGATGAAAAATAATCTACTGCGTTTGGTCTTTTGTTTTATATTATCCTTATTTCTGAAGCCTGCTCTGGCTTGGGAAGGCATGCCCCTTCCTCCACTAAAAGTTGAGGGGCGCTATTTGACCGACACCCATGGTAATGTGGTCAATCTGCATGGCTTTGCCCAAACTTACAGCCCCTGGTTCAATGAGCGGGGTACTAAATGGACCAATTATGATGTGGCCGGATGCCTAGCTTATAACCAAGGGATCATAGATGATATACTGGATGCCGGTTGGAAAATGAATTTCATGCGCCTGCACATGGATCCATACTGGAGCAACACACCTGGGTGCACACCCGACGGGCATGAATTACCCAACTGCTTCAATAAGGAGCGGTTTTGCAAATACCTCGATGAGGTGTTTATTCCCATGGCCGAGTATGCCATATCCAAGGGGCTCTACGTCATCATGCGCCCTCCCGGGGTAAGCCCCGAAGTGATTGGCGTGACCGACGATTATAATTATGCCCAATACCTTATGACCGTGTGGGACATCCTGTCGAACCACCCCCGCATCAAAAACCGTCCCGAAATCATGTTCGAGTTGGCCAATGAACCCGTGCGCATCAAGTTAGCCGATGGAACCGTGGGTGCCAACACACAAGCGCATTTTGATGTGCTGAAAGAGATTTTTCAGCCCATCGTCAACCGCATCCGCAGCAATGGTTTTTACAATGTTTTATGGATCCCCGGATCCGGTTATCAATCGCAATACAAAGGTTATGCGGTGAATCCCATCGAAGGCGACAACATCGGTTATGCCGTGCATATTTACCCCGGGTGGTTTGGCAGTGCCAATGGCTATGATGAATTCAAAGCTGAATGGGATGCGCAGGTAAAACCCGTTGCAGATATGGCACCCATTGTCATCACCGAAATGGATTGGGCCGATGAGAGTTATGAATCTTCATGGGGAAAAGGTTATACCGGTACTGCCGGTGGCGAGGGTTTTGGTGCCAATTTTAAGAAGATTATGGATGATTCGGGCAATGCCAGTTGGCTGCTGTTTACCGATGCCCATCTGTTGGCTAAGTTTACGGGTGAGGCCCCTGCGCCCGGTGAACCCTATACTTTTTTGAATGACCCTGAGGCTTGTCCTTGGCCTGTGTACCACTGGTATCAGGAATATGCCCAAAAAGATTATCCCCGGCCTGATTTTGAAAAGCAATCGCTCAGTGATAATGGCGACGGCACTTATACCAATCCTTTGATACATGCTGATTTTCCCGATCCTGATGTGATTCGCGTTGGGGATGTTTACTATATGGTTTCCACCACCATGCACATCTTCCCCGGAGCCACCCTCTTGAAATCGCACGACCTGGTAAATTGGGAATATTGCAGCAACCCATTGGAAATGATTGCATCCAGTGATGCCTATAACCTTTTGAACGGCGGAAACCGTTATGCCCGCGGGCAATGGGCTTCCAGTCTGAAATACCACAACGGACTTTTCTACATCCTTTTTAATACGCTGGATGAAGGCAGTTTTTTGTTGACAGCTGAAGACCCTGAAGGTCGGTGGTCGCTTAAGCAACTGGCAGGCAACTACTACGACCCCGGCTTGTTATTCGATGAAGATGGTAAGATTTATGTTGTTCATGGTATCAATACCTTGAAGGTAACTCAATTGAATGATGATTTTGAGGCCACCGGCACCGAAAAGATTGTGGTTGAACGGCCAGACAAGGGGTTGGAAGGTAGTCATTTATATAAAATCAATGGGTATTATTATATCTATGCCACCTACGGCGGATGGCCTGCCTCACAGGTTGTTTTCCGCTCCACCAACATCATGGGACCCTACGAAGAAAAACTGCTTTTGGCTGATGACAACATCCACCAGGGAGCGTTGGTTCAAACCCAGACCAGTGAATGGTGGACTGTTTTGTTTTATGACAAGGGGGCATTTGGACGCTTGCCCAATCTGCAACCTGTTGCTTGGGTCAATAATTGGCCGGTGATTGGCGCCAACGGAAAAGGCGTCACGACCTTTCGCAAGCCGAATGTGGGCGGCAGCTATCCTGCAAAGGTATTGCCCACCAACGATAATTTCCGCCATTATAAATTGGGGCTTCAATGGGGATGGAATCATAATGCCGACCCTTCGAAATGGTCCCTGTTCGACCGGCCAGGATTTTTAAGATTGGAGACAGCCGGTGTGGTGCCAGGGTTTTTGGAAGCCCGCAATACTTTGACTCAGCGCATTTTTGGGTATCATACCAATAACATCGATTCTTACGGCACCATTAAGTTGCATGTCGATCAAATGAAGGAGGGCGATGTGGCTGGATTGGCCGTATTCCAGGATCCTTATGCCTTTATTGGCATCAAGGTGGTGGCCGGTGAAAGGCGTTTGATCATGGAGAACGATGGCGTGGCTCAGTTAGGGCCTGTTGTGGTGGAGCCTGTGGTTTATTTGCGTGCCGTGGCCAGCTACGGAAGCAGCAAAACCAAATTTTTCTACAGCTTGGATAACACGGTTTATACCCCGTTTGGCTCAGAATTGAATATGGCTTTTGACCTGTCCATTTTTACCGGAAATAAATTCTCCATCTTCAACTACGCCACCCAAGAGCTTGGCGGTTATGTGGATGTGGATTGGTTTAGTACCGAAGAGAGTTTTTCGGAGGATAAGTTTTACGACGATCGTTTTACTGGTTATACCGAAGCGCAATTGACTCTGGAGAGTCTTTATGTTGAATCAGAAAATATCGATTTGTTGGTTGGAACCACAAAGATGCTCGCCGTTTATGCGGTTTATCAGGATGGGCATCAGGAGAATGTCACCGCCTCTGCTGAATTTTCCGTTTCCCGTCCCGATGTTGTTCGGGTGGTCAATGGGCAATTGGTTGCCTTGAAAGATGGGGAGGCCAACATCACGGTTGTCTTTAATGGTCCACTTGGCGATTCCCAATCGGTGTCGCTTAATGTGGTTTCACAAACCTTCCCACTGGTCAGTGGTCTTTTTAACCCTTCGATATGGGAAAAAGGTACCTTTGATGAAGCCACAGGGGAGTTGATTACCGGCCAATGGGGTTTTGGCGGTTGGAAATACGACAATGGCATTGACCTCTCAGCCTACAAGTATATTGTGGTGAAACTCAAACAAGCCACTACCAGTGGCGCTTCCTTCCGCCTGTTTGATGCCAGCAGCTACTGGACGCCGGCAGTAACTTATGATATGGGATCGCAAACCCAGCTTGTGGTGGACCTCAAGAATATGAAGAAGGAAGTGGATGGTCAACAAGTTGCGGCCAATCCGGCCAACCTTTATATCATAGGGTTTTGGTCGCATGGCGGTATTCCCATCCTCATCGACAAGGTTTATTTATCCAATAGTGACGACCTGACTCCCACATCTATTGACGATGTTGTTGTGAATACCTCACCTTTCGATGTCGTGGATGTTTATAATCTGATGGGGGTTACGCTGAAGTCGGGCGTTTTGCGCAAAGAAGCTAAAGATGGCTTGTCGGTTGGTATTTATATCGTTGGGAACCAGTTGCAAGGATATGAGAAAATTGTAGTAAGAAATAAATATTAATAATGTTTTTCAAATAATTGTTTATGCGTTTATTGAGATTTTTAGGGATCGGGTTCTTCTGCTTTTTGATGGCTACATCCATTCACGGGCAGCAGGTGTCAAGTCCGGATGGTCACCTTCAACTAGCGGTGGTGGTAGAGAATGGTACACCCTTGTATTCGATCACCTACAATGGAAAAGTCATGTTGGAGAAATCCCCTTTGGGTTTGTTGACCAACGAGGGGGATTTTAGCGCTAAAATGCGTTTGATGGATTCAAGCAATGGCCAAGTAAGCAAGGATTATGTGCAGGCAAAAATCAAACAATCGAAGGTTGTTTATCGAGCCAACACGCTGAAGTGTACTTTTGCAAATGAGGCAGGCAGACCCATCTCTATTTTGTTCCAGGTTAGCAACCACGATGTGGCCTTCCGCTATGAGCTACCTATGTGGGGCGAAACCAGAGCCTGTGTTGTGGAAAAGGAAGTGAGCGGTTATCGTTTTCCTTCCTACACGAAATCTTTTCTTTCTCCAATGATGCGGCCCATGGAATCGTTTGCGCGTACATCGCCCAGTTATGAAAGCGGGTATGAAACCGATGCTCCTATTGCCAGTAATGTTTCTGCCGAAGGATATGTGTTCCCTGGCCTGTTTCGTGTAGGCGACGATGGTTGGGTGCTCTTATCCGAAACGGGGGTTAGCAGTCTCTATTGCGCCTCACACCTTAGCAGTTATTCGGATGACCTTTTTGCGGTGGAATACCCTAATGTGGCTCAAAACAATGGCTTTGGTAGCACCGGTGCACAATTGGGATTGCCCGGAGTTACCCCTTGGCGTACCATCACGATGGGTGAAACCCTCAAGCCAATAGTGGAAACCACCATTCCTTGGGATGTGGTAGATCCGTTGTATGTGCCAACTAAGGATTATCAATACGGACGAAGCACATGGAGTTGGATCATTTGGCAGGATGCCAGCATGAATTACGACGACCAGGTGAAATACATCGATCTGGCAGCTGCCATGAACTATGAATATATCTTAATTGATGCTTGGTGGGATTCAAATATTGGGTATGAAAGAATGGAAGAGCTCATTGCCTATGCAGGGAGTAAAGGTATTGGTGTGTTTTTGTGGTACAACTCAAACGGCGCGTTTAATGATGCCTTTCAAACGCCCTTGAATAAGATGAATACCTCCATTGCCCGCAAAAAGGAGATGAAATGGTTGCAAAAAGTGGGCGTCCGAGGTTTGAAGGTCGATTTTCTTGGGGGCGATAAGCAGGAAACCATGCGGCTTTATGAGGATATTTTAACGGATGCCAACGATTACGGCTTGATGATCAATTTTCATGGAACCACCCTGCCCCGTGGATGGGAACGGATGTATCCAAATTTTATTGGGGGTGAAGCTGTTACGGCATCCGAAATGCTTGTTTTTTCACAAGATGTGCGCGAAAAGGAGGCCTTCTATGCCACTTTGCACCCTTTTATCCGAAATGCCGTGGCCAGCATGGAATTTGGCGGCGTCATACTCAATAAATATTTGAATAAGGGTAACGAGCAAGGACAGAAGCGTTTAACAACCGATGTTTTTCAGTTGGCCACCGGTGTCCTGTTTCAAAACTCAGTTCAGTTCTTTGCCCTTACACCTAACAACCTAACTGATGTGCCTGCATTTGAGCTTGATTATATGCGCAATTTGCCAACTACCTGGGATGAAACTGTTTTTGTTGATGGCTATCCTGGTAAGTATAGTGTCATTGCCCGTCGCCATGGTGATGCATGGTATGTGGCCGGTGTCAATGCCGGTAAGGAGGCGATCAGCCTGACGGTTGATGTGCCCATGTTGGCCAACCAAAATGTTGCCATGTACAACGACAAAAAGGATGGTACCCCTTACCTGGAGAAGGTGTCGGTGCCTAAAAACGGCAAATTGCTTATCACCATCCAGCCCAATGGTGGCGTGGTATTGGTTAAGTAGGTAGAGTTTAGGTTTTGTAAATTTATAATAATCGCCATGAAGGTGTTTATAACTTGTTTTCTGTTATTGTTATGGGTTGGCTCCTATGCCAAGGAGCCAGTTCGTTCCGATTTGAAGTTGTGGTATGAGCATCCTGCTGTCCAGTGGGTTGAAGCATTACCCATCGGAAACGGTCGTTTGGGTGGTATGGTTTTTGGCAATCCTGCCAATGAACTAATTCAGCTCAACGAAAATACCATTTGGGCTGGTAGTCCCAACCGCAACGACAATCCCGAGGCGCTGGAGGCTTTACCCCTGATTCGGCAGCTTGTTTTTGATGGTAAGTATTTAGAAGCTCAGGATATGGCCAATCAAAAGGTCATATCAAAAAAATCGCACGGTATGCCTTACCAGACTGCCGGTAACCTCCGTCTCCTTTTTGACGGTCATGTTGATTATTCGAATTTTTACCGCGATTTGGATATTGAACGGGCGGTGGTCACCACCCGTTATACCGTTGGGAATGTTACCTATACACGGGAACTCTTTTCATCCTTTACCCAAAACGTTATAGTGGTGCGTTTAACCGCCGACCAGCCCAACGCCCTTACTTTTGACACCGCGTTGGATCGTACTGGCGATGTGGATGTTTCAGTGGTGGGCAATAACCTGCTTCAAATGAGAGGCATTACCAGCAGTTTTGAAACTGTGGAGGGTAAAGTTGAGTTTGTTGTGCTTTCAAAGATTGTAAATGATGGGGGCAAGCTTTCGGCCACTAACGATGCGATACAGGTCGAGGGCGCCAATAGTGTTACCATCTTTATTTCCATCGGAACCAATTTTGTGGATTACAATGATCTGAGCGCCAATGCCGGGGAACGTGCTGAAGGATTTTTGGCTAAGGCCGTTGATTTGAATTACAAGGATTTGTTGGGCGCTCATACAGCTTTTTATCAGGATTATTTTAATCGGGTTTCGTTGAACCTTGGCCAGACCGATTCGATCCATAATCCTACGGATGTCCGCATTGAGCAGTTTAGCCGGGGTAACGATCCTTCCATGGCAGCGCTTTACTTTCAATTTGGGCGCTACCTGCTGATCAGCTCTTCGCAGCCCGGCGGGCAGCCTGCTAATCTGCAAGGGCTTTGGAACGATCAACTTTTCCCGGCCTGGGACAGTAAATACACCTTGAATATCAATACCGAGATGAATTATTGGCCTGCCGAACCGACCAATTTACCCGAATTGCATGAGCCCTTGATTCAGATGGTTCGGGAACTTTCGCAAGCCGGCCGGGAGACTGCCCAAAGCATGTATGGCGCCAAAGGGTGGGTGGCGCATCACAATACGGACATCTGGCGTATTACTGGTCCTGTGGATGGTTCCTACTGGGGCATGTGGCCCATGGGCGGGGTGTGGTTGAGCCAACATTTGTTTGATAAATTTGAATACAGCGGGGATGTTGTGTACCTACAATCTGTTTACGATATTTTAAAAGGGGCTGTCGAGTTTTGTCTCGACTATATGGTGGACGATCCTGAAAATGGCTGGAGGGTGGTGGTGCCTTCCAATTCTCCCGAAAACGCCCCTTCTATTCATTACCAATCGTCCATAGCCTCTGGTACAACCCTGGATAACCAGTTGGTCTTCGATCTTTTCTCCAAAACCATCAAGGCAGCTCAACTATTGGCTATAGATGAACCTCTGCTGCCTGAAATGGAGCGGGTCATCAGCCGTTTAGCCCGCATGAAAATTGGCCGGCATGGCCAGTTGCAGGAGTGGATGCAGGATTGGGATAACCCGGAAGATAAGCACCGGCACGTGTCACATCTTTACGGACTGTTTCCGTCCAATCAAATATCGCCTTATTATACGCCTGAATTGGCTGATGCTGCTCGTACTTCCTTGATTCACCGAGGGGATCCCTCCACCGGGTGGTCCATCAACTGGAAAATAAACCTGTGGGCGCGGCTGCTTGATGGAAATCATGCTTATGGACTGATTCGCCAACAAATCAAGCTGGTTGGTCGGAACGATGGCGATTCCCAGGCTTTTGCTGAATTGGGTGGGACCTATCCCAATATGTTCGATGCCCATCCCCCCTTTCAAATTGATGGGAACTTTGGCTTCACCTCCGGCGTGACGGAGATGTTGATGCAGAGTCACGCTGGCGCGCTCCATTTGTTGCCGGCCTTGCCTGTTGTTTGGCCTGCCGGGCGGGTGACGGGACTAAGGGCGCGGGGTGGTTTTGAAATCGTTGAACTGGAATGGGCTCAGCACCAAATAAAAAAGCTGGTGGTGAAATCCACATTGGGTGGAAACCTTAGGCTCAGGTCGGCCAATGAGTTATCTGCAAAATGGACCGGAGGCTTGGTTGGGGCAAAGGGTGAAAACAGCAACCTCTTTTATCAAGTGCCTGTTGTTAAGCAGGCTACAGTCGCTCCTGGTGCTAAATGGAATCCTTTCGAATTGCCGAAGAGTTTTCTATACGATGTTCAAACAGAGGTGGGTGAGGTGTATGAGTTTATTGCCCAATAGTTTGATTTTGTGTTTTTTGATAGAAGTTGTAGTGTCCTTTTTATTGTTTAGTGAATAAAAATTGAATGGTATGTTGTTGAAATATTTTTTGTTGATTTCAGTGTTTGTTTCTGTGGCTGGATTAAAGGCTCAGAATCCTATTGTGCAAACTTATTTTACTGCCGATCCTGCTCCTATGGTGTATAACGATCGGGTTTATCTTTATACAACCCACGATGAGGATGAAACAGTTGATAATTTCTTTACCATGTACAACTGGCGGGCTTATTCATCGGCTGATATGGTGAATTGGACCGACCACGGTGTGGTGGCTTCGCTCAAGGACTTTGCCTGGAGTGGCAAGACTAATGGCGCCTGGGCACCTCAAGCCATTGAACGCAATGGCCGGTTTTATCTCTACTGTCCCATTCATGGCGATGGCGTGGCTGTTCTGGTGGCCGATTCCCCTACGGGACCATTCATGGATCCGCTTGGCAAGAGACTCATTGATGATACCGAAGATATTTGGCATGACATTGACCCGACTGTCTTTATTGATGACGATGGTCAAGCTTACCTTTTTTGGGGGAATCCCCAAATTTTCTATGTGAAATTGAACGAGGACATGATTTCGTACGACCGCAGCATCGGGCGAAAAGGCATCTTTAAGATGGAAATGACGCCCGAAGCTTTTGGATCCCACGCTGGACCTGATGGGACCATCCGAAGCAACTATACCGAAGGCCCCTGGGTTTACAAGCACAACAACCTCTACTATTTGGTTTATGCGGCCGCCGGTATTCCCGAATACATTGCCTACTCTACAGCGCCTTCCATTCAAGGGCCATGGAGTTATCGCGGGTATATCATGGCAAGGGCTCCCCATCTGGCATTTACCAATCACTCGGGCATCATCGATTATAAAGATCGCTCTTACTTCTTTTACCATACGCACGAATTGTCCAAGGGCGAGGGTTTTAAACGGTCGGTTAGCCTCGAGCCATTCCAATACAATGCCGATGGCTCCATTCCCATGATTACGCCTACCAAAGAAGGGGTTAAGGAAAGTGCAGGGTTTTTAGATCCTTTTCAGCGCGTTGAAGCGGAAACCATTGCTTGGTCCGAGGGCTTGAAGACGGCATCGGATAACCAAAGTGGAATTTATGTGACCCAAATACAGGATGGCGACTTCATGAAAGTGCGGAGCGTCGATTTTGGCAAAGGAGCCAAGCGTTTCACAGCCAGTGTTGCTTCAGCCTCCCAAGGTGGCCGTATCGAAATGCGCCTGGATAGTGTTGACGGGATGTTGTTGGGGTTTTGCGATGTGGCCAACACGGGCGGCTGGCAGAATTTTCAATCTATATCTACCAAAATAAAGGAAACAAAAGGGGTGCATGACGTGTGTTTTGTGTTTAAAGGTATTGGAGATCAGTTGTTTAATTTTGATTGGTGGCTGTTGAAGTAATGGTGATCTGGGGTTTCACTGGAATTGATAACGCATAGGTTCTTGATGAAGAAGTGGTTCGTGAGGGGAAGCAAGTTGAAATAAGCTTATGATAAATAATTATATAACAATGATATGAAAGATTCAAACCATTTTAAAATCGTCTTTAGGAGGGTTTTCTGCTTATTCTATTTGCTTCTGCCATTAAGTGGCTGGGCGCAAACACTTCCTTATCAGAATCCAAATCTTAGTTCCGAAGAGCGGGCTAAAGATTTGATTTCAAGACTCACTATTCAAGAGAAAGCCAGCTTGTTGTGCGATCAGAGTGACGCCATCCCGCGCCTTGGGATTAAGCGCTTTAATTGGTGGAGTGAGGCCTTACATGGTTATGCCAATAACGATCATGTGACGGTGTTTCCGCAAAACATTGGGATGGCCGCTTCTTTCAACGATGAGTTACTTTTTCGCATTTTTGAGGCTACCTCCGATGAGGCCAGGGCCAAGTACCATCAATCCAAACGCAGGGGAGAGGAGAACCGTCGGTTTTTAAGCCTTTCGGTTTGGACCCCCAATGTCAATATTTTTCGGGATCCGCGCTGGGGAAGGGGACAGGAGACTTATGGCGAAGATCCCTACCTGATGCAGCGCATGGGTGTGCAGGTGGTTAAGGGCTTGCAGGGGCCTATGGATTCCAAATATCGAAAATTGTTGGCTTGTGCCAAACATTATGCCGTGCATTCGGGTCCCGAGTGGAGCCGTCATCAACTCAATGTTAACCAGGTAAGTCCACGAGAATTCTACGAGACCTATATGCCTGCGTTCAAGTCGTTGGTGCAGCAAGCCGATGTGCGTCAGGTGATGTGCGCCTATCAACGGCTTAACGACGAGCCTTGCTGCAGCAACACCCGGCTTTTGCAACGCATTTTGCGCGATGAATGGGGATACAAATATTTGGTGGTGGCTGACTGTGGTGCCATTACCGATTTTCATACCACCCATAATATCTCCTCGGGTCCTGTGCATGCTGCGGCTACCGGCCTCATGGCTGGAACTGATCTGGAATGCATTTGGGATAATTACCACTATAAGATGCTACCCGAGGCCGTTGAGAATGACCTGGTAAGAGAAGAGGATGTGGATCGCAGTCTGCTGCGCGTGCTGATTGGCCGCTTTGATTTGGGCGAAATGGACGATGATGCCATCGTGCCATGGTCACAAATCCCTGTTACTGTCCTCAACAATGAGGAACACCGACAGCTGGCCTATCAAATGGCTCAAGAATCCATGACTTTGCTTTATAATAAGGATAACATACTCCCTTTAAGCAAGTCATCGGCTGGGAAAATTGCCGTTCTTGGCCCCAATGCCGATGATGAAGGGATGCTTTGGGGGAATTATAACGGCACGCCGGTGCGTACCATCACCATCCTGGATGGTATAAAATCAAAAATACCAGCCGATAGGATTTTTTACGATAAGGCGGTTGATTTGATCGACGATAAGGTGATGCTTAGTTACTTCTCGCGTGGTTCTGTTGAAGGGAAACGCGGTTTTAAGGCCACCTACTGGAATCATCCCAATTTTGAAGGGGAGCGCGTG
This sequence comes from Marinilabiliaceae bacterium, assembly GCA_963664265.1. Taxonomy (GTDB): domain Bacteria; phylum Bacteroidota; class Bacteroidia; order Bacteroidales; family Marinilabiliaceae; genus JAGPIS01. The sequence continues at coordinate 4,252,281 of OY760941.1, forward strand.
GTGGAACAACAACTGGTTAATCCTGTGAAACATAGCGCTGCCGGGCAGCATGAGTTTGCACCGGGGGTTCGATTGGAAGGTTTTTCAGCCATATATGAAACAGTTTTCACGCCAGAGGTTACTGAAGAGCTGGTATTTAAAGGTGGCGCCACCGGCTTTTTCGAATTTATAGTGAATGGGGAAGTTTTGAAGAGTTACACCAATTGGCGTACTCTGCCCACTAGGATTCCATTTATGGTGGAAGCAGGCAAAACCTATAATATAGAAATCCATTATGCCCAACGAGAAGATTGGCAGGCTAATCTAGAAATTGATTTCGGCCGCGAAGAGGGTGTGGATTATGCCTCGCTCATAAAAAGCCTGGATGGCATTGAGACAGTGGTTTTTGTTGGTGGACTTTCAGGATATCTGGAGGGTGAGGAGATGCCGGTCTCTTTCCCCGGTTTCAAAGGGGGCGACCGCACCAATATTGACTTGCCCTCTGTTCAGTCTGCTTGCCTGAAGGCCTTGAAGGCAGCTGGTAAAAAGGTGGTTTTAGTGAACTGCTCCGGTTCTGCCATTGGTTTTGGTCCCGTTCTTGAAGCCACCGATGCGATCCTGCAGGCGTGGTATGGCGGTGAATCAGGTGGCCAAGCGGTGGCCGATGTGCTTTTTGGGGATTATAATCCCTCGGGCAAACTGCCGGTTACGTTTTATGCCAATTCAGATGGTCTGGGTGATATTGAAGATTATTCGATGAAAGGCAAAACTTACCGCTACACCAACAATCACCTTTTCCCCTTTGGTTACGGACTGAGCTATACCAACTTCGAAATAGGTAAGGCTAAGGTTAGTAAAACAACCAAAAAGGTTGATGAAGTCATCAGCATAGACATTCCGGTGAAAAATGCCGGATCGCTCGATGGAGTTGAATTGGTGCAGGTCTATATCCGTAAAATCAACGACACCGACGGCCCTTTAAAAACCCTGCGTGGTTTTCAAAAGGTAAAAGTGGCTGCCGGTAAAACAGGGCAGGCAAACATTGTGTTATCGCCTGCATCTTTTGAGTTTTACGACTGGAGCCAACGTAAAATGGCCATTGTTCCGGGTGAATATGAAGTGTTGTATGGAAATAGTTCCGATGATAAGTATTTAAAGGGGATTGTGGTGAAAATCCTTTGAGCAAGGCGGTTAATGGGGCTGTTCGCATAAGTAGTGTTTCAGCAACGCCTGGCTATTTGTTTTTATGGTATTATATTTAAAATGAATGCAATGAAGAAAATTTCGTTGGTCGTTATGTGTTCAATCCTGTGGTCTGGTTTTTATTTGGTGGCGCAGGATAAATTATATCACAATTTATTTCCCATATCGGATGTCAAGTTGCTCGAGGGGCCCTTCAAACATGCCCGAGACTTGAATCTGGAGGTGCTATTGCAATACGATACCGATCGGTTGCTGGCACCTTACCGCAAGGAGGCGGGGCTTGAGGTAAAGGCCCAAAGCTATCCCAACTGGGATGGGCTTGACGGTCATATTGCCGGCCATTATCTGACGGCAATGGCCATGAATTTTGCGGCCACAGGCAATAAAGAGTGTCGGGCACGGATGGATGCCATGCTTCATGAATTGACCGAATGCCAGAAAGCCAACTCTGTTCATCATCCGGAGTGGGGAATTGGTTATGTGGGAGGCGTCCCCAATAGTCATCAAATATGGTCGAATTTTAAAAAGTGCAATTTCGAGGCCTATTACTCCGCCTGGGCACCTTTTTATAATCTTCATAAGATGTATGCCGGAATCAGGGATGCCTGGCTCTATTGTGGCACCTCTGAAGCCAAAGCTTTGTTTTTGAATTTTTGTGATTGGGGAATTGATCTGACCTCGGGACTCAACGATCAACAGATGGAGGCCATCCTGAACAACGAATATGGCGGGATGAATGAGATTTATGCGGATGCCTTCCAAATTTCAGGCGATGAAAAATACCTTGTAGCAGCTAAACGGTTTTCGCATAAAACATTCCTCGATCCCTTGTCGCAAGGCATTGATAACCTCGACAACAAACATGCCAACACCCAAATTCCAAAATTCATTGGATTTGCCCGTATTGCTGAGCTGAGGGGGGATCAGCAATATGAAAAAGCAGCCCGTTTCTCGTGGGAAACCATTACGAACAACCGAACCCTGGCTTTTGGCGGGAATAGCCGGAGGGAGCATTTCCCAGCACCGGCCTCTTGTGGCGATTATATTAACGATGTGGATGGACCAGAGTCGTGCAACTCATACAATATGTTGAAATTGACCGAAGATTTGTTCAGGATGGAACCGGCAGCCCATTTGGTTGATTACTACGAACGCACGCTCTTCAACCATATCCTTTCTAGTCAACATCCCACCCATGGCGGTTATGTCTATTTCACATCGGCCCGGCCACGCCACTACCGGGTTTATTCTGCACCCAACCAAGCGATGTGGTGCTGCGTGGGTACCGGTATGGAAAACCATGGGAAGTACAATGAGTTTATCTATACCCATTCGGGCGATTCACTTTTTCTGAACTTGTTCATCTCTTCGGAACTTAATTGGAAAGATAGGGGCGTGGTGCTTAAACAGGAGACCAATTTCCCCAATGAAGAGCGAACTAAGTTGACGGTTACCAAGGGTAGCGCCGATTTCAAGCTCATGCTTAGGTGTCCCGGATGGGTCAAATCCGGAGCTTTTCAGGTTACCGTTAATGGACAAGAGATCAAACAGCCAGGCCTTCCTTCTTCTTATGTTTGCATCCAGCGGAAATGGAAAAAGGGTGATGTGGTTGAACTGCATATACCCATGCACAATACCATCGAAAGGTTGCCTTATGTTGGTGATTATATTGCCTTTATGCATGGCCCAATATTGCTGGGGGCTAAAACCGGCTCTGATGATTTAAGAGGACTTGTTGCCGGCGATGGACGTTGGGGGCAGTATCCGGGTGGTGAATTGTTGCCGGTTGATCAAGCACCGATCATTGTTGAAGATGATATCGAAAACCTTGCGGGCAAATTAGTCCCGGTGGCCGATGAGCCTTTGCACTTTTCGCTCAAGGTAAAAATGCAAAATCCTATGGACTTTAAATTGGAGCCGTTTTCCAATATTCACGATTCAAGGTATATGATCTACTGGCTAGCCCTCACCAATAATGGGTATCAAGCTTATATGGATTCTTTGTCGGCCATTGAAAAGCAGCGGATCGCTCTTGAAAAGCGCACCATTGATTTTGTGGCTCCCGGTGAGCAGCAGCCTGAGACAGATCATGCCATGCTTCAGGAGAACTCAAATTCGGGTAATGCCAACAACGCCTTTTATCGTGAAGCCGGCCGCGAAGGATTTTTCAGCTATGAAATGAAAACCAATTCGGAGACCGATTTGAAGCTTGTTGTCCGCTATTGGGGCGCTGAATGGGGCGGAAGAAAATTCGATATTTATATTGATGACGAGAAGTTGGCTTCCGAGGATAATACTGGTCGTTGGAACCAATCCCGGTTTTTTGAAATTGAGTATGGTATTCCCAACTCGATGGTGAAGGATAAGGATCGGGTGAGGGTGCAATTTCGTGCGCTTCAGGGAAATACTGCGGGGGCTGTTTATTATTTGCGTTTGGTGCGTGACCAGCCCATCCCCATCGAATAGTTCATTTTATATCCAATTTTAAATATCTATTACCTAAAAATTGACATTGGGGCGGTGCTTGTTGCCTACTTTTATTCGTGTTTTAGCCATCGTGTTTTGATGATTTAATTGATATCCATAATTATGAAAAAACCAATTCATGTTTTACTGTCTGCATTAGCTTTTGCTGGACTGTTTTCTTCAACAGGATCTTTTGCACAGGGCGTCGACGACTATGTGTCTAGCTCAGTTAATCAGCCCGGCAAGGAGTACCCGAAAGTGAATTCCGAAGGCCGTGTGCGTGTTCAAATCTCAGCACCTCAGGCCAATATGGTTCAGCTCGACATTGGTGCTGTAAAATATGACCTCAAAAAAGATGAGAATGGCCTCTGGACGGGGGAGTCTGCTCCTCAGGATGAAGGTTTTCATTATTATCAGTTGAATGTGGATGGAGCTTCGGTGCCCGACCCTGGAACGCGCTTTTTCTTTGGTGCCGGTCGTTGGGGAAGTGGCATTGATATACCTGCACACGATCAGGAATTCTATGCCTTGAAAAATGTGCCTCACGGACAGGTGGTTGAACACCTCTACTACTCAAAAACAACCGAGGCTATTCGCCGTTGCTTTGTTTATACCCCGCCAGGTTACAATCAAGACCATCAGAAACGTTATCCCGTGCTTTATTTGCAACATGGCGGTGGGGAGAATGAAACCGGATGGTCCAATCAAGGACACGTCAACTTAATCATGGATAATTTGATTGCCGAGGGGAAAGCCAAACCTTTCATTATTGTAATGGACAATGGCACTTGGACCATGAGCGGTTCTCGCCCCACCGATGACGGTACCTGGCCTCCCAAAGGCTGGGCCGATAGCTTTATGAAAACGCTTTTGAATGATATTATTCCCATGGTTGATGCCAATTACTGCACCCTGGCCAACCAACAGAATCGTGCTATGGCAGGTTTGTCGATGGGAGGCATGCAAACACGTGTTATAACCTTGGCCAATCCCACCGTCTTTTCGCATGTAGGCATGTTTAGTGGCGGGAGCATCAGTCCTCAGGATTTGGATACGGCTCCTTCTTTCAAAGATAATATCCAACTTTTATTTATTGGTTATGGTAGTTATGAGTTGGATAATCCCCGGGCAGGATTCGCCAATCCCAAAGAGAACACCGAGAAATTAAAAGCGCTTGGCATGAATGCCCATTTTTATGTCTCTCCCAAAACGGCTCATGAATGGCAGAGCTGGAGAAGAAGTTTTTATCAGTTTGCGCCACTTTTGTTTTGATAAATTAAAAAATATGAAGACCCTTAAAATTTTATTGGTATTGGTTTCTGCGTGGCAAATGATGGCCTGCGCTGCGTTGCCTGGAGATCAGGTTCGGGTTGAACAAGGCATCGTTCAAGGAACCATCGAAAACGGCTTGAAGGTTTTTAAGGGCATTCCCTTTGCGGCACCGCCAGTGGGCGATTTGCGTTGGAAAGCCCCTCAGCCTGCCGAAAAATGGGAAGGCGTCAAGCCAACCCTCCAATATGCACCTGCACCCATGCAGGGCGGCAATCCGGCCTCGGGTAAAAGTGAGGATTGCTTGTATTTAAATGTTTGGACACCCGCCTCTTCAGCCGAGGAAAAAGTTCCCGTTTTGGTTTGGATTTATGGTGGTGGCTTTAGTTTTGGATCGACCTCCGATCCTGTTCACAATGGCGAGCACCTAGCTCGCAAAGGTGTTGTGGTGGTGAGTATTGCCTATCGGGTGGGACAGCTTGGCTTTTTGGCGCATCCTGAGTTGAGCGCCGAAAATCCCCATGGTGTTTCGGGTAATTATGGATTGCTCGATATGGTGGCCGGATTGGAATGGATCAAGAAAAATATTGCTGCTTTCGGCGGGGATCCCAATAAGGTGACCATTTTTGGTGAATCGGCCGGCGGTATTGCTGTCAGTATGTTATGTGCCTCCCCGTTGGCTAAAGGTCTTTTCCATGGAGCCATCTCGCAAAGTGGCGGTTCGTTCGGTCCTACGCGGCCAACCACCTTCCCGGGTGAAAACATGAAAACCTTGACTCAAGCAGAGGCCGATGGTGTGGCGTACGTCAACGGTTTTGGTGCGTCTTCTATTCAGGAGCTTAGGAGTCTAGAGGCTGAGAAGTTGATTCCTCAAGGATGGAGTTTGCCCGGTGGATGGCCCATCGTGGATGGATATGTTATTCCTGGGGATCAGTATGAACTCTATAAAAGCGGAAATTATAATGATGTCCCCGTCCTCATCGGTTACAATTCGGATGAAGGTTTGAGTTTCCCCGCGGGACGCACTCCTGAGGAATACAAGGTTGCTGTTAAACAGCGTTTTGGCCCTTTTGCTGATGATGTGTTGGCCGCCTACCCGGTTGGGGATGAGACCATTGCTAGGTCGGCTCGCAACTTAATGCGGGATGCTGCCTTTGGCTGGCATACATGGAGTTGGGCTCGGCTTCAAGAACAAACCGGCCAATCGGATGTGTATTTTTATCATTTCGATCAACATCCAGATCGTCCAGTGGATTCACCACAATTTGATCATGGCACGCCACATGGAGTCGATGTGCCTTACGTGTTCATGAATCTCGATCCATCCAGCTCCATGACCTCCAAATCGGATCTGGAAGTATCGGAGTTGATGGGTACTTATTGGACCAACTTTGCAAAAAACGGCCATCCAAATGGCAACGGTTTGCCTGAGTGGACGCCATTTACCGAAAGCAACCCTAAAATTCTGAATCTGGGTAAAGAGGTTTATTTGCGGTCGGTGCCGGATGAAGCATCGCTGAAGGTATTGGATGCCTATTTTGAATGGCGCCGAAGTAGTGAAGGCAAAGAATGGGTGGAAAACAATTGACGATGTTTTTTTTAAATCGCTTAATTTTAATTTCAAAATTATGAAAAATCTAATAACGGTGGTTTTTTCCATGCTGGTTCTAGCCGTCTTCGTTGCCAACGGACAAAGCAGCCCTGCTTATCCAGTGGGATCCTTACCCAATGAGCATAATATTAATGGGGCCGACTATCCCCGAGTTGGTGCCGATGGGCGCACTTATTTCAAAGTTTTTGCCCCTGGTGCGCAAAAGGTTGAAATCAGTTTTCGGGGTGAAATGCAAAAAGGAGAAGATGGTTTCTGGACTCTGGAATCTAAAGAGCCAGAGGTGGTTGGTTTCCATTATTACCAAATTATTATCGATGGGGTTGCTACGGCAGATCCCAATGGGAAACCTTTTTTTGGGATGGGGAAATGGGTAAGTGGGATCGAGATTCCTGAAAGAGGAGTCGATTACTACAAACCCAGGGAAGGCGTTTCTCATGGCTTGGTGAGTGAAAGCTGGTACTATTCAAAGGTTCGTGGCGAATGGCGCCATTGCTTCGTGTACACGCCTCCCGGATATGGTGAGAAGGCAGACCTGCGCTATCCAGTACTTTATCTTCAACATGGCATGGGTGAGAATGAAACCAGCTGGGTCAACCAAGGGAAGATGAACTTCATCATGGATAACCTGATTGCAGAAGGAAAGGCCACGCCTATGGTGGTGGTGATGGATAATGGCAATATTGAGGTGTTACGCCATGCCCCCGGTGAAGATATGGGTGAGGTGCGAAGGAAGTTTGGTGCCGACTTTTCTGAAATTTTGCTTGAGGAGATCATTCCCCACATTGAGTCGAAATTCAAGGTGCTGACCGACCGGGATCACCGGGCAATGGCAGGTCTTTCATGGGGCGGATTGCAGACATTCAACATCACCTTGAACAACTTGGATAAATTTGCTTACATCGGTGGTTTTAGCGGTGCCGGGCGCATCGATCTAAACAATCTGGATGTGGCCTACAATGGAGTGTTTAAAGATGCTGCGGCATTTAATGAAAAAGTGAAGCTCTTTTTCTTGGGTGTCGGGTCGGAAGAAAATCCTGAACGAACCAAAAGTTTAAGCGAAGGATTGAAAAAAGCAGGGATTAAAAACATCTATTACGAATCACCGGGTACTGCCCATGAATTCCTGACCTGGCGCCGATGTCTGAATGAATTTGCGCCCCTGATTTTCAAATAGTAGAATGACACTTTTTTACCAACTTTATATAATATCAATATTTCAACGATGAAAACAAGTATTAAATTAATTTGTATGGCCGTTCTTCTGTTTTTGGGATCAACGGTCTATTCTCAAGATCCCAATTTTCATATCTATCTTTGCTTTGGACAATCCAATATGGCTGGTGCCGCGAAGGCTGAAGCACAAGACTCCCTGGTAGATGGCCGTTTTGTGATGATGAGTACCATGAATTGTCCTGGTGCGGGTCGAGAAATGGGTAAATGGTACACCGCCACACCGCCCATTTGTGACTGCAATGGTGGTATTTCGCCAGCCGACTATTTTGGCCGCACGCTCATCGAAAATTTGCCATCGAATGTTAAGGTTGGGGTTATCAATGTGGCGGTTGGCGGCTGCCGAATTGAATTGTTTGATAAGCAAAACTACCAGTCGTATGTGGAAACTGCCCCCGACTGGATGCTCAACTGGATCAAAAACTACAATGGCAATCCATACGCCCGCCTTGTTGAAATGGCTAAATTGGCTCAAAAAGATGGTGTTATCAAAGGCATCTTGATGCATCAGGGCGAGTCCAATGCCAATGACACTCTTTGGACGAAAAAAGTGAAAGATGTATATGAAAACCTACTGGCCGATTTGAATCTCAAAGCTGATGAAACACCTTTGCTGGCAGGAGAGTTGCTGAGCGCTGAATTCGGCGGCAAGTGTGCTGGTTTTAATCCCTTTATTGCTGAATTGCCCAATGTCATTCCCAATGCTCATGTGATCTCATCGCAAGGATGTCCCGGAATGCCTGATGGACTTCATTTTACGGCCGAAGGATATAGGATTTTAGGCCGGCGCTATGGACAGAAAATGCTATTTTTACAACCGGTGAAATAATTTGGGTTGAATAAAATCCCACAATAATGATTGGTTGATTCTGATGTTTTGGTTTAAAAGATTGTGGTGAACCCCGATAACAACCACCCCAGTTATTTTGGGGCTCCTGTTGTTTTAAATTTAAACTGATAAACTTTTTAGATATGCTTATAAATAAGCTTCAACTCACGTTCATGCTTGTAGTGCTTTCTTTGGGTTCGGTGTTTGCCGAGTCAAGAGGCGATGTGAACTATGTTACCCAAACCAAAGGCCATGGCTATTTTACCATCAGCAGCGGGAACGAGTTGGCCACATTGTTGGTCAATTCCAACGATCATGCAGGGGTCGTGAGGGCTGTTAACGATTTGCAAAACGATATTTTTAATGTTTGCGGGAAAAAGCCTGATTTGGTCTTTGATAATACCGTCAATGCAAAAAATGTCATTATTGCCGGTACTATTGGCCAAAGTACTTTGATAGATGGGTTGGTGGCAAAAAAAATGATTGATGCCAACGAGCTTAAAGGTAAATGGGAGAAGTTTATCATCAAAACCATCGACAATCCCATGCCCGGCGTTGATCATGCATTGGTGATTGCAGGTAGCGATAAGCGAGGCACTATTTTCGGCATCTACGATCTGTCGGAACAAATGGGGGTGTCGCCCTGGTATTGGTGGGCCGACGTGCCGGTTTCAAAAAAAGACAACATCTTTGTGGTGCCTGGTACTTACACACAGGGCGAACCGGCAGTAAAGTATAGGGGGATATTTATCAACGACGAAGCACCCAGTCTGACCGGTTGGGTTAGCCATACTTATGGCACCAATTATGGCGATCATCGTTTTTATGCCCGGGTTTTTGAATTGATTCTCCGCCTTAAAGGAAACTATTTGTGGCCGGCCATGTGGGGTTGGTCGTTTTATGCCGATGATGCCATGAACAGTCAAGTGGCCAATGAAATGGGTGTTGTTATTGGTACTTCGCACCACGAACCGATGGCGCGCAACCATCAGGAATGGGCCCGCAACCGGCAAGAATATGGCGCGTGGAATTATTCAACCAATCAAAAGGTTATCGACCAGTTTTTCCGTGAAGGGATTCAACGGATGAAAGGTACTGAGGCTATTGTCACCATTGGCATGCGGGGCGATGGCGACGAGGCCATGTCGGCCAAGGCTGATGTGGAATTACTTGAGCGCGTGGTGAAAAATCAACGGGCGATCATTGAGAAAACAACTAAGCGACCCGCACGTGAAACGCCTCAAGTGTGGGCGCTGTACAAAGAGGTTCTCGACTATTATGATGCCGGGATGCGCGTGCCCGATGATGTCATCATGCTGTTGTGCGACGACAACTGGGGAAATGTGCGGCGGTTGCCCAGCGAAAAGGAACGGCAGCACCCAGGTGGCTGGGGCATGTACTATCATGTCGATTACGTTGGAGCGCCCCGCAATTACAAGTGGCTCAATGTCACTCCCATCCAACACATGTGGGAGCAGTTGCAGCTCACCTACGATTATGGCGTGGACAAGCTGTGGGTGCTTAATGTGGGCGATATCAAACCCATGGAATACCCCATCACCCTGTTTATGGACATGGCTTGGAATCCAACCCGATACAAGGCAGCTGATTTATTGGATCATCCGCTGAAGTTTTGTGCCCAACAGTTTGGTTCCGACCAGGCAAATGAGGCCATGCGAATCCTGAATTTGTACAGCAAATATGCCGGCCGGGTCACCCCTGAAATGCTCGATCGAAACACCTACAACCTTGAAACAGGCGAATGGAAAATGGTGTCGGACGAATTCATCAAGCTCGAAGCGGAGGCTTTGCGACAATATCTCACGCTTGAACCCGAATACAAGGATGCTTATCAGCAGCTGATTTTATTTCCTGTCCAAGCCATGGCCAATCTTTACGAAATGTACTACTCCCAGGCAATGAATCACAAATTGTTTTCCGAGAGGAACCCAAAAGCCAATGAATGGGCCGATAATGTGGAGCGTACCTTTAAGCGCGATGCTGAATTGAGCTACTCTTATAATAATGTAATGGCCAATGGAAAGTGGAAGAATATGATGAGCCAGAAGAAGATTGGTTATACCGCATGGCACGATAATTTCCCGGGCGATACTTTGCCGGAAATTTTCAGGATTGAAAACCCTGAAAAGGCTGTAGGAAACTATGTGTTTGAACCTGGCAATGGTTATGTCTCCATGGAGGCGGAACATTATTACGAACTGAAAGATGCGCCCAATGCCCGGTGGACGGTCATCCCTTATTTGGGCCGAACCTTGGGTGGATTGGCGGTTATGCCTTACTCTAAACCGGTTGTGGGAGCTTCCGTTTCTTACAAGATGAAACTTCCACGCGATGTGAAAAACGTTATTGTGCACGTGGTTGTGAAATCGACCCTGGCTTTTGCCAATTTGGAGGGACATCAATATTCGGTTGGTTTCAACGGTGGATCAGCAAAGACTATCAATTTTAATTCCGACTTGAACGAAAAACCGGAGAATATTTATACGGTGTTTTATCCGACCGTGGCGCGCCGTGTGATTGAGAAAAAAGTTGAGCTTGAGGTGCCTAACTCCTCTGATGGTATGCAACTATTAACACTGTCACCCTTGGATCCTGGTATTGTATTCGAGAAAATTGTGGTTGACTTTGGAGGTTATAAGGATTCGTATTTGTTTATGAATGAATCTGTTGGTAAGCGTTGTGGCGAAGCGGATTAATTGGTTATTTTTATAATTGCCTCGGGAAGCAATGGTTTTTTGGCAAGAGGTGATGTCTTATGTAAAATATACTTTGTTCGGTTAAAATGGAAGATGGTATTGAGTACTGTTCTTCGATAAAAAATGGACGATGGAAAAAATAATAGTGGCGGTTTCCTTATGGCTGGTGTTTTCGTTTTTCGGATTTTCCCAATCTTTTGAAAAAACCGATTTTGGCGTACGGTCCCAAATACGATCAATGGATGTAGAGATTCAATTCTATGGGTCATCCATTGTTCGGGTGGTGAAATCACCCAAAGGAGTGAGTTTTGAAAAGGAGAGCCTATCTGTTGTTAAATCTCCTGAAATGATAGCCTTTAGCATGACCCAAAAGGGCGATACACTTTTGTTGAAAAACAAAAGTGTAATGGTGGCCTTGAACCTAAATAGCGGCCAGGTGACTTTTAGTGATGCTCAGGGTAAAATTCTTTTGAGAGAAAAAGAAGCAGGTGCTTGCTTTGCCGATTTTGATGATGCAGGTGTGAAAACTTACACTGTGAGCCAGTCTTATCTTTTGGATAAGGACGAACCCATTTATGGGTTAGGTATTCTGCAAAACGGAAAAATGTCGCAGCGCAATCAAGAAGTGTATATGGTTCAAAACAACACTTGGGATTTTGTTACCTTTTTTCAGTCCGTGAAAGGTTACGGTCTTTTCTGGGATAACTATTCCCCCACCACTTTTAAGGATAATCCCTCCGAAACCTCTTTTCGTTCAGAAGTGGGTGATGGCATCGATTATTATTTTATGTATGGTGGCGATGCGGATGGCGTTATCGCTGAGATGCGGGATCTTACAGGACAAGTGCCAATGTTTCCCTTATGGACTTATGGATTCTGGCAAAGCAAAGAGCGTTATAAGAGTCAGGGTGAGATCGTGGATGTTGTTAAAAAACACCGCGAGTTGGGCGTGCCGCTCGATGGCATTATCCAGGACTGGCAATACTGGGGCAGCAATTACCTTTGGAATGCCATGGAATTTCTCAACGAAGAGTTTCCCAAGCCTCAAGTAATGGTTGATCAGATTCATGATTTGAATGCCCACATGATCATCTCCATTTGGTCCTCATTTGGTCCTGCCACCAAACAATACCAGGAGTTGGATGGAATTGGGGCGCTGTTTGATTTCAGCACCTGGCCGCAATCGGGCCTCACCAGTTGGCCACCCAACATGGACTATCCTTCGGGTGTGCGCGTTTACGACCCATTTAACCCCAAGGCCAGGGATATCTATTGGAAATACTTGAACGCTGGGCTTTTCCAGCTGGGAATGGATGGTTGGTGGATGGACTCCACAGAGCCTGACCACTTGGATTTTAGGCCTGATGATATGGATGCCCAAACGCATTTGGGATCTTTCCGCAAGGTCAGGAATGCCTTTCCCTTGGTTACGGTTGGGGGTGTTTATGACCATCAACGGGCTCTGAATTCTGACAAAAGGGTTTTTATTCTCACTCGATCGGCATTTGCTGGTCAACAGCGTTATGGAGCCAATGTTTGGTCGGGGGATGTCAATTCATCCTGGGAGAATCTGCGCAATCAAGTGCCGGCGGGACTTAATTTCTCGATGTGTGGTATTCCGCACTGGAACAGTGATATTGGTGGCTTTTTTGCGGGCGCGTACAATAAATCATGGAACGATGGTTCTGCTTCTAAGAATCCTCTGTTTCAGGAGCTTTATGTTCGTTGGCTTCAGTTTGGGGCTTTCAACCCGATGATGCGTTCACACGGCACCGATCTTTCACGCGAAATTTACCATTTTGGTCAAAAGGGCGAACCCATTTATGATGCCATAGAGCGTACCATTCATTTGCGCTATTCCCTCTTGCCCTATATTTATTCTGTGTCGTGGGAAGTGACTGCCAAACAGTCTAGTTTTATGCGCGCCTTGGTAATGGACTTTGCCATGGATAAGAACGTGTGGGATATTAACGACCAATTTATGTTTGGTAAATCCATTTTGGTGTCTCCAGTTGTTGTGGCTCAATATACGCCCGAAAAAATAGTGAAATCAAACGAAGAAGAAGGTTGGATTAGAAACAACGGTGATGGAGTCGTAAAATGGGAGCCGGTGAATTTTTCGCAAAAGAAAACCGCAAGTGTTTATTTGCCCAAAGGGGCTCTATGGTACGACTTCTGGACCAATGAAACTTTTGAAGGTGGTCGGAAAGTGACCAAGGAAACAGCCATTGATATCATTCCATTATTCGTTAAAGCTGGCAGTATTCTTCCGATTGGTCCTCAGGTGCAACATGCCACTGAAAAAAAGTGGGACCATCTTGAGGTTCGGATATACGAAGGGGCCAATGGTGAGTTTACCTTGTATGAAGATGAAAATGATAACTATAACTATGAAGTTGGAATCTATTCGACTATTACCTTCGTATGGAATGATGCCAAAAAGACATTGACGATAAAAAATCGCCAGGGTGATTTTCCCGGAATGCTGGCAATACGCAAATTTAATGTTGTGAAAGTCTCCCAGTCACTTGCAGGAAAGTCTCCATCCATAGTTGCTAAGGAGGTTGTGTATTCTGGCAAGGAAACCACTGTTGAATTTTAATACTTCTAAATTAAACTATAGATAGCTGAAATAAACATGCTAAAGAAGCAACATCTTGGGATCTGTTTTTCTTTATGCAAGTTACATCCGGCTTTAACAAACAGAACCCACTCAAATGAAACAACCAATTTTATTGATAGCATTTTTGATCGCGATAAGTATCTCCCTCAAGGCTCAATCAAAAGGGGAATCAACCCATAACCCCATTATTTATGCCGATGTGCCCGATGCCGCAATCATTCGGGTGGGTGATACATACTATATGAGCAGCACCACCATGCACATGTGCCCTGGTGTGCCCATCATGAAATCGACCGACCTGGTCAATTGGAAGTTGGTTAATTACGCCTATGATACCCTTGTTGATAATGAAATGATGCGGCTCGAGAATGGGAACAACACCTACGGGAGAGGTTCTTGGGCCAGCAGTATCCGCTACCATGAGGGGGTGTTTTATGTGACTACTTTTTCGGCTACTGCCGGAAAAACGCATGTGTACACCACCAAAGATATAGAAAGAGGCCCCTGGAAAGCAACAGCTTTTTCGCCCATGTTACACGATCATTCTTTGTTCTTCGACGACGATGGACGGGTTTATATGGTTTATGGTGGCGGCGATATCCGATTGGTTGAATTGAACAACGACCTGTCGGGGGTGAAACCTGGGGGCGTTGATCAGGTTATTATCAAAAATGCCGGATCCGTGGCGTCTGAAAAATTGATGCTACATGCCGAAGGTTCTCAGCTGATGAAGCACAATGGCCTGTATTACCTATTCAACATCACTTGGCCTCAAGGTGGTATGCGTACCGCTATTGTGCACCGAGCTAGTCACATCGATGGTCCCTACGAGGGGCGCGTGGCACTTCAAGACCGTGGTATTGCGCAAGGATGCATAATTGATACGCCTGAAGGTGATTGGTATGCGCATATGTTTAGGGATTATGGTGCATTGGGTCGTATTCCTTATTTAATACCCATGGTGTGGGAAGATGGATGGCCGGTGTTGGGCGTGGATGGGAAGGTTCCTGACAACCTCGATTTACCTGCCAATAAGCGCGATTGGTCTGGCATTGTGACTTCCGATGAGTTTTCAAGAAAGAAGGACGATAACTCCTTGCCTCTGGCCTGGCAGTGGAACCATCTTCCTGATCATCGCTTCTGGTCATTGGCTCAGCGCAAAGGCTACCTGCGGCTGACGACCGGTCGGGTGGATGCTGATGTCCTGCAAGTACGCAATATACTTACACAACGCACCATGGGACCTACCAGTTCGGCTTCGGTTATGCTGGATGTGAGTCAAATGAAAGATGGTGATCGGGCTGGTCTTATCGCCCTTCAAAAGAAATATGGTTATGTTGGGGTGAAGATGGCGGATCAGCAAAAAACAATAGTCATGGTGGGTGCCGAGTCGGATGAAGCAGTTGTGTTGGCCGAAATTCCCTTCGCTGGCAAAAAGGTCTATTTAAAAATAGATTGCGACTTCAGGGAACGCACCGATAAGGCTTATTTCTTCTATAGCCTTAACGGCAAAGAGTGGACGCGCATAGGCGATCCGTTTCAGATGTCCTATACCTTGCCCCATTTTATGGGTTATCGGTTCGGCTTGTTTAATTATGCCACCCAAAGCGCCGGTGGAATGGTCGATTTCGATTATTTCCGCATTTCACCCCAAATTGAAGCGGTAAGGTAATAGGCATTTGTTTACTAAGATGAAGAGGCTGTCCCCAAGGGGGGTAGCTTTTTTTTGCGTGCTGATGGTGTTTTTCCCAGCAATTGACCTTTTATCCGGACGCTGCCCCTTGGTGTTGAGTTTATGGGTTGGTTTTTGAGGATTTTTATCATGTTTATGAAAATATGCTTTGATGAAGACCCATTTTGTTTAAATTTGCTTCAAATGCTTTTATTGTACTTTTAAACTATTACTTCCGTTGTTGTGAAAGGGCTTTTTTTATGCACTGGTACAGATGGCTGTCAAACCTGTTTCGAAATGATGCGATTGAACCATAACGATTATGCTGAAAATACCGACCGTGTGATTTCTGATTTCAACTCGGGGGTTATGGCTGCATTTCAAGATGTGTTCCATCTCCATTACCGCTCCTTGGTCTATTTTGCGGTTAAGCTATCGGTCAACCATCACGAGGCAGAAGATATTGTCCAGAATATTTTTATCCGGCTTTGGGAAAAACGAGCCGACTTCAACTCGATACACGCCATCAAATCGTTCCTTTTTCTTTCCACCAAAAACAGCTGCATCGACCTCAAACGGCACGCTCGTGTGGCCGAGGTTTTTGCTCAAGATAGCATTGAGGATGGGCATCAGGCCTATGAAAGCCCGGTTGACTTCGAAATACTGGAGTCCGACATCATCGCGGAGGTGAACCGGGCCATCGAAAAGCTGCCAGCCCGTTGCCGCGAGGTGATGGTGTTGAGCCTGCGTGGGATGAAAAACCACGAGATTGCTGACCATCTGGGGGTTTCCATCAATACGGTAAAAACCCAAAGGCAGAGGGCGCTCACTATGTTGCGCCAACAGGTTGGGCCAGAGCTATTGGCATTCCTATTGCTTTTCGCCGAACAAATTTACCGGTAAAAAATACCAACTCTTGTCACCCCTTTTCGTACTTCAATCGTTTTAGTATGGTAAGAGGATTGATGTATGCACAATTTTGAAAAGCTTTTTAAAATATCGCGCCTGATTTCCCGCTCACTCGTCAACGGTGAAAAACCTGAGACAAACGAGGAGCTTGGACAGTGGCTCACTTCCGATTCGGCCAATCGCCGGTTCTTTGACGATATGGCCAATGGCGATTCGTTGGAAAACAAGTTGGCTCAATACCGTATGATTGACTCCGACAAGGCTTGGCAGATGGTTCAGAGCCGTATCCATGTGCCACCCCCCACCTCAAAATGGATTTTGTTCTCCCGATGGGCTGCTATTCTGTTACTGCCACTGCTGGTTGGCGGGTTGATTTACCATCTTCTGCCGGATTCCAAACCGGTTGAAGTGGCTGTTGTAGTTCCGCAGGAGATCAAACCGGGCTCTGCCCAGGCGCTCTTGATCCTTTCGGATGGCACGCAGGTGGATTTGACCGACCAGAGTTCGACCCGGTTGGCCGACCAGGATGGTACCACCATCGAAAATGGCAACAGTCATCTGAGTTATGAGAAGGGAGAAACTTCAGTTAATAAGGTTGATAAGTTGATTTTCAACGAACTTCATATTCCCAAGGGGGGTGAGTACCGTTTGGTGTTGGCCGATGGTACCAAAATATGGCTGAATTCGGCCACCACCCTAAAATATCCAACCCGGTTTGCCAATGGCAAGCGTGAAGTTTTCCTTGACGGGGAGGCTTTCTTTGAGGTGGCCAGCAATCCCAAATCCCCTTTCGAGGTGCATACCGCCAATATGACCACCCGCGCGATTGGCACGGCATTTAACGTGATGGCTTATGGCGATGAAAAACAAATTGTCACCACCTTGGTGGAAGGCACTGTTTTGTTTTCCGAAACAGGCGCCAAGGCTCCTTTGGCGCTTGAGCCCGGCATGCAGGCCGTTTATAGTAAAGGTAACGAATCGGTGGTGGTGGGCAAGGTGGATGTGAGAGCCTACACGGCCTGGAAAGATGGCGAGTTTGTGTTCCACAATATGCCGCTCCATCAAATCATGACCATTCTGTCGCGGTGGTATAATTTCGAAGTCTTTTATCAGAATCCGGGTGTGGCACATCTTCATTTTACCGGCGATTTGAAGCGGTACAGCGATGTGAATACCCTTCTGGATATGATCAGCCTGACCACCCGTGTGACGTTTGAGGTGAAGGCAGGGGTTGTGATAGTACGTGAGCGTTAAAATATAATGTTTCAAAAGGGACGGAAAGTGTTGCAGCACTCTCCGTCCCGGGAAGCATTAGATAATACTAATACTAACAGTTAATCGTTCAAATTTATGAAAATTAAACGAATCAATGGGATTAATTTGTCTTTGCAAATACCCCGAAAATTTTGTTTGCTGATGAAACTTTATCTGGCTTTTACGCTGGCTCTGTGTATGCAGGTGTCGGCCACCACTTTTTCGCAAGGGGTGAAGGTGTCGCTCGAAGTGAAGAATGTATCACTTGAGCAATTGATCAAGGAGATAAAAAGCAGAAGCGACATGCGTTTCCTCTATAACCACGAAGAGATTTCGGAAGCCAAGCGGCTCTCGTTGCAGTTGCGCGATGCTACCGTGGAAGAGGTGATGGAGCAAGCTCTGATGGGACTTGATCTTGATTTTAAAAAGGTGGACGATGTGATTGTGATTCAGCCCACCCCCGGCAAGGGCGATCGCGATAGGATTCAGCAGGCGATACAAAAGCAGGTTGAAGTAAAGGGGTTTGTCAAGGACGACAAGAAATTGCCCATCCCCGGCGTGAATGTTTACGAGAAATCCAATCCGCAGAATGGGGTGATCACCGGCAACGATGGCAGTTACCGATTGGTGGCCTCTTCGGCCGATGCCGTGCTGGTTTTTTCCTTTATCGGTTATGATGTTCAGGAGGCGACCATTGGTAGCCGTACGGTGATCGATGTCGTGCTCAAGGAGGAGCTCACCGGGTTGGATGAAGTGGTTGTGGTGGGTTATGGCCGCAAAGACAAAAAGAGCCTCACCAGTTCCATTGCCTCCATCGATAAAGATGAGTTGGAGCGGATGGCTTCAACCTCCTCGACGGTCGATAACCTGTTGGGCGGAACCATCAAAGGGGTGTTGACCACCCAAAACAGCGGGGAACCCGGTGCGGCACCCACCATCAGCATCCGTGGTATCACCTCACCCTATCCCAATACATCCACCGGACAGGCCAACAATATCCCGCTCTTTGTGATCGATGGGGTGCCCATGTTTGTGGAATCCAATGCCCTGAATCCTTTGTTGGCCATTTCGCCCAACGACATTGAATCCATTGATGTGTTGAAGGATGCTGCGGCAACCGCTATCTACGGATCCCGGGGAGCCAACGGGGTGATCATCGTGGTGACCAAGAACGGGCGCCAATCGGAAAAGATAGATGTGGAAGCCGGTTACACGTTTTCAATCGCCAATGCCGTGAAAGAGTTCAAGCCGCTCAATAACTCCGAATTCAGGGAGCTACAGGATCAGATTCTAAAAAATACCGTGCCCGCCATCAATGAGTTCCGCAGCTATGCCGACGGATTTATGCTCGACATGATGGGACTGGTGGATGTGGATTGGGATACCTGGGAGTTCAGCTACAATGGTTTGCGCGAGGAGGCCTTCGGTACGGCCAACACCAATTGGAACGACGAGATCAAAAATAAAAATGCCGCTACTCACCAGTACAACCTGGCCATACGGGGCGGTACCAACACCACCACTTACGCCTTCTCATTCAATGCCATCAACCAGGAGGGGCTTTTCAAAAACGACCAACTCGACCGTTACGGGGCCCGCCTATCCTTGAATTCAGAACTCACCAAACAGATTAAGGTGGGCGCTGTGATGAACTACTCCGTGTCGGCTCGCAAAAGTGCTTCCATTCAGGATTTTTATGAGAGCACCAAGCCTTGGCTGATCCGCCCCGATGTGTCGGTTCGGGATGAGAATGGTGACTTCTCACGCATCGACGCCTCCCTGTCGTATTACGGGCTACCTTATTATATGGCCAACCCCGTGGCACAGCAGGAACGTGAGTCGGACTTCAAAAGCAACCAGTTCATGGGCAATGCATTTGCCGAGGTGGAGCTGTTGAAGAACTGGAAATTGCGCGCCGACATTAGCCTCTCTACCTTCACCTTCGAGAACAGTTATTTCTCGCCCATTGTCAGTCAGGATATTATGTTTGATATGCCACTGGAGGCATCCCTCGACCTTTCGGATTCGCGCAGCACCCGCTCGTCGGTGAACTTCCGCAGCGATTATAACCTGGATGTGAACCTGCACCATTTCACTGGCATGGTAGGAGGCGGTTTCGACCGCAGCTTCAGCGATGGCAAGAGTTTTTGGTTCAAAGGGTTTCCCAACGACCAACATATGAGCAATCCTGGTTCGGCCAAAGAGTTGGTGTCGTTCAGCGACTCCAACAACAAAAGCGGGTTGAACTCCATCTATAGCCGTTTGACTTACGATTTCGACCACCGTTATCTGGTGGAGGCCTCCTTCAGGGCCGATGAATCGTCTAAGTTTGGTCCCAACAACCGTTGGGGATATTTCCCGGCGCTTTCGTTGGGATGGCGCATCAACAACGAAGGTTTCCTGCGCGACATCACCACCATCGACGATTTGAAACTTCGCCTGAGTGTGGGCAAAACCGGCTCTACCAATGTGTCCGATTTCTCCTACAAGCAGTTTTTTATCCGCTCCAGTTCCGATTATTATGGCGGCAACCTCTCGGTGCGGCTCAAAGATCTTTTGCCCAATGAGGGCATTCGCTGGGAGATGACCTCGGAATACAATGCCGGGTTTGATTTTTCCTTGTGGAACAACCGGTTGTATGGTAGCGTGGATGCCTACTACCGTTATACCGATGGGGCTCTGGCACCCGCACCGCACTCCCTTGAATCGGGTTTGAATAACTATTACGCCAACATCATCGACATGAGCAACCGTGGGTTTGAATTGCAATTGGGTGGCGACTGGTTGCGCAACAAGGATTTTACTTGGAACACCACGCTGAACCTGGCCACCAATAAAAACCGCATCGAGGAGTTGAACAGTGCCTCCATAGGGGTTTATATGCAGGATGCTTTTATAGAAGGCAAACCGGCGGGTACGTTAAAGGGCTTCAAAGTGGTTAAGATCATCCAGGATCAGGCTGAGATTGATGCCCTTAATAATTCGGCTTACGAAAAAGGCTACGATTACTACCAGGAGTTCAGTACTTCGGTGGGCGATTACCTGATGGAGGATACCAATGGCGATGGCCGGGTGAACAATGCCGACCGGGTGGTGATTGCCAATCCTGAGCCCAACTTCTTCGGTGGCTTGTCCAATACCTTTGCCTATAAAAACTTGTCGCTCTCGTTCCTGATGCAGTTTTCGGTGGGTGGCGAAATCCTGTGGGAGAATCTGATGACCGATGCTGCCGCCAACCTGGGCGTGAGCATCAATCGTGAGATGTTCCGCAACACTTGGACGCCCGAAAATACCGATGCCAAATATGCCCAGCTGGTCAATTCTTCCAATGCCATGTACAATATGGCTGTGTCGGATCGGTATGTGTTCGATGCCTCTTACCTGCGGATGAAAAATATTTCGCTTTCGTACCAATTGCCCTCGCATTTGGTGTCGCGGATGAAGATCAGCCAGATGTCGGTGTTCGCTTCGGCCACCAACCTCTTTACCTTCACCAACTGGCCGGGGCTCGATCCTGAGTTGGTGAGCAGTGGCGTGATTGGTATGTCGTCCAACTCCGATCCATATCCTTTGAGCAAGTGTTTTTCGGTAGGTGTGAAAATTAATCTGTAAAAATTGAAGTATCATGAAGACTTTAAATAAATTAGCCGCAATAGTTTTCGCCGTGTTGGTGATGTCGTGCGAGATGGTTGGCGGCATTGGCGAGATTGAACCGGAGAATGTACTGACCGATGAGACCTTGATTGTGGATGCCCAATCGGCCGAAACCGCTGTGAATGGCGTGTATGCCAGTTGGCGTAATATTTATATTGGTTATATGCGCCACCTCATGTCGTTCCGCAGTGGTAGTGAGAATGTGCGCTACATAAGCGGTTATCAGGATTTTGTACGTAACGACATCAAGCCTGAGAATGCCGCCCTGGATAAGAACTATGCCGGCTTGTATGGTGTGGTCAATATGGCCAATTCGGTGTTGGCGCAGCTCGAAAAGGAGGTGGCCTACCAAGGTCTGTCGGCCAGCCGACGGTTGGAGATGGTGGCTGAAGCCAAATTCCAGCGTGCTATGGCACATTTCATGTTGTTGCGCCAGTATGGCGAATTTTTCAATCTCAATTCCGAATTTGGCGTAGTTACCAACCTGGAGCCCGTGCGGGGCAACCATCCCAAGAGCCGTTCCTCGGTGGCCGAGACGTACCGTGTGGTTGTGGATGATTTGAAAGAGGTGGCATTACATGCCCCAGAAATGCCCCAAGGGCACTACTATGTGTCGCAATTGACTGGCAAAGCGTTCTTGGCCAAGGTTTACCTGAGTATGAACGATTTTGTGAATGCTTCAACCTTGGCTCAGGAGGTGATTGAACAGGCGCCACTTGTGGGTTACAACCTCGAAACGGAGTATCTGGATATTTTTGAAAAAGGATTTCATTCCGATGAGGTCCTCTTCGCGCTTTATACCTCCTATCCCAACGAACCTTCCATCGTCTATTCGCCTGCATCATTGAAGTCGGGCAACTCTTTGATACTGGTTGCTGATGAGTTGGTGGCTGGTGACGGCGATATGTTTTCGGGCGAAGGGTTCGATCCTCGTTTTGCCGCCCTTTTTTCAGATGTGGCTTTGGGCTACAGTGGCCGGGGAAACAACAAATACATCAAGGAGGATTATGTGTCGGGGCAACCAGGCAATACCTATTTTTTCCTCCGTCTGGCCGAGGTTTATTTGATCAGGGCTGAGGCTGAGGCTCGCTTAGCCCATTACGATGAAGCCCGAGTTGCCCTTAAGGTGGTTTGCGATCGAGCAGGTTATGCCGACGATTACGTGGAGACCATTGCCGATGAGGCTTTGACCCAATCCATCTTGCACCACAAGTGGGTGGAACTTTGCGTGGAAAACAACGAGGAGTGGTTCGACCTGGTTCGGTACCATCTGTTGGATGGCTTTGCCTTTTCACCGGTGTATGTGAAAACCGGCAAGTTGTTATTGCCAATTCCCAAGGCCGCCTTGGCAGGGAATAACCTGTTGAAACAAAATCCAGAATATTTGTAAAACGATTAAATATTGAATATGAGAAATATGTTTTTTGTGCTGTTGTCGGTGCTGCTCTTTTCGGCCTGCCAGTTTGATAAAGGTTATACGGTGACGGGAACCATTGCCGGTGAGGTGGAAGGTGCGCGGGTTTATCTCAAACGCATCGAATTGATGGAGCCAGTGGTGATTGATAGCGCTGTGATTGCCAATGGCCATTTTGAATTGAAAGGACAGGTTGATTATCCTGGATTGCACACCATCGTGATTGATTGCACCCCCGCTGGCGAAGAGTCCGATCCCCGCCAGATGTATGCTTCGAACTTCTATCTGGAAAATTCGGATATCACCTATCAAGGCGATATTGCCACGCTTCCTGGCTATTATTATAACCCTAAGCGCCAGACGGTGAAACCGGTGATTGTTGGTTCCAAAACACAGGATTTGAGCGATTCGTTTGCCGAGCAGACAAAACCATTGCTTCAGAAATTGCGCGAATTGGATACCCGGTATATGCAGGAGTACCTGAAGCCTTATTTTGACGAGAAAATTGAAAAAACAGAACTGGGCATCGATATTGTTCGCCAGGAGCGTGAGGTGATGGCGCAACTCAAGCAGGAAGAGCTGGCCTTTATTCAGGCCAATCTCAATTCGGTGGTGGCTTTGGATAAGGTGAGAAATTACTTCCAAGGTATGTACGTCGATTTTACCGTCGATCAGGTTGATGAGATGACCCTGTGGGTTGAACCGCATTGGGGCACAACACCACTTTACGCCCAACTCAAGGAGGCTGCGCAATCTGCCAAACGGGTAGCTTTGGGCGAAAAGTTTAAGGAGATTGAGCTGTTGAATGAGCAGGGCGAATTGGTCAAGCTCTCTTCGGTGGTCGATAGCGGAAAATATGTTATGCTGGAGTTCTGGGCCAGCTGGTGTGGCCCCTGTCGTGGTGAAATACCTCATTTGCGCCGCGTCAATGAGGCCTATGCCGGTGATGGGTTCAAAATTATCAGCATCTCGGTTGACTCCAACGATCAAGAGTGGCTGCAAGCTGTGGGTGAAGAGAATATGTCGTGGACTCAGTTGCGCGATCCCAAAGGAATGGAAGGTGCCGTTCGTGATGTTTATAATGTGTATGGTGTTCCCACCTGCATCATTCTCAATCGCGAGGGGCGCATCTTTAAAACAAATATGCGGGGAGCTTACCTCGATGCCTTTTTGGTGGAAGCTTTTCAGCGTTAAAAATAGGTTTAGTTAATGTTAAGTGAGGAAATGCCAACGTTGAAATTTAGCGTTGGCATTTTTTTCAAACTGTTTTATAAAATTTAAGCAGATGAGAAAGTTATTGATTTGTCTTTTATCCATCATCATATTGGGGATGAGTGGTTCCACCTCGGCACAAATTGTCAATCCTGTTAAATGGAAGTTTTCATCCCGAGCCATTAGTGCTGACACGGTGGAGATCATCGCCCAGGCCTCCATTGACAAGGGATGGCATCTTTATTCCTCTTTTTTGCCCTCCAATGGCCCTGTACCCACCACGCTAAAGCTCAATCCTTCCGATGGTTTTGAATTGCTTGGTGGGGTGGAGGAGTCGCCTAAGCCCGAAAGCCATTACGACGCCTCTTTCTCCATGGATCTGGCCTATTTCGAAGGCAAAGCAGCTTTTATACAGCTGATTCGCCTTAAACAAGGCCGTCCTGTTCAGGTGAGTGGTGAGGTGGAGTATATGGTATGTGACGATGAGCGTTGCCTGCCGCCCACTTCCGAGGAGTTTGTGCTCTCCATTGGTGGCGGTGCAGGTGCTGTGCCCGTCGAAACGGTTGCTGCGGTTGACCAGCCTGCTGTGGGTGAACCCGAGGGTGAGTCGCGCAGCCATGCGTCGCTTTTCTGGCTCTCCTTTTTGGCTGGATTGGCCGCTTTGGTGACGCCTTGCGTCTTTCCAATGATTCCCATGACGGTGAGTTTCTTTACCAAGCAGAGTAAGACCCGGGCTGCCGGAATCCGCAATGCCGGTTGGTTTGGCATCTCCATTATGGTGATTTATGTTTTGCTGGGCACCGTGGTGACTGCCGTTTTTGGTGCCGATGCGCTCAATGCCCTCTCAACCAACCCTTGGTTCAACCTCTTTTTCTTCGTGTTGCTGGTGGTTTTTGCCATCTCCTTTTTTGGCGCCTTTGAAATTGTGTTGCCCAACTCATGGGTTAGTGCAGTCGACCGAAATGCCGATAAGGGCGGTTTGATTGGTATCTTTTTCATGGCCTTTACCCTGGCGCTGGTCTCTTTCTCCTGCACCGGGCCCTTGGTGGGCACTTTGATTGTTCAGGCAGCTCGTGTGGGTGGTGTGGCTCCCGTCATTGGCATGTTGGGTTTCTCATTGGCCCTGGCCATCCCCTTTGCCTTTTTTGCAGCATTCCCGGGGTATCTCAACTCTCTGCCCAAGTCGGGTGGCTGGCTGAACTCGGTTAAGGTGGTGCTGGGTTTCCTGGAACTGGCCTTTGCCTTCAAGTTCCTCTCCATTGCCGATATGGTGCTCGATTTGCATTTGCTCGAGCGTGAAGTGTTCCTGGCTTTGTGGATCGTCATTTTTGGTACTATGGGGCTTTATCTGCTGGGGAAAATTCGGTTGCCCCACGATTCGCCCATGGACCACCTGCCGGTATCACGGTTGATGCTGGCGCTGGTCGTGTTTTCTTTTACGGTGTATATGGTGCCTGGTTTGTGGGGTGCTCCCGTCAACCTGATCAGTGGCTTCCCGCCCCCAAAGGAGTATGCCGAATCGCCGTTTGGTGTTGGGAAGGATCAACCCAACAATTCTCAAGGAGTGGCTGATGGGAACCTCAATGTTGGCTTGCCGCCCCATGCCCATTTTGGCCCGCAGGGCATTCCGGTTTTCGACGATTACCAGCTGGCACTCGATTTCGCCCGCTCGGTGAACAAACCCCTTTTGGTCGATTTTACCGGCAAAGGGTGTGTCAATTGCCGCAAGATGGAGGATAAGGTGTGGTCTAACGCTACTGTGAAAACAATGCTGAGTAACGATTTTGTGGTGGTGTCGCTCTATGTCGATTTGCGCACCCCACTGCCCGCTACGGAGCAATATGTGTCGCCTCTCACCGGTAAGAAGATCAAAACCATTGGCAATAAGTGGAGCGATTTCCAAATGAGTCGTTTCCATCGCAACAGCCAACCCCATTACGTTATCCTCGGTAACGATGAAAAGGAGTTGGTGCCTTCTACGGCCTACGATCCCGATGTTGCCCGTTATATTTCGTGGCTCAATAGTGCTCTTGCCCGGTGAGGTGATGGATTCAAGAAAATAAATTTTCTAACGCCATGGGTTGGGGTTTCTCTTTGGAGGAACCCCTCTCTTTTAAAAAAAATGTTATATTTGTTTCTGTTATTGATGTTGAATTGTTACCACCTGGCCATTTATTGAATCGATATGAGAGTTTTTTGTCTGTTATCCTTGTTATTGCTAAACCATGCTCTGGTTTGGGCCAACGATCAGATGAAGCTGGATAGTTTGAAAGTTCAATTGAAGCATGCCGAAAAGGATGGTGATAAGATACGAACCCTGTGGACTTTGTCCGATTTTTATTGGTCCGATGACATCAGGATGGCTATTCAGTATGCCGAGGAAGCCCTTCAGCTTGCCCAAAAAATTGGCGATGACCGATTGGAGGGGATCTCCTATGAAAAAATTGGCAATACGCTTTTGTTGTCGGGTGATCACAGTGCGGCCTTGAAGAATTATTTGAAAAGCCTCCAATTGTTGGAACCACTTCACGACGAAGAGGCCTTGTTTTCATTGTACCATAACTTGGGCGCCTTGTTTGACCGTATGGGCGATTTTTATAAAGCATTGGATTATTACGAAAAGGCTCTGTATATCTACAACAATGCCAAAAATAACCTTTGTCGTACTATGACGCAGATTCACTCGCTATACAACAGTATTGGAAATATCTATTCCGAAAAAGCGGATCGCCCGAAGGCCGTGGAGTATTATCGAAAGGCCATGCAGCTGGCCGAGGAGAAGGGCGATCATCAGGCCTTGGGCGTTATTTACAATAATTTGGGTAAGCAAGGTGTCGAAAGCAATCAGTTGGATTCAGCTTCCCGCTATTATCAACTCTCCTTGAAACACAGGGTGCTGATCAATGATCTCCATGGCATGGCGAAATCGTACAACAGCTTGTGTCATTATTATTTGGCGGTAGGTAACCAGACCAGTGCCCTCGATTGCGCTCAAAAAGCGCTCCAGTTGTCGGAAGCCTCGGGCGCCCGTTCCACCCGTCTCACCACCTTGGATTTCCTCTCTTCTATCTATGAAATGCAAGGAGATGCTCCCAAGGCTTTGAGCTACTATAAGCGTTTCAAGCAACTCAGCGACAGCCTGATCAATGAGAGTTCCATCAAGCGACAAACTGAGCTTCAGTTGGCCTATGAGTATGATAAACAGACGAAAGTGAAAGAGGCTGATTTGCAGAGGAAAAACCTGCTTTTCATCCTTTTGATCTCCTTTTTGCTTTTGGGGTTGGTCATTGTTTTGTTGTTGTATCTTTTGTCGAAAAGCCGTTCCCGACGAATCACGCTCGAAAAGAAGAGCCTCGAGCAGGATTTGGTGTTGCGCAATCAGACTATTGTTGCCAAAGACAAGGAGTTGGCATCTTCGGTGCTGTATCTGCTGGCCAAAAACGATTTGCTTAACGATGTTTCGGAACGCCTGCTGACGCTGAAAAAGAAAGTCAACCCCGAACACCACAATGCCATTCAGAAAATAATTTTCGACATACAGGATGGATCGCGCGAAGATATGTGGGAAGAGTTTGAAATTCGGTTCCAGCAGGTGCACGACGATTATTTCAGAAAACTCAAGGAGCATGCCCCCGACTTGACGCCAGGTGAGTTGAAAATATGCACTTTCCTCAAACTCAATATGAGTAGCAAAGAGATTTCGGCCATCACGCGCCAGAGCGTCAAGAGCATTGAGGTGGCCCGCACCCGTATCCGCAAGAAGATGCAACTCACCAACCAAGAGGTCAACCTGGTCTCTTTTCTGATGGAACTCTAAGCACCCGGTTTGTATCAATTTTAATTCATTTTACCGCCTAAGTATTGGTTATGGTGTGGTTTTCCTAAAAAAGTGGGCGTAATGAGTTGATTTACATCGGGAAGTCTACTGAATCTTTCCTCCGAAAAGCGCAAACGATGACTTGGCTGCGTCAAGCGGCAAAGCCGAGGGCCACCGATTTCCTCGGGATTATTTTTGAGCTTATAAATAATTCGAATTAAGGGTTGGATTTATTTCATTTTCTAATCCCGAAGAGATGATATTATTATTTAACCTTTTTAGGGTTATTCCCCACTTCGTAGTTGAACGCTCAACTCATAATTCGCATTAATATGCTGTTCAACGTTGTCTTCGCCGATTTTGGATGGACAGAGCATCTCCGTTATCAGTACATCAGCACATTATCAAATTTTTAAATTATCACATTAGGATTATCTATGAGGTATGTGATTTTCAATTGCCCGGGGCTTCAGCCTAGGGATTGATGGGTTTCTTCCTTTTTCAGGCTTTAGCCCAATGTTAAGGTTATTTTCTTTTTGCACATTGCTTTTAGTAGTTGTTAGGTGGTTGTGTTGGTAATCAGGTCTTTAGTTGTTGTTTGTAGTGTTTAAATAGTGTAGTATTTCTGCCATTGAGTATTTTTTTATGGGTTCTGATGGTCTAATTAAGTGGCAATTTTAATCCTATTTTGCTCATGTTTATGCTAAACTTGAAACTGTTAGTTTTCAAAATTAAAATGGTCGTTTGTATAAACATGAATAAGGACGAGAAGGATATTCAAAAATTGATTGAACGGAAAAAGCTGGAGAGCGCAGCCTTGAAGAAAATCCTAAAATCAATTCATAGCGAAAATGAAGGGGAGAAACGGGAAAAGTCAGGTGAGATTAAAAACGTGGCCGATTCCATTCCCAAAAGCCAATAATTCTTTTTTATTAACCTAATATTTAACATTCTATGAAGCATTTCTTCAATTTTAAAAGTGCCCTGTTGTTGGTCCTCTGCCTCTTTATGATGCTGGGGAGTGCCGATGGTCAGGAGACACTCAATGATGTGCAACAAGGCGTGGTGAGGGTCAAGTTCAAACGACACCTTTCCACAACTCTAAGCCAGATGAAAGCAACCCGGCAAGCCGGAGTTTTGTCAACCGGTATTTCCACCTTCGACAAAGCCAGCCAGACGGTTAAAGCTGCCTCCATGAAACGCGTGTTTCCTTATTCGGCCAAATACGATGCTCGGCACCGCAAACATGGGCTCGACCTGTGGTATGAAATAAATTTCGACGCCCGTATCAGCCCCATGGCTGCCGTAACCGCTTATCAAAGCGCTGCCGGTGAGGATGTGGATCTGGTGGAGCCTGTTTATAAAAAACGGCTCATCGAAGGCAAAATTACTCCTTATCAAGGTAGTACTGATGCCGACGTTACCTTGCCTTTCAACGACCGGTTCCTGAAGAACCAGTGGCATTACAACAACGACGGGCAAGTTGAGGTAGGTATTCCCGAGGGCGATATCAACCTTTTTGAGGCTTGGAAAACCCAGGTGGGCAAGCCCGAAGTGATTGTCAGCGTGGTGGACGGTGGTATTGATGTGAACCATGTTGACCTCAAGGATAACTTATGGGTCAATAAGGCTGAGCTGAATGGCACGGCTGGTGTTGACGACGATGAAAATGGTTACGTTGATGATATTCATGGTGTGAACTTCATCTATGGTAACGGCGATATTTCTGCCCATCAGCATGGGACGCATGTGGCCGGGACGGTTGCTGCGGTCAATAACAATGGTATTGGTGTGTGCGGCGTGGCCGGCGGTAGTGGCAAGGGCGATGGCGCCCGACTGATGTCGTCACAGGTGTTTACTGAAAATGGTAGTGCCGGTGGCTTTGCTGCGGCGATAGTTTATGGTGCCGACAATGGTGCGGTCATCTCTCAGAATTCTTGGGGCTATACCCTGCCCAATATAGTAGAACAAACAGTGTTGGATGCCATCGACTATTTTGTGGAAGAGGCCGGACATTACGAAGGCAGCCCCATGAAGGGTGGTATCGCGATTTTTGCTGCCGGTAACGATGGTATTGACGATGTGATGTATCCCGGATACTACGATAAAACATTTTGTGTGGCGGCCCTTGGTCCCGATAATGTTATTGCTTACTACTCCAATTTTGGTACTTGGGTTGATATTTCAGCTCCCGGTGGCGACCAAAACAATGGCGAAAGCTCTGGCGTACTCAGTACTTTGCCTGGCAACTCCTATGGTTATTTGCAAGGAACTTCAATGGCTTGCCCTCACGTGTCGGGAATTGCTGCCTTGGCCGTTTCGCAGCATGGGGCACCTGATTTTACAGCCGATGAATTGCGTTTATATCTCGAAAGTTCCACGCACGATGTCTATCAATACAATCCTGATTTTGTTGGTAAATTGGGTGTTGGTTACATTGATGCCGCCATGGTGTTGAAACGCAACGAAGGTATTCTCCCCAACCAAGTGGCTGACTTTCGTGTGGAAGGCATTTCCCAGGACTTTGCCACGCTAGCCTGGACTATTCCTGCCGATGAAGACGATGGCTATCCTTCCAACTTCCAGGTGTTCTACAGTAAGGAGCCCATTACAGCCGAGAATTACTTGTCGGCTCATTTGGCCAGCGTCAACAATATCTCGCCTGCCGGTACGGTTATGCATTACGACCTGACTGGTTTGGAGCCATTGACTACCTATTATTTTTCAGTCCGTTCGTTGGACCGTTGGGCCAATAAATCACCCCTCTCCAATGTGGTTTCAGCCACCACCAATGCCGGACCAGACATTAATCTCCCCGATGAGAGCCTGATGTTGTCGGTTGGGGATGTCGATAATTTTAAAACGACTTCCAGCTTCATCATCGAGAATCTTGATGCGGGGATCCTGAAATGGGAAGGTATTCTGCGTCACCGCGACCATCAATTGAGCTATTCCTCAGCGCAAGTAGCTTATCCCAAGGCTGCAATTTCTTCCCATAGCGGCGATTTGAAATTTAATGTGGTGGCCCGCAGGCAAAGTAGTACTGTCAAAACGCTTGCGCAGGTTACTCTGAGCGATGCCACCGAAGAGATCGGTTATGGTGATGGCAGCATCTATATCGTTGGTGAAAGCGACAGTAAATTCACCACCTCCTCGGCTGTGCGGTATCAAGTTTCCAGTGCCGATGGTTTTAACCTAACCCATGTCTCTATGACCCTGAATCATGAACCCGAAACCGGGAATATGGTGATGGAGGTGTATAAGGGAGCTCTTAATAAACAAAACCTGATCTATGCCCAAGAGGTGACGAGTTATTTTTATGCCGTTTACGAGCATGATGTGCAGCTTGATGAGCAGTTGTTCTTTAATCAAGGCGAAACTTTTTGGATCGTGTTCCATGTGCCGCAAGGCAATCCTTATGCGTTAGGTGCTTCTCCGGAAACTGCCGAGCAATACTCCGATAATTGCTTTATGAGTTTGGACATGGGTAAATCATGGCTGCCTTTGGCTTCGTTGATCGAAGATACTTATGTGTGGTCCACTAAGGCCATTAGCCGCAGCAAATACCTGGGCGAATACATTCAGTTGTCGCCGGCCAGTGGTCAAATTGAAGCGCAAGGCAATCAGGTGGTTGAGTTGGCTGTTGATGCCTCCCGATTGATCAATGGCGATTATCAGGCCAATATTCTGATTAAGTCGAACGATACCGATGAAAAAGAGGTGCGCTTGCCAGTTGATTTGAATGTGTCGGGTCAAAAACCCGATCTGCGCAATGTGCCTGTGGTTGATTTCGGTAGTGTGTTCCATGGTTTGAGTAAGGATCTGATTATTCCGGTTACCAATTTTGGCTATGGTAACTTTGCCAATCTAGAAGCATCCACTTCCGACGATCAATTCCAAGTTATCAACAAGGATTGGTCAATTCCGGCTCGCGACTATGGCTATTTCACCGTTCGTTACAAGCCCGATGGGACAGGTAATGACAATGGCGTGCTGATTTTGAGCGATGATAAAGGCAATACCCATCAAATCAGATTGTTTGGTGTGGGTGCTGCTCCTGCCGAAATATCCCTCAGCCCGGTTAATGTTTCTATGGGCGATATGGCCATTGGTGACCAGGTTACCACCTCCTTCACCATCACCAATACGGGGCAATATCCTTTGGATTACAAACTGCCCCTTTTCATGATGGACGAGTTGACCGAGGAAGAGTATTCTATTCATAAATTCGGTTATACCTATGAATCGAACCAGGATGGTGGTCCGCTCAATTTTGAGTGGAAGGATATTCGCGGTGAAGGACAGGATGTTACCGAGTTTTTCAAAAATATTGATTTCAGCAACTACTATTATGAGGTGGATTTGGGTTTTGAATTCCCATTTTATGGTCAGAATCTCACTTCGCTGAATGTCACCCGTTATGGCGCCCTCACACTCGATCAAGAAGGGCCTCTGGGAACTTGCTATCCCCCATTTATGGATAGAGCCTGCGGACCCAAAGGTGTTATTTCTGCCATGACCTGGGGTTTCGATGTAAACCGCAGCGGAAGCATCCATTATAAGAAGGAGGCTGGCAAATTCATCGTGCAGTACACCGATGTGTTTAGTGAAGAGGGATTTGCTGAAGAAAAGGTGACCTTCCAAATTGTGTTGCACCAGAATGGTGACATCGATTTCCTCTACAAGGATGTGGAGATGATGTATTTTATGGATCTGGAGGTTAGCTTGATTGGTGTTAACGATACCGAATACAAGGATGCCTTTGTCATCAACGGGAATAAATATGAGATTGGCGATGGTATTTACGGTAAGCTGTTCGAAAACAACACCATGTTCCGTATCAAACATCCCGGTCAGAACCTGATTGAGTCGGTGTCGAAAACCGAAGGCACGTTGGGCGTTGGCGAGTCGGAAACCATTGAGGTTGCTTTGAATACCTCGGAGCTTAACGAAGGTGCCGCTTATCAAATTCTGAGTGTGCTGAGCAGCGATCCTTACAAACCGGTCACATCTTTTAGAGTGGATGCTAACATCAACTCTGGAGGTAATGCGGTTCTTTCGGTTGATCGCAACAGCATCGAATTCGGTTCTGCTTTCCGCGGTTCTGCACCCTATCAGGTGCTGGCATTGGCTAACCAAGGCAACAAAGATGTTGAGATCACTTCGGTTGACATGACCGGTAGTGCCTTCTCTTCCGATGTTACCGATTTCCCTCAGGTTGTGAAAGCCAAATCGGCCTTCTATCTCAAGGTTATTTTCGATACACAAAATCTGGGTGAGTTTAACGAAACATTGACCATTCATACTTCCAATGGCGAATCGTTTCCTGTGGCAATTTCGGGTGAAGTGGTTCCCGAGCCAACTATCTCTGTGGATATAAGTGATATAGACGAAATTGTTCAAGCTGGAGAGAAAGTGGTGAAAACCATCACCATCACCAATAATGGCGACTCCCCACTCGAATTGGTTGGCAACGGCATCGACTGGCTCTATCTTGAGGAGCCTGCTGTACGTGCCTTGTCGGTGCCCGATTTCATGTACGCCTGCAAGACTTCCTACGAAGAGAATGGGCCTGCTTGCGATTGGATCGATATCACCGAAGATGGCGAGCGCACCAATATGGTGTGGTTTTCCGAGAACGAACAGTTCTGGAAACCCATTGAACTGCCTTTCGAGTTCAAGTTCTACAACCAGCCCACCAACAAGCTTTGGTTCAGCTGGCAAGGACTCATCACCACCTCCACACCCATGATTAATCCGCCGTGGATCGGCCCGGGTGATTTCCCAAGTGTGACGGAACCCAACAATGTGATTGCACCCTATTTCGGTTTGCATAAGTACGACCGTGCCGGTGTGGATAATTCGGGCATCTACTACAAGATTTACGACGATAAGGTGGTTGTGCTGTGGAGCAACCTGTTCGATATGTATGGTTTGGGTATCGACTACAGCTTCGAAGCCATTATTTATGCCAATGGGAATATCAAGTTCCAATATAAGCATGGCGAGCAGGGCTGGGCTATCGTGAACCGTGGTATTATCGGCCTCGAAAACAGCACTGGTACTGAGGGCATTTGCGTGGCAGCCTATCAAAGTTTCTTTGCCGACCAATTGGCCATCTCCTTCAACCCGGGAGAGAAAAAAATTGTGCCAGCCCAAGGTGAAGCCACTTTCAATGTGGTTTTGGATGCGACCCATTTGAATCAGGGGATGTACAACAGCTCTTTGGTGTTGTTCAACAATACGCCCAACGATTCTAAATTGGAAATACCTGTTTATTTGACTGTTGAAGGTGAACCTGCCCTGACAACCCCCGATAATATTGATTTTGGGTCGGTGATGTCTTATGAGGAGGTTGAAACTGGAATGTTCAAAGAGTATACCCGCGAGTTCTCGGTCACCAACACTGGCCGCGCTGCCATGTCGTTCGGTTCCATAACGCTTGAAGATGATACGCAGGCCTATATGGAATATTATGGCTTCAACCGTGGTTACTATATGTGGATGCCAGTTCCGGCTGCGTTTGCATGGTGGAGCCCTTGTGAGCTGGATCCTGGCCAGACGCTGAAAATGCGTCTGCATTTACAACCTTCTGGTGAAACATCTGAGATCAACACCAATATCGTGTTTTCAAGCTTCGATTTGCCCGAGGATCTCTTTATGCCGGTTCTGGCACAGGTGACTTTGCCACCCGCAGCTGCCTTGCCAGGTGGTGACCTTCAGGTAATGGCCAATACTCCCCAGCATAAGGGGACAACATCCATTTCACTTTCCAATGCCGAAGGCAAAGGTGAGCTGGTTTACGATCTTTCGTTGCTATACAACAAAGCTGAGACATCAGCCTTGAATCAGTTGCTTAATGCTGCTTCGTTTACTGATGCGGTGGTTAATGCCAAAGCGGTTTCTGCTTCTGCCTTGAGTGCTGCACCCAATGCAGAGGATAGTTACGAGGTGGTGCTGGAATACGACCAGGCTACTGTGCCCGATTACACGGTTGGTTATGGTGAAGGTATTTCATTTGTCAATGGTGTTGCATTCCAAGCCCCGGCCGCTGGTTTAAAACTAACCCATGTGAAAACATGGTACTGCCCCGGAAAAGTGTTGGATTCCGAAATACAGGTGTTTATCTGTTCGGGGGGAACCAGTCTGAACGATGCCAACGTGATGTTGCAGCAGACCTATAACCATGTGATCACGCAGGCCGACGAACAAGGTGAATTCATCACCATTGAATTGACCGAGCCCCAAATGTTCTTCCCCGATGAGAAGTTCTATGTGGTGTTCGCCTATGCTATGGATGTGGCTGGTCCGCAGGGAACTGTCGAAATTGCCAATCCTATCCGTGGACGTTATTTCTTCCCTTATGGTGGTGAATGGATTGATGTGATGGATTCACCCATCTCTCAATATGGGTGGATGACCAAGGCGATGTCCGATAAAAATGAGGTTTCGGGTTGGATCAGTCTCCAATCGGCTAGCTCTGGAGTGGTGCCTGCTGGTGGCTCTGTGGACATCCTTCTGGATGTGGATGCCCGTTATGGTCGCGATGCCGACAACTACGCACGCTTAGTGGTGAACTCCAACGACCCCATCAATCCTGTGATTGAAAGAGTAATCAACCTCCATCTGAACCAAGGGCCTGATATGAAATTGGCCAAGGGTCAAGAGTTGGTGGTGAACGAAATGGAAACCCTCAATATTGAAATCCAAACCAAAGATGCCGAAGGGGACGATTGCACTTATGCTTTGGTGGAAACCAACAACCTGGTGCAAATGTCAGTTGCCGATGATGTGGTGAGCCTGGTTTACAAGCCCGATTATGAGTCGGCCGGAACCACAGTGGTTACGGTTAAAGGTACCGATGTCCATAACAACGCCACCTTGATGACCCTTGAGGTTGAAGTTGCCAATGTCAATCGTGCACCTGTGATGAAGCAACCACTCAACGACCTGGAGATTGTGCTTCAACACGAATCTGTTCGCATCAATCTGGATGACTATTTTGAGGATCCCGATGGTGGCATGGTGACTTATCAAATTGTCAATAACCAAGTTGATGTGGTTGAAGTCTTTTTGTCGAATAACTCCTTGTTGTTGGAACCCAAGCAAACCGCACAATCGGCCATATCTCTGGTGGTATCCGATGAGTTGGGTGCTGAATTGGCTCATGCTTTCAATGTGTCGGTGATTAACCGCGTGGGTGTGGATGATTTGGAACAAGCAGGATGGCGCATCTATCCCAATCCTATGGATGCTTTTGTTGCCGTGGCAAAATCCTCGGAACTTTCATCCAACACTATGGTTCGCATTTATGCCGCAACGGGTAGTCTGGTGCTGCAACAAGAGTTGGCTGCCGGTTTGGGTGGCGAATTCAAGTTGGATGTCCATCAACTATCTTCTGGTGTTTATATTCTCGAGATAGAGGAAGATAATCAGAAACTGGTGTTCAAAGTGGTTAAGAAGTGATGGTCGACATCACCCTTTAATAGCTTTATTTCAACTCCGGCATGGCAATTGGTTGTGCCGGAGTTAACCATAATAAGATAGAAACTGGCCTTTGGAAATCTTTACTCATAAGGCCAACGGATGATTAGAGCCGTTCCATCTGCCTTGTGGTAAATCAATTATAATCAAAAAAAAGTATGAAAAGAATCAAAAATATTTTGTTAGGGGCTCTTTCTCTCGTGCTGCCGGTTTTGGTGGCCGGATGTTCCGATGACGAGTCAAAGGATAAGACGGCACCATCGGCGACAATTGAGAACCCCGTCAACAGCACGCTATTCTATCGGGGTCAATCGCTCATTTTGAATGGTATTTTTGCCGATGACCGTGAGTTGTCGCATGTCACCGTCACCATTCATACGCTAAAAGCTGCGCGTGGTATTGATACGCCTTGGGAAGCGACCGAAATCATCGAGTTGAAGGGGAAGGAGCACACCATTGCTTCTTACGAGCTTTTTGGCGCACCCATTCCTTCCGACATCATGTCGGGAAACTATTACTTGGATATTGTGGTAGTCGATAAGGCACTGAACGAGAATGAAATCGTGGTAGACGTCGTTATAGAGTAGGTTTTTTTATGTCATAGTCAAGGGGCAGGGATTGGATCCTGCCCTTTTTTTATGTCCACCAGTCTGTTGTCCATGCTTTCGATGCTGAAATTTTGGCGTCAGGCAATGTAATCCATGTTTTCGCTGGTGTAGATGATCACATGGATGTCGTAACCACTCTTTGGAAGCACTTTGGTGATTAACGGTTCCGTTTGGCATCCATCTTTTGCATCAAGGTGGTCTGGCACAGGGTGAAATTCATAATTTATCACGTTACAACAAAGATAGTGAAAATGTTAGTTGTTTTTTTTCTTGACTTTTGATGGTAATGTGCTTAAATTTATATGAGTAAGAATCATTCATTAAACCGTTTGTTATGTATAAGATAATCTTAACCGGAAATCTTGGTCAGGATGCCGAAATTAAAGAGGTGGGCAATAAAAAAGCGATCAACTTGCGAGTTGCCGTTTCGCTCGACCATGGGAAAGAGGGCGCTGAAAATACCGAATGGATTAGGGCTGTGATATGGAAGTCGGAAGGACAGAGCTTAAAAGTGGCTGAATATTTGAAAAAAGGAAACATGTTTTGATTGAGGGGGTGCCTTCGGTTGAGACCTACAAGAACAAAGATGGAGATACTAAGGTATATATGCATGTGAACGTCAAGGAGATTGAGTTTTTGGGTTAAATGGTTTTATGGGTTAGTAGCTAGTTTTTTGGGTTTGTTTATGTTTTGATGAGGGAACGTGGGCTTTGGGTATGGCTCACGTTCCTGTTTTTTAATGGTCGCTTAAAAGTTTTTCCACCCTGGCTATGCGCTCCTCCACAGGTTCAAAGGCATCCATCCAATGGATGGTGGTTCCCTTGCGTTCCATGCCCCTAAACCAGGTCATCTGCCGCTTGGCAAATTGGTGGATGGCTACATTCAGTTGCTCAAACATCTGATCGAAGGAGAGTTGGCCTGTGATGTGCAGGGTGATGTATTTGTATTCCAATCCGTAATAGATCAGGTCTTCTGGCGTCAAACCTTGATCCAACAAGCTTTTGACCTCCTCAATCATGCCCTGTTGGAGTCGCTCTTTAAGTCGATTGGTGATTTTTTTTCGCCGTGCCTCACGGTCGATGTTGATTCCCATTACCAGAGGCCTTATTTCGGGCAGATCCAACTCAATTTCCTGATGGTCTTGATAGTAATGTTCTATCTCGATGGCTCGGATGGCTCGCGGGATGGTGTCGGTGTCGGTATCGTTGTGCAATTTTTTGTATCCCGCCAGGATCGCTGTTAGTTCTTCGAGTGTCTTGCCCTTCAACTGGTCGCGTAACGTGTCGTTTACCGGTACGTTGATTAGCTTGTATTGCTTTAGAACCGCTTCGATGTAGAGACCTGTGCCACCGCACATGATTGGCCAGCGATGGTTGAGTCGCACTTTTTCAAAGGCTTTGAAGAAATCGGCCTGATATTCAAATACATTGTATTTGTAGCCGGGTTCGGCAATGTCGATCAGGTGGTGGGGGATGGGATGCCCTTTGACCACATATTCATCCAAGTCCTTGCCCGTGCCAAGGTTCATCTGCCGGTAAATCTGTCGCGAATCGGCGCTGATGATTTCACCATCTAGTTCGTAGGCCAGTTGTGTGGCGAAATTGGTTTTTCCGCTGGCCGTAGGCCCCAATATCACAACCAGGTTGTATTTCGATGACATTTCTTTTCTTTTGTGTTTTGGATTTAAGCTTAAAATATATAAATGGGCGCGGCTTGCTACTCCCTCGGCCAAGCAAAGATAGTTAAAATTGTTGTTGCATCGGGTTTGTTGAATTTTGGTCAATCCTAAACTTTAACTAAATTTTAATGTCTTTGTGTTCCGCTCATTACAAAGTAAAAATGTATTTTCGCAAGAATTTTAAACATGAAGGATGGAAAAAATAAGTTATGCGCTGGGTGTGAATATCGCCGGAAGCTTTAAACGTGAAGGTATTCAAGGGGTTGATCAGGCTGCATTTGCAAAAGGTTTTCGCGATGTGATGGATGAAAATGCCATGGACATTACCCTAGCCGAAGCCAATCAACTGCTGCAGGATTTCTTTACACAGATGGAAGCTAAGAAACAAAACGAAAATATTGAAGCCGGAGTTGCCTTTCTGGCCGAAAATGCCAAGAAACCCGGTGTCGTCTCCTTGGCCAGCGGTTTGCAATATGAAGTGCTGGTCGAAGGCAATGGTCCAAAGCCTTTAGCAACCGACAAGGTGAAATGTCATTACCATGGTACTTTGATCGATGGGACTGTGTTCGATAGTTCTGTTCAGCGTGGTACACCTGCTGTATTCCCTGTTAATGGTGTGATTGCCGGATGGGTGGAAGCCCTCCAGTTGATGGCTGCCGGATCCAAATGGCGTTTGGTTATCCCTTCAACATTGGCCTATGGTGCCCATGGTGCCGGTCAGCATATTGGTCCGCACACCACCTTGGTTTTCGAAGTGGAATTGCTCGAAATTGTTTGACTCATTAATAATTCTAACTGAAATTTAATTATGAAATTTTCAAAATTAATTGCCGGTGCCCTTTTTTCGGGTGCTATGATGGTGTCCTGTAGCCAGGTTCCCTATTCAGGAAAGTTTACCATGAAAACTACAGTTGACAGTGTCAGCTATGCTTTGGGCTTTTTGGAAGCCAACCAGCTTCTTCAGGTAATGGAACGCATGCCTTTCGACACCCTTGACCGCAAGGATATGGCCAATTTGTTTGCCAATGCCAAGTTGCAGGATCGTTACCTCGATTTCCGCAAGCAGCAGTTCGATACTTTGAGCGAAGAAGCATTCCGTTATGGCATGATTCATCAATTGCGTTTTGGTAAGAGTAGTTTCGATGATATGTCGGCCGATGTTTTGTTGCGTCGCGAGTTCGACAAGATCAACCAACGTCGCGAGGCTGAGAAAGCTGAAAAAGGCACAGCCAATCTTGAGATCGGCAAAAAATTCCTCGAAGAGAACAAGGGCAACGAGGGTGTTGTGACCCTGGAAAGCGGTCTTCAATATCAGATCATCACCGAAGGGACTGGGGCTAAGCCAGCATTGACCGATCGCGTGAAGTGCCACTACCATGGCACCCTGATTGATGGTACCGTGTTCGATAGCTCTGTTGAGCGCAATGAGCCATCGGTGTTCCCGGTGAATGGTGTTATCAAAGGATGGACAGAGGCTTTGCAATTGATGCCCGTGGGTTCTAAATGGAAGCTGTTTATTCCTTCCGAATTGGCTTATGGCGAATCGGGTGCAGGTGATAAAATTTTGCCCAATTCCACCCTTGTGTTTGAGGTGGAGTTGATCGATATCGAAAAATAATAGATGTTCATCCATAAAAAGGCTGCTGGTGTAAAAACATCAGCAGCTTTTTTATCTTGATATGTGATCTGTGGCAAAAAAGCACTATTTTTGATTGAATGTAACATTAAATACTGGATATTATGAGAATAGCTGAAATACATACGGCTAAAGGCGTCATGAAAGTGGAGTTTTTCGAGAAGGATGCGCCTAAAACTGTTGAGAATTTTATCAAACTGGCTCAGGAAGGTTTCTATAATGGTTTGGCCTTTCACAGGGTACTTCCCGATTTTGTGATTCAGGGGGGATGTCCTTTTTCCAAGGATATGAGCGATCGCCGTGTTGGGACTGGTGGTCCAGGTTATTCCATCGACTGTGAATTGAAAGGCGAAAACCAGTATCACGATCGTGGTGTGCTTTCCATGGCTCATGCCGGGCGAAACACAGGTGGTTCGCAATTTTTTATCTGTCATGGCCGTCAAAACACCAAACATTTGGATCGTCAGCATACCGTTTTTGGAAAAGTTTTTGAAGGCCTTGAGGTGATTGATGCCATCCGAGTGGGCGACCGCATTGAATCCATCAATATAAAAGAACAATAATAAAAGAGCGATAATGAATTTTGAAATTTCAGGCGTGTTGGTGGTCAAGGAGGCCACTGTGGATATAAGCGCATCATTTAAGAAAAGGGAGTTTGTCATTGAGGTTGAAAACGAACGCAATTCGGCATGGAACGATTTTGTGAAATTCGAACTCAAACAGGATCGTTGCAGTGCCATCGATGGTTTTGAGGTGGGGCACCGGGTGAAAGTTTCATTCAATGTACGGGGTCGGAAATGGGAAAAAGATGGCCGCGTGAGCTATTTTACCACCCTTGAGGCATGGCGGGTTGAAAAGGCAGATGGTGCTTCGGCTCCCTCGCCTGCACCACAGGCTGTGGCTACCGACATTCCCCCGGCAGGTCCGGAGGAAGATCTTCCATTTTAAAAAGAAAGGGGGCTATGGGCTCCCTTTTTTTATGGCTGATGGCGGCGTGTCATTTCTTTGTTGAATCAACGACTCTGGTGGAGTCTCTTTTTTTGTCGGTGCAAAACCTGTTTGGGCAGCTGATTTTACGGTTGAAACAGTTATTGGGGCAATAATTGTCCGATTTTTTATGTCTTTATTAAAGGGTGAAACCACTTGTTAATTAATGAATTGTCAGCATTGGCGCAGGTTTGGGAGAAAAAAAGTTGATTTTTTTTCTCCCAAATGTTTGCAGATATAAAAACTATGGCTACTTTTGCAACGCTGAAACGATAAGACAACGGGTCAGACAAACAATGCGGAAATAGCTCAGTTGGTAGAGCACAACCTTGCCAAGGTTGGGGTCGCGAGTTCGAGTCTCGTTTTCCGCTCAAATTTTGCCTATGTAGCTCAGGGGTAGAGCACTTCCTTGGTAAGGAAGAGGTCAGGGGTTCAAATCCCCTCATCGGCTCAAAAGCTTTCCAGTTCTGGAAAGCTTTTTTTTTCGCTTATATTTTGGGTGCGTTTAGGATCCGTCATACGAAGATTTGCGGATAAATCAAAAAGGAGGGATGAAATTATTCTTGTTTTAGGCCGATTTATTGTTGTGCTTTGCTTTTATGATGTTCTTAATTTTTTATACTTTTCACCAATGAAAATAAGCCCTTTTTAGCTAAGGCTGAAAGTATGTAAGTTGCTTTATTTTAATTACTAACGATAAATAATTCAGAAAATTAAAGAGCTATGACAATAGTTGCAGAACCGACTCTGGAAATGATGAATGATTACCTGGAGACAGTTGTGATTGGAAAGCGTGCTGCTAAAGCCGACTTTATGGATGATGAGGATGAAGGTTTTGATGAGGACCTGGATGAGGATTTTGATGACGACGACCTGGAAGACGAGGACTTCGATGATGAAGACTTCGACGATGAGGACGAGGATTTTGATGATGAGGATTTTGGAGATGAGGA
This sequence comes from Marinilabiliaceae bacterium, assembly GCA_963664265.1. Classification (GTDB taxonomy): domain Bacteria; phylum Bacteroidota; class Bacteroidia; order Bacteroidales; family Marinilabiliaceae; genus JAGPIS01. The sequence continues at coordinate 4,294,487 of OY760941.1, forward strand.
ATTTGCCATCGACGAAGATTTTGATTTGGATGACGACGACGATTTTATTGACGATGCTTTCGACGATGAATTCTAAATAAAATAAGGAGCCCTAGGGCTCCTTATTTTATTTAGAATTGTTTTAGCGTGTTTTTCACAATCTCTATTTGTTCCCTGATCTTGGCCGCCTCCCTCAGTAGGAAGGATATCTCATAGGCATCCCTGATGGCTTCTTTGTCGTATTGCTCCATGATAATATAGTGCCGGCTTTTGCCGATGTATTCCACCTTGAGGGGCTTGTCGTAATGATTCGATACCAGGTCGGCAATGCCATTATCGCTGTTGTTTTTGAAATTGATGATCTCCCAATGCCATTCCCCATCGTCGAATGCGCGGTTCAACAAACCATCCTCTTCTATTGTTTCCGATTCGGCTGAGAGCGATTGGTGGTAGACCTTTATCCGATTGTGATGAATGCGTTGCTTGCCAACATAACGGCTCGAAAGGTAAAACTCCCCGGCTTTGTTGAGGTAAGCCATAATGAAGCTGCGCGAAAAGGAGTTTTCTACCTTTTGTCGCTTGTGGATCAATACAGGTATTTCTCCTACTTCCATATTTTCTTCAAAGTTTTTAAGCAAAGGAGTCAATTCTTTTTCCTTTATAGCGAGTAGGCTGTCGAGGAATGTCAGGTTGTTTTCCTGCTCGGCCTTGCTGATGGTTCTTAAGAGCTCTTTCGAGCGTGTTGTGAATTCTATGTTGTCGGGGTGGGTGGTCAGCAAACTGTCGATTAGCAGCTTGGCCTTGTTGTACTCTTTCTCCGAATATGATTTTTCGGCTTCAGTATAAATTTTTTCGGCCTGTTTGTTTTTGTTGCACCCCATGGATAGAATCATGGTGAGGGTGAGGAATAGCAGTGGAGCAAATTTCATTTTAGTTGATTTTATAGTTGTGGCTGTAAAAGTAACAAGAAATGGTGAGTTGGGATGTTGTTTTCCACGAGAAAGCAAGGGTTGGTTTCTGGGTGTTTGTTATGACCAGCCGCATGGTTGTTTTCTGTTGGTTTATATTTTTTGCATGATAAAAAAGGCATAGCTGTAACAGTTGGCGTGCTGGCGGTATCGTGTCACCTCTTGGTTGAATTCATCCACCACGGCTTGAGCTTGCGGATGGTGGTTCCATTGTTGCAAATAGGCTCTGCGTTGTTGTTCCAGAGGTTGATAGAAATTCTCCTCCCACGCCTCGCGGCCAAGCACCATGTGAGCTAGGCATCGGAACCCATTATTTTCAATGTCGGCTATTTTCTTTGAAACCAAATCTGTTTCCGCATAGGCTTCCTTCCAGTGGCTCACCAATTTTTTGGGGAGGTTGCGTTGGGTGTAGACCAGTTCCGACACCACCAGGTAGCCCTCTTTTTTTAGAAGGGGTTTCCATTGTTGAATACCTTTGATAAACCCCATCAGGTAGATGGCGCCTTCGCTCCAGATTAAATCGAAACTTTCGGGTTCGAAATCCAGATTATTCATGTCCCCTTGAAGCACCGTGACGCGTTTGGTGAGTTGACCCACCAGCAGAGATTCTCTCAGTTGGTCCAGGAATGGTTCAAAAAAATCCAGTGCGGTGATCTCCCCGTTGGTGTTTTTTGCCAGAATTAGGGTGGAAGCCCCGCAACCACATCCGATATCCAATATCTTGGGATGGTTGGGCAGGTGGTGGATGAGTTTTAAAGCTTCGAGGGTGTATTCATCGCTGCCCGGTCCTTGCCGCTTGCTGCGTCGGTAAAAATCAATGAAATGTTCCATAATGTTCGGTTTGTTGGTTTTAATTTATCACTATTCTTCCGCTTTGTCAAGAAAAAACAAAGGCCATCCGGAGTACCGGACAGCCTTTGTTGGTTTTCATTGTTTTTTTGGTTAGTTGCTGGAGATCACTTGTCCCTCTTCTTTATAAAGCTCTATTGGCCCATCCAAAAGGACTGCAATGACTGTCATTTGGTTGTCGAGTGCATAATCGGGCAGGTTGATGTAGGCAATGCCTGGCACATGGCTCCAGTAAAGTTTGCCAATAATTTGGTGTTGTAGCCGCGTTGCTCGGTTAACCACCCAAATGCGGTTGATTTTGTTTTTCAACCCTTTGATCATCAATGGGCCATTGGGTTTGCCGTCCACCATCAGGTAGAGGATGCTCTTGTCGGGCGACAGGCGGCTGTAGCCTGCATAATGGGGGGTTGCTATGCCTGGTAGCGACTTTGCCATATCTTTGGCGTGTTTTTCTTTCCATTGGGGATCTTCCATCAGGGTGGCCAACATGGCATCGCCGTTGAGCTGTTGCTCGTTTGTTTTTATGGCGTCCTGGAATTCAATGGCAATCACCGTCACAATGGGATCATAGCCTGTGGTTGGCTGTTCAATGATGATTTGATCCTTGTCGTCGCGGCTGTGTTTCAGTTTGATTTTTTCGCCAACCACTCTCACGTTTTTGATTTTGCCCTCCACCCCGGCAATGGTGATGGCATGTTTGGGCTGGTGGTCGAGGTAGAGGTACAATGTTTTGCCATCTTTGCTGAAAGCTGTTGGTTGGTTGGTGTGGCCGGGCAACATGCCTGCACGGGTGCCGTAAATGGCTTCGCTGTGTTTGCTGGTCCATCGGCCAAAGGCTTTCAGGATGGCAATTTGCTCCTCGGGGATAGATCCATCGGCTTTGGGACCCACGTCAAGCAACAGGTTGCCGCCGTTGCTGATGCAATCCACAAAGGTGCGGATCAATTGGTAAGGCGTCTTGTAATTGTTGTCGGAGGGTTGGTAGCCCCACGAATCGTTCATGGTGAGGCACAGCTCCCAGTAAGGGTTGGCAGGGCGCACCACCGGAACGCCTTGTTCGGGCGTGGCATAGTCGCCATAATGACCCAGTCGGCTGTTCACAATGATGTTGGGGTTGACGCCGGTCATCATGGCGCGCAAATCCTTGGCTTTCCACTCTTCGGCGCTATGTTCCCAGTCGCCGTCGAACCAATAGAGGTCGGGGTTGTATCGTTTCGACAGCTCCGTCATCTGGGTGAAATAGAAGTCGGTGAATTTCCCCCAACGTTGTGGGTCGTTTTTGTAACGCACCGAATCGCGTAGGAAGGCAGGATAGTCGGGGTAAGACCAGTCGATCAGCGAGTAGTAGAGGCCGGCCTTCATGTTTTGAGCGCGCATGGCTTTCATGAAGGGTTCTACCAGGTCTTTTTTGGCAGGCGTGTGGTCGATGGCATTCCAGTGGTTGAAGTTGCCTTTCCAGAGCGCCACCCCGTCGTGGTGCTTGGAGGTCAAAACGGCGTATTTGGCACCGGCTTCCTCGAATATCTTGGCCCACTCCTCGGCATTGTATTTCGCTGCTGTGAAGCCTTTCAGTTGGTTCATGTAAGTGTTGTGCGAGGTGTAACCGTTGAAGAAAGACCACGATTCGTCAATCCCATTCACGGCATAAATGCCGTAGTGGACAAATATCCCAAGTTTGGCATCCTGGAACCAAGCCATCCGTTCAGCTTTTTGTGCTTCGGTTTCCTGTGCCCGGGCGGTGAAGGTGGTGCCCAATAGTATGATTCCGGTCAACATGCAAATGGTGAGTCGGTTGCAAATTTTTTTGATGCTCTCTCTCTGCTTCATGTGTGTCATTTTTACTCTTTTGAAAATATTCGGTGGTATAATTTAAGCTTATTCCATGATTTTTTCAATTGGATGGCTTCCGGAAGGAAACTTTTTGAGTTTGAGGTGAGGGTGGTACAAAAATAACAATTTTTTACAGTGGTTCAAGGTTGTGAAAATAATTATTCATTAGTGTGTGTTTTGATGTGGAATTTTTCTTGAAGCGCCTGATTGGTTTTTTATCCATCAGATTTGTTGTTGCGCCTGTTTTTTAGTACCTTACAATTGCAAACCGAATTAAAAACAAATGATATATGGGAAAAGAAGCAATTAAAGTGGCCTCGGTTGATGTGGAAAAATTGATCGGCCTTTTGAATGCGGCCCTCTCCGAAGAGTGGCTGGCTTATTACCAATATTGGATTGGCGCCCGTTTGATGGAAGGCCCCATGCGCAGCGAAGTGGAACCCGAGTTGTTGGTGCATGCCGACCAGGAGCTCAATCATGCCGTGCTGGTGGTCAACCGGATCATTCAGTTGGGCGGCACGCCTGTGATCAACCCCAATCAATGGACGCAGCTGGCACGCTGCCAGTACGACGAACCCAATGATCCTTATATTGAAGTGATCCTGGAACAGAATCTCAAGGGTGAGCGGTGTGCCATACAACGATACCAGGAGATTGCCGATTTTACTGCCGGCAAGGATCACTCAACGCACCAGCTGGCTGTTCAGATTCTGAATGAAGAGCTGGAGCATGAGAATGACATTGAAGCCTGGCTGGCTGATTTGAACCGAATGAAGGAAGAGTGGAAGAAAATGCGTTTGTAATAACCTAAATATTTAATGCTATGGAAGAACAAGTTTATGCCATGCCACGTATTGGCGAAAAAGCGCCTGAATTCAAGGCCGTCACCACACAAGGTGAGATTAATTTTCCATCCGACTACAAAGGGAGCTGGGTAATCCTTTTTAGCCACCCGGCTGATTTCACGCCCGTGTGCACTTCCGAATTCATGACTTTTGCCACCATGGAGAAGGATTTCAACAGCGCCAATTGCAAGTTGGTGGGTCTTTCGGTGGACGGCCTCTATAGTCACATTGCCTGGTTGCGTACCATTAAGGAGAAGATTGAGTACAAAGGGATGAAGAGTGTGGAGGTGATGTTCCCATTGATTGAAGACATTACTATGGAGGTGGCTCGCAAATATGGCATGATGATGCCGGGCGAAAGCAGCACCAAAGCCGTCCGCGCTGTTTTTGTCATCGACCCGCAGGGGGTTGTCCGCACTGTTTTGTATTATCCATTGAGCCTTGGCCGTAATTTTGCTGAAATCTACCGCATTGTGATTGGTTTGCAGGCTGCCGATGCCTTCAATATTGCTACGCCGGCCGACTGGCAGCCCGGCGATGATGTGATTGTGCCCACGGCCGGAAGTTGTGGCGTGGCCAAAGAACGCATGGAGAGCAAAGATGAGATGCATTGCTACGACTGGTTCTTCTGCACCAAAAAACTGGATAAGGAGACTGTTTTAGGTAAGATCATCAAGAAGTGATCCTATTGTTTTTAGTTTGAGGGGCTGCCAGATTCGTTTGGGCAGCCCTTTTTACATGGGTTCGGTACCCAGCGGGCCCCTTGTCAATTCAATGACGGTAATTTCGGGTGGCATCCCCACTCGCGCAGGAAGTCCCAGTACCCCCAAGCCCCGGTTGACATAGAGGTATTGTTCTCCCTTGCGGTAAAGTCCAGCCCAGTGCTTGAACTTGTATTTTGCCGGGCTCCAATTCAAACCCATATAATCGAAGCCAAACTGCATGCCATGGGTGTGGCCGGCCAGCGACAGGTCGAATCGGCTCTTGCCTGCCACCTCTTCGGTCCAGTGGTCGGGATCGTGTGTGAGTAGGATGGAGAAGGGGGTTTCTGCATCGATGGCTGCGCTGGCCTTTTTTAGGTCGCCATGTTGTGGGAATGGGGGTAATCCCCAGTTCTCCACTCCGGCAATGGCCAGCGAGGCATCTTGTTTTTTGAGCGTGACAGCTTCGTTGCGCAGCAATTGGAAGCCCAGTCGTTCGTGTGCCGCCACAATGCCGTTGAAGTTGGCCTGAAACTCAGCATCGCTGTTCCACTTGGAGTAGTGGCCGTAGTCGTGGTTTCCCAAAATGGAATATTTCCCAATCCGGGCATTTAGGCGGTTAAAAACCTTTTCCCACCCCACGGTCTCTTGGGCGAAGTTGTTGACCAGATCACCGGTGAAGCAGATGATATCGGGGTGTTCCATGTTGATCATCTCAATGGCTTCGTTGAGCTCCTGGTGATTGGAGTTAAAGCTGCCCAGGTGTAGGTCGGATATATGGATCACTTTCAACCCGTCGAACTCTTGGGGCAGGTTGGGGAATGAGAGTTTTTGGTAGCGTGTTTGGAAATTAAACCGGCCCTTGCTCCAACCCATCATCAGCGATACAAAGGGTGCCGAGGCCAGCACGATGCCCACCTGACTGACAAACTTTCGGCGCGTCATCACCGGGTATTTGCCTGCATTCATGCGATGGGTCCAATAGCGGCTGCCTGGGATCATTTTCACCAATTGGATGGTATGGTGTGTGAGGCGATGCCAAAGGATATAGGCCACTTTGGCGGTATAGAGTGCTGCAACAAACAACACCATATTTTGGGCATAGATGTATTGTTGCCATTCGGTCACCCTCTGCTGGGTAACATACAAATAGGTGACCAACAATGTGCTGGTGCCGGCGATCAGTAGGTGTAGTAGGTTGATGGTGCGGTAAACCCTGTTTTTTCGCAGAATGAGGTATATCAGCCAGTCACATAGTATCAAAAAAAGGGTGATGAAAATATAGGTGAGCAGGGTGAATTTCATCTTGTTATCTTTTGTTTTTATTGACCAATGTTACAATTTTCCTACCAATTATTATTCCCGTCCTCTTTTTTTTGATTGATCAAGGAAAATAAAAAGCTTTTACCGGAAATGGCTTTTTTGAATTTTGTGGCATGTATTGTGTTGCAGAGCAGCTTTGATGGATATTTTTTAAGATGTTCCGAAAGTTACTGTTGTGTTTCATTGTGTTTTGTTGTTTGTGTATTTTAAGCTGTTTTGAATGAGCGATGTGAATTGGTTTTTGTTGGAGGTTGAGTCGGCCCATAAGCGTTCAATACAGGTTCTGGCACAACTACTGTTCATGGCAGCCCATTCAGGCGACGAGGAGGTACAGGAGGAGAGTGGTGTATTGTTTAGTGATCTCACCGGGATTACCACTGCCATGTTTCCCGATGATAAACAGTTGACGCCGGAAACCCTGTCCCACATGGTTTTGGCATTGGTTGGCCTTTATCGGAGTTATGGGTTGAACCCTGTTTTCCAACCCCAGGTGTCCAACCGCATGAAATATGTGCAGATGCGCGATTTTTGCCACCAGTTGGTTTTTCCCAATCCCGGTGAGATGGTGGATGTGGAGTTTTGTGATTACCGCTCCGGTATGTGCCCCTATGCCAGCGATTGTCACCTGGCCCACCTATTGGTTAACAACTGCCTGGTTTACCGGGTGCATAACAAGCAGGAGCTTAGTTAGGCTCCTTTTGCTTTTTTTCTTCCTTTTTGTTTTCGGGTTTAAACACCAGCGATATGGAATTTACGCAATGGCGTGTGTTTTTCCTTGTAAACCCTTCCCCCGTAAAGACATGTCCCAGATGTGCCTTGCAGTGGTTGCAGATGATCTCTGTCCGCCGGCCATCCCTGTCGGTGAGGCGAAGGACTGCCCCTTTTATTTCGTCGTCGAATGAGGGCCAGCCGCAACCTGCATCGAACTTGTCGGATGAGCGGTATAGGGGGGCGTCGCACCGTTTACAATGGTAGGTGCCCTTTTCGTAAAAGTTGTTGTATAGTCCGGTGAAAGGCCGCTCCGTGCCTTTGTCCTCAATCACATGTTTCTCCTCAGGGGTGAGGTTTCTGTATTCCGATTTTGGGTTCTTCTCCTGTGCCGACATAATGGTGCCTGTTAAGATGGTTATTGCCAGAATGATGGTTCTTTTTATGATAATACGCGTCATGGCAATTGTTTGTTGGTGAATAATGATAGTTTTGTACATATAAACAACCGAACGCCTTTTTTGATTTTGAAAAGATGTGATATTATGATGCTGCAGCGGTCTTTCAAGTATAAGCTTTTTGTTTTGATGTTTTGGAGTTTTGTCCTTGGGTGTGGGATGGCGGTTTCGCAACAACGCCCCGACGACTGGTTGCAGAAATATCTTCCCTGGCAGCAATCTGTATTAACGCGCGACACGGTTGGCTTGCAAAGCACACCTGTTAAAAGTCCATTGGCTCTCCCGGTTGGAGACCTGCCCGTGCTCGGTTCGCTCCTTTCTCCCGATGGTCGTTTGGAGTTGGTGGTTATGCACGATGAAACGGGGTTGGCTTACCAGGTGAAACGGGATGACGTTGAAATTGTTAAGACCTCGTTGTTGGGGTTGACCATCAACGACCAGGTGTTGCTGTGTGGCGGTCTTGTCGTGCAACAACAAACTCGCAACGAACATTTGGAAAAGGTGGCATTGTTGTATGGCGAAAAACGTCGTTACGATGTGCAGTTTTACACTTGGCAATTGGATCTGGTTCATACTTCCGGCATCCGTTTAAATATGGAATTCAGGGTTTGCAACGAAGGGGTTGCTTTCCAGTATGGGTTCCCCAGTGTAGGTTCCCCGCAACCCATTTTGGTGCGTGAGGAGCACTCTCAGTTTAATGTGCCAGCCTCCATGAAGGCCTACACCGAATCGGCTTACGAGTCGGGTTATTACCAAACAACAGCCGGGAATATGTCCAGCTCCTTGTTGCCACTGACGCTTTTGGGTGATAAATGTTGCTTGGTGATCAATGAAGCGGGCAACCGCCGCTATCCGCGATGCAATCTTTCCCAATTGGGCGGGGGATCTTTGCAAACCGTTTTTTCGGGCTCTGCCATGAGGATCGACACACCTTGGAAGTTACCATGGCGCTATATTTTAGTGGGCGATTCCCCTGTGGACTTGTTGGCTAAGAAACACTTGGTCTATGCCCTCGTTGAGGAGACTGGTTTCGACGATGTGTCGTGGATCAGGCCGGGCAAGGCCTTCCGTAATCTGAAACTGGATACCGAAGGCTCCTTTAGGGCCATTGATTTTGCTGCGCGAATGAATTTTAGCTATGTGTTGCTCGATGCCGGCTGGTATGGGTTGGGGTATGGCATTCCCAATGAGTCCAATCCGCAGTCCGATCCGCGTCAGCCGGTCGCCGGTCTCGATTTACCGGCAGTGGTTCGTTATGCTGCCCAGAAAGATATCGGCATCATCCTTTACGTCAACCGAGTGGCGTGGTACAACTATCCTGTTGATGAGGTGCTCGATCTTTACCAGTCGTGGGGTGTGAAAGGCATTAAAATGGGTTTTATGGATGGCCTCTCGGCTTCGGGGATTGATTTTGTTTATCGGATGGTTGAAAAAGCTGCTGAACGAAAGATGATTGTCAATGTGCACGACAATATGCGCATGACTGGATTGGAGCGTACCTACCCCAACCTCTTCACCATGGAAGGCATCCGAGGTAATGAACACAAGGAGAATACCGGTGATCACACCACTCTTTTGCCCTTCACCCGTTTTATGACTGGCGCGGCCGATTACACTTTTTGTTACAAGGGATACCCCGAGGATTATCCCTTGATGGTGAGGCTCAAAACCACTAAGGCGCACCAGCTGGCCATCGCCACCCTATTTTACAGTCCGTTGCAGCACATCTTTTGGAGTGGGGTGCCCGAGCTGTTTCAAAAGGAGGTTGAGATTGAGTATTTCAAATATCTGCATACCGAATGGGATGATTTTGAGGTGTTGGCGGCTGAACCAGGGCAATATTTTTCCATGGCCAGGAAGAAGGGGGAGGCGTGGTTCGTGGGCGCCATCACCAACAGTCAGTCTCGCAATTTGGCCATTCCCTTGGATTTTCTGGATGCCAACCGGAGTTACCGGGCTAAGTTTTTTAAGGATGATGGGCAAAACAGCATTCTGCGTGAAATTTGGCGACCCGATGTGGTAACCAATGAAGCCTCTTCAGTTTTTCAAAGGGCAATTGACAGGGAAGGTGAGTTGGCCATCGACCTGCAATCCAATGGCGGCATGGTGGTGATTCTGACCCCTACGGATCTGGAGGATGATTTTCCCTCTGCAATTTCTGATCCTGCCTTGCTTGCGCAAAAACCTTACCGATACCACATCGCCAGCAGGCAACTGAAAATTATTTGGCAAAATAATTTTAATCAGTCTGTTACGGTTAGTGTCCTCGATTTGAATGGCGTGGTTTTGCGCCAAGCTACCCGAGGAGCCTCAGAGTCTCAAACGTTAATTGGTTTGGATGGTTTATGTGGCCGGATTCTAGTACTAAGTATTGATGGAGCACGGGCGCGGTTTGTCGAAAAACTTGGATTATTTCCATAATGTCGATTGGAGGTGTTGTTTTGTTATTTTTAGGCTTCTTTTATGTTTGACAACATGTTTTCGATCACTGTTCTAATCGTGGTTGTGGATTGTAATCAATCCATCGTCAATTGTTTACAATTTGTTTTGGGAGTCGGGCAGCAAGTGTCATCGGTAAATTTAATCTTCTATTTCTATTAAAAAGCTGGGTAGATTTCATCCTTTTTTTATATTTGTCTTCCGTTTTTAACGAATGTTCACCAAAAAAATATAAGAAATGGGACTAAAGATTATTGTACTTGCCAAGCAGGTTCCCGATACCCGCAACGTGGGAAAAGATGCCATGAAAGCGGATGGTACGGTGAATCGGGCGGCATTGCCGGCCATTTTCAACCCCGAGGACTTGAATGCACTTGAGCAGGCACTGCGTTTGAAAGATAAATATGCCGGATCAACCATCACCATTCTCACCATGGGACCCGGACGGGCTGCCGACATCATCCGTGAAGGCTTCTTCCGCGGTGCAGATGCCGGTTACCTGTTGACCGACCGGGCGTTTGCCGGTTCCGACACGCTGGCCACTTCCTATGCCTTGTCGTGTGCCATCCGGAAGATCAAAGAATACGACATCATCATTGCAGGCCGTCAGGCCATTGATGGCGATACCGCCCAAGTGGGGCCGCAGGTGGCTGAGAAGTTGAACCTACCTCAAATTACCTATGCCGAGGAGCTGCTGAGTGCCGATCATCAGAAACTGGTGGTGAAACGCCGTTTGGAAAGGGGTGTGGAAACGGTGGAAGCACCCATGCCATGCCTGATTACTGTCAATGCCAGCGCACCCGATTGCCGCCCGCGCAATGCCAAGCTTGTGATGAAGTACAAACATGCCAAAACCATTACCGAGCGCCAAAGCGAATCGGCCGATTATATTGATATGACCAACGACCGCCCTTATTTGAACATTGCAGAGTGGAGTGTCAACGATATTGAAACGGATATCAACTGGTTGGGTCTTTCGGGCTCGCCCACCAAGGTTAAGAAGATTGAAAATGTGGTGTTTCAGGCCAAGGAGTCGAAAAAGCTTACGGCCGCCGATGCTGAGATTGAAGAGCTGATGAAAGAGCTGATTCTCAACCACACAATCGGTTAATTGCTGATATTCATAGTTTTAATATTCACATCAACTCAGAAATCATTATGAACAATATATTTGTAGTTTGCGAGCTTGAAGAGGGTAAGATTGCCGATGTAAGCCTGGAGCTTATGACCAAGGCTCGGTCGCTTGCCAACCAGCTCAATTGCAAGTTGGAGGCTCTTGTGTTGGGCCACAACCTGGCAGGGATTGAAAAACAACTTTTCCCCTTTGGTGCCGATGTGGTACACGTGGGCGACAGCGTCCTGTTGGATCCCTATACTACATTGCCCCACACCGCCATCATCATCGACCTGTTCAAAAAGGAACAGCCTCAAATAGCTTTGATGGGCGCCACCACGCAAGGCCGAGATTTGGGTCCACGGGTGTCGTCGGCGCTCTTCAGCGGGTTGACTGCCGACTGTACCTCCTTGGAAATTGGCGATCACGAAGAGAAAAAGGATAACAAGCAGTATAAAAACTTGCTTTATCAGATACGTCCTGCTTTTGGTGGCAATATCGTGGCCACCATCATCAATCCCGATTGCCGGCCACAGATGGCCACCGTGCGCGAAGGGGTGATGAAAAAAGAGATTTACGATCCCAATTTTGTTGGCGAGTTGAAGCAAATTGACGTGGATGCCATCCTGAAACCCGAAGAGCTGGTGGTGAAAGTGATTGAACGCCACATGGAAAAATCGAAGGTGAACATCAAAAACTCCTCCATCATTGTGGCCGGTGGCTATGGTATGGGTTCCAAGGAGAATTTTGCCGTGCTCAACGAATTGGCCGAAACCATTGGTGGTGAGGTGGGCGCTTCGCGTGCGGCCGTGGATGCCGGATATGCCGACCATAACCGCCAGATTGGACAAACTGGGGTGACTGTGCGTCCCAAGTTGTATATTGCTTGCGGTATCTCAGGACAGATACAGCATACCGCCGGTATGGAGGAGAGCAGCATGGTGATTGCCATCAACAACGATCCCAATGCGCCCATCAACAAGCTGGCAGATTATGTGATTACCGGCGATGTGATGGAGATCATCCCCAAAATGATAAAATACTATAAGAAAAACAGCAAATGATCCGTCATTCGCAATTGTTCAATCATCAAACCAAAAGATAATGGCTAATTTTTTCACAGATAACCCGGACCTGAGGTTTCACCTCAATCATCCGCTCATGAAGAAGATTGTGGCTCTTAAGGAGCGCAACTTCGCCGATAAAGATAAATTTGATTATGCTCCGCTCGATTTCGAAGATGCCATGGACAGCTACGACAAGGTTCTCGAAATTGTGGGGGAAATTTGTGGCGACATCATTGGCCCCAATGCCGAAAGTGTGGACCACGAAGGCCCATCCATCGTTGATAATGAGGTGGTGTATGCCAAAGGCACCCAGCAGAACCTTGAGGCTCTGGTTGAAGCCGGCCTGATGGGGATTACCCTTCCCCGCAAATACGAGGGGTTGAATTTCCCCATTGTGCCTTACATTATGGCGGCCGACATAGTGTCGCGCGCCGATGCCGGGTTTGTGAATATTTGGGGCTTGCAGGATTGTGCCGAAACCATCAATGAGTTTGCCGATGAGGATCAGAAAAGTCGGTTCTTGCCACGTATCTCCAACGGAGAAACAGCTGCGATGGACCTTACCGAGCCCGATGCTGGATCCGATCTACAGGCCGTGCAACTTAAGGCACACTTCAACGAGGCCGATGGCAAATGGTACCTCAATGGTGTGAAACGTTTCATCACCAATGGCGATGCCCACGTATCGCTGGTGTTGGCGCGTTCCGAAGCCGGAACCAACGATGGCCGCGGTTTGAGTATGTTCATCTACGACCGTACCCATAAGGCCGTCACCATCCGCCGTCTGGAGAATAAAATGGGTATCAAGGGATCGCCCACCTGTGAGCTGGTGTTCAAGGATGCCCCTGCCGAGCTGGTTGGCTCGCGCAAGATGGGTTTGATCAAATATGTGATGGCGCTGATGAATGGTGCCCGCCTGGGTATTGGTGCGCAAAGTATCGGTGTAAGCGAGGCCGCTTACCGCGAAGCCTTGGCTTATGCCCACGACCGGGAGCAGTTTGGCAAAAGCATCATCAAGTTCCCGGCTGTTTATGAGATGTTGGCTGTGATGAAATCGAAGCTCGATGCTTCTCGCACACTTCTTTACGAGACTTCGCGCTACGTGGACATCTACAAAACTTATATGCACATCAGCGAGGAGCGCAAGCTGGAGGCTGAGGAGCGCGAAGAGATGAAGCGCTACCAGAAGCTGGCAGACTTCTTCACCCCGCTTTTGAAGGGAATTGCCAGTGAGTATTGCAACCAATTAGCTTACGATGCCATTCAGATCCATGGTGGATCGGGCTTTATGAAAGACTATCCGGTGGAACGGATCTACCGCGATGCCCGTATCACCTCCATTTATGAAGGAACTACCCAACTTCAGGTGGTGGCTGCCATCCGTGGTGTGACCACAGGAGGCTATCTCGATCGCATCCGCGAATTTGAAATGATGGAGCTTCGCCCCGAGTTGCATGGTTACCGCCGTACTCTGATTGGCATGACCGATGAGTACGAACGTGCCGTGAAGGCCGTGGTGGATGTGAAGGACAACGAGTACATCGACTTCCATGCCCGCCGTTTGGTGGAGATGGCCGGAAACATCGTAATGGGTTACCTGCTACTGCTCGACACCCAACGCGAAGAGCGCTTCAAGACCTCCACCGACATCTTTATCAAGCGAGGAAAGGCCGACAACCATGCCAAGGCCACCTTTGTGTTCAACTCCAATATCGACGATTTGGGCTTCTACAAGCCGGAATAATCATAGATTCGTAAATACTATAAAAGGGGACGTCCATTGATTTGGATGTCCCCTTTTTTATTATTGATGGTTAATCATTTTTGGGGATGCTTTCCTGCTTGATGAGTTCTTGTGTTTTGGGTTATTTGTTTGTTGATGAGGTTCTTGTTATGATCTGATTGGGGGTTTCTTATGAATGTTATTTGTTTTTGATCCCCATTATTGATGATGTCGGGTCGAAAGTAATTCGCCATTAGAGGCGATTGCCGGCTCGGTTCGGGGTAGGTACTTTTGCTTCCACAAGAAAGCCTGATGGGCTTCCAGGTGTTTGCTTTTTACCGACAAAATGAACAACGCAATAAGATATATTTTTGGTTTTTGGTTATGTTTTGGTTTTTCGACAATCGTGAACCTGCCTTTGGCGGCTCAAACCACATTCAAGCTTTCGGGCATGGTTTGCGACAGCACAACACGGTCACCATTGGAAATGGTGGCTGTGGTGATGCCTGAAATCAACCGCTGGTGCCTGACCAACGACAAAGGGTATTTCGAAATCAATGCACTTCCTCCCGGTGAATATGAATTGGAGTTTCAACTGCTGGGTTACCGGCAACACCGCATGAGCGTTGGAGTTGGCGACGAGGGTTTTATCACAGCTTTTTTAAGCGAGAATAGTTTGAAATTGAGTGAGGTGAGGGTGACCGCCTCCGAAAATAAATTGGGCGCCACTGCCTCGGTGATTGATGCTGCTGCCATGTCACATCTTCAGCCTTCCAGTTTTGGCGATCTGCTGGAGTTGTTGCCGGGTCACTCAGCCCGGAAATCGGATATGGCCTCAGTCTCTTCCATCGCTTTGCGACAAGCCGGGAGCGATGTGAATACCGCCTTTGGCACCGCATTTATTGTTGATGGGGTTCCTTTGTCGAACGATGCCAATCACCAGTACACCCATGGCAGCTCCGGAGATTCAAAAATATCCAATAGAATCAATGTGCGCAATGGCATGGATATGCGCCAAATGTCCACCGATGATGTGGCCAGTATTGAGGTGATCCGTGGTATTCCATCGGTTAAGTATGGCGATTTGCTCAGTGGTGCTGTTGTTATCCATCCCAAAACAGGCGTTTCGCCTTGGGAAGGGCGCGTCAAGGCCGACCTCAATACGAAACTTTTTTCGGTGGGGAAAGGATTTCGCCTCAATTCCCAATCTGCATTGAATGGTAGTGTGGAGGTGCTCGATTATGTGAGTGACCCGCGCACGCAATACGACAATTATCAACGCATCACGGGTTCGGTGCGCTTTACCAGCAACCAGTCCGGCGATCATTGGCGGTTGTACAGCAAGGCCTCCTTGTCTGTTCTTGGCACCCTCGACCAATCAAAAAATGAACCGGAACTCAACTATGGTCAGCAAAATGACTACCGCTCCTCGTTGACCCGCATGCAAGGTGGTTTTGAACAGAAACTTCTGTTTGGTGCCAACCAAAATCAGACATTGGAGTTGAAAGGTTCTTTGACGTATGCTGTGGATGAGCTGACGCGCGATCGAAGGGTGTCGCTCACCGGGCCAACGCCCATGGGCACCAACAGTCAGTCTGGTAAATACGAGGGGATTTATTTGCCTTCCAACTATTTGGCACATTTGCGCATTGAAGGCCAGCCAATGAATGTTTTTATGAATGCGCAGTACGCCGCCGATCTTTCCCTTGCTGGCTTGGTGAACCATTTGGAAGCAGGGGTGGAGTGGAAGCTGGATAAAAACTTTGGTGCGGGTGAGCAGTACGATCAATCCAGGCCTCCGTTTCCCGGCGTCACTTACCAGTTGCCGCGTGCTTTTCATACCATTCCTGCCATGCACAAGTTGTCGGCCTATCTCAACGATCGATTCAATTTCAAGTTCGATCGCGCCAAATTGGCGGTTGAGGCCGGTGTACGCTTGATTGCCATGCCCGGTCTTAATCAGCAATATGCCATTCACGGGCGCGTCTATGCCGATCCCCGGCTGAATGCCCGCTTTGATTTGCCCGAGGTGATGATGCCGGGTGGCCTGGTGATGAAATCCGCCTTGCGTTTTGGCTACGGGCGGTTGACCCGCATGCCGTCGGCCTCCCACCTTTATCCTGCATCGGTTTACAATAATGTGATGGAACTCAATTACTATTCCCAAAATCCTGATTTGCGCAAGCTCTACATTGCCACTTTTCAATACGACCCGATAAATTATGCCTTGCAGCCGGCTCGCAACGACAAGTATGAGTTGGGGGTTGACCTGCGGATGGCCAAAGCACAGTTGCAAATGACTTGGTTTCACGAATGGTGTGGCAATGGGTTCTCTTCGGAAACTGTATTGCAACCCTATTCATACAACGATTACGATGAGTCGTCGGTGAAACCCGATGGTTTGACGGCACCACCTGACTTGTCGCTTTTTGAATACGATGAGGTTTATAAGACGATGATGCTGGGGCGATTTGGAAACCTGGCTGAAACGACCAAGCAAGGTTTGGAGTATGCGCTCAGTTTTCCTGAAATCAAGGCTATCCGTACTGCCATCTCGCTCAACGGTGCTTGGTTTCGTACGCATTACCGCCAGAGGGGGCAAGGTTACGACCGTCCTTCGGTGGTCATCAACAATCAGGATTACTCCTATGTGGCGGTGTATGCTTCGGCGTTGAATGAGAATCGTGTCAGGCAGCAGTTCAATACCAATCTGCTGTTCAGCCTCCATGTGCCACGGTATCGTCTCCTGGGCACCATCAGCATACAAAATATGTGGTTCACCAGCACAAAATCCGATGCTGTGGATGGTATGCCTGTGGCGTATGTCGATCAGTTTGGCAATTATCACCCCTTCACCCAAGAGATGGCTGCTGACCCTATGATGTCCTACATGGTCAAAAAGTATCCTGATAAATATTTCCTCACCACCAAAGTGCCCTTTGAATCCACGATGAATATGAAGTTGAGCAAGGAGATTGGGGATAGGATGAAGATCTCCTTTTATGTGAACAACCTTTATTGCTACGAGCCTGATTATATGAGCAATTACGGTGTGGCCATTCAGCGCCTTTCGGTGCCCTATTTCGGCATGGAGTTGAATTTGAAATTATAGTTAAGTTAATCCTAAATATTTTTATCATGAAAAAAAGTAACTTTTTAGTTTGTTGTCTCCTCCTGGTTTTGCTCCTCTTTGTGGCTTGCGAAAAGGATGATGAGGTTAAAATGACTCGTTTGAATTTGACAACCTCATTGACTGCCGACCTGTCGGGTTTGGACTTGGGTGGGTTGGCGGTTGAAATCACCAGTTTGACCTCTTCGTACAGCACCAAAACCACCACCTCTGCGGAAGGCTCCTTGGTGGTTGACTTGGAGGAGGGCATCTATTCCATCAAGATAAGTGGGGAGAAAAGCTTTACGGCTGCCGAAAATTCAACACAAACGGTATTCTTAAGGGGTGTGTTGGAAAATCTATCCCTGACAGGTGCCGAATTGAACCAGGAGATTCCCTTGTTGATTTCGGTGCCCAATGCCGGTTGGGTGATCAAGGAGATCTATTTCACCGGATCGAAAAAGCCCACAGGCGGCACCTATTACAAGGATAAGTACTTTGAACTCTACAACAACAGTGAGGAGGTTTTGTATGCCGATGGCATTGCCATTGCTGAGTCGGATCACAACACGTCCTCCGAAGTAAATACATGGGTTTCATCTGGTAACAATAATTTTGTCGCTCAGGCTATTTACACAATTCCTGGCACTGGCACCACTTATCCCGTTCAACCGGGACAAAGTGTGGTGATCGCCGACGTGGCCATCGATCACAGGGTGGACAATGCCAACTCTTTCGACCTTTCCAAAGCCGATTTCGAGTGGTACGACAACAATAAGTTGGATGTGGACGTGCCCGAAGTGGCCAATATGATCAAGAGCTTTTCCTATTCGGCGTCTATCTGGACTCCTCATAACCGAGGCTTCAATTCCTATGTTATTTTCCGTCCGGAAGCCGGCATGGAGGCTTTTTTGGAGGCCAACCGGGTGGAGCGGGTTGCTGCAAGTGGTACGGTTGTTTACCGTTACCAGATTGCCGACCAGTATATTCTGGATGCCGTTGAGTTGGGAACACCCTCTGGTTTCAAGAGCAAAGCCTTGTCGGCTGCCTTGGATTTGGGCTATACCCACAGTGGCGATGGTGATGATGCCCGCTACGGCAAATGCGTTCGACGCAAGGTGTTGTTGAATCAGAATGGTCGTGTGGTCTATCAGGATACGAACAATTCGGAAGTGGATTTTTTGCCAACTGTGGATCCGCAACCCAAACAGTTTAATTGATTTCGACCCTATTCTGATGAAGAGATTGATCCTTTTGGTTTGTTTGACTCTTGCATTTGGTTCGGCCAATGCTCAGGACTCGCTCCTGTTGCGGGTTGATGGCATGAACTATCCCTTGCGCACGCGTTTTCTGGAACCCATAACTTTCAATGCCGCGTCAATGGCTTTGTTGGGAGAGGTAACGCATGTGGAGCTGGAAGGCTTTCACCAAAGGAGTGGATTGAATGGCAGTGGTCTGATTCCCGATGGCGATGAACGTTTGTTGAGCCGCATTCAAACCAATGGGATTGTTTCCAAGGATGGACGTTACGCTTTTGGTATGGCCGGTTACGAAAAGGGAAGCCTCTCCGGCCGCAATGGCTGGAATGGCTTTGACCGATACCGTACCGGTCCATACGCCTTGATCGACACCATTGGCGGTACGCTTTTTTATGAGTCGTATGCCATTAGCGGCACCATGGCTTTTTCACTCCGATCCTTTATCCTTGGGATTGGCCTCGATTATGGGGCAAAAAATGCCTACCGGATGAGTGATCCCCGATTCAAAGCAACCGTTTCTGATTTCAAAATCAAAGCCGGTTTGTTGCGCCCGTTCAAAAAGTATGATGCCGGGGTGGGAGTTGAGGTGGGGCGTTACAGTCAGAATGCCTCTTCGCGCAACTATCAGTCCGATCGTAAGGATTACATCTTCTATCATTATGGCTTAGGATCTAATGGCAAGCTGTTTTCGGGAACCACCGATAACAGTGCCATGGATTATTCGGGATTGGATTTGGCGCTCAATTGGTTTTTTTTGCCCGCTTCGGATGACGATGGTGTTTATCTATCGGGAAGTTACCATCATCAGCAGACTGAGGCTAAGTATGGAAAGGTGCATCCGGGTGTTTACCAGTCGGGAGAGTTGGAACTTCACGCGGGATATTGGCTGGGTGAAACCGGGTTTAGGCATAAAATGGGTGGCTTTATCCAGCGTTTGAAGGGAACCGGAACCGAGTATATCTACGAGAAGGTGGTGGTGGATGAACAGACCCAACTTACCGACTACCGGTTGTTGACCCATTCGGCCAAATACCGGTTGCAGCATGCTTTGGGTGGTGTTGAATACCTGATGGTAGGTAATCTGTCATCAAGCAGCAGCTTGTCAGCATCCGGGCGCCTTTACCTGCGCGACCATCAAGAGACTTATGCCTCGGCGGCAGCGATGTCGTACCGCAGCTGGAGCAGCACGCTTGACTTGCACTGGCAGCAACTTTTTACCAAATCGTGGTTTGCTGTGGATGTGGGGATTTCCTTGCAAAATCCTCTGGATGCTTCGTGGCAAGGCCTTCCTGATAACGCCCTTGTGCGGTGCGATTCCAAGCCAGGATTTATGGTGGCTAAGCAACGGCAGACGGCCTGTTCGGCCAATGTCACTTATGTGAAAGCTTTGAAAAAGTCAGGGGCAGTCAAGGGTGGTCTTAGTTGGTTGCATTCGCGTGGATCGTATGTCGATCAAACATCATTTGGTTTTTCATTAGGCTATATATTTTAATTTGATATTATGGAGCATGTTATCGAATGCAACAACCTCACCCATTATTATGGGAAGCGTTGCATTTACGAGAATTTGAATTTCAATGTTGAGCAGGGACGGATAGTGGGATTGCTGGGTAAAAACGGAACCGGCAAAACCACCACCATCAACATCATGAATGGTTATTTACGACCACATGCTGGGGAGTTGAAACTATTTGGCGAGGCTGCCGGACAGCTATCTCCTGCTGTGAAACAACGCATCGCCCTGCTTCTGGAGGGACATATTCAATATTCGTTCATGAATATTGAACAGATCGAGAAGTTCTACTCACGGTTTTATCCGCAGTGGAACCGCGATCCCTATTATGAGCTGATGGGCAAGCTAAAGATCGCACCCCGCCAGCGCATCTCACGTATGTCGTGCGGCCAGAAATCGCAAGTGGCCCTGGGGCTCATTCTGGCGCAAAATGCCGACCTGCTGATACTCGATGATTTTTCCATGGGGCTCGATCCCGGTTACCGGCACCTTTTTGTGGATTACCTCAACGAGTTCGTCCGCGCCGAAGGGAAAACCTTGTTTGTCACCTCACACATCATCCAGGACATGGAACGGCTCATCGACGATTGCATCATCATGGATTATGGCCGCATCGTATTGCAGCAGCCCATCGAAAAGTTGATGGGGCAGTTCAAACGGTTCCGCTTCACACTCAATAGCGGAGCCTTGCCGGCAATAGACATGTTTTATCATCCCGAGATGATCCGAAACAGCATGGAGATGTATGCCTTCCTGCCGTTGGATGAGGTGCGCCAGGTGCTGGATGGCCATGGTGTGGTTTACAGTGACCTGCGCTGTGAGGAGTTGTCGCTGGAAGAGATTTTTATTGGATTAACAGGAAAATATTGAGCTATGATAAAAGCATTGTTGTATAAAGAGTGGATCAAACTACGTTGGGTTTTCTGGCTGGTTTTGTTGGGCGGTTTATTGATTGAACTTTACCTTTTTATTAGGGTTGGCCGTTCTTTCCGTATCGCCGGAGCCGGACACATATGGGATGTGGTGGTCAACCGCAACCAGTTTTTGTTTGCCGACATGCGTTTTTGGCCTTTGGTGGCTGGTAGCGCCTTGGCGCTGATGCAGTTCATTCCCGAAGTGAGCATGAAACGCCTCAAGCTGACGCTGCACTTGCCGATGGATGAGGGCCGCATCATCCTGACTATGTTGGGTTTTGGGCTATTGGCCTTGATGCTCGCATTTGGGCTCCAACTCTGTGTGCTCTTGGGAGGGATATCCCATTTCTTTGCCGCACCATTTGTTGCGAGTGCTATTTCTACGGTGATTCCCTGGTATTTTGGTGGTTTGTCGGCTTACCTGCTGATTGCCTTTGTCTGCATTGAGCCTTCATGGATCCGTCGTTTTGTCAATTCCCTGGTTGGCATCATCCTAGTTCAGTTGTTTTTTATCTCCACGGTACCAGGTGCCTATGGTGGATTTTCCGGAGCCATGGTGTTCATCCCAATGGTAACACTGCTTTGGGTCTTCATCTCGGTGTTCCGTTTCAAGATTGGTGTTCAGGACAAGTAACCATTGTGTATGATTAATGAATTTATTATGAGAAAGATATCTTATTTGCTGTTGGTGCTTGTCTCCACTGTTTTGCTGGCCTGGCAACTGCCCAAGTTGTTTCGTATGGCAACCGATGAGCGGGTCAGCTATCCCTTTACCTATTACAGTTGTGTGATCAACGATTTCTGCCGGGTGGAAGCCTCCGAGCAGGCGGTGAAGCGGCTCGACCGGCAGGGGCGGGACTACTCCGAGGCTGAGTTCGACAGCATCCTGCCCATGTTCAACTACCGGCAGCTGGTGAAGGATGGCCGCCTGCCCGACTCTCTGCGGGGTGTGCCAGTGTCGGCCAAAATGATCAGCCACCACAGCTTTTTCCATCGTTACCGGCCAGCCGACTGGCAGCGGCCGGCCATCGCGCTCTACCCCCTGTTCGAATCCATGTCGGGCAAAGTCGATCTGGAGATGCCCAACGGTGTGTTCCAGTTGAAAGATAGCTTGGTGTTTTTTGTGCCCGGAAGCAATAGCATCGACCACGACAAGTCCCACCAATTCAATGATGTGTTGCAGCGCCGTGGGTTTCGTGCACCAGCCAGGTTGGTTGCCGGTACGCCATCGGCCCGCAAAGCTTACGATGAGGGCTATTTTGTGGTTGATGACAAACACCAGGTTTTCCACATGAAGATGGTTAACGGGAAGCCTTTTATCAAAAATACAGCGATCGATACCGCCTTGCAGGTGAAGCAAATCATCACCACCGAGTTCTCCGACCGCCGATTTTATGGTTTCCTTTTCGATAAGGAGGATCAGATGTACATCATCACCACCGAGGGTTACCGTTTGCAGAAAGTGGAGATTCCCCCGTTCCGGCTGGCCGATTGCCAATTGTTTGTGATGGCCAACCTGTTCTACTGGAATGTGCAGGTCACCTCTGCCGAGGGGCAGACCATCTATGCTTTGGATGCCAAAACCCTCCAGAAGGTAGATGAGGTTTCCTATCCACGCCTCGAAGGCGGGAAGACGCATTGGATGCCTTGGTTATTCCCATTTGTGGTGTCATTTGAGTCTTCTTTCACCCAATTTGTGGCGCCTGAAATTGAATTTACCGGTTGGCGTTTCCTTCCGCTCTCGTTGGTGTTGGGGTTGATGGCTCTGTTGGTGATGCCCAGAAGCAAACGTGATTATCCATCAGTTTTGTGGGTGATTGTCACTGGTTTGTATGGTTTTATTGCCTATCTTTTGCTTCGGAAAAAATAAAAATAAACACTTATGTTCATGTTGTTGGCAAGGAATTCTTTTCAACAATTTCAATTTAATCACTAATCAATAATTGCAGTACTATGAAAACATTATTCTTTACTCTTCTTTTTTCCTGTTCCTTGATGGCGGCTACCGGTGTTGCTAGGGCCACCGAAATAGTCACCACATCTTCCGTATCCGACGAAAAGGCTCAGCCAGTAGCCCAATTGCTTGGAACAGCTTCTGGTTTGGTGGGCAAAACGGTGGTAGTTACTGGCATGGTCGATCATGTCTGTTCTCATTCGGGGCGCCGTTGTTTTATCGCCGATGACAAGGAGGATCTCTCCATCCGCGTGGAGGCCAAAGGCGAAATCAAAGGGTTCAACAAGGAGCTGGTAGGCAGCACCATTGTGGTGACCGGTATTTTGCGCGAGCAAAAACTGCCCAAGGCAAAAATAGAGGAGATGGAAGCTGCCGCCCGCAAAATAAACGATGGCGACCATTGCAGCACCGAACTCAACAATGTGTTGAACATGAAAAAATGGATGAAGGACAATCAGAAGGATTATTATTCCATCTATTACATCGATGGATCGTCGTACGAAGTGCGTGACTGATTTTTGATGGGGTGGTTGATGTGACCACCCTTTTTTGTTAATAGGTTTATTTTGAATCTTTTTAAATTCTACTTTGAATTTCATTTTCTGGAAGCCATCTTGTGTTCAATGTCTTCCCAAGAAAGATAAGCGTTGGGGGTGGTTTCGTATTTTTTTATCCGTTCCCTGACAATCTGTTTTTGTTCTTCCGGGATTGTGATGTCGTCAACGTTTTGCTCTGTCCAAAGAAGTTCACTAAGCTGCTGTTTTTCGGAAGGTGACAACTGTTTCACAATTTCAACAACTTGTTGGAAGCTTAGCGGTATATTTAGTTGGATGTGTTGAGGATTCATGTTTGATGCATTTTTGTTGGAAGGATACCTGTATATGGCAAATTTAACACTAAAAATTCATACTATTGACGGTCTATTTCGAAATAAATGTCACATCTCTTCCGCTCGTTTGCAAAATTGGGATTATCGTTGGGCGGCTGCCTATTTTGTCACCATTTGTACACATGATCGTGTTCATTATTTTGGTGATGTCATTGACGGTAAAATGGTTCTGTCCGAATTGGGGACCATTGCTGAAAGATATTGGGCTGATATCATCAATAATCCTCGAAATTGGGGTTGATATTCTGTACAAGAAAAACCCCTGCGCAAGAGAAAATTTCTCCTGAGCAGGGGTTTTAACGTTGTGATTGTCTATCACATCTTTATTTTCTTCAATTCTTCAGATACTCATCCAAAAATCGGAAATATTCGCGTTGCCATAGGATGGCATTTTGCGGTTTGGTCATCCAGTGGTTTTCCTCGGGGAAGCAGAGGAATCGAGCCGGAATGCCCCGCATCACGGCTGTGTTGAAGGCGCCCATCCCTTGTGTGTAGGGTATGCGGAAGTCTTTCTCGCCATGGATCACCAGGATTGGGGTATCCCAGTTCTGAACGAACTTGTGGGGTGAGTTGGCGTAGCTCCGCATGGCCGTTTCGTTGGTTTTGTCCCAGTAGTTGCCTTTCAGATCCCAGTTCACGAAGAACATCTCTTCGGTGGTGGAATACATCTGCTCGAAATTGAAGATGCCGCAGTGCGATACAAAGGCTTTGAACCGTTTGTTGTGGTTGCCTGCCAGCCAATACACCGAAAAACCACCATAGCTGGCTCCTACGGCACCCAAGTGCTCTTTGTCCACATAGGGCTCTTGCGCCAAGGCATCGATGGCCGAAAAGTAGTCCTTCATATTCTGGCCGCCATAGTCCCCGCTGATCTGTTCGTTCCACTCCTGACCAAAGCCGGGCAATCCGCGGCGGTTGGGCGCCACAATGATGTAATCGTTGGCTGCCATCATTTGGAAGTTCCAGCGCAGGCTCCAGAATTGGCTCACGGTGCTTTGTGGGCCACCCTGGCAATAGAGCAGTGTTGGGTATTTTTTATTGGCATCGAAATGGGGCGGATAGATCACCCACACCAGCATCTCTTTGTTGTCGGTGGTTTTGATCCAGCGCTCCTCAACCTTTCCCAAGGCCAATTGATTGAGTGTTTTTTCGTTGATGTTGCTCAGGTTTGTGCCTTCTCCGGTGGCCTTGTCAATGGAGTAGATGTCGGCCGGATGGCTCATGCTCACGCGCGTGGCTATCATTACATTTCCTGCTTCGGTAGCGCTTGTGTAGTCGAATTGTCCATTGGTGATTTTGCTGAATGTGGCAGTCTCAATGTCGTATTGGTGAATCTGCTCGGTTCCCTTATCGTTGGAGATGAACCAGATGGTTTTGCCATCGGCCGAATAATAAGGGGCATGCACATTTTGGTCGAAGCTGGCCGAGAGGTCGGTGATGGCCTTGCTCGCCAAATCCATTTGCATCAAGCGGATCTTGTCGGCCTCGTAACCATCGCGAGCCATGCTCTCCCACACCAGTGATTGGCCATTGGGCGAAAACGATGGGTTCATGTCGTAGCCCATCATCCCCTCTGTGAGGTTGGTGGTGGATTGTGTGTTCAGGTCGTAAAGGTAGAGGTCGCTGTTGGTGCTGAAGGCCGCAGCCTTGCCGTTGAGCTTTTTGGAGGTGTAAACCAGCTGCTGGCCGTTGGGGTGCCATGCCAGTTGCTCGATGCCACCAAAGGGTTGCAGGGGCGAGTCGAACCGTTCGCCGGCCATGATGTCGGTTGGTTCACCCTGGATCATTCCATCTTTGTATGCGGCTATCCACACGTGGTTGTAGGCGTAGTCGGTCCAATGGTCCCAGTGGCGGTACATCAGGTCATCGTAGATGCGGGCATTGGCCTTAGGTAGGTCGGGATAAAGGTCGTTGGGTGTTTGATCCAGCTTGAGGCGTTTGATGATGGCCAGGTGCACCATGTCGGGTGCATAGAGGTACGACTCGATGCCTCCTTCGATTCTGGTGATCTGTTGCAGGTTGCTGCCATCGGCATCCATCTCGTAGAGTTGCACATCGCCACTTTTTGCCGATAGGAAACTGATTTTCTTGCCATCGGGACGCCAGTTGATCTCGAATTCATTCTCGGGCGTATTGGTGAGGCGTTGGATTTCGCCGCCCGTCACCGGCATAAGGCAAATGTCGGTGTAGTTGCGGTCCTCTTCGATGTTGCTGTTGGTGATGGTGAAGAGGATGGATTGCCCGTCGGGCGACACTTTCACCTGGCCAATGCGCGTGAACGACCACAAAGTCTCGGCCGTCAACCGGTCGCCATTCAGTTTGATTTCAGGCGGTGTGAAGGTGGTTGTCTGGTTTTCTTTGTCTGTTTGGCAAGCACTCAGTAGCCAAACAGCAATCAGTAATAGGTGGATTTTCATTTGTATATTATGTTTTTGTTAATCTTATCTGCAAACTTAGTTAAATGGGGTGTAATTGAAAATGATATCCATAAGGAAATCGTTCATGGGGTGGCGTTATTCAAATATTGTAGGAGGAAGGGCTATTTTATTAATTTTGTGCTGATGGAACGGAAGATCATACACATTGATATGGACGCTTTTTATGCTTCCATCGAACAGCGCGATCATCCCCAATGGCGCGGTAAGCCTTTGGTGGTGGGGCGTTGCGAGGAGCGCGACGTGGTGTCGGCAGCCAGCTACGAAGCGCGGAAGAATGGTGTCTTTTCTGCCATGCCTTCGTTGGTGGCTAAGCGCCGTTGTCCCTCGTTGATTTTTGCCCCGCACCGCTTTGAGGTCTATCAGCAGGTATCTGCACAAATACGGGCCATCTTCCTCGAATACACCGATTTGGTGGAGCCCCTCTCGCTCGATGAGGCCTATCTGGATGTGACGGTCAATAAAAAAGGGATGGAGTCGGCTGTGGCCATTGCCCGCGAAATCAAGCAACGTATTTTTGAGGAGACGGGGTTGACCGCCTCGGCTGGGGTGAGCGTGAACAAGTTTACGGCTAAGATTGCCAGCGATCAACGAAAACCCAATGGATTGTTTGTCATCCGGCCACAATATGTGGTGCCATTTATTTTGCAATTGCCCATCGACAAGTTTTACGGGGTGGGGGCGAAAACCGCCGAAAAGATGCATGCGCTCAACATCCATTATGGTCGCGACCTGGCCGCCATGGAGCTGTATCAACTCAAGCACTGGTTTGGCAAGGCAGGGCGTTTCTTTTACGACATCGTGCGCGGCATCGACAATCGGCCTGTGGAGTCCACCCGCGAGTCAAAGTCGGTGGGCATCGAAAATACCTTCGAGCACGACTTGGTTTTGCGCGATGAGATTGTGCAGGAGCTGAACCTGTTGGCCGAGGGCTTGTGGCAACGTTTCAAGGATGGCGGTCTGGGTGCAAGGACGTTGACCTTGAAGGTGAAGTACAACAACTTCGAGCAGGTCACGCGGTCGCGCACGCCTGGTTTCGTGGTTAGGAGTCCCGAGCAACTATTTCAAATATTGGAAGAGCTGTTGAAAGGTTTTTCTTTTTCCTTGCCCGTGCGGCTACTGGGTTTGTCGTTCTCCAATTTTGGGGATGAAAAAAGGCCGGATGCCATCCAACTCAGCATCGACTTTCCTGATTTTATGGGCAAAAAAAAACCCGGTATTTACCGGGTCGATTAGTTTTTTAAAGAGTGCTGAGCTCTTGCGATAGGTCAGCATATTGCTGCATCATCTCGATTCGCATTTTTTTGTAGTATGCCTTCACCAGCTTGGGGTTGTTTTTACCGTCGGTGTGGTTGACGCGTGCCATAAATTGGTTACGGAAATCCACCGATTTAACGATGACTTCAGCCAGTTTTTGCTGATCTACATTTTCGAACAACACTTGTTTGAAATAGCTGTTGGTAAACAAATCGTCGGCTAAAAACGCGATATCCTTCTTTAAATCTCTTCTACTTGCCATATTGGTGTTTTTTTAAATTAATACTTTTGCTTTCTGATATAAAATTGCAAAATCTTTTGCAAAGTTCACAATATTATTTGTTTATCATAGCACTTCAGCGAATTATTTCTGATGCTTGCCGTTTGCCCTTCAGAAATTTTTCTGATTCCAAAGGCATTTTAAGCGTGTAGCTTTTTTTTGACGGGTTGGTCAGTTTGTTCTGGCGCAACCAAGGGTTCATATCTTTTAAGGTTTTGTAGCTGGTGCCATGTTGTATGGCAAATTCGGCAATGTCCTCGATGGATGTGTTGATGGTGTGTTCGATGAATGCGATTGGTTGATACCTTTCCTGCGGCTTGATGAAAAACCCATAATTTTCGGGGTTTTCCAATATGGTTTTGATGGCCAGGATTCTGAAAACATAACGTCCAGTCTCTTCCCCAAAGAGCAAGTCGTAGTAGCCATCCATCTTCTGACGGTTGGTTTGTCGCTGTATGCCGGCAAAGCCGCCATTGTAGCTGGCGGCCGACAGGGTCCAGTTTCCATAGCGGGCATAGGCCTTTTTTAGGTAGTTGGCCGCTGCCCGGGTGCTTTTCGCCAGGTGGTAGCGCTCATCTATTTCTTCGTTGACTTCCAGACCCAATTCCCGAGCTGTCTTATCTAATATTTGCCAGAAACCTGCGGCGCCGGCTGGCGAAATGGCCCTAGGCATTAGGCTGCTTTCGATGGTGCACAAGTATTTGAAATCGTCGGGCAGTTGATTCTCTTTTAAATATTTTTCAAGTTCAGGGAAATACCGGTTGGCCCGTTTGATGAACAGGATGGTTTGTGAATGCCAGTAGCTGTTGACCAGCAGTTCCCGGTCAAGCGCCTCTTTCACCTCTTGGCGCTCCAAGGGTACGGGTTCTCCGCAAAAGTGCATAGAGTCGGGGATGGGGACGCTTAGGGCGATATGTGGTTGGATGCCTTCAGTTTCGCTCTTTTTGACTTCGGCTGGAGCAGTTGAATTGGTGAACAGATGGATGAGCAATACCGTTGCTATAATGGTTGTGGATATGGATAGTAATTTGAAATAGAATCCCCCCCTGATGAATCTTCCCATGGCCAATTGCGTGTTATTTTATAGAATAGCTCAAAGATAGTGCCCTTTTTGTTTTTATCCTTGGTTTCCGCCAATAAAAAAGCCCTGCTCATGGAGCAAGGCATTTTTGCTGTTAAGCGTTGATTAGGGTCAGGTAGGTGTGGGTTAATCAAAACCGATTCAAAAGTAATAAAAGAATTGATGCGGACAATAGTTTTGTGAAAAATAGTTAATTATTTACACGAAACCTTTCGTTTTGTACACGAAATATCCAATCCATTCCTTAATAATGACCTCCCAATTCATCACTGCTTGTGGCGAAGGCAGGAAATATTCATGAATTTTGAGGGGCTCTCCGTTTGTTAGCGGGTCGCAGGCATAGGGGATTACCTCAAAGCCCTGCTTTTCGAAACAACCCATGGCTCGTTTCATGTGGAAGGCCGAAGTGACGAGGATGATCTTTTTGTTGTACCCCTTTTGCTCGAAAAGCTCCTTTGTAAAAAGGGCGTTTTCGTAAGTGTTTTTCGATTGTTCCTCGGTGATGAACAAACTGTCGGCAATGCCTAACTGGCGAATGTATGCCGAAATGTAGCTGGCTTCTCTCTTTTTTTTCTGTTTCAGGTCGGCTGTGCCGCCGGTGAAAACCAACCGCTCTACCTTGCCTTGTTTCAACAGGTCAATGCCTTGCCACAACCGGTCGGCCGATTGGTTGAACCGCACCCTTTGAGCCGGCTCGTGCCACGAAGCGGTTCCGCCTGCAATCACGGCAATCTCAATGTTTTCGGTGATGGTGGTTGATGGGTTGGTAGGCATTTCCAGCACTCTAGCCGCCAAACGGAACAACCATTGGTTCGAAAAAAACAGCAACAGCAGCAATGCTGTCCATGATAGGGCTTTTTTGGTTTTCTCATTTTTAAGGATGATGGCCAAAACCAGGGCTGTCAGGATCCACAACAGCGGGGAGAGGGCAAAGGCCAATATTTTAGATAGGTAGAAAAACATGCTGTTTGGTTTTTGCTGAAAAGAAAAGCACCGGCTTGCTTTTTTAGTTGCAGGCCGGTGCTTTCTTTGATTGTTTCAATGCCTGCCGGGCAGGTTCGGTTTATTTTTTCAGTTCTGCGGCAGCTGCAGCAACAATGGCGCACATATCCCCGTACTGCTCTTCCATGCTGGTGAGCAGCTTGTATTGGGCACGGGTGCGGCGCAGGTTGTGTAGTTCATCCTTGGTTTTGTAGTATTTGTCGCCATCTATGTAATCCATCAAAAAGCGCAACACTTGTTCGTAGGTGATGTAGCGTGCAGAGAAGGCCAGGTAGTCGAGCTCAGCTTGGGTTAAGAAGCTGGTGGCTTCCGATAGGTAACCCTCTGTGAAACCTTTGAAGATGTTGATGTCCATCGAAACCTTCGACAGGTCGGCATCGTCTTCGGCACCCGTATTGGTGTAAGAGCGCATGGCGTCGCCAAAATCGTTCAGGCAGGTGCTGCTCAGCACAGTGTCCAGGTCGATCACGCAAAGCACGTCGCCCTTTTGGTCGAACAGGATGTTGTTGATTTTGGTGTCGTTGTGGGTAACGCGTGTTGGAATGGTACCATTCTCTACCAGTTTCCAGAATGCCAGCATCTCCTCGCGGCGCGACTCCACCCAACTGATCTCTTCCGAAACAGAAGCTTTTCGACCTGCGGCATCATTTTGCAGGGTGCGATCCCATTGGTCGAAACGGAATCGGATGTTGTGGAAGCCAGGCAGGATGTCAGTCAATGGCTCGTGGAAATCGGCCAGCATGGCCTGGAACAACCCGATGCCTTTGCCACCCTTGTAGGCCAGCTGGGCATCCGAAGCGCGCTGGTAGGCAATGGTGTCCTTGATGAAGATGCACATGGCCCAGTATTCGCCTTCAGCATCCTGGTGGTAAAGTTTGCCGTCGAGGGTTGGAACCACGGTGAGTGCCTGGCGCAATGGATCGCCATTTTGGCTCACAATCTTTTTCTTCAGGTGGGTAGTCACCTTCAGGATGTTCTCCATCATGGCAGGGACATCGGTGAAGATGGCGGAATTCTTGCGCTGGAGCAGGTAATCGGGATCGACCTCGTTGGTGGTTTTCACAATGAAGGTGTCGTTGATGAAACCTTCACCCAGCTGGTTGACAGCCTCTATCTGCCCTTGAATGTTGAAATGGGCTGCAATTTGTTTAAGACTTTGATTCATTTTGTTCGTTAATAAGTTTGAAATATGTGCATCCCAAAGTTAAAAACTCTGGTTGTATTTCAAGCTCCAACGTCCAAATTCTTGAAAAAATCTCGTGTGACGCAAAAAAATAGAGGGAATGGTTCCCTCTATTTGTAAATATTTTCCCAATGAAGACTCGTTTTAGTCCTCAAGAGCTTTGTATTGATACTCGCCAAAAGCCAGCATGGGGTAGAAAATAAATCCTAAAAGAATAAGCCCTATGGTAAATCCTGCGCCTTGGCCGAATGAACGGGAGGTGCGGTGAACAACAATGATGGCGAAAATAATATTGACAATGGGAATTAACATTAATAAAATCCACCAAACCGGTTTGCGCACGATTTCCAGCATAACAATAAAGTTGTAAATTGGAATGATGGATGCCCAGCCTGGCTTGCCTGCTTTTTCATAAACTTTCCACATCGAAACAATCATTAGGATGATAAATCCCAGATATAAAAATCCTGCTAACATAAATAATAAAATAAAAATTGATCCTACTCACTTGGCTTTTCGGTAACTCCGTTTCTGACAAAACTGATGGTTGCCAAAAACGATATGAAAGTATAAAAAAAAAATGGCAATTGATATTGTCAAAGTAATGAAAAAGCATAATTTTTGGGTTTTTTTATCCCAAAATTCATAATGGTGATAGGGGTAATTGTGAAGGCAATCAGGTAGTTAGTAAATTATATTCGCGCGTCCTCTAATTATCAAATTGTCATATTACCACATCATTTCCTTGATATAGTTCAGATAGGCTTCCGGTTTATTGGCTTTTCCCAGCCGTCGGAACCACCGTTTGCCGTTTTCCATCTGCATCGAGGGGTAGTACCAGAACTGTACCAGCAATTGGTTTTGCAGTTGCCACGGCATTTGCTTTTGCGACATGATCAACTGGTGGAATGCCTTGTGCAGCTTCATCAGGTTGATGAGCCTTTCTCCCTCCGTTAAAATACCGTCTCTTATCTCCATGGCCAGCGATGGGTTGCCCAGCCATCCTCGTCCCATCATCCAGCGTTGTACGTTGGGGAACCGGTTTTTCAGTATTTCGAAATCAGTCACTTGGTTGATGTCGCCGTTGGCAACCACCGCATGACTGCACAACTGTGCCATGGGGTCGAATGCATCCCAGTTGGGCTCCCCCTTGTATTGCTGCACCACCAGTCGTGGGTGGATGATGACTTCGGTAAGTGGATAGCTGTTCAGCAACCCAATCATTGCTTGGCCTTGCGCTGCATCCTCGAGTCCGCTGCGCATCTTGACCGACAGTAGGGCATTGGGGTATTGTTCATAAAAACCATCCAGTATTCGGTGCACCAGATCGGGTTGGTTCATCAAGCCGCCCCCTTTGCTGCGCTTCACCAGCATGGGGAAGGGGCAACCCATGTTCAGGTTGACTTCGTTGTATCCCATGGCATGGATCGCTTCGTAGGCCTTGATAAGAAAGGCCGGTTCGTTGGCCACCACCTGGGGGATAAGCGTCATGCCGCTGTTCAATTCAATATCCAACTCGGGCAACAGCCGTGGGTCGAAACCACCCGAACGGTGCTCCTCAAAAAATGGGGTGAAGAATTTGTCGGCACCTCCCAGCGCTGAATGGAACGCGTTGCGGTACCATACTTTTGTGTATCCCTGGAGTGGGGCAAGGTAAAATTGGTCTGGCATGATGATTGAATTGATGCTTTTGTTTGTTTTAGAAAAGGTGCTTGATGCAAAGTAACCTACTTTTACTAAATATATTCCTATTTTTGCATCAAATAAAGAAATTGAAATGAATTACCTTTCGGTTGAGAATTTGAGCCACAACTGGGGCGATGTATGCCTCTTCGATCATATATCATTTGGATTGAGTGAAGGACAAAAGGCAGCCTTGATTGCCCGCAATGGAGCAGGCAAAACCACTTTGCTGAACCTGTTGACCGGCAAACTGCTGCCCGACAATGGGTCGATCACCTACAACGACGACATCAAAGTGGGGTATCTCCCCCAGGATCCGTACCTTGAAAAACAACATACCGTTTTGGAGGAGGTTTTCAATACCGGTTCGGAAGTGGTGGAGACCATCAAGGCCTATGAGGAAGCGTTGGTGCACAACGATCAAAAAGCTTTGGGTGGACTGATTGAGCAGATGGATCGCTTGAATGCTTGGGATTATGAGCAGCGGGCTAAACAAATCTTGTCTCAGTTGAAAATCACCAATTTCGAGCAGAAGGTGACCGAACTCTCCGGGGGGCAACAAAAACGGGTCGCTTTGGCTGGGATCCTGATCAGCGAACCCGACTTGTTGATTCTCGATGAGCCCACCAACCACCTCGACTTGGATATGATCGACTGGCTGGAGCAATATTTGAGCAAGTCGCGTGCCACCTTGTTGATGGTGACCCACGACCGCTATTTCCTCGACCGCGTGTGTAACGAGATTTATGAACTGGACCAGCAGACGCTTTTCCGTTATCAGGGCAATTATAGTTATTTCCTCGATAAGCGCGATGAGCGCATTGCCAGCACACAGGCTGAGGTGGAGCGCGCGCGAAACCTGCTGCGTAAGGAGCAGGATTGGATGAATCGCCAGCCGCAAGCACGTGCTACCAAGGCAAAATATCGAATCGACGCTTTTTACGATCTGAAGGATAAGGCCTCCACACGGGTGAACAACCGTCAGCTGGAACTCAATATTGAGTCGTCGCGCTTGGGTAGCAAGGTGCTCGATATGTACGATGTGTCGAAGGGGTTCGATAAACTGAAATTGATCGACCACTTCAATTATAAGTTTATGCCGCGCGAAAAAGTTGGTGTTGTTGGTAACAATGGAACCGGAAAATCGACCTTCCTGAATCTGATTACCGGTGCTCTCTCGCCCGATAGCGGCACCATCGAAATTGGAGAGACCGTAGTGTTTGGCTATTACCGCCAAGAGGGCATCCGGCTTGATGAGGAGAAGAAGGTGATTGAGGTGATATCCGAAATATCCGAAAGCATATCTACCGGCAGTGCTCAGGGGATGGGTGCAGCCCAATTTTTGCGCTATTTTCTTTTCCCCAATGAGATGCACTACGTGCCGGTGAGCAAACTGAGTGGGGGTGAGAAGAAGCGTCTTTACCTGATGACGGTGCTGATGCGCAACCCCAACTTTCTGATCCTCGATGAGCCCACCAACGATTTGGATATCTTTACGCTCAGCGTATTGGAAGAGTACTTGCAGAATTTCCAGGGAACGGTGATGATTGTGTCGCACGACCGCTATTTTATGGATAAGGTGGCCGAACATCTTTTTGTTTTTGAGGGGAATGGTGTGATCCGCGATTTTCCGGGGGATTATTCTGATTATCAGATGACCGTCAAGACTCGGGAGAAGGAGAAAGAAGCGGTAGTTGTTAAAAAGGAGAGCGTCAAGTCGGTTAAGTCGGAAAGCGATAAGCCAAAGAAATTGTCGTTTAAGGAGAAGCGAGAGTTGGAGGAGCTGGAGGCCGACATCGCCAAATTGGAAACCCAAAAAAGTGATATTGAAATGCAGTTGAGCTCGGGAACCCTTTCAACTCAGCAATTGATGGACCTGTCGGCTTTGCATGGCACCGTGGTGGCTCAGTTGGAAGAGAAGGAGATGCGCTGGCTCGAGTTGAATGATTAACAGTTATCAGTTAACAGTATTCAGTAACCAGTGATCAGTAAACAGTTAGTCAGTTGGGAAGTCCGAAGGACTTCAAGGTGAATAGCCGCCGGTGAAACCGGTGGTATTATGGTTCCTATAGTCCTTCAACGCCGGAGGTGTTGAATATGCAAAAGTATAGGGGTACACGGAATCCTCGGAAAAGGGACGGATGAACACTGTTTGTGAATGGGATGATGGAATTTTGTTGGACTTGTTATTCTGTAATCAGAATAATGGTTTTGGTTATAAATTGAATTTTTTATCAATAAAAGTTTGTAAATTTTTTGTTTTTAAATTTTTATTTCTACTTTCGTACCATCTAAAGCGATAACAATGATTTTGACTAGTGCCCTTTATTTTAGCTTTTATTTTTACTTTTTTGGTTTTTACGGCCAGAACAGGGGAGGGCATACTATATAGCAAACACTAAAGCATTAATAGAACCCGCCCCTTTGAAGGCGGGTTTTTTTATATCCTGAAACTTATGAATAATAGAATCAAACAGGTTGCCATACAAGGGGTGCGCGGAGCCAATCATGAGCTGGCTGCTAGAGAGTTTTTTAAGCCGGAGGCCATTGAAATTATGCCTTGCTTGACTTTTTCAGAGTTGTTCGGGCGGGTGAAAGCCGATTCAACCATTTATGGTATTGTGGCCATCGAAAATACCTTGGTGGGGAGCATCTTGCCCAACTATACCCTGTTGAAGGATTCAGGTCTGGTGGTGATTGGCGAATACAAGCTGCGCATCAAACACAACCTGATGGTGCTGCCGGGCCAGCGCATCGAAGATCTTAAGGAGGTGCATTCGCACCCCATGGCGTTGATGCAATGCGAGGCTTTTTTCAAGAACTACCCGCACATTAAACTGATTGAGTCCGACGATACGGCTTTGAGTGCGCGCGAGATTGCCGAGAATGGTTTGACTGGTATGGGAGCCGTAGCGCCTGCCCTTGCTGCTGAATTGTATGGGCTGGAAATTCTGAACTCGGGTATTGAAACCAACAAGAAGAATTTCACCCGCTTCCTGATTGTCTCCGATCGCGCCAAGACCGAGGTGGCTGACCTGGTGATGGACAACCGCGTGAACAAGTCGTCGCTGGCCTTCTCGCTCGACCATGAGGAGGGCAGCCTTTCCAAAGTGCTGACCATTCTGGCTTTTTACAACATCAACCTCACCAAAATCCAGTCGAACCCGGTGGTGGGCCACGAATGGGAGTACATCTTCTACATCGATCTCACTTTCAATAGTTATACCCGCTACCTGCAGTCGCTCGATGCCATAAGGCCCCTGTGCAAGAAACTCAGAGTGTTGGGCGAATATGAGCAAGGCAAGCAAAGCGATAACGATTAATAACCCTTTGATATAAAAAAGTAAAACATTGTCAGATGAACATTCAACCGGCAAACCGCATCAGCGACGTACAGGAGTACTATTTTTCGCGTAAGCTCAAGCAGATTGAGGCCATGCGCCAGGCAGGCCACGATGTGATCAACCTAGGGATAGGGAATCCCGATTTGCCTCCGGCCCAAGAAGTGATTGACCAGCTTTCGCTTTCGGCTTCGCAGGCCGATGCCCATGGCTACCAGAGTTACATTGGTATTGTGGAGCTCCGAAAGGCTTATGCCGACTGGTACCAGAAATGGTATGGCGTGGCGCTGGATCCGGCCCGCGAAATCCTGCCTTTGATCGGCAGCAAGGAGGGCATCATGCACATATCAATGGCTTTCGTCAATCCGGGTGATTCGGTTCTGGTGCCCGATCCGGGCTATCCAACCTACTCTTCGGTGAGCAAGCTGGTGGGCGCCAATATTCTGAGCTATAAGTTGCATGAACATCTGGGGTGGCAACCCGATTTTGATGAGTTGGAGCAATTGGATTTGAGCAGTGTGAAAATCATGTGGATCAACTATCCCAACATGCCCACGGGAGCCAAGGCTACAGAAGCGTTTTTTGAAAAGGTGGTGGCCTTTGGGAAAAAACACAACATCTTGATTTGTAACGATAATCCTTATAGCTTTATATTGAATAAGGAGCCCCAAAGCATTTTCAGTGTGGCGGGCGCCAAAGAGGTGGCCATTGAGCTCAATTCGCTCAGCAAGTCGCACAATATGGCCGGTTGGCGCATGGGGATGGTGGCCGGCAATGCGTTGGTCATCCAAAATATATTGAAGGTGAAAAGCAATATGGATTCTGGCGTATTTCGCCCTTTGCAGGTGGCAGCTGCCAAGGCTCTGACACTCGGTGAAGATTGGTTTGAGACGGTCAACCACAACTACCGCGAACGCCGAGTTTTGGTTTGGGAAATCATGAAGGCGCTGGATTGTACTTTTGATCCCGACCAGGTGGGCATGTTCGTTTGGGCTAAAATACCCGACCACCATGCCGACAGCGAACAGCTGGCCGACGCCGTTTTGGAGGGGTGCGATGTGTTCATCACCCCAGGCACCATCTTCGGATCCCAGGGCAGCCGGTATGTGCGGATTTCGTTGTGCACCAGCAAGGTGTTGTTGCAAAAAGCTTTGGATAGAATTAAGCAATTAAAAAATATTTAAAATATTTCGATCATGGAAAATAAATTGGATCTGGAACCCATTGTACTACCCGGTTTGGAGCTGAAACGCCCCATTGTGATTGCCGGTCCTTGTAGTGCCGAAACTGAAGAACAAACCCTGGCCACCGCCCATGAGCTGGCAGCCAATGGCATCAAAATTTTCCGCGCCGGCATCTGGAAGCCGCGCACCCGTCCCGGCGCTTTCGAAGGCGTTGGCTCTGAAGGTTTGCCCTGGTTGAAACGCGTGAAGGCAGAAACCGGCATGTTTGTTGCCGTTGAGGTGGCCACGGCGCACCACGTTTATGAGGCCATCAAGTTCGGGATCGACATCATCTGGATTGGTGCCCGCACCACGGCGAATCCTTTTGCCGTGCAGGAGATTGCTGATGCCTTGCGTGGCATCAATGTGCCGGTCTTTATCAAAAATCCGGTAAATCCCGACCTGGAGCTGTGGATTGGAGCCTTTGAGCGTCTCAACCGTGCTGGCATCAAGAAGTTGGGTGCCATCCACCGTGGATTTTCCAGTTACGATAAAACGGAGTTCCGCAACCAGCCCCAATGGCAAATTCCCATCGAGCTGCGTCGCCGTATCCCCAACCTGCCCATTATCACCGACCCCAGCCACATCACTGGCAAGAGCGACCGAATTTTTGATGTGTCGCAGGAGGCATTGGACTTGAATTTTGATGGTTTGATCATCGAGTCGCACATCTGTCCTGCCAAGGCTTGGAGTGATGCTGCCCAACAGGTGACGCCCGCACACTTGAAGCAGATCCTAGGCGATTTGGTGTTGCGCCGCCCCAATATTGGCGATACACCCCGTGTCACACTCGATGAGCTTCGCAAGAAGATCGACCAACTGGACCAAAAACTTCTGGAGCTGATGAAGGAACGAATGACCATTTCCGAAGCCATCGGTAAATACAAATACGAAAACAATATCACCATCCTTCAAACGCGTCGTTATGATGAGATTATGAACGACCGCCGCGCTAAGGCTGAAAAGGCGGGGCTCAACCCTGAGTTCGTGGTGAAGGTTTACGAACACATCCACGAGGAATCCATCAATCGTCAGAATAATGTGATGAACAAGGAGTTGGCCAAGAAGGGCGGCTCGGTGGAAGGTGCTTGATCAATCAGTGGTTTTCGGGCTAAGCTAGAAACTGATTAAGGAATGGTGTCGCAGATGGTGCTCCGCCTCGGCTGCGAGCCTAGAAATATTGAAAGTCATGAGGTCAAACAGTCCAAAAGTCTTTTAGTCTTTAAGAGAGAAAAAGTAAGTCGGGGTTTGGGGTGAAACCCCAAGTGACGGCCTTCTCTGCACTCCTGATGAGGAATGGCTGAATAGCATATTTTGTCAACAGTGAATCTGCCTTTGGTGTTACCGGATTGTGGAATCCAAAACAAAAACTGTTTATTCACTTGACAGTAGTTGCGGAAACAATTTTCTAGTGTTGGATGAGGTTGCCTTAATTGGGCTAATTATAATAGGTTGCTTTAGGGCTACCTCTTCCAACCATTATTTTACAACAACCTCCATTGGAGGCTATATCAATCAATAAATGAAAATATGTATTATTGGCGCGGGTAAGATGGGCATTTGGCTCACCGATGCGCTTTGCTTGCAACACCAGGTGGCCATTTTCGATTGTGATATCGAGCGGCTCAAATATGTTTTCAATACCCGCCGTCTCACCTCTTTTGACGAGGTTCGTGAGTTTGAACCCGAATTGGTAATCAACGCCGTCACCCTCAAATTCACCATCGAAACCTTCGAAGCCGTGCTCCCTTACTTGCCTCAGGATTGCATCCTGTCGGACATTGCCTCGGTCAAGACCGGGTTGGAAGCGTTCTACCAGCGTAGCGGGCACCGTTTTGTCTCCACCCATCCCATGTTCGGGCCAACGTTTGCTAACCTGAAGGAGCTTTCGCGCCACCATGCCATTATCATTTCAGAATCGGATCACATGGGCAAGGCCTTTTTCAAGGATTTTTACGGCTCCCTGGGGTTGAATATTCATGAGTATTCCTTCGATGGGCACGACCAAACCATTGCTTATTCCCTTTCCATCCCTTTTGCCTCCACCATGGTTTTTGCCGCCTGCATGAAACATCAAAAGGCACCGGGCACCACCTTCAACAAGCATCTGGATGTGGCCAAAGGGTTGCTGTCAGAGGATGATTATCTCCTGTCGGAGATTCTTTTTAATCCTTACTCATTGCCACAAATTCAAAATATTGTGAGCCAGTTGAATGAGTTGTTGGGGATTATCGAAAATAAGGATTCGGAAGCGATGAAATCCTACCTTGCTAAGTTGAGGGAGAACATTAAAACCAGTTGATTAATATTTCTTTGATGGTTTTCTTTTGTTAAGTGGGCGGAAACACTATATCTTTGCGCAGTTTTTTGAAGAGTTAAATTTTTGTCATGCGCAATAATAAGGTTCTGCTGGGGATGAGTGGCGGTGTGGACAGTTGTATGGCTGCCATATTGCTTAAAGAGAGCGGATATGAGGTGATTGGTGCCACGTTGAGCACTTGTTTGCCGGCCGGCGAAGATCCTGCTATTGAAGACGCCAAGTCGTTCTGTCAATTGGTTGGGATCAAGCATCATGTGATCAAATCCAGGGGTGAATTCAAACGTCAGGTGATGGATTACTTTGCCGAATCGTATATGCATGGTTATACCCCCAATCCTTGCATCCGTTGTAATAAAACCATCAAGTGGCCTTACCTGTTGGAGGCTGCCCGCAAATATGGTTGCCGTTATGTAAGTACGGGGCATTATGTGGGTATTGAGTGGTATCAGAACCGTTTTTACCTAAAGAAAGGTAAGGACCCGGCCAAGGATCAATCCTATTTCTTGTGGAACCTCCCACAGGATATTTTGGTTCATGCGCTTTTCCCGCTGGGACAATATTTAAAAAGCGACATCATGCAGTTGGCGGTGGATTATGGCTTGCCCGAGTTGCCCCGACGCCGGGAAAGCAATGGCGTCTGTTTTTTGTCGGGGGACGATTACAGCCAGTTTTTGCAGCGGCATATCTCTTCCGATCATGTGGCGCTCCAGCCGGGCTTGGTCATCGACCACCAGGGCAACCATTTTGGCACACATCAAGGTTTTGCCCATTATACGCTTGGGCAACGCAAGGGTTTGGTGCCTGCCTTGCCTGCCCAGTGGTGCGTTGTGCACATCGATGTACAGCAAAATATCCTGATTGTGGGGCCTCGCGAAATGCTCAACCTGAACGAAGTGTTGTTGTTCGAGTATGAGCTGACTCCTGATGCGTCGTTGTGGGGAAACCAGTCGGTCTTTATCCGAATCCGGGGTATTGATGCCGTGCCGGGTTATGATGGCACGGTGGAGATCACGCACGAAGGACTTCTAGTTAAATTTTCACAACCTGTTTGGGCCATCACACCCGGTCAATCCATTGTCATCTACCAAAATGATCTGGTCATTGGCGGAGGCGAGGTTCCTGATTACTTTCAATAAGCTTTATTTCTAGTATGTTTTTGGTTTTTGCGGTGATTTTATACCTGTCGTCGATGCGTTCGCCCACCAGCCAGATGATGTCGTTGCCCGAGAGTAGGATCCACATCTGTTCCTTTTGGTCTCGGCGAATTTTTTGGTCGATAAAATAGTCGCTCAGTTTTTTAAATCCGTTCATTCCCAGTGGCTTGAATTGATCGCCCTCCTGCCAGTGGCGCAAAGTGAGCGGATACTGCATTCGGTCGGCATCGAATAAGCCAATGTGTGGTGGACGCCACAGCTCAAACGGTTCAGTTTTTTCGTATTCCACCAACCTCATGGCCAATGGTTGGGTTAGTTTGTTGATCCCGTGTTCAATGTAATAATTTCTGTTTTCCTCATCTTGGTCACGAGGGAGCAGCACCAGGTTGTAGCGATCCAATATTAGTCGGTGTGTGGAAGAAAAGAATTGGCGCCCAATTTTACCCTCCTCCTGGCATTTCAATAAGTCGTCGATGGTGGAGGC
This sequence comes from Marinilabiliaceae bacterium, assembly GCA_963664265.1. Taxonomy (GTDB): domain Bacteria; phylum Bacteroidota; class Bacteroidia; order Bacteroidales; family Marinilabiliaceae; genus JAGPIS01. The sequence continues at coordinate 4,335,572 of OY760941.1, forward strand.
GTTAAAACCGTATCCGTTCAATACCTCAAAAAGGATCAATTTTTTGTGCGTGGTTTCTTCAATTTTCTTAATCGATATCAATGTGTCTTCGCCTTCCGTGGCTACCGCTTCCTGGCGGAAGGTTTCGGTGGTTTCACGGAGTAATTCGGCCAACGCCATCATGCGCTGCATGTTTCCCTGCATGGTTTCCAAAAAGGCGGGGTTGATGCTTTTCAGCACAGGAACCACCGAATGCCTGATTTTATTGCGTAGGTAATGCTCCTCGGCGTTGGTGGAGTCGTTCACAAACTCGAGGTTATTTTGCTTGCAATAGGCCTCTATGTCGGCCCGCGAGAGGTCGAGCAGTGGGCGTATGATGTGGCCGTTGCGGTATTGGATGCCCGACAGACCACGGACGCCGGTTCCTCGTGTCAGGTTGAGCAAAAAAGTCTCCACCGAATCATCGGCATGGTGGCCGATGGCCAGGTAGTTCAGGTGGTTTTCTTCCAACAGCGATTGGAACCATTGGTAGCGCAACTGCCTAGCTGCCATTTCTATGGATATCTTCTCTTCGCGGGCAGTCTGGTGGGTATCGAAATGAATCACCTGGAGTGGTACGTCTCTATCCAAGCACCATTGCCGCACAAAGGCTTCGTCGCGGTCCGACTCTTCTCCCCTTAAGTGGAAATTGCAGTGGGCAGCCTGGCAATAGTACCCCAATTGTAACAGTATGTGAAGCAAAGCAATGCTGTCGGCTCCGCCGCTCAGCCCTACCAGGATGCGGCTGTTTGGTGCCACCTGGCAGTGGTGCATCAAATTGTATCGTGTTTTTTCGAGGATGTTTTTCATAGTTGTTGGTTGAATATTTTGCGCATGGCTGCTGCTTTTACCTGGCACTCTTTGAATTCCTCTTCGGGCTTCGAGCCCATGGTGATGGCACTGCCTACCAAAAACGACAAGAAATCTACGTGTGCGTTGTAGAAGAGGGAGCGAATCACTACATTAAAATCGAAGTCGCCCGCCGGGGTGATGTACCCGATGGCACCGCTGTAGATGCCCCGTTTGGTCACTTCGTAACCGTCGATTAATTGCATGGCCTTTATTTTAGGCGCGCCGGTCATCGATCCCATGGGGAAGGAGGTCGCCAGGGCATCCGTCCAATGGCAGCTTTCATCGAGCCGCGCAGTGATGGTGGTGATCATCTGCCACACCTGCCTGAAACCGTATATGCCGCACAGCTCTTCCACCTTAACCGACCCTCGTTGGGCAATGCGCGACAAGTCGTTGCGCACCAGATCGGTGATCATGATGTTTTCGGCACGCTCTTTTTCCGATGCCGCCAATGTGGCTTTGTTGTGTGCATCCGTCTGAGGGTCGGATGACCTGGCTGCGGTGCCTTTGATGGGCTGGCTCACCAGGTGGCCCTTGGTGTGGAGCAAGTAACGCTCAGGCGATGCACATAAGGTATATTGTTGCTGGTATTTGACGAAGGCCGAAAATGGCGTGGGCGATGCTTCAATCAGCCTCAGCCAAGTGTCGGCAGGATCAATTTGTGCCGAAGAGGCATAATATTCGATGCAGTAATTCAATTCGTATGTATCGCCCCTGTGGATGTTCTGTTGGATCTGTGCAACCCGTTTTTTATACTCATCAGCATCCACCTTTGGGGAAAACTCTATTATAGGAAGTGGGCCTGGTTTGACGAAATGGCTGTGCAACCTTTTCATCAACTGATTAATTTCAGTTTCAGAGGCTTCGGAGTGGTATTCCAACCGGAATCCCTGCTGGTCTTTAATAAATAGATAACGTGGTTGGAAAAAACAGAGCTCGGGCAACGGCATCTGGTTTTCGTTACGCGAGGTGAGCCCTTCCAACTGGTTCTTGTAATCGTAGGTGATGAACCCCAATAGCCAATCCTTTTTTTCCTGATGGAACTTTTTTAGTGCCGGCAGATGCGAGGAGGTGGTGTCGAGTGCACCCAATGCAGCCATATATTCCATGCATCCGTTGCCCCAGCCCCGCAGCTGGTTGCTGTCCAGAATCACGGCCATAGGATGGTTTCCGGCTTCTGCCGGCATGGCCTTTTTGAATGCTTCGAATTTTGCGGAAGCAATGTTGATGGTTGCTCTCATGGGTGCAAAAATAGTAATTTCTGATGGTTGTTGTGTTGGATGCGCTGCAAGTATGGTGGTGCTGTGTAATTATCAGATCATTCGGCAAATCAAGGCTGTTTTTTGTGGGGTGAATTCATGAAAATTATCATACATTAAAAAACATTTATATTTTTTTTAAAAAGTATTTGGAAGTTAACAAATAAATACAAATATTTGTAGTGCCAAATCACAAACAAATAAAAAATCTGGGTATGATCTATTGGGATACCGAATTATTGAACAACTTGAGTGGCCAGGAGAAGAAAAAGTTCCTTGGCAAGAAGATGATCATTAATCATTTGTATCACCAAGGGTCGTTGTCAGGTTCCGATTTGTCGGGCTTGCTTCAATTGAGCAACCCTACCACCATGCTTTATATTAATGAGTTGATTGCCGAGGGTTATGTCGAAGACCGGGGGAAAGGGGAGTCCATAGGGGGTCGCCGTCCTGCCATCTTCGGGTTGAATCGCAATTCACTCTTCCTCTTCGGCATCGACATTGCCCGAAAGCAGCTGACCATTTCACTTTACAATATTGAACTTACCAAAGTGGCTTCGCATACCGAGGCGACCGATGGTGTCCGCAACGAACCGAGCCTGATTGATGATATCTTTCTCCGGTGCATGATGTTGTGTGGGGAAGCCGGCATTGATCCCGAAAAGATCATTGGCGTTGGCATCTCTCTGCCAGGTTTGATCAATAGCGAAACAGGATATTCTCACACATATCTTAATTTCGACAATCAACCCATTACCCAACTATTTCAAAAAAAATTCAAGCGGCCTGTATTTCTCGAAAATGATGCGAAAGCGCGGACTCTGGCCGAGGTCCGTTTTGGCTCAGGAAAGAGCGTTAAAAACATGTTGCTCATCCAAATCGACTGGGGTTTGGGTCTGGGCATGGTTTTCAACGGCGAGCTCTACAGGGGGCGCTCGGGTTTTGCCGGGGAATTCTCACACATTCCTCTCGATCCCCATGGCGTGCTCTGTCAGTGCGGAAAGGTGGGATGCCTCGAAACGGTGGCTTCGGCCAATGCTTTGGTGCGTTTTACTTTGGAACAATTGGAAAACAACAAGCACTCACTGCTTTACAATCAGTTTGTTACCAATCCCTCCTCTATTTCGGCATCGCTTATCATCAGTGCCGCCCTGCGTGGCGACCAGCTGGCCATACGTCAGGTACAGCGATTGGGTGAGAATTTGGGGAAAGGGCTTGCTTACCTGATTCAAATATTGAATCCTGAGCTGATCGTATTGAGCGGCGAGGTGATGTTGGCCTCCGATTACCTGATGACGGCCATCCGGCAGTCGCTCTACACCTATTGTTTGCCCCAGTTGCGCGAGGATACCGAGATTCGGATCTCCTCACTGGGCGACGATGCCGGTGTGATGGGTGCCGCTGCGGTGGCCGTCGAGAATTTATTGACAACCCGACCCGGGTGAAACGGGTGATTCTTTAATTAAATTTTTATTAATCCCAAATTAGTGTTAGCATGAAAAAGTTATTCGTGATTTCTTGTATTTGGCTGATGGGCATATCGTTGTTTGCCCAGTCAACCATCACAGGAAAAGTAACCGCCAAGGATGACGGTCAACCCCTTCCCGGCGTGAACATTGTGGTGAAAGGTACAACAACCGGTACCATTACCGACTTCGACGGCAACTACTCTCTCCAGGCTGAAGCCGCAGCCGTATTGGTATACTCCTTTGTAGGCTATGTGCCCCAGGAAATTGTGGTGGGCGATGCCAAGGTGATCAACGTCTCTCTCACAGCCGAAAGCATTGGTTTGGATGAAATGGTGGTGACCGCCCTGGGTATCCGCAAAAACCAAAAGAGTTTGACCTATTCCACACAGCAATTGAAAGGCGATGAGTTGACCAAAGCCAAAGATGTGAACTTGGTAAACTCCATGGCCGGAAAAAGTGCTGGTGTTCAAATTACCAAAAGCTCATCGGGTGTGGGTGGATCGGCAAAAATCGTGATCCGCGGTAACCGCTCTGCATCGGGTAACAACCAGCCACTTTATGTGATCGATGGTGTGCCCATGTTGAACTCCATTTCGGTTCAGCCTGCCTCAACCCATGGTGGTAACAACGATGCGGGTGGTCGGGACTCGGGTGACGGGATTTCCAACCTGAATCCAGATGATATTGAAAGCATTAATATCCTGAAAGGTGCTTCTGCTGCCGCTCTTTATGGTTCGCAGGCTGCCAATGGCGTGATTGTGGTGACCACCAAAAAAGGTAGGGCTGGTGCTGCCAAAATCGATGTTAGCTCAAATATCACTTTCGACAATGCTATTGAGTTGCCCGAGTTCCAAAATGATTATGGACAGGCTGGCGATAGAAGCTGGGGAAGCAAGCTGGCAAAGGCTGGTAACCGCGATTATGTGGATGATTTCTTTCAGACTGGTTTTACTGCCATTAACTCGGTGAGTGTGAGTAAAGGTAACGAGCAGATGCAAACCTATTTCTCCTATGCTAATACAACTGCTCATGGCATTATTGATCATAATAAATTGAACAAACATAACGTGAATCTACGTGAGTCAGCTCAATTGTTTAACAACAAGCTCCATTTGGATGCCAATGTGAACTTGATCCGTCAGACTGTTCGCAACCGTCCTACGCCTGGAGGTTTCTACATGAACCCATTGGTGGGTCTTTATAGTGTACCTGGTGGTTTCGATATTGCTCCTTATTTTAATGAATACGAGAAATTTAATGTTTCCCGCAATATCTATGGTCAAAACTGGTACAAGGCATTGAGTCCCGAGGAGCAGAACCCTTATTGGTTGATCAACCGAGCTCCTAGCTGGGAAACCCGTAACCGGATCATCACTGCTTTGAGCGCCAAATGGGATGTGAACAGCTGGTTCAATATCCAGGCTCGTGGTAATGTCGATTACACCAACGACAACTATAACCAGAATATGTACGCAACGACTCATTCTGCTTTGGCTGGTGAAAACGGCCGTTTCATCACCGATAATGGTCAGGAAACTCAATTGTATGGTGATGTAATTGCCAATGTGACTAAAAAGTGGGATGTGTGGTCGTTAACCGCTTCGGTTGGTACCAGCATCAATGAGTTTAAGTCGCATAAGCTATTGCTCGATTCACGTCCTAAAGGCTTGTTCCTCCCCAATGGTTTCAGTGTTGGTAATATGGTGGGTCTTGGTTATGTAGAAGAATCAGATATCCGCAAACAGCTTCAATCTGTATTCGGTACGGCACAGCTTGGCTTCAACGACTATCTGTTCCTTGATGTGACAGCACGTAACGACTGGTCTTCTTCTTTGGCTTACACCGACAATGCCGACAAAGGGTTTTTCTATCCTTCGGTAGGTTTGACTGCTGTTGTAAGTGATATGGTTCAAATGCCCGACTTCATCAGCTTTGGTAAGGTACGTGGTTCTTACTCCAACGTGGGGAACGATTTGCCCGCTGGTATAACTTTCCGTCAGCACAGATTCTTAGCAGGTGCTAACTTCCAAGAGAACAGTAATCAACCCTTCGATAACTTGAAACCAGAGATCTCAAGTTCTTTTGAAATAGGGACAGATTGGCGTTTCTTCAACAGCCGTGTAAACCTGGAGTTGACCTACTATAAAACACAAACCAAAAACCAGTTCTTTACTATTCCCGCGCCTGCTTCAACGGGTTTTGATTACTATTTGATCAATGCAGGTAAGATTGAAAACAAAGGTTTTGAGGCCATGTTGGGAATCACGCCAATTTCTAATGAATCATTCACTTGGAAAACCGATTTCAATTTTGCAACCAACAAGAATGAAGTGTTGGAGCTCCATCCCAACCTGCCTGAATTCATCTTCGGTGAGATTGGCAACAACAGCTACTATATGAAACTGGTTGAAGGTGGATCCTTTGGTGATATTTATGGTAAAACTTTTGAACGCGATGCCAACGGGAAAGTGGTGCTTGATGAAGCTGGCCTTCCATTTTGGTCTGGTAAATTTGACAAAGTAGCTAATGCCGCACCTGATTTCAAGCTGAGCTGGAATAACAACTTTCAATATAAGAACTGGTCCATGAGCTTCCTGATTGATGGCAGTTTTGGAGGTGATGTGATGTCGCTTACCGAAGCAGAAATGGACATGAACGGCGTATCTAAAGCCACCGGTGATGCCCGCCAAGCTGGTTATGTCAATTTCAATGGTTCTCAAATCAAAGATGTCAAAGGTTTTTATGAGCGCGTTGGTGGCCGAGCCGGTATTTCTGAATACTATGTCTATTCAGCCACCAACATTCGCCTGCGAGAACTGGTATTGGCTTATTCGTTGCCGAGAACCTTGGTTGAGAAGACTGGTTTCCTGAGTGGTGCTAACATCTCCTTTGTTGGGCGAAACCTATTCTTCTTGAAAAATGATGCACCATTCGATCCAGACAACTCCTTGTCGACCGGCAACAACCTACAAGGGATTGATATGTACGGTATGCCATCTACAAGAAGCCTTGGTTTTAATGTGAAATTGTCGTTCTAATTTTTATTCTTGAAAAACATGAAAAATATTATAAAGACAGGTTTTGGAGCTATTCTATGCGCAAGTTTATTGCTGGGCTCCTGTACCTCCGATTTTGAGAACATCAACCTTGACGAACGTAAGGTGAGTGATGAACAGTTGAATGCCGATGGTTTTTTGGCAGGGGCACGTATTATGCAGATGCAACAGTGCTTGTATTTCAACTTTAGCGATGCTGGGAAGAACTGGGTGTTCCAGGTTTTGCAAAATTTGAATGCAGATATGTGGAGTGGCTATATGACACCTCCCACCCCTTTTGCCGGAAACGTTAACAATAATGTTTATGCGTTCAATGCAGGTTGGAACAGCTATATGTGGGACTATACCTATAGATATTTTATGACTGTTGCTTTGAAAAATACTATTCAGTTTGAGGATGTAGCTGATGTTATTGGCGCAACAACAGTTCTCAAAGTGGCTCAGATGCACAAAGTGTCCGATTTCTACGGTCCTATCATCTATAGAAATCATGGTAGTTCAAAAACCGGTGGTGAATACGAAAGCCAGGAGAGTGTGTATAAGGCATTCTTCGAAGATTTGGATTTGGGTGTAAAAAATCTGACCGATTATGTCAAGGCCAATCCAGGCGCCAAGCCACTCAGCAAATTCGACTTGATGTTCGAGGGTGATTATATTCAATGGATCAAGTATGCCAACTCTCTTCGGTTGCGTTTGGCAGTAAGGATTGCTTATGTGAATCCAGCCCTGGCGAAGCAAGAGGCTGAAAAAGCCCTTGCCAATGAGTTTGGTGTGTTTGAAGGAGAAGAGAAGGCTGCCATTAAAATTGGGGTTTACACCAATCCTGTTGGTGAGATCGCTCAAGGTTGGCACGATACCAAAATGGGAGCTTCTATGGAATCCTATTTGGTAGGATACAACGATCCCCGATTATCGAAAATGTTCCTGCCTGCTACCGACGAGGCTGTGAAAGGTCAATACAAAGGTATTCGCTTAGGTTGTGACATCGATAGCAAGGATACTTATGTGAATTATGGTTCCATCTCCATCACTCCCAATACCTCTCCTGTTGTTTTGTCTGCCGCAGAGGTTTGGTTGCTCCGCGCTGAAGGTGCTGTGCGTGGTTGGAATATGAAAACCACAGCTGCTGAGGCTTACGTGAATGGGATCAAGGCTTCTATGGCACAATGGGGCGCTTCTTTCTCCGAATCTTACTTGAGCGACAATGCGCCAATCGCCTATGTCGATCCCAAAAATGACGCCAACAATGCCGATGCGCCAAGCACCGTAACCCCTAAATGGGATGAAAGTGCCTCTGCAGCCACTAAGATTGAGAAAATTGTCACGCAACGCTGGATTGCCACCTATCCCGATGGCACTGAAGGTTGGGCCGAGGTTCGTCGCTCCGGATTCCCAAAAATTTTCCCTGTTGTCAACAATAAGAGCAATGGCGAAATTCCTGATGGCGAGTTTGTGAAACGTTGCCGTTTCTCCATCAACGATGAAGCCCGCAACAAAGCCGGATACGATAAAGCTGTTCAGCAGTTCTTTGGCGGGAAAGATTCCCACAATGCTCGTCTCTGGTGGGATGTTGCCGATAAAAGTATCAATTGATTGAAACGATTTTAAATTGCTTTTTTAAACAAAAGCGTTTGTAAACGATCATGTTGCTTAGAAGACTGCCCGTGGGTTCCCATTCAGGTATTAATAACCTTGGGATGCACGGGCAGTGCTTTTTGTTGAATGTGCTGCCCTGGAATAGAATACAGTACCCATTAATTGCTGTTTCTGTAAAAATCTTTTTAAATTTTTTAATTTTGTATGCTGTGAAATTGCAATAACTTTATTAATATTGCAAAGAGCATTTATTTTAGATCAAACACATGAGATATTGGGATACCGAGGTGATTAATTCTGTTTCAGGACAGGAGCGTAAGAAATTTCTGAGCAAAAAGCAGATCATTAAATTCCTGTACCGTCATGGGATCCTTTCAAGCGCCGAGTTGACCAAACTTATTAGGCTCAGCACCCCAACCACTCTGTCGTACCTCAATGAGCTGGTGGACGAGGGTTACATCGAAAACCGCGGGAAAGGCGATTCCATAGGTGGCCGACGACCCAATATGTATGGTCTGGTGAAAAACTCGGTGTATGTGCTGGGGGTTGAAATAGGTCGCAAAGCCATTAAAATTGGATTGTTCAACAACGAGCTGGAGAAAATAGCCGGTGTAACCCATGAGGTGCATAACATCCCTACCAATCAGGAGGTGATAGGCCAGATTTATACCATGGCCCAGGATATGTTGGGGGATAAGCGTGATGTGTTTTCCAAAATAATAGGAGTAGGCATCACCATGCCTGGCCTCATTGATTCCGATCTTGGGGTCAACTATACTTATATGAATTTTGGCCCAACCCCGTTGACCGAGTTGTTTGCTGAGAAATTCAAATGCCCGGTTGTGCTCGAAAACGACGCCAAAGCCCGCACGCTGGCCGAAATGAAATTTGGTGCTGCCAAAGGCGTGCCCAACGCCATGTTGGTGTTGGTGGAGTGGGGGCTTGGCCTGGGGATGGTGCTCAATGGTAAGTTGTTTAAAGGACAAAACGGTTTTTCGGGCGAATTTTCGCATATTCCCATCGATCCCAATGGCATCTTATGTAATTGTGGTAAAATTGGGTGCCTCGAAACCATGGCCTCGGGTCATGCCTTGGTACGGTACACCCAGGATGCCCTATCGGCCAATCCCAACAGCTTGTTGTTCCCCCATTACCAAGAGAATCCCAGTCTGATCACCCCCCGTAGGATCATCGAGGCGGCCAAGATGGGCGATGCCTTGGCTATTGCGCAGATTTCCAAAATTGGTGCTGCGTTGGGGAAAGGGATCAGTTATTTGATCCAAATCCTCAATCCGGGAGTGATTATTCTTGGGGGGAGTGTTTCCAATGCTTCCGAATATCTGGTTACACCGCTTCAGCAGGCTTTGTACCAGTATTGCTTGCCCCAGCTGCGCGAAAATATTGATTTGCGCATCTCTCCGCTCGATTCCGATGCCAATGTGTTGGGGGCAGCGGCAGTTTTAATTGAACAGGCGTTATCGTCATAAAAGCATACTGTCCCAATGGGGATGGTATTTTTCAGTTTATTGTTGTTAATCTGAACCGGGAAGATGCTTTCGGCTCCAATCTTTGGCATCTTCCCGGACAGATTTTTAACGATAAATATAGGAAATGTTTGAATGGAATTAGATTATTACAAAAAAATAATATCAATAAAGATGAGTAACGAGTTTATAATAGGCATCGATATCGGTGGAACCAGTATCAGTACCGGTTTGGTTCAGAATCAAACCATCGTAAAATATTACAACACCCCTACCGGTGCCGCGCGGTCGTGTGAAGAGATTTTGGAGAGTTTGTATGAGGCCATCGACGCGGTTTGGCATTCCGATGTCAAGTCTATTGGGGTGGGGTCACCGGGTTTTATTGATACCGATAAAGGCATTATTCTTAAAATCAATAATATCCCTTCGTGGAATGGTCTTAACCTGAAAGAGAAGATCGAAAACCGTTTCAAAGTGCCGGCTCATATCAACAACGATGCCAACTGTTTTGCCTTGGGTGAAAAGTATTTTGGCAAAGGACAGGCCTATCGTCACATGATTGGTTTGACCCTTGGTACTGGCTTGGGTGGTGGTGTCATCATCAACGACAAGTTGCATACTGGTGTGGCTTGCGGTGCTGGAGAGTTTGGCTGTGTGCCCTATTTCAACAGCAACTTCGAGAGTTATTGTGGTAGTGGGTTTTTCTCGCGTATTTACGATTCCACCGGTAAGGAGTTGTTCGATGCGGCCATGAAAAACGACCCCGAAGCCTTGGATGCCTTCAATAAGTTTGGCAACCATATTGGCAATCTGATCACCAATATTTTGTATGTTTTGGCGCCCGAAGCCATTATTTTTGGCGGTTCTATCAGCAAGTCGTTTCCTTTGTTTAAAAACGGAATCTACCAATCATTGGAAGGTTTCCTGTTGCCCGAAGTGAAAAATAAACTGGTTCTCGATATCTCCGATCTGGAGCATCCGGCTCTTTTGGGCGCCGCTGCGCTCTACTACGATTCGATGAAATAAAAAAAAGAGGCATATGCCTCTTTTTTTTATTTAAAATGTTACAATCAATCCAATGGTGGGCAACAGTGTGCCCGATTCTGTTGATAATTCCTCCAGCGCATACTTGGTGGGTTGTCCAGGCGTTTCGATAATGATGGGATTGCCTGCTCCATCCAATTGTCGGATCAACTTGGGGGCATCTGCAATCGTTTTCCCGTACAAGTTTTGGATGTCTAAATAGGCACCCAATTGCCATTTCTTGAAAGTGAAAGTTTTGTCAATCCGGATGTCCATCTGGTGGTAATTATCCAGCCTTTCGGCGTTGAAACGTCCGTAATCCAAATATTCCTTGCCGCGGGCATCCCAAGCATCTTTTATTTCTGATCGGCTCAAATCGTATGGGGTGTAGGGTAAACCGCCAATGAACCGCCATTTGATGCCCACATCCCAATTGTTGCGTAACGATTTGCTGGCCGTCAGGGTTAGTAGGTGCTTGCTGTCCCAGGCCGATGGAACGTAGTCGTTCTTGTAATCGGTGAACTCGCTCCGCACAAAGGTGTAGGAGAGAATGAAGTTGTACCCCTTTTGCAACCGTTGTGTGGCATACAATTCGAGTCCATAAGTTTTTCCTTTAGAGGTGGAGATCACCTCTTCATCACCAAAAACGCCATAGTCGCCCCCTTTGCTGGCCAGCGAAACGGAATCAGTCACGCTGAACGGGTAGTGATTATATTTTTTGTAGAATCCTTCAAAGGTGATGCGTGTATAGCTGTTGGGGCGGTATTCTAACCCGGCAATAAAGTGGTCGGCCTTAATGGGTTTGATGTGGTTGGTTTTGTTTTTTAGCTCGCCATCGGGTAGGCGGAAACCCAATGTGGTGTAGGCGGGGAGCTGGAAATAGCGCCCCACATTGGTGTTGAAGTAGAGTTTGGGGGTTACTTTCAATGAGGCAGCCAATCGTGGGCTAACCTGTTGATCCAATCGTCCCATGTCCGATGAATAGGTATTGGCATCGAGGCGCAATCCTGCCGATAGCGTCAACAGGTCGTTAAAAACCGTTCGCGATACATTTCCAAAGAGGTAATACTTGTAGAAATTGAGGTCGCTTTGGTAGTTTTTTTCAAAGGCACCATTGGCGTCAAAACTTTTGGCATAGGTGCGGTTGTCGTAGCTCACATACTCCAGTCCAGCTCCGGTATTGATGGTATATTCAGTGGGATGTGCCGAAAATTCAAAGCGCAATTTGTTTTCCGTTTCGTTCGAAAGGTAATCGTAGTTTAAATTGTTGTCCGTTTCAATATTGTCCTTGTATTTGTAGGCTTTGTTGTTCAGGTGGTTGCGGCTTGCTACTAGGGTGATAAAGCTTTTTGCGAAGAAATGCTTGTAAGAGGCGCCAACGGTGTAATTCCACTGTTCGTTCACCGGTAAGTAATCCAGTATGTATTGGTTTTCGGGGGTTGGTGTCACGTTTTTGTTGAATTTGAACTGATCCAAGGCGCCCAGTCCAATAAAGGTGATCTCATCTTTATTGCTCAAGCGGGTTTTGGTTTTGAACTGGATATCGTTGAAAGTTGGCAGGAACGGCAAATCCAAAGCATCGAACAGAAACTGGAGGTAGGATCGTCGCACCGAGAATAGGGCAGTTGTCTTCTCTCCCAATGGCGTATTGGCCGATAGAGCCAACTCCGAAGCACCTACGGTGGCTTTGAAGAGAGGCTTGTCGGGGTTGCCATCTATCTGTTTTATCTCAAAAACCGAGCTCAAGGCATTCCCCCGAGAGGATGGAAAGGCGCTGGAGTAGTAATCCACCTCGCGGATAAAATCTACGTTGAGGATCCCCACCGGGCCTCCCGAAGCGCCTTGTGTGCTGAAATGGTTCAGGTTAGGTATCTCAATGCCATCGAGGAAAAAACGGTTTTCCGATGGTCCACCACCCCTCACGATCAGGTCGTTGCGGTATGCCACCGTGCCACCCACACCCGGCAGCGATTGCACCACCTTGGAGATGTCGCGGTTGGCACCCGCACTCTTCTCTATTTGTTCAATGCCTATGCTCTTCGACGACAATGGACTTTCGGGCCTGCTGCGGAAGGTGGCTCCCGTCACTTTTATTTCAGAAATCTCTTTTGTGGTGGGTTCCAACTCTACCGTCACGGGGATGGTTCTGTTCTTCGTCACCATGATCTGTTCGGTGACCTTGGTTTTGTAACCCAAACTTGAGATTTGCAATTGTATAAAGCCGGGCGTCAGGTTGCCCAATTCAAATTGCCCATTCTCGTCCGAGGTGGTTCCTGTGGTGGTGTTGTAAACGATGATGTTGGCAAACGGAATGGCCTCGTTGGAGTAGGCGTCCTTCAGTACGCCTTTAATGGCGGTTTGTCCTATTGATGAATGCTGCCATGCGAATGTGAGGATTAAAAATAAAATCAGGTTACGCATATATATTATCTTTTGGTTAAATGAACAAGTGTCGTTGCAAATGGTTCAGTTATTTTGTTTTTTTGATTTATTCCATCACTCGTATGGCTGATGGTGTAAAAATAGGAAACATTTGTCATAGTTTTTTTTTATCTTGACTTATGGTTTCTATTTTAATACTTTTGTTAGTGATGCATCAATTTAGTGGGTGGCCGCTTTAATGAGGTGTATTGATTTCCGGACTAAAATTTTAAAATCATGGCATTAAAACAAACAACACGTAATCTTCGAAAGTTGGAAGATGAGGTTTGGCGGGAGTTGCCTTTTACCGATAAAAAATATGAGGTGAGCAACTATGGCCGGGTGAAGAGTTATTGTTACGATGCCGTGAATGGGCGTATCGTCAAACCCGGTAGCATCAAAGGCTTTTTGAATGTCAGTCTGCGGGTGGATGGTAAAAAACGCTCTTTCCTAGTTCATAAGTTGACGGCTGAAATGTTCTTGGAGAAGGGAGCCGCAGATGAAACGGTGGTGATTCATTTGGATTGGAACAAACAAAACAATTATTTCAAGAACCTCAAATGGGTCACAAAAGATTTTAGCTATAAACGTATGCATGCTGTTTTACAGGAGAAAAGAAAGCTTTCGGGGAAAACCGTCACCAGTTCAAAGTTGAAACCCGAGGATGTGCAGGTTTTGAAAGGGATGTTGGCCAAGGGGGTTAAACAAAATGTGATTGCCCGTCTGTTCCGCATCAGTGAAATGCAAGTGACACGCATCAAACGCAATGAAAACTGGGCCAATGTTCAACCCAATCGCTAGCGTGTAGAAATTAGTTTCAGGTCATGGTAACTTTTCTTAACGCGAAATTTTATCAATCATTCATTTGTTATGCTATTTTTGCATGTTATGGTGAGATTCGATAAAATTTTAAGTGATTTTTTAGTTTGGCGTGTGCGCAACATTAGCCAACGTAATTTTGTGGTGATTCTTAGTTTGGTGGTCGGGCTGTTGAGTGGTCTGGCTGCTGTGTTGTTGAAAAATACCATTCACCTGGTGAAGGTGGTTCTGGTTGGGCACTTCGAATCGCTCAACTTTAACATCCTCTACTTGGCCTACCCTATGATTGGGATTCTGATCACCCTGCTGTATGTTAAGTTTTTTGTCAAGGAGAGTTTGGCGCATGGCATCACCAAAATATTATATTCCATATCGAAGAATGGAGGAAGGCTCAAACGCCACAACAGCTACTCTTCCATCATTGCCAGCTCTTTCACCATCGGATTTGGAGGTTCGGTGGGGGCTGAGGCGCCCATTGTGCTGACAGGCGCTTCACTGGGATCCAACCTGGGTCGCTTTTTCAAGATGGATTACAAGACGCTCACCTTGTTGATGGCATGTGGCGCTGCGGGCGGTATTGCTGGCGTGTTTAAAGCACCCATTGCCGGACTGGTGTTTGCCCTGGAGGTGCTCATGCTCAACCTGACGCTCGCCTCTATTATCCCATTGCTGATATCGGCGGTGACGGCCGCTTCGGTCTCCTTCTTTTTCCTGGGAAAGGATGTGGAATTCAATTTTGTGATGGAGATGCCATTCAGCATGTCCAACATACCCCATTACCTTTTGTTGGGCGTCTTCACCGGATTCATCTCTTTGTATTTCACACGCGGTCTCATGGGGGTGGAGAAAAAATTCAGCCATATATCCAATCCTTACTCCCGTTGGCTTGTAGGAGGCTTTTTGTTGGGGGCACTTATCTTCTTCTTCCCACCGCTCTATGGCGAGGGGTATTCAACCATCACCAGCCTGTTGATTGGGCAGGAGCATGAGGTGCTTCAAAATACGCTCTTTCAGGGTTTGGGCTCCAATTCGTGGATCTTGCTGTTGTTTCTGGGACTAATTATCGCTTTTAAGTTTTTTGCCACAGGTGCCACCAATGGTGCAGGGGGAGTTGGCGGAACTTTTGCCCCCAGTTTGTTCCTGGGGGGGGTGGCAGGCTTTTTCTTCGCCCGCTTGAACAACCTGATGGGGCTTCACGTGATTCCCGAAGCCAATTTCACCTTGGTGGGCATGGCTGGGGTGATGTCGGGGGTGATGCATGCCCCTCTGACGGCCATTTTCTTGATTGCTGAAATCACCAATGGCTACCAGCTTTTTATTCCGTTGATGATCACTTCCACCATTGCTTATTTGACCATTTACTATTTTGAACCATATTCGATCTATACCAAACGGCTGGCCGATAAAGGCGAGCTCATCACCCATGAGAAGGATAAGGCAGTGCTCACCTTGATGCGCTTGGACCGCGTTATAGAAACTGATTTCCATTCGGTAACCCCCAACACCACGCTGGGACAGTTGGTTCAGGTGGTTTCCAAATCCAAACGTAACATATTTCCGGTGCTCAACGCCGAAAAGGAGATGTTGGGTATTGTGCTGCTTGAGGATATCCGGGGCATCATGTTCGACAATGAAAAATACACTTCGGTAAAGGTGCGTGATATTATGACCATGCCGCCCGAATACATCCAGATTGATGACAATATGGAGGTGGTGATGCAGAAGTTTGAATCCTCCGGGGCTTGGAACTTGCCGGTGCTCAATCAACGGAAATACGTTGGGTTTGTCTCCAAATCGAAGATTTTTTCCGTTTACCGCCGGGTTTTAATGCATTTCTCTTATGAGTAATGTCTGGCTAAAAAGTTGTGCAAAGTCACTCTTTTGATTCAATTGAAACATTACTTTTGTTCTGGCCTTTCAATGGAATAGGCCTTTGGGAATTGAGACAAAACTAAATTGCTTTTTGAGCAGGATCCTTAAATATTATGCACATGAACAGAGACAATCAAATCTTTGAATTAATTGAAAAAGAGAAACAGCGCCAGCTTCACGGTATTGAGCTGATTGCTTCCGAGAATTTTGTGAGCGAGCAGGTGATGGCAGCCATGGGCTCCGTGATGACCAACAAATACGCTGAAGGCCTTCCTGGTGCCCGTTATTATGGTGGGTGTCAAATTGTGGACCAGAGCGAAAACTTGGCCATCGATCGCTTAAAGAAACTCTATAATGCCGAATGGGCCAATGTGCAACCCCATAGTGGAGCCCAGGCTAATATGGCTGTGATGATGACCATCCTGGAGCCAGGCGATAAGTTCCTTGGATTGGATCTGTCGCATGGTGGGCACCTTTCACATGGTTCGCCTGTGAATAGCTCCGGTTTGCTGTATCACCCCATCGCCTATACAGTGAAGGAAGATAGCGGCCTGGTTGATTATGATCAGATGGAGCAGTTGGCGCTTGAACATAAACCTAAATTGATTATTGGTGGTGCATCGGCCTATTCGCGCGATTGGGATTATGCTCGCATGCGTGCCATTGCCGATAAAGTTGGCGCCATCTTGATGATCGACATGGCTCATACCGCCGGGTTGATTGCTGCCGGATTGTTGAAAAACCCCTGCGAATATGCCCATGTGGTGACTTCCACAACACATAAGACTTTGCGCGGCCCACGTGGTGGCATCATCTTGATTGGAAAGGATTTTGACAATCCATGGGGAAAAACCACCAAAAAAGGTGAAATCCGCAAGATGTCTTCCCTGCTCGATTCTTCCGTATTCCCCGGCATCCAGGGTGGCCCGCTGGAGCATGTGATTGCTGCCAAAGCGGTTGCGTTCTACGAGGCCTTGCAGCCCGAGTACAAGGAATACCAGCAGCAAGTGATTAAAAATGCGCAAGCCATGGCCACACACTTCCTGGCCAAAGGGTATAAGATTGTTTCCGGTGGTACCGATAACCATTTGATGTTGATTGACTTGCGTACTAAGTTTCCTGAACTCACCGGTAAGGTGGCTGAGAATGCCTTGGTACGGGCCGATATCACCATCAACAAAAATATGGTGCCTTACGACAGCCGTTCACCCTTCACCACTTCTGGAATCCGTGTGGGCACACCGGCACTCACTTCCCGCGGCTTAAAGGAGCAGCACATGGGGCCCATCGTCGATCTGATCGACCAGGTTCTTTCGAATCCCGATTCGGTGGAAGTGGCCGAGGCGGTTAAGAAACAGGTCTACGAAATGATGCATGGCTTCCCTTTGTTTGCTTATTGAAGCAGGGAAAATGATTGTTTAGGAAGAGGTTGGTGTGCCAACCTCTTCTTTTATGTTGTTGATTTGTAGTTGTTTGGTCGATTATTTCCTGCTGAGGAGATGTTGAGGTAATTTTTATTTGTGTTTATTTAACTACCTCATTGGCATGAATGAGAAAAAATGATTTTATCTTTGCAGCTCTTTTAACAAACCACTCAGTCACCTTCCGGTTTTCCTAGGTAGCATTAATTCGTTTAATTCGGAGACATGGGGCGTGCAGCGAAGTGGATAAAAACGTATTATGCAATCATTTAAAGAAATCGGACTTTCAGAGGATATCCTGAAAGCCATTGAGGAACTGGGTTTTGTAAATCCCACGCCAGTTCAGGAAAAAGCCATCCCCGAAATTTTGAACAATGGGCACGACGTCGTATCGTTGGCACAAACAGGAACCGGAAAAACAGGTGCTTTTGGCCTGCCTGTCATTCAATTAACCGATGTTTCCAGCAGAAACATCCAGGCTTTGGTTTTATGCCCCACCCGCGAACTTTGTCTTCAAATTACCAAGGAGATGACCGCCTTTGCCAAGTTTAAGCGCGGTTTGAACATCACCCCAGTTTATGGCGGAAGCGACATACGCACCCAGATCAGGGCTTTGCGCAATGGCACCCATATTGTGGTGGGCACACCCGGACGGGTCAACGACCTTCTGCGTAAGGATATTTTGAAGATCCAAAACATCAAATGGCTGGTGCTCGATGAAGCCGATGAGATGTTGAACATGGGTTTCAAGGAAGACTTGGAAACCATTCTGGCACAAACGCCCGAAGATCGTCAGACGCTTTTGTTCTCTGCCACCATGCCCCCCCAGATTGCCAATATAGCCAAACACTATATGAAGCAGCCTGTTGAGATCAAAATTGGTAAAACCAACCAGGGAGCCGACAATGTTTTGCACCATTATTATATGGTTCATGCTTCCGATCGCTATATGGCGCTGAAGCGTATCGTGGATATCAATCCCGATGTATATGGCATCGTGTTTTGCCGCACCCGCCAGGAAACCAAGGATGTGGCCGACAAGTTGATGGCCGATGGCTATAATGCCGATGCCCTTCATGGCGACCTTTCACAATCGCAACGCGACATGGTGATGCAGCGTTTCCGGGTGAAACACTTGCAGTTGCTGGTGGCAACCGACGTGGCTGCCCGCGGTATCGACGTGAACGACCTGACGCACGTAATCAACTACAACCTGCCCGATGATGTGGAGGTTTATATCCACCGCAGTGGCCGTACCGGACGAGCCGGCAAAAGCGGGGTGAGTGCCACCATCGTGCATTCCCGCGAAGTGAACCGTATCCGGGATATCGAACGTATTTCGGGCAAAAAGTTTGAACAGAAGTTCGTGCCCAAGGCTGAGGAGATTTGTGAAATCAAACTGCTTCATTTTATTGACAAGCTTCAGAATCAGGAAGTTACAGAGGGTACTGTAAGCCAGTTCTTGCCTACCATCATCGAGAAGTTGGCCGGCTTTAGCCGCGAAGAGTTGATTGGAAAAATTGTGGCTGCCGAATTTGAGCTCTTCAACGAGTATTATAAGGATGCGCCCGATATCAATATCTACCGTCAAACCCGCGAAAGGGGCGAAAAGGGCGAGCCACGAGCACGCGGTAATTTTTCGCGTCTGTTTATCAATTTGGGTAAAACCGACCGACTCAATGCTGTCGACATCATCTCGTTGGTTAATAGCAATACCCGAGGCATGCAGGTGCGCATCGGACAAATTGAGATTTTGAAGAATTTCTCTTTCTTTGAGGTCGATAGTGCCTTCGAGCAAGAGGTGGTGAAAGCCTTGGACAAGCAGGTAATCAATGGCTATAAGCTGATTGTTGAACCAGCTTCAGCAAAAACTGGAGGAGGATCGGGCGAACGCAAGTTCGGTCGCGACCGCAGCTTTGGCGATCGACCACGTAGAACCGACCGCGGATCCGATAAGGGGGGATATCCCCGTGGAAAAGAGCGTGAACGTCGTCCACGCCGATAAAAAATAGATAAGGCTTCCCCTCGGGGAAGCCTTTTTGCTTTTAAAAAGTGATGGAGCCCAGATTGGAAATCTGGTAATCGTGGGTGTTGATGGTTACCGAGGCATTGGGGTTGATCTCCGTCACCAAGTAATGCATTCTTTCATTGTTCCCGCTGATGATGTCCCCCTCCATCATCATCCCTTCCGGGTAGTTGATGTGGGCTTTGCCCCTTTTCTTTTGCGAGGTGCTCATAAATTTGCTGCTTTGCCAATTGATGTCGTTGGTCATCCAATACACCATCTTTGTTTTGTCGTCCTGTCCCACATATTCGTGGCAGGTGTAGCCCAATATATTCTTGGTTCTGCCTGTTTTTGTGAAGTTGATGTTTGTCGCTTCTTCCGGTTGTTCCTGCATGGTTTTTTCCGATGCCCTGATGGAGGTGGCCAATCCATTTTTTGTTCCTTCGCTTTCTCCCAGCATCAGCATGGTGTTGTTCTGTGCGTCAATGACGAACCATGAAAAACCTTTCATCTGCTCATCTTCTTGGCTGACATTGCTCATTTGGTAACCGAAATTGGTTTCAGTGGGGGTGAAGTAGAGCGTCATTTTATTGGCGAAGCTGAGCTCGTCCTTTTTGTTGTAAGCGTTCATTTCCATTGTGATGGATTGGCTGAAGCTGTAGGTGTCACTGTATTTGACCGGTTCTTTTGATGTCTTGATGCGAGTGAACCGTTCCAGTGCATTCTTCGATTCTGTTACTGCCGAATCCTGCGTTGCATTGGGCTTATCGAGTTTCTCGAGCTCCTTGTCGATCTTCTCCTCAGCTTTTTGTTCTGTTTTTTGCTCCAACTTCTGTTGGGTTTTTTTCGCTACCCTTTCCAAAAGGTTCTGAGCCGTCATCCTGGCCGGTGCCAGCAGGATGGTTAACATGACGATGATGATTCCGTTTTTCATAGTTTGGCTATTTATTTTAATCTGAGAAGGGAAATTTATCACTTTTCCAAACCATTGTCAATAACTAGGGGCTGCTGAAAAATGAATAACATACATATAATCTGTTGTTTAGGTGTGTTTTTGTTCTGGTTAGTGCAAGGCTTTCGCGGGGTTTAGGCAAACGAGCTCAATTTTAGCCATTTATCTGCAGCGGCGGCTTTCTTGGCTGCGCCAAGCGGCAGAGCCGAGCGCTCTGTTTACTCTCTGCAGCTGTAGTGGAGCGCAGCGGATCATGAGGGCCAATGAAAACAGACATGTCCCGAATAAAGAGAGTAAAAGCCCGTCCGGCTTGAGGACAAATTATTGAAACGGATGGGGTTTGTTGACATTTTCAGCAAGTCCTAAATATGATGTGGTCAGTGCCTTTGTTTGTTGGAAGGTCATAATAAATAAGACCTAACAGGTTTTGCTCTCCCTGTTAGGTCTTGAATTATTTGGCATTTTATGATGCCTATTCGATACGCCTATATGCAGTCATCTTTTAGTTTTGGCTCAAATACTCAGCGATGCCTGCCTGGGTGGCCTGAAGTCCTGTTTGACCTTTGTGCCATCCTGCTGGACATACTTCGCCATTTTCTTCAAAAAACTGGAGTGCATCCACCATCCGCAAGGTTTCGTCGATGTTGCGTCCCAATGGCATATCGTTCACCACCTGATGGCGCACAATACCTTGCTTGTCAATCAGAAACAGGCCACGGTAAGCCATGGGCGTTCCGGTGAAGGTAATGTGTCCGGCTTCGTTGAAGTCGTATTCGCCGGCCAGAACATCGTAGTTTTCAGAGATGGTCATGCCCGAGTCGGCCACCA
Organism: Marinilabiliaceae bacterium; assembly: GCA_963664265.1. GTDB lineage: Bacteria > Bacteroidota > Bacteroidia > Bacteroidales > Marinilabiliaceae > JAGPIS01. The sequence goes on from OY760941.1 coordinate 4,356,647, forward strand.
GGGGGTAGGTCACCCCTTTGATGCCTCCTTGTTGTTTTTCGGTCTGCAACCATTTCCAGTGCGAAAATTCCGAGTCGGTCGACACGCCAATAACCTCCACATTGCGGCTCTTAAAGGCTTCTATCTGCTGCTGGAAGGCGATAAGCTCCGTTGGGCATACAAAAGTGAAGTCGGCCGGATAAAAGAACAGGACTACATATTTATTTCCCTCGAATTGTGACAAAGAAAAGCTGTCCACAATGTCGTTTCCATTAATAACCGCCTTTGCGTTGAAATCGGGTGCTTTTTTTCCTACTAATACTGACATTTTTTATCTGTTTTAAGGTTTGATTTTACAGTACATTAAACATCAGGAATTAGTATTTGTTTAGCCGTTGGGCAGATTTAGCGTGTTTTCGCAAATTTTAACGATCACGTCCACCGCCTTTTGCATGCTTTGTACCGGGATGAATTCAAAGCGACCGTGGAAATTGTGTCCCCCGGTGAATATGTTGGGCGTTGGCAATCCCATGTATGATAGGCGCGAACCATCGGTGCCGCCGCGAATGGGAACAATCTTGGAAGGGACATCGCAAGCTTGCATCGCTATTTGGGCAAGTTCCACAATGTGCATCACTGGTTCAATCTTTTCGCGCATATTATAATATTGGTCTTTCATTTCTATGGAGGCCGTACCTTCACCAAATTCTGCATTGGTTTTGTTCACCAGGTGCACCATCTCTTTTTTGCGGTCTTCGAACCGGTCGCGTTTGAAATCCCGTATGATGTAGTTCAATTCGGTCTTTTCCACATCGCCATTAATGGCTGTCAGGTGGTAGAATCCCTCATAATCCTTCGAATGTTCGGGTGTTTCGTGTCGGGGCAGCATGGCAATGAATGAGGTGGCAATACGCATGGAATTCTTCATCTTTTTGTGGGCATAGCCCGGGTGCACATTTCTGCCATTAAAGGTGATGGTGGCTGTGGCGGCATTGAAATTCTCAAACTCCAATTCGCCAATCTCGCCCCCATCCATGGTGTAGGCAAAGTTGGCACCGAAACGAGCCACATCAAAACAGTCGGCTCCCTGGCCAATTTCTTCATCGGGGGTGAAGCAAATTCTGATCTTGCCATGTTTTATTTGGGGATTGTGGATCAGGTGCTCCATAGCCGTTACGATTTCAGCAATGCCCGCCTTGTCATCGGCACCCAATAGGGTGGTGCCATCGGTTACCACCAGATCCTGCCCTATGTAGTTTAATAGTTCGGGGAATTCCGACGGCTTAAGCTGAATATCTTCTGCCGTGTTTAGCGTTATCGCCTCTCCATTGTAGTTGTGGACGATGCGCGGATGCACGTTTTTACCCGAAAAGTCAGGGCTGGTATCCATGTGGGCAATAAAACCCACCACCGGATGCTCCTGTGTGGTGTTGGCTGGGAGGGTGGCCATCACATAGCCGTTATTATCCACTTCTACCTCGGCCAATCCAATCGCTTTCAATTCTTCGCTCAACTTGCGGGCGAAGCTGGCTTGTCCCGGGGTGGAGGGGGTGAGGCCTGTTTTACTGTCGCTTTGTGTGTCGTACGACACATAGTTTAAAAAACGGTTTAGTACTTTTTCCATCTTAGTCATTTAACATCATCCGAATTATATTGGAAGCCTAAGCGCTTTCCGGTTTTTATCTTTGAATTCATTATTTCGTCCTTCATCTGATTGAGTGTGATTATATTGACGGCTTCGTAGGGCGGCACCAATAGGTCGAAATTGATGGCGTAGCGGATAGCTGTTTCCACAATTTTTTGCCAGGCAGTGGCATCAATGGTGGCCATGCCAAAATGGTTGACACCCATCCGACGTTGCCGTTTCCCTTCCACAAAGAATGCGCGCTCCTGGTTGATGAAGACGCGGGCAATCAGGTAGCCTGGATCCTCTTCCCTGTCGTAGCGAAACGAGTCTGATAGAAAGTTGTATATGCTCACCACGCCTGAGTAACTGCGCATGGGATTTTCAACGACATAAGGTTGCTTCCATACCTCGTGGTCGCGGTCGAACTGGAACACATTGGTGTGCATCACGAACACCAGCATATCGCCGGCAACTTTCAATTGAACCACATAAGCTCCATGGTCAATGATTTGTAGCGATACTTCCCGGCAATCGTTCAGTTGGCTGTTGTATTCATTTGTCAGGTAATCTAATACGGTTTTCAACTGCTCGAATTCCGTATGGGTGATGTTGTGAATGTTTTGTTTTGCCACCGATTTTTCCCGCAAGGTGGCCAGGATGCTATCGCGCAGGTTGGTCCTTTCCATAAGTGAGCCTTTTGTTTCACCAGTAAATATAATATAAAAACCGGCTTGTTGGTAGGCATGGGCTCTTTTTATGCTTGTAGTTACAGTACATCCCCGTAGCGGTAGGACTGGTAGATGTATCCGGGGTTCTCGTAGTAAAGGCTGCTGTTCAGATCCTCTATCTTCCTTGAAAGCCATGAATTATAGACTTCAACAAGGACATCGATGTGCTCTTTTTTCCCCTGCCTGCCATAATTATAGTTGTTCGCTTGAAATAAATGTGAGGCAATTCAACGCCTGGATGTTGCAAAAATAGCAAAAGGAACAGAAAAATCCATTCCTTTTGCGATTATGATGTTGGGCTGATCTCCCAAAGCCTTGATTAGTAGGAGCGGGCAAACAGTACCCTTTGTTTGGAGGGTTTGCCGCTGAAGATGCAAGTGCCTTCTTCCTGCTGGTTGTCCAGCGGGATGCACCGGATGGTGGCTTTTGTTTCGGCTTTAATCTGCTCTTCGGTTTCGGAAGTGCCATCCCAGTGAGCCAGGATAAAGCCGCCTTTGCCATCGAGCACTTGCTTGAACTCCTCGAAAGTGTCCACCTTCGTGGTGTTCTCTTCTCTGAACTTTAGTGCTTTTTTGAAAATATTTTGTTGTATGTCGTCCAGAAGGTCAATCACGTAGGTTTCAATGCCATCGAGTGGTACCACTTGTTTGGTGAGGGTGTCGCGGCGAGCCACCTCGGCACTGTTGTTGTCCAGGTCGCGGGGGCCAATGGCCAAACGAACCGGTACACCTTTTAACTCATATTCGGCAAATTTCCAGCCTGGTTTTTTCTTGTCGTTGTCGTCGAATTTAGCTTCAATGCCTTGTGCACGCAGTTTTTTCACCAGTTCTTTTGCTACTACGGAGATGCGATCCAGCTCCTCTTTGTTTTTGTAGATGGGGACAATCACAACCGGTATGGGCGCCAATTTTGGTGGCAATACCAATCCGTTGTCGTCGGAATGTGCCATGATGAGGGCACCCATCAAGCGGGTGGAAACGCCCCAAGAGGTGGCCCACACGTGTTCAATTTTACCTTGGTTGTTGGTGAAGGTCACATCGAATGCTTTGGCGAAATTTTGACCCAGGAAGTGGGATGTACCCGACTGAAGCGCCTTGCCATCCTGCATCAATGCTTCGATGGTGTAGGTCTCTAAGGCACCGGCAAAACGCTCATTGGCTGTTTTCACGCCCTGCACCACGGGCATGGCCATGTAATTCTCGGCAAAGTCTGCATAAACCTTCAGCATCGTGATGGTTTCCTCAATGGCTTCCTGGGCGCTCTCATGTGCTGTATGCCCCTCTTGCCAAAGGAATTCGGCCGTGCGCAAAAACAGTCGGGTGCGCATCTCCCAGCGAACCACATTGGCCCATTGGTTGCATTTGATGGGCAGGTCGCGGTACGATTGAATCCAGTTTTTATAGGTGTTCCAGATGATGGTTTCCGATGTAGGGCGCACAATCAACTCCTCTTCCAGTTTGGCTTCCGGATCAACCACGATGCCTTTGCCATTGGGGTCATTCATTAAGCGGTAGTGGGTTACCACGGCGCACTCCTTGGCAAACCCTTCCACGTGGGAAGCCTCCTTGCTGAAGAACGATTTCGGGATAAACAACGGGAAATAGGCGTTTTCGTGTCCGGTATCCTTGAACATTTGATCCAGTACGCGTTGCATCTTTTCCCAAATGGCGTATCCGTATGGCTTGATTACCATACAACCCCTGACGGCCGAGTTCTCAGCCAGATCGGCTTTTTGAACCAGTTCGTTATACCATTGAGAATAATTTTCACTTCGTGAAGTTAATTCCTTAGCCATATTTAATGAATGATTATTTGAATAACAAGCTGCAAAATTGCGAAAATTACCACAGATTAAAACCTTATTTCCGGAAAAATTAATGTATTATTGCTAATTATTAACATCCTGGCTCTTTAAGCGGGTTTCTATTGTGAGAAAAAGGTTGATGTTGAATGATATTGTTTTATTTTTTTAACCATTGGTATGGATTTTGTTGATATAATTAATAAGAACTAATCATAACCGGAGGAACTAGATATGAGAACAAAATTGATAATGTTGGGCATCATCTCTTTAAGCTTGGGTGCCTGCACCAGTTCCCGGATGCAGTCGGGCGTGGCCTACAACGATGACATATATTACAATCCCAAGGCTAAGCCATTGAGTGTTTCCGACCAGTTTGCCCCTGTCCTTACCGATAAGGCCGTGCAAAAGGAAGACCAGCAAGTTTACAGCCAAAAGGCGAGGGAGTATACCCGCACGGCGGATGATCATGATCCGCGTGATTTTAGTCAGATTCAGACCCAATATGCCAACATATTGGCCGATGAACAGTTGACCGAAGTGGACACGATGGTGTATTATAACGACGAAACAGGGTATTGGGCAAATGGTTTTTCAGGCTCATCCTACGATCAGGATTATGCCGAGCGTTTGGCCAAGTTTCATGGCCCTTTCAGGGGCATTCCCTATTGGTCGCCTTTGTACACTCAGGTTGTTTATTTCAGTGGACCTGATTGGAACGTTTATTTGGATGGCGATTATGCTTATGTGTTCCCATCCTGGAGCAACCGCTTCTATTCCAATTTCTACTACGGCGGTTACCGGCCCTATTGGAACATGTCATTTGGGTTTGGCTATCCCTATTCGGGATGGTACGATCCATGGTATAGCCCCTATTTCGGGTTTGGCGGTTATTATCCGTACTGGGGGTACGATCCTTACTGGCACGGTTCGCACTATTGGCCGCACCACCACCATCGCCCTGGAGGGAATATTGCCGGAAACCAGAATTCTCCATCGAGGTATTATGGTTCACGTACCGGGAACAACAATACTGCTGTAGGTAATATCAATAGTTCCACTTCTTACCGCAGCAGCACCGCCCGCTATTCGTCGTATGCTCCGTCAACTGGAAACCGCGAGATGACGGTGACCAGAGATGGCAATACGGTTTCAACTCGGGGTAGTGTTACTTATACTCGGCCTGGAACTACCGTGAATGGCACGACCAATAAAGGCACAACGACAGTGGTGGGCAGCACTGGGACTAACAATGCGGTCAGAAACTCTTCTGCTACTCGTGGCAGCAGTCAACGCAGTGGTACCACTGTCACCAACCGATATAGCTCAGGAAACCGTAATTCCTCGGCAACTGGAAGCAGTAGTCGGCCTACGTATCAGCCGGGAAGTGCTACGCGCAGCACTACTGTAGAGCGGAATGTGAACAACAACACCATACGTTCGGGGTCATCAACACCCTCCAGCAACAGCAGTACTTACACGCCTTCGCGTTCAGGTAGCAGCAGTTCTGGTTCATCTGGCCGGACCAACCGGAGGTGATTGACAACACCGTATAGAAAATCAAGTGGCTGTTCGAAAATTGGTTTCAAGCCACTTGTTTCTTCTTTGCACTGTTTAGGTTATTATTGTTGATCGTTTTAGAAATTGTAACCCAATGAAAAAAATATTGTCTGCTTTTACAGCATTAGGAATTACCTTGGCCGTTTCAGGGCAGGGAATTGATGATGCGCTTCGATATTCCCAGAATACACCTTTTGGCACGGCACGATCTATGGCCATGGGCAATGCATTTGGAGCCCTCGGTGGTGATTTTTCATCCATCGGCATCAATCCTGCAGGGTTGGCGGTATTCCGTGGATCCGAATTCAGCGTGACCCCTTCTTTGATTTTCAATAAAACGGAGTCGGATTTTTATAACACCAGCCGCGATGGAGATGGTAGCACCTTTGTTCCCAATCAATTGGGCTTTGTGTGGACTGTAAAGCCTATGCGCGAAATCACATCCGGACTGGTTAGTTCCCATTTTTCCTTAGGATACCAGCGCACGGCCAATTTTAATCAGTCTAGTTTCTTCAAGGGGGATGGTGTACAGAGTTCGTTGTTGGATCAGTTCGTGTTTGAAGCTAATGGCTATCAGCCCAATGGATTGAATAGTTTTAAGGATGGTTTGGCATACGATATGTTCCTTTTGGAAAACCCGGAGTTCAATGCCGATGGCTCTTCCATTGTTTTTAATGATACTTATTATCATGCCTGGCAAAAGCCCTATCTGGGTGGAACGGCTGAGAATCCGGAGGTGAACATCGACTGGCGGGCTTCAAGGGGCATCAACCAACAACGCTTTGTGGAGCAGGAAGGGTATAAGGGGGAGTTCAACTTTTCCTATGGTGCCAACATCAGCAATAAGTTGTTTTTGGGTGCTTCCATCAATGTGTTGGCTTACCGTTTTAAAGAAAGCATGATGCATGCCGAAACACCCAATGGTGGCTTGGATGCCTCAGGCGACCCTGAGTGGGACAAGTACGATTTTGCCGGGTTCGAATATCGCACCTACCTCGACCAGCGGGCCACAGGTTTCAATATGAAATTGGGTGTCCTCTACAAACCGATTCATGAGGTGCGTATTGGATTGGCTTACCATACTCCTTCGTTCTATCGTGTGGATGAAGAGTTTCAAAGCAAGATGAGTGTATCGTATGCTTATGATGGAGCTCATTTGGATGAGCGGCCTATCAGTGGGGTTTCCCCCTTGGGTAGTGATGAGTACCGCTTCCGCACAGCCGACAAGCTGGTTTCAAGTTTGGGAGTGGTGTTGGGCAATATGTTCATCTTTAGTTTCGATTATGAACGTTCCAATTACCGCAATGCCAAATACAAGCCATTGGACGACCAATATCGTGATTATACTTTTCAAAATGATGAGATTCGTTCGGTGTTTACTGTGGCCAATACCTACCGCGTGGGTGCTGAGTACAAGATGACCAATGAAATTGCCTTGCGCGCAGGGTATGGTTTGTATGAATCGCCCATCAAATCTTCCTTGTCGGTTCATAATCGTAAGTATGAAACCTTCTCTGGTGGTTTGGGCTATCGTATGAGGAATTATTATGTGGATGCAGTTTATATGTTGGGACGTCAGCAGAAGGATTATTTTTTATACAGTTGGGATGAGAAATCAACCGGCGTGGAAGCCCCTGCACCTGCCAAATTGTCGATATACGACCACCAGGTGGCTGTTACCGTGGGGTACCGTTTTTAATTAGGTTATAGTAGTTTTGATTTTGTTAATAAAAGAGGGGTGTTCAAAAACTGACACCCCTTTTTTATAGCTTTTTTTATTTGGTGAACGGAGTTGACCATCCGTTTTTGAAAAACACCTCGTGCATAGGTTTTCTTTTCTTATCGATGGATGATGGTGCGGCCGGAAAGCCGATGGGCAGCAAGGCAACCGGCTCCAAGTGTGGTGGCAGGTTGAGCAATGCCAAAATCTTCTGGGGGTCGAAGTTGCAAATCCAGCAGGTGCCCAGCCCCAGGTCGGCGGCCTGTAGGGTGAGGTGATCCACCGCGATGGTCACGTCGATGTCGCAATGATCCTTGCCATCCTCGGGGCGTTTCCAACTGGCGCTGTGGTCGCCGCACACAATGATCACCTGAGGGGCAGTGTTGAACCATTCGCGAGGATAGGCTTGCTGCACTTGTTGGAGGATTTTTGGGTCATCCACTACGATGAATAGCCAGGGTTGTTTGTTGCAGGCCGAGGGCGCCATTCGTCCCGCCTCCAGTACTTGAAGGAGTATTTCATCGGAAATTGGCTCGGGGCGGTATGCCCGCACCGAAGCCCTTTCGATGCAGAGTTGGTTGAAGTCCATTTTGAATATCTTTTGGTTTTATGGCTTCAAATTTACCGATTCTTGTGGGTTTAATCAAAACAGCGGATTTGTCAGGGTTGAATGTTGAGTTTTGTATGTATTTTTGTTTTTTATAGTTCTTGTATCCTTATTTTTAAATCTACTTTTATGCAAGTCAAAAAGATATTGGCAGGGGAGGTTCTCCCTTCACTCGAAACCGTTTATCAAACTTTGGATGCCAACGTGAAGCCTGTCTCGCTCGATTTTGTTAATTGGGCTTCCTATCCTTACAAGCCTGAGGTGACGGTTCAATTGGCTTATAATGAACATGCCTTTTTTATCAAGTATCAGGTTCGCGAAAAAGCTGTAATGGCATTGGCTACTGAGCCTAATGGCGAGGTGTGGACCGACAGTTGTGTGGAGTTTTTTGTTTCTCCCGACAATGGAGCCGCTTACTATAATTTTGAGTTCAACTGCATTGGTACGGCGCTTTTGGGCTACAATGCACCAGGCCAAGCCGTGGCACATGCTTCAGCCGACCAGATAGCAACCATTCGGCGGATGGCATCGTTGGGCAGCGAGCCGTTTGCCGAGCGCAAAGGTGATTTCGAGTGGCACTTGGTAGCGGCCATCCCGTTTGAGGTGCTGTTTAAGCATGATTTTAAGCCGGTTCCGGGGCAGAAAGTGCGGGTCAACTTCTACAAGTGCGGCGACCATCTGTCGGAGCCCCATTTCGTGGCGTGGACAAAAATAGGGACGGAGCAGCCCAGCTTCCATCAGCCAGCCTTTTTTGGTGAGGTTGTTTTTGGGGATTGATGATGCACTGTTACGCGAGGTGTCTTTTCAATGGTTGTTTCAGTTATCAGGAAACAGTAATCAGTGAACAGTTTTCAGTTATCAGTTGGGGAAGTCCGAAGGATTTCAATGTGAATAGCCGCCGGTGTAACCGGTGGTAACGAAGCACCAACAATAGAGCAACGCCGTAGGTGTTGAATGTGTTGCCGGGTATGCAAATAGCCATTAAAGAGGACACAGATTTTAACGGATATCGCAGCTTTTCGGTGTTCCTAACAATGCTGGTTAGTGCTTGGTTTTCGGAGACTTGGTTTAAGGAGAGATGAACACAGATGTTGAAACAGTGATCAGTTGGCAGTAATCAGTGAACAGATAGTAGTAATCATGAAACAGTTTATACATTATGGGATATAGACTAAATACAACCGCATAGCGGCGAAATCTTTGTTGATTCATTGATTCTAATAATCTAAAAGCCACGTCTTGGCGAAACCTTCCATTTCTGACCAAAGTCCGGCGTCCCGCAGCGACAGCTTCCAGCTATTTATGGTTATTTCCTCGTTCAACCCGCTTCGGGGTTGGGAGTCTTTTGGCTCTCGAACCCGAGGATTTCATCCGCGGTTAATCATATTACGACCTCCGGTCGTGTTGGCATATTTGATATCCATTCGTAATTCAATTGCCTCGGACTTCAGTCCGGCGTGAGGTTGGGTTTCTTCTATTAGAGGGCTTTTGCCCAAATTGTCAGGATGGTTTTTTTTTGTTGCTCAACGCCTCAAGCATTGAATGTGTTGGCGCGTATGCAAATCGCCATTAAAGGGAATACAGATTTCAACGGATTATCGCAGCTTTGCGGTGTTCGTAACGCTGCTGGTTGGTGCATTGTTTTCTGCGACTTGGCTTAAGGGGAGATGAACACAGATATTACTTCCTGGAACCTTGATACGGCCTCGCTTTGCTCAGCCACAGCGGTTTTGTCATGATCCAGTATTATTCGGGTAATGGCGGCATCTTTCAGGTTTGGAAAAAGTCCGAAGGTCTTGAATATGAATAGCCTCCGGTGAAACCGGTGGTAACGAAGCACCAACAATTGCGCAACGCCGGAGGTGTTAAATGTGCTGCTTTGCAACCCGATTTTCTTCACAGATTTCTCTAATTCTTGGCTGCGCCAAGCGGCAGAGCCGAGCGCCACTGATTATAGCTACTGTTTAGGATACGGATTGTGTACGGTTTTAGAGCAAACGTCCCGATAGGGACAGTTTGTTTCAGCCCGAGGCAACGCCTCGGGAATTAACATTCCTGTGTCTCAAAGCCTTGTAAGGGTAGGTTGTTGAATCTCAAGTTGGATGGGATTAAGTTGTCCTGCCATGCCTTATCTAAACCATACTTGGATCACTTAATTTGTAGCCATCAATTCTCTCCTTTCCAAGGGGCGGTTGGGAGGGACCTCCTGGCTCACAGGGCTACACTGCCCCACATAGGCTCCATTACCTAGCTGAAACGTGTCTGCTTCGCCTTATCCTCACTTTTGAGTTATACCAAATTCGAAGAAAGTATGAACCAAATTCATACTAAATTCGATTGCAATTGAACTTAATATGAACTTAGTATGAATTTACTGTGAACTTAGTCTGACTTTATTATGACTTTAATCCGCATCGGTTAAGCACTTGCCCCGCACCAGTTTGCTTGTGAAGCCCTCGCCACCCGTCGGCAAGCCATAATGGTTTATACACTTTCTTTTTTTCAGGATTCTGGGGGTTGATTGCATAAATGGCAACCATACACCAGAATATGGAAACTAATTTTTGGATAAGATAAAAATTATGGTTTATTTTATGCTAGGTATTTTTTTAAGAGGGGCGGAGTTCCTCAGTTTTGGAAAAATATAGTATATAGCAAAATTAACACCCAGACATAAGGGGATATAAAACATACGCTTTTTAAAGATTAGTTGTGCCCCACTGGGAAATAAAACGCCGCCAAAAACGGTCTTAAACTATCTTGACTAGACAAACTTAATCGACAGGTAGATCAACGCGCCCGCCGATTTGCCGACAGTAGACACAAATAAACTCAAGTCTGGCCACAAACACCGATCAATAGATTTGGAAGCTAGGTGGTTTAAGCGAGCCAAAGAGCACGGTTTGACCGACAAACACAAGTCGGGCGCCCAGACTTGCCAGACCTTGTAGCTTGATTCAAAATAAGGTTTGATTTCCCGTTTTTGCCTAACTAGACTTGAAAAAAAGAAACGACCAGCGGGCACAACACACCGTATACTGCATAGCCTGCCGCAGGCGCAACACAGGCTACGCAGCATACGGCCATCCGTTGTGTGCAACCTACTTTAAAACCAATCAAATGAAAAAAATATCTAATGCATTAATATATTTTGGTATTATTTTAAGTTTATTTTTTACTAGTTGTGACCAGAAAGAAGTATTAAAATTAGAGAACAATGGTGAAAGTATATACTTCATAATGATAGAATGGGGCATGGGCGATTCAAGAATGGCTATTGGGCTTGATAAAGACTTAAAAGGCGGTTTTGCAAATGAGTATCCGGATAAATATCAATTCAATAATCAATTTGTACACATAGTATTTTACAAATTGGAGAATGATACACTTCATGTATATGGAGATTTTATTGAACCTAAAAATAACAATTTTAAGACTAACATTAAGATAAATAGGTTATCAGATTCAGATTGGGATAAATTACTTTTAAACTATAAAGAAAAGGGTTTAAGTATATTCCCTGAATCGTTAGCAAATATTAAATAAGTAACAAAAGGCAGCACACAACACACCGTATACTGCATAGCCTGCCGCAGGCGCAACACAGGCTACGCAGCATACGGCAAACCGTTAGACAACACCTTTGAAAACAACAATCCACGAATTTCAATATTAAATAATGCGAGATTTATAGAGAATCTCGCATTATTTAATATCTTTGTTGGAAACTTACAAAATGATTGAATCTGCTCCTCAATATAAGCAAGATGATAACACAATATCCTTGATGGTCACTTTACAATTGAATGGGATTTTGAAGGATATTCAGGATGAATATTTGTATTGGGATAAAGTTAAATATAAATCCAAAAATATAAATCCAAATGAACTGTGGAACGCAGTTAAGCTTCACCGCAAAATAAAAAGCAATTCTGTAGTATTTGGTCGATATCGTTTTTATTATGTCATTACAGATTTTATGCAGAGAGCATTGCATCTGTTTGATATGCATATAGGAGGTACATTAGGAAGTAATATTGAAATTGCAGAATCCGATAAAACCAAGTACATAATCAGCTCGATAATTGAGGAAGCTATTTCTAGTAGTCAGATGGAAGGGGCAAATACTACTAGAAAAAAGGCTAAGGAGATGATTCAAAAAGAACAAAAGCCTAAAAACAAGTCTGAACAAATGATTTTGAATAATTTCATCACAATGAAGCACATTGTTCAGCATAAAAACGAGGATATTACACCAGAGAAAATACTATATATTCATAAACTAATGTCAAATAAAACATTAGATAACGTTGAAGATGAAGGTAAAATTAGAGACAATAATGATATTCATGTCGTTAATCAGACCAATAGCGAGATTGTACATACTCCACCTTCGAATGAAGAATTAGAAAAGTTGATTAATGATTTATGTTTCTTTTTTAATAATGATTCTAAAGACTTTATACATCCCATAATAAAAGGATGTATCATACATTTTATGATTGGGTGGATACATCCTTTTGTAGATGGAAATGGAAGAACTGCAAGAGCTTTATTTTACTGGTATATGCTAAAAAAGGGATATTGGCTCACTGAGTATTTGTCAATATCAAGAATAATAAAAGACACCAAGAATCAATATGAAAAAGCTTATTTATACTCAGAAATAGATGAGAATGATTTAAGTTATTTTATAACATATCACGTTAAGACAATGGAAAAAGCTTTTGATGCTTTAAAAGAATACATAAATAGAAAGCAAAAAGAGGTATTTCAAGCTGCTAAATTTATGAAAATACCATTGGTAAACGAAAGAATGGCTCAGATTCTTAAAATACTCAATGATGATTCTGATAGGATTTTAAACATAAAAGAAATTGAGAATAGATTTAATGTTTCTAATTATACAGCTCGAACTGACTTAAAAACACTTGTGGATATAGGATTTCTTGAAGTTATTCAAGTTAATAAGAAAAAACAGAATTTTATAAAGTCAAAAAACTTTGATGAAATCCTTAATCAGCAAAAAATATAAAAAGCCGATTGTCTAACTCACCGTATACTGTATAGCCTGCCGCAGGCGCAACACAGGCTACGCAGCATATGGCCAAACGTTGGTAATAATAATCTTAATAACCCTGAAATATGAAAAACTCTCTTTTAGTTGTCATTTTTGCTTCGTTTTTTATTTTACCAAGTTGTACTGACGAGGATTCTGATAATACTGCCTTCAGGCTAAAAGAATTTAACTCAGGCTATGCTCAATCCAATCGCTCCAGAACATTTCTTTTATCTGATTTAGGGATTGGTGGTAGTCGTTCAAGTTCTTGTTGCATGGTTGAGTATAAAAATGGCAGAGTAGCAAAGGTGATTCAAAAAAATGCTGTTTCCCAGCAATTGCCACTCCCTGGTGGGTTAAATACCCAAGGAATAGATAAATATCATGACTTTTTTTATAAGGGAAATTTAGTTACGTTATTTAGTGGCGTCGACAGTAAGGAGGTTGTCTTTACGCCTGAAGAAATCCAATTAACGCTCGACGCCAAAGGGAAAGTGATTAAGCGAATCAATTGCCAATCAAATGATACGACCGATTATTTCTACTCAGATAATGGACTTTTAAGTAAAAGTGTTTCATGTAATGGAGGTTATAGCACGGTAACAAGATTTTTTTATTTCGATTCCAATAATAACTTGATTCGAATCAATGGTGAAGTAGATAATGGATGGGGTTACAAGTACCATGTGTTTGAATACTTTGAGGAATACGATACTGCCATTAACGGATTTAAAAATTTAGGAATCATAGAAGGGGCATTTATCCGGTCGCTGTCTCAAAATAATTTTAATGTGTATGCCTGTGCAACTTATGATGGTGAAAGTACTCTGTTGGATACAATGAGAATATCGCTGCCTATTGATTATGACGATAATGGCTATCCAATATACGGTGATTCTTCGATGAAATAATAGATTGATACAATGATTTTTAACCCAAACCTAGAAAACGTTAATTGATTGCTTATGAAGAGATTCACATTACTCTCCCATCAATGGAAAGCTACTACCCGTTCTGCTGGCGTCTCCAAAAGTGCTGGAATAAATGTCTATATGGGATTTGTCTTTTTTGTTTTATTCCTTGAGTTGCTTGGAGGTGGTTTTTACCTGGGCAGCGAATTGGCTAAGAACTCAGAGCATCCAGTAGCCGATTTGTCGCGCTATGGTTTATATCTCTTCCTGGCCATAATGATGAGCCGGTACATGCTACAGAAACTGCCAACTTTTTTGGTGGCACCCTATCTTTGTTTGCCGATTAAAAAAAGTAAACTTGTAAACTTTATCCTGGCTAAACCTCTGTTTAATAGTCTTAATATCCTACCACTCAGTTTTGTTTTGGCCATTTTATTGGGGTTGCATCAGCACCTTGAGGCTTCCACCTTCTGGCCATTGGTCGCCAGTGTGATCGTGGGCGATCTATTTGTCAACTATTTTTCCATCTACATCAAGCGTCTCCAAATTAAGCACGAATATGTTTCATATCTTTTTTTAGCCACTGTTGCTGCGTTGCTTCTGTTCGATAGGTTTAATTTTATTGATTTACAGGCCGTTTCAGGTGTTGTGTTCATGCAGGTTATTCATCAGCCTTTGTGGCTGGCCATTGGGCTCGCCTTGTTTGGTTTGGCTTACCACCTTAATTTCCAGCTTTTGTACAAGCACTTTTCGTTGGAAGACTTTGGTAAAGGCGATTCCAACCAACGAGGCAGTCTGGAGAACTTTAGCTACCTGGATCGCTTCGGGAAAATAGGGACATTTGTTTTGCTCGAACTAAAAATGTGCGTCAGAAATAAACGAACCAGAAGTATGTTGTTTATGTCGCCCTTGTTTTTGCTGTATGGCTTATTTTTCTACAACAATCCTGTTTATCTCACTCAGAATGGATGGCTTATTTTTGTTGGGCTATTCATTTCCGGCGGTTTTATGATGAGTTTTGGTCTGTACTTTTTTGCATGGGAATCGGGCCATTTCGATTTAATGTTAACAGCCAACACTACTTTTAAGGATTACATAAAAGCCAAGTATTTTTTAATGCTTTCAACCAGTGCCGTTATTTTCCTTCTGTCGGTGTTTTACATCTATTATGGCATTGAAATATTGATCATCAATAGTGCGTGTTTTTTATTCAATATTGGCATCAATAGCCTCTTGCTCCTCTATTTTGCAACAAACAATAAACAATACATGGATCTTTCCAAAGGGTCAGCCTTCAATTATCAAGGTGTAAGCGGACGGCATTTTGTTTTGATGTTTCCTTTATTGGTGATTCCAATACTTATCTACCTGCCTTTTGGTTTGATGGGTCAGGCCAAAGCAGGTTTTGCTGTTATTGGTGCCCTTGGTGTTTTGGGTTTATTGTTGCGTGAAAAATTGTTGGATCTCATTACCCAGCGCTTTATCAGAAAGCGATACGAGATGTCGGAAGGATTTAGGAATAAATAATCACATAAAAAAAAATATCATGATTCATATTGATAATTTAGGCAAAGCATATAATTCGGTCAAAGTTTTGGATATTGAGCAGTTAACCATCCCTCAAGGCCAATCATTTGGTTTGGTGGGAAACAATGGCGCTGGGAAAACCACTTTATTTCGTCTTATTCTCGATTTGATTAAGGCCGATCGCGGGCAAGTGTTGAGTAAGGGTGTTGTTGTGAGCAAGGAGAGTCAATGGAAACAATACACAGGTTCTTTTTTAGATGAGGGCTTTTTAATTGACTTTCTGAAGCCCGAAGAGTATTTTAAGTTTATCGCTGACATTAATGGGGTGACGGATGATGAGTTAAGTCTATTCTATCATGATTTTGCCAGTTTTTTTGGCGACGAGATCCTGAACAAAAACAAATACATACGTGATTTTTCAAAGGGGAATCAGAAGAAGATTGGCATTTTTGGTGCCATCATCAGTCAACCTGAAGTTTTAATCTTGGATGAGCCCTTTGCCAACTTGGATCCTTCATCCCAGATACGACTTAAAACCTTGTTAACTCAGTTGCATCAAAAGCATAACTTAACCATGTTGATCTCGAGCCATGACTTGAGCCATATTACAGATGTCAGCCAGCGCATTGTGATTTTAGAAAAAGGCAAAGTCGTTAAAGATCTGTTGACATCCAATAATACACTGGAGGAGCTGGAAAGTTATTTTAATCCTGATGCAACCCAACTAATAAAGAAATGACGAAAGTTTTCCAAACAAATTTATTATTACATTTGCAGAACTTTTCGTATATTGAATAGGGTTACTTGAAAAACAGAGATATGGCAGTGAATACAAAATTAACTACAATTAAAGAAAACTCTTCTAATTGGATTTTAAATCCTGAAAAAGAGTATTTCACTCATGATGAGTTAATTGATGCCTATCTGCGAGGGAAAGAGCATCAGAAAAATGAAAATCAAAAAATTCTTTTAGAAAAACTTGAATCTAATATTAAGTTAGCTCAGTCGATTGTGGAAACCATCACTACCGAAATAAAAGAAAAAGGGTTTAAATCATTTAAGTCATACTTACGGGTTAATAACATCATTAGATTTGATGCTATTTTTGATGTCTCTTCGGATGATTTTACATCTGATCGCTTCGACGAAATTTATACCATTAGTCGAAATTTGAAAAAGCAAGTAAATACTGAAACTTTCAATATTAACTTTACATTTATGCCTCACTCTGATAATATTAACGAGAAAAGGATTAATTGTGAAGGTTTTATATTCATGTATGAAAAACGAGGATAATCTAGAATACGCATTACATAACGAGAAAACTTGTAAATATTTAGATAGAAAGCCTGACTTTGCAGATTGGGTAATTACTACTGCATTTTATTCTGCACTACACTTTGTTAGATTTAAGATTTTTCCTATTACAATACAGAAGAACAACAAGGTTATTGAAATTCCTGATTTTGAAAGTTATTACCGGATAAACAATCCTTTAAACCTCAGCAAACATGCACTGTTATCGTCTTTAGTAGAGGAATTCCACGCAGAAATAGCTAATGATTATAATAAATTAAGAGATATTTCATGGTCTGCAAGATATAATAACTACAAGTATTCCAGGGATATATCAAATGTTGCAAAAAAAAGATTAGATAAAATTAAGTCATACTGTATGTCAATTAAATCTTAAACAGATTTTATATTTGCTCTAAGAACTTAATGGATTTATGTTGTTTGTGTTGATAATGAGTTGGTTGGAGCTAGTAATGAGTGTTTGGCTTGCAAAAGGGAGTTCAAAAAATAATTGCATAAAGTCCATCAGAAAGCGATGGCGCTGATATTCATTGTAATATAAAAAAGAATCCGTGAAAACGGGTGGTGTGGCCAAAATTTAGCCACAGTACCACTGGTTTTCACGGATTTTTTATTGGCCGGTTTTAACGCCTGGTGAGCAGTACTACGTTTTCCACATGGTGGGTGTGGGGGAACATGTCCACCGGTTGTATTTTGTCCACTTTGTAGCGGATGTCGAGCATCTGGATGTCGCGCGCCTGGGTGGCCGAGTTGCAGCTCACGTAAACGATGCGGTCGGGTGCTGCATTGAGGATGGTTTCTACCACGTCGGCATGCATGCCGGCTCGTGGCGGATCTACAATCATCACGTCGGGATGACCCTGTTTGTTGATGAAGTCGAAGTTCAACACATCTTTCATGTCACCGGCAAAAAATGAGGTGT
Organism: Marinilabiliaceae bacterium; assembly: GCA_963664265.1. GTDB lineage: Bacteria > Bacteroidota > Bacteroidia > Bacteroidales > Marinilabiliaceae > JAGPIS01. The sequence goes on from OY760941.1 coordinate 4,374,405, forward strand.
TGGTGATGTTGTTGATGGCCGAGTTCACCTTGGCATCTTCAATGGCTTCGGGAACGTACTCGATGCCAATGACTTTTTTAGCCTGTTTGGCTACAAAGTTGGCGATGGTGCCTGTGCCAGTGTAGAGGTCATACACAGTTTCGTTGCCGGTGAGGGCAGCAAAGTCGCGGGTGACGCTGTAGAGCTGGTAGGCTTGTTCTGAGTTGGTTTGGTAGAACGACTTGGGTCCTATCTTGAAGCGGATGCCCTCCATCTCCTCCATGATGTGATCGTTGCCTTTGAAGAGGATCACTTCCTGGTCGGTGATGGTGTCGTTGGCTTTGCCATTGATCACGTACATCAGCGAGGTGATCTGTGGGAATTGCTCTGCCATGGCTGTCAGCATCGCTTCGCGCTGCTCCTTTTCCTCGCGGAAGAAGGAGACTACCACCATCACATCGCCGGTGGAGGCCGTTCGGATCATCAGGATGCGCAGGAAGCCTTGTTGGTTGCGTAGGTCGAAGAGCTCGAGGTTGTTATCCTGAGCATACTGGCGCGTCCAATTCCGGATGCTGTTGGAAGGCTCGGCTTGCAGGTGGCACTCTTTGATGTCCACCACTTTGTCGAACATGCCAGGGATGTGGAATCCCAACCCGTTCTTGTCGGTAATGGGTTCGGTGCTCTCCATTTCGGCGGGCGAGAGCCAGCGTTTGTTCGAAAAGGTGTATTCGAGCTTGTTGCGGTAGTAGCGGTTCTTTTCCGAACCCATGATGGGCATGGGTTCGGGCAGTTGCACCTTGCCAATGCGCAGCAGGTTGTTGTACACTTCGCGGGCTTTGAATTTGAGCTGCTCCTCGTAGGGCATATTCTGCCATTTGCAGCCGCCACAAACCCCAAAATGGGCACAAAAAGGCTCTACCCGGATGGGCGACAGTTTGTGGAAAGCCACGGCATTGCCTTCGTAATAGTTGCTCCGTTTTTTGGTCACCTGTATGTCCACCACATCACCTGGTACGGCGTTGTTGACAAACACCACGCGGTCTTCCACCCGGCACAGGGCTTTGCCTTCGGCAGCCACATCGGTCACTTCTACTTTATGGAGTAATGGTTTGTTTTTTCTTGATCGTCCCACGTTATTCAAATTTGGGCGCTAATTTACAAAAATAAGTTGTTATTTATCGACCATTTTAGCATCTGGAGAGGGATAATCCTCCTTTGTTGTTTCAGAAGCATCTTCTTCTTGGTTTATGCCAGTATGGCTCTCCTTTTTTACCTGGCTGGGTGCTTTGCCGAATTGAGACTTAAACTGGCGGCTGAAGTATTTCACATCGGAATAGCCCACTTCAAAGGCCACCTCCGACACGTTGTAGCCTTTTAGCAGCAGTTGCTCGGCAATCTGCAGTTTTATCTGCCTCACAAACTCCAGTGGGCTCATCGAAGTGAGTCCTTTCACCTTGTTGTAGAATACGGTTCGGCTTACGGCAAACTCTTCGGCAATGGCGTCGATGTTGAAATCGGTTTTGTAGTTGTTCTCGATGAACTGCACCAGTTGGCTGAGAAACTCCTCATCCTTGGAGGTGATTTGTACCGATGGTGCCGGGTTTACAGGTTTCGAATGGGTTATGCGCTCCAATAGTTGTTCGCGCTGTTTCACCAGGTTGTTGATGGTGGCCAACAGGTGGGTGGTGTTGAATGGCTTTTGGATATAAGCGTCGGCGCCCGTTTCGATTCCTTCTATTTCATCCTGGAGGGTGGCTTTGGCGGTGACGGCCACTACCGGTATGTGGCTGATGTTGAAGTCGTTTTTGATCTTTTTGATCATGGTGAGTCCGTCCATCACGGGCATCATCAGGTCGGTGACGATGATGGCGGGGTTTTCTTTTTGAGCCAGGATCAACCCTTCCTGCCCATTGGAGGCTTTCAGGCAATGGTATTTGTGTTGCAGCGACTGGCAGATGTATTTTAGTATTTCGGGATTGTCCTCAACCACCAGTATTTTCTTTAATGGAGATGGTTCAGATGGTTCCGGATGCTGGTTCTCTTCCACAACGGGTAGGGGCAGCTCCGAGTCGTGCATTATGGGCGACTCGGAAGCAAAGCGGATCATGGGGTTGTTTTTCAGGTGCTTGTTGCCATTGGGCAGTTTCAGGGTGAAGGTGGAGCCCTGTTTTAAGGTCGATTCCACCAGCAATTCGCCGCCATGCAGTCTGGCCAGTTCGTACGATAGGGATAGGCCGATGCCTGTGCCGGCAAATTGCCCGCTGCTCAAGATGGTGTAGCGGGTGAAGAGTTCGGGCAAGGCATCGGGGGCAATGCCGAGGCCTTGATCCCTGACGATGAAGTAGGTGTGTGTATTGTCCTGCCTTAGGATAAACTCGATGGCTTTGTTTTCGGGCGTGAATTTCAGGGCATTAGATAGCAGATTGTAGATGATGATGTCGAGTTTGGCGGCATCCACCCAAATCTTTTCCATTTGCTCGGGTGTGGCCAGCGTGTAGTTGATGTGTTTGTGTCTGGCCAAAAGTTGGAAACACTCGTAAACCGGTTGGGTGAATTTGATGGCATCCACTTCGGTGATGTTGAGCGTCATCTTGTTGTTTTGTATCTTCCTGAAATCCAGTATCTGATTGGTGAGCAATAGCATGCGGGAGGCATTTTGCTTGATGATGCGCAGCTGTTGGGTCACTTTTGCTGGCAATTCCTGATTGAGGATGTCCTGAAGCGGCCCGATGATGAGGGTCAATGGCGTGCGTATTTCATGCGAGATGTTGGTGAAAAACTGCAGTTTCATCTCGTTTACCTTTTTCTCCACCGATAGTTCTGTCCGGTATTGCTGGATGCGGGTGATGGTGCGGGTGATGACAATAATGATGAAGATCAGGATGATGGCGTAGCCCATGAAGGCCGGCAGGGTGAGGTACCATGGTGGTGTGATCCTGATCTGCAATGTGCGTTCTTTAGGGTTCCAATCGCCGTTGCGGGTGGTGCATTTCAAGCGGAATGTGTAGGTTCCCGGCATCAGGTTGGTGTAGATGGCTTTCCTTTGGTTGCCCACGTAGTTCCACTCTTTCTCCAGTCCATCGAGCATGTAGGCATACTGTATCTGGTCGGGATCCAACAGGTCGAGGCTGATGTATTCGATGGCAATGCTCGATTGATTGTGACGCAGCTTGATTTTGTCGGTGTAGGCAATGGTCTTATCCAGGGGGGAGTGGTCGGTGTCGATCAGCACGTCCTTGTTGAACAATAGGAAGTTGGTCAGTTCCAAGTGTGCCGAAAAGTCGTTGTCTTGAAGCTTTTGCGGAGTGATGCATAGGAAACCTGTATTGCCCCCTAGCAGAATTTTGCCATTGGATAACTGGCAGATGGCTGCTTCGGAAAAATTCTGAATGGGGGTGCCGTTGTTTTGGTTGAAGGTTTCGAAATGGGTCTTGTCCTTCGATTTCCGGCTGATGCCATTTTCGGTGCCAATCCAAAGATTGTGGAATGCATCTTCGTGGATGCTGTAAACCACGTCGTTGCTTAGTCCGTTGGTGGTGGTGTAGCATTTGAACTCTGCTTCGGAGTCGGTGAGTTTGATCAGTTGGTTCAGGCCGCCACCGCTGGTGCCAAACCAAATTTCGTGGTTGGAGTCCTCATAGATGTGGTAAACATCGTTGTAGGAGAGGCTGCTTTTTTCGTTGGCTGAATGAAGGAAGTGGCGGAACTTGAAGTCGTTGTTGTTGAGTTGAGTGCGGTAGAGCAGATTGACGCCAAAGGTGGTGGCAATCCATAAGTTGCCTTTTGAATCCAGCTGGATAAAACGGGTTTGGTTGCTGCTTAAATTGCTGTTCTCCTTATTGATGTTGGTGATTGAGATGGTTTGGTCGGTGTTTTTGGTGATGCGCGAAAGGCCACCCCCAAAGGTTGCCACCCAGATGTGGCCCCATTCATCCTGTGCCAGGCTGTACACATTGTTGTGTGTGAGCGATTGGTGGTTGCCGTTCTGGTGGGTGTGGTTATTGAATTCGATGCTCTGGAGGTTGTTGCGGTATTCCTTCAATGGACGCTTTGATTGTAGCAGGCCATTCCCTTTGGTGCCCATCCAGAGGTAGCCATCCTTGTCGATGATGATGGAGTAAACATTGGGGCGGATGGTTTTCCCTTGGCCAATCTTTATTTCATTTAGAATTCCAGTTGGGTTGCCATTGATGTCGTAAAGGTGGATTTTGCCGCCTTTGGTGGCGATCCAGATGTTTTGTTGGTTGTCCTCGAACAGGTATCGTACCACATTCTCGGTAATGTATCCGGTTTTCTCCACCGGAATGATGTGTTTGAAAGCGGGGTTGGCGGCAATCACTTTAACCAGTCCGCCCATGTACTGGCCTGTGCCCAGCCAAAGCTGACCCGAAAGATCCTCGGCAATGCAGTGCACAATGTTGGAGGGGATGGTGTTGCTGTTGTTCACATTGTTGCGGTAGAAAACAAAGCTGTCGTTGTCGCGGTTATAGGCTGCCAGTCCGCTACCATGGAGGCCTATCCACAGCTGGTTGTGTATGTCTTCGTAAAAGAAGTGACGTTCGTGGTCGGTGATGGATTGCAGGCTTTGTGGTGTGAGTTCGAAAAATTTGGTTTCGTATGTCTTGAGATTCAGTCGCGTGATGCCCAGGTCGGTTCCGGTGAGCCAGGCTTGGTTAAAACGGTCGAAATAGACATCGAACAGGTTTTTGCAGTGAAACTGGATGGTACGGTATTCGGTTAATGTGGAGTTGGCCAGTTGGGGTGCGTGGTTTCTTATCCCGATGAGGATCTGTTTTTGCTTGGTATTGATGAGGTGGGTGATGTGGTTGCCGGCAATGGGGCGGGTGTTGTCGCTGTTCAATATTTTGAAAGACTGGGTGGCTTTGTGGTAGGTGACAATGCCATGGTTTTGCGAGCCGAATAACACGTAGTCCTCATTCTCGGTAACCGCATTGGTGAACGATATGTTGACATGGAAGTGTTGTATGTTGCCAAAGTTACTTTGGGCAATGTCGTCGGCCGAGAGGTAGTTGAGCCCTTTCTGTGTTAAAATCCACAGGTTTTTGTCTTCATCCTTGTAAATGTTAAGAATGTGGTTGTTGGTGATGCTCTCCTTGCCTCGTGATACGAACTGCCGGGTGTTGTATTCGTTGGCCTCTTTGTTGTATTGCAACATGAATATCCCCGAGGCGGTGGATCCCACAAAAATGGTATTTGGGTCGTATTGGCAAAAGCTGGTGGCGGTGCTGTTGCGTTCCTCAATGTTGTCGGTATAAGAGGGGAGGGTTTGGAAGGTCTCCTTCTGTTGGTTGAAGAGGTGGTAGAAACCATCGTAGCTCTGAATCCAGATGAAGTCGTTGTCGTCCTGCCAGAGCCTGGAGATGCGGTTGTTGGTGAGCATTTCGGAGGAGTTGCTCTGGCTTTTGTATATCTTGAAATTCTTACCATCATAACGGTTAAGTCCATTCATGGTGCCAATCCATAAAAAGCCTTTTTTGTCGGTGAGGATGCTGAAAACCGTGTTCTGCGACAGCCCATCCTTGGAGCTGATGTATTCGAATTTCAATACATCTTGTGCCAAGGTGGTGGTACCGGTCAACAATAAGGTGAACGCAATGACTATCTTAATACATAAAGCTGGCCGCATGTTTTTTGTGTTATCCTGTTTGGTGTTATAGCTATGGCAATATAAACTTATCCTTGCAGTTTTACCATTTGGATTCAAAAATAGTCATTCAATTTCGATTTGTATGAAAACATTTACAAAAATTCATAATTAAGGGTTTGGGTTATGTTCCTGAAAAATAGGGTGTTGAGTAAATGACCCCCTTTGAGGTGTGATAATTTGCCCCCTAAATCCTGTTTTTTTGTCTCCGACTTTGCTGACACGTAATTAATAACTTGCAAACAAAAGTTGAGGCTTTTTAACATCGATTAGGTTTAAAAAAGTTAATACCCTTATCTAAACAAATCAAATTATGAATCGAAAAAATCTTTTGAAAGTGATGTTTTGCCTTATGGCCATGCTGCTTGGGCAGTATGCGGTGGGGCAAAACAAGTTGGTTGTCAGTGGGAAGGTGGTAGCCTCCGATGGCTCCGTAATCCCCGGTGTGAATGTATTGATTCAGGGCACCACCTCCGGAACCATTACCGATGGGGATGGGTTGTATCGTGTAGAGGTGGAAGATGGCGACGGGGCTGTCCTTGAATTCTCCTTTATTGGTTACAACACCCAGCAGGTGAAAGTAGGTGGCAAAACCAATATTAATATTGTATTGCAGGAAGATGCCATCAGCCTGGATGAAGTGGTGGCCGTTGGTTATGGCATCCGAAAAAAGAGCGACTTGACAGGTGCTGTTAATAGTGTGAATGCCGCTGCCATCACCGAAACGGGTAAGACGTCGGTTCTTGGTTCCATCCAGGGGATGTCGCCCGGGGTGCAGATCAAATCCACTTCCTCGCGTGCCGGCGGTTCGTTCGATATCCAGATTCGTGGAAAGAATTCCATCTCCGGCGTTTCCACCCCTTTGTATGTTGTGGATGGTGTGATCACCGACAACATCGACTTTTTAAATCCGCAGGATATAGAGAAGATCGATATCCTGAAGGACGCCTCCTCCACAGCGATTTATGGCTCCAGGGGTTCCAATGGCGTGGTGATTGTTCAAACAAAATCGGGTGCCACCACCAAAGGCAAGAAAACTACCATCAATTACAATGGTTACTATGGTGTGTCGCAGGTGGCTCGCATGCCTGAGTTTATGGATTCGCGCGAATGGATGAACTACAGGGCGCTTTGCTATCAGGATATGAGCGATAAGGACAAGGATGGGTTGCCCAACTTTAATTATGCTGGTTTGAAAGATGTGTACATGGGACAACAGAAACTGAACAATGATGCGTCGTCGCCTTATTACCTGCAGCCCATGGATGCCGATGGCAACTGGATTGGCAGTTCGTGGCTCCTCAACCGTTATAAGAACAATGCCACCACCGACTGGTCCGATTACGTGACCCAGGATGGCACCCAGCAAAACCATTATGTTGACATTTCAGGTTCCACCGATGATGTTTCCTATGTGATGGGAATCGGTTATCAGGATGAAAAGGGTGTTTTTGTGAACGACCAGTATACCCGTTACAATATGAAAGGTGCCCTCGATTTCAAGATCAATCAGAAGTGGAGTGCCGGGTTCAATACCAATATGGCCTATTCGGAGCAGGAATTGGGCAGTAATAATGCCATTATCAATGGTTTCCGTATGTCGCCGGTGACGGTTCCTTACGATGCCGATGGCAACCTGATTGAGATTCCAGGGAAAAGCACAGAGACGGGCACCACCAACTATCCTAACTCCATTGGCGGAGGTGGTTTCACCAGTAGTGTCAACCCTATCCTGGATTTGTCAGAAAACAGTTACAACATCCGCCGTTATACCGGGATGGCCAATTTTTATCTGCAAGTGAAGCCTTTGAAAGATTTGACTTTGAAAACTACTTTCTCGCCCAGCTTTGATTTTACGCGCGAGGGATCTTATGTGGGCAGCAAGGCCGATGGCAACTATAAAAATAATGCCAAGGCGAAGTACGATTCGTACCACCGCATTTCGTACACCTGGGACAACCAGATCAACTACAGCAAAACCATTAATACCGACCACCAGTTCGATGTGTTGGGTTTGATGAGTGCCTATAGTTACAACAGCGAGCAGTCCAAGATCGATACCGAAGGGTACAGCTACCGTTACGACTATTTCAATTTGGGGAGTGCCTCCAAAATTAACGCTCCCTCATCGGCCTACAATCGTGCGAACCTGTTGTCGTTTGCCGTTCGTGCCAACTACTCCTACATGGGACGTTATCTGTTGACCGCCTCCTACCGTACAGATGGTTCCTCCAAGTTGGCCGATGGCAACCGTTGGGCTGCTTTCCCCTCGGTGGCGGCTGCCTGGCGCATCTCCGAAGAGGGATTTATGCAAACCCAAGAATTGGTGTCGAACCTGAAATTGAGGTTGAGCTTTGGCTATACCGGTAACAACAACATCAGTCCCTACACCACCCAGCGGTTGGCCAATGTGAACACCTATTACGATTTTAACGGCACTCTGGCCAATGGCGTCAATTTGGGATCCCTCACCAACAGTTCCCTCACCTGGGAAAAGACACGTGAGGTGAATTTGGGCGTTGACTTCGGATTCTTCCGCGACCGCATTTCGGGTGCCGTCGATGTTTACGACAAATTGTCGGACGGTCTGCTGCAAACCCGCATCCTTCCTTACGAAAGTGGTGCAGGTAGTATGATCGATAACTTGGGCAAGGTTCGCAACCGGGGTGTGGAAGTGGCGTTGAATACTGTCAATATCAGAACATCTGATTTGCAGTGGAACACCAGTTTCACCTTTGCTGCCAACCAAAACCGAATCGAGGAACTGTTTGGGAATAGTACTGATGGGTATTCTTATATTACGGCTAATGATAAATGGATTGTGGGTCAACCCATCAGTGCCATTTATGGTTATGTGTTCGATGGCGTTTGGACGGCTGCCGAAGCTCAGGAAGCCCTCAAATACAAACAGAAGGAGGGGGAAGCCCGCATCAAGGATTTCGAAGGCAATGGGATAGACCCCGATGACCGCCGCGTTCAGGGCCATGCCGACCCTTCGTGGACTGGCAGCTTTACCAGTAACTTGACTTATAAAGGATTCGATTTTTCCTTTACAGTTTATTCTCAACAAGGAACGCTGGTTTATAGTCCCTTTATTGCCGAGTACACCAACTACAACGACCGTGGCCGCCAGAAACTGAAGATGGATTACTATGTGCCCGCTGGAGCCCGTTTGATTGGCGAAGATGGTTTGTTCTACACCCTTCAGGAATCCATCAACAACCAAAGCCGCCCAACTCCTTATACCAACAATGGTGCCATATCCAATTGTGGCCCCTACTGGCAACAGGGCAAATTAACGGCTCGGGAGATGCCCGGTGCCTGGGTCGATGCCGACTTTATCAAAGTACGCAACATCACCCTGGGTTACACCTTGCCGTCGAAATTAGTTAAGCGGGTTGGCGTTGAGCGGTTGCGCGTTTATGGCAATGTGTTGAATCCTTTTGCCTGGACCGACTACAAAGGTTTTGATGCTGAATGGGCCGATGCCAACATCAACCGCGATGGCGGGCCTGCTACCATTACTTATCAGTTTGGTGTTAGTTTAAGTTTCTAATGATTAATTCTTTAATAGAAAAGATTATGAATAAGTTCATATATATTGTGATGTTGATGGTGCTTGTTTCGTCGTGTTCCGATTTTTTGGAAGAGAAAAACAAGTCGTACCCATTGGCCAATGAGTATTATCAAAGTGCCGACACTTACAATGCGTTGGTGAATGCTTGCTATTCATCCATGCGGGATGTTTTCGGGTATCGTTGCGAAGTGTTTGAAGCCGGTACCGACCTTTTTATCGTAGGTAACCGTGGTTTGAATTCACAAGGATTGGGGAATTATGCTCGTCTGAACCCCTCCGATAGTGAGGTGGAGTGGTTTTATAAAACGGTTTACCAGTCGGTGAAAACCTGTAACGACGGCATAGCCTATGGCGAAAAGTTTGGTCACGATGCCGGTTTGATTGCCCAGGTGCGTTTTTTAAGGGCAATGTATTATTTCCATTTGGTGCAGCAATTTGGCGGTGTGGCGCTGATCACAGAAAATGCCACCTCGGTGGTAACCAAATATGAAAGAACGTCTGCAGCCGATGTTTATAAGTTCATTGTTTCGGAAATGAAGGCTGCTCTGGCTGATCTGCCTGAAGCTTCTGATGCCAATTTCGGTCGTGTCAACCAACGGGTGGTTAACCATTTTCTGTCGAAAGTGTATCTCACCCGCTCGTATCAGACCTTTGCAGAAACGTCCGATGTGCAGGACGCCATTGATTTTGCCACCAAGGCCATTAATGGACAAGCACTGACTTTGGATTACGAGACGCAGGTGTTTTGGCCGGGCAAGGAAAAAAATGCCGAAGTGATCTTTTCGGTACAGTACGACAAGAGTTCGATGCCTTCCTCTACTTCGGGCGGCAGCATGCAGTCGCACTATTTTGGCCCCTATTTTGGCGGTAGCGATGCCAACATCAACGATGGCAATCCTTACCAGAACAACACCATGGTGCCAACCTTGCAGTTGCACTATTGGTTGGCCGACGATCCCAACGACAAACGTTACGAGGCCACTTTCATGATGGAGTTTTATGGCTCTCAGGCGCAGTCGAACAAAGGTTCGTTTTACTCCTATTTCAAGAATACACCTGCCGAGCGCGTCGATCTTGAGGTTCAATACTATTATCCTAAGCCCGGTAGCACCCAGGCCGATGTGGATGCCTGGAAAGCGGTCAACCCTGTTAAACGTGATGGTGCCCGGGTGCTTTGGGCCACTGGCGATGGGGTAACTTACAAAGGGTGGGAACTCGATAACTTTGACAAGTATTGCCCGGCTATCAAGAAGTTCTCCGATCCTGATGCGCCTTTCTCCACCAATGGAACCAGTTCGCGCGATATATTCCTGGCGCGGGTTTCCGAATCCTACCTGATTAGGGCTGAAGCCTACATCAAAAAAGGGGAAGCCGGTTTGGCTGCTGCCGATATCAATGTTGTGCGGGGACGGGCTGGAGCCTATACAATTTCTGCCGCGCAGGCCACCCTCGATTTCCTCTTGGCTGAGCGTGCCCGTGAGTTGGCAGGTGAGTATGGCCGCTGGTACGATTTGGCGCGGACCGGTAAGCTGGTTGAGTATGTTTCGAAATATAACATTCAGGTGACAGAATCGGACATGAAGGGTGATGATGGTTCATACAAGATTCTGCGACCCATTCCGGCGCAAGCTCTTGAGTTGAATGAGGCCGATTTCCCTCAAAATCCTGGTTATTGATCTGTTTTGCATGAGGCAGGTGCTGTTCGGAAAGAAATTAACAATTGGCTTTTGGAACAGCACCTGTTTTGTTTTAATGCAATGGTAAAAAAATTATAGCAATGATAAGGTATTTGATGTTTGTGGCAGTTGGAGTGTTCTGGATGGGATGTTCGCGGTCATTCATGAGCAATGATGAAAAGTGGTCAATCAGGATGGCCAATACCATTATGCACCGTTGCGACAGTCTGACTAATTATTCCCCTGAAGCCCATCTGTGGCAATACGATATTGCACTCCTAGGACTGGCTATTGATCAATTGGGTGATGAGGATGCGGGTTATTCGCGGTATATGGAACGTTATATTGGATCTTTCGTGTCTGCCGATGGCCGGGTGCATGGGTACAATCCTGAGGAATTCAACATCGATCGAATACGACCGGCCATCAATCTGATCGTTATGTATAAACGCACGGGACAGGAGCGCTACAGCAAAGCACTTGATGCGTTTGTTGGGCAAATGTTGCAACATCCCCGCACGCCATCGGGTCTGTATTGGCATAAGAAGATTTATCCCAACCAGTCGTGGTTGGATGGTGCCTTTATGGCTTGTCCTTTCCTTTGCCAGTATGCCCGGGAGTTTGATCAACCACAATGGTTCGATGAAGCCATCTTTCAATTGAGCCTGATGTATCACAATCACCTCGATGGGGCAACGGGGTTGCTTTACCATGCGGTGGACGAAAGCAAGCAGATGGCCTGGGCCGATCCCCAAACGGGACACTCGCCCCATTTCTGGGGACGAGCCATGGGATGGTATATGATGGCTTTGGTGGATGTGCTCGACTTTTTGCCAGCCCATCATCCGCGCCGAGATGAGGTGGTAGGCGTGCTGCAATCGTGTGCCCGTTCTGTATTGGCCGTTCGCGATGAAAAGAGTAAGTGCTGGTTTCAGATTCTGGATATGGGTGGCGATGCAGGCAACTATCTTGAAGCATCGTGCAGCAGCATGTTCACCTACGTTTTTGCCAAAGGTGCCAACAAAGGGTATCTCGATGAAGCTTATCACCTTTATGCCGTGGAGAGTTTCAAGGGAATTGTTAAGCACTTGGTTCGGCAGGATGAAGATGGCCATTATTCGCTGTTGCAGATATGTGGTGCTTGTGATTTGGGCGGTAATCTCTATCGCGATGGTTCGTATGGCTACTACGTAAATGAAAAAGTGGTTGAAAATGATGCTAAGGGGTTGGCGCCCTTTATTATGGCTGCACTGGAGCTTAACCTTTGATGTTGCTTTTTAGTGTTTGTTTTCAATTCGTCCCCCATCAAACAACAAATATTCCAACATTTTTCTCTATGCTAAGGGCGGTAAAGCGGTCGATCCTCTTTATGTTTGTAACAATTGATATTTTGTTGTTAATAAAAATTTAAAGCATGAAAGGTTCGATGAAATGGTTTTTCTCTTTTCTAGTTTTTGTAATGGGTCATCCGTTGGTGTTTGCACAGCCTAATGTGCCCGATTTGGTGGTGGCGGCCGATGGAAGCGGAAACTTCACCTCGTTGCAGGAAGCGATCTTGACCATTCGGGATTACAAACCCACTCGCACCACCATTTATGTCAAGAATGGGATTTATCGCGAAAAGGTTGTCATTCCAGCTAATAAGTGCGACATCACCATCATCGGTCAGAGTGCCGACAGCACCATCCTCACTTGGAACGACCACGCCAAGATCAATAATATGGGCACCTTCAAAACATACACGCTCCAAATTTTGGGCAGTGGCATCCGCCTCGAGAACCTCACCATCGAAAACAATGCCGAGCAATTAGGACAGGCCGTTTCTCTCCATGTGGAGGGCGACCGTTGCGAGTTGGTTGGTTGTAGGTTGCTGGGCAACCAGGATACGCTATTTACCGGAAATGGATCTAGTCGGCAATATTACCGTAACTGTTACATAGAGGGCACCACCGATTTTATCTTTGGCCCTGCCACCGCTTGGTTTGAGCAGTGCATCATCCACAGTAAACGCAACTCTTATATTACGGCGGCTTCCACGCCCCAGGAAAATCCTTATGGTTATGTGTTCCATGGTTGCCATTTGACGGCTGATGCCGGCGTGGATAAGGTTTATTTGGGTCGTCCCTGGCGTGCTTATGCCTACACCTTGTTTATGAATTGCGAGATGGATGGCCACATCGTAGCCGAAGGTTGGGATAACTGGCGCAATGCCGAGAATGAAAAGAGTGCCCGCTATGCTGAGTATCGGAATGTTGGCCCGGGCGCCAATACGGCCAAACGGGTTTCGTGGAGCCGACAATTGGGCGCTAAGGATGTGCGTGTTATCACGCTCGAAAAGGTGATGCACCGCGATTCGGTATGGCAGCCAAGTTACGCCCATTGACGGGCATGGGCACTGTAGTAATGTATTAAATCAAAATAATGATGTTATGAAGAAACAATTTTTAAATGTGGTGGTGGGGATGCTGGTATTGTCGGTGTTTGGCTGTACTAACACCAAAGAGAAGCCATTGTCGGTACGACTGGCTGAGTCGGAGATGGCTCGTGTGCCCAATCCCGTCAATCTCGATTTTCGCACCAAGTTGTCGTGGAACTACAGCACAGGATTGGAGCTCTATTCGTTTCTGAAGATTTATGAGAAATATGGTGTCCAATCGGTTTATGATTATGTGAAAGCCTATGCCGACACTATGATTCATGCTGATGGCTCCATCTATGGTTATGAAGTGGCGGAGTACAACATCGACCATGTGAATGCCGGCAAGTTGTTGTTTCATCTTTACGATAAAACCAAAGATGAGCGTTACCGCAAGGCCGTCGATTTGCTGCGCTCGCAGATGGATACCCATCCGCGCACCAGCGAAGGGGGTTACTGGCATAAAAATGTCTATCCGCACCAGATGTGGCTCGATGGCTTGTATATGGGGGCGCCTTTTGTGGCCGAATATGCCAAGCGTTTCAACCGACCCGGCGATTTTGAGGATATGGTGAACCAATTTCTGATTGTGGCACGCCACACTTACGATCCTGCCACCAAGCTTTACCGTCATGGCTGGGACGAATCGCGCCAGATGCATTGGGCCGATTCCATCACCGGACAGAGCCAACATGCTTGGGGACGTGCCTGTGGCTGGTTTATGATGGGGATGGTGGATATTCTGGAGTTCATTCCCGAACAGACCCAAGGGCGTGATGCTTTGGTAGAGACTTTTGCCGGCCTGGCCGAAACCTTGTTGGAATACCGCGATCCGCAAAGTGGTGTTTGGTACCAGGTGATCGACAGTCCCGGTCGCGAGGGCAATTACCTTGAGTCGTCGTGCAGCAGCATGTTTGCCTATGCCTTCCTTAAGGGAGCACGCCTAGGCTATTTGCCTGCTAATTTCAAGCAGGAGGGCGAGTCGGCATATCAGGCCGTGGTTAAGAATTTTATCAAGACCCATGAGGATGGCACGGTTTCGTTGACCGACGGTTGTGCTGTGGCCGGATTGGGTGGCAAGAACATGCGCGATGGCAGCTTCGGTTACTATATCGGTGAGCCGGTGCGCGACAACGATCCTAAGGCGATTGGGCCATTCATCATGGCAGCCTTGGAGATGGGGGAATAAAAACCTCTGCGTAACAATTGCAGATTATCTTTTGTGAGCCGGATGGGGGTCTTTAGGAAAGTCCCTTCCGGCTTTTTTTTAATAGTAATTAGATGATGAGTTCTTTCACAGCTTTTCAATGCCTTTGAGGTGAGTTGTGTTAATGGCTGTTAAGGTGCTTTCTTGTTTTGCTGTAAAAGGAGACATTTTTTAAGTCTTTTGCGGGTGGATAATTTACCGTACATGGGGTGACGATTTGTTCTAATCCATTATTGGGTGGAGGATGTAGTGGGTTTAGTGCTATTTTTACACTGTGATCATTCACTAAATATTGTTTCAAATTTATTGGATGTATTTTATTTTTTAACAGTAAATGCGTTGTGATGAAAAATTGGTTGCTGGTGTTTTTTTCGATATTTTATTTTTCCCTGTTGGATGCCCAACAGATTCCTGCTTTTGACGGAGCTCAAGGTGGTGGTATGTATACCTCCGGTGGTCGTGGGGGGGAAGTGATCTTCGTTACCAATCTTAGCGACGACGGAAAGAAGGGCTCATTGCGTTGGGCTGTGAAACAAAACTATGCACGCATCATATTATTTAAGGTGGCTGGAACCATTGAACTGGTAAAACCATTGGAAATTAAGATTGGAAACATCACCATCGCCGGGCATAGCGCCCCTGGTGATGGTATCTGTATTAAAAACTACCCTGTTTCGGTTGAGGCCGATAATGTGGTATTACGCTATTTGCGTTTTCGCATGGGCGATCAGATGGGGGTTGAAGACGATGCTTTGGGCGGCCGGTTCTGTCGGAATGTGATCATCGACCATTGCAGCATCAGCTGGAGCACCGACGAATGTGCTTCTTTTTATGGTAATGTTGATTTTACCATGCAGTGGTGCATCATTGCCGAGAGCTTGAATCAATCGGTTCACAGCAAGGGAGCCCATGGTTATGGCGCCATTTGGGGTGGCAAGAATGCTTCGTTTCACCATAATTTGCTGGTGCATCACAACAGCCGCAATGCCCGTTTCGACCATCCCGGGATCTACAAATCGGTGACGCCCATCGATTCTTTCCGCGGAAATGTTGAGTTTGTCAACAATGTGATTTACAACTGGAAGTCACATGCAGCCTATGGTGGCGAAGGGGGATCGTTCAATATGGTGGGAAACTATTATAAACCGGGTCCCGAAAGCAAGAAAAAGGATTTTTTCCTGGAACCCTACAGCGATATTGCCGAACCTGGCAAGTTTTATCTTAGTGATAATTTTTTAGAAGGAAATGAGGCGGTTAATGCCGACAATAGGAGAGGTGTGAAACTCTCCGGTGGTTTGACTTCCGAACAGGTTTTTGTTCAAAAACCTTTTGAGATTGTAGGTGATGTGGTGGTTCAAAAAGCCAAATGTGCTTTTGATACTGTGCTGGCTTTTGCTGGCGCCTCGCTTAAGCGCGATGCGGTGGATGCCCGTCTGATCAATGAGGTGAAGGCAGGGAATTACACCTTTGTGGGAAGCAAAGGTGGGTTCAAGGGGTTGATCGATTCCCAAGAGGATGTGGGTGGATGGCCAGTGCTGAAAGGTGGCGAGCCTGCCTTGGATACCGATGGTGATGGGTTGCCCGATGCCTGGGAGCTGAAGCATAAGCTTGACCCCAAGGATGATCAGGATGCCAAGTTGAAGCATAAGAGTGGTTACACCTGGCTTGAAATCTATTTGGATTCGCTGGTAAAGTAACAATACACCCCTGTCTTTAAATGTAATACCGTTAAATCAGAACCTTTTTAATTTTTTTTATTTATGAATCGACATTGGATGTTTCTTCTTCTCTTTTGCCTATCATTTTATGTGTCGTCGCAGAATGTGGATCAAGCATGGAAGGACGGTGCCCGCATGGTGAAGAACCTGAAGGTGCCCACTTTCAAAAACCGATCCTACGCGATTACCGCTTATGGTGCATCGGATAAAGGGAGTGCGCGTGAAAATAAAAAAGCCATTAATGCCGCCATCGATGCAGCATCGGCCAAAGGTGGGGGTAAGGTGGTTGTTCCTGCCGGGGAGTGGCTTACGGGTCCCATCACCCTGAAGAGCAATGTGAACTTGGTGGTTGAAGCAGGCGCTATGCTGAAGTTCTCGACCGACTATGCCGATTATCTACCGGCGGTGTTAACCCGTTGGGAAGGTGTAGATTGCTATAATCTCCAGCCCCTTATTTATGCTTACGGCCAGCACAACATTGCCATCACCGGCAAAGGTGTGATTGATGGACAAGGCAGCAACGAACAGTGGTGGTATATGAAAGGCCGCATGGAGTATGGTTGGAAACCAGGAATGCTGTCGCAGGAAGAGGGTGGTCGCGCCAAGTTGTTGGATTTCGACCAAAGGAGTGTTCCTGTGGAGGAGCGGATCATGTCCTTGGAGGATGCCTTGCGCCCCCAGTTGATCAACATTTACCATTGCAAGAATGTGTTGATCGAGGGTGTTGAGTTGCGCAACTCGCCTTTTTGGGTGATCCATCCCCTGATGGTCGAAAACATGGTGGTGCGCCAAGTGCGCATCGACAGCCATGGCCCCAACTCCGATGGTTGCGATCCCGAATCGAGCCGCAACATATTGATTGAGGATTGCTTTTTCGATACCGGCGATGATTGCATCGCCATCAAAAGCGGGCGTAACTTCGATGGCCGCCGATGGAGCAAGCCCAGCGAAAACATCTATGTGCGCAATTGCCGAATGAAAAATGGCCACGGAGGAGTGGTGATTGGGAGTGAGATATCGGGCGGTTTCCGCAACTTGTGGGTTGAGAACTGCCAGATGGATAGCCCCGAATTGGAGCGTGTGATTCGCATCAAGACCAGTAACTGCCGGGGTGGTATCATCGAGAACATCTATGTGCGCAACATTGAGGTGGGCGAGTGCCAGGAGGCGGTTCTAAAAATCAACCTCAAGTACGAACCCAAAGAGGTGTGTCGGCGAGAGTTCCCACCGGTGGTGCGCAATGTGTTTATCCAAGAGGTGAACAGCAAGCGAAGCCAGTTTGGGGTCTTTATCGAAGGGTTGGATGAGAGTGTCAATGTGGAAAATGTTACCGTGAAAAACTGCAACTTCGAAGGTGTGGAACGGGGCAACAAGATCAACGGTGCAAAAGACGTGAAGCTTGTGAACCTGAGCATCAACGGGGAATTGATCGAGAAATGAAATAATAATTCAGTAATTAAATCAGAACATCAAATTCAGATGTCATTATTAATTTAAGTGTTTATGAAAAAAAAGCTATTCGGTTTTTTAATCATGTTTCTGGTCACCTGTTTGGGATATGCCCAAACAACTCAGGTGGCAGGGGTTGTGTACGACAATACCGGCGCCACGCTTCCCGGGGCAAACGTGATTATCAAAGGAACCACCATTGGAACCATTACCGACCTGGATGGGAAATTCTCCTTGTCGGTTGAAAATGTCTCAAAACAGATTCTGAAAGTCAGCTTCATTGGTATGGCCGATTTGGAAATCCCCTTGACAGGGAAGACCACGGGCCTTCAAATCAATCTGAAAGAAAGCAGCCTGATGGTTGATGAAGTGGTGGCTGTGGGTTACGGTGTGCAGCGTAAGAAGGATCTCACTGGATCTATTTCTACCGTGGGTGAGAAGGTTCTTAAGAATGTGCCCGTTTCTTCGGCAGCCGAAGCCATCACTGGCCGCTTGGCCGGGGTGCAGGTGACCACCACCGAAGGCTCTCCCGATGCGGAAGTGAAAATCCGTGTCCGAGGAGGTGGTTCCATCTCGCAGGATAACTCACCTCTTTTTATCGTGGACGGTTTTCCGGTCTCTTCCATCAGCAACATCCCGCCATCCGATATACAGGATATCACAGTCCTTAAGGATGCCTCCTCAACCGCCATCTATGGTGCCCGTGGTGCCAATGGTGTTATTCTGATCACCACCAAAGGTGGTAAGGAAGGGAAGATTAAGGTGGATGTCAATGCCTACATGGGGCTGCGTCAGAAGATCAAATCCTTGGGTGTTCTAAGCCCTTATGAGTATGTTTTGTACCAATATGAGTTGGATCAAACCACTACTTTCCAGAATTATTATGGGGTGTACGACGATTTGGACATCTACAAATCGGTGGCAGGCACCGACTGGCAGGATGAGGTCTTTGGCCGTACAGCCATGCAGCAGTATTACAATGTTGGTATCAGTGGGGGTACAAAAAGTAGCACTTATAATTTGAGCTTGACCCGTTCCGATGAAGAGAGCATTATGATTGGCTCTGGCTTCGAACGCAATAATATCAACTTTAAGATGAAGAGCCAGTTGAGTGATAAATTCACCCTGGATTTTAATTCACGCATGTCCTACGCCATCACCGAAGGTGCCGGTACCTCTTCTGAGCAATCGGGTTCCAACACCAAATTGCGCAACTCGGTTAAGTATGCACCCACCAAAGGTTTGCGCGAATTCAGCGACGGCTCGCTAGCCGATGACGATATCAATAGCCCCGAATCTACCAGCTTGTTGTACAACCCTGTGGAATCGGTTGAAGATGAGTATAAGAAACAGTATAAGCTGAATACTACCTTCAATGCAGCCATCAATTGGAAGATTGCCAAGCCGTTGACTTTCCGTTCGGAGTGGGGATACTCCTTCCAGAACAACCGTACCGACTATGTGTGGGGGCCGTCAACTAGTACAGCCAAGCAGTATGCAGGTCAACCCGTGGGGCGCATCTATCAGTACGAAGGACACGACTGGCGTATGGCCAATACTCTGACTTTTTTGAAGGATGATTTTATTCCCGATCATAATATCAATATCTTGATTGGGCAAGAGATGTCCTCCGCAAGTGGTAAAAGCGTTACCAATGAGTCGCGATATTTTCCGGGTGGTATGAGTGCCGACAATGTGTTGGCCATGTTTAACTTGGGTACCCCTGTGGCCACTCAAAGTTATATCAATGCCGATGTTACTTTGAGCTCATTCTTTGGTCGCATCAACTATTCGATTAAGGATCGTTATCTGTTTGCTGCTACTTTCCGGGCCGATGGATCGAGCAAATTTGCCGATGGCAACCGTTGGGGGTATTTCCCTTCAGTGGCTTTGGGATGGCGTTTGTCTGAAGAGTCGTTCCTTCAATCGCAATCTGATTGGTTGTACAATCTGAAATTGCGCGCCAGCTATGGTTCGTCTGGTAATAACCGGATTGCCAGCGGTCTTTACCAGCAAAGCTATTCTACAAATGATGAGAACAAGCCCTACTTCCCAGGTGAAAAACCTGCATCGCAGTTGATTCCAATGACGGTTTTGGCCAACGAGGATTTGAAATGGGAAACCACCCATACTGCCAACGTTGGTTTGGATTATGGGTTGTTCCGTGGCCGGGTTTCCGGTACTGTTGACCTCTATTATAACCGTACCGTCGATTTGTTGATTGAACAGCCAATTCCCGAAAGTACCGGTTATAAAACCCAAATGCGTAATATTGGACAGACTTCCAACCGTGGTCTCGAGTTTACCGTGGATGCTAGTATTGTGGAGCGCAAGGACTGGGGATTGGGTGCCTCTTTCAATATCACCTTCAATAAAAACAAAGTTGATAAGTTTGTCAACGGCAACGACAATTTCAAAACTTATTCTTCGGGATGGAATGGCTCGGCTGCACCTACCAGCGACTTCAAAGTGATTCAAGGCGAGGAGTTGGGGCTGATGTATGGTTATGTTACCGATGGGATGTATGGCTTTGACGATTTCACCTTCAACAGCAACACTCAAAAGTGGGTTTTGAATGAACAGCGTCCTGACAATAGTGCGTTGACTTCTGCCGGTTCTTATTTTGGCCCAGGCGCTTTGAAGTTTAAGGATCAGAATGGTGATTTCATCATCGATGAAAACGACAAGGTTGTTTTGGGCTCTGCTCAACCCATTCATGTGGGCGGTTTCAGCCTGAATGGACGTTGGAAGGGCTTCGACGCGTCTGCTTTCTTCAACTGGTCGTACGGCAATGAGGTGTACAACGCCAATAAGCTTGATTATACATGCCAATTGCTTTCGCGCAAGTATCAGAACTTGAGCGATGAGATGGTGTTGGCCAACCGTTTCACCACCATCGATCCTGCTACAGGCTACAATATCTACCAAGGGAAAAATGCTAATCCTGAATTGCTGCAGCAACTCAACGCTGGCAAAAGCATGTGGATGCCTTTGCATACCACTACTGCCCTGCATTCTTATGCCATAGAGGATGGTTCTTTCTTGCGCCTGAATAATGTGACCATTGGTTATACTTTGCCGCAAAATTTGGTTAAAAAGGCTCACTTGAGCAATGCCCGCTTCTACTTTACCGGCTACAATCTTGCTTTGTGGACCAACTACTCAGGTTTTGATCCAGAGGTGGATACCCGCAGAAGCACCCCGTTGACACCTGGCGTTGATTACTCTGCTTATCCACGCAGCCGTCAGTATGTTTTTGGCGTTAACTTATCATTCTAATTTTTGGACTTATGATTAAGAAATTTATTAATATCACCTTGATTTTTGCCTCCCTGGGAATCGCCTCATGTTCCGATTTCTTGGAGCAAACTTCCGAATCGGAATATACCGCAGATGTGGTGTTTTCAACACCTGCCTATACCGAATCGGCCATCAACGGCATCTATGCCATCATGACCGAAGATGCCATGTATGCCTCGCGTTTGAGCTTGATGTACAGTGTCAACAGCGACGTGGAGGTTAGTGGCGCCGATGGTAATTCCTACAATCAACAAGGGAACCGTGGCATCAGCAACTACTTGGGGCAAGCCTCCTGGTCGGGGCACCTCGATCGTACCTGGGGACTGATGTACAAAGCCATTGAACGGGCCAACCAGGCCATTGTCGAGATACCAAAAAGCTCGTCGTTCACCAATGAATCCACCGCCAAGGTGATGAAAAGCTACCTTGGTGAAGCTTATGCATTGCGTGCGCTTTACTATTTTGAACTGGTGCGCCACTGGGGCGATGTGCCCTTTAAAATTGAGCCAACCAATTCCGATGGTTCCAACTTTTATCCGGCTGTAACTGACCGTGACGAGATATTGGAATACCTGATTAAGGATCTTGATGTGGCAGTAGATTATTTGGATTGGGGCAATACACCCGAGCGCATCACCAAAGGTTTTGCCTTGGGGTTGCAAGCACGCATCGCCTTATGGCGAGGGGGATACTCCATCCGCAACAAACCGGGTTTCCCAACTGAACGGGGTAGCGATTACCTCACCTATTATAAAATTGCCAATGCTGCTTGTGCCAAGATTATCAACGAAGGTCCACACCGTTTGAATCCAAGCTATGTTCAAATCTTTAAGAGTTTGTGCAAGTTGACCACCGAAACTACCTACAACGAAAACTTGTTTGAAGTAGCTCTCGGTTTTGCCCGGAGTGGTGAGGTTGGTTATTCCATTGGGGTGCGTTTCCGCACCAATCCTAAGTATGGTTATGGCAACAATGCCAATGTGGTCTCCACAACACCTTATTATTTCTACCAGTTTGATCCTAGTGATGTGCGTCGCGATGTGTCGGTGGCCATTTATGAGTACAAACCCAACGACAAGAAGAAAAATGTGCCCATGGAGGTTTTGGTCAGCAACCCCTTTTCCTGGTGTATTGGCAAGTATGACCAACGGTGGATGAGTGACCAGTTTTTGGCTACCAACCTGCCCGCCACCAATAAGATTGGTTCTGGTATCAACTGGGTGATGATGCGTTATTCCGATGTGTTGTTGATGTTTGCCGAAACCGAGAATGAAATTAATGGCGCTCCAACAGCTGCCGCCAAGCAGGCATTGAAGGATGTTCGGTCGCGGGCTTTCAGCGAAGTCGACCAGAAAGCCAAGGTGCTTGATTACGTGGATGCCCTCGCTGGGAAGGAAGAATTCTTCCAAGCCCTCGCCAACGAGCGAATGTTTGAATTTGGTGGCGAAGGAATTCGCAAGTATGACCTGATCCGGTGGAACCTTTTAGGAACCAACATCCAAATCCAGCGCGAAGGGTTTGCCTCCATGTTGAATAGCGGTACATTTGTCAACCTGTCGGGTCAAACAGTTACCACTCCATCTGCTTACCATTTCAAATACAATGCTGATGGCGAAACGCTTGACTTGTCGTCGTTCAATTTCTATGAGGAAAAAGGAACTGATGCCATTGTAGGGTACGAAGAACCGGTGAAAATGCTGTCGGGTTATTCCGACGAAAGCAAGGTGACTTATCTGGATGTGGTTGAGAAGTTCAGTTCCGGGTTGAACAATCCGGTTCAAAACCGTCACCTTTTCCCCATCTACCAAGAGATTGTTACACAGTCGAATGGAACCATTTCTAATTCGTACCAGTATTAATTTAAGAATCTCATGCCTGCTCCGGATTTGATTCCGGACAGGCTCTTAAAACCAAATGATTATGATTAAGAACTATATATCCAAATTGTGGGTGGTGGTAAGCACTTTGGCCTTGATTGGTGCTATGGCTGCTTGCGACGATACCAACGAGTGGGATGTGGATGCGAGCTACAACCGCTCCTTCCGACCCACAAGCCTAGCCGCTTCCGGCGTCACGGCCAATACGGCTGAGCTTGTCTGGGGCGCGATTCCCGGTACCGGTAAGTACCTTCTCGAATTGAGCATGGACAGCATGGCATTCACCAATATTGTGGGGACATACGAAACTCAGGAGGCTGGTTATTCCCTGACCGATCTTGAAGGGAGTACCGGCTACTCGGTACGCATCAAAGCCCAACCTACCGATGCTGCTAAAACTGAATCGGAATATGCGGCCATCTATTTTAAAACCAAATCGGAACAGATTATGGAGGCCGTTCAGGATGCCGATAAATCGGCCACTACGGTTACTTTGCGCTGGATGCCCGGCAAACGGGTTACCCATTTGTTGATTAAGGATTCTCAAGGGGCTCTTGTGAAAGAGATTGCCTTGGAGGCCAGCCATGTGGCAGAAGGTTCCATCCTTGTGGAGGGGCTTCAGCCTCAAACCAGCTATTTGGCCGAGATCTTTAATGGTGAAAATCGTCGTGGTTTTGTGGGCTTCTCTACCTTCCCCGAGGTGCCGGCTGCTGAACACATTGTTTACTGGAATGCCGGTGATGTGGTGACACAAGCTTTCTTTGATGGGTTGGCTCAATACAGCAATGTCTCCATTGCCATCCCTGCCGGATCCTATTTTGGTATCAGCGAAGCGATCATCATCCCCGACGGTTTGTCGTTGCACTTCTTTGGCTTGCCTGGTGCTACGAAGGCTGTGCTATCGCAGAACCTCTTTACTTTAAGTGCCAACCATGCCTTTATTCGTTTCACCAATCTCGACATCACTGGTGTAGGGTTTGATGAAACAGGCACCGAAACTGGTTTGACGTACAACTATTTGATCAATCAGTCTTTGGCCGCCAATGTGGGCAGTGTGGAGTTTGATAACTGCTTGCTGCACGATTTCAATAACTGTGTTTTCCGGGTTCAAGGGTCGGAGACCAAATACATTGGCTTGTTGTCGTTCAATAATTGTTTGGCTTATAATTTCAAGGACACCTACTATTTTATCAACAACAATGCGGCTGCGAGTGTGATCGACAATATTGTAGTGACCAACAGCACCTTCTACAATGTGTCAAGGTTTATCCTGCACAATGCGTCCAACAACAACAAAGTGGCTATTGCTGATTGTACTTTTGATCGAATGCTGGCTGCAGGCCGCTATTTTATTGATTTCAATAAATCAGGTCCTGCATCGGAATTGAGCTTGACCAACTGTTTGTTTGGCTCTACTCTGTCGGAAACTGCCAAAGGCATCCGTGCCACCTTGGGTGCGAGTGTGATGAATTCTTTTGCTGCTACCGATTGGGTCTTGGGTGGCAATTCTATTCCTGGGCTTTCATCTTACAGCAAGGCTTCAACCGATCTGTTCGCCAATCCGGCCGAAGGAGACTTCACCATTAAGGATGATACCTTCGAAGGTAGGAATTCCTGTGGCGATCCCCGCTGGAGAATTGAATAACCTTATTTTTGGGCGGTGGAACCATCAGTGGTTTCACCGCCTCTTTTATTTAAGACCATTTTATATGAAGCACTTGTTTACCGGAAGTTTGATGTTTTTTTTGATGCTCTTTGCCTGCCAACTACATTTGAGTGGACAACAGCGCGTTTATTTGTGGGATGGGCTACCAATCCCAAACAATACAGCTATGGCGGTGCCCGATAGCATCGCCAATGAGCGGATCTACTCGGTCAACCATCCTTCCATCGATATTTTTGCCCCATCGAAGGAAGAGAATCTAAATTTTTCAGTATTGGTCATCCCCGGTGGTGGTTATGCGCGAAGTGCCAATGTGATTAGTGGGGTTCAAATTGCCCGGTATATCAACACAATCGGCGGTACGGCGGTTGTATTGAATTACAGGTTGCCAGTAGCTCCCAATCTTATCAACAGAGCCATTGCTCCTTTGCAGGATGCCCAGCGTGCCATCAAATGGATGCGCACCCATGCCAATGAATATAATTTTGGGCGTGATAAAATTGGGGTATTCGGCACTTCTGCCGGTGGCCACCTGGCCTCGATGTTGGGTACATTCCTCTCCGATTATGCCCGCGTGGGCGATGCACTCGATGTTATTTCTTGCCGTCCCGATTTTATGATCTTGCTTTCGCCGGTAGTCATGTTGCGTGGTGATAAGATCCATAAGGGATCGGCCATCAACCTGCTGGGTGAAGGTTATAGTGTTGCCAAGGCCGACTCCTTCTCCACCCAAAATCGGGTGACTAATCTGACGCCAAAGACGCTATTGTTTCATGCCGATGATGATACTGCCGTGCCCAGTGAGAACAGTGTGGTATTTTATCAGGCATGTCGTCAAGCCGGTGTGCCGGCCTCGCTCCATATTTTCGACAAGGGTGGGCATAAAATAGCGCTGACCCACAATCCCATCACTACAGATCATTGGAAGGGCTTGATGACCAGTTGGTTGATGGTAAATGTGATTCAGCATGATTGAGCCAGACTGGTCTTTTTTTGAAGAATGATCTTGGAATGATGGTTTGGATGGTTAAGAGATAGATTAAGATGCATATGTTAAAATAATTTATTTAACTAATTATCCTTTATTCTACCCCTATATCCCCTAAAGGGGACTTTTAGCAACTGTCTGATTGACTTGACTGTGGCACACACCCCCTTTAGGGGGGTAGGGGGTGAGAAATAAGATAATTATTCTAGAAAAATTGAATCTCTATTTATTTCCTTATAAATTTTTAGAATAGTTTTTTTAAACCAAGTAATATGAAATATTCAATTTTAACCCTCCTTTTGTGGTGGCTTACTTTAGCATCACAAGGGTTATCAGCCCAACAACAACCTGCTTTCCCCGGGGCACAGGGTCATGGCCGTTACACCACCGGTGGCCGTGGAGGTGAGGTGTATTATGTCACTTCGCTTGAGGACAACCGCGATCTGGTGGGTACTTTGCGTTATGGCCTAGAAAATTCTGCCATGAATAAGGCACGCACCATTCTTTTTAAGGTGAGTGGCACCATTCATCTGACGAAGGCCTTGAAAATCATGTATGGCAATGTTACCATTGCCGGCCAATCCGCCCCTGGTGATGGCATTACCCTTCGGGGCTTCCCAGTAACCCTTGCGGCCGACAATGTCATTGTTCGTTACCTGCGTTTTCGCATGGGCGACCTCGACGACATCAGTGCCGATGGGGCAGATGCCTTTGGTGGCCGCGGGGTCAAGAATGTGATGATTGATCATTGTTCGCTTAGCTGGTGCACCGATGAGTGCGGTTCCTTCTATCAAAACCAAAAATTCACCTTGCAGTGGAGTATTATTTCCGAGAGTTTGCGGTTATCGAAACACGCCAAAGGTGCCCATGGCTATGGTGGCATCTGGGGTGGTACCGATGCCTCCTTTCTGCACAACCTGATGGCCAACCACGACAGCCGTAATCCACGCTTGGGCCCCTCCAGCACCTCCACCGCTGAAAATGAAAGGGTGGATATGCGCAACAATGTGATATATAACTGGTGTGGCAATTCTTGCTATGGTGGTGAAGCCATGAATGTGAATATAGTTGATAATTATTACAAGCCGGGTCCGGCAACGCCAACCGGGTCGAAACGAGGACGTATTGTGAGCATCGACAAGAAAACCGATGGTTCCATGCCTGCCATAGAGAACATCTGGGGAACCTTTTATATTGATGGTAATGTGGTGGACGATGGGAAGAATGATGCCAACTGCATCCGTGCCACCAACTACAATTGGGATTATGGCGTTTTGAACCAGTTCTCGAGCAAATACGGTACTGTGCCCCAAACTGATATTGCAAAGATTCGCCGCAGTGAGCCGGTACCTTTCGATGTGGTGTATGGCCATTCGGCAAGGGTTGCTTACGAAAAGGTATTAGATTATTCCGGTGCCTCATTGAGGCGGGATGCTGTTGATTTACGCATTGTTGATGAAACGCGTAATGGCACTACCCATTTCACAGGCAAAAATATCAATAATGTGGCGCCTTATCCCAAACCCGGTCTAATCGATAGCCAACAGGATCTGATGCCCGAAGGAGCCGATGAATCTTGGTCGGCCTGGCCGGTTTTGAATGCCACTGCTGCGCCGGTGGATACCGATGGCGATGGCATGCCCGACAGCTGGGAAAATGCCAACGGTCTTGACTCAGGGAATCCTTCCGATGGCAAGTTGGTTGTTTCAGGAGGCTATACCAACCTAGAGAAATATCTCAATTCGCTGGTGCAAAGCATTACCACGGAACAGATGAAAGATTTGATCACAGCAGTTGAACAACCCTTGGTTGCTCAACAGTCGGTGCGCCTCTATCCCAATCCTACGGATGGACGTTCCATTACCATTGAGGCGGCTTCCATTATAACCAGTATCCGCATTTTCAATCTTGCTGGTGCTCTGTTGGTTGATCAGGCTTGCGACCGGGCATCGGTCAGCCTTGATCTACCCGGATTGGCCAAGGGGATTTACCTGGTGGCCGTGCAATGTGCCGGTCAGTCTGCCCCCGAAAGTCTGAAACTCATCCTGAAGTGATCGCTCATCATTGACGCTATCCTCAATTACTCAATTACTCAATTACTCATTTCCTCAATTACTCAAATCCTCAAATCAATATATTGTAAATTAAATCATTAAGTTAACCAAAATCTACCTTTTATGAAAAAACTACTACAGACCATTCTGGTGTGTTGCTGCCTTTGTGCGCTCCATACCCATGCCCAGCAGGTGCAGGAACGTTTAATCTACACCACCAGTTTCCAGGATTGGGCGGCTTTGGGCAACAGTGCCACCGAAACGGTTCTTGAAAAACAAACTGCTTTCAGCAACGAAACGTTAGTTTTCAAACTGAAAAACATCACGGTGGATCCCAGTGGCACCAATTCTAAATTTGTTTCTCCGGCCACCATCGGTTATGCCATGTGTGCCAAAACAGCCGACACTTACATTGAGTTGGGGCCACTGAAGTCGGTCACCAAACTTTCCTATGTGCATTGCGCTACCGGGTCCAATCGTGGTTACAAGCTCGAGAAAAAAGGAGCCGGCGATGCCGATTGGGTGATGCTCTCCCAAGCGGTTGCCAACCCAGCAGGTGGGGTGCTGGTTTCGGTGGATGTGAACAGTGAGGATGTCTCGTTTCGGTTCACCAATTTAAATGCCTCCAATAATGCCTATTTGACTGAATTGAACATCCATGGCAATGTAGCAATCAGTGCTCCCCAAGTCTCGCTGGCCACAGGGGTAGCACCTCTAAATGCAGGCAAAGTCAGTTATTCGCCAGCCGGGACTGATTTTGATGAGAATACCCCTGTTACGTTTTCTGCAACCCCAGAGTTTGGCTACCGGTTTAATCGGTGGATAGATGAAAATGGTGCGGTTTTGTCGGCTGAAAATCCCTTTACCTTGGTTTTGGATGAAGACAAAACGGTGATTGCCGAGTTTAATAGTATCAATACCTATTCGTTGGGTGTTGAAGTATCCGAAGGGGCGCTGGTGCATCAGGTGGCCGTGTCGCCTGCCGGAAAAATGATCGAAGGAAATCAGTATTACGAAGAGGGCACCGAGGTGGCATTGAGTGCCGCAGGTAATAAAATATTCACTTTCAACTATTGGGAGGATCGCTCTACTGCACCGGTTCGCTCGCTGGTGATGAATGGCAATAAGGTGGTGCGTGCCACCTTCAGCAATGCCGATTATATTGTAGGTTGGGATCTTATTGCCGATGAACCTAAAACCGAACGCAGTGCCGATTATTTTTCCGATGCGGCCAATGTGGGCAAGCTCTCGTTGCGCAATGCCAATGGAGATGCCTTGTCGTGGTTGGCAAAGGGATCGGCCAAGTACGAAGGTCGGCCAGCCATTGTGAGCTGGCGCGAATTTTCGGAGCAGGCCTATTACGAAATCTCTTTTTCTACTCAAGGGTACCGCAATATCCGCCTCTCCTCAGCCATGTTGTCGCATTACAATGGTTATAAAGTGCAAAATATCGAGTGGTCTGTCGATGGAGCCACCTTCCTGCCATTGGGCACCATCACTTTTGATCAGCAAAAAACCTGGTACGACTCGGAAGTGGTGCTTCCTTCCGAAGCTGAAAACCAGCCCAAGGTTTATGTCCGCTGGATTCCCGATTACGAATCGGAGCATCTGTTGAACTCTGTCGGTTCCACCAAGGATGGGACTGCCATCACCGATATTTATCTTTTGGCCAACAAAGAAACGGTGGCCGATCCCGATGGACCGATTCTGGTCTCCTCTATTCCTGCCAATAACGGTGTGGATGTGAGCGCGAGCGGCTCCATTATTTTGGTATTCAACGAAAAAGTGAAGGCCGGCACGGGTGATATCACCCTGGATAATGAAGTGTTACCAGCCATTTTCAATGGCACCACCGTGGTATTCAAATATGCCGGATTGGCTTATGGGCAAGTTTGCCATTTTGTAGTGCCTGCCGGTGCCATCACCGACATGAGCGGAAACGACTGCGAACCGTTGGCGCTATCCTTTACCACGATGAACCGCACGCAACCACTGCCACGGTTGTATGATTTTGTGGTGGGTTCCGATGCCAACGACGATGGTAAAACGATCGCTTCCGCCATTCAGGCAGCCCCAACCGATGGCTCGCGCTTCCTGGTGTTTATCAAGAATGGCGTTTACAACGAGCGCATCTCGGTTGGTTCTGCAAAGAACAACCTATGCCTGGTTGGGCAAAGTCGCGATGGCGTGATTGTCAATGGGGCTGCCTATTCGGGCGATGCCAATGGTTCAACCACATCCAACTGCCAAACGGTGGAGATCTTGGCCAATAATTTCTATGCAGAGAATATCACCATCAGGAACTCAGCCGGCATGAATGTTGGCCAAGCTGTTGCGCTGAAGGATTATGGCGATAGGAATGCTTATTTTAACGTCAAGCTCCTTGGGTACCAGGATACCCATTTGACCGGGAATGGCCGCCAATATTATCAGCAGTGCCAGATCAACGGGACGGTGGATTTCATCTTTGGTGGGGGCGATGTGTTTTTCGACCGTTGCCTGCTTTACCTTGAAGATCGTGCCAACAATGTGGTGGTGGCACCTTCCACCAAGGCGGATACCCAGTGGGGTTATGTGTTCAGCCATTGCACCATCGACGGAGCTGCCATCAACAACAACGGTTTCAGCCTAGGACGTCCTTGGCAAAATGCCCCCCGCGCGGTTTACCTCAACACGCAAATGAATGTGTTGCCCAATGCAGCCGGATGGGCCAGCATGGGTGTGGTGCCTGCCATGTTTGCTGAGTACAATAGTGTCAACAAAAGCGGCTCGTTGATCGACTTGAGCAATCGAACCAACAGGTTCACCGTCAATGGTTCTGCTGAGGAAGGCGCCTACAATCCTGTGCTAACGGATAGTGACGCCGGACGCTACACCATCAAAAATGTGTTGGGGGGTTCCGATAGCTGGATGCCTTCGTACATCACCGAACGGGTTGCTGCTCCCAGTATCTGTTTGGAGAACAAGATGGTGAGCTGGACTTCGGTTGATTATGCCATCTGCTATGTGGTTACTTGCAATGGTCAGGTGGTGGCTTTCACAACCGCAACCAATTATGAGGTAAATGGTGCACCAGGCACTTATTCGGTTCAGGCAGTGAATGAATATGGCGGTTTGAGCGAGTCGTCGGATGTGGTGAATTATGGTGCCACCACTGTTGACTCTGATACTTCTGCCCAAGTGAAATTGTATGGTTGGAATGGCCAAATTTGTGTAAAAGGCATTGATCAGCCTGCTGTGCTCTCAGTTTTCGATATGAGCGGGCGCCTGATCAAACAAAGGGATCTGAAAGGTGAATGCCTCGTGCCTGTAGGTAAAGGACTTTGGATTGCGAAGCTGGTGACAGCTACCCAAACCATCAGTCAGATGATTCGCATCAATTGATCTTTTATTGTTGAGCGAAGGAGTCGCGATCAAGGTTGTGGCTCCTTCTTTATTGTATATTTACTGGAAATTGATATGTTATGAATGGCCGGATGTTTTTCATGCTGTTTTTTATGTTTGGCTTGTTGCTGATGCCTTTGGCTCAGCGCAACGATTTCAACCTTGAGGCGGAATTCATCAAGCAAAAGAAGTACCATTCCCAAATTGTTTGTGCAACCTTGGGCGATACGGCCTCCATCACCATTATGCGTAACCGGTATTATACCCGCGCAAAAATCTACAGCCAGTGTGCCGACCTTTACCTGCCCAAAGATGTTTCTACGGCGTTGCCTGTGGTGATCCTAGTGCATGGTGGTGGCTGGCGCTCGGGCGACAAGCAGTTGGATGGTGCCATGGCAGCCCACCTGGCACGCCATGGCATTGCGGCTGTTTGTGTCAATTACCGTTTAAGCAGCGAAGCGCTTTATCCGACCGCCATCCAGGATGTGAAGACAGCCATCCGCTGGGTGCGTTCGCAAGCTAAGCAATATGGTTTCGAACCCGATAACATCACCTTGTTGGGCAGTTCGGCCGGCGGCCAGATGGTTTCGTTGATTGGGGCCATCAATGGTCGTTATCCTGCTCTTCAGACCAAAGAACTGCGGCGTTATTCCGACAAGGTTCAGAAAGTGGTGGACATTGATGGGGTTTTGGCTTTTGTGCACCCCGACTCCTCCGAAGGCGTGGATCGGCCCGACAAACCCTCGGCCGCCTCATTGTGGTTTGGGGTAACGGCGCATGGCGATTCTGCAACCTGGCACCGCCTGGCTCATGAGGCTTCGGCCTTGAATCACGTCAATCCGAAAAGTGCCCGTTTCCTTTTTTGCTTGAGTGGACAAACCCGTTTCAGCGCTGGTGTGCATGATCTGGTACGTGAATTGGAGCGATTTGGCAACCCGGCAAGGGTGGTCAAACAGGATGGCTCCCCGCATACACATTGGCTGTTCCACCCTTGGTTCGAACCCTTGATGAAGGAGGTGGTTCGTTTTGTAAAGGACGATTCTTGACTTTTTTTGTCATATCAAGCTCTTTGGGGGCGGTTTTAAACAATTCATCCCCCCCAAACCAACGGAAAACAACCACTGAAATGTGAAAATCTGCATTATTTTGCAATCAGGTTTTAAATCCTGTAATCGTAGTTTATCATCTTGAAGGGTTGCCGGTGTATCGTGTTTGGTGCATTAACTTTAATTGGGTTAAAATAGGTTATTTGGCCGGCAACCTTTCTTTTAAAAAAAATGTATGAAGAATCAGTTGATCGTTTTGTTGTTGGTTTTTGTGGTGCAGATGGCAGGAGCCCAGGTGGATAAGAAAATATGGAAGCAAGGTGCCCGGGTGGCTAAAGCTGTGGAACTGCCCAAATTGCATAAGCCAACTTTCCGCATAACCGACTATGGTGCCTCTGTAAAGGGCTCTGCTGCTCAGAATAAAGAGGCCATCACCAAAACCATTGAAGCTGCCTTCAATGTGGGAGGTGGCAAGGTGGTTGTACCTGCCGGGGAGTACCTAACTGGACCCATCACTTTGAAGTCAAACATCAACCTGGAGGTTCAGGAAGGAGCCACACTAAAGTTTTCGACAAACCATGCCGATTATCTTCCGGTTGTGCTGACACGTTGGGAAGGCATCGATTGCTACACGTTGCAACCGTTGATTTATGCCATTGATGCCCATAATATTGCCATCACCGGTAAGGGCACCATCGATGGACAGGGTTCCAAAGAAACTTGGTGGTCCATGTGCGGTTCCCCAAAGTTCGGTTGGGAAGAGGGCATGAAATCGCAGCGCAAACCTGGCTTTGGCCGTCCCAAGCTGACGGAGTACGAACAAAATAATGTGCCGGTTGAACAGCGCATCATGGGACTGGAGGATGCACTCCGCCCACAATTGATCAACTTCTACCGTTGCCATAGGGTGTTGGTGGAGGGTGTCACCCTGCGCAACTCACCTTTCTGGGTGATCCATCCTGTTTTTGTGAACCACCTCACGGTGCGCAAGGTGACCATCATCAGTCATGGCCCCAACAGCGACGGCTGCGATCCCGAATCATCGAAAAATGTGTTGATCGAAGATTGTTTCTTTGATACCGGCGACGACTGCATTGCCATCAAGAGTGGACGTAACAACGACGGCCGCAAATGGAACATCCCCAGTGAAAATATTGTGGTGCGCAATTGCCGCATGAAAAATGGTCATGGTGGCGTGGTGGTGGGTAGCGAGATTTCGGGTGGATACCGTAACTTGTGGGTCGAAAACTGCGTGATGGACAGTCCTGAGCTCGATCGGGTGATCCGTATCAAAACCAACGAATGTCGCGGCGGTGTCATCGAAAATATCTTCGTGCGCAATGTGACAGTGGGAGAATGTAACGAGGCTGTGTTGAAGATCAATTTGATGTACGAGCCACGCGAGGCCTGCGATCGCAGTCATCCGCCAGTTGTTCGCAATGTGGTGCTCCAAAATGTGACCAGCAAAAAAAGCCGTTATGGTGTTTATATTGTTGGTTTGGAAGGCAAAGAAAATGTTGAGAATATATCGCTCATCAATTGTAAGTTTGATGGCGTTAAAGATGGCAACAACATCTCTGGTGCCAAGGATGTGAAGTATTCAAACTATACGTTGAATGGTCAACCAGTGAAATAAAAAATAAATAGTGTTTTATGAGAATTTATAACCTGCTAATTCTTTTTTTGATGGGGGCTTCCCTGATGGGGCAGCACCGCATCTCCAAAACATGGGTGAGCGACCTGGGTAATGGGAAGTTTAAAAATCCAGTTTTGCATGCCGATTATTCCGATCCCGATGTTTGCCGCGTTGGCGACGACTATTATATGACGGCTTCCAGTTTCAACTGTGTGCCAGGTCTGCCGCTTCTACATTCCAAGGACTTAGTTAACTGGAACCTGGTGGGCTATGCTCTGCCCAAATTACCGCCCATTGAACTGTTTAGCAAACCGCAGCATGGCAATGGTGTTTGGGCGCCTTCCATCCGCCACCACAACGATGAGTTTTACATCTATTGGGGCGATCCCGATCAGGGGATCTTCATGGTGAAATCCAAAACCATTGAAGGTCCATGGGATGAACCGGTTTTGGTGAAGGCCGGCAAAGGGCTCATCGACTCCTGTCCTTTGTGGGATGAAGATGGAAAGGCCTACATTGTGCATGGGTTTGCAGGCAGTCGCGCCGGCGTGAAAAGCATTTTGGGATTGACCGAGATGACGCCCGACGGCACCAAGGCCATTGGCGAGAGCCGTCTGATTTTTGATGGTCATGAGGCTCATCCAACCGTGGAAGGACCTAAGTTTTATAAACGCGATGGTTATTATTACATACTGGCACCTGCTGGTGGCGTGGCTACCGGATGGCAGCTTGCTTTGCGTTCGAAAGATATTTATGGACCTTACGAATCAAAAATCGTGATGGCGCAAGGTAAGTCCAACATCAACGGCCCCCATCAGGGTGGATGGGTTTCAACGCCCGATGGCCAGGAGGACTGGTTTATCCACTTCCAGGATTTAGAAGCTTATGGCCGAGTGGTGCATCTGAACCCCATGAGTTGGAAGAACGGTTGGCCGGTGATTGGTGAGGACAAGGATGGGGATGGCTGTGGCGATCCTGTGTCAACCTGGAAAAAGCCAGCCATCAAAGGCAAACATACTGTGGTCACACCAGCAGAGAGCGATGATTTCAGCAGCAACCAGCTGGGATTGCAGTGGCAGTGGCATGCCAACTACCAGCCTGTGTGGTATTTTGCCGATGCTGCCAATAGCCGCCTAAGGCTTTTTTCGCAACCCGTACCGGCTGGTTATGCCAACCTATGGGATGTGTCCAATCTGTTGTTGCAGAAATTTCCGGCACCCAACTTCACGGCAACGGCAAAAGTACGCTTCACGCCTTCACCGCTTTATCAAGGGGAGCGAGCTGGCCTCGTGGTGATGGGCTATGATTATGCTACCCTGGTTTTCGAAAATACCGCTCAAGGTGTGGTACTCTCCTATAATGAGTGTCGCAAGGCGCGCAATGGTGCGGCCGAAACAGTTCAATCATCGCCTGTGGCCATTTCCGGGCAGGAGGTCTATTTGCGCGTGAAAGTGCAGGAACAAAAGGGCGACGCCATCTGTACGTTCAGTTACAGTGTGGACGGGAAAAAATTCCTCCCTTTAGGCGAGGGCTTTGCTGCCCAGCCAGGGCGATGGATCGGAGCCAAGATGGGTTTCTTTGTCACACGTCCCGAAACCACGCAAGATGCCGGCTTCATGGATGTCTATGATTTTTTAGTTGAGTGATTCAGTTTCATAGCTGGAAGCAGAAGGGGAGATGTTATCAAGCCTTCTGCTTTTGTCGTTACTTTTTTCAAGCACATAGTACGTCTTTCCGACTTCTTCACTCTTTGATTTCAAGACTTTCATCCCCACATCCTCAAATAATCACATCCTCACATCCTCACATCCTCAAATTAGCACATTAACCCATTAACACATTACCACATTAATATATGAACCGTATCCTCTTACTTCTGATGTTGGCCGCACCCCTGGGGGTATCAGCCCAGAAACAGACCATTCGTGTGGTCAACCCGTTGGATGCCCCGGCTGAACAGCTGGTGCGTTTCGATGCTATCCTTGATAAACCTGATAACCAGCATGTTTATTACTTGCAGAAGGGCAAAACAAAACAAGCATTGGAGGTGGTGTCCGACGAAAAGGGCCAATTATCGCTGGTGGGGGTTGTCAAATTGCAACCCAACGAAAATGTAGTTTTAAATTTGGTGGCGGCATCGCCAGGAACACGCAATCTCCCCGCATTGACCAAGCGAACCCAGGCTGAACTGTGGACCAAGGTTACCGGAAAGATGAAGGATGGCTTTTATGTTGGTGGCGGCAATTTTCAACAGTTCGACAGCATCCGGGTGCCCGATGGGTTTAAAGATCATGCCTATTTTATCAAGTACGAAGGGCCGGGTTGGGAGAGCGACAAGGTGGGCTACCGCATGTACCTCGACTGGCGTAATGCCGTGGATGTCTTCGGGAAGAGAGTGAACCGTCCAGTACTTCAGGAAGTTGGTGTGGATGGCTATGAGAGTTACCATCATTTGGGCGACTGGGGCATGGATGTGATGAAAGTGGGTAAGGCATTGGGGATCGGTTCCATAGCCCGTTTGAATGCCGACCAACAAGCGGTGCGGGTGGAGAAAACCGACTCGGTTTTTTGCCGCGTGATCGACGGGAATTTGCAATCGCGTGTGGTGACCCATTACTATGGTTATGCCCATGAGGGTGAAAAGGTGAACCTTACCTCGGTGAAAACCATCAATGCGGGCAGTCGCATGACTTTGGAAGAGCTCCATTTCAGTGCGCCGGTCGGACAGGTATGTACTGGCATCATTATGGACAAGAAGGCGGAATGCTTCACGTTGACCAGTCGCAATGGCAGTTGGAAATGCTTAGCCACCTGGGGCGACCAAAGCCTTAACAAGGATAACCTTGGGTTAGCTATCTTGGCACCTGCTTCGCAAAATCCACGGATGGCAACCGACAAACTCAACCATCTGATGGTGTTCGATACGAAAGCATCCTATTTCCAGTACTACTTTTTGGCAGCCTGGCAGTTGGAACCCAATGGCATTCAAACCCTCGAGGCGTTCAAGGCATACCTGCAAACCGAATTGGATGCTTTTGAAAATCCAGTGCGCGTTGAAGCTGTCCAATAGGTTGTTTTATTTTGAATTATTTGTTGAATGATATTTCATAGATCAATGAAATCCCTTTTTTTATTTATTGCAGCGCTGGTTGTATTTGGTAGTTGTAGTACTTCGAAACCATTTGCCATTCACTCCATTGGCGACAGCACCATGGCCACAAAGGCCCAAAATAAGAAACCTGAAACCGGTTGGGGAGAGATACTGCCCCAGTTGTTCGACTCATCGGTGGTTGTTTTCAACCATGCAGTCAATGGGCGCAGTACCAGGAGTTTTATCGCCGAGGGGCGGTGGGAGAAGGTGTTGGCTGAGCTCAAAAAGGGTGATTTCCTCCTGATCCAGTTTGGCCACAACGATGCCAAAGTTCAGGATTCCATCCGGTACAGCAATGCCGGTACTCAATACCGAGCCAACCTGAAGAGGTTTGTTTTGGAGACCCGCCAAAAAGGTGCGGTGCCCATCCTGCTGACCTCCATCATGCGGCGAAACTTCAATGAAAAAGGGGTTTTGGTCGATACACATCAGGATTATCCCGAGGTGATGCGAGCTGTGGCGCGGGAGACCAATACGCCACTGGTGGATGCCCAACTGTTGTCCGAAAAACTGTTGATTGCCTATGGCCCGGAGGCCTCCAAACAGTTATTCCTCCATCTGGCACCCGGCTCCCATCCCAACTATCCCGATGGTGTGGCCGACGACACCCACCTGAATGAAACCGGTGCCCGCAAAATAGCCATCCTGATTGCCAACGAGCTGATTAAAATGGACAAGCGGTTGTTGCAGCACCGAAAATGAAGGAAATAACATCACCATATTGATGAACGATGGGTTTGCTGATAAGAAGGGGTGAGGTGTCATCCCTTCTTTATTTGTAGAACTTGTCGATAATCCAATTCGCAGGATTGTTTATAATGTAATTCGAGATGTTTTTATAGGCCTGTTCATCGCGTATGATATGTTCATAATAATTTGGTTGCCATGCAAAATCCAACCCCAACCGGTTGGCGTGTTTTGTTACCGCGGATTTGTAGGAACCAACGATTGATGACAAGGTGTTTTTGCCCACGTTTTGAAAACGGTTTTTGCCAATGGTTTTTTGTAATGCGTTTTGTTGTTCGGTTGATGATGGTGGCGTTTGTAGAGACAGGGTATGCCCTGTCTCAGCGTAACGACCGTTATCATCATTTATAATTATGATTCCATGAATATGGTTGGGCATAACAATAAATGCATCCAATTGCACGTGATTGGCATGGTTTTTTATTTCATGCCATAAAACATCTGCAATTGCCCCGATAGGTGTTAATTTCATTATTTTTAGAGGATGTTCCTCTGCAGTCTCCTCGATATTCCCGAAATAATAGACCCTATTTTGTGTGCAAATCGTTACAAAATAGGCCGCAGACCATCCGTAATCCCAATTTTGCAATCGGATAGATGTTGTGCGGTATTTGTTTTGGAATTTGTCGGGCATCTGATTGATATTTCGATCGTGTCATACCAAGATCGAAATAAAAAATCAATTCGTCAAGCCCTAATTTTTTGTGACCTTTAAGCAGGCGAATCAATTATCCCCCATTGTTTCCCCAATCTCCAGCACATCGCCCGGGGCATACCGGTTGGTGGGCAGTATGCGGTAGCGGCTGTTTAGGTGCGCAAAGGCGTTCATGGCCAGCTCCGGGCGGTTGTTGTCGGCACTGATGTGCGACAGCAGGATGGTGTGCAAACGTTCACTGTTGATATTTTCCACCAGGTTGACCGCCTGGTTGTTGGAGAGGTGACCGCGGTCGGAGGCCACCCGTTGTTTTAAATAGTAAGGGTAGGGCCCTTCCTGCAACAGTTGCTCATCGTAGTTACTCTCCAAAAACACGGCATGGCAGAGGGCGAGATGATTGCGCACATTGTCGCACGACGCTCCAATATCGGTCATCACCCCCACATTCACATCGCCTGCTTGGATGCGGAAACTGCACGGATCGGCTGCATCGTGCTGCTTGGCAAAACAATGAATTTCGAAAGCGCCTATCCTTACCATATCTCCTGGATTGAAGAGCACCACCTTGTTGGGCAGGTAATCCTTGCGGCATTTCTGCATGGTCTGTTGACTGATGTAGCCGGGAATTTTTTGCATGTCGCACAATACCCTGAACCCCCTGATATGGTCGGCATGTTCGTGTGAAATAAAGACGGCTTTTACACTTGCGATGTTCAGCCGTTTCTCTTTCATCCGTTGCAACAACTGCCGGCGGCTGATGCCGGCATCCACCAAGATGGCTTCCCCTTGGTGTTCAATATAATAAGCGTTTCCATTGCTTCCAGAAGCAAGTGCACAAATCTTCATCTCAAAAACTATTTCTTGTCAATAATAAAACGATCCATCATGGTTCCTTTGGCATAGCGGGTCAACAAATCCTGCGCCTCGTCGAGTGATTGGTTGATGCCTTCCGGGCTCTCGAATCCGATGATGATCATCAGGAATTGCTTTGTTTGCAGCCCTACTTGGGTGCGCACCGAATCGCTGGTGGGCGTGCCGAAAGCGCCCTGATCGTCCCTAAACACCGGTAACGATTCAATGTTCAGTTCTCCACGTCCAATCCCTTCGTATGGTTCGCCTGGCTGGCCAATCCCCATGTGTATGTTGCCCATGATGGCATCGAAATCGTATCCGCAGATGGAATAGCCACTTTTGATGCTGATTAGGTTGAGGATGTCCACCACGTTGTTGATGGCATACAGCCCTTTGCCCGATGCCACGCGCCGCAGCAATGATTCGGATGCCGGCCGGTAGCGGTTCGGATCTTTCCCCAATTTTCGGTATGCATCCTTATTGGCCTTCACGGTAGGCATATTTCTGATGGATTCCGGATTCAATGAAGGTTGTAGAAGTTTCAATTGGTCATCAATCAGATTGGTTAAGTTTTCACCGGAAGGTTCAACCGTTACACCCACCAAGATCCCACCCAGGATGAGGTTGGGTAATTTGTCGGTTATATCAGAATTGATTGTGATGGCTATCATAACTCAAATAAATATGCTGCCTGCAAAGAAACAAAAAATAGTTGAGTTCATGGTTTTAAAAAAATATATAGTCCGTTGGTAAAAATATCATCTAACCCTTTGGTTAAATCATTTGGTTGATTTATGTTTGTATTGAATTAACTAAGTGGTTAAATCATTTGATTAAAATTTACAACCATGGATAATGCCTCGAAAAATGTGAGTGAAGCGGTCATACTGGATGCTGCCCGGGCTATATTTACCGAAAAGGGGATGGCGGCCGCCAGGATGCAGGAGATTGCCGATCGTGCAGGTATTAATAAGGCCTTGTTGCACTATTATTTCAGGTCGAAGGAGAAACTTTTCGACCGAGTGTTTCAGGAAGCTTTTCAACAATTTTGGCCCAAAGTGGAGATGCATATGAGCCAACCGGTGGATGCCCGCACGGTATTGAGGGGGATGATTGGGGTTTATATCGATCTGTTTGTGGAGCGTCCCTATTTACCCAATTTCATCATATCCGAAATCAACCGCGACGCAACCCGGCTCGAGGGTTTAATGAGGGACGTGGGGGTGAATCCATCCCTGATTGCAAATTACCTGGCTTCCCAGATGAAAGCAGGCGTGTTGGTGGAGATGGATCCTAGGGAGTTGATTTTGAATGTGATCAGTCTCTGTGTTTTCCCGGTGGCAGGACGTCCATTGGTGTCAAGGTTCTTATGGCAGAACGACCAGGAGGCATACCAACAATTCCTGGTTAATCGCAAGTACACCATTTTTGAATTTATCGAACGGTCGGTTTTTATATAATAATCTGATGACACTATGATGAGATTACAGTTGTTTGCCATCATCTGGGGCCTGTTGTTGCTCCAAGGCAAGGCCCAACAGGCCATAACCCTGGATGAATGCTTGATGCAGAGCCACACCAATTATCCCTTGCAATCGGAGTATCGGAATGTAGCCGAACAGAGTGCGTTGAGGCTTCGTATGTTGAATACCCGTTACTATCCCCAGATGGATCTCGCAGGGCAGATTTCGTGGCAAAACGAGGTGACCCATGTGGATTCGCCTTCGCCATCCCTCCAAATGCCCATGGCGCCCAAAGACCAATACAAAGCTTATGTGGATGTAAAGCAATTGATCTACGACGGTGGCATCACCCATGCGGCCAAAGCTGTGGAACGCGACCAGCAAAGGGTGCAGGAGAAGGGCGTGGATGTTGAATTGTATGGCATCCGCCAGCCAGTGATCAACGCTTATTATTTGGTGCTGACCATCGACGAGCAGTTAAAGCAGTTGTCGTATCGCATGGAAGTGTTGGACAAACGTTTGGTGGAGATCAACAGTGGTGTTGAGAATGGGGCTGTGCTGCAAAGTGAGGCGGATGCCTTCATGGTGGAAATCCTCAAGTTGCAACAGGATCAATTTGCGTTGGAAGAGGGGCGACAGGCGGCGTTTGATGTGCTCAATGAATTGACGGGTTCCCAGATGCAGGAAGGGGTGTCTCTGGTATTGCCCGTGCCGGACAATGCTGCTGGTGAATTGGCGAGGCCGGAGTTGTCGCTCTTTGATGCGCAGCGCCAGCAACTGGTTGCGGCCCAACAGTTGGCTGGGCGTCAACGCATGCCTACTTTGGCCGGTTTTGGCCAGATAGGTTATGGCAACCCCGGATTCAATATGCTGAAGGATGAGTTCGACACTTTTTATATGGTGGGGTTGCGACTCAGTTGGAGGATATGGGATTGGTGTGAGACCAGCCATAAAAAGGCTATTCAAAGGCTTCAGACGGAAAGCATCAACACGCGGGAGGCCACCTTTGAAAAGAACATCCGGTTAGCCACCAGTGAATTGGATTCGCGCATCCGTCGTCTTGAACGCATCATGGCCAGCGACGATGAAATAATTGCCCTTAGACAAAATATTACCCAATCGGCTCAATCACGTTTGAACAATGGAACCTACACGGCAGCCGATTATATTGCTGACCTTAATGCTGAGAGTGTGGCTAGGTTGGCCAGGGAACTCCACCGCATTGAATTGAGCAAAGCCCGGCGCGAACGGATGAATTTGATGGGACATTGACAGTTTTCAGTGATCAGGGAACAGTTTTCAGTAAACAGTTATCAGAATAATTAATCAATTACTCTATAATCAGTTACTATTTAATCAAATAATCATTAAAAATAATCCTCAATGAAAATCAAATATCTTCTATTCATGATGCTTCCTCTTGCATCAGCCTGCCATTCGGGCGAAGGGGAACCCGATGCTTATGGTAATTTTGAGGCGACCGAAATTTTCGTAACCCCCGAGGTTGGAGGTAAAATTAACCAAATGGCTTTTGAGGAAGGCGACCTTTTGGCGGCTGGCGACTTGATGGTCACCATCGATACGGTTACACTGTTGTTGAAGCGCGACCAACTGGTGGCCACTAAGCTGGCGGCTCAAAGTAAATTGGAACAGGTTAAAGCCTCCCGTGAGGTTCTGATGGCTCAAAAGGAAATATTGGAAAAAGATTTCCAGCGCTTGTCGAACATGCTGGAAGATGGCGCTGCCACCCAAAAGCAGTACGATGATGTGGCGGGGCAAATGGTGGTGATCGATCGTCAGGTTAAAAGCCATCAGGCTCAATTAAACAGCATCCTGGCCGAAGTAGCTGTGGTGGACACTCAGATTGCAGCGCTGGAGGATCAGTTGAACCGTTGCCTGGTGCGGATGCCGGTAAGGGGAACCATCCTCCAGAAATTCAATCAGATGGGCGAATTGGCCGTGGCTGGCAAACCCTTGGCAAAAGTGGCCGATCTGGAACGTCTCTACCTGCGGGCATACGTCAGCGGCAACCAATTGCCAAACATCAAGATCGGGCAGAAGGTGACGGTGATGATCGACCGTGATAAAAAAACGAATCAAAGCATGGAGGGTACCATCACATGGATTGCTTCGTCGGCTGAATTCACGCCCAAAATCATCCAAACCAAGGAGGAACGGGTTGATCAGGTGTATGCCATCAAGGTGCTGGTGCTGAACGATGGGCGGGTGAAGATTGGTATGCCTGGTGAAGTGAAGTTTTGAGTATGGTACGCATCGAAAACATAACCAAATCATTTGGCTCGGTTGAGGCGGTGAAGAAGGTCTCCCTGGAAATACAGGATGGGGAACTCTTTGGCGTCATCGGACCCGATGGGGCAGGCAAATCCACCCTTTTTCGCATGGTCAACTCCTTGCTGCTGCCCGATAGCGGGCAAATTGCCCTGTGGGGGATGGATCCGGTGGCCGATTATAAGAAGGTGCGGCAAATCATCGGCTACATGCCTGGGAAATTCTCTCTCTACAACGATTTGTCCATTGAAGAGAACCTCCAGTTTTTTGCAACCGTCTTTGGGACGACCGTTGAGGAGAATTACGACCTGATCAAGGATATCTATCAACAGATAGAGCCTTTCAAAAAGCGGCCTGCCGGCAAGTTGTCGGGAGGGATGAAGCAAAAGCTCGCCTTGTCGTGTGCCCTTATTCACAAGCCCCGTCTGCTGGTGTTGGACGAGCCCACCACGGGCGTGGATGCCGTGTCGCGCAAAGAGTTTTGGGAGATGCTCCAGAGACTTCGCCAAAGTGGCATCACTATTCTAGTATCAACGCCTTACATGGATGAGGCT
The DNA here is from genome assembly GCA_963664265.1 of Marinilabiliaceae bacterium. Lineage (GTDB taxonomy): Bacteria > Bacteroidota > Bacteroidia > Bacteroidales > Marinilabiliaceae > JAGPIS01. Next base: position 4,417,751 of record OY760941.1, read on the forward strand.
GGGATGTGCGATCGGGTGGCATTGATGCAAAATGGTGAAATTCATGCCTGCGACACGCCAGCCAATGTGACTGGGCAATTCCGCGGGAACCTCTCCGGGGTGCGTTCGGCTAATATGTACCAATGCCTGCTCCATTTGCGGCAGTGGGAGCATTGCCTCCATGTTTACCCCTTTGGCGAATACCTCCACTTTATCGACCGGCGTACTGAGGCCAACCACGATGACATTCGTTCCTATCTTGCAGGCATGGGGCATCAGGATGTTGAAGTGGTGGGAGTGGCGCCCGATATTGAAGACCGCTTCATACAACTTACCGGACAATCAATTTCAGTTAAAGCATGATTATGGAACATCAAGTTGTAAGCACGCAAGAGCCCGTTATAAAAGTGTCCCAGCTGGTGAAACGTTTTGGAACCTTTGTGGCCAACGATCACCTTAGCTTTGTGGTGGGAAGGGGGGAGATATTTGGTTTTTTGGGGGCAAATGGTGCAGGGAAAACAACCGCCATGCGGATTCTTTGCGGTCTTTCGGTACCCACCGAGGGCGTTGTGGAGGTGGCCGGCTACAATGTGGCCACCCAGGCCGAGATGGTGAAACGGCGCATTGGCTATATGAGCCAGAAATTCTCACTGTTCGAGGATCTCACCATTTGGGAAAATATGCGTTTTTTTAGCGCCATTTATGGCATGCCTATTGGCACTTTTCGCCAGAGGGGCGTTGATTTGTTGGAGAAGCTCAACCTCTATGAGGAGCGCAACCGATTGGTGGGAACCCTCTCCTTGGGTTGGAAACAAAAGCTCGCTTTTTCGGTGGCGATCCTTCACCAGCCATCCATTGTTTTCCTCGATGAGCCCACCAGTGGCGTGGATCCCATCACGCGCCGGCAATTTTGGGAGATGATTTACGAAGCGGCCAGCCGTGGCATTACGGTGTTTGTCACCACCCATTATATGGATGAGGCGGAGTATTGCAACCGGGTCACCATTATGGTGGATGGACGCATCAAAGCTCTTGATACACCGGGCGAACTAAAAAAACAATTTGGCGCCGCCAGCATGAATGAGGTATTTCTTGCTTTAACCAGGAGCTGAATGCTTTGAAACGCGGCAAAACAACGTTGCGCCTGTTTTTTATGCCGTTTGGCTGCTTCAAACATCTTTTCGCCGGGCTTTTGACCCGTTCCGCCGGTTCAAAACGATGTTCCGCTGGATCAAAACGATGTTCCGCCGTTTATTCTACCCGTTTTGTGGCTTAAAACGTTGTTCCGCTGACTTTTTATGTCATTTCGCTACATCGTTTGGCCATTCCGCCGGGTTTTTTAGTCGTTTCGGATGCGCGGGCAGCTGGTCTCTCCGCCTTCAACCCCTAACCGCTAACCCCTAATAGCTAACAACTAACAACTAACCAAATGAATCGTTTTTGGGCATTTGTCAAAAAGGAGTTTCTCCACATATTCAGGGATTACCGCACCATGCTGTTTTTATTCGCCATGCCGGTCGCCCAGATTTTGATTTTCGGTTTTGTGGTCTCCTCCGAAATCAAAGAGGCCAGGATCGCTGTTTTGGATCAATCAAAAGATGAGGTCACAAGGGAGCTGACTCAAAAAATAATGGCATCGGGCTATTTTAAAATGGCGCGTATCTTGCAATCCGAGGCGCAATTGGAGGAGGCATTCCGATTGGATCGGGTAAAGATGGTGGTGGTGTTTGAGCCCGATTTTGCCAACCGGTTCCAACGCGATGGGGAAGCTGTGGTGCAGCTGATTGCCGATGCTTCGGATGCCAACACCGCCCGGCTACTCACCGGATATGCCGAGGGGGTGATGAGCGACTACCAACTTCGACAAAACCAATTGGCAATGGCTTCGGTGAAGCAGATCATCCCCGAGGTGCGCATGTTTTACAACGAGAGCCTCGATGGCGTCTTCATGTCGGTGCCGGGGATCATGGCCATGATTCTGATGCTAGTGTCAGCCATGATGACCTCCATCTCCATCACCCGCGAAAAGGAGTTTGGCTCCATGGAGGTGTTGCTGATTTCACCACTGAAACCTTACCAGATCATTCTGGGGAAGGTGGCGCCTTATGTTCTGATAGCCCTCATTAATGCTATTTCAATCCTCCTGATGGGTTATTTTGTGTTCCATGTGCCGGTGAAAGGTAGTTTGGTGCTGTTGCTGTTCGAGTCACTGCTCTTCACCATCCTGGCTTTGTCGTTGGGCATTTTCATCTCCACAGTGGCCAAAAACCAGATGGTGGCCATGTTTATGAGTATGTTCGGGCTCATGTTGCCCACCATCCTTTTGTCGGGTTTTATCTATCCCATCGAGAATATGCCCTTGCCCTTGCAGTGGCTCAGCAACCTCATGCCACCCCGCTGGTTTGTGGTGATTGTTAAAAGTGTGATGCTGAAAGGCGTTGGGATGAGTTGTATCTGGAAAGAAACCCTTATAATGATTGGTTTCATTGCCGTTTTTGTGGGATTGAGTATCAAGAAATTTAAAATCAGGCTGGAGTGAAACCGCTAATTGCAAACAACTAACTGCTTAAAAAAGAACCCATGCGTACTTTGTTTTATCTTTTACAGAAGGAGTTTCTCCAGATCTTCCGCAACAGAACCATGCTGCCCCTGATTTTCGTGCTACCCGTGGTACAGTTGGTTATTCTCGTCAATGCCGCCACACTTGAGATGAAGAATATTCGGGTCACGGTGGTCGATAATGACATCTCCTCTTTATCGCGGAGTTTGATCCAGAAATTGGACGCCTCACCATTTTTCGAGGTTGAAGATATGGTGCCTGACGCCGATCAAGCCTACGAACGCCTGGAAAAAAACCAAACAGATGTGGCTCTGGTTATCCCACCCGATTGTGAACGGAGGTTCGAACGAGAGAATTTTGCCAAGGTGCAGCTGGTGGCCGATGCCATTGATGCCACCAAAGCTCAGCTGGCATACGCCTATTTGAATGGTGTGCTGCAAGAATTATCGGTTCAACTGCAGTTGGAACGGCTGGAAGTGCCATCTCTCAAGCGCCTAAAAACCATCTCTTCGTTTTGGTACAATCCGGAGCTTAACTATAAGTATTATATGCTTCCAGGTATTCTGGTCATCCTGGTGACCATCATCGGGTTGTTTTTGTCGGCCATGAACTTGGTGAGGGAGAAAGAGACCGGAACCGCCGAACAGATCAACGTCACACCGGTGCGCAAATACCAGTTCATCATTGCCAAACTGGTTCCGTTTTGGATCATCGGACTAGTGGAGCTTTCACTCGGTCTTCTTATCGGGCGGCTGCTATATGGGGTACCATTTGTGGGCAATCCTTTGGTACTGTTCAGTTTTGCAGCTATTTACCTCATTGCTTTGTTGGGGCTAGGCTTACTTTTGTCCACCCGCACGCAAACACAGCAGCAGGTGATGCTGATGAGCTACTTTTTTATGTTGATTTTTGTAATGATGAGCGGCATTTTTACGGCTGTGGAGAATATGCCTCATTGGGCTCAAATGGTGAATTACATCAATCCTCTCTATTATTTTATGACGGTGATGCGGATGGTGCTCCTCAAGGGTGCCGGTTTTGCCGAACTGGCGTTCGAATTTTCAGCCATGGCTATTTATGCCTGTGTTTCGGTTCCATTGGCGGTGTGGAGCTACCGCAAAACAAGCTGATTAGAAGCGTGAACCAAGTATAGGGGGTGAAAAGAATAGTTGTCGAGAGGTTGAACCGCGATAAATTTGGTCGGTAAAAACTATCCGACTATATTTGCATCGTTTTTGGTGTAGGAACAAGTTTCGCTTGTTTCTGAGAATAGGGAATCCGGTGCGAATCCGGAGCTGTACCCGCAGCTGTAATCCTCCACAAAAACGGCAACCTCATGTCACTGTCCTTTTGGGATGGGAAGACTTGCCGCTAAGGAGTAAGCCAGAAGACCTGCCAAAGACGCCATTTTTAGAGCTTCGGGAGAAAAGCTGCAAATGGGTGTCTGATAACTCTTGGTTGACCGTCATTCCCCCTTTACACATTTTTTTCGGAGGCAAAGCAGAATTATTGTTCATCATTAAATTTTTTATCGAATGAAAAAAAATGTTTTCTATTTGCTTCTTGGGTTTTTTGCCCTGTTTTTGACTACTGCCTGTTCCGATGACAACGACACGCCACAGCCGGCCTCGAAATACCGGATGGCCATCTTCAATGAAGGTAACTTCCAGGCGGGTAACGCCTCCATCTCGTTGATCACGCCCGAAAATGAAGTGGCCAACAATGTGTTTGAACAGGTCAATAACCGGCCTTTGGGCGATGTGGCACAATCGGCCATCATCATCAACAATAAACTATATGTTACCTTAAACAATTCGGCCAAGGTGGAAGTGATGGATGCGGTCTCTTTTCTCTCCATGGCCACCATTCTGGATAATGAAAAAACGGCCAGACCCATCTACATGCAGCCATTGAACAAGGAGCAGGCCATCGTGAGCGACTACGGCAACAGTTTTATGTTGGTGAATACCACCACCAATGCCATTGTTAAAAAAGTGGATGTAAAAACGGCCACCAAACAAATGGTGGGTTCCGAAGGCAAGGTGTTTATTGTGGCCAACAACAACCTGTTGGTGGTAGATGCCAACAATCCTGAAAGTCCACGGACAATAGCCATCACCTCAACCGATGAGGCATGGTTCAATGCCCGTTTGGTGAAGGACAAACAAGGCAACGTGTGGATGCTTACCAGCTATGCCATCACTTGCGTGGATGCCACGACCGAAACCATTGTGAAAGAACTCAAGTTTGAAGGCAATGGCATCGTCTCTTCATCGTGGCCGCAATCGCAGCTTGACATTAATAAAGCTGGCGACCAGATATTCCTAATGGCTACCGAAAATGGAAAGAGTGCCATCTTCAAAATCGGCATCAACGATACGGCTCTGCCTGCAACAGCACTGTTTGAATTGCCCGGCACCGTGCAGACGCCCTACAATATGGCCATCTCTCCCGAAGGAACTGTTGTGATTTGCGATGCGCTGGATTATAAACAGTCGGGTATCGTTTACGAATTCGATCAGTCCGGTACTGAGCTGAACAAATGGACTGCCGGTATCAACCCACAATTCATCCTATTCAGCAACAAATAATCATCAAACGGGGTGCTGTGTTATGAGACTCAGCACCTTGTTTGTTTTACTGTAGTTTGTCCATCGATTTTTCGTATTGATATGCGTCTGTTCTTGTTTTCCGTTATTCTCTTTTTCGTGATGTTGCCTATGGCTGGCCAGTCCATTACCGACTCGGTGTTTGTTATAGAGCATGTCACGGTGAAAGGAACGCGGCAGCATGTGAACCGCATCATGGGCTCCAAAGTGAGCACCATAGCCCCGGCTGTGCTGAAGGACAATCAAACGCGCAACATGGCCGAACTGCTGACCGACCATTCGCTGGTTCACATCAAGAGTATGGGGCAGGGGGGGCTCTCCACCTCTTCCTTCCGGGGGACTGGTGCCAATCACACCCAGGTGAACTGGAACGGCATCAACATCAACTCCTCCATGATGGGTAATTTTGACTTTTCGCAGTTCCCCTCCTTCTTTACCGACCAGGTGACCTTGAATCATGGCAGCAGCGATACCCGCAGCGGCACAGGTGCCCTGGGCGGCAGCATTAACCTCGACAATAGGCTTTCTGTAAACGATTCTTCAGGTGTGATGGCCTTTATGGAGGCAGCCTCCTTTAATACTTGGTCGGCCGCGGCCAGTACCCTATATGGCAAAGGGAAGACCCGCTTGCGAACCCGCCTGTTTGGGCAGATGAGCGACAATAATTTCCGCTACCTCAACAAGGTACTTCAAAAAGATCCTTTCGAGGAACGCCGCGAAGGAGCCGAATATCAGCAAGCCGGATTGATGCAGGAGTGTTATGCCCAGTTGGAAGATGGTCAATCGCTCACTTCCACTTTGTGGGTCAACCTGTACCAAAGGAATCTCCCCCAGCCGGTGATGGTCAACAAAAAGCAGGACGAATCGGAAAATATGGGCAACCTGCGGTTTTTTACCGGCTGGCGCCAGCAAAAAGAAAAATCTACGCTCGAATTGAAAGGTGCCTGGTTGATGGATTACTACTTCTACCGCTCTACCGACCCCGATTACAGTATTGGTAATGAAAGCTCTGAGAATTGGTCTCATGCGGCCATCCTGAAGACTGATTACAATCGCTCAATGGGCGATAACATCACCCTGTTGGCATCTGCCAATTATCGCTTCGATTTGGTGAAGGCGCAGAATTACGCGCAGAAGCAAGTGACAAGGCATACGCTTTCGTTGCAAAGCCGGGTGGAGTGGCAGGCAGCCGAGCGGTTGCGCTTTAAAGTGCAAGCCATGGCCGAGCAGAACGATCACTTACTGATGCCTACCTTTTCGGGCGGTGTTGATTATCAATTGATCCCGGTTTACTTGACCCTATCGGCCAATGTGGCACGTAACTACCATTACCCCACGCTCAACGACCTTTATTGGTCACGGTTGGGCAATCCCGATCTCCGGCCTGAAAAGGGGATGGCCTACGACATGGCTTTGCGAGTTAATATCCCGGGCAACCGCATACGCTTCCATGGCGAGGTGTCGGGTTATTATATGAACATCACCGACTGGATCATTTGGTTGCGCAAGCGCGATGGCGGCTATGCCGACTGGACGCCCTCCAACCTGAATAAAGTGCGCTCCACCGGGGTGGAAGTGATGACCGAAACCAACTTTCAAACGGGAGCCGTGCGTCACCGTTTGAATTTGAACTATGGTTTGGCCTCAGCGTTGAACAAAACCAAAGCTTTTGCCAACGACCGCAGCTACAACAAACAAATCCCCTATGTGCCCATTCACAAGGCCAATATGCGATATTATGCCGAACTCAGCCGATGGCACGTCAGTTATGGCATCTCCTATACGGGCAAACGCTATACCTCCACCGATCACAGTTACAGCACCACGGCCTATGCCGTTCACGATGTGGAAGCAGGCATGCGCCTGAACCGGTGGTTGAAGGTGCGCACACGCGTTAACAACCTGTGGGACACCTATTACGAATCGACGCAATATTTTCCCATGCCGCTTCGTAGTTATGCTGTGGCACTGGTGGTCAACTTATGATGAAAAGGCAAGAAAAATCCCGCATCTGGTTGGTACCTGTGATGCGGGATTATTTATTGATTGTTTTTATTTACATCCTTTCGGGTACGTTGATGCCCAATATCCACATACCATTCTTGATGATCGATCCTGTCACGCGGCTGATCAGCAGGCGGATGGCACGTTTGTCGGCATCCTCCTCGAACATGATCGGCAGCTCGTGGTAGAACTGGTTGTATTCCTTGGCCAGGTCATAAATGAAGTTGGCTATAATGGCCGGACTGTAGGCATCGCCTGCTTCCTTGACCACCACAGGGAACTGTTCCACCATGCGCAACAACTGCACTTCCTTGTATTCCAGTTTGGCTGTCAACGAAATTTGATCCGGAATCACCACCTGGCTATCGGCCGCCTTCCGCATAATGGAGCGGATGCGGGCATAGGTGTACTGGATGAATGGACCTGTGTTACCGTTGAAGTCGATGGACTCTTTGGGGTTGAAGGTCATGTTCTTCTTGGGATCCACCTTCAGCATGAAATATTTGAGCGCACCTAGGGCGATGGTTTGGTAAACCGCTTCGGCCTCCTCTTCGGAATAACCTTCCAGTTTGCCCAGTTCCCGGCTCATCTCGCGGGCTGTGTTGACCATGTCGGCCACCAGTTCGTCGGCATCCACCACAGTACCTTCGCGGCTTTTCATCTTACCCTCGGGCAGTTCAACCATGCCGTAGGAGAAGTGCACCAGCTCCTTGCCCCATTCGAAGCCAAGCTTGTCGAGTACCAGCGACAGCACCTGGAAGTGGTAGTTTTGCTCGTTGCCCACCACATACACCATTTTGTCGATGGGGAAGTCGTTGAAACGCATCTTGGCTGTGCCAATGTCCTGGGTCATGTAGACCGAGGTGCCATCGCTGCGTAAAAGCAGTTTTTCATCCAGTCCGTCGTTGGTCAAATCAACCCAGATGGATTGGTCGTCGCGCTGGTAGAAGACGCCTTTCTGCAACCCTTCCAATACTTGCTCTTTGCCGGTTGAGTAGGTCTCCGACTCGTAATAAATTTTGTCGAAGTCAACACCTAAGGCTTTGTAGGTGATATCGAAGCCGGCATAAACCCATTGGTTCATCATCTTCCAAATGCTGGTCACCTCTTGGTCGCCTGCCTCCCAAAGCAGTAGCATCTCGCGGGCTTCAGCCATCAGCGGTGAAGCCAGTTCAGCCTCTTCCTTGCTCATGCCGTCTGCCATCAGCTGTTTCTGCTCAGCTTTGTACTCTTTGTCGAAGCGCACGTAGAAATCACCCACCAAATGGTCGCCCTTGATGCCCGATGATTCGGGTGTGATGCCTTCGCCCCACTTCTTCCACGCCAACATGCTTTTGCAAATGTGGATACCTCGGTCGTTCACGATGTTGGTTTTCACCACCCGGTTCCCGTTGGCTTCCACTAATCGCGACAAGGAGAAACCCAGCAGGTTGTTGCGGATGTGACCCAAATGCAAGGGCTTGTTGGTGTTAGGCGATGAGTATTCGATCATCACCATGGGGGATGTTTCAGTGGCTTTGGTGAAGCCGTACGATTCATCGGCTGCAGCCAGGTTAAGCTGGGTGGCCCAGTAGCTTTGTGCCAGGGTCAGGTTTAGGAATCCTTTGATCACCTCGAAAGAGGCGATCAAAGGCAATTTTTCAATCAAGAAATTTCCCAAATCGGTACCGGTCTGTTCTGGATTCTTTTTCGACACCTTCAGCAGCGGAAACACCACCACCGTATAGTCGCCCGTCTGATCCTTTCGGGTGACGGTGACCTGTATGGATGTGGCTGCAATAGGCTCTCCGTAAAGATTCTGGATTGCTTCAGCAACCGATGTTTGTATCTGTTGTTCAATACCCATTCTCAATGGTTTTTTATAGTTTTTCGAAGAAGTCGTTGCCTTTGTCATCAACAATGATGAAGGCTGGGAAGTTCTCGATCCTGATTTTGCGTACGGCTTCCATGCCCAGTTCTTCAAAATCAACCACTTCAACCGACTTGATGCTGTCTTTGGCTAGGATGGCTGCCGGGCCACCGATGGAGCCAAGGTAGAATCCTCCATGTTTTTTGCAGGCGTCAGTCACTTGTTTTGACCGGTTGCCCTTGGCCACCATAATCATGCTGCCACCATGTTGCATAAACAGATCCACGTATGAGTCCATCCGGCCTGCTGTGGTTGGGCCAAAGCTGCCCGATGCCATGCCTTTGGGTGTCTTGGCGGGACCGGCATAGTAAACCGGGTGTTTCTTGAAGTAGTCGGGCATAGGTTTGCCTTCATCCAGCATCTGTTTGATGCGAGCGTGTGCGATATCACGGGCTACAATCAAAGTACCCTTGAGGTTCAGTCGGGTTTTGATAGGGTATTTGCTTAGCTCTTTCAGAACATCTTCCATCGGCTGATCCAGGTCGATCTCTACCGCAGGCGCCATGTGGGGTGCCGATTTGGGGAGGAAACGTGCTGGATTCTTCTCCAGCTCCTCTAGGAAAATACCTTCGGGGGTGATCTTTGCTTTGATGTTGCGGTCGGCACTACAGCTTACACCTACACCAACCGGGCATGAGGCCGCATGGCGTGGCAAACGGATGACGCGCACATCGTGGACAAAGTATTTACCACCAAACTGGGCGCCAATTTCGCTCTCCTGGCAGATCTTTTGGATTTTTTCTTCCCATTCCAAATCGCGGAAAGCTTGGCCTCCTTCGTTGCCCTCGGTGGGTAGGTGGTCATAATAACCAGCCGATGCCTTTTTCACCGTGGCCAAGTTGGCTTCGGCCGAGGTGCCGCCAATGACGAATGCCAAGTGATAGGGAGGACAGGCCGATGTGCCCAGGTATTTGATTTTTTCAGTCACAAATTGTGTAAGTTTCTCTTCGGTCAGCAACGCTTTGGTCTCCTGGAACAAGAAGGTCTTGTTGCCCGAGCCACCACCTTTGGTTATGAAAAGAAACTCATATTCGTTGCCACCGGTGGCGTAGATGTCGATTTGAGCAGGCAGGTTGGTGCCTGTGTTTTTTTCGTCGAACATGGTGAAGGGAACCACCTGTGAATAGCGTAAGTTCCGGTTTTTATAGGTTTCAAAAATACCTTTCGACAAATGCTCCTCATCGTGGCCACCAGTCCATACGTTCTCGCCTTTTTTGGCCACTACAATGGCAGTTCCGGTATCCTGGCAGGTGGGCAGTTCGCCTTCGGCCGACACCACCTGGTTCATCAACATGGTGTGAGCCACAAAGCGGTCGTTGTCCGACGCCTCAGCGTCGGTGAGTATGTTTGCCAACTTCTGCAAATGGGCAGGGCGTAAGTAAAACGACACATCCGCAAAGGCCTCTTGCGAAAGATACTCCAATCCGCGGGGATCAACTTTTAAAATTTGGCGTCCTTCCACCTCAATGGTTGACACATACTCGGTGGTTAACAACCGGTAGTTTGTTGTGTCCTTTTGAATGGGGAATGGTTTTTGGTATTTAAAATCGGCCATAATACTTTAATGTTTTATGATTTTTGATTTCGTTTTCTCTGGTTTTTAACCGAACATGCAAAAGTAACGATTATTTGTTGAGTCTGTTCAACTTTTTTTGCTCGAGCTCAGGTTAACCTGCTTCACAGTATGTGTATGACCTGTTTGTTGGTGTAATTTGTAACTTTATGGGTGACTTAATCGTCATGGCTCTAAATGACATTAAAAAACTGAATTATGAAAAATCTTCATTTGTTATTGTTTGTCCTTTTGGTTGGGATGCCTTCTGTTGGACTTTTTTCGCAGGATGTTCGCCACGTCGATATTCCCCCATTTAAGAAAGTGACCGTCACTTCGGGTATCGACCTCTTTCTGTCGCCGGCGTCAAAGGTGGGGTTGACCATCAAGGGCGAGAAAAACCTGATTTCAAAAGTCCAATGCAAAGTGGAGGGCGACCACCTGACCATCTCCATGCAAGGAAGCTTCAACTGGTTCTCTAATAGAACGCTTCAGGTTTATTTAGATTATACCGAGCTTGATTTCCTGGCGGCTTCGGCAGGCAGCGATGTGCGTTCCGAGTCGGTGCTTACTGCTCCCATGTTGGAGGTGAAGGGAACGAGTGGTTCAGATGTTTACCTGATGCTGGATGTCCAGATGTTGAAAGTTTCTCTCTCTTCTGGCTCCGATGGCAAGTTTAAGGGTCGGGCCGATGAATTGAAAGTCAATGTCTCTTCGGGCAGCGATTTGGAGGCTTTTGACCTGAAGGCTCGTAAGGCGGTTGTGGATGCTTCCAGTGGTGCCGATGCCGATGTATTTGTTACATCTGAGCTGAAGGCCAATGCTTCGGGTGGAAGCGATATCCGTTATAAAGGTTCTCCTGCCATTAAGGATGTGAACAGTTCGGGTGGTGGTGATGTAACCGGTTATTGAGACTCCCTCTATCCAAGTTATCCTTCTCTTGTTTTCAGGGGAAGGATTTTTTACATAAAAGCAATGGTGGGCTGTGGTTAGATATAAAATTTTGTTATTTTTGATGGTGAAGCAAGCCAGGGCAGCCGACTCCCCAGTTTGAAGGATAGAAACACTAATGGTTTTGTTTTGACTTTGTTGAGGTGGCGGCAGGTGTGACAACATTTGTTATAATAAAAAAGGTGAATGATGCAAAACAATCGGGATCAGATCATAGGAGAGGTTCGGGATTATATTTTTCAAAATGCTCCTGTAAAACTAGATATGGGTGCTATGGCCGGGGCTTTGCAAATTAACTTGAACGAACTGATTGAACGGTTTCCTTTGCCGGAGGTGTTGATTAAGGCGATGTTGCGCTTTGAAAAACGTTCTTTTGAGCAAGCATTGGAACAATACGATTTTGCACGGCAAAATGCCATTGATAACTTGATTGTAGTGGGGCAGGAGGTTTATAAACGTTATGGAGATGTTCATCCCTGCATTTTTGCCCGTTTGCAATCCTATTCTCCTGCCATGACAGAAGATCGTTTTATTGAGCTGCTGCAACATATTTTCGATCTTTTTCTTGCCAATATCAACAGTGGCGTTCGCGAAGGCATTTTTATCGGGGAGGTTGACTTTCAACCACCAATAAAAGCTTTCATCAAAAGAATTATTGCCCAGGAGAATGAAATGACTTGTAGGAACCAGCGTTTTATTACTTTTGGCATCCTGTTTAATAATTATTTTGAAGACTTTTTACAGAACAGCATCACCAGTGATGCCTGGAATTATTTTATTACACGAAAGCGTTTTGTGGAGAGCTTGGATTTTGGTCGATAATAATTTAAAATGACGATTATATGAAACAAACAATTTTCTTTTTATTTCTTGTAGCTTCCATGTCAGTTATATCAGGTTGCGCTTCGCTTAAGAAGGGATCTTCTAGCTTTAGCGACAAACCGGCCACCAAATCAACTTCCAGTGTCAAGGTGAAAGAGACGCCTGTTGAAAAGCCGGCTGCCAAAGCGGTTGTGGTCAAGCAGGAGAAGGTAAAGGTTATTGAAACCCCTGTTGATGAGAAGGCTGGGAAATATTATGTGATCATTGGATCTTTCAAGGTATTGGACAATGCTCGTAATTTTCGCCAACAGCTGATGGCTGAGAAATTTACACCCACCATTTTGGAGAATGAGAACGGTCTTTTCCGTGTCTCAGTGGCTTCGTACGACGATGAAACGATGGCTCGTTCCCGAATTGCTGATATCAGGGCTCAATATGATAAATATTCCGATGTGTGGTTATTGATCCGCATGTTGTAAAAAAAAGAGCCTAAGGGCTCTTTTTTTTATATGGTATTGACCTCCATTTCCAAGGATACTTTAAATTTTTCATGTACAGAGGCTTGTATTTCATGGGCCAGACTTAATATTTGGTTGCCGCTGGCACCGCCATAATTTACAAGCACCAGTGCTTGTAAATTGTGCACTCCTACAGCACCTCGCCTGAAACCTTTCCATCCTGCCTTTTCAATAAGCCAACCGGCCGGGAGTTTAACCTTGCCGTTCGGCAGCGGATATGTCACCAAGTCGGCGTATTGTTGTTTCAACGCATCGGCCAAGCCCAGTTCCACCTCCGGGTTTTTAAAGAAACTGCCGGCATTACCTGTTACGGCAGGATCGGGCAGTTTGCTCTCGCGGATGGCAATGATCGCTTTTCGGATGTTTTGGAGGTTTATTTCACCCAATTTCTCCACTTCGCTTCGTACGGCGCCATACGACAGGGTTACCTGTGGCGACTTGCTGAGTAGGAACTCCACCGAGGTGATCACGCAACGGTTTTTGAATTCGTTTTTGAAGATGCTTTGGCGGTACCCGAACTGGCACTCCGCTTTCGAAAGTCTGAATTCTTCGCCTGTTTGGATGAAAACGCCTTCCACGCTTGTGATGGAATCGCCTGCCTCAACCCCATAAGCTCCTATGTTTTGCACTGGTGAAGCCCCCACATGGCCTGGGATGAACGATAGGTTTTCCAATCCTGAGTATCCACGTTCCACGCACCACGCCACCAGGTCGTCCCACACCACGCCGGCACCGGCTCGGATGGTCACCCATTGGTCATGCTCTTTCATCACTTCAATCCCATGGATAGAGGGAGCTACCACTACGCCGTTAAAATCAGAAAGGAACAGCAGGTTGCTCCCTCCGCCAATGATTAATATGGTTTCGTTTCTGATTTCCGTCAACAAGGTTTTGATTTCATCTTTGGAGTGGCAATAACACAGTTGGCGGGCTTTGGCTTCAATGCCAAACGTATTGAGGGTTTTTAAAGATGCTGATTCTAGTCGTTTCATGAACTCTGATTTTTCGTGCAAAGATAGCTTATCTGTTAATATCTTTTATATTTGCAAATTCAGTTGATGCAATAGCTGGCAGGCTGTGGTGTTTCATTAGAGAGCCATTTCCTGCCCATAGTTTTTAAATATGCCAGAAAATAAATAATAAATGAAGAGCCTGATACAATTTTTTGAGGATAGCGTTAAGCAATATGGAAGCCACCCCTTCTTGTGGGATAAAAGGGATGCTGTATACCAGTCCATTTCCTATCAAGAGACTTATGAAAAAGTGGAGACTTTGGCCAATGGTTTGTTGGCCAACGGCTTGCAGTATGGGGAGCGGGTAGCGCTTTTGTCAGAGGGGCGCCCTTATTGGTTGATCAGTGAGTTGGCTATCGTTTATTGCGGAGCCATCAATGTGCCTCTGTCAACCAAACTGGAGGCTGATATTGATTTGGTGTTTCGCTTGAATCATTCCGAAAGCCGCTTCATCATTGTTTCCTCTACGCAGCTTTATAAAATCAGGCTGGTCAAACAACAGCTCAACTTTGTGCAAAAAATATTTGTGATTGCCGATGAAGATTTGGTGCTTCAGGAGGATGAATTCTTGTTGGGTAACCTCATTGAGTTGGGAAAGCAATTCAGCCAAACCAACCCCTTGGCATTGGGTGAACGCAAAGCGGCTGTGACGCCCGACGCCATTGCCAACATTACCTATACTTCGGGTACTACGGCCGATCCCAAGGGCATCATGCTGTCGCACCGGAATTATACAGCCAATGTGGAGCAGGCCTTCAGCTTTATTGATATTCCGTCGCATTACATCACTCTGGCGGTATTGCCATGGGATCATGCATTTGCACACACTGCTTGCCTTTATGCCTTCATGCATCAAGGCGCAGGGGTTGCTTCGGTGCAGCCTGGAAAAACTCCAATGGAGACGTTGAAGAATTTCTCAACCAACATGTTGGAGATTCAACCCCATGTGTTGATGAGCGTGCCGGCCATCGCCAAAAATTTCAAGAAAAATATCGAAAAGGGCATCCAGTCGAAGGGCAAGTTGACCGCTTGGCTATTTAATGCCGGGGTCAACTATGCTATTTGGTACAATGGAGCAGGCAATGATAAAGGGCGTGGCGTTAAGAAACTGACCAAACCTCTCTATGCCTTGTTCAATACATTGATTTTTAATAAAATTAAAGCCAGGTTCGGAGGTCGACTGGAATTTTTCATTGGTGGTGGTGCTTTGTTGGATCTCGATTTGCAACGGTTTTTCTATGCCATTGGCATTCCCATGTATCAAGGCTACGGTTTGAGCGAGGCCTCCCCAATCATTTCGGCCAATACGCCGCGTCACCATAAGCTGGGGTCATCGGGTCGGATGGTTGAAAACATGCTTCTTAAGATTTGCGACCATGAGGGCAATGAGCTGCCTGTTGGCGAGAAAGGCGAGATTGTGATCAAGGGTGAAAATGTGATGAAGGGTTATTGGAAAAATGAAGAGGCCAGCCAATCCACCGTTAAAGATGGTTGGCTTTATACCGGCGACATGGGGAGCCTCGATGAGGAAGGTTACCTTTATGTCTGGGGTCGATTCAAGAGTTTGCTGATCAGTGCCGACGGTGAGAAATACAGCCCTGAGGGAATTGAGGAGGCCATTATGGACCATTGTTCTTTGGTGGAGAGCATTGTGCTTCACAACAATCAGAATCCCTATACGGTGGGGTTGGTGGTTCCTTCGCGCGACAATATCTGGGCTTGGATGCGCAACCACAAAAAAAGTATTGAATCGGACCATGATTTGGTGGAGATCTTAAATATGATCAAACAGGAAGTGGGGCAATTCAAAACGGGCGGAAATAATGGCCAAATGTTTCCCCAGCGGTGGTTGCCAACGGCTATTGCCATACTACCAGAAGCATTTTCGGAAGAGAACAAATTGATCAATACCACCATGAAGGTGGTACGCAGCAAGGTGGAGGAGTATTTTAGGCAAGAGTTGGACTTTTTGTACACGGCCGATGGTAAGGAGATTACTAATGCCAATAACATCAGTAACCTGCGTATTTTCTTAACCCGATAGTATTATTTATTGATATTGGATGCAACTATTTTTAAACTTGAACGTAAGATAGGTCGAATTGATGCCAATTATTTATTTGCGAAAAGAAGAATTTCAACTCTTTGGTCAAAAAAAAAAGGCATTTTACAATATTTAATCCAATGTGATTTTTTATTTGTTTAGAAAATTATCATTTTTACAACGCAAACACATTAATATTTAACAGGATGTCATTAAGACGACAAATCACCATACTTATCTTTATTTGTTTTGCGTGTTCGCTG
This sequence comes from Marinilabiliaceae bacterium, assembly GCA_963664265.1. GTDB lineage: Bacteria > Bacteroidota > Bacteroidia > Bacteroidales > Marinilabiliaceae > JAGPIS01. The sequence continues at coordinate 4,433,975 of OY760941.1, forward strand.
GCAACGCAGGCTCAGAGAAGACGGCCATTACGACTTTGGGAGGGTTTTAGGGTGATACCTAAAGCTGGGGTCAACATGTTTTATGGAGACCTGGTGGATGAATCGAGGACCAACTACTCTGTTGGGGTTGCCGTTGATCGGGAGATTCAACCTTACCTGACAGGACGTTTCCAAATCATGGGTGGTTCTTTGAAGGGGACGCAGGTAAATCCTTTGGTTAATGATGTGTATGCTTATTTTGATAATTTCTATACAGATATTACTGTGGGTGCCACCTTCCGGCCGTTGGAGTTGGCGCTCGGCTACTTCAAGCAACGGAGCTTTAGTCCTTATGTGTTTGCACAGACTGGTGCCGTGTTGTTTAGTGCCAGTGAATACTACGGTCCTGCTTCTGGTTTTGAACCCAACTCCTTATGGCGCGAAACAGGCATGAAGTTTGCCCCTTTGGTTTCCGGTGGTTTGGGGTTGTCTATTCGCATCAATCCACACATGAATGTGGTGGCTGAATTTACTGGATACAAGCCATTTACCGACTTGATGGATGGGCATGAGGAGTGGGCTGGTCCGGATGGTACCGTTTACCAGACTGATGCTGGTGATTTTTATTATACCGCAACAATTGGTTTGGCCTACCTGATTAAAGATAATAGGTGGCGCAACAACCCAAAATACAACCGGAAAGCCTATCAAAAAACCCGGAAACAATACAGCAGCCCTGCCAAGAAAAAGGCAGCCAGCCGTTACAAGTCACGACGATAATAGAAAGCTGCTTCGGCAGCTTTTTTTATTCCCGCAAGTTTATTCCCTTTTCCTTTTGTAACTTTGGGGAAATGAGATGATGGAGGCATTGTTATATTATGGATTTTAAATTAATATCGGATTATCGTCCTACAGGGGATCAACCACAGGCCATTGATGAACTGGTTCAAGGTCTTGTAGAGGATGTGAAACATCAGACGTTGCTTGGTGTCACTGGTTCGGGGAAGACCTTTACCGTTGCCAATGTGGTGGAACGGGTGCAGCGGCCGACCCTGGTGTTGAGCCATAATAAAACTTTGGCGGCGCAGTTGTATGGCGAGTTTAAGACCTTCTTTCCCGACAATGCTGTCGAATACTTTGTTTCCTATTACGACTATTACCAACCGGAGGCCTATCTTCCGGTAACCGATACCTATATTGAGAAGGATCTCTCCATCAACGACGAGATCGAGAAGCTGCGCTTGAGTGCCACTTCGGCTTTACTATCGGGGCGACGAGACGTGTTGGTAGTTTGTTCCGTTTCTTGCTTGTATGGTATTGGTAATCCAGAGGATTTCCACTCCGGAATCATCACGCTAGAGAAGGGAATGATGATCAGCCGCAATGAATTTTTGCGACGACTGGTTGATGCGCTATACTCCCGCAATGAGGTGGTATTTGAACGGGGTAATTTCCGTGTGAAAGGCGATACGGTGGAGATCTACCTGGCGTATGCCGATCATGCTTGTCGTGTAATATTTTGGGGCGATGAGATTGAAGAGATCGAGCAGTTCGATCCTCTCCACGGAACGTTGATGGCCAAGTTGGACAAGATCCTGATCTATCCCGCCAATATATTTATCACTTCCAAAGAACGCACCCAGCAGGCCATCCGAATGATTCAGGACGATTTGGTGAAGCAGGTGGCCTATTTAAAGGAGATCGGGAAGCATTTGGAGGCCAAGCGTCTCGATGAGCGAGTCAATTACGACTTGGAGATGATTCGCGAGTTGGGATACTGCCAGGGCATTGAAAACTATTCACGCTATTTCGATGGAAGGGCTGAAGGATCCAAACCTTTCTGTCTGCTCGATTATTTCCCAGAGGATTACCTTTTGGTGATCGATGAGAGCCATGTTACCATTCCGCAGATACGAGCCATGTATGGTGGCGACCGTTCGCGCAAGGAGACTTTGGTGGAGTATGGTTTTCGCCTGCCATCGGCCAAAGATAACCGCCCTTTGAGGTTCGAGGAGTTTGAGCAGATGGTGCACCAGGCCATCTATGTGAGTGCCACACCGGCCGATTATGAGTTGGCCAAGTCCGAAGGCATCATTGTGGAGCAGGTGGTTCGTCCAACCGGCTTGTTGGATCCCATCATTGATGTCAGACCAAGCCTGAACCAAATTGACGACTTGATTAATGAGATACAGAAACGCATCGTTCTGAAAGAGAGGGTGCTGGTGACTACACTGACCAAACGCATGGCCGAAGAGTTGACCAAATACCTCCAGCGTATCAACATCAGTTGTGAATACATTCATTCCGATGTGGATACCCTTGATCGGGTAAAGATTATGGAAAACCTGCGAAAGGGCGTTTTTGACGTGCTCATTGGTGTCAACCTTTTGCGGGAGGGGTTGGATTTGCCCGAGGTGTCGCTGGTGGCCATATTAGATGCCGACAAGGAGGGGTTTCTGCGTTCCGAACGTTCCCTCACCCAGACAGCTGGGCGAGCTGCCCGAAACCTGAATGGACGCGTCATTATGTATGCTGATAAGATCACAGCCTCCATGCAGGCCACCATTGACTCCACCAACCATCGGCGGATGAAACAGATGGCTTATAACGAAAAACATGGCTTGGTGCCGCAAGCCCTCAATAAACAGCTGACCAGTGTTTTGGCTAGTGTAGAGAAGAATGCGTATGTGGAGCCCGAAATGGCCGATGTTGCTGCCGATCCTGTGGTTCAATATATGAAACCGGATGCCCTGAAAAAGGCCATCGACAACAATAAGAAATTAATGCAGAAGGCAGCCAAAGAGCTCGATTTCATTACCGCCGCCCAATACCGTGACGAGATCAGGCGATTGGAGGCTTTGTTGAAATCAAAGACAGCTTAAAACGTCACCGATAATTTGAGGTTGAACCTTCGTGATGTCAGGTAGTTGGGAACGGCGTACTGGCGATTTTCCACATCCGTCACCCAAAAGTAGGAGATGGTATTGTTGAAATTGAAGAGATTGAAAATCTCCAACTCCAGCCAGGCACCTTTGAAAAATCCCGGTTGAGAGGTGGATGTGTTTCCGTTCAGCAGTCCCAAGAGGTCTTTGGATAAGCCCATATCCACGCGCCGGTAAGCCGGCATTCGGTTTACCGCCTTGTATCGTTCGGAGTTGGGTGGGCCAAATGGCAGTCCGGTTCCGTACAGCATGTTCAAATGAACGCGTAACGATGGGTTGTTGGGTAGGTAATCCTGGAAGAATAGCGAGAAGTTGATGCGTTGATCCGATGGCCTGGGGATGTAGCCTGGATGGATTGTTACAGGATTTCCTTGGTCGTCTTGGATGGTGTAGGCGTCATTTTCGATGTTTTCGGCCGTACGCATAAGCGAGATGCCCGCCCACGACTCCACGCCTGGCACAAACTCCCCGTTGAGCTTCAAGTCCAAACCAGTGGCATAACCGTGTGCGTTATTTTCGCCACTGTATCGGATTCTGACGTTGTCCACCTGGTAGGGGATCAGGTTGCGGAGATGCTTGTAATAGGCTTCGGCCGTGAATTTGAAGGGTTGGTCTCCCCAAGAGAAGAATCGATCCGTGGCCAGCAAAATCTGGAACGACTGTTGTGATTCGATATCTCGGTTCACCACCCCCGAAGGGGTTCGAATTTCGCGGTAAAAGGGCGCCTGGTAGTAGAGTCCTGTGGCAAATCGGTAGCGGCTTTGTGGATGTGCCGAGGGTACATAACTCAAGTTCAGTCGTGGGCTCACAATCCATTCCCTGTTGAAGTCCCAGTAGGCAGCCCTGATGCCATAGTTGAGGTTCAACTTTCCGTGGGGTAGGTCAAAAAACTGATCGTCTTTTACATATCCTGAAAAGCGGTTGGATTGGGTGTGAAGCTGCGCATTGTAGGCATACGCCAGTTTCAGTCCATCGGAGTTGCCAGGCACCGAATAGCCTGCTGAATCGCGAATCTCCCATTCGTTCAGGTAATCATCAAATGACTCCCGCTGGTATTTCAATTCCCAACGGATGATGTGGTGGTCAAAAAAGTGGTTGCCCATCAGTGCGAAGTGGCTCACCACGCCCAGCAACTCGTTGCGGGCATGTTGCAAGTAGCCCCCCACGCCAATATCTTCAACAAGGTCATTGGATTGGCCTTCGCCACCCAAAACCTCCTGCAACCAGTATTCGCCCAAGATGTCGTAGCTCTCCTCCTCGAACGATCGGTAAGTGCCGCCCGACAGCCGGAAGAGGTGCTGCTCATTCGGTCGGTAATTCATCGCTCCTGTGAACAAGCCCGTTTGATAGCGGTCGTCTTCCTCCCCCTCGAAATAGACTTTCAATTTTTTCACTTCCGAAATGGTGCCAAATGAGGTTTCTCTGTTTTGTGGCACAAAATGGTAACGGTTCTGGGCATAATAACCCATGAAATCGAACGAGAGTTGATCGTTGGCTTTATAGGTTAGATACGATTGTACATCGAAAAATGAAGGGGCATAATCGCCTTTCATGTCCAATGAGCCCAGCAGATATTGGTTGGTTTTATAGCGCGCCCCGGTCACGTGCGTGAATTTCCCCTTGAAAGCACTTCCTTCGAGGTGCCCCGAAGCACCTAATAATCCTGCCGAAAGGCTGCCGGCTGTCTCCTGTGGTTTTTTGTATTTCACGTCCAGCACCGACGACATGCGGTCGCCATAGGAGGCATCAAACCCGCCGGATGAGAATTCCAGCGACTCCACCAGGTCGGGATTGACAAAACTCAATCCTTCCTGTTCGCCCGCCCGAATCAGGAAGGGGCGGTAAATTTCGGTGTTGTTCACATAAACCATATTTTCGTCAAAATTGCCGCCCCTGACGCGGTATTGCGAACTCAACTCACTGTTGGAGGAGACACCCATCTGAGTTTTCAGCAGGCTCTCGATGCCGCCGGAAGCGTCCACCACCATGCGGGCATGGCGGGCATCCAGCTTCTGAAAAGATGTTTGCGACCGTTGGCTCGTCACATCAACACGTTCCAGCTGTTGGTTGGTCATGTTTATGGTTATGGAGAGCTCCCTAGCTTCGTCTGCGCTTTTCAAATCCTTTTCCACCGTGGCGTATCCCACCATCGAAACCACAATCTTTGCCGGGAACTTGGTGGCACAACTGAACTCAAAAACGCCATTGGCGTTGGTGGTGGTGCCACAAGTTGTGCCTTGAAGCGCTACGTTGGCTCCTTCCACGGGCTGTTGGCCTGCAGAAGTGACTTTACCAGTAATCACCACATTTTGTGAGCCAATTGAGAGTGATATCAATGAAAACCAAACGAGGATTAGGAAACGCATAGTTGAGGTTGATTTGAGGATTCGCCGATTTGACAATTCGATGTTTTACTTGATAACGGAAAAACTGATAAAAAATTACACGCCACCAGCAAAGATAGGAAAGAATACCTAAGGTGATGTTTTTGCAGATTTCAATTTTCTTTGTTGAGGTAATATTGGATTTTAGTTGAACAACCTTGCCTTGCTTTTGTTTTTCCATTAAATATTCGCATTCTATGACACACCCCATCATTTACTGGTTTCGTAACGATTTGAGGCTTCGCAATAATGAGGCTCTTAACCGGGCAGTTGCCCAAAAGCAGCCCATCCTATTTGTTTATATGTTCGATGAAGCCCAGGATGCCGATACTGGCTTGGGTTTCATACGCATGTCGGCTCATCGCCGTACTTTTCTCGAAAACACATTGTTTGAGCTTAAAAATGAGTTGGCCGAGCTGGGGCATACACTGAACATTTACTATGGTGATCCCCTTCATCTGTTTCAAGAACTGGTTCGCATCCACAAGCCATCGAGCATTTTTGCCCAGGCCGAATATGCTTATGAGGAGAAACAGTTGGAAAATCAAATTGCTGGCATGGTGCCTTTGCATTTGACTTTTGGCAGCACCCTTTTTACGCCCGAATCGGTTTCATTTCCAGTGGAGAAGAGCCCCTTCTATTATACGGCTTTTCTTAATAAAGTGAGTGTCTTGCCTTTGGAAACAACAGCGCAGGGGGCTTTATTGGAAGCGAAAGCCTATGATGCGCACAATTCCACCCTGGGTACTTATCAAATTCAATCAAAGCCTTTCCATCTTCCGGCAGGGGAGGTGGTGGCTCGGCAAAAGGTGTTGGAATATGTATCCAGTTCGGCTATTGATGATTATGTGAGCAGTCGAGAATTCTTTATGGGGGATCATTACTCCACTTTTTGGTCGCCCTATTTGGCATTGGGGGTTATCAATGTTCGCGAGGTGGTGGCTCTGATCCAAAAACACGCCGGGCACCGTGAGTCGGCTCAGCCATCGGTTCAGAAATTGACAGAACAGTTGATTTGGCGGGAGTATTACCGTTTTCTGATGTTGCGGTATGGCAGCCGCCTCTTTTGGCGTCATGGCTTACGTAACAAGAACCGCGACCGGCACGACGACCGGGAAGCTTTCGACAAATGGCGCCTTGGGGAAACGGGGTCGCCGCTGATTGATGCCTTCATGAAGGAGTTGCTTCATACAGGATTTTTAAGCAACCGGGGGCGTATGCTGGCCTCTTATTATTTGGCCAAGGTGATGGAAGTGAACTGGTTGTGGGGTGCGCAATGGTTTGAGTCGGCACTGATTGATTATGATGTCTGTAACAATTATGGCAACTGGGCCTATCAATCGGGTACGGGCACCGACAGCCGCGTCAACCGACGCTTCAACATCGAAAAACAAATCAGCAAGTTCGATCCGAAGCATGAATACATCCACAAATGGAACAAACCATCGTTATAGATTGAGTAATGGTTGGCGCAAAACCTCATACTCATGCTCCCAAGTGAGTTCAAGGGCAGCTGTGGTCATGTTTTTTCGCCAGATAGCCATTTGAGTTTGATTCTGCATGATTTGGCCAATAACTTGGGCTAATTTTTCAGGTTTCATGTGGTCAACGCAAAGTCCCACATGGTATCTATTTACAATGGCGGCCATCTCGGGGAAATTCATGGCGAGGATGGGTAGCCCGGCTTGGACGAAATCGAACAGACGGTTGGGGAGCGAATAGTAATAGTTTAGCCCCTTGTTTTCGAGCAAGACCAAACCCAAATCGGCATTGGCCATATACGCAGGCAATTGGTCAAAGGGTTTCTTCCCTTCGAAAAAAACCCGGTCGTTCAACTCCTTTTTGCTCACCAGTTCTTTGATTTGTTGGGCGATGGGGCCATCGCCCACGATCACCAGTCGGCATTGGGGCAAGGATGGCATGGCTTCGATCATGGGCTCCAAACCTCGCCCTTCGTTGACAGCTCCTTGGTAGAGCAGAGTGAACGGACGTGTGGAAGATGAGGTGTTTGATGAAGGTTGAGTTCTTTTTTCCAGTGGGATATTCCTCACCACATAAAATGGGAGGCCATATTTATGTTTGTATATATCGGCTATGGATTGACAAACCGTGATGCTCAGGTGTATTCCGGGAACAAACAGATGTTCCAGCAAAAGCCAGATGGACTTGATCAAGGGTCGGTCTTTCAATTCAGGTACTTCGGGAAAATATTCGTGACTGTCGAACACCAGCTTTTTTCGGCGCAGCATGGCTGCCAGCCTGCAGCCGGGCAGGGTGTCCAAATCCACCGAGTAGATGATGTGGCATTTGGAAAAAACCAGGAACAGGAATAATCGGATGTTCATCTCCAGGTAAAAAAGGGGGCCTTTTTCGAACAGCAGTTTTATCAGCCGGAGATCTTTCTCTTCTTGATGCAAGTGTCCTTTTCGGTGGCGCCCGACTCTTACGACTTCAAATCCAAATTGAGTCAGCGATAAGGTTGTTTTGTAAAGCCTGTAATCGGCCGCATAGTCGCTGGTGCTGCAAATGATCACCCTCTTTTTTGTCTGTTTCATTCTGTTGTTAAGTATCCCTACAATCCTATTAAACGAAAGTTTTATTCATAAAGTATGGATGGGGCTGATATTTTAAAATTTCCAAGTTAAGCTCTTTCTTTCTCCTAGTAATGATATTAAATCATTAATTTCACGAAGTGTTTTTTATAAAAATAACGAATCATGAGTAAACTCTATATTATGCAAAATATACCTTCGGCGGGATTTACAGCGACGTTGCCAGGGTGGGAGATCGTTTTTGCATCGGAAGACCAAATGGCACATGAGGCCATGGTTGCAGAAATGCAAGGGAGCGTGGCTGTGGTTTCGGTTTTTGGCCGCAAACTGACCCGGGAGATGATGGTACGGGTGCCCTCGCTCAGGATGGTGGCCAATTATGGTGCCGGATTTGATAACATCGACTTGGCGTATTGCAATGATCACAATATCCTAGTGACCAATTGCCCGGCTCCGGTCACCGAACCCACTGCCGAGTTGGCCATGGGGCTGATGGTGGCTGTTGCTCGCCAAATTGTGCTGAAGGATCGGCAACTTCGCCAACCCGGCACTTTAACCTGGGGGGTGATGAATAACCTGAGCCATACGCTTTATGGCAAAACGCTGGGCATTGTGGGGATGGGCAAAATTGGCAAAGCCATTGCCCGCCGGGCGCTTGCCTTTGGCATGAAGGTGATCTACCACAACCGCAAGCCCCTTCCCGAGAGCGAAGCGTTGCAATATCAGGCTACTTATCATTCGTTTGATTCGCTTTTGGCTGTTGCCGATGTGGTCTCCTTGTCCACCCCGCTGACCGATGCCACCCGCCATTTGATAAATGCCCGTGCTTTTGGATTGATGAAGCCAAAGGCCATTCTGGTCAATACGGCTCGAGGTGCTGTGGTGGACGAAAAGGCGTTGATCGAGGCTTTGGAGAAGAATTTAATTGCCGGAGCTGGATTGGACGTTTATGAGGATGAACCTAATGTATCGCCTGCCTTGCTGGTGATGGATCAGGTTGTGTTGATGCCGCACCTGGGGTCGGGCACCATTGAGGCTCGTGAAGAGATGTCCTTTGTGGTGGCATCCAACATCCTGTCAGCCTTCAAGGGTGAGATGCCTGAAAATGCCGTCAATCCTGAGGTTTTTGGGTCGTTTAAACAAAGCATTTCAGGGTTATGATTGAACAATTCGAAATAACCTTGCCCTCCCTGCCTGCAGGCTGCCACCTGATCACCCATCATATTCAAGCCGCAGTTAAGGATTGGCCTTCGAAGGGGCTGGTCAACATCTTTATCAGGCACACCTCGGCGGGGCTTACCATTACCGAGAATGCCGATCCAACAGTGCGGGAAGATTTGGCAGATGCCCTTTCCTGGTTGGCGCCTGAAGACTCCCGGCGTTATCGACACGACGATGAAGGGCCCGATGACATGCCGGCCCACATCAAGAGTTCGCTCGTTGGATGTTCGCTCACCATCCCCATCAGGCAAGGTAAGATGGATTTGGGGATGTGGCAGGGGATCTGCTTGTGTGAGTTCAGGAATGTCGGTGGGCGTCGCAAATTGACCGTTACGGTCTATTCCTGAATGTGTCGCAGGCTAAACATGATTAATTCCCAGCGTTGACAATTGTCATATCCTTTGCTTGGCGGATTTTGTTATTTAGCATGGAATCAGAAGTTGCTAAATGACAAAATCCGAGGATATGAAGATACAAAAGCAGTTTTTACTGGGGGCCGAGGCCATTGCCCAGGGTGCCATTGATGGTGGGATGTCGGGCGTTTATGCCTACCCGGGCACGCCATCCACCGAGATTACCGAATATGTTCAGGGCTCTGCCCAAGCAATCAAGCAAAACATCCACAGCCAATGGTCGGCCAACGAAAAAACCGCCATGGAGGCTGCTTTGGGCATGTCGTACGCTGGCAAGCGAACCATGGTGTGCATGAAGCATGTGGGGTTGAATGTGGCCGCCGATGTGTTTATGAATGCAGCCATCACGGGCATCAACGGTGGAATGATTATCACAGTGGCCGATGACCCCTCCATGCACTCCTCGCAAAACGAACAGGACAGCCGTTACTATGGGCGCTTTGCTCAAATTCCCATTCTGGAGCCTTCCAATCAGCAGGAGGCTTACGATATGGCTTATGCCGGTTTCGAGTTGAGTGAACAACTCAATGTTCCCATCATGATGCGAATCACCACACGCCTTTCTCACTCTAGGGCGGGTGTCATCAATAAAACGCCCAAGCCCGAGAATCCATTGAGTCTTCCCAAGGATTCGCATCAGTTTATCCTTTTGCCGGCCATTGCCCGAAGGCAATACCACAAATTGGTGGAGGCCAGGAAATTGTTCGAGCAATCATCGGAGAGTCTGGGTTACAACCAGTTGATCGACGGATCCAACAAACGGCTTGGCATCATCGCCTGTGGATTGGCGTTTAACTATTTGATGGAGCATTTCCCCAACGGGTGCGATTACCCAGTGCTGAAGCTGACGCAATATCCCATGCCCCGGAAGATGGTTGAGAGACTTTATAGTATGTGCGATGAACTGTTGGTGTTGGAGGATGGGTACCCCATGGTAGAGGAGCTCATGGCAGGCTATTGCCGTCAGGGGAAGAAAATTCGAGGACGCCTCGATGGTTCCTTACCCCGTGAAGGCGAACTCAACCCCGATTTGGTGGGCAAAGCCCTGGGGTTGGAGGTGTCGTTGGATGACTTTGTTCCCGAAGTCGTGATGAAGCGTCCCCCTTCCTTGTGTGTGGGATGCGGTCACCGCGATGCCTATGATGCCTTGAACGAGGCGGTGCAGTCGTTCGGCTATGGGCGGGTTTTCTCCGATATTGGTTGTTATACATTGGGTGCCTTGGCGCCTTTCGAAGCCATCAACTCCTGTGTGGACATGGGAGCTTCCATCACTATGGCAAAGGGTGCTGCCGATGCCGGCTTGATTCCTGCCGTGGCAGTGATAGGCGACTCCACCTTTACTCATTCGGGCATGACCGGGCTGTTGGATGCCATCAATGAAAAATCCCCCATTACGGTGATCATCAGCGACAATGAAACCACGGCCATGACTGGAGGACAAACTTCCTCTGGTCACAACCGCATTGAAGCCATCTGCCAAGGATTGGGCGTGGAGCCTGAACACATTCGGGTGATGGTGCCACACCGTAAGAATTACGAGGAGATGGTGCAGGTGATGAAGGAAGAGATGGCTTATCCTGGCGTTTCGGTCATCATCCCGCGTAGGGAGTGCATCCAAACCCTCAGCCGTCGCAAACGGGCAGAGGCCGCCGCAAAGAGTGAACAGTGATTTTGTTGTCAAAAATTATTGAAAAAGGAAATTCATGAAAAAAGATATCATCATTTCGGGTGTAGGCGGCCAAGGCATCTTGTCCATCAGTGCTGTGATTGGCATGGCGGCTCTCGAAAACAACTTGCACATGAAACAGGCCGAAGTGCACGGCATGAGCCAGCGTGGCGGCGATGTGCAATCCAATTTGCGGATCTCTTCCGACCCCATTTGGTCCGACTTGATCCAAAAACATAAGGCCGACCTGATCATTTCCGTAGAGCCCATGGAGGCCCTGCGCTACGTCGCCTATCTTAAGCCTGGGGGATGGATCATCACCAACACCACACCTGAAAAGAATATTCCCGATTATACTTCCGATGATGAAATTGCCACCGAATTGGCCAAATATAAAACCGTCGCCTTCAATGCCGATGAAATGGCACGGCAGAGTGGTTCTGCCCGCTCAGGTAATATGGTGATTTTGGGTGCTGCCTCCCATTGGCTGGATATTCCGGTGGAATCATTGGAGCAGGCCATTGCCAACCTATTTGGTCGCAAGGGCGATGAGGTGGTGGCCACCAACTTGAAAGCTTTCAGGGCGGGTCGCGACGAAGCGGCAAAGCATCTGTAAAAAGCACTGGGCGCGTTCGTTCATCATTGGTTGTTTCGCTTCTATCGACTGGCGCTGAACGAATGACGCTCTTTTGCGGTTAAATTTCTTGCAGGTTTTTTATCCACTGTTGGCTGAGGCTGATGGTGTTGGGGAATAACTCATCGCACCCATGTTGCCAAAGGCATTCATCTGGCAGTATGCCCGTGTTCACCGCAATGGTGTGGATGCCAGCTGCCTTAGCCGATTGGATGCCCAAGGGCGCGTTTTCAATCACTACACAATCTTTGGCCTCCGCACCACTGCGGGCCAATGCTATCAGATAAGGTTCGGGATGGGGCTTTCCTTGAGTCACGTCGTGGCCGCTGATGATTTGGTGACTTTCGAAACCATAGTCTTGACTAAGCTTCTCAAGCAAAAGTGGTTGGCGTGAACCCGTCACCACCAAAACAGTAACGCCTTTTATCCTTAGGGTATCAATCAGCTCTTTCATGCCCTGGAGTATGGGGGCTTTGGGTTGAAGAGCCATCAGCCGGGTTTTCTCGTTGTAAATCAATTCGCACTCCTGATCGGTGGCTTGGCGCCCTTTCTCCTTCTGGAATATATGGTGGATGGTACTGTTCCCGGTTCTTCCCTCGTTCATGTAGGCTTCTTGGGCTGAAAAAATGATGCCTGCTTTTTTGAAACTCTCAATCCAGGTGAATTCGTGGTTTTTCATGGAGTCGTACAACACGCCATCCATGTCGAAAAATACAGCTTTTGGAGTAATCATTGTTGGAACATATTTTTAACGAAGTGCAAATATGGCGATTATATCCGTTAGGCAGAAATAATAAAAAGGAGGATGTTGCTAAATCCTCCTTTTTATAAAGATATAAACCTTAAAAAAATGTTTCTTGCAAGATATAATCATCAAATACCATGCCTTAATTAACAATATGGGCGATTTGTAAACATTTTTTGTATAAAATTTATTTACTGATTGGCAGTAGTCCTGAGCGGCGCAACAATGGGGTGATGGATGGCTCTGCACCTTTGAATGCCACATACAATTTCATGGGATGATCCGATCCGCCACGCTCTAGTATGCTCTGGCGGAAGGCCTTGGCAACCTCTTTGTTCATCACGCCATGCTCCTTGAACGATTCAAAGGCATCGGCATCCAACACTTCAGCCCATTTGTAGCCATAATAGCCTGCTGCATAGCCCCCATCGAAAATGTGAGAAAATGCGGTGCTCATGCAACTCCCCGCAACAGGTGGCAAGAGCTCGGTGGCCGACATGGCCGATGCCTCAAATTGTGCCACATCACCTTCGAAAGGTGTCTCAAGCGAGTGCCACGCCATGTCGTTGAACCCGAAACTCAATTGCCGCAGGGTGGCGTATCCGCTTTGGAATAAGTCGGCAGCCACCAGCTTGTCGATCAATGCATCAGGGATCACTTCCTCGGTAATATAATGGATGGCAACTTGGCTGAGCCAAGCCTTCTCTAATGCCCAGTTTTCCATGATTTGCGATGGCAGTTCCACGAAGTCGCGATAAACGCTGGTGCCGCTCTGGCTCTCGAACACCACCTTGCTCAACATGCCGTGCAGGGCATGGCCGAACTCATGCAGGAAGGTCTTCACTTCGTTGAAGGTTAGTAGGGATGGCGTATCCTCCGTTGGTGGCGCAAAGTTGGTGACAATGCTGATGTGAGGACGCACGTCTTTGCCGCCAAGGATGTGCTGGTCGCGGAATGAGGTCATCCAGGCACCGCCCTGCTTGGTCTTGCGGGGGAAATAATCGATGTAGAGCAGGCTCAGGAATTCGGCCGTCTCATCATATACTTCAAAAACTTTTACATCAGGATGGTAGCCTTCGATGCTGGTATTCAATTCAAAGGTGAGGCCAAACAGTTGGTTGGCTAGTTGGAAAATCCCCGCTTCAACTTTCTCTAGACGGAAATAGGGGCGGGTCATCTCATCGTTGACATCGTAACGGGCGGTTTTCAGCTTTTCACTGTAATAAGCAAAATCCCAACGCTGCAACTGGTCTAAACCATCAGCCTTGGCCAGCTCCGTCACATCCTCGATGTCTTGTTTGGCAAAGGGGAGGGCTGCCTCCAGCAGTTCGTCAAGGAAATGGTTCACCTGTTCCCTAGAGCCGGCCATGCGTTCCTCCAATATGTAATCGGCATAGGTGGCGAAGTCCAGTAGCTTGGCTTTTTCGATCCGCAGGGCGGCGATGCATTTCACCAACTCATTGTTGTCGTGTTGGTTGCCCCGGTTGGCTCTGCGCGAATAGGCTTTGAACATCTGCTCGCGCAGCTGTCGGTTGGCTGCATATTTCATGAAGGGGACGTACGAAGGGTATTGGAGTGTGAAGACCCAGCCTGTTTTATCCTCTTCCTTAGCTCGGTGGGCAGCGCTGGCCACCAAATCGGCTGGCAGTCCGGCCAGGTCGGCTTCGTTGGTGAGGTGCAATTGGTAATCGTTGGTTTCGTTCAGCACATTCTCTCCAAAACGCAAGGTCAGCGTGGATAGTTCTTCAGTGACCGCCCTGTATCTCTCGGCTTCTTGGCCGGTCAGCCTGGCGCCACAGCGGACAAACGCCTTGTAGGTGTCCTCCAGCAGTTTTTGCTCGTCAACGTGCAAGGTGAGTTGGTGGCGGGATTCATAAACTTGGCGCACCCGTTCGAACAGCTGCTTGTTCATCCAGATGTCGTTGGAATATTGGGTGAGCATGGGCGATATGGTGCGTGCCACCTCCTGAATGGCCTCGCTGGTGTGGGCATGGTTCAGGTTGAAAAGGATGCTGCTCACCAACGACAGTTGTTTGCCGGTTTGCTCCAGAGCCACCACCGTGTTTTCAAATGTCGGTTGCTCAGGGGAAGCTATAATGGCTGCTATCTCTTGGCGGCCTTGGGCAAATGCCTTTTCGAAAGCCGGAATGAAATGGTCCGCGTGAATGGCCGAAAATGGAGCCGATTGGTGCGGTGTTTCAAAGTTTGATAGTAGTGGGTTGTTCATATGTGATTGATGTATTGATTTAAATTAATTAGTTTCCAAAGTTGGTGAGCCGCTTCAAATAGGCAAATATCAGGTTTTTGTTTGATTGGATCGGGTAGAAATGTTCCATATACGTCCTGGCTGGGAAGAACTCGCGGAACAACAAGGTTGTTTTATTGCCTATACCAGGCGTTTGTAAAATGTTGAGGGCAACAATTTTTTTGTGGTTCAGCTTAATTTCTGCCGATTCGGTTAAAAGATGTGATGGGATTACTTCTGGTTTTAGATTTTGATGTTTCTGCAGAGAGTTGTATGCCTGTTGATTCATGAGGGGCATGGCGTAGCCAAGAACCCTGTTGATGGCACGGTTGGCCTTTGGGTTGATCTTTAATAGATTCTGATACAATAGGTACGCGTTTTCGTTTTCTTGAGAGAACAATAAGGCGATATCCACGAACCAACCCAGTCGGCAGCCACCCATCTTCATGTTGTAGGCTAAGTGGGTTGCCAAATGGTAAGCCAGCAAGGTTCGGTTTAGGCGGTAATAGGTTTGGTCGCGAAATGCGAATGGTTCAATGGCGCTTTCAAGTTCAAGGTTTGGATTCCAAGGATTACCCACATCGTACAATCGTTGGTGAAACTCCACCAGACGCCCCTTGTAGGTCAGCGATCGGACATGGGCATGGTTGGCCTCGTGAAGTGGCGATAGTGGGGGGGCTGATGCTTTTGCGCCTTGGGCAACCAGTAGGTCGCGGGCTTGGAAAACCTTGTTGGGGCTGATATAAAGATCCAAATCGCCAATGGGGCGTAGAGATGGTGCGGGATAGAGGCCCATCACCAGAGAAATGCCTTTCAAGGTAGTTGTCCGTATATGGTGAGTAGCCAACAGAACCTGGATCTCATTCAAAAGGGCGATGTTCATTTCATTGGCTGCCAGTGTGGCGAAAAGCGATGGTTTCAACGTCGCTTTCAAATTTTGCAGTTGTTCAATTTCGGAATGGTGTTGATCTATCTGGTAGCAAATCCATGGTGCCACCCCTTGTCGTTGAGCCTCCTCTGCAATATGTGTGACAGGTAATGATAAAATAGGTTCATTGCCATTGAAGGGTTTTGGATTCATGGCTGCTAGTCTTGATAGGAGAGTTATGACATCATGATGGTTTTCCATGTTGTTGTACGGTATCGTAAGCTTGTTTTGGATGAAAGTACAATATTTATCAAATGTGGCAAAACACCGATTGTTAAATAACGCAAAATGGGAGGCTTAACTAGTCGCTCTGGTTGAAGTTTGACAGTGGATGAAAAGCTAGTGTATAAAAAAAGGGCACCAAACCGTTGTTTGATCCCCTTTTCTAACCTAACCCAAATCTATGAAAAAAGATTTGATGCAAATATAGAGTTGTTTTTAATATAAACCAACACTTGTCTACTTTTTGTTGAAGTTTTTTTTGTTTATGAGGGACGGGGCATCCTTGTTTTTGCTGGGATATGCGCTAAATAGTTGAGATTCCTTGTTTTAGTTTTTTTGAAAAAAGCATCTTGAAAAATATTGAAATGGAATTTTTTTTCAAATATTCCAGTATTGTGTTTTTTTGTGTGGAGATTGATTTGTAGGACGGATTTTTTAGGGTTATGGTTTTATCACCAAGGCTTCGTTCTATTATATTCTATTCTGCTCAAGAAAAAGGGACTGATGGTTGAAATAACCGAAACAGTCCCTTTTCAAAAAAAAGTATGCCAAAATGATTGCGTTGTTTTATAATGCCAGAATTGTCTTTTTGATAATCTCAATGGCTTCGCGCAATTGTTCTTCGTTGATTACCAAGGGAGGGGCAAAGCGAATGATATGGCCATGGGTTGGTTTGGCTATCAATCCGTTTTCCTTCATCGCCAAGCAAACATCCCAAGCTGTTTTGCCCTCTTTGGGTTTGATTACCACTGCATTGAGTAGCCCTTTACCGCGTACCAGTTCGATCATGTCCGATTGGATCTTGCCAATCTCTTCGCGGAATATCTTTCCAAGTCGCTCGGCATTTTCTGCCAGTTTTTCGTTTTTAACCACTTCCAATGCAGCAATGGCCACTTTGCAAGCCAATGGGTTTCCGCCAAAAGTAGAGCCATGCTCGCCAGGTTTGATCACCAGCATGATCTCGTCGTCGGCCAATACGGCCGATACAGGGAATACGCCGCCTGATATGGCTTTGCCCAGGATCAGTATGTCGGGGCGCACGCCTTCGTGGTCGCAGGCCAGCAGTTTGCCGGTGCGGGCAATGCCCGTCTGCACCTCATCGGCCATAAACAGCACATTTTTGGCTTTGCACAACTCGTAGGCCTGCTTCAGGTATCCCTCATCCGGAACAAAAACCCCAGCCTCGCCCTGTATGGGTTCCAGAAGGAATCCGGCCACATTGCTGTCTTCCAAAGCCTTTCTCAAGGCTTCGATGTCGTTGTAGGGAATGGTAATGAATCCCGGCGTGTAAGGTCCAAATCCTTTGTAAGAGTCGGGATCGGTACTCATGGAGACGATGGTGATGGTGCGTCCATGGAAGTTCCCTTCGCACACAATTATTTTGGCTTCATTTTCAGGGATGCCTTTTTTTTCGTAAGCCCATTTTCGGCAAAGTTTAAGAGCTGTTTCATCGGCTTCTGCGCCCGTGTTCATGGGCAGCACTTTGTCGTACCCAAAATATTTTGTCACATACTCTTCGTATTCGCCCAAAACGCTGTTGAAGAAAGCGCGGGATGTCAGGGTGATTATCTGTGCCTGATCGGTCAGTGCTTTGATGATGGACGGGTGGCAATGTCCTTGGTTAACAGCTGAATAGGCGGATAGGAAATCAAAGTAGCGCTTGCCCTCCACATCCCATACGAAAATTCCTTCACCTCGCTCCAGCACCACCGGCAGCGGATGGTAGTTGTGGGCACCATATTTTTCTTCCCTTTCTATGTAATCATGTGTTGATAGTGTTTTCATAGATCTCTGTTTTTCGATTTGTTAGCTCTTTCAAAAATAGTGAATAATCCTATGTAGCAATTTTTTTTCCGTATGATTAATGTCAGATGGAAGTATGGTTTTTTTAGGCTTCGGTTAACAAATCGTGCAGGTGGATTGTTTTTTTAAGTGGTTATTGATTAAGGTATTGTTGTTTTTTTGTTATATTTATTGCACTAAATCAAAATTTTATGAAATATCTCGATCCCAAAAATGAATTGGCCATACAAAAAGTTTTCGGTCAAAACCCGCAACTGTGCAAGAGTTTGATAAATTGTTTGCTGCCACAAAATGGTTCCTATTTTGCCGAGGCGGTGTCCATCATGCCCAACTCCGATTCCTTTGTTTACCCGGTGTTCCGAAATCCATCGCTTGTGGTGGAGTGCACCACCGAGGCGGGTAAACGGTTTTTGGTGTTGTTTCAGATGATGTGGACCGACGGTTTCTTACAAAGTGTTTTATTTGATTCCGAAAAGGCTTATATCCGTTACCAAAATGAAGTTCATGTGTCGGAATATTCGATGCCTGTATTTGGTATTGCTCTGGTGAACGATGTGTTTGAATACGAAAAGGATCAGTACTACCATTTTTATCAGATGGTGGAGGAAGCCCACTCCCGCAAGGTTCTGGAGGGGTTAAGCCTTGTTTTTGTGGAGTTGCCCAAAATGGGGGCGCGGCTTCAGGAGGCGAATACCAAACAGGCTCGGTGGTTGAACTATTTCCACCTGATTAGCGAGCATACTATTGAATTACCTGCCTCCTTGGTTGGCGATGAGGAGATCTTGGAGGCCATCAATCTTTGCCAGCTTGAAAATTGGTCCGAAAAAGAGTTGTTTGAGTACAATAAATACAAGTCGGCTGTGGAAATTAAAAAGGGCATCAGTTGCGAGGCTGAAGAGCGTGGTTTTCGCCGGGGGATTGAAAAGGGGATGGAATTGGGTTTGGAAAAGGGATTTGCCAGGGGATATCAAAAAGGTAGCGTGGCTGCCGTTCGTCGGTTGGCGCTTAAGGCTCTGCAAAATGGTCTTTCACCCGAAGAGGTTATGCTGATTTCGGAGTTGAACCAGTTGACCGTCGATAATTTGGTGAATTTGGTGGGTGAGTTTGGTGCCATGGCCGACAAACATTTGGGGGATTGGTAGGATGATGTGTTCTTTTGTCGGTTTTTGCTTTGGATAGGTGTCATATTGTCATTAAGTTTCTTTTAACTTTTGACTCTTTTAAATAGTGCCAATCGTTAAAGGGAGGTTAAATCTGGACTTTTGCGGTTTCTTTGTTCGATGGAACAGAATTTTTTGCCTGTTTTTTGATCAATTTTGTGAGAGGCTTTGGTTGTTCACCCAAAGTGGAACAATGTTGAGCTCTGTGTGTTGTTTTGATACAGTTTACAATTTGATCAATAATTTAAAAACAATTAGTTATGAATGCAAAAAAGATTTTAGCAATATTCTTGATTGCCGGGTTGGGAGCATTTGTTGGCGCTTTTGTTTTTTCGCGGCTTGAAACCAGTGAGCCTGTCGATCAGCAGCTTGTTGAAGAACGTCCTTTTGCAACTCGCTTCACCTCCATTGATAGTGGGTCGCTTCAAGGTAGTGTCGATTTTACCGTGGCGGCAGAGGTCAGTGTCAATGCCGTAGTGCATGTAAAAACGGTCAGTACGGTTCGGTCCGGTTATCAGGAGAATCCGCTTTATGAGTTCTTTTTTGGGCCTAGGGGCTATGCGCAGCCTCAACCGGTTGAGGGTTCAGGTTCAGGTGTGATCATCAGCAACGACGGCTACATCGTCACCAACAACCATGTGGTCAACGGTGCCGATGAGATTGAGGTGGTGCTCAACGACCGCCGCAGTTTTAAGGCCACTTTGGTGGGTACAGATCCCACAACAGATATTGCGCTGCTGAAGATTGATGCCTCCGGCTTGGTCTTTTTGGCCTTTGGCGATTCGGATCAAATCAAGGTGGGCGAATGGGTCTTGGCTGTAGGCAATCCTTTCAACCTCACCAGTACGGTTACTGCAGGTATTGTGAGTGCCAAGTCTCGTAATATTGGTATTTTGGCCAATTCGGGTGCCAATATGGGCATCGAATCTTTTATTCAGACCGATGCAGCAGTAAACCCCGGTAATAGTGGTGGTGCGTTGGTGAATACCCGTGGTGAGCTGATCGGGATCAACACGGCCATAGCCTCGCGAACAGGTTCTTTCACCGGTTATTCCTTTGCTGTGCCGGCCAATATTGCCAGAAAGGTTTCTGAGGATTTGAAGCTTTACGGTGAAGTGCAGCGTGGCTTGTTGGGTGTGAGTATTGTGGATGTTGACAAGGAGATTCAAGAACGCCTCAAGCTCGATAAGGTCGCTGGCGTTCTGGTGGCTGCTGTTGCCGATGGTGGAGGCGCCAAAGAGGCCGGTATGGAAGCCGAGGATGTGATTGTTTCGGTTAATAATGAAGCCATCAATACGGTTCCTCAACTTCAAGAACGGATAGGTCGTTTACGCCCTGGCGATAAAGTGAAAATTGGGGTTGTCCGTTCTGGAAAAATGAAACATTTTACAGTAACTTTACGTAGTATTCGGGGTACAACCGAAATAGTCAAGGTTTCGGATAAAAACAAACTGTTGGGTGCCATTTTTGAAGAAGTGGGAACGGATGATAAAAAAGCTTTAAGAATCAACTATGGCCTGAAAATTGTTAAACTTAACGAGGGGAAACTCAAACAGAACGGAATCCAGAATGGATTTATTATAACAAAGGCAAACCGGATGCCGGTTACCAGCGTGCAGGATTTTGAACGGATTGTTGCAACAGCCAATGAAGGACTTTTCCTTACAGGGATCTATCCCAACGGTCGGGTGGCTTATTATGCAATTAACCTGGAAGAATAGCAACTTGGTGCCGCGCTGTGTTGTTTAATATATATATTTATATTAATTTTGCGCGTATTTTTGCACAAGGGATATGAGACAATTAAAGATAACAAAATCAATTACTAATCGCGAAAGCGCTTCTTTAGATAAATATCTGCAGGAGATTGGACGGGAAGAACTTATTTCGGTTGAAGAAGAAGTGGAGCTGGCCCAGCGGATCAAGAAAGGCGATCAAACCGCCTTGGAAAAATTGACGCGTGCCAACCTTCGTTTCGTTGTCTCGGTGGCCAAACAGTATCAAAACCAGGGGTTAAGCTTGCCTGACTTGATTAATGAAGGTAACCTGGGATTGATTAAAGCAGCCGAGAAATTTGATGAGACGCGTGGTTTTAAGTTTATTTCTTATGCCGTTTGGTGGATTCGTCAATCCATTCTGCAGGCTTTGGCTGAGCAGTCGCGTATCGTACGTTTGCCGTTGAACCAGGTTGGCTCGTTGAATAAAATCAACAAAGCTTATTCTAAGTTCGAGCAGGAGAACGAACGCAAACCATCGCCCGAGGAGTTGGCCGACCAACTTGAATTGCCGGCCGATAAAGTGGCAGATACTTTGCGTGTATCGGGTCGTCATATCTCTGTGGATGCACCTTTTGTGGAAGGAGAGGACAACAGTTTGCTGGATGTTTTGGTTAACAGCGATTCACCTAATGCCGACCGTGCTTTGATCAATGAGTCCCTTTCGCGCGAAATTGAACGCTCGCTGGCCACATTGACCGAGCGGGAGAGTGACATCATCAAACTATTTTTTGGTATCGGATGCCAGGAGATGACCCTGGAGGAAATTGGTGAACGTTTTGGTTTGACCCGTGAACGGGTTCGCCAGATCAAAGAAAAAGCCATCCGGCGCCTGCGCCATACTTCCCGAAGCAAGTTGCTGAAGACCTATCTGGGTTAAAATATTTGTTGATAACATAAAACCCGATCCAATTTTTGTGGATCGGGTTTTTTTATGACCTTTCTGGTGGTTTTTATTTCACCCCTTTGGGGTCTTCAATACGATTATTTATTAAATTTCGGCAAATTCAGTTATTATGGCAATTGTTACACGGCATAAACCCAAAAAACCGGGCAACTTTAAAATCCTTGTGTTCCTTATCTTGGCATTGATCTTGGTTGGTGCAGGATTTTTTGGGTTGAAATACTATCGTTGGTTTTTTCAGCCCAACCTTCATCCTGGATCAAAACAGGTAGACTACCTTTACATCCCCACAGGCTCAAGCTTTGATGATGTGGTACAGTTGTTGACTTGTCAAAATTGGTTGGGCAGTGAAAAGAGTTTCGTGGCGGTTGCTCGGCTGATGGGGTATGATCAGTCGGTTAGGGCTGGTCGGTATAAAATCACCCAAGGTATGGACAACTACCATTTGGTGTCGATGCTTAGGCAGGGAGCGCAAAGTCCAATTCAGCTTACTTTCAATAATGTCAGGACTCTCCCGCAATTGGCAGGGATCGTGTCGCGCAAAATTGAGGCGGATTCGGTCTCTTTGATTCGAGTGTTGGAAAACGATTCATTGATTCGTACCTTGGGATTCCGACCTGAAACTTTACCCGCCCTTTTTATCCCCAATACGTATGAGTTCTTCTGGAATACTTCATCCAAACAATGGCTTCAGCGGATGCATAAGGAATATGGCCGTTTTTGGAATGCTTCGCGCATGCATAAAGCTGATTCGCTGGGTTTGTCGCCAGTAGAAGTTTCGGTGCTGGCCTCCATTGTGGACGAGGAGACCATTAAAGGGGACGAAAAGCCTGTTGTGGCCGGCTTGTATTTGAATCGGTTGAAAATTAATATGCCGTTGCAGGCTGATCCGACCGTGAAATTTTCCTTGGGTGATTTTACCATCAGGCGGATTTTGAAGAAAGATTTGGCTGTCGATTCCCCTTATAACACCTACCGGTATGCCGGATTGCCCCCCGGACCCATTCGAATTCCGTCGGTGAGCGGTATTGATGCTGTATTGAATGCCCAGCCACACAAATACCTATACATGTGTGCCAAAGATGATTTTTCGGGCTATCATAACTTTGCTGCTACCTTGAGACAGCATCAGCAAAAT
Source organism: Marinilabiliaceae bacterium (assembly GCA_963664265.1). GTDB lineage: Bacteria > Bacteroidota > Bacteroidia > Bacteroidales > Marinilabiliaceae > JAGPIS01. Next base: position 4,456,686 of record OY760941.1, read on the forward strand.
GCTGCCAAGTACCAACGGGCATTGCGTCAGGCCAGAATCTTCCGTTGATGGGTTTAAAATGAGGTTTCTTTAATTTTTAGATATTGCTTTTTTACTTGATAAGATGGAAAAGAAGACATTGAATGAAAATAATAATATCATAGAGCTTTCCAAGGTATTGATCCGCCAGAGCGAAAACGTGGTCTTGCGCGATGTTGACTTGGTCATCACACCTGGGGAATTCGTGTATCTCATAGGCAAGGTGGGGAGTGGCAAATCGAGTCTCTTGAAAACCCTCTATTGCGAATTGCCACTGGTCGAGGGTGAAGCTTTTGTGTCGGGGTACGACTTGAAAAGCATCAAAAGGAAACAGGTGCCTTTTTTAAGGCGCAACATGGGGATTATTTTCCAGGATTTTCAATTGTTGTCGGATCGCTCCGTTTATGAGAACCTTTTTTTTGTGCTCAAAGCCACCGACTGGAAAAACCGAAAGGAGATGGATCGCCGCATTAGGGAGGTTTTGGATTTGGTGGACATGGAGAACAAAGGTTATAAAATGCCTCATCAACTTTCAGGTGGCGAGCAGCAACGGATTGCCATCGCCCGTTCGCTTTTAAATTCACCCGAACTGATTCTGGCCGATGAACCCACTGGCAACCTCGATCCTGAAACCTCCGACGATTTGCTCAAGTTGTTGCACCGCATCAGCAAAGATGGCAAAACCGTGGTGATGGCCACTCACAACTACAACCTGATTAAGAAATTTCCAGGCCGCACCATTCGTTGCGAAAATGCAAAGGTTTGTGAAGCAAAACCAGAAGTAATCGATTTTGATCTTTTGCAGTAATTTAAGTGTCTTATTTTGTGGTTTCTGCGTTTTTTTAAGGCCTTGGGCAGATGTGAAAGTGTATTTTATATTGATACTTTTACTAACTTTATGTTGGGTTTGCTTGGGTTACCAAGAGTTCCCTTAGTGTTTGATTAATTGCTGAATCTTGGAAAAATCTGTGGAAAAAAAGTGGTATGCTCTGTATACCAAATCTCGTTGTGAGAAAAAAATCTTGGATCTGCTTGTGCAGCAGGGTTTTGTTGTTTACTTGCCTTTACGCAAAGAATTGCGGCAATGGAGCGATCGAAAGAAATGGGTTGAGGTCCCGCTTATCAATTCCTATATTTTTGTGCAAATTGAGCCCGCAAAGCGGATGGATGTTTTTAATGTTAATGGCATCGTGGCTTTTGTGTGTGATAAGGGGAAACCAGCCATCATTCCCGAAAAAGAGATCTATAACATGCGCTGTGCTGTTGAAAGCAAGCTAAATTTTGAATTGCAAAAAGGTCTCTTCAATGTTGGGGAAACGGTTCGGATCACTTCCGGTGCCTTGACCGGTGTGGAAGGGCAGATTTCTGAGATCCGTGGCGATAAAAAACTATATGTCACCATTGCCCACATCGGTTTCACCTTGATTGTGGATATGAAGGATGCCGGATTTGAAAAGGTGGTGGAGTAAAAGGCCGTTTTGGGTTTATATGGGATTTAAAGGCTCCAATATATTAAATTGTGAATTATGTTTTCTTTCTTTTATGATTGTGTATTCCCAAAACTCCAAGATATAATATTTATGAAACGGCTTTTACCTCATTTTTTTGTTCTGACATTTTTATGCCTGCGTCCTTTGTTGTTGAGTTCTCAAGAAGGCGCCAAAATTATTCCTCTAACCTTATCTGATACCCCAAGCAGCAAGGCTTTGCCGCTAGGGATGGAACTTGTTTGGAATGATGAGTTCAATGGCGCGTCGTTGGATACCATCAAATGGTGGAATCGTTATTTCTCATCGCTCGACTGGTTTAATGCCGCCGCATTGAAGGCCTATCAAAATCGAGAAATTCCAAAATGCGATTATGAAATGACTGGTTCTTCAATAATCCTGAAGGCCACCGACAAGATTTATCCAGGTTCCGACCGGCAGATTTCGTCCATTCAGACCTATAATTGGGAAAGCAATCAAGATGTGGTCAATAATCTGGTTGGCGGCTATTACGAAACGCGTATTCGAAGGGATTACGCTAAAAAGGCGGATAGGATCAATTTGGCATTTTGGTTCGATTCTCCCGGCCCCGTTCTCAAGTACTATCTGGAACAGGGTAGCATAATAGAAGGAGTGAAAGGCATACGTCCTCGCGGACAAGTTTTTGAAATGGATTTGTGCGAATACATCACCACCGAAGTTGTGCTGCATGGAAATGTTGACGCTAATGGTAAGTTTGAACGCAATATTGGACATTACATCCACAAAGGCGCATTTAAGGGCGAATGGGTTGTGCATTCCATGCTTTGGTCGCCGGCCGGTCTTAAATTTTACATTGACGGTGAATTGATACACCAATGGTGGGATAAGCACGACATCAAATCACCCAATCATGCCATGAACCTCTTTTTAGGTGCTTATGGCCTTCGTGGTGCTACCATGGAGGTTGATTATGTGCGTTGTTACCAATGGGCTCTTGAGGAGGATAATCTGATGCCTAACCCGGGCTTTGAATATTCTGATGCCTTGTTTCCTTGGGAAGGGACAGGTATTATTGAGAAAACTGCAGCTCGAACCGGTGCCCATGCGTTAATGGTTTCCCCTGGCGCATTTGTGGAGCAGTACTTGTATCTTGATCATAGCAGTGAATTTCAGCTAAGTTTTTGGTCGAAAGGCGATGGTGAGTTAGAGGTGACTATCGAAGACCTTTTGCCTGTGAAAGGGATTGCTGAAACTCAAAAGAAATTGGTTGCAAATGGTGGTGGAATCGGTTATGTTCAATCAAAAATGATGTTTGGTACCTTGCCCGAAGCGGCACAGAATAAGCGGACGGTGAAAGTGATTTTTGAGAATAAAGGGTCTTCCGATGTTGTGGTTGATGATGTTTGTTTAGGTTTAGCTAGGAACTAAGATCATCGAATGAAATAATGTCGTATTCTGTTTTATTCTACCCCTAAATTGGCTCCGCCGAACTTCGTTTCCCTTAAGGGGACTTTTGGTAACTGTCTGATTGACTTGACTGTTACATGTACCCCCTTTAGGGGTTAGGGGGTGTAAAATACGACAATATTTTCTTTTCATTACTTAATAAAAGAGGTGAAACGTCCTATTCCTGTTTCACCTCTTTTCTTCTTTCATTACTGGGGTGTCACTCTTACCAGCAACACATCGTGCGAAGCGATGCGTTGATTTAGTTTTTGTTGGGTGCTTCCCATGTTTTTTTGATTTATCAGGTCGCGTAGTTGATACGCCTGGCTGTTTACCTCTAGGCTGCGGCCAACCAAGTCATCGTTGATGGGGTGTTTGTTCCAGTCGAAATCAAGCAACTGTTCTTTTTCGGTCATATTGATGAAGGCAATGGCCCACTCATTGTTGTCGAGGGGCTTCACCCATACCTCAAAGTTTCCGTCGTTGATGTGACGAAACCCCTGAATGCCTAGTTTGTCCTGGTTGATGGCGATAATCTCATGGTTGGTGAGTAGCTTGCGGGTCTCTTCGCTCATGGTTCGCACATCGTTGCCCATAACCAGGGGGGAGGACACCATGCACCACATCACAAAATGAACCCGGTCTTCGGCCGGGGGGAAGCCATTGCCAACCTCCATCATGTCGAAATCGTTCCAATGCCCTGGGCCGGAATACTTGCGGATATCCTTGCGCATGTTGATGATGGGCCAGATACCCCAGGACGAGAAGTTGCCAAAGCTCAGTTCGCAGTTCCAGCAGTTGATGATGTCGCCCGAGATGCGCCACATATGGCCAATTTCGGTGGCCCATTCCCATGGGTTGTTGTCGCCCCATTCGCAGATGCTGAACACCATTGGGCGGCCGGTGGCAGCGATGGCATTGCGCATGGTTTCGTAAGCCCCTTTGGCGTTGATGTTTTGCGTGTTGCACCAGTCGTACTTTAGGAAATCAACGCCCCATTCAGCGTACTGTTTGGCATCCTGATACTCGAAACCACGGCTGCCCGGATAACCGGCGCAGGTTTGTGACCCGGCACAGTTGTAGATGCCGAATTTCAATCCTTTGGCGTGGATGTAGTCGGCCAAGGCTTTCAGCCCATTTGGGAATTTTTGCGGGTCGGGTACCAACTTGTAATCGGCATCACGTTGGCGCATCATCCAGCCATCGTCCAGGACGATGTATTCATATCCGGCGTCTTTCAAGCCGTATTTTACAAAGGCATCGGCAACCTCTTTGACCAGCTTTTCGTTGATGTCGGTTCCAAAGGTGTTCCAGCTGTTCCATCCCATGGGAGGCGTCAGGGCTAACCCAGGTGATTTCTGCGCCATAGCAAGGGTGGTTCCCAGTAATGTTGCCAAAATAAAAATGGTACGTTTCATTATAATCTTTTTTCGTGGATTAATTGACCTGGATTTGAAAGCTGGAGGCTGGCAACCCATGCTCGTTGAAGAGGTCGGGGATGACAGCATTTTGCCATTCGTGGCGGATCATTTTGGGCTCCTTAACCTTTGAGGACGACAGCACGATTTGGTTTCCTTTGATGGCTGCATTGGCTTGGTGGAATACGCCATCGCTGCCGGCCACTTCGAAATGGGTAGGTTTGGGGTTGGTGCTGGTCAACTTGGTGGCGTGGTCGAAATATACGGTCACTTTATTGCCTTTCGCATGGGCATCTTTTACCATAGGGCCATCGCAAGGCACCTCTTTTTTGTTGTACACCTTGTTCAATGCCACATTGGCAAAACGGATCCCAGCCTCGTATTTCTTCCTTGGGTGGATGTCGGCCGTGTCGCCAATATCACTCACTAAAACCATGGCTGTGCCGGTGGTGGTCTCGAGCGCTTTGCGTTGTGCCTCGCGCAGCTCAACCCCCGACAGGTCGCCATATTGGTTGTAGGGCGCTATTTGGGCATAGATGAAGGGTAGTTGTTGGTTGAATCTTTCCCTCCAGCTTCCAACTAGGGCTTCCATCATGCTGGTGTAGGCATAGGCATTGCTCACATTTGATTCCCCTTGGTACCAAATGGCTCCAGAAATGGCGAGCCGGGTGAAGGGGGCAATCATGGCATTGTAGATGACCCCGGGTTTGCGGGGTGACCAACCCATTTCCGGAACTTTTTCGGCAGCCTGGGAGAGAAACGGGTTATCTTCAATCTTGTTGGCAGGGATCCACACTTCGATGGGGGTGCCTCCCCAACTTGAGTTAATAAGACCCATGGGGGCGTTGAGCTCCTTTTGCAGATGGTTGCCAAAGAAATAGGCCAGGGCACTGAAGTCAACCATCGACTCGGGTGAGCAAACCACCCAGCGGCCGTCAATGTCGTAATTGGGGTTGGCGGCAGTGCGATGGGTTACTGAGAAAAAGCGCACTTGCTGGTTGGTGGCTTCCTGCACGTGTTTTTCAGAGTTTTCGATGCCCAGACGTGCCGACCACTCCATGTTCGACTGGCCCGAGCACAACCAAACTTCGCCAATCAACACGTCTTGGATGGTGAATTGGTTCCAACCCTTCACCGATATTTCATAAGGGCCGCCGGCTTCGGGCGTCTCTATTTGAAGCTGCCAGTTGGCATCGTTGCCCACAACTATGCGGCTCTCCTTGTTGTTCCAGGATGGTGTAACCACCACTTCTTCGAACGGTTTTGCCCATCCCCAGATGGTGATGGTGCTGTTTTGTTTTAATACCATGTGGTCGCCAAATATGGCTGGGAGCGACACATTGGCTTTAGCCCCAAAGGCTAATAGTATGGCGAATAGTAGAATAATGGAATTTTTTTTCATTGTTTATGTATATGAGTAATGTTTATTTGGTCATCAAATGTCTTATTTTGAGTTGGCTTTCCACCTGTTCGGCCGTCAGGTCGGTTTTTAGTGTGACGGTGGCGCTTTCTCCCGGCAACAAATCAAAATAGTTGTTGCTGAAATGCGTGAATTGCCCCGGGATGGAGAGCATCAGGTCTTTCACCAGTTTGTTCGATGTTAGCTTGATGGCAACCATTCCTGGCGATGTTTCGGTTACGTCTGTTTTTATTTCGGGTTGCTCCAGCGCCATGTTCTTGGGCGATTCGAAATAGTGTAAGCCTTGCGCTACAATCTCCTTGCCATTGGCCAGTGTGACTTTTAAGAAGAGCTGGTTGCGGTTGGCACTTGCAATCCATTCATCCACCGCCAGGGTTTTAATGATTTCGGATGTCGCTGCCTTGACCGAAACGGGTTGGGTGGTGGTTTTGATTGTTTGTCCTTTGAAATCAATCAAGGAGATGGTAAGGGTTGACTTGAAATCCTTCAGCTTGTCGGAGATGGCATGGATTTTCAATTGGTTATCCTCTTCAACCAGGCTGATGGCCACTGGGGCAAAGGCTTTGCGAGCCATGTAGTGCATGGCTTTCCAGTTGTGGTAATAGTCGGTGCTGCTCCAGCTTGCTACCGGCCAGCAGTCGTTGATTTGCCAGTAGAGCGTGCCCATGCAGTAAGGGCGTGCGCGGCGGTGTGCTTCGATGGCGGCCTTGATGCCCTTGGCCTGAAGTACTTGGCTCATGTAAAGGAACTGTTCAAAATCCTGCGGAACCTGATAGTCCCAGCCCATGTACTCCCTGATGCGCAGGTTGCCGATTCCGCTTCGTTGGTGTGCCGACATCACCGTTGACTCAATATCGAAATCCTCGGGGATGGCATACCTCTTCACGGTTTCAAATTCGGGGAACGACTGGAACCCGTATTCGCTCATGAATCGGGCTTTGTATTTGTCGAAATCGGAGAATGGGTGCAAGCCATGCCAAACGCCCCAATAGTGCATGTCGCCCGATGTGGTTTCGTAGTTGGCATGTTGTTGTGGTTCATAGCCCGCTTGTGGCGACGAGGGCCAATAGGCGATGTCATGGGAGAGATTCTTTAATACAGAAGGGATCACTTCATGGAAAATGGCCAGATAGGCCTCGTTGATTTGCTGCTGCTGTTCGGGCGTGTATTGTTGTTTCCAACCCCATCCTTCCTTGCCGTAAAAATTCCAGGCAGTGTTGATCTCGTTGTTGCCACACCACAGGGCAATGCAAGGGTGATTGCGCAGGCGGGTGACGTTGTCGGCCACCTCGGCTTTCACGTTTTTCAAAAATGCCTCGTTGCCGGGATACATGGAGCAGGCAAACATGAAATCCTGCCAAATTAGGATGCCATTCCTGTCGCATAACTCATAAAAGTAATCGTCTTCGTAGATGCCACCACCCCAGATGCGCAGCATGTTCATGTTGGCATCAACAGCATCGGCCACCACTTTTTCGTAGTCGGCTCGGCTCACCCTTGGCAGGAAGCTGTCGTTGGGGATGTAGTTGGCTCCTTTGGCAAACACTGGAATGCCGTTCACTTTAAAATAGAATGATTCGCCTTGGGCATCCTTTTCACGCACCAGCTCGATGGTTCTCAAACCGGAGGTAGTGGTTTTGCTGGCTACCAATAGGTTGTTTTGGAATATTTGCACTTCGAACCGGTACAGGTTTTGGTCGCCCATGCCGGCAGGCCACCAGAGCCTTGGGTTTTTAAGGATAACAGGGATGTCAACCGTCTGGTCGCCTTCCGACATCTTGGTTGTGACAGTTTGGATGGTTTTGTTGGTCTGCAAATCCACCAGTTTCACCTGGTAGCTGCCTTCCTTGAGGTTGTTGAGGTTGGCCTTGGCCGTGAAGCGTGCCTCTTTTTTGCTGATTTGATCCTGTTGGATGTATAAGTCTTCAATTTTCATTTGGTCACACGCTTCAATGACCACGTCGCGCCAGATGCCCGAAGTGACAAACCTTGGGCCCCAGTCCCACCCGTAATGGTAGCCCGCCTTGCGGGTGAAGACGCTCACCCGGTTTTTGCCCATTCCGCCATTTTCGCTCTGGTCGTTGTTGGCCGGCAGCAGGATGCCGTAGTTACTCAGCTCCTGCAAGCCACGTGCGATGGGCGAGTCAAAAACGATGTGCAGTTCATTCTCGCCTTGCTTCAACTTGTTCTTGATGCTGGTGCGCCAGGTGCGGTGCATATTGTCGGCTTCCACAATCTTTTCCGAATTTAAATAGACGGTGGCATAGGTGTCGAGGCCTTTGAAGACCAAGTCGATGATCTCCTTGCCAACCAGCTCTTCGCTGGCCATGAAGGTGCATTTGTATTCCCAGTTGACCTTGTCGATCCATTGGAGGGATTGCTCGTTGGTGCGGAAAAAGGGATCTTCAATTATCCCGTTGTCCAGCAGGTCGGTGTGCACCGTTCCGGGAATCGATGCCGGGCGCCATGTCCCGAGGGCCTGTTGCCTGAACATCCAGTTCTGATTGATCTTTTGCTGTAGCAGTGGTTGTGCAATTAGTGTCATGGGCAGAAGTGTGAAAACAATTGCGCTGATCAGAAAATTTGGGATTCGTTTCATAATTCAGTTTTTAATGTTTAAAAATATGCCTTTTTATTTTAAATCGGGCATCTCGTCGCGTGTAATCACTGCATTGTGGTTGATGGCATCGGTCCACCAATCGATGTTTGCATATTGGTGATCGGTTTTGTTGAAGCTTGCAGACAATGGGTCGTTGGTGCGGTCGTAGTCGTACCAAGGCATAAACCACGACCAGGTTGCAGCGGCACTCCACTGAAGCGATATTTTCGACACATTGCCACATTCGCTGAGCGTCACCATTTTGTTGTTGTGCTTATCGGTCAGGTTCTTATACTCGGTTGCGATTTGAGCCGTTTGTTTGCTGTAGATATCGCGGCTAATGATGTCCACATAATCATCGCCAGGGTACCAGGCGTCGTCGTTTCCTTCGCTGGTCCAAACCCAGATGAGGTTGTTCAATCCTTTGGCCTGGAACGTGTCGAACATCATTTTCCATAAGGCCTTGCAGGGCGCTGCTCCTTTGGCTCCCCACCAGAACCATGCACCGGCAGCCTCGTGCAATGGACGCCAGATGACTGGGATGTTCTTCTCTTTGAGTAAGAGAAGGTAATTGGCCATCTTTTCGAGATCGGCTTTGATGATTTGGTTTTCGGGTGTCCCATCTTGAACGGCCAATGCGATGTCGAATGTGGTCTCCCCGTTGCCTTCGTTTTTTCCAGGTGCGTAGAATCCATAATCGCTGCTAGCTGATGTCTTGGGCACATTCCAGTGCCATGCAGCAGCTACTAGTCCGCGGTTGTTCCACCATGCTTCCACAACCACTGTGTTGCCGTAATCTATCCAGTTGGCCGGTGATGCATAGAGGTGGACAAAGTCGAAACAGTTCAAGGCCGGATATTTGCCGGTGTGCTTGTTCACCCATTCGGCTTCGTTGATGTTCCAACTGACGTTAGCCATGCTGCCCGAGATTATTTTGGTGCCGAAATTGGCCAGCAGGAAATCAAAAACCTTTTGAGCCTGGGTTGATGGGTTGGGCGTGCATAGCTTTTTGTTTAATTCCAATGGTGCTGCCGTGGTAAAGGATATTGACAACTCAGGAGCCTCCGCTTTGGCAGGGCCCAAAATCACCCCTTCGGGAATGTTCAAGGTGTAGGTGGTCGCTTTTTTCAATCCGGTGGCCTGAATGGTCACTTTGGTGAGATTGGCCGCCACGGAGGTGATGGTGGCATCGCCCAATGTTATCTTCGAATGTCCCACAGATGGGGCGGTGACATTCATGTCGAAGGTGAGTTCGATGGTGATGTCGCCCGAAGGGATCTCTTTGGCTCCCTCGGCCGGGATGCTGCTCAGCATTGTTGGTGGACTGGGCACTGGGTCGGGGGAGTCGCCCCCGTTGTTGCAGGCTGTTAGCAGGGAGGTGCTCAACAGGATTAACCATAAATTGCAAATCAATCTTCTCATAATCTATCCTTTACATTTGTTTTTGTTTCCCGTTAGTTCAAAATGATGATAAACAGAACTTGCCAGGCAGTTAGGCCCGGCAAGTCTTTTTATTGATTGTCAATGGGTTTTATTTCCATTGGCTGTTTTCTAATTTTTTTGTTTTGGCAGAGCCGCCACCTTTTGTGATGATGGTGATTTTGTCGATGATGAAATCAGATCCCTGTATGATGATGGCATTCCCGTCTTTAAAGTTGCTGCGGATGTCGCTTAATACATCGGCTGTTAATGCCAGTTCCATCGAGGTGATGCTCTTGTCGTTGAGCATATCGGTTTTGATATATCCATCGTTGTTCAATTCGCCGAATTTCATGGTAGCCCATTGTCCATTGTTGATCTGTACTTGTCCCCAGTTTTCGGTTTGGGTGAAGTAAATCTTCAGGATGGCACCAGCTGGCACATCGGTGAATGCTGATTCCAAAACCATGGCACGGCCGCCTTCTCCCCAGGTAATCATCAATGGGCCTGTGAATACCTCTGTTTCGGTGACACCCGCCCCAATCACGTTGATGATGTAGGTTACTTCACCATTGGAAGAAATCAAAGTTAGCATTGTCTTTCCACCAGCATTGGAGGGGATCAATACATTGAGGTTAGTGCCTTGCAAAATGTATTGTGTGTTGGCGCCATTCACCTGCACATTGGTGAGTTTGTCTCCGTTTTGAACTGCAATTGATAGGATGGTGCCTGCGTTGATCTCCTGTGCAGGATCGGGCAGTACCGGGATGTAGCAGAACACTGGTTTGGTCACATCCAAATGGGGGGCTGTAACCGTCTCCCCATTTTTCATGGAGAGGGTCAGTTGGCCACTTTCGGCATCTACCGGAACGGTTATTGTTAATTCTGTTTCATTGGTCGTTGAAGCAGTTACTGTTTTGTTGCCGCCAAATGTCACAGATGCCACCAGGTCGAGATGCTTGCCTTGTAGCACCACCTCGCTTCCGGCTGCCACCGGATTGGGGTTGTAAGCCAGTACTTCGGGTTTTAAGGTTGAGATGGCTACCGAAGCGGTGTTGCCGCTGGCTGTATGTAATATCAGGTTGCCACTGGTTGCCATATCGGGCATGGTTACGGTGATCTCAGTGGCAGTTTTCGATTCAGGCACCACCGGTGTGGCGACGCCAGGAAATGTGACACTGGTGACCAGCTCCATGTTTATCCCTTCAATCTTGATCAGGTCGCCAGCTTTGATGTCGGTTGCTGGCGTGGCCACCAACGACGCAGGGATGGCCATGCCGATGTTGGCAATGGCAATTTTAACGCCTGAGTAGGCAATCATCACCAAAGCCCCGTCGGTGGCACCTTCTGGTAAGGTAAAGGCGATGGCGTTGTCAGCTACAGTAAATTCCACCGCAGTGCCATCGGGCAGTTCCACCTTTTCCACCAAATCCAGGTCGGCACCAGGGATGGTGATTTGGTCGCCGGGTTTCTTATTGGTCAGGTCGGCCACATTTTCCACCGAAGGGAGCACCACTTGAAGTTCCATTTCCGAAACCAGCTCCAATGGAATGGTGGCCATGTCGGCCAGGGTAATGGTTCCGCTTTTGGCTTCGCGTGGAAGCAATAGTTCAATTTTGGCTCGTTCCCAAGTGATGAAATCCTCACTTTTTACCTCCACGTTGCCGTTGAAGATCACCCTTTCAATCAGGTTGAGGTATTCGCCTTGGATGGTCACTTTCTGCCCGGCTTTGACAGGCGATGGCGCGATCGATGAGATGGATATGGGTTCCTTGTAGGCCAAAACCGTTTTGGAACTCAACTCCACACCCGGGGCAATCAATTTGATGTAGCCCACTTTGGCATCCTGTGGGATGGTGATCTTGATTCGTTCGCGGCTGATAACCTCGATGTTTTTAATTTCAATATCGTTGGGCAGGACGACGCTGGTCACCTTGTCGAGATTCCGCCCCACGAAGGTCAATTGTCCGCCTCGCAAGGCAGGACTTGGGCCAAACGATTCCAAAATGACTGCTCCCGACTGGTTGTCGTCATCGTCATCCGAGCAGGCCGAGAGGAATCCCGTGGCGAGCACCAGCATGGCCATGAGCAGTATGTTTAATCTATATTTTATTTTCATGATCCTTGATTTTTGAATTAGACTAGTTAGCTTTTACTACCCGCACGTTGTCGAAGTGGAAGGTTGGGTTACAGTCGGTTCCTTTGACGCCTCCACCATTCACAAACAGGGTGATGCCCGAGTAGTGTCCGGCCGGTTTGACGTCTGCTTTACCTCCATCTTTGTTGTACTTGAAGTCGGTCATGGGGATGGTGACCGTTATCCAGCCGTTGGTGGAGAAGGAGCCTGTTGCGGTCCATGGCATCCACAACGCTCGTGGGTGCGTGCTGCTGGATACGTAAGCGTTGCTCACATTGCCTCCATTGGAAGTCTCCTGCCAGTTCAGCCAGCACTCTTCGGCTCCGGTGAAGATGATTTGCAAGGCTGCTGCCGACCAAGCATCAGGTATATTTACTTCAAACTTGAGTACATATTTTTCCAAGGCGCTGGCATCGAAGAAGTCGGGATCGGTTGGCCGGTATGTCCACCTCTCATAGCCAAAGTTGGCATCATCCCAAGTGTCGTCGGTCATGGCACCTTTAAAGATCAGGTAGCTGCCGTTGATACCGCCATCGGTGCCAACCCCCACGCCTTTGTGCCATCCGTGGTGGTAACCACCATCGGGGAAGGTGGTGTCGAAATCCAGTATGATGTTGCGGCTGTCCCTGAAGTGCAAGGCACTCTCGGTGGTTCCGTACACCGAAGATACTTTGATGGGGCCGCTTTGGGCGCCATCCGGTACCTTCACCGCGATGTTGTTGATATCGTGGCTCACGATCTCCCCTTCCACGTTGCCTGGAAAAACTACTTTCAATGGGTTGTTGGGCTCGTTGATGAAGTAAAGCCCTTGGATGTTGGCGATATCGCCATCGCTCACATATTCGCAGGTCATCGATTTGATGGCAGGTGCCGGCACAATTGTCTCAAAAGAGTGGAGGCAAGAGTCCACTGAGGTGTAGAGTTTGATCAAATCCTGTTTTACACCTGGGATCCCTGTTGGGATGCTGACAATAATCGAGTTCTCTGTCACAAAATTGGGATTCAGCTTAGCCTTTTGGTCGTTGAAATAGACAGCTCTCACGCCCGAAAGGTTTTCGCCAATGATGGCGATTCGATCGCCCAAGTAGCCTCCCAATAACATGGAGTCCGATTTTTCCACATCGCAGGGTCTTACGTACCTCACCAGTGGCGCTCCGCCGCCGGTGTTGTCATCCTCATCGGAGCAGGCCGTGAAGGATGCAATTGCAATGGCTGCAATTAATAAGTTATATAGATATCTTTTCATAATACGTTGTTTTTAAACATTAAAACTCATAATCTACCGGATCCTGCAAAATAGAAGGTGTTTTGGTGATGGTTTCAGCAGGCACCGGTAAAACCAGGTTTTTCTCGGTGATGGTGATGGTGGCTACATCCTTGTTCAGGTAGAAGATGGAACCCTTGGTAGCTGGATCATCATCAGGATGCGCGGGTGTGAACCCGGTATGAAAAGCTCCATTGCCATTGCGTTCCTGCCAACTGTACTGGCCATTGGAGACATACTGGCGCTCTCGTTTCATATTGTTGAGGTAGGTGAGTGCATTGGTTTGGTCGCGGTAAGCCATGCGTTTGATGTCGAAGAAGTTGATGCCTTCCAGCGCGAATTCCACGCGACGTTCCTTGATCAAGTCCTCGTAAGTGATGGTGGCTTTGGAACCTAGTCCTGCTCTTCCGCGAATCTGTTCGAATACATCAACCGCCAATGCATCGGATGTGGAGGTGCCGCTTCCAATGCAGGCTTCCACATAACAGAGGTAAACATCGGCCAGGCGCAACAGGTAGATGTTGTTGCCGGCATCCTGGTTGGAGGCTCCCGACATCCCACCGCAGTCGGCATTGGCGCCAATTACATATTTCCTGATGTGGGCCAGCATTTCATTGGATGTTTCGGTCGATTCATCCTCCGAAAAGTTGCGGTAACTGTATCCGCCACCGCCAAGGTTGTTGTAATGGTCGCCATTGCGCATATAGGTATGGTATCGGCGTAGGTCGCCATTTTCAAATGTCTCCTGCAGGCTGAGCGTTGGGCCTTTGCCTGATCCCCAAGAAGATCCAAGTGTGATCAGCGCATTGCGCGAATGGGCCACGTTACGGCTGTTGCCGTAGCCATAACCGTCGGTGGTGCACTGGATAGCAAACAACGATTCCGAATTGTTGTTGCCGGCTGGGTAGAACATGGAGGAGAGGTCGGTGTACAGCTCCAAACCACTGTCGGTGATGACGGAGGCTGCATAATTCTTTGCTTTGGTGAAGTTTTCTGCCGAATTCCCATCGGCCAAATGTGAAGCCATGGTGAGGTGAAGCTTGGCCAACATGCCTAGGGCGGTCTGTTGCGAGCAACGTCCTGCCTGAAATGGCTTGGCTGTTAGATTCTCTTTTGCAAACTCAAGGTCGCGGCGGATAAATTCGTAAACACTTGCTTGCTTGTGGCGAATTACCTGGCTGCCTGAGATGTTGTTGTTGGTGATGATGGGCACATCCTGCCAATATTCGGTTAGAAAATAGTAAGCAATGCCCCGGATGCATCGTGCCTCGCCCAATGCTCGGTTGATGATGGTTTCGCTAATGCCATTGGCTTTAGCGGCAGACGGCATGCCATTGATGATGTTGTTGCAATACGAAACGACACGGAACAAACCTTCCCATCCTTGATTTAGGTATGTGTTGCCATTCTGGAAGGTCATATAGTAGAATTGACCCTCCTGGTCGTAAGTGTAGAATAAGTCGCCTGCCAGCTCATCGCCTGCCATCCACATGAAATTCATGCCAAAATCCTGCCACACGAAAGCACTGTATAATGAGGCTGTGTTGGCGTTGATGGCCTCTTCGGAGATGTAATATGTCTCCAATACCTGTTTGTCTTCGGGTACAACCGTCAGAAAGTCTTCACACGCTGCGGTGCCCAAGATGATCGACGAAAGACAGATTGTTTTGAATATATTTTTCATAATATGAAATCTTGAGTATTAGAAAGTAATATTGGCACCCATTGTGAAAACTCGGGGAGAGGGGTAACGTCCCATATCCACATTGGATAAGCCGGCTTGTTGGTTGTAAGAGCCGATTTCTGGATCCAATCCCGAATAGTTGGTGAAGGTGTAAACATTTTGCGCGTTCACATAGAGCCTGCAATTAGCCACACCGGCTTTTGATAGCCAATTTTTGGGCAGGTTGTAAGCCAGTGAAAGGTTTTGGATGCGCATATAGCTGCCATCCTCTATCCAACGGTCGCTCATGCGGTTGTTGCCATTGATGTCGTTTCCGCTCCAGCGTGGCATGGAAGGGTTGTCGTTGATGATGTAGCAGTTGTCGGGGTTGGATACGTCGGCGTTGTTGCCATCGCGGTAACCCAGTTGGGCGCGGTTCAGCACGCTGGTTGCCTGGTTGTCCCACTGCGAATTCAACCCTTCGGTTTTTACTCGCACATAGTTCAGAATGTCGCCACCTATGGATCCGGAGAGGCCAATACCCAATTCCCAATTTTTGTAGCTGAAGGTGTTGGTGAATCCAAAGGTGAAATCGGGGTTGGGGTCGCCAATGATGGTCTGGTCGTACTCATTGATGATGCCATCGGGTACGCCGGCAGGGCCGCTGAGGTCTTTGAACTTGACGTCGCCCACCCACGATCCTGTTGTGCGGTGGATATTTACGCCTTCAGGCCGTGGTGAGTTGCGCAAATCTTCTGCATCTTGGTAGAGACCGTCGGTCTTGTAACCGTAGAAAACACCAATGGGTTGTCCAACGGTGATCATCGAAACGGTTTGGAAGCCCGCATACCAGTCCAAGCTGCCGTAGATTGGTGTTTTCAGGTCGTCAAGCGCTTTCACTTCGTTGCGGTTGATGGATACAACCAAGTTGGAGCGCCAGTTGAAATCCTTGCCGGCAATATTATGTGTGTTCAATGAGATGTCAACCCCGCGGTTGTCAACTTTACCGATGTTCATGTAGGGTGTTTGTATGTCGGCCCAAGCCGAACCGCCCAATACTGGTGAAACAGATGGTTGCAACAATAGATCCTTAGTGGTTTTGTAGTAAGCGTCCACCGATAAGTCGATGCGGCTTTGGAGAAGGCCAAGGTCTAAACCTAAGTTGTATTGTTCCGAGGCTTCCCACTTCAAGTCAGGATTGGCATTGTTGGTCATACGGTAAGCAGTGCCAAAAGCAGTGGTGAATGCCATCATGGTGGAGCCATATTGGTAGGTTCCAATGTTGGCGTTGCCCACTTGGCCATACCCCAATCTCAACTTCATGTTCGACAACCAATTTTCGGTACTTTGCATAAAGTTTTCTTCGTTGATGCGCCAAGCAGCCGCAAACGAAGGGAAATAACCCCAACGGTTGTTGGCTCCGAATTTCGACGAGCCATCAGCCCGCATGGTGGCTGTAAAGAGGTAGCGGTTGTCGTAGTTGTAATTTAATCGTCCGAAAACAGAAACGTTGGTGGCAGCATCTTTCCAACCAGAGTTGGATGTGAACTTACCATCAGCCCCAATTACATGGATAAGGTTCGACGATAATTGGTTTTTCTGTAACTGGGTGCCTTCCCATGCCGATTTGGATGTTTCGGTACCGGCCATCAAGTTGATGCTGTGTTTATGGATGTTCTTGTTGTAGGTGGCGTAGTTTTTCCATACCCAGTAAAGGCTATGCTCCTCGCGTTGCATAATCATGATGTCGGTGTTTTTAAGCTGGCCATATTCGTAGCTGGGCTTGAAACCTTTGTTCAGGTTGTTCGAACGGTCGATGCCAAATTCACTCCTGAAGTTCAAGTTGGCGTTGAACGTCACTTGGGCATAGGTGTTACCCATGATCCTTTCGCGTAAAAGGGTGTTGGTTTGGTCTTTGGTTAATGCTACCGGGTTGTAAATGGATGATCCATTGACGGTTTCCGGTCCGGCATAGTTGCCATCGAAATCATAAACGGGCACCGATGGCGACATCAGGGCTGCCTGCATCACCACGCCGTTAATACCATCGTTGTTGATGATGGACTCATCGGTTCTGGAGTAGGATAGTGATGCCCCAACCTTCAAGTGTTTGTTGAATTCATTGTCCAGGTTCATTCGTGCGGTATAACGCTCGAAATCGGAGCTCAATAGTATCCCGTCTTGGCCGGTGTAGCCGATGGAGAAGGCATGTTGTGTCTTTTCATTTCCACCGGTCATCGATAAGTTGTGGTTTTGCATCCAGGCATTGTCGGTTACGGCATCCTGCCAGTCGGTTTCAGCGCCGAGAAGTGAAGGATCTAGGTATGCCTGGTCGATGTTGGAAAGGAAGCCTTCGCTGTTCAACTGTTTTTGGTAGGTGGCAAATTCACGCAAGTTCATCATGTTCAATTTGTCGGGACGCACCTGAAGTGCTGCATAACCATCGTAAGTGATGTTGTTTTTGTCCTTGCTGCCCCGCTTAGTGGTGATGATGATTACCCCGTTGGCTCCTGCTGCACCATAAATGGCTGTTGCCGAAGCATCCTTGAGCACGTCCATTGAAACGATGTCGCTGGGCGCGATGGCGGCTAGCGGGTTGGCCACATTTTGACCGTTCGAGCCGCCCGACCAACTGAAGCCTGCTGTTTCTGTCCCGGCACCACTCATGGGGATTCCGTCGATCACATACAATGGTTCGTTGGAGTTGTTGATGGAGCTGGCACCACGGATCCGTATTGATGTTGCCGCTCCTGGAGCGCCTGAGTTGGATTGCACCTGCACCCCCGATACCCGGCCTTGGAGCATCTGATCCACATTGATGGAGATGGACTCCTTCAGCTTCTCGCCCGAAAGGTTGACCACCGATCCGGTTAGGTCACTCTTTTTCATGGTTCCATAACCAACCACCACCACTTCGCCGATGTCGGTAACATCCTCTTCCAGTATGATGCTGATGATTGTTTTTCCAAGGATGTTGACCTCTGTTTTTTTATAACCAATAAAAGAAGCAGTTAAAATATTGTCATTGTTGGAAACCTCAATGGCAAATTTTCCATCCATATCTGTTATGGTTCCTTTATCGGTTCCTTTCACCAGTATGGTGACGCCGGGGAGAGGCTCCTTTTTGACATCGGTTACCTGTCCTTTCACCGTGCGTGGTTGCGCATACAGGATGGCTCCTGTAGTCACCAGCAGAACAGTGAGTAGCATTCGAAGATTTTTATTCATAATACATTTTTTAGAGTAATACTGTTATTGGGTTCTTAAGCAGTTTTTCACATCCCAAATTTAAATTTAACTTTTGGCTAAAAGTGATATGATTTTATCAAAAGCTGGTACTATATTGTAATTTTTATGGGAGGTGATATTGTTTTTGTTGTTGGGTGGGTTGGTGTATTGTTCTGTAAATCAGTTGCTGGGTGTGTGTGGTTTTGATTTTGCTGATGCTGCCTTCTTTAAGTTTTTGAGTATTTTCTCCCCTATTTTAAATCATTTTATGATACTATTTTATTTCAAATTGCTTAGTTTTGGGATGGAGTTATGAATGGAATATAGCGTGAGACCATGAAAGAAAATATTATTCGAGAGATTACACCATTGAAAGAGACCGATTGTTTTTTGGTCTTCGACCGGTTTAAGAATGATTTCAATTTCCCCATCCATTACCATCCCGAGTATGAACTCAACTTTATCCTCAATGCCAAAGGGGCCCTCAGGATGGTGGGCGACCACCATGACTATGTGGATGAGGCGGAGTTGGTTTTGATTGGTCCCAAATTATACCATTGCTGGATGAATGGGAACATCAAAAGGGAGGAGCAGATTCATGAAATAACCATCCAGTTTCCTGCCGACTTATTTGGCGATGAGCTGTTGAAAAAAAATGTGATGCGCCCCATTCGCGACTTGCTTCATAACTCGTTTCGCGGAATCGCCTTCTCGCGCAGTACCATCGACCAGGTGAAGGATAAGCTGGTTTACTTAAGCAAACGTCGTGGCTTCGACTCTTTCCTGGAGTTGCAATCCTTACTTTTTGATCTGGCCAATTCGCGCGACCAGCGCTTCCTGACCAACATCTCCTTTCAAAACGATTTTGAAGAGAACAACGGAAAGAATATTGATGTGGTTTACCAGTACATCAACCAAAATTATCAGCAAAAATTGAAGCTGGAGGATGCTGCCGGATTGATCAATATGTCCGTGGTCTCTTTTACCCGCCTGATGAAGCAACGCACCGGGAAGTCGTTTGTTGAGTTTGTCAACGAGGTGCGCATTGGTTATGCCACCCGCATGTTGATTGATTCCAACAAGAGTGTGGCGGAAATTTGCTTTGATTGCGGCTTCAATAATCTTTCAAATTTTAACAGGATTTTCAAGAAACGGCAGGGGCTTACGCCTACCGATTTTCGTAACAGCTTTGTGGGAGTGCGGAATGTATATTAAAAAAGTTGGTGCCGATTAACAACACGACACCCACTCTTTTATTTTATACGTTCTATGATTTCGAGACACATTCTGGTGTTGTGGTAAGGGCATTTCCAAAAACCGGCTTTGTCTTCATTTTTGTTGACTTTGCCATCTTTATCCACGCTCCAGTACCACTCTCCATTTTTGTCGTCCACCAGGTTTTGTTTGATGTATTCCCAAGCCTGGCAGGCTTTGTTCAAGTATTCCATTTGGCCGGTGATTTCGAAGGCGTTGAAATAGCCCACCACTGTTTCGGCCTGTACCCACCAGTGGCGATCGGTATCGGCATGTTGGGTGCTTGTGTCGTATTCGTAAATCATGCTGCCGTCGGGTTGTAATCCTTCCGCCGCTGCATCGGCAATTTGAATGGCCAAATCTTCTGTTTGTCCTATCAGCAACTTGTTCTTTATTACCAAGGCTGCCTCGTGGATCAGCCACGAAGCTTCAATGTCGTGACCGTAGGATATGATGGACGACCGGTTGTTCCAATGTTCATCAAAAAACAAGTTGAGGTGGTGCGACTGCGGATCGGTGATCTTGGTTGCAAAAACATCAATCAGTTTTTCAATGCTTGTTTTCAGTTGTGCATCGGGCCATACCCGGTATAAATTGGCATAGGGCTCTAACACATGCAGGTGGGTGTTCATGGTTTTGCGCTCATTGGCATCCTTCGCACTCAGCCGCATGTCGGGCAACTCGCTCCAATCTCTGGCAAAAGCTTCGAAATAGCCTTTTTCTGTCTGGTCGTAGCTGTGCTTTTCGATGGTTTCATACAGCTCCCGGGCTTTTGTGAGTGCTTCCTGGTTGCCTGTGGCACGTGAATATTCGCTCAGGGCATAGATGGCAAACCCAAGGGCATAGACCTGTTTCTTGGTGCTGGAGGGATCTCCTTTGTAGTCCACACTCCAGTAAATGCCACCTAATTCATGGTCGTAAAAATGGGTGAGCAAGTATTCTTTGGCGCGGGTGGCATAGTTACAGAGGATCGGATCCTTCAGCACCCGGTAGGCTGCCGAAAAACTCCATAAGATACGGGCATTCAGCACAGCACCTTTGTCGGCGCTGCACTGAATGGTTTCGTCCCCTTTGACTTGACCAATAAATCCTCCGTTTTCCAGATCTACCAGTTTCATCCAGTAGGGAAGGATGTTGCGTTGAAGGTTTTCGCGTACTTCCGCCTTGAGGCGGTTTATTTTTGTTTGCATTTCTGTCATTAGTTTTTGCTCCGTCTGGTTTCCAAGTCGGAACCAATTTGTTTCAACATCTTTTCTGTTAGTGGGTATAGGGCGATGCACACTACAGATAGGATGGTGCCGATGGCCGGCAATAGGCTCATCATATAACGAATCCCTTCCAAGGCTGCCGCTCCCTGTGCCTGGTTTGCCTCATAACCAAAGTAAGCCAGCATCCATCCGGTGACGGCTCCACCGATGGTCCAACCGAATTTTTGTGACATGGATGAGGAGGAGAATATCAGGCCGGTTGCGCGGCGGTTGGTTCGCCATTCCGAATAGTCGGCAATATCGGCATACATCGACCACAACAACGGAAAAATGGCGCCAGCACACATGCTGATGAGTACCTGAAGCAATAAGATGCCGGTGATGTTTTGCGGTGATAGAAAATAGAACGCGATGCTGAATATTGAAGCTGCCACCATGGCACTCAAGTAGGTAATTTTCTTGCCGATTCTTCGCGAAATAGGGGTCACGAAAAGTATGCCCAGTATGTTTGCTGCTTGTCCCAGTACCAGGTAGATTGTGGTGAGCGACAATTGGGAGTCGATGAAACCGAATTTGAATGTTTTGTTTTCGGTTAAATAATATTTGAAGTAATACACCGCAGCCCCATCCCTGATGGAATTGAAAATCAGGGCTGCAATGCCGGCTCCCAGCAGAATCCACCAAGGACGATTTTTCAATAGGTCGGCAAGGTCATCGGCAAACTTGTTTTTTGCCTGGCTGATGGGCTTTACCCGTTCTTTTGTCCATGCAAATGTGGCAAAAAACATCACGGCTGCAATAATCGCAAACACCAGGGCTGTCATCTCCCATCCAAACACCGGGTTGTTGACGCCACCGGTTTCGTTGGCTCCACCAAAGAAGCTGACCAGTGGCTCCACCAACAGAAGTGCCAGGATACTCCCTGCAAAGGCAAAGATCATCCGGTAAGAAGACAATTCGGTGCGGGTTGTTGGGTTGGATGAGATGACCCCTAACAACGATGCATAGGGGACGTTGATCATGGAATAGACCATCATCATGATGCCGTAGGTTATGTAGGCATAAACCAGTTTCCCAGTTACTGATATTTCAGGGGTTGTGAAGGTCAATAAACCCAAGATCCCGAAAGGGATGGCCATCCAAAGAATGAATGGCCTAAATTTCCCCCAGCGGGTGTCGGTGCGGTCGGCAATGATGCCAACGATGGGATCATTCACAGAGTCCCAAATTCGAGTGATTAGGAACATGGTGCCCGCTGCTTTTGCCGATATGCCGAACACATCGGTGTAGAAGAACAATAGGTACATGCCGAAGAGCTTCCAAAACATGGAGGAGGCGGCATCGCCCAGTCCGTATCCTATTTTTTCGCGTAATTTTACTTCCTGAACCATCATGGTTGGTTGGTGTATGATTTGTTTTTATTGATCAGGTTGATGATGTTTTGCACCGAGGTGGCCGACCGCAAACCATCCTGGGGCGTGTTGAGGCAGTAGTCCACCAACTGGTCGATGGAGGAGGTGGCAACATGCATCCGGGTGTCCGATGAGGCGTAGTAAATATACACAGTTCCATCTTCATCGGCAATCCAGCCATTGGTGAATAACACATTGGATACGTCGCCTATGCGTTCAATTCCTTCGGGCGCCATGAAATGGCCTGCCGGACTGGCAATGAGTTTGCTGGGGTCTTCGAGTGATGTCATAAACATATAGAGCACGTAACGCAAGCCGGCCGCACAACCACGTACGCCATGCGCCAGGTGCAACCATCCCTGCGGTGTTTTGATGGGGTGTGGCCCCTGGCCGTTCTTCACCTCCTTGATTGTGTGGTAGTAACGGTGGTCGATGATCTTTTCGCTTTCGACCTTGGCATGGGTCATATCGTCTATCAGCGTCCAGCCGATGCCACCACCACTTCCGGCATCGATGAAGCCATCCTGCGGTCGGGTGTAAAGGGCATATTTGCCATCCACAAACTCGGGATGCAGCACCACATTGCGCTGTTGGCTCTTACTCTGGAGGTCGGGCAGTCGTTCCCACGTGATCAAGTCTTTTGTGCGGGCGATGCCGGCAGCCGCCACGGCCGAAGAGAGGTCGCCCGGACGTGCATCGGGATCTTTGCGTTCGGTGCAGAAGATGCCGTAGATCCAGCCATCTTCATGGGCGGTCAGGCGCATGTCGTAAACGTTGGTGTCGGGCGTTTCTGTTTCGGGCATCACCACCGGATACTCCCAAAACCGGAAGTTATCGATGCCATTGGGACTTTCAGCCAGCGCAAAGAACGATTTGCGGTCGTTGCCCTCCACGCGCACCATCAGCAGGTACTTGCCGTTCCACTTGATGGCGCCCGAATTCATGGCAGCGTTGATGCCGATGCGTTCCAAGAGCCGTGGGTTGGTTTGTGGGTTGAGGTCGAACCGCCAGTTCAGAGGTGCATGTTCGCCGGTCAGCACAGGGTTTTTATATCTGGTATAGATGCCGTTGTATTTTTCTACAGGCTCGTTTTTTCTGGTGATCAGCTCTTCGTGCGCCTGCTCTATTGTTCTTAGTTTTTCTTTAAATGTCATTGTGTATGGTTTGATGGTTATTGATATAGGTTGGGTAGTTCGCTTTCAAAACGGATATCTTTTTTCTCTCTGAAAGCTTTGAAATCTTCGCAAGCCGGGTGACTCGGGTAGGGTGCAAAGAAATGGTTTGGCCTTTCGTGGGCATTGCGCCAAACCAATACATAAGCCGGTTTGGTGGTCGAAATAGCCGGGTATAGGATTCTGGTAAACCAATCGGCGATGGGGAGTGCTTCCAGTCCCGTTTCGCTGAATACAAAAGGTTTGTTCTTTGCTGCTGCGGCTTGCTTTACCATCAATAGCGCCTTGGACACATCGCTGACAAACGATTCGGGAGTGTCAATGTCTTCTCTATGGTACCAGTCTATGCCCAGAATGTCCACATATTCATCGCCCGGGTAGCGTTCAAAATATTCCGCTTCGGAATAAACGCGGTCGGGGGAATAGATGATGAGCAGATGGTTCACTTTTCTTGCTTTCCGCAGGTGGTCAATGGTGAAACGGTAAAGCTCCTTGTACTGGTCGGGTGTGCACAACTCCTTGCCCCACCAGAACCAGCTGCCCGAATGTTCGTGGAAGGGGCGGAAAAGCAGTGGTGTTTTTATCCCCTTCTCATCTTCAAAACTGTTCAAGTAATCTGCCAGCCTGTCGAGCCATTCCACATACAATGCATGGTTTTCACCATTGGGCAATATGGAGGCTACGGTTTGGTTGTTGGAGACGTCCCACGACGAACCTCCGGTCAAAGGGTTGTCGAGGTGCCAGCTGATGGTGTTGAGGCCGCCCCGGTTGTAGGCTTTGATGGCTTCCTCGCGGATGCGTGTAAAGTGCATCGAATCGAGCGATACGGAGTCGCCCGTTTCAATATGGCCAATCTCCCAGCCATACACGGCCGGGTAGTCGCCCGTCACCTTTCTGACATCGCTCTGTTCTTTATCATATTTCCACCCAATGCCATAAAGGGTGGCATCCTGGTGACCGAACATGATGCCGGACTCACTTATAGTGAACAGGTTGCGGTATAATGCCCTAGTTTCGCGTGTGGCACTTTTGTCGGTGGGTGAGGCCATCGGTGGGGGTGGTGGCTGGCAACCTGTCAATGATATGGCGGATAGGAGGCAGATGCCCATTGCCCGCGCAAGGTGTTCTTTTAATATCATGATGATGGATTGTTAAAATTTGCATGATGCATAATTGTCATTGAATGAGTGATTTGAACGGTTTGTGAAAAAATGCTTATTATCCCGTACAAAAGTGAACAACCCCGTATTCTATTCCAAGTATTTTTAAATCAATTTATGATACTATATTATCGGGCGGTTGGTTTTTGTGGTTTTTGATTTGTGGCCTCGCACTCGGATTTTGCCGAGGGGAAGCAGATTTTCGTCACCGATTTTTAAAAAGGGAACACAGATTTAAACGGATAATAGTTGCTCTGCGGTGTTTGAAACGCTGCTGGGTAGTGTGTTGCTTGCGGTGGCTTGGTAATGAGGGGCGATTGACACAGATGTTGAAACAGTGATCAGGAAACAGTGATCAGGAAACAGTGATCAGTTGGCATTAATCAGTGAACAGATAGTAGTAAACATGAAACAGTTTATACATTATGGGATATAGACTAAATACAACCGCATAGCGGCGAAATCTTTGTAGCCATACAGATCTTTTTTTTATTAAGCCACGTAGTGGCGAAATCTTCTATAGATGCGCCAAGTCCGTAGAAATTGAATATGAATAGCCGCCGGTGAAACCGGTGGGAACCGGGCTCCTGTAATTGCGCAACGCCGAAGGTGTTGAATGTGCTGATAATAAAATGGTTTCGTCCACAGATTACCACGGATTTTAAACGGATTTTAGTTGCTGTTTTATGTTGTTCGTAGCGATGCTGGTTGGTTGCTGTTTTCGGCGGCTTTAGCGATTAGATAGATGAAAACCGATGTCGCCAAGTACGGTTACACTCGTCCTTACGGGACAGCTTATTTCAGCCCGAGGCAACGCCTCGAAATAGCTATTTACTAAAATCATCTTAAGTTCGATTTTAATCGAATTTAAGATGATTTTTTGGATAAGATAAAAATTATGGTTTATTTTATGTCAGGTATTTTTGGATAAGGGGTGAAATGCCTCTGTTCCGAAAAAAAAATTAATATATATCAAAAACAATACCCAGACAAGGGGATATAAAGCATACGCTTTATACCACTTAGTTGTGCCCCACTGGGAAATAAAACGCCGCCAAAAACGGTCTTAAACTATCTAGACTAGACAAACTTACTCGACAGGTATATCAACGCGCCCGCCGATTTGCCGACAGTAGACTAATGTTAACCCAAATCTGGCCACAAACACCGACCAATAGATTTGGAAGCTTGGTGGTTTAAGTGAACCTAAGAGCACGGTTTGACCGACAAACACAAATCGGGCGCCCAGACTTGACAGACTTTGTAGCTTGATTCAAGATAGGGTTGGATTTGCCGTTTTTGCCTAACTTGACTTAAAAAAATAAACGACCAGCGGGCACAACACACCGTATACTGCATAGCCTGCCGCAGGCGCAACACAGGCTACGCAGCATACGGCCATCCGTTACCGTGCATTTTAATGAAGAAATATAAACAAAAGATATTGTTAAATTAATAAGGCAAATCTAAATATCAAACCAGTCTTTATCATGGAAAAACTTAACATCACAAAGCGAGATATAAAATTCTTCTTCTTAGGAGTTTTAACTCTAATTTTTATTGACTTAATTATTAACTGGGAAGAAAACAAACGAGCTATCATTGAGGGATTTAATGATGGCTATAATTCTGCGAGGACAGAAATTATGAAATAAGAGTTTAATGTAAAATGTTTTTTAGAATATTGAGCTAGAATAAACAGTATAGTCAAGTATATTTTGTTGGTAATTTTTAGCCGCAGTTTCAGATCCACGCCCTGCAAACATGAGAAAGGCCTCTGATTTTGATTTGGTCTTTCTTAATGTGCTACATTCTTTGGAAGAGTAAGCGTTAAAAAATAACGCGTCATAATACTCAGCCCTCAATAAAGCGTTGCTTGCAATCGCTTTACATTGTGGCAAAGGTTCGTTTTCGGCAATGGATTTACAAAAACACCCCAAGCGGCAAACCGCTTGGGGTGTTTGATGATGTTTTGTCAGACCAAATTATCCCATCACCTTCTCGGCCATCAGGCGGCCCAGTTCTTGGCAGGCTGCGTATTTGTCCTGCTTTAAGCCGTGTTTCATCTCCACCGACAACTCCACCACGTCGAGTTCCAGCTTTTCACCTGCCTCTTTTAGTTTTTTAACGGAAGCACCGGCCCAGCTGAAGGAGCCAAAAACGCCCAGACTTCGGTTGGAGATGCCTATGTGCAACAGTTTGTTCACCAGTGCCTCCATGTTGGGGTGCAGCTCGTTGGTGTAGGTGGGGCTGCCCAGTATGAGTCCCTTGAACCGGAAAATATCCGAAATAATATAGGAAGCATGGGTTTTGCTCACATCGAAAACCCGTATGTTTTTAATGCCATGTTCGGCTACCGCGCGGGCTATCACTTCGGCCATCTCCTCGGTGTTGCCGTACATCGAGGCATAAGCGACCACCACGCCCTCTTCGCCTTCCATGCGGCTCCATTTGTCGTATAAATCCATCATCTCGGCAATGTGTGCCCGGTAGAGGGGGCCGTGCGAGGGGGCGATGGTTTTTATCTCGAGGCCGGCCAACTTGCTGAGTGCCTTTTGTGTGGGGTTGCCATACTTACCCACGATGTTGGAATAGTAACGGCGCATCTCATCTTTGTAGTATTCGAAATCCAGCTCGTCGTCGAAGATGCCGCCTTCCAATGCGCCGAAGCTGCCAAAGGCATCCGAAGAAAAGAGCGTGCGGGTGGTGGTTTCGAAAGTCACCATCGACTCGGGCCAATGCACCATGGGCACAAATTGGAACATCAGTTCGTGGGTGCCGAGTGAAAGGGTTTGCCCTTCGCTGATCTCCATGGTGTTTTCGGTGATGCCGAAAAAGCCTTCCAGCATGGGGAGGGTTTTTTTGTTCCCAATGATCTTGAGGTTGGGGTATAGTTCTGCCAGCACCCTGATGGAGCCCGAATGGTCGGGTTCCATGTGGTTGACCACCAAATAGTCGATGGGCCGGTTTTTGATGATGGCGCGTATTTTTGACAACCATTTCTCCAAGAAACTTGTGTCAACCGTATCGATGATGGCAATTTTTTCGTCGTCGATCACATACGAATTGTATGCCACACCACGATGCAGCGGCCACATGTTTTCAAATAAGGCGGTGCGTCGGTCGTTGACACCAACGTAATAGATCTGATCGGATAATTTTACCGGATGATGCATTTTATCTGATGTTTTAATTATTTCCAATATGCAAATTTAGCTTTTTTTGCGATACCTTTTGATAACAAACTTGCTTCCGAATTGTTGAACGCCAGGGTTCTTTCCGTGAAACCCATGATTTCTTTTCTTTTTGGCTTCTTTTATGTAGGTTTGCCATAAAAATTGGTGGTATGGTTGTGAATTTTGAAAAATATCAGGGAACAGGTAATGATTTTGTGATTGTTGATAATCGTCAGGAGCTTTATGGTGCATTGACCACTGAGGCGATCCGTTTTATTTGCGACCGACGTTTTGGTGTGGGTGCCGATGGGCTGATGCTGTTGCAAAACCATCCTGGATATGCTTTCGAGATGAAGTATTACAACAGCGATGGCAACGAAGCCACTATGTGTGGCAATGGCGCACGCTGCATCTGTGCTTTTGCCGGCTACCTTGGCGTTGTGCTATCGGGGGTTTATTTCGATTTCTTGGCTGCCGACGGACCGCACAAGGCTTTATACCACGCTGGCAATACTGAATTGCAGATGATTGATGTGGCTTCGGTGCGTCGGTTGGGCGAAAATTTCTTTATGAATACCGGTGTGCCCCATTTTGTAATGCCTGTGCCCGATGTGGATTCGGTGGATGTGTTCGAGGAGGGGCGTGCTATCCGTTATGCCGACCAATTCAGTCCACAAGGCACCAATGTTAATTTCATGACCATTCATCAGCCCGGCGCCATTTCGGTGCGCACCTATGAGCGGGGAGTGGAGGGTGAAACCCTTTCATGTGGAACGGGCGTTGTGGCCAGCTGCATTGCCGCGCACCATATCACCGGATCCCAGGCCTTTGATGTCACCGTGAAAGGTGGCGCGTTGAAGGTGCATTTCAAGGCTGGTGGCGATGGTTCTTTTTCTAATATTTGGCTTTGTGGCCCGGCACAGCGTGTTTTTACCGGCTCAATAGAACTCTGAGGCTCACAGAGAGTTGCGCAAGATCAACCTGGATGGGTTTTTGATCTGACCCGTTTCGTTGTTGGTCACCATTTGCGCCAGCCTTCTGCCCATCTCCCTGAAATCGGTTGAAATGGCCGTGATGCCCCCCTCGATGATCTCCAGTAGTGCCGTGTCGTTGATGGAGATGATGCCGACCTGTTGGCCGATGTTTAGGTTCTTTTGGCGCGTCTCTTTCACCACACTGATTAGGTCGCGGTTGTCGATGCACAAGTACAAATTGCCCGGTTTCATGTTCTCCGGATCGAAAGCACCGCACACTTGGTGATTCAGCTGGTGGTCGGTGCAAAAACTGGTGAAGCCCGTTCTGAAGCCAACCGGTTCCTTTCCGCCAGGGAATAACAGGATGAGTTGGTGGTAGTTCCTGATCCTTTCAACGGCTTGTTCCAATCCATTGTAAATATCCTCATGAAACGATTGGTAGATGATGGGGTAGGCCTTGTCGGTGCCGTCGGCGGGTTGGTCGAGCAGTATCACTTTGTCCTGCGGTAATTCATCGATGGGTTTTCCGGTTCCCGGCATGTTGGAGGGCATGATGATGTATTTGTGGTAGGCGTTTTTATTGTCGCCTATCAATTTCTCATACACGCCTTTGTTGAAATGGTGGAAAAACAGATCCACATTAAAGTGCGGTGGTATGTTGGCCATGAAAGCCTGGTAGAGATCTTCCTTGAATCCATTCAACTCATCGAACAACAGGAATAGGTTTTTTTGCAGTTTGGTGTTGGTCGATTTGATGTAATAACCTTTGCCTGGTATGGCCTTGATAATGCCCTGCTGCTTCAACTCGTTGTAGGCCATCATCACTGTGTCGCGCGATAGGTTGTTGCCATTGGCCAACAGGTTGATGGAAGGCAGGGGGTCGTCTGTTTTGAGCAGGCCATCATCAATTTTTTGAAGGAAGTGATCCACAATTTGTTGGTAGATGGGTTTGGTGGCATTGATTTCTAAAACGGGCACGGTCATGGTTCTACTTATGGTTTTATGCATCAAAAATAGTGGTTATATTTCAATTTACTGATTTTGGGTTTGTGTTGTCTTTTTTTGCTTGATAGCTTTTTGTTTAGTGCTTAAAGTTTTGATTTTAGTTTTGAAAATATAAATTTTGTCATGTTGTTGTAATAGATTAAAAGGTATTTTTGTGGTTGGATAGATTTAAATGTAAATGGTTAAAATGATGAATATGAAAATTTCTCAACAAATATCGGGTCAGGTGGATGGAAAGGATGTCTTTCTGTTCGAATTGCGCAATCCGCGTCAAACGGTTGTTAAAGTAACCAACGTGGGTGCCACCATCACCAGCATTCAGGCGGTTGACCGTTCGGAAGTGCCTGGTGAAATAGCTTTGGGTTTCGACGATCCATTGTACTATTTGAGTGATGCCTATCTGGGCGATTGTCCCTATCTGGGTGCCACTGTGGGGCGTTATGCCAATCGCATCAAGGATGGGAAGTTTTCCATTGATGGTGTTGATTACCAATTGGAGATCAACAACGGGAACAACCACCTGCATGGCGGGGTGCGTTCCTTCAGCACCAAAATTTGGGCTTGCGAGCCTTTCGAGGAAGTTGGCCGGGTGGGGGTTAAGATGAGTTACTTAAGTCCCCATATGGAGAATGGCTACCCTGGAAACCTGAAAGTGGAGGTTACCTTCACTTTGACGCAGGAGAATGAGTTGGTGATCGACTATGCAGCTTCAACCGATCAGTCTACCCACGTTAACCTCACCAACCACTCTTATTTCAACCTCAAAGGTGATGGTTCAAAAGTATTGGATCACAATCTAGTGTTGTATGCCAACTATTTTACGCCCAAAGATGGGGAGGGGATTCCAACCGGACAGATTGTGCAGGTGAACGATTCGCCACTCGATTTCCGCATGCCACGTAAGATTGGTGAGCGCATTGGTGAATTCGCCGATGGTTACGACCACAACTTCGTGGTGAACGGCTTGTTGGGTGAATTGCGTCCTGCAGCCCGGGCTTGGGAAGAGACCACTGGCCGTACCTTGGATTTCTTCACCACGGAGCCTGGTTTCCAGCTTTATACCGGCCATTACCTGAGCGGACAGCATTCGCGCAATGGCATTGCTTTTAGTCAGTACACCGGTTTTTGCCTTGAGGCACAGCACTATCCCGATTCCCCCAATGTGGAGGCATTTCCTTCCACATTGCTGAATCCGGGTGAAGTTTACACACAAACCTCTGTTTATAAATTTGGGGTCATGTGATCTCCTATTGAAACTTTTTAACGATCCCGGTCTTATGGTCCGGGATTTTTTTTAAAAACTAACTCTCTTTTTATATCTTTACCAGCATTGTTTTGTACGAAATATTACAAATTATCGTTTTAAACAGAAAATAGATACCAATGAGATATAGAATTGTTTTAATCGGATTGTTCGTTTTGTGCCATCATTTGTTGGTGGCGCAATCCTCCTTATCGGTAACCGATGCTGGTGCATCCTTTTCCAAAGGCTTGCAACTCTACGAAGCTAAGAAGTATGGTGCTGCCCGCAGCCATTTCGAGGAGTTTCAAAAGCAGTTTCCCGACCATGCAGAGTTGGGCTCTCAGGCGGCTTTCTATACCGCCGTGTCGGCCAAGTTGCTGGGAAATCAAGATGCCATGTTGTTGATGACCCGTTTTATCGAGGATTATCCTACCAGCAATTTTGATAACGAGCTATATTATCACTTGGGTGATTTTTGCCTGATGGATAATGACTATGTAGAGGCGCTTTCTTGGTTTTCGAAAGTGCAGCCACGGCTTTTGTCGAGGACTCTTACGGTGGATGCGATTTTCAAAACCGGGTATTGCCATTTTATGGAGGGCGATCAGAAAAAGGCACTATCTTATTTCCGGCAACTCAAAGGGCGCGAAGGAAAATATGCCTCCTCCATTAGTTATTACCAGGCGCATGCCGATTATGAGAACGGCAAATACGATGCAGCCCTGCCCGTATTTCTTTCGTTGGAGGCCGATGCCGGATTTAAGAAGGTTGTACCATATTATATAGCGCAGATTTATTATCTGCAAGCTAAATACGACGAGGCCATCCGTTATGCCGAACCCTTGGTGGAAGAAAGCAAGGGGGAGCGGAGTGTCGATATGGCTCGTGTGGTGGGCGACAGCTATTTTCAGAAGAAGGATTATGCTAAAGCTGCTTCTTTCTATCAGGTTGTGTTCGACCGGAGCAAGAAAATCAAGCGTGAGGATTATTACCACATGGGTTATTGCCGCTATGTGGCCAAGGATTATGCCCAGGCAGCTGAGTTGCTTTCGCAGGTCACCTCGGGGGAGGATGCCATGGCTCAAAGTGCCTACTACCACTTGGCCGACTGCTACCTTAAGATGAACGATAAAAAGCGGGCTCGCGTGGCCTTTGAGGCTGCTGCACGTTTCGATTTTGATAAGAAGATCAGCGAGGATGCCAGCTTCAATTTCTTGAAGCTCAATTATGAACTGGCTTTTTCGCCATTCAATGAGATCATCAACTCCTTTCTGGCTTTCATCGAAAAATATCCCGACAGTCCCAACATCGACCAAGCCTACGACTACCTGGGAAAGGCGTTCGTGACGTCCAAGAACTATCGTGAGGCATTGCTCTCAATGGAGAAGATCAAAAACAAGAACCAAACGGTTTACAAGGCGATGCAACGCCTGGCATTTTACAGGGGTATGGAGTTGTACATTGACTTGAAGTACGATGATGCCATCTATTTCTTCGATTACAGCCTCAAATATGGTGAGTTCGACCGTATTCTGAAAGCCCGTGCCCACTATTGGCGTGGTGAATCGAACTACCGCCTGGGGCGTTTCGAGATGGCGCAGAACGACTACCAGCAATTTGTCAATTCGCCTGGTGCCCAATCTTTGGGTGAGTATCCCACGGCACAGTACAATATGGGTTATGTCTTTTTCAATACGAAAAATTATGAGCGTGCCATTGAGTGGTTCCGCAAATACGCCGCATCGTCGGCTGTTTCCGATAAGGTGATGTTGGCCGATGCTTACAACCGGATGGGCGACTGCTATTTTGTGGACAGGGCTTTTCAACCGGCCATCGACAGTTATCGTAAGGCTGCCGCCACCGCTTTGACCGCGGCCGATTACGCCATGTTCCAGGAGTCCTTTTGTTTGGGCTTGCTGAGGGATCACAACGGGAAAATCAATAATTTGAAACAGCTCATCAACCGTTACCCCCAATCGCCCTATTGCGACGATGCCTATTTTGAGATTGCGCGCGCCTACGTGGCTCTCAATCAGTTGGATGATGCCATCTTTAATTTCAAGCTGGTCAAAGAGCAGTATCCCAAAGGTACGCTGGCTCCCAAGGCCATGTTGCAACTTGGATTGCTCTATTACAACCGCAGCGATTACGATAATTCCATGGCATTTTACAAGCGTGTGGTCAATGAGTATCCCCGTACCGCCGATGCCACTGAAGCGTTGGCTGGATTGCGCAACATCTATATGGACAAAAGCGATTTTGACGGTTATATGGCCTATACGGCATCTTTAGGCGATTTCGCCCGCATCGACAATGCCGAACAGGATTCGTTGTTGTATGTATCGGCCGAACGGCTTTATTTGCGTGGCGAGTTCAAACAGGCCTTGCCAGCATTTCAGAAGTATCTCCAAGCGTTGCCGGCAGGGCGCTTTGCATTGAATGCCTATTATTATCTTGGCGATTGCTTCTATCGTGAACCCAATGCAGGTGAAGCCTTGAAGTTGTTCACCTATGTGGCCGAACAACCCCGTAACCTGTTCACCGAAGATGCGTTGTTGCGCCAAGGCGAGCTGCTGTATGCTTCCGGTGACTATGCCAACGCTCTAGTTGCATTTGAGCGGTTGGAAAAAGAGTCGGAACTGGAGGATAACCGCGTGGAAGCCATCATTGGCCAGATGCGCTCCCAAAAGATGATGGGCGATTATGAACGTTGTGTCGCCATTGCCGGTAAGGTAATGGCTATGCCCAAAGTGGCACCCGAAATCCTTCGCGAAGCCCAATACCTCAATGCCCAATCGCTGTTGGAGCTGGGCAGTAACGAGGCTGCCATGCCCCTTTTGAAGCAGTTGATGGCCAACACCAAAAGTGTTGAGGGGGCCGAAGCCAAATATTTATATGCTTTCCTTCTGAATCAAGCCGGTAAGGATGAGGCTGCCGAAAAGGAGATATTTGATTACATTGAGCAGGGCACGCCTCATCAATATTGGTTGGCAAGGGCGTTTGTGCTTTTGGCCGATATATACCATAACCGCAAAGAGGATTTCCAGGCGATCCAATACCTCGAGAGCTTGAAAGCCAATTATTCGGGGGATGATGATATTCAATCGATGATTGAAGGGCGCTTGTCGCAATGGCGGCAGAATGTGGAACAACCTGCAGTGGATGTCAGTGATGCTGGTGTGAATTAATTTATGGCTATAGAAAATCATTTCAAGATGCTGAATAAACGTAATTATATTTTGCTTTGTGGCTTGTTGGGATTGGGTTCCCTGGTTTTTGCACAAACTGAAAAGAAAGTGGATCAAACGGTTCAGGTGGTTCGGGAGTATTCCCCAACCATTTCGGATGCCTCTAAAATGCACAAGATGCCTGTGCTCGACGATACTTCCAGCTATCGTCCGGTTTTCCGTTATGGGATTCTGGAGCGCGTTTCTTCCGTCTCCACGCAGCCCGAACCCATTTCGGCTGCCAGGATGAATTATAAAGGCCATGAACCGCTTTACCGTTCGTTTGTGAGGGGGGGCTTGGGCAATTATTCCACTTTCATGGGAGATTATACCTACAATATCCTCGACAACAAGGAGTACCTATTTGGTTTTTACCTTGGACACCACACTTCGATGGGACGCCTAAAATTGGAAGATGACCATAAGGTGGATGCGCCTTTTCATGACACTGAAGCAGGATTGAATTTCAAATATTTTGTAAATCGTTACACCTTCTCTTCCAATTTGAAATTCGATCACCACATGTATCGTTTCTATGGATTGCAGACCTTGGATCCCGAGGCAAAATACCTTATTGGTGATGATCCGGTGGGGGAGGTACCCGGTGATCAGTTGTTTGGCGATGAAGATGAGCGCTGGAGCGGTTTTAATGCCAATTTTGGCTTTGCCAATAATTTGGATGAGGATGCCGTGGTGGATTTCAACGCCAACTTGGGACTTCATCTTTTTTCAACAAAAACAGGGGTTAAACAGAATGGTTTCGCTTTGTCGGGGGCTGCTAATTTCCCTGTTGCTGAATATCAGGGCGGGATTGAGGCTTCGCTCGACTATTTCAAGGTGGGTGTGCCCGATACGATTGGCCCTATGTACTATTTCAATGAGCGCAGCAATACTTTGGTGCGCATCAAGCCTCATGTCGATTTTGTTTTTAATCGGTTCAAACTTCGAGCCGGCATAGCCATTGTGGCGCAAATAGAGAAAGATCAGGACGATTTTTACCTGATGCCCGATGTCAAGGGTGTTTGGGATGTGGCCGAAGGTGCCGTGCAACTTTATGGCGTTTTGCGTGGCGATTTGCGCACCAACAGTTACCGCGACGTGATTGCGGATAATCCGTTTGTGTCGGCCGATGAGAATGTGGCCTCAAGCGCGACCCCAATTGCCATTGAAGGGGGCATTGATGCCCGGTTCAGTCCTGTGGTCAACTTCAAAGCCCAGTTGGGTTACTCGGTCTTTACCGATGAACATTTTTTTGTGAACAAGCCGTATGTGTTGAGCTCTGGTGGGGATAATTATTCCAATCGTTTTACTACTATTTACGACGATGGCAACCTTTTTGAGGCTTCTGCCGAGTTGACCATCTCCCCAGGCAAGAAGAGCCAGATCCTGGCCAAAGTCGCCTATTACGGGTGGCAAACGGATGTTCAAGAGAAGGCTTGGCACAAACCAGAAACCGAACTGGGTGTGGCGTGGCGTTTTTATCCAACCGAAAAGTTGATGATCGATGGCGGGTTGACTTTATTGGGGCGGCGCTATGCCTTGGATGTGGAAACGCTATCGGCCAAAAAGCTCGATGCTGTGGTTGACCTCAGTTTTGGTGGCGAATATTATTTATCGCAACAATTCTCGCTTTTCATGCGGATGAACAATTTGGCCGCTTCCAAATACTACCGTTGGAACGGTTATCCATCGCATGGTTTTAACCTTTTGGCCGGGATGACATTCTCCTTTTAGAGGATAATGTTACCCTGCCTGGGTGCAGGCAGCGGCTTTGTTTAGGATTTGTTGTTTAAGTAACTCGTATAGAGGTGTTTGTGAGAATGGGTATGAAAATAAAAAAACTAAATAATCCCAATCTTTTTGGGATTATTTTTTATATATTTGTAATCCATTAAAATATTTGTGTTTAGCCGGATCATCCGGTTTTTTTGCGCAATATTATTGATAAAATCATAAGTTACGATGAGCGATCAATTGAATGATAAAACTGTCAATCAAAACGAATATTCTGCTAACAGTATAACTGTTCTTGAAGGTCTTGAGGCGGTGCGCAAGCGCCCAGCCATGTATATTGGCGACATTGGTGAAAAAGGATTGCATCACCTTGTTTATGAGGTGGTCGACAACTCCATTGATGAGGCTTTGGCTGGTCATTGCAATCGCATTAGTGTTTTTATTAACGAGGATGGTTCTGTTACGGTTGAAGACAACGGGCGGGGCATTCCGGTTGATTTTCACGAGAAGGAAGGCAAGTCTGCTTTGGAAGTGGTGCTTACCGTTCTTCATGCCGGTGGTAAGTTCGACAAGGATTCCTACAAGGTTTCCGGAGGTTTGCACGGGGTTGGTGTTTCTTGTGTGAATGCGCTCTCCTCTTATTTAAAAGCCGAGGTGCATCGCCAGGGTAAGGTATATGTTCAGGAATTTAGCATTGGAAAACCACTTGCCGACATCCGCGAAATCGGCACCACCGATCATTCTGGTACTGTTGTTACGTTTAAACCCGATGAGTCGATTTTTACCACTACTTATTTTAAATACTCCATCCTGGCAGGTCGTCTGCGCGAGCTCTCTTTCTTGAATAAAGGAATTGAGATCTTCCTGACCGACAAACGCGAGAAGGATGAAAACGGGGAGTCCAAGACAGAGAAGTTTCATTCGGAAAGGGGTTTGGAGGAGTTTGTGCAGTTTATTGATGAGTCGCGCGAGCGACTGATTGATGAGGTGATTTATATCTCCACCGAGAAAGGTGAGATTCCTGTGGAGATTGCTATTTTATACAATACTTCGTATACTGAAAATATTCATAGTTATGTGAATAATATTAATACCATCGAGGGTGGTACCCACCTGACCGGATTTCGCAGGGGTTTGACACGGACATTGAAAACGTGGGCTGATAAATCGGGGATGCTCAGTAAGCTTAAGTTCGATATCAGTGGTGATGACTTCCGCGAAGGTTTGACAGCCATCATCTCGGTTAAGGTTCAGGAGCCGCAGTTTGAGGGTCAGACAAAAACCAAACTGGGCAATAGCGAGGTGAGTATTGCTGTCGATCAGGCTGTTAGTGCTATGTTGGGGAACTATTTGGAAGAAAATCCCAAAGCTGCTAAGGATATTGTGAATAAAGTTATCCTGGCTGCTACCGCTCGTCATGCTGCACGCAAGGCGCGCGAACTGGTGCAGCGCAAGAGTGTATTGAGCGGGGGTGGGTTGCCAGGCAAGCTTGCTGACTGTTCCGATAAGGATGCCGCCAATTGCGAGGTGTTTCTTGTCGAGGGTGACTCGGCGGGTGGTACGGCCAAACAGGGTCGGAATCGTCGTTTTCAGGCCATCCTGCCTTTGAGAGGTAAAATCCTTAATGTGGAAAAAGCGCTTCAGCACAGGGTATTCGATAGCGAAGAGATAAAGAATATCTATACAGCACTGGGTGTTACCATTGGAACAGAAGAGGACTCAAAAGCACTGAATATTGAGAAACTCAGGTACCACAAGATTGTGATCATGACCGATGCCGACGTGGACGGTAGCCACATCACCACTTTGATTATGACCTTTTTCTTCCGTTATATGAAGGAGTTGATTCAGGACGGACACCTTTATATTGCCACACCACCTCTTTACCTTTGCAAAAAAGGTAATAAACAGGCTTATTGTTGGAACGACCAACAGCGCCAGGAGTTTGTGGAGATGTATGCCAATGGGCGCGAAGATGCCATACATGTTCAGCGATACAAAGGTCTTGGTGAAATGAACGCTGAGCAGCTGTGGGAGACAACCATGAACCCTGAAAGCCGGACATTGCGCCAAGTCACCATTGACAGCGCTGCTGAGGCCGACCGCGTCTTCTCCATGTTGATGGGGGACGATGTGCCACCTCGTCGCGAGTTTATCGAACAGAATGCTACTTATGCAAAAATTGATGTTTGATCAATTTGAGATACTTATATTAAAGGAAAGGCCGGGTAACCGGCTTTTTTTATTGCTGTTTTTTTGATTTCAATTTGCAGTGATGCACTATTTCATTAATTTTACAACCGGTGGGTACTGGTAGGTTTCTATGGATGTGGCCGCTGCTTTGTTGTTTGATTATTAATATTTTGCTGTATGGTTGATTTTAATATGGAGGATCATCCTCACCGTAGGTTGAATCCGTTGACGGGAGATTGGGTTTTGGTGTCGCCCCATCGGGCCAAGCGTCCATGGCAAGGGCAGGTTGAGAAACATGCCGATGAGCAGAAGCCAGCCTATGATCCAACGTGCTACCTGTGCCCAGGCAATGCCCGCATAGGTGGTGTCATGAATCCTGCCTACGAAGGGCCTTATGTCTTCACCAACGATTTTTCAGCCTTGCTTTCTGATACGCCCAATGGCGAGATGAACGATGGCGGCTTGCTGGTGGCGCAGAGCGAAACAGGCATCTGTCGGGTGATCTGCTATTCGCCCCGTCACGATTTGACTGTGGCACAAATGGATGTGCCCGATGTGAAAAAAGTAGTTGACCTGTGGGTGGACGAATTCATCTCATTGGGCAGCCAACCCAATATCGGGTATGTTCAAATATTTGAGAACAAGGGTGCTGTGATGGGTTGCAGCAATCCGCACCCACACGGTCAGATATGGGCCTCTTCGCATGTGCCTGTGGAACCTT
Source organism: Marinilabiliaceae bacterium (assembly GCA_963664265.1). Classification (GTDB taxonomy): domain Bacteria; phylum Bacteroidota; class Bacteroidia; order Bacteroidales; family Marinilabiliaceae; genus JAGPIS01. The sequence continues at coordinate 4,495,246 of OY760941.1, forward strand.
CGAAAGAGCAGGTGAACCAGTCCGCCTATTATGAAAAACATGGCCGAACCCTCCTGAGTGCTTATGTGGAGCAAGAGTTGAAAGAGGGAAGCCGAATCCTTTTCGAAAATGATCATTTTGTGGCTTTGGTGCCTTTTTGGGCCACCTGGCCATTTGAGGCCATGTTGCTGCCCAAGCGTCAAGTTGCTAATATTTCATTGCTTACCGATGCCGAACGGTTTAGCTTTGCCGAGGCGTATCGCGACCTGACCGTTCTGTACGACAACCTTTTCGAAGTGTCGTTCCCTTATTCGGCCGGTATTCATCAAGCGCCCACCGATGGCGGCGAACATCCCGAATGGCATTTGCACATGCACTTTTATCCTCCGTTGTTACGCAGTGCAACTGTGAAGAAATTTATGGTGGGATACGAGATGCTGGCCACACCCCAGCGCGATATCACGCCCGAGACCAGCGCCATGCGATTGCGTGAGCAGAAGGGTTGTCACTACACCATGCGCCGTTGAGGTGTTTTGTATTGAAAATATTTTCTTTAAAGCAGACTTTGGTCTGCTTTATTTTTTTAAATATCCTGTAATTCTTTTTAGAAATAACTTTTATTAATAAATTTGGGCGTAATATTTAAAAAAAGAGATGATGAGATATCTTTTGAATCTTGTGGCATGTTTCCTGCTGCTTTCTGTTTTTCCTGCAAAAACATGGGCGGCTAAAGGAAAGGAGAAGCCTTATGGTAAGGTGACCTACCGTTTTTTTTACAATGGGCAGGAGAGCGACCGGACACCGCTCTTGTTTTTGGAATACTCCAATGGCGTTACCAAGCTGTGGCAAAATGCGCCAGATGTGAAAAGCCTGATTCCTGGCTATGCCCGTGAGGCTACTTATATCGACTTTAACGATCAGAAGGTTTACCGCCTTTGCGATTTTGGTGATCAGGAGTTGTATCATACTGCCGTTGGGTTCGACCGTTTGAATCAAGTAGAATTTGTGGAGGGTACCCGCGAAATATTGGGCTATCAATGTAAGAAAGCCACCACGGTGATCAATTCAAACCGGATCGATATTTGGTATACCGAAGCGGTGGGCTTAAAAGGTTCGCCCAACATTAATGTTGGCATGGTTCCCGGCTTGGTGTTGAGTGTGGTGCGCAATGGCAACAGCGAAACGGTGGCTTCGAATATTGAATTTGGTCGGAAAGTAAAAGATTTGAAAGCAGCAAACTTGGGCACAGGAGTGGAGTCTTTTGAATTGGATGGTTTGAAACGCACCAAGACCATTATTGCCACCAATGTATTCACCAATGAACAAATTTGCTGGGGCAACGTCAAATCCCAAGTCAAGTCGCCTGAGCTGGACAGTGTTTACCATTTTGCCGGTGGAACGCTCATTGTGAAGAAGGTGAAGTTGCCCGAGCTGCCCGATCACTATTCCATCTTTGCCGAGCTTTCGCAATATAGCAATGGGGACGCTTACGACCGAACCGGCTCTGTTTTTGTCATTCCGCAGGAGAAAACACAATCTTTTTGGGATGGATTGATTAATGGGATGAATACTTTGCCCATCTATTACGATAAGGACAGCCTCGATTATCAAGGGGTGGTGGCCACCTCTTCGTATGAGCCACCGGTGGAGTTGGTGCGTTTCTTTACTCCTTTTGGCATCCGTCACTTCAACGACCGGGTGCGCATCAAAAACCTGGAGTGGGAAGACTCCACCGTTTACAAGCAGGATGTGTCCGATTTGCGCCATTACTTGAAAGGGGAGGTGCTGGTGGGTGCCTTTATTGGCAATTATGATAAGGGGGGCCATAAGTTGAGCCTCGATTTAAAAGCCTATCCAGGCAGTTATGAGTGGGAGACTTCATCCGAATCACCGTTTGTTATGCCCCTGTTCAATACCTGTAATGTGATGGAGATGGGTGGACAACGGTATGGAACCATGTTCAACAACGATTCGCTTACTGTCTCTTTCGAAATCCCCGAAGGGGTGAAAAACCTTAAGTTGCGTTATATCACCACTGGCCATGGTGGCTGGGGCGGCGGCGATGAGTTCAACCAAAAGCTGAATGAGATTTTTATCGATGGGCAACGTGTTTTTGCCTTCATTCCCTGGCGCACCGATTGCGGCGCCTATCGCCAATACAACCCCGTATCGGGTAATTTTTGGAATGGCCTTTCCTCTTCAGATTTGAGCCGCAGTGGCTGGTGTCCTGGTACCGCCACCCAACCCGAGTACATCGATTTGAAGGATCTCAAACCTGGAAAACATACCATGAAAGTGGCCATCCCTTTGGGTAAAACCGAAGGCTCTAGTTTCAGTTCCTGGTGTGTGTCGGGCGTCATTGTTGGCGAGCGAGAGTAATATAATTATTGGCTGCTGAATAATGACTAACATACATCGAATCGGTTATTTAGGAGTAATTTTTTTGTGATTAGTGCAAGGCTTTTTAATTGTATCCTTGAATAATCTTGCAGTTATCAATGAACAAAAGTCACAGTATAAATCCGCCTCAGAGTAACGTAAGTTCTTTGATGCCATTGAAAATAATATTTCTATCAAAAAATGGCGTTAAAAAATTGAGGTTGTTTGCCGTTAAAAAGCCCGCGTAGTAAGTCAGGCAAAGCTTTCGCGGGGTTTAGGTAAACAAGCTCAATTTTAGCCATTTATCTGCAGCGGCGGCTTTCTTGGCTGCGCCAAGCGGCAGAGCCGAGCGCTCTGTTTACTCTCTGCAGCTGTAGGCAGAGAGTAAAAGCCCGTCCGGCTTGAGGACATATTATAGAAATCCTTTTTGTTGCCATTTTCAGCAAGCTCTCATAATTTGGTCAACGTCACGTTGGCTTTAGTCCTCCTTTTTGTTTGGATTGGATATTGTTGTAATCGCAGGGGTTTGTCGCATGGTCGATCAACCCCTGCTTTTTTATTGGCATCACCCATTCGCGATGTGGCATGAGCGGATGGGATTGTTGTTTAATTATTTTTTTAATGCAGCTGTGTGTTTTGGTAATTTTTATGTATTTTTAAAAACTCTTTAAAAAAATTGAAAAACCGAATAATGAAGCGTGCCATGATCATTGCCGACTCACACAAGCAATGGTTGTTCCCAAATTTTGGGATGGAGCAGGCTGTTTTGTTTAGTAATTTATGTCCAATAAAAACCAGATTACACACATGAAAACAAAAATCTCAAATTTCAAAAGTTGTCTATTCATGAGCATGGGTCTTTTTTCTCTTTTTGCCTGCCAGCCCAAGCGTGTGACCGACTTGGCCAGCGAAGCCATTTTTCCTAAGCCGCAATCGGTTGTGGCCACCAACTCCTCATTCGAGGTGACTGCCAAAACAGGCATTCGAGTATTGGGCGATTCGCCCGAGGTGATGAAAATCGGAGAGCAGTTGGCCAATTATCTGCGGCCAGCCACCGGCTTTGCCTTTGAGGTGAAATCGGAAGCCAAGATGCCTTCAAAGGGCAATATCTTGTTGGTTTTGGATGAATCATTGACTCTTGGCGAAGAGGGGTATGAGTTGGTCATTGAGGAAAAATCGGTTGTTCTGAAGGCGGCAAAACCAGCCGGTCTTTTTTGGGGCGTTCAAACACTGAGGCAATTGATGCCTGCAGCTGTTGAGAAAGGCGAATTGCAGCCCGGTCCATGGTTCTTGGCAACCGGTACCATCACCGACTCCCCCGAATTCGAATATCGTGGCAGTATGCTCGATGTGTCGCGTCATTTCTTCTCCGTAGAGGATGTGAAACGTTACATCGACTTTTTGGCCACCTACAAGTTGAACCGTTTCCACATTCACCTATCCGATGACCAAGGATGGCGGATTGAAATCAAATCGTGGCCCAACCTTACGGTGCATGGTGGCTCAACTCAAGTGGGCGGTGGAGAGGGTGGCTTTTATACTCAGGAGCAATATGCCGATATCGTGCGTTACGCCCAGGATCGCTACATCACTGTGGTACCCGAAATTGACATGCCTGGCCATACTAACGCGGCATTGGCATCCTATGGGGAATTGAACCCCGATGGTAAGCCCCGCGACCTTTATACCGGTATCGAGGTGGGCTTCAGCACTTTTATGACCGATAAGGAGATCACTTATCGCTTTGTGACCGATGTGCTGACCGAATTGGCTGCATTGACACCTGGTGAATACATTCATATTGGTGGTGATGAGTCGCTGGTGACTAAAAAGCCTGATTACATCTATTTTATCAACCGGGTGCAGGAGATTGTGGCTTCCTTGGGTAAGAAAGTGATCGGGTGGGATGAAATTGCAACGGCAACCCTTCAGCCTGGAACTTTGGCACAACATTGGTCATCGGTTGAAAATGCAAAACTGGCAGTGGGGCAAGGTGCTCAAATCATTATGTCGCCAGCTGCCAATGCTTATTTGGATATGAAATACGATTCCACGTCGGTGCTGGGTTTGAAATGGGCCGGTTATGTAGAAGTTGATAAAGCCTACAACTGGAACCCAGTGACATTGGTGGAAGGCCTTGCGCGTGAAAATATCATTGGCGTGGAAGCCCCTTTGTGGACAGAGACTGTTGAAAATATGGAGCACATCGAATACTTGGTATTTCCCCGCTTGATTGGATTGGCCGAAATTGGTTGGTCATCGCCCCAAGGCAGGGATTTTAGCGAGTACCGTCTTCGATTGGGCAAGCATGGTCAAAGGCTCACCAACCAAGGCATCAATTTCTATGCTTCGCCTTTGGTTGAGTGGCAAACAGGTCCGGCAGAATAAGATTCTTACGTAAAAATATTGGCGGTTAATCCTGGCTTATGGCTGGATTGACCGCTTTTTAATTGGTTTGATTTGAATGATAGAGCGTTAAGTGTTGGGTGCGCTTTTTTAGATTATTCTTTTTTTAGATTTTATTTTATTGGTTCAGATAGCGCATTTGATTAAATTTGTACCGCATTGAAGAAAATAACTTTAAAATCTAAATACATGGTACTTTTTTTCGGGGGGAACTCCAGTCAAATTCTTGCTGTTCATACTCAACACGAGTTGGCAGATGAAGATGTATCAAAGTTGGAATGGCTCTTTAGCGGTGCCAAATTGATAAAAGCCCAATCCTTGGAGGGTTTCTTTGTAGGCCCCCGGCGCGAGATGATAACACCCTGGAGTACCAATGCCGTTGAGATCACCCAAAATATGGATGTCCACGGCATTTTGCGTATTGAAGAGTTTTTTAAAGTTGATTCCGATCATGCCTCATTTGATGCCATGTTGCAAAAACTCTATTCGGGGCTTGATCAAAACACTTTCGACATCAACAAAACACCCGACCCCATCGTTTACATCGACGATGTGGCAGCCTACAACCTGAAGGAAGGTTTGGCGCTGAGCGAACAAGAGATCAACTACCTCGATGGGTTAAGCAAGACCCTTGGCCGCAAACTGACCGATAGCGAGGTGTTCGGCTTTTCGCAGGTGAACTCGGAACATTGCCGTCATAAAATATTCAATGGCATCTTCGTTATTGATGGCGAGGAGAAAGAGAGCTCTCTGTTCCAGTTGATCAAAAGAACTTCAAAGGTGAATCCTAATCTTTTGGTGTCGGCTTATAAGGATAATGTGGCCTTTATCGAAGGGCCCCGTGCCATGCAATTTGCCCCCAAACGTGGCGACCAACCCGATTATTTTGCAACTAAAGAGATCGATACCGTCATCTCGCTAAAGGCTGAAACCCACAACTTCCCAACTACCGTAGAGCCTTTCAATGGTGCTGCAACCGGTACCGGTGGCGAGATCCGCGACCGTTTGGCTGGTGGCAAAGGTTCATTGCCTTTGGCTGGTACGGCTGTCTATATGACCTCCTATTCGCGGCTCGAAGAAGATCGCTCGTGGGAAAACACTATGCCTGCTCGTCCTTGGCTCTATCAAACACCTGAGCAGATCCTGATCAAAGCTTCCAACGGTGCCAGCGATTTCGGCAACAAGTTTGGCCAACCGCTCATTTGCGGTTCCGTATTGACTTTTGAACATTACGAGCACCATCAGAAATTTGCTTTCGACAAAGTAATTATGTTGGCTGGTGGTATCGGTTTTGGCCGCAAGGAACATGCCTTAAAGGATGAGCCGGTTGCGGGCGACAAAGTGGTGGTAATAGGTGGTGACAACTACCGCATCGGTATGGGTGGTGGTGCCGTATCATCGGTGGCCACTGGTGAGTTTGCCAACAGCATTGAATTGAATGCCGTGCAGCGCTCCAATCCCGAGATGCAAAAACGTGCCATGAATGCCATTCGCGCCATGGTGGAGGCCGATGAAAATCCCGTTGTCTCCATACACGACCATGGTGCAGGCGGTCACTTGAACTGCCTTTCGGAATTGGTGGAAGCCACCGGCGGAACCATTCACATTGATCAATTGCCTGTTGGGGATCCCACCCTTTCGGCTCGCGAAATTGTGGGCAACGAGAGCCAGGAGCGGATGGGACTGGTGTTGCACGAGAAGGATGTGGAGGCTTTGCGCGTTGTTTCTGAACGCGAACGGGCACCCATGTATGTGGTGGGCGAAACCACCGGCGATATGTATTTCCGTTTCGAAGATGGTAAGGGTAACCGCCCCATCGACTGGAAACTATCCGATATGTTTGGGAATCCCCCCAAAACGGTTATGAACGACCAAACGGTGAACCACCGTTATAAGGCTGTTAAGTACGATGCTTCCAAATTTGCTGAATACTTAACGTCGGTGTTGCAGCTCGAAGCTGTGGCTTGCAAGGATTGGCTGACCAATAAGGTAGACCGTTCAGTGACCGGCAAGGTGGCCAAACAGCAATGTGCCGGCGAGATTCAATTGCCCCTGAACAACTTGGGCGCCACAGCCATGGATTACCTGGGTGTGAAGGGTGTGGCCACTTCTATTGGTCATGCTCCTGCTGCTGCCTTGATTGATCCTGCTGCAGGTTCGGTGCTCTCCATCGCCGAAGCGTTGACCAACTTAGTGTGGGCGCCATTGACCCATGGCTTGAAAGGCGTTTCGCTGAGTGCCAACTGGATGTGGCCTTGCAAAAACAAGGGCGAAGATGCCCGTTTGTACGAAGCGGTGGAAGCAGTAAGCGATTTTGCCTGCGATTTGGGTATTAACATCCCCACAGGCAAGGACTCCCTTTCGATGACTCAAAAATACAAGGGCAATGATGTGGTTTACAGCCCCGGTACTGTAATCATCTCGGCAGTTGCTGAAGTTGAAAATATCCGCTCTATTGTGGAGCCCGTTCTAGTGAAAGATGTCAATACCCATTTGCTCTACATCGACTTGTCGTTCGATGCGTTCAAGCTGGGCGGCAGCAGCTTTGCCCAAGTGGTCAATACCCTTGGCAATGATGCTCCAACGGTTACCGATAGCGAGTATTTCCGGAAAGGTTTCGAAGCCATCCAGGCTTTGATTAAAAAAGGTTATGTGTTGGCCGGTCACGACATCAGTGCTGGCGGGATGATCACCGCACTTTTGGAGATGTGTTTTGCCAACGAAAACTATGGCATCAAAGCCGACATCAGCGGACTGGATGAGGGTGATTTGATCCGCATCCTCTTCAGCGAAAACCCGGGCGTCATCATCCAGGTGAAGGATCTGAAAGGTGTGGCCGGTTTGTTGGATGCCGAAGGAATTCAGTATTATGAGTTGGGCCAGCCCATCGCCGACCGCCTGGTTATGGTGGCCAATGGCAATGGCGACGATGTGCTTCGTCTCGACATTGACCACTACCGCGATATTTGGTTTAAAACTTCCTATTTGCTCGACCGCAAACAGAGCGGCGAGGTGAAGGCCAAGGAACGGTTCGAGAACTATAAAAAACAGAAGCTTGACTACCAGTTGCCTACCCATTTCACTGGCCAAATGGCCGATTATGGTTTGGTGGCCGACCGCAAGCAACCATCGGGCATCAAGGCTGCCATCATCCGCGAGAAAGGTGTGAATGGTGACCGAGAAATGGCTTACAGCCTCTTCCTAGCCGGTTTCGACGTGAAAGATGTGCACATGACTGACCTGATCAGTGGACGCGAAACACTTGAAGAGGTCAATATGATCGTTTTCTGTGGTGGTTTTTCCAATTCCGATGTGTTGGGTTCGGCCAAAGGCTGGGCTGGTGCCTTCCTTTACAACGAGAAAGCACGCACGGCTCTCGATAATTTCTACCGTCGCAAGGACACATTGAGCCTTGGGATCTGCAACGGCTGCCAGCTGATGGTTGAGTTGGGGCTGATCAATCCCGACCATGCCGAAAAGCCCAAAATGTTGCACAACGATAGTCATAAGTTTGAGAGTATCTATTTGAATATGAGCATTCCTCAAAACGATTCTGTGATGTTCAAAACTCTTTCGGGCAGCCGCCTGGGTGTTTGGGTGGCACATGGTGAGGGTAAATTCCATTTGCCTTACGCAGAGGATCAATACCGGGTTATCGGCAAATATGTGAGTGACGGTTATCCTGCCAACCCCAATGGTAGCGACTATCAGGTGGCTGGTATCTGTTCGGCCGATGGCCGCCATTTGGCCATGATGCCCCACTTGGAGCGGGCCATCTTCCCATGGCAGTGTGCCCACTATCCTGCCGACCGTCGTGCCGATGAGGTGACGCCTTGGATCGAAGCTTTTGTCAATGCCCGCAAATGGATTGCGTCGCACCAGTAAAAAATAGATGATATATAAAAAGGGAGCTGTCCAATTGTAGGGCAGCTCTCTTTTTTATTGATGTACGTCTGATTTTATCCCGTGATTAATGGCGGCGCAACAGAGCCTGCTCGTTTTCGCGGAACAGACTTTGGAAATAGAATTTCAGCATGGTCTCGCGAGCCTTGGCTTTCCGTTGGGCTTCCTCGTCGCTTAATGCTTGGCCATGCAGCACCTGGCTTACGTTGATGCTGTAGTATTGGTCAGAATTCCTGCTGTTGTCGAAGAGGTTCTGTCCCATGTTGACATACCCAGTGTTGCTGAAAATTAGCGGTGCCAAGGTGGGGATGATGTCGGAATGGGAACCCCAGCGGGTGGTATCGACAGAAATGGTTTCGCGCAGTTTGGGCGGCAGGTAAACGTAAAGTGGCACCGAATTTTGGAAGCGCTGCTCCCCCTCATTTTCGTATGGCAGTATCATGCGTATGTTGTGGTCGCCGGTGATGACCACGATGGTGTTCTCGGCCAGCGAAGGGGTTGATTTGATCCTGTCCATGAAATCGCCTAGGGCGCGGTTGCTATATTGGTAGCCCTTTAAATATTCCTTCACCATTTGGGGATCACCTGAAAAATTTTTCATGCTTTCGTCGCCCAACTCAAAATTGGGCAAGTTGTAGTTTTGTGGGAATTCAAACGGAGTATGGCTGGTGGAGGTGAGGCACAAAACAAAATTTGGCTCGCTTTGTTGCTCCAATTTGTTGGCCAGGAAATCGAGCAGACAGTGGTCGTAAACGCCCCAGGTGTGGTTGCATTCGACCGATGGCTCCTGCTTGAGTATCTCGTATTTTCCCATTACATGGTCGAATTGCTGGAGGGGCAATACCTCTTCGAGGTTGCGCCACGAAAGCTCAATCCCCGAAATGAAACTGGTGCTGTAATGGTTTGCCTTGAACGGCGCGGTAATCGTGGTTGGATAATGTAAATATCGGTATTTTGATGTGAATAAAGGCTGGTAGGGGGTGCCAATGATGAGCGATTCGATGGCGTTGATGGTGCCATTGGTGGAAGATTGGAAATTCCGGAACAGGATATCTTCCGCCAGGTGTTTTTTCATACCGCAAAGCAGATCTAAACTGTCGCTCTGGAAATCGATCAGGCGGTTGCTCCAGCTTTCAGTGATGATGAATACCACATTGGGATGAAAGTCAATGTTGTTTTTGGGCGTGGTGTTGAAAACCCAATCCTCAATGCTTCTTTGGGATGCCGAATCGGGCGTAATGTCAAAATAACAGGCGATGGCATCCTCAAGGGTTTTGAACCCGTTTTGTTGAAGGATCTCTTCCGGGGCTTCAAGTTTGAACTGTTTCTTCCTTTCACAATAGGCTTTTTTAAGCATGAAAACAGCATTGGGCACATAGTCGTTGATTTCTTTTCGTTCTGAAATATAGGTGTCTTCAGCACGCAAAGGGAATGTTGCAACTGACCCCCTGATACCCAGGGGCAGAAATATACAGAATGCATAGGGAAGAGCATTGGTGGAGACAGGTAACCCAAAGAGGGGCGTAGATTTTATATGGATGATATGCTTTACAGATAGCCGCATTACCCAAAAGAAGATGATACAACCTATTGTTATCCAGATAACAGGGTGCTCGTTCCAGATGCTTTTGATCAATATGGTCGGCTCTTCATTGAAAAAATCAAAAAACACCGGATTGTAGTGGCTTCTGAAATTGATGTAAAACTGCTGGTCGAGTAACGATAGGAGAGCCACCAAAGTGTAACATATGGGAAAATAGTGCTGGAATATTTTGACGGAAGCAGAGAAGAACAGTTCCTTGCTAATGAAAAGACCCACAACTAACCATAGCGTTATAGGTATTAAAATATAGGCAATTACTTGGGCGTCGAAACGAAAGGCATTGAAGGTTAATAATCCGAAAGTCTTCAAATTGTCTGTTAAAGAACTGACCTCCCCAAATCGAAGGATGAAGGAGATTCGGAGCAATCCGAAAACTAAAAATCCTAGCACCATCAATCTAAAAATGATATTGAATAACCCGGTTCGTGCCATTGCGTTGTAGATGTTTTTGCTTATTTCAGCCGGCAAAAATAATTGTTTGTTGAGATAAATCTATTTTTTTTATGTCATTAAATAGAGTTGATTTTGAACCGGATTATTCCATAGTATTAGCAATTCAAGAAAATAAAAAGATCGCAGAGTCTATGTCAAAACTCTGCGATCCGTCTTACATGATTCCGTAATGCTTCAATTTATTTTTTATCCTTCACATATTTGATCAGCCAGTTGTCCATCTCCCACAACATGTGCAGAATGTTTTCGCGAGCAGCATAGCTGTGGCTTTCGTAGGGCAGCAGCACCAATCTGGAAATACCCCCATTCCCCTTGATGGCCTGGAACAGTCGCTCACTCTGGAGGGTGAAGGTGCCAGGGTTGTTGTCGGCATCACCATGTATGAACAGGATGGGCGTTTTGATTTTGTCAGCATAGGTGAATGGTGACATTCGGTCGTAAACCGCCTTGGCCTGCCAGTAGGTGCGCTCTTCTGCCTGAAAACCAAAAGGCGTCAGAGTTCGGTTGTAGGCGCCGCTTCGGGCCAGCCCGGCTGCAAACAGGTTGGAGTGTGCTAGTAGGTTGGCCGTCATAAAGGCGCCATAGGAATGTCCCATCACGGCGCACCGTTTGGGGTCAACAATGCCCATGGAGTCAACCGCCCGGATGGCTGCCGCAGCATCGGCTACCAACTGTTCGATGTAGGTGTCGTTGGGCTCTTCATCACCCTTGCCAATAATTGGGAATTGGGCATCTTCGAGCACGGCAAAGCCTCGTGTTACCCAATAAACTGGCGATGCCCAATAGGTGGAGACAAAGCGGTGGGGTGACTCCTTAATTTGGCCTGCTGCCTTTTCGTCCTTGTATTCGGTGGGGTAGGCTTCCATCAGCATGGGTAGGCGCCCATCGCGTGCTTGATCGTATCCTGCGGGCAAATAGAGGTTCGCCGACAGAGACACGCCGTCGGCTCGCTTGTAATGGATCTTTTGCTTGGTCACATTGGCCAACGCGGTATAAGGGTTCTCCCGGAAGGTGATTTGCGTAGGCGCTTTTTTTGATCCGTAGTGGCGGATGTACAGGTTTGGGAACACGGTGGGCGCCTCAATGCTGGTGATGATGAGTTTTTTATCGGTGTCGATGATGCGGACAATACGCTCGTAGGTGCTGGTGCCATCGGCCTGCCACAACCGTTTGGTCTTCCCGGTGGCCAACTCGTATTCATCAATGAATGGGCGGTTGCCTTGGGGTGAATAGCCTTCTCCCTGGAGATAGAGTTTTTTACCGTCCTTGCTGTATTGCAACACGGGCTCGTCGTACTGGTTGTAGGTGTTGGCAAAGTTGCCCGGATCGCTGTAAAGGTCTTCCGAGGAGCGGTCGTAGATGATTTTGGGCTCCTTCTCGTTACCGGGAGTGAATAGGTAACTCTTGGTATTGCGGTTTTTATTCCAGTAATCAGAAATGACCAGCATGCCTGCCTTGCCAAATTCGATGTTGTATAGGCGGTTTTTAATTTTACACAAGCTTTTTTCTTGGGTAAAAGGGTAGTCTGCTTCGAACAACTCATCGCGGTATTCCGATGGCGTGGCTGGATTGCCCAGGTCGGGTGCCTGGCACCACATCAAGGTGTGTGGGGCATCGTTACGCCAAAAAATAAAACGTTTGCCACTTTCTACTGCATCGAAGCTGATGGGTACTTTGTCCTGCAAGGGTCTGTTGTAAAAGGTTTTTACAAAAACTCCCTGTGAGGTGTAAATGTTAAACCGGCTTGGAAATGAACGGTATGGCAGGGTGTAGCTGTAGGGCTTCTGCACCTCCTCGGTGAGGAGGTATTGACCGTCGGGCGATAGGGAAAGCCGTTTGTAGATGGCTTCGGGCAGTATTTCCTTTTGATGTGCGGTTTTCAGATCAACTTCCACAATGGCCGACTGCGCGTAATGGTCGAAAACGGTTTCGTCCTGCTGGTTCCGTAAAAGATCCTGGTAAGTGCGTGCTGGAGCTACAGTGCCTGTGGCATCCTGGGTGGCAGGCCCCTTGGCCAACTCTTTTTTATTGCTGATCCTCCCTCTGTCGCCTTTGCTGCGTATGTAGATTTTGTGGCCATTTCCCCACAAGTAGGGCGATCCTATGGTGGCATTCAGTTGAGGCCCCACCAGCTCCCTGGCTTCGCCATTGTCCATGTTGATAATCCACAGCGACAATCCTTGTTCGCCAACTTGGACAAAGGCACAGCTTTTTTCGTCGGGGGAGAAGGACAACTGCTGGATTTTCAATGTGGCGGGGAGCCCTGTGATGGTGATTTTTTCAGCACCGGGTAGCTTTTGTAGTTCCAACCCAGTGTAGTAACGCGAACGTGCCTGGTTGAAGTTCTCGGGATTGATGCGTAGGCCGGCTAAGCGCAATTCATCTTCGGCCAATTCCTCCAAGCTCTTGTACATGGAGCGAGCCAGTAGTGCCATGTAATTGTTTTTTGAGCTGATTTGGGTCAGCGGGGGAGCATCTACATCGGCTAAAGCCATGATTTCCGATGGCGGCTCTTTGAATTCTGTCTGAGCCTTGATGGATGTTCCTAAAAATAGGATCAAAGCGGTGGTGACGATTAAGTTCTTTTTCATTTGCTGTTTTTTTAGACCTTATAAAATTATAAAAAATTGCAGCTGTTGCAATTGTGGGATCTGTAAAAGAAATTTTTTTCAGAAACCCCAATTATTCCTTTACAGTTGATAATAATCATTTGAAAAATTGCGATGAAATCACCAATTTTACCCAAACTAAACACATATTAATATGGCAAAAATGAAAGCCCTGGTGAAGGCGAAAGCTGAAAAGGGAATTTGGATGCAAGAAGTTGATATACCTGTTGTTGGGCCAAATGATGTGCTGATCAAGATTGTCAAGACAGCCATCTGTGGAACCGATTTGCATATTTACAAGTGGGACGATTGGGCCAAGGCTACCATTCCGGTGCCCATGGTGGTTGGCCATGAGTATTGTGGCTATGTGGCTGCTGTGGGTAGCGAAGTGGTAGAATTCAAAGAGGGTGACCGCGTCACCGGCGAAGGGCACATCGCCTGTGGTCATTGCCGTAACTGCCGCCGTGGTCGCCAGCACATTTGCGAAACTACGTTGGGAATAGGGGTTAACATTCAAGGCTGTTTTGCCGAATATGTGAAAGTGCCTGCCACCAATGTGATGAAAATCAATAGCAAGATTCCCGATGAGATTGTATCCATCATGGATCCATTTGGCAATGCCACGCACACCACCTTGTCATTCCCCATTATTGGCGAGGATGTGCTGGTGACCGGTTCTGGTTTGATCGGCAGCATGTGTGTGGCCATCGCCCGTTTTGCTGGGGCACGTTATGTGGTGGCCACCGAAACCAACGAATTCAGAGCTGAATTGGCTCGCAAGATGGGGGCCACCCGGGTGGTGAATCCCATGAAGGAAAATTTGGCCGAAGTGATGAACTCCTTGGGTATGCGCGGATTCGATATTGGTTTAGAGTGCAGCGGAAATCCTGCTGCCTTCAATCAGATGCTGGAGAGCATGTACAACTCAGGGAAAATTTCTTTGCTTGGAATTCTTCCCAACGAAACCAAGGTTAATTGGAATAAAATTATTTTCAAGGGATTGATATTGAAAGGAATCTATGGTCGTGAAATGTATGAGACTTGGTACCAGATGGAGCAGATGCTGCTGTCGGGCCTCGACCTTTCGCCCATGATCACCCATCGTTTCCATGTGGACGATTTCCAAAAAGGATTTGATGTGATGGAAGAGGGGAACTGCGGGAAAGTAGTCCTGAGCTGGGATTAAATGCCTCAATGTTGATTGTATAAGGGCACAACCGTAAATGGTTGTGCTTTTTTTTTATACTTCTCATGGGACATTGTATCTTTATGCTGGAAATAGACTTTTTCAATTTATGAAGCCATATACATTTAAACTATTATTGCTCCTAATTCTCCTTTGGACTCCTGTCTACAACTTATCCGCCTTAAATGGATTGGATGAACTTGACAATCAGTTGGCCACTCTTGTAATGGAGAGTGACCCTGGTCGTTTTGCTTTTGGTTACAACCATTGGGTCAACCAGGCCAAAGCCTCCTTGGCCGATGCCGATCCTGAGGAATTGGCGCATTGGAAACCACATCATATTCAGCAGCTCTGGCTGCCCGACTCTACCATGCAAGTCTTCTATCTGTTCAAACCATGGGAACAAAACAGCGTGGAGATGAAATGGCTGGTGCGGTTTGTTTATCAGGGAAAGGTAAGGGTTTGTGACTTTAGCGATCAGTTTATTGTGCCTATGGTGAAAAAAGCGGCTGCCGATTCCTCCTTTGAGCTGGTGTCCAGCTTCTTTGTCAACGACAACAATCGTTTGGAATCTATCGCTTTACAGGGCGGCAGCTCGGGAAACCATTACACGGGGTGCATCGATTTGCGTACCCTGGTGTTGTTCGAACTGCTTCACGACCGCTCTTTCGAGGGAAAACAGGATGAGTTACTCAAGGAACTTAACGACCGGTTGATGATTTTGTGGAGCGACAACGAACTGTTTATGCGCGATTGGTCCTGTTTCAAGAGGATGATCACGCTTTCCACAAATGATAAGAATATGCGTATTTGCACCTATCTCGTGCCTTCCCTGGGATTCGATTCTTATGTAAAGGGGGCTGTGTTGTTGCGCGAGGCCAATAAAATCAATGTGATCACCTTGCGCGACCGGTCACAGGAAATAAGGGCTCCTGAGCGTTCTCGCGTCTCCTCCGATAAATGGTACGGGGCTTTGTACACCGATTTGATAGAGACCCGCTATAAAAATAAAACTTTTTACACCTTGCTTGGTTTTAAATCGAACGATGGCATGGTGAAAACCCGGTTGATCGATGTGTTGACTTTCTCGGGCAAGAAGGCCTTTTTTGGCTCCCCCCAGTTTAAGCAGGAGCGTAAGACCCTTTACCGCCATATCTTTAACTATTCGGCTGGCGCCAATATGATGCTTCGGTACGACGATAAAATGAAGATGATTGTTTTTGACCATCTGGCACCATCGGAACCGTTTTTTAGCGGTCAATACCAGTATTATGGTCCCGACTTTAGTTACGATGGGTACCGGTTCGACAAGGGTAACTGGTTTTTGGAGACCGATGTTGACTTGCGTAATCCGAAAGTTCGCTGAGAGAGAACCGACTTTGGGTGTTTTAAATTGTTGTTTTTGGAAATCTGAATTGTGTCTATGGATGAATTGATAAATAGAGGAAATGTGTTGGTGGAACAGTTTGCCGATGTGCGTATTTTGCGTTACCGCATCCCCGGGTTTGAAACCCTGCCCTTGAAGCAGAAAAAACTGTTGTACTGCCTTTCTGAGGCAGCCTTGTGGGGTCGAGATATTCTCTTCGACCAACACTGTCGTCATAACCTGTTGGTTCGCCAAGTGTTGGAAGACATCTACCGCCACCAGCTTCAAGCAGGTGGGGTAGTGGGTGAGTTGGAGCTGTACCTTAAGCGTGTCTGGTTTTCCAATGGTATCCACCACCATTACAGCACCGATAAGCTGGTGCCTGGTTTTACTTACGAGCAACTTGCGAAATGGGTGCGCCAATATCCCGATGGGCATTGGTATGGGGTGTGTGACAAGGATGCGGGTGAAATATTGGCCATCTTAAACGAAGTATTTTATACCGAGTGTGATGCCAAGCGGGTGTGCCTGGATGGGCGCCAGGATTTGGTGCAGG
Organism: Marinilabiliaceae bacterium; assembly: GCA_963664265.1. Classification (GTDB taxonomy): domain Bacteria; phylum Bacteroidota; class Bacteroidia; order Bacteroidales; family Marinilabiliaceae; genus JAGPIS01. Next base: position 4,511,686 of record OY760941.1, read on the forward strand.
CATCGGCCTCCAATTTTTACCAGGATGTGACCCAGGCTGAGGTGGAAATCTATTATACCCGCCTTAAGGAGTCGGGCGATAATGTGTCGTTTGGGTTGAATTCGACCCTGGTGAAGCGCGATGGGGTTGTGTTCGAAGAGGTTTGGCATGCCTCAGGTAGGTATGGTAAAGCCATTGGCCATATTGTGGCCTGGCTCTCTCAAGCAGCTCAATGGGCCGAGAACAGCCAGCAAGAAAAGGTAATCAATCTTTTGGTTAATTATTATTTGTCGGGCAACCTGCAGGTGTTTGACCAATATAATATTGAATGGTTGAAAGACCATCAATCCAACGTCGATTTTATCAATGGTTTCATCGAGGTGTATGCCGATCCGCTGGGGATCAAGGGTACCTGGGAGAGTCTGGTGCAAGTGGTCGACCAGGAAGCAACCAAAGCGGCTGCCTTGATCAGCGAGAATGCCCAGTGGTTCGAAGATCGTTCGCCCGTAAATGCTGCCTTTCGCAAAAAGAAGGTCTCTGGTGTCAGCATGAAAGTGATCAATGCCGTGATGCTGGGTGGCGATTGCTATCCGGCCACGCCCATCGGCGTTAATCTGCCCAATGCCGATTGGTTGCGCGAAACTTATGGGTCAAAATCCATCACACTCAGTAATATCACCCATGCCCATCAGCAGGCCTCCTTGAGTAGTGGTGTGTTGCAAGAGTTTGCCTTCACGCAGGAGGAGGTTGAATGGCACCAGAAGTTTGGTGCTTTGGGCGATGATTTGCATACTCATCTGCACGAATGCCTCGGGCATGGCTCGGGAGCCATGAACCCCGGCGTCAAGCTGGAGGATCTGAAAGCTTATGGGAGTGTGATTGAAGAGACGCGTGCCGACCTGTATGCCCTCTATTTCATGGCTGATGACAAAATGCTGGAACTTGGCCTGGTGCCCGACGAGCGTGTTTATAAGGCACATTACAATGCTTACCTTCGCAACGGTTTGCTGGTTCAGTTGGCACGCATCGAGCCAGGCAAGGACATCGAACAGGCGCACATGCGCAATCGTCAGTTGATTGGCAACTGGATGTTGGAACGGTGCGGCGCTGAAGGCTGGGTGAAGATTGTGGCAAAGGATGGCAAGCATTATGTGTCGGTGACCAACCACCAGCAGTTGCGTTCCTTGTTTGGGGAGCTTCTGGGCGAGGTGCAACGTATCAAATCGACTGGCGATTACCAGGCGGCTCGCGATTTGGTGGAGCGTTATGGCGTGAAGGTTGACCGGGCTATCCACCAGGAGGTACTTGAACGTTATGCCGCCTTGGGTGTGGCACCTTACAGTGGTTTTGTCAACCCCCGTCTGGTGCCGGTGATGGAGCATGGCGCCATCACCGATGTGGTGGCCGATTATACCGAATCCTACGACGCGCAGATGTTGCGCTATTCGCAGGAGTATTCTGTAGGAAGGTTTTGAATGGGTTGAAGGAGGGGTGTAAGGTTGTTGTTGATGAAAGTCGAGGGTTTGTTCCTGTAATATGGTCAAATATATAGGTGGCAGACCTTTGGGGTAACTGCTTTTGATGCTCTCCTTTCTGTTCTATTTTATGTAGAAAGCTCCGTTGATGTTTGCATGTTTGATGGGATGGTGAAATTGATGTAGGTGCCTTTCCCCGGCTGGCTTTCGATCCATATTTCGCCACCCATTTTGGTGACAAACTCTTTGCATAGCGGCAAACCCATACCCGTTCCTGATTCATTGGCCGTTCCGGGTGTGGAATAGTTTTTTTCCACATGGAAAAGGTCTGGAATCCGTTCAGGCTCAATGCCCACTCCGTTGTCGGCAACAGTTATTTTATTGGATGCCGCTTCCGGTTGGTTTTTTATGGTGATGATGCCGCCTTCGGGGGTGAATTTTATGGCGTTTGATATAAGGTTGCGAACGATGGTTTGGAACAATTTGGTGTCGCCATAGGCTTGAACATCATGCTGCATCAATACTGTTAGAGTGATATTTTTTTGAATGGCCAGATCCTTCAGCGATTCTTTGGCTTGGTCAATTTCCCGGCTTACATTAAAATATTGGCAATGGCAGTTCAATTGGCCCGATTGCGACCTGGCCCAGTTGAGCAGGTCTTCGAGTAGTGCCAGGGTGTTGGCCGACAGGGTTTGAATGTGATGGATAAACTGATGTTGATCTTCGTCCAATGTTGCTTGTTTAATCAAGATTTCCGCCAGGCTTTTGATGGAACCAATCGGGTTGCGCAGGTCGTGGGCAATGATGGAGAAAAACTTGTCCTTGGTGGCATTGGCTTCCTGTAGAGCCTGTTCCGATCGAACCAACTCTTCCATGGCCTTTCTCTTATCGGTGATGTCCTCCTTGATGGCGATGTAATGGGCAACTGTGCCATCTTCGTTTAAAATGGGTGCAATGGTGGCTCTCTCCCAATAGTTTTCTCCGTTCTTTTTTTTGTTGATGAATTCGCCATGCCAGGTTCTTCCTGATGCAAGCGTGCTCCATAATTCATTGTATATGGCTGGCTCTACCAGTCCCGATTGTTGTATTCGAGGGTTGCGTCCAATCACCTCTTCGGGCAAGTATCCTGTAATTTCGGTGTATTTGGGGTTGACAAAGGTGATGATGCCGCGGTGGTCGGTGATTACGATGCTGGCCGGGTTTTGGTAAATCGCTTCCGATAACTTCTTGATCTCTTGTAAATCCTTCTTCTTTTTGCTTATGTCGTTGAAGATGATGTAATTCAAAGTTTCATTTTTTTCTAGGTAGATCTCCACAACATGCTTGGCTCCGTCTTTTGAGAATAGGAGATACTCGTTTTTCTGCTTTTTGCTGATTGTGTCGCTTGTTTCCCTTGTTTCCCTTGTTTGTAGTTTTTGCCACTGGCTGTAGGCTATCTTCCTGAGCACCGGGTTGGGGTAGGTCTTCTTGAACCAAACTTCAATGGAGGGAATCTCCTCTTTTTCAAACCCGAACAGCTCGGTGAACTTGGGGTTGATAAATCTTATCTTTCCTTGTTTTTCGGTGATGGCAAAGGGCAAAGGGATGTTTTTGGCAATTTTGAATATCGTTTCGGTATAGATATCTACTCTTCGGGCTGCTTCCTCCCTGATTTCCTCTATCTCCTCGCGCAGCTTGAAATGCATGGCCAGCTTGAAGGTCAGTGCCTCCATGTCCCAAGGGTAAGGCAGGTAATCGTCTGCCTTCATGAGTAATGTCTCTTCAAGTGGTGTTGAACGGGTTTTGATGGTTAATAGTATGGCGGGTATGTTGTGGAGTTTGGCAATTCTGAAGTTGCGTCTGGCACATCCATCTATGTCAGGTGCTATTTCCATTTCAAAGAGCAAGGCATCAAAATGCTCTTTCTGAAGTATCTCCGACGCCATTCCCATTTCGGCATTATATATCACCGTGCATCCAGCTTGGTTGAGTGCTTTCTCAATCTCAGTGCTGGCCTTCTCGTGGGTGCCAACCAAAAGGATTCTTTTATTGACCAGTTCTTGGAATTTCATAAGCGGGGATGTGTTTAACCCTTGTAAGTTAGTGATTTTTCTTTTTATCATGAAAAATATTGATGCGTTTTCTCATGAGCCCTTATGTTGGTGTGGTGATGTTTTTTTGCCCTGGCCGACTGTAGCTTTGCCCTGAGCATCAAATTGAAGAGGATTAGGCTGAAGCCATAGGCGAAATCTTCTACAGGAATGGTGAAAAGGCGGATGCCCAAATTCTCAGCGTCGTTGTACCACACCACCGGTTCTTGGATGTAGCTACCGGTGAGGACGCCATTGACAGCCACAAATGGCAGCAGAATAACCAGGAATGAGAGGTAGAATGGGCGAATGCTTCCCGATGAATCGAAAAAGGAAGCCACCAGCGCGAGTGCCATTAAGATGGATGCATAAGTTGTATAGGTTTTGCCGGTATTGAATGCTAGTAATAGCATGGTCGCAACAATCAATAAACCGGTTAAGGTGTTGCCTGTTTTTTGGGAGAGTCGTAACCATGGGAAATAGAGCACCAGGGCATCGTGTAGGAAAATGCTGGCGTACGGCACGGCGAAAAAGAAGAGCCACTCTTCAAGGGGAAGTCCAAGCATGGTGATGGCCGAGTGGTAACGTGCGTTGAAACCCCATACCCCCAAATGGGTGAAAAGGATGTCGACGACAATGTAGGAGAGAGCCACCATTAGCATGGCGGGGAATAGGTGCTTCCATTGCCTGAAGAACTGGAGCTTACGGTCGAAACTCAAAACAAGCGGCACCGAAATGGTCGAAATCATCAAAGTTGCGTAAAGCCACATAGCCTCAGGTTTTAAAGGTTGAATTTTCCGAACCTTTGTTCCAAGGCAACAGTCCGGTAATTAAATATCGTCTCGAGCTGTTTTTTAATCAATAACGTATTGGCCAAAGCACCCAAGAGGCCTAGCGGGGGTTGGTAGGTGACGATGTCGGTCATCAACACCCCGCCCTCAATGGCTTCAATTTTATGCTGGTGGTGCCACAATGAAAATGGACCTATCCTTTGCTCATCCACAAAATATTCAAGCTCCTTAATGTGGGTTATCTCCGTCATCCAATCCATCTTGATGCCCCACAAAGGCCGCACTTGGTAAGTGATGATCATGCCCGGGTACATCTTCCCCTCTCCACTGTTGCCGGTGATGGTGAAGTCCATAGCAGACGGTGTGATCTCTTTCAAATTCGCGGGTGACGAAATGAAATCCCACACTTCATGCAAGGATGCAGGCAGCTTTTGTGTTCTTGTAAATTGATAGAATGCCATAGCCCGTTTTTAGGTGTGTTTGGTTTTGTAGAGTTCCCACCAAGGGGTTTTGGGCGATAGATGGTGCTCGTAGTGGTAGCCAAAGAAGTAGCAGCTAGCCAATGCCCAAAAGTGGTTGGTTTTTTGCGATCGGGCTTTGTAGGGCTCCATCGCTGTTGTATGTGGCAAGCGGTGGGGGCGGTAAGTGCCAAAGTAGAAGAGCTGAAATGTGCTTAGGATGGCCGGAACCACCCAAAATACAATCAGTTGTATTTCACTAAAGAACAGCAGACCAATATTGAAAAATGCCGCCATAATCAGCATCTGCCAGATGGTGATGTATTGTTTCATAAAGTGGAACCACCACACAAAGAAATTTTGGTTGCCCACCTGGTAGTCGGGATCCTCGGCTGTGGCCACATGTTTGTGGTGCAGGTGGTGTTTCTTCTTCAAGGATGGATACCATAGGCCGGCGTAGAGAATGGTGGCCAAAAATCCGATGGTGCGGTTCACTGCCTTATGGCGGCTTACGGTTCCGTGCATGGCGTCGTGAGCCGTGATAAAGAGGCCAGTGAATAGCCAGGTCTGCAACAATATTTTCACCCAGAACCAAATATCCAATGGATCGACGGTTTGGAGCTGCAAGGTGCGCACTAGGTGGAACGCCCAAGCTAGCAGAATGGTTGATGCAACAACGATGCCCATGGTGGTTTTAGATTAAATGTAACGTTTGTGCTTTAACAGATTCTGTTGACGCAATCAAATCGCTCTGAATCTCCTATTGCCGCATTCCTAAATTTACAGAAAATTTATTGAACTGAAAACGCTAATTTAGGATTGTGGCTTTTTTATTGGGCTCGAGTTATGTTTAGTAAATTGAATTTTAAATCTCTAATTACTGGTGTGATGTTGTTGGTGGATACATTTGTTAGGATCACAATGCCTATTTTTTCCTCCGGAATCAAAGCTATCAAAGAGGTGTAACCATGAATTATGCCTAGATGCTCAACGAGCAATTCTCCTCGGTATTCGCCCCATGATTCTATATTTTTGAAATTTACTGCGAAATTACCCCAAAGGCAACTGTCGATGGTTTGTTTTTTTACGGTGCATGTTTGTTGGAAAAACAGGGCTAGGAATCAAATCTTGACACTATTTTTTGGGCAAACTACGGCCGGTTTGCCGCAATTTTGTATCTTGGGGTAAATTTATGTTGAGTTTGTTTGGCACCATCACTGGTTGTCGAGCATAATTTATAATGATTATGAAGAAGTTCAATTTCCATACACACACCACTTTTTGCGACGGCCACAACAGTGTGGACGAGATGTGCGAGTCGGCCATCCGTAAGGATTTACATATCCTGGGTTTTTCGAGCCATGCGCCAGTCCCCTTCAAAAATAACTGGAGCATGGCGTTTAGCGATATTCAAGGTTACAGCCAACAAGTGAAGGCGGCCAGAGAACGTTATGGCGAGATGATTCAGATTTTTATTGGTTTGGAGGCCGATTTCATCCCCGAGCGCACTATCCCCTTTGCCGACTGGTACCGGCTGCTGCACCTCGATTATTTAATTGGCGGCATCCACTTTGTGGCCAAGCCTGGCACCGATCAGCTGTGGGCCATCGACGGGCAGGAGGAGTTTTATCATGAGGGACTTGCTACCATTTTCGGAGGCGATGCCCAGGCGGCAGTCAAGGCTTATTATGCCCAGCTTCGACAGATGGTGGTGGAGGAGAAGCCCGACATTGTGGCGCATCTCAACAAGGTGGTGATGAACAACCAGAACCGTTATTTTACCGAGTCGGAGGCGTGGTATCAGCAAGAGGTAGAACAGACCCTCGATGTGATTGCCAGCCATGGCACCATTGTGGAAGTGAATACCCGCGGGCTCTATAAGGGCAAACATGCCGACTTTTTCCCTTCCATTGACATCATCAAAAAATGCGTTGAAAAGGGCATTCCGCTCACCATTTCGGCCGATGCTCATGGGGTGGATGAAGTGGATGGCGGTTTTGCTCTGGCGGCCGATGCCATCATTCGGTGTGGCGGCCGGCACATCATGTGCCTCAACAATGGCCGTTGGAACCAGGTGCTGATTGGATAATGTGCTAATGTATTGATGTGTTGAGTTGGGAATGTTTTACTTCCTTGTCAATCTGTTATTTTCGTATATTTATTGTTGATGGTTTGGTTTTCGTGTTGGAAATAATGCGATAGGGGCTGTAAGTGATTTTTTGTTTTGAATTGACTTATGAGAGTAAGTGGATAACAAAAGATCATCAGAGTAATACAGTGAACGTGAAAACTAAATACATTGTCAAGCCTATTTCAAGTGAGATGGATCCTATGTTGGGGATTCATTTGTCGCCCAATAGCGCTCAAAATAGCATAGATGCAATGTTTTTGGTTATGGCGGACGAATCAGACAACAAAAGCCACGGTTCTATGGAGCCAATAGTTTTTGACAACCCCAAAGCTTTCAAGCAGCTCTTTGAGTTGTATTACAAAGAATTGTATTGTCATGCCCGCAAATACGTCCACTCGGGCGACACCTGCAAGGATATCATTCAGGATGTCTTTTTGAATTTGTGGGAGAGGCGTGGCGAAGTTGCCATCCATGAGTCGGTAAAAGCGTATCTGTATCGCGCTGTCTTTAATAGGTGCGTCAATCAACTGAAAAAGGCCGACATGGATTTGCGCCACCTGAATAATCTTCATTTGCAGAATAATTTTGAACATGTCGGTAGCGAGGATGTCCATCACGCTCTCCAGGAAAAGGAGATGATGGAGATTCTCGACTGCGCCATTGACCAGTTGCCTGGGCAGTGCCGAAAGATTTTTATGCTCAGTCGAAAAGACGGCCTCCGGCACAAGGAGATTGCCAGCCGACTTGCTATTTCCCCAAAGACAGTTGAGGTGCAAATATACCGCGCCTTGAAGTTCATCAAACAACAGTTTGTGCTGAATGACAAAACCAACCTTCAATAAATAGTATCGATAATGGAATCAAATATTTACCATCAATATATTTTAAGTTTTCTGGAGGGGGATATTTCTCCCGATGAATGGGCTGCTCTGGAACGCTGGTTGCACGAAAGCCATGATAATATGGCGTATTTTAAGGAGCTGCAATCCATCTGGATCGCTGCTGAAGCAGAGTTGCAACTGACCCCCGATATGATGGAAAAAGAGTGGGGGAGGATGGAAAAGCAGATTACGACAACGGAAAAATTCAGGTTCAATTGGCAGCCATGGTTGCGGATTGCTGCGGTGTTTGTTTTGGGCGGCCTTTTTGCTTGGATTACGGGTTATTACTATTATAATAATTTTAATGGGCCGTTGAATGAATGTGTGGTTACCGCTCCTCTTGGCGCCAAAACGCTCGTTTCTCTTCCCGATGGGACCCATGTTATTTTGAATGCGGGGAGTGTGCTCCGGTATGCCGGTGATTTTGGCCGCAATCAGCGAGAGGTTACGCTCGATGGAGAGGCATTTTTTGAAATTGCCAAAGATAGGTCGAAATTATTCATGGTTCACACCTCCGATGTGACGGTGAAAGCCTATGGAACCAAGTTCAATGTGAAAAGTTACCGGGACGAAAAAACCATTGAAACCACCCTGCTGGAAGGGTTGGTGAGCGTTTCCCGCAATAGCGCCCAGCATCGCAAACCGGAAGAGTTGTTTTTGAAACCGCAGGAGCAGCTGGTCTTTTTTAAGGCAGCAGATGAATTCAATAGGGAGGATGCGCCGCAACAGCGGCATGAGAAGCAGCAGCTACCTGCCAGAGTTGGAGCTGAGAAGATCCTGATTTCAAAAGGGATTGACCCGCAAATCTATATTGCCTGGACTGAGGATCGGCTGATTATGCAGGGAGAACCTTTTCATAAAATGGTTGTGAAGCTGGAACGAAAATTTAATGTGACCTTCCATTTTGATGATGCAGATTTGAGGGAGTTCCGTTTTTCAGGGATTATTGAGAACGAAACACTAGAAAATGTGTTGGTTGCCATCACCATTGCCGCCCCAGTGGAATACACGTTGAAAGATCGCGACATTTGGTTGAGAAAAAAAACTGAAACCAAAAAATGATGGTGGAATCGCATTGGTTTTATTGAATTTCAAACTTCATTATATGAAAAAATCGATCTTTTTCACGCTCCTGTTGTTCTCTTTCTTCTGTTCTCATGGGCTGATGGCGCAAATGCAAAGTTTGTCAGTTAATTTGAGCGATAAAACCATCAAGGAGGTGTTCAATGCTATTCAGGCGCAGAGCGACTACCGTTTTTTTTACAGCGACGATGTGGTGGATTTGAACAGTACCATCACCATTGCCTTCAGCAATAAAAACATCAACGAAGCACTCGAGATCCTCAGTTTGAAGTCATCACTTTCCTTTAAGATTGTGGAGGATAAGCTGATTGTTGTATCCAACCAGGAACGGGGGACGGGGAAGTTACTGATTAAGGGGCGCATTGTTTCGTCTAGTGATGGTCAACCATTGGCTGGCGCTACGGTTGTTGTCAAAGGAACCAATGATGGCCAGGTTAGTGATTTTGACGGAAATTATTCGATTGAGGTGCCTGATGAGAATGCTATGCTTGAGTTTTCATTCATCGGTTTTAAGAAACAAGAAGTATCGGTTGAAGGCAACCTGGTAATTAATGTTTCGCTGGTGGAGGATGTTGGTGCGATTAAGGAGGTGGTGATCACGGCCTTGAATATAGCACGCGATCAAAATTCGCTTGGTTACTCGGTTTCGCAAATCAAATCAACCGATTTTAACCAGGCCAAGGAGAACAATCCCATTAATTCGCTGGCCGGCAAGGTAGCCGGTTTGCAAATCAGCAAATCGCCCACAGGAGTTGATGGGTCATCGCGGGTTGTGTTGAGGGGTGTCGCTTCGTTGTTGGGCAACAACCGGCCTCTGTTTGTTATCGACGGAGTGCCCATGGATGCCGGATATGGCGGTGCTGGACGTTGGGGTGGCAAAGATGGTGGCGATGCCCTTTCGGATCTAAATCCTGAAAATATACACTCCATCAGTGTGCTCAAAGGTGCTGGTGCAGCAGCTGCTTACGGCTCGCGGGGGGCAAATGGCGTCATTCTGATCATCACCAAGAAAGGGAGTGAACGCAAAGGCGTGGGTGTCTCTTTCTCTTCGGGCTTGACACTGGAAGTTCCCATGGTGGTTCCCAATCTTCAAAACGAATACGGACAGGGTGCCTATGGGATTTATCCCAACATCATACAGGGAAATCCGCCTTATCCATTGAAGGATTATCCTTGGATTTGGAGTTATGGACCAAAAATGGAAGGCCAGCAACTTGTTGGTTGGGATGGGGTTGAATCGCCCTTTACACAGCAGGGAGATACTTATCGGAACTTTTTCCGTACGGGAACCTCATTTGTGAATACCATTGCCTTTGAAGGTGGTGATGAGAGGACTTCATTCCGAGCCGCCATCACCAATCAGGATGCCAAAGGGTTGATGCCCAATAATGATTTGCACCGGCAGACCGTGAGCCTGCGGGGCAGTTCCAAATTGGGGCAGCGACTCGAGTTTGACGGGAAGATGACTTACATACGCTCTGTTGTCAATAATCGGCCTTACCTGGCCGAAGATGGTGCCAACATCACCCAGACACTGGGGGTGATGCCGCGCAATATTTCCCTCCAGTCTTTAAAAAACAACATTGCCGATGCCGATGGCAACGAAATGAAATGGAATACCGACAACACCTTTAGCAATCCCTATTGGATTTTAGAAAAGTTGGAGAATGAAGACGAGAAACACCGGCTTCAAACCATGTTTTCTGTTCTTTGGAAATTTACCGACCGGTTGAGCTTGCAAGGACGTTCCGGCTTCGATTTCTACGATAAGAGTTCCAAGGATATTGAAAACCCCGGTCGTCCTAGTATGGAAGCCGGCAAAGGGTCATTGAGCCAAAGCATGAACCGTGGTATTGAATGGAATTCCGAGCTTATGGCAACCTGGAGTAAAGAGATCAATCATTTTAATATTAATCTTATTGCTGGAGGTAACTATCGATACAACCAGTGGAAGAGTATTTCGCAATGGGGGCGGGTGATGCGCGTGCCCGGATTTTACAATATTAAAAACTATAAGAATTTTGGCACCAGTGAATGGTTTTCTGAAAAGGAAGTGATTTCCGTGTACGGGCTTGGTCAGTTCTCCTTTAGTAAATACCTATATCTGGATGTGACTTTGCGTAACGACTGGTCGTCAACCCTTCCATTAAAGAATAATTCCTATTTGTATCATTCCGAGAATCTTAGCTTTTTATTTACCGAAGCATTTGGGTTGACATCGCGTGTATTGAGCAATGGGAAAATCCGCGCCTCCTATGCTAAAGTGGGTAACGACACCAACCCTTACCAACTAAACCAATATTACAATATTTATCAAACAAACACCCAATTTTCACTGGCGGGTATTGGCGGGCAGTTGCCTCATTTCGATTTGAAACCCGAGGACACCTATTCTTGGGAGGCAGGTGCTAATCTTGGATTTTTTACCAATCGGTTACAAGTGGATATGACATATTATCAGAGCTTGTCGAAAAACCAAATTATGCCGGTAACCCTAGCACCATCCACCAGCTATGAAAGTAAATTTATGAACGCCGGGACGATTCAAAATAGGGGGTTTGAAGCACAAATAGCCGCCAACCCGGTCTCTCGTAAAGATGGGCTGAATTGGGATGTGACGCTTACTTGGTCGCAGAACAAATCGAAAGTGAAGGAGCTGTATGGTGATATGGAAGCCCTCCCTTTGGCCGATGAGTTTCACATGACCATTGAGGCAAGGGTGGGTCAGCCTTATGGCATTATTTACACCACCGATTACAAACGCGATGCCTTTGGTAATAAGCTTATCGACAAGAATGGCTTTGCCATGGCTGGTGATAGGAAAGCGATGGGCAACATCAATCCCCAATGGATGGGAGGGATAGCCAATAGCTTTAGCTATAAAAACATCAACATTAGTTTTCTTATCGACATTCAAATGGGCGGGGAAGTCTATTCGTGGGGGAAAGCATACCGCTGCCTGTTTGGCACAGGTGCTGAAACTTTGGAAGGACGGGCTGAGTGGTATGCCACGCACGATCCCGCCACTTATTACACCACACCATTGGATGGAGTGGAGCCCAAGGGGTTTGTGGAGTCGGGCGTCATGGAATCGACTGGCAAGCCCAATACAATTCCCATTGATCCGCAAACACGCTGGTACAACTTGTATAACCAACAAATTGGTACGGAATGGGTGCAGGATGCTACCAATGTGCGCCTGCGCGAGGTGGTGTTGGGTTACAGTTTCCCCAAGCGGTGGTTCGATAAAACGCCCATCACCAATATGAATCTTTCATTGGTTGGCCGAAACCTCTTCTTTATTTACCGAGCCATGGAGGGTGCCGATCCTGAATCGGGTTACAGCAGTGGCAATACTGGAAATGGTATTGAGCACATGTCGTTGCCCTCTGCTTCAAGCTTTGGCGTTAATTTAACTGTTAATTTCTAATGATGATTGCCATGAAGATATTTGTTATACAAAACAAGTGGTTGGTTGTATTATTGTTCTTATGCCTGATTTCAGCTTGCGACGACCGTTTTTCCGAGATCAACACCAGCCCCAACGATATTACCGACATTCCCAATGAGTATCTGTTTGCCAATGCGGTGCGTCAAACTTTTTTGAGCAACCTTTATATTCAATTTAAATTCGGTGGTCAATATGCTCATATCTATGTTGGGAACAACGATGCTCGTTATGTGGATTCCTACTTCGACTCCTTCTCCAATGCAGAATACCGTTATGTGTTCGATCACATCTATTTGGGGGCCATCCGCAACATCAACCAGGCCATAGAGTTCACCCGGGTTGGAGGAGCCCAGGAGAATGAACTTCAGAATGCCATGGCCAGGGTTGTCTCCTATGTCAGCTTTCTCCGTTTGGCCGATGGATATGGAAGCATCCCCTTCCACCAGGGTGGGGCGGGTCAAAAGGAGGTGCTTTATCCGAAATACGACAGTGTGGAAACTATCTATACCGATATTCTCAACCAGTTGCAAAGCTGTGTCTCTGTATTGCAAAATGGTGAGGCAAAAAATGGTTATCCCGGATCCGATCCGCTCTTCAACAACGATTTGTCGAAATGGGTGCGTTTTGCCAATTCCTTGCGTTTGCGCCTGGCTATGCGCATCAGGTTTGTGGCGCCCCAGCTGGCCAATAAGGTGGTGGCTGAGTGTTTGAATTCTCCATTGATGGAAGAGAACGGCCATAATGCCGGTATCGAATGCCAGGACAGTGATATCTCGGAGTTGCAGAACCCCTTGTACAGTGCCTACAACGAATGGAAATGGAAGATGGGCAAACTCTTTGTCGACCAGCTCCAGTCAACGGGCGATCCGCGCTTGCAGGTTTTTGTGCAGCCCAATTCGGTTGGAGAATATGTTGGGATTCCCAATGGGCTCACCGACAGTTATTTTTCGGAGTGGAACTGGGCGGCAACATCCAACCCGTCGGCCAATTTGATTGGAAAGGGTGCCCCCATCTATTATATGTCGGCTGCTGAAATATGGTTGCTGCGCGCCGAAGCTGTACTCAATGGAATGGTCGAGGGTGATGCCAACGAGCTGTATCGCAAAGGCATCCGTAAATCCCTTGAACAATGGAAGGTTCCAGAGGAGGAGGTTAATGTTTTCTTGCAGTCGGCCTCTTGTACTCTGTGGGGTAATGAAGCCCAGCAGTTTGAGCAAATCTCAACCCAACTGTGGATTGCCTACATGCCCGACACCTTCGAGGCTTGGTGCAACATCCGCCGCAGTGGTTACCCCAAGATTAGCCAACGAATGGCTCCTGTTTACGAAACGGGAGCCAGTGATGGCTTGTTGCCCAATCGCTTGTGTTATCCTGCCATCGAGGCCAATATCAATCGGGTCAATTACTTGAAGGCGCTGGAGCAACAAGGGCCTGATAAAATCACGACACTCTTATGGTGGGATGTGCGCGACTAAAATTGGTTTGTTTGGTTCTAAAACAATTGTTTTTAATCTTAAATCTTAGATCATGAAAAGGCTATTTTTTCCATTTTGGGGAATTGCATTGATGTTGATTCCTTCACTATTTGTTTCTTGTTCCGAAACAGATGAAGATGCTCCGGTGGCCCAGATCTTTTTTGAGCCCGATGCCAATAACCCTTATAAAATAATTTTTTCGGTAGTTGCCACCAATGCAGACTCCTACCAATGGGATTTTGGCGATCAGAAAGGTAGCAGTATAGAAAAAGACCCGCAATACACCTATGAGATGTCGGGCGATTACACGGTGAGTTTGATGGTGAAGGGCAAGGGAGGCGAAACAGAAGCCATCAGGCAGGTGAGTATTGCCGCTTCGACCCTTGAGCTGCTTACCGGTGGAGCCGCAGCCACCAATGGTAAAACTTGGGTTTTGAGCCAAATGGCTTCCAATGGCGATGGGGCTTCCTCCTTCGCCGGCATCCAGTACCAGCCTGCCCCCAACGATGTGCTCTCGATGTTTGGCATTGGGGATGAATACGACAATGAATTTACTTTCCACTCTAATGGCAACTACGGCATCAATGCAAAAAATGGCAATGTGTTGGCCTCGGCGGTGTACGCCTACATGGAGGATATTCTAGCTTCCGAACCCATTTGGGATTTGGGATTGGCTGCTGCCAAATATACAGCAGGTAGCGGTTTGAAATTTGAGCTTAAAGAAGGTGATCTTTCTGTTGTGGTGCGTGAAGAAAATCCACAGACACAGGTTGTTTCCGAGGTCAGGACTCACAAGTTCACCAATGTGAAATACATCACTTTCACCAATGGTTATTTGGGGATTCTTACCTATAACACAACCGTAATAATCAGGGATATCTCCTCCTCTCGGATGGTGGTCTCCATGTTGGTATCAACCTTGGACCCAAGTAAATTTGGCGAAGACTTTCAAAAACCATCTATCATGTACACGCTCAGTTTCGATAAGAAATAAGGTTTAATGGGATAGTAATGAAAAGGAAGTATTTTTTATTTAAGGAACTTAGTTTATTATAATTCATAAATTTACATCAATGGTTTTATTACGTCTTTTTGTCTTTCTACTCACCTTTTCTCTTTTTTCCTGTTCTACAGGAAGAAACGCCAATAAGGAAAAAGGTTTTCTAAGAATTAAGGATCAGGCTTTTGTCGATTCAGATGGGCGTCAGGTGATCTTGAGCGGGATTAATTTTATCAGCAAAGAGCCCACAGAAAAATACCTGCCATCCGGTGGCGAGGAAACATTCAAGCAATTTGCGCAGTGGGGCTTCAATTGTATCCGCTTTGGCATTATTTGGGATGGACTTGAGCCTGTGCCGGGTCAATACAATGAGGATTACCTTAAGGAAATTGATCAACGCATTGAATGGGCAGCCCAAAACGGCTTGTATGTTTACCTGGATATGCATCAGGATTTGTACAGTGTCCGTTTTGCAGATGGCGCTCCTGCGTGGGCCACCTTGGATGAAGGAAAGGAACATATTTCTGGCCCTGTGTGGAGTGATGCCTATCTGATAAGCCCTGCTGTTCAAACGGC
The DNA here is from genome assembly GCA_963664265.1 of Marinilabiliaceae bacterium. GTDB lineage: Bacteria > Bacteroidota > Bacteroidia > Bacteroidales > Marinilabiliaceae > JAGPIS01. The sequence goes on from OY760941.1 coordinate 4,527,055, forward strand.
ATTCGATAATTTCTGGGCCAATGCCCCGGCACCGGATGGGGTTGGCTTGCAAGATCACTACGCCAACCTATGGAAACACATTGCCAAGCGGTATGCCAACAATCCCACTGTGATTGGCTACGACATCATGAATGAGCCCTTTATGGGGAGTGCGGCCAATCAGGTGATGCCACTGATGCTGGGGGCTTATGCCCAAATATTGGCTGAGGAAACCGGCCAAGCGCCCCCTTCTCCTCAAGAGCTGGAGGCCATGTGGGCAGATGAAGCTTCTCGCCTGAAGGCTTATGATCTGATTTCCACCAGCGATAAATATTCAAAAGTGGCGGATGCGGTATATGAGGTGAGCGCCAATTTTGAGAAAAACCGCCTGATGCCCATGTATCAAAAAGTTGCCAATGCCATTCGGGAAGTGGACATGAACCACATTCTATTCTTCAACCACAACTACTTTGTCAATATGGGCGTGGCATCGGCGCTTGAGGCCACCAGGCTTCCCGATGGCAGCCGCGATTCGTTGGTGGCCTATTCGGCCCATGGTTACGATTTGGTGGTGGATACCAAAGAGGTGGAGAACCCAAGCTATGAAAGGGTGGAATTTATCTTCAACCGGATTGCCGAGGGAGGGAAGCGCATGGGGATGCCAGTATTGTTGGGAGAATGGGGTGCTTTGCACGGCAATTCGCCGCAGATGGTGAAAACGGCGCAACACTTGGTGCAGCAGATTGAAAAACACAACTTTAGTAACAGTTATTGGGCTTATTACAAGGGTATTGGTGATTACCAGTATTTTCAAAATGCCGTTGTCAGGCCTTATCCCCAGGCGGTTTCCGGTTCACTGATTTCGTACCATTTCGATTTCAATACCGGTAAATTCAACATGAGTTGGCGTGAGGATGCCACCATTCAAGCTCCCACAGTGATTTATTTGCCCTGGCTCTCCAGCATCAGCGACGTTGTGACGATTGAACCAGAGTCGGAGAAACTGGAAACAGAACAAATAAAGGGAAGCAAGGCTGGACGGTTGGTTATTCCCCCAACAGGAAAGGGCGGAATACGCACAGCAAGTTTTCAGGTGGTCAGACAAGAAAATGCCAGTTTTCAGATCCCCAACAACTAAATCTTCATCAAAAAACACTGGTTCCCCAACTACGATTGGTGGAATCAGTGTTTTTCTCCATACGATGTCGTCGACTTTTTGACTGGTTGACTTTTTGACTCTTCAACCCTTCAACTCTTCAACTCTTCAACTCTCTAACTCCTAAACAGCAGCGACGAATCGCCATAGCTCAGAAAACGGAATTCATGGTTGAGAGCGTAGTCATAAACTTTGTGCCACTCTTCCCCAATAAAGGCGCCAATGAGCAGCAGCAGAGTGCTGTGTGGCTGGTGGAAATTGGTGACCAACACATCAACCACTCGGAACTGGTAGCCTGGCATGATCATGATGGCCGTCTTGCTCTGGAAGTACGTCAGTTGGTTGGCAAGCATGTGGTCCAATAATTTTTGAAGCGCTTCGCGTAGTGAGTGGTTTTGTGGCAACGTATAGGCTTCCCATTGTGTGATGCCGTTATGGATGGATTCTCCCGCCATCAGTTTGACGCCCAGCCAGTAGAGCGATTCCACGGTGCGCACGGAGGTGGTGCCCACGGTGATGAAAGGGCCATTATGGGCAAGCATTTGCTCTAGGGCGTTGGCTTCCACCACAAAATGCTCGGTGTGCATCACATGGTTTGATACTTCCTCCGTTTGCACGGGTTTGAAGGTGCCGGCACCCACATGCAGGGTGAGCTCCAGTGTTTTGTGCCCCTGCTGACGCAATTGATCCAATATGGTTGGTGTGAAGTGCAGACCTGCTGTGGGGGCTGCCACCGATCCTTTTTGCGATGAATAAACCGTTTGGTACCGTTGGGTGTCGATCTCCTCGCTTTCGCGGTTGAGGTAGGGGGGGATGGGCGTGACGCCGGCTTGTTCGATGATGTCGGCAAAGGTCACATGGGGGTTGTTCCAGCGGAAAATAATCTCGTAGGTGTTCTCCAATTGAACGCCCTTTTCAATGGCAAGCACTGTGTGGCCATGGGGAGTCTCAATGCTTTTGGTTAGAGGGCCGCCCTTCCATTTTTTTGCGTTACCCACAATGCATTTCCAAGTGGTTTCGCCGCGGGTTTCAAAGGCGGTTTGCACCTCGCAGGGGTGGAGGGGCTCCAGGCAAAACACCTCGATGGCTGCACCGCTCTCCTTCTTGAAATGGAGGCGTGCCCTGATCACCCTGGTGTTGTTGAAAATGAACAGGGCGTTGTCGGGAATGAAATTGCCTATGCTTCGGAAGGTGGACTCGGTGATGGTGTGGTTGTTGTAAACCAGCAGTTTCGAGAGGTCTCGCTCCTCCAGAGGATAGCGCGCAATCTTTTCCTCTGGTAGTTGGTAGGTATAGTCGTTGATGTTGATATTTGGAATCATACGGGTGCATTTTCAGAATGGGGCAAAGATAATGGTTTTGAGTCAGAGATGGATGCCTGGGTGTGGCTTTATGCCATTACTTTATTACGTGTGTGAATATCCAACGCTCAAATTGTGTATCTTTGAAGTTCATTTTAAAAATTGGAACAATGAAATTCGATATAGGCGATAAAGTGCGCTTCCTCAATACCACCGGCGGTGGCAAGGTTGTGCGGACCGATGGAAAACTGGTTTACGTGGAGGATGAGGATGGTTTTGATATTCCCGTGCTCGAGAGTGAAGTGGTTTTGATAGAAAAGGCTCAGGAGCAGGTGAAGAGCGTGAAGGTGGAGACTGTCACCACAAAGCCCGTGGTGGAAGAGGTGGTGGAAGAGGAAGATTATGACTTCAGCACCGAGATGGCCGATGACAAAAATCCCCGTTTCCATGTGGCCTTTTTGAAAGATGGGAATGGTGCCACACCGTTTCTCAATCTTCATATTGTAAACGACAGCAATTATTTTGCCTACTTCACCCTTTCGCAGGTGGCAACTTCGCCAAATGGACGGCTTTTGCATTTTGGCACCGTGGAGCCTAACACCAAGTTGCTACTGGGGCGATACAACCCCCAAGCGATTGATAACCAAGAGTGGCAAATCCAATTGATGCTGTTCAAAAAGGTTAAGGAGTATGGCATTTATCCGCCCGTCTCTACTGCCGTCAAGATCAAGGCTGCCAGGTTCTTCAAGGAAAATGGTTTTGTCAACAACGATTTCTTCAACGAGAAAGCTGTTTTATTCCCCGTGATCAAAGGGGAGTTTGAGAAGAAGTTGGAACAGCTCACCGACATGGAACTGATGAAGGTGTCAGCCGAAAAGGAGCGGGTTGAAAAACCCCGCCAGGCTACTCGCCGCAACGAACCCGGATTGTTGGAAGTCGATTTGCACATTCATGAGCTCATCGACGATGCCCGGGGATTGAGCAATGGGGAGATCCTTCAGCTTCAACTCGATAAGTTCAAGCAGGTGATGCAGGAAAATATCAACAACAAAGGGCGACGCATTGTCTTTATCCACGGGGTGGGAAGTGGCACGCTCAAAACTGAGTTGCGCAAGTTGCTCGAACGCAGTTATAAGAAACACACCTTCCAGGATGCTTCCTTTCAAGAATATGGCTATGGCGCCACCATGGTGATTGTTTGATTGGTATTGATGATAAAAAAAGGGGCTGTTCGGAAATTCCAGGCAGCCCCTTTTGTATTGGATGAGGTTTTATCAACTCTCTTTTTCGGTGTTTTCTTCTTGAACCGTTTCCGCGTGTTTGGCGGTTTCAGCACCTTTGAGGTAGGTGGGCAGGTTGAGGCCGGCCATGTTGAACAGGTCGTTCAGCGGCGGAACGGTCTTCATCATCCCCGACACAAAGTTGGCAGTCGATGAGTTGCTGTTGTCGCCATGGGCATTGCCCGAATCCCAAACAGTGATTTTGTCAATCTTGATGTTTTTCACCGCTTCCACTTGTGTTTTTACCAGTTCGGGCAGTTTCTCGATCAGCAGCAATTGGAATGCTTTGGTTGGATCGCCACCGGCAGCCGAAACCACATCTTTATATCCTTGTGCCTGTTTGGTCAGTATCTCGAACAGACCGTTGGCTTCGGCCTGCATCTTGGCAAAGATGGCATCGGCTTCCCCTTTGGCATTTTCGCGGATCCGTTCAGCATTGGCCTGGGCTTCGATGATGGCTTGTTGCTTGGCTATTTCAGCCGGCACCACGATGTTGGCAAATTGGGTGGAACGTTCACGTTCCGAACGAGCCATTTCCGCTTTTTGTTCGGCCAGGTAAGCCTCTTCGAGTGCTTTGGCCTGTTGTACTTTTTCAGCAGTCACCGCAATTCTCAACGATTCGGCTTCTTTTTCACGGCGCAAGGCATCGGAATTGGCAATGGCAATCTTGGCCTCATTCTCCCCTTTGATGGCGATGGCGTTGGCTTCCGAGGTCTTCACACGGGTGTCGCGGGCAGCTTCGGCCTTACCAATGGCCTCGTCCTTGACTGCTGATGCAATGCTCACCTCCCGGTCTTTTTGGGTGATGGCAATTTTCACGTCACGGTCGCGGTGCGTTTCTGCAATTTGGGTGTCTTTTTCGCGGTCGGCCATGGCTTTTCCGGTTTCCCCTATCTTCTCCTGCTCGGCCACGCTTACCTTGGCTTCGTTGATGGCTTTGGCAGCAGCTTCCTTACCCAATGCCTCGATATAGCCCGACTCGTCCTTGATGTCGGTAACGTTGACGTTGATCAGCTTCAAGCCGATCTTGCGCAATTCGCTGTCCACACATTTTGAGATGTTCTCCAGGAATTTGTCGCGATCCGAGTTGATCTCCTCGATGGTCATGGTGGCAATCACCAAACGCAGCTGTCCGAACAGGATGTCCTTGGCCAACTCTTGGATCTGTTCCGAAGAGAGCCCTAGCAAACGTTCTGCTGCTGTATTCATGCTGTCCGACTCGGTGGAAATGGCAATGGTGAAGCGGCAGGGCACATCCACGCGGATGTTCTGGCGGCTCAAGGCATTGGTGAGATTGGCCTCGATGGAGAGGGGTTTCAAATCCAAAAAGGCATAATCCTGGATGACGGGCCAGATGAAGGCACCACCACCATGCACGCACTTAGCCGATGTTCCACCGGTTTTACCATAAATCACCAAAATCTTGTCCGAAGGGCAACGCTTGTAGCGTGACACCAGCACGGAGATTGTTACAAACAGCACGACGGCTGCCACCACCACAATAAACATGGGCGACATCAATAATTCTTCCATAATTTAAATCTTTTCAACTATTAAAATATTACTATTCTCAATTTCCACTACTTTCACCATGGTTCCGGTCTCCAGCCTTTGATGGTCGGTCATAGCATCCAGCTCGTGGACGCTACCCTTTACGCTGATCAGGATGCGCCCTTTTCCTTTTTTTAATTCAGGAATCGGGACATATACCTCAGCTGTTTTATTCAGGCAATCGGTCATCTTGAACGAGTTGTCCTCGGCCAATCTTTGGAGTTGGCGGATCACCACAAAAAAGAGCAGAACGAAAACAATGCCAACCAATATGGCCACCGCAATCAAGGCTATCGGACTGTGGATGGTTTTGTAAAATGTGATGCCGGTCCAACTGAAGCCCAGCAAGAAGTTGATGAGGTTGCGCAGCGAGAAGAGTTGGAACGGGGCATCTCCTTCGGTTAGGTCGCCATCAAAGTCGGCCGATGTGCCATCGGCGCTGTCCAAGCCAATGAACGACAAGATGGTTTGGATGATGAAGATGATGCTAACCGGCAGGGCCACCATCCAGAAACCTTTTAGGAGCGGTTCCAGTTGTTGGAAATAATCAATCATAGTGGTTTGTTTTAGGGTTATTGTTCTATTGCGCCACTTCTATGGCATCCGGTTCGGATTGATTCACCCGGATATCTTTTGATGCGTCAAATGGCTGATCAAATGTATTATTTTTTATTATAATATTTTTTACATGCTCCATAAAAAATAGGTGTTGGTTCCAATGGAAGGGTGCAAAATCCTGGTTGTTTTCAATCTTGTTGTTGCTGAAGCGCAGGTTCTCCACCGATTTGGCATACAACAAGGGGCGGTCGAACATTTTAAACAGATTGTTTTCTATCACGATACCCGAATGGAAAAATTGCTGTTGGTTTTGTAAATCGGGAATCTCTGGATAGATGGAGATCACCGCATTTGTGAACTGATAATAGGCGGTGAGAGCATTGATAAACTGATTGTTGCGGATGATGACCTCGCGGCAGGCACCCGTTTCGTACCAACCGTTGCAGTCGCCACACAATAGGATGGCCGATCCATGGGTGTGGTCGAACAGGTTACCTTCGCAAACCACCCGGCGTGGTGTGCTGAAGAGGGCACCTCGGGCGCGGTTGTTGCGGATGGTGTTGTTGCGGAACACCACCTGAGGTGTCCAAGTCAGGTTCTCGATTCCAATGGCTGTTTCGCCATCCACCATTTCAGGAATCGCTTGCTCCAACTCTATTTCAAACTCGCGTGCCCCATGGTCGGAATCGGTATCCACCGGTTTGATGCTTTTGATGCGGTTGTGGCTTTGGCAAACTTCCATGGTGGCCGATTGCACCAGCTGGATGGTGTCGCCAGACATGCCCCAGCTGAAGCCCCAAGACTGATCGTGCATATAGCGACCCACCAAAGTTGTTGGGTTTATTCTTTTGACTACCTTCAAGTAGGTGCCATGCACATTGATGGCATCATCGGCCATGCCTTCGTACAGTCCGTTTTCGGAAAGGATAACTCCTTTGCATCCAGAGAAGTGGGTGGCATCGGCCTGGGTGGTGAAACAGCGCTCATCATTTGTTTTTAGGCAGACCGAAAAACCGTCGAGGTGGATGTTTTCGCAAAGTTGAGCCAGCAACCCCATCCCTTCGGCGTAATGGACCTTCACGTTCTCAAATTTTGTGTTGCGGCTGTGGCTCATGAAGATGGCCGGATTGGGGCGGTAATAGGTGCGTAATACATATTGGTCGCCCAGTGAGCTCTGCTCGAGCTGGAAATTGCGCACACGCAACTTGTTGGGGCTGATCTCCTCAACACTGGCCTTTGAAAAGTCAAGGTCGGCACGCCCGTATGCCAACCGCCCGTTTGAATTGAAGGGCATGGCCGCGTAGGGGATTGTTTCGTAGCCGGGGCCAGTCAACTTTAGTTTGTTTCCTTCAAGAGAGTAATTTCCTTCGGGGATCAGTCGGCAAATGAGCGATTGATCAGTCAAATCGATACTCTCCACGGTGATCTGGCGCAGGTGGGGTGGTTCAAAATCAATGCTGAAATTGTTCAGCGTCACATTTTCGCAATCAATCAAGGCGATGGGCAACATGCGGCCATGGAAAATCAATTCCGATCCTTGGCCGTCGATGGTGACGTTTTTGAGGTTCTCCAACGCAAAGGCCACCCGCTTGGGGTTCACCTGGTCGTGGTTGGAAATGTAGTAGGTGCGTTCGTTTGCGTTTTCTTCATAGAAATGGTATTGCCCCTTGGGTAACACAATTGTTTTTGGTGCCTCGCCATTTTGTTGCTCAAGATACTTGGCCAACTTCACCGCTGCCTCCGAACTATTGCTCTGTTTGTCGTGCCTGGCACCAAAGGTTTCGAACGAAATCGTTTGGTTTGGTTGACAAGCCGATAGCAATGCCGTCAATGCCATGGCTCCGCTTTGTTTTTTCAAGAATGTTTTGATCGTGTTAAGCATGTGTGTGTATTTAGTTTGCGTTCTAAAAATAGCATTATTCTGTTAATTATCCTCGTATGCTCGTCGGTAAAGTGGTTTCCAATCCTTAAAAGGAGGTTAACAGGATGCCAATTCAGGCTTTTTAGCACGGCCTCTTTCTTTTGGCAGAAGCTGTTTCTTTTTTTCTTGATTTTTAGTTGGTTATCTTTTCCGATCTGCTCTTGCCAACTGACTTGTTCTGCATTGAAGTGCGTGATAATCATCAGTTAATAAAAGGTTAAAGTTCTTTTGAGCCTTTAACAGTGCACCGATTAATGCTATTTTTGTAAGGTGTTGGTGCGAAAATATATTTGCTGTTTCGCACCACTAAGGGTTCAAAATGTTTTACATTTGGCATACTTTTTTTGAAACGATTAAAATTAAAATATTATGGAGCAATCAATTGACATACGGGAAATTAATGAGCGTATTAAACAGGAGAGTTCTTTTGTTGATCTCCTGAGTTTGGAGATGAATAAGGTGATTGTTGGGCAGAAACACTTGGTGGAGAGCCTGATGATTGGCCTTTTGTCCGATGGGCACATCCTTTTGGAAGGGGTTCCTGGTTTGGCAAAAACCTTGGCCATCAACACCCTGTCACGTATTGTGGATGCCCAGTTTTCGCGTATCCAGTTTACCCCCGACTTGTTGCCCGCCGACTTGATTGGTACTTTGATCTACAGCCAGAAAAAAGAGGAGTTTGTGGTCAAAAAAGGTCCCATCTTTACCAATTTCGTGTTGGCCGATGAGATTAACCGGGCCCCGGCTAAGGTGCAGAGTGCTCTGCTGGAGGCTATGCAGGAGCGCCAGGTGACCATAGGTGACCAAACCTATAAATTGCCCAATCCATTTTTGGTAATGGCCACCCAAAACCCCATTGAGCAGGAGGGTACCTATCCGCTGCCCGAAGCCCAGGTGGACCGCTTTATGCTGAAAGTGGTGATTGATTATCCCAAAAAGGATGAGGAGCAGATGATTATCCGCCACAACTTGGCACAGTCGTTCCCCAAGGCTTCCTGCATCCTCAAACCTGAAGATATTGTTCGGGCACGAGCAGTGGTTAAGGATGTGTACATGGATGAGAAGATTGAACGTTATATTGTGGACATCGTTTTTGCGACCCGCTTCCCCGAACAATACAATCTGGCGCGCTTCAAGGATATGATCTCCTATGGTGCTTCACCTCGTGCCAGTATCAGTTTGGCCATGGCGGCCAAGGCCTATGCCTTTATCAAACGTCGGGGATATGTGATTCCCGAAGACATCCGTGCCGTATGTCACGATGTGATGCGCCACCGCATTGGGTTGTCGTACGAAGCCGAGGCCAACAACATCACCAGCGAAGAGATCATCAGTGAGATCCTGAACCAGATTGAGGTGCCCTGATTTTTAAAGCGTGATGGAAAGGATGCCGGTTTGCGCCGGCATCAGATTGTTGAACCTAAAAACAGTGTGCTTTGGAAACAACCGATTTATTAAAAAAGGTGCGCCAGATCGAGATCAAGACCAAAGGGCTGAGCAACCACATTTTCGCCGGGGAGTACCACTCAGCCTTTAAGGGGCGTGGTATGACCTTCAGCGAGGTGCGCGAATACCAGTATGGCGATGATGTGCGTACCATCGACTGGAATGTCACGGCTCGTTTCAACCGCCCTTTTATCAAGATATTTGAGGAAGAGCGAGAAATGACCGTGGTGCTGCTGATCGATGTGTCGGGTTCGCGCGAATTTGGAACCTCCATGCGTTTTAAAAAGAACCTGATTACTGAGATGGCTGCTACGCTGGCTTTTTCCACCATTCAGAACAACGATAAGATTGGGGTGATATTTTTTAGCGACAAGATTGAGAAATTCATTCCACCCAAGAAAGGGCGCAAGCATGTGCTTCACATCATTCGGGAGTTGCTCACCTTCACGCCTGAAAACAGAGAGACCGACTTGAGCGAGGTGTTGCGTTACCTCACCAGCGCCATTAAGAAACGGTGCACAGCCTTTGTAATTTCCGACTTTATGGACGATAACTTTGAGAAGGCTTTGCGCATTGCCAACCAGAAGCACGACTTGGTGGCACTCCAGGTGTACGACCACCGCGAAACGGAGCTGCCAGCCATCGGGTTGGTTAAGCTTAAAGATGCGGAAACAGGGCAGTTCAAGTGGGTGGATACCTCCGACAGGATGGTGCGCGAATCGTATCGGCAATGGTGGGTCACACGCGACCAACAGGTGCAAACCATCTTTGCCAAAAGCGGGGTGGACAGCGTGAAGGTGCGCACCGATGAGGATTATGTGCGTTCGCTCATCACCCTGTTTAAAAAACGAATTTGATATAAAACCGGCACGCTAGAGCGGCTCTATTAAACTAAATTAGAGACAGATGAATACCATATATAAAAAGATACTTCTGCCAGGTTTTGTTGCAGTGCTTTTGTTGATGCCGGGCTTGGATCTCCTGGCTCAAAATGTCTCTGTCAAGGCTTCACTCGATTCTACCGTTATTGTTATCGGTGGCCAGGTGGGTTTGCACCTTGAGGCCTCCCTGCCCGCAGGGAGTACCCTTCAATTTCCGGTGTTGAACGATACCATCACGTCCCAAGTCGAGATCGTTTCGGTGGGGAAGGTAGACTCAACCCTCAACAATGGGCTGCTGACCCTGCACCAGCGCTATACTGTCACATCTTTCGACAGCGGCTTGCATTACATTCCGCCTTTCCGGTTCGAGTTGGTGGCCAATGGCGCAACAGAAGGTTATGAAACATCCTCCTTGGCCATCAATGTGGTCAATCCTTTTGAGAAGGTTGACCCCGCTGAGGGCATCACCGATATCAAACCACCTTATGATTTGCCCTTCACCTGGGCCGAATTGCTCCGCTATTTGCCTTATGTGGTGGGTGCCATGTTTTTGCTGGGATTGATTACCATTCTTATTCTGTTGTATTTGCGAAGGAAAGGTAAGATTGCCGCATTTATCCCCGAAAAACCCAAGGAGCCGGCTTATGTGGTTGCGCTTAGGGAATTGGAACGCATAAAAGGAGAGAAGTTGTGGCAGCGCAATATGGTTAAGGAGTATTATTCCGAAATATCCGATACCGTAAGGCGGTACATTGAGGAAAGGTTTGAGATTCCTGCTATGGAGTTCACCACCGATCAAACATTGGCGACGCTCAAGAAAACGGGGTTTTCGGATCAACGCAATTTTGACCAGCTCAACCAATTGTTGACCACATCCGATTTGGTTAAGTTTGCCCGATTTGAACCACTGCCCGACGAGCATGACCTGGTGATGATTCATGCACTCTTTTTTGTCAACCAAACCAAGGTGGAAGAGATGAAGAGTTTGGAGGAGCAAAAGAAAGATTATCAGGATAGTCTGACCGAAACCAATCAAGGTTAAATTTAAAGGAAACGAACTATGAGTCATATAACATTTTTGCATCCCGGGTATTTCTTCCTGCTTTTGCTGATACCAGCTTACGTGGCTTGGTATGTTTGGAAGCAAAGGGGATTGCAGGCTTCCCTGCAGGTATCCTCGCTTAAGGCGCTGTCAGGTGTCAAGCCTTCCTTGCGCAGTCGATTGCGCCATATTCTGGTAGCTCTGCGCATGTTGGCCCTTGCTGGCGTTATTGTTGTGCTGGCCAGGCCACAGTCAACCAATAAGTTCAGGAATGAAACCACCGAGGGGATTGACATTGTGATGGCTTTGGATATTTCGGGGAGTATGTTGGCTGAGGATTTCAAGCCCAACCGTCTGGAGGCCGCCAAGGAGGTGGCTGCCAGCTTTGTGGCCGGACGAGCCAACGACAACATCGGCCTGGTCATCTTTGCCGCCGAAAGTTTCACGCAGTGCCCCCTCACCACCGACCATGCGGTGCTGGTCAACCTTTTTCGCGACATCCGCACCGGTATGTTGGAGGATGGTACCGCCATCGGATTGGGGTTGGCCACAGCCGTCAGCCGCATCAAGGAGAGCAAGGCCAAAAGTAAGGTCATCATTCTGCTGACCGATGGGGTGAACAACCGAGGTGAGATAGCGCCCATCACCGCTGCTGAGATAGCTCAAACATTCGGAGTGCGGGTTTACACCATTGGGGTTGGTACCCTGGGCACGGCTCCCTATCCGGTGGAGACCGTATTCGGTAAACAGTACCAGGAGGTGGAGGTGAAGATCGACGAAGAGCTTTTGCAAAACATCGCCCAAATGACCGGGGGTGCCTATTTTCGTGCCACCGACAACAATAAGTTGAAAGAGATTTACCAACAGATAGATCTTTTGGAGAAGACCAAGATTGACGTACGGGAATATTCCAAACGAAGTGAAGAGTATTTGCCCTTCGCCCTTTTGGCTGCCTTGTTCCTGTTGGCTGAGATCTTGCTTCGTAACACCGTGTTTAGAAATCTGCCATGATTTCGATGCGATTTGTTTTATCACAATATTAAGAACATGGAAATATTCAGATTTGCACATCCCGATTTTTTATACCTGTTGGCACTGGTTCCTGTGTTGGCATTTGTCCATCTTTTCTTTTCCCTCCGGCGCAAAAAGTCGCTCGAGTCGTTTGGTGAGATGCGTTTGTTGCAACACTTGATGCCCGAAGTGTCGGAAAAACGCCCGGCATTGAAGTTTTACCTACTTTTGCTGGCCTTTGTTGCCATCATCTTTACCATTGCGGGACCCCAGTTTGGCACCAAACTTGAATCGGTGAAGCGTAAGGGTATCGAAATAATGATTGCCTTGGATGTGTCCAATAGCATGAATGCCAAGGATATTGAACCATCGCGGTTGGAACGGGCTAAATTGGCCATATCGCGGCTGGTGGACCGACTGAGCAACGACCGCATTGGTATGGTGGTTTTTGCCGGGCAAGCCTACGTGCAGTTGCCCATTACCACGGATTATCCATCGGCCAAGATGTTCTTGTCGGGCATCAACACCGATATGGTGCCCACCCAAGGCACGGCCATCGGGTCTGCCATCAACCTAGCGGTGAATTCATTCACTCAGCAGGATGGGGTTAATAGGGTGGTGATTGTGATTACCGATGGTGAAAATCATGAGGACGATGCGGTAAAAGCCGCCACCGATGCTTTTGAAAAGGGAATCAAGGTGTTTACCGTGGGGATGGGATCACCCAAAGGGGCGCCTGTTCCGGTGAACATCAATCAGCCCAACGATTTTATCAAAGACCGCGAAGGCAATGTAGTGATCACAAAGATTGATGAATCGGCACTTAAAAATATTGCCGCCGCAGGTCAAGGCGCCTATATTCCTGCCAACAACATCAGGGATGGCATCAATAACCTGCTGGATGAGTTGAACGATTTGGAAAAGAGTGAGCTGGAAGCTAAAGTTTACAGCGATTACAACGACCGTTTCCAATATGTGGCCTTTCTGGTTCTGATATTGCTTTTGATCGAGCTCTTCATCATGGAGCGCAAGGGCAAATGGTTGAGGGGTGTTGATCTGTTCGGCGTGGAGAGGAAAAGGAATGGTCAGGATTATTTTATTGAACCTAAATGATTGTCGATATGGATGGGTTAGTTAATTTTGTTCGAAGCCACTATTTGCTGTTGGTGCTTATGCTATTGGCTCCTTCAGCCCTTATGGCCCAGGAGGAACGCAAATATATTCGCAAAGGAACCGCTGAGTACGAAAAGGGTAAATTCCTGGAGTCGGAAATTGAGTACCGCCGAGCTTTGGATAAGGATGCCAAATCCTTTGAGGGGAATTTTAATTTGGGCAATGCTCTTTTTAAGCAACAGAAAGTGGATGAGTCTTTGGAGCAATACCGCAATTTGGCCGGTACGGTGACCGACAAGGATCAATTGTCGCGAATCTATCACAACATTGGTAATGGCCATTTTGCTAAGCAGGAATACGACAAGAGCATCGAGGCCTATAAAAATGCCCTGAAGAACAATCCTTTCGATAATGAGACACGTTACAACCTGATTGTGGCTCAAAAGATGCTGCAGCAACAGAATCAGGACAAGCAGAATCAGGACAAGCAGAATCAAAAGGATCAGCAACAGGATCAAAAGAAGGATCAGGAACAGCAAAAACAGGAGCAACAGCAGCAGGATCAAGAAGATAAACAACAGCAACAGCAACAACAACAAAACATGTCGGAAAAAGATGCGGAACGTTTGTTGAATGCCATCCAGCAGGATGAGAACAAGTTGCAGGAGAAGATGAAAAAGGCCAAGGCGGCTCAGAAGTCGGCAGTTGAAAAGAATTGGTAAATTGCAGCAGTTTCCACTTTGCATAAAAACAAAATATAAACAATGAAAAGTTTCATATTAACGATGGTTATGCTTCTTCCTTTGTCGTTTTTGGCAAGGGGAGAAGAGATTGTTTTCCAGGGACAGGCACAATCATCCGTACTATTGGGCGAAAAGTTTCAATTGGTGTACACGCTGAACACCACGGGAAGCGATTTGCGTTTACCCGATCTGGAGGATTTCCAGATCTTGATGGGGCCCAGTACCTCCAAATCCTATAGCATGAGTGCCATCAATGGCGTGATGAAGCAGGAGACCACCCTAACGTTCACCTATATTTTGAAGGCTAATAAGGAGGGGCGATTGACCATTCCCCCGGCATCCATCGTGGTGAAAGGCGAAAAGGTCATGTCCAACCCGGTGGTTGTTAATGTGGTGAAGGGTGATGCCCGCAACAGCGGTGCTGGTGACCAGGCTGCCAATTCCCGCGAGGAGGCAGGCTCTTTATCGAGTGACGACCTTTTTGTGACCCAGACCTTGAATAAGTCGTCTGTTTACCAAGGCGAAGGGGTTGTGTTGACCACGCGCATCTATACCCGTTTGAACATAGAAGGTATTTCTGATATCAAACAGCCCGAATTGTCGCAATTTGTGGTTCAGGATTTGGTGGGACCCGAGGCCATTCAATGGAATGTTGAGAATGTGAATGGCCGTACTTATAATGTGGGCGTCTATCAGAGCAAGGTGCTGTTGCCCCAAAAGAGTGGCAAAATCAACATCGAGCCCATCGACTTCGAATTTATGGTGAAGCAACGGATCGCCCGGCGCTCTTCCAGTATTTTCGACGATTTCTTTGAGTCGAACCAACGCTTGGTGAAGAGCCATGTGAAGAGCAAACCATTGGTTTTGAATGTGAAATCGCTGCCCAAGCCCGAACCGGAATCCTTTTCGGGTGGTGTCGGGAATTTCAGTATGAGGGTCAATCTCTCAAAGGATAAAGTTAAAGCCGATGATGGCATCACTCTGAAGCTGGATGTGACAGGGGAGGGGAATCTCCGCATTTTGGAGGGGCCAAAGCTTAAATTTCCTTCCGATTTTGACATTTATGATCCCAAAGTCACCAGCAACCTGAATGTTTCGGGTCTGGGCGCCAAGGGAACCAAATCGTTTGAGTATCTGATCATACCTCGCCATGCGGGCTCATATACCATTCCCCCCGTTGAATTCAGCTTTTTCAATCCGTCCGATGGCAAGTATAAAACTGTCACTGCGGGTCCTTTCAGCATAGAAGTGGAAAAAGGTGACGCCTCTACAGCCTCCTCGGCTCAATCTTTTAGTGGCACCAATTCGCGTGAGCAGGTTAAATACCTGGGACAGGATATCCGTTTCATCAATAACAGTTCCGAAGGGCTGAAACCCATTGGCAGCTTCATCCTCGGATCCTTTACCTTTGCCTTGGGCATCATCATTCCGTTGGCACTCTTTGTGCTGGCATTGTTGCTATACCGCAAGCGGATGTTTGATCATGCCAACGTGCACCTGGTGAAAAACCGCAAAGCGACAAAAATTGCCCGCAAAAGGTTGGTGGCGGCCTCCCGCTATTTGAAGGAAGATAAGAAAGAAGCTTTCTACGACGAGGTGATGCGTGCCTTATGGGGCTATTTGAGCGACAAGCTGAACTTACCTTTGAGCGAACTGACTAAGGATAACGCCAAATCGGAGATGTTGAAACACGGCGTGGACGAGAGTTTGGCCACACAGTTTATGGATGTTTTGGATATGTGTGAGTTTGCACGTTATGCGCCTTCGGCAGTGTCGGGTACCATGGCCGATCTGTATCAAAAAACCATGGGTATTATTAGTGAATTGGAAAATCAGATAAAATAGTGTAAGTTATGATACGATCATTTTTGCTGATGATGCTGTTGGCTCTTCCGTTGTTTGCTGTTCGCGCGTCCGATGATCGGATGGTGCAAGCCAATATGCTCAATGGCAATGGGGAATATGCCAAGGCCATAGAGATCTATGAGCAAATCCTAAAGACTGGTGTGGAAAGCCCTGCCCTCTATTTTAATTTGGGGTATGCCCATTATAAAAGTGGGTCGTTGGCGCCAGCCATCCTTAACTTTGAAAGGGCGCGCCTGTTGGCACCCAATGATGCAGATATTAACTATAATTTGGAATTGGCTTATAGCCAGACAGTAGATAAGATTGACCGTGTTGGTGAAGTTTTTTTTGTGCGGTGGATCAATGGCATCAAGAATAAGGCAAGTTCCAATACATGGGCCATCCTTTTTCTGGTTTCATTTTCACTGATGGTGGCTTGTGCCGGGTTCTATTTTTTTGGACAATTCCCCATTATGCGAAAATTGGGTTTTTACGTTGGCATGGGGCTCTTTGTACTTTGTTCTATCACGCTCAGTTTCTCCATCAGTCAAAAGGACAAACTGACCAACCGCAATACTGCGATCGTCTTTAGTCCTGCTGTTACCGTTACCAGTTCGCCCGATGAGCGGGGTACCGAGTTGGTGGTGTTGCACGAAGGGACCAAAGTCACCGTTGTTAGTCGTTTGGGCGAATGGGTGGAAATTCAGTTGAGCGATGGCAATGTGGGGTGGCTGAAAAACGAGGCCATCGAAATCATATAAGGATTCGAAGATTCCTCTATGGAGGAGAACGCGAGGGGCGTATTGGGGGTTTAGCCGCCAATACGCCCCTCGTGTTTTGTTGTTGCAGAAGTATTTAGGGGCTGTTTAAAAATGAACAACATATATCGAATCGGTTATTTAGATGTAATTTTGTTGTGATTAGTGCAAGGCTTTTTTACTGTTATCCTGAATAATCTTGCAGTTATCAATGAACAAAAGCCACTGTATATAACCGCCTCAGAGTAACGTAAGTTCTTTGATGCCATTGAAAATAATATTTCTATCAAAAAATGGCGTTAAGAATTGGAGCGCAGCGGAAATCGACGAAGTCCTTTGAATGACAATATGCCTGAGTCAAAATGAGATTGTTTGCCGTTAAAAAGCCCGCGTAGTAAGTCAGGCAAGGCTTTCGCGGGGTTTAGGCAAACGAGCTCAATTTTAGTCATTTATCTGCAGCGGCGGCTTTTTCTGTTTACTCTCTGCAGCTGTAGGCAGAGAGTAAAAGCCCGTCCGGCTTGAGGACAAACTATAGAAATGGTGTTTGTTGACATTTTCAGCAAGTCCTATTTACTATGGTCTTTTGAAGTCGGGTAACGATGGCAAGGGCAAACTGATTCTTTGCGAACCATAGGCGTAGGGTGCTACCTGGTAGGGTGTGAAATAGAATGTGATGAGGGAGTCGTTTACGGCAAAGATTTCGAAATCTTTTAACGAAGCGGTGCCCTCGTTGATAAAGTCGTGGAACTCAATTTCCGATGTGAGCTTTTCCCTCACGGGTGCTTGTATTGAGGCCAAAGGGTTGCCTTTAAAGAAATCGGTTAAAGCGTAGTTTTTGCGTTGTTGGATGTCCATCACCACATTCGAAAACACAGTGTTGCCGTGTGCTCCCCCAGTAAACCAGTATTGGTCGAAAACCACTGTTATCAGGTGTTCGTTATATTGAGCCACCTCAAACTGGATATTTAGTTCATTGGTCCAGTTTTCCGATATGGGTTCCTCACCCACTGTTTCCCTAAACAACGCGATTTGTTGATCTAACAAGTTCTTCACCACCGAATCGGCGTATTGGTGCCCAAATACCGGGTAAAAGGCTTTGATTTCAGCATTGTTGTTTGTGCTGACAATGGAATCGTTGGTGAACGATATCGCGTTGTTGTTGCCTTTTTTTTGTGGCATGCAGCCAATGAAAAAAGGCAAAGTCAGGAGGATTAAAATTTTCTGCATTGGTATAAAGCTTTAGTTGGAATACTCATTTCTCAAAAATACAACTTTCCCATTGATTCCGGTTGGGTAAAGTTTCAATTTTCAGAGTATATGATGTGGTTTATTTGTTAAATTATAGTATGCGAAGTGAAAAAAAAGTAGTGAAATTTTAGTATGTACGAATAAAATATGAATTCGATTGGATTAGTTGAATTGGAATTGAAACAAATTGCATTAGATAATTGAATTAAGTATTCGATGTTTGAAAATCAAATCAGGTAGATTATTTGCATATTAGAATGTTTTTTTTAAATTTGTTAAAAAAAGTGATAGGATGCATTACTCGCGGTATAAAATCAGCGATTTTGTGGATTTGAGCTCCGCTCTTATGGATGTGGCAACAACCAATGTTTCCATGCGTCGTGCTATGGCTGAGGTGGGGTATAACGATCAAAAGTTAGGGGAAGGGAATATTTTATTCCGGGATTTCATTGCCATGACGCAGGATCATGAAGCATTGATGCTCAAGAAACGAGAGGTGAATCTGCAACGCAATCAATTGCACAGCCAATTGAAAAAGGATTATATGCGCGTTGTGAAAATTGCCCGTATTGCCTTTCAGGACCGAGGGGCTGTTCGCCTTCAGTTGGCTTTGGATGGGGAGCGGGAAAAGAATATGGATGCCTGGATCGACCAAGGACGATTTTTTAGCCAAAGTTTATTGCAAGATGTCACTTGCTTGGCCGAAATAGAAAAGTTTGGTGTTTCCTCAGCTTCCGTTCAATCGTTGGTGGTGCTGTTTGACGAATTGAAAGCGATCTCTACCCTTAAAACCACTGTGGAGGAAAAGCTTAAGCACTTGACCCGAGGGAAGAAGTTGGCCATGGTGAAATTTCAGCGTTGGTTGAGCGATTATATTAAAATGGCGCGTATCCGTTTTGATGAGGATCCTGATCGGTTGATCCTTTTACATATAAAACCATAGTGTTGATCAGATATTTATTGTTATTCAAGAAAAATGGAAACCAAATATTATTAAATACGTACAAACTTGTAGGATATTATTTTGATAAGAGTATTTTTGTAATCTTAAGAGAGGTGGTTGATGAAGCTATTGCAGATATTGACCATTAACTATTTAATAAAATTTTAGTATGGCTTTGAATTTTAAATTATCAGCCTTTTGGATAACGTTTACTGTTTTTATGTGTTGTAGTTGGATTGTGTCTGGACAATCCAATGATTTTAAGCAGCTTACCAAACAGGAACAACGTATTTTAAAGAAGTCACACGAAGCTTTCCTACAAGCCAATGGAGGCGGCAAATTGAAGAGTGGAACCGGTTTGACCCTTCCCAGTCTTCAAACATTTTATTGCTCCGAAGATGGATACGATGATATTGTTCCCGATGTGGAGATGCCAGTTGGTGCTGGGGATATCATTTGGGAGATTACAACCAATGTTGCTGGTGAAGGCGAAGTGGCTCATCCGGCATGGGCTGATAAGATCACCGTTGATGGTAAAATTGTGTTGCGTTTTTATCCAACTCGGGTTGAACCGCGTTACTACAATAATGTCGTGATTGTATTCAATTATACGTTTCGTTCCAATCTGGGTGTCAATATGGGATCGGGCGGTGATATCACTTATGTGCACAAAACTCCTTCTGTCTTTGATTTTGGTTCTAATACTGCCATCTGTGACGGAACCAAAGCGGCGCTTACACTTCAAAGCAGTGAATCGGGGGTCAACTATATCCTTCAACGTAATGGTGTGGATATTCCCACCCAGTTAATTGCCGGAAGTGATGGCATTGCCATCACTTTTAATGTTTCATTAGCTGGTACTTATCGTGTTCGTGCTTATACCGACAAATGCGAGAAGATGATGAACGGGGAGGCTGTTGTCACGGTCAATTCTGCTCCTGTTCTGACTGTTTCTCCCAATTTAGCTATCTGTGCCGGGCAATCGGCTTCATTATCTGTTTCTTCGAACCAAGATCCCGATGTGGATTACCTATGGTCCACCGGTGCCACAACAGCTGATATTAATGTTACGCCTGCTGCCACCACCTCGTATACCGTAACTGGCACCAACCGGGTGACCGGTTGTTCAAGTGTTGGCTCGGTAACAGTTACTGTCAATGCGCTTCCTGTTGTCACCATTGGTAATCCTTCACCTGTATGTGCTGGCGATGCGTTGGTTTTGACCGCCAATGTCAGCGGAGGAGCTGCTCCTTACCAATATACCTGGACCCGTCCCGACAACAGTACTGTAAATGGAGCCACCCTTGACCTTTCTCCAGCAGATGTGGCCAGCAACGGTTTGTACCGTCTGGTAGTGACCGATAACAACAGCTGTGGTAGTGTGGAGGTGTCCACAACCGTTACTGTAAATCCCCTGCCCAATATTTCCATGACGGCACTACCCAATGGTGCTGTGTGTGAAGGGACTCCCATCGAGTTTACTGCCAATGGCGGGACAAATTATACTTTTTATCTAAATGGTGTTGAAGTTCAGGCCAATAGTGCTGATCATACTTATATATTGGCATCGCCTGTCAATGGCGATGTTGTTCGCGTGGTGGGCGGCGATGTCAACTCTTGCCTGGCAGAGGATTCTTATTCAGTTTCCGTCAATCCATTGCCAGCTGTTGGACTCGTGGTGACTCCCTCCGATGAAGTTTGCTTAGGTACCAACATCACTTTCATGGCTTTGGGCGGTTCTACCTACCGTTTTTATGTCAATGATGTACCGCAGGGCGATTGGTCAGCGACCAATAATTTTCAGTCATCCACATTGAACACCGGCGACCGTGTTTATGCTCGGGTTCGTTCTGCTTTAGGTTGTGAGGCTCAAACTGTTACCAGTACTGTCACCATTCATGAGGCGGTGGCCACTTTAACCTCCAATCCCGACCCTGCTACTGTCTGTTTCAACGATTTCATCACTTTCACTGCCGGTGGTGGCACTCAATTCCAGTTTTTAGTAAATGGAGCTGAGGCTCAAGCGCTTGGGGCGGGCAATACCTTCACATCCAATACGCTGCCCAATAATGCGCAGGTAACGGTACGGGTGATTGATGCCAATGGTTGCGAGGATGTATCGAGTGCCATACCAGTTACTGTTTATGCCACGCCCAATATCACCATGAGTGCCAATCCATCAACTGGGGTATGTGCTGGCACTCCTATTACTTTTCAAGGACAAGGTGGTGTTCAATATGAATTTAAGTTGAATGGTGCAGTCATTCAGGCACTCTCAAATGATGATACTTATGTGTTGGCCGCACCTAGCGATGGCGATGTGGTTGCTGTAGTTGGTGTGGATGGCAATGGATGTACAGCTGAATCGGCCGATTATACGGTTACTGTGTTTCCCGACCCTGTTGCTGGATTGAGTGTAGCGCCCTCCAGTTCTGTTTGTGCGGGAGAGTTGTTGACCTTTACGGCTACAGGCGGTTCTGAGTATTTATTTTATGTTAATGCTGTTGCGCAAGGTGTATGGTCTGCTACAAGCACATTCCAGTCGTCTACCCTCAATAATGGTGACGTTGTTTATGCGCGTGTGCGCACACTGAATGGTTGCGAGGCCAATTCGGCACCCATCACCGTTACCATCAACAAGGCTACAGCCACGTTATCGTCCAATCCTTCACCAGCCAACATCTGCTTCAATGATTTCATCACTTTTACAGCTGGTGGTGGTGTGCAGTACGAGTTTCTGGTCAATGGATCTGTTGCACAAGCCCTTGGTGCAAGCAACACGTTTACTTCCAATACCATCCCCAATGGAGCACTTGTGAGTGTCCGTGTTGTTGACGCTAATGGTTGCGAGGATGTATCGAGTGCCATACCAGTTACTGTTTATGCCACGCCCAATATCACCATGAGTGCCAATCCATCAACTGGGGTATGTGCTGGCACTCCTATTACTTTTCAAGGACAAGGTGGTGTTCAATATGAATTTAAGTTGAATGGTGCAGTCATTCAGGCACTCTCAAATGATGATACTTATGTGTTGGCCGCACCTAGCGATGGCGATGTGGTTGCTGTAGTTGGTGTGGATGGCAATGGATGTACAGCTGAATCGGCCGATTATACGGTTACTGTGTTTCCCGACCCTGTTGCTGGATTGAGTGTAGCGCCCTCCAGTTCTGTTTGTGCGGGAGAGTTGTTGACCTTTACGGCTACAGGCGGTTCTGAGTATTTATTTTATGTTAATGCTGTTGCGCAAGGTGTATGGTCGGCTACAAGCACATTCCAGTCGTCTACCCTCAATAATGGTGACGTTGTTTATGCGCGTGTGCGCACACTGAATGGTTGCGAGGCCAATTCGGCACCCATCACCGTTACCATCAACAAGGCTACAGCCACGTTATCGTCCAATCCCTCACCAGCCAACATCTGCTTCAATGATTTCATCACCTTTACAGCTGGTGGTGGTGTGCAGTACGAGTTTCTGGTCAATGGATCTGTTGCACAAGTCCTTGGTGCAAGCAACACGTTTACTTCCAATACCATCCCCAATGGAGCACTTGTGAGTGTCCGTGCGGTTGACGCTAATGGTTGCGAGGATGTATCGAGTGACATACCAGTTACTGTTTATGCCACGCCCAATATCACCATGAGTGCCAATCCATCAACTGGGGTATGTGCTGGCACTCCTATTACTTTTCAAGGACAAGGTGGTGTTCAATATGAATTTAAGTTGAATGGTGCAGTCATTCAGGCACTCTCAAATGATGATACTTATGTGTTGGCCGCACCTAGCGATGGCGATGTGGTTGCTGTAGTTGGTGTGGATGGCAATGGATGTACAGCTGAATCGGCCGATTATACTGTTACTGTGTTTCCCGATCCTGTTGCTGGATTGAGTGTAGCGCCCTCCAGTTCTGTTTGTGCCGGAGAGTTGTTGACCTTCACGGCTACAGGCGGTTCTGAGTATTTGTTTTATGTTAACAATATTGAGCAAGGTGTTTGGTCAGTTAACGATACTTTCCAATCTTCAACCCTGAACAATGGCGATGTGGTTCATGTACGTGTACGCAATATTAATGGTTGTGAAGCCAACTCGGCTCCCATTGCCATTACCATCAACCAGATAGAAGCCAACATCAGCATTACTGGACCTGTGCCTGGATTGTCAACGGTTTGTCGCAACAGCAACGTGACCTTTTCTGCTTCACCAGCCGGTGCGGTGAATTACGAATTCTTTGCTACTCGTGGAGGCATCGATGTGCCACTGTACCAAGGCAACCAGAATATTTTGAGTATCAGTAATCTTCAAGATAACGATGAGGTTTTCGTGCGCATCACCGATGCCAATAACTGTGTTGACAACTCCGACAAAATTAGGGTGAATATTGTGGAACTGCCAGTGCCGGTGGTCAACATCACGCCTGTTCCCTTGTGCGAGGGTTCACCGGTTACCCTTACGGCTACACCTGGTTTCGATAAATATGAGTTGTTTGTCAATGGGGTTCAAGTTGGGAGCTCCCAAACATCCAACATTTTTAACCCAGCTGGTTTGAACAATGGCGACCAAGTGGTGGTGGTGGCTTATGAGGTGGTGAGTGCTGCTTTGGAATGCTATGGCTCTTCCTCACCAAAAACCATCAACTTTCTACCGTTACCCAATATTACGTTGAATAGCGACCAGCCATTAAACACCTTCTGTTTAGGCACTAATGTTACATTTACTGCTAGCAATGGTGTTGAATACCAGTTTTTTGTCAATGGCAACATGGTTCAGGACTTTTCACCTCTAGCCACTTATTCATCCAACACCTTGAATCATGGTGATGAAGTGACTGTGATTGGACGTGGTGCCAATGGCTGTTATAACACAAGTGCGCCTGTTGTTGTGGTGGTCAATGAGGCCACTGCCGGTTTGAGTTCTTCCGATACCGACAATATTATTTGTGTGGGGCAATCCATCACCTTCACCGCTACGGGTGGTGTAGATTATGAGTTTATTCTCGATGGCACCCCGCAAGGTCCATCAGCCAATAATGAGTTTGTATTTACTGGGTTGGCTGCAGGGAATCATAGCCTGTTTGTTAGGGTTCAAGATGCCAATGGCTGCTTTGATGATTCTGATGATGTTATCAATATTCAGGTGCTTCCCCTTCCTGTGGCTGTTCTTGATGTCGATAATTCAAATCCTGTTTGCCAAGGCACTGAACTTACTTTTACCGGACAAGGCGGTGTCAACTATACTTTCTATGTGAACGATGTGGTGGTTCAACCGTTATCTACCAACAATGTTTTCACAACCACCTCTCTCAACGATGGTGATGTGGTACATGTGGTTGTGGCCAATAACAATGATTGTGAATCGGTTTCCAATAAAATTGCCGTTCAGATTTGGGAATTGCCCGTTATCGCCTTATCTGCCAATAAGTTGCTTGGTTGTGAGAACGAATTGCTCAATTTTACTGCAACCTCGCCTTCTGCGGGCATGCAATATGAATTTATTATTGATGGCAACAATATTGTGCAGGCTCTTAGTCCACTTAATACTTTGGATCATGGTGCAGTAGCTGATTTTACTGTTCAGGTGCGTGGTGTGGATGCCAATGGTTGTGAGGCTCTTAGCAACATCCTCAATATCACTGTGAGTCAGGTTAATCCAACTCTTGATGCCACATCCAATATCACCTGCTTTGGCAATCCTGTGAGGTTGACCGCCACGGGTGGTGTCAATTACGAGTTTTTCCAAAATGGGAATAGTGTCCAGGATGGTGCCTCCAATGTGTTTGACTATCTGTCATTTGATTCGGGCAACCAGGTGTTCACCGTTTTGGTGACCAATGCCGATGGTTGCAGCAAACTCTCCGGCGAGGTGCCTGTGTTTGTCAATGATTTGCCGGTAATCACTTTTGCTGCTGACGATGCCGACAATACGGTTTGTGCTGGCGAGTCGGTTACCTTTACAGCTACCGGAGGCGATACTTATGAATTCTTTGTCAACAATGTCTCGGTTCAAGGGCCTGCTGCTGAAGGGACTTGCACTTATGCGTTCACCGGCGATGGTGTTTATAATGTTTATGTAGAAGTTACCAACACCACCACCAGCTGTGCCATTGGCTCTGCCGATATTGTTATCACGGCCAATCCTGTGCCGGTGGCAACATTAACTGCCGCCCCCTCCACCAATATAATTGAGGGCACCGAGGTGACCTTCGCTGCAGGGGAACCTGGTCGTGAATATGAATTTTATGTCAATGGGACGAAAGTGCAGGATAGAGCTCCTAACAATACCTTTGTCACCAGTGCATTACAAGATGGGGACGAGGTTATTGTCTATGTTTATAATGAATTTGGTTGTTTCTCAACCGCCAGTCTGACCATTTCGGTCTTGGATGGCATATCAATTTTACCTGTCGTGCCTGAAACTGGCAATTATTGCGAAGGATCGGAAGGGATTACTGTAACACTGCCCAATCCACAAGGCGGCATCACCTACCGCTTGGTTCACCCGGCTACCAACACCACGGTGGGAGCTCCCATTGAGTTCAATGGTGGTGGAGACGTGAGCTGGAGCGATGTGAAGGTACAACCTGGGTACAACCCTTCTGTTTATGTCGTGGAAGCCTTCTATGCCTTACTACCTGCCGAGGTTTATCAAATGGCGAATACAGTGACTATTACGGAAGATTTACTTCCTGTGGTATTTAAATTGTCTCCTTACAATGCCGAATTTACAGGTTGTGCTGCCGTGGAAGACTTGAAACTGGAAGGCTCAGAATTGAATGTGCGTTATTCGTTGTTGCTTAATGGAATATCGTTGGGTGTAACCATTGATGGAACCGGCAATGAATTGAATTTTGGAAAGCAATTTATTGTAGGACAGTACACCATAGAAGCTCGCAACAGCAACAGTGGTTGTGCCCGTTTGATGGATGGATATTACCAAATCAATGGTGAAACGGTTCAATCTTTTAATCTGACATCTGATCCAGCCAATGGTAACTATTGCGAAACAGCTGATGGTGTTTTGATTGGGTTAGATGGCTCGGAAGCCAATGTACGTTACCGTTTGTATCGCAATGGAGCCGATACCGGCGAGTTTGTTGATGGAACCGGAGCTGCTGTGACCTTTGCTCGGCAAACAGTTGATGGGGTTTACTCCATCTTAATTGAATCGGCTACCGGATGCCTCTACCCGATGAATGGTTCGGTGACGGTTACCAAATATGCTGCACCTGTGGCCTACGATCTTTCTGTCACCAATAATGGCCATTACTGTGAGGGTGATGCAGGTGTTGAGATTTCTGTCTCTGGTCAACAAGAGGGTTATGTTTATACCTTGTTGTTCAATGGCAATCCGGTTGATCCTGCCGTCACCCATGTTGGGTTACCAGGCGCTGAAACCATTGCCTTTACCTTTGCCGGCACTTATGCAGCCGAAGGAGTTTATACTGTTCAAGCCACTATTCCGGATGTGGATTGTCCACAATTGATGAATGGAAGTGTGACAGTGGTCGCCGATGCGCTGCCCAACGATTACAATTTATTGATTGATCATTCAACTATATGTGTGGGGGATGCTACCGCTATCTCTATTCTGGGATCGGAAGCTGATGTGTCTTATTCTTTGATACATTCACCTACTTCGTCTGTTGTAGAAACACAGACAGGTAATGGAGGACGTTTGGTGTTCAATAATATTGCTTTGGCTGGTGAATACTATGTTGAAGCTGTTCGTCTTGGCAATCCAACGGCATGTAGCAGGGAGTTGATTTCAACCGTCACGCTGACGTTGGTTGATCGTCCATTGTATCTTATGGCGGATGTTTGGTTGGAAGAAGTGGCTTCCGATCCTGCTGATCCTTGTGGCTTTGTGAACATCTTTGTTCACCAGGCACAGTTTGGTTTTACTTATCAGCTTTATAAAAAATTTACTACAGGTTTGGTACCTGTTGGTGGACAATCGTTTGTAGCTACGGCTAATGCTGATGAGAATGTATTTGGCAATATCACTGACAATAATGGTGAGTATTATGTCATGGTCAGCAATGGTTCTTGTGAAGAACAATTGGAAGATTTTGCCCTTGTTTCTGTTCCTGGTGCTGTGGCTGTTTACGAGGTGATTGGTGATGATGAAATATGTAATGGGGATCCTGGTGTTAGGATTCGTTTGTCTGGTTCAGAGGTTGGCGTAGAGTATACGCTTATAGAAGTACGTGATTCCAAAGTTTGGGAGACGGTTTCTGGTGATGGTAATGAGCTTTCATTCAGTACTTTATTGCGCAACCCGGGTCGGTACAAGATTGTGGGTGTTAATGGCGTTTCAGGTTGTACTGCTGAAATGACCCCTTACTTTGACTTGAAGGTTAATCCGCTTCCCATTTCCTATCCTTTGGTGGGATCGGGAAACTATTGTACAGGTGAAGTTGGTGCTGAAATTAAACTCAAGGATAGTGAGTTGGATGTCAACTATATTCTACAAAGGGTAGAGGGGGCTGACCAGATGGAGATTAAAGTTGTACAAGGCACCGGTGATGAGATCAGCTTTGGTCATTTCGATGCTGGAACATACCGCGTGGTCGCCTACAACGATTTGACCTTATGTACTTCCAGTATGGAAGGTGAAGTGACCATTACTGAGAATCCAGTTATCAACACCAGCTTGGTTATTGATGCCGAAACTTCATTTTGCGCTAATAGCCTGGGCGCTTTGGTTACCATCCATACACCGCAGGAACAGGTTCAATACGAAATACGCAATGAAGCCAATGTGCTTGTAACCCAGTTTGTGGGTACAGCAGACGCCACGCAGTTTAATTATTATCTTACTTCGGCTGGCACATATACTATTTGGGCTTCCTATGGTGGCGATGGTTGTTTGGTTCAACTGACAGAATTTGCTGTTGAGCGTTTGGATGCGCCTACCGTGAAATTTGTTGTCAGCTCTGATGTGGCTGATGGTTGCGGTTCCAGCGGAGCCACCATTACCTTGAGTGGTAGCGAAAATGGGTTTGTTTACGAATTGAATGTTTTTGATGGTGTCACTCTGCTTTCTTCTGAAAGGATCAATGGAACTGGAGAAGCTCTTTCTTGGTTTGTCACCCACAATGGATCGGGCACCATACGTTACGAGGTAATAGCCAGCAACGAAGGTAATTGTGAGTTGCTGATGGGTAGTGTTGTGCTTACCTTCAAGCCTGCTCCTGCTGTGCTTGATCTGGATGCCACGCCACGTCCATATTGTCACGACGATCTTGGCCTTCAGATTGATTTGCCTGTAGACGCTGAAGTAGGAATTTATTATCGTTTATTCACCGGTGATGACCGGAGTGTTTTTCTCAAAGGTATTGAAGCTTCGGCTACCAATACCAGTTTCGATGGCAAATATCCTGCTGGAATATATTATATCCAAGCGGTCAATATCACTACCGGTTGCTATGTTTGGATGAACAACCACATCGAGATTGTTGAAAATCCTAATCCTGATGTCAGCATTAGGTTGTTTTATGCATTGGAAGATCGTGAAGATGATAACTTCGGCATGGTTGGGGCAGGCAATCTAAAACTTGACATCTCTTCGGTAGATGTGAATTACACCTTGTGGGTGGTTAGAATGGATGGTACAGTTGAACAAGTTCAGACCTTGGAGGGTAATGGTTCCGAATTGGTTTTTGATCCGACTACGGTGGGTGGTCATTATTTTGTTCAAGCCACAGATCGTGTAACCGGTTGTACGTCTGAAATATCCCACCGTTTATTGGTGACCGAAAATCCCTTGAAGGCTTTTGATGGTTTCATGAATTTGAAAACCACCTCGGTTTCCTCATCCATGGATATTATCAATGCTGATCCGGCTATGATTCAATACTCAATTGGAGTGGATAAGATTTATTCTCTGGATGCTATTACCGAGGAACTAGCTAACGTCGAGTTTGAATTGATCACCGAGTTTACTTATGCCACTCCATCAGGTGAGACGGCTCTGTTCAATACCATCGGCGATGTCAAATTAAACAGTGTGACAGGTTTGCTTGAGTACACCAAAAAAGTTGGCTTCTTTGGAAGTGATTCGCTCCGTTACCGGATTCGCAACAAGGATATTCCCGGCAGGGAAGATACAGGAACCATCTTTATTTTTGCCGGCAACAACGATGCCGATGAGGATAATCCGTTCTTGATCCCCAACGCTTTCTCTCCCAACGAGGATGGCATCAACGATCGCTTTGTGGTGTCGTTGCCCAAGTTTATCAAGGAAGATGGTTACCAATCAAAACTTGAGGTCTTTAACCGTTGGGGAACGTTGGTTTACCAATCCAAAGGCGCCCGCTACGACAACAGCTGGGATGGGAAATCTACTGAAGCTGCCATGGTGAGCATTGGTGACGATTTGCCTTCGGGAACCTATTTCTATGTGTTTAAAATTACCTTTATTGAAGGTGAGAAACATGTATCCAAAGAGTTGAGCGGATACATCGAACTGAGACGATAACCCTACTGGTATGAAAAGAATTAAGAAGCTAATTGTTTTGTTCTCTCTTTTGACCCTGAGCCACTATCTGATGGCTCAGGATCAAAATGTGTTTAATCATTATATTTCCAATCAAGGGATGCTCAATCCTGCCTACAATGGAACGCGTGATGTGCTCAGTGGACTGATTGTACACCGCAGCCAATGGATTGGTGTGGACGGAGCTCCCATGACCGACGCCATCAATGTCCACGGGCCCATAGATAATACCAATTTGGGGGTCGGTGCGGTTTTGATTAACGACAAGGTGGGATTTACCAACAATTTTGAGTTTATGGCAGCGGCTTCTTATAAATTGCAGCTCGACCGCAAGGAGCGTTTTATCTCCTTTGGTCTGCAAGCCGGATTCAAATCCTTTTCTTATGATGGCACCAAAGCCATCACAAGTGAATACGGCGATCCCTTGTTTGCAGGAAAAGAGTCTAAATTTGGTTTCAACTTTGGCTTTGGTTCCTATTATTATGCTTCCAATTATTTTGCAGGGTTGAGCATTCCTCGTTTTTTCTCTTATGAATATCAAGAGCAATCGGAGACATTCAAGAATAGCCTTAATTTCAGTAATATGCATACTTACTTGTATGGTGGTTATGTGTTCGACTTGGATAATGTGAAGCTTAAGCCCACTGCCTTAGCCCGTATTGTCCCTGGAGCCCCTCTGGAGTTTGATGTTTCCGGCAATGTTTTGCTGATGGAACAGTTGTGGCTGGGCTTGACTTATCGAACCATATCCGAACTGGCTTTTTTGGCCGAATACCAAATCAATCGTCAATGGTCGGTGCGGTATTCGTTCGATTACTCTTTGAGTTCAATCAACCGTTATGCCAAGGCTGGTTCTCATGAAATTGGACTTCAATTCGATTTTTCTTTCAATAAACGACCAGGAATGAGATCTATTCGTTATTTTTAATAGCGCAAACCAATATATATATCGAAAAAAGTACTTTGTCATTAATCTATAAAAATCATGAGACTTAAATTTGTAGTCATCTGCATATTGTGCTTGTCCAGCACTATGGCCGGTTGGTCACAGAAAAAGGAATTGAAAAAGGCGGTCAATTACTTCGACCGGGGAGAGTATTTCCTTGCTCTTGATTTTTACAAGCAAGCGCAGGAAAACGGCGCTGTTTTGGATGTTAATGACAAGAAACGAATTGCTCGTTGTTATTACCATTTGAATGACATCGACAACGCCTTTACCTCCTTTTCGGAGATAGAGGGGCAACTGACCGGGAACGATGTGTTCCTTTATGCCTCTACCATCCATAAGTTTGGTTTCTACGAAGGTGCCATTGATTGGTACGAAAAGTCCAAATCGCAAGGCGCCAATCCTATGCAAGTTAGTGAGTTGATTAATTCATGTAATTGGGCGTTGGAGAACCAGGATCTGGTGGACTATCGGGTCAACCCTTCTTCCTTGGCGACTTTCGGCCAGTCTTTTGGAATTCAGTATTATAAGGATGGTGTGGTTTACTCATCGGCCAAAGAGGGGGCTACCAAGATTGATAAGCAAGGAAAAGCCATTCTCAACCTGTTTTATTCCGATATTTCTAATGGCGAGATACAAGAGGGAAGCCGCCTCTTTTCAAAGAATTTGGAGTTTCCATCCCATGTGGGAGCCATCTCATTCACCAGCGATTTTAAATACATGTACTTTACCAAAGCTGTCCGAAAGAAAAACGGCAGCAGTGGCATTAAAATATTTATGGTGGAGTTCGATGGCCGCGACTGGGTGAATGAGACTGAAATAGCCATCAACAGCGATGATTACGATTGCGCACACCCTGCCATTTCACCCGACGATAAGTTTATTTTCTTTGTATCCAATAAAAAAGGGGGATACGGAGGAAAGGATATCTATTATGCCGAACGCAAGGGCCCTAACAATTTTGGGATGGTCAAAAACCTTGGGAACGATGTCAATACTTTTGGCGACGAGATGTTTCCTTTCGTCAGCAAGGAGAATAAGCTGTTTTTCAGTTCCGATGGCCACCTTGGTTTTGGTGGACTTGACATCTTCTCAGCCGAGCTTGTTGATGGGAAATGGGGGCATGTCACCAATCTGATGAAGCCATTTAACTCCAATCGCGATGATTTTGGTTATGTGGTGGATCCCAACGATCCAACCAAAGGTTTTCTGTCGTCCAATAACTTTGGTAATGCCACATCAGATGTTATTTTTTATGTGCGCAAAACTGAGGTTGAAGAAGATAAGGTTGAAAATGCCGTGCCGATTGCCGGCCTTGAAAATATCATCACAAGTCAGGAAGAAGTGCCAGTTGTGGTGCCTCAACCTGTTAGCGCTGTTGTCAATTCGGCTTTGCCATCTGCCTTGAAATTGGCTGTTACCAGCACATTCAGTGGCACGCCTGTTGATGGTGCCGAAGTCACGTTGTACGATCCCGCAACAGGAGCAGTTGTGGCACGTGGTGTGACGGGCAGCAATGGCCGTTGCGACATCACCATCCCCGACCAATATCGAGTGGATCAGCAGGAGTTTGAACTGGTTGTTTCCAAAGGTTCGGAATTTAATGCTAAAAAGATGATTGTGAATATTTTGGAAATTGAGGATCTCAACCAAGGCGGTATTCTGTTAACCCCCATTTTCAACGATCAGGTTTTGGATGATATTTCAG
Organism: Marinilabiliaceae bacterium; assembly: GCA_963664265.1. Classification (GTDB taxonomy): domain Bacteria; phylum Bacteroidota; class Bacteroidia; order Bacteroidales; family Marinilabiliaceae; genus JAGPIS01. The sequence continues at coordinate 4,558,980 of OY760941.1, forward strand.
GCATGAGCTTCCAATACCAAGGCGATGAAATCAGCGGCGAAGCAGCGCAAATGCTCGACAAGTTGGCGGCTTACTTGCTCTCCAACACCAGTATTGTAATCAAACTGAATGGTCATACCGAGGCTCGGGGCAACCGCATTGGTAACCTGAACCGTTCGCAAACAATGGCCGATAAAGCCAAGGCCTATTTAGTTTCCAAGGGGGTTGATGGCAGCCGCCTGATTCCACGCGGTTACGGGGAGCGTTATTTGTTGAACAAATGTCGCCGTGGCATCTATTGCGATCCTGCTGAGCATGCGAAAAACCGACGGGTTGAAGTTGTTGTTTGGAAAATTATTAAGTAAATTGATTTATTTGTTCTGGTCATGAAAAAATATATTGTTTTCACCATACTGTTGTTGTTGGTTCATGGTTTCCAAGGTTTCTCGCAGGATAAGCTGGAATCGTTGCGTACCAGTCGGCAAATCATCACTATGGAAGGTGCGCAGGCGCCATTCTATAGCATACAAGTGTTGGCATTGAAAAATCCGCCTTCGGATGCCGGGTTCTTCAATAAATTGGATCGTGTCAAGGAGTATCCTTGCAGCGATGGTTTTGTGCGTTATTGTGTGGGCGATTACGAAACAGCCTCGCAGGCCATAGTGCATTTGGACGCCATAAGAGCTATGGGGTACCCTGAAGCTTTTGTGGTCAATACCAAGCGACTTGGTGCCAGCAAGGGTGCATTTGCTGCCAAGGAACTCGTGATTGACCCCAATGGTACTTACTTGATTCAATTGAGTGCCTTCAGATATCCTGTTTACCTCACTTTTTTCAAGGAGTTCGACCAGATCTACGAGTTTAGGATGAACGACAACATCTACCGTTATACAACATTGCCCATATCCGGTGCCACGGTGAAAGAGGAGTTAACGCGTATCCGGCAGTTGGGGTATAAGGATGCTTTTATTGTGGAGGTCGATCGTTATTTGCCCTTTAAAATCGAATAAATAGTTATCTTTGCAAAAGATAGCAAGCCGGTCTGTCGCTTCAGTTTGTTTACTGGAGAGGAACGTCCGGGCAATGCAGAGCACCATCCTTCCTAACCGGAAGATCTTCGTGAGGGGATAGTAGTATAACAGAGAATGACCGTCCCGTTCGCGGGATAAGGGTGAAAAGGCGAGGTAAGAGCTCACCAGTGCTGTAAGTGATTACAGTAGCTGTATACCTGATGGATTGTAAGACCATGTATATCACGATTGCTTTTGCAACAGGGCTGCTCGTCCTGGTTCCTTTGGGATATCGTGAGGGGTAGGTCGCAAGAGGCTGCAGGTGACTGTAGCCCCAGATAAATGACAGACACTCTTGATTTTTTTAAGAGTTACAGAACCCGGCTTATAGGCTTGCTATTTATTTTAAATCTTTCTGCTGTGTTGCAAAAATTCCGTTTCCTCATCTCTTTTTTTACTGAAGGTATCTGGCGTGTGCGGCGCGAAAATACACAGCGCCGGCAGTTTGTCCTGATCAAGATTCTTCGTGTCATCATCTTGGCCGTGCGTGAGTTTGTCGACGACAAATGTTCGCAAAAAGCTTCCGCGTTAACTTATTATTCTCTTCTTTCCATCGTTCCGCTTGTGGCCATGGCTTTTGGCATTGCTAAAGGATTTGGCTTCGAAACAGCCTTGGAAAATCAGTTGATGAAAAGCCTTTACGGTCAGGAGGCTGTTGTGGCGTGGATTATGGATTTTGCCCATAAATACCTTAGTTCCATCAAAGGAGGTATGATTGCCGGGGTAGGTTTTGTCATGCTGCTCTGGTCGGTGATGAATGTCCTGGGCGGAATTGAACAATCTTTCAATGAGGTTTGGGAGGTCAAGCGGTCGCGCAGTATGGTTCGCAAATTCAGCGATTATGTCTCCATTATGTTGATTGGCATCCTGTTCCTGGTTTCATCGGGTAGTATGATCGTAAGCTTCTCCAAATCAATGGATGGTGTTCAAATGTTCCATCATTTATGGTTGGTTGTTTCCAATGTATTGCCCTATCTGTTGATATGGTTTATGTTCACCATGCTCTTTTACATCCTGCCCAATACCAAAGTTAAGTTCACCTCCGCTCTGGTGGGTGGCATCATTGCTGGGTCACTTTTTCAGATCACTCAATATTTTTACGTCTATTTCCAAGTTGGCATGTCGCGCTACAATGCTATTTATGGTAGTTTTGCCGCCTTTCCCCTGTTTCTAATCTGGATGCAAACATCGTGGCTTATTGTGTTGTTTGGTGCGGAGTTGGCTTTTGCTCACCAGAATGTGCGCAATTTCGAATACGAGAAGGATACTCGGAATATCAGTTATTCCTATAAAAAACTGATGGCCATTTTTATTGCCCAATACATTGTAAAGCGGTTCGACCGTGGTGAAAAAGCCCCTACAGCCGATGATTTGATTGTCGACTTACAATTGCCAGTTAAATTGGTGATGATGTTGTTGTATGAGATGATTGAGGCTGGTATTGTTGTTGAAATATTCAATCAGAGCAACAAGGACAACACTTACCAGCCTGCTATGGACATCAACAAACTGACTGTTTGTTCCTTTTTGGAAAGGATGGAGCGACATGGAACTAGTGATTTTCATCACTCTTCCAGTGTCGAAATTGAGCGGATTAAAGGTGTCATCAGCTCTTTTGACGGCTCTCTGGAACAATTGCCCGAAAACAGGCTGCTGAAGGATTTATAAAAAAGCCATGCATTTAGCATGGCTTATGTGGTACCGCCCCGGCTTGGATTATTTAAACTCCTGTTTCCAGGATTTGAGTGCATCGAAAAATCAGTAATCTTCCGTATCCAAAAGGATAAACCCGAAGGTTGAAGCCCGCCTTTTTAATCAATAGCGTCACTCAGTTTATTGGTAGTGTTGAGTTAAACAATCAAATAATAACCGGGGCAGTATTTTTTATTCAATGATCGTTATGCAAATTTACGATCAATATTGAATAAAACCAAAGGTTTTCGTGGTTTCTGTATCGTAGTGATCCATTTGAAAGGTTATATTTGTCTTCTTTACCTTCTTATTGTTTTGATATGTATGCCATTGTCGATATAGAAACTACGGGCGGAAATTTTAAAAATGGGCGCATCACCGAAATAGCCATCTATCGCCACGATGGGGAGAGGATCGTGGATGAATTTGTTTCGCTGGTCAATCCGGAGTGTTATATCCCCGATTATATCACTCAATTAACCGGTATTACCAACCAAATGGTACAAAAGGCTCCCTTCTTTCCTCAAATCGCCCGACGTGTGCTCGATATTACCTCCGAGGCCGTTTTTGTGGCCCATAATGCCACTTTCGACTATAACTTCATTCGTGCCGAATTTGCCAGCTTGGGCTATGATTTTAACCGAACCACGTTGTGTACGGTAAAGATGAGCCGGAAGCTGCTGCCTGGCTATCCATCCTACAGCTTGGGCAATTTGACCCAAGCCTTGGGCATCACAATTCAGGGGCGCCATAGGGCTGGTGGCGATGCGTTTGCCACAGCTCAGTTGTTCGATATTTTGCTTCGCAAGAATGGCGGTCTTTTCCTGATGGATGATCCCTATCAAGCCTTCTCTTTTGACCACTTGCATCCGGCCATGAAGCCCGACCAGTTGAAAGCATTGCCTGAGCAGTCGGGAATATACTACCTCTACAACCAGGATGGGAAATTGATTTATTTGGGGCAGGCGAATAACCTGCGTCAGCATGTGATGTTAATGTTGGCCGGTTCGAAGGGTGCTAAGAACACCGAATTGCGTCAAAATACGGCCGATTTGGACTTTACTCTCGTTGGGAGTGCCCTTGTATTGGGTTTGATGGAGATGGTGCAAAAACAGGCTTTAAAGCCCTTGTTGGATAAGAGCGTCAAGTCGAAGGGTAAAAAGTGGGGCGTTTTTTTGTATCAGGATCAAAAAGGTTATCAACGGCTATTTTGTAGTGCGCTCAATGGACGAACCGATGCCTTGGCACTTTTTCCCACAGCCGCTGCCGCCCGTAAAGGCCTCTCGGAATGGTGTGGCCGTTATGATTTGTGCCAAAACTTGTGTGGTTTGTCGGAGGGTGCGCAGGGATGCTTTCAATATCAAATCAAGCTATGTCGTGGCGCATGTGTGGGTGAAGAGCCGGCCGATCTGTACAACCGGCGTGTGGGGCAGTTGCTGGCCGATCAATCACTGGGGTTGGGAGATGCGGTGATTATTGATAAAAGTGAGATCGGGCAAGATATTGGTTTTGTGCTGGTGGAAAAAGGGGCTGTGCGCGGTTATGGCTTCTTGTCGGAGATGGATGCCATTTCCTGCCTGGAGGATTTCAAATCATTGATGCAGGAATTGGAGGATTCGCTTCCCCTTCGTCATTTTTTGAAGGCATATCTTGCCCAGCATCAGGTGGAACGAATCTTGCGTTTTTGAGGGCTATTTGCCCATCCGCCAAAAGGATTGGGTTGGCTTTGACTGGCTCCTGATGGGGAAGACGCCTTTGTTGGCCGATTTGATATCTTCGATGGTATAAAAGGCTGTTGGATGAACCTCCTTGATGATTTGGTTGATAATCTTGAACTCGGCTCGCTTGATGATGCAGAATATAATGTTCACAGGCCCTTGGCTGCCTTGTGCATTGACGGTGGTAACACCATAACCCTCCTTGATCAACCTTTTAATCAGCGCCTCGCCCGAGTGGTGGGTGATGATTCTCAAATTTACATAACCCAAGGCCAGCCGCTCCTCTATCATCAGACCCACAAGGTTGCCTGTGGCAAAGCCTCCTGCATAGGCGATATAGTAGAACCACATGTCCAAGTTTTGGAAGATTCTACTCATGGCCAAGAGCCAAATTAGGACTTCGAAGAATCCCAATATGGGCGCAATGAATTTGTATCCTTTCGAGATAAAGATAATCCTCAAGGTGCCGATGGAGACGTCTGCTACACGGGACAGAAATATCAGAACCGGGATCAGGATATACGATATGAAGATTTCCTGGCTCATGAGGCTTTTTTATAGGGTAGTCATGAATTCGGACAGTTTGACAATATAGCGTTCCTGTGCGCCAAGGGCAATCTCATTTTTTTCTTCGTCCATCACGGCCACGTCGAAAAATAAGCGCCTTTCATCCACATATTTCAAGCAGGCATTGCAAAAAATGGTGTCGTTTTCGCGGGCTGGTGCAATGTGTTTGACATTAATCTCAACACTGACTGTCTCATAACCTTCGGGCAATTTGGTGTCCACCAGTTCGATGCAGGTATCTTCCATAAATTTGATGACAGCAATCGTGGACAGGACTTCTAACCTTCCCTTTGAGTTGGAGGCCAGATGCTCTTTGCTTACTTTCATTTGACTGGCCAAGGTGATGCCTTCGGGTAATTTGAATTTCATAGTTGCCTTATTTGGTAGCAAAGTTACCGGATGTTCCGGTAACTTTACAAATTTAGGTTTAAAATACTTATTGTTCAACGATATTGTTGACCAACCCCTAGAATTCCGATGTGAAGTGAAATTCAATGTTTTTGAAGTTTTCTTGAGCCAGCTGCAGCATGTAGGCCGAGTCGGCCAGAAATACATCGCGGCCATATTTGTCTTTGGCCATGTACTGGTTTTTTCGTTTCTTGAAATCGGCCAATTCTGCCGCATCGTTGCTCCTGATCCAGCAAGCCTTGTAAAGGTTGATGGGTTCGTAACGGCAGGCTGCCGAATACTCATGCAGCAATCGGTATTGGATTACTTCAAACTGCAGGGCACCCACGGTGCCAATGATCTTGCGGTTGTTAAATTGACTAATGAACAACTGAGCAACCCCCTCATCCATTAACTGGTCGATGCCTTTGGCCAGCTGTTTCGATTTTAAGGGGTCGGCATTTTCAATATATCTGAAGAGCTCGGGTGAGAAGCTTGGTAGCCCTTTGAATACGAGTTTTTCACCTTCCGACAGGCAGTCGCCAATCTTAAAGTTTCCTGAATCAGGAATACCTATGATGTCGCCAGGATAGGCTTCGTCGATGATGGATTTCTTGTCGGCCATAAATGCCGTGGGGCTGGAGAATTTCAGATCCTTGCCCATTTGTACATGGCGGAAGTTCTTGTTGCGTTCGAACTTGCCCGAGCAAACTTTTACAAAGGCGATGCGGTTCCTGTGGTTGGGATCCATATTGGCGTGTATCTTGAATACGAAGCCGCTGAATTTCTCTTCCTCGGGCTGCACCATCCGTTCTTCTGTCTTTGAGGGCAGGGGGGAGGGGGCAATCTTGAGGAAACAATGCAACAGTTCGCGCACACCAAAGTTGTTTAGGGCACTCCCAAAGAATACGGGTGCCACTTCGGCACTCAAGTAGGTGTTGACATCGAACTCTGGATAGACCCCTTCGATGAGCTCCAACTCTTCGCGCAATTTGTTGGCAGCCCGCTGACCAATATATTCATCCACCTCGCTGCTGTTGATATCGCTGATGCTGATACCTTCTTCCAGCGATTGTTTGCTTGGGGTGAATAGGTAAAGGCTCTTTTCGAACAGGTTGTAAACGCCCTGGAAATCTGGCCCGTTGCCAATGGGCCAACTAAGTGGCCTGACTTTTATTTTGAGTTCCTCTTCCAGTTCATCCAACAAGTCGAAAGGATCCTGACTTGGGCGATCCAGTTTGTTCACAAACACCATCACCGGGGTGTTGCGCATGCGGCACACTTCCATCAGCTTACGGGTTTGGGTTTCAACCCCCTTGGCGGCATCTACGGCAATGATCACACTGTCCACGGCTGTGAGGGTGCGGAAGGTGTCCTCTGCAAAATCCTGGTGACCGGGTGTATCGAGAATATTCACTTTGTAACCATCGTATTCAAAACCCATCACCGATGTGGCAACTGAGATACCACGCTGTTTCTCAATCTCCATAAAGTCGGAGGTAGCTGTCTTTTTGATTTTGTTCGATTTGACGGCACCGGCCACGTGTATGGCGCCCCCGAACAACAGCAGCTTTTCGGTTAAGGTTGTTTTCCCGGCATCGGGGTGACTGATGATGGCAAAAGTTCTTCTTCGCTTTATTTCTTCGATAAAACCCATGTGTATAACAATTTTTGGAGTGCAAATTTAATCAAATGCTTTTAATTTAAGGCTCTTTTGAATCACATTCTGATGATTACAGTTTTTGCGATATAATGATCAATTGAAAAGGGGCAGCCCCAACTAATGGAACTGCCCCTGGCTATAAAACTTGATTATTGAAAGTGGATGTTAAAGTTTTTTGGCGCCTTTTGTTTGGCTGTTGTTGGTTACCTCCACGATGCTGATGGCGTATCCACCGCCTGGCGCACAGGCTTGTTTGAGCTTCGATTGGCTGGTCACCACATACTTGTTGATCTGGTATGCTTGTGGGTTCTTCTCGTAATGAGCACCTTTGGCATCGGCATAAACGGTGGCGATGTATTTCTTGCCGGGATCGAGGAACTGGAACGAGATGTTCGACTGGTAGCCGTTCTCATCCACCGTGCAACCCACAAACCAGTTGTTGGAGCTTTTATCTTTCCGGGCAATGGTAATGTAATCGCCTGGTTCGGCCTCCAGCACTTTGGTGTCCTGCCAGTCGATCGCCACATCCTTGATGAATTGGAACGCATCTAGGAACTGGTTGTAGTGTTCGGGCAGGTCGGCTGCCATTTGCAACGGGCTGTACATAGTGACGTATAAGGCCAACTGGCGAGCCAGGGTTGAACGTACGTAGGAGTTGTTGTCGGGATTTAACTTGCTGATTCTGGTTTCAAAAATTCCCGGCGTGTAATCCATGGGGCCACCAATCAAGCGGGTGAAGGGGAGGATGGTGGTGTGGTCGGGGGTGTTGCCGCCAAATGACTCATACTCAGTGCCACGAGCTGATTCGTTGCCGATTAGGTTGGGGTAGGTGCGACACAAGCCCGTTGGACGCACCGCCTCGTGGGCATTCACCATGATTTTATATTCAGCAGCTTTTTCCACAGCATACTGGTAGTGGTTCACCATCCATTGACCATAATGGTATTCGCCACGGGGGATGATGTCGCCCACATAACCGCTTTTCACCGAGTTGTAACCGTAATCGGCCATCAATTGGTAGGCTTTGTCCATGTGGCGCTCATAGTTACGCACCGAGCTGGACGTTTCGTGGTGCATCATCAGCTTCACACCTTTCGATGCGGCATACTCGTTCAACATTTTGATGTCGAAATCGGGATATGGGGTCAGGAAGTCGAACACATAATCCTTCGATTTGCCAAACCAATCTTCCCATCCAACGTTCCATCCTTCCACCAATACCTGGTCAAAGCCGTGCAGGGCGGCAAAATCGATGTATTTCTTGACGTTTTCGTTGTTGGCGGCATGTATGCCGTTGGGTGTGGCGTTGTTGAAGTCGGTTTCGCCCAGCTTGACGCTTGGCAGGTCGGAGTAGGCCCAGGAGCTTTTACCGGTGATCATTTCCCACCATACACCAACGTATTTCACAGGTTTGATCCAAGAGGTGTCTTCGTATTTGGTTGGTTCGTTCAGGTTCAACACCAGGGTCGATTCCAAAATATCGCCGGCACGGTCACTTACAATTACAGTCCGCCAAGGCGATGTGCAGGGAGCTTGCATGTAGCCTTTGTCGCCAATGGCATCGGGTGTGAGGTGTGATTCAAAAATCATGTTGGTGTCGTCGAGGTCCAACGACATGCAGGCGTAATTGATCAAGGCAGCTTCGTGGATGTTGATGTAAAGTCCATCGTCGCTCTTCATCATCAACGCGGTTTGGACACCTGTGGGGGAAAATGGAGTTTGCGAGGCGTTGCCTGTGATAGCTGTTGGCATCAAGCCCCTGATTTCAGACAACCTTGATTTGGTGGTGTTGTATTCCTGGGTGTCGTAGTCACCGGGCAGCCAGAAGGCATAGTGGTCGCCAGTCATGGCGAATTGGGTCTTTTCTTCTTTGATCACAAAATAGACCAGGTTTTCTTGTTCGGGGAATTCGTAGCGGAAACCCAATCCATCGTTGAATAACCTGAAGCGAACCACTAGGTTGCGCTTGGTTTCGGTTTGGTTTAATGTGACTTCCAGCTCGTTGTAGTGGTTGCGGATGGATGACCACTCGCCCCATACTGGTTGCCAGGTCTCGTCAAAGGTGGCTGTTGATGTTTTGGCGATGGTGAAGCCATCGGTCAGGTGTTTGTCGTTCTTGAGTTCTAGACCCAGCCGGCTGGGTTTTACCACCACCTTGCCCTTGTAGGTTAGTTGGTATTGGGGAACGCCATCTTTTAGTTCAAACGTCATCGACAGGTTGTTGTCGGGCGATTTAAGAATTTGTGCCTTCAGTGATCCAAGCACAACCATAAGTGATAGCAGAAGGGATATTTTTTTCATTGCAAACAATTATAGAGTGAGAAATATTAATGTTTCAGTTTTCTTGTTACAAATTTACATCCATTCATACAAAACAGGATAGTTGTTGCTGGTAGGTGATTCAAAAAGTAGTGGTTTTTAGGTGTTGTTGTTTGTTAAGTATTTTATCTTTAGTTTGTTGTGTGGTTTTGTGTTTTGTGAAATAGTATTAAAAAATGGGCATTATCCTTTCTTGATAAGTCCTATTTTCATTACATTGGCATCAAAATCGTTCCTGTTTCCGACTGCCCGGTTACGCATTTTTGTGCGGTAGTTGTAAATTGTGGTGATGGAATACCTCAAGAAATTAGCGATTTTTTCACTGTCGGTGATGCCCAGCCTGATCAATGCGAAAATGCGCAATTCTGTATTGAGCAGTTCGGTTGGTTTGAGTATGACCTGCTCCCCGGGGTTGAGCAATGCGTTGAACTCATCGATAAAAGTGGGGAAAAGCCTAAGGAAGGTATGGTCGAAGTTGGTGTAGAAGTCCTTCAGCTCATTCTTGATGAATTGCGACGATTTTAGGTCATTGACCAACTCTTCTGTCTTTCCGGTCGAGGCCTTTTTATACATTGTACGCCTGTATTCATCCATCTTGTCCAGGTAGTGCGAACACAAATCCATATAGCGGGCAATATATTCCTCCTTGATGTTGCTGGTTTCGGCCAACGCATCGTTCACTTCAATAATTTGTTGGTTGTATTGCGCCAGTTCGTGGTTGAGGCGTTTCAGCTTTTCGTTGGCGGCACTCAATTCCGATTTTGTTCGTCGCAGTTTGATCAGCTGGCGTCTGGTTTGCACAACGGCTATGGCCAGGAATAGCAACAACAGGCTGATGGCCACAATCATCAGTTTCATGCGGCGCTGTTGCTCCTCTTTGTTGTTTTGGTAGGCTTTTTCAATTACCGGGAATATTTCGGTTATTTTCAGGGTGCGCAATCGGGCCTTGCTGAATGTGGCATCTTCTAGCGAGCACTTCAGGTAGTTGTAGGCTCGGTTAACGTCGCCCCTGTGGTATACCATGGTGGCCAGTTGCCACAGTGAAATATACTCTTTTATCGACTCTTTGATGTCGCAAATGGCCGAAATGGTCAGGTAGTTGATGGCTTGGTGCTCATCGCCCAAGCACTGCCATGCTTGCGAAAGGTTATAGGCCACAATGGCCTTGTCGTGGTTGTCAGCTTTTATAGTTTGGAAGTACTTGGTCAGCAAATCCACCGCTTCGCGGCATTGCCCGTTGATGATCATCTTGTCCGATACAGCATAAAGGTAGTCCTTGGTGCCTGGTTGCGCCTGGCCAATGATGGAGTCGCGATAGGCGCTGGTCAACCGTTGATAGGTTTGTTGCTCTTGCTCCGAAATGGCATAGTCGTGCATGGCACCATAGATGGTGCGATACAGTTGAAAACGGTATTGTTGCAGATGAGGCGTCAGCAACCCGGCGTCGAGACGATCCAGTATGTCCAAGGCCTCCTTATACATGCCGGTGTTGTTTTTGATGGCAGCCATGTTCATTTGGCTCTCTGCCACAAAATTTGGGGCATTCATGCCTTTCGCCAGTTCGATTCGCTTTTGCGTGTATAGCCTGGCTGAATCGGTGTTGTAGGGTAGATATTGTTCGAAAATATGACCCAGCAGGCTGAACTGGGTTTCTGGTGCTTGGGCGTTGTGCAGCATGACTTTCAGTTGCTGTATCGCGCTTTCCTTTTTTTTGTCGTATTCCAATCGCTGCTCGATGGTTTGGTCGAGCAGTTTCAGCAGCGAATCCGTTGATTGTGCATACGAACTGGTATGGAATAGTAGTATGATGAGTAAAGCAGCTTGTTTCATGGTTGGAAAATAGCTTTTCCTTGGGTAAATCACAAATCCATTGTTTTTAGTTGATTTTTATAACCATTGTGAATTCTGGTTTTCATTGGTTTTTGGGGTTGGTTGGAGCGGTAGCTTGAAATAAAAGGTACTGCCAGCATTTTCCTGGCTTTCAACCCAAATTTTCCCGTTTAGTTTTTCGATGTAGGCTTTCGAAATGGCCAATCCCAATCCAGAACCTTCGTGTGAGCGTGCCACATTCAGCTCTGCCTGCACAAAGCGTTCGAAAATGGCTTCCTGTCGGTCGGCAGGAATGCCTATCCCAGTATCCTTCACGTAGAAGGTTACCTCTGCTTTGTTTTTTGAAAATCCTATTTGAACCCTTCCCTCATTGGTGAACTTCACCGCATTCTTAATCAGGTTCGACAGGATGCATTCCAGCTTGTGTTGATCGGTGACAATGGTGGTGTTTTGGTTTTCTGCCGACACATCCAAAACCATCTCCAGTCCCTTTTCCAAAACCTGGGGTTTGTAGAAATCCTGGAAGTAGTGCAATGTGTCGTTGATGTTGATGGTGTCGTGGTTGACTTCAATGTAGCCTGCTTCAATTTTCGACATCTCAATGATGTCGTTGATGGTATCCAGCAGGCGTTTGCCGCTTTTGTTCACCAGGTCGATGTAGCTCTCTTGTTCTTCCTTCGACAGATCCATGTCGCGCAGTATTTGGAGGAAGCCGATGATGCCATTCATGGGCGTTCGTATTTCGTGACTCATATTGGCCAGGAAATGTGTCTTCAGGCGGTTGCTCACTTCTGCTTTTTGTTTGGCCTCTTCCAGTTCCTGAAGATTCTCCTTCAATGCGTCCGACGCGGCTTTCAATTCTTCATGGGAGGCCAGCAGCTCTTCCTCGTAACGCACCCGGTCGGTGATGTTGCGCACCATAGCCAGCACCTCCTCTTTGCCGCAGGGGACATATCTGGCTTCAAAGTATTGCTCTTTGGAATCGGCTGTCATCACATACGATGATGTGGCTGTTTTTCCTGTCTTCAGCACTTTCTCAACATTGTCTTTGGTCATTTGAGCGATGTAAGCAGGAAGTGACTCCTGGATGGCCTTACCCATGAACTGCTGTGGTGAAATGGCAAAAGAGGTGGTCTCTTCTTTCGGGTGATAGTCGATGATGCGGCATTCCTGGTCGAACAAGAACATCATGTCGGGGATGGCCTTTAAGAGGGCTTCATCCCTTTCGGTCATCTTGGTCAATTCGGCGGTTCTTTTGTTGACCAGATTTTTCAGCCTTTGGTTAAGCAGCAACACAATCAGGAACATGGCCGTGGCACTTAATAGCAATATGGTGATGATTCGCACGATAAATTGCTGCCGGTGGATGGGGTTGTTGGGGATATAAATAAAGCCATTGAGATTGTAGCTCTGCGGAATAAGGCCCTGGCTGGCGTACATGTGCGCAATTTTTTCCCATCTGAGGGGATTCATGTGGCCAATTTCAACCAGCTTTGGCTGAATCAATTCTTCCATCTTATTTGCTTCATATTCCAACTCCGATCTGGTGATGCCTCTTCTTTGGATGCTTGGGAAACTTAATATGTAGTCAATGATCTCCTCCTTGTTGGCCATGGCGTATTCCCATCCTTTTATAGTGGCGCGTGTAATCTGCTCTACTCTTTGTGGATTCTTACGTATCTCCTTTTCGCTCGTGAAAAAGGCATCCCCATAAAAATCTATCCCATAGTCTATGGGACGTATCACTCTGGGCTCCACCCCTCGGTTGACCATCTGGTTGGGCTGCATGGTGAGGTATTCTATGGTGCCATCCACCTTGTGGTTGATCAGCGGGTCGATGGTGTATTGATGGTTGATGTAATTTATTCTCTTGGGGTCAATTCCCTCTTTGATGAACAGTAAGTTGATCTCCTGCATGTCGAATTGTGTGGCCATGATGGTTTTACCAACGTAATCAGACAAGTATTTAAGGTTGCTGTCGTGACGCGACAATAATACGATGGGCGAGTGCTGGAAAATGACAGCTAATACCACCACCGGTTTCCCCATGGCTCTTGCCAGAACCAACTCCGAAGAGGCAACCCCGTAGTCTGCCTCCTCTTTTAATACCAAATCAGTGGCCGGTTGGTTGTTGGTGCCTTCAATCAGGTTGACATCCAATCCTTCTTCCTTGTAGAACCCCTTTTTTATGGCCGCGTAATAGCCTGCAAATTGGAACTGGTGATTCCACTTCAAGGCAATGCTGACTTGTTGGTAATCGTTGAGTTGCGCTCGTATGGTTTGCAGGCTGAGTTGCGTTAGTGTTAAAAGGATGATATGGACAATAACTCTTTTTTTCATTATAAGGGATTTGGTCTTTGGGTAATTTAAGTAATTCAATTCAAAATGGATTTTTTCTATTATCTATTTCAATTCTATTTGTTTTTTGTCTTTTATGTTACGTTTTATTTGTTGCTAGGTTACATTGTCTAAGTTAATTAGTTTTTTCGTTTTTTGTCTTTTCATGACCTTTTTTTGTTTGCTCTTTTCATCAGAGGCCATTTATTGCCCTTAAGAAACAATTCCCATCTGTTTCTTTAACTAATAGAATTGGTCTGCTAATGTGATCACTTAAGTAATGAAAAGCAAATATTGTCGTACTTCCCACCCCAAAAACCACTAATGGGATGTATGCAACTGATTAGTCAATCAGACGGTTTCTGAAAGTCCCCTTTAGGGAAACGAAGTTCGGCGAAGCCAATTTAGAGATAAAATAAAGGATAATACGACATTGTTTTATTCAAAAAACTTAACAGTTTAAACCATATACAGACGCATCTGTTTAATGTTCGGGAGTGAAGGGATTGTTTGAATTGGTTTCCTTTTTTTCTATTTTTAGAAAATATATTTTTCATTGAAGAGCAGATGTGAATTTCGAAAAACTAAGATATTATGAAAGAATACATTGACGGTGCTGAAAAACTAATTGGGTTTATCCATCAAAGTTCCACTATGTACCATGTGGTGCACAATATGTCTTCCATTTTGGAAGAGAATGGGTTCAAACCCCTTTGCTTGAAGGATAAATGGCACCTCGAAAGGGGCGGGCGTTATTACACCACCAAGAATGGCTCTGCCATTTTTGCTTTCACCCTTGGGGGAGGCGATCTCGGGCAGGAGGGTTTCCGTTTTGTGACTGCCCATAGCGATTCGCCCTGTTTCCGAATCAAGCCCGATCCTGAAATGGTGGTGGATGGCGCCATGTTAAAATTGAATACCGAAGTTTATGGCGGCCCCATCTTGATGACCTGGCTCGATCGGCCACTCTCCATTGCCGGAAGGGTGGTGTTGCGTAGCAACCACGCGCTTCATCCCAAAAAAGTACTGGTGGATGTACGGCGTCCGCTTGGGGTGATCCCAAGCCTGGCTATCCACCTCAACCGCGCCGTCAACGAAGGTGTTGAGTTGAACAAACAGAAGGATATGCTTCCTCTGTTGGGGATGGTCGACAAGACGTTCAATAAGGAGGATTATTTGCTGTCACTCATCGCCGATGAGCTGAAGGTGGAAAAAACTGACATCCTCGATTGTGATCTCTTTTTATATGAAACGGAGCGGGGAATGGTTTTTGGCCCCAATCAGGATATGATCCTTTCGTCAAAATTGGACGATTTGGCCATGGCCTATGCCGGGATGGAAGCTTTGGTGGCCTCAGCAGACTCTCCAGCATTCAATATGCTCTGCATATTCGACAATGAGGAGGTGGGCAGCGGCACCAAACAGGGAGCCGGTTCGCCAGTGTTGAAACACATCCTGGAGCGCATTGCCGACCAGTTGGGTTTGTCGCGCGAAGATTACCAGCGCATGTTGTACCACTCTTTTATGATCTCCTCCGATATGGCTCATGCTCTGCATCCCAACCAGCCCGAGAAGCACGATCCCGTGTTACACCCAATGATCAACGGGGGGCCGGTGATTAAGCTGCATGCAGGTCAAAAATACATGACCGATGGCGATAGCGGGGCTGTTTTTGTTTCTCTTTGTGAGGCTGCCGGTGTACCCTTCCAGAAATTCGTGAACCGAAGCGATATGGTGGGGGGCTCCACGTTGGGCAATATCCTTACCGGACAAATGGATATACGGGGTGTGGACATCGGTAACCCAATGTTGGGGATGCATTCGGCCCGCGAAACAGGCGGGGTGATGGACCACCATTATATCAAAAAGGTTTTTTCCAAATTCTTTTCTTTATAGCAAACAAAAAGCCTCCTGTTGGAGGCTTTTTGTTTTTTAATGGAGCCGATGGTAAAATCTCTTAATTCGTGATGGCGTTGTAAATCACCTCTTGCACTTTGGAGCGGATGCTCATCTCCATCAGTTTTTTGTTGTAGGCGTGGGGGTGAACCCTGTTCGATAGGAAGATGTATATGAGGTCTTTGTCTGGATCGATCCAAATGAAAGTGCCGGTGAATCCACTGTGCCCATACGATGATGGGGTTGCCAGATGGGAACATGGCCCCTGTTTCGATTTGTCGGGCTCCGGTTTGTCAAACCCCAGTCCCCGTCGGTTCTCTTCGGTTTGTTGCCGAGTGAACAGCTCTACTGTGTTTGGATTGATGTACTGCTTGCCGCCATACGAACCTTTGTTGAGCAGCATTTGTGCCATTTTGGCCAGGTCGTGGCTGTTGGCAAACAGGCCTGCATGGCCGGCTACACCGCCCATCATGGCGGCTCCCGGATCGTGCACATAACCCCTCAACAATTCCCTGCGGAAAGCCTGGTCGAATTCGGTGGGCACAATTTCTTGGGGTTTGAATTTCTCCAGCGGCAAAAAAGTCAATCGTTTGGCGCCAAGTGGTTGTGAAAAAAACTGGTCGAACAGAATGTTTTCGGGTAGACCCATTTTGTGCTCAACCACCTGTTGCGCCAAATAGAGGCTTAGGTCACTGTATCGGTATTCTTTCTTGCGCAAGGGTTCGTTGTATATTTTTTTTAGCATTTCGTCCTTGTATTGGTTGTTCATAAACAGGTTGTTGGCCACCCTGATGCGGAAGACCGAATCAGGATGTGGTTGAAATACTGTTGATTTGTAGCTTGCATTGGCCAGCATAAAGAGGCGGGTGTCCACCCGGATTGGGTATTCTCTTGAGAATCGTTTGCTGTAGAGTGGCTTGTGTAGTTGTGTTGAGTCCAGGGCATGAAGGTAAAATGGTATAAAAGCTGGTAGACCGGCCTGATGCAACAACAACTCCTGTATGGTTATGTTTGCTTTATTGGTGTTTTGCGCGGCAGGCAATACCTCACCCAGGGTGGTGGTGTTGTGGAGGATACCATTGTCAAAAAGCATCATCACCAGTGGGGTGGTGCCCATCACCTTTGTTACTGAGGCCAAATCGTAGATGCTCTCCTGATCAATCGGGCTGCCTTTGCTGTAACTATCCTTGCCGAATGGTTTGTTGTAAACCACGTCGCCATGGCGTGCCACCAACACTTGGCCACCAGGAGCCGCCTTCTGTCTGATCATTTCGGCCATGATGGCATCGATTTGGGACAGCACCTGTGCATTCATGCCTCCATTTTCGGCGGGCGAATAACCCAGTCGGTTTTTCTCCAAGGTAATGGCATTGAATCCAGCAGCTTTCAGTATGGCTGGCGTATTCTTATACTGGTCAACCCCGATGCCTCCCATGAGTGCCTGTGTTTGCAAATCAAACATCAAATCATCCGGTCCGTAACCCATGATTAGGGTGTTGAATTGTTGGATGAGTGAATCTTGGAAGATGGGATCGTGTCTGTCGCCCTTGAACAGCAGGACGACCTCATTGTTGAAGGCTCGTTTGATCTCCTTGATGGCCAGGGCAGCCTCACGGATCTCTTGGGGAGATTGCGCTGCCACAACAAAGTATTTCATAAAGGCTGCATTGGCCAAAACCGATGGGTGCGAAGGCACCACATTTTCGGTGTACCGCTTTAGAAGCTCCAGTAGGTTGTGCTCCTTAGCCGTTTGGTTGTTGTACAAACCAATCTCCGTGTTGCTGAAGTCCACAATGGGTTCGTGGCTTTGACTAAAGCAAACGATGCTTTTTCGGTATAGTTCGAATCGCCAGTAGTCCAACGATTTCTGAGGCTCTTTTGAAACGGCTGGTGCTGTTTGGAAGGCAATTAGCTCTTTAATCCTTTTTTCAATCAAAGCTTCATCGATCATCTTCTGTTCGATGGCCCTCTTCAATAAGGTGATTTGGCTTTCCATATTGTTGCTGAAAAACAGGTTGCGCGACTTTAATAGAGTCTCGAGTGATTCGTCCTCCTTGTTTTGATCATCATTATCCGATTTGATCAGAAATGCTGACTTATTTACCTGTGGGGATCTGATATTTTCGCTAACCAGTTTTTTCGGGAAATCGCGAAGCTGGTAGGGCACCAATTGGTTGTTTTGGGTTGGATCGCAAAATAAGGCCAGGCTACGGCCCTCCAAGTTAATGCAGACACCATGGATGCCCCTGCTGTGATGTGTATTGATCAAGTTTGTGTAATACTTGGCTAAAAAAATTGTGTCGGAGATGTTTTGGAGGGTTTGGATGGCTGGCGCCGGATATCGGCTCGGGTTTTCATTGGCATGTGCCGCTTCCAGCAGCAGCGAAAAACCGTTGTTGCCATTTATTTTGTTGCCGTTTCCGATGGCTCGCACCACGCTGTTGGTCTTTTGGGGTTGTCCTACCAACCCGGCCTGGTTTAGGGTGTCGGTAAACAGAAGCTTAAGCCTGGTTTCCAATGTCAGGCTATTGTATATCGAGTCAATTTTTGTTTGAGCTCGGCAACCGAAGGTAATGGATAAGGCGGTGATGAATATGTTAAGGAATATGATTTTCATGGCTTTCAGTTCTGCAACAATCTTTCCCTGCGAAAGTATGTAAATAAGGATTCATAAAAAAAGTGGTGTCAGAAAATTTTTGATCTTTTTTGAGATTCTTTGTTGAAATAATTTGGGAAATAGGTGAATGAATGTTAATTTCGTCATCATAAACCTTATAGGGTCTAACTCATTGATAAATAATGAATAATATACTGGTTCAGAAGTGGGATGATAAAGTTATCTTGGTCGTAGAAGATGTGGATACTAATAAGTTGTTTTTTGATGCGGCCTTGCGTAAGACCAATGCCAAAATTTTATGGGCAATGGATGGACAGGAAGCGGTGGATCTTTTTAGAGCCAATAAAGTGGATTTGGTGTTGATGGATTTACAGCTGCCGGTCAAGGATGGCTATACGGCCACCCGCGAAATTAAGGCGATCAACCAGCATGTGCCCATCATTGCTCAAACGGCTCACGTCATGTCGGGCGAAAGGGAAAAATGCCTGGAGGCAGGTTGCAACGACTACCTATCCAAACCCATTCGGTTGAATGTTTTGATGGAAACCCTGTCGAAGTATTTGAACGATTGAAATATCAACCAATTATTGGATGCGGTTTTGAATGACCGGTTCTAAAATGACAAAAGAGGGTGTTCCTAAAGTTGGAGACACCCTCTTTTGTATTCTGTTCGTTCCACTACTGCTTTGGGCTGTTTTCGTCCAATATTTTGACTTCAGTCCTTCTATTGCGGGCTCTGCCGGTTTCCGTGTCATTGGATTCCACCGGTTCGGTCATGCCATAGCCTTTGTAGGTGAGTCGTTTGGCGTCAATGCCTTTGAATACCAAAAAGTCGTAAACGCTTTGGGCACGGTCCCGCGATAGTTTCAGGTTGTATGATTCGGCGCCTATGTTGTCGGTATGGCCGCCTATTTCGAGGTGCAAGGAGGGATTTTCTGTTAACACCTCAATAAGCATCTCCAGTTCCACCATCGACTCACTCTCCAGAATGGCCGAATTGGTGGCGTAGAAAACATTCCTTAGCACCACTTTTTCACCCGCCACCAATGGCGAAAGGTAAACATCAATGATGTATGGGTCGGTGATGGTGTTGCTGTCCTTGAGGGCAAAATTTTCGGAATGGAACATGTAACCTTTTTTGCGCACATTCAAGGCATAATCGTTGCCTGGCGGCAGGCAAACCAAGTATTGACCCGACCACTCTGCCGACTGGGTGGTGACCTCGGGTTCGCTATCCACCAGTCGGGTCAGGTCGATGCGAGCCGTCAGGGGCAGGTTGGTCTTCCGGTCGTAAACCCGTCCTTTCACATACGATACTGGCTTGGGTCTTAGTTCCTGCGGCAACTCAAAGCTGTAGATCTCCTTGCGCTGACTTTTGTCGGCCAGTCCATCCGATGAAAAATAGGCTCTTGTTCCGGCGGTATTGATCACCAGCCCTATTTCATCGGCGGGGGTGTTGATGGGATAACCTATGTTGACCGGTGGTTGCCATCGGCCGGTCTCTTTATTTCTCTTGCTGAGGTAAATATCCATCCGCCCCATACCTGGCCATCCTTCCGAAGAGAAATAGAGCGAACTGTTGTCGGGGTGGATAAAGGGGGACGCTTCATCTTCTTCGGTGTTGATGGTGTTGCCAAGGTTCTCCACATCACCAAAAATGGGCGTGCCATCGCTTTGTTGATCCACCACGGAGGCTTTCCAAATATCTTTTTTCCCAATGCCACCGGTACGGTTGCTCACAAAGTAGAGGGTGAGCCCGTCGGCCGAAAAACAAGGTTGCGACTCCCAGTAAGGCGTGTTCACCGGCGAATCCAAATTCACTGGTTGCGACCAGCCGGTGGCTGTTTTTTGCGAAAAGTAGATGTCGCATCCCCCTTTGGAATCGCCCCTGCCACAGGCCGTAAAGAACATCCAGCGACCGTCGGCCGACAGTGATTGTGCACCTTCGTTGGTGTCGGTGTTGATGGCCATCATTGGTTCCCGAGGTTGCCAAATGCCTTCCTCTCGGGTGCTGATGTAAAAATCCTCGTTGAAATAGTTGGAGGTGTAGGGCAGGTTCTTTTGCGCCAGGAATAGTGAAGTGTCACGGGGAACCAGCACGGTGAAAACCATCTGTTCTTCATCGGCGGTGAGGCTTGGCCAATATTCATTGTATTGGCTGTTGATACCACCACCCACATTAACCGGTGAAAAAATGACGGGTTTTTTTACCGTTTCGCGGGCAAAATAGGTGCGCTCGATCCATGCATCCGGATTCAATCGAGTTCTCTTCCCTTTGCTGTAATGCTTGAAATGGTTGAACCATTCAATGGCCTGGTCGTATTGGCCGGTGTGGTACAGGGCAATGCCGGCATTGAAATAGGCCGATACGAAAAATGTTGAATCCAACGCAACGGCTTTTTCGATGGTGGCAAACTCCTGTTCATAGCTTTTTTGGGCATGGTAAACCTCTGCTTTTAGGTAATAGGCTTCCTTGAATTCCCGGTCTTTTGCAATGGCATTGTTAAGTTGCTCCACTGCTTGTTCAAATTCGTTCTTGACAAAAAACGATTGGGCTTGCTTAAAAAATTCAATGGCCTTCTTCGAGCGCGTGGAGTACTCCTTCTGTGCCGAAATATTTCCGGAGAGAAGGGTCGCGATCAGTAATGTAGCCAGTTTGATATGGTTGATGGTCATGATGCCTGTTTTAATTTTAGTTATACTTGCAAAACCCATAAAGGTTTATTAAGATTCCTTAAAATATGAAAAAGAACAGGTGCCCCCTCTGTTTGCCTATTCAGGTTTTATTGCAGTGCCGATGCGATCACTTGCTGGGTTTGCCGTATCAAGTCATCTTGGTTCTCCTTGAAGTCGCAGGTCTTGATGGGCTTATGGATGATCAGTTGGGTGCGTCCGGGTTTTAGGTTGAAAAAGCCTTTGCCCAGGATCTTGTGGGTGTCCTTGATGGTGACGGGCAATATGGGCAACTCCAATTCAAAGGCGATTTTGAAGGCACCTTTCTTGAAACGGCTCATTTGGTTCGAGCCACTGCGGGTTCCTTCGGGAAATATGACCACCGACGATCCGTTTTTCAGATTCTTCTTGGCGGCTTCAATGCTTTGGATGGCCGACCGAGCCGAGGTGCGGTCAATGAAAATATGACCCACTTTTTCGCTGGCCCAGCCAATGCCGGGTGCATTGCGCAACTCTTTCTTCATCACCCATTTGAAGTCGATGCCCAGGTAGCCATAGAGGACGAATATGTCGTAGCCGCTCTGATGGTTGGCTACAATTACATACGATTGTTTGGGGTCGATGTGTTGCCGCCCTTTTACCGTCACCAACATGGGCGTGATCCAACTGCTGATTTTTGCCCAAAGCACGCCAAAATAGCTTCCGATGCGTGGCGCAAACAGCATGGCAAATATGGCTGCAAACAAAGAGCAAACAATGGTTTCGACCACAAATAAAGGGAAGAATATTAAATATTTATAGGGCTGGTACAACCAGAATGTGATCTTTTTCATCTTTCGACTTTTCCTGAGTGATTTTTCCGTTCCATTCAATATGCGGCAAAAATAGCCAATTTTTATCATCTCTTTGGGTTGGTGCTTCTTTTTGTTGGTTATTCTTCTTTGTGTTGTTTTTTTGTCGGAAAGGCGAAGGCAAAAAATTATCTTTGTAGGAAAAAATGGTTTCAATAAACGATTCTACCTGTCAGAAATGTGGCTTGTGTCAAAAGCTCTGCCCTGCCGGAGCCATTGATCTTTTGACGTTTTCCATTGATGGTGGTTTGTGTATCGGCTGTTTTCACTGTGTTGCCGTTTGCCGCACCAACTCGGTCACCCATCAATCGTTGCCACCGGTGGAAGCTGTGGCAGCGTTTCCGCGCCGGTACGAATTGAAAAACCTGATTCTCCAACGCCGTTCGGTGCGCCATTATAAGGCCAGGCAGCCGGATACCGCACTTCTGAAATCGTTTATATCCGACCTACGATACAGTCCCACGGCCACCAACGCCCAGTCTCTCTGTTTTTCGCTGGTTACCAGTCCCGAAGTGATCCAACAGGTCAACGACTTGACCATACAAACTTTTCAAAAGGCACTGAAGCCACTGGGC
Organism: Marinilabiliaceae bacterium; assembly: GCA_963664265.1. Classification (GTDB taxonomy): domain Bacteria; phylum Bacteroidota; class Bacteroidia; order Bacteroidales; family Marinilabiliaceae; genus JAGPIS01. The sequence continues at coordinate 4,581,154 of OY760941.1, forward strand.
AACAAATGGTTGGCGCCTTTGTTGAAGGTGTTGATAGGAAAAGCTGCTTATGGACGGCTGAACCGTTACCGTCTTAAATTTACCGAACTTAAAAACCCCAGGATGGTGGTTTACAATGCCCCGGCCATTCTTGCAGTTCACGCCCCAAAGGATAAGAACAGCCTGGCAGCCATGGATGCCGCCATCTGGCTTGGGCAAGCGGTACTTTATGCGCCCTCTCTGGGGTTGGGGAGTTGTATCAATGGGTTTGTGGTTAAGGCGGCCAAACGAAACCGGGCCATTGGTGCCTTACTGGCAGTGCCTGCCAACCATGAGTTGCACGCTGTTTTGCTGGTGGGCTTCCCCGCCAACTCATTTGTAAACCTGGTGGAACGGAAAGATCCCCAAATAGCCGTTGTGGATTAACCGGCAAGACAACTTATGCCTTCAAGTTCCGACAAGATGGCCAACGCTTCACTTTGTGTGTTGCCGCAAAAGAGGGGTTCGGCTTTGAACCCGTCGCATACCTTGGGCCTGTTGGGCGAATGGAATATGGCACAACGAAAATCTTGCGTCAGGTGTAGACAGCGGACGCCGGCCGGTTTGCCGTTGGGCATGCCGGGAATGGGGGAGGATATGGAGGGTGCTATACAACAGGCACCACAATGTGTTCTGCAATTCATGGCGCAAAAGTATGTTTTGAACCTCTTTTTTGCAATCTAATTTTATATTGAACGATGAAATTTGAACAACCTTTGATTCTTGGTCGCCTCATCAAACGCTACAAGCGTTTCCTGGCCGATGTGGAACTGGCCGATGGACAGGTCGTGACAGCCCATTGTACCAACAGCGGTTCCATGAAAAGCTGCCTAGAGCCAGGTGCCCCTGTGCTGCTTTCCAAAGCTGCCGATCCCAAGCGCAAAACTCAATACACATGGGAGCAAATCGAAATTGATGGGCACTGGGTGGGTATCAACACCATGCATCCCAATTTTATTGTATGGGAGGCTTTGAAAAACAATGCCATTCCGGGGTTGACCGGTTACGACGATATTGCCCGGGAAGTGACCGTGAACGACAGCCGACTCGATATTGTGGCGCGCAATGGCCACGAAACGGCCTACATCGAGGTGAAAAATGTCACCTACAAGGATGGAAATTACGCCCGTTTTCCCGATGCCGTCACTACGCGGGGATTGAAACACCTGCATAATTTGATCAGGATCAAGGAGGCGGGACACCGCGCCGTAATGGTTTACATTGTACAACGGGGCGATGTTTCTGTTTTTACACCCGCTTTTGACATCGACCCCAAATATGCCGAGGCACTCAAAGAGGCTTATCGGTCAGGTGTTGAGATTTTTCCGGTCCGGTGCAGCATCTCTCCAGAAGAAATAGAGGTGGAAACAATCATACCTTTCGAATTGGATCGGTGATTTGTTGAATATTTTATGTTGTTTGGTTGGAATTGTTAAATAATTTATATTTTTACAATAGATTGTTTTATTGTATTAATTTCTACCAAATCATGAAAATATCTTTTGTGTTTGTTTTGTTGATGGTGCTGGCCAGTGTGCAGGCCCAAAAATTGTCCTCCAAGTTGGGTAAGGTCACCTTGCAGGATCTGGAGATGACCGTTTATGAACCTGACACGTCGGCCGTGGCGGTGGTTCTGTACCAGAGCGGCTATTTTAGTGGTGTGACGCTAAAATATTCATTTGTTCGACGGGTGAAGGTTTTGAAAAAAGAGGGGGTCAATTTTGCCGAATACATCTTTCGAAGCAATGAACACACTTCGGTGGTGGGTCGCACCTACAACCTTGTAGATGGGAAAATTGTGCAGGAAAGGCTTAAAAATGAATCCATCTTCAAAGAAAAAAAATATGAGGATGTCTATTACTACAAGATTGCCATGCCCAATGTGAAGGTGGGTTCGGTTTTTGAGATTGAATATACCCAGGATTTGTTGCCTGCCGAATTCAAATTCCAGGATTTCATTCCCGTGGCTCTAGCCGAACTGATCATTGAATCGCATCCCAACATCGAGTTCCGCAACAAGCAGGTGGGGTATTGGTCGGTGCGCAACCATGGCAACGGCATGCACAGTGCCACCAATGTTCCGGCCTTTAAAAGGGAGAGTTACACTAACTCCTATGAAAATTACATCTCCAAAATGGAGTTTGACATTCTGAGGATTACTGCTCCAGGCTATTTCAAGGCTTTCACCACTTCCTGGGAATCGGTTAACGAGCGGTTGCGCGCCAGTACTTATTTTGGTGGAACCATTACCAATGGATCGGCCTATCTTAGTGATTTGAAGAAAGAGATTGAAGCCCGTTACTCTACACCCAAGGATCGATGTAAGGCGGCTTATGAGGCCATCAAAACCATCAAATGGAACAATGAAAGCAGTTTGTTTGCTTCTGTTAACAACCTGAGTACGCAGTTCAAAAAGCAGTCGGGTAACTCAGCCGAACTCAACATGATGCTTTATCAGCTTCTGCAGAAGCTCGACATCCCATCGTCGCCGTTGGTGATGAGCACTCGGGGTAATGGTCTGCTTAACCCATTTTATCCAACACTCGAAAAATTTGATTACACATTGGTGTTGGCCAGAATTGATGGTCAGGATATGGTGATGGATATGACCGATCAGTATATGCCCTGGGGCATGCTGCCCCTTCATTGCCTCAATGGACAAGCCCGCCTGGTGGATAACGACGAAGGCCGTTGGGTTGATCTGACGCCCAATCATAAGGAGCGCCAAAGCGTGATGTACCGCCTTCGTTTCACCCCCGAGTTTGACTTGGAGGCAACCTTGGACATGCAAATGGTGGATTATGCTGCTTATGACTTCAGGAAAGAGTTTCACACTTTTGCCAGCGAAGAGAAATTCATCGAGTATCTTGAGAATGAATATTCCGGTTTTATGGTCAAAGATTTCCAGTTCTCAAATGTCGATTCCATCGAGCAACCCTGTCGTTTTAATGCTTCGGGGATCATCAAGGGGAAGAGCCAAAAAGTGAACGACCTGTTGATGGTTTATCCCATGTTGTACAATCAACTCAAGGATAATCCCTTTAAGCTGGAGGAACGCAACTATCCGGTTGACTATGCCTACAAGCGCGAGTGGATGGTGAGTTCGGTGATTGAGATCCCGGAGGGCTATGAGGTGGAATCGCTTCCCGAACCTGCAAAATTGCGTACCGAGGACAACGGCCTATCAGTGATGATTTCATGCTCGCAAACCGGTAGCATGGTTGCCGCCACTTACCGCTTCAGCATCAATAAAATCATGTTCCTATCGGAGGAGTATCCCATGTTGCGCGAAGTCTATAGCCAAATCATTCAAAAACATGCCCAACCAGTTGTATTTAAAAAGATTGCACATGTGGCCGAGTTGTAAATTATTTTTATGGTTGGCTCTAATGTTGTTGGCCTCCAAGGCGTATTCCAAAGATGCCCCCTTTTATCCTGTAGCTCAAATACCTAAAGAGCTTTCCGATGGTGCCAACGTTGTTTACCGCTTGGTGGACAATCAAATAACCATTGTCAATGAGAATGGCTTTGTATTGAAACACAAATCTGTAGTCACCATCCTGAAGGAGGGGGGCGTTAAAGAGTCGGTGTTGAGTCTTGGTTATAACAAGTTTATGAAGGTCAATGCCATCTCTGCCACCATCTACGATGCCAACGGCAACCGCATCCGGAAGATCAAACAGGATGAGATTGTGGATATGTCGGCCTACGATGGGGTTTCACTCTACTCTGATTCCCGCATAAAGGAAGCGGATCCCAAGTACTTCAATTACCCCTTTACTGTGGCTTTTGAATATGAAAAGGCATTCAATACGTTGTTGTATCTCCCTGGTTTTGATGTCTTTCCTGGATACGACATGGCGGTGGAGGAGGCTAATTATGCCATCCAATCGCCCGCAGGCATAGGGTTGCACTTCAAACCGTACAATAATATGCCCGACTGCAATATCATTAAAAACGACGATCGGGTGGTGCGCTCATGGCAATACCGTAATTTTAAGCCTCGCCGTCAGGAGCCCTATGCCTTGCATCCCGACGACCTTTACCCCAGGGTGAATGTGGTGGCCGAAGAGTTTAGTATTTCCGGCTATAACGGGTCAAATAAAACCTGGGCAACTTATGGCTCGTTTGTATCGCAGTTGAACAAAGGGAAGGATCTCTTGCCGCAAGCGACTATTGATGCCGTTCAGGCTATGGTGAAGGATTGCTCCAGTTGGGAGGAGAAGGTGAAACTGATTTATGCTTATTCGCAGAAGAAAAATCGCTATATCAGTGTCTCCATCGGGTTGGGTGGGTTGGAACCTTATGATGCCCAAACGGTGGATCGACTATCCTACGGCGATTGTAAGGCACTGTCCAATTATGTGTGTGCCCTGCTCAAATGTGCTGGCATTCCAGCATATTATACCTTAATTAGTGCTGGTAACTTGCCCGAGTCATTGGATCCTGAGTTTGTCTGCGATCATTTCAACCATATTGTGGTGAGTGTGCCAACGCCCACCGATACCCTGTGGTTGGAATGTACCGATCCCTACAGCTCGGTGAATTATATGGGCGATTTCACCGATGGACGCCATGCCCTGATGATTACCCCCGAAGGCGGCAAACTGGTGCGAACACCCTCATACCACCATGGCAACAATTGTTCTTCTTTTAAAACAGTGGTTGCCTTGAAAGAGGATGGATCGGGGCAGGTGCAACAGCATGGCCATTTTCAAGGAGCTCGCTTTGGGGATGTGTTGGCCTACACTTTGATGGATGAAACCGACCGGCGGAAAGCATTGATCAAGAGCGTGACGGTGCCTGATGCCACCTTGACCGATTATCATTTCAACGTGGTCAGGGAAAGTGAGCCCAAAATTGAAAAACAGATGACGTTGGATGTGCGTGGCCTGGCCTCTTTCATGAACGGTATGATGTTGGTGTCTTCCAATCCGGTTGGTGATTCAAGAGCCATTCCGCCCTATGCACGCAAGCGTGAAAGCCCGGTGCTCATCCGGCGCAACTATGCCTACACCGATTCGGTGGAAGTTAAGTTTCCCGAAGGTTACACTTTGGCATCCTTACCCGAAGGGGGTATCATCCAATCCCCCATGGGACAATATACTTACGACTATCAACTGTCCGATGGTGCCTTGTTGATCCGATCTCAATTTCGGATCAATCAAGGGGTTTATGAACCTGGTTTGTTCAATGATTTTCGTGAATTTTTGGAGCGGATTGCCACCAAAGAGGATGAGAAACTGGTGTTGAAGCAGTTGTAAACAGTGGATATAGAGATGGTTTGTGGTGCTTTATGGCTGTTTGGTCATTTATATGTTGTTTCTTGTCACTGTTTGTTGCTAGTTCATCATAAACAATAATATTATATAGGTTATCCGGAGTGGATTGTTTAGTTTTGAATAATCTTTCCTGACAGGTTGTTTTCCCATGCCCCGCTCATCCTTCCTAAAATGAGTGGGGCTATTTTTTTCTGAGTTTCACCTTTTGACCCTCCTTCAATGTTTCCACCTTGCTGGTGACGATGGTTTCGTTTGCTTTCAATCCCATTCTGATGACGATTTGGCCATCTTTGTATTCGACGCCGGTTGTCACTTGTCGTTTTGATATAGTTTTCGTTTGGGGATCGATCACCCATACCGAGGTTTCTTGGGTGGCAGGATCAATCATCAACGCGGATTCTGGAATAACCATTTGTTTTTGTTCTTCATGGCCAAAATCCACCACGCGCCCCGAAGTGCCGTTCGCTAATTTATTCTGGTGCATCTTGTATTGTGTTTCATCAAAGGATGCTGTAAATCTGAAATGATTTTCCTGCCCCTCTGTGACCCCGGTTGCCTTTATGGTCAGTTTTATCCTTTCATCTTTATAGGGCCTGAAGATAAGGCTATCGGAGTTTCTGATGAGGTTCACATCCTCTTGCAAAGCTGTAAATTGGATATGGAGTTGTTGGGGATCGGTCAGCTTCAATACTGCCTGGCCCGGTTCTATTGGTTCATTGGCTTGGACATGAATGACCTCAATTTGACCGCTAAAGGGTGCCACCAGTTGGGTGGTATGGTACTTTTCGGCGGCTTCATCGTATTGTTGCTTGATGGTGTTGTGTGCTTTCAATGCCTGATCGTACTCCTTCTGGGTGATGTCGTTGATTTGCAGAAGTTTGGCGTATCTGTTCAGTTTGAGTTTGGTTGTGTTGTGGAGTTTCCTTAAGGAGTCGTATTGGTTTTTGATGGCTTCAGCTTTAATAGTGGCCAAAATGGTCCCTTTTTCAACTGTTTGCCCTTCCGAAAAGTTTAATTCATGGATGGTGCCAGCGGTGTTGAAGGCCAGCTCGCGTGAATGCACCGGTGTCACCAAGGCTTTAAATTGAAGGGGTGCAGATATGGTTGTGGGTACCACGGACGATACCGCCGTCAATGCCCCTTGTTTAACCTTACTGCTTTCGCGGCACGACGATATCAATAGTAAAATGGTAGCTAACCAGATGAATGATGATCTCTTCATACATTTTGTTTAAAACAAAAAGCTGCCCAAAGACAGCTTTTCATTTTAGTTGGGTAACTTTTTTTATTCAGCTGTAGCATTTCTTGATGCCATGATGTCGCGGTCAAATATGTAGAGGTTTTGTGTTCCAACCAGCTTCAGTTTGTCGATGATTTCCTGTACGCTGGATTCCTCTTCAATTTGCTCGTTGACAAACCACTGGATCCAGGTAAAGGTAGTATGGTCCTTCTCCTGAAGGCACAGCTCCACAATATTGTTGATCGATTGTGAAACATACTGTTCATGTTTCAACACTTCGTCGAACAGTTGTGAAACCGATTGGAACTGCGACTCTGGTTTTTCAATGGCACTGATAATGGCCTGGCCGCCCCGTTCGTTGACATATTTGACGAATTTCAGCATGTGCATGTGCTCTTCCTCTGCCTGGGCATAAAGCCACTGCGATACGCCTTTGAAGCCATTGTTTTCTGCCCAGCAGGCCATGGCCAGATATAAGTTTGAGGAAAATGCTTCTTTTTCAATTTGTTGAACTAAAGCTTCTTCGATTTTTTTCTTTAACATAGTCTTACTGTTTTATGTGTTTTAAGTGAATTAAAGATAATAGCTTTTCGTGATTTTTTGGATAATTTCTTGGTCAATTTGTCTATTCCTTTTTTTTTGCTGATCAATATGTTGTTTTGTAATGGGTTAGATTTGGTAGTTTCTCTTTAGGGTATATCAGATGTAATTGTTCCAGGGGCCATAAAGGTGGTGAAATCCGGTTTCCATCACGGTATTGATGTCCTCGATCGAATTGGCCACGTGGTGATCGTACAGTTTGTGTGCAATATTTTTCATGGCCGAAATATAGTTTATGGTCAGCATGTTTCCTTCTTGTTGTTTGTTCCTCACAGCATCAAAGTGTTCTTGTAGGAGCTCGAGGCGGTTGCTGTTTTGGCTCATGGTTTTCCAATGGTTGTCCTTAGGTTCTATGCCTAAAATGCGTGTTGTTTCAGGCCATAGCACCTCCACATGGGTATAGGTGTTGAAATCTTCATTGACAACGGCTTGGATTTTGCCCTCGCTGTATTGTAGGAGGCCATCTTTTTGTGATCCATCGGGGTTTTGTCCTCCTCTAATGTGGTGGTGCAACAGCTCCTCCAGTAGGGGAGCTGAAAGTGGCTGCTGCCAATGGCGATTCATTACATGGATGATGAAGTGGCACACGTCGATGCCAACGTAGTCGATCAACTGAAAGATGCCCATGGGGCGAACCAGTAGTTCGCGCGTCATGGTGTCTACTAGGTGAACCGATTGGGCGAAGGTGTGCTGTTTGTTGAGTAGTACCAGTAGTTTCAGTGCGTATTCTATTTCTCGCATGAAAAAGCCATTGCCGATAAAGCCAGCCACATCGTTGCTATTGACCACTGTTTTGTTGAGTTGGGCACAGAAGTAGTGCACCAGTTCTGAGATTTTCGGGTTGCCATTTTCCAGTTCAATGACTTCCACCAGTTTTTGAACCACCGGAGGATTGTAAAAGTGGCAACCGATGATATGGCCGTCCAGACCAGCTTTCTGATTGATTTCATGAATGGGGATAGAACTGGTGTTGGTCAGGAAATAGGGAGTGTTTTTGTTGTTGAGGTTGATTTGTCGCAGGATGTCGGTCTTCAGGGTGATCTCCTCGGTAACTGCTTCAAAAATGAGGCGGCTTTCATAGGCTGACTCGAGCCTGGTGGATGGGCGCACCATGGTGAGCGCCTTGTTGATGTACCGGGTGGCCTGTTCCGTTTCATCCAGGTCTGGTTCGGAAGCGAAAATTTGCTCAAGCAGTGTCGTATGTTTGACACACCATTTCCATAGTTGGTTTTTCAGGTAGAGCATCAGGGAATCCAGCTGTTCCGGCGATAGGTCGATGGCATGGATGATGAAATGTCTGTTTTTGTTCTCGGGTTGATGCTGCAGTTGGGCCGAATGGATCAGGTTGAGCATTAGGATTCCCCTGCCCATTTTGCCGGCAGCACCCAGAACTGCAATCTCTTCGAAACGATTTATTTCCATTGCTTAGGATTGTGATGTGTTTTTTGTGGTTATTGAAATTTTGGTTTGCGCTTTTCCAGAAATGCTGCCATGCCCTCCTGGGCTTCACCTGCAAAGAGTCTGGCAAATTGGCGGGTCTCGGCAGCTAAAGACTCATTGTGTCTGCTGTTGTCGCTTTCGAAGATGGTTGCTTTCAGTGCCCTGGTGGCATCCAAACTTTGGTCGGCAATCTTCTTTGCCAGCTCCATGGCCTGCTGTATCAAATCGAGCGGAGGCACCACTTTTTGAATCAACCCCATGTGCAAAGCCTCCTCGGCGGTGAACATGGCGCCGGTTAGCATATAGTAGCGTGCCCGGTTGATGCCAATGGCACGTGGAAGCCGCAAGGTGCCTCCGAAACCGGGTATCAGGCCCAGATTGATTTCTGGGGCGCTGAATTTGGCAGTTTCCGAAGCAATCAGGAAGTCACAGGCCAAAGCCAGTTCCAACCCGCCACCCAGTGCAAAGCCGTTGATGGCGCCAATCACCGGCATGGGCAGTTGTTCCAATCGCATCAACGTCTCCTTGCCAATCTGGGCAAATACAGAGGCCTCTTCGGGCGTCATGCCCTTCATCTCCGAAATGTCGGCTCCGGCAATGAAGCTTCTTCCTTCGCCGGTGAGTATTAGAGCTTTTATTTGTTTGGCATCGCTCTGCAGAAGGTCGAGGCATTTGTTCAGTTCCGAAAATGTTTCTCTGTTGAGGGCATTCATAGCCTGGATTCTCGAAAAGGAGAGAATGGCAATCTCTTCTGATTCCGAATAAATGATGTTCTTCATCGGTGCCTGTTTTTTTTTGTAACAATGTCGCCAACCCAAAGGTTTTGTGTTGCAGGGCTGTTTTGCCCATTTTTGTTCGAACCATTGTTGCGATTGCTCCTTTTGCCAAATCAAAAGGCCAAAGTCAGGCTAATTTTCCTATTTTTGTGGTGAATTGAAAACTTGATAAAACAAAAAGCCAAATGAAGTTGTGCATTGCCGAAAAACCATCCGTGGCAGGGGAGATTGCCCATATTATTGGAGCCAACCAACGGCGCGATGGTTTCTATGAAGGCAATGGCTATTGCGTGACTTGGACTTTCGGCCATTTGTGCACCCTTAAGGAACCCCACGACTACCTGCCCGAATGGAAACGGTGGTATTTATCGTCGTTGCCGGTAATCCCTTCGCGTTTCGGCATCAAGCTGATTGCCGACAAAGGTGTGGAAAAGCAGTTTAATGTGATACGCAGCTTGGTGGCTAAGGCCGATGAGGTGATCAACTGCGGTGATGCCGGCCAGGAGGGAGAGTTGATTCAACGATGGGTGTTACAAAAAGCTGGCATGACATGCCCCATGAAAAGGCTTTGGATCTCTTCGCTCACCGAAGAGGCCATTCGTGAGGGGTTTCAAAAACTACGCGATGGCAATGAATTCAACAACCTCTATGCTGCCGGGAGTTCGCGTGCCATAGGCGACTGGCTGTTGGGCATTAATGCTACCCGGCTATATACCCTCAAATATGGGCAACAAAAACAGGTGCTTTCCATAGGACGGGTGCAAACGCCTACCTTGGCGCTTATAGTTCAGCGCCACAAGGAGATTGAGAATTTTGTGCCCGAACCCTATTGGGAGCTGAAAACCAAATACCGAGGTGTCATCTTTTCGGCTACGCGCGGGCGGTTTGCCACGGTGGAGGAGGGGCAGAAGGCCCTCTCGGCCATTGAGGGCGCCCTGTTCGAGATAACCGATTTTTCGAAAAAAGAGGGTAAGGAGAGTGCTCCACGTCTGTTCGACCTGACTTCGTTGCAGGTGGAGTGCAATCGAAAATATGGTTTTTCGGCCGAGGATACCCTCAATACCATCCAAAGCCTGTACGAGAAGAAACTGACCACCTACCCCCGTGTGGACACCACCTATCTGAGCGACGACATCTATCCCAAAATAGAGGGGATCCTCAAGGGATTGACGCCCTATAAGCAATTTACTGAGCCATTACTCAAAAGCAAGATTAAAAAAAGTAAAAAGGTATTCGACAACAGCAAAGTGACCGACCACCATGCCATTATACCAACAGGCATGGAGCCTCCGGTGAGTTTGAGTCGAAACGAAAAGTTGGTTTTCGATTTGGTGACCCGTCGTTTTATTGCCAACTTCTATCCCGATAGCACCATCTCCACCACCACCGTTTTAGGGGTTGTGTCTGAGGTTGATTTTAAGGCCAGCGGTAAGCAGATCTTGGATCCGGGGTGGCGCGTGCTTTTCCAAACTGCCCAACAAAAAAAGAACGAAGAAGAGAAGGAGGAGGCCGAGCAGGACGATGGCGATGATGAAATCATGCCTGCTTTCGAAAAAGGGGAGCAGGGGCCGCACGAACCGCAGCTTTTGGAGAAACAGACCCAGCCGCCCAAACCTTATACCGAAGCAACCCTGCTTCGCGCCATGGAAACCGCCGGAAAACAGGTGGACGATGACGAGCTGCGCGATTTGTTGAAGGAAAATGGCATTGGCCGTCCCTCCACACGCGCCAATATCATCGAAACCTTATTCCGACGCAAATACATCGTCAAGGAGCGAAAAAACTTGAAACCAACCATCACCGGGATTCAGTTGATCGACTCCATCCGCAACGACTTGTTGAAATCGGCCGAACTCACCGGTTTGTGGGAGAAGAAACTGAGGGAAATAGAGAAAGGCCAGTATGAGGTGGCAGCCTTTATGCAGGAGCTGCGCCAGATGGTGACAGATATTGTACATTTTGTAAAAAATGACTACAGCGGCACTCGCATTGAGATCATTCAAGAGGAGGAAAAAAAGGGTAAGGAGGCACCGGCAAAAGCCAAAGAAGTCACCACTACTGAGGCCAAACCCTTGGGATGCCCCCGTTGCAGTAAGGGAAAGATGATGAAGGGTCATTCCGCTTGGGGCTGCAGTGCCTACAAGGACGGCTGCAAAACCTTGGTCCCTTTTGAGTTTTGCGGGAAAAAACTGACCGATGCACAGGTGAAACAACTCTTAACCAAAGGGAAGACTACTCTGATAAAGGGGTTTGTGGTGGATGGCCTTAAGGTGGATGGCTTGGTGGCCTTCGACGATGATTACCAGTTGACGCTCCAGCAGGCTGAAAAGAAAGAGTGGACTTGCCCGGCTTGCAAGCAGGGCATTGTGGTTCAGGGAAAAAGTGCTTATGGCTGCACCAACTATAAAAACAACTGCCGCTTGCGCATTCCCTTCGAATTTATGGGCAAAACTCTGACCCGCAATCAGGTGGAAGCTCTGGTTCTGGGCGGGGCAACTCCACTAATTAAAGGACTCGAAACCCTTGGTGGGGAGAAAATAAACGGCCGCATTGTTTTTGACGAACAGTTCAATCTGGTTGTTAAAGAGTAATTGATTTGTACAGTACGGCTGGTTTCGCTACTTTTGCACGTTGAGTTAATTTATGATTATAAACGCCATGGGTAAAGTATATCGTTTGTTTGTGTTGTTCCTTTCATGTTTTTTGTTTCTGGCTGTTGGCGCTGCCCAAGAGAAAATTGTGGAGGGAGGCAGAACTTTTTATCTTCATAAAGTACAAAAGGGCGAAGGTTTTTATCGTTTGAGTGTGATATACCACGTCGCTCAGAAAGAGATTATAGATGCCAACCCCGATCTTGCTTTCCAGGGTCTCAAGGAGGGAAGTATGGTCAAGGTTCCGGTGAAGTCAATTATGGCTGCTCAAATAAGCCAACCTCAGGATGGTTTTGTTCTCCATACTGTAAAGAAAGGTCAGACCCTTTATGCCATCTCCAGGGAGTATGGCGTTTCTGTGGATAAAATCATAGCCTTGAATCCGGGTGTTGAGCACACTTTGGCCGAAGGCTCTGTGATAAAATTGCCTGCCAAAACCATTCAGAAGGAAGCTTCATTAAATAGCAACAATGGCCATCAGGAGGGGTATGTGATTCATACCGTGGCTCCCGGCGAAACGTTGTTTCGCATTGCGCAGCAATACCAAATCTCTTTGAGCGACTTGCAGGCAGCCAACCCGGTTGTCAATGGCTCCCCGTTGGCTGTAGGGGAGCGTGTTCGAATTCCCCTGAAAGTGGAAGGTTCGTTGAATGGTCAAATGGATTCCCTGTTTCAGTTGCATAAGGTTGCCGCTGGTGAAACTTTGTTTGGTATCAGCCAGAAATATGGCCGGTCGCAGGCAGAATTGAAACTCGTTAATGAAAATTTGTCCAGTGCTGGTATTCACGAAGGGCAGATGTTGCGCATCCCACGTGAACCATTGGATTTGAAGCTTGATAAGAAAGCACTCTTTATAACGCACCGGTTGAAACGTAAGGAAACTTTGTATGGCCTTGGCCGTCAGTATGATGCCGATATTGATGTGATCAAGCTGGTTAATCCTGAGGTGGATTTTGCAGCTCTAAAGAAAGGGATAGACATACGAGTTCCGCGTCCGGCCTGGTATCAGAAAATAGTTGAAAATAAGATTGCTGAGGTGGTTGCCCCTGCTGTTGAAAGGCCGGTCTCCCTTCCTGTGGCTGAAACGCCTTGCTCGAGCTATGATTATAATATAAACCGCCCCGCAATCAATGTGGCCATGATGTTGCCCTTCGACTACGCCGGGTACCAGATGGTTAAGCAAACCCCCGATTCCCTCATTGCCGATGTGCACCGTTCCATTGTCGCTCGGTCAAGTAGTTTTCTGGAGTTTTACGAGGGAGCTTTGGTTGCCATTGATTCCCTCAAGCGCGATGGTGCGTCTGTCAACTTGTACGTGTATGACACTTATCGCGATAGTTCAAACTTTTCGAAGGTCTTGCAACGTCCGGAATTGGCATCCATGAACCTAATCATAGGGCCCACGCAAATCGATCACATGAAGAGTGTTGCAACTTTTGCCAAGGAGAAACAGATTCCTGTTGTATTCCCCTTCACCGTGATGGATGGTTCCATCCGCAGCAACCCTTTTGTATATCAGGCAAGCCCCATCGATTCCCTTTACCGCCGGGCAGCTGTTGAAGCGCAGTTGAATGGTGCTACTAACAAGCGGGTGGTGGTATTAACTACCGGCGGAACTCACCCCTTTGAATTGGCTGTTATCAACCAAATAAGGCAGCACATCCAACTAAATGTGAATGGGCAGCAAAATATCGTTTTCCATCAATACATCCAGCGCGAAGTGGCTTCGTTGGATCAATTAATGGATCCCGACCACGAAACTGTCGTTGTGATTCCCAGCATCGAAGAGGCCAAAGTGAGTCGTATGTTGACCAATTTGGGTGCCTTGGCCGAGAGGTTGAAACTCAATATCTCCGTATTGGGATATGCCGATTGGCTCAAGTTTCAGACCATCGAACCCGAAGACTTACACAAACTCAATGCTAATCTCTTTTCCAGTTATGGTACCGATTATTCCAGCGAAACGTGCCGAAGTTTTACACGGTCCTATCGCAGGTGGTACAATGCTGAGCCAGTTGCCTTCAACCCCTACTTCCAGCGGTTGGGTAGCTCTTCGGGCTATAGCCGTTTCGGCATGTGGGGCTATGATGTGACCTTTTATTTTGTGGGAGCCATAAAAGCTTATGGCCCTCAGTTTGCCAAATGCCTGGGGCAATACCGGCCTTCGCTGGTGCAGTCAAATTTCCGGTTCGTCCACCTCACTAATTGGGGCGGAGCATCCAACAATGGGCTTATCAAGATTCATTTTACCCGCGACTTCCAAACAGTGGTGGCTCCGGTTCAATGATTCAGGATTTTTAAATTTTACATTATTCTTTTTGAATGGTTTCAGTGAATCAGTTAACCGTCGATTTTGGCGGTTTCAGGCTTTTTGAAGATATTACCTTCAATATAAACCTGCGCGATAGAATCGGGTTGACCGGTAAAAATGGCGCAGGCAAGTCAACACTTTTAAAAATAGTGGCTGGACATCAGTTTCCCACAGCGGGCACGGTGAGCATGCCCAAAGGGTTTACCATCGGCTACTTGCCCCAGCATATGAACCACGACAACTCGCGTACGGTTTATGATGAGGTGGAACAGGCTTTTGGTGAATTGAAAAGCCTCCAGGAGGAGATTGAATATCTGAATGGGCAGTTGGCCACGCGAACCGATTATGAGAGTGAGGCATACCTGTCGGTCATCCATAAGGTGACTGAAAAACATGAGCGTTACGATCTTTTGGGTGGTGCCAATTACCAGGGGAAGATTGAAACCACCTTGAAAGGCTTGGGTTTCGAGCGTAGCGATTTCACCCGCAACTGTGGAGAATTCAGTGGTGGCTGGCGCATGCGCGTGGAGCTGGCAAAGATATTGTTGAGCCATCCCGACCTCTTCCTGCTCGATGAGCCCACCAACCACCTCGACATCGAATCGATTCAATGGCTTGAGGATTTCCTGAAGGATTACAAGGGAGGTGTGGTGATCATTTCGCACGACAAGGCGTTTCTGGACAACATTACCACCCGCACCATCGAAATATCGTTAGGGCGTATTTACGATTATAAAGCCAATTATACTCGCTTCCTCGAGTTGCGTCTTGAGCGGAGAGAGCAGCAGCTGAATGCTTTCCGTAACCAGCAGAAGATGATCGAGGATACTGAGAAGTTTATCGAACGGTTTCGCTACAAGGCCACCAAGGCTGTGCAGGTGCAGAGCCGCATCAAGCAGCTCGATAAAATCGACCGCATCGAGGTGGATGAGTTCGATACTTCAGCCCTCAATATCAAGTTTCCGGCCGCACCAAGGTCGGGTACCGTGGTGGTGAAAGGTTTGCACGTGGATAAAGCCTATGGCGATCACCAGGTTTTGCAAGATGTTGATTTTTCGGTGGAGCGTGGCGAGAAGGTCTGCTTTGTGGGCCGAAATGGCGAAGGCAAGACCACCATGGCTCGTATGATCATGGGCGAAATAGATTTCAAGGGCGAGCTGGTGTTGGGGCATGGGGTTAAAATTGGGTATTTTGCCCAAAACCAGGCCGACTTGCTCAATCCCGACTATACAGTGCTCGAAACCATCGATCGGGTGGCAACGGGTGATATTCGCACAAAAATTCGCGACATTTTGGGCGCTTTTATGTTCAGTGGTGAAGATGTGGACAAAAAGGTAGGGGTTCTTTCTGGTGGTGAACGTACCCGCTTGGCCATGGTGAAATTGCTGTTGGAGCCGGTAAACCTGCTCATCCTCGATGAGCCCACCAACCACCTGGATATGCGTTCGAAAGAGATTCTCAAACAAGCCATTCGTGATTTTGAAGGTACTGCCATCGTTGTTTCGCACGATCGGGAGTTTCTGGACGGTTTGGTCACCAAGGTATTCGAATTCCGCAACCGTAAGATGAAGGAGCATTTGGGCGGCATCTATGAGTTCTTGCAAACCCGCAAACTCGATAGCATGCGTGACCTCGAAATGCAAAAGGCCTCGGTGAAAAAAGAAGCGGCGGCCAACAACAAGGGCGTCTCCGAAAATAAATTGTCCTATGAGGAGCGCAAGGAGCTGAGTCGCAAAATCAAGAAAGCTGAACAGCAGGTGGCCATTTTCGAGCGTGATATTGCCCGTTTGGAGGTTCAGTTGGAGTCTATCACCAACCAAATGAACCAACCGGAGTTTGCCTCGGACGACAGCCTCTTTTTGAATTATAAAACCACCCAGGAACAGCTCGAGAAGGAGATGACGGCCTGGGAACTAAGTACATTGGAATTGGAAGAATTATTATCACAAAAAAACGAATAGTATGGACACTCAGTACATTTTTGGCATTCGTGCCATCCAGGAAGCTCTAGCTGCCGGGCGTGAAATAGATAAGGTGATTGCCAAAAAAGGTCTTCAGGGTGACCTTTACAAGGCATTGCAAGCCACCTGCAAGGAGCATGATATCCGCATCCAGTATGTGGATCTGGAGGTGCTCGACCGCATTACAACCAGCAACCACCAGGGGGTGATAGCCTTTATGTCGCCGGTCGATTACCAAACCCTCGAAGATGTGTTGCCCGCCATTGTGGCCAAAGGGGAACAGCCCTTCCTGGTGGTGCTCGATGGCATCACCGACGTGCGCAACTTTGGCGCCATCGCCCGCAGCGCTGAGTGCGCAGGAGCTCATGCCATTGTGATTGCCGAAAAGGGATCGGCTCCTGTGAATGCCGAAGCTGTGAAAACATCTGCAGGGGCGCTGCACCGTTTGCCTGTGTGCCGGGTGAAAAACATGTTCTACGCCCTCAAATACATGCAACAAGAGGGATTGAAAATTGTGGCCGTCACCGAAAAAGGAGCTACCCCTTACTATGAAACGCCATTGCAAGGCCCTGTGGCGCTTATTTTGGGTTCCGAAGACAAAGGGATTAGTCCACAAAACATAAAAGTAGCCGATGTTAATACATTGATTCCGCTCAAGGGTAACATTGAGTCGCTGAATGTTTCGGTGGCCGCTGGGATCTTATTTTTCGAGATTGTTCGTCAACGCCAATAGACGTTGTATAGTGCCTGTTATCAAGCTGTTCGGATCTGTTCTGGGCAGCTTTTTTTATTGATTTGTGCCTCTTTTTTAGTGGTGGTTGACCGTTTTAATGGGGTAAATGTTTGATATTTCTCATATTTATTTTAGCTTTGATTGTTTTTGTTCTGAATAAATAAGAACCGATTAATCAAAATTATGTCTTTATGAATCATAAAGAGCGTGTATTGAAGACGCTCCTTAAGGAACCGGTCGATCGTGTACCGTTTTTTTATTGGGGTGTTCCCGAGTTCTCTGAAAAGATGATGAAACATCTCGGACTGGCTGATCGCGATCAGCTTATGGATTTTTTGGATGTCGATTTCCGTTGGGTGGAGCCCGTCTACACGGGTCCCGAACTGATGGACGCATCCGGCAAGAAGAAAAAAGATATTTGGGGCGTAGGTTATACAAAAGTGCAAAACGAAGGTTTTGAGTATTGGGACGTGACCGACTTCCCTTTGCAAGGTATTACTGAACCTGAATATTTGGAAACCTATCCTTGGCCTTCGTTGGATTGGTTTGATTTTGACTCCCTGGATGCGCAAATACGCAAATACCGCGACTTTGCCATCATGACCGCACCGGGTTACTCTTCCCCCGGACTCTTTCGTATTGCCCAGCGCATGATTGGCAAGGAGGATTTTGAAAATGTGATGATGCTTCATCCTAAGTTTTTCAAATCTCTTTGCGACCGTATCACTGAGTTTTACACACAGTTTGTGGAGCGTTTCTTTGCTGTGGCAGGCAACCGAGTCGATTTTATCCGCATTGCCGATGATTTTGGCGCGCCAAGTGGCCTTTCCATTACACCGGAGATATGGGAGAAATATTGCCGTCCTGCCATCGAGTCGTTTGTTGCTGTTCCGTTAAAATTGGGTGTCAAGTTCTACATGCACTCTTGTGGAGCGGTACGCAAGCTGATTCCTGAATTGGTGACTGCCGGTGCCGATGTTTTGGATCCCATTCAAACACGGGCATGGGGCATGGAACCCACTGGCTTGAAAAAGGATTTCGGTGGCATGATCAGCTTCTGTGGTGCCTTGGATGAGGAGTTGTTGTTACGTCAAGGAACCCCTGCCGAGGTCAAAGAGGGCGTTAAAGAGCTGCTCGACCACATGGCACCGGGTGGTGGCTTCATCTTGGGGCCCTCACACAAATTGAAGGTGGAAACACCTGTCGAAAATGTGATTGCTATGTACGAGGCTGCACGCGAATGGAAATTCGAGAATTAACAATTGTGGATTAAAATAGTGAAAAGGGTGTCCTGCAAGGGATGCCCTTTTTGTTTGGGATTACGACCGGTTGATTTTTATGGCCGGGTTGGTTAATTTTGTTATTGTTATGAATTTATGGTGATAGGATTAATTGAATGATTTATTTGTTAAATCAATCGAGTCACATTAATAAGACAGCGCAAATGGCCTACAATCCGATCAAACACCACCGCCGAAGCATCCGCCTGAAAGGTTACGATTATGGTCAGGCAGGATTGTATTTCATAACCATTTGCACACAAAACCGGGTTTGTTTGTTTGGAGATGTGGAAAATGGTGAAATGATATTGAACCATTATGGGCAAATTGCCTACGATGAATGGTTGAAAACACCCCAAATACGTAATAATGTTGAATTGGGCGATTTTGTCATAATGCCCAACCACATCCACATCATTATCCGGTTGTTATGTAGGGGCGAATTGCATTCGCCCGATATTCAAAAACCGCATTCGCCCGATATTCAAAAACCGCATTCCCCCGATATTCAAAAACCGCATGGTGGGGGCGTATTGCATTCGCCAGAGAATTCACCCCCACATTCACCCCCACAATCACCATCGCAAACCATTGGTGCCATTGTTCGTGGTTATAAATCAACGGTTACCAAACAATTTGGATTATTGGGGTTTGACGGAAAATTATGGCAACGAAATTATTATGAGCATATCATTCGAGATGAAAGATCCTATTTGAAAATATCTGCATATATAATTAATAACCCGGTTAATTGGCGCAACGATTCATTGAAATAGCCTCTATGGTCGTCTCCATCTAATCGTTTTGTATTAAAACAATTGGTGACAGTTTTGGCAGTGTGGGTTTTATTAGTAAATTCACATAACAATTAGGTTGTGGATGATTAGGGATTGATTTCCTATGTTTTATATGTTCATCCTTGTTGCTTATTTTATAAACGGGTTGTTAATTTAATTCTTTGGTAAATGGCTGGTTTCAATTTTTTTAATCAAAAGCGCGCTGTTCTCAATGGGATTCTGTCGATTGTGTTTGGTGCCATCATGGTTGCTTACCCAGGAGTCTCTGTGCAATTGCTTGCC
Source organism: Marinilabiliaceae bacterium (assembly GCA_963664265.1). Lineage (GTDB taxonomy): Bacteria > Bacteroidota > Bacteroidia > Bacteroidales > Marinilabiliaceae > JAGPIS01. The sequence continues at coordinate 4,600,525 of OY760941.1, forward strand.
ATAATTTTTGGCCTTTTTTTGTTGCTTTGGGGGCTGGTTTTAATCTACGACGCCTATAAACGTAAAACCACTGGGATTGATGGGCTGCCAAGTTTCATCTTGGGTGTTTTGAGTGCTGTTTTGGGTGTTGTGATACTTTCCTTCCCCCAGCAATCCATCTCTGCTTTTCTCCTGTTAAGTATAGGGCTCTGGGCCATCATTACGGGCGGTATCCTCATTTGGACTTATGGGCAAAGCATTCGGACAGGTCAGCGCAACCTTGTGTCTTTAATTTTCGGGATCGTTTCGCTTCTGTTTGGTTTGTATATGGCTTTCAATCCCGTGAAAGGCACCTATGGGATCGCCACCATTGTCGGAATATATGCCATAATCCATGGTTTGCACGCCCTCATATTTTCCATTCCTAAGACCAACTGAATGAATCATCATCAATATAACGGGGTTACCATCAAAAAGGTATCCGGGGAATCAGAGCTGTTTGATATATCCAAACTCAAGGCATCGCTTAGGGAAGCAGGTGCCAATGAAGAGGTTGTTGATTTGGTGGCTGCCGATATTGCCAATTGGGTGTATGATGGTGCCACCACCATGGAAATTTATGCCCGTGCCTACAAGATGTTCCGGCAGTATGGTGGGTACGATGCCACCCTTTATCGGCTGAAGAAAGCCCTTTTTTCTATGGGGCCTGCAGGCTATCCCTTCGAGCATTTTATTGGCGAGCTGTTTAAGCGGCAGGGATACGAAATTCAAGTCGGGGTAGTCGTCGACGGGATGGCTATCACGCACGAAATGGATGTGATTGCCACCAAGGATCGGGAACAAAACTTGATGGAATGCAAATTTTCAAGCGACCAAGGGAATCGCATCGGGGTGCAGGTGCCCTTGTATGTGCATGCCCGGGTGAACGATATTATTGAAAAGCGGCAGCAGCAGGTTCAATTCAGCGATTTCGTATTTGTACCATGGGTGGTGGCCAATACGCGTTTTTCCTCCGACTCCCAGGCATATTGTCATAGTAAGGGCATTCAGCTTTTGGGATGGGATTATCCCAAGGATCATGCCCTTAAGGATATGATAAAGCGGGAAAAGGTTTATCCAATTACCATTTTAACCCAACTCACCAAAACCGAGAAGGAACAGCTGATGGCCGATGGGATTGTTACTTGCCATCAGGTTTCGGAGCTTCTCGAGGGAGCAAATGCCTTGAGGTGGAGTAAACGGAAACAGCGCTCTGTCGTAAACGAGATAAAAAAGGTGCTTGATGGCGTGTTCAAAAGTATGGAGAACAATAATCGTGTTTGAAATATAGTTAGGGGCTGCTGAAAATGTCAGCTTCCCATCGGGAATTGATATTTTCAGTGGCTATTTATTGTTTTTGTTAAGCATTTTAAGGGAAGGAAAATCTACAAGGAATAAAGGATATGGAGTATTCTAAGCTTTTGTTTTTTTATTGATCATTAGTCTCTTTCAACCCATTGATGCAAATAGCCAATTTCATTTTGGGTTAAAGGAAGAGTGAATTTCACAAAAGCAGAGTTTAAAGGTCAAAGTTTAAAATTTGCAACCAGGTATCACTTTGGTGTTTTAGCACAAATTGATTTCACCGATAAAATATACCTCCAACCAGAATTGTTGATTTCACAAAAAGGTTGGGGAATTCCAAAAGAGAACTCTAATGAAGAGGGCGACATGATTCTGAGTTATTTAAATTTGCCTGCTTTTGTTGGGTTTAAATTGAGTAAGGATATATCATTGCTCATCGGCCCTGAATTAGGATTTAAGATAAATGAAAAGCGAGAACCTGCATGGGATTTTTCTGACATATATGGAAATTTTGACATGGGATTGGCTTTGGGGTTTAGTTATCAGCTTAATTCCCATCTTGGTATCGACCTGCGGTATGTTCATGGTTTAAAAAATTTCATAAATGATCGTGTGGTGTCTGTTGATGAAGAAGGAAGCAATATTCATGTACAAGAAATAAAAGATGGAAGGAATAGGGTAATTCAGTTAGGATTGTTTTGTACTTTTAATTGACCGAGAGTCATTAGTTGCCTAACCGCTATATGGCTTCTCGTTTAGTTGATATTTATGACGGAAAAACAGATTGAGAAAATACGCTTGTCTATAAAAAAGCACCGTGCTGCCTTGGCTGCCGAAAATAGAAAATTCGGTGGTTTTGATGATGGCGCTGGTCGCCGATACTACATTTCAGATTTGTATCTGCGGATTGGTGATTATAAGGGAGCGATTACCTACAAAAAATGGTTTGATAAAAATTTCCCCGATGACATTGGCGGGGCACTACTCTCTCTAAATTGGTCAATCGCCTATTTTGAATTGGGTAAATTGACAGAAGCAGAGATTTATACCATTAATACGGCATTCCAAAATGTATATCTGCATGGATTGCTGCTTGATCGAGAGGTCGAACCGATTGCTATGTACGATGAAGGATTCGATAGCCTTGAATTTGCAAAATCAATGATTGAGGGTTGTAAAAAAGTTTTGACAAAACCATATCTTGATTGGTTGGCTAGTTTTATGGATTCCGACGATTATAAAGAAGCGGTGGGTGAGTTTGTTTCACTAAACAAATTACTCAATGATGAGAATATCCGAGAGAAACGGATTGCGTTATTTCAGCAATTAAGAGATTTAGCCCATCGGAATAAGAATAGAAGGAAATGATCACCTTGATTATGATTTGAAATGAGATAATTTGAAATTTCAACCAGCTGCCGGTTTTGAATGAATAGCCATGTATACCGGTCGCGTCCCACAGAATACAGATTTTCTGATAGGAATGTTTCGCGATGTTCTTAAAGTTGCTGATTCGTGCGTTGATTTCTATGGTTTGGGCTAAAGGGAGGATTAACACAGATGATACTATTTGATGCGTTATTTTGGCCTCGCTTTGCTCACTCGGAGAAACGATGGGATTACGACCTAATGCAGCCGCATAGCGGCGAAATCTTTGTAGCATCACAGTTCCTTCATTAATAAAGCCACGTAGTGGCGATATCTTCAATAGATGCGCCAAGTCCGCAGGACTTGAATATGAATAGCCGCCTGTGTAACAGGTGGATATTAGGCTCCAACAATTGCACAACGCTGGAGGTGTTGAATGTGCTGATCTAAAACCATTTTTCTCCACTGATTATTATTGGTTTATTTTCTCCTCCCTTGGTTGAGGCCGGGAGGGGCTTTAGAGAGTAAAAGCCTGTCCGGCTCGAGGACAAATAATCACGTAAGTCAGGGTTTGGGATGAAATCCCAATTTAGTCGCAGTGGCGGCTTTCTTGGCTGCGCCAAGTGCTCTGTTTACAACTGTAGGCTGGAGCGAAGCGGATCATGAGAGCCAATGAAAACAGACAAGCACCGAGTAAAAAATAAAAGACTGCCTGGTTTGAGGGTAAATTATAAAAAAGTGTTTGTTGATATTTTCAGCAAATCCTAAATACAAGCAACTGAAAATTGCGATGGTTGATTGGGATGCAGTTTGCTGGTTATTGGATGCTTTAAGTGATTAATATCATACGGCATTTTATTAACAAATGTTTGTTTGTTAATTTAGTATAATTATTTTTGTTTTATATTTTTCTTTAGCGATTATTTTAATCAGAGAATTGGGAAGGTGATAAATTGCAATTCTTAAATCCAGACTGCATGGCGAAATTGTCCTGTTTAGCTCCTGAATAATCGTTGTGGAGTCGTCTTGGGACGAGGAGAATAAAAGCCGGAAGTTGTTGGAATTATGGATTATATTGGTTTGAACGCCAATGAATCATTATTGTTGTTGTTTATTGATAAAATAAGAAATGTTTAATCGAATGCTTAAATTTATGAAAAAAATCCGTTTTGTTACACTGCTTGCGGCCAGTCAATTTGTTTTGATGGGTTATGCTCAAACCCCTCAGTTCGATTTGTCGGAATATAAGTTGCCTGACTTAAAACGACACGCCTTGGTTACCTGGTTTGATTTATCAGGCCAAAATTCCAGTTTTAAAACGCCTTCAAGTTTGGGATCCCCGGCGAGAAAGTCCACAGGAAATACTTATAATACAAATTTATTAACACACTATAGCTTCTATCAGAATAGTTTGACCAAGCAAATGGAGGTGGATGGAATTGTTAGGTTGAATTACAATTATGGAAATAGTAAGGAAGATAAAAAATTATCTCAGGAGCGGTATAATATATGGCCGGAATTTGACTTCAAGGTGGTGAATCGCAATTACTTTAATTCTAAAAAATTCGTTGAGACTGATTTTATCTCCTCCTATACATACAGTCGAAGTTATTCTTCAGACAATTCCTCCTCTTATGCTTCAAAAAGTGATTTCAAGGATCACCGTTTCATCGCTTATGTTCCAATAAAAGTTGGGATTGGAAGGATTGAAGAGGTTCAAGATGAACGCCATGCCCTCTATATATTTGATGAATTGGCAAAACAAGGGCGTGTCTCATCAACTATGAACAATGAGGATGTATTGGCTTTTGCCCGGTTGATTTCCAAATTGAAAAACAAGAGGTTTTTTGATTCGCGGATTCGAAAGATTTATGAGATAGAAACAATTGATTCGTTCTTGGTGGCTAATGACTATGTTACCGAAAGTGATGCTCGATATTTTACAACATTGAACGATTTCTGGCTTTACGGTGGCGAACCCGTTCGCAAAAGTGGAACAAGGTTCTCTGGGGGGATCTATCCTGGCTATTATTTTTATGATTATGATCGATTGTACAAGTACGGATATGAAGATGAAAAATCGGATCGTATTGATGCGTTCTTGTTGAATGCTGGTTTTGAATTGAATTATGAAAAACCGATCAATAGGTACTTTCAGAATTCAATTGCGTTGGAGGGCTTTGGAGGGACTGTTGTTGGCAAAGTTAAATCTTCCAACGATAAAGTGAGTGTGCCTAATTTGCAGCTGGGATACAAACAAACCATTGGTTTTTATCCCAATACGCGAACCGATGTAACTTTTTCGTATGGAGCCAAATTTGTTCAGCTTTTCGGGAATTCCGATGAAACCAGCGATAAAATAAGTCCCGAGGCTTTGGGGGCGCGGTTTATGTCGAATTTAGGGGTGAATTATTATGTTTCTCCTCGCGTTATGCTAAGCGTGAAAGCCTCATTAGATTATATTTATCAGGATTCGAAAGAATATGAGGTGATCAATTTCAATAAACGCGATGGTAATAGCCTGTTGGTTGATCTTTTGACAAATAATTCAAATAGCTACTTCTATTTGACTAATCAATTTGCAAGTTATTTTCAAGTTAGTTTGTCATATAGTATTTTCTAAAATTACAGTACTTACAGGGGACATCTTGGCCAATAGCTGGCTGGTCCCCTAATAACCCTTTTTCTGCTTTGATTATTGCCTAGAAATAGTTTTTGCGCCCGTTTGATTTCATACCAATGATTGATGGCAATGCACTAGGTAAGTTGCTTTGGGTTGAAGGATTGTTTGGCGAATTCACTGAATGAGGAATTAAGGAGAAAAAAGAAGTTGAATATTCTAGGGCGACAATGTCTGATGAAGAGTTTAAGCTCTATTTGGATGTTTTTGGAGAATAAACAACCTGTCAAAATTACCCCCGCCTTCGGCTGTGAGCCATAGAAGACCCTCTCTTGCTCCTTCGCTGGGAGTCGGACATTCTTCTTCTAATTCAATTGTATAGCGGCGAAATCTTTGTAGCTACACAGTTCCTTCATTAATAAAGCCACGTTGTGGCGATATCTTCTATAGATGCGCCAAGTCCGCAGGACTTGAATATGAATAGCCGCCGGTGTAACCGGTGGATAATAGGCTCCAATAATTGCACAACGCCGGAGGTGTTGAATGTGCTGATCTAAAACTATTTTTTGTGCGCTGATTATTATTGGTTTATTTTCTCCTCCCTTGGTTGAGGCCGAGACGGGCTTTAGAGTAAAAGCCCGTCCGGCTTGAGGACAAATAACCACGTAGATTGCCACGAATTGAAGTTTCAGTGTTTCCAGCTTCAACCCGCTTCGGGGTTGATTTGCCATGGGTTTATGAACCCGCGGATTTCATCCGCGGTTAATCATATTTCGACCTCCGGTCGTTCAATTTGCTAAAGACTTCTGAAAACTGCAATGAATCTTCAAATTAGCACATCGTTAAATTCGTACATTGGATGTTTGCAGCTGCTCCGCCTTGGCTGAGAGCCTTAGAAAGCCCCCTCCTGCTCCCCCAGTAGGGGAGAGAAGGGAGCGGAGCGGTTAAGAAGCAATGTTGTTTGAAGTTATGCGATGATCTTTGAATAATGTAGCATCCCAAAGACTGTCTTGTCCCTAGCATCCGCAGCCGGGCACCTTCCCGGTGAAGCGGAGGATAGAACAAAAAGCTGTTTGAGCCGTAGGCGAGTTCTTTTTGTTCCCGAAGCGAGCCGTGGAAGGTCGGCGAGGATGCAAGGACTTGACCTCTTTTTGCATACTTTTTCTGTGGCAAGACAGAAAAAGTATGTGGGGTTTGGGGTGAAACCCCAATTCAGTCGCAGCGGCGGCTCTCTTGGCTGCGCCAAGCGGCAGAGCCGAGCGCCCTATTTACAACTATAGCCTGTAGCGAAGCGGAACATGAGGGCCAATGAAAACAGACAAGCACCGAGTAAAGAATAAAAGCCTACCTGGTTTGAGGGCAAACTATAAAAATAGTGTTTGTTGACATTTTCAGCATGTCCAAATTAAAAAAATAAGATATGCTTCCTTTGGAAGAATTAAATTTACATGCGTTTCATTATATCTTCTATTTCGCGGATTTGTGTGATTAGAAGTTTGCCTTTGTCCAGTTTTTTGGTTTCCTGCAAATAATGGGCAGCCATTTTTTTGTTTCGCTGTGTCAGTGCGATTCCTGCAAGATTCAACTTCGCCACGGCCTGATCGTTGGTCATATGTAAGCCTGTGTTGAGTGCTTTCTTGAAGTTCTTGTCAGCCGATGAAATGTTGTTTTTCTGTGAATCAACCAGTCCGCAAAGGAAATAATAATAAGCTTCCTGCCGTTGAATCATCGATTCAGGATGCTTTACCCAACCTAATACCCGGCCAGCAGTCTGAAATTTGTTTTTTCGTATAAAATAGAAAGCGGTCAAGTTTATTTCGTTCTTATAGTGGAATAAAACAAAAATTCCGGAAACTAGGAGCGCCCAAATGCCCAATGATACTGAGCTATTGAAGAAAAGGGCGATAGAGCCCGTAAACAGAATTCCGGCAATTACCAACCGCAGGTATTTTCTCACCATGATACATCGTTTTAAGATTTGTTGTCGCAAAACAAACCAAATTTAAGTATAAACAAGCATTTTATGCAGTTTATTTTTTGACGAAAAGATAAATATCAACTTTGAGCCAAAAACAGTGTTGATTGGGATTTGATAGGAGACGATTATTAGTTTCACAATGTTGCAGGTACGGTATGTGTTGCCAATTACACCGATATCGACCAAGGGGAACACAGATTTTCTCTGCGAGGGTTGTTTCGTGTTGTTCGTAAAGTTGCTGGTTAGTGCGAGGGTTTCTGTAATTTGGGCTGAGGGGAAGATTAACACAGAGGTTACTATTTGATGCGTTGTTATGGCCTCGCTTTGCTCAGCCGGAGAAACGATGGGATCTAGCTGTTTTGCTGCAACATCTTTGTTTAGCTTTTTAAGCTGCTCCGCCTCGGCTGCGAGCCTTAGAGATATCATGGAGCGTAGCGGTTAGGAAGCAATGTTGTTTGAGGTTCGGTTAATATGCTGGTATTGTAATAATTGGTCTCTTGCGAACCGAGTTCATTGCTTCGAGCGCAGCGGAATGATAGTTCTTAGGTGAGCAGGCGCAGCGGCGGCACTTTTTGTTTACTTTTTGGTGCTGTAGCCAAAAAGTAAAAGCCCGTCCGGCTCGAGGACAAATAACCACATAGGTTGTCACGGACTGAAATCTCAATGTTTCCAGGTTCAACCCGCTTCGGGGTTGTTATGCCCGGGTTCTTGAACCCGCGGATTCCATCCGCGGTTAATCATATTACGACCTCCGGTCGTTTAATTTGCTGAAGACTTATGAAAACTGCGATGAATTTTCAAATTTGCACCTCAATAAATTAGTACATTAGTTGCTTGTTGCTGCTTCGCCTCGGCAGAGAGCCTTCTTTAAGTTTCAGTGAACAGTAATCAGTTCTCAGTAATCGGTGAGCAATGGAAATGAATCAATAAAGAGCAAGGTGCGAAGGAACTTTTTAGTGGCTTGCCTTTGCAGCTGCTCCGCCTCGGCTGCGAGCCTTAGAAATATCATGGAGCGTAGCGGTTAAGAAGCAATGTTGTTTGAGGTTCGGCTAATATGCTGATATTGTAGTGATTGGTCTCTTGCGAACCGAGTTTATTGCTTCGAGCGCAGCGGAATGATAGTTCTTAGGTGAGCAGGCGCAGCGGTGGCTCTCTCTGTTTACTCTCTGCAGCTATTGGCAGAGAGTAAAAGCCCGTCCGGCTCGAGGACAAATAAACACTTTTATGGGGATTTTATAGATGATAATTTTTTATTTCACAATGTTGCATGTAAGTGTTGCTAATTACACTGATATCGACCAAGGGGAACACAGATTTTCTCTGCTAGGATTGTTTCGTGTTGTTCGTAAAGTTGCTGGTTAGTGTGTTGATTCCTATTGTTTGGGCTTAGACTGAGATGAACACAGATGTTACTGCAAGTTGCCTATATATTGGCTCGCTTTGCTCAGCCGGAGAAACGATGGGTTTAAGACCTAATCCAGCCACATAGCGGCGAAATCTTTGTAGCAACACATTTCCTTCATTAATAAAGCCACATAGTGGCGATATCTTCTAATGATGTACTAAGTCCGAGGGAATGGAATATGAATAACCGCCGGTGAAACCGGTGGATAATAGGCTCCAACAATTGCACAACGCCGGAGGTGTTGAATGTGCTGATCTAAAACCATTTTTTGTCCACTGATTATTATTGTTTTATTTTCTCCTCCCTTTGGAGAGGCCAGGAGGGGCTTTAGAGTAAAAGCCCCTCCGGCTTGAGGACAAATAACCACATCAATCAGAATTCAATAAATGATCTGAAGTTCGGCAGTTTGTTTATAAAGCAAAGGGCGCGTTGGCCTCAGAACTCGATTCTTCAATGGTGAGGGTCATATACACTTCATTTTCTTGCTCCGGCCTCAAAATCAATGTCTCATCTCCAAGAAATTGGGCCGCTATGGCTCCGCGGGTGGTTTGAGTCCATCCTTTACTTTCGAGCCATGCGATGGATTGGCTGGTAAGGATGTAGAATTGCTTGCACTCACCCAGTTGGCAGTCGCGCACAAAATGTTCGTGAAGCAGCGATGCCAGGCGTTGTTCGCGGTAGGCGGGGTGAATGGCCAAAGCCGTCACCAAACCATGGGTCTCCAATGTTTTGAAGCTGAGCAGTCCCACCAGTTCGTCGCGGTAATGGATGCTGAAAACGGTCTCTGTTTCGGTGTCAACCAAGTTGGCCGGCAGTTGGCAGTCGGTCAGCAGTGCTTTGATCTCCTCTGCTTCTTCTTCGCCCGAGATGCCCACCACAGGTTTGATGTTGATGGCCTTGTAGCCCCTGATGGTGATGGTGCGGATGCCCGTTTCGCGCTGGTGGTATTGCTCAATGGCCGTTTGGTCGGCAAATTTTTGTAACGACGCCTCCGCGATCTCCAGTTCTTGCTCGTCGTGAATCTCAAGGGTCACGAAGCCGCTTTTTTTGATCAACCGCAAGTATTGTTCGCGGTCGATGGCGCCTGCCACATAACCATAGCAATCTTCGCCAGCCTGCTTTATCTTGTAGGGCATGTCGCCCGTCAACACCACATCGCTGATGCAGAACTGGCCACCGGGGCGCAATAGACGGTGTATCTCCTTAAATGCTTTGGCCTTGTCGGGCACCATGTTGATGGTGCAGTTGCTCACCACCACATCCATCTCCTGAGCTGGCAGGGGAACCTCCTCCAGGTCGGCTTCCAGGAACTCCACGTTGTCGATTTGGTTCTTAACTCGGATGGCTTCGGCCCGTTCTACCATGGCTGGGGTGAAGTCGATGCCGGTCACATAACCTTCCTCACCCACCAGCTTGGCGGCGATAAAACAATCCACCCCTGCGCCACATCCAAGGTCCAGCACCTGATCGCCCGGCTGGATGCTGGCATTGTGCAAGGGCAGGCCACATCCCAAATTCAGGTCGGCCTCATGCAAGTAGCCCGACATTTGGCCATAAGTCTGGCGGAGGTTGGGGGTAAGGGCACTATTGGTTTCTGGAATGGGTGTTCCTTGGATGGCAATCTCCGAATATCTGGTTTGAATGGTATTTTTTGTAGCCGATGGTGTACTCATAGTTTCAATTTTGCGGCAATTTACTGCATTTCATTCGAATCTTTATCCTTTACAGCCAAACAATACACTTAAAAATAAATAACTTTGGCCTTAAATCAACAATTATGGAAGATAAAGAGTATCTGTTGCTAATTATAGATCCCCAAAACGATTTTTGCGATCCCGAGGGGATGCTTTATGTGCCTGGTGCCGATGAGGATATGTTGCGCCTGTCGCAGTTCATTGTGCAGAATCAGGACAATATTTCACAAATCATTCTTACGCGCGATGAGCATCAAGTGGTCGATATTTCGCATCCATCTTTTTGGACCAATGGAGAAGGGGAGATGCCGGAACCGTTTACCACCATCTCATCCCAGGATGTGGTGGCTAAGAAGTGGTTTCCCATGTTTATGCACGATGTGGTGGTGGAGTACCTTCAGGCTTTGGAGCAGAACAATGAGATGGCACACGTGGTGTGGCCCGAGCACTGCCTGGCCGGTTCCTGGGGCGCCGCCTTCAACGACGATGTGATGGATGCCGTGACCGATTGGGCTCGTGGTGGCCGTTTCTATACCATCGTGAGCAAGGGGCAGAATCCCTTGACCGAACATTTTGGGGCCATCAGGGCCAATGTTGAGTTGGAGGAAGATCCATCTACCCAAATTAACCAGCGTCTGGTGGAGGAGTTAGCCATGGCACCTACCATTGTTATTGCAGGAGAAGCGCGCAGCCATTGTGTGGCCAACACCCTGAAGCAAATCATGGAACAACCCGCCATTCAGGGGCAAATTATTGTGCTCACCGATTGCATGTCGAATGTATCGGGATTTGAAGATGCCGCCAAGGCCATCTATAAAGAGGCAGAAGACCGGGGCGTTATTTTTTGTACCACCGATTCCTTGGCTGCAGGCGCTTTGCAATGATTGGTCAACCTTGTTTTTTATGAATGATGGTTTTTTGAGGTAACAAATGCCAAGGAACCACGTATAGTCTTAACGGTGACCCAAGAGGTTAGTTTGGGCTATAAAATATTTTTTTATGAAGTGTAAATACTGTTTGCTGTTATTTCTTTTTACGATGCTATTGTTTGGATGTGCATCAAAACGTTATGGGAATAAAGCAAAAAAATTCGATGCGGCCGGGTTGTACGTTGATGCGGCCAAAATGTATTACGAGTCGGTTGTAGCCAATGGCAACAACATAGAGTCAAAATTGGGGTTGCAGCGCAACGGACAATTGGTGTTGATGGAGAAGCTGGAGCTTTTTAAAACCCATTTCAACAACAATGCCGACAAGGAAGCAGTGTATGTTTACATTGATGCCGATAACTACTATAAGCAAATCAATGCCGTGGGCATCAAGCTGCTTTTTCCTCCCGAAAACCAGGTTTATTATGCCGAGGCCAAGGAGCGTTACTTGGGGCAACGCTACCAGGAGGCCATGATGTCGCTCGACTTGGAGCAATTTTCGGGTGCCGAGCAGGTGTTAAGGGAGATTGTGGAGATCGATGGGGCCTACAAGGATGCCAAGCAGCATTGGATTACCGCCAAGTATGAACCCATCTACCGCAACGGTCTCCAATACATGGAGAATCAACTTTATCGGAAAGCTTTTTACAGTTTTTCCGAAGTCATGGCCGGTTCCGCTTCCTATAAGGATGTGGTGGCCCAAAAGGCCGAAGCACTCCAGTTGGCCACCATCACCATTGCCGTAGCCCCCTTTGTAATGCCCAATCAGTCGGTTGGTGTGGTGTCGCGTGCCTTGCAAACCAAATCTGTTAATGCCTTAAACAGCTTAAAGACACCATTTTTTAAAGTTGTTATCGACGAAGAGATTGATGGTTTGACTGGTGACCGACGCCATCCACAGCAAGAGGTCATTGTCAATTATATTCGTCGGAATGGCCATCTTATTAATGCCAAAACAGTTCTGTCGTGTCGGGTTTTGAAAAATGTGGAGCGTACCGGAGAACTTAAAAAGACCAACAAACCCGGCTATTTGAAGCGGGAGGAGGAATATACGGATGCCGATGGTGTTAAGAAAAAACGGGTTGTTTACGATAAGGTGGTATATGTAGAGCAGCAACAGCGCAATCTGGCCGAACTGGTGGCCGAGTTTTCATTGATTGATGTGGCCACGGGCAATGTGGTGGCGGCCGATGTCGCTACTTTTTCCCTCAATTCTGAAGTCTCCTATGCTGTTTACCAAGGCGACACCAAGAATCTTATACCTGGGCACTGGAAAGCTCGGGATAAGAGCTATCCCGAAGATCGTGTTTTCGATAACTCTTCGGATGTGGCCGCTTTGCAAAATCTTTTAAAATCCAATAGAAACATTGTATCTGCTTCAACCCTGATGTCGGAGGCCGTGGCTAAAGTAGCAAGCCAGTTGGCAACGACTGTTGAAAAATATAACCCCGAAGTATGAGATTTATTTTAGTGTTTTTGGCCGTTTTGGTCCTGATGTCAGGTTGTGCTGCCCGTAAGAATGCTGCATTGGAAGCGCTTAACCCCAAACCGGCATGGGTAGATGCCACTCCTCGCGATGCTGGTTATTATCAGGCTGTAGGCGTGGCCCGCAAATGGGGATCGATGCAAAACTACCAGTCGGAAGCTCGCAACCATGCTTTGTCGCAAATGGCAGGGCAAGTGAATGCTGCCATCAGTTCCACATCCATCCTCTCGCAGGTGGAGGATCGGCATGGCGTTTCCGAGATACTGATCAACAACATACGTTCTAAGTCGGAAGAGTTCCTCGAAGGGTATGAATTGATGGGCAAGTGGGAGGACGAATTGAATTATTACGAATACTATCGGTTATCGAAGCAAAAGTTCGCCGCCATCAAGGAGCAGCGCAAACGCGATGCCCTTCAGAAGGCTGTTTTCCGATTCCACGAAGCTGAGAAGATGGAGCAGTTGGGACAATATGCCCAGGCACTCTCATTGCATGCCGGCGTGCTCGACCTATTGTCAAACTATTTGGGTGAAAGCTCCTTGCTGGTTGATTCGGTGGGTGATTTTGACCCGGCAGTGGCCAGCCTGCAACATATTGCACAATTGGTTAAAGAGATGGAGGTAATTTGTCCTTCCAATACCGTCGAAACAACCTCTGGTATGGTGGTGGGTGAGGAGCGACTTGCTTTTGTTGTGAAAGACAATCATCAACGTTGCCAGCCTAATATTCCTGTGCGTTTTACCTATGCGGGTGGTTATCTGCGTAAGGATAAGGCCCTTGCCGATGGCAATGGGCAAGTGGCCGGAAGTGTGCATCAACCCGGAAATATTGGTCAGTACCTCTTTTGTGCCCAAATAGATACTCGGGCGTTCTTTCAGCAGGCAACCAAAAACCTTTTGGTGCGAAAGTTGCTCGATTCGGTGGTTGGCAACAAAGGGTGCATCACCATCGTGGTGAAATAGTTTTCGGGGTTATTCCCTGATCGTAAGATATTGGTTGGCCATGATCCAACCTTTTTGCAAGCCCTGCACATATTTTTGCAGGGTTTTGTATTCTCCCCGGGCGTATTGCAGGAATGCGCTGCCCATGCCGAAAATGGCCGGCATCTTCGATATTCCGGTGAGGTGGTAGCCATCCAGCACATTGTTGATGCCGCCCGAGATAATCAGTGATTTGGTTCTTATTTGGATGTTATTGGCTACCACAATGTTGTTGACCATCCTGGTCATCTCCTCTGCTGTATGACCCACTTTGCTGAATGGGCGAAATAGTTCGGCCATGTCGGGATCGGTGCGATTGATTTCCAGAAGGGCGAAATTGGTGCCGCCAAATGCGCCAAATTCAATGGCTTCCAATGGTAGTTGCAGCAACTGTTTCAGGCTTGTGGGGCCAAACCCTTGTCCCACTTCCTTCACAATCACGCGGTGGTTCGTATTGGCGAGATAAGCTTCAATGGTTTCGATGGGTGGGCGTTGCAGATGGTCGCCCTCAATTTGAAAAGCCTCCTGGAGAGGATTCACATGTATGATCAACCCGTCGGCATCGAGGCGGTTAAGCATGTCAGCAATCTTATGCAACGATCGAGCATGCACCATCTGTTCAATTTGGCAGATGCCCAGATTGGCAAAAAGGGGTTGTCCTCTACCAATGATGGGGCGCACATTGAAGTCGGGCAAGTGTTGTGGCTCTTCGAGCAGGATGCGGCAGGAGCCCAATCCCATGCCCATGCCAAATTCAGCACATGCCTGCGCTAGGTTGTGGTTGATTTGCCGAGCCTGCTCTGTACCACCCGTCATACTCGATATCCAGATGGGTAGTTGCAATGGTTTACCAGCGATGGTGCAATGGTTGGATGGGGATTGCTGGTTGCCGGCCAAAGGCTCATATAAAAAACGTTTGTCGGCCTGCGACGGCTCTGTTTTGCTGTTGAAGGCCTGTTCTATATGCGCTTTCTTGCGGTTTTCCATAATTGCGTTGGTCATGCTTCGGTGCTGTTTCCTTCAAAAATAGTTATTCCAACGGAATTATTTGTTCCAGTAAGCTTTTCTTTTCTCCAGAAAGGCCGATACGCCCTCCTGACCCTCTTCGGAGGCGCGTGCGGCCGCAATTAGTTTGGTGCAATAAACAGCCATCAAATCGTCAATCTCATGATTGTCCTCAAAATGGTTAATCATCTGTTTGGTGTATTGCGTGGCTCGGGGGCCGTTTTTTAAAATCATAGTGGTTATTTGAGCCAGACGTTCTTCCAACTCTCCCGGGGCCACCAAGTCGGTCACCAGACCGGCCGCAAAGGCCTGTTGCGCCGTGAATGTGTCGGCAGTTAGCATCATGCGGCGAGCAAAGGCGCTGCCAGTTTTTTTAGCTACAAAAGGGGCAATGGTGGCCGGCACCAATCCCAGGGATACTTCAGGGAAGCTCATGCGGATGTCGTCGTGGGCAATAACAATGTCGGAGCAGGCCAATATGCCAATGCCGCCGCCCGATACATCCTTAGTGACAATGGAGATGACTGGTTTTGGAAAGAAATAGAGAGCCTCATACAAATCGAAAAAGAGCTTAGCATCGGAGATATTTTGTTGTTTCGATTGGGCACGACCTTTGAGCAACCATTCCAAATCGGTTCCGGCACAAAAATGGTTTCCTTTGCCGTTGATGATGATGGCGCGGCAGATGGAATCGGTTTCCATTTTATTGATGAAATGAAGGAGCTCTTCGATCATTTGACGCGTCAGCATATTTTTGCGTGATGGGTTGTTGAGCTCTATTTGGCTGATTTGGTTTTGACGGGTGACGGTGATCTCTTTGTAGGCGTTGCATTCAATCGATTCCATAACTGATAGGGTTTAGGGATTTTGGATGAAATAAAGATATGGAAACTATTTTATTGCACGATGCAAAACCTTAATTTTTGTCAAAAATGCTGACGGTAGATTAGAAATACCATTAAACACCCTCAAGGGCGGAGACCCGAAATATAAATTATCGCATGAGGAATGGTGTTCCGGTGCTCTGCACCTTTGTATTATGGGTGATGATGGGTTGCTACAAATATTGCGCGACTCTGCCACTTGCTTTGCCAAAGTGGCGCATCGGTAAAGCTCATTACCCGCGAATTGGATGAACATTGGTATGGATGATATTCAACATCTTCGGTATTAGGCAACTGATGAATCACTTAACCTCCGGCTGTTCCCATTGAAGTTCTTCGGACTTGGTACACACAGGAAGATGTCGCCGCGATGCGGCTTTGCTACTCGTTGGAGCTTGTCTCTACAAAGATTTAGCCGCGATGCGGCTGAATAAATATCTTACCTTGTCGCTCTTTAGTTGGGAGGTTTTTAGGTTTCTTTATGTATGGCAGTAATGGCTGAAAGCCATTTTTACTTCAGCCCGGGGCAAAAGCCCCGGGAGTTTATGCCGAATTAATTGTCTCGCCCTGTAAGGGCAGTTTACTTTCACCTTTTTAAAAGTCAGCGAATGACAATTATAAGTTGCCCTTTCAGATACTATGGTGAAATCCAAATAATTTGTCTTGTATTTCTTATCTTTGTCGAGACCAAAAGAAGGCTTTGTCTCCCCATTACCCGCTGTCGTTAGTTCTACTGGTATAACGGGTTATATTCTTCGTTCTTTTTCCATAATACAAAGATAAGCACCAAAAGTTTTCTCATTCCAGCAACTACCCCTTTCTTCTTTTTGTCAGGGTTTCTTTCGCATATGCGCAAGTAAAGGTTCTTTATTTTTTCGTTGTGCATCGTTGCAGTTAATGCAGGCATAAACAGGCATTGCCTGATACGGGCATTTCCCTTTTTAGAGATGCGGGTCTTTCCCTTGAAATTGCCGGATTCCTTAAACTGTACATCAAGACCTGCATAACTCACAACCTGCCTTATGCAATTAAACTGCCCAAAACCGTTTGTTTCGCAAAGTACTGCCACGATGGTCAATACGCCAAGACCTTTGACTGTCGCAATGTTGTCAATCCGCTCTTTGAGCACAGGGTCTGCGTCGACAATCCGTTTAATCTCAGATTCGATCTCCAGGATAGCGTTGTCGTAGAATTCTATCTGGCTCTCCTTAAGCCTAAGCACGCTTGCTGTTTTTTCATGGGAGTGCACCATGGCATGCCGCTGGCATTTAGCTCTGGATCTTTCCTGTTTTAACGCGAGCATCTCACGGCTTAAATCTCGGAGCTCCTTGAAATCTTTCGACATTGGCTTCCATTCGGCAAGCGGCCGCTCTATCCCGATTCCGGCAATAACGGCTGCATCGACCTTGTCCGTTTTAGTTTTTAGGTTCATGCTCTTTGCGAAGTGCTTGATCTTGTTAGGCAAAACCACGGATACCCTACATCCTTTTTCGTATAAAAAATAGGCAAGATTCTCGTAATATGTGCCCGTGGCCTCCATCACATACCACGTGCCTAAATTGGCATGCTCCCTTTTTGAAACCCACCCGGATAGTTCAGAGAACCCCTTCGGGTTGTTCGGGAAGCTTCGGCTTCCCTTAATTTTAACTGCCCCGTCGTTTGACTTTTCCTTTATGCAAACATGGAAATCATCCTTTGAAATATCAACTCCCGAAATTAACATAATTACCCCCTTTCGATTATATACGTTCCGAAAAGAAATTTCTCTCCACAGTCTTCTCTCGTAAAAAAATACTGAATATAAACGACTTGGTCTATTTTATAGATACTATTCAGACTTCAAAGAGAAAAAACATGGGTGCAAAATCTGAAAGACGATATACAAATACATTGTTATCAAGGGCTCTTTGCTATTCCCATGCTTTTCTTTTCAATTAAATGATCAAATTTACCATTTCATCCCTAAATTTGAATGAGAAAGAATCATGCACAAACATACGAGGGCGCAGCGATATGAGGTATTCTATTCCCGAGGCGATGCCTCGGGCTGAAATAGGCTGTCCCTTCAGGACGATTGAAAGTTAAACGATACCAATTTATAGCAAGTATAAAACAAGGATGATGGGCTTAATTATAATCACCTATAACACTTACATTCAAAGAGCTAACAGGTTTTTGAAACCTGTTAGCTCTAGGCTTTGCCGCTAGTTTTGCCAAAGTGGTGCATCGATCAAGCCCATCAACCGCGGAGTGGCGGAACATTGGGATGTATGAAAATAAAAAGGAGCTGATAGTCGTTCCCTATAGCTCCTTTTATGTTTTCGATTGTTTATATCAATTTGGTTTTTTACTAAACCGCTGTGGGCGCCGATTCGGCTATTCCCTTGTTTTGCTTGTGGAGGGGAGTGTCTTCAAAATGTTTCTCCTTGTTGCCTCCCAACCGCCTCCGCATAAGGGTGATGTAATGTCTGGGTGATGGATTGGCATTGTGCAGCCCGATATAAACGATGCTCAAAATGCCCCCCACGATTGTGTAGCCATATATGGCTTTGGCAGCAACCATTATGGATTGTATTTGTAGGGAACCATACAATCGCAATCCGCCACCGTTGAGTAGGGTAAGGTAGCTCGAGGCATCAATGTCGGTGGCCATGTCGTTGGCACTTTGCCATTGCAGCCTGTACATGCCCCAGGAGATGAACGATCCGAAGAGGGCAGGCCCCACAAACGATCGGAACATGATAAATACCGACGACGCTGTGAGCATCTCGCGCATATCCAGGTTTTCGCAACTATATACCGTCACCGCAATATAGAGCAGGCAAAGCCCAACGCCTTTCAAAAGTGATGGAATGAAGAACTGCTCCACAGTGATTATCGGGGCGATCAGGTAATAGATGATGATGTGGGCAAGCAGGTAGGCTGCAAATCCCAAAATGATCAGCCCTTTTAACGGTAGTTTGTGCTTGAACCATAGAAAGGAGATGATGCCGCCCAAAACAACTCCGGGAACCATATAAAGGTTGAACAGCATATTGGTTTGGGAGCTGTATTTCAGTATGCCCAGTACCAATACACTTTGTGCACTGCCCGCAGCCAAGAAAATACCCAATAACGAAATCATGATGATGGCCGAGTAAACATTCTTTTTCGCGAAGGCCGATATGATCAGGAACGGTCTTTTTGTGGTTTTCTGGCGTAGGATAAATAGTGCAAAGATCACCGCAAAGGCTACCAAATTTCCAAAGATAATCTCCGATTGAAACCAACCATGATATTTGGTGAAGACCAGCACATAGCCCAATACAATCATCGATACCACAAAAAGAATCATGCCGGTCCAGTCGAACTGATAGAGTGGCAGTTTCTTCGAGGCGCGGCAATTGTGCATCAATATGGTGGACAACAAAGCACACACCAGCATGTAGATGTTCAAGTAGAGGTACACGTATTCCCAGCTGAACTCATAGGCGATTTGCGAAAAGTAGTAGCCCGACAGCTGTCCCATGATGATGGCCATGGGATAGAATATGGGGTAGAACTTGGTTCGATCCATCTTAGGCGAAATGATGAAGAAGATGGGGAGGATAAACTCCAAGATCCCCATCATTTTAAACACTCCGATGAAAAAGGAGCACACCACCACCAGTGGGCCATTGTCGGTGGTGGCACAAACCCAGCTGAAGAAGACTAGAAGTAACAGGCACCCCACAACAATCTCCTTGGAGCGGAAATATTGTTTGGTGCGCAACAGCAGTGGCATGACGGCGGTCATACCTATAAAGGCGGCATAGTAACCCAGGGTGTAGTATTCGGTCAACTGGCCGGTTTGGCCGGTCATCTCCGAGATATTGCCATTGTACACACCAAAAATCACCAGAAATGGGATGGTGCATAAAATGATCATGAGCAATTGTACCGGCTTGGGAACCCAGTCGTGATATAATCCCTGCTTGTACATGCTTTAGTTTTTAATGTTAACGACCACATTCATGCCTGCGCGCAGTTTTTCCACATCGGCTTGGGCGTTGTTGCCGGTGAGCTCGATTCGAACGGGGAATCGTTGCTGCACTTTCACGAAGTTGCCGGTTGAGTTGTCCACCGGGATGGATGAATATTTGGAGCCTGAGGCGCCAGAAATGGCGGTGATCACTCCTTCGTAAGCCTTCCCATCTAGGGCATCCACCTCGATTGCTACTTTTTTGCCCACTTCGATGTGTCCCATCTGTTTTTCGCGGAAGTTGGCCACCACCCATTTTTCATCGTCTTTAACGATGGCGAGTAGCAGTTGCCCGGGTTGTATCAATTGCCCCTCTTGTATTTGCCTGCGGCCGGCCATGCAGTTGTAGGGGGCTGTGATGTGGCAATACGATAGGTTGAGTTGTGCCATTTCCAACGCAGCCGTGGCACGCTTGATCTCCCCATCGTTTAGTCCCAATCTTTTGGTCGTTTCGTTGATCTGCAATTGAATGGTTTTCCTTTGACCCTCCAATGCCTGATACTGTGCCTGGGCAGCTTCGTACTCGGCATTGATTTGGTCGTATTGTGCTTGTGTAGCCGCGCCCTCCTTCAATAAACTGGCATACCGCTGATGGGTTTGCTTCAGGTTGTTGAGTCTTGCCTTTGCCGCATTCATGTTGGCTTCGGTAACACCAATATTGTTGCGGATGGTGTTGATGCCGGCCAAGGTAACTTCTTTAGCTGCCAGAGCATTTTGCAGGGCTGCTTCGGCTTGTGCCACCTGAATTCTTATTTCGCGATCGTCCAACACCACCAATGTATCGCCTTTTTTCAATGGCTGGTGCTCGGTGAAGTTGATCTTTTTGATGTAACCCGGTACTTTGCTGTTGATGGGGTTGATGAACTCCTCCACTTGTGCATCGTTGGTATAGCCACCATCGCCCAGGTTGAAGTAAGCGCGGATCGACCAAATCAATAAACCGGTGATCAAAGTCAATAATAGGGTGTTGGTGATCACAACGCGTGCTTTGTTGATGCCGCTTTTTCCGGCTTTGCTATTTTGTGTTGTCATAACGGTATCTGTTTTTATAGGTTTCCTGTGGTGTTCAATAGTTTGTAGTAGCTGAAAATCACGTTTACAGTGGCGTTGGTGTGTTGTAGCTCCGATTCAAGCTTGGCTTGGCTGGCATCCAACATGTCCACCAAAATGGCCAATTGGTTGAGATATTTCTTCTCGATGATCTTGTAGTTTTCAGAGGCCAACTCCATTTTCACTGTTGTGGTTTCCAATTGTTTCTTGGCTTCCTGATGTTTCAAGTAGGCGGTGTTTACAGCTATTTCGGTGTTTTGCTGTTGGAGCACCTCATTCCTTTTGCTTTGCTCCAGTTGGAGCTTGCTCAGCTTGATGCTTTTGGGTGCTTTGTACAACGATGAGAGGCTGAACGATAAGCTCCCACCTGCCTGCCAACCATTGGTGTACATATCGAGTGCCGGCGTTGAACTGGTGATGGGACGTTGCAAACTGTTGGCTGCAAACAGGCTGAGGGATGGGATTCGGTCCGATTTGGCAATCTTAATTACCTTCTCGGCGATCTCACTGCTCTTTTGGGCTTTCAAAATGTTGAAATGTCCGGCAATGGCTGCGTCGCGGTAAGTTTCGAGATCGGAGATGGCAGGGATCTCGGTTAGTAGGGTTTCGTCGGGAACAATCACCACATCTTGTGGCAGGCCTGTGGCCACTACCAATTGGTTGTTGAGGATCTCCAACCCGTTGGTCACTTGCAAAAGCCCCTGTTCCAGATTTGAAATCAACAATCGGGTGCGGATCACATCGTTGTTGGTCACCATGCCCTGTTCATACATCTTTTCAATGTTGTGGAGGCGGATGGAGGCCAACTCAATGTTCTTTTCAAAGATGCTTTTTTGATGCCGCAACTTCAATATTTCAAGGTAATAGCTAGAAATAAGCAGCTTGATGTCCTGTTTGTTTTTTTCAAAATCGAGGCTGGCCATTTGTTTCTGCAACGAAGCTATGGCAATGCTGTTGCGCACTGCGCCCCCTTTGTAGAGCAATTGGTTGGCCTGCACAATTAGGTTGTTGCCGAAATGGGGCATTTCCACCACATTCTTGTCCGAGAAATCCTTGCTGTAAATGGTGGCATCACCCAAGTAGAACGCACTCATTGAGAGGTTCAGGTTGGGTAGTTGCGCTTGCCGGCTGATGGCCAATTGTTGGTCGGCCACCTCCATGTTTCCGGCCGAAAGCTTCAGCGCCTGGTTGTTTTCCATGGCATGCTGGCAAATCTCATCCAGCGTGTACCTCTGTTCGGTTTGCCCTGTCATGTTTAGTGCAATCAGGCTTAATCCCAGAACAGTAACCAATCGTTTTCCTGGTTTGATCCGTTTTTCCATATGTTTGATATTTGTTTTTATGGCTGTGTCGAACCTGCCTTTGCTGGGCTTTGGGTTCGCTTCTTATCGGTTTGCAAATTCATGCAAAGATGTCCTGTTTCGCACGGCCTTAAAATGTATCATTCACGGGGAATGATGTCTGGAATACGGATTAACCTTTTTTTGTCACTTTGGCTTGGGTTGCTGGTTGGTTGATTTAATGAGTGGTAGGGTTAAATACTGGCCTTGAAGTCGCTGGGGGTGATGCCTGTCATACGTTTGAAAAACTTGCTGAAGGCATACTGGTCGCTAAAGCCAAGCTCTTGAGCTGTCTTGTTGATGTTGATGTCGGGGTTGGCCAATAATATTTTGGCTTCGGTCATCAATGCAGAGTCGATGATTTGCCCTGCTGTCTGGCCGCTGCTGGCCTTCACCGTTTCGGAGAGGTGCTTAGCCGAGATTCCCATTTGTGCGGCATAGAATGAAACGCTTTTTTCTGTTTTGATAAATTTATGCACCAGGTTGAAGAAGTTGATGGTCAGCTCGTCGGCTCTTGTTAGTTCGATGATCTTGATGCGGTTGTAACGCTCCGATAGGTCGGCTAAGATATATACTAGTGCCAGGAACAGGTGGTGCACCATTTGTTGCGTCCGCTTGCTTTGTGGTGCCGCTGTTGTTTTTCTCCTCAGCGACTCGGTGATGTGCCATATCTCCTCAAACTCTGCATCACTAACATGGTAGTGGTAAAGGTTGGACTGAATCAAAAATGAAAAGATGTCGAGGTTGCGGATTTTTATGGCCGCGATGGATTCAAAGGAGGGGTGGATGGCTACCAAGCGAATGGTCGCGTGTGGATCCGTTCTTGTAAATTCATACACCGTGTTTTTGTTGATGAATAAAATGGCACCTGCCGCCAAACTGTGGTGTGCCAAATTGTATTTGATCTCGTAGCTGCCCTGTCTGACCAGGAATATGAAGGATTGTGCCGGACGAAATGGTCTGCCTGCCACCAGATGGCTCAGCAACTCCTCTTCGGTGTAGATAAAAAGATTCTTGGATATTTTTTCCATCTGTGAAACTGGCTTTTTACTGCTGGTAAAGTTGCAAAAAAAAGCAAAGGGAAAAGACCGTTGTCAATTCCCTTTACCTAACCTAACCCAAATCTATGAAAAAAATCTATTAAATCATTTCCAATTTCTGTGCCAAAAAAATATTGGTGTGTTTAAAATTTGTTTATTAATGCTAAATGATGCTTTGCGATCTATCCCCTTTCTTTAGTTGTAATCAATGCTGATGTTGATGCCCCCGCGGAACCAAATCCCTGGTTGTGGCACATTGGCAATGTCCTCATATTGGTTGTCAAACAGGTTGGTGGCTTCGCAATAGAGGGAGAAGTATTTCTGCTTGCGGCTTAGGCGCAAATCGGTCAACCAAAAGGGCTTGTATGGCGTGGTACTCGTAGTACCCGATGGGGTAAAGGTGCCGTTGCGATCCTGGTAACGAATGTTCCAGCCCATCATCAATCTGCCGGGCAGGCGGTTTTGGATGCCAATTACCAGTTTCTGCTTGAGATAGTCCATCACAAAACGCGATTCGTAGCCCGCTTCGGCTTTCTTGTTCTGTGTGTTGTAGAAATAACCCACCTTGATTTGTTGTATCCAAGCTCCATCGCCCCATTGTTTGGTTAAGTCGAGGTTGCCCGATACCTGGATGCCAGTGCTCTTCATATTCGATAGGTTGCGGCTTTGGTATAGGGTCTCTTCGGGTGCTTTTCCCCAGTCGATGAGCTGTTCGGCATCTTGGTGGTAAAGACCCAACTTGATGGATCCCAGCTGATGGAAATATTCCAATCCGCCTTCGTAGGTGATGGCCTCTTCGGGCCGCAGCTCGGGATTGCCCTGTTGTACCGGATCGCGATAAAAAAGGTCGGTGAAGGTGGGCAACCGCAAGGCCTTGTTGGCCGATGCAAACAGCTTTACGGTGTGGTTGAGCCAATAGCTGATGTCGGCACCCGGGAAGAGGGTGAATTTCCAATCGAGCGATGAATTGGCATTCAACAGCAATCCTGCGGTAATGGTCAAGTTGTTGTATTGGTAGATATGCTCCACAAAAAGAGCTGCATTGTTGCGGTTGTACCATTTGGTGAAGGATGCGTCGGAGCCCGGCACCGGTTTGGGTTTCAAAAGGGTGTTGCCAAGGGTGGTGCTCCATACGCTTTCGCTGCGCAGCTCACCGCCCAATGAGGTCTTGCCCATCGACCAAGGAATCAGTATGTTTTGTTTGATGCCGAACACGTCGGTGAGGTGGTGGTTGTTATTGTTTGCGGGATCGTACCGCTTGAGGTCGAACATATCGGTGTTGCGCCGCCAGTAAGCTTGCGAGGTGTGCTGATACTTGGTGCCCGTGCTGTATTGGATGGAAGCAAAGGTTGTGCGGTTCTCTTCATATTGGTTGGGAAATTTGTCGGAATAGAAGGTGAGTGCACCGTAATCTTTTGAGTTGAAACCTGTTTGAAGCTCCAACTTGGCATCGGGTAATTGCAATTGTCCCTGGTAAAAGAGGTTGTAGGTTTTGAAATCGGTGTCGGCTACATAGCCGTTCGATTGGTTGTGGGAGGCGGAGAGGAAGCTTTTCCATGTTTTTTGTTGGATGGTCTGTCCAACCGCAATGCCGGCCAACCCATGGCTCCCCAAGGTGGTGTTCACTGTGGTGTTGGAGTTGCTTTTCCCCCCGGTGATGAAGTTGATCGCGCCACTGAAGGCGTTGGGGCCGTAAACCCTGGCTGCTGGTCCTTCCAGCACCTCGATGCGCTCCACGCAACTCAAGTCAATGGGGAGGTTCAGGTTGAAATGACCCGTCTGTGGATCGGAGATGTTCACCCCGTTTAAAAGAACCAGCACCTGGTCGAATGAACCGCCCCGGATGCCAATGTCGCTTTGGATGCCCATGGGGCCCCTTTGTCGGATGTCGATTTGCTGCATCATGTCCAACACTTGGTCGATGCTGAAAACCGGCATCTTATCGATGGCGGTGCGGGTTACCATCTCGATGGTGCGGCCAGCCTTGGCATAGACCACCGGAGTACGGTAGGCCGATATCTCCACTTCGGCAATATCAACCTGGCTGGTGATGGTGTCCTTTTGTGCATGCAGGGGCAAGCCGGTGGCCAATAGGATGGCGCACAACAGTGCCCTTATTTTTGTTAATATGGTTTTGCTCGATTTGATTTTGGTTCCCATTCTTGTCATCTGGCGATTCTTTTATTCTTTTTGAGTGTGCAAATTTACTGTAATTGTGTTTTGTTTTATGATTTCCCGCTTCCTTTCGGCCACTGCCGGTGCTTTAAAAATCCAAAACCACGTTAATATTTCCCTTTTTTTGTATTTTAGCCCAATGTTGCAACGCTTTCACCGCAGGCATGCCGCAGATAAACAACCATCCCTAAAAAATAGTTGTGCCAAGGCATGAAAAAATAGTATTGTACGTTTTCTATATCATCAACCGTCGATTTTAAAATTATCCTTTATGAATCAGTCCGAACATCTTTTTAAAGTAAGGAGCCAAATGGCAGTCATGGGGCTTGATGCCGTCGTGGTTTTGTCGGCCGACCAGCATTTGAGCGAATACATTGCCGATCATTGGAAATTCAGGCAGCACCTCTCAGGCTTTTCAGGTTCGGCAGGCCTGCTTGTGGTCACTGCCGATGAGGCAGGCCTGTGGACTGATTCGCGTTACTTTTTGCAGGCAAGTGTTGAGCTTCAGGATAGCGGCATTGATTTGTACCGCATGGGCGATCCTGGCGTGCCCGATTATAAGGAATACCTGGCCACTGCTTTGCCCCGTGGTAGTGTGGTGGGGTTTGATGGCCGCACCATGTCGATGGCCGATTTCAAAGATTTTTCAGCCACCCTGCGCAAGCAGGACATCCGCATTGACTCTCGCATCAACTTGATGGATGAGATTTGGTTCGACCGCGAACCGCTTCCTGAAGACGATGTTTATGAGTTGGAGGAGCGTTATTCTGGCATGGGGCGGCGCGAAAAGGCTTCTGCCATTAGGGAGATGATGCGTGAGAAAGATGCAACCCATTATATCGTGTGTGCCCTCGATGAAATAGCTTGGATGCTCAACCTGCGGGGCAGCGATGTGCCGTTCAACCCCGTCTTCCATGCTTTTATGATTGTGTCGCAAAACCATATCAACCTTTTTCTCGATCCGCATAAGCTTACGGCCAACATCGGCAAGAAACTGGATGAGGATCAGGTGCGGGTGTTCCACTATTCCGATTTTTACAAGTATGTTAAGGAGTTGCCTGCTCACAGTACCATCTATTACGATCCGCAGCGCACCAACGTCCTGGCGGTGGGTAGTGCCCCTTCGCAATCGGTGAAGGTGGAAGGGCAGGGGTTTATCACCAAACTTAAGGGTGTAAAAAATGTGGTGGAGATAGAGGGTAGTCGACGCGCGCACCTTTACGATGGGGTGGCCATGGTGAAATTCCTCTCGTGGTTACACAACAATATTGGCCGTACGCCTATGACCGAGTTGTCGTGTGCCGCCAAGCTGCGTGGTTTTCGTCAGCAACAGCCCGATTTCGTGGGTGAGTCCTTCGGGTGCATCTCATCGTATGGAGCCAATGGCGCCATCGTGCATTATACCCCTTCGGAGGCCAGCAACAAAACATTGGAGCCAAAGGGATTCTATCTTCTCGACAGTGGAGGCCAATACAAATGTGGCACCACCGACCTCACTCGCACCATTGCCCTTGGGGAGCCTACCGAAAGGGAGAAACGCGATTTTACTTTGGTGCTCAAAGGGCATATTGCTTTGGCAATGGCCGTTTTTCCTGAAGGAACGCGGGGTGTGCACCTCGATATTTTGGCCAGGCAACCCCTGTGGCAATATGGGTTGAACTACGGTCATGGCACGGGTCATGGGGTGGGGGCTTTCTTGAATGTGCACGAGGGACCACAAAGCATCCGCCCACAGGATAATGGCGTGGCCATGCAGGCAGGGATGATCACCTCCAACGAGCCGGCCTTGTACTGCGAGGGCGAGTATGGCATCCGCATCGAAAACCTGATTTTATGTGTCGAAAAGGAGCAAACTGCTTATGGTCGTTTCTTGCAGTTTGAAACGTTGACCATGTGTCCCATCGATCAACGGTCAATAGAAAAAATGCTGCTGACGACAGACGAATTGGCATGGCTCAACGACTACCATCAGCAGGTATACAATCAATTGGCACCTCTGCTTGAGCCTGATGAGCACGAGTGGTTGAAACAAGCAACGGCGCAGATATAATAATATATGATTTCAATTTGTATTCCTGTTTATAACTTTTGTATGGAACCGCTGGTTTCCGACCTCACCAGCCAAATCTCGGCTTCGGGTTATGTGGCCGAGATTTGCCTGGTGGACGATGGATCGGATATTGGCTTTAAAGAGGCTAACCGTCATTTGGGAAAACATAAACTGGTTCGGTACCTTGAGCTGCCGCAGAATATCGGTCGGTCGGCCATTCGCAATTATTTGGCCGGGATGGCTGTTTACCCGCATCTGATCTTTCTGGATTGCGATGTGCACATCAACCCGTCCTTCTTTGTCAATTATGTTGATAATATGGATTGTGGGGAGGTCGTCTCAGGCGGTGTGTCGTACCAGGATTTGGTGCCCAAGCCCAACCAGTTGTTGCACTGGAAAAATGGATCCAAACGTGAAGTCCTCGATGTGTCGGTGCGGCGAAATAACCCATATCAATCTTTTTTGTCGTGCAACTTCTTGATTTCGAAAGAGGTGTTGCAGACGATCCGTTTCAATGAACAAATTAAGGATTATGGGTATGAGGATGCTGTGTTGGGGATGGAACTCTCAAATCTGAGAATTCGGGTGGGCCACATCGACAATCCGGTTGTTCACTTGGGTATTGAGGATACTGGTGTTTTTATTTCAAAAATAGAGAGGAGCATTGGTACGTTGGTGTTTTTGTCGTCCTTAATCGGTAACGATTTGTTGTGCCGGTACATCAAGCTCTATAGAGTCTATCACCGACTGCCCAAATCGGTTAAGGAGGTTGTTGCCTTCGGGTTTAATCTGACTCGTGGATTGATGCGTTGGCAGTTGCATGGCAAAAATCCTTCCTTGATCATTTTTGATTGTTATAAGTTGGGGTATCTTTGCTGTGAGATGAAACGACATGGTTTATCATTAAAATAGTTATGCGGAGAATTTGTTTTTTATTGGTTTTCATCATTTGCTCACTGGTTGGTTTTGCACAAAAAACCGACATTAGAATGACGGTGAAAGGTTTGGCCAATCAATCGGTGATACTGGGCTACTATTACAATAAGCAAATACTGGTGAAGGATACCATCGCGTTGGACCAAGGCGGATCGGCTATCTATCAGCCTCAAGAAAAGCTGCCCGAAGGGGTTTATGTGTTGTATTTCCCCGATCAATCCTACCTCGATCTATTGTTGGGTGCCGACCAGCAGTTTTCCCTCAACACAGCCGTAGCCGAAATGCTCCGCAACACCACCATTATCGGAAGTATTGAGTCGGAGCAGTTTTTGGCCTATCAAAAGTTTATTGCCAGTAAGCAGTTGGAGTACGAAAAACTTCAAAAGCAGTTGGAAGGGCACAAAGACGATGCGGCTTTGAGGACCTCTATCCAGCAACGGTACGGCGAAATGAACGGGCAGGTGAAGAGCTACATGGCCCAGGTGGTGAACGAATATCCTGGCTCTTTCCTGGCTTTATTTATCCAGGGTTTGCAAGATGTGGAGGTGCCCGATTTAAAAAAAGAGTATTCACAGTTAGCCGATTCCTTGCTACAGCAGAAACGTTATTACTATTACCGGAATCACTATTTCGATCAGCTCCATTTGACCGATGAACGGCTGTTGCGGACCCCTTTCTTTACCGCCAAAATTGACCGTTATTTCACCGAGATCCTTCCGCAGATTCCCGACACGGTGGCTTACGAAGCCATTACCCTGATCGAAAAGTGCCGCCCAAATGCAGAAATGTTTAAATATGTGGTGTCGTACCTTTACAATATGGTGAACGAAAGCAAGATTATGGGGATGGATGCGGCCTTGGTGCAGATTGCTGAAAAATATTACCTTTCGGGGTTGGCCACTTGGGCCGAACCAAAGTTTGTGACCGAGTTGGAGGGGCAGGTTTCAAAAATCAAGCATACACTCCTTGGTAAGGTGGCTCCCGACTTGAAAATGGCATCCTTCAACCAACAATATTTCAGGTTGCACGAGGTCAGGGCTCCTTATACCATTTTAGTGTTTTGGGAAACTGAGTGTGGCCATTGCAAAAAGGAGATCCCTCAGTTGCATGAGCTTTGGCGCGATAAATTAAGCCACGACATCAAGGTGTTTTGCGTGTACACCCAGAATAATGAAGCTGAATGGAAAAAATTCATTGAGGAGCATCAACTCGAAGAGTGGATCAATGTGTACGACCCACGCAACCTGACTAATTTTAGGGATTTATATAATATCACCAGCACCCCCCAAATTTTTATCCTTGATGAGGATAAAAAGATAATGGCTAAGAAGATTGCCGTATCGCAGGTTGGTGAAATTATCGACTATTTGAAGACTAATAAAAAGTAAACCTATGTGTTTTTCAATATTTAAAAAGCAATTTGTCGCTCCATCGCTTGTGTTGCTGATGGTTTATTGCTTGGTGGGGTGTCAGAATGTTGACAAGGAGATTCCTGGCCCCAAAATATATATGAATATGCCCGAAGGTGGCTACGAGATGGAGGTGAACGATACGCTGCTGCTGGAGCCCAAGATCGTTTACGATTACAATTCGACCTACCAATGGATTGAGAATGGGGCAGTGATTTATGACGAGCGGGATTTGGAACTGATTCCTCAAAAGCATGAGATTCGCGACCTGATCTTTAAGCTTGAAAATCCTCAGGGAAGCGACCAATATCCTGTTCGAGTGGCGGTGATTGTTTTGTCCGATTTTGAAACGTTCAAGCTCGAAAGCAATGTTGTTGTATACGATGCCGGCACCGATGGTGCTTTCTCCGACCGGATCATGGTTTATCCCAATCAGGCCGATTTGGTGAAAAAGAATTGGAATGGTTACGCCATCAGCAACCGCATTTCCTCCACAAAAAGTGATAGTACCGCTATTTTTCATGTCAATGCCAGCGGTGGCTCGGGCAAGTCGAAGAATTTCGGAATATACCATTATCAACCCAATGTGAAAAATCATATTGTCTTTGCCGATAAAAAAACTCACCATCTTAAAAGCATTGATATTTGCAACAATCTTTTTACAGCCCAGGTAGCCAAGTTTGGTTTTGAAAAAACCGGCATTGTTAAATTTGAGAAGGGGGATTGGATAGAGGTTGAAATTGCTGTCTACGATGCACAAGGTGGCTTGGTCGGATCAGCAAAGGAAGTGTTGGTGGATTATCGGTTCGATAACCCATCCAAGTATTTTATTTTGTCGTCGTGGAAAACAGTCGATTTGAGCGCTTTTGATGGTGTGGCTTCCATCGATTTGATTATGAAATCGTCCAAGGCAGATACCCCTACGTACATTTGTGTGGATAACCTAAAGCTATTCAATTAGGAAGCTTTACTATTTTCCGTTCAACAGAGCCACTGTTCAGTTTAACTTTCACAATGTATATGCCCGTCGGTAGCTTTTGGCAAGGCACATAGGCGCTTTGTTCATTTACCGCCGTGTTGATCACCGCCTTGCCATTCATGTCGTACACCATCAGGTTGTGGATGGTGTCGGTGTCGATGGCCACGGTGAACCCATCGCTCACCCTTTGAGGATAGAGGTATAATGTCTCTTTTTTGTGTGGTTGAGGCTCTTCACTTTTTAAAACCACTTCGGATGCTAGGACATCCATCCACAAAGAGGCTGGTTCTTTGATGGTGACCAGATCGGTATAAGGTTGCCATTGATTGCCATTCGAAAGCGACAACCTGTTTTTGTCGAGGCCGATTGTGCCTTTGTTGACAAAAAATGCAATGCTGTCGATGCTTTGTGCGGCGTATGAAATTTCGGCGCCAATATGGAATGGCTCTTTTATCTCGATGGTGTTTGGGAACTCATAAAAGGATTCGGTATTGTATTTCAGTGTCGATACCGGGATGTTTTCAATGGAGGCGATGATGGAGCCCGGCAGCCCATTGTTGTCGCGCCAAAGGTGAATGGAAAATGTTTGGTCGGAATAATTGCTTGTTTTCCCTGAAACCAAATAGACCCCTTTGATTTTTGCTTGTTGAATGTTTTCGTAATATTGGGCAAATTGCGTTAGCCGGTAAATGTTGTGTCCTGCCACAAACCCCATCTGCTGGCCATTGAAACGGTGAGCCGCCGGCTTATCGGTCGTTTTGATAACCGACAGGCGTTCCAAGGTGTTCTCGTAATAGTTGGTGCCTTCCAGCGCTTGGATGGGTTGATTGTTGGGATTGAGCCAGACAGCCAATTGTTGCTCAGCCGCTGCTCCTGCTTTCCAAGCCCGGTTCAATCGGACAAAATAGTCGTTTTGTGGGAAATTGCAGCTGGCCTCACCTCCCGACAGCGAGCCCACCAGTTGGTTGTTGGCATCAAATATCCCGCAACCCGAAGAGCCTCCCTCGGTGGTACCTGTATGCCAAGTTTTCACCAGCCAGTGTGCATCGGGAGCAAAGGGTACACCATTATTGGTGTAGCTTTTGAAGGTGGTTTTCACCAGAGGATCGCGGGTGATGGCATATTTCTTCACATCGCCCAATGGATGGTGAATGGCATGGCAGGGTGTTGGTGGGGTTTCACTCAAGTTCCATCCAGCCCAAAAGGGTTGGTGCTGTGGCAACGGCTGCTTGTTCATCTCCAAAAGAGCCATGTCGAAAGTGTCCACAAAGGCTCGCATAGTGCCGCCGGTGATGTATTGCATTTTTGTGCCTTCAATGGTGTTTTGGCAGGCAGGGACTTCGTAATTGAAGAAAAAAATGGTGGAGAAGGGTGACTCCTGCTTGCGGAAGCAATGGGCGGCCGAAAGGAAATAGGGGGTACCGTCCATTCTGGTGTTGTTTAGCAGGGTGCCGGAACAAAGCTCGGTGCCATCCACAATGATCTTGCACACCGCTTTGCTGTTGCCTTTGATGTCGGATTCTTCGGCACAGGTGATGTTGGGGTTGCAGCTGCCCGAATCGCCAAATCGACCCACTTTGTTGTTGTTCAGCAGGGCAAATATGCCGAGGTAATCGTGGTTGACCGCCCCAATCATCAGTTCGGGGGTCTCCTTGCAACCTTTGTATTGTTGGTACTCCACCACCACCATGTCGCCTGGAATGGGTATGGTGGGCAAAACCCCTGTGGGGGTGTGATCGGCACTGGAAAAGGTCAATATGGGCTGTTCGTAGTAAGGCGAATATAGGATCAGGCGGCTGTTGGGGTCAATTTTAAAACGGTCGAAAATCAAATTGAGGCTTTTGGCACCCGGTGAATGGATCGAGATGGTCCAAATGCGGCATCCATCCGAAAGGTCAATCCATCGGCCGCTGTTCTCTGGTGTCAGGTTGACGAAAAAAGGGTGGGCAAACCTCAAGGCACCCTGTTTGCCGCTTAAATTTTGGGTAGGGCAGTGAAATGCCGGCATGTTTATCCGGTCGCAATCGCTGTAGAGGTGGAATGGTGTGGTTTGCGCGGAAGCCATAAATGCTCCCATCCATAGCACCAATAATATGGCGTAGCCTGGTATTTTAACCCCGTTCATGTTGATGTTGTTTTTATGATACGAATATAAGGGTTTTTTTAGTTGTTGGTCATAACGGATGGTGCACCTTCAGATAGCTTGCGTTTTTGTCAGGTTTTGCTTAGCCGTATGTTGGTGATGTTTTGTATGTTTGTTGGATCTCTTTTTGACCTTTTTTTTATTTGAACCTTTGCTACCATGGATGTTTTTTTGGAGTATGATTGGCAGGATTTTCTGCAAGAGGAATTCGATAAGGCCTATTTTAAAAAGCTGATGGATTTTGTGCAGCACGAATACGAACACGCAGAAGTGTTTCCGCCTGTTCATCTTGTATATCATGCATTCAACCTGTGTTCCCTTGCAAACACACGTGTTGTCATCTTAGGGCAGGATCCCTACCACGATGTGAATCAATCGCATGGATTGTGCTTTTCGGTTCAGGAAGGGGTGAAGCAGCCCCCTTCGCTGGTCAATATTTTTAAAGAGTTAAGCTCCGACCTGGGTGTGCAGCCTCCATTGTCGGGCAATTTGGAGTCGTGGGCTCGTCAAGGGGTGTTGTTGCTGAATGCCACGTTGACAGTGCGAGCGCATCAAGCCGGATCACATCAAAAACAAGGTTGGGAAGAGTTCACCGATTCGGTGATTCACCGGTTGTCGGATACCAAGGAGAATATGGTGTTTATGCTGTGGGGCGCCTATGCGCAGAAGAAAATATCATTGATCGATACCTCCAAACATTTGGTGCTCTGTTCCGCCCATCCTTCGCCATTGTCGGTTTACCGGGGTTTCTTTGGGAGTCGGCACTTCAGCAAAACTAATGAGTATTTGCAGGCGCAAGGGAGGCAACCTATCAATTGGTAATGGCGTTTTCGGTTGGGATAAAAAAAAGAGGGCTCCGACCTAAGCCGTTGCCCTCTTTCTAACCTAACCCAAATCTATGAAAAAATCATTTGATATACATCAATTTTTGTGCCAAAAAATTTCCTACAAGAGGTTTTATAATGAAAAATTTTTCAAAAAGTTCTTTTTATGGTTGTTTTCCCAGGTGGTTTGATCATGAAACAAAAAAAAGGGTAAAGACCGTTGTCAATACCCTTTTTCTAACCTAACCCAAATCTATGAAAAAAATCTAATAAGATATTTGCAATTTGCGTGCCAAAAAATTCCGAGGTTTCCTTTTTGTAGAAATTATTTTCTTAAATCAATTGTTTTCTTTTAAATCAGTAATGGCTTTATGTTGAAGGTGGGTGTTGTTTTTTTGACAGGTAATGCGTTTGGTGAAGTTCTTGATTATGAGAGGATGCTGTATTTTGTGGTATTGGGGCTGGTCCTTTCATTGCTATTTTACCAATGGTTCAAAGCCTATCGATCCAAAAAGATTCAGTTGAAGCGATTGGATCGGGGGCGGCGTTTGGAACAGGAAGCCCGGCAGTTTCTAATTCGAAAAGGTTTCCGAATCATTGGAGAACAGGTGGAGATTGCTCATCATTATGAAGTGGATGGGGAACCCCAATCATCGTTGATTGTTTTGGATTACCTGGTGGCCAAAAGGGGGAAGACTTACATCGTGGAGGTGAAGTCGGGCAACTCTGCCATCTCGGTGCAAAATGGCGCTACCCGGCGGCAGATTTTGGAATACGACTTTGTTTTGAAGAACGACGGGGTCTATTTGCTGGATATGGAGAACCGTAAAATGCATTTGGTGCGCTTCTTCCCTAAAAGCATGTCGTCACGGCACCACTGGTTTTTTGTTCTGCTGTTGCTGGCTTTTGTAGGCACCTGGTTGCCCGATGTGGGTGTCAAGGGTGTCGTTTCCATTCTATTGTTGTTGATATTGGTCTTCTACAAAAAGATCCTCTTATAGGAGATGTTTTCCCTATCTAAGCATGATGCAGGCGCCCATCCTGCCGGTGATGCCATTGTCGGCCCGCGACGAGAAGAAATGTTGGTGGTGGCATTGGGTGCAAAGCCCTAGGGTGTCAATGTTGTTCTCATCAACCCCATTTGCGGTAAGTTGTTGGCGGTTGGCTTCCCATAAATCGAAATGGTGGCGGTTGTTGATATTTTTAAAGCACGATGTGGCCTGCGATAGTGTAGCCTCGGCTGCCTGCACCACCTCTTCACCCACTTCGTAGCAACATGCGCCGATGGATGGGCCAATGGCTGCCAAGATATCGCTTGGCTCGCAATTGTACTGTTCTTGCATGGCTTCTATGGTTTTTTCGGTAATTTGTGCCACGGTGCCACGCCAACCTGCGTGTATGGCTGCCACCACCTCTTTCTTTGGGTCAAATAAGAGTATGGGGACACAATCGGCGGTCATGACCATAATAGGTACCTGTGGCAGGTTGGTGATCATCGCATCAGCATCGCCTGCGGGCGAGGGTTTCGTAGCCCGGCCTGCTCCCACCAGGTGGGGTTGGATGGTTACGATGCGTGAACCATGCACTTGGTGGACAGTGGTCAGGTTTGCGAATGGCATGTTGGTTTGCTCCAGCAATTTCATCCTGTTTCTGATGGTGTTCTTTGTGTCGTCCTGTGGTATGAAGCCCATATTCAAACTCTCGGCAGCTCCGGTGCTGTAGCCATTGTGTCGTGTTGAAAAGAAGTGAGCTATTTGCGGGTGTTGCGCTAAAAGCGTGCTTCGGATATGGGTTGATTGTAGCTGGTGCATGGTCTAAGTGCCTTGAGGTTGTAAGTTTCGACGGGTAAAATTACGAAAAAATCCAGGCTATTGGTGAGCCTGGATTTATGCTTATTGCGAATTGGTTTGTTATTCGGCATATCGCTGATCTTCGCCCTTGATGTGGTTGACCAGCCAAGTTTTCAGGTATCCAGTCACCTCCAGCGACAGAATCAATCGGCCACTCATCATCCTTTCGTGGTAATCTTCAATTTTTTTGATGTATTCGGCATGCAAAGCTTTGTGCTTCTCCTGGTTGGGGTAGCCAATGCGCTGCATGTGCTTTTCCTCTTCGTTGAAGTGGTAGCGGGTGTAGTCGAGCATGCCAATAATCAGTTCTTCAAGTACTTCTTTCGATTTCCCCTGCTTAATGCCTTCGTAAAAGCCATCCAGCAATTTGATCCATTGTTGGTGTTGCTTGTCGAGTTGATCATTTCCGACGCTGAGTTCGGGAGTCCATTCTATTATCATGGTCATCTTTTTTTAGGTTGTTTCCACGATCCTTAACGGATGTTTCCCGATTATTGTTTCTATATGGGTGCCACTTTTTGCATGATTTAACAAATGTGGCATGGGCAAATCCCTGCCAACATTACCTTCCGCTGTTTTCCACCATTTTTTTCAGTTGTTTATGTGTTTCATGCTCCTCTAGTAATCGGTCGATGTTGAATGGTACCCTGTATCGCCAATAATGGCGTGGGATGGCCGGTTCGTTGATGCGCTCCAGGCTGGGCGACAGTTTGGGGACGCTGTTGTCCATGGCAGCAATATCCTGAAGAGGGATGATGCACCACATGGCCGGGGATTGGAGGTGCAGCCCAATGATGGCTTCTGCCAGTTCTTCCGTCAATTGTTGGGGAACTTCGCCATGCTGGTGCAACACATGGTGAAAATAGTATGCGCTTTCATCCCTGTTCTCTTCCCACCAGCCCCGCAGGCTGGATATGTCGTGGGTGGAGGTGGTGCATACCGACAGGTAGGGATACTGCCAGGTGTTGCCATATTTTTGGTGGATGTCCTTGGGCATGCGTTGTATCTCCAATGAGAGTATCTGTAACTTCCGCATCACTTCGGGCACCGAAGCTGGTATCATGCCCAGGTCTTCGCCGCAAACCAACATCTGGCAAGCCTTGAGCGTCCCCTCGAGTCGCATGGTGGCCGATTGCTTCCAGAACTCATTGTGCCTCTCGTAAAAATAGTGCCGGTGGATCTGGTGTAAAGCTGCTTGTTCCTCATGCGACAACTGGCCGAACAGCCGGCTGTCGGTCAACATGATGCGTGGGTGCCAATGGTTGTCGCTTGCAGGGATGAACAGGATCTCGCGCATCAATTGGAGGAGCCCGTTGTAAACCATATTCTGATCTTGAGCTGGGATATTTTCTTCGACCCACTTTTGTGCGGTTTCCGGATTGAAATAAGCTTTCTTCATACGGCGGTGGCCAAAGGCAGTAGGGATGAACAGCTGTTCATCAATTATTCCGGCATGCATTCCTACCGCCATTTCGATGTAGGGGCGATCCACCACCGGAAGGGTGAAGTATTCTGGATCGCCGTAGAAGTTGAATCGCCTGAGCTCATCCCTATCCAAAGGTAGGGCGGGGTCGAAATGACCCATAATGCCGTCGGTGAAGGGTTTTGGGATGGACCAGATTCTGAAAAAACCCAGGATGTGGTCGATGCGGAAGGCGTCGAAAAATTGTTGCATTCTACCCAGTCGCTGTTGCCACCAGGCATAGCCATCTTTTGCCATCGTCTCCCAATTGTAGGTGGGGAATCCCCAGTTTTGTCCGTTGGCACTGAAAAAATCGGGTGGCGCACCCGCCTGAAGCCCAAAGTTAAACTGCATGGGATCCACCCAGGCTTCCACAGAGTTGGGGTTGATGCCGATGGGCAGGTCGCCCTTTAATGCAATTCGTTTACTGTGTGCGTGTTCAATGGCCTTTTCCAGCTGTTGTTGCAAGTGGAATTGAATGAAAATATAGAACCAGGCTTTGTGGGCGTCATCGCTGCCCGACCGGAGCATGGCATCAACATCCCTTTTGCTGTAATTGCTCAATTCCTTCCACTGCCTGAAGTCGGGCGTTTGGTGGCGGTCGCGCAAAACCGAAAATACGGCATAGTCGGCCACCCACCATTGGTTGGCGGTGAAATAGTGCTTCATTTCGGGATCAATGGTGATTGGCTGCTGGTTGTTGTCGTAGAACATTTTTAATGCTGAAAATTTCCAGCTGATGGTCCTTTCATAATCGACCAAATTTCCTTGGTTGATGGCTTGCGCTTCGGCCTTCAAGGCCAAGGGCAATGAGGCACCATAATAATTGAAGACCCTTTCTATGTTGATGTACATTGGGTGTAGAGCCATCACCGAGATGGCATTGTATGGGTAAGTGTCCACCCAGCTGTTGGTGGCTGTGGTGTCGTTGATGGGTAGCAGCTGGATCATCTTCAAGCCGGCATGTTGGCACCAATCCGCCAGCGGAATTAAGTCGCAAAACTCACCGCAGCCCACGCTTTGGGACGTCCGCAGTGAAAAAACTGGCACTGCCACTCCGGCGCCTCGCCAAAAATTGCTATAGCGGAATTCATCGAGGTTGATGATGATGGCATTATCATCGGGTGTCAGGTGAATCTGGCGGTTGGGGCCATCTTCAAAGCCTTTGAATAGGTCGTTTCCCCAATCCCAGATCCCAAGTTTGAAGGTGAATGTCTCCTCCTGCTTTGGTTTTTGGAGGAGGCACTCCCAAATGTCATCGCCATAATAATTTAATAGATAAGGGGTCTGTGTGTTCCAGTTGCCATGCTGCTGGCTGATCAAGCAGAAAACTTCATTTTCGGCCAGCCTGATCTCTCTCAGACGGATCACCAGATGCCCACGGTTGTATGGGAGGGGCTCCAAAGGGTAGTTGTGTTTGAAGATGGCATGCCCGAAGGCGGCTGAATAGAGTGCGTTTGAAGGCTCGTTGGGCGATCGCCAGGTGTCGAGAACCTGTGCCGGACTCGAAAGTCTCAGGTGCCTGAACGATTTTTCCAGAATATGGGTTCCATCCAACCCGGAAAATTCATAGCGGTAGGAAATCACATCCGAATCGGTATTGAGGTGGTATTCCCAATACCCACTGCCAATAGGGGTGAGGGTAGCCACTTGGCACGGCTGATGTTCCGAAGTGGTGTGGTGGATCCTTATGTTTTCGCCCCATTGGGTGTTGTAATGAATTCGAAAGGTGATTTCCATAGCGCTATTGATTAGGGTTGAATAGTGTGAGTCGATAGTTTATTGGCACAAGTCTAGTATCTCCAACACCTTCTCGGGTGTTACGATACCCCCTTCTCCAAGGTTCATCCGGCGCTTGACAAAACGCTCGTGGATGGTTTGAAACGATTCGGTGCCAACGCCATGCTCCTTCAGTGTGGTGGCAATGCCCAACGACCTGAAAAAGCTTTCGGTTTTTTCAATGGCCAGGCTGATTCGCTCTTCCTTGGAGCCTTGAGTTATGTTCCAGACCCGTTCGCCATATTGTAACAGCTTGGCTTCTTTTTCTTGGCGCATGACCTTCATCAGGGCTGGATAAACAATGGCCAGCGTGATGCCGTGCGTCAATCCGTGGAGGGCGGTCAGTTCGTGTCCAATCATGTGGGTGGCCCAGTCGGTGGTGACGCCCATGGAGGTGAATCCGTTCAGAGCCATGGTAGCCGTCAGCATGAAATTCGACATCACCTCGTAGTCCTGGTGGTTGGCCATGGCTTGGGGAGCCAGGTCGATCAGTGTGTGCAGGATCCCTTCGGCCCAGCGATCCATCAGCATGCTTTCGCCTGTCACGGTCAGGTATTGTTCCAATGTGTGTGCGAAGGTGTCAACAATGCCGCAGGCAACTTGTATCTTGGGCAGGGAGAAGGTGACTTGCGGGTCGAGGATCGAGAATGTTGGGAAACTTGTCTTGGACATAAACGCATATTTTTCCTGCGTGGCCTTGCGTGAAATCACACCCCCATTGTTCATCTCCGACCCGGTGGCGGGCAGGGTGAGAACAGTCCCTAGTGGGAGGGTTTGTTTGATCAGTGCGCTGCGCTCAATTAGGTTCCAGGGTTCCCCGTCGTAGCAAGTGGCGGCGGCAATAAATTTGGAGCCATCCAGCACAGAACCACCACCCACGGCCAGTATGAAGCCAACCTTTTCCCGCTTGGCCAACTCGATGGCTTTCAGCAATGTTTCGTAGGTTGGATTGGGTTCAATGCCCCAAAACTCAATGGTGTCGTGCTCTTTCAATGCGTCAGTCACCTGCTGGTAAACGCCATTGGTTTTGACACTGCCCCCACCGAAGGTAAGCAAAATCTTGCAATCCCTCGGGACTTCTGTGCGCAAGGTAGCAATGGTGTCTTTTCCAAAGATTAGTTTGGTGGGGTTGGCAAAGGTGAAGTTCTTCATGATTTCTGAATTTTATAGTTGTCAATTGGTGTTATACAAATGTAGCAT
This sequence comes from Marinilabiliaceae bacterium, assembly GCA_963664265.1. Lineage (GTDB taxonomy): Bacteria > Bacteroidota > Bacteroidia > Bacteroidales > Marinilabiliaceae > JAGPIS01. The sequence continues at coordinate 4,640,434 of OY760941.1, forward strand.
TTTTTCACCTGATAATTAGAAATCCTGCAACAGATAGATTGTCGCCCTTTTTATCTATTTTTGTGGTTTAAACCAATTTATCGATGGCAATAGATATCACCAAAGTCCCTTCGCCTTGCTATGTTATGGACGAGGCGCTCTTGCGCAGTAATTTGAAACTGATCCGTTCGGTGCAGGATGCTTCCGGAGCACAAATCATCATGGCATTCAAAGCTTTTGCCATGTGGAAAGCTTTCCCGATTATTCGTGAGTACATTGGGTACACAACTGCCAGCTCCATTCATGAAGCCCGACTAGCTTTTGAGGAGATGGGCACCTTGGCACACACCTACTCGCCGGCATACACCGAGAAGGAGTTCGATCTGATTCTCCAATACAGTAGTCACATCACGTTCAACTCCTTTTCGCAGTTCGAACGTTTTTACCCACTGGTGAAGGCCTATCATAGGCCCATATCCTTGGGTATCCGCATCAATCCTCAATATAGTAATGTTGAGACGGGCCTTTACAACCCTTGCTCGCCCGGATCGCGCATGGGGGTAGTGAGTGGGCAGATGCCCGAACGGTTGCCCGAAGGCATCGAGGGGCTTCATTTCCACACTTTGTGCGAATCGTCATCCTTCGATTTGGAAGAGACCCTCAAGGCCGTTGAGGAGCGTTTTGGTCCCTACCTTACGCAAATCAAATGGCTTAACATGGGTGGTGGCCATCTGATGACCCGCGCTGGTTACGATACTGCCCATCTGGTGGAGGTGTTGAAGCGTTTCAAGGAAAAATGGCAAATCGACTTGATTCTGGAACCTGGTAGCGCCTTCACGTGGGAGACCGGAGTATTGGTGTCGTCGGTGGTGGACATTGTCGAAAATGGCGGCATCCGAACCGCCATCCTGGATGTCTCCTTTACGGCTCACATGCCCGATTGTCTAGAGATGCCCTACAAGCCACGTATCCGAGGTGCCCATCATGAGCCCGTGAATGGATTGCCCACCTATCGCATGGGCGGGAACAGTTGCCTCTCGGGCGATTTCATCGGCGACTGGTCGTTCGACAAGCCTTTGGCGATTGGCGATACCATTGTTTTTGAGGATATGATCCATTATACCATGGTGAAAACCACCATGTTCAATGGCGTACCCCACCCATCAATTGCGCTCTGGAACGACCAGGACGGGTTGAAAATTCTGCGCCACTTTGTTTACGACGATTATAAGAATCGCATGTGCTGACCGGCAGGCTACCTGATGTGGCGGGTTGACACAAGCGTGGCAGCCACCACAGCAGGAATCGATAGGAAAGCGGCAGCAAACGATCCTATAAAAGGGACTGATAATACCAATGTGAAGGGGAGGCCGATGCCAATGGCTTCCCCTTTGTGGTTCGAAATGGTGCGAATACTTTTTTTCACGCCATAGTGTTGGCGCTCCAGGGAGTAGTCAATGAAAGCAAAGCCATAGAAATAAGCAGTGATGAGCAGCATGGCGGGAGCGGAGGCCAACCCGATGATGGGGATAAAGCTGAAAATCAGCAGTAGGATGGTGAGGCCGGTTTCAATCAATAGATTCCGGATGGCCAACAAGATGCCTCTTAATATGTCGGAAATGAATTGATTCAAACTGAACGGGATCTCCGTTTTGGTCAATAGGGCAGCCGTTTTTTCACTCAATAACGCGTAAACCGGGCTCATCAGGATGATGATGACATACCCGCCCAGGTAGGTGATGATGAGCAGGAACAGTATTCTGAAGGTTAGCCAGATGAAGCTTTTGATGACAAAAACCAGGATGGACGCCCCCCAGAATGTCCATTGCTCAAAATCCAGTGCACTGTTGACCTGTTCCAGTACCAGGGTGGTTAGCCATGTGGTGCCTTGCCAACCCGATAGAACCAGCAAAATGGAGAGGGCCAATGGGAATAAGAAGAAATAACTTAACTTGTGCCTGTGGATGAAAGAGAAGGCTTCACCATAGGCTTTCATACCATTTCTCAACGCTTTTATTCCTGATAATTTCATTATTCGAATGTTTCATGAATTCAAAACTAACCTTTTTAGCGCTTTTTTTCTAACTTTACGCGGTTTATTAACTCTGACTTGTTATGATGGATTTTCAGTTGCTCACAGCAATATCGCCGATAGACGGGCGATACAGAAGTAAAGTTGACGGATTGGCTCTCTATTTTTCCGAATATGCCCTGATCCGGTACCGGGTGTTGGTCGAAATAGAATATTTCATCTCCTTGTGCGAATTGCCCCTGCCACAGTTGGGCAAGGTGGATCATGGCGTTTTTGACCAGTTGCGCGACATCTACCGCGGTTTTCAACTGGAGGATGCCGAGCGAATCAAGGAGATTGAGCAAGTGACCAACCACGATGTGAAAGCTGTTGAATATTTTATCAAGGAACAGTTCGACCGGCTCGGCCTGGCTGATTTCAAGGAGTTCATCCATTTTGGGTTGACCTCTCAGGATATCAACAACACCGCTGTGCCCCTTTCATTGAAAGATGCCATCCATACCATATATTATCCATTGCTGGAAGAGCTTATCAGCCAGCTAGAAGGGTTTGCCCAAGAGTGGAAGGATATTCCCATGTTGGCCAAGACGCACGGTCAGCCCGCTTCACCCACCCGTTTGGGAAAAGAGATCAAGGTATTCGTGGAGCGACTGAATATTCAGTTGTCGTTGCTGAAGAATGTGCCTGTTTCTGCAAAATTCGGTGGTGCTACCGGGAATTTTAATGCCCATCATGTGGCTTATCCCGAGATTGATTGGGTGGAGTTTGGCAATTCCTTTGTCAACGATGTGCTGAAGCTCGACCGGGAACAATATACCACCCAGATTTCGAATTATGACAATCTGGCAGCCACTTTTGACAACCTCAAACGCATCAACACCATTCTGATCGATTTGTCGCGCGATTTCTGGACATACATCATGATGGAATATTTCAAGCAGAAGATTAAGAAAGGCGAGATTGGCTCCAGCGCCATGCCTCACAAGGTGAACCCCATCGATTTCGAAAATGCCGAAGGAAACTTGGGGTTGGCTAATGCCATTTTTGAACACCTCTCTGCCAAATTGCCCATTTCGCGCCTCCAGCGCGACTTGACCGACTCAACCGTGTTGCGTAATATTGGCGTGCCATTGGCTCATTCAGTATTGTCAATCAAATCGTTGCAGAAAGGGTTGGACAAGTTGCTGTTGAATGAATCGGCCATCCTGCGCGATTTGGAAAACAACTGGCCTGTGGTGGCCGAAGGTATCCAAACCATCTTGCGGCGCGAAGGTTATCCCAACCCCTATGAGGCATTGAAAGAACTCACCCGCACCAATCAAAAGATCAATGGGGCGTCCATCGCTGCTTTTATCGATTCGTTGAATGTGTCTGATGAGGTCAGGCAAGAGTTGAAGGCCATCACGCCTCAATCCTATACTGGCATTTTTCGAATATAAAATGAAATATTAAACATCGAGCTGTGTTTATCGGCTCGATGTTTGTTTGTATGGGCTAGTTATTTGGTGGAAGGAGGGTTTTCTTCTGCAATAAAGCATATTGGAATGAAAGATTTTTTTCTGGTTTTAAAACGTTTTTTGCCGCCTTATACCCGTGATGTGGTATTGAGTTTCTTTTTCAACTTTTTGTCTGCCTTCTTTTCGGTCTTCTCTGTGGCCATTATGATTCCGATTTTCGAAATCATTTTCCAGCAGGAACCAAAGGTTTTTGAATTGGCCCCGTGGGCTTTCGACTTTGAAGTGCTCAAGCAGAACTTTTATTACAGCATCACTTGGCTGAAGGACAATTATGGTCCAGGCTATTCCATGTTATTTGCCGGCCTCTTTCTGGTGCTGGGTACCATGCTGAAAACCGGGTTTGCCTATCTGGCCTCCTATACCAGTGTGGGAATCCGAAATAACGTGGTGCGCGACATGCGTCAGCAGATTTTCCAAAAGATCATGAGTCTTCCATTGGCCTTTTTCAGCAATGAGAAAAAGGGCGACATCATCTCCCGTGCCACTGGCGACGTGGGAGAGGTGGAAGGATCGGTGATGGCTTCCCTGGATATGTTTTTGAAGAATCCTGTGTTAATACTGGTTTATCTTATTACCATGTTGGTGATGAGTGTTCAGCTGACCCTTTTCGTCTTCATTGTGTTGCCATTTGCCGGTTATATTATAGGGCGCGTGGGAAAATCCTTGAAGAAAACTTCCATGGAGGGTCAAACAAAGATGGGGGTGGTGATGGGGCTTCTCGATGAATCGCTCTCTGGATTGCGCATCGTCAAAGCTTTCAATGCTGAAGGCAAAATGGCCGGACGATTCAATAAAGAGACGGAAGAGTATTGTGATATTGCCAAGCGATTGACCCGCCGCCGCGATTTAGCCCATCCCATGAGTGAGTTCCTGGGCACCATTGTGGTTGTGTTTGTGGTTTGGTTTGGCGGGACGCTGATCCTGAACAATGCTGGTGGCCTTTCGGTGGCCGCATTCCTGGCTTATCTTGGTGTGTTTTATCAGATTATCAACCCTGCAAAGGCTTTCTCCACAGCTTTATACAGCATCCAAAAGGGGATGGCTGCCATGGAACGGATCGACAAGATCCTGTTGGCTGATGACGAAATTTTTGAAAAGGATGGCACGGTTGCAAAGAAAACTTTGGAACACTCTGTAGAATACCGCAATGTTACTTTTGCCTACAATGAGATCAAAGTTCTTAAAAATGTCAATTTAACCATTCCCCGTGGAAAGACGATTGCCTTGGTGGGGCAGAGCGGCAGTGGCAAGTCGACGTTTGTTGATCTGCTCCCCCGTTTCTACGATGTTGAGGAAGGCGGTATTTTTATCGACGGAATCAATATCAAGGATTTTAAGCTGCACGATCTGCGCGGGTTGATGGGAAATGTCAATCAGGAAGCCATCCTGTTCAACGATACCATTTACAACAACATCACTTTTGGTGTGGAGTCGGCCACTTTTGAGGAGGTGGTGCAGGCTGCCAAAATTGCCAATGCCCACGATTTTATCGTTGCTTCGGAGAATGGCTACGACACTGTGATTGGCGACCGTGGCTCGAAACTATCGGGTGGCCAGCGTCAGCGGTTGAGTATTGCCCGCGCCGTTTTGAAGAATCCGCCCATTCTCATCCTCGACGAAGCCACCTCTGCGCTCGATACTGAGTCGGAAAGGCTGGTGCAGGATGCCATTGAGAAACTGATGAAGAACAGAACTTCCCTGGTGGTGGCGCATAGGTTGAGCACCATTCGCAATGCCGATCTGATTTGTGTCTTCCACGAAGGGGAGATTGTAGAGAGTGGCACCCATGATGAGCTGATTCTTAAGGATGGCGTTTATAAAAAGCTACATGCCTTGCAAAAATTTTAACATGAAAAAAACCCGGTTGATTCCGGGTTTTTTTGTATATTGTGTTTTTGAATAATTAATTCGAATATTCAGTTTTGAATTTCTGCGGTTGGGTCTAAATTACATTGGTTTTCATTATAGGATTGTATATTTTTATAAAGCTTTCTTTTTCTGAATTTTAATGGTAAAAACGATTGACAATGCAAACAAACATGGATTTCTCCAAGAGAATGGTCTCTTGGTTGAGTGTGCTTTCCCTGATTTTTTTGACGCAATGCCACTCAGGAAGCCGCACGGTTGAAGATTTGAAGTTGGTAAAGGTGGATACGGTGTTGTCGTGTTCGTCGGTGTCAGTGGTGGATTTTCCTGGTAGTGTGCAGCCAGGGCGGGAGGTGAAATTGGCGTTCCGTGTGGCAGGACCAATTGCTTCACTGCCTGTGGAGGAAGGGCAAATGGTTCGTAAAGGAGCTCTAATTGCTCAGATTGACCCACGCGACTATGAAATCCAACTCGCTGCTACCAAGGCTGAATATGAGCAAATCAAGGGGGAAGCCCAACGTATTATTGAGTTACACAAGCGTCAGAGTGTTTCGGAAAACGATTATGAAAAAGCTGTTGCCGGTTTAAACCGGATTACTGCCAAATACGAAGCTCATAAAAATGCATTGGCCGACACGCGTTTGGTGGCGCCTTTCGATGGTTTTATTCAGTGGCGTTATTACCAGAAAGATGAAACAGTGGCTGCCGGAATGCCGGTGGTTTCCATTATCAGTGTTAATCAATTGAGTGTTGAAGTCGATTTGCCTGCCAAAGATTATCTGAACAGGGATCAATTCGACCGTTTTTATTGTTTGTCCGATGTCTATCCCGGGCAACGGTTCCCTCTGCAGTTTTCCGAAATTGTCCATCAGGGCAACCAGAATCAGCTCTACCGGTTGCGGCTTGATTTGGCCGCCAACGAAACTTATCCTTTGGCCGCCGGCATGAGCGTTAGTGTGCAAATCGAATTTAAGAAGGAGGATCGCCCCGAAACCATTATTCCTTTAAATGCGCTCTTTTATGAGCAGAATCAGGCATTCGTTTGGGTTTACAATACCGGAACATCTGTGGTTGAGCGTCGTGCGGTTACGGTCAGCAGTATTGATGACCAAGGACGGGTTATGGTACGCGAAGGTGTTCAATCAGGCGAAATTATTGTATCCGGTGGCGTGCATACCCTCAAGCCCGGCGAAAAGGTTAGAATCCTCCCTGCTACGACGAAATCTAATGTTGGGGGTATTTTATAGCGTATCAGCTCAAATATTCTGCTTCTCTTGCAGGAAATGCTATCATAGGCAGTTGTTGTTTTAAAATAGACTTCGATGGATATAACTTCTTTTGCCTTTAAGAATAAGGCACTCATTTTTTTCTTGCTGTTCATATTGGTTCTGGGGGGTATCCTCTCGTTTATCTCCATGAGCAAATTGGAGGATCCGGAGATTAAAGTTAAGCAGGCGTTGGTTGTCACCTTGTATCCAGGAGCATCTGCGCACCAGGTGGAGCTGGAGGTGACCGATGTGTTGGAGAAGGCCATTGCTACCATGGGCGACATCAAGCAACTGGAGTCCCGCTCCATGGCCGACTATTCGGAAATACTTGTGGAGCTCAATCCCACCGTGCGCGGTAGCGACATTGAGCAGAAGTGGGACATGTTGCGGCGCAAGGTTGTCAATGCGCAATCTTCTTTGCCCGAAGGGGCTATGGCGTCAATGGTTGTAGATGATTTTGGCGATGTGTATGGTTTGTTTTATGCCATGACTTCCGATGGGTTCTCCTATGAAGAGATGAGCGATTATGCCGACCTGGTCAAACGGGAATTGGAATCGCTCCAGGGGGTCAAACGGGTGGAGGTGTTTGGTAAAAAAGACCCATGCATCAACATTGCATTTCGCGAGGATAAAATGGCCAACCTTGGGGTGATGCCTCTGGAGTTGCTCAATACCTTTTCGGGGCAGAACAAAACGGTTTATTCCGGCTATTTTAATGCCGGCGACCACCGTCTGCGCGTTTCGGTCAATGATGGCTATGCCGGATTGACCGATGTGGCTCAATTGGTGATTCAGGGTCATGAGCAGGATCAGGTTCGCCTGGGTCAGGTGGCTGATATTTCCAAAGGTTATGTGGAACCTCACCGCAACCAGATGCGATACAATCGGTTGCCTGCCCTGGGTATTGCCATCTCCATGGAGAAGGGGGGCAATATTGTCACTGTGGGCGAATTGGTAGATGCCCGGCTGGCGCAGCTTAAATCGCAACGAGTGCCTGCTGGCATTGGCTTTGAAAAGGTCTTCTTTCAGCCCGAAAAGGTGAGTTTTGCCATCCGCGATTTCATGGTCAACCTGCTGGAGTCTGTTGCCATCGTGGTGGTGATCCTGATGTTTACCATGGGATTTCGCAGTGGTGTCATTATTGGCGGAGGGCTTGTTGTAACGGTTTTGGGTTCCTTCTTGGTGCTAAATTTCTTTGACGGAACCCTCCAACGCGTCTCCTTGGCTTCGCTGATTGTGGCCATGGGGATGCTGGTGGACAATGCCATTGTGATTATTGATGGCATTCTGGTCGATCTCAAACGAGGTATGAAAATGGATGAGGCGTTGTTGAATACTCCTCGCAAGACAGCGTTGCCACTTTTGGGCGCCACGCTGATTGCCATATTTGCCTTTCTGCCCATTTTCCTCTCTCCCGACACCTCTGGCGAATATGTGCGCGATCTTTTTATTGTGCTGGCCGTCTCCCTTCTCTTGAGCTGGTTGCTGGCATTGACGCATACACCCATTTATGCCGCCAAGCGGTTCAAATCTCTGGCCGGGAAACAGCCAGAATCCGATGCTGAGGTTTTTAATGGACGCCTCTACAAATGGTTCGGCCGATTGCTCGATTTTGTGCTCTACCATAAATTTTATACCATCTCCATTACGTTGGGATTGCTGTTGCTGAGTGGTTGGTTGTTCACCTTTGTGAAACAGGGTTTTTTCCCCGACCTTAGTTACAACCAACTTTACATAGAATACAAAGCTGATGAAGGGGTGACGGTTGATAAGGTTAAGAAGGATCTGATCTCCATCGAGAATTATCTGCTGACCCAAGAGCAAGTGGAAAATGTGACCTCAGCAGTGGGCGGTACACCTGCACGCTACAATTTGGTGCGTTCCATCGCCGAGCGATCCACAAGCTACGGGGAGTTAATCGTCGATTTTAAAGATCCCGAAGTGCTTAAGGAATCTATTCCTGGGATTCAGACCTGGTTGAATGAGACGTTTCCTCACGCTTTTATTAGGGTGAAACGCTATAATTTGATGTATAAGAAGTTCCCCATTGAAGCGTTGTTCACCGGACCCGATCCTGCCGTATTGAAATCGTTGGCCGATCAGGCCAAAGAGATCATGCGTAAAAATGAAGCCACTTGGTTGGTAACCGATGATTGGGAACCCATGGCGCCGGTTTTGGTAGCCGATTATTCGCAGCCCTCGGCTCGTGTCTCCAACCTTTCGCGCAGCGATGTGAGTCTGGCTTTGCTGGCGGCCACCGATGGCCTGCCGGTGGGCAATTATTACGAGGGTAAACGAGCTATACCCATGTACTTGAAGAGTGTGGCAAGTGATGGGCAGCAAGTAGCTCAACTCGATCGGGTTCCGGTGTGGAGTATGATCCCCAATGTTTCCGCCTTGAATAAGGAGAGCCTGATGGGCGTGTTTTCAGGGCGCCTCTCGGTGGATGATCTTTTGCAGAACACTATTTCCAGCGTACCCTTGAGCCAGGCCACCAAAGGGGTTGATGTGGCTTGGGAAGAACCGGTTGTGCGCCGCTACAACGGACAGCGTGCCATCAAGGCGCAATGCAACAATGCCCCTGGTTTTTTGGCCGAAGATGCCCGTCGAGCCATCGCCCATGACATTGAAGCCATTGAGCTTCCGGTCGGTTATAATCTGAAGTGGCAAGGCGAAAAGGCTGCCTCATCCGATTCCATGAACTACCTCTTTATGAACCTTCCACTGGCGGTGGTGTTGATCATTGCCATGTTGATTGCTCTTTTCAGGGATTATCGCAAACCGGGTATCATCCTGTTGAGTTTCCCGGTGTCGTTTATTGGAATTGTTTTGGGTATGTTGATTAGTGGCAAGGAGTTTGGCTTTGTTGCCATTGTGGGAGCTCTCGGGTTGATGGGCATGATGATTAAAAATGGGGTGGTGCTGATTGAGGAAATTGAACTTCAGATCAATGGTGGCAAGCCTGCTCACCAGGCCCTGCTCGATGCCTCTGCATCTAGGCTCAGGCCGGTGATGATGGCCTCTTTGACCACCATTCTAGGCATGCTTCCTCTTTTGCCCGACGATATGTTTGGAGCCTTGTCGGTCACCATCATGTCGGGACTCTTGCTGGGCACCATCATCACCTTGATTCTGGTGCCGGTGCTTTATGCCGCCTTTTATGGGGTTAAACACCCTCGTCGGGTTGCTTAGCTTGAGTTGTTAATAACAAAAAAACGTGGTCTAATCATAATGTATCAACAGATGAGAATTTATGTGCTGTTTTTAATGTTTATACTGCCTGTTGCGGTGGCAGCTCAGTTGGATATAACGTTGGAGTCGTCGCGCAAAATGGCTTTGGAATATAGCCGGCAGGCTGCCATTGCTTCCAAGGGGGGGGAGAAGATGGCTTTTGAACGAAAGGCTCTTTTTAGTAATTTTCTTCCCAAAATATCGGCTTCGGGACTGTTTTATTATTCCCCCAATGAGATTGAGCAATCCATTCAAGGTGGCTATTTGCCCACTTTCGTACCTGGTGCCGATGGGGCATTGGTGCCCAATGTGATGGTCGATCCCGCCACTGGTCGGCCGGTGGTGGGCGCTGATGGCAATCCAGTTTTCAACCAATATGCCTTCCTTCCCGATATTGATCTTTCCTTGGGTTTTGAAGGTGTCACCAAGGGCGATATGGTTCTGGAGCAACCAATTTATATGGGCGGGAAAATACGTTCGGCTTATCGGATGGCTCAGTTGGGTGAAGCCATGGCTGCCGAAAATGTGAGATTGCAACGGCAAAATGTGGTGACCGATGTTGATCAGGCTTTCTGGACTATGGCCGAAGTTACCGAAAAACTTAAGGTCGTCGATCAACTGGTGGCGCTGCTGAATGAGGTGAAGAAGCAGGTTGTGGATGGCGTGGAGACTGGCATGAAGACCCGTAACGACCAGCTAAAGGTGCAGGTGAAACTAAACGAAGCGCTGTTGAACCAACAGAAAGCCCGCAATGGCGTTGAACTAGCGAGGATGAATCTTTGCCGGATTATTGGTTTGCCATTGACTGCCCAATTGAATCTGGTCGATTCGCTCCCTGCTGCAGGCGACAGCACCATCCTGCTTTTGGGTTCGACCCCGGAGAATCGCCCCGAGCTGGCCATCCTGGAGAAGGATGTGGCATTAAAGGGACAAAATATCCGCTTAATTCGCTCCGATTACCTTCCCCAGGTGGGTGCCATGGCTTCCTACGGTTATTTGGGCGGTCTCTCTTTTAATGGGTCTGATATCGACCAATGGTCCTTCAGTGCCATGGGGTCTGTAAAAATTCCTGTTTTCCATTGGGGGGAAGGGCGCAATAAGGTTCGGGTGGCTCGCCTTGAGCATGAGATGGGACAGTTGAAATTGGAAGAGGCATCCCAACTGATGACCCTTGAGGTCGCCAAAGCCCGTTTCAATCTTTTGGATGCCACCACCCGGGTGGAAATGGCCAGGCAGGCCTTACAGCAAGCCGATGAGAATGTTAGGATGAGTGATGATCGCTACTCCCTGGGGCTGGAACCGGTGAGTGGTTTGCTCGATGCCCAAACCCAGTGGCAGCAGGTGTGGTACGAAATGATTGAGGCCAGGTCGCAGCTGCGTATGGCCGAAACCATTTATCTCAAAGCGTTGGGTAGTCTTGATGTTGGGCTTTAATCCTTCTGTGATGGTTGTGGTATGGGTTGATTATTTTTGCAAATTTATTTTTATTTTACTTTTTGACATTATTCAATTAATTGTTTTACTATATTTGAAGAGCTTTTTAAACATCTATAATATTTGTTATTACAATAATTTTTCGCGATGATTTATTTAAGGAAAGAAGATATAGAAGGCATGTCCATCAGTGAATTGAAGCGTTACAAGCTTCAAATGAGTATTATTGGGCTTTTGTACGAAAGTAAGACCATGATGGCTTCTGATTTGAGCCGCATCTTGAACGTTTCTTTGCCCACCATTCGGTCTTTGATGGATTTCTTGATTTCCCAGAATGTGGTCATCTCTTCCGATCCCGATAAAAATAAGATGGGGCGAAAGCCTGTTGTGTATTCTCTCAATGGCAATGCTTACTGCATCTGTGCCGTCCTGGTGGAACACTACCGCACAAAAATGGTTTTTTACAACTGCCTCAACCAGATGGTCACCTCTGTGATGGATGTGGAAACCCATATAGACGATGACCATTTCGACGATAAATTATTGGAAGCTTATCAGGCACTTCTGGCGTCATCTAAAATGGACGACAAGCAAATTATAGCTATTGGGGTTGGAATGCCTGGCCTGATCAATATTGTGGATGGCATCAACCATACCATTAAGGATGAGCTTCATCGCGATGTGGTGAACCGCCTGAGTAAAACCTTTGGTAAAACGGTTTATATTGAGAATGATGCCCGTATGCAGGCGTTGGGTGAATTGACCTTTGGTCGCGCCCGTGATGTGAGCAATGCCCTCATCATTAATTGGAACTGGGGTCTTGGCTTGGGTATGATTCTCAATGGAAAGGTTTACCGCGGCTCTTCAGGATTCAGTGGTGAGTTGAGCCACATCCGAATCGTTGACGATGGCGACCTGTGTGAATGCGGCAAACGGGGGTGCTTGCAAACAATTGCATCGGCTCGGAAGTTGGTGCGTTGGGCGCAACGCGAGGTTAAGAATGGTGCGGTGTCGATGTTGACCGAACGGTTTAAAAATAACCCCAACACCATCCTGCCCATCGACATCATCAACAGTGCCCGCAAAGGGGATGAGCTGTCCATTCGCTTGTTGCACGATTTGAGCATGAATTTTGCCTGGGGCTTGTCCATCCTGATACAGCTCTATAATCCCGAGTTGATTGTGATCAATGGCCCCTTGAGCCGTGCAGGCCACCTGATTGAGATTCCTTTGCTGATGGCCATCAACAAGTATTGCCTCTCCAATATTGCCGGTAAAGTACGTTTGCAGATATCCGACCAGGACGACGACTTTGGCTTGCCAGGTGTAGCTGTGATGGTGTTTCACCGCCTGTTTCGAGACCGCTCCAACGATTGAGCGGTTTCAGAAAAGGTAGTTCATAGTGATGTAAGTAATAAGAATAAAATAATATCCTATTTTGTTGTTTATGTGATATTAAATAACTATATTTATCTCATTATGAGATACTTGAACCTGAAAACAGAAGAAATTGAAGCGCTTGAAAGGCTTCTCAAAAACAGTCCCGATAGCATGGCCAGAAGAAGGAGCCATTGCCTGTTGTTATCCCATCAAAAACGAACGATCAATGACTTGTCGGACATTTTTGATGTAAACAGGAAAACCATTGAGCGTTGGCTTGACAGCTGGGCTAAAAACGGTTTCGATTCTCTTAAAATCAGGTCTGGCCGGGGAGCGAAAACTCGATTAAAAGGTCTTGAGAAAGAGATTGCTGAGTTGTTAAAGAACCATAGCCGTAACTTAAAATATGTGTTAACCTACTTAGAAGAGCAACATAATATCATAATCTGCAAAAGAACTTTGCAGAATTTTTTAAAAGGCACTGGGCTATATCTGGAAGAGAGCCCGGCTATCCTTAAAAAGCAAACGCAACCAAGATGATTTCGAGCTAAAACAACAACAAATAGAAAGCCTTAAAGAATTGGAAGATGCCGGGTACATAGACCTTTATTTTGGTGATGAAAGCCATTTTGGACTTACACCAAACGTTCCATATGCCTGGCAAACAAAAGAAAACCCGATATTATTACCCGCTGCCAAAGGAAAGTTTCTAAACGTTGTGGGTTTAATGAACCGTAAAAATGATCTATTCTTTGAGGTTAGCGAAACAACATTCAATACGGATAAAGTTATTTTGTTTATGGATAAGTTTGCAGCCCAGATAGTTAAAAAAACTGTTGTGATACTTGATAATTCACCAATTCATAAATCTAAAAAGTTTATGGTAAAAATAAGTGAGTGGAAAGAGAGGGATTTATTGGTATTCTTCCTACCACCCTATTCTCCGGAATTAAACCTGATAGAGATCCTTTGGAAAAGAATCAAATACCAATGGTTGCCATTTGATGCATACCTCTGTTTTCAAAATCTCAAAGAACGTTTGTCGTATGTCCTTAATAATTTTGGCAAATTATACGACATTAAATATTAACAAGTACTTAGAACCCCGATTCGCCATCTTCTTGCTTCAATGATTTGCCGTATTCAATGGAAAGGATGAAGTTTTCGTTCATGGCGGCTTTTAATCCTGCCCCCGCACTTGAGTGCGGTTGGTCGTTCTGTTGGTTGAAGTGACGTGCTCTTTCTAAATCAGGTACATTCGATAGATCAGTTTTGTATTTCTGGGTGATATAGCCAAAATCCCCAAATATATTGGCTCCCAGGCTGATGTTTTGTTTGAGCAGGATGAATTCATGAAATAGGTACCGCACCTCGGCATTGGCCATTACGCTGCCATCGCCAACCACCCTGTTGCGCCGAATCCCTCTGAGTGTTTTGCCTCCACCCAGTCCTTGTGAGGTGGCCGATGTGAGAACCGAAGTGTTCCAGTGCGGCAATAGGTAAAAAGGCGTGTTGCCCCACAGTTTGTGTTGCCATCCCAGGCGGTAGGCAAACACCAGCTTCTTTTTCGACAGGTTGATGTATTGCCGGTGGTAGAAGGTGATTTTGCCATAGTCGTAGTCGTTGGAACTCAGGAAGCCCGGTGCGTACGCCCATAATACTTCCGTCCAGATGCCTTTGGATGCAAAACTCTCTTTGTCGCGGCTGTCGTACCCTATGCCGCCCTTGATGTAGGAGTTGAAACCGCCGTTTTTTTCCTTCTCCGAAATTAATCCCCATTCAACATATTTTTCGTAAAGCTCCTGCGTGTCGGGCAATGGCTTGTCGTTGCCCTTGTTGAGGTGTTCAGTGTCCACCGGGGCAATAGCCATATTGAAAACAACGGCGCCAGCCTGCCAATGCCAAGGCGAGCCTTCGTGCAAAGGTTTCTTGATGTTGACCATGCCGCGCAGCATTTTGCGTTCATGCTTGTAAAATACCCGCGATATATAGTCGGGATGATCCTCATCTTCGAATTGGTGGTTGTATTTTGTCTGGAGCCCATTGAAACCATAAAAATCCATGGTCAAGTCGTTGAACCAAGTTACATCTATGGTGGTGCGGTAGTGGGGGATCAACTGCGGGGAGTCGTAATAGGCCCGCAATAAGGTGGTGCCTGCTTTGAAGCGGCTGGCTTCCAAGTAAAGGGAATGGTCGTATTTTGGATAGCGACTCCCATCGCCATACCAGTATAGATTGGTCAATAGGCCATATTGGAAGCCCAAGTCTGCATCGTAGGCCACGGCCGGCAAGACACCCAGCGTGAAGCCTTGTTTGCCTTTTTTTTCCGCTTGTTCCTCTGTGACTTGAGCATTTGCTTTCGTTGCGGTGGTTAATCCGCCTATCAAAAAAATATAGGTCAGTAATCTTTTCATCTTTTTTGGTTTGGGAAAAGTTTGATCAAGTAATAAAAAGAAAATATTGTCGTATTTCACACCCCCTAACCCCCTAAAGGGGGTACATGCAACAGTCAAGTCAATCAGATAGTTGTCGAAAGTCCCCTTTAGGGAAACGAAGTTCGGCGGAGCCAATTTAGGGGTAGAATAAAAGAGAATACGCCATTATTTCATTCAAAGAACAATTAGTTTTGTTGAAACATTATATGGCGAATTTACACTATTTTTGCTTGATAACGTAAAAGCAAAAACAGATGAAGGTTGCCCTGGTTCAATTTGATATTGCATGGCAGGATGGTGCTGCCAACTTGGCTGCATTGGATGGTTTGCTTCCAGCTGGTTGCGACTTGGTTGTGTTGCCCGAGATGTTCCATTGTGGCTTTTCCATGAATGTGGATGAGGTGGCGCAACTCGATGGCGGCCCGGTGCTCGATTGGATGAAACAATCGGCGGCCAGGCTCAATTGCTGTTTAACCGGAAGTGTTGCCGTTCGTAGCATGGAGGAGCAACTTTTTAATCGGCTCTATTTTGTTTATCCGAATCAGGAGGTTGTGTTTTACGACAAGCGGCACCTCTTTCGCATGGCAGGAGAGCATCAGGTGTATACTCCTGGGAACCAACGGGTGGTGGTGAAGGTTGGTGAATGGCGCATCCTGCTTCAGGTGTGTTACGACCTCCGATTTCCGGTTTGGAGTCGCAACCGCAACGACTACGATGCGGTGGTGTATGTGGCCAATTGGCCCGTCCCTCGCCGCAATGCCTGGCGCACTTTGTTACAGGCTCGAGCCATCGAGAATCAGTGTTATGTTCTGGGCGTCAATCGGGTGGGGCAGGCCGAAGGGATGACCTTTCAGGGCGACACCATGGTGCTGGATCCTAAGGGGGTGATTGTTGCAGAAACCCATCCCAACGAGCAACAGGTTTTGATCACCGATCTCGACCTGGAAGCTTTAAGGCGGTTTCGTGAAAAATTCCCTGTGTGGCTCGATGCCGACCCTTTTGAAATAATATAAACCATTAGAAGATTGTGATCGTTCCGGAGGGACAGCTTATTTCAGCCGGAGGCAACGCCTCTGGAATAGGCAATCCTATATCTCTGCGAGGCTTCAAGGTAACTGCTTCTCCATAAACACACACTTGGGTCATATTAATTTCGAGGCAAAGTCGTAGTAGATTCAACTGCAATTGAATTTAGTTCGAATTTGGTCTGAATTTAGTCTGAATTTGGTGTGACTTTAATGTTAGTTTACTATGACTTTATGCCGAATCGTTCCCGCAAGTGACCTGCAGCACTCCCTTTGGGGTTTTTCCTACGTTTATATTCCTCCGTGTGCCAAGTCCGAAGGACTTCAATGTGAATAGCCGCCGGTGGAACCGGTGGTTGCATGATTCTTCAGTTGCGCAACACCGAAGGTGTTGAATATCATCCATACCAATTTTCAGCTAATGCTCGGGTAATGGGCTTAACTGTTGCCCCGCTTTGGAAAATCAAGCGGCATAGCCGCGCAATATTTGTCGCAAACAACCATCCACCATAATAACAAAGGTGCAGAGCACCGGAACACCCTTCCTCATGTGATAATTTATATTTCGGGTCTCCGACCCTTTAATAAACAACATGCATCTTAAGACTACAAATATTCCGGGTCTCTGACCCTAATGTTCGGATGAGGTATATCATCTTCTCTTCCCTGGGCAATGTTGGTTAAACTTTCAATCGTCCCGATGGGACAGCTTATTTCAGCCCGAGGCAACGCCTCGGGGGAATTGAATACCTCATATCTGAGCGCCCCCTGGTAGGGCAACTTATATTCTGAGTTTGGTATAAGTTTACTATGATGTTATGCAGGGCAATTACGTTTTTTTTGACTTTTCGGTCTTTATGAAAAAAATTTGCTTAAGGAACCTGCTTTTCAGTAGCATTTTTTTATTGTTTACATTTTTGTATTGACTTTCTTGTTTGCTTTTTGTAATTTTTCTTTAGGATTTAATTTAGGAGACAAAGGAAATCTCATTTAGAGATGTTGTGTGAATTGATATAAATTAACAGAATTTTATTCGCAGGAAAATATTTTGCCCGAATAGTATTTATCTGAATTCAATATTATAGAAATGTTTTTCAAGGAAAAAAATGGAGATAGAAACAGGTAAAAAGAAAATAAATTTCCCAAAACTTGTTAAAATCAAAAAAAAGCTAAATATTTGTTGCATCAAATTGTGAAAAATATTTGGTGGTATGGCTAAAGGTTGTTTGTCGCTGAAATCCACAGGTGAGATTAAGCGGTACAATTTACAGATGCAGATTTTGGGTTTGTTGTATCATGAACAGCAAACAAAAGCTTCATGGCTGAGCAAAGCCTTGAATCTGTCGCTGCCTACCATCCGCAATATCCTGGATTCTTTGATGGAGACGAATCTGGTTGTTGTGAAAGGCAATGCCAAATCCAAAGGGGGACGTATCCCTTTGGTGTACCAATTGAACCCCGATGCATTTGGGGTTGTGGCCATTGAGATTGGTCATTATTTCTCTAAATTGGTTTTGATGAATTGTCACAATCAGGAAGTGAGTGAGGTGGTTCAAATTCAAACCAATATTGATGATCCCGCTTTGGAAGCGAAGCTTTTTGAGACTTATCGTGGTGTGCAGCTTTTCCCCGGGCACGAAAAAATAAAAATTGTAGGGGTGGGGATCAGCATGCCTGGATTGGTGGACGCCGAAAATGGGATCAACTACACGGTGAAAGAAGCCGCACTACAAAATATGGCAAAACGGTTTGCCAAGGTGTTTGACCAACCCATTGTTGTGGAAAATGATGCCAGGATGCAGGCTTTGGGTGAACTGTTATTCGGGAAGGCCAAAAATGCGCAGAATGCCCTCGTGGTCAATTGGAGTTGGGGATTGGGTTTGGGTATCATTCACGATGGTTTGATTTATTCTGGTTCAATGGGGTTTGCAGGAGAATTTAGCCACATTAGAATGGTGGGCGAAGGTGAACTGTGTGAGTGTGGAAAGATTGGCTGTTTGCAAACCATTGCCTCGCTCCGTTACCTTTTGAAAATTGCCCGGGAGGCCATTGGGGAAGGAGTCGTTTCGCAGTTGACCAGGCAGTTTAAGGACGATCCCGAAAGTCTGGATCCTTCCGATATTGTTACCTGTGCAATGAAAGGCGATGAACTTTCATTGATGCTGTTACGCAGGGTTAGTGAGAACCTTGCGTGGGGATTGTCGATATTGATCCAATTGTATAATCCCGAGTTGATATTGATCAAAGGACCCTTGACGGTGGCGGGCCAGCACATCACCATCCCGCTTTCGTTGGCGCTCAACCAGTACTGCCTGAATGAGATTGTTGGCCGGGTAGCCATCGATGTGGCAGGCAATGACGATGATATGGGGCTCAAAGGAGTAGCCGCAATGGTGTTTAAAAAACAATTTAGTTGTCTATAAATCTATCAGTTTTAATTGTTAACATTTTAATTCCTTAATCATGAAACAAAGCTCTATTTGGTTTAAGAGGTGGTTGCTGGGTTTGGCATCACTTTTTATCGGCATCGGGATGCTCTTCGCCCAGGAGATTGCAATCTCGGGTGTGGTTACCTCTTCGGAAGATGGTCTGCCCATACCAGGGGTGTCTGTGGTGCAAAAAGGCACCAGCAATGGTACCATCACCGATTTTGATGGAAAATATCAGCTAAAAGTCCCCACTGGATCGGTGGTGGTATTCTCTTTTATTGGCATGAAGACTCAGGAATTGACCATGGGAGGGTCTGGCGTGTTTAATGTCAATCTGGTATCTGAAACAACAGGATTGGATGAAGTTGTGGTGACAGCATTGGGTGTTAAACGCGAAAAAAAGGCCTTGGGATATTCCATGCAAGAAGTTAAAGGAGAGGACTTGCTGAAGGCTCGTGAAACGAATATTGCCAATTCATTGACAGGTAAAGTATCCGGTGTGCAAATTATTCGTTCCAGTAACGGACCAGGTGGTTCCTCTAAAATTCAATTGCGTGGTAGTAATTCTATCACGGGGACAAACCAGCCATTGATTGTGGTGGACGGTATTCCTATGGATAATTTTACTGGGGCAAAAAACAATGACTATTGGAATCCTTCAGCGGATATGGGTAATGGTTTGTCGGATATCAATCCCGACGACATCGAATCTATGTCTGTATTGAAAGGTGCATCAGCTGCCGCTTTGTATGGATCTCGTGCCGGTAGTGGTGTTATTCTTATCACCACCAAGAAAGGGCGTAAAAATAGTGGATTAGGAGTCACTGTTTCGTCTTCTGTCTCCATGGAATCGCCTTTTATGATACCCGACATGCAAAGCTCTTACGGTCAGGGTACTAATGGTAATTACGACAAGAACTCTGGTGAGAGTTGGGGTCCTGAAATTACTAATCAGGAGTATGAGAGTTGGGATGGAAGCACACAGAAAATGCAGGCTTTTGACAATGTGAAAAATTTCTTCGATACGGGAATTAACTTAACCGAGAACGTCTCTTTTTCGCAGCAATATGAAAAAACCACTTATTATGCTTCTGTCACCCGTATGGATGATATGAGTATGATTCCTGAAGCCGAGTTGAGCCGTACCAACCTGATGTTGCGTTCGACCTCAATGTTTGGAGCCAACGACCGCTGGAGTATGGATACCAAAGTTCAGTATATCTTGTCTGATGCGCAAAACAGGCCTATCAGTGGGAATAATGCATCCAATAGGTTTATGGCCATGTACACATTTCCAAAGTCATTGGACATCCGTGATTTCGCGCCGGCCATCAATGAGGATGGAAATATGTTGTGGTACACAAAAGGTAATGCAATCAACCCCTATTGGGCCAGTAAGTACGATACCAGTCGCGACGTCCGTAACCGCTTCCTGTTGAATGGTTCGTTAAAGTATCAATTCACCACCTGGTTGAATGCTGAAGTGAAGGCCGGTAGTGACATGCACTTTACCGAGGTTGAAAGAAAGACATATGGTGGTAGCCCTAGAAGTTTAACCGGATACTATAGTTTCGGTGAACAAAAGTTCTATGAGAATAATTTTAGCTTCCTGTTTTCGGCTCAGAAGGACAATGTTTTTGGGAACTGGGGTGGCTCTGCTTCTTTTGGTGGAAACTTGATGGAAAGAACATCAACGAGCTTGGATGCCAGCTCTGGTGAGTTGGAAGTACGTGATTTATTTAAACTCAATAATGGCAAGGATAAACCCTCTGTTAATGAAGGTTACTCGCGCAAGAAAATCAATTCATTGTATGGTACTTTTCAGGTGAATTACAATGGTTGGGCATTTGTTGATGGAACCTTCAGGAATGACTGGACATCAACTTTATCCAAGGATAACCGATCTTTCTTCTATCCTTCCCTGAGTGGATCGTGGGTGATCAGCGACATGATGAAAAATGAGTTTTCGGGTATGCCTTCATGGTTTACTTATGCCAAAGCCCGCTTATCTTACGCGCAGGTTGGTAACGATATGGATCCTTATCAGCTTTATAATACATATAGCATTAATAAAGATCCCAATGGAAATACCACTGCATCTGGAGGAAGTGTTCTATACAATGCAGATGTTAAAAATGAGTTGATTAAATCATGGGAAGCGGGTGCTGAAGTTCGATTCTTTAATAATCGTTTGGGTTTGGATTTTACCTGGTATAAATCCAATGCCACCAACCAGTTGTTGAACATCCCAATGAACCCCTTGTCAGGGTATAGTTCACGGAAAATTAATGCCGGTAATATTCAAAATGAAGGTATTGAGGTTATGATCAATGCCCGACCTGTTGAATTGAGCAATGGCTTTTCATGGGATCTGATGTTGAACTATTCAAATAACAAAAACAAAATCATCAGTCTTGAAGAAGGTATTGAGAAATATGCAT
This sequence comes from Marinilabiliaceae bacterium, assembly GCA_963664265.1. Lineage (GTDB taxonomy): Bacteria > Bacteroidota > Bacteroidia > Bacteroidales > Marinilabiliaceae > JAGPIS01. The sequence goes on from OY760941.1 coordinate 4,661,471, forward strand.
TAGGTGGTTATGATAACTTGACCATTTATGCCGTTGCCGGTGGTAACTATGGTGAGATTTGGGGCACCAAGTATAATCGCGTCGAAGATAAAGCAAGCCCATATTATGGACAGATAATTGTAGACGGGGATGGCTTGCCTACTGCTTCATCGGTTAGTTATAAGATTGGAGACCAGCAGGCTAAGGGTCTTATGGGTTTGACCAATACCTTGAATTATAAAGGTTTGTCGTTGAGCTTTTTGATTGATGCCCGTATTGGTGGTGAGATTTTTTCAGCAACTAACCAAACCCTTCAAGCTACAGGAACTGCCGATGTTACTGTTGACGGAGGAAAAAGAGAAGGTGTTGTAGCACAAGGTGTTGTTTCCAATGGCAATGGCGGATACGTTGTAAATACCAAAGAGGTGACCAACCAGCTTTACTGGGAAGCAGTGAGTGGCCGAAGTGGGAACTTGGGTATTGGTGAAGCCAATATTTATGATGCCACCAATATCCGTTTGCGCAATATTTCAGTTAACTACAACTTACCAAAGAGATGGATCTCTTCCACACCTTTCCAAACAATCAAGGTTGGTGCAAATATGAACAATGTTTGGATGATTTCCAGTCATTTGAAGGGGGTTGATCCTGAATCTGTTTATGCTACCAGTACCAATGCTGTTGGTTTCGAAGGAAATAGCTCTCCTACTTCTCGTAGTTTCTTATTTAATGTGTCATTTGGTTTCTAAATTTATAATATTTAAAAGAATATGAAAAAATTAAATTTATTAATATATATGCTCTGCCTTTCAGCAGTCGGCATTGTATCATGTTCTGATTTTGATGATATCAACGAGGATCCCAAAGCGGCCTCGCAAGATCAAGCACAGCCTTACTATGCATTGAATAAAGCGATTATCGATGCACAGCAATCTCCCGATGAGGCTGAACGTGTTTTTGTTTATCAATGGAAATCAGCCGCACGTCAACATCAAATGAGTTTCTTTGCCACTGGTAGTTATAGCGATGATTTTAATAATAACTATCATAACACCAGGATAACTTCTTGGATCAAGTCGGCTACTTTGGCTATTACACTTTCTGACGCACAAATTAAAGGTGGAAAATTAAGTGGTCACAGTGCTGAGTTTATTCCTAATGTTAAGGAAGTTAGCCGCATATGGCGCGCCTATCTGATGAGTGAGTATGTGGATAACTTCGGAGTCATGCCAATTGATGCATTTCAAGGTGAAGTGCCAGAGTTTAAGAGTTGTCAGGATGTATATTACTTTCTTCTTGATGAGTTGAAAGATGCCTCTTCAAAAATTGATGTGAACATTGTTCCTACCGATTTTGAGAAAAAGTTTGACTCTGCTTATAAGTTTGAATTTGCCAAATGGGTGAAATATGCTAATTCCATGCGTTTGCGTTTGGCCATGCGCATGTCGGAAGTGGATCCTCAGAAAGCACAATCAGAATTTGAAGCTGCTGCAAAGGAAAGTTTGATCTCTTCCAGTGCCGATATTTTCAAAGTTGCTGAAAAAGATGGTTGGGATGCCTTAACCGGTGTGATGAGTCGTCAATGGAATGATCAGGTCCTTTCAGAGGCAATGTGTAATATCCTTACCAATTTGGGTGGGGTCAGTACTGAGAAACTTTTGCCTGAAGATCGTTATCAGAGTTATGTAAAGGACGAGAAATATCTAGGTCTTTATATTCCCGATCACCTCTCTGCAAATACCGATGACCCATATAAGCAATTTTTCATGGATGGTATTCCAGCCAAACTGGATCCCCGTGCATTTAAAATGTTTTTCTTGCCTTACGATAGGGATGCCTCAAATTTCATCGATTGGTTTATTGAAGATAAGAGCGTGTGGGAATTAAAGAATGGCGCGACTGTTGTTACTTCAATTGATACTAAATATTGTTGGAATGGTGTTGCCAATGGTTTTAATGGCACCAAACAGTCCAATAATGAGATTATCAAAAACCGTTGGACTAACTATCCGGCGATGGGTAAACAATATCGTCAGAGTACCAATAGCCGTGTTTTCTTCGGCGACTGGGAAACCTGGTTCCTTTTAGCCGAAGCTTCTGTAAGAGGTTGGAACACCAATGGTGTTGCGGCTAAAACTGCCTATGAAAAAGGAATTGAAGCCAGTTTTGTCTATCATGGAGCTAATACTGGATTGTTGACTGAATATTTAGCCTCTGTAGATTATAATCGTGTGGGAACTTCTGTTAATTTCGATCATTTGGTCGAACCATCAGATGTGGAGATGGATTATGTTAATGGATATACGAAAGAAGCTGGCAAGTTTACTTACAAATATCCTGTGGCATCCAAGACTCTTTATGGTAAGGCATTGAATGACCGTATCTGCAAGATTATTACACAGAAATATATTGCACAAATGCCATATCTGCCATTGGAAGCATGGTCTGATCATCGTCGTTTGGGTCTTCCTTTCTTCGAGATTATTTCCGCTGAAGATCCAATTGCTACTATGCCTGATTGGAATAGGGATGTTTATAAAACAGGGCAAAAGGTTTCGTTGTATCCACAGCGGATGCGTTTCCCAACCAGCTTGAAAAATGCCGATCCCTCAGGTTATGACAAAGCTATTACTCTGTTGGGGGGTACCGATGGAACATTAACACCAATTTGGTGGGCTAAAAAACAATAGTAGACTTTTTTCATTATTCATTTTTAAGGCGCCGGAGACGGCGCCTTTTTTAGTGTTCAAGGAACTGTTTGTAAATAAATTTGTTGACCTTGGAGTTGGTTGGTTTCACCTTAGGTGGAGAAATAAGTTTTGATGCTGGTGCTGAAAATATCTTATTATGTCCCTACTTTTAGGTTCTCTATCTGTTATTTTAAATTACTTTGTTATGAATGATGTTTTTAAAATCAGTTTTATTGGTGCTCTTTTTTTTGTCTCCCTCTTGTGCCAGGCTCAACAGGGTTTTGTGCATGAAAGATCGAGCGCCTATGTGTGGCCTACCGAAGAGAATGTTTTGAAGAGCTTGGATAAATGGCAGGATTTAAAATTTGGCGTCTTGTTCCATTGGGGGCTTTACTCCGTTCCCGGAATTGTGGAGTCGTGGTCCATCTGCTCCGAAGATGAGGATTGGATCCCTCGCGACAGCACCATTGCTTACGACGACTATAAGAAATGGTATTGGGGGTTGAAGCATCAATTCAATCCGGTGCAGTTCGATCCGCAACAGTGGGCGCAGGTTTCTAAGGATGCCGGTATGAAGTATATGATTTTCACCACCAAACACCACGATGGTTTTAATATGTTTGATACCAAACAGACGGACTTTTCCATCCTGCATGGTCCTTTTAAAAATCATCCCAAGGCCAATGTCACCAAACACATCTTAGATGCCTTCCGCGACAATGATTTCATGGTGGGAACCTATTTCTCAAAACCCGACTGGCATTGCGACTTCTATTGGTGGCGCCGTTATGCCACCGCAACGCGGGGTGTCAATTATAAGATAGAGCGTCATCCCGCCCGGTGGGGAAAGTTCCAGCAATTTACCTACAACCAGATTGAAGAGTTGATGACAGGATACGGTCAGGTGGATATCCTGTGGCTGGATGGGGGATGGGTGGCCGCTCCCAAACAGGACATCAAAATGGATCGGATTGCAACCATGGCACGTACCCATCAGCCGAATCTGTTGATTGTTGATCGCACCATTCATGGTAAATATGAAAATTATCAAACACCCGAACGTTCCATACCCGATGTTCAACAGCCATTCCCCTGGGAGAGCTGCATCACCCTGAGCAACGACTGGGGTTGGATTCCCAATACGCAGTTCAAAACGGCTGCTCAGGTGGTGGCACTGCTGGTTGAGGTGACCGCCAAAGGTGGCAATTTGCTCCTTGGTGTGGGGCCTACTCCTGAAGGGGTGATTCAACCAGAGGTCGTGGATCGTTTGAAGCAAATCGGCAACTGGTTGAGCGTTAACGGCAAGGCCATTTATAATACCCGCATTACACCCGTGTATCACGATGGGGAGGTGTGGTTCACAGCCGATAAGAATAAAAAGACCCTGTACGCCATTCATGTGCCCACTAAAAATGCTGGTAGTGACTATGTTGAATGGACAGGCAATGTGCCTGCAAAGGGATCGAAAATGGTTCTTTTGAAAAATGGAAAGCCTGTGAAATGGGAACTTAAAGACAATAAAGTGAGGGTTTTTCCTGATAAAAAGTTGTTGAAGGCTGGTGAGATTTTGGCCTTTTCATTCCAAATAGCCAACTGATATGAAGAAGTTATCTATAATTGCGCTGTTTTGCGGATTGCTGGTGTCGCCTGTTTTCTCGCAGCCGTTGTATAGAAATCCAAAAACTCCCATTGACCTCCGCGTGAAGGATTTGATTGGGCGTATGACCCTGGAAGAAAAGGTGGGGCAGATGCTTTGCCCGCTTGGTTGGGAGATGTACGAGAAGAAGGGGGCAGATGTGACCCACTCTGCCAAATTCGAACAGTTTGTGAAAGAACGTCATATTGGGATGTTGTGGGCCGTCTATAGGGCTGATCCATGGACCCGCAAGACACTCGAAAACGGGTTGAACCCCGAGTTGGCTGCCAAAGCAGGGAATGCCCTGCAACGTTATGTGATGGAAAATACCCGTTTGGGTATTCCCATCTTCTTGGCTGAGGAGGCTCCTCACGGACACATGGCCATTGGTACTACCGTATTCCCTTCGGGTATTGGCATGGCGGCAACCTGGTCGCCTGCTGTGATAGAAGAGACGGGTAAGGTGATTGCCAAGGAGATCCGCCTTCAGGGTGGGCACATTGGTTATGGTCCTGTGTTGGATCTGACCCGCGATCCCCGCTGGTCAAGGGTTGAAGAAACTTATGGCGAAGATCCTGTTCTGAGTGGCGTTTTGGGTGCTGCAATGGTACGGGGTGCCGGGCAGGGCAATTTGAGCCAGCCCTTTAGCGTCATCTCCACCCTGAAGCATTTTCTGGCATATGGTGTTCCTGAGGGCGGGCATAATGGCAATACCACCATCATTGGTTCCCGCGACTTGCACGAGAATTTCCTGCCGCCTTTCAAGGCAGCTGTCGAGGCCGGGGCTTTGTCGGTGATGACCTCTTATAACTCCATTGATGGTGTGCCATGTACCTCTAATGTCTATCTGTTGACCGATGTGTTGAGGGATCAGTGGGATTTCAAGGGTTTTGTGGTTTCCGACCTTGGGAGTATCGAAGGGTTGAAAGGATCACATTTCATTGCCGAAACGATGGAGGAGGCTGCCGTGTTAGCCACAAAAGCCGGTGTGGATTCCGATTTGGGCGGGGAAGCGTATCGCAACCTTGTTAATGCGGTCAAAAGTGGTCGCATTGCTGAATCAGCCATTGATACCGCCGTGGCAAGAATCGTCAGGTTGAAATTCGAGATGGGATTGTTTGAGAATCCATATGTCGATCCCAAGAAGGCACGCCAAAACACCAGGACGCCCGAACATATTACGCAAGCCCGCCGGGTGGCACAGCAATCGGTGGTGTTGCTGAAGAACGACAATCTGCTGCCCTTGAATAAGGACATTAAGCGTGTGGCTGTGATCGGACCCAATGCCGACAATCGTTACAACATGCTGGGCGATTATACCGCTCCTCAGGATCCGGCCAATATTAAAACCGTGTTGGATGGTGTGCGTGCAAAACTAAAGGGTGCTTCCATTGAGTATGTGAAGGGATGCGCCATTCGCGACACTACCACTACCAATATTGATGAAGCTGTTGCGGCCGCTCGACGTGCCGATGTGGCCATTGTGGTGGTGGGCGGTTCAAGTGCCCGTGATTTTAAGACACAATATATCGAAACAGGTGCTGCGGTTGCTTCGGCTGAGGATGTGAGCGACATGGAGAGTGGGGAGGGGTACGACCGTGCCACGCTTGACCTGTTGGGAAAACAACTGGATCTGCTCAAGGCTGTCAAGGCTGCCGGTAAACCGGTTGTGGTGGTTTACATTCAGGGGCGGCCATTGAATATGAATTGGGCTGCTGCCCATGCCGATGCACTTTTGACAGCCTGGTACCCAGGACAGGAGGGTGGTAATGCCATTGTCGATGTTCTTTTTGGCGATTACAATCCGGCTGGTCGTCTGCCCATTTCTATTCCCCGTCATGAGGGGCAGATACCTGTTTATTACAACAAAAAGAATCCACGGGGGCACGATTATGTGGAGATGCCGGCGGCTCCGCTCTATTCCTTCGGTTACGGGTTGAGCTACACCCATTTTGAGTATTCAAATTTACAGGTTCAACAAAAAGCACAACACACCTTCGAGGTCTCTTTTTCCATCAAAAATATTGGTGCTTTTGATGGCGATGAGGTGGTTCAGCTTTACCTGAGGGATGATTACGCTTCAGTGGTTCAGCCGGTTAAGCAGTTGAAGCATTTCCGTCGCCTTACCTTGAAGAAGGGGGAGGAGCAGATCGTCAGGTTCACCCTCACGGCCAACGATCTATCCATTTTGAATGCCAAGATGGAGCAGGTTGTGGAGCCGGGAAGCTTCACCGTGATGGTGGGGGCTTCGTCGGATGACATAAGGTTGAATACTAAAATTGAGGTTGAATAAAAGTGTTAGGAGATTGATATATGAGCTTTTTAAAGGTCTTTAAAACGTTCCCCATTGCAGCCATGATGCTGGGGACATTCGTTGGTTGCCAAGATAAGGAATCTGTTCAGGAGGATTTGACCCAATTCGTTGATCCTTACATCGGTTCGGGCGAACATGGGCATGTTTTTGTGGGCGCCAATGTGCCCTTTGGTTTTGTTCAACTGGGGCCAACCCAGCATACGCAAGGATGGGATTGGTGCTCGGGGTACCATTATTCCGATTCCACCATTATTGGTTTCGGACATCAGCATTTGAGTGGGACGGGCATTGGCGATTTGGGCGATGTCTCTTTCATGCCTGCCATTGGTTTGGTGAAAACTACCCGGGGTGAGTTGCCCGATCCCGAGTCAGGCATCTACTCCTACTTTTCACATGATCGGGAGCGTGTTAAGCCCGGTTATTATTCGGTGCACCTCGACCGGTTTGGTATTGATGTGGAGTTGACGACCACCAAGCGGGTCGGTTTCCACAAATACCTCTTCCCTGAATCCGATCAGGCCAATATTGTGATCGATTTGGAACATGGCATTGGTTGGGACTCCCCTGTTGAGGGTTATCTGGTTCAGGAGAATGATACGGTGGTCTCCGGTTATCGCCGTTCTTCAGGGTGGGCTAAAGATCAAATCGTCTATTTTACGGCTGTATTCTCAAAGCCAATCAAAAGCTTCACATTATCCGATGGGCTGACCCCGATGGATGGATCTTCGCTCAAAGCAAAGAAGGCTTATGGACAAGTATTCTTTACTACCAAGGGCAAGGAGGCCGTTTATGTCAAAGTGGCGCTTTCACCCACCAGCATCGAGGCTGCCAAACAAAATATGGAGGCTGAGTTGCCGGGATGGGATTTCAATAAGGCTGTTGCTGACGCTGATCAGGCATGGAATGCACAGTTGAATAAAATACGGGTTGAGACCAATGATTTGTCACATAAAAAGATTTTCTACACGGCTTTGTATCATACCATGGTGGCCCCTTCGGTTTTTCATGATGTGAATGGCGACTACCGTGGCAGCGATGGGCAGGTTCGTAATGACAAATCCTTTGTCAATTACACAACCTTTTCATTATGGGACACCTATCGGGCAGCCCATCCGTTGATGACCATTATCCATCCTGATATGGTGCCCGATATGGGTGCTACAATGATCAATATTTTCAAGCAGCAGGGCAAACTACCCGTGTGGCATTTGATGGGGAATGAAACCGACTGCATGGTGGGTAATCCGGGGGCCGTGGTTTTGGCCGATCTGGTGCTTAAGAATTTTAATGTGGATCGCGAAGCCGCCTTCGAAGCCATGAAGCAATCGGCCATGCTCGACGAGCGTGGCATGAAGTGGTTGAAGGAGTATGGTTATATCCCTTATGACAAAGAGCCCACCCACGAAACGGTGGCCAAAGGGATGGAGTATGCTTTGGCCGATTGGTGCATAGCCCAAGTGGCTCAATCGTTGGGCAAGAGCGATGATTACCACTACTTCAAGAATAGGAGCCTTTTGTATCAACACCATTTCGACAAGGAAAAACAGTTTGTGAGGGGACTCTCTTCCGATGGCAAGTTTCGAGAACCATTTAATCCGTTCCATTCTATCCACATGGGCGATGATTATTGTGAAGGGAATGCATGGCAATACACCTGGTTGGTGCCGCACGATGTGCCCGGCTTGATTGGCATGTTTGGCGGAGAGGAGGCCTTTTGTGTGAAGTTGGATTCACTCTTTGTGGTTGAAGGGGATATGGGCGAAAAGGCATCCTCCGACATTACCGGGTTGATTGGCCAATACGCCCATGGCAATGAACCCAGTCACCACATCACCTATTTGTATGCCTATATTGGGCAGCCATGGAAGACGGCCGAAAAAGTACGTGAAGTTCTTACCACCCTTTATCACGACCAGCCTTCCGGGTTGAGTGGCAATGAGGATGTGGGGCAGATGTCTGCCTGGTATGTGATGTCGGCCATGGGGATTTACCAGGTGGCGCCGGCCGGTGGCATTTATATCTTTGGAAGCCCGCTGATGGATCAAGCAACCATTGATGTTGGAAATGGCAAGTCATTCACCATCGTGGCAAAAAACAACAGCGACAAAAATATCTACATTCAAAGTGCGAAACTGAACGGTCAGCCTTATTCAAAAGCTTACATCCTTCACCAGGATGTGGTTGATGGCGGCGTGCTTGAATTTGAAATGGGTCCTGTTCCTTCCCAATTTGGTTCTGCCGTGTCCGATCGGCCATAGATTTGCCTGTTCGGCTTATCGTCCCTTATTTATTAAAGAGGGTGTCTCCTAGTTGGGGACACCCTCTTTTTTCTTATCCTTTAACCTCAAAGGCTTTGCATTTGTTGAATTCATGCAAGCTTGAAGAAGCTGTTTGAATAGCTTCATTTTTGCAGTACGAACAGTGTTAAGGCCTTCGTGATGAAGATTAGAGAGCTATATTCGTGTATAAATTTTCCTTTTATTAATATTAATACAAATAAAACTATTAAAATGAATTAGTAGTGTGCTAAAATAACTTAAAAAACCAATATGATGGTAAAAAATTAAATCAAATAAAAATAAATAGAAAAAAATCACCATAAAGCTTGTTGAATATTAAAAATTGTATAAAATTTGTGCCCATCAAATTAATGGGACAAAATGTTGTTAAGTCAGGAAGAACTCAGTTATATGGCGGTTGTAGAGCAGAAGCGTTATCAACTGCAACTTCAGATGATCAGTTTGTTGTATCAAGCTGGTCCCCTGACGGCTTCTGCATTGGCTAAAAAACTGAATATTTCTCTGCCAACCGTCCGCAGTCTGATGGAAGGATTGATTGACACCTCCGTGGTTTCCCAGATAGGCGACTCGGCCAAGTCGGGGCGCAAACCTTTCAATTATCAGCTCTCCGAGAGTGCCTTTTATGTTTTTGTGGTGGAGGTTGGGCATTCCCATTCGCGTTGTGCCATAATTAATGGTCTGAACCAGATTGTCGGCAAGGTGCAGGTGGTGGCTGCCAATATGGATAATCCTGATTTTGAGTTTCTCTTTTACCAAGCATTCCAGGAGATGGCAAATGCCTCGGGTGTTGACAACAAACGGGTGAGTGCAGTTGGGATAAGCATGCCCGGGTTAATTGACTCAGTGAATGGCATCAATCATACTATTGGCAATGAAGTAAAGCGGGATGTTGCAGGGCGTTTGAGAAAAGTTTTTAAGAAGCCCGTTTTTGTTGAGAACGATGCGCGCATGAATGCCTTGGGAGAATTGGTGTTTGGCATGGCGCGTGGGAAGCAGAATGTGATGGTGGTTAATTGGAACGACGGCCTTGGCTTGGGTATTGTCGTTGATGGACGCATCATCAGTGGCAGCGATGGATTTGCTGGGGAATTCAGTCATATTCGCATCGTGCGCAATGGGGAGTTATGCCAATGCGGTAAATGCGGCTGTTTGCAAACCATTGCCTCGGCCAATTACTTGCTTAAGTTGGCCAAAGAGGCCATTGCCCAGGAGCACACTTCCCATCTGACGGCTCAGTTTAGAAATTGTACGAACGAATTAAAAGTTTCGGATATTGTAGAGATGGCTCAACGGGGCGACGAACTCTCCTTGTCGCTGTTGCGCCAGGTGAGCGAAAATCTCGCCTGGGGGTTGTCGATCCTCATCCAACTCAATAATCCTGAACTTATCGTGATAAATGGACCCTTGGCAAAGGCTGGCGAATTAATCAGGATGCCGCTTTTGCTTGCGCTTAATCAGTATTGCTTGCGCGACATCTCTAAACAAGTCAGCATCGAAATCTCTTCGCATGATGATGGTTATGGTTTGTTGGGTGTGGCAGTTATGATTTTTACTAAGATGTTTAGTGTTAGCTAAATAGTGTTGAATCAATAAGTTTTATCAATTTACTTTTAAGTATGAAAGAAAAATCTATTTGTTTTAAAAAGTGGTTGCTCTCTGCAGCAATGCTTTTTATTGGCATGGGGTTGGTTATGGCACAGGAGATGAAAATTTCCGGTGTGGTGACAGCCAAGGAGGATGGTTTGCCCATGCCTGGAGTCTCTGTTTTTGTAAAAGGGACCACCAATGGTACCATTACTGATTTTGATGGTAACTATCATTTGTCAACCGCGCAAGGTGAGGTGGTTGTGTTTTCGTTTATTGGTATGAATACCCAGGAAATTACTGTTGGCGCTAGCACAACCATCAATGTGGTGATGCAAAGCGATGCCACCGACTTGGATGAAGTGGTGGTGACGGCGCTGGGTGTAAAGCGAGAGAAGAAAGCTTTGGGTTATGCCATGCAGGAAGTAAAGGGTGAAGAGCTACTTCAAGCCCGAGAAACCAATCTTGCCAATGCTTTGACAGGGAAAGTATCAGGTGTTCAAATTATTCGTTCAAGTAATGGACCCGGTGGTTCATCAAAGATTCAGCTTCGTGGTAGTAACTCTATTACTGGATTGAATCAGCCTCTTATTGTTGTGGACGGTGTGCCTGTTGATAACTTTACAGGAGCTCAAAACAACGATTATTGGAATCCTTCTGCTGATATGGGCAATGGTTTGTCGGATATCAATCCAGATGATATCGAGTCCATGTCTGTTCTAAAAGGAGCTTCAGCTGCTGCACTTTACGGATCGAGAGCAGGGAGTGGTGTAATATTAATTACCACAAAAAAAGGGCGTAAAAGCTCTGGCTTAGGTGTAACTGTTTCTTCTTCTGTTGGTCTGGAGACCCCCTTCATGATTCCTGATATGCAGAAAACTTTTGGTCAAGGTTCAAATGGGAATTATGATAAAAATTCCGGCTCAAGTTGGGGTCCTGAAATTAAAGGACAGGATTACGAGAGCTGGGATGGTTCCACGCAGAAAATGCAGGCTTACGATAATGTGAAGAACTTTTTTGATACAGGTGTTAACTATACGGAAAACATCTCTTTTTCACAGCAGTATGAAAAATCTACCTACTACGCCTCTATTACCCGTATGGATGATAAGAGTATGATTCCTGAGGCAAAATTGAGCCGAACCAACATGATGCTTCGTCAGACATCCAAATTTGGAGAGAATGATCGGTGGAGTACAGATATGAAAGTTCAATACATTCTTTCGGATGCTAAGAATCGTCCTGTAAGTGGAAATAACAATTCTAACCGTTTTATGGCAATGTATTCTTTCCCTGTTTCGCTGGATATTCGCGATTTCGCCCCGGCTGTTAACGAGGATGGCAATATGTTGTGGTTTACCAAGGGGAATGCTATAAATCCTTATTGGGCAAGCAAGTACGATACCAGCCAGGATATTCGCAACCGTTTTTTGATGAATGGTTCGTTGAAATATGATTTCACCAGTTGGTTGAATGCTGAGGTGAAAGCAGGTAGCGATATTTACTTTACCGAAGTTGAAAGGAAAACATATGGAGGTAGTCCTCGAAGTGAAACTGGATATTATAGTTTTGGTGAGCAAAAATTCTTCGAAAACAATTTTAATTTCTTAGTTTCTGCTCATAAGGATAACCTTTTTGGAAATTGGGGGGGTGCCTTTTCTTTTGGTGGAAACTTGATGGAGCGAAGTTCTTCTAGTTTGGACGCAAGTTCTGGTGAATTGGAAGTGAGAGATTTGTTCAAGTTGAATAACGGAAAAGATAAACCTTCTGTTAATGAAACTCTTTCAAGGAAAAAGATCAACTCTTTGTATGGTACTTTCCAAGTGAATTACAATGGTTGGGCTTTTGTTGATGGAACCTTCAGGAACGATTGGACATCCACTTTGTCAAAAGATAATCGATCTTTCTTTTATCCTTCGCTTAGCGGGTCATGGGTAATTAGTGAAATGATGCGCAATGAGTTTTCAGGTATGCCATCTTGGTTTACTTATGCAAAAGCGCGATTGTCGTATGCCCAAGTGGGTAACGATATGGATCCTTATCAATTGTATAATACTTACAGTATTAATAAAGACCCCAATGGAAATACCACTACTGCACAAGGCAACGTGCTTTATAACCCTGATGTGAAAAATGAGTTGATCAAATCATGGGAAGCTGGTGCTGAAGTACGTTTTTTTGGAAATCGTCTAGGTCTAGATTTTACTTGGTATAAATCCAATGCAACCAACCAGTTGTTGAATATTCCAATGAACCCATTGTCAGGATACACTTCTCGTAAGATAAATGCAGGGAACATCCAAAATGAAGGGGTTGAAATAATGATCAATGCGCGTCCTTTAGAACTGAGCAATGGCTTAACTTGGGACTTGATGTTGAATTATTCTAACAACAAGAATAAGATCATCAGCTTGGAAGAAGGTATTGAGAAATATGCATTGGGTGGTTATGATAACTTGACCATATATGCTGTTGCTGGTGGTAATTATGGTGAGATTTGGGGTACTAAATACCGGCGAGTTGAAGATAAAACTAGTCCCCATTATGGAAAAATCATCGTTGATGGGGATGGCTTGCCAACCGCAAGTGAGGAGGCATACAAGTTAGGAGATCAGCAAGCTAAAGGGCTTTTAGGTTTAACCAATACTTTTAACTATAAAGGATTGTCCTTAAGCTTTTTGATTGATGCTCGCATTGGTGGCGAAATTTTTTCTGCAACCAATCAAACGCTTCAGGCTGTTGGTACTGCGAAAGTCACAACCGAGGGCGGAAAACGTGAAGGTGTGATTGCTGATGGAGTTGTTTCCGACGGAAATGGTGGTTATGTTGTCAATACGAATCAAGTAAGTAACCAACTCTACTGGACTGCAGTAACAGGTCGAAGTGGTAACCTTGGGGTAGGTGAAGCTAATATTTATGATGCCACTAATATTCGTTTGCGTAATATTTCTTTGAATTATCAGTTGCCAAAACGTTGGATTTCTTCTACACCCTTCCAAACAATTAAAGTTGGAGCCAATGTTAATAATGTTTGGATGATCTCCAGCCATTTGAACGGCGTTGATCCCGAGTCGGTATTTGCAACCAGTACAAATGCTGTTGGTTTCGAAGGCAATAGTTCACCAACTTCACGTAGCTATTTGTTTAATGTTTCTTTTAGTTTCTAATTTTAACAATATAGTAGAATATGAAAAAATTTAATTCTATAATATATTTGTTGTCCCTGTCTTTTCTGGGAATGAGTTCCTGTTCCGACTTTGATGAGATTAATGAAGATCCCAAAGCCGCATCTCAGGAGCAGGCGCAGCCATATTATGCATTTAATAAAGCCGTTATTGATGCGCAGCAATCACCTGATGAAGCAGAGCGAGTTTTTGTTTATCAATGGAAAACAGCTGCCCGCCAGCATCAAATGTCATTTTTTGCGACAGGAAGTTATAGTGATGATTTTAATAAAAATTACCACGATACACGCGTTACTTCTTGGATTAAGTCTACTAACTTGGCAATCAATTTAGCGAATGCGCAGATCGAGAGCGGAAAGTTGAGCGGTCATAATGCCGAGTTTACGCCTAATGTAAAAGAAGTGAGCCGTATCTGGCGTGCTTATTTGATGAGTGAGTATGTTGATAATTTTGGGGTTATGCCCATTAATGCTTTCCAAGGGTCAGATCCAGAATTTAATAGCTGCCAGGAAGTGTATTATTTCCTTTTGGAGGAATTGAAGGATGCTGTTACAAAGATAGATGTGGATGTAGTTCCTACCGATTTTGAAAAGAAGTTTGATGCTGCCTACCACTTTGATTTCTCTAAATGGGTGAAGTATGCGAATTCTCTGCGCTTGCGTTTGGCCATGCGTATGTCGGAAGTTGATCCTCAGAAAGCTCAATCAGAATTTGAGGCAGCCGCTAGGGAAAGTCTAATTGCATCTAGTGCCGACGTTTTTAAAGTTGCTGAAAAAGACGGATGGGATGCGTTGACTGGGGTTATGAGCCGTCCTTGGAATGATCAAGTTTTGTCGGAAGCAATGTGTAATATACTTACCAATTTAGGTGGGGTCAGCACTAAAACATTGTTGCCCGAAGCGAGATATCAGGATTATATTAAAGATGAAAATTATTTGGGTCTCTTTATTCCTGATCACCTATCTGCCAATACGGATGATCCAAATAAGCAATTTTTTCTTGACGGGATTCCTGCAAAAGTGGATCCTCGTGCCTTTAAACTTTTCTTCCTACCTTTCGATACCGAGGCTTCAAATTTTATCGATTGGTTTATTGAAAATAAGAGTGTTTATGACTTGAAAAATGGTGAAACTGTTGTAACCTCAATCGATACACGGTTTTGTTGGAATGGTGTCGCTAATGGTTTTAATGGTGCTAAACAGTCTAATAATGAGATTATTAAAAATCGTTGGACTAATTATCCTGCTTTAGGAAAGCAATATCGTCAGAGTAGCAACAGTCGTGTCTTTTTTGGTGACTGGGAAACTTGGTTTCTTTTGGCGGAAGGTGCAGTTCGTGGTTGGAATACCAATGGTGTTGCTGCTAAATTGGCTTATGAGAAAGGTATTGAGGCCAGCTTTGTTTATCATGGTGCCGATCTTTCAGTTCTGCCAGAGTATCTTGCATCAACCGACTACAACCGGGTTGGAACTTCGGTAAGCTTTGATCATGTTGTTGAACCATCAGACGTGGAGATGGATTATGTAGATGGTTACACTAAAGAGGCTGGTAAATTCTCTTACAAATATCCTGATGCCTCTAAAACTCTGTATGGTAAAGCGCTGAATGACCAGATTTGCAAAATTATTACCCAGAAATATATTGCACAAATGCCATATTTGCCGATGGAAGCATGGTCTGATCATCGTCGTTTGGGACTTCCTTTCTTTGAGATCCTATCGGCTGAGGAGCCTATTGCAACTATGCCTGAATGGAGTAGAGACGCCTATAAGACAGGACAAAAGGTTTCACTGTATCCTCAACGGATGCGATTCCCATCAAGTTTGAAGAATGCCGATCCTTCTGGATATGAAAAGGCCATCACTCTGTTGGGTGGACCTGATGGAACATTGACCCCCATTTGGTGGGCTAAAAAACAATAATTTTTCGATTGAAGGGGTGCTCGTCTTGAGTACCCCTTTTTTCTGTTGAATGGTATTTGATTATTCTTAACTTATTACAATCGGCATTTCTTTCATGCAACTTTTCGTGGATAGTTATAATAACTTTTTTTAAGTCCTGTTTTTTGGCACAAAATGTGTACATGATCAAAATAAATTAATTATTTTTCATTCTTTTGTTGACTTTTTGTTTTGATTGATGTATATTTAATTTAAATAAAAAATATGGTGGCGACCAAACCTTGTTTTGTCCCCCTGATGTGTTGTCAATTAATTTGTATGCTATGAAATATATTAAACTAAAGGTGCAGAACCACAAGCTGGAGTTTATGAAGGAGTTGTTGAGCCATTTCGATTTTATTGAGATGGAAGTTAGCGATGCTTTTGATGAACCCCGCATCTACCCGGGAGCCAATTTTGAAATACGTTCGTCTAAATCATCAGAGGAAGTATCCCGGCAAAAGCAATCGAGCTCATCGCCCGAAGACTTGGAGAAATTGCGAGCCGTCATCAACCGCATTGATGCCCTTCGCGATCAAACCAGGCCATAGTTGTTTTAGCCTCTAATTTTGTTTTATATCCTTTAGGTGTCGATTGTTTCGACACCTTTTTTTGTTTATGTCTGTTCCCAGTTTGTTTTTCCCGTTCATTTTTATAACTTTAGAGTCATACATGGTACAATATTGTTTCATTATGAAAATGATAAGGATATGAAAAATCACCTTAATTTTACTTTTAGCTTTTGGATGTTGCTTGGCTTTAGCTTATTGTTGCCAGGCCCTTTGATGGCGCAGGATGAGACTGCCCATGTAGACAAACCAGCTGTTTTGCGCGGTTCGGGCAACGATGCCGGACGCTATTATGCCAAACGTTTCGTCTTCCCCATGCGGGCCATTATTGAATTGCAAGAGGGGGCTGTGGTGGCTGCCGTGGCTATTAACCCTGAAGGAGTTGTGGAATCGGTGGATGTGGTGCAGGGGTTGTCGCCCGAGATTGACGAATCCGTCCGCCAGTTGGTGATGACCACCGGGAAGTGGAAGCCAGCCAAGTTGAATAAGAGTGCCGTTCGTTCGGTGCAGAACATCACCATCAATCTGAAACTGAGCGATTCGCAGCGTGCCTTTTCAGAGTCGCTTAAGGCCTATCGGGGGGCGGAGCATTTTCCCCTTTTCGTGCTGGATCGTAAGCTGGTGAACGATTATGTAGAGCTTGAGCCCTATAACATCAAATCCATCCGTGTTTTGAAAGGAGAGAAAGCCAAAGAACTCTATGGGGATGCTGGTAGTTATGGGGTGGTGGAAATTCAAACCAAGCGAGGCACGCCACCTATTTATTGAGGCGAAGGGCGATCTCGGATGAACTTTCCATCTTTTTGTTCCGAATATTTGGTTGGTGGGCGATCTTTTATTTTTACTTTTGGATAATTTCATGTTATTTTGTAAAGCACTACACTTGGTTGTAGTGCTTCTTTAGTTTGTTGGATCTTAGTGGTTTGTGTGCTATGTATTTCTCCCTATTGTTTTGATTTGGATGATCAGGCAACATCCGTTTTCGATAAACTGCTGAAAGGTAAACTGATAAAAGACATTTCAAGTTGAAATAATTAATTTTTAATTTGTGATGCCTAAAATACAAAATAAAAAGGAACATGGAATTTATTGAAAGATTGAAAGACCGTGCCCGACAAGACAAAAAGCGAATTGTTTTGCCCGAAGGACATGAGGAGAGAACACTGAAAGCAGCCGATGTTATTCTGAAAGAGGGTATTGCCGAAGTGATCCTGATTGGTGATCCCATTCAAATTGGAGCTTTGGCCACCCAATATGGTTTGACCGATATTGGCCGGGCGACCATTGTTGATCCAAAGTCGCATGCAAAGAAGGAAACCTATACGCAATTGTTGTTGAGTATCCGCAAGAGTAAGGGCATGACCGAGGAACAAGCTGCCAAGTTGGTTGAAGATCCTTTGTACCTGGCGGTATTGATGATCAAGGCCGGTGATGCCGATGGCGAAGTGGCAGGTGCCGACAATGCTACCGGCGATGTGTTGCGCCCGGCATTCCAGATTGTGAAAACACTACCAGGCATGAGTGTCGTTTCGGGTGCATTTTTGATGTTCCTACAGAATAAGGAGTTTGGCGAGGATGGTTTGATGGTATTTGCCGATTGTGCTGTTCATCCCAATCCTACGGCCGAAGAGCTAGCTGAGATTGCTGTGGCTACCGGCCGTACCACCCGTGCCATTGCAGGATTCGAACCCCGCATAGCCATGTTAAGCTTCTCAACCAAAGGCAGCGCCAAGCACGAAATGGTCGACAAAGTTGTTGCAGCCACTGCTTTGGCACAAAAGATGGCACCCGACATGAAAATTGATGGGGAATTGCAATCCGATGCAGCCATCATTCCATCCATAGGCAGCAAAAAGGCTCCAGGAAGCGAAATTGCAGGAAAAGCCAATGTTTTGGTTTTCCCAACCCTCGAAACCGGTAATATAGCCTACAAACTCGTTCAGCGCATGGCCGGGGCAGAGGCAGTGGGGCCTATCCTTCAAGGCATGGCGGCTCCCATCAACGATTTGTCGCGGGGTTGTTCGGTGAGTGATATTGTTAATTTGGTGGCCATCACTGCCAACCAGGCCGCAGGTATGTAAAACTCCAATCAGCCGGTTATCCGGCTGATTGTTTTTGAAGATGTTTCTGTTGTTAAGTTTAGAATATAAAATAAAAAGATCAAATGGCTGAAATATTGGTGGAACCGATTGATGCTTATGCATTGAGTCAGGAAAAAAAGGTGAAGACGCTGTTTTCAAAAATAGGCGTTGTGGGGTGTGGAAAAGAGGGGCAAAACATCGCCCGCATTGCTGCCTGGCATGGTATTGAGGTGGTTTTTATTGAACTTAGTCAGGATAAGATAGATCTTGCCATTCAAAATATTGGCAAGGAGCTTGATGTCCGCATCGAAAACTGGGGACTTACGCCAGGAGAAAAGCGTGCCATCATGTCCCGTATCCGAGGGTCGCTCGATTACGCTGCCCTGGCATCGTGCGATTTTGTTATTGAAGCCATTCTTGCTGATGAAAAGACCGGCTTGCGCAGCTTGGAGGCGCGTAAAGAGGTGTTCAGGCAGGTGGAGGCAGTTGTTGAACGCGATGCCATCATTGCCACCAATGCCACAACCATCATTATTACAGAGTTGGCTTCTGAGTTGAAGCACCCCGATCGGTGCGTCAGCCTCCATTTTTTCGTCACGTCTCCCGAGGCGCGCATCATAGAGGTGGTCAAGGGGCTTTATACCACCGAGGAGGTTTATAATAGGGTTTGTACCTTTATCAAACTTTTGAATCGCGAAGTGATTCCTGTAGAGGAATCAGCCGGCCTTGTGAGTGTCCGTCTCTTTGTGACGCTTTTGAATGAAGCCTGTGCCACCCTGCTCGAGGGTGTGGCCTCCATTGAAGATATTGATAAAACCATGGTGATTGGTTTGGGGATGCGTTTCGGTCCCTTCCAGTCGGCCGACATCATTGGCTTGGAAAAAGTCCAACGCTGGATGGAGAACATCTACGAAGAGTTTGGTGATGTCAAATTCAAACCCTCCCCATTGATCAAGCGGCTGGTTCGCGCCAAGCGGTTGGGTAAAATTAATGGCGTAGGATTTTACCGTTACGACAGCGAAGGACGGCGGCTGCATGCCGAGCATATTGTTGGTAAATATTAGGTTGCTTGCAGTAAGTATTTGACATTAATCCATTTAAGGAATTTAAAGAAATTGACAGATGAAAATATTGGTGTTAAACTGTGGCAGTTCTTCATGCAAATATCAGCTTTTCTCGGAGGATGGTGCACAGTGGCTTGTATTGGCCAAAGGCGTTGTTGAGAAAATTGGCTTGCATGGATCCTTTTTGAAACACGAGAAGGAGGATGGTTCGAAGGTTTTGCTCGAAGGCGAGATTCTAGATCATACCAGTGCCATTGATTATATTTTGGGCGTATTGGTGAGCGCCAACCATGGCTGTTTAACCTCCCTCAACGAGATAGATGCTGTGGGTCACCGGGTGGTGCATGGCGGCGAGGAGTTCAACTCGAGTGTGTTCATTACACCCGACGTAATTCGTAAAATGGAAGAGTGCATCGAGTTGGCGCCACTTCACAATCCGCCGAACCTCAAGGGAATCGATGCCATCAAGCAGTTGTTGCCCAGTGTGCCCCAGGTTGGTGTGTTCGATACGGCATTCCACCAGACCATGCCCAAATATGCCTATATGTATGGCATCCCCATGTCGCTTTACAAGAAATACGGCATCCGCCGGTATGGCTTCCATGGTACCAGTCACCGGTTTGTTTCCAAACGATCGTGCGAGATCCTCAATGTGGATTATGCTACTCAAAAGCTCATCGTGTGTCACTTGGGGAATGGTGCTTCCATCTGTGCCATCAAAAACGGACAATCGGTTGACACCTCCATGGGTTTTACCCCAGTAGAAGGGTTGATCATGGGTACTCGTGCCGGTGACATCGATATGGGAGCCGTCACTTTTATCATGGATAAGGAGATGATTGGCACCCGTTCGGCTTCCGTATTGTTTAACAAGCAAAGTGGCTTGCTCGGCATCACTGGTGTTTCATCCGACATGCGCGAGATCATCCGCACGGCGGGCGAGGGCAATGCCGATTCGCAGCTGGCACTGGAGATGTTCTTCTACCGGGTGCGTAAATACATTGGCTCCTACGTGGCTGCCATGGGTGGTGTGGATGCGGTGGTATTCACCGGAGGGATTGGTGAAAACAGCTTTATCGTGCGTCGTGGCATTTGTCAAGGGCTTGAGTTTTTTGGCATTGAGCTGGACGACGAGGCCAATGATGCCATTATTGGTGAAGAAGGAATCATCAGCAAGGGAAGAACAAAAGTAATGGTGGTGCCTACCAACGAGGAGTTGGTGATTGCCCAGGATACGCGCGAAATAGTGGATGCTTTGGTGAACAGATAATCACTCACAAACATAAAAGGAAGAGGTATGTTTAAAAAATTGTCTGATCTGCAGGCTTTGGTTCAGCAACAAAAGGTTTGTCGAAAACTGGCTCTGGCGGTTTCGCAGGATGAGCATTCGCTGGAGGCGGTTCATTCGGCTTTTAGAGCCGGATTCATCATGCCGGTCTTGATTGGTTCCCGCGTAGATACCGAAAAGATCATTGAGGCCAAAGGATTCGATTTCAGCGGCGCCGAATTTATCGACGAGCAAAACTCCATCAAGGCCGTTGAATTGGCCGTTAGGATGGTGCACGATGGAAGAGCCGATATCTTGATGAAGGGCAAGGTGGCCACGCCCGATTTGCTCCGTGGCGTGCTCAACAAGGAGTGGGGGTTACGCAGCGGCTCCATCTTGTCGCATTTTGCCCTATTCGAGGTGGAAACCTACCACAAGTTGATTGCCGTGACGGATGTGGCCATGAATATTGCGCCAAATTTGCAGGATAAGATTGGCATCGTCAATAATTCGGTGAAGTACCTCAATAAGATAGGGATTCCTTTGCCAAAGGTTGCCGTTTTGGGCGCCATTGAAATGGTGAACGAAAATATGCAGGCAACGCTTGATGCAGCCCTTTTGTCCAAAATGAATCAGCGCGATCAGATCAAGAACTGCATTATCGACGGACCCTTGGCTTTCGATAATGCAGTGAGCTACGAAAGTGCCAAGCACAAAGGCATCCGCAGTGAAGTGGCCGGCGATACCGACCTGTTGCTGATGCCCGATATCGAAGTGGGCAATGTGTTGTATAAAACACTGGTCTTTTTCGCCAAGGCTAAGGTGGCCAGTGTCATTCTGGGGGCTACAGCTCCAATTGTGCTTACCTCGCGCAGCGATTCCGAAGAATCCAAGCTATTCAGTATTTTGTTGGCCTCCTTGGCCTGATTTGTTTAGCGCTTGATACTTATCAAGGGCAGTGTCGTTGTCGATGCTGCCCTTTTTTTGCCTCGGCAGCTTGGCGCCTTTGAAAAAATAGTGGCACAACGGGTTACGATGATTTTTCTCATTTGCTGTTATGCATGGTTGTGGTATTTTTGTACCAAATTAATCAGTTTAAAAATCAGTTCTAAACCAATCTGTTTCCTATGAAAACCTATAAGATTTTAGTGATCAATCCGGGTTCCACCTCCACAAAGATCGCAGTATACGAAGGACGAAACTCAGTTTTTCTGAAGACTATTCGCCATTCTGCCGAACAATTGGCCCGGTACGATTGTGTTGCAGCCCAGTATGAATTTCGAAAAGAGATGGTGTTGAGTGAATTGGTTCAGGCTGATATTGATATCGAACACATTGATGGCGTGGTTGGGCGCGGTGGATTGGTGAAGCCCATCGAATCGGGTGTTTATGAAGTTACTGAAGCGCTTAAGGCCGATCTTAAGAAGAGTGAATTGGGCGAACATGCCAGTAATTTGGGCGGTTTGATTGCCGACGACATTGCGCGTAGCCTGCCTTCGGCTCGTGCTTTTATTGCCGATCCGGTTGTGGTGGATGAGTTGATGGATGAGGCCCGCATCACCGGTTTGCCCGATTTGCCGAACCGCAGTATTTTCCATGCCTTGAATCATAAAGCAGTGGCAAAAAACTATGCCAAGTCGATGGAACGTCCTTACGAGGAGTTGAATCTGATTGTAGCCCATCTTGGGGGTGGTATATCGGTAGGTGCCCACCGCAAAGGACGTATTGTCGATGTCAACAATGCCTTGGATGGATCAGGTCCGTTTTCGCCCGAACGTGCCGGCACGCTCCCCGCAGGTGCTCTCGTGGATATGTGCTTTTCAGGTAAATACACTCAGCAGGAGATTCGCAAACGCCTCAATGGCAAGGGTGGCCTTTTGGCTCATTTGGGCACTAATATGGCTTCGGAAGTGGAAGCGCGTGCCAATAATGGCGATGCCCATGCCGGCCTGGTGTTGGGTGCCATGGGGTATCAGATTGCTAAATCCATTGGTAGTTGTGCGGCCGTGTTGTGTGGACAGGTAGATGCCATCATCATTACCGGCGGTATCGCCCACGATAAAAAACTTTGCGAAGGAATCAAGCAACGGGTTGGGTTTATAGCGCCTGTGGTGGTGATGCCCGGTGAAGATGAGATGCGCGCTCTGGCCGAAAATGCATTGGATGTGCTGACCGGAGAGGTTCTGCCAAAAATTTATTGACCAGCATTGGTCTTGATCCCGCAGGCGTGGCTTGCGGGATTTTTGATTTTATAATCATCCGAGATGATCGTATAAAAAAAGAGGCTAGTTTTCACTAACCTCTTTTTTTGTCGGGATGACAGGATTTGAACCTGCGACCCCTCGCCCCCCAGACGAGTACTCTACCAAGCTGAGCCACATCCCGAATTGTCTTTTCTTTCTAAGACGTTGCAAAGATAGATAAAATGTAATTACCTCCAATAGTTGCGATGGAAAAAATCAGTACTTTTTTAAACTATTTTGTTAACTAATTTATTGTCAGTTTCTTAAAAAAATGGAATTTTTAGTGATCTGGGAACGATAAACTGCATGTCGAAAAGTTTCCAGGTCGAAAAGTCTCCATGTTGGGAAGCTTGAACCGTGCAAAATATTTGAAGTTTCTTTAAGTGCTATAGTTGAAGGGTTGAAAAGTTTGCAATGGTTGTTAACTCTCAATCGTCTCGATGGACAGCTTATTTCAGCCCGAGGCATCGCCTCGGGAATAAGAACGCTCATATCTCTGCGCCCTGGAAGAACAACCTATCCTTGTTGTGGCGACATCATCCTATGTGCGCCAAGTCCGAAGGAGTTTAATGTGAATAGCCGCCGGTGGAACCGGCGGTTGCATGATTGCGCCGTTGCGCAACACCGAAGGTGTTGAATATCATTCATAACAATTTTCAACTCATGCGCTGGTAATGGGCATTACATATCCGCCAATTTGGCAAAGCGAGCGGCAGAGCCGCACAATATTTGTAGCAACCCACCATCTCCTATAATAACAAAGGTGCAGAGCACCGGAACACCCTTCCTCATGTGATAATTTATATTTCGGGTCTGCGACCCCTTTTACAAACAGGATGCATCTTAAGACTACAAATATTCCGGGTCTCTGAACCTAATGTTTGGATGCGGGAAATAATCTCCTCCCCTTGGGGAGGTCGGGAGGGGCTTTCGCATTTCATATTCAACCCGTTTGGGGGTTGGCCTATAAGAAATGTGTCCTGGTGGCCGGAGTGAAGATTAAATTATTAAATTTGTGAATATTTATAGTTGTATATGGTGCCCGAAAACGAAGACTTTTTAATGATGCAGCAACTCAAGGAGGGGAAAGAATCGGCATTTCATACCTTGTTTAAGAAGTACTTCAGTGTTTTGACACTCTATGCCTATAAAATCTTGAAGGATGAAGATGCTGCCCGCGATGTGGTGCAGGCGGTCTTTACTAAGGTTTATGAGCAACGGGAAACACTGGAGATCCGTGTCTCCATCAAGTCGTTTTTGTACCAGTCTGTCCGCAACCGTTCGCTCAATGAGTTGAAAAGTCAGCAAATTAAAAAACGCCACCACGATACTATTTTTGCCCATTCCACAGAGTTGGGCGACGATGGGGATTCTTTTATGGAAGAAGCTGAATTGGAGATGAAGATTGTTCAAGCCATTGGACGGCTACCCGGGCAATGCCGGAAGATTTTTGAGATGAGTAGGATGGAGGGGATGACCAATTCGGAGATTGCTGAGGATTTGCAGCTTTCGAAGCGTACTGTGGAGACCCAAATTTCAAAAGCCTTGAAATCGCTTAGGGGGCAACTGCAAGATTTTTTGCCAGCTTTATTATTTATACTTTTTTTAAATAGGTGATTTCCCGTTGGTGCAATACGTGTGTGCATGGCTTGGTCTGTCATAGAACTGAAAAAAACTGTTAGATATGGAATTTATATTTCAATTGTTGGCACAACTGTTTGGTAATGTTGAAGATGGAATAAATGAAACAACTGTTTTGCAGCAGAAGCAGGTTGAGCCTGCGCAAGATATTAGCTGTTTCGAATCTGAAAAAGAGATCGAACCACTTCCGCAGCCTAACTTTTTTACTGGAATTTCGTTTCACTAATCTATAATTACTACAATCGTTTGTTTATGGATCGGATTGATTCTGATATGGAGAATGAAATAGTGCGGATGCTTTCGGATGACATGAGTGATGCGGAACGGGGAGATTTTAGGCAGCGATGTCATGTTGATGCAGAGTTTAGAAAGTGCTATGAGGAGATGAAAAAGATCTGGGACGATTGTTCCAGGGTCGATGTAGCCAATCGCATCAACGAGCGTTGTGAGGAGGAGTGGGCGCAATTCAGGCAGAACTGTTTTGGAAGCTCAAAAAAATTGGGTCAGCGTAGTGTCTTTGTTCGATATTGGAAAGTGGCTGCGGTTTTTGTTCCCCTTTTTATCCTTGGAGCTTTGGGGTTTCTGTTTTTCCCCGGTCAAGCGCTGTCGTCATGGAGTAGGATGGCTACCAATGGTTATGTGGATTCCCTGCTGCTCGAAGATCAAACTTTTATTGTGTTGAATAAATCGACAGCTGTTGAATATCTGATGAAAGAGGATCGTCGTGTGGTTCGGCTCGAAGGGATGGCATACTTCAATGTTGCGAAGGATAAAAAACGTCCATTTGTAGTACAGCTCAATAATTCCGAGGTGAAGGTGTTGGGAACCGCTTTTTTCATCGAGAACATCAAGGATCGCAACCGGGTTGTGGTGGAGGTTACCGAAGGGCGTGTGGAGTTTGGCGATGATCGGCAGAAAGTGGTGTTGACGAAAGGTCAAAAGGCCACCCTTGAGCATGGTGTGATTTCCAGACAGAGTTGTGATGTGGCTGCTGTGTCCAGTTGGCGCAACGGGAAGCTAACCTTCCAAGGAGCTACTTTACGTGAAGTATCCGAAACTTTGATGAAATTTTATCCGGAGATTAAAAAAGTGAATCATTATGCTCATGTTAAAGATACCGTGAAAGTGACTACTGTCTTCGATAATCAGCCGCTTTCTGATGTGTTGGAGGAGCTAAAAATACATTTCAGTAAAAAAATTCAGTTCAGTGATGGAGAATTGACGATATCTGATTAATTTCGGGGTGAATCCTGAACTGAATTGATGCACTTACGAAATACCACCATATTGAGTTGTTTTGCTTTTTTTGATTGGTTGCCATTCAAAGGGAAAAGCAGGACAACTCTATTTTTTGTGGCTCGTCGGGGGTGGTTTTCTGTTTTCTTGGTATGCTTTTCATTTTATACTTCTGCGCAAGATCTGCTGCAGACGCGGGTGCGTGTTCTGCATCCCCACGCTTCGACGGTCGATATTTTGCAGGAAGTCACCCAACAAACCGGTATCATTTTTAGCTATAGTAACAAAATTTGTCTCAATCCGTCCAATGATTTGGCCTCCATCGAAATGGCGGTTCAATCCATTCTTGATCATTTGTTTCGGTTGTGTCCTGCCAGCTATACCGTTAAAGGCAATAAGGTGATTATTGAGCCCCAGATCCAAGGGGCGCGGCGATTTGTTATCAAGGGGTTTGTACGCGACCAGTCCTCCGGTGAAGCCTTAATAGGTGCCAATATTTATGAACCTTATATTTTAACCGGGCAAAACAGCAATAATTTTGGATTTTACAGCCTGGCCTTGCCCGAAGGGGAGGTGAGTGTGTATTGCTCATTTGTTGGTTGCCAAACGCAAAATCAAAGCTTTTACCTTAATCGGGACACTGTTCTGAACTTCCTTCTTCAATCATCGGTCGATATCGAACAAGTGGATGTTTTGGGCACTCGGAAACCCGGCAAGGTTCAAAGTACCGCAACCGGCATTATTGATATTCCGGTGGAACAGATCCAGAATGTACCAGCATTCCTTGGGGAGGTGGATGTGATAAAAACGCTCCAGATGGCTCCAGGCGTGCAAAGTGGCAGCGAAGGGGTTGGTGGTTTGTATGTGCGGGGGGGAGGCACCGATGAGAATATGATCTTGCTCGACGATGTGCCCATTTATAACGTGAGCCACATGCTTGGCTTCTTTTCCGTTTTTAATGCCGATGCCATCAATAAGGTGACCATGATCAAGAGTGGATTTCCGGCGCGTTACGGCGGCAGGCTCTCCTCGGTGTTGGACATCAGGCTTAAGGAAGGAAATTTGGAGGAGTACCATGGTGTGGCCAGTTTTGGGTTGCTCTCCTCGCGCCTTTCAGTCGAGGGGCCAGTTGTGAAGGGTAAATCCTCTTTTTCCGTCTCGGGGAGGCGCACCTATCTTGATCTTTTTTCCACCCCCCTCCAGTTAAAGCGCGACGAGAAGATCAAATACTATTTTTACGATTTCAACGCCAAGTTCAACTATATCCTCTCTTCGCGCGACCGGTTGTATTTGAGTGTCTTCCTGGGGCGGGATGATTATGCCACCTATTTTAATTACCGCACCGTGCCCATTGTTAAGAAAACTAAGGAGGTGTTGCAGGATGTAACCCTCAACGATGAAACAGGTAGCGGCTGGGGCAACGAGATTGTCTCCACTAGGTGGAATCATGTTTTTGGAGAGAAGCTTTTTATGAATGTCACCCTGCTGTACAGTAACTTCCGATTCTTTGTGGAGCAATTGCAGAATAGTTACCGGAATGAGGCGGTGGGTGTTTTCAAACAGCGCTATTATAGTGGTATCCGCGATGGCGGTGCCAAGGTGGACTTCGACTATTTTCCCACCTCCAGCAATCATTTGCGTTTTGGGGTTAATTACACCTTTCATGGTTTTTTTCCAGGGATTGATGTTTTTCAATCTACCGAGTCTGACATAGCGGTGCGCGACACCACTGTAGGAGCGGAGCGTTTTTTCCGACCCGAATATCATGGTTACATTGAGAATGATTTCTCCCTGGGCGATCATGTCAAGATGAATCTGGGGCTGCATTTTTCTGCCCTGTCGGCTGGAAAAACCGACTATGGCTCCTTTGAGCCCCGCGTTTCATTCTTATATCTTTTGCGTGACAACCTTTCGGTCAAAGCAGCCTATTCGGAGATGACACAATACATACACCTGGTGCGCAGTGCTTCCATTATGCTGCCCTCCGATATGTGGTTGCCCGTTTCCGACCAAATCAAACCTTTGCGATCACGTCAATGGGCTGCAGGTGTGGAGTGGGATATCAACAAGGGAACCAGCCTGTCCGTTGAAGCTTATTACAAACAGCAACGCCACATCCTGACTTATAGAGAGAGTTCCGGCATCTTCAATGTAGCGGCAGATTGGGCTTCGCGGTTAGTATCAGGGAAAGGGAAATCGTATGGGATCGAATTTTTCTTCCATAAGAAGATTGGTCGCATGTCGGGTTGGTTGGGTTACACCTTGAGCAAAACCGAGAATCAGTTTGACCAGATCAATCAAGGGAAGGCTTTTGCCGCCAATTACGATCGCCGGCACGATATTTCACTCTTTAATACCTTTAAGTTTTCCTCAGGCACCGATTTGTCCATCAACTGGATTTTTGGTTCAGGTTACCCGGTTACCTTACCCACGCAAAAGTATTATAGCCCCGATTTACCAACCCAACCAGGCTCGGCCAATGGGAGTGGGCATGATTTGATTGAAGGGCGGAATAATTTCAGGATGCCGGCCATACATCGGTTGGACTTAGGGTTGAATTTCACCAGTCAAAAGAGTTGGGGGACGCGCATCTGGAGCTTTGGTATTTACAATACTTATAGTCGGCAGAATCCGTTTTTTCTCTATTTTGGCGAAAAAACAGATGCTGAAACCAATTCAACCATTCGAGTGCTGAAGCAATATAGTATATTTCCCATTCCCTTGCCCTATGCGCGGGTTACCATAAAGTTTTGAGTTATGAGGTACGGCTGGTTGTTATTCGGTTTATTGTTTTTGGGTTGTGAGAAGGAGATCCATATTGAGGTGCCCGACAAAGAAGGTAAGGTGGTGGTCTATTCCTTCTTGTATCCTGATAGTACTATCAGGATACATTTGAGTGAAAGTGTTTCCATTACCTCGTCCAATCTCTATTCTTACGTGGAAAGTGCACGCATTGGTCTTAAGGTTAATGGTCAGTTGAAGTTAGATCAGGTATTTCCTGCCAATACGGTCAATGGGGAATGGGATTCAGTTGATTATAATTACGGTGATTCGGTAGTTGTAGAGGTGGCCATTGCGGGAAAAGAAATTGTGCGATCCCGTACTATGGTTCCAGAGAAGGTTGCCATAGCTGCTTTGGATACAGTTACTGAAGTGCGTAGTACTGGAAATGGTGTGGAGAAAGCGTTTCTTAGGTTTGCCCTTCGGTTTAAGGATGATGGTTTACGAACGAACTACTATCAAGTTGCCGTAGTACGTGATGCTTGGGATTACGATGGGGTGCGGCATACCACCACTCTGGAGCTGTTGCAGGAAGATCCCGTTTTTATTTTTCATGAGGAGGCGGGGGGGATCTCCAGTTGGTTCGATTTTCGGGGTTTATTTTCCGATGTTTTGATTAATGGGCAGGACTATACCGTTTCTTTCCTGGCGGAAAAGAACGATTACCTGATGGCCTATGATGAACAAAGGGTACGGCTTACTGTTTATCTTTATCATCATACGTACGATTACTTTGAATATCTGAAAACCACCATCTGGGCAAAAGGAGCCGACAACTTCCCGGTTTTCGACCCGGTGCGAATCCATTCCAATGTAGACCGGGGTATCGGTTTGGTAAGCGGGATGTCTTTCGATCAGATGCAGTATGAGTTTGTTCAATAAATAATTTTTGGAAGGATCTTTGTTTATTGGTAATTTGTGAACATGTAATAATTTAGAAATATAGATATGGCTTTATTTGGAAAGCTCCAGGATATGGAGCCTCAGAAGAATACCAGCACCCAAGGTGGTGCTGTTGAAAAGGTGAAACTGTTGGTGATTGGTTCCGGCCCTGCCGGTTATACTGCTGCCATTTATGCAGCGCGTGCCAATTTGTCACCTGTTATGTACGAGGGATTGCAGCCCGGTGGTCAGTTGACCACCACCACCGAGGTGGAGAATTTCCCGGGTTATCCACAAGGTGTCACCGGTCCGGTGATGATGGAGGATTTGAAGGCGCAGGCCACCCGTTTTGGTGCCGACATCCGTTTTGGTGTGGCCACGGCCACCGACCTGTCGCAGCGCCCCTTTAAGGTCACCATTGATGGCAATAAGTTGATTGAGGCCGATGCCCTGATTATTGCTACTGGCGCTTCTGCCAAATATCTTGGCTTGCCCGATGAACAAAAGTATGCAGGATCTGGTGTATCAGCTTGTGCTACTTGCGATGGTTTCTTTTATCGCGGCAAGGATGTTGCCGTGGTGGGTGGTGGAGATACCGCTGCCGAAGAGGCCCTCTACCTTTCGGGGTTGGCCAATCGGGTCTATTTGATTGTAAGGCGCAATGTGTTGCGTGCCTCCAAGGTAATGCAGGAGCGAGTGATGCAAAACCCCAAAATTACCGTTCTGTGGGAACACCAAACCGTTGGCTTGTTAGGCGATGGCGTGGTGGAAGGGGCCAAGCTGGTTTATAAACAAGGTACCAGTGAAGAGAAAATGGTAGAGATAAAAATCGACGGATTCTTCCTGGCCATTGGTCATAAGCCCAATTCCGACATCTTTGTGCCGGCCTTGGAAGTTGATGAGGTGGGGTATATCAAAACCAAACCAGGTTCGTCAAAAACAAATATCGAAGGTGTGTTTGCCTGTGGTGATGTTCAAGATCCCATATACCGTCAGGCTATTACCGCCGCCGGTAGTGGTTGTATGGCTGCCATTGATGCTGAACGGTGGTTGATGGAACAGATAGTATATTAATTTGCGGAAGCGGTTGAAAAACCCCTTTTGTGTTTTAATATTATTATTAAATAATTTTCACACTAATTGGTATTACAAAAAAAATATCTAAATTTGGGTGATTATTGAAAATTGAAATATAATGGATGATATATTTAGTAAAATAGGTATCAGCCAAACTCTTAGTCAGAAAATTGAACGAAAGGTGGAAGAGGCCATTCGGCAAAAAAAATTGCTGCCGGGCACCAAATTGCCTTCCGAAAAAGAGTTGTGCGAGAGTTTTGCGGTTAGCCGCACCGCTCTTCGGGAAGCCTTACGGCGTTTGAGTGCCAGGGGTTTGATCGAGATCAAAAAAGGCAGTGGCATGTATGTGTCGGAGATCAGCATTGATGATGCCATCAAATCGTTGAACTTGTATTATGATTTGGCGTTCGACTCCAATTTGATTCAGCAGATCATTGAGGTTCGGCGGATATTTGAACCCGAAATTGCCCGTGCGGCGGCCTTGAACCGCACCGATGACGATTTGAAAATTTTGAAGGATAACCTATCCGATCTGGAAAAGTGTGATCCTGACAATACGCAATTGGAGGTTGATATGATCAACCGCTTTCACATGAACCTGGCCAAAGCAACCGGTAATCCGATTGTGATCATCAGTATGGAGCCCGTTTATTCATTGCTGCCACGTATGCGCAACTTGATTTATGCCAATGTGGAAGGCGAGAAAGAATACACCTTGACTTTGCAGAAGAAGATTTACAATGCCGTGCGTGAGAAAGACGGCGATTTGGCCTACCGCTATTCGGTCGATCTATTGAATCGCAACTTGGAAGTCTATCAAAAATATTTCAAGTAAAAAAAAGAGCCCCGAAAGGCTCTTTTTTTTAGTGGGGTATTTCGTTTTTGTACTCTATGGTATAGGCTTCTATGGCTTTTCTGACCGAACCATGCTTTATCAGGAGGTTCTTCGATTCTTCCTGCGGAAGGTTCAATTCTTCCATGATCATGCGGGTTCCTCGTTCCACCAATTTCTTGTTGGTCAACTGCATGTTCACCATTTTGTTGCCTTTCACCTTACCCAGTTTGATCATGGTGGTGGTGGTGATCATGTTTAGGATCATTTTTTGGGCGGTGCCTGCTTTCATGCGGGTGCTGCCTGTCACAAATTCGGGGCCAACAATCGCTTCAATGGGGATTTCGGCAGCTTGTGCTACTTTGCTGTTGGGGTTGCAGGTGATGCAGCCGGTCAGCAAGCCATTTTCACGCGCTTTCTGTATGCCGCCAATGACGTATGGTGTGGTACCCGAGGCAGCAATGCCGATCACGGTGTCGTTGATGTTGATGTTGTGCTCTTGTAGTTCTTCCCAGGCTTTGTTGATGTCATCTTCAGCTGCCTCCACTGCCTTGCGAAGTGCCGTGTCGCCCCCAGCAATCAATCCGATCACCATGTCGGCCGGTACGCCAAAGGTGGGTGGCAGTTCAGAGGCATCCAAAACACCCAGACGACCGCTGGTGCCGGCACCCAAATAGAATATGCGGCCGCCCTTTTTCATGCGTTCAACAATACTCTCCACAAGAAGGGTGATTTGCGGTATA
This sequence comes from Marinilabiliaceae bacterium, assembly GCA_963664265.1. Classification (GTDB taxonomy): domain Bacteria; phylum Bacteroidota; class Bacteroidia; order Bacteroidales; family Marinilabiliaceae; genus JAGPIS01. The sequence goes on from OY760941.1 coordinate 4,693,515, forward strand.
ACCGCCGCTACGGCCAAATGGATTTTGGCATCTTCGTTGTTGATATTGGTTAACAACTCCAGGACAGACATCTTCTCCAGGTTGTCGAAGGGGGAGGGGGACTCTGTGATGCTTATTTTTTGTTTTTTTGCGATCATATCTTTTGCCTTTAGATATTTTGGAGATGATATTTTATTAGGTTTTGCATGGGGGCCTGTTCGATTTTACCCAGCAAAAAACCTTGTTGTTCCAGTGCCATGGCAAGCTGAACCCTGAAATGGTGTGCGATGCTGCCTGTGAAGTGGATTTGGTGTGATTGCGCTTGGTTGTATTGTTTAATGTTTCGTGTGATAAAGTTATTGAAACCATTCACCACCAATTGCTCCAGTTCGGGAATGCTTATGTTTTTTGAGATGAATTTGGTGTATGTGGCCAAATAACGGTTTGGGAAAGGCTGCTTGTAAACCCGATCCAATAGCTCGGCCTGCGTCACCTGATAGGTTTCAAAAAACAGGTCGATGACAGTTTGTGGCAACTGTTTTTTCAGGATGTCGGCAATCAATTGTTTGCCAATCACGGCGCCACTTCCTTCGTCGCCCAGAATGAACCCCAGCGGTGAGACGTTTTGAATGATTTTCGTTCCATCGTAGTAGCAGGAGTTCGATCCGGTGCCCAGGATGCATGCGATGCCCGGCTGGTCCTGGCAGAGGGCATGGGCGGCCGCCAACAGGTCGCTGCCAATTTCAATGTATTTCGAATCGATGGCGCCCGATAGGCCTGTCTTGACCAGGTTGCACTTCTCTTCATTGGCACACCCTGCGCCATAGAAATAGATGGCCTCTACCTTGGTGGGGTGGTCGTGGAAATGTTCTTTTAATAGTATGTCGGATATCTCCTGCGGATTTTGATAGAAAGGATTGATGCCCGGGGTGATGAAGGTTTCTGTTCTGCCTTGGCCATCGATTAAGGTCCATTCTGTTTTGGTTGACCCGCTGTCTGCAATTAATATCATGCGATTATTATTAGTTGATTTGATAGGTTTACTTATTTATTTGCTCTATTTTTATTCATCCCTTCCACTTCTTTAGGTTCCTTTTCTGATGCAAATATATAAAAATTTGAAAGTAATATATAAGATGTATGACAAATATTTTGCAAATTTCCATTTTCTTTTTACTTTTGGAGCAAATATTAAGGATTGGTGACATCTTTGTTTTGGTCAATCCTTTGAAATGACTGGATTGACAATTGAATTAGTATTTTTTTCCACTAAAGATTGGTATTGATGAGAGTTTTGTTTTGTGTTAAAGTGTTAATTGTGGCGTGTGGCCTTTGTATGATATCTGATTCTGATCTCTTGGCTCAACGTCATGACCTTAATGAGGCATCGAAGCAGGTAGCCGGCAAGCTTGCTGTTTGGGATGCCGGTTTTCAACAATGGAACCATCTTGGCAAAATTAAGGTGGATTCGGTTTCGGTGCAAAAGAAATCCATTAAAGTTTTTTTTACTACTCCTTTGAGTTATATGCCCATGCGCCCTTCGTTGGTCGATTCGATCTATCAATCGGTGGAAGCCTGTTTGGGTGATGCCTATAAGAAGTACACGGTGGCACTCTATTCGAACAATTACCGTCTGGAGGAGTTGGTGCCAAACTACTTTCGCCATCAGGGAATGCAAGATTCCAAACGGATGGTGAAGGATTCAAAGCGCACCCCCGTTGTTGAATCGCTGTCGGGTAGCAAGCCAAGTTTTGGATTGTATCAAAATCATATTGCCCTGTGGCATAGCCATGGCTGGTACTTTGAGTCCACCCTCGATCGCTGGGAGTGGCAACGCGCCCGTTTGTTCGGCACTGTGGAGGATATGGCCACCATGAGCTATGTGGTGTCTTACTTGGTGCCCATGCTCGAAAAAGCCGGAGCCTCGGTCTTCCTGCCCCGTGAGCGCGATATTCAGAGCCATGAAGTGGTGGTTGACAACGATGCATCCACGCCAGGGTCTGAGTTTATTGCCGGACAATTGCCCCCCATGAAAGGCTCTTTGACTGGTTTTGGTATGGCAGACACACTTTTTATAGGCCAAAATCCGTTCCTTATGGGCAGTTCCCTTTTGTTTGAAGGCAAGGACGGCCGAGTGGCGGCCACCTATCTGCCCCAAATGCCCGAACGGGGCGAATATGCTGTGTATGTCTCCTATCCATATCATAAAAAGAACAGCACTTCAGTTGTGTATGATGTGCATCACCTGGGAGGCACCAGCTCTTTTGTCGTCAACCAAACCATTGGTTGCGGTACCTGGATTTATCTGGGCACTTTTTTGTTCGAACAGGGAAAGAGTCTGGAAAAAGGCAGTGTGGTGCTGAAAGCGCCTGCTTCGGGCAAGGGGATTGTGGCTGTCGATGCGGTGCGTTTTGGCGGCGGTATGGGCAGTGTGGCCCGGAAACCCTCGGCTGTTTTAACGCCCAAACAATGGTCGTTGAACGATGCCGGCCCCAATACTGTCAATATGAAAAATGAAGCTTCCGACTTGTACGACTGGAAGCTCAGTGGCAAGCCCCGATACATGGAAGCGGCAAGGTATTACTTACAGTACAGTGGATCGTCCGAAGCTGTTTACAGCCTGAATAATAATGCCAACGATTACAACGACGATTACCAAAGTCGCGGCGAATGGGTCAATTATTTGAAGAACAGTCCTAGTGGGAAAACGCCCGGCTTGGGGCTGCCCATCGACTTGGCCTTTGCTTTCCATACAGATGCTGGCATCACGCCCAACGATTCGGTGATTGGCACATTGGCCATCTTTAGCACGGTGCGCGATAATGGCCATTTTAAAAATGGTCATTCGAAACTGGGCAGCCGCGATCTGGCCGACCTGATTCAAACACAGATTGTGGACGATGTGCGCCATCTTTATAAGCACGACTGGACGCGCCGCGGGTTGTGGGACAAGCAATACTCCGAGGCCTGGCGCCCCGATGTGCCCACCATGTTGCTGGAGCTCCTTTCGCACCAAAATTTGGCCGATATGCGTTATGGCCTGGATCCACGCTTCCGTTTCCTTGTGAGTCGAGCTATCTATAAAGGGATGCTGAAATTCATCGCCTCACAAAACAACCGTGCCTATGTGGTGCAGCCTTTGCCGGTGGATCATCTGGCTTTGGAACGAATGGATAACAATAAGGTGCGACTGAGTTGGCAGTCAGTTGCTGATCCTCTGGAGCCTTCTGCCATGCCTCAAGCCTATAAGGTTTATACCCGCGTTGGGGATGGCGGTTTCGACAATGGCGTGGTGGTGACCGGCACGTCGTGCCTGATGCCCGTGGAGCCTGGTGTGGTGTACAGCTACAAAGTGGCCGGGCTCAACGATGGGGGGGAAGGCTTTCCTTCGGAAATCCTCTCTGTAGGATTAGTTGGGGGTGATTCTCCCATGGCTCTGGTTGTGAATGGCTTCGATCGCATCAGTGGACCTGCTCTGGTGGATGAAGGTTCTTTTGCAGGTGTACGCTGGTGGGAAGATGCCGGGGTGGCCGACAAGCAGGACTTCTCCTTTACCGGCGAGCAGTATGACTTCAACCGTCAAAACAAATGGCTCGACGACGACAACCCAGGCTGGGGCTCCTCCTATGGTGACATGGAAGGAAAGGTAGTGGCTGGCAACAGCTTTGATTATACCATGGTTCATGGCAAAGCGTTGATGCATAACGGTTATTCGTTCGTTTCGGTGAGCGATGAGGCTTTTGTTGATCCGGCATTTGCCACAGCGTCCTACCAGTTGGTAGATGTGGTGTTGGGTGAGGAGAAAACCACACCCAAGCTCAACGACGCCAAAGGGGTGGAGTTTCAAATCTACACGCCTGAGTTTGTTAGTAAATTGAAACAGGTGTGCAGCCAGAAGCAAAGCCTGCTGCTCAGCGGGGCTTATGTGGGAACCGATTTAATGGCCAACAACGATACGTCGGTTGTGAATTTTGCCTCCAATGTATTGAAATTCAAATGGCGCACCAATCAAGCTGCCAGAACAGGCGCGGTGTATGGGGCTTCGCCTCGTAAAATCGGGTTTGCAGGAGCGTATCGGTACAATGTAATCCCCAATGCGGCTGTTTATGCTGTGGAATCGCCCGATGGCATTGAACCGGCCGACCCTTCGGCATCCACCATCTTTAGGTATTCCGAAAACAATGTGAGTGCCGGGGTGGCCTATCGCGGCAACCATTCGGTTGTTGTGCTTGGCTTTCCCTTCGAAACCATCGTAGATGAATCGGGGCGTAATGGGATGATGGCTGAAATCATCAAGTTTTTCCGCAATGATAAATAGATAAATTTAAATTCAATTGATATGAAAGTTACTTGTTTTATTCCTTTTAGTTCAAAAGAAGAGTCTTTGATCACCATTCAATCGATGATGGATAGTGGGTTGGTGAAGAAATTGGTATTGGTAGCCAAAGAGGATCCCAAAGTGGGGATGGCCGGCGTGGAGTGGTTGCAAGCCGGGTCGCTTACCGCAACTGCGACTTTGAAAGCGGCTGCAGGCATGGTTGACACCGATTATGTGGCCATCTACACCAAGACACAAGGGATGGAGCTTGGACAAAATGCCCTGCACCGCATGATTAAGTCGATGGATGAGTCGGGTGCCGGCATGGTTTACAGTGACTATTTCGAGAAGAAAGATGGCAAACTCAATGCGCATCCGGTTATTGAATACCAGGATGGTAGCTTGCGCGATGATTTCAACTTCGGTTCCCTATTGCTTTATTGTGCCACTCAGTTTAAGGATGCGGTGAGCCGCATGACCACCTCCTTTGATTTTTCGGCTCTTTTTGATTTGCGCCTGAAAGTGTCGCAAAAGGCTCGGCTGGTGCATTTGCCAGAGATGCTCTACACCGAAGAGGAGTTGGATACCCGTCGTTCGGGCGAAAAGATGTTCGATTATGTAGATCCTCGCAACCGAGCCGTTCAAATTGAGATGGAGCAGGCTTGCACGTTGCACCTGCAAGATATTCAGGCATGGCTGGAGCCCCGCTTCAGCACCATCTCCTTCGATAAAGGAGAATTCAGAATGGAAGCATCGGTGGTGATTCCTGTTAAAAACCGGGTGAAAACCATCAAGGATGCGGTGGCTTCGGTTCTGAGCCAGGAAACCAAATTCCCCTTCAACCTCATTATTGTTGACAACTACAGCAACGATGGCACAACTGAGATTATCGCCGAATATGCTAAAAAAGATCCTCGTGTGGTGCACATCATTCCACAACGCAAAGATCTGGGTATCGGCGGTTGTTGGAACGAAGCCCTTAACAGCCCGCTTTGTGGCAAGTTTGCCATTCAGCTCGATAGCGACGACCTTTACATCGACAACCATGTGGTTCAGCGCATTGTGGATGCCTTCTACGAGCAAAACTGCGCCATGGTGGTGGGATCGTACCAAATGGTGAACTTCAAGTTGGAAGAGATTCCTCCTGGATTGATCGACCACAAGGAGTGGACCCCCGATAATGGTCGCAACAATGCCTTGCGCATCAATGGGCTGGGTGCGCCACGTGCATTTTACACACCTGTTTTGCGCGACATTCAGGTGCCCAACGTGAGCTATGGTGAGGATTATGCTTTGGGATTGAATATCAGCCGTTATTTCCAGATTGGCCGTATTTACGACCCATTGTACCTGTGCCGCCGTTGGGACGACAACTCGGATGCTTCGTTGGACATCAACAAAATGAATGCCCATAACTTTTACAAGGATAAGATTCGCACCTTGGAGCTTTGGGCGCGCTTGCAGTATGTGAAAAACGGACAGAAAGTAAACTGATTGGTGCAATGATGGATTTCCAGCAACAAATAGATGAATTAATTAAAAGCCAGGTCTCGGAATGGGACTTGGCTTCCAAAAACTACAGCGGGTTGGCTTCGGTCGTCACCCGGGCCATTCCCTTTGGATCGCACGATGTGTTGGTGCAGTTCAATGCCGAGCGCATGCGTTCGTCGGCCGCCAAGGTGGATGCCAAATCCATTGAAGCACGCCCCTGCTTTTTATGCCAGAAGAATTTACCACCTCAGCAGCGCGGTGTGCCATTCGGTAGTGATTATGTGGTACTTATCAATCCGTTCCCCATTTTCCCGGAACATCTTACCATCCCCAAGATTAGTCATACCGATCAACTGATTGATGGGAATGTGGGCGACATGCTCGACCTGGCTAAGGCGCTCGACAAGTTCACCATTTTCTACAATGGACCCAAATGTGGCGCATCGGCACCCGACCATTTCCATTTTCAGGCTGGTATCAAAGGCTTTATGCCCATTGAGGGGCATTACCGTGAGAAAAGCCTCTGTTACCGCATAAAGGAGAGTCGTGGCGTTGCCTTGTGGGGATGGAAAGATTACCTGCGTGGCGTGGTCACCCTCGAAGGCACTCAAAAGGATGATGTGGTGGCTTGCTTCGACCATATCTATTCGCAATTGAAAGCCCTTCAACCTCAAGAGGTGGAGCCCATGCTCAACATTCTGGCGCTTTATGAGGACGAACGCTATGTGTTGCACATCTTCCCGCGCCAACTACACCGTCCTTCGCAATTTTTTGCCGAGGGCGAGGAACAAATCCTGTTGAGTCCGGCTTCGGTGGATATGGGTGGTGTGTTGATCACCCCTCGTGAAGAGGATTTTAACAAGATTTCGGCCGATGATGTGCGCTCAATCTTCGAACAGGTTTCGATGTCGCAGCACGAAGTGGAACAATTGGTCAGCAATTTTTGAACTTTACAACTTTAACATGATGGAAACACCCCATATTCAAGTCGGCATCCTGTCGAAACCCAAAATCCGATTTACCTTTCATACGCCTTACCGTGAGCAGAACGGCCATCTTGAGATTTCAGGAAGCTGGGAGGTCAAATGCGATGGGTCACTGCTGATTCTGAGCCGTGAAAAGGAGGAGATCATCTGCAAAAACGGCATTGTGTTCGTTCCGCAGGATGAGGCAAATGGCAGTTTTACCCTGCACGACGTCACCATTGGCATCAATTTTCATTGGGAACGCGACGAAGACCAGCGTTTCAAAGGCGGGCTGAAGCTCCTGATTGAGGATGGGCAGGTAACCGGAATCAACCTACTTTCGGTGGAGGATTACCTGATCAGCGTCATCTCTTCGGAAATGAGCGCCACTTCGTCGGCTGAGCTGCTGAAGGCTCATGCGGTGATTTCGCGCAGCTGGCTGCTGGCTCAGATTCAAAAGAACAAAGCCATCGAAGGGGAGAAATACCAGTCGCTCTTTGAGGATGAGCACACCCGCATTCGCTGGTACGACCGCGAGGATCACCTCAACTTCGATGTGTGTGCCGACGACCATTGCCAACGCTATCAAGGCATCACGCGCGCCTCAACCGATTTGGTGGTGGAGGTGGTGAATGCCACGCGAGGCGAGGTTCTCATGTCCGGTGAATCCATTTGCGATGCCCGTTTCTCCAAATGCTGTGGCGGCGTTTCGGAGCTGTTCGAAAACTGCTGGGAGCCGGTGAACCATCCTTACCTGCAAAAGGTGGTGGACAATGCTTCGTTACCCGTTGGTTACGACCTTGATCTGACTGGTGAAGAGGCAGCCCGTGCCTGGATTATGGGCTCCCCGGAGGCTTTTTGCAATACCGATAACAAGCAAGTGCTGAGCCAGGTGCTCAACGATTACGACCAGGAGACCAACGATTTCTTCCGTTGGAAGGTGCGTTACAGCCAAGCTGAGCTGAGCGACTTAGTGCGCCGACGCACCGGAATTGATTTCGGCGTGATTGAGGCTCTGGAGCCAGTGGAGCGTGGTGTGTCGGGACGGTTGATTCGCTTGCGCATGGTGGGTTCCAAACGGACGATGGTATTTGGCAAGGAGCTCGAAATTCGCAAAGCTCTTTCGGAATCACACCTTTACAGCTCTGCTTTTGTGGTGGATCGAGTGGAGGAGAATGGCCATGTTTCCTTTGTGCTGCATGGTGCCGGTTGGGGCCATGGGGTTGGTTTGTGTCAGATAGGTGCCGCTATGATGGGTGCCAAAGGGTACAGTTACCAGGAGATCCTGATGCACTATTTCAGGGGTGCATCGCTTGAGAAGAAGTATTGAAGCATAATTAATAGACAGGTTTGAAGTCGGGAAATTTAAACAAGCTTAAGATGAGATATATTACCTTAGTTTGCCTTTTGTCCGTTTCCATATTGACGCTGCGTGCCGCGACATGGATCCGCATCAACCAGGTGGGATACTTGCCCGATGCCATTAAGGTGGCGGTGGTAATCTCCGACGAAGTTGTTGATTTTACCGGCTTTGAGCTCTGCGATGCCATCAATGGCCAACCTGTTTTTAAAGGCGTTGCTAAAAAAGCCGATGGTTCCTTTTTCGGGATGCAGTCGGCTGCCCGCCTCGATTTTTCACCTTTTCAGAACACCGGCAGCTACTTTGTCCGCATGAATGGGGTGGAATCACCCATTTTCAGGATTGGTGCCCATGTGTACGACGGGGCTGCCGACTACCTGCTCAATTACATGCGCCAGCAACGTTGCGGGTACAATCCCTACCTGAAGGACTCCTGCCATGTGCACGATGGCTTTATTGTCGACCACCCCACACGCACAGGTGAGATCATCGATGTGAAAGGTGGGTGGCACGATGCTTCCGATTACTTGCAGTATTCCACCACCTCCATCAATGCGGTTTTCCATCTGTTGTTGGCCTATCAGCATAACCCCGGATCTTTTGGCGATGGTTTCGATGCCAATGGATTGCCGGGAGCCAACGGCATTCCCGATGTGCTGGATGAAGCCCGCTGGGGCCTGCAGTGGATGTTGAAGATGAATCCCGACAGTGTCACTTTTTTCAACCAGATAGCCGACGACCGCGACCACAAGTCGTTCCGCCTGCCCACTCAGGATAGTGTCAGCTATGGCAACGGCCTTTACCGACCGGTCTATTTTGTCACCGGGAAACCGCAAGGTCTCTCCAAGTTCAAGAACCGAACTACCGGTGTCTCTTCCATAGGGGGCAAGTTCTGCTCTTCCTTTGCCTTGGGGGCACAGCTGTTTCAATCCATCGACCCGGTCTTTGCCACCTTATTGGCCGGTAAATCGGCCCAAGCGTGGCATTTTGCACTCAGCGACTTGGGCGAAACGCAAACGGCATGCTTTCTGAGTCCTTATTTCTATGAAGAGGGCAATTATGTGGACGACCTCCAGTTGGCGGCTTGGCAAATGTATCAGCTCACACGGGACGAACAATACCTGAAGCAGGCCGGCTACTGGGGAGCCTTGGAGCCTATCTCGCCTTGGATAGTGCAAAATGGTGCCCGTCATTATCAATCCTATCCCTTTGTCAATGCGGCACATGGTTTGATGGCCTCTGCTGATATTGCTGAAAAGAAACAGTTTGCCAACTATTACCGCGATGGGCTCCAGCAGCTCAAAACACGCGGGGAGAATAATGCATTTTTTATTGGCATCCCTTTTATCTGGTGCTCCAACAATCTGGTGGCAGGTGCCATTACGCAAGCACGGCTCTATCATCAGGCCACCGGCGATGGTTCCTTTCTTGAGATGGAGGCTGCCTTGCGCGACTGGCTTTTTGGCTGCAATCCCTGGGGCACCTCCATGATTTGCGGCTATCCGCAGTGGGGCGATTATCCTTTTGATCCGCATTCGGCCATCACCCTCATTCAAGGTGAAACAACCCATGGCGGCTTGGTGGATGGCCCTGTGTACAGGCATATTTTTGAAGGACTTCGTGGTGTTGTTCTTCGCAACAAAGATGCCTATGCGCCCTTTCAACATGGTCAGGTGGTTTACCACGACGACCTGGGCGATTACAGCACCAATGAACCCACCATGGATGGCACGGCCAGCCTCAGTTTCTACCTATCGACCATGCAAGCTGAGGGATTGAAGCAAAACACCGCGCCGATCGCTGATGTGGTGGATTCTTATGGCGCCATCATCCGTCGTGATCCTGCGCAAAAGGAGATTTATCTTCTTTTCGCTGCCGATGAGTATGGCGAAGGGTTCCCTTTTATCCTTAAAACATTGGCGAAGCACAAAGTGAAGGCTTCCTTTTTCCTCACCGGAAAATTTTTGGAGAATAAGCAATTCTCAAAAATACCAGGGCAGTTGATTAAACAAGGGCATTATGTGGGGCCGCACTCCGACAGCCATCTGCTCTACAACGATTGGACCAAGCGTGATTCCACGCTGGTGGATCGTGAGGCGTTTATGAATGATGTGACGAATAATTATAAAAAACTATATGCTCATGGCGTGAAAGCATCAGAAAATCGGTTTTTCCTGCCGCCTTTTGAGTGGTACAATGGGTCGGTATGCCAATGGGCGTCGGAGCTTGGGATCACCACCATCGGCTTAACACCCGGAGTGGGCACCAATGCCGATTACACCATTCCCTCCATGGCCAATTACAAAACTTCCGAGCAATTGCTCGAGAGGCTATTTCAGTTCGAAGCTTCCCATCCCAATGGCTTGAACGGAGCCCTGGTGTTGATTCATCCCGGAACGCATCTCGATCGGGAGGACAAGTTCTATCGCTCGCTGGATGAGGTCATCTCTAAGCTGAAATCTAAGGGGTATTGGTTTCGATCATTACAATAAATAACCTTGAAAGCAGTTAATATTACATCTAAACATACAGGAGAATCTATTATGTCAGAAAGAATGAATAAGAGTGGCAAGAATCCGTGGAGTTGGATCCCTTCGCTCTACTTTTTCCAGGGGGTGCCTTACAGCATTGTGATGATCACCTCGGGGTTGATTTATAAAACCATGGGGATCTCGGTGGCTTCGTTTGCCTTTTGGACCAGCATCCTTTATCTCCCTTGGGCCATCAAGCCTTTGTGGAGTCCTTACATCGAAGTGATCTCCACCAAACGCCAATGGGTGTTGCTTACCCAGCTGGCTTTGGCGGTGGCCTTTATGATGGTGGGGTTTGTCATGCAATTGCCCATCTTCTATCCATTGTCGATATTGCTCTTTGGGTTGATTGCCATTTCATCAGCCAGTCACGACATTGCCGCCGATGGATTTTACATGCTGGCGCTCGACCAGCATCAGCAATCGTTTTTTGTGGGCATCCGCAGTACTTTTTACCGCTTTGCCATGTTGTCGGCTTTGGGGTTATTGCCCCTGATGGCTGGTATGATTCAGGAGAATACCGGTCTTGAGCCGGTTAATTTTGAAGTGGCTGCTGTGCCGGCCGACCAATTCCTGCCCACCGATGTGGCCCAGTTCCCCCAAGCGGTTGAGGGCTTCGGGCAACGCTTGATCGTCTATCCCGAAAAGGTTCAGATTCCTCTTTATGCCGATGGCGTCACCGACTCGGTGGTGGTTTATGTGGCCTTGTCGGAAGCGCCTGCAGAGGATGAGGTGATTGTGGCCAACCTGATGCGCAAGGAGGGTACCAAGGATATTGACCTGCCCAAACATGTCACTGGGCGGATTGAGTTTAACAAGGATAATTGGAACCAGCCGGTGGCCGTACCCATCAAGATCAATAAAAATGTGCAGGATCCCGTCAATGCCGGATTCTCGGTGGCAGCTGGCAATATTGCCCTGAGCTGGACCATGTCGTTGGGCATTCTGGGGCTCTTGCTTCTGTTGATTGCCATCTACCACCGTTTTGCCCTGCCATCACCAGCCGATGGTGCGTCGGGTAGGAAGGTCGATTTTTCAATCTATGTCGAAGTTTTCAAGTCGTTCTTCAGCAAGCCAGGTGTTGTGCCAGCGCTCCTCTTTTTCCTCTTTTTCCGTTTTGGTGAGGCGCAGTTGGTGAAGATCGCCACACCCTTCTTGGTGGATGCGCGCAGTTCGGGTGGTATAGGTTTGTCGGCTGCCCAATATGGTTTGGTTTATGGTACCGTGGGCATGTTGTGCCTGACCCTAGGGGGCATCCTGGGTGGAATCTTCGCTTCGCGCTTCGGGCTTAAGAAGGTGATTTGGTATATGGTGATCTTGATGAATGCCGCCAATGTGGTGTATGTGCTGCTGGCCTATAATCAGCCTATGCCAGGCAATTTTTGGATCTATTTCGGCATCGGCATCGAGCAGTTCGGTTATGGATTCGGCTTCACCTCCTACATGCTTTATATGCTCCATTATGTGGGTGAGAGCAAGTATAAAACGGCGGAGTTTGCCATTGGCACCTCCCTGATGGCCATCGGTATGATGTTGCCGGGCATGGTGTCGGGCTATATTAAGGAGCTCTTGGGTTACGAGCACTTCTTCATCTATGCCATGATCTGTTCCGTGCCAGGCATGATCCTGATCAAGTTCTTGCACATCGACCCACAGTTTGGTCTTAAGAAAAAACCCTAATCGTTCATTTTTCATTTTTGTGCCCTGCTCCAGCGATGGAGTGGGGCTTTTAATCTTCCGCCCCTGAAACTGGGCAGGCTCACTGCGGCTTTCTTGGCTTCGCCAAGCGGCAGAGCCGAGCGCTCTGTTTACTCTCTGTAGCTGTTGGCAGAGAGTAAAAGCCCGTCCGGCTTGAGGATAAATAACAGCGTATTTATGGTTTGGTGAAAACGCAATTTGTTGATTATGTCGCCGCTCTGAGGCTTGATTTACTTTTTATGCTTCACCGTATGCTACGCTGAGGCTTGCATACGGCTACCAATCTTCCGCCGCTCTGCGGCTACACACAATTAGCACATTAACACTTTAGAACATTAGCACATCAATACCATCCGCACATTATCAATCTTTCTTCCGCCAAACGCTCACTTCCGAAACGATGATTTCAAACTTTCGGCTTGATTTCCTGATCAGGTGCTTCACATCAATGGGAGTGGAGTGCATGGTGAACCTTTCCGACAGCACCCGACGAATGCCATCCAACGATTTTACCGGTTCGCCATCTTCTTTGAAGCCGCCCGGCCAGTTTTCTCGATGGGTGATCGATTCGTTCCATTCGTAGTTGGAGCCCAAAACCAATATGCCACCGGCATTCAACCGCTGGTGGATCTCACTTAGGAACGCCAAGGGGTTGTGCATCTCCTCAAGCAGGTCGAAAGCCACAATGACGTCGTAGCCGCTATACCGTTTCTTTAATGTTGTGGCATCATCCTGCATGAACAGGATGCGGTCGGCTTGATGCTTCAAGCCCAAATCTTCCAACCGGATGTCTTTGAAGATCTGCAACTCGCCTTCATCCTTGAGGACGTAGCGTAAAAAGCCACGTTTCTGCAACTCAATGGCCGGGCGTATGTAGCGTGCCGAAATGTCGATGGCAGTTACCTCCTTGAATATTTGCGCTGCTTCGAAAGCCAACCGGCCGGTGTTGCAGTTCAAATCCAAAAGTCTTTTCTCCGACGGATGATCAATCTCTTTCTTTAGTATCGCCATCAGTTGAAGCGGCGCCAATTCGATGCCCAGGTACTCTTCGCCATAGTTTTGCTCGCACGAAACGGCAATCTCCTCATCGGTTTCGTAAGGGTCGATGTGTATTTCGGGCTCGTGCTCCGATTCTACATACCTGAAACCTGCATGTTGATAGAAGTGCCTGCGGAAAGCATACCGGGCATGCCAAGTGGCTTCGTTGCCGGTGGAAATCCATGAGCCACCTTTGATCAGGTTGTGCTTGCCATCGAAGGTGGGCGTGGCAAAGTCGTCGTACAAGGGATGCACTTTGAAGCCCGGGAACCCGGTGATGGGCGTTTCGGTCCATTGCCACACATTGCCAATGACATCATAGAATTCACCAAACTCAAACCGGTTCACCGGGCACGATGAGGCATAATGTTCCAGGTTGATGTTGCCAGGCGCTTGCTGCCATTCGGGGGCATCCTTCACGCCGCAGACCTCCGACAGACGGTACCACTCGGCTTCGGTGGGCAAACGTAGTTTCTTGCCACTCTTGGCCGATTTCCAGTTGCAAAATGCTTTTGCTTCCAGGTAGTTGACCTCCACCGGGTAGTTCCACCGCATGGGCACAATCTCCACCATAAGTCGCAATTGATAGTGGTCACCCTCTTTCAGCCAGAACAAAGGGTGCTCGGCCTTTTTGTAGTTGCGCCACGCCCATCCTTCCTCGGTCCACCAAGTTTGAGTGTGGTAGCCGCGGTCGGCCACAAACTCATAAAACTCGGAATTGGAGACCAGATATTTGGCAGCTTTGAAATCTTCCACTGTTTCGCTGTGGTGGCCATATTCCAAATCCCAACCGTAGAGTGGGTGGTTGTGGGGTTTCCCCAGATTCATCACCGACCCCTTCACGTCGATCAAACTGTTTTCGACTGCTTGTCCTTCCTCGCGGCAAATGCCATGGAAGATGCCGCTTTGCAGCTTGTCGGCGGACAACTGCCTGATCAGCACCGAAGAAGTTTCGATGTGTATGTTTTGATGCTCGATGCCCATGATGATGGGCCAGAAGGGATTGTCCCAGCCGATGGGCAGCTCCATGGGTAATTCGTTGATCAGCTTGGTGATGGTGGAGTGGATGGTTTTGCGGTACGCGCGCACTTCATCCACGGTGGGCCAATTGTAGTTTTTCTCGTTCAAATCGTCCCACGACATCTCATCAACCCCAATGGCAAACATCGACTCAAACGCTGGGTTGATGTGCGCGGGCAGAAGACCCGCCAACACCAGTTTGTTCACATAGAAACAAGCCGTGTGGCCATAGTAAAAGATAAGCGGGTGGCGCAGTGCATCGGCCCGTAGGTAGAAGGTGGCATCCTCTTTTAAGGTCTCGTATAGTTTGTTGTCCAATTCGAAAGTGCGGTTGAAATAATTGAGTATTTCAAGGCGCTTGCTCTCCGGAGTGCCGCTGGTCAAATTGGGCGTTTTGAGGTTGAATGGTTGCATAGCAATGGGTTTGATCTGTTATTTGCCGTCAATCGTTGGCGTAGGGTAAATATAGGGATTTTTGGGGAGAAGAGATTGGGTTGACCATTGTGTTGTTAATTCATTGCTGGATGTTTTTTTGTCAACGAATTAACGCGAATTTGCACGAATTGTTTCGTTTTTTAATTTCAACCCGCTTTGGGGTTGATGATCAGAGTGGCTATAGCCCGAGGATTGCATCCGCGGTTAATCATATTAAGACCTCCGGTCTTGCCGGTGTGTTTAAATAAGAGTCAGGTGGGTCTTGCTATCTATGTCCTGAAAGGACAAACCTTCATAACCTAGGGTCAACGACCCTGGGAGATCCCCACATTGCAGCTACTGCCTGAAAGGCAGGACCCCCTTCACTGTCTTGCCCTTCAGGTAATGATATTTTGCTACTGAATTCCCCAGGTTACGTTGCACTTACCAGGGGTTATGAAAGTCAAGTCTTCCAGACTTGAATGGATTTTTAGTAAGTTAGATAGGGTTTTTTGTTAAAAAAATCACTTTATTAAACCGATGGTTTTCAGTCTTTTTTAGCTCCTTTCGATTGTCAATCAATGCAATGTGTTTGGCGGGCTCTGTTTTTTTGCCTATATTTAAGCAAATATTTTCTAATTGATTGTGGGTATGGTAGCTGCTTTTACCTGTTTCTTCCCCGATCCTTAAATTTTAACACATGAAATATCAAGCCTACACGTTGCATTCGTGGCATCAAATGCCCCAGTATGAACTGATACCCGATTCCCTGAAGAAGGAGATCGAGTTGACAGCCTCGGTATTGCCTTTTAAAACCAACAATTATGTGGTGAATGAACTGATTGATTGGTCCAACTTTGAAAACGATCCCATCTTTATTTTGAATTTTCCCCGTAAGGAGATGTTGCAGCCACAACATTACGCTCAATTGGTGAAGGCCGATGAGGAGCAATGGAGTCCTGATCAGAAGAAGGAGTTGGTGCAGAGTATCTTGCATCAGTTGAATCCCAATCCCAGCGGGCAGAGCCATAATGTGCCTTTTTATAACGGTAGTTACCTGCATGGGGTGCAACACAAATACAATCAAACGGTTTTGTTTTTTCCCAGTCAGGGGCAAACTTGCCATGCCTATTGCACCTTCTGTTTCCGGTGGCCACAGTTTGCCGGCATGTCGGAATTGAAGTTCGCCATGAAAGAATCCGAATTGTTGATAGGCTATCTGAAAGAACACAAGGAGGTGACCGATGTGCTCTTCACCGGTGGAGATCCAATGACTATGTCGGCCAAAATATTGAAGAGTTATATTGAGCCATTGTTGGGCGAGGGGCTGGAGCACATTCAAACCATTCGCATTGGCACCAAGTCGCTGGCATATTGGCCTTACCGTTTCTTGTCCGATCCCGACACTCAGGAGTTGATGAAGCTGTTTGAACAAGTTGTGTTGAAGGGCATCAACCTATCCTTTATGGCGCATTTTAACCATCCGGCCGAATTGTCCACGTCGGTTGTAGAGGCTGCCATTGGCCGTTTGCGTGGTTTGGGTTGCCAGATCCGCACCCAGTCGCCCTTGCTGAAGCACATCAACGACAAGCCGGAGATCTGGTCCGAGATGTGGCGCCGCCAGGTGAACTTGAATTGCATCCCCTACTATATGTTCGTGGAGCGCGACACGGGCGCCAAGAGTTATTTTGAATTACCCCTTGAGCAGTGCTGGAATATTTTCCGGGAGGCTTACCAAAAGGTGAGTGGGGTGTGTCGCACAGTGCGTGGGCCAAGTATGAGCGCCAATGCCGGCAAGATTCAGATTTTGGGTGTCAACGAAGTGGCCGGAGAAAAGGTGTTCGTGCTGCGTTTTCTGCAGGGGAGAGGTGCCCATTGGGTGGCGCAACCTTTCTTTGCCAAGTACGATGCCAAAGCCACTTGGTTCGACCAGTTGAAGCCAGCATTTGGTGAAAATCAATTCTTTTTCGAGGAAGAGCTGAAGCAACTGATTTCAAACGATCAGTGGGAGGTGGAAGAGGATTTGGAATAGGATGTTTTATAGCCTTTTTTATTATTTATGAAGAAGACTGATCAAACGCGCGTCTGTATTGTTACCGGGGGTGGCCGGGGCATTGGTTTCCATTTAGCCGAAGGTTTCCGGCAGGCCGGTTTTGTGGTTTATGTGTTGGATGTGATTGCGGGCGAACTTCACTCTCCCGGTATCCATTTTATTCACACTGATGTGGCCGTCGAAGAGCAGGTGAACCAAGCTTTTGCCGGGGTGTATCAAGCACATGGGTTCATCCATGTGTTGGTCAACAACGCTGCTGTGTCGCATTTCCGCAAACCCATCTCAGATATCTCTTCGGATGAGTTCGACCTGGTGATGGATGTGAATGTACGGGGCGCTTTTTTGTGTTGCAAGGCTTTTGTGAAATACAACCAAGGAGCTGATTATGGTCGCATCATCAACATAGCTTCCACGCGTTGGCACCAGAACGAACCCCATTGGGAAGCGTATGGTGCCTCCAAAGGTGCTCTGGTGTCGCTCACCAATTCGTTGACGGTCTCTCTTTCGGATACGCCCATCACCGTCAATGGCATCTCTCCCGGATGGATCCAGTGCAGCGGTTACGAATCGTTGTCGGAAGCCGATCATCGGCAGCATCCCTCCGGCCGGGTGGGTAAGCCAGCCGATGTGGTGAATGCCGCCCTTTTCCTTGCCGATGAGGCCAACGATTTCATTAATGGCGCCAACCTGTTGGTGGATGGCGGCATGACCAAGAAGATGATCTATTTGGAGGATGAGTGATGGGTTCTTAGTTCAGTTGTACGAAATAAAAAATGGGCTGTCCAATGCGGGCAGCCCATTTTGTTTAGTTTTATGCGGATGGTCAGGCCATCATCATCTTCATATCCTCTTCCACGGTGGTGATGCCACCAATACCGAAGTTTTCGACCAGCACATTGACCACGTTGGGTGACAGGAATGCCGGTAGGGTAGGCCCCAGGTGGATCTTTTTAACCCCCAAGTGGAGCAGAGCCAGCAGTACGATCACCGCCTTTTGTTCGTACCAGGCAATGTTGTACACAATGGGCAGGTCGTTGATGTCCTCCAAGCCGAACACCTCTTTCAGCTTGAGGGCTGTTACCGCCAAGCTGTAGCTGTCGTTGCACTGGCCTGCATCGAGGATGCGTGGGATGCCGCCGATGTCGCCCAAAGGCAGTTTGTTGTAGCGGTATTTGGCACAACCGGCCGTCAGGATGACTGTGTCGTTGGGCAGTGCCTGGGCAAAATCGGTGTAGTATTCGCGATCCTTCATGCGGCCGTCGCAACCGGCCATCACCACAAATTTCTTGATGGCGCCCGATTTCACGGCATCCACCACCTTGTCGGCCAGCTGGAGCACTTGGTTGTGGGCAAATCCACCCACAATTTCACCTTTCTCTAGCTCTGTAGGGGCGGCGCATTGTTTGGCATGGGCAATCAGGTCGCTGAAATCTTTGGGTTTGTTGTCCACCCGGTCGGCAATGTGTTTGCAGCCATCAAAGCCGGCAGCTCCGGTGGTGTAGATCCGATCCTTGTAGTGTGCTTTGGGCGGCACCAGGCAGTTGGTGGTGAGCAGCACCGGGCCGTTGAATTTGTCGAACTCCTCCACCTGGCCCCACCACGATGAGCCGTAGTTGCCCACGAAGTTGCTGAATTTCTTGAAGGCAGGGTAGTAGTGCGCGGGTAGCATCTCGCTGTGGGTATAAACATCCACGCCGGTACCTTGGGTTTGAATGAGCAGCTCTTCCAAGTCACGCAGGTCGTGCCCGCTCACCAAGATGCCGGGGTTGTTGCGCACGCCTAAGTTGACCTTGCTGATTTCGGGATGGCCGAACGACTCGGTGTTGGCTTTATCGAGCAACGCCATGGCTTCAACGCCGTATTTGCCGCACTCCAGAACCAACCCAACCAGTTCATCCACCGATATGTCGGGACTGAGGGTGGCATTCAATGCTTTTTTGATGAATTGGTACACCGGTTTGCCAAAATAGCCAAGGTTCCAAGCATGTTCGCCATAGGCAGCCATCCCTTTCAACCCATAAGTGAGCAACTCCTTCAAGGAGCGGATGTCTTCGTTGGCAATGCTCAGTATGCCGATGGTGGCACCCTTGGCCAGCATTTCGGTCTTGTCGTTGGCGCGCCAGGTGGCACAAAGAGGCTGATTGCCGGTGAGGGCATTGCCTAAGGACGATTTTATCTCATCTTGTATCTGGTAGCCATCTTTTATCTTGGCCGCAATTTTATCGTCGTCGAAATTAGCGTTGGTGATGGTGATGAAGAGGGCATCCAACAAATATTTGTCGGCCTTGTCCTGGTTGATGCCTGCCTGGTCGGCTTTTTCGCTCAGCCAAGCCACACCTTTGGCGGTGTAGAGCAGCAGATCCTGCAAGGTGGCTGTTTCGGGTGCTTTCCCGCATACCCCTTTGATTTGGCATCCAACTCCTTTGGATGCTTCCTGACATTGGTAACAGAACATACTCATAGCTTTTGAATTTAGTGATGATTGGTTTTCGATTCTGAAATTTCCCTTATTGGATTGGTAAAGTCAATTTTTAGACCCACTCTTCCTTTAATATTTCCCCCTCGATGGAGACGACTAACAGCTTGACCGGTATTTTGCGGTTGGCTTGCGCCACAGCATTTTTGGCCATCTGCAGCAATCCTCCGCAGCAGGGCACCTGCATAATGGCCACAGTGAGCGTGTTGATGCCTGCCTGCTCGATAAGAGCTATCAATTTGTCGGTGTAAACCCCTTGTCCTTGATCCAGTTTTGGGCAGGCAATGGCGAGGTTTTTCCCCTTCAGCATCTTCTGGTGGAAATTGCCCATGGCGAAGGCCACACAATCGGCCGCCAACAACAGGTCGGAGTTTTGGAAATAACTGGCCGAGGGGTTGATCAGGTGCATCTGCACGGGCCATTGGCGCAGTTCGCTGGTTGCCTGGTTTTCCTGCACCATCGAAAACCCGCTGGCTGGGCGGTTGATGGTTTGAGCCTGCGATCCGGGACATCCGCCACCCTGATGGGCATCCATGCCTACCACCCTCAAGCGGTGTATCTCTCTGATCTCCTCATTGATGTCGAAGGGGATGGATGCTTGGTTTTCCTTCAGGAAACCTACGGCCTGTTTCAGGAACCCGGTCTCGCCATGTTCCTTGAGGTGCTTCATGTGGGCCACCACGGTGTTTTTCCCTTTTTCGATCATCATCCGCATCACCTTGATCTCGTCGTAAGGCTCGGCTTCGCGCTTCTCGATGGTGATGGCGCCTTGCGGGCAGTGGCCAATGCAAACCCCCAAACCATCGCAAAGCAGGTCGCTGACCAATCGGGCCTTGCCATCAATCAATTGGAGGGCGCCCTCGTGGCATCCGGTGATGCAGTTGCCGCATCCATCGCAAAGCGCTTCATTTATTTTAACAACATCTCGTTTCATATCCTGTATTTTTTCTGAAACAAAATTAGGGTACCTTGTGGGGTGATTTGTGTAACGGATGTTACAAAATGGAATATATTTGCAAAAAGGTATTTGAATGCTTAAATATGAACCGAATTGATTTTGATTTACTGTCGCAGTGCCCGTTGTTTAAGGGTGTCACGCCCGATGGATTGAGGGTGCTGTTTGAGAGCTTGTTTTTCCAGGTGCGACGCTATGAGGCGGGCGACCTGATCGCCAGTAGTGGGGAAGAGGTTCGCAGCTTGTCGATCGTGCTGCTGGGCAGTGTGCGGGGCGAGATGGGCGACATCGATGGCAAGACCATCAAAATTGAAGATATTGAAGCCCCTCGCCCTTTGGCGGTGGCATTCCTGTTCGGCAATGCAGCCTTTTTCCCGGTTCATATTGTGGCCAACGAAACGGTAGAGCTGTTGTCTATTCCCAAAGATGAGGTTGTTAAACTTTTGCAGATGAATACGTTGATTTTGAATCGTTTCATGGATAACATTTCCAGTCGTGCCCAATTCTTGTCCGAGAAACTGCATTTTCTCTCTTTCCAGTCGCTGAAGGGGAAATTGGCCCATTACCTGTTGGCATTGAGCAATGGGCGAGAAGGGGAGGTGGTGCTGCCCAAGACGCAAGAAGAGCTGGCGGTTGTGATGGGCGTGACGCGCCCTTCTCTTGGCAGGGCTTTGCGCGAGCTGAACGACCAGGGGTTGGTTGACTCTCGAGCCAAAACCATCCGTATTTTGAATGCAAAAGGGTTGGCAGCCCTCATTAGAAGCTGATGGTGCGGGTTAAATATGGTTAATAACCTTGTTCTTAGTGGTTTGTGTTGTAAAAATTATTGCTCTTTTTGTTGCTTATTGTTTAATTTTACATTTCATTTACTGCTGCTATTGAAATCGCCCGCATTGTGCGATTTTAAAGGAAATGGCATTGTTTGTAAATGTGCAAATCATGAAACTGAAGCATCCTCTCAAACTGGATATGCAGGCCCAGCCCGACGACACCACATGTGGGCCCACAAGCCTGCATGCTGTTTTCAATTACTATGGGCGGGACTACTCTCTTCAGCAGATCATCGACTCCGTGCACGTGCTGGAGGACGGTGGTACGCTGGGGGTTCTGTTGGGCGTGGAGGCACTCAAGCGAGACTTTGATGCCACCCTCTACTCTTTCAACCTGAAAAAATTTGATCCCAGCTGGAATGGGCTTTCCAGTGAAGCTCTGCACGACAAGCTGGAACAACAACTCCAGTATAAGCAGGGCAAGAAGTTCACACTGGCAACCAGGGCCTATCAGCAATTCCTCAAGATGGGCGGGGAAGTGGTGATCGATACGTTAACACCCGCCTTATTGTCGCGTTTTTTCAAGATGGATTGTCCCGTGCTCACCGGCCTGAGTGCCACCTACCTCTACCAGAGCAAGCGCGAATATACCGACCGCCACAATAAATCGGTTTACGACGATTTGAAGGGTGAGCCCATGGGTCATTTTGTGGTTCTGTGTGGCATGAAGGGTCGAACGGTTTATGTGGCCGATCCGTACCAAGGCAACCCCATTTCGGAAACCAACTATTACGAAGTGGATATTTTCAGGCTTCTCAACGCCATTATGTTGGGAATTGTGACTTATGACGCGAACTTATTGATTATTACCCCTAAGAACTAAATGAAAAAATTGATTGTGGTCAACAATCCCGGCAAATGGAATTTTGATACCCCGGGAATTGAGGTTGTTTCTACCCGCACCTATCTCGAAAATGCTGCTTATGCCAAAATACGGAATCTCCGGGTATTCAACCTTTGCAACGACTATGCTTATCAAACCCGTGGGTACTATGTGTCGTTGCTGGCTGAGGCTCGCGGCCATAAGGTGATCCCTTCGGTTAAGCATATCCTCGATTTGAAAGTGCAACCCGTGGTGCGGGCCGTCACCGAAGAGCTGGAAGACTTAATTCAAAAAAGCCTCAAGCGAATCAAGAGTGAGGAGTTTGTGTTGAGCGTCTATTTCGGTCGCAATGTGGCTGTGCAATACAACCAACTGCCAAAGAGATTCACAAAATGTTTCAGGCTCCTTTGCTTCGCGTGAAATTCGAATACCATAAAAAATGGCAGGTTCACTCCATTCGGGCGATCCCTTTTAAAGAGATTCCCGAACACCACTTGCCTTATGTGGCCGATTTTGCCAAGGAGTACTTCACCCAAAAACGGTACGACAGTGCCCGAGTGGAGAAGTACGACTACGACTTGGCCATCCTGGTGAACCCCGATGAAAAAGAGCCGCCATCCAATAAAAAGGCTTTGGCCAAATTTGTTTCGGTTGCCGAAAGGATGGGGTGTTATGTTGATTTTGTCACCAAAGAGGATTACGACCGGGTGCGGGAGTTCGATATGTTGCTGATCCGCGCCACCACCTCGGTGAACCACTACACCTACCGTTTTGCCCGGCGAGCACAGAGCGAAGGGTTGGCGGTGATCGACAGTCCCGAATCCATTTTGAAATGCGCCAATAAGGTTTATCTGGCCGAGTTGTTGCAGGCAGCGAAGATTCCGACCCCCAAAAGCGTCATCGTGGGTAGTGTGAATGAAAAAAACATCGAGTCGAGTATCGGTTTCCCTTGTGTGCTCAAGTTGCCCGATTCAGCCTTCTCGTTGGGAGTTAAAAAGGCTCAGAATGCCGAAGAGTTGAGAGAGAAACTTACCGAGATGTTGAAACAGTCCGATTTGGTTTTGGTGCAGGAGTTTATGCCCACCGATTACGATTGGCGTGTGGGCATTCTGGGCAATGAGGTGCTCTTTGTCTGCAAGTATTATATGGCTAAGGGACATTGGCAAATCTACAATTGGGATTCGAAGGTGGAAGATGATGTGATGGGGAATTTCGACAATATCCCGCTGGATCAGGTGCCCGAAGCGGTGACCAGCACCGCGCTGCGTGCCACCAAGCTGATCGGCGATGGGCTCTATGGCGTGGATGTGAAGTACCACAACGGTCAGGCGGTGATTATTGAGGTGAACGACAACCCGAACATCGATTTCAATATCGAAGATCAACTGTTGAAGGACAAGCTGTACGAGAAAATCATTGGCCACCTGATTGCTGAGGTTGACCGTAAAAAATGACCCTATGCAAAAAGCCATACCCATCTTTGGTGCCGTAGGCATTGAACTGGAATATATGATTGTGGATCGCGATTCGCTGGCCGTGCGCCCCATTTGTGATGGGCTGATGCAACAGGTGTTGGGGTATGTAGCCGGTGATTACGAAAATGGTGCCATTGGTTGGAGCAATGAGTTGGTGAATCATGTGGTGGAGCTTAAGACCAACGGACCGGCCTCCTCCTTCGATGGGCTCGATCTCCTTTTTTATCAGAACATCAACCAGATCAATGCCCTTCTGGAACAGTTCAATGCAAGGCTGTTGCCAACAGGTGCTCACCCATTGATGGATCCCTATACCGAAACCAAACTTTGGCCACACGACAACCATGAGATCTACAGCCTTTACAACCGTATTTTCGATTGCCGGGGGCATGGCTGGGCCAATCTACAGAGCATGCACATCAATTTGCCCTTTAGTGGCGACACCGAATTTGCCCAGTTGCATGCGGCCATCCGTCTGCTGATGCCCTTGATCCCGGCGTTGACAGCTTCCACTCCGGTTTTGGATGGGCGATTGACAGGCTTTGCCGATGCCCGATTGGAGACCTACCGCCACAACCAAGACAAGATTCCCACCATTTCAGGGCAAGTGGTGCCCGAGGCGGTGTTTTCCAAAGAGGCTTACTACCAAAGGGTCTTCAACCCCATCATCCGCGACATCAAACCTTATGATGAGGCAGGGATTCTGGATCACCATTTTTTGAATAGCCGGGGCGCCATCGCGAGGTTCGACCGCAATGCCATTGAAATCCGCATCATCGACCTCCAGGAGGCACCCGTGGTGGATTTGGCATTGGCTGAGTTCTTTTTTGTGGTGTTGCGCAAAATGAGCCGGGAGCACTGGGTTTCGCTGGAGACGCAAAAATTGGCTTCCACCGAAGCATTGGCCGGCCTGTTTCTGACGGTTATTCGTGAAGGTGATCAATGTGAAATTATGGACCGCGATTATTTGCGGTTTTGGAACATCAACCAATCAGGTTTGCCAGTACTGTCGTTGTGGCAAATGATCTTTGAACAATGCGAACCGGAGTTGGGTGAGAGCTGTAAAACCGTGGTGCGTTCCATATTGGCGAATGGCAATTTGTCGACGCGCATAGTAAGGGCCTTGGCGGGCAATCTTCAGCCCGATAACATCCGAAGCGTTTACGGCCAGTTGGCCAGTTGCCTTGAGGAAAACAGAATGTTTGTTTCCTGAGGATTGAGAGGTGTTTGTGGGCTCGTTTTTACTGCTGATTTGAGGCGTTTGCTGGACGGATCTTACTGAAATGAATTGCCGCCGAAGTAATACACAGATTTTCACTGTGTTTTTGTTTTGTGATGTTCAAAACGATGCTGGATGAAGATTTGATTGCTGCGGCTTATGTTGATGGGGAGATTAACACAGATGTTACTGTCTGGTGCGTTGGTATGGCCTCGCTTTGCTCACCCTGAAAAGCTTTTGCTTTCGATCGCTTAGCGGCGCCATCTTAGTACGAAATATGGCTTCCATTCATTACGTTCTTGATTATGCCTATTTAAATTAGCACATTAGCACATTAATTGAATTAGCATAAATGGACAATCACTTTATCTTATCGTGCGAGCATGGCGGGAATGAGGTGCCCGAACCTTATCGTTCCTGTTTCGAGGCGGCGCAACCAGCCTTGGAGTCGCACCGGGGCTACGATTATGGTGCGTTGAGGCTGTTCTACTTGTTTAAAAATGAGTTTACTGGTTTTTCGCACCATGCCACCGTCACGCGCCTGTTAGTCGATTTGAACCGGACATTGGAGGCATCTTCCCTCTTTTCTGAGTTTGTTCTGGGTCTTTCGCCCCAGCAGAAACAAGGGATCTTGGACGCTTATTACCATCCTTACCGCAACCGCTTCATCAACCAACTGGAGCCAATTTTCGCAAAAGGCAGTTTCGTGGTGCATGTGTCGGTACACTCCTTTACGCCCATTCTCGATGGGGTGGAGCGCAATGCCGATATTGGCATCCTGTTCGACCCAGCCTTTGTGCAGGAGAGGCGGTTGGCACAAATGTGGAAACGTTTGATCCATAAAAAACTGCCTCACTTGAAGGTTCGCTTCAATTATCCCTATTTGGGCAAAACCGATGGCCATGTGGTCTATTACCGCCGTCGTTTTCCCAATCAATATGCCGGATTGGAGCTGGAGCTTAATTATCGGTGTGCCGACGATCCCCAGATGCTCGAGTTGTTGGCCGATTCGTACCGTGAGTTGTGCGCCCGCTGGTTGAAATTGACGGCCGATGAGGTGATTCCGGCGTGACTCTTTTGTTGGGAGAGTTGGTAATGGTGTTTGCTTTGGCTATTTTTGCCACCCAAATACACCACACATCATGATGCTTTGATGTGTTTATTATCAAACACTACCGATGACATACCACTGGGGACATTCCAAACGATACAACGACTACAGCAGCTACATCAAACGCACTTTTGGTGATCGGGTTCAAAAGATTTCGGTCAATGCCGGGTTTACCTGCCCCAACCGCGACGGCTCCAAAGGAGTGGGCGGATGCGCCTTCTGCAACAACAGCACTTTTAATCCCGCCTATTGCGATGCCGAAAGCAGCGTGGTGGCGCAAATTGAAAAGGGTATCTCTTTTTTTAGACCCAAATACCAGACCCAGCAATACTTGGCTTATTTTCAAGCCTACAGCAATACCTATGGTGAAACGCAGCATCTGCTAAACCTTTACCGTCAGGCATTGGAACATCCCTTGGTGACGGGTATTGTTTTGGGTACTCGGCCCGATTGCCTGGCCGATGACCTGCTGGATGAGTTGGCGCAATGGAATAAAACGCATTATGTGGCAATTGAGTTGGGCGCCGAGAGCACCCTCGATGCCACCCTCGAACGGATCAACCGGGGGCACACCTGGGAGGATAGTTGCCAGGCCGTGCAGCGCATTGCTAGCCGAGGCATTCCGGTTGGGATGCACATGATTCTTGGCTTGCCGGGCGAGTCGCGTGCCGAGCTGTTGGAGCATGCCCGCCTGATTTCCCAAACGGGCATCAGCTTCTTGAAGCTGCACCAGTTGCAGATTGTGTCCGGTTCACGCTTCGCCAAGGAGTATGAGGCCAGTCCCGAACACTTCCGCCTCTTTTCGCCCGATGAGTTTGTGGATTTGTGCATCGACTTCATCGAGCTGCTCAATCCCGATATCGTGGTGGAACGTTTTATCAGCCAGGCGCCCTATAACCTGCTGATTGCGCCCAATTGGGGCATCAAGAACCACGAATTCGTGGTGAAGGTTGAAAAGCAGTTGGTGGCTCGCAACACCTGGCAGGGGCGACTTTACCAGGGGGCTTGACCTTGCAGGATTCCTCCCGGATCATTATATTTAACCGTCAAATAACCGCTATGCAAACACGAGCAGTCACCAACCTCTCCATCTACGACAACCGGTGGTACAATCCCAGGGCTGGCAGCGTCAAGCGCACCATCTGGTACTTTGTCAATGTGCTGTTTTTTATCAATCCGCTCAATCCAAGTTCTTGGTTGAAGGTGAGGTTGTTGCGCTGGTTTGGAGCCAATGTGGGCAAGGGCGTGGTGGTGAAGCCTGGTGTCAACATCAAATATCCTTGGAATCTGACCATTGGCGACCATACCTGGATTGGTGAGCGGGTGTGGATCGACAACCTCGACCGCGTATCCATTGGGGCAAATTGTTGCCTTTCGCAAGGGGCTTTGTTGTTGTGTGGTAACCACCACTATGCAAAAGTTACCTTCGATTTGATGGTGAAGCCCATTGTTTTGGAAGATGGTGTGTGGCTGGGCGCCTTAAGTGTGGTAACGGGCGGCGTGACTTGCCATTCACACGCCGTGTTGGGCATCCAAAGTGTAGCTTCCCAACCCATGGATGCTTACTTCGTATATCGGGGCAATCCAGCCGTTAAAGTTAAAGAGCGGCCCTTGGCAGCACCAGGTATCTGAATCAATGGTTTTAGGGGTGATAGTGTGTCGCGAGGATAAACTTTCTCAAGGTACTCTCGCGTGCCAAATAGGATGGAACGGGCATAATAGGGCTCGTCAATCCCCGAAATGGTCCAACCTCCGTGGATGCTCATATGTACAAAATGCCTATTGTCAACCATGATGCCAGTGTGCCCAATAAAGCGGCGACGGCTCTTGAAAAAAACCATGTCTCCTTTTTTTAGGCTGTCGGTATGGGCAACCACTTTGCCATACCGCGCCAGTTCCAGACTTTGGTGTGGCAGGTCGATGCCAATGTCTTTGCCCGAGCGGAAGATCAACCCCGAGCAGTCCATGGCCTTTTTCCCGGCCGAACCATAGCGGTAGCGTGCCCCTTTGTATTGCAAGGCTGCCTGGAGCAAGGAGTCGGAATTATAACCCAATGGATGGTATTTCTCGATGCCCTGTTGCATGAAGGTGGTCAGCCGCTTTTTCAGGTTGGGGTCTTTGATGTTTTGAATGACGGTTTCAAAGTCGGTGGGGGTGCTGCTCGACGTAAGGATGATGAGGGATAGTATGGCGGTGGTAATTATCGATATGGCCTTCATAGTCTGTTCTTTGATGGTTGCAAAAATAGGTGATTTAAAAAAAGATCAAAACGACCGGTTGTCGCTGTTTTTATATTAATGTTTTGTGTGATAGATTTTTATCTGTTTCTGGTTGCTGAACTTTAACCTGATTTTAACCTGTTTCTGGTTTTATCCCCTAGGGTCGGGTTTGAGTGGCATTTTGGCCATCTTCTCCACCTCCAACGAGGGGTGGCCATACTCTTCGGTGATGGTTCCCAACATCAGGTAGATGCCGTCCCCCTTGAAGGGGTAGTGTTGCAAGGAGGCCGGGAAATGGATCGTATCAAAAAATTCGCCCGACGCATCTATGAAGGTGCCGAAGTGCATAATCTCCTTCCTGGAGGTTCGCACATATTTGATGGTGACCAGATGCCCCAGCATTCGCACTTTCTTCCCCACATGATTGATCAGTTGGTTGGCCATGAGTTCACCCCTGAATTTTGTCTCCAGCAGGTCGAAAAGTCGGCAGCCGATGGTGAAGCCAAACAGCTCCAACTCATCGTAGGCATCCTCGATGGTGTTGTGTTCAAACTTCGGCAACTGGTAATGCTTCACCGGATTTGTAAAGAGCTTTTGGCTTAGGGATGTGCTTTGGCTCTTATGGAGCAACAGGTGCATCTGCCACAGCAAATCGGCTTTGGGTGTATTCAGGAAGCTGAACGCCCCGCTGCGAATCAGCAGAATCATCTGCTCTCGGGTGGCACCGGTGCGCTGGATGAAGTCGCCCATGTCGGTGTAAGCACCTTTTGCGCGGCGGCAGGCCGCTATGCGCTGCCCAAAGGCGGAATCCAGATTTTGTATGTGGATGAAACCAATAGTGATGTCGCTGCCATGGATGGCGGTGAGGTACTCCCCCCGATTGACGCAAGGAGGCAGGATGTTGGCTCCCCATCGGCGCGCTTCGTTCACATAGAGCCAAGTGCTGTAGAAGCCACCAAAGTTGTTGATGACGGCCACCATGAACTCCAGCGGGTGGTGTGCCTTGAGGTAGAGGCTCTGGAAACTCTCCACGGCATAGGAGGCGGAGTGGGCCTTGGAAAAGGAGTAGCCCGCAAACGACTCGATCTGGCGCCACACCTCCTGGATGAGCGTCTCCTGGTATCCTTTCGCCCGGCAGTTGCTGAAGAATTTGTCGACGATGCGCTGGAACTCTGCTTTTGAACGAAACTTGCCGCTCATAGCACGGCGCAGTACATCGGCATCGGCCAGGTCGAGCCCTGCAAAGTGGTGGCACACTTTCAGCACATCTTCCTGGTAAACCATCACGCCGTAGGTCTCCTCCAGCTGCTCCTTCATCACCGGATGGAGGTAGTTGAATCCGAGGGGATTGTGGAACCGCTGGATGTACTGGCGCATCATGCCCGACTTGGCCACCCCCGGCCTGATGATGGAGCTGGCAGCCACCAGGGTGAGGTAATCGCGGCACTGGAGCTTTTTCAGCAGTCCCCGCATGGCCGGACTCTCGATGTAAAAACAGCCCGTGGTTTCCCCTTGGGCAAGCATCTGCTTCACCTGGGCGTCCTCCTTGAATTCTTCCACCCGGTGGATGTCGATGGGCACGCCCCTGTTTTGCGCCACCAGCGTTACGCAGTCCTTTATGTGCCCAATGCCTCGCTGCGACAGGATGTCGAGTTTTTCAAACCCGATGGTTTCGGCCGTGTACATGTCCCATTGCGTGGTGGCAAACCCTTTCTGTGGCATGTCGAGGGCGGTGTAGCAGGTGATGGGCTCTTCGGAGATGATGATGCCGCCGGCGTGGATGCTGCGCACATTGGGGAAATCATCCATCATACTGCCGAAAAAGCCGATGCGGCGGGTGATCCCATCGTCGAGGCGGGCGGATTGGTTCTCAACCAGTTCATCAATCTCATTCTTGGGCAATCCATACACTTTGCCCAGCTCGCGGATGATCGACTTCCCCTGGAAGGTATTGGTGGCACCCAGCAAGGCCGTGTGGTTGCTGCCGTAGCGGTCGAATAGGTATTGTTGGATCCTGTCGCGCTCCTGCCACGAGAAGTCCAGGTCGAAATCGGGCGGGGAGGTGCGTTTGGGGTTGAGGAATCGCTCGAAATAGAGGTTCAGCTCAATGGGATCCACATCGGTGATGCGCAGGCAGTAGGCCACCACACTGTTGGCACCGCTGCCTCGCCCCACATGGTAGATGTTGTTGGCCATGGCGTACCGAATGAGGTCGTGGGCGATGAGAAAATAGGCCGAGAAGCCAAGCGTGTGGATGATGTGCAGCTCCTTCTCTATCCGTTCGCGGGCAATGGCATGGTTGGCGCCATAACGGTGGGCCATGCCTTGGTAGGCCAGTTGCTCAAGCAGTAGTTTGTCGTTGTAAGGAGCATCGGTGAAAACCTTTTTATTCTTGACGCTTCCGAAGTCAAAATCAAAAGAACATTGGTTGATCAGTTGTTCTGTATTGGTCCAAATTTGCGGGTATTGGGCAAAGGCATCGCGGATGCGTTGCGGTTCCGCCGGTACTTCGTAATAGGCTGCGCAGTCGGTGGGCTGAACCATGCCCAGCAAGGTGTTGCGGTCGATGGCCCGCAAATGCTTGTGCAGTTCATATCCGGCCCGGTCGTTGAAGGTGATGGGTTGCCACACCAACAGCTTGTGCTGATGGTACCGGAAATCGGAGGCAATCAGTCGGTTCAACTCCACCACCCGGATGCCGGCATATTCGTTGTCGCGCAACTGCTGTGGCGTGACTTGCGAAAATGGGAAAACCGTGGCACAATGGTCGAAAGGCGGTGGTTGCAAGGGCAGAGGCTGTTGGCTCAGGCTGTGCTGGGTAAAAAATCGGTTGATCTCCTCAAATCCATTGGTGTTGAAAGCCAGTGCGGTGTAGAGTAGTTGGTTGTTGTTGCGGAACTCCATGCCCACAATGGGTTGTATGTCGTGCTCGCGGCAAGCTTTTACAAAGTCGAAGGTGCCCGAGGTGTTGTTGATATCGGTTAGTGCCAACGTTTTGATGCCCAATTCCACGGCGCGTTGAACCAGGGTTTCGGGTGCCATGGTGCCGTAGCGCAGGCTGTAGTATGAGTGGCAATTCAAAAACATGGCTTTGATTAGTTTTTAATCAATTTTGAGATTATAATATAATCTATTAATCTTATCCCACCAAAAGGCGGTTGGGAAAAATGTAGAGTGCTGTTTATAACTTTTTTTATGATGTGTCGGTTGTGTTATTTCAAAATGTATATTTGTAGTAATAAAATGTTTTGGCTCAATCTCTCAAGGGGTGGTTCAAGACAAGTATTAACTCATATTTATGTTTATGAAATTGAAAACAATCTTTATTGGCAGCATTCTGGTGTTGTCGCAGTTTATGGCTGTGGCCCAGGATGGGAAATCATTGAAGCGCAAGGTGGCTATTGGTCGTTTTTCCAACGAAACGCAATATGCCAAAAGCGTCTTTTACGATAAGGACAACGATCCTATGGGGAAGCAGGCTTCCGACATCTTGTCAACCAAGTTGGCCGCCACCGACAAGTTTATCTTTATCGAGCGTCAGGATTATGACAAGATCGTGCAGGAGATGAATACGGCCGGAACCATCTCCAATCAGATTGGTGCCGACTACCTGATTATTGGCTCTATCACCGAGTATGGCCGCAAGACCATCGGCAACCAAAAGGTGTTTACCAGCAGCAAAAAGCAGTTGGTGGAAGCTGGTGTCAGCCTCCGTCTGGTGGATGTCTCCACTGGCATGATCATCTACAGCGGCGAAGCCAAAGGCGAAGCTGAGGTGGAGGACAAGAAGGTGATGGGCTTTGGCACCACGGCCGACTTTGACGCCACCCTTTCGGACAAGGCCATTACGGCAGCCATCAGCCAACTGGTCGAAAATGTGGTGAACAAATGCATGGACAATGCGTGGAAAGCCTACATCCTGGCTGTTGAAGAGGGTAGCTACATCATTTCGGGCGGAGCTTCGCAGGGTATTGCAGCAGGCGATGTGTTCCAAATAGTGGAGCGTGGCCGTTCGGTGAAAAATCCTCAAACTGGCTTGACCATCGAATTGCCCGGGAAACCGGTTGGTAAAATCACCATCGTTCAAACCTTGGGCAATACCATTCAGGACGAAATCTCTTTGGCAACGCTCACCGAGGGCACCATCTCCGAAGAGAAATTGTCGAGCTATTACATTACCGAAGTCAAGTGATCAATAAAAATAAATTTACGCAGATGAAATATTTGTATATAAGCTTGTTGGCATTGTTGATGCTGGCTTGCAGCCCACATCAATACAAAACCATGTCTGGGGGCAAAGAAGACACCAGTTTTGTGATTGTCCTCACCGAACAGGGTGATTATTCCAATGGGGCGGTTTTGTTGGTGGACGATCAACAATCGTTTGTGGTGGAAAAGGTTTACAAACAAAAATTGCAGCGCAAAGCACCTGTGTTTAAAGTAAGCCCAGGTAAGCACAATTTGAAGGTGACAGTGGGCGGCCAAACTGTTTTCAATAAGGATGTTATTATTGGCTTGCAGGAAACCCGTAAAATTGTCTTGCCATGAGGAATGTCCTATTGATTGTTCTGGTTGCGCTCGCAGCAGTTGCCTGCACCACTCAAAAGCCATTGTATAACTACGCTGGATACGATGAAGCCATTTATACCTACACAAAAAACAGCGACGAAAAATCGGTGGAACAGCTTTTGGCCGTTTATGAGCAGATGATCAAGAAGACGGGTTCAAGGCAGGTGCCACCCCCCGGCCTGTATGCCGACTATGGATTTTTGCTGATCCAAAAAGGCGAAGTGGAAAAGGGCAAAGAGCTCCTGAAAAAGGAAATTGCAATTTATCCCGAGTCGGCCCATTTTGTAGGTTTAATATTAAAACGCGTTGAGAAATGAAACAATTCCTGTTTGTTTTGATGGGTGCCAGCATATTGACCGCTTGCACCACCACCAAGCCTGCCCTCAAGCAGGAGGTTTACAAGAATATTTATGAGGAGAAGCCACTTTCCGTTCTGGTGATGCCGCCCATCAACCGGAGCACAAAGGTGGAAGCCAAGGAGTTTTTCTACAGCTCGCTGGCCGCACCAATTGCCCAGAAGGGTTATTACATTATGCCACCGGTTTTGACGATGGAGATCCTCAAAGAGGAGAGCGCCTATGATGCTGAGATGTTTGTGGAGAATTCGGTGAAAAAATTCGGCGAGGTGTTCGGCGTGGATGCTGTTCTGTTCACCACCATTCACGATTGGTCAAAATCGGCTCTTGCCAGCCGTGTGACGGTTAAAATAGAATATATGATGAAATCGGCCAAAACCGACGAGGTGCTTTTCCACCGCATTGGCGATGTGTCGGTCAATACCTCGGTGAGTACCGGCACGCTGCTGGGTGATGTGGTAGGCAGTTTGATCTCCACTGCATTGACCAAGGAGATTGTGGTTGGCCGCAAGTGCAACCTTTATTCCCTCAGTGATATGCCCGCAGGCAAATACGATGCCTTGATGCACGGTGCGGACGGCGTGAACAGCGCTCAGCCGGAGACTTTTTCTGTGGTGTTGCAGCAATAAGGCTTGCCACATTCGATCATTACAAAAAGGGTTGCCGTTGTGGTATCCCTTTTTTGTTTGCTAAAGCTGGAATCAATCTAAATGTTTCAAATCAAACGAATATTTGATCTCCGGTTTGGTTTATTTAAAAACTATCGGCAAATTTGTTGCAAACATTTAAAACAGGCATGTTCCTATTTGGTTTTTTATCGTCCACGGCTCCTTACGTCATTATGCTGCTGGCTTATCTTTTTCTGTTCTTCTCGGGTGCTGCTGCTCCTGAGGCCGATGGGGAGGTGGGTTCTGTGGTACAGCAGGTGACTGTTGGCGATGAGGTCGGTTCTCCTGCCCAATATGGCTACCAAGCCTACCAGATGGTGCCCATTGCACCCGACGATCAACCCAACCTTGAGACTCCCTGTTTTAATCATCCATTACAGTATTTTAGCTGCATCCCCTCGCAAAGGGTTGAAAAAGCTTTTGTCCGTTTCTCGTTTTCCCTTCCCCCTCCAGTGTTTTGTTGAACCAATTATCTGTCAACCTTGCTTTGTGAAAAGAGGGTTGATGCCATCATCTGCAGGCAGGTGATGAGGTGTTCATTCTTTTTTATGGTGGCTGGATGAATTCCACCACGCAAACAATGGTAAACAATTATGAAACGGGAAATTACCAGTTTATTCGCGATATTCTTTTCAATAATTTCGGCTTTAGCCACACAACCTATTGAATACGACAGCACTGTGGTGAAGAATGTGTTGTTGTCCGAAGTGGCCATCAATGGCAACAAAGAACCTTTGCCCTTGAAGCAGTTGCCCTCTTCGGTTACGGTGTTCACAAAGAAGCAGCTTGAGGATCACCGTCCGCAGTCGTTGCGCGACATCTCTTTTGTGACGCCCAACCTTTATATGCCCGATTATGGCTCCAAAATCACGGCTCCCATTTACATCCGTGGTATTGGCTCGCGCATCAACTCGCCATCGGTAGGGTTGTATGTGGACCAGGTGCCATACATGGAGAAATCGGCCTTCGACTTTGATTTTTTCGATGTGGAACGCATAGAAGTGCTGCGCGGTCCGCAAGGCACGCTGTATGGGCGCAACACCATGGGAGGCATCATCCTGGTGCAAACGCGCTCACCATTCGAAAACCCCGGCTTGGTGGCCAGGGCCACGACCGGCAACTATGGTCTTTACGATGCTAATGTGGGTTGGTACGATAGCTGCAATGACCGCTTCGGCTACTCTTTGTCGGTCAATTACAAGCACCGCGATGGTTACTACCGCAACGAGTTTCTCGATTCGAAGGTGGATAAACTGGATTCGTGGGGTGCGCGCAACAAGTTGATCTGGCACATCAATCCCAACCTCACGGTGGAGAATATCGCATCATTCGAAAATAGCGAACAAGGGGGTTATCCTTATGCTGTTTACAACAGTGCGACCAACGAAACCATGCCCATCAACTACGACCGCTACAGCTTTTACAATCGCCAACTCTTCTCCGATGCTTTGGTCTTGCGTTGGCACCAGGAGACGTTTGAGTTGACCTCCAATACTTCGTTCCAGTTTTTGGACGATGCTCAGCACATCGACCAGGATTTCACTGTGTGGGATCCCTCCCAAGCAGTGAAAGACCAATTGGACTATTATGTGGTGCAGAAACAACGCCAGAATATGCTTTCACAGGAGGTGGTGATCCGTTCGCGTGGCGAAGGTCGTTACAAGTGGGTGGCCGGGGTTTATGGTTTTTTGCAGGGGCTCGACACCAATGTGGGGGTGGATAATTTTGTGTTGAAAACCCGATCGGATAAGAACAACGACATCACCACCTATGGCGGGGCTCTGTTCCACCAGTCGTTTTTTAAGCTATTCCCCAAGGTGACTTTGGGTGCTGGCTTGCGGCTTGATTTGGAAAGGGCCGAATTGCACCACATCCAGAAGTCCGGCGCCCAACCAGTTCAGAAATTGTTGAAGGATACGGTTTACCCAACCCTCGACTCGCACGAGCTGATGCCGCGGTTTTCACTCACCTACCAGCTGGATCATGGCAGCATTTATGCTGTGGCCGCCAAAGGTTACAAGACGGGCGGTTTCAATTCCATCGTGGAGCGTCCCGAAGATTTGCGGTTCAACTCCGAAAGCAGTTGGAACTACGAGCTGGGGTATAAATTCTCAGTTGCCAATGGCTTCCTGAATGGCGATGTGGCCTTGTTTTACATCGACTGGCGCAACCAGCAGATTTATCAAACCGTGCCCAGCGGAAGGGGTTCCATGATCAAGAATGCCGGCCATTCGCGCAGCCGGGGCTTTGAAGTGTCCCTTGCAACCAAACCAGTTTATGGCTTCGACTTCCAAGTGGGGTATGGTTATACCGATGCTGAATTTCTAAAATACGAACAAAGTTCAACTGTTAACTATAACGACCATGTGGTTCCCTATGCCCCCAAAAACACCTTGATGGCACAAGTGAATAAGAATATCGAGATGAAAGGTTTCGCCGGTATCGACCATTTGCGCATGAACGTCACTTATCGTGGGGCAGGGCGCATTTACTGGAATGAATCCAATACCGACCATCAGAACTATTATGGGCTCATGGATGCTTCCATCACAGCCAAAGTAAAGGCTTTTAAGTTGGGCTTGTGGAGTCGCAACATTCTGGATGAGTCCTATCATGCCTTCCAGTTCAGCGCGCTCAGCCGTAACTATGTGCAGCAGGGGCAGCCCAGATCTTTTGGTGTGACGGTGGAATACCAGTTGCCTTTGTAAGAAGTTAAATAAAGAATCAATCCGCACGATGCATAAAAAGATATCATCAAAATACTACACGCTGTTTTGCCTATACATTGCCCAATCCATCCCGATGAGCTTTTTCTCGACGGTGTTGCCGGTGATCATGCGGCAGGAGAATTATTCCCTACAATCCATCGGCATGCTGCAGTTGATCAAGCTGCCCTGGATATTCAAATTCCTGTGGGCACCGCTGGTCGATAACCATGCCCGTGGTACGGCTGAGTTGAAACGGTGGATCATTCTGTCGGAGCTTTTTTATGCGGCGGTGATTATTGGCATTGGCTTGTTGAAGGTGGAGACCGATTTTATGCTGATCATCGGGTTGATGATTGTGGCTTTCATAGCCTCGGGCACGCAGGATATTGCTACCGACACCTATGCCATGATGATCCTGGATTCTAAAAGCCGATGCATGGGCAACAGCATGCAGTCGGCAGGTTCTTTCTTGGGGACGTTGATGGGTACTGGCGTGCTACTGATTACCTACTATTACCTTGGTTGGAGCATGTTGATGATGGCGCTGGCGTTGCTGGTGCTGCTGGCTCTGCTTCCCCTATTCAGAACGAGGGGGCAGGAGGTTCAAAAAACCTCGAAGAGGCGGGTGCGGCTGTCCGATATTCCCGGATTCTTCAAGCAAAAAGGAGCGTTGAACCACATACTGATCCTGGTTACCTATTATTCGGCCATCATCGTGGTGTTGTCGCTGCTTAAATCCTTTATGGTTGATCATGGTTATTCGGTGAAGGAGATTGGTCTGTTGTCGGGTGTGGTGGGTGCCTTTTCGGGCATGGCGGCCTCCTTTGCAGCCGGTTTCGTGGTGCGTAAGTACGGCACCGTGCGTTCGTTGTCCCTTTTCCTGGTGTTGATTGGTGTGGCCATCCTTTATTTTACAGCCCTTTCGTTTTATCAACCCAATGCTGCGTCCATCGTGGTTGGGGTGGTGCTGCTGTGGGGATCGTATGGCTTTGCTTCGGTGGCCATCTATACCTTTGCCATGAACTTTGTGCGCAACGGCTTGGAAGGCACCGATTTTACCCTTCAAATTGTGCTGACCCACCTCTCCAGCATGATTATTGCCATTGTGAGTGGTCGGGTGGGGGATTTGGGCGGATATACCCTGGCCTTTTCCATGGGATTGGTTTTTGTTCTCGTTGCAGCGGTAGCCTTGCGTTTTTATGCTGTCAAAGTGAAGCAATACCAGCCCGAAATGATTACTTTAGATGAGGCGCAGGTGTGAATTGATTTAAAGAACTTATTATGAATAGATCGGAACAGTTGTTGGAAAAATATAACCAGATGGTGCCCCGCTACACCAGCTATCCCCCGGCAAACTATTTTACCGAGGCGTTTGATGCGGGAAATTACCTTGAACTATTGAATCAGGAGGGGGCTTCGGATTCGGTGGCGCTCTATTTCCACATCCCGTTTTGCAAGAAGATTTGTTTCTACTGCGGATGCAACACGTGTGCCTTGGGGCGTGGCAGTCAGGTGGAGCCCTATCTGGCGGCCATCAAAACCGAAATGCGGATGGTGACTTCGCACTGGAACACTAAAATAAAGGTGGGCGAGATCCATTTTGGTGGTGGGACGCCCAATGCCATCTCGGCAGCCCAAATGACGGATCTGATGGCGGACATTCGGTCGGTTTTCGAGGTGGCGCCATCGGCCGAAATTGCCATCGAATGTCATCCCGGCTACCTGTCTCAGGACTATCTGGATGCGTTGTTGGCATGTGGATTCAATCGCTTCAGTCTGGGGATTCAGGATTTTGATGTGGCCGTGCTGAAAACCGTCAACCGCGATCCATCGGCTTTGCCGGTACAATGGATCGTGGATTATCTGCGATCGCAAAACCCCGGGGTGACGGTCAACCTCGATTTTATCTACGGATTGCCCGGTCAAACGGTGGAAAGTTTTTCAGCCTCCATTAAGCAGGCCATAGCCATTCGTCCCGATCGCCTGGTGACCTTCTCCTATGCCCATGTGCCCTGGATGAAGAAGAACCAGACGGTGATCGATGAAAAGAGTCTGCCGGAAGCCAATGTCAAGACCCGCATGTTTGAAGCGGCGCGCGACTTGTTGCAGCAGGCCGGGTACCACCTGCTGGGCATGGACCACTATGTGCTGCCTGGCGATTCGCTCTACAGGGCATTTCAGAATAAGGCTCTCCATCGTAATTTCCAGGGGTACTGCACCACACGCGACTCGGTACTGGCATTTGGCTCTTCTGCCATTGGTCAGCTGAAGGGTGGTTATGTGCAAAATGTTAAAGAGGTGGGGCGTTACATTGAGATGATCGGTCAAAGGCTATTGCCCGTGGAGCGAGGGCTGACCCTTACGCCCACCCAGCGGTTGGTGAAGGGCGCCATCGAGCAGATGATGTGCAACTATGGCATCGACTGGGCCTTGTTGGCCCAACAGCTCCAAGTGCCGGTGGATGAGCTCAAGCAGGCTTGTGGCATCGTGCCGGGCCTCTTCAGCGATTTCGAGGAGGATGGCTTGTTGGAATGCAACGACGAGAAGCTTGCTGCAACTTCCTTGGGCATCATGTTTATCCGCAACATGGCCGCACGCATGGATCCCTTGATGAAAAACAGCGACAAGCGCTATTCCAAGCTGGCTTGACCATCTGTGGAAACAATGGCGACGCCAAGTTGTTCCAGATTATTGATATTTGTGTTGTCAACTTTTGAAAGTGAAAATATAAGCCATGAAGCAGCTCTCAACCAAGGTGGTGATTGTCGGTGGGGGACTCACCGG
Source organism: Marinilabiliaceae bacterium (assembly GCA_963664265.1). Lineage (GTDB taxonomy): Bacteria > Bacteroidota > Bacteroidia > Bacteroidales > Marinilabiliaceae > JAGPIS01. Next base: position 4,732,575 of record OY760941.1, read on the forward strand.
ACTGACGGTGGGGTATTACCTCAAGCAGGTCGGCATCCCCTTTATCATCGTTGAAAAGGAAGCCCATGCCGGCGGCGTAATCCAGACCGTGACGGAAGATGGGTTCACTTACGAAACCGGCCCCAATACGGGGGTGTTGAACAATGAGGAGATCATGTCGCTTTTTGGATCGCTCACGGGGCGTTGCACGCTGAGTGTGGCGCGCAAGGAGGCCAACAAGCGGTATGTGCTGTATAAAAACCACTGGCAGGCTTTGCCGGCGGGCTTGATGCAGGGGATTGCCACACCCCTGTTCACCTGGCACGATAAAATCCGTCTGTTGGGCGAGCCCTTCCGTAAGCGAGGCAGCAATCCCAACGAATCATTGTCCGATTTGGTCAAGCGGCGGATGGGGAAGAGCTTCCTCGACCATGCCGTCGATCCTTTCGTTTCGGGCATCTATGCCGGCGATCCGGCACGTTTGATCCCCCGCCATGCCCTGCCGAAACTATATTGCTTGGAGCAGGATTATGGCAGCTTCATCGGCGGTGCCATCCGCAAGATGAAGGCGCAAAAGGGACAGCCCAAGAAATTCACCAAAGAGGTTTTTAGCTGCCAGTGCGGCTTGCATGCGTTGCCACAAGCTATGTTTGAAGTCATTGGCGGAGACTCGGTGATGCTGGATTGTCGCCAGGTGAGGGTCGATAAAGGGGCGGATGGGTTTACCACCACCCTGCATTGTGGCGATGAGCCGGTGACGATTTTTTCCGACTGGATGGTGATGGCCACCAATGCCCCGGCTCTGACGGAAGTGTTGTCATTTATGCCGCAGGCTTTGACGGATTCGGTGGCCCAAATGGTTTATGCTCCGGTGGTGTTGGCTGTGGCTGGTTTCCGCCTTTGGACCGGGATGCCCCTGGATGCCTTTGGCGGGTTAATCCCCTCCAAGGCCAATAAGAAGGTGCTGGGCGTTTTGTTTCCTTCGGCCATTTTTCCCGATCGCGCACCCGAAGGAGGAGCGCTCCTGTCGGTTTTCCTGGGGGGCATTCGCCATCCAGAACTGGTTGGGGAATCCGACGAAGCCATTCGTCAGCTGGTGGTGGATGAACTTAGACAGATGATGGAGATGGAGGCGTGCGAGCCCGACTTGCTCCGCATCTTCCGCCACGAAACGGCCATCCCCCAATACGACAGCTCCATGGACGAGCGCCTGGCGTTGATAGGGCAATTGGAGCAATCCTATCCCGGATTGGTCATTGGTGGAAACATCAAAGATGGCATTGGCATGGCCGACCGGGTCAGGCAAGGGGTGCATATTGCTGAACGTATTATATCCGAATCATGAAACGAGTTTTGTTGTTGATCAATACCGGCACGCCCGACCGGGCCGACCGGCAAGCCGTGGGGCGTTACCTGCGCGAGTTTCTGAACGACAAAAGGGTCATCCAGATGCCTCGTTTGTTGCGGCTGATGCTGGTGAACCTGATCATCATCCCTTTCCGGGTGAAGAAGTCAACGGCGCTCTACCGGCGCTTGTGGACTGCCGATGGTTCCCCCTTGCTGGTTTACCTCAACCGGTTGGTTGATTTGGTTGCCCGGCGGTCGTCGCATTTCCAGCAGGTGTATGGTGCCATGCGCTATGGTAATCCATCTATCAAAAGCGTGCTATCCGATATTCAATCCACCATGCCCGACGAGCTGGTGGTGATGCCGCTCTTTCCCCAATATGCCTCGGCTACTACAGGGTCGGTGGCGGAGGAGGTGATGCGGGTCATTAGTCGTTGGCCGGTTATTCCAACGGTGCGCTTTGTTCAGCATTTTTACCAGCATGAGGCTTTTATCAGCCTGTTTGCCAGCCGCATCGACTCGTATCAACCACACACTTTCGACCATGTTGTGTTTTCGTATCATGGCTTGCCATTGAAGCACCTGCACGACCAGCATCCCTCGCACGATCCCAAGCAATGCCCCTGTTCCGAGGCGATGCCCGCGCATGGGCGTTATTGTTACCGGGCAGCTTGTTACGAAACCACGCGCCAGTTGATTGCCCGGTTGGCGCTCGATCCGGTGCGTACCACCACGTCGTTCCAGTCGCGCCTCACTCGCAACTGGTTGTCGCCTTTTTCCGATGAGGTGATTGCTGATCTGGCCCGGCAAGGGAAGCGCCGCATCTTGGTGGTGGCACCCTCCTTCGTTGCCGACTGCCTGGAGACCATCATCGAAATAGAACACGATTACAAGGCGCTGTTTTTAGAAAATGGGGGTGAGGATCTGGTAATGGTTCAAAGTTTGAACGACTCCCCCGATTGGGCCGATGCCATCATTGAAATTGCAGATTAATGTGCTAATTCATCAATGTGATAATGAACCAATGTGCTGATGAGTTAATGTGCGGATTTGAAATCACATAATCACATAATCGAATACTCACATAATCGAATACTCACATAATCGAATACTCACATAATCGAATACTCACATATTCAAATCATCACATCATCAAATTATCACATTAGCCCATCATTACCAGCATCCGGCGGCGCGGTGGAGCACTTTAGCGCCAAAACGGTTGCGTATGCGGTCCATCGCCATGTAGAGGCGTATCTGTTCGGGTGTGTCCTCAAACAGGTTGAGCTGTTGCACGCCCCCCACCAGGTTGCTTAGCCGTATGCCCACCAAGCGCACCAGCATGCGGCGGGTGTAGAGCCGTTGGAAGAGCTCGCGTGCCGTGTGGATGATGGTGTGGTCGAAGGCGGTATAGGCAATCTTTTGTTGGATCGTATGGGTGTCGTAGTTGGCGTACCTGATCTTGACCGTGATGCAGGCGGTGAGTTTTTGTTGTTGCCGAAGCTCAAAGGCGAGTTTTTCCGCCATTCTGGTCATGCAGTCGTTTAAGAAACGGACGTCGGTGGTGTCCTGCTCAAAGGTGCGTTCGCTGCTCATCGACTTTTGTTCCTGATACCGCTCGATGGGGGTCAGGTCGATGCCATTGGCCTTTTTCCAGATGTCAAGCCCATTTTTGCCCAACACCTGCTGGATCATCTCGGGCGGGATGTGGCTCAGTGTCTCGATCTTCTCAATGCCCATCGACCGCAGTAGGTGGTAGGTTTTGGCACCCAGCATGGGGATTTTGCGAATGGAGAGCGGGTTTAGGAATGGCTGCACCATGGTGGCCACCACCTCTTTTTCGCCGCACGGTTTGGCCTCGCCCGTGGCTATTTTGGAGACGGTTTTGTTGATGGAGTGCCCCATGGAGATGGGGAGCCCGCTCTCCTTGATGATGGTTTGCCGCAGTTCGTGCGCCCACTTCTGGCACCCGTAAAAGCGATCCATTCCCGTGAGGTCGAGGTAATGCTCGTCGATGGAGGCCTTCTCGTACACCGGAGCCTTGTCGGCAATGATGCTGGTCACCAGGTGCGAATATTTGCTGTACAGCTCCATGTCGCCCCGTATGTAGATGGCATCGGCACAAAGCTGGCGAGCCATCCGCATGGGCATGGCCGAATGCACCCCGTACCGGCGGGCTTCGTAGCTGCACGCCGACACCACGCCACGATCCGACCCGCCGCCGATGATCACCGGCTTGCCCTCCAATGCGCTGTTTTGCAGCCGTTCCACCGATACAAAAAAAGTGTCCAGATCCAGATGGACGATATGACGTTGGTTGTTTTCCATTTTTTTATGCCTTTGCTTGCTAATCTCGATTGGATATCCTAATTTTGATTAGTTTTTAATCATGATTGTGTTTATAATATAAGCATTGATTGTGGAAAAATCCATTTTTTCAAATTATATTTATCTCGACTGATGAAACAACTCCCAGCTTCCCGACTAGTGGACTGGTTGACTTCGTGACATTTCGACTAGTCGACTTTTTGACTCTTCAACTCTTCAACCCTTTAACCCTTCACGCAATGACCTACTTCAGTGAAAACATCAAATACTTACGCAAGCGCCGCGGGAGGACACAGGATGATGTGGCTGCCGCGCTCGACATGAAACGCTCCACGCTGAGCGGTTACGAGAACAAGGTGGCTCAGCCGGGCATCCAGGCTTTGGTGCTCTTTTCGGAATACTTCAACATCGCCATCGACACCTTGGTGAAGATCGATTTGGGTACACTTTCCGAGAGCCAGATGCGCCAGTTGGAGACAGGCTTCGACGTCTATTTGAAGGGGAGCCATTTGCGCGTGTTGGTTTCCACGGTGGATGCCAACAACCGCGATAACATAGAACTGGTGCCCGAGCGTGCGAAGGCCGGATACACCGCCGGATATGCCGATCCGGAGTATGTGAATGAGTTGCCGGTTTTTCAGCTGCCCTTCTTGTCGGCCGACAAGAAATACCGCACGTTCCACATTTCGGGCGATTCCATGCTGCCCATTCCCGATGGTGCTTGGGTTACCGGGGCTTATGTGCAGGATTGGCTGGAGGTGAAAAGCGGCGAGGCTTGTATTGTGGTGACGCTCAACGATGGCGTGGTTTTTAAAGTGGTGGAGAATCATTTGGCGCAGTCGCGCAAGTTGGTGCTGCACTCCCTCAATCGGCTCTATCCAGCTTATGAGTTGCAGCTTGAGGATATTCGGGAGATCTGGCGTTTTGTGCATTTTATCAGTCCTCAGATGCCCGAGTCGGAGGGTGATTGGGCTTATGTTACCCGCGGCATTGCCTCACTGACCGACGAAGTGAAGGAGATCAAAGCCATGTTGGGAAAGTGAGGGGTTGATTTGGTGATGCGGTGATTTGAAAATGTATTAATGTGCTGATTTGATAATGCGATGATTTGCTAATTTGATGATTCGTAAAGCCAGCTTCTCCAAAGGGGCGCATCAGTAAAGCCCATTACCCGTGCATTGGCTGAAAAATGGGGTGGATGATATTCAACACCTTCGGTGTTGCGCAATTGAGGAATCATGCAACCACCGGTTTCACCGGTGGCTATTCGCATTGAAGTCCTTCGGACTTGGCACACAGAGGAATATGTCCCCGCAATAATTATAAGTTGCCCTTCCCGGGCGCAGAGATATGAGGCATCCTATTCCCGAGGCGATGCCTCGGGCTGAAATAAGTTGTCCTTTCAGGACGACTAAAAGTTTAACTACCGTTGCGAACTTTTCAACTCTCGAAATACTGAATTCCTAGCCACTCTAACATTTTACAGTTCAAGCTTCCCGACTCACATATTTTTCGACGTTGGGACTTTTTGACTGAAAGACTATAGGACTTTGGGATTGTTGCATCCAGTTCCCTGACCACTGATCTCTGATCCTTGATCACTGATCCCTGACTCCACGACTTTTAGACTATCCGACTTTTCGACTTTAACTTACCACGGCAGGCTTTGTCCCAGGTGGAAGAAGCCGCCGGTGGGGCCGTCATCGGGCAGCAAGGCCAGTTCTACAGCTGTTTTTGCTCCCTCTTCGGCTGTCAGTGGGGCTTTTTCGCCGCCCAACTGCGTGTTTACCCATCCCGGATGCGCCGAATTTACCTTGATGTTTTTTTCCTTGAGCTGGTCGGCCAGCAGGATGGTGAACATGTTGAGTGCTGCTTTTGAGGCGTTGTAGCCCAATAATTTGAATTCCGGCAGCAACCCAGAATTGCTGTTGGCATTAACGGTGAGCGATCCCAGGATGCTCGACTGGTTGACGATGCGCCCGGCGGTGCTTTTCTCAATCAGGGGCAATAGCGTTTTGGTCAGCCTGATTTGGCTGAAGAAATTCAGGTCGAAGGTCTTTCTGATTTCGGATAGCGATATCACATCCGAATGGTGGCTGGTTTCGAAGATGCCCCCTGCGTTGTTGATCAATATGTCGAGGTGCCCAAATTGATGGGCGATGAAACGTTCGGCCTGGTGGAATGTCTCGGCATCGTCCATATCGACGTTGATGTATTGTGTCTTGATGCCCTCCTTTATCAATTGATTGACGGCTTCCTGCCCGCGCTCTTCGTCGCGTGCACCCAATAGGATGGTAATGCCCTGTTGGCCCAGCTGGCGGCATATTTCAAACCCAATGCCTTTGTTACCTCCTGTGACGAGTGCGATCTTTTGTTCATTCATGACTTAGGATATTTGGTTGTGTCAAACTTTGTTGATGTTCTTTGATTTAACGAGCCTGGGGGGCACTTTGTTCACCGTTGGATTTGTTTTCATGCGTTTTGGATTGCAAACTACAAACCAGTTAACGAGCCTTTTTCATAGCAAAGCTGATAATTTCCGTATTTCGGCCAGGCGGTTGGCAAAGGACTGGTTTTGTTTTGCTGTTTTCGAAAAGGACAACCATGCTTTCCCATTGTTTGAGCAATGGTATGAAAATTTCTAGGTGTTCGCAAAAAATAGAACATCGTTATCCTATATGATGTATTGGTAGTGTACTTGTTTTGTTATGTCAAATTCGAATTGTAACGCTCCTTCGTTAGGTTGTTTTCATCCCAAATAAGCCTCGTATTGAAACAAAAGTGGTAAATTAGAATTTTGTAAGGCGCATTAAATTAGTTTGTTGTTGAGTTTTTTTGGTAAATGAGGGGTGGTTGGGCTTTGGTCTTGTCGAACCAATGGTTTTGGTTGTTAACTTTGGGGTAGATGAAACCCAAACCCAAATAATATGAAATTGCTTCCATCCACCACCTTTTATATTGCCGCTCTAGGCTTGGCCATTATGGCTACCAGCTGTGCACTGTCCCGTTATTCACAGGAAGAGGTCTTGTCCGATTTGGATTATCTCGAGTCGAGTCTGGAAAACATTCATCCCGATCCGTTTTATGTGATGCCCCGCCAGCGGTTTGGCCAAGCTCTGGATAGTATCCGCGGGGTAGTTGCCACTCAAGAAAAATGGAATGAGAAAGAGCTCTATTGCTTGTTGAATCCCGTGGTGGCCTCTTTGCGCGATGGACATACCCGGTTGGTGACGCCCAACAAAATCACCATGAAGAGTTTCCTATGGGGTTCGCGCATCCTGCCGCTTGGTGTGGAGGTGCAAGGGGAGAAGCTCATTGTGAAGCACAATCTCGATGCCAAACGGAATCCGATCCCTGCGGGATCGGAAATCATCAGCATCAATGGAGTGGCTGCAGAGTCGCTATTCTCCACTCTGATCAATCATAAATATGGCGAGCGCGATGCCATGCGCCGGTATGATGTCAACCCATATACTTTTTCGCGTAACCTTTGGCTGTATATGGGGTTCAACAAGCGGTTTGTCCTCGATTACCGGACACCCGAAGGTGTTGAAAGGCAGGCCACCTTAAAAGGTATTTACCAACCTTCGTTTTACAATCGCTTGGGCAAAAAGAATCCGAAAAAACAGAGTGGTTTGGTGGAAGGACATAACGGCCACTATTATGAATCGGCCGATGGTCGTTGTGGCATCATCGAGTATGGGCACTTTGGAGGAGCCGCCGACTCCACTTTCTTCCACGACGTTTTTGCTTTGGCCACCCAACATGGCGTGGAGCACCTTTTCCTCGATTTGCGAGGTAACGGTGGTGGTTCCACCAACACTTACCCGCATATACTCAGTTATCTGACATGCGATACCATGGATCTTTTTTCGCAGGTTATGTACAAGGTGAGTCCTGGTTTGCTCGATCAAAAATCATTTGGTGACGATTTTCCCTATCCTTCCGATCGGTTGGGGCAGGTGGTGACCATGGATCTGTCACTGTTCCAGATGAAACCATACGAAACTAGTAATAAGTTCACTGGCCGGTTTTATTGCATTTCCGATGCCGGTACCTTTTCAACGGCCAGCAGTTTTTGTGCCCTGGTGCAGGATTATGGTTTGGGAACTATTATTGGTGAACCCACGGGGGGCATGGGTACATCATTCGGCAATTTCATGGTTGTTCAGCTTCCACAAAGTGGTTTGCGGTTGGGTATCTCCACCAGCAAATACTTCCGAAGCAATGGCAATACCAATTTCGAACCGGTACAGCCCAACGTGGTGGCCGATTCTCGTAATTTTAGGATTGAAGAGCTGGAACAGTTGGTGGGGAAGGGGGAGCAGGCGAACCAATGTCAGTGATTCATTGCCGTATTGCTATTCCCTGTTTTTGTTTCATCTTATTTTTTCATAGTCATCGTAACTTCTTGCTTGTCTGCTGTAAATATGCTAAGTTTAGCTCCTTTCTTATACAAAATTCAATTAAGTCGAGCCCTCAATCATGCATAAGAATCTACTAAATCCCTTGTTTGTACTATTGGTTCTTCTTTTTACCGCTTGTTCCGACGATCTGGTGAAAACCGATCCCATCATACCTGAGGAGCCTGATATTCCTGAGCTTCCTGTTGAATATAAGCCTGGTAATGCCAACGATATTGATGCTGATGTGAAGGTGGTGGTGAAAAGTGCCATCGCCAGTGAGCATCAACCCGGAAGTGAGATCGGTAAATCGATCGATGGCGATTTTGGCACGCTCTACCACAGCCGTTGGGGCGACCAAACAAAGTATCCTGTCGTGCTGGAATATACCTTCGACGAAAGAGAGGAGGTGATCGACTATGTGTTGTTGCATCCGCGCAAAGATGGAAACAACGGCCGGATACTGAATTGCGAAGTGTTTGTGAAAAGCCGCGGTGATGATGCTTACCGTAAGCTTGGCGATTATGTGTTCAGTGGGAGTGATGTGCCAAAAATCATCCGTTTTGCCGACGGTTTTAATAAGCCTGAAGCCTTCCGTATCTCGGTTTCAAAAGGGGTGAACGATTTTGTGAGCCTGGCCGAAATAGAATTTTATAAAAAGAGCACCAGCCTCACGCAAAGCCTCGGTTTGTTCAGCGACAAGGCCTGCACCTCGCTGAAAACCGGCACCACGCTGGAACAGATCAATGCTGTTGGCAATGCTTTTGTCAAGAATATGGCCCTTGCTTTGTATCAGGGTGTGTACGACAGCATGAGGATTGGCACCTATAACAGTTACCCCGATCCCGATATCATTGCCCGCAGCAATAAAACCGGCACCTACGGCCTTTACGACAATGTGACCGGAATTCATATCCGTTGGGGCGATGATATGGTGGTTTTTGTTGACGATTTCGTGGGTGACATGAGTCTGCGGGTGGTCAACCATTCAAAAGGATTTGGCGGGGAGGATTTTATCCTTCAGCCCGGCGTCAATCGTTTCAAGGTACGTACCGAAGGATTGGCCTATATCATCTATCAGGATGATGTGAAGCATCAGGTGAAAATAAATTTTGCCACAGGCGCCATCAATGGTTATTTTGATGCGTCCAAACACAGCAATAAAGATTGGGAGACATTGATTGGTAAAGCTTCCTACAGTTTTTTTGATCTTTTGGGGCAATATTCGCACCTCACTTTCACAACCGATGATTTAAAACGATACACCAAAAATCCTGAGCGACTATTGCAGGTTTACGACTCCATCGTTTCTCTGGAACAAGACTTTATGGGGTTGGTCAAATATAATCGGACTTATCCTACGCGCTCCTATTTCCGTACAAACACCCATCAGGATATGTATATGTATTCCACCAGCAACCGCACCGAATACACTAAAAGCACCATGCCTGAGCTGTGTGACTTTGCAAAAGTGCGGTCGTCACCCTGGGGGCCGGCTCACGAGGTGGGGCATACGCACCAAACGCGCCCCGGGCTCAAATGGTTGGGCACCACCGAGGTGACCACCAATATTTATTCCCTTTGGGTGCAAACCACCTTTGGGAATCACGCCCGTATTGATGAGGAATATGTGGATGGGTACAACAACCGCTATGAGAAGGCTTTCACCGAGCTAATAGCTCCTGGCCTGGCTCATGCAGCCCACCAGGATGTGTTTTGCAAGTTGGTGCCTTTCTGGCAACTCCAGCTGTACTTTGCCAATGTCAAAGGGCAAACTGATTTTTACAAAGATGTGCATGAGAGGATTCGCATCAACAATAATCCGACCTCCGATGGGGAGGCACAGCTCCAGTTTGTGAAAACCTGTTGCGAGGTGGCGCAGACTGACCTGACTGATTTCTTCACGGCATGGGGATTTCTATCGCCCGTTAATCTTCAAATAGATGATTATGGCAATGCCAATATGGTGATCACACAAAGCATGGTGGATGAGGTGAAGGACGACATTCTCGCCAAATCCTACCCGAAACCCGATGCCAGCCTTGAATATATTCACGACCAATGTGTTGGGGTATTCAAAAGCAAAGCAGCTGTTGTTTATGGTGGCAGTGCCACTGTGGAGGGAAATCAAATTACGGTATCCAATTGTGCTAATGCCGTCGCTTATGTGCAGCTGCGCAACAACATGCCTGTGTTCATTGCCACTCGGCCCTCTTTTAAGGTTCATTCTTTTCAGTCCAACGACAAATTGGCTGCCATAAGCTATGATGGACTGCAAACTGCGATCAGCATACAGTGAACAGGGAACAATGATCAGTAAACAGTGATCAAAGTCTGAAAGTCATGGAGTCTTTAAAATAAAAAAGTCCGAAGGACTTGAATGTGAATAGCCACCGGTGAATCCGGTGGTTGTTTGTTTACCTTAGTGCTCAACACCGGCGGTGTTGAATATTGTTTTTGAAACGCTGAATAGTGCACAGTTTGCAGCAACGTAGTTTTAATCCTAAAATATTGAAAGATTTGTCTCCCTTCCTACTGGGACGGGATGTAGCAAGGGCTTCCATTTAGCTGCAGCCTCACGCAATATTTATCGAAACCGCCATTCCCAGTCAATAAATCCTTACTTTTAGGCCTTGATTTTGAAATTTGAAAAAGAGGTTCTGATATGCAGTCGTTACGCCCCATTATGTTTGCCGGCACTTGTTCCGATGCTGGCAAAAGTGTGATCAATGCCGCCTTTTGCCGCATCCTGAAGCAGGACGGTTACCAGCCGGCACCCTTCAAGGCACAAAATATGTCGCTCAACAGCTACGCCACCCCCGACGGGTTGGAGCTTGGGCGAGCCCAGGCCGTGCAGGCCGAAGCTTGTGGTATTCCCTGTTGTGCCGAGATGAACCCCGTTTTGCTGAAACCATCGGGCGAGATGAGTTCGCAGGTGGTGCTGCATGGCAAACCCTTGGGGAACCAAACGGCCAGCCACTATTTTTCGGGAGATGGGCACCACTTCTTTTTCGATGAGGCTTTTGGTGCTTTCGAGCGGCTCTCGCAGCGCTATTCGCCCATCGTGATGGAGGGCGCCGGTTCGGTGTCGGAATTGAACCTCAAGGCGCGCGATATTGTGAACATGCGCATGGCTAAGCGTGCCGGGGCTGCCGTTTACCTGATTTCCGACATCGACAGGGGTGGTGTGTTTGCCAGTGTGTACGGGTCGGTGATGTTGTTGCCCGAGGATGAACGCCGCCTCATCAAGGGCATCATCATCAATAAGTTCAGGGGCAACCTGTCGCTGTTTGAGGAGGGGCGCACCATTTTGCAGCAGATTACTGGCATTCCCGTGGTGGGTGTCATCCCTTATTTCAAGGATATTTACATTGAAGATGAAGACTCGGTGGTGCTGGGCAAGAAAAACCAGTCGGCCATGGCCGGGAAAGTCAATGTGGGTGTGATGCTGCTCAATCAAATGTCGAACTTTACCGATTTTGCTGCTTTTGAGTTCGATGCCCGGGTTCATCTTTTCTATTCCCGCTCCGCCAAGGAGCTTGAAAAGGCCGACATCATCATCCTGCCAGGTTCAAAAAATACTGTGGCCGATTTGCTATCCCTCAATCAAAGTGGATTATCCGAAAAGATCCGTCAATGGTATGTTGCGGGCAAAACGGTGGTGGGCATTTGCGGCGGTTACCAAATGATGGGTCAGGAAGTGCGCGACCCCTTGCATGTGGAGGGTGAAACCGAAGAGGTGGCTGGTCTGGGGTTGTTGCCTTGCCAAACGGTGATGACTGCCGATAAGAAAACCATACAAACCCGCTTCCGTTACCGGAATAGTGCACAGTGGTGCAGCGGTTATGAAATACACATGGGGGCGACCACCATGTTGGAACCCTTGCATCCCCTCAACACGACAGATCTGGGCGAAGGAGAAGGGGTATTTCGCAACGAACGTTGCTGGGGCACCTACATGCATGGAATTTTCGACAACCAATGTGTGGTGAACGACCTAGTGGGGCGCTTCACGTCGGAGGAGGTGGCGCCATTCGATTATCATCAATTCAAGGAGGAGCAGTACGACAAATTGGCCGCTCATGTGCGGCAACATCTCAATGTGGACGCCATTTATCGGGTGATGAAAGGGGATGATCATGCATAACCCGTCATTTTCTCATGGCGATGATGGCTATCGCTTCAATACCCCCATCGTAGCCGATTTCAGCTCCAACGTTTGGATGGGCGGCACGCCGGATGGCCTGTTGGCGCATTTAACAGGCAAATTGTCCCTCATTGGCAATTATCCCCAGCTGCATGCCGAGTCGCTCACCAATGCCTATGCGTTGCTGCATAATGTTGATCCTTCACAGGTGTTGGTGACCAATGGTACCGCTGAGGCAATTTTCCTTGTAGCCCGTCATTTTCAGCTTCAGCACAGCACCATCGTGATCCCGACCTTCAGCGAATACGAACATGCTTGTACTCTTTACCAGCATACGCTAGGTTTTGTTTCCGTTGATGATATTCCGTCCATTGAAAGAACACAGCCTGGCCTCTTCTGGTGGTGCCATCCCAACAACCCCACGGGGCATTGTTTCGAAGGTTGGCAGGTGGAGCAGTTGGTTGGTGCCAATCCGCAAACGGTATTCGTCATTGATGAAGCTTACGTGGATCTCTGCGCTCAAGAAGGTTCCCTGGCCGATATGATCAATCGCCACCACAACCTGTTGGTGTTGCGCTCCATGACCAAGCACCACACCATCCCCGGGCTTCGTTTGGGGTATCTGTTGGGGAATACAGAATTGGTTCAGTCCATTGCAGCCTTCCAGCCACCTTGGAGCGTCAATGCCTTGGCGATAGAGGCGGGGCACTACCTGTTGGAGAATAGTTCCACTATTGATGTGGGTAGTTGGTTGGAAAAAGCAAGGTTGTTGCGGGAGGCATTGGTGGCGGTCACTGGTTGGAAAGCCATGCCATCGTCCACTGCCTATTTTTTGATGAAGGCGCCCATACCAGCCACTCAGTTGAAGCATATTTTGGTGGAGCGTTTTGGTATCCTGATTCGCGATGCCTCCAATTTTAGGGGACTGGGAGCCAATTATTTCCGCATCTGCGCCCAGAGTGATGAAAAGAACCGGTTGTTGGAGGCGGCGTTAACAGTAATCAGTGAACAGTTAACAGGGATCAGTAAACAGTGAACAGTCTTAAAGTTTCAGAGTCAACCATTCACTGCATGCCATCACTTCCCCTTGGAGGCTAAGCCATCAGGGTGGTGGAATATGCGCCAATATTTCCTTTCCATTGTTGCAAGTAGTGCGTAACTCAGGGGCTCTATTTAGTATGGAATTCTCAAATTAGTGCTTCATCACATCAGTACATCATCGAATTGACACATTAGCACATTGATAAATCACATTGTTTTGGAACTTTCTTCATAAAAAGATAGTTTTGACCTGAAATTATAATTAATTCATGGGAAAGATTGAAGATTTCTACGCAATGGCAGAGCTCCCCGAGGGGATTGTGAAGGTGGAACTGAACCGGATAGAGGCACTGGCCTTAAAAATTCTGGCTTTTACCGAGACCCCGCTTTCGAAGAATGAGATGAAGCAATTGGTTTGGTTTGTCCTTTCCTACACCCTTGGCCCTAACTCCATCAGGCAGGCCGAGTGCGAACAGGCATTGCGTGTACTGGAATCCATGAAACTGGTTGGGCCTTTGTATTATGGCCATGGTGTTGACAGACAGATTTGTGAACGTATCAAGCCATTGTTTCGTGAAAACCAGCCATTGATCAGGGCTGCGGCATTGTATTTTTTCCGAGAAAACAACTATAGCAATCGCGATGTTGGCATCCATTTGGCGGTTATGGCACAGGATTTCGACGTTATCGACCAACATCTATACCTTTCCCACCATTCCCATTATAGGGATGTTGGTACGATTTTGTTTTCGGCACTGCTGAAGGCCGGCGATTTGACTCTTATCAACCCCTGGTTGTCGAAGATGCACCCTCAAAAGCGGGATCTATTCTTGTCAACAGCCACCTATATCACCCATTTTCCATATTTCAAGCAGTTGGCGGAAGTTTTTAATGACCCCGCAGCCGATAATTTACGGGATCTGAAGTACCTCTATGCCTCGTGCGCCCATTTGGTTCTGCCGGTTGAAGAGGTCGAGAAGATTTCAAATAATTGGGGGTTGGAACGCGATAGCCTCTTTTTTTGTACCCTGCTAAGGGGTGATTTTAACCAGGCGATGATCCAGGGCATAGGCTTCCTATCAATCATTCAAGAGCGCGAGGGTCACCGGCGGAAAGAGTTGCCGGGTATATATGGCTTGTTGTACGGTCTTTTGCTGATTGCCTCGGGCGATGCCAACAACATGGCATTGGCTTCAACCTTCATCCGCAATGCCTCCAAAGGGATGCCCCAGTTGGATAATTCCAATGCGTTCAAGAAATTCGCCCAAATTCTGTTGCTCTATATCGACCAAAAAACGGGTAAGAAGATGGTGTCCGTTGGTGAATTGCACCAGACCTATGATGTGGGGGTGCACGATTACTTGTTGGCTTCGGTGATGAGCTGGCTCGGTAAACCCTACCAAGGTATGGTTTACTTCGAGTATCTGAACGAAAAGGTGGAGCTTGAGTTCAGAGGTGCCGGCTTGCAACCTGAAGGGGAGACAAAAAAAACAGGTCAACAGCGTCTGTCCGAACTACGCGAGAAATTTTGTCAAGCGCCCTTGGCCGATTTGGTTCGAAGCCAACCTGTTTGGGAGAGCATCCTTTCGCTGCTCGAAAAGGAACTCTCCAAAACAACCGATGCCAAATCAAAAAACAGCACTCTGCCCGCGAAAAGGTTGGTTTGGCTGGTCGATCCGTTGTACCGCGACCGCCTGATCTGCATGGAGCAATCACGCACCAAGAGTGGCTGGTCGCAAGGCAAGGAGCGTTCCCTGCTGCGCATGATCAATGAATGTCCTGAGTTTGCCATTAAGGAGGATCAGGAGGTATTGGCCTGTTTGCAGAAACACAGTTACTACAGCGACGTGGTGGCCAAGGATTGGTTTAAGCTCATCAAATGCCTGGCAGCGCACCCCGAAGTTTACACGCTTCACGAACCCCGTTTACCTTTGAAGATACGGGTTCAGGAGGTACATGTGCAGGTTGGAAAAAATCCAATGGGGCTCACCATTTCTCTGAAACCCCATTCACCCGAGAACCGCATCGTCAAGGAATCACCCACCACCTATATCTATACCGAATGGAGCAACCATGCCTTGCGCATCTACAATTTATTGTCCGATTCGGGTCTCGATGAGTTGGAGATTCCCAACAAGGGATTGGAAAAGGCTAGGCCTGTGATCGACCGATTGCACGAGGTGATGCCTGTGGCGGGCGATGAGGCTGGCCATGAGCAGCGTACCAGCGACAACATTCCGGTGTTGCAACTCACACCATGGAACGATTCGCTGCATGTGCAATTCCTAGTGGAGGTTCTAAAGGATGGAGAGGCTCGCTTCATGCCTGGCGTAGGCTCCGCCGAAGTGGTAGCGAAAGATCCTTCGGGCACCTATTTCACGGTGTTGCGCGATCGCGCCAAGGAAAAAAACTTGGTGAAGGAGCTCTCCGAACGCATCGTGTGGCTCAATGGACTTGCGGATGCCTCCTCACAACTGATGCTTGACAGCGATGCCGATATCCTCGATTTCCTGGCTGACGTGAAAGAATACGCCCCTGAAGTCAAGGTAATATGGCCCAAAGGGGAACGGCTCAAGGTGGCCAAGGTAGTGACCTCCGGCGACCTGTTCCTTTCCATCAACAAAAGCAAGGATTGGTTTGCCTTGGATGGCGAAGTGGAAGTAGATGAAGCCACTAAATTGTCGATGGCTCAACTGCTTGAGAAAACAAAAGGGGGAACGCAGCGTTACATCCAGTTGGATGATAAAACCTACCTCAAGATATGCAAGGATCTGCAAAAGCGGTTGGCCGCCCTCGATGTGGTGGTGCACCCAAAGGGCTCCAAGTTGATGTTCCACCAGCTGGGTAGCCAAAGCGTGGAGATGTTTGCCGAGGGAGCTGGCAAGGTGGGTGCCGACAAGACTTGGAAACAGCATCTGGGCAGGATGGAACAGCTCAAGACCTACAAACCCGCCTTGCCCACCAATTTGCAGGCCGAATTGCGCCCCTACCAGCAAGAAGGTGTTTTGTGGCTCGACCGCCTTTACAATTGGGGCGTGGGAGCCTGCCTGGCCGATGATATGGGGTTGGGGAAAACCCTCCAAGTGATCAGCATCCTGCTTAAATATGCCCCCAATGGCGCTAGCTTGGTGTTGGCACCTTCGTCGGTATGCGGCAACTGGCTCAATGAGTTGAAACGTTTTACCCCAACGCTCAATGGACGTGCCTTCGACGGGCAAGACCGCGGGCTTGTGCTCGATAGTTTGGAGCCCTTCGATGTATTGGTGGTGAGTTATGGACTATTGCAAGCTAATCCCGACCTGCTTGGAAACCACCAATGGAATGTGGTGGCGCTCGATGAGGCCCATGCCATCAAAAATGCCAATAGCGTACGCAGCAAAGCTGTTATGAAGCTGGATGCCAAATTTAGGGTCATCACCACCGGAACGCCCATGCAGAACCATTTGGGTGAGCTGTGGAATCTGTTCCAGTTTATCAATCCAGGCATGTTGGGCAGCAAGGAGTTTTTCAACGAAAAATTCGTGAAGCGGGACGACGGCACCGAGAATTCCCAAACCCGCAAGGCCTTAAACCGTTACATCTCCCCATTCATTCTTCGGCGCAACAAGAGCGACGTGCTGGACGATCTGCCCGAAAAAACGGAAATCACCATCACGGTATCCCTTTCGGAACAGGAACGTGGCATGTACGAAGTGTTGCGCCAGGAAGCCATAGAACGCATAGCCAATGGGCAAGGTGCTAATGGAGCCAAGCAGCTGCAGATTTTGGCCGAAATAACCAAGCTACGCCTCATGTGTTGCCATCCCCGTTTGGTGGCGCCCCAAAGCGACCTTTCCAGTTCCAAGCTGGAGGCTTTGGAGACTTTGGTGGATGATTTGCTGGCCGGAAACCACAAGGCTTTGATCTTCTCGCAATTTACCAAGCACCTCGACCTGATACGTGCCATGCTCGACCGCAAAGGGCTCCCGTATCAATATTTGGATGGCTCAACGCCGGTCAAGGAGCGCGAATTGGCCATCAGCCAGTTTCAGGGCGGCAAGAGCGACCTCTTCCTCATCAGTTTGAAAGCGGGTGGTGTAGGACTCAACCTCACAGCTGCTGATTACGTTATCCACATGGATCCATGGTGGAATCCCGCAGTGGAGGATCAGGCCTCCGACCGTGCCCATCGCATTGGCCAGCAACGCCCGGTGACCATCTACCGGATGATTACCGAAAACACTATTGAGGAGAAAATTGTGAAGATGCACCAAAATAAGCGCGACCTGGCCGACCAGCTGCTGGCCAACACCGACATGTCGGCCAAGATATCCACCAGTGAACTGATGGCGCTTATCTCAGGGAATAGTGTTATGACTGAAAAATGATTTGGTGTTTGCCTGTTTTGTAGAATATTTCCTCAATTATTAACCCTCAGTTTTTGCAAGGCATTGGGCTGATTGGGTTGCCTCCGGCTTTAGCCGGAGGTAACCATTATTTCGTTTAAGGGGTCTTTAGCCCAATTGTGGTTACATTATTATCGTTAAAAATATGAGTTTTGAATGGTTTGCGGCGGCGGTTCTTCTAGCCTGGCTTTTGGATTGGTTTTTGGGCGACCCCATGTGGTTGCCCCATCCCGTGGTGGTTTTTGGCAATCTGATTGCCAGGCTGGAGAAGCTTTTGAACCGCGATAACCACCGGTTAATCAAAGGTGCTGTGGCGGTTTTAGTATTGGTGGGCGGCTGCTTTGGCCTGTTTTATGGCCTCGATGCTGTTTTATATCAGAAGTTGCCTTGGCTCTGGCCTTTGTTTGTATTGATATTTGTTTTTTATGGGCTGGCCAACCGCACGCTGATTCGGGAGGGACGGGCGGTCTTTTCGGTGTTGCGCCACCAGGGTGAGGAAGCCGGGCGACGGCAACTTTCGCGCATTGTTGGGCGCGACACATCGCAACTATCCCCCAACCAGATTCGCACAGCTGTTTTGGAAACCATGTCCGAAAACTTAAGCGACGGCGTGGTGGCCCCACTCTTCTGGCTGGCCATTGGCGGCGTGCCTGGAATGATGGCCTACAAGATGGTCAATACGCTCGATTCGATGTGGGGATACCGCAACGAGCGTTTCCTCTTGTTTGGCCGCTTGGCTGCTCGCCTCGACGATGTGGCCAATTACCTTCCCGCCCGTTTGACGGGGGTGTTGATGGCTTTGGTGAGCGGCTCCTGGCGAAGCATTCTGTTTATGAGGCGTTATGGGCGCTCACACAAAAGTCCCAATTCCGGTTATCCCGAGTCTGCCTTGGCCGGCATCCTCGACTGCCGTTTTGGTGGCCCGGCGGTCTATCATGGGCAGTTGGTGGAGAAGCCGTTTATTGGCACCAACGACCGCATGATAAATGACCACGATGTGGCACAAGCTGCCCGCATCAATCACCTTGTTTGTTTCCTGATGGTGTGGCTGATTATTGGTGCGCGATACCTAATAGGCCTGACACGTTTTTGAAACCTGTCAAGCCTAGTGGTTTTTATACTCGGTTGATTTTGGAACCAACACTCGGTTGGTGTTGATATCAATTATCGGTGCGAACTAGTTCAATTACCGGTGAGTGTTGCATCCATCCTCGGTGAGAGTTGGTCTTATCATCGGTGATATTGGATTCATATCTCGGTGAGAGTGGCACCCATTATCGGTGAGCGTTATTGCTCGCCCATACAGGGCTCATCCCTCACTCTTTCAATCTATTCCGGGAAGTTGCCCCGGGCTAAATTAACTATGCCTTTCAGCCATTAATGATTATTTCCCAGTTCAACCCACTTCGGGGTTGGAAAGCCTTTGGTCTCTGGAATCCGCGGATCCCAACCGCGGTTAATCACATGACGACCTCCGGTCGTGCAATTTGCTGAAGACTTCTGGAAACTGCACTGGATCTTCAAATTTGCACATCATTAAATTAGTACATTGGTTGTTTGTTGCTGCTCCGCCTCGGCTGCGAGCCTTAGAAATATCATGGAGCGGAGCGGTTAAGAAGCAATGCTGTTTGAGGTTCGGCTAATGCATAGAAATAATCATAATTGAATTGCCCTGGTCTTTAGACCGGGGGCTAATGGGTTCTCTTTATTAGGGGGCTTTAGCCCAATGGAAATGATTGTTTTTTGATTTCCACCCTGTCATGTTTTGGAATGCAGTCAGGCCTTATAGGTATAAAAAAAACCACCTTTTCGGGTGGTTTCTTTTATTGGTTAAGGCTTAGTTCAAGCCTCTGTTTTTCAGGAGTGGTTCAATGCCGGGATCGGCACCGCGGAAACGGCGATACATGGTCATGGCATCGTCGGCACCACCCATGGATAGCACATTGTCGCGAAACGAACGAGCTGTGGCCTGGTCGAAAATGCCATGTTCCTTGAAAGCTTCAAAGGCATCGGCATCCAATACTTCGGCCCAGATGTAGGCATAGTAACCCGCTGAATAGCCGCCGCCCCAAATGTGCGAGAAGTAGGTAGTTCGGTAGCGGGGTGCTATTTGCGGAATCAGCCCGATGGCTTCCATCTGCTGTTTTTCAAACTGGTTGATGTCCAGGTTCGAGAAATCACTTTGGGTGTAGTAACTCAAATCCAGGAGGGCTGCTGCCAAGTATTCCACAGTGACAAATCCCTGATTGAATTTGCTGCTTTGAACCATCTTTTCGATCAAGGCATCGGGAATCACTTCGCCTGTTTCGTAATGCTTGGCATAGCTCTTCATAACTTCCGGTTCGAAGGCCCAGTGCTCCATGATTTGCGATGGCAGCTCCACGAAATCGGTGGGGATGGCGGTTTGGCTGCGCATGTAAGTGGTGTTGCCCAGCATGAAGTTCAAGGCATGGCCAAACTCGTGGAAGAAAGTCTCAGTTTCATCCATGGAAAGCAACGAAGGGGTATCGGTACCAGGTTTTGAGAAGTTGCAAACGATGGAAACTACCGGGTGCACAAAGTTGCCGTCGATGTTGGTCTGCATCTCGTAGTTGGTACACCAGGCACCGCCAGTCTTGCTAGGGCGGGGGAAATAGTCAAGGTACAGCACGCTGATATGCTTGCCATTTTCGGTCACTTCGTAGACTTCCACCTCAGGATGGTACACCGGGATGTCGGTCCTTTTCGTGAACTCCAGGTTGTATAGTTTGTTGGCCACCTCAAAGATGCCATCGCGCACGTTTTCCAGCTTGAAATAGGGGCGCAACTGCTCCTCGTCGAGGTCGTATTTGGCTTTGCGCACTTTTTCGGCATAATACCACCAATCCCAACTTTGAAGCTCTTCATTCATTCCCTCAGTCTTGGCCAGCTGTTGCATGTCGGCCAGCTCTCTCTTGGCCATTTCCAGTGCCGGGGTCCATAACTTGTAGAGCAGGTCAAACACATTTTGTGGTGTTTTGGCCATGCGGTCATCCAGTATGTAGTCGGCCGTAGTGTTGTAACCCAGCAATTGCACACGCTCCTGCGACAGGCGCAGGATCTCTTTGATCACCTCTTTGTTGTCGTTGGCATTGTTGTTGTTGCCCCGGTTCAGGTAAGCTGTGTAAAGTTTCTCGCGCAGGGCACGGTTTTCGGCGTAGGTGATGAAGGGAATCAGGCTTGGCTTGTCGAGTGTGAAGAGCCATTTCCCTTCCATGCCCTCGGCAGTGGCGGCTTGCGCAGCTCCATCCTTAACGCCTTGTGGCAATCCGGCCAGGTCGGCCTCGTTGTCGATCACCAGCTTGAAGTCATTGTTTTCGGCCAGCCAGTTGTCCTGGAATTTCAATCCCAGCAGGGAGAGTTGTTCGTTGAGCTTCCGCAATTTGTCCTGCTGTTCGGGTGACAAACCGGCGCCTGCCCGCTCAAAATCCTTGTAGGTTAATTCGAGCAAACGTTTTTGTTCCGTGTTCAGTTCCAGACTATCCTTTTGCTGGTAAACGCTTTTCACACGCTGGTACAACGCCTGGTTGAAGGTGATGTCGTCGTAGTGTTTCGACATCAGAGGCGCCACATCGTTGGCAATTTGCTGTTTAACGCTGTCGTTCACAGCCGACTTGAGGTTGAAGAACACATACGACACTTTGTTGAGTAGCTTACCGCCTTTGTCCATGGCCACAATGGTGTTTTCGAAAGTCGGTGTTTCGGGGTTGTTGGCAATGGCCTCAATCTCGGCAGCATGTTGTTTCATGCCTTCGGTAAAAGCCGGCAAGTAATGGTCGTTGGTAATTTTGTCGAAGGGAGGCACGCCAAATGGTGTGGTGTAATCGCTGAAAAAAGGATTGTCGGCCGTCTGCTTCGGCTGACAACCACAAATAAGCATGCCTGCGCCCATCATGGTGATGAATAGTTTTTTCACTGTGTTAATGTTTAGTTGTTAAGATTTTCATATACAAACTTATAAAAATGGTCGTTTATTTTGAGGGTTTTATCCTTAAGATTGAAAAAAAAAGGGACTTCCCATACAGTATGGCAGTCCCTTCGCAATGTTTTTCGTCAATAGGTTAGTCGTTGAAATGGTATAGGAACACGATTTCAGCTTCGTAGGCCGGTTTCTTATTTCCTTCAATTTCTAGTTTCACACCAATGTTGGCACGGCAAACGCCCCGCAGGTTGACCACATTCATCAACTTGGCATGTAACCTTACCCGGTTGTTGACAATCACCGGTTGGTTGAATTTCAATTTCTCAATGCCATAGTTAACTTGCAGTTTCAAGTTTTGAACATCTACAATCTGGTTCCAAAGGTGGGGTAGAATCGACAAGGTGAGGTACCCATGGGCGATGGTATTGCCGAATGGCGACTCTTTTTGGGCCTTTTCGGTATCCACATGGATCCATTGATGGTCGAGCGTGGCATCGGCAAACAAGTTGATTTGCTCCTGAGTGAACTCATGGTAATCGGATATGCCCAGTTCAGACCCTATTAATTTTTCTAGCTCTTCAAAACTTTTAATGATCAATTTGCTCATCGTGGCAATGTTTTATATTTATTTAATTGACAATTTTTCTTCCAATAATTTGTAGTGCGAATATAGGAAAAGTTTGACACCTTAAAAACCTCAAGGTGTTGTAGATTAACAAAATCTATTCGTTTTTTTGTGTATGCATTTTTTGCAATAATGCTTCACGAATCATCTTTCGTATTTCCAGCTGTTTGTTTTCCACCACCCTGCGTGCTGAAGGGCGGTAGAATTCCTTGTACTTGCAGGCGGCAGGCCTGAATTTCAAATCGTCCATGGTGCCTTTCACATCTATGCCCAACTTGATGGGGAGGGGGCAGTCCACCACCGAAATGTGGTAATTGAAACTCAAGTCCAGATTGTGTTGCCCGGCCACTACCGCCTTGTATTTGTCCATGACCATCAGGAACGGGTAAATATCGATTTCCTGCTTGAAGATGGTAAATTCGGCCGACAGGCTGTCCACCCGGTTCTCTGTTTTTTTGTTGAAACGGAGTGTTTTGGCAATCTCACTGAAAGTTTCGCCATCCATCAGCACCAAATCCTGGCCTTTGATGGATGAAGCTCCCCGTAGGGTTGATTTCTTGATGTTGTACATCGAATCGAGGTTCGTTTCGGCTGCAATGTGGAATTCACCCCTTCCGCCAAACGATCGCAGCATCGGCATCATGGAGTCGATGTCGGGGATCATCTTCAGCAGTTCCGAAATCTCCACGTCCAGCATGTGGTAGTCGAGCCCCACAAACAGGTGGTTCTTGCGTGGTGTTTTGTAAATGGCCGTCAGTTGCATTTTGGCTGCCGGGGTGGTGAAATTCATGCCGTCCAGCACCATGGTGCCATCGTTGACCCTCAATTTACCGCTGATGTTGGTAGCCGTATCGGTTCCAAAACTGGCTTTATCTATCTTAGTCTTCAGCGCAATGTCAATTCCTTTGGGCACCATATAAGGGGAGGAGCTGTTGATGTTCTCCTCTTCTGGAGTGCCAATGCCATTGGTTAGCATCATCAGTTCGGTAACGTCGGTGTTATCCGAACTGAAATTGAAATCGCCCCGCAACAAGGAGTCTCCCTTGACATACGCCATCAAATTTTTAAGTAGGCCCGATAGTTGGAACTCCGATTGGCTAATCTTCATCATGCTCTTGTGTATGTTGAGCTCCTCCGGTGTGAAATCCATCTCCAGGGTTGGAATTTCGATGGGATGGGTCAAATCTGTCAACTGAACGTTGGCCTGCTGCAATTTGATCATCCCTTTGGCTAGCCATTGCTTTAAAATCTCTTTTTCTTTATTATCGTTGATGATGGTGGTGTTTAGGTTCAGATGGTTGAAGCTGGCCTTGTTTTTCCCGCTGACGGCTTGCAGTGGGCCACTTTTGTATGCCAACTCCATTTCGGGCATATTGGGCAATTGACGCGAAGGCCTGAGGGTCAGCTTGCCTTGTGGGTGGGCAATGGACAAGGCGTTGGTGTCCATCTGCGCGTTCAACGATTGGATGTCGAAAGCACAATAAACGGCCGGGATCTTGGTGGTGTCGCGCAAATCGGCGGCCTCCAGCACGAGTGATGCATCTTTTAGATTCAGTAGCATGGCTGCGGGAGTGCTCAAATGGAACTGTTTCGAATTGAGTTTTGCGAAGACGAAAGCCCTGTTGCTTTTTGTTGGCTTGGGATTGGGTAGGGCAAATTCCATCTCGGAAAAGTTGGTGGTCACCACCAAGGTGTCGTAATGGAGGTCGATGTTTTTCAACGTGAGAGAACCTGCCAGCTTCATCTTATCCAAAGCCATATTTGTTAGGTGCGACAATGAAAATTCGGTGTCGATGTTTCCCGCCACAAAGCCCTTTGTGCTGGTTTTTAGTTCTTTGGGAATAAAGATGTTGACTTCGTCCAACGATAACTTGGCCTCGGTCGAGAGGTTGCAATGGATGTCGGCCAATAGCTGGGTGATGGATCCATGGCTGCTGATTTCCGATTTTGGCGTGCGGGTGGCGAATTGGTTGATGTCCACTTTTGAATGTTCGGGCTGTTGCCAATCGAGATAAATCGAAAGGTTGGCCGAGAGACTGTCCAATGGAAGTTGCAGCAGGGGATGCGAGAGCTTTCCTTTTGCCATGACCAAATTGATGTCGAAGGCCGGCAAACTGTTGTCGCTATAAGCACCTCTTATTATCCCCGACGACGAAAGAATCCCATCGGCCTCTAATCCTTGCAGGTGTTGTTGGTAAGCCTCTGGAACCAACGAAAGGATGGCTCGCACCGGCCAGGATTTGAGTTCGTATTGGAGGTGGGTCAGTATACTTTGCGAAAGCGTGTCGTTGGTGATGTCGCCATTGAAATCCACATTCAATTTGTCTACTTCCACCGAACCATTGTTGATGGAAAGGTGCTGTTGGTTCAGGTCATATTCCGAATTGAGGTGTAGTCTCACATCTGCCCCGGTTAGATATCGGATGGTGTCGTATGTGAAGGTGACGGTGGCGTGGTTGACCATGATGCTGCTCTTGAGTAGGTTTTGCGCCAATGAGCCGCTCAGTTTGGCCGACAATGCCTCTACGGAGGTGTTCACTTTCAATACCTCGTCAATGTATGAGAGGTTGATGTTGTTGAGTTTGATCTCTTCTACTTCAATGACTTTGAATTCAAAGGCGGCCTCCTCTGTTTCTTGGGATTCTTGTTCTGCGACCAAAACATCGTAATTGACTTGTCCCAAACTATCGGTGAAAAGGTTGATGGTGCCGTTTGAGAATGTTATTTCGTTCAGCAATAGTTTGTTTCGTGCCCAAAGTGCCGTGGTGTTGAGTATGCCAACCATCTCCTCCGATTTGACAATGGTGTCGGCTGTTTCGGCATGGTACAACGCAAAGTTGGTAATTTTTAACCCGAAGCTAGGGAAGGTGCTGAAGAAAGTCAGCTCCACTTCGCCAATTTCCGATTGGCAGCTAACCGTTTTGTCGAACTGTTTCCTGATGTAGGGCGTCAGTTTTCCTGGTGAGAAGGCAAACCAAATGGCGAAGCAGATGGCTATAGTGGCCAAAAAGGCCAATGTGCCCATGCTGAAATAGACTATTTTGAGGGTTTTCTTCATCTGACAGTCGTTGTTTTTTAGGTCAAAATGTGTTCCCGGCGAACATGGTCATTTGGGAAATATCATCGGAATAGGCTGTTGTGGGTTATTTGATTTTTACAAAAGAGTAGCTCTTTCCAAAATCATCCTCATACTTTAAAGTAGTTGCAGTCAGCTCGGTGACGGTGTAGCTTTTGGGAATTTTGTCACCCGATTGCATGATGTGTATGTGTGTCAAGTCCGATTTCACTAGGGTCCAAGTGAAGGGTTGAGCCTCATCTTCGGTGACGTCGTCCGATGTGTCCCAAGTGCCACCTGTGCCATCGGCCTTGTACTTGTAATGCTCGGTGCCCGAGCGCCAGGTTCCGATGATCAGATTTTCGTCGTACGAAAGATCTTCCTGTTCGCATGAAAAGAGGAACAACGATAACGACAGGCAGGCCAACAGTAGCAGGTATAGCTTCTTCATTGCAGCAAATTTTAATGTTTATGGTACTGCAAATTTAGGAAAATAGCACAAACTTGAGCCTATGTTCTGAATATTGTAGTTATTGGTTGCGACCTGCTTTTTTGAGTTGTCGTTTTTTCTTCCAGATCAGGAAGGAGGGCAATGATGCGAACATAAAACCCAAAACCAGGATGATCATCGTCAGTTTCAACATGCCGATGTTGCGAAGGGTATAGGCCAGAACAATAAAGCCAATGTTGACAATGCCAATGGTGAGTGTGATGCGCAGGTGGCTGTACCCCAGCGATAACATGCGGTGGTGGATGTGGTTTTTGTCGGCCGTGAAGGGGGATTTTCCTTGCGCCAGACGGAGAAAGAATACCCTTAGCGTGTCGATGATGGGCACAATCAGAATCGCTATGGCCACTGCCGGTGCCGAATTCATTTGATAGGGGAGGTTGTTGGGCAATATGTTGATCTCCATAAATTTGACAGCAATCAATGTGATGATGAAACCAATCAATAAGGATCCGGTGTCACCCATGAAAATCTTTTGCCGCTTGGAAAACACATTATAGTAGATGAAGGCGATCAAACTTCCAATCAGGGCGGCAGCCATAATGGGCACCTCAATTTGGTTGTTGTTGTAAAACCACAATGAGAAAGCTGTTACGGTGACAATGCCCACGATGGCCGCAAGTCCGTCGATGCCATCAATGAGGTTGAAGCCATTGGTGATAAAGGTAAACAGTAGAATGGTGAAGCAGATGCTGAAAAAATAGTCGGGCTTTAACCCGAAAAATCCGTGGAAATCGGTGATGCGTATGTCGCCAATCCCCACAATGATAATGGCTGCCAGTATCTGCCCCAGTAGCTTAACCACTGGTGCTGTAATCAATATGTCATCCTTGATGCCTATGCCAAAGATGATGAGCAGGGACGACACCATAAAAGGGATGCGGCCAAGTTCGAACCAATCGATGACAAAGGTGTAAGAAAACAAGAAACCAATGAAGATCGCCAAACCTCCTAGCGTGGGAATTCTGGTTTTGTGAACGTTGCGTTTGTTGGGTTCGTCAAAGAGATTTTTAGTGCGTGCCACCCGCAGTATGGTGGGAATCGACGAAAATACGGTGATGAAAGAGATGGTCGCCGCAAAAAACAGGATCAGATTGGTTATGTATAAATTCATTTTATAAAATTATCCGAGGCAAAATTAAATAAAAAAATGATTTGGAGCCTCTTCTTTTTTCAAATCCTTTTGTTGTTAATTTTTGGTGTTTTGGTATTTTATTTTTCAAACTTCGTTGGATTAAATTCTCTTTGGCAGATGATTTGTAACGATAAAAACTTATTTTTGTATCGGTTCATAAAAAAAAGAAGCGTGGAGAAATCAATTTTAATGGATAAGCGGTATTTTAACGGCAATGTTTTGACAAAAATTGTCATGATGGTGTCTGTTTTTATTAGTCTATGGGGGTGTATCCCGCAAAGGGAAACGGTTATCCTTCAAAAAAATGTTGAGGCAAAAGACCAGGATGGCAAACCCTATGGCGCGCTAGAGAGCATTACCGAGCGCTATTTTTTGCAGGTCAACGACCTGTTGTTTATTCAGGTTTCAACCCCCGACCCCAAAGTATCTTCGTTTTTTAATGCCCAGTCGGCAGGAGCCACCCAAAGTGGAAATAATCAAAATTTCTTTTATTATCCTATTGATGACCGGATGGAGATTGATTTCCCCTATGCCGGAAAGATTAATTTGAGCGGTTGCAATGTCAAAATGGCCAAGGAGCGGGTACGCGAAGCTGTGTCGCCTTTTCTGCAGGATTACACCCTCACTGTACGTTTGGCCTCCAACTCCTTTACCGCGCTGGGTGAAGTTGGCAGTCCGGGGGTACATACCATGAGCAAGGACCAAATCACCATTCTAGAGGCGCTTGCCATCGCCGGCGATTTTAAAGTTTATGCCAAGCGAAAGGATGTCAAGCTTCTGCGTAAAACCCCACAAGGTACCCAAACCTATACCATCGACATCACCGACGAGCGGATTGTTAATTCGGAGTATTATTACGTCTATCCCAACGATGTCATCTATGTGCGGCCCATGAAAGCCAAAAATTGGGGTATCGGCGAGTCGATCTCCTTTGGCTTGGTCACCTCCCTGCTGGCCTTGACGCTGACCATACGGACTTTATTTTACAATTAATATTCTTACAATAGTTGCTTGATGGCAGACTCGAAAAATAAATTGGTGCCGAATATCCAGAATAAGGAGAGTGGATTAAATATCGATCCCAAAAAATTAATCAACGATTTATTGCGCTTTTGGTGGCTGTTCCTCATCACCATCCCCTTTTGTTATGGGGTGGTGGAAGTTGTGCACCGATACTCGATTCCGGTTTATGGTGCCTCCATGACTGTTATTGTTGACGAACGAGGGGAAAACGATAGTAAGGCCTCCATGATGGAAGGATTCGGCCTAACGCCAGGTATGCGCAATGTGGACAACCAAATCGCGGTATTGTCTTCTTGGGACATGTTGCGCAATACCGTGGATCAATTGGATTTTTATGTCTCCTATTTTGTGGAAGGACGGTTAAAAAAAACCGAGTTGTATGGTAATTTGGATTTTAGGGTGGTGTTCGATTCCACGCATGTTCAGTTATTGAATGTGCCCATGTATGTGCGTCCTGTTGATGAAAATTCTTTTTTATTGACGATTGAGTGTGAACAAGGTGCCCTGTTCGATTATGCTCAAAAACGTATGGCCGGATCGGTGGGGGCTATAAAGTATTCTCAAGTACACCGTTACAACGAACCAGTAATCATGCCCTGGATGGCGGTTAGCATTCAACGTAAGGCAGCCATTGGTGGTAAGGAGCTGTTTTTTACTTTCAATCATCCCGAGAGTGTGGTTGCCCAATATAAAAGTGCCCTTAGGGTGAACAAGACCAATGAAAATTCATCCATTATTGGCCTTTACATCACTGGTACCAATAACGAGAAGAACATCGCTTTTTTGAACAAACTGGGGATTGTGTTGATCGAAACCAACCTTAAGCAAAAAAACAAAATTGCCGATAACACCATCACTTTTATAGAGAGTCAGTTGGTGAATATTTCCGACTCGCTGCGCTTGGTTGGTACAGAGTTGAGCGATTTTAGAACTTCCAATAAGATACAAAGTGTTTCGTCGAAGGGCGATTACCTGTTTTCGGAACTCCAACGCATCGAAAATGAGATCAACCGCATGAAGGTTCAAGTCAATTATTACCGGTACCTTGTAGATTATTTCTCATCCGACAGCATTCCTGATGGGTTGATTGCGCCTGCCATGTTGGATACACAAAGTGGGGTGTTGGCTCAGCAGATTGGGCAGTTGATCGAGATAAATTCCGAAAAGATGACTCTGGGCGATACCTATGGCCAGCCCAACCACCCAATGTTGGCAGAGCTGAATTCAAAGTATCAAATTGCAAAAAATGTGTTGATTCAATCCATCAACAATCATTTGGCGCTTGTGAAGGATGATATGCGCATCTTGGAAGGTAAAAAGATGGCAACTGAGAATGAGTTGTATGCCCTGCCCGAAACCGAAAGGAAAATGTTGGGCATTGAGCGTAAGTTTGAGTTGAACAATGAGGTGTATACTTTCTTGTTGCGCAAGCGTTCCGAATCGCAAATACAGAAAGCTTCCAATACTTCCGACCATAAGGTGTTGGAATCGGCCCGTTATGCCGGTCAGGTGTCACCCAATACCCAGGGGAACCGGAAAAAGGCATTGATGTTGGGCGTCCTGCTCCCTTTGGTGTTTATTGTTTTGCGTCAGTTGCTCAATAGGCGCATTCAGGGCGTGGAGGATATCAATAAGTTGACCAGCCTGCCGGTGTTGGGACAGATTGTGCACAGCAAGAAGGCGGAGCCAGATGTGGTGATTAAGCATCCCAAATCGGTGATTGCCGAAACTTTCCGTCGTGTGCGTACCCGTTTGGAGTTCCTCACAGGCGAAATCACCTGCCCCATTATTTCGGTCACCTCCTCTATGCCAGGTGAAGGTAAGACATTCTGTGCCTTGAACATTGCCTCTGTTTATGCCATCAGTGGGAAAAAAACCATATTGCTTGGGTTCGACTTGAGGCGTCCAGGGTTGAACAAGATTTTGGATCTGCACCAACAATGCGGCATCTCCAATTATTTGATTGGGCAATGTACACTCAATGATATTGTGAAGAATTCGTTGCACGAAAACCTTTTTGTGGTGCCATCGGGGGATATTCCGCCCAACCCATCGGAGTTGATTTCCAGTGAGAAAACCAAGCTGTTTTTGGCGGAATTGCGCAAGCAATATGATATCATTATTATTGACACGCCACCCATGGGTATCGTGTCGGATCCCTATTTGTTGGCTCGCCAGTCGGATGTGTTGATCTTCCTTGCCCGCGACAACTACTCCATACGCGATGTGTTTCACCAATCGATGCAAGCCATTACCGATGAGGGGCTTGAGCATGTGGGTATCTTGTTGAACGACCAGCATGTGCAACAAGGTCGTTATGCCTATCGTTACGGGAACTACCATTACCATTATGGTTCGCAGACAGGTTATTATGAAGATTGAGCGGGGGAGTTGTTTATTCAAATTTTAAAAGATGAAATTATGAGAGTTGGATTTTTGCGTTTGGGGTTTGTTGTGTGTGCGTTTGTGTTGGTTTTTTCCCGTTGCGCAACATTAAAACCCTCTGTTTCGCCACTCGTTAAGGCCGAAGCCATGTTTTCCCAAGGGAATTATGCCGAGGCTCTGCCTTTGTATCGGCAGTTTATACTTAAAGCCGATGAGGGCAACCAAGCTGTTGATGCAGTAGTTTTAAAAAATGCCGCATTGTCGGCTTCCCACCAAAAGGAGTATGGCTTTGTGTTTGATTGTGTGGAACGTTTGGGTACTTCGAATCTTTTGGATTCCGAGGCGGCCGGTTTGTTTGTGGAGAGTAGTGCGCATGTCGATGATGCTGCGCGCAAATTGTTGTTCATGACCAAAAACCGCAGTTTGCTGCTCGAGGTGATGGGACAGGAGGATTATTACTCCGCGTTTTGTCATCTGAGTGGTCGGACTGGTGATTCGCAAGGTGTTGTTGATAGTTGGGAGCTGGCAGGAAAGGCTGCCAAGCTTGAGTGGTTTCCTCTCTATTACGATGGCGTGAAAGAGAATAAGAGCTCCGATGATTTGATGGCTGTTTGTGACCAGGTTCTTGCTCTTGATGGCAGCCATCAGGATGCGCTCAAGAACAAAGCTGTTTTGCTTTACGAAAAAAGTGAAGCGCGGTATAAGCAATTAATGGATGACTACAATAAAAATAAGAATGCCACCAGTTATGCTTATCTTAAGCGCGATTTGAAACGGCTTTCGGCGGATTACCGGATGTGTCGTGATTTATTTGAAAAGCTGCGCCTTTTGGCACCCGATAACGGGAACTACATCCGTTATTTGTATAATGTCTATCTGCGGTTGGATTTGAATGATCAAGCTAAAAAGCTGGAGAAATTATTGTAACGAGAGGGAGCCTTAATGCTCCCTTTTTTTATGGCTGAGAGGAGGTTGTTGTTGTTGAATATAAAAAAAAGCGTTTGTAATTATTACAAACGCTTTTTTTACTGATGCGGAGAGAAGGGGATTCGAACCCCTGAAACCCTTTTGAGGTTTACACGCTTTCCAGGCGTGCCAGTTCAACCACTCCTGCACCTCTCCGAGGCTTGCACGGGAGGAGCGACTCGAACGCCCGACACTCGGTTTTGGAGACCGATGCTCTACCAACTGAGCTACACCCGTGTTTTTGATAACGAGTGCAAAAGTAGGACAATATTTTATATGTACAAGCATTTTGATTAAAAAAAGAATCTTTTTTTAATGCTTGTTTAGTCTCCGGATCCTGTTTTTTAATCTGTTTGTTGACAATGAGGATGATAGCCTTTTTCCATAAATGACAGGGTATTTCTTCCCCGATGGACACTTGGATTAATCAAAGAAGAAACCATTTTGGTCAAAAGGCTCTTTATTGGACTTTTTGCTTTGCTATTTTTGCTGTGTTAATTATTGGGACTTTCTTAATGGGGATTATTGATTTATACAACGATTATTGCTGTAATAGTTTTGGATTGCGCTACTATGCCGGATACCAATTTTGGATCTTGCGTTTCTTCCAGCCGCCAATAGAGGATTTTTACGACCAGTATTTAATGGTCATGGGAGGCAATCAAGGACTGTCTAATTGTACAAGTGGGCTTATTGACTTTCGCGATTTGTCTTTTATGAGCCACACTGAAGCTTTTTGCGAGGTTGTGGATCACTCTTTCTCTCAATTGGAAGTTAAAAAAAAGTATGCTGTGCTTTGCAATACGCCGCTCGAAAGTGCCTTCTTTTATCTTCTTCAGCAAAAAGCCGCTAGGCACAATATCTCCTTCGGGTTGTTCAGCTCTATGGAGGCCGCTCTGGCGTATTTGCACATTCCTCTTGACCCCTCTTCCATTGACTTGCATTTGTGCGAACTGGAAAAAAAACACATTGGATCCGATAGTTCAAACATGAGAAGCGTGGCTATTTGATAAAAACATCTAATTTTGTGGTAAATTGGATGTCGATGAGTCAAAAACCCTTGTATTGTGTTGTTCAGGCGTTGGATAGTGAGTATGTTCCCATCGAATTGAATGGGTGGGATGGCATGCATGTCGTTACAGGTTTTGGTAAGGTCAATGCTGCCATTAATTTGATGGTGGCCTTGCAGGATGCTCGTCCCCATTGTGTCATCAACATTGGAACTGCCGGTTCGTGCCGCCATCAGGTGGGCGACATTGTGGTGTGTGACCGGTTTGTTGATCGCGATTTAATTAAATTGAAGGCTTTGGATGCTGTTTATCTCTTGGACGACACCTATCACCGCGGTTTTTTCCAGTCTTTGTTCGCATTCAGCCATTATGGGGTGTGCAGTACAGGCGACCAGTTTGTCACCGAGCCCCAGGGCGATGCGGATGTGTTCGACATGGAGGCCTTTGCTTATTCCAGGGTTTGTCGCTTGCTTAACATTCCTTTTGTGTCGGTGAAATATGTTACTGATAAAATTGGAGAAAACTCCGTGAAGGTATGGGCTGATAAACTGGCCGATGCACGTGCAGGATTGTCACAGTTTTTCATCTCTGTGCAAAGGCAGGATTCCAACGTCATGGCCATTCGGTAAGCCATTCTTTGTTATAATCTTTTAAGACCAGAAGAAAAATGAGTTTCAGTTTTGATAATTTTTTATTGGTCGGTTCCATATTGTTGCTAGTCAGTATTGTTGCCAGTAAATCGAATCGTTTTGGGATACCGGCCTTGCTACTCTTCCTTATTGTTGGCATGTTGGCCGGTTCCGAAGGTATTGGGGGAATCTATTTCGAAGATGCCCAGTTGGCTAAGTTCATTGGCTTGGTGGCATTGGTGCTGATCCTTTTCTCGGGTGGTTTGGATACCCGCTTGTCCGATGTCAGGCCGATCTTTAAGCGGGGGATAGTGCTCTCCACCATAGGTGTTTCGGCCACAGCCCTATTGACAGGGCTTTTTGTCCATTTGATCACGCCCTTGGGCTATTTGGAGAGTTTCCTGTTAGGGGCCATTATTTCATCGACCGATGCGGCCAGCGTATTTACCATTCTGCGATCGAAACGCTCGGGGCTTCGAGGAAAGATACGTCCTCTGTTGGAGTTTGAAAGCGGATCGAACGACCCGATGGCTTATTTCTTGACCATTTTCTTTCTGTTTCTGATTCAACAGCAGACGCTCACTTGGAGTTCCATCTTGGTTTTGTTTGTCAAACAGTTTGTGCTTGGTGGTGCGGTAGGCGTGGGCATGGGGTATGTGATCTGGAAACTGATCAATCGCATTAATCTCGATTTCGAAGGGTTATATGCCGTGCTGTTGCTTGCTCTGGCTTTGTTTGTCTTTTCATTTACCTCTTTCCTGGGGGGCAACGGTTTCCTGGCGGTCTATCTGTCGGCCATCTTCCTGGGGAACCGTAATTTTGTGCACAAGCGCAGCCTGATCAAGCATTTCGATGGACAGGCCTGGTTGATGCAGATCATCATGTTTCTGGCATTGGGCATGCTGGTTTACCCCAGTAAACTATTCCCGCTGATTGGTCTGGGCATGGCTGTTTTCTTTTTCTTGCTCTTGGTGGCACGTCCCTTGGTTATCTTTACTTTGTTGTCCTATTCAAGCTTCAGTACCAAATCGAAACTGTTTATCTCTTGGGTTGGATTGCGTGGCGCAGTCCCCATCATCCTGGCCATTTATGCGCTGGATGCCCAAACACCCAACAGTGAGTTGATCTTCAACTTGGTGTTTTTTATCTCGGCCATGTCGGTGCTGATTCAAGGTACCACTATCCCCTATTTTGCCAATAAGCTGAAATTGAGCATGCCTGCCGAGCTGCGAAAAAAATCTACCGTGGATATTGAATTGGCCAATAAGGTAAAATCGATTCATCTGGAAATTGAGTTGAAAAATGAATCTTTTTGCAATGGTAAAAGCTTGGTTGATATAGAGATACCGCCGGGGGTGGGGTTGAGTCTGATTGAACGCAATGGTGAATTTTGGATCCCCGACGGGCGTACCACATTTCAGGAGGGCGACAAGCTGACGGTGATTGCCGACAGTGTGGATTCGTTGCAGCGCTTTTCCTCCTTTATTGGTCAATATAAATGATATTGAAATGCAATTGTTGTTTGATGCCATAATTCATGGCCGACGCGTTGGTCGGATTCACATTAAATTCTATATTTGTGGCTACAAGTTTAAAAACTAAATTTAGCATAATGCGTTTATTGATATTGATTGGTCTGCTCACTTTGTCGGTGGTGGCATGTAAAAAGGATAATGACGAGGATGTTGTGGTCGATTACCGCGAGCGGGACGACCAGTTGATCCAAGATTATCTGGAAAAAAATGATATTGAAGCCCAAAAAGATGCCGAATCGGGACTCTATTATAGAGTTCGTGGCGTAGGCGAAGGTGACGCTGTTCAAGCCAACGATAGCGTCGTGATCCGTTACATTGGAAAAGTGATCAAACGCAACAGTGAATCGGATGAGCCAGAACTGGGGGAGAAGCCTTTTGATTTCACCCCTAATGCCGAACCAGCCCGCCGCATGAAGCTATCGGGGTTAATAGAAGGATGGAAGATTGGAATCCCAATGATTAAAAAAGGCGGAAGCATCGACCTGTTCATCCCATCTCATTTGGGTTATGGCAATTCCTACCATTCAGGTATTCCGGCCAACTCGGTACTCTTTTTCGACATCGATCTTGAGGATGTTGTTGTGGTGCCAGAGGAAGAGTAATTTTCCAGTTTAGAAAAACCTTATCAGAGATCTCTTATGGAGATCTCTTTTTGTATGGTTCAAACTTTAAAACGCTTGGTTGGATAGGGTATTTGTGCTTTTTATGCTTTATGCCTTTAACAATCGACGCCTAGTTGCTAACTTTGTGCAAAGATTAAACAATTTCCATTTGTATGACCCGTTCCATTGCATTCAATAGTTTCAAGTTCCGGTTGCTTTTCGAAATCATCATGGGATTGCTCTTTTATGCGGTGATTGTCTATACCTTGTCGTTGCGAGCCAATTCTGATCCCAACCCCACGGCCTTTATCTACACCATATTTTTGTTTGTTTTTATCAGCGAAGGTATTTTTTTGTTTAACAAGATTATTTCAAAAAAATACCCTTGGCATGTTAAAACCAATAAGCGAATTTTGATGCTGCTGGGCTTTATTGTGGTGTGGGGTTACTTTATCCATGTTTTGTCGCGCACCATACAGCCTTTTTTGATGACTGTGGGGCATCTTTCCAAGCACGATTTTGTGGTATCCTTTACCTTAGGTGTCCTATTTATCTCTATTTTTGTTATCTTGTTGATTGCGTTCAATTACCATGAGAGTTTGAACTATTTTGTCATTGAAAACGAAAGACTGAAACAGGAGAAGTTGAAGCAAGATTATTTTGCCCTCCAGGATCAGATTAATCCTCATTTCCTTTTCAACAACCTGAGCACGTTGATCGCCATCATCCAAAGCGACCCGCAATTGGCCGTCCGTTTTGCCGAAAGCTTTTCCGATGTCTACCGCTACGTTTTGCAAAGCAAAGAGGTCTATTCGGTGCCATTGAAAGATGAAGTGGCTTTTATTAAGGCCTGCCTGTCGTTGCACCAAGAGCGGTTGGGGGATGGCTTGCATGTGGCGATTGATATACCCGGAACCTTCCATGGGGCCCATATTCCTCCATTGAGCTTGCAAATATTGGTTGAGAATGCCATTAAGCATAATTGTGCTACCTTGTCCAAGCCTTTGAATATCAGTATTTATGCCAAGGAAAACCGAATTTTTGTCACCAACAACCTGAATCCCCGTAATTCCAGCTATTCGACCAATACAGGGCTCGACAACCTGCGCAAACGTTATGCGCTGCTGACCAGCGAGGCTCCTGTCATGATAAAAACCGATGATGAATTTATTGTTGAACTTCCTTTAATTAAAGATATCCATGCATGTGCAAGTAATTGTGGTTGAAGATGAAATCCATTCGGGCACGATGTTGGCCAAGATGGTTGGTCGCCTGCGCCCCGACTGGGAGGTGAAGGCAACCTTGCAAAGTGTTGCCGATACGGTGACATATTTGCAGGAAAACCCCAGACCAGATATTATCTTTTTGGATATTGAGCTGGCCGACGGCAATTGCTTCTCCATTTTTGAACAGGTGAAAGTGGATTGTGCCATCATTTTCACTACAGCTTACAACGAATACGCCATCAAGGCATTCAAATTGAACAGCATCGACTACCTTTTGAAACCCATCAAGGAGGCTGATTTGAGGCAAGCGATTGAGAAATATGAGCATGTGCTTTCCCTACTTTCTGATAATGGCTCTGTGGCCAAGGAGGGCATTGATTACGACCAATTGGCGCATTTGATCAATACGTCGCAAAATGGCTACCGCAAGCGTTTTCTCATATCCCGGCGTGAATCCTTTTTCAAGCTGGATGCCAAGGATATTGCCTGCTTTTTATTTGATGCCCGCATCACTTACGCCATCACTTTCGACAATCAGCGTTATGTGATTAACCACTCCATGGATCGTTTGGAAAAGGAATTGGATCCGGAGCTCTTTTTCAGGGCGAACCGCCAAACCATCATCAATATGGAAGCCATAGACCGGTTTGAATCTTATTTCAACGGCCAGTTGGCCATCAAACTGGTGAATAATATCGAAGACAAGGTTCTGGTCAGCCGTATAAAAGCTTCGCAATTCAAGGAGTGGTTGAACCGATAGTTTTCATAATAGTGCTATATTTACATTCGATTTTATTTGATTAAGAGAGTAAGATGCATCATGCTTTATGGTGCATCTTATTTTTTAAATCCATTCGAGTTGGAGATATTTTGTGTTCTGAGTTTTGTGTTTGGGATATATTCAGCCACTTAGTGGCGAAATCTTTGTAGAGACATAGCTCCTATGAGCCAAAGCCGTGTCGCGGCGACATCTTTATGGGTGCTCCAAGTCCGAAGGACTTCAATGTAAATAGCCATCGGAGGAACCGGTGGATGTGTGGTTTTACATCGAGACAACACCGGAGGTGTTGAATACGTGATGTTTTCAAATAGTAATTTTATATATGATGAAAAACGATCTGAAGGGGTTGAAAATCCCCGATTTGTTTGAGCACCTGGCAGTTGATGTCCAGCATAAGCTAGACCAAAAAACCAAGCCCGTAGGCTCCCTGGGCATGATGGAGCGCTTGGCCAAACGGATGGCCTTGATTCAGGGAACCCTGTTGCCGCAGCTCTCCAAACCGGTCATGCTCACGGTGGCATCCGACCATCAGATCTGTGAGGAGGGTGTGTCGCCCTGTCCGGTGGAGATCACCTGGCAGCAATGCCTCAATTTTATGAATGGGGGTGGTGGCATTGGCCTCTTTTGCCAGGAGTTTGGTTTCGACCATTATGTGGTGGATGCCGGGGTGGATTATGATTTCCCCCCACACGACCGTTTGATCGAGGCCAAGGTACGCAAGGGCACCCGTAATTTCCTGCACGAGCCGGCCATGACAATGGAGGAGTGTTTGCAGGCGATTGAAAACGGGCGACGCATCGTGGCGGGGTTTCATCAGCAAGGCTCCAATGTGGTGGGGTTTGGCGAGATGGGGATTGGGAATACCTCGCCTGCATCGGCTCTGTTATCGGTTTTTGGCGGCCTCTCCCCGGATGTGACTGTGGGGCCGGGTTCCGGATTGAGCCACGAAGGGGTCAATCATAAAATGGCAGTAATCCAACAGGCCATCGCTAAGCATGGTGTATCCGACGATCCATTGGTTAACCTGGTTAATTTTGGCGGGCTCGAGATTGCCACCATTTGTGGCGGCATGATTGAAGCGGCCTTGCGTCGTATGGTCATCCTCACCGATGGGTTTATCACCACTTCGGCTGTTCTGGCGGCCGAGGCAATCTGCCCCGGAGTGAAAGATTATGTCTTCTTTTCGCACCAATCCATGGAGCAGGGGCACCGCCTGATGATCGACCTGCTGGGTGGTGAACCCATTCTGCATCTTGACTTCCGCCTTGGTGAAGGAACGGGAGCCGCTGCTGCCTATCCCATCCTGAAATGTTCGGTGGCCATTCTCAATAAGATGACCTCTTTTGAAGAAGCCGGAGTTTTCAACACCGCCAACTAGGATTTGCTGAAAATGTCAACAAACCCCATCCATTTCAATAATTTGTCCTCGAGCCGGACGGGCTTTTACTCTCTTTATTCGGGTCGTGTTTGTTTTCATTGGCCCTCATGATCCGCTTCGCTTCACTACAGCTGCAAAGAGTAAACAGAGAAAGCCGCCGCTGCAGATAAATGGCTAAAATTGAGCTCGTTTGCCTAAACCCCGCGAAAGACTTGCCTGAATTACTTCGCGGGCTTTTTAACGGCAAACAATCTCAATTTGACTCAGGCATATTGTCATTCAAAGGAATTCGTCGATTTCCGCTGCGCTCCAATTCTTAACGCCATTTTTTGATAGAAATATTATTTTCAATGGCCTCAAAGAACTTACGTTTCTCTGAGGCGGTTATATACAGAGACTCTTGTTCATTGATAACTGCAAGATTATTCAAGGATAACAATTAAAATGCCTTGCACTAATCACAATGAAAATACACCTAAATAACAGATTCTATGTGTGTTATTCATTTTTCAGCAGCCGCTAACTAATTATGGCGTAAGGGGTTGGTGCTTGATCCACCTTTGATCAGCAGGATTGATCAGGTAGAGGTGGAGATCAACCTCTGGCGGTATAGTTTTTGAAATCACCCGGTGGCAGCGGGCAATGAGCTCCAAATAATAGGGTTCCTCTTCGGAGAAGGGGATGTGGTCGCCGATGGCATTGGCCAGGGTGAGACCGTTGATCTTGGAGCAAATTTCATCGGGATAACCGCACCCTTTGGCCAGATCGGCCGCAAATTGGGCATTGAAGGTGTGGTGCTTGCTGTGGGTGTCCAAATGTCCTTCGGCCAGCTTGATGGCTTTGCCCAGCATCATGCCGATGATGATTTGCCTGAATTGTGCCTCTATGCACATCCCAATGGTTTCCCCCACCCTGTTGCCATAATGGACAAATGAAGTGCTGTCCAAAAGGGGGTAGAGTGGCTGCAATACTTGTTCGCTGCGTTTCCCGGCCGTTAGCACGATGGTTTGTTGGTTGTGGTGATGCGCCACATTGATCTGCTGCCTGATGGCATCCAAAAAGGCCTCGGCCGAATAGGGTCGAACGTGACCCGAGGTGCCCAGTATGGAGAGGCCACCCACCACGCCGATGCGGGGATTGAAGGTTTTTTGTGCCAGCACTTCCCCTTGTGGGATGAAAGGGGTGACCACCATGCCTCCGTTGTAACCATACCGATGAGCTAGGTTGCTCAATGCTTGTTGCAGCATTTGGCGCGGCACCGGGTTGATGGCGGGCTCGCCAACGGCAACCTGCAAACCTGGCAGGGTGACCATGCCAATGCCGATGCCCCGCTGGATGTTGATGCCTGGTTGATAGACCAGCCGGATGTGGCACCCGATTTCGGCGGCATGGGTCACGTCGGGATCGTCGCCGGCATCCTTGATCACCACACACTCGGCATCATGTGCGTTTAATTGTCCATCGAACAGTGGCAGGGTAATCTCCTGTCCATCGGGCAGGGTGATGC
Source organism: Marinilabiliaceae bacterium (assembly GCA_963664265.1). Lineage (GTDB taxonomy): Bacteria > Bacteroidota > Bacteroidia > Bacteroidales > Marinilabiliaceae > JAGPIS01. Next base: position 4,772,510 of record OY760941.1, read on the forward strand.
TTTGTGTTGTTTCAAAATAACTCTGCATCAAGGCTCTGAAGGCCCCAGCAGCAGCTGCCGTCACACAGCTACCCGTGGTGTAGCCGCTGCGGAGGTGATTGGGTTCCTTTAATTGCTCCTTTCGCAGCCGTAGGATGTTTTTTAGCAGCTCCTTGCCCGAGTTTGCGCGGTATGGCGTATCGTAGGCTTCAGGTCGGCGCACCACCCATAAAGGGATGTTTCTCTCATTGGCCACTTCCCTTTTGATGTTGAAAAAGCCGCTTTCGCCGCTCTCCTTGGTTAGCAGTAGGGAAGGTTTCACCCGATCCACCATCTCAAGCAGGCTTTCTCGGGTTATTTGAGGCGGTGCCGGCAGGATGGCCGACATCTCTATCCTGCTTCGCATTGCTTTTTGCCACGACAGCTCCGTGTCCAGTATTCTGAAAAATAGGGTGTGCTTCTCCTTTGCCCTTTTAAAATGGCCGATGGTCTGCACGCCGGTCAATGCCAGGATGGTGCTGGGGGGTATCCCAACCAAGGCAAGATCCATCGCATCAAACGAATCGAAAACCCTGATGTTTGTATCATCCTGTAACGGTTGATAGGTGCGTTCCATCCGGATGACAGGGATGGCGAGGCCGCTGGATGCTTTGTGGATATTTTGGTGCAGGAGAGAGGCAAATGGATGGGCGGCATTGATGATGAGCCGGATGCCATCCGATCGGCACAATGCGGTAATGCCCTCCTGATCCAAAGCGCCATGGAGCATCCGACCCTTAATTTTTTGAGTCACGGGCTCCTTGGTGCAGTAGAGGTAGGGTTCGTCCATCAGGTCGAGCAGGCCGGCTGCCATGCGGCCTTCGGTGGTGCCACCAAAAATCAGGATCATGGGCGGAAGGCGTGTTTGAAGTTTTTATGGTAGAGCTTTGATTCACCGGAGCGGTTGTCGATGGCTTTTCCAACCACAATGAGGGTGGTCATGGTCAACTTCTCCTGTTTCATGGTGGCTTCCAATTGATGGAGTTCGCAACGTATGATGCGCTCCTCCTTCCAGGTGAGCTTGTGGCAAATAGCCACCGGAGTTTCGGCAGGATAGTGCACCATAAGCTCCTCTTGCACCTTGCCCGCCAGGGTGGCACTCAGGTAAATGCACATGGTGCTTTGCGATTGAGCCAGCAGGTGGAGCTGTTCCTTATCGGGCATTGGGGTGCGGCCTTCGCCACGTGTCAGGATGATGGTTTGAACCTCTTCAGGGATGGTGAATTGCGATTTCAGGGCGGCCGCTGCAGCTTGGAATGAGGAGACACCCGGGGTGATGCGGTAACGCATGCTCAGCTGATCCATTAGGTTCATCTGTTCCTGGATGGCGCCGTAGATGCAAGGATCGCCAGTGTGCAAACGGACAATCAGCAGGTGGCGGTCGTAGAATGATTTCATCAGGTCGATTTGCTGTTGCAGGTCCATATTGGCCGAACTGCGCACCAGGCATCCCGGCTTGGCATAATGGGTGAGTTCCACCGGCACCAGACTTCCTGCATAGAGGATTAGGTCGGCAGTTTGCAACAGCCGTTTGCCTCGCACGGTAACCAAAGATGGATCACCAGGACCGGCACCCACAATCTCGACCATTCCTTTACGTTGCTTTTCGCCCAACAGGGCAATGGCCAGTGTGGCATGGTGGTTGCCGGCCATCAGTTTTGTTTTTTCGGTGTGCAGCTGGTTGTTCGACAGGTGCATGGCCGATGCTTCGGCAACACTGGGTGCGTCGGTCACCTGGCTCACTTTTTCCGATGGATTGGGCACATCGTAACAGTTGAGGGTCTGGCTGTCGAATGTTTGCAGAGGTGAGCCAAACGAATCGGCCAATTGGAGCAGTGCCGGCTCATGCTGTTTCAACGCGCAGCTTCCTAAGGCCAAAACCGATCGTGGCGAGATGCCCTTTTCTGCCAGCGTTTGATGGACGACCTGCTGCAATTCTGTGGCCGAAGTTCCTTTTTGGCATCCCACGCCAAGCACCACCATACTTGGGCGAAAAAAGAGGGCTTTGGATCCCAGGTCGTGGATGTAAGGCGTCACGGCGATCACCACCTGGTATTTCGATTCATCCAGCGTGGCGCGGTCGTAGTGGATGGTGACATGTTCGGGCGTTTCCGTTTCCATCATCAGGGTGCCGTGGTCGCGCGCTTCCAGCAGCAGGGCTGTGGGCTGCCGGTTGACAAAGGCTGCCATCAGGCGGGTGAGGTGAGGGTTTGGCTCCATCTGCCACCCATACTGTTGGGGCAACAGATCCAGAGGCCACAAACCTTGTGTGTCGCTAACGGTGGTGAGCACCGGTATGGCGCCCAGGATGGCGGCAATCTCCTTGGCCAGTTGGTTGGCGCCACCCACATGGCCCGAAAGAACCGGCTGCACATATTTGCCGTTGACATCCAGATTGATTACGGCAGGATCCGTTTTCTTATCCAGGATGAAGGGGGCGATGGTGCGCACGCAGATACCCAGCGCCCCAATGAAAATGAGGGCGTCGCTGGTTTCGAACAGCATTTGGATGGTCTCTCTGCCGGGTGAAAAGTAGGAGGTGGCGTCTTTGAGTTGCCCGCACAGGGTGTTGGCTACTTGTTCGCCAGGTTGACTATGGGTGATGATGGCTATCATATTTTTTTGGTTCATGTTAAGGATGAATGGTTAACTGTGGCTTTTCGATGGCCATAACGGTGATGGGGTTGTGCTGATCGACGGTGATGGTATGCAGGGCGGTCAATCGGTAGCCGTTGGCCTCCTGCCAATGGAGGAAGCGGGATTGGCTCCCATCGCTCACGGCATTGAAAACCACGCATCCGCCGGGAAGCAGCAACCGGTGCACCTCGTTCAGGATGGCCTCCATTGTGCCGCCATACCCGCCCAGAAAGACAGCATCGGGTAGTGGGAGGGTTTGTTTGTCCACATGGCTGAAGTCATCAATAAAAAGTTGGATGCCTGGCGTGCCAAACCGCTGGCAGTTGTTTTGGATGATGGCTTGGCTCTCCTGCCGTTTCTCGAACGCGCAGACCGACAAATGGGGTGCCTGCAACTTGGCCTCGATGGAGATGCTGCCCGTGCAGGCTCCAATATCCCACAAAACCTGACGGTTGTGGAGTTGCATCAGCATCAGCGACACCATCCGGATGGGCATCTTGGTAATCATCTTGGGTCGTCCAGCCAATCCTTTAAATTGTTCGTCGGGGATTGCCTTGGACAGGTTCTTGGTTTGGGTTTTCACCACGAAAAGGGCGTTGGGCAGTTCAAACTCCGTGCAGGCAGCCTCTTCAACTGTCAGGGTGCGGATGTGCTGGTGATCCCCACCCAGCCGTTCGCCCACATGGAATTGGTAGTTCCGGTACCCATGCGCCAGCATTCGTTGCGCCATGGCGGTGGGTGTTTTCACCCGATCGGTGAGCACACCCATGCCGGCGATCTGGCGAATCAGTGCCGCATCGAAACAGTTCCAGTCGCGCCCGGTGAGGGTGACGGTTTCATAAAGCCCGTAAGGCAGCAGTAGCTTGTGTGCCAGCATCTGTAGGGCATTGAAGGCCGGGAGCAGTTGTAAGTTGGCTTCGGGGCATTCTCGTTTCAGCGTGTTGGCAATGCCAAAGAAGAGCGGGTCGCCCGAGGCAAAAACCACCCAATTGCCTTGCGTCGCTTTTACCTGGTGGATGAAAGGCGCCAGGGGCACGTCGATGTTGGTCCAACAGTGGTTTTCGGGCAGGAGATGGCTCACCAGCGCGTGGTGGCGGTTGCCGCCTGCGAACTGCTGGCACGACTGGACGGCTTGGCGCTCTGCTTCCAAAAAGGTCTCCTTCTTCTGGTCGGAAAGCCCGATGATGGTTATTTTGAATTCGTTCATGCTATCAATATTAAAGGCCACAACCGGGCTGGATGGCTTCGGCATCGGCCCAGCTCAACGCGGCGTTGATGATGGTGGCGGCCACGTTGCTGCCCCCTTTGCGCCCCTCCACAATGACGTGTGGCGTGGCGGGACAGCCAAAGCGGAGCTGCCACTTCGACTCTTTGACGTTGACAAAACCCACCGGGGCGCCAATCACCGCAATGGGAGCCGCTTTGCCTTTGCGGATAAGATCCACCAGCTCCATCAGTGCCGTGGGCGCATTGCCAAAGGCATAGAGGGCATTGGGGTGTTCCTCGGCTGCCAGGCGGATGCCGGCCTGGGTGCGGGTGATCTTTTTGTCCTGAGCCAACTGGATGGCCCTTGGATCGTTCAGGTAGCATTTGATGGTGATCCCAAGCTGCTCAGCCAGTGTCTTGCGGATGCCATTGGTCACCATGGTGACATCGGTGACGATCACCGGTGGGTGCCCAGAATAAAAGGCCGCGTGTAGCAGGGGCAGGACGCCAGGCGTCAGGATGATTTTGCCTTTGATGCCCATGTCGGCGGTGGTGTGGATGGCATGCAGCGTCACCCACAGCTCTTCGGCTGTGAGTTGGTGGTGGCCCAGCTCCTCCAGAATGGTTTGGAAACTCTCGTGCATGATGTCGCGTCCCGGATGGCCGCTCTTCTCCTCTGGATTGAAGTAGCCCCGTGGGGTGACCATCCGGTCGTCGATTCGGAAAGTCTGGCTGTTGCCAATGATCAGCACGGTGAACATGTCGGCCATGCTGGCATCCAATTCGGCCAGTGGGACGATGCGGATGGTCTCATCCTCGCGGTCCACCTGCCGGGCGATGCCCACCGGTGTTTGGGGTGAACGGTGCTGCAGGAAGATTTCCTTGAGGCGCATCAGTTGCCAGAAGCGGCCATGGCTCACCGGGTTGTAGATGGCCGTCACAAAATCGGCCGAGGCAGCCGCTTCAATCCGTTTTTCGATGAGCGCCCAGGGCGTCATCAGGTCGGAGAGGGAGATGGTGCAGAAATCGTGACTCAAGGGGGCGCCCAATTTGGCTGCGGCGGCATTCATGGCCGAGATGCCGGGAACCACTTCTATTTGGGTCTCCTCGTAGCCGTGCCGTTTCATCTCCCACAGCAGCGAGGCCATGCCGTAGATGCCCGCGTCGCCACTGCTGATCATGGCCACCGTCTTGCCCTTTTCGGCCTGCTCAAAGGCCTGGCGGGCACGGTCGCGTTCCCGCTTCATGCCGGTGGCAATCTGTTCCTTGCCGGCAATCAATTCGCCAATCAATTCCAAATAGTAGTCGTAACCGATGATGACTTCCGAATCGCGGATGGCCTCCATGGCTTTGTGGGTCATCAACCCTTTGCTGCCCGGCCCAATGCCGATGATGTATATTTTGTTCATGCGTCTTGCTTTTTAAAGATAATGGTTGAAAAATAGGGGATGGGTCGGTGCTCTAGCTCTTTTGCCGAAGAGGTGGAAAACTGTTCCGGCGTGCCCAGCTTTTCAGCATAAAAGAACGGACGCCCACAATGGGTCAGGAACTCGTGCCATCCCTTTAAAATACTCATTTTCATCACCACTAGAGTGTCGATTGACCTTAGCAACTCCTCAATCTGCTCAAACGATTGTGGGCGGGCAAGAACCCGGAATGAGGCATCGCCATCGACCAACGAGGCTTGCATGGCCGAGGCTCCCAAGATAAAGGCCGGGATGCCCGGAATCAGTTCAACGGGTATCTGGTGGTTTTTCAGATGCTCGAGCAGGTATCCGAAGGTGCTGTAAAACAGGATGTCGCCTTCGCTCACCACAGCCACCCGCTTTCCTTGTTCCCACGCGTTTTGAATTTGCTCAAATGCCTTTAAGTAGTTTTCATGGCGGTTGGCTCCTTTCATGGGAATGTCCATGGGCACAAGCTCTCCTTGTAATTCATGGTGGCGTATGATGTTGAGGGAAAAGCTGCTGGCTGCCCCTTCTGCAATGGAACTGGCAGGGTAGAAGATCACTTCGGCCTGTTGCAGGGCTTTGAGGCCCTTGACTGAGATCAGTTCCGGGTCGCCGGGTCCGAGTCCCACTGCCACCACGGGATGGCATCTGTTATGTTGTGGAGGGTGTGTCATAGCACGTTGAGTTGTTTTAAGAATTGATTCATTTTTTCCTTTTCGCCAAGATAGAGGTGCAGGTAGGAGGCCCAGATGTTGGCACGGTGAAAGATGGGCATGGCCACTTCGGAACCTCGGGCATTGGTGGCTGAATAGGGTGCCGGGGTTTCATTCATGCCTGTGATTCGCGAATGGTGGAACTCATGCCCCCGGAACCGGTTGGTGCCACAAGTGATCTCCCGGTAGCCCAGGTGCAGCTTCATCGCTTGCACCGAGGTGTCATAGTTGAACAGCCCGACCATGGCGTGCGGACAACCTGCCTGGTCGGTGATGCTCTGCCCCAGGTACATCATGCCGCCGCACTCGGCTACGATAGCCTTTTTTTGTTGGGCATGGCGCCTGATCTGGTGGTGCATGGTGTGGTTGCTTTCCAATGCCTCCAGGTGCAGCTCGGGATATCCGCCTGGAATCCAGAGTAGGTCACAATCGGGAAAATGGCTGTCGTGCAGGGGACTGAAAAAAGTAATTGTTCCCAGTTCGGCCAGGCGGTCGAGGTTGGCCTGGTAGAAGAAGCTGAAGGCTTCATCGCGGGCAATGGCTATCTTGAGCTGTTTTTTTTGGGCGGTTGGTTCCTCGGTGGGGCCTGCCACCAATTGTTTCAAGCTCAGCAAAGCATCCAAATCGACATGTTCCTCCAGCAGTTCAGCCATCAGGTTGACGGCGGCGGTGGCAGGGGCTTCATGGGGAAGCGTCAAGCCGAGGTGGCGCGACTCGAGTGCCAGGCGATTATCCTTGGGCAGATAGCCCAATATACGGATGCCGGCATCTTCGGCTGCCTGCTTTAAAAAGTGTTGCTGCGATGGGCCACTCACTTTGTTGAAAATCACCCCGCCGATGGTGAGTGACGGGTCAAAATTCTGCAATCCCCACAACAACGGAGCTGCCCCATAAGCCATGGCGGTGGCGTCAAACACTAGGATGATGGGGGTATGCAGGACGCGAGCCAGGTGGGCGGAGCTGCCAAAATCTTTGTTGGCACCATCGAATAGCCCCATGGCGCCTTCAATAATGGCTACTTCGCTTGCGCAGGCTTTGGTTGCAAAGAGCTGGGAGACATGCTGTTCGGGCGCCATCCAGCAATCGAGGTTCACCGAAGGGAGTCCTGCAATGTGGCTGTGGTGCTGGGTGTCGATGTAATCGGGACCGCACTTGAAGGGTTGTACTTTGACTCCCCGGTTGACAAAGGCTTGGATCAGTCCCAGGGTGACCAATGTCTTGCCGGAGTTGCTTTTTGGGGCAGCCACCAAAAAGGCCGTGATGGATTTCTGTTGCATGAGAGTCCTATTTTTGTGAGGGGAACAACATGAACTGATCGGGGCTGATGCCATTCACTTTCAGTTCTACCATGGCCAGGAGGTAGAACAGATCGCTCATCCGGTTGAAATAGGCCAGAATATAGGCTGGCAAGGGTGATTCCCGGTTTAGGATCACCAAATGCCGCTCAGCTGTTCTGGCCGCCGTGCGAACCGTGTGGCAATGAGCCGATACCATGGAGCCGCCCGGTAGCACAAAGGACAGTTTGTCCCCTTCCAGAATTGCTTTGCACTCATCGATCCACGCTTCGCAAGCCGCCACGCCATGGGTGGGGTGTTTCTTCTTGTTCTCCTTAGGGCAGTCGGTTGGGGTGGCAATGTGCGACATCATCAGCATCAGGTCGCGCTGGATGGTCAACAGCCTCTCTTGCCAGGGATGATCCTGTGGCAGGTGAGCTCTCAGTAGTCCGATGCGGCTGTTCAGTTCATCTATTTCGCCATTGCATGCAATGCGGATGTGATCCTTTGCTACCCGCGAGCCGCCAAAGAGTGCGGTCTCACCCTGGTCGCCGGTTTTGGTGGTGATGCTCATATTTTGTGGGTTGTTTTTTTGTTCTGTTTGGTAAAAAGTTTGCATCCAGCTTCGGTTCTTGTGTTGGTTGAACCATCCCATGCGCGATTGGCGCCGCGCTGCCAAATCGTTGAAATCGCATTCAGCCATGCAGTATCCCGGTTCATAACTTTCCGAAGATGCCAAAATTCCTCTGGTGGGGTGGATGATCATGGCCATCCCTGCCATAGGTTGACCCGATGCACTGTAACCGGTGGCATTGGCGGCCGCCACAACGCAGTTGTTGTCGTAAGCCCGTGCCGGTAGGTAGCGGCTAAAACGATTCATTTTCTCCTGTGGCGTTTCACGGGGTGAGGCAAAGCTCATGGCAATTAGCTCAGCCCCTTGGTAGGCCTGATGATAGCTTAGCTCCGGGAAATGCGTCTCGAAGCAGAGTTGTTGTCCTATTTTGGTTTGATTGAGCTCGAAGCAGGTCAATACTTCCGCAGCAGTGTAAATTGCCTGCTCGGTTGGTCCCAAATGGGTTTTGAGGTGGGTGTGGAGGCACTTACCTTGATAAAAAACCGATTGGGCAATGAAGTAATGACCATCTTGCCCTATGATGTATCCTGCACTGAAGGCACAGCTGTATGTCAGGGAGAGATCCACCAAGATTTTCTCGATGGATGACGATCGGGCAGCAAGCTTTTGCACATCCTCGGCATGAGTGGTGTAGCCGGTGATGGAGAGTTCTGGGAAAACAACTAACTCGGCGCCCTTTTCAGCCATTTTCTTCAACCACGTGGCGGTCTCTTGGATGTTTTGGTCTATTTCACCCTTTTTTTGGGTGTTGTGTACGGCTGCGATCCTCATACGGTCAGTTTTTGAGGGTGCCGGTATCTTTCTACAATGGCGATGGTTTCCATCACAAAGGTCTCTATCGATTGGCTGCTGGCCACAGGTTCGCCCTGACACCGCAGGGTGAAAGGGGATTTGAGGTCAGTTAAGTCGATGTAGATATCCTGCCCGACATGTTTTTCGAGCCGGATGCCTTTGCGGGCAAAGGCGCGCCGCAACAGCACATATTCAAAGCCATGTCCCTTGACGGGCAACGTGCTTTTTTCGTTGTGGCGGATGTTGAAAAGTCCGGTTTTGTTGTCGAACTCGATGCCCTGATGGCTGAATAGCCTCTGGAAGGCATTTTTGTAGAGCAGATCCTCCGGACTTCCGCTCATCAACGGACCCGACGGGAAGAGCAACCACAGCCGGTCGGCCATTTGCAACGCCAAATCGAGGTCGTGGGTGGAGAGCAGGATCGATTTTTCTTCCTGCGAAGCAATTTGCCGCAACAGTTGGAATACCTCCACCCGCGCTGGCAGGTCGAGGAAGGCAGTAGGCTCATCCAAAAGGATGATGGGGGTGTCCTGTGCCAGGGCTTTGGCGATAAACGCTTTTTGCCGTTCTCCGTCGCTTAGGGTCGATACCAGCTGATGTTTCTTATGGGTTATCCCGCACTTCTCCATGGCCTGTTCAACAATGGCGTGGTCGTTGGGCAGGAGGATTCCCATCATGCCTGTGTGGGGACTTCGTCCATAGCCCACCAGTTCCGAAACAGTGGCATTGGGCACCACCACGCGGTCGGTGAGCACCACGCTGAGTAGGCGCGAGAGTTGTTTCTCGGTCAGGGTGGTCATGTCGTGGTGGTGGATGTTGATTTGGCCAGCGATCTTAGGGATGAATCCGCAGATGGTGCGCATCAGGGTGCTTTTTCCGGTTCCATTGGAGCCCAGCAGGCAAATCAGTTCGCCGGGGCGCATGGCGGCCTGCAATTGTGAAGCCACGATTTTGGTTCTGCTTTTATTGCCATATCCGATGGTTAGATCGTTGATGGATAGTAGTTCGGTCTCTTTTTCTTTCATGGCAGCCATTTTACTCTTCCGATTGTTTGCGTCGTTTCAGGATGACCGAGATCACCACAGGGGCACCAATAAAGGCGGTGACCGAATTGATGGGCAGTTCGCTGTCGAAGCCGGGCATGCGTGCGGCCAGGTTACAGAACAACCCCGTGAGTGCTCCGGTGGCCATGCAGATCAGCAACAGGTGCAAGTGGTTGGAGGTGCGGGCGATCATCTTGGCAAAGTGCGGTACGGCCATCCCGATGAAGACGATGGGACCGCAAAAGGTGGTGACGATGGCTGTGAGAATTCCGGAAGCCAGGATAATGGTGAACCGCGCTTTGTTGATGGACAGGCCCAGGTTGCGGGCGTAATTGTCGCCCAGCGCCAACAGGTTGAGGGGCTTACTCAGCAAAAGCACCAAGGCGGAGGGAATTAAGGCCAGCATGGCAAAAAATAGAGCACGATCCAATGGGAGGCGGCCGAAGCTACCCAGTCCCCACACCACGTAGTTGTGCACGTTGTCCTCGGTGCTGAAAAATTTGAGGATGCCAATGACGGAGTTGGCCAGATAGCCAATCATTACCCCCATGATCAGCACACTCAGTGTGCCGCCCACACGGCTCGAAATCATAAGAATCAAGGCCAGTACGGCCAGCGCGCCCAGTAGGGAGGCCGACATCATCACCAGCTCACCCCAGATGCCATAGCGCATCAGGGAGATGTCCCAAGCCTGGCCTGCCATGAGCACCACAAAAGCTACCCCCAGGCTGGAGCCCGAGGAGATGCCCAGCACCGACGGACCAGCCAATGGATTGCGGAAAAGCGTCTGCATCAACAAGCCAGCCACGCTCAAGGCCACGCCGGCCGAAAGGGCTGTGATGGTTTGCGGCAGGCGGGTGCGCAGCAGTATGTTTTGATGAATCACCTGCGAGTCATCACCCCGGAAGAGGATGTTGACCACCGACTCCAATGGAATGCTGACGGTTCCGAAGGCCAGGTTCGCCATGATCAATGCCAGAATGCCGGCGGCAATCGTGGCGAGCAAAAGGGTTGTTCGGCTGGCGGAGTTGAGTTTTTGGATGCTTTGCATGGCTTGAAATTATTTCAATGTCTCGTAGAAGTAGGGGTGGTAACCTGGCAGTAATTCTGGATGAAAATGGTGGATGTAATCGGCCAATATCACCTCGGGCTTGATGGCACTCTCCTCGTAATAAGGCTTTTCGCGGATGCGGCAGACGATGACACGGTCGTTCTTGAAAGCGTCAAAATCACCATAACGGGCATCCTCGGTCAGCAGGGCGGCCTTATCGAAGCCTTTCTCTTCGGGGAGCAGGATGCGCCAGAAATCGCAGTGGGCAGCCTTCTGGTACAAGGCTTCAAAGCTCATAGGATAGGCGGCTGTCTTGTCGTCCTCTATGATGTAGCGCGCGCCGGCATCCCTGAAGTAGTGGGCATAGAAGCTGTTACCACCCGGCACATACCAGTTCCCCGACTTCATCTTGCCCGAAAAAATCGTTGGGTGCTTTGATGCCGAAGCTGCCAAATTTTTAAGTGAATCGTAACGTTGGGCGATGCCTTGGAAGAGCTGGTCGGCCTTCTGTTCCTGCCCTACGAAGAGGGCAATCATCTTCATCCATTCGGCGCGCCCCAGTGGCGTCTCCTCCTCGTAGGCGGCCATGGGTACCAATGGGAATCCCAGGTTTTTCAGTGCGTCGTACCCGCCAGTCTTAAAGGGTGAAACGAAAATCACGTCGGGGTTGAGGCTGGCAATCAGTTCGGTGTTGTACACGCCCTCTTTGCCCACTTTTTTGATGCTGCCCGCTTTGATGCGCGCATTCATGCCGCTGTGGAAGAGGTGGCGGCTGCTGTTGATGCCTACGATGGGCTCGATTTCGTCCAGCGCAAAGAAATAGGCCAATTGGGTGGAGGATAGGCAGATGATCCGCTTGCACGGCACCGGGATGGCGCCGTTGCCCCCAGAGGTGCCTTCAGATGCTGGCACAAGTTTGAATTCGTCGTATCCATGGGCGTTATTGCCGGCATGTTGGATGCGCAACAGGCGTGTATCGCCCTGTTCGATGATGGTAAAGCCCTTGGCATGAAGGAGCGGAACGGAGTCTCCCGCCATAGCTGTGTTGCCGCTTTGGCGTGATGGTAGTGTGCAGGCACCCAGCAATGGAAGTATCAAAAGCAGGAAAAGCTTCGATTTATTATTCATGGTTGGCAGTTTTTATGTGGTTGATCCATTGGTTCACAAAAATATCGTAATGGGTTAGTCCCTTCAAGATACATTCAACCTTGAAGCCGGCTGCTTCGAGTTGCTTCTTCCAGCTTTCGGGCTCGTCGCCGGCCATGTCGTTGAGGGCATGGTCGCCGGCTATCGACATGAAGGGCTGCAGGTAGATGGTTTTCACCTTGGCCGCTTTCAGTTGGGCGACCACACTTTCCAGCGCCGGTTCAAACTCAACGGTGGCCAGAAAATGGTGCGGCGATTGCCGGCTCAGCAAGTATTGCAGGGCAGGGTAGTAGATGGCCGACTGGTGCCCGGTGCCATGAGCCATCCAAAGCATCGCTTCACCTTGTTTCAGCTTGGGCGCCACCTGAACCATGTTTTGTGCCGTTTCGAGGATGTCCTGTTGGGTGAACATCAAGGGTCTGCCCAGAGAAATTATGACGTTCTGTTTGGGAATCTCCTGAAAGGCTTTGGTGATGGTTTCCAGGTAATGGTACTCCTCTCCTGGGATGATGTGCAGCGATTGCACCACAATGTGGGTGTAACCCTGGTCAATCATGTCGGCCAAGGCTTGGTCGGGAGATGGGATGATGGTGCCGCTGAGGGCCAGTTTTTTGCGGATGATTTTGGAGGTGTAGGCCCAATGGATTTGGGCTTCGGGGAATGCCTGCGCCACGGTTGGCTCAATGGCATGAAGTGCCGTGCGAGCCTCAGGATAGCTGGTGCCGAAGGATACCAATAGGATACCTTGCTTTTGTGCTGGAGATGGTTGCCCCAAGACATTTTCGCCCGAAAGGATTGTGATAATACAGATTAATAGAAACTTGATGTTTTTTTGCATGGTTTAAACGGTTGAAAATGAACGTTATGTAAAACCATTCCATTCCCTTCCCGTTGAAAAACGCCACGCACTGATCGGCCTATGATAATAAATTAGTGATCAATACAAAAAGTCCTCAACATTGGCTTCTTACCCGGAAGCAAAATGTTCTGGTCATTTTCTGGCAGGTTTTCTGGCTTGCTCCAGGTTGGACGGCCTTCCCATTCCTTTTTCCGGAACAGTGGCTTGGTGATCCAACCCCTTGACGGAGCTTACAGCTGCGGGTACAGCTCCCGATTTTAACGGGATTCCCTTTTATTGCAGAAGATGGATATCCCTGCAATCACCAAAAATCGTTTGCAAAATTAGACCCTTTTGTGGCTTTCGCAAACGTTTAGTATTTTATTTGAAAAAAATCCATGCGGAGGTTTCTTTTTATTAAAAATAGTATATTTTTGCAAGACCATAACAGACCAGAACAGTTGATGCCATGGATTCACCTTTTCGATTAAAAATAGAAACTTCTTCCGATGTGCCCAAATTCAGGCAGATCATCGATTCGGTGAATCATGCCATTGCGCGCAACCTGTTGCAGGCTGGCGACGCCCTGCCTTCGGTCAACCAAGTCTGTCAGGAGTATAAATTGTCGCGCGATACCGTATTCAAAGCCTATTCGCTCCTCAAGGAGCAAGGGGTGATCGAGTCGGTGCCCAATAAGGGCTATTTCATTGCCCAGGCCATGCGCAAAGTCTTTGTCTTCCTCGATACTTTTAAAGCTTACAAGGAGGTTCTTTACGATTCCTTTGTTAAAAACCTTCCGAAGAATATTATTGCCGACGTCAATTTTCACCACTATAATATTGCCGTTTTTAAGAAGTTGATTGAGGAGAGTATTGGCAAGTATGCCAAGTATGTGGTGATGCCCTTCGACGATCCTGAAATGGAGGAGATTCTTGGATTGATCCCTTCGGATAAGTTGCTGGTGATCGACTGGAATATCCATGCCGGTCATGCCCAAAATAAGCTCTACCAGAATTTTGGACGAGCAGTTTACGATGGCTTGGACGAAGTCCTACACCTTTTGCGCAAATATCGGGAATTGGTGTTTCTATATCCCGAATATACGCAGCACCCCATCGAAACGGTGGAGTACTTCAAGAAGTTTTGTGGCGACAAGAATTTGAAGTATGCCATCCTGACCAACTCCGAGGAGTTCGAGGTGAAAACGGGGGTGGCCTATTTCAGTGTGAGTGACCGCATGTTGGGTCGCTTCCTGGCTCAGTGCCGTTCCCGTAAGCTTGAGCCAGGTACCCACACCGGCATCATTTCGTACAATGAAACGCCCATGAAACAGTTTATATATAAGGGTATTACGGTTCTTACAACCGATTTTGAAATGCTGGGAAAAAAAGCAGCAGAGTTTGTAGCCACCGACCTGCCCATGGATTTTTGTGTCCCTACAAGCATGATTATCAGGGAATCGCTTTAAAAATTTAGATATTAAACAGAACAGAACAGAATAGATGTCTATGTACACATTAGGAATTGATATTGGTAGTTCGTCGGTGAAGGTGAGCCTACTGGACCTGGAAACCGGAAATTGCAAGGGATCGGCCTTCTCGCCCGAGGAGGAGATGCCCATTATGGCGGTTGCCGCCGGATGGGCCGAGCAAAACCCCGAAAGCTGGTGGGAACATTTCAAACTGGCATACAATAAAATAATGCATAAGTCTGGTGCTTCATCAGCTGAAATCAAAGCCATCGGCATCTCCTACCAGATGCATGGCCTAGTTGCTCTTGATCGCGAAGGGAATGTGGTGCGTCCCTCCATCATTTGGTGCGACAGCCGGGCGGTGGCATTGGGCGACCAGGCATTTAACGCCATGGGGCAATCTTTTTGCCTGGAACACATGCTGAACTCACCGGGTAACTTCACGGCCTCCAAATTGAAATGGATCAAGGAGAATGAGCCGGCTTTATACGAACGCATCCATAAAATCATGTTGCCTGGCGATTACATAGCCTACCGCTTGAGTGGTGAGATGCAGACCACCGTATCGGGCTTGTCCGAAGGTATCCTGTGGGATTTCAAACAAGAACAGGTGGCTCAAAATCTGATGGATCATTATGGTTTTAGCAGTAGTTTGATTGCCGATGTGGTGCCCACCTTTGGTCTTCAAGCTTCCGTATCGACGGCTTCGGCACAGGAGGTGGGGCTGCCTCAGGGCATTCCGGTGGCATACCGGGCTGGTGATCAACCCAACAATGCTTTTTCACTCAATGTGTTGCAACCCGGCGAAGTGGCAGCTACAGCGGGCACTTCGGGCGTGATTTATGGCGTGAACGACCGCCTGGCTTTTGATGCTCAAAGTCGCGTGAACTCCTTTGCCCACGTAAACCATACAGCTCAGGAAAAGCGCCTGGGTGTGCTTTTGTGCATCAATGGCACAGGGATTTTGAACTCCTGGTTGCGTCGTAATATGACTGGCATGGGGTACGAACAGATGAACATCACTGCGGGCCAAGCACCCGCCGGTGCCGACGGGTTACTGGTATATCCCTTTGGCAATGGTGCCGAGCGGGTGTTGGCCAATGCAGCGCCTGGTGCCATGTTTAAAGGGCTGAGCTTCAATACCCACAGCCAGTCGCACCTCTTGCGTGCCGCACAGGAAGGGATCGCCTTCAGCTTCAGGTATGGTGCCGACATCATGGCCGACATGGGCATCAACACCTCGGTGGTGCGAGCCGGCAAGGCCAACATGTTTTTAAGCCCATTGTTCAGGCAAACCATGGCCAATGTGCTGGATGCCCGTATTGAACTTTACGATACCGATGGCGCGTTGGGAGCCGCTCGCGGTGCCGCCCTCGGTGCTGGCTTGTATCATTCGGCTGCCGAGGCTTTCGAAGCATTTCAATGCCTCGAAGTGGTGACACCCGACAAGGATCAGGCCATTATCGACCTCACTTATGAAAATTGGAAAAAACAATTGGTGTTTTAATCATTCATATTAAATAAAGAATTATGAAAGTTTTGATTGGCGAGAAAGAGTATTTCTCAGGAATTGGAAAGATCCAATACGAAGGAAAAGAATCGAAGAATCCTATGGCATTCAAATGGTACAACGAAGACCAAATGATTGCCGGAAAAAGCATGAAAGACCACTTCCGCTTTGCGGTGGCTTACTGGCACACCCTCTGTGGCGATGGTGGCGACCCATTTGGTGGCGGAACCCGCATTTTCCCTTGGGATAGTGCCGGCGACGTGACTGCCCGCAACAAGGCGCGCATGGATGCTGCTTTTGAGTTTATCACAAAAATGGGCATTCCTTTCTGGTGCTTCCACGATACCGATATTGCCGGTGATGGTTCGGTTTCGGAAATTGAAAAAAACCTGCACAACATTGTGGCTTATGCTAAGGAAAAACAAGCAGCCTCTGGCGTGAAGCTGTTGTGGGGTACCGCCAATGTGTTCAGCAACCCACGTTATATGAACGGTGCCAGCACCAATCCCAATTTCGATGTGGTAGCCAAAGCCGGTGTACAAGTGAAGAATGCCATTGATGCCACCATTGCTTTGGGCGGCGAAAACTATGTGTTCTGGGGTGGCCGCGAAGGTTACATGTCGTTGTTGAACACCAACACCAAACGTGAGAAGGAAAATATGGCCCGCTTCCTCACCATGGCTCGCGACTATGCCCGCAAGAATGGCTTCACGGGTACCTTCCTGATCGAGCCCAAACCAATGGAACCCACCAAGCACCAGTACGATTTCGATTCGGAGACCGTGATCGGATTTTTGAGACAGCATGGTTTGGACAAAGATTTCAAATTGAACATCGAAGTCAATCACGCCACATTGGCGCAACATACCTTCCAGCACGAGTTGCAAATGGCTGCCGATGCTGGCATGTTGGGCAGCATCGATGCCAACCGTGGCGACTACCAGAACGGTTGGGACACCGACCAGTTCCCTGTGAATCTTTACGAAACTGTTGAAGCCATGTTGGTGTTCCTGAAAGCTGGTGGCCTGACTACCGGTGGTGTTAACTTCGATGCCAAAGTTAGGCGCAATTCAACCGATGCCGAGGATCTCTTCATCGCTCATATTGCTGCTATGGATGTGTTTGCCCGCGGTTTGGTGATTGCCGACAAGATTATGACCGATTCGGATTACGAAAAACTGCGTATTAACCGCTATGCATCGTTCGATGCCGGTAAAGGAGCTGAGTTTGCTTCAGGCAAAATGAGCATGGAAGACCTTTACAAGATTGGTGTTGCTGCCGGAGAGCCTGCACAAATCAGTGGCAAACAGGAGCTCTTTGAGCAACTGATCAACCTTTATATCTAAATTTGGATTTATTACCCGGTGGCCGATGTTTTCGGCCGCCGGTTCTTTTAATCGGCTACCATTCTAAATCATCTATAATATTATGGAACAAGGAAAAAACAGGTTCTATGTTCTTGGTTTGACATTGATTGCAACATTGGGCGGATTGCTGTTCGGTTACGATACAGCAGTGATTTCGGGCGCCGAAAAATCATTGCAGATGTTCTTTACCGAGAGCCTGGCACTCAATAACTTTGTGCATGGTGTCAACACCTCCAGCGCTTTGATCGGTTGCATTATTGGTGGTATCATGTCCGGGATTTTTGCCAACCGCTTGGGGCGCAAAATGTCTTTGCAACTGGCAGCTGGCCTCTTTTTGCTGTCGGCATTGGGTTCGGGCTATCCCGAACTTTTGTTTTTTGATTTTGGTCAACCCTCCATGGGATTGATGGTCATGTTTAATTTTTACCGGGTCATTGGTGGTATTGGTGTTGGTTTGGCTTCAGCCATCTGTCCGATGTACATTGCCGAAATTGCCCCTGCCAACATCCGCGGTCGGCTGGTCTCTTTGAACCAGTTTGCCATTATTTTTGGTATGTTGGTGGTTTATTTCGTCAACTGGGGTATCGCCAACGGCAAACCCATCACTTGGATCAATGAGATTGGGTGGCGCTGGATGTTTGCTTCGGAATCGATACCCGCCTCATTATTCTTTATTTTGCTGTTTTGGGTTCCCGAAACGCCCCGCTATCTGGCCATCAACCACCAGAGCGAAAAGGCGCTAAGCATCCTAACGCGCATCAACGGTGCCCAAATCGCCAAAAAGGTGATGAACGATATTCAGCAATCGGTTCACGTCTCTTCAGCCACGATTTTTTCGTATGGCAAGCTGGTGGTGGTTATCGGCATCCTATTGTCCGTATTTCAGCAGTTCGTAGGCATCAATGTGGTGCTTTATTATGCGCCCCGTATTTTTGAAAGTATGGCGGGCAGTTCCAAGGACATCTCCATGCTGCAAACGGTGGTGATGGGCATTGTAAACATCATCTTTACTGTGGTGGCCATTGCCACGGTCGACAAGTTTGGCCGCAAACCTTTGCTGATCATTGGCTCCATTGGCATGGCGCTGGGGATGTTGGCCATTGGCACCATGTCTTATTTCCAAATCATTGGTTTGGGCACCTTGGTATTCATTATCATCTATTCGGCATCGTTTATGATGTCGTGGGGGCCCATCTGCTGGGTGCTGATAGCTGAAATATTTCCCAACAACATTCGGGGCAAGGCTGTGGCCATTGCTGTGGCGGCCCAATGGATTGCCAACTTTCTGGTATCTTCAACATTCCCCTTTCTGATTGGTGTTAATGAGCCTTTTACCTATTATCTATATGGTGGCATGAGCGTCCTTTCGGCATTTTTTGTTTGGAAATTCGTACCTGAAACCAAAGGTAAAACCCTTGAGGAAATGGAGAAGCTCTGGAAGCCTTCAACCGAAAACCAGGAGGAGCCCGTTGAAATAATTAAAAAAGCCTGATTTAAGTTTTGATATGTGTGTGGGAGCCCGGAGTTGCTTAGGCAGCGTCGGGCTTTTTTTTATTCTTGATGATGGGGAAGCGTATAAGTAATGAAAAGAACTTAATTTTGGTTGAACCTCAAATGTGTTGTCAAACATGTTTGTTTTGTTGAACTTTATTGAGCTTTTCTGACTTTTATATATGTCGACGGGACAGGGTGTTGTGGTAATTCTCGGTTTTTAAAGTCATCATAATGATCAATGTTTTTAAAGTATTGGTGCCAACCCGATAAATGTCATGATTTTTCCATCTTGTGCATGTTAATTTCGAACTGGTAATTAAAGAAATTTATCCGTAATCCTTAACTAACAGTAATGAGTGTGAAGAATTATTAAATATATTGTATAACATATAAACAAATTTTCACAGCCCTAATTTTTATAGCATTTTTGTACAATTAAAAAGTAATAACTTAGATAAACAACAAAAATATATGAGCCGCAAACTTTTAATCAGAGATGTGACCCTGCGGGATGGTCAGCAATCGCTTTTCGCCACCCGGATGAAACAGGCGCAGGTAGATCGTGTTTTGCCAATTTACAAAGAGGCAGGTTTTTATGCACTGGAGGTATGGGGGGGCGCAGTGCCCGACTCCATCATGCGTTATTTGAACGAAGACCCTTGGGTGCGCTTGGAAACCATCAAAAAAGAAATTGGGAATATTTCGCACCTGACAGCCTTGTCGCGCGGCCGTAACTTGTTCGGATACAATCCCTATCCCGAAGAGGTGATTGAAGGTTTTAACCGGAATGCGGTTCGTTCGGGTATCTCCATCATGCGGATTTTCGATGCGCTTAACGATACCAACAACATCCGCAGCACCATTAAATACGTTAAAGAAAACGGTGGCTTGGCCGATTGTGTTTGCTGCTATACCGTCGATCCAAAATTCAGCCGTAAGGAGCGTTTCAACGCTTTCCTAAAAGGGAAACGTCTGCCAAAGGACATCTTTACCATCGACTACTTCGTCAACATGGCCAAGGAACTCGAAAAAATGGGTGCCGACATGATTACCTTGAAGGATATGGCGGGCTTGATCCCACCTGTGAAAGCTGGTAAAATCATCAAGGCATTCAAGGAAAATGTGAAGATTCCTGTGGATTTCCATACCCACTGTACGCCTGGTTATGGTTTGGGCGCTGCCCTGACTGCCATCATCAATGGTGTTGACATTGTGGATACCGCTATCCTTAATTTTGCTGGTGGTCCAGCTGCTCCATCCTTTGAGTTGATTCAGATCTTCTGTAACAAGTTGGGCATCGAAACCGGAATCAACCTCGATGCAGTGGTTCGTATCAATAAACATCTGAAAGATATCCGTGTGGAAATGTCTGATATCGACAGCTACAAGGACAAGTTCCCCATCGAGTTCGACATCACCAAAGATAAATTACCCGCGCACATCGATAAGTTGTTCGATGATGCCATTGCCTATGCCAAAGCAAACGACGAGGAGAAACTGTTGGATGCCACATACAAGATTGAACAATACTTCAACTTCCCCGAGCCCGACGAAAAAGTTAAGTTCGCCGAAGTACCGGGTGGTATGTACACCAATATGTTGGCTCAGTTGAAACAGCTGAAACAAGAGCACCTGTTGCCACGCGTTTTGGAGTGTATCCCTGCCGTTCGTTTGGCTGCCGGTTGCCCCCCATTGGTGACACCTACCAGTCAGATTGTTGGTGCTCAAGCGGTAAACTGTGTGATTGATGAAAAGAATGGCAAACCATGGTATAGCAATAACTCCATTCAGTTTGTGAATCTTGTGAAAGGATCGTATGGTAAAACACCAATCCCTGTGGATCCTGATTTTCGCGAAAAGATTGCCGGAACCCGTCAGGAAATTCCTTACGATACTTCCAAATATCAAAAGCAGGACAACCCATCGTTCCCTCAGTATGGCGAAGGTGTCAAATTGGCTGTGAATGAAAAAGAGGAGTTGCTGTTGGAGCTATTCCCAATGGTGGCAGGCAAATTCTTGAACGACAAGGTTGATCGCGTTTATGGCGAGAAACTACGAGCCATTGAGCAAGAGAAACAACGTCAGCGCGAAATTGAGCGTGCCCGTTATGCGGCCTTGAGCAAGGAGGAAAAAGAGAAGATGATCATCGAAGGTGTTCAAAAGTATTATATGGGTTAATACCTTGACAATAACATCTAAAAGGAGTTTCTAGTGATGGGAGCTCCTTTTTTTTGATCATTATTGATATCGAATTCCTTCCGTTAATCTGATCACAGTGAAATATCTATTTTTTGCTTTAGGCCTTTTGTTCCAGATGAGCCTGTTGGCTCAGAATTTCCCTCCGCATTCGCACGGAGAACTGGTCAAGCACAGCTATTACAGCTTGTCGTATTCCGAAACCCACGAGCAGGCTGAGTGGGTCTATTATAAACTGTACACGGCCTTATTGTCCGGAGTGGTAGAACGAAGCGATAATTTCCGTCCCGACACCAAGGTATCCACCGGGTCGGCTCAACTTCACGACTACAAGGGGTCTGGTTATGATCGGGGGCACCTTTGTCCGGCCGGTTCCATGAAGATCAACAGCACGGCCATGTCCGAGAGTTTCTATCTGTCCAACATGTCGCCACAAACGCCTTCTTTTAACCGTGGGATTTGGAAAAGCCTTGAGGACCATGTGCGGGGTTGGGTGACTGGTGGAGATACGCTTCATGTGGTCACTGGACCAGTTTTTATAAACAACAAAGGAACCATTGGGTCAAACGGGGTGACGGTTCCCGGTCTTTACTTCAAGGCTGTTTATGTGCCATCGAAAGGGAAGATGATTGGGTTATTGCTCCCCAATGCAAAAGGGACCAAAGAGCTACCCGATTATTGTGTGACCATTGATTCACTGGAGGTCCTCACCGGCATTGATTTTTTCCCCCAGTTGAGGGACGATGTGGAGGAAAAACTTGAAAGCATTATCGATATTGCCTTATGGAATTTTTCAAACTCTTCCAAACCCGTTTCTGGCTGCACTGCTGGAACGGCCACCCAATGCAAAGGGATAGCAAAATCAACAGGTGTTCAGTGTAAAAATAGCACCCGTAATACAAATGGTTATTGCCATGTTCACCAGTCACAGTCATCAGAAAAACAAACATTATGAGCAAACGTTATTTTGTCGATCAGCAGTATAAAGGAATCAATTTTGGGATGAAACCCCTTGAAATGGGCGAATATGAGAATTGCATCTTCTCGGGCTGTCAATTTTCCAATGTCAATCTCTCCGAAATTGTGTTTGTGGATTGCACCTTTGATGGTTGCGATTTCAGCATGGCTAAAATCTGTGGAACGGCTTTCCGAACGGTTCAATTCAAAAACTGCAAGTTGCTGGGATTGCGTTTCGACGAATGCAACACCTTTGGATTGGCCATAACCTTTGAGAACTCTTTGTTGAATCTCTCCTCATTCTTTAAACTGTTGCTTCGCAAAACCCGGTTCCTTTCTAGCCAGCTGAAAGAGGTCGATTTCACCCAATCCAACCTGGGTGGGGCGGTGTTCGAGGGCTGCGATTTGTCGGGTGCCGTATTCGATCAAACCAATCTGGAGCAAGCCGATTTCCGTTCGGCCATCCACTACAGCATCGACCCCAACAACAATAAGTTGGCCAAAGCGAAATTCTCGCTGCCGGGCGTGCTGGGTCTGCTCGATCGGTTTCCCATCGTTATTGAATAAGGTGTTTTAAATATAACATCAAGCGTTAAAAATGTTTTAAAATTCACAACCTCGAGAGTGCTCTGTTTTTCTGATTCCAATAATCCCTATCTTTGGCGAAAAATTTACGTATGCGCAAATTGGAGGGTATTGGGTATGCTGTGCTTTCGTCGGCCACCTTTGGGTTGATTCCATTGTTTTCCATCCCCATCATGAACGAGGGGTTGGGAACCAATATGGTGATTTTCTACCGTCTGATTTTTGCCTCGCTGATGATGGGTATTATCGGGATGGCGCAAAAAAAGAGCTTCAGGGTTGAGCGGCAGCACTGGTTGTCCATCCTGAGTTTTGGCGCACTCTATATCTTCACCGGGACGATTTTGTTGATCTCTTATCATTACATTGACAGCGGTTTGGCTACCACCCTCCATTTTTTGTATCCCATAGTGGTGACGTTGATTATGGTATTTTTTTATCGAGAACGGCTGACATCCACCGTAATTGTATCGGCACTGATGTCGGTGGCTGGCGTGGCTCTGCTGTGTCTGGGCACTGGCAATGAATTCAATTTGAAGGGCGTTTTGATTGCTTTGACCACTGCATTTTCGTATGCCTTTTACATTATTCGCGTCAACTCCTCCAAGGCAGCCCGGTTGGATGTGGTCATCTTCACTTTTTACGTGTTGTTATGTGGAGCTGGTTTTACTTTGATCATCAGTTTGTTTTCGGGTGGCGTGCAGCCCATTCCGGGCACCTCCTCCTTGGTGAACCTGTTGCTGTTGGCACTTCTTTCGACAGTCGTTTCTAATTTTGCGCTGGTAAAAGCCGTGAAATTGGTGGGGTCCACCACCACTGCCATCCTTGGCTCTATGGAACCATTGACGGCACTGGCCGTGGGCGTCTTCGTGTTTGGAGAAGCCTTTGGTCTGCGCAGCTTTGCCGGTATCATCCTGGTGTTAATTTCTGTTTATTTGGTTGTACGACGAGGCCAGCAAGCCTGAAGAAATACTTCCCTTCGTGGTTCTTTCAAAAATGGCGCATGATGCAGCCTTGTATCACGCGACCTGTTTCGGTGTCGAGCTCCGAACCGAACAGGCTGTGGGGGATGGCATAAACCAGTAGCATCACCAACACGGCGATGGCTGTCCAGAAGCGTGAGGGCGATCGATGATTTTGCCACAGTGCGATGCCCCAGAAGATGGCTGCAATCAAGGTTTTGTTATCGGTCAGATCCCAACCAAATGGGATGCCGGTCCACAAGTCGCCAAAGGCATGGAGCTGAACAATTGGCCCCAGAATTAATCCGCCAATGAGTAACAGTATGGAAGTGAAAATGGTCAGGCGCACCCAGTTTCCTGAGTTGAATAGAACCATCATCCCGGTCACATTGCTGAGCAGCATGGCCAGAAACATCAGGATCACGTGGGGAACCAGCCAAAATGCGGGAACATCGCCCTTGAAACGGATGATTTGGTGTGGCAGCTCAACCTCTTGGCTGCCATCGGTGATATATACGAAATACTCCAGCTTGCCTGCAGGCGGCTGATTGGGCAATTTGGCCACCAATTGGTTGTCTTTTTTCTGGAAATCGACCGTTGTGTAGCTTTCACCCTTGGGGAAATGGCGGTAGGTGAGCTGTGCCCATACCGCCGTATCGGCGAAGGGAAGCACGATTTCGGCATCCGACGTGCCTCCATGACTGCGGATCAGTTTCAAATCATAGGTTTGGCCATTCATTTCAATTTTCTGGCGGTAGGGGTGGGTTGGACCAGTCATCCGCTGGTAATATGCCGCTGCCAGGGTAATGACGATGCCTAAGATCCATATCAATGTTTTCTTCATAAAGGTCGATTTTAGAGGTCGGTGATGACAATCAGTTTTTCTTCGCCCCGTTTAATTTCAATGTTGATGCGGTTGCCCTTTTCAAATTTGGCCAAACGGTACATGTAATCGTAAATATTTTCCACCGCCAGCCCATTGATGGCCGTGATGACATCACCCTTTTGCAGCCCGGCCCGGTGTGCAGGCCCGCCCGGACGTACCCCATCCACACGTAGCCCCTTTGCCTGGGTGCTCATATCGGGTACAATGCCCAGTGTTGCTTTTAGCCGGGTTCGTGCCGGTGCATTTTGTGGGATGCCCGATTCGCTGTAGGTGATGGTCTGTTCTTCATTGGCAAATGCTTCAATGGTTTCAATCAGGAAGTGGGTGATGTCGGCCAGACCTTCGAAATTGATGCGCTCCACATCGTCTTCAGGAGTATGGTATTGGTCGTGCACGCCGGTGGAGAAGAAGAGCACGGGGATTTTTTCGCTGTAGAAAGACGCATGGTCAGAGGGGCCGGTGCCTTCGGGGGTTTTACGGATTTCGAAACGGTGGTTCTGGGTTTTGGCTTCAATCAGCGAATCCAACTGAATGGCAGTGCCAGTGCCGCCAATGGTTAGTGTCCGGGTTTCATTCAGTCGCCCAACCATATCCAGGTTGATCATGGCTTTGGTAATTTTCAAATCTAAAAGCGGATGGGTTGTGTATTGGCGTGAGCCAACCAGCCCCATCTCTTCGGCACCAAAAGCTATAAAAAGGAGATCCACCTGTGGTTGATGCTTCGCGAAGTAACCAGCCAGTTCCAGCATGACGGCTACCCCCGAGGCATTGTCGTCGGCGCCGTTGTGCACGGCCACTGTGTCGGGCTTGCGCGAGCCTGCGCCTCCCAAGCCCAGATGGTCGTAATGGGCACCAATAATTAAATGCTTGCTGCCACTATTTTTGCCTTTCACCACACCCAGCACATTTTGCGTCGCGACCCGAACCTGGTGAATGTCGGTGGCAGCCTTTAGGATGATGTTCAGGTTTTGGGAAGCTGGTTGTTTCGTCTCCAATAGCTTTTTCTGAAGTGTTTGGGTGTTGGTTTGGATCGATGAGAGTATTTTGTTGGCTGTTTTTCTTGTGACTTGGAGCACCGGGATGGTGGCAGGGGTGGTGCTTTGGTCGAAGCGCAGTTTCTCCAACTCATCCTTGGGGTCGTAATCCGAAGTGTTGACCAATATCAATCCGGCAGCACCATGGTCGGCTGCTGTCCTCACTTTGTAGCGGTCGTGGCTGTAAGTGGCAAAGCGGCTCCTGGGGTTGTCCAGCTCGGGATCCATCCTGAAGGCCAGCACCCATTTGCCTTTCACATCCAAATCCTGGTAGTCGTCCCAATGGATAGATTCGCTGCTGATGTCGAACCCAAATCCGGCAAACACCGCCGGCGCTTCCACTAGTGCGTTGGCTGTAAACCCCAATGGCATAAAATTTGCTCCCATGGAGAGCGTGTCTTGACCGACCATCATCCAATTGCCAGAGCCGGCTTCCACGCGAGTCACCACATCGAATGGTTGGTACCCTTGGTTGTCCAGAAGCTCCAAACCGGCTTTTAGGAACTGTTGCTGTATGTAACTGGCAGCCATGGAGTCGCCTTTCGTGCCTGGCTGGCGGCCTGCTAGTTCGTCCGAAGCCAGGTGGTTGATGTGTTGCTTGAGGTTCAGGATGGTCGTTGGTTGGTCTTGGCCATTGGCGGAGCCGTAAAAAACGATTCCAAGGAGGAGGGTGACGCACTTTTTCATAAATGGGCTGCTCATAGTTTGGGTATTTCGGGTTATTTAACTCACTTAAAGGAATGAAAAGTGAAGTTATTAAAATTTTGGTCGTTTAAAATTATATTTTTGCATTTACATTTTATACAATATCATAAAAAATAATGAAGCGAGTTGTCGTAGGTTTGTCGGGAGGGGTTGATTCGAGTGTGGCTGCATATGTGTTGAAACAACAAGGATATGAGGTGATTGGCCTCTTTATGAAAAACTGGCACGACACCACCGGCGTGTTGAAAGCCGATTGTCCTTGGTTGGACGATAAGTTCGATGCCCAAGCCGTGGCCATGAAACTGGGGATTCCTTTCCACATGGTCGATCTGAGCGAACAATACCGGGCACGGGTGGTCGATTATATGTTTTCGGAGTACGAAAAGGGACGCACCCCCAATCCCGATGTGCTGTGCAACCGAGAGATCAAATTTGATGTATTCCTCGAAAAAGCCCTGGAGCTGGGTGCCGACTTTGTAGCCACCGGCCACTATTGCCGCAAGGAGACCATTGAGGTGGATGGTCAGCCCATGCACCGCTTGCTGGCCGGCAGTGACGACAACAAGGATCAGAGCTATTTCCTTTGCCAGTTGTCGCAGCAGCAGCTCAGCAAGGCGTTGTTTCCCATTGGCGACATCGTGAAACCAGAAGTGCGCCGCATCGCTTCGGAGCTCAACTTGGTGACGGCGCATAAAAAGGATTCCCAAGGCATCTGTTTTGTTGGGAAAGTCGATTTGCCGGTTTTTCTCCAGCAAAAATTGACCGCCAAAGAAGGTAAAGTGTTCCTGGTGGAACGCGATGCCGAACTGTTTCAACGCGATTGGCAGGCTGCTTTTGATTCCAATCCGACCGACGAAACCCTGGATGCCCTGACACAGCCATTTGCGTTTCATCCCAAATATGGTAAAAAAGTAGGAAATCACAGCGGCGCCCATTTCTACACCATTGGGCAGCGTAAAGGGCTCAATATTGGAGGGTTCCCCGAGCCACTGTTTGTCATCGGCATCAATGTGGACTACAACCAGGTTTATGTGGGCATGGGGCAGGAGCATCCCGGCTTGTACCGCCAGGTGTTGAAAATCAATGACAATGAGGTGCATTGGGTGCGCCCCGATCTAGCCTTGCAGACGGGGGAGAGCAGGCGTTTCAGTATCCGCATCCGTTACCGCCAGCCTTTGCAAGCGGGTGTTTTGCACCGGAGGGCCGATGGGATGTACATAGTTTTTGACGAACCGCAGCGTGGCATCACAGCCGGTCAGTTTGCAGCCTGGTATGCCGCCGATGAGCTGGTGGGGTCGGGCGTGATTGCCCATTGAAAAAATTGATGAATGGCCGATACGCTATGACATAAGAATGCTTTTTCGATAATGGTGATTGATAAATAATACTATTTTGCGGCTTGTTTTATTAAGCCAAAAGAGTAGTTTATGAGTTATCGATCGAAGATGATTGGCGTGTTGGTCTCGGCATTTGCCATAGTGTATCTAGTTGTTTTTGTAGTGTTTGTTATGCGTTACCGGCAAGAGGCCTACGGTAAGGCTGTTGAACATGTTAATAATGTTGGTGTGATTTACGCCAATGAAATTATGGCCTCCCTTAATCAAGATTTTGCCACGGCGCGTGTGCTGGCCAATGCCCAGGCCGGTTACCAGCAATTGAAGCCATCGCAATATTGGGATTATTATAATGGATTGCTGGAACAGATCTATTTGAACAACCGTCAATACCTTTCTGTGTGGGGCAGCTTTGAGTACCAAACTTATCAGCCGGCCTACTCCTATGATTATGGACGTAGAATCTTGGAAGTTCATGCTTTGGATGGTCAAATTGAAAGAGCTGCGTTGGAGCGGAATATGACAGGAGATGAACCCGGTAGCAAATATTTTAATCTAAAACAGAATAGGAAAGAGTTTCTGACCGAGCCATACCCTTATTCCGTGTCCCAAGATGAGAAGAATATGGAGCTCATCTCTTCCATTTTGGTTCCAGTATTATTGAACAACCAGTTTTTGGGTTGTGCGGGGATTGATATTTCCATGACCCATTTCCAAAAGATGATCCATCAGGTTAAGCCAACCAATAATAGTTATGCGTTCTTCATTTCTGCTGAAGGGGTTGTAATTGCCCATCCCGATACTGCTTTTGTAGGCAAGAAGTTTGTTGATGTTTGTCCCGAGGATGCCCGTCTTTTTGACGTGCAAAATTTGATGGGTCAAAAAAAGGATGTGGGGGAGCGTTACGAGGCCGATGGGCACGATGTTTATTTCATGGGCAAACAGCTTGCCATTGGTCATGATCAAAAACCTTGGTTCCTTGGTATTGTCACGCCCGTGGAGGATATGATGGTGCTGGTGGATGCCAATACCCGCTTTTTAATTGTCCTGGGATTGCTGGGGCTATTGTTGATTGGTGTTGTCACATGGATTTTTTCCGGTCAGTTTATCAAGATCTTGACCCGTTTCAACGACTTCGTAACCCGGGTGAACGAAGGTGATCTCACCACTCGCCTGGTGATGGATCGCACCGATGAGTTGGGTCAGCTATCGGGCAACCTGAACAACATGGTCAATACATTGCATTCTGTTCTTTCGCAAATTCAAATGTCGGGCATCAGCATCTCCACCTCGGGCAACCAGTTGAGCCGGAAAGCCAGCCAGATGGCCGATGATGCCAACAGTCAGGCTTCTGCGGTGGAGGAGTTGGCTTCGGCCATGGAAGAGATGGCAGCCAACATCCAGCAGAGTACCGAACATGCTCAAAAATCTGAGAAGATTGCGATCCAGACCGAGAGCGACTTGCGCAAGACAGCTGAGATCACCGCTAAAGCCGTTCAGTCGGTGCAGGAGATTACCAACAGCATTGGGGTGGTTTCCGATATTGCCATGCAAACCAACATCCTGGCGTTGAATGCTTCGGTGGAAGCAGCGCGTGCCGGAGAGCATGGTCGTGGATTTGCGGTAGTGGCTTCTGAGGTGCGCAAGTTGGCCGAGAACAGCAGCCAGGCCTCCGACCGAATCCGCATGTTATCTGATGAGACCATTGTGAAATCAGAAGCCTCCGGCGATCAACTCAACAAGCTGATGCCCGAGATGAGCCTTTCGAGCCAACTGGCTCGAGAAATATTGATGGCCGGCATGGAGCAAAATGCCAGTGCCACACAAATCAACCAGTCCATCCAAAATTTGAACCTGATCGCCCAAGTCACCTCCGAAGCATCGGAAGAGCTTTCGATGAATGCCAAGGATTTGGCCAGCGAAGCCAAGCGACTCAATAAGTTGGTGGTGGGTTTCAAATTATGACCATTTAATCAACCACTTCATGAAATTAGAGCTAACAGGTTTGGGAAACCTGTTAGCTCTGCTTGCGAAATAGGCCTTATTATGATCACATCAAATCCTTCGGACAGGCACTCAATGGAAGATTTCGCCGCTATGCGGCTGAACTAAGATATTCTTTTGGGACGAGTGAAAGTTTAACTGCCGTCGTGAACTTTTCAACTCTCGAGATATTGAACTTTAAGCCATTTTGATATTTTACAGTTCAAGTTTTCTGCCTCATTGACTTTTAGACTGAAAGACTATACGACTTTGGAATTTTTGCATCCAGTTTCCTGACCACTGATCTCTGTACCTGATCCCTGATTTCTCAAACTCAAAACTCCGAACTCAAAACAATGTTTACTGTTCTCTGGTTCCTGATCACTGATTACTGTCCACTGATCCCTTTCCCGAAATCGTTTGCAATTGCCACCTGTTGAAAAATATCACCTTTTGGAAATAAATGTTAATTGTGTGTGGGTGATTGTAAGGTTTTGGTTTATTGGTATTTAGAGATAGTGTTTTAGTTTTTACCTGCCTCGGGGCGAGCTCTTCAATTCATTTTTTGCGTGTTGGTTGCTTGGGAATCAGCTATCTTGCAGTAAAAAATAATCGGTTTGTTTCGATGCCAAATTTGCATGCCTTATGAATAGATTTGCTCAGTTTTTATTGGGAGGTGCGATGGTGGTGCTTCTTTCCACCGCGTGCGGAACGGATCCGCGTAAACCTTCGGCCACGGATTCCGAAGAAAAAAACAAAGTAGTAGTTTATCAGGTTTTCACCCGCCTGTTTGGAAACACCAACACCACCAACAAACCCTGGGGAACTATTCAGGAAAATGGGGTTGGCAAGTTTGCCGACTTCACCCATGCAGCTCTCGACAGCATTAAGGCTTTGGGAGTGACGCACATCTGGTACACGGGCGTGCCGCACCACGCGCTGGTGAACGACTATACCGCTTATGGCATCTCCAACGACGATCCCGATGTGGTGAAAGGGCGTGCCGGCTCACCTTATGCGGTGAAGGACTATTACAATGTGAATCCCGACTTGGCCACCGATCCGGCCAATCGTTTGGCTGAGTTTCTGGCGTTGGTTGAACGCACCCATCAACACGGCCTGAAGGTGTTGATTGATATTGTGCCCAACCATGTGGCCCGTCGTTACCAAGGACTCTCCAATCCTGCCGGTGTTGTCGATTTGGGAGCCAACGACGATGTGACCAAGGAGTACGATCGAAATAATAATTTTTACTATATCCCCGGTGCACCCTTCATGGTTTATGAGCCTCTGGAGGGATACCGTCCGTTGGGGGGCGAACAACATCCCCTGGCCGATGGCCATTTCGATGAGAATCCGGCTAAATGGACAGGCAATGGATCGCGCTTGGCACAGCCTCACTTTTACGACTGGTACGAAACCGTCAAGGTAAATTATGGCATCCGACCCGATGGCACCAAGGATTTTCCTACCTTGCCCGAAGGGTTTGACAAAAAGCCTGTGGCCGACCATTATGCCTTTTGGCAGGGGCAGAGTGTGCCCGATTCCTGGATCAAATTCCGCGATATTGCCCTATATTGGATTGAAAAGGGCGTGGATGGCTTCCGTTTCGATATGGCCGAGATGGTGCCTGTGGAGTTTTGGAGCTATATGAACTCCTCCATCAAACAGGCTAATCCCGACGCATTTCTTTTGGCCGAAGTCTATACCCCTTCGCTTTACCGCGACTACATCCATCTGGGCAAGATGGATTACCTCTACGACAAGGTTCAGATGTACGATTCGTTGAAGAGCATCATGCAGGGACATGGCTCTACCGACCATCTGCCGGCCATACAAAGTGATTTGGCCGATATTGGCGATCACATGCTCCATTTCCTGGAGAACCACGATGAGCAACGCATTGCCAGTCCCGAATTTGCCGGTGATGCCAATAAAGGGAAGCCGGCCATGGTGGTCTCCGCCACCATCAGTCGTGCCCCCGTGATGATCTATTTTGGTCAGGAGGTGGGTGAGCCTGCCGCCGAAGATGCCGGATTTGGAAAGCACTCCCGCACAACCATTTTTGATTATTTTGGCGTGCCCAATCACCAGCGCTGGATGAATCATGGTGCTTTCGATGGGGGATTGCTGACTGCTGAAGAAAAAGACTTGCGCGATTTTTACAAGCGCCTGCTCAACTTCACCTTGCAAAGCCCTGCTTTGATGGGCGATTACATTGGGCTGCACCAATACAACCGTGAGCAAACAAACGGTTATAACGATAAAGTGTTCTCCTTCGCCCGTTCATCGGCTGACGAAAAGTTGATCGTGGTGGTCAATTTTGATCCCAACCAAGAGCAGAACTTCGATTTGCATATACCCACAAGCGTTATTGAAGCGTGGCAATTGACCGATACAAGCTACCCATTGATAGATCAGCTCTACGGGGAAAAGAATCGCATATCAATCGAGAATGGCACCGGCCTGGTTACCTTGAAGCTGAAACCATTGGAATCGTTAATTTATAGGATTGCACAATGAAACGGGGCGTGAATATTTTATTAAGCGTTATTACATGGACGTTATTTTCCCCCTTGCCAATCACCGCTCAAATGCCGGAAGTGAAAGAGGGACAATTGGTTCGCTTTGAAGGTTTCGAAAGCCGCTATGTGAGTGCTCGTAACGTGGATGTGTGGTTACCAGTTGGTTATAACGACAGTATTAAATACGCTGTGCTGTACATGCACGACGGGCAAATGCTCTACGATGCGCAAACTACCTGGAATGGTCAAAGTTGGGATGTGGACGATGTGGCATCCCAATTACAGCACAATGGACAATGCAGGCCATTTATAGTGGTTGGGGTTTGGAATGGGGGAGAGGATCGGCATGCCGATTACTTCCCTCAGAAGCCCTTTGAGGCGCTCAATCAACAGGGAAAAGATTTTGTTTCCACCCAATTGTTTGACGCCGGTCGGATCCAAGGGAATTTTCAACCACAATCGGATGCTTACCTGAAGTTTTTGGTGGAGGAACTGAAGCCTTATATCGACGAGCATTTTTCTGTCCACACTGGACGAACCCATACTTTTATTGCCGGAAGCAGTATGGGTGGGTTGATTTCCATGTACGCCCTTTGCGAATATCCTGAAGTGTTTGGCGGAGCTGCTTGTTTGTCAACCCACTGGCCTGGCGTATTTACTCTCGATAACAACCCTGTTCCTAAGGCGTTTATTCAATATTTGAAAAAGAAATTACCCAACCCAGGGCAACACCGAATCTATTTCGATTGTGGCGACCAAACGCTCGACGCCATGTATCCCGAAATTCAAAGTAAGGTCGATCGGGTTTTGGCTAAGCGGGGATACAGTGCCTCTTATTGGATGACCCGTTATTTCCCGGGTGACGACCACAGCGAAAATGCTTGGCGTAACCGCCTGGCCATTCCCTTGAGCTTTTTGTTGCAATAAGCCCAAGGGAATTGACTTGGCGTGGTTTTATTTCAGGTAAGTGGTGGAGCCATCATTGGGCTGTGGTTGGCCGGGCGTGCTGCGGCCATTTTCAACATATTTTTCCATCAGCGCCGTCAACTCGGCCACAATCTCTGGGTTTTGGCCAGTGATATTGGTTGTTTCAGATGGATCATCTTCTATATTAAATAATTGGAAACCGTTCAATCCCTCCTCCTTGGCTTGTTGAGGGGTTGGGTAGGACCAACCTCCGGAGCCCGGGCAGAAAATCAGTTTCCATTTGCCTTTCCTGATGGAAAAGTAACCATCTACTGAGTGGTGGACGGTGGCTTCGCGCAAGGGCGAGTCAATCTGCTGATTTTTCAGCAACGGAAGCAGGTTGTAGCTGTCTTCACCTGCCTGGTCGGGTAGGGTGCAACCAGTTATGGCTGCTGCTGTTGCCATAAAATCGGTCAAGCAAATGGTTTCTTCACAAACACCTCCAGCGTTGATTTTATCCGG
The DNA here is from genome assembly GCA_963664265.1 of Marinilabiliaceae bacterium. Taxonomy (GTDB): domain Bacteria; phylum Bacteroidota; class Bacteroidia; order Bacteroidales; family Marinilabiliaceae; genus JAGPIS01. Next base: position 4,805,747 of record OY760941.1, read on the forward strand.
CCATTGCACAATAAATGGCACCCGATGACCTCCTTCATAAATATCGGCTTTGGCGCCCCGATAGATATGGCTTGGCGAGTGGCCTAAGGCTTGGAGTTCTTCGAAATCGGCAGTTGGGGAGCAGCCATTGTCGCTGGTGAAAACAATGAGGGTGTTTTTGTCGATGTTGTTCTCTTTTAAGCTTTTCAAAATTTGGCCCACCACATCGTCCACCATCAATACAAAGTCGCCATATTCGTTGGTGCCACTTTTCCCTTTCCACTCCTCAGTTGGTAAAATAGGGGTGTGCGGTGCAGGTAATGGAAAATAGAGGAAGAATGGCTCCTTTGTTTTGGCTTGAGAGTCGATGTATTCCAATGCTTTGCGGGTTAGGTGTGGCAAAACATCCTCGTGCACAAAATCGCTCCCGATAGGCCCTTCGCGCCAAAAGCCTTTCCCGCTTGTGCCACCAATGGTGTCTATTTGATTGGTGGTGATATGGTCGTTTTCAATGTAAAAATAGGGAGGGATATCCAGGGATGCCGTGATGCCATAGAAATAATCGAACCCATTCGTTGTTGGCCCATTTTTTATGGGTTGAAAAAAATCAGGCCTTCCGATGGAGTCCTTTTGCCAATCGAACCCCAGATGCCATTTCCCAATGCAGGCGGTTGAGTAACCGTGATCTTTTAACAAACTGGCTACCGTCATTCGCTCAGGGGCAATCAGGTGCTCATCGTAACTCCAGGTGACACCCTGCTTGAGTTTCGACCGCCAGGCGTACCTTCCGGTCAAAATCCCATAACGTGTAGGAGTACTGACCGCCGAATTGCTGTGGGCATCGGTGAAAGCCATGCCTTGGCTGGCCATATTATCCAGGTTGGGGGTCTGAATCTTCGATTGTGGATTGAGGCACGACACATCGCCGTATCCCATGTCATCGGCCAAAATGTAGATAATATTGGGGTGATCTTTCGTTTTCGATGCAGGGGTTGTACAGGCCGTTGCCAGCGTCACCACCGATAGCCCCACCACCAGCCTGTGTGTTTGTAGTCGATTTTTCATACTTTAATTTCAAAAAATTATTCACTAAGGTAAGTAAACTTTAGAAATTATTTGCAAATTGATTAGATTTGGGTGCAAAATAGTGTCAATCAATTTAAAATTTATATAAAATGAAGAGATTATTGTTGTTGTTTGGTTTGATTCTTGGTTTCCAGGCCCTCTGGAGTCAAGATTTGCCTTCGGTCTATCCTAATCCTCAAAAGGTTGTCTTGCAGGGGGGGCTGATGGATTTGAAGCCTGGTAAAACGCGTTGGCAGTTGGGTAAGGGGGTGGACGATATGATTGTTGCCCGGCTGAAGGAACTGCTCGATGGGCAGGCCATTAGGGTTGTGGCAGGAGTTTCCACCGATGGTAAGTTTAAAAAGCTGGCAGTGCCCGAGGTTCCGGAGGGTTATTTTTTGCAACTCACTCCCGGGCAAATCACCTTGGTGGGGCGGGATGATGCCGGGTTGTTCTATGCCTTGCAATCGCTCCAGCAGTTGGTGGTGCGTGAGGGGCAGCTTGTGAAGTTGCCAGTGGTGACCATTACCGACTGGCCCGATGTGCGGTTCAGAGGCACCGTGGAAGGTTTCTACGGAAAACCCTGGGGGCATACCGACCGACTTAGCCAACTGGCGTTTTATGGAACTTACAAGCTGAACACTTATATCTATGGTCCCAAGGACGATCCTTTCCATGGCTTCTCTACCCGTTGGCGTGAACCTTATCCCAACGACAAAGCTGCCCAAATTAAGGAGTTGGTTCAGGTGGCCAATCAAAACCGGGTTAATTTCATCTGGGCCATCCACCCAGGGCGCGACATTGCCTGGACGGATCAGGATGGCGATGGGATTATCGACGATTTTGCTGCCTGTTTGCATAAGTTTGAGCTGATGTACGCCCTCGGTGTGCGCTCTTTTGCCGTTTTCTTCGACGACATTAGCGGCGAGGGCACCAATGCCATTCGGCAAGCCGAGATGCTCAACTATTTGAATGCTAATTTTGTGCGGAAGAAAAATGATGTGACGCCCCTGATCATGTGCCCCACCCAGTACAACAAAGCGTGGTCGGGTGGCGACTACTTGGATATCCTGGGGGATAATCTGGATCGGGATATCGCCATCATGTGGACCGGCAATTCGGTTTGTGCCGACATCACTCGCGAAGGAATGGATTGGATCAATGCGCGCATCAAGCGGGAGGCCTTCATCTGGTGGAACTGGCCAGTGACCGATTATGTACGTACCCGCTTGCTGTTGGGACGCACTTATGGCCTCGATCCTCTCAACAAAGGCACCATGTCGGGCTTCACAGCCAATCCGATGGACAAACCCGAAGCTTCCAAAATAGGCCTCTTCGGCGTGGCCGATTACACCTGGAATATGGCGGCCTTCGATTCGCATCAGTCGTGGCGCGATGGCATCCGACGGTTGTTCCCCACTTTGCACCAAGCCATGCAGGTATTTGCCGATCACAACAGCGACCAGGGCAAAAACACCCATGGTTACCGCCGCGAAGAGTCCGTTGACATCGCCCCTGCGATAGCCATTGCTGCTGAGGAATTGAATAATAATGGGACGATATCGGCTGCAAACCGGCAGGCTCTTGTCGATGAATTTGAAGCCATCCGCCATTCGGGGGAAACCTTAAAACGTGAATTGCCTAAGGTTAATCCCGCCATGTTCGAGGAGGTGGAGTATTGGCTCTTCTCGTTCGAATCGTTGGGTAAGGCTGGCCAGGCTTTGTTGCAACTGCTCGATGCCGAGTCGGGTTCAATCGGCCAAAAAATGGCGCTTTGCAATACTATTCTGGCTCATCTGAATGAGATGGAAACGTTCAGCAGGCTGCAGAAAGAGAAAGGTGCCCCCGATCGCTGGGCCAAAGGGTGTGAAGTTGGGGCAACGGTGGTGACCCCTTTTGTGAAAACAGAGTTTACGAGCCGCTTTAAGCACTTATACTCAACCGTTACTGACTCACAGAAGGACGCTGTGGTTTCTGATGCGGTATTGTACAAACCGATCACCAATATGCCCGCTCTGGCCAACGTTCAGGTGCAGCGCAACGGCCAGTTTGTGACCATTGCACCCATGTTGGAGGTGATTACCCTTCAGTCGGGCGATTATTTTGGTATTTTACTGCCCCAGGGTATTTGCGCCAACTATGTTCATGCCCGGCTCGACAATTCTGAAGTTTCAGAAAAAGGAACTGTTCAGGTTTCATCCGATGGAGTGACCTGGCGCGATATGGCAGTCTCCAAAAACGGGAATGAGCTGCAGGGACGTTTGAATTTGGACGATCAAATCCGTTGGGTGCGCTTCATTAACCAATCGGCTGAAAAGCTTGAACTGAAAATCGAACTGTTCAAGGTGGATGTGCCCGGAGATGCCCGCATCAACGACCAAAGCGCCATGTTCGATGGCGATCCATTTTCGGCTTACCTGCTACAGGTTGACAAAACTCCCCTGTTGCTTGATGCGCCCGATAATAAGGGTGCAAATGGAGTATATGTATTGGGCGATGTGGATGCGGTAACGCTGGAGCTGGGCGATGGTTCGGAGGTGAGATACACCGAAATAAGCCAATTCAATGGCGTAGCCGTCAAAGCCATTAAAATAGAGCGGGGTGCCAAACCGGTGAACATTCACGAGATTATTTGGTTGTAAGCCAGTTGTTTGGTGGCAATAAGTTGTGGCTCTTACTTCGTTTTTAATCCTAATTGGGAATGAGGTGAAAATATAATCTGCTTGTTGCATCACCCGAAAGGATCAATCTTTATAACCCGGAGCAGCTGCCCTGGTTTTATGAAGATTGGTCCTTTAATTTAATTGGCACCGCCACGCAATTGGGCGTGGAATCCTCCTAATAGTTTTTATAGGTAGTCCAAACAGGCTGTCTAAAAAGAATTTCTGCAAATAATTATACTTACAATTTGAGTTTTCAGCTTCGTTTTACCCCTCCAAACGGGATGCTTAAGTCCCCTTTAGGGACACGAAGTTCGGCGGAGTCAATTTAGGGGTAGAATAAAAGATAATTAGTTACAATTCCAAAGTTACGAAGTTTTGATATTTGCTTTTTGGACTGCCTCATTATTAAAATATCCCATGATTAAATTAGTTTTTCTTTGGGGAGGCCGAGAGGGGTTTCCATTTTGGGTGGGGCCTTCTTATTTCGACTCTCCGTTCTTACCATTATAAAGCGCGGGTGGTTCGTTTTTGATGGGCAACTCAATTTTAAACGTGCTGCCTTGGTTGACATTACTTTCCACCCAGATTTTTCCGCCATGCTTTTCAACCAGTTCTTTGCAGAGCATCAATCCATTCCCGGTACCCTGCTCATTAGCCGTGCCAAAGGTAGTGGAGGATTGGTTGTCGTCCCACATCTGTTGTTGCCTTTCGGGGCTGATGCCTACACCCGTGTCGCTAATGCCCATGATCACTGTATTTTCAGTAGATTCAGCCATCACCACGACTTCCGACCCGGGGAAAGAGAATTTGATGGCGTTAGAAATTAGGTTGCGCAATACGGTTTTCAATACATTGCAGTCGGCCATCAGTTGGATGTGCCCTGGAACGTTATCTTTTATTGTTAGGTTTTTTTGCTGTGCCCTGAAGAGAGATTCATCGATAACGCTGTGGCAAAGGTTTGCCAGTGAAATGTATTGAGGCTCGAGTACCAGTTTCCCCGATTGCGCCTTGGCCCAGAGCAGTAGGTCGCCCAACAGGTCATAGGTGTTTTGCGAGGTCTGGTTGATGATCATCAGCCCATTGCTGATCTCTTCTGCCGAATAATCGGGCAGGTTGTTGGCCAGAACCTCCGAAAAGCCTATCAAAGTTTGGAAGGGGCTCCTTAGGTCGTGGGAGATGATGCGCATAAAACGATCCTTGTCGGCAACCAGCCGTTTGAGCTCTTTCTCACTCTCCTTCAGCGCCCTTTCAAATTTTTTGCGTTTGCTGATGTTTCTGATAATGCCTTGTACGCCAATAGGTTTTCCTTGTTCATCACGGATATAGGTGGCATGGGTGGAAATGTCAATTATTTCTCCAGCGTTGTTGTACATCTCCAAATCCACATATCTGGTACGGTTCCGGTCAATGTTCGGATCATTTTCCCTTTCAAACTCTTCTTTATATATGAATAGGATTTTGTCAAGGGATTCTTGTGGATATTTTTCATGCAGCGGTTTGCCCATATGGGTCTCTGGCGTTTCACCCGTCATTTTCTCAATGGAGGGGCTGATGTAACATAAATTGAACGCCATATCGGAGACAAACACCACATCCGAAATCTGATCGGTGATCTGGCGCAACTTGGCTTCGCTGGCTTGCAGGGCTCGTTCCGCCACATTCCTTTTCAAAGTTAAGGATGTGACATAGGAATAGGATTTCAGGATGGATAGGGTTGGCAGTTTTTGGTTCCGCTTCAATCCAATCATTGTGGTGCCGTAAAGTTGGTTCGACACCTCATGCACGATGGCAATGAAGGTGTGCAAGCCGGTCACCCGCTTGATGGCTCGGTTATGGCCTTGGGTGATGGCGCCAAAAGTGATATCGTTCAGCGAGTGGCTGATGCCGATTTTTTCTTTTAGCATCATTTGGTAGGTGACATCATCAACGGGCGAACTGGTGTTCAGGATCTCTTCCCCGGCAATCTTGACCGCAGTTTTTATGATGAGGTCGTCCGACTCAATATGTTTCACTATTAGGCACTTCTTTTCTGGATCATACACCGAAAATAATGCGAATACTGCGTTGGAATAATCTTTAATCTTGCTGAGCATGATGGGGGCAATGTCATCATCCGATGTTGAAGCCATTAGTTCCAATGAAAGGGAATTGATGAACAGGTTGTCGCTGTTTTGCTGCTCCAACCCCACTAAAAACTCTTTGCGGTTTTCGGCGCCTCTTTCTATCAAGTTAATCAAATGGTACATGCCCAAGGTGTAACCAATCAATAAAACCACTATCAAATACTGGTTTTGGTAAAAATAGGCGTTGTTGGTCAAAACAAGTGCCGAAAAATTGAACAGCAACAAGATGGCTCCCAGGTAAAGGGTGTGTTTCTTTCCAAGCACAAAACCAGTGACCGGTATCAATGCCCCAATGATGGCGGCAGAATGGAATATCTCCGCATCCATGGTGTGCTCTGTTTCCGACAAGTACGAGCCAATAACACACGCAACCAGTGTGTAGATGATAATATGAAATGTCCGGTTGATGTCGATTGTTCTTAAGGAATGCAAGACAAAAGAAATAACGGTTAGGGCTAATGCCGCCACATTATAATTCCTCAGTATCACATTGTTCAGTGAAAATATATCTATGACATATCCACTTGCAATGATCAGCGACAATAGGTAAAGAATGCTTCTTTTATCCCTAAAACCAAATCCCATCCATTTCTCCACGACCAACAGTTTTTCCCTAATTTTCCCTTTTCCCAGTATTCAAATCTTATGCCATAAACGTTATTTGGTTCTATTTTAACAATACCGGCTGGTATAAGACTTAAACAAGTCTTTTATACTGCATTACTTTGGAAAGGTTTCTTGCCGAATGTTTTAGTTGTGTTAATTAATGTTGTTTGGTAGTTCATTTGCTTGTTAATCTACAAACTATTCACCTTTTCATGGGCGACAAGACTGAAATAAATAATTACTTTAGGGAATTAGGGAAATCATCCATTAGCTGAATAGGTTACATGGTTGTTGTCGTTTTTAACTTTTATTTAGTTTGAAAAATGGTTCCCTTTTACGTTATTTACCTGTTATTAATTTAAATTGAATCATTTAATCACTTACTATGGGTGAACAAATAACTCAATCGTTCAAAGAGCTGGTTGACCTGAAATATCAGGTTTACAATGGACTTTTTTTGACGCTTCCGTTCGATGCCATCGAACAAACAGGCATGTTGCTGCCCTTGTTTCACGATTCGTGCACCAAACAGTTGTCCGAAGGCAAATCGCCTGTCGAGATTGTTAGCCGTTTTTTTGAAAAGCACAAACCCAATTTGACCGAGCAGGAGCAAATTGCGTTCCTGTTTAAGATTATCCAATATGTGGAACGCCAGATCGTGCTGATCGATGCGTTGGAAGATGCCGCATATAAAAGAATACACGCCACCGGCAGTGCCGACTCTATGGCGCGCCTGTTGGATCACGCCCAAGCCAATGGCCGCGAACGTGACATGAAAGAGGTGCTTAACAACTTTGGCATCCGGGTGGTGCTTACCGCACATCCCACCCAGTTTTATCCCGGCAAGGTGTTGGCCATCATTTCCGACCTGACCTCTGCCATTAAAAAAGGGGAGTTGGCTCTCACGCGCGATTACCTCAAGCAATTGGGGAAAACACCATTTTTCCGCAAACAGAAACCAACGGCTTTTGATGAGGCTGTCCGGCTCACCTGGTATCTGGGCAATATTTTCTATCCGGCCGTGGGCGATATCCTCGACCGCATTGCCAAACACTATCCCAACGAGATGGATCAGAACCACCAGTTGGTCTCCTTGGGCTTTTGGCCGGGTGGCGACCGCGATGGCAATCCTTTTGTCACGGTGGATACAACCCGGAAGGTGGCCGAACGTTTGCGCTACACCATCACCGACTGTTACCACCAAGACATTGTGATGCTCAAACGCCGATTGAGCTTCGAGGGGGTCTACGAAAAACTGGATGCCTTGGAGCGCCTGTTGCTTGAAGATTTGACCAATATTCGTGGTAGCCGCCAGGTGACACGCGACATGATGGTTTCGCAACTTTTGGAGCTAGAGCAGATCCTGATTACGCAGCACGATGGACTTTTCCTCGAGATGTTGCAGTCGTTCCGACGTAAAGTGCAGCATTTCGGCTTCCATTTTGCCAGCCTCGACATCCGCCAGGATAGCCGAGTGATTGGAAAAGCTTTCGATGAGGTGATGAAAACCTATTCTGATCTTTTTCCCGCCGATTTCGACCAGTTGACATCTCAGCAAAAAATACACCACCTACTCAACACCAAGGGGGCGGTCGATCCTGCGCGCTTCGACGATCCTTTGGTGCGCGATACGCTGGAGTCTTTCGCTGTGATACGCGAAGTGCAGGCCTCCAATGGTCCATTGGGCGCGCACCGCTACATCATCAGCAACTGCCGGGGCGCAGTCGATATGTCGAAGGTGGCTGCTTTGGCTCGCTTGTGCGCGTGGGGTGATGAACCTCTGTCGCTCGATATTGTGCCGCTTTTCGAAACCATCGACGACCTGAAAGGTGCCGGTGAATCCATGCAGCTGATCTACAGCGATGCCGATTATCAGAAACACCTTCAGCAACGCAATAGGCGTCAGTCGGTGATGCTGGGCTTTTCCGATGGCACCAAGGACGGTGGTTACCTGATGGCCAACTGGAGCATCTATCAGGCCAAAGAGAATATCACGATGATCTCTCGCCAGAGCAATGTGGAAGTGGTCTTCTTCGACGGACGTGGTGGACCTCCGGCCCGGGGTGGCGGCAATACCCACATGTTCTATTCGGCTATGGGTAAAAGTGTGGAAAACAAGCAGATTCAGATTACGGTGCAAGGGCAGACCATCAGCTCGCATTACGGTACGCGCCTTTCTGCTGCGCATAACCTCACGCACCTGCTCACCGCTGGTTTGGAAAACAACTACCATCGCGATGCCGATCGGCAGTTGACTCCCGAACAGCGCAGCTTGATGCAAACCATGGCCGAATGTAGCTATGAGAAATACGAGGCATTCAAAAACCATCCTCTCTTCCTTCCTTTCTTGAAGGATCAGAGTACTTTGAAATATTACGGCATGACCAACATCGGCAGCCGTCCAACGGCCCGGGGAAAAAGCGACGACATCCGCTTCGAGGATTTGCGCGCCATTCCTTTCGTAGGTGCCTGGAGCCAGCTTAAGCAAAACGTGCCCGGATTCTTTGGACTGGGATCGGCCTTGAAAGAGCAGGAAGAGAAGGGGAACTGGGATGCTTGCGTGCAGTTGTATCAAAACTCGTTGTTCTTCAGGGCGTTGATTGCCAATAGTATGCAGAGTATGAGCAAAAGCAACTTCGAAATCACCCGTTATATGGCCAATGATCCCAAGTTTGGCCCCTTCTGGCACTTAATACACGATGAGTACCAGTTGACCAAATCATTGGCTCTGAAAATTTCGGGGATGACCGAGATGATGGAGGACAGCCCCCGAAGCCGCCTCAGCATTCAGTTGCGCGAAAAGGTGGTGTTGCCACTTCTGATCATCCAGCAATATGCGCTGATGCAGATCCAGGCTAAGAAAGAGCAACCCGAGGATGAACAGTTGGCGCTGTACGAAAAGATGGTGATCCGCTCCCTCTTTGGCAACATCAACGCCAGCCGCAACTCGGTATAACAGTATTCAGTGATCAGTGATCAGTATTCAGTGAACAGTCTTCAAACTATCGTAATTTCTGAATACTGTTCCCTGATCCTTGTTTACTGAATACTGATCCCTGTTAACTGAATACTGAATACTGAATACTGAATACTGCTCCCTGTTCTCTGTTCCCTGTTCCCTGATTACTGATCACTGAATACTGAATACTGATCCCTGTTTACTGTTTACTGATCACTGCTCACTGTTCCTTGTTCCCTGATTAATTGTTTTAAAAAATAAAGATAATGCATAGAATACTATTAGTTCTCTTTATCAGTTTCGTCTCCTTGGGTCTCCAAGCCCAACGTCACGAACTGCGCTTCAATGCCGACAGGAAATTTAAAATAGTGCAGTTCACCGATTTGCACATCGCCTACCAGGACAAGCGCTCTGAGGCGGCTTTCGAGTGCATCAAAAATGTGGTGGAGGCCGAGCGCCCCGACCTGATCATGCTCACCGGCGACATTATCTACAGCAAGCCCGCCGATGCCAATTTCCGCCAGGTGATGGAATATGTCTCCTCCTTCGGCATCCCCTTTGCGCTGACTTTTGGGAATCACGACCATGAGCAAGGGCTTAGTGATGCCGAGTTGCTCAAGATTGCCCAGTCGGTGCCCCATTGTTTGGTGTCGGATGAAAAGAGCCTTACCGGCGATGGCAATTATGTGCTCACTGTGCAGGCCTCGGGCGGCAACCAGGTGGCGTCGGTGTTGTATTGCCTCGACTCCAACAGTTATTCGCATTTGAAGGAGCGGGGCGTGGAGGGTTACGACCACATCCACCGCGACCAAATCAATTGGTATGCCGAAACCAGCCAGGCGTTTACCCGTAAGAACAATGGCCAGCCCTTGCCGGCACTGGCATTTTTTCATATTCCGTTGCCCGAGTATGCCCAGGCCTCCACCGATGCCAATGCCCAGTTGTATGGCATCCGCCGCGAGAAGGTGTGCTCCCCGCTGTTGAACAGTGGTATGTTTACCGCCATCAAGGAGCAGGGCGATGTGATGGGGGTTTTTGTGGGGCACGACCACGACAACGACTTTGCTGTGGCCTGGCATGGGGTGCTACTGGCCTATGGCCGGTTCAGTGGAGGTAACACCGAGTACAACCACATCCCCAATGGTGCCCGGGTGATCGAGCTCACCGAAGGCGAACGCTCTTTCCGCACCTGGATACGTCAGCGCGACAACCAAGTGGTACAATCAACCACTTTCCCCGCCGATTATGTAAAGTGATTTTTGGGGATTTCCCATGGATAAAACTCTCGTTTTGCATTGCAGGACGGGAGTTTTTTGTGCTTCCGTTTTTTCCCACACATGTTTTTTTAAGGGCTATTCATCCCAATAATGTTTTTTTTCTTTTTTAGGTGTCTTGTAATGTGTTGGTTGATTGGTTGTTGTGATTTGTCACGCATTTGTCACGCTCGAAAAGTGATTCGTATGGCATATTGTTCATATCTTGAAATTCGATTTGCAGAATGCTGCATGAGACTAATTTTTTTAGCAATACCAATACCACTCAGTATGATTAAGTTTTGTTTTATATTATCGTGTTTGGCGCTATTGTGCAGTTGTGAAAACACGCAACATCAAGATCAGCCTATTGAGGTTGATTTGTCCAATAACCATTTGAACGTTGGTGTGGATGAAATCATCAGCAGGATCGATACCCTACAGTTGGATAAAAATGATTTCTGCCTGATTTCGAATGTGAATGACATTAAAGTGGTTGGTGAATTTATTTTTGTACTGGATCAAAGGCAAAAAACCATTTTAAAATTCGACAAAACAGGCAAGTTCCTGTCCAAATTGAATAAGATTGGGCGCGGGCCAGACGAATATATCTCATTGTCATCCATGGCCATCGATAAGGAAAACAAACAGATGATTATTTTAGATTGTACTTTGAGAAATATTATTATATATGATTATGATTTTAATCAAATCGGAAGGCGGAAATATGACAACAACATCATCGTTAGGGCGGTTGCACCTGTGGGTAATGGCAACTTGTTGTGGATCACGCCCGATGACTTGCTGGCTGATTACAAGGATGGTATTTGGGAAACCAATGGCAACCATGACATGGTCAAGCACCATGTTGGGTTTTCAAAAAATTATGAATTGATGTGGTTAAACTTTCCGGTTTTTTCTTCATATGGTGATGGATTAAGTTTTTATGATTGCTACAATGATGTGATGTATCAGGTGGTAGATGGAGAATTTAAAAAGGATTTTAAAATTGATTTGAAGCAAAAATGCGCTGAGGAAATTTTTTATTTGGCCGATTTCGACTTAAAGACGTTCACCGGTGACTCCTTTATATATTCTGGCCATGTGGAGACCCAAAGATACTATTTGATCAAGTATTTTTCTTCGTTGAAGGGGGAACATTATCTTTTGATGGACAAAAAATCGAAGGACGATCACCGCATCTTCGGGAAGGTAATTCACAACAACAACACTATTTGGTCTGGAAAACTGTTTTGCTACAATGAAAATTCAATTGCTGAAATTTATTGGGATGAAACAACCCTTAGTCCTTCTATTTTGATCTATTCATTAAAATGAGCAAATGAAGAATTTGATATTTCTATTGTTTGCTTCACTGTTGATTGGATGTCACCATAATGATAATTGGGACACTTTTTCTTTTGTTCGGAAGGAAGTTCCGTATGAAAATATAGATTTGGATTCCCTCTTATGGAACGTTCAGGATCTGTTTATTTGGCGTAATAGCATTGTTTTTTATGATAACAAAAGAAATCCGGCTATGTTCTGCATCGATTTGGATAGTTTTAAAATGCATATGCAATTTGGCAATAAGGGCCGGGGACCTAATGAGTTTTCCTATCCGGTTGTTGATGCCATGGGGTGCTATAACGGTCGAATTTTTGTAACCGATGAGTTTAAGGTCAAGTTTATTGATGATGCCGGTATAATTGATAGTAAGCCTCGTCTTATGCCTTTTGAATTACTGCCTGTCAATGGATTACAAGTATTAAATGATTCAACTTTCTTGGTGTCAACTTCACCTTCGGTTGATGATTTTGCGTTTCTTTATTTGGTTGATTCGCGAAATCGAAAATTTAAAGAAATCGGTCAGTTTCCCGGTATAGGCAAGGCGAATGGATTTTATGGTGAGTTGCTATCCAATCAGTTTACTGTTAACAGGAATACGGGTCAAATTGCGGTTCTTTATTCTTATTTGCCTGTTTTGCAGGTTTATAATATTGATGGTGTTTGGGAAGGTGTTTTGGATCGTTTTGATACAAAGGAGATGATTGGTGTTGCGAATTCTCCAAATAAGTTCGATAGTTTAATGTCAAGTTATTTGGATGTTACTTCTAATGAAAACTATATCATTGGATTATATTTTGGAAAAAAAATTAGCGAATTGAAACTCACAAAGGAGGATGATTTTGAATGCTTCCTACATGTTTGGAATTGGAACGGTCAACCATTGTTTGAAATCCCTGTTAATCAAGCAATAAGTCATGTTGTTGTTGATTCTAAAAATAACATCTATCTGATTAATCCCTTTTTAGGAAACCAAATGTATAAAATACAGTTGAATGAATTTATTTAGAAAAGTTCGTATTGAGAATATAGTGATATTTGTTTTGTCGGAAGAAAATAAGATTTGTGATTTTATTAATTATGAAATATTCAGGAGCGTTCATGAATCATATTTGAACTGCTTTGTTTTAAAACTGACAAAAAGATGAAGTTTATTGTTTTCTTTTTTGCTTTGACCTTGGTGGTGCCTATGGCTGTTGATTCGCAAGTTGTGCCGACTCAAGGGCTTGGCGATGATCGTGTAACATCAGTAGTGTCTATTAAATTTAGTTAAAATAACCCATAACACACATATAATCAATACTAAAATTGTCTCAAACCTTGTCGCACTTTTGAAATGTTTACCTTCATTGGTAAACATAAAAGTAGCGAAAAATGAACAGTGGCAAATATCTTTTCAGTCAAATCACCGATTTTCTTCCCAAACGATACTTTGAAAGACTCGTTATGAACCATTGTAACGATAGGACTCAAGGTTGGAGTTTTACATACTGGAATCAGATGCTTGTTCTGATATTTGGACAGTTGGATGGCTGTAACAGCCTTCGTGAATTGACGGACATTACGACTGCCCATGCGAAAAAATCTTTTCACCTTGGTTTTGGTAAAACCCCAATAAATCGAAGCGTTCTATCCAAGGCTAACCAACTCCGGGATTATCGCATTTTTGAAGAATTTGCCTATCACATGGTGGCTCTTGCTCAGAAAAATCGCATAGACAAAGAGTTTATACTCAATGGGAAATATTACGCTTTTGACTCGACCACAATAGATCTCTGCATGTCTCTTTTTGACTGGGCAAGATTCAGAAGTACCAAAGCTGGCATCAAGGTACACACCCAACTTGATATCGTGACCGAAATCCCCGTTTCATTCAACATCACAGAAGCTGCAGTTCATGATGTGAATGCAATGGATTGGATTAACTACGAGCCGCTTGCCTGTTATGTTTTTGACCGTGGCTATTGGGATTTGAGTAGACTGTACCGGATAGAGATGATCAACTCGTTCTTTATCATCCGAGAAAAACAAAAACCGAAGTTTGAAATAGTCGCTGGAGATGACCTCCTGGAAAGCCTTGATAATATACTCCGAGATCAAACTGTGAGGTTCATAACAAAGGGAAACAGAGAAAACTATCCTTCCGAAATCAGGAGAATAGTATACTATGAGCCTGAACTAAAGCGAACCTTCACCTACTATACGAATAATTTCTATTTGAAGGCCAAGGATATTGCCTTTCTTTATAAAAACAGATGGACTGTAGAGACCTTTTTTAAATGGATCAAAGGTCACTTGCGTATCAAGTCTTTCTGGGGCAATACCGAGAATGCGGTTAGAATACAGGTATATGTGGCCATCATTACATATTGTACTGTTGCAATCATTGAACGAAAACTTGCTCTAGATAGAAGTATTTTTGAAGTAATGAGAATCCTTGGTAGTTCCCTCCTTGCAAAGGACAATATAAAGGATTTGTTTCAATCAGATGAGGCGGAGCAGGCTCAAGATTGCGTGCAATTGAAATTGGATTTTTAACATTAATTAATAGACAGTAGTGGTGTAACATATACCATGGATACGTTGGAGGTAGGTCCAAAAGTGATGAATACCAGGTCTGTGATTCATGATCAATTTATTGTTTCAAGCCAGTGGATTGAAGATGGCATTTTCTCGCTCCACGACCTTCATACTAAAAAATTCATTGGTAGTTTTGGAAAGTTGAAAGATTTTAAGGACAGTTATTTTTACAATGATTTAAGCGTTTATAAAAACAGTTTGATTGTTAGAGATAAAAAATATTTGTATCAAATTGCCTATTCGGTAGGCGAAGGAGGGATTCGATACAGCATTGATCCCGTGTACAAATTCCCATTGAAAAGGGGAACAACTGTTACTTGGTGTGACCAGATTAATGACTCTCTCTTTCTGTATAAGGTTAACGATGGAGTGGACAATAGTCTCTATTTTGGGAACAGGAATTTGAAAACGAAAGTCGGGCGCGTTGTAGCTCGGGATAATTCGATGTACGATATAAATGAAGTTGGAATGGTTATTGGCTCTAAACCCGATAAGAGCGCATTTGTTCTTTTGCCGCGTTACAATTCTGTTCATTTGGTCATTGTAAATTTAGATGGGGAGTTGGTTGCCAAACGAAAAATGGATTATTTGGAACAAAACGGTCCTGGGTGGGAAACCTTGCATTACACCCGTGTCTACACCACAGACCGGTATATTTATGGTTTGTATCGCAATTTGACTCGCCGGGTTGGAGGCTTCCAGTTTGTACCTGGCGATGTGTTCCAATTGCATGTGTGGGACTGGAAGGGCAATCCCATTAAAAAAATCAAACTCCCCGATCATGTTGATGGATTTATCGTGACGGATGATGATGCCAAAATTTATGGCATAACCGACTACAATAAAAAATGGATATTATATGGCATTGATGGCGCCATTTTGAAGAATTAGTATAAAAGCTCACTTGGGCTTTGACCATTCTTGAGTTCTTTGAGGCGTTCGGTTGTTTTATCTTACGGTTTATTTAATAATTTTGTGGGCAAACAACTCGCACCCCGGCCATGGTAAACCGTTTGATAAAACCTTTTTTACTTTTTTTCTCCATTACAATACTGTTGTGCGGTTATGGATGCACCTCCCCGCACGATGGGGTGATGGGGCAAGCCCAGGAGAATCTTCAAGCCATTGAGCGGTTGATCTATTACCAGCCCCAATTGGTGGAGCAATCGGTTGACAGCCTGGTGCATCAGATGGCTGGACAAGATGATCATCCACTAACAGGGCAAATGGCTTTTTTATGTGCCTTTATGGAATACCACAAGGGCAACATAGAGCAGGCAGCCGCCTACCTCGAAAGAAGTCTGGTGGATTTTACCCGGCAACAAAATGGTATGGGGCAGGCGAAGTGCTATTTGTTGTTGGGCTTTATGGCCGAGGGGGCGGGTTTTTACGAACAGGCAAAAATTAATTATTACCACACCATCAATTTGCTGGTAGATCGGCCATGCAAGGAGCGGGGCTTGGCTTATCTGGGCTTGGCTCGTTGCAAAAAAAATTTGGACGACTCATTTTCGGTTGAATCAGCGGTTGGTATCTCTGAGCTGGAGGCAACCGGTGACCGGGAGTTTCAACTCTATGCCGATTTTTCGACCTTTATTTTTGGAGTCCAGGATGCCGAGGCTGTCACGAAGCTTAAACAAACTGCCCGGGCGTTCCTGGATTTGGGTTTGTTGAATAATGCAGCCAATGCCTACAAACAACTGTCGTTGCATTACATGGAAATTAATCGGTTGGATTCGGCCATGTCTTTCATCGATCAAGCCATTGCACTTTACGACGCTAAATATTCTCAGGTTTCATTAGTACCCGGTTTTTACCAAAATAAAGGCATTTTGTACCGCCGGCAGGGCAATTTAGCCATGGCTCGTGAATCTTACACAAAAGCCTTGAGTTTCTACGATGCCTATGGGAAAATAGGGATGAGGTATTATGCGTTGATGGGGTTGTCGGAAGTGGAGGCGCTGGAGGGCAATTACCAGGGTGCCTTCTCCTATCAAACCGATGCCTTCAATTCGTACAAATTGGATCAATTGAAGGAAAAACAATTTATGGGCAAGGTCGCCGAAATGGATCTGAAAATGTTGGAGATGAACCGCCGGATGGAGGATGTGAAGAATAAAATCTGGCAACTGGTGGCCATTTTAATTGTTTTGTCGGCCTGTTTCCTTGCAGCCTACATGTTTGTGCGAAATCGCAACCAAAAGCGTGTTGCCCGGGAACAGGAGCGAATCCGGAACTATCAAAACATGCTCATCATGCAGGGTGAAAAGAAAATGATGGCTGAAAAAATGCAAACCACCCCTCGGCAGGTTGAAATTCCCATAACAGCCAGTATGGGAATGGATAATTTCTGCGATTGCTATCGCGAAACCATCGGCCAGATAGCGCTCGATTTTCCCTTGCTCACCAAAAATGAAACCATTTACGCCGTCATGTTTGCTTTAAATCTCTCCTCCGACATCATTGCCGAAATGCAGAACATACAACCCGACACCCTCCGAAAAGTGCGGCAACGCATCCGCCAAAAGTTGAAGCGTGAAGCTGATATTCCTGCCGATGCGAATGTTCCTTTGGAGGCATACTTTTTGGCTTATATTCAGCAGAAGCTTGGTGTTGGACAGACTGCCATGGATAGTCAATAGTCTTCCCGGCCATTTCATTTCTTTCATGTGTGGCTTGTTTTATCACCCAAAACTCATTTTGGCGACTCTAAATAGAGTCTGCTGTAAAATGAATAATTTACATTGATATAGTTGTTTATATTCAAATTTGTTGTGATTGGTGCAAGTCTTTTTAACTGTTAAACACAATAAACTTGCAGTAGTTAAGGCTGTTGAAAAAAGAATAACATACATCGAATCGGTTATTTAGGTGTAATTTTGTTGTGATTAGTGCAAGGCTCTTAACTGTTATCCTTGAATAATCTTGCAGTTATCAATGAACAAAAGTCACTGTATATAACCGCCTCAGAGTAACGTAAGTTCTTTGATGCCATTGAAAATAATATTTCTATCAAAAAATGGCGTTAAGAATTGGAGCGCAGCGGAAATCGACGAAGTCCTTTGAATGACAATATGCCTGAGTCAAATTGAGATTGTTTGCCGTTAAAAAGCCCGCGTAGTAAGTCAGGCAAGGCTTTCGCGGGGTTTAGGCAAACGAGCTCAATTTTAGCCATTTATCTGCAGCGGCGGCTTTCTTGGCTTCGCCGGGTGGAAGCGATTTTTTGGCTGCGCCAAGCGGCAAAGCCGAGCGCTCTGTTTACTCTCTGCAGCTGTAGTGGAGCGAAGCGGATCATGAGGGCCAATGAAAACAAACACGACCCGAATAAAGAGAGTAAAAGCCCGTCCGGCTTGAGGACAAATTATAGAAATGGGGATTGTTGATATTTTCAGCAAGCCCTATTTTCCACATTTCAGGATCTCTTCCCACTTTGGAGAGGTTGATTTTTTCAAATCCTGTTGGCAAAACCAGCTATTTTCGGTGTTTGTAAGTTCTTTGGGGTCAGTGTGATGAATTTTGTCACGCTTTTGTCACGCCCTAAAAACGACTTATTTCGAATATAAAACACATCTTCGCACCGAAACAATTAATCAATGGTCATTGACTTTACGTTTAGAATTTTTCTATAAAGAGGTCGTTGTTGTCGGGGTGATCCTTTCGCCTTTTTTAACTTGATTTTTTGTTCCTGGCATCCGATTCGCCTGGCATTGTTTTTTGCCTGATATTTGAGAACGTATGGTGCATATTGACTTGTTGCGAATTTTGTTTTTTGATTCCCTATATTCCCTTTTCCCGTTACGGGAGCCTTCCATAACCTGAACCCCTTTGGGGGTTCGGGGGAATGGATCGTCAATTTCACTGAGGGTGTATTGAGAATCAAGATGAGGGGCGAAAGGGCAGTATTAGGGTACACAAGTAATGGGGTTTGAGTTTTCAATAAAAACCTGAAAATGGTCTATGTGAATTCTATTATTCTGATAAAACAAAAAGAAGTCAACGTGATTGTAAGTAATGAAAAGGAAATAATGTCATATTTTCCACCCCCCAACCCCCTGAAGGGGGTGTTTGCAACTGATCAGTCAATCAGACAGTTGCTGAAAGTCCCCTTTAGGGGATTTAGGGGTAAAATAAAGGAGAATACGACATTGTTTCATTCAAAGAACTTATCATCAATAAAAAAAGATGATGTATATGATAAGTTTATTAGAGTATGGAATGGATCTATATTTTGGGCTCTATCTGTTTTAATGTTTTGTTGTTCCTGTTCCAAGGAGGTTAACACAAGCGGTAAAATTTTGTTTGTTGATTTGGAAAACTATCAGGAAGCAGAAATGGGTGATTATTGTGATAGAATAGAATTGATCCCATTGGAGACTAACAGCAAGTCTCTTCTTTCTGGTAGCAGGTTGCCTTTGTTGGTTTGTAAGGAGCACTTTTATGTGCACGACGGAAAGCAAAACTGCATTGTTGTGTTCAATAAGCGCGGAGAAATGGTTACCTCCACCGTCTCCAATAATGGGCAAGGTCCCAATCAATATTACAATTGTGGTCACATGGGCGTGGATTGCGAAACCGGTGATATCCAAATATTGGATCAGGTTAAGCGCGTCATCTATCAATACGATTTGCAGGGACGATTGGTTAATCACGTTAAGCTTCCCAATCATATTGTGAGAATTAGATCTTTCTTCAAGATTACTGATAACCGTTATGTCATTTATTTGGATGAAAACGAGCCAGAAGGAACAGATAAGCGGTTACTGATTTATTCTGCTGACGACGGGAAAATAGTGGCTGATGAATCTTTTATGACGGATAGATATTTACACTTCACGACAAATTGTGTCATGTTTCAAAGGTTGAACGATACAATTGTTTTTACACCTGATCATCCAACCTATACATCGTTTATGATGGTTGATGGCGGAAATGATTTGGAGTTGAGGCGCAGGTTAGATTTTGGGAAATTCAATATCGACCCAACCTCCTTGCCTCTAGCAAAGGAGAAACACAACAGCTGGTTTAAAACGATGCCTGATTTTGGGGTTGTGCCATTTGATCGTGTTGAAAATGGACGTTATATTGTGATGGTTTTGTATAAGGGACGGGATTCTTATATTGTTGTGGTTGATAAACAAAGAGGGAAAACCTTGGTTCGAAAAAATAACAAGGTTGGGGTTGGGCAATTGTGGGGTATTTCT
Organism: Marinilabiliaceae bacterium; assembly: GCA_963664265.1. Lineage (GTDB taxonomy): Bacteria > Bacteroidota > Bacteroidia > Bacteroidales > Marinilabiliaceae > JAGPIS01. Next base: position 4,825,523 of record OY760941.1, read on the forward strand.
GCGATAGATGACCACTGCCTATACTATTTGTGCCCTCCTGAGTATTTGAAGTACGTCACCTGTGAACAGCTAATGGATCATCAGGGGCAGAAGCTGGTGGAGGGTATTAAAGAAGAAGATAATCCGGTTATTGTTAAATATTATTTGAAAAATGGACAATAGAAAATTTTGGATTCAGTTGCTTTTCTCCTTTATGAGTTTATGCTCCATCAGTTGTGTTCAGCTTAATAACGAGGCCAAACTGATAAAAAATGACCTTAACAAGATAGTCGATCTTACAATGTTCGATTCTGTTCAAAATTGTCATGGAAAGATTTCATTGAAGGCCTTTAGAGATAAATTTGAGTTTATCTCAATAGTTAATCTTAAGAAGGGCTGTAGTGTTTGCTATGAGAATTATATAAAATGGAATAAAGGTGTTAAGAAGATGCACATTAATAAGAATTATACTGTTCTTTTTCTTGTAAAAGAAAATGAGTATTCTGATTTTAAAAATAGAGTCGATTCAATTGAGATAGTACCTCATGATTTTTTTGTGGCCATAGATTCAGAATATATGTTTAACGAAAAGAATAGTCATATTTCCAATTGGGTAATTAGAAACTCTATTTTAATAAATAGAGAGGGCAAGGTAAAACTAGTGGGGGAGCCATTTAATTCATCAAAAATGATTTCTTTGTTTGGTTCAGTGGTAGTGGATGTATTAAGTAGGTTGAAATGGTTCTCTGGCAAAATAATAATTTAATAATGAGGGATATTTATTTTTTTCTTTTCAAGAAAAAGGTTGTTGTGGCCGGCTTGGTCATAGTTTTTCTGGTGATAAATGTTTTTGAGTCGGTTCAGTCGAGTTCCCAAGAGGTTGACCTGAATCGGTACCAATACATTGCCCACGCAAACGATGAAACCGGCACCACGCCTCCCGATATTGGCAATAAACCGTTCAGCTTAATTGGATGGTTGGATGGTTGGTTGATCAAATTGGGCTTATGGCAAGAATCTTGACGTTGACCAAGGGACATTCTCGGTGGCTGGTAGAACTTGCCTTACTGTGTGTGCTGGCCGTTTGGTTGGCCTGTTCGTTGGTTGGTGGTGAAGGATTGATGCAAGGTAGCGAAGTGGGCAAATGGCTTTGGATTCAGATGCTTGGTGGTATAACCTTGATGGGTGTGGCCATGCTGATGCCGAGTTATCTCCGCACGTCAACATTCGGTTATATCGCTTGGATGATCCTTGCGCTTTTGGTTGGATCGTTGCCCGTTGCCATTGGCTCCAGCAATCAACTTCCGTCGTTTTTCTTTACCGCGGTTCCGGTATTGGTTCTTGGGCTTTTTTTGCGCATGTTTTTTTGCTATAACCACCGGGTTGTCACGGCATTGTTGGTTTATTTGCTGTTTGTGGCGATACAGTGCACTTACGGTTTGTTGCAAATTTATGGTTTTTTTGATTCCCTACATTCCCTTTTTTCGGTTACCGGAACATTCCATAATCCTGGTCCCTTTTCAGGTTTCGTGGTGAGTGGATTGCCCATAGCACTTGGTTTGTATTGGTTGACAAGGGAAAATCGTCAGAAAGAGGTATTAGGCGAATCCCATCGAGTTGTTAAGGTGTTGGGGCAGGAGTTTAAAGTTTCAATCCTATTTTTTCAATCACACAGATGGTTAAATTATTACGCTCAAACATTGATTGTACTGCTGTTGTTGGTGCTGCCGGCTGGGCGTTCCAGGGCAGCCTGGTTGGCCGGATTGGTTGGGTGCTTGTACGTGTGTTACAAGCTTGGGGTATGGCGCTCCGCGATAATAAGAGTAAAATATTGTGTTGATTTGTTTGGAAAAATCCGTCGTAGTGTAGCCAAATTCAAAGTCCAGAACTACAATCTTGCAACTCAAAAGTCAGATTGTCAATCTATTATTTCTCAAATGAAAACGCCATATTTCAGATTCAGGATTTTGGTGTTGTATATTGTTTTGATCTTGTCAATAGCGGCTGGAGTTTGGGGATTGTACAAGCTAAAACAAGGTTCTGCCGATGGCCGTTTGTTGATGTGGCAGGTTTCTTGGGAAATGGTCAAGGATAAGCCATTATTAGGATGGGGATCGGGTGGTTTCGAAGCACATTATGGCAATTACCAAGCCCAATGGTTCAAGAGTGGTAAGGGTACACAGGCTCAGGAATTGGTTGCCGGTACACCAGATGCGCCATTTAATGAGTTGGTGCGAGTGGCAGTATGTTATGGATTGGTGGGGATGGTCGTTGTTTTGTTGGTGCTTGGTTCCTTTTTTTTTACCTACCGTATGCCTAAGTTCTTAACACCGGAAGCGAAGATGCGTTTTAACATCGAACCCCAAACTCAGAACCCCGAACACAGGTCTCTTGCCACAGAACTCAAAACCCTAGCCATCCTCCAAGGTGGCATGCTGTCAATTGTCGTTTTCAGTTTGTTTTCATATCCATTGGATGTGGCTCCGATTGTTGTACAAGCTGTTGTATTGATGGCACTCATCAACAACCTGAAGCAAACCCAGAACCCAGAAATCACAACTCAGAACCCAGAACTCCCAACCCCAAACCCCAAACTCTCAACCCAGAACTCCGAACCCCAAACTCAAGCCCCCCCAACCCAGAGGAATTCAACATTTATTGGCTTTTCCATGCGGCGTGCGCTGGCCACGGTATTGGCAATGATCTTATTGTGTGTTGCTGTCTATTGCACTTTTTATACCATTGGTCAATATCGCGGCTACAGGCACTGGAAAGAAGCATACCAGCTTTATCAATTTCAGATCTACAATGAGGCGGCTCAAGAGTATGAGCTTGCAAAGAACTACTTACCGGTTAATGGCTTGTTGCTTCAGATGTATGGGAAATGCCTGGCTATGGCAGAGGGCAATGAACAGCAGATGGTGAACAATGACCAAGATATAAAAGGGCGTGAACTGGCTATTGGGGATACCTGCCAAGCGACAATGCCTGATAATCAAAAGAGAGTTTTTGGCGCGCAGTTGCCTGGTGACAATAAATTGGAAGGAAGGTGTAATGGGCACGAAACCATGCGAAAGGCTCAAGAAATATTGAAGCAGGCGGCGCTTTTACGCAGCGACCCCATTCTTTACACCACACTGGGTGATGTGTACCAGTCCATGGGGCAATACCCTAAGGCAGAAGAAGCCTACTTGCATGCCTGGTATATGGTGCCGCATAAGTTTTATTCCAAATTCCTGCTGGTAAAATTATATGACAAAATGGGGGAAGATGAGAAAGCCAAAATGATGGCCAACGAGTTGTTGGAACAAGATGTCAAGGTGGAATCTAGAGCCATCCAGGAGATTAAAGCAGAATTAAAGAGGCTTTTGCAAAAGTGAGTTAATATATTGTTTAATTTAAAGTTAATTAAAATGAAAAAAAATCTAATGAGTTTTGTCCTATTTGCAATTTTTGTATTTGTTTTTTCAATTAAGAGTGGTCATAATTATTTGAGTTCCCTTGAAACTGACTTGAATTCTATTTCAAATATGGCCATGGCTTCCAATGAACTTCCAGAAGTGTCATATGCTATTGGTGAGTCAACTTGGTGTGTCAAAAATTGCGAGCTTGGTTGGGATGGTAGATGTATTAACTTTGATATATCTTTTGGGACAAAGGTAGACTGTAGTCCTGGTGGTTCCAATCCTTGTCAGCCATCTACTTGTATTTAGAATTATTTTTCTGCTTCCCAAATATGGGAAGCAGAGACTTCATGTTTATAATCATAATTTTTTGTTTATGAAAAATGTGTTTAATTTAGTTTTGCTATTATTTTTTACGCTTGGTTGCAAGAATACCCCAAATACTTCTGAACTTTTTAAAAACATAGATATTAGTCATATCGAGAATGAAATAAATTTAAGTAATGTTTCTAAGCGGGTTAAGTATGTAAAAATAGAGGATGATGAAGGGAAAATAATTGGATCAGTTGATAAGATTATTAATTATGAAGATAAAATGGTTCTTGTTGATAAATCAATAAGTAAAGCTGTATTTGTTATTGATTCTGTTGGCCATATTCTTTGCAGCATTGATCGAAAAGGAAACGGGCCAGGTGAGTATTTGGATATTAAAGATGTGGTATGTGCGAATGATCAGATTGAAATACTTGATAGACAAGGTAAGATTGAGGTGTATGATTTTGAAGGGAATTATTTACATCAAATTTCCCTTGATGTAGAATATGGAAAAGCCCTTTGTAAAATATCTGGAAAGGATTACCTCGTTTATTCTCATGGCGATTGGTCGAAAGACGGAGATATTGAAAGGCTTTTCTTCACAAATGAAGTAGGCAAAGTGCTCAGCAGCTTTTTAACAACTAATGTCGTTAGTGGATTTGTAAATTTTTCTTCTGGTAATACTTTGTGGCCAAATGGAGAGGAGATTTTTGTTAGTTCCTCTTTAGATAATTCAATCTATGCGTATTCAAATAGTATGGTATCGAAAAGAATAGTATTGTGTTTTGAAAAATATTCATCAACTGAAAGCCCCTATAATACTAAATCCAACGATATGAAGGAAAAATTTCTCAAGGAGGGGGGGGCTTATTATATGGATAAGTTTATGATAACTAATGATTTGCTTTATTTCCAATTCTTATATGGTAGCAGAATGGGTTTTTATTTAGCTGTGAGAAATATTGAATTTGTGGCAAAGAAGTTTATTGGTGAAAATGGAATTATGAACTTACCGATTCATTTGAATAATAATTGCCTTTATACAATAATTGATTATTCTAATATCAAATTTTATTCAAATTCAAATTTGGAACCCAATGTGTTGAGTTTTGGAAATATTGCATTTGATGCCAATAGTTGTTTTAATCCTTTAATAGCAATTTATGAATTATAAATTATTATTTTATGTGTTATTGAGCCTCCTTGTGTTATTTGTAACATTGAGTGTTGTTTTTTTTATCAGTACTATTCACACTTTTAAAAGTAAAGTGAATGAGATAAATGAAGTTTTTACTGATAATATGGCAGCAGCAGGCATGTTTGAACAGCAGTACAAAAGTATGTTGACTTATAAATCTAAGTGTGGAGAACTTGGATATGTTAAAAATTTGAATGGAGAGAATGTTTATTTGAAAGATTTATTAAGAGATAATGTTTTAATTTTGAGATTTAATGAGTTTGCTTGTGACGATTGTATTTATAAAACCGTTGATAATCTAATAAAAACTGAGCTATTGCAAAATGTACTTTTTTTTATTACAAACAGTAATTTTCAAAAAGCAAAAATTTTTTTAAAAAAGGCAAAGATCCCACAGGAAAATTGCTATTTAGTTGAAGAGGATTTCAATTGTGCAGTGGCGCAGTTAGAAAATAAAAATATGCCCTATTTTTATACAATCCGAAATAGTGAAATAAACGATGTATTTGTCGTCAATACTGGGTCTATAGTAATTATGAAAGATTATTTGATGGCATTAAGATCATTCTTTATGAATAGTAATTTGAATGAATGATTGATTAACATCATTATTTATAATTTCTAGAAGACTGAAAGGTGTGTTTATTTGGAATATTCATTGCAAAATGGAAGATAATAAAATTATTCATTACTACAATTTCTGAAATAAAGGGAAAAATGTCGAATAAACTTTGGTGTTGGCATTTGCCGGATCGGATGCTAGCCATTGCAGGATGCACCTGGCTTGCAGTTTTTATTGTGAGGACTTTTTTCGTGTCTGTTTACAAAATTCCCTCCGAGTCCATGTTGCCTAATATTTGGCCGGGGGATTGGATTGTGGTTGATAAGGCTGGTTATGGCTCTGTTCTCCATTTTTTCGGAGAAGAGTGGCAAACCCCAAAATTAAGGAAAATTAAGCGAGGTGATGTGGTGGTTTTCCATTTTCCTGAAGGCGATACGGTTTATCGAGATTTTCCAATTCGAAATTATTACGATGAGAAACGGTGGTGTAAAGCCGGGAAAAAGGAAACCTCCATGTTATCCGAAAAGGTGGAAATCCCTATTCATTACCGCATTCCTTATGTGAAGCGCTGCCTGGGAATGCCTGGTGACACGTTTGAAATAAAGCTAGGCAGAATCATCATCAATGGAATGGATGTGGAGGAGTGGTATCCCGTTAAGCGGTGGTATCATATTTATTCTAAATCCATCGAAAGGGTGCGGGAATCAATGGCTGGGATGCCCTATTCCGGCCTTAAGCCCTGGAAAGGACACCATGTGGCATTGTTGACCCTTCAGGAATTTAACCAAAGTAAAACTCTGGTCGAAAATGGGATTGTGGATAGCATCAGGAATTATTACGAAACCTGGATCAATCCTGGAACCTATCCATTCCTTAATCACAAACCCATCCCTTGGACATGGGATAATTATGGGCCTGTTTACATTCCCCGGAAAGGAGATACACTTTCCCTGGCGGGTGAACAGTATTACAGGTATCAGCGGCTGATTGAAACGTATGAAAACAACGACTTGAGAAAAGAGGTTGATACGGTATGGGTTAATGGCCGTAAGGCATGCTTTTATGTCTGTAAGCAGGATTACTATTTTGTGGTTGGCGATAATCGCCACAATAGCTTGGATAGCCGCAATTGGGGATTGGTACCCGAGGATCACCTTATAGGAAAAGCACATTTCATTGGCTGGAGTCATGATGTGGAAGTTGCTTGTTGGCAAAAAATAAGATGGAATCGTATAATGAAAGGGGTGAAATGAAAAATATTAAAGTTGTAACAATCATCATGATCATGTTTTTTTGCTGTTCGTCTTGTCAAACACCCATTGATCGGACACTTCGTCTGGCCGGCAATAATCACTCGGAATTGCAAAAAGTATTGGACTATTTCGAAAAGGACAGCTGTGCCGACAGGTTAGTGGCCGCCAAGTTTATAATCGAACACATGCCGGGAAACTTTGCTTGTGATACAGGCCATCTCTCAAAATACCGACCCTTTTTGAGTCAAGCACGTGCAATTCTCAATAACGGTGATCAACAAATGCAGAAAGACCGCCTTGAATCCTCCTGGTTGAATTTTCAAAATCAATATGGAGCCCCGACAGAGGCCTATGGTGTGGAACCTGATTGTCAGTACTTGAAAGCTGATTACTTGATTAACGATATTGTAGATGCATATCACGCATGGAAAGATAATCCATTTAACCAAAATGTTCAGTTTCAAAACTTTCTAGAATATGTATTGCCTTATCGTCGTAAAAATGGATTGCCTGTAGAACCGTGGCGCTCACATTTCAATCAAATGTTCCAAAATCATTTTCAAAAATACGAAGGATATTCCCTCTTAAAAGCATGTGATACTTTACTTTATGACACTACTGTCTATTAATTAATGTTAAAAATCCAATTTCAATTGCACGCAATCTTGAGCCTGCTCCGCCTCATCTAATTGAAACAAATCCTTGATATTGTCCTTTGCAAGGAGGGAACTACCAAGGATTCTCATTACTTCAAAAATACTTCTATCTAGAGCAAGTTTTCGTTCAATGATTGCAACAGTGCAATATGTAATGATGGCCACATATACCTGTATTCGAACCGCATTCTCGGTATTGCCCCAGAAAGACTTGATGCGCAAGTGACCTTTGATCCATTTAAAAAAGGTCTCTACAGTCCATCTGTTTTTATAAAGAAAGGCAATATCCTTGGCCTTCAAATAGAAATTATTCGTATAGTAGGTGAAGGTTCGCTTTAGTTCAGGCTCATAGTATACTATTCTCCTGATTTCGGAAGGATAGTTTTCTCTGTTTCCCTTTGTTATGAACCTCACAGTTTGATCTCGGAGTATATTATCACGGCTTTCCATGAGGTCATCTCCAGCGACTATTTCAAACTTCGGTTTTTGTTTTTCTCGGATGATAAAGAACGAGTTGATCATCTCTATCCGGTACAGCCTACTCAAATCCCAATAGCCACGGTCAAAAACATAACAGGCAAGCGGCTCGTAGTTAATCCAATCCATCGCATTCACATCATGAACTGCAGCTTCTGTGATGTTGAATGAAACGGGGATTTCGGTCACGATATCAAGTTGGGTGTGTACCTTGATGCCAGCTTTGGTACTTCTGAATCTTGCCCAGTCAAAAAGAGACATGCAGAGATCTATTGTGGTCGAGTCAAAAGCGTAATATTTCCCATTGAGTATAAACTCTTTGTCTATGCGATTTTTCTGAGCAAGAGCCACCATGTGATAGGCAAATTCTTCAAAAATGCGATAATCACGCAGTTGGTTAGCCTTGGATAGAACGCTTCGATTTATTGGGGTTTTACCAAAACCAAGGTGAAAAGATTTTTTCGCATGAGCAGTAGTAATGTCCGTCAATTCACGAAGGCTGTTGCAGCCATCCAACTGTCCAAATATCAGAACAAGCATCTGATTCCAGTATGTAAAACTCCAACCTTGAGTCCTATCGTTACATTGGTTCATAACGAGTCTTTCAAAATATCGTTTGGGAAGAAAATCGGTGATTTGACTGAAAAGATATTTGCCACTGTTCATTTTTCGCTACTTTTATGTTTACCAATGAAGGTAAACATTTCAAAAGTGCGACAAGGTTTGAGACAATTTTAGTTCTGATTATATGTGTGTTATGGGTGATTTTAACTAAATTTAATAGACACTACTGACTTTATGATTTCAGGAATATCAAGCATAGTCAATTTGTTATGACCAATTTCCCTTTGATGAAAGTCGAAGATTTCGAAAATATTCAACAGGGTTTGTGCGAACATAAGTGTTGGTATAACTCCATGTTGTTTGCTTCGTTGGGTATTGCATGTGCCATTGATTTTGTTCCTGCTTGGGGAAACCGCAATGCCTCGCATTCGTGGAATGTGATCATTGATAGGGATACTTCTTATGCTTTTGAACCTTTTTGGGATACCGACCGTTGGAAGTACAAGCGCCTTTACAATAATACCTCTTGGGATGCTCGCTGGGGAAAATTTCGGTTGCCCAAAGTTTTCCGCCACACCTACTCTTCTCATCCCGATGGCCCTCTTTTGGATTCCAAGGTTGATCCGCATGATATTCCTGCATTGTTTCGTAATTACAAGAAGAAAGATGTCTCGAATGAATATTTTGAAACAAGCAACGTGAAAGTTGATCTGACCGGTTCGATTCCAAAGGAGACTTATTATTGTTATTTGTGCGTTTTTGGGTATCAGCAATGGCACCCTGTTCAATGGGGGCGAATTGAAGGAAATAAGGTTGTTTTTTCGAATATGGGGAGAGATATTGTTTATCTGCCGTGCTATTATAAGGCAGGTAAACTTATTTATGCTGCTAGTCCCTTTCTGTTGAAAACCGATGGGACTATTCAAATGCTTAAAGGACAGGAAATCACAAATAAACCCTTGGTGGTTAATAGAATATTACCCAAAAGTGGCGAGTTTCAATCTTTTGTTGATCGGTTGGCCAGAGGGAATTTTTTTGTAGAAGATGAAAATGGAGGTATGAACACTTCAATGGTGCTTGAATTGCCGGACTCGCTGCAAATGGGAAATAATATTTTCCATTTTTCCGATGGCATTATAGGAAATTCTGCACGTTTTGTTTTTCCTCAAATGGTGGCCTCTGTGGCCGAAATTGAGTTTTATACGAAAGGTGCAAATGGTGTGTTGGAAAAGATTCATGGTGTTGTTGAGGCCTCTGAAGCGCTTAATTCTGATGATGTACTCAAGGCTTTTGATGGGTATACTGCCACATCTTTCAATTCACTAGAAATTCCATCACACAGTAGAGGGGGAAGCTCGCCATTGTGGCTTGGTTTGAGTTTCGACGAAAAGGTTCGAATCGATGCCTTCGCTATTTGTCCTGAATTGATTGGAAACTTGCACGAGGTGGAAATGTTTGAACTGTTTATCTGGCGCAATGGTTGGCAATCCTTGGATGCCAAATGTGGCCAGAATCGTGAAGCAGTATTTTCGAAGGTGGTTGAAGATGGTCTTTATCTCTTGAAAAATAAAAGCTGGAATGAGAGGAGTGCCGAACGTATTTTTATTTATGAAGATGGTGAGCAGAAATGGTATTGATTTTCATGCAAATAGAAAAGGGATTTAGTTTTTTTAAGTAAAGGAATGATCTGATTTTTCACCAAAAAATTTATAATAAAATAAACAAATATGATTAGTAGAAGAAGTTTTGTCCTGATGGCCGTTTTATTGCTTGCTGTTTTGGTAGGCCTGGTTACCTTTAATTGGTTTGATGCCAAGTGCGTGGTGGTAAAGTCCACATTGATTCACTTTCCGCAGGTGAAAAAAGATATGGGCCAGCTAAAGAAAGGAAAGCCACAAACCGTCAGTTTCGTTTTCAGCAATGAGGGGGAACATCCATTGGTTATACAGCAAGTGGAAGCCAGTTGTGGCTGCACCCAGCCCGAGTGGCCCAAGCATCCAATCAAACCAGGGCAGTCTGGAGAAATAATGGTAACCTACGATGCTAAATATCCAGGCCGTTTTGTGAAATCCATTCAGGTGTTTTGCAACTCGGATCCGGGCATGGTTGAGCTTTTGATAACTGGTGATGTGCTGGACTAATGATCGTGTAGTATTTCCATAGATGCTGGATGGTTGAAGGCTCCGGCTCCCAGTTTTTTTTTATGGAAGATTTTTAAGGTCTGGTTTTTTGCTGTTTGATATTATTGAAATGTCATGACTGCTTATTTTTTAGGCGTATGCGTCGTTTTTTTATGCTAATGTTGATGTGTTTGCTTTTTTGCAAATGCTCCAAGGTATATGATGTGAATTCTTTGAATGTGGATGATCTGGATCAAGATACACTGATCCGGCTCCATGATTGGTATGTTCTCGCTCCTCTTTATCCTGATACAAGTTATGCAATTTTGGATAGGATTAATCAAGATTTGTTGTTGCAGTACGGTTCTAAAGAATCGGCAATTGCTAATATGAATGATTTTATTTCCGTCGGTAGGGAAATTGCTGATGATCATCCTGCGTTCAAATTTAGTAAAGTCTCTATGCCTCATCATTTGTTGGATTTGGGCAATTATTTCGAGATTAAACCACCTGTTGGAGCCTACTTAGGTTGTTGTGTGAAAAGTGATGAAAATGTTGATGTTGTTTTAAATATGAGTGCTTATCAAAGCGCGAAGTTTTGGGTTAATGGAAAAGAAGTTCATCGTGTTGAATGGAAAAGGGGACGCTCAAAATTCAGGGAAGAATATGTGCCTGTGACGCTGAAAAAAGGTCTTAATTTTCTGCTCGTTAAGTTGCTGGTTAGTGATGTGAAGTATAACCCAAAGCAATGGCAGCTGGAAGTGGATGTGTCGGGCATGGCAACTGCAAAAAGGTTGTTTTCGTCTTGTTATGGCAAACATTTTATCCGCAACAGTTTGGTGAAAAGGAATGGGGTTTTGAAATTGTATCTTGGGCCATGGTGTTCTCAAAATATAGGGGTAAAAATATTTGAAAAGGGAAGTGGTGAAATTGTTTATTGTAAAAAAATGCAAGGCGACGGAATAACAGGTAATGTGGTGGTCCCTTTTTCCGATGGTATAATGGAAGAGGGTTTTTATGTATGCGAAATGTTTGCCAGCAGTCACCATTACCGGCAAGATTTTTTCTATGGTGATATTGGTCACTATTATGATAGTTTGAAGCAGAAGTATTTCAGTTTGAAAGGTTTGTCGGCAAAACAAAAGCTGAATATGGCAGGCCTAATGAAAAGAGTCTATATTAAAGCTCGTCGGAATAGTTCCGATTTCGATGATCAGGTTGAATTTTGGAATAGGATCAGGATTCCCTGTTTATGGCAATTCAAATATGCAATTGAACAGTTTATTAATGGAAACGATCCTAAGGATGCCTTTTTTTTGCGGGGTTATTATTCAGAGTATTACCACGGGGATAATTATTATAGTGCATATTTGCCACCTAATTTCAGGGAGTTGGGGGAAATGCCGGTGTTTATCTGTTTGATGGAGACCGAAAAAGCCGTGAGGGATTGGACCAATCATTGGCGAAACAACGTTGCAAATGGCCTGACTGAAATGATGGATTTGGCCGATGAATTGGGGTGTATTGTTGCTTGGACGGATTGTGGCGGTCATATCGGTTTTGGAAATCAATCCATTTTGTTCAATGAAATTATAGCTGAAATGTGCAAAGAGATGCCTGTGGACACCAATAAAATTTATGTTGTTGGCAATTGTGCCTCAACCGATTTGGCGGTGAACATGGCCGGTGCTTTTCCTGGATTGGTAAGCGGATGTGGTTTGGTGAACCCTTTGTTAAAATCCAAGCCGCTTAGAAATAAACATTGTCGTTTCACCATGATTTATGCCGGGTATGATGAATTGATCGATAGGTCTTCCTCGCGTTCCTGTTATGATCGGTTGGTTGGGATGGATTCCGCTGCAACAATCCATCGATGTGATTACTCTTCACATTATAATAACCCGCCTGATTACATGAAACCAATATTGCTGGATTTGTTAAGCCGGTGATTTTTTTTGTTGGATAATGAGATGAATTATAATAAGCCTTCTGCCTTTGAAGTCAAAAAATGGCTACTAATTTAGTTTTTTACGATGGATCGTGAGATTTTTTTATCCCAAAGAGGGTTTGGGATTGTTTGTTTTGTAGTTTGAACGAGTTGAAAATTAGGATGTTGAGTTTTGTCACGCTTTTGTCACGCTTTTGTCACGCCCTAAAAACAACTTTATTTAAATAAATATGACATCTTCGTTGGTGGTTAGGGTTAGATGTGTTGAATAGGTGGTGGTTTGGAGGATGCGGAATCGACTACAAGTTTATACCTAGCGACTTTGTAAATGTAAAGTAAGAATAAATCTTGTATCGTTAATTTAAGTTTTAATCTCAGGGTAGAAATGTTTTTTTAAGATAATACGCGCGTAGTAGTTTAGTTAAAAGAGCTCGGTAAATGGGCTCTTTTTTAAAAAAAGAATGTTTAGCTTATGAAAAGAATTGTTTTGTTTTGCGTTGCAACTTGTTTGGTTGTACTCTTCTCCTGTCGTTTTGTTGGTAAAAACGGTGAAAAAGAGCAGGTGGTGGATCATTGTGAAGCAAATGGACGTGCCATTTTGACAGGAACATTCATGGGGATGCCCATAGGGCTTAACTATGTTGATGGATCGTTGATGGTTTATGATGCGGCAGGCAAGGAGGCGTATAAAGCGATTTCCTTAAAGGGGAATAAGGTGTTTCCATTTCTCAAAAGGGGCGCAGGGCCTCATGAAATGTTGATTCCCCGTGGGTCGATCAATTCTGATTTGGATTTGATGGTAGTTCACTGTTCCAACACTCACAAGAAAATGAAGTTTTCCGTCAGAGACTTGCTATCGGGTGTTTTTTCTCCTCTTGAAGTAACGGATGTTGTTGAAAAAGATCAAGGCTTTTTATTTAAATTCTGTGTGGCAGGTAAAGGCCGTTATGTGGGCAATTATCATTTCTTTAAAGATGACCATACTTATGCTTTGTTGGATGATAATTTTAAGGTGATCAACAAAGGGGGCAGTTTTCCGGTGTATGAATCTTCGGAAAAAGAAAAAAGCATAACAAAATCCATGGTTTTTCAGGGAAGGATGTTCTACAATAACAAGCGCAACCAGGGCGGGATGTTTTATTCCCAATGCAGGGGTTTTGATCTTTTTAAAGTGGACGGCGACTCCATACGAATTATTCGATCCGAATTGCTCAATAAGCCATTGTACAAAGTTGGAGGACAACCGGGGGATGTTGTTTTCTCCAAGGAAAATGAAAATGGTTATTTGGCTGTGGATTGCTCTGATGATTATATCTATGCTCTCTATTCCGGAAAGTCGCTTGCTGCCACCAACAATAATTTAATGGAAATCTATCACAGTAATAAGGTTCACGTTTTTGATTGGGATGGGCATTTGGTTCGGGAGATCACATTGGATCATCCTGTCAATACATTTTGTATCAAGGATGACAGCCTATTTTATGGCATCAATGCTATGGATGAACCACTTATTTATGAATTCTCAGTAAAATGAAGTATAGAGTATTTTTTTGTATCGTTTCAATGCTTTTGTCTCTCAGTATTTTGTTGAGTTGTAATAAGAGACCACAGCAAGATATTAATAGTCGAGTTGAAGCATTAATTGGAAAAGAGATTATCACTCCTTTTGTAACTCAGGATTCAAGTAAAAGTTGGAGAATAATCACATTCATTGATGGTAACTGTGGAAAATGTATCAATGATTTGTCTAAGTGGAAACAATGGGTAATTAAGTATAAAAATAATGTGGAATTTTTATTCTATTTTAAGGCCGAGGATAAAAGCATTATGAGTTTTATAGACTCTGTTTATGTGAATTTAGACTATCCGTTGATTTTGGATGTTAATACGGAATATTTAAAATCAAATAATCTTAATCGTTATAATTCGATGTTCCAAACTTTTTTATTGGATGAGAGTAATAAGGTTGTGGTTGTTGGAAATCCCTTATATGGGAAAGAGATTTCTAATTTGTATTATAAAAATATTGATAAGCAGTCAGTTGATTGAAAAATAATGTTGTTGATTCTATTATTTCATGGATTAAACTTGCATAGTGATATTTTTTGCTTTTTTGAATTGTCTGCTATTTGGTTTTTTGCGCTTAATCAGCCATGATATTGATTGTGTGGAATCAGGTAAGTTACTCAAGTTGTCTGAAGTTTCATCTATTTGGTATCCTTAGGGCAGCCGTTTAATTGGGGGCTGCCTTTTGTTTTGCCATATCAGGCAAGGGTGAGCTTATCGAATAATAAATCTAAGGTTTTGTTTTGGGATATTCATATGGTTCGTGAGCTTGTGGGTGATGTTGTTCAGTTATTTGTTTGGGTGTGTGATTCTGATTGAGATATGTACGTTATTGACAAAAAATGATTTCTGATTTTTCTTTATTATATTCTTGGTCATTACCAGATGTTTTCATGTAAAATTTCGTCTTTCCAATTGTTTCTGAGTCAATTGGTTGGTGTTTGTCACGCTTTTGTCACGCCCTTAAAACAGTTTTTTTTAAATTAATATGACATCTTCGTTGGTGGTTAGGGTTAGATGTGTTGAATAGGTGGTGGTGGTTTTTGTACCGAGATGACTATTTTGTAGCTGAGAATTATGTAAGAATGACTTTGCAAAGTGAGTTATGTTATATTAATCTTTTAAATTTATAGAAATTATGAGAAAGTTATTTAAAGTAGTTTATGGATTAACATTTTTGTCGTTTATGACTTATGGTATCTTTCAGAGTCAAAACACTCTTTCGAGTCACTATAATGTATCTCTTGATCAATGTATTGCCCACGCATTTCCAACTGATTCAGAATTAGGCACAGAGAAATGGTATATTGAAGAAGTGAGAGATCATTTTATCAGCTGTTCCGAAGGTGGCGCTTTTGCATGTACACTAAAATGAATCCGAAGAGTCCCTATTTATTGGGGACTCTTTTATGTTATTTATTTGATCAATAGTTGTTTTCTATAATTTAATTTAAATTAATAATGAATAGATCTTTTATATTGCTTCTTTTTTTTGTAATCTTGTTTTTAGAATCTTGTAAATGTCAAAATGAAAATATACATTGTGTTAACATAGATATTAACTCTTTGCATTTTAGAAATACCATTGATATTAAAGAATTGTTTGATTCATACAAGATAATTCCCTTAGAAACCCAAAGTAATTCTCTCATTGGTGAAGTGTTTGATGTAAAACTTGTTGATGATTATATTGTTCTTTGTGATAGAAGATTGACAAATTCTATATTCATATTTAATAGAAGTGGAAAGTTTATTAATGAAATTAAGCATCAAGGTAATGGTCCAGGAGAATATGTAAAACTTCATGGGTTTGATATTGATTTTCTAAAAAAACAGATTTTGGTTCATGACTATAGTTTGAAAAAACTGATATGGTATGATTTCTCCGGGAATTGGATAAAGGAAAAGAAACTTGAACATAGAGCTTTTTATTTTTCTTATAATAAGGGGTTGTATTATTTTGATAGGCGTAATGCTATATTAACTAATGATCTTTCAGAAAAATATAATCTTTTAGTGTTTGATGATAGTTTTAAACTGATTGATAAACTATCTGAATATAAGCCATATATCAGTGATTATGGGGCGTCATTAAGTGGCATGTGTCCAATTCAAAGGGTTGATAATGGTAAAATAAGTTATCTATCTGCATTAGATAATAATATATTGGAGATCAGTGGATCTCGTGTTGTGAATAAATATTGCATTCAGTATAATAAATTCTTAAAGGTAGATCTTTTCGAAGATTATAATAAAAAACATATACATCCGGTAAAAGTTTTCAATGATGTGAAAGCAAGCGGCATGGCTTATAATTTATCTCATGTGAATTCGTCTAAATACCTTTGCCTTAATTGGAAAGAAAAGGAGGTTGATAGAAATGTTTGGATAGATAAAGAAAACGCCAACACTTTTTTCTATGGAAAGATAGCTAATGGCTTAAATGCTTTACCTATAGGGAGATTGTTTTTTATTGATAATACCTATGCTTATTTTATTATCGAAGATTTATCGTTAGTTAAAAAAGAAATTCTCGATACTTTAAATCTATGTATGGATTCTAATCCGGTTATTTTGCAATATAAAATTCACAAATAGAATATGAGTAAATTGAGTAGGCCGATTTATATCTTGATGGTGATTTTTTTGTGTTGCATAACAACCAATTTGCATTCTCAGGATGTGGTGCTATTAGGGGGTGATTTGATAATTATCAATAGTAAATGCGAAACTTTCACGTTAAATAAATTATTGAGATTTAATAAAAATACTTTTGCTATTGTATTTAAAGGTGCTAGTTGTAGCGAATGTATTGAAAAAGCGTATGAATTTGCTCATAAGGCAAGGTTGTTAAATCCCAATATGAATATCATGGTGTTGAGCAATTATAGTTCTTGTAGAGTTCAAAGGATTCTGGAGGTAAAGTATGATTTAAATGAAGGAATTTATTCAGTTGATGAAGAAGCTATTGAGCAATTTTCTTCTGCCTATACTCCAGTTGTTATTTTGTTGAAATCCACAGGGAAAGTTCTTAATAAAGAGTATATTGACGATAGAAATATTGTAGATATCCTTAATGAATTGAAAAAGAAATCTGGCTTTGTTGAATGACTTTGAATTTGTTTTATCTCGGCTTTTTTTTGATTGTATTCTCCTCCTGTCGTTTTGCTGGTAACAACGGTGAAAAAGAGCAGGAGGTGGATCATTGTGAAGCAAATGGACGTGCCATTTTGACTGGAACATTCATGGGGATGCCCATAGGGCTTAACTATGTTGATGGATCGTTGATGGTTTATGATGCGGCAGATAAGGAGGCGTATAAAGCAATTTCATTAAAGGGGAATAAGGTGTTCCCATTTCTCAAAAGGGGCGCAGGGCCTCATGAAATGTTGATTCCCCGTGGGTCGATCAATTCTGATTTGGATTTGATGGTGGTTCACTGTTCCAACACCCACAAGAAAATGATGTTTTCCATCAGCGAATTGCTATCGGGTGTTTTTTCTCCTCTTGAAGTAACGGATGTTGTTGAAAAAGATCAAGGCTTTTTTTTTAAATTCTGTGTGGCAGGTAAAGGCCGTTATGTGGCCAATTATCATTTCTTTGAAGGTGACCATACTTATGCTTTGTTGGATGAGAATTTTAATGTGATCAACAAAAGTGGCGCTTTTCCGGTGTATGAATCTTCGGAAAAAGAGAAAAGCATAACAAAATCCATGGTTTTTCAGGGAAGGATGTTCTACAATAACAAACGCAACCAGGGCGGGATGTTTTATTCCCAATGCAGGGGTTTTGATCTTTTTAAAGTGGACGGCGACTCCATACGAATTATTCGGTCCGAATTGCTCAATAAGCCATTGTACAAAGTTGGAGGACAACCGGGGGATGTTATATTCTCCAAGGAAAATGAAAATGGTTATTTGGCTGTGGATTGCTCTGATGATTATATCTATGCTCTCTATTCCGGAAAGTCGCTTGCTGCCACCAACAATAATTTAATGGAAATCTATCACAGCAATAAGGTTCACGTTTTTGATTGGGATGGGCATTTGGTTCGGGAGATCACATTGGATCATCCTGTCAATACATTTTGTATCAAAGATGACAATGTATTTTATGGTATCAATGCTATGGATGAACCACTTATTTATGAATTTTCACTTAAATGAAGTATAAAGTACTATTTTTATGAAAATATCCTAATGCTATGAAGTATAATCTATTTGTTTTTTTCCTGTCAGCCGTTTTGGTGGGCTGTTTGGTGGGTTGCGCCACCCCAGGCAAGGCCGAGCCAAACGAAGAGGATGTGGCCAAGAAATCGTTTGTGGAGAAGCAGGCGGTTGTGGTGTCGGTGGAAGCCGTGCGCCAGGGTGCTTTCGCCCGCGAGCTGGTGAGCAATGGCAAGCTGGCGGCCGTTGGGCGGGCTGTGGTGCCTTTTCTGGTTCAGGACCAGGTGGTGGAGGTGGCGGTGCACAACGGGCAGCGGGTGCAGCAGGGCACACTGCTGGCCAGGGTGGAGCCTTTCAAATATCAGAAACAGCTGGTGGACAGTCGCAACACCTATGAGAAGGCCTGCATCGACCTAGAGGATCAGTTGCTGGGGTATGGTTATGCCCTCAAGGATTCGGCTTCGGTGCCAGCCAATATTCTCAAGATGGCCAAAATACGCAGCGGCTACAACCAGGCGCTGAGCAACCTGCAAGAAGCTGAGCGCAACTATGCCCACACGTTGGTGAAGGCACCCATCGGCGGGCGGGTGGCCAACCTGGAGGCGCAGGCCAACAATCCTTCGTCGCAATACAAGAAATGTTGTGAGGTGATCGATGATGCAGTGATGCAGGTGTCGTTCACGGTGCTGGAAGGGGAGATGGACCAGGTTCAGAAAGGTCAAGTGGTGGCCGTCACCCCTTTTGCCAACAGCGGGACATTCTACAACGGCCTGGTGACAGCCATCAACCCCACCATCGACGACCACGGCATGATCACCATACAAGCGGAGGTGGCTAACCCCAACGGCGCGCTGGTGGATGGGATGAACGCCAAAGTACTGGTGAAGAACGAACAGCCCGGGTGCATCATCATCCCCAAGTCGGCTGTGCTCTACCGTCAGAACCGCAAAGTGGTGTTTGTACATGAAGCAGGCATTGCCAAATGGGTCTATGTGGAGATCGGTCAGGAGAACAGCGCCGAAGTCACCATCATCGACGGCAGCCTTCTGCCCGGACAAGAAGTGATTGTGAGCAACAATCTGAATTTAGCCCATGAGACACCGGTTGTTGTTGAATAGTTCTGAGTTGAATAGTTCTGAGTTGGTGAGTTTTAAGTTCATTACCTCCAAACCCAGAACTCAAAACCCCAAATCCAGAACTCAAAACTCAGTACCCCGAACCCAGGTCTCAAAACCCCAAACTCAGAACTCCGAACCCAGAACTCAAAACCCCAAACTCAAAAACATAAAAAATGACCACATTCAGACGCTTCGAAGATATAGATGCTTGGCAGTTGGCAAGAAAAATATGTCAGCGCATTTGTGAGATAACATCCGATGGCCTGTTCAGCAAAGATTTTGGATTGAAAGATCAAATCAATCGTTCTTCCGGCTCTATTATGGATAATATTGCTGAAGGATTTGAGCGTGATGGCAATAAAGAATTCAGGCAGTTTTTATCTATTGCGAAGGGATCGTGTGGTGAAGTAAAGTCCCAGCTTTACAGAGCACTTGATAAGCATTACATCTCCGAAGAGACATTCAAAGAGTTATATGATGAACTGGAGAATGTGAGTGGAAAGTTAACCCGCTTGATGAAATACCTCTCCACTTCGAATAATCGAGGACCTAAATATGATTGACGAGCTTGGATTTGAAACCATAACCCATAACTCAGAACTCCAAACTCAGAACCCCAAACCCAGAACTCCGAACCCCAAAAAAGAATGAAAAACTCTTTTTCCATCAACACCATCTTTTTAGTGCTCTCCATCATCGGGCTCAGTTTGATTCCCTTGTTGAGCGTGCAGCTCTATCCCTCGGTGGAGGGGAATAGCCTGTATATCTCCTGGGGCTGGAATGAGGTGTCGGCCGAGATTCTGGAGAAGGAGGTGACTTCGCCTTTGGAGGGGGTGCTGGCATCCATCAAGGGATTGGAAAAGATCGAATCTTCCTCATCCAAGGGGTATGGGCAGATCACCCTGCTGTTCAAGAAAGGAACCGATATGGATGTCGTGCGTTTTGAGGTGGGTTCCCTGTTGCGGCACGTCTATTCCCGGTTGCCGGAGGGCGTGAGCCGGCCAACCGTCAGCAGCCGCAGCAACCACCAGGGCGACCGAAAATTGCTGATGACCTACACGCTCAATGGTGAAGGCACCACCTTGTCGCTGCAACAATATGCCAACGACCATATCGTGCCGGCTCTGAGCCTCATCGACCAGGTGGACCAGGTGGAAGCCAGCGGAGCCACCCCATTGGAGTGGGAGTTGGGTTATGATCCGCGAAAGGTACAATCGCTCGGCATACGGGTTGATGCTTTGCAGCAGGCCATTGCCCGGCACCTTCAGCAGGGGGAGTTGGGAGGTGGCAGTTTTGTGCAGGGGGGCGATAGCACCCGCCTATTCCTCTCTTTCCTTGGGCAGCCGGCCGATACGCTCAACTGGCACCGAGTGATGGTGGCCAACCGGCATGGGCGGCTGTTGCCACTCACCGACCTGGTGCAGGTGCGGTTGAAAGAGCAGCAGCCGCGATCCTATTTTCGCATCAATGGGTTGAATACCATTTATCTGAATATCTACACCGCCCAAGGAGCCAACCAGATGCAGGTGGCAGATGCCATCCACGGGGTGGTGGCGCAATTAAAAACAGGGTTTCCTGTTAATTTCTCGCTGTTTCTGAGTTACGATGCCTCGAAGCAGCTGCGCAAGGAGACCGGTAAGATCCTCTGGCGATCAGGACTGGCCATCGTGATTCTGCTGCTGTTTGTGCTGGCCATCAGCCGTCAGTGGCGCTATCTTGCCATCATCGGTATCAGCCTGGTGGCCAACCTGGCCATTGCTGTCATCTTCTACTATTGGCTCGCGATCGACATACACCTCTATTCCCTGGCCGGTATCACCGTTTCGCTGGGCATCATCATCGACAACACCATCGTGATGGCCGACCATCTGAGCCACCACAAAAACAACCGGGTGTTCCTGGCCATTCTGGCTGCCACGCTCACCACCATGGGGGCGTTGTCCATCGTTTTCTTCCTCGAAGAACAGCAAAGGATGAACCTGGTCGATTTTGCCTTGGTGATGTTGGTGAACCTCGCGGTGTCGTTGCTGGTGGCCCTCTTCTTCATCCCTTCGCTGATGGATAAGATCCCCCTGGGGCTTCGGCGGGGGCGCCATCTGGTCAGGCGCAAGAGGCGGGTGGTGCGCCTCACCCGCTGGTATGGCCGTTTCATCGGGTTTGGCGTGCGCCACCGGTGGGCTTTCATTGTGGCGGCCATCTGGGGCTTTGGCCTCCCGTTCTTCCTGTTGCCCGACAGGCTGGGTGATGAGCGCAAGCCCGACGCTGAGCTGGAAACCTACCAGCAGTGGTACAACAAGACATTGGGCAACCGCACGTTTGTGGGGGAGGTGAAGCCATGGATCAACAAGATTTTCGGCGGCAGCATGTACTATTTCAGCTCCTACATGGCCGACCAGAATGTCAACTGGGACAACCAGCGTACCCAGCTGACGGTGAATGTGAGCATGCCCGATGGGGCTACCTTGGTGCAGATGAACGATTTGTTCCTGGAACTGGAGAATTACCTTTCGGGCTTTGACGAGATTGATCGTTTCATCTCGCGCATCACGAGTATTGAACGGTCGTCCATCCAGATCACCTTTAAAAAGGAGGCCGAGATGGGGTCGTTTCCCTATTATTTGAAACAGCTGATGGAGACCAAAGCCGTGGAGACAGGCGGGGCCGATTTCGGCATTTTTGGTGTGGGTCGCGGTTTTAGCAACGCCTTGAACGAAGGTTACCACAACAGTTCGATAGCCCTTTATGGTTATAACTTTGATGAGTTGATGACCCATGCCCGTTTCTTGAAGGAGGAGCTCCTCAAGCACCAGCGCATCAAGGAGGTGTTCATACGAACCGAGAATTCCTGGTGGGGCAAACCGCGGTATGAGTTTGTGGCCGGTGTTGACCCCCAGTTGCTGGCTTATGGCGGCACCTCCATCGGCCATCTTTTTGGCCAGTTGAAGCAGTTGACCCGGGGGGAGACCCAAGCCGGCTACGTCGCCCATGGAAAGGATTTTTTGCCTGTGATGTTGCGCCCGGTCAGCCGTGAGGATGCCGGCATCTGGAACATGATGAATGCCCCTGTTCTGGGTGCCGATGGTGCAGCCTTGCGGTTGAAGGATGTTGCCACCATTGAGAAGGAGCGCGCCGATGGTTCCATCAATAAAACCAACCAGCAATACAGAGTGATGGTCACCTACGATTTTATTGGCCCCTACCAATTGTCGGAGCGAGTGTTGCAGCGCAACATTGAGATGATCGACAAATACCTGCCTCTGGGATTTTCGGCCGCCAATGGCCAGAGCGAGTGGCGGTGGGACCATGGCGACAAGAAACAGTATGGGTTGTTGCTTCTGGTGATGGTGATCATCTATTTCATCTGTGCCATCCTGCTGGAGTCGCTCCTGCAGCCCCTGGCGGTGATTGCCACCATCCCGCTCTCCTTCATTGGAGTGTTCATCACCTTTGCCTTGTTCCAGTTTCCCTTCGACCAGGGCGGTTATGCCTCCATGGTGCTCTTGTGCGGATTGACAGTGAACTCGGCTCTATACATCATCAACGATTACAACAACAACCGCCGGGAACGTCCGGCACTGCCCAATATTCGCCATTACCTGAAAGGGTACAATCATAAGGTGGTTCCCATACTCCTCACCATCCTTTCCACCAGTCTGGGTTTGATTCCCTTCCTGGTAGGCGGCCGGGAAGAGGGCTTCTGGTTCTCACTGGCCGTGGGCGCCATTGGCGGGCTGGTGTTCAGCTTGGTGGCGGTGGTGGTGTGGTTGCCGTTGTTCTTTAAGTTGAATAAAAATGCGCCATAATGGGGTTGTCTGGTTCTGTGTTTTGAGTTAACACTAAAACCCAAAACCCATAACCCAAAACTCAGAACTCAAAACTCATAACCCCAAACTCAGAACTCCCAAACTCAGAACTCCCAAACCCCGAACTCCCAAACATTAAAGATATGGTAAAATTTCTCATCCATCGTCCCATTGCCGTCATCATGACATTCATCGCCATCCTGCTGTTGGGCGGGGTGGCCGCCGGTCTTCTGCCGGTTTCCCTGATGCCCGATGTTGACATCCCCGAGATCACCGTGCAGGTGGATCGGCCGGGCATCTCGGTGCGCGAGCTCGAGAACACCTTAGTGCGTCCCTTGCGTCAGAGCCTGATGCAGGTGTCACACCTGGACGACATCACCAGCGAAACGCGTGAGGGCTTCTCCCTCATCCGGCTGCGTTTCAAGTACGGTGCTGACATCAATTACGCCTTCATCGATGTCAACGAAAAGGTGGATGGCGTGATGCGCAACATGCCGCGCGACGTGGAACGGCCGGCCATCATCAAGGCCAGCGCCACCGATCTGCCGGTGTTCCACATCAATGTGGAAGCGGTGGGCGACACGGTTGGCACGGCCCGTTTCATGGAGCTGTGCGAGTTTGCCGATGCGGTGATCCGCAAACGGCTGGAGCAGTTGCCCCAAGTGGCCATGGTGGATGTCACCGGGCAGCTGTGGCCTGAGCTGTACATCCTGCCCGATGCCGGGCGCATGACTTCGTTGGGGATACGGGAGAGCCAGATTGAGCAGGTGCTGAACGAGAACAACATCACCCTGGGGTCGCTTCAGGTGATTGATGGCCAATACCAGTACAACATACGTTTTTCCAATTCGTTGCGGGGTGTGGAGGATGTGCAGGCGCTCCACCTTAAATCCAATGGCCGCATCCTACAGCTGAAGGATATTGCCGAAATTGGAATGCGACCCCGCTCGCGCGAAGGGCTTTTCATGCAGGACAAGAAGGAGGCGCTCTCGCTGGCCATCATTAAGCAGAGTGATGCCCGCATGCAGGATCTGAAGGCAGAGGTAGAGAAGCTGATGGGGATCTTCGAGCGGGATTTCCCCCAGGTGAAGCTGACCCTTACCCGCGACCAAACAGGCATCCTGGCCTATGCCATCGACAATTTGAAGCAAAGTTTGTGGCAAGGCGGTTTGCTGGCCTTCCTCATCATGTTCCTTTTCCTGAAGGATACTCGGTCGCCCTTGCTCATTGGCTTCAGCATCCCTGTTTCGCTGGTCATCAGCCTCCTGTTTTTCCACGTGATGCATCTGTCGTTGAACATCATCTCCTTGTCGGGCTTGATCCTAGGGGTGGGCATGATGATCGACAACTCCATTATTGTGATCGATAACATCACCCAGCGAATGGAACGGGGTGAGCCCTTGGCCGAATCGTGCATCCGAGGCACCAATGAGGTGATACGCCCTTTGATTTCATCGGTGTTGACCACCTGTGCTGTCTTCCTGCCCTTGATCTTCATCAGTGGCATCTCGGGCGCCCTGTTTTACGACCAGGCTGTTGCCGTCACCATCGGACTCTTTGTCTCTCTTTTTGTGTCAGTCACGTTGATCCCCACCCTATACCGTCTGTTTTGGTTGCGGGCCGAGCGCAAAGGCAACCTGGGCGACAACCGGGTGGCTCGTTGGATGACAAAAATGCAACTTTTCCAATCGGCATCGGTATATGAAAAGGGTTGGCACTGGGTGTTTGCCCACCGCCGGTGGATGTTGCCGGTGTTCCTGCTGCTGATTGTGGGAGGGGGATTCTTGGGCTGGCACTTGCCCAAGGAGCGTTTCCCGGCATTCGAACAGCAGGAGCTGGTGGTGCAGGTGGATTGGAATGAGCGGATCCATCTCCAGGAAAACCGCAAGCGGGTGGAGGCGTTGCTAGACCTGGTGACCGACCAAACAACCCTGGCCAATGCCTTTGTGGGTACACAACAATACGTGCTGCACAAGGAGATGGATTTGACCTCCACCGAAGCCGTCATCCATCTGAATATGACCACAGAGGCGACTCCTGCGGGGGTTGAAGAAAAGATCCGCCAGCAGATGGCTGAGCAATATCCCGGAGCCAGACTGTCTTTCCGGTTCCCCGAAACCATCTTCGAGCGCCTCTTTGCCGACCGGGAAGCGCCTTTTGTGGCCAACGTGAGCAGCCAAAAGGTGAGTGGTGTGCCTGAGGTGGAGGAGATGGAGGAGGCCATTGCCGCCTTGCAGGTGGCTTACCCCCATCACGAGGTGGGAACCTTTGCCCGTGAACAGTATCTGGAGGTTCGGGTGAACCCCGAGCGGCTGACCCTTTACGAGGTGGATCAGAACACGCTCCATGCCCGGTTGAAAGCCGCCTTGAACGAACATCAAATAGGCATTCTGCGGTCGCGCACCTTGTATGTGCCCATCGTGTTGAGCGATAAGGCGCGCACCATCAACACCATATTGCGCGACCTGAAGATCGTCAATAAAAATGGCATCGAGATCCCGGTGGGACAACTGGTTTCTTTGGTGCGCAACGACAACTACAAAATCCTTCATGCCGGGAAGGCTGGGGAGTATGTGCCGGTACCCTTTCATCGGGTGGGTGCTGCATCGCCCCAGGGGCTGGCTCAATCGGTGAAAACCTTGCTGCAGGAGCGCTTTGGCATGAATGTCTCTTTCTCGGGACAGGTGTTCTCCTCGCGCCAATTGATCAAGGAGTTGATGGTGGTGATGCTGATAGCCTTGGCCTTGCTCTATTTCATCCTGGCGGCACAGTTCGAGAGCCTGACACAACCTCTGATCGTATTGCTGGAAGTGCCCATGGACATTGCCGGTGCCCTGGGGATGCTCTGGCTCTTTGGCGGTACCATCAACCTGATGTCGATGATTGGCATTGTTGTGATGAGTGGGGTGATCATCAACGATTCCATCCTCAAGATCGACACCATCAACCAACTGCGCAAGCAGGGCATGGATCTTCTCACGGCCATTGAAACAGCAGGCCACCGGCGGCTAAAGCCAATCCTGATGACCAGCCTGACCACCATCCTGGCTCTGGTGCCAATCCTTTTTGCCTGCGATATGGGCAGCGAATTGCAAAAACCCCTGGCTCTAACTGTGATTGGTGGCATGACCCTGGGAACCCTGGTGAGCCTCTATTTCATTCCGCTGTGCTATTATTACTTGTATAAATCAGTGAACAGGGATCAGTGTACAGTGTACAGTAAAAAGTAAACAGTGAACAGTTATCAGTAAATAGTGAACAGTTATCAGTAATCAGTGAACGGTAATCAGTAACACAAACTTAGAACCCATAAACTCAGAACCTCAAACCCATAAACCCAAACTCATAACCCATAAACCCAAACACAGAACTCAAGAACTCAGAACTCAAAAACTCAAAACCCCAAAAAATATGAAACAACTCATCATATTAATTATCGCATTAACTTTTTATTTGCTCTGTTATTCTCAGCAATCGATGCAGCTCTCGTTGCAGGATGTGGTGCAGATGGCACAAACGCACTCGTTGCAATCGTTTTTGGTGAAGAATACCTATCTGGCCGGCTATTGGCAGCACCAGAGCTTCAAGGCCAACTACCTGCCGGAGCTGACGCTGGGCTCCCAGTTGGTCAACTACACCAATGCCAATCAGTTGCGCTACAATTCGGAGTTCAACACCGAGAGTTATGTGCGCACGCAGTCGCTTAACTTCAATGCATCCCTCAGTCTGAAACAGAATGTGGGCCTTACGGGTGGAACTTTTTATCTCCAGTCCGATCTGGACCGCAATCAAAATTTTGGAAGCAATGACTACACCCAGTTTTCATCCCGTCCTTTCCGCATCGGCTACCAGCAAAACCTGTTCGGGTTCAATGCCTTCAAGTGGGAACGCAAGCTCGAGCCCAAACGCTATGAGCAGGTGGTGCGCCAGTATCTCCAGGATGTGGAAGCGACCAACCAAATGGCCTGCAACTACTTCTTCAATCTGGCCATGGCGGGGATGAACCGCGATATGGCGCGCTACAACCTCCTCCAGTCCGACACGCTGGTGCAGGTGGCCCGGCAACGGTTCCAGCTGGGAACCATACAACGGGAGGATCTGTACGAGTTGGAGTTGAACCTCAACAATGCCGCCATCTCCCAGGACGAGGCCGATATGCAGTACCGGAAGAATAAGGAGGCTTTGCTCGCCTTTTTGCGCTTGCCGGCCGATGTGGAGCCCGTGGTTGTGCTGCCCGAAGCCGTTAGGTTGAAGGTGCCCGAGTTGAAGGCGCTTGACCTGGCCCGTGAGCGCAATGCGGTGATGCTGGAGCAGCAGGTGAGGCTGCTGGATGCCGACAGGCAGGTGGCCAGGACGCGCGCCGAAAACAGCTTCCAGGCCAACCTGAATGTGTCGTACGGGATCAACAAAACCGACGGTTACTACGATTACGGCAAGGACGTGGCGGTGAATGGCACCATCGGCAATGTGTACCGACCCACTTTCGACGATTACCAACGCCTGGGCATTGACATCAGCATCCCCATCCTGGATTGGGGGCGGCGCAAGGGGCAGTACCAACTGGCGCGGTCGCGTCAGGAGATTGCGCGCCTTGGTGCCGAGCAGGCCATCGCCACCTTCGAGCAGCAGGTGATCACCAAAGTGCTGGAGTTCAACCTTCAGTTCAGTAAGGTGCAGTCGGCTGCCAAATCGGACTCATTGGCCGCCATGAGCTACGAATTGACCACAACCCGCTTTTTTCGCGGCAATGCCGATGTGGTGAAGTTGACCCTCGCCCAGAAATCGAAAGACAATGCCCGTTACCAATACATCCTCTCGCTGCACCAATACTGGATGAGTTACTATGCAGTGCGCTCGCTCACCCTTTACGACTTTGAGCAGGACCGACCCCTGGAAGCCGATTTCGAACAGCTGCTGGATCGGTTGCCGTGAGGGGGTGGTTGGTTTGGTGGAATTTCAAAAGGTTGCCGGGTGTCCTATATCGACTATGATACAGAAAACTATCGCGATGGATATGGGGGCATCTGGCTTGTTTTAAATTTAGAATCAATTACTCTAAAAAGCTATAAAATGATAAAAGGAATTGCAATTTTTACCATTATCCTGATGATAACGGCGGGATTCGAAGGATGTAAGAAGGCTGACACGAACCATCTTATCACAGTAGATGTGACAAAAAGTTTTCCGGAAAAAGAGCTGGTTCTTCAGGACTTTATGGATGTGGAGTACATCCCGTTGGAAACGAATGATGATTTTGTCACCCAGGGGGTTGTGATGGCCTTGGGCAACAAATTTATGATCATTAAAAACTGGAGCAACGATGGGGATATTTTCGTCTTTGACCGAAAAACCGGCCAAGCATTAAGAAAGATCAATAGGAAGGGTAAAGGCTCCGAAGAATACATTCATCTCACTGATATTGTACTGGATGAGGCGAACAATGAACTGTTTGTCAATTGTTTGTCATTGAAAAAGATATTGGTCTATGACCTGCTTGGCAACTTCAAATGAAGCTTTAACCATGCCGAAGGCACCAGATATGTCGATGTGTTCAATTGTGATGCAGACCATCTGATTTGTTACAATGAGTCTACATTATACAAAGATGGCGAGAAGAGGGGGAGCGAACCTCACCATATGATTGTATCGAAACACGATGGGCGTATTGCCCGGAACATTACAATCCCGTTTGATGTGATTAATACACCACTCATCAATGAGGGGGAGATGACTGTTTCAACAGCTGTTTCGCCAATAATTCCATACCATGACGCCTGGCTACTTGTGGAGACATCCTCCGACACCGTTTACAACTATAGTCCCAAAGAAGATAAACTATCCCCGTTTCTGGTAAAGTCTCCCACTGCCAATCCGGTCATATTTCTGACGATGGGCACAATCACTGACCGTTATTGTTTTATGACAACAGTAAGGAAGGAATTTGACTTTACAGCACGGAGGGGATTTCTGATGAAGAGTTTAATGTATGACAATCAGGAGAACACAATGTTTGAACCTACCGTAATCAATGGCGACTTTGTAAAAAGGAAAACTGTTGATATGACATCGCACCCGATAAACGGCGACATTGCGGCCTTCCAAATACTGGAAGCCTACCAGCTTGTTGAGGCCTATAAAAAGAATGAATTGAAGGGCAAATTGAAAGAAGTTGCCGCTGGATTGCACGAAGCATCAAATCCGGTCATTATGGTGATGCGCAGTAGGCGTAAATAAGTTCTAGCAATCCTTCCGGACATGGCGTCTTTTATGAACCAGTTTTCAGTAGTGATAATAATCATAAAATATTTGATAATAAATATGCAATATTATTCAATGGTTGATGGCTTTTCGACGAGAGTCCTTTTGTTTTAATTATGTAGTGGCAACCAGTTTAAAAACAGGTAGTTATAGTTTGAGCACGACAAATAATACTATATCTTAAACACCATATTTAAAAAAACCAATTCTATGAGAAATCTAAAAGTTTTATTTTTACTGTTTGTTTTATCTGCTTGTCATCCCGATTTGAAGCAGCGGGAAATTGTATTCGGTGAGTTGAAAAGCGAAAGCATCTACACCTCCGATTTGATACAATCAATCGAGTTGATTGCTTTTGAGCAGGCGGATAGTGCCATGCTCGGGGAATTGCTCAGTGTTAAAAAATTCAATGATCAAGTTTATATTTTGGATAGAATTCGAGGGCCTTTGTATCAGTTCGATTTGAATGGAAAGTTAGTTGGATCTTTTAGCAAGGGTGGGCGAGGCCCGGGCGAATACCATGGGGCTTCGGATTTTTTGATCGATGATGAAGCTGGAACCATTGAGATTCTTTCTCTTATAGATCGAAAAATCTTCAGGTATGATAAGGATGGCATTTTCCAGAATTCGATTGACATCAAAGCCTCTGCTTTCTCATTCATTAAAGATGGACAAAACAATTACTGGTTGAACAAGGGTATTTACAATTTAGAGGAGGATTCCATCGGGAGATACCGGATTTATTGTTTGGATCAAAATGGTGCGGTTATCAGCAAGCAGCTGCCCGACAGCAGTGCCTTGTCCATGCCTATCAGTGAGGTGAATTTTACGAAATGGGAGAATGATATTCTTTTTCGAGCCTATTTCGACAACAACATCTATCGTATGAACAATGGATTGGCCACCAGTGTTTTCTCGTTCGATTTTGGTGAGTTCAATTTCCCCAAAGAAGTATTGAACACCAACCAAAGGGAGGTCTATAAGGCGTTGACTTCCAAATCCAATATGTTTATCAGCAAAGTGCTGGAAAATGATGCGTTGACATACATCTATCTGACTAAGGAGGGAACCGATTACAAGCAATACCATTTGATTCTTCCCAAAGGGAAGGATGAATTGTCCCTGTTGGAACGGGCAATGGATTCGGATACAGATTTGGGACTGGAGGGAGCCGCATTTTTAACTGAAGGCAAAGGGCTGGTCTTTGTCACTGACCCCATCAGTGCCAAGCAGTTCCTTGAGAAACGGGGCGAAGCTCAACTGATCAGTCAGTATCAGGATCTCTTGGATGAAGATGATAACCATCTAATGCTTAAAATCAACTTCTAATAAATTAATATAGGATCGTCAGGGTGGTAAAGAGCGTTGGTTTTTTGCCACCTTTGTTTTGAAATATAAATATTGTCGTTCCAGTTCCAAATAAATCACTATTTTTGCATGGTGTGTGCGCACACACTAATCGAATATTGAGAAAAAGGAGCGCTATGACCCAATTGTCCAACATCAGGATTGTTGATATTGCCCGTAAGGCCGGCGTGTCGGCCGGGACGGTTGACCGGGTGATCCACAACCGGGGGCGGGTGTCGCCCGAAAAAAGGGAGCTGGTTGAAAAGGCATTGGAAGAGATGAACTACGAGCCCAATATGGTGGCTCGTTTCCTGGCTTCGAAGCGCCATTATACCATTGCGGTGGTGGTACCTGCTTTCGCCAATGGCGAATATTGGGAGCTGGTGCACCACGGCATGGAACGCGCCTGCGACGAATTGCGTAGATTCAACATCAGCATCCGCTATTTTTTCTTCGACCAACACGATCGGGATTCTTTTCTCACACTTACCACCAACCTGGCAGAACAACACTTTGATGGGGTTCTGATGGCTCCACTGTTGGGCGATCCTGCGGTGGCGTTGTCCAAAACCTTGGATGAAAGCGGGGTGCCTTATGTTTACATCGATGCCAACATTGTGGGACAAAATAACTTGGCCTATTTCGGCAGCGACTCCTTTGCCGGAGGTGCGGTGGCTGCTCACTTGCTGATAAATGAAGTGGGTCGTGAAGCTAACCTGTTCTTTGCACACATCCGTTACCCGAATCGTGCACAATCCATCCAAATGCAGGCCAGGCAGAAAGGTTTTGAGCAGTTTCTAGCTGCCCACCACTTCCCTGGTCAATTGCACCAGCTGGAGGTGTTCCCCAATGACTTGAGTGGGAATGTGACCCGGATGAGGGAGTTGTTGGCAAGCACCCACCATCCGTTGGGAGGCATTGTATTCAATTCGCGCGTCCATGAATTGGTGAAGGTAGTTGATTGCTTGGATGATTATGAGAAGCAGCGGATCCGGCTCGCCGGGTACGATGCCATCGAGGCCAATGTGGCTGCCCTTCGCAACAACCAGGTATCCTTTCTGTTGTCGCAACGGCCCGAAATACAGGGTTACGATGCGGTTAAGGCCCTGGGGAACCTCTTCATCTTCCAGCAGGAATCCGGTAGGGTCAACCATATGCCCATTGATATCCTGATTCGTGAAAATATGGATTTCTACAACAACTATAAACTCTGAAAATAAACTTATGACGATGAAAAAAAATCTATTCTCCATCGAAGGAAAAGTGGTAGTCATCACCGGCGGGTGTGGCGTGCTGGGCTCCGATATGGCCCAATACCTGGCTGGAGAGAAGGCTCGGGTGGTGATACTCGACCGTACGGTGGACAAAGGAAATGAATTGGTTGCTAAGATTAAGGCCGATGGGGGTGAAGCCCTTTTCCTAGCCACCGATGTGCTTGACCAGGCGGTGCTGGAGCAAAACCGGCAGGATATCGTATCAGCATACGGAAAAATTGATGTGCTGGTCAATGCGGCGGGCGGAAATATGGCCGGTGCCACCATTGCTCCAGACAAGACCATCTTCGACCTGGAACTGGATGCCTTCAAAAAGGTGGTGGATCTCAACCTGTTTGGAACCGTGCTGCCCACCATGGTCTTTGCCAAGGCGATGGTCGATAATGGGGCGGGCAACATCATCAACATCGCTTCCGAATCGGCATTGCGCCCGTTGACACGCGTGGCAGGCTATGGGGCGGCAAAGTCTGCGGTGGCCAATTTCACCAAGTATATGGCCGGGGAGTTGGCGCTCAAGTTTGGTGAGCGGTTCCGGGTGAACGCCCTTGCCCCGGGCTTCTTCATCACCGAGCAGAACCGCGCTTTGCTCACCAACCCCGATGGATCCTATACCGACCGAGCCAAAACAATCCTGGCTCACACGCCCTATGGCCGTTTTGGTGAGGCCGATGAACTCCTTGGATCTTTGCATTACCTTATCAGCGATGCTTCAAAATTTGTTTCAGGCACCATCCTGGTGATTGATGGCGGTTTTGATGCGTTTTCAATTTGATCAATTTAAAAACAGAACTATGATACTTGGAGAACAAACATGGCGTTGGTATGGTCCCAACGATCCCGTATCCTTGGCCGATATACGGCAGGCAGGCGCAACAGGCATTGTCCACGCCCTGCACCACATCAAAAATGGTGAAGTGTGGCCTGTGGAAGAGATTGAGGCACGCAAAAAAATGATTATAGCTGCTGGTCTTCGGTGGTCGGTGGTGGAGAGCATCCCCGTGCACGAGCACATCAAGACACAAGAGGGTGCGTACAAGGGATACATCGAAAACTACAAGCAGAGTATCCGCAACCTGGCTCAATGTGGTGTGACGAACATCACCTACAACTTTATGCCGGTGTTGGACTGGACCCGCACCGACTTGGCTTTCGAGGTGGAGGATGGTTCCCGGGCCTTGCGTTTCGAGCGGGCAGCCTTCATGGCTTTCGACCTATTTATTCTGAAACGTCCCGGTGCCGAAAAGGATTACACATCCGATGAAATTGCCCGGGCGAAGGCTCGTTTCGAGGCCATGGGAGAGGATGAAAAAGCCCTGCTGGTGAAAAACATGATTGCTGGATTGCCAGGTGCAGAGGAGAGCTTCACCTTGGAGGAGTTCCAGCTGCAGCTCGACCGATACAAGGGTGTGGACGCCACTCGGTTGCGCGCCAACCTGGTGGAGTTCCTTAAGGCGATAGCCCCTGTGGCCGATGAGGTGGGAGCTGTGTTGGCCATCCATCCCGATGATCCGCCATATACCATCCTGGGCTTGCCACGCATCCTCAGCACCGAGGCCGATTTCAACCAGTTGGTGGCCGAAGTGCCCAACCCGTCCAATGGGCTCTGCTTCTGCACCGGTTCGTTCGGTGTGCGAGCCGATAACGATTTGGCAAACATGATCATTCGACTGGGCGACCGGATCAACTTCGTTCACTTGCGTTCCACGCATCGCGATGAGGAGGGCAACTTCTTCGAGGCCAATCATCTGGAGGGGGATGTGGACATGTATGGCGTGATGAAGGGATTCCTGGAGGTGCAACAGAAACGGCAGGTATCCATTCCTTTCCGTCCCGACCATGGCCACCAGATGCTCGACGATCTTCATAAGAAGACCAATCCGGGCTACTCTGGCATTGGCCGTTTGCGCGGTTTGGCCGAGCTTAGGGGACTTGAGTTGGGGATTGCCCGCACCCTGTACCGGTAAAGCGTAAAAACAAACAGGGTTGCCGAATCATGCCGGCAACCCTGTTTCTAATTTCATCCGCAATGGAATTAGAAATCCATGCGTTAGATTTTCAAGTTATTTCAGTACGATCTGTTCCCGCACCTTTTCGTAAGCCGCCTGGTAGCGCTCTGTGTTGAGTTCATTCATGGGGTAGTCCCTGGCCGCCAGAATGGGAATCACTTTTACCCGGTACTTGGGCGCATCGTAGATGTTACCGCAGATCATCGACATGGCCTTACCATCTACCGGCTGGTAGTAGGGAGCAGGCGACTCCAGTCCGATGCGGCGTGGTTGGGCGCCATACACGAATTTTTCATCATCACCATAAAAACCCAGTTTCTGAAGCCAGTAATTGGTTTGTAATGACATGGCAAACACCAGTTGGATGGATGGGTTTTGTTCCAAGATCCACTGGATGTGTTCCAGACCTTTTTGTGCCTTATTTTCAGGTATCAGCACGCGTTTTCCCCTTGGAGGCTTGGCAATAATAAAATCGTTGCAAAGGTTGGTGAAATAGATCTCCGTCGATTTGATTTTGTTGCCGGTGAAACCCATGATGTGTTCAAACAGGTTGCGTGCCTCCACGTTGCGGCTCCGCTCCCCACCATCTTCGGGGAAGCTCCTGAAGTAATAGTCGGCAAACATCACGTACTCAGGCACGCTGTCGCTCCATTGTAGGTTGGAATCCTCGCCAATCACCAAAACCTTGGGGTTGGCTACTTTTATGTCTTTTGATCTCATATGTTTATCCCTCTTCGTCGATTAGTACGCCAATATGGTTGTTTTCCAGCAGTTGGATCGATTTGGAGCAGATGTTGCCCGAGCAAATCAAGCTCACCTCCGTGTCGGGCTCTTTTTGGTGGATCAGCGCGGCCATCTCCACGATCTTCTCCGCATCCTTGGTGATGATACGCGATTTCACCATCTTAACTATAGCGATGTGGTTGGGTCCCAACACCTCCAGTTGTGTATTCTTGGGCAATCCGAATTTGTCTGCCAGTGGCATCATAATCATTTATTTTTACAATGCCACAAAGGTACAATTTTTTATGGATGCTCAGTGGGCGCGTTTTATTTTGATTCACGATTGTTGAAGGGATAGCCAGATTTCGTCCACGGATTCCTCAGATTATTATTGCAATGCTAAGTCCGAAGGACTTCAATGTGAATAGCCACCGGTGGAACCGGTGGATGCCAGGTTCATGATAACTGCACAACACTGCATGTGTTGAATTTCTTACAAGTACACGGAATTTGTCCACCGATTACACCGATTTTTCACGGATTATCTTTTTTTGTGATGCTTGCTGTGATCGCTGCTCCGCCTCGGCTGCGAGCCTTAGAAATATCATGAAGCGGAGCGGTTAAGAAGCAATGCTGTTTGAGGTTCGGCTTATGTGTTGGTGAAGGCATAAATGTCATTTTTCGAACCGAGTTCATTGCTTCGAGCGTAGTGGAATGATAGTTCTTAGGTGAGCAGGCGCAGCGGCGGCACTTTTTGTTTGCTTTTTGGTGCTGTAGCCAAAAAGTAAAAGCCCGTCCGGCTTGAGGGCAAAAAACAACGTTGTTATAGACATGGCTACTAGCTATTGAAGGCTATATTCCTGTTCCACCCGCTTCGGGGTTGGTTTGCCGTAGGGCTTCCTGAACCCGCGGATTTCATCCGCGGTCTGGAGTTTGGGTTTAACTAGATAAAAAAATCAACAGAAAATATGACTTGTTGGTTTTTTTATTATTTTTACATCTAGTTACATAACTAGTTTTACTTTTTAGACCAAGATGCCATGGGATTTCCAACAAAAATTCAACTGATTAAAAGAGCTGCCAGCGAGCAGTGGTATATCAATTTTCCATCAGCTGTAGCACAAGCGATGGAATTCCAGAAGGGGGAGGTTGTCGAATGGGTAATCGAAGACAAACAGCGGATGACTCTTAAACGAGCAGACCAAACTGTTGTGCCAGATAAAAAAAAACTTTTAACGGATCATTAACCGATGAACTTGATGAACTTTTCAACCAATGCCACCCTGCTTTTCCCAATCATGAGTCATGGTCCCGATGCAGAGAGTTGATGTATGGTGAACTGACCTGTCTGGGGCGGCATACGGTTACGGGGATGCTGGCGGCCAGCGGCAATCAATTTACTGATTGGTCATCTGCTTACCGGTTGTTCAGCAAGCAACGGGTTGACGTACCCCAAATATTAAACATTGTGCAATCAAACGTATTGAAAGAAACAAGCAGTCTCCCATATATTGTAGCCCACATGGACGATACGGTGATAAAAAAAACAGGGAAACGAATTCCAGGCACCGCTTGGAGAAGGGATCCGCTTGGACCTCCCTTTCAAACCAATTTCATCTGGGGGCAGCGTTTCCTTCAAATATCACTAGCGCTGCCCCAAGAAGGAAATATTGGGCAGTCAAGAGCTATCCCTGTTGATTTTCATCATTGTCCCACAGTGGTTAAGCCCAAGAAAACAGCTGAAGAAGAACAATGGCAAGCATACAAAGAGGAGCAAAAAATAGCCAAGCTTAGCCGTCAGGGATCCGACAGGATTTCATTGTTACGAAAAACATTGGATGAGCAGGGATATCAAAACAAAGAGTTGCTTGTCGGGGTGGATGGCAGCTATACCAATAAAGAGGTGTTGAAAAAGCTTCCTAAAAAAACAACCCTAATTGGGCGCATACGAAAAGACACAAAACTTTATACCAAACCTCAGGCACAGCCCAAATTTGGTCGCAAACGCGTATATGGAGAACAATTGCCAACCCCTGAACAAATAAGACAGTCCGATCAGTATCCTTGGCAACAAGAAAAGGGATGGGCTGCTGGCAAAACCCATACATTCAGCCTCAAAATTATCAGAAATGTAAGATGGCGTTCCGCAGGACCTCAAGACCTTATGCTGATTGTTATCCGGCCTTTGGGCTACAGGTTGTCAAAAGGCTCCAAGATACTCTATCGAGAGCCGACTTATTTGATTTGCTCCGAAACCGATCGTGATATTAAAGATATTCTACAGGCTTATCTCTGGCGTTGGGAAATTGAGGTAGACTTCCGGGAAGAAAAAACGTTGCTTGGATGTGGCCAGGCTCAGGTAAGAAACCCTAATTCAGCAGAAAGCCTCCCCGCATTTGTTGCGGCCATGTATGGTTTGTTGCATCTGGCAAGCCATCGGGCTGCAAATGCAACCAACTCCATGCTTCCAAGACCGAAATGGTATCAGAAGGCCGATGCAAAACGTATAACAACAGGTGACTTATTAAACAACTTAAGAGCGCAATTATGGGCAAAAGCTACAAATTTGAATTTCTTGGACTTCGTGAACACACAGACTAGAACACAAAGCCTCAAAAATGAATTTAAATATAATGGCTCCGCAGCATTTTATGTGAGAAATTAGCCAAACTCCAGCCACCGGTGGAACCGGTGGAACCGGTGGATGCCAGGCACATGATAATTGCAAAACACCGCAGGTGTTGAATGTGTTGATTTTGAAGGGTGTGCATGTGTTATTGGGCTTCTACGTTTTTTGTTGACATTATTTCCCAGTTCAACCCGCTTCGGAGGTGGTTGGCTTTTGGACTCCTGAACCCGCGGATTCCATCCGCGGTTAATCACATTACGACCTCCGGTCGTGCAATTTGCTGAAGAGTTCTGAAAACTGCATAGGATCTTCAAATTAGCACATCATTAAATTAGTACATTAGTTGTTTGTTGCTGCTCCGCCTCGGTTGCGAGCCTTAGAAATAACATGAAGAGGAGCGGTTAAGAAGCAATGCTGTTTGAGGTTCGGCTTTTGTGTTGGTGAAAACATAATTGTCAACTTGCGAACCGAGTTCATTGCTTCGAGCGCAGCGGAATGATAGTTCTTAGGTGAGCAGGCGCAGCGGCGGCACTTTTTGTTTACTTTTTGGTGCTGTAGCCAAAAAGTAAAAGCCCGTCCGGCTTGAGGACAAATAACCACTTTGCTGTAATCATGGCTTTCAGCTATTAATGGTTAAGTCCCAGTTCAACCCGCTTCGGGGTTGGTTGGCTTTTGGTTTCTGAACCCGCGGATTCCATCCGCGGTCTGGAGTTTGGGTTTAACTAGATAAAAAAATCAACAGAAAATATGACTTGTTGGTTTTTTTATTATTTTTACATCTAGTTACATAACTAGTTTTACTTTTTAGACCAAGATGCCATGGGATTTCCAACAAAAATTCAACTGATTAAAAGAGCTGCCAGCGAGCAGTGGTATATCAATTTTCCATCAGCTGTAGCACAAGCGATGGAATTCCAGAAGGGGGAGGTTGTCGAATGGGTAATCGAAGACAAACAGCGGATGACTCTTAAACGAGCAGACCAAACTGTTGTGCCAGATAAAAAAAACTTTTAACGGATCATTAACCGATGAACTTGATGAACTTTTCAACCAATGCCACCCTGCTTTTCCCAATCATGAGTCATGGTCCCGATGCAGAGAGTTGATGTATGGTGAACTGACCTGTCTGGGGCGGCATACGGTTACGGGGATGCTGGCGGCCAGCGGCAATCAATTTACTGATTGGTCATCTGCTTACCGGTTGTTCAGCAAGCAACGGGTTGACGTACCCCAAATATTAAACATTGTGCAATCAAACGTATTGAAAGAAACAAGCAGTCTCCCATATATTGTAGCCCACATGGACGATACGGTGATAAAAAAAACAGGGAAACGAATTCCAGGCACCGCTTGGAGAAGGGATCCGCTTGGACCTCCCTTTCAAACCAATTTCATCTGGGGGCAGCGTTTCCTTCAAATATCACTAGCGCTGCCCCAAGAAGGAAATATTGGGCAGTCAAGAGCTATCCCTGTTGATTTTCATCATTGTCCCACAGTGGTTAAGCCCAAGAAAACAGCTGAAGAAGAACAATGGCAAGCATACAAAGAGGAGCAAAAAATAGCCAAGCTTAGCCGTCAGGGATCCGACAGGATTTCATTGTTACGAAAAACATTGGATGAGCAGGGATATCAAAACAAAGAGTTGCTTGTCGGGGTGGATGGCAGCTATACCAATAAAGAGGTGTTGAAAAAGCTTCCTAAAAAAACAACCCTAATTGGGCGCATACGAAAAGACACAAAACTTTATACCAAACCTCAGGCACAGCCCAAATCTGGTCGCAAACGCGTATATGGAGAACAATTGCCAACCCCTGAACAAATAAGACAGTCCGATCAGTATCCTTGGCAACAAGAAAAGGGATGGGCTGCTGGCAAAACCCATACATTCAGCCTCAAAATTATCAGAAATGTAAGATGGCGTTCCGCAGGACCTCAAGACCTTATGCTGATTGTTATCCGGCCTTTGGGCTACAGGTTGTCAAAAGGCTCCAAGATACTCTATCGAGAGCCGACTTATTTGATTTGCTCCGAAACCGATCGTGATATTAAAGATATTCTACAGGCTTATCTCTGGCGTTGGGAAATTGAGGTAGACTTCCGGGAAGAAAAAACGTTGCTTGGATGTGGCCAGGCTCAGGTAAGAAACCCTAATTCAGCAGAAAGCCTCCCCGCATTTGTTGCGGCCATGTATGGTTTGTTGCATCTGGCAAGCCATCGGGCTGCAAATGCAACCAACTCCATGCTTCCAAGACCGAAATGGTATCAGAAGGCCGATGCAAAACGTATAACAACAGGTGACTTATTAAACAACTTAAGAGCGCAATTATGGGCAAAAGCTACAAATTTGAATTTCTTGGACTTCGTGAACACACAGACTAGAACACAAAGCCTCAAAAATGAATTTAAATATAATGGCTCCGCAGCATTTTATGTGAGAAATTAGCCAAACTCCAGCCCGCGGATTCCATCCGCGGTTAATCACATTACGACCTCCGGTCGTGCAATTTGCTAAAGAGTTCTGAAAACTGCATAAGATCTTCAAATTAGCACATCAATTAATTAGTACATTAGTTGTTTGATGCTGCTCCGCCTCGTCTGCGAGCTTTAGAAATATTGAAAGTCCTGAGGTCAAACAGTCCAAAAGTCGTTCAGTCTTCAAGTGCCTTAAAGACTGCGGGGAACGATCTCAGCCGGTGTGCCTTCTACAGGTTTCAGTGAACAGGTTTCAGAGAACAGATTTCAGAGAACAGATAGCAATGATCATGAAACGGTTTTTACATAGAATTATTAGAATTTTGGCACCCTTCCAATTTGGGGGAGGGACGGGGAGGGTTTTTTTTTATTGAAGGGTTTCATAAACCTTTTCTTATTGTTCCAGCCACTTTTTGAATCCCGCTACCCGCTCCCGGCTCACCACCATATCGAGGTCGTGTTTGACCGTTGGCGTGATTTTCAGCCGGCTATTGGAGTAGGCTATGATGTCGCGGATGGCATGGATGCTCAACAAACAGCTGCGGTTGATGCGGAAAAATAATTTTGGATCGACCTCCAACTGCACCTGATCGAGGGTTTGGTCGAGCGGGTAATCCCGTCCTTCGTTGCTGCGGATGAAGGTGGACTTCTCCATGCTGTAGAAAAAGGCAATCTCTTGACACCCAATCATCTTCAGGTGTTCGCCCACTTTGACCAGAAAACGTGATTTGAAATTGTTTTCCAGTAAATTGAGCAATCCGGATAGTTGCTCCCTATCCAATGATAGCGGTGGCTGGTTCCTGTTTTCAAATTTGGCCAAAGCGGTCGCCAACTCTTTTTCATCGATGGGTTTCAGTAGGTAGTCGATGCTGTTCACCTTGAAGGCTTTTAGGGCATATTCGTTGTAGGCCGTGGTGAAGATTACCGGAAAATCGATGTTGATCTGCTCAAAAAGTTCGAAGCTGAGGCCATCGGCCAGCTGAATATCGAAAAGTGCCAATTGGGGGTGCGGGTTTTTTTGAAGCCACGCCACTGCAGAGGCCACCGAATCCAAGGTGGCCATCAGTCGGTAGGAGGGGCGGATGTTGTGTACCATTTTGGCCAGCCGTTCGGCACTCAGTGGTTCGTCTTCTACAATGATATAGTCCATGTGTTAAAAATATTAGGTTGGTGTTATGCTCCAGTGAATTCTTGAATCACCGGTAGCCTGACGGTGAAAGTTTCGCCATCGTCCTGTATGGTCAACGGCCGAGGGGTGAGGTAGCTGTATCGTTTTTGCATGGTTTCCAACCCTATGCCATTCGAATCCTGCATGGTGCGCCGCTTCTGGAGGTTGTTGCGGATCACCAGATCATCCTTTTCGCGCCGCAACTCGATGGTCAGGGGGTGCGCCTCCGAAATGGTGTTGTGCTTGAAGCAGTTCTCCAGCAACGTTTGCAGCGCTAAGGGGACGATGTAACCCGACTGATCGTCAATATCCATGACAATTTTTAGGTTTTGGCCATGCCTGATGCGGTGCAGATGGATGTAGGAATTGACAAAATTGAACTCTTCGGCCAGAGGCACCAGCTCCTGGTCGCGCTGGTCGAGCACATAGCGGTAGATCTGCGAGAACTTTTGGATGAACTGGCTGGCTTTGGCAGTGTCGGTCTCTATCAGGGCACTCAACACACTCAGGCTGTTGAACAGGAAGTGAGGATTCACCTGGCTCTTCAAGGCATCGTATCGTAGCTGGATGGCCTCTTTCTTTAACTTTTCTTCGTTGACAACCGCTTCGCGCCATCCCTTGAAAAAATTGGCCAAGTAAAAACTGATGGTGATCAGCAGCGACACCAGGTAAACGATGACCATCTGCCAGATCCAGCCACGGGAATGCGCCATGATGTTGATGTTGAAAACAGCTTCCAGGTATATGCGGTAGACCAGGTAGATGGCCACTCCCGTGTAAACAACGGAAGTGGTGGAGTTGATGAAAAAGGTCAGTTTGGGTTTCTTGTCCCAAGGGAAAAATCGTTCGCCGAGGCGGGAGATCAATTGGTTGCCTTTCCATACCGCCATGGCATTGCAAAAACCAAAGAGTATGTATTTGTAGTTGATGCCAATTTCAGAAAACAGTTTGTTGCCCGAAAAGGCGTAAGTCACCAAGGTGCTAAATATTAGGGCAATCGCAATGTCGGCCAGTTGGCGTAGAATGAATTTTTTCATGTTAGGGATCATAAACGATTTGATAAAAATAATTAATTATTTCATGCAGGCATCCATCATTTTCCGATTTGCTATTTTTCCCCAAGTGGGCATGGTGCTTGCTTTCCCGTTCTCTTGTTCGAATAAAACGGCTGCTTCCTTAAATTTTGGGAGTGCTTTTTTGCTGCCGCCTCCAAACATGGCGGGCGTGTGGAGGATGTTCTGTCCCAGTAGGAACAGCGCCCTTGGATTGTTGGGATTCTCCTGGACTGCTTTTTCAAGTATCTCTGCTGCTTTTTGCGAATAGGTCATCCCTCGCATGGCACTCACCTGTATTCTCCCTTGATAAAGGAAGCCTTGGAGGGCATACAACTCCGACGCATTGCCCTCTTTGGCTAGTGCCTGGTCGATGCTCTCCTGTGCCACATCGAGCAAGGCATCTTTTGTGTCGCCATCTTTTTGGGCGAAGCTCAGCCTTATGTGGGCATAGGCATGGTAATAGAGCGGTTCCCAGCTTGCCGGTTCGGCAGTGGCGATGCGTTCAAACTTGGCGGCCGCGGCTTGCAGTTGCTCGGTTGTGCGGGCACTGTCGAGCATGGTGCGCGTTGTTTTGATGGCTTCTTCAAATCCGGCACTCTGTGCCATAACCGATCCTGCAAACAGGACAAAAACGAGTGTGATGATTGTGTTTTTCATTTTGATAAGATTTAAGTTGTTTAAAATGATGATTTAAAGTGTGATGAATAATCCAATGAAGTAGAACCGCTTGCTGTCGCGCCGGAT
This sequence comes from Marinilabiliaceae bacterium, assembly GCA_963664265.1. GTDB lineage: Bacteria > Bacteroidota > Bacteroidia > Bacteroidales > Marinilabiliaceae > JAGPIS01. The sequence continues at coordinate 4,868,328 of OY760941.1, forward strand.
GGGAAAAGCTTCGTATTGTTCATCGGCATTGGGCTGGCTGTAATATCGGTAACCAAATATGTTGTTGCGTCCCGTCAGGTTGTTGACCGACGCATAGAGGATGGTCGGCATACCCCACAGGGTTCTCAAGTGGCTGCAGTTGATGCTGATGTCCTGGTAATGGTTGGTGCGGCCATCCATGAATTTTGGGCTATTGGGATTATTGAAGGGTCGCCCCGTTGAAAATGTGGTGGAGAGACCCACTTGTGTTGTGATGCTTTGGATCCATTTTTTTGCCACCATACTGGCTGTGTGTTTGGGCGCAAAGGGAGGCTGCACCATTTGGGGATAGTCGCGGTAGATCCGTTTGGCATCCACAAAGGAGTAGGAGATCCAATACTCCAGCGTCCGGAACGTTTTCCTGTCACGGTAGAAGATGTCGATCCCCTCCGATTGGCCTTTCCCTGTGTTGTGGTAGGTGTTGCCATCCCAATATTTTTCCCCGTCGTAGGTGACCAAATCCTTGTAGGCCTTCCGGTAAACTTCGGCCCTGAAAAGGCGGCCGTTGTCCTCCCACTGGTAGTTGACAATGTGGTGGCTGGCCTTTTCGTATCCAAGTAGGTGTGTGAAACGGAGCAATCCCTCTTCAGGCGTTTGAACAAAGCTGCCGGAGGCCACCGATAGTTGCGACTGTCCGGTAATTTTTACGGCGGCCGAAAAACGAGCTGCTACATGAATGTCGTCCAACAGGGTGCTTTGTTCGGCTCGTAAGCCAGCCCTCAAGGCTATGCGGTGGAATGGTCGGTAGTCGGCCTCGGCAAACTGCGCCGAATTGAGGTCATTGAAATGGCTCCGGTTCTCAAATCCGCTGGTTTCGCGATAATCTTGCCCAAAACGGTTGAAGGTCTCTTCCATACCAAAATGGAGGGAAGCGTTGGCTGCGAGGTTCTTTTTTAGTGTGATTTTGGCTTGGAGGTTTTCATTGGTTTCATCTACCGCGAAGCGTTGCAGGTTCAATCGGTTGTTGTCCATGGTGAGGGCCACACCGCCTTTCAGCAGCCAACCCTTGCCCAGTTCGTCGCTGTAGGTGAGGTTGGTGTAGCTGTTGTTGTTTTTCAGGTGGATGTCGGTCATCAATCCGGGAACCGATAGGTCGGGGTATTTCAATCCGGTTTCGGAGGCTGCATAAGTGCTGAATAGCTTGAGCATCCCATTTTGCCCTGTTTTTTTGCGAGCCACTAGGGTCAACCCAAGGCTCTCGGGGTGTTTGTTGCGCAGAAACTGCTGTTTGGTGAGGTGGTTGTAGGGTGCTAGGTTGAAGTATTCGAAACCGGCCGAGATGGAGGCGTTTTCCCGCCTAACAGTTTGCGTGAGCCCAACACCCACCGACATGATGGAGAGATCGGTTTGGGTTTTGCTGGGCAATGCATTGCTGTTCAGTATCAAGGCCGATGATAGGGCTTGCCCGTATTCGGCCGAGTAGCCGCCGGTGCTGAAGGTGGTGCCGCTGAAGAGGAACGGCGAGAAACGGCCACGGCCTGGCAGGTCGGGAACGCTCGATTGGTATGGTTTTTTCGAGAGCAACCCATCCACAAAGGTCTTACTTTCGTAGCCGTCACCTCCACGCACAAAGAGCCGCCCATCTTCGCCAATGGGAGCTGTGCCAGGCAGCGTGGTCAACGCTCCGTATAGATCACCGGCAGCACTGGGCGTGGTGACAATATCGAGCGGTTGCAGGGTGACGCTCCTCTTGCGGTCGGCTGTTTCGAATGTCCCCGCCGAAATCACCACATCGCCTAGGTGGTTGACCTGTTTCTTCAAGCTGAAATTAACAATGGAAGTCCCGCCGTCCGGCACTGCCTGCTCTTGGGGTATATAGCCCATGAATGAGGCCACTAAAACGGCCTGGTTTGTGTCGGTTGTAATGGTATAACAACCAGTGGAGTCGGTGGCTGTACCATCGTAAGTTCCTTTCAATGTGATGTTGGCGCCGGCCAACGGTAGGCCGTTTTTGTCGGTCACCTTGCCTGTGATGGTCATCTGAGCCTGTAGGTTCGATCCAAGGATGATGATTGCCAATGTGATAATATGCTTCATGTTGTTGTATCTTCAATGATGAACCAAAATTGCATCATACTTTATCCGAATGAAAAAATAACCCGACGAGCGGTTGGATCACCAGGATGGATTGTTGAAAGCCACCGACGGTTGTCCGTTGCCATTGATTTTTATAATCACTATCTTATTGTGGACAAACCAAAAGGCATGAGCAATTCTGTTTCTTTAGCCATTGTGGCCGATTACCGCGAGAATCCGTCGGGCATCCCGCAGATGCTGGAGGCTGCCGGTGCAGCGGTTGAATCGCGGGAACTCAAGGCCGGTGATTATCTGGTGAATGGCACCTTGTTGGTGGAGCGCAAACGAGCCGATGATTTTGC